>NZ_CP021978.1:0-4800000 GCF_004803895.1 Streptomyces hawaiiensis | reverse complement strand
CGCGCCGACCGCGATCCGTACGTTCATGAAGTGGGGCGACGACATCCCCGCCAAGTTCGACCTCAGCAGCCTCAGGGTGCTGGGCTCGGTGGGCGAGCCGATCAACCCCGAGGCGTGGATCTGGTACCGCAAGAACATCGGCGGCGACCGCACCCCGGTCGTGGACACCTGGTGGCAGACCGAGACCGGCGCGATGATGATCACCCCGCTGCCGGGCGTGACCGCCACCAAGCCCGGCTCGGCACAGACGCCGCTGCCCGGCATCGCCGCGACGGTCGTCGACGACGAGGCCAACGAGGTACCCGCCGGCGGGGGCGGCTACCTGGTGCTGACCGAGCCGTGGCCGTCGATGCTGCGCACCATCTGGGGCGACGACCAGCGGTTCATCGACACCTACTGGTCGCGCTTCGAGGGCAAGTACTTCGCCGGTGACGGCGCCAAGAAGGACGACGACGGCGACATCTGGCTGCTCGGCCGGGTCGACGACGTCATGCTCGTCTCCGGCCACAACATCTCCACCACCGAGGTCGAATCCGCGCTGGTCTCCCACCCCTCGGTCGCCGAGGCCGCCGTGGTCGGCGCGGCGGACGAGACGACCGGTCAGGCGATCGTCGCGTTCGTGATCCTGCGCGGTACGGCCACCGAGACCGAGACCCTGGTCGGCGAACTGCGCGCCCACGTCGGCAACACGCTGGGCCCGATCGCCAAGCCCAAGCGGATCCTGCCGGTGGCCGAGCTGCCCAAGACCCGCTCCGGCAAGATCATGCGCCGTCTGCTGCGGGACGTCGCCGAGAACCGCCAGCTGGGTGACGTCACCACGCTGACCGACTCCACGGTCATGGCCCTCATCCAGGACAAGCTGCCGGCCGCGCCCAGCGAGGACTGAGCGGCATAGCGGAACGGACGAAGGGCACCCGGCAGACGGCACGCCGGGTGCCCTGGTGACGCCCGTGGTGAGTTTGCCGGGCGCCCTTGTGACGCCCGTGGTGAGATCGCGTACGATCAGCCGCACGTTTAGCTAAACTAAGCAAAACAACTGCTCCATGGTGCGCCGGGAAGTCTGGTCGGCATGTGTTCGGTCCTGCCCACCGACCGGAGGTCTCCCCCGTGACCGCGCCCCGCTCCACCACCCCCCGCAAAGTCCTCGGCCGGCTGTCGCTGCCCGAGCGGACCTACGTGGCGAACGCGCTGCGTACGGAGACCGTGGGCGGGGTGCTGCTGCTCGCCGCCGCGGTGATCGCGCTGCTCTGGGCGAACATCCCCGCGCTGCGCGGCAGCTACGACAGCGTCTCCCACTTCCACCTCGGCCCCGCCGCCCTCGGCCTCGACCTGTCCATCGCGCACTGGGCCGCCGACGGACTGCTGGCGGTCTTCTTCTTCGTCGCCGGGATCGAGCTCAAACGGGAACTCGTGGCGGGCGACCTGCGCGACCCGAAAGCCGCCGCGCTCCCGGTCGTCGCCGCGCTCTGCGGCATGGCCGTACCGGCGCTCGTCTACACCGTCACCGTCGTCGCCGGCGGTGGCTCCCTGGCCGGCTGGGCCGTGCCGACCGCGACCGACATCGCCTTCGCGCTCGCCGTGCTCGCCGTCATCGGCACGTCCCTGCCGAGCGCGCTGCGGGCCTTCCTGCTCACGCTCGCCGTCGTCGACGACCTCTTCGCGATCCTGATCATCGCGGTGTTCTTCACCGCCGAACTGAACTTCGCCGCGCTCGGCGGCGCCGTCGCGGGACTGGTGGTGTTCTGGCTGCTGCTGCGCAAGGGCGTACGCGGCTGGTACGTGTACGTGCCGCTCGCCCTCGTCATCTGGGCGCTGATGTACAACAGCGGCGTCCACGCCACCGTCGCCGGCGTCGCCATGGGCCTGATGCTGCGCTGCCACCGCCACGAGGGTGAGGACCGCTCCCCCGGCGAGCGCATCGAGCACCTCGTACGGCCCCTGTCCGCGGGGCTGGCCGTCCCGCTGTTCGCGCTGTTCAGCGCGGGCGTCGCGGTGTCCGGCGGGGCGCTCGCGGAGGTGTTCACCGAGCCGGAGACCCTCGGCGTCGTCCTCGGGCTCGTCGTCGGCAAGGCGCTCGGCATCTTCGGCGGGACGTGGCTGGCGGCCCGTTTCACCCGCGCCTCGCTCAGCGACGACCTCGCCTGGGCGGACGTGTTCGCCGTGGCGACCCTCGCCGGCATCGGCTTCACCGTGTCGCTGCTCATCGGCGAACTCGCCTTCGCCGGCGACCAGACGCTGACGAACCAGGTCAAGGTTGCCGTCCTGCTGGGATCGCTCATCGCCGCGACACTCGCGACCGTCCTGCTGAAGTTGCGGAACGCCAAGTACCGCCGCCTGTGGGAGGACGAGGAGCGCGACGAGGACGCCGACGGCGTCCCGGACGTCTACGAGGAGGACGACCCGGCGTACCACCTGCGACTCGCCGCCCTCTACGAGCGCAAGGCCGTCGAACACCGCCGCATCGCCCAGGAGAAGGCAGCGGCGCGCCACGGGCTTGCCGAAGTACCGGGCGGGGCAAGCGAGGACCACCACCGTCCGGCATGATCTGACGAGACGGTACAAAAGACGGGACCGTACGCAGTCATGCCGTGCGCAGTCGGACGACTGGGCACGAGTCAGACAGAAGACGCGGACATCGGACCGTACGCAGAAGAGGGAGACCGCGATGAGCGCACCCGACGGCAGCCCGGTCGGCGCCGAACGCAGCATCGGCCAGCTGTTCGCCTCGGCGACGGCGGAAATGTCGGCGCTGGTGCACGACGAGATCGCGCTGGCGAAGGCGCAGCTCAAGCAGGACGTGAAGCGCGGCGCGACCAGCGGCGGCGCCTTCTCGGCGGCCGGCGCGGTGCTGATCTTCTCCCTGCCGATGCTTAACTTCGCGCTGGCGTACGGCATCCGCACCTGGAGCGACTGGAACCTCGCGGTCTGCTTCCTGCTGTCGTTCGCGGCGAACGTGCTGGTCGCGCTCGTCCTCGCGCTGGTCGGCATCGTCTTCGCGAAGAAGGCCAAGAAGAGCAAGGGCCCGCAGAAGGTCGCCGCCTCGATGAAGGAGACCGCGGGCGTTCTGCAGAAGGCCAAGCCGCACCCGCGGCCGGAGCTCCCGCAGGACCGGGTCCCCGAGGCCATCGAGGCTGTGGCACGCTCGTCATCATGACGGACCCCGCCACACCTTCGGCACCACCGGCTCCGGCCGTCCTGCTGGACGGCCCCTGGAGCCATCGCGACGTCGCCGCCAACGGCGCCCGCTTCCACATCGCCGAGCTGGGCGACGGTCCACTGGTGCTGCTGCTGCACGGGTTCCCGCAGTTCTGGTGGACCTGGCGGCACCAGCTCGTGGCACTCGCCGACGCGGGCTTCCGGGCCGTCGCCATGGACCTGCGGGGCGTCGGCGGCAGCGACCGCACGCCGCGCGGCTACGACCCCGCCAACCTCGCGCTCGACGTCACGGGCGTCATCCGCTCCCTCGGTGAGCCGGATGCCGCGCTGGTCGGCCACGACCTGGGCGGATACCTCGCGTGGACGGCGGCCGCGATGCGCCCCAAGCTGGTGCGGCGGCTGGCCGTCGCGTCCATGCCACACCCGCGGCGCTGGCGCTCGGCCATGCTGAGAGACGTCAAGCAGACCCGCGCCGGTTCACACATCTGGGGGTTCCAGCGGCCCTGGATCCCGGAGCGGCAGCTCACCGCCGACGACGGGGCGCTCGTGGCAGAGCTGATCCAGGAGTGGTCCGGGCCGCGCCCGCCCGAGGACGAGGCGCTCGAGACGTACCGCCGCGCCATGTGCATCCCCTCCGCGGCGCACTGCGCGGTCGAGCCGTACCGCTGGATGGTGCGCTCCCTGGCCCGCCCGGACGGCATCCAGTTCAACCGGCGGATGAAGCGGCCCGTGCGGGTGCCGACCCTCCATCTGCACGGCTCGCTCGACCCCGTGATGCGCACGCGCAGCGCGGCCGGGTCCGGCGAGTACGTCGAAGCCCCCTACCGGTGGCGCCTGTTCGACGGCCTCGGCCACTTCCCGCACGAGGAGGACCCCGTCGCGTTCTCCTCGGAACTCATCAACTGGCTGCGGGATCCCGAACCCGACCGGTGATCGATCGCCCCCGCCCGGTACCGGCACGTGAACGCTTGTCCTACGAACGGCCAATTGCCCGGCGCATAGGCCAATTGGACGCCCGGGGAGCGGTTATCGACCATGGGGCGGGGGCACACGTCGGGGTATGGGCTGGACGCACGACTACAGTGACGCAACCCGCAATCGCCGCTCGGCGGGCGGTGCGAACCCCCACCGGCGAAGCGGCGCACCGCAGATGGTGACCGCGGACCCCAGGGTCGGGATTCCGCGTATCCTCCGCCGCCGGGCCCGCTGGGTCTCCGTACGTCTGCGTCCCACACGCGACTGAGGCGTCACCCGCGCGAGTGACGCCCCGACACCTCCCGCTCCAGGACCGCTCCTAGAGCGCGCAGCTGTCGCTGCCCACCTGCCGGTTGGCGGTGCGCCCCTTGGTGATGTCCTCCTGGATCTCGTCCACGGTCAGCGCGTATCCCGTCTCGGCGTCGTCGAGCGACTTGGCGAAGACGACGCCGTAGACCCTGCCGTCGGGTGTGAGCAGCGGGCCGCCGGAGTTGCCCTGGCGGACGGTCGCGAAGAGGGAGTAGACGTCGCGGCGGACCGTGCCGCGGTGGTAGATGTCCGGGCCGTTGGCCGTGATGCGGCCACGCACGCGCGCGGCCCGCACGTCGTACGCCCCGTTCTCCGGGAAGCCCGCGACGATCGCGCTGTCGCCGCTGCTCGCGTCCTTCTCGGTGAACCGCAGCGCGGGCGCCTTGAGATTCGGCACGTCGAGGACGGCGATGTCGCGCCGCCAGTCGTAGAGCACGACCTTGGCGTCGTACTTCCTGCCCTCGCCGCCTATCTGCACGGTCGGCTCGTCGACTCCGCCCACCACGTGCGCGTTCGTCATCACGCGGCGGTTCGAGAAGACGAAGCCGGTGCCCTCCAGGACCTTGCCGCAGCTCGGGGCCGTGCCCATGACCTTGACGATGGAGCGCTGGGCGCGGCTCGCCACCGGGCTGTCCGCCAGCGCTCGGTCCGGGGGCCGGACGTCGGTGATCGGCTCGTTGGAGAACGGGCTGAAGACCTGCGGGAAGCCGTTCTGCGCGAGGACGGAGGAGAAGTCCGCGAACCAGGTGGCCGCCTGGTCCGGCAGGGCCTGCGAGACGCCCAGCAGCACCTTGGAGTTGCGGACCTCCTTGCCGAGCGTCGGCAGCGTCGTGCCCGCGAGGGCCGAGCCGATCAGCCAGGCGACCAGGAGCATCGCCACGACGTTGACCAAGGCGCCACCGGTGGCGTCGAGGGCCCGGGCCGGGGACCATGTGATGTGCCGGCGCAGCTTGTTGCCGAGGTGGGTGGTGAGGGCCTGGCCGACGGAGGCGCAGACGATGACGACGACGACCGCGACGACGGCGGCGGTCGTGCTCACCTCCGCGTTGTCCGTCAGCGCGTCCCAGATGACGGGCAGCACGTATACGGCGACGAGGCCGCCGCCCAGGAAGCCGATCACCGACAGGATGCCGACGACGAACCCCTGGCGGTACCCCACGACCGCGAACCACACGGCGGCGACCAGCAACAAGATGTCCAGCACGTTCACGGAGGCCACCCTGTCATGCGCGCCAGTCGAGCGGGACCTGCTTCTCGCGGTCCCAGGGCCGCTCCCAGCCCGCGAAGTGCAGCAGCCGGTCGATGATGCCGGCCGTGAAACCCCACACAAGGGCTGATTCGACCAGAAATGCCGGACCTCGGTGGCCGCTGGGGTGGACGGTCGTCGCCCGGTTGGCGGGATCCGTGAGATCCACCACGGGGACGGTGAAGACCCTGGCGGTTTCGTTCGGGTCGACGACGCCGACCGGGCTCGGTTCCCGCCACCAGCCCAGCACGGGAGTGACGACGAAGCCGCTGACCGGGATGTAGAGCCGGGGCAGGACGCCGAAGAGCTGGACGCCGGAGGCATCGAGGCCGGTCTCCTCCTCCGCCTCGCGCAGGGCGGCCCGCAGCGGGCCGTCGCCCCTCGGGTCACCGTCCTCCGGGTCGAGGGCGCCGCCCGGGAACGAGGGCTGCCCGGCGTGCGAGCGCAGGGAGCTCGCGCGCTCCATGAGCAGCAGCTCCGGCCCGTGCGTGCCCTCGCCGAACAGGACCAGCACGGCGGACTGGCGCCCGGCGCCGTCCTCCGGCGGCAGGAACCGGCTCAGCTGGCTCGGGCGGACCGTCTCCACGGCGTGCACCACCGGGTCCAGCCAGCCGGGCAGCCCGTCCTTGCTCAGCGCCACCCGGCCGCCCTGTGTGTCGCTCGCCCGCGTCATCGCCACCCCCGTCGTCCTGCCGCATCCAACGCGCGACGGCCCTGAGATCGTTCCGCGAACGCCCGGGATCCCCTGAACGGGCGGCGCGTCGGGCTCTTCGGGTGGCGCAGCGGATGCTTCGGGCGGCTCGGGCAGCTCATCCGGCCCCCAGCGGCGGCGCCGGTTTGCCGCCCGCGTCCAGGTAGGCCTGTGGGGGCTTCAGACGCTGGCCGGGGAAGCCGCCCTTCTCGTATTTGAGGAGCTTCTTCGCCTTCTCCGGGTCGGTCTCGCCCTCGCCGTACGCCGGGCAGAGCGGGGCGATCGGGCAGGCCCCGCACGCGGGCTTGCGGGCGTGGCAGATGCGGCGGCCGTGCCAGATCACGTGGTGCGAGAGATCCGTCCAGTCGCTCTTGGGGAAGAGCGCGCCGATGGCGGCCTCGATCTTGTCCGGGTCGCTCTCGCCGGTCCACCGCCAGCGGCGCACCAGGCGCTGGAAGTGCGTGTCCACGGTGATGCCGGGGCGGCCGAAGGCGTTGCCGAGCACGACGAACGCGGTCTTGCGGCCGACGCCGGGCAGCTTGACCAGGTCCTCCAGCCGGCCGGGCACCTCACCGCCGAAGTCCTCCACCAGGGCCTTCGACAGCCCTGTCACCGACTTCGTCTTGGCCCGGAAGAAGCCGCACGGGCGGAGGATCTCCTCCACCTCCTCGGGGTTGGCGGCGGCCAAATCCTCCGGGGTCGGGTACTTGGCGAAGAGGGAGGGTGTCGTCTGGTTGACGCGCAGGTCGGTCGTCTGGGCGGACAGGACTGTGGCGACGACCAGTTGGAAGGGGTTCTCGAAGTCCAGCTCGGGGTGCGCGTACGGAAAGACCTCGGCGAGTTCGCGGTTGATACGGCGGGCCCGGCGGACCAGGGCGGTACGCGACTCGTCACCCGGTGGGTGGACGACGGTCTTTGCGGGGGCGGTGCCTTTGAGGCGGGCGGTGGCCTTCTTGGGCGCGACCACGACCTTCCTGGCCGCGGGCGCCTTCTTCACGGCGGCACCCTTCGAGGCCTTCTTGGCGGCAGAGGCCGCCGAGGTCTTGGAAGCAGCCTTCTTCGCAGCCGTCGTCTGCTTCGTGGACGCGGCCTTCTTCGCGGCCGTCGTCTGCTTCGTGGACGCGGCTTTCTTCACTGGTTCCGTCTTGTTCTGTTTCGCCGTTTTCCTACCGCCATCGGGGCTCTGTTCGCCCACAGCGGAATCGCGACGTACAACCACCCGCGCAGCCCCCTCGGCCTGTGCTCTCACCGGCGATTTGGACACCCGGCCAGCCTAAGGCCCGGCACGGACATCCGCCCCGGCCCCTGAAGATCGGCGCCCAATTGGACCCCTGCCGCGTACCCCGGGACACGTGTGCGGCATCCTTGTGACAGATCACACTGTTTGGACCGCCCGACAAAATGGGCACCACGGTCCCTCGGTACACGGGGGAGCAAGATCCCCTGAGCAGGTCGAATAGGAGAGAACTCGTGGACGACGTTCTGCGGCGCAATCCGCTCTTCGCGGCGCTCGATGACGAGCAGGCCGCGGAGCTCCGCGCCTCCATGAGTGAGGTGACCCTCGCCCGCGGTGACTCGCTGTTCCATGAGGGCGACCCCGGTGACCGCCTGTACGTGGTCACGGAGGGCAAGGTGAAACTCCACCGCACGTCCCCCGACGGCCGCGAGAACATGCTGGCCGTGGTCGGTCCCAGCGAGCTCATCGGCGAGCTGTCGCTGTTCGACCCGGGCCCGCGCACGGCGACCGCCACGGCACTGACCGAGGTCAAGCTGCTCGGCCTCGGCCATGGCGACCTCCAGCCCTGGCTGAACGCCCGCCCGGAGGTGGCCACGGCGCTCCTGCGCGCCGTCGCGCGCCGCCTGCGCAAGACCAACGACGCGATGTCCGACCTCGTCTTCTCGGACGTCCCGGGCCGTGTCGCCCGTGCCCTGCTCGACCTGTCGCGCCGGTTCGGCGTGCAGTCCGAGGAGGGCATCCACGTCGTGCACGACCTCACGCAGGAGGAGCTGGCCCAACTGGTCGGCGCGTCCCGCGAGACGGTCAACAAGGCCCTCGCGGACTTCGCCCAGCGCGGCTGGCTGCGCCTGGAAGCCCGCGCGGTGATCCTCCTGGACGTGGAGCGCCTCGCCAAGCGCTCACGCTGAACACACACCTGGCCGTACGTCATCGGGCCCCGTCTCCTCACGAGACGGGGCCCGACGTCGTTTCGGCGCGCGGTCAGATGAGCCCGTGCTCCTCCAGGTAGTCCAGCTGGGCCCGTACCGACAGTTCCGCCGCCGGCCACAGGGAGCGGTCCACGTCCGCGTAGACGTGGGCGACGATCTCCGTGGGGGTGCGGTAGCCGTCCTCGACGGCCGTCTCGACCTGGGCGAGGCGGTGGGCGCGGTGGGCGAGGTAGTACTCGACGGCGCCCTGGGCGTCGTCCAGGACCGGGCCGTGGCCGGGCAGGACCGTGTGGACGCCGTCGTCGACCGTGAGGGAGCGCAGGCGGCGCAGGGAGTCCAGGTAGTCGCCGAGGCGGCCGTCGGGGTGGGCCACGACCGTCGTGCCGCGGCCGAGGATCGTGTCGCCGGTGAGGACCGCCCGGTCGGCCGGGAGGTGGAAGGAGAGGGAGTCGGCGGTGTGCCCGGGGGTCGCTACGACGCGCAGCTCCAGCCCACCGGTGGTGATCACGTCTCCGGCGGCCAGGCCCTCGTCGCCCAGCCGCAGTGCCGGGTCGAGGGCACGCACGCGCGTGCCGGTCAGTTCGGCGAACCGGGCGGCGCCCTCCGCGTGGTCGGGGTGGCCGTGGGTCAGCAGGGTCAGGGCGACGCGCTTGCCGGCCTGCTCGGCCGTGGCGACGACCTGGCGCAGGTGTCCGTCGTCCAGCGGACCCGGGTCTACCACCACGGCCAGGTCGGAGTCGGGCTCGGAGAGGATCCAGGTGTTCGTGCCGTCCAGGGTCATCGCCGACGCGTTGGGCGCCAGGACGTTGACGGCCCGCGCGGTGGCGGGTCCCGGGAGGACGCCGCCGCGGGGCTGGCCGGGAAGGGCTGCTGCGTCCGTCATGCGGTGGCTCCACCGGTCGGGATGTGCTTGGTGAACTCGTCGTGGCCGGGCCAGGAGAGCACGATCTCGCCGTCCACCAGGCGGGCGGTGGCCAGGACGGGCGTCAGGTCACGCCCCGGGGCGGCCTCGAGCGCCCGGGCGGCCGTCCCGTACTCCGTCAGCTGGCGCAAGGTGGCGATCGTCGGCGGCATCATCAGGAGCTCGCCCTTGTCGTACCCGGCCGCCGCCTCGCGCGGGGCGATCCACACCGTGCGGTCGGCCTCGGTGGAGGCGTTGCGGGTGCGCTGCCCCTCGGGGAGCGCGGCGACGAAGAACCAGGTGTCGTAGCGGCGGGACTCGAACTCCGGGGTGATCCAGCGGGTCCAGGCGCCGAGCAGGTCGGAGCGCAGGACCAGGCCGCGACGGTCCAGGAACTCCGCGAAGGACAGGTCCCGGGCGACCAGGGCGGCCCGGTCCGCCTCCCAGTCGTCGCCGGTGGTGTCACCGACGACCGCGTCGGGGGCCGGCCCGGCGAGCAGCACGCCCGCCTCCTCGTACGTCTCGCGTACGGCCGCGCAGACGATCGCCTGGGCCGCCGTCTCGTCGACGCCGAGCCGGTCCGCCCACCACGCGCGCGTGGGGCCCGCCCAGCGGACGTGATGGTCGTCGTCGCGCGGGTCGACACCGCCGCCCGGATACGCGTACGCGCCTCCGGCGAAGGCCATGGAGGCGCGTCTGCGCAGCATGTGGACGGCGGGGCCACTGCCGGTGTCCTTCAGGAGCATGACGGTGGCCGCGCGCTTCGGGGTCACCGGGGTGAGGGTGCCTTCCGCGAGTGCGCGGATGCGGTCCGGCCACTCCGGGGGGTACCACTGACCGTTCGCCATGAGCGCGAGGCTATCCCGTGACGGGCGGATGTTCGAGTGGCCCCGGGGGCGGATTCCGCAGCTGGGGCCGTGGAAGAGGGTGCTACGCGAGCTCCACCTGGATCTCGACCTCGACCGGTGCGTCCAGCGGGAGCACCGCCACGCCCACCGCGCTGCGCGCGTGCACGCCCTTGTCGCCGAGGACCTCGCCGAGCAGCTCGCTCGCGCCGTTCAGCACCGCGGGCTGGCCCGTGAAGTCCGAGGCCGAGGCCACGAAGCCGACGACCTTCACCACGCGCGCGATGCGGTCCAGGTCACCGGCGACGGACTTCACTGCGGCCAGGGCGTTCAGCGCACACGTGCGTGCCAGCTCCTTGGCCTCCTCCGGGGTGACCTCGGCGCCGACCTTGCCGGTGACCGGAAGCTTGCCCTCCACCATCGGGAGCTGCCCGGCGGTGTAGACGTACGGTCCGGACTGCACGGCCGGCTGGTACGCGGCGAGCGGCGGGACCACGTCGGGCAGGCTCAGGCCGAGCTCGGCCAGCTTCGCCTCGACGGCGCCCACTACTGCTTCTCCCGCTTCAGGTAGGCCACGAGCTGCTCGGGGTTGTTCGGCCCGGGCACGACCTGGACGAGCTCCCAGCCGTCCTCGCCCCAGGTGTCCAGAATCTGCTTCGTGGCGTGGACGAGCAGCGGCACGGTTGAGTATTCCCACTTGGTCATGCGGCCGACTCTAGCCGCTGCCCCGCAGGGGTCACGCGGCCGACCACGGCACGGGTTATCCACAGCCTCCCGCGTAGCCCGGGCGCGGACTGGTTAGGCTCGAATACGTGAGCAGGCTCCAGGTCGTCAGCGGCAAGGGCGGTACCGGCAAGACCACGGTGGCCGCGGCCCTAGCGCTGGCCCTGGCCACGGAGGGGAAGCGGACGCTTCTCGTCGAGGTCGAGGGCCGTCAGGGCATCGCGCAGCTCTTCGAAACGGAGGCGCTGCCTTATGAGGAACGGAAAATCGCGGTAGCACCCGGGGGCGGGGAGGTGTACGCACTCGCCATCGACCCCGAACTGGCCCTTCTGGACTACCTCCAGATGTTCTACAAGCTGGGAAGTGCCGGGCGGGCCCTGAAGAAGCTCGGCGCGATCGACTTCGCCACCACCATCGCGCCCGGCCTCAGGGACGTCCTCCTGACCGGCAAGGCGTGCGAGGCGGTGCGCCGCAAGGAGCGCAGCGGGCGGTTCGCGTACGACTACGTCGTCATGGACGCCCCGCCGACCGGGCGGATCACGCGCTTCTTGAACGTGAACGACGAGGTGGCGGGCCTGGCCAAGATCGGCCCGATACACAATCAGGCTCAGGCCGTGATGCGGGTGCTGAAGTCACCCGAGACGGCCGTGCACCTGGTGACGCTGCTGGAGGAGATGCCGGTCCAGGAGACCGTGGACGGCATCGCCGAGTTGCGTTCGGCCCGGCTGCCGGTGGGGCGGCTCATCGTGAACATGGTCCGGCCGGAGGTGTTGGACGAGACCGATCTGGAACTCGTACGGACGGTCCCGCGTTCCACTGTCGCGCGGTCCCTGTCGTCCGCGGGGCTCGGCGGAGCGCGGCGCGGCGGGCACGCCGAGCGGCTGGTGGACCCGCTGCTCACGCAGGCCGAGGAGTACGCCGAGCGGTACACGCTGGAGCACGAGCAGCGGGCGGTCCTGGCCGACCTGGGCCTGCCGCTGCACGAACTGCCGCTGTTCACCGAGGGCATGGACCTCGCGGGGCTGTACGAGCTGGCCCGCGAGCTGCGCGAGCAGGGCGTGTCATGAGCCAGGACGGACAGGCAAGGCCCGTCATGAGCCAGGACGGACAGGCAAGGCCCGTCACGAGTCGGAAGCAGGGGATGTCATGAGTCGTCCGGACCCGGCCCACCACCGTCTGTCGCCGGCGCGTCTGCTCGACATAGATCCGCTGCTGGAGGACCCGAAGACCCGCATCGTGGTCTGCTGCGGCTCGGGCGGGGTCGGCAAGACCACGACCGCGGCGGCCCTGGGCCTGCGCGCCGCCGAGCGGGGCCGCAAGGTGGTCGTCCTGACCATCGACCCGGCCCGTCGGCTCGCCCAGTCCATGGGCATCGACTCCCTCGACAACACCCCGCGGCGGGTGAAGGGCATCGACGACTCCGCGGGTGGCGAGCTGCACGCGATGATGCTCGACATGAAGCGCACCTTCGACGAGATCGTCGAGGCGCACGCGGACCGCGAGCGGGCGGCCGCCATCCTGGGCAACCCCTTCTACCAGTCGCTCTCGGCGGGCTTCGCGGGCACGCAGGAGTACATGGCGATGGAGAAGCTCGGGCAGTTGCGCGCCCGGGACGAGTGGGACCTGATCGTCGTCGACACGCCGCCGTCCCGCTCGGCGCTGGACTTCCTGGACGCGCCCAAGCGGCTCGGTTCGTTCCTGGACGGGCGGCTGATCCGGCTGCTGACGGCCCCGGCGAAGCTGGGCGGCCGGGCCGGGATGAAGTTCCTGAACGTCGGGATGTCGATGATGACCGGCACCCTCGGCAAGCTGCTCGGCGGTCAGCTCCTCAAGGACGTCCAGACGTTCGTGTCCGCGATGGACACGACCTTCGGCGGCTTCCGCACCCGCGCGGACGCGACGTACAAGCTGCTCCAGGCGCCCGGCACGGCGTTCCTCGTGGTCGCGGCGCCGGAGCGGGACGCGCTGCGCGAGGCCGCGTACTTCGTGGAGCGGCTGGCCGCGGAGGACATGCCGCTCGCCGGTCTGGTGCTCAACCGGGTGCACGGCAGCGGCGCCGACCGGCTGTCGGCCGAGCGGGCGCTGGCCGCCGCGGAAAATCTTGAAGAGCCCCGCATTGTGGATCAGGAGGGCGGGAAAGCAGTACTTCGTAACTCCCCCGACGCACAGGACAGTTCAGACTCTCCCACGCCCGGAACACCAGCTCAGGCTGCGGCATCGGCTCCCGAGGACGGCTCCCCCACCGAGCACGCCGAAGACGCCGAGGCCACCGGGCACCCGGAGGACACCGAGCCGGCCGAGGACGCGGAGCGGTCCGTCGACCAGCTCACGGCAGGCCTGCTGAGACTGCACGCCGACCGCATGCAGCTGCTCTCCCGTGAGCAGCGCACGCGTGACCGCTTCACCGCGCTCCACCCCGAGGTGGCCGTGACGGAAGTGGCCGCGCTGCCCGGCGACGTGCACGACCTCGCGGGACTGCGCGACATCGGCGACCGGCTCGCGGCCGACGAACGCGAGCTTCCCGACCCCGCCGACCAGCCAGAGCCGCCCGAGGCGACTGCCTAAGGGCAACCCGGCCGGAGCGCAGGGCTCCTGAGCGACGTGGAAGAACTCGTAGGCGGCGGCGAAGGGCCCAAAAGGGGGCCCTCAGACCTGGACCTGCGGAATTCCCGGAGGGACTCCTCAGCTCACCGCCGCGTAGTTCTCGTAGATCTCGTCGTCGTCGAGGGGCAGAACACCGCACCCCCGCTCGTACTCCGTGCGCGCCGTCTCCAGCAGCCGACGCCAGGAGGTCACAGTGGGACGCCTGCGCAGCAGTGCGCGGCGCTCCCGCTCCGTCATGCCTCCCCACACGCCGAACTCGACGCGGTTGTCGAGCGCGTCGGCCAGGCACTCCGTGCGCACCGGGCATCCGGTGCACACCGCCTTGGCCCTGTTCTGCGCTGCTCCTTGAACGAACAGTTCATCCGGATCGGTAGTGCGGCAGGCCGCCTGCGCACTCCAGTCGACTACCCAGCCCATACCGGCGCCGTCCTCTCCCGAATCGAGGCTCCCCCACGGCGGCAAGCGGCATATTCACCGCCGCCAGTTGAGGACGTTACGGAAGGTGGGCACAGCGCAACACCCCCAGCGGGCCCAATCTTGAATGGCCCGAACGGACTATGGGTAAGCGGCAGATCACCCGGGGGAGTGAGCTGGCGACATACGCAACCTTCCCGGCAAACCGGGACAGTTCAGTTGCGTCACAACGGACGCCGTATGACACACAAGGCGGATTCGGACACGGTCCCACCAAAAAAGTTGGGGAACACCCGGAACGATTCGGGGTCGCCGGACGTATTGATACGTGACCTCACTGCTGTGACAGTTGAGAGCAGCTTAGGCCAAGGCCTATACGCCTGTCCGGCGAATGAGAACGTAGGCTGCCCTCATGCCAAAGAAGCGCTCGGGCGGTGGTCTGTCTCCCACGCAGCAGGCCGCCAAGTTCCTCGGTGTCAGTGTCCTCGCGGGAGCCGTGCTGGCCGGCATCGCACTCCCGGCGGTGGGCGCGCTGGGACTCGCGGCCAAGGGTTCGGTCGAGAGCTTCGACGAGCTCCCGGCCAACATGAAGACCCCGCCGCTGAGTCAGCGCACCACGATCCTCGACGCCGACGGCGGCCAGATCGCCACGGTCTACTCGCGCGACCGCACGGTGGTCCCCCTCAAGGATGTCTCGCCGTACATGCAGAAGGCGATCGTCGCGATCGAGGACTCGCGCTTCTACCAGCACGGCGCGGTCGACCTGAAGGGCGTCCTGCGCGCCCTCAACAAGAACGCGCAGACCGGCGGAGTCTCCGAGGGCGCCTCCACCCTTACGCAGCAGTACGTGAAGAACGTCTTCGTCGAGGAGGCGGGCGACGACCCGACGAAGGTCGCGGAGGCCACCCAGCAGACGATCGGCCGCAAGATCCGCGAGCTCAAGTACGCGATCCAGGTCGAGGAGGAGCTGGGGAAGAAGAAGATCCTCGAGAACTACCTGAACATCACGTTCTTCGGTCAGCAGGCCTACGGCGTCGAGGCCGCGGCCCAGCGCTACTTCTCCAAGTCCGCCAAGGACCTCAGCCTCGAGCAGTCGGCCCTGCTCGCCGGCATCGTCCAGTCGCCGAGCCGGTACGACCCGGTCAACGACGAGGCGGAGGCCACCAAGCGCCGCAACACCGTGTTGCAGCGCATGGCGGCCGTCGGCGACATCTCCCGGGCGCAGGCCACCGAGGCGATGAAGGCGCCGCTCGGACTGAAGGTCAGCAAGCCCAAGAACGGCTGCATCACGGCGGTCAAGGGCGCGGGCTTCTTCTGTGACTACGTGCGCGAGATCTTCCTGAACGACCCCGTCTTCGGCAAGACCAAGGAGCAGCGCGCGAAGGTCTGGAACCAGGGCGGCCTCACCATCCGCACCACCATGGAACCGCAGGCCCAGGACGCGGCGCAGCGGTCCATCAAGGAGCACGTCTACAAGAGCGACGAGGTGGCCACCGCCGTCTCCCTCGTCCAGCCCGGCACCGGCAAGATCCTCGCCATGGGCCAGTCGCGTCCGTACGGCTTCAAGAAGAACGAGACGCAGATCAACCTCTCCGTCGACCAGTCGATGGGCGGCGGCATGGGCTACCAGCCCGGTTCGACGTTCAAGCCGATCGTGGCCGCCGCGGCCATCGAGGACGGCATGCCGGCGAACAAGGTGTACTCGTCGCCGTACCAGATGGCGTACCCGAGTCCGGTCTCGGCCTGTGACGGCAAGCGGTGGGTGAACGACCGCGGCAACCCGGCCAAGCTCGAGAACGAGAACTCCTCCGAGGTCGGCCCGTACGACATGCGGGAGGCGACCGCCAAGTCGGTCAACACCTACTACGTGCAGATGATCAGCGACATCGGCATCTGCCCGGTGACGACGATGGCGAAGAAGATGGGCGTGGTGCGGGCCGACGGCGACAAGATGCCGCAGGTGCCCTCGATCGCCCTCGGCACCCAGGAGATGTCCCCGCTGACCATGGCGAACGCGTACGCGACGTTCGCCTCGCGCGGCATGTACTGCACGCCGGTCGCCATAGAGTCGGTCAGCCGGCGGGTCGGTGACAAGACCACCTCGCTCCAGGTCCCGAAGTCGACCTGCTCGCGCGCGATGTCGGAGAACACCGCGGACACCATCAACACGCTGCTGAAGGGCGTCGTCGAGGACGGCACGGGCAAGAAGGCCGGCCTCGGCAGCCGCCCCAGCGCCGGCAAGACCGGTACGACGGACGAGCGCTACGCGGCCTGGTTCGTGGGCTACACGCCGAACATGGCCGGTGCCGTGTGGGTCGGCGACCCCGCGCACAAGCGGAAGATGTCCGGCATCACCATCGGCGGCCGGTCGTACGGCAAGGTCTTCGGTGGCGAGGTTCCCGGCCCGATCTGGGGCGACATGATGACCGGCGCGCTGGAGGGCAAGCCCGTCGAGAACTTCAACACCGTCCACATCCCCGAAAGCAAGCCCCGGGGCGGCGGTGACAGGGACGACGGCGACCGTGACGACGGGGGCAACGGCGACAATGGCGGCAACGGTGGCAACGACGGCTTCATCGGCGGCCTGGTCGGCGGCAACGACGGCGGAGGCGGCGGCGGCGAGCCCACGCCTTCGTTCTCCATCCCGGAGGGCTTCTTCCGGGGCCAGGGCAACGGCGGCGGGAACGGCAACGGCGGCCGGTTCGGCTGAGCCACCGGCGTGACGGACGCAAGCGGCCCCCTCTTCCCGTACGGGAGGAGGGGGCCGCCTCTGTTACTGAGCCGAGAGCCGCTCAGCCGTGTCTGTGGACGATCACGGGGCCGATCGGCCTGCCGCGGCCGGGGCGCTGCCAGGGCCTGCCGACCGGACGCGCTCGGGGACGATCACCGTGGCGACCGGTCAGCCGCGCCCGGACGATGCGCGGGTCAGCCGACCGGGACGCGCCCGAGGACGATGGCCAGGTCAGCCGGCCAGCAGCTTCTTCACCGCTGCGGCGACGCGGCCGCCCTCGGCCTGCCCGGCCACCTTCGGGTTCACGATCTTCATGACCGCGCCCATGGCCCGGGGCCCCTCCGCACCGGCCGCCTTCGCCTCCTCGACGGCCTGGGCGACGATCTGCTGGAGCTGCTCGTCCGACAGCTGCTGCGGCAGGTACGTGGCGAGGACCTCGCCCTCCGCCTTCTCCCGCTCGGCCTGCTCGGCACGACCACCCTGTGCGAAGGCGTCGGCCGCCTCACGCCGCTTCTTCGCCTCCCGGGTGATCACCTTCTGCACCTCGTCGTCGGAGAGCTCGCGCTTCTGCTTGCCCGCGACCTCCTCCTTGGTGATCGCGGCGAGCGTCAGCCGGAGCGTCGAGGAGCGCAGCTCGTCGCGCTCCTTGATCGCAACGTTGAGGTCATCCTGCAGCTTCGACTTGAGCGTGGTCATGGGGTCGATTGTCGCAGGTGCGGGAGGAAGAACGCCCCTCGATTTAAGGGGGCCATGGCCGAAGGGCCGGTGCGGTCAGGCGATTTCGCGCACCGCCCGGGCACGGACAACGCCCCGGGTCTGACACGATGGTCGTATGCGCGCGCGATACGGAGTCCCCCTGGGAATCGCGGCGGCTGGCGCCGCCGGTCTGTTGTACGCGGCGGGCTTCGAGGCCCGCTCCTTCCGCCTGCGCCGGGTGACGGTCCCGGTCCTGCCCGCGGGGATGCGCCCCCTGCGCGTGCTCCAGGTCTCCGACATCCACATGGTCGGCGGCCAGCGCAAGAAGCAGCGCTGGCTGCGGTCCCTGGCGGGCCTGCGCCCCGACTTCGTGATCAACACGGGCGACAACCTCTCCGACCCGGAGGGCGTCCCGGAGGTCCTGGACGCGCTCGGCCCCCTGATGGAGTTCCCGGGCGCGTACGTCTTCGGCTCCAACGACTACTACGGCCCCAAGCTGCGCAACCCCGCCCGCTACCTGTTCGAGAAGGCCCAGGGCCGCCACGGGCTCAACGGCAACTCGCCGGCCGAGGGCGTGGTGCACAACCCGTGGGAGGACCTACGGGACGGCTTCGACGCGGCGGGCTGGCTCAACCTGACCAACGCGCGCGGCGAGCTCAAGCTCGAGGGCGGCTCGGTGGAGCTCACGGGCCTGGACGACCCGCACATCAAGCGGGACCGCTACGCGCAGGTGGCGGGCGGCCCGTCCGAGTCGGCGGACTTCTCCATGGGCGTCGTACACGCCCCGTACCTGCGCACCCTGGACGCCTTCACGGCCGACGCCTACCCCCTGGTCCTGGCCGGCCACACTCACGGCGGCCAGCTGTGCGTCCCCTTCTACGGCGCCCTGGTCACCAACTGCGACCTGGACACGGACCGCGTGAAGGGCCTGTCCACGCACACGGCGGAGGGCCGTACGTCGTACCTGCACGTGTCGGCGGGCTGCGGCACGAACCGCTACACACCGGTCCGGTTCGCGTGCC
The DNA here is from genome assembly GCF_004803895.1 of Streptomyces hawaiiensis. Lineage (NCBI taxonomy): Bacteria > Bacillati > Actinomycetota > Actinomycetes > Kitasatosporales > Streptomycetaceae > Streptomyces > Streptomyces hawaiiensis. The sequence continues at coordinate 4,781,521 of NZ_CP021978.1, read as the reverse complement.
CGCCGGAGGCTACGTTGCTGACGTTGGTGGGACGCGAGGCGCCGGGGCGGTAGCCGGGGACACGGAGGCAAGCGCGAGGCCGGCCCGGCCTGGGTCCAGACCACGGGGCCAACCCGGGGCAGACACGGAGCCGCCCCGGGGGACACGGAGCTGGCCCGGGGGCACGGAGCCGGCCCGGGGGACACGGAGCCGGCCCGGGGGCACGGAGCCGGCCCGGGGGACACGGAGCCGGCCCGGGAGCGGTAACAGGGGCGGTAACCCACACAGCCCTGCCCACATCGCCCCCTATGTCCGTTTCTGTCAGCGTGGGGGCATGACCGCCCCGATACCCCGGGACATCCCGGACCTCCCAGCGATCCCGTCCCCGCCGGCACTGAAGCCCTCCCCGGTGCCCGCCACAGCCGTCGTCACCCCGGTTCGCCGCCCCGCGGCCGCGGCCTACCGCCTCCTGATCGCCGTTGCGGCGGCCGCGGGTGTGACGCTCGAACTTCTCGTCGGCGACCCGTCCCGGGCCCTGAGCTACTTCGCGATCCAGAGCAACATGCTGCTCGCGCTGGTCATGGCCCTCTCGGCCCGCCGCGCGTGGACGGCCAGCCGTCCACTGCCGGGTGCCGTGCTGGGTGCGACGCTGCTCTACGTCGTCATCGCGGCCCTGGTGCACCACCTCCTCCTGGCGAACGAGGCGAGCCCGTTCTCCCTCACGGGCGTGGCCGCCGCCCCGACGGGCTGGCAGGCCCTCTCCCACTCGGTGCTGCACACGGTGACCCCCGTCGCGGCGGTACTGGACTGGCTCCTCCTCACGGCCCCCGGCCGCCTGCACCTCCGCCAGGCCAGCACCTGGCTCCTCTACCCCCTGGCCTACCTGGCCTTCTGCCTCACCCGAGGTGAGCTGCTCCTCCCGGGCACCCCCGACCGCTACCTCTACCCGTTCCTGGACGTCGGCCAGGACGGCTTCAAGCGCGTCCTCGGCAACGCCCTCCTCCTGGGCCTCTCCTTCTACGCCCTGGCCGTGCTCCTCGTGGCCCTCGACCACGCCCGCCCGAACCCCATCCGCCACCGCGGCAAAACCGGATTTCGTCTCTAGCCACCGGTGGGCTAAAGTAAACGTCGTCGCCGCGACAGCAGCGACATCGGGGTGTAGCGCAGCTTGGCAGCGCGCTTCGTTCGGGACGAAGAGGTCGTGGGTTCAAATCCCGCCACCCCGACAGCTAAGTAGCAGATCAGAGGGCCCTTACCGAGTCGGTAAGGGCCCTCTGGCATTGCTGCGCATCTATCTGCGTGACTACCGCTCTGAATCCCGCTTGAAGATGCCGTCCATGACCACCGCACCGGTCTGGATCACGGGCCGGATCTGCTTCCGGTACACCTCCTCGGTCACGGCCGTGCCGGAGTGGCCGACGAGCCGAGAGATCTCTTCCAGCGGGACGCCGCGGTCGGACAGCAGCGACACGAAGCTGTGCCGGAGCTCCCTCGGTGTCCACTCGTCGGCGTTGATCCCTTCTGCGTCCTTGAGCGCCTGGCGGAAGGCCCGCCGGACATTGGTCGCGTCGAGCGGCTTGCCGACGGCCGAGGAGAAGACCAGCCCGTGTTCCTCCCAGCTGTCGCCAGCGGCAAGCCGCTCCCAGCCCTGGTCCTCGAACTGCTGCCACAGGACCTCGACGCAACGCGCCGGCAGAGCGAGCGTTCGCCGGGACTTCCGGGTCTTGGTGTCCCCGCCGCGCCGGACCGAGCGCCACACGGCGATGTGCGGGGGCTGCGGCGGATCGGCGTCCGGCCTGCCCTTGAGGAAGACGTGGTCCCAGGTCAGCGCCCGCAGCTCCTCAGTGCGGGCACCGGTCAGCAGGGCGACGACGATGTACGCGTGCATCGAGGTTCCCTCGGCCGCCTTGAGTACCGCCTCGGCCTGGGCCAAGGTGAGCGCCTTGGACGGTCGCCCAGCCTGGCCCTGGGGCACGGAGCACAGCTCGACGACGTTGCGCTTCACCTTGTCCCGCGCCATGGCCCGCTTGACCGAGCGGTTCAGGCAGGAGTGGACGGACTGCAGCGTGCGGGTGCTGAGGGTCTTGGCCTTGGCGGCCAGCCAGCGGTCGACGTCCTCCGCACTGAGGTCGCGGAGCTTCCGGGCGCCCAGATCGGGGATCACGTGGTTCTGGCTCAGGATGGTGCAGGTCTCGACGGTGCCCGGGTCGCGACCCGCCAGGCCGTAGGCAAGCCAGTCGTTCACGGCGTCGGCAACGGTGTAGCCCGTGGGCGCGATCGCAAGACCGTCTTCGTGGTCCCGCAGCACCTCCTTGAGCTTGTTCTTCGCCTCTGTCTTGGTCCTGCCACTCCCCCGCTTCACGATCCGCTTGCCGCTCGGATCGAAGCCGAGGTTCGCCGTGGCGATCCAACGCTGTCTCTTCTCGTCCCAGTGGAGCCCACCGTCGCCGCGGCTGCGTCGCTTGGTCATCAGGCGGCCTCCTCCAGCTGGTGCTGGATGAAGTCGCGTACCGCGTCGGCGGGTATCCGGCGAGCTCCGTCAATCTTGATGGAGGCCAGCCGGTGAGTACGGATCAGGTCGTAGACCTTGGAGCGTCCGACCTTGAGCCGTGTCATGACGTCCGACACCGTCAACAGTTCAGTGGTGGCAGTGGTCATGCTGCGGCTCCTTCCAGGGCGAGTTGGTCGCGTAGGGCTTCGCGTGCGGTTTCGCGGTTGAGCTGGAGGTCGCGGGCGATGGTGGCCGCCAGGGCGGATTCGCCGGGCGTGTGGCCGTGGCCGGCGTACTGCCAGTCGGCCAGGACCAGGACGGTGTCCGGCTCTCGGTCATCCAGGCCGAGGGCGGCGTGTTCCTGGGCTGCGCGGTAGTCGGCGCGGGCCTGCCGGAGTTCGCCGAGGGTGGTGGAGTAGCGGCGGGACTTGGAGGAGAAGTGGCCGCGGAAGCCGAGCATGTGAGCCCAAGCCCACAGACGCCGGTCGGGGTAGCTCGGGTCGAGCTGCTTGCAGGCCTCGATGAGGCGGCGGGTGTGGTCGGGGACCTGGTGGCGGTCGAGTTCGGAGAGTTCGCCGATGCGGCGGTCGAGGGTTCCGGTGTTCTCGGCTGCCTTGGTGGCGTACTTGGCCACGTAGGAGGCGACGGCCTGCTCGGTGATCTGGGAGCCGTCCCCGAAGGCCTTTACCGGCCGGACGTCGAGCTGGGTGCCCCAGCGGAAGGTACGGGCGGGCTGGTCCTCGGCTGCCGGGACGGAGACCGAGGTGTAGGAGTGCGCGGCCGCTGCACGGATCGAGTCGGCCAGGAGATCGACCGTCGCCCAGGACGGCGGGGCAGTCTCGGGTCCGTCGGGGCCGTCGATGCGGATGACGGCATGGAAGTGCAGGGCGCCGCGTTTCTGGAACTCGGCGACCTTGCCGTACGAAAGGCGGGCGCACTCCTTCAGCTCCCGCTGTGTGATGCCGGCGCGGGCGGCGATCTCGCGGCGGAGCCGGTTGGTGAAGCGCTGCCAGAGCTGCCCGGCGTGGTTGTTGAACAGCACGGCACCCGCGTAGTCGTACGTCGCCGGATCGAGGGCCGTGCCCAATTCAGGGGCGTCCGGGGTGTGACGGGTGCCGCAGCGGCAGACGCCCCGGTCGGGACGGTTGTGGACCGGGCCGAACGAGGGAGCGGTGAGGGTGGCGAAGACCCGAGGGTGATCCCGGACGCTGGCGGGGATGTCGCGTCGGTCGTCTCCGGCGAGTCCGGCGCGGATGAGGTGGTAGGTGTCGCCCGCGTAGGTCCAGGCGCAGGAGGGGCAGCGGGACGCGCGGCGGTTGCCGCAGGCGACGCGGAGCCGTCCGCCCGGCTCGTTCGCGGTGGTGTAGTGGTGCAGGGTCTGGCCAGTGGTCTTGTCCTTGGTGAGGGTCCAGCCGGTGAGGTGGATGGGGTCGGCGCAGCCACCGGTGCGGCGGATCTGCTCGTGCCAGCGGTCGTAGTCAGAGGCCGAGGCCACCCTCAGCAGGTCGCCGAGGGTGGTCGGGTCGAGCAGGTCAGGCACGTGCAGCCTCCCGGGCACGGGCGGGGACGGTGCCCTGGCCGTGGCAGGCCGGGCAGTTGGCGGTGATGGTGTGCCGGTGGCCGTGCCGGTCGCGGCTGCCGGTGGTGATCGCGGCGGTGGCGAAGCCGTCGCAGTTCGGGCAGATGCGGGCCGTCGGTGTGGTGCGGTGCGTCATGCTGGGTGTTCCTTCCGGTTGCGAGATCGGACAGGGACGGCGCCCGGAGCGGACGAGACTTGGCGGTTGAGGCCGCTCCGGGGCCGGTCAGCGCCGCTTCGTCTCCGAGGCGAGCAGGGAGCGCAGGACGACGGCGCAGACGGCGACCGAGGCGCCGGTGATGGCGACCGCCAGGAGCATGGAGACCAGGACGGCGCCGACGACCAGGACCACGGCGGTACCGCCGCCGACGAGGGCCAGCGCGGTGCCCGGGGTGAGCTGCACCGTCGGCCGAGCAGGCGCGGGGGCCGGGGCCACCGGGGCGGGCTGCGAGACCTGAGCGGCCGGGACGACGGTGGTCGGCTCGACCACGGCAGGCGGGCTGACCTGCCCGGTCGGCGTGGGCATGGTCGGGATCTTCGGACGGAACATCGGCGGTTCTCCCTTCCGGGGCGGTTACTTGATGAAGGTGTCGATGGCGGGGGCCAGGACGCTGTCGGCGAGGAGGAAGCCGCCGAGCAGCAGGACGGCGATGAGCCAGGCGGGCGGGCGGATGAGCTTGACGCCGAGGTAGCCGACGGCGAGCAGCGCGAGCCAGAGCGGAACCTGCATGGCGGCCTCCTAGCGGACGCGGCAGCGGTGGGTACGGGCGGCGAGCTGGGCGGCGGACTGGCTGGAGTAGTCGGCGGACCAGCCGCAGCGGTCGGCGGTGCACACGGCGGCGTACTTGGTCTGGCCGTGGCGGTCGCGGTGGGTGCCGATCTGCACCGGGCCGATGCGCATCACGGAGTGGAAGTGGTCGCGGGCGGGCATGTCAGTCGGTCTCCTCTCGGGTCAGGGCCGGGTCGGGGAAGGCGGCGCGGATACCGGCGGCGGTGGCCGGGTCGGTGGTGCGGCGGGCGGCTTCCTCGGCGAGCAGGTGCGCGAGGAGGGGCCGGTTCGCGGCGGCCATCTCGCGGGCGGCGTCGAGGTGGTCGGCGGCGGTCAGGTCGGCCGGGTCACTGGTCATGGCGTGTCTCCCGTCGAGGTCAGGCGAGTTGGGCGGCGATGGCGTCGGCGAGCTGGGGCGGGACTCCGAGGCGGGCGCGCAGGGTGTCGGTGTCGATCGGCGTACCGGTACGGGTGCGGTGGTCGTCGGCGACCTTGCGGGCGTGGTCGACCAGCGCGGCCGGGACCGGCACAGCAGGAGCGGGCTCGGCCGGGGCGGGATCGGCAGCCGGGAGGGCCGGAGTGTCGTCGACCGCCGGGGCCAGCTCGGGCTCACGCTCTGGTTCGGTCTCGGTAACCGGCTCAGGGCGCGGCTCGGTGACCGGTGCTGCGGGTGCCGGCGGATCCGGCAATCGGTCCGTGGCGGAGTGGGCGAGGAGGGTGCCGCCCATGAAGGCCAGGGCGGGCCAGGCGGCGACGAGGATGCGCAGCCATGCCGGGACGTCGGTCAGGTCGAGGAGTCCGGCGGTGGCGACGTTGGCGCCGAGGGAGGCGACCAGGGCGATCACGAACCAGCACCAGGCCAGCCGGGACGGCCCGTCGGAGCGCAGCCGCCGCCAGGCAGCGACCAGGAGCAGGTCCACCGAAATCGGGTAGGCCCAGGCCTTCCAGCCGTCCTGTCCGGCAGCGGCGGCCAGGTCGTGGAGGTGGGCGAAGGACAGCGCCCCGGCGATGACGGCCTGGACCAGGACGGCGTCGACGCGGAGAGCGGGGCGGGCCATCACGGCTCCTTCCTGTGAAGTGGCATGGCGGGGGTAGGGACCTGGCGCGAAGCGGTCGCGCCGACCGGTGGAGCGGGGAAGGTCAGGCGGTGGCGGGGGCTGTCTTGGACAGCGGCACCCGGGCCGAGGGCAGCGCGGCGACCGCGGGCCGGTAGGCGGCCAGGGCGGGCACGTCGGGGGTGCGGTCGGCGTACTTGTTGCAGGTGTTCACGGCCTGGCGCAGCGAGGTGTGCGGGGCGCGAATGCGGTGCCAGCCACCGGTCGAGTCACCGGCGATCGCGATACCGCGTGTCTCGGCGGGGATCTGGATGGCGGCCAGGACGGCGTCCGGGGAGATGTCGCCGAAGGCCATGTTGGCGGAGGTTTCGTCGTTGACGCGGTGGGCGGTGCGGCCGGTGAGCTGGGCGCGGAGCATGGTGATGCCCTTGCCGAGTTCGGAGCCGAAGCGCTGTCCGCAGATCTCCAGGTAGATGCCGGCCGCGCGGCCGAGCTGGGCGAGACGGACCAGGGCCGTGATGATCCGGTCCCGGCGCTTCTCCTCGTCCTTCGAAGCGAACAGGGCGAGTTCGGCGACCTCGTCGACCAGGACCACGACCGGCACGGGGCGAATGTCGTCGGGCAGGTCCCAGATGTCGGCGGCGATCTCCGCATCCGGCACAGCGACACTGATCCGCTGCTCAGCCCGGATCAGTTGATAGACCTCCCCCATGTGGGACACCAGCGCTTCCAGCAGCTCCAGGGCAGTGTCCGGGTTGTCGGCCAGCGCCGAGAAGCGGCGTGCCAGCGGGAACAGCTCGACACCCTGCTTGCAGTCGATGCCGACCAGGGCGACGTGTTGCGAGGCGAGCCCGGCGACCAGGTTGCGCTGGTAGACCGACTTGCCGGACTCCGTGGCCCCGAGGGTCAGACCGTGCGGGACGGCACGGTAGTCGCGGTAGTGCACCGAGCCGTCCTCCCGCAGCGCGACCGGGACCCGCATCGGAGCAGGATCGACCTTCGTGGGCATCTGGACCTGCTTGAGCACGTCGTAGCCGGTCATCCGCACCTCAACGACGCCGGAGCGGACTTCGCGGGAGGTCACGCCGTACATCCCGAAGGAGTGCCGCAGCCGGTCCGTCGAGGCCGACACGTCGAAGGCGTCCTGTCCCGGCCGGAGCTTGAGCCGCAGGACCAGGCCGGTCCGCGTCGGCCGTAGCCGCAGGATGCGCGGCACCCGGGATTCCGGCACCGGTCGGTTAGCCACCCGGGCCAGAGCCAGCCGCCAGCGCGAGGGCGGGACCGTCAGGCCGCAGGCGTCCATGACCGAGGCGTAGCGCACCAGGACCCGCACGGTGGCGACGAGGACCCCGAAGGTCAGCCAGTACCAGGCGGGGCGCCGCCACCGCAGGAGACCCGCAGCGGCGACGACCACAACCACAGCGACCATTAACCAGGTCATGATCAGGCCGCCTCGGATGCCGAACCAGCGGCGGCCAGCGAGGTGACGGCGACCGCGCGGAAGGCGATGCCGTGGCGCTTCTGGCCGTTGAACTCGTTCTCCCACGGCCGGGCGATCAAGCCCGTCAGCGCCACGGGGGTGCCCATGGCCAGGTCGCTGGAGATACCGGGCTCCGGGACGGTGATGGACAGGATCTCGACTTCGTCGTTGGCCGCGAACATCACGTCCACGGTCATCAGCTTGACGCCGTCGGCGTCGATAGCGATCTCACCGGTACGGCGGTCCTTGACCTTGGGCTGCGGGGCCTTGGCCACCATCACGGTGGCGCCGGACGTCTCGACGGGGATCTGACGCATGGGTGCGCTCCTAGCTGTCGTCGAACTTGACGTACTTAGTACGTCGACCTGTCACGAGAGTGCACCTGAAGTACTTAGTACGTCAAGTGGTTCTCGACTGTTGTCGGTTGGATGTGCTGCACTTAGTGCGACAAGCACTGAGAGGGGCTATGGCCGAGTTCACCGGACGCGCGAAGTACCTGGAGATCGCTGACGACTTCAAGCGCCGCATCCGCCAGGGAGAGCTGGCACCAGGTAAGAAGCTGCCGTCCGAGACCGAGCTGATGGCCACGCACGACGTCTCCCGCACGGTTGCCCGACAGGCGATCTCACGTCTTCGCGAGGACGGCTACGCGATCTCCCACCAGGGCAAAGGCAGCTTCGTCACCCTTCCCGACGAACCTCGTCCGACCAAGCACAGCCCGGAGTTCGAGGAGATCGCCGGGTACCTGTCGGACGTCCGCCAAGAGGTGCGTCGGCTCGCTGAACGGATGGATCAGCTTGAGCAACTGGTGCGGAACCAGGCGCAAGACGACTGACCAGCACCTCAGCTCGGTGTCCGAGCGCGGCCACCTCCTCACCAAGCTCTCTGACCTCTCTGATGAGTTCGACCACTTCGGCCGGGGTCAGCGGCATCGTGGCTCCTTCGTCGCGGTTCGACCTGGCAGTCCCTGGGGTTGTCAGCAACGCTAGGAGCGGGTCGCCGGAGTACCCCGGAAAATCTCTCCGGGGTCCCACGTAGAGACGGGGGGACGCTCTTGCCATGCGAGGAATGACGACGAACCTGACGATCGGCGAGCGCGTTGCCTGGTACCGCCGCAGGCGTGGCATGTCCCAAGAAGTTCTGGCCGGACTGGTGGGCCGAACGGTCGACTGGCTGAGCAAGGCCGAGAACAACCGGATCGAGCTAGACCGGCTATCGGTCATCAAGTCGCTTGCCGATGCCCTCGACGTAACCCTGGGCGACCTGCTCGCCGAACCCACCCTGTTGGACTGGACTGTTGACAGCGGCAGGCGCACGGTGCCGGCGCTTCGCTCGGCCCTGATGAACTACCGCCAGTTGACCCCTCTTCTCGGGGTCACAACTGAGGGCGAGCCGACCTCACTCGACGAACTCCGCAGCAGCGTCGCTGAGGTGTGGGACGCCTACCAGGACTCGCGCTACGCGTTCGCCACTCGCCGCCTACCGCTGTTGCTGGCCGATGCGCTCATCGCTGCCCAGGCTTACCAGGGCCGGGAGCGTGAGAAGGCGCATGAGCTCATGGCGATGACGTACCAGGGCGCGGCCATGGTGCTCACCAAGCTCGGCGAGGCCGATCTGGCGTGGATCGCAGCCGACCGCGGCTTGGCTGCCGCCCAGCAGTCCGGCAATGCCGTGGTGACCGGGTCTCTGTTCCGCTCCGTCGCCCACTGCCTGTTGTCCACTGGCCGCTTCGACGCCGCCACGCAGCTCGTCGGTGACGCGGGAGAGTACCTTCGCCCCGGCCTGGACAACGCGAACCCTGCGTTCCTGTCGATCTACGGAACCCTGTTCCTCGCCGGATCCATGGCGGCTGCCCGGGCGGAAGACCGCGCCACGACTCAGGCCTTCCTCGCCGAGGCCGACCAGGCAGCCCGGCAGCTGGGAGCCGACGCCAACCACGCGTGGACCGCTTTCGGCCCGACCAATGTGGCCATCCACCGCGTAGCCACCGCCGCAGAGCTGGGGGACATGCAGGTCGCGGTGGATCTGGGCCCGCAGATCGACACCAGCTCGCTGCCCACGGAGCGCCGCACACGTCACAACCTCGAAGTGGCCCGAGCCCTCAGCGCCCACAACCGCATGGATGACGCCATGGCGAAGATCCTTGAAGCGGAGAGCTGGGCCCCCGAGCAGGTACGGAACCACTACCTTGCGCGAGAACTGGTGCTCACCTGGGTCCGGAACCAGAAGGGCCGGCCGAGCCGCAACCTGGCGGACCTGGCCAACAGGCTGCATGTCATCTGAGCTGGGTACTCTCGGCTGCATGGCACTGAACGCACAGGAAGCGAAGATGGCGCATCCGCGCATGGCAGCGGGTGCGCTCTTCTTTGATGCCGCAGGGCGGGTCCTCATGGTGGAACCCACGTACAAGGACTACTGGGAGATCCCCGGCGGGTATGTCGAGACCGGTGAATCTCCGCTGCACGCGGCTGTCCGAGAGGTCAAGGAGGAGCTGGGCATTACCCCACCCCTTGGGCGTCTGCTCGCGGTCGACTGGGCCCCGAACGAGGCCGAGGGTGACAAGGTGCTGTACCTGTTCGACGGCGGCCAGCTCAGCCAGGACGACGTGGCCCGGATCAGCTTGCAGCCCGACGAGCTGAAGAGCTTCGCCTTCTTCACTCCCGAGCAGATTTCGGAGCACACCATCCCGCGGTTGGCCCGACGCGTCATCGCAGCAACAGAGGCCCGAGGTGCAGCTTCGCCGGTCTACCTGGAGCACGGGCAGACACCCGGTACAGAGGCGGCGTGAGCACACCCCGCACCATGAGTCGAGCGGAAGGCATCCACCTCGTCCAGCGGCTCATGAACGCCCAATACGCCGACGAGGCCGAAGCCGACGAGATCATCACAGCACTCGTGCGTGGACTTGGCTGCCCGCACATCAGCGACTACGTCTTCTGGGACCACGATCCTCAGCTGACGGCAGAGAAGGTCGTCGACCGAGCTCTGTCCTACGAGCCGTTCGCCCTGTAACCGCACAGTCGACCGCAACGCGGTAAGAGTTTCTCTACTTCATCAAGGCCCGCGCACGGCGCGGGCGCGCGCCGCCTCTGCGGCGCGGCCTGCCTCCTGTCTGCGCCCCGGCTGGCCGCGCCCGGCGGCGCGCTCGGCGGCTGCGGGCATGAAGTGGGAGACACCCTCTGTGGCTGGGGCGGTCGGCTCCACGACTTTAGGCAGCCACCATGGGGCGAGCCTCGAAGATCATGGCCCCAACGTCGTGCTTTAACGGGCAGGTCCACAGACTGCCCGACTCGCCGGAAGCTTACGGGGCCATGATCACTCGCCCCATGGCAGCTCCCGCCCAAAGTCGCTCCGCCGACCTGGCGTTTCAGGCATGCCCCGATGTAGGGCTGGACAGCTCACCAGCGGACAGCGCCTTCGCCCAGATGTGAGTCAGAGCGGGTCGAGGATCATGAGGATTTCGTCGCGGTCGTCGTCTGCGGCGAGCCTGAGGGCTCGGGGCCAGCGGCCGATCTCTTTCCAGCCGAGCCGTCCGTAGAAGTCCTCCAGGCCGACTCCTGCGCGTGCGGCAAGGTGCAGTTGTTCCAGGCCCATCTCGTCGCGGGCGATCCTGCGAACCTCGTTCATGAGGGCGTTGCCGAACCCACGCCCGCGGACTGTCGGGCGAGTTTGTACGTGGTGGAGAGTGCCCCAGTGCGCGATCAGCGCGAAGGGGTCGCGTCGTACGTTGAGCCACCCGACGAGCTTGCCGTGGATGGTCGCGGTAAGGAGGCGACTCGTGTCGGGTTCCAGGGCACCGACGATCTGGTCGACAGCAGGGCCCGCGTGGGAGTGGTCGATTGGAGGAAAGGGGAAGCCTGCCGCACCCCCGGTGTTGGTGACCTCGATCCAGCAATCGGCGAGCGCGTGCTTCAGCGCAGGCGTGACGTCGTCGCATGAGGTGAACTGCTCGAACGACAGAGGGTTGTTGACCATTTCGGGATCCTCGCACGGGGGTCTGACAGCGAGCCGATCGGATCGGCCGTTGTTCCTGGCAGCGTTCGAGTGCGAGCCTGAGTGTCTAACTGCGTGACAACGCGGACAGACAGCGGCGGACGAGCACGGACACTCAGGGACCGTCGCAGCACGTCAGGGGGACACTGGCCCAAGGTCGGCGGCCCGCGCGAGTTGCTTCGGGACGAAGAGGTCGTGGGTTCAAATCCCGCCACCCCGACAGTGAAGTACCAGGTCAGGGGCCTGATCCAGTGAGTGGATCGGGCCCCTGAGTGGTTCCTGGAGATCGTTTGGGACGGTCTGCCTGGGGCGGCCGTCGGCCTCCGTCTGTGGCCCGACCGAAACCGCACACCACTCCGGAACCGCACACCACCTCGAAACGATCAGCGGACCCGGCCAGGGTTCACTCGGTGGATCCGGACTCACCGGGTCGTGCGACGAAGGGGCACCCCCAGTCCGAGTCGGTCATCCGGCCGCTGTAGTGGCGCGCCTCGGATCGGTAGGTGACCAGGCTCGGGTTCACGGATCCGTTGAGGTCGTGGTCCCTGTCCCGGATCCTCTTGCGCATCTTGAAGAACGTACGCCCCATCGCGTTGAACTGCAGGTGGGAGTTGAACACCAGCGCCGGCATGGTGAATCGCCGGCTCGGACGGCTCGCGCCGGGGTGGAGCCCGACGATGAAGAAGGGGTGACCGCCGACGGAGAAGGCGAATCGTGGCGAAGAAGGGTCCGGGGCGTACTGGGTGGACCATGGGTGGTGTCTGCTGTCCCGGTCGTGCATGTCCTGCAGATGGCGCCACATCGTGTCCTCGAAGGCCCGTTCCGACGTGTCGGGCAGGCTGTCGAACGTGGCCACGAACGACGCGTAGCTCCGTTCGCCGGGTTCGAGTGACTCAAGGAAGTCATGAAGTCCTGCCAGTGTGTTGCGGACGGCGTTCGCACTTCCCAGTTCTCCGCAGTGCCGGAGCGAGATGGTGTTCCGCTTCAGGGCCGCTCTGGCGCCCAGACAGACGAAGGAGTCCCCGCCGATGAACTCGGCCAGCGCCCCGTACGCGCGCTCCTCGGTGCCGACAGCCGCCGGCCCGGGTACCGGGTGAGTGGACAGCATCTGGGCGGTGGACACCGTGACGGCTGTCCCGTCCTCCGCCTCGATCGTCACCTCGACCGATATCAGACCACCGCCCATCGCCTGTCGTGCCTTGACCAGCCGGGCACGGGCCGTGAGCACGTCGCCCTTCCGGATCGGACGGATGTGGCGGTACTCCTGAGAGAGGTGTACGGCTGACGTGTAGTCATAGCCGAGCGGGTGTCGTGCCACGACAGCCGCCTCGGCCTGAGCCGCCAGACGGACGGCGAACGTGGGCGGTGCGATGACGTCCGGGTATCCCAACGCACGGGCCGCCTCCGCGCTGCGGTACGCCGGATGAGGGTCGCCGATGGCATCGGCGAACTCCGCGATCCGGTCGCCGGTCATCTCGACGGGTCCCACCAGGGCCGGAGCCTGTGTATCAGCGTCGGACAAGAGCTCAGCGGCCACGGACCCCACCGTCCCCCATGGCGTGAACTCCTCCGTCGACGTGCAGGATCTCCCCGGTGGTCGAGGGCAGCCAGTCCGACAGGAGAACCGCGCACGCCCTCGCCACCGGCTCGAAATCCGCGGCCTGCCACCCCAGTGGAGCTCTGCGGTCCCAATCGTTCTCGGCCTGGGCCGGGTCCGTGTCCTGTTCGTAGGTGGCCCGCCCGGCCGGCGTCCGCAGCGGTCCGGCCGCCACGAGGTTGACCCGGACGCCCTGCTCCCCGAGATATGCCGCGAGGTAGCGTGCGCACGCCTCGAGGCCCGCCTTGGCCACGCCCATCCAGTCGTACCCCGCCCAGACCTGGCGGGAATCGAAGTCGAGTCCGACCACCGAAGACCCCCTGCGCAGGAGCGGAAGCAGCACGGTGGTCAGCGACTGCAGGGACACCGTGGAGACCTCGAACGCGGTCGTGGCGTCCTGCCGTGTCGTGCTGAGGAAGCCGCCTCCCAGGGCGCCGGGTGGTGCGTACGCAATGGCGTGCAGCACCCCGTCGAGGTGATCGACGTGTTCGCGGATTCTGCTTTCCAGCCTGGCCAGATGCTCGTCGTCGGTGACATCGAGTTCGATCACCGGGGCGGGTTCGGGCAGCCGCCCCGCTATCCGCTCGACCAGGGAGAGGCGACCGTACCCCGTGAGGATGACGCGGGCTCCCTCCTCCTGAGCTTTGCGGGCTACGTGGAAGGCGATCGAGCGATCCGTGAGAACGCCCGTGACCAGGATGGTCTTTCCTTCGAGCAGGCCGGTCCGTGCAGTCACGATGTCCACCTTTCGCAATGTCTGTCCGTGCGGTGACGGCCCTGCCCGGCTGGTACAGGGGTGTCACTCGCCACGTAGGCGCGTGTGCAACGCGGTGACCGGCAGGTCGGGCTCCTCCGCGGCCGCGGCGGCCACCGCCAGTACGGCGTCGAGCAGCGGCTCGGGCTCCGGCAGGACGCGGGTGTCGTACGTGAGGGTCGCTTCCACGACGCCAGGGCGGTCCATGTAGTAGTTGATCCACACCGCTGCCGTCGACGGTCCGGCGGAACGCTCGCCCGCCCACAGCGGGGCGAGGAAGTCGCGGGTGGCGGTCGTGGCCTTCGCGCTCGGCCCGAGAGCGATCGGGCGCGCGGGCGGCAGCACGTTGACCCCCACGTTGCGGGGTGCCAGCGGAGCGACCTCGCGGATGGACATGCCGTACGTGGGCGGCAGTTGCTGGTTGGTGTGGCAGTGTGCGGTGATCCACTCGCCGACGCCGAGCGGGGCGGGGCCCGGTGGAAGCAGCACGCAGGGTTCGACCAGCGGACCAATGATCAGCACGTCTTCCGGCTTGGTGTGACCGTGGCGAAGGCTGAGCAGCGGCTGCGGTCCGTCCGCCCACAGGCTCGCGGCGAGAGCGGTCACGGCGAACAGCACCTCGGCGCGGCTCAGCCCGGTTCGCGTCGCGACGGTGGCGACGTCCGTGGCCAGCCGGGCCGGAAGTGCGCCGTCGAAGGTGCCGTCGGCCACGAACGGTTCGGGCCATCGCGGCTCACCGCCGGGCAGCCGCATGGCGGGCCCCGGCAGCGGGTGCGGCTCGAGCAGGCCCCGCCACCGGGCGAGGCTCTCCTCGCGTACCCGGTGTGCGGGCAGGTCGCGCAGGAAGGCTTCGAAACCACGCCCGCGCACGCTGTAGTCGCCCGACCGGTAGGAGCCGGCGACGGCCCGGATCAACAGACCGAGCGCCCAGCCGTCGATCACGGAGTGGTCGAAGGAGAACGCGAGCAGCTGTTCCCCCTCGTCGGCGGGGTCCGTCGCACGCAACAGGCACACGCGCCCCACTGGGTCGCTGCGCAGGTCTGGCTTGTCGAAGAACACCGGCGCCAGGAAGGCGGCCGCCTCCGGGCTGAGCCGGCCGTCCGACGCGACGGCGGGAACGTCGACGACCTCCAGCTTCAGGGGGACGGGCTCCTGCCGTTCCAGGCAGGGACCTGCGTCCGTGGTCCTCAGCCGCAGATGCAGGACGTCCGTGGCCAGCGTCACCCGCTCGACGGCCTCGGCGAGCCGCGCGGTGTCGAGCTGGCCGCTCACGCGGAGCAGGTTCCATGCCATGTCCGCCGGATTCCCGCGCAGGTATCCGTCGGCGTCCGTCTCACCGTTGGCCAGGCTGCGCACCGGCATGCCGTACGCGGGCAGGGTGGCCCTCTCGATGTCGTCAGTGCTCACGGCCGGCCTCCCAGGAGCGCAGGATGAGTACGGCGTTGTGACCGCCGAAGCCGAAGGAATTGCTCATCGCCACGTCGACCCGGTGCTCCTGCGCCTCGTGCGGGACGAAGTTCAGGTCGTCGGCGATCGGATGGTGGCAGTTGATCGTCGGCGGTACCAGGGAGTTGCGGACGGCCAGGCCGGCGACGATGGCCTCGACGGCGCCGGCGGCACCGATCATGTGGCCGGTCATCGATTTGGTCGAACTGATCGGTATGCGCTCGGCGTGGTCGCCGAAGACAGCCCGGATGGACTCGATCTCCGACCTGTCGTTCGCCTGCGTCGAGGTGCCGTGGGCGTTGATGTAGTCCACGTCGGTGGGCTCCAGGGCGGCGTCGGCGAGCGCTGCCGTCATGGCGGTCCGGGCACCGCGGCCTTCGGGATGCGGCGCCGTCCAGTGGTGTGCGTCCGAGGTGGCCCCGTATCCGGCCACCTCGGCCAGGATGGTCGCGCCGCGGGCGAGTGCGTGCTCCTCCGATTCCAGGACCAGTACGCCGGCTCCCGCGCTCATGACGAATCCGTCCCGGTCGCTGTCGAACGGACGGGACGCCTCGGCCGGTGCGTCGGTGCGGGTCGACAGGGCATGGGCGTTACAGCTCGTGGCCAGTTCGAGCCGGGTGAAGATGTGCTCGGCGCCGCCCGTGATGGCAACGTCCACCACGCCGTGCCTGATCCAGCGGGCCGCCTCGCCGATCGCGTCCGCGCCCGACGCGCAGGCCGTGCTCAGGGCCCGGGTCGGCCCCGTCGCTCCGAACGCGAAGCTGATCTCGCACGCGGCGCTGTCCATGGCGCCGGTGATCTGGGCGAAGGGGCTGACCTTTCGGATGCCGTGCTGCTCAAGGGTGTTGAGGTGCTTGGCTACGGAGGACACCGGTCCGTACCCGCTGCCGATCAGTACGCCCGTCCGCTCTCCCGTGGCCTCGTCCAGCTCCAGCCGTGCCTGCCGCATCGCCTCGGCGGCCGCCGCGAAGGCGTATTGCGCGTAGGCGTCGGTGCGCCGGATCTGTCGCGGGCCGAGGTGGCGGGACGGATCGAATCCTCTGACCTCGCCGCCGAAGTCGGTGGGCAGACCCGTCGTATCGACCCCGGTCAGTGGCGCGATGCCGCTCTTGCCGGCCGTCAGGGCAGCCCAGGTCTCGTCCACGGACAGACCGACCGGAGTGACGGCTCCCCAGCCGGTGACGACGACCCTGCGGCCCTCTCCTGTGCGCGTGCCCGGCGCGTGGTTTCCCTTACTCATCGCCTGCTCCTGCGATCTGGGGGAAGTCGCCGCCGGCCACGTCCGCGCCGAACATCGCGTCGCTCAGCCGCACGGGCACATGGAGGACGACCACCTCTCCGGCGGCGCACTTCTGCCATGCCTGCGCGACGTCGGAGGCGAGGGACTCCTTGTCCCACACGGTCACCTGGTGCAGTCCGGGGATCTGCGGCGCCTGGACCCGGATGGACTCGGGGTCGACGAACGCGTGGTCGCCCACCGGGTTCTCCCGCTGGTCGAGCTGCACCTGCAGCCAGCCGTAGCCGCCGTTGCGCAGCACCACGTAGAGGAGGCCGCCGCTGTACTTCACCGCGGTGGGCAGGTCGGCTCCCGCCATGGTGAACGCGCCGTCGCCGACGAACGCCACCACCGGACGCTTGGGAGCGGCGAGTTTGACCCCGAGTGCGGCGGCCGCACCGAAGCCCAGGCTCGTCTGCTCGGACGGGACGACGGAACCGGCGCCCGCTGCACAGGCGTAGAGCGGGTACTTGTAGGACCACATGTCCTGCAGACCGTTCTCCTGCACCAGGATCCGGTCGGCGGGCAGTTCGGTGTCCAGGGCCCGAAGCACTTCGGCGATGTGGAGGTCCTCGGAGCGCGTGAGGCTGTCGAGCAACTCCTGGTGGGCCGTGTGAAGTTCGGTGTGCACGGAGCGGACGGTCGCGGTCCACTCGTTGTCGGCGGGCTCGGCGGGCAGATGCGCCAGCCAGGACCGCACGGTCGGCCCTGCGGGAGCGAGCGCCTTGGGCCCCTGGAACCCGGTCGCGAAATCGGCCGCCGCCACGTTCACCTGGACCACGGGGACGTCGCGCCCGATGGTGTCGGGCCACTGGAACGTGGCCGTCTCCTCAAGCCGGCTGCCCAAGGCGACGACGCAGTCGGTCTCCTGCCACAGTCGCGCTGCCTGCTCCGGTGTGTAGAGGCCGGCGAGACCGCAGAAGTACGGCGACGCCTCGTCGACGGAGCCGCGGCCGGACGCCGTACTGAAGACCGCGGCGCCCAGCCGCTCGGCCAGCCGCTCCACGTCGCGGCCGCCGTTCTCGTGGCGCATGCCCCCGCCGACGAGAAGGACCGGGCGGCGAGCAGCCCGCAGCGCCTCCAGGACGGCGGAGCCGGCTCGCGTGACGATCTCGTCCGGGAGCTCGGAGACGTCCGGTGCCGCCGGTACCGCGAGCGAGGTCTCGCAGAGCAGGTGCTCCGGAATCTCGACGTACACGGGTCCCCGCTCGTGGCGGGCGACGAGCAGGGCGCGCTGGAGCGTGGGCACCAGCCGGTCCGGGTGATCCACCCGGGCCGCGTACTTGACCAGCGGCGCCACGACGGCGAGCTGGTCGAGTTCCTGGAACGCCCCGCTGCCTCGGTGCCGGGCCCCGGTGCCGCCGCTGAGCAGGAGTACGGGGGCAGCGGACGCCGCCGACTCCAGCAGTCCGGTGACCGTGTTGGTCACGGCCGGCCCCTTGCCCACGACGGCTACGCCGACCTCGCCCGACTGGATCGCCCAGCCGGTGGCCATGAACATCGCGTTGCGCTGGTCGCGGCACAGGACGAAGCGGATCCCCGCCTCGTGCGCCGCTTCCAACGCGTACATGTCGTCGCCGGGCAGGCCGAACACGGTCTGTACTCCGGACGCTGAGAGTACCGAGGCGGCGACGGACCATGCGGCGGCCGCGGACGTGGTGGTTTCGTTGCTCATGACTTCCCCGGCAGGTGGTCGGCGACGGCCTTCGACAGGAGCAGCGGTTCGGTGTGCCGCTTGCGGCCGACGGAGATGTAGTTGGCGCGGATCCCGCGGCCGCCGAACGGATGGTTGCCGCTCTCGATGTCGATCAGGGTCTCGTCGACGCTCACCATGTGGCGGTCCCTGAGGGCCTCGACGGTGTCCGGCAGGGAGCCGAACACCGTGGCCGCCATGGCGCGTTCGGCGTAGTAGGGGTGGCGTAGCAGCTCGTTCAGCCACTCCTCCGAGGTGTAGGGCACGACGTTGAAGACGGGCGCGAACATCTCTGGGGGCAGGAAGGGCTCGTCCGTCGGGTGGATCAGGACGGTGGGCCGCACGTGCCGGTCCACGACGTCGATACGGCCGCCGGCGGCGATGAACTCGCGCTTCTCGCACAAGTAGTCCAGCGTCGACGCGAACGCCTCGTCGTAGAACATGGCGCTGTAGTCGGCTGTGGCGTCGTGCGCGGTGCCCAGGCGCAGCGCCTCGACCCGCCGGGACAGCAGGTTGCAGAACTGGGCGCTCACCGAGGTGTGGACGAACACCACATCGGGTCCGAAGCAGTCCTGTCCGGAGTTGAGCATGCGGACCTTGACCAGGCCGTCGACCGCTGTGCCGAGATCTGCGTCGGCACCGACGACGAACGGGTTGATGCCCTGGCCGAAGAAGCAGAACACGGTGTCGCGGGGCAGCTGTTCGCGGATGGTCTCGGCGTTCTCGTAGGAGCCCGTGAAGACGAGGACGTCGGACTTCTTGCCCACGTTCTCCATGAACTCGCGCTGGCCGCTGTCGTCGAGCAGCAGGGGCAGTGCGTGGACCGTGCCGATCAGCTTGTGCAGCGCCCGGGTCTGCGCGTCGATCATCCGGGAGGGCCGGAAGACGACCTTCTGGCTGTAGAGGCTGGGGATGACGACATACAGGATGTAGCCGTACAGGGGGATGTTGGAGGGCATCAGCACACCGGTCTGGCCCACCGCCTGCGGACCGTAGCGCGATACTTCCGCCACCGCGCCCTCGAGCGCTTCGATGGAGGCGTCGATCTCGTCCGTCGCCGTCCGGTGGTTGCAGACCTCGGTGAGGATGCGGAGGATCTCGGACCTGCGCTCGCTGAGGAGCCTGGCCACGTCCTGGAGCACGGTGATCCGGTCGCCGAACGGGATGGCCCGCTCCGCGGGCTTGGCCGGCGTCTGCTGTGCGGGCGCCTTCTCCGAACGGCTTCTGAGGGCGGCCTGTGCCATGTACCGCAGAGCGGTGAGGTTGGCCTTTCCGTTGGTGTGCTCGGGGAACTGCTTCACCACGAGCACCTTGTTCGGCTGCTCGAATTCGGCGACCAGATCCGCGAACACGCGGCGCCAGTGAGCCGCCGGACGCTCGTCGGGGTCGGCGACGACGAAGACGAGATCCGTGCCGAAGCGGCCGTTCTCCACGGGTATGACGCGCACCGGCCGACCGCATTCGCTGGCCTTGGCGGTGATGGCGTCCGGGTAGAGCGTGTTTCCGAAGCGGTGGACCGCGGCCTTGCGGCCCAGCACCCGCAGGTTGCCGTTCTCGTCGAGGAAGCCCAGGTCCTGCGTTCGGTGCACCGCGCGCTGGCTCTCCCGCACACGGCCGCCCGGCTCCAGCATCCCCACCATGATGTCGGGCGTGTGCACGATCACTTCCCCGACTTCGCCGGCGGGCAGGGGACGGTCCTCGTCGTCCACCACGGTGACCGTGATGCCGGCGAGCGGCCGGCCACAGAGATTCGGATGGTCGGGCGCGGCCAGCGCGATGTTGCCCGCCTCGGAACTGCCGTATCCGTCCAGCAGCGGCTTGCCCATCTGCTCCGTGAAGCGGCGCAGGAGGTCGTCCTGCAGCGGTTCACCACCGACACACCACATGCGCACGGACTCGAGGAGAGTGGTGCTCGTGTGTCCGCGGTCCAGCATGCGCAGGATGCCCTCGTACACAGCGGGAACGGAGTCCACGACCGTGACGCCCAGGTCGACTATGGCTTCGAGGGCCAGGTCGGTGCGCCGGCTCGGCAGCAGAGCGAGGCTCGCCTTCGCCTGCCACCACAGAAGCAGGATGGAGAGGCCGTACTGATGCGTGAACGGCAGCAGCGGCAGCAGTACGTCGGACTCGGTGTACTTCATCCGGTCCTGCGTACGGGACACGTTGGCGAGTACTGAGCTTCCGGACCGCACGATCCCCTTGGGGCGTCCCAGGCTTCCCGACGTCCACACGATCAGCGCGTCGGAGCGTCGAGCCCAGCGGTCGAACGAGAGCTCCGCGGGCTCACCGGCGTTCCGCTGTGCCGCCTCGTCGAGTTCCCGCAGAGGAATCCAGTGCGCGTCGAGCTCCTCGAACGCGGGCATCGACTCCTCGTGGTCCGAGACAAAGAAGTCTGCGTCGGCCTCCTCCACCAGGCGTGCGAACTGGTTCGGCGTGACCCCGCGGTCCACGAGCCCGACGGACACTCCGAGTTCCATGAGCGCGAACGTGGCGAGCACCGAGGCCGCGGAGTTCGTGGACGAGAGCAGGACCCGATGGGAATCATTGACGCCGCGGGCCTGCAAATCCCGGATGACGCTTGCGCAGGAGATCCTGACCTCGCGCCATGAGCGGCTGCTTTCATTGCGGCTGATGAGCACCAGGAAGACACATCCATTCTTCGAACAGAGTCGGCGAGTGGGGCAACACCCGGTGGACGCTATGCGGAGGTGCTCAAGCGGGAATCAAGCGTGGCTCCGGGCCGGGAGACAGGGGTTGCGACATGACGAAGCCGCCCGAGCCGAAGAGCTCGGGCGGCTTCGAATACCAGGGTCAGGATCTCGATAGTGTCCGGAAGGCAGACAGGGGTGACAGGACGGGCCATGTCGGGCCTCTGCCTCAGGGGCCTTCGACATAAAGTCCGGTGGACTCCATGGACCGGATCGCCAGCTGATCACGATCGAGCTCGGCCTCCGTGTCGGCGACGAGGGATATGAAGCCGGGAGAGGTCGCCATATCGACCGTCCGCCGCATCTGTGCGCCCTCACGGACGCCCGTGACCAGCCGGTCGAAAGCGGGCAGGCCGCAGAACCGGTCGTGCCACGCGGAAGACACGCCGGCGCGGCTGTTGATCAGCCAGACGTTGCGCACGGTCCTGCTCCAGTGCACGTCGCTGCCCTGGAAGGCACGGAAGCCTTCCTGATCCGTGAGCGCCAGCGCGAGCAGCTCCACGTGGGACGTCCCCGAGTAGCGCTCGATCACGTCGGGCAGCATCGCGCCCATGAGCCGTGCCCCGGTCTCGATCAGCACCGGACCGTCCTCGGTGAGCATCACCTCGCTGTGCGCGGCGCCGTTGGTGATGCCGAGGGCGGTGACCGCCGACACCACGTAGTCGATCAGTTCCGCGACATGCGGGGCCGTCATCGGCAGGGGTTGCTGGTAGTCGTACAGCGGTGCTCCGGTCGGCCCGGTGGTCTTCGCCGACAGCCAGACGTCGGACACCTTCTGCACGCCGTCCACGGAGACCGTATTGACGATGTACTCCGTGCCGACCAGGAACTTCTGCACCACCGCCGACGGGTTCGGGTTGCCGAAGTAGTCGTTGCTGCGCATGACGGCCTCGCAGGCCGACCGCACCTCCTCCTCGGTGGCGCAGATGTGCACGTTGTCCGTGCCGGCGCTGGCTGCCGGTTTGACGACGACCGGGGAACCGGCGGTCGTGAACCACTCGACGGCGGCCTCGGGGTCGGTGGTGTTGAAGCCCACCGGTGCGGCCAGCCCGGCCGCGGCGAGTCTGTTCGCCATCAAGTACTTGTCGCGTCTGGCCTCGACGCCGTCGAACTCGTTGCCCGTCAGCCCCAGTTCATGGGCGAGGGTGTCCGCGAGCACCACTCCGCACTCGGTCCCCGCGACCACACGGTCGACCTCCGTCTCCTTCAACGCCCGTACGGCATCGCCCAGGTCGGAGAACCATCCGAGGTCTGCCGCGTAGTAGTCCGGCACGAAGGAGGACAGCAGGCGGGCGGGCACCACCTCCTGGCTTCGGACGTGGACGCACTCCACGCCCCGCTCGCGCAGCTTGTTCACCAGAAGGCTGCCGGTCGAGTAACCGTCGACGATCGCGATCTTCACTGCGGGGCTCCCGAGTTCTCCAGTTGTTCGCTCCGCGCGGCGGGGGCGTCGCTCCCCTTGCTCCGAAGTCGCAGGTCACAGAGGTAGGCCACGCCGGCTATGAGTGCGGCGGTGGCACCGAACGCGGCGAAGGAAGCAGCGGAGCCACCGTGGTCGAGAACCGTGCCGGCCAGCGGCGACCCGATCACGTTGCCGACCAGGATCGCGCTGGCGTAGGTGCCCATGGCCACTCCCTTGCTGTCGTCGGGTGCGAGCCGGCTCACGGCGCCGGCACTCGCCGACAGGGCGGGTGCCACAAGGAGGTTGGCCGGGATGGCGAGCAGGCTCAGCCAGTACCACTCGGTCGCGAGCCCGATCGGGATGCAGAGCAGACCGAGGCACGCGCCGATCGCGAACACCGACGGCGGGCGGCGCATACCTCCGTAGAGGAAGCCGCCGGCCACGGAAGCGATGCCCGCGGCCACCAGAAGCAGCCAGCTCCACTGCAGCTGACCGGACTTCTGCAGGGTGCCGATGGCAGCGACCTCGAAGCCGATCACCGCGATCGAGGTGGCGACGGTCACGCTCAGCGCGCACACCATCCGCACGGTCAGCCAGCTGCGCAGCCCGGGCTTGGGGCCGTCCGCTGCCGGACGTGCCGCCTTGAGGGGCGGGTCGAGCAGCAGATATGCGGCGCCCGCGACGAGCAGCATCGTGCCCATGGCCAGGAACGCCACCGTGGGCGACGCCATGGAGGCGAGCAGGATGCCGAAGGACGGGCCTGCCATGTAGGCGATGTCGGTGGTGATCGCCTCGACCGCGTAGGCGGTGTGCCGGTTCTCCTCGGTGACCATGTTGGCCAGGGCCAGGCGAATGACCGTGAAGGCCGGCAGCGTCGTCAGACCACCGATGAACGCGGTGGCGACCAAGGCGGGGAACGGCAGGAAGTGTGCCAGCCCCCAGAACAGCGCCTGGGCGATCACCAGCAGACCGAAGACCCTGCGCAGACCGTAGCGGTCGAGACCACGGCCCTGCAGAGGGGCCCCCAGGCCCGCACCGGCCGTCCAGGACGCGGCCACCAGACTTCCCGCACCGAAGCCGCGGTCCATGTTTCCCACTACGTGCAGGATGAGGACCGAGGAGATACCGAGGCCGGGCATCTTCGCCAGCAGCCCAACGGCCATAAGGGGTCGAATTCCGGGTTCGGAAAACAGCCGCCGATAGGCAGAGAACACGAGTACACCTCTTGCGTCAAGAATTGAGGATGCGGAGGGAACTACTGCTCGTCGCCCCAGTCCCAGTCAACCTGGCCGAGCAGATCCATATCGGAGAGGAGGCAGCGAAGGCCGCTGAAGTCGCGCACGAGGTTCTTGCGACCCGCATCGTACTGGATTTCGGAGATCATCTTCTCGGCGTCGGCCACGCCGTGCATGGCGAGGATCTGCTGCCAGGTCCGGTAGTCGTTGGCAACGAACGCCTCGAGTCCCGTCATCATCGTCTCGACGAAGAACCTTTTCTGATCCTTGGAAAGGAAGTCGTAGACGGTTTTCGCGAGTTCACCGGTGATGGACGAGTGGCAGATTTCGTCGCGGTTGTGCAGCTGTACCGTCGTCGAGTTGATGACCTGGATTTCTTTGTCGTCCGACAGCAGGTGCAGATAGGCGCTGATCGAGGTCTCGGAGACCGTCGCGAACGCGAGGGTGGTGAGCTTCTGCTCCCAGGACTCCGAGCACTCGTCGCGGAGTTCCGCGAGACGCCGGACGATGTGCGGGGCGGGAAGCACGGTGTCGGGGATCTCGATCCGCCGCTTCCGCCGAGTGATGGTACTGGCGTTGAGGTGCATCAGTGTGTGGTACTGCTCGTCCACCATGGCCTGGGCGAGCGACTGCTCGAGGGCGGGGCCGCCCAGGGACGGGAACTCCCCCTCGATGACGTAGGCGAAGGCCGGGTTCACCACGCGCTGTTCGGCCAGGACGGTGTGCTTGTTGTAGGCCAGCCAGGCCCAGCTCAGCATCCGGCTCCGGACGTCGGGGTCGAGACCCTCCCACACGGGGTGGCCGGCGAACGGGACGAGCCGTTCCGGATAGTCGGGACGGTCGACTTCGAACAGGTCCTCGAGCTCGGGCTCCTTGCGCTTCACCGTCGCGCGCCGGTGCCAGTTGCCGGCGAGGCGTGTGATGACCGCGTTCTCCACCGGGTGCGTGGGGTCGAAGGGCGGGAATCCGGGTATGTCGATCAAACCGCGGCTGCTGTTCATTCGGGCCTCTGTCGTGTGCGTGTGCTGATCGGTCGGAGCCGCTTCACTCGGGCTGTTCCACGTCGTAGAAGCCGGGGCCGTCCAAGTAGCAGATCGCGTTGAAGTCGCGCTCGACGACTTCCGCCGACGGGTGCGCGAAGCCGACGGCCATGGTCTTGGTGGAGTCGTCGACGGTACGGACGAGGGAATCGCCCGGGTGCACGAAGATCTCCGTGTTGTTGAAGCTCTCCATGCCCCGAACGACTTCCAGCAGGGGGTAGGAGACGAGCTTTCCCTGCTGCGGTGCCGTCGGCCAGGACACCGATACGTGCTGTTGAAGGCGGTACGGGTGCCGGTGTTCGGCGAGGAACCGCTCCGGGTGGAGATACGCCTGCACGGTCCACCCGATCTGCGACTCCCCCGCTCCCAACTCGGCGTAGTACGGCGTGTTCGCGCCGGCGATCCGAGCGCCCACCTCGACGAGGCACGGCCCTTCGTCGGTGACGATGATCTCCAGATGCGCCGGTCCGTGCCGGATTCCGAGCGCGTCGAGCACGTCGTGGGCGTAGTCGACGACGGCCTGGCGCACCGGCGCGTCCCCGGGGATCAGATGGCCGCCGGTGATCCGGTCCCGTACGCCGGGAACGGTCATCTTGCTGTACTTCCAGACGTCTGTGGCCCGGTGCCGACCGTCGCGGCTCACGGTGTCCACCACGTACTCGCCACCCACCAGGTACTCCTGGACGACGGCCGCGGTGTTGGTCTCCGAGAACACCGTCGTGGCGGTCAGGATGCCGCGCAGCGCGGCGGCCGACTCCTCGGGAGTGTCGCAGATGGTCACGCCGTCGTTGGCGGCGCTGCGCAGCGGCTTCACCACGACCCGGCCGCCGATCTCGCGATGCCAGTCGATGAGGGTCTGCTCGTCCTCGACCAGCTTCTGCCGGGCCGCGCGCAAGCCCGCGGCCCGGAGCGTCTCGGTCATCAGGAACTTGTTCCGCCGGGCCGGCGAGAGCAGGCGGCCGTTGGTGGGCACCGCGAGTTCCTCGCTGAGTGCGTCCGCCAGCTCCACGCCGTACTCGCCTGCGGCGATGACCGCGACGGGACGGTGCTCGGCCACTGCCGCGACGGTTTCGCTCAGCGAACCCCTGTGGATGATGTTGTCGCTGAAGGCCCGGGTGTCGAAGTCGCCCTGGTAGCACCTGGGTACGTCCTGGGTGCTCTGCACTCGCACGACAGCACAGCCCTGCTCCAGGAACGCCTCGGCCAGCGCGTAGCTCGAGGGGTACGCGTCGACGAGAACGACACTGTTGTCCGTGTTGCTCATGCCTGCCTTTCTCTGCATCTGTCTGCGCGGACGGTGGGGGTGGCCGTCACGGTCACCACGCCTCTTCCAAGGCTTCGGCGAGGTCTGCGACCGTGGGGAAACGGAAGACCAGGACCGGTGAGACACGGCGTCCGAGCCGTGTGCTCAGCCGCACCGCGACCGCGGTGACGGCCAGCGAGTTGCCACCGACCTCGAAGAAGTTGTCGTCGGCCCCCAGGGGGCCGTCGATACCGAGAACCTCCTGCCACACCTCGACCACGAGCTGCTGTTCCTTGGTGATCTCCTGATCGTTCACCGGATCAGCGGCCACGGTCTGCGGTGCGGGCAGGGCGTCCCGGCTGACCTTTCCGTTCGGGGTCAGCGGGATCTGGTCGATGACGGTGTAGCACTGCGGCACCATGTACGACGGCAGTTGCCCGGCCAGGTGCTCCCGCAGGTGCGCCGGCGTGAAGGAGGTCGCGGTGTCCGCCGCGGCTTGCGGGATGACGTACGCCGCCAGCTGCTCGACACCCGTGGCCGTACGGTGTACGGCCACCACACAGTCCGTGACCGCCGAGTGCGTACGCAGCACGGATTCGATCTCTCCGAGTTCGATGCGGAATCCGCGCACCTTGACCTGGTGGTCGTCGCGACCGAGGAACACCAGGTTCCCGTCGGGGAGGAGCTGCACGACGTCACCCGTGGCGTACATGCGTGCGCCGGGCTCCTCCGCGAAGGGATCGGGCAGGTAGACCTGAGCCGTCCTGGCCGGTTGCCCCAAGTAGCCGCGTCCCACGGCGACACCGCCGACGTACAACTGTCCCCGGCACCCGGGCACGACGGGCCGCAGCCGCGGATCGAGCACGTACAGGCGGGCGTTGTCGGTGGCCTGGCCGAACGGGACGCTCGGCC
The DNA here is from genome assembly GCF_004803895.1 of Streptomyces hawaiiensis. Taxonomy (NCBI): domain Bacteria; kingdom Bacillati; phylum Actinomycetota; class Actinomycetes; order Kitasatosporales; family Streptomycetaceae; genus Streptomyces; species Streptomyces hawaiiensis. The sequence goes on along the minus strand of NZ_CP021978.1, from coordinate 4,754,872 downwards.
GATGAGCGTGACGGTCGATCAGCTCGGTGGTGATCGGGCAGTACGCGGACGTGACGGTCGCCTCGGTCGGCCCGTACTCGTTGAAGACCTGGCAGCCTTCCGCGGTGACCTCCAGGATGCGGCGCGCGACGTCGTGGGGCACCGCCTCCGCCCCGGTGAAGACCAGCCGTACGGAGGCGAGCCCCCGGGCGGGATCGTCGGTCGCCTCCAGCAGGATCCGCATCTGCGACGGCGTGGCGTTGAGGGTGGAGATCCGCCGTTCGCTCAGCTCCCGCAAGAACGCCTCCGGGTCGTACGCGGCGGTGGAGTTGGCGAGGTGCAGCTGAGCCCCGGAGACCAGGCACTGGAAGATCTCCCACACCGAGTTGTCGAAGGCCACCGAGTGGTTCAGCAGCGCGCTGTCCCGCTCGGTGAGACGGCACAGCCGCTGGTTCCACTCCAGGAACGCGGTGATGTTGGCGTGGGTGATCGCCACACCCTTCGGCTTGCCCGTCGACCCGGACGTGTAGATCACGTACGCGAGGTGGTGCGGCTCGGGCTGAGCACCCTCGACCACGCTCCGTTCGGCCGGCGGCCCCGCCTCCTCGGTGACGGGTACGAGGGTCACGGACCCGGGCAACAGCGCCGACGACGCATGACCGGGGTCACCCACCACCAGACGCACACCGGAGTCGTCGAGCAGATGCCGGATCCGGTCGGCCGGATAGCCGGGGTCGAGCGGCACGTAGGCACCGCCGGCCTTCAGCACTCCGAGCAGCGCCACGACCATCTCCACCGAGCGCTCCAGGCAGACGCCCACCAGACGCTCCGGACCCACGCCCCTGGCCCGCAGCGCCCCGGCCAGCGCCTCGGCACGCCGGTCGACCTCCACGAAGGTCAACGACTCGGCATCGCCCACGAGACACACCCCGTCGGGAGTCCTGCGGACCTGCGCGTCCCACATCCGCACCAGCGTGCTCGGCTCGGGCAGGGGCTCGGCGAGGTCGCCACGGGCCAGGGCGCGCAGCTCCTGTCCGGACAGGATCTCCAGCTCGGACAGCCGGGCCGTGCTGTCGCCCACCATCTGCTCCAGAACCCGTACGAAGTGGATGGCGAGGCGCTGGACGAAGGCCCGGTCGAAGAGATCGGTGGCGTACTCGATCGAGACGGACAGGTCACCACTGCCCACGGCGTGGTCGGTGACGTCGAATGCGAGGTCGAAGCGGGCCGAGCCGAGCCGTCCTTCGAGCTCCTTGCGGTCGAAGACCTCGGTGAGAACACCGGCCGGAGCCTCCTCGTCGAGGGCGAACAACACCTGGAAGAGGGGGTTGCGGCTGAGGTCCCGCGTCGGACAGAGCCGCTCGACGAGCTTCTCGAACGGCAGCTCCTGGTGGGCGTAGGCCCCCTGCGCGACCTCGCGGACCCTTGTGAGCAGTTCCCGCCAGGACGGGTCGCCCGAGAGGTCGGTACGCAGCACCACCGTATTCACGAAGTAGCCGACGACGTCTTCGACTTCCGGCCGCTGCCTGCCTCCGACCAGCGTGCCGACGGCGACGTCGCTCTCGTCCGCGTACCTGCCGAGCAGCACCTGGAGAGGTGCGAGCAACCCCATGAACAGGGTGACGCCCTGCGCACGGCACAGCTCACGCACCTTGTCCGTGAGGTGGGCCGGGACACGGAACAGTTCACGGCTGCCGCGGTGCCCCGCGATCGCCGGCCGTGGCCGGTCGGTCGGCAGCTCAAGGGCCGGAACACCGTCGAGCCGCTGTCGCCAGTAACCGAGCAGCCGCTCCACCTCGGCCTCATCCAGCCGCTCTCGCTGCCACTGCGCGAAGTCTGCGTACTGCACAGGCAGAGAGATCTCACGGGGAGCGCCACCCGCGCGCAGCTCCTCGTAGAGGTCGCCCAGTTCGCGCACCACCAGGTCGAGTGACGTGCCGTCGGAGGCAATGTGGTGGAGGGTGAGCAGCAGGAGATCGCGCTCCGGCATGCGCAGGAGTTCCGCGCGCAGGAGCGGCGCCTCTTCCAGGGCGAAGGGTGTACGGATCCGCTCGGTGAGCAGCTCGTCCAGCTCCTCCTGCGAGGTCTCCACGCAGGTGACCGATACCGGCGTCGCGGCCCGCGCCTCCGGCTGGACCCGGCCGTCGACCGTGGGCAGCGCGGTACGGAGTACCTCGTGTCGCCGTACCACGGCCGACAACGCGTGCTCGAGCACCGGCACATCGGCACGGTCACCCGGGAAGGCCAGGACGAGCGGCAGGTGGTAGGCGCGGACATCACTGTTGAGCTGCTCGAAGATCCAGATGCGCTCCTGGCCGAAGGAGAGTTCCGCCCTGGTCGCCGGGCGGATCGGCTCCTCATGCTCCGTCCGGAGGGTGCCGAGCGCCGCGGCCAGGCCCGCCGCCGTCGGGTGGGCGAAGATCGCCTGTACGTCGACGGGTACGCCAAGCTCCTCACGCAGCCGCGCCACCGCCCGAACGGCGGTGAGCGACTGCCCGCCCAGGCCGAAGAAGTCGTCGTGCGGGGAGACGTCGGACACGGCGAGGAGCTCGCCCCAGACCCGGCGGATGGTCTCGGTCTCCGGGTACGGCACGGCCTCCTCAGCCGCGTGCCCGGCCTGTCGGATCCGCTCGTAGGGAGCGCCGCCGAGAGCATTGCGGTCGGCCTTGCCCGCGGGTGTGCGGGGCAGGACGTCGAGTACGGAGTACCCCTGCGGCACCATGTGGGCCGGGAGCCTTGCGGCGAGATGGTCACGCAGTCGGACCGGCAGATCCTGGGGGGCGCCGTGGGCGGGGACCAGATACGTCACCAACTGGGCGCCCCCGGCGGCCTGGTGGTCGACGACGACCACCGCGTCCGCGACGAGTGGATGGCTGCGGACGCTCGCCTCGATCTCACCGAGTTCGATGCGGTAGCCGCGCACCTTCACCTGGTGGTCGTTCCTGCCGAGGACCTCCAGGCTTCCGTCGGAGGCCCATCGGGCGAGGTCACCGGTGCGGTACAGACGCTCTCCCGTACCGCCGAAGGGATCCGGTACGAAGCGTTCGGCGGTCAGCGCCGGGCGGTTCAGATAGCCGCGGGCCACAGCCTCACCGCCGATCCACAGCTCGCCGGTGGCGCCCGGGGAGACCTCGTTTCCGTGCTCGTCGACCACGTGGAGGCGGCTGTTGGACAGCGCGGTGCCGACGGTCACCCGTTCCTCCGCGGTGTCGATGCGGCCGGCCGTGGCCCACACCGTGGCCTCGGTCGGCCCATACAGGTTCCACAGCGTGCCGCCGGTGGCGAGCAGGTCCTGTGCCAGCTGGGGATCCAGCGGTTCGCCGCCGGAGAGCAGCACCTTCCCCCGGCCGGCCTGCCAGCCGGAGGCCACGAGCATGCGCCAGGTCGTGGGGGTCGCCTGGACGACCGTCACTCCCGCTTCTTCGATGGCGGCGGCGAGCACTTCGGGGTCGGTGTTGGCGGCCGGCGGGGCCATGACGACGGTCGCGCCGAGGGTCAGCGGCAGGAAGAGTTCGAGCGTGGAGATGTCGAAGGAGAGCGGGGTGAGGGCGAGGACGCGGTCGTCCCGGGAGAGGCCGGGGCGCTGCGCCACGCTCTTCAGGAACGAACTGATCGCCGCGTGATCGATCCCTACGCCCTTGGGCAGCCCGGTCGATCCGGAGGTGTAGATGACGTAGGCCAGGTTCTGCGGACCGACCGCGTCGCCGGCCTGCGCGGTGAGCTCCGCCGGCACACGGGCGCCCTCCGCCGCCGTGAGGTCCTCGATCAACAGGATGTCCGCGGTCCCGCACGCCTCATCGGCGTCGGCGCCCAGCATCTGCGCACGGTGGTCCGCGTCGCACAGCACGAGCTCCGACCCGGAATCGGTCCGCATGTACCGCAGGCGGTCGGCGGGATAGCTGGGGTCGAGCGGCAGATAGGCGGCGCCGGACTTCAGGACGCCGAGCAGTGCCACCACCATGTCGACCGACCGGCCGAGACAGACGCCGACCAGCGACTCCGGGCCGATGCCGCGCGAGCGCAGCTCCGCGGCCACGAGCGTGGCGCGTCGGTCCACTTCGGCGTAGGTGGCGCGCTCGTCGCCCGCGACGACGGCAATGGAGTCAGCGGCCGTCGCGACCCGCTGCTCCCACAGTGCGACCAGAGTGGTCGGCGCCATGAACTGATCCTTTCTCAACCCCGGACGGGGGACGTTTCTCAACGCCGGACGGGAAGGGTGCGCGCTATCGATTCGACGAGCTGCTGCTCTGCGCCGCGTACATAGAGGTGATCTCCCGGGAACATCCGCAGCTCGAACTCGGCGGAGGTGTGCGCGCGCCAGGCGGCCAGCTCCGGCTCGCGGACCGAGTCGTCCCGGTCACCGCCGAGCACGGTGAACGGGCAGGGCAACGGCGCTTGGTGCCGGTGCTCGTACGTCTCGCACACGGTGAGGTCCGCGCGCACCGTGGGCAGCAGCAGCTCCTGCAACTCGGGGTCGAGGCCCACGAACTCCGAACGCCTCAACCGGGCCAGGAGATCGGCGTCCGACAGGTGGTGCAGGGGCTCCCGGTCCGGCAGATGGGGGGCGCGCAGGGCCGACAGGAACAGCCGGGTGGGGAGCGGTGCGCCCGTGTTCCGGAGGCGGTTCGCCAGCGCAAAGGCGAGCAGCGCGCCCATGCTGTGCCCGAAGAAGCCGAACGGCAGTTCCGAGCGCCCGGATATCAGCGGCGCCAGCTCGTCCACAACGGCTTCCACGGACAGCAGAGGCGGCTCGACGAAGCGGTTCTCCCGCCCCGGCAGTTGTACGGAGCAGACCTCGACGCTGTCCGGGAAGTGTTCGGCCAGCTGGTAGGAGGAGGCGCCGGCACCGGCGTGCGGGAAGACGAACAGACGGTAGCGGGCGGTCTGCCGCCGGCTGTCCAGGCCGCGCAGCCACAGCTGCGCGGCCTCGCTCGGTGCGGAGGACATGGCCGCGCTCATCGCGACGGGTCCTTGGCCGCCGGCTCGGACAGGGACATACGGACGGACAGCGGGGTCAGGTCGGTCCACACGTGCTCTATGTGGGCGAGGCATTCCCGCTTCGTGCCGGCCTCGCCCACCGGCCGCCAGCCCATGGGGATGTCACGGTCGGCGAGCCAGATCGAGTACTGCTCCTCGTGGTTGACGACGACCAGGTAGCGGTCTTCCGCAGCACTCATGATCAGACCTCCACGCCGGTGAAGAACTCGCTCGCCCGATGGCCCTTGCCCGCCTCGACGAGCCGGTCGTGCACCCACTTGCCGACGGCCAGGTCCAGGACGCCGAGGCCGAACGGCGCGAAGATCGCGGGGCGTCCGGGCTCGCGGGTCCGGCGCTCGTCGAGGAGGTCGCCGATGGTGCCGTCGATGAAGTCCCGGTTACCGGTGACCTGCTCGGTCAGGTGCAGCGACGTGCGTTCACGCACCGCATGGTCCACGTCGTCGGTGAAGTTCTGAGCAGCCAGGACGACTTCGGGGGACAGATCGCGCAGGGACAGGTGGAGCACCACCGGGCCGTGTGCCAGGAGCTCCGGGTCGTGCAGATGCGGCTCTCCGGCCACGGTGGTGAGCACGACGAGGTCGCAGTCGGCGAAGGCGTCCTCGACGCGCTCGGCGATCTCCACCTCGGCCGCGGCGTCCTCCTTGAGGACGAGGCCGTAGCGCTCGGCGGCGTCCCGGTTGAGGTCGAAGAGCCGGAACGCGCCGATCTCCCAGTCGAGATCACGCAGGAACTTCCAGACGTGCTGGGCGATCAGACCGGTGCCGACGATGCCGACCCGGCGTGCGCGCCGCTCACCGAGCAGGACTTCGGCGCCGAGCACCGCGGAGGCCGCGGTACGGGTGGCGGAGATGACCGACGACTCCATGCACGCGAACGGGTATCCGGTGACGCAGTCGTTGAGGATCAGAGTGGCCGAGGCACGAGGGATCCCGTGCTGGATGTTGTCGGGGAAGCTGGCGATCCACTTGTTGCCCGCCACGTCGAACTCACCGCCGAGATACGCCGGCAGGGAGATGATGCGTGAGCGGGACTGGTGCGGGAACCGGAGGAACGAACTGTGCGGGTTGGAGCTCTGGCCCGCGTCGTGGGCCAGATAGGCGCGGCGTACGACCTCCAGCAGCTCCGGACGGCTGCCGTTGATCTGTGCGGCGACGTCGGCTGCGTCGATCACCGTCATGGTCGGCGGGGTCAGGGCGTGCACGTGAGCAGTTCTCCTTCGATGTCTGACTGATGTGCCCGTGCGGGCGACGAGGACCGTGCCGCTTCCGCACGCAGTTCCCGAAGCCAGTCGGCGTCGTAGACGGTCTTGGCGTAGGCGTGCCCACGGTCCGCGGCCAGGAAGGCGACGGTGGGGCGAGGCCCGGTGGGCCGGTTGCGCGCGAAGTAGCTCTGGATTCCGGCGTAGATGCTCCCGGTCGAACCGCCGACGAACAGCCCGTAGCGATCGAGGAGTTCATGGCAGCCCTCGGCCGCACGAACCTCGGAGACGATCTCGACCTCGTCGATGAGCGCCTGCCGGCACAAAGGCGGCACGATGCTGGAACCGATGCCGGGAATCCACCGCTTCTTCGGCGGCCCCCCGAAGATCACGGAGCCCTCGGTGTCCACGGCCACCACCACCGACCGCGGAAAGGCTTCCTTGACCCGACGGGAGACGCCGGCGATGGTTCCGCCCGTGCTCACACCGACGAACAGATAGTCGATGACGCCCGCGTCCTTGATCAGCTCACCCGCGGTGAACTGATAGTGCGCGTCGAGGGCATCGGGGTTGGCGTACTGGTTGGGCCAGTACGCGGGACCGAACTTCGCGAGGAGTTCCTGAACCCTGGACAGGCGGGTCTTCAGGTATCCGCCCGCGGCATCCCTCCGGGAGACCTTCTCCACGTGACGGCACAGATTTCTCAGGTGCGCTTCGGTCGCCGCGTTGCAATTGGGGTCGATGACCGGCACGAACGCGATGCCGAGCATGCGACAGTAGAACGCCAGCGCCAGGGCGAAATTCCCGGACGATGACTCCACCACCGTGGTGTCCTGCTGGATTTCACCGCGGGAGATCGCCCGCTCCAAGATCCAGAGTGCCGAGCGATCCTTGGTACTGCCGGTCGGATTGCAGAACTCCAGCTTGGCGACAATGTCGAGCTCGTCATGCGCCAATGGGATCAGCGGGGTCCCCGCGAGGCCGGTACGGAGCTGTTTGACTCTCTCGACCAGCGCCTTGTCGGCATGCCTTTGAACCATGCAACGAATCTGACACGCGGGGTTCCAGGCCGACTCAAGCGGAACTCAAGCGGTTCGTGGCAACCGATCCGCGTTCAACTGCGCATGACGAGCGGTTGGACGGCCTCGGCATGGCCTACGGTAGGTCGGGCCGGACCTTCAGTCGAGGTTGCTCGGCAGGTAGCCGAGCCGCACGGCCTGGACGCCGGCCTGGAACCTGCTCCGGGCGTCGAGCTGGGTGAGCAGACCGGACACGGTTCTGCGCACGGTGCGCGTCGAGACACCCAGGTGGTGCGCGATGGCGTCATCAGTGAGCCCTTGCGCCATCAGGCGGAGCACTTCGGCCTGATGAGCACTCAGCTGTTCCGGCTCCCGTTCCGGCCGCGTTCCGAAAGGCTGCGCGGACTGCCACACGGACTCGAACAGCGCGATGATCAGCGCGAGCGTGCCCGGGTTCTCCACGACAACCGCACCGGTGCGGGTGTTCTGGCTGTCGGTCGCGATAAGGGCTGTCCGCCGGTCTACAACGATGAGGCGGTTGGGAAGGGAAGGAGTCGTACGGATCTGAGCACCGTGATCGACCAGCCATGTGGCGTGCGAGACGGTCGGCTGGTCGCGCCGGATGCTGTCCAGATAGATGGTGCGCATCCGGATACCCCGATTGAGCAGGCTCAGATTGAGCGGACGCGAAGCGGCCATGTTCGCCTGCGTCTGAGGCCCGCCCGGGGCAAAGGTCAAGAATTCATCCTGCACTTGATTGGTGAGTATTTCGATGTGCTCCCTGACGGCGTCAATGCCTTCGAGGTACTGGAAACCCGATCCCGCACCGGCCGCGTAGCGGTCCGCGAACTGCGCCATGGTCTCGGCGACCTTCGCTCGGCTCGCCTCGACGCGCAGCTGGTGCGCGGCCAACTCGGCCTGTTCTTTGGCGAGTAGGGCCTCCAGGCCGAGCAAGGGGTTCACAGGACGCACCTGCGCGTGATCGTCTGTAGAGCGCCGCACCAGCGCCAAGCCGCTCAGGCGGTCCAGTGCCCGGCGTACCTCGCTCTCCGGCAGGTCGAGCTCTTTCGCCCACGAGGCGATGCCGCCTTCCGGCCGAGCCAGCATGGTCCGGTACACGGCTTCTGTAGCCGCGTCGATGCCCAGTCCAGAAAGCATGTGCGTCCCCCCTGTACGCCTCGTCCCAGGTGTACGGATCGCTCCTGCACACCGGTCATGTGTGCGTAATGAAACGATTGGAGAGGCTACATGAACGGCCTGGTGAGGGGCTGTGACGGAGACCACTCGCGACGATCGCGACGGCTGTACCTGGTTCACGTCCACCTCGCGCCACACCCCTCCGGGACACCCCTGCCCATGGGGGTGGCGGCGGTCATCACCCGGGCCGCTCCGCCGGAGACGGCGATCCTCCACGCCACCGTGCACCCCGCGGACGGCTCCGTCCCGGCCGTCGGCATCTTCCTCGAGTCCGCTGCCCCGGAGCTGGCCGAGTCGGCCGCCCGCGTCGCGTGGTGGACCGCGGTCGGAGCGGAGCCACACCTCGGCGAGTGGACTCTGCTCTCGGCATCGGTTTCTCTGGCCCCGGGCACTTCCTGGTGATGCCCCCACGGGCCCGCTCGCGCCGAGCCGGAATCTGTCCTCATCAGGACATGGCCACTCTGCCCCTCCCGAACTCTCTTCACTCCGCCTCCGGTCACGGATCAAACTCAGTCATCGGCGCGATCAGCGCCTGAGGACTTCTTATCCGGGGGAGAAGAAAGATGACGATGCGTCGAGTTGTGGGCTTCGGGACTGCGTTTGCGGCAGCGCTGGCGATGGTCCTGGGGGCGGCCGAGTCGGAGCCGGCACAGCGGACGGCGGTCCAGGCGGATGCGGGCTGGCAGTCGCCTGCCCCCTCGGCCGTGGCCGTTTCCGGACAGCAGACGGCGGATGACGCGGGCTGGCAGTGAGGCCCCACGGACGAGGCGGCGGTGGCACCCGCCGGCACGAGGCGATGCCTCACCCGGCGCCCGACGGCGCGTACCTGATCGAACTCCGCGACACCTTGTTGCGGGCTCCGGTGGAGATCGTTCCTCTCGAAGCATTGCGGATCACGGGTTCCCCCCGGCGCACGGTGGAGGACCCGGCCCACTCCCGGAAGCTCGCGGACACGGGTGCGGGCCTCCCGCCCCTGTTCGTGCACCGTCCGTCGATGACGGTGATCGACGGGATCCACCGCCTTCGGGCAGCACAGATGCGCGGTCGGCCAACCATCGCGGTGCGCTTCTTCGACGGCAGCGCGGAAGACGGCCGCCTGCTCGCCGTGGCCCTGAACGTGACACACGGCCTTCCGCTGACCTTGGGGGAACGCACTGCCGCCGCGGAGCGCATCCTCGCGAGCCGTCCTCACTGGTCGGACAGATTCGTGGCGGAGATCGCGGGAGTGTCCAGCGGGAAGGCCGCTGAGATCCGTCGCCGCCTGCTCGGTGCGCCCGCGCCCGATGCCAAGCGCGTAGGCCGTGACGGTCGTGCCAGAGCGGTCGACCCGAAGCGGGGCAGGGAACTCGCCGCGGCTCTGCTGCGACAGCACCCGGGGGCCTCACTACGGCACATCGCCAAGCAGGCGGGTGTCTCTCCGACGACCGTGGCCGCGGTGCGGGACCGGATCGCGCGCGGTGACGACGTCACCGTCGCCTCCGGACCCGCGCGCGGTGTCGGGACCGCCAGCGCCGGCACAGGGGTGTCAAGCGCAGAGATCCGGCCCACCCCGCCTCCCGCAGAGATCCGGCCCACCTCGCCTCCCGCCGACGCGGGGCAGCCGGCCGACGCGGGCGAGATCCATCGCCTGCTGAGGCGGGATCCCTCACTGCGTTTCAACGAGGCCGGCCGGACGGTGCTGCGTCTCCTGGACGCCGGCGCGGCCGTGACCCGCGACAAGGACGCCATCGTCGCGAGCGTGCCGCCCCACTGCATGTCCGCGGTGGCCCAGCTCGCCGAGGCGTACGCGAAGAGCTGGCAGCTCTTCGCCACCGAGATCCAATCCATGGGCAGTGCCGGAATGGTCTGAGAGCCGTCCCGAACGCTCCCGTCAGTCAGCACACGATGGAGAAGCCCATGCGAGTCAATCTTCTGGGACCGTTCGAGGTCTACGCCGGGGACGATCGCGCCAACACCGCCCCGGCAGCCCAGAAGGTCCGCCAGATTCTCGCCCTGCTCGCACTCAACGCGAACCGGGTCGTGCGATCCGGGCAACTTGTCGAAGAACTCTGGGAAGACAGCCCGCCCACCAGCGTCAGCACCGCACTACAGACGTACATCTGCCAGATCCGGAAGAAGTTCGAGCTCGGCAGCCCCCGCGGCGACGCCGCTCGCCGGCGCGGCGCACGGCCGACGCTGAGCACGGTCGACGGTGGATACCAGCTGACGCTTCCCGACGACCGCGTGGACGCCTTCCGTTTTGAACCACTCATCTCCCGGGCTCGCCAGGAGTTCCACAAGGGAGACTTCCTGCGCGCCCGGAACTCCGTTGTCACGGCGATGACGCTGTGGCGCGACTCAGCGCTCGTAGACGTGCGCAAGGGCTCCATCCTCGAGTCCGAAGCACTCCGGCTCAACGAGCTCTGCAACAGCGCCAGGCACCTTCGGATCGACGCCGATCTGCACCTGGGCCGGCACCACGAGCTCCTGAGCGAGCTCACCTCGCTGGCCCGGCTGGAACCGACGAACGAGGGCGTACAGCGCCAACTGATGCTGGCGCTGTACCGGACGGACCGCAGGGCCGACGCGCTGCGCGCGTACCAGCGCGCACGGACGTCCATCGCCGATGAACTCGGACTCGATCCCTCACCCGAGCTCCAGGCCCTGCACACCGCGATACTCAACTCCGACGACTGTCTGCCGGGCGTGCCCGAGCCCCTCAGGGCCGCGGCGGCCACGGCATCGGCATCGGCATCGGCAACCACTCAAGTGCCGCGCCACCTCCCCCCAGCGCAGGCCCGGCTCTCCGGCCGCAGAGGCCAGTTGGCGCGTGCGGTCGGCGCGCTCACGGCACCTGCGGCAGGGCGCGTCGTCGTGGTCAACGGCCCCCTCGCGTCCGGCAAGAGCGAGTTGTGCGTGCATGCCGCCCAGGAAGCGAGCCCGCACTATCCCGACGGCACGTTGTTCACCCGGCTCCTCGACAGCGACGACCGTCCCGTCGACCACGCGATGGTGCTCCGCTCCTTTCTTCGCGGGCTCGGCGCCCACGACGACCAGCTGAACCGCGACGTGACGGATTTGAGCTTGATGTTCCGCGCCTGGACCGCGGACCGGCGGGTGCTCGTCGTCCTCGACGACGTGACCGCCCCGGAGGACCTGGCTCCGCTTCTTCCTTCCGGGAAGGGATGCGGAACCCTGATCAGTGGTCGCCGACGCCTGTTCGTCGCTTCCAGCACCGAGCAGGTCGAGCTGGACCGGTTGCCTCTCGACGACAGTCTGCAGGTGCTCGGCTCCGCTGTGGCGGACCACCGGATCACGATGGATCCGGAAGGAGTTCGGCGACTGGCCGAGCTCTGCCACGGCCTGCCCGGCGCGCTCTTCGCCGTGGCGTCCAAGCTTCGACTGCGCCCTCACTGGACGGCCCGTCAGGCGGCGAACTGGATCGCCGAGTCGTCGCAGGCGGGCGAGGACCCCTTGGGCATCCGCTCCAGCCTCGAGCGATCACTCATTGCGCTGCCCGCCGACGCCCGGGTCGCCTTCGAAACCCTGATCTCCGCGCGAGGACTTCGGGAACTCAGCGTCGAGGCCGTCGCCTCACTCCTGAGCACCAGCGCATTCCGGGCCGAGGCTCTTTTGGAGGAACTCGTGGAGACGCATCTGCTGCGCGCGTCCCTGCCCTCCGCGGGTGGCGGGTTCTCCTATACGTGGGAACCGGCGCTGGCAGTGCTGCACAGCCGACACGCCACGCCTCGGCTGACGGACGGTGTCATCCCGCAGGCCGTCCCGGCCTGAGCGGCCGGTCTGTCATCCCAAGATCCCTTCTCAGACCACCAAGGATCACTGTGAACATCAGACCCGTCGTGCTCGTCGCCGATCCGCTCTCACCCGTGGCACTGTCCTCCCTCGGATCCGACGTCGAGGTCCGGCACTGTGACGGCACGGACCGCCCGGCGCTGCTGGCCGCCGTCGAGAGTGCGGACGCGCTGCTCGTACGCAGCGCGACCAGGGTCGATGCCGAGGTGCTCGACGCTGCTCCCCGCCTGAGGTTCATCGGACGTGCAGGGGTCGGTCTGGACAACGTCGACGTCCAGGACGCCACCCGCCGCGGTGTCGCGGTGGCCAACGCGCCCACCGCCAACGTGGTGTCCGCCGCGGAGATGACCTGTGCGCTGATCCTCGCGTCGGCACGCCATCTCCTGCCCGCGGGAACAGCTCTGCGGCAGGGCAGTTGGGAGCGATCCCGGTACACGGGCGTCGAACTGTCGTCGAAGACCCTCGGCGTGATCGGGCTGGGCCGTATCGGCACGCTGGTCGCGGAGCGGATGGCCGCGTTCGGCATGGACATCGTGGCCCATGACCCGCACCTTGGTAATGCTTGCCCGGACGGTGTCAAACTCCTGACCCTGGACGAGCTGTTGCGCCGTGCGGACGTGATCACCGTCCACCTGCCCAAGACCGCGGAGACCACCGGGCTCATCGGCCGGGCCGAACTCGCCGCGATGAAGCCCACGGCTCTCCTGGTCAACGTCGCACGGGGCGGCATCGTCGACGAGCAGGCTCTCCACGCCGCGCTGGTCTCCGGGCAGATCGCCGGCGCGGCCCTGGACGTCTTCGGCCGAGAGCCGTGCACCGAGTCGCCGCTCTTCGAGCTGGACAACGTCACCCCCACGCCGCATCTGGGCGCCAGTACGTCGGAAGCCCAGGACCGGGCCGGAGTGACCGTCGTGGAAGCCGCTCTCAAGGCCCTCTTCGACCAGCCTGCCGGCAGCCCGGCGGCGTGAACGTCCGGTGCCGGGTGCTGTTCGGACGTCAGGGCCGGCTAGGAGAGCACTCCCGTCAGCGTCCCCGCCGAGGTCAGCGTCAGGAAAACCGCCCCCCACCCCATCGCCTGCCGTATACGGCGGTGCCTGGTGCACGTCGTGCGGTTCAGGAACTGGGGTGGGAGGTCGGCGGTCGGAGCCGGGCGGCTCGCCAGGCTCAGCAGAACCAAGGACGGGGCGCAGGCCGCGCAGCCGGTCCAGAGGAGGAGTTGGGGGATCGCGGCGTACTGGGTGGGGGTGATGACGCCGGCGGTGATGGCGGTGAGAAGGGCGGTCAGGGCCGCGCCGAGAGTGGCCAGGGTCAGGCCGGCTCGGTGGTCGGCCTTCGCCAGCTCCTCGCGGACCGCCTCCGGCAGGAGCGGCCGGTCGAGTTCCGCCGTGCGCTCGCCATGGAGTGTGGTCATGCCTACCCCTCGCTGATCAGCGGTTTCTCCCGGGTACCCCAACAAGGCCGTGCTACACCGCAGTTCAGGTGTTCCAGGTCTCGTCGTACGGGTCGTGCGGGGTGGGCACCGGTCTGGCCGTCGTCACCTCCAGGTACGGGATCGGACCGTTGTTGACGGGGTCCTTCGTGCGGCGGGGGGTGTAGGTGCCGGTGATCTCCAGCCAGGTGTCCGGTCGCAGAACCGGGGGGATGTCGCCCGTCAGGGCGATCTTGACCGGCTGGGCGTCGGCCGCGCAGCAGTTGAGGCCCATGCGGACCAGGTAGGGGGTGCCCTTCCGGTCCAGGGTGACGAAGCCGGTGATCTTCAGCTCGCGGTCGTGGAGGGAGCGGCCGTCGTCGTAGATCGCGCGGCCGGCGTAGTCGGCCACGGCGAGGCGCAGCGGTGCGTCGCCGCCGGTGGGGAGGGCCGGGAAGCCGAAGGGTTTCGTCAGGGCCGTGCCGGTGTGCGCCGCGCTGTAGGAGCCCAGGGCCGGCGGGGCGACCAGGATCAGGGCGAGGACCGGGAGCGTGAGGAGCCAGGAGACGCGGGGCTCGCGGTGCTGATGGTCGTGGTCGTGGGCGGGGGTGCGGCGGTCGTACCAGAGGGTCGCGGCCGCCGTGGTGATGAGGACCGCGCCTGCCAGGAGGACCAGGGGGCGCAGGCCCTCCTTGACGTAGCGCAGGTAGAGGTCGGTCGCGCCGGCGTGCAGGAGGGTCGCGCCGAGCAGGAAGAGGAGGGCCGTCTGGGCCAGGCGGTTCACAGCAGGACCGTTCCGGTCAGGGCCGATACGACGACGGCCAGGGCGAAGGTCGCGGGGGCGAAGCGCAGCGCGAAGGCACGGCCGAAGGTGCCCGCCTGCATCGCGAAGAGCTTCAGGTCGATCATGGGGCCGACGACCAGGAAGGTCAGACGGGCCGTCAGGGAGAACTGGGTCAGGGACGCCGCCACGAACGCGTCCGCCTCCGAGCAGATGGAGAGCAGGACGGCCAGGACCGCGAGGACCAGGACCGACAGCACGGGGTGGCCGGCCGCGAGGCTCAGCCATTGCGCCGGGACCACGGCCTTCAGGGTCGCCGCGGCCATCGCGCCGATCACCAGGAAACCGCCGGCGTGCGTCACGTCGTGGCGGACCGAGCCCCAGAAGGCCGGCCCCTTGCGCTGACCCTCGTACGACGCGCGGGCCGGCAGGCGGAGCCAGTCCGTGCGGCCGAGGCGGTGCCAGAGCCAGCCCATCGAGCAGGCCACCAGCAGACTCGCGACGAAGCGGGCCGGCACCATTTCGGGGTTGCCGGGGAACGCCACGGCCGTCGCCGTCAGCACGATCGGGTTGATGGCGGGTGCCGAGAGGAGGAAGGCCAGGGCCGCCGCCGGTGTGACCCCTCGGCGGACCAGGGCTCCGGCGACCGGCACGGACGCGCACTCGCAGCCCGGCAGTACCGCGCCGGCCGCGCCCGCGACCGGGACCGCCAGGGCCGGGCGCTTGGGCAGGGCCCGGGCGAAGAACGACGGCGGCACGAACACCGCGATCGCCGCCGACAGCAGCACACCGAGCACCAGGAACGGCAGCGCCTGGACCATGACCGCGACGAACACCGTCATCCAGCTCTGCATCACCGGTGCGGCCAGGGCCCCGCGGATCGGGTCCTGGAACATCACCGCCGTGAGCAGCAGAAGGGTGAGGAGGAGGGGGGAGTTGAGATGCCGGCCCTCTTCCGCGCCGCCCTCTTCCCTGCCGCCCTGTTCCACACGGCTCTCTTCCGCACCGCCGTCCGCCTCGGTGTCCCCGTGCTCGGCGTCGTCCTGCGGGGCGGTCTTCGTGATGGCCACGGGCCCGGTACCTCCGGTGGTGCGCGAGGGCATTCCCCATTCCCTCCCCTTGCGTACGGACGGCGACGGCCGGGCGTTCACACCACACCGTCCCCTTCTGGAACCGGTCGACCCGGTGAGGCAGTCTTCTCCTCGTGGGGAGCGTTCCGAACCAAGGTCATCCGAGTGATCCGGCCACGCACATGATCGTGTGCGGTGACGACGGGCTCGCGCACCGGCTGGCCGCCGAACTCCGCGGTGTCTACGCCGAGCAGGTCACGCTCGTCGTACCGCCCTCGGGCAGACGGGTGCGTCAGCCCGTGGTCGGGCGGGCCCGGGCCGCCTCGGCGGCGCTGCTCGACCGGGTCGTGAACGCGGCCGTCAACCGGACCGGCGCCGGCGGTGAACCGGCCACGAACGAACAGGTCGTCGAGGCCGCCGAGGTCACCGAGGCGGTGCTCACCGAGGCCGGCGCCGACCGTGCGGCGGCGCTGGCGCTCGTCTACGACGACGACGAGACCAACATCCGTGCCGCGCTCACCGCCCGCCGGCTCAACCCCCGCCTGCGCCTCGTACTCCGGCTCTACAACCGGCGGCTGGGGCAGCACATCGAGGAACTGCTGGACCAGACCGCTGCCGTCGCCTCGGGGGACGGGCAGGCAGCGGGTCTCGACACGTCGACGACGGTCCTGTCCGACGCCGACACGGCCGCGCCCGCGCTGGCCGCCACCGCCCTCGTCGGCACCAGCAAGATCGTCCAGGCGGAAGGAATCGTGCTGCGTGCGGTGGAACGGCAGCCGCCGCGGCCGGGCGAAGTGGCCGACCCGGGGCTGTGCACGCTGGCGCTGCTGTCCGCGACGAGCAACGACCCGGCCGGGGCCGATGGTTCCGAGGGCAGCGGGGAGCACGGGCCGCAGCTGCTGCCGGACGAGGCGGCGGTGGCGTCGGCGACCGGGCGCGGCACCGTGGTCCTGGAGCAGGTGTCGTACTCCGGGCCGGCCCTGGCCGCCGGGCGGGGTGGTGTGCCGCCGCTCGCCTCACTGTTCTCGCGGCGGCTGCGGTGGTCGCTGGCCGGGCTGGTGGGGTGTGTGCTGGCCCTCGCCGTCGCGTTGATGATCGTGACCGGGGAACATCCGCTGTACGCGACGTACGTCACGCTGCTCGATCTCTTCGGCATCAACGATCCCGCGTTCCACGAGTCGACCGGCGAACAGGTGCTGCAACTGCTGTCCGGGCTGGTCGGGTTGCTGCTGCTGCCGGTGCTGCTGGCGGCGGTACTGGAAGCGCTCGGCACGTTCCGCAGCGCGTCCGCGCTGCGCAAGCCGCCACGGGGGCTCGGCGGGCATGTGGTGCTGCTCGGGCTCGGCAAGATCGGGACGCGGGTGCTGACGCGGCTGCGGGAGATGCACATTCCCGTGGTGTGCGTGGAGTCCGATCCGGACGCGCGGGGGATGGCCACGGCGCGGCGGCTGCGGGTGCCGGTGGTGCTCGGGGACGTCACGCAGGAGGGGGTGCTGGAGGCCGCGAAGATCCACCGTGCGCATGCGCTCCTGGCGCTGACCAGCGCGGACACCACGAACCTGGAGGCCTCGCTGTACGCGCGGTCCGTACGGCCCGATCTGCGGGTCGTGCTGCGGCTGTACGACGACGACTTCGCGACGGCCGTGTACCGCACGCTGCGGGCCGCGCATCCGTTCGCCCTCACGCGGAGCCGGAGTGTGTCGCATCTGGCCGCGCCCGCGTTCGCCGGGGCGATGATGGGGCGGCAGATCCTGGGGGCGATTCCGGTGGAGCGGCGGGTGCTGCTGTTCGCGGAGGTGGAGGTGGCCGGGCATCCGCAGCTGGAGGGGCGGACGGTCGGGGAGGCGTTCCGGGCAGGGGCCTGGCGCGTGCTGGCGCTCAATACGGCACCCTCCGGGGTGCGGCGGGGTGACGGGGAGGGCGCGGAGGAGGACGGCGCGGCGGCGTCGGGGCTGGTGTGGGATCTGCCTCCTACGTATGTGCTGGGGGCCGGGGACCGGGTCGTGCTGGCGGCGACTCGGCGGGGGCTTGCGGAGCTGCTGGGGCGCAGGCGGCGGGAGCGGGCCGGGGCGTGACGCCGAGCGGTGTTCACGGCTCGGCGTCACAAGGTGCCCGGCGTTGGTGCCGGGCCCGGGGCGTTCGCGCAACCCGGCGCCACGGGGTGCCGACCAGCGGCACGACTGCCCGCGGATCAACGCCCCACGGGGCGCGGGGAACCGCGCGATCAGCCACGACGCACCCGCAGCCGCCGAACCACCCCCCACCCCCCGAACTACTGGGCGCCCGACACCCCCCTCAAGTGCCGCTCCGCGAACTCCAGTTCCAGCCGCACCTGCTTGATCCGCTCGTCCACCACCAGGGAGCCGTGACCGGCGTCGTAGCGGTAGACCTCGTGGACCGCGCCTCGCGCCTCCAGGCGCTTGACGTAGTTCTCGATCTGGCGGATCGGGCAGCGCGGGTCGTTGACGCCGGCCGAGATGTAGACCGGGGCCTTGACCTGGTCGACGTAGGTGAGGGGGGACGAGGCCTCGAAGCGGTCGGGGACCTCCTCGGGGGTGCCGCCCAGGAGCGTGCGGTCCATCGCCTTCAGCGCTTCCATCTCGTCGTGGTACGCCGTGACGTAGTCGGCGACGGGGACCGCCGCGATGCCGAGGGTCCACGCGTCGGGCTGGACGCCGAGGCCGAGGAGGGTGAGGTAGCCGCCCCAGGAGCCGCCGGTGAGGACGAGGCGGTCGGGGTCGGCGAGGCCGGAGTCGACGGCCCATGCGCGGACCGCGGCGATGTCCTCGAGCTCGATGAGGCCGACGCGGTGCTTCAGGGCGTCCGTCCAGGCACGGCCGTAGCCCGTGGAGCCGCGGTAGTTGACACGGATCACCGCGTATCCGTGGTCGACCCAGGCCGCCGGGCCGGCCGCGAAGGAGTCGCTGTCGTGCCAGGTGGGGCCGCCGTGGATGTCGAAGACCGTGGGAAGCGGCCCGGTGGTGCCCTGCGGCTTCTGGACGAGGGCGTGGATGCGGCCTCCCGGCCCGTCCACCCACACGTCCTCCACCGGCACCGAGCCGGGCGACTTCATGCCGGGCGGGTCGAGCACGACACCGCCCGTCGTGGAGCGGACCGCCGACGGCTCGGCCGCCGAGGACCACAGGTACTCCACGCTGCCGTCGGGCCGGGCCGTCGCACCGGACACCGTGCCGGGCGGGGTCGGGATCTCCGCCAGGGCGCGGCTCGCCAGGTCGTAGCGGAACAGTTCGCTGCGGGCCTCGAAGCCGTGCGCGATGAGCAGGCCGCTGCCGTCCGGGTACCACTCGGCGCTGACGTCGCCCGGCAGCTCCAGCGCCAGGTCCGTCTCCTCGCCGGTGGCCACGTCCCACACCAGGGGCTCCCAGCGGCCGCGGCGCTGGTGGCCGATGAGCAGGCGCGTGTCGCCGTCGACGGGGGCGAAGCCGAGGACCTCCAGGCCCAGCTCGCGGGTGCCGCCCTCGGTGTCGTCGAGGTCGGCGACCGCCGTGCCGTCGGGACGCAGGACGCGCAGCGCGGAGTGCATCGCGTCGCCGTGCTCGGTGTGCTCGATGGCGATGAGCGAGCCGTCGCGGGAGAGGTCGCCGACGCCGGCCGACTCGCGGTGGCGGTAGATCTCCACCGGTTCCTCGCCGGTGCGGACGAGGTGAATGGTGGTGCCGTCCTCGTCCGTGGAGCGGCCCACGACCGCCGTACGCCCGTCACGGCCGAGGGCGAGGCCCGCCGGGTAGGAGGCGTCCAGGTCCTCGGCGGCCGGTTCGTCCGCGCCGCCCGCGAAGGGCTGGCGGCGCCACACGCCGAACTCGTCGCCGTCCTTGTCGTCGAACCACCAGATCCACGCGCCGTCCGGGGACAGCACGCCGTCCGTCGTGCCGTTCGGCCGGTCCGTCACCTGGCGCTGCTCGCCTGTCGACCGGTCCCAGGCGTACAGCTCGTACGTCCCGGTCGCGTTCGAGACGAACAGGGAGCGGTCCGGCGCGTCCTCCGCCCAGTCGGGCAGGGAGACCCGGGGCGCCCGAAAGCGCTTCTCCCACTCCGGCATCCGCTCCTGCTGTCCCGCCTGTACCGCCTGCTCGTGCTGGTCCCGCTGATCGCGTGCGTCGGACCCGTTGCTCTCAGTCATGGCCCCATACTGCCCGCCCCGGCCGACAATTCGCCGGCGAGGTCCCCAGCCTGTGGATAACCTCCACCGGTCCCCCTCCGAGCAGGTCAGGAGTCGCACCCTTGTACTCCCCCACCCCGGCCGACTGGAACGAGGCCAACCGCACCCACTGGGACGAGCGGGTCCCCCTGCACGTCGCCGGTGACTACTACGATCTCGACGCCTTCCGGGCCGGTCAGGACCCCTTGCGCGACTTCGAGCTCGCCGAGGTCGGGGAGGTCGGCGACCGCTCTCTGCTGCACCTCCAGTGCCACATCGGCCTCGACACCCTGTCCTGGGCACGGCACGGCGCGGCCCGGGTCGTCGGGCTCGACTTCTCCGAACCCGCGATCGACACGGCCCGCGGGCTCGCGCGGGACCTCGGTCTCGGCCCGGAGCGGGCGGCGTTCGTCGCGGCGGACGTGTACGACGCGGCGGCCGCGGTCGCGGACCCGTCGTACGACATCGTGTACACCGGCGTCGGCGCGCTGTGCTGGCTGCCCGACATCGGGCGCTGGGCCGAGACCGTCGCGTCGCTGATAGCGCCCGGCGGGTTCCTCTACCTCTCCGAGTTCCACCCGCTCACCGACGTCCTCGACGACGAGACCGGCTCGCGGATCACGCACGACTACTTCGCCCGTGACGCCTGGGTCGAGGAGAGCCCGGGGTCGTACGCGGCCGAGGGTGCCGACTTCACGCACAGCCGACGGGTCGAGTGGCAGCATCCGGTCGGCGAGGTCGTCTCGGCGATCGCTGCGGCCGGGTTGCGGATCGAGTTCCTGCACGAGCACGACGTGTCGGTGTTCCGGCGGTTCGGGAGCTTCGAGCAGCGGGACGGCTACTTCCGCTTTCCGGCGGGCCGGCCGCGGATTCCGCTGATGTACTCGGTCCGGGCCCGCAAGGCCTGACCGTACGGGGCGACCTCACCGGCCGGAACCCGCCGACGGGTCCCGCCCGTTGCCGACCCCCGCGGGCCGGGCCTGCCCGGCAGCCCCGTACCGTGGGGGTGTGTACCGGTTTCTGCTGACGCCCCGATGGTGGGGGATCAACGTCTTCGTGCTGTTGTCCATCCCCTTCTGCATCTTCATGGGGTCCTGGCAGCTGGGCCGGTTCGAGGACCGTGTGCAGGACCATCGCACCGCGACCGAGCAGGTCTCCGAGGCGCGGCACGAGGCGCCCCGGCCCCTCAAGGACATGCTGCCGGTGACCAAGGCCACGTCCGGGAAGCTGGTCACCGTCGGCGGGCGGTACGGCAAGCAGCTGCTGGTGCCCGGGCGGGAGCTCGACGGCAAGCGGGGCTTCTACGTGCTGACGCTGCTGCGGACCGGCTCGGGTGAGGCGCTGCCGGTGGTGCGGGGGTGGCTGCCCGGGGACGCCGGCGCGGCGAAGGTTCCCGCCCCGCCGGCCGGTGAGGTCACCGTCACCGGGGCGCTGCAGGCGTCGGAGACGCCGGGGGACAACGGGGTCAGTGCGCAGGGCGGGCTGCCGGCCGGGCAGACCTCGGCGATCAGTGCGGCGTCACTGGTGAACCTGGTGCCGTACGACGTGTACGACGCGTGGGTCACGCTGTCGACGGGTGACTCGGGAATGAAGGCGGTGCCGGCCGCCGCGCCGCCGGATTCGGGGCTGGACCTGAAGGCGTTCCAGAACCTGGGCTACACCGCCGAGTGGTTCGCCTTCGTGGGGTTCGTGATCTTCATGTGGTTCCGGCTGGTGCGGCGTGAGGTGGAGTCCGCGCGCGATGCGGAGCTGGGGCTGGTGACGGGTGAGGAGCCTGTCGCTGTGGATGCCGTCGTGAAGTGAGGGGCATCTTCGCCCGGGCCGGGATCGCAGCCCGCGCGTAGCGGGGTGCCGCCGCGCCCACCCGTGCCGCCCTGAGCGGCACGATTGCCCGCAGCTGAGCGGGGCGGCGTCAGCAGCCGGGCGGGCCGGCAGCCCGCAACCGCGTGGCTACGCCCCCGCCAGCACGCCCGTCCAGTACACCGTCCCCGCGCACGCGTTGGGCACCGTCACCGAGCTCGCGCCCGAGCCCGTGGCCGGGGTGTACGTCACTGCCACGCTGCCGTCGACCGTGCCGTCCTCCGTGGCCAGCTGCGGGGCCGTGCCCGTGTCGCCGCCGGTGGAGGTGCCGGCCGTGGTCGCCGGGTCCTGTGACGGGGTCGGTTCCGGGCTGGGGTCGGGGCCGCCGACGCTGCCACCGGGGGTGGGGCAGGTCTCGGAGGGAACCCAGGCGAACTTCACGTCGTAGCCGATGCCCGGCTGGAGCACCAGCTGGGCCGCCTCCAGGGACGGGTCGGGCAGGAGCCCGGCCGCCGCGTCCCCGGCGGTGTGCCGGAGCGCACCGACCTTGCTGATGTCGGCCGCGCCCTGCGGAAGTGCGCTCACCGAGCCGGGGCCGGTGACCGTACAGGCCGCGCCGGAGACGTTGGTGACGCGGAAGGAGCCGGAGACCGCGCCCGTGGAGTCGGGAGCGTTGCTGCTTCCGGAGGCGGGGCCGAGCTGGGCCGGGGTACACGCCGGGATGCCGGCGGCGGTGGTGGAGGAGGGGTCGGTGCCGCCCTGGGACGCGCCGGTGGAGGCGCCGGATCCCTTGCCCTTGTCCTTCTCCTTCTTTTCGTCCTTCTCCTTGGCCTCGGTCTTGCCGGAGGAGCCGCCCGCGGTGCTCTCGCCGCCGTCCGGGCCCTTGCCCTCGCCCGAGCCGCCCTGGGTCTCGGAGGCGTGGCCGATGGCGGAGGGATTGGCGTCGGAACCGGTGGCGTTGGAGACGTGCACCAGGGCGGGGATGGCGGTGCCGATGAAGAGCGCGGCGGCGGCCATGCCGACGACGGCCTGCCGCTTGCGGGTCCGCCGCTGGGGCACCGCCTTCCGCAGGTACTCCAGGGTGCCGTCGCGCGGCTCCACCTCCTGCACCACCTGGTGCAGCATCGTGCGCAGGTCCAGCTCGTCCGAGTCGAGCCCGTCGGGGCTCTGGTCGTCGGGGCCGTGGTTCACAGTTCCGTTCCCAGCGTGCGATTGCTTCGGTTCTTGCCCGTGCGGCCTTGTCGGCGTCTGCCACTCTTCGAGGCGCTCCAGGGGCTCGGGGCGGTCGCGCCCCTTGCCGCCCGCGCCGTTGCCGTCACTCATGCCGACGCCTCCATGGCCACCCGGAGCGCCGCGATACCGCGCGAGCCGTAGGCCTTGACCGAGCCCAGCGATACGCCGAGGGTCTCGGCGACCTGCGCCTCGGTCATGTCCGCGAAGTAGCGCAGCACCAGCACCTCGCGCTGGCGGCGCTGCAGGTTCTTCATCGCCTTGATGAGGGAGTCGCGCTCCAGCTGGTCGTAGGCGCCTTCCTCGGCGCTGGCCATGTCGGGCATGGGCTTCGACAGCAGCTTCAGGCCGAGTATGCGGCGGCGCAGCGCGGAGCGCGAGAGGTTGACGACGGTCTGGCGCAGGTACGCCAGGGTCTTCTCGGGGTCGCGGACCCGCTTGCGGGCGGAGTGGACCCGGATGAACGCCTCCTGGACGACGTCCTCGCAGGAGGCGGTGTCGTCGAGGAGGAGGGCGGCGAGACCCAGCAGCGAGCGGTAGTGCGCGCGGTAGGTCTCGGTGAGGTGGTCGACGGAGGTTCCGGCCGCTACGCCGTCCTCCGCGCCGTCACGCTGGTTGGGTATGCGGGCCGGCCGCGCTGCGGGCACGGGCGCGATCACCGGCATGCCACCGGGCGTACCGGCCATGCGGGGTCGTAGAGCCGCCGGACGGGGCGGTCGAAGGACCGTGCCGCGTGCCGCGCTGAAGTCGAGTACCTCTGCCACGCCTGTTGGACACGCTGACCCCCGTGAGGGTTGTACGTGCCGGGCATCACTTTCACGCCGACCGTCGCCGTCGGCGGTCTACCCGCGTCAGGCAGCACAACCGATGGTGCATCAAATGCCCTCATGCGTCCCGCTCTTCCCCTATGTCCAGATGTGAACGGACGTCCCCACGCCCGGTTCCAGGCGTCCCCACGCCTGATGAAGCGCTCCCACGGCCGAAGGGCGACCGCAAAGACGCTCCCCGCCCTCCGCGCGGTTGCGGAGAGCGGGGAGGTAAATCCTCTGATGCCGAAGCGCCATGGACAAGTGGTCCGGACCATCGTCCGGCTCACATGTCGTACGCAGATCCTACAAACCGCCTCTGACATCGGCCGGGGGTTTTCGCGCCGCGAAACTTCACGAAACCCGGGCGGCCGCCCTGTCAGGACAGCTCGGCCGCGACCAGCTCGGCGATCTGAGCGGTGTTGAGCGCGGACCCCTTGCGCAGATTGTCCCCGCACACGAACAGTTCGAGCGCCGTGGGGTCGTCCAGCGCCCGCCGGACCCGCCCGACCCAGGTCGGGTCGGTGCCGACCACGTCGGCGGGGGTCGGGAACTCCCCCGCGGCCGGGTTGTCGAACAGCACGACCCCGGGCGCTGTGGCGAGGATCTCGCGGGCCTTGTCGACGGTGACCTCGCCCTCGAAGCGGGCGTGCACGGTCAGGGAGTGCGTGGTGATCACCGGCACCCGGACACAGGTGACGGCCACGGGAAGGCCCGGCAGGCCGAGGATCTTGCGGGACTCGTCCCGCACCTTCAGCTCCTCCGACGACCAGCCGTCCTCGCGCGCCGTACCGGCCCACGGCACGACGTTCAGCGCGACCGGCTCCGGGAACGGCCCGGTGTGGTCCCCCACGGCCCGGCGTACGTCGCCGGGGTTGGTCCCCAGCTCCGTGCCGGCGACCAGGGAGAGCTGCTGGCGCAGCGTCGCGATACCGGCGCGTCCGGCGCCGCTGACGGCCTGGTACGAGGAGGCGACCAGCTCGCGCAGCCCGAACTCGGCGTGCAGCGCGCCCAGGGCCACGATCATGGAGAGCGTCGTGCAGCTGGGGTTGGCGATGATCCCGCGCGGGCGCATCCGCACGGCGTGCGGGTTGACCTCGGGCACGACGAGCGGCACGTCCGGGTCCATCCGGAACACGCCGGAGTTGTCGACCACCACCGCGCCCTTGGCGGCGGCGACGGGCGCCCACCGCTCGGCGACCTCGTCGGGGACGTCGAACATGGCGACGTCGACCCCGTCGAAGACCTCCTCGGTGAGGGCCACGACCTCGGTCTCCTCGCCGCGCACGGTCAGCTTGCGGCCGGCCGAGCGCGGGGAGGCGATCAGCCGGATCTCGCCCCAGATGTCCGCCCGCTGGGACAGGATCCGGAGCATGACCGTGCCGACGGCTCCGGTCGCACCCACCACGGCAAGCGTCGGACGCCCGGACCGTCCGGTCCGGGCGTCCTGTCGGAGGTCGGCCATCAGCGGCCGGTGCCTCCGTAGACGACGGCTTCGTCGCTGTCGGAGTCGAGCCCGAACGCGGAGTGCACGGCTCGCACGGCCTCGGGCACGTCGTCGGCGCGGGTGACGACCGAGATGCGGATCTCGGAGGTCGAGATCAGCTCGATGTTCACGCCCGCGTCGGACAGGGCCGTGAAGAAGTCGGCCGTGACACCCGGGTTGGTCTTCATGCCGGCGCCGACGAGGGAGATCTTGCCGATCTGGTCGTCGTAGCGCAGGGAGTCGAAGCCGATGCCGGCCTTGTTCTTCTCCAGCGCGTCGATGGCCTTGCGGCCCTCGGTCTTCGGCAGCGTGAAGGAGATGTCCGTCAGGCCCGTGGAGGCGGCGGACACGTTCTGCACGACCATGTCGATGTTGATCTCGGCGTCGGCGATCGTGCGGAAGATCGAGGCCGCCTCGCCCGGCTTGTCCGGCACGCCGACGACCGTGACCTTGGCCTCGGAGGTGTCGTGCGCGACACCGGAGATGAGAGCCTGCTCCACCTGCTTTGCTCCTTGCTTCGGCTCGCTGCTGACCCATGTGCCCTGAAGTCCGCTGAAGCTGGACCGGACGTGGATCGGGATGTTGTACCGGCGGGCGTACTCCACACAGCGGTGGAGCAGCACCTTCGACCCGGACGCCGCCAGTTCGAGCATGTCCTCGAAGGAGATCCAGTCGATCTTCCGGGCCTTCTTCACCACCCGCGGGTCGGCGGTGAACACGCCGTCGACGTCGGTGTAGATCTCGCAGACGTCGGCGTCGAGGGCGGCGGCAAGGGCCACCGCGGTGGTGTCGGAGCCGCCGCGGCCGAGGGTGGTGATGTCCTTGGTGTCCTGGCTGACGCCCTGGAAACCGGCGACGATCGCGATGTTGCCCTCGTCCACCGAAGTCTTGATCCGGCCCGGCGTGACGTCGATGATCCGGGCCTTGTTGTGGACCGAGTCGGTGATGACACCCGCCTGGCTGCCGGTGAACGACTGGGCCTCGTGGCCCAGCTTTTTGATCGCCATGGCCAGCAGGGCCATGGAGATCCGCTCTCCGGCGGTCAGCAGCATGTCGAGCTCGCGCCCGGCAGGCATCGGGGAAACCTGCTCGGCGAGATCGATCAGCTCGTCCGTCGTGTCGCCCATCGCGGAAACCACGGCAACCACCTGGTTGCCGTTCTGCTTCGCTTCCACGATCCGCTTGGCGACGCGCTTGATGCCCTCGGCATCGGCTACGGAGGAGCCTCCGTACTTCTGCACGACAAGGCCCACGTGCGCTCCTCGCTCAATCCGTCTCTATCCGCTCATACGCATTCGTACCGCGGTCGGCTCAGTCTAACGAGCGCCCGAAAAACCCCTCCGCGATATCGCATGGTGAGATCTCGGCCCGCCCGTCCAGAGTCGCTCATGCCCATCTGGGCACAGGCCACTCGAGAAAGTGCCCGGCGTCACAATCGCACCCGGTGCGGTCCCGGTCAGCCAACTTTCAAGAACTAGGGTTCGGCTGTGCACGTACTCCTGGTGGAAGACGATGAACCGATCGCCGAGTCCCTGCGCCGTGGCCTCAGGCGCTACGGCTTCGAGGTCGAGTGGGTCACCACGGGCGAGGCGGCCCTGAGGCACGAGGGTCCCTACGACGTCGTCCTACTGGATCTCGGCCTGCCCGACACCGACGGCCTGGACGTCTGCAAGGCGCTGCGCGAGCGCGGCGACGTCCCGATCATCGTGATCAGCGCCCGCAGCGACGAGACGGACCGGGTGGTCGGCCTGGAGCTCGGCGCGGACGACTACGTCTCCAAGCCGTTCGGCGTCCGGGAGGTCATCGCGCGGATCAGGGCGGTCATGCGCCGCACGCAGCCCCGCAATCCCGCGCAGACGCCCGACGCCGGCCCCGACCGCTACGGCACCCGCCTGACCATCGACCGCAAGGCGGCCCGGGTGCGCCTGGACGGCGAGGAGGTCGCCCTCGCGCCCAAGGAGTACGACCTGCTGGCCTTCCTCACCGAGGAGCCCGGGGCGCTGATGTCGCGCGAGCAGATCATGGAAGCGGTCTGGGACGCGAACTGGTTCGGGCCGACGAAGACACTGGACGTGCACGTGGCGGCGCTGCGGCGCAAGCTCGCGGGGGCGATCACCATCGAGGCGGTGCGCGGGGTCGGCTTCCGCCTGGAGATCACCAAGGAGCCCGGCACGGGCGGGAGCGGCGCCGCCTCATGATCCGCCAGCTCGTCCGCAGCTACGTCCTGCTCGTGGCGGTCGCCATCGCGCTGTTCACCGTGCCGGTGGCGTTCACGCTCACGGACCAGCTGCGGGGCGACACCAGGTCGGCCGTCCTGCGCGAGGCCGACGCCATGGCCCTGCTGCTGGGCGACGGCCGGCCCGCCTCCTGCCAGGCGCTGGAGGAGATGGCCAAGGCCTACGACGACGAGATCCAGGTGACCCGCACCGCGAGCTGCGCGGCGGATCTGCCACGGCCGGCGGCGGACGCGGCACTGACCCGGGCCCTGAAGGAGGGCACGCCCACGACCGACTGGGGCTCCTCCTTCATCTGGGGCCCCGAACTGGAGATCACGGTGCCCGCCCGCGCGGCCGGCACCGACCGGGTCGTCGGTGCCGTGCGCGTCGTGTACTCGACCGACGAGATGACCGGCCGCCTGTGGCAGATCTGGGGCTTCCGGGCGATCCTCGCCGTGCTCGTCCTCGGGGTGGCCGCGCTGCTCGGCGTCGCGGTGGCCCGGCGCCTCACCCGGCCGCTGCGCCAGCTCAACGACATGGCCAGCAAGTTCAGCGACGGTGATCTGACCGCCCGCTCCCCCGTGACGGGCCCGCCCGAGACCCAGACCCTGGCGCGCACCCTCAACCAGGGCGCCGAACGCCTGGACACCCTGATCGCGGCCCAGCGCATCTTCGTCGCGGACGCCTCCCACCAACTGCGCACCCCGCTCACGGCGTTGCGGCTGTCCCTGGACAACATCGCGGACGGGGTGGACGACGAGTTCGTACGGGAGGACGTGGAACAGGCGACGGCGGAGGTCGTCCGGATGAGCCGGCTGGTCAGCGGGCTGCTGGTGCTGGCCCGGGCCGAGGCCAAGGTGACGGCGGCCGAGCCGCTCCCGCTGATGGACATCGTGCGGGAGCGGCTCGCCGTGTGGAGGCCGGCCGCCGACGAGCGCGGAGTCACCATCGCGCTCAGGGGGAGTATCGACGGCCGGCCGTCTGTGCTGTCCAGCCCCGGTCATCTGGACCAGATGCTGGACAACGTGCTCTCCAACGCCCTGGAGGTCTCGCCCGACGGCGGGGCGATCACCGTGCGGGTGGAGGCCGGGGGCGATGTGGTGGGGGTGTCGGTCCTGGACGAGGGACCCGGCATGTCGGACGCCGAGAAGTCCCGCGCCTTCGACCGCTTCTGGCGCGGCCAGGGCCTGACCGGGAAGTCCGGCTCCGGCCTCGGTCTCGCCGTCGTCAGACAGCTGGCTACGGACGACGGCGGGACCGTGGCGCTGACGGACGCGCCGAACAGTGGCCTGTGCGTGACGATCACGCTACGGGCGGCCCACCGGGGCGGCGGCTGACCCGGCTCAGCCCTGCGGCATCTTCGAGGAGTGGTGGTTCACGATCAGCCACGTGCCGTCGGGCTGCTTCTCGTAGGCGTAGGTGTAGCGGGCCTTGACGGTGCTCTTCTCACCCGTGTCGTGGTCGGTGAGCGTGAACTCGTAGACGCCGGTGTCGATGACGGTGTCGCGGTCGAGGACGTTGACGACCGACTCGATCTTCGTCCCGACCGGCTTGTTGCGCAGGAAGTGCTCGAAGTAGTCGAGGATCCCGGCTCTGTCCGTGCGGACCTGGTTGGAGACGGTCGGCAGCAGGACCGCGTCCTTCGCGTACAGGTCGGCGACCTTCTTGGGGTCACCGGTGCGCAGCGCGGCGTTCCAGTGGTCGAACAGTCCGAGCACCTGCGTCTTGGTCCCCTGCTTGGCGCGCTTCTCGCCCTTGCTCTCGGAGTCGGCTCCGGCGACCCCGGCACCGAGGGCGAAGGTGCCGGCGGCCAGGACCGCGGTGGCGGTGGCGACGGCTGTGCGCCGGCGGGCGGGGCGACGGTTCATGGCATCTCCAGTGAGATCGAGGGGAGTTGCTTGCCTCCGCGTTCGATGCGGTGGAAGTGACTCCAGCCTCGCCGTTCGCCGGTTAGGGGCCGTGCAGCCCGCGTCCAGGGGACGTACAAGGTGCCCCCAATTCACGCGGCGTGACCGGGGGCCGGGCGCTACCGTCGGGGCATGGAGATACTGCGCTACGTGGCGTTCAGCACGGATCCGGAGGGCGGCAACCCCGCGGGGGTGGTGCTCGACGCGAGCGGGGCCGACGACGCGGCGATGCTGGCGACGGCGGCCGAAGTCGGCTATTCGGAGACGGCGTTCGTGGTGGAGGCCTGCGACGGCTCCCTGAACGTCCGGTACTTCAGCCCGCTGGCGGAGGTGCCGTTCTGCGGCCACGCGACGATCGCCACGGCCGTCGCCCACGCGGAGCGGCACGGCACCGGGCGGCTGCTGCTGCGCACCGCGGCGGGCCTGGTCACCGTCACCACGGGCCGGGCGGCGGACGGCACGGTCGTGGCGACCCTGGTGAGCGTCCCACCGCGTACGGCACCGATCGAGGAGGCGGATCTCGCCGAACTGCTGGCGATCCTGGGCTGGCCCGCCGAGGACCTGGACCCGGAGCTGCCGCCCCGGGTGGCCTTCGCCGGGGCCTGGCACCCGGTCATCGCCGCCGCGAGCCGGGAGCGGCTGGCGGACCTGGACTACGACATGGCCGGGCTCACCGCCCTCATGGCCCGCAGGGAGTGGACCACGATCGACCTGGTCCGGCGGGAGTCACCCACCGTCTTCCACGCCCGCAACCCGTTCCCGCCCGGCGGCGTGACCGAGGACCCGGCGACGGGAGCGGCGGCGGCGGCGTTCGGCGGCTATCTGAGGGAACTCGGCCTCGTCAGGCCACCGGCGACGCTGACCATCCACCAGGGCGTCGACATGGGACGGCCGAGCGTGATCACGGTGTCCGTGCCGGAGGGCGCCGGCACCGGAATCGGCGTCACCGGTACGGCCGTTCCGATCTGACCGCCTATTTCGCCGGGCGCAGCCCCAGTGGCTCCGCGATCTCCTCCACCATGACCCGGCCCGCCTCGATCTCCAGCGTGTCGTCGCCCATGCCCTGGTCCGTGTCCAGGCCGTCGAGTTCGGCGAGGGGCTGGTTGAGACGGACGTGGGCGAGGACCGACTGGAGGGCCCGCAGGCTCGCCGAGGCGGTGGAGCCCCAGTTGGAGAAGTAGGAGAACTGCCACCACCACAGGGCTTCCGAGGTGCGGCCCGCCCGGTAGTGGGCCATGCCGTGACGCAGGTCCGTGATGACGTCCGTGAGGTCGTCGGAGATGCGGGCCGGAACCGGGGCCTTGCGGGGCTCGTAGGGGTCGAAGACCTCGGAGTAGACGTCGATCGGGTCCAGCAGGCGGGCCAGGTTCTCGCGGAGCTCGTCGACGTCCGGCTCGGGGCCCGGGTCGGGCTCGTAGCGCTCGTCGGGCACGATGTCCTCGTGCGCGCCGAGCCGGCCGCCCGCCAGGAGGAGTTGGGAGACCTCCAGGAGGAGGAAGGGCACGGCCGATTCCGGCTCGTCGCCCTTCGCGACCTCCGTGACGGCGACCAGGAAGCTCTCGATCTGGTCCGCGATCTGGACCGCGAAATCGTCCGGGTTGTGGTCGGTCGCGTGCAGCGTGGCGTCAGACATCTAGGAGTCGTCTCCCCTCGAAGGCGCGTCCGAGGGTGACCTCGTCCGCGTATTCCAGGTCCCCACCCACCGGGAGGCCGCTGGCCAGGCGGGTGACCTTCAGGCCCATGGGCTTGATCATGCGGGCGAGGTACGTCGCTGTCGCCTCGCCTTCGAGATTCGGGTCCGTGGCCAGGATCAGCTCGGTGACCGTCCCGTCCGCCAGGCGGGCCAGGAGCTCTCTGATGCGCAGGTCGTCCGGGCCGACGCCGTCGATCGGGCTGATCGCGCCGCCCAGGACGTGGTAGCGGCCCCGGAACTCACGCGTGCGCTCGATCGCCACGACGTCCTTCGGCTCCTCGACCACGCAGATGACGGCCGGGTCGCGGCGGGTGTCGCGGCAGATGTTGCACAGCTCCTCCTGCGCGATGTTGCCGCAGGTCGCGCAGAAGCGGACCTTCGCCTTGACCTCCATCAGAGCGTGCGCGAGGCGCCGTACGTCCGTCGGCTCGGCCTGCAGGATGTGGAAGGCGATCCGCTGGGCGCCCTTCGGACCGACGCCGGGCAGCCGTCCCAGCTCGTCGATCAGGTCCTGGACCACGCCTTCGTACAACGGACTGCCCTTCCTGGGTCTTCGGGGTCGGTACGCACCGTCCCGTACGTACCGTAGTTGTCTGCCGCCTCTGCGAGGAAGGCGGTGCGCCGGATCAGAACGGCAGGCCGGGGATGCCGCCGCCGCCCAGACCCTGCGCGAGCGGGCCCAGCTTCTGCTGCTGGAGCGCCTGCGCGTTCTCGTTGGCCGCCTGGACCGCCGCCACGACCAGGTCGGCGAGGGTCTCGGTGTCGTCCGGATCCACCGCCTTCGGGTCGATCTTCAGGGCGCGCAGCTCACCGGCGCCGGTGACGGTGGCCGTCACCAGACCGCCGCCCGCCTGCCCGTCGACCTCCGTCTGCGCCAGTTCCTCCTGCGCCTGTGCCAGGTCCTGTTGCATCTTCTGGGCCTGCTGGAGCAGCTGCTGCATATTGGGCTGGCCACCACCGGGGATCACGATCAGCTCCTTGCTCGGTACGGGTTTTCCCGTTCGGCACGAGCCTACGTGGTCGGGGCTGCCGTCGCCCCAGCACTCTTTCGAGTGAGTCCCCCTCGCGCCCTATACCCGATCAAGGAATACTTCCGGGCGGAAAAGAGGCGAAAGCTACGTCTTCGCCACCCATTGGGAGGTAGGAAGGGTCCGGCGCGTTCAGGGCAGGATGCTGGCTTTCGTCCATCGCGCAGCGTGATCGGTGAGTGAACCGTACGTGGTCATTCGTGGTCAGTGAGGAGTGCCGGGTGGGTCAGCCGGAGATGCAGCCCGAGGGGCCGCCTCAGGACGGGCGGGGCGAGCAGGCGGCGGCCGGGCTGCGGCCGGGCGATCTGACCGGGCGGGTCTTTCCGCTCGGGGACTGGGGCGAGCCGGCGGTCCGGCTGGACGAGCTGTACCGGTGGGTGGAGCGCGGGGCGCTGCGGACGGCGGCCTGGTATCTCGTGGACCGGGTGTGGAAGCGGCGGTGCGCGCGGGTGCTGCGCTGCGGGACCGCGGCCGGGGCGGTCACCGGGGTCACGCTGCCCCTGCTGGATCTGACCGGGGTCGCGGGCGGGGTCGCGCCCTGGGGGTGTCTCGCGCTGCTGCTGGGGGCGGCGTGTGTGGCCGTCGACCGGTACTTCGGGGTGACGTCCGGGTGGATGCGGGACGTGGCCACCGCGCAGGCCGTGCAGCGGCGGCTGCAGGCATTGCAGTTCGACTGGGCGGCGGAGAGCGTGCGGGAGGTGCTGGGGCCGGCGGAGGGCACGGCCGGCGAGGCCGCCGAGCGGTGCCTCGGGGTGCTGCGGAGGTTCTCCGAGGACGTGACGGAGCTGGTCCGGGTGGAGACGGCGGACTGGATGGGGGAATTCCGGTCGGGGTGTGCCGCGCCGGCGGGGTTGCAGGCGGTGGTGTTCCCGGGGCCGGGGCGCGGGGCGGAGGTGGGGGTGAACGGGCGGTTCGCTGTGCCTCCGGCGGGGGGCGCGCGGCCGAACATGCCCCGGCAGCGGCCGCCGGAGCCGCGGTGAGCCGGTCGGCGGCTCGGCGCGATCAGAGGCCCGCGGCCAGGACGCGCACAGCGTCAGGCCCTCCGGGGTCCGGCACGGCACGTTGCCGTGGGTGCGGATGACGTCCTGGCCGTTGCCGCGAGTCAGGTACATCCGGTCACCGTACGGCCGCACGAGCGCCTGTCCGGCTTTCGTCGGCCGGAATTCGCCCGACCTTCAACGGCCTCCCGGTCGACGCGAGTCGGTCACTGCCTCGTGTACGTCAGCCGCTCCCCGCTGCTGCTGTTCACGCGCTGGAGCGTGTCGTCCGGGAGGAGGGTGACCTCGGTGGCCGCGCCCGGAGTGCAGGCGGTGCGGGGCTGTCCGACCTTCACGGTGGTCGGGCCGATCTTCAGCGCGCCGTCGGTGCCGGGCTCCGCGGTCAACCGCCCTTCGAACACGCAGTGGTAGGTGCCGCCGCCCTTGGTCGGGCCGTCGGCCACGAGGGACAGGACCGTGTCCCCCGGTTCACCCTGCTGGATGGTGAGCGAACGGCTGTGCTCGCCGTCGGCGTTGTCGATGGTCGTGGTCCAGGTGCCGAGGTACCCGGTCGGGATCGTGCCGTCCGCCGGGGAGGGGGAGGTGTCCGGCTGCGAGGCCGTCGCGGACGGACCCGGGGTGGTCGAGCCCGCGCTCTGCGTGGGGCCGGGGCCGCCGTCGGTCCGGTCGTCGGCGCCGCCCTGCATCAGCGCGTACACCGACCCGCCCGCGGCGAGCGCGACGACCAGGGCGATCACGACCAGCAGCGCGGTGGAACGGCCGCCTCCGCGCGACGGCGGCTGCGGGGGGCCGTACGGCGGGGTCGTGCCGTAGGGCGGCGGGCCGTAGGGCGGGGTGGAACCGAGGCCGCCGTAGGCGGGGTGGGGCGGTGCGACGCCCGGGGCTCCGTGCTGAGGGTGCTGCTGGGGGTAGCCGTACGCCGGGTACGGGGGCTGGGGTGTCCGCATCTGCGGGTGGGGCGGGGCACCGGGGCCGGGGAGTTGCGGGGGCGCCTGGGGCGTGCTCTGTCCCGCGACCATGGTGGGCAGATGGTTCACCGGCGGCCCCTCGCCCGGCAGTCCCGGCGGGGGCGGCCCGGGGGTCGCGGCGGGCGCCGTCGCGGTGGCCGGGGGCAGCGCGGGGCGGGGCGACGACTCGTCGGCGGTGGGGCCGTGCTCGGGGGTGGGGCCGGGGCTGCCGGAGGGGGCGGACGGAGCGGCGGTGCCGGGACCGGAGGCCCCGGCAGGGACCGGCGGCGTGAAGGCACCCGGACCGGGAGCCCCGGCAGGAGCCGGCGGCGTGAAGGCGCCGGGGGTGGGCCGGTCGGCCGGGGCGGAGCCCGGCTGGTCGGCGGGCTCGGTCGTGGGGCGCTCGGCGGCGGCACCGGCCGACTGCCCCGCGACACCACCCCCCGCAAGCCCGGCGGCACCCGCCTGCTGTCCCGCGGGGGACCCGCCGCCCTCCCCCTGCGGATCCTCCGCGTCCAGCAACCGCACCGCGTGCCGCCCCAGTTGGGCCACCAGCGAGCTCGGCAGCCAAGGGTCGAGGGCGCGGCCGTCGGAGACGGTGTCGTCCGCGCCCGTGCGTTCCAGGACGCGGTCGAGGGAGGGCCGGGCGGCGGGGTCCTTGCGCAGGCAGTCCCGGACGAGGTCGGCGATGCCCTCGGGGACGCCCTCCAGGTCCGGTTCCTCCTGGGCGATGCGGAACATCAGGGCGTGCACGCCGCTGTTGGCGGTGCCGAAGGGCAGGGCGCCGGTCGCGGCGTAGGCGAGGACCGAGCCGAGGCAGAAGACGTCGCACGCGGGGGTGATGCGGTCGCCCCGCACCTGCTCGGGCGCCATGAAGCCGGGCGATCCGACGAGCGCGCCGGTGCGCGTGAGCCCGCCGTCCGTCACGGTCTCCAGGGCGCGTGCGATACCGAAGTCGATGACGCGCGGGCCGTCGATGGTGACCAGCACGTTGGACGGCTTCAGGTCGCGGTGGACGATGCCGGCGGCGTGGATGTCCTTGAGCGCGTGCGCGAGCCCGGCCGCGAGGATGCGGACCGTCCGCTCGGGCAGGGCACCGTGGTCGTGCCCGACGACCTGCTGGAGGCTCGGCCCGGCGACATAGCCCGTGGCGACCCATGGCACCGCGGCCTCGGTGTCCGCGTCCAGCACCGGCGCGGTCCAGTAGCCGCCGACCCGCCGCGCGGCCCGCACCTCCTGCCGGAACCGCTCCCGGAACTCCTCCTGCGCGGCCAGTTCCTCGCGCACGAGTTTCACGGCGACGGTACGGCCCCGCTCCGAGCGGGCCAGATACACCTGCCCCATGCCCCCCGCACCGAGCCGCGCCAGCAGCCGATACGCACCAATTCGTTGCGGATCCCCGGGCCCCAGCTTCTCCATCGCTCAGCCGCCTTCCCCCCACACGCGAGCAACAGATCGAGAATAGTGGGGGGCCGGGGCGGGGCGGCCCGGGCGATCCCTACGGTTCCGTAACAGGCGGCCGTGTGCCGGGCGGCCCCGTCCGGTCGAGCACCTTCGACAGCCGCTCCAGCGTCCGCACCGCCTCCGCCAGCTCCGCCTCCCCGAACGCCTCGGCCAGTCGGTCGGCGAACGCCGCGTGGCCGGGGTCGATCCGGGCGATCGCCGCACGCCCCTGTCCGGTCGGCGCGAGGAGCTTGGCGCGGCGGTGCGCCGGGTTCGGCCGGTACTCCGCGAGCCCCCGCTCCACCAGCAGGTCGGCGATGCGCTGCACGCTCTGCCGTGTGATGCCCATGGCGCGGGCGATGCCGGAGACGGGCAGCGGCTCCCCGAGGACCGCGCCGAGCACCTGCCACCAGGCGGCGGTGAGCCCGGCGGGCCGGGCCAGTTCCTCCGCCACCGCGAGGAACTGGCCGTTGAGCTTGAACACCCCGAGGGCACTGCGGCTGAGGAGGTTTTGAGGCTCGCGGCTCACAGCGCGCCGGCCTTCTCCAGCACCCCGTACGCCTGCGCGTCGGAGTCGTGGAACAGCCGGTACCAGGCGTCCAGCACCTCGCCCTCGTAGACCCCGAGCAGCCGGAGGATCTCGCGGGCGAAGGCGACGGGCTCGGTGGGGCCGGCCGTGATCAGCGTGCCGTCGGTGACCGCGTCCGTCTCGATGTAGCGTCCGGCGCCCGCGTAGCCGGTCGCGGCCAGGTAGAAGGAGACCGCGCTGGTGTGGTCGCGGTCGTCGAGCAGGCCCTCCCGGGCGAGTCCCGCGGTGGCGCCGCAGATCGCGGCGACCGGGACGCCCGCGTCGAGGAAGGCCCGGGCCTTGCGGGCGAAGGGGGCCAGAGCCTCGCCGGTGTCCCAGAGGTCGGCGCCCGGCAGGATCAGCAGCGCGCTGTCCTCGGGCCGTACGTCGTCCAGGGCCAGGTCGGGCTGGACGCGCAGTCCGCCGACGCTCCTGACCGGGGTGGTGGACGGGCCGACGGTGCGGATCTCGTGGCCGGCGCGGGCGAGCTGGGCGGTGGCGTGGCCGGTCTCCCAGTCGGCGAGGGTGTCGTAGACGGCGAGATGGACGGGCTTGCTGTGGCGGCCGTCGGTGGCGTTCATGGCTCCTCCTCTGTCCCGTGCGATTATGACAACATCCTGCCAGTACGACAGGAGGCTGTCAAACTATTCCGCCTCGCCTGGACAACCTGTCGCGGTTTGCCGCGGACGCCAGACAGGCCGCCGATTTCACCGCCCTCTCCCCCGCACCTACGCTCGCCCGCATGACCCCTCAGCCGAACCCCGAAGCCGGTGCCGCCGTCAAGGCCGCCGACCGTGACCATGTGTTCCACTCCTGGTCCGCTCAGGAGCTCATCGACCCGCTCGCCGTCGCCGGAGCCGAGGGGTCGTACTTCTGGGACTACGACGGCCGGCGCTACCTCGACTTCTCCAGCGGGCTCGTCTACACGAACGTCGGCTACCAGCACCCGAAGATCGTCGCCGCGATCCAGGAGCAGGCGGCGCGGATGACGACCTTCGCGCCCGCGTTCGCCGTCGAGGCGCGGTCGGAGGCGGCCCGGCTGATCGCCGAGCGGACCCCGGGCGACCTGGACAAGATCTTCTTCACCAACGGGGGCGCCGACGCCGTCGAGCACGCCATCCGGATGGCCCGCCTGCACACGGGCCGCCCGAAGGTGCTCTCGGCGTACCGCTCGTACCACGGCGGTACGCAGCAGGCCGTGAACCTCACCGGCGACCCGCGCCGCTGGGCCTCCGACAGCGGCACGGCCGGGGTCGTGCACTTCTGGGCGCCCTACCTCTACCGCTCCCGCTTCTACGCCGAGACCGAGGAGCAGGAGTGCGCGCGGGCGCTGGAGCACCTGGAGACGACGATCGCCTTCGAGGGGCCCTCGACGGTCGCGGCGATCATCCTGGAGACCATCCCGGGCACGGCCGGGATCATGGTCCCGCCGCCCGGCTATCTCGCCGGGGTGCGGGAGATCTGCGACAAGTACGGGATCGTCTTCGTCCTCGACGAGGTCATGGCCGGGTTCGGGCGGACCGGTGAGTGGTTCGCGGCGGACCTGTTCGACGTCACCCCGGACCTGCTGACCTTCGCCAAGGGCGTGAACAGCGGGTACGTGCCGCTGGGCGGGGTCGCGATCTCCGGCGCGATCGCGGAGACGTTCGGCAAGCGGCCGTACCCGGGTGGGCTGACGTACTCCGGGCATCCGCTGGCGTGCGCCGCCGCCGTCGCGACGATCAACGTGATGGCCGAGGAGGGCGTCGTCGAGAACGCGGCCCGGCTGGGCGCGTCCGTCGTCGGGCCGGAGCTGCGCGCGCTCGCCGAGCGGCACCCGAGCGTCGGCGAGGTGCGCGGCGTCGGCATGTTCTGGGCGCTGGAGCTGGTCCGCGACCGCGAGACGCGGGAGCCGCTGGTGCCGTACAACGCGGCCGGTGAGGCGAACGCGCCCATGGCCGCCTTCGCCGCCGCCGCGAAGAAGGGCGGGCTGTGGCCGTTCGTGAACATGAACCGGACGCACGTCGTGCCGCCCTGCAACATCGGCGAGGCGGAGCTCAAGGAGGGCCTCGCGGCGCTGGACGCGGCGCTCTCGATGGCGGACGAGTACGCGGCGTAAAGGTCTGTAAACCCGTCAGTAAGCGACACCCTCGGGCCACATTCGAACGCGTAAGGTGGCGTGCCCGTAGACATATACGCGCACGCCACCCGAACGCGACGAGGGAGACGCCCTGACCATGCCCGCCAGCTCCGGCAACGGCGCCGTGACGCGCAGCACCCTGCGACAGCAGATCGCCGACGCGCTTCGTGACGAGGTGCTGGCCGGGCGGCTCCAGCCCGGGCAGGAGTTCACGGTCAAGGAGATCGCCGAGCAGTACGGGGTGTCCGCGACGCCGGTGCGCGAGGCGCTCGTCGATCTCTCCGCGCAGGGGCTGCTCGACGCCGACCAGCACCGCGGCTTCCGGGTCCACGAGTACTCGGTCGACGACTTCCGCGGCATGATCGAGGCCCGCGGGCTGGTCATCGAGGGGATGTTCCTCGCGCTCACCGCGGGACGCCCCAACGCGGTGCGGCCCGACGATCCCCGGGCCGCCGCCGTCGTCGCCGGGGTCCGCAGGCGCGGCGAGGAAGCCCAGCGGGCCGCGGCGGCCGGTGATCTCACCGTCCTCATCGGCTACGACCTGCGCTTCTGGCGCGAGCTCGGCGCCTGCTTCGGCAACCCCTACCTCGCGGACTTCCTGCACCGGCTGCGCGTCCAGACCTGGGTCTGCGCGGTGCAGCACCTGCGCCGGCTCACCGATCTGCGCGGCGAGCTGTGGGCCTGTCACACCGAGCTGGTCGACGCCCTGATCGACCGTGACAACGACACCGCCCGGGCGATCATCGCCGCGTACAACGCGCACTCGCTCACCCTGATCGAGCGGCTCGCCTCCGGATGACCCGCGTCGTCGCTGCCCGTATGGGTATGGGACATGCACGGCGGGAGCCGTGACCGCGGGGCACCGCTACCCTTCTTGACCATCGTGCTACCCGACCACCGCGCTGAGCGAGGAGCCTTCTTTGGCCTGTGACCTGTGGCTGGTACCGCTCGTCGACGTGTTGTGCCACACGCCGGACAACCCCTTCGCCGAGGAACTCGCGCAATACAACAAGGTGCTCACCGAGGCCGGGCTGCCCCCGGTGCCGGTGTACCAGTACATGCCGGGCCTGTCCGGCGAGGTCGCCCCGGTCGCGGGCTTCGACTACGACGCGCTGCACTTCCTGCGCCGCGCCTATCTGCTCCAGGTGTGCGGCCTGCCGGTGACGCCCGTGGGCGAACTCGGCGGTGACTACGAGCAGTTGCTGGAGATGTTCGAGTCGACGGCCCAGCAGTCGCACCTGGTCTGGCACTACGACCACGCGGGCGCCTACGTCCCCGTCGACTTCCCCGGCCCGCTCGCCGACGACGCTCTCCTCGCGGGCGGCGGCCCGCTGGGCTCCTCGCACGCCCTGCTGCGGGAACTGGAGCTGGTCGCCCCGGCCATCGGCATCGACCCGGCCAACCCGCCGGCGGCCCCCCAGCCGCCGCTCGCCCCGACGGAGCTGGAGGAACCCGCCGTACCCGCCCCGTACGATCCGAGTCCGTTCGCCCGTGAGCGGCACGTCTGGCTCGGGCTGCACGCGGCCGTGACCCGCAGTCTCGCCCAGGGGTCGATGATCGTCTTCAGCTGAGCCGGCGGCTCAGCGTCCCAGCTGGGAGAGGCCCTTCTGCACGTCCTCGACGTTCATCACCGGCGTGTAGGTGACCTCCGCGTTGAGCTGGAGGAAGAAGGGCTCGCTGAGCACCGGCATCTGCGAGCTGTCCTGCATGTCGAAGAACAGGAAAGCGGTGCGCTTGCCGTGCTCGGAGGTGAAGTAGGCCGCTTCGGGCTTGATCTGTTCCAGCGACTCCTGGATGAGCTTCCCCAGGGTGCCGTTCCGGATGGCCTCGTTGGCCTTCTCCGTGTCCATGGACGCCTTGAGCAGTACGCGCATCGCACTCACCTTCTTCTGGTCGACGCACGCGGGGGTATGGCTTCAGCGTATGCCCGTTTCCGGGAACTCTCCCTGCGAGAGAACGCGGGCCGCCCCCCGCGTGAACGGGGGGCGGCCTGCGGACGGGGGGTCGGATCAGATGAACGAGTTGATCTCGATCGTCTCGTCCCGGCCCGGGCCCACGCCGATCGCGGAGATCGGAGCGCCGGACATCTCCTCCAGCGCCTTCACGTACGCCTGGGCGTTCTTCGGCAGGTCGGCGAAGGTCTTCGCCTTGGAGATGTCCTCGTTCCAGCCCGGGAGCATCTCGTAGACCGGCTTGGCGTGGTGGAAGTCGGTCTGGGAGTACGGGAGCTCCTCGACGCGCCTGCCGTCGATCTCGTACGCCACGCAGACCGGGATCTCCTCCCAGCCGGTCAGGACGTCGAGCTTGGTGAGGAAGAAGTCGGTCAGGCCGTTCACGCGGGTCGCGTAGCGGGCGATGACCGCGTCGAACCAGCCGCAGCGGCGGTCACGGCCGGTGGTCACGCCCTTCTCGCCGCCGATGCGGCGCAGCGCCTCGCCGTCCTCGTCGAACAGCTCGGTCGGGAACGGACCGGCGCCGACCCGGGTCGTGTACGCCTTGAGGATGCCGATGACCCGGCTGATCTTCGTCGGGCCGACACCGGCGCCGGTGCAGGCGCCGCCCGCGGTCGGGTTCGACGAGGTGACGAAGGGATACGTGCCGTGGTCGATGTCGAGCAGCGTGCCCTGGCCGCCCTCGAACAGGACGACCTTGTCCTCCTCCAGCGCCCGGTTGAGGACCAGGACGGTGTCGGCGACGTACGGCGCGAGCTTGTCGGCGTAGGCCAGCAGCTCCTCGACCACCTGGTCCACGGCGATCGCGCGCCGGTTGTAGAGCTTGGTGAGGATCTGGTTCTTGACGTCGAGGGCCGCCTCGACCTTCTGCGTGAGGATCGACTCGTCGTAGAGATCCTGCACACGGATCCCGACGCGGTTGATCTTGTCGGCGTAGGTCGGGCCGATGCCCCGACCGGTCGTGCCGATCTTCCGCTTTCCGAGGAAGCGCTCCGTCACCTTGTCGACCGTCACGTTGTACGGCGTGATGATGTGCGCGTTTCCGCTGAGGAGGAGCTTGGACGTGTCGACGCCACGCTCGTTCAGACCGCTCAGCTCGGAGAGCAGGACCGACGGGTCGACGACGACACCGTTACCGATGACCGGCGTACAGCCGGGAGACAGGATTCCGGAAGGGAGGAGGTGCAGTGCGTACTTCTGGTCACCTACGACCACCGTGTGGCCGGCGTTGTTGCCGCCCTGGTAGCGCACTACATAGTCCACGGAACCACCGAGCAGGTCGGTGGCCTTTCCCTTGCCTTCGTCACCCCACTGAGCACCGAGCAGCACAAGTGCGGGCACGCGCGTACACCCCTTCCGGGCGGGGCATGTCCATGGTCGAGGGCGAACGCGGAGACAGGCAGCCGCGTGCACCGCGACCGCCGTTGGCCGCCAACCGTCGGACCGGATGCCCCGGAATAGACGAAGCCCCTGGCGCAATAGCGCAAGGGGCTCTTGCACAAAGATGCTACCCGAGGAAGCGAGGCATGGCCGAGGTGGCGACTTCCGCGACGTCCGAGCAGCTGCTGGTGGTGGTCGACCCGGTCGCCCGTAGGTCGGACGGCGAGTCCGTCCGGATCGCGAAAGACGTGCTCGGCGCGGGTGCCGGCATGAAGCTGTGCCTGCCGGACGGGCCGGAGGAGTTCGCCCGGGCGCTGGCCCGGCGGGGCTCGCGGCGGCCGGTGGTGGTGGGCGACGACCGGGCCCTGATCCGCGCGGTGGCACTGCTGCACCGGCACCGGGAGCTGGCCGGATGCGCGCTGTCGGTGGTGCCGGTCGGGGGCGCGCTGTCCCTGGCCCGGTCGCTGGGGGTGCCGACGGGGACGGTGGCGGCGGCACGGGCGGTGCTCGACGGGGTCGAGCGGCGCATGGACCTGATGGTCGACGACAGCGACGGGGTGGTGCTCGGCACGTTGCGGATACCGCCGTTGCGGCTCTCCCCGGGCGGGACGGGCCCCGGGGCCGCGCAGGACCCGGACGCCGTGCCGGGCCGCCCGTGGCTGCGGACCTGCCAGTCCCTGGTCCGGACGCTGGTTCCGGCGGGCCGCCCGTCCCGGCTCGCCGCCGCGCCCGAGCCGGGGCCGTCCCGGCTGCGGGTCGAGGTCGACGGGGAGACTCTGGTGGACCTGAACCAGCCGGTGGAGGCGGTGTGGGTGTCACCGACCGCGGCGGGCATCGCGTCGGTGGAGGTCAGACCCGTGTCGGTGGGCGCGGAGGCCTCCCCGCTGCTGGCGGAGGGCCGGACGGTGACCGTCTCGGGGGCGCACTTCCGCTACCGCGCGGACACGGTGGTGTCGGGGCCGGTACGGACCCGGACGTGGGTGGTGCGGGAGGGAGCGTGGGGGCTCACGGTGCCGGCGGGGCGGTGAGCCGGCCCTCGGCCTTCTCCTGACGACGTGATCAGCCGACCTCGACAGCCAGCCCCTCCAGCCCCCTGATCACGAAGTTCGGCTTCCTGTCGGGTTCGGCGGCAAGCCGCAGCGTCGGCGCCCGCTCCAGCAACGCCCCCATCGAGGCCGCCAGCTCGATGCGGGCCAGGGGTGCGCCGATGCAGTAGTGGATGCCGGCGCTGAAGGAGATGTGGGGGTTGTCCGCGCGGGTGAGGTCGAGGGCGGCCGGGTCCCGGAACACCG
Source organism: Streptomyces hawaiiensis (assembly GCF_004803895.1). Lineage (NCBI taxonomy): Bacteria > Bacillati > Actinomycetota > Actinomycetes > Kitasatosporales > Streptomycetaceae > Streptomyces > Streptomyces hawaiiensis. The sequence goes on along the minus strand of NZ_CP021978.1, from coordinate 4,712,406 downwards.
CCGGGTCGTGGTTGGCGGAGCCGAAGAGCATGGCGATCTCCGCGCCCCGGGGGATCGTCGTGCCCGCGATCTCGATCTCGTCCAGGACCCAGCGCTCGAACAGCTGGAGCGGGGTGTCGTAGCGCATCAGCTCCTCGATCGCGGAGGGGATGAGCGTGTGGTCCGCGCGCAGCAGCTCCAGCTGGGACGGGTTGCGGAACAGGGCGTACCAGCCGTTGACCGTGGCGTTCACCGTGGCCTCGTGGCCGGCGTTGAGCAGCAGGACGCAGGTGGAGATCATCTCCTGCTCGGTGAGCCGGTCGCCCTCGTCGTGGGCCTCGATGAGACCTGAGACGAGGTCCTCGCCCGGCTCTTTGCGGCGGGCCGCGATCAGGTCGCGCAGGTAGTCGGAGAACTCCACCGACGCCCGGACCGCCCGCGCCGCCGTGTCCTCGGACGGGTTCAGCTCGTACATCCCGCAGATGTCCGCCGACCAGGGGCGCAGCGGGGCCCGGTCGGACTCCGGGATGCCGAGCATCTCGGCGATCACCGCGACGGGGAGGGGCTCGGCGACGTCCTTCAACAGGTCGCCGCCGCCCGCCGCGACCAGCGCGGACGCCAGTTCGTCGGCCAGGCCCCGCACATACGGCTTCAGCAGCTCCACCGTGCGCGGCGTGAACGCCTTCGACACCAGGCGGCGGATCCGGGTGTGGTCCGGCGGCTCCAGGTCGAGCATCCCGTGGTCGTTGAGCGTGTGGAACGGCTCGTGCTCCGGCGGGGGCGCCGTGCGGCCGAACTCCTCGTGCATGAACCGGTGCTGGTACGTCCGGCCCAGGCGCCGGTCGCGCAGCAGTGCCGAGACGTCCGCGTGGTGCGGGACGAGCCACTGGTTCGTGGGCTCGAACCAGTGCACGCGGCCCCGGGCACGCAGCTCGGCGTAGGCGGGGTACGGGTCGGTGAGGAACGCCGGGTCCCACGGGTCGAATGCAGCCATGCCGGGACGCTAGCCCCAGCACCCCCTCCCTGACCAGGGGATCCGGACCGGCTATCCCGGCGTCACCAGCCGCGCCTCGTACGCGAACACCGCCGCCTGCGTCCGGTCCCGCAGGCCGAGCTTCACCAGGATCCGGCTGACATGTGTCTTGATCGTCGACTCGGCGACCACCAGCCGCTTCGCGATCTCCGAGTTCGACAGGCCCTGCGCGATGAGCACCAGCACCTCCGTCTCCCGGTCGGTGAGGTCCCCGTAGGCCCCGTGCGCGGAGGACATCAAGCGGGGGGTCTCGGAGAGTCTGGAGAACTCGGTGATCAGGCGCCTGGTCACCGACGGGGCCAGGAGTGCCTCCCCCGACGCCACCACCCGCACCCCGTCGGCGAGCTGGCGGGCCGAGGCGTCCTTGAGGAGGAAGCCGGAGGCACCCGCGCGCAGCGCCTGGTACACGTACTCGTCGAGGTCGAAGGTGGTGAGCACCAGCACCTTCGCCGCGCCGTCGGCGGCCACGATCTCGCGGGTCGCTTCGATGCCGTTCAGCTCGGGCATGCGGATGTCCATCAGCACCACGTCCGGGGCGAGCTCGCGGACCTTGGCGACGGCCTCCCGGCCGTTCACCGCCTCGCCGACGACCTCGATGTCCGGCATCGCGTTCAGCAGGACCGAGAAGCCCTCTCGCACCATCATCTGATCGTCCGCGATCAGGACCCGGATGGTCATGCGTCACCCTCGTCCGGCAGGGTGACCGGCAGGAACACCGCCACCTCGTAACCTCCGTCGTCCGTGCCGCCCGCCGTCATCTCGCCGTTCAGCATCGACACCCGCTCCCGCATGCCCGTGATGCCGTGTCCGGCGCCGGGCGAGGGCTTGATCAGGCTCGGGTTCGGCGGCGGGCCGTTGACTATGCGCAGCCCCAGGCCGCCGAGAACGTATCCGATCTCGACCCGGGCGCCCGCCCCCGGCGCGTGCCGCAGGGTGTTGCTCAGGGCTTCCTGCACGATGCGGTACGCCGACAGCTCCACGCCCTGCGGCAGCTCCCGCACCGCTCCTGTCACCGCCTTCTCCACCGTCAGCCCGGCCTCCCGGACATTGGCCAGCAGCCCGTCCAGGTCGGCGAGTGTGGGCTGCGGGGCGTCCGGGACCTCGTAGTCCTCGGCGCGGACGACGCCGAGCACCCGGCGCAGTTCGGTCAGGGCCGCCACCGCGTTCTCCCGGATCGTGGCGAACGCCTTCTCCAGCTCCGGCGGCGGGTTCTCCACCCGGTAGGGCGCGGCCTCCGCCTGGATGGCGACGACCGACATGTGGTGGGCCACGACGTCGTGCAGTTCGCGGGCGATGGTGGTGCGCTCTTCCAGCAGGGTGCGGCGGGAGCGCTCGTGCGCGGTGACGGTCTGCTGGGCGGTGACCTCCTGCTCGGCGTGGCGGCGGATGTGCCAGACGGTGACGCAGAGCAGGACCAGGGCCGATATGACCAGCATGGCCCCGGAGTTGCTGCCGTACTCGTAGTAGGTCGGGCCGATGCCGGTGTCCGCAAGCAGGGCGTACAGCGCCGTCAGCACCCACATCCACCCGGCCGTGCGCGGCCGGGTGCGTATCGCCACGACCGTCAGCACGGTCAGATGACAGGCGAAGCTGCCGGCCGCCCAGGGCCATTCGCCCCAGCGACTGCCGAGCACGGAGGCGAGCGGGGTGGAGACCATGGACGCCCAGAACGCGCCGACCGGCCGCACCATGGTCAGCAGCACGGGAATCGCGCAGAGCAGACCGAGCAGCAGGGCCGGGCCGCCGGTGTCGACGGTGGAGGAGGCCAGGGTGATCAGGGCCGCCACGGTGATCACGGCGTGCGGGAGCCATGCCGCGTACTCCCGCAGCCGCCCCGGCAACCGCCGGACGAGCGGCCCGTCGGTGCGCCGGCCCGGCAGCGGCCTGTAGGCGAACGCGTCGTTGATGAGGTCCTGCCGCAGCCCGCGCAGGGAGTCCACCGCCACCCGGAACTCCGGACTGCGCGGCTTGGCCCCGTTCCCCGCCGGCGTGGTCTGCATGTGAGTCGTCTCGGTCACGTACAGAACGGTAAGCGCGCCCCGGGGTCGCGGTCGTCCCCAGTGAGAGGGGTCATAGGAGGTCCCTCTCAAGTACTACGGGGACCACCGGCCGGCCTCAGTACCCCGACGGCCGCACCAGCCCCGACTCGTACGCGAACACCGCCGCCTGCGTCCGGTCCCTGAGGCCCAGCTTCACCAGGATCCTGCCGACGTGGGTCTTCACCGTCTGCTCGGCCACGAACAGGTGCCGGGCGATCTCCGCGTTCGACAGGCCCTGCGCGATCAGCGCGAGCACCTCGGTCTCCCGCTCGGTGAGATCGCCGACGCGTTCCTTGAGCGGGGCGCGGGGCCTGCCGTCCAGCCGGGAGAACTCGGCGATCAGCTTGCGGGTGATGACCGGGGCGAGCAGCGCGTCCCCGGCTGCGACCACCCGGACCGCCTCGGCGAGCTGCTCCGACGACGCGTCCTTCAGCAGGAACCCGGAGGCCCCGGCGCGCAGCGCGTCGTACACGTACTCGTCGAGATCGAAGGTGGTGAGCACCAGCACCCGCATGTCCGGGTGCGTCGCGGTGATGTGCTCGGTGGCCTCGATGCCGCCGATCCCGGGCATGCGGATGTCCATCAGGACGACGTCCGGGGCGAGCTCCGCGGCCTTGGCGATGCCACCCTCACCGTCCTTCGCGTCGCCGACGACCTCTATGTCGGGCTGGGTGCCGAGCAGCACGGTGAAGCCCTGCCGGACCATCGCCTGGTCGTCGACGATGAGAACCCGGATCGGGTTGCCGGTGCCGCTCGTCATGAAATCCCTCCGTGGGGGGCCTTGGGGTGGTGGATGCCCGAGGTGTCGGCGGGCGGGGTGTCCGGGAGGAAGGCGGTGACCTTGAAGCCGTCCCAGTGCCACGGGTGCGCCGTCATGGTCCCGCCGAGCATCGCGACCCGCTCCCGCATGCCGAGCAGTCCGTGCCCCGCCCCCGTCGACGGCGGAGCCGGCCCGGTCGGGCGGCCGTTGACGATCTCCACCTCCAGACCGTCCGGCTCGTAGGTGAGACGGACCGTGATCCTCGCGCCGGGCGCGTGCCGCAGGGCGTTGCTCAGCGCCTCCTGCACGATCCGGTAGGCCGACAGCTCCACGCCGGGCGGCAGCGGACGCCGCTCGCCGTTGATGTCGGTGACGACCTCGCGGCCGGCGGCCCGGGTGTTCTCCACCAGCGCGTCGAGCCGGTCGAGCGTGGGCTGCGGGGCGTGCGGGGTGGTCGCGTCGCCCGCGTCGGCGAACGGCTCTCCGGGCCCGGCGTGCTCCGAGCGCAGCACGCCCAGCACGCGGCGCAGCTCGATCAGTGCCTCCAGCGCGTTCTGCCGGATGCCCGCGAGGTTCTCCCTGAGCTCGTCGGGCGGGTTCTCGACGAGGTGCGGGGCGACCTGCGCCTGGATGGAGATGACCGACATGTGGTGGGCCACCACGTCGTGCAGTTCCCGCGCGATGCGGCTGCGCTCCTCCAGCAGGGTGCGCCGGGTGCGTTCCTCGGCGGTGAGCGTGGTCTGCTCGACGAGTTCCGCGCGGGCCTCGCGGCGGCCGCGCAGGGCGGTGCCGAGTATCACCACGACGGTGAACAGGGAGACGGCGAGCACGCCGGTGGTGTCGTAGTCAGCGCCGGTCCACAGGTTCTCGAAGACGTAGGTGACAAGTCCGGTCACCGCCAGGGCCGCCACCGCCGCGCGGGTGGGCACCCGCAGCGCGAGCAGCAGCAGCACGAGCAGCTGGGCGATGATTCCGGCGGCGGTCCAGGGCCAGGTGTAGGTCTCCAGGTCGAAGCCCAGCCGGGTGCGCACCGTGGCGGCTCCCAGGATGAACATCCCCAGGGACAGCCACCACGCCGGCACCGGCCGCCACATCCCCAGCACCACGGCACCGCCCTGCCCGCCCGCGACCAGGAGGGCCAGGCCGGAACCGAGATGCCCGTTGTCCACCAGATCACTCGCGCCGCCGACCGTGATGCCGAAGGCCGCCAGGCACAGCAGCCCGTGCGGCAGCCAGCGCAGCCACGTGGAGGGTGGCAACGGGTCCGCCCGGAGCGTCCACAGGTCCTGGCGCAGTTTCCGCAGCCAGCCCCCGACGCGCCCTCGCAGCGCGCGGCCCACCCCCGTGTCCGTCACGCGGCCCAGCCTAGACATGTCGTGCCTCGGCCGCTGTGCCCCGGTCGGCCGGGCGGTGCGCCCGCACCACCCGCGACCTGCGGCCCCGGCCGCCACCGCCCCGCTCGAAGGAACGGAAGGCGGCCCAGCAGACCGCGAGGGCCAGCGCGAACACGGGCAGCCACAGCAGCCGGACCCCGACCCAGCCGAGACCGTCGGGCGGCGTGTGCAGGCCGGGGAGCCGGCCCATGAGGAGGCCGGTGGCGGTCGTGGCCATCAGGGCCGTCTGGTGCCAGAGGAAGACGGTCATGGCGGAGAGGTTGACGAGCGCCACCGCCGCCCATGCCAGAGGCCGGCGCATCGCGTGCCGCAGCCGCTCGCGCAGCAGCAGGGCGAGACCGCACTGGGCCAGCCCGAACGTGACGACGGCCAGGGTCGGCGGATCCAGGTTGGACAGGCCCTCGCCCGGCACGCCGACCATCGACGCCGGATAGCCCGCCCACGCGACGAGCACCGCGGTCGCCGCCGCCCCGGCACCCAGCAGGACCCATCCCGCGCGCCGGCGCTCCAGCTCGCCGCGGGTCCAGGCCGCGCCCAGGGTGTAGGGCACCATCCAGCCGGCCGCCACGTTCACCCAGCCCAGCCAGGAGGGGCCGCCGAGGCCGAAGCGCAGCAGGTCCACGTGCAGGACGACGGCCAGCGGCCAGAGCGGGTTGAGCCGGGTGAGCAGCGGGGTCGCCGCCGTCAGACCGGCGAACACCACGAGGAACCACAGCGGGGACAGGGCCAGTTTCACCAGTGTGCGGACCGTGCCGAACTCGGCGCCCGACAGCAGCAGCGCGAGGGCGGCGACCGTCCACAGGGTGAGGACGGCGGCGACCGGCTTGAACAGCCGGGACAGCCGGGCCGTCAGCCACTGGTGGTACGGGACTCCACGGGCCCGGGCCGAGGCATGGCTGCGGGTGGCGACATGACCCCCGACCAGGAAGAACACGGCGAGGGTCTGGAACATCCAGGAGACGGGCGCCAGCCAGGGCATGTGGTGCAGCGGGCTCGCCGTGCGCAGGGCGCGGCCGTCGGAGACCAGGGCCGTGACCAGCCAGTGTCCGAGGACGACGCCGACGACGGCGGCGGCCCGCAGGGCGTCCACGGCCCGGTCGCGGTCGGGTGGGGTGGCCGCGCCGACGCGGTCGGCCTCACGGCGCACTCCCTGCCGGATGGCGCGTACGCCGAGGTCAGTCATGGGTCACCGCCTTGGTCTCGCCCAGGACGATCCGGGCCAGGTTGGTCAGGGAGGTCGAGCCGGGGCTGAAGTACTCGCTGTGGCCGACGTCGCCGGCCGCGAAGGCCCGGGCGCCGAAGGCCGGGGAGACGGGGTCGGTGCCGAAGCCGACGGTGGTGCCGAACAGGTCCAGGTCGAGGTGCGGGACGTTCTCCACCCAGTCGTCACCGCCCCGGGCCGCCCAGACGCGGGCGCGGGTGTGCAGGTCGGCGGCGGTGTCGGCACCCGTGCCCGGGCTGCCGACGAGCGCGATGTCGTCGACGGCGAGCCCGGCGGCGGACCGGCCGCAGACGACCGAGCCGTAGGAGTGGCAGAGCAGCGAGATGCGCGGTCCGTCGCCGGTGATCGCACGCAGGTCGGTGACGAGCGCGCGCAGGTGCGGGGCCGCCTGTTCCGCCCTGCCGGTCGTCGTGACCGTCGTGCTGACGGTGCCCGGCGTCTCGTAGCCCAGCCAGGCCACGACCGCGGTGCGCGTGCCCGCTGGGGCCTGCCGGGCGAGCTGCCGGTGCAGGGCGGCGGCCGCCGCGTGGAACCGGCCGTAGGTGTCGAGGCTCGTGTCGGAGCCGGGGACCAGGACGGCGACGCGGTCGGCCCGGGCGAGGTCGCCGAGGACCTCCGTCACCCGGCCGGAGCCGCGGCCGTCGAACCGCAGGAGGTGCCGGGCCGGGGCGGCCAGACGACGCTCCGTCGCGGCACGGTCCGGGTCGTGGTGGGCGGCGGCCATGCGGGCGGCCTCGGCGGCATTGACCCGGTTGGCCGCGTACGCCTCGTCGAGCGTCGAGGCGCTGAGAGGTGCGAGGGAGGCGGGGGCCGGGGCGGGGGTCTCCGGCCGTACGGCCGCGGACAGGGGGAGGACCACCGCACCGGTGATGAGGGCGGCGAGCCCGGCGCGGCGCCAACGGCCGTCTGGACGCCAACGGCCGTCTGGGCGTCTGCCGCCGTCGCCACGGCGGTACTTCGATGCGGACCCCATGGTCGTCCCTCCAGCGCACCCGGCCATCGGGTCTGCGTGGAAGGGAAGTTACGGAGCGGACCACCTCGTCCGCGTCACACCGGGGAACTCACCTGCGGCGTAGCTCTCAGGTACTACGGGTATGACCGGGTACCACTCCTACGGGTTGGACCACGCCCCCGTCGCTTGCCCACCCGGCGCCGCGCTCACCAGGCCAGCTGCGCGATCTCCTCCACCACCACCGCGCACGCGTCCGCCGCCGGGTCGATGAGCGGGAAGTGCCCCACGTCCTCCAGCAGCGTCACCCCCACCATCTCCCCGGCCTTCGCCGCCGCCTCCGCGTACGACTCGGCGACCGCCTGCGGCACGTCGAGGTCCGTACGGCCCTGGACGAGGGTGGTGGCGATGCCCGTGGGCAGCAGCAGCGCCGGGTCCGCGTACGGCTGCCGCTCCGCGAAGTGCTCGTCTCCGCCCAGGAGTTGACGGGCGGCGCCCCCGCACACGTCCAGCTTGTCGGCGATCGCGAGATCGGCGATCGGGGCGAGGGCGACGACGCCGCGCAGTGTCACCGGGCCGCCGCTGCGCCAGGGCGAGCCGGCCGGCAGGACGTGCCGGGCGGCACCCCACAGCGCGAGATGCCCGCCCGCCGAGTGGCCGGTGAGGACCGTACGGCGCGGGTCGGCCTGCGGCAGCACCTGCCGGACCAGCGCCGGAAGGGCGTCCAGCGCCGCGGCGACGTCGTCGAAGGTGTCGGGCCAGCGGCCCGCGAGGGAGTCGTCGCCGCCGCCGCGCCGGTACTCGATACTGGCCACGGCGAACCCGCGGCGGGCGAGGAAGTCCGCGAAGGGGCTGATGTGAAGCCGGTCGTACGGCGCCCGCCAGGCGCCGCCGTGCAGCACGACGACGACGGGGGCCGGTCCTGGGCCGCCCGCCCGGCGCGGCGCGAAGAAGTCGATCACCTGGTCCGGGTGGTCGCCGTAGGCCGCGGTGGCGTCGGGTTCGACGGGCGCGTGGGAGAAGGCCGACTCCTCCTCGGCAGCGGCCCGTGCTGCTGCGACGTCGTCCGTCATGCTCCAACCTTCCAGCGATGAACCGTACGTGGCAGACCAGTTGAGGGATCAGCCGTTGGCCGGGACGGTACCAGGCGCGTGACGTGCGAGGACACGGGGATGTCACGCTCGGTGAAGATCGGACGGGGCCGCGGGGCCGGGACACCGCAGGGGCGTCCCGGCCCCGCCGCCGCTCAGGCCAGCGTCCGCGCCAGCACCCGCGCCGCCCGCTCCACGTCGGCGAACCCGACGTACAGCGGTGTGAAGCCGAAGCGCAGCACGTCCGGCGCCCGGAAGTCGCCGACCACACCCCGCTCGATCAGCCGCTTCATGACGTCACCGGCGTCATCACAGCGCAGGGCGATCTGGCTGCCCCGCTCCCCGTGCGCCACCGGCGTCACGCACTCGACCCTGCCCTCGGGCACATACGCCGCCACGCACTCCAGGAAGAAGTCCGTCAGCGCCAGGGACTTGGCCCGCACCGCGTCGACCGACACCCCGTCCCAGACCTCCAGGGCCGCCTCCAGGGCGAGCATCGAGAGGATGTCGGGCGTGCCGACCCGGCCACGCAGGGCGCCGGGGGCCGGTTCGTAGCCGGTGCGCATGCCGAACGGCTCGGCGTGCGAGTTCCAGCCGGGCAGCGGCGAGTCGAAGCGGTCCTGCAGTTCCCGCCGCACGTACAGGTACGCCGGTGAACCGGGCCCGCCGTTCAGGTACTTGTAGGTGCAGCCGACCGCGAGATCGACGCCGTGCTCGTCCAGCCCGACCGGCAGCGCGCCCGCGCTGTGGCACAGGTCCCAGACGGCGACGGCGCCCGCCTCGTGCACGGCGGCCGTCAGACCGGGCAGGTCGTGCAGCCGGCCGGTGCGGTAGTCGACGTGGTTGAGCAGGACGGCGGCGGTGCGGTCGCCCAGCGCGGCCGGCACGTCCGCCGGTGCCACGGGCCGCAGGGTGCGGCCGGTCAGGCGGGCGGCGGACTCGGCGATGTACCCGTCGGTGGGGAAGGTCGTCGCGTCGACGAGGAGCTCGTCACGGCCTTCTCCGGCCATCCGCACCGCGCCCACGAGTGCCTTGAACACATTGACACTTGTCGAGTCGCCCACCACGATCTGGCCGGGCTCCGCCCCGACCAGCGGGGCGATCCGGTCACCGATCCGCTCGGGCGCCGTCCACCAGCCGCTCTCCTCCCAGGACCGGATGCGCAGCTCGCCCCACTGGCGGCGTACGACGTCCTCGACCCGGCCGGGGACGACCGCCGGCAGGGCACCGAGCGAGTTGCCGTCGAGGTAGATCACGTCGTCGAGGACGAACTCGGCGCGCTTGCCGCCCAGTTCGTCGACGGCGTCCAGCTTCCGCGCGCGTTCCGCCGGCTCAGACATAGGACCGCGCCGTCCACAGCTCGGGGAACACGTTCTTCTGCGCGCGCTTCTCCAGCCAGGCCACCCCGGCGGAGCCGCCCGTGCCGGTCTTGGCGCCCATCGCGCGGCGGGTGGCGACCAGGTGGTCGTTGCGCCAGCGCCACACCAGCTCGGCGACATCGCTCAGCGCCTCGCCCAGCCGGGCGACCTCGTCGATCTCGTCGCCCGAGTAGACGGCCGTCCAGGCCGCCTCCACCTGCGGCGACGGCTCGTAGCGCTTGGAGACGTCGCGTTGCAGTACGGCCTGCGGGATGTCGTGCCCGCGCCGCGCGAGCAGCCGCACCACCTCGTCGTACAGGCTCGGCTCGTGCAGCGCCTTCTCCAGCTCGGCGTGCACGCGCGGCGCGCCCCGGTGCGGGACGAGCATGGACGCGGACTTGTCGCCGAGCAGGAACTCCATGCGCCGGTACATCGCCGACTGGAAGCCGGAGCCCTCACCGAGTGCGCTGCGGTACGAGTTGAACTGGGCCGGCGTGAGCTGGGCGAGCGGCTTCCAGGAGTGGTTGAGCGCCTCCAGCTCCCGTACGGACCTCTTGAGCGCGGCGGTGGCGGTGGGGATGTCATCGCCCCTGAGCGCGCCGGCCGCCGTCTCCCACTCGTGGACGATGACGGTGAACCACAGCTCCATCACCTGGGTCGTCACCAGGAAGACCATCTCTCCGGGGTCGTCGGAGAGGGTGTGCTGGAGGTGGGTGAGTACGTCCGCCTTGACGTAGTCCTCGTACGGCGTAGTGCCGTGGAAGTCGAGATGCGGGGTCTCGGGCTCGTGAGCCTCGTGGGACATCGCTGTCTCCTGCGTATAACTCCGGGTAGCGGTCCGCCCCTGCCGAATCCGACACGGGGGCCCCGGTCCCCAGGGGCATCTTCCGCAATCGTCCCCCGAAACCGCAAGGCCCGCCTTTCGCGGACGGGCCTCGCGTGCACGGACCGTGTTCTCAGCCCAGGACCTGCGCCGCCGTCGGCGAGGAGTCCTTCAGGAACTGGGAGCAGCGCTCGTACTCCTCCTGCTCGCCGATCGCCTGCGCGGCGCGGGCGAGGGCGTGCAGGGCGCGCAGGAAGCCACGGTTCGGCTCGTGCTCCCACGGCACCGGTCCGTGGCCCTTCCAGCCGCTGCGGCGCAGGGCGTCCAGACCGCGGTGGTAGCCCGTGCGGGCGTAGGCGTACGACTCCACGGCCGCGCCGCGCTCGAACGCCTCGTCGGCGAGCTGCGCCCAGGCGAGCGAGGAGGTGGGGTGCGCACCGGCGACCTCGGCGGGCGCGGCACCCGACGCGAGCATTTCCCGCGGGCCGGGGTCGTCGGGGAGATGGGTCGGGGGCGGGCCCCCGAGAAGGTTCTCGTGAATGGACATGAGGTCAAGTCTGCGCCATGCCGACCGGTGCAGCGCAGCGGGCGGGGGGATCGGCCGGACGACTTCCAGGACAGGCCGGATTGACGACCACGACGGGGCCGGACGACCGGCGCGCCGGGGCAGGGCCAGGCGGCCAGGCCCGGACGGGACGGGCCAGACGGCTACCCCAGGCCGGACCGGACAACGACCCACACGTCCAGGCCGGACGACGGCCAGGACAACGCCGGCCCGGACGGACGGACCAGGCCACTACGCCAGGGCCGGACCGGACGGGCCAGACGACTCCCCCAGGGCCGGGCCGGACAGCAACCCTCACAAGGCCGGGTCGGACCGGCCAGCACAACGCCGCGCCAGACGGCCAGGCGACCACGCCAGCGCCCGACCAGACGGGCCAGAGGGGCCAGGGGGGCGAGACGGGTACGTCAGAGCCGGACCGGACGCGCCAGACGGCTACGCCAGAGCCGGGCCAGACGGCTACGCCAGGGCCGGACCGGACCGCCACAACGCCAGGCCGGACGGCGGACGGCACAACGCCAAGCCGGACGACAGCCGGCACAACGCCAAGCCGGACGACAGCCGCCACAACGCCAAGCCGGACGACAGCCGGCACAATGCCAGGCCGGACGGCGGACGGCGCGACGCCGGGCGGATGGGGCTAGGGCAACTTTTCCCGTACCGGCTCCCCCTCCAGCGGCGGTGCCGTCACGCCGCCCTGCCGCAGGCACTCCGGCCGCTTGCAGTCCGGCGGCGGTCTGCGCACCACCGCGGCCGCGATCACCGCGCCCGCCACCAGCGCCCCCGCACACCACCCCATCGCCTTCCCGAACGCGGCGTCGAAGGCGGCCGGCTCCCGGTACGCCTCCTCCCCCATCCCGGCCAGCAGCGGCAGCGCCGCCACCGCCATCAGACCCGCCGCCCGGGCCGCCGCGTTGTTGATGCCGCTGGCCAGCCCGGCCCGCACCACGCTCACCGAGCCCAGCACCGTCGCCGTCAGCGGCGCCACCAGCGTGACCATGCCCAGCCCGAGCACCATCAGCGCCGGCAGCACATCGGCCGAGTAGGACGCACCCGGCCCGACCCGCAACATCAGGAGCATCCCGGCCGCGCACAGCAGCGGCCCCACCGTCAGCGGGATCCGCGGCCCGATCCGGTCGGCCAGCTCCCCGGACCGCGCGGACAGCAGCAGCATCAGCACGGTCGTCGGCAGCAGCGCCGTACCGGCCGCGAGGGCCGAGTAACCCACGACCACCTGGAGCTGGAGCGCGGCGAGGAAGAAGAACCCGCCGAGGGCCGCGTACACACACAGCGTGACGAGGTTGACGGCCGTGAACTGCCGGGAAGCGAAGATGTCCGGCGGCATCATCGGATCGGGCCTGCGCCGCTCGACGACCACGAACGCGACGGCCGCGGCCAGCCCGGCCACCGCCGAGACCGCCACCACAGGACCGCCCCCGCCGGCCTCGATCAGCGCGTACGTCACCAGCGCGAGCGCCAGCGCCCCCAGCACGGCCCCGAGCACGTCGAACCGCCCGTGCGCCCGCTCTCCCCCACCCGACTCGGGAACGTGCCGTAGGGCGACCGGCACGCACAGCAGCGCCAACGGCACGTTCAGCAGGAACACCCACCGCCAGCCGGGCCCGTCCACCAGCCAGCCGCCGACGAACGGCCCGACCGCCGCCCCGATCCCGCCGAAGCCGGACCACAGGCCCACCGCCCGTCCCCGGTCGTCGGGATGGAAGGACGCCTGGATCAGCGCCAGCGACCCGGGCGTGAGCAGCGCACCGCCCACCCCTTGCAGGGCCCGCGCGGCGATCAGCGTCCCGGCGTTCGGCGCGATCCCGCACAGCAGCGACGCCACCGCGAACCACACCACGCCGACGACGAACACCTTCCGCCGCCCGAAGCGGTCCCCCAGGGCCCCGCCCAGCAGGATCAGTCCGGCCAGCGTGACCATGTAGGCGTTGACCGTCCACTGCAGGGCGGACAGGTTCGCGTCGAGATCGCGGCCGATGCGCGGCAGCGCGACGTTGACGACGGTCGAGTCCAGCATCGCCATGCCGGAGCCGAGGACGGTGGTGAGCAGGACCCACTTGCCCTGCGGTGAGGCCAACCGGACATCGGGCATGTGGGGAGCATACGGAAGAGCCCGGCACCCCAGGAGGTGCCGGGCTCGACGCGGGCGAACCGGGACTACTTGAGCTTCGTGCCGGTCGAGCGCAGGTTGCCGCAGGCCTCGACGACGCGCGCGGACATGGAGGCCTCGGCCAGCTTGCCCCAGGTGCGCGGGTCGTAGGTCTTCTTGTTGCCGACCTCGCCGTCGACCTTCAGGACACCGTCGTAGTTGCGGAGCATGTGGTCGGCGACCGGGCGCGTGAACGCGTACTGGGTGTCCGTGTCGATGTTCATCTTCACGACGCCGTTCTCCAGAGCGGTGCGGATCTCCGCCTCCGTGGAGCCGGAACCGCCGTGGAAGACGAAGTCGAACGGGGAACCCTTGCCGAACTTGGCGGCGACGCCCTCGTTCAGCTCCTTCAGCAGCTCGGGGCGCAGGACGACGTTGCCCGGCTTGTACACGCCGTGCACGTTGCCGAAGGACGCGGCGAGCAGGTAGCGGCCCTTCTCGCCCAGGCCGAGGGCCTCGGCGGTGCGGATCGCGTCGTCGACCGTGGTGTAGAGGGAGTCGTTGATCTCGTGGGTGACGCCGTCCTCCTCGCCACCGGTCGGGGTGATCTCCACCTCGAGGATGATCTTCGCGGCGCGGGCCTGCTCCAGCAGTTCCTGGGCGATGGAGAGGTTGTCGGCGAGGGTCTCGGCGGAGCCGTCCCACATGTGCGACTGGAAGAGCGGGGCGAGACCGGCGTCGACGCGCTTCTTGGAGAGCGCCAGCAGCGGACGTACGTACCCGTCGAGCTTGTCCTTGGGGCAGTGGTCGGTGTGCAGCGCGATGTTCACCGGGTACTTCTCGGCGACGATGTGCGCGAACTCGGCCAGGGCGACCGCGCCGGTCACCATGTCCTTGCTGTACTGACCGCCCAGGAACTCGGCGCCACCCGTGGAGATCTGGACGATGCCGTCGCTCTCCGCCTCAGCGAAACCGCGCAGGGCCGCGTGCAGGGTCTGGGTGGAGGTCACGTTGATGGCCGGGTAGGCGAACTTTCCTGCCTTCGCCCGGTCCAGCATCTCGTTGTAGACCTCGGGAGTTGCGATGGGCATGCGTCCGCTCCTTGTATCTGCGGGTTGACGTACTGCTGTGTCTAACGGCCCTGACCTAGACCTTGGGGTGCGACGTCATCGTCGGCCCCATCTTTCCAGACTTGGCCGGAAGGTCCAGGCCACCGTCCACGCCCTGGTCAGTCGAGGCCCAGCTCGTCCTTGGAGAAGGCGAAGAGGTACGGCACCCCGGCGCCCTCCTGGATCTTCTCGGCGGCACCGGTCGCCCGGTCGACGATGGTCGCGACGGCGACGACCTCGGCCCCGGCCTCGCGCACGGCCTCGACGGCGGTGAGCGGGGAGCCGCCGGTGGTGGAGGTGTCCTCGACGACCAGCACGCGGCGGCCCGCGATGTCCGGGCCCTCGACGCGCCGCTGCAGGCCGTGCGCCTTCGCGGCCTTGCGTACGACGAAGGCGTCCAGGCGCTTCCCGCGCGCGGCGGCCGCGTGCAGCATGGCGGCGGCGACCGGGTCGGCGCCCATGGTGAGCCCGCCGACCGCGTCGAACTCGAGCTCCTCGGTCAGGTCGAGCAGCACCTGGCCGACCAGCGGGGCGGCCTCGCCGTCGAGCGTGATGCGGCGGAGGTCGACGTAGTAGTCGGCCTCGAGACCCGACGACAGGGTCACCTTGCCGTGCACCACGGCCTTGTCCTTGATCTGCTGCAGCAGCGCGCCACGAGTGTCCGTCATGGCGCCCAGCTTAGAGGCGGCGCCAGCTCCAGGTGGTGGTGGCCTCCAGCGGCTCCAGGGGCGTGACCAGGCGCGGCATGGTGTTGAGCCCGTTGGGCGGGCCGGTCTGCGGCTCCACGCACACGGCCTCCTCCTGCTCGTCGTAGACGACGACCCACTCCTCGCGGCTGCTCACCTTCAGCTCCAGCTGACCGGGCCAGGTGAGGGTCGCCTCGACGCCGCCGGGCATGCCGAAGCAGTCGTCCCAGGGGCCGGGCTTCGGGTCGAGGCGGTTGCCCGTGGGCAGGTGGTCGTCGCCGCGCTCCTCCTGCCAGGCGGGGTCGAAGTCGAGGGTCACGTCCTCGCCGCCGAGGTTGCGGTTGAACCAGGGGTGCCAGCCGATCTGCGCCGGGAAGGACGACTCGTACGTCTCGACGGACATGGTCAGCGTCAGCGCGTCCCCGGTGAGGGCGACGACCTGGGTGACGCGGCCCGGGTGGGGCCAGGGGTCGCCGAGGTCGTACGTGAGGACGGCCTCGTCCGTGCTCGTGCGGGCGGTGCGCCAGGCGCCGTCGCGGGCGGTGCCGTGGATGGCGTGGGGCGGGGCGTTGAGGGGCATCTGCCGCACCTCGGCGCCGTCCAGGAACCGCCCGTCCCGGATCCGTCCGCACCACGGCACCATCGGGAAGCACCCGAACCGCTCGCCCTGGCGGAGCAGTTCGACGCCGCCGATCCGCAGCCCTCCGACCCGGCCGCCGTTGCCCGGCTGCACGGTCACCTCCGCGTCACCCGCGGTCAGCGTGATGTCTTCGTCACTCACAGGACGACCCTACTGCGGTGATCAAGAGGCACTCACCGGTTGCGGGCTCCTTCGGCCATGTCTGCCCGGCCCGCGCGGGGTGTCCGGCGACGCCCGGAACGGCTCAGCGACGTCCGCCGCGGACACGCACTGCCCGAACCGGCACGCGGCAGCGGCAGTGGGCGGCAGGCGGCAGGCGGCAGGCGGCAGGCGACAGGCGGCAGGCGGCAGGCGGCAGGCGGCAGGCGGCAGCGCTCAACGGCATCCAGCGGCGATGCGCTCCGGCCGAACCGGCACCCGGCACCCTGCGTCCGGCACCCTGCGTCCGGCACGCGGCACGCGGCACGCGGCACGCGGCAGCGCCCAACACCGTCCGACGCCGATACGCACCGGCCGAACCGGCACTTGACACCCGGCGCCCGGCGCCCAGCCCGCGACGGCGCTCAGCGGCGTCGACGCAGGGCCCGGACCGCCACGATGGCCGACGCCAGGGCCAGTGCCGCCGCGGGGGCCGCCCAACGCAGCGGGGCCGGGGACGTCACGGTCTGCGGCGCGGGCACGGGGGCGTACCGGCCGCGCGGAGGGGCGTGGTCGACCTCCTCGGCGCTGCGGCCGATCATGGTCCGCCGCGCGTGCGCCGCTTCGGCGATGTCCTCCTCGTCCTCCTCGTCCACGGGTCCGTGGGAGGAGGACGGGACGTCGGAGCCGAAGACGGAGGGGCGCTCGGGGCCGGGGTTTCCTCGGTGAGACCGGGGTCGGAAGGGGCCTTCTCCCCGGCCTCCGCCCGCGCACCCGCGTCGTCCGCACCAGCGTCGCCCGCGTCCGTGGCCGCCGCGGCCAGGTGCTCCGCGAAACGGTTCATCAGCCGGGTGACGGCACCCTCCACCGCCTCCGCGGGGAGGTCCTTGATCCGTCCGTCCGCGGACGCCGTGCCGTCGTACACGACGGTGCAGCCGTCCTCCGCCTCGCGCAGGACGATCCGCAGGGTGAGCTTGACCGTGCCGCTGCCGCGCGACTCCTCCGCCTCGCCCTCGACTTCGTACGCGTCGTCGCCCCGCCGGGAGACCCGTACGGCACCCCGGTAGGTGACGGAGTGGCTGCCGACCCGGATCTTCAGCCGCCCGGCGACGGGCTCGGCGCCGGCGTCCTGCTGGAGCCCGGGAACAGCCCGGGCGACCCGCGCGGGGTCGTCCAGTACCTCCCTGAGCCGCTCGGCCGGAACCGGAACGAACACCTCGTGCTCCATGTCGACGGACTCTACCCAGCACAGCCCGAAACGCACCCCCGCCTGAGGGATTCGCCCCCGATCCACCCCCACCAGGCGTATCCTCCCGGCCCGCCCGACGGCCCCGGCCCCGGCCCCTCAGTACCGCGGATGCACCAGCGTCGACGCCGGCAACCCGGCGATCCGCGTTCTGCGCGCCGCCCGCTCCCCGGCGGCGAGGGACGCCTCGGTGAGGACACTCGGCCGCGGACCGTCCGGGTCGAGCCGCAGCCGCGGCTCTGTGCGGGCGGCCAGGACGAAACCCCAGCCCCGGGGCGCCCGGGAGCGGTCGGCGGGGGTGCGGTCGGGCCCGGCGGCGAACGCGGTGTGACGGCCGCCCGTGCGGTACGGGGCGGTGCGGAAACCGGCCGCGCGCACTGTCGCCTCGACCGTCCAGTACGCCCGGGGGCCGGCCGCGACCGGCCCGGCGTGCACCACGAGCCGGCCGCCGGGGGCCAGCACGCGCCGCGCCAGCCCGTAGAACTCCTGCGAGTACAGCTTCGTACTCGCCGTGATCCCCGGGTCGGGCAGATCCGAGACGACCACGTCGTAGGTCGCCGGGGCCGCCCCGCGCAGCCAGCCGAAGGCGTCCTCGGTCGTCACCCGCACCCGCGGGTCGCCGAACGCGTGCTGGTTGAGCGCGGACAGGGCCGGGTCGGTGCGGGCCAGCCGGACCACCTCCGCGTCGAGTTCGACGACGTCGACCCGGTCCACCCCGGGGTGGCGCAGCACCTCGCGTACGGCGAGGCCGTCCCCGCCGCCGAGGATCAGCACGCGGGCGTGCGGCCCGCTCATCGCCGGGTGGACGAGGGCCTCGTGGTAGCGCGGCTCGTCGCGTCCGCTGACCCGCAGCCGGCCGTCGAGGAACAGGTCGAGGGGCCGCCCGTGCGTGCCACCGGTGAGGACGACCTCCTGCACGCCGGTCTGGAGCGCCACGCGGACGTCCCCGCCGTACACCGCCTGCCGCGCGGCCCGTTCGAAGTCGTCGACGAGGACGGCCGCCGAGGCGAGGATCGCGAGGACGAGGGCGTTGCCGAGCAGCAGCAGCCACCGGGCGCGCCGGGTCAGGTCCCGGCGGAACAGGCCGAGCACCAGCGCCCCGCCGACCACCGCGTTGACCGCGCCGGTGAGCAGGGTCCCGGTCAGCTGCCCGAGGAACGGCAGGAGGAGGAAGGGGAAGGCGAGGCCGCCGACGAGGGCTCCGACGTAGTCGGCGGCGGACAGGTCGGCCACCGCGCCGCCCGCGTCCTGGCGGCGGATGCGCTGGATCAGCTCCATCAGCAGCGGAACCTCGGCGCCGATGAGCAGCCCGGTGGCGAGGGAGAAGGCGACCAGCAGGCAGCGCGGCCCGTTGGCCCACATCCCGCCCCAGTCGCCGGTCCAGGCGAACACCGCGTACAGGGCCATCGCGCTGCACCCGCCGACGAGTGCCAGGCCGGCCTCGACGGCGCCGAAGCCGGCTGCCGCGAGCGGACGCAGCCGCTTCGCGGCGAGGGAGCCGATGCCCATCGCGAAGACCATGACGGACAGCACGACGGATGCCTGGGTGACGGAGTCGCCCATCAAGTACGAGGCGAGCGCGACGAGTTCCAGTTCGTACACGAGTCCGCAGGCCGCGCAGACGAACACGCCCGCGAGGACCAGGAACCGTCCGGTGCCGGGCCGGACGGGCAGGCGCGCCGTGCCGCCGGGTGCGCCCGGGTCGCTCCAGGGCGGCGGGCAACCGGGCGGGGCGGGCGCTTGCGGCTCGATCACGCTGCGACGTTACGTCACGCTTCGACTGCGGTTCGTCACCCACACGTGTGGTGCTGGTTTACAGAGGCCGGATATCGGTACGAGATTCGGTTCGCCGCATGCGGTTCGGTCGGCCGGGAAGCGGTCGGTCGGCCGGGAAGCGGTGGGTGGGCCGGGTCAGTTGACGAAGGCCGCCGCCGGTACGCGCACACCCACCTTGGTGCGGGTCGCCACCAAGTGCCCGTCCTGCGGATAGGCGTGCCAGGTCCGCCAGTGCACCTGCCCCTGGTGGTGCTGGGCGAGCAGGGCCGTGAAGGCGTACGGGCTGCCGGGGAAGACGCCGGCGAGGCCGTGCGGATGGTCGGAGACGAGGGCCAGCAACTCCTGGGCGCGGCCCGCGAAGGAGCCGGGCGAGAGGACCTCGACCCGGGCCGCGAACTCGTACTCCCAGTCGCCCACCCGCTTGGCGACGCCGAGCGGAAGCGGAGTACTGCTGCCCGCGATGCACGCCACCGTCTCCGAGCAGATGCCCCGCTCCTCCTCCAGCAGGACCTGGTGGGATGCGCCGAGGAGTCGCAACTGCAGTTTGGTGTCCGCCAGTTCGAGGTCGAGCGCGGCCAGTGCGGGAAGCGGCTCGCGCCCCAGGGCCCACGCGAGATCGGCCGCGCGCGTGTCGGTGTAGGAGGTGTTCAGGGTCGTGAGCATGGATCGGCTCCGCAAGCACACAAGGAGAGGGAGATGGGTCCGCTGCGCCCCGGTCGCACCGGGGGATGTCGGCCCGGGTCAGCCCAGTCGGCCGGTTTCAGGAAGGTGTCCGCGGGACGTCCGAGGGGCTGCGTTGGTGACTTAGAGGGAATCATGAACGGTGGCGCCGCCACAGCGTTTTTACCCAAGTTCGTAGGGTTTCCATCCCTCAGAGGGCTCCACAGCTCAACTGTTCAACTACGGCGTGCGCCGGTACCGGGGAGGCGTGCGCCGGTGCGCCGTGGCTCACACCCGGAGCCGTGACGGACAGGAGCCCGGGATTCCGGCCGCCTTCCGAAATCACCGTTTGTCGCGCGCAGTTGCCGCAGTCACACTCGGGCCCGCAGCCGCGCGGCGCGAGTTGTCCTACAGGCAGGGAATGTTGCCAGGATCCGCCGAAAGTCACCCCACAGCCGTTCGAGCAACCATCCGTCCGAGACCTCCGAGACCTCCCGGAACTCCGGGAACTCCGGGAACTCCGGGAACTCCGGACACGACGACGCGGGGCCCGCCTCAGGTGCGGACCCCGCGTTCGGTGGATGCGGCTTCCCCGTCGTGAGGACGGCCGGCGTCAGTCAGCTGCCTCCGCCGCCGCAACCACCGCCACCGCCACCGCCGCCCCCGCAGGACGACCCGCCTCCGCAGGACGAGCTGCCGCCGCAGGAGTGTCCGCTGGACGAGCCGGAGTCTCCCCCGCCGGCCCACCAGCTGCCGCCGCTGCTGCTGCTCGACCCGGTGGACGCCCACGCCCCGCGACGCGTCGTCCGCCGGGAACCGCCCCTGCGGGCCGTGGAAACCAGCGCCCCGATCAGTACGACTCCGACCACCGCCAGGATGATGCCTACGAACATGGCGTCACCCTCCTTCCGTTTCCCCCGAAGCGGCCCCCCGTGGGCGCCTCGCTCTTGCGTGAGGCGGTGATGCCCTCCCCGCTCACGGCCCAAAGCAGAGTTGAGGAACTCCAGAGCTTCGGCGCAGGATGGCCGGCATGACCTCCAGCGCGCGCCCCCTGCTGAACCGTCGGCTCGCCGAGTTCGGGACGACGATCTTCGCCGAGATGTCCGCCCTGGCTCTGAGCACCGGCGCCATCAACCTCGGGCAGGGCTTCCCGGACACCGACGGCCCCGAGGAGATCCGGGAGGCCGCCGTACGGGCCCTGCGGGACGGCCGTGGCAACCAGTACCCGCCGGGTCCCGGCGTCCCCGAGCTGCGCACCGCCGTCACCGCCCACCAGCAGCGCCGCTACGGCCTGGCCTACGACCCCGACACGGAGGTCCTGGTCACTGCCGGCGCCACGGAGGCCATCGCCGCCGCCCTGCTGGCCCTGCTGGAGCCCGGGGACGAGGTGGTCGCACTGGAGCCGTACTACGACTCGTACGCGGCGTGCATCGCGATGGCGGGCGGGCGCCGGGTGCCGGTCACCCTGCGCGCGGACGTGGCGGAGGGCCGTTTCCGCCTCGACCTCGACGAGCTGCGCGACGCCGTCACCGACCGCACCCGGCTGCTGCTGATCAACACCCCGCACAACCCGACCGGCACGGTCCTCACCCGCGAGGAGCTGGCGGCCATCGCCGAGCTGGCGGTGGAGCGGGACCTGCTGGTGGTGACGGACGAGGTGTACGAGCACCTGGTCTTCGACGGCGCCGAGCACGTGCCGCTGGCGACGTTCCCGGGGATGCGCGAGCGCACGGTCACTATTTCAAGCAGTGGAAAAACCTTTTCGTTCACCGGTTGGAAGGTCGGCTGGGTGACGGGGGCCCCCGAGCTGGTGATGGCGGTGCGCTCGGCGAAGCAGTATCTGACGTACGTCTCGGCGGGCCCGTTCCAGTACGCGGTCGCCGAGGCCCTTTCCCTGCCCGAGTCGTACTTCACGGCCTTCCGCGCCGACATGCTGGCCAAGCGGGACCTGCTGGCAGCGGGCCTGGCGGAGGCCGGGTTCCGGGTCTTCCGCCCCTCGGGCACGTACTTCGTCACGACCGACATCCGCCCCCTCGGCGAGAGCGACGGCTTCGCCTTCTGCCGCGCCCTGCCGGAACGCGCCGGGGTCGTCGCCATCCCCAACGCGGTCTTCTACGACCACCGCGAGGAGGGCGCCCCGTTCGTACGGTTCGCGTTCTGCAAGCGGACGGGGGTGCTGGAGGAGGCGGCGAAGCGGCTCAAGTCGCCGACCGCATGACAGCCGACCGGCGTACCGGCCAGACGTACACGGCTGCCCCGAGCCGCCACGCACCTACACCGCCTCGCCGCCGCACCGGGAGTCCTCCGTCAGCAGGCGTCTGCCTCGGGCTCCGGGCGCGGGAGTTCGTCAAGGTCGAGGGTGAAGGTGCGGCCGTCCACCAACGGGATGGGGAGCTTGCCCGTGCCGTACTTGTGCGTGTGCGCCGCGATGTAACCGGTGGCGGTCGGCTGGGTGTGGAGGACGACTTCCTGCGCGTACGGGTCCACGACCAGGTAGATCGGGATGCCGTAACGGCCGTACTTCGCGGTGCAGTCGTCATAGTCCTTGCGCGCGGAGGAGGTCGAGACGACCTCTGAGATCAGCAGGACGTCTTCGAAGCTGTAGCGCTTGCCCTCCTTGCGTGCGTCCTCACGCAGGATCGCGAGGTCGGGGGCGGAGTTCTCGTCGGCAGGAAAGTCGATGTAGACATCGGAGGTGACCTTCGCGTGACGGCCCAGGGCGAGAGCGGAGTCGATCTGCATCGACCTGATGGTGCTGGAGTGCTCTTCGCTCTGTGGGGTCATGATCACCTTTCCGTCGGCCCCGAACAGGACCGTGTACCCCTTGGGGAACTCGGTGTGCACGATCGCGTCGACGCTCATGGACGGCTCCTTCCCGTGTGCGGTCAGGATACGGCGGACAGCGCGGTATCACCGAGCCCGGCGGGACCGGCTGTGGGAGCGGTCCGGACAGGTTCTGCGGCCGTCACGACATCCCGACCGGCGACAACTGAGTAGGTGAACGAGGAGTGGGCGGTCACGGCGGCGCCGAACTCACTCGTGCACATCGACCGGGAGGATCGACGTCACCCAGCGGACGGAGTGCTTCCCTGAGCTGGTCAGGGTCGGCCTCGGTGCACTCTGCGTGGATGGCCGTGGTCAGCACCATAACGGGCGCGTCCCGGGGCGTGATGCCGGCCAAGCGGGACCTGCTGGCGGCGGGCCTGGCGGAGGCCGGGTTCCGGGTCTTCCGCCCCTCGGGCACGTACTTCGTCACGACCGACATCCGCCCCCTCGGCGAGAGCGACGGCTTCGCCTTCTGCCGCGCCCTGCCGGAACGCGCCGGGGTCGTCGCCATCCCCAACGCGGTCTTCTACGACCACCGCGAGGAGGGCGCCCCGTTCGTACGGTTCGCGTTCTGCAAGCGGACGGGGGTGCTGGAGGAGGCGGCGAAGCGGCTCGGCGCGGCGTTCCGGGCGCCGGGGACGCTAGAGCGACATTGCGGCGGAGGGTGGGTGGGCGGGTAGTTCTTTCCCCGGTTCTTTCAGGAGGTCAGCGGCTCGCCGGACCCTCGCGGACAAGGGCCCGGTGGGACCGAAAAGGCAAACGGCGCGTGCAGCACGTACCTGTTCGTACGCGCCGACGCGCCGTGGCCCCGGGCGTGGGGGCCTACTCCTCGTCCTCGGGCTTCTCCGCCTCGTTGATCTCCTCTTCGAGACCGAGCTGCTCGATGAGCCACTTGTCGAACTCGATCGCGGCGCGCACCCAGCTGACCGTCGAGGAGACGAAGTGCTCCAGGCTGACGCCCATGCCGATCAGCATCTGGGCCTCGCCGATCAGGCGGACCGTGCCGTCGTCGTGGGTGTGGCTGTAGACCTTGGGCCACAGGGTCCGGCGGTTCCAGTCGTCGATCGACTCCAGGATCTGCGGCTTGGCCTCGATCTCGTGGGGCCTGTCGTAGAACGTCCGCACGGAGAAGACCTGCTGGTCTCCCTCACCCCGGAACATGAAGTAGGTGCGGAACTGCTCCCACGGCGCCGCGAGGTCACCCTCGTCGTCGACGACGTACTTGAGCTCCATCTGGTCGAGGAGCTGCTTCACGAGGTCCTGATCCGGGACGACGGGGCCGGCCGGGCCGCCGGGCTGCGGCTCGGGCTGGCCCCCGAAGTTCGGAATCGAGGACGGGTCGATGGTCACCGTGAATTTCCCTTCGTACGGATTCCGCCATCCTCCCCCATGCGGGGAGGGGGGTGGCAAGCCCCGACTACCCCGCTAAGCCCATGGCTGACACGATCCGGTCAACCGCAACCCCCAGGGGGCGGAGCGCCGTCCTCCCGGGCAGCGGACGAAGGGGGCGGTGGTCGTGGTGGCAGCGGAGCGAGGGCGTACCCGGTGGGGGCTGATCCTGCCGTTTCTGGCGGTGCCGGTGCTCGTTCTCGGGTTCCTCGTCGTGGGCATGTTCCTGTGGGCCCTGACCGGCGAGGACGACCCACGTGCCGGGGGCGCGGCGAAGGTCCCGTGCGCCGGGGCACTGGCCTTCGGCGGCGCCGAACGCCCCGCCGGCGCCGAGCCGCACGACTGCACGGTGCAGCGGGGCATCGACACCGCGTACACGGCCGTGCTGCTGATGCCGCGCGAAAACGTGCGGTACTGGCTGGGCCACACGTATCCCGGCGCCCCGGAGCCCCGCACGGACGGCGGCTCCTGCGGGGCGCTCTGCCTCGAGGTGACCCACGAGAACGGCCTGCCCGGCACGGCGGAGGCGCACGTGGTGCAGGTGAAAGTGGAGTACGTGAACGCCGAGACCGCGCGCTTGCGGTTCTCGGCGTTCACGATGTGACGTCCTACAGCGTCTTGCCCGTCGCCGGTCCCACCAGCAGCCCGTCCTCGAAGCGGTCCACCCGGACCGTGTCGCCGTCCTTGATCTCCCCGGACAGGATCTCCTTGGCGAGCCGGTCGCCGATGGCGGACTGGACGAGCCGCCGCAGCGGCCGGGCGCCGTACGCCGGGTCCATGCCCTCCTCCGCGAGCCAGGCCAGGGCCTCGGGCGTGATGTCCAGGGTGAGGCGCCGCTCGGCGAGCCGCTTGGCCAGACGCTCCAGCTGGAGCTTCGCGATGCGCTCCAGCTCGGGCTTGGTCAGCGCGGCGAAGACGACCAGGTCGTCCAGGCGGTTGAGGAACTCCGGCTTGAAGGAGGTCCGCACCACCTCCAGGACCTGCTCCTTCTTCTCCTGCTCGCTGGTCACCGGGTCGACCAGGTACTGGCTGCCCAGGTTCGACGTCAGCACCAGGATCGTGTTGCGGAAGTCGACCGTGCGGCCCTGGCCGTCCGTGAGCCGGCCGTCGTCCAGCACCTGGAGCAGGATGTCGAAGACCTCGGGGTGGGCCTTCTCCACCTCGTCCAGCAGGACGACGGAGTACGGTCGCCTGCGCACGGCCTCCGTGAGCTGGCCGCCCTCCTCGTAGCCGACGTATCCGGGCGGGGCGCCGACCAGCCGGGCCACGCTGTGCTTCTCGCTGTACTCGGACATGTCGATGCGGACCATCGCCCGCTCGTCGTCGAAGAGGAAGTCGGCGAGGGCCTTGGCCAGTTCGGTCTTGCCGACGCCGGTCGGGCCGAGGAAGAGGAAGGACCCGGTGGGCCGGTCGGGGTCGGAGATCCCGGCCCGCGAGCGCCGCACGGCGTCCGACACCGCCCGTACGGCCTCGCCCTGGCCGATGAGGCGCTTGCCGATCTCGTCCTCCATGCGCAGCAGCTTCTGCGTCTCGCCCTCCAGCAGCCGCCCGGCGGGGATGCCGGTCCAGGAGGCGACGACGTCGGCGATGTCGTCGGCGCCGACCTCCTCCTTGACCATGGTGTCCTTGGCAACCTCCTCCTCGGCCTCGGAGGCGGCCTCCAGCTCCTTCTCCAGGGCGGGGATCTCTCCGTAGAGCAGCTTGGAGGCGGTGTCGAAGTCGCCGTCGCGCTGGGCGCGTTCGGCCTGGCCGCGGATCTCGTCGAGGCGTTCCTTCAGCTCACCGACGCGGTTGAGGGACTGCTTCTCCTTCTCCCAGCGGGCGGTGAGGCCGCGCAGCTCCTCCTCCTTGTCGGCGAGGTCGCGGCGCAGCTTCTCCAGGCGCTCGCGGGAGGCCGCGTCGGTCTCCTTGCCGATCGCCAGCTCCTCCATCTTCAGCCGGTCGACGGCGCGCTGGAGTTCGTCGATCTCGACGGGCGAGGAGTCGATCTCCATGCGCAGCCGGGAGGCCGCCTCGTCGACGAGGTCGATGGCCTTGTCGGGCAGGAAGCGGGAGGTGATGTACCGGTCGGACAGGGTCGCCGCCGCGACCAGGGCCCTGTCGGCGATCTGCACCTTGTGGTGGGCCTCGTAGCGGCCCTTGAGCCCGCGCAGGATCGCGATGGAGTCCTCGACGGTCGGCTCGGCGACCAGCACCTGCTGGAAGCGCCGCTCCAGCGCCGGGTCCTTCTCGATCCGCTCGCGGTACTCGTCGAGCGTGGTGGCACCGACCATGCGCAGCTCGCCGCGGGCGAGCATGGGCTTCAGCATGTTCCCGGCGTCCATGGCGGAGTCGCCGCCGGCACCGGCCCCCACGACGGTGTGCAGCTCGTCGATGAAGGTGATGATCTGCCCGTCGGAGTCCTTGATCTCGGCGAGGACGGTCTTGAGCCGCTCCTCGAACTCGCCCCGGTACTTGGCGCCCGCGACCATGGCCCCCAGGTCGAGCGCGACGAGCCGCTTGTCCTTCAGCGACTCGGGCACGTCGCCCTTGATGATCCGCTGGGCGAGCCCCTCGACGACGGCGGTCTTGCCGACGCCGGGCTCACCGATCAGCACGGGGTTGTTCTTGGTCCGCCGGGACAGCACCTGCACCAGGCGCCGGATCTCCTGGTCCCGCCCGATGACGGGGTCGAGCTTCCCTTCCCGCGCGGCGGCGGTGAAGTCCGTCCCGAACTTCTCCAGGGCCTTGTACTGGCCCTCGGGGTCGGCCGTGGTCACCCGGCGCTGGCCGCGCGTCTTCTGGAAGGCGGCCTGCAGCTTCCTGGCGCCGGCCCCCTGCTCGGACAGCACCTCACCGGCCGCGCCGCCCTTCGCGGCGAGGGCGATGAGGAGGTGCTCCGTGGAGAGGTACTCGTCCCCCAGGTCCTTGGCGCGGGCCTGCGCGTCGGCGACGACGGCGAGCATCTCGCGGTTGGGCTGGGGCGGCGCGACGGTCGACCCGGTCACGCTCGGCAGCCCGGCGAGCACGCGCTCGGCTCCGGCGCGTACGGCGGCCTGGTCGGCGTCGACGGCGGCGAGCAGGTCGGTGATGTTCTCGTTGTCCTGTCCCTGGAGCAGCGCGAGCAGCAGATGGGCAGGGGTGAGGTCGGGGTGCCCCTCGGTCACCGCCCGATTGCTGGCAGCGTTGATCGCGTCCCGGCTCCGGTTGGTCAGCTCGGCGTCCACCTTCGCGTTCTCCTCCTTGCACTGACCCGAACAGCTTGCACAAAGTTGAGTCTAGTGCACTCAAGGGCGGTTCCGGGAGGCTCGGGGGTCTAAGTTCCGGTCCATGGCGACCAAGTACTCCGTGAACCCAGGCGCTCCGGACCCGCCGTATCTCAGCTTCTGGCGGGAGCGGCACCTGTGCACCCTGACGACTCCCCGCCCGGACGGCACTCCGCATCTGGTACCCGTCGGGGTCACATACGATCCCGAGGCCCGTCTGGCTCGGGTGATCACCAACAGGGCGAGCGCGAAGGTGCGGTATGTGCGGGCCGCCGGGGAGCAGGGGGCGGCCGTCGCCGTCTGCCAACTGGAGGGGCGCCGCTGGGCGACACTGGAAGGCCGGGCCTTCGTCCGCGAGGATCCGGACCGGGTCGCCGAGGCGGAGCGGCGTTACGCGGAGCGCTACGGCAGGACGCCGACACCCAACCCGGCGCGCGTGGTGATCGAGATCCACCTGACGCGGGCGCTGGGGCGAGGTTGACCGAAGTGAAAATCCACACCGGTGATCGATTGGATCCAGCCACTACCAGACTGGGTCGATACCCGGAAATGTCCCCGAAAACTGCAGCGGCGTCACCGTGTTCAGGTCACGGTGACGCCGCTGCGGGGGGAAGCACCTGAGCGATCTGTTACGACGGGGGAATCGCGTCAGGCACTGCGGGGGGTGGCAGAGATGGTCCTCGGGGCAGGAGAGTCGGCCTCCACCTGCTGGTGGTCCCGTTGGTCCAGGTTCACAAAGATCATTCCGTACCGTACGGCGCACCGCACCGGCTGCGGCGCCCCCCGAGGCCGCCGCAGACACCGGTAAGCCCGTACGTCCTCGTCCTCGTCCCGCGTGACGACCACCGGCTCGCCGAACACGGTCACCATCAACGAGTCACCGCTGTGGGGGATGGCGGTAACCAGGTCGATGAAGTGCCAGCCGGAGCGGTAGGCGGTGGCCATTTCACGACGGAAGGAGCGGTCGTCGGGTGGAGTGGTCACATCAACGCTCCGAGTCCGCGACTATCGCCGGCCAATGACTGTCCGCCAGGACATCGCTCTTCGCATCGCTCGTGACGCTCTCCGGCCAGTGACTGTCCGCCCGGGTATCACCCTTCACGCCGGAGTAACCACTCACTCCGATGACAGCGACGACAGAGAGGGCGGCAGCAAGCACCGAGCGAAGCAGTCTCTTGCGCATAGTCGGCTTCGTCCTCACTTGTGAGTCTCCTCTTCCCCCGTCAGGTAAGACGATGGCTCATTCGAACACGTCATGGCCACACAATCGGTGCATCATGTTCCTGCATGTTCAGGACCCTGGGGGGTGGAGATTTCGTGGCAAATCCGACTAAGGAGACGCATCCCCATGCGGTCACCGATCTGTGCGAGGAAGGTAACCGACTCTATGCGAACGCCCTGCGTGCAGGGCGGATCGCACGTACAGACGTGATGACAGCGCCTTGTCTGGTCGAGCTCGCCCTTCTTCACCCGGACCCGGACGACGAGGACTGGCTGCGACCGGTGCCGCCGACGGTCGCGCTCGCCGAGCGTCTGCATCCGATCGAGCGCGACATTGCGGAACGCCGACAGTTGTCGATCAAGATCGCGGACGCGTTCGAGCCGTTCATGGCCCTGGGTGCCCAGGTGACGGCGACCGACCACTCCTTCACGGTGCTGGAGGGCGGCGACCGGATCAACGCGGCCCTCAACCTGGCCACGGCCCAGTGTCAGGTGGAGATGCTCACCATCCAGCCCAGTGACGACCGCTTCTCCGAGCGGAGCCTCACACAGGGGCTCGAAAGAGACCGGGCTCTGATCGAGCGTGGAGTCCGGATACGGACGCTCTACCAGCACACAGCGCGATACAGCCCTCAGAAACTGGCCTACGTCGCCCAATTGGCGAACGGCAAGGCGGAGTACCGCACGATCGACGAAGTGGTGGAACGGCTGATCGTCTGTGACGAGACCGTCGCGTTCATCCCGGCTCGCGACGACCAGCAGGTCGCCCTCGAACTCCGCCACCCCGGACTCGTCCGGTACCTGGTGAAGGTCTTCGAGTTCATGTGGAGCCGTTCCGTTCAGCTGAGCGCCGGCGCCCCGTACGGGCCGGCCGCAGACGGCATCACAGACATCCAGCACTCCATCGCCAAACTCCTCATAGAGGGTCATGTGGATGAGGCAATCGCCCGCCGCCTCGGGATGAACGTGCGCACTTGCCGGGCTCACATCGCCAAACTCGCCGCCACGCTCGGCAGCGGAAGCCGTGCCCAACTCGGCTTCCTCATCGCCCAGTCCGGCATCCTGGAACGCGAGGGCGCGGCCCAGTGAGTTCACCGCACCACGAGCACGGCACGGAAGACCTGTGCTCCACGGGCACCGAACTTTACGAACGGGCAGTGCGCCAGGGGCGGCTGCCGACGGAGGACGCCCTGGCCGCCCCCTGCCTCGTCGATCTGGGCCTGCTGCACCCCGCCGTCGACGACTCCGCCAGGTTGGAGCCCGTCGCCCCGCTCCTCGCGCTGCACCGGCTGCTGCGGAGCTCCGGGGAGCGGATCGCGAACGAACGGCAGCGTGAGGCCCGGCTGACCGAGACGTTCGGCTCCCTCATGCGGATCGCCGGCTCACCCCCCAATGCCACCGACGCTCCCACCGTCCGGCTGCTCACCGGCACTCAGCGGATCAACCAGGCCATCACCGACGCCATGGCCGACGCCTCCGAGGAGTTGATCACCGTCCAGCCCCGGGCCGGACTCACCGGTGAACGCGGTCAGATCGCCGACGCCGCCTCGCTCGGCCGTGATCAGGCAGCGCTGGACCGTGGTTGCCGCATTCGCACCCTGTACCCGCACACATTGCGCCACTTTCCGATCATCGCGGCCCGTTGCGAGCGCCTGAAGGGCGACGTTCAGATCCGCACGCTGGACGAAGTCCCCGACCGCCTTGTCCTCATCGACCGCTCAGTGGCATTCGTCCCGGCCGGTGAGGACGGCAAACTCGCTCTGGAGATCCGGCATCCGGCCATCGTGGCTCACCTGGCCGTCACCTTCGACCGCCTATGGCGCCTGGGCACACCCATGTACCCCGAAGCCGCCCCCCAGCCCTCCCGCAACGGCATCACCCCCCGCCAGCACGCCATAGCCGCCCTCCTCGTCGAAGGCCACACCGACGCGGTCATAGCCGACCGGCTCGGCATGAACATCCGCACCGCCCGCGTCCACATCGCCAAACTCGCCGCGACGCTGGGCAGTCAGAGCAGGGCCCAGCTCGGGTTCCTCATCGGACGCTCGGGGATTCTTGACCAGGAAGACTGAGGGGCGTGGTCGAGTGCTGTGAGCCGTCCAGGCCCGCCTGGGCGATGCGTACGCCCAACTGCGTCCGGCTCACCGCCCCCAGCGTCTCCGACAGCCGCGCGATGTGCGCCCGGCACGTCCGTACGCTGATCCCCAGACGTTCCGCGATGACCGCGTCCTGGTGTCCCTCCGCCAGCAGCGCCGCGATGGACTGCTCCCGGTGGGAGATGCCCTCGATGCCCGTGTCGGGGAGCGGGGCCGTGAGGGGGATGGCCAGGCGCCACAGCCGTTCGAAGACGGTGCCGAGGTATTCGACGAGCGCCGGGTGCCGTAGCTCCAGGGCCATCGTGCGGTCGGTGTTGGCGGGGATGAACGCCACCGTCCGGTCGAAGAGGATCAGCCGGTCGATCACCTCGTCCAGCGTGCGCGCCTCGACCGCGTCGCCCATCAGCTCCAGATAGGTCAGCAGCCCCTGCCCGTGCCGGGCGACATGCGTGTACAGGTCCCGCATCCGCACGCCCCGGCCGCGCAGCGCCAGCGCCCGGTGCAGCCCCTCGGAAAGCTCCGCCTCGCGGCGGATGCCGCCGGGCTGCACCGTGAGCACCTCGGTCGTGCACGCCCGGGTCGCCTCGTCCATCGCGGCCTGGATCCGGGCGAGTCCGTCCAGGACCCGGATCGCCGGGCCTTCCGCCGCCGACGCGGCCGGCCGCACCTGGCGGCCCAGACCGGCGTACCACTCGACGGCCGTGACGGCCGAGCCCAGCCGCCGCTGGCTCGCGCTCACCTCGTCGTACATCCCGCGCAGCAGCCGGGTCATGACCTCCTGCGGGGAGGTCGGCACCAGCCAGTCCATGTCGTCCGGGTCCGGATGCAGCAGGGCGAGTTCCAGCAGGCAGGGCACCGGATCCGCGTCCCGGCGCGGCACCCGGCCGCGCCGTACGGCCCGGGAATACACGCGATCCCCGGTCTCGCACAGTCGGTCGGCACCATGGGGATGCTCATCCGCCCCGTGCCCGGCCATCGCCCATCCCACCCCCGGTTTCGCCGTCTTCCGCAGCGCAACTATGCGCGGACCGGACGTGCTCCGCAACACGGCTCCCCGCGCGACGGCCACCGGAAACCACCGGTTCGCACGGGCATCAGGGAGCCTCGGGTCGTCAGGGTCGCAGGGGGTGGGTGAACCCGGCTCGCGACGCGGCTACTTCAGGCCGATGGCCCGGCAAGCCGCCTTGTACTCGGCCGTGCAGATGTCCGACAGCTTGTAGATGTCGTCCGCGACCACCGTGTCCTTGATGTTCTCCTTGGTGAGCGCGACCACGGGCACGAGCTGTGCCGGGATGCCCTTGTGCGTGGGGCTGTCGACCTTGTCGCGGGTGAGGGCGGCGAACTGGATGTCGCGGCCCTGGACCTTGGCGACCGCCATCTCCGCGGCGTTCTCCGCCTCCTGCGGGTACGACTTGTACACGCTCATGTACTGGTCGCCGCTGATGATCCGCTGCACGGCCGGCAGCTCCGCGTCCTGCCCGGTGATCGGCGGCAGCTCGGTCACGCCCGCGGCCTCCAGCGCCTTGACGATGCCGCCCGCCATGCCGTCGTTGGCGGAGTACACCGCAGCGATGTCGCCCTTGCCGATCTTCTCGATCGCGTCGGCCATGTTGGCCTCGGCGTTCTCCGGCTTCCAGTCCTTGGTGTCGAAGGACTCGGCGATCGTCACCTTGCCGTTCAGCTCGGACATCGCGCCCGCCTTGAACTGCTTGGCGTTCGGGTCGGTGGACGAGCCGTTCATCATGACGATCTTGTCGGAGAGGCTCGCGCTCTCGCCGATGGCCTCCAGCAGAGTGCGCCCCTGGACCTCGCCGACCAACTCGTTGTCGAAGGAGATGTACGCGTCGATCGGGCCCTCGGCCAGCCGGTCGTAGGCGATGACCGGAATGCCGGCCTCCTTCGCCTTCTTCACGCCGCTCGCGATGGCCTGCGAGTCCACGGCGTCCAGCAGGATCACGTCGACCCGGTCGTCGATCATCTGCTGCATCTGGCCGGCCTGCTTGTCCGCGCTCGCCTCGGCGTTGGCGTACTCGACGCGGCCCTTGTCGTTGGTGAGCGACTCGACCTTCGTCTTGATGATGGGGTAGTCGAAGTTCTCGTACCGCGTGTTCGCCTTCTCCGGCAGCAGCAGCCCGACGGTGATGTCGTTGCCCTTCGCCGGGCTCGCGTCGTCACTGCTCCCGGTCGCGTTGAGCACGCCGCAGCCGGCGAGCGTGACGGACATCGTGGCGGCTGCCACGGATATGGCGATACGACGCATGGGGGAGCTCACTTCGCGTGTGATTCGGACGTGGGCACAGCTTTGTGGCCCATGTGTCTGAAAAGCCAACGCGGACGCGCCCCCAGCGTCAAGCGGAACCACTTAACGAGATGACAACACCACGCTCCGCAGTAGTTGTGAAGACTCTGCGGAATCGCCTTCAAGTGACACGCACCATCCGGTCATCCACGGGAGACCACGCGAAACCAGGCCAAGACAGACGAAAAGGGCCGGGAGTCGCCTCCCGGCCCCTTCCCGGCCCTTTCACGGGCGCATGCGCGTCAGCCGGATGTCAGTGGATGTCAGTCGGACTGCTGCTGCCGCTTCGGCCGCCACACCACCAGCGCGCTGGTCTGCTGCACCTCCTGGTACGGCACCAGGTCGCGGCGGTACGACGCGTGCACCGCCGCCTCCCGCTGCCGCATCGCCGCGGCCGCGCCGTCGAGCGCGTCCTCCAGCTCGGCCACCCGGGCCTGGAGCGCGGCGACCTGGTTCTCCAGTTCGATGATGCGCTTGATACCGGCCAGGTTGATGCCCTCGTCCTGCGACAACTGCTGGACGGTGCGCAGCAGTTCGATGTCGCGGGCCGAGTAACGGCGGCCCCGGCCCGCGGTGCGGTCCGGGGACACCAGGCCCAGCCGGTCGTACTGGCGCAGGGTCTGGGGGTGCAGGCCGGACAGCTGCGCCGCCACCGAGATGACGTAGACCGGGGTTTCCTCGGTCAGTTCATACGGGTTGCGCCGACGACCGTCCATCTGACTCATGCTCCCTTCGCGGCCTGGAACAGATCCGCCCGCGGATCCTCACCCGCGGTCGCCTCGCGATACGCCTCGAGTGCGTCACGAGCCTTCCCCGTCAGGTCCTTCGGAACACTCACCTCCACGGTGACCAGGAGGTCGCCGCGGGTGCCGTCCTTGCGGACCGCGCCCTTGCCCCGGGCGCGCATGGTGCGCCCGTTGGGCGTGCCCGGCGGCAGCTTCAGCGTGACGGGCGGGCCGCCGAGCGTCGGCACCCGCACCTCGCCGCCGAGGGCCGCCTCCGAGAAGGTCACCGGGACGGTGACCGTGAGGTTGTCCTCCTTGCGGCCGAACACCGGGTGGGAGTCCACGTGCACGACGACGTACAGATCACCCGCCGGGCCGCCGCGCTCACCCGGCGCTCCCTTGCCGCGCAGCCGGATCCGCTGGCCGTCGCTGACGCCCGCGGGGATGCGCACCTGCATGGTCCGCGAGGACTTGGCCCGGCCGCTGCCCTTGCAGACCTCGCAGGCGTTCTCCGCGATCAGGCCGCGGCCCTTGCAGTCCGGACAGGGGTCGGTGAGGGAGAAGCCGCCGCCGCTGCCCCGGGCGACCTGCCCGGTGCCGACGCAGGTCGGGCACACGCGCGGTGTGCCGTTCTTGTCGCCGGTGCCCGAACAGGCCTTGCAGGGCGACTGCGACGACATCCGCAGCGGGACCGTCGCGCCCTCGATCGCCTCGGTGAAGCTGAGCGTGACCTCGGACTCGATGTCCTGGCCGCGCCGGGGGTGCGTGCGCGTCCCCGGGCCGCCCGCGCCACCGCGGTTGAACAGGCCCCCGAAGACGTCACCGAGTCCGCCGCCGAAGCCGCCGGCTCCCTGACCGCCGCCCTGGGCACCGCCTCCGAAGAGGTCGCCCAGGTCGAAGTTGAAGGAGCCGCCCGCGCCGCCCGGCCCCGGGCGGAAGCCGCCGTTGCCGAAGAGGGCGCGCGCGTCGTCGTACTCCTTGCGCTTCTTGGGGTCGCCGAGGATGTCGTTGGCCTCGGAGATCTCCTTGAAGCGCTCCTCCGCCCTGACGTTGCCCTTGTTGGCGTCCGGGTGGAACTCGCGGGCGAGCTTCCGGTACGCCTTCTTGATCTCGGCCTCGGTGGCGTCCTTGGGGACGCCGAGGACCTTGTAGTAGTCCTTCTCGATGAAGTCCTTGGTGCTCATCCTCGACGTCCCTCCTTCCCTTCGTCTATGACGTCAGCCCTCGTCCGGGCCACCGCTCTCCTTGTCCTCGGCGTCGGCGGACTCGTCCGCCTTGACCGTCTGCGCCCCCGGCTGGGGTTCGGCCACCGCCACCCGCGCGGGGCGGATGGTGCGCTCGCCGATCCGGTACCCGGGCTGCAGAATCGCCACGCACGTCGTCTCGGTGACGTCCGGTGCGTAGCTGTGCATCAGGGCCTCGTGGATCGTCGGGTCGAAGGGCTCGCCCTCCTTGCCGAACTGCTGCAGGCCCATCTTCGCCGCGGTGCCCTCCAGCGACTCGGCGACGGACTTGAAGCCGCCGACCAGTTCGCCGTGTTCACGCGCGCGGCCGATGTCGTCGAGCACGGGCAGGAGCTCGGTCAGGAGATTCGCGATGGCGATCTCCTTGACCGCGATCCGGTCGCGCTCGACCCGGCGGCGGTAGTTCTGGAACTCGGCCTGGAGGCGCTGGAGGTCCGCGGTGCGCTCGCTGAGCGCCGTGCGGGCCTGGTCCAGCTGGGCCACCAGAGCCACGTCCTGGCCCGTGTCCCCGGCCGGGGCCGCCCCCTCCTCCGCGGAGGGGGAGGCGGCCTTCGGCTCGGCGTCGTCGGAGGTGGCGCCGGAAGGGACGTCGGGCTGCTGCTCGTCGAAGCCCGGGGTCTCCTCCGTCACGCGGCACCATCCTTCCGCTCGTCGTCCACGATCTCGGCGTCGACGACGTCGTCGTCGGCCTTGGCACCACCGGCGGCACCCGCGTCACCGGCGGGGCCACCGGCGGCCTGGGCCGCGCCCGCGTCCGCGTACATGGCCTGGCCGAGCTTCTGGGAGACGGCCGCGACCTTCTCCGTGGCGGTGCGGATCTCGGTGGAGTCCTCGCCCTTGAGCTTCTCCTTCAGCTCGGCGACGGCTTCCTCGACCTCGGTCTTGATCTCGCCCGGGACCTTGTCCTCGTTGTCCTTGAGGAACTTCTCGGTCTGGTAGACGAGCTGCTCGCCCTGGTTGCGGGACTCGGCGGCCTCGCGGCGCTTGTGGTCCTCCTCCGCGTACTGCTCGGCCTCCTGGCGCATGCGGTCGACCTCGTCCTTCGGCAGCGAGGAGCCGCCGGTGACGGTCATCTTCTGCTCCTTGCCCGTGCCCAGGTCCTTGGCGGTCACGTGCATGATGCCGTTGGCGTCGATGTCGAAGGACACCTCGATCTGCGGGACGCCGCGGGGCGCCGGCGGCAGACCGGTCAGCTCGAACATCCCGAGCTTCTTGTTGTACGCCGCGATCTCGCGCTCGCCCTGGTAGACCTGGATCTGCACGGACGGCTGGTTGTCCTCGGCGGTGGTGAAGATCTCGGACCGCTTGGTCGGGATCGTCGTGTTCCGCTCGATGAGCTTG
Source organism: Streptomyces hawaiiensis (assembly GCF_004803895.1). NCBI lineage: Bacteria > Bacillati > Actinomycetota > Actinomycetes > Kitasatosporales > Streptomycetaceae > Streptomyces > Streptomyces hawaiiensis. The sequence continues at coordinate 4,676,448 of NZ_CP021978.1, read as the reverse complement.
GTCATGATGCCGCCCTTGGTCTCGATACCGAGGGACAGCGGGGTGACGTCGAGGAGCAGGACGTCCTTGACCTCGCCCTTGAGGACACCGGCCTGCAGGACGGCGCCGATGGCGACGACCTCGTCCGGGTTGACGCCCTTGTTGGCGTCCTTGCCGCCGGTCAGCTCCTTGACGAGCTCCGCGACGGCGGGCATACGGGTCGAACCGCCGACCAGGACGACGTGGTCGATCTCGCTGATGGAGATGCCGGCGTCCTTGATGACGTTGTGGAACGGCGTCTTGCAGCGCTCCAGGAGGTCCGCGGTCAGCTGCTGGAACTGGGCGCGGGTGAGCTTCTCGTCGAGGTGCAGGGGGCCCTCGGCGGAGGCGGTGATGTAGGGCAGGTTGATCGAGGTCTCGGTGGACGAGGACAGCTCGATCTTCGCCTTCTCGGCGGCCTCGCGCAGACGCTGCAGGGCCATCTTGTCCTTGCCCAGGTCCACGCCGTGGCCGGACTGGAACTGCTGGACCAGGTAGTCGACGACGCGCTGGTCCCAGTCGTCACCACCGAGGTGGTTGTCACCGTTGGTGGCCTTCACCTCGACGACGCCATCGCCGATCTCCAGCAGCGAGACGTCGAACGTACCGCCACCGAGGTCGAAGACCAGGATGGTCTGGTCGTCCTTGTCGAGGCCGTACGCCAGCGCGGCCGCGGTCGGCTCGTTGACGATGCGCAGCACGTTCAGGCCGGCGATCTCGCCGGCCTCCTTCGTGGCCTGACGCTCGGAGTCGTTGAAGTACGCCGGGACGGTGATGACCGCGTCGGTCACCTTCTCGCCCAGGTAGGACTCGGCGTCCCGCTTGAGCTTCTGGAGCACGAAGGCGCTGATCTGCTGCGGGTTGAAGGGCTTCCCGTCCAGCTCGATCTTCCAGTCGGTGCCCATGTGCCGCTTGACCGACCGAATGGTCCGGTCCACGTTGGTGACCGCCTGACGCTTGGCCACCTCTCCGACGAGCACCTCACCGTTCTTGGCGAAGGCGACGACGGACGGCGTGGTCCTGGCGCCCTCGGCGTTGGTGATGACGGTGGGCTCGCCGCCCTCCAGAACGCTGACGACGGAGTTAGTCGTGCCCAGGTCGATGCCGACCGCACGTGCCATGGTTGATTCCTCCAGCTGACTTGAGTGGAACGGACTCAAGTGTGCACGACGGCTCCCCACCGGTCAACAGAGCTGAGTCGGGCAGGCTCAACTCTTATCCGTTCCTTACACGCAAGGGCGCTCCGACCTGCGGCGATACGCTGCGTCGAGGGCCGTACACAGGGACACGGGAGAGGGCGAGCACGACGACCAGGGCTCCTCCCGCCACCCACCACAGGGCGTCGGTCCCGACCCGGCCGGCATGCGCGAGTACCCCGACGAGCATCCCTGACAACGCCCCGATTCCGAGCAGCAGACTCGCCCCCGGCGCGGTCAGCCCGAGCCGCCGCAGCCGGTGCGCGAGATGATCGGGCCCGCTGCGCAACACACCCCGCCCGCCCAACCGCCGCGCCCCCAGCACAAGTACGGCATCGGCACCCACCACGGCGGTCAGCGCGAACAGGACCCCCGCGCTCTCCCCGACCCCGAACCCGGCCCGGGCGTACACGGCTCCCACGGCGATCACGAACCCGGCCGACATGGACCCGCAACTGCCCAGCGCCACGCGCGCGGGGTGCCAGTTGTGCAGCAGAAACCCGGTCAGCGCGGCGGCCAGCACGCTCATCAGCCCCGCGATCCCGTCCATCACCTCGACGGCCGCGCAGGCCGCCACCCCGAAGGCGGCGACGACCCCGACCGCACCCGCCAGCCCGTCGGCGTGATCGAGCCCCCGGAAGCCGAACACCATCCCCACGACCCACGCGACGGCCAGCAGCCCGGTCCCCACCCCCGTCTCCCCGTACGGCACGACACACGCGGCCGCCACGGCCGTACCGGCGACCAGCACCCGTCGCCGCAACCGCCACACGTCGTCGACGAGCCCGAGCAGGGCGACGGCACCCGCGGCGACGAGCACCGCCCGCGTCCCGTCGGCGGGCGGCGCCACCTCGAGCCACTCCCCGGCCACCACGACCAGCCCCGTGACGAGCACGACGGCCACACCCCCGGACAACGGCACGTCCCGCTGCCGCCGCCGCTCGACCAGCCGCAGCCGCAGGGCGGGGGTCCGCAGGGCGGCCGCGAGCAGGGCAGTGAGGAGGAGGGCGGTGGCGGCGGCGCTGATCCCGTAGAGCACGGATATAAGGTAGGCGGGATTATGACAATTCGGTATGAATAACACGACGGGATCGCGTCGACATCATGACCGGATCCGGTCGGTTTCTGAGGCAACCCTCAGCGATTCAGATCACTGCCCACCCGGCTACAGTGCGGCGGAGGATGAGGGTAGTCTCAGACGGACTGCATAAGTTACCGCTTAGTAATTTCGGGGAACCTGAAGAACGACAGGTCATCCCGACGAAACCCCTCGCAGGCCCGAGGAGCCCCCATGCAACTCGCCGCGATCATCGTGTCGCTGGTACTGACCGTGATCGGCGTCGCGCTGCTCGCACGCGCGATCGGCCAGTTCGTCCGGTATTTCAAGCTGGGCCAGCCGGTCCCGGCCGGAACCCGGACCGACAACCCCTACCAGCGCAGCGTGACCCTGGTGAAGGAGTTCCTCGGGCACACGCGCATGAACCGGTGGGGCATCGTCGGTGTCGCGCACTGGTTCGTCGCCGTCGGCTTCCTGACGCTGCCGCCGACCCTCGCCCAGGCCTTCGGCCAGCTGTTCAAGGCCGACTGGGTGCTGCCGGTCATCGGTGAGTTCCTGCCGTTCGAGCTGTACATCGAGTTCATCGGCGTGATGACGATCCTGGGCATCGCGGTGCTCATCGCGATCCGCCTGCTGAACCTGCCCAGCCGTCCGGGCCGCAAGTCCCGCTTCGCCGGTTCCAAGGCGGGCCAGGCGTATTTCGTCGAGTACGTCATCCTCACCATCGGCCTGGCGATCTACGTGCTGCGGGGCCTGGAGGGCGCGCTCCACCACGTCGACCACTACGAGGCGTCGTACTTCGCCTCGTACCCCCTGGTCCTCGCCTTCAAGGGCCTGTCGGTCACGGCGCTGCAGAACCTCGTCTACCTGGTCGCGATGATCAAGATCGGCACCTCGTTCGTCTGGATGATCGTGGTGTCGCTCAACACCAACATGGGTGTCGCCTGGCACCGCTTCCTCGCCTTCCCGAACATCTGGTTCAAGCGCGAGGCGTCGGGCGGGACGGCTCTGGGGGCGCTGCAGCCCATGACGTCGGGCGGCAAGCCGATCGACTTCACCGACCCGGGCGACGACGACGTCTTCGGCGTCTCCCAGGTCGAGCAGTACTCCTGGAAGGGCCTGCTGGACTTCTCCACGTGCACCGAGTGCGGCCGCTGCCAGTCGCAGTGCCCCGCCTGGAACACGGGCAAGCCCCTCTCCCCCAAGCTGCTGATCATGTCGCTGCGGGACCACGCGCACGCCAAGGCGCCGTACCTGCTCGCCGGCGGCGGCAAGACGATGGAGGGCGAGGAGAAGGCGTCGGCCGAGGCCCTCAAGGATGTCCCGGCGTCCGCGCTGGCGGAGGCCGAGCGCCCGCTGGTCGGCACGCTGGAGGAGAACGGCGTCATCGACCCGGACGTCCTGTGGTCCTGCACCACCTGCGGCGCCTGCGTCGAGCAGTGCCCGGTGGACATCGAGCACGTCGACCACATCGTCGACATGCGCCGCTACCAGGTGATGATCGAGTCGTCGTTCCCGTCCGAGGCGGGCACGATGCTCAAGAACCTGGAGAAGAAGGGCAACCCCTGGGGCCTGGCGAAGAAGCAGCGCCTGGAGTGGCTCAAGGAGGTCGACTTCGAGGTCCCGGTCGTCGGCAAGGACATCGAGGACCTGTCCGAGGTCGAGTACCTGTACTGGGTCGGCTGCGCCGGCGCCCTGGAGGACCGGGCCAAGAAGACCACGAAGGCCTTCGCGGAACTCCTCCACATCGCGGGCGTCAAGTTCGCGATCATGGGCGGCGACGAGAAGTGCACCGGTGACTCCGCCCGTCGCCTGGGCAACGAGCCCCTGTTCCAGGAGCTCGGCATGGAGAACGTCATGGCGCTGAACATGGCGTTCGGCGAGGAGATGGACGACGAGGGCAAGGTCGTCCCCGAGTCGGCGAAGCCCAAGTCGGCCAAGAAGATCGTCGCCACCTGCCCGCACTGCCTCAACACCATCGGCAACGAGTACCCGCAGCTCGGCGGCGACTACGAGGTCATCCACCACACGCAGCTGCTCCAGCACCTCGTCGACGCGGGCAAGCTGATCCCGGTCACTCCGGTCGAGGGCATCATCACGTACCACGACCCGTGCTACCTGGGCCGCCACAACAAGATCTACACGCCTCCGCGCGAGATCATCGCCAGCGTCCCGGGCATCCGCAACGAGGAGATGCACCGCCACAAGGAGCGCGGCTTCTGCTGTGGCGCCGGTGGTGCGCGGATGTGGATGGAGGAGCGGATCGGCAAGCGCATCAACAACGAGCGCGTCGACGAGGCCCTGTCGGTGAACCCCGACATCGTCTCGACGGCCTGCCCGTTCTGTCTGGTCATGCTCACGGACTCCGTCAACGGCAAGAAGAACGACGGCAAGGCGAAGGAGTCCATCCAGGTGGTGGACGTCGCCCAGCTGCTGCTGGACTCGGTGAAGACACCGGTCCCGGCGGAGGCCGAGAGCGACGACGACGGTGACGACGGCGAGCCGCCGGCCGGCACGTCGGACTCGGAGAACGCGCCGGAGCCGGAGCCGGTGAAGTAGGCGGTTCCCGCGGTCCGTCCCACTGTTGCGACGCCCCCTGTTCCGAGTCATCGGGCGGGGGGCGTCGGCGTTCCACCTCTGCTGTTGTACGGGTGACACGAGCATCCGCAGCGGGGTTGCAGCAGGATGCCGAAGGCGAAGGGGAGTGGCAGATCCCAGAGCTGACGGCAGTGAGTGTGCAGGTCTTGGTAGCCGGGGCGGGCGGCGACTGTGCACTCGGAGGACTCGTCGTACGGGCCAACGCCGGGTGTCATGGGGAGGAGCGTTCCTCGCCGGGCCTCCGCCCACGACTTTCCGCGACACGGAGGATGTCCCGCAGGGCTTCGGTCAACCGCTCGGCGAGGAAGCGGAGTTGGGCCTCGGTGGCGCCGGGGAGCAGGTCGTCGGCGTGGGCGAGGAGTCGGGCGCCCATGTCGAGCTGGACCGCTTCGGTGACGTCGGCCAGCCGGGACACCCGTCCGCCTCCGTCATCGGTGATGAGGAAGCAGGGCTTGGCTTCCGAGCCGGTCCAGGGGAGAAGGCGGAGCGTGCGACGCGGGCCGGTATCCATCAGGCGAGATCAGAGTCGGATGACCGTGCTCAAGGCCGAACAGGAAGCCCACGACCGCCGCTCGCTGCACGAACGGATCGCGGCCGACCTGCGCGACGACATCATGGCCGGAGAACTGCCGCCGGGCGCGAACCTGCCCTCCACCGCGCAGCTCAGAACCCGCTTCGACGCCTCCAACGCCACGATCCAGAAGGCCCTCCAACTTCTCAAGGACGAGTGCCTGGTGGTCGGACGCGCGGGAGCGGCGGTGACGGTCCGCGAGCACAGGCAGCGGACGATACGTCCTGCCACGTCCCTCACACCGGCGGCAGCCGGCGAGCCCTACCCCTGGCTCATCGAGGCGGCCAAGCACGGGACGGACGCCCGCATCACCCTCCTCGACGTGTCGGAGACGAACCCGCCCGCGGACATCCGCACGGCTCTCGGCCTCCGGGACGAGGACACAGCCGTACGGCGCAGCCAGCTGCTGTTCATCGACGACGAGCCGGCCGAAATCGTGGCGTCCTACTATCCTTTGGCCATCGCCCAGGACACACCGCTGACGGACCACCAACGCATCAGGGGCGGAACCGCCACCCTGCTCAGGCAACTGGGCCATGCCCCTCACCACTGCGTGGACCGCGTCTCCGCCCGTGTCCCCACGCAGGAACAGTTCGAAGCCCTACGCCTCCCCGGCAGCCTGCCGGTCCTGTGCACGCTCCGTGTCGTCCACGCGGCAGACGGACGCCCCATCGAGGCGACGTCGATGGTGAAGGCGGGACATCTCTACGAGTTGCAGTACGAGTTCGCACCGGAGTGACGGCTGAGGTGTGGTTGCTCTCTGCCTGCTGTGGCAAGCCTCGTCGAGTCACGGCTCTTCGAGACGCACCGCTTTGCCGAGCTCTTGAACGGCGCTCCAGTAGTGATCGAGAGCGGCGTAGAACGCGGAGGCATTCGTGGCGCCTTCTGCTATGTCGCCCAGCGTGATGTAGACCGTTCTGGACGCGGCGAAGACGTGATCACACGCCTCTATGGCCTTGCTGCTCCGCGCGTGCACGGTGGCGACCTGACAGGTGTGGCGGAAGGACCCGAATGCCTCACGTAGGCGTGCTCGGTGCTCTTCGAGGCGTGCCCGGCGCTGCTCCTGATCTTCAGTTCTCAGAATCTCCGGAGTCTGGCGGTACTCGACACCCATGAGGTGAGCCTGTTCGAGGAAGGCGAGGTAAGACGCACGGCTCACCTCTCTTCGACGCGTCTCATCCTGAGCTGCTGCCGAGATCTCCGCCTGTAAGCGTGCGGCTCGCGTATGCCCGCGACTTGTGACCCAGCTCGCGAGTACTGCTGTGGCGCCTGTCAGCCCTGCGATCCATAGTCCGCTGTCCCCCACGTCAGTGAGTGTGAGGCTTGGCGGCCCGCCGGAACAGCCCCCATGCCCGATCAAAGCCCGCCAGGCCAGGGATGATCCGGGCCGGGAGCGGACCACAGGTGGGAGCACGCCGCTCGGCGGGCCGGTGCACCGGGCGCCGACCCGCCGTGGACGTCAGCGGCCCACCCTCACGGCATCCGACGTCGCCCCGCGGAACGACTCCGTCTTGTCGAACCGGGCGCGGAAGTAACCTCGCCGCGCATCGGCGATGTCCGCCGAGAAGGCGTGGCCCTCGCCGGACCAACTGGCCTGCGCCGTCAGCAGGTCCGTCCACCGCTTGCCGTCCCGCGAGTACTGGATGTGCACCGGGATGTCGGCGGGCGTCCAGCCGTCGGGGAAGTCCATCGCGCCCTCGACGTGCACGCCACCGTCCTGTGTACGGGTGGCCGAGAACGAGGTGAACACCGAGGCGCGCAGGACGGTGATCTCGGCGCTGTTCGCGGAGGCGGGGGCGATGAACGGGTCGTCGCTGTGCGAGGCCACGCGGAAGGTGCCGGTCTCCCCCGGGGTGTGGGTGAAGGTGGCGGACTTGCCGTCCGCTCCGGTGGTGAAGTAGCCGACGCTCGCCCAGTGCGTGCCGGAGGAGGCCTCGTAGAGGACGCCACCGCTCTGGCCCTCGAAGGGGACCCAGCCCTGCGCGGTCTCGCGCTCCAGCGTCGCCGTGACGGTGACCTGCTCTCCGAAGTCGATCGTCCGGGCTTCCACCGGGGTGTCGAAGGTCCAGCGCGTGGCCACCTGACGGATGTCGATCGGGGTCGAGGCGGACTCGCCGTACATGACGTACGGGTTGGCGCTGTCGTGGCGGTAGACGGCCTGGACCGGCACCGCGTCGTTCACGGTGACCGTGCCGGAGAAGCGGCCCTGCGCGTCGGTGTGGACGGTGTTCTCCGTCCAGTAGTCCACGTCGAGGTCCACCCGGTGGTCCGCCAGGGGCTTCAGCTCGCGGGTCGCCGGCCAGCGTCCCTTCAGGGTGCCGTCGACGCGCACCTGGCGGTGGTCGGTGTCGATCTCCGTACGGTCGGGGCGTACGTCCTCGAACACCGCCGCGACGTAATAGGCGAGAGTGCCCGCGGAGTTGTCGACGCTGCGGTCGCCGTCGGCGTCCGTGGCCTCGATGCGGACGGTGTAACTGCCCAGGTCCGGAAGGTCGAGGGGCTTCTTCGTCCGCCATACGCCGTTGTCCGCGGTGCCGGAGACGAGGCCGAAGGCGTCGGTCTCCACGACGGCGACTTCCCGCTGCGTGGCCGCGGAGACGAGATGGGCCCTGATGCCCGTGATGGCGCTGTCGGAGCTGATGCCGACCTCCAGGGTGCCGAGATCGCCCGAGGCGCTGTGCGCGTACCGCACGTCAGGAGCCTGCGCCTCCGCGGCGTTCGCCGCCGGAGAGCCGGTCACCAGGAGCGCGACGACACCGATGGCGGCCGAAGCCGCCCGAGTTCTGAACAAGGTCCCCCCCACAGGGATATGTAGAAGCCGCGTTCGCGACTGAACGCCCTTTCTATCGCACCGTGTTGACGAGGGGCGCCCGAGTTTCGCCGTGGTGGTGCCCTCGCGGTCCCCGCTCTCGGGGACACGGAGCACGTCACACCTCGGCCGGGGCGCTCACCGTCACCACATTCACCACCACCTGGGCGAACCGCCGGTAACCGTGACCGGGCGCGGTGGTGGTACAGGGGGCGCACACAGGGGCGCGCGATATTCGCGAATGCACCCGGGCGGACGCGTCCATCAGGGTCACCCTCGCCACAGAATGTGAAGATCGTAAGTTCCCGCAAGCGCCCTCAACTGGCAGCTGACCCGGCATCAGCCATCAACCAGCGCCTTCTCCATCGCACTTCACATATCGAATCAGTAAAGAGGGTTCCGTTCAGCGAATTATTGTTGAATCATGAAGGTCCACAAATGAGGGGGGTTTGTGAAGATCACCGGTTGCGCTTTGCGCACGGTCGGGCAAGGGGGCCCGGCGAGCCGGTGACGCGGTGGTGGTGCCGTTCCCACGCCGCTTCTCACGCAGTACCACGCCACGGCCGCCTGCTTCAGGAACAGGCGGCCGTGCTTCAGGGGTGAAGGAATCCACCATGCACATATGTGTGCTGGGGCAGGGCTATGTCGGCCTGCCCCTGGCCGTGAGGGCCGCCGAGGCCGGACACACCGTCACCGGCTACGAGCCCGACCGGGCGCGCTGCGAGGCGCTGGCCGCCGGGTCGTCGTACGTCGAGGACATCGGTGACGACCGGCTCCGGGCCGTGCTCGGTTCGGACGCGTACTACGCGAGCTCCGACCCGCAGGACCTCAAGGGGTTCGACATCGCCGTCATCACCGTGCCCACGCCGCTCACCGACCGCGCGCCCGACCTGAGTTGCGTACGGGACGCCGGTCGCGTGCTCGCCGAGTGGATCGAGCCGGGCGCCACCGTCGTGCTCGAGTCGACGACCCACCCCGGCACCACCCGTGACGTGCTCGTCCCGCTGCTGGAGGAGGGTTCCGGCCTCGTCGCCGGGCGGGACTTTTACGTCGGGTTCAGCCCCGAGCGCATCGATCCCGGCAACGCCGACTGGCGCCTGGAGAACACGCCGAAGATCGTGGCCGGTCTGACCGAGGACTGCCTGCGGCGGGTGAAGGACTTCTACGACACCGTCACCGACGTCACCGTGCCCGCCTCGGGGCTCGAAGAGGCCGAGCTGGCCAAGGTGTTCGAGAACACCTACCGGCACGTCAACATCGCGCTGGTCAACGAGCTCTCGCGGATGGCCCACACGCTCGGCGTGGACGTCTGGCACACACTGGAGCTGGCCGCGACCAAACCCTTCGGGTTCACCAGGTTCCTGCCCGGGCCCGGGGTCGGCGGGCACTGCCTGCCCATCGACCCGGTCTACCTCAGCCACCACGTCAAGGCGCGGCACGGGCAGACCTTCCGGCTCATCGAGCTGGCCCAGGACATCAACGAGAGTCAGCCGGACTACGTCGTACGCCGTCTGCAGGACGCCCTCAGCCGACGGTTCCGGCGGAGCGTGCACGGGGCGCGCATCCTCGCGCTCGGCGCCGCCTACAAGCCGGGCACCTCGGACGCCCGCCAGTCGCCGGCCGTCGAAGTCACCGACCGGCTGCGGCAGATGGGCGCGGACGTCACCGTCGTGGACCCCTATCTGCCGGTGGCGGACGGCACTTGCCCGGAGATCCCCTTCGCCACACCGGGGGCCGGTCCGGGTACGAGCGTCGCGGACTTCGACGCCGTCGTCCTGCTCACCCCGCACGCCGAGTTCGACCTCACTCAGCTCGCCGCCGAGGCGGCCTACGTACTGGACACGCGCGGCGTCATGGCCGCCGCACCTCACATCGAACGGCTCTAGAGAGCCACAGAAGGAAAGCAGGGACAACATGTACGGACAGAACGGTGTGGGCGCGGCGATCGGGACCGCCACGGGCGGAGCCGCCCTGGCGGCGACCGGCGGAACGGCGCTCGGGTGGATCGTGCTGGCGGCGATGCTCCTCGTGATCGGCGGTGTCGCGGCGTTCCGCCTGGCGACCCGCGGCAGGCGAGTGACCGCTTGAGCGCGTTCCCGGACCGTGCGCCACGGGTGAGGCTCACCGTGGTGACCGCTGTGGTGGTGGCGGCTCTGGCCGTTGCCACCGTGGTGGTGCACGCCCAGTCGAAGAGCCCGATCCTGACGTTCTACTGGTGGCTGGGCATGGCGGTGATCGTGCTCTGCCTGGTGTCGTTCCTGAAGGGCCGGTCCTTCACCCACCTCCCGGTCGCCCCGGGCCGGACCGTGGCGATCGTCCCGGCTTTCGAGGAGCCCACGGAGAACCTGCACCGCACGGTGCGGTCGCTGCTGGCGCAGACCCACCCGATCGACGAGATCCACGTCATCGACGACGGCTCGCGGCAGCATCCCGTCGAACCCTTCGACCACCCCCGGGTCTTCTGGCACCGGCAGGAGAACAAGGGCAAGCGCGGGGCCCAGGTCACCGTGCTGCGGCACCTCCAGGAGCAGAACAAGCACTTCGCGTACGTGCTCACCATCGACTCCGACGGCGAGCCCTTCCCCGACGCGCTGGAGCAGCAGCTGCGGGCCATGAGCAACCCGCGGATCCAGGCGACCACCGGCATGATCTACATCCGCAACTTCGAGGAGACCTGGGTCTCCCGGGCCGCGGACATCGACATCGGCACGTCCTGCGTGATGATGCGCTCCTCGCGCTCCATGCTCGGCGCCCTGGAGACCACCTCGGGCGCCCTGGCCCTCTACCGTGCCGAGCTCCTCTACGACCACCTCGACGCCTACGAGGTGGAGTGCGGCACGGGGGACGACCGCTGGCTGGCGCTCAGGGCGCTCATGCGCGGCGAGGTCGTGGCGGTCAACGAGGCCGGCGTCGTCACCGACATGCCGACGACGCTGAAGAAGACCTACCGGCAGCGGCTGCGGTGGGCCCGCTCCTGGTGGTGGATGCTGCCGTTCGTGTACGCGCGGCTGTCGCTGAAGCAGCTCATATCGCCGACGTTCGGGCTGCTCCAGCTCGTCATCACCCCGGTGATGCTGGCCTGGATCGTCGTCATGACGCTCCTGACCCTGGGCGGGCGGTACCACAACCCCGGCATCGCCCTGGTGTATCTCGCCGTGTACCTGGTGGTGCGCTTCGGCCAGTCCGGGCTGTACGTCCTGATGCGCCCGGACATGACCGCCCGCCAGCGCTGGCACTCCTGGCTCGTCGGCACCCCGGCGGCCGTGTTCATGAACATCGTGCTGCTGTGCCCGACGCGGTACTGGGCCCTGTTCAAGCTGCGCGACAACGCGTGGCAGTCACGGGGCCTGACGGCGAAGACGGCGCTGCCCGGGGGGCGGCACCGCGCGCCTGCGGAGAAGCCGATCGAGGTGTGAGTGCCCACCTCTTGTCCGAACCTGCGGAGCGAGTCGGCCGGTCGTCACGGTCGGCCGACCGCTTCCGCTTCGCCGGTCTGTCCGACGAGCTGTCATGTGTCATGAAAGATCCAGCCAACCCCCCGGCGGGCCGAGGCGCTTACTTCACGTTGGAGGTCCGGACCGACTCGGCCGCACGCCACGAGCACCCGTTGGCACGGGGAGCGTCGGCCTTCCCCGTCGGCCTCCCGAGCCCGATCACCGGCCCAGTCGTGCCCCCATGGCCGTAGCGCGCAGGCGGCCCAGGAGAAGCTGCGCGGTCGAGCCTGCCTCCCGGAGAGGATGAGCGCCGGGCGATGAGTTTCCGGCGCGCTCCCGGTCTACGGATGCGGAAAGGCCGCCCAGGCCCTCAACCGCACAGGAGCCCCCATGACCACCGTCGTGATGCACAACGTCGTCTCCGTCGACGGCTTCATCGCCGACGCGGACGACGACGTCGGTCCCCTCTTCGACTGGTACGGCAACGGCGAAGTCGAGATCAACGAGTACGCCAAGGTGTCCAAGGCCTCCGCCGACTACGTGCGGCCGGCCATGGCGAGGATCGGCACGCTGGTCGTCGGGCGGCACGTGTTCGACATGACCAACGGGTGGGACGGCGTGCCGCCGGCCGGTGAGCACCTGGTCGTCGTGTCGCACCGGCCGCGCCCCGTGGGGTGGCACCCCGACGCCCCGTTCCACTTCGTCGACGGCGTGGCGCAGGCCGTCGCCAAGGCCAGGGAGCTGACCGACGAGGACCGTGACGTCGGTGTGGCCGCCGGCGACGTCGGCGGGCAGGCCCTCGCCCTCGGCCTGGTCGACGAGGTCGCGATGGACGTCGTGCCTGTGGTCTTCGGCTCCGGCAAGCGCTACTTCGGCTCGGTCGACGCCCAGCACCTGCTCGAGGACCCGCACGTCGTGATCCAGGGCGACCGGGTGCTGCACCTGCGCTACCGGGTCCGCAAGCAGCCGTGACGAACCGGAGAGAAAGGCCGGACGCCTTGGACCCGCAGGCCGCCGAAGGCAAAGTGCTCTGGCACTTCACGATGTCCCTCGACGGGTTCGTCGCGGGCCCGAACCACACCATGGACTGGATGACAGGGACGGCCTTCCGGCCGGGCCTCGTCGAGGAGTACGCCGGGACGACCGGCGCGGTACTGGGCGGCCGGGCTGGCTGGGACGCCTGCCCCGACCCCAACGGCATCTACGGCGGGGCCTGGCAGGGGCCCCTGTTCGTGCTCACCCACCATCCGGAGGACGCGCAACCCACCCCGGGCGTCACCTTCCTGAGCTGCGACGTCGCCGAGGCGGTCCGGATCGCGTTGAAGGCGGCCGACGGGAAGAACGTCGAGGTCTTCTCCCCGGCCATCGGCCGGCAGCTCCTGGAGCGCGGACTGATCGACGAGATCGACCTGCACATCGCGCCCGTCCTGCTCGGCGACGGAATCCGGCTGTTCGACAACCCCGGGGGCGCGCCCGTCCGGCTGGAGCTGCTCACGGGGGAGGACCGTACGGCCGTGGTGGACGTGCGGTACCCGCCGGCGACCGCTGGTCGGTCACCGCGCACCTCGAGCAGCCCCGGAAATTAACCGAACTCACGTACAACCCTTACGTCCCTCTGCGGGTCTCTTGATCGCCGACCACCCGTGAACGCCCGGACAACTCCCGGCGAACACGGACAGTCCGGCCCTCCATCGACTGTGGATGTCCGCCAGGCATCCCCCGCATGCAGCAGGAGACCCCGCATGCAGCAGCACGAGCGCCCCTCCGGGCGCCGGCCCGCACCCGCTCACCCGTCCCGGCGCCCCCGCCTGCGGCTTGCCCTGGCGACCGCCGCCGCGGTCGCGCTGACCGGCACACTGCTCTCGGCCACGGCCGGCCCGGCGACGGCCGCGGACGGCACGCACGCCCCGCGGGCCGACTTCAACGGCGACGGCCGCGCCGACGTGCTGGCCGGCTCGTACGAGAACGACGGCAACGGCGCGGTCCTCTACCTGCCGTCCAACGGCACGAAGATCACCGCCACCGGCTCGCGCACCGTCTCCCCCAGCGCCTCGGGCGTCTCGACGACGGGCTACCCGAACTTCGGCGCGAACTTCGCCGACTGAGCGCCCGTACCGACCGAGACACCCTCGCACCCTCTCGGGGCCAAACCTTCCAGGTCAGGCCCACCCCCGCACCCTCTCGGGGCCAAACCTTCCAGGTCAGGCCCCTTCCCACCCGGAGCCCCACCTTGCGCAAGCGCACCCTCCTGCTGGCCGCCACGCTCACCACCGGCCTGCTCACCGCCACCCCCGCCACCGCCGCCCCCTCCGGTCTCGCCGGGGACTTCAACGGCGACGGATACCGCGATGTGGCGGCCGGCGCCCCGTGCGCCGACGTCGGCTCGGCCTCCTGCGCCGGCGCGGTCGTCGTGCTGTACGGCTCGGCGTCCGGTGTCTCGGCCGCCCGCAGGGCCGTCATCACCCAGAACTCCGCGGGCGTCCCCGGCACCGCCGAGTCCGGCGACCTGTTCGGCTCCGCCCTGGCCACCGGCGACCTGGACCGGGACGGCTACTCCGACCTCGTCGTCGGCACCAGCAGCGAGAGCATCGGCGACCGGGACGGCGTCGGCTCCGGCACGGTCCTGTGGGGCGGCAAGTCGGGCCTGGCCGGCGGCAAGGGCCTGCCGCAGCCGTCGACGCTCTCCGAGTACGGCAACTTCTCCCGGGGCATCGCGACCGGCGACTTCGACGGGGACGGAGACACGGACGTCACGCTCACCGGCCAGAGCCACACCCGCGTCTACCACGGCCCCTTCACGCGCACCGGCGGCCCGCTGAACCACCTCCGCGTCGGCGAGGTCGGCACCACGTTCGAGGTGATCGCCGGTGACATGACCGGCGACGGGGCGGCCGAGCGCGTCTACCCGTTCAACGTGGACGGCGACACCGGCGGCCAGATCGACTACTTCCGCTGGACCGGCACGACGTACAAGATGGCCGATCTACCGGACGCCGACGGCTACCCCGGTTCCATCGGCGACATCAACCGCGACGGCTACGGCGACCTCGTCCTCGGCGACTCCGCGGACCCGTACGACCTCAAGCCCGGCGGTCACAAGGGCGGGCAGGTCACCGTCTGGTACGGCGGCCCGAACGGCCCCGACCCGGCGCAGCAGCCGACCGTCGTCCACCAGGACACCGCGGGCGTGCCCGGCGCGGGTGAGGCCGAGGACGGCTTCGGCAGCGCAGTGAGCACCGGCGACATCAACGGCGACGGGTACGCCGACGTCGTGATCTCCGCCCCGGGCGAGGACGTCGGCTCGGCGACGGACGCGGGCTCGGTGACCGTGCTGTTCGGCTCCGCCTCCGGCCTGAGGACCGGCAGCGGCGTGAAGTCGTACACGCAGAACACCGCCGGGGTGCCCGGCTCCGCCGAGTCCTCGGACCGCTTCGGGTCCGCGGTCGACCTGACCGACGTGACCAAGGACGGCAAGGCGGACCTCGTCGTCGGCGTCCACGGCGAGAACTCCACGGGCGGCCTGTGGACCCTGCGCGGCTCCGCCTCCGGCCTGACCACGAGCGGCGCGCAGGGCATCACCACCACCGCCGTCTCCCTCAAGGGCAGCGTCAACCTCGGCTCGGTCGTGGCCCGGTGAGACCCCGCCGACTCCCCTGCGAGGCACGTACACCCATGCGCATCCGTATCACCGCCGCAGTCCTCGCGGCGGCCCTGACCCCGCTCGCCCTCACCCTCTGCGCCCCCGCCGCGCACGCCGCGACGGCCGCCGCCCCCTACGACTTCAACGGCGACGGCCGCACCGACCTCGCGATCGGCGCGCCGGGCGCCACCGTCTCCGGGCAGGCGAGGGCGGGTGCCGTGTCGGTGGTCTACGGCAGCACCGGCGGGCCGAAGAGCTCCACGCGCACGCTCCTGACGCAGAACACCGCCGCAATGCCCGGTGCCGCCGAGGCCGACGACGCCTTCGGCTCCGCGCTCGCCTCCGCCGACCTGAACACCGACGGCTACGCCGACCTGCTGATCGGCACGCCCGGCGAGGACGGCAGCGACAGCAACGACGGCACGGTCACGATCGTCTGGGGCTCCGCGTCCGGTTTGTCCGGCGCCCGTTCGCTGTTCAGCTTCTTCAGCACCGACTACGACCGGTACGGCCGGGCGCTGGCCGCGGGCGACTTCGACGGCGACGGGGACATCGACGTCGCGGTGGGTTCCACCGGCCCGGTCACCCTCTCCCTCGTGGACGGGCCGATCACCAGGACCAGTGCGTCCAACGGCGGTTCGGGCTCGCGCAACGACTGGTGGTCGTCCTCGAACGGCGTCACCCACCTCTCCTCCGGCGACGTCACCGGCGACGGCCGCCCCCGCCTGGTCCTGCACGGCCGTGCCGCGCACAACGGCGCCGCCGCCACCTCCCTGGCCGACCTGCGGATCGGCAACTACGTCGACTGGCTGCAGAACCTGCCCGCCGGGTTCGTCTCCGCCGTGGGCGACATCGACGGCGACGGCCACGACGACATCGCCGTGGGAAACGACCGGGAGGCGTCGGCCGACCCCGAGGGCGCCCTCGGCGGCAAGGTCACCGTCGTCTACGGCGGACCCGACGGCCGCGACGGCGGCCGCGCCCCGCTCGTCCTCACCCAGGACACCGCCGGTGTGCCCGGCGCCTCCGAGAGGGGCGACCGCTTCGGCAGCGGCGTCTCCCTCGGCGACGTCAACGGCGACGGATACGCCGACCTGGCGATCGGCACCGCGGGCGAGAACAGCTCCGCCGGTGCCGTCACCGTGCTGTACGGCTCGGCGTCCGGCCTGACCACCAAGGGCGCCACGTCGTACACGCAGAACACGGCGGGTGTGCCCGGCGGTTCGGAGGCGGGCGACCGGTTCGGTGAGCGCGTCACGCTCACCGACCACACCGGCGACCGCCGCGCCGACCTGTCCGTCTCCGCGCCGGGCGAGAACGCCGGCGACGGCGCCGTCTGGTCCCTGCGCGCCACGGCGAGCGGCCTGACGACCACCGGTTCCGTCAGCTTCGGCCCGGGCACGACAGGCGTCTCGACATCCGGCACACCGGGCTACGGCACCGCCCTCAACTCCTGATCACCGACAACGGGGACGACTCACAGATGCGCAAGCGCACCCTCCTCCTGGCCACGGCCCTCACCACCGGCCTGCTCACGGCCCTGCCCGGGGCGGCCACCGCCGCCCCCGCCACCGGCCCGACCGCCGACTTCAACGGCGACGGCTACGGCGACATCGCCTTCGCCGCCCCGTACGCCAGGGTCGACGGCCAGGGCATGGCCGGCTACGTCGCCGTGGTCTACGGCGGCGCCACCGGCCTCGATCCGGCCAAGCGCACCGTGGTCAGCCAGAACACCGCCGGTGTGCCCGGCGCCGCCGAGGCCGAGGACGCCTTCGGCGAGGCGCTCGCCCTGGCCGACCTCAACGGCGACGGCTACACCGACCTCGCGGCCGGCTCCCCCGGCGAGGACGTCGGCGACGATGTCGACGGCGGCTCCGTCACCGTCCTGTGGGGCTCGGCGAGCGGCCTGAAGAACGGCACCACGGTCAAGGACCCGGCGGCCTCCGCGCACGACAACTGGGGCAACCTGCTGACCGCCGGCGACTTCGACGGCGACGGCAAGGCGGACCTGGCCGCGAGCGCCTACGCGGACCCGTACGTCATCCGCGGCGGCTTCACGACCACCGGCACCACCGGCGTCGTCCAGCGGGTCGCCCTGCCCGAGACGTCGTACAGCGTCGACGCCCTGGCGGCGGGCGACACCGACAACGACGGCAGGTCCGACCTGGCCCTCACCTACCGCGTGCGCCTGAACGAGGACGACACGGGCAGCTGGTCCAAGGGCGCCGCCTACCTCGGCACCGCCACCGGCCTGGACACCTCGCTCCCCCGGCCGCTGAACGGCGGCACCTCCCTCGCTCTCGGTGACATCGACGGCGACGGCTACGACGAGATCGCCATCGGCAACGTCCTCTCGAAGGAGAACGACCACAGCGGTTCGCTCGGCGGCAAGGTCGTCGTGATCCGCGGCTCGGAGGGCGGCCCGGTCAACGGCGACGCGCCCATGGCCGAACTCACCCAGGACTCCGAGGGCGTCCCCGGCGCCGACGAGGCGGACGACGGCTTCGGCAGCGCCGTAGACATCGGTGACATCGACGGCGACGGCTACGGCGACCTCGCCATCGGCGTCGTCTTCGAGGACGTCGGCACCACCGAGGACACCGGCGCCACCGTCCTGATGAACGGCTCGGCCTCCGGCGTCTCGCGCACCGGCGCCCGCACCTTCACCCAGGCCACCGCCGGCGTCCCGGGCTCGGCCGAGGCCATGGACTACTTCGGCTCCGACGTCCTGCTGGCCGACGTCACCGAGGACGGCCACCCCGAGTTCACGATCACCGCCGGCTTCGAGGACGAGGGCATCGGCGCGCTCACGACCCTGCGCGGCTCGGCCACCGGCCCCGTCACCGACGGCGCCCGCTCGTTCGGCCCGGGCAGTTTCGGCCAGGCCCGCTCCTACGGCGCGTTCGGCGCCGGCCTCATCGGCTGACGAACCAGGAGACCCACATGCGTAGATCCACCACGACCGCCCTGGTCGCCGCCCTGCTGGCGACCGGCGTCACCCCCGTGTTCCTGACCGGCCCCGCCTCCGCGGCGGTGGCCAAGCACTACGACGACTTCAACGGCGACGGCCGCCGCGACCTCGCCTACGGCGGCTACAACGACGTCGACCGCGAAGGCGGCACGATCACCGTCGTGTACGGCACCGCCACCGGCCTCGACACCGCCCACCCGAAGTACCTCCACCAGGACAGCGCCGGCGTCCCCGGGTCCGGGGAGGAGGACGACCAGTTCGGCGCGTCCCTCGCGAGCGCCGACCTCAACAAGGACGGCTACGCGGACCTCGTCGTCGGCAACCCCATGGAACACGTGGGCAGCGACGACTACCGCGGCACGGTCACCGTCCTGTGGGGTTCGAAGTCCGGCCTGTCCGGCGGCACCAACATCACCCCCCTGGGCGGCGCGGCCGGCCACTTCGGCCGCGACCTGGCCACCGGCGACTTCACCGGCGACGGCTCCCCCGACCTGGCGGTGATCGGCGGCGAGGAGGCGTGGCTGTACCGCGGCCCCTTCACCAAGTCGGGCACGACCGGCAAGGTCAGCAAGATCGACAAGGGGTCGGGCGGCTGGTACTCCACCGCTCTCGCGGCCGGAAAGGTCGACGGGGACGGCAAGACCGACCTGGTGGTCATCGGCACGGAGATCACCGGCAGCGACATCCGCGAGCGCGCCTGGTTCCTCAAGGGCACGTCCTCCGGCCTCGCCTCGGGTGCCTCCAAGACCCTCAGCGACCGGCAGCAGGGCCTCTACCCGAGCCCCGTCATCGGCGACTTCGACAAGAACGGCTACGGCGACATCGCCCTCGGCGTGCCCGACAAGGACAACGGCAAGGGCGCGGTCACGATCTGGCGCGGCACGGCGTCGGGCCCGGGCACGTCGGTCACCTTCACCCAGGCCACCTCCGGCGTGTCCGGCAGCCCCGAGGCCGACGACAACCTCGGCTACGCGATCTCGGCCGCCGACACCAACGGCGACGGCTACGCGGACCTCGCGGTCGGCGTCCCGCACGAGGACGTCGACGGCAAGGAGGATCAGGGCGGTGTCCACGTGTTCCGCGGCGGCTCCGGCGGCCTCAGCGGCGCGCGCTCCTCGTGGATCGCCCAGACGGTGCTCGGCCCGGCCGACTCCCACGCCTCCTTCGGCTACACCCTTCGCCTGCGCGACCTGACCGGCGACGGCCGGGCGGACCTGGCCGTCGGCGCGTCGGGCGGCGCGCTGCTCATGCCCGGCACGGGCACGGTGCCGACGAAGACCGGCGCGATCACCCTGCCGGAGCTCGGCGGCACGCTGCCCGACTGACCTGCCCTGAGCCGGCCCGAGAGCGAGCCCTGCCCGGGCCGGCCCTGCCCACCCCGCCCCTCCGACCGCAAGGATCACGCATGCCTCACCGCGCTCCCCACGCCCTCGCGGCCCTGACCACCACGGCCGTGCTGGGCGCAGCCCTGCTCGCCGCCGTACCGGCGGCCTCCGCCGCCCCCGCCAAGTACGCCGACGACTTCAACGGCGACGGCTACCGCGACCTCGCCACCGCCGCGCCCTACGCCCCCGTCGGCGGCAAGACCGACGCGGGCGCCGTCGTCGTCACCTACGGCTCCGCGAACGGCATCAGCGCCTCCCGCCGTACCGTCCTCACCCAGGACACCGCCGGCATCCCCGGCACCGCCGAGCAGGGCGACCGCTTCGGCAAGGCCCTCGCCTCCGGCGACCTGAACGCCGACGGGTACGCCGACCTCGTGATCGGCAGTGTCGGCGAGGACGTCGAGTCGGACGTGGACGGCGGCTCCGTCACCGTCGTCTGGGGCGGCAAGAGCGGCCTGTCCGGCGGCAAGGGCGTCTCCGACCCGGCCGTGTCCGCCCACGACGAGTACGGCATGTCCCTGGCCGTCGCCGACTTCAGCGGGGACGGCCGCCCCGACCTCGCCGTCGGCAGCACCGGCAGCGACATCTGGATCCACCAGGGCTTCACCAAGGCCTCCGGCGCGGCGTCCCGCGACGAACTCGCCACCGGCCTGCAGACCGGCAGCAGCATCTACGGCGCCCAGAACCTCTCCACCGGCGACATCAACGGCGACGGCACCGACGACCTGGTGGTCACCGGCAGCGAGGCCTCGACGTACGACGACGGCAACATGATCTACCTCGGTTCCGCCTCCGGCCTGACGTACCAGACGTTCCTGAAGAGCGGCGGCTGGGAGCTGGCCACCGTCGGCGACCTCAACGGCGACGGCTACGAGGACGTCGTCTCGGCGGCGTACGGCGGCGACGGCAAGAGCCTCGGCGGCTCCGTCAGCGCCTACCTCGGCAGCGCGAACGGCGTCCGTACCCAGCCCCAGACCACGATCAACCAGGACACCGCAGGCGTCCCCGGCGCGGACGAGGAGGGCGACTGGTTCGGCAACGACCTCTCCATCGCCGACGTCAACGGCGACGGCTACGGCGACCTGGCCGTCGGCACCCTCCACGAGACCGTCGGCACCGCCAAGATCGCCGGCAGCGTCACCGTGCTGCGCGGCTCCGCCACCGGCCTGACCGCCACCGGCGCGCAGTCGTTCACCCAGAACACCGCGGGCGTCCCCGGCACCGCCGAGTCCGCCGACCGCTTCGGCGCCTCCGTACGCCTGTCCGACCTCACCGGCGACGGCAAGGCGGACCTGTCCGTCGGCGCGGACGGCGAGAACCACCCCTCCGGCTCGGTCTACAGCCTGCGCGGCTCGGCCTCCGGCGTGAGCACCACGAACGCGATCAGCTTCGGGCCGGGCTCCCTCGGCATGTCGACCACCGGCTACCTGAGGCTGGGCCAGGACATGCTGAGCTGACCCCGCCGCGAACGGTCGGGGCGATGCCCGTACGGCCGAACCCTGAGGGCCCACGGACGCTCAAGGCCCCTTCCCCTTAAGGGATGTCACAGCTCGGCCGCAAAGCCGGGCCCGGAAGCCCGGGCCCGGCACGCCACCGCCGGGGACCAGGTACGTTCGAAGACGTGGCTGGATTCAGGATCGGACGCGGCCGGAACAACGGCGCTCCTCAGACGCGACCGCACAACCCTCCGTACGGGCAGCAGACGCCGCAGGGACCGTCGTACGGCGCCCCGCCGGCGCCGCAGCCGTACCCGCAGCAGCAGCCGTACGGCAACGGCGGCGGCCCCGCATGGCCGCAGCCGAACGCCGGGCACGGCGGCGGCTACGGCGGCCAGGGCGAGCCGGAGTACTTCGGCGACGGCGCGTACCCGCCCGGCCCGCAGGGACCGCCCGACCCGTACGCGGCGAACAACCCGGGCCACACCCAGGCCTTCTCGGTCGGTGAGGACCCGTACACGCAGGGCGACACCTACCGCGCCGGCTCGGCTGCCCCGGCGCCCGGACCGGTCGGCCCGCGGCTGCACTGGAAGGCCCTGCTCCGGGGGATCGTCCTCGCCCCCAACCAGACGTTCCTCCAGATGCGGGACTACTCGATGTGGGGCCCGGCCCTCATCGTCACGTTCCTCTACGGCCTGCTCGCCGTCTTCGGCTTCGACGGCGCCCGCAAGGATGCGATAAACGCCACACTGTCGAACGCGGTCCCGATCGTCCTGACGACGGCCGTCGCGATGGTGCTCAGCGCCTTCGTCCTGGGCGTGGTCACCCACACCCTGGCCCGCCAGCTGGGCGGTGACGGCGCCTGGCAGCCCACGGTCGGCCTGTCCATGCTGATCATGTCCCTCACGGACGCGCCCCGCCTGGTCTTCGCGATGTTCGCGGGCGGCGACGCGATGTTCGTCCAGCTGCTGGGCTGGGCCACCTGGATCGCGGGCGGCGCCCTGCTGACCCTCATGGTCGGCCGCTCCCACGACCTGCCGTGGCCGAAGGCCCTGGGCGCGTCGGCGATCCAGCTGATCGCGCTGCTGTCGATCGTGAAGCTGGGCACGGTCTGAGGCTCCGCACGCACGAGAGAGGGGCTCCCCACCGGGGAGCCCCTCTTTTTTTTCACCCTCTTACTCACCCTCTTTTTCACGACTGTCAGGCGTCGAGCACCTGCCCCGCCCGCCGCACCACGGGCGGTTCCACACTCCACGGGAAGTTGATCCAGTCGTCGGTCCGCTTCCACACGTACTCGCACTTCACCAGCGACTGCGACTTCTCGTAGACGACGGCGCTGCGCACCTCGGCGACGGTGTCGAGGCAGAAGTCGCGCACCAGCTTGAGCGTCTTGCCGGTGTCGGCGACGTCGTCGGTGATCAGCACCTTCTTCCGCGAGAAGTCGATCACGTTGGGGACGGGGGCGAGCATGACGGGCATCTCGAGGGTCGTCCCCACGCCGGTGTAGAACTCCACGTTCACCAGGTGGATGTTCTTGCAGTCCAGGGCATAGGCGAGCCCGCCGGCCACGAACACGCCGCCGCGGGCGATGCTCAGGACTATGTCGGGCTCGTACCCGTCGTCGGCGATGGCCTGCGCGAGCTCGCGCACGGCGACGCCGAACTTCTCGTAGGTCAGGTTCTCCCGCACGTCACTCACGCTCGTGTCGCTCACACCTGGGTCCGGTGGAAGTTGAGGAAGGACCGGGAGGCGGTCGGCCCGCGCTGCCCCTGGTAGCGGGACCCGTACCGCTCGCTGCCGTACGGGAATTCGGCGGGCGAGCTCAGCTTGAACATGCACAGCTGCCCGATCTTCATGCCCGGCCAGAGCTTGATGGGCAGGGTGGCGAGGTTGGACAGCTCCAGGGTCACGTGCCCGCTGAAGCCGGGGTCGATGAAGCCGGCGGTGGAGTGCGTCACCAGCCCCAGACGCCCCAGCGAACTCTTGCCCTCCAGCCGGGAGGCCAGATCGTCGGGCAGGGAGATGACCTCGTACGTGCTGGCGAGGACGAACTCCCCGGGGTGCAGGATGAACGGCTCGTCCCCCTCCGGCTCCACGAGCCGGGTGAGATCGGCCTGCTCGATGGCGGGGTCGATGTGGGGGTAACGGTGATTCTCGAACACCCGGAAGTAGCGGTCCAGCCGCACATCGATGCTCGACGGCTGCACCATCGCGTCGTCATACGGATCGATCCGCACCCGCCCGGCGTCGATCTCGGCCCGGATGTCCTTGTCTGAGAGAAGCACGCCCCGAGGATACGCAAGACGCGCGGAGCGACCACAACCGGACGTCTCCGCGCGCCTTATGCCTGTTGCCTTTAGCTTTGTCCGTCACCGCTGCCACGGCTGCTGCCGCCGCTACGGCTACTGCCGCCGCTACCGCTTCTGATAGCTGACGGGCACCACGCTCCGGAGCCGCGCACATCGCGGGCACCGAAGCAGCCGCCCGGGGCCGAGCCGCTCGGCCTGCTGCATCGGGAACGAAGCGGTACTGAACACGTGCCCATCGGCACAACGGACGACGGTGCGCTCCATCAAGTCCAAGAGTCCCTTCCCCAAGAGCCGCGTCTGGCTGCTGCTTGCCTGACGACAAAAGCCACAGTACGGGATCAAAGGGACGGCCTTCCAGGCGGCACTCCGGTCCCGCCCGGGCCCTCACAAGCCCCTCCACCGTACGCCCCAACTCCGTTGCCCCGCAGCCGCGTCCCACCCCTGAAACGCCCTCAGGCCCCGCGGCACGAACGCCGGAGGCCTGACATGAGGTAGAGTGAGCGGGCATTCGGACACCGATTCCGATCGGCGTCTTACGCGGGTGTAGTTTAATGGTAGAACATCAGCTTCCCAAGCTGAGAGCGCGAGTTCGATTCTCGTCACCCGCTCCATGATGAAGGCCCAGGTCAGAGACCTGGGCCGTTTTGCTGTCCGCTGTGATCACTGGCCGCGTGCCAGATTCGTGCCAGAACGCTTCTCGGCGGCCTTCCGGGCAGCCTCTTCCCGAGCCTTCCGGACCGTGCCGTCGAGGCCGGCGGCGACCTCCTCCTGTCGTTCCTCGTCCGAGTGCTGATAGATCAGCGCGGCCTTCTCGGACGACTGTCCGGCGCGCACCATCGTGTCCTTCAGGGTGGCACCGGAACGGGTGGAGAGGGTGTGCCCGGTGTGCCGCAGGTCGTAGAACCGGAAGCCCTCCGGCATGCCGACGATCTCCCGGGCCTTCCGCCACTTCCGCCCGAAGGTGCTGCGCCGGAAGGGAGCCCCCTTCTCCCCGACGAAGAGCAGCCCGTCCGGGCCCGGCTCGGCGTAGGACTCCAGATGCCACCGAAGCTCCCGTCGGAGGAAGGCGGGAAGAATCACAGTCCGGGTGCCAGCCTCGGACTTGGTGTCGCCCTGGACGCGCCGCCCGTTCATCCGCTCCGGCTCGGCGAGGCGGACCCGAAGCCGTAGGTGGTCGAGGTCGGCGTCCCGGCGCCGGAGACCGGCCAGCTCCTCCGGTCGGAGCGGACCGTAGGCGCCGAGGTAGACCATCAGCCGCCACCGCATGCCGACCGCGTTGGCGAGGGCGTCCACCTGGCCGACGGTGGCGATACGCCGCTCAGCTGCCTTCTCCTTACCGGCACCCTTGATCCGGCACGGATTGCGCGTGATCAGCTCATCGTCCACGGCCGTCTCCATGATGGCCTTGAGGAGCCGGTACGCCTTAGCGGTGATGGTCTTGGCACCCGTGAGCCGCAGCCGTTCGGCCCGCCACTCCCGGACTCGGGGCGCAGTGATCTCGTCCAAGTCCAGGTCGGCTAACGCGAACAAGTGCTTGTCGAGGAGGTACCGGTAGAGGTCCTGCGTCAGCGGCGCGAGCTCCCGTTCCTCCACCCACTTCTCGGCGTAGGCCCGGAAGTCCACCGCGCCTGCATCGTCGTCGCAGCAGGAGGAGGGGGCGACGCAGTCGCCGCCACAATGCTTCACGCCGCCCTCTACGGCGACGAGGACCAGGCGGTGATCCTCACGTACGCGTGGGACCGCCTCCGAACTGCACAACATGCTTGGCCCGCTCCTCCACACCTTCACCGCGAAGGACGTCGAGCCGATCAGCTCGGTCCTGGAGTGGCACCCCTCCGAGGCAACCGGAATGCTGGTAGCGACAGCCCGAGGCGTACGCGGCACATGCGAGATGCGAGACGCCGGACTCCCCGTCCACCTCACCGACGAAGGCCCAACCGTCCACGAGGTCGACCTGGACGAGGCACTGAGCCACAACCAGTTGGCCCGCGCGATCCTGACGACTTCAACCCTGGACGAGGCAGAAGCGCACAGCCGCGAGATCTGCGGCTACTCGGAAATCGACTACGAGCGCAATGAGGCCGCATGGCTCAAGGACCAACCACCGTTGCAGCTCGAACCCGAGGCCGTACTGTCCCAACTCGACCAGTTCGAAGCTGAGGCACAAAGCCGCGGAGTCACCCACACAACGTTCCGCCGTATCACCGAGGCCCTGAACCTCAACGGCTCCCTACGCGAAGACCTACGCCAACTGCTCATCAACAGCCGTCCAGAGCAGTACGACGCGCCCTTGTGGCGCATCACATCCACTCCTGAGTAACAACCTTCTCTACGGGTTCAAGGCCCGCGCACGGCGCGGGCGCGCGCCACCTCTGCGGCGCGGCCTGCCTCCTGTCTGCGCCCCGGCTGGCCGCGCCCGGCGGCGCGCTCGGCGTCTGCGGGCATGAAGCGGGAGACACCCTCTGTGGCTGGGGCGGTCGGCTCCACGGCTTTAGGCAGCCCCTTGGGGCGAGCCTCTAAGATCATGGCCCCAACGTCGTGCTGGAACAGGCAGGTCCACAGACTGCCCGACGCGCCGGAAGCTTACGGGGCCATGATCACTCGCCCCAAAGCAGTTCCAGCCCAAAGCCGCTCCACCGACCTCGTGGGCAGGCTCACGTCTGGTCGGTGTAGCGCGTGTAGGTGAGGAACAGCGCTCCGCTCTTCAAGACGGTGTGGTCGGTGAGTTCCCAGCGACACGGTTCGAAGGTGGCCTTCCGGGAAAAGAGGGGTATCCCGGCACTGATGGTCAGGGATCCCACCTTGAGGATCAGCTGATCGATCTCGGCGTACAGGGCATTGGCCAGCTCGGCACCACCGATGAGCCAGATGTCCTTGCCGTCCTCTTGCTTCAGCTCGCGTACCTTGGCCACCGGATCGTCGGCTACCAGTTCGACGGCAGGGTCCGGGCTTTCAGACAGGGTTCGTGAGAAGACGAGATGACGCAGGTGAGGGTAGGCGTCGGTAATCCCGGCCGCGAGGCCGATCTCGTAGGTGCGCCGTCCTTCGAGGACGGTGTCAAAGCGTGTTCCTTCGGCCGTGACGGACAGTGCCGCCCGGGCTGGAGCGGGGAGAGTCTCCGGGTACTCCGTGACGATGTGCTGGAGGTAGTCATCGGGGATCGGCCAGAAGCCGTTCGGGCCGGTGGGATCGGCGCCGTCCGGCCCGGCGATAAAACCGTCGAGCGTGGTGGCGATGTAGTAGACGAGCCTGCGCACGGATGGCCTTTCGTCGATTGGCTGCGATGGTGCGGCTCGAAGCGACCGTTTCGTGCAGAGTTGACGGCCCCCCGATCGCATGGCGATCATCGCACGGCCTGTGGCACCGCAGGAGGATCTTGGGAAGCCTCGGGTTCGGAGGCCCGTGCCGTCGCAGAGCTTGGCTGCCGCAACAGCCGGAGTGACCTGAGCGTCCCCGCTACCGATCACATCCGCCCCTGTAAGGCGGCCGTCGTCTCTGATTGGCCCGGGCCTCGGATGAGTGTCTAACTGCGTGACAACGCCGACGTACAACGGCGGATAATCACGCACATCCGCGGACCATCACCCGCAGGTGAGAGGTGTACCAGCCCAAGGTCGAGCCCTCACCCAAGTTGCTTCGGGGCCAAGAGGTCATCGCTGAAAGCCACACTGCCACGCGTCTGCCGTCGCGACTTTGCTCTGGTCGACGACATCGGCAGCATGGCTAAGGCCGGTGGGGGTGCAGCGAGACACACGCGCGCCTGGTCGGTCGGCGCACCCGCCATCGTGGCTGACTGTCCTCGGCTGAGGCCCGGACCCCAAGACCGAGTTTCCGCCCCAGGGTTCTCCGAGGCGAACGGGTCGTGCCATTCGCGTGCCAGATCCTGCGGGGGAATCAAGGGGAACAGCGGGGATTGGCCACGGATTGGACCAAGACCCCGCCACCGCCCCGCCGCAGGTCAGTTCAGCAGCCGCCGTCAGAAAACCCGAGCTCCCAAAGCTGAGAGCGCGAGTTCGATTCTCGTCACCCGCTCCATGCGAAACCCCCAGGTCAGCGACCCGGAGGTTCTTTGTTGTCTAGACCGGTGGACGGGTCTCGCACCACAACCGCACCATTAGCTCTCGGCAACCTCCTCGCTGTGGTGCGCGGGGTCGTCCTTGTGGCACTTCGCACGCTCGGCGCGCACCAGGTCGTCGAGCCCGGCGGCCACCTCCCGCTGCCGCTCCTCGTCGGAGTGCTGGTAGATCAGCGCGGCCTTCTCGGAGGACTGTCCGGCACGGACCATCGTGTCCTTGAGGGTGGCGCCGGAGGGGGTCGAAAGGGTGTGCCCGGTGTGACGGAGGTCGTAGAAGCGGAAGCCGTCCGGGAGACCGACGGCCGCGCGAGCGGCCGTGCGCGGTCGACCGGGCTGGGCCCGCATTTGGCCCACGCCGGGCTGCCCGGACGTGGGAGGAGTCGATGACCGCCCGCGACCAGTCCAGCTTCTTCGCGGCCCGCGGCTTCACCCTGCGCGGGCTCTTCCACCCGTAAGGCACCTTCAGCGCATCAAGATGTGTATGGAGCCGCAGGGTTGTTGCCGCGGTGATGGGTGGTTGGCCTCCGAGCGCGGTGTGGCAGCGGTGGTGGTTGTAGGTGTGCCGGAAGTCTGCCAGGGCTGGGGTGCGTTCGGTGTTGCTGGTGTAGGGGCGCTGGTAGGCCCATTCGTCGAGCAGGGTGCGGTCGAAGCGTTCGACTCTGCCGTTGGTCTGCGGCCGGCAGGCGCGGGTGAGTTTGCCGACCGCGCCGAGTTCGGCCAGGGCCTGTTGCCAGGCGAAGCTCTCGCGGTAGGGCCAGCGGACCGACGTCCTCCAGCACCTGCTTGGTCGCCGCGTACGAACTGCTCCAGAGGTGTGGTTCGAGCCTGCCCCGGCTCGCGGCGACGTGCTCGCGGTCACTCAGCGGTGTCGGTCGTCGGCAGGCGGCGTGGCGTACCGGATGGAGCATTGCCGGTCGCCGCCCTGAGGCCCGGGACCTAGCGTCGTGCCCAAAGCCCCATGAGCGCGAAGGAGCACTGCCACATGCCCATCCTTGGATATCACCACAGCCCTGACTGGAACCAGGAGCTCTACCAGGCCACCATCGACCGGGTCATCCCGGACCGCAACGACCTGCCGAGCGGGATGATCGCTCACTATGCGGCACCCCTGGAGGGAGGCGGCTGGCAGGTCATCGACGTCTGGGAGTCTGCGGAACATCACGACCGCTTTCTTCGGGAGCGGGTGGTGCCTGCCGCCAAGGAACTCGGTGCACCTCCCTTCGAGACCAAGTTGACCGAGCTCTACAACTCGATGGTCGCTCAGTAGCCCTCGGCGTCTTCGTATCGTGCGCGGCGGACCTGTCCCCAGCGCTGTTCCAGGCCCGACTCGAGCCTTGGGCCGGAGCATCGAAAGGGCCTGCGCGGGTGCCCTGGTCGTCGCCCACCGTCGTCAGCGCGTCGACGAGGACGGTGCCCTGCACGAAACCACCCGCGTGCACACCGAACGCTTCACCACCGCCGTCTCCCAGCTCTGCAACGAATCCACGGCTGTACACCTCGGCGGCGTCCACGCCCTGGCCGACCTCGCTGACGATGCCCCACCCGAGAGTTGCGCCAGACCTGTATCGCCGTCCTGTGCGCCTACCTCGGCCTGCCCTGTACCGCCGAGCCGACCTCCCGGCGAACGACGCGGAAGTCCGTCACACCTACCTGTCCCGGCGAGAAGTCCGGATCCCGTCCTGCTCAAGGTCGCGTCTCCTGGGCGCCGGGCTCAGGAGGTCGTACAGGCCCCGGGTCTCAGCTGAGCCACGCCCTCGCGGGACCACACGGCCTTCGCCGCACTGGGTCCGATCTCCCTGACGAGCGTCGACCAGGCGGGCCGGGAGATCGGCCGGAACGCCGCGCGTCTACTGCTCGAGCGGAACGCAGACCGCGGCAAACCGTCGGTACAGGCCAAACTCTCCCCCACGCTGGTGGAGTGGCGCACCACGGTTCGGCCGTCGGCGTAGGACCGTCAGGCACTGTCGGGTGCCTGCATCCGGAACTCTCCGGGCGTCGTCCCCGTGCGCAGCCGGAAGAACTTGGTGAAGTCGCTCGGATCGGCGAAGCCGAGCTCCGCCGCCACGTTCTTCGCTGCGAGATCGCTGTGCAGCAGGAGGCGCTTGGCTTCCAGCAGGACGCGTTCGTCGATGTACTTCTTCGCACTCATCCCGGTGGCCGCCAGGGTGGCGCGGGACAGGGTGCGCGGACTGTAACCCAGCGCGGCCGCGTAGTCCTCGACCCGACGCGTCACCATGTGGTCGCGTTCCACCGCTTCGAACAGGCGCCGGAACACCTCGGCCGCCGGGCCTTGTGCGGTCGAGCCGCCCGTCACCTTGGCCAGGCGCAGGATCAGTACGGACACCAGATGCCGGAGCACCTCGACGTGGGGGGCCAGCGGCATCGAGGACATCGCGGCGAACTCGAAAGCCAAGTGGTCCAGCCCCAGGCGCAGCGCCCGCGCGTCCTGGCCCGAGGGCTGCACCGGCGCCTGCCGGTAAGGGGGGCCCAGGTCGGCTGCCGCGAGGGTCGAGGGCGGCAGGAACCCCGGCTGGAAGACCACGATCGTGCCGTCCGCGGCCGACAGGTCCCTCCCGAACCGCTGCACCTGTCCGGGGCGGATCCACAGCCAGGCGCCGGGCGGCAGTTCGTGCTCGACGAAGTCCACCGTCAGATGCAGGGACCGTTCGCGTACGGCGATCAGCTGGTGGAAGGCCGGGCGCAGGAAGGCGTGGGGATCGTTGCCATGGCGCCGGGCGCGCGCGAAGAGCCCGCCGAGCTCCCCCACCTCGACGCCCGCTGGTGCTCCGACCGCCGCCGTGTACGGGAGATCCCTGACAGCAAGGTGTCCGTTTTTCCCCATCGTGAGTCCAGAGCGTACCCAGGCTCGCCCTGATGGACCACCTAGGTTCGAAAGAGCGGCGCCGGTCCCGAAAGGCGCAGCTCACATGGCTTGAGGAGGGGAACGGTGCGGCTGATCGTCGGCATGACCGGAGCGACCGGGGCGATTTTCGGGGTGCGGCTCCTGGAGCACCTGCGCGGGCTCGAGGACGTGGAGACCCATCTGGTTCTCTCCCGGTGGGCGCGCAGCACCCTCGAACTGGAGACGGGTCTGTCGGTCGCGGACGTGAGCGCGCTGGCCGACGTCACGCACAAGCCCGACGACCAGGGCGCCACCATCTCCTCGGGTTCGTTCCGGACGGACGGCATGGTGATCGCGCCCTGCTCGATGAAGACGCTGGCCGGGATCCGCGCCGGGTACGCGGAGGGCTTGGTGGCCCGTGCGGCCGACGTGGTCCTCAAGGAGCGTCGCGGGCTGGTCCTCGTTCCTCGTGAGACGCCGCTGAGCGAAATCCACCTGGAGAACATGCTCGCCCTGAGCCGTATGGGGGTGCGGATGGTGCCGCCCATGCCGGCCTTCTACAACCATCCGGCCTCCGTCGACGACATCGTCGACCACATCACCGCCCGCGTCCTCGACCAGTTCGACCTGCCCGCGCCGGCGGCCAGGCGCTGGGAGGGCATGCGCACGGCCCGTGCCGATGCCGGGCGGCCCGCAGCCTGACCGCCACCAGCATGCGGCCCACACCCCGTACAAAGGACATCCCTCATGGCATACGACGATCTGCGCAGCTTCCTCGCCGCTCTCGACGCGGAGGGTCAACTGCTGCGTGTCTCCGACGAGGTGCTCCCCGAGCCCGATCTGGCCGCCGCCGCGAACGCCGCCGGCCGGATCGGCGAGGGTGCGCCCGCCCTGTACTTCGACAACGTCAAGGGCTTCACGGACGCCCGTATCGCGCTGAACGTGCACGGCTCCTGGACCAACCACGCCCTGGCCCTGGGGCTGCCCAAGCACACCCCGGTCAAGGAGCAGGTGGAGATCTTCGCCTCGCGCTGGGACGACTTTCCCATCGCGCCCGAGCGCCGCGAGGACGCCCCCTGGCGCGAGAACACCCAGGCGGGCGGGGACGTCGACCTGTTCTCCGTGCTGCCCCTGTTCCGTCTCAACGACGGCGACGGCGGCTTCTACCTCGACAAGGCCGCGGTCGTCTCCCGGGATCCGGAGGCGCCCGACGACTTCGGGAAGCAGAACGTGGGCACGTACCGCATCCAGGTCATCGGCCCCGACCGGCTCGCGTTCCAGCCGGTCCCCGTGCACGACGTCGCTCTGCACCTGCACAAGGCCGAGGAGAAGGGCGAGGACCTGCCCGTCGCCATCACCCTGGGCAACGACCCCGTGATGGCGATCGTGTCCGGCATGCCCATGGCGTACGACCAGAGCGAGTACGAGATGGCCGGGGCCCTGCGCGGAGCACCCGCGCCCATCGCCACGTCCCCTCTGACCGGCTTCGACGTGCCGTGGGGCAGCGAGGTCGTCATCGAAGGGGTGATCGAGTCGCGGAAGCGGCAGATCGAGGGGCCCTTCGGTGAGTTCACCGGCCACTACTCCGGGGGCCGACGGATGCCCGTCATCCGCGTCGACCGCCTCTCGTACCGCACGAACCCGGTGTTCGAGTCCCTGTACCTGGGCAAGCCGTGGACCGAGGTCGACTACCTGGTGGGACCCAACACCTGTGTCCCGCTGCTCAAGCAGTTGCGTGCGGAGTTTCCCGAGGTGCAGGCAGTGAACGCGATGTACACGCACGGCATGCTGGTGATCATCTCCACGGCGAAGCGATTCGGCGGCTTCGCCAAGGCCGTCGGCATGCGCGCCATGACCACGCGGCACGGTCTGGGCTACGTCAGTCAGGTGATCGTCGTCGACGAGGACGTGGATCCCTTCGATCTCCCGCAGGTGATGTGGGCGATGTCCGCGAAGGTCGACCCCCGGGAGGACGTCGTCGTCGTGCCCAACCTCTCCGTCGTCGAGCTCGCGCCCGCGGCCCAGCCCGCCGGTATCACCAGCAAGATGATCATCGATGCGACGACGCCGGTCGCTCCCGACGTGCGCGGCAACTTCTCGACTCCCGCCAAGGACCTGCCGGAAACCCGGGAGTGGGCGGCCAGGCTCCAGCAGCTGCGCACTGCCGCCTCCGCCCGGTGACCCGACTCTCCCCTGGCCCCCTCAAGGAGTTCTCCTCATGACCACCCATGCCGCGTGCCCTCGCTGCGCCTTCGATGCCGTCCGGACACTCGCCGCCTCCCCGGTGGCGGGGGTGTGGCTGGTCCGCCAGTGCGAGCGGTGCCTGTACACCTGGCGCACCACCGAGCCTGTCCGCCGCACCACGCGTGAGGCCTATCCGGAGGAGTTCCGGATGACCCCGGCGGACATCGAGAACGCGATCGAGGTACCCACCGTTCCGCCCCTGCGGCAGCCCTGACACACCCGGCGGAGCCACGTTCGACTCCCGCCGGCCTGACGCCCGTCTGTCCGTTCACGGCCGGGTGGAGAGTTCCTCATGGGGCCTCATCGCCGCCGTCATTGCCGTCGTAACCCTCCCGGATCCGGGCTCCGGACCATCCTGCGGCCGAGCCCCCTTCCGCCATTCCGTCTGCTCGCCCCTCAGCTCACTCACGCACCGATCAATCCTGCCCGGCCTGTCTTTGCACCTGCTCCAAAACCTCTTTCGCGGAGCTCGCCCCGTTGAAGATGCTGACCCCATGCTGGTTGAGCAGTTGGTTGACCCGCTCCCAGTGCTTCGTCGTACGCAGCGGAATCGCCGTGGCGTTGGCGGCTTCGAGGACCTCTCGGGCACCGGCGAGGCGGGCGTTCTCGTACCACGCGTGCTGTGCCGACTCACGTGACGGATAGGCACGTCCCACCCCGCCGAGCCACTCCAGTTGCTTCTTGGCGGTCATCAGCGTGATCGCCTTGAAAGCCCGTTCCGGGTCCGGGCAGGACTTGGAGATACCGAACCCGGAACCGGCGGAGTACGTCCTGCTGCCGTCCGGGCCGGCGGGAATCGTGGTCAGGCCCACCTGGAAGCCGGCCTGGTTCTTCAGGTTCAGCAACGCCCACGGACCGCTGGCGCCCATGGCCACGTTGCCGCTGAGGAACTCCCTCTCGGCGAACAGGGGATCGGCCTCGGGCACGCGGGGGGCGACCTTCTTCCTGGCCGCCAGGTCGGCGTACCACTGCACGCCGTTGGTCATGGCGGGGGTGGTCAGTCGCAGTTTGCCCGCCACGTCGGCCGGCTGCGCCCCGGTCTTGGTCAGCACCATGGGAAACATCCACACATCCTGAGGCGACGCGACGAACCCGTACCTCCGCTCCCCGGTCAGCTTACGGGCGACCGACTCGAACTCGGCCAGAGTCCATCCCGGCTCGGGCTCCGGCACCCCCGCGTTCCGGAACGTGTCCCTGTTGTACGTGAGGATCACCGGGCCGACGTCGTACGGCAGCGCGTACTGCTTCCCGTCGGCACTCAGCCCCTCCATGACGGACTTGTCGAAGTCCGTCACATCGAACTTGCTCTTGGCGATCAGATCGTCGAGCGGCAGCATGCCCTGGGTGTAGCCCGTGGTGCGGAGCGACTGCATCGAGACGATGCAGGGCGCATCGCCGCTGCTGAAACGGGTGCCCAGCTTGGCGAAGTAGTCATCGAAGGACGAGGTCTCAAGCTTGATCGTGAGCTGCGGATCTTCGCGGGACACACGGTCCGCGAGTTCATGCCAGACCTGCTGTTCCTCACCGCCGCTGGCCCACATCGACCAGGTCAACGTCTTCGAGCCGCCACCGTCGCCGCCGCACGCCATGACCAGCGCCCCGGCCAGCGCCAGGGCGACGGCTGCTCTCACTGCGATGCGCGACCTCGTCATGACATGTCCATATGTTCCTTTTAATTAGAAATATGAACGCATTATGACATGGCGCACATTTGCACACCTGTCACTGCTGCACCGCCCGGGTTGTGCACTGCCAGCGGCACCGGAATGTCGGGACCGTAGGCGGACCGGGTCATTCAGCGAGGGCGCCTGCGGCAGCGAACCTGTGCGCTTCCGCCTCGGCCTGTGGGCCGTGTGGCATCTGCTCCTCACCGTGCAGGACGAGGTGTCCGAGTTCGTGGGCGGCGTCGAAGCGTCCCCGCTCCGCGGTCTTCTCGGTGCTCAGCAGGACGAACGGAATCTCCCCGTCCCAGAAGGAGAACGCGTCGACTTCAGGACAGTCCCGCATTGCCCGTCGGCGGTGAGCCGGTGCGTGCCTGCCCGATGGCTCGTCCACTGGAACGGCGACACCTCCCCCCGGGATCCAGCCCATCCTCGTTGCCCCGGCGCTGGGCTTCTGTTGTGGATCGGCTCCCTGACAGTCCGTCTGAGCACCATCCTCCGTGGCCTTGCGGCTGACCTCGTCACACCACGGCCAGGAGCTGGTCTGCATCCGGGCTTCGCCATCGACCGGCTGCGAGCCCTGCTCGCCTCCACGGCGTCGTACCCGGTCAGGCTGCGGCGCGGCCACGCCTGTCGCGCTGCGATACGGCCAGGTAGGCGACGAAGACCAGGATGGCGGACCGCCGGCATCGGGCCCATTACACGGGCCAGGAGGTCGGACGCCGTCTCTCCCATGCCGGTGGTCAGCACCTTGATGACCCAGAAGAAGGCCCTCACTTCGGGCACCTTGTTCGCCATCGGGCGCAGGGGAAGGCGGGGCCGGTGGTCGCGGCGGAGGCGAAGCCCGGGCGGGTGGAGTGTGAGGCGTGGGTGGCGAGGGCGGCGCGGGCGATCGCACGCGCGGTCAGGTGACGGTCGCCGACGGCGATGGGGTGCACTGGTTCACCGACGTCCTCGGCGGCTGGCCGTCTTCTGGACCTCGAGGACGTGATCCTGGATCGCGAGGCGGCCTGGCCGGGCTGCGACGGGACGTTGACGGACTTCGGTCGGGGGTTCCTGGGGGAGATCAAGAAGCATGTCAAGAGACGCGTCGACACCCTGATGCACTTTGAGGAACAGCTGTCCCGTGACGACTTCCTCGTCTTCGTGGCGGCTTCTCAACTCGGTACCCGTGACGACCACTTCGGCATGCCGAGATGGCCTGTCTGCGTGAAGGCGGCGATGGGTCGCCTGCGAGGCGAGGACGAGGAGTTCTTCCGTAAGCGCGGCGATCTGATGGAGCGCATCGGCCCGGCGCCGGACGCGGCCGCCTCAGACCTGGAGACGACAGAAAAGGCGCTGCTGAACGCCCCCTGGGAACTGGGCGCCGAGGTTCTCGACTGGTTCGCCTGGAACCCAATCCTGAGAGTGGCTCGTCCATCGCCTTGAGCATGCTGAAAGGCCCCAGGGCAACAAGCGATCAGCGCCCCTCTCAGCTCACATGTCCCCAAACCGAACAAGGGCCGCGTGTTCGCAGAACGCCCTCCGCCCACAACCTGTCGGGCGACAAGAGCGCTTCAGGCGACGTCGTGGATGTTGTGCTCGGTCAGGTCGGATGCATGCCGGGCAACAGCGCGGTAGTCGGCATCGTCGTGGAGGACGGCCAAGCCGTGGTGGGCCGCTGTCGCGGCGATGATGAGGTCCACCGCCGAAGCGCTGCGGTGCTCCCCAGCCTGGGCCATACGGTGTTGCACCGCGCTGATCCACCGCCCTGCATTCTTTGGCACCGCTGCGTCGGGGTAGAGGTCGGTGAACATCTCCGCGATCTCGTCGTACTCGCGACCGTTTCGGGCGCTGTACAGGAACTCGGCGCGCTGTGCGTAGCAGGATGCGACGGCCCCTGCGTCGATCGCGTCGTACCAGGCCGATTGCAGTTTCGGATCGCGCAGCAGCCGCACCAGGCCGGACGTGTCGAGCAAGTAGATCATCGGCTGCGCTTCTCCGACTCGTGCAGGCGCTCGGCGTCCTCGACGGCACCCCACTCACGCGCACGCTCGAAGTGACGACTGATGCGCGCCGCACGCTCCTGCTGCTCGGCGTAGAAGTGCAGAGCGAGATTCACTGCCTCTTTCTTGGTCCTGACCTTGGACAGAGCCATGGCGCGTTCCAGGGCGTCGTCGTCGATGTCGATCTGGGTCACAGACATGAGGCTCCTCCATGCAATGTTGGTGATGTACATAGAAGAATACGTCACCAACATTGACGGATCCATTCCTCCGGGCCGGATCCCAGTACGGCCGGCACAACGGACACTCCAGATCAGCCGGGAGACGCTGCAACAGCGGCGCGATCCGGCCCTCGCGACAACCGCATAGGGAGGACATCAACGCAGGTCAGATCCATCGAGCCCGTCCAAGCTTGATCCACTTCTGAAACAGACCCTAGGTCGCAGCCAGGTCGCCGAGCTTGCCCACGGCCTCGACGTTCTTCTCGAAGTTGTCGGGCTGCCGGCGGGGGTCGAGGTTGCGCATGTCGGTGACGTCGTATTCGCCGGCGGGTTTGGCGGGATGGGAGAACAGCGGGACAGCCCAATCGGCCTTCTCATCTGCATGGTGTCGGACGTCCTCCGGCACGCGTTCTTACGGGAATTGCTGTTTGTCGTCGGTCCGTAGCGCCTTCTGGCCCGCGCGAGCGTCGACCGAGGCCGGAACCGACAGAGCTGACCGGCACCGTGCGACCCGATCGCCGCAGAGACGGATGCTGCCGTCCGGAAGCGAACAGGGCCACGCGTATGTCGCCCGGACCCGGCTCCCGCCCGTGCGCCTGCCCCTGGCCCTGCCTGTCGCGACCGGCTGCCGGCTTGCCCCGGTGTGCTAGACAGGGAGTAACCAAAGGGGTGTTTTGCAGCAACTCACGCTCGGAATCATGTCGCAGACCCGCAAGGAAAACGAGCATCGTCTGCCCGTTCACCCCGCTCATTTCGACCGCATCGACGCCGGTCTCCGCAAGCGCATCTACCTCCAGGAAAACTACGGAGAGTACTTCGGCGTCCCAGACAGCCAGCTCGCCCCGCTCGTCGCGGGCTTCCGCACGCGCGAGGAACTCATCGCCGACTGCGATGTCATCCTGCTGGCCAAACCACTCCACGAAGACCTGGCGGAACTGCGCGAGGGTCAGATCCTGTGGGGCTGGCCGCACTGCGTCCAGGACGAGAGGCTCACCCAGACCGCCATCGACCGGCGGCTGACTTTGATCGCCTTCGAAGCGATGAACCACTGGACCCGCAGCGGCGCCTTCAACCTGCACGTCTTCCACAAGAACAACGAGCTGGCCGGCTACTCCTCGGTCCTGCACGCCATGCAGCTGACCGGCGTGACCGGCGACTACGGGCGGCGGCAGCGCGCCGTCGTCATCGGCTTCGGCGCGACCGCCCGCGGCGCAGTGACCGCGCTCAGCGGCCTGGGCGTGCACGACGTCGACGTGCTCACCGCGCGTGGCGTCACCGCCGTCAGCTCCCCCATCCACTCCGCGCGGATGGTCCACTTCGACCACGACAAAGCCGACGACACCCCCGACCCGCGACGCAGTGTCGCCCTCACCGAGGACGGCCCGCTGCCGCTGGCCGAGTTCATCGCCGGGCACGACATCATCGTCAACTGCGTGCTGCAGGACACCGACGCGCCGCTGATGTTCCTGATAGACGAGGACCTGCCCAAACTGGCCCCCGGCACCCTGGTCATCGATGTCTCCTGCGACGAGGGCATGGGCTTCGACTGGGCCCGACCCACCACCTTCACCGACCCGATGTTCACCGTTGGCGACCAGGTCAGGTACTACGGGGTGGACCACAGCCCCTCCTACCTGTGGAACTCCGCGACCTGGGAGAACAGCGAGGCCCTACTGCCGTACCTGGCCGTCGTGCTCCAGGGCCCCGGCGGCTGGGACACCGACGACACGATCCGGCACGCCATCGAGATCCGCCGCGGCGTCGTCCAAAACCCCAAGGTGCTCGCCTTCCAGCACCGCGCCGCAAAGTACCCGCACGCCCACGAGGAGACCCGGGCGGCGTCGCGGCCATAGGGCGGGGCAGCCGGTGTTCAGCCATCCTCCGAGCGCCGTCCCGAACCGCCGCGCGGCCGATCCCGGCGCGATGAGTGCCGTGGCGGTGTTGAACGCCACTTCACCCGTCGAGGACAGGGGCGTGCCTTCGCTCATTCCAAAACGGCGAGGTGATCGGCGGTGCCTCCCCGCCACTCGATGAGGAACTGGGTCGCATCATCGCTGGTGCGGCCCCCGCGTTCCCGCTTCAAGGCGCGGGAGAGCCAGAGCCCGCCTGCACGTACGCCGCCCTCGGTGCGTTCGATGCGGTTGATGCAGGCGATGAGCCGTTCTTCGCCGAACGACTCTCCGTCGGCGTCGCGCTCCTCGATCAGGCCGTCGGTGCAGCACAGAAACCGGTCGCCGGGCTGGAGTGTGTATTCACTGATCTGAGGAGGGGCGCCGCCGAAGCCGACGGGCAGGGTGGTCGGGCCTTCCAGCGGCCGGGCGACTCGACGGTTGCGGATCAGCAGTGGGGCGGGATGGCCGGCGTTGACCCATTTCAGGTGGCCGGTGACGATGTCGAGATCCATCATCTGGGCGGTGACGAAGTGGTCCGGCCCGAACTGCTCGGCGATGGCCTGGTCCATGAACGCGTACTTGTCGGCGAGGCTGATGCCGCTGCGTCTGGCGTGCCGGTAGGCGCCGACGGCGATGGTCGCCATCGCCGTCGGCGTCCAGACCGTGGCCCATTGCATCGATCACGGCCGCGTGCAGGATGTCGTCGTTGAGGGCGTAGTCGAAGCTGTCGCCGGCGATGTTGTAGGCGGGCTCCAGGATTCCGCTCACCGTGACCTGCGGCACGGTCGGCTGACCGGCGTCAAGTCTTCGGCGCTGCCCGGTCGGTACCGGTGTCGATGAGGATCTGTTCGGCTTGCGTGATGTTGTCGGCGCGGACGGCTTCGGCCATCGCGGTGCGTGCCGCCTCGGGCGTCGCGTGCGGCGGGATGACGAGGAGGGAGAAGTGGTCCTGATCGCCCCTGGTGACGAGGACGGTGTCGTCACCGACCGGGAAAGAGTCGACATGGACGACGCGGTCGTCGACGAGCAGTCGCGTTGGCAGCGCCTCCCAGGCTCCGGCGTCCAGGCCGACGCGCGTGAGCGGCCCGAGGTACTCGGTCAGTGCGGAGATCAGGGCGGGAAGCTCGGCTGCGATATCACGGGAGCTCGGCCACCACGCCCCGTCGAGAACGCCCCGCCGGTCATGCGTGGTCTGTAGCCGTACGACAGCCGTCCCCGGCTTCACCGCCTGGTGGACGGCGTCCGGCAGGAGCCTGGTCACACGCGGGGAACCGGAGTCGGACATGACACTCGCCTGTCTGCGAGGAATACGGAGTGACTTACTCGTTTCACGGTACTCCGCGGCCCGCAGCAGTCGGAAAGCTCGCTGGTCACACGGGCCGGAGTAGGGTGAAAGATCCAGTCCACGGATCCATGCCCATGCGGGAACAACGAGGTCGTCATGCAGCCCAAGGAAAATCCCCCCGACGGACACGCCGACGTACGTATCGTTGCCGCCTCCCCCGAGGTCGCCCGCCGGGTCGCGGAGGTTCTCCGTCACTGCTTCGCCACCACAGAACAGCGCAGCTACCCCGCGGACGCCCAGGGAGGGACCCGCCTCGAGCTCACCGTGGACACCACCAGCGCGGCAGAACCGGCGCGGTCCTGGCTGGAGACCAGCCGCTCCTCGGGCAAGGACGGCCGCCGGAAGTGAGGGGATATCTCCGGGAGCGGTCCGTTCGGCCTCTTCGGCGAGTAGCGTGAACCCATCGGGAGCACTTCGCGCACCGGCCCCGATACCGGTGTCGTTCCTGGTGAGCAACGGCACCGGGCAACTGCTCACACGCAGGGGTTCGGAGACGGGTTCACACGATGTCCGCGATCACCGACCATTCCTCGCCGCGCGCCGTGCCCTTCAGGGCCCCGACCGCACGCCTCGCCCTCAAACCCATGAGCCCTTCCCCGGGGCAGGTCGAGCTGGACGGCGCATGGTGGCCCCGCTCCCGTGACCTGAGCCACGAACTCCCCGCGCTGGCCGACGTACTGGACCCGCTGTGGGGACGGATCACCCGTATCGCCGTCAACCCCCGCTACTGGCCGATCATCCCGCAACGGATTTTCGTCAACAGCCGTGTGGTGAAGGTCGGTTGGTTCACCAGGGAGCTGGACCCGCACAAGATCCTTCTGCTGTCCGGAACGTCGGGCCGCTGGGACCTCCTGGTGGTACCTCCGGAGGTCAGCGCCCCGTCGGCCGCCCGGCTGATGGCCGCCGCGAGCGCGAGCACCGCCTCGCGGTCAACCGCGACCGCTCTCATGACGGCGGAACTGGTCGACGCCCCCTCCACATCGGCCGACGCCGACACCGGACGGCCCGACCGGCTGGCGGCGGAGATGCGGCCATATGCGCCGCCGCCCCGGCCGTAACGAGGCGGCCCGGATCGCGTGGCCACCGTTGACACGGACCGTCGCCGGAGGCGAAAGGCCGCGCAGGGTGCCGAGTCATGCAACTCCGGAACACACGGGCGAAGCGTCCGCCGTTCCACCTCGCCCGGTCCCCGCGAGAACCCACCCACCGGACAACAGCGAGGCCGACCATGACCGTTGCACGAGCATCAGGAACCAGGCGCAGACGATGAAGGGCAGGATCACGGAAGAGCTCGGCCGGGTCGCCCGCAACACGCGACTGCAACACCGAGGCAGGAAAGACCGCGTCTCCGGAAGCCTGAAACAGGCCGTCGAGAAGACCAAGGACGCCTTCATGCGGAACGGAAGTGGCCCCCGATGATGTACGACCAGACACGCGCCCGGCAGCCCGCCGGCCAGACTCCGGGCCCGGCCGGACGCCGCAGCCCGAGCCCGGAGCCGCTGCTCCCGTCGGACGAACAGGACAAGATCGTCCAGCGCCTCCGGCACGCCCTCAACACCTTCGCCGACACCCCGATCGAGGCGCTGGAAGAGGCCGAGAGCGCCTACGACGAAGCCACCGCCCAACTCGTGAACGCCCTCGCGGAACGACGCCGACTCCTGCGCGCCGGCTGGCAGGACCAGAACCCCGACGCACAGTCCGAAGAACTTCGGCACGCGCTGAGGCAGTACCGGGAGATCACCCAGACACTGCTCCACATCTAGGCGGCCACTACTCCGCGTCGCGGCCGAGCGCGGAGTAGTGTCGACAGTACCGAGGGCATTTCGCACACCGGCTTTCACGCCGGGTCGTTCTCGGCGAGAGATGAAACCCGGGCCGCCGCAGAGGCGGCCCGGAGACGGGTCCGCATCATGTCGGCGACCTTGCACCCAACCCTGCCGCACCTCGAGCCCGTCGCACCCCCGGCCGCGCGTCTCGCCCTGAGGACCGACGGCGCCTCCCGTGGCCTCCTGGATGGTGCCTGGTGGCCCCGCTCCCGGGATCTGCTGAGTGAACTGCCGGCGCTGACCGGCGTGTTGGACCCTTTCTGGGGCCGCATCACGCGCATCGCCGTCAACCCGAAGTACTGGCCGGTCATCCCGCGCCAGGTTCCCGTGGACGGCCACATCGTCAAGGTCGGCTGGTTCACCCCGGAAATCGACCCGCACAAGCTGCTGCTGCTCTCCTACGGCACCGGCCGCTGGGACCTGCTGATCATCCCGCCCGAAACCGGAGCGGAGTCGGCGGCCCGGCTGATGGCTGCCGCGTCCGACTACGACGGCCCGCCCCTGACCGCGAGCGCGCTCATCGCCGCGGACGAGGCCCGGCACGGCGTCGCCACGACCGGCGAGCCACTGGACCCGGACGAGGCATGGGAATACGAGGGCGGCGCCTCCGCGGTGTCCACAGCCGTCCCGCACCAGCCCGGTCCGCCCAGTCGGCCCAGTCGCCTGACCGTCGGTATGTGAGGAGGCCGCCATGAACGCCTTCCTGACGGCCGCCGCCTTCATCGTCCTCATCGCAGCGGCCGCATACGTGATCCACCGGCTCAACATCGAGCACGCCGACAGAATCGCCGTGCACCGCTACAGCGCCGCCCGGCCCGGCCGTCGCGGACGCGGTGTGCCACTACCCCCGGTGGAACCCGGCCGGTCCGAGTCGCCGACCTCCGGCGAGCGCCGGGACCACCGCGACGGGGGCCGTGGCCGCTTCCCGCCGCGCCGCCGACGCAGCCCTACCACTCACCGCACGTGATCAACCGGTTTCCGTCACCAGGCCATCGAATCTGCCAGTGGCGGCCCGGGCCCGTGAACCGAGGCATCATGACTCTTCCGCAGCTGAACATCTACCGGCATGACCGGGGCACGCGAGCACTGATCACCCTGGCCGGCGAGATCGGCCCGGTCACCGCGCCCCAGGTGCGGACCGCCATGGAGCGGTGCCTGTATGACGGCATCACCACCATCGACGTCGACCTGACCACCGTCGGCCTCTGCGACACCAGCGGCCTGCGCGTCTTCCTCGACGCGTCACGGCACGCCGCCGAGACCCACACGTCCCTGCGACTGCACTACCCGTCCCCGCAGACCGCACGACTCCTCGCGGACACCGGCTCCGATCGAGTGCTCCTCTGATGAACCGGGCCGGCCGGAACAGCGGTGCCCAGATGCCGCTTTGACGCCGCGGACAGTCCGGCACCCGGTGCCTGCTGTTATCCGGTGGTGCGGTGGGTGTGGCGGTGGGAGCGGAATGGTGGCGATGCCGGGGGCGTGCCCGGGCCAGACCAGCAGGACGGGGCAGGGCGCCCGCTCCGGCTCGCCCTGCGGGCGTTCTGCGCGGCGGTGGACTGGTTCTTCGGCATGACGTACTCCTTGGCCAGGCCGGGCCACGCCCCCGACACCTGCTCGTACGACTGCCGTGGACACGACGGAACGCAGAACGGGAAGGAGCGGGCCCCGCAGGACCTTGACCCCCGCGTCCGGTCGTCGTCGCTTCCCAAACTGAGAGCGCGAGTTCGCTTCTCGTCCC
This sequence comes from Streptomyces hawaiiensis, assembly GCF_004803895.1. Lineage (NCBI taxonomy): Bacteria > Bacillati > Actinomycetota > Actinomycetes > Kitasatosporales > Streptomycetaceae > Streptomyces > Streptomyces hawaiiensis. Next base: position 4,633,192 of record NZ_CP021978.1, on the reverse strand, counting down.
CCGCTCCAGAATGAAACCCCAGGTCAGTGGCCTGGGGTTTGTTTCATTGGGGAGCCGTTGCTGCGTCTTACGAGTACTCCTGCACTCCGAGATTGGGCACGCAGAGGGCACGCGCGTCTTGAGAGGGCGCTCCTATCACGTCGCAGCGTGGCGCTGACCTGAACTTCACATGGGTGAGCCGGAGGCGAGCCCTCAGCTCACCGTTCCTGGGCGATGGCGGACACCCGTCCTGCACGTGCTTCGTCGTGGGCGGCGCACAAGGCCCTTGCAGGAGCAGGCACTTGACCCCCGAGGTGCCTGCGTCAGAGCGGGAGGTCGTCGGGGAGTACCCGGAACGCCTTGTAGCGGCCCAGCGGGCGTACGGCCCGGAAGTTTCGTCGGTCGAGGGTGAGAATCGCGTCCGTGTCGTAGTCGGCGGCGAGCGCCACGTTCACCGCGTCGGCGAGGTCGAGGTCCAGCGCGCGGTAGCGGAGACGGACAGACTGGGCGGCGCCCAGATGGTCCTCCGTGATCTCCGGCATGACGACACGACCCAGGCTCATCCAGCGCCGCAGGTCGTCGACCGCGCTGAGGGCAGCCTCCCTGCCGAGCTCGCGCGTCGCCACGTGATCCAGTTCGGCCAGCAGGAGCGGTGACATGACCAGGAGGCCCGCCGCCATGATGGCCTCGTTCGCCGCCTCGTGTTCTGGATGAGCCGAGTCCAGGGCTGCCAGGAGGCCGGACGTATCGGCGATGACAATGATCACGCGGCGGATCCGGAATCCGAGCCGGTCTCGCGCCGGACGGCCTCGGCGACCGTGTCGCGGACCTCCGACTTGGACGGGGTGCGTCCCGGCCCCTCGAAGGTGCGTGAGAACAGCGGCTCGTCCCAGACCCGGTTCGCCATGGCTGCAAGGTGGATGCCCTGGCGGATGATCTCGGCTTCGCTTATACCCCGGCGCTTGGCGGCCTCCTTGATGATGGCCAGGTCCTCGGGGTCGGCATAGACGTTGGTGCGTTTCATGGACATGTACCAAGAGTAGTCCATGTACTGGATTGGTGTATCCCGCGCACGGCTTCCTCACCCCCTTACCCACGTGGACAGCACCTGCAGCGCAGGAGCCGTGGACCTCGTGGTGGACGCCACGGCCGAGTTGCAGGGACTGGCCCCTCCTGCACCGCGACCGCGACTTCGAGTGCATCGCCGCAGTCACCGGCCAGGCGCTCCGGGGAGGTGCTCTGCCCACCGGTTATCGCCCCCCGTGCCCACAGCGTGCCCGTAGGAGCGGACAACCAGAGTCAGCAGCGGTGCGATCGGGCCCGCACGAGCACGTCGCTTCCCAAGCTGAGAGCGCGAGTTCGATTCTCGTCACCCGCTCCAGAGGGAAACCCCGGGCCAGTGGCCTGGGGTTCTTGCATGGGTCCCTCTCGTCCTCCCCGTGCTGGGGCAGTTGGTGCTCGCCGCCCACTACGACGTGGGAAGCCCGCGCACGACATGCGCACCACCGGCCTGCTGCTGCTCGTCGTCTTCCTCCTGGGCCGCCGTCTCGCCGTCGCGCGCTGGGCCGTCTTCGCCCTCGGGCTGCTGCCACACCTGGTCCACCCCACGCGGGTCAGGGGACCACTGCTCGGCCTGATCCCGCGGGCCGGCTTCCAGGCGAACCGCGCATACGTGGGTGACGGCCTCGCCCAGCAGGAACAGCGGTCTGCTGCCGCCGTCGCCGGACTGGCCGGCCGGACCACCGTCGGCACGGCCCGAGTGATGGTCCAGGAAGCGATGCCCGGCAGGCGATGGGCGAGTCCATGGCCACGACCGCGTTCGTCGTCCGGGACAGCGCGGGGCTGATGGGGTCGGTCGCTCTGGGCGCGGCGCTCTCGGGCGGCCAGTACGCATGGACGCTGCCGTTCGCCTGGCTCTCGTTCTCGTTCTTCGCCCCGGCCCCGACCAGTACGCCGATGCAGGTGGCGACCTGGATGCTGCTGCCACCCGGCGCGGCAGCGGGCACCTGGACGGCGCTGGCCCTCACGGTCGTCGGCACCGCGGCCTACGCCGTCGCGGGACCGAGACGGTGACCGGACCCGGCCACCGGTCGGGACACGGCCGTGTTCGCGCGCGGCCCGCGCGGCGGGCCACCAGCCGATGAGCTGCCGGCTGCCGATCACTTCGGCCGCCGGCCACCGCTTCGGCCGATCCGGCGACTGTGGACGTGTGCGTCCGAAGTCCCGCGGTGCGCCCCTCAGCCGCCGTCCTCGATCCTGCCGGTGAAGATCGGCCCGACCGGCGGCTCTTCGAAACCGAACAGCTGCATCCGCACCGCCTCTTCCGGTTCGGCCGCCCTGTCCGCGATCGTGGGTATGGCCACCTCGGCGCTCAGCTGACCGGCGGGGACGACGGACAGCAGGGACATTCCCGCCACCTCGGACAAGGGGCGCTCGGGGAGCGGCGATTCGCCGTGCTTCTCCATCAGCCACCGCGGGTCCACGTCCGTGCTGGACAGCTCCGCGTTGCCGCCCGCCGCCAAGAAGCTGAACACGACGGGCAGTTCGGTGTCGGCGTCCGTGGACAGGGAGGCCCGCCAGGTGAGGCTCTGTCCCTCGGTGACCCGGTCCGCGAGAGGTGTCACGGTGACCTCCGGCCTCGGGTCGTCGTTCCGCGCGGTCAGGCCGCCGAAGTGCGAGGGACCACCGCGCCGCGAGCCGCTTTCACGAATACGTGCTGCGACATGTCGTCTCCATAGCGGGTGTTGCCCTCGACTTTCACCGGCACGTCCAGGGAAAGCCGCGTCCACCGTGTCTTCGCGGTGGTCCAGGTCATAACCGTGGTGGGACGCGTCAGGGCCTCCACCCCGCCTGACGCCGGACCCTCACCACGACGCCAATGCCCGGCGGGCAGATGGCGACGGCAGCCGACGGAGAGTCCGCGCGGTACCGGAAGCGCTGGCACGGCTCCCCCGCGTGGCGTCCAACGGCACGAGCGCAGGCAGCGAGTACGCCGACTGAGACGGTGAACACCGCGCTGCGCGCGGTCAGCCACCGGCCATCGGGTCGGGTCAGCCCCACCCTCAACTGGGCGAAGACGACTTCGAGAGCCCCGCATTCCTGGGTCCGTGCGCCGTCAACCACGCTTCCCCGCTCAGGTTCGCCGCCCCAAGTCCCTGGCAAGTTCCTCACCGGCGGCGGAGTCGCAGGCAAGCTGCGGCACAGAGATCGTTGCTGGCATCCGAGGCGGACATCATGCCCCTGCGTAGGCTCGGCAAGAACCCGGAGAGTCCCAGTGGCGGCTCACTCACCATCTACCTCGACGAGGAGAAGGACACCTACGCCGGCCACGGCGCCGGACCACCGGGCCGGTGGGCATCCGCGCGCAACACCGTGCCATCACGTATCCGCGCCGGAACGTCGGCCTCGAGCTGGATCTCCGCCATGCACTGCTCCTCGGGTCAGCGGTTCCCCGGGGGTCAGGCCACCGCGTTCAGCAGGTCGGCCAGCATGTCGGGGCGCTCAAGGGCGATGAAGTGGCCTGCTTTGGGGACCTGTGTGAAGTCGGCGGCCGGAAGCAGTTGCTTGTTGGCCTCCCGGTCGGAGGGCCGGGACCAGTCCTTTTCGCCGTAGACGAGGTGGATGGGCGCCTTGATCTCGGGGTAGCGCGGGCGCGCTGCGATGAGGCTGGGCAGGGCCTGGTACACGGCCCGGGCGACGGTCGGGTAGCCGGGGCGGCTGCCCACCTGGAGGAGCTCGTCCACGTAGTCCTCGCGCAGCGCGCTCTTGTCGCCGAGGCCGCCCTGAAGGATCTTGCGCAGGGCGGGCTTGGGTTCGACCCCGGCGATCACGGGACCCACGCCGGGCGCGAGGACACCGCTGACCACCACACGGGCGAGAAGGCTCGACCGGGCGATGCCGCCACGGAAGTCGTAGGTGTTCACCGCGACGACGCGTCGTACCCGCTCCGGGAGATCGGCCGCGGCAGTCAGGGCGAGCACCGCACCCATGGACTCACCGACCAACGTCACGTCATTCAGGTCGAGTTCGTTCAGCAACCGCTCGACGCCCGCACGCATCGCGGGCTCGTCGTACAACGCTCCGGGCACGATCTCGGAGTAGCCCATCCCCGGCAGGTCGAGGGCGTACACGGTGTACCGGTCCGCGATCAGCGGGACGAGGTGACGGAAGTGCTCGGCCTGGGTGCGCACCGTGTGCAGGAGAACCAGGGGGGCGCCGGTCCCCGCCTTGAGGTAGCGCAGCCTTCCCTCGCGGCCGCCCGATCCCGCGCGCGGGGCGATGGTGTGGCTGGTGGTCCCCGGAATGTGAATCGTGGGACGTGACTCTTGGCTGGGCATTTCGCCGACTCCTTGTGTGTGAGGGGGGTTACTTCGCCGGCGGGGAGTACAGCACTGCCAGGTCGCCGACGAGGCCGGCCTTGACCTGCCGCGAGACGTCGCCGGCGAGCACGAAAACGGTCACGACTCTCTCCGGAGAATGGGAAACCGATCGGTTTCGACTAAGGTAAACCGATCGGTTTCCAGATGCAAGCCCGACATGCCCCCCGTTTCACCAGGCGTTCCATACCCGTGGATGCCTGGGGTGACGGTCGAAGCCGGGGCTTGCCCCCTCTCCTCGCCGGCCACGGACTCCAGAGCCTTCCCGAGCGGCAGGCGCAGGCGAGTCAGCGCGGACGTACGGGGAACGGCGTGACGGCCTCTCGCCGGCCGGACGCAGTGAGGTCCTACGGCCTCGCCGCGGAGGTCGGGCGACCGGTCGGTCACTCCCCGGCCCTCCCCGACGGCCCCTCTGCCGAGGCACCGCCGTCGGCCTACGCGGACTCCGACCCTGCCGGGGCAGTCCCGAGCCAGAAGCGACCCCTCCACTTGCGCCTAGGAAACCGATCTGTTTTCCTGAGTGGAAACAGATCGGTTTCCGGCCGACGGTCGGCCCATGACCAGCGACTAAGGGGAAAAGTGAGTACCACCTTCGACCGCGGGGCGCCCGCCTCCGGAAAAACAGACTCGGGCCGCCGCGGCTCACATGCCGTGCGCTGGTGGGTGCTCGTCGTGCTGGGCGTGGCACAGCTCATGGTCACGCTCGATGCGACCGTCGTGAACATCGCGCTACCCGCAGCGCAACACGACCTCGGCTTCAGTGACGGCAGCCGGCAGTGGGTCATCACGGGGTACGCCTTGGCGTTCGGCAGCCTGCTGCTGCTCGGAGGCCGACTCGGTGACCTGTTCGGCCGGCGTACGACGTTCGTGACCGGCCTGATCGGCTTCGCGGCCGCATCCGTCGTCGGCGGCGCGGCCGGTAGCTTCGAAATACTCGTCGCGGCACGCGTGGCTCAGGGCCTCTTCGCCGCGCTGCTCGCGCCCGCGGCCCTCTCACTGCTCAGCGTGACCTTCACCCAGCCGGCCGAAAGGCCGAAAGCCTTCGGCATCTTCAGCGCGTTGTCCGGTGCGGGTGCCGCTGTCGGACTGCTGCTCGGCGGCATGCTCACCGAATGGGCGTCGTGGCGCTGGGTGATGTACGTGAACGTCATTTTCGCGGGCGTCGCGCTGGCCGGTGCGCTGCTGTTGCTGGCCAAGCCCGCAGTCACCGAGCGACCCAAAATCGATATTCCTGGCACCGTCGTGGTGAGCGCCGCGCTGTTCGGCATCGTCTACGGATTCGCGCACGTCGAATCCACCAGTTGGACCGACCCGGTCGCCCTCGGCTCCATGATCAGCGGCGTGGTGCTGCTCGCGGTATTCGCCTGGCTGGAGCTCAAGGTCGCGCATCCGCTGCTGCCGCTACGAGTCGTGCTGGATCGGGCCCGGGGTGGTTCGTTCCTGGCCGTGTTCGTCCTGGGCATGGGGATGTTCTCGATCTTCCTGTTCCTGACCTATTACCTGGAGGCCAGCATCGGCTACTCGCCGATCGAGGCCGGTCTGTCCTTCCTGCCGATGGTCGGCGGCATCGTTGCCTCGTCGACCACGGTGCCTTCGCTGCTGCTGCCCAAGGTCGGTCCGAAGGTCGTGGTCAGTGTCAGCTTCCTGGTCTCCGCATCCGGCATGGCCCTGCTGACCCGGCTCACGCTGGACAGCGCCTACGTCGCCGACATCATGCCGGGCATGATCCTTTTGGGTCTCGGTATCGGTGGGGTGATGACCACCGCGTTCCAGGGTGCGACCGCAGGCGTGCACCACGAGGACGCGGGCGTCGCCTCGGCGCTGATCAACACCAGCCAGCAGGTGGGCGGCTCGATCAGTACGGCGCTGCTGACCACCGTTGCCTCATCGGCCGCGACCGACTACCTGTCCTCGCACAAGCCGGGCGCACTGACCATGGCCCAGGCGGGGGTCGAGAGCTACACGGCCACCCTGGCGTGGGGCGCCGGGATCTTCGTGGTCGGCGCGGTGGTCACGGCGTTCCTGATGCCGAATTCAGCTCTGGCGCCGTCGGAGGGCGAGCCTGTGATCGCCCACTGAGCCTGAGTCCATCTGGCGAGAAATGCCCTGCGCTCCGATCATCGCCGGTAGGGCACACACGATGTGGGCTGAATCTCCGAGACCAGGACACACCGGCCATCGGGGGTGCCACCGGGGTAAGTCACAGCAGCTCACAGCAGCGGCAGGCGAGGGATGCCGGGCGCACCGAGCGTGGCAAGGAGGGTGAGCGCACCGATTCCGAAGGCCACGATGGGGGTGCCGACGTCCGGACGCCACCCCATCAAGGCGCCGCCCGGCTTCTCCAGCTTCCTCGCGACGTTCACCGTAAACCGATCGGTTTCCAATGGGCCGAAATCGAGTTAACCTCGCAATATGACCACCGAAGCAATGCCAAGCTCCCGAGAGCGACTGCTGGAGGCAGCGGCCACGCTCACCTACCAGGACGGCGTCAACATCGGCGTCGACGCGCTGTGCAAGGCGGCGGGGGTGTCCAAGCGCTCCATGTACAAGCTGTTCGAGAGCAAAGGCGAACTGCTGGCGGCAAGCCTGGAGGAACGCGCCTCCGCCTATGTGACGGCACTCCTTCCCGCGGCGGACGACAACCGTCCACCCCGCGAGCGGATCCTGCACGTCTTCGAACAGGCGGAGGCACAGGCGGGTGCACCCGACTTCCAGGGCTGCCGGTACCTCGTCGTGCAGATCGAGCTCAAGGACCCGAGCCACCCCGCGAGCCGGGTGGCCCGTCGGGTCAAGGAGAACCTGACAGCCTTCTTCCGGGCCGAGGCCGAACAGGGCGGGGCGAGCGACCCGGACCTGCTGGCCCGTCAGCTGATCCTGGTCTTCGACGGCGCCAGCGCCCGTGCGGGAATCAAAGCCGACACGCAGGCCGGGCTCATCGCCCCCACCGTGGCCGCCCTGCTCGATGCGGCGGACATGCGCTGACGCATCGCGTGCTGAGCAGCTGCGACGAGCGATGCGCTCGGCGAGTCGCAGCCGTCCCCCCCCTGGCGACCGGACAACTCCATGCGACTCTCCTGCCCGCGGCGGACGACGACCGGTCACCACGCGAGCGGATCCTGCACGTTTCGAGCAGGTGGAATCGCAGGCAGGGGCGCCCGAGTTCCGCGGCTGCCGGTATCTGGCCGTGCAGGTCGAACGGTTTCCCGGATACCCATCCAGCCGGCCCGGACGACCTCGCCGATCAGGTCGTCGCCCTGCACCTCGGCGGCCGCCCGACCGGCACCGCACCGAATTCGCCCGGCTGGTCGACGCGTTGACCGCACCGGCGACCCCGTGACCCCCGTGACCGGACGTCGAGGACACCGGTTGGAGCCCCGGAGCCCGGCCGAGCGCAATGCCCGTACACGCAGACGTTCCGCCCGCCGGCCTTCACACGCCAGGACCGCTCGCGCGCCGCAAGCGCCGTCGTTTCCCAAGCGGGGAGGGCGAGTTCGCTTCTCGGCCACTCGCTCCGGCTTGAACTCGTCTCCACTCCCTGAACCTGGCAGAACGTCACTACGATCACGGGCCATGGACTGGCTGGAGCGCACCGCGAAGCTGCGGCAGTGGACCAGGAGCGGGACCCGCGCTCCCCACAAGCCGCTGCTGCTCCTCTACGCCCTCGGCCGGTTCCAGGAGGATGCCGACGGCAGGCTGCGCTACAGCGCGGTGGAAGAAGACCTCCAGCGGCTGTTGACCGAGTACGGGCCGCCGAACAGGACGACGCCCGCCTACCCGTTCCACCACCTGGTCAGCGACGGCGTGTGGGAAGTACGCACTGATCGCGGCCCCGGCAGCCCCGGGACCGGAGTGCGGGATCTCCGGGAGACAGGTGCCACCGGGCAGCTCGCGCCGGATCTGAGGGCAGCGTTGCGACGTGAGCCGTCACTGCTCGGCAGGATCGCGCGGCTGCTGCTCGATCTGCACTTCCCGCCCTCCCTCCACGGGGAACTGTGCGAAGCCGCCGGCCTGGAGCTGGAGCCGGGGGAGGCCGAGCAACTCGCGCGGGTGAGACGCCAGCGGGACCGGCGGATGCGGGAGATGGTGTTGACCGCTTACGAGTACCGGTGCGCCTTCTGCGGTTACGACGGCAGGATCGGCACTGTGCCGGTCGGGCTGGAGGCGGCGCACGTGCGCTGGTGGGCGTTCGACGGCCCCGACGACGTCGAGAACGGGCTGTGCCTGTGTTCGCTGCACCACAAGCTCTTCGACAAGGGTGTCCTCGGTGTCGCCGACGGTCACCGCATCCTGGTCTCGCAGCGTTTCGTCGGCCACAGCGCCGCTGCCCGCGAGCACGTCAAAGCGCTCGCGGGCCGCCCGCTCATCGGCCCACAGCCGGGCGCACGCCCTGTCGCGGCCGACCACCTCGACTGGCACACCAGCCAGGTCTTCCACGGCAGTCCACGGCCGGCCGCTGCTGTCTAAGCCCCCAGGTCAGCGACCTGTGGGTTCGTAGTTGTCCGGGCCGGCGGGGGCGCCGGCCGGGGCCGAGGCCGGGCTCAATCTCCGGACGTGCGGCCCCGGCGTGGCACCTGGGGCGACTTGGCGGCCTCGGCCTCCGCCTTGGCGTCGCTCACCGCGGCGGCGGCCTGTCTCTCGGCCTCGTCAGCGGCCGCGGCGGCGTCGAGGGACACCGTCGAGCCCGCGTCGAGCTGCGGGATCCGCGTCCCGTGCGACGCGTCGTCATCGTCGGCGGTGGCTGCTTCCCCAGGCTGCGCAGGGTGGGGAGGGCCGGCCGCCGACTGGTCACCGAACGCCCGGGTGACAGTCCGGACCGCCTCGGTCAGCTCCCCCGGGATCACCCAGAACGTGTTGTTGTCGCTGCTCGCCAGGTGCGGGAGCGTCTCGAGGTACTTGTAGGCCAGGACCTTCGCGTCGGCGTTGTTGCGATGGACGGCCTGGAAGACGAGCTCCACCGCCTTGGCCTCGCCGTCCGCCCGCAGGATCATGGCCTGTTGCGTGCCCTGGGCCTCCAGGATGTCCTTCTGCTTCGTGCCTTCCGCGGTAAGGATCTTGGCTTGCCGCTCCCCCTCGGCGTGCAGGATGGCCGCGCGCTTGTCACGCTCGGCCCGCATCTGCTTCTCCATCGCTTCCTTGATGGTGTGCGGTGGATCGATGGCCTTGATCTCGACGCGGTTGACCCGGATGCCCCACTTGCCGGTGGCGTCGTCGAGGACGGCCCGGAGCCGGGAGTTGATCTCCTCACGCGAGGTGAGCGTCTCCTCCAGGTCCATGCTGCCGATGACGTTGCGCAGCGTGGTCACGGTGAGCTGATCGATCGCGTGGAGGTAGTCGGCGACCTCGTAGGCCGCCGCCCGCGGGTCCGTGATCTGGTAGTAGAGAACGGTGTCGATGTTCACCACGAGGTTGTCCTCGGTGATCACCGGCCTGGGGTCGGACGAATAGACCTGCTCGCGCACGTCGAGTTTCGTGTTGATGCGGTCCGCCACCGGCACGACCAGGTTCAGGCCGGGTTGCAGCGTCCGGCGGTACCGGCCGAACCGCTCGATGTTGTAGCGGCGCGCCTGCGGGACGATCCGCACGGTGGAGGCCACGAGGAAGACGACGACGAGGGCCGCCACAAGAATGGGGATGACAACTGGATCCACAGTGCCTCCACTGCTGTGTGTTCAGCCGTTCAGGGAAGGAGTTCGCGGGGGTAGACGATGGCCGTGGCCCCTTCGATCTCCATGACGTCCACCAACGCCCCCACCGGGATCACATGGCTCTCGTCGAGGGCGCGGGCGGACCATTCCTCACCCGAGAGTTTGATCAGGCCGCGGGTCGCGGTGACCTCCTGCATCACCTCGGCGCGCCTGCCGATCAGCGCGTCGCTGCCCTCGCGGGTGAGGGGCTGCTGTGCCATGTGCCGCAGCGCGACAGGACGGACGATGACCAGGCCCGCCGCCGCCGCTACTCCGAGTGCCACCAGCTGGCCGAGCAGACCGATGCCCACACCGGCGACCACGGCGGCGACCAACGCGGCGCCCGCCAGCAACCCGAAGACCAGCGTCAGGGTGAAGAACTCCACGGCGCCCAGCGCCGCGGCGGCGAGCAGCCACAGGAACCACGGCATCGCATCGCCCTCCTTCTGGGGCCTTCTCCACCAAGCTACCGCCCGGAACGCCGGGCAGACAGACACCGCAGCCGTGGTTCTCGGGCGTCGGGGTGTCCTGGTCGGCGGGGCCCGGTGAACGGATGCCCGGCACCACCCCCGGCTTCCTGCGTGGTCGACGGTCGTGAGCAATACCCCCAGCCAGTCATGGACATGCCGTTAGGCTCCCGCCACGCGCGTGGGGGACAGCGGCCGGGGGCCGGGAAATGCCGGGGCGTTGCCCTGTGTCCCGACATGCCTTCTTCTTGCCTTCCAGCAGGAACGGTGGCCCGAGTCGGTCCGGCACGGGGCTGGCAGGGGTACAAGGCCGTCGTGTGATGCGGCGGGTGGGACGTCAGCGAGGTTCCGGTGAACGAGCGGGCGGGGGAGCGGTTCCTTCGTGCTCCACGGTCAAGGCGTCCTCCCGCGCGGCGTCCTCTACCGGGGTGCGGGGACTCGGCAACCGCGGGGCGGGCCTGCGGGTCGTGCGTACGTAGCCGTAGATCACCGAGGTCATCGCCAGGATGAGAAGCGGCCCGGACACCTCCGGGTGTCCGGCCATCTCCGTCGGCAGATAGCGGTACGACAGCAAGAGCGCGATGAAGACCGTGGTGCCGTACACGACCAGCTGGATTCCCGGCCGGTCCCAGCCGCGGTCGAGCGAGCGCAGGGCGGCCTCGATGGTGAGGGCGAACACCACGCCGGCGACGAGATCCACGCCGTAGTGGTAGCCGAATCCCAGGGTCGCGGCGAGTGTGGTGATCAGCCAGAACGTGCCGGCGAACCGCAGGATCCGCGGCGCCCGGCGGGTATGGACGAAGATCGCGACGGCCCACGCCGTGTGCAGGCTGGGCATGCAGTTGCGGGGGGTGATCCCGTCGTACGTCATCGTGTGCGGGGTGCTGACCGGCAGCGGCGTGTGCGGCCACAGGTCGGCCGCCGCCCACTGCACGCCGCCGGTGCCGGAGGCGCCCGGGCCGTAGGCGAAGACCGGGCCGACCACCGGGAAGAGCATGTAGATGCCCGGCCCGAGCAGGCCGATCACCAGGAAGGTGCGCACCAGGTGATGGCTCGGGAAGCGGCGCTCGGCCGTCACGTTGCGCAGCTGGTAGAAGGCGACGACCACCGCGGCCACCGCGAGCTGGCCGTAGACCAGTTGGAGGAGATGGCTGCTGAAGGGGTCGGTGGCCTTGACGATCCGGCCTGCCAGCCATGAGGGGTTGCCCAGCGCGTGGTCGGCGGTCGCCACGTACTGGTCGAGCACCGTCGGGCGGGTCTTCGCCGTGATGAAGAGCCAGGTGTCGCCGGTCTTGCGGGCGGCCACCAGCAACAGGCCCAGCCCGACGCCCTTCAGCAGCAGGACGCGTTCAGGGCCGGTGCGGCGCGTGACGGCGATGACCGCGAAGGCCAGCATCACCCAGAGCGCACCGGTGCCGAAGACATGGCCGTCGGACATGTCGGCGCCGACAGCCCGTCGCACCGGCAGGAGGACGGCGTCGATACCGATCGCGGCGCCGGCCGCGATGAACCGCTGCCGCCAGCCGAGCACCACCATCATCAAGGCCAGACCGCCGTACAACGGCCCCGGCTTGGGAGCAAAGACCAGGGCCTTCACCTGGTTGGTGATCGGCCCCGGTTCACCGTAGTGGCGTGCGGCGATCTCCAGCGCGACCAGGAATCCGCAGGCCACCAGGACCGCCGCGCCCCACAGCACCGCGCGCCGATGGCGCCACGCGCCCCACGAAGTCATGCCGCTTGTTCGCGAAAACACCCGCGATGCTCTGGCTATCAATCTTTTGGCCGATTCATCCGAATGGCTGGGCAGATGGAGAGCGATGGAGGGACCATCGCGAGTTCGAACATGCTATCGGAGGGCGGTGGCGCGGCGGCCGGGTCGGTCGGCGACGTGCGGACCGACCCGCGCCGCCGTGCGGACCAGCGCCGCGACCGCCCGGGACCGGCTGTGGGGTGGCCAGGCGATCACTGTGGTGACCGTCGGTGCGTCCAGCACCGGCACGGCGGCGAGACCGTCGCGCAGTTGGGTGCGGCAGGACTCCGGTGCGATCCAGCAGGCGCGGCCGAGTGCGATCAGCTGGAGCAGCTGGGCGTGGTCGCGGGCTCGGGGGCCGGGCCCGGCCGGGTAGGTGCCGTCGGGGCCGGGCCAGCGGGGCATCGGCAGGTCGGGGAGGCCGGTGACGTCGGCCGTACGGACATGGGGCCGCGCGGTGAGGGGATGCCCGGCCGGGAGCACCGCGACCTGGCCCTCCGTGCAGAGCTCCTCGGTGTCGAGGCCGGCCGTGGTGTCGAACGGCAGGTGCAGCAGCGCCACATCGGCCCGGCCGTCGCGCAGCATCGGCCCCTGCTCGCCCATTCCGCACAGGAGCAGATCGACGGCGACCGCGTCGGGCTCGGCGGCATAGGCGTCGAGCAGTCGCGCCAGCAGCTCGCTGGACGCTCCGGCCTTCGTGACGAGGACCACGCCGGCCTGGCCCGCCGTGGCGAGCGCCGCGCGGCGGGTGCGGCGTTCGGCGGCCTCGACCGCTGCGAGCGCCGCCCGGGCCTCCCTCAGGAGCACCGCCCCGGCCTCCGTCAGGGTCACCGCGCGGCTGCTGCGTTCCAGCAGCACCGCTTGGAGGCGCCGTTCGAGCCGGCCGATCGCCCTCGACAGCGGGGGCTGCGCGATCCCGATCCGCTGGGCGGCCCTCCCGAAGTGCAGCTCCTCGGCGACCGCGACGAAGTACCGCAACTCCCTTGTCTCCACGCCGTCATGGTACTTCCGCGACCTGGATCGATACCGGTGCGGTATCGCCGCCCACCCGATCGGTGTTGGCCCGCCGCCGCCCGGCCCGGACAGGATCGACGGCATGAGCGAACAGACGATCGCGCTGGTCACCGGCGCGAACAAGGGCATCGGATACGAGATCGCGGCGGGCCTGGGCGCCCTCGGCTGGAGGGTCGGGGTCGGCTCCCGCGACCGGGAGCGGCGCGAGAGCGCGGTGGCGAAACTGCGGGCGGGCGGCGTCGACGCGTTCGGCATACCGCTCGACGTGACCGACGACGCGAGCGTGGCCGAAGCCGCCGCACTGATAGAAGACAGCGCCGGCCGTCTCGACGTACTGATCAACAACGCCGGGATCACCGGCAGTGCGCCGCAGGCGCCCACCACGGTCGATCCGGCGACGGTGCGGACGGTCGTGGAGACCAACGTGATCGGCGTCATCCGCGTCACCAACGCCATGCTGCCGTTGCTGCGCCGCTCGTCGTCGCCGCGGATCGTGAACATGTCCAGCGGGGTCGGCTCACTCACCCGGCAGACCACCCCCGGCAGCGACACGGGCCCGATTTCCGTCGCCTACACGCCGTCCAAGTCGTTCCTCAACGCCGTCACCGTCCAGTACGCCAAGGAGCTCCACGACACGGACATCCTCGTCAACGCCGCCTGCCCCGGTTACTGCGCGACCGACCTCAACGGCTTCCGCGGCGTCCGCACCCCGGAGCAGGGCGCGGTGGTCGCGATCCGGCTCGCGACGCTGCCCGACGACGGCCCGACCGGCTGCTTCTTCGACGACGAGGGAGAGGTGCCGTGGTAGCTCCGAAGGGAGTCCCGGCTCCGTTCAGCTGAAGAGGACGGCGTCCGTCGCGCAGGTGTGCCAGTCGGCGGCGATGATGCTGTCCAGTTCCTTGCCCCCGTCCGCTTGGTGCTCTTGGGGGCCCCGCACCACGCTGTCACCGATCGGTGACATGCCCACGTAGTTGCGGTCCGGCGTGGCCCGCTCGGGGGATGTGACCTTCGTCGCGGGAGTGACGCTCCGGCGCATTCTCCGCCGCACCGGCCGCCGGCGGCGGTGGCAGCGGCCCATCCCCCGTCGCCGGAGGTCACAGGGCCGGCACGCCAGGGTGCGGCAGGAAGAGCCGCGCCCCCGGAGGGCAATATCTGTGCCCGCGACATGAGAAATAGAAGCGGGGCCCGCCGAATATTCCTCGAACGCCTGCCGGAGTGCAATTGCCGGACGCCGACGGGCCGAACACACCGTGCTACTGTCGATCTCAGTTGCAGGTGTGGTTGCCAGAAGGTTCATTTCCTACGGGGTAATCATCACGGCGACACGGAATTCACACACGGTGAATTCCTGAAACCGCCTCCGAAGGAGAAATAAAATGGCTACTGGCACCGTGAAGTGGTTCAACGCGGAAAAGGGATTCGGCTTCATCGAGCAGGACGGCGGCGGCGCCGACGTCTTCGCCCACTACTCGAACATCGCCACCCAGGGCTTCCGCGAGCTGCTCGAAGGCCAGAAGGTGTCGTTCGACATCGCGCAGGGCCAGAAGGGCCCGACGGCCGAGAACATCGTGCCCGCCTGACATCGGCGCTCGCGCATATTTCGCAGCTGGGGCCCGCACCTCTGGGGTGCGGGCCCCAGCTCGCTGTTTTTTCCGGCCGGTCCGACCCGGCCGCCTCGACTTCGGCTCGTCTCGAGATTCTCTGCGCCGCTCCTCTGCTGCGGGATTTCCTTGCTACGCGCCCATCAAGGAAGGTCCCGCATGAAGCGTGCCCACACCTCGCGTACCCATGACCGTTTCTCAGGAGGCGACGGCTCCGGCCGCCGTTCCGGTGGTCCGCGCCGCTCCGCGAGCTACGGAAGCCGCCGGGCGCCCCAGGGCGAGTTCGCCCTGCCGAAGACGGTCACACCCTCGCTGCCCGCCGTCGAGGCGTTCGCCGACCTCGACCTGCCCGCGCAGCTGTTGACCACGCTGGGCCGCTCGGGCGTGACCGCGCCGTTCCCGATCCAGGCGGCGACCCTGCCGAACTCCCTGGCCGGCCGGGACGTCCTGGGCCGCGGCCGCACCGGCTCGGGCAAGACCCTGGCCTTCGGCCTCGCCGTGCTCGCCCGTACGGCGGGCAAGCGCGCCGAGCCGCGGCAACCGCTCGCCCTCGTCCTCGTGCCCACCCGCGAGCTCGCCCAGCAGGTCACCGACGCGCTCACTCCGTACGCCCGCTCCGTGAGCCTGCGGCTCGCCACCGTCGTCGGCGGGATGTCGATCGGCAAGCAGGCCGGTGCGCTGCGCGCCGGGGCCGAGGTGGTCGTCGCCACGCCCGGGCGGCTCAAGGACCTCATCGACCGGGGCGACTGCCGCCTGGACGGCGTCGGCATCACGGTTCTCGACGAGGCCGACCAGATGGCCGACATGGGCTTCATGCCGCAGGTCACCGCCCTGCTCGACCAGGTGCGCCCCGGCGGGCAGCGGATGCTGTTCTCGGCCACCCTGGACCGCAACGTCGACCGGCTGGTCCGCACCTACCTGCACGACCCGGTGGTGCACTCCGTCGACCCGTCCGCGGGCGCGGTCACCACGATGGAGCACCACGTCCTCCACGTGCACGACGCGGACAAGCACCGGACGACCACCGAGATCGCGGCCCGGGACGGCCGGGTGATCATGTTCCTGGACACCAAGCACGCGGTGGACCGGCTGACCGAGCACCTGCTGAGCAGCGGTGTGCGCGCCGCGGCCCTGCACGGCGGCAAGTCCCAGCCCCAGCGGACACGGACCCTGGCACAGTTCAAGAGCGGCCATGTGACGGTCCTGGTCGCGACCAACGTCGCCGCCCGCGGCATCCACGTCGACAACCTCGACCTCGTCGTCAACGTGGACCCGCCCAGCGACCACAAGGACTACCTGCACCGCGGCGGCCGTACCGCCCGCGCCGGCGAGTCCGGCAGCGTGGTCACCCTGGTGACCCCGGGGCAGCGTCGCGGGATGAGCCGGCTGATGACGTCGGCGGGCATCACCCCCCAGGTCGCCCAGGTGCGGTCCGGCGAGGCGGAGCTGAGCCGCATCACCGGTGCCCAGGCCCCCTCCGGTGTCCCGGTCGTCGTCACCGCGCCACGCGCGGAGCGTCCCCGCGGCGCGTCTGCCCCGTCCCGGGGCCGGCGGGGCCGCCGTCCCACCGGCCAGGGCCGCCCCGCCGGCGAGGCGGCGCGCCCCAGGGCGCAACGGCGGACGGGCTTCGGCTCGGCCGCGTAGAGCAACGGGCGGTCAACCGCCACCGGGTACCGAAGAGGGCCCTGCCGACGCGCGTCGGCAGGGCCCTCTTCGTCGTGTCGTGTGCCACAGGATGCCTGCGCCCACCGGGCTCCAAAATCTGTCTTTGCCAGAGTAGACATTGGCGCTCGTCGCAGTTAGTCTTCTTCTCGTAGACATGGTCAGGCGAGACCCGAGGAAGGACGGAGGAGCAGACGCCATCAGGATCGCCCGGTCCGGGAAGCTCTCGGTCCGGGTACCGCAAGACCCCGGATTGGATGGTGGTCCCCGGTCACGCAGCCGCGATCCCCGCACCCCTCCCGTAACCGGGCCGGGTAGCGGAAACAGAAGGTCGGCGCAGCATGAGGGCCGACAGATGGTGTTGAATTTCCTTCGGGGCCCTGGTGCCGTACGGCACCAGGGCCCCTCGACGCGTTGTACTACGAGGTGACATGGAAGCAGATACCCCGCTCAGCGATCGTCTGGACGACGACGACTACCCGGCCTACACCATGGGCCGGGCCGCCGAGATGCTCGGCACCACCCCCGGCTTCCTGCGAGCCATCGGGGAAGCCCGGCTGATCACTCCGCTGCGCTCGGAGGGCGGACACCGCCGGTACTCCCGCTACCAGCTGCGGGTCGCCGCGCGCGCTCGTGAGCTCGTCGACAGGGGAACCCCGATCGAGGCCGCGTGCCGCATCGTCATCCTCGAGGACCAGCTCGAGGAAGCTCAGCGCATCAACGCCGAGTACCGCCGCGCCGCGAGCGACGCGTCCGGCGTCGCCGATCCCGGCCGGAGCTGATCAGGTGGACGGCGGCAGGACCCGCCGCCCGCTCCATGAAACCCCAGGCCGACGACCTGGGGTTTGTTGTTGCCCCGGCCGATTCGGGACCCCCCGGGGTGAATCGCCCCCCGTCACCAGGTCGGCCGTCCCGGGCCCTTGACTCATGGAGCGGTAGTGGCGATTCTCGTCGCACGCTTTGCGAGGTCATGACAAGACGACCGAGCGACCTGTCAACCGAGGGACGTGGGCTGTGACCGGTTCCGGACGCCCGTACCGCCGACGCAGGAACGTCACCGTTGTGTCGCTCCTCCTGCTCGTACTGTCGATCGCGCTCGGACCCACACCGAGTGCGGCGGCCGGGAACGACTGGTGGGACCCGACCGCACGGCCCGCGCCGGACTCCCGGATCGACGTCACGGGCGAGCCCTTCACCGGCACGAACGCCCGGGGCGAGGTGCGCGGGTTCGTCGACGCGCACGACCACATCTTCTCCAACGAGGCCTTCGGCGGCCGTCTGATCTGCGGAAAGCCGTTCTCCGAGCAGGGCGTGGCCGACGCGCTCAGGGACTGCCCCGAGCACTACCCCGACGGCTCGCTCGCGATCTTCGACTTCATCACCAACGGCGGCGACGGCAAGCACGACCCGAACGGCTGGCCCACCTTCAAGGACTGGCCCGCGCACGACTCGCTGACCCATCAGCAGAACTACTACGCCTGGATCGAGCGGGCATGGCGCGGCGGGCAGCGGGTGCTGGTCAACGACCTCGTCACCAACGGCGTGATCTGCTCCGTCTACTTCTTCAAGGACCGCTCCTGCGACGAGATGACGTCCATCCGGCTGCAGGCCAAGCTGACCTACGACATGCAGGCCTTCGTCGACAGGATGTACGGCGGGCCCGGCAAAGGCTGGTTCCGGGTCGTCACCGACAGCGCGCAGGCCCGCGAGGTCATCGAGCAGGGCAAGCTGGCGGTGATCATGGGGGTGGAGACCTCCGAGCCCTTCGGCTGCAAGCAGGTCCTGGACATCGCGCAGTGCAGCAGGGCGGACATCGACAAGGGCCTGGACGAACTGCACGCGCTGGGCGTGCGCAGCATGTTCCTGTGCCACAAGTTCGACAACGCCCTGTGCGGGGTGCGCTTCGACTCGGGCACGCTCGGGACGGCCATCAACGTCGGGCAATTCCTGTCGACCGGCACGTACTGGAAGACGGAGAAGTGCACGGGCCCGCAGGCCGACAACCCGATCGGCAACGCGGCGGCGCCCGCGGCCGAGGAGAAGCTCCCGGCGGGCGAGGAGGTCCCCTCGTACAGCGCCGACGCCCAGTGCAACGTGCGGGGGCTCACCGACCTCGGCGAGTACGCCGTGCGCGGCATGATGAAGCGCGGCATGATGCTCGAGATCGACCACATGAGCGTCAAGGCCACCGGCCGGGTGCTCGACATCTTCGAGGCGGAGTCCTACCCCGGCGTGCTCTCCTCGCACAGCTGGATGGACCTGGACTGGACCGAGCGGGTCTACGGGCTCGGCGGCTTCATCGCCCAGTACATGCACGGCTCCGAGGGCTTCATCGCGGAGGCGAAGCGCACGGAGGCCCTGCGCGACAAGTACGGCGTGGGCTACGGCTACGGCACCGACATGAACGGCGTCGGCGGCTGGCCGGGACCGCGCGGGGCGGACGCGCCGAACAAGGTCACGTACCCGTTCAAGAGCACCGACGGCGGCTCGGTCATCGACCGGCAGACCACCGGCGAGCGCACCTGGGACCTGAACACCGACGGCGCCGCCCACTACGGACTCGTCCCGGACTGGATCGAGGACATCCGCCGCGTCGGCGGCCGGGACGTGGTCGACGACCTGTTCCGGGGCGCCGAGTCCTACCTCGACACCTGGGCGGCCTCCGAGGGCCACGAGTCCGGCGTCAACCTCGCGGCCGGCTCGTCCGTGTCGGCCAGTTCCTCGGAGTGGAGCCTGTTCACGAGCTACCAGCCGCACCGGGCCGTCGACGGCGACCGCCACACCCGCTGGGCCAGCGACTGGAGCGACGACCAGTGGTACCGGATCGACCTCGGCTCCCCACAGACCGTGGGGCGGGTCACCCTCGACTGGGAGCGGGCGTACGCGAAGTCGTACCGGGTCGAGCTCTCCGCCGACGGCGAGAACTGGCGGACCGTGTACTCCACGACGGCCGGTGACGGCGGCCTGGACACCGCGCGATTCGCCGGCACCCAGGCCAGGTACGTCCGCGTCCACGGGCAGGAACGCGGCACCGGCTGGGGCTACTCCCTGCACGAGGTCGGCGTCCACAGCCGCTGACGCGAGAACTCACGGGGCACTCCCCCGAATTGGTTGTCATGGGAACGCCACAGAGGGGCATTCGAACAAAACAAGTCGAAAGTGAGGAGAGTGCGGCCCGTTCGGTCCGTGCCATCGACAACTGGGAGTTTTCCATGGCGAGTTACGGCGGTTCCTCTGCCGCGTCCTCCGGTTCGCGCACCAACGGCCTGGCGATCGCGAGCCTGTGCTGCGGCATCATCGGCCTGTTCTTCCTGAACATCATTCTGGGCCCGCTGGCCATCGTCTTCGGTGCCGTCGCGCGTCGGCAGGCCTCGGTCAAGAACGGCGCCGGGATGGCGAAGGCCGGCATCATCCTCGGCATCGTCGACGTGGTCCTGTGGCTGGTGCTCCTGGCCGTGGCCAGCAGCAACGGCGGATTCAGCTGGTACGTCGGCGGCTAGCGGCGGTCCGGACCGGCGCGGGGCATGCGGGTGGATCGGTCAGTGGGTCAGTGGGTCAGAGGGCCGTCGCGGTCTTCTTGCGGGCACGGTACGCGGCTGCCTTGATCTTGTTGCCGCAGGAATCCATCCCGCACCACTGCCGCCGCATGCCCCGCGAGCGGTCGATGTAGGTGCGGGTGCACTCCGGATTTCCGCACTCCTTGAGCAGAGGCACGTCCGGGCCGCTCAGGAGCTCGACGGCGTGCCGCGCCACCATGGAGAGGGCCTCGTCGGGCGTCGCCTGCGTCCATCGCCCCGCCGGGGTGAGCTGCGGCACGGCGGGCGGCGTGCGGGCCGCGTTGTTCACGACGGTCAGCGCCGCCCCGTCGTACTCCTCCCCCAGCCGACGGGCGGTGACCAGCCGGTAGACCGCTTCCCGCACGGCCCTCGCCCGCTCGACGTCACCTTCCTGCCCGGCGGAGACCGCGTCGACCAGGCCCGACTCCACGTACCATGCGGTCAGCCGGTCCGGCGTCACGAACATCTCGGAACACGCCGAGCGGCGGGCCCGGAGCGTGGCGGCGAAGTCGAGCGCCGGGTTCCCGCAGACGAAGACATGGTCGAGGGTCACGTCACCATCCTGGCCGGTGACCATACCCTCGGCAAGCCTCACCCCGGTCGTGGGACGGGCGGCGAGCCGCTTCCCGAGACGGGTGACCGCCGCCCGGCCGGCGGTTTTCGCGGCTCCGCGACAGCGCCGACAGGACCGGCTACCGTCAGGAATCGTACGGTCCCTCGCCGGTGGCGGTCTCGGGTCGGGGACGGCCGGGGGCCAGGCGGCGGTAGGCGGCGCGGGCGTGGACGAGGCGGGCCAGGGCCGTGCCGATGAGGGCGGCGGTGAGCAGGCAGGCCAGCCAGGTGGTGTCGCGGTCACCTGCCCAGGTGAGGGTGCCCGCGGGCGGTATGGCGAAGCCGTTGAGGAACAGCCAGCACAGCAGCGCCGTACCGGGGGCGGCCTTGAAGCGCGCGCACAGACCCAGCAGGGCGGCCAGCACGGACAGTGCGGGCAGGGCCAGTTCCGGCCGGTCCGGCCCCACCACGGTGTTGACGAGCGCCACCAGCACCAGCGCCCCGACGCCGGCCCCCGCCCAGACCAGCGGCGTGGCCACGGGCCGGGGCACGGGCCTGGCTCCGGTGCCCAGGGGCTTCCACTCGATCATGCCGACGCTTCCTTCCGGTCCTCCTGGACGGAATTCTCCCCTGGCCGCCTACCGGTTCCCGGGGTGCTCGTCAGGTTGCCGGAAAGCTCCCTTCCGGGAAACAGCCAATCCGGACAGCACCGCCGACGGCCCGGGGCCCCCGCACGAGGGGTCAACTGTGCGCGGCTGTCGCCTCCTTGGGCGACTCGGCGAGTGGAGCGGTAGGCGGTGCCGGGTGGGCCGGGTGACGGGTGGCGCGGCGGGCCAGGGGCTCGGTCCAGCGGGCGGCGAGTGGGCCGAGGATGACCAGGATCAGGACGTAGGCGGTGGCCAGAGGGCCGATGCGGGGTTCGGTGCCGACGGCGAGACCGGCGATGACGATGGAGAACTCGCCGCGTGCGACCAGCGTGCCGCCCGCGCGCCAGCGGCCCCGGGGCGAGATGCCGGCCCGGCGGGCGGCCCAGTAGCCGGTGGCGATCTTCGTCAGGGTGGTGACGGCGGCCAGGGCGAGCGCGGGCAGCAGCACGGGCGGGATGGCGGCGGGGTCGGTGTGCAGTCCGAAGAAGACGAAGAACACCGCGGCGAACAGATCCCGCAGCGGGGTGAGGAGGCTGCTGGCGCCCTCGGCGACCTCGCCGGACAGGGCGATGCCGACCAGGAACGCGCCGACCGCCGCGGAGACGTGCAGCTGCTGGGCGAGCCCGGCGACGAGGAGGGTCAGACCGAGGACGGCCAGCAGCAGCAGCTCGGCGTTGTCCGAGGACACGGCACGGCTGACCAGGCGACCGTGCCGCAGCGCCACGTAGAGGACGGCGCCCACGGTGCCCAGCGAGATCAGCAGGGTGACCGCGCCGCCCGCGAGGCTCACCCCGGCCAGCAGGGCGGTGAGGATCGGCAGATAGACCGCCATGGCCAGGTCCTCCAGGACCAGCACACCGAGGACGACCGGTGTCTCACGGTTGCCGAGCCGGCGCAGATCGCCGAGCACCTTGGCGATGACCCCGGACGAGGAGATCCAGGTGACCCCGGCCAGGGCGACGGCGGCGACCGGTCCCCAGCCCAGCAGGAACGCCATGGCCGCTCCCGGGGCGGCGTTGAGGACGAAGTCGACGGCTCCGGAGGGGTACTGGGTCCTGAGTGTGGTGACCAGCTCGGAGGCGCTGTACTCCAGGCCGAGCAGGAGTAGCAGGAGTATGACGCCTATCTCGGCGCCGGTGGCGACGAACTCCTCGCTGGCCCGCAGCGGCAGGATGCCGCCCTGGCCGAAGGCGAGCCCGGCCAGCAGGTACAGGGGTATGGGTGAGAAGCCCACGCGTCCGGCGAGGCGTCCCAGGAGTCCCAGGGCGAGAATGATCGCCCCGAGTTCGATGAGCATGGCGGTGGTGTCGTGCACGGGCGTCTGACCTCCGTTGATCGGGTCTGCGGCGTCTGTGCCAGTGGGCGTGAAATGCCCGTGGGTACGGCTCGGTGAGCGGCGGAAGGGGGCGTGGCCTCGCGTCGGGACGACGGGGCCGGTCACTCGGTGTCGCGGCGTCGGCGGTGTGCTCCGCTCCCGGCCGTCACCGGCCGGGATACGCGCGATGCGCCACGTTTCGGACGTCAGACGGCAGACATCGGGCATCAGGCGTCGGGCGTCAAACGGCAGGCGTCACGCGTCAGGCGTCACGCGTCAGACGGAGAGGAGACCGCTCACACCGCGGCCGGTATCAGGGACGCCGTCACGGGCGGCGTTGTGGACGCGGACGGGCACCACTCGCCCCATGTCACGCCCCCCTCACGCCGGCCCGGTAAGCCGGGCGGCCACTGTCGACGAACCGAGCGGCCGGACGACTGTGCGCGGCCACGCTCAACCGAGCGTAAGAGCTCGGTAAAGAATCCTAGCGCACGCCAACAACCCGTGTTCGCACGGGAGTTCTCAGGCTGTCATCCGAAGAGCCGCTCACCGGGCCGCTGACGGCTACGCGCCCGCGGCCTTGCGCACGGCACGCGGCGACGCGCCGAGTTCCTTGCGGCAGGTCTTGTTGAACGCCTGGAGGTCGGGGATCCCGACCGTCGCCGCGACGGCCGGGATCGCCAGCGTCGAGGCGATGAGCAGGTGACGGGCCCGCTCCATGCGGCGTCGCCGGACGTAGCCGACGACCGTGTGCCCGGTGTCCTCGCGGAACAGCCGGGTCAGGTGCGTGTGCGACACCCCGGCGGCCCGGGCGATCCCGGGAACACTGAGCGGGTCGGCCAGGCGCTCCTCGATATGGGCCATGGCCGCCCGCAGCGCCGGGTGCCGGGCCCCGGAGGGCGTCTCGGTGGCCTCGGTCAGGCCGGTCGTGCGCCACAGCACCGTCCACAGTTCCGCGGAGGCCCGGGCCGGGGACTGCGCGCCCGCCGCGATCGTCCGGCGCAGCAGCCCGCTCAGCACCGCCGCCTCCGCGCCGGCGTCCTGCATCGCCGGGAGCCGCCGCCGCTCCCCGTCGCCCGGCAGGCGGAAGTGGGCGTACAGGTGCTCGCAGCGCGGGGCGTCGTAGTGGAAGTGCACCTCCGTGCCGGGCGGTACGAGGCTGAGGTGTCCGGGGCGGATCGGGTGCCGGGCGCCGCCGGTCTCCAGGGTGCCGGAGTAGCCGTAGAGGTGGAGCTGCCACAGGTGCGGGAGGCGGAAGACCTCGTGCGGGCCGGCGGAGCCGTGCACGCCCACGCCCGCGTGCACCAGGTCCGGCGGCAGGTCGAGGGGCAGTTCCACGAAGGTCGGCATGGTGGAAAATTACCAGTGGTCGCCGATTACACCCCACGACTGCCCGCCCTGGCGCTTCTACGGTTGCGTCATGCCAACCACAAAGCAGCTGCTGAGCTCCGTCGAGGTGGCGCGGTTCACGGCCCAGGGTTTCCTGCGCCTGGACGGCGTCGTGCCCCGGGAGATGAACGAGGAGGCGCTCGGCCTCTTCGCCGCCGGGGCGCCGCCCGCCGTGCCGTACGGCACTCCCGTACCGGTGGCCTTCCCCGAGGGTTCCTTCGCCCGCCGGCTTCTCGGACTTCCGTCCGTGGCAGGCGCGCTGGAGAGCCTGGTGGGACCGGATCCTGCCGTGGACCACCACTTCGTCCACACCCGCCCGCCCCACGAGGGCAGTGCGCAGCCGTTGCACGCCGACGCCCTCATCGATGTGCGGGCCGACGCGTTCGACGTGCAGCTCATGTACTACCCGCAGGAGGTCACCGCCGGCATGGGCGGCACGCTCGTCGTCCCGGGCAGCCATCTGCGCCGCACCAACGAGTCCGACACCGGCCGCTACCAGAACCTGCGCGGCCAGACCCGGCTGACCTGCCCGGCGGGCACCGTGCTCCTGCTGCACCACGGCATCTGGCACGGCGGGCGGCGCAACGACAGCGACACCGTCCGCCACATGTACAAGATCCGCTTCAACCCGACCGTGCCGCAGGTGCGGCTGTGGGACACGCGGGACGTGGACTCCCCGGCCGTCCGCGAGGAGTTGCGGCGCACGTTCCCCTGGTACGAGCAGGCCACCGCCCGGCTGGAGATCCACAACCGGATCCTGTTGTGGCGCTCCCTGTCCGCCGACCCCGGCTTCGACATCGACCACTGGGCCACCCGCATCACCAACCGGCCCGCCGCGCCCGCCGCGCAGAGGAGCACCGCGTGACCACCACCCGCCAGCAGGTCCTCGTCCTCTACCTCGACACCTCCGCCCTCGACTCCAAGGTCGTCGGCTGGGCCCGCTACGACGGCACGGGCACGACCCGCCCGACGACCGGTGACAGCGACGAACCGCCGTACGAGACGGGGACCGCCGCCCTGGAGGACGGCTGGCGGCTCTTTCAGGCGTCCCCGCTCGTGCCGCCGTATCCGGGGGCGGAGCACGCGACGTCGTTCCTCAAGCACGAGTTCTTCTTCGAGAAGCTGGTGCGTCAGTAAGGACGGCCGGCCCTGGCGGCCCGGCGCCTGCCCAGGGCTGGCGCATGCGGGTGCTTATCGCTTCTGCGCCCGGTAGCGCTTCATCAGCGCGGTGATCCGCGTCTGGTCCGCCTGACCGTTGAGCTCGGTCAGGAGGTCGTCCGGGCACAGCTCATAGAGGTCGCCCCACCAGCGGCGCCCCCGGTTGTCCCAGATGCGGTAGCCGCCGGGTACTCCCCTGGCCACGTAGCGTCTCCTGCTCACCGCGCCGACCGTACGCGTCCCGGGGCCGGGCGGCCACGCGATATGCCGGCCCGGCAGAACGAAACCCCGGGTGGGAACCCGGGGTTGATTCGTCCTGGCGTGCGCCTGTGGTCAGACGAAGGCACTCTGGCCGGTGATCGACTTGCCGACGATCAGGGTGTTCATCTCGCGGGTGCCCTCGAAGGAGTAGATGGCCTCCGCGTCGGCGAAGAAGCGGGCGATGTCGTGGTCCAGCAGGATGCCGTTGCCGCCGAAGATCTCACGGCTCCAGGCCACGACCTCCCGCATCCGGGACGTGACGAACGCCTTGGCCAGGGCGGAGTGTTCGTCACGGAAGACGCCGGCGTCCTGGAGCCGGGCCAGCTGCACCAGCATCCCCCAGGACGCGGTGATGTTGCCCAGGCTCTTCACCAGCAGGTCCTGGACGAGCTGGAAGCCGCCGATCGGGCGGCCGAACTGACGGCGCTCCCGGGCGTAGTCCAGGGCGAGTTCGTAGGCGCCGACCATGACGCCGAGAGCCTGCCAGGCCACTCCGCCGCGCGTGGCGCGCAGGATTTCCGCGACGTCGCGGAAGGAGTTGATGTTCTGCAGCCGGTTGCCCTCCGGCACGCGGACGCCGGTCAGGGTGATCTCGGCGTTCTCGACGATGCGGAAGGCCAGCTTGTTCTCGATCTTCGCCGGGCTGAAGCCGGGCGTGCCCTTCTCGACGACGAAGCCCTTGACGTGGTTGTCGTCGACGTCCCGCGCCCACACCACGACGTAGTCGGCGAAGGTGGCGTTGCCGATCCACTTCTTGGCGCCGTCGAGGATCCAGGTGTCGCCCTCGCGCCGGGCGGTGGTGCGCATACCGCCCGCGACATCGGAACCGCCGAGCGGCTCGGTCATCGCGAACGCGCCGATCTTGTCCATGGCCGCCATCTCCGGGAGCCAGCGGTCGCGCTGCTCCTGGTCGCCGCCGGAGTGGACGGAGTACATCGCGAGGCCGTTGTGGACGCCGAAGAACGTCGACACCGAGGCGTCGGTGCGGGTCATCTCCAGGGCGAGCATGCCGCTGAGGAGGTTGCTGACGGCGGCGGGGTGTTCGCCGTAGCCCTCGTAGGGCAGGCCGGCGAGGCCGCTCTCGCGGAACAGACCGATGAGCTCCTTCGGGAACTCGCCCTTGGCCCAGTTGTCGTTGACCAGCGGCTTGACCTGGTCCCGCATGAGGGCGCGGGCCTTGAGCAGGATCTTGCGCTCGTCGTCCGGCAGCAGCGACTCGTAGCCGTAGAAGTCGGCGACCAGCTGGTCCTCGAGCGGTTCGATGGTGGTGGTCATCTCAGTTCTCCTCCTTGTCGGCGCTGTCCAGGGCGGACAGGACGGCGAGCTGCCTGCGGTCGCGCGTCTCGGTGAGTTGCGAGTACGTGGAGGAGCCGTAGGCCTTTTCCACGGCTCGGATGAGCCGTTCCTGTTGTTCCTCGTTCTGCGACGGGGTGCCGAGGCCCGCTCCCGTCTGCTTCATCGACGCGCCGATGTGCTCGACCAGGTGCCGGTAGCCGCCCGGTCCGCCGCCCAGGTGCGAGCCGAGGAACGGCCCGACGGTGGCCCAGCGCAGGCCCAGCGAGTTCGTCATGACCTTGTCGAGGTCCTCGGGGGTGACCACGCCCTGCTCGACGAGGTACACCGCCTCGCGGCTGAGCGCGTTCTGCAGGCGGTTGCCGACGAAGCCGGCGATCTCCTTGCGCTCGACGACCGGGGTGCGGCCGACCGAGGTGTAGAAGTCCGACGCGGCCTGTACGGCGTCCTCGCCGGTGCGCTCGCCCGGCACGACCTCGACCAGCGGGACGAGGTGCGGCGGGTTGAACGGGTGGCCGATCAGCACGCGGGCTGCGTCAACGTCCGCCAGCTCCCCGGTGAACGCGGTCGACGGGATCGCCGAGGACGAGCTGAGCAGCAGCGCGTGGGCGGGAGCCTCACGGGCGAGGGTGGCGAACAGGTCCTTCTTGAACTCGACCCGCTCGGGGCCGTTCTCCTGCACGACGTCCGCGTCC
Source organism: Streptomyces hawaiiensis (assembly GCF_004803895.1). Classification (NCBI taxonomy): domain Bacteria; kingdom Bacillati; phylum Actinomycetota; class Actinomycetes; order Kitasatosporales; family Streptomycetaceae; genus Streptomyces; species Streptomyces hawaiiensis. The sequence goes on along the minus strand of NZ_CP021978.1, from coordinate 4,605,792 downwards.
CGGACCGCGTCGGTGACACCGGCCGCGATCTCCACCCGGTCGGCGAGGCCCGTGACGTCCAGGCCGCGGGCGGCCAGGTGCGGGGCGTACTCCTCCAGTGCCTCGTTCACGGCCTCGGCGAGGTCCTCGCGCGGGTCGCTCACCCGGACGGTCAGGCCGTGCGCGGCGAACAGCGCCGTCCAGGACAGTCCGATGGTCCCGGCGCCGATCACCGCGGCCCTACGGAAGGTGCGGGTCATGACGCGGCTCCCTTCAGGTAGTCGTGGACCGGCTCGGCGCCCGCGAGCGTCAGGTCGGTGAGGATGTGGCTGGCGGAGACGACCTCCAGCACCGGCAGGTCGGCCAGCGGGGCCAGCACGTGCTGGAACAGCTGGAGCCGGGCGGGTCCGGTCCACGCCTGCTTGACGGTGAGGTCGGTGATGCGGGTGCGGACGAGTTCCTGCACACGCGGCATGCCGTCGTAGCCGGGGACGGTCTTGAGCATGAAGGTCGGCACGCCGATCTGCTCCTCGGCCTCGCGCCGGTCCAGCTCGTGGTGCTTGTAGCCCATGGTCGCGGTGGCGACCCGGAGGGTGCCGTGGTCAAGGGTGCCGACCAGCGCGCCGGAGTCGACGTACAGCGCCGGGGAGCCGATGACCTTCGGGTAGGCGGAGACCTCACGCCCGGAGGCGGTCGCCGGGAAGTTGTCGAGGTACATCGCGTGCAGGTACTCGCCCCGCTCGCCCCCGAAGCTGACGGGGATCGCCTGGCCGGCCTCGGTGTAGGGGCCGTAGCCGCTGACGTCGCCCATCTTCATGACCTCGAAGCGGACCAGCGGCTCGGCGATGCGGAGCGGTTCGGGGACGACGGCCCGCAGCGCTTCGGGGTCGGTGCGGTAGACGACGTTGAGGTACTCGCGGTCGGTGAACCGCGGGACCACCGGCGCGTACGCCGGGCTGGTGAGCGGGGTGGTGAGGTGCTGTCGTACGTCCTCGGTCCTCATGCCGGCCTCACCGCCCCGTCCAGCGCGGCGGGCGGCGCTCGGCGAAGGCGGTCATGCCCTCGCGGACGTCGTCCGAGGCCATCAGGGACTTCATCTCCCCGCGCTGGAAGGCGAAGGCCTCTTCGTCGGACGCTCCGTCGGCGGCCCGGACGACGTGCTTGACCGCCGCCAGCGCGAGCGGGGCGTTCTCCGCGACCCCGTCGGCCAGCCGGAGCGCCTCGGCGACGGCCTGCCCCTTGGCGGCGACCCGGTTGGCCAGGCCCAGTTCGCCGGCGCGGCGGCCGTCGACGGGCTCGCCGGTCAGCAGCAGTTCCATCGCGAGGTGGTGCGGGATGCGCTGGGGCAGGCGGATCACGCCGCCGCCCGCGGCGATCAGGCCGCGCTTGACCTCGGGGAGGCCGAACCGGGCGTCCTCGGCGGCGACGATCAGGTCGCAGGCCAGGGCCAGTTCGAAGCCGCCGCCCATGGCCGCGCCCTCCACGGCTGCGATGAGGGGCTTGTCCGGCCGGGCCTCGGTCAGGCCGCCGAATCCGCGGCCCTCGACCTCGGGCGACTCGCCGCGCAGGGCGGCCTTGAGGTCCATGCCGGCGCTGAACGTGCCGCCCTCGCCGGTCAGGACGCCGGCCCGCAGCGTGGGGTCGGCCTCCAGTGCGTCGAGTGCGGCGGCCAGGGCGGTGGCGGTCGCCGCGTTCACGGCGTTGCGGGCCTCGGGGCGGTCGAGGGTGATCAGCAGGGTGGAGCCGATGCGTTCGGTGCGCACGACGGGAGGTGTGGGGGTGCTCATGACTGTCCTCCTGTGGCGATCAGCGGGCGGTGGCGTCGAGTTCGGCGAGGACGTCCTCGGTGTCCTGGCCCGCGACCGGCGCCAGGCGGCGGATCGAGCCGGGGGTGGCGGAGAAGCGCAGCGGGATGCCGATGGTGCGGACCGTGCCCTCGGTCGGGTGCTCGGCGGTGTCGAGCAGGTGGCCTTCGCGGACGTAGGGGTCGTCGTGGGCGCGGTCGAGTTCCAGCACGGGGGCCATCGGGATGCTGTGCTTGGCGCACACCTCCGCCCACTCCTCGGTGGTCAGTGCCGGGGCGCAGACCTCCAGGAGCGCGGCCAGGTCCTCGTGGTCGGCGCTGTCGATGGCGTCCCCGTTGACCCGCGGGTCCTCGGCGAGGTCCGGACGTCCGGCGGCGGTGAGGAAGTCCCGGTAGTTCTGCGGGTTGTACGGCATGACGCAGGCCAGGCCGTCCTTGGTGCGCACCGCCTTGTGGCCCTTCAGCATCGACAGGGCGAAGCCGGTGGGGCCCGTCTCCGGTACGTGGGTGTGGCCCGCGAGGTGCTCGACCAGGTTGAACGCGATCAGGGTGTCCGTCATCGGGATTTCGACGAGCTGGCCCTGGCCGGTGTTGTTCCGGTGCAGGAGGGCGGCCAGGACGCTGTAGGCGATGGTCAGGGAGGAGACCTTGTCGCCGATGATGGTCGGCAGGTAGACGGGCTCGCCCAGCGCGCGGTCGGCGATGTCGACCAGGCCGGAGGCGGCCTGCACGGTCTCGTCGTACGCGGCGTTGCCGGCCCGGTCCGAGTCGCTGCGGAAGCCCTGGGCGTGCGCGTAGACGAGGCCGGGGTTGCGGGCGGCGATGTCGTCGTAGGACAGGCCGAGGCGGTGCAGGGCACCGGGGCGCATGTTGGTGATCAGCACGTCGGCGGTGTCGATCAGCCGCAGTGCGCGCTCGCGGTCGGTGTCGTCCTTGAGGTTGAGGGACACGCTGCGCTTGTTGCGGTTGACGTTGAGGTTCAGCGGGGTCATGCCCGGGGTGGTGCGGTAGTGGCCGGTCCGCACGGTGTCGGACGGGGACTCGATCTTGATCACGTCGGCGCCCAGATCGCCGAGGATCTGGGCGGCGTAGGGGCCCATCACCACGGTCGACAGGTCGATCACGCGGACGCCCTCCAGCGGGCCGGCGACGGTGTCGGTAAGGTCCGTCATCGCTTTTCCCTCACTCCTTGCTTCGCCATGTATGTGTATCTAGCAACTAAGTTACAGCGAACAGCACCGGAGACAAAGGAAATGGAATGACCGAATAACGAAAAGCGGTATGACCACAGTGGTCATACCGCCTTTTGTGAAGGTTTTTTGACGATTACGAGTGAAGCGGCTCGGCGAACACCTCGCGGGCCGCCGCCACGACTTCCTCGAGGTCACCACCGTGGGCCCGGTCCTTGCGCCAGATCAGCCCGGTCTCCAGACGAGGATGGAAATCGGAGAAGGGGAGGACGACGACATTGTCGAGACGGTAGTTCTGCACGGGGCTTCTGGGATCCAGCATGGAAATGGAGAACGCCAGACCGCTGGAGACTATTTCGGAAACTCCGTCGAAGGTGGCGCTGCCCAGTTCGACGCGCTTCTTGATGCCGAGTTCGGACAGCTGCTGGTCGAGTCCGCGGAAGTACGCGTTGGTCACCGCCGTCGGGGAGCCCGCGTAGGCGAGTTCGGCCAGTTCCGCGAGGGCGACGGACTCGCGTCCCGCGAACCGGTCCCGGGGCACGACCGCGCCGAGCCGCTCCGACATCACCGGCACCTGCTCCAGCGCCGGGTCGCCCCCGGCCGGGAGCCGGGCCAGGGTCAGCGCCAGTCTGCCGTCGCACACCGCGTCGACGAGCCGGTCGGTGCCGCCGGGCCAGCGTTTGATCTCGAACCGGTCGCTGACCCGCTCGGCGAGGGCGTCCATCCGTTCCCGCAGGTCGGGGTGGACGCCACTGGGGACACCGAGCAGCAGGGTGGTCCGCCGCGGCCGGGACGTCTCGTCCAGCCGCCACTTGATGGAGTCGACCTGCTCCAGCACCCCGCGCGCGATCGGCAGCAGCGCGTTGCCGACCGGGGTGAGCCGCACGTGATGGGTGTCCCGGTCGAACAGCCGGTGCCCGACCTCGTTCTCGAGATCCTTGATCCGCCGGCTCAACGGGGACGCGGCCATGTGCAGTTTGCGGGCCGCGGTGGAGAAGTTCAGTTCTTGGGCGACGGCGAGGAAGTAGCGCAGGTGCAGGAGCTCCACGGCGTTCAGCCTAGTCGCTGTGGCCGTACTCCCCCGCCGGGGCCGGTGGACGTCAGGCGTCAGGCGTCAGGCGTCAGGCGTCTTCGATCGTGATGAAGGGGTCCCACTGGAAGTAGCCCTTCAACTGGCGGTGGCGGTCGAGTATCTGGAAGAAGAAGTGGTACACGACCTTGCCGGGCCTTTTGACGGTCGTGCGCCAGTAGTGGTCCGCATAGCGCTGGGTCTCGAATTCCGGCCTGCCTTCCGAGCCCTCCTTCGGCAGGGGGTAGACACCGTCGATGACCTCGATCTCCGGGGTGCGGATGAGCTGGTGCTGGGGGTCGCTGCTCACGTACCGGTAGAGCAGGGCCTTGTAGTCGCTGCCCAGAGACAGGGTCGTCTCGCGCCAGCGGATGCTGTCGCCGGGTTCGGCGCGGAGGTTCAGCTCGGCGCCGGACGTGCCGACGATGTGGTCATGTCGCGTCGTCATGTAGATCAGGCTCTGGTCGACCTGGGTCGGCGCGTCGGGGTTGCGGGACGCGCCCGGGTTCCGCTCGACGATCGTCGCCGCGTCGAACGCGATCAGGACGTTGAGATCAGCCATGCGACTGCTCCTTCTCGTGGGGGACCTTGTAGGCCATGGCCCTCGGGTAGTCGTGCCGGTGCAGGCGGACGCGGACCAGGAGGGGCCCGGCGTTGAGCGGGTCGGCCGGGTCGCGAAGGCGTTCCAGGAGGTCGTCCAGGTCCGCGGGGTGCGCGATGACCGTGCCGTTCGCCGGGGTGTCCCGGCCGGTGAAGACGTCCGCGAGACGGTCGTGGTGCCAGGGGTGCAGGACGTTGTAGTGGTCCGGTTCGTGGTCCCGGTCCGCGTAGAACGACGGGTGCACCAGCATCTGCTCGATGCCGTAGAAGTGGCCGTTGTCCATGACGAACACCACGGAACGGAGTCCGAGCCGGGTGTGGGTGGAGAGCTCCTGGCAGGTCTGCTGGAAGGCGCCGTCGCCGACGAACACCATCGGGCGGGCGTCCTCGCGTTCGGGGGCCAGGGCAGCGCCGGTGGCCGCGCCGACCGACCAGCCGATGGACAGCCAGCTGACCTGGGAGAGGAACCCGCCCGCGGGCAGGGACAGGTTCATCGAGCCGATGAGGGAGAACGCGGCGTCGGAGACGACCGTCCAGTCGTCCCCGCTCTCCTGGTTCAGGAAGTGGTTGATCCGGTCGAACACGCCGTCGTACGTGAGGTGCTCGGAGCGCCGGCGGGACGAGCGGGCGGCGCGGAGCGTGGCGCGGTGGTGGTCCAGGGCCGCCGGGCGGTGGCCGCGCGGGCCGTGGTGGGCGTAGGACTCGGCGTAGTAGTCGGCGGCCAGGCCCCCGGAGCCGTACGCCTTGACCAGCGCGTCCTGGAGGGCGGGCAGCAGCTGTTCGAACTGGACGTCGGGGAAGTAGGAGGTGCCGGCGCTGACGCCGCCGTGCGCGGCCATCACCCAGTCGCCGCCGACGCACTGCTCGCCGCCGAGGTTCTTCGACGTGGACCAGGCGCCGAGGCCGATCCGGCAGGTGGCCCAGTCCTTGAAGACGCCGTGCACGTCCGGGTGGCTGGCGTGGCCGTTGTAGACACCGTGGAACTGCGGCAGGTCCTCGTCGACGACGGCCTTGGCCCCGACGGTGGTGCAGAAGGGGACGCCCGTGGCCTCCACCAGGTCGGTGAGCTGCCCGGCGAGGCGGAACCGGTCGATCTCCTCACCGGCCCAGACGATCGGGCGGGGCCTGCCGTCCGGGCCCGGATGCTTCTCGATCAGGGTGAGGACCGCCTGCACGGCCTTGTCCAGCATGGGCCGGTTGCGCGCGCTGAACGGCCGGTCGCGGCGCACGAGCGGTGCCTCGGGTTCGGGGCAGGGCTCGTCCCAGAGGTCCTCCATGACCTCCAGGTAGACCGGCCTGCGCTCGGAGAGGCAGGCGGTGAGCGCGGCGTCGATCTGCCCGGGCGCGAGCCCCGGATTGGAGATGACCTGCGCGTCGACGGTGACCTGCCGGTAGGCCTCCAGGTTGCTCTCGGCGCGGGGGCTCATGTGCGAGGTGAGCAGGCCGAGGGCGCGGTAGTTCTGCCACTGCTCGTACGGCGGTGCGGCGTTGATCGCGACGAGCGGGACCTGCTCCACGTAGGCGCCGCCGCAGGCGTTGAGCAGGTTGAAGGCCCCGACGCTGTAGGTGACGGCCGCCGCGCCCACACCGTGGATACGGGCGTAGGCGTCGGCGGCCTGGCCCGCGCCGCCCTCCGTCGGGGTGCCCACCCACTCGATGTCGCCCTCGGCCCGCAGGGTGGTCAGGAACGGGCCGAGGTGGTTGCCGGGGACGCCGAAGAGGTGGGTGATGCCCAACTCGGCCAGCCGCAGGGCGAGATGGCGGGCGACCGTGCAGTGCGGGCTGATCGCGGTCACGAGCGCGTCCCCTCCCGGTCCGGGCCCGGGGTGGTGACGGGCGGGGCCTGGTGGACGGCGAGGGCGGCGCGGACGGCGCTCTCCAGGGCGCCCTCGATCCAGGCGTGCTTGAGGGAGGTGTGCTCGCCGGCGAAGTGCACCGGGCCCTCGGGCCGGGAGACGTCCAGGTGGAAGCTGGTCATCTGGTGCGCGGTGTAGATGGCGGCCTCACCGAAGGCGTACGGGTCGCGGGCCCAGCTCTTGGTGGCGCCGCGCCCGGTGAAGAACACCTCGATACGGCGGCCGTGCAGGGCCTGGAGGTTGCGCAGGGCGTAGACGTAGCGCTCGGAGCCGCGCATGGAGTCCCAGCGGGCGGCGTCGTCGGACCAGCAGTACGAGGCGAGGACGACACCGCCGGTGCTGCCCTCGACCCGGTGCGAGGGGTAGTACATGAAGCGGTTGGGGTTGTCGGCGGCGGAGCCGCCCCCGAAGCAGTGCGTCGCCGGGCGGACGGCCGGGCCGCGCAGCGGCAGGCTGCTGTTCAGCTCCCGCATCTCCTCGGTGACGCTGCTGTCCTTGACGGCGGCACCGAGCAGCCCGGCGTCCGCGCCGGAGAACGTGAGGGCGGGAGCGCTGTCCGTCTCGGCGAGGGTCAGAGCGGGCCCGGCCTGCCGGTAGTACTCGTACAGTCCCGGACCGATACGGTCGAGCTCCTCACGCCAGTCGTCCTCGGTGAACTCCCACCACCGGTGGCTGAACTCCAGCAGCACCTTGGTGGCCTGGTCGTAGTGGGTCTCGATGACCGCGCGGCGCTTCTTGTACGACATCGACGGGACGATCTCCACGAAGCGCAGGGCGGAGAACGGCACGGTGACGATCGCCAGGTCCGCCGTCCACAGCCGGGGTGGCGCCTGTGGATCGTCCTCGGCGACGGTCTGCACGGCCACGCCCCAGCCATCGGGTCCGACGGCGCCGGTCCCCTCGGGGTCGGTGTCGCGGCTGGGGTCGTGGTATTCCAGCCGGATCATGCGGTGACCGAGCCGCACCTCCTCGCGCAGGCCCTGGTGCAGGGCGTGCGGCAGGCGCCAGCTGCCGCCGGGTATCTCCCAGTAGCGGACGCCGGGGTTGATGTCGCTGCGGCTCAGGAAGCTGTGGAAGAACGACAGGTGCAGCCGCGAGGACATGTTCTCCAGGGTTCCGACGGCCTCGATCGCCTCGTCGCTGAGCCCGGCGTGTTCGCGCAGGAAGCCGCCCATGGAGTAGCCGTCGAAGTCGCGGACGACCCGGGCCCAGCCCTCGACCCACTCGTCGTACGGCTTGTTGACGCGCTTGCCGTCGACGACGTCCGAGTAGTAGTCGCGCACGACCTCCAGCGCGTCGTCGACCATCTTCACCACGGGGGCGCGGACTTCGTCGCCGGTGAGGTGGAAGCCCTCGTTGATCCGCTCGGGCGTGGAGGCGTAGTCGGATCGCCGGACCTGGACGCGGTTGGTGCGGATCCAGGAGTTGCCGAGCTTGCCGGGCTCGCGGAAGCCGGGGCTGTCGTCGCCGTAGGTCCACGTCCGGCCGGTGTACGAGGTGTACGTCACCGGGGGCGGGGGGACGTCGGGGCCGCTGCCGGTGCCCGGATCGACGTCCACGTTGTAGAACTGGCGGCGGCCGAGCCCGAGTTTGTCGACCAGGGCGAGGACGAGCGGATGAAAGTCGGGCAGCCGCATGGCACCGGCCTCGGCGTACTGGGCCGGGTCGTCGAAGGGCTGGTGGTGTTTGGTGGCGCGAAAGGTCTTGATGCGCCCGCCGACGCGGCTGGCGTTGGCCTCCAGAATCGTGACGTCGTGGCCGGCGTCCTTGAGTAATCGCCCGGCGACGAGTCCGGTGATTCCGGCGCCGACGACGATGATCTTCTTGCGCGGGTGAGGGGTGGCGCCGAGGCGTCCCGTGTCGATCAGGGTGTGCAGATAGCCGAGCTTGAGGTCCTCGCCGTCCGGCCCGACGAGGAGGAGTTCACGGGCGAGCTTGAGACAGGTCTGCCAGCGGGCACGGGTGGCGGAGTCGTCCCGGGGAGAGTCGGTCATAGTGGGGAATCGTAGATATGCCGAAACGATTCGTGGTTTTACCGGCGAGTAAAGTCCGGAAAACGCCGATGCCGATTTCTTGACGAATTTGCACCCTTGCTCGAATTTCCTTGCGGATGGCTGGAGTTTCGCCTGGGACGGAGGGGAAAAGGGGGCTTGAGTCCCATGCGAAATTCACTTACGGAATACGGAAATCCTGGCTCCCGAAGGACGCCCCGGGTCGAGGCGCGACCACCCCCGGCGGCCGCCCGTACCGGTTGTTCGGGTTGCCGGCCGGGGTGGCCGAACAAACCCGGACCGGGCTGAACTGGGCCTGCCGTACCGGTTGTTCGCAGCACGGAGAGGGGTCGTCGGATGGGCAGGAGCGCGGGCGTGGGGGTCGTGGTCGCCGGGCTGGTGCTGGCCGTCGGGGGGTGCGGGGGCGGGGCGGACGAGAGGACCGGCGCGTCGGACGACACCAGGTCCGCGGCGCCGACGCCCGCCCGGCCGGCGTCCGGGGAACTCGTGCGATGGGTGGGCGGAATGTGCGCGTCGGCGAACGCGGTCAAGGAGCTCCGGGCAGAGAGTGCCGAAGAGCTGAGAGGAATCCGGGATCCGGACGAGGACGAGCTGTCCGCGCGGGCCCGGGCCGTCGGCTACCTCGCCGGGACACCGACGGACGTGCGGAGCGTGGAGAGCGACCTGGCGGAGCTCGGCGCGTCGGGCGTTCCCGCCGCCGACCGGCTGCGCGACGCCTGGCAGAAGAAGGTGGGGCGGGTCGTGGCCCGACTCGACGGGGTGTCGCCGGCGGTGGGCCTCGAACAAGCCGAGGGCAGCGCCGCGGACGTCGACAGGCTCGTCCAGTCCCTGACCCCGCCGAAGCCGGACCTGCCGGCGCTGACGAAGGCGGACCCGCGCCTCGCGGCCGCGTACCAGCGGGCCGAGCGGTGCACCCCGGGTGGGAAGCCCGCCACCGGGGAGACCTCCACGGCCACGTCCGAACCCACCGGTCCGCTTCCCGAGGCGGCGGACGGCAGGAACTACCGGGCCTGTTCGGACGGCGCCTGCGAGGTCCTCGTGACCTCCGAGGCCGACATCACCGCGAACGGCGTGAGCGTGCGGGTCTCCGTGGCGGACGACCACGTCACGTTCCGGACGGCGGGCACCCTAATGCAGCTCGGCGGCGCGGGCGGTGAGGCCGGGTTCGGCAACGAGCTGAAGGCGACCGTCGTGGCGCACGACGAGGACGGCGCCGTGCTGAAGTTCGCCAACCCCTAGGGCCGCTCGCACACCTCCCGGTAAGGCAGTCGCGGCAGATCCTTCGCCCATTCCGCGCGGGTGAGGACACCGCGGGTGTGGTCGCAGACGTAGTGCGCGGCGCGGTCCGCGTCCAGCGTCCACAGCCGGGTCGTCAGGTCGTAGCCCGCGGAGGCGAGGGCGTCGCCGCGGGGGCTGAACGCGACAGTGGTGACGGTGTCGAGATGGCCGGTGAGTTCCTGGCCGGACGGCTCGGCACGCGCCGGATGCCGCACATCCCAGAGACGGACCGTGTGGTCGCCACCGCTGGTCGCCAGGGTCTTCCCGTCCGGGGCGAAGGCCACGGCCCGGACGTCGGCGCGGTGTCCGGTCAGCCGCCCCAGCGGGCGGCTGCCGTTCGCCACGTCCCACAGCCGCACCGTCCGGTCGTCGCTGCCCGTCGCCAGGGTCTTCCCGCCCGGGGCGAAGGCCACGGCGTTGACGGCCTGTTCATGACCGGTGAGGGCCGCGCCCGCGGCCCTGGGCCGTGCGCCCACCCGCCACAGGCGCGCCGTCGCGTCCTCGGCGCCGCTGGCCAGGAGGCGGCCGTCCGGGGCGAAGGCCAGGGAGGTCACGACGTCCGTGTGGCCGCGCAGGGCCGGGCCGAGCGGCCGTACGTCGTCCGGGCGGCGGACGTCCCACAACCGCACCGTGTCGTCCGCGCCTCCGGTGGCGATGGTGCGCCCGTCCGGGGCGAAGGCGACGGTGTGCACTCCCCCGCCGTGTGCGCGCACCGGCTCCGAGAGCGCGGCGGGGCGCTCCGGCGTGGAGACGTCCCACAGACGCAGCGTCCCGTCCGCGCAGCCGCTGACCACCGTACGGCCGTCCGGGGCGAACGCGACGGCCAGCACCTCGTCCTCGTGGCCGAGCGGCCGCGGCAGCCGGCGCGGGCGGTCCGGGCGGCGGACGTCCCACAGGCGGACCAGCCCGTCGTCGGTGCTCGCGGCGGCGAGCAGCCGGCCGTCGGGGCTGAAGGCGACCGCGGTCACCGGGTTGGTGAAGTCGGTGAGGACGGTCGGGGGCCGGTGCCACAGCAGGACCCGGCCGTCGGCGCCGGTGCTGGCGAGGGTACGGCCGTCGCGGCTGAAGGCCACTTCCCACACGGCCTCGGTGTGGCCGGTCAGCGGCTCCCCGAGCTGCTGCGGATAGGCGGGGTTGGCCACGTTCCACAGGAGGGGCGAGTCGTCCTCACCCGCGCTCGCCAGGGTCTCGCCGTCGGGACTGAACGCGACCGACATGACGGGTGCGGTGTGCGCGGTGAGAGGCTCGCCCAGCGGCTGGACATGCCCGGCGTCCGTGACGTCCCACAGCCGTACGGTCTCGTCGAAGCCGGCGGTGGCCAGCGTCCGGCCGTCGGGTGAGAAGGCCAGCGTCCAGACCGGGGCGGCGTGGGCGCGCAGGGGCTTGCCCAGCGGTGCGATGCCGTCGCCCCGGCTGTACTGCCACATCCTCACGGTGCCGTCGTAGCCCGCCGAGGCCAGCACGCGGCCGTCCGGCGCGAACGCGACCGCGCGAACGCGGGCGTCGTCCGACTCGTCGGCCTCGGCGGGCTTGCCCAGGGGGGCGGGGTGGGCCGGGTCGGTCAGGTTCCACAGCCGTACGGTTCCGTCGTCGCCGGCCGTGGCCAGCGTCCGGCCGTCGGGGGCGAACGCGGCGGACACGACGTTCTCCTCGTCGTGGCTCACCAGCGGCCGGCCGACGGCGCGGGGCCGCTCCCGGTCGCGTACGTCCCACAGGCGGACGGTGCCGCCTTCCCCGGTGGCCGCCAGCAGGTCGCGGCCCGCCGGTGCGAAGGCGACCGCGCCGACCCCGCCCGTGCCGAGTCGCAGGGGCCCGCCCAGCGCCTTCCCGGTGGCGGTGTCCCACAGCCGGACCGTGCCGTCGTGACCGCCGCTGGCGAGTGTGCGGCCGTCGGGGGCGTACACCACGGAGCTGCCGACCCCGTCGTGGCCGGGCAGCCGGGCGGCCAGCACCCGGCTCGCGTCCGATGCCAGCCGGGTCCTCAGGTCCGGGGTGGAGCGCATGCGGTACGCGGCGACATCGAGCCGGGCGGCCAGCCCGGCGTGCGTCTCCCGGGCCCGGTCGGCCTCGGCGGTGAGCCGGCCGAAGACGGCGTCGTCCCGTTCCGCCTGCGCGGTGGCGCGGGCCTGGAGGGCGACGACGGCGGTGCCGGTGGCGAGGAGGGCGAGCGCGGCGAGGACGGCCACGACGGTTCGGCGCAGGAGCAGGGCCCGTTGCCGGCGCCGGAGCGAGGTGGTGAGGAACCGGCGCTCCGGCGGGGTCAGTTCGTCACTGCCCGATGCGGTGTCGTCTGCCGGGAAGGCGTCGCGGGCTGCGCTCAGCCGGGAGCCGGCGTAGAGCGCGGCGTTCTCCTGCCCGAGGGCCTGCCAGGTGCGGGCGGCCTCGGAGAGCGCGCGGTGGACCCGCAGCCGGTCGCGTTCGGCGTCGATCCAGGCGCGCAGGCGGGGCCAGGCGGTGATCAGGGCCTCGTGGGCGAGATCGACGGTGCCGTCGTCGAAGGTGACGAGACGGGCCCGGGCCAGGCGTTCCAGGACCACCCGGGTGTCGGCGGGGCTGCCGAAGTCGAGCTCCGCGCGGTCGGTGGGGCGCCGCGTGTCGGGTGTGCCGTCGCCGGGCGCGACCAGGCGGAGCAGAATGCGGCGGGCCGACTCCGCCTGGGACGGGGTGAGTTCGCCGTACACCTGCTCGGCCGTCCGTACGACCGCGCCGTGCAGCTTGCCGGCGGCCTCGTACGCGGTCTCCGTCAGGGCGCGGCCGCTGCGGTGGCGCCAGGTCTCCAGCAGGGCGTGCGACATCAGCGGCAGACCGCCCGGGGCGTCCTCGACCTCGTCCAGGAGGCGGTCGGTCAGAGCCCGTTCGACGATCAGGCCGGCCGCGGCGGCCGGCCGGACGACGGCCTCCCGCAGTTCCGCACGGCTCATCGGCCCGGCGAGCAGCGTGGCGTCCTGCAACGCGGCCGTGAGCCCCGGGTGTTCGGCGCACCGGCCGAGGAAGTCGGCCCGCACCGCGATGACGACGCGCAGCCGGCTGTCCGCGTCGGTGGCGGCGACGAGGCGGTCGATGAAGGCGTCCCGGTCCGCCGGGTCGGTGCCGAGGGTGTACAGCTCCTCGAACTGGTCGACGATCAGCCAGGTGTCGGCGTCCGTCCCGGGGACGGGCTGCAGCCGGTCGGCGTGCGTGTGCAGCGGGTCCGCGCCGGGGGTGAGGATCCGTACGGCCGCGGGCGGCACATCGTCGTCGGAGGCCGCCCGCAGCCGGGGGATCAGGCCCGCCCGCAGCAGTGAGGACTTGCCGCTGCCGGAGGGGCCGAAGACGGCGGTGAAGCGGTGCTTGCGGTTCAGCTCGGTGAGCCGCTCCACGAGCTGGTCGCGGCCGAAGAACAGCTCCGCGTCGCCCGGTTCGAACCGGGTCAGGCCCCGGTAGGGCGGCCGGGAGGTCTCGTCGGCGGCGGCCTCGGCCGCCAGCTCGTCCGAGGCCTCACGCCAGCGCCGCTCCCACTCGGCGATGTCGCCGCCGCAGGCCTTCACATAGGCGAGCGTCACCGCGCGGGTGGGCAGCTGCTTGCCCGCCGCCGCCTGCGACAGGGTGGTCACTCCGTACCGCGCCCGCCGGGCCATCTCCCGGTAGGTGGGTCTGCCCGCGGACTCGCGCAGCGCGCGCAGCCCGGCGGCGAACCGCGGTACCGGTCCGGCCGCCGGATCCAGCTCGCCCTCGGCGCGACCCGGCCCTGATCGTCCCGGCACCTGCCCGCTCCCTCCCCTCGTACGCCCTGCATCGACCTTCGGCCGAATCGGCGGGCGAGGAAGGGGCGTTCACTCTTTCCTCACGCATTCGTTGTTCGGCGCTGGAAGACGGCCTGCCGAACAACTCGGTACGCCGGTCGACTGGTCGAGGGACGGCGCGCGGTCCGAGCCCCGCGAGGGGAGGGCTCGGACCTCGCATCCACCTGGACTGGAGGAGACAGATGTACAGACGGCATCGGCACCTCGCCGTGACGAAGCTGACCGGGCGCTGGTCCACGACCGGCCCGACGACGAGGACGAGGTGATCGCCGTGCAGGACTCTGCGAAGGCGCGCATGCCCGGGGCCGTCGTCCTGGCCCTGGTGATGGTCACCGGGCATGCCCTGGGCTACGTCCTCGGCGGCTGGGCGGTCATCGACGAGAACCAGAGCAAACAGGACCACGGACAGGACCTGCTCATGCCGTGGGCGCTGGCCTGGTTCGTGGCGCTGTTCTGCTGGGGTCTCGCCGTGCTCCAGGTCGCCTGCCTCGTACTGGCCCGCAAACGGCGTCACTGGGTCCGCGTGGTGCTCATCGTGTGCCTGTCGTTCGTGGGCCTGTCGATGGTCGTCGCCTTCCTCGGTTCGCTGGTCGCCGGGGTGCCGAGTCTCCCTGCGTTCGTGATCGCGGGCCTGGACGTGGCGGCCCTGTGGATGGTGAGCGGCGAGAAGGGCCGTGGCTACTTCTCCGCACGCGGCCCGGCCTCGGGGGTGAGCACCGCATGACGCTGTACGAACCCGGTCCGCCCCTGCCGCCGGAGCCCCCCGGGCCGCCGCGGCCCCCGGCCCCGTCCGACCCCCTGGCGGTGGCCCTCGGCAACGCCTCGTTGCTCGGCATCGGTCATCTGCTGCTGCGCCGGTGGCGGTGGGCGGCGATCGCCGCGCTCGGCACGTTCGTGCTCCTCGGCCTCACCGCGCGGACCGCCGAGACCTGGTGCGAGATCCTGCTGCTCCTGTGGTGGGCGGCCGGCATCGCCCACGGCTGGTTCCTGGCCCGCCGCCACCCGGAGCGGGCCGTACGGCGCGGGCAGCGCGCGGGGACGCTCGCCGTCGCGCTCGCGGTGGTGCTGACCGCCGTACTGCTCCGTGCCGACGCGTACGGCATCGAGGACCGTGTGACCGAGGCCCGTGAGCGCGGCGACTGCGAGGCGGCCGTGGCCGCGCAGAGCGAGGTGGGACGGGGCCACCGCCTGGCGGGCGCGTCGGTGGTGGAACCCGGCGACGCGGTGGTGGACGCCTGCCACCGGCTCGACGGGGCGGCGGCCACCCTGGCCCGCGCCGCGCACAGGGGCAGCACCGAGGACCTGGAGCGAGGCTTCGGCACGCTCGCCGGTGTCCTCGGGGAACCCGGCAACGAGCAGACGGTCGGAACGGTCCTGGACACCTTCCTCGACGGCCTGCCCACCGACGACTCCTGCGACACCGCCGCCCTCACCGCCTGGCTCCGCGACCGCGGCCCCTCCCACGACGTCCTGGACCGCTCCGCCGGCGCCGCGGCCCGCGCGGAACCCGCCGCCCTGGTGGGATGCGGCGACCACCTGATGACCGAGGACGCCTGGCACCAGGCGCGCACGCACTACCGGCGGCTCCTCGGCACCTACCCGGACGACGCCCGCACGGGCGAGGCCCGCGACGGCGTGCGCAAGGCCACCCTCGCCCTCGAACTGGACCAGGTGCGCGGCCTGGTCGAGGACGCGTCCGACGCGGGGTCCGGCTACTGCGACAAGCCCGCGAAGTACGGCGGAGCCCCGCCGTTCCGCAAGGGCTCCGGCCGCGCCCTGTTCCTCGGCGACACCGAGTACACCGGCAGGCTCCCCGGCTCCTGGCGCACCGGCGACCCGGCCAAGGCCTCCCTGGTGGTCTGCGCGGACGAGGCGGAGAACGGAGCGTCCGTCGAGACCTGCGCCTACGAGAACGACAGGTCCGAGTACCTCCCCCACCAAGTGACCTTCTACAAGGTCAAGATCCCCCTGAAGGTCTACGAACTCCGCACCGGCAAGCGCCTCGACCCGCGCTCGGTCCAGATCGGCGGCACAAGCTGCCCGAGCATCCTGCACTACGAGTCCTACGGCACGTACGACCTCGGGCCGGGCGACCAGTTCGTCTCCACGTCCAAGTCCGGCGTACGGGACGCCTTCCGCCCCGTCGTCGGACGCTGACCACACCCTCCGTTCTCCCGACCCGGCCCCGTCACGCCCGCCGCATCCTCCGCAGCGCGGCCCGGGCCGGGAGGACGGTGGCCGCCGTGGCGAGCAGCAGGCAGCCGGCCACCACGCCCGCGACGCAGGGCCAGGCCACCGACAGCTCGACGGGCAGGCCCAGTTCCTCACGCAGGCCGCGGGCCGTGCCGAACAGGGCGGGAGCGCAACCGCCAGGCCCAGGGCGGCAGCCAGGGCGACGACCAGCACGTCTCGGCCACGAGGGTCAGCAGCACCTGGCGCGGTGTCGCACCGGACAGGCGCAGCACGCGGAGGTCCCGTGTCCGGCCGGCAATGTTCCTGTCCAGCCCGCCCGGCGGGCCCACACTCTCAGGGCGGAGATCCCATGCGGCAGTCCCTCCGCATAGTCATCGCGGAGGACGCCGTCCTCCTGCGCGAAGGTCTCGTCCACCTGCTGGAACGCTTCGGCCACCGGACCCTCGCCGCCGTGGGCGACGGCCCCGCGCTGCTCGCCGCCGCCCGGGAACACCGGCCGGACCTGGTGATCACCGACGTCCGCATGCCACCGGGCCAGACGGACGAAGGGTTGCGCACGGCCCGTCTGCTCCAGGGCGAGCAGCCCCGCCTCGCGGTCCTCGTCCTCAGCCAGTACGTCGAGCAGACCTTCGCCGACGAGCTCCTGGACGACCGTCGCGGCACCGTCGGAACGGGCTACCTCCTCAAGGAACGCATCGGCGACGTCGAGGAGTTCGCCGACGCCGTCGTCCGCGTGGCCGCCGGCACGACGGTCGTCGACCCCGACGTCGTACGCCAGCTCCTCGCCCGCCGCCGCGACCCGCTGGACCGGCTCACGCCCCGCGAACGCGAGGTCCTCGCCCTCATGGCCGAGGCCCGCTCCAACGCGGCGATCGCCCGCCGACTCGTCGTCACGGACGCCGCCGTCGCGAAGCACATCGCGAGCATCCTCCAGAAGCTGGATCTCCCTCCGACGGCCCCCGACGACCACCGCCGGGTGCTGGCGGTGCTGGCCTGTCTCCGGGTCTGACCCGGCAAAGGCCCGCCGGTCACGGGCCTTTGCCCGGCCCGCCGCGACCTCGCCGCGCGCAGCCCCAGGAAGGCCAGAAACCCGAACGGCGACAGCAGAATCGTGAGCACCAGCAGCGGCCCCATCAGCAGGGCGGAGATCTTCAGTCGCCTGCCCTCCCGGTACATCCACTGCCCGATCAGCAGATCCCAGGCGATGACCTGCGCCCAGACGGCTCCGGCACCGCCCGGGAGAGCCGTCAGCTCACGGAAGGTGTCGAGGTCCGGACTGCTGACCGCGCTCCACAGCTCGGGGAACACCGGGACCGCGAGCGCGAGATACACGAGCAGTACCGGCACCACGGTCCACGGTGACCCGGCGATACGGGCGGTCGGCCCCCACCCCGGCGCGAAGATCATGAGCAGCCAGACGGGCGCGGCCAGCAGGAAGGAGAGCTCGAAGAGGAAGCCGGTCATGGCACGAGGTCCTTCGGGGCGGGAGCACCTTCGGCGTCGGTCGCCCTGAGCGAAAGGGGCGTCCGGGCCGCCCGCAGGGATCCGTACGTCCCGAGGGCGACGGCCGCCAGGATGAGGCCGGCCACTGCCGACGTCGCTCCGTCCGGGCCGGTCAGCGGCTGTCCGCGCAACGCCTGCCACAGAACCAGAGCGAAGACGCCGGCGTAGGCCCCCGAGGCGACCAGCACCAGGCGCAGCCGCACCCGGTCGTCGGCCAGACGGACGAAACGCGGGGCCAGGAGGCTGAGCACCATGACCAGCAGCGGCAGGAGTTGCAGCGCGTGCATGCCGAGGAAGTGCGGGATCCGCAGATCGCCGCCGGTCGTGGACCAGCCGGTCAGCGGCATCGAGGGTCCCCCGTCCGGCACGCCCACGCTGTGCGCGCCGACCACCTTGGAGACGCCACGCCGCTGCCCCGGCGCGGGCTGGGTCATCAGGAAACCGACGGCGGCCCCGGCCAGCGCCAGGAGGATTCCGCAGCGCACGGCCCAGGCGGATGCGCGGTCGGCGATCCGGGCCCGGAGCAGCAGGACGGCCACGACCAGCGTGCCGGCCCACAGGATGACGACCGTGACGGCCATCGCGTTGAACAGTGCCTCGTCGAACGGTGTCGCGCGGTTGAAGTGGCTGCGCTTACCGCGCACGACCTGCCCGGTGATGATCACCATCTCGACGAGACTGGCCAGCGCGACGACGGTCCCCGCCCACCAGCCCACGCGTCGGCCGCCGGGGAGGAGCGACAGCATCCAGGCGAGGGAGAGGCAGTACGCCACGAACGAGACCGCGAACTTGAACGGCTTGGCCCAGATCGGCGCCCCCACCAGGACGCGGTCGTCGACCAGGAGCCCCACCGCGGATACGACCGCCAGCACCGCCATCGCGGCCGAGAACAGCACCAGCGGTCGATGCCAGGACGTGCGTAAGGACAACACCATGCCCACCTCAAGGAATAGATACCGACACTATCCACTATCCGATAGCTGAACTATCTATCATTGGCGGGCGGGTCGGCAAGGGCCGACGCGGCGGGCAGGCCGAGAATCAAGGAGAGAACCGGCGTTGCGTATCGGAGAGTTGAGCCGGAAGACCGGGGTGCCGGTGCCGACGATCAAGTACTACGTCCGCGAAGGCCTGCTGCCTGCGGGCGAGCTGACCAGCCGGAACCAGGCCAGCTACGGAGAACCGCACGAGCGCCGGCTCCAGCTGATCCGCGCCCTGCTCGATGTGGGCGGCATGAAGGTGGCCGAGGTCGCCGAGGTGCTGGCGGCCGTCGACGACCCGGAGCGCCCGCTGCACAAGGTGCTCGGCTCCGCCGCCGGCCGTATGAGCGGACCGGGCACCGAACGCGACGACGCCGAGTCGGATGCCGCCCGTGCCGCTGTCGCCGGCCTCATCTCCCGACGAGGCTGGCGCACCCACGAGTCGAACCCCGCCGCCGCCGACCTGTCCAAGGCCCTCGCCGCGATGGCCCGGCTGGGCCACGAAGCCTTCGCCGACCTGCTCGACACCTACGCCGACGCCGCCGAACAGGTGGCCCGCGCCGACCTCGAGTACGTGGACCGGCACCTGGCGATCGAGGAAAAGGTGGAGGGCGTGGTGATCGGCACGGTCCTGGGCGAGGCGGTCTTCAGCTCACTGCGCCGCCTGGCCCATGTCGACGCGTCGGCCAGGCTGTACGGCACCGACAGGTGAACGGGGCGGCTCCGCCGGCAGCGGCCGAGGCTCTTCGGGAAGGCAGGCCCCATGCCGAAGTTCCTCATCCAGGCCAGGTACACACCCGAAGGCCGGCACGTGAAGCACGCCTCGGGGCGCACTACCTTGTGGAGGCATGGGGGACTTACGCAGGGACCTGCGAGGGTGGTGGGAGCACGGCCGGGCGCTGACGGCGGCCAATCCGCTCGTCGTGGACGTCGGCATCGCGCTGCTCGTGCTCTGCGCGATGACCATGCCGTTCGTCGTGCCGCGTGCGGCCGGGGCACCGCCCGCGACCTGGGGCGCGTACGGGTTGAGCATGCTCACCGTGGTGCCCCTGGTCTGGCGGCGGCGCGCTCCCCTCGCCGTGCTGTTCGCGGTGATTGCCGCCAACGCGCTGTACGGGCTGACCATGGACGGGCCCGGGCAGCCGCTGCCGTACACCGGACTGGTGGTCGTGTACACGATTGCCGCGCTGTCGCCCGCGCGGAAGCGGCTCGTCACCGGAGGTGTGCTGCTGGTCGCCGTGCCGGTGGGAGTCGGGCTCAACACCCGGTCGGCTCGTGAACTGACCTTCTCCGTCTTCGTGTTCGCGGCCGCCTATGTCTTCGGGCGGCTCACCGACGCCCGTCAGCGGGCACACCGCGTCGAGGCCGAGCAGGCCGCCGCGCGCGAACGGGCGCGGATCGCACGGGAGATGCACGACATCCTCTCCCACGCGGTGAGCCTGATGATCGTGCAGGCGGAGGCCGGCCCGGTGGCGGTGCGTGCCGCCCCCGAGCGTGCGGAGGCCGCCTTCGACGCGATCTCCGCGGCCGGGCGGGACGCCATGGCTCAGTTGCGTCACATGCTGGGGGTGCTGCGGGAAGGCGGCGACGACACCGTCGGCGCCCCGCGCGAGCCACAGCCCGGACTCGCCGCGCTGCCGGGGCTTCTCGACCGGGTGCGCGGGAGCGGACTCGCGGTGGTGTACCGGACGGTGGGGGACGCCGGGCCGGTGGCCGACGAGGTCGGGGTCACCGTGTTCCGGGTCGTGCAGGAGGCCCTGACCAATGTCGTCAAGCATGCGGGTGCGCATACCGCTACAGTCCAACTCCGTTGCGAAAAGGACGAGTTGGAGGTTCTCGTGGCCGATGACGGGCGTGGGGCGAACGCCGTGCCCCGCCGCGGAGGGCACGGGCTCGTCGGGATCTGTGAGCGGGCCGCGGCCCACGGGGGCAGCGCGGCCGCCGGGCCGGGAGCGGACGGCCGCGGCTTCGAGGTCCGGGTGCGGATCCCCCTCTCCGCCGCAGCGGAGGTGGGGTCGTGACGATCCGTGTCGTGATCGCCGACGACCAGGAGCTCGTGCGCAGCGGCTTCGCGATGATCCTGGACGTGCAGCCGGACATCGAGGTCGTCGCGGAGGCGGGTGACGGGGCCGAGGCGGTCGAGGCCGTGCGGCGGCACACGCCCGACGTGGCGCTCCTCGACATCCGGATGCCCCGTATGGACGGCATCGAGGCCTGCCGTGCGATCAGCGCCGCGGGCGACTGCCGGACCGTGATGCTCACGACCTTCGACTCCGACGAGTACGTGTACGAGGCACTGCACGCGGGCGCGAGCGGCTTCCTGCTCAAGGACGTGCGCCGGGACGATCTCGTGCACGCCGTACGGGTCGTCGCCCGGGGTGACTCGCTGCTCGCGCCGTCCGTGGCCAGGCGTCTGGTGGAGCAGTACACCCGGCCCGCCGCCGCCCGGGCCCGCCGGCCCGATCCCCGGCTGGACGTCCTGACCGCGCGGGAGCGCGAGACGCTGCTACTGCTCGCGCGGGGGCTGTCGAACGCCGAGATCGCCGCCGAGCTGGTGGTCAGCGACCACACCGTCAAGACGCATGTCGGCAACGTGCTGGCCAAGCTGGGCCTCAGGGACCGGATCCAGGCCGTGATCTGCGCCTACGAGACCGGGCTCGTCGCTGCCGGGAATCCCCCGCCCGGGGGAGCGTCCCGCTCCGGGTCCTCCCCCGCGTCGGCGAGGAAGTGACCTCGCAGGACCGCCTGTGCGGGCGATCCGCGCGGCGGCCCCGCTCCGGAGGATGAAGCCGTCACCCAACGTCGGTCCATCTCACCGGAGTTCACCATGAAGTCCCGTACCAGCCTGCTGACCGCCGCCGTGCTCGTCGTGGGGCTCACCGCGGGGCCGTCCGTGCTCCCGGCCGCCGCCTTGGCCCCGGCAGCGTCGACGCCGGCGCGTTCAACCGCGGGGCAGTCCCCGGACGCCGCCCTCGAAGCCGCCATCGCCGGCCTTCCCAGCGCCGACGCCACCGCCGCCCTCGTGCGGGTCGGCGGCAAGGAGGGCACCTGGCGCGGCAGTTCGGGCGTACACGATCTGCGGACCGGCCGGCCCGCGGATCCGGCCGCCCGCTTCCGCGCCGGCTCCGTGACCAAGGTCTTCACCGCCGCGGTCGCCCTGCAACTGGCCGAAGAGGGCCGCCTGGACCTCGACCGCACCGCCCGCTCCTACCTGCCGGAGCTGATCCCGGCGGCGTACGAGGACGTCACCGTCCGCCGGCTCCTCAACCACACGCACGGCATCCCGGCCCCGGACTTCCCCGGCACCACCGTCGAGGAGGCGTACGCCAACCGCTTCCGCGTCCACGACCCCCGCGACATGGTCCGCTCGGCGACGTCGAAGAAGCCCGAGTTCGCGCCGGGCGAGCGGCAGCACTACCTCAACATCGGGTACACCGTCACCGGCCTGATCGTCGAGCGCGTCACCCGCGACTCCTACGAGCGCCAGGTCGCCCGGCGGGTGCTCGGGCCGCTGGGGCTGCGGAACACCTACTTCCCGGGGACGAACCCGCGCATCACCGGGCCGCACAACCACGGCTACCAGACCATGCGCCTCGACGACGGCACGACCGGGCTCCGGGACGTCTCCGTGTGGGGGACGACGGACGGCTGGGCGGCCGGGGACATCGTCTCCACCACCGCGGACCTGGAGCGGTTCACCGACGCCCTGTTCCGGGGGCGGATCGTGCGCGGGCCGCTACTGGAGGAGATGTTCACGCTGCCGGAGGTGACCGACTTCCGGACCGGGAAGCCGGCCGCCTACTCCGCCGGTCTGTCCATGAAGGTGCTGGGCGGGCGCGAGGTGTGGGGCAAGACGGGCGGGCGCTGGGGGTACAACGCCGCCATCGCCTCCACCCGGAACGGCTCCCGCACCCTCGTCTACAGCGTCAACTCCACCGACGCCAAGGGCCAGGACATGAACCGGACCGCCGAGGCCCTCATGGT
Organism: Streptomyces hawaiiensis; assembly: GCF_004803895.1. Lineage (NCBI taxonomy): Bacteria > Bacillati > Actinomycetota > Actinomycetes > Kitasatosporales > Streptomycetaceae > Streptomyces > Streptomyces hawaiiensis. Next base: position 4,583,562 of record NZ_CP021978.1, on the reverse strand, counting down.
GGCGGCCTACGGCAGGCCGTAGGCCACCTCCTCACGTCGCCGGTGGCGTCGCCCGTACGAGCCCCGTCTGGTACGCGATGACGACCAGCTGCGCGCGGTCCCGGGCGTGCAGCTTGGTCATGGCCCGGTGGATGTGCGTGCGGACGGTCAGCGGGCTGAGCGTGAGGTCCTCGGCGATCTCCGTGTTGGACCTGCCCTCGGCGGCCAGCGCCATCACCTCGCGTTCACGGACCGTGAGGTCGGCGAGGCGTTCCGGGGGCGCGAGGCCGGTGCCGGAGGCCGGCGCCATGAGGAAGCGGGTGATGAGGGAGCGGGTGGCGACGGGCGAGAGGAGGGCCTCTCCGGAGGCCACCGTGCGCAGGCCCGTCAGGAGCGTGTCGGCGGTGACGTCCTTGCCGAGGAAGCCGCTGGCGCCGGCGCGCAGGGCCTGGGCGACGTAGTCCTCGGTCTCGAACGTGGTCAGGATCAGCACGCGGGTGGCGGACAGCTCCGGGTCTGCGCACAGCTCGGAGGTGGCGGTGAGGCCGTCGGTGCCGGGCATGCGGATGTCCATGAGGACGATGTCGGGGTGCAGTTCGCGGGTCAGGCCGACCGCCTCGGCGCCGTCGGAGGCCTCGGCGATCACCTCCATGTCCGGGCAGGAGTCGATGAGGATGCGGAAGGTGGCCCGCAGCAGGGCCTGGTCGTCGGCGAGCAGCACCCGGATGCTCATGCGGGGGTTCCTTCCGCGAGGTGGACGGAGGGTTGCAGGGGCAGCGCGGTGGTGACCTCGAAGCCGCCCTGGGGGCGGGGGCCCGCGCACAGTTCGCCGCCGATGGAGAGGGCGCGTTCGCGCATGCCCATGACGCCGAAGCCGCGGCCCCGGGCGCCCTCCGCCTTGCTGGGGCCGTCGTTGGTGACGGTGATCAGCAGCCGGGAGCCGGTGTAGGCGAGGAGCACGTGCGCGGCTTCGGCCGTGGCGTGCTTGGTGACGTTGGTGAGGGCTTCCTGCACGATCCGGTACGCGGTCAGGTCGACGCCCGGCGACAGCGGCTGCGGCTCCCCTTCCGTGGCGACGGTGACCTCCAGGCCCGCCGACTCGCACGCCGAGACCAGCTCGGGCAGCCGGGACAGGCCCGGGGACGGCTCCAGCGACACCGAGCCGGGCATCTCGCCGTCCTGGCGGAGCAGGCCCAGCGCGGCCTTCAGCTCCCGCAGCGCGGAGGACGTGGTGCCGGTCAGGTCGTTGAGGATCTTCTGACTCTGCTCGGGGCGGGTGAGGGCGAGGTGCGCGGCGGTGCCGGCCTGGGCGTTGGCCAGGGCCATGTGGTGGGCGACGACGTCGTGCAGCTCCCGGGCGATGCGCATCCGTTCCTCGGTGACGCGCAGCCGGGCCTCCTCCTCCCGGGTGCGCTCGGCATGTTCGGCCCGGGCCTGCACGGCCTGGAGGTAGGCGCGCCGCAGCCGCGTCATGTTGCCGGCGGCGAGGGGCAGCATCAGCCAGAAGAACGGGCCGATCGTCCTCAGCAGCAGCGAGAGGTGGTCCATGGAGTCGGTGAGCACGGCCGCGACGATCACCGCCACCATGGTGCCGATGCCGTAGACGCGGGTGGTTCGGCGGTCGGTGAGGGTGGCGAGCCAGTACAGCGCCGCCATGATCGGGGCCAGCAGCAGGGGCGTGAGCAGATAGCCCATCACGACCGCCGCCACGGTGCAGCCCGTGGTGATCACAACGACGGTGCGCGGGTTCGCGCGGTGCCTGAGCAGGGCGAGGCAGGCCACGCCCATGAGGACGACGCCCGCCTTGTCCTGGGCGGGCGGGTCGGCGCCGGGCAGGACGAGGGAGGTGCCGAAGGTCGCGCAGCCCATCAGCCCGAGGACCATCGCCAGGTCGACGAGGAAGGGGTGCTGCTCGGCGAATTCCTCCAGGCGGTCCGCGTAGCGACGCTCCAGGGGGATGCTCATCGGGCTCTCCGGTCGGTGGGGCTGGGACCATCGTGGTCGACTTCGGGCCGGAACGCCCGAGGTGCCGCCCGTGTCCTTCGCCACGGGCGGCACCTGGGCGCGGGTTCCTCAGGTGCCCGCCGGCTCCAGGTCGGGCGCGGTGTCCGGGAGCGGCTCCCGCTCGGGCCGGCTGAGGGCCTCGCCCTCCACGTCGACGCGGGGCAGCGTTCGGTCCAGCCACTTCGGCAGCCACCAGGCCTTGTCGCCGAGCAGGGCGAGGACGGCCGGCACGATCGCCATGCGGACCACGAAGGCGTCGAACAGGACGGCGGAGGCCAGCCCGAAGCCGATCATCTTGATCATGGAGTCGCTCTCGCCGATGAACCCGGCGAACACCGCGATCATGATCAGGGCGGCGGCCACGACCACCCGGGCACTGTGCCGGAAGCCGGAGGTGACCGCCTGGGCGGGCGACTCTCCGTGGACGTACGCCTCCCGCATCCGGGAGACGAGGAACACCTCGTAGTCCATCGCGAGGCCGAAGACGATGCCCACCAGGAAGATCGGCATCAGGCTCATGATCGGGCCGGTCTGCTCCACGCCGAGGAGCTCCGCGCCGTGGCCCTGCTGGAAGACCACGACGACCGCGCCGAGGGAGGCCAGCACCGACAGCAGGAAGCCGAGGGCCGCCTTGAGGGGGACGAGCAGGGACCGGAAGACCACCAGCAGCAGCACGATCGCCAGGCCGACCACGACGATCAGGTACGGGACGAGCGCGGCCTGGACCTTCTCGGCGATGTCGATGTTCATCGCGGTGGTGCCGGTGACCTCGTAGCTCGCGCCGGTGCCGGACTCGATGCCGGGGCGCTCGTCGCGGATGGTGGTCACCAGGTTCTTGGTCTTCTCGTCGGTCGGCGCGGTGGCGGGCACGGCCGAGAAGACGGCGGTGTCGCCGGCGTCGTTGAAGCGGGCCGGGGAGACGGACACGACGCCCTCGGTGCCGCCGATCTCCTTCGCGATCGTGCCGGCGGCGGCCCGGGGATCGGGGGCGCCCTTGGCGTCCACGACGATGGTCAGCGGCCCGTTGAAGCCCGGCCCGAAGCCCTCGGCGAGCGCGTCGTAGGCCCGGCGCTCGGTGGTGGAGGTCGGCTTGGCCTCGTCCCCGGGCATGCCCAACTGGAGGTCGGCCGCGGGCAGGGCCAGGGCGCCCAGGCCGACGACGCCGAGAAGCAGGACGGGTATGGGGCGGCGCAGCACGAACCGTGCCCAGCGGGTGCCGGCGTTGGTCTCGGTGCTCTCCTCGATCCGGCCGCTCCTGCGGGCCCGCCGGCTGAGCACGGCGTTCGGCCAGAAGCCGAGGAGCGCCGGGACGACGGTGAGGGCGATCAGTACGGCGACGACGACCGCGCCCGCCGCGGCCAGCCCCATCTTGGTGAGCATCGGGATGCCGACCACGGCGAGCCCGGCCAGCGCGATCACGACGGTGAGCCCGGCGAACACGACCGCGGAACCGGCCGTGCCTACGGCCAGCCCGGTCGCCTCCTGCGGCGTACGGCCCCTGGCGCGCTCCTCCCGGTAGCGGGAGACGACGAACAGGGCGTAGTCGATGCCGACGGCGAGGCCCAGCATCATGGCGAGGGTGCCGGTGGTCGTGGACAGGCCCAGGGCGCCGGCCAGGGTGAGGATCGTGGCCATGCTGACGCCGACACCGATGACGGCGGTCAGCAGGGGCAGCCCGGCGGCGGCCAGTGAACCGAAGGTGATCAGGAGCACGACGGCGGCGATCGCGACGCCGATGACCTCGGCCGTGCCGCCCGGCCCGCCCTCGGCGGCCAGCGCGGTGCCGCCCGCCTCGACGGTCAGACCGGAGTCCCGGGCCTGGTCGATGGCCCGCTCCAGGTGGCCGCGGCTGGCGTCGGTGAGGTCGTTCGCACCGACCTTGTAGGTGACGGTCGCGAAGGCGGTCGTGCCGTCCTCGCTGATCGTCTTCGCCGTGAACGGGTCGACGGCGCTCGCGACCTGCGTGCCGTCACCGAGTCCGGCCACGGCCTTCTCGATGGACGTCTTGTTCCCGGCGGCCGTGACCTTCTCGCCGCCCGGCGCGATGAAGACGACCCTGGCCGTAGCGCTGTCGGCCGTGGCCCCGGGGAAGCGCTGCTCCATCAGGTCGAACGCCTGCTGGGACTCGATGCCGGGCATCGAGAACTCCTCGTCGACGGCCCCCGGCGCCTTGAGGGAGCCCAGCCCCACGGCGGCCAGGACGGCCGCCCAGACCAGGGCGACGTACCAGCGCCGCCGGAAGGCCAGACGGCCCAGTCGATACAGGAAAGTAGCCACGGCAGGAGGTCTCCACATCTCGTGTCGAACGTCTGCCAAGCCTGTCCGGGAGCGTGCTGTCCCGTCGTCATGCGCCTGCCGACAATCTCCGGTACTCAGAACGCAGTACCGGCGGGCGGGCGGCTCCACCTCGGGTACGAGATTCCCATGCCATCCGCTCCGGCCTGTGCTACCTTGGCTGGTGTTGCAGTTTTGGTTCCCAGAGACTTCGAGTGCTCTATCGACCTTTGTCGACGAGCACTCTTTTTGTTTCCGAGGATTTTCGGATCTCTCCGGAGGGTGATCATCACAGCGACCCCGAATCCGCAAGGTGCGGATCTCGGGTACTGCCCCCCAAGGGAGATGCACATGGCAACTGGCACCGTGAAGTGGTTCAACGCGGAAAAGGGCTTCGGCTTCATCGAGCAGGAGGGTGGCGGCCCGGACGTCTTCGCCCACTACTCGAACATCGCCACCTCCGGCTTCCGCGAGCTTCAGGAAGGCCAGAAGGTTACCTTCGACGTCACGCAGGGCCAGAAGGGCCCCCAGGCCGAGAACATCGTTCCCGCCTGACGCGTACGCGAATGCCCTGAACCGGGGCCCGCACCCTCGCGGTGCGGGCCCCGGCTCGTTTTGCTCTTCTCCGGCTCAACTCTTGCGAATCCCGCGGCTCTTCGGTGCCGACGCGCATTCCTCGACGCGTGCCGCATCGAGGAAGGTTCCCCATGGACCGCACGGCTCGCAAGAACAACGGCTCGTCCCACTCCCGTGGCAACGGCTTCCGGCCCCGTAAGTCGGGCGGCGGGGGCACCGCTTCCCGTCCGGCGGGCGGCGGCCGCGGTGGGCGACGCCCCGCCCCCAGCCAGGAGTTCGCACCGCCCACCACCCTCACCCCGGCGCTGCCGGCCGTCGAGGCGTTCGCCGACCTCGACCTGCCCGAGCGGCTACTGGCCGCGCTCACGGCCGAGGGCCTGACCGCACCGTTCCCGATCCAGGCGGCGACCCTGCCCAACTCGCTGGCCGGCCGGGACGTCCTGGGCCGCGGTCGCACCGGTTCGGGCAAGACACTCGCCTTCGGGCTCGCCCTGCTGGCCCGCGTCGACGGGCGGCAGGCCGAGGCCCGCCAGCCCCTGGCCCTCGTCCTCGTGCCCACCCGCGAACTGGCCCAGCAGGTCACCGACGCCCTCGCCCCCTTCGCCCGCGCGCTGCGTCTGCGACTCGCCACGGTGGTCGGCGGCATGCCGATCGGCCGGCAGGCGAACGCGCTGCGCGCCGGTGCCGAAGTCGTCGTCGCCACTCCCGGCCGGCTCAAGGACCTCATAGACCGAGGCGACTGCCGCCTGGACCAGGTCGGCATCACGGTTCTCGACGAGGCCGACCAGATGACCGACATGGGCTTCATGCCGCAGGTCACCGCCCTGCTCGACAAGGTGCGCCCCGGCGGGCAGCGGATGCTGTTCTCGGCCACCCTGGACCGCAACGTCGACCGGCTGGTCCGCACCTACCTGCACGACCCGGTGGTGCACTCCGTCGACCCGTCCGCGGGCGCGGTCACCACGATGGAGCACCACCTGCTGCACGTCGAGGACGACGACAAGCACGCCACCACGACCCGGATCGCCGCCCGCGACGGACGCGTGATCATGTTCCTGGACACCAAGCACGCCGCCGACCGGCTGGCCAAGAAGCTGCTGGCCGTGGGCGTGCGCGCGATGGCCCTGCACGGCGGCAAGTCGCAGTCACAGCGAAACCGGACCCTGGCCCGGTTCAAGGACGGCCACGTCACGGTCCTGGTCGCCACCAACGTCGCCGCCCGCGGCATCCACGTCGACAACCTCGACCTCGTCGTCAACGTGGACCCGCCCGGTGACCACAAGGACTACCTGCACCGCGGCGGCCGTACCGCCCGCGCCGGCGAGTCCGGCACCGTCGTCACACTGGTCCTGCCCCACCAGCGTCGCGAGATGACCCGGCTGATGGCCGACGCCGGCATCACCCCGCAGATCACCCGGGTCCGCTCGGGCGAGGCCGACCTGAACCGCATCACCGGGGCGCAGGAGCCCTCGGGCGTGCCCGTCGTCCTCACCCCGCCGGCCACCGAGCAGCCGCCCCCCGCGCGCACGGGCTCCGCCCCGAACGGCCGGCGGGGCAGGCCGCCCCGGGGCCGCCGCCGCTGAACCGGCCGGTGAGGCCCTACGTGTCCGGCGACAGCCGCAGCACCGTGCCCTCCCCGTTCGACGACAGGAGCAGGGAGCCGTCCGGGGCCGCGGCGAGGCCGGCGAAACGAGGGGCCAGGCCCGGGCCGCCGTGGGCGAAGAGGGCCGGGTCGGGGCGGCGCTCGACGCCCGGGGGGAGACCGACCGCCAGGTCCTCGGCTTCGACGCGGCGCTCGCCCGTGGTCAGGGACACCGACCACAGTCTGCGGTGCTCGACGTCCATGGTGAACAGGGCCTCGCCGTGCACGGCGAGGCCCTGCGGGGCTCCCAGGTCGTCTGCCAGGACCACCGGGCCCTCGGCGTCGATCCGGAGCACCGCGCCGAGCCGGTCGTCGCTGACGTAGCAGCGCCGGCCGGCGTCGAAGACCACGTCCACGGGGTGGTTCAGGCCCTCGGCGAGGACGGTGACCGTGTCGGTCGCGTCGATGCCGATGACGCGGCCCGCCCCCGTCTCGGCGACCACGAGCATGCCGTCGGACCGGACCGCGATGCCCAGCGGCTGCTTCAGCCCGGTCGCCCTGGTCCGGGTGGCCTTGGTGGCGGGGTCGTAGGTCTGGACGCCGCCGTACTGGGATGTGGTGTGCAGGAGTTCGCCGTCGGCGGTGATGCCGTGGAAGAAGGGCCGCAGGATCTCCGTGGCCACGTCGCCCGACCCGCTCTCGTCGGCGGGCTGTTCGGGGCGGGTCAGACGGTAGTGGTCGGCCGCGTACACCGTGCCGCCCAGGTCGATCGTCACGCCGTAGGGGCCGTCCAGGCCGCGGGGCACGACGGGGCGGGTGCGGCCGTCGGGATGCAGCTCCGTGATGCCGCCGCTGGCGAAGCTGGAGACGAACATGCGGTTCTCCGCGTCGAACGCGGCGTTGTCCAGGCCCGTGACCCCACTGGTGACGAGTTCGCGGGAGCCGCCGCCGTACAGGTCGACACGGGTGACGATGCCCTCGGGACCGCGGGAGAGGACGTGCAGGACACCGCCTCGGTCGAAGCGGACCGCCACCGGATCGTGCACGTCCTCGGCGACGACCTCGGGCACTCCGCCGTCGGGCGGGATGCGCCAGACCTGCCGGCTGATCATGTGCGGGTAGTAGAGGCAGCCGTCCGGGCCGAGCTGCATCGCGTTGCCGAAGGCCAGTCCGTCGGTGAGGACGACCGGGTCACCGCCCTGCGGGAAGAGCTCCAGCAGACGGCCGTTCATCCGCATCTCATTGACGAAGAGCCGGTCGCCGACGCAGGTGATCCCGTTGGGCACCTTCACCTCGTCGGAGACCAGCGTGTAGGTGCCCTCGGGGCTGCGGCGCCACACCCGGCCGGGGACCAGGTCGGCGATGTACATCGAGCCGTCCGCGCCGAAGGCCAGGTCGTCCGGCGCCTGGACCGGGCTGTCCATCGGGACGACGGTCTCGACGTCCCCGCCGGCCGGGTCGACGGCGCTGATCCGCCCGGCGAGGAACTGGGCGACGTACAGCCGGCCGTCCGGCCCGAACGCCACGCCGTTGGAACCCCACAGCGGGTTGGGCGGGTTGAGACGGCGAGCCTGCCAGGAGGTCACGATCCCAGCACCTCGTCCATACCGCCCTGCGCGCGCCAGCGCCGGATCAGCTCGTAGAAGGCGATCGGGCCGTCGCCGTAGGACTCGCTGCGGGGCCGCGGCATGCCCTCGGCGTTGTAGTAGCCGGGGGTGCACTCGGACTGGAACGTGTACAGGTCGGCCGACTTCTCGCGGATCGTGGCCACCCAGGCGTCCTGCGCCGCGGCCGTCGGTTCCACGCACCGGGCCCCGCGCCGGTGTGCCTCCGCGATCACCTCGGCGACATGGCCGGCCTGTTCGTCCAGGACGTGCACGTAGTTCACGGAGCTCGCGCTCTGCACCGAGCCCAGCATGAACAGATTGGGGAAGCCGCGGCTGTAGAAGCCGTGCAGGGTCCGCGGGCCGGTCGACCGCCAGGCGTCGAGCAGGGCGGCGCCGTCCCTGCCGTACGCGGGCAGGCGCCCGGACAGCAGCCCGGAGACTCCGACCTCGAAACCGGTGCCGAAGACGACGCAGTCGACCTCGTACTCCACCCCGCCGACCACGACTGCGTTTTCGGTGATGCGCTCCACTCCCCCGTGGTCGGCGGTGTCCACGAGGGTGACGTTCGGCCGGTTGAAGGTCTGGAGGTACTGGTCGCTGAAGGTGGGCCGCTTGCACATGTAGCGGTACCAGGGCTTGAGCTTCTCGGCCGTGGCCGGGTCCTCGACGATGCGGTCGACCCGGGCGCGCAGCTCGTTCATCTTCTGGAAGTCGGCGATCTCCTCCAGGCGTTCGCGCTCCTCGGGCGGGAGGCCGGAGAAGTTGTCGGTCGGGATGAGCTTCTGCTGGAGGCGGGCGCTGCTGGTCCAGCCGTCGGCCACCAGGTCCTCGTCGGTTTGGCCGCCGGTGACGACCGCGAGGAAGTTGTCCCTGCGCCGGCGCGCCCAGCCGGGCTCCAGCGAGCCGGCCCACTCGGGGTCCGTGGGGCGCTGGCCGCGCACGTCCACGGAGGAGGGGGTGCGCTGGAAGACGTACAGGTGCCCGGCGTCCCGGCCGAGATGGGGGACGACCTGGACGGCCGTGGCGCCGGTGCCGATGAGGGCCACGCGCCGGCCGGCGAGCTTCGTCAGGCCGCCGTTCGCGTCGCCGCCGGTGTAGTCGTAGTCCCAGCGGCTGGTGTGGAACATGTGCCCCTTGAAGGTCTCGATGCCTTCGATGCCGGGCAGTTTGGGCTGGCTGAGCAGCCCGGTCGCCACGACGACGTGCCGTGCGGTCATCCGGTCGCCGCGGTCGGTCGCGACGGTCCAGGCGGACTCGCCCTCGTTCCAGCGCAGTTCGCTCACCTGCGTGCGGAAGCAGGCGTCACGGTAGAGGTCGAAGTGCCGGGCGATCGCCCGGGCGTGCTCCCTGATCTCCTCGCCCGGGGCGTACTTCCACTTCGGGACGTAGCCGAGCTCTTCGAGCAGCGGCAGGTAGACGTACGACTCGATGTCGCAGTGGATGCCCGGGTAGCGGTTCCAGTACCAGGTGCCGCCGAAGTCGGCGCCCTTCTCGACGACCCGGATGTCGCGCAGGCCGGCCTCGCGCAGCCGGGCGGCGGCGAGGAGACCGCCGAAGCCGCCGCCGACGACCAGGACGTCGACGTGGTCGTTCAGGAGCTCGCGGGTGAAACCGGGTGCGGCGTGCGGGTCGTCGTCGAAGTGGCCGAACTCGCCGGTGGCGCGGCGGTACTGGCGGTTTCCGTCGGGGCGGACGCGCCGGTCGCGCTCGGCCCGGTAGCGCTCGCGCAGGGCGTCCGGGTCGAAGTCCAGGGCGGGGGACAAGGGGGTGTGGGGGGTGGACATGCGGGTCCTCTTCCTCTCATGCCGCGGGTGGGGGAGTTCGGCGGTCAGACGGCCGCCCAGGCGTTGTCCACCGGCAGGACGACGCCGTTGATCCCGCTCGCCGCGTCGGAGGCGAGGTAGACGATGGCGGCGGCCTGCTCCTCCGGTGCGCAGATGCGGCCCATGTTGACGAAGTGCCGGCCGATGACGGCCGGTCCGTGGGCCTCGGGGTCGATGCGGACGTCGGCGGTGATGTCGGTGGCGGTGCCGCCCGGGGCTATGGCGTTGGCGCGGATGCCCTGGTCGCGGTACATCACCGCGAGGGAGCGGGTCAGCCCGAGGACGCCGTGCTTGGAGACCGTGTACGCCGTGCCCGCCGCACTGCCGCGCAGCGACGCCTCGGAGGCGGTGTTGACGATGGCGCCGCCGCCCGCCGCGATCATGTGCGGCAGGACGGCCCGGGTCAGCAGGAACGGAGCCGTGAGGTTGATGCGCAGGACCCGTTCCCACTCGGCGTCGGTGACGTCCGCGGCGGCGGACATGGTGTCCATGACGCCCGCGTTGTTGACCAGGACGTCGATGCCGCCGAAGGTGCCGACGGCGGCGGCCACGACCGCGTCGGCCACGGCGGCCTCGCTCAGGTCGCCGGTGACGGCGAGGGCCGTCCCCCCGGCGGACTCGATGGCCCTCACCACACTCTTGACGCCCTCCGCGTTCAGGTCGGCGGCCACGACCCTCGCGCCCTCCCCGGCGAACCGCAGGGCTGTCGCGCGGCCGATGCCGGAGGCGGCTCCCGTGACGATGACGCTCTTGCCTGACAGACCCGTGGCACCCATGGCGCTCCTCTGTTCGTCGCTCTGGCGGGGCGTCAGGCACAGTACTGGTTTTTGTCTCAGTGCGACATAAAGACGTGCTGCGCCAAACAGTCGCTGTACGCCTTCAGGACATGGCAGGACATAAAATAGAGTGAGCACGGCAAGTCGAGGAGGGCGCATGGCCGGACGAGCGGGTGGTGCCACGGGGCGGCCGCCGCTGACGGAGCGGCGGCGTGCCGAGACGCGCAGGGAGATCGCCGAGGAGGCGGTCCGGCTCTTCGCCGCCAAGGGCGTGGCGGCGGTCACCGCGGAGGACATCGCCTCCGCGTCCGGGGTGTCGACGCGCACGCTGTGGCGGTACTTCCGCTCCAAGGAGGAATGCGTACGCCCCCTGCTCACCACGGGCCTCGATCTGCTGACGGACCGGCTGCGGGACTCCTCCGGCGACCACCGCTCCCTCGCCGAGGCGATCCTGAGCCTCCAGCAGGACGACGACGCCACCCCCCGCCTGCGGGCCCTCGGGGACCTGCTGCGGCTGTGCCGGGACGAGCCGGGGCTGCGAGCGGTGTGGCTGGAGGCGCACTACGACGCGGAGGCCGCGTTCGCCGCGATGATCGCCGCCCGCACGGGCAGGCCCGCCGGCGACCTCGCGGTCCGGGTGGAGGCGGGCGTGCTGAACACGGCGTTGCGCATCGGGGTGGAGGACTGGGCGCTGCGCTCCGACCGGTCGGCGGGGCCGTCGTTCGCGGAGACGGTGACGCGGGCGTTGCGGATGGTCGAGGGCCTGGGGAGCGGCGGGCGCCGAGGCGGTGGTGCGGGGCGGTGACGGGGATCGCCTCTCAGGACCGTGGACGGAACGGATGCCGACGAGCTGTCGTCGGCGCCGACGGGCGCCTTCTTCGGCATCCCCGAAGGCGGTCACGGCCACTCGACTCGGGGGCCGGGGTGGGCATTTCCGTCCCTCGCGGTCGAACTGTCCGACGGCCCACTGGTCAAGGGCTACGTACGTTACGTGTCTGCGGACACCGACCCGGCACGCAGGGATCTGGTGCTCCAGGGCCCCATGACATGGGCCGGCCCGGGAGAAATCCCCCGCACCGCTTCGTCCGCGACGTTCGTCTTCGTCCCCGGCGCCCTCGTCAGGGTCGTCCACATCAGCTACCCGTCGGAACCCGCCACCGGACCTGATGTGCCCCGCCGTTCCCGTCCCTGCGCCGGTACGGCGTGAAGCGACCCGCAACGCTCACCTGCCGGGGCGGCGCCCTCGGCCGCGGCCGCCGAGGCGCCCGCCCGCCGCGTCATCGCCCCCGCCCCGGCGCGGCCGTACTGGCCCGCCGCACCAACCGCGTGGGCACCAGTGTCGTCCCGTGCTCGGTCCCGTCCTCCCGCATCTTGCTGAGCACCCCCTCCACGCACAGCCGCCCCACCTCGGCGAAATCCTGGTGGATCGTGGTGAGGGGCGGGAGGAAGGACGCGGACTCGGGGATGTCGTCGAAGCCGACGACGCTGACGTCGCCGGGGACGCGACGGCCGCGTTCGTGCAGGGCGCGGAGCAGGCCCAGGGCCATCTGGTCGTTGGCCGCGAACACCGCCGTGCAGTCCGGGTCGTCGGCCAGCCGGAGGCCCGCCCGGTAGCCGGATTCGGCCGACCAGTCGCCGCGGACCGGGGGCGGCGGGGTGCGGCCCGCCTCGGTGAGTGTGGTGCGCCAGGCGTTGGCGCGGCGCTGGGCGGCGAAGGAGCCCTCCGGGCCGGCCAGGTGCCACACCGTGTCGTGCCCGAGGTCCAGGAGGTGCCGTACGGCGTCCCGGGCGCCGCCCGTCTGGTCGGTGTCGACGACGGTGTAGCGGTCGCCGGCGTCGGAATCGGCCACCACGACCTGCACGCCGGGCGGGAGGGAGACCGTCGCCGCGTCGAGCAGGTGGATCTCCATGATGACGATGACGGCGTCCACGGCGAGCTCACCCAGCCGGGAGAAGGCGCCGTTCACCTCGTCCTGGGTCGGGACGGCCACCGGCAGCAGGGTCACGGCGTAACCGTGCTCGGCGGCGGAGGTGGCGATGGCCTCCAGGGTGCGGATGTTACCCATGGTGGAGAGGGAGAAGGTGATCACGCCGAGGGTGCGGAACTCGCCCCGGCGCAGCGCCCGGGCGGCACTGTTGGGGCGGTAGCCCAGCTCCCGCATGGCGGCCAGGACCTGCGCGCGGGTGTCCTCGGTGACGCCCGGGAAGCCGTTCGAGACCCGGGAGACCGTCTGGGACGAGACCCCGGCGAGCTGCGCGACGTCCGCCATGGACGCGCCCTGGCGGGGCCGGGCCGCACGCCTTCTCGTACGGCTCGTGCCCCCCGACGCGCTCTCGCCGTCCACTGTGCCCACCTGCCCTCGTTTCCCTCACCGCGCGGCCGGCGCGGGTTTTGGTCCGGAACGACTCCTTGACCCCTGAGATTCGGACAGTGTAGACATCCCGCCAGTGGATGTTTACGTAAACATTGCCTAGTCGAAATCGTACGAGAAGGCGTCAGATCCGCACCAGTCGCACCACGTAGGCCCCGATCTCTGCGTCCGCCGGGACGCGCGGCACGCAGAAGAGCTGGAGTACTCGAGATGGCACACCGCACCCGCAAGAGAAGGCTCCTCGGGGCCATCGGCGTCACCTTGGCGACCGGAACCGTCCTGGCCACCGCCGCCCTGCCCGCCGCGCACGCCGAGACGACGGCCGCCGTGGCCGCGGCGGCCGGGGTCACCGTCCAGCCCGACCCCTCCTACTCGGGGGAGAAGTTCGAGGGCTGGGGCACCAGCCTGGTCTGGTTCGCGAACGCCACCGGCGACTACCCGCCCGCGGTCCGTGAGAAGCTCTACAAGCTCCTCTTCGGCGACGAGGGCCTCGCCCTGAACATCGCCCGCTACAACATCGGCGGCGGCAACGCCCCCGACGTCAAGGACTACCTGCGGGCCGGCGGCGCGGTCGAGGGCTGGTGGAAGGCCCCGGCGGGCACCACCCGCGAGGACGTCGACTGGTGGGACGCGGACGACCCGGCCGACTGGAACAAGAACGCGGACAAGACGCAGCGCTGGTGGGTCGACCGCATCAAGAAGGACATCACCCACTGGGAGACCTTCAGCAACTCCCCGCCCTGGTTCATGACCGAGAGCGGCTACGTCTCCGGCAACTTCGACGCGGGCAAGGACCAGCTGAAGACCGACTCCGTCGACGACTTCGCCAAGTACCTGGTGGGCGCGACCGAGCGGCTGGAGAAGGCGCACGGCATCAAGGTCGACACGCTGGACCCGTTCAACGAGCCGAACACCGATTACTGGGGCACCAAGCTCGGCCCGGACGGCGAGCCGGTCGGCGGCCGCCAGGAGGGCGCCCACATCGGACCCGAGCTCCAGCAGAAGGTGCTCCGCGCGCTGGCCCCGGTCCTGAAGAAGTCCCGGTCGGACGCGGAGATATCCGCGATGGACGAGACGAACCCCGGCACCTTCGCGACGAACTGGAACTCCTACCCCCAGGAGGTCCGCGACCTCGTCGACCAGATGAACGTCCACACCTACGGCACCGGCCAGCGCACCACCGTCCGCGACCTGGCCAAGGCCGCCGACAAGCCGCTGTGGATGAGCGAGGTCGAGGGCGACTGGGGCGACGGCCAGAGCTTCACGGACATGCGGCCCGGCCTGGGCCTGGCCCAGCGCATGGTCGACGACCTGCGTGAACTGGAGCCCAAGGCCTGGGTGTTCTGGCAGCCCGTCGAGGACTACGACAACATGAAGCCGGGCGGCGAGTCCGCCAAGGGCGGCAACTGGGGCGAGATCCAGCTCCCGTTCAGCTGCACCTCGAAGGACACCCTGAAGTCCTGCCCGATCTACACCAACACCAAGTTCGACACGGCCCGTAACTTCACGCACTTCATCAAGCCCGGCGACCGCCTGATCAAGACGAACGACACGTCCAGCACGGCGGCACTCTCCCGCAAGGGCGACGCGGCGACGGTCGTCCACGTCAACAGCGCCACCGAGGCGCGCGAGGTCACGCTCGACCTGTCGAAGTTCGGCCGGGTCTCCTCCCGCGCCACGGTCACCCCGGTGGTGACCAGCGCCGACGGCAAGCTGGAGAAGCAGAAGCCCGTCCGCGTGACCGGCAAGCAGGCCACGCTCACGGTGCCCGCCCAGTCGGTGACGTCCTTCCTCGTCAAGGGCGTCTCGGGGGTCGCCAAGACCGCGGCCGAACTGCGCAAGGGTCACACCTACCGCCTGACCGGCGTCCAGAGCGGCAAGGACCTCACCATCGCCGGCAACGGCACGGGCCTGGTCATCAAGACCCCGAACGCCACCGACCCGGCCGGTCAGCAGTGGCGGGTGGAGCAGATCCGCGGCGAGGACAACCGCAAGCGCTACGTCCTCACCGAGACCGGCGCGGACAAGCGCCTGGCCATCCGCGACGGCGCCCTGGTCGCCGAACCCGACGAGGGCCGCCGCGACGCCGCCGCGCAGTGGATCGCGTCCACGACCGGCGACGGCACGTGGACGCTCGTGAACGCGGCGACCGGCCAGCTCCCGGACGTCGGAGGCCAGTCCACGAACGACGGCGCCTCCGTGGGCGTCTGGCAGCCGAACTCCGGGGCCAACCAGCGCTGGAAGGTCACGGAGGTGGCGGGCGACTAGCGCTTTCGCGCCTCGCTCGGTTTCTCCCCGGCGCCCCCGCCGGCCATCGGATGTCGATGGCCGGCGGGGGCGCCGTCTTGGCCTTCTGTCGTCCCTCTCAGCGGGCCGGCGGGGCGAACTCCGGCTGGTCCAGCACCCGCAGCCAGCTCCCGTCCGCCTGCCTGCGGACCACCTGTGCCCGGGCCCCCGTGCCGTCCTTCGGCGGGGTGGAGGTGAGGGCGATGTCGCCGTGGACCAGGGTCGGCAGAGGGGGTTCCGGCTCGAAGTGGGGGCGGCCGGCCAGGACCTTTTCCCAGAGGGTGCGGATCGCCTCGCGGCCCACCGTGCGTTCGCCGGGCGGGTAGGCCAGGACCGCGTCCTCGGCGTAGAGCGCGGCGACTCCGGCCGCGTCACCGGCGTTGGAGCGTTCGACGAACAGGCGGGTGATGTCCTCGGGGCGCATGGCCTTCTCGTACTCCGGCACGGGGCTCTCCTGACCTCTGGGTTCCTCGGTGCCTCCCAGCCTCGTCGGGCGGCTACCAGAAGTCCAACAGATGGATCTGATGGAAGCTAGAACCACCAGTCATGGAACTGAGGCAGCTGGAGTACTTCGTCGCGGTCGCCGAGGAGCGGAACTTCACCCGGGCCGCCGAGCGGGTGCACATCAGCCAGTCCGGAGTCAGCGCCCAGATCCGCCAGTTGGAGCGGGAGCTCGGGGCCGAGCTCTTCGACCGGTCGGCGCGCACCGCGACCCTCACCCCCGCGGGAAGGGCGGCGCTCGACCACGCCCGTGCGACGCTCGCCGCGGCCGGGGCGGTCGGGCAGGCGGTGGGCGAGGTGACCGGCCTGATCCGGGGCAGGCTCGTGATCGGGATGGTCATCGGCTGCACCCTCACGCCCCTGTTCGACGCCCTCGCCGCGTTCCACCGGGCCCATCCGGGGGTGGAGATCTCCCTGCTGGAGGACAACTCCGACCGGCTCGTCGAGGCGGTGCGCCTCGGCACGGTCGACGTGGCCCTCGTCGGGACGGCCGCCGCCCCCGAGGGACTTCAGTCACTGACGATCATCAGTGAGCGGCTCGTCGTCGTGGTTCCGGAGGACCACCCCCTCGCGTCACGGCGGCGGGTCGCGCTGCGGCACGTCGCCGCCCACCCGGTCGTGTGCATGCCCCCGGGCACCGGCCTGCGTACCGTCTTCGACGGTGCCTGCGCCGCGCGGGATCTGCGGCCCAGGATCGCGCTGCAGGCCAGTGCCGCGGACGCCGTCGCGGCACTGGCGGCCCGCGGGCTCGGTGTCGCCGTCCTCAGCGAGTCGATGGCCGCGGGCCTGGGCGACCGGGTCGTCGTCCGCGCCATCGACGACGTCGACACGCCGGCGCTGCTCGCCCTGGTCTCGCGGACCGGGCAGAGTCCTGCGGTGCGCGAACTGCTCGCGCACTGCGGGCGGGCGTTCGGCGGACCGGGCAGCCCCGCGTAGCGGTCACCGCCGTCCGATGACCTCCGCGACGCGGATGAAGCCGTCCTGCCCGTGACCCAGTCCGACGGCGCGGCGGGCCATGCCCTCGGCCGCGCGCATGACCCCGGCGTCGATGCCGTGCGACTCGGAGAGGTGGACGATGTGGGACATGGACGACACGGCCGAGGTGAGTGGGTTGCCCTCGCCCGAGTAGGTGCCGGCGTCGGCGTCCGCGGCGGTCTCCGCGAACACCGGCGGGAGGATCGCGCCGATGCCCTGGGCGAAGGGCGCCAGTTCGGTCGCGGTGACGCCCTCGGCCCGGGCCACCGCGAGGGCGTGCGCGTAGCCCGCCATCGCCGTCCAGAAGATGTCGAGCAGGGCGATGTCGTAGGCCGCGGCCCGGCCCGCGTCCTCGCCGAGGTGGGTGTGGGTTCCGCCCAACGCCTCACGCACAGACGTGAGTTCGTCGTAAAGGTCCTCGGGTCCGCTGTACAGGAAGACCGCGCCGGGGGTGCCGATGGTGGTCGTCGGGGTCATGATCGCGCCGTCCAGGTAGCGGACGTCGTGCGCGGTGGCCCAGTCGGCGGTGTCGCGGGCCCGGGCCGGGGTGTCGGCGGTCAGGTTCACGACCGTACGGCCCTTGAGGGCGGTCGTGACCTCGTCCCCGCGCAGCACGGCGTCGGCGGCGTCGTAGTTCACCACGCAGACGACCGTCACCTCGCTCGCCGCCACCGCTTCGGCCGCCGATGCCGCGCCCGCCGCACCGCGGTCGAGGAGCTCCCGGTCCCGGCCCGGGGTGCGGTTCCAGACGGTGGTGCGCAGGCCCGCGTCGACGAACGCACCGGCCAGGGCGCGCCCCATCGGCCCGAGACCGAGGACGGTGACCGTGACGGCAGGGAGATCGGCGGACGGCCGGCCGGAATGCGCCGGGGCCGGGGAAGCGCTGTACGAAGACACAGTGAACTCCTCTGATGTACAAGGTGATTGATAATGAAAGGGGCGGACATGACGCGTCGGCGCCAGGATCCGGACGTCTGCGGAGTGACTGCCGCGATCGCCGTGGTCGACGGCAAGTGGAAGACGGCCCTGCTCTGGCTGCTGGAGTCGGGCCCGCACCGCCCGGCGGAGCTGCGGCGGCGGCTGCCGGGCCTCTCCGAGAAGGTGCTGACCGAGGCTTTGCGGGAGATGGCCGCGGACGGGCTGGTGCACCGGGAGGTGTACGACGTGCTGCCGCCGAAGACGGTCTACTCCCTGACCGCGTTCGGCCGTGAACTCGCCGAGGCACTGGCGCCGTTGTCCGACTGGGGCCACCGTCACCTGGAGAGGCTGTCCGAGGCCGCCCGGCCGGCCTCCTGACGCGGGTGCCACCTCCGTCCCTTCCCGGTCCTGCGCCTCACCGGCCGCCCACCACCAGGTTCGCCCGGCGCCGGCGCACTGCCAAGTCCCCACAAAAAGGTGGGTACTCCGGCGGGCCCTGGAGACGGCCTCCCCGCCCGTGCGCCCCGGACCGGGTCGGTTAGCGTGACCGGGTGATCACGCTGCTGGAATGGGACGGCCTCACCGACCGCGAACGCTTCAACGACTGGTACCGGGACCAGCGGGACCAGTTCTCGGACCTGGCCCGGGACGCCGACTGGAATCCTCTCTTCGAGGTGCTGGGCGAGAAGCCGGGGTGGGTCAACCTCCCCCGGCCCGGGAACCGCAGCGGCTTCTCCCCGCTGCATCAGGCGGCCTGGCACGGCGCGGACTTCGCCGTCGTGTCCCGGCTGATCGCGCACGGCGCCTGGCGCACCCAGCGCGCCCGGGACGGTCGCCGCCCCGTCGACATCGCCCGGGAGCAGGGGCACACGCACCTGCTCGACCTCCTGGAACCGGTCACGGTACGGCCCCTGCCCGCCCCGCCGGACGCCCTGGAGCAGCGCGTCCACACCCTGATGCGGGAGAGGACCGGCCGGTGCTTCGAGGAGATCGAACACCTCCTGCCGCCGCTGGCTCCCCTCACGGAGGGGCTCGCCGTGAAGGTCGTCTTCACGGTGGTCGGCATGATGGGCGGCTTCCGGTACCACCTCGAGCGGGACCACGTCCATGTGCACGCCAGCTCACGGATGGACGCCGACGACGGGGACCACTACAGGGTGACGCCCGAGGGCTGGACCGAGATCCTGTAGTCGCGCGTGCCGCCCCCACGTCGCATACAGGGAGCGGTCCTTGGCCATGAAAGGCCGTTGACCGGAGAGAGAGGACCCCTCGCATGGCCGAGCTGTATCCCGCCGGCATCGAGCCGTACGCCCACGGCATGCTCGACGTCGGTGACGGCAACCGCGTGTACTGGGAGACCTGCGGGAATCCCGCGGGTAAGCCCGCCGTCGTGCTGCACGGCGGGCCGGGGTCGGGCGCGGGGCCGTTCTGGCGGCGGCTGTTCGACCCGGCGGCGTACCGCGTCGTGCTCCTCGACCAGCGCGGGTGCGGGCGGAGCACACCCGACGCCGCCGACCCGGAGACCTCCCTCGCCGCCAACACCACACCCCACCTGATCGCCGACATCGAGCAGGTGCGGCAGCACCTCGGCATCGAGGAGTGGCTGGTCCTCGGCGGCTCATGGGGCGTGACCCTCGCCCTGGCCTACGCCGAGCAGCACCCCGCGTCCGTGTCCGAGCTGGTCCTCTTCAGCGTCACCAGCACCACTCGCCGCGAAGTGGAGTGGGTCACCCGGGACATGGGGCGGATCTTCCCCGAGGAGTGGACCCGGTTCCGGGACACCGTGCCGCAGGCGGAGCGCGACGGGAGTCTCGTGGACGCCTACGCCCGGATGCTCGCCGACCCCGATCCGGCCGTACGGGAGCGGGCCGCGCGGGAGTGGTGCCGGTGGGAGGACGTGCACGTCTCCACCCACCCGGGGCACAAGCCCGACCCCCGCTACGAGGACCCGCGTTTCCGGATGCGCTTCGCCCGCCTCGTCACCCACTACTGGCGGCACGCCGCCTTCCTGGAGGACGGGGCACTGCTGCGCGACGCCGGGAAGCTGGCCGGCGTCCCGGGCGTGATGATCCACGGCCGGATGGACATCAGCGGACCTCCTGACATCGCGTGGCTGCTGGCCCGGGTGTGGCCGGACGCGGAACTCGTGCTGATCGGCGACGAGGGACACGGGCTGTCGGGGGATGCCACGACGGAGGCGGTGCTGGCGGCGACGGACCGGTTCCGGCCGGCCCGCAGCTCATGAGCCGGCCCGCACCCCGTAAGACGTGCCGAGCCTGGTGCGGACGCCGGTGCCGGAACGAGCCGCTCACCGGCCCCCGGCCGCCCGCTTCGCACCACACGTCGCCAGACTGCACCACCGCCGCCGCCCGCTGTCGTCGAGGAACAGCCAGCCGCAGTCCCGGCTGGGACAGCCGCGGACCGTGAAACGCCGTGGATCGGCGAGCAGTTCGCCCGCGCTGCGGGCCACCGCGCAGACGGGCACGCGCAGACCGGCGGAGGGCGACGGCTGCCAGCGTCCGAGACCGTCCTCGCCACGCGTGAACACCGACAGCCGTGCGGCGTCCTCCACCGCCGCGGCCACCGCCTTGAACGCCCGTCCGTCCTGCGGATCGGTCAGACAGGAGTACAGGTCCGTACGCAGCCGCCGGGCCTCGTCGAGGACGGCGGCGGCCTCGGCCGGCTGCCGCAGGGCCTGTTCGCGCAGCCGGGTGACCTGCCGCTCCTCGACCAGGTCGAGGTGACCGGCCCAGACGGCGAGCGTGGCGTAACCGCGCAGCCAGTCCGACCCGGGCAGCCGCTCCCCGCCCCACCCGGCGTAGGTGTTGCAGAACTCCAGCGCGGGGTGTCCGCTCGTACTCCACGGCAGCCACTGGTCGCCGACCCGGACCGCGTAGACGGGCCCGGGCGGCCGGTCCAGCCGGGGATCGCCGAGCAGGATGCGTTCGTGGAGCGTGCGCAGCTCGCGCCCGGGCTCGGTGCCGAGTTCCTCCGCCAGCAGGTCGCGGGTGCGGCCGTACAACCGGAGCGCATCGGCCTGGCGGTCCGCCCGGTACAGGGCGGTCATCTGGGCGCCGACCAGCCGTTCCCGGCTCGGGTGCTCCACCAGCCAAGGCGTCAGGTCCGCCACGACACCGTCGTGCAGACCCAGGGCGAGCTGGGCCTGCGCTCGCAGCTCCACGGCGGACAGGCGCAGTTCGCCCAGCCTGCCGCCGAGGCGTGAGCGCAACCGGTCGTCGGCGACGTCGGCGAGCAGCGAGCCGTGCCACAGCCCGAGGGCCTGGTCGTACAGGCGGATCCGCTCCGCCGGGTCACCGGCATCGGCCGCCTGCCCGACGAGCCCGACGAACTCCTCGACGTCGATCCCATGAGGGCCCTGCTCCACGGCGTAACCGTCGTGCCGGGTCTCGACGGACACCCCGTGCGGTCTGAGCGCGGCGCGCAGGCGGCCGACGTAGGTGTGGACGGTGGCGCGGGCGGAGGCGGGCGGTTCGTCGTCCCACAGCAGGTCGATGAGGCGGTCCGTCGGCACGGCGCGGCCCGCGTGCAGCAGCAGGACCGCCAGCAGGCACCGCTCCTGGCGGCGGCTGCCCACCAGCACCCGCCGTCCCTCGTGGCGGGCGGCGAACGGACCGAGCAGTTGGAACTCCATGGCTGTCGAGCAGCCTAACGGGACGTCCATGGTCAGTCTTTGGTCAGAGGCCGGGGAGAGACTGGCGCACGCCGCTTCCTTCACACCTCGGCCCGGGGAGAACCATGCGCCGAACCACCCTCGCGACGCTGACACTTGCCGCCGTGCTCCTCGGGACGCAGCCCGCGTCCGCGGAGACGGCAACGGAGACGGAGACGGCGAAGGGCTGGGAACCGGCGCCGTCCGCGCCGTGGGACGTCGGCGCCGGCGTGCGGTGCGACTTCCCCGTCCATGGCGAGCCCGTCGTCGACGAGGTGGTACGACGCGTGCTGAGCACCCACCCCGACGGCTCCGTGCGGCGGGTCGCCTACAAGGGCGACCTGGTCGTGCGCGTCACCAACACCGAGACCGGCGCCTCCTACGACGCCGACGCGAGCGGCTCGGCGGTCGTCGAGTACCGGCCCGACGGCTCCCAGCACTGGGCCGTGCACGGGCCGGTGCTCGTCGGGGTCGGCCAGGACCAGGGCAGTCTGCCGCGCGGCCTGTACCTCGTCGACGGCGTCTACACGATGGAGATCAGCCCCGCCGGATACAAGTCCGTACGGCTCCTGCACGGGGCGACGGACGCCCTGTGCGACCGCATCGACTGAAACGGGCCAGCCCTCCCGGACAACCGACAGGGCTCAGTGCGCCTCGTTGCTGCTGTGAAAGTGTCCCGGCAGCTCGACAACGGCCGGCTGCTCACCTTCGAGGCCGAGGGTCACACCGCCTTCGGGCGCAGCGCCTGCGCGACGGACGCCGTCACCGGCTACCTGGTGGACCTGAAGGTCCCGGCGCGTGGCACGACCTGCGCGGACGAGACCCAGCCGCCGTCCGCCAGGCCGAAGGTGGCCCCGCCGGGCACGACCCTCGGCGAGCTCCGCAACGGTGTGAACGACCGCCTGGACCGCCTCGGCTCGCTGCGCTGACCGACCGCACCACGGCACCCCGGGTGCCGGGCCGCACCAGGCCCGGCACCCGGGTGTTCGCGTACTCCCAGAGCGATTTCCGCGGTTCCGACCCCTTGACCCTGCCTTGCGCGGACACGTAGAACTGCACTCGCGGAAAACGGTTACTACCACTTACTACCCATCACTGGGGAAGGTCCCTCACCATGAGAGCTTGGGGAGAACGGGAAGAGCCCGCCGCGGGCGGAACGGCCGGCCACCCGGCGCCCGCGTCCCGCCGGGTCGTGCTCAAGAGCGCGGCCGTCACCGCCGGGCTGGCCGCGGCCGGGATCGCCACGACCGGCCCGGCCCGCGCCGCGGACGACCGGACGGGCCGCCCGGAGAGCGTCACCGCCCGCATGGGCGGCACCTCCATCACCCTGTCCCTGGTGGACGGCGCGCTCCGCTGGTCCGCCCGCCGCGACGCCCGGACGGTGATCGGCACCTCGGCCCTGGGCCTCAGGCTCGGCGACGGCACCGTCCTCGGCCGTGACGTCAGGGTGATCAGGGAGCGGTACGGCACCCACCGCACCACCTGGACCCCGGTCTACGGCCGCAACGCGACCGTTACCGACCACTACCGGGAACAGCGCTGGGACCTGGAGGACCGGGCCTCGGGCATCCGCTTCGGGGTCCAGGCCCGCGCCTACAAGACCGGCGTCGCGCTGCGCTACCTCCTCCTCGACAAGGGCACCGCCACTGTCGCCGACGAGCTCACGACGTTCGTCTTCCCGGACGGCACCACCGTCTACAGCGCCCGCGACGAGAACGCCTACGAGCCGGTCGCGCCGGGCTCCATACCGGTCACCGGCACGGCCGGCACCGACAACGGACCGCTCACCGACCTCCCCCTCACCGCCACCCTCTCGGGCGGGCTCATCGCCTGCGTCTGCGAGTCCTCGCGGGTGGACTACCCCCGGCTCATGCTCGGTTCGGTCGCCGGCGAGCCCCACACCCTCTCCGCGTTCCTCATGGAGCACACCGCCCGCGGCACCGGCCCGGTGGAGACGACCACGACCGTCACCACGCCCTGTGTCACCCCGTGGCGGGCGGTGGTCATCGGAGCCACCCACGCCGAACTCGTCGACAACGCCGAGCTGGTCCTCAACCTGGCCCCGCCGAACGCCCTGGCCGACACCTCCTGGATCAGGCCCGGCAAGGTCTTCCGCTGCGAACTCACCACCGCCGCCGGCCTCCAGGGCATCGACTTCGCCGTGGCACGCGGCCTTCAGTACATCGAGTACGACGCCGGCTGGTACGGCCCGGAGTTCACCACCACCGACGCGACGCGGCCGATCGCCGCCATCGACATGCCGTCCGTCATCTCGTACGCCACGAGCAAGGGCATCGGCGTCTTCCTCTACGTCAACCGGCTCGCGCTGACCGACGCCGACTCCCTGTTCGGCCTGTACAAGAGCTGGGGCGTGCAGGGCATCAAGCTGGGGTTCATCAACGACGGCACGCAGACGATGACCAACCAGATCATCGACTGGGCGCGGACGGCGGCGAAGTACCGGCTGCTGATCGACATGCACGACGACGTCCGGCCCTTCGGGTACGAGCGGACCTTCCCGAACTGGATCAGCCTGGAGGGCGTGCGCGGCAACGAGCAGTTCCCGACCGCCACGCACAACGTGACGCTGCCGTTCGCCCGCAACATCGGCGGCCCGATGGACTACACGATCTGCTACGGCCAGTCCCGCGACAAGACGACCAACGCCCACCAGATGGCGATGGCCGCGGTGTACTACCAGCCCCTCAACTTCCTCTTCTGGTACGACAAGCCGTCCAAGTACAACAACCCGGCCAACTGGCCCGGCCTGCCCTGGTTCAACGCCGTCCCGGTCACGTGGGACGAGAGCCGCACCCTGGCCGGCTCGATCGGCGAGTACGTCGCGGTAGCCCGGCGCAACGGCTCCATCTGGTACCTGGGCGCCATGACGAACGAGACGTCCAGGACCCTGTCGCTGCCGCTGTCCTTCCTCGGCGGCGGCACGTACACGGCGACGGTCTACGCCGACGGCACCCCGGGCGCGAACCCGTACCAGACCCCCGTGGTCGTCGGCACCCGGACCGTCACCCGCGATGACACCCTCGACGTGGCGATGGCCCCGGCGGGCGGTCAGGCGGTCGTCCTGAAGCCGAGCTGAGCCCGAAGGGCGGGGGTTTTCCCAGGGCCCGGGTCCACCGACCGGTGGACGGCAGGTTCAACCGAGTGCCCCTGTCCGGCAACTGCCCAGCGCAACCACGCTTTTGGACATGAGTTCATTGTCTGTGCGCGTGGCGCGCTGGAGTGCGCGGCACCCCTGCGGGCGATCGTCGGCTGGCTGGTGTTCGGGGCGCTGTGTCCGGGGGCCGGCGGTGCCGTCGGCATGAACAGTGCGAAGACGGCGGACTACCGGGTCGGGGAGGCCGGCCGTGCCGAGGCCCTCGCGGCCGAGGCGCATCTGGAGCGCAGGACCACAGAACAGGTGCTGATCTCCTCCCGCTCGGGCGGTGCTCTCGACCGGGGCGCCGCCCGGGAAGCGGCCGAGGAGCTCAGCGACCGGATGCGGCGAGTGCCCGAGGTCGCGGGCGTGGCCGCGCCGTCGCTCTCCGGGCGCCGGCGGATCCTGGTCGAGGTGACGCTGAAGGGATTCGCCAAGCTCGACGTCAACGACCGCACGAGGGCGGTGGTGGTGGCGATGGAGCGGGGGTTGTTGCGCAGGCCGTGGCCCGTCACGGTCCGATGTCCACCACACGCGCCCAGGTGGGTGGCGAGTCCGGGACGTAGTCCGGGTTGTTCTCGTCGTGGGCGGGCCCCTGGTGTCGGCGCGGGAACAGGCCGACCACCGTGCGGCACGGGGGCCGGGCGCCGGGCCAGGGGGTCTGACCGTCGGTGAGGGCGACGATGACGTCGGGGGACGGGCGGGAGCGCAGGGCGCGGGTGAAGCCGGCGCGCAGGTCCGTGCCGCCGCCGCCCGTGAGCGCGATGCCCTCGGCGCGGCACAGGCGGCGGGCGAACCCGGCCGACGCGTCGCAGGGCACGACCGTGACCAGGTCGCGGCGGCCGCCCACGGCCCGGGCGATCGCGGCCACTTCCAGGAGGGCGCTGCCCAGTTCGGCGTCGCTGACCGAGCCGGAGGTGTCGATGATGACGGACACGCGGGGCGGGCGGCGGCGCAGGCTCGGCAGGACCGTGCTGGGCAGGGCGGTGGAGCGCCGGGCGGGGCGGCCGTAGGTGTAGTCCTCGCCCGCGCCGGGGCCGGACGCCGCCGAGCGGACCGCCGCGCCCAGCAGTTCCCGCCACGGCTGGGGCGGGTGGAAGGCCTCCTCGGCCCAGCGCCGCCAGCCCTGCGGGGCGCTGCCGGGGCGGCCGGTGATGCCCTGCGCCACCCGGAAGCGGACCGCGTCCCGCTCCTGCTCGCTCAGGCCGTGCGCGCCGTCCGGGCCCAGTTCCCACTCCCGGTCCAGGCCGTCCGCGCCGCTGCCGCAGTCCAGCCAGGCCAGGTCCTGCGACCGCGGGCCCAGGGTGAACTGCCGCAGGTACTCCTCCATCAACTCGCCCTCGGACAAGCCGAGATCACCTGGTTCGACCACTCCCTCCGGGCGGGCCAGTCCGTCGCCGTAGACGTCGTCGTTGATCTCGAAGTCCGCCGCGATGTTCATCCGCAGCCGCTCCCCCGGGCCGTTCAGGCCCCGCTCCCTCGCGACCCGGTCGCTGCGCGCGTGGTGGTCGCGCAGCAGGTGCGACACCTCGTGCACCCACACACCGGCCAGTTCCTCGACGGGCGTGCGCTCCACGAACGCCGGCGACACGTAGCACCTCCAGTACCGGTCGACACCCATCGTCGGCACACGCCGCGACTCGACGACGTGCAGGGCGAAGAGGGCCGTCGCGAGGTAGGGGCGAACGCGCGCGGCGTGCAGACGGGCCGTGAAGAGCTTGTCCCGGTCGAGGGCCCCGGGGGCGGCCCCTGGGGCGGTCGTCGTCGTCGGCCCGTCTTCGCCGTGGCCGGGGACGGGGCTGTTCCTCGTCATCGGCCCGCCTTCGCCGCGGCCGTCGTTCGGTCCGCCCGGCGGGACAGGGACACCACCCCGGCCAGACGCTCGATCGACGCCGGGACGTCCCAGTCGTCGCGGCGCAGGGAGGCGAGTGTGGTGGCGGGGACGACCACCACGTCCGGGGGGCCGGTCTCCAGGGCCTTGACCAGGAGCGCCCAGGCCGCGTCCCAGCGGTGCCGCTCCGGGCGGTTGCGCACCGCGGCCACGACGCCGTCCAGCGCGGCCTGGCGCAGATCGCCCCGCTGGGGGAGGACCGCCGCGGCCGGGTCGGCCAGCAGCGTCTCGGGATCCGGGAGGTCCATCCGGTCCAGGCTCGCCAGCAGTTCGAGCCCCGGCCCGTCCCCGACGGTGCCCCGGACCAGCAGGGAGAGGACGTCACGGGAGGAGCCGGCCGCGGTCGCGAAGGCGACCAGGTGCAGGGTCATCTCCCAGCTGCGCGGGGACGGCCAGGGTC
Organism: Streptomyces hawaiiensis; assembly: GCF_004803895.1. NCBI lineage: Bacteria > Bacillati > Actinomycetota > Actinomycetes > Kitasatosporales > Streptomycetaceae > Streptomyces > Streptomyces hawaiiensis. Next base: position 4,556,774 of record NZ_CP021978.1, on the reverse strand, counting down.
CGCCCCGGCGCGTCTCGCCGCTGGGCAGCCGGTGCGCGAGCCCGGGGCGGGCGGCGAGCAGCCCGCACACGGCCCGGCGGGCGAAGTCCACGGCCTCCGGAAGCCTTTCGGGGTCGAGCCGGGGCAGGGTCGCCCGGGGCCAGACCCCGCCGAGGCCGCGGACGACGACGTCGGTGTCGTGCGTCCACTGCAGGTGGACGAAGCGGTTGGCGAGGGGCGGGCTCAGTTCCCAGCCGTCGGCGGCCGAGGAGCGCGGGTTGGCGGCGGCCACGATCCGCACGCCCGGCGGCAGCCGCAGCGCGCCGATCCGCCGTTCCAGCACGAGCCGGAGCAGGGCGGCCTGCACGGCGGGCGGCGCGGTGGACAGTTCGTCGAGGAACAGCAGTCCGCGGCCGGCCCGCACCAGGCGTACGGCCCAGTCGGGTGGGGCCATCGGCACGCCCTGCTCGGCGGGGTCGTCGCCGACGATCGGCAGCCCCGAGAAGTCGGACGGCTCGTGCACGCTCGCGATCACCGTGGTCAGCGGCAGGTCAAGGGCCGTGGCGAGCTGAGTCAGGGCGGCGGTCTTGCCGATGCCCGGCTCTCCCCACAGCAGCACGGGCAGGTCGGCGGCCACGGCCAGGGTGAGGGCCTCCAGTTGGGTGTCGGGGCGCGGTTCGGTGGTGGTGTCCCGCAGCAGGGCCAGCAGGTCGCCGGCCACGTCGAGCTGGGAAGCGGTGTCGGACGGGGACGGGATGTGAGTGCGCATGTGTGATCACCTGTGTGCCGGTGGTGAGCCGTCTCGGTGGGATGAAGGGCAGTACGGGGGCGGGGGCGGTCGCCCGTTCGGGTCGGACCGGGTCACATGTGGCGTGGGTGCGGGCCGTCGCCGCGGGAGCGGCGGCGGTCCCAGGGGCGCAGGCTGCCGGGCGAGGGGCCCTCCAGGCCCGCACGGAACAGCCCGTGGGCGATGCGCCGCCGCGCGGCCGTCTCCAGCGCGTCCCGCAGCGGGCCGTCGCGCAGCACCGCCTCGGGCCCCAGCAGGGTCTCGACCGCGGCGAGCGCACCGGCCGTGTCGCCGTGGTGGAGGCGTTCGCGGACGCCGGGAAGGCAGTCGGGCCGGCGGTGTGCCTCGTCGACCGCCCGCAGACAGGGCAGCGGCGGTCCGCCGAAAGCGGCGAGGAGTTCCTCCCGGCGGACCTCGGCCGGGTCGTGGTCGAGGGCGGCCAGTACACCGTCGACCAGGCCGATCCGGTGCAGGACGCCCCGGCACTCCACCACCCGTGGATCACCCGCTCGTTCCGGCGCCCCGGGGGCACCGGTCAGCTGGGCCCCCAACGCCGTGGCCACCAGCGGATGCAGGCGCCCGGCGTCGATCGCCCCGGCCCGCAGCAGCTCCAGGTCGGGCAGCACCCAGGTCGCCGCGTCGGGCAGCACCGGCAGCGAGGAGTCGGGGGCGCGCGCGTACGACATCGCGGTCTTCGCACCGCCGTCGGACACGTCCAGGACGATCCGGAGCCGTGTCCCGAGCCGCACAACGACCTTGCCGCCGGACCGTCCCTCGGCCCGCAGCAGGATCCCCGCCTCGGCCGCCCAACGGTCGACGGCGCACCGCTGTCCGTGCGGCAGCGGCCCGGGCGGGTCCGAGTCGCCCGAACCGCCCTCACCGGACCGCACCCGCAGCTCATCGGCCCGGCGCGCGTCCCACAGGTGGCGGTGCAGGTCGAGCCGGAAGCGCCGGCTGGGGCGGGGGTGCGGGTGACGCCGGTCGGCCTCCCGTGTGCGGGACGCGTCCCACAGGGCGAGGCTGATCCGCTGACCGGCGTCCGCCCAGGCCGGCGGCGTCCGCACCACGAGGTGCAGCGCTCCCGGGCTTCCGGTGCCGTACCGGGCCAGGGTGAGGGTCAGGCCCGGCCGCAGCAGCCCGTCGGGGGCGATCCTCGGCATGTGCCAGCGCAGCAGGTCGGGGGCGAGGTGCCGCAGGTCGGCGCGGAGCCGGGCGGCGAACTCCCGGCCGTGGCGCCGCGCCACGAGACGCGGCTGGAGGTCGACGTCGATGTTCGCGGCGGCGCAGGCGCCGGCCCAGTCCCCGGCACGGCGGCGCGCGGTCGCGGTCTCGATCATGGAGGGCGGCACGGCGAACTCGCGCACGCGCGGCCAGAAGGAAAGCGGGAAGTCCCCGTTCGCGAGGTCGGTGAGCATCAGCACTCACCTTGCGCGGACGGGTCCCCCAATCTGTTCACAGAGTGAGTCGTCATCGCGACGGATGCTAGCGGCCCCGGCTCCCGCGCGCAGCCGAATATGTCGGAGCCACCGCGTACGGCTTTGCCATCTCTTTACAACCCGCCGGGCCGCCGGCTCGTCTCTCCGCACGATCTGTCACCCCGCCCGACCGTCGGGCGGACCGACGAAGGAGTGCGAATCCATGCGCCGAACTGTCCTCAGCGCCCTGGCCCTCGCGGGCACCGCCGTACTGATGGGCACGGGGCCCGCGTTCGCGGACGGGGCGGCGACCCCGAGTCCGGTCCCGGCGTCCGCCGCGCCCAGCGCCCAGCCGGCGGAGAGCGCCGAGCCGACCCGGGTGCCCGAGCCGACCCGGGCACCTGAGCAGGCCCAGCCCGCGCCCAGTGCGGAACCGACCCGGGCACCCGCCGATGGCCAGGTCTCCGTCGTGCCGGATGGCGCGCCCGATACGGGTGTGACGGCGTCGCCGGCGTCCGGGACCGACGGCACGGCGATCGGCGCGGGCGCCGCCGCGGTGCTCGCCCTGGGCGGCGGCACGGTCTTCGTCGTACGCCGCCGCCGGGCGACCGGGGCATGAGCCCGTTCTCCAGGCGCGCGTTCACGGCCGGGGCGCTGGCGTCCCTGCTGACGGCGTGCGGGGGTCGCGAAGCCACCGCACCACCGTCGAAGGCTCCGTCCCGGCCGGTTCCGGTCAAGGGGGCGCGTCCCCTCGACCGTTCGGTCCCGGTCCGGCTGCTGATCCCGGCGATCGGCGTCGACACCCCGGTCATCCGGCTGGGCCTGGCGGCCGACGGCACGGTGCAGGTGCCGCCGGTCACGGCCCACGACCGGGCGGGCTGGTACCGGCACTCGCCGACGCCCGGCCAGACCGGCCCGGCGGTGCTCCTCGGCCACGTCACGGTCGGCCCGTACGGCGACGGCGTCTTCCGTCACCTCGCCCGGCTGCGCCGGGGCGAGGGGATCGTGGCGCGCCTGGAGAACGGCACGGCGGCGGAGTTCGCCGTCACGTCCGTACGCACGATCCCGAAAACCGACTTCCCGGCCGACGACGTCTACGGGAACGTGGACCGCCCGGAGCTGCGGCTGATCACGTGCGGCGGAGCGCGGACCGGCGACGGTTACGCGGACAACGTGATCGTGTTCGCGGCGCTGAGCGGTGCCGGGTCCCCCACCCCTGGAGAGCGTTGAAACGGTCCCGCGAGAAGGCAGCGTCCGAGCTGTTCGCCGCCCTCTACCCGCGCCTCGCCGGCTGGTGCCGCCGGCTCGTCGACGACGACGGGACGGCCCACGAGATCGCCTCGGAGGCGTTCACCCGGCTCTGGGCCCGCTGGACGTCCGTGGAGGAACCGCGCGGGTTCCTCTACGTCACAGCCGCCAACCTGGTCCGGGACCACTGGCGCAAGCTGGAGCGCGAGCGCCGGGCCATGCACCGCGTCACCTCGGAAGCCGCCGTACGGCCCCACCCCGAACAGGCCGACCCGTCCGTGCGGCTGCTCGTGCAGTCGCTGCCGGAGCGGCTGCGCGTCCCGATCCTGCTCCACTACTACGCTGACATGCCGATCCGGGAGGTGTCCGCACTGACCGGGCGCAAGGAAGGAACCGTCAAGGCCGACCTGCACGCGGCCCGGGAACTGCTCCGCGTCCACCTGAGGAGAAGCCTTGACCACACGCCTTGACGGCGACCCGGGCGACCCGGGGCCCGCCCCCGACGACCCGCTCGCCGTGATCCTGCGCCCCTCCTCCCCCGACTACCTGGGCGTGCCCCCCGGCCAGTACGAGACGATCCGCCGCCGGGCCACCCGCCGCCGCCTGCTGCGCACCGCGGCCGGGGCGGGCCTGTGCTGCGTCGCGGCCGTCCTCATCACGCTCCCGCTGCGCCACACGGCACCCGAGCGCCCCACGACTCCGACGATCCCGATGGCCCCGCCCACCGCGCGGACGACGCCGCCCGCCCCCTCCGCGCCCCCCACCCTCGCGCCGTCCCCGTCCCCGTCCGAGTCCCGCCCGGGCACCGGCAACTCCCGTCCGTCCAGCCCCCGTACGCGCGTCCCCGACGAGACGGCCGGCCCAGCGGCCGTGTCCCGCACCCCGTCGGCCGTGTCCCGCACCCCATCGGCCGCACCCACCTCGATACGGCCCGAACCGTCGGCGGCCCGCCCGAGCGCGGATCGCGGGGCGGCGGCCGACAGCCGCTGACCGGCACCGACGGGCCGGGTCAGTCACCCGGCCCCTGCCGCCGCATCCGCTCCGCCACCTCGCCCCCCTCGGTCTCCCACCAGGGCCGGACCAGTTCGGCGGACCCCTGCGAAGCGGGGGCCAGGGGAGCGAGTTCGCCGTCGAGGCGCCGGTCCAGTACGGCCGTCTGGGCCCGCTCGGCACGCACCCACTGCGCGAGGACCGTCAGCAGGAAGGGAATCGCGACCAGCTCGGCGATGCCCAGCATGGCGCCGCCGCCCACCTGCTGGTCGTGGTGGACGTCGAGGGACCAGGGCGGCGCGTGGTGCAGGTACCAGGCGCCCGCGATCAGCGTGCCGTGCGTCATGACCACCAGCCCCGGGAGCGCGTCGACGACCCCGTCCAGGAAGACCAGGGCCGCCCGGACCGGGTGGGTGCACCAGGCGGGCAGGGCCTGCTCGCGGGTGAGCACCGGCAGGACGAACAGGCAGCCGGCCGCCAGCAGATGGAGATACATCAGCTCGTGCAGCCAGCCCACGCGCAGGGCGGTGGCGAAGTACGGCGTGAAGTAGACGGTCAGTTCGGTGGCCAGCACCAGGACCGTGCTGACGAGGGGGAACGTCAGCAACCTGACCAGCCGGCCGGTCAGCACCCGGCGCACCCGGGCCGCGCCGCCCTCCGGCAGCGCCTCCACCGCGAGCCGCAGCGGGTCGCCCAGGGCGAGCCCCAGCGGCGCGAGCAGGTCGAGCCCGACGTTCTGCACCGCGGCGGGCCAGAACAGTTCACGGCCGTAGACGGCCAGGCCGGACATCGTGGCCACGACGATCGCCCCGAGCCCGAGCAGCACGAAGGCGACGAGCCGGGCCGCAGGCCAGGACCCGCCCCGCCCGCGCACGCGGACGACACCCCAGCCGTAGAGGCCGCCCAGCACGGCGACGAGCAGCAGCGCGGGGAGGTCCAGCCGCCACGATTCCAGCAGCCGTCCGGCGGTCGCCTCCGGCAGGTACACAGCCGACAGTTCGCTCACCAGCGGACGATAACCGCCGAGGTTCCGGAGGCCGGCGGCAGGGTGGGCAAGCACCGCACCGCACGACACCTCCAGTTGTTCAAGTCTATGAATGGCAATCATGTAGGGAGCTATTGACGCGTCCATAGCAAGCTTCTACGTTCCCCTCCAGAAAGCGCTTACCCGGCCGGGTTCCGCATACGTCACCACCCCTTGGAGACGAACGATGCACCTGAGACCAGTGATCGCGTCCGTCGGCCTGCTGGCCGGCAGCCTCGTCGCCCTGTCCGGCAATCCGGCGCAGGCGGCGACCACCCGCTACGAGGCCGAGGCCTCGCCCGCGGTCTGCACCGGCACCATCGACTCGAACTGGGCCGGGTTCTCCGGCAGCGGATTCTGCAACGGCGACAACGGCACCAGCGCCTACGCGCAGTTCACGGTGAACGCGTCCGCCGCCGGCACGGCGACGCTGAAGGTCCGCTTCGCCAACGGCACGACCTCGGCACGCGCCGCGAACATCGTGGTCAACGGCTCGACGACCGGCACGGCGTCCTTCGAGGGCACCGGCGCCTGGGACACCTGGGCGACCAAGACGCTCACCGTGCCACTGCGGTCGGGCAGCAACACCGTCCGGCTGAGCCCGACCACCTCCGGCGGCCTGCCCAACATCGACTACGTCGACGTCGAGACGGGCGACGGCAACCCGCAGCCCACCGGCCCGGCCCTGTACGTGTCGCCGAACGGCAGCGACAGCGCGGCCGGCACCGAGTCGAGCCCGACGACCCTCACCTCCGCGATCAGCCGCATCTCCGCCGGCGGCACCATCCACATGCGCGGCGGGACCTACCGCTACTCCCAGACGGTCACCATCCCGACGGGCAGGAACGGCACCTCGGGCGACCGCACGGAACTGTTCGCCTACCCGGGCGAGACGCCCGTGCTGGACTTCTCCGCCCAGAGCGAGGACCCGGCCAACCGCGGCCTCGCCGTCAACGCGTCGTACTGGCACGTCAAGGGACTCGTCGTCGAACGCGCCGGTGACAACGGCATCTTCATCGGCGGCAGCAACAACGTCGTCGAACGCACGGTGACCCGCCACAACCGTGACTCCGGGCTGCAGCTCTCGCGGACGCTCTCCAGCACGCCCAAGGACCAGTGGCCCTCCAACAACCTCATCCTGAGCGCGCAGTCGCACGACAACGTCGACTCCGACGGTGAGGACGCCGACGGCTTCGCCCCGAAGCTCACCGTCGGCCCCGGGAACGTCTTCCGCTACACCGTGGCCCACAACAACATCGACGACGGCTACGACCTCTACTCCAAGACGGAAACCGGCCCCATCGGCGCGGTGACCATCGAGGACTCCCTCGCCTACGACAACGGCACCCTCAGCAACGGCGGGCAGGCCGGCAACGGTGACCGCAACGGCTACAAGCTCGGCGGCGACGACATCGAGGTCAACCACATCGTCCGGCGCAGCATCGCCTACGAGAACGGCAAGCACGGCTTCACCTACAACAGCAACACCGGCGCGATGCAGATCTCGGACAACGTCAGCGTCGGCAACGAGCAGCGCAACTTCAACTTCGACTCGGGCAGCAAGTCGGTGTTCCGCGGCAACACCTCCTGCGACAGCGGGTCGAACGACCGGATCATCGGCAACTCCGACAGCTCGAACCAGTTCTGGTCCGGTTCGAACGGCTCCCGCTGTTCCTCCTACGCCGGCGCCCTGCGCTGGTCGTTCGCCTCGGACGGGCGGCTCGTCGTGACGTTCGGCGGCGCCAGGTAGCCTGGCCGTATGGCACTGGCATGCAACGCCCTGCCTCACTGCTTCCTCTGACGCCGCGGTGAGGACGGCGACGTGAGTTGGTCACGTCGCCGTCCTCGGCGTACCCGCCCCCGCTGCCGGTTTCCCGGCAGCCGGCCGGCGGGCGCCGACGCCCCACCGTCCGCCGTCCGCACGCGGCGCCCCCACTCCCGGCGGTGCGCCGCGCTCCGAGGAGCACCATGCCGTCCGACCGACTCCTGTCGTCCGTCCTGACCTGCCCCCTGTGTCCAGCCGGCCTCGAACGCACCCGTGGCGCCCTGCGCTGCGCCGGCCGGCACACCTTCGACATCGCCCGCCACGGCTATGTCAGCCTGCTGACGGGCCACCGGCGCGCCCCGAGCGCCGACTCCTCCGACATGGTCCGCTGCCGTGCCACGTTCCTCGGCGCCGGGCACTACGACCCGCTCGCGCGCACCCTCGCGGACCTCGCCGGGGAACTGGCTCCGCCCGACGCCACCGTCCTGGACGCCGGTGCCGGCACCGGCCACTACCTCGCGGCTGTCCTGGACGCCCTCCCCCGGGCCCTGGGACTCGGGCTGGACAGCTCCGTGCCCGCCCTGCGCGCTGCGGCCCGCGCGCATGCCCGTGCGGAGGCCGCCGCCTGGGACGTGTGGCAGCCGTGGCCCGTGCGCACCGGCTGCGCCGACCTCGTACTCAACGTCTTCGCGCCCCGCAACGGGCCCGAGTTCCACCGCGTCCTCGGCCCGGACGGCGCGCTGCTCGTCGTCACCCCCACCGGTCGGCATCTGCGCGAACTGGGCGCGTCCGTGGGGCTGCTGGCCGTGGACCCGGGGAAGGAGGAACGCCTGCACCGGACCCTGGCGGCGCACTTCCGGCACGAGCGCGCCGAGTCGCTGGAGTACACCATGTGCCTCACGGCCGAGGAGGTCGCCGCCCTGGTGACCATGAGTCCGGCCGCGCATCACATCGATGCGGCGGAACTGCGCGGCCGGGTCGCGGAGTTGGCGGCACCGGTGCGGGTGACCGCCTCGTTCGTCGTGTCGGTGTACCGGCCGCGTCCTAGCCGGCCTGGGCCGGTTCGTCCGAGTGCCGCAGCTGTGCCGCCGTCAGCGTGTGGACCATGACGGCGGCGGCCCCGGCGGCGGCCACGATCACCAGGTCGGCGGCGAGCAGGGGGGAAACGCCGCTGTAGGCACGGGAGATGACCTCGTCCGTGTCGTCGGCGTAGATGATCCCCACGCCGCCGGCCAGACCGGCCAGCCACAGGCCCCACCACCAGTTCACGACGGCGGGCAGCCGCCGTTCGCGGAAGACCGAGCGGTGGACGTCCGCGACGATGCCCCGGGGTATCCACAGGTTCACGACGGGCACGATCCAGCCCAGCCAGAGCCAGAGGTGGCTGTAGCGGGGCTCCGCGCCCGAGAGGGCCTTGGCGTTGTCCCTCATCCGGTCCAGCCAGAACAGGAACACGATGGCGCAGAGAGCCGTGACGCCGCCGCCCACGGAGGAGACCAAGTGGTAGGAGTTCTCCAGGGCGTTCAGGGGGCGGTGCACGCCGCCGCCCTGGTCGGGCGGGCCGGACGCCGGCTCTCCGGCCGCGGCGAGCCGGAGGTGCCAGACCGCCCGGGCCACCCAGGCGGCTCCGGCGAGGGCGAGGGCCGCGATGGCACAGCGGGCCGTTCCCCGGACGGGGCGTACGGCGGGGGCGGGGAGGGGGGTTTGCTGATCGTTCACCCGGTCATCCTGTCGTACGCAGTTCCGAGGCCCGGCCCCCCTCGTCGAACCGCACCTCCAGGACGTGGTCGACGGCGTCCCGGTCGAGGGGGCCGAACACGTGCGGGAACAGGGTGTCCCCGGCGACCCCGGGCGGCGGGGCGGGGGCCGCCGCCTCCCACTCCACCCTGGCGGAGAGCCGCGCCTCGTCGAGGGCGAGCACCAGGAGGGGTCCGGGGGCGTCCCGGTAGAAGGCGTTGACGACGGCCAGCGTGGTCGCCTCGTCCGGGGAGCAGTGCACGAAGCCCTCCTCGGCGAGGGAGGCGGGCGCGTACGCCTGGCCGGTGGCGGTGGTCCAGACGGCGCGCGGTACGACGTGATAGATCATCACCCCGTTATAGAGCCGCCGGGAGCCCCGGGAGCCGCAGGGCGGCGATGGTCCGCCGGGTCGCCTCGGCGATCAGGGCGTGGAGCCCGCCCTATGACCGCCGACCGGGCTGCTGAAGCCCGCCCCTTGACCGCACCGAACAACTCCGCGTGCTCCCCGCGCGGGCATGCGGAGTGCCGCCGTCAGGCGGAGTCGTCCGGGACGGCGGACAGCAGGCTGTGGACGATCGGTCCGGCGGAGCCGCCGCCGGTGACGCCCTCCTCGACCACACAGGCCACGGCGACGTTGCCGCGGTGGGCGACGAGCCAGCCGTTGTTGTCCTGGTCGTCGGAGACCTCGGCGGTACCGGTCTTCGCGCCGATCTCTCCGGGCAGATCCGCGAGGATCTTCGCGGTGCCGTCGGTGACGGTGGCGCGCAGCATCGAGCGCAGCTGGGTCACGACATTCCGCGGCAGCGGGGTCGAGCGGGTTGTGTCCTCGTTGCCGGCGGTGAGCGAGGGCTGGTGGAAGGTGCCGGACACGGCCGTCGCGGTCACGGACGCCATGATCAGCGGATTGGCCTGCACCCGGCCCTGCCCGATCATCGAGGCGGCCTTCTCGGTCTCGTCCTTGGGCACCGGCACCGACCCGTCGTACGTGGGCGCCCCGACGTGCCACTCCTGGCCCACGCCGAAGTACGTGCGGGCGACCTCCCCCAGCTTCCCGTCGTCGAGCCGGTCGCGCAGGCTGATGAACGCCGTATTGCAGGACTCGGTGAAGTCCTTGCGGAAGGTGGCCCCCGGGTGCTCGGAGAGCTCCACGTTCTGGAACTTCTTCCCCACCGTGAGGTATTTGGGGCAGTCCACCACGTCGTCCGGAGCGACGGCGTCCTCGATCAGCAGGGCACTGCTGGTGACGATCTTCCACGTGGAGCCGGGGGCGTAGGTGCCGGAGAGCGCCCGGTTGAAGCCGGTGGCTGGGGAGTTCGCCACAGCCAGGACCTCACCGTCGTCGATGCGCAGGGCGACCAGCGCGGCGTTCCTGCCGTCGGCGTGGGAGGCGAGGGCCTTCTCGGCGGCTGCCTGCCACTCGGCGTCGAGGGTCGTGGGGACGGGGCCCTTGTCCGCCCGGGTCGTCTTCGCGCCGAAGGCCGCCTCCGTACGCTCCACCTCGCCGGTGACCCGGTCGACCAGGCGGATCGCGCCGCGTGCTCCGGAGTCCGCGCCGCCGCCTCCGCCGAGCCGGCTCATCAGAGGTGCGAGAGAGGGGAACGCGTCACCGGAGAGTCTCTCGCCGTCCCGGTCGGCGACCTCGGGCGGCTTCGTCTCCTCCCGTTCGAGACGGAACTTCTCGGTGTCGCTCAGGCGCGGGTGGACGAGGGACAGCGTCCAGTCCACCTTCCAGCTGCCGTCGCCCTGCTCGCGCAGCGGCAGCTTCGACGCGTAGGTCCAGGTCCCCAGACCGGTGACGGGCATCCGCGCGGTGAACGGGACGGCGACCGTGCCGTCCTCGCTCTCGGCCGCGGGCTTCGCCGTGAGCTCGGGCTCGTCGATGTCGAGTCCGGCGGTGAAACTGGCCAGCACCCGCTGTGCCGTACCGGGGCTGGTCGTACGGGCCGCCGCGCTCTCCATACGGCCGGCGGCCCAGTCGGCGAGGAACGCGCGGGCCTGCTTCCCGGCCGCGGGGTCGGGCCCGGAGTCCCGCTCGAAGGGACCAAGACCGGCCGCGTACGCCCCGCCCGCGACGGCGGCCAGCACCACCGCCCCGGCGATGACGGCCCGCGTGGTCTTCCGGCGCGGTCCGGGACCGCCGGTGGTGAGGCCGGAGTAGTCGGCATGAGAGTCCATACGCCGAGGACAGCAGCGGCCCGGGCACTCTGTCCAAGACCCGTATCGATGTCGGATCAATATGCAGCCGATATGATTGCTGCTCGTGGACCTGGTACGGCACCTGGAGTGCTTTGTGGCTGTTGCAGAAGAGTCACACTTCGGCCGCGCCGCGACCCGCCTGGGCATGGCCCAGCCTCCGCTCTCGCAGCGCATCCAGCGCCTGGAGAAACATCTGGGCGTCCGGCTCTTCGAACGGACGAGCCGGCAGGTGACCATCACCGAGGCCGGGGCGCTGCTGCTGGCCGAGGCGCGGGAGGTGCTCGCCCGCTCCGAGGCGCTCATGGCCACCGCGCGCCGCATCCGCGACGGCGAGACCGGCCTGCTGCGGGCCGCACTGCCGCCGGACGTCTCCGGCGAGACCGTCGCCGCACTGCTCGCGCACTTCTCCGGCGCCGCTGCCACGGGCCTGGAACTGGAGCTGCACGAGCTGCCCACCGCCCAGCAACTGGAGCGGTTCGCCACGCACGACCTGGACGTCGGGCTCATCCACCACCCCTGCGACGTCTCCGGTCTCGAGCTGGGCCCGGTGCTGCGGCGGGAGCTGGGCGTCCTGCTGCCCCGCGACGCGACGGCGGCCGGGCTCGACGAGGTGCCGCTCGCCTCCCTCACCGGCTACGACCTGATCCTCTTCCCCCGCGCCGGCGCCCCGGCCGTCTACGACGACCTCCTGACCACCTGCGCCCGCAACGGCTACACCCCACCGGCCGTGCGCCACGCCCAGGGCATCAGCTTCGTACGCGGGCTGGTGCTGTCGGCGGAGGCGGTGGCGTTCAGCCCGCGTGACACGCATGCCCATGGGGAGGGGGACCAGCGGCAGAGTCCCGCCTCCGGCGTCGTCTGGCGTCCCCTCACCGGCGCCCCGCTCGCCCTGCGGCACTCCGTCGCCTGGCCCGGTGGGCGGGGAGACGCCGCCGTCGCAGCGTTCGCCGAGGCCGCCACGCGGGCCCTGCGCGACGCCGCCGGGGCGAGCCCCGACCTGCCCGCTCGTCCGCTGCACCTGCGCCCGGCCTCGGAGTACTGGCTGTGACCGACGCTCTCGCCCGTATTCACGCGGCCTTCGCCGACGCCGGGGTCACCGGCCGGCTGCACGCCCTCGACATCGACTCCGGTGCGCAGCTCGACGCCGGTGCGGACCAGCCGGTCTGCACCGCCAGCGTCCACAAGCTGTGTCTGCTCGTCACGCTCCACGAGCAGGCCGCCGCCGGGATCCTGGACCTCACCGAGCAGGTCGAGTGCCCTCCGCAGAGCCGCACCACCGGCCCGACGGGCCTCGCGGCGATGCTCGACGGCGCCCGGCTGTCCCTGCGCGACCTCGCCTACCTGATGATGTCGGTCAGCGACAACGCGGCCGCCGATCTGCTGCTGGAGCGCGTGGGCCTCGACGCCGTCAACCGCACCACGGCCCGGCTCGGCCTCGGGCACACCCTGGCCGTGCATACCTTCGGCGAACTTCTCGCCACCATCAAGGAGGACGCCGGGCCGGGCGGCGCCCGGTCCCTGGCCGACCCGCTCGTCGTCACCCGGCTGCGCGCCCTCGACCCGGCCCGCAGCAACCGCAGCACCCCGCGCGACATGACCCGGCTGCTCGCCGCCGTCTGGCGCGACGAGGCGTGCACGCCCGGGCACGGGGCGGCCATCCGCCGCATCCTCGGCCTGCAGGTGTGGCCGCACCGGCTGGCCTCCGGCTTCCCCTTCGACGACGTCCATGTCGCGGGGAAGACGGGCAGCCTGCCGACCGTGCGCAACGAGGTCGGCGTCGTCGAATACCCCGACGGGGGCCGCTACGCCGTCGCCGTCTTCACCCGCACGGCCCGCACCTCGGCGCTCCTGCCCGCCGCCGACGCCGTCATCGGCACGGCGGCCCGGCTGGCTGTGGACGCCCTGCGCGCTCCCTGAGCGGCGGGGTCCGGCTCGCTGATCAGAGCTGGAACTCGGCGGGAGACACCCCCAAAGACGCGCAGGCCTCGCGCAGGACCGTCGCCTCGGCCTGGGAGAAGTGGCCGTCGGCACCCGCGATGACCATGCCCGTCTGGATCACGGCCCTGGCCTCGGTGGGCTTCTTGGCGGCCTTGGCGATCTCCTGCATCGCCTCCGCCTTGCCGAGCTGGAAGTTGGCGATCAGCTGGTCCACATGCTTGTTGAAACGCGTGCGCAGTTGCTCCGGCGGGAAGTTCTGCAGCACGTCGTTGCTGAGGATCATCGACTCGACCTGCTGGCGCTCGGCCGGGTCCACCTGCCCGTCGGCCGCCGCGACCAGGGCGCACATCGCCATGCTCGCGTCCCGGTACGCACCGCTCTTCAACTCGTTCTTCAGCGACCCGAGCTGCGTCTTCAGCAGACCGACCAGCTGGGCCTTGCCGCCACCGCCGGACCTCGTCCCGCCGCTGTGCCCACCGGCCGCGGCGCCGCTGTGCCCGCCGGTCGCCGCACCCCGCCCGCCCTGACCCTGCTGGAGAGCCTTGGCCTGGTCCTTGAGCCGGTCCCACACTGCCATTGAGGTCACCTCGGTACTAGTCGGCATCACCTGGCGCACCCGCTCACGCGCGCACACCCACCCAACGCCCGACCCCCGGGCAAAGGTTCCGCAAAACGAAACGGAGACTGCCCGCCCCCGGAAGCCGGGTGCGGGCAGTCTCCGTGACGCGGTGTCAGGCGTTGTCGCGTGAGCGGAGCTTCATGCGCGGGGCGAAGCGGAACGCGGCGAAGCCCACTGCGGCCAGGGCAGCGGCCGCCGCGAGGACGAGGCCCATGCCGCCCGCGCCGGTGGAGGCGAGACTGCCGCCGCCGAGCTCGGTCGACGTGCCGCCCGTGGTCGACGTGCCGCCCGTGGTCGAGGTGCCGGCGGTGCCGGTGGCCGACGGGCTGGGCTCCGCGGCGGGGCTCGGGTCGGTCGTGGGGCTCGGGGACGGCGAGCCGGACTCGTCGCCGGGGCCGGGCTCCTCCGAGCCGTCACCGGGGACGACCTCGACCGCGAACTGGGTCATGGCGTCACCGACCGACGCGGCCACGGTGTACGTGCCCGTGCCCTCACCGGCGGTCAGGGCCGGGGCCGTCGCCTCGCCGGAGTCGTCGGTCTTCACGCGGACGACCCGGTCCTCGCCCTCGAAGCGGGGAGCGCCCTTTGCCGTGTCCTCTACGCGGAACTCCACCTCGGTGCCGGCCGGCGCGGTCTTGCCCGACTTGACCACCCGGGCGAGCAGCGCGTCGGCGAAGTCCTGCCCCTGCTCGGCCTTCTGCTTGTCGCCGCCGGCGGCGCTCACGACGTACGGGGACTCCTTGACCCGCACGGTGAAGGCCGTCGACGCGCCCAGCGTCTGGGCCCGGACGGTGAACGAGCCCTCCTTGCTGCCGCTCAGGTTGATCCACGGGGTCTGCGCACGGCCCTGCGCGTCGGTCGCCACCACGGTCTCGTCGTCGTCCGGCCCGCCGGTGAGGTAGAAGAGCGGCTTCAGACCGTCCGGGTCCTCGATCGTGTACGTCACCGAGGCGTCCGCGACCGGCTTGCCGTCCTTGCCCCGGGCCACCACGGCCAGCGGCTTGACGTCGTGGCCCGGCTGGGTCGTCACGTCGGTGCCGGAGACCTGGGCCAGCCGGTCCACCGGGAGGCCCCGCCACTGCAGGACGATCCGGCCGGGGCCGCCGGGCGCGTTGACGCCGCCCTCGGCCACACCGGAGTCGATCGGGTTGTCGGAGCCGGCCCAGAACGGGTCGGTCTTCTCCGGTGCCTTGTAGCCGCTGCCGACGACGAACCGGGCGTCGTCCACCCGGGCCGGCTCGGCGTAGCTGGAGCCGCCGCCACCGCTGCCGGTGGTGGGGTCGTTGCCGGTGGACGAGCCGGTCTCGGCGCCCGTGCCGCCGCCACCGCCCGCGTAACCCGCACCGCCGCCGCCACCGGCGTAGCGGCCCGCGCCGCCGGCGCCACCGGCACCGCCCTTGGCGTGGTCGGCACCCGCGGCGCCGTTGCCGGTGCCCGCGCCGCCCTTCGCACCGGTGGCGCCCTTGCCGCCCCGGCCCGCCTCGGAGGCGTCCTGGCCCGACTCACCGCCGGCGGCGCCCGCCTGGCCGTGGGCCATGTCGCCGCCACCGCCGCCACCGCCGCCGGCGATGACCAGCGCCGAGCCGGTACTCGTGCGGATGCCGCTGCTGTTGCCGCCGCGCTCGGCGCCCTTGCCGCCGAGGGCGTCACCGGCGTTCAGTCCCGCGACGGCGAGTCTCAGCGCCTCGCCCGGGCTGACCTTCAGGGTGCCGGCGACGAAGCCGCCCGCACCGCCGCTCGTCATGGAGTTGCCGGCGCCGCCCTCCCCCCAGGCCCGTACGTCCAGGCTCGTCACCCCGGCCGGCACGTCGAACCCCTGCTTCGCCTCCGAGGGGACGAACAGACGGCAGCCGGAGAAGCCCTCCGTCGGTGTGCACGCCTTCCCGGCGAGCGCCGCACTGCCGGCGGCCGTCGCGGCCGGGGCACCCGTGAGGGCGGTGCCGGCGGTCAGCGCCACGAAGGTCAGGGCCGCGGCGCCGCGCCGGAATCTGGCGCGGCGCGGCACGGCGGAATCGTCATGCATCAAGGAAACTCCCCAACTTGTCACAAGCTCCCCCCCAGGGAGCCATGAACTGCTCGATCAGAATCGAACACGACTAGTGGGACAGCTGATCAAACCTGAGGCACTTGGTCAACCGAGAACGGTTGATTCCGGACCCGGGGGCATCGGGGCCCTTCCCACTCCCGGGACAGCACACCCAGGGGGTCTCCGGCTCGTGGCGGAGGCGGGAAGGCCGGGCCCGGCTCCCGAGCGGCACACGCGGGGACGCGACGGCCGGACCCGGCCTTCCTCTGGCCGCAATCTGCCACCCCCCGGACCCGGCCGCCTCCCGGGCGGGCCCGAACGGGGACGGGCGGGGACGGGCAAAGGAGGCCGACCAGGACGGGCCGGGCGGGCCTGTGATCATGAGCGCATGTCGACCCTCGCCACCATCGCGATACTGGCCCTCGCCGCGCTCCACGCCTACATCCTGGTGCTGGAGATGTTCCTGTGGACCACGCCGCGGGCCCGGGCCGCCTTCGGCACCAGCGCCGAGTTCGCCGAAGGGACCAAGGCCCTCGCGGCCAACCAGGGTCTCTACAACGGCTTCCTCGCGGCCGGCCTGGTGTGGGGCGCAGTGGCGTCCGAGCCGGTGGGCTTCCAGGTCTCGGTGTTCTTCCTGGTGTGCGTGGCCGTCGCGGGGCTCTACGGAGCCGCCACCGCCAGCCGGAAGATCCTCTTCGTCCAGACGGTCCCGGCGCTGGCCGCCCTGGCCCTGGTGCTGCTCGCGCGCTGAGTTCAGACGCCCTGCGTCACGGCCCGTTCCATGATCCGGCCGGCCTCCGCCTCGTCGGTGGCGGGCGGCACCACCAGCAGGTCCCAGCGGCCCCGGCCGGGGGCGAGCAGGCAGACGGTGTGCGGGGCGGTCGGCGAGTCCGTGCGCCCCACGTGCACCTCCTGGCCCGCGACGACCAGCCGCTCCGGGAAGGCCGGCCAGGTGTCCCCGTTGACCAGGACGCTGCTGATCCGGCCCCAGCCGGCCGGCAGCCCGCCGAGCAGCCCGGGCAGTTCGGTGGCCAGGTCGTACGAGCGGGGCCACCACGCCCCGTCGATCCGGCGGGCCGTGCGGCCCTGGCGCGGCTGGTCCGCGATGCGTAGCCGGACCTCGGAGGGCGCGGGGACGGACGGCGGGGGCGAAGAGGCGGAGGTCATCGAGGGACTCCTGCTGCGGTGGGGGTGCGTGGCCAGGAGGTGGCGAAGCCGCGAGCCCGGTCGGGAAGGTCCTGGGAGTTGCGTGGAGCACCGAGGGCGAGACCGGTTCGGCCACCGGTTGCGGCATACCCCCGGTCCATCCACCGTACCCCGCGGGGCGGCACGGGGGGCCGGGTCGCCCGTACCGCCCGTGGTCGGTCACAAGCCGTAGCGGCTCTTCACATGGCGCCAGAAGTCGCGCAGCATCCACGTGTCGAACTCGGTGATCCGCGTGGCGCTGCCCGCCTTCATCAGGAAGCAGCACTGGCCGGTCGGCGACCAGTCGTAGAAGTCGTCGAGGCCGAAGGTGTGGCCGACCTCGTGCAGGTAGATGTGGATGTTCTCCTGGTTCAGGGCGCCGGTGAAGTACTCCTGGCCCATGCGCTGGCCCCAGTCACCGCCCGCGCCACCCTGGAAGCCCTTGGTCAGCCACAGCGACTGGTCGTAGTGGCGGGCGGCGCCGCCCGGGCACTTGGAGTAGTTGCCGTCCTGGTGGAAGAAGCGCCCGCAGTCCGGGGCACACTGCGGGGCGCCGCCGCTGTCCAGGACGCCGCTGTAGATGTCGACGGAGTTGTCGGTCCACTGGAGGGTGGAGCGGTTCTTCACGGCCCAGCCGACGATGTTGACGGGGACGGTGGTGTACGGCCAGGCGTTGTGGCCCTTGCCGTTGACCACCATCGCGGACATCCACGTGCCGAACTGCTTCTTCAGTGCCGCGTGGATCCGGTCGCGCAGTGCGGCGCTGACCGGGGCGTCGGACTCCCAGCGTACGCAGTAGTTGACGCTGCCCCGGTTGGCCATGACCTGGTCCCAGCCGTAGTTCCGGAAGCCGTACAGGTTCCCGTAGGTCGACTCGACGTGGTTCCACACCTCGTTCAGGGGCTGGGCGAGGTGGGCGGGCGGGTTCCAGTCGTCGGCGGCCTGCGCCCTGCCGGACGCCAAGCCGGGCGTGGCGAACGCGGCCGCCAGCACGGCCAGCACGGTGAGCAGCCGCGCCAGGTGTCTGCGCATGGTGATCTCCTCGTGTGGGGGGAGGGATGTCACCGTGAGGTCGTCACCGGCGCGGCGGAGGTTGCCCGGCACTTGCCATGGGGCATTCCGGGCGCTTTATCGCATTCCGTCGGCGATACTTGGGGCATGAATACGGCAACGTATGCAGAACTGGCGGCGTCGTCAGATCACGCGGTCGCCGTGACGATCGCCTTCGTCGGCGGGCTGATCGTGGCCATCGCGCTGATCTGGGCCGTGCGGGTCGGGATGCGGGTCATGGACCAGGACACCCATCACCCGGCCCCGGAGGAGCAGCCGCACATGCCGGACACCGGTCCGGTCCGCGAGATGCGGGAGATGCGGGAGCCCGACGACGTGCCGGTCGTGGCGCGCGACGGACAGCGGCTCATGCCCCATGAGCTCCACCGTGCGAGCACCAGGACCGGGAAGGACCAGAAACCGCGCCGCTGGTCGCCCGGATCCAGCGGATCCTTCGGCGGCGGCGGACTCGGACGCACGTGAGGCCGTAGGCCCGACAGCCGGGGAACCCCAGGGAGGCGACATGGCTGCCCGCCACCGGACGCGCTGGGCGACGGGAGGGGCGGCCCTGGCGCTGGCCCTGTCCGCCGCGCTCGCGGGCTGCGGCGGTGACGACAGCCCCGCGGACGCCGCGAGCAAGGCGCAGTCCGCGGTGGGGTCGATCGCCTCGGAGGCCGGCGAGGCGGTGGAGTCCGCCTCGGCCGAGGCCCGGCAGCGGCTCGACGACATCCAGGACGGCGCCGATGTCAAGGACGACGTGACGGCCGGCCCGCCCGTCACCGGGTCCGACGGCCGGGTCCGCACGGAGCTCACCGCCCACAACACCGACGACTCGTCCCGGTCCTTCGCCATCCAGGTCGACTTCCGGGACGCCGGGGGACAGCTGGTCGACACGGTCATCGTCACGGTGGACCACGTACAGGCCGGCCACTCCGCCACGGCCACCGCCCGCAGCACCCACGACCTGTCCGGTGAGGTCCGGGCCGAGGTGGCCCGGGCGGTCCGCTACTGACCCTCGTCGTCCTGAGCCACCGAGATGTCGATCTGCTCGCTCGTGGCGCTCACCCCGTTCAGGGTGGCGACGGCCTGGAGCCGGTTCGCGCCCGCCGGGAAACCCGGGCCCGGGGTACAGGTCCAGGTGCCGTCGGGGGTGGTGGTGGTCGCGCAGGCCTCCTGGTCGTCCTTGTCCCGGACGGTGACCTGGGCGCCCGGGTGGGCGGTGCCGGAGATCTCCGGCCGGGCTGCCAGAGGTACGCCGGACAGCGGGCGGGTGAGGGTCGGCCCGGCCAGACCCACGGTCACGGCACACCGGCCGACGGCCCGCGGCACGCCCCGGGCGTCGGTGACCCGCAGGGAGCAGTCCCGCAGCCGGGTGCCCGGCACGGCGTGCGCGGGTACGGCCACGACGAAGGGGAACACACGGTCCCGCCCGGCCGGACCGCCGGTGACGGTGTACGTCGCGCTGCGACCGTCGGCGGCGACCGAGCCGCGGTAGCCGGACGCGTCGAGCGGCGTGCCGGTCACCCGCGTGCCCCGGGGCGCGGTCAGCGTCAGCGTCGCGCCCTCGGCGACCTCCTGGACGCCCGCGACCTCGACGATGCCCTCCCGCCCGGGTGCGATGGTCGCGGCTCCCCACAGCCCGCCGTCCCGGGCCGCAGCGGGCGCGCCGGGCAGGGCTAGCACCCCCACCGCGACGGCCCCCGCCACGGCTGCTGTCCTGCTGTACCTGTTCATCGCGGGCGGCGCTCCCTGTCCGGACACGGCCTCTAGAAAACACTCCGCCGACGATCCTCCCGGTCACCCCTTCCCAGGGCACACGCAACTGGGCCACGCGAGTGGACCCGCGCCCCAAAGGGGCGCGGGGAACTGCGCGACCAGCCACAACGACGCCGCACACACACGACACCCCAGCACAGCCGGGCCACCCCCCAAAGGGGCGCGGGGAACTGCGCGACCAGCCACAACGGCGCCGCAGACGCACAGACGCCCCGGCACGGCACGGACGCCCCGGCACGGCACTCCCCGCGGAGCGCTCAGCGTCCGAGCCACACCGTCGTGTCCGGCCCGAGCCTGCCGTCCTCCAGAGGCGCGCTGCTCAGCAGAACCTCACCGGCCGGCAGCTCGACCGCCACGTCGGACAGGTTCGCGACGCAGCGCCAGCCCTCGCAGCGGTCGAACCGGAGCACCCCGTCCGGGGCGTCCGCCGCCCACGTCAGCTCCTCGCCGTCGAGGAGTTTGCGGCGCAGCCGCAGGGCCGTGCGGTACAGCTCCAGGGTTGAGCCCTCGACCCCGTCCTGGGCCTCGACGGCGTAGGCAGCGAAGCCGGGCGGCTGCGGCAGCCAGGCACCGCCGGGCCCGAAGCCGTACGACGGTCCGGCCGTCGTCCACGGCAGCGGCACCCGGCAGCCGTCGCGACCCTTGCGGACGTGGCCCGTCTGCTCCCAGATCGGGTCCTGGAGCACCTCGGTGGGCAGGTCGGCGACCTCGGGCAGGCCGAGTTCCTCACCCTGGTAGACGTACGCCGAGCCGGGCAGCGCCAGCATCAGCAGGGTGGCCGCCCTGGCCCGGCGCAGCCCGGCCGCCTCGTCGACGGCCGGGGCGTGGCCGCCGGAGAGCAGCCAGGCGTTGAGGTCGGTGTCCGGCGGCAGCATCAGGCGGGAGGCGTGGCGGATCACGTCGTGGTTGGACAGCACCCAGGTGGCCGAGGCGCCCGCCGCCCGGGCGGTGGCGAGCGAGTCGGTGATGACCTGCCGCAGCTCCCGCGCGTCCCAGCCGGCCTCCAGGTACTCGAAGTTGAAGGCCTGGCCGAGCTCGTCCGGGCGGGCGTACAGCGCACGCCGGGCGCCGGGCACCCAGGCCTCGGCGACGGCCATGCGGGGCGGGCGGTAGGCGTCGAGGATCTTGCGCCAGTCGCGGTAGATCTCGTGCACGTCGTCACGGTCGTAGAAGGGGTGCGTGCCGGGCGGCATCGCGGTGAGTGCCTCCTCGCGGCTCAGCTCGGGCCGGCCGAGGTCGCGCAGGGGTTCGCTCAGGTCCTTGACGAGGGCGTGGGCGACGTCGATGCGGAAGCCGTCGACCCCGCGGTCGGACCAGAAGCGCAGGGTGGTGCGGTAGTCGGCGCGGACCTCCTGGTTCTCCCAGTTGAGGTCGGGCTGCTCGGGGGCGAACAGGTGCAGGTACCACTGGCCGTCGGGCACCCGCTTCCAGGCGCTGCCGCCGAAGACGGACTGCCAGTCGGTGGGCGGGAGTTCGCCGTGCTCGCCGCGACCGTCGCGGAAGACGTAGCGGTCGCGGGCCGCCGAGCCGGGCCCCGCGTACAGGGCCTCCTGGAACCACGCGTGCCGGTGTGAGGAGTGGTTGGGCACGATGTCGACGATGACCTTGAGACCCAGGCGGTGGGCCTCGGCGACCAGGGCGTCGAAGTCGTCGAGGGTGCCCAGGCGCGGGTCGACGCCCCGGGGGTCGGCGACGTCGTAGCCGCCGTCGGCGAGCTCGGACGGGTAGAAGGGGCTCAGCCACAGGGCGTCCACGCCCAGGGCGGCGAGGTGGGTGAGGCGGCGGGTGATGCCTCGCAGATCGCCGAGTCCGTCGCCGTCGGCGTCGGCGAAGCTGCGGGGGTAGATCTGGTAGACGACGGCCTGGCGCCACCAGTCGGGGTCCCGGGACGACAGGTCCAGGGTCGAGCGATCGGTCACGCGGTCTCCTTCGCAGGGCATACGGGCGACAGCATTGAATCTGTCCAGAATGCCGGGAAAAGGAACCATCGCGCTGATCGGAGTGATCCATTCCTGCTGTGATGAAAGTGTGATGACAGCGCAACTTCCTTTGCATTACCGCAGGTTGACAGCGTGCTGCGGCGCCGCCACGATGGGGCTCACTGAGGCGCATGTGACCAATGGGCCCAGTGTTTCTCAGACCACTCACCCCCCGGTGCGGCCCCGGCAGCCGTGCGCCGCGCGCTGCCCGCATGCCGTCACCCGGGTTCTGCACACGCCAAGAAATGGGATACGCATGTCCATAGCGAGACGTGTCACCGCGCGCCGCCTGCTGGGGACGGGCGCCGCGGCCCTCGCCCTCTGCGCCGCCTCCGCCACCACCGCGTTCGCCACCGGTACGCCCGGCGGCGACGGCTGGTCGTCCGGCGGCAGCTACAAGCCCGGCACGGGTGCGGGCACGGAGACCGGGACCGATCGCTGCCAGTTCTCGCTCGACGGCACGAACTTCTACGACTCGGTCAAGGTCGACGACCAGAACCTGAAGCCGACCGAGGACGGCAAGGTCCACGTCAAGGTCCGCACCGCCGGTGACGCGGCCACCTGCACCGCCTCCCTCGCCTCCTACCTCGCCCACGGCGCGACGTTCGCGACCTCCGGCGAGCAGGTGTTCGTCGACTTCGACACCGTGACGGTCAAGCCGGGCGCCACCGACTCGCTCGACATCGCCATCCCGGACAAGGACTGCTTCGGGCAGATCGACCTGTACCGGGGCGCGGTCAAGTTCGACGGCGAGCTCGACGCGAAGGACGGCTTCGAGCACGGCGAGCTGCCCAAGGGCCCGGACCGCCCGGTCATCAAGGACAAGCTGATCGCGGCCTGGAACGGCGGCACGAAGAACTGCACGACCCCGCCGCCGGCGGAGGAGGAACCGCCCGTCTCCACGCCGCCCGCGACCCCGTCCGAGCCGGCCGAGGAGACCACGCCCCCGGCGTCCCCGTCCGAGCCGGCCGAGCCCTCGACGCCGCCGTCCTCCGACACGGACACGCCCACCCCGAGCGCCTCCGAGTCGACGCCCGTCGCCCCCAAGCCGAACGGCGGTGGCGGCGACCTCGCCGAGACGGGCGCCAACAGCAGCACCGGCCCGATCGCCTTCGGCGCCGCCGCCCTGCTGGCGGGCGGCGCGGCCCTCGTCGTCGCGACCCGCCGTCGCGCGGCCAAGCGCAACGCGTAGTCCGCGAGAACCCGCAGACGCCCGAGGTGCTGCCGTCCGGCGGCGACGGCACCTCGGGCGTTCTCATGCCTCGGCGACGATCACCCCTCGACCGTCGCCAGGTACAGCTTCACGTAGCGCTCCACGTCCACGTCCAGAGCCACATCGACCAGCGGCTGTTCGCGCGTGCCCTCGTGGAGTTCCGACTCGCCGGGCCGGGGGCGGCGGTCCACGATCGTCATGCCGCGCGTGGGTCCCGGCGCGAGGGAGACGTCCACCGGGAGACGGTGGGTCGTCAGGCCCTGCGGGTCGACGACCGCGCACACCGCACCCGCGTCGCCGAGACCGCCGGCCGTCTCGGAGGGGTCGTCGGGGCGGCTGTCCGGATGGGCCGGACGGTGGGCGAGCAGTTCCCCGGCCAGCCGCGCCCCCGGCTCGTCGCTCGCGCGCAGCCTGCGCACCTCCGCCGCGGGGACCACGACCCGCGTGAACACGTCCAGCCCGTACATCGTGATCGGCACCCCGGCGGTGAGCAGGATCGCGGCCGCCTCCGGGTCGTGCCAGACGTTGAACTCCGCGACGGGCGTGGCGTTCCCGACGGCCGCCGCGCCGCCCATGAAGACGATCCGCTCGATGTTGCGGACCACCTCCGGATGCGTGCGCAAAAGCAGCGCGATGTTGGTGAGGGGGGCCGTGGGGATGAGGGTGACCGGGCGCGGGGAGGCGAGGATCTCGCGCCGCAGCAGCGTCACCGCGTCGACGTCGGCAGGCTCGCGCGCCGGTTCCGGCAGGCCCAGGTCCGCCATGCCGTCGTGTCCGTGCACGTGCCGCGCCGAGCGGGGCGCCTCGATCAGCGGCCGCTCGGCGCCCCGGGCGACGGGGATGTGCGGGGCGCCCGCCTGCTCCAGCACGGTCAGGGTGTTGCGGACGACACCGTCCACGTCCGTGTTCCCGGCCACGCAGGTGATCGCCCGCACGTCGAGCGCCGGGTGCCGTACGGCGAACAGCAGGGCGAGGGCGTCGTCGACGCCGGTGTCACAGTCGATGATCACCGGGGTGCGCTGACCGTCCGTCACGGCGAGGACTCCTTCCAGAGGCACAGCGGGAAGCTCCGCAGCAGCGACCCTACGGCCTGGGCGGCGGCCCGCTGCGGGCTCCTGCCCGCGTCAGGACCGGCGTATCGCCGTGACGTCGAACTCCAGCGTCACCTTCCGGCCGACCACGCCGCGGACCCCACTGGACATCCCAGTCCTCGCGGTCGAGGGCCGTCCAGCCCCTGAAGGCGGCCCGGAAGGTGCTCTGAGGGCCGTGGCCGGCGTCGGTCAGTTCGACGTCCACGGTGACCTGCCTCGTCACGCCGCGCACGGTCAGATCGCCGGTGACCTCGAAGCCGTCCGCGCCGGTCTGCCGCACACGGGTCGAAGTGAAGATGAGGAGCGGGTGGGCGTCCGCGGCCAGGAAGACGCCGCTGCGCAGCTGGGCGTCGCGTCTGGCGTTGCGGGTCTGGCGACATCGCGGGCGACCGGATCCAGCACGTCCGGGCCGTGCTCGACCCCGACAAGCTCCGGCCCTGGACGGCCCGC
This sequence comes from Streptomyces hawaiiensis, assembly GCF_004803895.1. Lineage (NCBI taxonomy): Bacteria > Bacillati > Actinomycetota > Actinomycetes > Kitasatosporales > Streptomycetaceae > Streptomyces > Streptomyces hawaiiensis. The sequence goes on along the minus strand of NZ_CP021978.1, from coordinate 4,532,306 downwards.
TGACCGGCGCCGCCCACCACACGAACGGACGCGGCGATGATTCCGGCCCCGGCGGCCGGTCGTTACGGGGAGGAGACGACGAAGGAGTCCCGCCATGCCCGCACAGCGACCGACGACCGAGCTCGACGCCCGCTACAGCTCCGCGCTCACCCCCCGCCCGGGCGCCCCGGAGGTGACGGCCACCGAATGGGCCGACGCCGAGCGGCGGTTGGAGGCCGCCGAGATCTTCTGGGTGTCCACGGTGCGGCCCGACGGCCGGTTGCACGTCACGCCCTGCATCGCCGCCTGGCACGACGGGGTGCTGTACTTCTCCACCGGCCGCGGGGAACAGAAGGCGAAGAACCTCGCGCACGACGCGCACTGCGCGCTGACCACCGGGGCGAACTCCCTCACCGACGGGTTCGACGTCGTGGTCGAGGGCACCGCCGAGCCGGTCGGCGACCGTGCGCTGCTGGAGGAGGTGATCACGGCGTTCGAGACGAAGTACGGGCCGCACATCACCTCCCCCGAGGGCACCTTCCACGGCCTCGGGGACGAGTTCCGCAGCGGCGACGCGGTGGTGCTCGCGGTGGCCCCGGACACGGCGTACGGCTTCGGCCGGGACAACGGGGTCTACAGCCACACCCGGTGGACGTTCTGACCCCGTCCCGACCTCGCGGTGATCCCGTCGGCGGTCCGTCGGTGATCCCGTCAGTGATCCCGTCGGCGGTCCGTCGGCGGTCCGTCATGACTCCTCGCGGTCGGGAGGCGAGCACCACGCGACGAAGCCCCGGGGCACTCGCCCCGGGGCTTCGGACATCTGGGTCAGCTGTCAGCGCGCCGGGACACTCTCCGGCGTCGTCGTGGCGGACGGGTACGACTGGGCGCGCTGCATGGGCGGGACCGTAACAGGGGGGCCGGGGGCGGGGCGACGGATTTTCCGGCAGGTGGCGGCGGGTGTCCCGGTCCGCTCACCCGGACGGCCCGTATCGCTGGTGGGCGGACGGTCGCGGTGGTGCCGTAAGAGCACTTACCCGATCTTGGAGAGCCGCCCCGCCCCGCAGGCGCCTCCATGAGCCCCCCGCAGGAGGCACCCCGATGACCCGCCCCCCGGCCACCCGTGCCCTCCTCGCCTCCGCCCTGTCCGTGACCGCCCTGCTGGCCACGGCCGGCTGTTCCGTCCAGGACGAGCCGCGGCCGCGGTGGTTCTCCGCCTCCGCGTCCGCCTCCGCCTCCGGCGCGTCACCCGCCGTCGAGCAGCCCGCCGGTTCCGGCGCCGCCCTCACCGAGGCGCAGGCCCGGGCGGCGCTGGTCACCGAGGCCGACCTGGGGGAGCCGTGGGGTCCGACCCGGGGCGCGCGGACCTGGCGGGACGGCCTGCTCAAGGCGAGCACGGAGGACCGGGAGTGCCAGCGGCTGCTGGACGCCCTCTACACGGAGGAGCCCTTCGGCGCCCCGAAGGGCCCGCAGGCGACGTCCGCGCTCGACGACGGCGACACCGACGCCCAGTTGCGCTACCGGGTCGCCGCCCATCCCCCGGCGGACGTGGACCGCACGCTGGACTGGATGAGGTCGCTGCCCGGCAGGTGCGGCCAGTTCACGGCCGCGACCACCCGCGGCGGCATCCAGGGCGTGGAGGTCCGCGACCTGCCGCTGCCGCCGGTGGGGGACGCCCGGCAGGCCCTGCGGGTCACGCTGGCCGGCGAGACGGAGGAGGGGGAGCTGACGTACCTCACCATGGACCTCGCCGCCGTCCGCGCCGGCGAGGAGACGATCACCCTCACCAACGCCGGCCTCGACGAGGTGTACGCGGAGGTCACCCAGCAGGCCGTGGAACTCGGGGCGCGGCGCCTGTCCGAGATCAGGAAGCAGGGCAGGGCACAGATCTGACGCCCGCCCCGGCCCGGGAGTCGGGACCGGTCAGTACCGGTCGAAACGTGTGCGGTGGGCGGTCACGTCCCGTGCCACGTCCAGGGCCGTGCGCCCGCGGGCGAAGGCGTCCGCCCGCAGCCGCGCCAGCGCGTCGTCCGCGCCCACGCCGAGCTGCGCCATGATCATGCCGACGGCCTGGTAGACCTCGTCGTGGTCGGTGGCGAGCCCGCTCAGCCAGTCCTCCCCGTCCTGCGTCTCCGGCTCGTCCCCGTGCGGCAGTGCCATCAGGGCCACGGTCATCACACCGGCCACGATCCGGGCCACGTGCAGCTGGCGGTCGGTGAGCTCGCCCGGGCGGTCGCGGTACAGGTCGAGCGTGCCCACGCACACGGTGCCGCTGCCCAGCGGCACCGCGTACACCGCCCGTACCCCGGCCTCCGTCGCCTGCTGGGCGAAGACCGGCCAGCGTCCCGCGTCCCGGCCCCTGGTCAGGTCGCAGGCGAGCACCGGCGCGCCGTCCTCCAGCGCGCTCTGGCAGGGGCCGTCGCCCAGCGTCGCCTGGATGTGCGCCAGGCGCGCGGCCTGCGCGCTGCTCGCACTCAGTTGTACGGGCATGCCCTCGCTGCGCAGCGACACGCTCGCGCCGATCACCGGCAGCAGTTCCACCGCCACCTCGCACAGCCGCCCCGGCACCTCTCCGGGCTCGGCGCCCCGCACCCCCCTGGCGATCACGTCTGCGGCCCGGGCTCCGTCCGGGTCCGGGCCACCGCCCCCGGTGCGGCCGGGGCCCCGGTCGCCACCGGGGGCGCCTCGGGGATCGTCCCTGGGCCGCACGACCACCGCCTCCTTCGATCACCGCGGCTTGCGCCCTTGCCGTGTCCGGGGCGGGCCGTGGGTGGGGGCAGAACGTCCAGCCGTCTGCGGCCGCCACCACGGGGAGGGCGTCGGCGGACCGGCCGTGCGGTGACCGGCGCACCGGTTGCCACCACCCGCCGGGCCGCCGGGGCGCGTCCATCCGCGGACCACCGGTACGGCCACCCGCCGGGCCTGCCCGCCCGGATCCTCCGGACCCTCCCGGAATGGTGCCCCGACTACCCGTTGCCGGGGCGGCAAAACCCCTGGCGGGACCGTCGCCGTGGGGTTTCGGCCTCAGCGCTTCTCGTACGGGTTGTCCGGCTGCGGCACCCGCCGTACGGAGGTGGCGTCGATGACGGGTGGCCAGGCGGCGTCCGAGCCCGGCTCCCCCTCGGGCTGCCAGGTGCCGGTGACCGTCACCCATGTGTCGACGGGCGGAGCCTGCGCACCGCGTACCTCGGCCTTGGCGGCCGATGCGTCGGCGGCGCAGCAGGAGACGAGGAGCCGGGTGACGTACCAGGTGCCGTCGCCGCCACGGGTGACGAAGCCGGTGAGCCGGAGCGTTCGGCCCTTCAGGGAGCGGCCGCTGTCGTAGACCGCCCGGGAGCCGAACTCTCCGAGGGTGAGGTCGAGCGGGTTCCCGGACGGCAGGGCCGGGAAGGTGCCGACGCCCTGGGTGGCACGCCGGGCCGCCTCGCGCTCCGCGCTGTAGGAGCCGAGGGCGGGCGGCGGGAACAGGAGGAGGGCGAGGGCGGGGAGCGTGAGGAACCAGGCGACCCGGGGGCCGGCGGGGCCGTGGCTGTGCCCTCCGTGGTCGCCGTCGTCCCCGTGTTCGTGCTCGTCCCGCACCCCTGCCGTCACCCCCGCCACCGCCACAGCCAGCAGCACCAGCGTCACGCCGGACACCACCAGGTACGGCCGCAGTCCCGCCTGTACGTAGCGCAGATACAGCTCGCTGAAGAGCGACACCCGCAGGATCGCCGCGCCCACGAGCGCGAGCAGCACGGCCGGTCCGTAGCGCCTCACAGCAGCCACCACCCCACCAGGACGCTGCTCGTCACGGCCACCACCCACGTCGCCGCCGAGAACCGCACCGCGAAGGCCCTGCCGAACGTGCCCGTCTGCAACGCGATCAGCTTCAGGTCGACCATCGGCCCGACCACCATGAACGCCAGTCGCGCGGTCGGGGAGAAGCCGCTCAGCGACGCCGCCACGAACGCGTCGGCCTCACTGCACACGCACAGCACGACCGCCAGCACGGCGAGCAGCAGCACCGACAGCCAGGGCGACCCGGTGAACACCTCCAGCAGCGACCGCGGCACGACGATGGCGAACGTCGCCGCGGCCGCCGCCCCGAGGACGAGGAACCCGCCCGCGTGCAGGAAGTCGTGCTGAAGCCCGAGGACGAAGGCGCGCGGACCGCGACCCGTCGTCCGCCCGTCGCTCCGTTTCGGCAGCCGCAGCCACTCCTCCCGCCCGAACCGCGCCCACAGCCAGCCCATCACCACGGCCGTGCCGAGCGAGGCGAGCAGCCGGCCGAGGACCATCTCCGGCTGCCCCGGGAAGGCGATCGAGGTCGCCACCAGGACGACCGGGTTGATCGCGGGCGCCGACAGCAGGAAGGCGAGCGCGGCCGCCGGCGCGACACCCCGCCGCATCAGACTCCCGGCCACCGGCACGGACGCGCACTCGCAGCCGGGCAGCACGACCCCCGCCGCCCCCGCGACCGGCACGGCGAGCACCGTACGGCGGGGCAGCACCCGCTGGAACACCCGCTCGGGCACGAACGCCCCGATCGCCGCCGACACGACCGTCCCCAGCAGCAGGAACGGCACGCCCTGGACGGTGATCGCGGTGAACACCGTCCACCAGGCCGCGACCGGCGGGGTGTAGAGGTCGAGCGCCAGCATCGGCCCGAGCACCGACGCCACCGTCGCGATCGCGAGCAGCGCGGCGCCGCCCAGGACGACGTACACCAGGGCCCGCAGGCCCAGTCGTATGCCGTCGGCCACTGTCCGTTGGTTCTCCACGCGCCCGCCCCGGTCGTTCACTTCCCGGGAGGGAGGCTAACCCGCACGGCTGTGCGAGGGCCCTGTCATCTCACAGAGGAGGCTGCGCGGGCGCGGGCCCGAGGGTGGTGGTGCCGGGGGCCGTACGGTGCCCGAGGCCCGTCCGGTAGGCGTCCAGGGCCGCCTCCACCCGCCCCGTCCGCCGCAGCAGGTCCCCGAGCAGCCGGCACAGGTCGGCCAGGTCACCGGCGGCACCGGCCCGCTCCAGCAGGCTCAGGGCGCGGACGTAGTGCTCCTCGGCGTTCTCAGTGCGGCGGGCGTCCTCGGCGATGATGCCGAGCAGCCGGTGCGCGGCGGCGGCGTGGACGGCGCCGCGCTCGGGGGACAGCTGCCCGAGGACGTCGTGCAGCAGGGCCGCCGCCTCGTCGGACCTGCCGCGCCGGTGCAGCACGTCGGCCAGCTCGACGGCGACCTGGCTGCTGTAGAGGGCGGCGCGCTTGGCCGACAGCATGCCGAGGGCCTCGCGCAGCTCCTCCTCGGCGCGTTCCAGCTGTCCGTCCTGGGCGTAGACGTAGCCGCGCATCCAGTGGCAGTTGGCGAGTTCGGTGCGGATCTGCAGGCCCCGGTACAGCTCGGCGGCCTTGGCCAGGGAGGCGTCGGCCTCGGCGAGACGGCCCTCGGCGACCAGGGTGCGGGCGACGGACCGGTGCATGCGGGCGACCAGGGCGGGGTCGCCGGACTGCGGGGCGAGGGCCAGGGCGAACTCGGCGGCCTGGGCGGCGCGGGCGTGCGCGCCCATGTCCATGTACGGGCCGATGGCGCTGGCGTAGAGCAGCAGCAGGGCGTCGGGGTCGTGCAGGCCGCCGCGGTTGAGTTCGTCGAGGGCGGTCTCCAGCAGGTAGACGGCGTACCGGAGCTCACCGGCGAGGTAGTGCGCCACGGCCCGGCCGCGCAGGGCCGGGACCCGGGCGGGCAGCGGCGCGCCGGCCAGACACTCCTCGGCCCGCTCGAAGTACTGCCGGCCCGCCACGAGCTCGCCCGTCTCCAGGGCGCACTCGCCGAGCCCGAGCAGGGCGGCGGACCGCTCGGGGGCCAGGCCGTGCGTCTCGGCCTCGGCGAGCAGCTCGGCGTACTGCCCGGCCGCCGCCTCCGTCTCGCCGACGGCGAGGGTCCGCTGCGCCTCGGTCAGCCGCAGCCGCAGCTCGGTCACGAGCCGGGCGGAGTGCCCGCTGGCCAGCTCGTCGAAGGCGACACCGAGCCGGTCCGCGAGATGCCGCAGGGCGTCGTCGGAGGGCCGCACCCGGCCCGACTCCAGCGTGGAGATGTAGGCGGGGGTGTACACGGGCTCCGCCAACTGCCGCTGCGTCAGTCCCCGTTCGACACGCAACCGCTGCACCCGGCGGCCGATGACCCCCGGATCGTCACGCTCCCCCACGCCAACTCCCCCTGTGCCTCTTGCCGTTCGCTGCGAGCAGCCCCTAGGTTAAACGGAGTGTTAAGCCGAATTGTCGAACACGCTTAATACATTGCCGCCGTAGTCGCCGCCCCAGTTGCGAGGTCGCCGTGCTCGAACGCACACGCACCGCCGAGCGGTACGCCCGAGGCTTCACCGCCGCCCTCGTCGCCGTGGCGACCCTGCTGCTCGCGGCGAACGCGGGCCCGGCGAAAGCCGAGACACCGCAGCCGGGCCGGCAGGCCGTCGCCGACTCCCGCTGAGGCGCCGGGGCATGGCCGGTTCTGTCTCCCTGTTCGCCGCCGTGTGAGTACGACGCGATCATGGCCGCTCGCCTTTCCGCAGGCGTGGCCTCCTTCGCCTTCGTATAGGCGTAGCACCATGGCGAAGGCGATGACGGAAGAAATCGCCGTCCCAGAACGACGTGCTGTCGACGGACGGGATGATGTCGCCGGGCGACTTCACCGCCGCGCCGGTCAGCGGGCGGATCAGGCCGGCGGCGGCGAACTCCGGGATCGCGATTGCACGCCCCCTTCAGGCCACGCGTACACGGCGCACGCGGCTCAGGGTCCTCAGCCCTGGGTCTGCAACTGCCGCAGCTGCCGCTGCACGTGGTCCAGTGCCCCTTCGCGCCGCCCGGGCACCCGGCCGCGCAACGCGGCGAGCGCGGCGCCCAGTTCGCGGGCGGGGGCGGTATCGCGGACCTGGCCCCACTGGTGGTGCGCCCGGTCCGCGGCGGCTTCGACGGCGGGGGCGTCCGGTGCCTGCCCGGCGTTCAGGCGGGCGGTGGCGATCATCAGCCAGATGCGGCAGCTGCGGGCGGCGTCCCCGGCGAACATCGCCAGGTCGGCCCGTACTTCGGCCCAGTGCAGGGCCTCTTCGGACGCGGGCCCGTGCGCGGTGACGGCGATCCGCTCGTGCCGGGCGGCGAGCGCGTCGGCCTCGGCGTGCCGGCCGGACTGGACGGCGGCGGTGATGGCGGCGTGCGGGTCCCCGGCCGCCGGGCCGGGCGTGCTCAGCACCAGGTCCGTGCCCGCGCTCTCCGGCGCGATCCGGGACAGCGCCTGCTGGTGCAACTGCTCGACCGGCGGCCGGAACCCGCTGCGCAGGATCGTCGCGACGGCCTTCATGTACGCCGGTTGCGCGACCGTGCGTCTGGACGGCGGTGGCGCGATGCGACCGTGAACGGCGTTGCCGCGGCCCGAGTCCAGCGGGGTGCCGCGCAGCAGTTCCCAGGTCTCGGCGTCGGCGTGCAGGTCGAGCAGGAGGGTCGTGGCGCCGGCGGGCCTGAGCCGCAGTTCCTCCCGGAACCAGTGCCAGGGGAAGGCGGTGTAGCGGGCGGTGGAGGCGGTGGTGCGGGCCAGCGCGAGGTGGGGCAGGCGCTGGCGGCGGTCGAGTTGGAGCTGGCCGGTGACGTACACGGTGAGCGGGCCGGGGGCCGCGGCGGCGGCGCGGAGCCGGGTGAGGACGGCCTGCGGCTCCAGCGGGTCGGCGAGTTCGACGACGTTCGCGGTGTCGGTGCCGGACAGCACGGCGGGCGCCACGGCGGCGAGGACGGGGAGTACGGAGGCGGCGTCCACGAGGCGCCCCTTGCCCACCGGCGAGGCCGCCAGCAGCAGCACGGTTCCGGGCATGGCCCCACCCCCTGTGTCGATCACGTACGTCAGCACCGTAACCGCTGCGGCTGCGAAGGTGGGTCTCAGGACCGCAAACGTCCGCCTTCGGGGGCTTCGCCCCCCGGTCTTCGGTGGGCCGGTCTCCTGCGGACGGCGAACACGGTCGTGTCATCGGCGAGGTGCCCGCCGCCGTGCCGCAGTGTGCCGTCCCGTACGAAGGCCGCCAGACGGGCCGGTTCGGCGGTGCCCGGGTCCTCGGCGACGGCCCGGGCCACCTCGTCGGCGAGCGGGTAGAACACCCCGGTGCCGTCCCGGGCCTCCGTCACCCCGTCCGTCACCAGCAGCAGCGTCTCGTCGGCGGCGACCCGCCACCGCCGGATCTCCGGCGGCCCGGGCGCGAGATCCCGGCAGCCGAGCGGCAGCCCGGCCCCGGCCGACAGGGTGCGCACCCCGCCCGGGCCGACCGCGAGCGGCGGCTCGTGCCCGAACAGCAGGACGTCCACCGCCTCCCGGTCGTCGTCGGGGCAGGCGAGCAGGACGGCCGTGGCGAACCGGTCGCCGTCCGAGCGGCCCAGGGCGACGGTGTGCCCGCGGTGCCGGATCATCCGGATCTCCAGCCGCTCGGCGACCGTCGCCAGGTCCGCCTCGTGGTAGGCGGCCTCGCGGAACGTGCCGAGCAGCGCGGCCGCCGCCTCCACCGCGCCCAGGCCCTTGCCCTGCACGTCGCCGACCAGGACGCGGGTGCCGTGCGGGCCGGGCTGGATGTCGTAGAAGTCGCCGCCGACGCGGGCGTGGGTGTCGGCGGTGAGGTAGACACCGGCGTGGTCGAGTCCGCCCCAGCCCGGCGGCAGCGGGCGCAGCACGGTACGGCGGATGGTGTCGGTGACGTCGCCCATGTGCAGCGCGCGGTGCTCGTCGCGCACCCGGATCACACAGGCCAGGGTGGCGAGGATGCCGCCCAGGGCGACGAGGACGAAGTCGGCGCGGCCGGCCTGGTCTTCGTGCGGCCAGGCACTGTCGGCGACGACGTACGTCACCAGGGAGAGGACCGCGAACAGGGCCGTGCCCCACACCCCGCAGATCGCGGCGGCGATACCCGGCACCAGCACGATCCAGGAGATCATGCGGAACTCGCCGATGGTGTGGTAGTCGGCCACCGCGATGGCGACGAGCAGCAGCAGCGGCGGCACCCAGGCCACGCGGCGGCCCCGCACCCGCAGCAGTTCCTGCCGTCGCACAACGTCCCGGCCCCCGGCCCGGGCGTGCCGGACGAGCGGGCCGTGCCCCCTGCGGTGGCGGCTCACGGCCCCAGCGAAACACGGGGCGGCACCGGCCGCATCCCGTTCCGGTCGCTCCGCCGACTTGCCAGGGGCCACCCGCCGGTGTGCCCTGGATCCAGGGGCAGGGACAGAGAGGAGAGCTGTCATGGCTCATGCGGCACCCGCCTCACGCAAGATGATCACGTCACGTCGTAGGCCCGATGTCTTCAGCGCCCGGACCCACGCCGCCACGCAGGTGGCGCTGCCCGTCGTCCTCGGGCTCATCTACGGTTTCTGGGCCGCGGCCAACCAGCGTCACGGCGGACCCATCACGGGCTGGAACCTGCTGTTCGGCTTCGTCACGGCGCTCGTGTTCGCCGTGCTGTTCGCCGCCGTGTGGCGGCTGGCCCCGCGGCTGCCGCGCGAACTGCACGCGCTGAGCTGGTTCGCCTTCACGGGCTGTGCGGTCGGCTTCCTCTACAGCCAGACCGGTGCGTCCGTGTTCAGCTCCAGCGGTCTGGGGCTGCTGGTGGGGGCGAGTGTCTTCGCGATGGTGTTCTACCGCTACTACTCGCGCGAGGACGCCGCCGGTCAGCGCATCGACTGACGGGGACGGGGACGGGGGCGGGGACACCCGTTCGGGGGAGCCGCGCTCGCGGAACGGGCCCGGGGCGCCTTGCCTGGAAGGGTGTCCGAGCACGGCCGGGCGCCCGTACCAGCAAAGGCGCCCCGACGATCACGGAACGTCCTGTCGGCCGTTCTGCTCCTTCTGGCGTGCCTGCTCGTGCCGTTCGGGGCGCTCGCGTCCTGGGCGGCCCACGGGCTCACCGACACCGGCCGCTACGTCCGGACGATGGCGCCGCTCGCCGCCGACCCGGACGTGCGGCGCGCGGTCGCGGACGCCGTCGCGGACGGTGTCATGCGGGAGGCCGGGCACGAGGCCGACACCGGCCCGCTGCGCGGGGCGGTCGGGCCCTTCGTGCACGACGCGGCGCGTTCCTTCACCCGCACCGAGGCGTACCGCACGGCCTGGGACGCGGCGAACCGGGCCGTGCACGACGCGGTCCTGCGCGCCCTGCGCGACGACGGCACCCGCGGGGCCCCGGTCACCGTCGACCCCGCCCCCGTCATCGCCCGCGTCAAACAGCAACTCTCCGACGACCACGTGCCGTTCGCCCACCGCATCCCGGTCACGCACACGCGGATCCCGGTGCTCCCGGCCGAGGACGTGGACCGACTGCGCAAGGGGTACCACGTGCTGGACACCGCCGCCTTCTGGCTGCCGCTCGCCGCCGCCGTCCTCGCGGTCGCCGGGATCTTCGTCGCCGTGTGCCGCCGCCGCGCGGTCACCGTCCTCGGCCTGGGCACGGCCCTGGGCGGCGCGCTGCTGGTCCTCGCCGTCGCGATCGGCCGCCGCCTCACCCTCGCCGACCTGCCCGACGCCCTCCACCGCCCCGCTGCCGGAGCGGTCTACGACGCGCTCACTGCCACCCTGCGCACGGTGTCCTGGCTGCTGTGCCTGCTGGGACTGGCGGTGGCGGCCGGCGCCTGGGTCACGGGCCGGTACCGTCCCCGGCTCGCCGCGCGGCGATCTGCGCGAGCCTCCGCAGGGCCCATCGCAGATCCGCTTCCGAAGCCGACCCGAGCCCGAGCCTGACGGCGTCGGGCGTGTGCCCGGGGGCGACGGCGAAGGCGGGGCCGGGCGTGACGGCGATGCCGTGCGCGGCGGCGGCGGCCGTGAAGGTGTCCGCACGCCACGGGGCGGGCAGCTCCCACCAGGCGAAGCAGGAACCCGGGTCGGACCGTACGGCGAAGCCCGCGAGTTCCTCGGCGAGGATCCGCTGCCGCCGTACCGCGTCCGCCCGCTTGGCCTCCACCAGCCGCGCCACCGTCCCCTCAGCGGTCCACCGCACGGCCGCCTCCAGCGCGAACCGCCCCGCGCTCCAGCCGCCCGACCGCACGGCGTCGGCCACGACGGCGACCCGGTGCGGCGGCACGACGAGGAACCCGGCGGTGAGCCCCGGGGCGACCCGCTTGGACAGTCCGTCCACGACGTGGGTGAGGGCCGGGGCGTGCACGGCGAGCGGATCACCCGGTTCCCGCAGGAAGGACCAGGTGCGGTCCTCCACCACCGGCAGGTTCAGGTCGTGGACCAGCCTGGCGAGTTGCAGCAGCCGCGGCCGGCTCGTCGTCAGGGACGTCGGGTTGTGCAGCGTCGGCTGCGCGTAGAGGGCGGACAGCGGCGCCGTGCGGTGCGCGGCCGCCACCGCCTCCGGGAGCAGCCCGGCCGCGTCCCCGGCCAGCGGCACCAGCGTGATGCCGAGCCGCGCCGCGATCTCCTTGACCAGCGGATACGTCAGCTGCTCCACACCCACCCGGCCACCCGGCCGGACCAGTGAGGCCAGGACGGCGGCGATGGCCTGCCGGGCGTTGCCGGTGAACAGCAGCCGCTCGGGGGCGGGGCGCCAGCCCGGGGTGGTGAGCAGGGTGGCCGCGGCCTCCCGCGCGGCCTCGGTGCCGGTGGCGGCCGCCGGTAACAGCGCCTCGGCCAGTACGTCGGGGCGCAGCAGCGGCGCGAGAACGGGGGCGAGCAGCTCCGGCTGGCCGGGCACGGCAGGGTAGTTGAGCTCCAGGTTGACGGGGGTGGCGCCCGGACCGGGTTCGATGAGCGCCTGCCCCACCGGTCCGGCCGGCGCCGCCCGTACGAAGGTGCCGCGCCCGACCTCCCCGACGACCAGCCCGCGCCGCACGAGTTCGCCGTACACCCGCCCCGCCGTCGACGGGGCGAGGCCCCGGCGCCGCGCGAACGCCCGCTGCGGCGGCAGCCGTTGTCCGGGCCGCAGCCGCCCGGTGGCGATGTCGTCGGCGATGCGGTCGGCGATACGCCGGTAGTCACTCATCGGCCGGGCCCCCTTGGATTGCACCGAGAGCAAAGATCTTATTGCACCGAGTAGTTGAGCCGCCTAGGGTCGACGCCATGGCACCCTTCCTCGCATACGAGGACAAAGGCCCCGATACCGATCGGGTACCCCTGGTCCTCGTCCACGGCCACCCCTTCGACCGCACGATGTGGGCACCGCAGCTCGACAGGTTCCCGGGTACCCGCCGCGTCATCGCCCCCGACCTGCGCGGCTACGGCGCCTCCCCGACGGCCCCGGCCGTCACGGACTTCTCGGGATTCGCCCGGGACGTCGAGGCCCTGCTGGACGAGCTGAAGCTGGAGTCGTTCGTCCTGGCGGGCCTGTCGATGGGCGGCCAGATCGTCATGGACTGCTACCGCCTGTTCCCCGAGCGGGTCCGCGGCCTGGTCCTCGCTGACACCTTCCCGTCGGCGGAGACCCCCGAGGGCGTGCGCACCCGTGACGCCATGGCGGACCGTCTCCTCACGGAGGGCATGCGCGGCTACGCCGACGAGGTCCTGGAGCGGATGGTCGCCCCGTACGCGTCCGCCGAGGTCAAGGCGCACGTGCACGGCATGATGACGGCCACCGCCCCCGAGGGCGCCGCCGCGGCCCTGCGCGCCCGCGCCCGGCGCCCCGACTACGGCGCCCTGCTGCGCCGCGTCTCCGTACCGGCCCTGGTCGTCGTGGGAGCCGACGACACCTTCACGCCGGTCTCCGACGCCCTGGCCATGCACGCGGCCCTCCCGGACGCGGAGTTGCACATCATCGAAGGCGCGGCCCACATGCCGAACCTGGAACGCCCGGAGGTGTTCGACCGGGCGCTGGAGGAATTGCTGGCCCGGGTCGATGCCCGGCAACCTTCCCCCGCCCCACCCCGTCTTTGAGGGAGGATTCGCCCTTGAGGGAGGATTCGGGCATCCCACCCTGCGAACGGAAGGCCGGGCCTTGGACACCGCCGCTGCCGAGTGGACCGCCAGGGACGACGGGCGCGAGCACCGTCCGCCCGGACGGCGGCCCGGCGCCTGGTGCGCCGGTCTGCTGTTCGCCGGGGTGAGCGTGGTCGTCGGCTTCCGGGCCGCCGACAGCGACGGCATCACCCCCGTCCCGCAGCTCCTCGCCTTCCTCCCCTGGCTGCTCGTCCCCACCGCCGTGGCCCTGCTGCTCACGCTGCTGTCCCGCTGGTGGCTCGGGACGGTGTGGGGCGTGGTCCTGCTCGGCCTGCTGGCCTGGTACATCGAGCCGTACGGCAAGGCCGACGACCCCTCGGGCCCGCCGGTCGCCGAACTGCGCGTGCTGACCTCCAACGTCGAGTTCGGCCAGGGCACCGCCTCCCTCGTCACCGCCGTGCGCCGCGAGAAACCGGACATCGTCTTCGTGGAGGAATGCGACTACGCGTGCGACGCGCTGCTGAAGCGGGACCTCTCCCAGGACTACCCGCACCGCCGGGCCGCGGAGGGCGGCGGCTCCGAGGGCTCCGTCATCCTCAGCCGCTTCCCCCTCCGGCCCACTGAGGGCGTGCGCGGCACGATGGGCATGCCGGGGGCGGTCGCCGACGTGGACGGGCACGCCGTACGGCTGCAACTCGCCCACCCCATGCCCCCGCTGCCCGGCCAGGTGGACCTCTGGCGCCGGGAGCTCGACGCCCTGCGCGACGCGGCCACCACCGACCCGGACACCCCTCTGGTCCTGGCCGGCGACTTCAACGCCTCCCAGGATCACGCGGCCTTCCGCCGCATCCTCGACACCGGCCTGCGCGACGCCTCCCGCCTGGACGGCGCCGACCGCACGGCCACCTGGCCGGCACAGACCGCCCCCACGCTCGGCGTGCAGATCGACCACGTCCTGGTGTCGGAGGACTTCGGCGCGAGCCGCACCCGCATCCTGGACCTGTCCGACACGGACCACCGCGCGGTCGTCACGGACCTCACGCTCCACACGCCCCGGTGACAGAGATAGGGGGGCGCCCGACGGACGCCCTCTATCTCCTGCTCTCCTGCGGTGGCTGGATCAGACGCCGATGTCGCACCCGTCGGCACGCCACACGGCCACGACCGCCGGCCGGACGTACTTGCCCGGACCGTCGGGCCAGGCGCTGGCCGGCTTCTCCACCGAGGCACCGTCGATCTCGCCCGGGTGCTGCACGGCGACGAGGACGCGCCGGTCCTGGATGATCGGGCCGCAGGTCTCGGCGCCCTTCGGCACGGTCAGGAACTGCTTGAGTTCACCGCGCCGCTCACCCCGGGTCGCCACGCCGAACAGGCCGTCGTGCGAGCCGAGCTGGGCACCGTCGGTGGAGATCCACAGGTTGCCGTAGGGGTCGAAGGCCACGTTGTCCGGGCAGGAGATCGGGCTGACGGCGTCCTTCGGGAACCCGGCGAAGTACGTCGCCGGGTCCTCCGGATCCCCGGCGACCAGGAACAGCGACCAGGCGAAGCGGGTGCTCTCGGGCCGGTTCCACCGCTCGGTGAGCTCCAGCACGTGCCCGTGCTTGTTGGCGTGACGCGGGTTGGCCTCGTCCGCCTTGGCGTTGGAGCCGACGCCCCGGTTGGTGTTGTTGGTCAGCGCGACATAGACCTTGCCGGTCACCGGGTTGGGCTCGATGTCCTCGGGCCGGTCCATCTTGGTGGCGCCCACCTTGTCACCGGCGAGCCGCGTGAAGACGAACACCTCCTCGGCGCTCATCCCCTCCACGTGCGAGACGGCGCCCTTCGCGGTGGCGGTGGCCAGCGGAATCCACTCACCGCTCCCGTCGAACTCGCCGTCCTGCGGCAGCTTGCCCGTGCCGTCGATCTCGACGGCGGGGGAGTCACCGGTGAGCTTGGCGACGTACAGCGTGCCCTCGTCGAGGAGGGAGAGGTTGTGCTCGCGCACGGAACGCGACGACCCGTGCCGCATCCGCTTGCTGCCGACGAACTTGTAGAAGTAGTCGAACCGCTCGTCGTCACCGGAGTACACGACCGGCCGCCCGTCGTGCGTGAGCCGCACGGTGGCCGCCTCGTGCTTGAACCGCCCGAGAGCGGTGTGCTTGCGGGGCGTGGAGGCGGGGTCGTACGGATCGAACTCGACGACGTACCCGAACCGGTGCACCTCGTTCGGCTCCCGGGCGACGTCGAACCGCTCGTCGAACCTCTCCCACTTGCGCTCGGTGGCCCCGGCCCCGACCCCGTACCGCTTGTCGGTGCTCCGCGTGGCGTTGGCGAAGTACTGGTTGAAGTTCTCCTCGCCGTGCAGGGTCGTGCCCCACGGGGTGACACCGCCGGAGCAGTTGTTGAGGGTGCCGAGCACCTTGGTGCCGGTCGGGTCGGCGGAGGTCTTCACGAGCGCGGACCCTGCGACGGGCCCGGTGAGCCGGAACTCGGTGGTGGCGGTGACGCGCCGGTTCAGCTCGTGCCGGGAGACGGCGGTGAGCTTGCCGCTCCTGCGGTCCCCCTCCACCACGACGGCGGACAGCCCGTGCGCGGCCCAGGCGACCTCGACCTGCTCACGGGTCGGGTTGGCGGCGTCGTAACCGCGGAACATCAGGATCTCGTCGGTGTACTCGTGATTGGCGACGAGCAGCTGCCGGCCGCGCTCCCCGGGCAGCGGAAGCAGCGCGAGGAAGTCGCAGTTGTACCCGAACTGCGCGGCCTGGGCCTTCGCGGTCTGCCTCTCCGGGTCGAAGGCGGGCGCACCGCGCAGGATGGGCTCGCCCCAGCGGATGACGACGTTCTGCCGGTAGCCCTCCGGCACGGTCACGGCGTCGGCGGTGTTGGGCGCGACGGGCGCGAAGCGCAGCCCGCGCGCGCCCTTGTGTTTGCGCCGGGCGGCTTCGGAGGCGGCGGACGCGGCGCCGGTGGCCGGGGCGGCGGCGGCCTGCGGAGCCTGCGCGACCCCGGCAGCACCCGCCCCCGCGGCGGCCACGGTCACCACGGCCGCGGCACGCATCATCGACCGGCGGCTGAGCGCACCGGCGATCACGTCACCGACGTACTCGTTGGAGCTGGTGTTGGGCACCTCGTGGAAGCAGGCGTCACCACACCGGAAACGACAGGTCATGGCGGACCGGCCGCCAGGGTGCGAACCGGACGGCGTTCCGATCAACGGCAGCAGCTTGCGCACTTTACTCTCCCCATGGATGCCCTTGGTGTCAGCGTGACCGTAGGGGCACGTACGTGCGGTAGCCGGGCGCCCTGGTGAACAACGAATGAACCTGCGGCTGCCGTACGGGGGTTGCGGCGATTCAGCCCTGCGTCACCTGCACCGGCCGGATGTCCCCTTGACAGGGTGGACCTGGCACAACAGACCCTGCCAAAGATCACACAGGAGGGCCGCTAACCTTACGTGTCCGTCCTGGCCAGGGATTGACGGGCTTCAACTCACGCGAAGGGTTGCGCGCACATGGGCATTCTCACTCGGTTGCGGAACGCGTTCGGACGATCCCGCAAGACACAAACCGCCGAGGCGGAGGGTGCGGCGCAGACCACGCCGACGGAACCGACGACCTCCGAGGACACTCCGACAGCACCCGCGGCGACCCCCAAGGTCCCGTCCCCCTCCCCGGAACCCACTCCTGGGCCGACGGCGAACGTCCCCGAACCTCGCGACGACGAACACGACCTCGTGTCGGCGGCCTTCGACAAGATCGCGGTCCCGCGCCCCGCCGGCTCGCCGGAGGGCCCCCCGACAGGGGAGAAGGCGCCGGCTGCCGAGGGACGGAAGGTCGCCGACCAGCCGACGGTCGAGGAGAAGCCGGACGCCGTCGCGGAGTCGACGACCGTCGAGAAGACGACTGCCGCCGAGGACCCGGAGACCGTCGAGAAGACGACTGCCGCCGAGGACCCGGAGACTACGGAGTCGGCTGCCGCGCAGAAGGCGACGGAGACGGCTTCGGCGGAGGCGCCGGTCGCCGAGGAGCCGCCGGTGACGGACGAGGTCACGGCGGAGACGCCGGCGCCGGGCGAGGAGACGGTCGAGCAGGAGAAGTCGACCGCGGCCGCCGAGACGACCGAGAAGCCGGAGGTCAGCCCGACGAACGAGGAGCGGCCCGAGCCCGCGCCACCGACGGACCCGAAGGCTGAGGCAGAGCCCGAGACCGCACAGAAGCCGGCCGAGCCGAAGGCCGAGGCCAAGGCCACGAAGAAGACAGCCGAACCGAAGGCCGCCGCCGAGACCAAGGCCACGAAGGCAGCCGAGCCAAAGGCCGAAGCCAAGGCCGCACAGAAGACGGCCGAGCCGAAGGCCGCAGCCGAGGCGGCCGCCCCCGAACCCGCGGCCGCCGACGGCGACGCGGCCCCACAGGGGCCACCCGCACCCGACGACGAAAGCAGCACGGGTGGTGCGGGTGGGAACAAGACGGCCGAAGGCGAAGCCGAGGCCAAGCCCACAGCCGACGCGAAGCCGAAGCCCGAGCCCAAGCCGAAGCGGAAGGCCGCACCGAAGGCTGAGCCCAAGGCCGAGCCGAAGGCCGAGCCGAAGGCCGAGGCCGAGCCGAAGGCCGAGCCGAAGGCCGAGGCCGAGCCGAAGCCGAAGCCGAAGGCCGAGGCCGAGCCGAAGCCGAAGGCCGAGGCCGAGCCGAAGCCGAAGCCGAAGGCCGAGGCCGAGCCGAAGCCGAAGGCCGAGGCCGAGCCGAAGCCGAAGGCCGAGGCCGAGCCGAAGACCGACGCCGGCCCCGCCCTCCCCCTCACCCGCGTAAAGACCCACGCCCCCAGCCTGGCCACCGCCTACCAGGCAGCCGCCACCACCCTCGAGTCCCACAACCTCACCGGCACCCGGGCCAAGGTGTACCTCGTCCTCGACCGCTCCGCCTCCATGCGCCCGTACTACAAGGACGGCTCCGCCCAGGCCCTCGCCGAGCAGACCCTCGCCCTCGCGGCCCATCTCGACCCCGAGGCGACCGTCCCGGTCGTCTTCTTCTCCACCGAACTCGACGGCACCGGCGAGATCACCCTCACCGACCACGAGAACAAGATCGACGACCTGCACGCGGGCCTCGGCCGCATGGGCCGCACCAGCTACCACGCGGCGGTGGAGGCGATCCTCGCCCAGCACGACAAGGCCGAAGCCTCCGGCACTCCCGCCCTGGTGATCTTCCAGACCGACGGCGCCCCGGACGCGAAGACCCCCGCCACCCAGGCCCTCACCGACGCGGCCAAGACTCACCCCGCCGTCTTCTTCTCCTTCGTCGCCTTCGGAGACCCGGAGAACAAGGCGTTCGACTACCTCCGCAAGCTCAAGACGCCGAACACGTCCCACTTCCTCGCCGGCGATACCCCCCGCGAGCTCACGGACAAGGAGCTCTACGAGGGCGTACTGGCGAACTGGCGCCCGTAGCCATCCACGGCTCACGACGCCGCCCGCTTCCCACCTCGCAAAAGGGGAGGCGGGCGGCGTACCCGTGTCAGCTACGATTTCAAGGTTCCGTAGACGACCGAGACCACGAGATCGTCACTCCGCGTAGCGACTTGGGAGCAGCCCGCGATGGCTCGACACCTCATCACCAGCGCCCTTCCGTACATCAACGGGATCAAGCACCTGGGCAACATGGTGGGGTCCATGCTCCCGGCGGATGTCTACTCCCGCTACCTGCGCCAGCGGGGCCATGAGGTCCTGTACATCTGCGCGACGGACGAGCACGGCACCCCCGCGGAGCTCGCGGCCAAGGAGCAGGGCGTCCCCGTGGACGCGTTCTGCACCGAGGCGCACCACCAGCAGAAGGCGATCTACGACGGCTTCAGCCTGGCCTTCGACTACTTCGGCCGCAGCTCCTCCCCGCAGAACCACGAGATCACGCAGGAGATCGCGCGCGAGCTGAAGGCGAACGGCTTCATCGAGGAACGCGCGATCCGCCAGGTGTACTCGAACGCCGACGGCCGCTTCCTGCCCGACCGCTACATCATCGGCACCTGCCCGCACTGCGGCTACGACAAGGCCCGCGGCGACCAGTGCGAGAACTGCACGCGCGTCCTGGACCCGACCGACCTGATCGACGCCCGCTCCGCGATCAGCGGCAGCAGCGACCTGGAGGTTCGCGAGACCAAGCACCTCTTCCTGCTCCAGTCGGTGCTCGCCGGCGAGGTCGAGGCGTGGGTCGACGAGCGCGCCGACGACTGGCCGGTGCTGGCCTCCTCCATCGCCCGCAAGTGGCTCACGGAGGGCCTGCACGACCGCGCGATCACCCGTGACCTGGACTGGGGCGTGCCCGTTCCCGCCGACACCTGGCCGGACCTCGCCGCCGAGGGCAAGGTCTTCTACGTCTGGTTCGACGCCCCGATCGAGTACATCGGCGCGACGAAGGAGTGGGCGGACCAGGACCCGGAGAACCGCGACTGGCGCTCCTGGTGGTGGGAGTCGGATGCGAACGTCCGCTACACGCAGTTCATGGGCAAGGACAACGTTCCCTTCCACAGCGTGATGTTCCCGGCGACCCTGCTGGGCACCCGCGCCCCGTGGAAGAAGGTCGACGTCATCAAGGCCTTCAACTGGCTGAACTACTACGGCGGCAAGTTCTCCACGTCCCAGCGCCGAGGCGTCTTCACGCACGACGCCCTCGACATCCTGCCCGCCGACTACTGGCGTTACTTCATGATGGCGAACGCCCCGGAGTCGGACGAC
Organism: Streptomyces hawaiiensis; assembly: GCF_004803895.1. Classification (NCBI taxonomy): domain Bacteria; kingdom Bacillati; phylum Actinomycetota; class Actinomycetes; order Kitasatosporales; family Streptomycetaceae; genus Streptomyces; species Streptomyces hawaiiensis. The sequence continues at coordinate 4,512,770 of NZ_CP021978.1, read as the reverse complement.
TCGTCCTTCACCTGGGAGCACTTCACCGCCACGGTGAACAAGGACCTGGCCGACACCCTCGGCAACTTCGTCAACCGAGTCCTGTCCTTCTCCAGGAAGCGCTTCGGCGAAGAGGTCCCGGCAGGCGCCGAGCCCGGTGAGGCGGAGACGAAGCTGGGCGAGGAGATCGCCCGCCTGCTCTCGGAGTACGAGTCCCAGATGGAGGCCATCCAGTTCCGCAAGGCGGCGGCCGCGCTGCGCGCCCTGTGGTCGGCGGGCAACTCCTACCTGGAGGAGAAGGCCCCCTGGCTGGAGATCAAGACCAACCCCGAGGGCGCCGCGCTCACCCTGCGTACGGCGATGAACCTGATCCACCTCTACGCGGTGGTCTCCGAGCCGTTCATCCCGACGTCGGCGAAGAAGATGCGCGAGGCGTTCTCCCTGGAGGACGACACGGCGGTCTGGGTCACCCAGGAAGAGGCGAAGTCCCTCACCACCGTCCCTCCCGGCACCCCCTTCACCATCCCGCCGGTGCTGTTCGCCAAGCTCACGGACGAAGACCTGGAGTCGTACAAGGAGCGCTTCGGCGGCGAGTCCGCGTAACGCCCGTCGCGCACCCGCCCCTAGGGGGATCTCCTCCTGGGGGCGGACGCGTTTCCCGATCGGCTCGTCCCCGGGCTCGTCGCCTACGGAAGCCTCTGTTCGTAGGATGAGTGAGGCATCCGGCCAACCAAACGGGGGGACAACCGATGGCACTCTTCGGCAACGCACACACCGTGAATCCGCAGTCGGCCCAGCAGGACTACGCCCGCCTCCTCGGCCACGGCGAGCAGGTCCACGCCGCGTTCCTGCTGATCCGCGACACCATCCTCTTCACCGACCGCCGCCTGATCCTGATCGACAAGCAGGGCATCACCGGCAAGAAGGTCGAGTACCACTCGGTCCCCTACCGCAGCATCACCCACTTCGCGGTGGAAACGGCCGGCACCTTCGACCTGGACGCCGAACTCAAAATCTGGATCTCCGGCACCCCGACGCCCATCGAGAAGACCTTCACGAAGGGTGTCGACATCTACGAGGTCCAGGCGATCCTGACTCAGTTCGTGGCGAGGTAGGGCAAGAAGTCCGCCCAGGCACCGGGCGTGATCGCCAGACGGGGACCTTCGACGTTCTTGGAGTCGCGAACATGCACAGTGCCGGGGGTGACAGCAAGCTCGACGCAGGAGTTGCCGTCATTGCCGCTGCTGTAGCTGCTCTTGAACCACACCAGCCCGGAGGCGTCCCCAGCGGTGGTCTTGCGGATCATGTCTCTCCCAGCAGTTGCTCGACGAAGGCCAGCGACTCCCGTGGTGAGAGCGCCTGGGCCCGGATGGTGCCATACCGCAGCTCAAGGATGCGCAGGTGTTTGGGATCGGAGGTCGGCCGACCGTTGAACGCACCATCGGAGCGTCCCACGGCGGAACCGTCCGCGAACTTCAGTAGTTCGATCTTGCCGTCCATACCGGAGTGGGTCTCGCAGTTCAACGGCATCACCTGAAACACGACGTTGTGCAACCCACCCACCTCCAACAGACGTTCGAGCTGTCGACGCGACACCATTGTGCCCCCGATGGGACGGCGCAGAGCCGCCTCTTCCAGGACGAAGCTGAGCGCAGGTGCGGGCGTACGTTCGTAGATCGACGCACGAGCCACCCGCGCGGCCACCATGCGCTCCACCTCGTCCGGGGAGTACGGGGGTTGCATTGCCTCGAACAGCGCCCTCGCATGGTCGGGAACCTGCAAGAGGCCGTTGATGCCGTTGCTCTCGTAGACGCCGACCTCCACCGCCTGCGACTCCAACTTGGCGAGCTCCCGAACCTTCTTCGGATACCGGACCCTCTTCACGTCCTCCCAAGCCGCCGCAACGAGCCCGCCCGCTCCCAGCACCTCGTCGGCCTTGTCCAAATACTCCTGCCGAGGAATCCGCTTGCCGCCCTCGACCTTGTAGACGAGGTCCTCCCCGTACCCGACCGCCACCGCGAACTCGGCGGCCCGCATCCCCACCGCCTCACGCCGCAGCCTCAACTGTCGCCCCACCGTGGTGATGACGGCCACTCCCCACTCGTCGTCCGGATCCACCTCCCAGCCCGGCTCGTCCGCTTCCCCACTGAGCCGACGCACCTCGCCGTCCACCGTCATGCCGCACCCTCCTTCGTACTGCCGACAGCCCGGACAACGGCCGACAAGCCCCGGACAGTCACCCTACGTATCAGCGCTGTCACTGTTCACGGTAGGCGGGCACCGCCACGCTCAGTGATGTGAATCAGGAAAAGTCCACCCAACTTCTCTCGCCGACCGAGCAGTTCAGCGTCCTGCTGTCGTCCACGCCGCGCGGCGCCCGCCTCGCCCGGCTCCTCGCCACGGAGTGGATGCGCACCCGGGAGATGCCTCACCGCGTCACGGAGGCCGCCGAACACCTCGTCGCGGAACTCGCCGCGAACGCCGCCACTCACGGGCGGCTCCCCGGCCGCGACTTCCGCCTCGTACTCCAGGCCCGCCGCAAAACCCTCCGCATCGAGGCCACGGACACTCGGGGTGACGACCTCCCCCGCAGCCTCCCACCCGCCCTCGACGCCGAGTCAGGACGCGGCCTCCTCCTCGTCGAGGCCCTCGCCGACCGCTGGGGCGTCGAACTCGACCCCGTCCCCCGCAAGACGGTATGGGCAGAACTCGACCTACTACTACACCCCTGACCAGCGGAAACGACACACGCACCGGAACCCGGGCGCGTGCGCTCCGGTGCCGTCGGCGGTCTTCCCCAAGGAACACGAGAGGGAAAGAAACCCAACCAAGCCCCGCCCCTCCCGCCCACGGCGCGCACGCTCACTCCCGCGAGTGAACATCACCAAATGAGCTGGATTTCCTGAAGGCATGAGGCCCGCCCAACTAAGGAGCGGGCCCCATGCCTTGGCCGTGGTCGGCTCGGCTCAGCGCGCCTGCCCCGCGACCGGTTTCCCCGTCACTGCCACCTTCCCGCCGGACCCAGCCCGCTCGCCCCTCTTGGTGTGCCGCACGAACGCCACTCCCACCACCCCCAGGATCGACGCCGCCGACAGGGTGTACAGGCCTCCGTTCGTGCTGCCCGTCGTGTCCTTCAGGTAGCCGAAGAGGGTGGGGGAGACGAATCCGCCCAGGTTCCCGAGGGAGTTGACCAGGGCCAGCCCCGGTGCCGCGATCTTCAGGTCGAGGCCCGACTGGGCCATCGGCCAGAACAGGGTGGCCGCGCACTTGCCTCCGACCGCCGCCAGGGTCAGGGCGGCGAGGCCGAACCAGGGGGAGCCGAGCGTGGCAAGGAACGTGCCCGTGGCGGACAGGACGAGGGCGATCGCCAGGTAGGGGCGGCGGTCCGGGGCCCGGTCCGTGAAGTGGCTCATCGTGTACATCGCGACCACCGCGCAGATCCACGGGATCGCCGACAGCAGCCCGATCTGGAAGGGCGACAGACCGCCGATCTCCTCCACCAGACTCGGCAGCCAGAACGTGATCGCGTAGCCGGTGAGCGCCATCGCGAAGAAGACCGCCGTCAGCACGGCCACCTGAGGGTGGAAGATCAGCTTCATGCGCGACACCGACGGCGCGCGGTCCCGCGTCTCCTTGTCCCGTGCCACCGCCTCGCTCAGCGCGTCCTTCTCCTCCTGCGTGAGCCACTTCGCGTCCTGGATCCGCGAGACCAGGAAGAACCCGGCGATGAACCCGACCACGATGGAGAAGGCGCCCTCCAGGGCGAACATCCAGCGCCAGCCGGCGATACCGCCCGCGCCGTGCAGTTCCAGCAGCGCGCCCGTGATCGGGCCCGTCACGATGTACGCCGTCGCCGAGCCGCCCAGGAAGATCGCGCTCGCCCGGCCCCGGCTGGAGTCCGGCAGCCACTGGGTGAAGTAGAGCAGCACCCCGGGGAAGAAGCCGGCCTCCGCGACACCGAGGAGGAAGCGCAGGCCGTAGAACATCCACACGTTGTGGATGAAGCACATCGCGACGATCACCAGACCCCAGGTGATCATGATGCGGGTCAGCCAAACCCGGGCGCCGAACCGCTCCAGCCACATGTTGCTCGGGACTTCGAACAGCGCGTATCCGATGAAGAACAGGCCCGCGCCGAGCCCGTAGGCCGTGGCGCTGACTCCGACGTCGGCTCGCAGTTCGTCCTGGACGAAGCCCACGTTCGTCCGGTCCATCTGGTTGACCAGCAGCATCAGGACCAGGATCGGCAGCATGCGGCGCAGGAACTTGCCCACCGCCCGCTGCTCGGCCTCGGGTATGGCTGTCGCGGCGTCTGACATCGTTGTCTCCCTTGCTGTACACGTACGTGAACAGCAATCACGTACGCGTTCTCGAAGGGACCTTAGGGAGGCTCAGGTTCCGGGGTCAACGGGTTGAGCAATAGTCCATGTATGTGAATGTGAGGCGAACGGTCAGGACCTGCCCGCGCACGTCCGCCTCACATGTCCGCGTCAGCCCGCGGTCGTGCCGTCCTGTGTCACCTCAGGATCGACGCCCATGGTGAGCGTGGCGACGACGCCCTTCGCGATGGCGCCCTTCTTGTACTTCAGCTTCAGCAGCCCGCCCTCGGTGCCGTTGCCCGGGTAGATGGTGTCCTCGTCGAGGGTGGTGCGGGTCGTGGTGTTGGTGGAGTACGGCTCGACCTCGGCCGTGGCCAGCACGGACGCCTCGTCGAAGAAGAGCTGCCCGGTGTGGCAGGTCGTGCCGCCCTCGTAGCCCGCGTCGGTCCAGGTGCCGTTCACATGCACCTTGGTGTGGATGTGCACGCAGCGGCCCTGGTACCAGCCGGGGAAGACCGTGCGGAACACGACCTCGCCCTTCTTGTCCGTCCGCCACGTGCCGCGCAGGTAGCGCTCGTCGTCGGTGGGCTCCTCGTGCCCCCCGCCCCCGCCGCCTCCCGGAGGCGTGCCCGTGGGGGACCCGGTCGGTGTTCCGGTCGGCGTGCCGGAGGGTGGCGTACCACCGCCGCCTCCTCCGCCCCCGCTGCCCATCGCCTCGTACCCGGAGTACACGCCCAGCGCGTTGCAGTGCCAGATGTCGACGGCGGCATTCGCCAGGGGCTTGCAGGTGTCGGAGTCGATCACCTTCAGGCGCAGGGTGAGCGCAATGCCCTCCTGGTCCTCGGTGATGTCCCGGCGGAGCTTGTCCGCGTCGATGTAGTAGGGGCCCTCGGTCGTCTCGGAGGTCAGCTTGTAGCAGGCCTCGCCGGAGGTCCCGGCCGTCTTCTCCTCGGCGGCCGTCGCCCCTTCGCCGGCGAACGCGCCGGCCGCGAACGAACCGCCGACGCCCGCCGCCACCACCGCACCGGCGCCCGCGGCGACGACCTTACGGCGTGTCAGATCCCGTTTGTGTTTCGGCCCTTGGGCCGTCTCGTGTCCCGTCATGAGAAGGGAAGCTAGGCAGCGCGCCTGTCAGGAGCCTGGGTAAGAGCTGAGTGAGAGCCCTGGGTACGAAAGTGGCTCGGAACCGGCGCCGGTTCCGAGCCACTCACGGGAGAAGCGCCTACTTCGGCTGCGGCTTGCGCACCGACAGGTGCAGCTCCTTCAGCCGCGCCTCCTCCAGCTCCGTCGGCGCGCCCATCATCAGGTCCTGGGCGTTGCCGTTGAGCGGGAAGGCGATGGTCTCGCGGATGTTGGGCTCGTCGGCGAGCAGCATCACGATGCGGTCGACGCCCGGGGCGATGCCGCCGTGTGGCGGGGCGCCGAAGCGGAAGGCGCGCAGCATGCCGGCGAACTTCTCCTCGACGGTCTCGCGGTCGTACCCGGCGATCTCGAAGGCCTTGAGCATGATCTCCGGCTCGTGGTTCCGGATCGCGCCGGAGGACAGCTCGACACCGTTGCAGACGATGTCGTACTGCCAGCCGAGGATGTCCAGCGGGTCCTGGGTCTCCAGGGCCTCCAGACCGCCCTGGGGCATGGAGAACGGGTTGTGCGAGAAGTCGATCGCGCCGGTCTCCTCGTCCTTCTCGTACATCGGGAAGTCGACGATCCAGCAGAACCGGAAGACGCCCTCCTCGAAGTGCCCGGCACGCTTGGCGGCTTCCACCCGCACCGCGCCCATGATCTTGGAGACCTCGTCGAACTCGCCCGCGCCGAAGAAGACCGCGTGGCCGGCCGCGAGCGACAGGCGCTTGGTCAGCTCGGCGACGTTCTCCTCGGTGAGGAACTTCGCGATCGGGCCGGACAGCGAGCCGTCCTCACCGACGCGGACCCAGGCCAGGCCCTTGGCGCCCTGCGAGACGGCGTAGTCGCCGAGCTGGTCGAAGAACTTGCGGGGCTGGCCGGAGACGTCCGGCACGGGCAGGGCCCGCACGTGCTTGCCGGCGAACGCCTTGAACTCCGAGCCCTCGAAGATGTCGGTGATGTCGACGAGTTCGAGCTGGGCGCGCAGGTCGGGCTTGTCGGAGCCGTACTTCAGCATCGCCTCGCGGAACGGGATCCGCGGGAACGGCGAGGTGACGTGGCGGCCACCGCCGAACTCCTCGAACAGCTCGGTCATGAGCTTCTCGACGGGCTGGAAGACGTCCTCCTGCTCGACGAAGCTCATCTCGACATCAAGCTGGTAGAACTCGCCCGGCGAGCGGTCGGCGCGCGCGTCCTCGTCGCGGAAGCAGGGCGCGATCTGGAAGTAGCGGTCGAAGCCGGAGATCATCAGCAGCTGCTTGAACTGCTGGGGCGCCTGGGGAAGGGCGTAGAACTTGCCCGGGTTCAGGCGGGAGGGGACGACGAAGTCACGGGCGCCCTCGGGGGAGGTCGCGGACAGGATCGGCGTCGCCATCTCGTTGAAGCCCAGCGCCGTCATCTTGTGGCGGATCGCCGAGATGACCGACGTGCGCAGCAGGATGTTGCGGTGCATGCGCTCGCGGCGCAGGTCCAGGAAGCGGTACTCCAGGCGCCGCTCCTCGTTGACCCCGTCCTCGGCGTTGATCGTGAACGGCAGCGGGGCGGCCGCGCCGAGCAGTTCGACCTCGCCGACCTCGACCTCGACCTCGCCGGTCGGCAACTCGGGGTTGATGTTCTCGGCGCCCCGGGAGACGACCTTGCCGTCCACACGGACGGTCGACTCCTTGGAGAGCTTGTCGAGGGCCTCGTAGGAGGGGGTGCCGGGACGGGCCACGAGCTGCGTGATGCCGTAGTGATCGCGCAGATCGATGAAGAGGATGCCGCCCAGGTCGCGCCGATTGTGCAGCCAGCCACTCAGCCGGACGTCGCTGCCGACGTCAGAGGAGCGGAGCTCGCCGCAGGTGTGGGACCTGTACCGATGCATCGTCGTTCATCCAGTCTTCGCTGATCGGGGTCTGTGTTTCACGTGAAACTGGTCCCCAGCGTACCGGGCAGGCGTAGATCGGCTCTCCACAGTTATCAATCGAGCACGCGGTAGTTGTTGATCGAGCACGCACGCGCCGTCGATCGGGCACGCACGCGCCGTCGTTCGGACACAAGTCCGCTATCGGTGGCAGTGTTCGACCGCCTCTTCTTAAGGTAGGGCAATGCGCACTGGCGAGCCTCTGCCCGCCGTGGGGGAGGCTCTCGCCGCCCTCGCGACCGGCCTGTGGCACTGGGACACCGCCACCGGGCTGGTCACGGTCGACGCCGAGGCAGCCCGGTTGCTCGGGCTGCCCGCCGAACCGGTCAGTCTCACGGAGGCCCAGGCCCGGGCCCGGCTGCACCCGGTCGACTGGAACGAGATCACCGGCGTGATCCAGCTGGCCGTGGCCGAGGGCACCCTCGCCGAGGTCCGGATCCGGATCATGGACGAGCAGGGCCGGGTCGTCCGGATCGTCCGCAGCCGCTCCAAACCGTCCTTCGACCGGGTCCGAAAGGCGTACCGGCTGATCGGCACCCTCCAGGAGGTCACCGAGCCGACGCCGGGCACCCCGGCCGGGCGCAGCGCGGTCACCGGGGACTGGCGGCGCTCGCGGGAGGCGTTCCTGCTGGACGCGGGCCGGGCGCTGGCCGAGGCGCGCTCCACCCAGGAGGTCCTGCGGGTCACGGCGAATCTGTCGATGCCCGGGTTCTCCCCGGACGGGCTGGCGGTGTTCGGCGTCTCGGGCGATCGCCTGACGATCATCGGCCACCACGGGCAGCAGCGGGGCACCGAGAACCCTTTCTCGGACATGCCGCTGGACACGGACTACCCGGCCGCCGAGGTGGTGCGGACCGGCCGGGCCGTGTACCTGTCCTCCGCCGAGCAGTACAAGGCCCGCTATCCGCTGACCTGGCCGCTCGCCGAGCGCTTCGGCCGCCGCTCCTGGGCGTTCCTGCCGCTGACGGTGGCCGGGCGCACGATGGGCGCGTGGATGGCGGCGTTCACCTACCCGGTGGCGTTCACCCCGGACGAGCGGTCCGTGCTGGCGACGGTGGCACGGATGCTGGCGCAGGCCCTGACCCGGGCGGGCGTGGCCGAGAGCGAGCGGGCCCTGACCGACGGGCTCCAGCGCACGATGCTGCCGAGGCTCGGGCCGCAGCGCATCCCGGGCATGAGCGTCGCCGCCCGTTACGTCCCCACCGGCGGCGGACTCCAGGTCGGCGGCGACTGGTACGACGTGATCCCGCTGCCCAGCGGGCGGTTCGCGCTGGTCATCGGTGACGTCCAGGGCCATGACGTACGGGCGGCGGGGCTCATGGGCCAGCTGCGGATCGCCCTGCGCGCCTACGCCTCGGAGGGCCACCGCCCGGACGCGGTGCTGTCGCGTGCCTCCCGCTTCCTGCACGGCATCGGCGACGAGGACCCGGCCGATGCGCGCTTCGCGACCTGCGTCTACGTCGAGGTCGACCCGGCGACCGGGGTGCTGGACATCGCCCGTGCCGGGCATCCGGACCCGGCGATCCGGATGGCCGACGGCACGGTGCTGACCCGGCCGACGTCGGGTGGTCTGCCGCTGGGCATCGACCCGGACGCCGACTACCCCACGACCCGGCTCGCCCTGGAACCCGGCGAGACCATGCTGATCTGCACGGACGGCCTGCTCGAGACCGGCGGCCACGACCTGGACACCGGCTGGCAGCGACTGCGCGTGATCCTGGAGGACCACAAGGGCGATCTGGAGGAACTCGCCGACACCCTGGTGCAGGCCGTGCACGGGCCGTCCTCGCACCACACCACCGGCCCGCTGGCGGACCGCCGCGAGGACGACATCGCGATGCTGCTGCTGAGCCGGGACGGCGGCGGCTGCGGCTGCGGTGACGCGATGACCGTACGGCCTGCGGTACGGCGCTCGGTGCTGACCGTCGCGCAGGCCGAACCCGAGCGGGTCGCGATCTCCCGGCAGCAGCTGCGCGAGCTGCTGCACGACTGGGCCTCGCCCGACCAGGTCGACTCGGCGGTGCTGCTGCTGTCCGAGCTGCTGACGAACGTCCTCGTGCACACCGACTCCGACGCGCTGCTGGTCGCCGAGATCACGGGCGAGGTGGGCGGGCGGCGGCTGCGGATCGAGGTCACGGACGGCGGCGACGACCTGCCGCACAAGCGCAGACCCGGGGAGCTGGCGTCCTCCGGCCGCGGCCTGGTGCTGATCGAACTGCTCGCGCACGCCTGGGGGGTGGACCCGCGCGGCGAGGGCAAGAGCATCTGGTTCGAGCTCTACGAGTCCGTGAACGGCTCGGGAGACGGCTCCTGGTCGCCGTAGCGGGTCACGACTTCCCGGTAGGCGAGGTGCAGGGGACACCGCAGCGGATCACGGCCCTCCGGCCTGCGACGCCCCCTGATCGCCGTAGCGGGTGCGCAGTTCCTGGACGATGCCGAAGGCCGCGGCGGTGAGCGGCACGGCGAGGAGCATGCCGAGCACTCCGGCGACGGACGCCCCGGCCGTGATCGTCACCATCACCACCGCCGGATGCATCTGCACGGTCCGGCTCTGGATCATCGGCTGGAGCACGTGTCCTTCCAGCACCTGCACCGCGAGGACCACGCCGAGCGCCCACAGCGCGATGACGAATCCCCGGTCGGCCAGCGCGACCAGCACGGCCACGGCGCCCGAGAGGAAGGCGCCGAGGTAGGGGATGTAGGCGCCGACGAAGACCAGCGCACCCAGTCCGGCCGCGCCGGGCACGTCGAGGACGAGCAGCCCCACGGTGATGCAGAGCGCGTCGATCAGGGCGATGAGGGTGGTGCCGCGCATGAAGCCCTCGACGGCCCTCAGCGCCCGCCGCGCCATGGCCTCCAGGGTGTCGGCCGATCCGCGGGGCGACAGGGATCGCAGCGTCCCGGCGGCCTTGTCGGAGTCGCGCAGGAAGAAGAAGACGAGCAGCAGCGCGAGGACGGCCATGGCGATGGACTCGCCGACCACGCTGACGCCGCTGATCACGCCGGAGGCGGCCGTACCGCCGAACTTGCCCAGCAGTTCCCGGGCGTTGGAGGCGAGGTCGTCGAGCGAGGTCCCGGCCGCCCCGAAGTGCGCGGAGACGCCCCGGGCGGCCTGCTTGAGCGAGGCGACGATCTCGTCACCGGTGTCGATGAGCGCGGCGACCACGATGTACACGGCCCCGCCGACCACGGCGACCACCGCGACACAGGTGAGCCCGGCCGCGACCGACCGCTGCACCCCGGCCTTCACGAGCCGCCGGTGCAGCGGCCCGAGCAGGGCCGTCCCGAGCAGAGCGAGCAGCACGGGCACGACGGCGGTCCGGAACTCCACGACCAGCCGGATCCCGACGTAGACGACCCCGGCGACGAGCAGGAGCAGCGCGCACCAGGCGGCGAGGCGCCGGGCGGGGCCGGGGAGGAGAGGGGCCTGCTGGGTGTCCTGCACCCCTCCACCCGATCACGCACCAGGCGGGCCGTCCCGTCAGGGAGGCCCGCCAGGGTGACGGGGCGTCAGCCGCCCCGGTGCCGCGTCAGTTCTGCGGACCGCTCGCGGTCATGCCGTGCACCGCCGGCACCGTGCCCAGGCGGCCCTTCTGGAAGTCCTCGAAGGCCTGCATGAGTTCTTCCTTGGTGTTCATGACGAACGGGCCGTAGTGGGCCATGGGTTCGCGGATGGGCTGTCCGCCGAGCAGGACGACCTCGAGGTCCGGCGTGGAGGAGTCCTGCTTCTCGTCCGCGCGGACGGTCAGCGAGGAGCCCGCGCCGAAGACGGCCGTCTGACCCATGTGGACCGGGCGGCGGTCGGGGCCGACACTGCCGCGGCCGGCCAGCACGTACGCCAGCCCGTTGAAGTCCTCGCGCCACGGCAGCGTGAGCTCCGCCCCCGGCGCGAGGGTCGCGTGGACCATCGTGATCGGAGTGTGGGTGATGCCGGGGCCCGCGTGCCCGTCCAGCTCACCGGCGATGACCCGCAGCAGGGCGCCGCCGTCGGGGGTGCTGAGCAGCTGGACCGAGCCGCCGCGGATGTCCTGGTAGCGCGGGGCCATCATCTTGTCCTTGGCCGGGAGGTTCACCCACAGCTGCAGGCCGTGGAAGAGCCCGCCGGACACGACGAGATGCTCCGGTGGGGCCTCGATGTGCAGCAGACCCGAGCCCGCGGTCATCCACTGGGTGTCCCCGTTGGTGATGGTGCCGCCACCGCCGTTGGAGTCCTGGTGGTCGAAGATGCCGTCGATGATGTACGTGACGGTCTCGAAGCCGCGGTGCGGGTGCCACGGCGTGCCCTTGGGCTCGCCCGGCGCGTACTCCACCTCGCCCATCTGGTCCATCATGATGAACGGGTCGAGATGGCGGTAGTTGATCCCCGCGAACGCCCGGCGCACCGGGAAGCCCTCGCCCTCGAAACCGCTAGGAGCGGTCGTGACGGTGAGCACGGGACGTGCCACGGCGTCGGCCGGCGCGGTCACGCGGGGCAGCGTCAACGGGTTCTCGACGGTCACTGCAGGCATGTCGGTTCCTCCTCGTGTACACCCAGTTTAGTTGAGCGTTGAACTTTCTGCCACCCCAAACAGAGAAAACCGGGAGGGCATTCCCGCCCGGGGGACGGCGCAGCGAACCACGGGAGAGCGGCATGGCGAAAGGCCGTCACCCCGCAGCGGGGTGACGGCCCTCGTACGTCCCTGTCAGGCGACCAGCTCGCGCTCCTCGCTCGCGGCCCCGGCCGGTGTGGGCTTGCGGTCCCGCATCACCAGCGTGGCCACGACCGCCGCGGCCAGCACGCCGATCGCGCTGATCGTGAAGGTCGTGGACATCGAGGCGGTGAAGGCCTCCCGGGCCGCCCGCACCAGCTCCGCGTCGCCGCCGGCGACGGCCAGCGCCCCGCCGATGGACTCCCGGGCCTGCTCCGGGGCACCGGCCGGCATCTCGTCCGTGTAGCCGCCGGAGAGCAGGGAGCCGAGGATCGCGATGCCGAGGGCGGTACCGGACTGCTGGACGGTGTCGTTGAGGGCCGAGCCGACGCCCGCCTTGTCCTCCGGGATGGTGCTCATCAGCGCGGCCACAGCGGCCGGCATGGCCAGACCGGCACCCAGACCCAGGATCCCCAGCGCCACGGCAGGGACCGTGAACCCGCTGTCGGCGCTGAGCGTGGTCAGCAGCCCGAAGGAGACGGCCATCAGCAGCATCCCGCCGAGGATGACGAACCGGTTGCCCGCCTTCACGGCGAGCTGCGCCCCGGCCGCGTTGCCGGCCAGCGCGGCCACGGCCAGCGGAAGGAAGGCCAGGCCCGCCTTGACCGCGGACCAGCCGAGCACGAACTGGAGGTACTGCGTCAGCACCAGCAGCAGACCGGCGTTGCCGATCTGGACGAGCGCCAGGGAGAGCGAGCCGCCGCTGAAGTCGCGATGCTTGAACAGGACCAGCGGGACCATCGGCGTGGGCGTGATGTTCTGCCAGGTCACGAAGCCGGCCAGGGCGACCACCGCGACGGCCAGGACGAGCAGGGAGCGGCCGCCGAACGCGCCGTGCTGCGGGATCTCGATGATCCACCACACCAGGAAGGTCATGCCCACCGCCGACAGCACCGCGCCCAGCGGGTCCGGCTTCTGCCAGGGCGCCTTCGACTCCGGCATCAGCAGCACCCCGGCCAGCAGCGCGAGAGCGACGATCGGCACGTTGATCAGGAAGATCGCCTGCCAGGCGAAGTGGTCGATCAGCACCCCGCCGAGCACCGGGCTGCCGACCAGCCCCAGCATCGACACCGAACCCCACGCGGCCATCGCCTTGGGCCGCTCGTCCTCGTCGAAGACGGTGATCAGGATCGACAGCGTCGAGGGCATGATCAGCGCCCCGCCGACGCCCATCGCGATCCGCACCGCGATCAGCTCACCGGGAGTGGAGCAGAACACCGCCCCCAGTGACGCCGCCCCGAACAGCAGCAGCCCGATCAGCATCACCTTCCGGCGCCCGAAGCGGTCCCCCAGGCTTCCCGAGGTGAGCAGCAGCCCGGCGAAGACCAGGACGTAGGAGTCGAGGATCCACTGCATGTCCTGGGCGCTCGCCCCGAGGTCCTCGGTCAGCGCGGGCACCGCGACCGTCAGCGCCATGTTGTCGACGACCAGGACCAGCGTGCTGAGGCACAGCACGATCAGGATCCACCAGCGGCGTGGATTGCGGGCTTCCATCACGGTTCCCCTCCGACTCACTCGGCTCGCTCGCTGCGAACACCGTTCCTTCGATGCGCACACTGTACGCACAGCGGAACGGCGTGCGCAATGCTTGGGTTCTGTACGCTGATTGCGCACGCTGTTCGCCCGCAGAGGGTCCACCCGGAGGAGCGCCCATGAGCAGGAGCAGGACGACGGACAAGAGCCCGATCCCGTCCGTCTGGACCCGTGAGCAGCGCCGGACCGACCAGCCCGCGCTGAGCCGGGACGCGATCGTGCGCGAGGCGATCGCGATGCTGGACGCCGAGGGCATCGAGGCACTCAGCATGCGCAAGCTCGGCGCCCGCCTGAACGCCGGCGCGACGTCGCTGTACCGGCATGTCGCCACGAAGGACGAGCTGATGGAGCTCGCGGTGGACGAGGTCGCCGCCGAGATCCACGTCCCGCCGGCGGACAGTCCCGACTGGCGCGCGGCCGTCACCGAGGCGGCCGGGTCCTTCCGTACGACGGCGCTACGGCACCCCTGGCTGACCCTGGTGCTGGGGCAGGCGGGGCTCGCCTATCTGGGGCCGAACTACATGAGTTTCTCGGAGCGACTGGCGGCCCTCTTCACGGCCGCGGGATTCCCCGAGCCGAGCCGCGCGATCGACGCCGTCTTCTCGTACGTCATCGGCATGTCCACCACGGAGGCCGCCTGGCTCACCACCGTCGCCCGTTCCGGCGAGAGCGAGTCGCAGTTCGTGGCCCGGCTGCTGCCCACGGCCCGGCAGGTCTCCGCCGGCTACGACCACCTGGCGGCCGCCGATGCCGGGGCCGCCGACCAGGCCGTCGACCCGGCCCGGATCCGTGACGACAAGTTCGCCTACGGCCTGGAGGTCGTCCTGGACGGCCTGGCGCTGCGCCTGCCCGAGTAAGGGTCAGCCGCCGTCTGCGCAGCAATGGCGTCTAGCCATACATCCGGCGCATGGCGAACTCGACCATCTGCTCCACGGCCTTCGCGTCGAACACCATGCGGTGCTCGCCCTCCATGTCGAGGACGAAGCCGTAGCCGGTCGGCAGCAGATCCAGCACCTCGGCACCGGTGATCACGAAGTACTTGGACTCCTTGCCCGCGTACCGACGCAGTTCCTTGAGCGTGCTGAACATCGGGATCACCGGCTGCTGGGTGTTGTGCAGGGCGAGGAAACCGGGGTTGTCGCCGCGCGGGCAGTAGACCTTCGACGTCGCGAAGACCTGCTGGAAGTCCTCGGCGGCCATCTGTCCGGTGGTGAAGGCGCGCACCGCGTCCGTGAGGGAGGGCGGGGACGGCTCGGGGTACAGCGGCGACTGCTGCCCGTACCCGCCGGACATCGGCTGCTGCGGAGGGGCGTACTGCCCTTGCGGGCCCGCTGTCTGGTCGTAGCCGTACATGAGCGCAAGCGTACCGAGAGCGGAGGGGCCGGCGGGCCGGTACGGCCCTCCCGGCAAACCGACAGCGAGTTGACAGCGCCCGCTCTGTGGATCGCCGCGGCCGCCGCTCGTAGCGTCGTGTCATGACCGGACGCCATGACGAGAGCCCGCCCGAGCACGGCGGAGGCCTCTCCCACGACCTCCCCGTCCTCGCCCGCCGCCGGATGATCCGGCTGATGGCGGGCGCGAGCCTGCTCCCGCTGGTGGGCTGTACGTCGCAGGAGACGACCTCGGCTCCCCCCTCCTCGTCCGCCTCGTCCGCGGGTTGCGCGGAGATCCCCGAGGAGACGGCCGGCCCGTTTCCCGGCGACGGCTCCAACGGCGTGAACGTGCTGAAGGAGAGCGGGGTCGTCCGCAGCGACATCACCCAGAGCTTCGGCGACTCTGCGGGCGGCACCGCCGAGGGGGTGCCCCTGACGATCACGCTGACGGTGGTGGACGCGGCCTCCGGCTGCGGGACGCCGAAGCAGGGCGCCGCCGTCTACGTGTGGCACTGCGACCGGGACGGCGCCTACTCCCTGTACTCCGAGGGCGTCACCGAGGAGAACTACCTGCGGGGCGTCCAGGAGACGGACGAGAAGGGCCGGGTCACGTTCACGAGCATCTTCCCCGGCTGCTACCCGGGCCGCTGGCCGCACGTCCACTTCGAGGTCTACGGCAGCCTCGCCGACGCCACCGCGGCCACGTCGATCACGAACACCTCGCAGCTCGCCTTCCCGGAGGACGTCTGCGACACGGTGTACGCCACGGACGGCTACGGCGACAGCGTGCGGAACCTGAGCAGCCTCTCCCTGGAGGACGACGGCATCTTCAGCGACGGTCACGACCGGCAGCTGGCGGCGATGACGGGCAGCACGGCGGACGGCTACACCGCGGCCTTGACCGTTCCGGTGTGACCTGTCACAGATGACCGGATGGGGTTGCATCTTATTACTGGCGGGTAGCATCATCGTAGCTACTTGTTGGTACGTGAACTAGCGCGAGGATCCAGTGCCTCGCCGATCTCTCTACGGAGCCGGGAGCCGTCGCCATGGGGCACTACAAGTCGAATCTCCGCGACATCGAGTTCAACCTCTTCGAGGTACTCGGGCGGGACAAGGTGTACGGCACCGGCCTGTTCGAGGAGATGGACGTCGAGACCGCGAAGAGCATCCTGGAGGAGCTGACCCGCCTCTCGGAGAACGAGCTGGCGGAGTCCTTCATCGACGCCGACCGCAACCCGCCGGTCTTCGACCCGGAGACCAACACCGCGCCCGTCCCGGCGTCCTTCAAGAAGAGCTACCAGGCCTTCATGGACTCCGAGTACTGGCGCCTCGGCGTGCCCGAGGAGATCGGCGGCACCACCTCGCCCCGCTCCCTGATCTGGGCCTACGCCGAGCTCATCCTGGGCGCCAACCCGGCCGTATGGATGTACTCCTCGGGCCCGGCGTTCGCCGGCATCCTCTTCGAGGAGGGCAACGAGGTCCAGAAGCACATAGCCAAGGTCGCCGTGGAGAAGCAGTGGGGCTCCACGATGGTGCTCACCGAGCCCGACGCGGGCTCCGACGTGGGCGCCGGCCGCACCAAGGCCGTGCAGCAGGAGGACGGCTCCTGGCACATCGAGGGCGTGAAGCGCTTCATCACGTCCGGTGAGCACGACATGTCGGAGAACATCCTCCACTACGTGCTGGCCCGCCCCGAGGGCGCCGGCCCCGGTACCAAGGGCCTGTCCCTCTTCCTCGTCCCGAAGTACCTCTTCGACTTCGAGACCGGCGAGCTGGGCGAGCGCAACGGCGTCTACGCCACGAACGTCGAGCACAAGATGGGCCTGAAGGCCTCCAACACCTGCGAGATGACCTTCGGCGACCAGCACCCCGCCAAGGGCTGGCTGATCGGCGACAAGCACGACGGCATCCGCCAGATGTTCCGCATCATCGAGTTCGCCCGCATGATGGTCGGCACGAAGGCGATCTCCACGCTCTCCACGGGCTACCTGAACGCGCTGGAGTACGCCAAGGAGCGCGTCCAGGGACCGGACCTCGCGAACTTCATGGACAAGACCGCGCCCAAGGTCACCGTCACCCACCACCCCGACGTGCGCCGCTCGCTGATGACGCAGAAGGCGTACGCGGAGGGCATGCGCGCCCTGGTGATGTACACCGCCTCGATCCAGGACGCGATCCAGATCAAGGAGGCCGCCGGCGAGGACCCCGCCACCGAGCACGCGCTGAACGACCTGCTCCTGCCCATCGTCAAGGGCTACGGCTCCGAGAAGGGCTACGAGCAGCTCGCCCAGTCGCTGCAGACCTTCGGCGGCTCCGGCTTCCTGCAGGAGTACCCGATCGAGCAGTACATCCGGGACTCCAAGATCGACACCCTCTACGAGGGCACCACGGCGATCCAGGGCCAGGACTTCTTCTTCCGGAAGATCGTCCGCAACCAGGGCGCCGCGCTGAACTCCCTCGCCGAGGACATCAAGAAGTTCCTGGCGCTCGGCACGGGTGGCGAGGAGCTGGCCGGTGCCCGCGAGCACCTCGCCAAGGCCGCGGTCGAGCTGGAGGCCATCGTCGGCCTGATGCTCACCGACCTCGCCGCCACCGAGCAGGACGTCAAGAACATCTACAAGGTCGGGCTCAACACCACCCGCCTGCTGATGGCCTCCGGTGACGTGGTCGTCGGCTACCTGCTGCTCAAGGGCGCCGCCATCGCCGCCGAGAAGCTGGAGACCGCCTCCGCCAAGGCTGTGTCTTCCAAGGATGTGGCCTTCTACACCGGCAAGATCGCCGCCGCGAAGTTCTTCGCCGCCAACGTCCTGCCGGGCGTCACCCTGGCCCGCAAGGTCGCCGAGGGCGTCGAGCTGGACCTGATGGAGCTGGACGAGGCCGCGTTCTGATCCTTCACCTCCTCTGTTCGAGGGCCTGTTCCCCTACGCCGGGAACGGGCCCTCGTCCGTCGTTAAGGTGAACCCATGACCGAACCAGCCCGCTTCGACCGCGGCCACACCGACGACCTCATGACCTTCCTGGCGGCGAGCCCCACGCCGTACCACGCCGTGGCCACAGCCGCCGAGCGGCTGGAGAAGGCCGGCTTCAGGCAGGTCGCCGAGACGGACGCCTGGGACGGGACGAGCGGCGGCAAGTACGTGCTGCGCGGCGGCGCGATCGTCGCCTGGTACGTGCCGGAGGGCGCCGCACCCCACACGCCCTTCCGGATCGTCGGCGCCCACACCGACTCCCCCAACCTGCGCGTCAAGCCGCTCCCCGACACCGGGGCGCACGGCTGGCGCCAGGTGGCGGTGGAGATCTACGGCGGGCCGCTGCTCAACTCCTGGCTGGACCGCGACCTCGGCATCGCCGGCCGCCTGACCCTGCGCGACGGCTCGACGCGCCTGGTGGACGTCGACCGGCCGCTGCTGCGCGTCCCGCAGCTCGCCATCCACCTGGACCGCTCGGTGACGGCCGACGGCCTCAAGCTCGACAAGCAGCGGCACATGCAGCCGGTCTGGGGCCTCGGCCACGACGTCCGCGACGGCGACCTGATCGCCTTCCTGGAGGAGACGGCCGGCATCCCGGCGGGCGAGGTCACCGGCTGGGACCTGATGACGCACTCCGTGGAACCGCCCGCCTACCTGGGCCGCGACCGCGAGCTGCTGGCCGGGCCGCGCATGGACAACCTGCTGTCGGTGCACGCCGGCACCGCGGCCCTCGCGGCCGTCGCCTCGTCGTCGTCGCAGCCGGCCTCCATCCCGGTCCTGGCCGCCTTCGACCACGAGGAGAACGGCTCCCAGTCGGACACCGGCGCGGACGGGCCGCTCCTCGGCAACGTGCTGGAACGCTCGGTCTTCGCCCGCGGCGGCTCCTACGAGGACCGGGCCCGCGCCTTCGCCGGCACGGTCTGCCTGTCCTCCGACACGGGCCACGCCGTACACCCCAACTACGCGGAGCGGCACGACCCGACGCACCACCCGCGCGTCAACGGCGGCCCGATCCTCAAGGTCAACGTCAACAACCGCTACGCCACGGACGGTTCGGGCCGCGCGGAGTTCACGGCGGCCTGCGAGGCGGCCGACGTGCCCTTCCAGTCGTTCGTCTCCAACAACTCCATGCCCTGCGGCACCACGATCGGCCCGATCACCGCCGCGCGGCACGGCATCAGGACCGTCGACATCGGCGTGGCCATCCTGTCGATGCACAGCGTGCGCGAACTGTGCGGCGCCGACGACCCGTTCCTCCTCGCCAACGCGCTGACGGCGTTCCTCGAGAGGTAGAACGGGCCGTCACCGCATGGGTGTTCCCCTCGGGGGTACCCGGTGTTCCGGGACCGGAACGACCGGACCGTACAGGGAGGCGACACACATGGGCCTCGGCGGATGCATCATCCTCATCGCCGTGGGAGCCATCCTCACGTTCGCGACCGACTGGGACATGCAGGGGGTCAACCTCGACCTGGTCGGCATCATCCTGATGATCGTCGGACTGATCGGCGTCACCACGTTCAGCAGCATCGCCAGGCGCCGGCGTGTGGTGGTACCCCCCACGACACAGGTCGTCGAAGACCCGGCGGCACACCACCACCGCCGGGACGGCTACAGCGACGGTTACGGGGTGTGACGTCCAGCATCCTCAGGCGTCCATCCCGGCCGAAACCAGGCCCCGACGGGCCAGAAGCCCAACCCGCGACCCGACCCCTCCACGCGCTTGCTCGTCTCGTCCACCCCGCCGGAGCCGCTGCGCAGCGACGAGGGCGCGGGGCCTGATCCGTCCCGCGCCCTCGAACGCGACCTCTCCGAGCTTGCCCTCCTGGTATGAACGCCGGACCTACCTCCGTCGCCGCGTCGAACTCCAGATCGGTGACTGACGGGGCCGGTAGCGGCGTTCACCCCAGCGCGTGTCCCGTAGTGGCGTCCACATGGTCCGGGACCTCGTCGTGGCGGTCGCCGACCGTGAGGGTGCCGGTCGGTTCGAACATGAGGATCGCGGTCGGGACGGGGGCGTACGGCTTGTGCTCGGTGCCGCGCGGGACCGTGAAGACACTGCCCCGGGGCAGGACGACCGTGCGCTCGCCGGCCGGCTCGCGCAGGGCGAGGTGCAGTTCGCCGTCGAGGACGAGGAAGAACTCGTCGGTGCGATCGTGGACGTGCCAGACGTGTTCGCCCTCCACCTTCGCGATGCGGACGTCGTAGTCGTTCACGGCGGTGACGATGCGGGGGCTCCAGCGCTCGGAGAAGGTGGTCAGGGCGTGGGCGAGGGAGACGGGTTCCTGGGTCACAAGGCGATCCTGCGGGATGCCGTGGACGTCGTGCGAGTGCTAGGAATCGCACATGTCGCAAGGATCCTCGCAACGCCCGCACAGGGTCGCCGTGATCGTCGACGAGGGCACCAACCCCTTCGAGGTCGGTGTGGCCACCGAACTGTTCGGGCTGCCGCGGCCCGAGCTGGGGCTGCCGGGGCCGTTGTACGAGGTGACGCTGTGCGCGCCCGCGCCGGAGATCCGGATGAACCACGGCTTCTTCACTCTCACCGGCGTCCGCGGCCTGGACGCCGTGGCGGAGGCGGACACGCTGGTCGTGCCGGGCCGGCCGGACAACGTCGTACCGCGCGGCCCCGACGTCCTCGACGTCATCCGTCGGGCACACGCGCGTGGCGCCCGGGTCGTGAGCTTCTGCACCGGCACCTTCGCCCTCGCCGAGGCCGGACTGCTGGACGGGCGGCGGGCGGCGACCCACTGGCGCTGGACGGACTGCTTCCGCCGGCTGCACCCGCGGGTGCTGTTGGAGCCGGACGTGCTGTTCGTCGACGAGGGCGGTCTCCTCACCGCCGCCGGCAGCGCGGCCGCGCTCGATCTCGGGCTGTACATCTGGCGGCGTGATCACGGCGCGGAGATCGCCAACCACGTCTCCCGCCGGCTGGTGTTCGCCGCGCACCGCGACGGCGGTCAGCGGCAGTTCGTGGAGCGGCCGGTCCCGGAGGTGCGGGACGAGTCCCTGGCCCCGCTGCTGGCGTGGGCGCAGGAGCGGCTGGATGAGCCGCTGACCGTGGCGGACCTGGCCGCACGCGCGCGTGTCAGCCCCGCCACGCTGCACCGCCGCTTCCGCGCCCAGCTCGGGACGACCCCGCTGGCGTGGCTGACCGGGGAGCGCGTGGGGGTGGCCTGCCGGCTGATCGAGCGGGGTGAGGAGCGGCTGGACGTCGTGGCGGCCCGCAGCGGACTCGGGACGGCCGGCAACCTGCGGACCCGGCTGCGGCGGGTGACCGGGCTCAGCCCGTCGGCCTATCGGCGGCGTTTCGGAGGCGGCGGCGGGGAAGCCCTGGGGTCATGAGATTCCTCGTGTACGACCGGCTTCTCGGCTTCGGTGACGACTACTGGATCGAGGACGACCACGGCAGCAAGGTCTTCCTCGTCGACGGCAAGGCCCTGCGGCTGCGGGACACCTGGGAGCTGAAGGACACCCAGGGGCGCGTCCTCGTCGACATCCACCAGAAGATGCTCGCCCTGCGCGACACCATGGTGCTCCAGCGGAGCGGGGAGCCGCTGGCGACGATCCGACGGAAGCGGCTGTCCCTGCTGCGCAACCACTACCGGGTGTCCCTGGCCGACGGCAGCGAGCTGGACGTAAGCGGCAAGATCCTGGACCGGGAGTTCGCCGTCGAGTACGACGGGGAGCTGCTGGCGGTGATCTCCCGGCGGTGGCTGACCGTACGGGACACCTACGGCGTGGACGTCGTCCGCGAGGACGCGGATCCCGCGCTGCTGATCGCGGTGGCCGTGTGTGTGATCCACCTGGCGGAGAAGGAGCGGGAGGACTGAGCCGTCCGAGCCGCCGCCCGTTCTCAGGGCCGGTGAGGAGGCCGCAGTCCCAGCATCCGGTCCTTCAGCGCCGGGAACTGCTCCCGGGTCGTCGCGACCTTCCCCGGGTCGAACTCCACCGTGAGGACCTCCTCGCCGGCACCGGCCTGAGCCAGCACCTCGCCCCACGGGTCGACCACGATCGAGTGACCGGCCTGGGGAACTCCGGCGTGCGTCCCGGCCGTTGCGCAGGCGAGGAGGAACGACTGGTTCTCCACGGCCCGTGCCTGGGCCAGCAGCGTCCAGTGGGACCGGCGGCGCTCCGGCCAGCCCGCCGACACCACGAGCGTCTCGGCACCGGCGTCGACGAGACCGCGGAAGAGCTCAGGGAAGCGGAGGTCGTAGCAGGTGGACAGGCCCAGGGTCGTCGCGGGCAGACGCACCGTCACCAGCTCCGTGCCCGCGCCCATCAGCACGGCCTCGCCCTTGTCGAAGCCGAAGCGGTGGATCTTGCGGTAGGCGGCGGCCAGATCGCCGGAGGGGGAGAAGACGAGGGAGGTGTTGTAGAGCGGTCCGTCCGGGTCACGCTCGGGGATCGAACCGGCGTGCAGCCACACCCCCGCGTCACTCGCGGCCTTCGCCATCGCCTCGTACGTCGGCCCTTCGAGCGGCTCGGCCTCGCGCCCGAACTCCTCGTAGGCGAAGGCACCCGTGGTCCACAGCTCCGGCAGGACGACGAGATCGGCCCCGGCCTGTTCCCGGACCATCCCCGCCACGCGTCGGCGGCGCGCTTCGACCGATTCGTCCTCGTTCACGGCGATCTGGATCACAGAAGCGTGCACACTACCACCGTCCTGGCATTCGAGCCGTCCACACGGGCCTACGATCGTCACACGAAAGCACTGCCGGGGTGCCTCACAGCAGCGTAACTTAGCTCGCAAGACACCCGCCGACAGCCGCCACCTCCCACTGGCAACGCCGCCACCACCTGCCCGTGCACCGACCGCCGAGGGGTCCCGTTCCGTGAGTCTGCATCCCACCCTCCAGCCCTACGCCGACGCCTGGACCCACTCCGTCGAAGCGATATCCGAGCTGCTCCAGCCGCTCGCGGAGGCCGAATGGAACCGGCGGACGCCGTGCCCGGGGTGGTCGGTGCGGGACGTGGTCTCCCATGTCATCGGTCTGGACTGCGAGATGCTCGGCGACCCGCGGCCCATCCACAGCCTCCCGCGCGACCTGTTCCACGTCACCAACGAGCACCAGCGCTACATGGAGATGCAGGTCGACGTCCGCCGCCACCACACGGCGCCGGAGATGACCTCCGAGCTGGAGTACGTGATCATCCGCCGCAACCGGCAGCTGCGGAACGAATCGCGTGACCCGGGCACGAAGGTGCGGGGGCCGCTCGGCAGCGAGCTCACCCTCGAGGAGTCGATGCGGCGCCACGCGTTCGACGTGTGGGTGCACGAGCAGGACCTGCGCACGGCCCTCGGCCGGCCCGGCAGCCTCGACTCCCCCGGCGCGCTGGTCGCCCGTGACGTGCTGCTCGGCGAACTGCCTCGCGTGGTGGCCGAGGACGCACAGGCGCCGCGCAGCTCGGCGGTCGTCTTCGACGTGCACGGGCCCGTCGAGTTCCTGCGCACGATCCGCGTCGACATCCAGGGCCGCGGCACCCTCGAAACGGCCCCGGCCCTCGGCCCGGCCGCGACCCTCACGCTCGACTGGGAGACGTACGTCCGTCTGGCCTGCGGCCGCGTGACCCCGGAGTCGGTGTCCGACCGGCTGAAGACGGAGGGCGACCCGGAGCTGACGGCGGCGATCCTGAGGAACTTCACGGTGACGCAGTAGGGATGACCCGGCTGCGGTCATGCGTGCGGCCCCAACCGCGGGCATGCGCGCCGCCCCCCCAGCTGCGGTCATGCGTGCCGCAAGGGGCGGCACGGGTGGGCGCGGCGGCACCCCGCTACGCCGGGCTGCGGATCCACCCGGCCCCGGGCGTCGACGCCGAGCACCGAAAACCTCGTGCCGCCGCCCCCAACCCCCCGTAACGTCCCTCGGCATGACGCCACCCCACCGCACCCGCCTGACCTTCCACGGCCCGCTGTCCGAAGCCCGGGCAGACGCCCTCGTACAGCGCCTCACCCGCCACCGCCCCACCACGGTCCTGGACATCGGCTGCGGCTCGGGTGAGCTGATGCTCCGCGTCCTGGCCACCGCGCCGGAGGCGACCGGCACGGGCATCGACCTGGACTCCGACGACCTGGCGCGAGGGCGCAAGGCCGCCGCGGACCGCGGACTGGCATCCCGGGCCCGGTTCCTTCAGGAGTCCGCCAGCGGAACCACCCGGGGCCCCGCCGACCTCGTCCTGTGCGTGGGATCGAGCCAGGCCCTCGGCGACCGGCTCCCCGAGGCGCTCGGGGAACTCCGCCGCCTGGTCACCGGCCACGGCCGCGTCCTGCTCGGCGAGGGCTTCTGGCAGCGCGCCCCCACCCCCGACGAACTGTCCCGCATGTGGCCGGACGCCGCCGCGACGGACCACCCCGACCTCGCGACCCTCATCGGCCTGGCCATCGACGCGGGGTTCAGGCCGGAGTGGACGGAGACCGCGAGCCTCGACGAATGGGAGCAGTTCGAGTCGGGATACCTCGCGGACACCGAGGTGTGGCTCGCCGAGTACCCCGATGACCCCCTGGCGGCCCAGACCCGTGAGCGCGCCGACCGGCACCGCGCCAGGTGGCTCACCTACCGCGGCGTCCTCGGCCTCGCGTACCTCACCCTCGTACCGGTGGCGGCCCGCTGACCTACGCCGGCACGTGCACCGTCTCCACCCGGCTGGCCACCAGCCGCTCCCGCTCCCGCCGAGCCGCCTGCCGGCGCAGCCGCAGGATCTGGGAGACCCCGGCCGCCTGGAGCACGAACACCACCGAGAAGGCCAGGGAGTAGTCGCCGCCGGTGGCGTCCAGGAGCACACCGATCGCGAACAGCGTGGTTATGGAGGCCACGAAGCCGCCCATGTTGGTGATGCCGGAGGCGGTGCCCTGCCGTTCGGGCGGGTTGGCCGGGCGGGCGAAGTCGAAGCCGATCATCGAAGCCGGTCCGCACGCCCCGAGCACCGTGCACAGCACGATCAGCAGCCACATCGGGGCGTGCGCGCCCGGGTAGGCGAGGGTCGCCGCCCACAGGGCCGCCGTCGTGCCGACCGTCCCGAGCGCGAGCGGCAGCCGCGCCCCGTGGTGCCGGGCGACGATCTGGCCGTAGACCAGGCCCACCACCATGTTCGACAGCACGACCAGCGTGAGGAGTTCACCGGCCACCGCCCGGGACAGCCCCTGCGCCTCGACGAGGAACGGCAGGCCCCACAGCAGCAGGAACACCATCGCCGGGAACTGGGTGGTGAAGTGCACCCAGAGGCCGAGTCGCGTCCCGGGCTCCCGCCAGGAGGCGGCGATCTGCCGCCGTACGTAGGCCGCGCCCTGGTGCGGGAGCGGCTCCGGCTCGTGGCCCTCCGGGTGGTCCTTGAGGAACAGCAGCACCAGGACGAGCACCACGGCCCCGGCGGCCGCGCTGCCCGCGAACGCCGCCGTCCAGCCGATGCCGTGCAGCAGCCGGGCCAGGACGAGCGTGGAGACCAGGTTGCCCGCCATGCCGACCAGTCCCGCGAACTGGGCGACCAGCGGTCCGCGGCGGGCCGGGAACCAGCGGCTGCCCAGGCGCAGCACGCTGATGAACGTCAGCGCGTCACCGCAGCCGAGCAGCGCCCGGGAGGCGAGCGCCGTTCCGTACGAAGGGGAGAAGGCGAAGCCCAGCTGCCCGGCCGTGAACAGCACCGCGCCGAGCGCCAGCACCTTCTTGGTGCCGAGCCGGTCGACCAGCAGGCCGACGGGGATCTGCATGCCCGCGTAGACCAGCAGCTGGAGGATGGAGAAGGTGGACAGGGCGGAGGCGTTCACATGGAAGCGGTCGGCGGCGTCGAGGCCGGCCACGCCCAGGGACGTGCGGAAGATGACCGCGACGAAGTAGACCGATACGCCCGTGCCCCAGACGGCCAGCGCCCTGCGACCGCCCGGCGGGTCGCCCGGTATCGCGGTGGCGCTCATCGGGCCTCCCCGCGGGCCAGGTGCGAGAACCAGCCGACGTGCCGGCGGACGAGGCCGACGGCCGCTTCCGCGTCACCTGAGCGCAGCGCGTCGAGGATCTCCTCGTGCTCGGCGAGGGTCTTGGCGATGCGGTCGGGGTGGGAGTGCATGACGGCCACGCCCATGCGCAACTGGCGGTCGCGCAGCTGGTCGTAGAGGCGGGAGAGGATCTCGTTGCCGCCGCTGCGGACGATCTCGGCGTGGAAGCAGCGGTCGGTGACGGCGGCCCCGGCGAGGTCCCCGGCGGCGGCCTGCCTCTTCTGCCGGGCCAGCAGCTCCTCCAGGCGCTCGATGAGCCCGGCCGGCGCGGGCACGGCCTTGCGCGCCGCGTGCTCCTCGACGAGCAGCCGGGTCTCGACGACGTCGGCGATCTCCTGCGCGGAGACGGGCAGGACGAGGGCGCCCTTCTTCGGGTAGAGCCGGATCAGCCCCTCGGCCTCCAGCCGGAGCAGCGCCTCGCGGACCGGCGTGCGGGAGACGCCCACGGCTTCGGCGAGCTCGCCCTCGGTGAGGAGGGTGCCGCCCTCGTAGCGGCGCTCCAGGACGCCCTGTTTGACATGGGCGTAGACGCGGTCGGCGGCGGGCGGTTGCTTCACGGCCAGGGTCATGCCGACAGCATAGATACAACAGGTACGCATGAATGGATACGTCCAGTATGCGGACTCGAATGTCACACATCCGTGGCAAAGGGGGGTCCCCCTCGGCAACAGCACAACCACGTGTGCTAGTTACAAGTCAGACACGTGCGGCCCCCTTTCCCCTCGTCCTCAACTCGGCCGCACCCGTTGGGGCATTCGACGCAATCGGGGTACTTCACTTGATAACCGGCATTCAGGGCACCCGCCTCCGCAGAGCAGCGGCCGTCGCCGTCACCACCGGCGCCATGCTCGCCACCGGTGCCCTCACCGTCGCGCCGGCGCAGGCCGCCTCGGCGCCCTCCATCGCCGCCAAGGGCGGCTACGTGATGAACAACGCGACCGGCAAGTCGCTCTACACCAAGGCGGCCGACACGCGCCGCTCGACCGGCTCGACCACCAAGATCATGACCGCTCTGGTGGTGCTGAAGCAGTCGAACCTCAACATGGACAGCAAGGTCACGGTCCAGAAGGCGTACAGCGACTACATCGTCGACAACAACTACGCGTCCAACGCGAAGCTGATCGTCGGCGACAAGGTCACCGTCCGCCAGCTGCTGTACGGGTTGATGCTGCCGTCCGGCTGCGACGCGGCGTACGCCCTCGCCGACAAGTTCGGCTCGGGCTCGACGCGCTCGGCGCGCGTGAAGTCGTTCATCGGCAAGATGAACACCACCGCCAAGAACCTGGGTCTGAAGAACACCCACTTCGACTCGTTCGACGGCATCGGCAAGGGCGCCAACTACTCCACGCCGCGCGACCTGACGAAGCTCGCCGGCGCCGCGATGAAGAACTCCACGTTCCGCACGGTCGTCAAGACGAAGAAGTACACGGCGAAGACGACCACCAAGACCGGCGGCACGCGGACGATGGCGCCGTGGGAGAACACCAACCCGCTGCTCGGCAGCTACTCCGGCGCGATCGGCGTGAAGACCGGTTCCGGCCCGGAGGCGAAGTACTGCCTGGTCTTCGCCGCCACCCGCAGCGGCAAGACGGTCATCGGCACGGTCCTCGCCTCGACCGGCCTGACCGCCCGCAAGACCGACGCGACGAAGCTGCTCAACTACGGCTTCACCAAGTAGGACTCGAGCAAGATGACCGAGGGGCCCTGCCGCACACCGCGGCAGGGCCCCCTTCGTCATACGGCTGTCATGCCGCGGCGCGCTGACGGCGCTCCAGCGCCCGGGCCGCCTTGCGCCGGCCGCCCGACAGCACGTTCACCGCCGCACCGGCACCGGCTCCCGGCTCCAGCTGCCAGCCGCGGATCCGCGCCGCGACCTGTACCAGCCGCTGGTCGCCCGGCCGTACGTCGACGCAGAACAGCGACTCGTCGGGCGTACGGTCGTCGCCGCCCCAGCGGAGCACGCCGTCGAGCTCGGCGAGGATGTCGCGGATCACGACCTCCTGCTGCGGGAAGAAACCGCCCCGGGCGCCGCGCGGGTAGGAGCCGGCCCGGATCCGCACGGCCGTGCCGGACGCCAGATTCGACTCGGGCCTGCTCCTGGCGAGTGCGGCGGGGTCGTGCCATCCGAGGACGTCGCCCCGGCGCAGCGGGTCGACCTCGTAGTGGAACCGGCGCACCAGGTGGACGAGGACGGTCTCCACGTCGCCCATGCGCACGGCGACACCCCCCAGCGGGGTGCCGGGGACGGGGCGGGTGTAGACGGTGCCGCCGTCGTCGGCGACGTTCTCCATCTCCCAGCCGTTGTGGGAGCGCGAGCCCGCCAGCACGCGCCGGCTCCGGTCCTGCGCGCTACGCAGGGCGTCCCGCACGCGGGCCGGGATGGGGTTGTTCGCGTCGGCGTACGCCTGGGACAGGAAATGGGACAGGGGCAGGGCGGCTACGCCTACGGCACCGCCGACCGCGGCGACACGGCCGAGCAGGGCGCGGCGGGACAGGCCACGGCGGTGGGCGGCGCCGGCCGCCGGTGATCTGCGGAGGATGTGGGGGAGGCTGAGCTTCAACGGAGTCTCTTCCTGAAGTTCTCCGCGCACACGCGCTCAGGCGTTGCGGAGGATGCTGTTGTACTTCTCGAAGATCTGGTAGACGGCCAGGCTCTGGTGCGTCTGGGACTCCACGTCGGGGTCCCAGGCCCGGTAGCGGCGCAGGAGTTCGGTGATCTCGAACTCGGCGAGGTCGAGACGCATGGACCGCGGGGTGGTGACGCGGTCGCCGGGGGCAGTTGGCCACCGGGCCTGCCCCGGGTGTCCCACAGGTGGATCAGCGCCGCGGTGCGCACACTGAACGCGTTGTCCTTGTTCAGCTGCTGCCACACGGTCCACAGGTCGGCGTCCTTGGCCGGGTCGCGGCGCTCGCCGGTGGTGAAGCCCCAGCCGATGCAGTGGTTCCAGGCCTGGATGGCGTCGCTCGCGCTGATCTCGCCGATGCCGGTGTGCGAGTCCCTGACGGAGCCGGAGCCCGTGCCGTGGTGGTCGGCGACCTGCTGGTCGGTGGACTGGGCGGCGAGACCGTAGTCGCGCATGGCCCAGTAGACGACCGTCTGGATCAGCGCCTTGCGCATCGTGTACGTCGTCGACAGCTCGGTGATCAGCCCGTCCTGGTCCTGTATCGCCGCGATCGCCTGCGCGTTGGTGTAGAGCCGCGCGTCGCTGCCGATGCCGCCCGTGTCCGGGCGGCCGATCGACTGCATGTAGCGCGAGAGGTCGGCCCGCAGCGCCGGCACCTGGCGCTCGTCGAAGGCGACATCCGGGACGGCGGGCCGCGGCCGGTCGAACGAGCCCTGCCCGGTGTCCCGCCCCGAGGCGATGTCGGCGTCGATCTCCAGCTGCCCGTCACCGGAGCCGAGGGTGCGGATGACGAACTGGTCGTAGGCCCAGTCCTGCGGCAGCGGGTGGCCGGCGTTGCCGTCGAAGCCCGAGGACATGCCGGCGACGAAGCTCGCCGTCGAGTAGCCGGCCGCACCGACCCGCGCGCACACGTTGCGGGAGCCGTAGACGCCGATCTCGTACGGGTGGCCGGAGTCCGCCATCGCCTCCTTGATGCCCTTGAAGTGGGGCAGGACCTTCGCGGTGATCTCGGCGTCGATCGCGTCGAAGTCCACAGCGAAGAAGATCCGGCTCCCCCGGCGGAAGCCGTGGTCACGGGCGGCGTTGACCGCGGCGTACCCGGCGGTCCGCCCGGCGACGTAGTCGAAGTCCGAGGCGTCGTTGTTGACGGTCTGGTAGATCGGGAAGCAGCGCAGGCCCTGCTGGGCGATGGTGACGAGCTCACCCGGCTGGATGGCCTTCTCCGGCAGGGAGGTGGCACTCGGGTTGGTGAGGTAGCGGCCGATGTACGTGATCCCGGCCGCCTTGAGCGATGCCGCCCGGGCGGGGGTGACCTTCGCGATGGTGTCGCAGGCCTTGGCCGGGCGGGACTGGTCGCCGAAGGACGCCAGCAGGGAGGCGAAGGTGGCGAAGTCGCCCTGGCCGGTGGCCGGGAGAGCCGCGAAGGTCTGGAAGGCCCGGACCGCCGCGGCGAGGGAGGAGTCGAAGGTGTCGGTGAGGGCCGCAGGCCGCCGGTTGACGACCATCCCGGCGGAGAACAGCTGGACGAAGACGCCCTTGTCGCCCTGGGCCACGGGGTGCGACTTCAGGCCCGACTGGGTACCGGGCCCGAAGTTGCCGTTGGCGGTGCCGTCCGCCATGCCCAGCTCGTACTGCACGCCGAAGAGCAGCGCCTTGAGGGTGTCCCGGGTCACGAGCCCGTCGCAGGCGATGACGTAGAAGTCCTGCCGGTTCAGGTAGCGGCCGTTGAGCCACTGCTGGACGGCCCTGACCTGTCCGGTGCCCGGGGCGCCGGGGACGTAGGAGTCCATCGTCAGCAGCGCCTTGACCACCTTCGGCGTCAAGCCGGCTCCCGGGAGGGCCTGTTCGACGCCCATGTCGGTCTTGAGCCGGGTGACGGCGGCCTGCACCCGCGTGCTGTAGGTGCCGTCCAGGTCGCCGCCGTCGTAGCCCTTGCAGTACAGCCCGGCCTGGAGGATGCGGCAGAAGTCGGGCGACGGGACCGTGTCCGCGTCGAGCTTGGGGTACTTGGCGGTCAGTGTGCTGAGCGTGGTGGGGCCGAAACTGTCGGAGAGCGCTGTGATGCCCAGCTCGTACTGCAGGGCACGGGTCAGGGCGTACAGGGTCGCCCAGTCGGCCTCGCCGCTCTCCTCCACGGTCGTGCCGATACGGCTGCCGTAGACGGAGTTGACGAATCTCTGGGCCTTGAGCACCATCGCGTCGCGCATGAAGAGTGATCGTATGTCCGGCTAAACCGCTTACTGTGGGGTACTTGGGCGGGTCCCGGGAGCTTCTTGTGCTCTTCGGACCACCGCCGGTTCACCTCGCCGAGCGCGCGGACAAGGCCACCGGCGGCAGACGCCGGCGGCCCCCCGCCCGGGTGGGTCGGGGGGCCGCCGCGGCCGGTTCACGCCCAGGTGATCAGGCGCTTGGGCTGCTCCAGGATCGCCGCCACGTCGGCCAGGACCTTCGAGCCCAACTGGCCGTCGACCAGACGGTGGTCGAACGACAGCGCCAGGGTGGTGACCTGACGGGGCTTCACCTTGCCCTTGTGGACCCACGGCTGGGGCTTGATCGCGCCGACCGCCAGGATCGCGGACTCGCCCGGGTTGAGGATCGGCGTGCCCGTGTCGACGCCGAAGACGCCGACGTTGGTGATCGTCACCGTGCCGCCCTGCATGGCCGCCGGGGACGTCTTGCCGTCCCTGGCCGTCGCCACCAGGTCGCCCAGCGACTCGGCCAGCTGCGGCAGCGTCTTGGCGTGGGCGTCCTTGATGTTCGGCACGATCAGGCCGCGCGGGGTCGCGGCCGCGATGCCCAGGTTCACGTAGTGCTTGACCACGATCTCCTGTGCGGCCTCGTCCCAGGACGCGTTGACGTCCGGGTTGCGCCGGATCGCGACGAGCAGCGCCTTGGCGATCAGCAGCAGGGGGTTCACGCGCAGGCCCGCGAACTCCTTGTCCGCCTTCAGCTCCTCGACCAGCTTCATCGTGCGCGTCACGTCGACCGTCACGAACTCCGTGACATGCGGCGCCGTGAACGCCGAGCCGACCATCGCCGCCGCCGTCGCCTTGCGGACCCCCTTGACCGGGATGCGGGTCTCACGCGCGGTGTCGTACGACACCGGCGCCTGGGCCGCCGCCGGGGCGGACGCGGCCGACGGCTCGGGTACCGCCGGGACGGCCGATGCGACCGCCGCGTGCACGTCCTCGCGGGTGATGACGCCGTCCGGGCCCGTCGGGACGACCGTCGTCAGGTCGACGCCCAGGTCCTTGGCCAGCTTGCGGACGGGAGGCTTGGCCAGCGGGCGTTGGGTGCCGGCCGGGGCGGCCGGGGTGGCCGGGATGGCGGGGGCGGCCGCGGCGGGGGCCGCCGGCGCGTGGCCGTTCAGCTCCGTCTGGATCGCCGGTGAGGCCTGCCGGACCGGGACCTCCGGGCCCTTGCGGGGACGGCGGCGGGTGGACGAGGTCGCCACCCCGTAGCCCACCAGGACCGGCTGGCGTCCCGAGCCCGCCGCCTTGGGCTCCTCGGCGGGCTCGGCCGCCGCGGGCCGCTCGGCGGCGGGCGCGGGTGCGGCACTGCCACCGCCCACGTCCACCGAGATGATCGCCGTGCCCACGTCGACCGTGGTGCCCTCGGGGAAGTGCAGGTCCCGGACCACGCCGTCGTACGGGATGGGCAGCTCGACGGCCGCCTTCGCCGTTTCGACCTCGCAGACCACCTGGCCGTCGGTGACCATGTCGCCGGGCTGGACGTACCACTTGAGGATCTCGGCCTCGGTGAGTCCCTCGCCCACGTCGGGCATCTTGAACTCGCGCACGGACGCTTCCGTCATCGTCGTCACGACCCTCTCCTCAGTACGCCAGCGAGCGGTCGACGGCGTCCAGCACCCGGTCCAGGTTCGGCAGGTACTCCTCCTCCAGGCGGGCCGGCGGGTACGGCGCGTGGTAGCCGCCGACCCGGAGCACCGGGGCCTCCAGGTGGTAGAAGCAGCGCTCCGTGATCCGCGCGGCGATCTCCGCACCCGACCCGAAGAACACCGGTGCCTCGTGGACGACGACCAGGCGGCGCGTCTTCTCCACCGACGCCTGGATCGAGTCGAAGTCGAGCGGGGAGACCGAGCGCAGGTCCAGGATCTCCAGGTTTTTGCCCTCCTCGGCGGCCGCGTCCGCGACCTCCTGGCAGAGCTTCACCATCGGGCCGTAGGCGGCCAGGGTGAGGTCGGTACCCTCGCGGACCACCTGGGCCTTGTGCAGCGGGCCCGGGATCGCCTCCGTGTTGACCTCGCCCTTGTCCCAGTAGCGGCGCTTGGGCTCGAAGAAGATCACCGGGTCGTCGCTCTGGATGGCCTGCTGCATCATCCAGAACGCGTCCGCCGCGTTCGACGGGCTGACGACCTTCAGGCCCGCCACGTGCGCGAAGAGCGACTCGGGCGACTCGGAGTGGTGCTCCACCGCGCCGATGCCGCCGCCGTAGGGGATGCGCACGACGACCGGGAGCTTGACCTTGCCCAGCGAGCGGGCGTGCATCTTCGCGAGCTGCGTGACGATCTGGTCGTACGCCGGGAAGACGAAGCCGTCGAACTGGATCTCCACCACCGGGCGGTAGCCGCGCAGGGCCAGGCCGATCGCCGTGCCGACGATGCCCGACTCGGCGAGGGGGGTGTCGATGACGCGGCTCTCGCCGAAGTCCTTCTGCAGGCCGTCCGTCACCCGGAAGACGCCGCCGAGCTTGCCGACGTCCTCGCCCATGATCAGGACCTTGGGGTCGGACTCCAGGGCGCGGCGCAGCGACTCGTTGATCGCCTTGGCCAGGGCCATCTTGTCGGCCATCTCAGTTACCCCCCTCATCGGCGAACGACGCCTGGTAGGCGGCGAACTGGGCGCGCTCCTCGTCGACGAGGGCGTGTCCGTCCGCGTAGGCGTTCTCGAAGATCGCGAAGTGGTCCGGGTCCGGCATGGCACGGACCGCCTCGCGCACTCGTTTGCCCAACGCCTCGGACTCGGCCTCCAGTTCCTCAAAGAATCCCTCGTCCGCGTGGTTTGAGGCCTCCAGGTACCGGCGAAGGCGCAGGATCGGGTCCTTGGCCTCCCAGGCCTGGCGCTCCTCGTCGCCCCGGTAGCGGGTCGGGTCGTCGGAGGTGGTGTGGGCGCCCATGCGGTAGGTGAACGCCTCGACGAGGGTCGGGCCCTCGCCGGCGCGGGCCCGCTCCAGGGCCCAGCGGGTCACCGCGAGGACACCGAGCACGTCGTTGCCGTCGACCCGGACGCCCGGGAAGCCGAAGCCCTGGGCGCGCTGGTAGATCGGCACGCGGGACTGCTTCTCGGTGGGCTCGGAGATGGCCCACTGGTTGTTCTGGCAGAAGAACACGACAGGGGCGTTGTAGACCGCGGAGAAGGTGAACGATTCGGCCACGTCGCCCTGGCTGGAGGCACCGTCGCCGAAGTAGGCGATCACCGCGCTGTCCGCGCCGTCCTTGGCGACGCCCATCGCGTAACCGGTGGCGTGCAGCGTCTGGGAGCCGATGACGATCGTGTACAGCTGGAAGTTGTTGCTGTTGGGGTCCCAGCCGCCGTTGTTCACGCCGCGGAACATCCCGAGCAGGTTGGCCGGGTCGACGCCGCGGCACCAGGCCACGCCGTGCTCGCGGTAGGTCGGGAAGACGTAGTCGTCCTCCCGGGTGGCCCGGCCGGACCCGATCTGGGCGGCCTCCTGGCCGAGCAGCGACGCCCACAGGCCCAGCTCGCCCTGGCGCTGCAGGGAGGTGGCCTCGGCGTCGAAGCGGCGGGTGAGCACCATGTCGCGGTAGAGGCCGCGGAGCTCGTCCGGGGTGATGCCGGCGACGTACTTGTCGTACTCGGCGTTCTTGACGCGCTTGCCCTCGGGCGTCAGCAGCTGCACGAGCTGGGGCTCGGCGCCGGCGTCCTTCTTGGCGGTCGTGCGGGTGCGCTTGGTGCCGGTGGTGCCGGCCTTGCTTCCGGCGCTGCGTCGCGGTGTGCGCGCGGCAGTGCTCTCCACGGTCACGTGTGCTCCTCCGTCGGTCCGACCCCCGGGGTTGCCGGTAGGCCAGTGCGGCTCACCTGAACTCGACCACGGGGGCACGGGGTGGGTGCCACTCGGCCGGGAACAGGCGTGACAGGTGCCCCGGCGAGCGCCCTGCAGAAAGCACGTTACCCAGTGCGCCACATTTCTGTGAAACCCCCTCTGACCTGCGATTTTGCTTGGATATCCAAGTAAATCGGGAAGGCGGTGAAGGGTCCCAGGTCACAGCCTTGCAGGAGGCCGGAGCAACCGCACGTTAACCCGGTGACCCAGGTCACGGGAAGAGTCCTCTTGTCGGCGCGCCAAAACGGCACGCGCGCGTGGGCCCCGTTTCCGGGCCCCACGCGCGCGTGGATCATGCGTTTCTTTACCTGTCAGTTGCCGCCTTCGCCGCCGCCCGCGCCGCCCACGACGCCGGCCGTGGTGCCGCCGTCGGCACCGCCCGTGTCGTCCGGCGGTGTCTGCGGGTCCGAGGGCTCCGGGTCCGTGGGCTCGTCGGTCGGCTGCTCCGTCGTCGGCTGGTCGCTCGGTTCACCGGTGGGCGACTCGGGAGCGCTCTGCGACGGCGTGTAGGAGGGCGAGTACGACGGCGTGAAGTTGCCGTTGCCCGAGCCGGTACCGGTGCTGTCGTCCGTGCTCGTGTCGGTCGGCTCGTCGGTCACGTCGTCGCTCGGCGTCTCGCTGGGCGTCTTCTTCTCGGTCGTCTGCGAGGTGGTCGGCTTCTGCTCCTTGCTCGGGCTGTCCTCGCCGTTGCCTGTGGTTTTCAGCGCCAGCGCGACGCCCACCGCGACGGCGATCACCGCGAGCACGGCGAGGATCCACAGCTTGCCGCGGCCGCTGCCCTTGTTGCCGTGGCCCTCGAAGCCGCCGTCGTCCCCGCCGCCGTAGCCGCCCGGCAGGATCGGCGAGGGGATCTGCGCGGTGCCGGAGGGGTCCCCGGGGTGGCCCATCACGGCCGTGCCGGCGAAGCCGCCCGACGGGGTGTGCCGGCCCTCGTGCATGTCGACCGGGCCGGTGTTCCAGGTGCCGGTGTGGCCGCCCTGGTCGTAGAGCATCTGGAGCGCGTACTGGACCAGCCCGCGCATCTCCTCGGCCGTCTGGAAACGGTCGTCGGGCTCCTTGGCGAGGGAGCGCATGACCATGCCGTCCAGCTCCGGCGGGCAGGCGTCGGAGGCCTCGGACGGCGGCGTCGGGATGTCCTGGACGTGCTGGTAGACCACCGACAGCGGGGTCTCGCCGGTGAACGGCGGGCGCAGCGCGAGGAGCTCGTAGAGCAGGCAGCCCGTCGCGTACAGGTCGGAGCGGTGGTCGACGGCCTTGCCGAGCGCCTGCTCGGGGGAGAGGTACTGCGGGGTGCCCATGACCATGCCGGTCTGCGTCATCGTCGTGGACGCGCCGTGCAGGGCGCGGGCGATGCCGAAGTCCATCACCTTCACGGCGCCGTTGTGCGTGATGATGACGTTGGCGGGCTTGATGTCGCGGTGCACGATGCCGTGCTGGTGCGAGTAGGCGAGCGCCTCCAGGACGCCCGAGACGATGATCAGCGCCTGCTCGGGGCCGGGTGCCTCCGCGTTCAGCAGCAGATCGCGGATGGTGCGGCCCTCGACGATCTCCATGACGATGTACGGCACGGACTGGCCGCCGACGAAGTCCTCGCCGGAGTCGTAGACGGCTACGATCGCATGGTGGTTGAGGCCGGCCACGGACTGGGCCTCGCGCGTGAAACGCGCCTTGGACACCGGGTCCTCGGCGAGGTCGGAGCGGAGCAGCTTGACAGCGACGGTGCGTCCGAGGCGGACGTCCTCGGCTGCGAACACCTCGGCCATGCCGCCCCGGCCGAGTCTGCGGGTCAGCCGGTACCGGCCGTCCCCGACCAGCCCGCCGTTCCCCCAGGACTCCGGCGCGTCCGACATGCCGCCGCCAGTCGCCTCGGGGTCGGACGGGCCCTGAGCGCGCTGCTGCTGTGCCATCAGTCCTCGCCGTCGTTTCTGCCCGCGGTGCGCGCGGTGTTGTTACGGTCTCCGTCGGCCACGCTACAGCCTCCGCGCAAGCCTCCGGCCCGAGAAGGGGTGCCGGGGCCGGCACGAGACGGACCGGTCATGAAACCTTCACTCCGTACTCTCGTGCAAATTCCGTGCCCCGGCCGTGCGCCCCCTGTAACGCTTGCGCGACGCTTCTTTCGCGTACGGTCACGGAACGGGCACCGAGCTTGACGTGTCGGTGCCCTGGGGCAGACTTGGCCGGGAATGGCGGTTGGATCAACGACGGATCAGCGGCAGTCGGCGGCGCCTGCAGGGGCTACGGGGGACGGGGAACATGAGCCAGGACGGCGCACAGGGCCAGTACACGGGGCGGGCGCTCGCCAGTGGCCGCTATCAGCTGCGTGACCTCCTCGGCCAGGGTGGCATGGCCTCGGTGCACCTCGCGTACGACAGCGTGCTCGACCGGCAGGTCGCCATCAAGACACTTCACACGGATCTCGGACGTGAACAAGCCTTCCGCGAGCGGTTCCGCCGCGAGGCCCAGGCCGTGGCCAAGCTCACGCACACCAACATCGTCTCCGTCTTCGACACCGGCGAGGACACCCTCGACGGCATGACGACGCCGTACATCGTCATGGAGTACGTCGAGGGCCACCCGCTCGGCTCGGTCCTCGACGAGGACGTGCGGCAGCAGGGCGCGATGCCCGCCGACAAGGCACTGAAGATCACCGCGGACGTGCTGGCCGCGCTGGAGATCAGCCACGAGATGGGCCTGGTCCACCGTGACATCAAGCCGGGCAACGTGATGATGACCAAGCGCGCCGTGGTCAAGGTCATGGACTTCGGCATCGCCCGCGCCATGCAGTCCGGCGTGACGTCGATGACGCAGACCGGCATGGTCGTCGGAACCCCGCAGTACCTCTCGCCCGAGCAGGCCCTCGGCCGCGGTGTGGACGCCCGCTCCGACCTGTACTCGGTCGGCATCATGCTGTTCCAGCTCGTGACCGGGCGGCTGCCGTTCGAAGCGGACTCGCCGCTGGCCATCGCATACGCGCACGTGCAGGAGGAGCCGCCGGTTCCGTCCTCGATCAACCGCGCGCTGCCCCCGGCCGTGGACGCGCTGATCGCCCGCGCGCTGAAGAAGAACCCGAACGAGCGCTTCCCCAGCGCCGAGGCCATGCGCGACGAGTGCCTGCGCGTGGCGGCCTCCTTCCACGCCGCACCGCCGAGCATCGTCCCGGGCACCCAGGCCCCGAGCGGCGCGGGCGTCGGCTCGGCCGTGTTCCCTCCGGTCGACCAGGCAACGACCCCGGCGCCCTCGGGCCAGGTCCAGACGCCGTACCAGCCGACCCCGCCCCCGAACCCGTACGGCACGCCCGCCCCGGCGGGGCCGTCCCCGGCGTACGGCTATCCGCAGCAGGGCGGCTACCAGACGCCGTCCCCGGCGGCCTACTCCCCGCAGCAGGGCCCGTCGACGCCGCCGCCGTACAACCTGACACCCCAGACCGCGCCGGCCTCCTCCGGCGGCGGCCGGAACAACAAGCCGGTGATCATCGGCTCGGTCATCGTGTCCGTCGTCGCGGTCGGCGGCCTCGTCACGGCGCTGCTGCTGAACGGCGGCAGCGAGGACGACAAGGGCGGCGGCGGCAGCAGCGCGAGTGCGTCGGCCTCGGCGGAGAAGAAGGCCGGCTACCGCGGGCCGGACACCACGAAGACGATCGAAACCGAGGAGTGCACCGAGCCGCGGGAGTCGTACAACGACCCTGACAAGATCCAGATCCCGGACTTCAAGTTCAAGAACATCAAGTCGGTCAAGGCCTGTCTACAGGCGGCCGGCTGGGAACTGAACGAGAAGAAGGTCGACGAGAACACCTACGGCGACGGCACGGTGATGAACCAGTTCCCGTCCGCCGACACGGACGTCGACCCGAAGGACATGCCCGAGATCGAGCTCAGCGTCTCGACGGGCAACCCGCCCTCCTGACCGGTCCTGACGCGGAAGGGCCCGGCAGCTTCGGCTGCCGGGCCCTTCGGTCTGTGTGGACTGTGGTCGTCTGTATGGCCTGTGGCCGTCTACAGGTAAGGGCCGCCGGAGCGGCCTCCCGGGGGCTGCTCGTCGAGGCCGTCCCCGACACCCGGCGGGAGGGCGCGGCGCATCTGCTCCAGCTGGGCGCGGGCCGCCATCTGCTGGGCGAACAGCGTCGTCTGGATCCCGTGGAAGAGCCCCTCCAGCCAGCCGACCAGCTGGGCCTGCGCGATACGCAGCTCCGAGTCGCTGGGGGTCGCCTCGTCCGTGAAGGGCAGCGACAGCCGCTCCAGCTCCTCCACCAGCTCGGGCGCCAAACCGTCCTCCAGCTCCTTCACCGAGCTGGCGTGGATGTCCTTCAACCGGACCCGGCTGGCCTCGTCCAGGGGAGCCGCGCGCACTTCCTCCAGCAGCTGCTTGATCATGCTGCCGATCCGCATGACCTTCGCGGGCTGCTCCACCTGCTCCGTGACCGGGGTCTCGCGGGAGTCCTCGTCTGCGCTGCCGCCACCGAGCGCCATGCCGTCCTGGCCCACGACCAGGATCTGAGGGTTCTCCGGCGACCTTTCGTTCCTCGGCATCTCCATGTCGCCATTCTCTCGCACGCCTGCACCTCACCTCCGTGGTGCCCCCGCAGGAGGCTGATCCACCGTGCTGGAGGAGACGAACCGGTCAGGCTTCGGGTTGCTCCTGCGGGGGCGGTTCCTCCTCGCGGGTGAAACGGAGCAGGCGGGCTTCGCAGTGGTTCAGCCAGCGGACCTCGGCCTCGGCCTGGAAGACGAGCTGCTCCAGGACGAGCAGCCGGGCCATCTCCTCGGGGTGCTCGGGCGCGCGGGCCAGGGCCTCGGCACGCTGCCGCACGTGGTCGTGCAGCGCCCGCGCCACGTGCCGGCGCTGGGCCTCGACGACCTCCCGTACGTCGACGCCGTCCGCGCCGAGAGCCATCACCAGCTTGATCGCCAGCTCGTCGCGCGGCGGGCCGGCCCGTTCCACGGGGCGGTCGTACCAGGCGCGCAGTTCGGCCCGGCCGGCCTCGGTGAGCGCGTACAGCGTCCGTCCGGCCGCGTCGACGTCGTCCTGGGCGACCATTCCGTCCCGTTCCAGCCGACCCAGCGTCGTGTAGACCTGCCCGATGTTCAGCGGCCAGGTCCCGCCGGTGCGGGCCTCGAAGTCGGTGCGCAGGCGGGAGCCGTAGCGGGGGCCCGCCGCCAGGAGCGCCAGCAGCCCGTGACGTATCGACATAACCGGATTGTGCAGCGATTCCGCCCCGTCGGCCGAACCCGGAGTGCCGGGAGTCCGGTGCGATGTGAGGCTGATGGCCTCGATATGACCGAACTTGCCGTTTCTGCCCTACCGGGCGCGGCGGGAGGGGGTCACCCACGTGACTCCATGGCTACGCGCACTGCGGGCGACGGGACTGGTGCTCGCCCTGGGGGCGGGCGCGGTCGTCTCACCCTACGGATCCGTCCCGTCCTACGGGGCTGTCCCCACGTACGAGGAGGAGGCCGAGGCAGCGGCTGCGGAGGAGGCGGGGTCCGGGCCCGTTTCCGCCCCGTCGCCCAGGCCCGCTTCATCGGCCCCACCGGCCCGGTCCGCGCCCTCGCCCCTGGCTGCTCCATCGGCCCGGTCCGCCACGGCGTCCCTGGCGGCGTCGTCGGCCCGGTCCGCGCCCTCGCCCCTGGCGGCCCCGTCTGCCCGGGCGGCTTCGTCGGGCCCGTCGGCTTGGGCGGCTCCTTCCGCCCCCGG
Organism: Streptomyces hawaiiensis; assembly: GCF_004803895.1. Lineage (NCBI taxonomy): Bacteria > Bacillati > Actinomycetota > Actinomycetes > Kitasatosporales > Streptomycetaceae > Streptomyces > Streptomyces hawaiiensis. The sequence continues at coordinate 4,472,495 of NZ_CP021978.1, read as the reverse complement.
CGAGCCCTCGCGGGCCGGGAGCCGGGCGGGAGAGGGCCGGGTGCGGCCGGGGCGGCCGGAGGACGCGGGGGAGAGGCCGGGCGTCGCGGACGCCACGGCCGTCCCCGAGGAGCCGCGGGAGACCGCCCCGGCGCCCTCCGTCCCGGCGGAGCAGCCCCTGCGAGAGGCCGCGACCGCCGAACGCCCCGTCGGCTCGGTCCTGCGCATCCTGCCCCTGGGCAGCGGCCTGGTCCTGATCGGACTGGGACTGGGCCTGGCGTTCGTCGCACTGCGGCTGCGGAGGGTCTAGCCGCGAGCCCGGCGACGGGGTCATGCCGCCGCCGGGCCCGTCAACTCCCTGCCGCTGCCAGGCCGCGGGGATCAGGTGCCTGCGCCCGGCGACGCAGCGATGCCACTGCCGCGGACCGGTGCCGGGCCCGCCGAACCCCTGCCACGGACCCGGACGCAGGGCCGGGTGCCTGCGCCCGGCGACGCAGCCATGCCACTGCCGCGGACCGGTGCCGGGCCCGCCGAACCCCTGCCACGGACCCGGACGCAGGGCCAGGTGCCTGCGCCCGGCGACGCAGCCATGCCACTGCCGCGGACCAGTGCCGGGCCCGCCGAACCCCTGCCACGGGGGTCAGGTGCCCTGCGGGGCGATCAGCAGGACCTTGCCGACGTGGCCGCTCTCCTCCACCACCCGGTGCGCGGCGGCAGCGTCCGGCATCGGGAGTTCGCGGTCGACGACCGGACGCAGGTGGTCGCCGGTGAACAGGGGCCAGACGTGTTCGCGTACGGCCGCGACGATGGCGGCCTTCTCCTCCAGCGGCCGGGCGCGCAGGGACGTCGCGCTGATGGCGGCGCGCTTGGCCAGCAGGGCGCCGATGTTCAGCTCGCCCCTGACGCCGCCCTGCATGCCGATGATCGCGAGCCGGCCGTTGACGGCGAGGGCCTTGACGTTGCGCTCCAGGTACTTGGCGCCCATGTTGTCGAGGATGACATCGGCACCGGCACCGTCCGTCGCCTTCCTGACCTCCTCGACGAAGTCCTGCTCGCGGTAGTTGACCAGGATGTCGGCGCCCAGCTCGGCGCACCGCTGAAGCTTCTCCTTCGTACCGGCCGTCACGGCCACCCGCGCACCGACGGCCTTGGCCAGCTGGATGGCCATCGTGCCGATGCCGCTGGACCCGCCGTGCACGAGCAGCGTCTCGCCCGGGCGCAGGTGGGCGACCATGAAGACGTTCGACCAGACGGTGCAGACCACCTCGGGCAGCGCCGCGGCCTGCGTCAGGCCGACCCCCGCGGGCACGGGCAGCAGCTGCCCGGCCGGGACGGCCACCTTCTCGGCGTAACCGCCGCCGGAGAGCAGCGCGCACACCTCGTCGCCGATGTTCCAGCCGGAGACGCCGGGGCCGATCCCGGCGACCCGCCCGGAGCACTCCAGGCCGGGGTAGGGGGACGCGCCGGGCGGCGGTTCGTAGAAGCCCTGCCGCTGCAGGATGTCGGCCCGGTTGACGGCACCGGCCGCCACCTCGACCAGGACCTCGCCCTCGCCGGGCACGGGGTCCGGGACCTCGTCCCAGACCAGCGCCTCGGGCCCACCAGGTTCGGGAATCGTGATCGCATGCATGCAAGGGACCGTACCCGCCGGTACCCGGTCCGAGTCCGCCTCCGTCCCGGTCCGAGTCCGCCTCCGTCCCCGGACTGAGTCCGCCTCCGTCCCCGGACTGAGTCCGCCTCCGTCCCCGGACCGGGTCCGCTCCGTCCCCGGACCGGGTCCGCTCCGCCCCCGGGCCTCCGCGTCTACGCCCTTGGTCCGGTCCCGGCGAAAAACCGTGTGCGGGACCGATGAGTTTGCGCGACGGTAAAGGTCTCCCCATGCGTAGCCCAAGCACGCGGAAGGACCCCAGCATGAGCACGCAGACGTCCGGCCTGGCAATCGAGACCGCGGGCCTGGTGAAGAAGTTCGGCGAGACGAGGGCCGTCGACGGAGTCGACCTGTCCGTGCCCGCGGGCACGGTCTACGGCGTCCTCGGCCCGAACGGCGCCGGCAAGACCACCACCGTGAAGATGCTCGCCACACTCCTGCGGCCGGACGGCGGCGAGGCGCATGTCTTCGGCCACGACATCGTCCGCGAAGCGGACGAGGTGCGCGGCCGGGTGAGCCTCACCGGCCAGTACGCGTCGGTGGACGAGGACCTCACCGGCACCGAGAACCTGGTTCTGCTGGGCCGGCTCCTCGGGCACCACAAGAAGGCGGCCCGCGAGCGCGCCGGCCAACTCCTGGAGGCCTTCGGGCTCACGGAGGCGGCCGCGAAGCAGGTCAAGCACTACTCGGGCGGCATGCGGCGCCGCATCGACATCGCCGCGTCCATCCTCAACACCCCCGACCTGCTGTTCCTCGACGAGCCGACGACCGGCCTGGACCCACGCAGCCGCAACCAGGTGTGGGACATCGTGCGGGCCGTGGTCGCACAGGGCACCACCGTGCTGCTGACCACGCAGTATCTGGACGAGGCCGACCAGCTGGCGTCCCGGATCGCCGTCATCGACCGCGGCAAGGTGATCGCCGAGGGCACCAAGGGCGAGCTGAAGTCGTCCGTCGGCGCCGGGTCCGTCCATCTGCGCCTACGAGATCCCGACCAGCGCGCTCTCGCGGCCGACCTGCTGCGCCGCACCCTCGACGCGCGGGTGCAGCCGGAGCCCGACCCGGTGGCCCTCACCGCCCGCCTCGGTACGGCGGCCGGCGACGACTCCGCGGCCGAGCAGGCCTCCCGCGCCCTGGGTGAGCTCGCCCGCGCCGGAATCACCGTCGACAACTTCTCGCTGGGCCAGCCCAGCCTCGACGAGGTGTTCCTCGCCCTCACCGGGCACGACACGCACGACTCCTCCGACCGCTCCGACAACCCGAAGGACGAGGTGGCGGCATGAGCACCGCGACGACCACCGAGAGCAAGGACCTCGCCCCGGTCAGCACCGAGTCTCTCGCCGCGCTGCTCGTCTCCAAGGAGCGGCCGCCGCGGCCGAGCGCCTGGTCGGCCTCGATGACCTTCGGCTGGCGGGCGATCCTCAAGATCAAGCACGTGCCGGAGCAGCTCTTCGACGTCACGGCGTTCCCGATCATGATGGTGCTGATGTATACGTACCTGTTCGGCGGGGCGCTGGCCGGCTCGCCGAAGGAGTACATCCAGTTCCTGCTGCCGGGCATCCTCGTGATGTCGGTCGTGATGATCACGATGTACACGGGTGTCTCTGTGAACACCGACATCGAGAAGGGCGTGTTCGACCGGTTCCGCAGCCTGCCGATCTGGCGGCCGTCGACGATGGTCGGCTATCTGCTCGGTGACGCCCTGCGGTACACGATCGCGTCGATCGTGATGCTCACCGTCGGCATGATCCTCGGCTACCGGCCGGACGGCGGGGTCGCCGGTGTGCTCGCCGGGATCGCCCTGCTGGTGGCCTTCTCGTTCGCCTTCTCGTGGATCTGGACGATGTTCGGGCTGATGCTGCGCACCGAGAAGTCGGTGATGGGCGTCAGCATGATGGTGATCTTCCCGCTCACGTTCCTGTCCAACGTGTTCGTGGACCCGAAGACCATGCCGGGCTGGCTGCAGGCGTTCGTGAACAACAGCCCCATCACGCATCTGGCGTCGGCGGTGCGCGGCCTGATGGGCGGCGACTGGCCGGCCGGTGAGGTCGCCTGGTCGCTGGGCTGGGCGGCGCTGTTCGTGCTGGTCTTCGGGCCGGTCACGATGCGGCTGTACAACCGGAAGTAGCCCTCGGAGCCTGGGCTCTCGGCCGGCCGTCGCGCACCGGAAGGGTGCGGGGCGGCCGGCCGTTCGCTCCGCGCGTCAGTTGTTGCGGGGCATCGGTGGCATCGGGCGGATGTCCGGCGCGACCTGGGTGCCCGGGGTCTTCCGCACGATCGTGATGAGCCGGTCGGTCAGCTCCAGCCTCCCGACGGCCGGATCGTCGTAGCCGAGGACCCGATGACCGCGTATGACGCTCACCACCAGGTCGGCGACCTCCCGCGGCGACTTGCCCACCTCGGCCTTGACGACCGGCCGTTCGACGATGTCGAGGCCGCTGCCCTGCTGGATGAGGTCCTCCATCACCATGCCGGCGGAGGGGCTGAGCACGGACAGGCCGAGCAGCCGGCCGGCGGCACTGGCGCTGGTGACGACCGCGTCGGCGCCCGACTGCTTGAGCAGTGGCGCGTTCTCCTCTTCCCGCACCGTGGCCACGATCTTGGCCCCGCGGTTGAGCTGGCGGGCCGTCAGCGCCACCAGGACCGCGGTGTCGTCGCGCTGGGTCGCGATGATGATCTGGCGTGCCTTGTGCACCTCGGCCCGCTTCAGCACCTCGCTGCGGGTGGCGTCCCCGACGATGCCCGCGTAGCCCTCGGCGGTCGCCGCGTCCACCACCTTGGAGCTGGGGTCGACCACGACGACCTGCTCCTTCTTCAGGCCCGTCGCACAGACGGTCCGGATCGCCGACCTGCCCTTCGTGCCAAAGCCGATGACGACGGTGTGATCGCGCAACGTGGACCTCCAGCGGGTCAGTCGCCACTCCTCCCGGGTGCGTTCGGTGAGGGCTTCGAGGGTGGTACCGACCAGGATGATCAGGAACAGCACGCGCAGGGGCGTGACGACGAGAATGTTCGTGAGCCGGGCGGCTTCGCCGGCCGGGGTGATGTCACCGTAGCCGGTGGTGGAGAGGGTGACGGTCGCGTAGTAGAACGCGTCGAGGAGGCTGAGGCCGCCGCCCGCGTTGTCGTTGTAGCCGTCGCGGTCGGCGTAGACGATCAGCGCGGTCGCGACGAGAACCAACAGCGCCATGGAGAGCCGCTTGGCGACCTGGCGGATCGGGTGCTCCACCACTTTCCTCGGGAGTTTCACCCGATGGGTCACCAGATGCTCGTCGGCCTGGCGGGCGATCGCGTCCTGGCCCGGAAGTTTCACGTGAAACACACCCCGATTCCTCCGGACGCCCAGGGCAGGTCGAGCAGTTCCGTGTCCTGCCCCGGACGGGCGCCGCCCGGCGGTACGACGGCCAGCGCGTCGGCCGCCGCGATGCCGCGCAGCATGGCGGGGCCGTTGTAATGCAGCGGCACGGCCTCGTCGCCGCGCAGGACGACGGGGACGAGCCGGGTGTCGTGCGGGTGCCCGTGCACGGCGTCGCGGAGCGGCATCGTGTACGGCTCCGGGGCCGGGCGGGCCGCGAGGATCCGCAGCAGCGGCTCGGCGAGCGTCAGCAGGCCGGAGACGGCGGCGAGCGGGTTGCCCGGGAGACCGACGAGGTGCTGGGTCTCCGTGATGCGGGCCAGCAGCATGGGGTGGCCCGGGCGCACCTTGACGCCGTCCACGAGGAGTTCGGCGCCGATCCGGCTCAGGGTGGGGTGGACGTGGTCGACGGGACCCGCCGCGGTGCCGCCGGTGGTGAGGATGACGTCGGCGTCGGAGGTGGTGATGGCCTCGTGCAGGGCCTCGGCGTCGTCGCGGACGCGCCGGACGGCGGTGACCTCGGCGCCGAGCGCCCGCAGCCACGGCGGCAGCATGGGGCCGAGCGCGTCCCGGATCAGGCCGTCGTGCGGCAGGCCCTGGGTGAGCAACTCGTCTCCGAGTACGAGGACTTCGGCGCGGGCCCGGGGCACGGCGGTGACGGTGTCGTATCCGGCCGCCGCCGCGAGCCCGAGGACGGCCGGGGTGACGAGGGTGCCGACGGCCAGGAGCTGGTCGCCGGTGCGGCACTCCTGGCCGCGCGGGCGGATGTCCTGGCCGGGGACTACGTCCCTGGTCGCGTACAGGCGACCCTTGTCGTCGGTGCGGCCGTGCTCGCTGCGCAGGACGGCGGAGGTGTCCGGGGGGATGCGGGCGCCGGTGGCGATCCGGACCGCCTCGCCGTCGGTGAGGGGCGCGGGCGCGGCGTGCCCGGCGAGGACGCCCTCGTCCCGTACGTGCCAGGGAGCGGGGCCGCAGACCGCCCAGCCGTCCATCGCCGAGGTGTCGAAGGAGGGGAGGTCGGTGAGGGCGTCGAGCGGGGCGGCGAGGGTCAGGCCGAGGGCGGTGTCGAGGGGCGCGGAGACGGGGTCCCGGCGGGCGGCCCGGGTGGCGTTGCGGCCGGCGCGTTCGGCGAGGGCCCGGGCCTCGGGCCAGGGGGTGGCGCGGTGGCGGGTGCCGGGCCGGGCGGCGGGGTCGGGCTGGTGGGGGGTGCGGGCGCTGTCCGTCTCCCCTCGCGCTGCGGGGTCGGGCAGGTGGTTGCCGTTGCTGTTCCTCACGAGGGCGAGCACCTCCTCGACGTCGAGGTCCTCGGCGTCCTCACCGGCACGGGCGCCGTGCGGGGTCATCCGGCGTCCGGGCGGGTGTCCGGGGTGGCGTCGGGGGCGACATCGCCCTGAACGCCGGGGGGCTGGGGTCCGGCCTCGGACGGCTGAGGCCCGGGGCCGGTGGGCTGAGGCCCGGTCCCGGACGGCTGGGGCCCGGGACCGGACAGCTGGGGCCCGGTGCCCGACAGCTGGGGCCCGGTTCCGGACTCCTGGGCCTCGGCGGTGCTCTCCTGCGCCCAGCGGGCGGCGAGGGCCACGGCCTTGCGGGCGGCCTCGGCGACCGCCTCGGGGCCTCCGCCGGCCTGCGCGGCCGCGTAGCCGACGAGGAAGGTGGTCAGCGGCGCCGCGGGCCGGGCCACACCGTGGGCGGCGTCGCGGGCGAGGTCGAGCAGGCCGCGGGTGTCGACGTCGAGGTCGATCCCGAGTTCGTCCTTGACGGCGGAAATCCATTCATCCAACACGTGCCCATGCTCCCTGATACGTGCCCTGGCGGTGGCGATGTCGTCCCAGGTGTCGCAGTCGAAGGACGCGACGGGGTCGGAGATGCGGGTGAGGTTCAACTCGGCGGTGAGACGCCGCAGGGGAAGACCGGTGAGGGCGCCGTGCCGGCCGGCGAGGAGCGCGAGTTCCTCGCGCAGGCGCGGCGTGCGGTAGGCGGCCACGAGCGGCTGGTCACGGCCGTCGGGGTCGGTCAGCAGCACACCGTCGCAGCCGCTCGTCCGCAGCGCGTGCAGCAGGCGGCCGACGGTCGGCTCCTGAAGAAACGGCAGGTCGGCGGAGAGCACCACGACGTGCTCGGCCGTGGTGTGACGGAGCCCGGCGTCGAGCGCGGCGAGCGGGCCGCCGCCGGGCGGGTCCTCGCGGGCCCAGGTCACGGGCCGTGCGGTCGGCCGGGGCGCGGCGACGACGACGGTCCTCAGGGCACCGCCGCAGGCGGCGAGCACACGGTCGAGCAGGGCCCGCCCACCCACGCGCACACCGGGTTTGTCCGTGCCGCCCAGGCGCCGGGCGGCACCGCCGGCGAGCACGACGGCGTCGTACCCGGCGGGGTCCGCTCCCTGGGCGGGGCGGGTGCCGGCGCCGGGTTCACCGGGGGGCTCGTAGGCGGTCACCCCCCGAGTATGCGTGCCCCCGCGATCACAAGGAACGCGGGGGAACCGACACGATCACGGGACGCGGATCGCGGGCGGAACAGGAATCATGGCGTCCGCGCGTCGAGCACGGCGTCCGCACGGGAGTCGCTGCGGCCGGACGGGATCAGAGCGTCCGCAACAGCACCGCCGGTTGTTCCACGCAGTCCGCCACGTACCGCAGGAAGCCGCCGGCCACGCCCCCGTCGCACACGCGGTGGTCGAAGGTGAGCGAGAGCTGGACGACCTGCCGCACCGCCAGCTCGCCCTCGTGCACCCACGGCTTGGGGACGATGCGGCCCACGCCGAGCATGGCGGCCTCGGGGTGGTTGATGATCGGGGTGGAGCCGTCGACGCCGAAGACGCCGTAGTTGTTCAGCGTGAAGGTCCCGCCGGTGAGTTCGCCCGGCGTCAGCGCCCCCGTCCGGCCCGCCTCGGTCAGCCGGGCGAACTCGGCGGTCAGCGACTCGGCGTCCCGCGCGTGCGCGTCCCGTACGACCGGGACGACGAGGCCCCGGTCGGTCTGCGCCGCGAAGCCCAGGTGCACATGGCCGAACCGGACGATCTCCCTGGCCTCCGCGTCCACCGTGGAGTTGAGCTCGGGGAAGCGGGCGAGGGCCGCGGTGCAGATCCGGGCCAGCAGGGCCAGGAGGGAGATCTTCGGTCCGCCGGCGGCGTTCATGGCCGTGCGCGCCCGCATCAGCTCCGTGGCGTCGGCGTCCACCCAGCAGGTGGCGTCCGGGATCTCGCGGCGACTGCGCGCCAGCTTGTCGGCGACGGCGCCCCGGATGCCCTTGAGCGGGGTGCGGACCTCGCCGGGGGCCGCGGTGGAGGCCACCGATGGCTGGGGCGCGGATGCCTGCGGCATGCGCGGGTGCGGCTCGGCCGCCGGTGCCGCGGTGGCGCCCTGGCCCGCGGCGCGCAGGGCGTACTCCACGTCCGCCCGCAGGATCAGCCCGTCGGGGCCGGAGCCGGTCAGCTCCCGCAGGTCCAGGCCGTTCTGCCGGGCCAGTCGGCGCACCAGGGGCGAGATCACGGGGACGGGTCCGTCCTCCGTCGCGAGGCCGTCGCCCTGCCCGTTCACCATCGGCGCGGGACCATCGGGCTGCCGGTCCACCGTCGTGGGGCCTCCGGCCTGTGCGTTCACCGGGGCAGGGCCTGCGGCCCGCGCGTTCACCGGGGTCGCGGCGGCGTCGGCCCGCCCGTTCACCGCCCGGGCGGTTCCCGCCTGCCCGGCTGTCGCGGACGCGCCGGACACCGGCCGCTCCTGCCGTACCCGGCGGCGCCGCGCGGGCGCCTCGGAGGTGCCGTATCCGACCAGGACGTTGCCCGAGCCCTCGGAGCCGGCGCCGGTGGCCGGACGCTCCCCGACCGCCACGGTGATCAGCGGGGCCCCGACGGGCAGTTCCGTGCCCTCCTCGCCGAAGCGGGCCGTGACCACACCGCCGTAGGGGCACGGCACCTCGACCATCGCCTTGGCCGTCTCGACCTCGACGACCGGCTGGTCGATGGCGACCACGTCACCGACCTCGACCAGCCAGCGCACGATCTCCGCCTCGGTGAGCCCCTCCCCGAGGTCGGGCAGCTTGAACTCAAGCACCTGTGCCATCAGCTCTCGGCCTCCCACTGCAGACGCCCCACGGCGTCCAGGATCCGGTCCACACCGGGCAGGTGGTGGCGCTCCAGCATCGGCGGCGGGTACGGGACGTCGAACCCGGCCACGCGCAGCACCGGCGCCTCCAGATGGTGGAAGCAGCGCTCCGTGACCCGGGCCGCGATCTCCCCGCCCGGGCCCCCGAAGGAACCCGACTCGTGGACGACGACCGCGCGTCCCGTCCGCCGCACCGAGGCGCACACCGTTTCGTCGTCGAAGGGCACCAGGGAGCGCAGATCGACGACTTCGAGGTCCCAGCCCTCGGCCCGGGCCGCCTCGGCCGCCTCCATGCAGACGGGTACGGACGGCCCGTACGTGATGAGTGTGGCGCTCCGGCCCGGGCGCCGCACCACCGCGCGGCCTATCGGTTCAACGGGCGCCGGCTCCTCGGGGTTCCAGGAGTCCTTCGACCAGTACAGCCGCTTCGGCTCCAGGACGACGACCGGGTCGTCGGAGGCGATGGCGGCGCGCAGCAGCCCGTAGGCGTCGGCGACGGTGGCGGGCGTGACGACATGGAGCCCCGGAGTCGCCATGTAGTACGCCTCGGAGGAGTCGCTGTGGTGCTCGACGCCGCCGATGCCGCCGCCGTAGGGGACGCGGATGGTGATCGGGAGCGGCATCTTCCCGCGGGTGCGGTTGCGCATGCGCGCGACGTGCGAGATGAGCTGCTCGAAGGCCGGGTAGGCGAACGCGTCGAACTGCATCTCCACGACCGGGCGCAGGCCGTACATCGCCATGCCGACGGCCGTGCCGAGGATGCCCGCCTCGGCGAGCGGGGTGTCCGTGCAGCGGTCCTCGCCGAACTCCTTGGCGAGTCCGTCGGTGACGCGGAAGACGCCGCCGAGGGTGCCGACGTCCTCGCCCATGACGTGCACGGCGGGGTCGGCGGCCATGGCGTCGCGCAGCGCGCGGGTCAGGGCCTGCGCCATGGTGGCCGGCTTGACGGCGACGGTGGTCATCGGTGCGTGTCCCCTTCCGGCCCGGTGCAGGCCTCGGCCTCCAGCTCGGCCCGCAGCTGGTCTCGCTGCTCGCGCAGTTGCCCGGTGGGCTCGGCGTAGACGTGGGTGAACAGGTCCATGGGGTCCAGGGCCGGGTCCTGGTTCATGTGCTCGCGCAGGGCCGCGGCCATGGTCTCGGCGTCCTGGCGGGCGGCCTCGATGCCGGCCTCGTCGAGCAGGCCGCGCCCGGTCAGCTCGCGCTCCAGCAGCCGGATCGGGTCGTGCTCCCGCCAGGTCTCGACCTCGGCGTCGCCGCGGTAGCGGGTCGCGTCGTCGGCGTTGGTGTGGGCGTCGACGCGGTAGGTGATCGCCTCGACGAGGGTGGGGCCGCCGCCCGCGCGGGCGTGGCGTACGGCGTCGGAGAGCACCTCGTGGACCGCGGCGGCGTCGTTGCCGTCGACCAGGCGGCCGCGTATGCCGTAGCCGACGGCCTTGTGGGCCAGCGACGGGGCCGCGGTCTGCTTGGCGAGCGGGACGGAGATCGCGAAGCCGTTGTTCTGCACGAAGAAGACGACCGGGGCCTGCCACACGGCGGCGAAGTTCAGCGCCTCGTGGAAGTCGCCCTCGCTGGTGCCGCCGTCGCCGACCATGGCCAGCGCGACCACGTCGTCGCCCTTGAGGCGGGCGGCGTGCGCGAGGCCCACGGCGTGCGGCAGCTGGGTGGCGAGGGGGGTGCACAGGGGCGCGACCCGGTGCTCGTACGGGTCGTAGCCGGTGTGCCAGTCGCCGCGCAGCAGGGTGAGCGCCTCGACGGGGTCCACCCCGCGGGCCACCACGGCGAGGGTGTCGCGGTAGCTCGGGAAGAGCCAGTCACGCTCCTGGAGCACCATCGCGGCGGCGACCTCGCAGGCCTCCTGGCCGGTGGTGGAGGGGTAGACCGCGAGACGGCCCTGCTTGGTGAGGGCGGTGGCCTGCGCGTTGTAGCGGCGGCCCTTCACCAGCTGCGCGTACAGCGTCCGCAGCAGCTCAGGGTCGGCCTTCGCGGCCGCCTCGGTGCCGAGGACGCGGTACGGCTCCGCGTCGGGCAGCAGCGGCGCGGGATCCATGCGCGGCTGCCAGGCGGGCGGCGGGGTCGGCCGGTACGCGCCCCGCTGCTCCATGACCGTCATGACGGCACCTCCTCGTGGGAGTGGCTTGGAGACACGTCGGCTGTGACGCGCCTCACCTACCGATTGTTCGGTCGTCGGCACATTTTGGCTACGGGTGGCCTCAGGCTGTGGACAAACGGTTCTCCACAGCCTGAGATGGACGCAGTACGTCCATGGCAGGGAGGTCGGCGCGGGTGGCATCTGAACAAATGGCCGAACGGCAGGACGACAGCGGCTCGCTGCCGCCGCCGCGCCCCCTGGACGTCATAGATCAGGACATCCTGCGCATGCTGCAGGCGGACGGCCGCGCCTCGATACGGTCGGTCGCCGAGCGGGTCCACGTCTCGCGCGCCAACGCCTACGCCCGTATCAACCGGCTCGTCGAGGACGGCGTCATCCGCGGCTTCGGTGCCCGCGTCAACCACGAGCGGGCAGGCCAGGGCACGTCCGCGTACATCACGCTGAAGATCGTGCAGAACTCCTGGCGCACGGTGCGCGAGGAGCTCAGACAGCTGCCCGGCGCCTCCCACATCGCCCTGGTGGGCGGCGATTTCGACGTGCTGCTGCTGGTGCACGTCTCCGACAACCGGGCGCTGCGCGAGCTGGTGCTGACCCGGCTCCAGGCGATCCCGCAGGTGCTCAGCACGCGCACGCTGCTGGTGTTCGAGGAGGAGGACCTGGAACCGCAGGGGTGAACGGCCGGACCGCGCCCGTCAGCTCGAAGCCATCGCAACGCCGAGCAGCACCGCGAACATCACCGGGAGCAGCGCGCATCCGAGTCCGGTGCCGGCCGCCGCGATCCGCAGTCCGCGCAGGGACCGGCGGTGCGGCAGCACCCAGGCGAGCACGAGCAGGCCGGTCGCCCAGAACAGCACGCCCGAGAACCCGCCCCTGCGCGGGTACTCACACAGAGGGCCGCCGTCAGGCGGCTTTGCGCAGGCCTCCGAACGCCAGCTGCACCACCGCGTCGGCCACCTCGCGCTCGCTCATGCCGCGGCCGTCCGGCCGGTACCACTCGACGATCGAGTTGATCATGCCGAAGACCAGCCTGGTCACCAGCCGGACCTCTATGTCTGCGCGCACGTCCCCGTCCGCGGCGGCCGCCTTGAGCAGGTCGGCGACCCGGTGGTCGAAGTCGCGGCGGCGCTCCAGGGCCCACCGCTCGGCGTGGGTGTTGCCGCGCACGCGCAGCAGGAGGGTCACATAGGGCAGTTCGGTGATGAGCACCTCGACCATGCGCCGGACGACGTACTCCAGGCGGTCGGCAGCGCGTCCCACGCACGCGTGCTCCTCGTCGAGGATCCCGAAGAGGCCGTCCAGGGCCCGGCTCACGGCCCGGCGCAGCAGCTCCTCCTTGCCGGCGACGTGGTGGTAGATCGACGACTTGGAGATGCCGGCCGCCTTGGAGAGGTGCTCCATGGAGGTGCCGTCGTAGCCACGCTCGATGAACACCTGGACGGCGACGGACAGCAGCGTGTCCGGGGTGTAGGTGTCGCGCTTGGCGGTGCTCATGAGGCTGTGCCCTCCCGCGGGTCGGAGGCGTGGGCGTGGCGGTACAGCGCCAGGGACGGCGCGTAGCGGCCCGAGGGGTCGCACCGGTGCATGTCGTCCAGGAGCGTGTAGGCCCAGGTACGGCCGAGTCTGCGGCTCCACTCGAAGGGGCCCAGCGGGTAGTTGACACCGAGCCGCATGGCGGTGTCGATGTCTTCCTCGGTGGCGACGCCCTTGGCGACCGCGTCGTGCGCCAGGTCGATGATCCGCGCGACCGTACGGGCGACGATCATGCCGGGCAGGTCGCCGATGAAGCTGACCTGCTTGCCGAGCGCCTGGAAGAGGCCGGCGGCCTCGGCGAGGGTCTGCGGGGAGGTGTCCTGGGAGGCGGACAGGGCGATCCGGGTGGCCTTGCGGTAGTCCAGGGCGAGGTCGAAGTAGACGAAGTCCCGGAACTCCACGGCGGTCTGCCCGTCGGCGAGGACGAGCCGGCCGCCGCTCGGGAGCAGCAGACAGGCCCCCTGGTCCTCGTCGTCGTCCTCGTCGCGGACCGGGATGCCCGCCTCGCGGATCAGCGCGAGCAGCTCGGCGGCCGGGCCCAGGTCGCCCTCGGCGACGACGTACGCGGGCGGCTGCCGCTTCTCGGCGGTGTCCGGCTCGGGGCGCTCGGCGCCGTCCCGGTGGTCGTACCAGCCCTGGCCGGTCTTGCGTCCGAGGCGGCCGGACTCGACCAGGCGCCGCTGGGCGAGGGACGGCGTGAAGCGCACGTCCTGGAAGAAGGACTGCCAGACCGACTGCGTGACGGACTCGTTGACGTCCTGGCCGATCAGGTCGGTCAGCTCGAACGCGCCCATCTTGAAGCCGCCCGACTCGCGCAGCACGGCGTCGATGGTGGCCGGGTCGGCGCCCTGTGCCTCGTAGACCGCGAAGGCCTCGGCGTAGAAGGGCCGGGCGATGCGGTTGACGATGAAGCCGGGGGTGTCCGCGCAGGCGACCGGCGTCTTGCCCCAGGCGCGGGCGGTCTCGTACGCGCGCGTGGCGGACGAGACGTCGGTGGCGAACCCGGAGACGACCTCGACCAGTGGCAGCAGCGGCGCGGGGTTGAAGAAGTGCAGGCCGACGAAGCGACCGGGGGCGCGCAGGGCGCCGCCGATGGCGGTGACGGACAGCGACGAGGTGTTGGTGGCGAGCAGGCAGTCGCCGTCGACGACGCCCTCCAGCTCGCGGAACAGCTCCTGCTTGACGTCCAGCCGCTCCAGGACCGCCTCGACGACCAGGGCGCAGTCGGCGAGTTCGGCGAGGTCCTCGGCGGGCAGCAGCCGGGCGCGGGCGGCGTCCCGGTCGGGGCCGGTGAGCCGCTCCTTCTCGACGAGCCGGTCCAGCCGGGCACCGATCGCGTCGGCCGCCTCCCGGGCCCGCCCGGGGACGGTGTCGTACAGCCGTACGGGGTGGCCCGCGACGAGCGCGACCTGGGCGATTCCCTGGCCCATCGTGCCGGTGCCGACGACGGCCACGGGGCTGCTGAGGTCGAGTGCTGTCATGTGCGCGATCCTCCCGCACGGGGTTTTCCACAGATGCGGCGGACCCCCTTGAACCGACCGATCGTTCGGTTACTCTAGCTCTGTCCGAGTGTTCCTGCCCAGGTTTCTGCCCAGGTCATGAACTCGACGAGGAGTTCTTGAGACGAGGAGTTGGTCACCCATGACCGCCGCACTCTCGGCGCACGAGCTGATCGCCCGGCACCGGCCCACCCTCGACCAGGCGCTGGAAGCGATCCGCACGCGCGCGTACTGGTCCCCGCACCCCGAGCACCCCAAGGCCTACGGCGAGAACGGCAGCCTGGACGCGGCGACGGGCAAAGCCGCCTTCGACGCCCTGCTCGGCTCCCGCCTCGACCTCGGCCAGCCCGGGACGGACGACTGGGTGGGCGGCGAGACGTCCCCGTACGGCATCGACCTGGGCGTGACGTACCCGCACGCGGACCTCGACGTGCTGCTGCCCGCCATGAAGGCCGGTCAGCGGGCCTGGCGGGACGCGGGCGCGGAGCAGCGCGCGGTGGTCTGCCTGGAGATCCTCAAGCGGATCAGTGACCGGACGCACGAGTTCGCGCACGCGGTCATGCACACCTCCGGCCAGGCCTTCATGATGGCGTTCCAGGCGGGCGGGCCGCACGCGCAGGACCGCGGCCTGGAGGCGGTGGCGTACGCCTATGTGGAGCAGGTGCGCACGCCCGACAACGCCGAGTGGACCAAGCCGCAGGGCAAGCGCGACCCGCTGGCGATGAACAAGCAGTTCACGCCGGTCCCGCGCGGCATCGCCCTGATGATCGGCTGCAACACCTTCCCGACGTGGAACGGCTACCCCGGCCTGTTCGCCTCCCTCGCCACCGGCAACGCGGTCCTGGTCAAGCCCCACCCGCGCGCGGTGCTGCCGCTCGCGCTCACCGTGCGGGTCGCGCGCGAGGTGCTCGCGGAGGCCGGCTTCGACCCGAACCTCGTCGCACTGGCCGCCGAGCGCCCCGGCGAGGGCATCGCCAAGACGCTCGCACTGCGCCCCGAGATCCGGATCATCGACTACACCGGCTCGACCGAGTTCGGCGACTGGCTGGAGGCCAACGCCCGCCAGGCGCAGGTCTACACGGAGAAGGCGGGCGTCAACACCGTCGTCCTCCACTCCACGTCCGACTACAAGGGCATGCTCTCCAACCTGGCGTTCTCGCTGTCCCTGTACAGCGGCCAGATGTGCACCACCCCGCAGAATTTGCTCGTCCCCCGGGAGGGCATCTCCACGGACCAGGGCCCCAAGTCCTACGACGAGGTGGTCGCGGACCTGGCCAAGTCGGTCGACGGGCTGCTCGGTGACGACGCCCGGGCGAACGCGCTGCTCGGGGCGATCGTCAACCCGGATGTGAAGGCCCGCCTGGAGGCCGCTTCGGGGCTGGGCGAGGTCGCCCTGGCCTCCCGGGAGATCACCAACCCGGACTTCCCGGGGGCGGTCGTCCGTACGCCGGTGATCGTGAAGCTGGACGGGGCCAAGCCGGACGACGAGGCCGCGTACATGAGCGAGTGCTTCGGGCCGGTGTCCTTCGCCGTGGCGGTCGACTCGGCCGCGGACGCGGCGGAGCTGCTGCGGCGGACCGTCCGCGAGAAGGGCGCGATGGCCGTCGGGGCGTACACGACCGACCCGGAGGTCGAGCGGGCCGTGCAGGAGGTCTGCCTGGAGGAGGCGGCGCAGCTGTCGCTGAACCTCACGGGCGGGGTGTACGTGAACCAGACGGCCGCGTTCTCCGACTTCCACGGGTCCGGCGGCAACCCGGCGGCCAGTGCGGCGCTGTGCGACGGGGCGTTCGTGGCCAACCGGTTCCGGGTGGTCGAGGTGCGGCGGGATGCCTAGGAGCTCGGGGGTTCTCGTCGTCGCGCGAGTGCCGGCCATGGTGGGTTGCTCGCGCAGTTCCCCGCGCCCCTAAAGGGACGCCCCAAAGCCCGCGCTCCAGTGGTAGAGCGTCATCGCCACACTCGTCGCCAGGTTGTAGCTGCTGACCTGGGGGCGCATCGGCAGGGACAGCAAGTGGTCGGCCCGGGCGCGCAGTTCGCCCGACAGGCCGGTGCGCTCGGAGCCGAAAGCGAGGACGGCGTCGTCCGGGAGTTTGACGCCCCGGATGTCGTCGCCCTCCGGGTCCAGCGCGAACAGCGGGCCCGGCGGCAGCTCGTCGGCGGCCAGCCGCTCCACCGTCGTCGCGAAGTGCAGACCCGCCCCGCCCCGCACGACCGTCGGGTGCCAGGGGTCGACCGTCCCGGTCGTCACCACACCGGTCGCCCCGAAGCCGGCGGCCAGGCGGATCACCGCCCCCGCGTTGCCCAGGTTGCGCGGGTTGTCGAGGACCACGACCGGGGCCGTACGGGGCACGCGCGCCAGCTTCTCCAGGTTCGAGACGCGTGACGGCCGTACGCCCAGGGCGGCCACGGCGGTGGGGTGCGGGCGCGGCACGAACGACGCGTACGTCTCGTGCGGCACTTCCGTCAGCAGCCCGGCCAGCGCGTCCCGTACGTCCGGGGCCAGCTCGTCGGCGAGGGCGAGTGCGGCCGCCCGGTCGGCGGTGACCGCCACCGGCACCTCGGCGTCGAAACGCAGCGCGTGCTTGAGGGCGTGGAACCCGTCGAGCAGGACGGTGTCGCCGGCGAGCCGGTGCCAGACGGTCACGGGGTCGGTCATGCCCCGAAGCCTACGTGCGTGGCCTCGGGGCTCTCATGGGCACGCTGCCCGGGCAGGGGCGTACGCCCGCCCCGGCGCGGGAGCCGGTCACGCGCGCGTGCCGCCCGGCCGCCCAGGCGGCGCAGGAAGCCCGTCGGCAGGAACACCGCGTCCGCCGCGATCATCGCCAGCGAGAAGAACGGCAGACCCAGGACCACGGCGATCACCGCGTGCTCGGTCATCATCACCGCCAGCAGGACGTTCTTCACCCGCCGGTTGAACAGGGTGAACGGGAAGGCGACCTGCACGAGGACCGTCCCGTAGGTCACCAGCAGCACCATCGTGCCGCTGGCGGACAGCAGATCGGCGAGCGCCGGCCAGGGCGAGAAGTACTCCAGGTGGAGTGGGTAGTAGACCGCGGTGCCGTCCTGCCAGCGGGAGCCCTGGATCTTGTACCAGCCGGCCGTCGCATAGATCAGGCACGCCTCGGCCATGATCACGAGCAGGGCGCCGTTGTGCACGATGTTGGCGATCACGTCCAGCAGGACCCGCGGCTCATCGGTCCTGGCCCGGCGCCCGACCAGCCACCACAGGGCCTGCACCACCCACACCGTCCACAGCAGCGCCGGTATCAGCCAGCCGCCCTGCATCCGTCCGGCCAGGGTGGCCGCGACCAGCACGAACCCGAGCACGCCCCACAGGGCCGGTCCCGTCCGGTCCGTGACCCGCTCGCCCCGCGCGCGGGCCGCCCGGTCCCGCGCGGCCCGCCGGGCGTCCAGCGACCACACCCGGGCGCACCGCGTGAACACCAGGTAGATCGACATCAGGTGCAGCACGTTGTCGCCGCCGTCGCCCATGAAGACGCTGCGGTTCTGCAGCGACAGCACGCCGGCCATGAACAGCACCGACATGGTGCGGGTGCGCCAGCCCAGCATCAGCAGGGCGCTGGAGAGCACCGCGAGCGCGTAGACGATCTCGAACCAGACCCGGCCGTCCGACCACATCAGGGTGGTGAAGGAGCCGTTGGACGCGACCAGCTGCTGGGCGAGATCCCAGCTCCAGGGGCTGTCGGGACCGTACAGCTCGTGGCGGTGGGGCAGCTCGCGGAGCAGGAACAGCAGCCAGGTGGCGCTGAAGCCGATGCGGATGACGGCCGTCTGGTAGGGGCCCAGGGCGGCCTCGGTGACGCGGGCGATACCGCCCGAGACGGCCAGCGAGAAGCGGTTCACCGCACGCCTCCCCCGGCCTCGTCCCGCGAGACCTTCCACCACGGCAGCTCCCGGTAGGACGGCGTCGTGGAGACCTTCTCCCGGCTCCAGGGGGGCGGCGGCACATTGCTGGTCCGGGAGCGCACCTGCACCCGCTCGATGACACCGGCGCCCCCGGTCGCCGCCCGCACCGCGTCGTCGCGGTCGAGGCGCAGCACCATGATCCGGCGCAGATACGACTCCGAGAGCGAGCCGCGCAGGCCCACCGGGCGGTTCTCGCTGTCGTGCGTCGCGACGAAGAAGTCCCAGGCCCGGCGCAGCTCGTTCTGCTGGGTATGGCTGGGCAGCAGGTTGCCGTCGATGGCCCTGCCGTCCTCGGCGGACAGGTCGTACCAGCCGGTGGTCAGCGTCATCCCGTCCGGCCCGCGCACCCCGGCGCGGACCTGGATCGAGATGTTCTGCTGGAGCGGGTTCGGCGCGAAGAGCTTCCAGTTCTGCTCGAACTCCGGATAGATCCAGTCGTCCACGGCCTCGCCGTGCGTCTTGGTGACCGTGTTCGCCGGTGCGACGTGCAGGAACGTCATCCCCAGATGCACACACACCCCGATGGCGACGACCGCGAGCGCCAGGGCGACCACGATCTGGTAGCGCGGTGAGAGCGCGGCCACGCCGGTACGGAGTTCACCGAGCGGGTACGGCTCGGCGGCGTCCGCCGGTGCGCCCTGCTCCGGGGGCGGGGCCGGGCGGCTCGGCGCGTCCGGGCCGTGCCGGGCGTTCGAGCCCTCGTCGTACGCGTCCATTCCGCCCCGTTCCACGATCCCGGTCCGTCGTTCCGTCCGCCCGGCCGCGAGGGCGTCGTACCGCCCGCGCGGCGATGCGCGGCGTCGGCACGGGCACGGTACTCAGGACACCCACCCGGGCACAGCCCCTGTCCGCCGGTCCGCCCGTGGCCGTCGCCACACCGGGAGGCCGACCGTACGGCGAGTGCGACCGTCCCAGAGCCGCGGTCCCCCTGGTCCACAGGGGACCCCCGCAGGTTATCCACAGGGCACCCCGGCCGGTCGTCCGCAGGAGTGACACCCTACGGCGCCCGCCCGTACACCCATTCCCTTCTTCTAGAACCTGTTCTATCTTGACGCCCCGTCAGCTCAACGGGATCGCCGGAAGGACAGCCACCGTGGACTTCACCTTCACCGAGGAGCAGCAGGCGGCGGCCGAGGCGGCGAGGGGCGTGTTCGCCGGGGTCGTGCCCGACGCCGTGCCCAGCCCGGCCCTCACCCCGGGCGCCGTCGCCGAGACGTACGACCGCGCCCTGTGGGCCAGGCTCGCCGAAGCGGACCTGCTGAGCCTGCTGCTCGACGCCCGGTACGGCGGGTCCGGCCTGGACGCCGTCGCGCTGTGCCTGGTCCTGCGGGAGTCGGCGGGGGTGCTGGCCAGGGTGCCCCTGCTGGAGAACAGCGCCGCGGCTGCGGCCGTCCAGGCCTACGGCGGGCAAGAGGCGAAGGCGGATCTGCTCGCCCGGGCCGGCCGGGGCGAGACCGTCCTGACCGTCGCCGCACACGGCCGCACCGGCCACGACCCGGCCGAGCAGGCCGTGACCGCCCGGCAGGACGGCGGGACCTGGGTGCTGGACGGGGTGCAGACTGCGGTGCCGTGGGCCTACGACGCGGACGTCACGCTCGTCCCCGCGCACACCGGCACCGGCCGGACCCTACTGGCCCTGGTGCCGCGCGGGCACGAGGGCGTCGTCCTCGCCGAGCAGTTCTCCACCAGCGGCGAGCGACTCGGCGAGCTGCGGCTGGAGTCGGCCCGGCTCGCCGCCCGGGACGTGATCGACACCGGCGGGGCGTGGGAGTGGCTGCGGGATCTGCTGGCCACCGGGACGTGCGCGCTGGCGCTCGGGCTCGGCGAGCGTGTGTTGAGGATGACCGGGGAGTACACGGGCAAGCGGGAGCAGTTCGGGTTCCCGATCGCGACCTTCCAGGCCGTCGCCGTGCAGGCCGCCGACCGCTACATCGACCTGCGCGCGATGGAGGCCACCCTGTGGCAGGCCGCCTGGCGGATCGCCTCCGGGGCTCCCGGCCCGCTGCCCGCCGCCGGTGACGTGGCCGTCGCCAAGATCTGGGCGGCGGAGGGTGTCCGCCGGGTCGTGCAGACCGCACAGCACTTGCACGGCGGGTTCGGCGCCGACGTGGACTACCCCCTGCACCGCTACCACGCCTGGGCCAAGCACCTGGAACTGTCGCTCGGCCCCGCCGCGGCACACGAAGAGGCCCTGGGCGACCTGCTGGCGGCCCACCCGCTGGCCTGACCGCGAGGGCCGGGGACGGACGGGTGGGACTAGCCGGCAACCCAGTCCGCACGGTCACGTCGACTGCCGGTCGGCGGCCATGGGGGTCTGCCCGACACCCCCTAGAGGACGAACCCCTGCTGCCCGTCGTCCGTCACGACCGGACGGCCCGCCGCCTCCCACACCTGCATGCCACCGTCGACGTTCACGGCGTCGATGCCCTGCTGGGCCAGGTACATCGTGACCTGGGCGGACCGGCCGCCCGAACGGCAGATCACATGGACCCGGCCGTCCTGCGGGGAGGCCTCGGTCAATTCGCCGTACCGGGCGACGAACTCGCTGATGGGGATGTGCAACGCCCCGTCGGCGTGACCGGCCTTCCACTCGTCGTCCTCCCGGACGTCCAGCAGGAAGTCGCCGTCCTTGAGGTCCGCGACCGCGACCGTGGGCACACCAGCTCCAAAACTCATGCGTCCGACGCTACCGGAACCGGCGAGAGCACCGGCCGGGGCGCGGCTCAGCCCTGGCCCTGGCCCTCGCCGAGCAGCGCGGCCAGCTCCGCCTCCCGCTCGGTGACCTGGGCGCTCAGCCCCTGCCCGATCTCGTCCAGGAGCCGGTCCGGGTCGTCCGGGGCCAGCTGGAGCATGTGGCCGATGGCGCCGTCCTCCAGCTCCCGGGCGAGCAGACCGAGCAGTTCCTTGCGCTGGGCGAGCCATTCGAGGCGGGCGTAGAGCTCCTCGGCGCGGCTCGGACCCCGCTTCAGCTCGGGTC
Organism: Streptomyces hawaiiensis; assembly: GCF_004803895.1. NCBI lineage: Bacteria > Bacillati > Actinomycetota > Actinomycetes > Kitasatosporales > Streptomycetaceae > Streptomyces > Streptomyces hawaiiensis. The sequence goes on along the minus strand of NZ_CP021978.1, from coordinate 4,451,370 downwards.
CCTTGGCCCACTCCTCGGCGAGTTCGCGCAGCTCGGCCTCGTCGCCCCGGGCGTAGGCGGCGTTGACCCGCGTGATGAACTCCTCGCGCCGCCGGCGTTCCTCCTCCTCCTGCGCCAGGTCCGGGTGGGCCTTGCGGGCGAGGTCGCGGTACAGCTTGCGGGCCTCCTCGCTGGGGCGGACCCGCTGCGGGGGCCGGACCGGCTGGTCCGCGAGCATCGCGGAGGCCTCCGGGAACAGACCGGTGCCGTCCATCCAGCCGTGCAGCAGTTCCTCGACGCCGGGGATGGGGGCGAGTCGCGACCTGGCCTCCTCCGCCCGCTGCCGGTCCGCGGGGTCGCCGCTGCGGGCGGCTCTCGCCTCCAGGATCCGGGCGTCCAGCTCCTCGAGCCGGGCGTACAGCGGGCCGAGCTTCTGTTCGTGCAGCCGGGAGAAGTTCTCGACCTCGACGCGGAAGGTCTCCACCGCGATCTCGTACTCGATCAACGCCTGCTCGGCGGCCCGCACGGCCCGCTCCAGCCGCGCCTCGGGGCGTGCGGCGTCGCCACCATCCTGGTCAGCTTCCGGGGTCGTCACCCGACCAGCCTAGGTGACGGACCGGCCGGGTCAGTGCCCCAGAGGACGGCCCGGGGCGTCGACCTACCGCCGGAGGGACCCGGCGGCCAGCGCCACAGGCAGCAGCCCGCCACTCGCAGCCGGCAGCCCTGACCCGCAAGCCCGCGAGCCCGAGCCCGAACCCGCGAGCCCACAGCCAGCACCCGGAAACCGCGAGCCCGACCCCGCGGGCCGGCAGCCCGAACCCGCGAGCCCGCGCCCGCGAGCCCGCAGCCCGAAACCCGCCGGCCTCCACCTCTCAGCCCTCAACCCCGCACCCGCACCCACAACCCGCCGGCTTCGACCCCTCAGCCCTCAGCCCTCCCCCCCGGCCCCGCCGCCCTCACGCCGCAAGCCCGCCACCGCACCCCGCACCCCGCACCCCATAAGCCCCTACACCCCCATCTCCGCCGCGACCTTCCCCGCCTTCACCCCCGCCACCAGCTCCGCGTGATCCGCCTCGGTCCGGTCCGCATAGGCCACGGCGAAAGCCACCATCGCCTCGTCCAGCTCATCGCTCTTCCCGCAGTACCCGGCGATGAGCCGCGGGTCGGCGCTGTGCGCGTGCGCGCGGGCCAGGAGCGCACCGGTCATGCGGCCGTAGTCGTCCATCTGGTCGGCGGCCAGGGCGGCCGGATCGACGCTGCCCTTGCGGTTGCGGAACTGGCGGACCTGGAAGGGGAAGCCGTCGACCGTCGTCCAGCCCAGCAGGTTGTCGCTCACCACCTGCATCCGCTTCTGGCCCATCACGACGCGCCGGCCCTCGTGACCGGCCTGCGGTGCCTCGAAACCGGCCGTCACCAGATGCGGTACCAGCGCCGACGCCCGCGCCTCCTTCACCTGGAGCACCAGCGGCTCGCCCCGGTGGTCCAGGAGCAGCACGACGTAGGACCGGGTGCCGACACTGCCCGTACCGACGACCCGGAAGGCAACGTCCTGCACCGCATGCCGGGCGAGGAGCGGCAGGCGGTCCTCCTGCAGGGTGCCGACGTACTCCTCCAGGGACGCGGCCACCGCCGCGGCCTCCGCGTCGGGGACCCTCCGCAGCACCGGCGGGGCGTCGACGAAGCGGCGCCCGCCGTCCTCGGTGGCCTCGGTCGACTTGGCCGCGAAGCGGCCGCTGGTGTTGTGGCGGGCCTTCTCGGAGACCCGCTCCAGCGTGCCGAGCAGATCGTGGGCGTCCGTGTGGGAGACGAGCTCCTCGTCCGCGATGGCGTTCCACGCGTCCAGCACCGGGAGTCCGGCCAGCAGCCGCATGGTCCTGCGGTAGGCGCCCGCCGCGTCGTAGGCCGCCTTGCGGCACTGGTCCTCGTCGGCGCCCGCCACCCGGCCCGCGAGCACCAGGGAGGCCGCGAGGCGCTTGAGGTCCCACTCCCAGGGGCCGAGCACCGTTTCGTCGAAGTCGTTCAGGTCGATGACCAGGCCGCCGCGGGCGTCGCCGTACAGGCCGAAATTGGCCGCGTGGGCGTCGCCGCAGAGCTGGGCCCGGATCCTGGTCATGGGCGTGCGCGCCAGGTCGTACGCCATGAGGCCCGCCGAGCCGCGCAGGAACGCGAACGGGGTGGCGGCCATGCGGCCGACCCGGATCGGGGCCAGCTCGGGCAGCCGCCCGCGGCCCGACTCCTCGACGGCGCTCACCGCGTCGGGCCGCGACGCGTCCAGGTCGAGCGTGGCGTGCGCGCTGCGCGGGATCTGCTTGCGCAGGGCCTTGCCCTCGTCCTTGGGCGAGCCCTCGGCCGGCCACTCGGCGAAGCCCCGCACCCTGGGCAGCCTGCGCGGCGCCCCGTCCCTCGCCCTGGCTCCGCCCTCGTCCTGAGCTCCTGCCCTGGTCATCCCGACCGCCTCCCCCGCACGCGCACGCGCACGAACATCAACTCGTGCCGACCGTACAACCGGCGGCCGAAACGCGTCAGACCCTGTGGACAACTCCACAGCTGTGGACAACCCGTGCCGGGCGCGTGCGGCGGTGGCTACGCCCCCGAGGGCACGGAGGCCTGCGCCGGCGCCGCCGCTTCCTCCTGCGTCCGCGCCTGCGCCAGCACCCGCTCGGCCCGGGCCACCGAGATGTCGAGCCGGGCCAGTACCGCCGGCACGGTGATGCTGGGCAGGAAGTGCTCGAACAGCACGACGACCCGGCGCTCCAGGTCCTGCCGCTGGCAGCGCAGCTGGGACAGCAGCTGCACCCCGGAGAAGCTGCCGACCAGCAGCTCCGCCGTCTCCGCCACGTCCACGTGCTGCAACAGCTCGCCGCGCGTCTTCGCCTCGGTCAGCACCTGCGTGTTCTGGTCGATCCACATCCGGAAGGCCGGGGTGCGGTCGAGGTCCATGGCCCCCTGGTCGAGGGCGAGGCCCACACTGGCCCGCACCAGCGGTTCGTACCGCAGCCGGCGGGCCATCACCAGACCGGAGTCGACGAGTTCCTGGAGCCTGCTGGACTGCGGCGGGAGCGCGAGCGCGAGCTGCTCCTCGAACACCCCCACCGCCAGCTCCTCTTTGGAGCCGAAGTGGAAGTACAGCGCGCCCTTGGTGACGCCGGCCCGGTCCAGGATCTCGCCGATGGTCGCCGAGGTGTAGCCGCGTTCGTCGAAGACGGCCGCCGCCGCCTCCAGGATGGTCCGCCGGGTGCGGATCGCGCGCTCCTGTCGCGCCATCGGGTGCCTCCTGATCTCCGTCGATCCCTGTGAAGTCGCTGTGTGGCGAGGGCGCGAGTGCCTGTCCCAGCGGCTTGGCTCACCCTTTGAAAAAAACCGGCTCGTCCGTATCTTAGTCAAGCGTCGACCGCGGCCAGGCAGCCGATCCTGGGGGTTCTCATGCCGCAGACAGGGCCTTTAAGCGCACTCACAGAGGATCAGACCGGACGCGAGGGCTGTCCGGCAAACGCAACCGCTACGACCGTCGAGAACCCGCCACAAACCGTCGTGCCCCAAGAGACCGCTCCGGCGAGACCAGCCGCCGCGGAACCCGCGCCGTCGGCGACCACCGCCGACGAACCCGCGCTGCCCGCGGCCACCCTCACGGACGAAACCGAAACGGCGCCGCCCGCCGCCCTCACCCCCGCAGCCGCAGCCGCAGCCGAGTCCACGGCACCCTCGCCACCCTCCCCCGTCACCGAGCGCCCCGCCCCCCGCTCCCACACCGTCGTCACCAAGGAACTCGCCCATCGCACCGCCGAGACGGACGTCTTCCCCGCCCGGTGGACCCGAATCTCCGACACCCGTTTCCGGTTCACCGCGCACTGGCCGGCCGCCCACCCCTTCTTCGGCCCGGTGGACGACCGCCACCAGGACCCGATGATCGTGGGCGAAACGTTGCGGCAGGCCTCGATGGCGCTGGCGCACGCCGAGTTCGGCGCCCCGGCCGACACCCACTTCGTCATGTGGGACCTGACGGTCCGCGTCGACCCGGCCGCGCTGCTGTTGGCGGACGCCGCCGAGCCGGTCGAGTTCGACGTCGTGTGCTCCGAGGTCCGCCGCCGCGGCCGCGGGCTGCACAGCATGCGGACCACGATGGAGTTCCGCCGCGCGGGACGGCTCGTCGCCCGCGGCACCGGCAGCACCGGCTGCACCTCCCCGCGCGCCTACCGCCGCCTGCGGGCGGGGAAGTTGAACGCCCTGGACACGCCCGTCCCGCTCCTGGCGGGCATCGCGCCGCAGACCGCGGGACGGGCCCGCGCCGAGGACGTCGTCCTCGCCCCCGCCGACCGCCCCGGCGTCTGGAACCTGCGCGTCGACACGGGCCACCCGGTCCTCTTCCCGCGGCCCAACGACCACGTCCCCGGCATGGTCCTGTTCGAGGCGGCCCGCCAGGCCGCGACCGCCGCGTCCGGCCTGCACCCCTTCCTGCCCGGCAGGATGACGGCCGAGTTCGCCCGGTACGCCGAGCTGCACAGCCCGTGCCGGATCGAGACCGAGGTCCTCGAAGACCACCCCGGGGAGGTGACCGTACGGGTGTCGGGGCGGCAGGACGGCGCGTTGGTCTTCACCGCCGGCCTGACCTCCGCCCGGCCGGCGCGGGTACGGTCCCTGTCGTGACGGTCAAGGTTCTGATCACGGGCGCGAGCGGCTTCGTCGGCAGCCGGGTCGCCGCCAGGGCACAACGGCAACCGGGTGCCCATGTACGCCTGTTGTCCCGGCACGCGCCGCACGGCCCCGAGTACGTCCACGGCGACCTCTGCGCGCCGCCCTCGCTGCGTGGCGTCTGCGCCGACACCGACGTCCTGGTGCACTGCGCCACGCGGGTCGGCGGCGACGCCGAGACCGTCCGGGCGGTCAACGACCACGGCACCCGGGCGCTGGTCGAGGAGGCCGTGCGCGCCGGAGTGCGCCGGATCGTGTACGTCGGTACGGCCGCCGTTCTCGGCCGGGGCCCCTTCCGCGGCGTACGCCCCGGGGAGGCGCCGATCGCACCCGCGTCACCCACCAGCCGCACCCGGGCCGCCGCCGAACGGTACGTCCTCGACGCGGGCGGCCTGGTGCTGCGCCCGCACCTCGTGTACGGCGAGGGCGACCGCTGGGTGATCCCCGGACTGGTGTGGCTGATGAAGGAGCTGTCGGCCACCCTGACCGGCTGCGAGGCGCTCCAGTCGATGATCGACGTCGACACCCTGGGCCGTGCGGTGGTGGCCGCCGCGCTCTCCCCGGCGTCCGGCGGCGGTGTGCACCACGTCGACCACCCCGAGCCGGTGGCGGTCAAGGACCTGCTGGCGGCCGTGTGCCGGGAGTTGGAGGAGCCCGGCGGCGGTGCGGCCGTGGACGTCGCCACCGCCCTCGACCGGGCCGCCGGGTCACCGCTCGCCCTCCACCATCTCGGCATGCTCACGGTCGACCACTGGTTCGTGGACGACGCGTTCTGGAAGGAATTCGACTGCTCGCCCGGCGAGGGGTTCGCGGCCGCGTTCAGCCGCGCGGCGCCCTGGTACCGCGCGTTCCTCCAGGGCCGGAGGGTTTCCTGATCGCCTCCGCCTCCTGCGGGCGCGGGCCCGGTTCCCGGCCGTGCAGCAGCACCGGCAGCTCCTCGTGGCCGGTGGAGATGATCGACCGCAGCCGTTTCGGCGGGTGCGACGGATCGGCCAGGGCCAGCCGCGGGAAGCGCGCGAACAGCGAGGTCAGGGCCACGGTCGCCTCGGCCATGGCCAGGGGCCGGCCCAGGCAGTGGTGCACGCCGTGGCCGAAGGACACGTGGTCGCGGCTGGTGGCGCGCGTGACGTCGAACCGTTCGGCGTCCGGCCCGTGCCGCTCGGGGTCGCGCCCGGCACCGGCGAAGGAGACCACGAGCGGGTCGCCCTTGGGGATGGTCAGGCCCGGCTCGATCTCGATGTCCTCGACGGCGTAGCGCAGGCCCGACATGGCGCCAGGCGCCTCGAAGCGCAGCGACTCCTCCAGGGCGTCCTCCCAGGTCACCCGCCCGGAGCGGACGAGGTCGAGCTGGTCGGGGTGGGCGAGCAGGCTGTGCACGGTGTTGTCGATGAGGTTGACGGTCGTCTCGAATCCGGCGGTGAGCAGCAGGATCAGGTTGTCCATCAGCTCCTGTTCGCTGAGGCTGCCTTCGTCGCGTGCGGCGATGAGCGCCGTCGTCAGGTCGTCGGCCGGGTGCCCGCGCTTGTGCTGGAGGAACGCGGTCAGCGTGCCGTAGAGGTCGACGGCGTTGGCCTGGGCGTCCTCCAGGGAGATCGCCGTGTCGAAGAAGCGGTTGATGATGCGGTAGAGGGCCGCGCGGGGGCCGTCCTCGCCGGGCGGTACGCCGAAGAGCTCGCACACCACCTCGTGCGGGATGGGCGCCGCGAACGCCGCGCGTAGATCGACGACTTCGCCCTCCGGGATCCGCTCCAGGGCGTCCAGCGCCCGGTCGACGATCTCCTGGACGCGCGGCAGCACCGCGTCGACGCGGCGTTTGGTGAAGGCGGCCGCCATCGGTTTGCGCAGCCGGCTGTGGTCGGAGCCGTACGCGGTGACCATGTTGCGCACCGAGACCCAGATGGCGAGCGGCCAGGTGCGGGAGATGTCCCCGTTGATCCAGGCCGGCCAGTGCTGGTAGGCGTCCTTACTCGTCTCGGGTCCGGCCAGGAGCCGCTTGTTCAGCTCCAGTCCGGTGATCCACCACGCCCGTACGCCGCCGGGCAGTTCGACCTCCACCGCCGCGCCCTGGGCACGGATCCGGGATATCTCGCCGTAGAGATCCTGACCGGACGGGTCGATCGACAGGAAGGGGCAGGCCTGCTGTGCCATGACTCATCGCTCCTTGGTCCAGAGGCTGGGGGTCCATGGTGCGATCCGGCCGACGGCAGAACTTGCCGACCGGTTTGTTTTGGCCACTACTTCACGCACGTTTGGCCAAGGGTGGGTGACTACCGCAGCGCGAGACCCGCCCCGACCGCCTCCGCCGCCACGTCCGGGGCGACCGGTTCGCTCCCCGCCGGTTCACTCCCCGCCGGTTCTTTCCCGACCGCTTCACTCCCCGCCGGATCCAGCGCCCCGGCCAGACACGGCGCCGCCAGACACGGCAGCAGCAGCCGCCACAGATCGGTCAGCGAGGGCCGGGCGAGCCAGCCGTGGTCCTCCCGCGCCAGCACCTCGATGCCGGTCGTGGCGGCGAGGACGACGGCACCGGTGCGCTGCGACGTCACACCGGCGGCGAGTTCGCCCCTGCGCTCCGCCTCGGACAGCAGCCCCTGCACGCACTCCCGCCATTCCCGGCGCAGGTCCCGCACCCGCCCCGCGGCCCCCTCCACGTTCAGCCGCAGCCCCGCCCGCACCACGCCGTCGGCGCACAGCATCCGGGCGACGTGGTGCGTGACGTCCACGAGGCGTTGCAGGGCGCAGCCGTCACCGCCGTGGCTGCGGACCGCTGCCGCGCGCAGGGCACGGGCGGCAGCGTCCTCGACGGCTTCGGCGACGGCGGCCTTGTTGGCGAAGTGGAAGTGCAGCGCGCCGGAGCTGACGCCGGCTCCCGCGCTGATCTCCGCCAGGCTGGCCCGGACGTACCCGCGGGCCTCGAACTGTGCGGCCGCCGACCGGATCAGCGCGAGACGGGTCCGGACGGCCCGGTCCTGTTTGGTCACCCGTGGCTCCCCTGCAGGGCTCTGATGGCGACGCAATGAAACCAACTCGCTGGTTTTTATACAACGCGTCGACGGCCGAGGGACCTTGGGACGGCTCCTGAGCCCGCAGATACGCCGGCACGGCCAGCACCCCCGGTGGGTCGCGGCCGCCGGCGGCAGGTCCGGCTGGGTGAGGATGCCGGAGACGTGCTTGCCCACGGCGCCTCGGAGACGACCCGTTCGCGGGCGATCGCGCTGTTGGACCTGCCCTCGTCGAGCACACCCGGCCGTACGACGCGGCGAGCTGGACGGGCCTGCTCGTCGCCCTGTGCGGAGCGACCGCGGCACCTGGCGGGCCGGCCGCACCGCCCCCGCCGAGGCCCTGCGCGAGGCGGCCTCGGGCAGCAGGCCTCTGACCCGGGGGCGCTGCTCTGCGGCACGGCCCTCCTGCTCACGGCCGCCGTGGCCCCCGGCCCTCTCCCTCACCGCCGACCCGTCCGGCCTCCTCCACCGCAAGACGTACATCAGCCGCCCCATGCTGCTGATCACCGCGACCGCCCTGCTCGCACCCCTCGTGCCGCGCCCCCTGATCCGCCCGCTGGCCTGCCTCCCCTCGGCCGTGGGCATGCCGGCCCGCGAGAACACGGCCACCGGAGTACGCCGCACCGCCGCACTCGCGGCCCCCGTCCTCGTCACGGTCGCCCTCACCGGTTCACTCCTCGGCGCCACCGCGACCCTGAACCACGCAAAGACCACCGAGACGAGCGACCGCACCACCGCCGCCTTCGCCGTCACCCCGGCGGCCGGGACGGGCTTCGACGCCGCCGCCCTGCGCCGACTGCGCGCGATACCGGGCACCCGGATCTCCCCGACGGCCGTGCACGTCCCGGAGGACGGTGTGGCCCTGAAACGAGGAGGGGCAGCGGCACCGGGTGGGCCACCGGGTCCCGCGTATGGCTCGGCGACGGGACACCCAGCACCCTGCGCATCGCAGCGGTCATGCCCACCGCAACCGGCGGCAACGGCATCTACGTCACCCCGCGCGAAGCCCCGGGCGACCGCAGGCCCTCGGCACGACGGCGACCGCCTGCGCCCTCCTGGCTGGCCTGCGCGACGGCCCCCGCCGCCCTCGCCCTGCGCCGCCGTCCTGCGGACCTGGCCGGGATACGCGAGTGAGCGACGAGCCGCTCGTGCGAAAACGCTTCGCCCCGGGCCGGTCCCCAAGGGACGGCCAGACCTGAGAGCTTCCTCACACGAGAGAGACCCGGTCAGGCGGGAGACAACCGTCACATCCGCAGACACGAAGAACGGGCGGCATCTGATCGATGCCGCCCGTTCCCACGGTGCGCGAGGGGGGAGTTGAACCCCCACGCCCTTGCGGGCACTGGAACCTGAATCCAGCGCGTCTGCCTATTCCGCCACCCGCGCATTGGGTGTGTCCTGGGCGCTGTCCCCGTGGGGGTCGGCGCCTTCCGACACGCAGAACATTAGCACGCTGCAAGGGGTGGGTTCACATCCCTTATCGCCGCAGGCAGGCCCCCCGGCGAACCTTCGATGTCCCTGCCACGTATCAACGCGACCGGTTCACGTATCAACCTCGTACCGGTACCCGCCGTCTCCGCAGGAGGGGGTCGGGGTCCACAGTCAGGTGCGGGACACTGGTCTTCAGCCGCCTCTACGATCCTTGCCAGGCATACCGGAGGCGGTTACGCGCAGCAGTACCACCGGAGGAGTTCGAAGGCGAGCTCCACAGGGAACTTCGTCATGCGTCGACACCCGTCGGCAGTGCTGACAGGGGGAACCAGCCGATCGAGCTGCGCGTGGATACGATCAGTAAGCAGTACCAGGCAAGCGGCCCGCAGGGCAGTACACAGGACGGCAGCGACGGAGGAGGTGCCCCATGGGAGTCCTGAAGAAATTCGAGCAGCGTCTCGAAGGTCTGGTCAACGGCACCTTCGCCAAGGTGTTCAAGTCCGAGGTCCAGCCCGTGGAGATCGCGGGAGCTCTCCAGCGCGAGTGCGACAACAACGCCACCATCTGGAACCGCGACCGGACGGTCGTGCCCAACGACTTCATCGTCGAGCTGAGCACGCCGGACTTCGAACGGCTCAGCCCCTACTCCGGCCAGCTCGGCGACGAGCTCGCCGGCATGGTGCGCGACTACGCCAAGCAGCAGCGCTACACCTTCATGGGCCCGATCAAGGTGCACCTGGAGAAGGCGGACGACCTCGACACCGGCCTGTACCGGGTACGCAGCCGTACGCTCGCCTCCTCCAGCAGCCAGCAGGGCGGCCCGGGAGGCGGCGCCGCCGCCACCGCCGCCCCGCAGGGCGGACGCCCCGGTGGCTACGGCCCCCCGTCGTCCGCCGCGCCCGCCGGCGCCCCGCCCATGCCGGCCGCGCCGCCGCCCGGCGGCCGCCCCGGCGGATACGGCTACCCGCCCGCCGCGAACGCCCAGCGGCCCCCGGCCGCCCCGGCCGCCGGCGGACGCACCCGCCACTGGATCGAGATCAACGGCACCCGCCACCAGATCTCCCGCGCGACGCTGGTGCTGGGCCGCAGCACCGACGCCGATGTGCGGATCGACGACCCCGGCGTCTCCCGCCGGCACTGCGAGATCCGGACCGGAACGCCCTCGACGATCCAGGATCTCGGATCCACCAACGGCATCGTGGTGGACGGACAGCACACCACCCGCGCTACGCTCCGCGACGGCTCGCGGATCGTCGTGGGCAGCACCACCATCATTTACCGGCAAGCCGAAGGGTGAAGCGGGGGCAATGTCAGAGCTGACCCTCACGGTCATGCGGCTGGGTTTCCTGGCCGTACTGTGGCTGTTCGTGATCGTGGCCGTGCAGGTCATCCGCAGCGACCTGTTCGGTACGCGTGTCACACAGCGCGGATCGCGCCGCGAGGCAGGCCGGCAGCAGCAGGCCGCCGGCCGCCAGGCGCCACCGCCGCAGCGCCAGCAGTCCGCCGGCGGCCGACGCGGCCGTAACGCCCCCACCAAGCTCGTCGTGACCGAGGGCACCCTCACCGGAACGACGGTCGCGCTCCAGGGCCAGACCATCACCCTGGGCCGGGCGCACGACTCGACGATCGTGCTGGACGACGACTACGCCTCCAGCCGCCATGCCAGGATCTACCCGGACCGCGACGGCCAGTGGATCGTCGAGGACCTCGGCTCCACCAACGGCACATACCTGGACCGGTCCCGGCTGACGACTCCCACACCGATTGCGCTGGGCGCGCCGATCCGCATCGGCAAGACCGTCATCGAGCTGCGGAAGTAGTGCTACATCATGGATAGGCGCGAGCGGAGCGAGCACGCAGTGGCGGGCCCCACCCCGGCCCCCCGCGCGCTCCCGACCGGAGGGTGGGCAGTGTGGCTCGACACGACCGGCTGTACCCGGAGCCGACAGGCGAGGTGCGCATGAGTCTGTCACTGCGCTTCGCGGCCGGATCGCACAAGGGCATGATCCGGGAGGGCAACGAGGACTCCGGATACGCCGGCCCGCGCCTGCTCGCCATCGCCGACGGCATGGGCGGCGCGGCGGCCGGTGAGGTCGCCTCCTCCGAGGCCATCTCCACCATCGTCGCCCTTGACGACGACGTCCCCGGCTCCGACCTCCTCACCTCGCTCGGCACGGCGGTGCAGCGCGCCAACGACCAGCTGCGCTCGATGGTCGAGGACGACCCCCAGCTGGAGGGCATGGGGACCACCCTCACCGCCCTGCTCTGGACCGGCCAGCGCCTCGGCCTGGTGCACGTCGGCGACTCGCGCGCCTACCTGCTCCGCGACGGCGTCCTCACCCAGATCACCCAGGACCACACCTGGGTGCAGCGCCTGGTCGACGAGGGCCGCATCACCGAGGAGGAGGCGACCACGCACCCGCAGCGCTCGCTGCTGATGCGCGCCCTCGGATCCGGCGACCACGTCGAGCCGGACCTGTCCATCCGCGAGGTCCGCGCCGGCGACCGCTACCTGATCTGCTCCGACGGCCTGTCCGGCGTGGTGTCCCACCAGACGCTGGAGGACACCCTCGCCAGCTACCAAGGACCCCAGGAGACCGTCCAGAACCTGATCGAGCTGGCGCTGCGCGGTGGCGGCCCGGACAACATCACGGTCATCATCGCCGACGTCCTCGACCTCGACACCGGCGACACCCTCGCGGGGCAGCTGTCCGACACCCCCGTCGTCGTCGGCGCCGTCGCCGAGAACCAGCACCAGCTGCACGACAACGGCATCATGCAGACCCCCGCCGGCCGCGCCTCCGGGCTCGGCCGCCACGGGCACCGCCAGGGCGGCGGGGGCGGCGAGTTCGGCCCGCCCGGCTCCGGCGACACCACCGGCTACATCCCGGCTGCCGGCTTCGACTACGGCGACGACGACTTCGCCAAGCCCCGCAAGAAGGGCCGCTGGCTGAAGAGATCCCTCTACGGCGTCCTCGTGCTGGCCGTCATCGGCGGCGGTCTGTACGGCGGATACCGCTGGACGCAGACGCAGTACTACGTCGGCGCCGAGGACGAGCACGTCGCGCTGTACCGCGGCATCAGCCAGGACCTGGCCTGGGTCTCGCTCTCGAAGGTCGAGAAGGACCACCCCGAGATCGAACTCAAGTACCTGCCGCCCTACCAGCAGAAGCTGGTCGAGGCGACCATCGCCGAGGGCGGACTGAAGAACGCCCAGGCGAAGATCCAGGAACTGTCGGTGCAGGCCTCCGCGTGCAAGAAGCAGGCGCAGCGGCGCGAAGCCGAGAGCCAGAACAACTCCAAGACCGGCGAAGGCGAGGCCGGGGGCACCACGGGAACCACTCCCGCCTCCTTCACGTCCAAGGCCACACCGACGCCGAACCCGTCCAGCCCGTCGGGTTCACCGTCGGCACCGGAGAAGTCCACGCCCCCGACCACGACCGCACCGACTCCCAGCCCCGGCCCCAGCCTCTCGGAGGAAGAGCAGAAGGTCGTCTCGCTGTGCGGTAAGCAGTAGCCGTGAGAGGCCCTGTCACACGATGAGCGGTACGAATACGTCGCACTCGCCGACGCACCACACGTCCACGATCGGCGCCATCGGCGCGCCGAGCCGGCGCAACACCGAGCTCGCGCTGCTGGTGTTCGCCGTAGTCATCCCGGTGTTCGCCTACGCCAACGTCGGCCTGGCCCTCAACGACTCGGTACCTCCGGGCCTGTTGAGCTACGGGCTCGGGCTCGGGCTGCTCGCGGGCGTCGGCCATCTCGTCGTCCGGAAGTTCGCGCCGTACGCCGACCCTCTGCTGCTGCCGCTGGCCACCCTGCTCAACGGGCTCGGCCTGGTCGTCATCTGGCGCCTGGACCAGTCCGAGAAGCTGAACAACTACGCCGACGCCGCACCGAGGCAGCTGCTGTACTCGGCGATGGGCGTCGCCCTGCTGGCGGTCGTGCTGATCTTCCTCAAGGACCACCGCGTCCTGCAGCGCTACACGTACATCTCCATGGCCGGTGCGCTGTTCCTGCTGGTCCTGCCGCTCGTGCCCGGACTCGGCGCGAACATCTACGGCGCCAAGATCTGGATCAAGATCCCCGGCCTAGGCACGCTGCAGCCCGGTGAGTTCGCGAAGATCGCCCTCGCTGTCTTCTTCGCCGGCTACCTCATGGTCAAGAGAGACGCCTTGGCCCTGGCCAGCCGCCGTTTCATGGGCCTGTACCTGCCGCGCGGCCGCGACCTGGGACCGATCCTCGTGGTCTGGGTCATCTCGATCCTCATCCTGGTCTTCGAGACCGACCTCGGTACGTCCCTGCTGTTCTTCGGGATGTTCATCATCATGCTGTACGTCGCCACCGAGCGGACCAGCTGGATCGTCTTCGGTCTGCTGATGTCCGCGGTCGGCGCCGTCGGCGTGGCGAGCTTCGAGCCGCACATCCAGACGCGTGTGCAGGCCTGGCTCGACCCGATGCACGAGTTCGAGCTCTCCCGCGCCGGCGTCCAGGACGGCATCGTCCACTCCGAGCAGGCCATGCAGGCGCTATGGGCCTTCGGCTCCGGCGGCACCCTCGGTACCGGCCTCGGGCAGGGCAACTCCGACCTCATCGGCTTCGCCGCCAACTCCGACTTCATCCTCGCCACCTTCGGCGAGGAGCTGGGCCTGGCGGGCGTCATGGCGATCCTGCTGCTCTACGGTCTGATCGTCGAGCGGGGCGTTCGAACCGCCCTCGCGGCCCGCGACCCGTTCGGCAAGCTGCTGGCCATCGGCCTGTCCGGCGCCTTCGCCCTCCAGGTCTTCGTCGTGGCCGGCGGTGTGATGGGCCTCATCCCGCTGACCGGTATGACGCTGCCGTTCGTGGCGTACGGCGGTTCCTCCGTGATCGCCAACTGGGCCCTGATCGGCATCCTGCTGAGAATCAGCGACACGGCCCGCCGCCCGGCCCCCGCGCCCGCCGCCAACCCCGACGCCGAGATGACCCAGGTGGTCCGCCCGTCATGAACAAGCCCCTGCGCCGGATCGCGATCTTCTGTGGCCTGCTCGTCATGGCACTACTGATCCGCGACAACTGGATCCAGTACGTCCAGGCGGACGAGCTCAGGACCGACAAGAACAACCGTCGCGTCATCATCGAGCGCTACGCCTCCCCGCGCGGCGACATCATCGTCGACGGAAAGCCGATCACCGGTTCCGCCGAGACGCCGGGCAGCGACTTCAAGTTCAAGCGCACCTACAAGGACGGTGCCATGTGGGCGCCGGTCACCGGCTACGCCTCGCAGGCCTTCGGCGCCACCCAGCTGGAGAACCTCGAGGACGGCATCCTCACCGGGAACGACGACCGGCTGTTCTTCCGCAACACCCTCGACATGCTCACGGGCAAGAAGCAGCAGGGCGGCAACGTCGTCACGACCCTGAACGCCGCCGCGCAGAAGGCCGCCTACAACGGCCTGAAGAAGCAGGGCGGCAAGGGCGCCGTCGCCGCGATCGAGCCGTCGACCGGCAAGATCCTGGCGCTCGCCTCCTACCCGTCGTACGACCCCTCGTCCTTCGCGGGCAACTCCACGACGACGGACACCAAGGCCTGGCAGAAGCTGCTGAAGAAGAACAACCCGGACGACCCGACGCTGAACCGCGCCCTGCGCGAGACCTACCCGCCGGGCTCCACCTTCAAGGTCGTCACCGCGGCCGCCGCCCTCGAGGACGGCCTGTACACGAACCCGGACGAGAAGACCGACTCGCCGGACCCGTGGACCATGGAGGGCACCAACACCAAGCTGCCCAACGAGGGCAACATCCCCTGCAAGAACGCGACGCTGCGGGTGGCCCTCCAGTACTCCTGCAACACCGTCTTCGGCAAGATCGGCGCCGACCTCGGCAACGAGAAGATGCTGGCCCAGGCGAAGGAGTTCGGCTTCACCGAGGAGCAGTTCACCCCCGTCCGCTCCACCGCCTCGGTCTTCTCCGACGGCATGAACCCGTCGCAGACGGCACTGTCGTCCATCGGCCAGTTCAACACCGCGGCCACCCCGCTGCAGATGGCCATGGTCGCCTCGGCCGTCGCCAACGACGGCAAGCTGATGAAGCCGTACATGGTCGACGAGCTCCAGTCGCCCGGCGTCGACCCGATCGAGAAGACCGATCCGGAAGAGCTGAGCCAGCCGCTGTCGGCGGAGAACGCCCAGATCCTCCAGTCGATGATGGAGACGGTCGTCGACAAGGGAACGGGCTCGAACGCCAAGATCGACGGCGTCAAGGTGGGCGGCAAGACCGGTACCGCCCAGCACGGCGTCGACAACAGCGAGAACCCCTACGCGTGGTTCATCTCCTACGCCAAGGGCGAGGACGGCAGCTCGCCGGTCGCCGTGGCGGTCGTCGTCGAGGACGACGACGCCGTCCGTGACGACATCTCCGGCGGCGGCCTCGCGGCACCGATCGCGAGGAACGTGATGGAGGCGGTCATCGACAGCAAGAGGTGACCCTGCTCACGCCTGCTTCACATCGGTGCACGTTGCGATACCGGTCCTGTATCGGCTGACGGGCTTGGCCAGGTCACACAGAGCGAGCCGGGTACGGTAGGCCCGGACGGCAGCCTCCGACCGTACAAACATGCCGGTCGGGACCGACGGAGAGGGCTGGTAGGTAGCTATGGAAGAGCCGCGTCGCCTCGGCGGCCGGTACGAACTGGGCCAGGTGCTCGGGCGTGGTGGCATGGCGGAGGTCTACCTCGCGCATGACACCCGTCTCGGCCGCACCGTGGCGGTGAAGACGCTGCGCGCGGATCTCGCGCGTGACCCTTCCTTCCAGGCCCGGTTCCGCCGGGAGGCCCAGTCGGCCGCCTCGCTCAACCATCCCGCGATCGTCGCGGTCTACGACACGGGCGAGGACTACATCGACAACGTGTCGATCCCGTACATCGTCATGGAGTACGTGGACGGCTCGACGCTGCGTGAACTGCTGCACTCCGGCCGCAAGCTGCTGCCGGAGCGGTCCATGGAGATGACCATCGGCATCCTCCAGGCCCTGGAGTACTCCCACCGCGCCGGTATCGTCCACCGCGACATCAAGCCGGCGAACGTCATGCTGACGCGCAACGGCCAGGTCAAGGTCATGGACTTCGGCATCGCCCGCGCCATGGGCGACTCCGGCATGACGATGACGCAGACCTCCGCGGTCATCGGCACCGCCCAGTACCTCTCGCCGGAGCAGGCGAAGGGCGAGCAGGTCGACGCCCGGTCCGACCTGTACTCCACCGGCTGTCTGCTCTACGAGCTGCTGACCGTCCGTCCGCCCTTCGTCGGCGACTCCCCGGTGGCCGTGGCCTACCAGCACGTCCGGGAGGAGCCGCAGTCACCGAGCGTCTTCGACCCCGAGATCACGCCCGACATGGACGCGATCGTGCTGAAGGCGCTCGTCAAGGACCCGGACTACCGCTACCAGTCGGCCGACGAGATGCGCGCCGACATCGAGGCCTGCCTCGACGGCCAGCCGGTCGCCGCCACGGCCGCGATGGGCGCGGTGGGTTACGGCGGCTACCCCGACGACCAGCCGACGACGGCCCTGCGCGCGGACTCCGGCGCGGGCGCCACGTCCATGCTGCCCCCCATGAACCCGGACGACGGCGGCTACGGCTACGACGACCGCCCCGACCGGCGCCGCGGGCAGCAGCGCAAGTCCAACACCTCCACGATCCTGCTCGTCGTCGCGGGCATCCTCGTCCTGGTCGGGGCGATCCTGATCGGCCGGTGGGCGTTCAGCGGCGACGGCGGCGCGAGCAACGACGCGCTCCCGGCACCGAACTTCGTCGGTGAGACGAAGCAGAGCGCCCAGCAGCTGGCCAAGAACTCCGACCTCGAACTGAGCTTCTCCAACAAGCCCTGCGACAACCAGGCCAAGGGCAACATCTGCACCCAGGACCCGAAGGCCGGGAAGACGGTCACCAAGGGCGACACCATCTCCCTGGTCGTGTCGACCGGGGCGCCGAAGGTGGCGGTGCCGAGCGTCGTCGGCGACAGCCTGGACGACGCCAAGGCGACACTGGAGGGCGACAAGTACCAGTTCGTGGTCGAGACGAAGTCGAAGGAGTCCTCGGAGGAGCCCGGCACCGTCCTCGAGCAGAACCCGGAATTGGGCGAGGAGGTGGAGAAGGGCTCCACGATCACCCTCACCGTCGCCAAGGCCGAAGCGAAATCCACCGTCCCGGACGTGCTCGGCCAGAGCTGTAACGCGGCCAAGCAGCAGATGCAGGCCAGCGACCTGGTCGGCAACTGCACCGAGGTGGAGACCGACGACGACAACCAGGTCGGCAAGGTCATCCAGACCACACCGCAGGCAGGCACGTCGGTCGACCCGAACTCGTCGGTGAACATCCAGATCGGCAAGAAGAAGGAACAGCAGAAGGTCAAGGTCCCGCAGGTCGTCGGCCAGACGGTCGGCCAGGCCAAGCAGATCCTCGCGCAGCAGGGCTTCACCAGCATCCAGTTCGCCAATGGCAGTGACCAGAGCGACAACGCCCTCGTCGCCGGCCAGAACCCCGGTCCCGACCAGGAGGTCGACGACCCGGCGAGCACGACGATCACGCTCCAGACCGTCGGCATCGGGAACAACAACGGCGGCAATAACGGCGGCGGAAACGGCGGCATCTTCGGCGGCCTCAACGGCAGCAACGAGGACGACTGACCCGGCCCTCGCCCCACCATCACGCCACAGAGCCCCCGGCCCCACAGAGGCCGGGGGCTCTGCCGTGCACGGCCGACGACATCCCCGCAAAAACGTGCGTCCGTCGATCGTGTCTTCATATGTCCCGACTCGTTCGCCGGGTGGGGTGGGGTGGGGAATCGGACCCCGCCCCGGCCATACGAGCCGAAGGGCAGAACGTGATCAACGAAACGGCCTTGCTGGAATCACAGACCCTGCGCGGCAGCGTGCTCGACCGCACGGACGTACTCGACAGGGTCAAAGCACTGTCGCTGCTGCCGGACGGGATGCATGTGACGACCGCAATGGTGGCGTCGTACTTCGACGTCGGTCTCGAAGCCATCAAGTCACTCATCAAGGACCACCGAACTGAGCTGGAAGCCAACGGCTACCAGCTGCTGACCGGCGAAGAACTGAGGTCCTTCAAGAACCTCAGTGGAATCCAGTCACGCACCCGCTCCCTGGCTCTCTTCTCCCGACGCGCCGTCCTCAACATCGCCATGCTGCTCCGAGACAGCGACGTCGCACGTCAGGTGCGTGTGTACCTCCTCGACATGGAATACCTGGCGCGCACACAGCCTGTGGAAAACCCTGCCCCGGCCGACACCGCCACCCTCGACGCCCGCATCGACCAGCGCATCACCCACATCCTGGGGAGGACCGTCGTCCCCATGTTCAACGCCCTGATCGAAACATCGGGCGAGCACCGGCGAGAGCTCCTCGCCCTCCGGGCGGGCGTCCAGCGCATCGAGAAGCGGCTCCGGCAGCACCACACCCGGCTCCAGCGGCTGGAAGGCCCCCGAGAGGACCGCCCCCTCGCCGGAGTCATGGCCGCCATGGACGCCATGAACGGGCGCGAGTTCGAAGAACACGTCGCCGAGCTGCTGCGCCGCGACGGCTGCACCAACGTCGTCGTGCAAGGCGGCGGAAGGGACCGGGGCATCGACATCACCGCGCTCACGGCCGACGGGCGGCGCATCGTCGTCCAGTGCAAGAGGTTCGCGCCTCACCTCTCCATCACCAGCCCCGAGGTCCAGAAGTTCATCGGAGCGGCCAAGGTCCTGCACGACTCCGACGTGGCCCTGTTCGTGGCGACATGCCCCTTCACCCGCGACGCCCAGAACATCGCAGCCGACAGCGGCATCACCGCCGTACATCGCGGGCTGGTGGAGGAATGGAGCGCCGGGGCGGCCCTGACCGTCCTGGAATAGCGACCCGACCACCACAAAGGCCCGAAGCCGCAAGAGTAGGTTGCGGCTTCGGGCCTCCGTCATGGTAGCGACCCACATCCCACGAAGAAGCCGGTCAGCGCAGCTCCTCCGGCGGCGTCCGCTCGCTGTCCACCTTCTCCACCCGCTCCAGCTCACCCCACACGATGTACCGGTACGTGCTCGTGTACAGCGGCGTGCAGGTCGTCAGCGTGATGTAGTGGCCCGGCTTCTTCCTGCCGGACTCCTTCGGGATCTGGGAGAGGACCTTGACGTTGTACTTCGAGGTCTCGGGAAGGATGTCGTAGACCTTGTAGACGTACCACTTGTCCTTCGTCTCGAAGACGATCGGGTCACCCTTCGTGATCTTGTCGATGTTGTGGAACTTCGCGCCGTGTCCGTCGCGGTGAGCGGCGAGGGAGAAGTTGCCGTCCTTGCCCGACATCGGCAGTGTCGCCTTGACGGGGTCGGTGTAGTAGCCGGCGACACCGTCGTTGAGGATCTTGTTCGACGTGCCCTTCTCGACCAGGACCTCGCCGTTCCTCATCGACGGCACGTGCAGGAAGCCGATGCCGTTCTTGGTGTCCAGCGCACCGGGGCCGCCCCGGCCGTGGGCCCAGTCCTCACGGACCTCGTCGGCCTGCTTGCCCGCCGCGCGGTCGGCGACGACGTTCGTCCACCACAGCGAGTAGACGACGAACAGGCCGAGGACCAGGCCCGCGGTGATGAGGAGTTCCCCGAAGAAGCTCACCGCCATGGCGACCGGGCCCGGCCTGCGGCGTGCCGCAGGCGGCCGCGACGCCGCGCCGGTGTGCTTCTCGTGGTCCGTGTCGGTGGTCGCTGCCACTGGTCATCTGCCCTTAACTGACGAGCGCATCCGGCTTGCCCTTGCTGCGCGGCCGTTCCTCGACCATCTTGCCCCAGACGATCATCCGGTACTTGCTGGTGAACTCCGGCGTGCACGTGGTCAGCGTGATGTAGCGGCCGGGCTTGGTGAATCCGGACCCCGTGGGCACGGGATTCAGGACGCTCGTGTTGCTCGGCGACGTCACCGGCAGGATCGAGGCCATCTTGTAGACGTAGTACTTGTCCTGCGTCTCCACGACGATCGGATCGCCCTTGGTGAGCCTGTTGATGTACCGGAACGGTTCTCCGTGGGTGTTGCGGTGGCCCGCGAGCCCGAAGTTCCCGGTCTTGTCGCCCGGCATCGCGGTCTTCAGCGCACCCTCCGCGTAGTGGCCGACCATGCCCCGGTCGAGCACGCCCTTGCTGTTGGTGCCCTCGGCGATCGGCACCACCACGTCCAGCTTCGGGATGTGCAGGAGGGCGAATCCCTGCCCCGGCTCGAACGTGCCCGGGTTGCGCTTGCCGCTCGCCCAGTCGTTCTGGAGGCTGCTGGCCTCCTGGCCGGCCTGGGCATGCGCCCGGACGTTCGTCCACCACAGCTGGTACGTGACGAACAGCAGCATCAGCACGCCGGTGGTGATGAACACCTCGCCTATGGCCCGGCTGGCGACGACCGCCGGGCCGGGCTTACGGGCCCGCGCCTGCCGCCGCGCCTCCACCCGCGACAGCGGCGCCCGTGACCGGCTCCCGGCGCCGGAGTCGGTGTGGGCGGCCGGCGGGATGTCCGACGCGCCGCCATGACGCCCGTGACGGCCCTTTGCGGCCTTCCTGCGGGCCGCGCGGCCACCTTGGGCGGGTCCGTCCTGCCGTGCGGCATAGGAAGCCCGAGAGCCCGCTGTGGAGTCGCCGGTCTCCGGCGGTGGATCCGGTATCCGCAGCGCCACCGTCTCCTCGTCGGCGGGCGGCAGAAAGGGCTCGTCCCGGACGGGTTCGTACGACGCGTGCGGATCCGGCTGCGGGGACGCACCGTACGCCCCTCCGCCCGGCCACTCCTCGAACGCACCCGGCACCCCGTACGACTGCTGCCCGTACGAGGTGTCGGACTCGCGCTCGGGGCGCAGCGCGGTCACGCCGTGGCCCTGCCCACCACCGGGGCGAGCCCGGCCGACCTCGCCACCGCACCCTGGTCGCCGCACTCCGTCAGCCAGTTGGCCAGCATCCGGTGCCCGTGCTCGGTCAGCACCGACTCCGGGTGGAACTGCACGCCCTCGACCGGCAGTTCGCGGTGCCTCAGACCCATCACGATGCCGTCGTGCGTGCGGGCCGTGACCTCCAGCTCCGCCGGGACCGTCGCCGGCTCGGCGGCCAGCGAGTGGTAACGCGTCGCCGTGAAGGGAGAGGGCAGGCCCGCGAAGACGCCACCGCCACCGTGCTCGACCAGGGAGGTCTTGCCGTGCAGCAGCTCGGGCGCCCGGTCCACCACACCGCCGTACGCCACCTGCATCGACTGCATGCCCAGGCAGACACCGAAGACCGGGACACCCGTGCCGGCACAGTGCCGGACCATGTCCACGCAGACGCCGGCCTGCTCCGGCGTGCCCGGACCCGGAGAGAGCAGGACCCCGTCGAAACCGTCCTGGGCGTGCGCCGTCGACACCTCGTCGTTGCGCAGGACCTCGCACTCGGCGCCCAGCTGGTACAGGTACTGGACCAGGTTGAAGACGAAGCTGTCGTAGTTGTCGACCACGAGAATGCGCGCACTCACTGGTTGTCCACCGTCACATCGTTGAAGGGCAGCAGCGGCTCCGCCCACGGGAAGACGTACTGGAAGAGGACGTACACCACGGCCACGACCAGGACGAGTGAGATCACTGCCCTCACCCACGTGTTCCCCGGCAGATGCCGCCAGATCCAGCCGTACATGCCGTCCCTTCCGTCGTACCACGGCACCAGACCCACGCCGTACAACCACCAGACTAACGGCGCAGCGCCTCTGGTTTCCCGGCCTCCACGGGCTGGGTGGAGTCCAGGTGCGCCCAGACGATCAGCCGATGACTGTGTCCCCATTCCGGTTCGCACGTGGTCAGCGTCAGATACCGTCCCGACCGCGTGTACCCGGATGTACGTGGGACAGGGTCGATCACCTCGATGTCCGAGGGCACTGTTTTGTAGGGGCCTTTGTCGATCCGATACGTGAACCAGGTCGTGCCGTCGGTCAGCACCACGGCGTCACCGCGCCTGAGCTCGGGGAAGTCCTTGAAGGGGTCGCCGTAGGTGCGGCGGTGGCCGGCGACCGCGAAGTTCCCCTTCTGCCCGAGCTGGGCGGTCTCGGCGTAGTGGCCGAGGCCCTTCTTCAGCGTGCCGGTGGCGGTGCCTTCGAGCACGGGCTTGTTCCACGTGAAACCAAGCCGCGGGATGTACATGATCGCGAAAGGCCTGCCCTTGGCGTAGGACGCGGGTTTCGCAGGGCCTGCGGGAGAGCCACCGGCCGGCGGACGGGGTTTCGACCACTCCTTCCGGAGCAGGTCGATCTGGTCGTCCATGACGCCGTCGGCCCGCACACCCGTCCAGAAGAGCACGTAGACGACGAACAGCACGATCACGCTGCCGGCGGTGATGCACAGTTCGCTGACGGTCCTGATGATCACGCGCACCGGCAGCTCCCCCGGTCCGGCTACTGCTCCACGGGCTTCGCGTAGTGCAGATCCACTGTGCCCGAATAGCCGGGCAGAGTCACCGGGCCGTTCTCCTCGACTTTCCATCCGAGCCCGTAGACATTGACGTAGACCATGTAGTTCTGGATCGCCGGGGACGCCGCGAGCGCCTTCTGCAGCTTGCCCGGGTCACCGACCGCCGTGATCTTGTACGGCGGTGAGTAGACGCGGCCCTGCAGGATCAGGGTGTTGCCCACGCAGCGCACCGCACTGGTGGAGATCAGCCGCTGGTCCATGACCTTGATGCCCTTGGCCCCGCCCTGCCACAGCGCGTTCACCACGGCCTGGAGGTCCTGCTGGTGGATGACCAGGTAGTCGGGCTGCGGCTCGGGGTAGCCGGGGAGCTTGGCGGTGGCGTCCGGCGGGGCGTCATTGAGCGTGACCGTGAGCGAGTCGCCCTTGAGCTTCTGCGTACCCGCGCGCTTCTCCAGGGCCGCGAGCTTGTCGTCCTCCGCCTTGGTGCTGCCGTCGTCGCGCTCGGCGAGCGCTTCTATGTCCTTGCGCAGGGCCCCGTTGGTCTCGTCCAGCTCGCCGTTCTCCCGGCTGCGCTCGTGGATGAGGTCGGACAGCTTCAGCAGAGAGCTGTCCGTGCGGATGTTGGTGCCCTTGGCCGTGTCGAAGCTGGTGAAGAAGATGAGACCCGCCAGAGCGAACACCGCCGCCGTGAGGATGCGCACAGGCCGAAAACGCCGTGCGCGCTCAGGGGTGGATCCCGTCCCGGGGGAGTCGGCAGAATTGCTCAACGTACCCTTATCTCCTTCGGCGCGGCGGAAGCACTACGCTAACGGACGCCCGGGGGAGCAATCGGAGTCCCCTTACGCTGCCCCGAGACCGACTCAGTTACCTGCGCGGCCACGCAGCGCATCGACAGGAGAGACCCTCGTGCCGAAGTCACGTATCCGCAAGAAGGCCGACTACACGCCGCCGCCTGCCAAGCAGACGACCGCCATCAAGCTGAGCAACCGCGCCTGGGTCGCGCCCGTCATGCTGGCCATGTTCCTCATCGGGCTGGCCTGGATCGTCGTCTTCTACGTCACCGACGGCTCGCTGCCCATCGACTCGCTGGGCAACTGGAACATCGTGGTGGGCTTCGGCTTCATCGCCGCCGGATTCGGTGTCTCGACCCAGTGGAAGTAGCGGTCACCGCAAGGTGAACGCAGCTCTGCCCAGGGTTGTTCGCTGAGTTATCCACAGCAGTTTTCCACATGGGGATAATGAAGACGATCTGTGGATAACTCACGGGACGTTGACGCCGGTATGACGGAAGTACTGGCACTCGAAAACATGTTCGCCCCCTGCCTGACCTGCGGGAACGCGGGTCGGTGACAGGGGGCACACATGTTCCCGCACTGTATGCACAAGATCCGGCACCCGCTGTGGACAACGCCTGCTCAGGCGAGCTGCGCCGTCCTCAACATGGTCATGAGCACGACCACTCCCAGGACCAGGGCGCAGGTGCCGTACTGGACCAGTGCCCGGCGCTCGCGCGGGGCGTGGACCATGGCGTATCCGACGACGACACCGGCGACCAGGCCACCGATGTGGGCCTGCCAGGAGATGTTGAACCCCGGGCTGAAGGTGAAGATCAGGTTGATCACCAGCAGCGCGATGATCGGCCGCATGTCGTAGTTGAGCCGGCGCATCAGTACGGCCGTCGCGCCGAAGAGCCCGAAGATCGCGCCGGAGGCACCCAGGGTCGCCGTGTTCGCAGACGCCAGGAGGTAGGCCAGCGCGCTGCCCGCGAGTCCGGAGATGAAGTAGAGCACGAGATAGCGGACGCGGCCGAGCGCCGCTTCGAGCGGACCGCCGAGCCACCACAAGCTGAGCATGTTGAACGCGATGTGCCAGATCTCCTGGTGGGTGAACATCGACGTCACCATGCGGTACCACTCGCCTCCCGCCACGCCCTGGGTGGGCGTGAAAGGCGCCGGCGGCCAGGCGCCGAGCAGCACGATGTCGTTCAACAGCGACTCGTGGACCTGGACGGCGATGAACACGGCCAGGTTGATCCCGATGAGGATCTTGGTCAGCAGCCGGGGATCGGCGGCGATGGAGCCGCCCGCGATCGTCCGGGGCATGGCGGCCGTGGGCGGATGACCCGTGCCGGAGCCGGTACGGACGCACTCGGGGCAATGGAAGCCGACGGAGGCGTTGACCATGCACTCGGGGCAGATCGGGCGCTCGCAGCGCGTGCAGCGGATGCCCGTCTCGCGGTCAGGGTGGCGGTAGCACATGGGGACGCTGTGGGCGTCCTGCGGGCTGCCCGCAGCCTGGTCGTCCATGGTCTCCCCTAGGTCGTGTGAGAAAAGCCCGCCCCGCTCATCCTTACGGATGAGCGGGGCGATTGGTTCCCTGCGGGAGCCTTCGCGCTCAGCGGGTCTCGATGACGACCGACTCGATGACCACGTCGTTCAGCGGGCGGTCGGTGCGCGGGTTCGTCTGGGCCGTGGCGATGGTGTCCACGATCTTCTGGCTGGCCCCGTCGGTGACCTCGCCGAAGATGGTGTGCTTGCGGTTCAGCCACGCCGTCGGGGAGACGGTGATGAAGAACTGCGAGCCGTTGGTGCCCGGGCCGGCGTTGGCCATCGCCAGCAGGTAGGGCTTGTCGAAGCGCAGGTCCGGGTGGAACTCGTCCTCGAACTGGTAGCCGGGGCCGCCGGTGCCGTTGCCCAGCGGGTCACCGCCCTGGATCATGAAGCCACTGATCACCCGGTGGAAGACCGTGCCGTCGTAGAGCTTGTCCGTGGACTTCTGCCCCGTCTCCGGGTGGGTCCACTCCCGCTCGCCCTGGGCGAGCTCGACGAAGTTCTTGACCGTCTTGGGCGCGTGGTTCGGCAGGAGCCGGACCTCGATGTCGCCGTGATTGGTCTTCAGGGTGGCGTAGAGCTGCTCAGCCACGATCTGCCTTCCGTTGTCTTTCTGTGACTCCCTGATCCTCGCATGGACGGGCCCACGCGTCGCCCGGCCTCGGTGCAGCGGGGGGAAACCCTCGGCGGGCGCGGGCAGAAAACCGGTCGAGTAGCCCCGGGGCGGGGGCGCTCGGCTGCGATCCGTGGCATTGTCGACGACAAGCTCCTGTTGCCCCCTATTCATCCGCTATTGCACGTGATCGGCGCTGGATGCCGGTTCCCGTGACCCGGATGCCCTCCCGCGCATGCCTGGTCGTGCGTCGGGAGGCATGATCCGTAAAAGGGTGGAAAGTCGAAATACCGTACGCCACCGAGGAGGAGGAACCCGTGACCCGCATCGACAGCGTGCGCGCCGCGACTGGTTCGGCGAAGGACAGCGTGCTGCACGCCGCGGAAGTGGTGGCGCCCTACGCCGACACGGCCAAGGACAGGGCCGCGCACTACGCACACGAGGCCCGCGTACGGCTGGCGCCCAAGGTGACGCAGGCCGCAGGTCAGGCACGTGTCCAGTACGGCGCCCATGTGCAGCCCTATCTGGAGCAGGCCCGCACCCATGTGCCGCCGAAGGTCGACCAGGCCGCCCAGGACGCCGCCGACCGCACCCGCAAGGCCGCCCGCCAGGCGGCGGAGTACTCCAGGCCGAGGATCGAGCAGGCGATGGCCGCGGCCGTGCCCGTCACGTCCGAGGCCGCGGCCCGGAGTGCGGCCGCCGTGGCCGCGCTGCGCGGCCAGGTTTCGTCCAAGGAGATCCAGAAGCTGGTCCGTAAGCACGAACGGCGGGCCAAGGCCGGCAAGGCCATGAAGACGCTGGTGCTTCTGGGCGCCCTCGCGGGCGGCGCCTTCGCCGCGTGGAAGTGGTGGGACAAGCAGGCCAATCCGGACTGGCTGGTGGAGCCGCCGGCCGCGACGGAGGTCCCCGAGTCGGGGCACCTGTCGTCCGTGGACGGCACGGGCCAGTCGGTCCTGGACCCGGAGGTCGAGGCCAAGCAGGCCGAGGAAGAGGCCGCCCGGCGCGACGACCGTTCCTGAGAGCGCCGGATCCAACAGTTCGGCGGGGCAGGAGACTTGAGGGTCTCCTGCCCCGCCGTGCTGTCACCCGGGGCCCTCCAGGTCAGGCAGGTGCTCCGGACTCGCGAGACACCCGTGTGAGGGATTTTCCAGACGGTGTGCGGCCTCTATCGTGACAGCTCATCCGTCGTGCAATTGCACGCGAAATTGCAAGCGTATGACTGTCGGAGGAGATGTACATGCAGTACAACAACGGTGTTCCCGCCGACCGGATCGAGGGCGCCCTGTGGATCAAGAGCACGGCAAGTCAAGGGGCGGGCAACTGCGTTGAAGTCGCCGGGCTCCCCGACGGGCGCGTCGCCGTCCGGAACTCACGGCACCCTTCGGGGCCTGCCCTGGTGTACACGCGGCAGGAGTTGGCAGCCTTTGTGACCGGTGCCCGGGATGGTGAGTTCGACGGACTGACCGCGTAGCCCGGCGCGGAACAACGCTTGTCCGGTCCCATCGGGTTCTCCGCTCTGCGAGACTCGGACAAGCGTTGATCTCGCAGAGGAGTGTGCGTGCGCGTGGGATCTGATGGGCCGGCGGCGTCGATGCCCTCGCGGCAGCAGTCACAGCCGGATCCCGCAGCACGCCTTCTCGGCGAGCGCCTGCGCAGACTGCGCCTCCAGCGCGGTGTGACGTTGAGTGAAGCAGCGGTGACGATCCGCGCTTCCGCCGCGAAGATCAGCCGTCTCGAGCGGGCCGCCACCCAGCCCAAGGCTCGGGACGTCCGTGATCTCGCGGCCTTCTACCGGGCCGGCCGCGAAGAGCTGGCAGAGATCGAGTATCTGCTCTCCCAGTCCTCTAACGGCGCCTGGTACACGCAGTACAGCGATGTCACGCCGGACTTCCTCAAGAGGCTGATAAGCCTCGAGCAGGGAGCTGAGCGGATCATCATGTACGAGGCTCTCGTCGTACCGGGCTTGCTGCAGACTCGTGAGTACGCACGCGCGGTGATCTCCGCCGCCCTTCCGATGGACGCCGAGAACGAGCGGCGGGTCGCTCTGCGGCTGGACAGGCAACGGATTCTGAGGCAGCCGGATCGGCCCGCGCTCACGGCCCTGCTGGACGAAGGCGTGCTTCATCGGCCTCGCGGAGGTCGGCGCGTCATGAGACGGCAGATGGAGCAACTGCTGGCCCTGGGACAGGTCCCCAAGACCAATATCCGGATCGTCGAATTCGTCAACAGCGGTGATGTCTCACCGCCGTACCCGATCACGCACCTGCGGCTGCGGGACGGCCGGCCGGCGGAAGTGGTCTATGTCGAGAGCATCGGCAGCGCCACGTACCTGACCCGGCCGGAAGAGACGGAGCGCTACAGGCTGGTGTTGAATCGCCTGATGAAACGGGCGGCTTCCCGGGAACGCACGGAGGAACTGCTGCGCGAGGCCATCGAGAGGTACCGCTGAATTTCAGATTTCGCGGGGTCGTCGGCACCTGCTTTCACAGGGCGACAACGCCGCCCCATTCCTCCCACTCGTTTCCCTGCTTCCATACTGTCGGCTGGGAGTCGGGTCGCCATTGGCTCACTTCGACCAACCCTGGTTCCACCGGCCTCCAGTCCCGCAAGAACTCCGTGACCTCGGCTTTGGAGCGTACGCGTCCCCACCGCCCCCCGGTCGCGGTCACCATCAGGTTCGTGACACCGTCCCGCACCGCTCTGTCGTCGCTGACGAGTTGGCAGACCACCATGTAACTTCCCGGGGCCAGCCGACTCGCCACGTCACGCAGAAGCGCGGCGGGATCCTTCTCGTCCGGGAGACAGTGCAGGACGGAGACGAACAGGGCCGCGGTGGGCTTGGTCGGGTCGATCAGCCGCTTGGTGTCGCTGTGTTCGAAGATGTACTCGGTCCTACGCATGTCAGCGCACAGCACCGCCGTCTGGGCGTTCTCCTCCAGCATGGTGCGGCCGTGCGCGAGAACGATGGGGTCGTCGTCCACGTAGACCACCCGTGCCTGCGGGTCCGCCTTCTGCGCGATCTGGTGCACGTTGTCCTGCGTGGGCAGGCCCGATCCGTGATCGATGAACTGCCGGATCTCGCACTCCTCGGCCAGGAAGCGGACCACCCGTCGCAGGAAGGCGCGGTTGGTCAGGGCGAGTTCCTTGCTGCTGGGAGCAATCCGCAGCAGGTGGTCGCACGCCTCCCGGTCACTCGCGTAGTTGTCGGACCCCCCGAGCAGCCAGTCGTACATGCGAGCCACACTCGGGGTCGTGACATCGATCTCACGGTCGGTCGGCGTGTAATGGCCCATACGTCCTCCCCGAAGCGGCACCCGGACAGCGTCCTGGGTGAACTGCCCATGGTAGGGGCGTACTTGGGGCAACGACAGGCCACGATCGGGCGATCGGGCCCCTGGCTTCCGGACGCACGGTCGCGCGGACGCACGGTCGCGCGGACGCACGGTCGGGCGGTCGCGCGGTCGGGCGGTCGGGCGACCGAGCGCGCACCGGAGGGCCGGCCCCGCCTCCGGCTGGAAACGAGGCCGGCCCCGCCCTCATTCGATGCGAACGCGCATGTAGCGGATGGAGGAGCGACTACGCAGGGCGACGCCCAGGACGCCGGTCGCCACACTCATGGCGGCCCAGTCGGGCTCCCGTACGCCGAGCCACGCCAGCACTCCGGCCGCCAGGAACAGACCGAGACCCAGCTCCACTCTCCAGATGGTCATCCGGCGAATTTGTGGACCGTACTGGCGCCAAATGCTAACTTCGCTATCGGCCGAGGGGGCATCGAACCAGCCTCGGCCAAACCTACCGATCACGTGAAGTGTTTCTCCTTTCATTGATCGCGCATGCCCCGGGGTGCCTTACCACCCTGGGGCATTTGCGTGTACGGAGCTGTACAGGGTCGTTTCCCTGTTGCCGTCGCCACAGTAGCGGTCCCCTGAAAGGCCCGCCACGCGTTCGGCCAATGCAACAGTGGGATTTGTTGAGCCTGCAGCAACACCCATTAAACACACCCGTCTTGACCCCTCCCACTGCGGATCGCACGTGACTTTTCCGGAAGTCAATAATGACCATCATTGATGGATCCATGTCCCTATGTGATCGATCTTTTCCGAAACGGCATCGATTGCCGCGCCTCTGGCGCAGATAGCGCTTCCAGTCAGCCTTCCCGTGCCCTGCGGCCGGATCCCTGATCCAGGCGGGCGGAGGGGGCCGGTGGAGCGTTTCATTCCGCATATCTGCACGTGCAGATGCAATAGGAGTGCAAGAAAGTGTCTCCTCTACGCACTCGGCGGAGGTCGGCCTCCCCGCCGCGAGCGGGCGGTAGGGCCAGAGGCCGGGCGGGAGCCCCCGCACACCAAGAGGAGCCGGCACGGCCGTTCCTGATGCAGCCCGGAGACACGGAGGGGGGCGGACGCCCGCCGGAATGCACCTGACAACACAACGCCCGGATCAGGTTCATCGCAGGCGCCGACGGCTCCCCAGCCCGCCCGACGCCACGGATCCGCGCACACAAAGAGCCCCTCTGACCCAGGTTTCCCCAGGTCAAAGGGGCTCTCAAAGCGTGGAGCCTAGGGGAGTCGAACCCCTGACATCTGCCATGCAAAGACAGCGCTCTACCAACTGAGCTAAGGCCCCGGAAGGGGACGTCCGACCGGAGAAACCGCGTCCCGGCGGGCGTCGGAGACCAGAGTACCGGGTCACCCCCGTGGTTCCGCAAAAAGATTGGGGGTCCCCGTCGCCGACCACTCTCCGTAAGATGCTCGGCGTGGTTCGCTACCGCGAACCGCCGTACATGGGGAAGCGATGGGGAGACGCAATGGACGCCGCACAGCAGGAAGCGACCGCAAGAGCGCGGGAACTGCAGCGGAACTGGTACGGGGAGCCGCTGGGGGCGCTCTTCCGTAGGCTCATCGACGATCTTGGTCTCAACCAGGCTCGTCTCGCGGGGGTTCTGGGACTGTCCGCACCGATGCTGTCGCAGCTGATGAGCGGTCAGCGGGCGAAGATCGGCAACCCGGCCGTGGTGCAGCGGGTGCAGCTGCTGCAGGATCTGGCCGGGCAGGTCGCGGACGGCAGCGTGAGCGCGGCCGAGGCCACCGAGCGCATGGAGGAGATCAAGAAGTCACAGGGGGGGTCGGTGCTCAGCAACACCACACAGACGACGAGCAGTTCGGGGGCGCCCACGGTCAAGCGCGTCGTGCGCGAGATCCAGTCGCTGCTGCGGTCGGTCGCGGCGGCGGGCGACATCATCGACGCCGCCGACACCCTCGCCCCGACCCATCCGGAACTGGCAGAGTTCCTCCGGGTCTACGGCGCCGGCCGCACCTCGGACGCCGTCGCGCACTACCAGTCCCACCAGAGCTGATCCCATCGCCCTGCCGCCGAAGGGGGTTCGGCAGCGGGCGTGGGTGAGGTGACGGGGGATGCGTCACGGTACGGGCGGGCACGAGGGGGCGTGTTCCGTACGGGGGACCGGTCGACGCGAGGGGGACGTATCGCTCAACGGGGGCGTCGGGGGAGCTGTTTCGCCCGTCGGGGAGTCGTAGTGCTCACCGAGGGGGAAGCAAGGGGGGAAGCCGCAGGGGGAGGAGCGACGTACAGCCATGGGTGAGGTCTTCGCCGGCCGGTACGAACTGGTCGACCCGATCGGACGTGGAGGGGTCGGCGCCGTCTGGCGGGCCTGGGATCACCGCCGCCGTCGCTACGTGGCCGCCAAGGTCCTGCTCCAGAGCGACGCGCACTCGCTGCTGCGCTTCGTCCGGGAACAGGCCCTGCGCATCGACCACCCCCACGTGCTCGCCCCCACCAGCTGGGCCGCCGACGACGACAAGGTCCTGTTCACCATGGACCTGGTCGCGGGCGGATCACTCGTCCACCTCGTCGGGGACTACGGTCCCCTCCCGCCGGCCTTCGTCTGCACCCTGCTCGACCAGTTGCTGGCGGGCCTGGCCGCGGTGCACGCGGAGGGTGTGGTGCACCGTGACGTCAAACCCGCCAACGTGCTGCTGGAGGCCACCGGTACGGCCCGGCCGCGGCTGCGGCTGTCCGACTTCGGCATCGCGATGCGGCTGGGCGAGCCCCGCCTGACGGAGACCAACCTCGTGGTGGGGACGCCCGGTTATCTCGCGCCCGAGCAGATGATGGGCGCCGAACCGGATTTCCCCGCCGATCTGTTCGCCGTGGGACTGGTCGCGCTGTATCTGCTGGAGGGCGCCAAGCCGGACAGCAAGGCGCTCATCCAGTACTTCGCCGAGCACGGGACTCCCGGCGCGCCCAAGGGCATCCCGGAGCCGCTGTGGCAGGTGGTGGCCATGTTGCTCCAACCGGATCCGGGGGCGCGGTTCCGCACGGCCACAGGGGCGCGCAAGGCACTCGCCGCCGCCGCGGAGCTCCTCCCGGACCCGGGCCCGGACGACGAGCTGATCGAGATCTTCGACCAACTCGGCCCGCTTCCCCGGGGGTTCGCCCCCGAGGGGCCGCTGGAGCGGGCGAAGGGGCTGGGGCCGCGAGAGGAGCTGTCCGACTCCTCGAAGGCGGGCGAGGAGCGGCTTCGGCAGAGTGATGACGAGGGCGAGCCGTCGGTGCCCGGCGGGCAGCACGCCGAGCCGCACCCGTACGCGGTACCGAACGACCCACGGCGGACCCCCGACCCGTCGGCCGGCCCCGCCCGGCCGCCTTCGATGTCGGACACCGGCAGCTTCCATCTGCCGCCCCCGCAGGCCACCGTCACCTCGTCCCCGGCCCCCGGGCAGCACGCGGAGGCACCGCCCCGGCAGCAGCCCGTCCTCCCTTACGACCCCACGCACCGGCTGTCGCCCGCCCAGCCACTCCCACCGGTGTACTCCGGCCCGCCCCTGCCCCCTGCGGAGCAGTACCGCACGGACGCCTCCACAGCCTCGTACACCGCCCGGACCCCGCAGACCCCGCCGATCGGCCAGACGCCGTCACGGCACCGGGCGCAACGGCCCTCCCGCCCCGGGCCGCCGGCCAAGGTGGCGGTGCCGCTGCTGCTCCTCGCGCTGGCCTGCTACGCGGCGGGCTTCTGGGCCCTGACCCAGATCTGAGGCCCTTACAAGGGGCACGGCGCCCGCCCTACGCGGCGTTCCTCCGCCGAGCCACCACGGTCCACACCCCGAGTCCCACCAGCACCGCGCTCCCGGTGCCGATGCCGCCCACGGCGAGCGCCCTCATGGCGGTGTCATCGCCCGTGGCCACGCCCTGTGCGGCCGCCTCCCGGTCCTGGTCCGAGACCTCGAAGACGCCCTTCGGCTCGGACTCCCCCGCGTACTCGGGCCCGCCCCGCGGCTCCCCGCTCACCCTGACGCGCAACGTCAGGGCGAACGGCCCGTCCCCGAAGGTGTCGGCGACGTCCTCCGCGAGATGGGCGACGAGGTAGTGGGAACCGGCGAAGCGCAGCGCGCTCACCTGCGCGGCGGCGGCGTAGCGGTTGGCGTGGTCCACCGGCGGCAGGGGAGGCAGGCTCCCGGACTTCTGGCCGCCGTCGTAGCCGACGCCCACGTCGGCGACCTGACCGCGCGCGGGGTTGTAGAGGGCCAGATGTAGCGCGTCGGACGTGTAGCCGGTGACGCCGGAGCCCGAGCTGCCGAGGTCGGCGGTCACGGAGACCTGCTGTCCCCAGTCGACCGGCACCTCGTAGAAGAGTGTCTGGCCGGGCCGGATGTCGTCCCGCCAGACCCCCTGGTCGAGAGGGGTCGCCCTGGTGAAGCCCGCGCCGCCCTTCCGGCGCTCGGACTCTCCCTGGAGCGGCTGGGGCGTGGCGGAGTTCCACACCTCGGGGGCGGTGGTCGCCCCGGCCTTCGCCGTCCGCGGTTCCGTCAGGGCGACGAGTTCCAGATCCCAGGTGTCCGGCGAGGAGCCCTCGCCCTCGGGGTCGACGCGCTCGACGGTCACGAAGTACGCACCGGCCTTCTGGCACAGCGGCCTGCCGGTCTCGCGTCTGCCCCACGCCGCGATGGGGTGGGGGCTGCGGGAGGCCCCGAAACTCGCGGTGTCGACGGAGCAGGTGTTGCCCTCGGCGTCCTGCACGGACACCTTGATCCCGTCGATGACGGAGACGGTGCTGCCGGGGGAGGGGACGGCGGTGACGGAGACGTACGCGTTCGACGCGGCGTCGAGTTCGAGGCGGTAACTGACCTTGCCGCTGCTCGGCAGGGAGCTCTTGTAGGCCCCGCCGGGCTTCAGGGCGGCGGCGTCCCCGGTGCTCCTCGCTCCCTCGACGCTCTGCGCTCCGTCGGCGAAGGCGTACGGGCCCGGCCTGCCGGAGGCCTCTCCGGCAGCGGCGGCCTGCCCCGGCACCACGGCCGCTGTCGCCCCCAGCATCACGGCCGCGGCGCCCACGCGCACGGCCACCGCCGGACGGCCGCGCCACGCCCCCGCGCGCCGCCCCCACGCCGTACGACACCGTCCCCTCACGTGCCACCCCTCACCGTCGCCGGACCACGAAGCCCTGAAGCCGTGGCCCATCCTGCCGCGCCGGCCGGGTTCACGACCGGCCCTCGGCACACAAAACCCCGACCGCGAGGCGGCCGGGGTCTGTTCGGTCTGGGTTGTCGTGACTCACGAACCCGTGGGCACGGAGTCAGTCGCCTCCGTCCACAGATCCTGCTCGGCGCGATCCGCCTGGATCTGGCGGTACACGAGGAGCCCGCCGATGGCGGCCAGTGCGACCAGGAGAAGCTTCTTCACCGCGCGACCTCGTCTTTCCTTGACGTAGGGGACCTCTGGCGCCCGACTATACACACCGACCGATACCGATCGGTGACCTGAGTCGGCCCCTCAACTCCCGTCCCGGGAACCGGGGTAGAAGCGGAGTTCACCGCTCCGATCGGAGGGTGATCACACTCCGACGGAGGGTTACTTTGATCTCCTTTCGCCGCTCTCCTCACCTTTTCTCCGCTCTTGCGCCCATCCGGGTGTTGTTCATCTGAACATCGACGCGCCACGGGCGCAGATCCACCACTTCTCGGCCCGCATACACATCATGAGGAAAGTACGCAAATCGCCCAACCCGAAAGTGAGGGGCCATGGCCCGGAACAAGGTCATGAAGGTGTGGACCGCCATCGTCACCGCCTTCCTCGCGCTGTGCACGGCGCTCGGATTCGTCACCACGACCGCCGCCGCGGCCGTACCGCAGACCGAGCAGAAGAGCAACAGCAACGGCAACGGCAACGGCGCGAGTATCCCGCAGCAGCGGACGGCGGCACCGGCGACATTCCCCCGGTCCTCACCCAGGGCCCTGCCCCCCACGATGAAGCAGCGCATCCGTGCCGAGGCCCACGGCAAGACCCCCCGCTGCCGGCACCGCTCACCCGCGGACACGGCGGCCTCCCCCGGCACCGACTGCACCGACGAGGACCCCGACGCCGAACCGGACCATCTCACGCCCCTGCGGCGCTGAACCCCGGTACAACGTCCTGGCGATCCCGCGTACAGAGCCCGGCAGCTCGAGAGAGCCGCCGGGCTTACGCATGTCCCGCTTCATCCGGCCCCCGCGCTTCATCCGGCCCCCGCGCTTGATCCGGCCCCGGCGCTTGATCCGGCCTCCGTGCGTCGGCGGCCTCCGCTCCAGGTAGGCCTGACCGGCGAGCAACGCCAGCGGAGCGATGGCTGATGTCGGCCGTAGATGCCAAAAACCCCCAACCATGACTGGCTGGGGGTTTCATGCTGGTGGGGCTAACAGGATTTGAACCTGTGGCCTCATCCTTATCAGGGATGCGCTCTAACCAACTGAGCTATAGCCCCGCCGCGCTCTGCGGTATGTCCCGCGCGCTGACTCCTGAAGATTAGCGCACGACATGGGCAGTCCCAAAATCGGTTGTCGGGACAACGTCAGAGGACGTCACTCGTCCTCGGCGAGCGTCAGCTCGACACCGCCCACGAAGCCCGCGGAAAGGTTGTAGATGAACGCGCCGAGCGTCGCGAGGGCCGTCGCCAGGACGACGTCGATGACCGCGATGACCGACGCGAACAGCAGGACGTTGGGCAGCGACAGGAAGGCCTGCAGGTCGAAGCCGTTGGACTCGTTCGAGCCGGTGGCCTCGGAGATCGTGCCGCCGACCGTCGAGAAGACGCCCATCGCGTCCATGACCATCCACAGCACGGCGGACGCGACGATCGTGCAGATGCCCAGGGCGATGGAGAGCAGGAAGCTGACCTTCATCACCGACCACGGGTCGGCCTTCGCCACCCGCAGCCGCGCCTTGCGGACGCGCGGCGTGGTGCGCGCCCCCGTGCGGGGCCGCCGTACGGCGCCGGTGTCGGTACCGGCGCCCGCACCGGTTGCCGCCTGCTGCGCCGGGTAGGCCTGCGGCGGGTGGTACGGCCCGGCCGGCTGCTGCGTCTGCCGTTCCCCGGGCAGGGGCGAGGCCGTGGCCGGCTCCTGCGCGGCCGGCTGCGGCTGCGCGCCTGAGGCGGACGGGCCCGCGCCGGTCTTGTGCTGCTTGGTCTGCGGACCTCGGGTGTCCGTCACAGTTCCCCCCTG
Organism: Streptomyces hawaiiensis; assembly: GCF_004803895.1. Lineage (NCBI taxonomy): Bacteria > Bacillati > Actinomycetota > Actinomycetes > Kitasatosporales > Streptomycetaceae > Streptomyces > Streptomyces hawaiiensis. The sequence goes on along the minus strand of NZ_CP021978.1, from coordinate 4,415,408 downwards.
GGATCCATGCGAGTCAGGCGAGGGCGCGTCCTTGGTCGGGGACTTGATCGCCTTCAGGTTGGTCGTGTGCGGGTCCGCCGCACGCGCGGCGGAGCCACGGCCGCCGTCGTCCGCTTCCGTACCCCTGGAGGTACCGGTCGGTCCGGCGCCCGTGGCTCCGCTCACGCTGACTCACTCCTCATGCCTACTCGGCCGAGGGCGCCTCACCCTCGTCCGTGCCGGTGACAGCGGCACCCTCGGCGGTGTCGTCGACGACCACGTCGCCGTCGACCTCCTCCGCCTCGCGTCCCGCCTCGGCGTTGCGAGCGATGCCCACGACGGCATCGCGCTTGCCCAGATTGATCAGTTGGACGCCCATGGTGTCACGGCCGGTTTCCCTGATCTCGTTGACTCGCGTACGAATCACACCGCCCGACAGCGTGATGGCGAGGATCTCGTCGGTCTCCTCGACCACCAGCGCGCCGACGAGGGATCCACGGTCCTCGACGATCTTGGCGGCCTTGATGCCGAGGCCGCCGCGACCCTGGACGCGGTACTCGTCGACGTTGGTCCGCTTCGCGTACCCGCCGTCTGTGGCAGTGAACACGAACGTACCGGGTCGAACAACATTCATCGAGAGCAGCTCGTCGCCCTCACGGAAGCTCATGCCCTTGACACCCGAGGTGGCACGGCCCATGGGACGCAGGGTGTCGTCCGATGCGGTGAACCTGATCGACTGCGCCTTTTTGCTGATCAGAAGCAGATCGTCGTCCGCCGAGACCAGTTCAGCTCCGATCAGTTCGTCGTCCGACCCGTCCTGACCCTCACGAAGGTTGATGGCGATCACACCGCCGGAACGGGGCGAATCGTAATCCTTCAGAGGCGTCTTCTTCACAAGTCCGGCCTTGGTGGCGAGCACGAGGTAGGGAACCGCCTCGTAGTCGCGGATCGCCAGGATCTCGGCGATCGCCTCGTCCGGCTGGAAGGCGAGCAGGTTCGCCACGTGCTGACCGCGCGCGTCCCGGCCGGCGTCGGGCAGCTCGTAGCCCTTCACGCGGTAGACGCGGCCCTTGTTGGTGAAGAACAGCAGCCAGTGGTGCGTGGTGGACACGAAGAAGTGGTCGACGATGTCGTCTTCCTTGAGCTTCGTGCCGCGTACGCCCTTGCCGCCGCGCTTCTGGGCCCGGTAGTCGTGGGTCTTGGTGCGCTTGATGTAGCCGCCCCGCGTGACCGTGACGACGATGTCCTCCTCGGCGATCAGGTCCTCCATGGACATGTCGCCGTCGTAGGGCACCAGCATCGTCTTGCGGTCGTCGCCGAACTTCTCGACGATCGCGGCCAGTTCGGCGCTGACGATGCCGCGCTGGCGGACCGGGGAGGCGAGGATCTCGGTGTACTCGTTGATCTTCGCCTGGAGCTCGTCGTGCTCCTGAACGATCTTCTGGCGCTCCAGGGCGGCCAGTCGCCGCAGCTGCATCTCGAGGATCGCGTTGGCCTGGATCTCGTCGATCTCCAGCAGGCTCATCAGGCCGCCGCGGGCGATGTCGACGGTGTCGCTGCGCCGGATCAGCGCGATGACCTCGTCGATGGCGTCCAGGGCCTTCAGCAGACCGCGCAGGATGTGCGCCCGCTCCTCGGCCTTGCGCAGCCGGAAGCGCGTACGACGGACGATGACCTCGATCTGGTGGGTCACCCAGTGGCGGATGAACGCGTCGAGCGAGAGCGTGCGCGGCACGCCGTCCACCAGGGCCAGCATGTTGGCGCCGAAGTTGGTCTGCAGGTCGGTGTGCTTGTACAGGTTGTTCAGCACGACCTTGGCGACCGCGTCCCGCTTCAGCACGATGACCAGGCGCTGGCCGGTGCGCGAGGAGGTCTCGTCACGGACGTCCGCGATGCCGCCGATCTTGCCGTCCTTGACCAGGTCGGCGATCTTCTGGGCGAGGTTGTCCGGGTTGACCTGGTACGGGAGTTCGGTGACCACCAGGCACTGGCGGTTCTGGATCTCCTCGACCTCGACGACGGCGCGCATGGTGATGGAGCCGCGGCCGGTGCGGTACGCCTCCTCGATGCCCCGGCGGCCGACGACGAGCGCGCCGGTCGGGAAGTCCGGGCCCTTGATGCGCTCGATGAGCGCGTCGAGCAGCTCCTCGTGCGAGGCCTCGGGGTTCTCCAGGTACCACTGGGCGCCGGAGGCGACCTCGCGCAGGTTGTGCGGCGGGATGTTGGTCGCCATGCCGACCGCGATACCGGCCGAGCCGTTGATCAGCAGGTTCGGGAAGCGGGCCGGCAGGACGGTCGGCTCCTGGGAGCGGCCGTCGTAGTTGTCCGTGAAGTCGACGGTCTCCTCGTCGATGTCGCGGACCATCTCCATCGACAGCGGCGCCATTTTGCACTCGGTGTACCGCATGGCCGCGGCCGGGTCGTTGCCCGGGGAGCCGAAGTTGCCGTTGGAGTCGACGAGCGGCATGCGCATCGACCAGGACTGGGCGAGGCGGACCAGCGCGTCATAGATCGAGGAGTCGCCGTGCGGGTGGTAGTTGCCCATGACGTCGCCGACGACGCGGGCGCACTTGTAGAAGCCGCGCTCGGGGCGGTAGCCGCCGTCGTACATGGCGTACAGCACACGGCGGTGGACGGGCTTGAGGCCGTCACGGACGTCCGGCAGCGCACGCGAGACGATGACGGACATCGCGTAGTCGAGGTACGAGCGCTGCATCTCCGTCTCGAGCCCGACGGGCTCGACGCGCATGGCCAGGGCTTCACCCTCGGGCGTCGTCACGGGAGTGTTCTCGTCGGTCATTGCTGGTGAAGATCCTTCCTGGTGCGGTCAGCTGAGACCGACTCAGATGTCGAGGAAGCGGACGTCCTTGGCGTTGCGCTGGATGAACGCGCGACGGGCCTCGACGTCCTCGCCCATGAGGACCGAGAACAGGTCGTCGGCCTGGGCGGCGTCGTCGAGGGTGACCTGGCCGAGGACGCGGTGCTCCTGGTCCATGGTCGTGATGCGCAGTTCCTCGGCGTTCATCTCGCCGAGACCCTTGAAGCGCTGCACGGAGTCGTCGCGGATGCGCTTGCCCGCGTTGCGGCCCATCTCGATCAGGGCATCGCGCTCGCGGTCGGAGTACGCGTACTCGAAGTCGTCCTTGCCCCACTTGATCTTGTAGAGCGGCGGGCGGGAGAGGTACACGTGCCCGGCCTCGACCAGAGGGCGCATGAAACGGAACAGGAAGGTCAGCAGCAGGGTGTTGATGTGCTGGCCGTCGACGTCGGCGTCCGCCATCAGGATGATCTTGTGATAGCGCAGCTTCTCGATGTCGAAGTCCTCATGGACTCCGGTGCCGAAGGCCGAGATCAGCGCCTGGATCTCCTGGTTCTGCAGGATCTTGTCGATCCGCGCCTTCTCGACGTTCAGGATCTTGCCGCGGATCGGGAGGATCGCCTGGTACTGCGGGTTGCGGCCGGACTTGGCCGAGCCGCCGGCGGAGTCACCCTCGACGATGAAGATCTCGCACTTGATGGGATCGTTCGACTGGCAGTCGGAGAGCTTGCCCGGCAGGGACGCGGTCTCCAGCAGGCCCTTGCGGCGGGTGAGGTCACGGGCCTTGCGGGCCGCCACGCGCGCGGTGGCCGCCTGGATGCCCTTGCGGATGATGTCCGCGGCCTCGTTCGGGTTACGGTCCAGCCAGTCCGCGAGGTGCTCGTAGACGACCTTCTGCACGAAGGTCTTCACCTCGGTGTTGCCCAGCTTGGTCTTCGTCTGGCCCTCGAACTGGGGCTCGCTCAGCTTGACCGAGATGATCGCCGTCAGGCCCTCGCGGATGTCGTCACCCGTGAGGTTGTCGTCCTTCTCGCGCAGCAGCCTCTTGTCGCGCGCGTACTTGTTGATCAGCGAGGTCAGCGCGGAGCGGAAGCCCTCTTCGTGCGTACCGCCCTCGTGGGTGTGGATGATGTTGGCGAAGGAGTACACGCCCTCGGTGTAGCCGCCGTTCCACTGCATGGCGACCTCGAGGGACAGGCTCTTGTCCCTGTCCTCGGCCTCCAGGTCGATCACAGTGGGGTGCACCAGGTCTCCCTTGCGGGAGTTGAGGTACTTCACGAAGTCGACGATGCCGCCCTCGTAGTGGTACGAGACGCTCTTGACCTCGTGCTTCTCGTCCTCGCCCGCCTCGTCCGCACCGGCGGTGGCCTTCGCCGACTCGCGCTCGTCGGTGAGGTTGATCTTCAGGCCCTTGTTGAGGAACGCCATCTCCTGGAAGCGCCGGGAGAGCGTCTCGAAGGAGTAGTCGGTGGTCTCGAAGATGTCGCTGTCTGCCCAGAAGGTGACCGACGTGCCGGTCTCTTCGGTGGCCTCGTGTCGAGCGAGCGGTGCCGTGGGGACACCCAGCTTGTAGTCCTGCGTCCAGCGGTAGCCGTCCGTCCTGACCTCCACGGCGACCTTCGTGGACAGGGCGTTGACGACGGAGACACCCACGCCGTGCAGACCACCGGAGACCGCGTAACCGCCGCCGCCGAACTTGCCGCCCGCGTGCAGCACGGTCAGCACGACCTCGACGGCGGGCTTGCCCTCGGACGGGACGATGCCCACCGGGATGCCACGGCCGTTGTCGACGACCCTGACACCGCCGTCGGCGAGGATCGTCACGTCGATGGTGTCCGCGTGACCGGCCAGCGCCTCGTCGACGGAGTTGTCCACGACCTCCTGCACCAGGTGGTGCAGGCCGCGCTCACCGGTCGAGCCGATGTACATGCCGGGTCGCTTGCGGACCGCGTCCAGACCCTCGAGGACGGTGATGGCACTGGCGTCGTACGAGGCGGTGACCTCGCCGTTGGAGGTGATCGCCTCGCTGGTCACGCCTGCGTCGGTGGACGGGATGTTCTCGTTGGGGTTGCCGGAATCGGCCACGAAGCGCCCTTTCTGGCACAGCACGAGCCAGGCTCGTCGGCGGGTTGCCGGAGCGGCTGCGGCATGTTGCGTTGGTAAGCCTTGATCAGCGTTGCTCAGCTTTTCCCGGACGGTCCCCACGATTGGGGCGGGATTGCTTCCAGTCTACCGGTAGCACTGACACTGATGGGGGTTTGCCGGTACCTGAGTCCGCATGTGCCGCCCTCGACGGGTCTTGTCCGACTCCCGATATACGGATGGGGGCTCCAAGAGGCTCACGGAGGCACTCAGAGCTTCCGGCCGTCAACCCTTGGCTACTTCGGAGTCAGGTCGCGATTCGCAACCGCGTGCGGGCACACGACGGGACGGCCGCCGACGCTTCGAAAGGGCAGGCGGAAGCTCTCGATGTGATGTCGGTCACGTGCTGTCGACAGGTGGGAAACCAGTGCCGATGAGCTGCAGGTACGGCTGGGAAACCAGTGCCGATCAGCCGTAGGTGTCGCCCGGGCCGGTGCTGCCGGGGGCACGCAGGGGCCCATAGCGGCGCGCGGGGCCGCCGGGGCCCTGCACCTTGATCAGCTTCACCCTGCCCTGGCCCAGGTCCTCGTTGAGGCGCGCGACCAGCGTGGGCGCGAGCAGCCGGAGGTTCGTCGCCCAGGCCGTCGAGTCGCAGCGCACCGTCAGGACACGTTCGTCCTCGTCGTACCGCTCCGGCTCACAGTGCTTGGCCACGTCCTCGCCGACGATCTGCGGCCAGCGGCCCATCACACCGCCCACGGCGGCCGGCGCCTCCCAGCCGCGTTCGGTGATCAGCCGGTTGATCGCGGAGCCGAGCGCCATCGGGTCGCGCCCGTCCGCGCGCGCGCCGGAGCGCAGACCACCGCCGCGGCGCGACTGCTTCTTCTGCTGCGCCGCGTCCCCACGCGCGCGCGCGGCGTCCTTGGCGGCGCGCAGCGCCACACGCGCGAGGTCGACGCCGGAGGGCTCGGGGGGCTTGGAGGGCTTGGGGGTGCCGCCGGGTGTGTTCTCCGTCATACGCGCTCCACCGTCCCCTCGGACACGGCGAACCGCGTCCCGGACAGCACATGCGGTACGTCGTCGTCGACCGCGGCCGTCACCAGGACCTGCTCGCCGGGCGCGACCAGCTCGGCGAGGCGCTCACGGCGGCGGGTGTCCAGCTCCGCGAAGACGTCGTCGAGCACCAGCACCGGCTCGTTGCCCTCTGCTCTGAGGAGGTCGTACGAGGCCAGGCGCAGCGCCAGCGCGTAGGACCAGGACTCGCCGTGGGAGGCGTAGCCCTTGGCGGGGAGCTGGCCGAGCTTGAGCTGAAGGTCGTCCCGGTGCGGGCCGATCAGCGTGACGCCGCGCTCGATCTCCTGCTTGCGGGCCTCGGCGAGCGCCGCCATCAGCTGTTCGTAGAGGTCATCGCGGGTGTGTGCCTCGCCCGGCGCGGACGGCTTGTACTCCAGCGCGACCGGGCCGCCGCCGGGCGCGAGTTGCTCGTAGGCCTTGTCGGCCAGCGGCTGGATCGTGGCGATCAGGTCCAAGCGCTGGGCGAGCAACTCGGCACCAGCGCGCGCGAGATGCTGGTCCCACACGTCGAGGGTGGACATGTCCATGGCGCGACCGCCGTGCCGACGGGCCAGCGCTGCCGACTTCAGCAGGGTGTTGCGCTGCTTGAGGACCCGGTCGTAGTCGGAGCGGACCCCGGCCATGCGCGGGGAGCGCGCGGTGATCAGCTCGTCGAGGAAACGGCGCCGCTCACCGGGGTCGCCCTTGACCAGCGCGAGATCCTCGGGCGCGAACAGCACCGTCCGGACGATCCCCAGCACGTCACGCGGCCTGACCTGCGTGGACCTGTTGATGCGGGCCCGGTTGGCGCGCCCCGGGTTCAGCTCCAGCTCGACCAGCTGCTGCCGTTCCCCCTGCCGGACCTGGGCCCGGATGATCGCGCGTTCGGCACCCATGCGGACCAGGGGGGCATCGGAGGAGACCCGGTGGCTGCCGAGGGTGGCGAGATAGCCGACGGCCTCGACGAGGTTGGTCTTGCCCTGCCCGTTCGGCCCGACGAAGGCCGTCACCCCGGGGTCGAGCGGGACCTCGACCCGGGGGTACGAGCGGAAGTCGGCCAGCGACAGATGCGTGACGTGCATGGTCGTTTCGCCGACCTCCCCGGGCGTTCGTGGACTGCCGTGCAGCCCTGTGGATTACTTCTTCTCGACCGCGTGACCGCCGAACTGATTCCGCAGCGCCGCGATCATCTTCATCTGGGGCGAGTCCTCCTGGCGGGAGGCGAACCGCGCGAACAGCGACGCGGTGATCGCCGGCAGCGGCACCGCGTTGTCGATGGCGGCCTCCACAGTCCAGCGTCCCTCGCCGGAGTCCTGTGCATAGCCCCGGAGCTCGTCCAGGTGCTCGTCCTCGTCGAGCGCGTTGACCGCGAGGTCGAGCAGCCAGGAGCGGATGACCGTGCCCTCCTGCCAGGAGCGGAAGACCTCCCGGACGTCGGTCACCGAGTCGACCTTCTCCAGGAGCTCCCAGCCCTCGGCGTAAGCCTGCATCATCGCGTACTCGATGCCGTTGTGGACCATCTTCGCGAAGTGGCCCGCGCCGACCTTGCCGGCGTGCACCGATCCGAAGTCGCCCTCCGGCTTGAGGGCGTCGAAGACCGGCTGCACCTTGGCGACGTTCTCCTTGTCGCCGCCGTACATCAGCGCGTAGCCGTTCTCCAGGCCCCAGACGCCGCCGGAGACACCGCAGTCGACGAAGCCGATGCCCTTGGCCGCCAGCTCCTCCGCGTGCTTCTCGTCGTCGGTCCAGCGGGAGTTGCCGCCGTCCACGACGACGTCACCGGGCTCCAGCAGTTCGGCGAGCTCGTCGATGGTGGTCTGCGTGGCCTCACCGGCCGGGACCATCACCCAGATCACGCGCGGACCGCTGAGCTTGCCCACAAGCTCCTGCAGGCTGTGGACATCGGCGAGGTCCGGGTTGCGGTCGTATCCGAGGACGGTGTGGCCTGCGCGGCGGATCCGCTCGCGCATGTTGCCGCCCATCTTGCCGAGGCCGACGAGACCGAGCTCCATCAGTTGTGTTCCTTAGGTTCTGCGACGTGGCGTGGCGGCACGTGTGTACCGCGAGGCACTTTCGTACCCGCGTCCGAGCCTAAACCCGGACGGTCGCGCACATCTGTGGGCATACGCGCTCAGTCGTAGGCCCTCACCTGCGGGTTCTCCCACAGGCCGGGCTGACTTCTCCACTGGCCTGTGGGCAACTGTCGGCCGCTCAGCCGCTGAGGCGCACCGGCATGATCAGGTACTTGTAGGCCTCGTCCGCCTCGGCGTCCAGCGCCGGCTTGCCGCTGAGCAGGGCGGGCTTGGTGGACGTCGTGAACGACAGCTGGGCCACCGGGGAGTCGATGGCGCTCAGGCCGTCCAGCAGGAACGTCGGGTTGAAGGCGATCGAGACGTCGTCGCCCTCCAGCTGGGCGTCGACCCTTTCCACAGCCTGTGCGTCGTCGCTGGAACCGGCCTCCAGGATGAGCACGCCCTGCTCGAAGCTGAGCCGCACCGGGGTGTTGCGCTCGGCGACCAGGGCCACGCGCTTGACGGCCTCCACGAAGGGGGCGGTCTCAATCACGGCGACGCTGTTGAACTCCGTCGGGAACAGCGAGCGGTACTTCGGGAGGTCGCCCTCCAGCAGGCGGGTCGTCGTACGGCGGCCCGCGCCCTCGAAGCCGATCAGGCCCTCGCCCGAGCCCCCGCCGGACAGCGCCAGGATCACCTGGTCGCCGCTGGTCAGGGCCTTGGCGGTGTCCAGCAGCGTCTTGGCGGGCACCAGGGCGACCGCGGAGGCCTCCGGGTTCTCCGGCTTCCACAGGAACTCGCGGACCGCGAAGCGGTAGCGGTCGGTGGACGCCAGCGTGACGGTGTCGCCCTCGATCTCGATGCGGACACCGGTGAGGACGGGCAGCGTGTCGTCACGGCCGGCCGCGATGGCGACCTGGGAGGCGGCGGAGGCGAAGACCTCGCCGGGGACCGTGCCCGTGGCGTTCGGCATCTGCGGCAGGGCCGGGTACTCCTCCACAGGCAGGGTGTGGAGTGTGAACCGGGACGAGCCGCAGACCACGGTCGCCCGTACACCGTCTGTGGAAATCTCCACCGGCCGGTTGGGAAGCGCGCGGCAGATGTCCGCGAGCAGTCGGCCGGAGACCAGGACCGTGCCCTCCTCGTCGACCTCGGCCTCCACGGACACCCGCGCGGAGACCTCGTAGTCGAAGCTGGACAGGCTCAGTTGGCCTTCCTCGGCCTTCAGCAGCAGGCCGGCGAGGACAGGCGCCGGCGGACGGGCCGGGAGGCTGCGTGCCGCCCAGGCCACTGCCTCCGCGAGTACGTCGCGTTCCACCCGGATCTTCACTGTTGCCGCCTCCTGCTGTTGCCGGCGCTTCTCGCTCTGCCTGGCCCTCGTCGTCTGTCTCGGTGTCGACGGTCCCCGTGAGGGGGAGGACACCGGGGACCAGTCTGACGCACCGCACTGACAGTAGGTGCCTATCGGGGTCAAGTCGTGACGAGGGGCGGTCGGGCACCGGAGAGCGAGTTGTGCACAGGGCCCGCTTCGAAACGGATTCCCAGCTCTCTCTAGTCGTCAGTAGTAGTAGGGCCTGTGGATACCGTGGATAACCCTGTTTGCGCAGCTCAGAGCGGGAATTTTGTCCACTGGCCCTGTGGGCGGAGGCGGTGGACAACCGGGCGTATCTGTGGAGAACAGAAAGTTCTGCACACGCCGTGCACAGGATGAGGCGAGTTCTCCCCAGCGCTGTCCCCAGCTTTACCCACCTTTCCCACAGCCCAACCCGGCACCTTCGTGTGACGCCTTTCACTCGACCCGGTGAGGAGGCGCGTCGCGTTGCCGAACAGTGGACAGGCATGTGGAGAAGCTGCCGATTGCTGGGGACAATGGCCCCCAGCCTGTGGGCGGCCGGTGGACAACTCGGTGCACAGCCTGTGGATCATTCCGTCGTCCACAGCCTGTGGAGATCTTTCGTCCACGAATCCACAAGCACCTGAGCTGGTCTGATGGTCATTCGACAGTCGCCCCTGTGGACACGATCTGGACAACTCCCCGGTCCCCAGGGTGTGGACGGCAGAAAGTCCCCGAATCTGTGGAGGGAGGCCGTAACCCGGCAATTAATCGAACAGTGGGTTGCGGCTCGGTGCGCGAGGTGGGAGCCGGCGGGGCACGAGAAGGGCGCCCCCGGATCCCTCCGGGGGCGCCCTCAGCGGCGTACCGCCCTCGCCGTCAGCCGTTCTTGATGCGGTTGGTCAGTTCCGTGACCTGGTTGTAGATGGAGCGGCGCTCGGCCATCAGGTTGCGGATCTTGCGGTCCGCGTGCATGACCGTGGTGTGGTCGCGGCCGCCGAACAGCGCGCCGATCTTCGGCAGCGACAGGTCCGTCAGCTCACGGCACAGGTACATGGCGATCTGCCGGGCGGTGACGAGGGCGCGGCCGCGCGAGGTGCCGCACAGGTCCTCGACGGTCAGCCCGAAGTAGTCCGCCGTCGCGCCCATGATCGCCGTCGAGGTGATCTCGGGCGCCGAGTCGTCGCCGCCGGGGATGAGGTCCTTCAGGACGATCTCGGTCAGGCCCAGGTCCACCGGCTGCCGGTTGAGCGAGGCGAACGCCGTGACCCGGATCAGCGCGCCCTCCAGCTCGCGGATGTTGCGCGAGATCCGGGACGCGATGAACTCCAGCACCTCCGGCGGCGCGTTCAGCTGCTCCTGCACCGCCTTCTTGCGGAGGATCGCGATACGCGTCTCGAGCTCGGGCGGCTGGACGTCGGTGATCAGCCCCCACTCGAAACGGTTCCGCAGCCGGTCCTCCAGCGTCACCAGCTGCTTGGGCGGCCGGTCGGAGGACAGCACGATCTGCTTGTTGGCGTTGTGGAGCGTGTTGAAGGTGTGGAAGAACTCCTCCTGCGTCGACTCCTTGTCCGCCAGGAACTGGATGTCGTCGACGAGCAGGATGTCCATCTCGCGGTACCGCTTGCGGAAGCTGTCGCCCTTGCCGTCGCGGATGGAGTTGATGAACTCGTTGGTGAACTCCTCCGAGCTCACGTACCGCACCCGCGTGCCCGGGTAGAGGCTGCGCGCGTAGTGCCCGATCGCGTGCAGCAGGTGCGTCTTGCCGAGACCGGACTCCCCGTAGATGAACAAGGGGTTGTAGGCCTTCGCCGGCGCCTCGGCCACAGCGACCGCGGCCGCGTGCGCGAAGCGGTTGGAGGCGCCGATCACGAACGTGTCGAACAGGTACTTCGGGTTGAGACGCGCGGTGGGCTCACCCGGGCCGGTCGCCGGCGCGGGCTGTGCGGCCAGCGGGCCGGGCGCACCGGTCGTCGGCAGGTTCGGGCCGACCGGGCCGCCCCGGTGGACGTGCCCCGAACCGGCCGGCGGATCGGGCAGCTCCCGGCGTACCGGGTCGCGCTGGTCGTAGTCGGGGCGTGGCGCGTCGTAGCCGGAGCGCTGCTGCTCGTAGGAGGGGCGCTCCATGGGCTGCGGGCGGTAGTCCTGCGAGGGGGAGCCGTAGGTGCCCTGGGAGCCGGAGCCGTAGGAATCCTGCGGGTTGTACGAGTCCTGGGAGCCGTACGAGTCCTGCCCGGGTGATGCGTACGGGTCACGCTCGGGAAAGCCGAGGCGCTGCTGCTGCCAGCCGTATTCGTCCTGCTGGTGCGGCCGCGGCCAGGCGCCGGGCTCGGGGCGCTGGTACTCGGAGGGGTATGCGGGACGGGCCGTCGGCAGTTGATCTGCGCGCGTAGGCGGGAGCTGGTCGCCGACCGGTCCGGGCTGTTGATCGGCGCGGTGGCGGCCGTACCCCTCGTACCCGTCGCGGTCCTGGCGGTCCTGGCGGTCCTGGCGGTCATAGGCGTCGCGCTCGGGTCGGTCGTATGCGTCGCGATCCTGGCGGTCGTATCCGTCACGCTCGGGGCGGTCATAGCCGTCGCGGTCCTGGCGCGCGGCCGGAAGCTCGGGCTCCTCGTAGCGCGGCTGGGGGCGGGCCGGGGGCGCCGGCGTGGCGGGGGGCTCGCCCGCGGAGTCGTCGACGGTGATCGCGATCCGGATCGGGCGGCCGCACTCGCGGCTCAGCGTCTCGCTGACGATCGGCGCCAGCCGGCCCTCGAGTACGCCTTTCGCGAATTCGTTCGGTACGGCGAGCAGCGCGGTGTCAGCGACCAGCGCGAGGGGCTGGCAGCGCCGGATCCAGTGCTCGTCCTTCCCTTCGACCCCTTGGCTGCGGCCCTCCCCGAGGAGCTGCTCCAATACGCGTGGCCACACTGCGGCAAGATCGGCAGGTACGTCAGCCACAGGGCACGCTCTCTCACAGGTCCCACGAACGTGTGGTTCTGGGACGGCTCGGGATGTAAATCGGGTGGGGCAGGGATAAGGGAACGAATCGGAGTTCCGTCACGGTAGTCAGGGCGGCCGGTACGGTTCAAGTTGTTGTCCCCAGCCTGTGGACAAGTGTCTCCCGGCGACTCCTGGTTTGACCGGATGGCGTAGCCGCGCGTACCGTAACCAGGTCGAGTTGTCGATGGCTGCTGCCGCCTGCCTCCGATGGGCACAGATCATTTGGGTGATCGGTCAGCGGTGCACTCGGGCGTAACTGCGAGCTACTCGTGGGCGCACGGTGACAGCCAGGACGGCACCCCGCAACCACCGAATCTTTCTGGAGCCCCCGAGTGAGCAAGCGCACCTTCCAGCCGAACAACCGTCGTCGCGCGAAGACCCACGGCTTCCGCCTGCGGATGCGCACCCGTGCCGGTCGCGCGATTCTCGCGAACCGCCGCAGCAAGGGTCGCGCCAGCCTGTCCGCCTGATTCCGATCAGGTCATGACGTCGTGCTGCCTACCGAGCATCGGCTGAGGCGGCGCGAGGACTTCGCGACCGCGGTACGACGAGGACGCCGGGCCGGACGCCCACTCCTCGTCGTTCATCTACGTAGCGGTTCCACGGACCCGCATGCGCCTGGGGAGAGCGCTCCCCCGACGCGTGCGGGTTTCGTCGTGAGCAAAGCAGTGGGTGGCGCGGTCGTGCGCAACAAAGTGAAGCGCAGGCTTCGCCACCTGATGCGCGAGCGAGTCGCCCAGCTGCCCCCCGGTAGCCTGGTAGTCGTACGAGCGCTGCCCGGATCGGGCGACGCCGACCATGCACAGCTGGCCCGAGACCTGGATGCCGCTCTCCAGCGGTTGCTGGGAGGGGGCGCGCGATGAAGTACCCGCTACTGGCTCTGATCAAGCTCTACCAGTGGACGATCAGTCCGCTGCTGGGGCCGGTCTGCAAGTACTACCCGTCGTGCTCTCACTACGGCTACACGGCCATCGACCGGCACGGTGCCATCAAGGGAACGGCACTCACGGCATGGCGCATCCTGCGGTGCAATCCGTGGTCGCTGGGCGGTGTGGACCATGTCCCGCCGCGCAAGCGCCCGCGGTGGCACGAAATGCTGCGTAACGCGTGGCGTGCACGCAAGGGCGGGCCCTCCGCCGCCGGACCGGCCACCGAGGGACAGACTTCTCCCACAAGTCCGTCGAGTCCCTCGAGCCCGGCCGCAGAGACACCGTCCCATGCCCAAGGAGCATGATTAGTGGACACGATTGCCAGCCTCTTCAGCTTTATCACCACACCCGTCTCCTGGGTCATCGTCCAGTTCCACTCGGTGTACGGCGCCCTCTTCGGCCCCGACACCGGCTGGGCCTGGGGCCTGTCGATCGTGTCCCTGGTGATCCTGATCCGTATCTGCCTGATCCCGCTCTTCGTGAAGCAGATCAAGGCGACCCGGGCGATGCAGACGCTTCAGCCCGAGATGAAGAAGATCCAGGAGCGCTACAAGAACGACAAGCAGCGTCAGTCCGAAGAGATGATGAAGCTGTACAAGGAGACGGGTACCAACCCGCTGTCCTCGTGCCTTCCCATCCTGGCGCAGTCCCCGTTCTTCTTCGCCCTGTACCACGTGCTCAACAGCATCGCGTCGAACGACACCATCGGCGTGATCAACGACAGCCTGCTGCAGAGCGCACAGAAGGCGCACATCGTCGGTGCGCCGCTCGCTGTGAAGTTCACCGACAGCTCGTCGAAGGTGGAAGCACTCGGTGCCTCCCTCACCGACGTCCGCGTGGTCACCGCCATCATGATCATCATGATGTCGGCGTCGCAGTTCTTCACCCAGCGCCAGCTGATGACGAAGAACGTCGACACCACGGTGAAGACGCCGTTCATGCAGCAGCAGAAGATGCTGATGTACGTCTTCCCGGTCATGTTCGCCGTCTTCGGCATCAACTTCCCGGTCGGTGTCCTCGTCTACTGGCTGACCACCAACGTGTGGACCATGGGCCAGCAGATGTACGTGATCCACAACAACCCGACCCCGGGTTCCAAGGCCCAGGCCTCGTACCTGGAGCGCCTGCACAAGCACGTCACGCAGCACGACAAGGTCAGCAAGCGACGCGACCGGGCCATCGTCAAGGCGATCGTCGCCAAGGGCCGTGACCGCAACGAGTTCGAGCGCAAGTTCATCAACGGCCTGAGCAAGGCCGGCCTCGCCGCTCAGGCCGACGGCACCGTGATCAAGAGCGACGCCGCGGCCGCAGCCGAGGCCGAGGACGGTGCGCCGATCACCGCCACCGGTGCCCCGAAGCGCCAGCAGCCCAAGCGGCAGAGCAAGTCGCAGCGTCAGCACGGCGGAGTCGGTGGCGCGAAGGTGGCCGATGAGGACGAGCCGAAGACGTCGCTGATCAAGTCCGAGGAGTCCGAGGACGCCAAGCCTTCCGCCGCTGCCAAGAAGGGCGGCGCGAAGCCCGCCGGCGGTACCCGCAGCAAGGCCCAGTCCGGACAGCGCAAGGGTCCGCAGCGGCCCAAGTCCCCGTCCAAGAAGTAAGAAGGAGTCCATCCCGTGACGGAAGGCACCACCTCCGCCGCTGCCGAGGGGGCAGACACCCTGACTCGCCTGGAGCAGGAAGGCGAGATCGCGGCGGACTACCTGGAGGGTCTGCTCGACATCGCCGATCTCGACGGCGATATCGACATGGATGTGGAGGCCGACCGTGCCTCCGTCTCGATCATCAGCGACACGGGTGGCCGCGATCTGCAGAAGCTGGTCGGCCGTGACGGCGAGGTGCTGGAGGCGCTCCAGGAGCTCACCCGTCTGGCCGTGCACCGGGAGACCGGTGACCGCAGCCGTCTGATGCTCGACATCGCGGGATACCGGGCACAGAAGCGCTCGGAGCTGTCCGAGCTGGGCGCCAAGGCCGCCGCGGAGGCCAAGAGCAGCGGCGAGGCCGTCAAGCTGCAGCCGATGACGCCCTTCGAGCGCAAGGTCGTGCACGACGCGGTCAAGGCCGCGGGCCTGCGCAGCGAGTCCGAGGGCGAGGAGCCGCAGCGCTTCGTCGTCGTACTGCCCGCCTGATCGGCCCCTACGTTCCCCGGCCCCGTCTGTTGCGCAGACGGGGCCGAACTTTGTCAGCCTGATAGTTCTGGTGGTTCTGGTGTCGGCGCCGGGTGCGCTGACACCGTACGGAAGGACGGTCCCCCGTGACGGAGGCAGCGGAGCTTCCCCCCGCGCCCGAGCAGGCGCGCGAGGTGTTCGGTGATCGCTTCGCGGATGCGGTGCGGTATGCCGAGCTGCTCGCTGAGGCGGGCGTGAAGCGCGGTCTCATCGGCCCACGCGAGGTACCTCGCCTCTGGGAGCGGCACCTGCTGAACTGCGCGGTGCTCTCGGAGGTCGTGCCCGACAGCGTGACGGTGTGCGATGTCGGCTCGGGCGCCGGACTCCCCGGCATTCCGCTGGCGCTGGTCCGCACCGACCTGAAGATCACGCTCCTGGAGCCGCTGCTGCGGCGCACCAATTTCCTCTCCGAGGTCGTGGAGCTGCTCGGCCTCGATCATGTGACCGTCGTGCGCGGCCGGGCCGAAGAGGTCATGGGGAAGATCCAGCCTGTCCACGTGGTGACGGCCCGAGCCGTCGCGCCGCTCGACCGGCTCGCCACCTGGGGCATCCCGCTGCTGCGGCCGTACGGCGAGATGCTCGCGCTCAAGGGGGACACCGCCGAGGAGGAACTGAAGAGCGCCTCGGCAGCACTCAGCAAGCTGGGCGCGGTGGAGACATCCATCCTGCATGTGGGTGAGGGCGTGGTGGACCCGATGTCCACCGTCGTACGGGTCGAGGTCGGGGAGAGTCCCGGAGGTGTGCGCTTCGCCGCGAAGCGCGCCAAGGCGGCTCGCACGAGCCGGACGCGCCGACGACGCTGACCTGATGCGTCCGGTCGATGCTGATCCGTCCTGACGGCACTGACCCGCCCTGATGGGGCTGATCCGCCCTGACGGCGCTGACCCGTTTGACGACGAGACGTACTCCACACAAGCTGCCAAACCTATGCATGCCGGAGTGTCGCGACAGTCTGGCCTCGGCTGCTGTGCATCGTGTTTCACGTGAAACGTCGCTCACTGCTGCACGGCATCATCAGTCGTGGCCGCGCTGCGGCCGAACCCCGCGACCGAAAGCCTCTTGGTTCACTCGATGAGGGACCTGAGGTATCCACAGAGGTGGATTTCTCCACAGAACGCCAGGCCTCACTGGTTCACGACCCCGAAGACATGGGAGGCTCTGTTCATTGCGAGCCTGAAGTCGAGGAGAGTGAATCCTTGCGGTCCGACGCCAACATCGCGGGACCGATGACCGATCCGGTCCCCGGTCCCCGTACCGAGTCGATGGGGGCGGATGTTTCACGTGAAACACCGCCTCCGATGGACGACACTCCCATCGGTCGTGCTGCCCAACTGGCGGTGGAGGCTCTGGGTCGTGCCGGCGAGGGCCTGCCACGGCCCGAGCAGACCCGAATCATGGTGGTCGCCAACCAGAAGGGCGGTGTGGGCAAGACGACGACGACCGTCAACCTTGCCGCATCGCTGGCGCTGCACGGTGGCCGCGTCCTGGTGGTCGACCTCGACCCACAGGGCAATGCGTCCACCGCGCTGGGCATCGACCATCACGCCGAAGTCCCGTCCATCTACGACGTGTTGGTGGACAGCAGGCCGCTCTCCGAGGTCGTCCAGCCGGTCCCCGACGTCGAGGGTCTCTTCTGCGCCCCCGCCACGATCGATCTCGCCGGTGCGGAGATCGAGCTGGTGTCCCTGGTGGCACGCGAGAGCAGGCTGCAGCGCGCGATCCAGGCGTATGAGCAGCCCTTGGACTACATCCTCATCGACTGCCCGCCCTCCTTGGGGCTCCTGACCGTCAATGCGCTCGTGGCGGGCCAGGAAGTTCTGATCCCCATCCAGTGCGAGTACTACGCGCTGGAAGGTCTCGGACAGCTGCTGCGCAACGTCGACCTGGTACGGGGGCACCTTAACCCTGCCCTGCATGTGTCGACCATCCTGCTCACCATGTACGACGGCCGGACGCGCCTCGCGTCCCAGGTCGCGGAAGAGGTGCGCACCCACTTCGGTGACGAGGTGCTGCGGACGAGCATCCCCCGCTCTGTCCGTATCTCGGAGGCGCCGAGTTATGGGCAGACGGTACTGACTTACGATCCTGGATCGAGTGGTGCCCTCTCCTACCTTGAGGCGGCACGAGAGATCGCGCTGAAGGGCGTCGGCATCAGCTATGACGCGACGCACGCCCATATCGGCGTACAGCAGAACGACCCGAGCATGGTGGAGGGCATCCAGTGAGCGAGCGACGAAGGGGGCTGGGCCGTGGTCTCGGCGCACTGATCCCTGCCGCGCCGACGGAGAAGTCGGTGGCTCAGGCTGCGGCAGGGAACGCCGCTTCCGCATCCCCCGCGGCAGTACCTGCGCTGCCGAACGATCGTGGGGTGGCCGCGGCGAAGCTAGCGACTCTGCCGACTGTTTCACGTGAAACAGAGGAACCGGCACAGCCGACTGCTCCCGCCATGCCTGCGGCGCCCGTCGGTGCGCACTTCGCCGAGATTCCCCTCGACTCCATCACACCGAACCCTCGCCAGCCGCGTGAGGTATTCGACGAGGACGCGCTGTCCGAGCTCATCACCTCCATCAAGGAAGTGGGACTCCTCCAGCCGGTCGTCGTACGGCAAGTGGGTCCCGCCCGCTACGAACTCATCATGGGTGAGCGCCGCTGGCGGGCCTGCCGTGAGGCAGGGCTGGAGGCGATCCCGGCGATCGTGCGGGCCACCGAGGACGAGAAGCTCCTCCTGGACGCTCTGCTGGAGAACCTGCACCGCGCCCAGCTGAACCCGCTGGAAGAGGCAGCCGCCTACGACCAGTTGCTGAGGGACTTCAACTGCACGCATGACCAGCTGGCGGACCGCATCGGCCGATCCCGCCCGCAGGTATCCAACACTCTGCGTCTGTTGAAGCTCTCGCCGGCCGTGCAGCGCCGGGTCGCCGCCGGGGTGCTTTCCGCCGGCCACGCACGGGCACTGCTCTCCGTCGATGATTCGGAGGAGCAGGACCGGCTGGCCCACCGCATCGTGGCAGAAGGCCTCTCGGTGCGAGCCGTCGAGGAGATCGTGACCCTGATGGGGTCGCGTCCCCAGAAGGCTCAGAAGCCCAAGGGTCCGCGTGCCGGTGCCCGGGTCTCTCCCGCGCTGTCCGACCTCGCCACGCGGCTCTCCGACCGCTTCGAGACGCGCGTGAAGGTCGACCTGGGACAGAAGAAGGGCAAGATCACCGTCGAGTTCGCCTCGATGGAGGATCTTGAGCGGATCCTCGGTTCATTCGCTCCGGGCGAGGGGCCGGTTCTTCAGAAGAGTCTCCTGGAGGGCGACTCCGAGGAGAACGAGTCCTGAGCCTCCGGCAAGGAGCCTCTGCTGTGCAGGAGACAGAGCGGGCCGTGTCCGGTGTGTACCGGAACGTGGCCCGCTCTTTCCTTTCTGGCGGTATCGATGGAATCGCATCGTGGATACGATGCGTTCGGGTACGGCGCAGCAACCACTCGGCAGCACCTCTGAGAGGGAGGCAGGGGCCATGCGAACCATGAGCCGCATCGGACTGGTGAGCGCCGGTTTGGGGCTGGGAGCGGTCGGTGGCTTCATCGGCAGTCTCCTCAAGGAACGGAGCGCTCTGACAGCCGCCCGCGACGCGGCGGCGGGCGAAGGAAGCGAGGATCAGCCTTCATGGGCCGCCGGCTCGTACCGCTCACCCTGGACAACCTCCAGGACCTACCCAAGCGTTGTCGCTCGTGTGTCTTCTGGGAACTCGACCCAGTCAGCGGTGAGGCCGCGGTAAAGGCGGGCACTTCGGCTCCGGAGAAGGAAGCCTGGATCTCAGCGGTTCTGCTGGACTGGGGATCTTGCGGGCGAGTCGTGTACGTAGACGACGTGCCGGTGGGTTTCGTGCTCTACGCCCCACCCGCGTATGTCCCCCGCTCCACGGCGTTTCCCACGAGCCCGGTCTCGCCTGACGCCGTGCAGCTGATCACCGCGTTCATCGTGCCGGGCTACCAGGGGCAGGGACTGGGCCGCGTGATGGTTCAGACGGTCGCCAAGGATCTGCTGCGGCGCGGGTTCAAGGCGATCGAGGCCTTCGGAGACGCGCGCTGGAAGGAACCCGCCTGTGTGCTGCCCGCCGACCATCTTCTGGCGGTCGGCTTCAAGACGGTCCGCCAGCACCCCACCCAGCCCCGGCTGAGGCTGGAACTGAGGTCGACGCTCTCCTGGAAGGAAGACGTCGAGATGGCGCTGGACCGGCTTCTGGGAGCTGTCCAGAAGGAGCCGGCTCTGCGACCTCTGTAGAGCAGTCAAGCGAATGGGCCAACCCCTCAGGGGGTTGGCCCATTCGTGTTTCACGTGAAACACGCACCGACGGTGCAGCCGATTCACTCGGCGATGAACTCCTCGAGGTCGCGAACGATCGCGGCCTTCGGCTTCGCGCCCACGATGGTCTTGGCGACCTCGCCACCCTGGTAGACGTTCAGGGTCGGGATGGACATGACGCCGTACTTGGCGGCCGTACCCGGGTTCTCGTCGATGTTCAGCTTGACGATCTCGATCTTGTCGCCGTACTCGGAGGCGATCGCCTCGAGGGACGGCGCGATCTGGCGGCACGGACCGCACCAGGCGGCCCAGAAGTCCACCAGAACAGGCTTGTCGCTCTTGAGGACGTCCTGCTCGAACGAATCGTCGGTCACATTCTTCAGGGTGCCGGCCACGGCGGGCTCCTTAACTGGTTGGTGCGCGGGGGGAGGGTAGGGAGGGGGTCAGACAGCGGTCTTCTCGGGCTCGGACTGCTCCTCGTCCGCCAGGGCGGCGAGGTAGCGCTCGGCGTCGAGAGCTGCGGAGCAGCCGGTCCCGGCCGCGGTGATCGCCTGACGGTAGGTGTGATCCACGACGTCACCGGCGGCGAAGACACCGGTGAGGTTCGTGCGCGTCGACGGCGCCTCCACCTTCAGGTAGCCCTCCTCGTCCAGGTCGAGCTGGCCCTTGAAGAGCTCGGTGCGCGGGTCGTGGCCGATGGCGATGAACAGTCCGGTCACCGGCAGGTCCGACAGCTCGCCGGTCTTGAGGTTGCGCAGCTTCAGGCCGGAGAGCTTCGGGTCGCCCTGAATCTCGGCGACCTCGCTGTCCCACACGAACGAGATCTTCGGGTCGGCGAACGCGCGCTCCTGCATGGCCTTGGAGGCACGCAGGGTGTCACGGCGGTGGACGACGATCACGGACTTGGCGAACCGCGAGAGGAAAGTGGCCTCCTCCATCGCGGTGTCGCCACCACCGATCACGGCGATGTCCTGGTCCTTGAAGAAGAACCCGTCACAGGTGGCGCACCAGGACACGCCACGGCCGGAGAGAGCGTCCTCGTTCGGCAGACCGAGCTTGCGGTGCTGCGAGCCTGTGGTGACGATGACGGCCTTGGCCCGGTGGACGGTGCCGGCCGTGTCTGTGACGGTCTTGATCTCACCACTCAGGTCGACGGCCACGATGTCGTCCGGGACGAGCTCTGCCCCGAAACGCTCTGCCTGGGCGCGCATGTTGTCCATGAGGTCCGGGCCCATAATGCCGTCCCGGAAACCCGGGAAGTTCTCGACGTCGGTGGTGTTCATGAGCGCACCGCCCGCAGTGACGGCGCCCTCGAACACCAGTGGCTTCAGCGACGCTCGCGCGGTATAGAGCGCCGCCGTGTAGCCGGCGGGCCCGGAGCCGATGATGATCACGTTACGGACGTCGCTCACGGCTTGATTCCTCGTCTCTGGACTGCGTCGTTCGACCGGGGTGGGAGCTGCTCGGAACTCTCACCCCACCCAACGGATCCTAAGGGGCGCGCATTCCCGCTGTGTCCGGGCACACGGAGATGCGGCATCACGTGGTGACCCAGCAGGGCAAGGACGAAGCGATTGCTCAGGCGGACGGGTACGTGCGCTCCAAGAGAACCTCGCCGGCGGCAGTGGACGCCGCGTGATCCACACAGGTCGCGTCGACGATGTAGGCGGTGACCCGAGTGGCGTCGGAAGCGTCGGGAAGCAGCACGAGCATGGCCTTCTTGCCTTGGTAGGTGCCGTTCTCGGTGGCCAGGGCCGCATCGTCGCGTCCGATGCCGTCGCGGACGCAGCCGGGCACCACGGCTTCCTTGAGGACCTTGGGCTGGTTGGTGCCGGGGGCCGTCGCTGCGCCGAAGGGAGTGCGGGAGCCGCCGCCCTTGGTCTTGTTCTCGGACAGGAGATCGGTGACCTGCTTCTGCAGCTTCCCCTCGGCGAAGGTGTCCGCGGAGGTGGTCTGCCGTCCGCCCGCCGTGTCATGGGGCGGCTTGTTGTCGCCGAGCGACGACAGCAGGACGGAGCCGAGCCCCAGGGCGGCCACCGTGAAGACTGTCCCCAGGACGGCGATCCTGCGGCGTCCGCTGCGCGTGCGGCCCTTGCGGCCCGGACCGGTGGTGGAGGAACGGGGACGGCCGGCAGGCCGGTCAGCGGGCGTCGATGTTTCACGTGAAACATGCGCTCCGCTGTCGTCCTCGGACGTGGAACGGGGAGCGTCCACCGGCTCGGGACTCTCCGCGGACTCCGGGCCTGTGGCGTTGAGCAGGGCCTCGGCGGCGAGTGCGGCATCGATACGGCCCGCCACATCGGCGGGCATGCGCGGCGGACCCGGCAGCGTGCCGAGCAGCCCGCGGATCTCCTCCAGGGAGGCGTAGACGTCCGCGCAGAGCTCGCACTCGTCCAGGTGGCCGCGTAGGTCGGTGGTCCGGGCTGGTGGGAGGAGCCCCTCGGCGAAGTCGGAGATCTCCACGACGTCCGGGTGCCCGGCCATGTCTGTCGTCGACGTCACGCTCGTCCACCTCCGCCCTTCACTGCAGCTGAGTCGCTCGGTCCTGCGTCCGGGGTTCCCGCTCGGCGCGGCCCCGCTGCCGGTGGGACGGCTGGACCCTGTGTCCGGTTCCGTTCTCCACCCGGGTTCTTGCCCTCGCCGCTGCCGTCCTGCCGTAGATGGGTGAGCAGCGGCAGGAGTCTGGCTCTTCCGCGCGCACATCTGCTCTTCACCGTGCCGGTGGGCACGTCGAGGATGCGGGCCGCCTCCGCGACCGGGTAGCCCTGCATGTCCACCAGGACCAGCGCGGCACGCTGGTCGGCCGGCAGGGTTCCCAGCGCTTCGATGAGCTGCCGGTGGAGATCGTTTCGCTCGGCAGGAGCCGAGGCCGACTCGTGCGGCTCCAGCAGCTGCTCCAGGCGCTCGGTGTCCTCGACCGGAGAGGTCTTCCGGGAGGCTGCCTTGCGGGCGCGGTCCAGGCAGGCGTTCACCGTGATCCTGTGCAGCCACGTCGTGACGGCCGACTGGCCCCGGAAGGTGTGGGCGGCTCGGTATGCGGACACGAGGGCGTCCTGCACGGCGTCAGCGGCCTCCTCGCGGTCCCCGAGCGTCCGCAGGGCAACGGCCCAGAGCCGGTCGCGATGCCGCCGCACGATCTCACCGAAGGCGTCGGGGTCGCCCTTTACATGCCGGGCGAGCAGGTCCTGATCGCTCGCCCCGTCGTGCCCGGTGTCTTCCGCCATCTGCCCCCTCCCGGCTCGGGGGCAGTATACCTTGGGCGTACTTTTTCCCTATTCGGATGTCTTGAATGCTTGTCCTGCTTCCTCGCAGGGAAGCCGTGTGGTGATCCGCGGTAGGCGGGGCAACGTCAGCTCCCCACTATCTTTCGCGCAGCGGCCACTTTCGCGTTCTGGCGTTTGAGGAGCTCCTGCAAAACCGCGCTCTTCTCACGGATCATGCGCGTCTCTATCGCGGCCTCTACAACGTTCCACCGCTGAATCAGGTCGACTTTCTTCTTGCAGGAGATGTCGGCCTGTGCGACAGCACGCTCCCGGCCGGTGATCCGGCCTCGAGAAAATTCTGCGCTCCCCATCGCGGCCAGCGGTGAGTCATAGGTGTAGTTCTTGTCCGCCATACACGCCGACCATGCTGTGAAGATCTCCTTGACAGCGGGGTCCGCGAGTGACTTCTCGAATCCCTTGAAGTAGATGGTCCGTGCCGCTGACACTCCCTCGGGGTGGTCGAAAGGGGCCCTGACGACCCGATCGGCCTCCCCTCTGCAGCCCCCTTTGGGGATCGTCTCGCCGTTGACCGACTTGGTGCCTGGAGCGATCTCTTGGCCTTTGTCATCCATGCCGGAAAGTGAGGCCAACTCGGCTTGGGTGTACGGCCTTGCCTTGGAGTCAGGCTCAGGCGGGTGGACCACCGAGTAGGGGCGGTATCCGTATGCCGCCGCGCGGGAGGTGTCCTGGATCCCGTACCGGCGATTCTCCTCGGCAGGGACATTGTCCGCAGCCTCGTCCTGCCGGTAGCTGTGGCCGAGGCGCTTCATACATGTCGAGGTGACCTTTTTTACGGCACTTTCTACCGTTTCCAGTGCCGTGCCGCTGAGTGAGTACGTGTCGATCGGAAGGCTGATCTTCTCGCCTTCAAGCTCGGCCGATATCCGGTTCGACCCCGAAGTGGCGTCTGGCGTGCGATCGGCACCGCTCTTGACTGGTTCACTGTCAGTGCCCAGGGAACAGGATGTCAGCAGACATGCGAGACCCACACCCAGGAAAAATCGCCGTGACAGCCACTCGGACTCCCGTCCACATACGACCTTACGAGGCACTTCTGTAGCCCTGTCCCTTTCTTGGGTTACATGCAGAACGGCGGGTGGGCGTACTCCCCACCCGCCGTTCGAACGGCTCGGGTCAGCGCCAAGTCGCGCAGTTCGAACCGGAAGGCGGGCCGCCCTTGGTGAAGTAGAAGGAGGCGTTCTCGTTATAGGTGGGACCCAGACGCCACGCCTCGGTGAAGGAACCCTCGCCGTGACCGTAGAAGAAGTCACATGCACCGCCGTAACCACTGCGGAAGAAGATCGCAGCGTTCGAGTGGTTGGCGGGGTAGTCGAGCAGCGAGGCGGAGGCAGCGTTGTTCTTCACGGTCAATCCCTGGCCGGCACCGGAGCTCAGGAATGTGTAGTCGCCAAAATTGGAGACCGAGTGAGTGAACGCTGTGCTCGAACCACCCCAGTAGGAGTTGTAGTGCAGCTGCAGGCAAAGGCTGCCACTGGGGCATTTCGTGTGGGTTGCCGCGGATGCGTTGGTCGGCAGGAAGGACAGGAGTGCGGCAGCCGCAGCGGTCGCTACCGCTGCTATACGTCGCTTCATTATTCCTCTGTTATGAATGGAGCGCATGGCGGAAATGCGCAGCAAAGTATCGAACGACTGAACGATTATATGTCGTGTTCTGTTCAAGTCTGAGCGATCTAGCGCGATGTGACGCACGTCACGGTGCCCGGCGGATGCCGGGGTCGCGCGTTCTGTCAGCCCTTGACCTGGATCTCTGAGATGCCGCCCCTGAAACGGTCCGCAGAACCATCGATCGGCAGCTCTGTGATGTGAACAAGCACGTACCGAGTCTGAACGGGCTTCTTCAGGCTGATCTGGAGCTGTGTCTCTGCTTTTGACAGTTTGCTCAGTCGACGGGAGAACTCACCTAGCGCTGACGGGCCGGAAACGTCCTTGTCCGCAGCCAGGACTTCGACTGTCTGTCCACTCCGGTACATCGTGATGTCGACTTGAGACACCTCTCGGACCCGCCCGAGGTCCACGATCAGCCCGCTGCCATCCTTTCGCGACGGCAGGTTTCCGAAGTTCGCATAGTTCTGGTACTGCGGAGTGATCCATGCGGTGTCCGACTTGCCGTCGATGGCGAGCTGGACCTCATTTTCCTTTATGCCGGACCCACTCGGGGCGAACTCCCGAACGCTGTCGATCGGAATCTGCTTCAGGGGCGCTGCGGGCTTGTTGCCGTCATCGCCGTCCGTCGTTTGCGTCTGGTTCGGGTCGTCCGTCTTACCGCCCTGGTCCATCAGCGCGTCCGCCAGCTGCCAGCTGCCGAGGCCCAGCGCCGCGATCAGGAGCGCGGAGACGGCCCACTTGAGGGCCTTGCCCGTGCGGCTCTGGAGCGGGGGCGGCGGGGACGGGACCGGCTGAGTGACGCCGGGGCGCGGGGACTGACGGCCGTAGGTGCCCTGCTGGTACGTCGTGCGCTGGTACTCGGGCGGGGCGGTGAACGCCGGCTCCGGAGGGCGGATGCGGGGCATCTCGCCGACCGCCTTCACCAGCTCCTCGGGAGTGGTGCACGGCGACTCGTGCCGGGATGCGGTGGCACCGTCGTTGGCGAGCGCGCGCATGGAGAGCTCGGACAGACCGCGGTGCACCCCGGCGCGCACCTGGTCGGGCGCGATCAGGCCGATGTCCTTCGGCAGGCCCGACAGACCATAGGCGTCGCTCTCGTACGGCCAGCGCTGCGTGAGCGCCGCGTACAGCAGGGCGCCGATGGCCTCGGTGTCGGCGCGCTGCGGGGTGTCGGACGCGGCGCCGCGCAGGGCGGCGTTCACGGCGAGGCCGCGGATGCGCCACTGGCCGGTCGAGGCGCGCAGTACGGCGTTGGGGTTCAGCCGCAGATGGGCGAGGCCTTCACGATGGGCTGCGGCCATGGCGGAGGCGACCTGACTGACCATCTGGTAGGCGTCATAGGGCTCCAGGGGCCCGGAGGCGAGGAGCGTGGTCAGTTCCGTCGCGTCGGGCAGCCACTCGTGGACGACGTAGACGACGTCGTTCTCCTCCACCGCGTCCAGCACCTGGACGAAGCGCGGGTCGCCCAGGAGGGCGGAGGAGCGGGCGGCCGCCAGGACGGAGCGGGCCCGCGAGTGGTCGGCGGGCAGGATGTGCACGCCGACGGCACGGCGGAGCTTCTCGTCCACCGCACGCCAACTGCTGAAACCGTCCAGACGGGTGACGCACTCCTCGAGGCGGTAGCGTCTGGCGAGCTTGTGACCACTGTGCAGCTCGGGCGGCGAGGTCGTTCCGGCACCGTCGGTCCGGGTGCTCTCCTGTACCTCGTCGCTGTCCGTGTCCCGCTCCCGGTTCTTGGCCACACCGTCGGCCGTGGACTGGTCCGCCTGTGCGGTCAGCGACGTCTCGTCGCTGTTGTCTGCCACGTCGACGGCAGCCGTACTCCGTTCCGCCACCGTCGTTCCTGCCTCCCCATCCATTGCGCGCCGGCCGGCATCCAGTGCGCGCCGTCCGAAGCCGAAACCAATTGTGCCCACAGTCCGCCGCTATGCACGACACGCGGTGGCTGACGATGGTTGTGCGCCTACCCCCCGACTCAGCGTCCCAGGCGCCCGCGGACCATGCCGACCAGCGAGTTGAGCTCCTCGATGCGCATGCGGCGGGCGGCGACGAAGAAGACCCCGAGCAGCACGGCACCGCCTGCCAGGACCGCGGCGAACGAGCCCGCGGGGCCCTGGCCGAGCGAGTGCCCGATGCCGTAGCAGGCCGCGCCGCTGAGCAGGGCGGCCGGGACCGACGCGATGCACAGCCGGGCGTAAGTCCGCAGGACGCGGGCGCCGTCGAGGTCCCCGCCGAGCCGCTTGCGCAGCCGGCGCCAGGCGACGCCGACGCCGATCGCGTAGGCCAGGCCGTATGAGGCGGCCATGCCGACCACGGCCCAGCGGGACGGGATGACGAAGTAGCAGATCGCCGAGGCGCCCGCGTTCACCGCGGCCACGATGACCGTGTTGTAGAAAGGAGTTCGGGTGTCCTCGTAGGCGTAGAAGGCACGCAGGACCACGTACTGCACCGAGTACGGGATCAGGCCGAGACCGAACGCCATCAGCATGAAGCCCATGTTGGTGGCCTCGCTGGTGCCCGAGGAACCGAACATCAGCGTGCACATCGGGATGCCGATGGAGAGAAACCCGAACGCGATCGGCACGATCGCGACCGCCGTGGTGCGCAGGCCCTGGGAGATGTCGTCGCGGACGGCGCCCCCGTCGCCCTCGGCCGCCGAGCGCGACAGGCGCGGCAGCAGGGCGGCCATGAGGGAGACCGTGATGATGGCCTGCGGCAGACCCCAGATCAGCTGTGCGTTGGCGTAGGCGGCGAAGCCGGTGCCGTCGACCGGCGAGGCCTTGCCCGCCGCGGTGGACAGCTGAATGACGATCATGGCGCCCGCCTGGTTGGCGAGGACGAACAGGACCGTCCACTTGGCCAGCGTGACCGCCTTGCCGAGGCCTTGACCCTTCCAGTCGAAGCGCAGCCGCAGCCGGAAACCGGTCTCGCGCAGGTAGGGAATCATCGCGAGCGCCTGGACCACGAGGCCGAGCAGGACGCCGATGCCCAGCAGTTGCTGGCCTTCCGGCGGAATGTTCGTGGCCTTCATCCCGGAGTCGGCCGCGGTGCCGTAGACGTAGATGAACATGCCCAGCGTCACGATGATGACGATGTTGTTCAGGACCGGGGTCCACATCATCGCGCCGAACTTGCCGCGGGCGTTGAGGATCTGGCCCATCACCACGTGGATGCCCATGAAGAAGATCGTGGGCAGGAAGTACTGGGCGAAGGTGACGGCGACCTGGTTCGCGGCCGGGTCGCTGGCCACCGGGTCGGACAGCACGCGGATCAGGAGCGGTGCGCCGATGACCGAGAGCGCGGTGAGTGCGCCGAGCGTCACGATGACGAGGGTGAGGAGGCGGTTGGCGTACGCTTCGCCGCCGTCCTCGTCCTCCTTCATGGCGCGCACGAGCTGCGGCACGAAGACGGAGTTGAGACCGCCGCCAACGGTGAGGATGTAGATCATCGTCGGCAGCTGGTAGGCAACCTGGAAGGTGTCACCGAGGAGGCCGACACCCAGCGCCGACACGATCAGCGCGGAGCGGA
The DNA here is from genome assembly GCF_004803895.1 of Streptomyces hawaiiensis. Lineage (NCBI taxonomy): Bacteria > Bacillati > Actinomycetota > Actinomycetes > Kitasatosporales > Streptomycetaceae > Streptomyces > Streptomyces hawaiiensis. The sequence continues at coordinate 4,387,350 of NZ_CP021978.1, read as the reverse complement.
TGAAGCCGGTGAGGCGGGAGACCATCGTGCCCGCCGCCATCACGGCGCTGGACTTCATCAGGCCCGCGGCGCGGCCGCCCTTCTTCGGGGCGGACGAGGCGGCGGGTACCGGGTCCGGCGTCTCGTCCACGAGGGACGGTGCCGCCGCGGTCTGGCCGGGGTCCGCGTACTGACCCTGCGGTGCGTACGGGCTCTGTGCCATCTGCCCCGGAGCCGGGGACGGGCCGGGCACCGACGGCGACTCGTACGACGGGTGACCGCTGCTCTGCTGCTGGTCCCGGAAGAGGTGCGCGAACGCGTCCGGCTCCTGGCGCGGCTCGCCCGCCCGGGAGACGAGTTCGTCCACGCCCACGAACTGGGTGGTGCGGGGGTCGTCGCCGTACGGCAGATGCCGCGTCGGCCCCTCCGGCTCAGGCGCCGGCGTCTGAGCCCACACCTGCGGGTCGGGTGCGTACGGCGACTGCGGCGGCTGGCCGTACAGCTGCTGCTGCGGCTGATACGTGCCCGGAGCGGGCGGCGGGTGCGCGGCGCGGTCGTACAGTGCCTCGCCGACCGGGTCCTGGGCGGAGAGGTCCTGTGCCCGGTAGGGGTCCTGGCCGTAGGCGTCCTGGAGGTACATGTCCGTGGGCGGCTGCGGCGGCACCTGGCCGTGCTCGGGCGGTGAACCCTCGGGCCCGCCCGCATCGGGGTAGCCCGAGCTGCCCGCGGCACGACCGCGGTCACCGTCGTACGGCGCGTTCATGGTTACCCCACCTCATCGTCCCGGGCCCACCGGCCACGATTTCTCAACGGTCCACTCTCTCACCCGTGCCGGACGGGTCGGCGCTTTCCGCTGCGGTGTCCGGGGCCGGGTCACTCGGCTGCTCGGGGCCGTCTGCCCCTGAGCCTGCCTCGGACTCCTCCTTGAGACGTACGCCGGAGGCCTCCGGGTTCTGCGGAGCGTCGACCTGGCTCTGCGGGCCGTCGATCTCGTCGTCCGCCTCGGCTGTGTCGTCCTCGGCGGCCTCACGGGCGGCGGCGCGCTTGCGGTGGGTGTACATCCGGAAGCCCGCGAGGACCAGGAGCAGGACACCACCGCCGATGACCAGCATCACCGTGGGCGTGACCTCGGTGACCTTCACGTCGAAGGTGACCGGGTCGCCGTACTTCTGGCCGTCCTCCGTGTACAGCTGGGCGACGACTTCCGCCCGGCCGTTGGCGTTGGCCGACGTGGTGAACTTCACCGACTGGGCGTGGCCGCCGTTGACGGTGACGGGCTGCTCGTCGTAGGCGTCTCCGCCGATCTTGAGTCGCGTGGGGTTCTTCGACGTCAGTCGCAGCTCCAGGTGCTCGACGCCCTGGACCAGGTTGTTCTGGACGGTCACGGGAATCATGGCGCTGCGGCCGGAGAGCTTGGTCTCCGACTTCTGGATCAGCTTGACCCCGTCGATGAGCCCGTTGAGGTACGACTCGATGCCGTCGCGGTATCCCACCGCTGCGATGCCCCGGCCGCGCCACGATGTGGACATCTCGCGGTTCATGGCCCGCCCGAAGGGGGTCACCACCCGGGACTGGCGGGTGAGGATCACCTTGAACTTGTCGAGCTTGCGCTGGGTCCTGGCGATCTGCTCGAAGGCGGCGCGCGGCAGCTCCTGCTTGCGCAGCGTGGAAGGGTACGCCGAGACCGACGGCACCTTCGTGTCGGCAGCCGGGTCGGGCTTGGCCTTGGCGGCGGCCGTGAGGTCCTGCGACTCGGACCAGTTCCCGTCCTGGAGGGTCGCCAGGGCCTCGGCCATGGCCTGCGCCTGGCTCACGGACGGCATGCGCTGCGGGGCGACGACGACGCTGCGCTGCTTGCTCGTCTGCAGGCCGAGCGTCAGGCTCTGGGCCAGGAAACGCTGCACGGCGAGCGTGGAGGCGGAGGCCTTGGTCAGGTCGCCCCGGAACGCCGTGGACAACCGGGAGTCCGCGACGACCGCCGTGGTACCGCCGCCGATGGGACGGGCTGCGGAGGGCGTGTACGACAGGTTGTCCTGGAGGCTGTCGCTGCGAGTGATGACCTTGTCGGCGCCCGCAGAGGTGGCGACCTTCACGATCGACGGGTCGACGGCGCCGTCCACCGGCCAGGCGAAGTCCGTGGACGGTTTTACATGGAGGATCGTGTCCACCGTCTCCTCGGCGGCGTCGGTGGCCTCCTTCAGGTGGCTCAGCGAGCCGGTGACGTTCGTGCCGTTGTGGGCGAGGGACGCCAGGTCCGGGTCGCCGAACGGCAGGGCGGCCACCTCTTCGCCCGTGACCGCCTGCTGGAGCTCGGCGAGCCAGTGCTTGGCGATCTCCTGGTTCTTGCCGGGGGTGGTAGAGCCGTCCGCACCGCGGACCTCGTAGCTCCCCGTCATCGCGTCGACGGACGCCAGCAGGTCCGGATCGACCACCCACGTGACGTCGAGGCCCTTGCCCAGCGACACCATCTGGTCGAGGCGACCGCCCGGAGCGATCTCCTCGGCGAGCTCGTCGTCGCGGAAGACCGGCGTCTGCTGCTCGTTCGACCCTGTCTCGGCCGCCATGTGGGCGCTGGAGACGAGCGGCCACAGGAACGTGGTCTTCGTCATGGTGCCGGCTTCCTCCGGCTGCCACGGCAGGAACGTGCGCTGGATGCCGAGAACCTGGTCCCAGGACTGAGCCGCGGTCTTCCCGGAGAGCGCGACGGCCAGCTGATAGACGCCGTCGCGGCCGAGATCCAGCTTGTCGGTCGGCACGGAGATGCTGAACGGCTCAGCGACACCGGGGGTGAGCGCGGAGAACTTCTCGGTGTACTTGCCGCCGACCTTTTCGCCGGAGGGTCCTTGGATGTCGTCGCTCTTCTTGGCGAGGGTGTCGATCGCCGAGCGGGTTTCGAGAGGGGGGCCCACCTGCAGGTCGACGTGGGCGCCGGTGACGGTCTGCTTGCCGTTGTTGGTTACGGTGCCCGACACGGTCACCGTGTCCCCCTCCGAGGGGGCGCTGGGGCTGAGCGAGTCGACCGCGACCGACACCGAGCCCGCGCTGGAGGCTGCCTGCAGGGACTCCTGCCCGGCCGCGCCCGCCGGCGTCGCGGCGGGCAGCTGGAGGAGTCCGGCCAACAGGGGCGCGCCGGCGAGCAGTGCCCCGGTGCGCCGCAGCAAGCGGCGGGCAGGTGAGGCACTGGTCCCCTGGAAGTCTGCCGCCTCGGCCACGCGCTCGTCCGTCCCTCGTCGTCGTCAGTGGTCGTCGGAATGTGCGTCCACGCATGGTAACGATGCGCGCTGAGGGGAAGTGCCGCGGTCCGCTCCACAAGATCGCGGGCCGACGCCGTGCTGTCCGGTATACGACCCTATGGCCGGGAACGCTTCTTTAAGGCTCATGAGCTGGGATTGTGCACGTATACCGGACGTGTCCACATGCTTCTGCATGCGGATTAGGGGGAGCCCGCGGTGGCCCGGCCACGTACCCTCTTCTGTTGTGCCGAACGCCAACGAAGAAACGTCCAGTGCCCTGAGCCAGGTGCAGCACCGCGCGGTGAGTGAACTGCTGCGAGTCGCTCCTGTCGCCGATGACCTCGCCCGCCGCTTCCAGGAGGCCGGGTTCTCACTCGCCCTCGTCGGCGGCTCGGTACGGGACGCGCTGCTGGGCCGGCTCGGCAACGACCTGGACTTCACCACCGATGCCCGCCCCGAGGACGTCCTCAAGATCGTGCGCCCGTGGGCGGACGCCGTGTGGGAGGTCGGGATCGCGTTCGGCACGGTCGGTGCCCACAAGGGCGGCTACCAGATCGAGGTGACCACCTACCGCTCGGAGGCCTACGACCGCACCTCGCGCAAGCCCGAGGTGTCGTACGGCGACTCCATCGAGGAGGATCTCGTCCGCCGTGACTTCACGGTGAACGCGATGGCGGTGGCGCTGCCGGAGAAGGAGTTCGTCGATCCGCACGGCGGGCTCGAGGACCTCGCGGCGCGTGTGCTGCGCACTCCCGGCACCCCGGAGGAGTCGTTCTCGGACGACCCGCTGCGGATGATGAGGGCCGCACGCTTCGCGGCTCAGCTCGACTTCGAGGTCGCCCCCGAGGTCGTCACGGCCATGACGGATATGGCCGGGCGCATCGAGATCGTCTCGGCCGAGCGGGTGCGGGACGAGCTGAACAAGCTGATCCTGTCCCAGCAGCCGCGCAAGGGCCTGACGCTGCTCGTCGAGACGGGTCTCGCCGAACGCGTGGTGCCCGAGCTGCCGGCGCTGCGCCTGGAGCGTGACGAGCACCACCGCCACAAGGACGTCTACGACCACTCGCTCATCGTCCTGGAGCAGGCGATGGCGCTCGAGGAGGACGGTCCCGACCTCACCCTGCGCCTGGCTGCCCTGCTGCACGACATCGGCAAGCCGCGCACGCGCCGCTTCGAGAAGGACGGCCGGGTCTCGTTCCACCATCATGAGGTGGTCGGGGCGAAGATGACCAAGAAGCGCATGACGGCTCTGAAGTACTCCAACGAGCTGGTGAAGGACGTCTCACGTCTGGTCGAACTCCACCTGCGCTTCCATGGCTACGGCATGGGCGAGTGGACGGACTCCGCGGTCCGCCGCTACGTCCGTGATGCCGGCCCGCTCCTCGACCGCCTCCACAAGCTGACCCGCTCGGACTGCACGACCCGTAACAAGCGCAAGGCGGCGGCCCTGTCGCGCGCGTACGACGGGCTGGAGGAGCGGATCGCCAAGCTGCAGGAGCAGGAGGAGCTGGACTCGATCCGTCCGGATCTCGACGGCAACCAGATCATGGAGATCCTCGGCGTGGGTCCCGGCCCGGTCATCGGCCGTGCGTACCAGCACATGCTGGAGCTGCGCCTGGAGAACGGACCGATGGAGCAGGACGCCGCCGTGGCCGAGCTCAAGGAGTGGTGGGCCGAGCAGGAGAGCTGAGGCCGTGAAACGGGGTCGTGTTTCACGTGAAACACGACCCCGCTGGAGACAGGCGGCCTGCGGGAGGCAGACCGAGGGGCGGTGTTTCACGTGAAACACCGCCCCTCGTCGTCTCTGCCTACTTCTTGTAGTCCTTCAGGCAGAGCAGGAAGTCCTTGCCGTCACCGCTCTCGGTGTACGTGTACTGGAAGTCCTTGTCCTCGGCCTCGCACTTGCTGGAAGCCAGGGTGTCCGTGAGATACGAGCCCTCGATCTTGGCCAGCACCTTGTACTGGGCCTTCGCGTCGTCGCACTTCACGACTTCGAGGTCCGGGTTGCTGTCGCTGCTGCCGCCGCGGTGCATGCAGTCGCCGACAGCCGCCGTGTTGGCGTCGTCCCGGCTGGTTATGTAGCCGCCGATGGCAATGCTCGCCACCGCGATGACGATGGCGATGTTCTTGATGGTCTTGAAGCTGAGCTTGCGACCGGTCGGCTGCGGCGGAACCGGAGCGTACGGAGCCGCGCCCTGGGGCGGGAAGCCGGGCTGCCCGGGCTGCTGCGGGTACCCGCCCTGAGGCGGGAACGGAGCCTGAGGTGCAGCCGCGGGCTGGCCCTGTGCGAATGGGTTGCCCTGGGGCGGCGGAGTAGTCACTTGGGGGTCCCCCTAAAACATGGTGAGTGACGCGAACATGTCGCGAGATAAGACCCACGTAAGGTAGCGGTCCCCACTGACAACCCAGTAGCCGGAAGTGGCTCTGTGTCATTGATGTGACACTTACCGGCGGCCAAAACGGTTCATAGTCACAGCTACTGCCGCGTAGATAACAGCGATCGTGATCACCAGCGTCACGGATCGGCCGTCCGGCGGCAGCATCAGGGCGGCGACGACGGCCGCGACGACGAAGGAAACGTTGAAGAGGACGTCGTAAACCGAGAAGATCCGGCCACGGAAGTGGTCCTCGACGGAGGACTGGACGATGGTGTCCGTGGCGATCTTCGCGCCCTGAGTGGTCAGCCCCAGGACGAAGGCTGCGGCCAGCAGCGGGACGGTGGCGAACGGTAGCCCGAGAGCAGGTTCCAGCAGCGCCGCGGCACCCGCGCAGGCGACGATCCAGCGGCCCGGTCCGAACCGCCCCGCGGTCCAGGGCGTCACCACGGCCGCCGAGAAGAACCCGGCGCCGGACACGCCCAACGCCAGTCCCAGCAGGGCGAGTCCGTCGTCCGTGGTCGAGGTGAGGGCGTACCGGCACAGCATCAGCAGCATGACCAGCAGGGCGCCGTAGCAGAACCGCATCAGCGACATCGCCACGAGCGCCCAGGCGGCCTCCCGGCGCTGCGGGGCGGCCAGGTGACGTACGCCTGCCATCAGGTCGCGGGCGGTGCCCCTGAGGGCCGTCTTGATCCGCCCGCGCGCCAAGGGCCGGTCGGGGCCGAGGAGTTCCCGCGCCATGCTCAGCGATGCCAGGGCGGCGCACAGATAAAGCCCCGCCCCCACGAGCACCACCGCGGCGTCCGAGTCCGCCACCGCCAGGCGCACGACGAAGGCGAGGCCGCCGCCCGCGGTCGCCGCCAGTGTTCCGGCGGTCGGGAAGAGAGAGTTGGCGAGGACCAGACGGTCGGCGTCGACCACGCGTGGCAGGGCGGCGGACAAACCTGACAGGACGAAGCGGTTGACCGCGGTGACGCACAGAGCCGACACGTAGAAGAGCCAGTCCGGAGCCGGACTGAGGATCAGCAGGGCCGTCGCGGAGGCCAGCAGGGCGCGCAACAGGCTGCCGAACAGCAGGACCTGACGGCGGCGCCAGCGGTCCAGCAGGACACCGGCGAAGGGGCCGACGAGGGAGTACGGGAGCAGCAGCACCGCCATCGCGGAGGCGACCGCGGCCGCCGAGGTCTGCTTCTCCGGTGAGAAGACCACGTACGCGGCGAGCGCGACCTGGTAGACGCCGTCGGCACCCTGGGACAGCAGGCGTACGGCGAGCAGGCGCCGGAAGCCCTGGAAGCGCAACAGGACGCGCAGGTCACGGACGACGGCCATGGGGCCCAGCCTCACATACGGGGAGGGTCCCCGGGTCGTACGACCCGGGGACCCTCCCAGCCCTGGCAGGAGCGATCAGTTGCGGCGCGTCAGCGCTCGACCTCACCCTTGATGAACTTCTCGACGTTCTCGCGGGCCTCGTCGTCGAAGTACTGCACCGGCGGGGACTTCATGAAGTAGCTCGACGCCGACAGGATCGGACCGCCGATGCCGCGGTCCTTGGCGATCTTCGCGGCGCGCAGGGCGTCGATGATGACGCCGGCGGAGTTCGGGGAGTCCCAGACCTCGAGCTTGTACTCCAGGTTCAGCGGGACGTCACCGAAGGCACGGCCCTCGAGGCGGACGTAGGCCCACTTGCGGTCGTCCAGCCAGGCGACGTAGTCGGAAGGGCCGATGTGGACGTTGCCCTCGCCCAGGTCGCGGTCGCGGATCTGGGAGGTGACGGCCTGCGTCTTGGAGATCTTCTTCGACTCGAGGCGGTCGCGCTCGAGCATGTTCTTGAAGTCCATGTTGCCGCCGACGTTCAGCTGCATGGTGCGGTCCAGGACGACGCCCCGGTCCTCGAACAGCTTCGCCATCACGCGGTGCGTGATGGTGGCGCCGACCTGGGACTTGATGTCGTCACCGACGATCGGGACGCCCGCCTCGACGAACTTGTCCGCCCACTCCTTGGTGCCGGCGATGAATACCGGGAGGGCGTTGACGAAGGCGACCTTGGCGTCGATGGCGCACTGGGCGTAGAACTTCGCCGCGTCCTCGGAGCCGACGGGCAGGTAGCAGACGAGGACGTCGACCTGCTGGTCCTTGAGGACCTGGACGACGTCGACCGGCTCCTCGGCGGCCTCCTCGATGGTCTCGCGGTAGTACTTGCCGAGGCCGTCGAGGGTGTGGCCGCGCTGGACCGTCACACCGGTGCTCGGTACGTCGCAGATCTTGATGGTGTTGTTCTCGGAGGCCCCGATGGCGTCCGCCAGGTCGAGACCGACCTTCTTGGCGTCCACGTCGAACGCGGCGACGAACTCGACGTCGCGGACGTGGTACTCGCCGAACTGGACGTGCATCAGGCCCGGCACCTTGGACGCCGGGTCGGCGTCCTTGTAGTACTCGACTCCCTGTACCAGCGATGCGGCGCAGTTGCCCACACCGACGATGGCTACGCGAACCGAACCCATTCCGGTTGCTCCCTGTGTGTACGAGTGAGGCCCTGAGTGGGCTCTCACGTGGCGGTGTCGTCAGGCGTATCCGGAAGGGGGGCGTCCCCCGTCCGGGGCAGGCCGCCCGACGCTCCAGATGTGGTGTCGCGCGAAGCGGGCTCCTCGGTGGCCGGACCCTTGAGGTCCCGCCCCGCCCGCTCGCTCTCGATGAGCTCGTTCAGCCAGCGCACCTCGCGCTCCACGGACTCCATCCCGTGGCGCTGGAGCTCGAGCGTGTAGTCGTCGAGGCGTTCCCGGGTCCGGGCCAGGGAAGCGCTCATCTTCTCCAGCCGCTCCTCCAGCCGGCTGCGGCGTCCCTCCAGCACGCGCATGCGGACATCGCGTGAGGTTTGCCCGAAGAAGGCGAAACGGGCTGCGAAGGTTTCGTCCTCGTACGCGTCGGGCCCGGTCTGTGAGAGCAGCTGCTCGAAGTGCTCCTTACCCTCCGCCGTCAACCGGTAGACGATCTTGGCGCGGCGCCCCGTGAGGGGGGCGGCGAGGGCGTCCTCGGCGGTGTTCCCCGGTTCCTCGATCAACCAGCCGTTGGCGACCAGCGTCTTGAGGCAGGGGTAGAGCGTCCCGTAGCTGAACGCACGGAACACGCCCAGCGATGTGTTGAGCCGTTTGCGCAGCTCATAGCCATGCATCGGAGATTCGCGGAGCAGGCCGAGTACGGCGAACTCGAGGATCCCGGAACGCCGGCTCATCGTCGCCTCCTCTCGCCGCGGTGCGCATGTATCGGTCCGATGTGTCGGGCCGATGTGTCGAGCTGATGTATCGACTCGATACATCATGACGATAGAACGGCCTTCCGGATGCGACAAGAGGGGGTCGGGTGAACGGGATCACATCACCGATTCATCGGACACGAGTTGCCTGTTTTGAGGTGAACTTTGGGGCTCGGCAGGTTTTGGCGGTGCGTAGTCTGTGCGCCATGCACATCACCGGGAACCGAGTGACGCCTGAGAGCGTCGTCGTCGTCGGTGTAGTACGGGTGCATGCGGGACCGATGAATGCGGAGCCGACCGCATCCGTACTTCGGGGGGACCGGAAACTAGCCGCCGTTTCCAGGCGCGCAGGGGTGCGCCTGCCCGAGGAGTAGTCGTTCGATGAGCGAGCACCGTCGCAAACCGCCGCAGCCGCAGGGAGGCGGACGTGCCGCGGCCCGACGCGGCCAGTCCGGCTCGTCCCCCGGCCGCCGCGCGGCACCGCGAGGCGCCACCGGGTCTCCGTCCGACTCCTATGGGTCGGACTCCTACGACTCAGGGGGTGAGGAGCGTCAGTACGGCGGCCGTGCCGAGGCCCGGCGTGCGGCGCAGAGAAGCACGGGGGGCAGCCGCCGCAGAGCGGCCGAACCGACCCGTGGTGGCCGGCGTACCGGCCCTGGCGGCCCGAACGGGCCCGGCCGGGGCAGAGGACGCGCGGCCGCCGTCCCCGACAAGAATCGGCTGATCGACTATCCGCGGGCCGGCAAGTACGGCTGGCAGCGCTGGATGCCGTCCTGGAAGCTCGTCTCCGGCCTGTGCATCGGCTTCGTCGGCAGCCTGGTGGCCGTGGCGGGCATCGGCTACGCCATGGTGGGCGTCCCCAATGAGGAGAACGCCGCGGCCCTGTCGCAGAACAACGTCTACTACTGGGAGGACGGCTCCCAGATGGTCGCGGCGGGCAGCGGCCAGAACCGCCAGAACGTCACGATCGACCGGATCCCCAAGGCCATGCAGTGGGCGGTGATCTCGGCCGAGAACAAGAGCTTCTACCAGGACTCCGGCGTCGACCCCATGGGTATCGCCCGAGCCCTGGCGAACATGGCGCGGGGCGGTGACACGCAAGGCGGTTCGACGATCACCCAGCAGTTCGTCAAGAACACCTACCTGAGCCAGGAACAGTCGCTCACCCGTAAGTTCAAGGAGATGTTCATCTCGATCAAGGTGGGCACCAAGCTCACCAAGGGCGAGATCCTCCAGGGCTACCTCAACACCTCGTACTACGGCCGCGGCGCCTACGGCATCCAGGCCGCCGCGCAGACCTACTTCGGCAAGGAAGCGAAGGATCTCAAGCCGAACGAGTGCGCCTTCCTCGCCGCTCTGCTCAAGGGCCCGACCTACTACGACCCCGCGGGCAACGAGGGCATCGACTCATCGGCGACCGAGACCGCCAACACCAAGCGTTCCAAGGCTCGCTGGAGCTGGATCCTCGAGCAGATGCACAACGACAAGAAGATCACGGACAAGCAGTACCAGGACGCGATCAAGAACTACCCCGAGCCCCAGCCCCGCAAGGCCTCCAAGGGCATGAGTGGTCAGATCGGCTATCTGGCGGACACGGCCAAGAAGTACGTCCTGAACCACTCGAACATCTCCGAGAAGCAGTTCGACCTGGGCGGTTACCAGATCAAGACGACTTTCGACAAGGACAAGGTCGAAGCGCTGGCGAAGGCCGTCAAGAAGGTCGAGAAGGAGAAGCTCGACCCGGAGAACCGTGAGCTGGACAAGCACGTCCAGTTCGGTGCGGCGTCAGTGAAGCCCAACGACGGGGCGATCGTCGCGCTCTACGGCGGCGCGGGGTACGAGAACGGCCACTTCAACAACAACGCGGACACCTCGGGTGTCCCCGTCGGTTCGACGTGGAAGCCGTTCGTGCTCGCCGCCGCGATGGAGCACGGCACCTACCGGAGCGACGGTCCCCTCTCGCCGCTGAGCAAGTACAACGGCAACGACCACCTCAAGGTCAAGAACAACGACGGAACCTACGTCCTGAAGAAGGACAACACGCCGTTCTTCCAGGAGAACGAGAGCGACTACCCCTGGGGCTACATCTCCTTGCGCAAGGCGATGGAGCAGTCCGTCAACACGCCGTTCGTGCAGCTCGGCATGGACGTGGGGATGAAGAACGTGGCCGACCTGGCCGAGAAGTCCGGCATCCTGGACAGCAGCTTCGCCGGTCTCAACGCTTCGTTCGCGCTCGGTACGTCGACTCCCAGTGCGATCCGAATGGCCGACGCCTACGCGACGTTCGCCGCGGCGGGCAAGCAGGCCGCCCCGTACTCGGTGACCAGCGTCAAGTCCAATGGCCGTGAGATCGAGGGCTTCGAGAAGCCGAGGGTCACGCGGGCGATGCCCGAGCAGGTGGCCAACAACGTCACGGACGTTCTGGAGAACGTCATCCAGAACGGTACGGGTAAGAACGCCCTGTCCCTGGGCCGTACGGCGGCCGGCAAGACCGGTACCACCGACGAGAACAAGTCGGCCTGGTTCGTCGGCTACACCCAGCAGCTGTCGACCTCGGTCGCGATGTTCCGTGAGGACCCCAAGAGCGCCAAGCTGCTCTCCATGAACGGCACGGCGGGTGAGAAATCCATCCACGGTGGTGACGTCCCCACTCTGGTGTGGACCGAGTACATGAAGGCCGCACTGAAGGGCAAGCCCGACCTCGGCTTCCCGGAGGCCGAGAAGATCGGCGAGATCCAGGACGAGGTGGGCGCTCCGACGCCCACCCCGACCCCCAGCGTCGAGCCCAGCGAGCCCGTGACCGAGTCGCCGAGCCCCACGCCCAGCGAGAGCTCGACTCCGTCGCCCACGCCGAGCGACACCTGCGGATTCTTCGGATGTGAGAACGACGGTGGCACGGAGAACGGTGGCACCGAGAACGGTGGGACGGACGGCGGCGTGTCCTCCCCGCCCGCACCGACCGGTACAGCCGAGAACGGTGGCAACAGCAGAGGCAATGGCAACGGAGGCATCTTCGGAGGCCCTGAGGGATAGCCGCTGACAGATCGCCCGGCTTGGGTGTTTCACGTGAAACGCGAAGGTGTTTCACGTGAAACGAGGGCCGCCGTCCCCTTCGGGGTACGGCGGCCCTCGGCGTATTGCTGGACACGTACGGCAGGATGTGCGGCATGCCCAGTGCAGAATCGACGCAAGCGAGCGTCCATGAGCCGGAGCCGGTGCGGCCGACCAAGGAGGACGAGGTCGCCGCGGCCGGAAGCGAGCTGATCGGTGGCCCGCTCGGGCGACGTGCCCTGCTCGGGGCGTCCTGGTGGACTCCTGTACGGGTGATCGCGCTGGTGGCGATCGGCATGTTCGCCCTCGGACTGGTCCAGAAGGCGCCCTGCTACAACGGCGCCTGGTTCTTCGGCGCCAGCTCCCAGTACACGCACGCGTGCTACTCGGACATCCCGCACCTCTACCAGGGGCGCGGCTTCGCCGACGGGCTCGTGCCGTACTTCGACAGGCTTCCCGGCGACATGCAGTACCTGGAGTACCCGGTGCTCACCGGCGTCTTCATGGAGGTCGCCTCCTGGCTCACGCCCGGCAGCGGCACCATCCAGTACCAGGAGCAGTGGTACTGGATGGTCAACGCCGGAATGCTCATGGTGTGTGTGTCGGTCATCGCCGTCTGCGTGACCCGCACCCACGCCCGACGCCCCTGGGACGGCCTGCTGGTCGCCCTGGCGCCCGCCGCCGCGCTGACGGCGACCATCAACTGGGACCTGCTCGCGGTCGCTCTGACGGCCGCGGCGATGCTGATGTGGTCACGTGGCCGCTCCCTCGCCTTCGGCGTCCTGCTGGGCCTCGCCACGGCCGCCAAGCTGTACCCGTTCCTGCTCCTCGGGCCGCTGATGGTGCTGTGCTGGCGCGCGGGCAGGTGGCGTGAGTTCGGGACGGCTCTGGGTGGTGCGATCGTCGCCTGGGTCGTCGTGAACGGGCCGGTGATGCTCTTCGCGTTCGAGGGCTGGTCGAAGTTCTACACGTTCAGTCAGGAGCGGGGCGTCGACTTCGGCTCCTTCTGGCTGATCATGGCCCAGAACTCGGACGACCCACTCAGCACCGACACGGTCAACTCATTGGCCACGCTGCTGATGCTGGTGTGCTGCGCGGCTGTCGCGGCGCTCGCCCTGACCGCCCCGCGCCGCCCGCGGTTCGCCCAGCTCGCCTTCCTGATCGTCGCGGCGTTCATCCTCACCAACAAGGTCTACTCACCGCAGTACGTCCTGTGGCTGGTGCCGCTGGCGGCTCTCGCCCGGCCGAAGTGGCGGGACTTCCTGATCTGGCAGGCCTGTGAGGTGGCCTACTTCCTGGGAATCTGGCTCTACCTCGCGTACACGACCAGCGGAGAGGCCCACAAGGGGCTGCCCACCGACGGATACCACTGGGCCATCGCCCTGCATCTGCTGGGGACGCTGTACCTCTGCGTGATGGTCGTGCGCGACATCTTCATGCCGGAGCGGGATCCCGTGCGGCGGTCCGGTGACGACGACCCCTCGGGCGGAGTGCTCGACGGAGCCGAGGACGTCTTCGTTCTCGGGCCCGCGGCTCGCCCCCGGCGGCACGTGACCGCCCAGTTCGACGGACCGCCGGTCGAGTGGGGCAAGCCGGGCGCTACAGGCGGTTCGCTCTGAGCGAACGGCGCGAGATGCCGTAACCGCGAGACGCCGAAGGCCGTACACGGGAAGCCGTGTACGGCCTTCTTGCTGTGTGCTGCGCGGTCGGTGCGTCGCGCCGTCAGCGGTCCATGATCCGGTCGAACTGCGTGGTGGTGTGCCGCAGATGGGCCACCAGCTCGTCGCCCACCTTCGGCTCCGGCGCGTCCGCCGGCACGAAGAGGATCGAGACCTGCATGTGCGGCGGCTCGGCGAACCAGCGCTGCTTGCCGCCCCAGACGAACGGAGAAAGGTTCCGGTTCACGGTCGCGAGGCCGGCGCGCGCGACGCCCTTGGCGCGCGGCATGACGCCGTGCAGCGCCTTGGGGGCCTCCAGACCCACTCCGTGCGACGTGCCGCCCGCCACGACGACCAGGAAGCCGTCGGAGGCGGCCTTCTGCTGCCGGTAGCCGAAGCGGTCGCCCTTGGTGACGCGCGTGACGTCCAGGACCGCGCCGCGGTACTCGGTGGCGTCGTGGTCCCCCAGCCACAGCCGGGTGCCGATGCGGGCCCGGAAGCGGGTCTGCGGGAACTGCTGCTGGAGCCGGGCGAGTTCCTCGGCCTTGAGGTGGCTGACGAACATGGTGTGCAGCGGCAGCCGGGCGGCACGCAGCCGGTCCATCCAGCCGATGACCTCTTCGACGGCGTCCGAGCCGTCGGTGCGGTCCAGCGGCAGGTGAAGGGCGAAGCCCTCCAGGCGGACGTTCTCGATGGCGGCGTGCAACTGGGCCAGGTCCTGCTCGCTGATGCCGTGCCGCTTCATCGAGGACATGACCTCGATCACCACGCGGGCACCGACCAGGCCGTACACACCGTCTATCGACGAGACGGAGCGGATGACCCGGTCCGGCAGCGGCACCGGCTCCTCGCCGCGCCGGTACGGCGTCAGCACCAGCAGATCCCCGCCGAACCAGTCCTTGATCCGGGCGGCCTCGTACGTGGTGCCGACGGCGAGGACGTCCGAGCCCAGCCGTGTGGCCTCCTCCGCCAGCCGCTCGTGCCCGAAGCCGTAGCCGTTGCCCTTGCAGACCGGCACGAGGCCCGGGAACTGCTCCTGTACGTGCTTGTGGTGCGCACGCCAGCGCGCGGTGTCGACGTAGAGCGTGAGCGCCATGGCCGGACCTGGAACCTTTCTCGCGGTGCCGTGTATCGGCGGTTGCCGTGTATTCAGAGGTATAGAAGCACTGAACGGGACATCAGCGGCGCGACATGTAGATGTCGAGCGCCTTGTGCAGGAGCTTGTTCAGCGGGAAGTCCCACTCGCCGAGGTATTCGGCCGCCTGGCCGCCGGTACCCACCTTGAACTGGATCAGGCCGAAGAGGTGGTCGGTCTCGTCCAGCGAGTCGGAGATGCCGCGCAGGTCGTAGACGGTGGCGCCGAGCGCGTAGGCGTCGCGCAGCATCCGCCACTGCATCGCGTTCGAGGGCCGGACCTCGCGGCCGATGTTGTCGGAGGCGCCGTAGGAGTACCAGACGTGCCCGCCGACGATCAGCATCGTCGCGGCCGACAGGTTCACGCCGTTGTGCCGGGCGAAGTACAGCCGCATGCGGTTGGGGTCCTCGGTGTTGAGGGCCGTCCACATGCGCTGGAAGTACGACAGCGGGCGCGGCCGGAAGTGGTCGCGCACGGCCGTGATCTCGTACAGCCGCTGCCATTCCTCGAGGTCCTGGTAGCCGCCCTGGACGACCTCGACGCCGGCCTTCT
Source organism: Streptomyces hawaiiensis (assembly GCF_004803895.1). Classification (NCBI taxonomy): domain Bacteria; kingdom Bacillati; phylum Actinomycetota; class Actinomycetes; order Kitasatosporales; family Streptomycetaceae; genus Streptomyces; species Streptomyces hawaiiensis. Next base: position 4,372,114 of record NZ_CP021978.1, on the reverse strand, counting down.
CGGCCTTCTTGATGTTGCGGCGCCACAGCTGGTTGAAGTTCTTGTGGACCTCTTCCAGGGAGCGGTTCGCCAGCGGCACCTGGTACACGTAGCGGGGCTGCACGTCGCCGAAGCCGGCGCCGCCGTCCTCGCCCTGCTGCCAGCCCATGCGGCGCAGCTTGTCGGCGACCTCGAAGGCGCGCGGCTCGATGTGGTCGGCCTCGATGTCACGCAGGCGCTTGACGTCCGGGTTCTGGATGCCCGCCTTGATGGAGGGGGCCTCCCAGCGCCGGATGATCACCGGCGGGCCCATCTTCACGGAGAAGGCGCCCTGTTGCTTCAGGTGCGCCAGCATCGGCTCGATCCAGTCCTGCAGATTCGGCGCGAACCAGTTGATGACCGGCCCCTCGGGGAGGTACGCGAGGTAGCGCTTGATCTTGGGAAGCTGCCGGTAGAGGACCAGACCCGCACCGACCATCTCGCCGGTGCGGTCGTCGAACCACCCGAGGTTCTCGGAGCGCCACTCCGCCTTGACGTCAGCCCAGGCCGGGACCTGCATGTGGCTCGCCGACGGCAGGCTCTGGATGTAAGCCAGATGCTGCTCGCGACTGATGGTCCTCAGGGTCAGGCTCATTTCGGGGCGCTCCTCGGGCTGGTGTGTCCCCATGGGTACAGGGGCTCCGGCTCTCGCGCGAAGCCTACTGCGCCGTGGGAGCGCGCCGGTTGGCCGTACGGGACCTTCGCCCCGGCCCGAATCCGGCCTGGGCGTGACCCGGTGTTCAGATGAGGGGTGTCCTGGCGTCAGCCGATGAGGCCGCCGTGCGCCATGCCCAGGAAGAACCCGACCCCCGATGCGCCCAGGCCCAGGATCAGGCCGAAGCGCTCGCGGGTCGTCTCCGAGATCCACTGGCCGTACGCACCCGTGAGGATGCCCACGAGGCCGGCCCAGGAGCTGAGCACATGCAGGTCTTCGTCGATGATCGCCGTGAGGAACGACAAAAGGCCCAGCACCAGGGTCACCGCGAGCAGGGCGTCCTGGAGGGGATGGGGCTTGCCGTCCGTGGCGAAGAGACCGCCGGCGGTGTTGGGTCGCAATGCCTGTGCCATAGGGCACCTCCTGCGAAAGGCGGCGCATCGTAGCGCCATACACACCCGATGTGTACAGATTGGCTGCCCGGGCGGCCGGATTTCAACCGCAAGCCGCTGTGCGGGTACTCTGTACCGTCCGCACCGGTGTCTGCCCATGTCATGGCAGGGGCTTCTCGTCAGAACCCCCGACTGTCAGTGGTGGCCGATACCGTTGCTACGCATCACAACCCTCCTGCCACGGAACGACCGTGGCCGCTGAGTCCAAAGGAGGTGGGTTCCACATGCGTCACTACGAGGTGATGGTCATCCTCGACCCCGAGGTCGAGGAGCGCGCTGTCTCTCCGCTGATCGAGAACTTCCTTTCTGTCGTCCGTGACGGCGGCGGAAAGGTCGAGAAGGTCGACACCTGGGGCCGTCGTCGTCTCGCGTACGAGATCAAGAAGAAGCCCGAGGGCATCTACTCGGTCATCGACCTGCAGGCCGAGCCTGCGGTCGTCAAGGAGCTCGACCGCCAGATGAACCTGAACGAGTCGGTCCTCCGGACCAAGGTCCTCCGCCCCGAGACCCACTGAGCTTCCAGCTCAGCTGATCCCGGGATTCGAGTAGCAAGCAGCCAGAGCAAACCCGCCGAGAGGTTCCCCCATGGCAGGCGAGACCGTCATCACGGTCGTCGGCAATCTTGTCGACGACCCCGAGCTGCGCTTCACCCCCTCCGGTGCGGCGGTCGCGAAGTTCCGTGTCGCGTCCACCCCCCGCACCTTCGACCGCCAGACGAACGAGTGGAAGGACGGCGAGAGCCTCTTCCTGACCTGCTCGGTCTGGCGTCAGGCGGCGGAGAACGTCGCTGAGTCGCTCCAGCGAGGCATGCGCGTCATCGTGCAGGGCCGGCTGAAGCAGCGGTCCTACGAGGACCGTGAGGGTGTCAAGCGCACGGTCTACGAGCTGGACGTCGAGGAAGTCGGCGCCAGCCTGCGCAACGCCACGGCCAAGGTCACCAAGACCACCGGCCGCGGTGGCCAGGGCGGCTACAGCGGTGGCGGTGGTGGCGGCGGCGCCCAAGGCGGCGGCGGCTGGGGCGGCGGCCCCGGTGGCGGCCAGCAGGGCGGCGGCGCTCCCGCCGACGATCCGTGGGCGACCGGTGCTCCCGCCGGTGGCAACCAGGGCGCCGGCAGCGGCTGGGGTGGAAACTCCGGCGGCGGCAGTGGCGGCGGCTACTCGGACGAGCCCCCCTTCTAGGGGCGGGTTCGCACTCACACTTCTTGATCACACAGGAGAAACACCATGGCTAAGCCGCCTGTGCGCAAGCCGAAGAAGAAGGTCTGCGCATTCTGCAAGGACAAGGTCACGTACGTGGACTACAAGGACACGAACATGCTGCGGAAGTTCATTTCCGACCGCGGCAAGATCCGTGCCCGCCGCGTGACCGGTAACTGCACGCAGCACCAGCGTGACGTCGCCACGGCCGTGAAGAACAGCCGTGAGATGGCGCTGCTGCCCTACACGTCCACCGCGCGATAAGGGAAGGGTGACCGACTCATGAAGATCATCCTCACCCACGAGGTCTCCGGCCTCGGTGCCGCGGGCGACGTCGTCGACGTCAAGGACGGTTACGCTCGCAACTACCTGATCCCGCGGAACTTCGCTATCCGCTGGACCAAGGGTGGCGAGAAGGACGTCGAACAGATCCGTCGTGCTCGCAAGATCCACGAGATCCAGACCATCGAGCAGGCCAACGCTGTGAAGGCCCAGCTCGAGGGCGTCAAGGTCCGTCTGGCCGTTCGCTCCGGCGACGCCGGTCGTCTCTTCGGTTCCGTCACTCCGGCCGACGTCGCTTCCGCGATCAAGGCCTCCGGTGGTCCCGAGGTCGACAAGCGCCGCATCGAGCTCGGCTCGCCGATCAAGACGCTGGGCGCTCACGAGACGTCCGTGCGTCTGCACCCCGAGGTTGCCGCCAAGGTGAACATCGAGGTCGTCGCGGCCTGAGTGCCGCGCTGCTGAAGCAGTAAGCGATGGGGCCGCACCCTGCGGGGTGCGGCCCCATTCGTGTCTGTCGGATGCATGTTTGCCGAGGGGCGTCCGTGTTTCACGTGAAACACCGCGTTCTGTGGAGCACATCGTGTTTCACGTGAAGCAGGCAGCGTTTCACGTGAAACGGTCAGCGGGTCGCGCCCGTCACGATCCAGCGGCCAGAGCGGGTGCGGAGCCACAGGGTCAGCATGCGTACGGTCATCATCAGCGTCATCGTGGCCCAGAGGGCGGTGAGACCGCCGCCCAGTACCGGGACCAGCAGAGCGACCGGAGTGAACACCGCCAGGGTGAGCAGCATCGCCCAGGCGAGGTACGGGCCGTCGCCGGCGCCCATGAGGACTCCGTCCAGGACGAAGACGATGCCGGAGATCGGCTGGGACAGGGCGACGATGATCAAGGCAGGCAGCGCCACATCCCTGACCGCCGGGTCACTGGTGAACAGGGGCAGGAAGGCCGGTCGGGCGATGACCACCAGAACGCCGAGAACGAACCCGACGGCGATACCCCACTCGACCATGCGACGGCATGCGTCCCGAGCACCCTGGGCGTCACCGGCTCCGAGGTAGCGACCGATGATGGCCTGCCCGGCGATAGCGATGGCGTCGAGGGCGAAGGCCAGCAAGCTCCACAGAGAGAGAATGATCTGGTGGGCGGCGATGTCGGCATCCCCGAGACGGGCGGCGACCCCAGTGGCGATCATCAGGATCGCCCGCAGGGAGAGCGTGCGCACCAGCAGGGGCACACCGGCTTGCGCGGAGGCCCTGATCCCGGCGGCATCCGGACGCAGCGAGGCCCCATGCTTGCGCGCTCCTCGCAGAACCACCACGAGGTAGACCGCGGCCATGCTGCACTGAGCGATGACCGTGCCCCACGCGGATCCGGCGATCCCCAGATCGGCGCCGTAGACAAGCCCGGCGTTGAGAGCGCCGTTGGCAACGAAGCCGGCGACGGCGACGTAGAGCGGGGTCTTGGTGTCCTGCAATCCGCGCAGGACACCGGTCGCGGCGAGAACGACGAGCATGGCCGGTATGCCGAGCACGGAGATGCGCAGATACGTGATCGCGTAAGGGGCTGCCGCGTCCGAGGCGCCGAAGAGGTCCACGAGGTGGGGTGCCGTCGGCAGCGCTGCGGCGACGACGGCGGCGCCGAGGAGCAGTGCCAGCCAGATACCGTCCATGCCTTGCCGGATGGCGGCCTGGAGATCGCCCGCTCCGACACGGCGGGCAACCGCTGCCGTCGTGGCGTAGGCGAGGAAGACGAAGACGCTCACGGCGGTCATCAGGAGGGCCGAGGCGATGCCGAGACCGGCGAGTTGGGCTGTGCCCAGATGGCCCACGATGGCGGTGTCGGTCATGAGGAAGAGGGGCTCGGCGACGAGGGCGCCGAAGGCCGGCACCGCCAGCGCGACGATCTCTCGGTCGTGCTGTCTCCGGCCGGTTCGGCGGCGCGCGGGGGCCTGTGTCATGTGCACCAATCTAATCGTCCACAGGTAAGAGATGCAAAGCGTTTGCAGCCCTTACATCCCGTGTTGGGATGCGCACTGCTGTGCACTGTTCGAGGCGATCTTGGGCTGGCGGGGAAAGTTTTTCTTCTGCACAGCCGGTGGACGACAAAGATGCAGGTCAGGGTGGTCTCCCTCGTGAGGGTCGCCGCTTGTTCACAGGCCTGTCCACCGGGTCGTGCACAGGTTTCGCGGAGTTCTCCACAGCATCTGGGTCGTCGTCCACATGGCCTGTGGATAACCAGATTGGCTGACGGTGCAGAGAGGCCTACGGTGGTCCGGCGCCCACTCCGTCCGCCGGTTTTCAAAACGCCACAAAACCGGCGCGTACCAACCGGAGTTGGGCCTCTTATTTGTCAGTGCCGTGCCGTAGAACAGAGGGGCACGGCTAGGTCTGCTTCGGCGGACGGGAGGAGGTGGCTCGGTGAGCATTTCCGAGCCCTTGGACGACCCGTGGGCCGACAGCGGTCCCAGTGATCGTCTGCCCGCCTCCCGCCGCCGTCGTGACGGAGCCCGGGGCCGCGACGAACAGCACGAGCGCGGCGGGGACAACGGGGCGTGGGACGGCGGATCGGCCCCGTCGTTCGAGCGGGTACCGCCGCAGGACATCGACGCCGAGCAGTCCGTCCTCGGCGGCATGCTCCTGTCCAAGGACGCCATCGCCGACGTTGTCGAGATCCTCAAGGGCCACGACTTCTACAAGCCGGCTCACGAGACGATCTACCAGGCCGTCCTCGACGTCTACGCCAAGGGCGAGCCGGCCGACCCCATCACGATCGCGGCCGAGCTCACCAAGCGCGGCGAGATCAACAAGGTCGGCGGAGCCTCGTATCTGCACACCCTCGTCCAGACGGTCCCCACGGCGGCCAACGCGGCGTACTACGCGGAGATCGTCCACGAGCGGGCCGTCCTGCGCCGCCTGGTCGAGGCCGGTACACGCATCACACAGATGGGATACGCGGCCGACGACGACGTCGACGAGATCGTCAACCGCGCCCAGGCAGAGGTCTACGCGGTCACCGAGCAGCGCACGAGCGAGGACTATCTGCCGCTCGGCGACATCATGGAGGGCGCGCTCGACGAGATCGAGGCGATCGGCTCGCGCAGCGGTGAGATGACCGGTGTTCCCACGGGGTTCACCGACCTCGACTCCCTCACCAACGGTCTGCACCCGGGGCAGATGATCGTCATCGCGGCCCGTCCCGCCATGGGTAAGTCGACGCTGGCGCTGGACTTCGCCCGTGCCGCGTCGATCAAGCACAATCTGCCGAGCGTCATCTTCTCCCTGGAGATGGGGCGCAACGAGATCGCGATGCGTCTGCTGTCCGCAGAGGCCCGCGTCGCCCTTCACCACATGCGGTCAGGCACCATGACGGACGAGGACTGGACACGTCTGGCGCGCCGGATGCCCGAAGTGTCGTCCGCGCCGCTCTACATCGACGACTCCCCGAACCTGTCGATGATGGAGATCCGCGCGAAGTGCCGTCGGCTGAAGCAGCGCAACGACATCAAACTCGTGATCATCGACTATCTGCAGCTGATGCAGTCCGGGGGCTCCAAGCGCTCCGAGAGCCGCCAGCAGGAGGTCTCGGACATGTCCCGAAACCTCAAGCTCCTGGCCAAGGAGCTGGAGGTTCCGGTGATCGCGCTCTCCCAGCTCAACCGTGGTCCAGAGCAGCGCACGGACAAGAAGCCGATGGTGTCCGACCTGCGTGAATCGGGATCGATCGAGCAGGACGCCGACATGGTGATCCTGCTGCACCGCGAGGACGCGTACGAGAAGGAGTCGCCGCGCGCGGGCGAGGCGGACATCATCGTGGGCAAGCACCGTAACGGCCCGACGGCGACGATCACGGTCGCTTTCCAGGGTCACTACTCGCGGTTCGTGGACATGGCGCAGACCTGATCCGCCCCGACCTGTCCGGCTCCTGCCGCAAATGTGCTCGACGAGGGGACGCCGGGCCGGGTGGACTGGGCTTATGACGACATCTCAGGGAGAACTGCTTCCCGGCACCCGCCGTGCTCTGTTGCACCGGATCGCCGTCGCGCAGGCCGAAGGGCGGGTTCCGTCGCTCGTCGCGGCTGTCGTGCGAGACAGGACAACGGTGTGGACGGGCGCGCGGACCTCGGTGGAAGGACACGCGCCGGACGAGAACGTGCAGTACCGGATCGGCTCGATCACCAAGACCTTCACGGCGGTTCTCGTGCTACGGCTGCGCGACGAGGGCGCACTGGATCTCGGGGATCCGCTCGAGAAGCATCTGCCGGGCACCGGCGTGGGGGAGGCAACCGTCGCCGAACTCTTCGCGCACACGGGCGGGCTGGCAGCCGAGACACCGGGGCCGTGGTGGGAGCGGAGCCCCGGATCCCTGCGGCCCGAACTCGACGACGTGCTGGGTGAGCGGCCCCTGCTGACCCCGCCCGGTCGCCGGTTCCACTACTCGAACCCGGGATACGCGCTGCTCGGCGCACTCATCGAGAAGCTCCGTGGGGCTTCTTGGGAGGACGTCCTTCGGCGTGAAGTGCTCGAACCTCTGGGGCTGCATCGCACAAGCGTGCGACCTCGGGCGCCCCATGCGGGTGGCTGGGCCGTGCACCCCTGGGCCGATGTGATGCTTCCCGAGCCCACCGAGGACCTGGGGCGTATGGCGCCGGCCGGTCAGCTCTGGTCGACGACCGGTGACTTGGCGCGGTTCGCGGTCTTCCTGGTCAAGGGCGATGAGCGGGTGCTGAGCGCCGAGTCGCTGCGGGAGATGAGGACACCGGCCGCGCCTCACGAGGCGGCGGACGTGGCGAGTGGTTACGCCTACTGTCTGGGCATGGAGATCCGGCGACGGAACGGACGGTCCCTCGTCGGCCACACCGGCTCGCTGCCCGGGTTCCTCGCGTGCCTCATGATCAGCGTCGATGACGACGTGGCAGCGATCGCCCTGGCGAACTCCACTTCCGGGCCGCTGCTGTTCCCCGTCGCCGCCGACCTGGTCCGCATCGTCGCCGAGGCGGAGCCGCGCATCCCCGCGCCGTGGAAGCCGCTGACTGATCTCGATCCGTCGCTGCTGGAGCTGACGGGGCAGTGGTACTGGGGGACGCACGCCTTCGCTCTGCGGCTGACGGCCGACGGGCTCGTCTCACTGGGGCCGTTGTCCGGCGGCGGCCGTCGCTCACGGTTCCGCCCGAACGGCGACGGCACCTGGACAGGGCTGGAGGGCTACTACGCCGGTGAGCTCTTGAGGGCCGTACGGCGGCCGGAGGGGTCGGTGAGTCATCTGGACCTCGGCTCGTTCGTTTTCACGCGTCAGCCGTACGACGAGGGGGCTCCTGTGCCGGGTGGGATCGACCCCGAGGGGTGGCGCGGCATCGGTTAGGCGGCGACATGCGTGGGGCGCGCTGTTTCACGTGAAACAGCGCGCCCCACGCATGCCGGTCACAGCGGGAGCTTGAAGCCCGTGTGGGAGGCCGTGAACCCGAGCCGCTCGTAGAAGCGGTGGGCGTCGGTGCGCGTCCTGTCGGAGGTCAGCTGGACCAACTGGCATCCCTGGTCCCGGGATGTGTCGATCGCCCACTCGATGAGCTGTGTTCCCAGGCCGCTGCCGCGCTCGTCCGCGTGGATGCGCACCCCTTCGATGATCGACCTGGTGGCACCGCGTCGGGAGAGCCCGGGAATGACGGTGAGCTGGAGCGTGCCGACGACCCGGCCCTCCCGGACCGCCACGACCAGACGCTGGTTCGGGTCGGCGCTGAGTCGTTCCAGTGCGGCCAGGTACGGGGCGAGGTCGTCCGGTGACTCGCGCTGCGCGCCCAGCGGGTCGTCCGCGAGCATGGCGACGATCGCCGGGACGTCGTCGGCAGCGGCGGCACGTATCTCAAGGTCTCCCATGAACGCACCCTACGCAGAGACGGCCGATGTGCAGACGCCGCACGCGGGAGGCCCTGCGCGGAGGCGCCCTAGGCGGGCATCGGAGCCTTCAGCGTCTCCACGACCCGGACCAGCGGGGCCAGTTCGGGGTTCTTCGCCGCTTCATCGAGGGCCTCGCGCAGGGCGGCGTCATTGGTCGGGCGCGCCGCTTCCAGCAGCTCGAGGCCCGCTTCGGTGACGTTGGTGTAGATGCCCCGGCGGTCGGTCGGGCACAGGTAGCGCTCCAGGAGTCCGCGGTCTTCCAGACGGGTGACCAGACGTGTGGTGGCGCTCTGGCTGAGGACGACCGCGTCGGCGACCTGCTTCATCTGCAGATGGCCTCCGTCCCCGTCGTGCTGCCGGCTGAGCACGTCCAGCAGGGAGTACTCGCGCGCGCTGAGGTCGTGTCCGGCCTGCAGGGCGCGCTCGATGTGGGCCTCGATCCTCCCGTGGAGCAGGGAGAGGGCGCACCAGCTCTGGGCGAGAGCGGTGAGCGCGGGGTCCGTCGCTGTCATTGGCGTTTCCTCCGTCCCGGAGCGGCTGCCACTCAGGATAGAGCAGAACCGCAATTGACGGCGTTTGCGTATAGCCCGCGTCTGCAACTATTGTGAACGCACGCAAAGCGCTCCTGCAATCGTCTGGGAAGGTAACCCCTCCATGCCTCTCGCGCTTCTGGCCCTCGCGATCGGGGCCTTCGGGATCGGAACGACGGAATTCGTGATCATGGGTTTGCTGCCCGAGGTCGCGGGCGACTACGGGGTCTCCATCCCCACCGCCGGATACCTGGTGACCGGCTACGCGCTCGGCGTCATGTTCGGCGCCCCACTGATGACCGTGCTCGGCACCAAGATCTCCCGCAAGCGGATGCTGATGCTGCTGATGGGCCTGTTCATCGTCGGCAACCTGCTCTCGGCCCTCGCCCCCACCTTCTCCGTCATGCTGATCGGCCGGATCGTCGCCTCGCTGGCCCACGGCGCCTTCTTCGGCATCGGCTCGGTCGTCGCGACCGACCTCGTCGCCCCGGACAAGAAGGCCGGAGCCATCGCGATGATGTTCACCGGCCTGACCGTCGCCAACGTGGTCGGCGTCCCGCTGGGCACGCTCGTCGGGCAGTCCGTCGGCTGGCGGGTGACCTTCGGCATCGTCGCCGCCCTCGGCGTCGTCGGCCTGGCCGGCATCGCCCGGCTCGTCCCCGACATGCCCAAGGCGGAGGGCGTGCGCCTGCGGCACGAGCTGGCCGCCTTCAAGAACGTGCAGGTGCTGCTCGCGATGGCCATGACCGTCCTCGGCTTCGGCGGTGTCTTCGCGGCCATCACCTACATCGCGCCGATGATGACCAACGTCGCAGGCTTCGCCGACGGCTCCGTCACCTGGCTGCTGGTCCTCTTCGGCCTCGGCATGGTCGGCGGCAACCTCGTCGGCGGCAAGTTCGCCGACCGCGCCCTGATGCCCATGCTGTATGTCTCCCTGGGTGCCCTGGCCGTCGTCCTGGCGCTGTTCACCCTCACCGCCCACGACAAGCTGCTGTCGGCGATCACCATCGCGCTGATCGGTGCCCTGGGCTTCGCCACCGTGCCACCGCTCCAGAAGCGGGTCCTCGACCAGGCGCACGGCGCCCCGACCCTGGCCTCCGCCGTGAACATCGGCGCCTTCAACCTCGGCAACGCCCTGTCCGCCTGGCTCGGCGGCATCGTGATCGCGGCGGGCCTCGGCTACACCGCCCCCAACTGGGTCGGTGCCGCCCTGGCCGCCGGAGCCCTGGTCCTGGCCTTCCTCTCGGCCGCCCTGGAGCGTCGTGCCGGCGGTCCCAGCACCGTCGTCACGGGTTCTGCACCGGCCGGGCAGCGAGCCGCTGTCCACCACTGAGCAACCCGACCACCCCGACCGTCCCCATGCCCCAGCACGTCCTCCATGAGAACCCCCTCATGAGCACCACCACCGCCGTCGCCCCGTTGACCACCCAGGACGCCGACGCCCTCGTCTCCGCGGCCCACCGCGCCACCGCGGCCGCGGGCGTCACCGTCCTGGACGCGGGGGGCCATCTGCTCGCCTTCCGGCGGGACGACAGCACCGTGCTGATCTCCGGCGAGACCAGCACCCGCAAGGCCTACACGGCTCTGCAGTTGAACGCGCCCACCGCCGACCTCGTCGACGCGGTGCAGCCAGGAGGCCTCTTCCACACGCTGCCGACCGCGCTCGACCGGCCGCTGCTGTTCATCGCCGGCGACGTGCCGGTGCACCGTGACGGCCGCCTGATCGGCGCGATCGGCGTCGGCGGCGGTGCCCCGGAGCAGGACCACGGCTTCGCCACGGCCGCTGTTGAGGCCCTCGCCTGACCAGGCCCCTTCAGAGCGACGACGCCGGTTCCCCGGTCTACGGGGAGCCGGCGTCGTCGTATCGAGTCTCCTCAGCCCGCCGCGACTGTGACCGGCGCGAATCGGCGGCGCCAGTCTCCGGGCAACTCGGTGATCCCGTACGTCATCACCGAGTTGAAGGCGACGGACTCCAGGCCGCGCTCCTTCACCCACGCGAGGAGCTCTTCGTGCCGCACATCGATGTCGGTGCGCAGCGGACGGTCGGTGTGGGCGGCAAGAGAGACGATGAGCGCCTGCGCCACCGACGTGTCGCGTGCGATGAGCGGGCCGACGACGTGGGTGTCCATGTTGGGCCAGGCACCCGCGTACCCGATGATCCGCCCGCCCTCCTCGGCCACACGCAACTGGTCGGCGAATGCGGGGAGCCGGGTGACGATGTGGGTGCGGTCGGTCCCGAACACCTGCTCGTCGAGCCGGAGGATCGCGGTGAGGTCCTCGGCGGTCGCGGGGCGGGTGGAGACCCTCGGTTCAGGCCGGCCGGGAGTAAAGCGCCCGAGGACCATCTCGGCGCGCCCGGTGACCTTGAAGCCGAGTTCCTCGTAGAGGGGGCGGCCGTAGGGCGTCGCGTGCAGGGTGACAGGTGTGGTGCCCATCGCCGAGACGACATGGTGCATCAGCCGGCGTCCCACGCCCTGCCGAGCGTGCCGTCCGGCGACCAGAACCATACCGATCGCGGCGAGGGCGGGGTTCTGCGGTCCGTACTCGGTGACGACACAGGCGCTCACGAGGCCGCCGTCGGGGTCGTCGATGCCGTAGCCCTTTCCGGCCGTGAGGAGGAAGCCCCACTTGTGCTCCTCCCGTGGCCACCCCCGGTCCTCGGACAAGTCGGCGCAGGCGGCTTGATCGCGGAGCGTCAGACGACGGATGGGCAATGAGGCAAGAGAAGGAGTCGGCACGCAGGTCAGGCTGTCCGACGAGGACCCTTGACGTCCACCTCTTTCAGCGCAGACATACGAGCTTTTGGCCAGTTGTCGCCGCCCGTACAGGGCTTGGGCCGTTGCTGGATGTTTCACGTGAAACACGTAAGAACACCGGGTGTCCGATCCAGGCCTGGAACGGGGTTTTTCTGTCCCGTAGTTGTCAGATTTGAAGATTCGCGTCGTGCCCGCATTTCGTGAGGAGGGAAGGGGGACTTGTGTGCGCGGCGGTGGCCGGTAGGGTCGACTCCGGTTCGCGTCAGGGACGAGCCGACCCGCCCCGTGTGGGCCGAGTGCAGAAAACTCGATGAGAGTTACTGCGTCCAATGTCACACTCTCGCCCTACTTGTCCGTACGGAGTTGGAATACGGGTTGAATGTGGTCGCATTGGCCGCGACAAGGAGGGGAACGCAGACCGTCCACGGGGGAAAGCAGGCACCTTCCAACCCAGGAAGTGCGCAGACCGACCGAAAGATGCTCGAGGCGAGGCACACCATGGACGCTCCGACCACCACGTCGGCCGACAACGGCACTTCTGGCGGCGGGGGCGGCTGGTTCACACCCCGCAAGAACCCCACGACGGCGCCGGACAGCGACCCCGGGACGGCAGAAGGGCGCCGACCGGCCGCCATACGCCCCGTGGGCAGGCCCACGACCGCCCCGGACGCGCCGGAGGACGGCCCATCCGGGCCACCCACCCCGATACCCGGCAGCGTTGATACCGGCCGGCCGGACCTTGGGCGTGAACGCCCGGAGGCGATACCCAGGCTCGCCCCTTCAGCCGCACAGCACGCCCCGTCTTCCGCGGTCTCGAGCCCGGCCACCGCCTCGTCGCCGGGTCCCACACCCACAGCGCTCACCCCGGCGCCCTTCGCCTCCCCCCTGGCTCCGCCCCCCACTGCCGCCGCCGAGCAGCAGGTTCCCGCACAGCGGCATGCGCCGGCGTCGTCCCCAGGAGAGGCCGCCACCGCCCCGGCCGAAGCGGAATCCCCGGACGCCGTGCTCATCCGCCGGGCCATGGCCGAAGTCGCCCCGGTCTCCGACAAGGTCACGTCGTACTTCTACGCCCTGCTCTTCGTCCGCCACCCCGACCTGCGGTCGCTGTTCCCGGCCGCGATGGACACCCAGCGGGACCGGCTGCTCAGGGCGCTGCTCACGGCCGCCGAGCACATCGACAACAAGGACGTCCTCGTCGACTACCTGCAAAACCTCGGCCGGGGGCACCGGAAGTACGGGACACGGGCCGAGCACTACCCGGCCGTCGGCGAGTGCCTCATCGGCGCGCTGAGCAAGTACGCCGCCGGGGTCTGGAACGCGGAGATGGAGGCGGCCTGGGTCCGGGCCTACACCACAATCTCCCAGGTCATGATCGACGCGGCGGGCGCGGACGAACTGCGCGCCCCAGCCTGGTGGTACGCCGAGGTCGTCACGCACGACCTGAGAACCCCGGACGTCGCGGTCGTCACCGTCCGGCCCGACCAGCCGTACCCCTTCCTCGCCGGTCAGTACACGAGCGTGGAGACGCCTTGGTGGCCCCGGATATGGCGGCACTACTCCTTCGCATCGGCCCCCCGCTCCGACGGTCTGCTGTCGTTCCACGTGAAGGCCGTCCCGGCGGGCTGGGTCTCCAACGCCCTGGTGCACCGCGCCCGCCCCGGCGACATCATCCGGCTCGGCCCGCCCGCCGGTTCCATGACCGTCGACCACACCACCGACAGCGGCCTGCTCTGCCTGGGCGGCGGCACGGGCATAGCGCCCATCAAGGCCTTGGTCGAGGATGTCGCCGAGCACGGGGACCGCCGGCCGGTCGAGGTCTTCTACGGCGCTCGTACCGACCACGACCTGTACGACATCAACACCATGCTCCGCCTCCAGCAGAGCCACCCCTGGCTCTCGGTCCGGGCGATCATCGACCAGCAGGCGCACCAGCAGCTGCCGGACGCGATACGCGCCTACGGGCCGTGGAACGAGTTCGACGCCTACGTCTCGGGCCCGCCCGGGATGATCCGCAGCGGTGTGGACGCCCTGCGGGACAGCGGCATCCCGTCGGACCGCATACGGCACGACTCCGTCGAGGAACTGGTCGCGGCCGGAAGCTGATCAGGCGTCTCACCCCAGGTCGGTCGCGTGCATGGCGAGTACGCCCTCGATGTTGCCGTCCAGGTAGTGCCGCAGCGACAGCGGCACGAGATGGACGGAGGCGATACCGACCCGGGTGAAGGGCACACGCACGATCTCGTACTCGCCGACCGGCTCGTCGACCTCGGGGCCGTGGCGCAGCGAGGGGTCCATGGACTCCAGGCGGCAGACGAAAAAGTGCTGCACCTTCACACCGGTCGCGCCGCTGTCCTCCCCGATGTGCTCCATGGTGTCCACGAAGCAGGGCACCACATCGGTGATCTTCGCGCCGAGTTCCTCGTACACCTCGCGGTGCAGGGCGTCGACGACGGTCGAGTCGCCGGGCTCGACCCCGCCGCCGGGGGTGAGCCAGTAGGGATCCACACCCGGCTTGGTGCGCTTGATCAAGATCAGGTCGGCACCGTCCAGCAGAACGGCGCGGGCGGTGCGCTTGACCACGGGTCGGACGGTCATGAGTGAAATGTGGCCCGGCTGGTTCCACGTGAAACATCGCGAAACGTCACTGGTCGAGCTCCCAGAGTGAGCTGCTGTCCCGGGCGCCCCGGAACCCACGCCGGGGCGCCCCCGGAACCCACGCCGGGGCGCCCCGGGAACCCACGACGAGGCGCCCCCGGAAACCCCGTCGCAGCAGCCTTGGCAGGGGCCAGGAAAGCCCTCAGCACCAGTCGGCTGAGGCCTGCTGCAACCACTCATGAGCCCGCGCGATATGCGGCATCGCCAGCGTCCCGGTGCGGACCACCAGGAAGTACGTCCGCAGCGGCGGCACCGCCGGCTCGTGCAGGGCGACGACATCGCCCCGCTCCAGCGCCGGCGCGCACAGATAGCGGGGCAGCACCGCCAGGCCGGCCCCGGCGGCCGCGCAGGCGAGGACCGCGCGCAGATCGGGGACTATCACGGTGCCCGGAGCGGCCGGGGGCGAGTCGAAGACGGAGGCCCAGTAGCGGGAGACGAAAGGCAGCGACTCGTGCACCTCCACCACGGGCACCTTCTCGAAGGCCGGTTCCGCTGTGCGGTCCGGCCGCCCGGTGCCGGCCTGCTCGGCCCAGCGCGGGGCGGCGACCAGGACGTGCTCCTCGTCGCAGAGCGCAGTCGCCGTGAGCAGGGCGCCGCGCGGCTGGGCCGTACTGATGGCCAGATCGTGATGCCCGGCGGAAAGCCCTTCCAGCGTTTCTTCGGCGTTCCCGAAGGAGGCGCGCAAGGCGAAGCCCTGGCCGTCCTCACCGGTCAGCTCCGTGAGGGCGGGCAGGGCTCGTTCGGCGGTGAACTCCGGAGGACCCGCGAGGTGCAGCGTCCGTAAGGAGGAGTCGTCGTCGAGACCGGTCTCGGTGATCTCCACCAGGGCGTCGAGATGGGGCGCGGCCTTGTGGGCGAGTTCGTCGCCGATGCTCGTGGGGGTCACGCCACGGGCCTGCCTCAGGAAGAGAGGGCGGCCCAGCTGCCGCTCCAGCGTCCGTATCTGCGAGGTGACGGCAGGCTGGGAGAGACCGAGCAGGGCGGCGGCGCGAGTGAAGGAGCCGGCCCGGTGCACGGTCACGAAGGTCCGCAGCAAGGCCAGATCCACCGCACACACTCCCCTCTTCGGCCCCGCTCCCTGCCCCGGCCGTGCCCAACTATAAATAAGTCGATAGGTCTCTGTCGCTACCGTGATTGGACACTGACAGAGAGTCAACTAGCCTTGGTCGCGCGGTTCTTGCGCGCGGAACCGGGGGACGGTCCGAGCCACGAGGGGGGAGGCTCGGACCGTCCGTGGGGGTGGTCAGGCGTTCGACGCGTCGAGCGCACGCAGCACATCCGCCACCAGGTCCTCAGAGTCCTCGGCACCGACCGACAGGCGGATGAAGCCCTCCGGCACCGCGTCCCCGCCCCAGCGCCCCCGCCGTTCGGCCGTGGACCGCACCCCGCCGAAGCTCGTCGCGTCGTCCACGAGCCGCAGCGCGTCGAGAAAGCGGTCGGCACGCGCGCGCGAGGGCAGCGTGAACGACACCACGCACCCGAAGCGCCGCATCTGACGCGCGGCGATCTTGTGCGAGGGGTCGTCGGGGAGCCCCGGGTAGCGCAGCCCCGTCACCTCGGGCCGCTCGCGCAGTGCCTCGGCGACCGCCAGGGCCGTCGCGCTCTGCCGGTCGACCCGCATCTGGAGCGTCGCGATCGAACGGTGCGCGAGCCAGGCCTCCATGGGCCCGGGAATCGCACCGACGATCTTGCGCCAGCGGCGTACGGCGGCCATGGCCTCGGCGTCCCGGCCGACGACGTAGCCCAGGAGGACGTCGCCGTGGCCGGTGAGCTGCTTGGTACCGCTGGCCACCGCGAAGTCGGCGCCGAGTTCCAGCGGACGCTGGCCGAGCGGTGTGGCAAGGGTGTTGTCGACGGCCACCAGGGCACCACGCGCGTGTGCCGCCTCGGCGAGCCGCCGGATGTCGCACACGTCGAGCCCGGGGTTCGACGGGGTCTCGATCCACAGCAGAGTCGCACCGTCGAGGACATCGAGCTGGGCGTCGCCGCCCGTCGGCGCGGTACGCACCTCGATGCCGTACGCCTCCAGCTGGGCGCGCACCAGCGGCAGCGCCTGGTAGCCGTCGTCGGGCAGGACGCACACGTCGCCGCTGCGCAGCTGAGAGAAGAGCACCGCCGAGATCGCGGCCATGCCCGAGGCGAAGACGAGCGTCTCGGCATCGTCCTGGCCGGGCGCCTCCAGCTCGCCGACGGCGTGTTCCAGCAGCGTCCAGGTCGGGTTCTCGTCGCGGCCGTAGGTGTAGGGGCCGGTCGGGTCGCCCGGCAGATGGAAGTGGGCGGCGAACACCGGGCCGGGCAGGGTGGGCTCGTACTTGACCGGCTCGGGAAGCCCGGCCCGCACCGCGCGCGTGCCGTCACCGGCACCCGTGGTCGTCCGAGTCTCGATGCCGGTCACCTCGTCCACGGCCCCCGTCACCTCGTCGACGACGTCCGTCACGTCGTCGACGGCACCCGTCGCCTGGTCCGCCGCACCCGTCACGTCGTCCGCGGCACCCGTCACCCGGCTCGTGGCATCCCTCACCTGGTCCGCGTCGGCCGTCGCCCGGGCCGAGCCGCCCGTCGCCCCGCCCGCGTCACCCGTCGCGGAATCGCTCATGCCGCCCGTCCCTCCACGTCCTCACGCACTGCGGCGAGCAGACCGATGCTCGCCGCCTCCACCATCTCAAGACACTCCTCGAAGCCGTCCAGGCCCCCGTAGTAGGGGTCCGGTACGTCGAGGTCGTCGCCGGCGGCGGGGTCGTACGAGCGCAGCAGCCGTACCTTCTCCGCGTCCTGCTCCGTCGGCGCGAGGCGGCGCAGGGCCCCGAGGTGGCCGGAGTCGAGGGCGATCACCAGGTCGAGGCGGGAGAACCAGGACGACTGGAACCGCCGGGCCGTGTGACCGCCGGCGTAGCCGTTGTCCTCCAGGACGGCCACCGTGCGCGGGTCGGCGCCGTCGCCCTCGTGCCAGCCGCCCGTGCCGGCGCTGTCGACCTCCACCAGCCCGTCCAGACCCGCTTCCGCCACCCGCGCGCGGAAGACGATCTCGGCCATCGGGGAACGGCAGATGTTGCCCGTGCAGACGAAGCAGACGCGGTAGGTCATGGCTGCTCAGTCCCCGTCGGGCAGGACGACGTGCAGCGCCCAGGAGACGACCGAGATGATCAGGCCGCCCAGGACGGCCGTCCAGAAGCCCTCCACGTGGAAGCTCAGGTCGAGCTTGTCCGCCAGCCACGACGTGAGAAGCAGCATCAGTGCGTTGACGACCAGCGTGAACAGGCCGAGCGTCAGTATCAGCAGCGGCAGGCTGAGGAGCTTGACAAGGGGCTTGACCAGGAAGTTCACCAGGCCGAAGAGCAGCGCCACGATGATCAGGGTGCCGATCTCTTTGCCCGTGCTGTCACCGGTCAGGGTGATTTTGTCGAGCAGCCATACGGCGACCGCCAGGGCACCCGCGTTGGCGACCGTCTTGACTACGAAATTCTTCATGTGTCTGATCGTGGCAGACCTGATCGGACACGGGCACAAGAGGCAGGGGCGGACAAGGCGATGAAGGCATTCCGGCTGGATGAACTGGAGGCGGAGCGCGCCGCCAACGAGGGCGCCTACCTGCAGTTTCTGCGGGAGCAGAACATGTCGGTCGGTCTGTACGCCCTCGACGCGGGCGAGCAGGATCCACAGAAACCGCACAATCAGGACGAGGTCTACTTCATTGTGAGCGGCCGTGCCGCGATCACCGTCGGCCTGGAGACGACCCAGGTGGCGCGCGGCAGCGTGATCTACGTGCCGGCGGGTGTCGCACACAAGTTCCACCACATCACCGAGGATCTGAGGGTGCTGGTGGTCTTCTCTCCGCCCGAGAGGTGACGGACCGCCTCGGGGTTCCCTAGGGGATCGGTCAGGGGAGGGCAAGGGATGCGAGGCCCCCGTTCGACCCCTCCCGGACCTAGCATCGAGTGCAGGACATCAGAGATCCAGAAGGACCGACAGGACCCGGCACTCGAACGGGCGGAGAGGTAAGGACGAGGGCGATGCGAGAGATCTTCACGGGACTGCCGTGGTGGGTGAAGTGGGTCGCGGTGCCGGTCATCGCCCTGGTCGTGTTCGGCGGGCTGATCGCCAGTGTGGTCGGTTTCGTCATCGGACTGCTCTTCAAGGTGCTGGTCTTCGTGGCACTGGCCGGTGGACTGATTTACGTCGTACGGAAGTTCACGTCGAGCTCCTCGTCGCGCAGCGACTGGTGAGACCGGTGGGAAACCGGTGGGGGTAGCGGGAAACACTTGGAATCACCGGTTCCCTCGGGGGAGGGAAGTTTCCCGTCCGGGCCGTCTGCGTGCGGTGGCAGGCGAATAGAGTCCGGAACTCGACGCGGGGACTTCCCCGCGAGCGGCATACACCCCCACCCGTGTTCCTCCGCACGGTCTGCCCCCTCGCGCTTCGGGAGAGACCCTTGGTCCCGGCTGACACCGCACCCGTCCACCTCCACACCGTCCCCGCGCAACCCCGCTCGGCGACACCCTCCGGGCCACCGGCCCCCTCCGCACCACCGCCTGCGCCGACCCTCATCGGATCCGTGCAGCGCGCGATGCGCCTGCTGGAGACCGTCGCCGTGCACGAGTACGGCGCCCCCGCCAAACAACTGGCCCGTGAGACCGGGCTGGCGCTGCCCACGACCGACCACCTGCTGCGCACACTCGTACACGAGGGCTATCTGCGCCGGGACAAGGGCCTGTTCTTCCTCGGCGAGGCGGCCGAGCGGCTGAGCAGCAGCGGAGCGCGGCAGAAACGTCGCAGCACGGTCGTCGACGCGCTGGCGAACTGGCGGGACGTCCTGGGCGTGCCCGTGTACTACGCGGTGTACCGCGAGGGCGAGATCGAGGTCATGTGCGTCTCCGACACCCCGGGCAACCCGGCGGTCGAGGAGTGGGCCGACTTCCGCGAGACCGGGCACGCGCACGCCATCGGTCAGTGCCTGCTGTCCCAGCTGGACGAGGAATCGCGCCGTGACCACCTCGACCGCTACCCGGTGCAGCCCCTCACGCCGTACACGGTGCGCGACAACCACAGCCTGCTGAGACGGCTGGAGCGGATCCGGCGGATGGAACCGGTGACCGAGCGTCAGGAGTACGCCCTGGGCGCGGTCTGCGCCGCGATCCCGCTCACCCTCGGCACCACGGCCGCGACGATGGCCATCTCGCTGCCCGCACACCAGGCCGACCGGCTGCTGCCCACGGCCCGGCAGTTGCAGACCGAGATCGGGCGGCTGCTCGGCTCGCTCGCGCTCTCTATCAGTATGTGAAAACTCACTCCTTGTGATCTGCTGTGTACGTTCAGCAAGATTCCACCAAGTGTCAGAGGTTCGTTCCCGGCCAGTCACGGCGAATGACGGGGTTATCGATGCGCGAGTCCGTACAAGCAGAGGTCATGATGAGCTTTCTCGTGTCCGAGGAGCTCTCCTTCCGCATTCCGGTGGAGCTGCGCTATGAGTCCAGTGATCCCTATGCCGTCCGGCTGACCTTCCACTTGCCCGGTGATGCCCCGGTTACGTGGGCTTTCGGGCGGGAGTTGCTGATCGACGGTGTCGGCCGGCCGTGCGGGGAGGGCGATGTGCGGGTCACGCCGGTCGAACCCGACGCGCTGGGCGAGGTGTTGATCCGGCTTCAGGTGGGCAGTGACCAGGCGTTGTTCCGGTCGTCGACGGCACCGCTCGTCGCTTTCCTGGACCGTACGGACAAGCTGGTGCCGCTGGGTCAGGAGGGTTCGCTCGCCGACTTCGACGCGCACCTCGACGAGGCCCTGGACCGCATCCTCGCCGAGCAGGGCGCTGGTTGAGACATGCGCCCGGCGGCACGGTGGAGTAACGCTTCACCAGGTGCCGCCGAGCTGTGCAGGAACGCTTCTTCCTGCGATCTTCGTATGACCGGGCGATCTTCTCGCGGTCGGAGGCGGTCGAGGCCGAGGCGCTCAAGGTCAACGCGCCGGGGACCGGGGCGCCACCTCGGGGGCCGAGACCTCCGCAGACGCCCCAGCACAGAGGCGTCAGCGCTTGCGGCGCCGGCCCCTCCCCCCGCGCGCGGGGACCGCGGGGGCCTCCACGGCGGGCTCCGCGCCGGCACGGTCGGCCGAGACCACCAGCGCCGCCAGGGCGGTGGTGACCGGCACCGAGGCGACCAGGCCGATCGAACCGACCAGCGTGCGCACGATCTCCTCCGCCACCAGCTCGCTGTTGGCGACCGTCCCCACACTGCTCTGCGCGATCGAGAACAGCAGCAGCAGCGGCAGCGCGGCACCCGCGTAGGCGAGGACGAGCGTGTTGACCACCGAGGCGATGTGGTCGCGGCCGATCCGGATGCCCGCACGGTAGAGCCCGCGCCAGCCCATCGACGGGTTGGCCTCGTGCAGCTCCCAGACCGCCGACGTCTGCGTGACCGTCACGTCGTCGAGTACGCCCAGCGAGCCGATGATGACGCCGGCGAGCAGCAGACCGCTCATGTCGATCGTCGGGTAGAGGCCGTGGATCAGGCCGGTGTTGTCGTCGGTGTTGCCGGTGAGCGCGGCCCAGTCGATGAACACCGAGCCGAGGATGCCGATCAGCAACAGCGAGATGAGGGTGCCGAGTACCGCCACGGATGTCCGGGCGGACAGACCGTGACAGAGGTACAGGGCGATGAGCATGATGGCGCTGGCGCCCACCACCGCCACGACCAGCGGGTTCGAGCCCTGCAGGATCGCGGGCAGGATGAAGAAGTTCAGCACCATGAAACTGATGGCCAGTGCGACCAGTGCCATGACACCCCGCAGCCGCCCGACGATCACGACGGCGAGGGCGAAGATGCCGGCGAGCAGCCCCATGGGCAGACGACGGTTGATGTCGGTGACCGAGTACTGCAGGTCCTTCGGCGCCGAGGGCTCGTAGGCGACCACGACCTTCTGGCCCTCGTGCAACTGGCGGGACTGGTCGGGCTGGACGATCTCGGTGAACGTACGGCCCTTGTCGTCGCCGCTGTCGACCCGGATCGTCGCGCGCTTGCAGGTGCCCTTCTCCTGCTGCACGGCGGAGGAACCCTCGGCGGTGGAGGTGTCGCCGGTCGGTGGGACGCCCGAAGCGCCGGCCTCCTGGCAGCTCACCTCGACCACCTTGGTGACCGAGGCATCCTGCGTCTGTCGGTCGAAGCCGACGCCGGTGCGCTCGTGCGACGGGGCGCCGCCCGGCCACAGCACGGCGAGACCGACCAGCACCGCCGCGGCGAACGGGATCAGGATCGCCGCGATGACCTTGCGCAGATGCAGGGAGACGGGCGTGGCCGGGCCGTGGCTGTGCGAATGCCCGTGTCCGCCGCCCGGGGCGGAACCGGGACCGGGTCCGTGCTCGTCGCCTCCGCCGCGGCCATTTCCGTGACCTTCACCGGGCCCGTGGCCGTGACCTCCACCGTGATCCTGGCCGTGACCTTCACCGTGGCCGTGCCCGTCGCCTCCGCCGTGGCCGTGGCCGTGGCCGTGCCCGTCGCCTCCGCCGTGCCCGTCACCGGAGCGCTGTCCGGGGCCCTGCCCTCCCGTGGGGGAACCGTGAGAACCGGCACCCGGGCCGCCATTGAAGCCCGGCCCGTACTCGCCGCCGCCTGCGGGGCCGGAACGCGCGTCACGCCCGTACCCGGGCCGAGGGCCCTGCCCCGTGGTTTGCCCCTGCCCGCCTCCGGCGGCGAAATCATGGCCGTCACCACGGCCGTTGCCGTTTCCGGAGCCGGATCCGCGGGGCGGCTCGGGCGGTGGGTAGGGGGGACGCTGCGTCGTGGTCACCGACCGATCATCGCAAGAACGAGGGGGGCCCTCTGTTCACCGCGCCAGAATTGCCGCTAGCGTGGAGGCACCTTTTGTACACGCGGGAGCTCGGAGCACCGGGCTGAGAGGGCGCTGACCTCCGTCCCAGCGATGTTTCACATGAAACATCGCCGGAGTCGAGTGATGTTTCACACGAAACGTCGCCGGACGGAAACCGCTGCGTCGACCGCCGAACCTGTTACCGGGTAATGCCGGCGTAGGGAGTAGGTCTCATGACCAACAAGGACGCACGCACGCCTGCCTCCGTTCAGGACGAGAAGTCCGAGGAGGCCGGGAAGTCCATCGGCTGGCACAAGGCGTACATCGAGGGCACCCGCCCCGACTTGCGCGTGCCGGTCCGTCAGGTGCACCTCACCAACGGCCAGTCGGTCACGCTGTACGACACGTCGGGCCCGTACACCGATCCAGGCGTCGACACCGACGTCCGCAGGGGCCTGTCGCCGCTGCGCGAGAACTGGATCATCGCCCGCGGCGACACCGAGGAGTACGAGGGCCGCCCCGTCCGTCCCGAGGACGACGGCATCAAGCACACCTCGCCCCGCGGCGGCCTCCGCAACCTCGACGCGGTCTTCCCCGGCCGCCCCCGCCAGCCGCGCCGCGGCAGGGACGGACAGGCGGTCACGCAGCTCGCGTACGCCCGCCGGGGAGAGATCACGCCCGAGATGGAGTACGTCGCCATCAGGGAGAACGTGGCGCCCGAGGTCGTGCGCGACGAGATCGCGGCGGGGCGGGCCGTGCTGCCGGCCAACGTCAACCACCCGGAGATCGAGCCGATGATCATCGGCAAGCGGTTCCTGGTGAAGGTCAACGCCAACATCGGCAACTCGGCGGTGACGTCCTCCATCGAGGAGGAGGTCGAGAAGATGACCTGGGCGACCCGATGGGGCGCCGACACGGTCATGGACCTGTCCACCGGCCGCAACATCCACACCACGCGCGAGTGGGTCCTGCGCAACTCCCCCGTTCCCATCGGCACCGTGCCGCTCTACCAGGCCCTGGAGAAGGTCGACGGCCGGGCCGAGGAGCTGACCTGGGAGATCTACAAGGACACGGTCATCGAACAGGCCGAGCAGGGCGTGGACTACATGACGGTCCACGCGGGCGTGCGCCTGGCCTACGTGCCGCTGACGGCGAACCGCAAGACCGGCATCGTCTCCCGCGGCGGCTCGATCATGGCCGCCTGGTGCCTCGCGCACCACAGGGAGTCGTTCCTGTACGAGAACTTCGAGGAGCTCTGCGAGATCCTCGCCGCTTACGACGTCACGTACTCGCTCGGGGACGGCCTCAGGCCCGGATCGATCGCGGACGCCAACGACGAGGCACAGTTCGCGGAGTTGCGCACGCTCGGGGAACTCAACCGGATCGCGAAGCGTTTCAACGTTCAGACCATGATCGAGGGCCCGGGCCACGTCCCGATGCACAAGATCAAGGAGAACATCGACCTTCAGCAGGAGATCTGCGATGAAGCTCCGTTCTATACGCTCGGCCCGCTGACCACGGACGTCGCGCCGGCGTACGACCACATCACCTCCGGCATCGGTGCCGCGATGATCGCCTGGTGGGGCACGGCGATGCTGTGTTACGTCACGCCCAAGGAGCACCTGGGCCTGCCGAACCGTGACGACGTCAAGACCGGCGTCATCACCTACAAGATCGCCGCCCACGCAGCCGACCTCGCCAAGGGACACCCGGGTGCGCAGGAGTGGGACGACGCGCTGTCCGACGCCCGTTTCGAGTTCCGGTGGGAGGACCAGTTCAACCTGGCCCTCGACCCGGACACGGCACGGGAGTTCCATGACGAGACCCTGCCCGCCGAGCCCGCCAAGACGGCTCACTTCTGCTCGATGTGCGGTCCCAAGTTCTGCAGCATGAAGATCTCGCAGGACATCCGCCGTGAACACGGCGGTACACGGACCGAGATCGAGGAGGGCATGGCCCTGAAGTCGAAGGAGTTCGCGGCGAGCGGGAACCGCGTGTACCTGCCCATCGCGGACTGAGCCGGCCGCGCACAGGCCCGGGGGTCGATGGTCCCCCGGCCTGTGGGTCCGCCCGCTGGACGGGCTCCGACGGGTGCTACTCCGGCTGGTGCTCCGGTCCTCCGAAGTCCGGGCTGCTGTAGTCCGGGCTGCTGAAGCTGGGGCGTGAGCCACGGTCGCCGTCGTCCGGGCTGGTGAACCCCGGGCGGCCGTAGCCGAGGTGCGGCATGCGGCTGACCGGCGTGGACGAGGGCGTGTGGTGCAGCGCGGCGGCCGCGCCGGGGTCGACGAGGGCCTCCCGCAGGAAGGGCAGGATGCCGCGTTCCAGTAGGGCCTCGTGCCAGGCCTCCTTGGCCTGGGCCACCTCGCCCCGCAGCTCGCCGTACGGTCCGCCCTCGGCCGTGGGCTTGTTGCGCAGGGCCGTGAGCAGCAGCCCCACCGCGGCGACGAGAATCGCGACCGCGGTCACGGCGCCGAACACCCAGCCGGTGGTGAGCATGGTCCGGGCGAACCCCTGCTCCGGGTCGAGCATCTGCAGGATGTAGCCGACGAGCAGGAAGATCGCCGCGGCGGTTCCGGCCAGGACGGGTGCGAGGACGGCGACGACGGCGACGGCGCCCGCGCCGGCGGTCTCGGTGACCCCTCCCATGGTGGCGGCGATCCCCGACGCGACCGTACCCGGCTCGGCGGAACCGGACTCGCGCACGGCCGGCGAGCCGGCCGACGCCGGTTGACGCAGTTCGTCGCGGACCTTGACGTAGTGCTGGTACTCGGTCGACGCGGCCGCCGTGATGAGCGCGGTCGCGTTCAGCGCCATGGTGCGCAGTTGTTCGGCGTTGAGCCGCTGTCCGACAGCGGCCAGTTCGGGACGGTGTGGTGCGGAGCGCAGCGCCTCATCGAGGATCCGCTCGTATTCCTGGCGGTCCTCGCTCAGCAGGTGCTGCGGAACGCTGTTCATGTGCATCCCCCGATGCTCCGTAGGGCTTGGGGCTCGGCATGCTGACGAGCCGTCGGGCAGAAACGGAGGGGAGCCTGCTACGGATAAGCCGATGGTAGAGCGGTGACGGTATGCGGTGACAGGGGGTTTACCGAAATTGACCCCGCACCGGCCCCGTCCTCCGAAGGGGAACGCCTGCCCGGTGAATGTTCATGTATCCAGCGGTAGTTGCTGGACCAGCAGCTTTCCGGCCATGGTCACGCCGCCGTCCATCGCGATGGCGAGTCCGTCGGCGTAGACGTGCGGTCCCTCGATCACGGGGTCGCGGTTGTCCTCGTCGTCCTCGGAGCCGGCCTCGCCCAGCAGATAAGGAATCGGGCTGTGCCCGTGAACGATGCGGGCGCCCCCGTACGTATCGAGCAGGGAGCGCACGGCGTCCGCGCCGCCCTCGTCGCGGAAGGAGAACCGCTTGGTGAACTTGCGGAACAGGTCCCAGACCTCGTCCGCGTCGTTGCGCGTGATCGTCTCGCGGACGGTGTCGTTGACCTCTTCGATGGAGCGGCCGTAGTCGAGGTAGGCGGTGGTGTCGGAGTGGACGAGCAGGTGGCCGTCGACCTCCTCGACGGCGTCCAGGCGCGACATCCACTGCAGGTGGTGGTCCTGGAGGCGGTCCATGTCGGTCTTCTGGCCGCCGTTGAGCAGCCAGGCCGCCTGGAAGGTGGCGGTGCCCGCGCCGGAGTTGACGGGGGTGTCGCCGAACCGCTTCGCACCCAGCAGCAGCAGCTCGTGGTTGCCCATGAGCGCCTTGCAGTAGCCGCCGGCCGCGGCGGCCTCGGCGGACAGCCGCATCACCAGGTCGATGACGCCGATGCCGTCCGGGCCGCGGTCGGTGAAGTCGCCGAGGAACCACAGCCGGGCGGTGCCCGCGCACCAGTTTCCGGCGGCGTCGAGCAGGCCCTTGTCCTGGAGGGCCGACACCAGCTGGTCGAGGTAGCCGTGCACGTCGCCCACGACGTACAGCGGGCCCTGCCCGGTGGTGGCCTGCGGGGCGGCGGCGGTCTCGGGGTCCACGGTCACCTGGACAGTGTCGCCCCGGTTGACGACGGGAAGGTCGCGCTGGGTCGGCGTGTACCCCTCGGGGTAGGCCTCCTCGGGCGGCGGGGCGACATCACCGGGGTGGCCGCTGTGGACGTACGGACCGGTCTCATGGACGTACGCGGGCACCCGGAAGTCGCGCAACGTCGCCGTCCGCTCCACCTCGGGTCCCTGACCGGCCCCCTGAGTCATCGACCCCTCCACCATCGCGCCGCGTTGCACCGCATCGGACTGCCTGGTCGTAGCGGCCCGCGGGTGTCGTGGGCCCATCATAGGAATGCGGATCGCGCCATGTGATGACCCAGGGGTGGTGAATCAGAGCAAGACTCCAGTTCACCGCGGCTTTCGCCCCGATTGAGCCGGGCTTTGACCACCGTGTGACCGTCCTCGCTCTTCTGCTCTTCGCGAGAACGATCCCTTCCCTCCGGGGGACCGGCCCTGTTTCTCCCCAGGAGGGCGACCTTCCCTTTACCCGGGGGCGGACTTAACTCTCCTCGGGTGAGCGCGGCGGGCTGACCGTCGTGCGCGGCGGGCGTCGCTGGGACGAGGTACGCACGATCAGCTCCGTCGGTATCACCTGCTCCACCGGTCGGTCGGATTCCACTCCCTCGATGGCGTCGATGAGGAGCTGAACCACCGCCGTGCCGATGCGGCGCGGCTTCAGGGAGAGCGTGGTGACGGGCGGCTCGGTGTTGGCGTACACCGTGGACTCGCTGCAGCAGACCAGCAGCAGGTCGTCGGGGACGCGCAGGCCGTAGCGGCGAGCGGCGGCGAGCAGGTCGGTGCCGTTCGGGTCGAACAGTCCGTAGACCGCGTCGGGCCGGTCGGGCCGGGCGAGGAGCCGGTCGGCGGCCACGGCGCCCGCGCAGGGATCGTGCGCCGGGTAGGACTCGTACACCGGATCCTGGCCCACGCGCTCGCACCAGCGCAGGTACGCGGTGGTCGACAGGTGGGTGTACGTGTCCGTCGTCGTGCCTGTCAGCAGGCCGATGCGGCGGGCGCCGGCGTCGGCCAGGTGCTCGAGGATGCCGAGGACGGCGGCTTCGTGGTCGTTGTCGACCCAGGCCGTGACCGGCAGCGCACCGGCCGGTCGGCCGTCGGAGACGACCGGCAGACCCTGCCGGACGAGTTCGCTGACGACCGGGTCCTGGTCGGAGGGGTCGATGACGACCGTGCCGTCCAGGGCGACGTTCGACCACACGTCGTGGCGGGAGGTCGCCGGGAGGATGACGAGGGCGTAGCCGCGGGCGAGCGCGGCGGACGTGGCGGCCCGGGCCATCTCCGCGAAGTACGCGAACTCCGTGAAGGTGAAAGGTTCATCCCCGTACGTGGT
Source organism: Streptomyces hawaiiensis (assembly GCF_004803895.1). Lineage (NCBI taxonomy): Bacteria > Bacillati > Actinomycetota > Actinomycetes > Kitasatosporales > Streptomycetaceae > Streptomyces > Streptomyces hawaiiensis. Next base: position 4,344,519 of record NZ_CP021978.1, on the reverse strand, counting down.
CACGGTCAGGCCGATGAGTCCCGACTTGCCGGTACGGAGGGTCCGGGCCGCGGCCGAGGGCCGGTAGCCCAGCCGGTCGGCGACTTCCCGGACATGGCGCCGGGTGGCGTCCGGAAGCCGCCCCTTGCCGTTGAGGGCGTCGGAGACGGTCGTGATGGAGACTCCGGCGGCGGCGGCCACGTCTCTGATTCCGGCCCGACTCGGCCGACTGCCTCGCCGTGAGGTTTCCGCGCGGCTCACCTGGTGCTTCCCTGCTGCTGTCATGGCGAGCCGATAGTAGGGCTCATGCGGTGGGGTAGTGCGGACGCATATGCACGCGTTGACAGGCACGTTTCTGCATGATCATTCAACCTCAATTACTTTGGAAAACAAGGGTGTTGAGCGCTCTCGTGGCAGTACGTGTCGTGTCGGCGCGCACGGGCCTGCCAAGTGGCCGATGTTGCGAAGAGGTCTCAACTCACCTGCACGGGGGATGCGCGCCACGGCGTGCACCACCGGCGCATAGATATATGTGCGGCGCGCCCCCGGATTCGTACGCCTTGGTGAGGTGATGCCCCTGATGCCGGTGGGACCCGCGAGGCCGAGGCCGGCCGCTTGGCCGTGGCTATACGCAGCGACGCCGAATCCTCATAGGGTGAGGAGTATTGGATGTCGGCGGCGGTCATGGGCCGCCGGTCTTCACGAGGAGGACTGCGGTGAGCGAGACGAGCCCCAAGCTGCGCGCCGAGCTGGAGGGGATCCCCACCTACAAGCCGGGCAAGCCCGCCGCGGCAGGTGGTCCGGTGGCCTACAAGCTGTCCTCCAACGAGAACCCCTATCCGCCCCTGCCGGGCGTGATGGAGACCGTGACGGCGGCGGCCTGCAACTTCAACCGCTACCCGGACATGGCCTGTACGGCGCTGATGAACGAGCTGTCCGAGCGGTTCGGCGTGCCTCTCTCCCACCTGGCCACCGGTACCGGTTCGGTCGGTGTCGCCCAGCAGCTGATCCAGGCCACCTCCGGCCCGGGCGACGAGGTGATCTACGCCTGGCGGTCGTTCGAGGCGTACCCGATCATCACGCAGATCAGCGGCGCGACGTCGGTCCAGGTGCCGCTGACGCCCGGGGATGTGCACGACCTCGACGCGATGGCCGACGCGATCACCGACCGGACGCGGCTGATCTTCGTCTGCAACCCCAACAACCCGACCGGCACGGTGGTGCGGCGGGCGGAGCTGGAGCGTTTCCTGGACCGGGTCCCGGGTGATGTGCTGGTGGTCCTCGACGAGGCCTACCGCGAGTTCATTCGCGATCTCGAGGTGCCGGACGGCGTCGAGATCTACCGCGACCGGCCCAACGTCTGTGTCCTGCGGACCTTCTCGAAGGCGTACGGCCTCGCCGGCCTGCGTGTCGGTTTCGCCATCGCCCACGAGCCGGTGGCTGCGGCGCTGCGCAAGACGGCGGTGCCGTTCGGCGTGAGCCAGCTCGCGCAGGAGGCGGCGATCGCCTCACTGCGGGCCGAGGACGAACTGTTCGGCCGGGTCGGCTCGCTGGTGTGTGAGCGCACCCGTGTGGTCGACGGGCTGCGCTCTCAGGGCTGGACGGTGCCCGAGACTCAGGCCAACTTCGTGTGGCTGCGGCTGGGGGAGCGCACGGTCGCGTTCGCGCAGGCGTGCGAGCAGGCGGGGGTGGTGATCCGGCCGTTCCCGGGCGAGGGTGTGCGGGTGACGGTCGGGGAGGCCGAGGCGAACGACATCTTCCTGAAGGTGTCGGAAGGGTTCCGCAAGGAGCTCTAGGGCCCCGCGAGCCAGGTCAGGCATCCACGAGTTCCACGCGTACGGGGTCGCCGTCCCGCACGGTCGCGAGCAGGCCGGGGTCGCCGTCGAGGCGGCCCAGGACGTTGCACGGGCCGGCGAGGCGGCACTCGTCGCCCTGTGAGATCGGCGTAGGTCCGTAGGGGAGGGCGAGAGCGTCGCCGTCGGTCCAGAAGGCGACGGTGCCTGCCTCGACGACTTCCCGGGCGCCTGTTTCACGTGAAACCGACACTCCTGTGTCGAAGTACACCTCCTCGCCCCAGGTGCGCGCTGTCGAGACGAGGGGCAGCGCCTCGGCGAGGGCCCGGCTGGTCGGGGTGTCGTCGAGCGACGCGGTGAGATGGCCCGCGGGCCAGGAGATCCGTATCTGTAGCGATGTCGGTGTCTGCATGCCGTTGATTCAACAATATGTTGAAGTTCGGGCCAAGGGGCTGACTGTGACGGGGGAGACAGGGGACCCCCTCCAGGCCTCGAAAGTCCGTGCTGCATAATGGCTTGTGAATGTGAACGCTTTCACAAGCGTAGGTAAGGAGCGGCGACGTGGACCTGGCTTTGGCGCCGGAGACCCTGGCGCGATGGCAGTTCGGCATCACCACCGTCTACCACTTTCTGTTCGTCCCCCTGACGATCTCGCTGGCCGCGCTCACCGCCGGTCTGCAGACCGCCTGGGTGCGCACGGAGAAGGAGAAGTACCTCCAGGCGACCAAGTTCTGGGGCAAGCTCTTCCTGATCAACATCGCGATGGGCGTGGTCACCGGCATCGTGCAGGAGTTCCAGTTCGGCATGAACTGGTCGGACTACTCACGCTTCGTCGGTGACGTCTTCGGTGCGCCGCTGGCCTTCGAGGCTCTGATCGCCTTCTTCTTCGAGTCGACCTTCATCGGCCTGTGGATCTTCGGCTGGGACAAGCTGCCGAAGAAGATCCACCTGGCGTGTATATGGATGGTCTCGATCGGCACGATCCTGTCGGCCTACTTCATCCTCGCGGCCAACTCCTGGATGCAGCACCCGGTCGGCTACCGGATCAACGAGGCGAAGGGCCGGGCCGAGCTCACGGACTTCTGGCTGGTTCTGACCCAGAACACCGCGCTCGCCCAGGTCTTCCACACGCTCACCGCGGCCTTCCTGACCGGCGGGGCCTTCATGGTCGGCATCGCCGCCTTCCACCTGGTCCGCAAGAAGCACATCCCCGTGATGAAGACCTCGCTGCGGCTGGGCCTCGTCACTGTCGTCATCGGCGGCCTCCTCACCGCGATCAGCGGCGACGTCCTCGGCAAGATCATGTACCAGCAGCAGCCGATGAAGATGGCTGCGGCCGAGGCGCTGTGGGACGGCGAGAAGCCGGCTCCCTTCTCGGTCTTCGCGGTCGGCGACGTCGACAAGGGCCACAACAAGGTCGCCATCGAGATCCCCGGCCTGCTGTCCTTCCTGGCGAAGGACGACTTCACCTCGTACGTGCCCGGCATCAACGACATCAACAAGGCCGAGCAGGAGAAGTACGGGCCCGGTGACTACCGGCCCAACATCCCCGTCGCCTACTGGGGCTTCCGGTGGATGATCGGCTTCGGCATGACGTCGTTCGCCATCGGCCTGGCCGGGCTGTGGCTCACCCGCAAGAAGTTCATGCTGCCGCAGCACCTGAGGGTGGGCGACGACGAGGTGCCGCACCTCGTGCTGCTGCCGAAGAAGGCGCTCGGCCCGACCCTCACCAAGTGGTACTGGCGCATCGCGATCCTCACCCTGGGCTTCCCGCTGATCGCCAGCTCCTGGGGCTGGATCTTCACCGAGATGGGCCGCCAGCCGTGGGTTGTCTACGGCCTGTTCCAGACGCGTGACGCGGTCTCCCCCGGTGTGTCCCAGGCCGAGATCATCACCTCGATGATCGTCTTCACCACGCTGTACGCGACCCTCGCCGTCGTCGAGGTCAAGCTGCTGGCCAAGTACGTCAAGGCGGGCCCGCCGGAGCTCACCGAGGCCGACCTCAACCCGCCCACGAAGATCGGCGGCGACTCCCGTGACGCCGACAAGCCGATGGCCTTCTCGTACTAGGCCGAGGGAGCTGCACAGTCATGGAACTGCACGACGTCTGGTTCGTCCTGATCGCCGTCCTGTGGACCGGCTACTTCTTCCTGGAGGGCTTCGACTTCGGGGTCGGGGTGCTCACGAAGCTGCTCGCCCGCAACCGGCCCGAGAAGCGGGTGCTGATCAACACCATCGGCCCCGTCTGGGACGGCAACGAGGTGTGGCTGCTCTCGGCGGCCGGCGCGACCTTCGCCGCCTTCCCCGAGTGGTACGCAACGCTCTTCTCGGGCTTCTACCTCCCCCTGCTGCTCATCCTGGTCTGCCTGATCCTCCGGGGCGTGGCCTTCGAGTACCGCGTGAAGCGGCCGGAGGAGAACTGGCAGCGCAACTGGGAGACGGTGATCTTCTGGGCCTCGCTGCTGCCCGCCTTCCTGTGGGGCATGGCCTTCGGCAACATCGTGCGAGGCGTGAAGATCGACCAGGACTTCAACTACGCGGGCGGCGTCCTGGACCTGCTCAACCCGTACGCGCTGCTGGGCGGTCTGGTCACGCTGGCGCTGTTCACCTTCCACGGAACGGTGTTCGTCGGGCTCAAGACCGTCGGCGAGATCCGGGAGCGGGCGCGGAAGCTGGCGCTGCGCGTCGGACTGGTGACCGCCCTGCTGGCGCTCGCCTTCCTGCTGTGGACGCAGGCCGACCGGGGTGACGGTTCGTCGCTCGTGGCGATGGTCGCGGCCGTGGCGTCGCTCCTCGTGGCCCTGGTCGCGGCACGGGCCGGGCGCGAGGGCTGGGCGTTCGCCCTGTCGGGTCTCACCATCGTGGCCACGGTGGCGATGCTCTTCCTGACGCTCTTCCCGAACGTCATGCCGTCGACGCTGAACCCGGACTGGAGCCTGACGGTCACCAACGCCTCGTCCAGCCCGTACACACTGAAGATCATGACCTGGTGTGCCGGGATCGCCACCCCCGTCGTCCTGCTCTACCAGGGCTGGACGTACTGGGTCTTCCGCAAGCGGATCGGTACACAGCACATCACCGAGACCGCGCACTGAGGTGTGTTTCACGTGAAACCAATCGATCCGCGTCTGCTCCGGTACGCCCGCGCCACCCGCCTCTTCCTGGTGGCGGTCGTGGCCCTGGGGGCCGTGGGGGCGGGACTGGTCATCGCGCAGGCGATGCTCATCGCCGAGGTGGTGGTCGGTGCGTTCCAGCACCGCATGGCGGTGTCCGAACTCCGCGCTCCCCTGCTGTTGTTGACCGTGGTCGCGGTCGGCCGGGCGCTGGTCGGCTGGCTCACCGAGCTGGCCGCCCACCGGGCCAGTGCGGCGGTGAAGTCCGAGCTGCGGGGGCAGCTGCTCGAGCGATCCGCTGAGCTGGGACCGGGCTGGCTGAGCGGGCAGCGGACCGGTTCGCTGGTCGCCCTGGCCACCCGGGGAGTCGACGCCCTCGACGACTACTTCTCGCGCTACCTGCCGCAGTTGGGTCTCGCGGTGGTCGTGCCCGTGGCGGTGCTGGCGCGGATCGTCACCGAGGACTGGGTCTCCGCGGCCATCATCGTGGGCACCCTCCCCCTCATCCCGGTCTTCATGGTGCTGATCGGCTGGGCCACCCAGTCCCGGATGGACCGTCAGTGGCGGCTGCTGTCACGGCTGTCCGGGCACTTCCTGGACGTCGTCGCGGGGCTGCCGACGCTGAAGGTGTTCGGGCGGGCCAAGGCGCAGGCCGAGTCGATCCGGCGGATCACCGGCGAGTACCGGCGGGCGACCATGCGGACGCTGCGGATCGCCTTCATCTCCTCCTTCGCGCTGGAACTGCTCGCGACGATCTCGGTGGCTCTGGTCGCCGTGACGATCGGCATGCGGCTGGTGCACGGAGAGATGGACCTGTACATCGGCCTCGTCATCCTGATCCTCGCGCCCGAGGCGTATCTGCCCTTGCGGCAGGTGGGGGCTCAGTACCACGCGGCGGCGGAGGGGCTCGCGGCGGCCGAGGAGATTTTCGAGGTCCTGGAGACGCCCGTCCTGGCGTCCGGTTCCGAGGCCGTGCCGGAGGGTGCGCTGTCGTTCGAGAGCGTGACCGTCCGGTACCCGGGGCGGTCGGCGGCCGCCGTCTCGAGCGTGTCCTTCGGCATCGAGCCCGGGGAGACGGTCGCCCTGGTGGGGCCGAGCGGCGCCGGCAAGTCGACGCTGCTGAGCGTTCTGCTGGGGTTCGTGCGACCGGCCGAGGGGCGGGTGCGGGTCGGGGGAGTCGATCTCGCCGACGCCGACCTGGAGCAGTGGCGTTCCCGGATCGCGTGGGTGCCGCAGCGGCCGCATCTGTACGCCGGGACGATCGCTGAGAACGTACGGCTGGCCCGGCCCGACGCCGACGACGACGCCGTGCGGCAGGCGCTGCGGGACGCCGGGGCACTGGAGTTCGTCGACGCGCTGCCCGAGGGCGCGGAGACCGTGCTCGGCGAGGACGGCGCCGGGCTGTCCGCCGGGCAGCGGCAGCGGCTCGCGCTGGCCCGGGCGTTCCTCGCGGACCGGCCCGTGCTGCTGCTCGACGAGCCGACGGCGGCGCTGGACGGGGCCACCGAGGCCGAGGTCGTTGCGGCGGTGCGGCGTCTCGCGGCCGGCCGGACGGTGCTGCTGGTGGTGCACCGGCCGGCGCTGCTGGAGGTCGCGGACCGGGTCGTGCGGCTGGCGGAGCCCGAGACCACCGCTGCCCTGCCAGTGGCGACCGTGGCCCGGGGGGCCGGGACACGGTCCGTCGAGGTCGAGCCGCCCACCCCGGCCGAGTCCGTGGAGCAGTCGGCTTCAGGCGGTGCCCTCGCCCGCGTCCGCGCCATGTCCGGCGCCCGGCGCGGACGACTGGGACTCGCACTGCTGCTCGGGAGTCTCGCGCTGGGGAGCGCCGTGGGGCTCATGGCCACCTCCGGGTGGCTGATCTCGCGGGCCTCGCAGCAGCCGCCCGTGCTGTATCTGATGATGGCCGTCACGGCGACGCGTGCGTTCGGGATCGGGCGGGCCGTGTTCCGGTACGCCGAGCGGCTGGTGTCCCACGACGCCGTGCTGCGGATGCTGGCGGACACCCGGGTCGCGGTGTTCCGCAGGCTGGAGCGGCTGGCGCCGGCCGGGCTGCGCCGGGTCCGCCGAGGTGATCTGCTTTCCCGGCTGGTCGCGGACGTGGACGCGCTGCAGGACTACTGGCTGCGGTGGCTGCTGCCGGCCGGGTCGGCCGTCGTCGTGTCGGCCGCGTCGGTCGGCTTCACGGCATGGCTGCTGCCCGAGGCCGGGGCGGTGCTCGCGGCCGGGCTCCTGGCGGCGGGGGTGGGCGTGCCGCTGATCACCGGCGCCGTGGCCCGGCGGGCCGAGCACAGGCTGGCGCCCGCCCGTGGGGTGCTCGCGACGCGGGTGGCCGACCTGCTCACCGGCACCGCGGAACTGACCGTCGCCGGTGCCCTGCCCGCGCGGACCGCTCAGGCCCGCGAGGCCGACGGGGTGCTCACCCGGATCGCCTCGCGCGCCGCCACCGCCACGGCTCTGGGTGACGGTCTCACCGCGCTGATCTCCGGACTGACCGTCACGGCCGCCGCCCTGGCCGGCGCGCAGGCGGTCGCCGCCGGGCGACTCGACGGTGTGACCATGGCCGTCGTCGTCCTGACCCCGCTAGCCGCCTTCGAGGCCGTGCTCGGGTTGCCGCTCGCCGTGCAGTACCGGCAGCGCGTGCGCCGGAGCGCGGAGCGGGTGTACGAGGTGCTGGACGCCCCGGAGCCCGTGAGGGAACCGGAGCGGCCCCGGCAGGCGCCCGCGTCACCGTTCCCGGTCGTGGTCAGGGGGCTGACCGCCCGGTACGCCGGGCAGGACCGGAACGCGCTCGCCGGGCTCGAGCTGACCCTCGGGGAGGGCCGCCGGATCGCCGTGGTCGGGCCCTCCGGCTCCGGCAAGACCACGCTGGCGCAGGTGCTGCTGCGGTTCCTCGACGCGGAGGCGGGTTCGTACTCGCTGGCGGGCGTGGACGCGTACGCGCTGCACAGCGACGACGTACGGGGACTCGTCGGGTTGTGTGCGCAGGACGCGCACCTCTTCGACAGCTCGCTGCGCGAGAACCTGCTGCTCGCCAGGAAGGACGCCACCGAGGATCACCTGCGGGCCGCGCTCGGCCGTGCCCGGCTGCTGGACTGGGCCGACGGCCTGCCCGACGGGCTCGACACGCTCGTCGGCGAGCACGGGGCGCGGCTGTCGGGAGGCCAGCGGCAGCGGCTCGCGCTGGCCCGGGCACTCCTGGCGGACTTCCCCGTCCTGGTGCTGGACGAGCCCGCCGAGCACCTCGACCTGCCGACCGCCGACGCGCTCACCGCCGATCTGCTGGCCGCCACCGAGGGCCGGACGACGCTGCTCATCACGCACCGGCTGGCGGGCCTCGAAGCGGTCGACGAGGTGCTCGTGCTGGACCGGGGACGGGTCGTGCAGCGCGGTCCCTACGCGGAGCTGCTGGCGACGGACGGACCGCTGCGCGCGATGGCCGAGCGGGAGGCGGCGTCGGAGTCGCTGGTGGGAGCGCGGTAGGGGTCGGGAGCGGCGTGCACTGGGCCGTTCGGCGCAGCCGGTCCCCCAGCCGTACGACGTGAACAGGGCCGGGTCGGCAGAGTTGGGCGACGATCGCTGACATGCGCTCATATCGCCGCCATCGGCTGCTGATTCCGGTCCTGCTGTGCACGCTGGCCGTGCTCGCGGCCCGGCCGACGGCGGCGCACAAGGAACCCGGGAGCGGCACCGGGTCCGGCGCGGACCCAGGCCTCAGCGCCGAGGTGGTGCGGCTGTACGAGGAGGCCGCGGTGGCGACGCAGCAGTACGAGGCCGGCCGCAAGGAGGCCGAGGAGCAGCGGGCCGAAGCCCAGCGGGCGGAGGCACTTCTGGACGCGCAGCGGCGGCACATCGCCGCCCTGCACGAGGACCTGGGCCGGATCGCGCGGGCCCAGTACCGCAGCAGCGGTGGCCTGCCGGTGGCCGCGCACATGATCCTCGCCGACAGCCCCGACGGCCTGATGCGAGGTCAGCACGCCTTCTCCCAGGCCGATCTCGCCGTGAACAACGCGATCTCCAAGAACCGGCGCGCCGAGGCCCGGCTCGCGGCGGACGAGGCCAGGGCCGCGGACCGGTGGCAGGCGCTGGAGAAACGCAACGCCCAACTCGCCGGTCTGAAGGCGGACATCGAGCAGAAGCTGGAGACGGCCCGCTCGCAGCTCCAGGGGCAGGCGGACGCCGCGGTCTCCGCCGGCGCGTGTCGCGGAGCCGTCCGGCTCGATCAGGCGGAGACGGGGTTCACCGAGGGCGAGTGGGTCGCGCCGGTCGAGACGTACGAGCTGTCCGCGTCCTACGGCAGCGGCGGTGAGCGGTGGTCGAACCGGCACACCGGGCAGGACTTCGCGGTGCCGATCGGCACGCCGGTGCGGGCCGTGGGCGCGGGCCGGGTGGTGAAGGTGTCCTGCGGCGGTGCCTTCGGCATGGAGATCGTGCTCAAGCACGCGGGCGGGTATTACACGCAGTACGCCCATCTCGCTTCCCTCGCGGTCGACCAGGGGGAGCACGTCAGCCCGGGCCAGTGGATCGGGCAGTCGGGCACCACGGGCAACTCCACCGGGCCTCACCTGCACTTCGAGACCCGGGTCACACCGGAGTCGGGCTCGGCGGTGGACCCGGTGTCGTGGCTGGCGGCGCGCGGGGTGTCCCTGTGAGACACCCCGGCCCCATCGGCTACGGCAGTTCCGTGAGCAGCTGCTCGATCACGACCGCGACCCCGTCCTCGTTGTTGGCGACCGTCTGCCCCGAGGCGGCGGCGATCACGTCCGGGTGGGCGTTGCCCATCGCGTACGACCGGCCCGCCCAGGTCAGCATCTCCACGTCGTTGGGCATGTCCCCGAAGGCGACGACCTGCTCGTGCGAGATGCCGCGTTCGGCGCAGCACAGGGCGAGGGTGCTGGCCTTGGACACTCCCGGGCCGCTGATCTCCAGCAGGGCGCTGGGGCTGGATCGGGTGACGTCGGCGCGGTCGCCGATGGCGAGGCGGGCCAGGGTCAGGAAGGCGTCGGGGTCGATCTCGGGGTGGTAGGCGAGGATCTTCAGCACCGGCTCCGCGGCGGCCGGGTGGTCCGGGCCCAGGAGTTCCTCGGCCGGGGCGAGGCTGTCCGGTATCTCCATGTGCAGCTTCGGGTACGCCGGCTCCTGGTAGAAGCCGTACGTCTGCTCCACCGCGTATACCGTCCCCGGTGCCGCGTCGCGCAGCAGCCGTACGGCGTCCAGGGCGTTCTCCCGTGCCAGCTCCCGTACCTTCACGAACCGGTGGGCGCCCGGGCCGCCGTGCAGGTCGACCACGGCGGCGCCATTGCCGCAGATGGCCAGGCCGTGGCCGTGCACGTGGTCGCTGACGACGTCCATCCAGCGGGCCGGGCGGCCGGTGACGAAGAAGACCTCGATGCCCGCCTCCTCGGCGGCGGCCAGCGCGGCGACCGTACGCGGGGACACCGACTTGTCGTCGCGCAGCAGGGTGCCGTCGAGGTCGGTGGCGATCAGCCGCGGCGGGAGGGTCTCGGCCGCGGTCTCGGGCTGTCGGGTCGCTGAGGTCACCCGGCCATTGTCCCGCACATGGCTGCACGGGCGTGCGGGGCTCCGCACAGGTGAGTGGATACCGCCTTCACCAGGAGCCTCTCGGCAGGAGCCCCTCACCAGCAGTCTCTCGCCAGGTCCCCCCCAGTAGGGCCCTTCACCCGAGGCTCCTCGGCGCATCCGTCCGCGCTCAGCGCAGCTGCGCCGGCGCCTCCATCGCGATCTGCTCGAAGATCTTCTCGTCCGCCGCGAACTGTGAATCGGCGATCGGCCAGTGGATCACGATCTCCGTGAAGCCCAGCTCCGCATGCCGCCCGGCGAAGTCCACGAACGCGTTCAGCGACTGGAGCGGGCCGCCGCGCTCCGGCGTGAAGCCGGTGAGCAGGACCCGGTCGAGGTCGGTCATGTTCCGGCCGACCTCGGCGCAGATGTCGTCGAGCCTCTCCGCCTGCCCGCGAATGGCCTGAATCGACTGTTCAGGCGTGCCGCTCTCGTACAGCTTGGGGTCGCCGGTGGTCACCCACGCCTGTCCGAACCGTGCGGCGAGCCGCATCCCGCGCGGCCCGGTCGCGGCCACCGCGAACGGCAGCCGGGGCCGCTGCACACAGCCTGGGATGTTCTGGGCCTCGTGGGCGGAGTAGAAGTCACCCTCGTACGACACGGCGTCCTCGCTGAGCAGCCGGTCGAGCAGCGGGACGAACTCGGCGAAGCGGTCGGCGCGCTCGCGGGGTGTCCACGGTTCCTGGCCGAGCGCGGTGGCGTCGAAGCCGGAGCCGCCCGCGCCGATGCCCAGCGTGACCCGTCCGCCGGAGATGTCGTCGAGGGAGATCAGCTCCTTGGCCAGGGTCACGGGGTGCCGGAAGTTCGGGGAGGTCACCAGGGTGCCCAGCCGCAGCCGGTCGGTGACGCTCGCGGCGGCGGTGAGGGTCGGCACGGCGCCGAACCACGGGCCGTCCCGGAAGGTGCGCCAGGACAGGTGGTCGTAGGTGTACGCGGTGTGGAAGCCGAGCTGCTCGGCGCGTGTCCAGGTCGTGCGGCCGCCTTCGTGCCAGCGGCGGTACGGGAGGATCACGGTGCTCAGGCGCAGACTCATGGCGACGAGCCTAAGGGAACCGGGCGGTCGGCCGTGTTTCACGTGAAACCAGTCACCGTGCGCGTCTGGTCACACCAGCAGGTCAGCGCGGCCCGGCAAAGCGCAGATAGCGCGGCGGCACGGCCTGGGTGAGCCACACCCCGTTCGCACTGACGTGGAAGACGTGGCCGTCGGCGTGCAGGGCGGCCGCGTCCACTCCGAGCACGACCGGCCGCCCCCGGCGAGCTCCGACACGGGTCGCCGTCTCCCGGTCGGGCGAGAGATGCACGGCATGCCGGTTCATCGGACGGAGTCCCTCGGCCCGGATCGCGTCCAGATTGCGGGCGACGGTGCCGTGGTAGAGGTACGCGGGCGGGGTGGCCGGCGCCAGCCCGAGATCGACCTCCACGCTGTGGCCCTGACTGGCGCGGATCCGAGTGCCCTCGACGGCGAAACGCCGCTTGTCGTTGGTGGCGACGACCTGGTCCAGCTCGTCGCGGGCGAACCGGAAGCCGTGCGCGGCGGCCGCGGCGATGAGGGTGTCGATCTCCACCCAGCCGGCCTCGTCGAGGGTGAGCCCGATCCGCTCCGGCTGGTGGCGCAGATGCTTCGACAGGTACTTCGACACCTTCACGGTGCGTCTTTCGTCCATCCCACCAGAGTGCGGGAGAGACGTGAATCACGCGATCGAGTTTCGCTTGCCAGGTTTGATCCACAACCAAGTGGTGTTATCCACAGGGTGAATGGGCGTCTCTGTGGACAACTGGCCGTCGCGGCAGGGGTTTTGGCGCTCCGTCACACGGGGGGCTTGACCCGCGCGATGCCCCGCAGGGCCCCGGGAGCCCACCGCGACAGCCAGCGCGCACCCCGCGCCTCCGGCGTCACCGGCACCACCGCCTCATTGCGCGTCACCGCCCGCAGGATCGCTCGGGCGACCTTCTCCGGCGGGTAGTTGCGCAGCCCGTACAGCCGAGCGGTGCGCTTTTGCAGCCGCTCCTCCTCCCGCGCGTCGACCCCGGCGAAACGCGCCGTCGACGTGATGGCCGTGTTGACGAACCCGGGGCAGACCGCCGTCACGCCGATCCCCCGCCCGGCCAGCTCCGCCCGCAGACACTCGCTGAGCATCAGCACGGCCGCCTTGGAGGTGCTGTAGGCGGGCAGCGCCCGGGACGGCTGGTACGCCGCGGCCGACGCCACGTTGACGATGTGGCCGCCCTGCCCGCGCTCGGCCATCCGCCTCCCGAAGAGCCGGCAGCCGTGGATGACTCCCCAGAGGTTGACGTCGAGGACGTTCTTCCAGTCCTCCGGCGTGGTGTCGAAGAAGGAACCGGACAGCCCGATCCCGGCGTTGTTCACGAGGATGTCCACCACTCCGTACTCGGTGGTGACCTTCTCGGCGAGCTTCTCCATGGACTGCTCGTCGGAGACGTCGGCCGTCTCGGCCCAGGCCCCGGTGGCGCCCGCCCGACGGGACGACTCGGCGGTGCGAGCCGCGGCCTCCGCGTTCCGGTCGACGACCACCACCCGCGCGCCGGCCTCGGCGAACGCGAGCGCCGTCGCCCGCCCGATGCCGCTGCCCGCCCCGGTGACCAGCACGAGCTGCCCGCCGAACCGCTCGGCGTGCGCGCCGCTCGCCACCACCGGGGACCGGCCGTTCTCGACGGACGTCACGAACTCCTCGATCCACCCGGCCAGCTGATCCGGCCGGGTGCGCGGCATCCAGTGCCCCGCCTGGACCGTCCTGCGGGTCAGCTGCGGAACCCACTGCTCCAGTCCGTCGTGGAGCCGCTCCGAGAGGAACCGGTCCTCCAGGGGCGTGATGATCTGCACGGGCGCGTGGGCGTGCGCGTCCGAGCGTGGCCTGCGCAGCCGGGGCCGGACGTTGTCCCGGTACAGCCAGGCCCCGCGGGCCGCGTCCGACGGCAGGGACGAGGTGGGGTAGTCGCCCCGGGGCACCTTCTCGACGCGCTCCAGCATCCGCGGCCAGCCCTTGCCGAGCGGGCCGCGCCAGGCAAGCTCGGGCAGCACGGGCGTGTGCAGCAGGTACACGTACCAGGACCGGGCGCCCTGCCCGAGAAGCTGGCCGACCCGGCGCGGGGTGGGCCGCTTCACGCGCTGGCCGATCCAGTGACCGAAGTGGTCGAGGGACGGCCCGGACATCGAGGTGAAGGAGGCGATGCGGCCCTCGGTGCGCTTCACGGTGGTGAACTCCCAGGCCTGCACCGAGCCCCAGTCGTGCCCGACCAGGTGCACCGGCTCGTCCGGGCTCACCGCGTCCGCGACGGCCAGGAAGTCGTCCGTCAGCTTCTCCAGGGTGAACCCGCCCCGCAGGGGCCGCGGCGCCGTCGACCGGCCGTGGCCGCGGACGTCGTACGCCACGACGTGGAAGCGTCCGGCGAGCCGCTCGGCGATCTCGGACCACACTTCTTTGCTGTCGGGGTAGCCGTGCACCAGGACGACCGTCGGCCGCTCCGGATCACCCAGCTCGGCCACACACAGCTCGACTTCGCCGGTCCGCACCCTGCGCTCCCGCGCGCCCGTCAGCAACGTCATCCGGCGAATCTGGCAGTTGTTAGAGACTTCGTCAATAGGAGCTTCCCGGTCGTGGTAACTCTCAAGAACCAGCTCCCCTAGGGGCCCGTAATACTCAGGGCTGATCCGAAGACAGCTCTGCGGAGTGACGACCGCCACGCGCACGGCCCCTACCTTCGAAGGGTGACTGTGATCGCGACCGAAAGCCTGAGCAAGCGGTTCCCCCGGGTGACCGCGCTTGACCGGCTCTCCGTGGACGTCGGACCCGGTGTGACCGGACTCGTCGGAGCCAACGGAGCCGGCAAGTCCACACTGATCAAGATCCTGCTGGGTCTGTCCCCCGCCACCGAGGGCCGCGCCGAAGTGCTCGGTCTCGATGTCGCCACCAAGGGCGCCGCCATCCGCGAGCGGGTGGGCTACATGCCCGAACACGACTGCCTGCCGCCGGACGTCTCGGCCACCGAGTTCGTCGTCCACATGGCGCGCATGTCCGGCCTGCCGCCCACGGCCGCGCGCGAGCGCACGGCCGACACCCTGCGCCACGTCGGGCTGTACGAGGAGCGCTACCGCCCCATCGGCGGCTACTCGACCGGCATGAAGCAGCGCGTCAAGCTCGCGCAGGCCCTCGTCCACGACCCCCAGCTGGTCTTCCTGGACGAGCCGACCAACGGCCTCGACCCGGTCGGCCGCGACGAGATGCTCGGCCTGATCCGCCGGATCCACACCGACTTCGGCATCTCGGTCCTGGTCACCTCCCACCTCCTGGGCGAACTGGAGCGCACCTGCGACCACGTCGTCGTCATCGACGGCGGCAAGCTCCTGCGCTCCAGCTCCACCACGGACTTCACGCAGACCACCACGACCCTCGCGATCGAGGTCACCGACACCGACGCGCACCCGGACGGCACCCGAGCGGTCCGTGAGGCGCTGCACGCGCGCGGAGTCACCGTCGAGGACGGCAGCGGCCTGCCCGGCGCCGGCCATGTCCTGCTGCTCACCGCGCAGGGCGAGGAGACGTACGACCTGGTCAGAGACGTGATCGCGGACCTGGGACTCGGCCTGGTGCGCATGGAGCAGCGCCGGCACCACATCTCCGAGGTCTTCACCACCAGCGACGAGCGCGAGCAGCGGAAGGAGGCGGTCGGCCATGGCGGTTGAGCACGCCACGGGGACATCCGCCCCGGCACCGGGTGACCAGACCCGCATCCACAACATCGGCTACCGCGGCTACGACGGTCCGCGCCTCGGCCGCGCCTACGCCCGCCGCTCCCTGTACTCGCAGTCCCTGCGCGGCTCCTACGGCCTCGGCCGCTCGGTGAAGTCCAAGGTGCTGCCGATGCTGCTGTTCGTGGTGATGTGCGTGCCCGCGGCCATCATGGTCGCCGTCGCGGTCGCCACCAAGGCCAACGCCCTGCCCGTGGACTACACGCGCTACGCGATCGTCATGCAGGCGGTCATCAGCCTGTACGTCGCCTCGCAGGCACCCCAGTCCGTCTCGCGCGACCTGCGCTTCAAGACCGTGCCGCTGTACTTCTCGCGGCCCATCGAGACCGCCGACTACGTCCGCGCCAAGTTCGCTGCGCTGGCCTCGGCGCTGTTCATCCTCACGGCCGGCCCCCTGCTCGTGCTCTACGTGGGCGCGCTGCTGGCCAAGCTCGACTTCGCCGATCAGACCAAGGGATTCGCACAGGGACTCGTCTCCGTGGCACTGCTCTCCCTGCTGTTCGCCGGCATCGGCCTGGTCATCGCGTCCTTCACCCCGCGCCGCGGCTTCGGCATCGCGGCCGTGATCGCCGCGCTGACCATCACCTACGGCGCGGTCTCCACCCTCCAGGCCATCGCCGACGCCCAGGGCAGCAGCGACGCCGTGCCGTGGATCGGGCTGTTCTCGCCGACCACGATCATCGACGGTGTGCAGTCCGCGTTCCTGGGCGCGACGTCCGCCTCCCCCAGCGGGGTGGGCCCGAGCACCGGCGAGGGCGTCGTCTACGTCGTCGTCGCCCTGGGCCTGATCGCGGCGAGCTATGGCCTCCTGATGCGCCGCTACAAGAAGGTGGGACTGTGACCACGCTCTCCATCGACCACGTCTCCCGCTGGTTCGGCAACGTGGTCGCCGTCAACGACATCACCATGACCATCGGCCCCGGAGTCACCGGCCTGCTGGGGCCCAACGGCGCCGGCAAGTCCACCCTCATCAACATGATGGGCGGCTTCCTGGCCCCCTCGACCGGCACGGTCACCCTCGACGGCCAGGCCGTGTGGCGCAACGAGCAGATCTACAAGCACATCGGCGTCGTGCCCGAGCGGGAGGCGATGTACGACTTCCTCACGGGTGAGGAGTTCGTCCTGGCCAACGCCGAGCTGCACGGCCTGGGCGCCAAGGCGGCCCAGAAGGCGCTGGCCACGGTCGAGATGGAGTACGCACAGGACCGCAAGATCCAGACGTACTCCAAGGGCATGCGCCAGCGCGTGAAGATGGCCTCCGCGCTGGTTCACGACCCGTCGCTGCTGCTGCTGGACGAGCCGTTCAACGGCATGGACCCGCGCCAGCGTATGCAGCTGATGGACCTGCTGCGCCGCATGGGCGACGAGGGCCGCACGGTCCTGTTCTCGTCCCACATCCTCGAAGAGGTCGAGCAACTCGCCTGGCACATCGAGGTCGTCGTCGCCGGCCGGCACGCAGCCAGCGGTGACTTCCGCAAGATCCGCCGCCTGATGACCGACCGGCCGCACCGCTACCTGGTGCGTTCCAGCGACGACCGCGCCCTCGCGGCCGCGCTGATCGCCGACCCGTCGACGGCCGGCATCGAGGTCGACCTCGCCGAGGGCGCGTTGCGCATCCAGGCCGTCGACTTCGGCCGCTTCACGGCCCTGCTGCCGCGGGTGGCCAGGGACCACGGCATCCGGTTGCTCACGGTCTCGCCGTCCGACGAGTCCCTCGAGTCCGTCTTCTCGTACCTCGTCGCGGCGTAGGAGGCCCTGATGTACGACCCCACAGTCGCCCGGCTCACTTACCGGGCTCTGCTCGGCCGTCGCCGGGCCCTCATCCTGGGCGCTCTGCCCCTGCTGCTGATCGTGATCGCCGTGGCGGTGCGCGGCCTGGCCGGGGCGGACGACCAGACGGCGTCCGACCTGCTGGGCGGCCTCGCCCTGGCCACGATGGTGCCGATCATCGGCGTCATCGCGGGAACCGGCGCGATCGGGCCGGAGATCGACGACGGCTCGGTGGTGTACCTGCTGTCCAAGCCGATCAAGCGGCCCACGATCATCTTCACCAAGCTGATCGTCGCCATCGCGGTGACCATGGTGTTCTCCGCGGTGCCGACGCTCATCGCCGGCTTCATCCTGAACGGCAACGGCCAGCAGGTCGCCGTCGCCTACACGGTGGCCGCCCTGGTCGCCTCGATCGCGTACGCGGCACTGTTCCTGCTGCTCGGCACGGTCTCCCGGCACGCGGTGGTGTTCGGGCTCGTCTACGCGCTGGTCTGGGAGGCCCTGTTCGGCTCCCTGGTGCCGGGTGCGCGCACGCTGAGCGTCCAGCAGTGGTCGCTGGCGGTGGCCCAGAAGGTGTCCGGCGGGGACCTGGTCTCCTCCGACGTGGGCCTCACCACGGCGACGGTGCTGCTGGTGGCCGTCACGGTGCTGGCCACCTGGTACGCCGGACAGAAGCTGCGCTCCCTGACACTCGCCGGCGAGGAGTGACGTGCCCCGGCCTTGACGCAGGCTTCACCTCTGTCCGGGCACACTGGGCGAACGGGATGTAGGGGTACCACAACGGGAGTTGGACGGCTGGGAGGGCGGGAATGGCGGGCGAGAAGGACGACTTCGACGAGGTCGTACTGGACGAGGACTTCATACGCTCCGCCGGGACCTCCGAGCCGTCCGCCCGTGCCCGGATGCTCGCTGCCCAATGGCAGCGCGAGGAGCCGGAGCCGCAGCCCTGGCGCTCCGACGAACCGCCCGCGGGCTGGTTCTTCAGCAAGGCCCGCAGGCGCAGGTGGCGCAGACGCTAGCCGGTCACCGCTCCGATCCCACCGCCGATTTATTCAGTGGCGTCCAATTCGCCCGGCAGGCAGAGTGGTTGTCATCGACGCCGGACTCATCGATCCGGCGCCACGAACGGGGAGAGGAGCGGGACGATGCCCATGCACGGCAGTACGTCCAGCTCCCTTCAGGGCAGCCCGCGGCGGGATCCGGAGTAGTCGCTACACCTCCGTAGAACCCGCCCCACACGGGGAGCTGCCCGGGGCGGCCGCTTCGAGCACGCGAGTCGCACATCGCGTGGGCCGCCCACCCGGAGGATTGGCCGAGCGGTAAGGCACTGGCTTGCTAAGCCATGGTCGGGCCTGGAAGGCCCGCGCACGTTCGATTCGTGCATCCTCCGCCGAGCACCACCGAGCACCGGGCGACAGCCCGATGTTCAGCCCAGCAACCGCTCCAGCACGACCGCGATGCCGTCCTCGTCGTGGGAGGACGTCACCTCGTCGGCCACGGCCTTCAGTTCCTCGTGGGCGTCCGCCATGGCGACGCCGTAGGAGGCCCAGGCGAACATCGGTATGTCGTTGGGCATGTCGCCGAAGGCGATCGTGTCGGCCGCCTTCATCCCGAGCCGGCGGGCCGCCAGGGACAGCCCGGTCGCCTTGGACAGGCCCAGGGGGAGGAGCTCGACGATGCCCTCGCCCGCCATCGTGACGGTGACGAAACCGCCGGCGGTGCGCGTCGCGGCCTCGCAGAGCTCGTCGTCGGTCAGCGTCGGGTGCTGGATGTACAGCTTGTTCAGGGGCGCGGTCCACAGGTCCGACGCGTCCGTGAAGGGCGTGGCGGGCAGGGTGCCTTGGACCGCGTAGCCCGGTCCCACCAGCACCTCGCCGTCCAGGCCGTCGCGGCTCGCCGCGAGGTACAGCGGGCCGACCTCCGCCTCGATCTTCGCCAGCGCCACCCCGGCCAGCTGCCGGTCCAGCGTCACCGACGTCAGCAGGCGGTGCGCGCCGGCGTCGTAGACCTGGGCGCCCTGGCCGCAGACGGCCAGGCCCTGGTAGCCGAGGTCGTCGAGGATGTGCCGGGTCCACGGGACCGCGCGGCCGGTGACGACGATGTGCGCGGCGCCCCTCGCGGTGGCCGCGGCGAGGGCGTCACGGGTGCGCGGCGACACCGTCTCGTCGGAGCGCAGCAGCGTCCCGTCGAGATCGGTGGCGACGAGACGGTACGGGAAGCCGCCCGGGGAAGCCGTGTCGCTCACTTGGCCACCGGCTCCAGGACCTCCCGGCCGCCCAGGTACGGACGCAGCACCTCGGGCACGCGCACCGAACCGTCGGCCTGCTGGTGGTTCTCCAGGATCGCCACGATGGTGCGCGGTACGGCGCACAGCGTGCCGTTGAGCGTGGCCAGCGGGCGGACCTGCTTGCCCTCACGGACGCGGATCGACAGGCGGCGGGACTGGAACTCGGTGCAGTCCGAGGTCGAGGTCAGCTCGCGGTACTTGCCCTGCGTCGGGATCCAGGCCTCGCAGTCGAACTTGCGGGAGGCCGAGGCGCCCAGGTCGGCGCTCGCCACGTCGATCACGCGGTACGGCAGCTCCAGCGAGGTCAGCCACTGCTTCTCCCACTCCAGCAGGCGCTGGTGCTCGGCCTGCGAGTCCTCGGGAGCGACGTAGGAGAACATCTCGACCTTGTCGAACTGGTGCACGCGGAAGATGCCCCGGGTGTCCTTGCCGTGCGAGCCGGCCTCGCGGCGGAAGCAGGGCGAGAAGCCCGCGTAGCGCAGGGGGAGGCGGTCGGCGTCGAGGATCTCGTCCATGTGGTACGCCGCGAGCGGCACCTCGGACGTGCCGACCAGGTAGAGGTCGTCGTCGGCGAGGTGGTAGACGTCCTGCGCGGCCTGGCCGAGGAAGCCCGTGCCCGCCATGGACTGGGGGCGGACCAGCGCCGGGGTCAGCATCGGGGTGAAGCCGGCCGCGGTGGCCTGCGCGATCGCCGCGTTCACCAGGGCGAGTTCCAGGAGGGCGCCCACGCCCGTCAGGAAGTAGAAGCGCGAGCCGGAGACCTTGGCGCCCCGCTCGACGTCGATCGCGCCGAGGATCTGGCCGAGCGCCAGGTGGTCCTTGGGCTCGAAGCCCTCGGCGGCGAAGTCGCGGATCGTGCCGTGCGTCTCGAGCGTGACGAAGTCCTCCTCGCCGCCCACGGGCACGTCGGGGTGGACGAGGTTGCCGAGCCTCTGGAGCAGCTCCTGGGTCTCGGTCGCGGCCGCGTCGCGGTCCGCGTCGGCCGCCTTGACGTCTGCGGCGAGCTGGCCCGCCTTCTTCAGCAGTTCGGCCTTCTCGTCGCCGGCCGCCTTGGGGATGAGCTTGCCGAGCGCCTTCTGCTCGGCGCGCAGCTCGTCGAAGCGGACGCCGGACGACCTGCGCCGCTCGTCGGCAGACAGGAGGGCGTCGACGAGCGCGACGTCCTCTCCACGGGCGCGCTGCGACGCGCGCACACGGTCGGGGTCCTCACGGAGCAGACGAAGGTCAATCACGTGCTCCAGGCTACCGGTGCGGGGTGACCGCCCACGACTCACTATGGTCGGCGCACCATACGTACCGTTATGGGCGAATTACGTGCCGTGTCAATAAAACGGCCCGCCGTCCCCGTCGCGAGGCATCCGAAGGGCGTCGCATTGACGTGAATCCCTTGTGGGAAGCGGGAATTGGGCTTCGGTTGTCCACAGGGATCCACGCTCCTCGGAAAGTTATCCACAGGCTGTGTGGAAGATCTGTGGACTTCGGAATTGATCACTTCCCAAGGCCCGGACACCCCCCAGAATTCCCCGCGCAAACCCGCTTTACCCTCACTTTCGAGTGGAAAGAGGTCACCCCGAAGAGTTACGCAAGGGAGAACAGTGGACGAAGGGTGACCTGCCCGTCGATGGACGCATCAGGGGCCTGTAGGGCGATTTGTCGACCGACTCACGGTTCGTTGTCGACTTGTCCCCAGGTCGAGAAGCGGACCTGTGGATAACTTCTGTGGATAACGACAATCAGCAGGTACGACCGGCCTAGAAGCGGCCGTCCTGGCACCGCGCGACCCAGTCGGCCGCCGACACGAACTCGTCGTCGGAGGTCCCCGGTCGCGGCGACCGCACATCCCCCGGCCGCATGTCCGCGCGTGGGTAGGAGCCGAGGTAGCGCACCTGAAGGCAGATCCGCTTCAAGCCCATCAGCGCCTCGGCCACCCGGCGGTCGGAGATGTGGCCCTCGGCGTCGATGCAGAAGCAGTAGTTGCCGATGCCCGCGCCGGTGGGCCGGGACTGGAGCAGCATCAGGTTGATGCCGCGGGTGGCGAACTCACCCAGCAGGTCGCGCAGGCCGCCGGGGTGGTCGTCGCGCTGCCACAGCACGACCGAGGTCTTGTCCGCACCGGTCGGCGCCGCGGGCCGGGCGGGCCGGCCGACCAGCACGAACCGGGTCTGGGCGTTCTCCGCGTCGTGGATCCCGGTCTCCAGGGCCTCCAGGCCGTAGCGGGCGGCCGCGAACTCACCCGCGAAGGCGGCGTCGTACTGGCCCTCTTGGACCAGCCGGGCGGCGTCCGCGTTCGAGGCGGCCGACTCCCAGTGCGCGTCCGGGAGGTGCTTCTTCAGCCAGTTGCGCACCTGCGGCTGCGCGGCCGGGTGGGCGGAGACGGTCTTGATGTCCGACAGCTTCGTGCCCGGGCGGACCAGCAGCGCGAAGGTGATCGACAGCAGCACCTCGCGATAGATCATCAGCGGGGCGCCGGCGACCAGCTCGTCGAGAGTGGTGGTGATGCCGCCCTCGACCGAGTTCTCGATCGGCACGAAGGCGGCCTCGGCCTCGCCGACGCGTACCGCGTCGAGCGCGGACTGGACGGACACGTACGGGATCAGCTCTCGGGTGGCGGCCTCGGGAAGCGTGCGTAGGGCGACTTCGGTGAAGGTGCCCTCGGGGCCGAGATACGCATAGCTCGCTGGCATGACCTCACCCTAATGGGCCCGCGGAAGCACCATCCCCCACAAGCCCGCACAGGGATGAACTCTCACCCCTCCAGCAACCTCTGCCCCACGTACTCGCCCTCCGCGGCCCCGCCCGGCACCGCGAACAGCCCGCTCGACTCGTGCCGGATGAACTGCGACAGGGCGTCACCGCGGTCCAGTTTGCGCTGCACCGGCACGAAGCCGCGCAGGGGATCGGCCTGCCAGCAGATGAAGAGCAGGCCCGCGTCGGGCACCCCGTCGGTGTCGATGCCGTCGTGGAAGGAGAAGGGGCGGCGGAGCATCGCCGCGCCGCCGTTCTGGTCGGGCCGTGTGATGCGGGCGTGGGCGTTGATCGGGACGACCAGGTTGCCCTTGGCGTCCGTCTTCTCCAGATCCATTGCGGTCGTCTCGGTGCCCCCGGACAGCGCCGCCCCGTCGGACTTGCGGCGCCCGATCACGTCCTCCTGTGCCCTGACGGAGAGGTTCTCCCAGTCGTCGAGGAGCATGCGGATGCGGCGTACGACGGCGTAGGAGCCGTTCGCCATCCAGGCCGGTTCGCCCTTCTCGGGGACGAAGATGCGCTGGTCGAAGTCGGCCTCGCTCGGTTTCGGATTGCGGGTGCCGTCGATCTGGCCCATCAGGTTGCGGGCCGTCATGGGGTGGGAGGTGGCGCCCGGTGAGCGGTTGAAGCCGTTCATCTGCCACCGCACCTTGGCGGCCCGGCCCGCGTCCCTCTGGATCGCGCGCAGGGCGTGGAAGGCGACCAGGGCGTCGTTGGCGCCGATCTGCACCCACAGGTCGCCGTTGCTGCGGTTCTTGTCGAGGTGGTCGGAGGAGAACTCGGGCAGCGGGTCCAAGGCGACCGGACGCTGCTTCGCCAGGCCCGTCCTGGCGAAGAAGCTGTGGCCGAAGCCGAAGGTGATCGTCAGCGACGAGGGGCCGGCGTCGCGGGCCACGTCGGTGTCGTCGTGGGTGCTCGGCTCGCCTGCCATCAGCCGCCGGGCCGTCTCCGACCAGCGGCGGAGCAGGGCGGCGGCCTCCTTGCGCCCGGCGCCCGCCGCCAGGTCGAAGGCGACGACGTGGCCGCGTGCCTGGAGGCCGTCGGTGATGCCGGGCTGATGTTTCCCGTGAAACATCGCCCGGTCCGTACCGAGCGAGGTGAGCGGTGTGGCCGCTTCGGAGGGGGCGGCGGCGTAGCCCACGGCGGCGCCCGCCGTGCCCAGGACGAGCCCGGTGGCACCGGCGGTGCCGAGCAGCCGCCGTCGTGAGATGCCCTCGTGGGCGGAGGCCGCTTCGCTCTCCAGGGTGGTGGCCTCAGGGGTGCGGGCCTTCGGGAGGGACTTCTCAGGCATGGTCGTTCAGCCGATCTGCGCGTTCTTGGAGACGGTCACCTCGTCGATGTCGGAGGTCCGCACGGTCACGTCGACCTGCCAGTCGCCGGCCATGGGGATCTGCACTCCGTTCGCCGACCAGTGTCCGGTAGCGATGTGGTCGGGGACGACGGGCAGGGGCCCGATGTCCTTGGCTTTCAGGGTGAACTCGACCTTCACCTCGGGGATGTCGAAGGCCCGGCCGTTGGGCCGCTCCACGTACACGTGCATCTCGTTGTCGCCCACGCGCGCGGGGTCGACGTCGATGGTGACGATGCCCTTGCCGTCCTCGCCGCCGGTGTCGAACGGCATGTTCAGGGTCAGCGCCCCGGACGCGCCCGCGTCGGCGGTGGAGGACGAGGTGGCTGCCTTGGCCTCCTGCTCGGTGCGTCCCGGCTCGGTCTGCGTCAGCACGGTGGTGACTGCGAGCAGGACGACCGCGATGCCGGCCTCGGCGAGTACGGAGCGCCGCAACCCGAAGCGGTTCGGGTCCGCGTCCCGCACCCGCTTCTGCCGTGCGGCGTCCCGGGCGGCCTGCTGCCGGGCGAGCTGCGCGGCACGTTCGGTGCCGGCGGGCTCGGCGCCGGGCTGCTCGTCGGTGCCGGTGTCGAGGCCACTGTCGCCGTCGCCGTCACCCTCGCCGTCGTCGTCGCCCTCGCCCTCGCCAGAGGCGTTCCCGTTGCCGGCGGTAGCGGTCTCCGTATCCCCGGCGGCGTCCGCCCTCGCGCCGACCCGCTCCTTCTGCCGTACCGCCGATGCCTCTGCCGGCACCGTCTGCGCCAGCCGCCCCGTCCACCGGCGCGAGATCCACGCGACGCCGACCATGACGACGACGAGGCCGATCTTGGCCAGGAGGAGCTGGCCGTAGCGGGTGTCGGTGAAGGCCGACCAGGAGCCGAGCTGGCGCCAGGACTGGTACGTCCCGGTCGCGATCAGGGCGAGGACGCTGCCGAAGGCGACCTGGGAGAAGCGGCGAACGGCCGGAGCGTCGACGGGTGTCTCGGCGGGCGCTCGGTACAGGGCGACCAGCAGCGCACCCAGTCCGCCGAGCCAGGCGGCCACGGCCAGCAGATGGAGCACGTCGACCGGCATGGCGAAGCCCGCCTGGAGGCCGACCGAGGCGTGCTCGGACATCGCCCAGCTCGCAGCGAGCCCGGCGGCCACGACGACGCCGCCGATCGAGAGCCCGAAGGTCAGGTCCCGCTTCTCCTGGGCGTCTTCCCGCTTGTCGTATGCCCCGAACAGCACGGCGATGAACAGCGCCGCCGCGGCGAGCAGCAGCAGCCGGGACACCAGGGCCGCGCCGGTCTTGGTCTGCAGCACCTGCCCGAGCAGGGACAGGTCGAAGATGTCGGCGACCTTCCCGGTGCCCGTGAAGGAGCCGCGCAGAAGCAGCAGGGCGAGGGTCGCCGCGGTGAGCGCGACCCACCCCGAGACGACGAACCGCTGCACCGGCCGCACTCCGGCACCGCGCCGCCAGCAGGCGAGCACGAAGGCGGCGCCACCGGCCATCACGATGAACCCGGCGTACGACACGTACCGCCCGAAGCCGTACAGCCAGCCCACCACCCCGTCGTCGGCCGACTGCCCGGAGACCGACACGGACGTCTTGGAGGGGGCGCCGATGGAGAAGGTGTAGGCACCGGCGACGGGATGGCTGTCCGCCGAGACGACCTGGTAGGCCACCGTGTACGTGCCGTCGGGCAGACCCGGGTGCAGCGGCACGGCGTACGTCGTGCCGCTGACGTTGGCCGGCTTGCCCGTGTCGACGCGCTTGCCCTCGGGGTCGAGCACGCGCAGCGAGTCGTCGGACATCGCGACCTGCTCGGAGAAGGTGAGCGAGATCCGGGCCGGGGCCTTGTCGACCACCGCCCCCTGCCCGGGGTCGCTGCCCGTCACCGCGGCGTGCGCGGAGGCCGGGCCGGCTCCCACGAGGAGTGCGCAGGCCGCGGCCAGGAGCAGCAGCACCAGTGTCCGGACGCGGGGGGCGATGGTCTGCGTCACAGTGGTCCCTCCCTCAGTGTCCGGTCTTCGGGGTGTAGGTCGCCGGCTTCACCGGCATGTCGACCTTCACGGGGGCGGAGTGGGCGAAGCGCAGCTCGACGGAGACCGTCTGGCCTTCCTTCGGCTTGCGCTTGAGCTGCTCGAACATCAGGTGGTCGGCGCCGCTCTTCAGCTCCAGCCGGCCGTCCGCGGGGATCTTCAGGCTCTTGACCTCCCGCATCGCCCCGTCGACGGTCTCGTGCACGGTGACCTGCCCGGCGATGTCACTGGTGACCGAGGTCAGCTCGTCGGCGGCACCGCCCTTGTTGGTGACGGTGAGGAAGCCGGCCGCCATGTCGTCGGACACCGGCTGCGGCATGTACGCGGAGCCGACGGAGAGTTCCGCCTTCCCCGAGTCGCTCTCACCGCCGGAGTCCGAGCCGCCGCAGCCCGTCAGGGCCAGCGCTCCGGCTATGACGAGGGCCGCCGGGCCGAGCGTCCGCCTCACGGGTTCTCCCCCTTGACGATCTTGGGGAGGTCCTTGGTGTAGTCGTCGACGGTGGCGTCCTCGCCGTAGAGCACATAGCCGCCGTCGGTCTTCGGGGAGAACGCGATGACCTGGGTGCCGTGCTCGGAGACGAGCTTGCCGTTCTTGTCCTTCTTGGTCGGCTCGATGGAGATGCCGAGGGTGCGGGCGCCGGCCTGGATGGTCGCGAAGTCGCCGGTGAGGCCGACGAAGCTGGAGTCGATGCCCTTGAGCCACTTGCCGAGTTCGACCGAGGTGTCGCGCTTGGGGTCGGTGGTGACGAACACCACGCGCAGCTTGTCCTGCTCGGCCTTGGGCAGCTGCTTCTTTGCGACGGCGATGTTGTTCATCGTCAGCGGGCACACGTCGGGGCAGTGGGTGTAGCCGAAGTAGATCAGCGTGGGCTTGCCCGCGGTCTCCTTGCGGAGGTCGTACTTCTTGCCCTGCGTGTCGGTGAGGACCAGGTCCGGCTTCTCGAACGGCTTGTCGAGGACGGTGGCGGCCTTTTCGGTACCGGCCTCCTCCGACACCACGGCGACGGGCTTGTTGCTGTCGTCGCCGCTGCCGCAGGCGGTCAGGGTCAGGGAGGCGGCGGCGAGCAGTGCGGCCGCGGCGATGGTCTTGGTGCGCATAGAAAAATGTCCCAGATGTCGGTGATCCGGCGCGCGCCGGGGTGCCCCGCCCGAAGGCGTGGATCCGGCGCGCGCCGTCAACGGAAGCAGCCTCAGGCGCTGGTGCGCCGACGCCCGGCGAGCACGCCGTAGGCGACACCCGCCGCGCCGACCACGATGCCGACGATGCCCAGGACGCGGGCGGTGGTGTCGGTGCCGCCGGAGGAGGCGGAGTCGGAGGCGGCGGTGTCGGCGGAGGCCTTCTCGGCCGACTTGGCGTCGGAGCCGGCGCCGGCCGCCGAGTCGTGGTGCCCGTCCTCGGAGGCGGCGGACAGCTCCAGCACCGGGGCCGGGTTGTCGGGTTCCTCCTGGCCCTTCTGCGGCACCTCGATCCAGCGGACGACCTCCTTGTTGGAGTACGTCTGCAGGGCCTTGAAGACCAGCTGGTCGGTGTCCTCGGGCAGCTGGCCGACGGAGAGCGGGAACTTCTCGAAGTAGCCGGGCTCGATCCCCTTGCCGTCGGCGGTCCAGGTGACCTTGGTGACGGCCTCGGTGATCTTCTCGCCGTGCATCTCCAGCGGCTTGTCCAGCTTGGACTTGGTGACGTCGATCTTCCAGCCGGGCATGGGCTCCGGCATCACCGAGGCCAGCGGGTGGTCGGTCGGGAAGTTGACCTCGAGCTTGGTGGTCGAGGCGTCGTCACGCTCGTTGGGGACCTTGAAGTTCACGACCGCGTAGCCGCCCTTGGCGGCCGTGCCCTCGGGCTGCACGGTGACGTGCGCGAAGGCGGGGGCGGACAGGGCGAGGACGCTGATACCGGCGGCGGCACCGGCCGCGGCGATACGGGAAGCCTTCATGGAAGGAGCACTCCGCTGTGAGTCGGTCTGGATGTGGAAGGAGGGATGCGCACACGCGTGCCGCACGACGGCGGCCCCTCCTCCGCAGGAGCGGAGTGGTGGTGGTCGCGTCGCGTCAGGCGGCGAGGGCGAGTGCGGCTGCGGAAGCCGTGGCCGCCGGCGGGCCGCGCCGGATCACCGAGTGCTGGAGCGCGATGATGCGAGGCAACGGGGGCGCGGGCCGCGCGGCGTGCGCCGGGCGCGGGCAGGCCTCCGGGGCTCCCGGGAGTCCGGCACGCAGGACGCGTACCAGTGCGAGAGCGCCCCGCAGGGAGCGCACGAGCGCCCCCTCGGCGACTCCCTGCGCCGACAGTTCGGTGAGCCGCAGCAGAGCCAGGTCGCCGTGGCGCAGCAGCCAGCCGGCGGCGAGTGCCGCGAGCACGTGACCGAGCAGCATCGGCAGGGACGGCCACAGCGAGGCCGACGAGCCGGACATGGCATCCGCGGGATGATGCGTGTGCGCTCCCGAGGACGGCTGGATCCGGGCTTCGGTGAGGATCTTGTGGGCCTGCGCCGGGCTGATCGCCGCCACCGTCGTGCCGCACACGAACCGCGCGGCCTGCTGGACCAGCGCGGCGTCGCTCCCGCCCGTCGGCGCCGAGGACGTGACGGCTGCCGTGCCGTGCTGGCCGAGGCCGAACAGCGTGTGCAGCACCGTCTGGCCGACCGCGAGCAGTGCCGCGATCCCCGCCAGCGAGCGCACGCGCCCGGCCAGCGGAGCCGCCACCGCGGCCACCCCGAGGAACCCGGCGCCCAGCGTCCACAGCGGGATGCCGTCACAGGAGGCGAGCGCGTGACCTGCCCCGGCCAGCACGACACAGACCGCGGCGAACACCGCGGCCCGCAGGATCCGGAGCGAGTGTCCGGAGCGCGTCGCGCGCACGTGGGGGGCAGTCATGGCGGGCTCATCATCGCACTGGCCCCGCAGGCCTCGTGCGGCAGGTCCACAAGATGCCGTACGACCGGAACGTCACGGTCTGGCCACGCGCGCCCCCGAATGCGCCGCTACCTGCCCCCACATACACCGATCAGGACCAGTGCGCATCCGCCGTATGGGCGGCATCACGTCAACTTCACGCTTACACAGGGGCACTCAGGGCAATACGTAACGGTATGTCGAGCCGCAGCCAGGAGGCTGGAGCATGAGCATCTGGTGGTCACTCCATCTGCGGCGCGAAGCTGCGAGCGTGCCGCTAGCCCGCCGTCTGCTGATCGGCACGATGGAGACCGCGGGCGTCGACCCGGACATCTCCTACGACCTCTCCGTCGCCCTCAGCGAGGCGTGCGCGAACGCTGTGGAGCACGGCGGGGACACGGAGCATGGCCCGGGTTCCGAGGCGTACCGGGTCACCGCGTACCTCGACGGCGAGAAGTGCCGGATCGAGGTCGCCGACGCGGGCCCGGGGTTTCCCGCGGCCTCCGCCGGGCGGTCCCGCCCGCCGATCCGTCCCGCGCACTCCGACGCGGAGAACGGCAGGGGGCTGTGTCTCATCGAGGAACTCGCCGACCACGTCCACATCGGCAACAAGCCGGGCCGGGGCGGAGCCGTGGTGAGCTTCGACAAGGTCCTGAAGTGGCGTTCCGGCGCACCGCTGATGGCCGTCTGACCTCCCCGGCGGGGCGTGTTTCACGTGAAACACAGGCGGGGCGGCGTTTCACGTGAAACGCCGCCCGTGACCGGCCGCCCTACAGCGCCCCCCAGTCCAGCGTCGTACGGGCCAGCCCCGCCACCGCCGTCAGCAGCGCCAGCCGCGCCGCCCGGACCGCCGGGTCGGGGTCCATCACCAGCACCGCGTCGAAGAAGGCGCTGATCGCGTCGACCAGCGGAGCGGAGACCTCGATCAGCGCGCCGAGATCGTCCTCCCGTCCTTGCAGTGCCTCCCGCACGGCCTGCGTGCTCTCGGCGAGACGCAGTTCGGCGGGCGCGGTCAGCAGAGACACATCCGCCGCCTCGACACCGCCCTCGGGCAGGATGCGCACCACCCGCTGGAAAGCGGCAGCGAGCGCCTCGAACGCCTCGCTGCCGACATGCCGCTCCAGCGTGGCCAGCGTGCGATCGCCATGGGCGGGACGGTCGGCCCACACCAGTACGGCCTGGACGAGCCGGTGCTCGTGCCCGGCGTCCGTGAGCTGCTGCTCGTAGCGCCGGGTGATGAGCTCGGCGGCCTCGGCGACCCGCTCGGCGGGCACCTCGACGCCCTGCGCGGCGTACCGTACGGCCGCCGCGCGCAGCCCCTCGCTCACCCGCACCCCCGCCACGGCGGGCAGGCTCCGCAACACGTTGAGCAGCCCGATCGCGGCCCGGCGCACCCCGTACGGGTCGGAACTCCCGGTCGGCGCGGCGCCGATCAGGAACATGCCCGTCACCAGGTCGAACCGGTCGGCGAGGGACAGCACGGCGCCCGCGTCCCCGGCCGGCAGGGCACCACCGGCGGAGCGGGGCAGCTCCATCTCGGCCAGCGCCCGGGCGACCTCCGCGGACTCGCCGGCCCGGCGCGCGTACTCCTCCGCCATGACCCCGGCCAGCCCGGAGAACTCGATCACCATCTGCGACGCCAGATCGAACTTGGCCAGCGCACCGGCCCGCCGCACGACCTCCACCGCCTCCTCTGGGAGCCCGGCCCGTCCGGCCAGGTCCAGGGCGAGGGAGGCGAGCCGGACGGCACGGTCGGCGACCGTGCCGAGCCGGTCCTCGAAGGTCAGCTTGTCCAGCCGCCGCCGGAACTCCTCCGGCGCCACCTTCAGGTCCGCCCGCCAGAAGAACGCGGCGTCCTCGTAACGGGCCCGCAGCACCGCCTCGTTGCCCGCCCGCACCACGTCGTCGTCGCACAGGGCGTTGGCGAAGGTCACGAAGTGCGGCATGAGCCGCTCGCCGTCCAGCACCGGCAGATAGCGCTGGTGCTTGCGCATCACGGTGGTCAGGACGCTCGCGGGCAGTTCGAGGTAGCGCTCGTCGAACGAACCCCGCACGGCGTAGGGGAACTCCAGGATGTCGGTGATCTCGTCGATCAGCCCGGCCTGGCCCTCCACGTCGATGCGCCCGCCCACCTCGGCGGCGGCCTCCAGGGCACCGCGCACGACCGCCCCGCGCCGGGCCTCGCGGTCGAGCAGAATGCCGTGCATGTGCAGGAAGTGCGGGTAGCCCTCGGCGGAGGTCACCCGGACCTCCGGGTAGGGAGCCTGCCGCTGCACCCGCGTGGTGTCGCCGGACGACAGCGAGGAGACCACCACGGGCAGGGGAGTACGCCCCAGCAGCGCGAGCAGCCAGCGCACGGGACGCGAGAACGACAGCCCCGGGTCGCTCCAGCGCATGTTGCGCCCGGCCCGCAGTCCCGATACGACCTCGGCGAGCAGCTCGCTGAGCACCTCGACGGCCGGGCGCCCCTCTTCGTGCCGGGTGACGGCCACGTACTCGACCCCGTTGACCTCCACCACGCGCACGTCGGCCGGTTCGGCGCCCTGGCTGCGGGCGAAGCCCTGGAGCGCGGGAGTGGGCGCGCCGTCCTTGTAGGCGGCGGCGACCTTGGGCCCGCGCACGGTCCGCATGGTGTCCCGCTCGCGCGGCTGCACCCCGTCGACCGTGATCACGATCCGGCGAGGTGTGGCCATCACGGTGATCACGCCGTGCCCCAGCCGGGTCGCGGCGAG
This sequence comes from Streptomyces hawaiiensis, assembly GCF_004803895.1. Lineage (NCBI taxonomy): Bacteria > Bacillati > Actinomycetota > Actinomycetes > Kitasatosporales > Streptomycetaceae > Streptomyces > Streptomyces hawaiiensis. The sequence goes on along the minus strand of NZ_CP021978.1, from coordinate 4,313,514 downwards.
CTTGGCGGTGACCGACTCGCGCACCGCTTCGGTGGTGGCGGGGACGTCGGCGTAGGGCAGTTCCTCCACGCCGATCTCGAACAGCAGCGTCTCGGCGCCGGGCACCTTGGGCAGCATGCCCCGCTCGGCCGGAGCCGGCGTCGCCGCCAGCCCGAGCGGATGCTCCAGCGCGGCCCGCCGCCGCTCCCACAGCTTGGCCGTCTCGTGCGTCAGGCCCCGCATCAGCGAGAACGCCTTGGCCCGCTCAGTGGTGCTGATCGCCCCGCGCGCATCGAGCACGTTGAAGGTGTGGCTGCACTTCAGCACGTACGTGTACGCCGGGACGGGCAGCTCCAGGTCCAGCAGGCGCCGGGCCTCGGCCGCGTACGACTCGAACAGCCGGTGGTTGGTCTCGATGTCGGCGTCGTCAAGGTAGTAGCGGCTCATCTCGTACTCGTTCTGCCCGAACACCTCGCCGTAGGTGATGCCCGGCGCGTACGCGATGTCCCTGAAGTGGGACACGCCCTGAAGGTTCATCAGGATGCGTTCCAGCCCGTACGTGATCTCCACCGACACCGGGTCCAGGGCGACGCCGCCGACCTGCTGGAAGTACGTGAACTGGGTGATCTCCATGCCGTCCAGCCAGACCTCCCAGCCCAGCCCCCAGGCGCCGAGCGCGGGCGAGGCCCAGTTGTCCTCGACGAACCGCACGTCGTGCGCGTTCAGGTCGACACCCAGGGCGCGCAGGCTGCCCAGGTACAGCTCCTGCGGGTTGCCCGGGTCGGGTTTGAGGATCACCTGAAACTGCGTGTGGGTCTGGAGCCGGTTGGGGTTCTCGCCGTAGCGCGAGTCGTCCGGCCGCACGCTCGGCTCCACGTAGGCGACGCTCCACGGCTCGGGACCGAGCACCCGCAGTGCCGTGGCCGGGTTGGCCGTACCGGCTCCGACCTCGGTGTTCAGCGGCTGCGTGATCATGCAGCCGTTGTCACTCCAGTACTTCTGCAGGGTGAGGATGGCGTCCTGCATGGTCAGCGCCGTCTGAACGTTCTTCATGATGATCGCGCCTGTTCCCCGAGTCGGACCGGCAAGGTCGGCCATGATCTCACACGTCAACTACCGCTGACCTGCTGTTTCTTGACCGACCGGTCGGACGCTCCCGGCTCCATCACAGGGGGTCCACAGCCGGGCCTCATGCCCCTGACGGGTGGCTTCCCTACATTCCCGGTCATGACGGGAACGCAGCACGGCAACCACCGCGAGGACGAGGCGCTCGCCCGGGCCGCCGTCGGCGCACTGGTCGGCCAGCTGGCCCTGGCGCCCAAGCCGGGCCTGCCCGACCCGCGCGACCTGACGGCCCGGGCCACCCGCCGGGACCACAGCGCCCTGCGCTGGTCGGCCGGGGCACTGCTCCCCGGCCTCACGGCCATGGCCGCCACGGCCCGCCGCACGGGCGAGCCCAGTGCCCGCCTCAGGACGGACCTGGGCGCGATCGGCCGCTCCACGGAACACACGGTGGCGCTGACGGGCGGCGGCCATCGGGGCGCCCTGTGGACGCTGGGCCTGCTGGTGGCGGCGGCGGCACTGCGACCGGGAGCCGAGCCGGCCGGCACCACGGCCCTGGCCGGAGAGCTGGCCGCACACCCGGACCGCCGCGCCCCGCGCCGCCCCTCCCGCGGCTCCACGATGTCGGCCCGCTACGGCGCGGCCGGCGCGAGAGGAGAGGCCAGGGCAGGCTTCCCCCATGTCCGCCGGGCCCTGACCGCCCTGACCACAGCCCGCGGCCAGGGCGCCACCGAACCCCAGGCCCGACTGGACGCCCTGCTCACGGTGATGTCCACACTCCAGGACACGGAACTGCTCTACACGGCGGGCCCGATGGGCCTGCGGCAGGTCCAGGCGGGGGCGCGCGGGGTCCTGGAAGAGGGCGGCACGGCCACGGAGCGGGGTGCGGCGGCCCTGGTGGCCCTGGACACCGACCTCAGCGACCGGGGCTGGACTCCCCGCGGCAGCGCACCTCTGCTCTCAGGCGCCCTGTTCCTGGACGCCCTCTGGCTCGTGGGGGCGCGGGGCACTGCGCGACCAGCCCCCACGCACCCGCAGACGACGCTCAGTCCTTGACGGACCCCGCGGACGACACTCAGCCCTTGACGGACCCGCGGGCCGACACTCAGCCCTTGACGGACGCCATCCAGGCCTCGACCTCGTCCGACCGCCGCGGCAGTGCGGCACTCAGATTCCGGTTGCCGTCCTCCGTCACGAGGATGTCGTCCTCGATCCGCACACCGATGCCCCGGTACTCCTTCGGCACCGTCAGGTCGTCGGCCTGGAAGTACAGCCCGGGCTCGACGGTCAGGCACATCCCCGGTTCGAGGACACCGTCGACGTACGCCTCGACCCGCGCCGCCGCACAGTCGTGCACGTCCATGCCGAGCATGTGGCCGGTCCCGTGCAGCGTCCAGCGCCGCTGAAGCCCCAGCTCCAGCACCCGCTCCACGGGCCCCTCGGCCAGGCCCCACTCGACCAGCCTCTCGGCCAGCACCCGCTGGGCGGCGTCGTGGAAGTCGCGGTACTTCGCGCCCGGCTTCACGGCGGCGATCCCGGCCTCCTGGGCCTCGTACACGGCATCGTAGATCTTGCGCTGGATCTCGCTGAAGCGCCCGTTGATCGGCAGGGTGCGCGTCACGTCGGCCGTGTAGTACGTGTGCGTCTCCACACCGGCGTCGAGCAGGAGCAGCTCGCCCGAGCGCACGGCCCCGTCGTTGCGCACCCAGTGCAGCGTGCAGGCGTGCGGCCCGGCCGCGGCGATCGTGCCGTAGCCGATGTCGTTGCCCTCCACGCGCGCGCGGAGGAAGAACGTGCCCTCGATGTACCGCTCGGAGGTCGCCTCGGCCTTGTCGAGGACCTTCACCACGTCCTCGAAGCCGCGCACGGTCGAGTCGACCGCCTTCTGCAGCTCGCCGACCTCGAACTCGTCCTTGACCAGGCGCGCCTCGGAGAGGAAGACCCGCAGCTCCTCGTCGCGCTCGGCGGTGACCTTGTCGGTCAGGGCCGCCTCGATCCCTGCGTCGTAGCCGCGCACGACCCGCACCGGCCCGGTGGCCTCGCGCAGGGCGCCGGCCAGCTCGCGCACGTCGGAGGCGGGGATGCCGTACAGCTGCCCGGCCTCGGTGAGGGAGTGCCGGCGGCCGACCCACAGCTCGCCCTGGCCGTCCAGCCAGAACTCGCCGTTCTCCCGGTCCGAACGCGGCAGGAGGTAGATCGTCGCCTCGTGCCCCTCGTCCTTGGGCTCCAGGACGAGGACGCCGTCCTCGGTCTGGTTGCCCGTGAGGTAGGCGTACTCGACGGAGGCCCGGAAGGCGTACTCGGTGTCGTTGGAGCGGGTCTTCAGGTTGCCCGCGGGGATCACCAGACGCTCACCCGGGAAGCGCGCGGAGAGCGCGGCCCGGCGGGCGGCGGTCTCGGCGGCCTGGGGGATGGGCTCGAGGTCGCGCAGCTCGGTGTCGGCCCAGCCGCTCTTCATGTTCTCGGCCAGCTCGTCGGACACGCCGGGGTACAGTCCGTTCTTCCGCTGCTTGATCGGCTCTTCGCTCTCGTCCGGGGTCGCCGGTGTGAGCTCCTCGGCCACGGTCATCCTCCTCGATACGCCACTGGACCACCGTCCACTGTACGGCGGGGCGGAAGCGGCCTCAGGGCGATGACGAGGAGCGTTACTCGAACCGGACGGCCAGCAGGACGACGTCCTCCGCACCCTCCGCCGCGTCCAGCCCGTCCGGCAGCACACCCCGCAGGACGTGGTCGGCGATCGCGCCCGGGTCGCCGCGCAGGGCCCGGGGCACTGCGGCCGCCGCCGTGTGCAGCCGGGCGAAGGCGCGGTCGGTGACCTCGCCGGTGCGGTGCAGCAGCCCGTCGGTGTAGAGCAGGATTGTCTCTCCGGGCTCGGCGAAAATCTCCACGCTCGGCGCCTCCCAGCAGGCGAGCATGCCCAGAGGGGCGGAGACGGACGTCTCGACGAACTCCGTGCGGCGCTGTCCGATCAGCAGGGGCGGGCTGTGCCCGGCGCCGGCCAGCGTGATCTTGCGCGCGGCCGGTTCGCAGTAGCCGAACAGGGCCGTGGCCGAGCGGGCCGGCTCGGTCAGCCGCATCAGCAGCTCCAGGTCGGACAGGACGGCGACCGGGTCCTCCCCTTCCATCACGGCGTACGCGCGCAGCGAGGCCCGCAGCCGCCCCATCGCGGCGACCGCGCTCGGGCCCGACCCGGTGACGGATCCGACGGCGAGGCCGAGGGCGGCGTCGGGCAGCGGCAGCGCGTCGTACCAGTCGCCGCCGCCGCGTGGGCCGGTGCGGTGCCGGGCGGCGAGCTGGACGCCGGCGACCCGGGGCAGCCGCGCGGGCAGCAGCTCGTCGGTCATCGTGGCCATGGACGTGCGGGTGCGTTCCAGTTCGAGGAGGCGGGCCAGGTGCTCGGCGGCATACCGCGTGTAGAGGCCGGAGAGGTGGCGCTGCCGTTCACCCGGTTCGGCGGGCTCGTCGTAGAGCCAGACGGCGGCGCCGAGGCGGTCGGATGCGTCGGTGGTCAGGGGGAGGGCGTAGCTGGCGGCGTAGCCGAGGCGGGCCGCGACCTCGCGGTGGCGGGGGTCGAGCCCCTCCTCGGCGAACAGGTCGGGGACGGCGATGCCGCCCTCGCCGCCCGGCAGCCCTTCGAGGATCCGGCCGTAGGACAGGGCGCTGCGCGGCACCGTCTCGATGTGGCCGAGGTCGGCGCGGGCGAGGCCCAGGCCGATGGTGGTGTCCGGGCCGAGTCCGTCGCCGGGTTCCAGGACGACGAGGCCCCGCCGGGCGCCCACCAGGGCGGCGCCGGCCCGCAACGTTTCCTGGAGCGCCTCGTCGAGCGTGGCCGTGCGGGCCAGGCGCTCGGTGAGTTCGTGCAGGGTGGTGAGGTCGGAGACCCAGCCGGCGAGGCGGTCCTGGAGCACCGCGCCGGGAGGGGCCGGAGGGTTCGCGGGGGCGGCCGGGGACGAAGGCGCCACGACGGGCGCGACAGTGTGTGCGGGCGCCGGAACCGTTGAATCGATTCCAGCCACTTTCGGAGGGTGCGGAGCGTTCATGGCGTCCGGCCTTCCAACCGGTACGTACTGCTCAAAAGCATCGCAAACCCCCATGTCATTCTGCGTCGCTAGCAGTGTCTCCACATGTACACGCACTCGTGGAGAGATGTCCAGTATTGTCCTGCTGGGATTCCTGGTGTCCGTGAGGCCGGGGGAGCAACTCCCCTTCCTCTTGCGGAAATGCGAAGTTGGCTGAAAACTGCCTCAGGGGACGGCTTATTGCGGTCGACTGGGCTTGCTCGACGGAGCGTCACAACGGTCGTGATGGGTACGTACTCGGTAAAGGCCAGGGGTGGTTGGAACCACCCGGAACCTGGTGACGGAACCGGGCGTCCTATCCACCGACGACCGTGCCCCATCCTCCCGTGGCGGAGGCGGAGAGAAATACGCGCGACGGCAAACGCCATACTTCGCCACCCCTACGCCACGCCCGTGCTTTCGACAGACGCAGTATGGGCGGGACGGCCGCGGAGGCAGCCCAGAGCTCGACCCATAGGGGCTCCCCTTGCTTCAAGCAGGGGTGTGATGCGCCAACAGGTACGCACAGTGAAGTGATCGACACATGACGTGATGTGGACCACCGTGTTGCCAGGCGTGCAACGGAAAGGAACGAGCGCTCATGCGCGAGATCCTCGGAAGGCGACGCAGGCTCCTGTCCAAGCGCAGCGACGGGAGGCCTGAGCTGATCGGCGCGGCCCTGACCTACGCGACGCAGTGGCAGTGGCCCGTACTCCCAGGCGTGGCGGCGGACCCGCAGGGGCACTCGCGCTGCAGCTGCCCCGACCCCGACTGCACGGTGCCCGGCGCGCACCCCTTCGACCCAGGCCTCCTCGCGGCCACCACCGACGGTCGCATGATCCGCTGGTGGTGGGGCAACCGGCCGACGGCGCCGATCGTCCTGGCCACCGGCGGTCACGCCCCGTGCGCGGTCTCTCTGCCGGCCCTGCCGGCCGCCCGTGCCCTCAAGGCGCTCGACCAGATGGGCATGCGGCTCGGCCCGGTCGTCGCCTCCCCCGCCCGCTGGGCGATCCTCGTCAAGCCCTACTCCATGGAGCAGCTCGGCGAACTGCTCTACGCCAAGGACTTCGTGCCCGGCTCCCTCCGCTTCCACGGCGAGGGCGGCTACCTCGCCCTGCCCCCGTCCGAGACGGGCCAGGGCGAGATCCGCTGGGAGCGCGCGCCGCTGCCCGGCTCGGCCTCGCCGTGGGTGCCCGATGTCGAGGCCGTGGTGGACGCCGCGGTGGAAGCCCTCACTCGTACGGGTGTGAGCGCGCCCGAGTTGTAGGGCTGTCGGGCGCGCCGAGCCCGGCGACCGCCCCGGCGCGTTAAGTTCCGGAACCATGCGGCGTCATGCCCGGGGCCGCTCCCGGGATCTCCGAAAGACCAGACTGCTCGCCCTCGCGGGCGTCGCGGTGGCGTGCGCGGCCGCACTGCCGCTGGCGGTGGACTCCGCGGGGTCCGTGGGGTCCACGGGGCCCAAGGGCGCTGTGGGCTCGGTGGGCGCCGACGTCCGCACGTCCGGTTCCAGTACCGCGCGTCCCTCGCCGCGCGCCGACGACAAGGCGCCCGGGGCGCCTTCCGCCGCCCCCGGCCTCCCGGTGCTCGGCCAGGGCCTGTCGACCGCCGTGCGCTGCGGTCCCGAACTCTCCTCGCCCGACGGCATCGAGGCGCAGACCTGTGTGGTGACGCAGGGTGCGCAGACCTGGGCACGGACCTACTACCGCAACGCGACGGGCGAGGCGCTGGACGCCGTACTGAGCCTGATGGGTCCTGATGACCGGAGCGTGCGGATGACGTGCGCCGTGGGGGCGGAGGACGAGCCGGGGGCGTGTGAGACGCCCCGGGAGCCCACACGCGGGAATCCTTCGGCGTACACGGCTGTCGCGGAGTTCGCCGAGCGGGGCGGGTTCGGGCCGCTGCTGCTGCGCTCGGGGAGCAACTCGCCTGCGCAAAGGGGCAGTTGACGAGCGGCTGCGTTCCGTGAACGGAAGCGGAGACGAAAAGACCCGGTTGCTGGCGACGGGGGATGCACCAGCAACCGGGCTACAGGAACCGTAACAAGAGATCGGCGGTTCGCAAATTCGAACTCGCCTTTCCAGTCACCGACTGGCTTGTCCGCGCCGGGAGTTGCGCTCCGGAGAGGGCGCGGCGACCCGGCCGGCCGGTGCACGGCCGGCGGGTCGCCGGGGCGGGCCGTCAGCTGAGTGTGACCTGCCGGTTGGTGAGGCCGCCGCGGGCGCGGCGCTCGTCCGCGGTGAGCGGCGTGTCCGTCGCCAGGGCGGCGGCGAGGCGCTCGGCGAACTCCGCCGCCGGCTTCTCCACGTCCTCGGCGGTGACCCCGCTCGGCAGGTCCCAGACCGGCACTGTGAGCCCGTGAGCGCGGAAGGAACCCACCAGGCGGGTGCCCTCACCGAGGCTGGAGCGGCCCGCGGCGTGCAGCCGTGCGAGGGCGTCCAGAAGAAGCTCCTCGGCGTGCGGCATCACCCACCGCAGATGGTTCTTCTCCGGCGTCTCGCACCAGTACGCGGCGTCCACGCCCTGGAGCTTGACGGTCGGGATGGCCGCGGCGTTGGCCCGCTCCAGGGAGGCGGTCACGTCGGGCGTGGCGTTCTCCGGGTCCGGCACCCAGAACTCGAAGCCGCTGTGCACTTCTGGCTCGAACGCGCCCTCGGGATCGAGCAGATCCTGCAGCCGAGGGCTGTCGGCCGGGGCGCGGCGGCCCTGGACGGGCGTGCCGGGCCGGGCTTCCAGGGCGCGCTGGAGGGTGTCGGCGAGGTCGCGGCTGATATCGCCGGAGGAGGTGTCGTTCTGCAGGCCGAGCATGACCGAGCCGTCGTCGCGGCGCAGGGCGGGCCAGGCCATCGGCAGGACCGTGGCGAGCGTGACCGCCGGGACGCCCTCGGGCAGGCCGTCCTTGAGGGTCAGCTCGACCGTGGCCGCCGGGACCAGCTCGCGCAGGGCCACCCAGTCGCACTCGGCGGGCAGGCCCTCGAAGGGGCGGTGCACCAGCTCCGTCGCGGCGTGGGAGGCGGCCCGGCCGTGACAGGCCTTGTAGCGGCGGCCGCTGCCGCAGGGGCAGGGCTCGCGGGCACCGACGACCGGAACGTCTCCCTCAGCACCTGCCGTGCGGGCTCCGCCCGTGGTCTGCGGGCGCTTGGCCTTCGTCTGGGGTCGCTTCTTGGCCATCGATGGGTCTCCCGGTTACGGCTCGTCTCGTACGTCGCGAGCCTAGCCGTTCGCACCCCGGGCCACCGGGTCCTGTGGACAACACCGGGTCCAGCGTGGCGTACGCGCTCAGTCCATGTCGTCGAAGGCGTCCGCGAAGCCCAGTCCGGGTATCCGGGAGACCGCGGGGGCGGTGACGCGCGTGGCGAAGTCGTCGCGGCGGTGGCCCGCGTCCGGGTCGTGGACGTCGTCGTGGACGATGACCCACACGGTGACTTCGCCGCGGATGTCGTCCCGCACGCCCCAGTCGTCGGCGAGCGCCGTGATGATGTTCAGCCCGCGGCCGCCGTGCGCCGTGACCGACGGCGTCGCGGGGGCGGGGCGGGTCGGGCCGCCGCCGTCCGTGACCTCGACGATGAGCCGGCCGGCCGGGTCCACGCGCCAGGCGGCACGGACGTCACCGTCGCCGGACAGCGCGTCGCCCAGGGGCCTGCCGTGCTTGCACGCGTTGCTCAAAAGTTCGGAAAGGATCAGTACGGCGTCGTCGATGACCGATTCCGCGACTCCACCTCTGCGCAACTGCGTACGCATCCGGTGTCGCGCTTTCCCCACGCCCGCAGGGCCATGGGGTACGGCCATGCTCGACGACGTGGGCACCTCCTGTGCCACCACCAACGCCACCCCCGAGACCTCCTTCGCCCCACGCCACGGTGTGGATGCCCCATTGGCCTGTACCGGAAACCGGCCGATCCACGTCCGGTGACGCATTCGCCACGACCGAATACGGATCGAACGCGCCGGAGCACTCCTTGTAACCACGTGGCTGGAAACCGTCGGTGTGGCCGAGAGGGGAGGATCCCGCCCGGCCATGCCTGGGGTCAAGAGTTGTGCGTGGGTCTGATGGGACTTGAGAGGTTGGCGACGCCGACGTCGGGCCTCAGCGGCCGAGCTGGTCCAGCACCGCGCGCGGGCGGTTGGTGATGATGGCGTCGACGCCCAGCCCGACGCAGTGGTCCACGTCCTCGGGCTCGTTCACGGTCCACACGTGCACCTGGTGGCCTGCCTGCTTCAGGCGCTCGATGTACGTGGGGTGGTTGCGCACGATCCGGATGGAGGGGCCCGCGATCCGCACGCCCGGGGGCAGCCGTCCGTCGCGCAGCCGGGGCGAGGGGAACTGCGTCAGATGGACCGTCGGAAGCGTCGGCGAGGCGGCGCGCACGCGGTGCAGCGAGCGGGCCGAGAAGCTCATGACCCGCACCTGTGACTCCTCCGCGGAGGCCGGGGCGTCCAGGCCGAACCGCTTCAGCAGGACCAGCAGCCGGTCCTCGACCTGTCCCGCCCAGCGTGTGGGGTGCTTGGTCTCGACGGCCAGTTCCACGCGGCGCCCGGCGTCGGCGACGAGTTCCAGCAGCCGCTCCAGGGTGAGGACGGAAGTCGCCTCGCGGTCCTCCGGGCGGTGCTCCCAGTCGGGCTCCTCGTCGCGTCCCTTCCAGGCCTCGCCGGTCTTCCAGGAGCCGAAGTCCAGGGCGGCGAGGTCGGCGAGTTCCAGCGCGGAGACCGCCCCGCGGCCGTTGGACGTACGGTTGATCCGGCGGTCGTGTACGCACACCAGGTGGCCGTCGGCGGTGAGGCGCACATCGCATTCGAGGGCGTCCGCGCCGTCCTCGATCGCCTTGGTGTACGCGGCCAGGGTGTGTTCCGGGGCATCCTCGGAGGCTCCGCGGTGGGCGACGACTTGAATCACATGCTGTCGTGCGTGGGTCACCGCGTCATGGTGCCACCGAGTGGGGGTACGCGTCCGGTCGGACGGACTCGACGGATGCGAAGGTCCGGACGGAGGCATTGGGATTGCATCCTTTTCGCCGGTAATGACCTATATAAAGAATGGCCTCGGACGCACAGCCACCGCTTATGGTGCTCTGACGGCCGGTGGGAAAAGCTGACGGCATACAAAGGGACAAGCACAGTTCTATCGCGCCGGACCTGTCGACCGGCGTGAAAAGCGCGACCGAGTGCGACCCGGAAAACAGCCGTGGATCTAGGAGAGAAGCTGTGAGCACCGAGAACGAGGGCACCGCGGTACCCCCCGCCCCGTCCGCACCCCCCGTGCCGGTGGACGCTCCCGCTGCTCCGGCGCCCCGGGCACAGGCTCCCCAGGGGCCGTACGGGCAGGACGCCCAGGGCCAGGCCCCGCACGGGCAGGGCGCCTCCGGTGACGCCGGCAACCCCGGCGTCTCCTCTTCCGCCCCCGACCCGTCCTGGCCCCCGCCCCCGCCGCCGACCGCCCCGTACGGCGACGGCGGTTCCGGGTCCGGCTCGGGCGGCTGGGGTTCGTCGTACCAGCAGCCGGCGCCGAAGTCCGGCCGCGGACGCGGTGGTCTGGTCGCCGCGGTCCTGGTGGCCGCGCTGGTCGCGGGCGGCATGGGCGGCGGGATCGGCTACGTGCTGGCCAAGGACAACGACGAGAGCACCGGTTCGACGACGGTCTCGGCTTCCGCGAACGGAGGTGACGTCAAGCGCGACCCGGGCACGACCGCGGGCGTCGCCGCCAAGGCGCTGCCGAGCACGGTCACGATCGAGGCCGAGAGCACCAGCGGCGAGGGCGGCACCGGCACGGGCTTCGTCTTCGACAAGCAGGGCCACATCGTCACCAACAACCACGTGGTGGCGGACGCGGTGGACGGCGGCAAGCTCACGGCGACCTTCCCGAGCGGCAAGAAGTACGACGCCGAGGTGGTCGGTCACGCGCAGGGCTACGACGTGGCGGTCATCAAGCTCAAGAACGCCCCTGGCGACCTGAAGCCGCTCCCCCTCGGCGACTCGGACAAGGTGGCCGTCGGTGACGCGACCATCGCGATCGGTGCCCCGTTCGGCCTGTCCGACACGGTGACGACGGGCATCATCAGCGCCAAGAACCGCCCGGTCGCCTCCAGCGACGGCAGCGGCAGCCAGGCGTCGTACATGAGCGCCCTGCAGACCGACGCCTCGATCAACCCGGGCAACTCCGGCGGCCCGCTGCTGGACGCGCGGGGCAATGTCATCGGCATCAACTCCGCGATCCAGTCCACCGGCAACGGCGGCTTCGGCACCGGGCAGTCGGGTTCGATCGGCCTGGGCTTCGCCATCCCGATCAACCAGGCCAAGTACGTCGCCCAGGAGCTGATCAAGAACGGCAAGCCGGTGTACGCGAAGATCGGCGCGTCCGTCTCCCTGGACGACAGTGCGGGCGGCGCGCAGATCTCCAAGGAGGGCGCGGGCGGCGCCACCACACCGGTCGAGCCGGGCGGCCCGGCCGCCAAGGCGGGCCTCAAGCCGGGCGACGTCATCACCAAGCTCGACGACCGGGTCATCGACTCCGGCCCCACCCTGATCGGCGAGATCTGGACCCACCAGCCCGGCGACAAGGTCACGATCACCTACGAGCGCGGCGGCAAGCAGCACACGGTCGACGTCACGCTCGGCTCCCGCGTCGGCGACAACTGACCCCCACCCGCCCGCACCGACCCGTTACCCTTGTCCCCGCGCCGCCGATCACGGCCGGCGCGGGGAGGCGTGCCCGAGCGGCCTAAGGGAACGGTCTTGAAAACCGTCGTGGCAGCGATGTCACCGTGGGTTCAAATCCCACCGCCTCCGCGCAGGTCATGGATGTTGTCGTCAGAAGGGGTGCCCCTCATCGGGGGCGCCCCTTCTGCGTGGGGCAACGGCGACCGGCTCTCCGCCGTCTTCAGCCCTGAGCCACCACGACGAAGGAGTGTTCATGACGGACACCAAGGCGCGAACGGCCGCGCTCATCACCCCTGTCGGGCAGGAAGCCCAGGACGAGGCGAGGGCGCTGGCCGCGGACGGCCGTACGGGCAAGGCCGTCCGGAGGTTGCGCAGGGGCTCCTGGCTCAAGCGGGGCCCGGCCCGGGAGGCTGTGGAGATGCTGGCCGGCGGGCACGCGCTGCCCACGAGCAATGCCCAGGCGCTGGCTGCCCTGCGCCGGCTCGATGCCGCGCTGGTCGTGGAGCTGACCGCGCTGCTCGACGACGGTCAGCAGATCGCCGCGGTCAAGCTGCTCCGTGAGCGGACCGGTATCGATCTGGCCGGTGGCTATCACCTCGTCCTGGAGCTCGGCGGCGAGCAGGGTACGCCCTCGCCCTGAGCACTACGATCACCGGAGCGTGCCGGTCGGAGAAGGGTGGGTGAGCGTCGCTGTGAGTCGGCGCATCGTCGTCGTCACCGCCGTGCACGGTCCCCATGCCCGGTTTCTGCCGGAGGCCTACGCGTCGTTGTGCGCGCAGCGGCTTCCCGGGGGCTGGGAGTGGCACTGGGTCGTGCAGGAGGACGGGGAGAGCGAAGGTGTCAGGCCGTATGTGCCCAGGGACGCACGCGTGACGTTCCGGCAGGGGCGGGCCGGGGGGCCCGGTGTCGCGAGGACCATGGCGCTGGCCCATGCGGACGGGGCGTACGTGAAGGTCCTCGACGCCGACGACCAGTTGACGCCGGGCGCGCTCGCGCGGGATCTCGCCGTGCTGGACGGGGATCCGGACCTCGGGTGGGCCACGTCGCGGGTGCTCGACCTCATGCCCGACGGGTCGACGGCCGGGTTTCCGGGCGATCCGGACCAGGGGCCGATCGAGCGCGGGGCGGTGCTCGCGCACTGGAAGGCGAACGGCTTTCTCGCGCAGGTGCATCCCGCCTCGCTGTTCGTGCGGCGGGAGTTGCTGCTCGCCCTGGGCGGATGGATGGCACTGCCCGCGTCGGAGGACACGGGGCTGCTGCTCGCGCTGAACGCCGTGAGCCGCGGGTGGTTCTCGGGCGAGGTGGGCCTGCTGTACCGGAAGTGGGACGGGCAGGTGACAGGGCAGGCGGCGCATGGGGACCGGGCCGAGCGGGAGGTGCGGGTGGCCGTCGTGGAGGCCAGGGCCAGGGCGTTGTCCCGGCTCCGGTGGGGTGCCCCGGCCGCTCTATGAGAGCAGCTCGGTCTGCGCCGGGGCGGTCGGAGCCAGGTCGTGGCGGGTGTACCACTCCGTGCCGAGCAGCCGTTCCCGCTCGGGCAGGGAGAGGGGGGCGATGAGGCCCGGAGCGGCTCCCCGCGTCACCTCCGTGCGGTGGGCCAGGACCGCCGCGACCTTCCGGTCCAGCCAGGGGGTGACGTCGACGGTGGCGGTGACGCGTTCGTCGGGGACCGTGCGCATCGCTTTGCCCGTGGGGGCCCAGTGCCCGCCCCATGCCAGGAGGGCCGAGTGCGGGTGCGTGGCCAGGTACAGGGCGCTCGGCTGCCACGGTGCTCTGGTGTCCCGGTAGAGGCGTTCCAGGCCGGCGGCGTGGACCGCGAGCGTGGTCACGCGGTTGGTGTGCACATGGTCCTCGTGGCCGGTCAGGCCGCCGTAGGCGTCGTGGGTGACGACGACCTCGGGGCGGAAGTCGCGCAGGTGCGCGACCAGTTCCCGCACCGCCTCGTCCAGCGGGGCGTCGCACCAGCGCGGTCTGCCCGGGGCCGAGTGCGGGACGCGGGAGTCCGCGTATCCCAGCATGCGTGGCGGGCCCGCGCCCAGGATGTGGAGCGCCTCGGCCAGTTCCGCGGCGCGCGGGGTGTCCGCCGACCAGGTCGCCGTGACGACGGCCGTGCGCGCGCCCGCGCAGGCGTGGCGGGCGAGGACGCCGCCCGCCGACAGGGACTCGTCATCGGGGTGGGCGAAGACCGCGAGCAGGCTCGGCGGCGGCATCGGCAATCGCTACGGCCGGTCGGGAGCCGACCGCGGCGCCTCGGTGATGCTGATCGCCTGGCTCGGGCACTTCTCCACCGCCTCCAGGATCTCCGGATCCTCCCCCGCCTGCTCGCGGCCCGGGCGGACGACCCCGAAACCGTCGACGAACGCGAAGACCGCCGGCGCCCGGTGGACGCACTCGGCGGAGCCATAGCAGAGATCGCGGTCGACAGAGACCTTCATGCCGCTTTGTCCCCCTCCTGACGGCATCGGGAGCCGGTGGCCGTCGGAAGGTGACTGCCCAGTGCGCCGCCGGCTGAACCGGCCCGGCTACCGCGCGCCCCCGGCGGACGCCAGCCAGTGGGCGACCCGGCGTACGGAGGCCTCGTCGAGCCGTTCGGCCAGGGCCTGGACGGCCGTGTCGTCCTCGGGGGAGAGGTCGTAGAGGCCCGCCTTGGTCAGGCCTGCCATGAGGACCTGGTGGCGGCGGCCGGTCATCCGTTCCGCCAGCCCGGCCGGTTCGCCGGGGGAGGGCCCAGGGTTTGGCAGAGATACGGCGGTCTGCTTCAGCGGGGTGTCGAACCGGTGCCACGTGCCGTCCTTCGGCCCCCACAGGGCGACGGTCACCTCGTCGCCCCGCGCCCGCACGGCCCGGGTCATCTCGCTCAGGGCGTACAGCACGGGCGAGCGGTGGGGCGACTGTGCGGCCGTCCGCCAGGAGCCCGCGGCCGGCCGGTAGAACATCGCGACCCAGCGCGGAGCACCCTGCGGTCGTGGGCTCTCGGGACGTGACTCCACTGCGCTCACCCCTGCACATCGCTCCGGAAGCGGTACGGCAGGCCGACCATAGCTGACGGGTCGTCAGTTATCCAGGGTCGGAGAGCACGGTCCGCCGGGGTCGGAGAGCACGGTCCGCCGGAGGCGGAGGGCGCGGCCCGCCGGGGGTGTCGGGCGGGGTCCGCTGGGGAGGATCACCACGTCGTCCGGCACCGGTCCCTCCCCTCGTGGGGACCGGTACCGAACGGTGGAGCTGCCGTCGTCCGGCTCGGACGGAAGCTGACCGGATGGGTGCGCCGCCGTGTCCGGATCCTGTCATTCCTGACCATGGAGGAGGAGGTTCCGGCATCCGATGGACGGTATTACCGCAGGTCAGCCATATAGAGTGAGTTTTCCGGTCCGGACGTCCAGGCGTGGGAAGTTAGGAGCTGAGACTTGAGTTCCGACTCGGGGGCACGCACCGCCTTCGCGGAACGCCTCGCACTGCTGTACAAGGAAGCCGGCAACCCTCCTCTCAAACGGGTGTCCGAGGCGGTCGTCCGGCTCCAGCGGGTCGACGAACGCGGGCGGCCCGTGCGGGTCTCCGCCCAGCGCATCAGCGACTGGCGGCGGGCCCGGAACGTACCGGCCCAGTTCCCCGCCCTCGCGGCCGTGCTGCACGTGCTGATCCCCGAGGCGCGGCGCTCGCGGCCCACGCCGGTCTCCCCCGGCCTGTACGACCTCGGCCAGTGGCAGCGACTGTGGGAACGCGCGGTGGCCGACCCGGTCGGCGAGCGTCCCGCGGCGTCCGACGCCGGGGAGCGGCCGGCGGACGAGACCGCGTCCGCGCCCGGAGGGGTGTGCCCGTACCGGGGTCTTGCCTCCTACCGCCGGGAGGACGCCGGGTGGTTCTTCGGCCGGGAGCGGAGCACGGACGCGCTCGTCACCCAGCTCGGGGCCGTCGCGGGTACGGGCGGCATGGTCATGCTCGTGGGGGCGTCGGGGGCGGGGAAGTCCTCGCTGCTGAACGCCGGTCTGGTACCCGCCCTGCGGGACGGCGCGCTGGGTGGCGACGACGGTGGCGAGAGCGGCCGGGCGCGAGAGGTCGTGCAGCTCGTACCGGGGAGTGATCCGCTGGCGGAGCTACGCCGGTGCATCCCCGAGCTGGCACCCGTCGTCCCGGCCCCGACCCCGCCCGGGGAAGCCTCACCCCGGCCGGAGGGGGACGGATCCGACGCCTCCTCGACAGGCGGACCTGGCGCCTCTCCGGCGGGTGGTTCTGGTGCTTCCGCGGTGGGCGGATCCGCTGCTTCTCCGGCGGGTGGTTCGGGTGTTTCCTCGGCGGCCGGATCCGGCGCTCCCCCGGCCGGCGGATCCGGCGCCTCCCCCACCGGGGGACCCGGGCCCTCCCCCGCAGGGGACCCCGGGCCACCCTCGCCCGCAGAGCGGCCCGCGCCTCGGGGGCACGGTGGCCGACCGGCCCCGGAACCCGGATCTCCGGCCTTCACCGACGCCGTCCGCGCCGCCGTCGCCGCCTGGGCCCGGCGCGTAGCGCCCTCCGCGGCCCGTCCGGTCGTCATCGTGGACCAGTTCGAGGAGACGTTCACCCTCTGCCTCGACGAGGCGGACCGGCGCACCTTCATCGAGGTCCTGCACGCCGCCTGCTCGCCCGCCGGCCCCGGCGAACCGGCCCCCGCGATCGTGGTGCTGGGCATACGCGCCGACTTCTACGACCGCTGCCTGAGATACCCCGAGCTGGCCGACGCGCTCCAGCACCGGCACATGGTGCTCGGGCCGCTGACCACCGCGGAGCTGCGCGAGGCGGTGACCGGCCCGGCCAAGGCCGTCGGCCTGGAGCTGGAACCGGGACTCGCGGAGCTGATCGTCCGGGAGGTCAGCGCCGACGGCCCGCGCGGTGGGGGCCCCTCCCACGCCTTTCGGGCTGTGGGGGAGCACGACGCCGGCGTGCTGCCGCTCCTCTCGCACGCCCTGCTCGCCACCTGGCAGCGCAGGAAGGCGGGCCGGCTCACGCTGGCCGGCTACCGCGCGGCCGGCGGCATCCAGGGCGCGGTCGCGGCGACCGCCGAACGGGCCTGGACCGGCCTCGACCCGGCCGCGCGCACCGCGGCCCGGCTGCTCCTGCTCCGCCTGGTCCGGCTGGGCGAGGACACCCGGGCCACGCGCCGCCGCGGGACCCGGCGGCAGCTGGCCGACGAGTCGACCGACCCCGGCAAGACGGAGGAGTCCCTCGAAGCGCTGGTCCGCGCCCGGCTGGTGACACTCGACGCGGAGACCGTGGAGATCACCCACGAGGCGCTGCTGCACGCCTGGCCGCGGCTGCGCGACTGGATCGACGAGGACCGGCAGGGCAATCTGCTGCGCCAGCGCCTGGAGGAGGACGGCCGGGCCTGGGAGGAGTCGAACCGCGACACCTCGCTGCTCTACCGGGGCTCCCGGCTGGAACAGGCCCACGGCTGGGCCAGATCGGCCGGGGACACGTTCCTGACCCGCAGCGCGGTGGAGTTCCTGGCCGCCTCGGTCCGGCTGCGCCGGCGGATCATCTGGATCAGCCGGGGCGCGGTGGCGGCGCTGGTCGTGCTGGCGGTGCTGGCCGTCGGGTCGGCCGTCGTCGCCTGGAAGCAGCGGGACGAAGCCGTCTTCGAGCAGGTGCTCGCCCAGTCCGACCGTGTGCAGGACACCGATCCGTCGCTGTCCGCCCAGCTCGACCTGGTGGCGCACGGGCTGCGGCCGGACGACGAGGGCGCGAACAGCCGCCTGATCTCCATCGTGAACGCCCCGCTCTCCAGGCCCCTCACCGGCCACACGGGCGCCGTCTACCTCACGACCTTCAGCCCCGACGGACGCGTCCTGGCCACCGCCAGCTACGACCGGACCGTACGGCTGTGGGACGTCGCCGACCCCAAGCGCCCCAAGCCCCTGGGCAAGCCCCTCACCGGTCACACGAGCTGGGTGAGCAGCGCGGTCTTCAGCCCGGACGGCCGGACGCTCGCCAGCGCTTCCGACGACGGCACGATCCGGCTGTGGGACGTGACCGACCCCGGGCACCCGAAGTCGCTCGGCGCGCCCGTGACCGGCCATGACGGCACGATCTACCTGATCGCCTTCAGCCCGGACGGACGCACGCTGGCCTCCGCGGGCGACGATCGCACCGTCCGGCTGTGGAACATGGCCGACCGGCGCCGGCCGCGGGCCCTGGGCGAGCCCCTGACCGGGCACACGGCCGCCGTGCGGTCGGTGGCGTTCGGTCCGGACGGCCGGACGCTGGCCGCGGGGGGCGACGACGGCACGATCCGGCTGTGGGACGTGTCCGATCCGGGGAGCCCGGAGCCGGCCGGGACTCCGCTGGCCGGCCACACCGCCACCGTGCACTCCGTGGCCTTCAGCCCCGACGGCCGCACGCTCGCCGGCGGCAGCGCGGACGGCACCGTACGCCTGTGGAACATGGCCGGTCCGGGCCGCCCGGCCGCGATCGGCGCGCCGCTCACCGGCCACACCGGGCCGGTCTGGTCCGTGGCCTTCAGCCCCGACGGGAACATGCTCGCCGCGGCCAGCGCGGACAGCACCGCGAGCCTGTGGAAGGTCAGCGACCCGGAGTACCCCTCGCAGGTCGGCGGGCCCCTCGCGGGCAGCAGCGGCGAGATGTACGCGCTCGGCTTCAGCCCCGACGGTCGCACCCTCGCCACCGGGGCGGGTGACAACAAGGTCCGCCTGTGGTCGCTGCCGACGTCGGACATGACCGGCCGGACCGGAGTGTTCCGGCCGGACGGGCGGCTGCTCGCGACGGCGGCGCGGGACGGGCGGATCCGGCTGTGGGACGTGCGGACGCCCGGCAGGCCGGTGCTCATGGGCGAGCCGTTCCGCCCGGGCAAGGGCGACGTACGCTCCCTGGAGTTCTCCCCGGACGGCCACACCCTCGCGGTCGTGACCGGCGACCGGACGGTGGAGCTGTGGAACCTCGGCGAACCGGAGCGCCCGGTCCGCCACGGCTCTCCCGCCGCCCTGCACATCCGGTACGCCGACCCGCTGGCCTTCAGCCCGGACGGTCGGGTCCTGGTTACCGCCTACGACGACCGCACCATCCAGCTGTGGAACATCGGCGACCCGGCCCGCCCGCGCCCGCTCGGTGCGCCCCTCACCGGTCACAAGGGCTACGTCAACCACCTCGTGTTCAGCCCGGACGGCCGGACGCTCGCCAGCGGCAGCGCGGACGGCACGATCCGGCTGTGGGACGTGACCGACCCCGACCGGGTGACCCTGACCGGGGCGCCTCTGCGGGGTCACCTCGGAGCGGTCAACGCGCTCGCCTACAGCCGCGACGGCCGCACGCTGGCCAGCGCCGGCGATGACAACTCGGTGCGCCTCTGGGACACCACGGACCCCGCCGAGGCCTCCCAGCGGGCGCGGCTCACGGGCCACACGGAGGCGGTCGTCTCACTGACGTTCAGCCGGGACGGGCGCACCCTGGCCAGCGGCGGCAACGACAGCACCGTCCGGCTGTGGAACGTCTCCGACCCCTCGCACGCCACCGCGATCGGCCAGTCGATGAGCCCCAACGCCAAGACCGGCACGTTTCTGGCGTTCAGCCCGAACAGTCACATGCTGGGGGTCTCCAGCGGCGCGGACACCATCCGGCTCTGGAATCTCGACGTCGACACGGCCGTCCGCCGCATCTGCTCGATGACCCGGGGCGTGTTGACGCCGGACACCTGGCGGGAGTACCTGCCCCGGCTCTCCTACGATCCGCCGTGCGACGGCTGACGAGGCCGTCTCGCCCAACAAGCCCGGAAATCACGGCAGTTGAGTGATGCGAGTCACAACCGGGCTTTCCTGACGGCCAGTCGGCTCGCGGTGGGCAAGCGCTTGTTACCCTTGGCCATAGCTCGACCGCTGGTGCATCCCCCGTCGCCAGCGGTCGGGCCTTTTTTCAGCGCAGGTCGAGGCGCATCAGAATCCGGGGATGACCGGCCAGGACCGAGGTCGTGTCCGCCGCGTGGGCGAAGCCGGCGCGTTCGAAGTTCTTCCGCAGGCCCGCGTACGCCATCGTCAGATCGACCCTGGCGTCGCCGTTGTCCAGGGGGTACGCCTCGATCACCGGTGCGCCCCGGTCGCGGGCGAACTCGACAGCGCCGGCGATGAGGGCGTGCGAGATGCCCTGCTTGCGGTGCCCGGGACGGACCCGGACGCACCAGAGCGACCACACCGGCAGATCGTCGAGGTGCGGGATCTTGCGGTTGCGGGCGAAGGAGGTGTCCGCGCGCGGGGCGACGGCGGCCCAGCCGACCGGTTCGTCACCGTCGTAGGCGAGTACGCCCGGGGGCGGCTCCGCGCGGCACAGCTCGGCGACGTACGCGCCGCGGGCCGGGCCGCGCAGTTCGTTGTTGAGCCGGGAGGGGATCCGGTAGCTCAGGCACCAGCAGACGCTCGCCCCGGGCGACTTCGGCCCGAGTACGGCACGGACGTCCTCGAAGTCCGTGGCCGGTCGAACGGCGATGCTCATACCCCCACGATGTCACGCACCGGGTGCCCGCGCCCCGGAAGCCGGGGAGACGGCCTGGCTGAACGCGTCGTAGAACGGCTGGGCCATCCCGGCGAGCGCCGAGGCGCCCCGCGAGAACGGGGTGATCGGATCGGTCGCCCCCGACCGGCTGCCGCCCTCACCGCCACCCCCGCCCTCAGCGGCCAGCGCGGTCGAACCGCGCTGGAGGACGACGAGCGCGACGAGCGGCGCAGCGGAACGGGAGAGCAGACGGAATCGCATGCCCGCTTCAACGAACTGCTTGGCGCAGGTCAAAGCCCTGCCGTTAGTGATCTTGACGTACCGATGTGCTCCCGGCGTGGAGATCCGCGGCCCGAGCCGGCGGCATCCGCATCAGCTTCTAGACGGACGCCGCCGCCCGGAGCAGCCGCAGTTGGCCGATCTCGCTCGCGTTCTTCATCAGCTCCGCGTTCACCCAGGCCACCATGTGCGCGACGGTGTGCCGGGGGTCGTCCGGCCAGGGGAACGGGGCCGTGGCGTCCAGGTCCTGGTCGGTGAGGTCGTCCAGGACCTTCAGCCACTGTGTGCGCAGGCCCCGCAGCCACTCGATCGTCGGGGCGCCCTCGCCGGGCCAGACGATGTCCGCGCGGTCGCGGGGCGGGCGGCCCTGCGCGTGGTCGAGGGTGACGCTCCACCACCATCCGATGTGCCAGCTCACCCAGGCGAGGGTGGGGACGGGGACCGGGTCGGGTTCGGTGTCCGCCCAGTCCGGGACCCAGGTGCCGTCGGGGTCCCGGCGCATCGTCCAGCAGTGCGCCACCGGCTCCCAGAGGAAGTCCTCGGGCTCCAGCCGCTCCAGGTGGTACTCGAACAGCGACCAGGTCAACTCGAATTGCCAGCGCGGCAGTTCCGTACGGGAAGCGCTCATCGGACGACCCTACGGGGGCGCCGGGGCGTCCCGGGCCAGTACCGCCCAGTCGAGGTCCCGCAGCGCGGGCTCGGCGTCGCAGCCCGACGGCAGGCGGGGCGTCGGCTGGAACCAGACGACCGTCAGGCGCGAGCGGTAGGCGACCGGGTCGCGGGCCGGGTCCAGGGCCGCCGAGTGGAACGTGCCGAGGCAGGCCACGGCGGGCAGCACCTCGACCGGCCCGAGGCCGCCCGCGTACTGGTCGGGGTACTCGCGCCGCGGTGGGACGAGGTGCACCGGCGTGCCCGGCCGGGACCGCTCGGCGGCGTGCAGCAGGTCCCGGATCCGCAGGTCGTTCAGCGGCTTGCAGGGGTAGCCGTCCTGCAGGTCGCCGTAGGTCGAGGAGAAGCGCAGTTCGGCGAGGTCCACCGGGCGGCCGGAGGCCAGGACGAGGCGGGTGAGCGCCAAGGCCGGCGTTTTTGCGTGGTGTTGCATCGAGGTCTTTCGGTGGTGGTCATGGGCGGGGCCTTGGTCACGGCCGGTGCCCCGTCATCCGTGCCGCCGACGCGATCGTCGCCCGGGCCTCCCGCTCGGACAGGCCGGTATGGAGAGCCGCGTCTACCAGGGGGTCCACCAGCGCCGGGCCGATGCCGTCCTCGTAGGCGCGGCAGGCCGCCCAGAACAGGCGGGTGTTGCGCTGGCCCTCGTGCGCGGCCAGGACGAACTGGACCAGGCCCTGGCCGTGCCCGTCGGCCGCCGGGGGCACGATGTGGTGGGCGCGGGGTGGCGGGAGCAGCAGCCGCAGGAGGGAGCGCGGGCAGGGGGCGGGGGCCAGGTGCGCGGTGCCCGGGGCGGCGGCGTACACGCCCTGGCCCGTGCGGGAGCCGGGGCCGACCAGGTAGCCGCCCGCGCCCCGGATGTCGATGCCGGGGGCGAGCCGGCCCGCCGAGTTGGGGACGACCACCTCGGACGGGCCGCTCAGCCACAGGTGCCGCCCGCCGGACGGGGTCACGACGACCACCGTCGGCGGGATCGTGAACAGGTGCCGCAGCGCCAGCTCGCGCAGGGCGGCCGTGGAGTCCGTGCCGGTCTTCACGTCCAGGTCGAGGCCGATCAGATGGTGCGGGGGCAGCCCGCAGGCGATGCCGTAGCCGGTCGCCCAGGGCGCGGCGGCGAACAGTTCGCGGATGCGGTCCGGGTCGCTGGAGGCGTCGTAGACCCCGTGTCCGAGGCGGCCGCACGCGCCGTGGCAGGGGGAGGGGGCGGGGTCGTCGCGGTGCGGGGAGCGCAGGGCCGGGAGCTTGGAGCGGGACAGGGGGATGACGGCCAGTCCGCGTTCGGCGGCTGACAGGGCGTGTGCGAGGGCCAGCGTCGTGGCCTGCCGGTCGGTGGTGGCCATGACTCTAGTTTCGTACGTACGTTCGAAAAAGGAAAGAGGGGGCGAGTGCGACGCGCCGGGGCCGGGCGCCGGGCGGGAAAAGTGCGGGAACGCTTCGTCCCTTGCGGCACCTGGGTTCGAACGCCCCTTTCCGCTCCCATTCGGTACGGGAGTGACGCATAGGGGTTTATCGACTTGTCCTCACGCTTGCGTGCGAATAGCGGCTTCCGGTGTGGTTCGCCGGGGTTTCGGTGGGCAACTCTGGACTCGCGACGTCGAGCACCGCACCGGGGCGGTCGGCCAACTTCCCTGGTGACAGCAGTGGTTCACGCACACACGGCAGGAGCCGGTGCGTCCTCGGTTCGATAAGTCCTGGAAGGACAAGAAACATGGCAAGCATCCGTACCGCCCGCGTCATCGCGGCCGTCTCCGCCCTTCCGCTCGCAGCCGCCCTCTTCACCGGTGTCGCGACGGCGGACAACGGCGCCTTCGCGGACAACGGATCCATCGCGTCCGTCACGGAGGCCGAGCAGGGCAACCTCGGCAGCGGCGTCGGCGGCGACAACTTCGGCAACGCGGCCACCACCCAGCAGCAGGCCGTCGGCGACGGCGCCTCGAACCAGAGCAACACCGCCCAGGTCAACGGCTCGGAGTTCACGGCCGTCAACCAGGGCAACGCCAACACCGCCGTCGGCTTCACCCCGCTGTGGTGGTGAGCTGAGCGGGTCGGTGCGGCGGCATCGGCCCGGGTGCTGTGGGGTGTGCTTCGTGGGGTGACAAGCGTCTGAGCGGCGGTACTCCGGTACCGCCGCGCAGGCGTTTTCGCGTCTGCGGGATCCCGACGGGGCCTTGACGGGACACTGGATCTGACGGACAGTCAGAAACCGTGAGTGGTGAGCCGCAGGTCCAGGAGGAGTTCGAGGCGCGCCTGAAGGCCTACGAGGGCCGGCCGGCCGCCGCCACCGGAGTCGGCCGCGACCCCGTCAACGAGCCGATGATCAGGCACTGGTGCGAGGCCATGGGCGACACCAGCCCCGCGTACACGGGACCGGACGCCATCGCCCCGCCCACCATGCTCCAGGCGTGGACCATGGCCGGCCTCACCCGCCGTCCGGAACGCACCGCCGCGTACGACGAACTCCTCACCCTGCTCGACGAGTCGGGCCATGACGCGGTCGTCGCCACCGACTGCGACCAGGAGTACCTGCGCCCGCTGCGCCCGGGCGACGAGATCACGTTCGACTCCGTGATCGAGTCCGTGTCCGACCGCAAGACCACGAAGCTCGGAGCGGGTTACTTCGTCACGACCCGTACGGACATCCGCGCGGGCGGCGAACTCGCCGGCACCCACCGCTTCCGCATCCTCAAGTACGCCCCCGCACACCGGCCATCACGACCGGCGGAACGCCGCCCCCGCCCCGTCGTCAACCGCGACAACGCCGGCTTCTGGGAGGGCGTGACCCGCCACGAGCTCCTCATCCAGCGCTGCACCGCCTGCGGCACCCTGCGTTTCCCCTGGCTGCCGGGCTGCAACGGGTGCGGCTCCCCGGACTGGGACACCGTCGAGGCGAGCGGCGAGGGCACGGTCTACTCCTACGTCGTCCTGCACCACCCGCCCTTCCCGGCCTTCGAGCCTCCCTACGCGGTCGGTCTGATCGAGCTCGCCGAGGGCGTGCGGATCGTCAGCAACGTGGTCGGGGTGCCGTACGACAAGGTGCGGATCGGCATGCCGGTGCGGCTGGAGTTCCGGCGCTACGACGAGGAGCTGGTGCTGCCCGTCTTCCAGGGGGTGACGCCGTGAAGACGCCACGCGCCGGCGACCGCCTCCCGCCCCTTCGGATCCCCGTCACCCGCACCCTGATCGTCGCCGGGGCGATCGCGTCCCGCGACTACCAGGACGTCCACCACGACCCGGAGCTCGCCCGGCAGAAGGGCTCCCCCGACATCTTCATGAACATCCTGACGACCAACGGCCTGGTCGGCCGCTACATCACCGACCACTTCGGCCCGCGGGCGGAGCTGCGCCGGGTCGCCATCCGGCTCGGCGCGCCCAACCACCCCGGCGACACGATGGTGCTCACGGGCACGGTCGAGGAGGTCGACGGCGACACGGCGACCGTCCGGGTCGTCGGCGCGAACGGCCTCGGCAAGCACGTCACGGGCACGGTGACGGTGAGGATCACGGCATGAGCCCGACAGGCCGGGACGGTCTCGGCGGGCGCGCGGCCATCGCCGGCATCGGGGCCACCGAGTTCTCCAAGGACTCGGGCCGCAGCGAACTGCGCCTCGCCGTCGAGGCGGTGCGGGCGGCCCTCGCGGACGCGGGGCTGACCCCGGCCGACGTCGACGGGATGGTCACCTTCACCATGGACACCAGCCCCGAGATCACCGTCGCCCAGGCGGCGGGCATCGGGGAGCTCTCCTTCTTCTCCCGCATCCACTACGGCGGCGGCGCGGCCTGCGCCACCGTCCAGCAGGCGACCCTGGCGATCGCCGCGGGAGTGGCGGAAGTGGTCGTCTGCTACCGGGCGTTCAACGAGCGCTCGGGCCGCCGTTTCGGCTCCGGGGTACGGCACCGGGAACCCTCCGCGGAGGGCGCCGCCCTCGGCTGGTCGCTGCCGTTCGGCCTGCTCACCCCGGCCTCGTGGGTGGCGATGGCGGCCCAGCGCTACCTCCACACGTACGGGCTGACCCCGGAGGCGTTCGGGCACGTGGCGGTCGTCGACCGGAAGTACGCGGCGACCAACCCGGCGGCGTACTTCCACGGCCGGCCCATCACCCTGGCCGACCACGCCGCCTCCCGCTGGATCGTAGAGCCGCTGCGGCTGCTGGACTGCTGCCAGGAGACGGACGGCGGCCAGGCCCTCGTCGTCACCTCCGTCGAACGGGCCCGCGACCTGCCCCACCCGCCCGCCGTGATCGCCGCGGCCGCCCAGGGCGCCGGACGCGCCCAGGAGCAGATGACCGGCTTCTACCGCGACGACCTCACCGGCCTGCCCGAGAGCGCGGTCGTGGCCCGGCAGCTGTGGCGCGCCTCGGGGCTCGCGCCGGCCGACATCGACGTGGGGATCCTCTACGACCACTTCACGCCGTTCGTGCTGATGCAGCTGGAGGAGTTCGGCTTCTGCGGCCCCGGCGAGGCGGCGGACTTCGTGGCCGAGGAGCGCCTGCCTCTCAACACACACGGCGGGCAGCTGGGAGAGGCGTACCTGCACGGCATGAACGGAGTGGCGGAGGCCGTCCGCCAGATCAGGGGGACGGCGGTGAACCGGGTGCCCGGGGCGGAACGGGTCCTGGTGACGGCCGGGACGGGCGTGCCCACGTCGGGACTCGTACTCACAGCGGACCCCCAGGGGTGAACCCGCAGTACCCCGGACCCGCCGCTCCACCTACAGGAGGTGCAGTCACCCCCACCCCTACAACCTGAGGGGGACACCGCTTCGGGACCTGCGGCCGATCCGCTCGCCGTGCCCTCGCTCATAGCGTTGAGCCATGACCACACTCGTCTGCACGAGCGCTTCGAAGGCGGCCGGACCAGCGGCGCAGACCCTTCCGTACCCGTCCTTCTCCTCGTACGTCAGGGCCCGCCAGCCGGTGCTGCTGCGTACCGCCCGCTCGCTCACCGGCAACCCGAGCGACGCGGAGGACCTGCTGCAGACCGCCCTCACCAAGACGTACGTCGCCTGGGAGCGCATCGAGGACCACCGGGCCCTCGACGGCTATGTCCGCCGGGCGCTGCTGAACACCCGGACCTCCCAGTGGCGCAAGCGTAAGGTTGACGAGTTCGCCTGCGACGAGCTGCCCGAGCCGGACCCGGTGTCCGGCGGCGACGACCCGGCCGAGCAACAGGCACTGCGCGACGCGATGTGGCGGGCGATCATGCGGCTGCCCGCCCGGCAGCGGGCGATGGTAGTCCTCAGGTATTACGAGGACCTCAGTGAGGTCCAGACGGCCGAGGTGCTCGGCGTCTCGGTGGGCACGGTGAAGTCGGCCGTCTCCCGGGCGCTCGGCAAGCTCCGCGAGGACGCTGAGCTGGGGCTTGTCCGTAGTTGAGGCGCCGCGCCGCCCGGCTGTGAGCTGTTCCTCCGGCATGGCGTGATGTGATCGATCGCCCTGTCCTAGTGACATACCACGCGGTATGTGCGCAGAATCAGCGCAACCTTTACCACCGCGTAGGCAATGTCGCCCCGGGAGGACGCCGTGCTGAGCACGATGCAGGACGTACCGCTGCTGATCTCGAGGATTCTGACCCACGGGTCGACGATCCACGGGACATCGCAGGTGACCACGTGGACCGGTGAGGACGAGCCGCACCGCCGCTCCTTCGCGGAGATCGGCGCCCGCGCGGCCCAACTGGCCCACGCACTGAGGGACGACCTCGGCGTCACCGGCGACGAGCGCGTGGCAACCCTGGCCTGGAACAACGCGGAACATGTCGAGGCATACTTCGCGATCCCGTCCATGGGCGCGGTCCTCCACACCCTGAACCTCCGCCTCCCGCCCGAACAGCTGGCCTGGATCGTCAACCACGCCGCCGACCGTGTGATCATCGCCAACGCTTCGCTGCTCCCCCTGCTCGCCCCGCTGCTGCCGCACCTGAAGCCGGTCGAGCACGTGGTGGTCACGGGCCCCGGAGACCGCTCCCTTCTCGCCGACGCGAGCGTCCGCGTCCACGAGTACGAGGACCTGATCGCCGGCAAGCCGACCTCGTACGACTGGCCCGAGCTGGACGAACGCCAGGCCGCCGCCATGTGCTACACCTCCGGCACCACCGGCGACCCCAAGGGCGTGGTCTACAGCCACCGCTCCATCTACCTGCACTCCATGCAGGTCAACATGGCCCAGTCGATGGGCCTCACCGACCAGGACACCTCCCTGGTCGTAGTGCCTCAATTCCACGTGAACGCGTGGGGATTGCCGCACGCGACCTTCATGACCGGCGTGAACATGCTGATGCCGGACCGCTTCCTCCAGCCGGCCCCGCTCGCCGCGATGATCGAGGGCGAGCGGCCGACCCACGCCGCCGCCGTCCCCACCATCTGGCAGGGCCTCCTCGCGGAGCTGACCGCGCATCCCCGTGACGTCTCCTCCCTCGGCCAGGTCACCATCGGCGGCTCGGCCTGCCCGCCCTCCCTGATGGAGGCCTTCGACAAGCTGGGCATGCGGGTCTGCCACGCCTGGGGCATGACGGAGACGTCCCCGCTGGGCACGATCGCCCGCCCGCCGGCCGGTGTGGCCGGCACGGAGGAGGAGTTCGCCTACCGCCTCACCCAGGGCCGCTTCCCGGCCGGCGTCGAGGCCCGCCTGACCGGGCCCGGCGGCGAACGCCTCCCCTGGGACGGCGAGTCCGCCGGCGAGCTGGAGGTACGCGGCCCCTGGATCGCGGGCGCCTACTACAACGGCCCGGGCGCAGAGCCGCTGCGCCCCGCCGACAAGTTCAGCGAGGACGGGTGGCTCAAGACGGGCGATGTCGGCACCATCTCCGCCGACGGCTACCTCACCCTCACCGACCGGGCCAAGGACGTCATCAAGTCCGGCGGCGAGTGGATCTCGTCGGTGGAGCTGGAGAACGCGCTGATGTCCCACCCGGACGTCGCCGAAGCGGCCGTCGTCGCCGTCCCCGACGACAAGTGGGGCGAGCGGCCCCTGGCCACGGTCGTCCTCAAGGACGGCTCCACCGCCACCTTCGAGACCCTGCGCGCCTTCCTCGCCGAGGATGGCCACATCGCCAAGTGGCAGCTCCCCGAGCGGTGGACGGTCATCGAGGCGGTCCCGAAGACGAGCGTGGGAAAGTTCGACAAGAAGGTACTGCGCAGGCAGTACGCGCAGGGCGAGCTGGACATCACGTCCCTCGGCTGACCGGCCGAGCCCCGGGGCCCCTGGCTGCGGCCGGGGGCCCCGGACTGCTCCTCGGAGCCGGCTAGTTGGTGCCGATCCGGCTGAGCAGCTCGACGATCCTGGACTGCACCTCGGAGCTGGTGGACCGCTCCGCGAGGAAGAGCACCGTTTCTCCGGAGGCCAGCCGCGGCAGGTCGGCCTGATCGACGGCGGCGGTGTAGACGACGAGCGGGGTGCGGTTGAGCTGCCCGTTCGCCCGCAGCCAGTCGACGATCCCGGCGAACCCCTCCTGCCGCCGGTGCACCTGCAGCAGGTCCATCACGACCAGGTTCGGCCGGAACTGTCCCGCCAGCGTCACCGCGTCCGCGTCGCTGGCGGCCCGCGCGACCTGCATGCCGCGCCGCTCCAGGGCCGCCGTCAGCGCCAGCGCGATCTCCGCGTGCTCCTCGATCAGCAGGACCCGCGGCGGGTGCTGCTCGCTGTCGCGCGGCGCCAGCGCCTTCAGCAGCACGGCAGGATCGGCGCCGTACGCCGCGTCCCGCGAGGCCTGCCCGAGCCCGGCCGTGACGAGGACGGGCACCTCGGCGGCCACGGCGGCCTGCCGCAGCGACTGCAGTGCCGTACGCGTGATCGGCCCGGTCAGCGGGTCGACGAACAGCGCGGCGGGGAAGGCCGCGATCTGCGCGTCGACCTCCTCGCGCGAGTTCACGATCACCGGCCGGTAGCCGCGGTCGCTCAGCGCCTGCTGCGTGCTGACGTCCGGCGCCGGCCACACCAGCAGCCGCCGCGGGTTGTCCAGCGGCTCGGGCGGCAGCTCGTCGTCCATCGGCTGCGGCCGCGGCGGATCGGCCACCTCGACGGCCCCGCCCGGCCCGTCCAGCGGCTCCGGCCCCTCTGCGGCGTTCTCGTCCGGTGCGCCTATGGCGTACGACCGTCCGCCGCCCTCGGTCATCTGCGCGAGGCGCGACTGACCGGCGAGGGACGGCTGCGACGGGACGGGGGCGCCGGCCGAGGAGGGCACCTGCGCGGCGACCGGCGGCGGCGTGTGCTCGGCCGTCGGATGCGGCCGTGCGGCCTGCTCAGGGCGGGGCGCCTGCTCCGCCGGACGCGGCTGCCCCTGCTCGGGGCGGGCCACCTGGTCCGTACGCGTCGCCGGGTCGGGCGGCGTGCCGAGCTTGCGGCGCCGGCCCGATCCGCCCGGCTGGTGCGGGGGAGGCGTCGCCGTCTGCTGCGGGGCGGACGGCGACAGGGGCACGGCCGACGGCTGCTGGACCTGGGCCGCCTGCCGGTTGAACGGCACGCCCTGGCCCAGCGTCCGCACGCTGATCGCCCGCCCCTGCGTCGAGTTCGGGTCGACGGGCGCCGCGGTCTCCGCCGGCAGCGGCTGAGCCGCCCGCGGCGTGCCTGCCGGCGGCGGCTGGGTGCCCGGGGCGGGGGTGTTCTGCGGGCTCCGGGTTGCCGTGCCGTTCGGGGGCGCGGGATGCGCCACACCGGCCCCCGACGTGGCGTCGGCGGCGGGCCAGGGCTGGGCACCAGGTTGCTGTCCGGGCGTGCCCCGGGGCGGGGTGCCCTGCCCGGGAGCGGCCTCCGCGGGGAGCGGCCGGCCGGCGGACGTGTGCTGACCCGTTGAGGCGACGCCCTGCCGCGGCAGGGGCTGGGCCGGGGCCGGGGGATGGAGTACCTGCCCCGGCAGGGCCGCCTGCACACTCTGCCCGAGTCCGCCCTGAGCGGGGACGGACACGCCCTGCGGCGGTACGGCGACGCCCTGCGGCTGGGTGCCCTGCGGAGCGTTCAGGTGGGGGACGTTCCCCTGCGGCGGCACGGCCGTACCCGGCGCGACGGGGGAAGCGGCGACACCGGCCTGGACGGGAGCGCCCTGGTCGGGCCCGGCCTGCCCCAGCGGGGTCTGACCGGTGGCGTCCTGCTGCGCGGGAACACCCTGAGCCGGACCGGCGGGTACGGAAGCGGCCGGTACAGAACCCGCAGGTACGGGACCTGCCGGCGTGTCACCTGCCGGCGTGTCACCTGCCGGCGTGTCACCTGCCGGTGCGGCACCCGCGGGCACGGCACCCGCGGGCACGGCACCCGCGGGCACGGCACCCGCGGGCACGGCACCCGCGGGCACGGAATCCCCGGGCAGGGCACTCGCAGGCACCGGGCCCGCAGGCACCGGACCCACCTGGTCGGCACTCCCAGGCACCTGCGTCCCGGCCCCCTCGGCCGGCTGCGGCGCAGCTACGGCCCGTCGCCGACGGCCGGTCGGCGCGCTGGTCGGATGCGGCTGCGGCGGGGTGTGATCGGCGGACTGGTCGTGCGGAACGGCGTCATGGCGCCCCTCCTCGACCGCCCCGTCACCGGCGGCAGCCACACCGGGGACCGCCACGGCCCCCTGCCCTTGAACGGGCATCTGTCCTTGAACCGGTACCTGTCCTTGAACCGGTACCTGCCCCTGAGCCGGTACCTGCCCCTGAGCGGGCACCACACCCGGCGTCCCCGCGGGGCCTCCGGCGACCTGCTGCCCCTGCTCGGCCGGAGCCTCCTGGTGAACCGGTGCCGGTGCCGGGACCGGGATCGGGGCCGGGGCCGGGGCCGGTGTCTGATCGGCCTCGGCCGGCGGCAGGGCGAACACCGGACGCGGCCCGGCCGCCTCCTGCGCGGCGGCAGCCCGCTCGTTGGCGGCGGCCAGCGCACGCCGCCGCCGCCCGCTCGGCTGCTGAGCCTGCCCCTGAGCCTCCTCGGCCGTACCGGCGGCCGCACCGCCGGACGACGGCGCGGGCAGCGCCGGCGGCAGCGCGGCCTGCTCACCGGCTTCACTCCTGGCCCGCTGCCCGGAGGGCGCGGGCACACCCTGCGGCGGCACGGTCCCGCCCAGCCCCGTGTTGGAGGCGGCGGCCCCCGCCGCATGCTCGGCGGCCGTCATCACGGCCCCCTCGGCGACGCCCTGGACCGCACTGCCGACGGCACCCGCACCCTCACCGGCGTTCTCGGCCGCACGCCGCCGCCGCCCGGTACCGCCCGACGCGCCGCCCTCACCGGACGCCTGCGCCGGAAGGGCGGCCTGCTCCCCCGCGGCCCGGCGCCTGCGCCGCCCGGTGGGCACGGCCCCGTCGGCTCCGGGACCACCGGCCCCGTCGCCCTCACCACCCGGAACCTCCCCGTCCAGGAAGGCATCGGTGGTGGCCCGCCGCGCCCGGCGCCGCCCCCCACCGGAAATCTGCTCGGTGGGGTCGACGACAGCGAGCGCGGCGGACTCGTCCACCGGCTGGGCGGCGACAGCCCCGGCCCCGCCCCCGATCGGCACCTCCAGGACGTACGCGCTCCCACTCATCCCCGGCACGTCATGCGTCTGCAGCACACCGCCGTGGGCCCGGACGATCCCGCGCACGATGGGCTCGTGCACGGTGTCGCCACCGGCGTACGGCCCACGCACCTCGATGCGTACGACCTCGCCGCGCTGCGCCGCAGCCACCACGACGGTGTTGTCCAGATAGCCGCCCGCCGACACGGGCGTGTTGCCGGTCGCGTCGACCCCCGCCACGTCGGCGACGAGATGCGCGAGGGCGGTCGCCAGCAGCCGGGGATCGACCTCGGCCTCGATGGGCGGCGCGTGCACGGCGAACTGCACCCGCCCGGGCCCGATCAGCTCGACGGCCCCGTCGACCCCGGCGGCGACGACGGCGTCCAGCATCACCTTCGTACGGGAGACGCTCTCACTGCCGGTGTCGAGCCGCTGGTACCCGAGGACGTTGTCGATCAGCGTCGTGATGCGCGAATAGCCGGCCGACAGGTGGTGCAGCACCTGGTTGGCCTCGGGCCACAGCTGCCCGGCGTCGTCGGCGGCCAGCGCGGCCAGCTCGCGGCGCAGCTCCTCCAGCGGCCCGCGCAGCGACCGGCCGAGCAGGGTCAGCAACTGCTCGTGCCGGGCGGCGAGCGCCTCGAACCGGTCCTTCTCCCGCTCCCCGAGCGCGGCGTACCGATCCTCGTTCGCGGCGAGTTCCTCGGCGTGCCGCTCGGTCAGCTCCTCCACCTCGGTGACGTGCCGCTGGCGCAACGCGGTGAGCTCGGAGGCATGCTCCTCGGCGACCCGCTCCAGCTCCTCGGCGTGGCGCTTCTCCGCCGCCTCCTTCTCCTCGACGACGGCGTCGTACGGACGCCGGTCGGTGAAGGTCAGCACGGCGCCGACGAGCTGGTCGCCGTCGCGCACGGGCGCGGTCGTCAGATCGACCGGCACCTTGCCGCCGTCCTTGGCGTACAGCACCTGCCCGCGCACCCGGTGCTTGCGCCCGGAGCGCAGGGTGTCGGCGAGCGGCGACTCCTCGTACGGGAAGGGCGAGCCGTCGGCGCGCGAGTGCAGCACGAGGTCGTGCAGTTCGCGCCCGCCGAGATCGCTGGCCCGGAATCCCAGTATCTGAGCGGCGGCCGGATTGACGAGGACGATCCGCCCGTCGGTGTCGGTCCCCACGACACCCTCGGCGGCGGCCCGCAGAATCATCTCGGTCTGCCGTTGCGAACGCGCGAGCTCGGCCTCGGTGTCGACGGTCCCGGTCAGGTCCCTCACGACGAGCATGAGCAGCTCGTCACCGCTGTACCCGTACCCGTCGTAGGCCTGCTGCCCGTTCTCGAGATTCGCACTGGTGACCTCGACGGGGAACTCTGTTCCGTCCGTCCTGCGCGCGATCATCCGGGTCGGCTTGGTCCGGGCGTGCGGATCGAGGTGCTCCGGCCGCCGCATGGAGCCG
This sequence comes from Streptomyces hawaiiensis, assembly GCF_004803895.1. Classification (NCBI taxonomy): domain Bacteria; kingdom Bacillati; phylum Actinomycetota; class Actinomycetes; order Kitasatosporales; family Streptomycetaceae; genus Streptomyces; species Streptomyces hawaiiensis. The sequence goes on along the minus strand of NZ_CP021978.1, from coordinate 4,280,457 downwards.
GGGATGAGCTTGGAGTCGAACTGCGGCAGCAGATCGAGCAGCCCGCGCCCCACCAGAGCGGTCCCCGGAGTCTCGAAGGCCTCCAGGGCGATGGTGTTGGCGTTGACGACCGTGCCGTTGGCGTTGACCAGCACCAACGCGTCGGGAAGCGCGTCCAGTATGGCTGCGAGGCGAGCAGCGCCTCGGGATGGCCTGCTGCTCACGAGACGCTTCCTCCCTGTTACCGCACCTTGCCGACCGCTCGGGCCATCTTGCCAACCGTCCCGCAGCGTGTCACGCGAGGGAGTCTAAGGGCTGCGGTTGCGCTCGCGACGCCGGATGAGAGCGAGGTCGCACGAGGAAGTGACCCCGAACTGACGACCGAGTAACCGCAAACGCCCGCCCTCCTGCGACGACATCGCGGGACCTTCGCGGGACCTTTACGAGGACGGCGTTTCTGTACGTTTCGGCCGGGCTGGCGTGATGGGGACGGAGAGTGGCGCAAATGGGTGGTGGGACGCGGGACGCCGGCCGGAGGTTCGACGCCCCGACGGCCGGCTCAGGCCTTGACGCCCCGCTCGCCCCCCACGCCCGGCAGGAGCGGCACGAGCCGGTCCCAGCGGGAGATCTGGCAGCCGTCACGGCGGTCGTACGTGGCGTCGACGGGCCGTCCGGCCCAGGTGCCGGTGACGTGCGCGGTGGCGGGGCCGCCGTACTGCATGGTGCAGAAGCCGCCTTCCGGGGCGGGCGCGAAGACGTCCTGCCCCCACCGCGTGTCCCGCTCCAGGGCGGCACAGGCGCCGCGCGGATCGGGGTGGCTGCCGCCGTCGGGGCCGCAGTACAGCTCGAACGTTCCGTCGGCCCCGCCACCGGCGTTGCGCACGGTGACGGTGAGGTGATCGCGGTCCGGGCCGTCGCCGGGCCTGAGCGGGAACAGCAGGCCGGTCCCATCGGCCTGGGCATACGCGGCCGGGGGCACCGCGGTCAGCGACCCTGCGGCGGCGACGGAGGCGGCGGCACCGAGGAGGAGGCGCCGCAGGACGGGGCGGGCGGTGGCCCGGGGATTGGCACGCAACATGCCTGACTAACGCGACGCGGCCCCGGATGTTGCGCGCGGCCACGCGAGCGGGGCCCACACGGCCCTGACAAGGCCTTTGCTCCGCGCCCTCCCCGCCTAGTACCGTGGGGGTCGATTGGTGACAGCACGCTCGACTGTGTCATCATCGGCACGCACCGCTCGCGCTCGCGCGGGAGTGATGCTGGAGGCGTCGCCTAGTCCGGTCTATGGCGCCGCACTGCTAATGCGGTTTGGGACTTCAATCCCATCGAGGGTTCAAATCCCTCCGCCTCCGCACTCGATCACGAAGCCCCGGTCACCCGACCGGGGCTTCGCTGTCGTTGCGCTCCGGCAGGGCAGCCGAAAGTGCCGTTTGTGCAGCTCACAAGGGGTGCGGCTAACGGATTTCACATGGCGGCGGCAGTCATGTAATGTTCTTCCTGTCGCCGCGAGCGAGCCGGAAGGCCCGAGAGCGGCGAAAAAACAGAACAAGCACTCGTAGCTTAACGGATAGAGCATCTGACTACGGATCAGAAGGTTGCAGGTTCGAATCCTGCCGAGTGCACACAGGTCAAAGCCCCCTCGGGATCATCCCGGAGGGGGCTTTGTCGTGCCGTGCAGAAGTGAAGTACAGCAACCGTGTCAGCCGGTACCGCCCATGGCGTCGGACAGCTGGCCGATCGCGGCGCACACCTCCTCACTCGCTTCGGCGTTGACCTCCATCGTCATGGCGATCTGCGAGTGCCGGAGGATGCGCTGCGCCACCTTCGGGTGCACCTTCAACGCCACCAGGAGCGAGCTGCACGTGTGCCGGGTATTCCGGAGCGGGATGACCCGGAGTCCGGCGCGACGAGCCCGCAGGGCGAATATGCGGGTCATGTTTCCCGGCTCGATGGGCGTGTCGTACTTCGTGGTCGAGATCAGGTCGTGGCTGTCCTGGGCGCAGTCGCGGACCCTCGGTGATCACGCGCAACTCCGGCAACGGGGTGCGGTCGTCGTTCTGCTCCGTGCCGGATGTGCTCAGTCGGGTCGGCAGTGCTCTTCCAGGTAGGTCGCTGCCAGCGTGCTCGCGCGGGTGAACCAGTCGTGCAGGACCGCGATCTCGTCCGGGGAGTAGTCCGCGAAGAGGTGCGTGAGGCGGGCGTAGTACGGCTCGTAGACCTCCCGGACGCGGGCGACCGCGTCGGGCTGGGCCGCTACGCGGATGCGGCGACGGTCCGTGGGGTCGGGGCGGCGGGTGATGTAGCCGGCGCCCTCCAGGCGGTTGAGGATGCCGGTGACCGCGCCGGTGGTGACGTGGACGCGGGCCGCCAGGTCGCCTGCCGTGGGGAGGTTCTCGCCGGCCTCGATGACGTAGGCGAAGCAGGTGAGGTCGGTCACACTCAGGCCCACCTGTTGGGCGATCTCGTGCTGTCCGACCAGGTGAGTCGCGATGAGCTGGTCCATCGCCGACAGCGCCTGCTCCGGTGTGGCGGCCGGGCGCGGCTTGGCTTGCATTCCCAGATCCCTTAGTTCGTGAGATGTTTGGGCCGTAAAAGTCTTAGCAGGTGAGGGGTTCGGCGATGCGGAGCCCTCGGGTGCGAGGGAGTGGCACGTGAGTGCACATCAGTATGACCACGGGCACACGGTCGCGGGGTGGGTCGGATTCGGCATCGCCACCGTCGGGGCCGGTGTGGCGGGGCTGGGGGTCTGCACCGTCTCCGGTGTGCTGATCGCCGGCGGGGTGGCGATCGGGGTCTTGAGTCTGCTCGTCACCTGGGCTCTGCATCTCTCCGGGTGGGGGAAGGGGCCGGGCGTGCGGCCCCGGGCGGAGTGGGGGTGGCGGGTGCGGGACTCGGCGGCGCCGGGCGGGCACGAGGAGTGCCTGGGGTGCCGGCTGGCCGGGCGGGGGCGGCGGCGTGGCGCGCGTGCGGTGGAGCCGGTCATGCCGGCGCAGCGTGAGAGCGAGCCGGAGATCGTCGCCGCCGTGGGGGCCGACGCCGGGCGGTGAGGATGTTCCTCGTCGGCCGGCCCCCGCAGGCTCTCCCCCGCAGGCCGCCCCGCGCTGTCAGTGGTGCCCCCTACTCTCGGCAGGGATGGCACAGGCATGGAAGTGCGCGGGGCTGCGGTGGTCGGCGGATGGTCCCGTGCTGGTCTGGGACGGCGGGCGGCGCAGCGCGCTGACCTGGGGCAAACGCGTGGCCTTCGGGGTCGCGGAAGGGGCTGTGCGCACCTGTGTGGGGGCTCGGGGGCATGCGTGCCCCGTCAGTGCGGTCGTGCCGGGGCGCAGTACGGGGGCGCGGTGCGAGGAGTGTGCGCGGCTGGACCGGGCGCACTCCGTGGCGGCGGACACCATCGCTGACGATCCCCGGCCGTACCACGTCTATCTGGCGTGGTTCGGACCCGGCATGGTCAAGGTCGGGATCACGGCGCAGGAGCGGGGCTCCGCGCGACTGCTCGAGCAGGGTGCCGTCTGTTTCAGCTGGCTCGGCGTCGGTCCGCTCATGGCCGCGCGGCGTACGGAGGAGCTGCTGCGGGCCGCCCTGCGGGTGCCCGACCGGATTCCGTACGCCGAGAAGCGGGTGGTGCGGGCCGCGCTGCCGGAGGCCGCCGCCGACCGGGCGCGTGAGGTCGCCGAGCTGCACGAACGGGCGGTCGCGCTCCCCATGTGGCCGGAGTCGCTGGCGCGGGAGCCGCTGGAGATCGTCGATCACGTGGGGGCGTTCGGGCTCGCGGGGCTGCCCGTCGCCGTCGGGGACGTCGGCGAGCTCGTCGCCGGGGGTGTGGTCAGCGGGGAGCTGGTGGCGGCCGCCGGGCCGGATCTGCATCTGTCCACCGGGGACGGGGTCGTGGTGCTGGACACGCGGTTGATGACCGGGTGGGGGCTGGCGCCCGCCAAGGGAGGCGAACTGACCGTGCCTGTACGGCAGTTCAAGGAGCCGACAGGCGTGCAGGACGGGTTGTTCTGAGCCGTCCCGCCTTCCCAGGGGTTTCCTGAGAGGCGCCTGTGTGTTTCTCAGAGAAATCACAGGTTGCCGAAAGCGTGCTCTCAGAGGTCCTCGACATCGTGTTCACATGACCATGACCTCGCCCCAGGGGCGCACCGAACTGCTGAGGCCGGACGGGAGCCCCGTCCGCGTGCTGGTGGTGGACGACGAGCTGTCGATCACCGAGCTGTTGTCCATGGCCCTGCGCTATGAGGGATGGCAGATCCGCAGTGCCGGTGACGGCACGGGCGCGATCCAGACCGCGCGGGACTTCCGGCCCGACGCCGTCATCCTCGACATGATGCTGCCCGACATGGACGGGCTGGCCGTGCTCGGGCGGCTGCGCCGGGAACTGCCGGACGTGCCGGTGCTCTTCCTCACCGCGAAGGACGCCCTCGAGGACCGGATCGCCGGGCTGACGGCGGGCGGTGACGACTACGTCACCAAGCCGTTCAGCCTGGAGGAGGTCGTCGCGCGGCTGCGCGGGCTGATACGCCGCTCCGGTGCCGCCGACCGGCGCTCGGACTCCACGCTGGTCGTCGGCGACCTCACCCTCGACGAGGACAGCCACGAGGTGACCCGGGCCGGGGACAACATCCATCTGACGGCGACCGAGTTCGAGCTGCTGCGGTTCCTGATGCGCAATCCGCGGCGCGTGCTCAGCAAGGCGCAGATCCTCGACCGGGTGTGGTCGTACGACTTCGGCGGTCAGGCCAACGTCGTCGAGCTGTACATCTCCTATCTGCGGCGGAAGATCGACGCCGGGCGCGAGCCGATGATCCACACGCGGCGTGGCGCCGGGTATCTGATCAAGCCCGCGGCGTCATGAGCGGACGACGACGGCCGAGTACGCAGCAGCGGACAGGCGGGCAGCGGGCAGGCAAGCCGCGCACGCTGCGGACGCGGCTCGTCGTCGCGTCCGTGGTGCTGATCGCCGTGGTGTGTGCGGTGATCGGGACGGTGACGACGCTTGCCCTCAGGTCGCATCTGTACGAGCAGTTGAACGGGCAGCTCGACGAGGTCGCGTCCCGGGCCGCGCTGAGCCCTCCGAAGGTGCCCGGCAGAGACAGGGCCGACGCACCCGCGCAGAAGAAGCAGATCAGCCTCACCGAGTTCGTGACCATGGGCCCGCAGCCGAGCGAGACGGTCGCGGCCGAGATCGAGGGCGGGCAGATCACGGACTCCGCACGCGGCGAGAAGTCCGAGGACAACTTCCAGATGACCGCGAAGTCGCTCACCTCCGCCCAGATCGGCGCGCTCGCCTCCGTTCCACAGGTCAACGGAACGGTCCAGACCGTCGACCTCCCGGGCCTCGGCGAGTACCAGGTCGAGTACAAGTCAGGTGACAAGGGCAGCTACTACGTCGCCATCCCGACCACGGACGTCACCAACACCATCAACACCCTCATCCTGGTCGAGATCAGTGTCACCGCAGCCGGACTGGCCGCCGCAGGGCTGGCCGGGTCCGTACTGGTCGGCGTAGCCACCCGCCCCCTCCGCCGCGTAGCCACCACCGCCACCCGGGTCTCCGAACTGCCCCTGCACACCGGCGAGGTGAACCTCAGCGAACGCGTTCCCGACTCCGAGACCGATCCGCACACCGAGGTCGGGCAGGTCGGAGCCGCGCTCAACCGGATGCTCGACCATGTCCACGGCGCGCTGCACGCCCGGCAGCAGAGCGAGACCCGGGTACGGCAGTTCGTCGCCGACGCCAGTCACGAGCTGCGCACCCCCCTCGCCTCCATCCGCGGCTACGCCGAGCTCACCCGGCGCGGCAGAGAGCAGGTCGGGCCCGACACCCGGCACGCGCTCGGCCGGATCGAGTCCGAGGCCGGCCGGATGACCCTCCTCGTGGAGGATCTGCTGCTGCTCGCCCGGCTCGACGCGGGACGGCCGCTCCAGTTCGGGCAGACCGACCTCGTCCCGCTCGTCGTGGACACCATCAGCGACGCCCGGGCGGCCGGCCAGGACCACAACTGGCGCCTCGACCTGCCCGACGAGCCCGCGCTCGTGTCGGCGGACGCGGCCCGGCTGCAACAGGTGCTCGTCAACCTGCTCGGCAACGCCCGCAGCCACACGCCCCCCGGAACGACCGTCACCGCCCGCGTCCAGCGGCGCGGACCCTGGCTGTGCGTGGACGTCGAGGACGACGGGCAGGGCATCCCGGCCGAGTTGCTGCCGCACGTCTTCGAACGGTTCGCGCGCGGCGACTGCGCGCGTACCCGCGCCCACGGCTCGACCGGCCTCGGCCTGGCCATCGTGCAGGCCGTAGCGACCGCGCACGGCGGTGCCGTGACCGTCGACAGCGTGCCCGGGCGGACCGTGTTCACGGTGCGCCTGCCCGCACTCCCGGCGCAGCCGCAGCCCGAAATGAGCAGGCAACCGCACTCACAGGCACGCCACAGCGTCACCACATCGGCACAACAGGGCGCCTGACGAAAGTCGGTTCCATGCGAACCGACTCTTCTCCCGGCACCCTGCCGGCGCGGGAGCACCTCCCGGCCGCACCAGCCGGTACGCCTGTCCTGGACGTAGTGATCCCCGTCTACAACGAGGAGAAGGACCTCCAGCCGTGCGTCCGCAGACTGCACGAGCATCTCGCCCGGACGTTCCCGTACGCGTTCCGCATCACGATCGCGGACAACGCCTCCACGGACACCACCCCGCAGGTGGCAGGGCGGCTGGCGGCGGAGATCCCCGAGGTCACCACCTTCCGCCTGGAGCAGAAGGGACGCGGCCGGGCCCTGCGGGCCGTCTGGTCGGCCTCGGACGCCCCGGTCCTCGCCTACATGGACGTGGACCTGTCCACCGACCTCAACGCCCTGCTCCCGCTGGTGGCGCCGCTGATCTCCGGTCACTCGGACCTCGCGATCGGCTCCCGGCTGGCCCGCAGTTCGCGGGTGGTGCGCGGCCCCAAGCGGGAGTTCGTCAGCCGGGCCTACAACCTCATCCTGCGCGGCTCGCTCCAGGCGCGGTTCTCGGACGCCCAGTGCGGCTTCAAGGCGATCCGCCGGGACGTGGCGCAGGTGCTGCTGCCTCTGGTCGAGGACACCGGCTGGTTCTTCGACACCGAGATGCTGGTGCTCGCCGAGCGCGCGGGGCTGCGCATCCACGAGGTGCCGGTCGACTGGGTCGACGACCCCGACTCGACCGTGCACATCGTCAAGACCGCGACGGACGACCTCAAGGGCGTGTGGCGGGTCGGCAGAGCCCTGGCCACCGGCTCGTTGCCGCTGGACCGGATCGTCCGGCCGTTCGGCGACGACCCGCGCGACCGTGACATAAAGGACGTACCGACGGGGCTGGCCCGCCAACTCGTCGGGTTCTGCGTGGTCGGCGCCCTGTCCACCCTCTTCTACCTGCTGCTCTACAGCGGCTTCCGGACCTTCACCGGCTCCCAGGTCGCCAACGCCCTCGCCCTGCTGGTCTCGGCGGTCGCCAACACTGCGGCCAACCGGCGGCTCACCTTCGGGGTGCGCGGGCGCGGCGGGGCCGTACGGCACCAGGCGCAGGGCCTGGTCGTCTTCGGCATCGGGCTCGCCCTGACCAGCGGCTCGCTCGCGGCACTGAACGCGGCGACCTCCGAGCCCGCGCACTCCACCGAACTGGCCGTCCTCATCGCGGCCAATCTGGCGGCGACCGTGCTGCGCTTCCTGCTCTTCCGGGCGTGGGTGTTCCCGGACCGGCGCGAGGACGACTCGCCGGTGCCGCCCCTGTACGAGACCGCCCGGTACGACCCCGTCCCGTATGAGACCGCCCGGTACGAGAGCACCCCGTACGACACCGCCCCGTACGAGAGCACCCCGTACGAGGCCGCCCGGCACGACACCGCCCCGTACGAGGCCGCCCGGCACGACACCACCCCCTACGACACCACCCGGTTCCGCGCCGGTGAAGCCGCGGACGGCACCTGGCCGGACGCCACCGTGCAACCGCAGCCGGTGCGCCCGCACGACACCGATTCGAGGGACTTGCGATGACCGTCCACTTCGACCAGCCGACCACCGGCAGAAACACGAGCCCCGACAGCCGGCTCCGGCCCCCGTCACCCGCGCCGGCCCACGCCTCCGGCGCCCCCGAGAGGCCCTTCCCGCAGCGCCTTCGGCAGGGCTGGCCCGAGGACCCCCGCTGGGCCCGCCCGGCCTTTCTCGCCCTGCTGCTGGCGACGGCCGTGCTCTACCTGTACAACCTGAGCGCCTCCGGCTACGCCAACTCCTTCTACTCGGCGGCCGTACAGGCCGGCAGCCAGTCCTGGAAGGCGTTCTTCTTCGGCTCGCTCGACGCGGCGAACGCCATCACCGTCGACAAGCCCCCGGCCGCCCTGTGGCCCATGGCCCTCTCCGTGCGACTCCTCGGCCTCAGCTCCTGGGCGATCCTCGCGCCCGAAGTCCTCATGGGCGTCGGCACGGTGGCCGTCGTGTACGCGACCGTGCGCCGCCGGTTCAGCCCCGCGGCCGGACTGATCGCGGGTGCCGTGCTCGCGCTCACCCCCGTCGCGGCGCTGATGTTCCGCTTCAACAACCCCGACGCGATGCTGGCGCTGCTGATGGCGGCGGCCTGCTACTTCGTCATCCGCGCCCTGGAGGACAGCCGTACGAAGTGGCTGCTGTGGGCCGGTGCCGCGATCGGCTTCGCCTTCCTCGCCAAGACGCTCCAGGCCTTCCTGATCCTGCCGCCGCTCGCCCTCGTGTACGGCGTCTGCGCCCCGGTGACGGTGAAGAAGCGGATCGGGCAGCTCGCCGCGGGTCTCGCCGCGATCGTCGTCTCCGGCGGCTGGTGGGTCGCGATCGTCGAGCTGTGGCCCGCGTCCTCCCGCCCGTACATCGGCGGCTCGCAGAACAACAGCTTCCTTGAACTGACCTTCGGCTACAACGGCCTGGGGCGCCTCAACGGCGACGAGACCGGCAGCGTCGGAGGCGGCGGTGGCGGCGGGAACGGCGGCGGCAACTGGGGCGAGACCGGCTGGGACCGGCTGTTCAGCTCCTCCATCGGCGGCCAGATCTCCTGGCTGATCCCGGCCGCGCTGATCCTGCTCGCCGCCGGCCTGGTGGCCACACGCAAGGCGAAGCGCACGTCGGTGACACGCGGTTCGTTCCTCGTCTGGGGCGGCGCGCTGCTCACGACCATGCTGGTCTTCAGCTATATGCAGGGCATCTTCCACGAGTACTACACGGTGGCCCTCGCCCCCTACATCGCCCCACTGGTCGGCATGGGCGCGGCGCTGCTCTGGGAGAAGCGCGACAAGGCGTGGGCCTCGCTGACCCTGGCCACCGCGATGACGGCGACGGCCGCTTGGGGATACGTCCTGCTCAACCGCTCCTCCGACTACCTGCCCTGGCTCAAGTGGCTCGTTCTCGTCGGCGGTCTGACGGCGGCCCTCGGCCTGATCTTCGCCGGTCGGCTGGGACGCCGGCTGGCCCTGGGAGTGGCCGGACTGGGCCTCGTCGCCGCACTGGCCGGCCCGGCGGCGTACACCCTCACCACCGTGAACGAGGCGCACACCGGCTCCATCGTCACGGCGGGCCCGGCGGTCGCGGGCGGTCGCGGCGGCCCCGGAGGTGGCGGCGGCCCCGGAGGTGGCGGTTTCCCGGGCGGGGGCCAGAACCAGCAGAACGGCAACGGCAACGCCCAGGGCCAGCAGGGCAACGGTTTCCCCGGCGGCGGTTTCCCGGGCGGCGGCCAGAACCAGCAGGGCCAGAACCAGCAAGGCCAGAACCAGCAGGGCCAGAACCAGCAGGGCCAGGGCCAGGGCCAGAACCAGCAGAACGGCGACGGCGGCCGTACGGCCGGTGGCATGGGCGGCGGCGGCGGTGGCGGCGTCGGCGGCCTGCTCAACGGCGCCAGCGTCAGCACCGAGGCCAAGAAGCTGCTGGAGACCGACGCCGACCAGTACACCTGGGCCGCGGCGGCCATCGGCGCCCAGAACGCGGCGAGTTACCAGCTGTCCACCGGCGACCCGGTGATGGCCATCGGCGGCTTCAACGGCACGGACCCGTCCCCGACCCTGGCCCAGTTCAAGAAGTACGTGGCGGACGGAAAGATCCACTACTTCATCGCCTCCGGCGGCATGGGCGGCCGTACGGCCGGTGGCATGGGCGGCAGCAGCGACGGCACCTCCTCCCGGATCACCTCCTGGGTCGAGGCCAACTTCAAGAAGGTCACGGTCGGTTCGAGCACCTTCTACGACCTCACCCAGAAGGCGAGCAGCTGACACGTCCCCTGACCGGACGAGCAGGTGACACGTCCGGCGCCTGACCGGACGGTGAAGGGCGGTGGCCGAAAGCCACCGCCCTTCACCGTCTCCGCCGAAACTCTGTTGTACGCCGTATAGGAGCTGTTCTACGGTGTACATCATGACGACGTCCCCCCAGGAAAAGGCCCCGCCGCACACCGCACCGGGCGGCCACCCCCAGCGCTGGCTGATCCTCGGTGTCATCTGCCTCGCGCAGCTCACCGTGCTGCTCGACAACACGATCCTGAACGTGGCGATCCCCTCGCTCACCCGCGAGATGGACGCCACGACCGCCGACGTCCAGTGGATGATGAACGCCTATTCGCTGGTCCAGTCCGGCCTGCTGCTCACCGCGGGCAACTCCGCCGACCGCTACGGCCGCAAGCTGATGCTGATGTCGGGCCTCGCGATCTTCGGCGTGGGCTCGCTGGCGGCCGGACTGTCCCAGAGCCCGGCCCAGCTGATCGCCGCCCGTGCGGGCATGGGCGTCGGCGGTGCGCTGCTGATGACCACGACCCTCGCCGTCGTCGTGCAGATCTTCGACGACCAGGAGCGGGTGAAGGCCATCGCACTGTGGTCGACGGTCAGTTCGCTCGGATTCGCGGCCGGGCCGCTGATCGGCGGTGTGATGCTGAACCACTTCTGGTGGGGCGCGATCTTCCTGATCAACATCCCGGTCGTCGTGCTCGGCCTGGTCGCGGTGGCCGCGCTGGTGCCGGAGTCCCGGCACAAGGCGGGCGCTCGGCCCGACCTGGTCGGTGCGGTGCTGTCGACCATCGGCATGACGGCCGTCGTGTACGCGATCATCACCGGGCCCGAGCACGGCTGGAGCTCCGCGCGGGTGCTGGTCTCCGCGCTGATCGGCGTGGTCGTGCTCGGCCTGTTCGTGCTGTGGGAGCTGCGCACCGAGCATCCGATGCTGGACATGCACTTCTTCCGCAACCAGAAGTTCGTGGGTGCGGTCGCGGGCGCGATCCTCGTGGCGTTCGGCATGACCGGCTCGCTGTTCCTGCTCACGCAGCACCTCCAGTTCGTACTCGGCTACGAGCCACTGGACGCCGGGCTGCGGACGGCGCCGCTGGCGCTGACCGTCGTCGCGCTCAACTTCACGGGGGTCGGGGCGAAGCTGGTGCTCAAGGCCGGCACACCGGCGGCCATCGCACTCGGCATGACCCTGGTGTCGGCGGGGCTGGCGGCGATCGCGCTGCTCGGCGGACACGGGTACGGCGGGATGCTGCTCGGCCTGGTCGTGATGGGCGCGGGGGTGGCGCTGTCCATGCCGGCCATGGCCAACGCGATCATGAGCGCGATACCGCCGGAGAAGGCGGGTGTGGGAGCGGGGATCAACGGGACGCTCGCGGAGTTCGGCAACGGCCTCGGTGTGGCGGTCCTCGGTGCCGTGCTCAACGCGCGGTTCGCCTCGCTGGTCGCCGTGTCGGCGGCGTCGTTGCCGGCGGCGTTGGCCGCGGCGGGCTCCGCCGAGGAGAAGGCGCGTATCTCCGAGGCGTTCGCCTCCGGGCTGGAAACCAGCCAGCTGGTCGGGGCCGTCGCTGTGCTGGCCGGCGGTTTGGTCGCGGCGGCGTTGCTTCGGCGGGCTGAGCGGGCAGAGTCCGCCTAGGAGCTCGGGGTACGCGGTCGTCGTGCGCGTGCGGGTCCGCTGTGGTTGATCGCGCAGTTCCCCGCGCCCCTGCCGGGCGCCTAGCATGATCGGCAGCGATAGGTCGAGGAAGGTGCGCCATGGCGGAAGCCGCCCGGCAGGGTCAGCCGCGGTCCAGCGTCTGGCTGGAGGGCAAGGCGCACCGGCGGCGCGGTGGAGGGCAGCCCTCGGGGCTGGACCGGGCGCGCATCATCGACGTCACCGTGCGGCTGCTGGACGCCGAGGGGCTGGCCAAGTTCTCCATGCGGCGGCTCGCCGGCGAGCTGAACGTCACGGCGATGTCCCTCTACTGGTACGTCGACACCAAGGACGACCTGCTCGAACTCTCCCTGGACCAGGTCATGGGCGAGATGCGGCTACCCGATCCGGACGCCGGTGAGGACTGGCGGGACCAGGTGCGGGCGCTGGCCCGGGAGTACCGGACGCTGCTGGTGCGGCACCCCTGGGTGTCCGCGCTGGTCGGGGTCTTCCTCAACATCGGCCCCAACAGCCTGGCGTTCTCCCGGGTCGTCCAGCGCGTCGTCCGCAGGACAGGGATGCCCCCGAAACGCCTGACGAGCACGATCTCGGCCGTCTTCCAGTTCGTGTACGGCTACGGCACCCTGGAGGGCCACCTCGCCTCCCGGGCCGCGGCCGGCGGCATGAGCGTGGACGAGTACTTCCAGCAGGCCCTGAGCGCCGTCACCGCCGCCCCGCAGGCCGCCGAGGTCCTGCGGGAGTCCCAGGAGATCATGGCGGCGCGCGGCGGCGACACGGTCGCCGAGATGCTGGAGCGCGACTTCGAGTTCGCGCTGGAGCTGCTGATCGCGGGCATCGAGGCGATGGTCGCCCGCGAGGGAGAAGCCCCCCGGGAGACGGAAGCCTCCGGGTAGACGGAAGCCCCCGGGTAGACGGAAGCCTCCGGGTAGACGGAAGCCCCCGGGGAGGGCTGAGCTACTCCCCTTCCACCAGCCGCCCCGGGAAACCCCCGGTCGCCACCGGACCCCACCGCTCCGGCGTGACCCGGATGATCGACTTGCCCTGCTTGAGCATGGCCGAGCGGTACTCGTTCCAGTCGGGGTGCTCCCCGGCGATGTTCCGGTAGTACTCCACGAGCGGTTCGACGGATTCGGGGGCGTCGATGACCTCGGCCGTGCCGTCGATCTGGACCCAGGGGCCGTTCCAGTCGTCGCTGAGCACGAGCAGGCTCACGCGCGGGTCCCGCTTGGCGTTGCGGGTCTTGGCGCGCTCCGGGTAGGTGGAGACCACGATCCGGCCCGAGTCGTCGACACCGCAGGTCAGCGGGGAGCCCTGGGGGCCGCCGTCGCCCCTGCGGGTCAGCAGGATCGCGTGGTGCCGGGGGCGTACGAAGTCGAGCAACTCGTCCAGGGAGACGCGGGTGTTCGTCGCGATGTTCGGTGCCATGAGCGGCAGCCTACGACGCCAGGGCTTCGGCGAGGTTGTCGTACACGGGGACATCCCGGCGCAGGCCGGTCAGCTCCAGGACGCGGCTCGTGATCCCCTCCGGGCGGGCCACCAGGCGCACCCGGGTCCCGGGGCGCAGCCGGTGCCGTACGTCGTTGATGAGGCGGATGCCCTGGGAGTCCATGAAGGAGGTCGTGGTCAGGTCGAGGACGAGGACCTCCAGCCGATCGCCGCGGGCCCGGGCCGCGGACATGACGAGCGGCAGCAGCTCCGCCGCGTTACAGAAGTCGATCTCGGCGGGCATGGTGAGGTGGACGCGACCGGGGAGGTCGCGCGGTTCTGTGGGATTCGTGAAGAAGGTCACGGCACTCACCTGGCAGACGTTCGTCCGGATTCCGGTAAGGCCGCTTCCTGACCCGTGGCGCCATTCCACCATGCGGGAGGCGGGTGGTGGAAGCGCCCCGTGGCGGCGTCGGCCGGACGTCACTTGGAGGCAACCGAGCAGTTAGAGTGCTGTTCGTCCTGTGCTCGCAGTCGGGAATGTGCTGCGGAGCTCTCCTGCGCACGGCCATTGGCCGTGCATGCCGAAGAGGTTCGTGGTGGCTGCGTCCGAGTTTCCTGATTTGCCCCGTTTTCCGGCTGGCGTCGAGCTGGCCGAGGCCCTCACGGTGGCTTCTCAGCAACTGCACGAGACCCTCACACCCCACAGCGCCCTGCGCACGGCGGTGCGGCTAGCGGTCCATCTCATGCCGGGGGCCGAACACGCCGGCATCTCCGTGATCGAGCGCGGCAACAAGCTCCGCACGCTCGTCTGGACCGACGAGATCGTGCGCTCCGCCGAGTCCCGGCACACCGGCCGCGAACAGCACGGGCTGTGGGACCAGTTGTGGAACAGCCCGGTGGCGCGGATAACGGACAGCGAGGCGGACGACGGCTGGGACGTGCTGGCGGCCCTCGGACTGCGCTCCGCGCTGTCGCTGCGGCTGCGCGCCGACCGACGCAGGCTGACCGTGCTCACGGCCTACGCACGCAAGCCGGGCGCCTTCGACGAGGACGCCACACGCATCGGCCGGCTGTTCAGCGCGCACGTCGGCATCGCCCTGGACTCCGCGACCGTGCGCGAGCAGCTCACCGAGGCCATGCACACCCGGGACCTCATCGGCCAGGCCACCGGCATCCTCATGGAGCGCCAGGGCATCGACGCGGCCGCCGCCTTCGAGAGCCTGGTGCGGGCCTCCCAGCGGGAGAACGTGAAACTGCGCGACCTCGCCCGCCGGATCGTCGGGGCTCCCCACGCCCCCTGAGGTGAGGTGGACGACGAAGGGGCGTGTTCGGGTGGCGGCGGGATACACGTACGGTCATGAGCTCCGAGACGTCCGACACGCTGGACCAGGCGATGGTGCGCAGCAGCGGTCTCGACACCCTGCTGCGCGATCTGACCGACCGCGCGGTGCAGGAGGTGCCCGGCGCGGACGCGTGCAGCATCACCGTGCGCCGCGCCGACCGGCTGCTCACCCTGGCCGGCAGTGAGGGCCTGCCCAGCGGCCTGGACCTGCGCCAGTACGAGAACGGCTCGGGGCCCTGCGTCGACGCGGCCGAGACCGGTGAGGAGCAGTACGCCCCGGATCTCACCGAGGAGCCCCGCTGGGCGTCGTACACGCAGTACGCGCTCTCCGCGGGCGTGCGCTGTGTGCTGGCGGTGCCGATCGCCGTCGAGGGCGAGAGCGGCGCCGCGCTCAACTTCTACGGGGTGCGGACCGGGGCGCTGGGCACGGGCCGGGACGCGGCCCGTGCCTTCGCGGCCCGGGCCGGGGACGCGATCGACGTGGCGCTGCGGATCGAGCGCCGGCGCCAGTCGGCGGCCGATGTGCGCACCGCGCTGCTCTCCCGCAGCGTCATCGACCAGGCGGTCGGCATCCTGATGGCCCGGGAGCGGATCGACGCGCGGATCGCGCTGGAGCGGCTGCGCCGGGTCTCACAGGACCGGAACGTCAAGCTCCGGGACCTGTGCGGCCAGGTGGTGGCGAGGGTGTCCGCCCCGGACTCACGCCGCCGGAAGTGACTCGCCCTGCACGGCCTGGATGTCCAGCTCCACCTTGAGCGTCGTGCCGACGGCGGCGATGCCGGCCTGCAGGACCTGGTTGTAGTTCATCGCGAAGTCCTCGCGGTGCAGTTCGGTCGTCGCGCGGAACGCCGCGCGGGTGCCGCCCCACGGGTCCGGACCCGTGCCGAGGTAGGCCAGATCCAGGTCCACGGCCCGGACGACCCCGTGCATACCCAGCTCGCCGTGGACGGTCCACCGGTCGGACCCGGTCGCCGTGAGCCCCGTCGACCGGAAGGTGATCTCCGGGAACCGCTCGACGTCCAGGAAGTCCGGCGACTTCAGGTGCCCGTCGCGCATGCCGTTGCCGGTGTCGACGGACGCGGCCCGGATCACCGCCTCCACACGCGACTTGGTGACGTCGTCCGGGGCGATCTCGATCGAGCCGGAGAACTCCGTGAACCGGCCGTGCACGCTGGAGATGCCCAGGTGCTGGGCCACGGCGGCCACGCTGGAGTGCACCGGGTCGACGGTCCACGGGCCGGGCGGCGGCAACTCGGTGCCGCCCTGCCGGGCCAGCGTCACCGTGCCGACCTCGGCCCGCCCGCTCGCCGTGACGATCACACTGGAGGCCGCGGGCGCGTACCCGACGGCCATGACGATGACGGTGTACGCCCCCGGCTCCATCGGCGTCGCGTCCCGTACGGCGCCCTCCGCGTCGGCCTCGGCCCGCAGCACCTGCGCACCGGTCATGTCCGCCACCGTGACGACCGCGTGCGACACGGCCCATCCGTCCCGGGTACGGATCCTCGCGGTCAGTCCCATCTCAGCTACTCCTCAGAAAGAAACCGGCCCGCGACAGGGGGCGCACCTCCGCTCAGAGCGCGCCCACCTGTCACGGGCCGGGGTCCGTACTACTCGCCGGGGTGGGCGAGTTCGATGTCGTGGGCGTCGGTGCCGGCGCCCGTGACCGTCAGGGCGGTGGCCACCGGCGGGTAGCCCGTGGCGATGACGGTGTACTCGCCGCCGTCCAGGTCGGTGAAGGCGTACGCCCCGTCCGTCCCGGTCGTGGCCGAGCCGACGACATTGCCCGCCTGGTCGACCAGCGTCACCCGGGCGTCGGCCAGCGGGCCGTGCGGGGCGCGGACGACACCCTGGACGCGGGCGCCCGAGTCCAGGTCGATCTCGACCCGGGTGACCCCGGTGCCGCCCACCTCGACGGGCAGCGCGCGCGGCCGGTACCCGGCGGCGTTCACCGCGACGGTCACCGCCCCCGGCACCAGCTCGGCGAAGGAGAAGTCGCCCTGCTCACCGGTGATCCCGCTGGCCAGCAGGTCGCCGCGCACATCCGTCACGATGACCATGGCGTCCTTGACGGGCTGTCCGCCCTCGGCGGCGCGCACCAGGCCGGACAGCCCGCTGGTGCCGCTGAGCAGGATGTCGTAGGCGACCGGCTCGCCGTTCACCACGACCGTGGAGGCCTGCGGCTGGAAGCCGTCGGCGGAGGCGATCAGGACGTACGAACCGGAGCCCGGGGCGTCCACCGCGTACGAGCCGTCGGCCTGCGCCACGGACCGGCCCAGCTGGCGCCCGGCCAGCGAGATCAGCGTGACGGCGGCCTGCGGCACGGGCGCGGACTCGTTCCCGCGGACGAAACCGCGGACCGGAACACCACCGGAGGCCTCCTCGGCACGCACCGCCGTGGCGACGGCGGCGAGCCGCTGCGTCCCCTCGGGCCCGGTCCCGTCGGCGGTCTCGGTCTCGGTCTCGGCCACGGCCCAGCTCGGCACGGCCTTCTCGGCCTCGGCGGCCTCGACGGCCACTTCGGCCGGAACCACAGCCGGCGTCTCCGTGTCGGCGGCCTGCGCCAGCCCGCCCTTCGTCTTCAACGGGACCTCCTTGATGAACAGCGCCACCAGCAGCGCGAGCAGCGCCATCGGGGCCGAGTAGAGGAACACGTCCGCGACACCGTGGCCGTAGGCGCTCTCCACGACGGTGCGGATCGGCGCGGGCATCGCGCCCAGGTCGGGGATGTTGCCCTCGCCCGTCCCGGCGTGGCCGAGGGCCGCGCCCTTCGGGCCGAGGTCGGTCAGGCCGTCCTTGACGTAGTCGGTGATCCGGGTGGCCAGGACCGCGCCGAGGGCGGAGACACCCATCGCACCGCCGAGGGACCGGAAGAAGGTCACCGTGGAGCTGGCGGCACCCAGGTCCTTGGGCTCCACCTGGTTCTGCGTGCACAGCACCAGGTTCTGCATCATCATGCCGATGCCGAGACCCAGCAGCGCCATGAAGATCGCTATGTGCCAGTACTCGGTGTCGTAGCGGATCGTGCCCAGCAGGCCGAGACCCGCGGTCACCAGCACACCGCCGCCGATCAGCCAGCCCTTCCAGCGCCCGGTCCGGGTGATGACCTGGCCGGAGACGGTGGAGGAGATGAACAGGCCCGCGATCATCGGGATCGTCATGACGCCGGACATCGTCGGCGTCTTGTCCCGGGCCAGCTGGAAGTACTGGCTGAAGAAGACGGTCCCGGCGAACATCGCGACACCGACGAAGAGCGAGGCCAGCGAGGCCAGCGTGATGGTGCGGTTGCGGAACAGCCGCAGCGGGATGATCGGCTCGCTCGCCTTCGCCTCGACGAGGACGAACAGCGCCAGCAGCGCCAGCGAACCGCCGACCATCGCGTACGTCTGCCAGGACACCCAGTCGTACTTGTCACCGGCGAAGGTGACCCAGACCAGCAGCAGGCAGACGGCCGCGGTGATGAAGAGGGCGCCGGCCCAGTCGACCTTGACCTTCCGCTTGATGACGGGCAGGTGCAGGGTCTTCTGCAGCACGATCAGGGCGATCACGGCGAAGGGCACACCGACGTAGAAGCACCAGCGCCAGCCGAGCCAGTCGGTGTCGGTGATGACACCGCCGACCAGCGGGCCGCCGACCATGGCGGTGGCGAAGGTGGCGCCGAGGTAGCCGTTGTACCGGCCGCGCTCACGCGGCGAGATCATCGCCGCCATGATGATCTGGGCCAGCGCGGACAGACCGCCCATGCCGATGCCCTGGACCGCGCGGAAGGTGATGAGCATGCCCGGGTTCTGGGACATGCCGGCCGCCGCCGAACCCAGCACGAAGATGACCAGGGCGAACTGGATCAGCAGCTTCTTGGAGAACAGGTCGGCGAGCTTGCCCCACAGCGGGGTGGACGCGGTCATCGTCAGCAGGGACGCGGTCACGACCCAGGTGTAGGCGCTCTGGCCGCCGCCGAGGTCGCTGATGATCCGGGGCAGGGCGTTGGAGACGATCGTCGACGACAGGATCGCGACGAACATGCCGAGCAGGAGGCCGGTGAGGGCTTCCATGATCTGCCGGTGCGTCATCGGAGCGCCGTCGCCGGAGGAGCCGTGGGAGCCTCCCCCGTGCTTGGCATGAGCCCGCACACCGGCTGGTGTGGTCGTTGCCATGGGCTTCCTTTTCTTACGTGCTTGCGGGTGTACGGGTGGTCTGGTCGAAAGCGGGCGGTGCCGCCCTGGCGCCGGCCCGGCAGTCGAAGCTCTGCCGCAGCCGCGCCATCAGGTCGGTGAGCTGGCCGACCTCCTCGTCGGTCCAGTCGCTCAGACGTTCGGCGAGGACCTCGGTGGTCCGCCGGGACAGCTCGTCGAGCTGTGCGTGGCCCGCGGGTGTGAGGCGCAGGATGCGTGAGCGTTTGTCCGCAGGGTCGGGGGAGCGCTCGATCCAGCCCCGGGCCACGACGTGCGCGACATGGCGACTGGTGACCGACATGTCCACCGCCAGCAGCTCGGCGAGCTTGCTCATGCGCATGTCGCCGTGGCGGCCCAGCAGGGTCAGAACCGCCGCCGACCCGCCGGGGCACTCGGCGGGCATGATCCGCCCGAGCTCCCGCTTCACGGCGCCGAAGGCGCTGAACTGGCGGACCAGCTCTTCGTACTGCGCCCTTTCGGCCATGACCCCTCCCGCTTTCGTTGCTTAGGGCAACCATAGGAGCTGTTGGTTGCTGCAGGCAAATAAAAGAGAGGGGTACAGCCATAAAAACTTGGCAAAGGCAAGTATTGCGGAAGTAAATGTACTGGTGGCGAGCCCGGCACTACGGGTCGGTCGAGCCCAAACGGAACCCCAACCCCCACTTGGGGAGCCCCGCCGTTTTCGCTAGGGTCTCGGGCCATGGCTAACAACCAGGCCCCGCAGGGCAATCACGACCCCGCCGGCAGCACCCAGATGTTCCGCGCGTTCGTCGACGAGGCCCCGCAGGGCCGTCAGGCGGCGGCACCTTCCAACAGCGGTCCGCGCATCGGTCTCATCCTCGGCGTCGTCGCCGCCGTGGCGATCATCGCGGCGGTGGCCTGGCTGGCGCTGTCGTAACTCTTACGGCGGACGCCTGGCCGGCGCATGGAGCTGCCGGTTTCCAGGTGCCCGGCGTTCCCGCTGAGGCCGGGTGGGCCCGCAACCCGGCGAAGCGGGCTACCGCTGCGCCCACCCGTGCCGCCCTTGGCGGCACGATTGCCCGCATCTAGGGCGGGAAGCCACGACGCACCCGCACCCGCCGTCGTACGCAAGGGGACGTGTCGGGGGGTGTCCGCCCGCAGCTGGTTGGCGCGTCAACGAACAGTCAGTCGGTATGACACCCCATCGCGCCGTTCCGAGGACGGACACCCCCCGACACGGCCCCGACCCCACCCGGCGAAAGGCGCAGGCACGCGCACCCGCCCCCACCGAAGCAGCCACAGGCATACGGCGCGGCCCCAACGGCCGCGCCCAGCCCAGCCCTTCGTCAGTCCGAGATCAGCCCTTCCCGGAGCTGTGACAGCGTCCGGGTCAACAGCCGGGAGACGTGCATCTGCGAGATGCCGACCTCCTCGCCGATCTGCGACTGCGTCATGTTCGCGAAGAAGCGGAGCATGATGATCCGCCGTTCACGCGGCGGCAGCTTCGCCAGCAGCGGCTTCAGGGACTCCCGGTACTCCACGCCCTCCAGCGCGGTGTCCTCGTACCCCAGCCGGTCCGCCAGGGACCCCTCGCCACCGTCGTCCTCCGGCGCGGGCGAGTCCAGCGAGGACGCCGTGTAGGCGTTCCCCACCGCCAACCCGTCGACGACGTCCTCCTCGGACACCCCGAGCACAGCGGCGAGTTCGGTCACCGTCGGCGACCGGTCCAGCTTCTGCGAGAGCTCGTCACTGGCCTTGGTCAGAGCGAGCCGCAGCTCCTGCAGCCGGCGCGGCACCCGCACCGACCACGAGGTGTCCCGGAAGAACCGCTTGATCTCCCCGACCACCGTCGGCATCGCGAACGTCGGGAACTCAACGCCCCGTTCGCAGTCGAACCGGTCGATCGCCTTGATCAGCCCGATCGTGCCGACCTGGACGATGTCCTCCATCGGCTCGTTGCGGGACCGGAACCGCGCGGCGGCGTACCGCACCAGCGGGAGGTTGAGCTCGATCAGCGTGTCACGGACGTACGCACGCTCGGGGCTGTCCTCGTCGAGCGCGGCCAGCCGCAGGAACAGGGAGCGGGACAGGGTGCGGGTGTCGATGGCGCCCGCAGTCGGAAGGACCGGGACGGGCTCGGCCGGGAGGGCCGGTACGTCATCGATGGAGCCGAGTGAGTCGAGAGCATGGGGAGCTGTCTCGCTCTCCGCGAGCGTGAGCACCTTCGAGCTGCCCTGTTCTGCGGACATGCCACCCCCTTTGGGTCGCGGACGGTCGCGGCGAACGTCCCCGTCGGAGGAACGCAGCCTTCACCTGAATACCGGAGCCGAAGCTCCGGCAAACGCGCTTCCCGCAGAATGTCACATGTCGGCAACACGCTGTAGTGACATGTCGACATCTGAGACACGAATACGCCCTGCAAACAAGGGGTCTGACGGCTTTTCGGCTCTTAACCGTCGGCAACCGCCCTGATGAGCGATTCCCTCCCCACGGTGACCTCTCGCTCGCGTTTGCGGTTACGCGTCGATGCGGTTCGCAGACCGCAACCTCTGGAAGCTACGCGCGAGTAGCCGCGACACGTGCATCTGCGAGACGCCGAGTTCCGCGGAGATCTGGGACTGCGTGAGATTGCTGTAGTACCGCAGGAGAAGGATCCGTTGCTCCCGCTCGGGCAACTGGACGAGCAGGTGCCGTACGAGATCCCGGTGCTCCACGCCGTCCAGCGCGGGATCCTCGTAGCCGAGCCGGTCCAGCAGTCCCGGCATCCCGTCGCCCTCCTGTGCGGCCTCCAGGGAGGTCGCGTGGTACGACCGCCCGGCCTCGATGCAGGACAGCACCTCGTCCTCGGTGATGCGCAGCCGCTCGGCGATCTCCGCGGTGGTCGGGGTCCGCCCGAAGGAGGTCGTCAGGTCCTCCGTCGCACTGTTGACCTGTACCCACAGTTCGTGCAGCCGGCGCGGCACATGGACGGTGCGGACGTTGTCGCGGAAGTACCGCTTGATCTCGCCGACGACCGTGGGCATCGCGAACGTCGGGAACTGCACCCCCCGGTCCGGGTCGAAGCGGTCGATGGCGTTGATCAACCCGATGGTGCCGACCTGGACGACGTCCTCCATCGGCTCGTTGCGGGAGCGGAACCGGGCGGCCGCGTAGCGCACGAGCGGGAGGTTGGCCTCGATGAGCGCCCCGCGTACGCGGTCGTGCTCCGGGGTGCCCGGCTGGAGGTCCTTGAGCTGCGCGAAGAGCACCTGTGTGAGCGCCCGGGTGTCGGCACCACGGCTGCTCCGCTGGGGCGCGGCCGGAGCGGTTTCCGGGGGCGCGGCCTGAGCGGGCGCTGTCTGGGCGGGCGCGGCCTGGGGAGACGGTGCCTGGGGAGACGGTGGGTGCGGGGCCGGTGGCTGGTGGGACGGTGCCTGAGGTGCGGTACTGGCCAGCACGGTCAACTCCACCTCGTCATCGTCAACTCATCCGTCGACTCTTCCATCAAAAGCGGTCATAGCATCACAAGACATGTGCACTGTGTGCAAGCACCCCATAACTACGTGTTGAGGGATGAAAGCCGCACAAATCAACTCATGTAACAGAAGAGCCCCCTGTCGAAGCGACAGGGGGCCCGAAGCGGCCGACTCGGAACCGGTCTCAGAAGTCGTAGTCCGCGATCACCCACGTGGCGAACTCCCGCCACAGCGCGACACCCGCCTGGTGATCCGGGTGCTCCACGTACCGCCGCAGCGCGTCCGCGTCGTCGAAGGCCGAGTTGATGGCGAAGTCGTAGGCGATGGGGCGGTCGCTGACGTTCCAGCCGAGCTCCCAGAAGCGGATCTCGGGGATCGTGCCCTCGAGCGCGCGGAAGGCCTCGACGCCCTTCACGACCCGGGGGTCATCGCGCTCGACACCCTCGTTGAGCTTGAAGAGAACCAGGTGGCGGATCATCACTTTCCTCCCTTGGCGACCCACGTGGCGAAGTCGCCGAGGGCCCTGGCGGCGTCCGAAATGCCCTGGAACCCTATAAGGACGTAGTCGGCCGCCGTCTGCGGGTCCGTGATGATCACGTACAGCGCGAAGACCACGAGGGCGTAGACGGCGACCTTCTTCGCGTTCACCGCCATCGCGGCCTCCCCTGTCACTGGTGTCCCAAACAGCGCACATGATCGCACGAAGGACCGATCACACGAAGGGGCTGATCGCACGAAGGGCCCCGTCTGACGACGAGGCCCTTCTCAAGCGGTAGCGGAGGGATTTGAACCCTCGGTGACTTGCGCCACACTCGCTTTCGAGGCGAGCTCCTTCGGCCGCTCGGACACGCTACCGAGGGAGACCTTACAGCAAGGTGCCACGTGCTTTGAAATCGGTATTCGGCGCGGTTCAACGGTCGCGGAAGAACGCCGTGAGCAGCCCGGCGCACTCCTCGGCGAGCACGCCCTCGATCACCTCGGGCCGGTGGTTGAGCCGCCGGTCGCGGACGAGATCCCAGAGGGAGCCGGCCGCGCCGGCCTTCTCGTCGCGGGCACCGTAGACGAGCCGGTCGAGGCGGGACTGCTGGATCGCGCCCGCGCACATCGTGCAGGGCTCCAGCGTCACCACGAGGGTGCAGCCGGCGAGCCGCCACTCGCCGAGGGCGGCCGCGGCCCGCCGCAGGGCGAGGAGCTCGGCGTGGGCCGTCGGGTCGCCGCCGGCCTCGCGCTCGTTGTGCCCGGCCGCGAGCACGGTCGTGCCGTCCGGGGCCAGGACGAGGGCGCCGACGGGGACGTCCCCGCCCCGGACGGCCTCGGCGGCCTCGTCCAGGGCGAGTCGCATCGCGTGACGCCAGGGGTCCCGGACCGGGTCCGGCGGTGCCGGCGTGGCACGACCGGTCAGCGGACGGTCTCCAGGGTCTCCGAGGCGCCCAGGGACTCGGCGATCTCGGTGACGGCGTCCGTCGACATCAGGCGCAGTTCCTTCTCGCTCACGCCGAGGTCGTCCAGGATCAGGGCGTCGCCGACCGGGCCGTGCGGCACGGACTCGGCGGAGCCGGCGGCCCCGGCACCGTCCTCGGCGTCATCGTCGTCCTCGTCCTCGTCGGACTCACCGTCCTCGGTGCCGTCGAGGTCGAGGGCGTCGAGGACGTCCCCGTCGTCCGGGTCACGACCGAGCAGCTCGTCGGTGAGCAGGATCTCGCCGTAGCTGCTGCGGGCAGCGGCGGCGGCGTCCGAGACGTAGATGCGAGGGTCCTCCTCGCCGTCCACGCGGACCACGCCGAACCAGGCGTCCTCCTGCTCGATGAGCACGAGCACCGTGTCCTCGTCGGGGGAGGCTTCACGGGCCAGGTCGGCCAGATCCGACAGGGTTTCCACATCGTCGAGCTCCGTGTCGCTCGCTTCCCACCCGTCTTCGGTGCGCGCGAGCAGTGCGGCGAAGTACACCGTGACTCTCCCACTGGTCATAGGTGTGCCGGTTGGGGGTCCCCCCGGCGGAGGTTACGGGTGGGGAGTGCTCGTCCGAGCCCCACCCACTCGGAATCGTGGCAGAAACAAGGCGTTCAGGGGACGTCTTCGACTCCCTGTGTCCGGCACTTCTGCTCGCACGCCCGTTGCCGCCACCTGCGGATCGTACGCGGATTTGCCCCGTTCCACGCACGGTCAACCGCGACAACCTCCGCGCGGTTCGTGATCTTTGCCGGAGGTTTCCTCAGCCGTTTCCTACCAGCGGAAGGTGCGCATGCGCATCGCGTGCCGCAGCCGGGCCGTCTTGGCGCGGCGCGGCTGAACGCGGTCGCGCAGCTCCCGGGCCTCGGCCAGATCGCGCAGGAACCGGGCGCGACGCCGGCGCCGCTCGGCGTCGGACTCGTAGGTCCCGTTCGTCTGGTCGGGCTCCGGGCCCGTCCCTGTCCGTGTGCGCGGCGACGGATCGTCTCGGAAGTCCCGGTCGGGCATCAGGTTCACCACCCCCAGTCCGTCCTTCCCGCGTTCCCCCGGACGGGCGGTTTGACGCCAGCCACCGGGTGACGGCCGGACCGCGGGCTTGCCGTGCGGTCGGGGGCACCCCGCCCGGTTAATGTTGTGGACATGCGTCTCCACGTCGTCGACCACCCTCTGGTCGCCCACAAGCTCACCGCGTTGCGCGACCAGCGCACCGACTCCGCGACCTTCCGCCGTCTCGCCGACGAGCTGGTCACCCTCCTCGCCTACGAGGCCACGCGTGACGTGCGCACCGAACAGGTCGACATCCAGACGCCGGTCGCGCGGACCACGGGCGTCAAGCTGTCCTACCCGCGTCCGCTGGTGGTGCCGATCCTGCGGGCCGGGCTCGGCATGCTCGACGGCATGGTCCGGCTGCTGCCGACCGCCGAGGTGGGCTTCCTCGGCATGATCCGCAACGAGGAGACGCTGCAGGCCTCCACGTACGCGACGCGCATGCCGGAGGACCTGTCGGGGCGTCAGGTGTACGTGCTCGACCCGATGCTCGCCACCGGCGGCACGCTGGTCGCGGCGATCCAGGAGCTGATCCGGCGCGGCGCCGACGACGTGACCGCCGTGGTGCTGCTGGCCGCCCCGGAGGGCGTCGAGATCATGGAGCGCGAGCTGGCGGGCACGCCGGTGACGGTCGTGACCGCATCGGTCGACGAGCGGCTGAACGAGCACGGCTACATCGTGCCGGGCCTCGGAGACGCGGGGGACCGGATGTACGGGGCGGCCGAGTAGGACCCGGGGTTCGGCCAACGGGTGAAGGGTTGGCCGAGCTTGCTGGGGCGGGCACCTGCGGGCACGCCCCCGGGGGCGTGCTCAGCAGCCCTTCTTCGACGTCGGCGCCGGCTCGGGCCTGGCCAGCTTGGTCAGGGCCCGGTCGGCGTCCTGCTGTTTGGCCAGTTCCTTGAAGCCGTCCCCGATGACGAGGTCGACGGCAGCGCCCTTGCGGGCCGCCTCGGTGCGCCGTTCGGCGCCCGGGAGCTGGGTGCCGAGAACGGGCAGTGAGGTGTCGAGCGCGGTGGCCGGGCCGAGCAGCACTCCGGTGCCCTTGACCTTCTTGTCGTACTGCTTGGTCGCGTTGCCCACGTCGCCGATCTTGAAGCCGCGCTTCTTCAGCTCGTCGGCGGTCTTCTTCGCCAGGCCGCCGCGGGTGGTGGCGTTGAGTACGTTGACGGTGATCGTGCGCGGCTCGGGCAGGGGCTTGGCGCCGGGCGAGGGGCTCGCCTTGGTCTTGACGCCGCAGTCCGTCCCGTCGCCGGCCGCCGAAGCCTTTCTGCCGCCGCCGGTGAAGACGTCGATGAGCTGCAGCGTGCCCCACCCGCCCAGGCCGAGGACGACGACGGATGTGACGGTCAGGACGACGAGCCTGCCGCGCTGCCGGGGCCGGCGCATCTTGGGGTACTTGTTGCCCGTGATGCGGTACTTGCCGCCCATGCCGGGGGGAGTCAGCATGCTCATGAGCGCAGCGTAGTGCGCCCGGGCGACGATGCCTACTAGATGATCATTCGACGTCGCCCAGCGGAACCCGAAAGGGCCAACCCGCGACCGGCGGGGATCAGTCGAGCTCGAGCACGCGCGCGTGCAGCACCTGGCGCTGCTGGAGTGCCGCCCGCACCGCGCGGTGCAGTCCGTCCTCCAGGTACAGGTCGCCCTGCCACTTCACGACGTGCGCGAAGAGGTCGCCGTAGAACGTGGAGTCCTCGGCGAGCAGCGTTTCCAGATCGAGCTGACCCTTGGTCGTCACGAGCTGATCGAGGCGGACCGGGCGCGGCGCGACGTCCGCCCACTGCCGGGTGCTTTCCCGGCCGTGGTCGGGGTACGGCCGGCCGTTTCCGATGCGCTTGAAGATCACACGGAAAGCCTACCGGTCAAGACCTTCCGGGCGCAGCCATGGCGCCGTAGTGCGACGCTGAAAAAAACCCCACAAGGCGGTACGAACCGGGAACAGGGGCGTGAATATGCCGGACCGCGAGACCATGCCGTCGGCCCCCGCCCCGGAGGTGTCCGCACGCGCCGCCGCCCTTCCCCGGGAAGCCCTGCGGATCGCCTCCGGTTACGCCTTCTCCGGCCCGGCCCTGCATCTGGGCGCCCTGCTGTGGGACGGGCAGTGCCTGCCGGACGCGCAGGTCCGGGTACCCCTGGCGATGCTCAACCGGCACGGGCTGGTCGCGGGCGCCACCGGCACCGGCAAGACCAAGACGCTCCAGCTCATCGCCGAGCAGCTGTCCGCCCAGGGCGTGCCCGTCTTCCTCGCCGACATCAAGGGCGACCTCTCCGGGATCGCCGCGCCGGGCCGCCCGGACGCCCGGGTCGAAGGCCGGGCCGCGGACGTCCACCAGCACTGGACGGCGACCGGCTGCCCGGCCGAGTACTACGCCCTCGGCGGCATCGGGCGCGGCATCCCCGTCCGGGCCACGGTCACCGGTTTTGGCCCCGTGCTGCTGGCCAAGGTGCTGCGGCTGAACCGCACCCAGGAGCAGTCCCTCGCGCTGATCTTCCACTACGCCGACAGCAAGGGCCTGGAGCTGATCGACCTGAAGGACCTCAGGGCGGTCGTGACCTTCCTGACCTCGGACGAGGGCCGGGCGGAGCTGAAAACCATCGGCGGCCTCTCGGCGGCCACGGCCGGGGTGATCCTGCGGTCCCTGACCGCCTTCGAGGCGCAGGGCGCGTCCGGTTTCTTCGGGGAACCGGAGTTCGACACGGGCGAACTGCTGCGCACGGCCGAGGACGGGCGGGGCGTCGTCTCCGTCCTGGAGCTGAGCGCCGTACAGGAGCGGCCGCAGCTGTTCTCGACCTTCCTGATGTGGCTGCTCGCCGACCTCTTCCACGATCTGCCCGAGCTGGGCGACGCCGACAAGCCGCGGCTGGTGTTCTTCCTCGACGAGGCGCACCTGCTCTTCGACGACGCCTCCGAGGCGTTCGTGGAGTCGATCACGCAGACAGTGCGCCTGATTCGCTCGAAAGGAGTCGGGGTCTTCTTCGTGACGCAGACCCCGAAGGACGTACCCGCCGACGTCCTCGCCCAGCTCGGCAACCGCGTACAGCACGCCCTGCGCGCCTTCACCCCGGACGACCAGAAGGCTCTCAACGCCACGGTGAAGACCTTCCCGAAGTCGCCCTACGACCTCGAAGAGGTGCTGACCGGCCTCGGGACGGGCGAGGCGGTGGTGACGGTGCTGAGCGAGAAAGGCGCGCCGACCCCGGTCGCCGCGACCCGGCTGCGGGCGCCCGAGTCGCTGATGGGGCCGCTCGGGCAGGAGGCCCTGGAGCGGTCCGTCGCGGAGTCGCCGCTGTACGAGCGGTACGCGCGGGCCGTGGACCGGGAGTCGGCGTACGAGCGGCTGGAGGTCGGGCGCGGGGCGAAGGGGCCCGACGAGATGCGGGACGCCGCGCCCGGACGGCGTGGACGGGCGCAGGAGCAGCCGTCGATGGCGGAGCGGGTGGTCGAAAGCGGCGTCTTCACGTCGCTGGCCCGGTCGGTGGGGACGCAGATCGGACGGGAGATCACCCGGTCGCTGTTCGGCACGGCACGGCGTCCGGGACGGCGGAGGCGGTAGGGACGGCGAGGCGAGGTGGGGGGACGGCGAGGGCGGTAGGGACGGCGGAGGCGGCGGGGCGCCTCCGCCGCGCGGGTGGGTCAGCCGCGGCCTTGTCCTTGTCCCTGTGCCTGTCCCGGGCCCTGTCGCTTCGGGGGCTGCGGCGGCTTCCGTGTGGCCGGCTGGGAGTGGGGCTTGGGGGCGCTGCGGGCGGCCTCCGCGCGCAGGAGGGCGCGCAGGACCGCGTACGGGTCTTGAAGCATGGCTGGGTTCCTCGTCGTTCCTCGTCGTTCTGGTTCCGTGCGGGACGGACGGACCGGGGCCGGGCCGGTCCTGTCAGCAGCGCAGGACCTCGGAACGCAGGGGGCGAGGGTCGTGCGGCGGGCTCGCCGGTACGGGCACGGGATGTCGTGCGGTGGACGCGGGCCCGGGGCCCTGGAGCGGGGCGGGGGCGGGCGGGACGGCGGTGCGGCGGGAGCCTCTGGCCGGCGGTCGCAGGGCGGTGTCGAGGAGGTCGCACTCGACGGTGGTGCTCTCCCCGGAGACGGTGGCCGTCGGTCCCGTGTGGGCCTCGGCGTGTGCGCCCGGCACGAGCAGGGCGAGCAGCAGGACGAGCACCCGCGGCCAGGCGTGCCGGCGGGGGCGGCGGGGGACCGGCTGCGGTGCGGGGGTCACGGGAGGTCATTCCCCTCCGCGTCCACGCCGTTCATCCCACCGGCTGCGAGATCCGCTCGCTCGGCCCAGGCCGGCCCCGGATGCGCAGGGCCGTGACGATCTCCACGAGTCCGACCGCGAGCAGGCAGCCGCCGACGAGGGTGAGGACCGTGACGGACTCGAAGGGTGAGTCGATCAGGACGACGCCGGCGACGACGGTGACGATCCCGAGGAAGACCTGCCGGCCCCGTGCGGGCATCGCGGGGCCGGGAGTGTCGGATGTGGTGGGGTTCCCGGTTTTGGGCGGGCCGGGGGCGCGGGACGTGGCGTGGTTCTCGGCGCCGGGTGGGGCGGGCCGGGTGTGACCGTGCCGTCCGGGGCTGTGCGGGCCGTCCGGGCCCGGGCCGTGGGGGACGTGGGGTTCCGGGCCCTGGGGCGGTCGGGGCGCGCGGTCGCGGGAGGCGTCGTGCTCCGGGTCCCAGGGGGAGCCGCTCGGTGGCTCGGTCATGGTCCATGCTGGGATCGGGCCGGAGACACCCGCCACCTGGAGCAAGCCAGGAGACTGACACCCGCGCGACGGGTGCCCGCCACGTGCCGGGGCCCCCGGCGAGCCGGGCGACTGACGCCCGCGTCGGCCGCGCCCTACTCGCCCCGGCCTCGGGCGAGCCAAGGGATTGACGCCCGCGTTCTACGTGCCGGTGGCCCTCGGGCGAGTCGGGACGTTGAGGGTCGGGTCCGACGTGCCGGTGGCCCCCGGGCGAGTCAGGACGAAGACACCTGCGTCCTACGGGCCGGCGCCCCGGGCGCGCCAGGCCAAGGATGCCCCCGCCCGACGTGCAGTCGCCCCCGGCTAGCCAGGACGTCGACGGCAGTGCCCTGCTCGCCCCTGGCCTCGGGCGAGCCAAGCCAATGACGCTGGGGGTCCTACGTGCCGGTGCACTCGGGCGGGTCGAAACGCCCACGTCCTACCTACCTGCCGGCAACCCCCGGACAAGCCAGGACGAAACCGCCCCCGCCCTACGTGCCGGAGGCCTTCGCCGCCTTGGCTGCTGCCTTCATCTCCTGCTTGTGGGCGCGTACCTTGACCAGCGATTCGGGGCCGGTGATGTCGGCGACCGAGCGGAAGGAGTCCGGGTCGCCGTAGGAGCCCGCCGCCTCTCGCCACCCTGTCGGGCGCACCCCGAGCTGCTTGCCCAGCAGGGCGAGGAAGATCTGGGCCTTCTGCTTGCCGAAGCCGGGCAGTTCCGCGAGGCGCTTCAGCAGGTCCTTGCCGGTGCCGGCGTCCTTCCAGACGGCCTCGGCGTCACCGTCGTAGTGCTCGACGAGGTACTGGCACAGTTGCTGGATCCGCTTGGCCATGGAGCCCGGGTAGCGGTGCACCGCCGGCTTCTGGGAGAGCAGCGCGGCGAAGGCCTCCGGCTCGTGCGCGGCGATCTCGTGCGCGTCCAGGTCGTCGCTGCCGAGCCGCTGGGCGATCGTCGCAGGGCCCTTGAACGCCCACTCCATCGGGACCTGCTGGTCCAGCAGCATGCCGACCAGCGCGGCGAGCGGACTGCGGCCGAGCAGCGCGTCGGCCTCGGGATCCTGGGCGAGGTGCAGAGTGACGTCCATGCCCCGATCATCCCCCGGGGCGGGCCCGGCCGCGTCCGGAGCCCGGCCCGACCGTCGCCTACGTCGCGCGCCAGTAGCCCAGCGCGTGCACCCGCTGCTTGGGCAGGCCCAGTTCCTTGCGGACGTACGAGGCCAGGGCCCGGGTCGTCATCGTGTCGCAGGCGATCCAGACGTAGGGGTCCTCCGCGCCCTGGAGCAGGCCGGGCAGGTCCGACTTCACCCGGTCGACCAGCTGGGCGCCGGAGTCCTGGCGCGGCACCTTGCGCAGCTCGTGCCGGGCCGGGTCGGTGCGGAACGGCAGGTCGTCGTCGCCGCCCTCGAACCAGACGGTGGCCGGGGCGGAACCCAGGGTGTCCAGGAGGGAGTTGATGGCAGGAAGCGAGGCCGGGTCGCCGACGGCGAAGACGTGCGAGGGCGCGGGGCTCGGGTGCTCGAAGCCGGTGCCCTGGACGGTCGCCTCGATGGTGTCGCCCGGCTTCGCGGCCCTGGCCCAGTCGCTGGCACACCCCTCGTGCAGGGCGAACTCCAGGCCGAAGGTGCCGGCCTCGACGTCCGGGTCGACCAGGGTGTAGGCCCGCTGGTGCGGCTTGCCCGCGTTGTCGAACCACAGCCGTACCCACATGGTGGGGTGCACTCCGGTCGCGGCCAGCAGACCGCCGTCGGTGAAGCGCAGCCGCCGGTACTCCGGGGTGACGTCCTCGACGTCCGTCACCGTGAACCGGAAGTCCTTGCCACGCATCAGTCTGAGGACCGCGCCCTCCCAACCCCGCCCCTGCCCCATCGCGCCCTCACCCTTCACGTACCATTCCGCCACGATTGACTTAGGCAAGCCTAACCTAAAGGAAGAAGGGGCACAGCGTGGCCACCGAGATCTACCGTGACGCCTGGGGCATTCCGCATCTGCGCGCGGGCAGCGCGGCCGAACTCGCCCACGCGCAGGGCCTCGTCACCGCCCGGGACCGGGCCTGGCAGTTGGAGGTCGAGCGCCACCGGGCGCAGGGCACCTCCGCGTCCTTCCTCGGCGAGAGCGCCCTGGCCTGGGACCGGTTCGCGAGACGGGCCCGGCTCGACGACACCGCGAGACGCTGTTTCGCGGACCTGGAGAGACGGGAACCCGAGACGGCGCGGTGGGTGCGCGCGTACGTCGACGGGGTCAACGCGGGGCTCGCCGACGGCACCGCCCCCGCATTCGCCCGTACCGGTCTCACGCCGGGCCGCTGGGAACCCTGGACCCCTCTCGGCGTCTGGCTCGCCACCCACATCCTCTTCGCCGGGTTCCCGGCCAAGCTCTGGCGCGAGCAGGTCGCCGCCCACCTGGACGCGGACGCCATCGGCCTCTTCGCCACCGACGGCCCCGGCACCTCCGGCAGCAACGGCTGGCTGGTGAGCGGCGAGCGGACCGTCACCGGGCAGGCTGTCATCGCCGGCGACCCGCACCGCTGGATCGAGGACCCGGGCGTCTACCAGCAGATCCACCTGTCCTGCCCGGAGTTCGACGTCGTGGGCCTGGCCGTCCCCGGTGTCCCCGGCATCGCCCACTTCGGGCACACCGGCACGGTCGCCTGGGCCATCACCAACGCCATGGCCGACTACCAGGACCTCTACCGGGAGCGGCTGCGGCGCACCGGCGCCGGGGTGGAGGCCCTCGGCCCCGACGGGGTCTGGCGGCGGGCGGCCCGGCACACCGAGACCGTCGAGGTGGCGGGCGAGGACCCGGTCGAGGTCGAGGTGATCGAGACCGGCCGGGGCCCGGTGATCATCGGCGGGCCCGAGGGTCTCGACGGCGACCCGGCAGACCCGGCCGATCCCTCAGGCGTGCCCGTGGCGATCAGCCTGCGCTACCCGCCCCGCGTCACCGGCGACCTCGGCTTCGGCGCCCTGCTGCCGCTGCTGCGGGCTCGCCGGGTCGCCGACGTGGACCGGGCCTTCGACCGCTGGGCCGAGCCGGTCAACGTCGTCCAGGCCGCCGACACCGAGGGCGGTGTCCTGCACCGCGTGGCCGGGCGGGTGCCGCGGCGCGCCGAAACCAACTCCCTCCGGGTGGTGCCCGCCTGGGAGCCCGGCCACGCATGGCGGGGCTGGCACGTGTCGCCGCGCGCCGGGCTCATCGACGGCGTCGCCGTCATGGCCAACCAGCGCGGACCGTCCGGACCCCTCGGCGTCGAGTTCGCCCCGCCGCACCGCGCCGACCGCATCGCCGCGCTGCTCGCGGGCCGGGAGCGCTGGTCCGCCGCCGGCATGCCCGCGATCCACACGGACACCCACCTGGCCTCCGCGTCCCCCCTCCTGGACCACCTCGACGCCCTCGACGGCCTCACCCCCGAGGCCGCCGCCCTGAGGGACCGCCTCCTCGGCTGGGACCGCCGCATGGACGCCGGCAGCGCCGACGCGGCCCTGTACGCGGCCGTGCGCGGAGCGGTCGTACGACGGCTCGCGGCGCACCCGGCGTTCGCCGGCCTCACCACGCCACCGGCGTACCCGGACGTCTTCCAGCCCTGGCTCGCCCTCGTCCCCCGGGTCGGCTTCGCCCTCGAACACCTGCTGCGGGCCGGGGAGCTGTACGGAATCGACCGCCCGGCGGCCGTCCGCGCGGCGATCGAGGAAGTGGCCCTGCGTCCGCCGGCCGGCCTCTGGGGCGACACCCACCGCCTCGCCCCCTGGCGGGCGCTGGAGCCGGAGCAGCCGTACGACGAACCGGGCCTGTCCGGCGACCACGACTGCGTGCTGTGCACCTCGGGCGTGCCGGGCCTCACCGACCGTGCCACCCGGGGCCCGGCCGCCCGGTACGTCTGGGACCTGGCCCGGCGCGAGGACAGCCGCTGGGTGGTCCCGCTCGGCGCCTCGGGCGTCCCCGGTTCGCCCCACCACCGCGACCAGCTCCCCCTGTGGCTCGCGGGAGATCTCGTCCCGGTCGTCACCGACTGGACCCGGCTGGAGAAGGAAACCGATGTCTGACGACCCGTACGCCTCCCGCACGCTCGTCCACGAGCAGGTGGTCGACGGCTTCGGCACCGTCCGCGTGCTGCCGCTGGACCCCGGGGCGGATGCCGCCGTGATCCATCGCTGGGTCGGCGAGGACCGGGCCGCCTTCTGGGGCATGACCGAGCTGACCGAGGGACAGGTCGCCGGGATCTACGCCCACATGGCCACGCTCGACACCCACCACGCCCACCTCGTCCTCCGGGACGGCGAGCCGGTCGCGCTCCTGCAGACCTACGAGCCGGAGGCCGACCGGGTCAGCGAGTGCTACGACGTCCGCCCCGGCGACATCGGCGTCCACCTGCTCCTCGCCCCCGCCGGCCCGGGCGGCGGACAACCGGGGTGGACGGCCCGGCTGGTGGCCGCCATCGCCGCGTACGTCCTGCTCGGCCTGGACCGCCGGCGGGTCGTGGTCGACCCGGACGTGCGCAACGAGAAGGCGGTCGCCCGTTTCCTCAGCCTGGGCTTCGCTCCCGGGCCGGTGGTGGTCCTGCCGGAGATCGACCTCCCGGACGTGTACCTGCCGGAGAAGAAGGCCCAGCTCGCTTTCCTCGACCGGGAGATACTGTTCCCCGGGTGACGCCAGAGGACCTCATCGCCCACTACGGACTCGAGCCGATCCCGCGCGAGGGCGGCCTGTTCCGCCAGAGCTGGGCCGGCCCCGAACGCCCCGACGGCAGGCCGGAGGGCACGGCGATCGTCGCGCTCCTGACGGCCGACGACTTCTCCGCCCTCCACCGCCTGCCGACGGACGAGATCTGGCACTTCTACCGGGGCGACCCCCTGGAGCTCCTGCTCCTCGCCCCGGACGGCAGCACGGGGACGGTGGTGCTCGGGCCGGACATCCTCCACGGCCAGCACGTCCAGTTCACGGTCCCGGCGGGCACGTGGATGGGCGGCAGGGTGGGAGCGGGCGGCGCATGGACTCTGTTCGGCTGCACCATGGCCCCGGGCTTCACGTTCGAGGGCTACGAGCACGGCGACGGGGCAGAGCTGACGGCCCGCTTCCCGACAGAGGCGGACAAGATCCCCGGGCTCTGCCGGCCTACTCCCTAGTCACACCCCCACCCCGTTGAGCGCTACACCGATCCCGTCCGTACATAACCCGGAGCCGTCCAGCCCGACCCCGGAGAACCACGTGGACCAACGGCGGAACAAGGATCGCAATGTCGGACATCCCCGGCGGTTCCAAGCCCTGGTGCTGCTGGGCACCGTGCTGGTCCTGCTCCTCTTCGGCGCAACCCCCGCCTCAGCCCACGCCGCGCTCCGCGGTACCGACCCCGACGACGGATCCGTCGTCCAGCAGGCCCCCCGCCACGTCACCCTGACCTTCACCGAGTCCGTAGGACTGCTCGACGACTCCTTCCGGGTCTTCGGCCCCGACCAGCGCCGGGTCCACACCGGTGAGGCCACGCACGCCGACGGCCGCTCCGAGACGGCCCGGATCGGCCTGCCCGGCAAGCTCGCCCAGGGGACGTACACCGTGGCCTGGCGGGTCGTCTCCGCCGACAGCCACCCCGTCTCCGGCGCGTTCACCTTCTCCGTGGGGAAACGCTCCGCGACCACGGCCCAGGTCGACACGGGCCCGGCCGAGGACCCGCTCACCCGTGGCCTCTACGACGCCGCCCGCTACCTCGCCTACCTCGCCGCCGCGCTGCTCGTCGGCACGGCGGCGTTCGCGCTGCTGTGCCGGCCCGCGCACACCTCCCCCCTGCGCCGGCCGCTGGTGGCGGCCTGGTGGACGCTGCTGGGGTCGACGGCCGTCCTGCTCCTGCTGCGCGCCCCGTACGAGACGGGCGCGGGCCCGGCCGCGGCCTTCGACACCTCCGCCCTCGGCCGCACCCTGACCGGCCGCCCGGGCCTGGCCCTGCTCGCCCGCCTGGCCGTCCTGCTGCTGACCGCCGCCTTCCTGATACGGCTGTCCAGGCGCCGCGACACCAGGGAGCGGCCCGTCACCCTGGCGATCGGCACGGCCCTGGCCGCCGCCTTGGCCCTGACCTGGGCGGCGGCGGAGCACGCCTCCGCCGGGATCCAGGTGCCGCTGGCGATGACGTCGTCCGTACTGCACCTGCTGGCGACCGGCGTCTGGCTCGGCGGCCTCGTGGCGCTGCTGCTGAACCTGCGCCGCTCGTCCGGGGAGGACCTGGGGGAGGTCGTGCCCCGCTTCTCGCGGATCGCCTTCGCCTCGGTGACCGTCCTGGCCGTCACGGGCGTCTACCAGTCCTGGCGCGGCCTCGGCTCCCTCTCCGCACTGACCGGCACGTCGTACGGCCGTCTGCTGCTCGCCAAACTGGCCGGCGTCTTCGTGCTGTTGCTGGTGGCCGGGTACTCGCGGCGCTGGACGGCGCGGATCGCGGCGCCGGCGTCTGTCACCCGGACGGCCGTACCGGCACGGGTCCCGCAGCCGGCCGGCGCCCCGGCGGAGCACGCGGGACGCGAGGAGCCCGAGGAACCGGAGGGGCCCGGCGAACCGGCGGAGGAGCCTCCCGCGTCCGACGCCGACCGGGACGACCGGCGCCGCCTCCTGCGCCGCTCCGTCCTCGTGGAAGTCGCCGTCGCCGCCGTGGTGCTGATGATCACGACCGTGCTCACGGGAACCCTCCCGGGCCGCGCCCAGGCCGAGGCGGCCCGGCAGGCCCCAGCGGGCACACTGCCGCTCACGTCCCAGGTCACGGTGCCCTTCGACACGGGCACGGGAGCCGTGACCGGACGCGGCACCGTGCAGGTCACCCTGGACCCGGCCCGCGTCGGCGAGAACGGCGTCCAGGCCGTGGTCTACGGCTCCGATACGGGTCTGGTCGTCGTCCCCGAGGTCCGCATCACCTTCACCCTGCCCTCCCGGAAGGTCGGCCCGATCGACGCCGAACTCACCGACCTGGGCGGCTACTGGGGCACCAACTCCGTCAACCTGCCCCTCGCCGGGAACTGGACGATGAAGACGACCGTGCGGGTGTCGGACGTGGACCAGGTGTCGGTGGAGCGTCAGGTGCGGATCGCGCCCTAGGCAGCCGCACTGGCGCCGCCTGCGGGTCCCCGTCGAGGAGCCGTGCCATGGTCTCGGCGGCGCGGACGGCGGCGTCGCCGCAGCAGTTGTTGAACAGGACGTGGACCTGCTCGGTCCGCTCGGCCAGCCGGCGCACCCGGGGCAGCCACTCGGCGAGTTCGTCCTCGTCGTAGGCGTACCGGAACCGGTCCTCCTTGCTGCCGGTGCCCCAGGCGGTGCTGCGGCCGTGGAACCGGACGACGGAGAGCCCGGGCGAGGTCACGGGAGTGACCGGCGGGACGGAGGAGGGGAGCGTCCGCGTCATGTCGACCGCGACCGCGGCCATGCCGTGCCGGGTGAGCAGCGCACCGGTCGCCTCGGCCTGCCCGGGCTCCCACCAGGAGGGGTGCCGGAACTCGACGGCGAGCTGCCGGCCTTCGGTCCGCTCCGCGCACTCCCGGAGGAACGTCTCCGCCCGCTGACCGGGCCGGAACCAGGGCGGGAACTGGAACAGCACGCTCCCCAGCCGCCCGGCCTCCCGCAGCGGCTCGATCCCGGCCGCGAACCGGGCCCACACCTCGTCGAGCACCGCCGGGTCCCGGTGCTCGGCCGGCAGCCCGTCCGGCATCACCGCCTGCCGGGTGGGATGCCCGGTGAGCAGCGAGAACGCCTTCACGTCGAACACGAACCCGTCCGGTGTCCGCTCGGCCCACAACCGGCTGTTCCGCTCGCTCGGCAGCGCGTAGTACGAGGCGTCGACCTCGACGACCGGGAACCGCTCGGCGTAGTGCCGTAACCGCCCCTCGGCGTCCCGTCGCCCCGGGGGATACCAGCCGCTGCCGACCAGCGCCCGGTCGGTCCAGGAACACGTGCCCACCAGGATCTGACCCATGGGGGAGCGGTTACCCGGGCCGGGTGGAGGCAGGCTCCGCTTCTCGTGCCGGGCGGCACGGTGAGACTCGCCCCAATCGGGGTAAGCAGGTCATATCTGTACATATCCGGGGTTACGGCTGATTCCCCCGAGAGTGAGATGACCGATCATGGAGCAGCCCGTCACCGTCGGCCGGGCCACCCGGTCGTCCGGAGAAGAACCCGAAGCCCTCGAAGCCCTCGTCGGCGGCTCCCTCACGGCCCGTGTCACCCTCGACGAACACGGCACCGTGACCGGCTGGAACGCGGGCGCCGAACGGCTCCTCGGGTACTCGGCCGGGCAGCTGACCGGCCGCCGTGCCGCGGATCTGCTGGCCGAGCCGATCCCGGTGCGGGGCGGTCTTCCCACCCTCGCCGGGCTGCCTCGCTGGAACGGTGACGTCGCGCTGCGGCACCGTGACGGCAGGAAGCTGACGGTGCGGATCCTCGCCCACCACAGGCCGCCCGGCGCCGATGCCCCCGCCTGGCTCATCGTCTCCGCCCTGACCGACCGGCAGCCACCGGCCGGTCTCGACGAGTCCCTCGTGAGCTGGAGCTTCGCCCAGTCCCCCTGCTGCGCCCAGGCGATCTACGACACCCGGCTCCGGCTGCGCCGGGCCAACGCCGACATGGAGCGCTCCACGGCGCTCACCGAGGAGGAGATGCGGGGCCTGCGCGTGTCCGAGATCATCGACGACGACGCCGGCCTGCGGGCGGAACGCAACATGGCCCGGGTACTGCGCACCGGCGAGCCGGAGTACGAGGAGAACTACCTGCGCGCCCCGGGCGAGAGCCATGAGCACGCCTGGTCGGTCTTCATGTCCGCGCTGCGCGACCACGAGGGCACCATCCGGGGCGTCTGCCTGTCCGCGCACGACATGACGGAGCAGTTCTGGGCCCGCAAGCGCCTCCAG
Organism: Streptomyces hawaiiensis; assembly: GCF_004803895.1. Lineage (NCBI taxonomy): Bacteria > Bacillati > Actinomycetota > Actinomycetes > Kitasatosporales > Streptomycetaceae > Streptomyces > Streptomyces hawaiiensis. The sequence continues at coordinate 4,242,150 of NZ_CP021978.1, read as the reverse complement.
CTGATCGCGGAGGCCGGCCGGCGCATCGGCAGCACGCTCGACGTGACGCGCACGGCCCAGGAACTGGCGGACGTGACCGTCCCGGCCCTGGCCGACTTCGTCGGCGTCGATCTGCTGGCCGTGCTGGACGACGTACCCGAGCCGCCCGCGCGGGCGGTTCCGGCAGACGGGCCGCTGCTGCTGCGCCGGGCCGCGCTGCGGTCGGTGACCCCGGGCGCCCCGGAGTCGGCCGTGGCGGCCGGGGCGGTGGACTCCTACCCGGCGGGCTCGATGCCCTTCGAGAGCCTGCGCACCGGACGGCCCACCCTGCACCAGGCGAGCGACCCGGCGTTCGCCGCCTGGCTGGCCCGTGACCCGACCCGGGCCGCCCGGGTCCGGGCGTTCGGCATCCACTCCGTGATGGCCGTGCCCCTGGTGGCCCGCGGCACGACCCTGGGCGTCGCCTTCTTCGTCCGGCACCGCAACCAGCAGACCTTCCAGCACGACGACCTGGTCCTGGCCGGAGAACTGGCCGCCCGGGCCGCGGTCAGCATCGACAACGCCCGCCGCTACACCCGCGAGCGCACCACGGCGGTCACGCTCCAGCGCAGCCTGCTGCCGCAGCGGCTGCCCCGCCAGGCGGCCGTCGAGGTCGCCTCCCGCTACCTCCCGGCGGGCGGGCACGCCGGGGTCGGCGGGGACTGGTTCGACGTCATCCCCCTCTCGGGCGCACGGGTGGCGCTGGTCGTCGGAGACGTGGTCGGCCACGGCCTGGTCGCGTCGGCGACCATGGGGCGGCTGCGGACGGCGGTCCGCACGCTGGCCGACATCGACCTGCCCTGCGACGAGCTGCTGACCCACCTCGACGACCTGGTCGCCCGTCTGAATACGGAGGAGGAGAGCGAGGACGAGCGGAGAGCGCCCGGCTCCGCGGAGACCTCCGGCGACGTCGGGGCCACCTGCCTGTACGCCGTCTACGACCCGGTGACGCGGCGCTGCTGCCTGGCCGGGGCCGGGCATCCCGTGCCGGCCGTGGTCAGCCCCGAGGGCACCGTCGACCTCGTCGGGCTCCCCGCCGCGCCCCCGCTCGGCATGAGCGGCCTGCCGTACGAGTCCACCGAGGTCGTCCTCCCCGAGGGCAGCCTGCTCGCCCTCTACACCAACGGCCTGATCGAGACTCCCGACCGGGACCTCGACACCGGCGTCCACCGGCTGCGGCAGGCCCTGGCCCGCCCGGCGGCCTCGCTGGACGCCCTGTGCGACACGGTCCTCGCCGACCTGCTGCCGCAGCGCCCGGCCGACGACGTGGCCCTGCTCATCGCCCGTACCCGGGCACTCGACGCGCGGCAGGTCGCCACCTGGGCGGTGCCGGCCGACCCGTCCGCCGTCGCGCAGACCCGCAAGGACGTGGTGGCGCAACTGGAGCGGTGGGGGCTTCCCGACGCCGTGTTCGTCACGGAACTGGTCGTCAGCGAACTCGTCACCAACGCCATCCGGCACGCCGAGCCGCCCGTCCAGCTGCGCCTGATCCACGACACGACCCTGATCTGCGAGGTCTCCGACGGCGGCAGCACCGCTCCCCACCTGCGGCGCGCCCGCACCTACGACGAGGGCGGCCGCGGCCTGCTCCTCGTCGCCCAGCTGACCGAGCGCTGGGGCACCCGCCAGAGCGCCACGGGCAAGACCATCTGGGCGGAACAGAACCTGTCCCTCGCGTGAGGAGCCACCGGCCATGACCACACCCGCGTCCCACCGCGCCGCCCGCACCCCCGTCCAGCAGGCCGCTCTGCTGTTCGGCCTCGTCTTCCTCGTGGTCGGCGTACTGGGCTTCATCCCCGGCATCACCACCGACTACGGCTCGCTGGAGTTCGCGTCCCACGACTCGGGCGCCGAACTGTTCGGCCTGTTCCAGGTCTCGATCCTGCACAACCTCGTGCACCTGGCCTACGGCCTCGCCGGTCTCACCCTCGCCGGCACGGCCGCCGGGGCGTACTCGTATCTGCTGGTCGGCGGCGCCGTCTACCTGGTGCTGTGGGTGTACGGCCTGTCCGTCGGCCACGACAGCGACGCCAACTTCGTCCCGCTGAACACCGCGGACGACTGGCTCCACTTCGTCCTGGGCATCGCCATGATCGGTCTGGCCCTCGCCCTCAGCCGGCGCCGAACGCGCACCGACGCACGGTGAGGATCACCGACAACGGCATGCAGACCTTTCTGCCCTACCCCGACTTCCGCACCACGGCCCTGGCCCTAGACCGCCGACGGCTCGGCAAACAACGAGTCGAGGCTCTGCAGGTCCTGCGCGGCCTGGTCGTCCCCGGCTACGGGTGGCGCCGTCACCCGGCCGTGAAGATGTGGCTCGGCTACGAGGAGGCGCTGGTCCGCTACGGCTTGGAGATCTGCCGAGTCTGGCGCGAACAGGGCCATCAGGACACCTGCGCGGCGACGCTCGTGGCCGACCTGGCGGTGACCCGCCCTCACGCCCCGATCCGTGACCAGCACCGACTGGCCGCCGAGGGCGAACTCCCGCCCTGGCTCGGCGACGACCCCTTCCATGAGAGCCACCGCTCGGCCTTGGTCCGCAAGGACCCCACGACCTACGCGACCCTCTTTCCGGGCGTACCCGACGACCTGCCGTACGTCTGGCCGACGTCGGACCGCACGGGCGATCACGCGTCCCAGAACTGACAGGTCTCTGGGGAACTAAGCCGCCCTGCGGCGCGCCGGACGCCCGGTCGCGGCGGGCTGCTGCTCCGTCACGTCCTCGAGCGGGAAGGTTTCGTCCTCCCCGAAGTCCGGGGCCTGGAAGGGGTTGGTCGCCGGAGTCGGCGACGCCGCGCTGGAACAGCGGGTTTGCCCTTCCACGGCGGAGAACAACGAAGTCGGTTCGATGAGAGGTCTCTTTTCCGTTACTGGCCCAGGGGAGGGCCAGGCGTGCCCTGACCGGGCACGAAGGTCCTACAGCTTGGTCATCTTGGCGTACGGACTGAGGATCCGCATCTGCGCCGAACCGAAGTCGACGAGCGCGGCGATTCCGTCCTCGATGCCGATGACCCGGCCGAGCCCGTACATGTCGTGGGTGACCTGGTCACCCACGGCGAAGTGCTTGGGGGCTGGCGCGACCGGAGCCTTGAAGGGGCTGGTAGGCAGGTGACGCTTATGAGCAGCAGGCTTAGTCATTGGCTTCAGTATGCGCCTACTCGGGCCTCTCGCGCTGCTGCTGTCCCCGTCCGGTGCCCGAACCGAGACGTAAGAGAGGCGCTGTAGTGGCCTAAAAAATCGAACACATGATTGAATCCGGCCATGCGAACGTTTCCCGACGATCTCGTCCGGGCGCAACGGGAGTGGAGTGCCACCTACCGGCAGCTCGCCGCTCGGCCCGGCCGCACCGAGCTGCGCCGGCGTCTGTACCGGCTGTCGGTTCAGGCGTTCTTCCACCCCTACTGGCAGCAGCGAGGGCCTAGTCCCGCGGCGTGGTGGGAGCTGCGAGAGCGGGCCCGGACAGCCCGGGACGCGAGCGGGCGGCTCCCCCGGTGACGTGCCGGCCTGCGGGACCGTACGTCCCGGACGATCCTGAAGGCATGGCCGGACCGATTCGTGTGATCGTGCATCCGCCGTCGCCCTCGGGCGGCCGGCGCGTCCGCGTGGACGGCGAGATCCTCGGGCTCGCCCACAACGTCGCCGACGTCGCGGAGTTCCTCCGCCGTGCCGGCCTGGAGATCGACCCGGCGGACGTGGCGCACGTGTCGTGGATCGACTGGCGCGGAGCGGGGCCCGAGCACTGGGGTCCGGAGACGGGTGACTGACGCGCGAGGCCACGCATCACGCCAAAATGTGTTTATCCACTCTTTTGCGCCACATCGGAGGGCCCCATGAAGGACCTCAAGTTCGAGCAGAAGCGCTCGCTGTCCCGCCAAGAGGCCGCAGACCAGCTCACGGCACTCGCGGACGCGCTGAGGGAAGGTGGGGACGCGGAGCTGGAACTCGGTCCCGGAACGCTGGGTCTGCGCATCCCCGACGACCTTCACAGCGAGATGGAGGTAGAGATCGGTGACGGCGAGATCGAGCTGGAGATCGAGCTGAAGTGGCCGACCGCACCGACGCGGGCGACGCCCCAGCGGAAGAACGCACCGGCCGGCGCGGCCCGAAGGAGCACGGGCGCCGGCAGAACCAAGAGCGCGAAACGATCCGCTGCGAAATCCTCTTGAGCGGAACCGAAGAAGGGCCCCACCGCGAACGGTGGGGCCCTTCGACATCGTGCCCGGTGAGGCACTGGCGGAGGATACGAGATTCGAACTCGTGAGGGGTTGCCCCCAACACGCTTTCCAAGCGTGCGCCCTAGGCCTCTAGGCGAATCCTCCGCCAGGAACATTACATGACCGAGAGGAGTGCTCGCGAACTCGTTCCCCGCCCCCGACATCAGGTAACCTTGGCGCAGCCCCTCACGCGGCGCTATCTGACTGAACTCCCCCAGGGCCGGAAGGCAGCAAGGGTAGGTCGGCTCTGGCGGGTGCGTGGGGGGCGTCTGCGTTCCCGGACCCGGATCTCCTCGCCGGGGCCCGATGTCAGTGGGCGCCTATAACCTCGTATGCGTGTCGTCTCTCGCTCTGTACCGCCGCTACCGCCCGGAGACCTTCGCCGAGGTCATCGGGCAGGAGCATGTCACCGACCCGTTGCAGCAGGCGCTGCGGAACAACCGGGTCAACCACGCGTACCTGTTCAGCGGGCCGCGCGGCTGTGGCAAGACGACCAGCGCCCGCATCCTGGCCCGCTGCCTGAACTGCGAGCAGGGGCCCACGCCGACGCCCTGCGGTGAGTGCCAGTCCTGTCAGGACCTCGCGCGCAACGGCCCCGGTTCCATCGACGTCATCGAGATCGACGCCGCTTCCCACGGTGGTGTGGACGACGCCCGTGACCTGCGCGAAAAGGCCTTCTTCGGGCCCGCCGGCAGCCGGTACAAGATCTACATCATCGACGAGGCCCACATGGTCACGTCGGCCGGCTTCAACGCGCTGCTGAAGGTCGTCGAGGAGCCGCCGGAGCATCTCAAGTTCATCTTCGCGACCACCGAGCCCGAGAAGGTCATCGGGACGATCCGGTCCCGGACCCACCACTACCCCTTCCGGCTCGTCCCCCCCGGCACGCTCCGGGAGTACCTCGGACAGGTGTGCCAGAAGGAGGCCATCCCGGTCGAGGACGGCGTGCTCCCGCTCGTCGTGCGGGCGGGCGGCGGGTCCGTGCGTGACTCCATGTCCGTCATGGACCAGCTCCTCGCCGGCGCCGCGGCGGACGGTGTGACATACGCCATGGCCACCGCCCTGCTCGGATACACCGACGGCTCCCTCCTCGACTCCGTCGTCGAGGCCTTCGCCACCGGTGACGGAGCCGCGGCCTTCGAGGTCGTGGACCACGTGATCGAGAGTGGGAACGACCCCCGCCGCTTCGTCGCCGACCTCCTGGAGCGGCTGCGCGACCTGGTGATCCTCGCCGCCGTCCCGGACGCGGCGGAGAAGGGGCTCATCGACGCCCCCGCCGACGTGATCGAGCGCATGCAGGCCCAGGCCGGCACCTTCGGCCCCGCCGAGCTGAGCCGGGCCGCCGACCTCGTCAACGAGGGCCTGACCGAGATGCGCGGCGCCCACTCGCCCCGCCTCCAACTCGAGCTGATCTGCGCCCGCGTCCTGCTGCCGGCCGCCTACGGCGACGAGCGCTCCGTCATGGCCCGCCTCGACCGGATCGAGCGCGGGGTGAACTACTCCGCGGGCCCGTCCGGCATGCCCGCCATGGGATACGTACCCGGGCCGGAGAGCCACGGGGGAGCGGCGGCCGCTCCGGTCCAGGCGGGTGGCGGCGGTCCGGTGCCGACGGGCGGTCCGGTGCCGGCGAGCGGCGGCCCGGCCGCTGCCCGTGCGGCGGTCCGGGCGTCCGGAGCACCGGGCAACGGCGGCGCTGCGGCCGGCAGCGGCGGTGGCGGCCACACGTCGGCCGCGGCGGCCGGCTCCGCTCCTCCCGCCCCCACCCCTGCACCTGCCCCTGCCCCTGCTCCCGCCCCGGCAGCGGCCCAGAGCGCGCCGCCGTCGGCACCGGCCACCCCGCAGGGGCATGCCCCTGCTCCCGGCGCCCAGGGCGGCCGCGGCGCCTCCGAAAGCCCCGGAGCCCCCGCAGAAGCCCCGGCCCCCGGCCGGGAGGCCCAGCCCGCACCCGGTGCCTGGCCCACCGCCGCCTCCGCCGGCAGCGGCGGCCGTCGCCCCGGCGGCTGGCCCACGGCCGCCCCGGGCGCGGCCGCCTCGAACACCCCACCGGCGAACACTCCACCGGCGAACACCTCGCCGACGAGCACCCCCGCCCCCAGCACCCCACCGACGGCCCAGCCCCCGGCTCCGGCTCCGGCCCCGACCACCCCGCCTCCCGCCCCCGCTCCCACGGGCGGAGGCAGTGTCGACCCCCGCATGCTCTGGCCGAACATCCTGGAGGCGGTCAAGAACCGCCGGCGCTTCACCTGGATCCTGCTCAGTCAGAACGCCCAGGTGACCGGCTTCGACGGCACGACACTCCAGCTCGGCTTCGTCAACGCGGGCGCGCGGGACAACTTCCTGAGTAGCGGCAGCGAGGACGTGCTGCGGCAGGCGCTGGGCGAGCAGTTCAACGTCCAGTGGAAGATCGAGGCGATCGTCGACCCCTCGGGCGGCTCCGCGCCCCCGGCACCGGGCGGCCCCTCCGGTTTCGGCGGCGGTGGCGGCTACAGCACCGGTGGTGGTGGCGGGTACAACGCAACAGGCGGTACGGCAACGGCCCAGCGCCCGGCCCCGTCTCAGCCGGCTCCTCCGGCCGCCCCCACCCAGCAGTCGAGCAGCCGCGCAGCCGCCTCCGCCTCCGCCCCGGCCTCCGCGCCGACCGCCTCCGTCCCCCAGCCCTCGGCCCCGCGGCCCCGGCACGTCTCCGTCGAGGAGGACATCCCCGAGGACGACGACCCCGACCTCGACGAGTCGGCCCTCTCCGGCCAAGAGCTGATCGTCCGGGAGCTGGGAGCGACGGTGGTCGAGGAGTTCACGAACGAATAGCCGTGTTCCGAATGCGGGCCCTTCGGAGGAGGACGCGCCCCCTTCTTGGAGGAACCTCCAGCTCACGTTCCCCCGTCCCTTCGGAAGCCCGCACAAGGGGAACCCGGCGTCTCCCGTTAGGCTGACCCCCGTGAAGGTCCTCGTCATCGGCAGCGGCGCCCGCGAACACGCCCTGTGCCACTCCCTGTCCCACGACCCCGATGTCACCGCGCTGCACTGCGCCCCCGGCAACGCCGGCATCGCCGAGGTCGCCGAGCTGCACCAGGTCGACGCCCTGGACGGCGCCGCCGTCACCGCGCTCGCCACCCGCCTCGGCGCGGAGCTCGTGGTCGTCGGCCCGGAGGCCCCGCTGGTCGCCGGTGTCGCCGACGCCGTGCGCGACGCGGGCATCCCGGTGTTCGGCCCGTCCGGCCCGGCCGCGCAGCTCGAGGGCTCCAAGGCCTTCGCGAAGGACGTCATGGCGGCGGCCGAGGTGCCCACGGCCCGGTCGTACGTCTGCACGACACCGAAGGAGGCCGACACGGCCCTCGACGCCTTCGGCGCTCCGTACGTCGTGAAGGACGACGGGCTCGCCGCCGGCAAGGGCGTCGTCGTCACCGACGATCTCGAAGCGGCCCGGGCCCACGCGGCGGCCTGCGAGCGCGTGGTCATCGAGGAGTACCTCGACGGCCCCGAGGTCTCCCTGTTCGCCGTCACCGACGGCGAGACGGTCGTCCCCCTCCAGCCCGCCCAGGACTTCAAGCGCGCGCTGGACGGCGACGAGGGCCCCAACACCGGCGGCATGGGCGCGTACTCTCCGCTGCCGTGGGCCGACCCGAAGCTGGTCGACGAAGTGATGCAGACCGTGCTGCAGCCGACCGTGGACGAGATGCAGCGGCGTGGCACGCCGTTCTCCGGCCTGCTCTACGCCGGTCTCGCGATCACCTCGCGCGGTGTCCGCGTGATCGAGTTCAACGCCCGGTTCGGCGACCCCGAAACCCAGGTCGTCCTGGCCCGGCTCAAGACGCCGCTCGCCGGTCTGCTGATGGCCGCCGCCACCGGCAACCTCGCCCACCTGGAACCGCTGCGCTGGAGCGACGACGCGGCCGTGACCGTGGTCGTCGCCTCGCACAACTACCCCGGCACCCCGCGCACCGGCGACCCCATCACCGGTCTCGACGAGGTCGCCGCCCAGGACGCCCCGCATGCGTACGTGCTGCACGCCGGCACCCGGCAGGAGGGTGACACCGTCGTCAGCGCGGGCGGCCGCGTCCTGTCCGTGACGGCCACCGGCAAGGACCTCACCGAGGCCCGCGACCGCGCCTACACGGCCGTCGGCCGCATCCGCCTCGACGGCTCCCAGCACCGCACGGACATCGCCGCGAAGGCGGCGGGCGCGTAACCGGCCCACGCGGAGCAGGGAAACCACCCCGCCGCCGATGAACCCCGCAGGCCCCGGATCCGTCTCAGGATCCGGGGCCTGAAGTATGCGAGAGGCGGGGGCCAGATGATCGCTGTACGTCATCCACCTCTCCCCAAAGCCATTCCATCGAGTGACCGATGCCCTATCCGGCTGACGGGGAGCGGAGCCCCAACTAGGGTGCGGCGCAAGCGTTCCGGCACTTGGCCCACCGGCATTGCGATGTCAGTGGCCGGTGCCACAGTGGGGGAGTGAGCAAGGGCAGCGTCAGGTCAACGGGGAGGGGGTGAGGTCGGTAGTGACCGGAATGGGTGTGGAAGCAGGCGCGCAGGCCGCGCGGGCACGGGCACTGGCCGTGCTGCGGATCCGCAGCCGCGCACTGGCCGTCGCCCTGCTGCCGGCCGCCGTCGCCGTGATCCTGCTCGCGGGCGCCGCCGGCGACCGCCTGGAGGGCCCCGGCTGGGACGCGGCCCGCTGGGTCCTGACGCCGGTCGCGGTTCTCGTACTGCTCGCGGCCGCCGGGATCGCCCTGGTCGTCGCCCGGGCCCGGCCCGCCATGAGCCCGACCGTCCCGGTCACCGAGGAGGCGGCTCCCGACCTGTACCGGATGGTGCGTGATCTGGCCGACCGCCTCGACGTCCCCGCGCCCTCCGCGATAGCGCTCACCCCGGACTGCGACAGCTGGCTGGAGGACCGGACGCACCCGGCCCACGGGCCGCCTCCGGCCGAGGAGCACCACGACATAGCGGGAGCGGGCAAGCAGGCGCACCGCCGGCACCCCGTCGCGCCGGTCCTCGTCATCGGCTCCCCGTTCCTGTGGTGGATGCGGGTCGGCGAGCTGCGCGCGGTCCTCGCCCCGGTCATCGCCGGTACGGGCCCCTCGGCGCACCCGGACATAGCAGCCGCCCGGCGCTTCGTCCGGGGCCTGGACGCCGCGGTGGCCGTGGCCTCGGCGCCCCGCCGGGATCCGGTGTCGCGGGCGGTGCTCGCCGGGGTCGGCTGGGTCGCCCGGCTTCTGCTGCGCAGTTGCCGCGGCCATGCCGGCGAGATGGAGCGGGGCGTGGCGGCCGCGGCCGCGGAGCGTGCACAGGCTGTGGATTACGGGCTGCGGATCGTCGCCCAGGAGCAGGTGGGCCTGGCGTACGCGGGCTGGGACCGGCTGCTGACCCGGGTCGCGCTGCCCGCCTGGCGGATGGGCCGCTGGCCGTCCCGGCTGGACGCCGGTGTGGTCGCGGCGCTCACGGAGCTGTCCCGGCGCGACCGCCTGGCCGAGGGCTTCGCCTCCCGGCTCGGTGAGCGGCCCGCCTGCGATCTGCTGGAGGAGCCGGGCGCGGTCGACGAGGCCGCCTCCCTGCTCGCCGCCCGCCTCTTCCACGGCGGCCCCGCCGGGCCCGGACCCGACTGGTCGCCGGTGGCCTGGAGCGAGTATCCGGAAGAGGTCGTGGACCGCAAGTGGCGTCTCGACGCGGCCCGGCTCCACCGCGTCCTGGACGCGATGGGCGTCCGCCCCGCGACCGGCCCCACGGCCCCCGCCACCGGCGCCCCGACTCTGTCCCGCGTCCTCGACCACCTCACGGACACGGGTCCCGCGTGGACGGCTGAGAGCGCCGCGGCCGACAGCCCCGCAGGAGACCCGCCCGGCTCCGGGCCGGACACCGCCCCGACCCGCACCCCCGGCGCACCGGACCCCCTCGACGACGAGGACCTCTCCGGTGCGACGGCCCCGAGCGCCACCCTCGCCGCCCGGCTCAGCGCCGAACTGGCCCGTGAGGAGGCCGCCCCCTCCCCGGCGGCCCCGTCGCCCGCCCCGCCGTCCCTCTCGTCCGACCCCGCGGCGCTCTGGGACGACCGGGCCCTGCCCCTCTTCCCCCTCCAGCCCCCGCGCACGGCCAGAGAACTGCTCGCCGACCACCTCACCGCGATGGTCTGCTGCGCCGCGATGGACACCGCCGGCGCCACCCCGGGCCTGGACTGGCTGGACGGCCCGACCCTCCTGGTCGACGGTGAGCGCACGGCCGATCTGGCGCCCAAGGTCCTCACCCTCATCGAGGACGGCGACGCCACCCCCCTGCGGGTCTGGCTCTCCCAGCTCGGCATACGCCCGGAGAAGCCGGTCCGTCTCGGCTGAACCACCGGAGCACCCGCTTCCGGTTCTGGCCAATTCGAAACGAACAGTGACGAAGCGCGCGCGTTATGTGATGTGCTTGGACCGTTCGCGCGCAGGGCAAGGGCTTGCGACATACGACAAGCACATAAGCACGAAGGCGTCGCTCGTACCGCAGAACACCGCACACACCACACCGGCACGGCACCACCACGGGGGCGAAGGGGAGGGGAAGCATCATGGGTTCGGAGCAGATCCGCCGCTGGGAGTCGGGAGCGCTGGCGCACGCCGTGACGGATCCCTTCGGGCAGGGCCCCGTCCCCTGGCTGCGCGGCAACGTGACGTACTTCGACGACTCGGGCCAGGTCGTCCCCTGGTACGTGGACCGGGACGCCCCCCACCCGTCGAAGAAGGGCAGCCGCTCGGGCGGCCCCCGCGCGGCCGACGACGTCCACCGCCAGATCAAGGGCTTCACCTCCACCGGCGCGGTCGCGCCCGGCGAGGCCGTCGACTTCCACATCACCGTCGACCCGCCGCAGCAGTTCGCCGTCGACATCTACCGCATCGGCCACTACGGCGGTGACGGCGCCGCGAAGATCACCACCAGCCCGCGCCTGTCCGGAATCGTCCAGCCCGCACCGCTCGCCGCAGACCGCACGGTCTCCTGCCACCACTGGTGGCTGTCCTGGCGGCTCCAGGTGCCGTCGTACTGGAACATCGGCGCCTACGTCGCGGTCCTCACCACCGCCGACGGCTACCGCTCCCACGTTCCCTTCACCGTCCGGCACGACCAGCCCGCCGACCTGCTGCTCGTGCTGCCCGACGTGACCTGGCAGGCGTACAACCTCTACCCGGAGGACGGCCGCACCGGCGCGAGCCTCTACCACGCCTGGGACGAGAGGGGCCGTCTGCTCGGCGAGTCCGAGGCCGCCACGACGGTCTCCTTCGACCGCCCGTACGCGGGAGCCGGCCTCCCCCTCCATGTCGGGCACGCCTACGACTTCATCCGCTGGGCCGAGCGCTACGGCTACGACGTGGCCTACGCCGACGCCAGCGACCTGCACGCGGGCCGCGTCGACGCCACCCGCTACCGGGGACTGGTCTTCCCGGGCCACGACGAGTACTGGTCGGCCGCCATGCGCGCCACGGTGGAGCGCGCCCGCGACGCCGGCACCTCGCTGGTCTTCCTCTCCGCCAACTCCATGTACTGGCAGGTGGAGCTGGGCCCCTCCCCGTCCGGCGTCCCCGACCGGCTGCTGACCTGCCGAAAGCGCCGGGGCCCGGGCAAGCCGGTGCTGTGGCGGGAGATCGACCGGGCGGAGCAGCAGCTCCTGGGCATCCAGTACGCCGGGCCCGTCCCCGAACCGCACCCGCTGATCGTGCGCAACGCCGGGCACTGGCTGTGGGAGGCGACCGGGGCGCACGAGGGCGACGAGATCGAGAACCTGGTGGCGGGCGAGGCCGACCGCTACTTCCCGCGCACCCCGCTGCCCGAGCACGAGGAGCGCATGCTGCTCGCCCACTCCCCGTACACCGACAAGGAGGGGGTCCCGCGCCACCAGGAGACGTCCCTGTACCGCGCCCCCTCCGGCGCCTGGGTCTTCGCAGCCGGAACGTTCGCCTGGTCCCCGGCCCTGGACCGCCCCGGCCACGTCGACCCGCGCATCCAGCGCGCCACCGCGAATCTCCTGGACCGCATCTGCAAACGCGACTGACCCGCTGTCGGTGATCAAGCTCGCATACGGGAGAATCGAGCCACTGAGACAGAACCACGGGGAGGAACCGTGTCCGGATTCGTCGAAAAGCCCGAGCCGATCCAGGTTCCGGGCCTGGTGCATCTGCACACCGGCAAGGTGCGCGAGCTGTACCGGAACGAGGCGGGCGACCTCGTGATGGTCGCCAGCGACCGCATGTCCGCCTACGACTGGGTGCTGCCGACCGAGATCCCCGACAAGGGCCGGATCCTCACGCAGCTGTCCCTGTGGTGGTTCGACCGGCTCGCCGACCTGGTCCCGAACCACGTCCTGAGCACGGAACTGCCCGCGGGCGCCCCCGCCGACTGGGCGGGGCGCACGCTGGTCTGCAAGTCGCTCCAGATGGTCCCCGTGGAGTGCGTGGCCCGCGGCTACCTCACCGGCTCGGGCCTCGCCGAGTACAACGAGACCCGCACGGTCTGCGGCCTCGCCCTGCCGGAAGGTCTGGTCGACGGCAGCGAACTGCCCGCCCCGATCTTCACCCCGGCCACCAAGGCGGCCGTCGGCGAGCACGACGAGAACGTCTCCTACGAGGAGGTCGCCCGCCAGATCGGCGCGGAGACCGCCGCCCAACTGCGCCAGGCGACCCTCGCCGTCTACTCCCGGGGCCGGGACATCGCCCGGGAGCGGGGCATCATCCTCGCGGACACGAAGTTCGAGTTCGGCTTCGACGGCGACGGCCTGGTCCTCGCGGACGAGGTCCTCACCGCGGACTCCTCCCGCTTCTGGCCGGCCGACCAGTGGCAGCCGGGCCGCGCGCAGCCCTCGTACGACAAGCAGTTCGTCCGGGACTGGCTGACCTCGGCGGAGTCCGGCTGGGACCGCAGGAGCGAGCAGCCCCCGCCCGCCCTGCCCCAGCAGGTCGTCGACGCCACCCGCGCCAAGTATGTGGAGGCGTACGAGCGCCTGACCGGCACGAGCTGGTCGTAGGACACAGAGAAGCCCCCCGGCCGGAACCGGGGGGCTTCTCGATGGAGCGAACGACGAGGTTCGAACTCGCGACCTCAACCTTGGCAAGGTTGCGCTCTACCAACTGAGCTACGTTCGCATGCGCCGTGGCGCGAGAACCACTATACCCAACCTCGCTCCCGCGCGAGTCGTACCGCCGCATGCCGGTTCTCCGCACCGAGCTTCGACACGGCCGACGACAGATAGTTGCGCACGGTCCCCTGCGACAGCGCGGCCCGCTCGGCGATCTCCGCGACGGGCGCTCCGTCGGCGGCCAGTTCCAGGACCTCGGCCTCCCGCGCGGTCAGCGGCGAGTCCCCGGCGGCGATCGCGTCGGCGGCCAACTCCGGGTCGACGTAACGGTTCCCGGCGTGCACCGTACGGATGAGCTCCGCGAGCCGCTGCGCGCTCACCGTCTTCGGCACGAACCCCCGCACCCCGGCCTCCAGCGCTCGCTTCAGATGCCCAGGGCGCCCGTGGCTGGTGACGATGAGCACCTTGCATCCGGGCAGTTCGGCCCGTAGGGATGTGGCGACCTTCACACCGTCGGCGCCGGGCATCTGGAGATCCAGCACGGCGACATCGGGCTTGTGCGCCCGGGCCATCGCCATCGCCTCGGGCCCGGTGGCCGCCTCGGCGACGATGACGAGGTCGTCCTCCAGTGACAGCAGCGCGGCGAGCGCCCCGCGGATGAGGTGCTCGTCATCGGCGAGCAGCAGCCGGACCGGCTCCACGGCCGTCATGAAGTGACCTCACTCACGGAACGCATTCCAACGGCGGCCGGGACGGCGTCGGAAGGGGCGGAACGCGACGGCAGCGGAATCTCCGCCGTCAGCCGGAACAGCCCTTGCCCGGCCGGACCGGCCTCCAGCGTCCCGTCGATCTCCGCCAGCCGTTCCCGCAGCCCGGCGAGCCCCGAGCCGGTCGGCCCGGCCCCGGACTCCGTCCCCGCCTCGCTCACCCCGTCGTTCTCCACGGACAACACCACCCGTCCCTCCAGCACCCGCAGTCGCACGGCACACCGCCGCGTGTCCCCATGCCGCAGGACGTTCGTCGCGGCCTCCCGCACCACCCACCCCAGGGCGGACTGCACCGCGGCCGGCAGCCCCGCCGCCGGCACCCCGCCGACGGTGCAGTCGATGCCGGCCGCCGACAGCACCCCTTGCGCACCGGCGAGTTCCGACCCGAGGTCGGCCTCCCGGTAGCCGCGCACGACCTCCCGCACCTCCCGCTGCGACTCCTGCGCGAGCCGCTGCACCTCGACCATCTGTGTCACGGCCTCCGGCCGCCCCCGCTGGGCCAGCTGCACGGCCAGCTCGCTCTTGAGGGCGATCACGGCGAGGTTGCGCCCCATCACGTCGTGCAGATCACGCCCGAACCTCAGCCGTTCCTCGGCCACGGCGAGCCGGGCGCGGGTCTCGCGGGCTTCGTCGAGTTCGAAGACGGCGTTCATCAGCCACACCGAGAAGACGGCCGTGAAGGTGATGAACATGCCGCCGACCAGCACGATCAGCGCGGTGAAGAGCGCCGTGAGCGCGGAGGCTCCGAGCGCGAACGCCACGATCCAGGTGCCGGCAGCGAAGCCGCCCGCGATGCCGAACGCGCGCCGCCGGTCGCGGACGCCGAGCGCGATGATGCCGGGACCGAAGACCAGGATCACTCCGAAGACGCCACCGGCGGCGGTGTCGACGCTCTCGCCGTCGGGTCCGAGCTCGGCGAGGCCGATCGCCGCCGCGGCGATCGTGGCGGTGACGGCGGCCAGTGTCCACATCAGCGCGGTGGGCTGGGGCCTGCGGCCCCGTGTCCAGTCGATCGCCCGTGACACGGTCACGAAGCAGAGGGTGGCGTGCACGGCCACCACCAGCATGACGGCACTGCCCAGCCGCGCCCCGAGCGGAGGCACGGACGTGAGCCCGACGGAGAAGAACTCCATCACCGCGAAGAAGTGGAACGACCACCGCGTGTACGTCTCGACCTTCTCCGGCGTGCTCTTGTGCCGCCACCACCTGCCCGGCGTGCGCATCGGCCCGTCACTCCCCCTTCGGTCAGCGCCGCGGTTCCCAGCGGAACCACCGCCGTACAGCAAACACCCCGATGAGGATCCAGGCCATGGCGCTCGCGAGCGCGCCCAGTGCCTCGTACGCGGAGAGGTCCCCGGTCCAGCCGCCGCGCACCAGCGTGACGACGGGCGTCAGCGGCAGCAGCTCGCAGACGGAGGCCACCCGGTCCGGCATCAGCTCCAGCGGCCAGAACATGCCGGAGCCGATCATCGAGACCATCAGCAGCGGCATGGGCGTGACCTGGGCGCTCTCGCCGGTCCGGGTGAAACTCGCGGTGGCCGCTGCGAGGGCGGCGCACATCACGAAACCCAACAGCAGACCCAGGACGGCCAGATGGGGCGCCGACGGCGCGGACAGGTCCAGCAGCGCGACGCAGCCCCCCGCCAGCAGCAGGCACTGGACCAACCCGGTGAGGACGGCCGGCAGGGCGGAGCCGGCCAGGATCTCGACGTCCCGCAGCTCACCGGTGCGCAGCCGCTTGAGGAAGAGCTCCTCACGCCGGACGACGAACGTGCCGACGAGCACCGAGTAGACGGCGAACAGCAGGGAGAAGCCGACCGCGGCGGGCAGTACCAGGGTGCCGGCGCTCAGCCCCGCCTCGGCGAGGTCCATGTCCTCGGCCGCCGCCCGGACGCTGAACGGCATGATCAGCGGCACGAACAGCGCGGCGAAGAGCGCGCCCTTGGTCCGCCCGAGCAGGGTCAGTTCGGCGCGGGCGAGAGCGGTCATGCGGCTCAGCGGGGTCGTCGCCGCCGCTGCCGGGCGGGGCGTCGTGTGCGTGGCGGTCATGCCGCGTACTCCTTCGTCGTCATGCCGGTGGCCTGCTCCGTGGAGACGTTCGTGGCGATCCCGAGGAACGCCTCCTCCAGGGAGGCCGAGCGCACGTCCAGGCGGCGCAGCTCGACCCGGGCCTGTGCGGCCCACATCAGCAGCCCGGTGGCCGTGCGCTGCAGTTCGTGGGTGCGGAGCCGGAGGGTGCGGCCGTCGGCCTCGTGCCCGGTGACGCCCAGCTCGCCGAGCGGCGGAAGGTCGCCGACGAAGTAGCCGTCGGGCAGCTCGAAGGAGATCCGCGACGGCTCCGCCGCGGTCACCTCGGCCGGAGTCCCGGTGGTGGCGATACGGCCCTCGTGCATGATCGCGAGCCGGTCGGCGAGGTTCTCGGCCTCCTCCAGGTAGTGCGTGGTCAGCAGCACCGTCGTCCCGCCGTCGCGCAGCGCGCTCACCAACTCCCAGGTGGCCCGGCGGCCTTCGGCGTCCAGCCCGGTGGACGGTTCGTCGAGGAAGAGCACCTCGGGATCGCCGAGCAGGGCGAGCGCCAGGTCGAGGCGGCGCCGCTGGCCGCCGGACAGCTGCTTGACCCGGATGCCGGCCTTCGACTCCAGGCCGACCAGCGCCAGTACCTCCGCGGGCGGCCGGGCCCCGCTCACGCAGCCCGCCCACATCCGCGCGGTCTCGGCGACGGTGAGCTCGGAGGGAAAGCCGCCTTCCTGGAGCATCACGCCGGTGCGGGGCCGTACGGCGGCCCGGTCGGTGTACGGGTCGTGCCCGAGGACCCGCACCCGTCCGCCGGCCGGCTCCGCGAGTCCCTCCAGGAGTTCCACGGTCGACGTCTTGCCCGCGCCGTTGGTGCCGAGCAGTGCGAAGATCTCCCCGCGTCGGACGGAGAAACTGATTCCGCGTACCGCCTCGAACCCGCCCCCGTACACACGTCGCAGGTCAGTGACCTCAATCACGTGATCGTGTCCGTTGGTTTCCATGCCTTCAGCGTTCCGCCCCGACAGCCCCGGGAGCAGTGCGCGCTGTCATCACTCGGCATGACAAATGTCAGAAGGAGAGGGCGGAACACGATGAAGGCCCCGGTCCTGATGGACCGGGGCCTTCATTCCCTGAGCGGACGACGAGGTTCGAACTCGCGACCTCAACCTTGGCAAGGTTGCGCTCTACCAGCTGAGCTACGTCCGCATTGCTCCCGACCAGCTTTCACCGATCGGTGCGGGCACCAGCCTACCTGATCCACAAGAGTGGCCGGTACGGCGATGCAGAGCGGGTGACAGGAATCGCACACTGCGCCTTCCCCCTGGAAGGGGGATGTTCTACTACTGAACTACACCCGCATGTTTCCGTGAGCCGGGCCTTTCGGCCTCGCCCCTCGGCGTGCTCCAGACTCTAGCTGATCAGCCGGGGTGCTGCGCAAGTCGGTTGCCGCGAGGGGCGGGTGGCCGGGGATCGGCCCGGGCTCGACGGGCCGTCACTGCGCGGCGGTGAACGCCTCGTAGACCTTCTTGGGGATGCGCCCGCGGGCGGGGACGTCCATCTTGTTGGCCTGAGCCCAGGCGCGCACGGCCGACGGGTCGGGGGCGACCTCCGTCTGCCGGTACGCCTTGCCCGAGCGGGACCGCTTGCGGCCGGCCTCCACGTAGGGCGCGAGCGCCTTCCGCAGTTCTCCGGCGTTGACTTCGCTCAGGTCGATCTCGTACGACTTGCCGTCCAGTCCGAAGGCGATCGTTTCCGTCGCTTCCGAGCCGTCGATGTCGTCAAAGAGAGTGACCACGACCTTCTGCGCCACGAATATCGGTCCCTTCATGCGGCACTTTGTCAATTCATTTGTACAGTGCCTGGCAATACATTGTGAAGCCCGACTAAATCCTTCCGCGTGTCCAAAATCAAGAGGGAGCGGAGCGACTTCATTGGAAGGGTGGTGGCGGGAGACAGGCCCGCGCAATAGGTTTCGGGTGTCGATCCGGAATCTTTCCCGAAAATTTCTTGTACGGGTCCGTCGATGCCGGATCGTGATGACGGTCACGTAGTTTCCTACAAGTCAACGCGCGTAGAAATTTTGGGCGGGTAGTCTGAAGGGACCTGCTCAGCACCACACACCGGGAGTGCCAGTGGCACGCGTCGTAGTCGACGTCATGCTCAAGCCGGAGATCCTCGACCCCCAGGGCCAGGCGGTGCAGCGCGCACTGCCGCGGCTGGGATTCGACGGGATCTCGGACGTCCGCCAGGGAAAGCGTTTCGAACTGGAAGTTGACGGGCCGGTCGACGAGGCCGCCCTCGCCCGCATTCATGATCTTGCGGAGTCCTTCCTCGCGAACACCGTGATCGAGGACTTCACGATCCGGGTCGAGGAAGTCGCGGAGGCCGCGAAGTGACCGCTCGTATTGGCGTCGTCACTTTTCCCGGCAGCCTGGACGACCGTGACACCCAGCGCGCGATCCGCGTCGCGGGCGCCGAGCCGGTCGCCCTCTGGCACAAGGACAAGGACCTCAAGCAGGTCGACGCCGTGGTGCTGTGCGGTGGTTTCTCCTACGGCGACTATCTGCGCGCCGGGGCCATCGCCCGTTTCTCGCCGGTGATGGAGCCCCTGCTGGAGCAGGCGAAAGCCGGTCTGCCGGTGCTCGGCATCTGCAACGGCTTCCAGATCCTCACCGAGGCCCATCTGCTGCCGGGCACGATGCTCCGCAACAACCACCTGCACTTCATCTGCCGCGACCAGAAGCTGCGGGTGGAGAACGCCGGGACCGCCTGGACCACCGACTACGCGCCCGGCCAGGAGATTCACATCCCGCTGAAGAACAACGACGGGCAGTACGTCGCCGACGCGTACACGCTCGACAAGCTGGAGGCCGAGGGCCGCGTCGCGTTCCGCTACGTGGTCCGCGGCGAAGCCGCTGATGGATGCGGCAACCCCAACGGCTCCCAGCGCGACATCGCCGGTGTCAGCAACGAGGCAGGCAACGTGGTCGGCCTCATGCCGCACCCGGAGCACGCCGTGGAGCCGCTGATCGGTACGGGTCGTACCGACGGTCTGCCGTTCTTCACCTCGATCCTCAAGAAGCTGGTCAACGCATGAGCCGGACGCCTCTGGACACGGTCGAGCACGCGGCCGCGACCCCCGACGTCGAGCTGCCCTGGGCCGAACTGGGCCTGAAGAAGGACGAGTACGAGCGGGTCGTGGAGATCCTCGGCCGCCGGCCCACCGGGGCCGAGCTCGCCATGTACTCGGTGATGTGGTCGGAGCACTGCTCGTACAAGAGCAGCAAGGTGCACCTGCGCCAGTTCGGCGAGAAGGCCCCCGAGTCCGACGCGATGCTCGTCGGTATCGGTGAGAACGCCGGTGTCGTGGACGTCGGCCAGGGCTACGCCGTCACCTTCAAGGTCGAGTCCCACAACCACCCGTCGTACGTCGAGCCCTACCAGGGCGCGGCCACCGGTGTCGGCGGCATCGTCCGCGACATCATCGCCATGGGCGCCCGCCCGGTCGCGGTCGTCGACCCGCTGCGGTTCGGCGCGGCCGACCACCCCGACACCAAGCGCGTCCTGCCGGGCGTCGTCGCGGGCATCGGCGGCTACGGCAACTGCCTGGGTCTGCCCAACATCGGCGGCGAGGTCGTCTTCGACGCCTGCTACCAGGGCAACCCGCTGGTCAACGCCGGTGCCATCGGCGTCATGCGGCACGAGGACATCCACCTCGCGAAGGCCTCCGGCGCGGGCAACAAGGTCATCCTGTACGGGGCCCGGACCGGCGGTGACGGCATCGGCGGCGCCTCGATCCTGGCCTCGGAGACCTTCGACGACGCCAAGCCGTCGAAGCGCCCGGCCGTGCAGGTCGGCGACCCCTTCCAGGAGAAGCTCCTCATCGAGTGCACCCTGGAGGCCTTCGCCGAGAAGCTGGTCGTCGGCATCCAGGACCTCGGTGCCGCGGGCCTGTCCTGCGCCACCTCCGAGCTCGCCTCCAACGGCTCCGGCGGCATGCGCGTCACCCTGGACGACGTCCCGCTGCGCGACTCCACGCTCTCGCCCGAGGAAATCCTCATGAGCGAGTCGCAGGAACGCATGTGCGCGGTCGTCGAGCCGGGGAAGGTCGACCGCTTCCTGGAGATCTGCGAGAAGTGGGACGTCATCGCCACCGTCATCGGTGAGGTGACCGACGGCGACCGCCTGGAGATCTACTGGCACGGCGGCAAGATCGTCGACGTCGACCCGCGCACGGTCGCGCACGAGGGTCCGGTCTACGAGCGCCCGTACGCCCGCCCGTCCTGGCAGGACGAGCTCCAGGCCGACGACGCGAACAAGCTGCCGCGGCCGACGACCTCCGAGGAGCTGAAGGACCAGGTCCTCAAGCTGGTCGGCTCCCCGAACCAGGCCTCCAAGTCCTGGATCACCAGCCAGTACGACCACTTCGTGCAGGGCAACACCGTCCTCGCCCAGCCCGAGGACTCCGGCATGATCCGGATCGACGAGGAGACCGGCCTCGGCGTGGCCATCGCCACGGACGGCAACGGCCGGTACGCCAAGCTCGACCCGTACCACGGCGCCCAGCTTGCGCTGGCGGAGGCGTACCGCAACGTGGCCACCACCGGCGCCAAGCCGCTGGCCGTCTCCGACTGCCTCAACTTCGGCTCGCCCGAGGACCCGGCCGTGATGTGGCAGTTCGCGGAGGCCGTGCGCGGTCTCGCGGACGCCTGCCAGCAGCTCGGCACCCCGGTGACCGGCGGCAACGTCTCGCTGTACAACCAGACCGGCGAGGCGGCCATCCACCCGACGCCGGTGGTCGCGGTCCTCGGCGTGATCGATGACGTGGCCCGCCGCACGCCCGTCGCCTTCCAGGAGGAGGGGCAGCTGCTCTACCTCCTCGGCGACACGCGTGAGGAGTTCGGTGGCTCGGCCTGGTCGCAGGTCGTGCACGACCACCTCGGCGGTCTGCCGCCCGAGGTCGATCTGGAGCGCGAGCGGCTGCTCGCCGAGATCCTGATCTCCGCCTCCCGCGACGGCATGATCGACTCGGCGCACGACCTGTCCGACGGCGGTCTGATCCAGGCGGTCGTCGAGTCGGCGCTGCTCGGCGGCAAGGGCGCCCGTCTGATCGTCCCGGACGGGCTGGACGCCTTCACCTTCCTGTTCTCCGAGTCGGCGGGCCGCGCGGTCGTGGCCGTGCCGCGCTCGGAGGAGGTCCGCTTCAACGACATGTGCGGTGCGCGGGGCCTGCCGGCCACCCGCATCGGTGTCGTGGACGGCGACACCGTGGACGTCCAGGGCGAGTTCGCGCTCAGCCTGGCCGAGCTGCGCGAGACGCACGAGGGCACGATCCCGGCGCTGCTGGCGTAGTCGACCTGTTCCGAAGCCCCCGTCCGGTCCACCGGCGGGGGCTTCGCCGTGTCCGGACAAGCCGGCGCGATCTCGTTCTTGTACGGAACTACGTAGTTCCGTAATATCAACGCGTGGAACTGGAACAGCGTGTCGCCGCCCTCGAACACCGTCTGGCGGCCCTGGAAGGCGCCCAGCGCACCGGCCCCCGTCTCGACGGGAGCGACTTCTGGGCCCTGAACGGGCTCAGGGAGCAGCTGTCCGAGGCCGGGGCAGCCGACGGCGGTGTCCTCTACACCGGCTCCGTGCGCCTGCCGACGGGCGAGGCGTACTCGTGGCAGATGGCGGCTCTCACGGAGAGCCTGCTGGAGGACGACTGGACGACGGCCGCCGAGTCGTTCGCAGCGCTCGGACACCCGGTCCGGATCCGCCTGCTCCGCGAGATCCTCGGCGGTCGGCGCACCGCCGCCGAACTCGCCGAGCCGGCCGAGCTCGGCACGACCGGCCAGATCTACCACCACCTGCGCCAGCTCACCGGCACGGGCTGGCTGCACACGACCGGCCGGGGCCGCTACGAGGTGCCCCCGGGGCGGGTCGTACCGCTGCTGGTGGCGCTGGCGACCACCCGGCCGTAGACGAACTGGGGGACTGGATGTCCGCACGCAAGCTCGGCATGGTGGCTTTCCGGGGCCTTCAGCTGGCCTTCATCGGCCTGGTCACGGCCCATATCTGCTTCGACTGGGGCTACCACGTCCTGTGGAACTGCCTGGTACTGGTCCTCGCGTACGCCGTCGTCACCGTCGCCAACCGCTGGGGCGGCGCCCCGGACGACCCCCGGGTCGCCCGTGAGCCCCTGGAGGTCGCCCCGCCCGTGACCGGCCGCTGGTCGGCGCTGAACAGCCCGGCCGAGCGAACCCCGAGCCATGGCGTCCACGCCCACGGGCAGACGTACGCCATCGACATCCTCGCCGAGCCCGAGCCGGGAGCCCGCCCGGCCTTCCGCTGGCTGTGGCCGCTCGCCCGCCGTCCCCAGGACTTCCCGGCCTTCGGCGCCCCGATCCTCGCGGTCGCCGACGCCACGGTCGTACGGGCCGCGGACGGTCAGCGCGACCACCTCAGCCGCACCTCGCTGCTCGGGCTGCTCTACCTGCTGCTTGTCGAGGGCTCCGTGCGTGACATGGCCGGGGTGCACCGCATCCTCGGCAACCACCTCGTCCTCGACCTCGGCAACGGCACCCACGCCGCCTACGCCCACCTCCAGCGCGGCTCCCTCACCGTCCGCGAGGGCGACCGGGTGCGGGCCGGGCAGGTGCTCGCCCGCTGCGGCAACTCCGGTAACTCCTCCGAACCGCACCTGCACTTCCAGCTCATGGACGGCCCGGACCCGGATGCGGCCCGGGGCGTCCCCTTCACCTGGCAGGGCATCGGCGTGCCCTGCAACGGGGAGATCTTCGAGGCGCCTCCGGCTGTCGTAGGCCGCGCTTAGGCTGACTCCCATGCCACCGGCCAAGAAGCGCACCCGCAGCTACGACCCCGCCAAGATCCGCGCGGCCGTGCTCGCCCAGTTCGGGAACGTACGGCAGGCCGTCCACACCCTCACCCCCGGACAACTGGCGCTGCCGACTCGGCTCGGCGACTGGACGGTCCGGGAGCTCGCGGCCCACGTGACCATGGCCGTGGAGACCGTCAGTCGCAACCTCGACCGCGAGGAGCCGGCGAAACCGGAGCTCACCCTCCTCGACTGGCCTTTCGCCACCGCCGCCCGAGCCGGGGACATCGACGACGGCACCCGGCAGCTCGCCGGGGCCCACCCCGACCTCGACGCCCTGTACGCCGAGACCGGGGAGCGCCTGGCCCAGAGACTCACGGACGCCTCCGGCACTCGCGTCCTCGCCGCCCGGACGGGCGCCATGACCCTCGCCGATTACCTGGTCACCCGCACCGTCGAACTCGTCGTCCACACCGACGACCTCAACGCCGCCGTCCCCGGCCTGGACATCCCCTACGACCGTCAGGCCCTGGCCACCTGCACCCGGCTGCTGGCCGACGCGCTCGCCGCGAAGGCCCCCGGCGGCTCGACGGAGGTACGGGTGCCGCCGTACGCGGTGGTGCAGTGCGTGGAAGGGCCGAGGCACACGCGGGGCACACCGCCCAACGTCGTCGAGACGGACCCGCTGACCTGGATCCGGCTGGCGACCGGGCGGATGGAATGGGCGCAGGCACTTGAGGACGCCAAGGTCAGCGCCAGCGGGGAGCGGGCGGACCTGTCGGCCTGCCTGCCCCTCATGAAATAAGGGGAACCGATCCCCCCGGGTCGTCCGTCGAAGTGGCATGGACAGGCAGAAGCAGCGCATGACTCTGACGGCCGCCGCCATGCTCGTCCCGCTCATGGCGGCCTGTGGCAGTGAGAAGGCGGACAGCGGCAGCGGCTCGGTCGGTGCCGACAAGCCGGTCACCGGCGTGCGGTGGAGCGTGGACAGCGTCACCGCGGACGGCAGGACGCACAAGGCCCCCACCGGCGCCCACGTGACCATCGACAAGGGCCGGGCCGAGGGCAGCTTCGGCTGCAACAACTTCAGTGCCGAGGCCACCGTCGACGGCGACCGCATCCGGCTGGGCAAGACCATGGCCACCGAGATGGCCTGCGAGGGCAAGCCCATGGCGTTCGAGAAGGCCCTCGCGCACGCCTTCTCCGACCAGGAGCTGAAGGCGAAGGTGGACGACGACCGCCTCACCCTCACCACCGGCCGGGGCGACACCGTCCACCTGACCGAGGCCGAGGACGCCCCGCTGGCCGGCACCAAGTGGACCGTCACGACCCCGAAGGCCGACGGCCGTGCCCACCTCACCTTCGACGAGAAGAAGGGCACCGTCTCCGGCAGCCTGGGCTGCAACAAGGTGAACGCCAAGGCCACGGTCCGCGACGGCCATATCACCCTCGGCCCCCCGGCCACGACCCGAATGATGTGCGAAGACTCACTCATGACCGGTGAGAAGACCCTGCTGCGTCTTTTCGACGGAAAGCTGAAGTACGGAGTCGATCACCAAACCCTCACGCTGACCAGCGAAAACGGTACGAGTGTGCGGGCGGTCGCCGAGCGGTGATCCACCGGAAAGTCCGGTATCCCCAATTCGGACCAGTGGTCGACCTCGCCTACACTCGGAGGCGTGCCACGTGGTGACGGACGACTCAACCACGACCTGCTCCCCGGTGAGAAGGGCCCCCAGGACGCTTGCGGCGTCTTCGGTGTCTGGGCTCCGGGCGAAGAGGTCGCCAAGCTCACGTACTTCGGGCTCTACGCCCTCCAGCATCGAGGCCAGGAATCCGCGGGGATCGCGGTCAGCAACGGCTCACAGATCCTCGTCTTCAAGGACATGGGCCTGGTTTCCCAGGTCTTCGACGAGACCTCCCTCGGTTCGCTCCAGGGTCACATCGCGGTCGGACACGCCCGCTACTCGACCACCGGTGCCTCCGTCTGGGAGAACGCCCAGCCGACCTTCCGCGCGACCGGACACGGATCCATCGCGCTCGGCCACAACGGCAATCTCGTCAACACCGCCCAGCTCGCCGAGATGGTCGCCGACCTGCCCAAGCAGGAAGGCGGCCGCACCCCGCGCGTCGCGGCGACCAACGACACCGACCTGCTCACAGCGCTCCTCGCGGCCCAGGTCGACGAGGACGGCAAGCCGCTGACCATCGAGAAGGCCGCTCACACCGTCCTTCCGCAGGTCAAGGGCGCCTTCTCGCTCGTCTTCATGGACGAGAACACTCTGTACGCGGCCCGTGACCCGCAGGGCGTCCGCCCGCTGGTCCTCGGCCGCCTGGAGCGCGGCTGGGTCGTCGCCTCCGAGTCCGCCGCCCTCGACATCTGCGGCGCCAGTTACGTCCGCGAGATCGAGCCGGGCGAGTTCGTCGCCATCGACGAGAACGGCCTGCGGACCTCCCGATTCGCGGACGCGAAGCCCAAGGGCTGTGTCTTCGAGTACGTCTATCTGGCCCGCCCGGACACCGACATCGCCGGCCGGAACGTGTACCTCTCCCGCGTGGAGATGGGCCGCAAGCTGGCGAAGGAGGCCCCGGCCGAGGCCGACCTGGTGATAGCGACCCCGGAGTCCGGCACGCCCGCGGCGATCGGCTACGCGGAGGCGTCCGGCATCCCGTTCGGCGCCGGCCTGGTCAAGAACGCGTATGTCGGACGGACCTTCATCCAGCCCTCGCAGACCATCCGCCAGCTGGGCATCCGCCTGAAGCTGAACCCGCTGAAGGAAGTCATCAAGGGCAAGCGCCTGGTCGTCGTCGACGACTCGATCGTGCGCGGCAACACCCAGCGGGCCCTGGTCCGCATGCTCCGCGAGGCGGGCGCCGCCGAGGTCCACATCCGGATCTCGTCCCCGCCCGTGAAGTGGCCCTGCTTCTTCGGCATCGACTTCGCCACCCGCGCCGAGCTCATCGCCAACGGCATGACGATCGACGAGATCGGCACCTCCCTGGGCGCCGATTCCCTGGCCTACATCTCCATCGACGGCATGATCGAGGCGACCACCATCGCCAAGCCGAACCTGTGCCGTGCCTGCTTCGACGGCGAGTACCCGATGGAGCTCCCGGACCCCGAGCTGCTCGGCAAGCAGCTGCTGGAGACGGAGCTGGCCGCCGGCCCGGCCGCCACGGCCGCCGCCGACGCGATCCGCCGCCCGTAGACGGCCCGTAACACCTGCCGTACGACACAAAGGTTCTCTTTAGCCATGTCCGAGAAACCCAATGCCGAGGGCGGCGCCAGCTACGCAGCCGCGGGCGTCGACATCGAAGCGGGCGACCGCGCCGTCGAACTGATGAAGGAGTGGGTGAAGAAGGCCCAGCGCCCCGAGGTCCTCGGCGGCCTCGGCGGCTTCGCCGGCCTCTTCGACGCCTCCGCCCTGAAGAACTACGAGCGGCCCCTGCTCGCCTCCGCCACGGACGGCGTCGGCACCAAGGTCGACATCGCCCGCCAGCTGGGCGTCTACGACAGCATCGGCCACGATCTGGTCGCCATGGTGATGGACGACATCGTGGTCTGCGGTGCCGAGCCGCTGTTCATGACCGACTACATCTGCGTCGGCAAGGTCCACCCCGAGCGGGTCGCCGCCATCGTCAAGGGCATCGCCGAGGGCTGTGTGCTGGCCGGCTGCGCCCTGGTCGGCGGCGAGACGGCCGAGCACCCGGGCCTGCTCGGCGAGGACGACTTCGACGTCGCCGGCGCCGGTACGGGCGTCGTGGAGGCCGACCGGCTGCTCGGCGCGGATCGCATCCGGTCGGGTGACGCGGTGATCGCCATGGCGTCCTCCGGGCTTCACTCGAACGGGTACTCCCTCGTCCGCCACGTCCTGCTGAACCAGGCGGGCCTGGCGCTGGACGCGCACATCGAGGAGCTCGGCCGCACCCTCGGCGAGGAGCTGCTGGAGCCGACGAAGATCTACTCGCTGGACTGTCTGGCTCTGATGCGCACCACTGAGGTGCACGCCTTCAGCCACATCACCGGCGGCGGACTCGCGGCCAACCTCGCCCGGGTGATCCCGGACGGGCTGCACGCGATCGTCGACCGCTCCACCTGGACGCCGGCCCCGATCTTCGACCTCGTCGGCCGCACGGGCAGCGTCGAGCGCCTGGAGCTCGAGAAGACCCTGAACATGGGCGTCGGCATGATCGCGATCGTGCCGCAGGAGTCCACGGATGTGGCCCTGGCGACCCTCGCCGACCGCGGCGTGGACGCCTGGGTGGCCGGAGAGATCACGGACCGGGGCGAGCACACCACCGGTGCCGCCCTGATCGGTGACTACGCGAGCTGAGGCACGGGGGTCGTGACCCCTGGCCTTGCAGGCAGCACAGAACCCGGTCGGTGACCGAAGTCACCGACCGGGTGAGTGCTCAGTGCAAGGTCAAGCGCCGCGACGATGCTGCGAGGACTGGCCGTCCTCGTCGTCGTCGTCCTCATAGAGGTCGGCGTACCGTGCGTACAGGTCGTCGTCCTCATCGTCTTCGAACGGCTCGCCGTTAGGCGGCTGCGGATTCGAAGGCGATGCACCCAGCTCCTCGGCCAGGCGTGAGAGGTCAGTCCCACCGCTGTTGTACTTCAGCTGGCGGGCGACCTTCGTCTGCTTGGCCTTGGCCCGGCCGCGCCCCATGGCTCGACCCCCTCAACGACGGGGCTCGACGGCCCCAGAGTCTTGACACGCGTTCATGGTCCGGCACGGACTCTCCGCGGAGAGACCGGTCCGTAGGGCTTCCACGGTACCTGAGCCCGCGCCCATACGGTACGTCGCCCGCATGACGTGCCCGCGCCCAGGACCTTCGAGGCGCCCCGTCCTCGCTGGTCAACCGCGATTTTAACCACTTATCGGCGGCCGACCCGCCGGTAGAAGTGAGAGTTCTCTCTAACTGCCCACCGACGGGTACCGGCCAAACGTACGAGACGCCCGGTAACGACCCGGGGTCAGCGTGCCCGGCGGGCCCGGGCCGCGTCGTGCATCCGCTGCTCGGCGATCCGGTCGGCCGCGGCGGCCGGCGGAATACCGTCCTCCTTCGCACGTGCGAATATGGCCAGCGTGGTGTCGAAGATCTTCGACGCCTTCGCCTTGCACCGCTCGAAGTCGAAGCCGTGCAGCTCGTCGGCGACCTGGATGACACCGCCGGCGTTCACCACGTAGTCCGGCGCGTAGAGGATCCCGCGGTCGGCGAGGTCCTTCTCCACGCCCGGGTGGGCGAGCTGGTTGTTGGCGGCGCCGCAGACCACCTCGGCGGTGAGCACCGGCACCGTCTCGTCGTTCAGGGCCCCGCCGAGCGCGCAGGGGGCGTAGATGCCCAGACCGTCGACGCGGATCAGTTCGTCGGTGTCCTTGACGGCGATGACGTCCCGGTGCCGCTCGGTGATCCGCCGCACGGCGTCCTCGCGCACGTCCGTGACGAACACCTCGGCGCCCTCCTTCACGAGGTGCTCCACCAGGTGGTGGCCGACCTTGCCGACGCCGGCGATGCCGACCCGCTTCGCGCGCAGCGAGGGGTCGCCCCACAGGTGCTGCGCGGAGGCACGCATGCCCTGGTAGACGCCGTAGGCGGTGAGGACGGAGGAGTCCCCGGCGCCGCCGTTCTCGGGGGAGCGGCCGGTGGTCCAGCGGCACTCGCGGGCCACGACGTCCATGTCGGCGACGTACGTGCCGACGTCGCAGGCGGTGACGTAGCGGCCGCCGAGGGAGGCGACGAAGCGGCCGTAGGCGAGGAGCAGCTCCTCGGTCTTGACGCGCTCCGGGTCACCGATGATCACGGCCTTGCCGCCGCCGTGGTCGAGACCGGCCATGGCGTTCTTGTACGACATGCCGCGGGCGAGGTTCAGCGCGTCGGCGACGGCCTCGGCCTCGTTCGCGTACGGGTAGAAGCGCGTACCGCCGAGCGCGGGGCCCAGGGCGGTGGAGTGGAGGGCGATGACGGCCTTGAGGCCGCTCGCGCGGTCCTGGCAGAGCACGACCTGCTCATGTCCTCCCTGGTCCGAGTGGAACAGGGTGTGCAGTACATCAGCAGGTGCGCCGGTTACGTCGGTCACTGTGGTGACTCCTGAGTAAGTTGCGGCGGGTGGAGACCAGCTCCCGTGTGGGTGGCGGGGACTGTTGAGCATGAGATTAGAGCCTGGTGGGCCCGCCGACCGCACCCTGCACGGGATCACCTCCGACCGGAGTACACCCGTGCGACGATTTGCATAGATTTCCCGCGCGACCGTGAGCGGGTTCCGCAGGTTTTCGCGGCGGTACGCGGGGGAGGGAGCAGGCGTGCCCAAGGTGACCTCGCTGATCGTCCCCTACGCGACCTACCTGCGCGTGTACGAACCGCTGGCCGCCTTCCCCGAACCGGAGCGCAGCCAGTGGACCGACTACGCCCGCCGGACGGACCGCCCCTCGTACCAGGACGAACTCCGACGCGCTCTGGCCGACGTGGCCCCCACACCGCCGGTTTTGGTGCCGGTGCACGAGAGCGAGGACGCCTTCGTGCTCGACGTCGACGGCGTCGTCTGCGTCTGCCCCTGGCGCACCCGGCTGCGCGGCTGGCTGGCTCTGGAAGAGCTCGACGAGGAGCTCCCCCCGCCGGTCATGGACGCGGTCCTGCCGCCCGTCCTGCGGCGCCAGGCGGCCCAGGACTACGAGCGCTGGCTGGCGATCAACCCGGACGCCCGACCGTGGATCCGGACGGCCACCTGGCAGGTGCCGATCAACTGGTTCGTGCTGGTCTCCGACGAGGAGCGCGAGTACGACAAGGGCGCCTCGGCCGACAGCCCGCCCGTGCTGCGCTACCGCACCCCCATGGTCCAGGCCCGGCGGCGGGTGGCCCGGGGCCTGCGCGCCCTGAGGGAGGCCATGGACGAGGGGCCGCTGATCGACGGCCTGGTGGACGTCGGGCGCTGGCTGGAGGAGTTCCACCCGCGCTCGCTCGTGGAGCTGGACTACGGCGGCCTGGTGCACGCGGTGCCGGCCGGGACGCTGGAGGACGATCATTCGGCGGCGGACGTGGCCGCGGGCATCGCCGCGCTGCGCCGGGGCGACGGGACGGCCGCGGGGGAGGCGTACGCCCGGCTCGTGGAGCGGTGGCGTTCCGTGCGGAATCTGCGGTCGGCCAACTGACCCCTGACCTTGATGTCCGTACAGACCGCTCGCAGTCGGTCACGAACTGACGTTTGACGAACCGCCCGATTTGGGGT
This sequence comes from Streptomyces hawaiiensis, assembly GCF_004803895.1. NCBI lineage: Bacteria > Bacillati > Actinomycetota > Actinomycetes > Kitasatosporales > Streptomycetaceae > Streptomyces > Streptomyces hawaiiensis. The sequence continues at coordinate 4,212,041 of NZ_CP021978.1, read as the reverse complement.
TTCGTCCTCGCACCGAGTTCCTGAAGCGGGCTGTGTGTCTCCTGAGGCTTCGTCAGCAAGGGACGTAGGGCCCGATCCGGGCAGACCTCTCAAGTAGGCCAAGCGTGACGGACTACACGTACGAGGCTCTTGCGCCCCTTGCCCCTCCTCATGCCAAAATAGGACAAGGAGTCCGGGGAGGACTCCTTCCGTCCCGTGGTGCTGCACTATGGGTGGAATCTCAGCATTGCACGCTTTGGGGGGTCTGGTGACTTCCCGATCACCCTGTGACTGATCGTCACAGCGGTGTGACTGTCCGCTATGGCATGGTCCATCGGCTTCCGTCGCTGATGAACACCTGGAGGGGCAATTCCATCGGTTTGGCCGACGCGGCTGGACAGATGGTGTAGTTGTAGTGCCGAGGACAAGCCGTTCGTCCTATAACCGACTCGACTCGCGTCCGCCATTTCGGGCAACGCGGGTCAAGGTGCAGAATTTAGAGGAAAGAACCGAGAAGGTTCGGTTCTCCCGAGGAGGCCGCTCATGACCGCTCGCACCCCTGATGCCGAGCCGCTGCTGACCCCGGCTGAGGTCGCCACGATGTTCCGCGTCGACCCCAAGACGGTCACGCGGTGGGCGAAGGCCGGCAAGCTCACGTCGATCCGCACGCTCGGCGGGCATCGGCGCTACCGCGAGGCCGAGGTCCGCGCTCTGCTCGCGGGCATCCCGCAGCAGCGCAGCGAGGCCTGAACAACTGAATAACCGGACAAACCGGCTGGTTCCCCCAACCGGCCGTGACGTCCGGAACCACAGCTCCACACGACGCGGGATCTGCCCCAACAGGCCCCACGCCCAAGCCGGTCAGAGCTTGCCAGGCATATGACAGGGTGCGTCGTCGATCGCGCTGGACTCCGCCGGGTCCAGCGCGATCTTTTTTGTGCGCCCGCGGCGGGCCTGTCGGCCCTGCTGTGAGCGGCCTTGTAGGAGCCTGGGGAGGGGTGTCGGATCCCCTGTGTGCGGCACCTCGGACAGGGTGCAATTGCACATATTAAATTGACCCTTTGTAGGTGGGGCGTAAGTACCGCATTTTTCAAAACTCATGCGGTGACACCCGTCACATACTAAGCGGCTTGTTAGCTCTGCCGCAGGTACGGTAAAGGAGCCTCCGACTCCAGCAGCCCATGCCCGCACGGGTGTTGAGACCCCTCATGGATCATGCGGGCGCAGGGCTCTCCCCCTCCCGGGCCGGCGTCTGGGCCTGACCCTGGGCCTGGGCGGCGCGAGGCGCCGACTCCATCGCCAGCCGCAGCAGGTGATGGCATATCGGGCAGTGCCGCGTGAGGTGCCGGTACGACGACGCGGCCGACAGGTGCGCGCGCAGCAGCGCCCGCGTCTCGTGCCTAGCCGATGCCGCCATACGCCACCTCCAGAAGGCCGCACGGAGAACGGGCCCTGGTTCTGGGGTACCGACGGAATGAGGGGGCGTCAAGACGGCGTGTGGGGGCCCGGAAGGCTTACGAGGAGGTCAGGGCGCACAAAAGAACCCGGATCCGAAGATCCGGGTTCCGGCGAGGGCGGGCGGCCCTGACGCCAAAGAGCCCGGATCCGAAGATCCGGGCTCTCCCACTGCGGTCCTGACGGGATTTGAACCCGCGGCCTCCACCTTGACAGGGTGGCGAGCACTCCAAACTGCTCCACAGGACCAGGTTTCGCGGCGCCAATGGTGCGTTGCGCTGCGAGAAGAGACTCTACAGGAGGGTGAGCGCCTGGTCGAACTCACCCTGCGTGCGAGTGCCGTTACGGTGCCGCCGCGTCGATCGCCTTCACGATCCGCTTGTCGGAGACGGGGTACGCCGTACCGAGCGCGTGGGCGAAATAGCTGACCCGGAGCTCCTCGATCATCCAGCGGATGTCCAGAACCGACGACGGCACCGGACGGCCCTGCGGCAACTGCTCCAGGAGCCAGGCGTACTCGTCCTGCATCTCGTGGACCTTCTGCATCCGCGTGGTGTCCCGCTGGACGTTCGTCGCCATCTGCTGCAGACGACGGTCGGCCGCCACCAGGTAACGCATCAGGTCCGGCATGCGCCGCAGCCCCGCCTCCGTCACGAAACCCGGCTTCACGAGGGCGTCCAGCTGCCCCCGTACGTCCTGGAGGTTCGGCAGCAGCACGGTGCTTCGTACCCCCTTCAGACGTCGTTCACAGGCCTGCCAGGCGGCCAGGACCTGCTGCACCTGCCCCACCGTACGGACGGTCGTGTCGACGATCTCGGCACGCACCTTGTCGTACAGCTTGCGGTACGACTCCTCGTCCCACGCCGGCCCGCCGAAGTCCCCGATCAGCTTGTCCGCGGCGGCCATCGCGCAGTCGTCGAACAGACCCTGGACCGAGCCGTGCGGATTCGCCGACAGCGCCAGCTTCTGCGCGTTCGTCAGGCGATCGCTCGCGAATTTCGCCGGGTTGACCGGGATGTTGCGCAGAATCAGCCGACGCGTGCCCTTCCACATGGCCTGCGCCTGCTCCGCCTCCGTGTCGAAGAGGCGCACGGAGACCGTGTCGCCGTCATCGACCAGCGCCGGGTAAGCCTTGACCGGCTGGCCGGCCCGACGGGTCTCGAAGACCCGGGTGAGGCTGCCGATCGTCCAGTCGGTCAGGCCCGTGCGCTCCAGGGACTCACCACCGGAGCGCTCGGCGGTCGCCGCGGCCGCCTGGGAGAGAGCCTGGCGGGCCTTCGGACGCAGCGCGAGCTTCAGCGCCTCCAGGTCCTTGTCCTCGGCCAGTTTGCGGCGCCGCTCGTCGACGATCCGGAACGTGACCTTCAGATGGTCGGGGACTTTGGACAGATCGAAGTCGTCCGCCTCGAAGGGCACGCCCACCATGAGCCGCAACTCGCGGGTCATCGTCGCGGTGAGGGGCTCCTGGAGAGGGACGGACCGGTCCAAAAACGCCTTCGCGAAGTTCGGCGCGGGGACGTAATGCCGGCGGATCGGCTTGGGCAGCGACCGGATCAGCTCCGTCACCAGCTCCTCGCGCAGACCCGGGATCTGCCAGTCGAAACCCTCGTCCCTGACCTGGTTGAGGACCTGCAGCGGGACGTGGACGGTCACACCGTCGGCATCCGCGCCCGGCTCGAACTGGTACGTCACCCGGAACTTCAAGTTCCCCTGACGCCAGGAGTCCGGATAGTCGGCCTTGCTGACCTCACCCGCCTTCTCGTTGATGAGCATCTCGCGCTCGAAATCGAGGAAGTCGGGCTGCTCGTGCCGCTTGTGCTTCCACCAGGAGTCGAAGTGCGCCCCGGAAACGACGTGTTCGGGAATCCGCTGTTCGTAGAAGTCGTACAGCGTCTCGTCGTCGACCAGGATGTCCCGGCGCCGGGCCCGATGCTCCAGCTCCTCGACCTCGGTGAGAAGGCGGCGATTGTCCGAGAAGAACTTGTGGTGCGTACGCCAGTCACCCTCGACCAGCGCGTTCCGGATGAACAACTCACGGCTGACCTCCGGATCGATCCGCCCGTAGTTCACCTTCCGCTGCGCCACGATCGGCACGCCGTAGAGCGTGACCTTCTCGTACGCCATCACCGCCGCCTGGTCCTTCTCCCAGTGCGGCTCGCTGTACGTGCGCTTGACGAGGTGCGCGGCGAGGGGCTCGACCCACTCGGGCTCGATCCTGGCGTTGACACGGGCCCACAGGCGGGACGTCTCGACGAGCTCGGCGGACATCACGAAACGCGGGGGCTTCTTGAAAAGGGCCGAGCCGGGAAAGACCGCGAACTTGGCGCTCCGCGCCCCCAGATACTCGTTCTTCGCGCCTTCCTTCACGTCCTTCATACCGATGTGCGACAGCAGACCGGCCAGGAGCGAGAGATGGATACGGTCGGCCGGGGCGTCGTCCTCGTTGAGGTGGATGCCCATCTGCTTGGCGACCGTGCGCAACTGCGTGTAGATGTCCTGCCATTCACGGATGCGAAGGAAGTTCAGGTACTCCTGCTTGCACATCCGGCGGAAGGACGAAGAACCCCGCTCCTTCTGCTGCTCGCGGATGTAACGCCAGAGGTTCAGGTACGCCAGGAAATCGCTGGTCTCGTCCTTGAAACGAGCGTGCTGCTGGTCCGCCTGAGCCTGCTTGTCGGCCGGGCGCTCACGCGGATCCTGAATGGACAGCGCGGCGGCTATGACCATGACCTCGCGCGCACAGCCGTTCCTGTCCGCCTCCAGCACCATCCGGGCGAGCCGGGGGTCGACGGGCAGCTGGGCCAGCTTGCGGCCGGTGTCCGTGAGCCGCTTACGGGGGTCCTTCTGCGCCGGATCCAGAGCGTTCAGCTCCTGGAGCAGCTGCACACCGTCGCGGATGTTGCGGTGGTCCGGCGGGTCGATGAAGGGGAACTTCTCGATGTCGCCGAGGCCCGCCGCGGTCATCTGCAGGATGACGGAGGCGAGGTTCGTACGGAGGATCTCCGCGTCCGTGAACTCCGGGCGGGCGTCGAAGTCGTCCTCGCTGTACAGCCGGATGCAGATACCGTCCGACGTACGCCCGCAGCGGCCCTTGCGCTGGTTGGCGCTGGCCTGCGACACCGGCTCGATGGGCAGCCGCTGGACCTTGGTGCGGTGGCTGTAGCGAGAGATCCGGGCGAAGCCGGGATCGATGACGTACTTGATACCCGGGACCGTCAGCGAGGTCTCGGCGACATTCGTGGCCAGAACGATCCGGCGACCGGTGTGCGGCTGGAAGACACGGTGCTGCTCCGCATGGGAGAGCCGGGCGTAGAGCGGCAGGACCTCCGTGAAGCGGTAGTTCTTCTTGGTGAGCGCGTCCGCCGTGTCCCTGATCTCCCGCTCACCGGAGAGGAAGACGAGGATGTCCCCCTTGCCCTCCCCCTGCAACTCCTCCACGGCATCGGTGATCGCGGTGATCTGGTCGCGGTCGGCGTCGTCGCCGTCCTCCTCCAGCAGCGGCCGGTAACGGACCTCCACCGGATACGTACGGCCGCTGACCTCGACGATCGGGGCGTCACCGAAATGCCGCGAGAAACGCTCGGGGTCGATCGTGGCCGACGTGATGACGACCTTCAGGTCCGGCCGCTTCGGCAGCAGCTGGGCGAGATACCCCAGCAGGAAATCGATGTTGAGCGACCGCTCGTGGGCCTCATCGATGATGATCGTGTCGTAAGCACGCAGCTCGCGGTCGGTCTGGACCTCGGCGAGCAGAATGCCGTCCGTCATCAGCTTGACGAAGGTGGCGTCCGGATCGACCTGATCGGTGAAGCGGACCTTCCAGCCGACGGCCGCGCCGAGCGGGGTGTCCAGCTCCTCGGCGACACGCTCGGCGACCGTACGGGCGGCGATCCTGCGCGGCTGCGTGTGCCCGATCATGCCGCGTACGCCGCGCCCGAGCTCCAGGCAGATCTTGGGAATCTGCGTCGTCTTGCCGGAGCCCGTCTCACCGGCGACGATCACGACCTGGTGATCGCGGATGGCGTCGGCGATCGCGTCCTTCTTCTGGCTGACCGGCAACTGCTCGGGGTACGTGACCTCGGGCACGAGGGCACGCCGCCCGGCCATCCGTTCCTCGGCCCTGCCGACCTCCGCCTCGATCTCGGCGAGCACGGCGGCCCGGACCTCCGGCTTACGGATCTTGCGCGCACCTTCGAGCCTGCGCCCAAGCCGGTGCGCATCGCGCAGGGACAGCTCGGTCAGGCGGGGGGCGAGGGCGCCGAGGGCGGGGGCGGGGTGCGTAGACATACGGGGTCCAGGATCTCATCCTCCACAAATCAGTGGCGAACGGATTTCAACCGAGCCCCCAGACGCCCATCCACGAGGCATACAACAAGGCCCCGATCCGGAGATCGGGGCCTTGGCTGTGGCTGGGGCCGGGGTCGAACCGGCGACCTTCCGATTTTCAGTCGGACGCTCGTACCAACTGAGCTACCCAGCCACGAGGTTTCACGTGAAACCTCAGCGGTCCTGACGGGATTTGAACCCGCGGCCTCCACCTTGACAGGGTGGCGAGCACTCCAAACTGCTCCACAGGACCAAGCTTCGTACGACAGTGTCGCACAGGGTGGTGCGTGCCCCCAACGGGATTCGAACCCGTGCTACCGCCTTGAAAGGGCGGCGTCCTAGGCCGCTAGACGATGAGGGCTATCGGCCCGCCTGGGCGCTTCTCAGCGCGTCGGGGACGTGAGAAGCATATGGGATGGCGGGAGCTATCGCCAAAACGGTTTAGGAGGAGGGGGAGGGAGTGCCCTTTGGTGGGGTGCTGGGGGACGGGGTCGCGCCGGGCTGGTTCTCCTTCGGGAGGTGGCGGCTGACCTCGGCCGTCGTGAGGCCGAGGCCGCCCAGTTCGATCTCGTCCCAGGCCTGGAGATGGCGGGTGTCCCGGTCGAAGTACAGGATCGATGCCTCGATGGGGTCGGGGTGCTTGCCCTCGATGGCGCGCAGGCCGCTGCCGCCCGTGGAGCCCTCGATGCGGAGTCGGGTGCCGTACGGCAGGTCCTCCATCTCGTCGTGGTGGAGATGGCCGGCCAGGGCCAGGGGGACCTCGCCGTCGACCTCGCGGGCCGCGGAGGGCTCGTGGGCGATGGCGATGTCCACCGGGGTGCCGGCCGCGGTCTGGTCGCGCAGGGCCGTGGCCAGGCGGGCGCCGGCCAGTTCCTGGGACTGCTCGGCGCCGGTCTGCTGGGAGCGGTCGGGGGTGAACTGCGGGTCGCCGATGCCGGCGAAGCGCAGGCCCTTGATCGTCTTGGCTTTGCCGTCGTCCAGGACGTGGACGTTCTTCAGGTTCTCCATGTAGCGCTGGGTGATCATCGAGTCGTGGTTTCCGCGGACCCAGACGTAGGGGGCTCCGAGGTCCTCGATGGGGTCCAGGAAGCCGTTCTCGGTGGCCGTGCCGTGGTCCATCGTGTCGCCCGAGTCGACGATCACATCGACCTTGTACTGCTCCACGAGCGAGGCGATGATCTTCCAGCTCGCCGGGTTCAGATGGATGTCGGAGACGTGCAGGACCCGGATGGTGGAGGGGTCGGGTGCGTAGGCGGGGAGCGTCGAGGTGGCGTCGTAGAGCTTGGTCACGTTGGTGACCAGGCGGGCCAACTCCTTCTGGTAGACGTCGAATTCCGTGACGATGCTGCGTGCGTTGCCGACCAGGGAGGGGGCCGAGGTGAGCAGGCCGGAGAATTTGGGTTCCAGGACGGAGTCGGGGCGCCAGGTGGCGTAGGCCGTGCCGCCGGAGGCGGCGAGGAGGGTGAGGGCGAGGCCGCCGGCGGCCAGGGCGCGGCGTGGGCGGCGGTAGACGGCGAGGCCGAGGGCGGTGGCCCCGGCGACGACGGCGACGCCGGAGCGGACGGCCAGGTCGAGGGTGCCGCGGCCCACGTCCTCGGTGACCTCGTCCTGGAGGCCGGAGAGGCGTTCGGGGTGGTCGACGAGGGCCTGTGAGCGGTCGGGGTCCAGTTGGTCGACGTTCACGTCGAGGCGGACGGGGGCGATGTGGCTGTTCAGTTCCAGGGCGCCCAGGGGCGAGATGTTGATCTTGGTGCCGCCGGTGAAGGAGGGGCGCAGGGTCATGGTGGTGTTCATGGGGCCGACCGGGACGCGGACGTTGCCCACGACCAGCAGCCCCAGCCAGGCGCCGAGGAGGACGACGGTGACGAGTCCCACCGCGCGGGTCCAGGGGTGCGGCTGTGTCACGAGTTGGATCGTGGTGGGTGCCTGGCGGGCGCGGTAGCGGCGGGTCAGGGCGTGCGGGGCTTTGCGGAGGGGGTTCAGGACACTCAGGACTGCGGCGGGGACGCGGGCCATTGGTCCCGTATGCCCAAGTGCGGGGGCGGATATGCGGCGGCGGTGGGCTCTCGTACGGCTGTGTTGTGGCTGACAATGGGCCTGTGCTGGAGATGACGCGCGAGGAGTTCGAGGAGCTGGTCGCCGAGGCGCTCGACCGGATCCCGCCGGAGTTGACGCGACTGATGGACAACGTCGCGGTGTTCGTCGAGGACGATCCGCCGGCGGACGATCCCGAGTTGCTCGGGCTGTACGAGGGGACGCCGCTGACCGATCGGGGCGAGTGGTACGCCGGTGTGCTGCCGGACCGGATCACCGTGTACCGGCTTCCGACGCTGCGGATGTGCGAGTCGCGGGAGGACGTCGTCGCGGAGACGGAGATCACCGTGGTGCACGAGATCGCGCACCACTTCGGTATCGACGACGAGCGCCTTCACGCCCTGGGCTACGGCTGACCGGGTTGTGAATACGGGGCGCGTGTCCTCTTGTGGGCGGCGGGAGTTGGAGGTGTTGACTCCCTCACCCTTTCCGGAGGTGGCCCCGTGCGCCCCTTGTACGTACCCGTCCGACTGGCCGCCACGGTCGTGGCGGTCGCCGCTGCCGCCGGCTGCATGAGCGTCGGCGATGACGACGCGGGCGGGAGCGTCAAGCCGTCGCATTCCGCCGGGCAGCGCGGTGGCGAGGCGCCCGACGGCGGGCCGGCGGTGTCGGGCGGCGGCGCCGGGATCGGCGCGGCCGGGGCCGACGGCGAGCGGGAGCGCGGCAAGGGCGAGAAGGACAGGAAGGGCAAGGGCGGCGCGGCGGGGGAGTCGGCGTCCCCCGAGGCGTCTCCGAGTGCTGACGCGAGTCCGGCCGTGCCGGGGCGTGACAAGCCGGGGAAGCCGGCCCGGCCCACGCCGAGGCCGCCGGCGCCGCCGACGCCCACCCGGACGGCCGAGCCGGAGCCCACGCCGACGCCGCAGGAGCCGACGACGTCTCCGGAGCCGACGCCGGAGCCGTCGTCGTCGGCGCACGAGCCGCCGGGTCCGCAGCTCGCGCAGCGGGAGCCGGCGCCGGAGGCGGGGTCACCGGCCTAGGGCGGCGGGGTGTGCGGGTGGGCGAAAAAATGTCCGGCCGGGGTGGGAACAATGCCGGGGGGAGGGTGGTTGGAGTTTTCGGGAAGCTGTCCGGCCCTCGGGCAGTGGCCCGCTGCCTCCTGCACAGTCCGGTTTGCCTTGTGGGGCCCGGAGTGCGTATGGTGGCAGATCGTTTGATCCCATCTTGCCCGGCGCCACTGCAGAGCGCGCCGTGTGGCGCGTACTCTCCCTTGCCGTGGTGGACCGCATTGAGGCGGTCGTATTGCGAATCGCGAATCACGGAGTTGACGGGCGCGTGCCGACTTGAGACTCCGGAAGGTTTCGCATTCGCATGTCCATCGCCAGTACTGATCACGTCGTCGTGCCCGAGAACGAGGCAATCGAGGACGCCCCCGAGGCCACGTTCGCGGAGCTCGGCCTCCCCGAAGGCGTTGTGCGCAAGCTCGCGCAGAACGGCGTGACCACCCCCTTCCCGATCCAGGCCGCGACGATCCCGGACGCCCTGGCCGGCAAGGACATCCTCGGCCGTGGCCGCACCGGCTCCGGCAAGACCCTGTCGTTCGGTCTGCCGACGCTGGCCACGCTGGCCGGCGGCCGTACCGAGAAGCACAAGCCGCGGGCCGTCATCCTGACGCCGACGCGTGAGCTCGCCATGCAGGTCGCCGACGCGCTGCAGCCCTACGGCGACGTCCTCGGCCTGAAGATGAAGGTCGTCTGCGGCGGTACGTCGATGGGCAACCAGATCTATGCCCTGGAGCGGGGCGTCGACGTCCTGGTCGCCACGCCGGGCCGCCTTCGCGACATCATCAACCGCGGTGCCTGCTCGCTGGAGAACGTGCAGATCGCCGTTCTCGACGAGGCCGACCAGATGTCGGACCTGGGCTTCCTGCCCGAGGTCACCGAGCTGCTCGACCAGGTTCCGGCCGGCGGCCAGCGCATGCTGTTCTCGGCCACGATGGAGAACGAGATCTCCACGCTGGTCAAGCGCTACCTGACCGACCCGGTCACGCACGAGGTCGACAGCGCTCAGGGCAACGTCACGACCATGTCGCACCACATCCTGATCGTGAAGCCCAAGGACAAGGCGCCGGTCACCGCCGCGATCGCCTCCCGCAAGGGCCGCACGATCATCTTCGTCCGCACCCAGCTGGGCGCCGACCGTATCGCCGAGCAGCTGTGCGACTCCGGTGTGAAGGCCGACGCGCTGCACGGCGGTATGACGCAGGGTGCGCGTACCCGGGTGCTCGAGGACTTCAAGAAGGGCTACGTCAACGCGCTCGTCGCGACGGACGTCGCCGCTCGCGGTATCCACGTCGACGGCATCGACCTGGTGCTGAACGTGGACCCGGCCGGGGACCACAAGGACTACCTGCACCGGGCGGGCCGCACCGCGCGTGCCGGCCGCACGGGCACGGTCGTGTCCCTGTCGCTGCCGCACCAGCGGCGTCAGATCTTCCGGCTGATGGAGGACGCGGGCGTCGACGCCGGGCGTCACATCATCCAGGGCGCCGGCGCTTTCGACCCGGAGGTCGCCGAGATCACCGGTGCCCGGTCGATGACCGAGGTCCAGGCGGAGTCCGTGGGCAACGCCGCGCAGCAGGCCGAGCGTGAGGTCGCCGAGCTCGCCAAGGAGCTGGAGCGGGCGCAGCGGCGTGCGACCGAGCTGCGCGAGGAGGCCGACCGTCTGGTCGCCCGGGTCGCCCGCGAGCAGGGTGAGGACCCCGAGGCCGCGGTGGCCGAGGCCCAGGCGGCGGTGGTGGCCGCGGCCGCCGAGGTGTCCGTGCCCGAGCAGCCGGCGGCGCAGGACGTCGACCGGACGGACCGGGACGACCGTGGCGGGCGTTCGTACGAGCGTCGTGACGACAGCCGTGGTGGCGGGTTCCGTCGGGATGACCGTCGTGATGACAACCGTGGTGGTGGCCGTTCCTTCGAGCGTCGCGATGACCGTGGTGGCCGTGGGTTCGAGCGTCGTGACGACAATCGTGGTGGCGGGTTCCGTCGGGATGACCGTCGTGATGACAACCGTGGTGGTGGCCGTTCCTTCGAGCGTCGCGATGACCGTGGTGGCCGTGGGTTCGAGCGTCGTGACGACAATCGTGGTGGCGGGTTCCGTCGGGATGACCGTCGTGATGACAACCGTGGTGGTGGCCGTTCCTTCGAGCGTCGCGATGACCGTGGTGGCCGTGGGTTCGAGCGTCGTGACGACAATCGTGGTGGCGGGTTCCGCCGGGACGACCGTCCGGGCCGCTCCTTCGAGCGTCGGGACGAGCGCGGTGGGCACCGTGGCAGCGACCGCCCCTTCAACCGCGACCGTCAGGGCGACCGCCCCGGCTTCGGCGCCTCCGGTCACGACCGCCCCTCCGGCCGTCGTGACGACCACCGTGGCGGTGGCTCGTTCCAGCGCCGCGAGGACAAGCCGCGCTGGAAGCGCAACGGCTGACATCAGCGCATGAGGAGCGCCGTGGCTCCGTCCCAACGGGCGGGCCACGGCGCTCTGTCGTTCCGGCGGGCTCTCGGGGGCCTGCGCGGACCCGCCCGAACCGGTCGATCCGGGGTCCTCGTCGGCCCTGTTCGTCCGTTCGGCAGGGCCGGGACCCCGATACCCGATCGGAGACTCGGCGTCGTCCGGCTATGCTCGTGGGGGCAACATCGCTTGGGCCCTTAGCTCAATTGGCAGAGCAGTGGACTTTTAATCCATTGGTTGTGGGTTCGAGTCCCACAGGGCCTACAAGGAAGCCCCGGTCCGGATCGTCTCCGGACCGGGGCTCTCGCCGTTGTGGGGGCGTGTCAGCCGGTGGCGAGCATCCCCGACCGCAGCCGTGCCACCGTGCGCGAGATCAGGCGGGAGACGTGCATCTGTGAGATGCCGAGCCGGGCGCCGATCTCCGCCTGGGTCTGTTCCTCCACGAAGCGCAGGTGGAGGATGAGGCGCTGGCGCTCGTCGAGTTCGGCGACCAGGGGGGCCAGGGCGTGGAAGTCCTCGACGAGTTCGAGGGCCGGGTCCTCCTCGCCGATGAACTGCGACAGCGTCGTGTCGCTCTCGTCCGGGTCGCCGGTGACCGTCGCGTCGAGGGAGGAGGACAGGTAGCCGTTGGCCGCGACCTGCGCCTCGACGACCTCCTCCTCGGACAGGTTCATCAGGGTCGCCAGTTCGGACACCTTCGGCGCGCGGCCGAGGCGGGAGGACAGTTCCTCGGTGGCCTTGGCGAGTTCCGTACGGGCCTCCTGCAGGCGGCGCGGCACGTGCACGGCCCAGGACGTGTCACGGAAGAACCGCTTGATCTCGCCGATGATGTACGGCACCGCGAAGCTGGTGAACTGCACCTCGCGGGAGACCTCGAACCGGTCGATGGCCTTGATCAGCCCGATGATGCCGACCTGGACGATGTCCTCCATCGACTGGCCGCTGGTGCGGAACCGGCGGGCCGCGAAGCGCACCAGCGACATGTTCATCTCGATGAGCGTGTTGCGGGCGTACTGGTACTCGGGCGTGCCCTCCTCCAGCACCGCGAGCCGGTCGAGGAACTGTCCGGTCAGCCCGCGCGCGTCCTGCGGGGCGAGCTTCTGGGGCTCGGCGATCTGTGGCAGCTCCTCACCGGTGTAGGTGGCGGAATCCGTCGTCGTGCCGATGCGCATGGTCGCCGTCACGGGCCCTCCCTCTCAGTCCGGCCCGCTCCGATCCCCTACAGGCCACCTCAAGCGCCGTTACCCGCCCTCGCCCGGGTCATGCCCCGCGTGGGCCCCGGCGAGACGTTGACCACAGTCGGCGCAGGTCGAGGCGGTGGCGGGGTACCTGGACCCGTGCTGCGACGGTACGGGCAGGGAGGGTGGGCGGTGGGGTGCGCGAGAGAAAGCCGTGGGAGTCATGGAGCGGACAGTTGTCGTTTGACAACTATAGGTGCGGGACAACAACCTAGGGCAGTTCAGGCAGTCCGGGTACCGGACGATCGGGAGTCTTCGGAGTCGTCGTGTATCTGGGCCGCCGCCGCGTCGCAGAACGCCTCCAGCCCTTGCAGCAGGGCCACCCGCTTCGCCGCGGGCATCTGGTCGAGCACCGCGCGCAGCGTCTGCTCCCGGCGTACGCGCAGGTCGGCCAGGAAGGCGCGGCCCCGGCCGCTGAGGTGCAGGCGGACCTCGCGCCGGTCGGCCGGACTCACCTCGCGTTCGACGAACCCGGCCGCATGCAGCCGGTCGCACAGTCGGCTGGTCGAGGGCGGTGTGGAGGCGAGGGAGTCGGCGAGCGTGCGCAGGTTGATGCCCTCGTGGTGTTCGAGGGTGAGCAGCACCCGCAGCTGGGACGCGGAGGCCGGCGCGGTCGAGGCGCGGCCCCAGAGGACTTCCAGCAACTCCGCGGCCGTGGAGGTCACACGGGCGACCTCTGCTGGCTCAGGGCGGGGTCGGAGGGAAGTCACAGTCACACTCTCGCAGGCACCGGGATGGCCGCCAGCGTACTAGGCGTGAGGTGAACCGCCCGGGACCCGCTTCCCGGCCCGTAGACGAGGACCCGTTTGTAAAGGACGCGTCGGCGTCCCACCGAGGAGGGTGAACAGACCACCGTGACCACGATCACGAACAGATTCGTGGCCGCCGAGCGCGCCCTGCGCACGGCGGCGCCCCATCAACTGCTGGACGCGGTCCGTGGTGTACTGACCGATCAGTACGCGGCGGACTCCGTCGAGCTTTTCCTGGCCGACTACGGTCTGACGGTGCTTCAGCCGGTGTCGGTGCTGCCGCACACCCTCCAGCCGGTGTCCGTGCACAACAGCCCCGCGGGCCGCGCCTTCGGTGCGCAGGAACCGTATGCGGAAATCCTTTCGGGTGATCTCGTACGGGTGCATCTGCCCGTCACCGTCCGCGGCGACCGCCTCGGCGTGCTGACCGTGACCCTGCCGGGCGCGGAGCACGCCGACGGCTGTCTGGGCGAGCTGGCCGAGATCGCCGAGGTGCTCGGGCACGAGGTCGTCGTGGCCGAGCGAGACACCGACCTGTATCTCCAGGCGCGCCGGCGGGACCGGCTCACGCTGGCCGCCGAGATGCAGTGGCAGCTGCTGCCGGGCCGCTCCTGCACCCGCCCCGAGTACGACCTGGGCGCGCAGCTGGAACCGGCGTACGGGATCTTCGGCGACAACTTCGACTGGTCCGCCACGGCCGACCGGCTCAGCCTCTACGTCACCAACGGCATGGGCGAGGGCATAGCGGCCTCCCTGCTGACGAACCTGGCGATCAACGCCCTGCGCAACGCGCGCCGGGCGGGGCTGTCCATCGACGACCAGGCGGCCCTGGCCGACCAGGCGGTGTACGCCCACTACCGGGGCCGCTGTTACCTCTCCGTGCTGATGCTCGACTTCGACCTGGCCACCGGCCGGGTGCGCGCGGTGGACGCCGGGTCGCCGCAGATGCTGCGGCTGCGCCGGGGCGTGGTGGAGCGGGTGCCCTTCGACGCCCAGCTGCCGCTCGGCATGTTCGAGGAGACCGACTACGTGGTCCAGGAGTTCCGGGTCGAGCCGGGCGACCGGCTGGTCTTCGTCAGTGACGGGGTCTACGACGTCGCCTCCCCGGGCGGCGAGGCCTACGGGGACGCCGCCCTGGCCCGGGCGATCCAGTCGACCCGGCTGCTGCCGGCCGCCGAGGTGCCCCGGGCCCTCCTGCGCGAACTGACGGGCCACCGCGGCCGGTCCGTCCCGGACGACGACGCCCTCGTGGTGTGCCTGGACTGGCGTGGGCGGTAGGCGACGGGGAAGGCGCAGGTCGGGGGCGCCGGTGGGCAGTTGTTTGGTGTCGTACGCCGGCACTAATGTTTGTCATATGGCAAGTAAGGGCTGAGGTGCCGTCGTGCGACCTCGGTCCGGCCCGTGCAAGGGAGCGATGCAAGTGTCGGTGACGGAAGAGAACACGGAACAGGAGCCGCCCGCATACCAGGTGAGCGCCTTTCTGGAGCGGCGCCGGGAGCAGATCGCCCAACGCTGGGCGGACGCCGCGCTGTTCCGCACGGTCTTCACCGTGTCGCGCGACGAGGCGGTGGAGGCGGGCAGGGCCGTGACCGCGGCGCTGGCGGCGGTGGCGGCCTCGGGGCGGCTGGACGACATCCGGGCGTCCGGATTCGAGGCCGTGCGCGACCAGTTGGGGCGGATGGCGGCCTCCCGCGCCCGTACGGGCATCGATCCGGACGGGGTCGCCGGCGAGGTGGCCGCGCTGCGCGAGCCGGTGACCGAGCTGCTGCGCGCGGAGTTCCCGGAGCCGTACGCCGCCGAGGCCCAGGAGGCCGTGGTGGCGCTGACCGTGCTCATGGGCACGCTGCGCCTGGTCGTGATGGAGACGGCGGTCAGCGCGGGCGAGGAGCTGATCGCCCGGCAGCGCGAACAGCTGCACGAGGTGGCCACCCCGGTGATCAAGCTGTGGGAGAGCACCGTCGCCGTCCCGCTGATCGGCACCCTGGACAGCGCGCGCAGCCAGGTCGTCATGGAGAGCCTGCTGAACGCGATCGTCGCCGAGCGCGCCCGCTTCGCCATCCTCGACATCACCGGCGTGCCCACCGTCGACTCGCTGGTCGCCCAGCACCTGATGAAGACCGTGGCGGCGGCCCGGCTGATGGGCGCCGAGTGCATCGTCTCCGGCATCCGTCCCGCGATCGCGCAGACCATCGTCCACCTGGGCATCGACCTCGGCACGGTGCTCACCCGATCGAGCCTGGAGGACGCGCTCGCCTACGCGCTCAGCCGGCAGGGGGTCGAGATCGCACCGCTGAGGGCGGCCGGCGCGGCGGCGGACGCGGGCGCGCGGTGACCGGGTTCGCGGGACACGGACCCATGGGCGGACACGGCTTCACCGTGCCGGTCCTCCAGCTGGGCGACGTCCTGCTGGTCACCCTCCAGGGGGAGCTGCACGACGGGATGGCCGAGCAGCTTCAGCAGGACATCACGGACCGCATCTCCCACACCCGGGTGAGCGGGGTCGTGATCGACATCTCCGGCGTGGAGATCGTCGACTCGTTCCTGGGCCGGGTCCTCGCCGAGATCGCCGCCGGAGCCAAGCTGCTGGCGGCCCGTACGGTGCTGGCCGGGATGCGCCCGGCGGTGGCGATCACCCTGGTCGAGCTGGGGCTCACCCTGCCCGGCCTGCGGACGGCCCTGGACGTCGAGCGGGCGATGGAAGCGCTCGGCGTGACCACGCGCCGGGGCGAGGGGAGTCCATGATGCAGACTTCCCGCCATGCCGGCCCGGCCAGCCTGCCGATCGGCTCGGACGCCGATCTGGCGTGGGTGCGCCAGCAGGTCCGGCAGGCCGCCGCCGAGCTCGGCTTCGGGCTGGTGCAGCAGACCAAGCTCGTGACCGCGGCGAGCGAACTGGCCCGCAACACCCTCGTCCACGGTGGGGGCGGCCATGTGCGGATCACCCCGCTGGACGCCGGGCAGTCGCGTGGACTGAGGCTGGCCTTCGTCGACACCGGGCCTGGCATCCGGGACCTGGACCAGGCGTTGACCGACGGTTACACCAGCGGCGGCGGGCTCGGGCTCGGCCTGAGCGGGGCCAAGCGGCTGGTGCAGGAGTTCGAGGTGGACAGCCGGCCCGGTGAGGGGACCACCGTCACCGTCACCGCCTGGGCCACCGTCGTACCGCCCTCCCGGACGGTGCCGTGATGAGCAGGGTCTGGGACGTGCCGGTGGACGACTCGACCCGGGTGCGGGACGTACGGGTGGCGGCCGAGGAGGCCAGCGCCTGTGCCGGCCTGCCCCCGAACCGCATCGCGACCGCCGCGCTCGTGGCGACGGAGCTGGCGACCAACCTGCTGCGGCACGCGGACGACGGGCGTGTGCTGATCAACCTCGTCGAGCGGGCGTACGACGACGGCCGCCGGGCGGCCGTGCAGCTCGTCTCGCTCGACCACGGTCCCGGCATCCCGGACGTCGCGGCGGCGATGCGCGACGGCTACACCACGACCGTCGCCGCCTCGCTCGGCGCCGGACTCGGCACGTGCCGGCGCATAGCGAACGACTTCGATCTGCACAGCGCGCCCGGCCGGGGCACCGTCGTGATGGCCCGCATCGGCCACGATCCCGTCGTCCGCAACCAGGGGCCGCCCCCACCGGGTCCGCGTGCCGGGGGCGTCAACGTCCCCCTCGGCCGGGCCGAGCACTCCGGCGACGCCTGGGGCCGGGTGCGCGGCGGGGACCGGCTGACCCTGCTGCTCGCCGACGGGCTCGGTCATGGTGTCAAGGCCGCCGAGGCCTCCACCGCGGCGGTGACGGAGCTGCGCGGTCTCGGGGAGCTGCCGCCCCCCGAGATCCTGCGGCGTCTGGGCCGGGCCCTGCGCCCCACCCGGGGCGCGGCCGTCGCGGTGGCCCAACTCGATCTACGGGAAGCCCGGTTGAGCTTCGCCGGGATCGGCAACGTCGGCGCCCGGCTGCGGACCGAGGGCACATGGAAGGCGCTGCTGTCCCACCCCGGCATCGTGGGCGCGCAGGCCCCGGCGTCCGTGCCCGTGCAGCGGATGCCCTGGCACGCGGACAGCCTGCTGGTGCTGCACAGCGACGGCCTGCCCAGCCGCTGGACGCCGCCCGACGACGGCGTACTGCCCGGCTGCGACCCGGCGGTGGCGGCCGCGGTGGTGCTCCGGGACGCGGGGAGCGCGGCCCGGCCGGTACGGGACGACACGTGCGTGGCGGTCCTGACCACCGGCGGCGTGAGCCGCCACGGCTCGGGGGCCTGAGGGGCGTCGGGAGGCCGGGGGACCGGGGGACCGGTGGGATTCGGGGTTCGGGGGTTCGGGCGCATCGGCGGGGTGCCGCGGCCCGCGCGAGCGGCGGGCGACCCAGCGGTCGATACGGCGGGCCGCCCGGCACACCAGGCTCCAGCTGCTCACAGGGGTACGCGGCGACCGGCTGCAGCGGCGGGCCGCGCAGTGCCTGCGGCCGGACACCGCGGGGAACCACGGCCCGGGCGGCCGGACCCGCCGCGGGAACTCACCCTTGGTGCCGCCGGGTTCACCTGTGAGGAGTGCCCGTCCGTGCCGCCGGGTTCACTTGTGAGGAGTGCCCGTCCGTGCCGCCGGGTTCACTTGTGAGGAGTGCCCGTCCGTGCCGCCGGTTCACCTGTGAAGAGTGCCCGTTCGTGTAGCTGGGTTGACCGGTGAGACGACACGGCCCGTGCGGTTGGGCCGACCGGTGAGACGTCACCGCCTGTGCGGCTGGGCCGACCGGTGAGACGTCACCGCCCGTCCAGCCCCGCGCCGCCGGAACTCACCGCCCCTGCGCCCCACCGGCGCCCGGTGTCGTGTCCTGGGCTGCCAGGAAGCCCCGCAACCCCCTGCTCAGCGCCGCGCGTTCTGCCGGTTCCATCGCCGCCAGTGCGGTGGCAAGGGCCTGGGCGCGGCGGCCGGCGACGTCGCGCAGGACGCGCTGTCCGTGTGTCGTGAGCCACAGTTGCACCTCACGGCGGGTGTCGGGGTGCGGGGCCCGCTCCAGCAGGCCGGCCGCCGCCAGGCGGTCGCAGAGGCGGCTGGCCGTGGGAGCGCCGATGTCCAGGCCGTCCGCGAGCGCCGTCAGGTTCAGGCCGGGCGCCGCCTGCACGGTGCGCAGCGCCCGCAGCTGGTGCGGGGACAGGCGCAGGGACGCCTCCTGCGCGGCGACCGACCACAGCGTCGTCAGACTCTCCACGGCATCGGCGATCTGCGATGCGACGGCCTTCGGGCCATCGCCCGGTCCCCTCGCCCGGTGGTCGCCGGGGCCGCCGAGATCGGTCACGAAACGGTCACTTCCATAAAGCTCCGGGTACTGATGAGGTCGCCCTCTTTCAAAGGCTGTACCCGATGAACCGGGGGGCAAGCAGCCCGGTTCAGTGCCCGGCCGGACCGGGGGCGGCTCAGCCGGCGCTGAGCTCCGTCAGCGCGGCGAGCGGCAGCGTGTGCTGGGTCTGGAGGACCTTCGCCCGCAGGTAGCGGACGTTGTGGGCGGTGGTGAAGACGCCCGTGGGAACGCGGTCGCGGACGCCGACGCCCAGGGACCGCAACTGCCCCGCCTTGTCGGGGTTGTTGGAGAGCAGGTCCAGCTCGCCGATGCCCAGGGCACGGAGCATCTGGGCCGCCGCCGTGTAGTCGCGGGCGTCCTCGGGAAGTCCCAGCGCCGCGTTCGCCTCGTACGTGTCGAGTCCCTCCTCCTGGAGGGCGTACGCGTCGAGCTTGTTGTAGAGGCCGATGCCCCGGCCCTCCTGGCGGAGGTAGAGGAGCACGCCGCCGCGCTCGGCGATGCGCTCGACCGCCTCGCGCAGCTGCGGGCCGCAGTCGCAGCGGGCGGAGCCGAACACGTCCCCGGTCAGGCACTCGGAGTGCAGCCGCACCAGCGGGACCGGGCCGGGCTCGCCGAGGACCACGGCCACGTGCTCCTGGCCGTCGGCCAGCCCGTGGAAGGTGACGAGCTCGGCGTCGGCCTCGTAGCCGTCGTGGAAGCGCAGCGGGACCCGGACGCGGGAGCGCGGGGTGGCGATGACGGCGGGGGTGTCGGGCATGCGGGGCCTCCGGGTTCCGTTTCCTGTTCGGCTGCACAGCCGTAGTGCTTCAGATTTGAAGCAGATCCACGTCCGGAACCCTACGCGTGCTTTAAATTTGAAGCAATGGGGATCCGGCTCTGTGTGGCGCGCGTCACGAACAGGCCGGTGAAGACCTTCGCCGCCACGGCACGTCGTCCGCCGCCGGCCGGGTCCCGTCCTCCTGGAGACCCTGCGCGATCGCCGCGGAGATCTCCTCCAGTTGCCCCACCTGCTCCTCGCTGAGCCGGTCGAACAGGAAGCTCCGCACCGTCTCGACGTGCCCGGGCGCCGCCCGCTCCAGCACGGCGAACCCCTCGTCGGTCAGCGCGGCGATGCTGCCCCGCTTGTCGTACCGGCAGGCCTCGCGCCGCAGCATGCCGTCCTTCTCCAGCCGCGTGACCGCGTACGTCAGCCGGCTGCGCGTGATCTTCAGCCGCTCGGCGAGATCGGTCATGCGCAGCCGCCGTTCCGGTGACTCCGACAGGACGGACAGGATGGAGTAGTACAGGTGCGGCATGCCGGCGTCCTGCTGGAGCTGCCGGTCGATCGCGTCCTCCAGGAGCAGCGAGGCGGCGATGTAGGCGCGCCAGGCGCGCTGCTCATCGGGGGTGAGCCAGCGAGTCGTCATGCCGCCAGTGTAGGTTTGTTTCAAACTTGAACCAAGCCCTGTCCAGTCCGGCCGTCCCGACCAGCCGCGGAGCGTCGATGCCTCACCCGTACGTCCTGCTGTCCGCCGCCGTCTCCCTCGACGGCTACCTGGACGACACCGGACCCGACCGCCTGCTCCTGTCGAGCCCGGCCGACTTCGACCGGGTCGACGAGGTCCGGGCCCGCGTCGACGCGATCCTGATCGGCGCCGGCACCATCCGCGCCGACAACCCGCGGCTTCTGGTGAACTCCGACGAGCGCCGCGCCGCCCGCACGGCCGCCGGGAAACCGGAGTACCCCCTCAAGGTCACGGTCAGCGGCTCCGGCGACCTCGACCCAGACGCCCGCTTCTGGCACACCGGCGGCGAGAAGGTCCTCTACACGACCGACCGGGGCGCCGAACGCGCCCGTGCCCTCGGCCTCGCCACCGATGCCACCGACATCGTCCCGCTCGGCCCCGACCTCGACTGGCGGCGGCTCCTCACCCACCTGCACGACGTCCGGGGCGTACGGCGCCTCATGGTCGAGGGCGGCGGCCTGATCCACACCCAGCTCCTCACCCAGGGCCTGGCCGACGAACTCCAGCTGGTCCTCGCCCCGCTCTTCGTGGGCGACCCCCGGGCACCCCGCCTCTTCGGCCCCGGCGGCTACCAGGGCGGCCGCCTCCGGCTGCTGGAGACGCGGCGGATCGAGGACGTCGTCCTGATGCGCTACGAACCGACCGCCCCGGGCACCGGCCCCCTGCCCACCGCCGCCGACCACCACTGGCTGGCCCTCGCCTGCGAACTGGCCGAGCGCTGCCCGCCGTCGGACACGGCGTTCAGCGTGGGCGCGGTCGTGGTCGCAGCCGACGGCACGGAACTGGCCCGCGGCCACTCCCGCGAGGCCGGCGACCCGGTCGTGCACGCCGAGGAGGCGGCCCTCGCCAAGCTCGACCCGGCCGACCCGCGGCTGCCCGGCGCGACGGTGTACAGCAGCCTGGAGCCCTGCGCCCGTCGCGCCTCCCGCCCCGCACCCTGCGCCCGGCTGATCCTCGACGCGGGCGTACGACGGGTCGTCACGGCCTGGCGCGAGCCGGACACCTTCGTGACGGACGCCGACGGCAGCGGCCTTCTCGCGGCCCAGGGGGTGGAGGTCGTCGTCCTCCCGGAGCACGAGGAGCGGGCCAAGGCCCCGAACCGCCACCTGCCGGGCTGAGGGGTCCTCGAACCATGAGCGTCCGATCAGGCCGCGGGGTCTGGTGCCGTGCATCGCAAGGCGCCGGAGCGCCTGCGTGGCGGCCCCACGTGGGCGCTCCGGGCAACGCGGCGAGTGCGGTGCCAGGCCACGCGACCCGGACAGGCATAGTGCAAGGACCCCGAATGCGGGCCGATCGGCCCAATAGATCCTGCGTCCGGACCGCCGCCCGGGCCGCGCTGCCTCCAGGGCCAGGACGAGAGGACGGAGGCGGCGGCCATGAGGAAAGCGGGGAGACGACGGAAGGCGGCACTGCTCCTCCCGCCCCTGCTCACCGCGCTCGCCCTGCTCGTCCCCTCCTACCAGGCCGACGGCCCGGACGCCCGCACCATGGGCCCCGCCCTGCCCTCCGACGCCGCGTTCACCCATCCCGGCGTCCTCGTCGACCGGGACCGGCTGGACGCCCTGCGCGAGCACGTCACCGCCGGGCGGCAGCCCTGGCTGAAGGCCTACCTCGCGATGCGGGACAGCGCGTACGGCTCCTACCGGTACCGGGCCGAGCCGCTCGAGACCGTCCTCTGCCCGCCCGGTGACCTTCAGGGCCGGGGCTGCGCCGAGGAGCGTGCGGACGCCCTGGCCGCCTACTCCCAGGCCCTGCTCTTCACCGTCACCGGCGAGCGGCGGCACGCGGAGAAGGCCCGGCAGATCATGGACGCCTGGTCGGCCACGCTGCGCCGGCACGCCGGGGAGAAGGCCGCGTTGCAGGCCGGCTGGACCGGGTCGGTCTGGGCCACGGCCGCCGAGATCGTGCGGCACACGCCCGGCGAGGAACGGCTCGGCCGATCCGTCGCGGCCGCGCACGAGCTGGCCGTACGGGCCCGGCCCGCCGGCACCGACGACCTGTTCACCGCCTGGGAGACCCTGACCCACGCGGGCGCCCCGGCCGGCTGAGCAGAGGGTGTGCACGAGGTGTCCCGCGGATGGCGTACACTGGAGTCACAACGACGCGGGGTGGAGCAGCTCGGTAGCTCGCTGGGCTCATAACCCAGAGGTCGCAGGTTCAAATCCTGTCCCCGCTACTGAAGGCCGAGGGCCGGAATCCGAAAGGGTTCCGGCCCTCGGTGCATTTCCCGGTGGTCTTACGGCGGCCATTACGGTCGGTGAGTGAACCACCCCGTTCCGCATAACAACTGACGCACCGTCAAAACTCGTCAGTCACTTGCGCGGCGGTCAACTCGCCCGATTTGGGCCCGTCATGGCGGGTAAGTCCGCGCGAAAAAGGTTAATGATCAAGTGGAATCGCTGGAATACCCCTCGCGCGTCTATTAACGTTCGATAACGCAGCGCGGTCGTCCCAGCCGTCACAGAAGGCGGCTCCGTGCGCACGCGCCGAATCCCGAAAGGGAACCGGGGAACCACCACTTGGGGTGAATCGAGCGGATACCACCGTGGCAGCACGGCCGGTATACGCGCGTAGGAGACCTTCCTGCTCCGAACCCGTCAGCTAACCCGGTAGGCGAGAAGGAAGGAAAGGAGCACGCCCACGTGGCGTCCAACCGGCCTGCCCCCGCGGCCCCGCTCGCGCCGAAGCGCGACACCGAAACCTTCGGCTACGGCGGTCAGCGCACCGACGAGGGCCCGTTCCAGGAGTGGAACCCCACCGAGGAGTCCATCCGTCCCGTCCGCGGCCGGCATCGCGTCACCAAGCAGCGCGGCGGAGGCCTCGCCCGCAGCTCCACCGTCCTGGGCGTCGGCGTCATAGCCGCCGTGGGTGCCGGCGGCATGGCCAGCGCCCAGACCGGCAAGCCCCCGGTGTCCATCTCCGTGCCGGACCTGCCCTCGGTGGGTTCCCTCATCTCGGACGACGACACCCCCGAAGGCTCCGCCACCCCGCTCAGCAGCCTCGGCACCACCACGGCGGACACCGAGCAGGCCACCTCCGGCGCCGGCGCCGGTGAGGCGCTGCGCGCCCGGATCATGGCCCAGGTCGAGCGCCAGCAGGACCAGATCGAGACCAAGGCCGCCCAGGACGCCGCGGCCGCCGCCGAGAAGGCAGCCGCGGAAGCGGTGGCCAAGGCGGAGAAGGAAGCCAAGGCCAAGGCCGCCGAAGCCAAGAAGAAGGCGGAGGAGGAGGCCAGGAAGAAGGCCGAGGCCGAGCGGCTCGCCGCCCTCGCCAAGCAGTTCACGCTGCCGACCTCCTCGTACACCATCACCTCCAGCTTCGGTCAGGCCGGCGCCTACTGGTCCTCCGGCTACCACACCGGCCTCGACTTCGCCGCCCCCACGGGCACGCCGATCAAGGCCGTCCACAGCGGCACCATCACCGAGGCGGGCTGGAACGGCTCGTACGGCTACAAGACCGTCCTCACCCTCGATGACGGCACCGAGATCTGGTACGCGCACCAGTCCTCCATCGGCGTCAGCGTCGGCCAGAAGGTCAGCACCGGCGACGTCATCGGCCGCGTGGGCGCAACCGGCAACGTCACCGGAGCGCACCTTCACCTCGAGGTCCACTCCGCTGGATCCTCGAACGGCATCGACCCGAGGGCGTGGCTGCAGGGCAAGGGACTCAACCCGTAAGCGGTACACGTCCGTTGAAGCACCGGCGGCCCTGACGACGACCCCCCGACGTCAGGGCCGCCGGTCTTCCGGTGTGCCATGGGCGGGTTCACGAGAGCTTTGGGTTACGCGAGCCTTGGGTTTACGGGAGCTTTGCGTCCCGTTGCGGAATGAGACGCCCCTGTACGGACGTTGACGCAGAGCATGACTTCTCTTCGCAAACTCGGCTCCTCCGACCTCGAGGTCTTCCCGCTCGCCCTCGGCGGCAACGTCTTCGGCTGGACCGCCGACGAGGACCAGTCGTTCGCCGTCCTCGACGCCTACACCGCCGCCGGCGGCAACTTCATCGACACCGCCGACTCCTACTCGGCCTGGGTCGAGGGCAATCAGGGCGGGGAGTCCGAGACCGTCCTCGGCACGTGGCTGAAGGCCCGCGGCAACCGCTCGGACGTCGTCGTCGCCACGAAGGTCAGCCAGCACCCCGAGTTCCGCGGCCTGTCCGCCGACACCATCAAGGCCGCCGCCGACGCCTCCCTGCGGCGCCTCGGCACCGACTACATCGACCTGTACTACACGCACTTCGACCAGCCCGACGTGCCCGTCGAGGAGATCATCGGCGCGCTCGACAGTCTCGTGAAGGCCGGGAAGGTGCGGCACATCGCCGCCTCCAACATTTCCGCCGAGCGGCTGCGGGCGTCCCTGGAGTTCTCCGACCGCGAGGGACTGGCCCGGTACGTCGCCCTCCAGCCGCACTACAACCTGGTCTCCCGCGACACCTACGAGGGCGAGCTCCAAGACCTCGCCGAGCGGACCGGCCTGGCCGCCGTGCCGTACTTCGCGCTCGCGTCCGGCTTCCTCACGGGCAAGTACCGGCCCGGCACGGCCGTGGAGAGCGCGCGGGCGGGGAGTGCGGCCACGCACCTGGAGACCGAGCGGGGGCAGCGGGTGCTGGCCGCCCTCGACGAGGTCGCCGGGGCGCACGACGTACCCGTGGCCACGGTGGCTCTGGCCTGGCTCGCCGCCCAGCCGACCGTGGCGGCGCCGATCGCTTCCGCGCGGACGGTGGAGCAGCTGCCCGCGCTGACCGGCGTCGGCGAGCTGACACTCTCGGAGGCCGAGATCGGGCGGCTCACGCAGGCTTCCGCCTGATCCGCACGACCGGCCTCAGGAGCGGTACGGGTTGTACGCGGGGTACGGCGCCGGCTGGGGGCCGTACCCGTACACCCCGTACACCGGCCAGGGCGGGGCCGTCACCGGGACCGGAGGGGCGGTGATCCGCGCCGCGTGGTCCAGCGCGGGGCGGGCCGTTTCCCGGCGCCGCCACAGTTCGCCGAGCAGTTCCCGCTCCCGTACGGCGAAATCCGCCGAGGCGCCGCCCCGCCGGGCCCGGTGCCGCAGGAACGCCAGGGACGTCGCGTACGCCTCGTACCGCGCCACCTCCCGGGCCGCCGCCCTGCCCGCGTGCCGGCGGGCGTACTGGCGGGCGATCCGCCGGGCCCGCATCGAGCCGAGCGCGTACGGCTCCGTCGGGGTCAGCCAGCCGGCCCCGGCGTAGGCGGGCAGCTCCGCACGTACGGTCTTCAGCTCCCGCTGCCGGGTCCAGATCACCAGCCACGTCAGCAGACCGAAGATGGGCACCATGAACGCCGCGTAGACGGCGAAGAACCCGTACTCGCCGAAGGCCGAGGAGCCGTTCCACATCGCGTGCATGCCCATCGCGAGCAGCAGCCCGGCCAGCGGGAAGGCGACGCGGCGCAGGTGCCGGCGGTCCGCCGAGAGCGCGGAGATGCCGAAGCCGATGCCGGTGAGGACCGTGAACAGCGGGTGCGCGAACGGCGACATGATGATGCGCACGAAGAAGGTCGCCGCCGTGACGGAGGCGATGCCGGTGCCGCCGGTGAGCTGGTCGGTGCCGAAGGCGGTGCCCAGGTAGAGGATGTTCTCGGTGAACGCGAAGCCGGTGGCCGTCACGCCGGCTATGACGACGCCGTCGACGATGCCGGTGAAGTCGCGGCGCCGGAAGAGGAAGACCAGGAGGACCGCCGCGGCTTTGGCCGACTCCTCGACCACCGGCGCTATCACGGTCGCGCCGAGGGTGTCCGCGCTGGACGGGTCCGCCGTCGCCGTCGCTATCCATCTCGTCGCGAAGCTGTTGGCGACGATCGCTATCAGCGCCGCCGCGCAGGCGCCCCAGGCGAAGCAGAACAGCAGGTTGCGCCAGGGGCCGGGTTCGACCCGGTCGAGCCAGCGGAACGCGGCTATCAGCAGGGGCACCGGGAGGACGGCCAGCCCCAGCCCGACCAGGAACCCTTCCGTGCCGGTCTCCTCGCGGACCAGGGCGAGGATGACGAGGCCGGATATCGCGAGGAGCGTGCTCAGCGCGCCGTAGCGCACCCAGGCGCGCTGCCACCAGTGGGCGTGCCGCAAGGAGCCGGCGGTGCCCGGGCCGGCGAGGGGCGCGCCCTCGGTGGGACCGCTGGGGTACGACGGGTGTGGGGGGCTGGTGGCCACGGCTTCGACCCTAACGACGGTTGGGCGCTGTCCGCAGGCGGAAGAGGTGCCAGGGATGGTCAGGCGCCGGCGGGGGGCTGGTCCACGTGCTGTACGCGACGGAAGAGGAGGTCGTTCACGACATGTCCCTTGTCCAGTCCCTGGCCCTCGAAACGGGTCAGCGGACGGAAGTCGGGACGGGGCGCGAAACCGCCGTCCGCCTGCGTGTTCTCGAAGTCCGGGTGTGCCGTGAGGACATCGAGCATCTGTTCGGCGTACGGCTCCCAGTCGGTGGCGCAGTGGAGGATCGCGCCGGGCCTGAGGCGGGTGGCGGCGAGGGTGAGGAAGTCGGGCTGGATGATCCTGCGCTTGTGGTGCCGCTTCTTCGGCCAGGGGTCGGGGAAGTAGACGCGCAGGCCGCCGAGGGAGTCCGGGGTGAGCATCTCGCGCAGGAGGATGATCGCGTCGCCGTTGCCGACGCGGATGTGGGACAGGCCGTTGCGGTCGGCGAGATTGAGCAGGTTGCCCTGGCCCGGGGTGTGGACGTCTACGGCGAGGATGTTCGTGGCGGGGTCGGCCGCGGCCATCTGGGCGGTGGCCTCGCCCATGCCGAAGCCGATCTCCAGGACGACGGGGTTGTCGTTGCCGAACAGCTCGGGCAGGTCGAGGGTCCGGCTGCCGTCGATGTCCAGGCCCCACTTGGGCCACAGCCGCTGCAGCGCGTCCGCCTGACCGGCGGTGACCCGGCTGCGCCGCGGCTGGAAACTCCGGATCCGCCGCTCGAAGTGCGACCCGGCGGGGTCGGCCATCGGCCCGTCGGGAAAGCGTGGCTCTCCCTTGGCCCGGGTACCCCGGACGGGGACACCGGGGGTGTGCGGGTGCGGGTGCGGGTCTTCGGGGGGGTTCACGGAGTCAGACACAGTGCCCCTGATTTTACGGCTGCGCGTGCGTGCGCCGGATCGCCGTGGGTGGGTCGGGGCCGCGCCGGGGGGTGTCCGTCCTCGGAACGGCGCGATGGGGTTGCGTACCGACCAACCGTCCGTTGACGCGCCAACCGCTGCGGGCGGACACCCCCCGACACGGCCCCTTGCGTCGTCCGGCGGCCTTAGCTGCGGGCATGCGTGCCGCTGAGGGCGGCACGGGTGGGCGCAGCGGCACCCCGCTCCGCCGGGTTGCGGACCCACCCGGCACCAGCAGCGATGCCGAGTCCTGCGGATCTCACAGTGCGCTCAACGCCCTCCGTGCTCGCAGCGGTACCCCGCTCCGCCGGGTTGCGGACCTACCCGGCCTCAGCGACATCCCGAGCACCTGTAGACCTCACAGCGCGCTCAACGCCCTCCGTGCCACCTCTCGGCCGATCGGCAGGGACGCCGTGGCTGCGGGCGACGGTGCGTTCAGGACGTGCACCGTGCGAGG
Source organism: Streptomyces hawaiiensis (assembly GCF_004803895.1). NCBI lineage: Bacteria > Bacillati > Actinomycetota > Actinomycetes > Kitasatosporales > Streptomycetaceae > Streptomyces > Streptomyces hawaiiensis. Next base: position 4,184,401 of record NZ_CP021978.1, on the reverse strand, counting down.
GGCCTCGCGGATCAGGAAGTCGTCGACCAGGGTTCCGTCGCGGAGAACCGCCTGCGCCCGCACACCCGCCGCCGTCGGCACCAGGTCGTCCTCGGACACCCCGGGCAGCAGCCGGCCCACCGCCTCCGTGAACGCCCTCTTGGACAGGGATCGCCGCAGCTCACCCGCCCCGTACCGCCAGTGCCGGCGGGCGATGTGCCAGGAGCCGGGCCAGGCCAGGGTCGAGCCCAGCTCGCGTGGGCGGACCGTGCCCCACCCGTACCCCTCGCGGGCCAGCGCCGGCACCGCGTTGGGCCCGACATGGACGCCCCCGTCGATGCCCCGCGTGAGATGCACCCCGAGGAACGGGAACGCCGGATCGGGCACGGGGTAGACCAGGCCGCGCACCAGCTCCGGTCGGGCCAGCTCGTAGTACTCGCCCCGGAACGGCACGATCCGCATGTCAGGGTCGTCCCCGGTGAGCCGGGCGATCTCGTCGCACTGCAGACCCGCGCAGTTCACCAGGACCCGCCCGCGTACGACGTCCCCCGCGGCCGTGAGCACGGCGACTCCCCGCTCGGGGCGCCGGTCGACGCGCACGACCCGCGTGCCGTAGCGGATCTCCGCGCCCGAGCCGTGGGCCAGCTGGCGGGCGACCGCGACGAAGTCGCAGATGCCCGTCGTGCCGACGTGTATCGCGGCGAGGCCCCGCACCTCCGGTTCGTACTCCGCGATCTGGGACGCGCCCAGCTCCCGCACCGGGATCCCGTTCTCCCGGCCGCGCTGCACGAGTGCGTGCAGACGGGGCAGCTCCGCGCGGTCGGTGGCGACGATCAGCTTGCCGGTGACCGCGTGCGGGATGCCGTACTCGGCGCAGAACTTGACCATCTCCGCCGCGCCCCGCACCGCGTAGCGCGCCTTGAGGGAGCCGGGGCGGTAGTAGATGCCGCTGTGGATGACGCCGCTGTTGCGGCCGGTCTGGTGGCGGGCCGGGCCCGGTTCCTTCTCCAGGACGATGACACGTGTGCCCGGTGCGGCGCGTGTGATCGCGTACGCCGTCGACAGGCCGACGATGCCGCCGCCGATCACCAGCACGTCACAGTCGTATGTGATCCGCACGCGCACCACCTCCCGCTTCGATAGTGCACTGCGCCACTGACAATGCCTTCAAACGCGGGACGGGCGGCATGCCTGCTCCGACTACGCCGGAGCCATCAGCAGGGGTCGTGCACGCTCACGGAGCTCCACCACCTGCGGCTCGTCGCCGTACGGCTCCAGCCGGTGCAGGAGATCCTTCACGTACTCGGTGGTCCGGGCCGAGGAGATCCGCCCGGCGACCTCCACCGCGCGCACTCCCTGCTCGCACGCCGCGTCCAGGTTGCCCGACTCCAGTTCGGCGACGGCCGAGACGACCAGGCGCAGGCCGTGGGAGCGGACGAACTCCTCCGTCGGCTTCGACAGGGCCTGCTCGGTGAAGCGGCGGACCTGGCGGGGTGCCTTGAGGTCGCGGTAGCACTCGGCCGCGTCGGCGGCGAAGCGGTCGTAGGAGTAGAAGCCGAGCCAGCTCGGGTCGTTGTCGCCGGGGCGGGCGCGCTCAAGCCAGCTCTCGGCCGCCTTCAGGGCACCGCCGGCCGCCGGGGCGTCGTTCGCACGCGCGTGTGCCCGGGCCTCGACCAGGCGGAAGAAGCTCATGGTGCGGGCCGTCGCCAGGCCGCGGTTGCGTTCGAGGGCGGCCTGCGCGAGGTCCACGCCCTCGTCGCCGAAGCCGCGGTAGGTGGCCTGGAGGGACATGGTGGCCAGCACATAGCCCCCGAGGGGGACATCCGCCGCAGCCCGGGCCAGGCGCAGGGCCTGGATGTAGTAGCGCTGGGCCGCTTCCTGCTGGCCCGTGTCGAAGGCCATCCAGCCCGCGAGCCGGGTGAGTTCGGCGGAGGCGCCGAAGAGGGCCCGGCCGACCTCGTCGGAGTACGAGCCGAGCAGCAGAGGAGCGGCCTCCACCCTTAAGCACTCGGGGACCATGGACGAACGCCAGTCGCCGCCGCCGTACTTGGAGTCCCAGCGCCGCGCGTCCTCGGCGGCCTCCCGCAGCTTCTGCACATCGCTGTGGCCGACTTTGAGCGGTGCGCCGGAGCCCTCGCCAGGGCCCACGTCACGCGCGACCGAACTGTCGGCCGGGGTTATCAGCCATCGCGAGGCGGGCGTCGCGTATGCGCTCACCGCGAACGATCCGGCCAGCGACTGCCAGATGCCGCCGGAACCGGCCCGGCGGCCGGCGAGGTCGAGGCGGTACAGGTCGGTCGCGGACCTCACCGCCTGGCCGACGTCCCGTGGGAAGGCGAGGCCGACTTCGGGCGCGGGGTCCGCGTCCGCCAGGCCGATCTCGTGGAGCGGCACCGGGCGGCCGAGCTTCTGGCCGATGGCGGCGGCGATGAGGTGCGGAGCCGCACCCTGCGGCACCATGCCCTTCGACACCCAGCGCGCCACCGACGTCTTGTCATAACGAAGTGTCAGTCCTCGCTGAGCGCCAAGATCGTTGACGCGCCGCGCGAGGCCTGCGTTGCTGATTCCCGCGAGGGCGAGAACGGCGCCGAGTTTTTCGTTCGGCCCGCGTTGCTCCCTGGACATGCGCCACCCCTCGACACAGACGGCTGCCGCGCTGGCATAACCATGCGGCATTCGTAAACCCAGCGTAGTTCGCCGCATCCCAAGCGTTAAGGGGCATTGTTCCGGTTGGCGGGATTGTGGTCCGTACTGAAGTGCGGTTCAGATACGGGCTGTTGCGACGTGCTCCCACTGTGTGGCCGTGCGCCTGTCCGTGCGCTCTTCTCCGGCCACTGCGGGAGCGGTTCCATGGTCATCGCGTGGGTCGGCCCGCTGTACTGGATCCAGTGGGCTGGGGGACACCGCCGCCTTCATCCCCGCGGGCGGCGGAACGGTCCGGGAGGCGTGCTCCGTCTCCCGGACTGCGCGATCGGGTGGCAGGGTGCGCAGTCTGTACGGAGAGTGTTCGAGGCTGCCCGTGTGACGCCGATTTGGCCGAAAAACGACCCCGCCGGTCGTGGGGTATCAGGGCTCCGACCATGGCACTTGAGGGCGCGTCGGGCGTGATTGGGGCGCGTTTCGGGGGCGCATTCGCGTCGCAGTCGTATCGGAGACATGTCGCTGGCGTGCCTTGATTCTTGGCCGCTTCTTCGTTCCGCCGCGTCTTCGCCGCCGTCTTGTTCGTCCGTCGTTTCCGCCCGACTCCTCATAAGACGTGCGGGTGTTCGGGTCCCCTGGAACGGTACGGGTGGCTCCGCCGGGGCGCATTCAGCGGAGCGCAAGCGGCGTCGGCACCCTCTGGAACGCTTCCTTCATGGCAGCATGGGCACCGGTTCGTACGGTGCACTGGTTGTCCACAGCCTGTGGAGGCGGCGATGCGGTGGTTGGTGGGATGGAGCAGCACCGCCGCGGGAGCCGTCGCTGCCGGTTCGGCGGGGGCGACCGGCAGCGAGGGTGAGACGCTGCACCCGGTGGGGTCCCAACTCCTGTGGGGCGACCCCGATCCGCTGTGGGCGGTCGGCGACTGGCGCCCCGACGAGGTGCGGGTCGTGAAGGCCGACGACCGGACCAGGATCGCCGTCCTCGGCATCTGCGGCGCCACCGACGAGCAGTTGCGCGTCGCGCTGTTCGCCGCGCGCGGTGGCGCACTTCGGCATCTGACCGCCTGGCCGGGCAGCTACACCGCCATCGTCCAGGTCGGCAGGCGGATCACCGTCTCCGGCGATCTCGCGGGCGCGCGGCCGGTGTTCCACACGCCCTGGGCCGGTGGTACGGCGTACGCCACCGCCGCGCTGCCGCTGGCCGACCTCATCGAGGCCAACCTCGACTTCGGGCATCTCGCCGCGCTGCTCGCCGCCCCGGACGTGCCCGCCGCGCTGCACGACTCCACGCCGTACGACGGCGTGAAGCGCATTCCGCCCGGGCATGCCCTCATCCTGCGCGCCGGGGCGCGCGAGATCGCCGGGTACGAGCCGGTCGCCTCGCTGGCCGTGGCGGCACCTCCGGCCGATCCCGACAGCGCGGTCGACGCGGTGCGCGACGCCCTCGTGGAGGCCGTACGGACGCGGCTGTCCGCGCCGCGGCACGTCCCCGGGGCGGACATCGACCCGGGCCCCGTGCCCGGCATGGGGCCCGCCGAGCGGCGAGCCGCGCGCGGGATGCCGGTGCCGGGGATCGGCGCGGACCTGTCCGGCGGTCCGGCCTCCGGGGCACTGGCACTGCTGGCCGCGGGGCTCCCCGGGATGCCGGGCACGGTGCTGGGGCACGGCACGGGCGCGGGGGAGCGGCTGCTGGCCGTCACGTTCAACGACCTCGCGGTCGGAGGGCGCGAGGCCGAACTGGAGCGGGCGGGCGCGCTGGCGGCGAACCCGCGGCTGCACCACGTCGTCGTGGCGGGCGGCGAGGAGACCCTTCCGTACGCCGACCTGGACGGGCCCCTGACGGATGAACCCGGGCCGTGCCTGGTGTCGGCGGCGCGCCATAGGGCCCGGCTGGCGGCGGGCAGCGCGGACCACTTCACGGGCTACGGCGCGCGCCAGGTCCTGGACGCCCATCCCGCGCGTCTCGCCGACCTGCTGATGGACCGCCGGCGGCGTCATCTCGTACGGCCGGTCGCCGCCCTGGCCAAGGCCGACGGGTCGGTGCTGGTGCCCGCGCGCGTGTACGCGGCGGCGCGGCGGTTGTCGCGGACGCCGTACCGGTCGGGGCTCGAATCCCTCGCCGAGCGTCTCCTGGACCCCCGCTCCGACGACGGTCTCGACGCGCCCGGCGGTGCGCTGGATGCCTCGCTCGCCGCGCTGACCTGGGGCAGACCCGGGCCGGCTGCGCGCTGGCTGACCGGTGAGGCGCTCGCTGAAGTATCGGTTCGCCTTCAGGCGTCGACGCACCGGTCGGAGTTGGTGGGGCCGGGGCAGCGGCCGGGTGACTTCCGCGCGCGTGCGGCGCTGGCGCGGCATGCGGCGGACCTGCGGGTGCTGGAGCAGGCCGCGGAGGTCCGCTTCCAGCGGCTGCACGCGCCGTTCCTCGACAACCAGGTCGTCCGCGCGGCGCGGGCGCTGCCCGAGGCGCTGCGGGTGCGGCCGGGGGCGCGGGCGGCGATCCTGCGTACGGTGCTGGAAGGGGCCGGGGTCCGGGAGCTGCCGCCCGGCTGGGGCGCGCCTACCCAGGCGACCGCGGCGGCGGCGGAGCGTACGGGGCTGCGCGTGGCGGCGGACTCCTTGGTCGCCCTGTTCGACACCCCGCTGCTGGCGGAGGCGGGCCTGGTCGAGGCCCGCGTGGTCCGCAAGGCGCTGCGCGGCGCGGCGGCGGGCGAACCCCTTCCCCTGGACGGCCTCGCGGACCTGGTCGCCCTGGAGCTCTGGCTCCGCCGCCTGCTGTCCCGCCGGGGCACGTGCTGGACGGGCACACCGGCTCGGCAGCGCGCGGTACCGGCGGGGATCGCGCCGCAGCGGGGGGCGTTGGGGGCGGGGGCCGGTGGGGGACGGCGGGTGTAGCGGCTGCTCGCGTGCCTGCGCCTTTCGCCGGGTGGTGGGTCGGGGCCGTGTCGGGGGGTGTCCGTCCTCGGAACGGCGCGATGGGGTGTCATACCGACTGACTGTTCGTTGACGCGCCAACCGCTGCGGGCGGACACCCCCCGACACGGCCCCTTGCGTACGACGGCGGGTGCGGGTGCGTCGTGGCTTCCGCCCTAGCTGCGGGCACTCGTGCCGCTGGGGGCCGCACGGGTGGGCGCAGCGGCACCCCGCTCCGCCGGGTTGCGGACCCATCCCGCACCAGCGACAACGCCGAGCACCCTGCACACAACCGGCCGGGTGGTGTGAGCCGCCGTACCGTCAGCCGCAGGTGAACCTGGACTCCGCCCAGTCCACCGGCATCAGGTTGTCGAGGGCGCTGCGCGGTTCCACCACGAGCCGGACCGTGCTGCGGCCGGTGAGGTTCACATGGGCGGGCACGGCCGGGTCACCTCCCTCGACCAGCGGGGACCGCCACAGCCGGGCCCCGTCGGCGTAGACGGAGAAGTACACCTTGCCGAGCCTCAGCGTCATGTCGTCCACACCCACGAGCGCGTCGTACGACGAGCAGGAGCGGTTGAGGTCGATGGTGACGGACGAGCGGCCGTGCACGGTGACGCCGTGGGTGTACCGCTGGTCGCCGACCGACAGGCCGGACCGCTTCCAGACCCAGCTGCTCGAACCGATCCGCATCTCGGGCTTCGTGCCGTCGCCACTGATGTCGTACGACAGTTCGCTCCACTGGTAGACGGCCGGGGCGGGTGGGGGCGGCGGGAGTGGTGGGGGAGTGGGCGTTGGTGTCGGGGCCGGAGGTGGTGTCGGCTTCGGGGGCGCGGGCGGTGGAGCGGGCTTCCGGGGCGGGGTGGGGGTCGAGTCCGGGGTCGGGCTGGTCCTGGAGCTCGGTGTCGGCGCGGGTGTCTCGGCACGCGCGGGCGCGATCCCCGGCGGCCGCGGCCCCGGTTGCGGCCGTGAGGGGGCGGGGGTGGGCTCACCCGGGCGCACCACCGAGGACGGCGGTAGGGATGGGGGAGCGGTCCTGGCCTCCGCCTTCGGCTTCTCGTTGCCGGCCAGCGCCATCACCACCGCGGCCACCACCCCCACGGCGACCACACCGGCCGCGATACCGGCCTTCACCGGCGCGCCGAGCCCTTCGGAGGCCGCCGCACCACCCCCACCGGTCGAGCCTCCCGCCGCCGCTGCGGCCCCCGCCGCACCGGCCGCTCCCGCGCCCCCGGCGATGAGCCCGGCCGCCTTTGCGTACCCGGCCGCACCGAACCAGCCGATGACGGCGACCGGCACGACGGCCGGGATGCCGCCGGCCACTTCCTCGATCTGCAGCGCGGCCAGCCGGCACTTCGCGCACTCGTCCAGGTGCTTGCGCAGCCCCCGCTCGGCCCGGGTGCGCAGCCGCCCGCGGGCGTAGGTGCCGAGCTGGTCGGCGTAGCGCGCGCACTCCTCGTCGCCGGTGAGGGTGGCGCTGACGTGAGCCTGGAGATAGGCCTGCTTGAGACCCTCGCGGGCCCGGCTGGCGAGCACGCGGGTGCCGTTGGCGTCCAGCCCGAACAGCGTCGCGACCTCGCTGGGCGACTCGTCCTCGATCTCGGTGTGCCACAGCACGGCCTGCCAGCGCTCCGGCAGTGACCGGAAGGCCCGCATGGCCATGGACTGCTCGGCCTGGTGCATCGCCCGTACGTCCGCGCCCAGTTCGAGCGTGTCGTCGTCGGACCCGCCGGAGTCGCGCGCGGACTGGACGGCGAACACCGCGAAGTCGTCGACGAGCTGCTCGCGCCGCGCCGACCTCGTCCAGGAGGCGGCGACCCGGCGGACGGAGGTGAGCAGGTACGCGCGGACGGCGTGCGTGGGACCCGCGCCGCCGCGTACCGCCTGGAGCATGCGGGCCAAGACCTCCGCGGTCAGGTCGTCCGCGGTGTGGGCGTCCCGGCAGCAGGTGCGGGCGTAGCGGCGCACGGCTTGTGCGTGGCGCCGGTACAGCTCCTCGTACGCCGTGTCTTCGCCGGAGCGCATCCGGTCGATGAGGTCGGCGTCGGACGGCGGCACTTCACGCAGGGGCGGCAGGACGCTGTCCTCGCGCCAGTCGCGCTGGGCCGGGACCGAGCCGTCGGCGGGGTGCCCGCCGGGCGGCACGCTCGCGCGTCCGCCCTGACTCGGCACCTGCGGCGGGACCGGGCCGCCGGCCGTGGCGTCGCCGTTCCCGCCGGCGCTCGACTCGTCCCGACCGTCACCGCTCATCGCGGAAAGCCCCCGCCAGCCGCCCAACCCGTCCAGACCACCGGGTCAGCGTGCCACATTGGCTTTTGGTCAGAACCCCCTGAGTTCGGACCATCACTCATCCGTGGGGACTTGCCGCACGGCAGTACTGGCCGTCACTCGTCAGGGAAGGATCCCCCTTTTCGCGCTCAGGGCAAGGATCGCCCTTTTCTCGCTCCGGGCCCGGACGTCCCGTCCGAGCCCGGAAGACCCACCTGGCCCGGGCCTGCTCGCCCGGGCCAGGTGGCTCACGCCGGTCGCGAGCGCAGCCCCTCCAGCAGGATGTCCAGCAGCCGGGCCGAGGCGGCCGCCTGCTGTGCCGCGTCCGGCAGTGAGGGCGCGGCCGTGGCGATCACCAGCAGCACGTCCGACACCGACACGTCCGCGCGCAGCTCACCGGCCGCACGCGCCCGGTCCACGAGCTGGCCCACGACCTCGAGCAGCGCCGCCGTCCCGGCGTCCTCGCCCGCGACCGCCGGTACCGAAGCGACCGCGACCGGCTGGTCCGGCACCAGCCGCAGCTCCGTCCCGCCCGGCTGGGTCCGCTGCTGCGGCACCCGCGGGCCACCGGCGCCGTCCTCCACCGAGACCCGCAGCACCTGCGGCGGCAGCAGCCGCCCGGCGCCGGAAGCCACCGACGTCCGCAGGAAGCGCGACAGCGCCGACCACGGCTCGTCCTCCTGCCCCAGCGCCGCACGCGCCTGGTCGGTCAGCCGGGAGGTCTCCTCCTCGGCTATCCGCCGCACCAGGACGTCCTTGCTCGGGAACCGCCGGTACACCGTGCCCACACCGACCCGCGCGCGCCGCGCCACGTCCTCCATCGGCGCGCCGTACCCCAGCTCGCCGAAGACCTCCCGCGCGGCGCGCAGTACGTGCTCCAGATTGCGCTGTGCGTCCACGCGCAGCGGCGTCGTCCGCGATGTGCCGCGTCCGTTGCCCGCCGCCGCGCTCATCGTCATGCCACCCGCCGCGACTGCGGACGCGGGCGACCAATGAGAGTCCTGAACATGCATAAGCATTCCCCCGGTAATGACGTCTCCCCCCGGAGACACTCCCCGCCATTCGATCCGGGACGAGGGAACGGCTCGGGTCCGTGGGCCCGCCCGTCGCGGACCCGGTGAGCACATCCCCCTACACCCCGTCGACATACGAACATAGTTGAGAGGGAGTCAATTCAGAAGGGGCAGGTTCCGCACGGAGCGCCCACCGATCGGAGTACGGGCCGCATACGTCCCGAATGTGCCCCCACGCGCCCCCCGCACCACCCCTTCTGACCTGCACGTATGCACCGCAGGTCGTGATTCCGGCCAACTCCGCGCGCTCGCCCGCTCCGGTCACACAATTCGTCGAGGCTGTGGACAAACGCAAGCGACGGGTGCGTCATGGGGTGGTGAAGGAACGTGCGCGCATTCTCGTTGTCGGTGGCGGCTACGTCGGGATGTACACCGCCCTGCGCCTGCAGCGCAGACTGAAACGGGAGCTGGACCGGGGCGAGGTGGAGATCACGGTCGTCACCCCCGACCCGTACATGACCTACCAGCCGTTCCTGCCCGAGGCCGCCGCGGGCGCGATCTCCCCCCGCCACGTCGTCGTGCCGCTGCGCCGCGTCCTCGACCGGTGCCGGGTCCTGATCGGCGAGGCCACCGCCGTCGACCACGCCGAACGCACCGCCACCGTCACCACCCTCGCCACCGAGGAGGAGGGCACCGGCGGACAGCGGCTGTCCTACGACCAGCTGGTCCTCGCCCCCGGCTCCGTCTCGCGCACCCTGCCGGTCCCCGGCCTCGCCGACCACGGCATCGGCTTCAAGACCGTCGAGGAGGCCATCGGGCTGCGCAACCACGTCATCGAGCAGATGGACATCGCCTCCTCCACCCGCGACCCCGCGATCCGCGACGCGGCCCTCACCTTCGTCTTCGTCGGCGGCGGCTTCGCAGGGGTGGAGGCACTCGGCGAACTGGAGGACATGGCCCGCTACGCCGCGCGCTACTACCACAACGTCCAGCCCGAGGACATGAAGTGGATCCTCGTCGAGGCCTCGGACCGCATCCTGCCCGAGGTCGGCGAGGAGATGGGCCGCTACACCGTCACCGAGCTGCGCCGCCGCAACATCGACGTCCGCCTCCGCACCCGCCTGGAGTCCTGCGCCGACCGGGTCGCCGTCCTCAGCGACGGCGCCCGCTTCCCCACCCGTACGGTCGTCTGGACAGCCGGCGTGAAACCCCACCCGGTGCTCGCCGCCTCCGACCTGCCGCGCAACGACCGCGGACGCCTGAGGTGCACGCCGGAACTGTCCGTCGACGGCGCCACGCACGCGTGGGCCGCGGGAGACGCCGCCGCCGTCCCCGACGTCACCGCCGAAGAGCCGGGCCGCGAGTGCGCCCCCAACGCCCAGCACGCCGTCCGCCAGGCCAAGGTCCTCGCCGACAACATCGTGCACACCCTGCGCGGCGAACCTCTGGAGCGGTACGAACACGCCTACGCCGGATCGGTCGCCTCCCTGGGCCTGCACAAGGGCGTCGCCCACGTCTACGGACGCAAGCTCAAGGGCTACCCCGCCTGGTTCATGCACCGCGCCTACCACCTCAGCCGCGTGCCCACCTTCAACCGCAAGGCGCGCGTGCTCGCCGAATGGACCCTGGCCGGCCTGTTCAAACGGGAGATCGTCTCCCTGGGTTCACTCGAACACCCCCGGGCGGAGTTCGAACTCGCAGCCGGTGGAAAGCCTTCTCACGATCCCCCGCACAACCCGAAGGGGTCGTCCTGACCGGACCCAGGAACTCCACCGGCCGGCCCGGCGTCTGACGGATGTTGGTCCGGTCCGCGCACTGCCAGACTGGTCCACCACCGCGGGCATGCCACCACTCGCCCCGGTGCGGGCCCCCCGGGGCCCCGGCCGGTTCCGGTGCCGGCCGCCGACCACTACACGAGGCAAGGATTCGTGAACTTCACGCGCTGGAGCGCCCGGCTCCCCGGAACGCAGCGCCGCGCCGCAGCGCGGACCGAGCAGACGGCCTCCCCGGACCGGCGGGGGGAAGGTTCCGTACCCGCCGCCCGTGCCGAACAACTGACCGACGAGTCGCCGTCCGCACCCGCCGTCGACGAACTGCGGGTGCGCGAGGTCCTCGACCGCGTCCCGTCCCTCGTCGCCCTGGTCCACGGCCCCGAGCACCGCATCGCCTACGTCAACGACGCCTACACGGCCGCCTTCGGCGTACGCCCGCTGGGCGAACGCGCCCGCGAGGCTCTCCCCGAGCTGGACGCCCTCGGCCTGTTCCCCCTCCTGGACCAGGTCCAGCGCAGCGGCAAACCGCGCACGGTCAAGTCCCGCAAGGCCCCCGACGGCCGCTCCTACACCTTCACCTGCACCCCCGTCGCCCAGGGCGACGGCAAGGGCGGCAGCGACGGCCGCGGCGTCCTCGTCTTCGCCACCGACGTCACCGACCACGCCGAAGCCGCAAAGCGCCTGCGCGCCAGCGAACGCCGCCAGCGCGAAACAGCGGTCACCCTCCAGCGGTCCCTGCTCCCCCAGGAGCTCGAAGAACCCGACGACCTGCGCGTCGCCGCCACCTACCACCCCGGCGGTACGGAAGCCGCGGTCGGCGGCGACTGGTACGACGTCATCACCCTGGGCGGCGGCCGCACGGCCCTGGTCATCGGCGACGTCATGGGCCGCGGCGTCCGCGCGGCGGCGGTCATGGGCCAGCTCCGCACGGCGGTCCGCGCCTACGCCCGCCTCGACCTCCCCCCGCACGAGGTCCTCCAGCTCCTGGACGGCCTGGCGGCCGAGATCGACGCCAACCAGATCGCCACGTGCGCGTACGCCATCCACGATCCGAACGAGGGCAAGCTGATCTACTCCTCGGCGGGCCACCTCCCGATCCTCGTCCGCGACGAGGACGGCACGGTCCTGCGCGCCGAAGAACCCACCGGCCCCCCGCTCGGCACCGGCGGCTGGATGCACACCTCGGGCTCGATCCCCCTCGCCCCCGGTTCCACGGCCGTCCTCTACACGGACGGCCTGGTCGAGCGCCGCGACGCCGACCTGGACGAGGGCATCGCCGCCCTGGAACGCGCCCTGGCCGGCGCCACCGGCACACCCCAGGTCGTCTGCGACCGCCTGGTCCGTTCCGCGGGCGTCACCCCCGACCACGACGACGACGTGGCCGTCCTGGTCCTCCAGCACCCCGCTCGCACGGGTTCGGAGAGCGAGCTCTTCCGCAACGCCGCCCTGGAACTCCTGGGCGGCGTAGAAGCGGCCCCCCGCGCGCGTGCCTTCGCCTCCGGCGTCCTGACCAGCTGGCGCTTTCCCGCCGACCTGCACGACCTCGGGGTCCTGGCGACCAGCGAACTGGTCGCCAACTCCCTCCAGCACGGCACCCCGCCGATGCGCCTGCGCCTGCGCCGCACCGACCGCCGCCTGATCATCGAGGTCACCGACGGCGACGACCACCTCCCCAGACGCCGCCGCGCGGAACCGGGCGACGAATCGGGCCGGGGCATCGCCATCGTCGCCACGATCGCGTCGAACTGGGGCTGCCGCCGGACACCCGGCGGCGGCAAGGCAGTCTGGTGCGAGTTCGCCCTGCCGCGCACCCAGCCGACGTGACCGGGCCGGGGATCAGACGTCCGCGGAAACGGGCGCCCCACCCCGCGCCACGACCCGGCTCTTCCCGAGCCACGGCTGATCCTGCACATCGGTCAGCTGCCGCCCCAACCGCACGGCCAGGACGGTGATCCCCAGCGAGAACACCAGGAACGCCACGATGTACGGCGCGTGCAGCGAAGCCCCCAGCGGTCCGCCCACGGCCGGCCCGACGGCCAGCGCGAGCTGCTTGACCAGGGCGAACGCGGAGTTGTACTGCCCGGCCAACCCCTCCGGCGCGAGATCCGCGACCAGCGGGGCCACGGTCGGCGACAGCATCGCCTCACCCAGCCCGAACAGCGCGTACGTCGAGACGAACGCGGCCGTCGCCATCTCCTGGCTCCCGTGCCCGAGCCCCGCGTACCCGGCGACGGCCCATGCCACGGCCCAGATCAGCCCGACTGCGGCGATCACCCGCGACCGCCGGCGCCGCTCCACGAACCGGAGCACGGCGAACTGCGCGACGACGATCACCAGCGTGTTGGCGGCGAGCGCGGTCCCCAGCGCGGACGTCGAGATCCCGGCGGCCTCGACCCCATACGCACTGAGCCCCGACTCGAACTGCCCGTAGCAGGCGAAGAACAGCACGAAGCCCAGCACGCACAGCTGCACCATGGCCCGGTTGCCCATCAGCTGCTTCCAGCCGCCCCGGCCGGAAGCCGTGGGCGCGTCCTCGATCCGCGGCGCGCGCGGCATCCGCACGGTCACCATCACCACGACCAGCAGCAGGAACATCGCCGCCTCGATCGAGAAGAGCAGGGTGAAGGAGGCAGCACTCGTCGTGTCGACGAGATGCCCGCCGATGAGGCCACCGACCCCGAGCCCGAGGTTCTGCAGGAAGAACTGCATGGCGAAGGCACGCGACCGCGTCTCCGCCGACGAGCAGTCGACGATCATCGTCGCGAGCGCCGGCTGCATCACGGCCTGCCCGGCTCCCAGCAGGGAGGCCGAGACCAGCACGGCCGCCGCGCTGCTCGCGATCCCCAGACTGAGCGCACCAAGAGCGGCGGTGACCAGGGCGGAGAGCAGCACCGGCAGCGGGCCGCGCCGGACGATCGCCCGCCCGGCGAACGGCAGCACGACCAGCGCGGCCACAGCGAAGACGGCGAGTACGAGACCCGCCGTCATGGCCCCCAGCCCTCGCACCTGCGCCACGTAGACGTACAGGTACGGGACCGTGAATCCGAGCCCGAACGCGCTGAGTGCGTTACCCACGTGAATCCGGCGCATCGCTGCGCCCATCGCCCTGGTCACGTTCACCTCTCTCACAAGTTAGGAGTGAAGACTTCGAAACTAAAGTTCGAAGGTAAAGAGTACATACCCAAGGACTTCAAGGCAAAGAACGGCCGTGCGATACTGCGCCCATGGGCGACACCCCCGGCCCCAGCGAGCCGACCCTCGAAGAGCAGATCGCCGCGTACCAGCGCGAGTTCCAGGACCTCGACCCCCAGGTAGAGCAGATCGTCTCGGCCCTGTCCCGGCTGAACCGCCGCATGAACGTCGCCTACGGCCGTCAGACCTCGGCCCTCGGCATCAGCAACGCGGAGTGGGAGGTCCTCAAGGCCCTCGTCCTCTCCGGAGCTCCCTACCGCCTGGGCCCCAGCGATCTCGCCAAGCGCCTCGGTCTCACCCCGGCCGCGATGACCCACCGGATCGACCGCATGGTCGCCGAATCTCTGGTGACCCGTGAGCGAGACGAGTCGAACCGTGTACGAGTCATCGTGGAGCTGACATCCGAGGGGCGGGAGAAGTGGCTGGAGGCGATGCGCCTGGCGTCGGTCTTCGAGGAGGACCTGCTCCAGGACCTGGCCCCCGACGAGCGCGCAGTGCTGGGCGAAGTGCTCACGCGCCTGCTGCGCCGGGTCGAGGATGCCCAGCCGGACGCCGGCGGGCGCCTCACCGACCTGGACTGACACCCGGGCCGAAAAGATCTTGACAGAGGCTGCTTGACAGCCCCTTGGTGGATCCGTAGAGTTCTTCGGGTTGCCGCGGGGCCGTAACGGTTCTGCGACAGCACTTCCGCCGCACCAGCGGCACCCAAACCACCAGCTCGACATCCCGATGGGATTGATTTCGGCGTGCCGGAATTCAATTCGAATTGGGGCTCGACGACCTGATCGACTCCGAACGGCTTCGATTTGGGAATCGCCGAGAGGGCGCGCTAAGGTTGGGAACGTCGGAACGGCCCAACAGCCGCGAGGACAACCCCCGCTGACCGGGGATCAGGCCCGAAAGGATCTGATAGAGTCGGAACCGCCGGAAAGGGAAACGCGGAAGCGGGAACCTGGAAAGCACCGAGGAAATCGGATCGGAAAGATCTGATAGAGTCGGAAACGCAAGACCGAAGGGAAGCGCCCGGAGGAAAGCCCGAGAGGGTGAGTACAAAGGAAGCGACCGTTCCTTGAGAACTCAACAGCGTGCCAAAAGTCAACGCCAGATATGTTGATACCCCGTCTCCGGCCATCACGGCTGGGACGAGGTTCCTTTGAAGAAAACACAGCGAGGACGCTGTGAACGGTCGGGCCTATTCCGCCTGACTGTTCCGCTCTCGTGGTGTTCATCCCGATTACGGGAAAACATTCACGGAGAGTTTGATCCTGGCTCAGGACGAACGCTGGCGGCGTGCTTAACACATGCAAGTCGAACGATGAACCACTTCGGTGGGGATTAGTGGCGAACGGGTGAGTAACACGTGGGCAATCTGCCCTTCACTCTGGGACAAGCCCTGGAAACGGGGTCTAATACCGGATAACACTTCCATCCTCCTGGGTGGAGGTTAAAAGCTCCGGCGGTGAAGGATGAGCCCGCGGCCTATCAGCTTGTTGGTGAGGTAATGGCTCACCAAGGCGACGACGGGTAGCCGGCCTGAGAGGGCGACCGGCCACACTGGGACTGAGACACGGCCCAGACTCCTACGGGAGGCAGCAGTGGGGAATATTGCACAATGGGCGAAAGCCTGATGCAGCGACGCCGCGTGAGGGATGACGGCCTTCGGGTTGTAAACCTCTTTCAGCAGGGAAGAAGCGAAAGTGACGGTACCTGCAGAAGAAGCGCCGGCTAACTACGTGCCAGCAGCCGCGGTAATACGTAGGGCGCGAGCGTTGTCCGGAATTATTGGGCGTAAAGAGCTCGTAGGCGGCTTGTCACGTCGGGTGTGAAAGCCCGGGGCTTAACCCCGGGTCTGCATTCGATACGGGCTAGCTAGAGTGTGGTAGGGGAGATCGGAATTCCTGGTGTAGCGGTGAAATGCGCAGATATCAGGAGGAACACCGGTGGCGAAGGCGGATCTCTGGGCCATTACTGACGCTGAGGAGCGAAAGCGTGGGGAGCGAACAGGATTAGATACCCTGGTAGTCCACGCCGTAAACGGTGGGAACTAGGTGTTGGCGACATTCCACGTCGTCGGTGCCGCAGCTAACGCATTAAGTTCCCCGCCTGGGGAGTACGGCCGCAAGGCTAAAACTCAAAGGAATTGACGGGGGCCCGCACAAGCAGCGGAGCATGTGGCTTAATTCGACGCAACGCGAAGAACCTTACCAAGGCTTGACATACACCGGAAACGTCTGGAGACAGGCGCCCCCTTGTGGTCGGTGTACAGGTGGTGCATGGCTGTCGTCAGCTCGTGTCGTGAGATGTTGGGTTAAGTCCCGCAACGAGCGCAACCCTTGTTCTGTGTTGCCAGCATGCCCTTCGGGGTGATGGGGACTCACAGGAGACCGCCGGGGTCAACTCGGAGGAAGGTGGGGACGACGTCAAGTCATCATGCCCCTTATGTCTTGGGCTGCACACGTGCTACAATGGCCGGTACAATGAGCTGCGATACCGTGAGGTGGAGCGAATCTCAAAAAGCCGGTCTCAGTTCGGATTGGGGTCTGCAACTCGACCCCATGAAGTCGGAGTTGCTAGTAATCGCAGATCAGCATTGCTGCGGTGAATACGTTCCCGGGCCTTGTACACACCGCCCGTCACGTCACGAAAGTCGGTAACACCCGAAGCCGGTGGCCCAACCCCTTGTGGGAGGGAGCTGTCGAAGGTGGGACTGGCGATTGGGACGAAGTCGTAACAAGGTAGCCGTACCGGAAGGTGCGGCTGGATCACCTCCTTTCTAAGGAGCACTTCTAAGCCGGTCCTTCGGGGCTGGTTCAGAGGCCAGTACATCGGCGAATGTCTGATGCTGGTTGCTCATGGGTGGAACGTTGACTATTCGGCATACTTGATCGTCTTCTCCTTCTAGTACTGCTCTTCGGAGTGTGGAACGTTGAGGGGAGCGGGGAGTGTGTCGGGCACGCTGTTGGGTGTCTGAGGGAATGGATTTCCTCAGTCGCCGGCCCCAGTGAACTCGCCTGTAAGGGTGGGGTGATGGGTGGCTGGTCGTTGTTTGAGAACTGCACAGTGGACGCGAGCATCTGTGGCCAAGTTTTTAAGGGCGCACGGTGGATGCCTTGGCACCAGGAACCGATGAAGGACGTGGGAGGCCACGATAGTCCCCGGGGAGTCGTCAACCAGGCTTTGATCCGGGGGTTTCCGAATGGGGAAACCCGGCAGTCGTCATGGGCTGTCACCCTTGCCTGAACACATAGGGCAAGTGGAGGGAACGCGGGGAAGTGAAACATCTCAGTACCCGCAGGAAGAGAAAACAACCGTGATTCCGGGAGTAGTGGCGAGCGAAACCGGATGAGGCTAAACCGTATACGTGTGAGACCCGGCAGGGGTTGCGTATGCGGGGTTGTGGGATCTCTCTTTTACGGTCTGCCGGCCGTGAGACGAGTCAGAAACCGTTGATGTAGGCGAAGGACATGCGAAAGGTCCGGCGTAGAGGGTAAGACCCCCGTAGTCGAAACATCAACGGCTCGTTTGAGAGACACCCAAGTAGCACGGGGCCCGAGAAATCCCGTGTGAATCTGGCGGGACCACCCGCTAAGCCTAAATATTCCCTGGTGACCGATAGCGGATAGTACCGTGAGGGAATGGTGAAAAGTACCGCGGGAGCGGAGTGAAATAGTACCTGAAACCGTGTGCCTACAAGCCGTGGGAGCGTCGGAACAAGGCTTGCCTTGTTCTCGTGACTGCGTGCCTTTTGAAGAATGAGCCTGCGAGTTTGCGGTGTGTTGCGAGGTTAACCCGTGTGGGGAAGCCGTAGCGAAAGCGAGTCCGAATAGGGCGTTTCAGTAGCACGCTCAAGACCCGAAGCGGAGTGATCTAGCCATGGGCAGGTTGAAGCGGAGGTAAGACTTCGTGGAGGACCGAACCCACCAGGGTTGAAAACCTGGGGGATGACCTGTGGTTAGGGGTGAAAGGCCAATCAAACTCCGTGATAGCTGGTTCTCCCCGAAATGCATTTAGGTGCAGCGTCGTGTGTTTCTTGCCGGAGGTAGAGCACTGGATAGGCGATGGGCCCTACCGGGTTACTGACCTTAGCCAAACTCCGAATGCCGGTAAGTGAGAGCGCGGCAGTGAGACTGTGGGGGATAAGCTCCATGGTCGAGAGGGAAACAGCCCAGAGCATCGACTAAGGCCCCTAAGCGTACGCTAAGTGGGAAAGGATGTGGAGTCGCAGAGACAACCAGGAGGTTGGCTTAGAAGCAGCCACCCTTGAAAGAGTGCGTAATAGCTCACTGGTCTAGTGATTCCGCGCCGACAATGTAGCGGGGCTCAAGCGTACCGCCGAAGTCGTGTCATTGCGATATATACCCCCAACGGGGATCGTGATGGGTAGGGGAGCGTCGTGTGCCGGGTGAAGCAGCCGCGGAAGCGAGTTGTGGACGGTTCACGAGTGAGAATGCAGGCATGAGTAGCGATACAAACGTGAGAAACGTTTGCGCCGATTGACTAAGGGTTCCTGGGTCAAGCTGATCTGCCCAGGGTAAGTCGGGACCTAAGGCGAGGCCGACAGGCGTAGTCGATGGATAACCGGTTGATATTCCGGTACCCGCTGTGAAGCGTCAAACATCGAGCATCGTGATGCTAAGGCCGTGAAGCCGTTCCGGACCCTTCGGGGAAAGGAAAGTGGTGGAGCCGCCGGACCAAGCGGTTAGTAGGTGAGTGATGGGGTGACGCAGGAAGGTAGTCCATCCCGGGCGGTGGTTGTCCCGGGGTAAGGGTGTAGGACGTCAGGTAGGTAAATCCGCCTGGCAATAGTCTGAGACCTGATGCCGAGCCGATTGTGGTGAAGTGGATGATCCTATGCTGTCGAGAAAAGCCTCTAGCGAGTTTCATGGCGGCCCGTACCCTAAACCGACTCAGGTGGTCAGGTAGAGAATACCGAGGCGTTCGGGTGAACTATGGTTAAGGAACTCGGCAAAATGCCCCCGTAACTTCGGGAGAAGGGGGGCCATCACTGGTGAGAGGACTTGCTCCTCGAGCTGGGGGTGGCCGCAGAGACCAGCGAGAAGCGACTGTTTACTAAAAACACAGGTCCGTGCGAAGCCGTAAGGCGATGTATACGGACTGACGCCTGCCCGGTGCTGGAACGTTAAGGGGACCGGTTAGTCATGATTCGTCATGGCGAAGCTGAGAACTTAAGCGCCAGTAAACGGCGGTGGTAACTATAACCATCCTAAGGTAGCGAAATTCCTTGTCGGGTAAGTTCCGACCTGCACGAATGGCGTAACGACTTCTCGACTGTCTCAACCATAGGCCCGGTGAAATTGCACTACGAGTAAAGATGCTCGTTTCGCGCAGCAGGACGGAAAGACCCCGGGACCTTTACTACAGTTTGATATTGGTGTTCGGTTCGGCTTGTGTAGGATAGCTGGGAGACTTTGAACTCTGGACGCCAGTTCAGGGGGAGTCGTCGTTGAAATACCAGTCTGGTCGTGCTGGATGTCTAACCTGGGTCCGTGATCCGGATCAGGGACAGTGTCTGATGGGTAGTTTAACTGGGGCGGTTGCCTCCTAAAGAGTAACGGAGGCGCCCAAAGGTTCCCTCAGCCTGGTTGGCAATCAGGTGTTGAGTGTAAGTGCACAAGGGAGCTTGACTGTGAGACCGACGGGTCGAGCAGGGACGAAAGTCGGGACTAGTGATCCGGCGGTGGCTTGTGGAAGCGCCGTCGCTCAACGGATAAAAGGTACCCCGGGGATAACAGGCTGATCTTCCCCAAGAGTCCATATCGACGGGATGGTTTGGCACCTCGATGTCGGCTCGTCGCATCCTGGGGCTGGAGTCGGTCCCAAGGGTTGGGCTGTTCGCCCATTAAAGCGGTACGCGAGCTGGGTTTAGAACGTCGTGAGACAGTTCGGTCCCTATCCGCTGTGCGCGTAGGAATATTGAGAAGGGCTGTCCCTAGTACGAGAGGACCGGGACGGACGAACCTCTGGTGTGCCAGTTGTCCTGCCAAGGGCATGGCTGGTTGGCTACGTTCGGGAGGGATAACCGCTGAAAGCATCTAAGCGGGAAGCCTGCTTCGAGATGAGTATTCCCACCTCTTTGAGAGGGTAAGGCTCCCAGTAGACGACTGGGTTGATAGGCCGGATATGGAAGCACGGTAACGTGTGGAGTTGACCGGTACTAATAGGCCGAGGGCTTGTCCTCAGTTGCTCGCGTCCACTGTGTTGGTTCTGAAACCACGAACGGCCCCATGCCATGGTCACGGTATGGTGCGGCATAGTTCGACAGTTTCATAGTGTTTCGGTGGTTATAGCGTAGGGGAAACGCCCGGTTACATTCCGAACCCGGAAGCTAAGCCTTACAGCGCCGATGGTACTGCAGGGGGGACCCTGTGGGAGAGTAGGACGCCGCCGAACAAATATTGAAAAGGCCCACACCTTATGGTGTGGGCCTTTTTGTGTTTTCACGGCTTTCCACGGCATTGATGACGTTCACGACGCCTGAACCAGCTTTGTGTCGTACGCCAGGATGACCGCCTGAACGCGGTCCCGGGAGCCGGTCTTGGCGAGGATACGGCCCACGTGGGTCTTCACCGTCGACTCGGCCAGGTGGAGGCGCGTGGCTATCTCCGTGTTCGTCCACCCCTGGCCGATGACCGTGAGGATCTCGCGTTCCCGGTCCGTCAGGGAAGCGAGGCGCGGGTCCCCTTGGGGCGGGGCTTCCGACGAGGCATCGGTCGGGAGGTGGTGGACGTAGGCGTCCAGGAGGCGGCGGGTCAGGCTGGGGGCGACCACCGCGTCTCCCGTGGCCACCGCGCGGATCCCGGCGAGGAGTTCCTCGGGCTGGGCGTCCTTGACGAGGAAGCCGGAGGCGCCTGCGCGGAGGCCGGCGTAGGCGTACTCGTCCAGGTCGAAGGTGGTGACGATCAGGATGCGGGTGCGGTCGCCGGCGGCGGTGATGCGGCGGGTCGCCTCGATCCCGTCGAGGCCGGGCATGCGGATGTCCATGAGGACGACGTCGGGGTGGAGCTCGGACGCCATGCGGACCGCTTCGCTGCCGTTGGCCGCCTCACCCACGACCGTCATGTCGTCCTGGCTCTCCAGCAGCATGCGGGAGCCGAAGCGCTGGAGGGGCTGGTCGTCGGCGATGAGGACCGTGGTCACTGCGGGGATTCCTCCGGGAGATGTAGGCGGACGCGCCAGCCCCGCTCCCGGTGGGGGCGGGGGCCGGCCTCAAGTGTGCCGCCATACAGGGAGGTTCGCTCGCGCATTCCGGGTAGTCCGCGACCGTCCCGGGAGTTCCCGCCGGTGTGGCTGCCGTTGCCGTTTCCGGTGTCCGTGATGGTGACGGTGACGGCGGCCCTTTCCTCGTAGGAGAGCTCTATCTCGGCGGTGGTGTGAGGGCCGCCGTGTTTGAGGGTGTTGGTGAGGGCTTCCTGGACGACGCGGTAGACGGTGAGTTGGCGGCCCGCGGAGAGGGTGGGGCTGCCGTGGATGGTGGTGCTGACGGGGAGGCCCGCGGAGCGTACGCCGTCGAGGAGCCGGTCGAGGTCGGTGAGGCCGGGCTGGGGGGTCAGGTCGGGCTGTTGCTTCTCTTCCTCGCGCAGGACGTCGAGGAGGCGGCGGAGTTCGGCGAGGGCTTGGCGGCTGGTGGTGGCGATGGCGTCGAGTGCCTGGGCGGCGCGTTCAGGGGACTTGGCGGCGGCGTATCGTCCGCCGTCGGCGAGGCCGGTGATGACGGACAGGTTGTGGCCGATGATGTCGTGCATCTCGCGGGCGATGCGGGCGCGTTCGGCGGCGGTCGCGAGCTGTGCCTGCTGGTCGCGCTCGGTCTCCAGGCGGCGGGCCCGGTCCTCCAGGGCCTCGGTGTAGTTGCGGCGGGTGCGGACCGTGACGCCGATGAGGGCGGCCACGGTGATGGACATCAGGTGTGAGCCGATCTGCTGGTCCCAGGTGCCCTCCCCGTGGCGGGTGGCCGACACGAGGACCGGGGCGATCACCAGGGCCGTCGCCCACCACAGGTCGCGCAGGGGGCGGCGCAGGGCGAGGTGGTAGATGAGGGCTAGCTGGAGCAGGGCTGCCTGGAGGGCGGCGCCGGTCCAGGCGTTGGCGAAGGCGACGGGGGCCATGGCGGCCAGGACCGCGCTCGGGTGGGTGCGGCGCCACAAGAGCGGGACGGACAAGCCAAGGCTCAGGGTGAGGAGGAGCCAGCCGGGGACGTCGAGGCTGAGGGCGTTGTGGCGCCAGCCGCCGCCGACGTAGTCGATCAGGGCGGCTGTGACCCAGAAGCCGGTGAAGTGGAGGTCCCACAGCAGTGGGTGACGTCGGTCGAAGGCCCGCACCCTGTGGATGAGGCGCTGGGCGTACTCGGTGAGGGGCTCCGGCGCCCGGTGTTCCGTCACGGGCTCCATCGTGAGGGTTGCGGTGCCCGGCGTCATACGTCTTTGCGGCGCAGGACCACCGACGCGACCGTGAGGATGACCGCCGTCCACAGGAGCATGGCCAGCAGGGCGGCGCCCGGGGAGGTCGCTCCGGGCATGGGCTGGGCCGTGGTGAGGGCTTCCAGGGCCTTGCCGGGGAAGTAGCGGACGGCGTCGTCGACGAAGGCGTACGGGAGCATGGCCAGGATCTCCGGGAGAATCATGACGAGGCCGATGAAAGCGCCGATGGCCATGGGGACCGAGCGGAGCAGGGCACCGATGCCGAGGGCGAGGACGGCGAGGAGGGTGAGGCCGGCCGCGTTGCCCGCGAGGGCGCGCAGGATGCCCGGGTCGCCGAGGGAGGCGGACTGGTCGGTTCCGGAGAGGAAGTACTGGGCCAGGGGGAAGGTGAGGAGGTTCGTCGCCAGGGTGAGCGGGAGGGCGACCGCGGCCAGGACGGCGGCCTTGGACCAGAGGACGGGCAGGCGGCGGGGGACCGCCGTCATCGTGGCGCGGATCTGGCCCGTGGAGTACTCGCCGGCCGTGGCCAGGATGCCCAGTACCCCCAGGTTGATCTGGGCGAACTGGGTGCCGAGGAGGACCAGGACGACCGTGTCCATGCCGCCCTCGCCCGTGCCGTCGTAGGCGGCGCCGAGGCCCGCGCCCATGGCGGCGGTGAGGGCGCTGGTGACGACGAGGGTGATCCAGGTGGAGCGCAGGGTCCAGAGCTTGTGCCACTCGGAGCGCAGGACGCGGGCCGGGGTCACGCGGTAGGGCGGGGTCGCCGTGGTCATGCCGCTGCTCCTTGCGGGGTCGCCGGGTACTCCACCGCGTCCCGGGTGAGGTCCATGAAGGCCTCCTCCAGGGAGGTGGAGGTGGGGGTCAGTTCGTAGAGGGGGATGCCGTGGGCCGCCGCCGTGCGGCCGATGTGCTGGGCGTCCGTGCCGCGGATCCGGAGGGTGCCGGGGGTGTCGGTGGTGATGTCGACGCCGGGGGCGGTGAGGAGATCCGCGAGGGTGGTGGCCTGCGGGGTGATGACCTTGGTGGTGCCCGCGCCGGAGTGGTGGACGAAGTCGGTGACCGTGGTGTCGGCGAGGAGGCGGCCGCGGCCGATGATGACCAGGTGCTCGGCGGTGAGGGCCATCTCGCTCATCAGGTGGGAGGAGACGAAGACCGTGCGGCCCTCCGCGGCGAGGGACTTGAGCAGGTTGCGGATCCACAGGACGCCCTCCGGGTCGAGGCCGTTGACGGGCTCGTCGAGGATGAGCATGGCCGGGTCGCCGAGGAGGGCGGCGGCGATGCCGAGGCGCTGTCCCATGCCGAGGGAGAAGCCCTTGACGCGGCGGTGGGCCACGTCGGTCAGACCCGTGAGGCCGAGGACGTGCTCGACCCGGGCGCGGGGGATGCCGTGGGTGTGGGCGAGGGCGCGCAGGTGGTGGTAGGCGGTGCGGCCGGGGTGGACCGAGCGGGCCTCCAGCAGGGCGCCGACTTCGGTGAGGGGCGCGGGGTGGGCGGCGTAGGAGCGTCCGGCCACGGTGGCATGGCCGCGGGTGGGGGCATCCAGGCCGAGGAGCATGCGCATGGTCGTGGACTTGCCGGCGCCGTTCGGTCCGAGGAAGCCGGTGACCGTGCCGGGGCGGACGGTGAAGGACAGGTCCGTGACGACCGTCCGGTCGCCGTAGCGTTTGGTGAGTTCGTGTGCCGTCAGCATGCTTCGATGCTCGTGCGTGCGGGGGCGGCGGGCGTCGGACCGGCGGGGTAATCGAGGTGAGGGTTGTCGTACCCGGGTACTACCGTGGGCGCATGAGCTATGTGATCCGGTCCGTCCGTGCCGGCGAGTGGGCTGCGGCGAAGGAGTTGCGGCTCGCGGCCCTGCGGGATCCGGTGGCGCACCTGGCCTTCCTGGAGACGTACGAGGAGGCCTCGGCCAGGCCGGACTCCTTCTGGCAGGAGCGGACGGCCGGTGGCGCCGAAGGCGCGGACAAGGCGCAGCAGATCATCGCCGAGGGGCCGGGCGGGCGGTGGGTGGCGACGCTGACCGTGCTGGTGGAGGAGCCCGGGACGACCGACTGGGCCGGGTTTCCGGTGGAGCGGAAGCAGGGGCATGTGGTCGGCGTGTTCGTACGGCCCGAGGAGCGCGGGAGCGGGCTGACCGAGGTGCTGTTCGACGCGGCCCTGGAGTGGTCGTGGGGGCAGGGTCTGGAACGGGTGCGGCTCATCGTCCACGAGGAGAACGGGCGGGCGCAGCGGTTCTACCGGCGGGTGGGGTTCCTGCCGAGCGGGGTGACGGTGCCGCTCGGGGATGCCGGGGAGCGGGAGTTGGAGTTCGTGCTCGAGCGGGAGTAAGGCGTTTTGGGGCCGGCGTTTCAGACCGGCAGTTCGTCGTGTGGCCAGCGGGCGCGGCCCTGTTCGCGGGACCGGAGCAGGGCCAGGGTCGGCATGCCCCGGTCCGCTCCGGTGGCCAGCAGCTCCGGAAGCTGGGGAAGCGGGGCCACGGCCGCGACGTCGTCCAGGACGAGCGTCATTGGTGGGTCGAGGCGACCGGCCGATGACCGTTCGGCCATGTGCCGGCCGCGCTCGACCACGCTCGAGACGAGGGCCGTCAGGAGGGGCATCGCGCCCGGGTTCGTCCTGGGGTCCTCGATGGATTCCCCCACCACATAAAGCGTGCCCCCTTCGTGGACGAAGGAATCCAAGGCGAGGGCATCAGTTCGGTTGGGGGTGCAGGCCTCGCGGATGTTGACCGTGGAGAGGGCCGCGAGGGCGCGGGTGGTCAACTGCTGGGCCATGTCGCGGCGTTCGGGGTGGGCCGTGAGGGCGCCTTCGAGTTCACCGGCGGAGCCGGGGGCGGCCTTGGGGTTGGTACGGAGGATGCGGACGGCGTCGTGGATCTGGGTGCCCTGCGACCAGCGGTGGACGTGGCGGATGGTGCGGCCGTCGATCGCCGCGGCGTGCAGGTAGCTGCGCAGGAGGGTGGCGGCTGTGTCGCTGACCGCCTGGTCGAGTTTGGCGGTGGGGCGGACGGGGGTGAGGAGGGCGGTGGCTCTCGCGGTTGCCGTGTTCCTGTCCTCGCAGCCTTCGGTCGGGGACCAGTGGAGGCGGGACGGGGTGTCGCAGAGGTGGGTGGGGTCGAAGAGCAGGAGGGGGCCCAGTTTGGCTCTTCCGTCCTTGGTGTCCTGCCAGAGCGTCGCGTTCGACGTGACGATCAGGGCTGGGCCCTCCGCGTCGTGTACCGCCTGGGTGGCGGTTGTCTGACGGGTTTCCCTCGGGGCCACGAGGATTTTTTCCCACGCGCCCACCGGTTCCCGGCCGAAGGGGGAAGCCGGGGGCGTGGGGGGTGCCGTCGCTTCGAGGAGCTGGGTGGGCTCGGGCGTCGTGCGGGGAGTGGGGACCTCGTGGTGTGCCGCGGGCGGTGCCGGCGCGGGTACGTCGTGCCGGGCCGGTTGCGCTACGGCGTGCTGCTCGGGCCCGGGCTCCGGCTCCGGCTGCGGTGACAGGATCTCCGCCCGGCGCCTCGCCCGTACTGCCCGCCAGCGGGCCCATGTCCCCATCACGAAGATCGTCAGGACGAACAGGATCATCAGCTGGCCGATGAACATGCCCCAGAACAGGCCGTAGCCGGAGAGTTCGCCGGGGGGTGTGTCGGGCCAGGCGCCGGGGATGTCGCGGGGCTGGGTGATGAGGTCGCGCAGGGCCGGCGGTGTGCGGGTGAAGGTGACGCCGGGCGGCCAGGAGCCGTGGGCGAACAGGGCGGCGAGGCCGGTGGCCGTCCACACCAGCAGGGTCATGCCGAGGAGGAACGCGAGTATGCCGACCAGCAGGCCGTCGGGGATTCCTCCCTGGCCGTCCCGCTGGGTGTGGCGGTCGTCCGGTCTCACGCGTCCTCCCCTGCCTACGCCACCGTCGATTCGGAGTCGCCCAGGTGGTGCTCCACGAAGGCCGCGGCCCGTTCCTCCGCCTCGAGTTCGGCGGCGTGCAGGGCGTCGTCCGCGAGGTCGGCGGACGACTGGGTCATGGCGCGGTCGGTGAAGACCAAGGGGCGTTCGGTCTCCGTGATCAGGTGTTTGACGACCTGGACGTTGCCGTTGACGTCCCAGACGGCGATGCCGGGGGTGAGGGTCGGGATGATCTCCACCGCCCAGCGGGGCAGGCCCAGGACGCGGCCCGTCGCTCTGGCCTCGTCCGCCTTCTGGGCGTAGATCGTCCTCGTCGACGCCATCTTGAGGATCGCCGCCGCTTCCTTGGCGGCCGCGCCGTCCACGACGTCCGAGAGGTGGTGGACGACCGCCACGAACGACAGGCCCAGGCGTCGGCCGAACTTCAGCAGGCGCTGGAACAGCTGGGCGACGAAGGGGCTGTTGATGATGTGCCAGGCCTCCTCGACCAGGAAGATGCGCTTCTTCCGGTCGGGGCGGATCCAGGTGTGCTCCAGCCACACGCCGACGATCGCCATGAGGATGGGCATGGCGATGGAGTTGCGGTCGATGTGGGACAGGTCGAAGACGATGAGCGGGGCGTCCAGGTCGATGCCGACCGTGGTGGGGCCGTCGAACATGCCGCGCAGGTCACCGTCGACGAGGCGGTCCAGGACCAGGGCGACGTCGAGGCCCCAGGCCCGTACGTCGTCTATGGCGACGTTCATCGCCTCGGCCGACTCGGGCTCGGGGTGGCGCAGCTGCTCGACGATGTCGGTCAGGACCGGCTGGCGGTCGACGATGGTCTCGTTGACGTAGGCGTGCGCGACCTTGAGGGCGAAGCCCGAGCGTTCGTCGAGGCCGTGGCCCAGCGCGACCTCGATGATCGTGCGGAGCAGGGCCAGCTGGCCCGTGGTCGTGATCGCGGGGTCGAGCGGGTTGAGGCGGATCCCCATGTCCAGGGCGGCCATCGGGTCCAGGCGGATGGGAGTTATACCCAGCTCCTGCGCGATGAGGTTCCACTCGCCGACGCCGTCCTCGCCCTGGGCGTCCAGGACGACGACCTGGCGGTCGCGGAAGCGGAGCTGGCGCAGGACGTACGTCTTCTCCAGCGCCGACTTGCCGTTGCCGGACTCGCCGAGGACCAGCCAGTGGGGGGCGGGGAGCTGCTGGCCGTAGAGCTGGAAGGGGTCGTAGATGTAGCCCTTTCCGGAGTACACCTCGCGGCCGATGATGACGCCGGAGTCGCCGAGGCCGGGGGCGGCGGTCGGGAGATAGACCGCCTGGGCCTGGCCCGTGGACGTGCGCACCGGGAGCCTGGTCGTCTCGACCTTTCCGAAGAGGAAGGAGGTGAAGGCGTCGGTGAGGACGGACAGCGGGTCCCGCATGAGGTCCTACCTCCGAATGCCGGTGGCGAAGGGAAGGGTGTTCACGAAGGCGCGGTGGTGCTCGCGGTCGCACCATTCCAGCTTCAGGTACGACTTTCCGGCCGATGCCCTGATCGTCCGCTTGTCGCGGGCGAGGGCGTCGGGGGAGCGCGAGGAGACGGTGATGTAGCCGACGAGGTTGACGCCGGCGGCGCCGCTGGCGAGGTCCTCGCCGCGCTGGTCGAGCCGGGAGTGGGCGGCCACGTCACGGGGGTCGATCGTGCGGTTCATCTTGGCGGCGCGGGACGCCTCGGCCTCGTCGTTGGTCTTCTCCGTGAGCATGCGCTCGATGGCGACCTCGGTGGGTTCGAGGTCCATCGTGACGGCGACCGTGCGGATGACGTCCGGGGTGTGGACGAGCAGGGGGGCGAGGAAGTTGACGCCGACGGGGGTCATCGGCCACTCCTTCACCCAGGCCGTGGCGTGGCACCAGGGGGCGCGGGTGGAGGACTCGCGGGTCTTGGCCTGGAGGTAGGTGGGCTCCATGGCGTCCAGTTCGGCCGGCCAGGCGTTGCGCTTCGTCATCGCCTGGATGTGGTCGATGGGGTGGTCCGGGTCGTACATGGAGTGGATCAGCGAGGACAGCCGCCCCTGTCCGAGCGGCTGCCGGACGCGGATGTCGGCCTCCTGCAGGCGCGAGCAGATGTCGGTGAGCTCGCGGGCCATGACGACGGCGAGTCCGGCGTCCCGGTCGACCTTGCCGCCGTGGGCGCGCGC
Source organism: Streptomyces hawaiiensis (assembly GCF_004803895.1). Taxonomy (NCBI): domain Bacteria; kingdom Bacillati; phylum Actinomycetota; class Actinomycetes; order Kitasatosporales; family Streptomycetaceae; genus Streptomyces; species Streptomyces hawaiiensis. The sequence goes on along the minus strand of NZ_CP021978.1, from coordinate 4,156,153 downwards.
GGCGCGGGCCATGGCGTTGGCCTCGGCGGCGAGTTCGCGGGTGTAGTGCATGCAGGCGACGAGGTAGGCGCGGTGCTGCTCGCTGCTGGTGGACACCATGGACTGAAGCTGGTCGTAGGAGTCCTGGAGCCAGGGCAGGGCCTTGTCGTCGCCGCGGACGGAGACGTCCTTGGCGTGGGCGTCCGGGTCGGCCGGGAGGGTACGGGCCAGCATCTGGATGCGGGTGACGAAGCCGTCGCCGTTGGCCACGTGCTTGAGCAGCGTGCCGAAGCGGTCGACGAGGGCCTCCTGGTCCTCGCTGTCGCGCAGGCCGACGCCCGGGCCCTCGATCTCGATGGCGGCGGTGACGGTCTTGCGGTCGGCGTGCAGGAGCACGGCGATCTCGTCGGGGCCGAAGGGGGCGGCGAGCCAGGTGATGCGGCCGATGCCGGGGGGCGGGCCGATCTCCACCTCGCGGCCGTCCAGCCGGGTGCCGGCCTCGACGACGGCGGAGCGGTAGGCGGTGCCCCGCTTCAGGGTCCGCTTGTAGCTGCGGTTGATCTCGAACCACTTGTAGAACGTGCGGTGCTTGTACGGCACGTAGACCGCGGCCAGCGCCAGCATCGGGAACCCGGCGAGCAGCACGATGCGCAGGGACAGCACCGGGACGAGGAGCCCGCACATCATGCCGAGGAACGCGCCCACGACGATCAGGGCGATCTCGCCGGTCTCGCGGTTGCGGCCGATGATCGCGTTCGGCCGGGCGCGGCCGATCAGGTATGTCCGGCGGGGCGTGACCGGATGGGACACGTGGGACTCGGTCGTCAACGCCCTTCACCTCCCGTGCGGTTGGTACTGCTGTTGCGGGTGTTGCTGGCGTGGGGAGTGTTGACGGGGCTGCTCGAACGGGGGGCGGGTGCGGCGGAGGGGACAGATCCGCCGCCGTTCGAGGTGCGCGAGCTGTGCGCGGCGACTCCGCCGGAGGCGGGGTTGCTGGGGCGGGGGGCGGAGGACTGGCTGCCTCCGCCGTTGTTGTCGGCGCGGGAGCTGTGGGTCTTGATGCCCTGCGCGACCAGGCTGGCCGGGGAGCTGATGACCGCGGCGGCCTTGCTCTCGGCGCCCTGCATGAGGCGGTTGTTGCGGGAGCCGGCGATCTCGTCGCCGAAGCCGGGGACGAAGCGGTAGATCATCGCGCTGGCGAAGATGGCGAGCAGGATGATGGCGAGGCCGGAGACGACGGCGGAGAAGGCGTCGGGGCCGTCGTCGGCGGAGAGTGCGCCGGCGAGGCCGAGGACGATGACGATGACCGGCTTGATGAGGATGACCGCGATCATGATGCCGGCCCAGCGGCGGACGTGGCCCCACAGGTTCTTGTCGACGAGGCCGGCGTAGACGACGGTGCCGAGGAGGGCGCCGACGTAGAGCAGGGCGGCGCGGATGACGAGCTCCAGCCAGAGGACGCCGGCGGCGAGGATGCTGACCAGGGAGACGACGATCAGCATGATCGGGCCGCCGCCGATGTCCTCGCCCTTCTTGAGGGCCTCGGAGAACGTGCCGAAGAACGCGTCGGTCTGGTCGCCGGTGGCTTTCGCGAGGACCTCGGTGATGCCGTCGGTGGCGGAGACGACGGTGTAGAGGATCAGGGGGGTGAATGCGGAGGCCAGCACCGTGAGCCACAGGAATCCGATGGCCTCGGACAGGGCGGTGGTCAGGGGTACGCCGCGCACGGCTCGCTTTGCCACGGCCAGGATCCAGAGCAGGAGCGTGAGGATCGTCGACGCGGCGAAGACGACGGCGTACTGCTGGAGGAACTTGGGGTTGGTGAAGTCGACGTTGGCGGTCTCCTTCACGGCCTCGCTGAGCTTGTCGACGGTCCAGGACGCGGCGTCGGCACAGCCCTTGGCGAGGGAGGAGAGGGGGTCGAGGGTGGAGGTGGGGTCGAGCCGGTCGGCACCGCCGCCGCTGCCGGTGCCGGTGTCGCCCTCGCAGATGTCTCTGGCCTCGCCCCTGAGGAGGTCGCAGGCGTTGTTGCTGGGTGACGGGGACGGAGTGGGGGCGGCGAAGGCACGGGTGGCCAGCAGGACCGTGGCCGTCTGCACGGCGGTGACCGCGGCGCCGAGTTTGAGTACGAGATGCCTACCGGGCATAGGTGAACCCTCCGTACTCCTCGACGGCCTTGCTCATGTCCTCTGCGGTGGACGCTCTCTGGTCGCGTCCGACCGGGACCGGGCCGTCCTTCTGGGTGAAGTCGGTGACCTTCCAGTCACCATCGACCCACTTCAGCTGGTACGTCGTTGTGTACCAGCTCTCGGTCACGGGGTTCTTGGAGCCCTCCCCCGACAGGCCGAAGAGGGATGTGTACCAGAGGGCGACCGAGGCGGTGCTGTTGTTGTAGGAGGTGACCTTGGTGCCGACCGGGACGACGCGCGAGACGAAGGTCTGGCCGTTCGGCGCGGCGCCGTCCTTGGTCAGGCCGATCTTCTCGAGGAAGCTCTCCTGCGAGTACACCTGGTCGAACGCCGGCAGTTGGGCGGCGGCGACATCGGGGGCGTACACGGTGTTGACGATCGCGTGCCGCTTGTCGAGGTTGTACATGTCGGCCGACCCGAGGGCGACGCCAAAGTTGGTGGCTGCGGACTGGGCGCCCTGCTCCGTATGGGCGTAGCCTGTGGCGATGTCGCCGGTCTTCGACTTCACCGGCTGTTGCCCCGTGGGCGCCGTCGCCGAGCTCTCCGCCTTGTCGCTGCCCGAGCCGCTGGACTCGGTGTCGCCGTCCCCCCGGTTCGCGAAGGCGATGGCTGCGATCAGGAGGACCACCACGCCGACGACCGTGACCAGGCTGCGGGACGAGGAGCGGCGGCGGGGGTCGCCGAAGGCGTCGCCGGATTCGGGCAGGCGGGTGCGGGTCTGGCCCGTGCCGGCGTAGCCGCCGGAGGGCTCGTGGTCGTCACCGTGACTCATACCGCGTACGCCCCCTCGACGTCGTGCGGAAACAGTTCGTACCGGTCGTACTTCTCATACTCCTCGTACGACGGTAGCCGTGCTGGTTCCCGCGCGGGCGCGGTGTGGTGACTCGACATCAGGGAAACGCAACCTCAGCCGGTGGGCACGACGGGCGGGTGGGATGGAGGGGGAGCCGGGCGTGCCCGGCCGGGCGGACGGTGCCCGGTCTACACGGCCATGCCGTACACGATGGTGAACAGCGTCCCGAGGGAGCCGATGATGAAGACTCCCGTCAGACCCGCGATGATGAGGCCCTTGCCCTGCTCCGCGCTGAAGGTGTCCCGCAGGGCGGTGGCGCCGATGCGCTGCTTGGCGGCGCCCCAGATGGCGATGCCGAGGCAGAGCAGGATGGCGAACGCCATCACGACCTGGACCATCGTCTTCGCCTCGGTGCCCAGGCTGCCGAAGGGGCCCCAGTCCGGAGCGATCCCGCCGATGATGGTGTTGATGTCTCCCTTGTCGGCCGCAAAGAGCATGTAAGTCACCGCCCCTGGTGGGTAGTTCTGCACCCTCTGCGGTCGTGCAGAGGTCAGGCCTCATTCTCGCCGACAATGATGCTGCCGGATGTCGACTTGGCGTCATTGATTGGCGGGTTTCGTACGAATACCTTGCCACCGTTCCGCGTCGGCCCCTAGGGGTGGCGGCGGGTGGTGTGCGAAGGATCGTATGGTCACTCTGTGTATCACGGCAGGTCACGCCGGGCAATGAGGCCTGAGCGGAACCTGGTGTGTGGTTCCGTCGTTGTGCCCTCTTGCGGCCTTCTCACCTCTTCAGGCTGTTTCTGACGGCTGGTCGGGTGAGTGATCGCGCCGGTGTTCCCGGGGTGAAGGCTACCTGGCAAGGCGAAGGGGCCGCGGCTGGGTTGCCGCGGCCCCTTCGTCACCGGCCGTCCACGGGCCCCCACGGCCCCGGGCGGCGTTCTTCGGTGACGGTCTGTCACCAGCCGAAGGTGTCAGCCGGTGAAGGCGCCGAGTCCCTCGGGGGTGCCCAGGCCGGTCGGGCCGTCGTAACCCGTCCGGGCGGTGCAGAAGTAGCTGGTGGTGCAGCTGCCGTTGCTGCCGCTGGTGACGTCGTTCAGGGCGGAGGTGTTCGCGTAGGGGAATCCGGCGGGGTAGGAGCCGGTGGACGGGGTGCCCGCGAGGGCGTAGACGCTCGCGATGATCGGGGCGGAGGCGCTGGTGCCGCCGTAGGTGGCCCAGCCCTGGCCGTCGACGCCGTAGGTGTCGTAGACGGCGACGCCGGTCGCCGGGTCTGCTACGGCCGAGACGTCGGCGATCATGCGCCGGGTGCAGCCGGTGTCGGTCTGCCAGGCGGGCTTGGTGTCGTAGGCGGAGCAGCCGGAGCCGGTGCCCTCGGTGCTGCTGGTCCGCCAGACGCTCTCGGTCCAGCCGCGGGTGGTGGAGGAGGCGGTGAGGCTGGTGCCGCCGACGGCCGTCACGTACTTCGACGCCGCCGGGTACTCGGCGCCGTAGCCGGCGTCGCCCGCGCTGACGGTGATGGCGACGCCCGGGTGGTTGAAGTAGGCGGAGTCGTAGGAGGCGTCGGAGGAGGACTCGCCGCCGCCGTAGCTGTTGGAGACGTACTTGGCGCCCAGGGCGACGGCCTCGTTGACGGCGGTGCCGAGGTTGGCCATGGACGCCGACTTCGCCTCGACGAGGGTGATGTGGCAGTTCGGGCAGATCGCGCTCGCCATGTCGAGGTCGAGGGAGATCTCACCGGCCCAGCCGCTGTCGGCGGTCGGGAGGGCGGTGGTGGAGCCGGTCTGGCTCACCTTCTTGAAGCAGCCGTTCGCGGTGGTGCAGGCGGGCAGGCCGTAGTGGGAGCGGTAGGCGGCGAGGTCGGATTCGGCGTTCGGGTCGTCGTAGGCGTCGACGACGGCGATGGTGCGGCCGGAGCCGTTGTTCGCGGCGGCGGAGGTGAGGCCGTAGGCGCTGCGGAGGTCGGAGGGGCCGTAGCCGGAGGGGGAGGAGGCCTCGGCGGCCTGGGCCGAGATGCCGTGCTGCTGCTGGAAGGCGGTGCGGCCGCCCGTGACGCGCAGGGCGTTGCAGGCCATCTCGCCATGGTGGCGGGGCAGGGCGCAGGAGCGGGTCCAGGTGACCTTGGAGGTGCTCGGGTCTGCGGCCTGTGCGTGGGCGGCGGTGGTGAGGCCGGTGATCAGGAGTGCGGCCGTGGCGGTGACGGCGGACGCGGCGCGGCGCCATCTGCGGCGGGTGGTGGGGGAGTTGGGGGGTGTCGTGGGCAAGGTACAGCCTCCTGGCAGTGGTGGGCAGAGGCCTGCGGGTGGGGGAACCGCCGGTGTGTTTCCCGGCGGGGGCGGCGACCCGCGACGACGATCGCTTGTTGAGTACGTGACAACAAGACGGGTTTCGGAATCCTGACTTCCGCCTTACTGAAAGGGGAGTGGGGCTTACCGATCGCTGACGGCTCGATGGCCGGGTGATGGGCGCGGCTTGACCCGAGGGGGCCGGATTCAGCGGGGCTCGAGGCCGCGCAGGAGGAGCAGGAGGAGGTGGACGAACTCCTCGGTGCCGTCGAGGGCGAGCATGCCGCCCGCCGCGAAGGAGGCGATGCCCTGGAGGGCGGCGCCGGTCAGCAGGGTGAGGTGCTGCGGGTCGCCCGCGATGCCGGCGGGCCGCTCCCGCGCGGCCGGCGACCCGCTGACGGCCCGGCGGCTGTGGCGGGTGTCGGAGGAGCTGACGGGCCCGCACTTCCCGCCGGGGCGGGACGCGCAGGCCGGTGTCTGACGTTTCTCTCACCTTCGTCGGGCACAGTCGCTCCGGTGAAGCGCGTCCTGTCCATCGCCGTGGTCCTCGTCGCCCTCATCACCGCGTCCGGCGCGAGAGCCGACGACGGGGCCGGGCCCCTCGGGCTGACCTTCACCGCGCGCGACGCCCGGGTCGGGGTGCTCGTCCCCGCCGCGCGGGCGGGGCGGCCGGCCGGCGGGCACTTCTGCACGGCGTCCGTGGTGGACGCGCCGCACCGGAATCTGATCGTCACCGCGGCGCACTGCCTGGGCGGCGACGCCGGGCTGGTCTTCGTGCCGGGCTACCGGGACGGACGGGCGCCCTACGGCGAGTGGACGGTGCGGCGGCGGTTCCTGGCCCGCGAGTGGGTCGAGGGACGTGACGAGGACAGTGACGTGGGGCTCGCCGCGGTCGCGCCCCACGGCGGCGAGGAGGTCCAGGACGCCGTCGGCGGGAACCGGTTCGTGACCGGCACGGCGACCGGGGCCACCGCGGTGACCGTCACCGGGTACCCCAACACGCGGGAGACGCCCGTCAGCTGCACCGCCAGGCCCGCCGCGCACAGCCGCACCCAGCAGCGCATCGCCTGCCCCGGCTTCAGCGGGGGCACCAGCGGCAGCCCCTGGGTGAACGGGGACGGGCAGGTCGTCGGGGTCCTCGGCGGGCACGACCAGGGCGGGACCAGCCCCGGCGTCTCCTACAGCGTGGTCCTCGGCGCGTCGGCGGAACGGCTGTACCGGGAAGCGGCGGGGGCCTGTGACGCGCCGTGATCCCGTGCGCCGGCCGGACCCGTCGTGCTCTCGCCGTGCTGCCGGTGCCGTGCCCTGTTCCTCCGTCCGCCCCAGACTCTCCTCCTCGTGATCATTCCCGGGCGGGCGGGCCGCCTCTACACTGACCAACGGACTCCTGGGCGGCGAGGGGCGGTTGACGGTGCGTAAGGCGTGGATCGTGGCGAGTGTCGCCATCAGTTCCGCTCTGGCCTTCGTGATGCTGCTCGTCGTCGGGGTCTATCTGGTCGCCGGGAACCTCGTCAGCGGCGTGGGCGGCGGGGCGAAATCGCTGGCCAAGGGATCGGTGCCCGCCGCGTACGCGGCCACCGTGCAGAAGTGGGGCAACCTCTGCCCCGCCATCAGCCCGGCCCTGCTCGCCGCCCAGCTCTACCAGGAGAGCGGCTTCAACCCCAGGGCCCAGAGCCACGCCGCCGCGCAGGGCATAGCGCAGTTCATCCCCGGCACCTGGGCCAGCCACGGCATCGACGGCGACGGCGACGGCGACCGTGACGTGTGGGACCCGAAGGACGCGATTCCCTCGGCCGCCTCCTACGACTGCGAACTCGCGTCGTACGTGAAGAAGGTTGGCGGGAATCCGACCGAAAACATGCTGGCCGCCTACAACGCGGGGGCGTACGCGGTGATCAAGTACGGGGGCGTGCCGCCGTACAGCGAGACCCGCAACTACGTGAAGCGGATCACGACGCTCGCGGAGAGCTTCGCGGCGCCGGTCGGGCGGGTCGACCCCTCCGAGCAGGCCGCCGCCGCGATCGAGTACGCGCAGAAGAAGCTCGGCACGCCCTACCTCTGGGGCGGCACCGGCACCGCTGAGCAGGGCGGACGCTTCGACTGCTCGGGACTGACCCAGGCCGCCTACGAGACCGTGGGCATCAAGCTCCCGCGGGTCGCCAACGACCAGTACAACGCCGGTCCGCATCCCTCGCGGGACGAACTGCTCCCCGGCGACCTCGTGTTCTTCTCGGACGACCTCACCAATTCCCGTGCCATCCGGCATGTCGGCATTTATGTCGGAGGCGGGTACATGATCGACGCGCCCCGGACCGGTGCCGTCATCCGATTCGACCCGATCGACACCCCCGACTACTTCGGAGCCACCCGCGTCACCGAAGATGGCGCGAAAGCACTGCCCATGACGGTGTGAACCGTGCGTGAACCCACCCCCTGAGCTGCGAAGACGTGTCTCTCTTCGATAACGTCTGCGTGATCATTCGGTGGAGTGTGGAACGTATCGACGGGGACCATGCGTTCCTGTTGTCGTAGCCGAGCAGACGTTCATTCGGCACGTGTCACGCACGCGTGCGGCGGAAGCGGATCTACAACCACGGGGGTGGCAGCAGCGGCGCACGCACAGGTGCGCCGGGAGAGAGACGACGAAGGGGCCGCAGCGCCATGGCTGGACTCGCCGATTCCGGGTCGAACCCCGACGTCGACCTGCTGTACGACATCAATGGCCTGGCCAAGGACGCGCCGGCCTGGTTCGACCGCGTCATGGAGTACGTCGGTGAGTACGGGCTGCTGCTCGCCATCGTCCTGCTCGTGGTGGGCTGCTGGTGGTCCGTGCGGCGGCGGGGCGGCGAGGACGCGGCGTCCACCGTCGCGGCGTTGGTCTGGGCGCCGTTGGCCGCCGGTATCGCCGTGCTGGTGAACGTGCCCATACGGGGCTTCGTGGAGCGGCCCCGGCCGTTCCTGGACCACCAGGGGCTCGAGGTGCTCGTCCAGGGCAAGACCGACTACTCGTTCGTCAGCGACCACGCCACGATCGTCATGGCGCTGGCGGTCGGCCTGTTCGTCGCCAACCGGAAGTTCGGGCTCGTCGGGCTCGTGCTGGCGTTGTTCGGCGGGTTCATCCGCGTCTACATGGGCGTGCACTACCCGACGGACGTCGTGGGTGGGTTCGCGCTGGGGACGGCCGTGGCGCTGCTGCTGTCGCCGCTCGCCATGGCCCTGCTGACGCCCGTGGTCAAGGCCGTCGAGCGGTCGCCCCGGGTGGGATGGCTGGTGCGGCGCGGAGGGCGGGCCGAAGGGGAGGACACCGTGATCCCCGAGGCTCGCAACGAGCGAGCCTCGGAGAGGGACCTCGCCGCCTAGGGGGCTTACAGCGCCTGCGGACAGGTGAAGAAGCGGTTGGGGTCGTAACTCTTCTTCAGCTTGGCCAGGCGGGTCGCCGCATCCCCGTAGTACGCCTTGCGCCAGTCGGTCAGGGTCGGGTCCGTGTAGTTCTGGTAGGCCGCGCCCGAGGCGTGGGGGCGCATCGCCTGGTGGGCGGAGGCCAGCCAGTCGCGGGCCGTCGTACCGCTGGTGCCCGCCCGCCACGCGGCGATGTACTGGGCCAGCATGCGGGAGCGGCGGTGGACGAACGCCGTGGACGTGGGGGAGACGCGGTTGACCGCTCCGCCGAGGGCGGTCAGCGCGATGCTGCCCGTGCCGCCGCGCACCGAACCGATCTGGGACAGCAGCGCGCGGATGCCGGCCGCGGAGAGGGAGCGGTCGAAGAAGTCCGACGCCGCTGCGTACGTCTCGCGGCCCAGCGCGCCCTTCGGGGACCGGCCCGGGGTCGAGCCGGGCAGATGGCACTGCGCGTCCGTCGGGAACGCGGAGCAGCCCGCGTACACCTCCATCGACTCCTCGTAGGACCGTCGCTTCAGGGAGACGCTGCGGGCCGGGGCGCCGACGCGGTCGGCGAGGCGGTCGACGGCGTTCTGCAGTTCGCCGTGGGTGCCGAGGGAGAACGCCGAGACGGAGACGGTCGGGGTGCCGCCCGCGGCGCTCGCCAGGTGCAGGGACGACCAGATCTCGTCGGGCTGTGACGGGCCCCACTCCTGCCAGGCCTTCACCACCGCCGCCGCCTTCGACCAGGCCAGGACAGGTACGCCGAGACGCCCTGCGGGGCCGGGTGGGTCGTGAAGTGCAGCTCCGTGACCACGCCGAAGTTGCCGTTGCCGGCGCCGCGCAGGGCCCAGAAGAGGTCCTTGTTCTCGTGGGAGTCGGCGGTGAGCTGCTTGCCGTCGGCGGTGATGAGGGTGGCCTGGGTGAGGCTGTCGCAGGTCAGGCCGTAGGCGCGGGAGACCACGCCGTGGCCGCCGCCGAGGGTGAGGCCCGAGACGCCGACGGTCGGGCAGGAGCCGGCGGGGATCGTGACGCCCTTCGCGGCCAGGGCCCGGTAGACGTCGATGAGTTTGGCGCCGGCGCCGACCACCGCGGTGGTGCCGGAGGCCCGGACGCGGTTGAGCTTCGAGACGTCGATGATCAGACGGCCGTCGCCGGAGGACCAGCCGGCGTAGGAGTGGCCGCCGTTGCGGATCGCCACGCGCAGGGCGTGGGCGCGGGCGTAGGCCAGGGTCGTGCGGATGTCGTCCGGGTGGGACACGTACGCGACGGCGGCGGGCTTCAGGTGGTCGAAGCGGGTGTTGTACAGCTGCCGGGCCGCGGGCCAGTCGGCGTCGCCCGGGCGGACGAGGGGGCCGTCGAGGTCGCGGGCCAGGGCGGACCAGTCGGCGGCGGTGGATCTCGAGGTCGTGGTGGTGCGCGAGGTCTTGGTGACGGTGGCCCCGGAGCGGGTGCCCGACGGTGTGCAGGCGGTGGTGAAGGGGGTTGCGGCCGCGGCGACCGCCGCCGTGCCGGCTGTGAGGATCGTGCGCCGTTCCATGGGGCCTCCCGGTGGTTCCGTCCTGGGAGACGGGGGGACGGGGACGGGGGTTCCATGGTTCGGGCGCGGCCGGGCGGCGTCCACCACGAGGCTCAGCCCGTCGTGTGCTTCTCCGCGTCCGTACGCGCCTGGCTTCTGGCTCTTCGTGCCGGGCCGCGCCAGCCGCAGACGCAGTGGGCCATGCAGAAAGGGCCCTTCTCCATGGTCGTCGTGCGGTGTTCCGGGAGGTTGGGGGGAGGTTCCGGCCCGTCCTGCTGCGCCACGCCGGCAACGTTACCCACCCCAGGTAAAGGGTTCGTATGGCGCCTGGCGCGGGCTCGCGTGACGGGGGCACATACCCGTCGTTAACCGGAACAACGAGGGGGCCCGTGACGGACGTACCGGCTGGGGGTAGGCAGGCGATGACTGGGCGGCAGCGGGAACGGCGGCACAGGCGGACGGGCGCGGCGGTCGTCGCGGCCGGGTTCCTGGCCGGGGCGGGGCTGGGCACCGCGGGGTGCTCCGGGGGTGACGCGGTCGCCGGGGACTCCCGCGGCGGGGACGCGGTCGTCGCGCTGCGGCAGGCCGCCGGCCGTCTCGTCGAGGCGGGGAGTTCCAAGGCCCGTACGTCGATGGAGATGGCCGCCGGCGGGACCCGGGTGACCATCCGGGGCGGCGGGGTCTACGACTTCCGCAAGCGGATGGGGCAGCTGAAGGTGCTGCTGCCGCAGGATCCCGCGGGGGCCGCGAAGCGCCGGCCGATCACCGAACTGCTCGTGCCGGGCGCGCTGTTCATGAAGAACCGGGGCGCCGGTGTGCCGCCGGACAAGTGGGTGCGGGTGGACACGCGGACCCTGTCCGACGGGAACCTCGTCACCGGCGGGGCCACCGATCCGTTCACCGCGGCCGAGGTGCTGCTCGGGACGCGGACGGCGACGTATGTGGGCAGGACGGAGGTCGCGGGAACCGGAGTGCGGCACTACCGGGGGACGGCGGACCTCGGTGACGCGGCCCGGCGTGCCTCGGAGGGGAACAAGGGGCCCCTGAAGGCGGCGGCCAAGGGGTTCGCCACCGCCGACGTGCCCTTCGACGCCTACCTCGACGACGAGGGACGCATCCGCAAGGTCAGACACCGTTTCAGCTTCCTGAACGGGCAGCAGAAGAGCCCCGTGGCCGTCGCCTCGACCACGCTGCTCTACGATTTCGGGGCCCCGGCGCGCGTACGGTTGCCCCGACCCGACGACATCTACGCGGGCAAGATCGCCGAGGAGTGACCGGCGTGAACTAGCCCGTCCGTGCCATGCGCGGCGTGTGGGCCGCTCCCTACTCTAGGAATCCGGTAACGGCAGAGACGAGGTGATGCACGTGGCTCCGGTCGGCGGTACGGCAGTTCAGGACCACGTGGCCCTCGCCGAGATCGAACTGTGCGGAGAGCTGATCATCGCGGCCTCGGCCGCTCAGGAGCGGCTCAGCCTGGAGAGCATCGACGAGGTGCTGAAAGTGGCCGAGGAGCGGGACTCCGTCAGGCGCTGAACCCGGGCGTGCTCCCGGCCCGGGCCGGGGTTCACGTCCGCAGCATGCGGGCGATCGCCTGGGTCGCCTCCTTCACCTTGGAGTCGATCTCGTCACCGCCCTTGACGGCCGCGTCGGCGACGCAGTGCCGAAGGTGCTCCTCCAGCAGTTGCAGGGCGAAGGACTGCAGGGCCTTGGTGGAGGCGGAGACCTGGGTGAGTATGTCGATGCAGTAGACGTCCTCGTCGACCATGCGCTGCAGGCCGCGGATCTGGCCCTCGATGCGGCGCAGGCGCTTGAGGTGTTCGTCCTTCTGCTTGTGGTACCCGTGCACGCCGTGGTCGTGGTCCGTCACGTCCGCACCCGCGGTGCCGGTGGTGACATGTGCGACATCTGTCGTTTCGGTCACGTCCGTCATCGCGTCCTCCTGGTGGGCGGTGGGCCGACATATACCCCTGGTGGGTATATGGTACCGAACTTTCCTGGGTATACGGCCCTGGAACCGCCCCCGTGCTCATCACTGTGCTTGATGGGCGACACTGGTGGGCGGCCCGATAGCCGTGGCTGGATGATGCGCCTAGCATCAGCCTGACCGAAACCGAAGCACCCCGAGGACCCCACGTGCGCTTTCGTCTGACCCCCAGGGAGACGAGCTTCTATGACATGTTCGCCGCCTCCGCGGACAACATCGTCACGGGCTCGAAGCTCCTGATGGAACTGCTCGGAGCGGACGCATCCGCCCGGGCCGAGATCGCAGAGCGTATGCGGGCAGCGGAACACGCAGGTGACGATGCCACGCACGCGATCTTCCACCAGCTGAACTCCTCCTTCATCACGCCGTTCGACCGCGAGGACATCTACTCCCTCGCCTCGTCCCTCGACGACATCATGGACTTCATGGAGGAGGCCGTCGACCTGGTCGTCCTCTACAACGTCGAGGAACTGCCCAAGGGCGTCGACCAGCAGATCGAGGTGCTGGCGCGCGCGGCCGAGCTCACGGCCGAGGCGATGCCGCATCTGCGGACGATGGACAACCTCACCGAGTACTGGATCGAGGTCAACCGGCTGGAGAACCAGGCCGACCAGATCCACCGCAAGCTGCTGGCGCACCTCTTCAACGGCAAGTACGACGCCATGGAGGTGCTGAAGCTCAAGCAGATCGTGGACGTGCTGGAGGAAGCGGCGGACGCGTTCGAGCACGTGGCGAACACGGTGGAGACCATCGCCGTCAAGGAGTCCTGAGCCCTTCATGGACACCTTCGCTCTGGTCGCGACCATCGGGGTCGCGCTCTTCTTCACGTACACCAACGGCTTTCACGATTCGGCGAACGCGATCGCCACGTCCGTCTCGACGCGGGCGCTGACGCCGAAGGCCGCGCTGGCCATGGCGGCGGTGATGAACCTCGCCGGTGCCTTCATGGGCTCCGGGGTCGCCAAGACCGTCAGTGAGGGGCTGATCCAGACACCGACCGGGTCGAAGGGGATGGGCATCCTCTTCGCCGCGCTGGTGGGCGCGATCGTCTGGAACCTGATCACCTGGTACTTCGGGCTGCCCTCCTCCTCCTCGCACGCGCTGTTCGGCGGGATGGTCGGGGCGGCGCTGGCCGGCGGGACGACGGTCTACTGGCACGGAGTGCTGGAGAAGGTCGTCATCCCGATGTTCGTGTCTCCGGTGGTCGGCATTCTGGCCGGCTATCTGGTGATGACCGCGATCCTGTGGATATTCAGGAAGGCGAACCCGCACAAGGCCAAGCGCGGGTTCCGCATCGCGCAGACCGTCTCGGCGGCCGGCATGGCGCTGGGGCACGGTCTGCAGGACGCGCAGAAGACCATGGGCATCGTGGTGATGGCGCTCGTCATCGCCGATGTCGAGGACTACGGCGATCCGATCCCGGTGTGGGTCAAGATCGCCTGTGCGGTGATGCTGTCGCTGGGGACGTACGCCGGTGGGTGGCGGATCATGCGGACGCTGGGGCGGAAGATCATCGAGCTGGACCCGCCGCAGGGCTTCGCGGCGGAGGCGACGGGCGCGACGATCATGTTCACCTCGGCGTTCCTGTTCAAGGCGCCGATCTCCACGACCCACGTCATCACGTCCGCGATCATGGGTGTCGGCGCGACGAAGCGCGTGAACGCCGTGCGGTGGGGTGTCGCCAAGAACATCATCCTCGGCTGGTTCATCACGATGCCGGCCGCCGCGCTGGTGGCCGCGGCGTCGTACGGGATCGTCAAGCTGGCGTTCCTGTAGCGCACCGGACGCAGACGAAAGGCCCGCCCCCGGGAGCCGGGGGCGGGCCCTTTTTCGGCCTCGCGGTGGCACCGCCATGCAGCACCGCGAGGAGACTCGGCAGGCGGGATCAGCCGAAGCGGCCGGAGATGTAGTCCTCCGTGGCCTGGATGGACGGGTTGGAGAAGATGCGCTCCGTGTCGTCGATCTCGATGAGCTTGCCGGGCTGGCCGACCGCCGCGAGGTTGAAGAAGGCCGTGCGGTCGGAGACGCGCGCCGCCTGCTGCATGTTGTGCGTCACGATGACGATCGTGAAGCGCTCCTTGAGCTCGCCGATCAGGTCCTCGATCGCGAGCGTGGAGATCGGGTCGAGCGCCGAGCAGGGCTCGTCCATGAGCAGGACGTTCGGCTCGACCGCGATCGCCCGCGCGATGCACAGACGCTGCTGCTGGCCGCCGGACAGGCCCGAGCCGGGCTTGTTCAGGCGGTCCTTGACCTCGTTCCAGAGGTTCGCGCCCTTGAGGGAGCGCTCGACGATGTCGGAGAGCTCGCTCTTCTTGTAGTTGCCGTTCAGCCGCAGTCCCGCCGCGACGTTGTCGAAGATCGACATCGTGGGGAACGGGTTCGGGCGCTGGAACACCATGCCGACCTCGCGGCGGACCGACACCGGGTCGATGCCCGTGCCGTAGAGGTCCTCGTCGTCCAGCAGCACCTTGCCCTCGACCCGGCCGCCCGAGGTCACCTCGTGCATCCGGTTCAGCGTGCGCAGGAACGTCGACTTGCCGCAGCCGGACGGGCCGATGAACGCCGTCACCGAGCGCGGCTCGACGGTCATCGAGATGTCCTCGATCGCCTTGTGGGAGCCGTAGTAGGCGGTCAGTCCGCTTACGTCGATTCGCTTGGCCATGACTACTTCACTTCCAAAAAGTCTGGGGGTCGCTGTGTGGCCCCGCGCGGCGGTAGCCGCAGATTGACGCGTCAGCGACCGGTCTTCGGGGCCTTCCAGCGGGCGATCCCGCGGGCCACCAGGTTCAGGAGCATCACGAAGGCGATCAGGGTGAGCGACGCCGCCCAGGCGCGGTCGTACGCCGCACCGGAGCCCGCGCTGTTCGCGTACTGCTGGTAGATGTACAGCGGCAGCGAGGCCTGCGCCCCCTCGAAGGGGTTGGCGTTGATGAACGCGTTGCCCCACACCAGCAGCAGGACCGGGGCGGTCTCACCGGTGATGCGGGCGATCGAGAGCATGATGCCCGTGGTGATGCCGCCGAGGGAGGTCGGCAGGACCACCTTCAGGATGGTGCGCCACTTGGGGACGCCGAGCGCCAGGGAGGCCTCGCGCAGCTCGTTCGGGACGAGCTTGAGCATCTCCTCCGTGGAGCGCACGACGACCGGCATCATCAGGATGGCCAGGGCCAGCGAGCCGGCGAAGCCGAAGGGCTGCATGTCGAACATCAGCATGAGGCTGAGGATGAACAGGCCCGCGACGATCGACGGGATGCCGGTCATGACGTCCACGAAGAACGTGATGGCCTTGGAGAGGTTGCCCCGGCCGTACTCGACGAGGTAGATCGCGGTGAGCACGCCGATCGGCGCGGCGATCACCGTGGCGAGTCCGACCTGCTCCAGGGTGCCGAGGATGGCGTGGTAGATACCGCCGCCGGGCTCGGTGTCGGCGACGACGCCCATGGAGTGCGTCAGGAAGTACAGGTCGAGGACCTTCACACCGCGCACGACGGTCGACCAGACCAGCGAGGCCAGCGGGACGACGGCGAGCAGGAAGGCGACCCAGACGAGGGAGGTCGCGATGCGGTCCCTGGCCTGCCGCTTGCCCTCGACGGCGGAGGCGATGCCGTACGTGCCGACGACGTAGAGGATCGCGGCGATCAGGCCCCACTGGACGCGGCTGTGCAGGCCGCCGACGAGGCCGATGACGATCGCGAGGGCGATCGAGCCGCCGGCGATGGCGTACGGCGACCACTTGGGCAGGCGGGCACCGCGCAGGGTGCTGGGGCCCTTCGGGGTCAGGGTTGCGGTGCTCATGCGTTGGCCCCCGAGTACTCCTTGCGGCGGGCGATGATCGCGCGGGCCGCGCCGTTGACCAGCAGGGTGATGACGAACAGGACCAGACCGGAGGCGATCAGCGCGTCCCGGCCGAACTCGGTGGCCTCACCGAACTTGCTGGCGATGTTCTGGGCGAACGTGCCGCCGCCCGGGTCGAGCAGGCTGGCCTGGATGTCGAAGGTCGGGGAGAGCACGGTGGCGACGGCCATGGTCTCGCCCAGGGCGCGGCCGAGGCCGAGCATCGAGGCGGAGATGACGCCGGAGCGGCCGAAGGGGATGACCGCCATGCGGATCACCTCCCAGCGGGTGGCGCCGAGCGCCAGGGCCGCTTCCTCGTGCATCTGCGGGACCTGGCGGAAGACCTCGCGGCTCACGTTGGTGATGATCGGCAGGATCATGATCGCGAGCAGGATGCCGACGGTCAGCATCGAGCGGGGGGCGCCGCCCTGCCACGAGAAGATGCCGGTCCAGCCGAGGTAGTCGTTCAGCCAGCCGAAGAGGCCGTTCATGTGCGGCACGAGGACGAGGGCGCCCCAGAGGCCGTAGACGATGGACGGCACGGCCGCGAGCAGGTCGATCACGTACGCGATGGGGCCGCGCATCCGGCGCGGGGCGTAGTGCGTGAGGAACAGCGCGATGGCGACGGCGACCGGCACCGCGATGACCATGGCGACGATCGAGGAGACGACCGTGCCGAAGGCCAGGACGGCGATGCCGAAGTCCGGCGGGACGAGGTTGGTGTCCCACTGGAAGGTCGTGAGGAAGTTGCCCTGGTCCTTGCTGATCGCCAGGGAGGCGCGGTAGGTGAGGAAGACCGCGATCGCGGCCATGATCACCAGCAGCAGGATGCCCGAGCCGCGGGAGAGAGCGAGGAAGATCCGGTCTCCGGGCCGGGTGGCCCCGCGCGCGGCGCGCTTGTCGGCGGTCGGCTGCGAAGCGGGGGGAGGTGTCTCGATTGTCTGTGTGGGTGTGCCCATCAGGTTCTCCGGTCTGCGGAGCCGTAACGGAGGTACGGCCACTGGCGGCGGTGCACCGGACGGTGCGGCCCGGCCCCGGGGAGGGGACCGGACCGCACTCGGGTCAGCTCAGGCCCTCGATGGTGGTGCGGACCTGGGAGATGATGTCGGCGGGGATCGGCGCGTAGTCGTTCTCGGCGAGGATCTTCTGGCCGTCCTCGGAGGCGATGTAGCGCAGGAACGCCTTGGTGCCGGGCAGGGTGTCGGCCTTGTTGCCCTTGTCGCAGACGATCTCGTACGTGACGAGGACCATCGGGTAGGCGCCCTCGGCCTTGGTGCCGTAGTTCAGCTCCAGGGCGAGGTCCTTGCCCGTGCCGACGACCTTGGCCTCGGAGATCGCCTTGGTGGCGTTCTCGACGGTGGCCTTGACCGGCTGGGCGGCGCCCGTGTCGAGGTCGACCGTCTTCAGGCCGTCCTTGGCGTACGACAGCTCGAAGTAGCCGATGGCGCCGTTGGTCTGCTTCACCTGCTGGGCGACACCGGAGGAGCCGGAGGCGGACTGGCCGCCCTTGGCCTGCCAGGTCTTGCCGCCGTCGTAGGGCCAGTCGCTCTTGGCGGTGGCCATCAGGTACTTGGTGAAGTTGTCCGTGGTGCCGGAGTCGTCCGAGCGGTGGAAGGCCTGGATCTTGAGGTCCGGAAGCTTCGCGTCGGGGTTCAGCTTCTGGATCTGCTTGTCGTTCCAGTTGGTGATCTGGTTGTTGAAGATCTTCGCCAGGGTCGGGGCGTCCAGGACGAGGTTGTCCACGCCGTCGACGTTGTAGCCGACCGCGATCGGGCCGCCGACCATCGGCAGGTCGATGCCCTGGCCGCCGGAGCAGACCTTCTTGGAGGCGGTGACCTCTTCGGGCTTCAGCGCGGAGTCGGAGCCGGCGAAGGCGACCTGGCCCTGGGTGAACGCGGTGACACCGGCGCCGGAGCCGCCGCCCTTGTAGTTGATCTGCACGCCCTGGCAGGCGGCGGTGAACTGCTTCACCCAGGCGTCGATCGCGTTCTTCTGCGCGGACGAGCCGTCGGCCAGCAGCTGGCCCTTGGCGTCGTCGCACTTGACGTTGCTCGGCGCGGCGGCGTTGGAGGAACCGCCGTCGCTGTTGCCGCCGGTGTCGTCGGAGCCGCACGCCGTGAGGGCCAGGGCGCCGGAGACGGCGAGAGCACCGAGAGCGAGGGCCCGCCGGTTCATGCGCTGAAGCTTCACTTGAGTTCCTTCCAGGAGCCGCCGTCCTGATCGGCGGCGTGCGGAGTCTGAGTGGCGCGGACGCGGTCGCACTCGGCAGGCGCGGCTCGCGTCGGTAAGGCCGAAATTAGGCAGATCAGATGAAGGCGCCGATGGCCGCACATGAACGAGGGGTGAACCCCTGCCTAAGGCCTGGTGAGGTCACGGAATGCTTACGGGGAGAGCACGTCGGCATTCCGCTTTCGCGGACGTAACGGGGCCGTCCGGTCAGCCGGCCGTCCGGGGCAGGTGCAGAACGGCGAGCAGTTCGTCGACCAGGGGCCGGTCGTGGGGCTGTGTGAGACGGTCGCGGGCCGCGGCGGGCGGCAGCCACAGGACCCGGTCCACCTCGTCCGTCGGGGAGAACGCGCAGGACACGGCCTCGGCCGCCCAGTAGCGGACCTGCTTGGGGCGGCCGTTCGCCGAGTAGCGCAGGGTGGACAGCTCGGGACCCGGCGCGGCCCGGCAGCCCGTCTCCTCCGCCACCTCGCGCAGTGCGCCCGCGAGTGCCTCCTCGCCGCGCTTCAGTTTCCCCTTGGGCCACGACCAGTCGTCGTATTTCGGCCGGTGGACGAGGCAGAGCTCCGGCTCGCCGGTGGCGCGGGAGCGGCGCCACAGGACGCAGCCCGCCGCTTGAACGGTGGTGTCCTTGGGGGTGCTCACCGGTTTCACCGCCTCCTGGTGCCGGACCTGGTCATGACGCGCCGACGGTCTCCTTCTGCCAGGCCTGCTGGAACGCGAAACGCGCCGCTTCCACCTCGTGCCGCTGGTCGGCGTGGAGCACACCGAGGGCGTACGCCGTGGCCGGGGCGATGCGGGGGGTACGGGCCGCCTGGGCCGCCGCTGCCGCCGCCTCCGAGGCGTCGCGGTGCCGGTTCAGGGCCTGGCCCGCGGAGAGCAGGCGCAGGTCGACGACGGCGTTGCCCTTGGGGCCGCTGACGGCCTCGCGGGCGTAGCGGTGCAGGCGCAGCAGCAGGCGGACCTGGTGCCACGGGGCGTCCTGCGGATGCGGGACCGTGTCCGGGGACAGGCCGTGGATGAGGGCCGCGGCGTTGTACGGGCTGCCGGCGGTGACCAGGGGGAGGGTGGTGACCGCGTCCCTGAGCCGGTCTTCGGCCGCCGTGGCCAGGGGGCGCAGGTCGGTTCCGGTGGCGGACCTGGCGAGGGGGACCTCGCTGGCCAGGACGGCGACCTTGTCCGCGATGGCGTGGAAGCGGCTGGAGCCCAGGGCCTGCAGGGCCGTGGAGTGGGCTCGGGTGCGGGCGAGGGTCAGCTGGCGGTCCAGCAGGGCGCCTGCTTTCGCCGCTCCCACCGTCAGGTTGCCGCGTTCCTGGGCGGGGGCGCCGGCCTTGGAAGGCGGTGCCGCCGCGCCCACCCCCGCACTCGTCGGAGCCGGGAACGCCGTCGAGCCCGACAGCCGGTGCAGCGCCGTCAACAGGCGTTCCAGCCGGGCCGTGTACGCGTGCTCCATCGCCAGCGTCCCCGACACCCACGCCAGTTCGGGGCGCATCGCCTCGCACCAGTCCGGGTCGAGGAGGGACTGGAAGGTGTGCAGGCTGGCGCTGACGCGGCGGGCCGAGCGGCGCAGGGCGCGGGCCGCCTCGGCGGACCCCTCCGAGCCGTGCGCCCCCGCCCCCGTCTCCCGGTGCAGGCGCAGCGCTCGGAGGAACTCCGTGGCCTGGGTCCGCAGATAGCCCGCGAGGGCCTCACCGGTGGGGGCGGGCCCGACGTGCCCGGACCGGGGATCCGTCGGGTCAAGGTGTTGCTGTGCCACGCCGGCGCCTCCGGGCGTCTATGAGCATCTCCTGGACGTTGCGCAGGGGCTGTCCGTCCGCGTCGGTCGCATGCCGGGTCCAGTCGCCGTCCGGGCCGAGGTGCCAGGAGGCGGTGGAGGCGGACATGCCGGTCTCCAGCAGCCGGTTCAGAGCCGCCCGGTGCGCCGGGTCGGTGACCCGGACCAGGGCCTCTATCCGGCGGTCGAGGTTGCGGTGCATCATGTCGGCGCTGCCGAACCACACCTCGGGCTCGCCGCCGTTGCCGAAGGCGAACACCCGGGAGTGCTCCAGGAAGCGGCCGAGGATCGAGCGGACCCGGATGTTCTCCGACAGGCCCGTCACGCCCGGGCGCAGCGCGCAGATGCCGCGCACCCAGATGTCCACCGGCACGCCCGCCTGGGCCGCGCGGTAGCAGGCGTCGATGAGGGCTTCGTCGACCATGGAGTTGACCTTGATGCGGACGTACGCGGGACGTCCCGCACGGTGGTGCTGGACTTCCTTGGTGATCCGCGAGATCAGGCCGTCGCGCAGCGACTTGGGGGCGACGAGCAGCCGGCGGTAGGTCTCCCGGCGGGAGTAGCCGGACAGGCGGTTGAAGAGGTCCGAGAGGTCGGCGCCGACCTGCGGGTCGGCCGTGAGCAGTCCGAGGTCCTCGTAGAGGCGGGCCGTCTTCGGGTGGTAGTTGCCGGTGCCGACGTGGCTGTAGCGGCGGAGCGTCTCGCCCTCCTGGCGGACCACCAGCGACAGCTTGCAGTGGGTCTTCAGGCCGACCAGGCCGTAGACCACGTGGCAGCCCGCCTCCTCCAGCTTGCGGGCCCACTTGATGTTGGCGTGCTCGTCGAAGCGGGCCTTGATCTCGACCAGGACCAGGACCTGCTTGCCGGACTCGGCGGCCTCGATGAGGGCGTCGACTATCGGGGAGTCGCCGGAGGTCCGGTACAGGGTCTGCTTGATGGCGAGGACGTCCGGGTCGCCGGCAGCCTGTTCCAGGAAGGCCTGGACGGAGGTGGAGAACGAGTCGTAGGGGTGGTGCAGCAGGACGTCCCGCTCGCGCAGCGCGGCGAAGATGTCCGGCGCGGACGCCGACTCGACCTCGGCGAGGTCGCGGTGGGTGCCGGCGACGAACTTGCGGTACTTCAGCTCGGGCCGGTCCAGGGAGGCGATCCGGAACAGGCCCGTGAGGTCCAGCGGGCCCGGCAGCGGGTACACCTCGGCCTCGCTGATCTTCAGCTCGCGCACCAGCAGGTCCAGGACCTCCCGGTCGATGGACTCCTCGACCTCCAGGCGCACCGGCGGGCCGAAGCGGCGCCGCATGAGCTCCTTCTCCAAGGCCTGGAGGAGGTTCTCGGCGTCGTCTTCTTCGACCTCGAGGTCCTCGTTGCGGGTGAGGCGGAAGGCGTGGTGCTCCAGGACCTCCATGCCCGGGAACAGCTCCTCCAGGTGGGCGGCGATGACGTCCTCGATGGGGACGTAGCGGCCCGGGGAGCTCTCCAGGAAGCGGGACAGCAGCGGCGGCACCTTCACACGGGCGAAGTGCTTGTGGCCCGTGACCGGGTTCCGTACGACGACGGCCAGGTTCAGGGACAGGCCGGAGATGTACGGGAAGGGGTGTGCCGGGTCGACCGCCAGCGGGGTCAGCACGGGGAAGATCTGGTGCCGGAACAGGGTGAACAGGCGGGCCTGCTCCTTCTCGTGCAGCTCGTTCCAGCGGACCAGGTGGACGCCCTCCTCCGCGAGTGCGGGGGCGACGTCCTCGTGGTAGCAGGCGGCGTGCCGGGCCATGAGCTCGCGGGAGCGGGCCCAGATCATCTCCAGCACCTCTCGGGGCTGGAGGCCGGAGGCGGAGCGGGTGGCCACGCCGGTGGCGATACGGCGCTTCAGCCCGGCGACCCGGACCATGAAGAACTCGTCCAGGTTGCTGGCGAAGATCGCGAGGAAGTTGGCCCGCTCCAGCAGGGGCGTGTTCGGATCCTCGGCGAGTTCGAGCACGCGCTCGTTGAACGCGAGCCAACTGCGCTCCCGGTCGAGGAAGCGGCCCTGCGGCAGCTGGGGCCCGTCGTACGGCGACTCCTCGTACGCGTCGAGGTCGGCGTCGATGTCGGGTTCCAGGTCGGAGACCGCCGCCGACACCGTGTGCGGGCGGTGGGCTGCTATGGAGCCCACGGAGGGCTGCGCGTGCTGGACCTGTGCCTGGGTGTTCGGCTGGCTCATGGACCCATTCTTCCGCGCCGCGAGCATCACGGGCGCGTCGGACAGCGCGGGCGGGAGCGGAGGTGTCACATGAGTGCTCCCGTTTCCCTCGGGACCCTCGCGGGGCGGGGGAGGCTCGGGCACGGCGGGATTCATTGGCCGAGCTTCGCAAGCTCGTCTGAATCAACGGTTACGGAGACATGACGTGCGGGATAGCGGGGGGCGGCTCGCGGGGGGCGGCGCGACGGCCCGGCGGCCGCCCACAGTCTGTGGACGGTTCCGGCCGCAGGGGGAGGCGGCGAACCGCGCGTCCATCCCCCCGTGGAAGGACGCGCGGCCCGGGTTCAGGGCAGACGACGGGCCAGGAGGAGGAAGGCGGTGGCCGTCGCGGTGCCGGCCACGGCCAGCAGGAGGCCGGTCTCCACGTACTGCAGGGGCCAGAAGTGGGACCGGGGATGGAACGTGGCGTGGCTGATGGTGACGCCGTGGGGCGTGGGGGTGTCCCAGGTGACCTGGAAGACCGAGCGGGGCAGTTCGATGCTGCCGGGCGCGATACGGCTGACGGTCGGCCAGAGGTCCTCGCGGTGGCGTTCCAGGAGTTGGTGCAGGAGCAGGGAGACGGCGAGGGCCGTGCCGGCGGCGGGCAGGGCCCGGCGCCACACGAGTCCGGCCAGGGCGCCGAGCGCGAGTCCGGCCAGGGCGTAGGCCACGGCCACCGGGCCCGTCGACACGAACGCGTCCGGGTTGTACCAGTCGCCGACCAGGTCGGGGTCGCCGTCCCCGCGCGCCCAGGTGTTCAGCAGGACGAGTCCGCCGGTGCCGGCGGTGAGCAGCGCGGCCGGGGCGGCCAGCTTCGCGGCCAGCCAGCGCGGGGGGGCCGACCGACTGGGTCCAGGCCAGCCGGGCGGTGCCGCTCTCCAGCTCGCGGCCGATGAGCGCGCCGCCCGCCCAGGCGGTCACGGGGAACATCACCCAGGACAGCACGGAGGCGAGCACCGCGATGCCGTTCGCGTAGGTCTCGTCGGCGCTGATCGCCTCGACCGCCGCGCAGGACGGGAGCCGGTCGGTGGGGGGTGTGGCGCAGGCGCTCATGCCCTCCCGGGCCTCGTCTCCGAGGGAGTGCAGCCAGATCAGGGCGACTGCCGCGGCCGCCAGGGCCAGGAGTGACAGGACGAGGGCCGCCCGGTGCGTCCGCAGCACCGCCCGCAGCGGGCCGCCCCGGTGCAGGGCGGGGCGGGCGGCGGGGGCGGTCGCCGCGGTGAGGGCGGTCATACGGCGGCTCCCGTGCGGCGGCGCAGCAGGACGAAGGCGGTCCCGGCCGCCAGGGCGGCGACGGCGAGGAGGATGCCGGTCTCCACGAGCTGGAGGGGCCAGAAGTGGGAGGCCGGGTGGTAGTCGGCGTAGTAGTGGGTGATGCCGTGCTGGGCCTCGCACATGGGCTCGCCCGTGCACGCCGGGTACGTGACGCGGGCTCCGGCGGCGGTCAGGGCGCCGTCCTCGACGATCATGCCGCCGGAGCCGGGAGTCGTGTCCGGGGACGTCACGACGGTCTTCACCGGCCACAGGTACGGGCGCAGGTCGTCGAGGAGGTAGCTGAGCGAGACGACGGCCAGGACCGCGACGCCGAGGGCGGGCAGCGTCCGGCGCAGCAGCAGGCCCGCCAGGACGCCGAGCGCCAGGGCGGCGAGGGCCTGGGCGGCGGCGATGGTGCCGTTGATCTCGAAGACGCCGTCGTCGTGCCACGCGCGCCAGCCCATGACGCCGTTCAGGGAACGGTCCGACGACCACAGCACGCGGTGCAGCAGCGTCACCGTGAACGTGCCCGTCACCAGCAGCAGGGCCGGGAGCGCGAGCTTGGCGGCCAGCCAGCGGGCCGGGCTGACCGACTGGGTCCAGGCCAGCTGGGCGGTGCCGCTCTCCATGTCGCGGCCGATGAGCGCCCCGCCCGCCCAGGCCCCGGTGAGCAGCGGGAGGAGCCCCAGGAGGCCGGTGCCGACTGCCACGGCCGTCTGGTAGCGGGCGTTCGCGGGTCCCGGGAGGTCGCAGCCCAGGTTCGGGCGGGGCCGGTCGCAGCCCAGGTCCGTGTACTCGGCCCAGGCGGCGTCCGCGCCCGGGCCGATCGCCCACAGCAGCGCCCCGGCGGCCACCGCCACCAGCCCCAGCCAGAACAACAACGCCGTGCGGTGCAGCCGCAGCAGGGCCAGGAGCAGGCCGCGCGGCTGCGAGGAGCGCCGGGCGGTGGCGGCCGGTGCCCGGGTGGTCATCGCGGTCATACGGCGGCCTCCCGCGCGTCGAGCAGGAGCGGCGGGGCGTCGGGGGAGCGCAGATGCGCGAGGACGACTTCCTCCAGGGACGGGTGGTCGACCTGGAACCCGTCGCCGAGGGGGCCGGCGGGCCGGACCAGGGCGGTCAGCTGGCGGCCGGTGGTGCGGGACTCGACCACGGTGTGCGGGTCGAGGGCGTCGCCCGCCCGGCCCGTGACCAGGGTGTGTGCGGCGAGCAGGTCGTCCAGCGGCCCGGCGAGGCGGACGCGGCCCGAGCCGAGCAGCAGCAGGTGGTCGCAGGAGCCCTCCAGTTCCGCGACGACGTGCGAGGACATGACAACCGTGGTGCCGTGGTCGGCGGCGTCGGCCATGAGCGTGGCCATCAGCTGGTGCCGCGCGAGCGGGTCGAGGTCGGCCATGGGCTCGTCCAGGAGCAGCAGTTCGGGGCGCTTGCCGAGGGCGAGGGCGAGCGCGACGCGGGTGCGCTGGCCACCGGAGAGCGCGCGGATCTTCGTGTCCGGGTCGAGGCCGCCCTCCGCGACGATCCGTTCGGCGGCCCGGGCGTCCCAGCGGCGGGGGTTGAGGTCGCGGCCCAGTCGCAGGGTGCCGGCGATGGTGAGCTGCGGGTGCAGGGGCTTGTTCTGCGCGACGTAGGCGAGGCGCTCGCGGGCCGCGGCCGGGGTTGTGCCGAGCACGGTGATGGTGCCCTCGGTGGGGCGGAGCAGCCCGGCCGCCAGGGCGAGCAGGGTGGACTTGCCGGCGCCGTTCGGGCCGGTGACGGCGCAGACGCGGCCCGCGGGGAGCCGGAAGGCGCAGCCGTCCAGCGCGGGCCCGCGGCGTCGCCCGAACCTCCTGCCCAGCGCCGCCGCCTCGATGGCGGTGTCGGTCATGCGTCCCCCTTGAAGTCTGCGAAGTGCGCGTCGAGTACGGAAGTGAAGAGGGCGGCGACGTCCTCGCGCTCCAGGCCGGTCTCGCGTGCCCGGACCGCCCAGGCGTCCAGCTCCGCGCGGAGCGGGGAGTCGGCGGGGGCGGTGCTCAGGGACTTGCGGACGAACGTGCCCAGTCCGCGGCGGGCCTCGACCAGGCCCTCGCGCTCCAGCTCCCGGTAGGCCTTGAGGACCGTGTTCGGGTTGATGGCGGTGGCCTCCACGACCTCGCGGGCCGTGGGGAGCTTGTCGCCCGGCTCCAGCAGGCCCAGACGCAGGGCCTGTTTGGTCTGCTGGACGATCTGGACGTAGGTGGCCACGCCGCTGCGCCGGTCGATGCGGTACTCGACCACTGCTGAACCACCCTTTCACTAATTGAGTAGTGAAAGGGTGGTGGAATGGGAGCCGGAAAGTCAAGCGTGTTCTGGTGAACCGTTCGGGCGGGGCCGTCCGATGAGGAGACGTGAGCGATACGAGAAGCGACGGGGAGCTGCTGCGGGCCATAGCCGCGGACGCCGACCGGCGTGCCTTCGAGGAGCTGTACCGGCGCTACGCGCCCTGGCTCCGGGCCCGGTTGCGGGGGCGGTGCGCCGACCTCGGGGTCGTCGACGACGTCGTGCAGGAGACATTCCTCGCGGTGTGGCGGGGCAAGGCCCGCCACCGGGAGGAGGCCGGTTCCGCGGACGCGGCCGGATGGCTGTGGCGCATCGGGTCGCGGCGGCTGGTGGACGCGCTGCGCGGCGACGGGGCGCGGGGGCGGCTGCGGCAGGCCCTGGCGCGGCTGCGGCACCGGGACGAGGTGTCGGCGGAGGAACGCGTGCTCGCGGGGGTGGAGCACGGGGACCTCGCCGGGGCGCTGGTCCGGCTGTCGCCGGAGCTGCGGGCGGTCCTGCAGGCGACCGTCGTCGACGGACTGACCACCCGTGAGGCGGCCGTACTGCTGGGGATACCGCCCGGGACGGTCAAGACGCGGGCGATGCGGGCCCGCAAGCAGCTGCGGGAGGCGTTGGCATGAGCTGGCACGTGTCCGAAGAGGATCTGCGCGCCTACGCGCTGGGGGAGTTGGAAGCTCCCGCGCTCTGGTCCGCCGACGCGCATCTGACCTCGTGCGCCCGGTGCCGCGGGGTGCTGGCCGAGGTCGGTGACCCGGTCGCTCTGGACGCCGGGTGGGACCGGCTCGACGCCGAGCTGGACGCGCCCCGCACGGGACTCCTGGAGGGGCTGCTCGTGCGGGCCGGGGTGGCCGGGCACACCGCGCGGCTGCTGGCGGCGACGCCGGTGCTGCGGCGGTCCTGGCTGGGAGCCGTCGTCGCCGTGCTGCTCCTGAGCGTGGCGGCCGGGCATTCCGTACGGAGCGGGGAGTTCCCCACGCTGTTCCTTGCCCTCGCGCCGCTGCTGCCGCTGGCGGGGGTGGCGCTGTCGTACGGGCCCGCGCTGGATCCGACGTACGAGATGGCCGTCGTCGCGCCGATGCACGGGTTCCGGCTGCTGATGATCCGGACGGTGGCCGTGCTGGCCGTCGTGCTCGCGCTGAACGGGCTGGCGACCCTCGCGCTGCCCGCCTACGGGCTGCGGGCGCTGGCCTGGCTGCTGCCCGGGCTGGCGCTGACCGCGACCGGGCTCACGCTGATGCCCCGGCTCGGGCCGGTGCTCGCGCCGTGCCTGGTGGGCGGGGCATGGGTCGGGCTGCTGCTGACGGCCGATGTGCTGCGGGCCGGGGCGGACACGCCGCTCGCGCCGTTCACCGTGGCCGGGCAGGGCGTGGCGGCGACGGTCGCCGCGCTCGCCGCCGGGCTGCTCTTCCTGCTTCGTGACCGATTCGACCTCTTCCAGGGACGTGCCGTATGACCCCGACCGTGTCCGCCTCCGGGCTCAGCCTCCGCTACGGCGGTACCCCGGCCCTCGACGACGTGTCGCTGCGGCTGACCGGTGGCGTCACCGGGCTGCTCGGCCCCAACGGCGCCGGCAAGACCACGCTGCTGCGCGTGCTCGCCACGGCCATGCCCGCCGACCGGGGCGCCTTCACCGTGCTCGGGCACGACCCGGGCACCGCCCGCGGCCGGCAGGAGGTGCGGCGCCGGCTGGGCTATCTGCCGCAGACGCCGGGCTTCCACCCGGACTTCACCGCCTTCGAGTTCGTCGACTACGTGGCGATCCTGAAAGAGATGACCGACCGGGGGGCCCGGCACCGGGAGGTGCGGCGGGTGCTCGACGAGGTCGGCCTGGCGGAGGTGCGGGGCAAGCGGATCCGCAAGCTGTCCGGGGGAATGCGGCAGCGCGTCGCCCTGGGCGCCGCCCTGGTCGCAGACCCCGGGTTCCTGGTCCTCGACGAGCCGACCGTGGGGCTGGACCCCGAACAGCGCATGCGGTTCCGCGAGTTGATCGCCGGAGCCGGAGAAGGGCGGACCGTGCTGCTGTCCACCCACCAGACGGAGGACGTGGCGATGCTCTGCCACCGCGTGCTGGTCATGGCCGGTGGCCGGGTGCGGTTCGAGGGCACTCCGGCCGAACTGACCGCGCGGGCCGCGGGGCGCGTGTGGAGCAGCACCGAACGGGACCCGGGCGCGAAGGCGGGCTGGCGCACGGGGACCGGGACCTTCCGGAACGTGGGGGACCCGCCGCCCGGCGCCGAGCTGCTCGAACCCACCCTGGAGGACGGCTACCTGCTCACGCTCGACGGGGCCGGAACGGAGGTGGCGGCATGACCGCGGTCGTGGACAAGCCGGTCGCGTCCGGCGAGCGGACCGAGCCGGGTGGACCGTGGGCCGCCGTGATCGCCCTGGCCCTGGTCGAGACGCGCCTGCTGCTGACGAGGCTGCCGGTGATGATCGCCTTTGTCGTGTACGGCGGCTGGACCGTATGGCGCAGCGGGAAGGACTGGGACGGACATCCGGCCCTCCAGGACGTCGACCGCGCCACCCAGGGGGCGCCGATGCTCGTCGGGCTCGCGGTGCTGCTGTGCGTCAACCACGCCGCGCTGCGCTCGCGGCGGCACGGGACCGAGCATCACTTCGCGGTGCTGGTCCTCCAGCCGTGGCGGCGTACGGTCGCCCATGCGCTGTCGGCCGTCGCCGCGGCCCTGACCACCGGCGCGTGCGTCGCCGCGCAGTTCGGCCGGGAGGCGCTCAGGCCCGGCGCGATCGGGCGGGGTTCGGTGAGCGAACTGCTCGCGGGGCCGCTGACCGTGCTGCTGTTCGGGCTGGTCGGGCTGCTCATGGCAGGGCTGGTGCGGTCGGCTCTCGCCGC
This sequence comes from Streptomyces hawaiiensis, assembly GCF_004803895.1. NCBI lineage: Bacteria > Bacillati > Actinomycetota > Actinomycetes > Kitasatosporales > Streptomycetaceae > Streptomyces > Streptomyces hawaiiensis. The sequence goes on along the minus strand of NZ_CP021978.1, from coordinate 4,127,584 downwards.
GCCGCTGCTGATCGTGTTCCTCCTGTTCGTGTTCCTCTTCCTCTCGGGCATGAGGGACGACTGGAGCCGGTGGCTGCTGCCGGTGGTCGCCGAGGCGACCAGCACCACCCTGCCGTCCGACCTGATCGGCCGGCCCGCCGCCTGGCACGCCCTGTACCTGGCCGGGCTGGCGCTGTGCGCGGGCCTGGTGGCGGTGCTGGTCGCCGGTGGCCGCAAGCCTGTGGTCGTGGCGGGTGTCGCCGGGACGCTGGCCATGACGCTGGTGGGCGGGGTGGCCCAGGCGCGCGGCGATTCGCCTGAACTGGTCCGGGCCCGCGAACGGGCCTCGGCCACCCCTGAGCAGGTGCAGTCCTGTGTCCGGCGGGACGGGTCGGCGTACTGCGTGTTTCCCGAGTGGGGGCCGCGGGTCGGCGACTGGGCCGGGGTGGTGGACCGGGTGCGGTCCTTGGCGGGGGGCGGCGCGCGGGAGCAGAAGATCGTCGTGCGGCAGCGGGTCGATGCCCGTCACGGCGTCTCCGGCGACAGTGCGCTGACGCCGCTGGAGCGCCCGTACGAGGTGACGGTGGGCACCCGGTGGGGCGGCAACCGCGTCCCCGAGTTCTCGGCCGCCGTGGCCGGCGTGCTGATCGCGGGCGACGAGAAGGCCGCGACCTCGATCTGCGACGGCCGCATGGTCACCGTGATGTGGCTGGCCGTGGGCTGGGAGTCCGACCAGGTGGCCGCGCTGCGCCGCGTCCGGCTCGACGACAGCGACACCGGCTCGGCCCTCGTGCTCCAGCCGACGAACGGGATGTACATGACCGACGCCCAGACGGAGGTGCTGCGCGCGCTGCTCGATCGGCCCCGGGGCGAGGTCACCGCGCGGGTGAAGGACCACTGGGCCGAGCTGACCGCGCCGAAGGTGACGGCGGCCCGGGCGGCACAGCTGCTGGGCGTGGCCGCACCCGAGGGAGACGACAAGTGCCTCGACTGAGGGGGGAGTTGGTCGGCGCCGTCTGCCGGACCCTGCCGTGGGGACTGGTGGGCGCGGCCGGCGCAACGGGGCTGCTGCTGGCCGCGCTGCCGCGGGCGACGGGCGGGGCCGGTCAGTGGCTCGCGCTGCCTCTGCTCCGCATGGCGATCCTGGCCTTCGCGATGGGCCTGGTGTTCCTTCTGGACGACCCGGCCCGGCACACGACGGCCACCGTGCCGACCCCGCGCCCGGTCCGTATCGCGCTGCGGGTGGCGCTCGTCGTCCCGTTCGCGGCGGCCTGGTGGACGGTGGCGCTGCTGCTGGTGCCGCGGGATCTACGGCCGCCGGTCGCCGACATCACGCTGGAGGCCGGGGCGGCCTTCGTACTGGCGGTGGCCGCCGCGGCGGTCGCGGTGCGCCGCGGCGACGTCACCAGGCCCGGGCCGCGGCTCGCGGCCGGTCTTCTGACCTCGGCGATGCTGGTCCAGCTGTTCTGGCCGGAGCGGTGGGCGCTGCTCGTGCCGGTGCGGGACGAGCGGTGGGCGGCGGCCCATGATCGATGGGCGGTGGTGCTGGCCGGCGCTGTAGTCCTCGGCGCGGTGTGTGCGGTGGAGCCAGTGCGGCGGCGGGTCCGGCTCTAGTACGTCGAGTGGTTGTGCAAAGGGCGCATCCGGCCTGCGCATCCGGCCTCAAGGTTCCGGTTCACCGGTCCCTCCGACAGCCACGAGTTGTGCGGTTACGCTGCCCTCGTGGACCTCAAAGCCGTACGGGCCTTCGTCGCGATCGCCGACTCCGGGCAGTTCCAGAAGGCCGCCGTGGATCTGGCCCTCACCCAGCAGGCCGTGTCCAAGCGGATCGCCGCGCTGGAGAAGGACCTCGGGGTGCGGCTGCTGGTCCGTACGCCGCGAGGGGCGGAGCTCACCATCGACGGGCAGGCCCTGCTGCCGCACGCCCGGGTCGTGCTCCAGGCGGAGGAGCGGGCGATGGCCGCCGTGCGGCCCGGGGACCGGGTGCTGCGGGTGGACGTGGTCGGACGCCGGGCCGCCACCGGCGGGCTGGTGCAGCACTTCCACCGGGCGCACCCGGAGATCGCGTTGGACGTCGTCACGCTGTTCGACGTGGAGACGGCCGTGACCGCCGTGCGGGACGGAGCCGTCGACGCCACCTTCCGCGCCGTCACGATGCCAGGGCAGCGGCTCCCCGACGGCATCACGGCCACCCCCGTCCTCGACGAGCCGCTGCACCTGTGCGTCGGCCCCGGCCATCCGTTCGCCCGGGCCGAATCGGTGGCGCCCGCGCAACTGGCCGGACACCGGATCTGGATGCCGGGCAACGTGCCCGGGACCGAATGGCACGCCTACTACGAGGAACTCGCCGCCGAGTTCGGGCCGGTCATCGACACCATCGGGCCCAACTTCGGCCTCGAAGCGCTCCTCGGCACGATCGCCGGCTCCCCGACCGTGGCGACCTTCCTCAGCGAACGGACCCCACACGTCTGGCCGGTCGGCCACGACCTGCGGCTCGTCCCGCTGCGGGACCCGGTCCCGGTCTATCCGCACTTTCTGCTCTGGCGCACGGACAACTCGCATCCGGGCCTGACCGCACTCCGCGACTACCTGGTGGCCACCCGGCCGCGACCACCGGAGGGCGAGCTCTGGCGGCCGTCGTGGGCGCGACTGCCGCCTACCCGAGCCGCTTCTCCATCAGAGTGAAGGACTTGGCCGGCCCGCCCGGCTGCGGCTTGCCCTCCTTGACGCCCACGACGTGGTAACCGGCATCCTGGTAGTAGGCGTTGAGCCGGGTGTTCGTCGCCAGGCAGTCCAGGCGCACGCGAGTCCGCCCCGCCCGGGCCACGCGGTCTTCCGCGGCCGTCAGCAGCAGCCGCCCCGTACCGGGCGCGGTGGCGGTCCGGTCCACCATCAGCCGGTGCACGTATCCGGCCACGGGCGGCTGCGGGCCCCAGGCGTCCTCGTCCTCCCACCACAGCTCCCAGGCACCGGCCGGACGCCCGTCGGCCTCCGCCAGCCAGACCTCGCCGCGCGCCATGACCCGGCGGAAGTGGTCCTCGTCCAGCTCCCCCGGCCGCCACTGCCCGGTGATGCCGTGGGCCGGCATCCAGCGGGCGGCGTCGTCACGCAGGCGGACCAGGGCGGCCAGATCGCCCTCGGCGGCGGGACGAACGCGCAGATCACGCACCGAGAGCAAGGCTCAGGTCTCCGTCCGGTACATGAGATCCACCTCGTGCGTGACGAACCCCAGCCGCTCGTACACCGACACCGCCGCCTTGTTGTCGGCGTCGACGTACAGCATCGCCGTCGGCAGCCCCTGCCCCGCCAGATGGCGCAGCCCGATCGTGGTCAGGGACTTGCCGAGGCCGCCGCCCTGCGCGCCGGGGCCGACGCCGAGCACGTACACCTCGCCGAGGCCCTCCTCGGCGTGGACCTTGGTCCAGTGGAAGCCCACGAGTTCGTCGCCGCGGAAGGCGAGGAAGAACCCCTCGGGGTCGAACCACGGCTCGGCCTTGCGGTCGTCGAGGTCGCGCTGGGTGAGGGAACCCTGCTCGGGGTGGTGGGCGAAGGCGGCGGCGTTCACCGCGAGCCAGGCCGCGTCGTCCTTGCCGGGGACGAAGGGGCGGACCGTGACGCCCTCGGGGAGCACCGGGTCGGGCGCGTCGAAGCCGGTCAACGGCCGCCGCATCTGGCGCAGTTCACGGAACAGCGTCAGGCCCAGGACCTGCGCGAGATGCCGGGCGGCGGAGTGTCCGCCGTGCGCCCACACCCGCAGCCGCTTCCCCGACGCGGCCAGCAGCGCCGAGCCGAGCGCCCGTCCGTGCCCGTGCCCGCGATGCCCGGGGTGCACGACCAGCTCGGCGGCCGGCGGCTCCACCGGGTCCGTGTCCTCCAGCTGGGCATAACCGACAAGTTCCCCGCCGGCGGTGAGCAGCAGATGGGACACGCCCTCCCGCTCTCGGCCCGCCCGTCTCCCACCACCACCCTCGACGGAGTCGCTTCGCGACGCCCTGAAGTGCTGCAGCTGCAACCGGCCCTGTTCGGACACCGCCTGCTGCCCGTCGGTCCGGGCCGCCTCGTCGAGCAGCCCGAACACGGCCTCGGTCTGCTCCGCGGAGAGCGCGGCAAGGGTCTCGATCGAGCGGGGGCGTCCGGGCCGTACGGTGTCGTCGCTGGTCATGCGTACGAGAGTACGGGGCACCACCGGCAAAACGGCGGCAAAGAAGCAACCAGGTCGTAACCACGAAAGGCCTGTCGCGCTACGCGCGTTGACTCTAGGCTGCGCCGGACGACATCACTGTCCCAGCAGACCCAAAGGGGGGCGTATGCCAGCCACTTCACCGGCGCATCCGGAGCGCCGGAGACGTCGTACGAACCGTTTCGTCGCTCTCGCCGCCGGTGTGGTCACCGTCGGCGCGCTGGCCGCCGCGGCCCTGCCGGGGGCGGCGACCGCCGGGGAGGACCACCGCAAGGGCGGGCACTGGCCCGGCCGCTACCAGGACGTGCAGCTGCTGTCCTTCAACGACCTGCACGGCAACCTGGAGCCGCCGGCGGGCTCGTCCGGCCGGGTCACCGAGCACCAGCACGACGGCACGACGAAGACCATCGACGCGGGTGGCGTCGAGTACCTCGCCACGCATCTGCGGCAGGCCCGCAAGGGCGAGAAGTACTCCGTCACCGCGGCCGGCGGTGACATGGTCGGCGCCTCCCCGCTGATCTCCGGGCTGTTCCACGACGAGCCGACCATCGAGGCGCTGAACAAGCTCGACCTCGACGTCACCTCGGTCGGCAACCACGAGTTCGACGAGGGCGCCAAGGAGCTGGCCCGGCTGCAGAACGGCGGCTGCCACCCGAAGGACGGCTGTTACGCGGACAAGAGGTTCAAGGGCGCAGACTTCCCCTACCTGGCGGCCAACGTCCTCGACGAGAAGACCAAGAAGCCGATCCTCAAGCCCTACTGGGTGTGGAAGAAGAACGGCGTCAAGGTCGGCTTCATCGGCGTGACCCTGGAGGGCACCCCGGACATCGTCTCCGCCGAGGGCGTCAAGGGCCTGTCCTTCAAGGACGAGGTCGAGACGATCGACAAGTACGCCAAGGTGCTCCGGAAGCAGGGCGTGAAGTCGATCGTCGCGCTCATCCACGAGGGCGGCTTCCCGGCGTCGACGTCGTACAACTACGACTGTGACTCCCCGGGCGCGGGCGACGGCATATCCGGCCCGATCGTCGACATCGCCAAGAACGTCACACCGCAGGTGGACGCGCTGGTCACCGGCCACACCCACAACGCGTACGTGTGCAGCATCGCCGACCCGGCGGGCAAGCCCCGCATGGTCACCTCGGCCGCGTCCTTCGGGCGCCTCTACACCGACACCACGCTGACCTACGACCGCAAGACCGGCGACATCGCCCGTACGGCGGTGAAGTCCGCTAACCGCGTGGTCACCCGGGACGTCCCCAAGGCGCCCGACATGACCGAGCTGATCAGCAAGTGGAACACGCTGGCCGCGCCCATCGGCAACAAGCCGATCGGCTACATCTCCGGCGACATCGGCAACACCGGCACCGAGTCCCCGCTCGGCGACCTCATCGCCGACGCCCAGCTCGCCCACGGCAAGCAGCTGGACCCGGAGACCGACCTGGCGCTGATGAACCCGGGCGGTATCCGCGCACCCCTGACCCACACGGCCAAGGCCGGTGAGGGCGACGGTGTCGTCACCTACGCCGAGGGCTTCACGGTCCAGCCGTTCGCCAACACCGTGAACCTCCAGGACTTCACGGGCGCCCAGCTGATCCAGGTGCTCAAGGAGCAGGTGTCCGGCCCGAACGCGGCGGCCCCCAAGGTCCTCCAGGTCTCGTCCGGCCTGACCTACACGCTGGACCTCACCCAGTCCGGTGCCGACCGCGTGGTCACGGACAGCATCAGGCTGAACGGCGCGGCCATCGACCCGGCCGCCACCTACCGCGTCGCGACGAACAGCTTCCTCGCGGGCGGCGGCGACGGCTTCCCGACCCTCGGACAGGGCACGAACGACGTCGTCGGCGCCGACGACCTGACCGCGCTGGAGCAGTACCTGACGGCCAACTCCTCGGCCACTGCCCCGATCGCCCCGCCGAAGGCGGACCGCATCACGATCGTGAAGTAGATCGCATACCGGGGGTTCGAGTTGCGGGTGGGGGCGGTACGCATGGTCGGATGGCTCGATGCGTACCCCCCACCACCTAGATGCGCATCCCCGTCCGAACCCGTACGAGGAGCTCGCCGCCCTCGATGACGGGCCCCTGGAGGAGACCCCTCTGGATGAGTTCCTCGCGAAGGAACACGATGCGGGCGCCGAGGACGCCTGGACCCCGCCGGACCACCGCCGCGGCGGCAGGCGGCGTAGGAAGAATCGTTTCGCTGGCCTGCCGCTCGCGGTGAAGGCGGTGGTCGGCCTGGTCGTCCTCGCCTCGTTCACCGCCCTCGGCGACCGCTGGGCGGTGCTGTACGCCGAGCACCGGGCCGCCGACACCCTCAAGGACCGCCTCGACCTGGCCGCGGCGCCCGAGGTGGAGATCGGCGGCTTCCCCTTCCTCACCCAGCTCGCCGACAAGCACCTGGACTCGGTGAAGGTGACCGTCCCGGACGTCGCCGCCGACCGGGTCTCCCTGGCGAAGGTGTCGGCGACGGCCCATGACGTACGACTGGACGCCGACGGCCTCACCTCCGTGCGCGGCGCCCACGTCCCCCGCTTCGACGGGGACGTCCAGCTGACCTTCGCCGACCTCAACCGCGAACTCGGTGCCTCGCAGGTGACGTTCACCGGCGAGGGCCGTGACCGGGTCCGGGCCGACGGCACCCTGCCGGTCGCCGGGCACAACCTGCGGCTGCGCGCCGAGGCCCGGATCCGGCGGCAGGGCGAGCGGGGCATCGCCACCGAGATCGGCAGGATGCGCCTGGACATCGGCGACCTGGCCACCTACCGCCCCGGCACCCGCGCATCGGAGGGCCTGCATCTGACGCCCAAGGGCACCGCCGACCTCGCCCGCGAGACCCGCAAGGCCAAGGCGCTGCTGTCGGTCCCGGCCATCGTGCGGCGGATGGGCGTGCCCGAGGCGACCGTGCGCGAGGCCCTGGCCGACGACGGCAAGCTCACCGAGCTGACCGGCTCCCCGCGCTTCGCCCGCCAGGCCGCCCGCCTCAACCTCATCGACCTGGCCCTGGAGAACCCCGACGTCATGCGCCGGCTGGGCCTCGACCCCGAGCTGCTCGACTCCCTGTCGGGCCTGACCCGCCCGGTGCTGGCGGACCGGCTGTCGCTGGCGTTCGAACTGCCCGAGCCGGAGCAGGGGGACGTGCGGCTGCGGGACGTGCGGGTGGAGGAGGACGGCATCCGGGTGCGGGTGTCGGGAACGGGACTGACCGTGGGCTCCTAGCCTGCATTCTTGATGAAATTTGGTGTGCAGATGTGTTGACCTGTGTTCGGGTCCTCTTCTAGTTTGCGGGAGCCAACGAGCCGCCGATCTGTACGCGAGGTTCGCTCGAAGTGCTGCTCAGAAGGGGACGTCGTGTCACGAAAGACTCACCGGGGGACAGCCTGCCTGGGGGCGCTGCTCGCCTGCGCCACGGCATTCGGCGGGGCCCTCGCCTCCCCCGCAGCCGCCTCCCCCGCCACCCCGCCGCCCGTCAGCGACTTCAAGGGCGTCAACTGGGCCGACCCGCGCGACAACTACGCCCACGACGCCGTCGTGCCCTCGGGCCTGTCCACCTCCGACAGCTACGCCACCACCTACGCCAAGTCCAAGGCGATCATCGGCGGATTCTCCAAGCTCGGCGCCAACACGGTCCGCCTCCCGGTCAACCCGACCTCCGTGAACGGCCCGTTCTGGAAGTCGTACCGGGGCGCGATCGACGCCGCCACCGCCAAGGGCTTCAAGGTCATCCTGGGCTACTGGGAGGCCGACAACGCCAAGGACGGCAAGATCGACAGCCAGGCGTCCTGGAACCAGATGTGGGCGCGGATCACCTCCTCCTACGCCCGCAACTCCAAGGTGTACTTCGAGCCGATGAACGAGCCGTTCGGCTACACCGCCCAGGAGTGGACCGACATCGCCGCGACGTGGGTGAGGGCCCACAACAACGTTCCCCGCGACCGGATCCTGATCGGCGGCTACAAGTACAGCGAGGACGTCAAGCCGGTCTGCGCCGACCCGCGTCTGAAGGGCACGCGCCTGGCCCTGCACAACTACGGCTTCTGGCACACCGACTGGACCAGCGTCGACCAGTGGAAGCAGGACTTCAAGGCCCGCATCGGCGACTGCGCCTCGCGCACGATCCTCGACGAGTTCGGCGCCTCGATGACCACCGGCCTGGACTACAACGGCCCGGTGGGCACCTCCAACGAGGTCGCCTACATACAGGCCGCGACCGACACCATCCGGGAGCTGGGCCTGGGCTCGGTCTACTGGCCGGGCCTGCGCAACGGTGACACCTACTCCCTCACCACGCTCCAGGGCACGGGCACGAACCTCAGCCTGACGGTGAACAACCAGAGCGGTCTGGACCGCCTGCACTACGCCTGGAAGCAGTAGCGGTGGTGACCCTTCCGGGTCCGGCGCCGCTCGTCAGCCGGACCCGGAAGGGAGCCGTTCAGGACGCCGAGGGCGTCCAGCCCGCGAGCCAGTCCGCGACCTCCTGGTTCGCGGCCTGCGCGTCGCTCAGATGCGGCCGGTCGGTGCCGGCAGCGCCCGCCCCCGCCCCGTTGTTCTTGTACTCGGCGAACCGGTCGTCCTTCCAGGAGAAGCCGCTCATGTCGGTCCACGGGGCCGACTTGATCGCGTTGCTCAGGCTGGTGTTGCGGACCGTGGTCTGCGGATCCAGGGACGCGTCGCCGCCCGCGTGCCAGGGCCGCCCGAGGTGGAAGCTCCCGGCCGACACATCGCCGTTCACCGTGGAGTTGGCGATCAGGATGCCCTTGCGGTTCGCCGCGGTGCTCGGCGCGGTGATGTACCCGGCCGAGGTGCCGTTCCAGCGCTTCTTCAGCGTGATGACGGACTTGTCGACGACGGCCGTGGCCCGGCCGAAGATGAAGTCGACGTTGCCGATGACGTAGGAGTTGCTGACGTAGACCCGGCCCAGCCGGTCCTTCGACGCGGTGTCGAGCAGCAGCGTGTCCTGGTCGCCGCTGACGATGATCCCGTCCAGGAACACCTTGTCGGCGGCGGTCCGCAGGGCGACGGCCTGATGCCCGTTGAGGGACTGGTTGGCCTTCTCGTCGAAGTCGTTGGAGATGGTCAGGTTCCGGGCCTGGAAGTCGTCGGCCTCGACGGCGACGGTCGCGCTGCCGCCCGTGCCGTAGGTCCCACCGCCCGGCTTGGGAGTGCCCGACGCGTTGTTGTAGACGATCGTCGTGTCCTTGCGGCTCCCGCCGGTGCCCTGGATGGTGACGTGCGGCTTGTTGGAGGGCACCTTCACCAGTTCCCGGTACGTCCCCGGCTTCACGGCGATCACGACGCGCGACGGGTTGTTCGCCGGTACGGCGTTCACCGCGGCCTGCACGGTCGTGTACTGCCCGCTGCCGTCCTTGGCCACGGTGAGGGTCGTCGCGGCGGCGGCCTTGGTGGGGGCGGCGGCGGTCGCGCCGATGGAAGCGCGGGGTCCGGCACCGGACTTGAGGATCGACGGGAGATCGGCGGCCTTGTCGAGGCTGTACGGGTAGTACGTCTTCGGATCGAAGGCGGTCCCGCCGCTCTCGTTGCGCCCGCTGGTGCCGGAGAAGGCGTTCCCGCGCTGGACGACGGCGGCGCCGCTGTCCTTGATGACGGGGTTCTTGACGCCCTGGAAGAGGGAGTTCTCCAGGACCATCTTCGTGCCGCCGCGCGAGTAGTTCCCGTACGCCGACTTGATGGCGGTGCCCGGGGCGTCCTCCAGGAAGTTGTTGTAGAGGTGGGCGTGGGCGGCGTTGTCGGTGGACGGGTTGCGCTGCTCGGTCTCGCGGATCCAGTTGTGGTGGATCGTGATGTCGGTCTTGACGTTCTCGGTCCAGCCGATGCCGAAGGTCTTGTTGTTGTCGCTCAGCTTGTTCCAGGAGACGGTGACGTTCGTGCTGTCCTTGCGGACGTCGATGAGCCCGTCGGCCATGTGCCGCAGATCGTTGTGATCGATCCAGACGTGATGGGCGCCGTCCATCTGGATGGCGTCGAAGTCGTGGTCCTTGTCGTTCCAGATGCCCTGGTACGCGTCCCGGATGGTCAGGTTCCGGATGATCACGTTGTGCACGCCCTGGCCGAGGAAGAACCCGCCGCCGACGATGTGCCCGGAGGTCCCGGCCCCCACGATGGTCTTGTCGGACTTGACCTTGATCTCTTTCCCGACCGGGTTCATGGTGATGGTCCCGGCGACGACGATGACGTACGGCTCGGTCGCGGTGGCGTACTTCTCCAGCTCGGCGAGGGTCTTGACGGTGACGGTCTTCCCGTCCCGGCCGCCGTACGTCCCGTTCTGCCCGAGCGAGTTGACGGAGGCGAACCCGTCGGCGGTGTCGGCGGCCCAGGTGGGGGCGGCGGCGGAGGCCTGTTGGGCACTGCTGCCGAGGACGCCGAGATCGGGGCCGTAGGCGAAGGTACCGGCGGCGGTCAGGGCCAGGGGGACCCCGACCGCCAGGGCGGTACGGCTTCTGCGGTGACGGGGACGGGCCTTGTTACGCGGCTCACTCATACGGCGATCCGATCCGTGTGGGGGAATGACCGCTGACCAGTCGCCGCCCCGGACGGAAAGGTTGCCGGGTCCGAACGCGATCGTGTGAAAGGGGGCGGAGGCCGGGGTGCACCCTGTTGTGGTGTGGCTACAGTGTGACCATGGCAGACAACACGACCATCCAGGTGTCCCGCCAGGCCCGGGACCATCTCGCGCAGGTGGCCAAGGAGCGCGGGGTGACTCTGGGGCAGCTCGTGGAGCAGTTGGCTTCGGAGCAGCCGACGGCGGCGCAGCTCGCGGAGCGCGTCGCGGCTGACCGGCAGGTCGTCCGTGACGTGATCGGTGTCGACATCAGTGACGAGGAGTTCGAGAAGGCGCCCGACGTCCTCGGCAACATCTACAAGATCGCCGCTGAGAAGGCCCGCGCGGCCCGGGGTGCGGCCGCGTGATCATTCTCGACACCGGTGCCACCCGGGCGCTGGCCGACGGCCACAAGACGCTGAACGTCCTCGCCGGGAACATGGCGCGCACCCCGGGTGACGTCCTCCGGATTCCCGCGCTCTGCCTCATGCAGGCCGAGTCGGAGGACGAGGGCGCGGCAGGGCGGGTGCTCGCCTTCTCGTCGGTCGTCGTCGACGACCTCACGACGGTTGCCGCGGTCACCGTCGGAACGATGGTCAGGGACGGCTACGGCGGCTCGGACAGGTGTCACGCCCTGTACTGTGCGCTGCCTCGCGCTGAGTTCACAGGGATGTCGATCCTGCTGACGGACCGGGAGGACGCGTATCCGCCGGGAGTCGTCACGGTGGACGTCGACTCCCCCGGGATGCTCGGCTTCCACTGACCTGTCACGTGTCCTGCCCGGGGATGCGCTCGCCCCGGCTGACCGCGACGCGCAACACGTCCCCCAGCGACTCCAAGGCCCTGACCAACGCGAAACGCACGGCGCGTTCCCCGGCCTCGGTGTCGCGGAGCACTGCCTCGGCACCGGCCAGGACCTGTTCGGCGGAGGCGAGTTGCGCGGCCTCGATGTCGTCGGCGAGCCGCGAGAGCAGGCTGTCGGGATGGTCGGTGCTGAGGCAGCAGGGCTTGCCGTCGGCGCCGGCCCAGGGGAGCAGCCTCATGCGTACACCTCCACGGCGTGCAGGTACGGCCGGACGAGAGGGGTGTCGATTTCGAAGGGCTCCACGGGGAGAGGGCGGGGGAGCCGCACGGGTGGGGGCAGTGGCCGCGGCGGGGGAGACGCGGTGGCCCGATGCCGCCCCCGGGCGGGCAGCAGGAGCCGTACGAGGGCGAGCAGGAGGGACTCGCAGAGTTCGGCGATACGCAGGCGCACGGAAGCGTCCCTTCTCAGGGCAGGGGGAAGGCAGGGTGTGACGAGCGGCGATCACCGTTCGTGCCCACATCGTCACCGCATGCCCCTACGCTGCGGAAGAGGCCAGGTGTTGCCTGGCGGCCCAGGCAACGGGGAGGGGTGACGTGGGCGAAATGGTTGACGGGGGCCGGGCGGTCCTGGGCCGGACGCTGAGGTTCCTGCGAGAGCAGGCGGGCAAGTCGCTCGGGCAGTTGGCGGAGGACACCGGGTACGACAAGAGCTACCGAGTTTCATTCGCAGTGCATCGGGCTTCAGCCCGGTGGTGAAGCGAATCTTGTGACTGCGGCGCGGAGCGTCGCAGTGTCGTTCCGGCGGAGCCGGACCGCGCACGGTGAGGTGGGGAACGGATGTTCCCGGCGACAGTCCAAGTGGCCTGTTCGTACGATCGTCGCATGCAGCTTCGGTATGCCTTCCGTCTGTACCCGGAGCCCGGTCAACGCACGGCGTTGGCGAGGGCTTCGGGTGTGCTCGGGTGGTGTTCAACGACGCGGTGCGCGCCCGTGAGGACGCCCGCGCGGCCGGGTTGCCGTTCCCGAATGCGGGCGAGTTGTCGAAGCGGTTGATCACGCGGGCCCGGCACACGCCTGAGCGCTGCTGGCTGGGCGAGGTCTCCTCGGTGGTGCTGCAGCAGTCCTTGCGGGACGTGGAGGCGGCGTACAAGAGTTTTTTCGCCTCGCTGAAGGGGGAGCGCAAGGGGAAGCGGGTGGGCGCGCCGCGTTTGAAGTCGCGTAAGGATGCCCGGCAGTCGATCCGGTTCACCGCGAACGCGCGCTGGAAGATCACCGGCCGAGGGCGGCTGTTGCTGCCGAAGATCGGCGAGGTGCGGGTGAAGTGGTCCCGCATCCTGCCCGCCGTGCCGTCCAGCGTCACGGTGATCCTGGACTCGGCCGGGAGGTACTTCGCGTCCTTCCTCATCGACACCGGCCCCGACACCGGCCGGGCCCGCTGGGACGATCCGGACCCCGGCAGCGCCGTCGGCATTGACCTGGGCCTCACGCACTTCGCGGTCCTCTCCGACGGGACGAAGATTGATTCGCCGCGTTTTCTGCGCCGTGCGGAGAAGAAGCTGAAGAGGGTTCAGCGGGAGTTGTCCCGTAAGCGGAAGGGATCGAGGAACCGGGCCAAGGCCCGCCTGAAGGTCGCCCGCGCCCACGCGGCCGTGGCTGACGCGCGCAAGAGGAGTTCCACCATCAGTTGTCCACGAAGCTGATCCGAGAGAACCAATCGGTCGCGGTGGAGGATCTGGCGGTCTCGGGACTTGCGCGCACCCGGCTGGCGAAGAGCGTGCACGACGCGGGCTGGTCGCAGTTCGTGGCCATGCTCGCTTACAAGGCGGAGCGGTACGGGCGGACCTTTGTGAAGATCGGCCGGTTGGAGCCCACCAGTCAGGTGTGCTCGGCCTGCGGACACCGTGATGGGCCCAAGCCCCTGGATGTGCGGGAGTGGACCTGTCCCGCCTGCGGCACCCTGCATGATCGGGACGTCAACGCCGCGAAGAACGTGAAACGGGCCGCCGGACTGGCGGTATCGGCCTGCGGAGCGCCGGTAGGACCAGAACCTGTTCTGGCACAGCGCGAAGAAACAGGAAGCCACGGAATCCCCGACCAAAGCCGTGCCGCGTAGCGGCACAGCGACGGGCAGGGACGGCCAGAATCCTCGGGCTTCAGCCCGAGGAGCATGTCAATTGAGCCGCTTGGAGAAGGGAGAGCGGCTCTCCAAGCTGGCGGTCATGGAGGACCTGGACAGCTATTACGGGTGCGGTGACCTGCTGGTTCGGGAGTGGCGTGATGCCCGACGCGAGGTCATCAAGGACAAGTACCGGGCCTTCATGGACCTGGAGGCGACGGCGCAGATCATGTGGATGTTCCAGCTGCGCGTGCCGGGCCTGTTGCAGACCGAGGACTATGCCCGAGCGGTGTTGTCAGGGTTGTCTGGCGCCCAGACAACGGCAAGCAACAGTGAGGAAGTCGAGGAACAGGTGGCTGCGCGCATGGGGCGACAGGAGTTGCTCTACCGCGAGCGGCGCCGGACGTACGCGTCATCCTGGACGAGGGGGCTCTTCGGCGGCCCGTTCCTGAGGCGAAGGTGTGGGCGGAGCAGTTGTCCCACCTCCTGGACAGAGGGCAATGGCTTCGGTGAGTTGGTCACGGAAGCGGACAAGGTCTTGCGCTTTCGTTTGTCCTACGATCGCGTCAGGGACGCGGGGCTGACTCCCCTGGAGTCGACGGCGTTCATCAAGCGCCTTCTGGAGGAGTGCAGACCATGAACCGAGCCCCTGAAGTGACCGCCGCCGTGTGGCGGAAGTCCTCCTACAGCGACGGGGGAGCCTCGAACTGCCTGGAGGTCGCAGACGACCACCCCGGCATAGTCCCGGTCCGCGACAGCAAGCAGCCCGACGGCCCGGTGCTCGTGTTCGGCGCGAGCCCCTGGACGTCGTTCCTCACCTACGTCACGAAGTAGGCAGATCCTCCGGCGGAGGCACCGCCGCCCCCGGCAGTCGTACCGTCGCCACCGTTCCGCCGCCCTCCGCCGGGGAAAGGGACACCTCGCCGCCCGCCTGCTGCACCGTACGTGCCACGATCGACAGGCCCAGGCCCGAGCCCGGCAGCGCCCGTGCGCTCGGCGAGCGCCAGAAGCGGTCGAAGACGTGGGGGAGTTCGTCGGCGGGGATGCCCGGGCCGTGGTCGCGGACGGTGAGGACGCCCTCGGACAGGCGGACCTCGATCGTGCCGCTCTCCGGGCTGAACTTCACCGCGTTGTCCAGGATGTTCACCACCGCCCGCTCCAGAGCCGACGGCTCCGCGCGGACGAACCACGGCCGCACGTCCGCCGTGATCGTCAGCTCCGGGCCCCGCAGCCGCGCTCGCCTCAGCGCCGACTCGACCGTGTCCTGCCAGGCGACGATCTGCGTCCGGCCCGCGTGCTGGCCCGTGTCCGGGCGGGACAGTTCCTGGAGGTCGCCGATGAGCGCGGCCAGCTCCGTCATCTGCGCCTTCACCGACGCGAGCAGCGCCTTGCGGTCCGCCTCGGGGATGGGGCGGCCCGTTTCCTCACTGCGGGTGAGGAGTTCGATGTTCGTGCGGAGGGAGGTCAGCGGGGTGCGCAGTTCGTGGCCGGCGTCCGCGATCAGTTGCTGTTGCAGGTCACGGGAGCTGGCCAGGGCCGAGGTCATGGCGTTGAAGGAACGGGACAGACGGGCGATCTCGTCCTCGCTGTCGTCCTCCACGGGGATGCGGATGTTCAAGTCCTCCGTGCGGGCCACGTGCTCGACGGCGTCCGTCAGCTTGTCGACGGGGCGCAGCCCGGCCCGGGCGACGGCCAGGCCGGCCGCTCCGGCACCGAGCACTCCCACGCCGGAGACCAGCAGGAGGATCAGCGCCAGCTCGTTGAGCGTGGACTGCGTTCCCTTGAGCGGCAGGGCGATGACGAGGGAGTAGTCGGCGGCGACGCCCGGGGGCAGTTCCTCGTCCTTGATGACGACCGCCGTCGTCAGGACGCGCAGCTTGTTGCCGTGGTCGTCCGTGCCGTCGCGGATGCGGCCCTGGTTCGGGTCGGGGTTCCTGGCCACGGCCTTGTCGTCGCCGGTGACGCGCACCTGGGTCGTGGAGGACGGGAAGAGACACAGCTTGCCGTCGACGCGGACCAGCTGCCCGTAGGTCTTGGGCCGCGACCCCATGCCCAGCGAGTCGGAAGGCGTCTGACGGCAATCGTGGGTGAGCGCCTGGAACTCGCCCGAACGCAGCGGCGCGACCGACGACTTCAGGTCGTTGTCAATCTCGTCGTACAACTTGCCCTGCACGATGAACCAGCACGTCACCGACACCGCCGCCACCGCGAACGCCACCGCCGCCGCCACCAGCAGCGCCAGTCGGGAGCGGATCGGCAGGGAGCGGAACCGGCGTACGAGCTTGTTCACTCGGCGCCGCCCTGCCGCAGCACGTAACCGACCCCCCGCACCGTGTGCACGAGCCGCGGCTCCCCGCCCGCCTCGGTCTTGCGACGCAGGTACATCACGTACACGTCGAGGGAGTTCGACGACGGCTCGAAGTCGAAGCCCCAGACGGCCTTGAGGATCTGCTCCCGGGTGAGGACCTGGCGCGGGTGTGCCATGAACATCTCCAGGAGCGTGAACTCCGTACGGGTCAGCTCCACCTGGCGCCCGCCCCGCGTGACCTCCCGCGTCGCGAGGTCCATGCGCAGGTCGGCGAAGGCGAGCGCGTCCTCGTCGGCCGGACCGGCCGCGCCCATGGCCGCCGCGTAGGAGCTGCGGCGCAGCAGGGCACGGATGCGGGCGAAGAGTTCGTCGAGTTCGAAGGGCTTGACCAGGTAGTCGTCGGCGCCCGCGTCGAGGCCGGTGACCCGGTCGCCGACGGTGTCACGGGCCGTGAGCATCAGGATCGGAGTGGTGTCGCCGGTGGCGCGGATGCGGCGCGCTGCCGTCAGGCCGTCCATGCGCGGCATCTGGATGTCGAGGACGACCAGGTCGGGCCGGTAGGCCGCCGCCTTGTCCAGCGCGTCCGCGCCGTCGACGGCGACCTCGGTCCCGTACCCCTCGAACGCGAGGCTGCGCTGGAGTGCTTCGCGTACGGCCGGCTCGTCGTCGACGATGAGGATGCGCTGGGTGTCACGGTCGCCGTCTGCGGGGCTCATGGGTCGGGGTCCTCGGGGATGAAGGGGGACGGGGGTGCTGCTCTGACGGTCTCAGCGTCGCATGTCGCGGGGGAGTGCCGGGAGGAGCGTCAGCCCCGTACCGTGCGGCGTCGGGCCGTCGCGGCCCGGCCCGCCCGCCGGGTCGCCTTGGCCGCCTTGGCCGACACCTCCGGCGCCCGGCCCGCCGGTGCGTGCAGTTCGTGCGCCACCGCCAGGGCCAGCCCGACCCCGGCCGGGTCCCCGCCCGGCTCCGCGTGTGCGATCTGCTGGATCATCGCCGTACTCCTCGCTCGATGGAACACACTCGGTGGAACTCAGTCGGTCGACCCCGCCCGCAGCTTCGCGAGGTCGGCCTTGACGGTGTTGATCGGGATGGCGAAGCCCAGGCCGACACTGCCCGCGTCGGAGGACGAGGAGGCCTGGCTGGTCGGCGAGTACATCGCGGAGTTGATCCCGATGATGTTGCCGTTCATGTCGATCAGCGCGCCGCCGGAGTTGCCCGGGTTGAGGGACGCGTCGGTCTGGAGCGCCTTGTACGTCGTCGTGCTGGACCCGGTGTCGCCGTTGAACTGGCGGCCGCCGAACTCGAACGGCCACTGGTCGCCCTGCCCCTGGCCCTGCCCCCACTGCTGCTGGCCCTGGTCCTGGCTCTGGCCCTGACCTTCCTCCGTCGGGACCGTGACGTCACGGTCGAGGGACGAGATGATGCCGCTGGTGACGGTGCCGGACAGCCCCTCGGGGGAGCCGATCGCCACGACCTGGTCGCCGACCTGCAGCCCGGCCGAGTCGCCGAGCGTGGCCGCCTTCAGGCCGGAGGCGTTCTCCAGCTTGATCAGCGCCAGGTCCTTCTTGCTGTCGGTGCCCACGACCTTCGCGGTGTACGACTTGCCGTCGCTGGTCGTCGCCTTGATCTGCGAGGCGCCGGCGACGACGTGGTTGTTGGTGACGATCTCGCCGCCGCTGGTGATGATCACGCCGGAGCCGGTGGAGGACCCTGCGCTGGAGTCGGCGCTGATCTCGACGATGCTGGGGCTGACCGCCTTGGCGACCCCGGCGACCGTGCCCTTCTGGCTGGAGGGGACCACGTTGGTGCTGGTGGAGCTGGAGGCGACGGTGTCGTTGCCGGTCAGTTCCTGGATGCCGTAGGCGGTGCCGCCGCCTATCGCCGCCGCGACGATCGCGACGGCGGCGATCAGCGCCAGCGGGCCACGGCCGCGCTTCTTCGGATGCGGAGCATGCGCCGGGGCGTACGCCGGCGGGGGCGGCCACTCGGGGTTCACCGGGGCCTGCTGCTGACCCTCGTAAGGGTTCTCGTACTCGCCACTGCGGTGGAAGCTCTCGGTCATGCCATCGAGCTTGTCGCCCGACCATGAGAGCTTCCTGAGTGCTCCCTGAGAAGCCCGACAGAACCTCGTATGCCCGATATAAAGAGGCCTGCTGTCAACCGCCGAAGGCCACGCCCGGGACTACACGCAGCCGCAGGACTGCCGGGTCACCAGTCGCGACGGGAACACCTTCAGCCGCTCGCCCCGCCGGGCCCCCGCCACCCGCAGCCCGTCGTCGAGGACGAGGTCGACCGCCGCCCGGGCCATCGCCGGACGGTCGGACGCGATCGTCGTCAGGGGCGGGTCCGTGAGCGCCGCCTCCTTGATGTCGTCGAAGCCCGCCACCGCCAGCTCGCCCGGGACGTCGATGCGCAGCTCGCGCGCCGCCCGCAGCAGGCCGATGGCCTGGTCGTCGGTGGAGCAGAAGATCGCCGGCGGGCGGTCGGGGCCGGAGAGGATCTTCAGGGCGGCCTGGTAGGCGTCGTAGCGGTTGTAGAGGGCCTCGAAGAGGCGGCCCTCCGTGGAGATCCCGGCCTCGGCCATCGCGCGGCGCCAGCCCTCGACGTGGTCGGAGACCGGGTCGCCGACCGCGGGGGTCTCGGCTATGCCGCCCATACAGGCGACGTACTCGTAGCCGTGCTCCAGCAGGTGGCGGACGGCGAGCTCGGCGCCGCCCAGGTCGTCCGTGGTGACGGCGACGTCGTCGATGGCCTCGGGGCGTTCGTGCAGCAGCACGACCCGGGCGTCCCAGGCCTCGATCTCGGCGGCGGCCAGGTCGTTGAGCGCGTGGCTGACGAGGATCAGCCCGGAGACCCGCATGCCCAGGAAGGCGCGCAGGTAGTGGACCTCGCGCTCGCCGATGTAGTCGGAGTTCCCGACGAGGACCATCTTTCCGCGCTCGGACGCGGCCTGTTCGACCGCGTGCGCCATCTCCCCGAAGAAGGGCTGGCGCGCGTCCGGCACGATCAGGCCTATGAGGTCGGTACGCCGGGACGCCATCGCCTGGGCCACCCGGTCGGGCCGGTACCCCAGTTCCTTGATCGCGGCGAGGACACGCTCGCGCGTGGCCGGGGCGACCGGCCGGGGTCCGTTGTTGATGACATAGCTGACCACGGCAGTGGAAGTCCCTGCCAGCCGCGCCACATCATCCCGAGTCACCTTGGCCACGCGCGGAGTCTACGCGGATATACCCGCTCCGGGCAGGGCGTAAAGGAGGTTACGTACGATATCCCGACCGCCGTCCGGGGCACCCGGTGCGGGGAGTGATGCCCAGGTCGGGGCCGGGATACGCCTCTTTACGCCTTCGCGCGGGTCTCGGTCGCGTCCAGGGCGGCCGACTCATCCGCATTGTCCGTCTTTGCCTTGGCTGCCTTGGCCTTCGCCTCCTCGGCGGCGCGCTCCACCTTCTCCGGCGTAACGAATCGATAACCGACGTTCCGGACGGTGCCGATCAGCGACTCGTGCTCGGGGCCGAGCTTGGCGCGCAGCCGCCGTACGTGCACGTCGACCGTGCGCGTACCGCCGAAGTAGTCGTAGCCCCAGACCTCCTGGAGCAGCT
Source organism: Streptomyces hawaiiensis (assembly GCF_004803895.1). Taxonomy (NCBI): domain Bacteria; kingdom Bacillati; phylum Actinomycetota; class Actinomycetes; order Kitasatosporales; family Streptomycetaceae; genus Streptomyces; species Streptomyces hawaiiensis. The sequence continues at coordinate 4,108,043 of NZ_CP021978.1, read as the reverse complement.
GGGCGCGGGTGAAGACCCGGCCGGGGTGCTGCGCGAGGTACTTCAGGAGTTCGAACTCCTTGAAGGTGAGGTCGAGGACGCGGCCCTTGAGCTTGGCCGAGTACGTCGCCTCGTCGACCGACAGGTCGCCGTTGCGGATCTCCATGGGGGAGTCGTCGCTGACGATCTGCTGCCGGCCCATGGCCAGGCGCAGCCGCGCCTCGACCTCCGCCGGGCCGGCGGTGTCGAGCAGGACGTCGTCGATGCCCCAGTCGGCGGTGACGGCGGCGAGGCCGCCCTCGGTGACGACGAGCACGAGCGGGCAGCCCGGCCCGGTGGAGCGCAGCAGCTGACACAGGCTGCGGACCTGCGGCAGATCGCGCCGGCCGTCGACGAGGATGACGTCGGCGCCGGGGGTGTCGACGAGGGCCGGGCCCTCCGCGGGGGCCACACGCACGTTGTGCAGGAGCAGGCCGAGGGCGGGGAGCACCTCCGTCGACGGCTGGAGGGCGTTGGTCAGGAGCAGCAGAGAACTCATACGTCTGGTTCCTCCTCGGTCCCTGCGAGGACGCTTGTTGGCACAGCACGGGCTCTGCGATCCCGAAGGCCCCGTACACCTGCGGTTTCCCGCGTCGTATACAACGCTTCCGAAAGCACAAAAGGACCCGGGGGCTACGCTGCCCGAGTCCTCTGCCCAGCAGAATAGCCCACATGAGCTCTGGTCCGGCAGGTCATGTGGCGCGTTCCACCGATCGTCCGCATCCCGAGACGGCCTCGGGAACGCCCGTTCGCAGGCCGTCGAGGACGTTTCTGCGCACCTCCGACGGTGTGACGATCGATGGCGTATACGACCCGGGTGCCGCTGTATACGACGCCTCCGGGACGCCTTCCGGTCACCCCGTGTTCGTCGTCGCCCACGGCTTCACCGGTGCCGTGGACCGGCCGCACATTCGACGGGTGGCGCAGGCCTTCGCCCCTTACGGTGCCGTCGTCACGTTCTCCTTCCGGGGCCACGGGGCGTCCGGCGGGCGGTCCACGGTCGGGGACCGGGAGGTTTTCGACCTGGCGGCGGCGGTGCGGTGGGCGCGGGAGCTCGGGCACGCGCGCGTGGGGACGGTCGGGTTCTCGATGGGCGGCTCGGTGGTGCTGCGGCACGCGGCGCTGCACCCGAGCGAGACCGACGCGGTGGTGTCGGTCAGCGCCCCGGCCCGCTGGTACTACCGGGGGACCGCCCCCATGCGGCGGCTGCACTGGCTGGTGACGCGGCCCGAGGGGCGGATCGTCGGCCGGTACGGCTTCGGTACGCGCATCCATCACCGGGACTGGAACCCGGTCCCGCTCTCTCCGGTGGAGGCGGTGCCGAGAATCGCCCCCACCCCGCTGCTGATCGTGCACGGCGAGGCCGACGGCTACTTCCCCCTCGATCACCCGAAGATGCTGGCCGCTGCCGCCGGTGACCAGGGTGAACTGTGGCTGGAGCCCGAGATGGGACATGCCGAGCACGCGGCCGGCGACGAGCTGCTGGCCCGGATCGGGGAGTGGGTCGCGGGCCGGGCGGGCTAGCCTGACGGGGTTCACCGTCGGGTGAGCCCGTGGTGAGTCCGATGTGAGTTCGCTGCGACTGTGCGATTGAGGAAGCAGATGCCAAAGGTCACGGTGCGCTACTGGGCCGCCGCCAAGGCCGCGGCCGGGGTGGCCGAGGAGCCGTACGAGGCGGCCACGCTCGCCGAGGCGCTCGACGGGGTGCGCGAGCGGCACCCGGGCGAACTCGAGCGCGTCCTGCGCCGGTGCTCGTTCCTGGTGGACGGCGACCCCGTGGGCACCCGTGGACATGAGACGGTACGGCTGGCCGACGGCGGCACGGTCGAGGTGCTCCCGCCGTTCGCAGGAGGATGAGCGATGACCAACCAGCCGAACGACGGTTACGGCTCCTACGACCCTTACCGGTCCTACGGGCAGCAGCCTCCGCAGTCCCAGCAGCCGCAGCAGCCGCAGGCGCCGCAGGCGTGGCCCGGGCAGGGCTACCCGGGACACCAGGGCTACGACGACCCGCACGCCGCTCAGCAGTACACGCAGCAGTGGCAGGGCCAGACCTGGGAGACGCAGACGCACCAGCCGGTGACGGCGGAGGAGACGGCGTACCTGCCGCCCCAGAGCCCGCAGGCGCCCCAGGCCCCGCAGCCGCCCCAGAGGCACGCGGCTCCGGCTGACGCCGAGGCCGCCGACGCCTCCGCTTCCGGTTACGGCCCGGCCACCGTCGGCGGGAACACCCGTGTCACGGACGCGCAGCGGGCCCGGGCGGAGGGGCGGTCCCCGATCATCGAGCCGGGGTTGCAGCCGGCCGCGCTGACGGCGCTGCTGGGCCTGCTGCTGGCCGGTGCGGCGGCGGTCGGGACGTACGCGCTGCTCGTGCCGCTGGTGGTCCTCCAGGCCGTCACCGCGGCGGGCTGGTTCCGGCTGAACGGGATGTGGCCGGCCCGGCAGGGCATCGCGCTGGGCTTCGCGGGCGCGCTGGCCGCGGACGCGGCGCTGCTGGTCTCGGACCGCTCGCCGTCGGCGATCCTGGGCACGCTCGGGGTGTGGGTGCTGCTCTCGCTGGTCCTGCAGCTGCGGTCGCACGCCGACCCGGACGAGCGGATGTACGGCCTGATGGCGACGGTCGCGGCCTCGGCGCTGGCGATCGTGGCCGGCGGGTACCTCGCTGCCGCCGCGGACGCGGTGACGGTGGGCGCGGTGGCCGTGGCGGTGGCCGTCCTGGCCCGCGCGCTGCCGCTGCCGACCCCGGTCTCGGTGGTGGTGGCCCTCCTCGCGGCGGCGGGTGCGGGCATCGCGGCCGGGTCGGTCACGGACCTCGGCACCTCCGGTGCCCTCCTCGGTGCGGGCGCCGGCGCCTGCGCCCTGATCGGTCACCGGGTCGCGAGCTACGACTACCCGTCCCGCTTCGTCCACTTCACGGCGGGCGTGGCCCTGCCGCTGGCCGCGGCGGCTCCGGCGGTGTACGTCCTGGGCAGGGCGCTGGCGTAGATCCGGCAGGGGCGCCGGGCACCCGCCCTGTCACAGATGATCAACAATCCTCCGGTTCCCCTTCCCCGCGGGGTTACTCTCACGCAAGGGACGGCCACCCGGTCGTCAGGGACCGCCGTCTAACCGACTGGGTGGGGGACACACCGCATGCGCGCACTGCGAATACTGCTGATCTTCGTCGTGATCCTGGGCGGGCTCTTCGTGATCGCCGACCGCGTCGCGGTCGGCTTCGCCGAGGACGAGGCCGCCGACCGGCTGAAGACGACGGAGAACCTGTCGGCCACCCCCGACGTGTCGATCAAGGGCTTCCCGTTCCTCACCCAGGTCGTCGGCGGTTCCCTGGACGACATCGAGGTCGGCATCAAGGACTACGAGGCCGCCGCCGGCAACGGGGACCAGAAGATCCGTATCGACGACCTCCAGGCCGACATGAAGGGCGTCGAGTTCTCCGGCGACTACAGCTCCGCCACCGCCTCCAGCGCCACCGGCACCGCGACCATCGCCTACGACGAGCTGCTGAAGACGGCGAAGTCCGAGCCCACCCAGGTCGCCCCGGGCGTCACCGCCAGCGTCATCGGCCTCTCCGACGGCGGCAACGGCAAGATCAAGGTCACCGTCGAGGCCACGGTCCTCGGCACCAAGCTCCCGGAGCCGGTCTCCGTGCTCAGCTCGGTGAAGGTGGACAACGGCACCGTACGCGTGCACGCCGACGGCCTGCCCAAGTTCGGCGGCGTCGACATCGCCGAGAACCGCGTCCGGGCGATCACCGACTTCCAGCAGAAGATCGACGGCCTGCCCGGCGGCATCAAGCTGGACACGGTCCAGGCCGCCCCGAACGGCGTCGAGATCACGGTGAAGGGTTCCGACGTCCGGCTGGCCGGGTAGGAAGGCGCACGGCGGGTCCGACCAGCGCTGTCCGATGGGCGAGACGGTGGCGTCCGCAGCTCAGATGTGACGGCCGACGCATCCGGGAACGGCCCTGGGCCTGAGCCTCCGCATGGCCCTCGTATCCCACATCGTGGATTATCCCGTCTCAGCATGCGACACACCGGTGACACGCCCGCCCGACCGTCCCTACGATCGAGGCTATGAAGCGACAGGCGGACCTCACGAAGCGGCGGGCAGTAGACCTGTGCCGCGTCGCCGCCATGCTCTGTCGCACCTTCTGAGCGATCGCGCCGGCAGTCGCGCCGGTGCGCGCATCCCCGCCGCCCCGCATCGAGGGCACCCGTGCGCCGCCCTGCCTCAAGGGCGCGCCCCGCAGACCTCGCACGCCCCGCCGTAACTGCCCCGGAGGAGAAGAACCATGAGCCGCAGCGACGTCCTGGTCGACGCCGATTGGCTCCAGGAGCACCTGGACGACCCGACCATCGCCATCGTCGAGGTGGACGAGGACACGTCCGCCTACGAGAAGAACCACATCCGCAACGCCATCCGGATCGACTGGACCCAGGACCTGCAGGACCCGGTCCGCCGTGACTTCGTCGACCAGGAGGGCTTCGAGAAGCTCCTGTCCGACAAGGGCATCGGCAACGACCACACCGTGGTCCTCTACGGCGGCAACAACAACTGGTTCGCCTCCTACGCCTATTGGTACTTCAAGCTGTACGGCCACGAGAGCGTCAAGCTCCTCGACGGCGGCCGCAAGAAGTGGGAGCTCGACGCCCGCGAGCTGGTCGCCGGTGACGAGGTGCCGGAGCGTCCGAAGACGGACTACAAGGCCAAGGCCCAGGACACGTCCATCCGCGCCTTCCGCGACGACGTCGTGGCCGCCATCGGTTCGCAGAACCTCGTCGACGTGCGCTCGCCCGACGAGTTCTCCGGCAAGCTGCTCGCCCCGGCCCACCTGCCGCAGGAGCAGTCGCAGCGCCCCGGCCACGTGCCGAGCGCCCGCAACATCCCGTGGTCCAAGAACGCCAACGACGACGGCACCTTCAAGTCGGACGACGAGCTCAAGGAGCTCTACGCCGAGGAGAGCGTCGACCTGGCCAAGGACACCATCGCCTACTGCCGCATCGGTGAGCGCTCCGCGCTGACCTGGTTCGTGCTGCACGAGCTCCTCGGTGTGGAGAACGTCAAGAACTACGACGGCTCCTGGACCGAGTACGGCTCCCTCGTGGGCGTGCCGATCGAGCTCGGCGCCAACAAGTAACCAACCCCCACCGACCTTTCCAGACTCCAGGAGTACGACATGTGCGGTGCGAAGGCCGGCGGCCCCGACGCCTCGACGATCAAGCCCGGTGAGACCACCATCCAGGGTCAGGTGACCAAGGACGGCGAGCCCGTGGTGGGCTACGTCCGTCTGCTGGACTCGACCGGCGAGTTCACGGCCGAGGTGCCGACCTCGGCGACCGGACAGTTCCGCTTCTACGCGGCCGAGGGCACCTGGACCGTCCGTGCCCTCGTGCCCGGCGCCACCGCCGACCGCACGGTCGTCGCCCAGCAGGGCGGCCTGGCGGAGGTCGCGATCGCCGTCTGACGCGGTCGGGTCTTCGAAGGGCCGCACCCCTCGGGTTGGACGCCTGGGGTGCGGCCCTTCGGCCTGCCCGGACCTACGCTGGACGTATGTACGCACGGCGGCGTCATACGTACTTCGCGATGATGGGCCTCTGCATCGGCCTCTTCGTCCTGGCCTGGGGCGTCGTACGCCTGTGGTCCGTCCCCGTCGCCGTCGGGATGTGCGTGGTCGCCATGGTCATCCCGCCCGTGGCGGCCATGGTCGCCAACCGGCGCGGGCCGGAGGACCGGTGGTGGGACGACCCCTCCGGGGACCAGCAGTCCGACGAGTGGTGGGACGAGCTGGACGGCAAGAAGCGTCCGCGGTGAACGGCGTCTTCCCGCACAACGCGGGTATCCCGGCCCCATGCGACTGACAGCGGCGACCCTGGACGCACCGCACGCGCGCGAACTGGCCGACTTCTATCTGCGGCTGCTGCCCGGCTGGGGCATCTGGCGCGACGAGGACGGCCCGGACTGGGTGCACATCCGGCCGCCCGACGGCGGCACGGGGCTGTCCTTCCAGACCGAGCCCGCGTACGTGCCGCCCGTCTGGCCGAGCGCCGCGGACCGGCAGCAGATGATGATCCACCTCGACATCGAGGTCGACGACCTGGAGCGGGAGACCGCGCGGGCCGTCGCCGCCGGGGCCCGGCTCGCCGGGTTCCAGCCGCAGGACGACGTCCGGGTGCTGCTGGACCCGGCGGGCCACCCGTTCTGCCTCTACACGGACGCGTCCCCGCAGGCTCAGTAGACGAGCGCCTGCGTCCCGTCCGCCATCGCCTCCTGGACGAAGACCTGCGCGCCCGCGATACGGACCCCCTTGATGACGTCCTGCTCCGTGATCTCGCGGCGGGCCGCGCACTGCGTGCACAGGGTGACGCGGCCGGCCGTGAGGAGGGAGTCCAGCAGGTCGGGCAGGGGAGCGGCGTGCGGCAGCTCGAACTCGGCGGCACGGCCGGGCAGGGCGAACCAGGCGGACTCGCCGGTCAGCCACAGGGAGACGTCGACGCCGCTGGCCACGGCCACCGCCGCCACCGTGAACGCCTGAGAGCACCGCTCGGGGGCGTCGGCCCCCGCCGTCACCTTGATCACCAGCTTCTTCGCCATGGCCGAATCGTAATCAACGCCCGCGCAACCGCGGACTCGACCGAGGGTCTCCTGTGCGCGCGCACAGGGAATGCGCGACTCACGTTCTGTGGGGGGACGTCTTGGAAGTAGCCGAAGAAGTGGCCGCCGAGCCCGCGCCGCCGCGGGGTGCGGACGGCTGGCTGGCGCGGAAGGACTTCCTGGCGGAGTTCGCCGCGAAGGACGACCGCGCGGAACTCGGGCAGCACCTCACCGACCACGGGCTGCGGCACATCGCCGCTCGCGGCTGGAGCATGCCGGACGGTACGCGTACGCGGATCTATCTGCTCCAGTTCGACACCGCGGCGGTCGTGGACGCGCTGCTCGGGCCCTACTTCGCCCCCTACAGCGCGCCGAAGTTCCCTCTGCGCGGCGCCGCGACGTCCGCCAACGACGAGACGTTCCCCCAGGAAGCCCTGGTGGAGGACGTCCAGCGTGTGGTCTACGACGAGGCCGGGCCGCACGGCGGCGAACAGGTCCGCCACGCCTACCTCGCCGCCGGTGACACCCTGGCGCTGGTCGTGCAGTCCCGGAAGGACGGCGCGCGGGCCGTGCCCTTCCAGCAGACGGTGACGCTGCAGAGCCAGCTGCTCGACTGACTTCCGCACGGGCGCACCTCACCAAGAGGCCCGGAACCCGGCCGCGTAAGCTGGGCTCGGCCCTGTGCACCCATTCGCACCCCCGCTCAAGGAGCACCCCGTGGAGATCTTCTTCGAAATCCTGTTGGTCCTGGTCGCCGTCGGCGTCCTCGCCTTCGCCGGACTGACCGTGAAGAAGCTGTACCAGGGCCAGCGCTGACCCCCGTCTAGGAAGTTCCCATGATCGAGATCCCGTCCGACCTGCACAAGGACCTCGTCCCGCTCGCCTTCCTGCTCGGCGACTGGGCGGGCGCCGGCGTGCACGACTTCCCCGGCTCCGAGAAGTGCAACTTCGGGCAGGAGGTCACCTTCGCCCACGACGGCCGGGACTTCCTGGAGTACCGGTCCCACAGCTGGGTGCTGGACCAGGACGGCAACAAGGTCCGTCCCCTGGAGTCCGAGCACGGCTACTGGCGGATCGACGCCGGCCGCAAGGTCGAGGTGACGATGACCCGCGACGACGGCGTCATCGAGATCTGGTACGGCGAGCTGGCCGACAAGAAGCCGCAGATCGACCTCGTGACGGACGCGGTGGCCCGCACCGCCGCCTCCCAGCCCTACACCGGCGGCAAGCGGCTGTACGGCTACGTCAAGAGCGACCTGATGTGGGTCGGCGAGAAGCAGACCCCCGAGGTCGAGCTGCGCCCCTACATGTCCGCCCACCTGAAGAAGGTCGTCACGCCGGAGGAGGTCGAGCGCTGGGCCAAGGCCCTGCCCGACGACATGCCGGACGACGGCATCGCTTTCTTCAAGTAGGCCCCGTTCTCGGCTCCTGAATGGCCCCGGTCGGGCATGGCCGGGGCCGTTTCATGTGTTTCAGGACCGCTTCCGACGCAGTCCAGGCGAAGGGCGGGGTTAACAGATTGCCTTAGCAGTGCACTGCGCTTGCGTATGGGTGGCTTCGTGGCTACGGTGGAGATCGCAGCGCCGAGTGGTGTGGACCCTCGGGCGGTGTGTGCAAAAAGCAGAACCCCCGGCCGCAGGCGGTGCGACCGGGGGTTGGAAAGCCGTGCCCCGGGTGGCGTGCTGTGCAGAGGCGGGCCCAGGGCGTTCGTATTTCACCGTATCACGGTGGGGTTCTACCCGTGCCTGGACCGTGCTGGGCGAAGCCCTGCCCGACAAGGGGGATCACAGTGACCGACCAGCTGCCGGAGTGGATGCTGAGGGCCTTTTCCGACCTCAGGCTGGCGCGCTACACGAGCGCCGCGCGCGGCAACGCCGCGGTGGCCGGTCGGCTGTACTGGTGGAACGTCGAGGCGTCCGCCGCGCTGTACGGCTCACTCCACTGTCTGGAGCTCGCCTTGCGCAATGCCCTCCACCATGAGCTCCGCATCGCCTACGGCAGGGCTGACTGGTGGGCCGCCGCACCGCTCAATCCGAACGGACAGCGGCTCGTGGCCAAGGCGCGGAGCAAGTGCGAGCGTCGTGGGCTCGTTCCCGCACCGGCTGACGACATCGTGGCCGAGCTGTCCTTCGGCTTCTGGGCCTCCTTGGTCAGTGGTGGATCGCGCTACGACCGTCTGTTCTGGGTGCCCACCGTGCACAAGGCGTTCGCGCACTACTCCGGTCGACGCGACGCCCTCTACGACGGTCTGTGGTCGCTGGTTCTGCTGCGGAACCGGATCATGCACCACGAGCCGATCCACCACCGGGACCTCGCGGCCGACCATGCCAAGATCTACCGCATGCTGGGCTACCTCGACCCGCAGCTGGCGAAGGAGGCGCAGGCCATGGACCGATTCCCGGTGGTCCTGGCGAGTCGCGGGGACGTGCTGCGCGGTTCCAGGCCGCCTCGCTTCTGACTCCTTGGGGAGGCACTGTGAGTGACATCGACGACGTACTCGTCTCGCGGGCCGACATCGCGCGGCTCGCGGGGGTGCGACGGCCCGCGGTGACGAACTGGGAGCGGAGGCACCAGGACTTCCCCGACCCGGCCGTCGTGGACCGTGCCGACGGCCTCGGCGAGATCGAGGTGTTCCGGGCCGCCGAGATCCTCGCATGGCTGGAACGGCGCACTGTCCCGGCGAACGCCCGCCGACCGGAGGAGCCGGCCGGGACGACTTACGGGGACCGATTCCGTGCTGGGCTGGGAGGGCCGCGGTCCGCGGCTCTGCTCCAGGTTGTGCAGCGCCTGGGCGGCCCGGAGGCGGAACGCTTCCGCGGGGAGCTCTCCGTGGCGGACTACCTCACCGTGCTGCTCTCGCTCGTCTACGTGCGGGGCTGCCTGCCCGTCGAATGGAGGAGAGTGACGGCTGAGGCGAGCAGGTACCAGTTCCCGCACTCCGGTGAGCTGCTCGTCCGCTTCCTCGCCCACGCCGTCGAAAAGGGTCTGGGTCCCGGCCAGGGCCAACTGCTCCTCGCTCTTTCCAGGAGGCTCGGCGACTCCCGGGTGGCCGACGCTGTGCAGCTACTGGACGAGACGGGGCCGGTAGAGCAGACGGAGTACGCGCAGGCCTTCGAGTGGCTCCTGGCCCGGTACGGCGAACTCGCCGGCAGGACGGCCGGTGACTTCTTCACGCCGCGCGCCGCGGTCGATCTCGTGTCGAAGCTCATGACCAACGACGCTCAGAACGTCAGGAGCGTGCACGACCCCTTCGTACGCGCGGGTGAGCTGCTGGCCGCCGCGCTCGACGGTGTGGCGGAGGCCCGGGAAGGGGAGCGTCCGCGCGAGGCCAGCGGGGCGGGAGTGGGGGAACACCCGCTGGCCCTGGCGGGCATGAACCTCGCGCTGCACGGCCTGCCCGACGCCGACCTACGGCCCGGGTACACCGCCCCCTCCGCAGGGCTCGGCCTCGGGCGCCGCGCGTTCGACCGCGTCGTGGCGAACCCGCCGTTCAACACCCGGCTGCCGGAGCATCCCGTCGCCCCCGGGCACTGGCGCTACGGTCAGCCGCCCCGGCACAACGCCAACTTCGACTGGCTCCAGTACGTCGTGGCCGCGCTCGCTCCGGGCGGACGCGCGGCCGTGGTGATGCCGGACATCGCGGCCTTCTCCTCCAACCCCGCCGAACGGCGGATCCGGTCCGCGATGGTGGAGGACGGCGCGGTGGAGTCCCTGATCGCCCTGCCCTCCCACCTGTTCACCACGACCAGCATCTCCGTCACGATCTGGGTGCTGCGGTATCCAGCGGGGAGCGGTGACGAAGTCCTTTTCGTCGACGCCAGGGGGCTCGGGTCGATGGTCTCCCGGGTGCAGCGAGCGCTCGATCCGCAAGAGACACAGAGCATCTTCGGGGAGTACGCGTCCTGGCAGGAGGCCCGAGCGTCCGGGCGCTCCTACCCGGGCACCCCGGGGGTGAGCAGGTCCGTACGCCTCGCCGAGATCAGGGAGCGGGACCACACGCTCAGCCCCTCCGTCTACCTGTCGAGCGACATTCCGACAGACGCGGGGGCCGTGGACCCGCGCGAACTGGACGTGCGGGCCGGACGGCTGGCGGAGGCGCACAACCGGGCCCGCGTCGCGGACGCGGCGGTCGACGAGCTGCTGAGGAGGTACGGGCTGTGAACGCGGACAGCCGCGACGGCATCCCGGACGGGTGGCAGCCGGCCCCTCTCGGCGACATCTGTGACATCCAAGCGGGCGGCCCCGCACTGCGCCGGAGTGAGGGTGCCCCCGACGGTGTCCCTCTGGTCCGTCCGGCCGATCTCCGGCACAGGAGGATCTCGCCGGAGCCGGGGATGCCGCACGTTTCTCCCGAGAGGTCGCGCGATTTCCGCAGGCACCGGCTCGTCGCCGACGACATCCTGGTGAGCCGCACCGGGACGGTCGGCCGGGCGGCCCTCGTCACCGCGCATGAGCAGGACTGGCTCTACAACAGCCACCTGCTGCGCGTCAGACCGTACGATCCGGCGCAGTCGCTGTACCTCGTCGCGTATCTCGCCCGCCGGGCGACGGCCGACTGGCTGGAGAGCCGGGCTGTAGGCACGACCGGTATGAGATCGATCACCGTACGCACCCTGTCGGATCTACCGGTGCTGCTCCCCCCGGTGGACCAGCAGCGGGACATCGGAGCGGCCTTGGCCGCAGTCGACGAGAAGATCCGGGCCCATGAGGACATCGTCAGGACGACTGGTGCTCTGCGCGACACCCTCTCGGACCTCCTGATGTCCGGTCAGCGGCCACCGCGTCCGTGATCGGGCCGGGACTCCTACACTGGGTGCTGTGGTGAGCACCGACTGGAAGAGCGATCTGCGGCAGCGCGGTTACCGGCTGACCCCGCAGCGGCAACTCGTGCTCGAAGCCGTGGACACCCTTGAGCACGCGACCCCCGACGACATCCTCGTGGAAGTGAGGAAGACGGCGTCGGGGGTCAACATTTCGACGGTGTACCGGACGCTGGAGCTCCTGGAGGAGCTCGGGCTGGTCAGTCACGCGCATCTGGGGCACGGGGCGCCGACGTACCACCTCGCGGACCGGCACCACCACATCCACCTGGTCTGCCGCGACTGCCAGAACGTGATCGAGGCGGATGTGTCGGTGGCCGCCGAGTTCACCGACAAGCTGCGGCAGACGTTCGGCTTCGACACCGACATGAAGCACTTCGCGATCTTCGGCCGGTGCGAGGACTGCACGCTCAAGGCTTCACATACCGAGTCGTAGGCTTACGGGTATGAAGAGCCCCCTGCTGACCCTGCCCGGCGCCGTTTCCGCCGAGGGCGTGGACGAAGGCGTCGCCGCCCACTACGGCGATCTGTTCCGTGAGCAGCGTGCCCTCGCCGACGGCACCGGATTCGTGGACCTCTCGCACCGGGGCGTCGTCACCGTCACCGGCGAGGACCGCCTCGCCTGGCTGCACCTGCTGCTCACCCAGCACGTCAGCGACCTCCCGGTGGGCCGGGCGACCGAAGCCCTGATCCTCTCCGCGAACGGCCACATCGAGCACGCGCTCTACCTCGTCGACGACGGCGAGATGGTCTGGGTCCATGTGGAGCCGGGCACCCAGGAGGCGCTGATCGCTTACCTGGAGTCGATGAAGTTCTTCTACCGGGTCGAGGTCGCCGACCGGACGGCCGACATCGCGGTCGTGTACCTCCCGGCCGGCTCCATCGCCGAGGTCCCCGAGGGCGTCGTCGTACGGGAGACGCCGCACGGGCGGGACCTGTTCCTGCCGCGCGCCGGCCTGGAGGACTACGCGGCGCAGGCCGGGCCGCCCGCCGGGATCCTCGCCCACGAGGCGCTGCGCGTGGAGCAGCACCGGCCCCGGCTCGGTTTCGAGACCGACCACCGCACCATCCCGCACGAGCTGGGCTGGATCGGCTCGGCGGTGCACCTGCAGAAGGGCTGCTACCGGGGGCAGGAGACGGTCGCCCGGGTGCAGAACCTGGGCAAGCCGCCGCGCCGGCTGGTCTTCCTGCACCTCGACGGCAGCGAGGTCCATCTGCCCGTGGCCGGGACGGAGCTCCGGCTCGCGGACGACGGCCCCGACGGCCGCAAGGTCGGCTTCCTCACGACGTCCGCCCGCCACCACGAGCTCGGCCCGGTCGCTCTCGCCCTGGTGAAGCGGAACGTGGCGGTGGACGCCCCGCTGATGGCCGGGGACACGGCCGCGGCCCAGGAAGTCGTCGTCGAGCCGTAGACCCTCCTGGTGGATCTTCGGCCGTGAGGCTTGTAGACCTTTCGGGTCAGATTTCGATCTGCACGGTGAACGGGCCGTCGTTCGTAAGCGATACCCTCATCGCCGCACCGAAACGGCCCGTGGCCACCGTCGCGCCCAGGGAGCGCAGCTGGGCGACGACCTCGTCGACGAGGGGTTCGGCCACGTCGCCGGGGGCGGCGGCGTTCCAGGTGGGGCGGCGGCCCTTGCGGGCGTCGCCGTAGAGGGTGAACTGGCTGATCACCAGGAGCGGGGCGTCGATGTCGCTGCACGACTTCTCGTCGTGCAGCATGCGGATCGACCAGAGCTTGCGGGCCAGCTGGGCCGCCTTCTCCTTGGTGTCCTCGTGGGTGACGCCGACCAGGACGCACAGCCCCTCGCCCTCGATCGCGCCCACGGTCTCGCCGTCCACGACGACGCTCGCGCCGTCCACCCTCTGCACCACTGCTCGCATACGTCCATCATGCAGGGCGGTGACATCGGCGCCCCGGCCGGTCGGCGGTTGGCACGAACGGGTGGTTTGCGCGGGGCGCCAACAGCCCCTGCACGGCCGTATTTTGCTGCTTAACCGCCCATCTGGGGTCTATCGGGGGCACTCGTTCCCATAGCGGCCACTTGGGGTGGCACGATGCATGCACACACCGGTCGAGGGGACGGTTGAGGCACATGAGCACATCAAGCACCGGACGGCAGCAGGCGGCTGTCTGGTCGACATACACGGGGATCGGCGCGTCGGAGTACCACCGGCCGCCCACACAGCGCACGGACAGCCCGCGGCTGCCCTCGGACGCTTCCGAGCCCGAACTGCCCGCGCTGAGCCTGCCGGAGCTGCGGGCACTGCGCCGCGAGGCCCAGCGCGACGAGACCGACCTCAGCTATGTGCGGCGGCTGCTCCAGGGGCGGATCGACATCCTGCGCGCGGAGGTGGCCCGGCGGGCCCCGGCGGGCGTGGCCTCCGCCGCCGCATCCGAGGAGACGTCGGTGGTGGAGCGGCTGGCGGAGATCCTGCGGGACGCCCCGGCCCGGCACCGCTCCTCGGCCCGCCATCTGACCCTGGGCGTCCCGCAGGGCGAGGAGTTCCGGCGGCTGGCCGCGGAGATGCTCGCCGAGGTCGAGCTGTCCGACCTGGACGCGCGCACGGACCTGGAGCTGAGCACGGCGATGGGGCGGCTCGAGCGCTACGAGCAGCAGATCTCCCGGCGCCGTCAGCGGCTCCAGCGCACGGCCGACGAGTGCAGCGCGGAGATGGCGCGCCGGTACCGCGACGGGGAGGCGCAGGTCGACGACCTGCTGGTGTGAGCCGTCCCGGGGCCCGGGGAGGGCCGGTCGTCGGATATTTACGCGACACCGACCGGCCCTCCGCCTAGCGTGACGTCATGCCCCCCGTGTCCCGTGCCGACGACATCGACATACGCCCGATCGCCGAAGCCGAGTTCGCCGACTGGCTGCGTGCCGTCAACACCGGCTTTCTGCGGGTGCCCGCTCTCACCGAGGAGGAGATCGAGGGCCGGCGCGGGAAGTTCGTTCCGGGCCGCTACCTGGGTGCCTTCGACGGCGGCCGGTGTGTGGCGACTTTCAAGTCCTTCGACCAGGAGCTCACGGCCGTGGGCGGGGCGAGTGTCCCGGCCGACGCGATCTCGGGCGTCACCGTCACCGCCACGCACCGCCGCCGCGGACTGCTCAGCCGCCTGATGGCGCGGGACCTGGCGGCCGCGAAGGAGCGCGGGGACGTCGTCGCGACGCTGATCGCCGCCGAGTACCCGATCTACGGCCGCTACGGCTTCGGGCCGGCGACCAGGATGTCGGAGTGGACGATCGATGTGCCGCGCGCCGGCCTCGACGCCCGCTGGGCGGGCCCGGCGGACGGCGGGCGGATCGACCTGGTGGAGGGCGAGGACATCCGCAAGCTCGGTCCCGAGCTGCACGAGCGGGTGCGCCGTGGCCTGCCCGGCGCCATCGACCGCGACGAGACCTGGTGGAAGGTGAACACCGGCGCCCTGCGGTTCGACCCGTCGTGGAAGCCGCCGTTCTTCGCCGTGTACCGCTCGGCGTCCGGCGAGGTCGACGGGCTGGCCGCGTACGAGGTGGACGACGACTGGGGTGACGCCAAGCAGCCGTTGAACACGGCGACCGTGCGGTGGCTGCTGGGCGCGACGCCGGCCGCGGAACGCGCGCTGTGGGAGTACGTCTGCTCCATCGACTGGGTCGTGAAGGTGAAGAGCGGCTGGCGGGCGCCCGACGACCTGCTCCCGCACCTCCTGCCCGACCCGCGGGCCGCCGCGATCACCTCGTTGGCGGACTGGCTGTGGGTGCGGATCCTGGACGTCGTACGGGCGCTGGAGGCGCGGACGTACGAGGCGTCGGGGGCGCTGGTGCTGGAGGTCGCCGGCGTGGACGGGCTGACCGGCGGGCGCTACCGGCTGGAGGCCTCGCCCGAGGGGGCGTCCTGCACACCGACCACCGAGAGCGCGGAACTGGAACTGGGGCTGGGCGAGTTGGCGGCGCTGTGGCTCGGGGACGAGTCGGCGGTGCGGCTGGCGGCGCTGGGGCGGGTGCGCGAGGAACGAGCGGGCGCCGCCCGGAAGGCCGACGCCCTGCTGCGTACGTCCAGGCGGCCGTGGTGCCCGGACATGTTCTGAGCCGCTCCCTTCTGCCGACGGGCGTGCTGGGACCCGCATCCGTAGCGAGCTGTTCGGTTGTGGTTGTCGTGCGGCCGTGCCGGCCGGGCGGGACTCCCGGCTCCCCTCCGGAGGGGAGTCCCTGAGCGGGTGGCCAACCCCCTGAAGGTCTGACCATGTTTCCCAAGTTGGTGACCAACTTCACTGTACTTATCTCCGCTTGGAAGCGGCTCATAACCACCTTTCCCTGAACTGCCGGAAGATGGCGGGAAGTTGTACTGTTCAGGTGTGGACCCGGAACACGACTCCGTCACTGGACGGAAGAGGTCGCAACGGCCACAGAGGACACATCACGAGGTGGCCGACGAGCTGCGCGCCCGGATCAGGTCAGGGGCGCTGCGGCCGGGTGAGCGCATGCCCACCCAGGCTCAGCTGGCCCACGAGTTCGGTGTCGAGCGCGGGGCGGTGCGGCAGGCGCTGCGCGTCCTGCAGTCCGAGCGGTTGCTCACCAACGTGTCCAAGGGCAGTCCGGCGACCGTCGCCCCCGACCCCGTCGGCGCGCTGACCGGCCCGGAGGCCCCGCCGCTGCCCACGACGGTGGCCCTCGCGCCCCGGATCGCGACGGCGTTCGCGGCGGAGCACGTCGAGATCGACGCCGTGTGCCTGACGTCCATCTCCCTCACGCTCGCCATCGGTGAGCCGCTGCGGCAGATCCACGCCGGACGGCTGAAACCGGCCAAGGTCGACGTCCGGGTGCTGTTGCCGAGCCGGGACATCGACCTGGCCTTCCCGGTGCCGGTCGAGGGGGGCGGCGACGACCGGGTGCACGAGCGGTGGCTGGCGATGCGCAACGCCCAGGGGCAGGTCCTCCAGCACAATCTGCTGGCCCTGCGCGCCACGCACGGCATCGACGTCCGTGTCACGTTCCGGGCGCTGCCCTTCACCCCGCCGGTGAAGCTGTACCTGCTCAACGGCACGGAGGCGCTGTTCGCGTACTACACGCTGACGCGCCGGGAGGCCGAGATCGATCACGAGCGGCCGGCGATGTACGACGCCCAGGGCACCCGGTCCATGCTGTTCGCCTTCCGGCAGGGCGCAGGGCTGCGCGACACGACGTTCGTGGAGCAGTCGCACCTGTGGTTCAACGCACTGTGGGAGACGATCAGTTCGGAGCTGGTGCTCACGAGCTGACGTCTCCCACGGGGCGTTCCGGGGTGGCGCGGTGACTCATCGGGCGGGCCCCGTCATCAGCAGCGCGAGCACGACGGCTCCCACGGAGCTGACGGCCGGGCTCTTGGCCTTGACGCCGACGGTGAGAAGGATCAGACCGACGATGCCGGCCGGACCGTACTTCCACTGGACGAGCTGTTCGAAGGCGACGACGAAGGCGGCGGAGAGGAGAGCGAGGGCGGGCATCGGTGTTCCCCCTTCGGAAGTCCGGAAGCAAAACTTCCGCCAACTCCGAGAAGTTGGCAACCAACTCTGCTTAAGTTGTCCCCACTTGGCCCCTAGTTATAAACAACTTTCAAACAACTCCCGCCAGATGGATCAGAGTTGTAGCGTTTGGTTGTGGCCCAGGAGAGCGTGGCGGAGAACGTGGCAGTGAACGGCAGCAGAAGGTCCTCGCCCCAGGAGATCGCCGACGTCCTGCGGGAGCGCATCCGTGCCGGCGAGCTCAAGCCGGGGGACCGCCTGCCCACCCAGGCCGAACTCGCCGAGGAATTCGGCGTGGAGCGCGGCGCCGTCCGCCAGGCCCTGCGTGTTCTCCAGGAGGGCGGCCTCCTCACCAACGTCAGCAAGGGCAGCCCGCCGCGGATCGCCGCCCCGGCCCCTGCCCGCGGCGAACCCCAGCCGACCATGGTGGGCCTGGCCCCGCGCCTGACGGAGGCGTTCTCGGCGCCACACGTCCACGTCGACGTGGTCTGCCACACCGCGGAGACACTGATGGTCGCCATCGGCGAGCCGCTGCGCCTGATCCACGAGGGCCGCATCCAGCCCGAGTCGATCGACGTCCGCATCCTGGTCCCCTCCCGGGACATCGAACTGGCCTTCCCGGTCCCGGTCGAGGCCCACAGCGGCGACAACCCCGTCCACGAGCGCTGGCTGGCCATGCGCAACGCCCAGGGGCAGGTCCTCCAGCACAACCTGCGGGCGCTGCGTTCGACGCACGGCATCGACGTGCGCGTCACGTTCCGCGCGCTGCCCTTCACCCCGCCGGTGAAGCTGTACCTCCTCAACGAGGAGGAAGCCCTGATCGGCTACTACATGCTGACCAGGCGCGCGGAGGAGTGGGGCAGCCAGACCCTGGACATGTACGACGTCCTCGGCTCCCGGTCCCTGCTCTTCTCCTTCGTGAAACAGGTGGGCCGGCGGGACGCGGCGTTCGTCGACGAATCCCAGAAGTGGTTCAACGCCCTCTGGGAAACCATCACGACGGACCTGACACTCTCCTAGTGACTCCTGATACGACGCAGACCGGTGCGGTGCACTTCGAGACCGAGAACGATCCGAATCGACTCCGCAATCTGATCAGACATGCCCGTGTCGTGCTGTGGGACTTCGACGGGCCCATCTGCCGCCTGTTCGCCGGGCACTCCGCGGAGCGGGTGGCGAGCGACCTGGTGGCCTGGCTGGAGAGCCGCGGCCTGCACGGCCTGCTCACGGACACCGAGCGCGAGTCCCTCGACCCCCAGGTGGTCCTGCGGGCCGTGGACCGCCGGCACCCCGGCAGCGACCTCGTCGCCGAGCTGGAGGAACGTCTCACCCAGGACGAGCTCCGGGCCGCGTCGTCGGCGTGGCCGACCGCGTACGCGGACCCGCTGATCCGCACCTGGACGGCGGTGGGCTCCCGCCTGGCGATCACGACGAACAACTCCCCGCGCGTGGCCCGCAAGTACCTCGAGAGCCGCGGCCTCGTCGCCTGCTTCGCGCCCCACGTCTACGGCCGGACCCAGGAACTGCGCCACCTGAAGCCGGATCCGCACTGTCTGAACCGGGCGCTGAGCGCGATGGGGGCGGCGCCGGGGGACGCGCTGATGATCGGCGACACGCCCTCCGACCTCGAGGCGGCGGAGCGGGCCGGAGTGCCGTTCCTGGGCTATGCCCGTAACGAACGCAAGGCCAAGGTCCTGCGGGACGCGGGGGCCGGCACGGTCCTCGTGTCGCTGGCGCCGCTCCTGGAGCTGCTGCGCACGTAGGCGGGCCGGCGTGCGCATCTGGATCATCAGGGCGGGTGTAGCATTCCCGCACCGCGCGCACCGATTGAGTCAAACGCTCGTCCTCGTTCGTAAGGGAAGGGGCCGACCGGCCACCACCGAGCGGGTTCGCGCCGTCTCATGCAGAGGGGTGGCAGACCACCCTCAACGGCTCACTCCGCATGCGCGACGCCGGCCGTGTATCTACCGTTTGCATACCGTTCTCCCCTTCTCGCACCTCCGGAGCGGCCAGTGGGCGCATCCCCTCGTCCCCGTCCTCTTCTCGGGGAGCGCGCCGCACACGACGCCACCTACCGGGCCTTCGTGAAACTCGCCGCCGAGCTGGGGACGGAGACCGGCGGCCACCACCACCGGAACTACGTCCTCGCGCTGACCGAGGGCATGGCCCGGATGGCCGGCGGTGAGGCGGGCACCTGCGTGACCGTCCGGATCCGGCGCCCGGACGCGCTGCCCGTGGTCATCCGGACCTGGCAGAACGAGGCGGACATCCTCGCCGCCGTCCGGGGGGTCCTGCCGCACGTCCCGCGATGCCTGGTCAAGCGGGACGATTTCGCCGTCCACAGCTTCGTGGACGGCGTGCCGCTCGCCGCCGTCTGCGACTACGGCAAGCCCGTCGACACCCTGCACGTCAAGGCACTGGCCGGGCTGCTCGCCCGGACGGCCCAGGTGCGCCGGGGCGCGCTGCCCGCCCTGCCGGCCCTCTGGCCCCGCAACGACACGGACAGCCAGGGCTTCCTGCGGACCATGGTCCACCTGGCCGACCAGCAGATCAGGCGGCCCAACCGCGACGGGTTCGGCGGGCTGTTCGCGGCGCTGGGCATCCCCGAGGACGCGCTCACCGGGCTGGCCGGGCGGGTGCCCGCCATGGCCCGGCGGCCGTACAGCCTGCTCCACGCCGACCTGCACCGCGACAACGTGATCGTGCCGTACACGGGCGACCCGCCCCTCGTCTGCGTCGACTGGGAGCTGGCGACCTACGGCGACCCGCTGCACGACCTCGCGACCCACCTCGTCCGCATGCGGTATCCGGCGCACCAGTGGGCGGAAGTGGTCGACGCCTGGGCCGAGGCCATGCAGGAGGTCCGACCGGCCGCCGTCAACGGCCTGGCCAAGGATCTGCGGCACTACCTGGCGTTCGAGCGGGCCCAGTCCGTTTTCCCGGACGTGATGCGGGCCGCCCGGTCCCTCGAGGAATCGTTCACGCAGACGAGCCTGGACAACGCGACGGCCGAGGTGCGGAGGGCCCTCGATGCGGCGGCGGAACCACTGCGGCTCGTCGGCGTGCCGAAGGAGGGCGAGATCCGGCGGGCCCTGTTCCGGTGGCTGGTGTCGCGGATGAACGGGGACATCGGCGGCCGGGCGTGGATCGCGGAGGCGTTCGAGTGGCGGCCCGACCGGCGGATGCCGGAGCGCCCCGGCTTCCCGCCCGCCGCGGTCCGGCAGGCCCTGCTGGCGGAGGGGGCCGCGCCCGCGGGCAGGGTGTTCAAGGGCACCGCGCACCTGAACACCGTGGTGTCGGTGCCGGGCTTCGGTTCTCCCGTGGTCGTGCGGCGGAAGCTGCCCGAGGTGTGCCGGCGGGAGCGCGGCTTCCTCAGCGAGCACGCCGTGCTGCGCGCCATCGAGGAGTCGTCCGTCGGGGTGGCGGCGCCGCAGGTGCTCGCCCTGGGCGAGACCTACCAGGGCGACACCATCGCGCTGCACACGTACGTCGGGCCCGGGGACGTCGACCGGCCGCCCAACCACCCCGTCCACGGCCTGCTGCCGCACGAGGCGGACGGCCTGGTGGACCAGCTGTGCGCCCTGACGCACGTCCGGTACAAGCAGGTCGACCCGACCGCCGGCGAGGGCGCCTTCCACCACTGGCTGCGGGACCAGCTGATCTCCCTGGTACGGGACCTGCCGAAGGAGTCCCAGCAGCTGGCCCGGCACCTCGGGCTGCCCGACGCGGACCGGTTGCGGCTGATCCTCTCCCGGCACGAGGTGAGCCACCGCGAGCCCGCGCTGCTGCACGGTGACCTGAACCCCTGGAACCTCGTACGCCGTGACGACCGTCTGGCGCTGACCATCATCGACTGGGAGATGGCCGTCGTCGGCGACCCCCTCTACGACCTCGTCCGGCACATGCACCTCACTCCGACCCGGCCGGAGATCAGGGACCGGATGTTCCGCCGCTGGGAGCGCCTGCTGCCCTCCGAGTACACCCGTGACTGGCGCGTGGACTGGCGGGTGTACCGCGGGCTGGAGATCGTGCGGTCCGCCTACGTCGACCTGGACCGCATCGTGACGGGCGCGAGCCTGGACGCCCCGAACGTCCGGCGGGCGGTGGGCTCCTATGCGGTGACGCTGGCCGTCGCCACGGGCTCGCTCGGCCTCCCGGTGCCCTCCACGGCGAACCCGTATCTCGCCCGCGCCCTGGCCTGACCCCGCCCGTGCGTAGGCTCCCCCCATGAGTGAGCCCGGCCTGCGTGAGCGCAAGAAGCAGCGGATGTACGAGACCGTGTCGGACATCGCCGTGCGCCTCTTCATGGAGAAGGGGTTCGACGCGGTGTCCGTCGCCGAGGTCGCGGCAGCGGCCGAGATCTCGAAGCCGACGCTGTTCCGGTACTTCCCCGCCAAGGAGGATCTGGTGCTGTACCGGATCGCCGACCACGAGGGCGAGGCCGCCCGGGTGGTGGCGGGGGCGCAGGAGCCGCCCGTGGAGGCGTTGCGGCGGCATTTCCTGGAGGGGCTGGAGCGGGGGGACCCCGTGACCGGGCTCAACGACCATCCCGGCGTGCTCGCCTTTCACGCACTGCTCTACGGGACGCCCTCCCTGGTCGCCCGGGCGCACACGCACCAGGAGCGGTCGGAGGCCGCGCTGGCCGAGGTGCTCGGGGGTGATCTGGACGCGCGGCTGGCGGCCGGGCAGATCATGGCCGTGCTGCGGGTGCTCGCGCTGGAGAACTGGCGGCGGATCGCGGCGGGGGAGCGGGTGGCGGACGTGCGGCCGGACGCGGTCGCGGCGGCGGAGCGGGCGTTCGGCCGGCTCGCGGCCGGACTGCCGCCGCACCTCCAGGGCGAGGCTCGGTAATTTATTTAACTCGGTTACGTTTTCGCGTACGCTCGGTGGAATGACCTCGACCGAGCCTGCCCTTCACCACGTCCTCGACAAGGAACGCGTCCACCACGAGCGCTGCCGGACCGCCCTCGCCGCGATGGTCGAGGGCGCCGGTGAACAGGTCGTCACCGGGGAGGACGTGTCCGCGTCCGGGGCCGATGCCGAGGTCCTCGGGTACCGGCTGCGCAGCCGGGCGAAGGCGCTGCGGGAACTGCCCGAGGGGCCGTTGTTCTTCGGAGCCCTTCAGGGCGCGGAGGGGCAGTTGCACATCGGGCGGCTGCGGGTCTCCGAGCACCCGGCCGAACCGCCCCTCGTCGTCGACTGGCGCGCACCCGTCTCGCGCGCCTTCTACCAGGCCTCGGCCCGGGGCCCGCAGGGCGTCGCCGTACGACGCCGGTTCGGATGGGCGCCGGGGAGCCGGGGCGACTCCCGGGACCTCACCGGCCTGGAGGACGAGCACCTGGAGCAGGGGGAGACGCGCGACAGCGAGATCGTCGCCCGGGAGATCGAGCGGCCCCGGGTCGGGCCCATGCGGGACATCGCCGCGACGATCCAGCCCGAGCAGGACGACCTCGTACGGGGGGATCTGGCGGTCTCGGTGTGCGTGCAGGGCGCGCCGGGCACCGGCAAGACCGCCGTCGGGCTGCACCGGGCCGCATACCTGCTCTACACGTACCCGCAGCGCATCCGGCGCGGCGGTCTGCTGATCCTCGGGCCCAACCGCACGTTCCTGTCGTACATCTCCGAGGTGCTGCCGGCCCTCGGCGAGACCGGGGTGCGGCAGTCGACCCTGGGGGAGGAGA
Source organism: Streptomyces hawaiiensis (assembly GCF_004803895.1). Classification (NCBI taxonomy): domain Bacteria; kingdom Bacillati; phylum Actinomycetota; class Actinomycetes; order Kitasatosporales; family Streptomycetaceae; genus Streptomyces; species Streptomyces hawaiiensis. Next base: position 4,085,451 of record NZ_CP021978.1, on the reverse strand, counting down.
TCGCGCGTTGGCCGGTCCGGGGTGTGGACGACGAGCCGGCGGCCGTCGTGAAGCACGACGCCCGGATGGCCGAGGTGCTGCGGCGGGCGCTGTACGCGAGGGTGCGCGCCGAGGGGGCGGGCGCGCTCGCCGTGCCGGACGGCTCGTACCGGTGGCGGGTGCCGGAGGGGGTACTGGCGCGGATCGTGGCCCGGGTACGGCAGGAGGAACCGCCGTACGGGGTCGGGCGGGAGCGGGTGCGGGCGCGGATCGTCGGGTGCCTGCGCGAACAGGTCGAGCGGCGGGCGGGGCCGCCCCCCAACGCCTGGGTGCGGCGGGTCGAGCGGTCGCGGCCGGTGTCGGCGTACGTCGACGCCGTGTGGCCGCGGGTGCGGCCCGAGGAGGTGGTGGCCGAACTGCTCACCGGCGAGGGGGCGCTGGCGGCTGCCGCGGACGGGCTGCTCGATGCCGGTGAGCAGCGGGCGCTGCGGTGGGAGCGGCCGCCCCGGTCGTGGAAGTCGGCGCGCTGGTCGGCCGCCGATCTGGTGCTGCTCGACGAGGTGGCCGGGCTGATCGGGCACCCGGAGGGGTACGGGCATGTCGTCGTCGACGAGGCGCAGGATCTGTCCCCGATGGAGTGCCGGGCCGTCGCCCGCCGGGCCCGCTTCGGTTCGCTGACGGTGCTGGGCGATCTGGCGCAGGGGACGACGCCGTGGGCGGCGCGGGCATGGCCCGCGGTCCTCGCGCACCTGGGGAAACCGGACGCGGCCGTGGTCGCCCTGACCACCGGGTTCCGGGTGCCGCAGGCTGTCGTCGGCCTCGCCAACCGGCTGCTGGAACGGCTGGACGTGGACGTGCCGGCGGCCCGTTCGCTGCGCGGGGACGGGGAGTTGCGGATGCGGGAGACGACCGAGGACGGCGTACCCGGGGCGGTCGTGGCGGCCGTACGGGACGCGCTGGGGCGGGAAGGCTCGGTCGGGGTCGTCGCGGCGGACGCGGACGTCTCCCGGGTGCGGGCGGCGCTGGACGCGGCCGGCATCGAGGCGGCGGGCCCGGACGAACTCGGCGCGCGGGTCGCCCTGGTGCCGGCGAGCGTGGTCAAGGGCCTCGAGTACGACCATGTCGTGGCCGTCGAGCCGGCGGCGATCGCCGAGGCGGAGGAACGGGGGCTGCACCGGCTGTACGTGGTACTGACGCGGGCGGTGTCCCGGCTGGAGGTGGTGCGCGGGAGGCCGCTGCCCTTCTAGTGAGCGGTGGTCAGGGTCCGCGCCACGGCTGACGACCACCCTGGCCGACCTGCTGGGCCGCGAGCAGGTCATGGCCTTCGGGATCCGGCCGCTGTGGGGGCCGGTGCCCCGGGCGGCCGGACCGGCCATCACCGTACGGTGCCCTCCCGGCGACAACCCGATGCGGCACGCCGCGATCCACCGGGCCGGCCCCGGCTCGGTCGTCGTCGTGGAGCCGGGCGACCTGGACCACGCCCTGACCGGCGGCAACGTCTGCGGCGTGGCCCGGCACCGGGGCATCACCGCGTTCGTCGCCGACGGGCTGATCCGCGACCTCGCCGAGGCCCGGGACATGCGCTTCCCGGTGTTCGCACGCGGCGTCATCCCCCTCCCGGGCACCAAGTCGGCCGTCCCTGTTCCCTCACCCCTCTTCCGAGAAGGGGCCTCCCCTCGTGAAGGCCAGTTCGTGGAAGCGGGTGCCGATGTGGTCGTGGGTGGTGGCGTCCGGGTGGACGTTGTCGGGCAGGGGGAGGGTGGTGGCGTCCTTCGCGCCGTAGAGGGCGAGGCCGTCCAGGTAGTGGAGATTCGGGTCGTCGGCGGCGCGCTGCCTGACGATGCGGGACAGTTCCTCGCGGATGACGGTGAGGGTGAGCTTGCCGGTGGGCGTCTCCGCCGGGTCGCCCATGGCGGAGAAGACCAGGCGGCCCTTGCCGATCTCGTCGTGGTCCGGGGCGGTGGGGCCGGGTGTGTCCTCGTGGATGGCGCAGTGGATGGGGGAGACGAGCAGCAGCGGGGTGTCCGGGTGGCCGTCGCGGATCGTGTCGAGGAAGCCGTGCACGGCGGGACCGAAGGTGCGCAGCCGCATCGCGTCCTGGTTGACGATGTTGATGCCCATCTTCACGCTGATCAGGTCCGCCGGGGTGTCCCGCATGGCGCGCGCGGTGAACGGGTCGAGCATCGCGCTGCCGCCCAGGCCGAGGTTGGTCAGCTCCACGCCGCCGCGCAACGCGGCGATCGCGGGCCAGATGGCCGTGGGGCTCGCGGCGTCCGAGCCGTGGCTGATCGAGCTGCCGTGGTGCAGCCACACCCGGCGGCCCCGGTCCGGCGCGGGCGCGACGGGCGCGTCCGTGCGCAGGGCGACCAGCTCGGTGGTCTCGTTGTGCGGCAGCCAGATCTCGACGTCCTTGTCCCGTGCGGGCAGGCCCGTGAAGCGGACGGTGCCGACCGGGCCCGGCGCGACCTCGCCCTCCCAGGTGGCCAGGTCGACGGTGAGGACGTTGCCGCCGGTCCCGGCGGCCTGGCCGGCCGGGACGCCGTCGACGAGCAGGTCGTACAGCCCGTCCGGGCGCGGCGGGAACCCGGTGTAGTCGCGCTTGGTGCGCAGCGTGTCCAGCTCGATGGTGGTCGCGGCGGTACGGAACGCCAGGCGTACGCCCGAGGGCTGGGCCTCGGCCATCGCCAGCTGCGCGTTGGTGTTCTGCGCGCGGGCCCGGGCGGGGAGCCGGTGGGGGAGCAGACCGTGCTCGGTGCGCTCCACGTCGAGGGCGCCGCGCAGCAGGTCCGCCGTGAGGGGTGTGGTGATCCAGTCGTGCTCGGTGTGCATGGGTGTCAGCCTCGGGGATCGGTGGGGGCCGCGGGCCAGTTCCGCAGCAGCGTGTCGAGGGCGTCGAGGATCCGGGCCCAGGTCTCCTCGGTGTCCGGGGCGCTGTGGCTGAAACCGCCGCCGAGCTCCAGGCTGACGTAGCCGTGGAAGACGCTGCCGAGCAGCCGGACCGCGTGGGTCTGGTCCGGCTCCGTCAGGTCGTAGCCGCGCAGCAGCGCCCGGGTCATTTGGGCGTGCCGGACGCCGGCGCTCGCGGCCGCCGTCCGCGGGTCGAGCCGCAGCTGGGCCGCGGCGTAGCGGCCGGGGTGTTCCCGGGCGTAGTCGCGGTACACGTTCGCGAGGGCGGCCAGGGCGTCCTTGCCGGCCCGCCCGGCCAGGGCGTCGGCGGCCCGGTCGGCGAGTTCCGTGAGGGCGAGCAGGGCGATCCTGGTCTTCAGGTCCTGGGAGTTGCGCACGTGCGAGTACAGGCTCGCGACCTTGACGTCGAACCGCCGGGCCAGTTCCGAGACGGTGACCTGCTCGAAGCCGATCTCGTCGGCCAGCTCCGCGCCGGCCTCGGTAAGACGCTCCGGCGTCAGTCCTACACGTGCCATGAGGCTCCTCCCTTATGCCTTAAGAGAGTGTGCATTTGCCTAATAGCTTTAGGCAAATCACATGGATGCCTTCAGTCTCTTGCCCCGGCGGGTCGTCCCCCAGGGCTTCAGGACGGAGATCGCCGTCATGAACAGGTAGGCGGACAGCGACACGACCGGTCCGAACAGCACGTCACCGGCGTCCGGCAGCGGCCCGCCCGCGGCGACGGCGGCGACCGCGGAGTTCACCCCGGGACGCAGCGCGAAGACCGTGGCGGTGACCGTGGCGAGGGTCAGCCAGAACTTCGTGTACACCCACCGGTACCTGGCCAGGCCCCACACCGTGCCCAGCGACAGCAGCAGGCCGCTGAGCAGCGTGAGGAACGCGACGGGGAGCAGGAGCCAGTCGGCGAAGAGCTTCATGGCCCGCACGGAGGCCTCCACGGTCACGGCGGACCCGGTGGTGGTCGCGGTGATCCCGAGCGCGAGCAGCCCGAGCGTGAGCCCGAGCCAGCCGGCGGCGGAGGTGACGTGCACGACGACGGCGGCCCGGCGGGCCGAGCGGCCGAGTCTCGGCGACGGGCGCGGGCGCGGCTTCCTCGACGTCGCCGGCTTCTGTTCGGTATTCGTCTCCACGCCGAACACCCTGCCGAACGGGGGCCGCGGGGTCGTCTCACGGCGGGAGTAATCCGGCGTACTGGCGTCGGAGTACGGGTTGTCCCACTGCTGTCGCCTAAGTTCGCGGCATGACCGAGCCCTCCCACCTCACCGCCGTCCGCGAGTCCTACGACACCGTCGCCGCCGACTACGCCCGACGCGTCAAGGAACCGGCCGACCTGGACCCGGTGTCCCGCGCGATGCTGGCCGCGTTCGCCGACCTCGTACGGCCCCCGCACGCCGGGCCGGTCGCCGACCTGGGCTGCGGCCCCGGCAAGGTGACGGCGCATCTGGCCGCCCTCGGGGTACCGGCGTTCGGCGTGGACGTGTCGCCGAGGATGATCGAGCTGGCCCGGGCGGCGTACCCGGAACTCCGCTTCACCGTCGGCTCGATGACCGCGCTGGACATCCCCGACGGCGAGCTCGGCGGCATCCTCGCGTACTACGCCACCCACCACACCCCGCCGCAGTGGCTGCCGACCGTCTTCTCCGAGTTCCACCGCACCCTCGCACCCGGCGGCCGGCTGATGCTGGCCGGCCATGTCGGCAACGACGAGCACCTCCGCCCGACCCACGCCTACGGCGACCACCCGGTGTCCTACGAGTCGTACCTGCTCCCGCCGGAACGCATCGCCGCACTCCTGCACCGGGCCGGCCTGGTGGTCACGACGCGGGTGGTGCAGGAACCGGAGGGAGCGACGAAGAGGCAGGTCGGCACGTTCCTGGCGTACAAGCCGCAGTAGCTGCGGCTACCCGGCGTGTGTCCACACCCGGAGCGGCCCGACGGCCTCGAAGCCGTACCGGAGGGCGGCCGCCAGGTCGTCGCCCTGCTCGTAGCCCACGACGGGCAGGTCGGGGAAGAGCCGGCCGGCCGCGTGCAGGACGAGGGGCCAGGCAGTGTGGGGCGGTCCGAAGACGTTGGACACACCGACCACCCGCTCACTACGTGTGGCCACCGCTCCGACGACGACACGTCCGCCCGCGGACCGCCCCGAGATCACGAAGGTCTCCGGGTCGGCGAGCAGCCCGGCCCGGAAGAGGCCCGCGTCGCCACTCCCGTCCTCCCAAGCAAGTGCCCAGGTCCGCAGCGCGTCCCGATCACCCACCACGTCCCATGCGAGACCCGCCGGCTCCGGCGCGGCACGGGGCGCCGCGCCCGCCGGGCGATGGATCCACTGTGCATCGAACAGCACCCGGAACCCCGCCTCCGTCAGATCGAGATCGGCGAAGCTGTCCTTGACCGAGGCGCCGGGTACTGCCGTGTCGACCCGCGCCAGGAGCGCCTCCCGGTCGGCGCCGGGGTCCAACGTCACCGCGTCGGGGTAGTACAGCGGCGTCCGCCCCGCAGCAACCCAGGCCTCGACACCGAACTCGCCCACCACGCCATGAGCCCGGCACATCGCCGCACACCACTCGGCGTTGTTGCGGGCAGCGGACCGGACCAGGGCTTGCTGTGGAGTCGTCACCATGCGGATCAAATCGATTGCCGGCCCGGTCCGTCCACCGATTTGATGGTCGCCGACCCGACCACGGCTGGAAGGTCTCCACCCTGTGCCTGTCTCCCCTACCGCATCCGTCCCCTGCTGAGCCAACCCGCCTGGGCGGACTGTCAGGAGGTGCTCGCCGGATGAAGTTGAGTGCGATAACCCTGGACTGCGCTGATCCGCTGGCACTCGCGGCGTTCTATCAGCGGGCCACTGGGCTGGAACTCCATCCGAAGTCGAACGCCGACTTCGCCTCCCTGGGCAGCGAGGGCGGACTCTCCCTCGGCTTTCAGCGGGTCGACGGCTACCGGGCACCGAGCTGGCCCGACCAGGAGATTCCTCAGCAGCTGCACTGCTGCTTCAGGGTGGCGGACCTGGACGAGGCCGAGACGCGGCTGGTGGCGTTGGGGGCGGGCAGGCCGGAGCATCAGCCGAACGTGGGCAGGTGGCGCGTGCTCACGGATCCGGCGGGGCATCCCTTTTGCATCGTCGGGGGCTGAGCGAACGGCTCGGCCGCCAGAGGGCGAGGCGAGGTTCAGGCGTTCGGTTCGCCCTCCTCGGGCGGGCCAGGCGGCGTGGGGCGGTCCGGGGACGTCACGCAGGGCGTCGGGCGGCGTACGACGTCCCATGCGGGATCCGGTGCGGCGACGGATCCAGCTGCCGCAATCGGAACGGGGCACCGGCCCCTCAGGAGGACGGGCCGTAGCGGGCAGCGACCGTGGAGGCGCGGTTGCCCAGGGAGGTGCGCAGCCACTGCGGGGCCAGGACTTCCGCGTCGTTGGCGTGCTGCCACAGGGCCCATTCGGCATGCCGCGCATCTTGGAAGATCACATTCAGCCGCAGCCAGCCGTCCGCGTCGGCCTCCTCGGCGCAGACGGCCAGGGCGGTGCCGACCAGGTGTTCCCGCCGCACCGGGTCAACTCGTACCAGGACGGCGACCTTGTCGCCGCCGGTCCGGAACCGGGCGTTGCGTTCCTGCCAGGCCCGGTCCAGGTCGACGGTCGCCGGTCGCTGGGCGGGCTCGTCGAGTTCCTCGGCGGCCAGCACCCGGGACAGCCGGTAGGTGCGGTCCTCGCCGGCTCGGTTGGCCAGCAGGTAACCCTGTTCACGTACGGTGACCAGGCCGATCGGGTCGACCGTGCGCCACTTCGGGGGCTGGTCCACCGCCTTGTAGTGGATGCGCAGCTTGTGTCCGGCCAACACCGCCCGCCGGACCTCGGCCGCGATGGCGTCGGGCACCTCCTCGATGGCCACGCGGCGCGAGAGGAGGTCGGTCTCCGGGTCGATGAGTAATCGCCGCGCCGCATCGGCGGCGGTGTCGCGCAGACCCTCGGGCAACGCGTCGACCACCTTGAGCATGGCCGAGGCGAGCGCCGAACCGAGGCCGAACAGCTGGGCGCCGCGCCGCGATCCGGCCACGAGCAGGGCGAGCGCCTCGTCGTGATTCAGCCCGGTGAGCGCCGTCTGAAAATCGGGCAACAGAGAGAAACCGCCGTGCCTGCCGCGCTCGGCATAGACCGGGACGCCGGCCGCGGACAGCGCCTCGATGTCGCGCAGCACCGTGCGGGTGGACACCTCCAGCTCGGTGGCCAGCGTCTCCGCGGTCATCCGACCACGCTGACGCAGCAGGAGCACCAGGGAGACCAGCCGATCGGCGCGCATACGGAAACCCTAACGAAATACATGACCAAGGATGTCGTGATTTGCTGGGAGGCTCCATTTGCGCGACGTCGAAGCCCGGCGCATGCCGAGGCGTTGACATTCGCACACCAGTGAACCGAACGGATGGAGCGAGTCGGCAATGGAACGTAACGCGGTCAACCCGGTGACGTGGTCGGTCGAGATGGGCTTCAACCAGGGTGAGGTCGTCTCCGGCCACTCCCGAACCCTGTACATCTCGGGGCAGACCGCGATGAGCAAGGAGGGGAAGCCCGAGCATGACGGCGACATGGCGGCGCAGCTGGCGCTGAGCATCGACAACATCGAGGCGGTGCTCGCCGAGGCCGGCATGTCGCTCTCGAACCTCGTCCGGCTCAACGTCTACACGACCGACGTCGACCTGCTCTTCCAGCACTACGGTGTGCTGGCGGGCCGGCTGGGCGCCGCCCAGGTCTCGCCGACCACCACCATGCTCGGCGTGACCCGCCTGGCGATCCCCGGCCAGATGGTCGAGCTGGAGGGCACCGCCGTCGCGTGAGCTGACCAGCATGGCAACGCCGCCGACCTCACCCCGGTGAGGTCGGCGCTCGGCGAGCAGGCCGCGGGCCACGCGTTTCCCCGGCGCTACCTCTCCTCTCCGCGGACGGCACGGCGGAGATTGCTGAGGCGCTCGTGCAGGACGCGCTCCCCGCCGCGCTGAGTGGGACGGTAGTAGTCCTTCCCCACCAGGTCGTCCGGCGGGTATTGCTGCTCCAGAACCCCTTCCGGGGTCCTGTGGGGGTATCGGTAGCCCACCCCGTGGCCCCTTTCCCTGGCGCCCGCGTAACGGCTGTACCGCAGGTGGGCGGGGATCTCGCCGACGGCGCCCGCACGGACGTCGGCCATCGCCTCGTCAATCCCGACGATCACCGTGTTCGACTTCGGTGCCATGGCCAGATGCACGGTGGCCTGTGCCAGGGCGAGGCGGGCCTCGGGCATGCCGATGAGCTGGACCGTCTGCGCCGCCGCGACGGCGGCCTGCAGTGCCGTGGGATCGGCCAGCCCGACATCCTCACTGGCGTGCACCACCAGCCGCCGCGCGATGAACCGCGGATCCTCCCCGGCCACCAGCATGCGGGCCAGGTAGTGCAGGGCGGCGTCCGGGTCCGAGCCGCGGATCGACTTGATGAACGCGCTGACCGTGTCGTGGTGCTGGTCGCCCTGCCGGTCGTAGCGGACGGTCGTCTCGGCGACGGCCCGCTCCACCGAGGACAGGTCGATCACCGTGCCACCGGTGTCGGTCACCCCGCCGGCGCTCGCCTCCAGGGCGGTCAGCGCGCTGCGGGCGTCGCCGGCCGCGAGGCGTACGAGGGCGTCCTCGGCCTCGGGAGACAGGGTGACCGCGCCGTCGAGGCCACGTTCGTCCTTCACGGCGCGGCGCAGCAGCTCGCGGACATCGTCCTCGGTCAGGGGCTGGAGCTGCAGGACCAGCAGGCGTGAGAGCAGCGGGGCCACCACCGAGAACGACGGGTTCTCGGTGGTGGCGGCGACGAGCAGCACGAGCCCGTCCTCCACGGCGCCGAGGAGCGCGTCCTGCTGGGTCTTGGAGAAGCGGTGCACCTCGTCGATGAACAGCACGGTCTGCCGGTTCTGACGGTCGCGGCGATGGCGCGCGTCGTTCATCACGTCGCGCAGTTCCTTGACTCCGCTGGACAGCGCCGAGAGGGCGACGAAGTGCCGGGAGCCGACGTCGGCGAGCAGCCGTGCGAGGGTTGTCTTCCCGGTGCCGGGCGGGCCGAAAAGCAGTACCGACGCCGTGTCTCCGCCCTCGGCCAGCCGCCGCAGGGGTGCGCCGACCCGCAGCAGTTGCGCGTGGCCCACGACCTCGGCGAGCGTGCGCGGCCGCATCCGTACCGCCAGAGGCGCGTCGGCCCGTACGGCCTCGGCGGGCGGAGGGCTGTCCCGTGCCGGTAACGCGAACAGCCCGTCCTCCTCAACGGCCATCACGTCACCCGGCCTTCGGCACGGGGCGCGCCGTGCCGTCGGGGGCGGCGGCAGGCGGGCCGAGGACTTCGGCCGCCGCGGCTCGCCGCGGCCCGGCTGACCGGTCGTGGCTCAGGACGGTCTGGGGACGGTGTTCTGCTGGACACAATCGGCGGCCCTTCCTCTGTGGACAGGTCACTCAAACGCGTTCTCGGCGGCTACGCGTACAGCGTGCCCCGGGCGACGACCACGGCGGAGCCCGCCACCTGGACGGAATCGATCCGATCCGGCGTCCCCGTCGCGCGAGCGCGCATCGTCGAAGGACGGCCCATCTCCACCCCCTGGCGGATCTCGATCCACTCCCCGAACGGGATCAGCCCGTGCCGGGCCAAATGTACCGGGAGCGAGCCGGCGGCCGAGCCTGTGGCCGCGTCCTCGACCACGCCGTAGGCGGGTGAGAACATGCGCAGCCGCCATCGAGTCCCTGATCCCGCGAAGCAGTTGGCGGCCATGTCGGGCAGCCTCGCGAGGATCCTCTGGTCCGGCTCCAGGGCCGAGAGCGCGGCCACACCGTCCAGGCCGACGAAGACGTGCCGCGGCCCGTTGTCGTAGACCTCGACCGGCAGGGTACTGCCGGTGGGCACCAGGTCGAGAGCGGTGAGCAGTTCGTCCGCACGGTCGTAGGGTTCCCAGGTCGGGAGGGGTTGCCACATGCCGGCCGCGATGGTGCGGCCGTCGTCATCACGCTCGAGTTCGAACGCCACAGTGCCCTTGGCGGTCTCCATCCGGAGTTCCTTCGCGTCGTGCGACTCGCCGAGCACCACTGCCGTTCCCAGGGTGGGATGTCCGGCGAACGGCAGCTCGTTCACCGGCGTGAAGATGCGGACTCGTACGTCGCCGTCGTCCTGCGCGGGGAGCACGAAGACGGTCTCCGACAAGTGCATCTCCCGCGCGATCTGCTGCATGCGCTCGGCGGAGAGACCGGAAGCGTCCAGGAAGACCGCGGTCGGGTTTCCTTCCAGAGGGGCGTCGGTGAAGACGTCGGCCACCACGTACTCGTATGTACCCATGGGTTCCGTTCTCACAGGGACGGGTCCGGACATCGTTCGCCGGACGCCAGGGCTCAGTGGGTGTCGAACAGGGCCTGGTACCGGGCGACCGCCTTCTCGGTGGCCGCACGCTCGTCGAGGGTCGGGTTGAAGGGGTCCACGGCCGGGGGCAGGGCACCGAACTTGAGCAGTGCCGCCATCAGGAGCATGCGCGCCTTGGTGGCCGTGAGGTTGTTGCCCGAGATGAACGTCGGGTCGGTGCGGTACGCCATGCCACCGGTATTGCCGCGGCCCGTGCGGACCACCGGCATGCCGGCGAAGAGGGCCACGCTCAGCGCCGCGTTCCTCGTCGGATCGGCCATCCCGAACGGAGACATGCCTTCGCAGACGAATCCGGAGAGGGGCGCACGGGCGAGGTTGGCGTCGATCCGGGCGAGGATCTCGACCTCCTCCTCGGCCACGGGCGGGCTGCCGGTGCCGGTCCCCGTCGCCGCGTAGCGGCTGTACTTGGTGATCGAGACGTGCGGCATGGCGGCGGGTACGAGCCCCTCGGCGTCCTTCGTTTCCACTTCGACCGGGAACACGCCCGAATCCAGGCTCCCGGCGACGCCGGCCACTCGCTCGGGGAGCACCGTCAGACGCAGCTCCGAGCGGTGGGTGTGCCTGCGGGCGGGGAGATAGGTGAGCTGCGGGGGGCCGTAGCCGCCGAGGTCGGCGACCACTCCTCCGTGACCACCGGTGACCTCGTATCCGCCCGGCCGGGCGTCGACCTTGGTCACGTCCCGGGCCGAGTAGACGAGTTCATCGACGATCACGCAGGCACCGACGCGGTTCTCACCCCGCTCGTCCAGGGCGACGCCCGACGCGATGAACTTCACGCCGTCCACCACGTTGCGGTCGCCGTCCGCGCTCAGGGACTGGTGGCGGCGCTGCGCCGGGTGTCCGACCAGCGGCACCTTCGTGTCGACCAGCAGTCCGAGCCAGTACAGGGTCTCGTCGACCGTCGGGCTGCCCTCGAGCCACTGAACGCCGGCGAACTCTCCCGTGGCGAGGACGGTCTGGACCTGGTTGGTCGCCTGGGCGAGGTGTGCCAGACCGGGCTCGCTCTGGAGGTGGTACGGGTAGTAGACGAAGAAGTCCTGCCCGAGGCGCTCGGCTTCGGGACCCGTGGTGTAGCCGCCGGACGGAGCGGCGCGGAAGAACGCGAAGTCGGCGAGGGAGCCGAGCTCGACGGGGGTGCCGTGGTCGGCGAGCCCGAAACGCTCGATCTCCTCGTAGAGGCGGCGGGCGTCGGGGTAGAACGTCTGCCGGGCGGCTCCTGGTGGCGCGTACGGTGCCGTCGAGGTCTCCTCCCAGGCGGATCCGTCCGCCTGCCTCCCCATGTAGGGAAGGGGGTAGAGACCGTCGGCGGGATCGAGTTCGACGACGTACACCGGGGTGGCGTCGCCGGTCGGCTGCTCCGTCTGGAACGTGCCGTTCTCGTCGAGCCAGCCGTCCGGCGGGGCGTACAGGTCGGCCGCGTCCCGTTCGAGCGGGTGCGCGCTGAACGCCTCGATGTACACCGTGACGGGTGCCGCGAGCCGTTGGGGACGCAGCACGTCGAACTGGGCGGGACGGAGCGGCAGTCCATGTCGTGCGCGGGCCTTGTTCGACGTGACCAGGTCCGGTGTGTTCAGGATCGTCGCCGTCGGTCCGGCGAACACCGCGATCCGTGGGTGCGGTGTGAGGGCCCGAAGAATGCCGTCCGTCACAACGGCCTCAGGTGTTCGACGGTGACGTGGTGCTGCTCCGCCAGCCGTTGGGCCACCAGCGACCGGTGGCACGCCTCGGGGTCGCGCTCGACGCAGAACAACGTCGCGATGCCGTCGCTCGGCAGCGCCGCCACGATCGCATCGAGGTCCACAGGGTCGAGGATCTCGGCCGTGTAGCGGCGGCTGTACTCGACGGCGAGCTCGCGGCGGGAGCGCTTGCCGACCCCTTGGCGGTCGTCCTCGGCGTACTGGAGGTGACGCAGTTCGGTGGTCGGGGCGAGTTCCCGGTGGTGCCGGTAGGCGATCCCGGCCTCGGTGAGGGCCGCCTGCAGCCGCAGTGAGTTCGCCCAGGCGTAGTCCGGGCCGCGCACCCCGCGCCGCTGACGTATGTCGAACAGCAGGCGCACGTCTGCCTGCCGTAGTCGTTCCAGGAAGGAATCGCCGTCGAAGCCGTAGACGCCGATCGTTGCCAACTTGACCACCGTGGATCTCCTGTTCGCGCTGTTGCTCGTGCCCGGGTCGGCGGTTGCCTCCCGCCCCCGAGCGGTGAAATCGCCCGGGCACGTTCTCTCCGTGCCCGCCCGCTGTTACGTGGTGCGCGGTGTGCAGATCAGGGCGGTCGTCTCCATGGGCAGCTCCGCGGTCCCGGTGACCTCCAGGCCTGCGCGGCTCAACAGCCGGGTGATCCGGTCGACGGTGCGGTGCTCGCCGCCCGTCGTCATCAGAAGGTGAAGGTCCCACAGGGCAGGCAGCACGCTGGAGTTCTCGTCCTCGACGAACCGGTCGAGGATCAACAGCCGGGAGGAGGAGCCGGCCATGGCGCGGCGGCAGTGCTCGAAGACACCGACGACGGCTTCGTCGTCGTGACCGGCCAGCACCCGGCAGAGGATGTAGACGTCCCCGCCCGCCGGGACACCCTGGAACATGTCGCCCCCGACGACCTCGGCCCGGTCGAGGCCGACGGTGGCGGACAGGTGCTCACGCGCTTTGGGGACCATGTGCTCCCGGTCGTAGAGCGTGCCTTCGGCGTCCGGCGTGGCACCGAGGATCGTGGCGAGCAGATGTCCGCCGCCACCACCCACGTCCACGACCTTCTTGCCGGAGAAGTCGAAGACCTCGGGTACCTGGTGGAAGAACATGCTCGCGGCGTTCATGGTGAGCTGGAACCGACGGGCGGTGGCCACGTCCTGCCCCAGGTACTCGTAGAACGACCGGCCGTAGGCGACTTCGAATCCGGAGCTCTTCGTGCTGATCGCGTGGTGGGCGTGACCCCAGGCGGAGTAGAACTCCTCGCCGTACAGCAGGCACATGTCGCTCAGGGACTGGGGGCCTTCGAGAAGGGCAGCGCTCACCCGGGTACCGCGGTAGCCGGTGGACCCGCTGCCCTCGAATATGCCCATGGCCACCAGCAGACGCATCAGACGGTGGATGCCCTGCTCGTTCGCCCCGGTCGCCTTGGCCAGTTCGGCATCGGTGTCACGGCCGGCCTCGACGTGGTCCGGCAGTCCGAGTTTGACCGCGGTGTAGAGCGCCTGCGCTCTCCATCCTCCGGTGATGATGTCGACCACGTCTCGAGTGGCCTGCACATCCACTGTCATTGAATCCTCACCGTCCCGGCCTCCCGGCCAACGCCGGTCGGCCCACTTCGCCCGACTTGTCCTTCGCCCCTCACCTGTCGGCCGGCGGTGCGGCCTCGTCTCCGTCACAGCGGCGGGTGATGAGGGGCGTACTGCTTCACGATCCAGCGGCAGATCGCCTCCACGACGTAGGCCCGCTCGGCGTCGTCGAGCGCGTGCCCGGCGGGGATGCCGTGCCAGCGCGCGAGGCAGGTACGGCAGCACGTCGCGGTGGCGTGCTGGGCGACGAACACGGGGTGTCCTCGGTAGGGCGTCTGACGGCCGTCGTTGCGCGGTTCGGCCGGCGCCAGCCTCCGCCCGATCAGCTCCCCGGCATGCTTGCGGACGGTCGTGATGCCGCGCAGGTCGACCACCGCGCGATCCCTTCCGCGCAGCCGGAACTTCGCGCGGAAGGGGTGCCGTCCGATCCGGTCCAGCCTGTCGTCCAACTCGTCCGTCATCGGTTCCACGCCCCTTTGACCGCAGCGGCCCCGCGGGCGATCAGGGCTGCTGCTGCGTGATGTTGAACATCCAGGTGATCCCGAACTGGTCCACGAGCGTGCCGGCCTCGTCGCCCCAGATCTGCTTCTTGAGGGGCATCGCCACGGTTCCGCCGACGGACAGCTTCTCGAAGTACGAGCGCAGGCCGGCGTCGTCGCCGCCGAGGTAGAGCGCGACGTTGGTCCCCGGGTTGAAGGGGACCCGCTCCGGGACGTCCCACGCCATCACCGTGAAACCGTCCGCAGTGCTGAGCGTGGCGTGCATGATCTTCTCGGGGTCGGGCGACTCCGACGAACCGAAGTCGCTGAACGTGCCCAACTCCAGCTTCCCGCCGAGGATGTCGTGGTAGAACTCCATCGCCTGCCGGGCGTTCCCGTCGAAGGCGATGTACGGATTGAGCCGAGATCCCACCTGATGCTCCTTGCTGTGAGTACGAACGGTGGAAGTGCCGGGAAGTCCAGTCCCTACGTGGGGATCCCGCCGCGATTGATCTTCGGCACCTCGATGCCCAGTGCACGCAGCTGCTGGAACGGGTTCATGAACTCGCGCTGCTGCTTTATCCTGCCGTCTTCGAACAGGAACGAGTGGATGAAGTGGTTCCTGTAGTGGCCGGGCGGATAGGCCGGGTAGAGGATCTGTCCCTCTCCGTCACACTCGACCCAGAACCGGTTGGGATCTTGTGTCTCGAAGATCTCGACGTTCTTCCACTCCCAGTCGGGGAACATGCGCAGCGACCACTCACCGTGCGCCTTGAGCTTCGCGTGTCCCTGCGAGTTGATCGGTTCGCCGGTGTCGCTGGTCCACAGGCCGGCGCTGCCGTCCTCGGTGAAGAGCAGGTAGCGCGTCAGCCGGTTCTCGCCCTTGCGGCTCATGTAGTCCGCGACGACGGCACGGTGCCGGGCGCGCAGGTCGAGGTCGCTCTCGCGCCCCTCGGGCTTGGCGTCTTCCGTTTTCATGTCGGGTTCCTCAATCCGTGGTCCGGGCGTGGACAATGACGTGGGTGCGCGGCCGGCCGCTCCTCACTGACCGGATGCGGCCGGACACCGCGTCAGAGCCGTAGCTCGGGCCGGTAGAGGTCCAGCCAGGTGCTCAGGTCGAGTACGCGCTCCATGCCGTTGCGGACGTCGATCGGCATCGTGGCCGAGTCCTGCCGCGTGATGTCCTCCAGCCAGCTGCGGTCGACCAGACCGAAGACCGGGTCGTCGGTCGTGAGCAGCTCCTTGGACTGCTGCAACAGCGCACCGGTGTAGGCCGGGTCCAGCGTGGCGGGGTAGGGAGCCTTCACCCGGTTCAGCACCGACTCGGGCAGCAGGTCGGCGGTCGCGGCGCGCAGCAGGCTCTTCTCCCTGCCGTCGAAGGTCTTCAGCGACCAGGGGGTGTTGTAGACGTACTCCACGAGGCGGTGGTCACAGAAGGGGACCCGGACCTCCAGGCCGACGGCCATGCTGATCCGGTCCTTGCGCTCCAGGAGCATCCGGACGAAGCGGGTCAGGTGCAGGTAGCACATCACCCGCATCCGCATCTCGTGGTCGCTCTCGCCCTCTGCCCGTTCGACCTCGCCGACCGCGTCGGAGTACCGGTCGCGGATGTAGGCGGGCAGATCGAGGGCGGCTGTGATGTCGGCGTTGAACCGGTCGGACACCTGGGCCCGCGCGCCACTGACGAAGACAGCCATCCACGGGAAGGTCTGCGCGGCCTGGGCCTCCGGCTGGAAGAACCACCTGTACCCGCCGAAGACCTCGTCGGCGGACTCCCCGGACAGCGCGACCGTGGACTGCTCCCGGATGGCCTTGAACAGCAGGTAGAGCGAATTGTCCATGTCGCCGAGACTGAGCGGACTGTCCCGCGCGGTGATGACGGCCCGGCGCACCGCCGGATCGGCGATCGCGGCATGGTCGAGCACGATGGACTCGTGCTGCGAGCCGACGTGCGCGGCCACCTCGAGCGCGTACGGGGCGTCCGTCGTGGCACGCAGTTCGTCGGCGACGAAGTCGTTCTCCCGTCCGGCGAAGTCCACCGCGAAGCTGCGCACCTTCTCGCCGGGCTCGCCGTGCTCCCCGGGCCGGCCGAGCTTGGCCGCGGCCAGTGCGGTGATGGCACTGGAGTCCAGGCCGCCGGAGAGCAGGGTGCAGCGCGGGACGTCGGAGACCAGCTGGCGGCTGACGATGTCCTCGAGCAGTTCGCGCACCGTGGCGATGGTGGTCTTGCGGTCGTCGGTGTGCGGACGGGTGGACAGCGTCCAGTAGCGGTGCTCGCGCAGGCCGGAGCGGTCGACGGTGACCAGACCGCCCGGGACCACCTCGTTCATCCCGCACCACACCGCGCTGCCCGGGGTCTGGGTGAAGCTGACCAGCTCCCGCAGTCCGGCGAGGTCGACGGCGCGGTCCGCCAGCGGGTTGGCGAGGATCGCCTTCGGCTCGGAGCCGAACATCACCCCGTCGTCGGTGCTGGAGTAGTAGAGCGGCTTGACGCCCATCCGGTCACGGATCAGCACGAGCTTCTCGGCCCTGGAGTCCCAGACGGCGAACGCGAACATGCCGTTGAGCCGTTCGGCGACCGCTTCGCCCCACTCCAGGTAGCCATGGAGCACGACCTCGGTGTCACTGCGGGTCTCGAACCGATGCCCCCGACGGAGCAACTCACCCCTGAGCTCGGTGTAGTTGTAGACCTCACCGGTGTAGACGATCGTCACCGGGCCGTCGTCGGTGGGCACCGACATGGGCTGGGTGCCACCCTCGATGTCGATGACCGCCAGCCTTCGATGGCCGAGCGCCGCGTGCCGGTCGAGCCAGACGCCTTCGGCGTCCGGTCCCCGGCAGGCCATGGTCTGCGTCATCGCGTCCAGTTGCGCGCGCTGCTGCGTCAGGTCCCGGTCGAACGAGACCCAACCTGTCATTCCACACATCGACTTGCCCTTCTTCTCTTCCTGTCCAGTCCGCGATCCGGGGCACGGTCAGGGTTGGAGCCGATCCGTACGCCAGCCGGAACCGTCGCGCTCGTAACGCAGCCGCTGGTGCAGTCGGTCTTCCGGGTCGGCCTGCCAGAACTCCACGTACGCCGGCTCCAGCAGATAGCCCAGCCAGCGGTCCGGGCGGGGCAGCGCCGTACCGTCCCGGCCCAGTTCCCGCGCCTGCTTGCGCAGCGCGTCCTCGTCCAGCAGTGGCGCGCTCTGGTGCGCCGCCACCGACATCGGGTGCGTGCCGACGGGCCGGGCCGCCCACAGGGCCTCGGACTCCTCGGCGGGCAGCGGACGGGTCGGGCCGCTCACGCTCACCTGGCGGGCGGCCTCGCGCCAGTAGAAGACGCCGGACGCCCAGCCCGTCCTGGCCAGGTCCCGGCCCTTGCGGCTGTCGGAGTGGCTGGCGAACACCAGACCCGTCGTACGGACCTTGAGTACCTGGACGATCCGGTTCGAGGCGCGGCCGTGGGAATCGACAGTGGCCAGCGCCAGTGCGCCCGGTTCGCGGACGGCGTCCGCGACGGCGCTGTCGAACCAGGCCTGGAGCAGCTCCATCGGTTCGGAGGGAGGGGCGCTGAACTCTTCAGTGGTCCGGGACCGGGCCGATGTGCTCACGATGCCTTCCCGGTGGGTTCGAAGGCCAGGCCGCGTTCGGCCGGCTGGCCGGAGTGGAGACCTTCGACGATGGCCTCGACGTCGGACATCATCCGGACGGTCGGCGGGAATCCGATGAGTTCGGCGGCCCGGTTCGGCGGCAGCGGTGCCGTCGGGTCGGCATCGGAATCCCACAGCACCACGGCGCCCCAGCGGTTGGTCGCCCGGTCGGAGATCCAGAACTTCAACCGCATTCCGGGGATCTCCGTCCACGGCTCGACGCCCTCGTCGCGCAGATAGACGCGTAAGGAGTCGATGCTCTGGCCGGACCCGGTGAGGTCCCACCAGGAGATGGTGGCTTTCATGCGTTCAGTACCTCCGCGGTCTCCATCAGCGGTACGAGGAGTTCGGTCAGGACGCGCTCGCTGTCCTGGGTGAGCACGGACTCCAGGTGGAACTGCACCGAGCCGAAGTGCGGCCCGCGCAGGGCGTGCACCTCGTCCGTGCCGGCGTCGAGGCAGACCTTCACCTCGCCGACGCCGGGGCACTCCAGCCGGTCGGTTCGTGCGCGGGCCGAGTAGGAGTTGTAGAAGCCCACTCGTTCGCGCGAGCCGAACAGGTCGATCTCGCGCTGGGTGCCCTGGTTCGGGACGTCCCGGCGGCGCAGCTCGAGCCCGAGGTGCCGACAGAGCAGCTGATGGCTCAGGCAGACGGCCAGGAAGGGGGTGCGCCGGGACAGCAGCTCCTCGATGGCCGAGGTGAGCCGGGCCATCCTGGGGTGGTCGGTGTCCCGCGGGTCGCCGGGGCCGGGGCCCATGACCACCAGGTCGTGGTCGTCGAAGCGGTGAGGCACGTCGAAGCCGCTGAGCTCCACGGTCAGCCCGATGGCGCGCAGTTGGTGGGCCAGCATCGCGCTGAAGGTGTCCTCGCCATCGACGACCAGCGCCCGACGGCCCTCCAGCACCGGATGGGGCTGCGCACGCTTCGCGGCGTCGCTGAGCCAGAAGTTCGCGATCGTCTCGTTGCGTCTCCCCAGCGCCTCCTGGATCAGCGGGTGTGCTTCGAGCCGTTCGTCGGCGCCCAGCGCCGCGAGCACGCCCGCGGCCTTGGTGCGGGTCTCGGCGACCTCGGCGTCCGGGGCGGAGTGCCGGACCAGGGTCGCGCCCACGCCGACCTCGACGTGACCGGTGCCGTCGGCATCCGGGGTCTGTATGTCCGCGGTACGGATGAGGATGGCCGAGTCCATGGTGCGCCCGCCGCCGGCGTCATGGCCGATGAGGGCCGCGACGCCTCCGTAGTACCCGCGGCCGCGCGGCTCGTAGCGGGCGATCACCCGGCAGGCGTTCTCGAGCGGGCTGCCGGTCACGGTAGGGGCGAACATGGTCTCCCGCAGGATGTCCCGGGGGTCGAGGTCGCTGCGCCCCTCGATGACGTACTCGGTGTGCGCGAGCCAGGCCATCTCCCGCAGGAACGGCCCCGTCACGCGGCCTCCGCCCTGGCAGACCCGGGCCATCATCTTGAGTTCCTCGTCGAGGACCATGTACAGCTCGTCGGTCTCCTTGCCGTCGGTGAGGAACTCCATGACCTCCGACAGGACCGGTCCCGTGGCCGGGTAGCGGTAGGTACCGCTGATCGGGGTCATCGCCGCGACACCGTCGCGCAGGCTGACGTGGCGCTCCGGTGTGGCACCGACGAAGGTGCGCGTGCCGGTGTGCACGAGGAAGGTCCAGTAGGCGCCGCTCTCCCGGGTGAGCAGCCGGCGGAACAGGCTCAGTGCGCTGCGTGTCGAGTAGCCGGTGATGCCGGCGACGAACGAGCGCTTGATGACGAAGTTCGAGCCCTCTCCCGTGCCTATCTCGTTGTCGAGCACGGCGCGGACGGTGTCCGCGTACGCCTCGTCGTCGGTGTCGAAGCGCCCGCCTGTCAGGGTGATCGGCTCGTCCGGCAGGGCCCTCAGCGCGTCGGACGCGCTGATCTGCCCGTGGTCGGTCACCTCCATCGCGAGCAGCGGTGAGCCGTCCTCGACAGCGGCGAAGCCGCGCTCGGTGATCTGCTGGTGGGGCACCAGGACCAGCGTCTCGTGCCGGGCCTCGCCGGGCTGCCCGGTCCGGTCGGCCACCGGGATGTCGGCGAGCCGGGCCGGGGTGCTGACCCGGCCCAGCAGGATCTCCACACGGTCCGGTCCCAGGACCTCGGGGCGGTGCAGCAGGGCGAAGGGACCCGGATCGGGGCCCAGCACGAGCTCGAGCAGCTGCGTCGAGTTCATCGGAAGACCTCCTCGGTGGTGGTGACCACCGAGCAGCGAGTGGCCGCGTAGTCCAGGGCCAGCCGGTGGTAGTCGGCGGAGAAGTCGCCGACCGCGTCGGCGACCAGGAACGACTGGATGTCGTTGGTGAACGCCTCCAGGGCTGTGGCCAGCACACCGACGTGTGCGTACACCCCGCAGACGATCAGCTGGTCGAGGCCACGGTCACGCAGCTGCGCCAGCAGGTCCGAGCGGAAGAACGCGCTGTAGCGCCACTTGGTGAGCACCTGGTCCCCCGGCCGGGGTGCGAGCTCCGTGACGATCTGACGGTCGACGGGGTCCACCCTCATGCCCGGACCCCAGAAGTCCTTGAGCAGGCCGCGGTCCTCGTCCGTCATGCCCCCGGGTTGCGCGGTGTAGAACACGGGGACCCCGAGCTCGGCGCACCGCTCCCGCAGCTGCGCGCAGTGGCGCACCAGGGGGTCGCGCACCCCCGGGGGAAGGGCGCGAGGAAGTATCGCTGCATGTCGTGCACGAGCAGGGCCGCGCGGCTCGGGTCGGGTGTCCACCGCGCCGTACAGGTGGGCAGTTCAGCCGCCGTCGGCAGTGGGTAGGCGGGGATCGGCGCTATGCCCGGCACGGTTCTCCCTCGGCCCGGTCCATCATCCGCTGCGTCTGCCAGGCCGAGACCACCGATACCGCCTGGCGAGGGTTGAGTCGCGGGTCGCACAACGTCGTGTAATTCCGGCCGATCCGGTCGGTTCCGGAGTGGGCGTCGACGCATTCGGTCACGTCGTCGGGCGTGGCCTCCAGGTGTATCCCACCCGGTATTCCGCCGGCTGTGCGCACGGCGGCCTGGAACGCCGTGACCTCCCGGATGATCGTCTCCACGACTCGGGTCTTGCGTCCCTCGACGGTGGTCACGGTGTTGGCGTGCATGGGGTCGACCAGCCAGATCACCGGGTGTCCGGCGGCGCGCACGGCCTGGACCAGCGGCGGTAATGAATCCGTCGTCTCGTCAGCACCCATCCGGGCGATCAGGGTGAGCCGGCCCGGTTCCTGTCCAGGGTCGAGCCGTGCGCACAACTCGAGCAGCTCGGCGACCGTCATACGGGGCCCGACCTTGCACGCGACCGGGTTGACCACATCTGCCAGCAGCGCGACGTGGGCTCCCTCGGGCTGGCGGGTCCGCTCGCCGATCCACGGCCAATGAGTGGAAGTCAGCGCGAGCCGACCTTCCCGATCCCGACGCAGCATCGGGATCTCGTAGTCGAGGAGCAGAGCCTCGTGGCTGGTCCACACCGCCGGCTCGATGCGCGCCCGTGGCGTCGGGGCGAGGTTGGCCATGACCTGGCTCGCCGCCCGGTAGCCCGCCAGCAGGCGCTGGGGGTCAGGCCGCCGTGCTTCCGGATCCGGCTCTGGACCGTTCACCATGTGGCCCCGGTACACCGGGAGTTCCACGCCGCCGACCCACTCGGTGCGTGCCGACCGGGGTTTGGCGTACTGGCCTCCGATCCGGCCCACCCGCACCACCGGCTGATGAGTGATCGCGCTCATGACGCCGGCGAGCACGTTGAGGAGTCCCACTTTCCGCTCCACGTCACCCGCGGTGCACTCCGTCGGGTCTTCCGCGCAGTCACCCGCCTGCACCACCTGTGCCTGCCCGGCGGCGACTCCGGCGAGTAACCCCCGGAGCCTGCTCAGAGATGTGGCCTCCACGAGCGGAGGAAGGGCCGCCAGCGCATCCCTGACCTGCTTGGCCTGGGCCGGGTCCCCCCACTGAGGCTGCTGCCGCGCAACCGGGACCTGCGAAACCTCGAGCGAGGTGACGTTCAAGTTTTTCTCCAGACCTCGAACATGTCGGCAACTCACCATCTGCGCATGAATCGATGCCCCGCCACCAATCGTCGATGGCGAAGTCCGACAAGGCGGCAGGGGGTGCCGCCGAATGCTTGTTGGGCTTGGCGGATTGAACTCCTGTTTGTACAGCTGGCTCGCCGACCGGCCGGCTGAGCACAAACTCGCCGACCAGCGGGCTGGGCACAAAGAAGACGAGACCGCCGGGGCAGCCCGATCAGTGATGGGCCGACGTTGCGCCGCCGTGGGGCGGGTAAGGGTTGTCCTGGACGTACAGCCACGTACCGTTCGGCTGCTCTTGCACGGTGTCGCAGAAATTCCCGGTGAACTTCTCGCGGGTACCGTCAGGCGCGTTCTGCTCCAGGGAATAATCCCCCATTATGGCCGCCGTGCGGTTGCGTACCTTGTCGCCCGTGCGCTTCCCTCCCGCCAGCACAGTCTGGCGAGGGTTGACAGTGAGCACCGGATCGGACTTGAACCACTCGATGTAGAAGGCCCGGATTTCCTTGTGGCCCCTGATAATCGATCCGTCGTAATTGACAATCGCCGCTTCGGGCTCGTGGAGGGCTATGATTCCGTCCACGTCCTTGGTCTTGATTCGCTCGCCCAGGAGCTTCAGCAGTTCTGCCGGCGTAAGAGGGGCTTTCACTTTGGCATCCGGGGCCGCGGTAGCAGATGTTTCGCCCGCGGCCGTCGATGCATTCGCCATCTCGGCCTGGATGAAGGTAGGACCTGCGATACTCACGGCCGTAAACACAATGGCCGAGGTAGCGATCGACAGCGTGAGCTTGATTCTACTCATGACATCTCCCCCAAATGGAGATGGCAGCAGGTCAGTAGAACGCCTCTGCGGCGTCGGCCCTTCTGAATGGCCCCCGTTTGCCACCCCGCCCCGTTGATGACGTCATGCAACATCCCAAGACTGACCGCTGTCAACCCTGCGGACAATGCAGAGGGTGTCGATCCGTATTTCATCTGCCTTAGACGTCGAAGCGGAACACTGAACACCTCATGAAGAACTGCGGATATCACCGTTTCTGGAAGGCCGTCTGACAGGGGTCCAATTGGGGGTGCCGGGGTGGCCGGCAGCCAGGGAATCTCAAATTCCGGAGACCGGAGCGATCAATTTGCGCCAGATTCGCGGCAGTGTCGCCGGATGACCCTCTGTGGCGTGTGTCACATCGCCCACGTCAAGCAGCCTGTGGCGCGCCGACCGGGCGGGGTCGTTGCCGAGTCGTCGCGCTCGGGCGGCGCCGACTGTCGTGCTCGGCCTCGTCGACGCACCGGGTGGCGTGGCGCACTTTTGCAAGCGGGTGCTTGCAATAGTTAGCGGAATGCCGCACTGTGGAGGCATGGCATCGCTCAACGTCGGCAATCTAGGTGACTACCTGCGCGAACAGCGGCGCACCGCGCAGCTGTCCCTCAGGCAGCTCGCCGATGCCGCCGGGGTGTCCAATCCGTATCTGAGCCAGATCGAGCGCGGGCTGCGCAAGCCCAGCGCGGAGGTGCTGCAGCAGGTCGCCAAGGCGCTGCGGATCTCCGCCGAGACGCTGTACGTCCGGGCCGGCATCCTCGATGCCGAGCGGGACCGGGACGAGGTGGAGACGCGGGCCGTCATCCTCGCCGACCCGACGCTGAACGAGCGGCAGAAGCAGGTGCTGCTGCAGATCTACGAGTCCTTCCGCAAGGAGAACGGATTCGGGACCGGCGACGGTTCGGATGGCGCGGACGCCTCGGACGGCCTGGCAGGCGCGGGCCTCGCGGGTGCGTCCGGTGTCATCGGTGTCGTCCCCGGTGACGGCGCGGTGAGCGTGGACGGGGACGCTCCCGACGCCGGCGCCGAGATACCGCGCACCGGCCCGGGCGACGGCGGTCAGCCCGCCCGGCGCCGCGGCCGCAAGAGCGACAGCACGCACGACGACGGTACGACCGCCGCCCGCCGGACCCGCAAGGGCACCGGCGGCGGTGACACCGATCCGCGGCAGACGGCCGGCTGAGCCGGACCAGGGCACCGGCCGTACCGCCGCGGATCACACAAAACCCTCAGCCGAACCCTCAAGCGAGACAGAATCCGGGAGGACCATCACCATGGCCATCACCGACGACCTGCGCAAGACCTTCAGCAACCCGACCCCGCTCTACTTCGCCGCAGGCACCGCCGACCTCGCCCTTCAGCAGGCCAAGAAGGTGCCGGCCCTGGTGGAGCAGCTGCGCTCCGAGGCCCCCGCGCGGATCGACGCCGTACGCAACACCGACACCAAGGCGGTCCAGGAGAAGGCCTCCGCCCGGGCCAAGGAGGCCACCGCCCGCGTCAAGGAGACGCAGGAGACCCTCCAGACCAAGGTCACCGAGTTCATCGGCTCGATCGACGTCGACATCAAGAAGCTCGGCAGCACGATCGACGCGGACCTGAAGAAGGTCGGCGAGAGCGCCCAGGACTTCGCGCTGCGCGGCGTCGGCGTGGCCGCCGAGTACGCCGTCAAGGCCCGTGAGACCTACGAGAAGGTCGCCGAGCACGGCGAGCAGACCGTGCGGACCTGGCGCGGCGAGGCCGCCGACAGCATCGAGGACGTCGCCGAGGGCGTCGAGGAGCTGGCCGTGGCCGTCGAGCCGAAGCCGCAGCCGGTCGAGGTCAAGGAGGAGCCGGCGAAGCCGGCCGCCGCCGCCCAGGTGAAGAAGGCCCCCGCGGCCAAGAAGGCCCCGGTGCGCCGGACCACCCCGGCCAAGAAGACCACCCCGCCCGCCAAGTAGGACCGCGGAGCGATCACAGGCAACGGGCCGGGCACCCTGGGGGTGCCCGGCCCGTTGTACGGGTACGGTGACCGCGTAGGGACGAGCCGAGTCAGGTGGTGGGCGTTGTGCTGATGCAGGGCTTCGCAGGGTTTATGTGGCTTCTGAGCACGGCCCTGATGATTTTCAGCGGTTTCGCGTTGTTCGACGCGGCCGTCCGCCGGGAGGACGCCTACCGCGCGGCCGACAAGAAGACCAAGCCCTTCTGGCTGATCATCCTGGGGATCGCCTTCGTGGTGAACCTGCTCTTCCCGATCCTGTCGTTCCTGCCGATCATCGGCCTCATCGCGACGATCGTGTACATGGTCGACGTACGGCCGGCGATCCGGGCCCTCCCGGGCGGGGGCCGCAGTCAGCGCGGCTCCAGCAGCGACGGCCCGTACGGCCCCTGGAACGGCGGCCGGTAAGGCCCCGAGTGGCGACATCCGCGCCGGGCACCTGGACGCCGCCGCCCGCGACCGGCTGACCGCCGATTTCGGCCCTGGAGCTCGGGCCACGCGCTACGGCACCCGGTCCAGCAGCAGTACCGCCACGTCGTCCGTCAGCTCGCCACCGTTGAGGTCGCGCACCTCGTTCACCGCCGCCCGCAGCAGCTGCTCGCCCCGCAGGCCCTCGGCGAACTGGCGGCGGATCATCTCCGTCATGCCGTCCTGGCCGAGCCGCTCCCGGCCCTGGCCGATGTGGCCCTCGATCAGGCCGTCGGTGTAGAGCATCAGGCTCCACTCGGGGCCCAGCTCCACCTGCATGCGCGGCCAGCGGGCACCGGGCAGCAGCCCGAGGGCGGGGCCGTTGTTGTCGTAGGGCAGCAGGCGGGCCGGCTTGCCCGGGCGGGCCAGCAGCGGCGACGGGTGGCCCGCCAGGCACAGGCCGGCGCGGCGGCCGTCCGGCGCGATGTCGACCGTGCACAGGGTCGCGAAGATCTCGTCGTCGGCCCGCTCGTGTTCCAGCACCTGCTGGAGCGTGCCCAGCAGCTGGTCGCCGCACAGGCCCGCCAGCGTCAGCGCGCGCCACGCGATCCGCAGCTCCACCCCGAGGGCGGCCTCGTCCGGACCGTGCCCGCAGACGTCGCCGATCATGGCGTGCACGGTGCCGTCCGGCGTCCGCACGACGTCGTAGAAGTCGCCGCCGAGCAGCGCGCGCGAGCGGCCCGGGCGATAGCGGGCGGCGAACCGCAGCGGGGAGCCCTCCAGCAGCGGCGTCGGCAGCAGGCCGCGCTCCAGGCGGCGGTTCTCCTGCGCCCGCAGCCGGCCCTCGGCGAGCCGGCGCTCGGCCGACTCGGAACGCTTGCGCTCCACCGCGTAGCGGATCGCCCGGCTCAGCAGCCTGCCGTCCAGCTCGTCGCGGAAGAGGTAGTCCTGAGCGCCCACGCGCACCGCCTCGGCGCCGCGCTCGGCGTCGCCGGACGCGGTCAGCGCCAGGACGGCGTGCCGGGGCGCGAGCTCCAGCACGTGCCGGAGCACGGCGAGCTCGTCCTCGGAGTCGCTGTGGCCCGGCGCGGGCAGCGCCAGGTCCAGCAGGATGCAGTGGACGTCGTCGGTCAGCAGCCGCCCGGCCTCCGTCAGGTTGCGGGCCGTGCGGACGCGGATCGGCTTGCCTGCCTGGTCGAGCATGTCCGGCACGATCGGCGAACCGGCCGGGTCGTCCTCGATCAGCAGCAGCGTCAGGTTGGTGTGGGCGGTGTTGTTCTCCACCTTGTCCGTGGTGTTCCCGGCGGTGTCCGGCGTGCGGCCCGCGGGCGAGGCGTCCTTCGCGGACTCCTCGGCCGGGCCGCCGCGCGGAGACGCGGCCTGCGCCTGACCACTTTCCACGGCCGGGATCGCTCTCTGCCGCGGTATGGGTACGGGCATCGTCTAGGGTTCCTTCCCTCCCCCCGAGGGCACGGTGGGGCGAGGGACCTCGACCCACCGACGGGGACCATAGCGGGTGTCGGCGCCGCATTGGAATGGTGTGAGCCACGCCGCTGTGCCACCGGCCAGTGTCATATGCCGCGATATGTACCGCAGTTGGACAGCTCGGAGATGCTGTGGGGATGACGAACGTCACGTCGGCGCACGGTTTGCTCGCGGTGGGGCGTGGAGTGGGTCACGTGGGCCAGGTCACCGCGGGTGTCCGATATCCGGTGTGCCGTCGTCCGGCCGCCGTCCGCGTTCAGTTGGCGCCAGCGTCGGCGTCCGGCCGGACCACCCCGAGGATGGGCATGGATCCGGCCCCCGCGATCGTCACGGTCCGGCCGGGCCGCGGCGCGTGCACCATCGCCCCGTCGCCGATGTACATCGCGACATGGCTGGCGTCGCCGAAGTAGATGATGAGGTCGCCGGGCCGCATGTCCTGGACGTCGATGTGCCGCAGCCGCTTCCACTGCTCCTGCGAGGTGCGCGGGATGCCGCGCCCGGCGGATACCCAGGCCTGTGACGTCAGCCCCGAGCAGTCGTAGGTCTTCGGGCCCTCGGCGCCCCACTGGTACGGCTTGCCGATCTGGGCCGTGGCGTACCGAACGGCCTTCTTGCCCTGCTCCGAGGCCTTTCCTTCGATCTCGTCGAGGACGCCGGAGTCGAGCCAGGCGGTCTGCGCCTTGTTCGCGGCCTCCTTCTCCAGCTCGGCGAGGCGCTCCTGCTCCTCCTTCCGCAGCGCGGACTCGAGCTTCTCCGCCTGCGCGATCTGCTTCTCGATCTTCTTCTGTGCGGCGGCCTTGGCTTTGCGGCCCGCCTCCAGTTTCTTCAACTGCGCGGAGGCGTCCTCGGCGTACTGCTCCAAGTCCTCCTGGGTGCGGGTCAGTTCGCCGAGGAGGCCCTTGGTCGCGTGGTGGCCCTCGCGGACTCGGCCCGCGCCGTCGAGGAAATCCCGGGGATCGTCGCTCAGCACCAGATGGGCCTCGGGCGGCAGCCCGCCCCCGCGGTACTGGGCGGCGGCCGCGGCGCCCGCGCGGTCCTTCAGCTTCCTGAGCTTCTCCTGGCCCTTGACGATCTTCTTGGCCAGCTCGACGACCTCGGCGGACTGTTTGTCCGCCTTCTCCTCCGCGGCGTTGTACTCGTCGGTGGCTCGGCCGGCGGCGCGGTAGAGCTTGTCGAGCTTCCTGCGGACGGCTTCGAGGTCCTTGCCGGGCGCGAGAGCCGGGCCCGCGCTCGGGGTGGGGGAGGGGGTGGGGCTCGCGAACGCCGTGCCCGGTGCCGCCAGCACCGTGACCGCGCAGACCACGGCCACCGCCGTCGCGATCAGGCCACGCTTGCCCGTTCCCATACCTCAGCCCCCCACTGGTTAACCGTCAGTAACTCGCGGCTCGCCCGGGGATGCTGCCACGTCGGATGGGAAAGCGACAGAGGTAGTACTTCCCGCCGCCCCCTCGCCGGTATGCCCCCGGATGACGATCTCCCCGTCTGTGTGACGAACGACTCAAAGAGATCGTTCCCAACGGGCCCTGCCCAGACCGGAGGAGTCAGGCGCCCGGCGCCAATGCCTCCCACCGCACCGTCACTTCACCCTGCCGCCACCGCACCGGCCCGTCCGCGACCGGCCAGTCCGCCACCAGGTCCCGTACCGCGCGGATCCAGCGCTGCCGGGCGCCGTAGGAGGCATAGGGTGCGGCGGCCGCCCAGGCGCGGTCGAAGTCGCGCAGGAAGGCGTGCACCGGCTCGCCCGGGACGTTGCGGTGGATGAGCGCCTTCGGCAGGCGTTCCGCCAGGTCCGAGGGGCGCTCCAGGGAGCCCAGCCGGGTCGCGAAGGTGACCGTGCGCGGCCCCTCCGGGCCGAGCGCGACCCAGACGTGCCGCCGCCCGATCTCGTCGCAGGTCCCCTCGACCAGCAGTCCGCCGCGCGACCCGGTCGCCGGATCGGCGGGTGCGAGCCGCGCGCACAGCCGCTGCCACACGGCCGCGACCTCACCCTCCTCGTACTGCCGCAGCACGTTCGCCGCGCGGACGAGCAGGGGCCGCTGCGGGACCGGGATCTCGAAGCCGCCGTGCAGGAAGACGAGCCCCGCCCGCTCGTAGGGCAGCGCCGCCGCGACCCGGGCCGGTTCGATCTCGACGCCCACCACGCGCGCGTGTGGCGCGACCGTACGCAGACGCCGCAGCAGCTCGACGGCCGTCCAGGGGGCGGCGCCGTACCCGAGGTCGACCGCCACGGGATCGGCTGCGCGGCGCAGTTCGGCGCCGTGCGTGGCGGCGATCCAGCGGTCCATACGGCGCAGCCGGTTGGGATTGGTCGTCCCGCGCGTCACCGTTCCGAAGGGGCGGGCGGCCGCGCGGGGTGTCATACGTACGAGGTTAAGCGGCCCCGGGCCCTGTCAGGGGGCGAGGTGCCGCCGCCAGTAGGTGGGACGCCAGTAGTAGAGGGTGGTGAGGTCGTCGGGCATCGGGTCGCCGGCCGGCCCCTGCTCGAACGGGTCCCGGCCGGGGTCGGCGGGCCGGAAGCCCGGGTCCAGCGGCTCGTCGTCGCGCGGTGGCCGCACATGGCGCCGCATCTCCTCGGTCACGGCACCGATCCGCCGGTAGTCGGCCTGCGCCTCGATCAGGCTCAGCCCGTGGTTGGGACCGCTGCCGGACGTGGGGTGGCGGAGCTGGGAGGGGTCCTCCTCCCAGTAGCAGACCGGGCAGATCTCGTAGGCCCACAGCTCGCCGAGGGTCCGGTGGCCGCAGCACGGGCAGGGGAGCAGCTCCTCGGGCGGAGGCGGCGGTGCGGGACGATGCCGTGTGCCTGTCATGCCTGCGAGGGTAGGGATCCGGGGAGCTCGTCGCCCAGCCTTCTCCGGCGCCCCGGCCGCTACTCCCCGCCCCCGTACGTCCCGAACCCCGGCGTCCCCGCCGACTCGAAGACATGCACCGACAGACCGCCCGGCGTCGTCCGGTGGTCGGTCGCCCTTGCCGCCGCGGAGGATGTCGTCGCCCGCGCCGCCGTCCACGATCGCGCCGCCGCGGTCGGAGTGGAGGGTGTCGGCACCGTCGCCCAGGTCCGTCTCCAGGGAGTTGAGCGGCGACTGGCTCTCCAGGGCCTCGACCATGCAGGAGACCTTGGTGAGGACCTTGCCGTCGGGGTGGGTGCACCCGGTCCCCGCGCGGAGTTCACCTCCTGGTCACGCTCCCGGGGCCGACGGACACGGGCCCCCACACCCTCGAACGGTTGAGCGACAGACGGTAATGATTCGGTAAAACTCCCGAATCGGGAAATGGAGCACCTTCCTCCGGTGTTGGCCCCGTCGGAGGGCACCGTGCGCCCTGCGAAAGGCACGCCCGGAGCAAGGAGGAACGCCACGTGAGCCAGTACATCGGCAGGCTCGGCCGGCGCTCCGCGTCATCACCCGCGCGCCTCCGGCTGCACCGCAGGCCCCGCCGCGTCGCCATGCTCTCCGTGCACACCTCCCCGCTCCACCAGCCGGGCACCGGCGACGCCGGCGGCATGAACGTCTACATCGTGGAGCTCGCCCAGCGCCTCGCCGCGCACGGCATCGAGGTCGAGATCTTCACGCGCGCGACCGCGGCCGCCCTCCCCCCGACCGTCGAGCTGGCCCCCGGCGTCCTCGTCCGGCACGTCGACGCAGGCCCCTACGAGGGCCTCAACAAGGAGGACCTCCCCGCCCAGCTGTGCGCCTTCACCCACGGCGTGATGCAGGCCTGGGCCGGTCACCGCCCCGGCTACTACGACCTCGTCCACTCCCACTACTGGCTCTCCGGCCACGTCGGCTGGCTCGCCGCCCAGCGCTGGGGCGTCCCCCTGGTGCACGCCATGCACACCATGGCCAAGGTCAAGAACGCCAACCTGGCCGACGGCGACACCCCCGAACCGGCCGCCCGCGTCATCGGCGAGACCCAGATCGTCGCCGCCGCCGACCGCCTCATCGCCAACACCACCGAAGAGGCCGACGAACTCGTACGGCACTACGCGGCCGAGACCGACAAGGTCGCCGTGGTCCACCCCGGTGTGAACCTCACCCGCTTCTCGCCCGCCGACGGCCGCGCCGCCGCCCGGGCCCGCCTCGGCCTGCCCCAGGACGCGCTCATCCCCCTCTTCGCCGGCCGCATCCAGCCCCTGAAGGCACCGGACGTGCTGCTGCGCGCCGTCGCCGTCCTCCTCGACGAGCGCCCCGAACTGCGCTCGCGCATCCTCGTGCCCGTCGTCGGCGGCCCTTCCGGCAGCGGCCTCGCCAAGCCCGAGGGTCTGCAGAAGCTGGCCGCGCGCCTGGGCATCGCGGACGTCGTACGGTTCCGCCCGCCGGTCGGCCAGGAGCAGCTGGCGGACTGGTTCCGCGCCGCCTCCGTGCTGGTCATGCCCTCCTACAGCGAGTCCTTCGGCCTGGTCGCCATAGAGGCGCAGGCGGCCGGTACCCCGGTGCTCGCGGCGTCGGTCGGCGGTCTGCCGGTCGCCGTGCGCGACGGACACACCGGCTTCCTCGTGCGCGGGCACGATCCGGCCGACTACGCGCGCGTGCTGGGCGACTTCGCCGACGACCCGCGGCTGGCGCCCCGGCTCGGCGGGCAGGCCGCCCGGCACGCCCAGTCCTTCGGCTGGGACACCTCGGCCGCTGCCACGGCGGACGTCTACACGGCCGCGATGCAGGCGCACCGCCGTCGCGTACGCTCGCTGCATGGGTGAAACCGATCAGGAACAGCGTGCGGCACAGGTCGTCGAGGGAGCGCTGAAGGACGTCGGACTGGAGTGGGAGAGCCCCCGGCCCGGCACCTACGTCGCGCAGCTCCCCGGCACCCGCAAGCTGAAGACGACGCTCTCCCTGATCGTCGGCCGCCACTCCCTGTCGCTGAACGCCTTCGTCATCCGCCACCCCGACGAGAACGAGCAGGGCGTCCACCGCTGGCTCCTGGAACGCAACCTCAAGCTCTACGGCGTGAGTTACGCCGTCGACCAGCACGGCGACGTCTACCTCACCGGCCGCCTCTCCCTGTCCGCCGTCACCGCCGACGAGCTCGACCGCCTGCTCGGCCAGGTCCTGGAGGCCTCCGACGGCGCCTTCAACACCCTGCTGGAGCTGGGCTTCGCCTCGGCCATCCGCAAGGAGTACGAGTGGCGGGTCTCGCGCGGGGAGTCCACACGCAACCTGGACGCGTTCGCCCACCTCACCCAGCGCCCCGAGCGCTAACCGGCCCGATAGCGCCCCGGCGGCACGCCCACCAGCCTGCGGAAGTGCCGGGTGAGGTGCGACTGGTCGTAGAACCCGGCCGCCACCGCCACATCGCCCGGTGAGCGCCCTTCGAGGAGCAGCCGCCGGGCGCGCCCCACGCGCAGGGACGTCAGGTACTGGTGCGGGGCGATGCCGTAGGCCGTGCTGAACGCCCGGACGAGATGGGCGGGATGGGCGCCGAGCAGCCCGGCGGCCTCCCGCAGGACGACGCCCTCGACGATCCGCTCGTCCAGCAACTCGCGCAGCCGCCGGGCCAGAACGGGATCGGCCGGCCGGGGGGAAGGGTCGCCCCGCAGATGCCCGCGCAACCGCTCCCCGACGAACAACAGCCTGCTCTCGGCCTCCAGTTCCTCACCGGGCCGCCCCAGCGCGCCGTGCAATTGCCCCACGCGCCGCCGCAGCAGCGGATCGCGCAGATCGGGCCGGTCGACGGCGGCCCCGATGAACTCGTCCCCGATATGCGTCCCGTCCAGGTACAGCACCCGCTTGCGGAAGCCCTCCGGGGTGACGGGGGAGCCGTTGTGCGGTACGTGCGGCGGCAACAGCGACACGGTGTCGTGCGGGGTGCCGTGCTCGTGCCGGTCGAGGTCGTACCGTACGGCGCCGGTGTCGACGATCAGCAGGGTCCAGGCGTCGTGGACGTGCATCGGATACGCGTACTCGGTGAACCGCGCGTGGAAGACCTCGACGACACCCGGGACGGCGGGCCGCCAGGCGGAGACGATCCGCTGCCGGTCCGGCCCGTTCGTGCGCGTGGGCTGGGAGGCCATGCAAAGAACGTACAAGACCCTGGCGGGGACCGGCGGGCACGCTCGGGTCATGAACACCGGACCCACCCCGGAGCCCGTCCGCTTCGACACGAAGATCGCCGTACTGCTGCGCGAGGACCTTGAGCCCTGGCAGCGCCTAAACGTGACATCGTTCCTGGTCAGCGGCCTGGGAACGCAGCTTCCCGAGGTGATCGGCGAACCGTACGAGGACGCGGACGGCGTGCCCTACCTCCCCATGTTCCGCCAGCCGGTCATGGTCTTCGAGGCCACCAAGGAAACCCTGACCGCCGCGCACACCCGTGCCCTCTCGCGCGCCCTGCCCCGCGCGGTCTTCACCTCCGACCTCTTCGCCACGGGCAACGACCGTGACAACCGCGCCGCCGTACGGGCTGTGCCGACTGCGGCACTGGACCTCGTGGGGCTCGCGGTCCACGGCCCGAAGAACGCGGTGGACAAGGTGGTCAAGGGGGCGCGGATGCACCCGTGAGTCGGGGCGCGGGCGGGAAGGCGACCAAAGTCGCGGGTGCGTAGACCAACGGCTGACGACAGGGCGGACGGCTCCTCGTGAGACTGCTCCCATGGAGGAAGCCAGGAACGTGCACCTGCGCAAGAGCCCCCGGCCGCAGCCGGGCAGGGCCACCGAACTCGCCGAATCGGCCTGGGCCATCGTGCTCTTCTGCGTCGCCTGCGGGGCCGTGGCCGGAGCCCTGCTCCCGCTCCTCGCCCGCTTGCTGCTGGCTCTGCCGTGGGCACCGCTCGAAGGTCCGGCCGAACTGCTCACCTCGGTCCCGGAACCCGCCCTCACCCTCGGCACGATCGCGGTGGGCGTGCTCGGCGGCCTGCTGCTCGGTTTCACGGCGGCGCACGAGTCGCTGTCCGTCCGCGTCCGCGACACCCACGTGACCCTGACCATCCGCGACAGCTCCCAGGAGTTCGCCCGCGAGGAGATCTCGGTGTTCTTCCGGGACGGCAAGCAGCTCGTCCTGCTCGGCCCGGACAGCCTCGAACTGGCCCGGGAGCACTGCGGCCTGAACTGGCAGCGCCTCGCGGACTCCCTCACCGCGTACGGCTACGCATGGGAGGAACAGGACCCGTACCACGCCGAGTTCCGCCGCTGGGTCCCCGGCACCCCCGGCCTGCCCACGGGCGCGGACGCCCTGCTGCGGGCCCGCGCGCAGGTCCGCAAGGACGAGGACAGCGCCGAGGAGGCCCGGGAGTTGCGCGGGGAACTGCTGCGGCTGGGAGTGGTCGTGCGGGACGAGGACAGGCGGCAGTACGTCCGGGTCGTGACGGGCGACGCCGGCGGGTGACCTCGAAGGCGGGCGTCGTCGTCAGGGCGTACAGGCCGCGGCGATCGACACGCTGTTCTCGTACAGGTGGTGCCGGGTGATCCGCCCGCCCTCGACGGTGAGCCGCAGCGCGAAGGGCCCCGAGAAGGACTTCCCGGTCGCCCGGACGGTCCCGGAGACCTGCCCCGTCAGCACGGCGTCGGTCCCGTCGACGAGGACGGTGTCCACGGACGCGCGAGCGTCCTCCGGGACGGTGTACCTGGCCAGCTCCTCGGCCTGCGCCGCACAATCGACGGCGGTGGACCGAGGCCTGATCCAGGGCACGACGGGATTCTCGGCGAGCATCCAGTCGACCTCGTCGGCGAAGAGCGCGGCGAGCCCCTCGGTGTCACCGGCGAGCCGGAGCCCGAGGAACTTCTGGACGGTCGAGCGGGTCGCTTCCGCGGTGTCGGCAGGTGTCATGGAGCCCAGCCTGCCGGGACGCCAGGGGAGCGTCGATTACCCCGGAGGTAAGCTCTAGAATCGAACGCATGAACGACCCAGAGTCGCGGCTCGCGCTGCTCCGCTTCCTGGAGCGCGTGCAGGAGCGCGACCTGGCACGCACCCGCCGGTGGATCGTGGACGAGGAACGCCGCCAGACCGAACGCCACCGCGGTCTCCAGGCCCGTCCTCCCTCACCGGACTGGCTGATCGAACGCGGTCTGTCCGGACAGGAAGCCGTGTACGTCCACGTCGGCGGCTGCTGGAACGCGGGCCGGCGCAGCAGGGGCGTCGACCGCGACCGTGCCCGGCGCGCCCTCACCGACGGGATCAAGGCCTGCCCGCAGTGCCGGCCGGACACGGAACTCGGCTTCGTGGACGGGTGACACGGCCGTCCGAGGGCGGGACGCCGACGCCCGGAGCCAGGGTCTTGAGCGCGCGGCCGGCTTCCGGGGGTTCCAGCACCGCAGGGAATGGCGGCATCCCCGACCTGTCCGGGGGCGGCCCGGAGAAGTCGTCCGGGGCCCACCGACGGTCGGGCTTCGTCGACAGCCAGGAGGAGACCTGCCGGCGCCGGCCGCGCAGCACTCCGCGGCCGATGACGGGCCATGAGTCCACGACGTCGCCCGGTGTCACGGACACGGACACGGTCACGCCGAGGCGCGGTGGGCCTCGCGCGTGAGCGCCATGACCCGCACCGGCTGCCCGTGGGAAGGAACGCGAGTGGTGCGGTCGTACGTCATTCCGAGCTTGGTCATGACGCGCATCGAGGCGTGATGGTCGACGTGGCAGATGCTGACGACGCGCTCCAGACCGGCCCCCGCCGTCGCCCCCGCCCCCGCCTCGGCGAAGGCGAACGCCAGGACCTCGCGCGCCGCTTCGGTGGCGTAGCCCCGGCCCCAGGAGCGGCGCCGAAGCCGCCACCCGATCTCCACCGTCGGCATGATCTCGGGGAGGAAGGCCGGAACGGCCAGTCCCACCCACCCGACCGGCTCGCCGGTCGCGATCTCCTCGGCGGCGAACAGGCCGTAGCCGCGCTCGTCCCAGGCCGCGCGCACACGGCCCAGTGCCGCGGCGGTCCGCTCGCGGGTGCCGGGCGAGCCGTCACCGATGTATCGCATGACGTCCGGATCCGCGTCCATCTCCGCGAACGCGTCCAGGTCCGACTCTCTCCACTGACGCAGCCACAGGCGTTCGGTACGGCGTTCCGGGTGTCGCGTGGTCACAGGGCCCGACTCCTTCGCGTCTCCTTGCCCGGCCCGGCCGGCAGCGCCCGCGACCCGTTCTCCGCTCTCTCTTCCGGCACCCGCCGCATCAACACGGCGTACCCCGCCCCGGCCGCCGTCCCCACCACCGCGCAGAACCCCCACAGCCACTCCGCCCCGAACCGGTCGATGACGAACCCGGACAGCAGCGGAGCGACGAGGGCGGCCACGGACCAGGACATCGTGTACATGCCCTGGTAGCGCCCGCGCCCGTGCACCGGGGACAGCCGTACGACAAGTCCCGTCTGCGTCGGCGCGTTGACGATCTCCGCCAGCGTCCACACGCACACCGTGAGCGCGATGACCCCCACCGACCCCGCGAAGGCGGTGAGCGCGAAGCCGTACCCCGCGAGGACGGACGAGACGACCAGCAGCCGGCGGGGATCTCGATGCTCGATGAAGCGGGTGACGGGGATCTGGAGGACGACGATCAGCACGCCGTTGACGGCGATGGCCATGCCGTACTCGGCCGGAGTGAAGCCGGCCTCACCCATCGCCACCGGCAGCCCCACCGACCCCTGCTGGAAGATCAGCGCGACGAGGAAGGACAGCCCGACGACGCTCATGAACGGTCCGTCGCGCAGTACGGTGCGCAGGCTCACGGAATCGTCCCGGGCGGCACCGTCCGGGACGGCCGACCGCACCGCCGTCCCGGCGGGCTTGGACTCCGGCAGCCGCAGGAAGACGAGGATCGCGCAGACCATCGTCATCCCCGCTTCGATCAGGAACCCGGCGCGGTAGCTGACCTCGGCGATGAACCCGGCGGCCATGGAGGAGACGGCGAAGCCGAGGTTGATGGCCCAGTAGTTGAGGGAGAACGCGCGGATTCTGTCCTCGGGCCGGACGATGTCCGCCATCATCGCCTGCACCGCGGGCCGCGAGGCGTTGCTCGCCATGCCGACCAGGAAGGCGACACCGGCGATCGCGGCCGGGTCGCGCACGAACCCCAGCAGCGCGACGGACACGGCCGTCGAGGCCTGCGCGATCAGCAGCGTCGGCCGTCGCCCCAGCCGGTCGGCCATCACCCCGCCGCCCAGCGAGGAGATCACCCCGCCCAGCCCGTGCAGGGAGGCGACCAGACCGGCGTACGTGGCGGAGTAGCCGCGGTCGACCGTCAGGTACAGCGCCATGAAGGTGGCGACGAATGCGCCGAGCCGGTTGACCAGCGTGCTGGTCCACAGCCACCAGAACTCGCGGGGGAGTCCGGAGACCGTCTCCCGGACGGCACGTCGGGCACGCAGGGCGTACGGCATGGATCCCCCGATGTAAGTGGCGCTCGCGACAGCGGCACGTTACAAGTGGGCGATCTCCGACGGCCACCGAATTAGCAGATCCAGTCAAACGTCCGTCTGCCGGGCAGCCACGCGAACGGGCGAAAGCGTGGATTACGCTCTGGGGCATGGCCGACGCACCGTACAAGCTGATCCTCCTCCGCCACGGCGAGAGCGAGTGGAACGCGAAGAACCTGTTCACCGGCTGGGTGGACGTGAACCTGAACGAGAAGGGCGAGAAGGAGGCAGTCCGCGGTGGCGAGCTCCTGAAGGACGCCGATCTCCTCCCCGACGTGGTCCACACGTCCCTCCAGAAGCGCGCGATCCGCACGGCCCAGCTCGCGCTGGAGTCCGCGGACCGCCTCTGGATCCCGGTCCACCGCTCGTGGCGCCTGAACGAGCGCCACTACGGCGCCCTGCAGGGCAAGGACAAGGCCCAGACGCTCGCCGAGTTCGGCGAGGAGCAGTTCATGCTGTGGCGCCGGTCCTATGACACCCCGCCCCCGCCGCTCGACGTCGACGCCGAGTACTCCCAGTTCTCCGACCCGCGCTACGCCACCCTCCCGCCGGAGCTGCGCCCGCGCACGGAGTGCCTGAAGGACGTCGTCGTCCGCATGCTCCCGTACTGGTTCGACGCGATCGTCCCCGACCTGCTGACCGGCCGCACGGTCCTGGTCGCGGCCCACGGCAACTCGCTCCGCGCCCTGGTCAAGCACCTGGACGGCATCTCCGACGCGGACATCGCGGGCCTGAACATCCCCACGGGCATCCCGCTCTCCTACGAACTCGACGCCGACTTCAAGCCCCTGAACCCGGGCGGCACGTACCTCGACCCCGAGGCGGCGGCAGCGGCGATCGAGGCGGTGAAGAACCAGGGGAAGAAGAAGTAGGGTTTGTGATCATGCCCCTGACCTGCGCACATGGCGCGAGTCAGGGGCGTTTTCATGGCCTGGGCCCACTGTGGGCCCTCAGTGCCCCGGATCTTGCGGCCGGAGCGCGCGACCGATGGCGTTCCGGGCCCGGTCCCGGCTACTGGGCATGAGGTGCGCGTACACCTTCAGCGTCAGCCCTGGGTCAGAGTGTCCGAGGTACTCGCTGACGGCCTTGATGCTCTCGCCGGCGTCCAGGAGAACGGACGCGTAGAAGTGCCGGAGCGCGTGCATGCCGTGTTCGCGAGCAGCCTCGTGCTCTCGGCTCTTGGCCTTGGGGATGACGCCCACCTTCGCAAGGGCGGGCTTCCAGTGGTCCTCATTCAGCGACGTACGCCAGACGTGCCCGCCGCGCGGCCCGCTGAAGATGAGCCGCTTGGTCACGGGCTGACCGCTCGCGCGCATCCACGGCAAGGTGACCTCGACTGGCGGGAAGCGCTTCATGTGCTCTTTCAGCGCCTCAGCTACGGGCTCGGGCAGAGGCACGTCTCGGAGCTTGCCGCCCTTGGGCGGCGCGAACACAGGCGTACTCAGGCTCAGCTTGAGTTGCTGTACGACGTGCAGCGTGCCGTTGTCGAAGTCCAGCTCATCGACGCACAGTCCGAGAATCTCGCCCTGTCGCAGTCCGCATCCGGCGCCCATGTCGACCATGGTCCGAAAGCGCTCGACCATGGCGTCACGGACTGCGAAGACGCGTCCCGGCTGCCAGGGGACGACACGGCGTGTGCCCATCTCGGGGAGGGTCACCGTGCGCGAGTTGCAGGGGTTCCGGCGCAGGTATCCGTCCTCCACCGCTGCGGAGAGGACTGCGCGGACGTTGGAGAAAATCACGCGAGCGTACGCGCCGGACATGCCGGAGGCTTCGAGCTGCGTCACGAACTCGCGGATGTGGCTAGGTTGGAACGATCCCAGGGCGCGCGAGCCGATGCGCGGGAAGGCGTGCAGGTTGAGCTGAGACTGCATCGATGCTCGGGTGTTCGGGTCGCCGCTTTGGCTCGCCAACCACCCTTCGGCGAACTCCTGGAACGACGTCCGGGATGCGTTCGGGTCGATGTAGTCGCCGCGGGCCACGTCCGCCGCCATCTGGGTCAGCCACTGCTCCGCGAGACGCTTCTGGCCGTCGGGGAACGACTTGCTCTTGCGCTTGCCGTCGGGCGCGAAGTACCGGGCCCGGTAGCGCATACCGGTTCCGTGCCGAGCTGTCTTTACCTTGCGAGTCTTGCCGTCGGCGTCGGTCACGGTCTTGAACCAGCGGTCTTGGATGCTGCCGGCCATGTGGGGCGTGTTCCCTTCTGGGCATGGGACGGGGAGGGCCGCGGTGCGGCCCTCCCCGGGGTGTTGGGTGGTGCGGGGTGCGGCAGGCTCAGGCCGCGTCGTCGAGGGCGGTGCGTTCGGCCTCCCACGCCTGTACGGCGGCGGGGTTGAAGCGGAGGTAGCGGCCGACGCGGAAGCCGGGCGGGCCGATGCGCACGAGAGCGAGCAGGGCTTTAAGCAGCTCGGTCGGCTCTTCGGTGGCCATGGTTGGTGACTCCTCATGTCCGTCTCGGGGTTGGGTGAGGTGTCCTGCAGTGAGTTGGGCGCGGGCGGCGCCGGGAGCGTGTGTCTGTCCGATGCTCGGATTTCTGCGTCATCGCGTCACGCCCGTCATTTGTGGTTCTGACCTGTGGTTATGCGGTGACGCGGGCAGTTCGGGGCGTGTCACAGGCCAGGGCGGGCTTCTGTCACCCGTGACGCGGATGACGGGCGGTGACGCTGGGTCGGGCCGTCTGCGTCACGGTAGAAACCGCTGGTCAGTGACCGGGTTCGGGTGGCTGGTGACGTGGGTGACGCAAGGTCTCTTCTCTTAGGAAAAAAGGGAGGGGTGATGTCTTTGGGTGATGCGCGGCTCAGAACGTGAATGCGGAGCCGCGCAGCGGCACGCCTATGCGGCGGCTCGCCGCCGAACAGCAAGATGAGCACCCGTTCCGGGCGGGGTGCTCCTCTTGCTTGTCCGCCTGGTGCGGTCAGAACGCCGTTTCCTGCTGGTTGAGGGTGAGCGCGGCGGCCCGGGTCATTTCGATGTAACGGGCGGCGCTGGTGCGCCCCCAGTCGATGAGCACGCCTCG
This sequence comes from Streptomyces hawaiiensis, assembly GCF_004803895.1. Taxonomy (NCBI): domain Bacteria; kingdom Bacillati; phylum Actinomycetota; class Actinomycetes; order Kitasatosporales; family Streptomycetaceae; genus Streptomyces; species Streptomyces hawaiiensis. Next base: position 4,045,709 of record NZ_CP021978.1, on the reverse strand, counting down.
TGCGGCAAGGGTGGGTTGCAGCCGCTTGAGACGGTCGGAGAGAACCTTGCCCGTGGTGGGCCAGCCCTTGGGCAGGGGACGGCACTCCTCACCGCTGTAGAGGGTGGTGAGGCAGTGCAGCCATTCCGAGGACGTCATGCGGACGTCCGCTCCCTCATCGAGTCCGGCCGCGTGCTTCAGGACCGTCTGAGCGAGCAGGTCTCCTTCGATGACGTCGTCGTTGAGGTCGTCGAGGCTGGCCCGGTAGGCGGCCAGCGAGTTGAAACCGGTGGCCGCGTCGAGCTGTGCGCACAGGTGGGCGAAGTCGGCCATCCGCAGGTCGGTGGGGGTGTCCGCTTGAGCGGCCCGCACCTTCACGGTCAGGTCCAGCAGGGAGCCGAGAACGACGGGAAGGATCTCTGCGTACTCCGCCCACAGCTCTGCCTCGGTGCGCCGCACCCGGGGCCGCACGAGACGCAGCGGGAGGAGGCGTTCGGCGAGGTCGGGCCGGATGACGCCGACGTCGATACCGGTCAGCAGTATGGGGCGCCGGTAGCGGGAGCGCACGACGTCGCCATCCGTGAACAGGGCGCGCTTGATGCTCTCGGCACCGGTCACGATGCAGCACATCAGGTCGGACAGGTCCGGGGGCAGGTGAGAGAGGTTGTCCAGGGCGGTGACCCATCCCGCAGCAACCGCCGTGATCATGTTCTCCTCGTCCTTCGGCGCCCGGCGCAGGTCACCGCTCATCCCTTCGATGATCCGCACGAGCATCCGGCCGCCGGTGGACTTGCCCGCCCCCTGGGGGCCAGTGAGGAAGGGGGCCGGGACGGGCACGGAGGGTTCCAGGCAGCCGATCAACCAGGCAATGGCCAGGCATTCGGTCTCGGCCCCGGCGAAGTTGCACAGGCGCAGCAGGAGATCGATGCCCTTGCCGTTGGTGTCCTTGGCGGGCAGTGGGAGTTCCCCCGTGAGCTGGGTGCGCCTCCAGCAGACTTCCTGCGGATCGGGGGTGAGGATGTCCCATCCGGTGGGGTGGATGCGGACGGACTTACCGTCGTTGCGCCCCAGGTCGAGCCAGGTCGCGCCGTCGAACCCCGGGGCGACGCGGATGTGGGTGGGCTGTACGTCCTCGGTCAGCGCGAGGGCTTCGATCAAGTCCAACGCCTCCTTGAGTGCCGTGCCGTTGAACACGCCGACCCCGTCCTTGTAGAGGCCGACCATGAGTTCCTGGCGGTGGCTGCCTGTAGTGCCCTGGGAGCGGATCGGGCGGGCAACGGGGTGGCCGTTGCGCTGCGCGTAGACGGTGCCGTCGACGGTGCGGAAGTACCGGAAGTGCGCTTGCGCGTAGTCGGTGATGATCTGGCGGGCCGGAGTCTTCTCGTCCTCGGACACGGTCACATCCCCAGTGCGGTGCGGGCGTTGGTCCACGCGTCGGTGCAGTGCCGCACCGATTCACCCTTCGCCTGCGCGGCAGCGAACAGCCGCGCGACATGGGCATCGGTCAGGCAGCCGCACCGGCCATGCGTCGAGAGCACGGCGAGGAACGTGCGGTAGACCGTGGCGTGCACCGCGCTGCGGGCCTCCGTGATGCGCTGCTCTGCCATGGCGATGCCACGATCGAGGTAGGTGGGTGTGCGGTGGCGGCACTCACCCTGTCCGGCCGTGAGGGGCACTGTGAGCGTCTGTGGCGCCCCGCGGAAAGGGGACGGCTCCTTTACTGCCAGCGCCCGCACAGCGTCCGGCAGAGCGGCCATGTCGCCGGTGCCGGGTCCGAGCCAACGGGCGTACTGCATAAGGGACTTGATGTCCACACCGGGCCGGACCGCGTTGGCGGACTGCATGGTGCCCTGGTAGATCCAGTGCTCACCCCGGTTCGTGCGCACGATCCGGGTGGCGGGCAGACTCGCACGGGCCCACATGATGGCTTCCGCGCTGTCGAGGTCCACGACGGTCAGTCCGGCACCGCCAGGGTGGTAAGCCACCGCTGGCGCCTCGCACCACGCCCTCGCCCATTCTCGGGAGCGCAGGACGGTGGGGTCGGTGGTGGCGGCAGCCCAGCCGTGGCAGGGTGCCGGGCAAGTGCAGGGGCCGGGGATTTTCATGTTTGGCCGGCCCCCGCAGGCGTTGCGGGCGCAGGCACGGCAGTTGCCGAACGGCATTTTGCCGGCCCGCAGCGGTAGCGGGGGCACGCCGGACGCCGCGAGGTCAAGCGCGATGCTCAGAGGGCTGTTGAGGGTGTCCGGTACTCGCCGGATGTCGGTGGGTTGCGTCATGCTGGGTTGTCTCCAGTTCCTTGGTAGGTGACTGGCTGACAAGGGCGGCCCCGGACTTTGGCGAGACGGGGGCCGCCCTTGGCGTAGCTACTGGTCGTCGGCGGTCATGAGGGCGTACTGCTGACGGACGTAGGCGCGCGGGTCACAGATCACGCCGGGCTGGTCGATGTCGAGCAGGTACAGGGCCGCCGCGTCGGCGGCCTGGGTGGCGTCGCCGACCGTGCCGAGCTCGTCCAGGAGTGCGATGCGGTCGAGCAGGGCGGCTTTGCGCAGGTAGAAGTCCCGTCCCAGCTCCGTGAAACATGCGGAGTCGGCGAGGAAGCGGGCCGTCCAGCCGATCTCGCTGTTGATGCTCGGAGCGTTCGCGTACGCCTGCTCCGGGGTGGGCCAGTCCGCCGGCGTGGGGTGGTGGTCAGCGGTGAGGTAGAGGCGGGTGCGCTTGCCGTCCCGGGTCGGGTACATGCGTACCTCACCGGTCGTGAACGCGGTCTTCAACGCGGTCGTGACGCGGTCGGTGTCGTCGGGGTCGCAGATGGCGCGGATCTCGAACACGAAGGCTCCAGTCAGCCGTTGAAGTGGTTGCGTTTGAAGATGGCTTTGCGGATGTTGACCGTGGTCCCGCCCTGGTGGCCGTGCGGCTTGAAGACCTGCACGGCGATCCAGCCGCCGAAGATGACTGCGGCGAGGGTGATGAGCTGGGTGATGAGCGCGGTCAGGGCGGTGATGAAGGTGGTGAGCAGGAGTAGGCCGCCGCACACGGCGAGGAAGCCGACGCCCCCGAGGGCGACGTTGACGGCCGTGCGGGATACGGGCGGTTTCGCGGCGAGGGGTTCGGGCTGTGCGGGGTTGATGGCGTAGCCGGTGACGACGCGGCCGTCGGGCAGGACGATGCTCGCGACCGACGGCACGGCGCCCGGCTGCACGGCGACCATCGGCGCCGGGGCCATCACGGCGGGCGGGAGCGGGGTCGGCTGGTGGACTTCCACGGCCCGCTCAGCGGGCGCGTGGCGGGCAGGTTCGGGGTACATGCGGAATCCCTTCCGAACGTGGTTCGGGGAGGCGGGGACACCCCCTTGTGGGGGCGCTGAGAGGGGGGTTTCGGGGTGCTGACCTGCACGCCTCCCCGCCTCCCCGAACTGATGTTTTCGCTGATCAGCGTGGGGGAGGCGGGGCGGGGAGGCGGTTGGGGAGTTCTCCCCGCCTCCCCGACGCGGACGGGGCCGCCTCCCCACTACTCGGCAGCAGAAGCGGAACCCTCGTCGTCGCGGTTGGCGAGCGCGGCGAGGACGTCGTCACGGCGCACGACCATGCGCCCGTGCGACTTGTAGGGCTCGACATCGTTGGCCTCCAGCACGCGCTTGAGGTCGCCGTTGGTCCAGCCGCCGTAGGTGTCCTCGTTGAGCATCGCGAGCCGCTTGAGGACGTCCTGGGTAAAGGGCCGCTTGACGTCACCGATGGCGGCGGCGATGTCGGCGAGCGCATCGCGCTCCTCGCCGCGCCCGACGACGGTCAGGGTGGTGATGCCGGCGCGCATGGCCTTGGCGCGGTCGGTGATGGCCTTGGCGTCGTCGTCGCCGATGAAGTGGGTGCGCACCGTGATCGACGACTGGCCCTTGGGAATGTCGATGCCGTCGGAGGCAACGACCAGCGTTCCCTTGTCCAGACCCTGCCGGAGCAGGTGCGGGGCGGCCCCGCCGTTGACGGCCTTCTCACCCAAGGCCATGACGGCTTGTGCCTCGGTGCCCAGCGCGAGCGAGGCACGGGTGTGCGCGCCCTCCCGCACCAGCTTGGGAAGGTTCTGGTCGGTGGGGTCCTGCGTCCCCTCGTACATGAGCACGTCGACCACACGGCCTTGGTTGTGGACCTTACGTACGCCCATGAAGTACCGGGAGGTCGCTTTGGAGCCGCCGTAGGGGCGCTTCTCGTCGTCCACGGCCGGGCACATGAACGCCACCTGCGCTTCGTCCACGATCCCGATCAGCGGGTCGAACACCACCGTGGGGTCCGCCTGGCGTGCCGCGATACGGCGGTTCATCTCGTCGACCAGACCCTCAACCATCTCGGTCGCCTCGATGACGTGCTCATCGGTCGGCCCCTGGATCAGCACTGTGGCCAAACCGTCGAACATGGCCCAGTCACCGGCGCCCTTGAGGTCGGCGATCCGGAACTCAACCCGACGATCCAGCGACGCCCACAGCGCCAGCGAGCGCAGCGCGGCGGTCTTGCCCTGGTTCGACAGACCCGTGATGAGCAGATGCCGCTGATACAGCGACAGGGCGGCGGCGTCGCCGCGCAGGTCCTGCCCCCACGGCGCCTTACCGCTCTTGTAGTTGGCGGTCAGCGTCTCGTCGGTGACCAGCGGGGACGGGCCGATCGGCTCATCCAGCGCGCCCGAGTCGGCGATCCACAGGCGGACCGTGCGGGCCGCTTCGGGGATGGTGATGAACACCTCGTGCTCGTGCCGGGTCAGGTTCTCCGCCAGCTTGCGCCGCTTGCCCTGCACCTCGTTCGTGGCCACCCCGGAGGGCAGGGTGACATCGACCTCGACACCGCAACCGGCGATCCGGATCGGGCCCAGCATGCTCGCGCCGGCGTCGCCCATCTCCGTGATCGCCTTACGCAGCGCGGGGATGCCGAGATCCCGCAGAGCCTTGACCACGATGGACGGGGTGATCGGCTCACCCTCACCATTGCGCACGTTCGCGGGCAGCGCCCACGCGGGGGCGGCCTGCTGTTTGCTGCCGACCATCCACATGCCCAGCAGAGCCAGCAGCGGGCCGATCACGAGAGCGGGACCCCACACGATTTGCACGATCCGGATCAGCAGGCCGATGAACTCAATCGTGGCCGCGAGCGGGGTGATGACGTCGGTGACGTCGTGGTTGTTGATGGCCATCACGACCCCGAGCGCGACCAGGACGCCGATGCTCATGCCAACGCCGACCCCGACGCCCTTGGCCACGTCCAGTGGGGAGTGGAGCAGGTCCATGCGGCGGCGGTGGCGGGCCTCGCGGAAGCGCTGCAAGCGCTCTTCCCACTCCTCGGCTACCTCGTAGTTGCCCGCGGCTTCGGCGGCCCGGAGCATGCGCTCGTAGCGGGCACCGGTCTTGCCGTCCCAGGTGCGGCGGGCCACGATCCGGCCCCCGTTGAGCGTGTAGAGGCCGTGGCGGACCACGGCGCGGGCGGTCGTCCTGGTGGTCTCGTGGGTGACGATCGTGCGCACCGCGCGGCCGGAGCGCACCCAGAGGGGCACGATCGGCGCGGGCGGGGCGTCGGGGACCACCGTCAAGGTGGTCACGGGAGCGCCCTCATCGGGGGTTTCGGTGGTCTTGTGGAGGCTGACGACGTTCTCGGACATGCTGGAAGTACTCCTGACTGCCCTACTCGGGGCGGGAGTTGCGGGAGGGTGCCGGGGTGGCCGGGTCCGTGGCAGGGGCGACCACCCCGGCAGGCGAGGCGTACGGGCCGCGCGTCATGCGGCGGGAAGTGCGCTGGTGGGCGCGGTCACCACCAACCCGACGACTTCTTGGCGGCCTTGTCCTTGGCGGCCTCCGTCACGATCCGCTGACGCTCGCCCTGCAACGCGGTCAGTTCGGCAATCAGCCGGGTCTCAGCAGACGTCGAGACGCTGTCCATCTGCCGTTCGGCGCGCGCAGCACTCTTGCCCCGCGCCACCTTGTAGGAGCCTCCGGCCAGCGCCCGCAGCACCTGGCGCCGCTCCTGTCCGGTCAGCGGCCACATCTCACCATTGCGGACCGCTTCCAACTTGCGCTCCGTCAGCCTGATCGCCTTGTCCAGGCGACGGGTATCGGGCTTACCCATGTCAACTCCCTGTCTGAGCAGCGTGGTTGGCGTCGATGCACATCCCGCACATGCCGTAGCGGCGGGAAATGCAGTAGCTGTAGGTGATGCCGCACGAGGGGCAGGTGCGGCGGGCGAGCATGGCCAGGGCGAGGGCGCCCCACTTGCGCGAGGTCATCGGCCGCACGGGCAGCGCGCGGTCGACGCAGTACAGGTAGGCCACGCGCGGCGTGCCGGTACGGCGGTTGATGCGCATGGCCTGCGCGGCGATCGGCTGACCGCCCGGACGCAGGCCCTGGGCCCGTAACTGCCGGCGGGTGGCCAACCCGTCCGGTGCCAGGCGCCACGGGTAGGTGGGTATCCCGTAGCGGGCCCCGGCAGGGTCGAAGCACTTGCCCCACGCGGCGGACATCACGGCGTCCCGACAGTGGCGGCACGCTCAGCAAGGAGCGTGTCCCGCAGCGTCCGCGCGTTCGCGGGCGAGGTGTGCACCTCGCGCCGGATGCCCTCCGCCGTGATCTGAGCGTCCGTCCAACCGGCTGTCGCGGTGCGCGCCTCAGCGAGCAACTGAGCGGGGGTGCGCTTGGGCCGCGCCGATCGGGCCGCCTGGGGAACCCGACCGGTCGCCCGACGCGGTCGGGTCGACTCGGCAGCCGATGCACGGCGCACGGTCGGCGTGACCGGGGTCGGTGCGATCGGCGGGGCGATCGCGGGAACGGGCTTGAGCGGCAGAGCCGACTTCAGGTAGTCGACCGGTACCGGGTCGGGCACCCGCACGACCGTCGCGGTGATCGGGGCGGGGGTCGATTCCGGCAGGTCAGCCGTAGACCGATTCCTCTCGGTCTTGGTGGATTCCTCCGCATTCGTTTCTGCGGTGGGAATCGGGGCGGGGCGGTGGTGCAGCACCTTGGCGACCAGATCGGACCCGAAGTAGATCGACCCGACCGGAAGCGAGGTAGCGAGCAGGACCAGAGCCCAGTTGGCGGGGTCCCAGTCGGCGAGCCGTCCCCAGTCGACCGCCCGACCGTGCAGGGCGGGGACCAGACCGTGAACGTAGTTGAGGACCAGCGAGGCGGCGGTGTAGGTGCCCAGCACCCGCAGCGCGAACGTCCGGTCCTGGCCGACCAGCACGAGCGTGGCGACCAGCGCGAGTGCCATCAGTCCGTCGACCACGAACGGGTAGAGGGTGGCGGCGGTCTGGTCCGCGCCCACCGCGTTGGCGATGTCCCGCAGCGCGTTCCAGGAGACCCGAAACGCCATGCCGACCACGGCCACCAGGGCCAGGACGAGAGCGATACGGCCCGTGCGGTTCATCGGGCACCGCCCCTCAGGCGCCGGCCGTGCCGGACCCAGCCGATGAACTGTGCGAAGCAGCCGGCCGCGACCAGGTAACGCCAGGCCTGCTCGTGGGTGACGAAGACGGCCGTTGTACCGGCCATCGCCGCCAGCGCACCCGCCATGGCGAGCAGGAGCTCCCAGCCGCGCGGGGAAGGGGTCGGCCTCATGCCGCACCGCCGGGCAGCGTGACGCCGGCGGTGCGGTTGGCCAGGGCCCGACGCTCGCTGAGCACCCGGTTGCGGGCGCGGCGGATACGGCGGGTGTCCAGCTCGTTGGGGAGGCGGTCGAGCGTGATGATCTGTGCGTCGATCAGGTCGACGTCCGCCAGGATCAGCGGCATCTCCGCCTCGATGGCGTCCAGCTCATCGTTGGTCGGTTCGATCCAGTCGGCGAACGCGGTAACAGCGTCCTGAACAGTGACGATGTGGTCCATTGGGTCGTGTTCTCCCTGGTAGGTGGAACGGCCCGAACAGCGGCCCCGGAGTTGCACCTCCGGGGCCGCGCGCCGTTGAAGTCGGAACATCCGGCTCCCCTCAGCGCTGCACGTACGAGACGTGCAGCGGAGGCAACCGGCCCGCAGAACCGTTGCGGGTGACGGTCGTGCTGAACCGCGTACCGGACGAACCCGTACGCGCTCGCCCACTGCGGCGAACAGGGGCGATGGTCTTACTTCGACACTCTGTTGAGTTTTCAAATAACGGACGCTTCCTTCGTACTCGCCCCCGCGGGCTTTCCTCTGGGCGTTGCTGTACGGCAAGGCTGTACGTGACACCCCGTCTGGCTTGTCTGGAGGAGTGCCCTGGCAAAAGACTGCACGAGTCTGACTTGGAGAGTCAAGCCCCCTGGTCTAACTTGTACGGAGGAGTCGGAGTAGAGGGGAAGTCTTATCAGTGCGACGCGGTATGACGAAGGCTCAGGAAATCGCCTACGACCTGCGCGAACAGATCCTGTCCGGGGTGCTGAGGGGGGGTGAGGCACTCCCCAGCGAGTCCAAGATGATGAGCCAGTACGGCTACAGTCGCGAAACCATCCGTTCCGGCGTCCGCCTCCTGATCGAGGAAGGTCTGGTCGTCACGGGGCAGGGGCAAGGGAAGTACGTCCGTGAGGATTACCCGCCCGTCGTGTGGAACTGGACGACGCTGGAGAGTCGAAGTCGCCACGCCAACGCGGTCGAAGGGCGAACCGCCGGCGACCAGTGGGCAAGCGTGATTGAGGAAAACGGGAACAACCCTCGTCAAGACATCTCGGTGTCGATCGTTGAGCCTCCGTCTCACGTACGCGAGCGCCTCGAACTTCCCGCAGACGGGTTGGCCGTAGCCCGCAAGCGCGTCCGGTACATAGACAACCGGCCTTACGCGCTCGCCGACTCGTACTTCCCTCAGGAACTCGTGAGCGGCACGCCCTTGATGGAGCCCCGAGACGTCTCCGCACCCGGCGGCATCTTGGCTTCTGTGGGACTCGTCCAAGCCAAGTACGTGGACGAAATCTCAGTGCGCATGCCGACCCGACCGGAGGCTGAACTCCTTGCCCTACCTGCGGCAACACCAATCGCAGAGCACACGCGAACGGGCTATGACGCGGACGGTCGGCCCCTCCGCTGCATGGTCACCATCCTTCCCGGAGACAGGCACAAGATCCTCTATGAAGTCAGCACGGACTGAGTACCTCCGCCCCGCTGCGGCGGAGGACGTACCCGCCCTCTTGGCTCTGCGAGCAGAGGCGGAAGAGTGGTTGCGTACCAAAGGCACGGACCAGTGGAGCGACCCGGAGACCGGCGAACGAGCCATCGCCAAATGGCGCGCCAGCATAGATGAGGGGCGTGCATGGGTCGTCGTCGGCGAGCAGGACAGGGTGCTTGCGACCGTCAGTCGTGGCCCTGTTGACCGTGACTTCTGGACGGATGCCGACCGCCCCGAGTCAGCGCTGTACCTGTACAAGCTGATGGTGGCGCGCGAAGCGTCCGGCCGGCACCTCGGAACACGGGTCATCGACTGGATGTCCCGCCTCGCAGCGCTCGAAGGCAGAAACTGGGTGCGTATCGACACGTGGCGCACAAACACCGGGCTGCATGCTTACTACGAACGGTTGGGATTCAAGCACGTACGCACCGAGGCGCCGTCCCACAGACGTTCGGGGTGGCTTGCCCAACGTCCGGCAGGTGAAGTCGCCTTGCCGCATGACCTCTTGCCCATCGGCCACCGCGACGGGCACGGTGACGTGAGTACGCTCCTCGAAGTGCCGCATCAAACGGCTGACGCGCGGCACAGTGGGACCTAGCACAATGGGGCGGGCTGCTCCTCTTTGTGAGTGAGGGTCCGGGGCGACACCGCCGGGCCCTCTCTGGGCCCTCCGAGGACGACCAACGGCGACAGACGACGACCACCAACGACCGCCCGACCGCAGGTCAGTTGGGGCGGTCACCCCTCTGACCACGGCCAAAAAACGGGCCCGCCAGACCCAGGGGAAGAAGAAGTAAGCCCGCTGCGTCAGGCCTCCTACCAGGGGTTTCTCCGCTGGTAGGGGGCCTGACGTCATGGCTGGGCCGTGGTGGGCCGTGACGCTGGATGCCCCGCCTCTTCCAGATGCGGACGCTCACTCGGAACGTCACGAGGATGGCTCCGACGGCGACGGCCCACTCGGGAGCGCCCACCCAGATGCCGAGGGAGCTGCCCGCGCCTCCGACCAACGCGAACGGCGGTCGCGGGTGACGGTGTCGAGGCGGTCGCAGTCGATCAGCCCGGCCTGTCGGAGCAGCTTGAGGTGATGGGAGATCGTCGGTTGGGACAGGTCGAAGGCCGGGGTCAGGTCGCACACGCAGACCTCGCCGCCCGCACGTGAGGCGATCAGCGACAGCAGACGCAGCCGCACTGGATCACCCAGCGCCTTGAACGCCGCGTGACCAGGGAGTGGTGGGACATGGAAGAGGGGTGCATCACCGCGCAATGGCGGGCCGCTTCCGCGGGCTGACGCCGTTCATGTGACCTACGGCTGGGCCGTCCCTGCCGTCCGACCACGAGCAGATCCGGCCGCGCCCCGATATTCGATGGCGGCCCCGCCCCGCCCGGGCCACCATGCCCGCATGGTCTCAAGTGAGCACACCGGCGAAGCAGCGACGTCGGCAACGTCGGACACGACCCGGTGGACGCGGTCGTCCATCTACCCCGACATGTGGGTCGATCCCGGCGACGACCCCCGCGAGACCGACACCCAACCGGTCGACGAACGCGGCATCCTCCTCGACTACCTGCGCAACTACCGCCTCACTCTGGAGATGAAGTGCGCGGGCCTGGACGCCGAGCAGATGGCCCGGCGGTCCGCCCCGCCGTCCACGATGTCCCTGCTCGGGCTGGTGCGGCACCTGACGGAGGAGGAGCGGCACGTTCGCCGGGTGATGGCCGGCGAGGACGCGCCGAAGCTGTACCGCACGGCGGAGGACCGGGACGGTGACTTCAACGGTGCCGTCGCCGACCCGGCCGTCGTGGACGAGGCCTGGCGGCAGTGGCGTACCGAGGTTGAGCGCACCGACCGCTACCTGGCCGGCGTCACCGACCTCGCCACCCGCAACGCCGGCCACTCCGACTTCGGCCCCGAACCCGGCGGACAAGTCCAGCTCCGTGACCTCCTGGTCGCGCAGATCGCGGAGTACGCACGGCACTGCGGCCACGCCGACCTCCTGCGCGAACGGATCGACGGCCGCGTCGGACAGTGAGCACCCCCAGCACGCCCCAGCACCCTCCGAACCGCGGAAAGAAAAGCTGACAAAAAAGCTGACAGAAAAAAGTTCGGCGGCGATGTCGAGAACCCGCGTCCCGCTCCGTCCCCGGGGTGAAGGCGGCCAAGATGGGTCGCATCAGTACGGAGGAGAGACACGATGGCCAAGTACCTGCTGCTGAAGCACTACCGCGGCGCCCCGGCTCCGGTCAACAACGTGCCGATGGACCAGTGGACGCCGGAGGAGATCTCGGCGCACGTGCAGTACATGGGCGACTTCGCGGCCCGGCTGGAGAAGACCGGCGAGTTCGTCGACGGCCAGGCGCTGGCCCCCGAGGGGACGTTCGTCCGGTACGACGGAGAGGGGCGCCCGCCGGTCACCGACGGCCCCTTCGCCGAGACCAAGGACCTCATCGCCGGCTGGATGGTGATCGACGTCGACAGCTACGAGCGTGCTGTCGAGCTGGCCGGGGAACTGTCCGCCGCCCCCGGCGCGGGCGGCAAGCCGATCCACGAGTGGCTCGAGCTGCGCCCGTTCCTGGCCGCGTCGCCCACCATCACGGAGTGCCCTCACGGATGAACGATGCACTGCTGAGGAGCCTCACGCCGAGCGTGCTCGGGATCCTCGTCCGCCGCGGAGCAGACTTCGCGGCGGCCGAGGACGCCGTACAGGACGCGCTGGTCGAGGCGGTCCGCGTCTGGCCGGCCGACCCGCCGCGGGACGCGAAGGGCTGGCTGGTCACCGTGGCCTGGCGCAGGTTCCTCGACCAGACGCGGTCGGACAGCGCCCGTCGCCGGCGTGAGGACCTCGTCGACGAGGAGCCGCCGCCCGGGCCCGCGCCCGACGTGGACGACACGCTCCAGCTCTACTTCCTGTGCACCCATCCCTCGCTGACGCCGTCGTCGGCGGTCGCGCTCACCCTGCGTGCCGTCGGCGGGCTCACCACCCGGCAGATCGCCCAGGCCTACCTGGTGCCCGAGGCGACCATGGCGCAGCGCATCAGCCGAGCCAAGCGCACCGTCTCCGGCGTACGGTTCGACCAGCCCGGCGATGTCGCCACCGTGCTGCGCGTTCTCTACCTGGTCTTCAACGAGGGCTACTCCGGCGACGTCGACCTCGCCGCCGAGGCCATCCGGCTCACCCGGCAGCTCGCGGCGGCGATCGACCACCCGGAGGTGGCGGGGCTGCTCGCGCTCATGCTGCTCCACCACGCCCGGCGCGCCGGCCGGACCGCGCCCGACGGGAGCCTGGTGCCGCTGGCCGAGCAGGACCGCCGCCGGTGGGACACCGCGTCGATCGCCGAGGGCGTCGGGATCCTCCAGGCGGCCCTCGCCCGCGACCGGCTGGGGGAGTTCCAGGTGCAGGCCGCCATCGCGGCGCTGCACGCCGACGCGCCCACCGCGGAGGAGACCGACTGGGTGCAGATCGTCGAGTGGTACGACGAACTCACACGTCTGACCGACAGCCCGGTCGTGCGCCTCAACCGCGCGGTGGCCGTCGGCGAGGCCGACGGACCGCGCGCCGGACTGGCGGCGCTCGCGGCGCTGGACGACTCCCTGCCCCGCCACACCGCGGTGGCGGCATACCTCCACGAACGCGACGGCGACCTGGCAGCGGCGGCCCGCCTGTACTCCGAGGCGGCCCACAAGGCCCCCAACCTCGCCGAACGCGACTACCTGACCCGCCAGGCGGCCCGCCTGAATGCCGGCCGGGGCCGCTGACGGGCCGCGTACGTCAGGTCGTGCCTCAGGTCACCGCACGGTCAACGGCACCGGGTGCACCTCGTCCGCCTTGTGCCCGGCGCGCTCGTGAATGCGCTGGACCGCTTCGGCCGAGGGCGCCTCGGAGAGGCAGTAGACGTGGCCGGACTCCGGGTCCGCCCAGGCCATCTCGAAGTGGACCTGCTCGTCCTTCTCTATCGCGAGGTCCGCGTTGTGGGCTTCACGCAGCTGTTCCTCCGTGATGCCTTCCATGCCGCGATGGACATCCATGAACTTGGGCATGCCTCGCGCCTCCTTCCCGGCACGGCGCTCGCCCGCGCCGCCTTGCCTACCTCTCATGCTCCGCCCGTACGGCCACCCGGGCGACCCCAGGCCCTACGACCCAGGCCCTACGACCCGACGACCCGACGCTGTGGGGCCCCGGCGAAACCGCCGGGGCCCCACAGGTCGTACGCACAACAACGCGCCGGCGTCAGCCGCACTGGCAAGGGCTGCCCGACTGACACCCGCAGCCGCAGCCCGAGCCGCAGCCGCACGCGGCGATCAGGGGCAGGCTCCTGATCTCGACGGGCTGCTCGGTCTCACGCTGCCGGGCGGGGTCGGGCGTCGTGCTGGGGGATTCGGCCATGGGTCCCTCCTCGAGGCTGGTGCCTGTGCCCATTGGATGCCCGTTCCGCTGGGCGCATCAACGGCGCACTGAGGCGCCCACGCGCCCCAGCCGATCCCCAACCAAGCCCCAGCCGATCCCAACCAAGCCGCAGTCGATCCACAGCCGCCCCCGGCCAGTACCAGGCGCCCGCCCCGGCCGTACCCGGCGTCCGCCCCGACACGGCCCGTCAGGCGCTCTCCGCCCCCGAAGCCCCCGAAAGCGCCCCCGAAACCCCCTGGATCTCCGGCTGCGCGTCCGTCTGGAGCTCGTCCGCGTGCTCACCCGTCACCAGGTACACCACGCGCTTGGCGACCGACACCGCGTGGTCGGCGAACCGCTCGTAGTAGCGGCCGAGCAGCGTGACGTCCACGGCCGTCTCGATGCCGTGCTTCCAGCGGTCGTCCATCAGGTGCTGGAACAGCGTGCGGTGCAGCAGGTCCATCTCGTCGTCGTCCTGCTCCAGCTGGAGCGCCAGGTCGACGTCCTTGGTGATGATCACCTCGGCGGCCTTGGCCATCAGGCGCTGCGCGAGCTGGCCCATCTCCAGGATGGTGGCGTGCAGGTCGCTCGGGACCGCGCGGTCCGGGTAGCGCAGGCGCGCGAGCTTCGCCACGTGCTGGGCGAGGTCGCCCGAGCGCTCCAGGTCGGCCGACATCCGCAGCGACGTGACGACGATCCGCAGGTCCGTCGCCACCGGCTGCTGCCGCGCCAGCAGGGCTATGGCCTTGGCCTCCAGGTCGTGCTGGAGCTCGTCGACCTTCTGGTCGGCCTCGATGACGTTCTCGGCCAGCTTCAGGTCGGAGTCGAGCATGGCGGTCGTGGCGCGCCCGATCGCCGACCCGACCAGCCGGGCCATCTCCACCAGACCGTCGCCGATCGAGTCCAGTTCCTCGTGGTACGCGTCCCGCATCAGGCTTCCCTCTCGTACGTCTCAGTCGGGGGTCCAAGGGCCGGGGCCCACCGGACAACCGGCGGTACGACCGTCGTATTACCAACGGTCCGAACCCCACGCTCCCACGTTCGGCCCCGTACGCGTCCGTTTCCGTCCTCCCAAATGAACCAATACTGGCTCCAAGGTGAACTCTGGGCGACGAGTGTTCGAGCTCGCAGTCCCACGGCTGTGGAGGGTGCCCGAGCCATGCCTAACCTGGGTGCATGGACGTGAACGCGGCGGTCGCCGCAGCGGCAGCGATCGCCGGGGTGCTCACCGGCGTCATCGCCATGCTCGCGTTCCGCTGGAGTGAGCGCGAGCAGAAGCGCCCCACCCGTAGCTCCCTGCACACGGACGCGGTGCTTCCGCCGGGCGTGGACACGGTCCTGTCGGTCCTCAGGTCGTCCGCGGTCGTCCTCGACGAGGCGGACGCCGTGGTCAAGGCCAGCTCGGCGGCGTACGCCCTCGGTCTGGTCCGCGGCGGCAAGCTCGCCGTCGAGCCGATGATGCAGATGGCCCGGGACACCCGACGGGACGGCGAGATACGCCAGGTCGAGCTGGACCTGCCACGGCGCGGCACCGGACGAGGAGAGGCCCTGGCCGTCTCCGCGCGGGTCGCGCCGCTCGGCTCCCGGCTGGTGCTGCTGCTCGTGGAGGACCTGACCGAGGCCCGCCGCATCGAGGCGGTCCGGCGCGACTTCGTCGCCAACGTGAGCCATGAGCTGAAGACGCCGGTGGGTGCCCTCTCGCTGCTCTCCGAGGCCGTGATGGACGCTTCCGAGGACCCCGAGGCCGTCGAGCGGTTCGCCGGGCGCATGCAGATCGAGGCCACCCGGCTCACCAGTCTGGTGCAGGAGCTCATCGATCTCTCGCGGGTGCAGAACGACGACCCGCTGGAGGACGCCGAGCCGGTCCGCGTCGACGAGCTCGTCGCCGAGGCCATCGACCGCTGCCGGCACCAGGCCGGCACCAAACAGATCACCATGGCCGCGGGCGGCGCCGCCGACCTGCGCGTGTGGGGAAACCGCGGCCAGCTCGCCGCCGCGCTCGGCAACCTCGTCGAGAACGCGGTCAACTACTCGCCCGCCCGCACCCGCGTCGGCATAGCGGCCCGCAGTGTGAACGCGGCCGGCGGGGACCACATCGAGATCGCCGTGACCGACCAGGGCATCGGCATCTCCGACAAGGACAAGGAGCGCATCTTCGAGCGCTTCTACCGCGTCGACCCGGCCCGCTCCCGTGCCACCGGTGGCACGGGACTGGGGCTGGCGATCGTGAAGCACGTGGCCGCCTCGCACGGCGGGGAAGTCACGGTGTGGAGCGCCGAAGGCCAGGGCTCCACCTTCACCCTGCGGCTGCCGGAGGCCGGCGCGGCCCGCGACCGCGCACATCAGCAGCCCGCCCGAGAGACACGCGCAGGAGGCGCGGGCCTCGACGTGGAGGCCGGGCGGTCCACCCCCACATCCCCCGAATCAACAGCGTACGAAACGCTTCCCGCCCCGGAGGTCCTTCCGTGACCCGAGTGCTCGTCGTCGAGGACGAGGAGTCCTTCTCCGACGCCCTGTCGTACATGCTCCGCAAGGAGGGCTTCGAGGTCGCCGTCGCGACCACCGGGCCCGACGGACTCGACGAGTTCGAGCGCAACGGCGCCGACCTCGTCCTTCTCGACCTGATGCTGCCCGGCCTGCCGGGCACCGAGGTCTGCCGCCAGTTGCGCGGCCGCTCCAACGTCCCCGTCATCATGGTGACCGCCAAGGACAGCGAGATCGACAAGGTCGTCGGGCTCGAGATAGGAGCCGACGACTACGTCACCAAGCCGTTCTCCTCGCGCGAGCTGGTCGCGCGCATCCGTGCCGTGCTGCGCCGCCGCGGCGAGCCCGAGGAGGTCACCCCGGCGGCCCTGGAGGCCGGTCCGGTCCGTATGGACGTCGACCGGCACGTGGTCACCGTCGGCGGCACCAAGATCGACCTGCCGCTGAAGGAGTTCGACCTGCTGGAGATGCTGCTGCGCAACGCCGGCCGCGTGCTGACGCGCATGCAGCTCATCGACCGCGTCTGGGGCGCCGACTACGTCGGGGACACCAAGACCCTCGACGTCCACGTCAAGCGCCTGCGCGCCAAGATCGAGCCGGACCCGGGCGCCCCGCGCTACCTGGTGACGGTCCGCGGCCTCGGCTACAAGTTCGAGCCGTAGACCGGCCGCGCACCACGGCGGCACAAGCCGTAGACCGGCCGCGCACCACGGCGGCACAAAGGGCGGGACCTCTCCCAGGAGAGGTCCCGCCCTGTTCTACGACTGCTCGGTGTTCTGACCGCTCAGTGCCCCGCGCCCGCGCCCGCACTCGCCGACGCCGCGTCGGTCGGCGTGCCGGACGCCTCGTGGCCACCCGGCGTCCCACCGCCCGCGGGGCTCTCCGGCGCGCCCGGCTCACCCTCGGCAGGAGAGCCGGACGGTGACCCGGACGGGGACGACGAGGCACCCGGCGCGGCCGGGACCTCGGTCGGGCCCCACTCCTTGAAGTAGTGCTCGGCGGGGACGACGAACGCGCTCAGGCTCACGGCACCCGTCTTGCTGAAGGTGAAGGTGACCTTCTGGGCATTGCCGTCCTGCACGGCCTCACGGCTGCTCGGCAGCATCGCCGTGGCGTTGTTCTGGCCGCCCAGGATCAGCGAGCCGCCGGGCGGGATGCTGAGGCTGCCGCCCTTGGCGGGCTTGAGCTCGGCGGTCTTGCCGGTGCCCGGGAGGGTGATGGACTCCAGCGTCTCGGCACTCCTGCCGGAGTTGAAGAAGGTCGCGGAGATCGCGGCCGGGCCGGTCGACTCGCGGTCGGGCTGCGTGATCACGATCGCGTTCTGGACCTTGATGTCACCGACGCTGGTGGCCGCGTTGTCCGGCTGGATCTCCAGGGTCTGGGCGTTGGAGCCGGCACCGCACGCGGCGAGCGAGGCGATCGAGAACGCGGTGACGACGGCGGCGAGGGCACCGCGTCGAAGGCTGCTGCTCACGGCGGCGGCAACTCCTTGACTCGAGCGGAGCGGCCGATAAAGCCGCCCTAAGTGTCTGTCAGCGGGCCTTAGGTTACCGAGCCGCCCACGTCCGGCCGCACCCGACCCCCCGGCACCGCTGATCCCACCTGAGTCACGCGTGACTCCTGCGTCACATTGGCGTGGTGCTCGTCCGGCATTCACATAAGAGTCCCGGGCGGTACCGCGAAATTTCCGTGAAGGAATGCGCGGAGCCCTCGGAATTGATCACCCGGCGGCCCGCCGGGGCAGCTCGTGATCAATTCCGGATTCGACCGGAACCCGGCTCGGGCCTCCGAACGGAGTAGCGGAAGTCGATCATACGGAACCGGACATATGGGGATGTTCGGCCTTCTGGAGGATGCTCCGGATGCGTGTAACGTACGCGTTTCGCTCGCCCCGGAGAGCCGCTCCCACCTGCGAATACCTTCTTCCACTCCCTGTCCGAAGCACGTCCCTGTCGGAGTTGTCAAGCCCCGAGATATGCCCTGACCTGCGAAAACGCCATTCAGAACCCGCAGTTTCCGTGTTACCCTGGATAGCCACGGAAGGGGTACCTGTCACATGACGTTCAAGGTTGGCGACACCGTGGTCTATCCCCATCACGGGGCCGCGCTGATCGAGGCTATCGAAACTCGCCAGATCAAAGGCGTGGACAAGACCTACTTGGTGCTGAAGGTCGCCCAGGGCGACCTGACGGTACGTGTGCCAGCGGACAATGCGGAGTTCGTCGGCGTGCGTGATGTGGTCGGTCAGGACGGGCTGGACCGGGTCTTCGAGGTGCTGCGCGCGCCGTACGCCGAGGAGCCCACGAACTGGTCCCGTCGTTACAAGGCAAACCTGGAGAAGCTCGCCTCGGGCGATGTCATCAAGGTCGCGGAAGTGGTGCGTGACCTGTGGCGTCGTGAGCGCGAGCGTGGACTCTCCGCCGGTGAGAAGCGCATGCTCGCCAAGGCCCGCCAGATTCTGGTGAGCGAGCTGGCCCTCGCGGAGAACACCAACGAGGACAAGGCCGAAGCTCTGCTCGACGAGGTTCTCGCCTCCTGAGGCGAAGCCGGTCGCTCAGCGCTCTGCGTATCAAGCGCGCCTGCACATCGAAATGCCGCGGTGCCCGATGACGAATTCCTTGTCGCCGGGCGCTGCGGCATGTTCGTACTCCGGCGCCGATGCGCCGTCACCCCGGGGTGTGCTATCACTCACGCCCCGGTGTTGGTGCCGGGCCCGGGCAGCCGGCTCGACCAGCGTCACGGAAGGGTCCGGTCGAGCGCGTCGCGCCCGGCACTCCTCCAGGCCATACCCACGCCAGGCCAGCACACAAACCTGACAGGAACCGATGTCTGACGATTCGCGTCCAACGCCGTCTGCCGCCCCCTCCGCGGCCCGCACGGCGGCCGTGATCCCGGCCGCCGGCCGGGGTGTACGACTCGGCCCGGGCGCCCCCAAGGCGCTCCGCGCGCTGGGCGGCACCCCCATGCTGATCCACGCGGTCCGCGCGATGGCCGCCTCCCGCGCAGTCTCCCTGGTCGTCGTCGTGGCCCCGCCCGAGGGTGCCGCCGAGGTCAGGTCGCTGCTCGACGCGCACGCGCTGCCCGAGCGGACGGACTTCCTCGTCGTCCCGGGCGGGCGGAGCCGCCAGGAGTCCGTGAAGCTCGGCCTGGACGCGCTGCCCCCCGGCCACGACATCGTGCTGGTCCACGACGCTGCCCGGCCGCTGGTCCCGGTGGACACGGTCGACGCGGTGATCGAGGCCGTACGGGACGGTGCCCCGGCCGTGGTCCCGGCGCTGCCGCTCGCCGACACCGTCAAGCAGGTCGAGCCCGCCGGCACCCCCGGCGAGCCGGAGCCGGTCGTCGCCACGCCGGAGCGCGCCCTGCTGCGGGCCGTGCAGACCCCGCAGGGCTTCGACCGGACCACGCTGGTCCGGGCGCACGAGACGGTGACCGGCGAGGTCACCGACGACGCCGGCATGGTCGAGCAGCTCGGCCTCACGGTCGTGGCCGTCCCCGGCCACGAGGAGGCGTTCAAGGTCACCCGCCCCCTCGACCTGGTCCTCGCGGAGGCGGTCCTGGCCCGCAGGAGGCTCAACGATGGCTTCTGAGGCATCTGATCTCCGGCTGCCGCCGGACGGGTTCCCGCTCCCCCAGGTCGGCATCGGCACCGACATCCACGCCTTCGAGGAAGGCCGCGAGCTGTGGTGCGCCGGTCTGAAGTGGGAGGGCGAGGGCCCGGGCCTGGCCGGCCATTCCGACGCGGACGTCGTCGCCCACGCCGCCTGCAACGCCCTCTTCTCCGCCGCCGGCCTCGGCGACCTCGGGCAGCACTTCGGCACGGGCCGCCCCGAGTGGTCGGGCGCCTCCGGGGTCAGCCTGCTGACGGAGGCCGCGCGCATCGTGCGCGAGGCGGGCTTCCGGATCGGCAACATCGCCGTCCAGGTGGTGGGTCCCCGCCCGAAGATCGGCAAGCGCCGGGACGAGGCCCAGAAACTCCTGTCGGAGGCGGCCGGAGCCCCGGTGTCGGTGTCGGGCGCGACGACGGACGGCCTCGGCTTCCCCGGCCGCGAGGAAGGGCTGATGGCGGTGGCCACGGCGCTGGTCGTGCGCGCCGGCTGAGGGCAGGGGCCCGGGGCGCACCGACGGCCAATGTCACGAATATGCGCGCCCCGAGGGGAAGGTCCTGAGGCACACCCCGGTGCCCACTACCCTGGAGTGGTGACTATTCGCCTGTACGACACCAGCGCCCGGCAGATTCGTGACTTCTCCCCGCTCCAGCCGGGTTGCGTCTCGATCTACCTGTGCGGTGCCACCGTGCAGGCCGCCCCGCACATCGGGCACATCCGCTCCGGGCTGAACTTCGACATCATGCGCCGCTGGTTCGAGTACCGCGGCTACGACGTCACGTTCGTGCGGAACGTGACGGACATCGACGACAAGATCATCGCCAAGTCGGCCGACCAGAACCGCCCCTGGTGGGCCATCGGCTACGAGAACGAGCGCGCGTTCAACGACGGTTACCGCGCGCTCGGTTGCCTGCCCCCGACGTACGAGCCCCGGGCCACCGGCCACATCACCGAGATGGTCGAGATGATGCGCGGCCTCATCGAGCGCGGGCACGCCTACGTCGCCGACGGCAGCGTCTACTTCGACGTCCGTTCCTTCCCCGAGTACCTGGCACTGTCCAACCAGGACATCGACGACCTGCGCCAGCCCGACGAGGGCGTCTCGGGCAAGCGCGACCCGCGCGACTTCGCCATGTGGAAGGCCACCAAGCCCGGCGAGCCCGACTGGGAGACGCCCTGGGGCCGTGGCCGTCCCGGCTGGCACCTGGAGTGCTCGGCGATGGCGCACAAGTACCTCGGCACCGCCTTCGACATCCACGGCGGCGGCCTGGACCTGGTCTTCCCGCACCATGAGAACGAGATCGCCCAGGCCAAGGCCTACGGCGACGACTTCGCGCGGTACTGGGTGCACAACGCCTGGGTCACCATGAGCGGCGAAAAGATGTCCAAGTCGCTCGGCAACTCGGTCCTGGTCAGCGAGATGGTCAAGCGCTGGCGTCCCATCGTGCTGCGCTACTACCTCGGCACCCCGCACTACCGCTCGATGATCGAGTACAGCGAGGAGGCGCTGCGCGAGGCCGAGTCGGCGTTCGCGCGGATCGAGGGCTTCGTGCAGCGCGTGGTGGAGAAGGCCGGCGTCGTCGAGCCCGCTCCCGAGGTGCCGCTCGCCTTCGCCGAGGCCATGGACGACGACCTGGGCGTACCGCAGGCACTCGCCGTGGTGCACACCACCGTCCGGCAGGGCAACAGCGCGCTGGCCGCCGACGACAAGGAAGCCGCCGTGGCCCGGCTCGCCGAGGTCCGCGCGATGCTCGGCGTGCTCGGCCTCGACCCGCTGGACGCCCGGTGGGCCGGGGAGAGCGACCGCGGCGACGACCTGCACGGTGTGGTCGACACGCTCGTCCGCATGGTCCTCGACCAGCGCGAGGCCGCCCGGGCCCGCAAGGACTGGCCCACCGCGGACGCCATCCGCGACCAGCTGAGCCAGTCCGGCCTGGTCATCGAGGACGGCCCGCAGGGACCGCGCTGGAGTCTCGGACCGCGCTGAGACAAGCCCCACGGGCTGATCGATTGTGCCGCCCGGGCCTTGGGGCGGCACACTGCACAGACATAACAGACGTACGTACGAATCACTTCACGGAGACGAGTAGCTCAATGGCCGCGAACAACCGCCGCATGTCCGGCAAGAAGGGCGCGCAGGTCGGCAGTGGCGGCCAGCGACGCCGGGGCCTCGAAGGCAAGGGCCCGACCCCGCCCGCCGAGATGCGCAAGGGGCACAAGAAGAACCGCATCGTCAACGCCAAGGCGAAGCAGGCCGTACGCCGGCCCGTGGCGCGCGGCCGCGGCGGCAAGGGCACGTCCGAGCTGGTCGTCGGACGCAACTCGGTCCTGGAGGCGCTGCGCGAGGGCGTCCCCGCCTCCACGCTCTACGTCCAGCAGTTCATCGACAACGACGAGCGGGTGCGCGAGGCCCTCCAGGTCGCCGCCGAGCGCGGCGGGATCAACCTCATGGAGGCCCCGCGTCCCGAGCTGGACCGGATGACCAACGGTCTCAACCACCAGGGCCTGGTCCTCCAGGTCCCGCCGTACGAGTACGCCCACCCCGAGGACCTGGCGTCCGCCGCCTACGACGGCGGTGAGGACCCGCTGATCGTCGCCCTGGACGGCGTCACCGACCCGCGCAACCTCGGCGCGGTCGTCCGCTCCGTGTCCGCCTTCGGCGGTCACGGCGTCGTCGTCCCCGAGCGCCGCGCGGCCGGTATGACGGCCGGTGCCTGGAAGACGTCCGCCGGCGCCGCGGCCCGCACCCCGGTCGCCCGCGCCACCAACCTCACCCGGGCCCTGGAGGCGTACAAGAAGGCCGGCATCGCGGTCGTCGGCCTGGCCGCCGACGGCGAGGCCGAGATCAGCGAGCTTCAGGCGCTGGACGGCCCGGTCGTCATCGTCGTCGGCAGCGAGGGCAAGGGGCTGTCCCGGCTGGTCGGGGAGACCTGCGACCACCGGGTGCGGATCCCGATGCCGGGCGGCGCCGAGTCGCTCAACGCCGGTGTGGCGGCGGGGATCGTGCTGTACGAGGCGGCCCGCCGACGGCGTTGAACAGGCGTCCGGAACTTCACCCGTACGGGGTAATTCCGGTGTCATCGGGGCGACGGGGACAAGCTTGACGGGGTCCGGACAGATCCGGCGGGTCAAAGCAGTGTCCTAACCCGACGTCACTCGGTTAGATGAGTGTGGACACCAGAACACCCCGCACACCCACGGGGGACCGCTCGTCGGGACTCGACGACGCTCCCGCGCTGAGCATGGTGAAGGTGCCGAGCGACCCGGCGCAGGTCATCGTCAACCACGCGAGCTTTCGCGTGCAGTTGGGCGTCTCGACGCGTCGCGTTCAGTCCCCCCGGGTCGCACGGCATCTGACCGCCACCGAGGACACCGCCCGCATGCCCCTCGCTAGGGGCGAGGCGGACGGGGTCACCGCCCGCCGCCGGCCCGTCGTCTGGAGCGGCAGATCCGCCCCCGACGACACCGGCGCGCACCGGCTTCTGCAAGCCGTGCGGCACGAGAGCGTCCGCCACACCGACGAGCCGGCCTCCGGCACCGGAGCCACCCAGGTCATCTCCCGCGTGGGCCCGGGCTACGACGGCCCCGGACACCAGGGTGCGGGTTACAGCGGCGCCGGCTACGAGGGCGCCGGCTACGAGAACGACCTCACCCAGACCGTCGAGACCCCGGTCGTCGGCCCCCAGCGCACCTACGAGCCCGCCGACGGCACCCGGCTGCTGCCGCCGATGCGCACCGTCGGCAGCGCCTACGACGAACCGGCCTATGAGGACGGCGAGTTCGAGGAGTCCGCCACCGGCGCGGACGACACCGGGCGCCGGGCCAAGCGGCACGGCGACGACCCGGCCCGGCACGCCTACTATCCGGGCCGCCGGATGAACCTCGGCGTCGTCCTGCTCCCGTTGCGCGTCTTCCTCGGCTTCATCTCCATCTACGCCGGCATGGGCAAGCTGTGCGACCCCGTCTACTTCGACGGCGGCAAGCGCGGCTCCATGGTCAAGTGGCTCAACACCCTGCACCCGTGGGAAGTCGCCGAGCCGCTGCGCCAGTTCGCCCTCGAGCACCCGGTCGGCGCCGGTCTGGTCATCGCCTTCGCGCAGGTCATCGTCGGCGTCCTGACGGTCCTGGGCTGCTGGCAGCGCGTCGCCGCGTGCCTGGGCGCCCTGCTGTCGGCCGCGCTGCTGGTCACGGTCAGCTGGAAGAGCGTCCCCGCCTACGAGACCCCCGACATCATCTACCTCGCCGCCTGGTCTCCGCTGATCATCGCCGGCGCCCCCGTCTACTCCGTCGACGGCCGCCTGGCCGGCAGTGCCTGGCGCCGCCTCGGCCCCCGCGCCGACATCTGGGACCTGCGGCGTTACGTGCTGCGCCGCGGCGCCCTCGTCACCGCCATCGCCACCGGGATCACCCTGCTCGTCGGCTCGCTGCTCGGCGGCGCCGTGCGCGACGCCGACCGGGTCGTCGTCCCGGGCCCCGGCGAGGCCCCGCGCAATGAGCTGCCGGGCTCCCCGCTGCCGGGGGAGCCCGGCAAGCGGCAGGACAAGCGGACCCCGTCGGCCTCCTCCTCGCCCACCCAGGGCGCCACGGCCGGCTCGGCGAGCCCCAGCGCGGGCACCACGACCAGGCCGGGCGCCACCCGCGACACCGGCAACGTCACCGGCGGCTCTCCCAGCCAGACCCAGGGCACCGCGGGCCAGGCCCCGCCCCAGCAGTCCTCCCCGGCCGACCAGGCCCCGAGCACCACGACCGGCCCCACCTCCGGCGGCACGGCGACGGGCGGCACGGGCTCGACGGGCGGCTCGGGCAGCGGCGGCTCCTCCTCCACCGGGCGCCCGGGCCTGGTGGGCGGCCTGCTGGGCTAGCCCCGCGACCGAGAACCCGACAGGCCCCGCACCACCACGGTGCGGGGCCTGTCGACACCCTGAGGCCAGGCGCCCCCTGAGGGGCGCGGGGAACTGCGCGAGCAACCACGACGGGCCCGCGGTAGGCGGTGGGCGGCTTGCGGCGCCCCTCAGGGGCGCGGGGAACTGCGCGAGCAACCACGACGGGCCCGCGGTCGCGCGGTAGGCCGTGGGCGGCTTGCGGCGCGCGTCAGGGGCGCGGGGAACGGCGCGAGCAACCGACAACCGGCCACCGGCCGTGGTACACCGCCCGCCGTGCAGGCCCCCGCACCGAACTCCTAGCGTCCCAACGCGGCCAGTTCCTTGGCCGCCTCGGTCAGATCCTTCGCCGTGTCGATGGCCCGCCAGTACGACCCCTGCGGGATCGTGAACCCGGCCAGCCGCCGCTCACGGGCCAGACGGGGAAACGTCGTCCGCTCATGGTCGCCCCGGTGCGGCAACAGCCCGGCGAACTCGGGGGAGAAGACGTACACGCCGGCGTTGATCTCGAAGGTCGACGGCGGCGCCTCGATGAAGTCGGTGATGCGCCCGAACCCGTCGGTCTGAACCGCTCCCCACGGCAGCCGGGGCCGCGCCAGCGCCAGCGTCGCGACGGCGTCCCGCTCGGCATGGAAATCGGCCATGTCGCGCAGCGAGAACCGCGTCCAGATGTCTCCGTTCGTCGCGTACCAGGGCTGGTCGGGGTGGGGGAGACGCGCCGCGGCGTACTTGAGGCCGCCGCCACGCCCGAGCGGCTCCGGCTCGACGACCGTCGTCACGGAGACGGGCAGCTCGGCCGTCTCCAGCCACTTCTGCAGCACCTCGGCGAGATGGCCGCAGGAGACCACGACGTCCGTCACACCCTCGTCGGCGAGCCAGGACAGCTGATGGCCGATGATCGGCGTCCCCGTCCCGGGGATCTCGACCATCGGCTTGGGCCGGTCGTCGGTGTACGGACGCAGCCGGGAGCCCTGGCCACCGGCCAGAACGACGGCTTGAACGGGGCGGGACGCGGCGCTCGGATCGCTCATGGACACGAACTGTACGTGGCGTCCCGCCCGGGACATCGGCTGACGATCGTTCCCGCGTCAGCCGTCAGGGACTTCCCACCCGGTGGCAGGGCGGTGCGCTCAGCTGTGCGCGGCGGCGACGCCGGTGGCGAAGGCGGTGTCGCAGACCGGGCGCGCGTAGGACTGGGCGCGGGTCGGGCCGTAGACCCGGACGGCGGCCTGGCCGAGGGCACGGGCGATGGACGCGCAGTGCTTCGCCAGCGACGGGCGGCCGTTGACGGCCTGTTGGAGGTGAGTGAGGGCGACGCCCGGGTCCTCCTCCTGCAGTTCTGTCAGCAGCTTGTCGCGCAGGACGTCCTGGGGGGCGCGCTTGGCGGCCCGTGGACTGCCCACGGAGGTGTCCGCGGCGGTGAGCACCGGGTCGGTGGAGTTCCCCGACCAGTTGACTCGGGTGACCGCGAGGGTCCCGGAGAGCACCAGGACGACGGGCAGGACGAAAGCGAGGGTGCGGCCGATCCGGCGGGCGGGGCCCCGGCCGCGTCGCGTCTGTTGGTTCATGGAGTGCTTCACGCGTGTGAGGGTAGCGCCCGGTAATGGTTTGTAGACATTTAGTCACCGGTTCGGGGGATGAGAGAGTGCCATTTTCTGGGTATGGCGTTGACGCACAAAGCTCGAAACGTCCGGTCTGCCGGGGTATTTTTCGACAAGGAGAAGGGCCCCGCAGCGCGCTGCGAGGCCCTCTTCGTCAACCTGGGTGAATTACCCGGGGTTGTGCGTTTGCTGGTTGATCAGTCCGACAGGCGCGCACCGGTCGACGTCGAGAACACGTGGGTCTCGCCGGAGCGGGGCACGACGTGCAGCTGGCTGCCCTTGTCCGGGACCTCACGGCCGCTGACGCGGACGACGAGGTCCTTGGAGTCGTCGCCGACCTGGGCGGTGCCGTAGACGTACGCGTCGGCGCCGAGCTCCTCGACGACGTTGACGGTGACGGCGAGGCCCTGCTCGACGTCCGACACCTCGAAGTGCTCGGGGCGCACGCCCACGGTGACGGTCTTGTCGGTGGCCGCGGCGATCGCGTCGCGCTGCACCGGCACGACCGACTTGCCGAACTTCACGCCGCCGTCGGTGATCGGCACCTCGACGAGGTTCATCGCCGGGGAGCCGATGAAGCCGGCCACGAAGAGGTTGGCGGGCCTGTCGTACATGTTGCGCGGGGTGTCGATCTGCTGGAGCAGACCGTCCTTGAGGACCGCCACACGGTCGCCCATCGTCATGGCCTCGACCTGGTCGTGGGTGACGTAGACGGTGGTGATGCCCAGGCGGCGCTGGAGCGAGGCGATCTGCGTACGGGTGGACACGCGGAGCTTGGCGTCCAGGTTGGACAGCGGCTCGTCCATGAGGAACACCTGGGGCTCACGCACGATGGCGCGGCCCATGGCGACACGCTGGCGCTGACCGCCGGAGAGGGCCTTCGGCTTGCGGTCCAGGTAGTCGGTGAGGTCGAGGATCTTCGCGGCCTCCTCGACCTTCTGCCGGATCTCCGCCTTGTTGACGCCGGCGATCTTGAGCGCGAAGCCCATGTTGTCGGCGACGGACATGTGCGGGTAGAGCGCGTAGTTCTGGAACACCATGGCGATGTCCCGGTCCTTGGGCGGCAGGTGCGTGACGTCGCGGTCA
This sequence comes from Streptomyces hawaiiensis, assembly GCF_004803895.1. NCBI lineage: Bacteria > Bacillati > Actinomycetota > Actinomycetes > Kitasatosporales > Streptomycetaceae > Streptomyces > Streptomyces hawaiiensis. The sequence goes on along the minus strand of NZ_CP021978.1, from coordinate 4,018,595 downwards.
CCGATGCGGATGGCTCCACCGTTGACGTCCTCGAGCCCCGCGAGCATGCGGAGCGAGGTGGACTTGCCGCAGCCGGAGGGGCCGACGAGGACGAGGAACTCGCCGTCCTCGATGTCGATCTCCAGCGCGTCGACGGCGGGCTTGGTGGAACCCGGGTAGATCCGGGTCGCCTTGTCGAACGAGACAGTGGCCATGGTGAATGAACCCCTTCTACCGGCAGGAACGTGCCGGACGATCCGAGTAGGAAGGCGGTGCCACGACGGTCATTCCGTTGTGGTGTAGTCCACGCGTGTGAACTGGCTCAGGACGGTACCTGGCGTTCACACGTCTGTCAGTAGTTCCGGGCCTGTGAACTTCGCGGAAATTTTCGAAGCGGCACGTCATGGCTGTCCGTGGCGGTTCACCGCGGCTTCACCGCACGGCAGGGGCCCGAACGGAACTTCGTGGCTCGGCGTAACGGGCTCTGTGTACAGTGGTGCCGCCTCGCGTACGGCGACGTAGCGCGCGCCTCCTTAGCTCAGCTGGCCAGAGCAACGCACTTGTAATGCGTAGGTCGTCGGTTCGAATCCGACAGGGGGCTCTGCTGAACCCCAGGTCAGATGTCAGGTGACCTGGGGTTTTCTTGTGCTCCAGCCGGTCCGGCAGCCGATCACCGGCGGCTGGGGCAGTGCCACCAGCAATGCCAGGACTCGGTGAGGTCGCTCCTGCTGTGTCCGAGGCGTGCCGCGCCGGTCACCAGCGCAGGCGGCGGGCGATTTCCAGTTGGGCGTCGTCGATGGGGCGGTCGTCCTTGATGTCCCACAGGGTGTTCTGAAGGAGGCGGCCGAGGGTCCAGGCGCGGGCGCGGTCGCGGTCCAGGGCGAGGATGTCGGTCATGGCGTCGAAGCGCCAGAGGATGTTGTCGGGGTCGTAGCGGTTGTCGAGGGCGGGCCACAGGTCGAAGCCCGGGTCGCCGGCGAGGGGCTTGGGGTCGATCGCGAGCCAGGGGGCGCGGTCGGAGGCGAGGACGTTCTCGTCGTGGAGGTCCCAGTGGAGGAGGCGGTCGCCCGGCTCGTCCATGACCTCGCGCACTGCGGCCGCGCAGTCGGCGACGAGGCGGCGGGCCTCCGGGTCGGGGATGCGGCCGAGGGCCCAGGGGGTCTGGTCGAGCATGCCCTGGGCGATGTCGCCGAGGTGGCGCATGCCGGGCGGGGCCGGGAAGGACGTGAGGTGGGCCAGGAGCTCGGCGATGGTGACCACGACCTGGTGGTCGTCCGGCACGTGGGACAGCATGCGGGTCTCGTCGAGGCGCTCCAGCAGCATGGTGCCGGTGGGCTCGTCGTGGTCGAGGAGGCGGGCGGCCCCGTCGCCGCTCCAGACGCGCAGCGCCACCGGTTCGCCCTCGGTCTCCTCGTCGAGGATCTGGAGCTTGAGGACCGCCGGGGTGCCGTCGGCGCGGACGACCGGGAGGACCAGGGCGGAGACGCCGTGCATGGGCGGTCCGTCGGGTCTCAGCTGCCAGTGGTCGAGGAAGCGGGCCGTCTGCTCCGGCAGTCCGGTGATGAAGGCGCGGCCCGCCTCGCCGTTGAACTTCTCCTGAGATGCCGCCAGTTCCCGGGGAATGTCGATCACCCTCGGCACGGTAGTGGGGCGTGCTGGGTGGGTCATGCGAATGTGCGGGTGCGGGCGTCGTGACCGGTCATGGCTCCAGGACGACCTTTCCCGTGGTGCCCCGGGTCTCCAGCGCCCGGTGCGCTGCCGCGGTTTCGCGGAGCGGGAAGCGCTGTACGGCCGGGGTGAGCCGGCCCGCGGCGGCCTCGGTGAGGGCGCGCAGTTCGAGGGTGCGGACGGGGTCGGGCCCGCCGGCCTTCCCCAGCATCACCGGCCCGAGGACCTGCTCGGAGACGCCGTCGACGAGGTAGGGCCCGCCGGTCTGGATGCCCGCGCCGGACCAGCCGAAGACGATGTGCTTGCCGCCCGGGCCGAGGAGGCCGACGGCCTCGTGGGCGACGTCGCCACCGACGCCGTCGAAGACGATCGTCGCGGCCTGGCCGCCGAGCTGGGCGCGGACCTTCGCGGGCCAGGCGGGGTCCGTGTAGTCGACGGCGAGATCGGCGCCGCCCGCCTGCACCCGGGCGGTCTTCTCCGGCCCGCCCGCGAGGCCGACGACCGTCGCGCCGGCGTTCTTGGCGTACTGCACGAGGAGGGTGCCGATGCCTCCGGCGGCGGCCGGGACGATGGCCACCGAGTCGGGGCCGAGGTCGGCGAACTGCAGGATCCCCATCGTCGTACGGCCCGTGCCGATCATGGCGACGGCCTCGGCGAAGTCCAGGTTCCCGGGGATCTCGTGCAGGCGCTCAGCCTCGGTGACGGCCAGCTCGGCATATCCGCCGGGGACGAAGCCGAGGTGGGCGACCACCTGCTTGCCGAGCCACAGCCCGGCGACGCCCTCGCCCAGGGACTCCACGACCCCGGCGACCTCGCGGCCCGGGACGGTGGGCAGCGGCGCCCGCTCGTTCGCCGGTCCGCCCCGCATGCCCTCGCGCAGGGCGGCGTCCAGGAGGTGGACGCCCGCCGCGCGTACGGCGATCCGGACCTGGCCGGGGCCCGGCCGGGGGTTTTCGACCTGCTCGTAGGTGAGGTTCTCGGGCGGGCCGAAGGCGTGCAGGCGGATGGCGTGCATGGCGACTCCTCTGGTGGGGCGTTCGGTGCGACCAGCCTTCAACCTCAAGCTTGCTTGAGGTCAAGCTCGCGCCGGCCGAGGGCCAGGGAGACCGCCGTCAGGGCGCTGTTGAAGGACACCTCGGACAGCACACCCGGGGCCGCGACCTGGTCGCCGGCGAGGTAGACGCCGGCGCCCCGGTCCACGGCCGGCCGGTCGCGCCAGCTGGTGCCGGGCAGATCGACCGCGCCCGTACGGCCGTTGGCCACCGCCTCGCGCCGCCAGGTGACCCGCTCGCGCCAGCCCGGGAAGCCCAGGTCGAGCAGCTGCTCGGCACGGGCGGTGCCGTCGGCCTTGGACTCGTGCGGGGCGAGGGGGATCTGACCCTGGATCAACTGCTCGCCCTCCGGGGCGAGGCTGCGGTCCTGGGCGGTGAACCGCTCCAGCCAGCCGGGTGCGTCCAGGTCGGAGACCGCGAAGGCGTCCCCGCGCCGGGTGCGTACGGCCAGGTCGACGAGGGCGGTACGGCCGCCGGGCCAGGTCAGGGAGTCGTCCCCGAGCAGGCGGCGGGCGGCGTCGAGGGAGGTGGCGACGACGACGGGTGTGTCGGTGGGCAGCTCGTCGACGCGGGACAGCGTCTCCATCCGGACGCCCAGATTCCAGGCGCGAGCGGCCATCCGGTCGATGAGGCTCGCCCAGCCGCCGCGCGGGTAGTGCGCCTCGGGTGGCAGCTTGGTGGCACGGCGCAGCCGCTCCTGCACGAACGCGGCCGACAGTGACCCGGGGTCGTGGTGGAACAGGGCGACCGCCGAGTAGTGCGCGGCGGCCCGGGCCCCCTCCTCGCCCGCGATGCCCGTCGCCCAGGTCAGGAAGTCCACGTCCACGGGCGCCTGCCGGCCCGCCCGGCGCAGCAGCTTCAGCATCGGGAACGGCGGGGTGCGGCGCAGCACGCCCTGGTGCCGCAGCCGGAGCCGGGCGGCCTCCAGGGGCGGGAGCGGGGCGAGCGGGCCGATGAGGTCGCGCTGCTTGAGCCAGGCCCAGTGCGGGCCGCCGTTGTAGAGGGCGTGCGGACCCTCGTTGGTGCGGTAGGGGCCGTCGGCGGTGCGCGCCCGGCCGCCGAGGGTGTGATGGGCCTCGTGGACGGTGACCTTGGCGCCCGCCTCGGCAGCGGTGATGGCCGCGGTCAGTCCGGCGAAGCCGCCGCCGATGACGGTGATGCGGTGCATGGCTGGGGATCTCCCTCGGGTCGGGGCCGCCTTCTGTGAGTACGACCGATCGAGGGCACCGGAATGTGACACGACGGGTGTTCACGCAGGTCAGGGCGCGTTGTCAGTGGTGGGGTGCAGCATGGGGAGATGGCGAGGAGAGCGGCGGGCGGTACGGGTGTGAAGGGCGCGCGGCGACCGGAGGTGCGGCTGCCGGTGCTGGAGCCGTACGAGGGTCGTGGGCTGGAGCCCGATGGGGACTATGACGGGCTGGACTTCCGGGACGCGGACTTCACCGGGCAGGACGGGTCGGGCGCTCGTTTCATGGACTGCGCCCTGACGGGCTGCGCGCTGGACGAGACCCGGCTGCGGCACGCCCGCGTCCTGGACTCGGCCCTCACCGGTGTCCGCGGCGTCGGCACCGACCTCGCCGAGGCGACCCTGCGCGACGTGGAGCTGAGCGATGCCCGGCTCGGCGGACCGCAGCTGCACGGGGCGGTGCTGGAGCGGGTGCTGATCCGCGGCGGCAAGATCGACTATCTGAACCTGCGCACGGCCCGGCTCAGAGACGTCGTCTTCGAGGGCTGCGTCCTGGTCGAGCCGGACTTCGGCGGGGCCCGGCTGGAGCGCGTGGAGTTCGTGGACTGCGCGCTGAAGGGCGCCGACTTCCACGCGGCGACCCTGACCGACGTCGACCTGCGGGGGGCCGCGTCGCTGGAGATCAGCCGGGGGCTGGACCGGTTGTCGGGGGCGGTGATCAGCCCGGCACAACTGCTGGACCTGGCACCGGTGCTGGCCGCGCAGTGGGGGATCCGCGTGGAGGGCTGACCCCCTGCTTCACATCCCGTGACCCTTACATCCCATAGCCGTGACATCCATAGCCGTGACATCCGTAGCCGTGACATCCGTAACCGTGACATCCGTAGCCGTCACGTCCGTAGCCGTCACGTCCGTAGCCGTCACTTCCCGTACCAGCCTCCCGCCCCCGCCCTCTCCGGGCAGTCGTAGGACTGGTGCAGTGCGATGAGGGCGTTGACCAGACGCGGGTCGAGGTCCTGGCTGAGCAGCTGGTAGTCCTCGGCCACCGCGCGGAAGACGAGACGGGCGCGGCGTGAGCCGTCGCGCCAGATGACGCGTCGCGGCGGGCGGAAGCCGTCGTCGGCCTCCGCCAGCAGCACCCAGGCCAGAAACAGCAGATAGACCGGCAGGCCGAGCGGCCACCACAGCGCCCACGCCCACAGACGGCCCTGGTAACCGTCGAGGACGGGCCCGGCGACCGGCTCCACGGTCCACCGCTTGCGGCCCCAGCGGAAGGCGCGACGCCGCCGCAGCGTGATCCGCCCGAGCGGTGCCCCCTGGGGGTCCAGGACCTGGTACACCGCCGGGCGTCCGCTCAGCCGGGAGCCCAGGGTCTGCTCCGTGATCACGCGGGCGACCGGCGTCCAGTCCTCGGCGCGCAGATCGAAGACCCGCAGCGAGTGGAGCCGGTCGGGGGCGGGGCCGGGATCACGGATGAGGCGGACGGACGTGCCCCGCCCCGGTTCGTCCCCGCTGACGACGGCCGGTGGGGTCATCTTGTAGTTCAGCCCGTAGACCACACGCCCCTGCGCCATGCCTCTGCTCTCCCCGTGTCAGGTACTGATCACGGGTGATGCTGCCACCATGGTCGGCCGGTCAGGAGACCCGGGGGAAGCGGGCCAGTAGGGTCCAGATCGCCGGGTTCTCCGCGAGGTCGTCGTGCAGGTCGGTGAGGTCGGCGATCAGGTCGTGCAGGAAGTCCCGTGCCTCGCCGCGCAGTTCGCTGTGGGAGACGGTGAGCGCTGGCTCCTCCGCGCGCATCCAGTCGGCCTCGATGTCCACCCAGCCGAAGCGGCGCTCGAAGAGCATCCGGTCCGTCGACTCGGTGAAGTCCAGTTCCGCCCGCTGCGGCCGGGAGGCCCGCGAGCCCGCCGGGTCCCGGTCGATCCGCTCCACGATGTCGCACAGCGCCCACGCGAAGTCGAGTACCGGCACCCATCCCCAGGCTGTGGACACCTCGTGATCCGTCTTGGTGTCCGCCAGATAGACGTCCCCGCAGAACAGGTCGTGCCGCAGTGCCCGGACGTCCGCGCGTCGGTAGTCGGTCTGCGGCGGGTCGGGGAAGCGGTTGGAGAGGGCGTAGCCGATGTCGAGCACGGAGGTGATGGTGTCATGCGCCCGTAGGATCGCGATCGTGGCCCGATCTGTACGTCTTGTCCCCACGCTGCCCGCAGCCACCCTGCTCGTCGCCGCTCTCGTCCTCACCGGGTGCGGCGGCGGCGTGCACGGCACCCCGGGCGGCTCCGGCGTCCGCGACCCGTACTTCCCGAAGGCCGGCAACGGCGGCTACGACGTCACCCACTACGGCCTGCGTCTCGCCTACGACCCCGACGCCCACCACCTCACCGGCACGGCCACTCTCACCGCCCGCGCGGCCAAGGACCTCTCCGCGTTCAACCTCGACCTGCTCGGTATGGAGGTCGAGAAGGTCACCGTCGGTGGCGAGAGCGCCCGCTGGAACCGCGCCGGGCAGGAACTCACCGTCCGGCCGCACGGCGACATCGACCGGGACGAGACGTTCCGCGTGACCGTGCGCTACTCCGGCGCACCCGAGACCGTCACCGACCCTGACGGCTCCCAGGAGGGCTGGCTGCGCACCACGGACGGGGTGCTCGCGCTGGGCGAGCCGACGGGGGCGATGGCGTGGTTCCCCGGCAACCACCACCCCTCCGACAAGGCGGCGTACGACCTCACGGTGACCGTGCCGCAGGGGCTGCGAGCCGTGTCCAACGGGGAGTTGCGAAGCGAGAGGACCGCACGGGGGCGTACGACGTTCGTATGGCACTCCGGTGAGCCGATGGCGAGTTACCTCGCCACGCTCGCGATCGGCCGCTTCGACATCAGCCGCTCCAGGGCCGGGGACGGTCCGCCCGTGTACACGGCGGTCGACCCGGCGGAGGCGGCGGCGAGCCGGGCCGTGCTCGGGCGGATCCCCGAGGTGCTGCGGTGGGCGGAACGGCGGTTCGGGCCGTACCCCTTCTCCACCGCCGGCGCGATCGTCGACCGCGCGCCCGATGTCGGCTACGCGCTGGAGACCCAGAGCCGGCCGGTCTTCCCCGGCGCCCCCGGCATCACGCTCCTCGTCCATGAGTTCGCCCACCAGTGGTACGGCGACTCCGTCACGCCGAAGAGCTGGCGGGACATGTGGCTCAACGAGGGCTTCGCGACGTACGCGGAGTGGCTGTGGGAGGAGGACCACGGCGGGGACAGTGCGCAGGAGACGTTCGACGCGCTCTACTCCGGCGAGTACTTCGATACGGAGGCGGCCGGGCAGGAGATCTGGGAGTTCCCGCCGGCGGACCCGCCGAGCGCCGCGCGGATCTCCGACCCGCCCGTGTACTGGCGGGGGGCGATGGCGCTGCAGAAGGTGCGGCAGGCCGTCGGGGACGACCGGTTCTTCTCGATGCTCCGGGGGTGGGCGGCCGAGTATCGGTATGGCAACGCCGACACGGCCGACTTCACGGCGTACGTCGAGCAGCAGGCCCCGGGGGAGGACTTCGAGGGCATCTGGGAGGACTGGCTGTACGGGGAGGGGAAGCCGGAGGGGGCCTGAGGGGCCGAAAAGGGGTGTAAGGGGGTCCTGCGGGTCCTGAGGGAAAGCGCCGTTGGGGCTTGCGCCGCGTAGTCGGGTGCAGATGGTTCGTGGCTTGACGCGCTGTTCCCCGCGGCCCCCTGGGGACGCTCCCCTGGGGGTGCCAGAGCCCCCGGCCCGTCATCCGCGGCCGGGGGCTCCGTAGGTCACCCAAGGGCGTCCGTCAGACGTTCACACCGAAGTCCTGGGCGATGCCGACCAGGCCCGAGGCGTAGCCCTGGCCGACCGCGCGGAACTTCCACTCCGCGCCGTTGCGGTAGAGCTCGCCGAAGACCATGGCCGTCTCCGTGGCCGCGTCCTCCGACAGGTCGTAGCGGGCGATCTCCGCGCCGCCGGCCTGGTTGACGATGCGGATGTAGGCGTTGCGCACCTGGCCGAAGTTCTGCGAGCGGTTCTCCGCGTCGTAGATCGACACCGGGAAGACGATCTTCTCGATGTCGGCCGGGAGGCCGGCGAGGTTGACGTTGATCGCCTCGTCGTCGCCGGCGCCTTCACCCGTGCGGTTGTCACCGGTGTGGACGATCGTGCTGTCCGGGGTCTCCTTGTTGTTGAAGAAGACGAAGTGGGCGTCAGAGTAGACCTTGCCCTGCGTGTTGACCGCGATCGCGGAGGCGTCGAGGTCGAAGTCCGTGCCGGTGGTGGTGCGGACGTCCCAGCCGAGGCCCACGGTGACGGCGGTCAGGCCCGGAGCCTCCTTGGTGAGCGAGACGTTGCCACCCTTGGACAGGCTTACAGCCATTGTTGGGAGTCCCTTCCCTCGTTTACGTGCGGCAAAGACACTGCGGCATCGAAGCTACAGCTACCCCATGAACGTGGAGAGGGGTACGCGAGGTTCCAGCTCCTTTACTTTCTTTACTCGCGATTATTCGGGTGACGTGGACGGGACAGGAGCGGGAACATGGACGGCATGTCCGGTCCCCATGTCATCCGTGGCTCCGTCTCCCTGCCCGAGGCCGAGCTCATGTGGCGTTTCTCGCGGTCGTCGGGCCCGGGCGGGCAGCACGTCAACACCAGCGACTCCAAGGTCGAGCTGAGCTTCGACCTGGCGAAGACCGAGGCGCTGCCCGCGGTGTGGAAGCAGCGGGCCCTGGAGCGGCTGGCCGGGCGCCTGATCGACGGCGTCGTCACCGTACGGTCCTCCGAGCACCGCTCCCAGTGGCGCAACCGTGAGGCAGCGGCCGTACGCCTCACCGCGCTCCTGGCCGAGGCCACCGCACCCCCGCCCAAGCCCCGCAAGCCGACCCGGATCCCCCGGGGTATCAACGAGCGGCGGCTGCGGGAGAAGAAGCAGCGCTCGGAGACGAAGCGGGGGCGCGGCGCGCGGGACTGGGGCTAGGCCAGCTCCAGAACGCCTACCGTCTGGCCCCCGCTGTTCTCCCCGTCCGGGCGGAAGCCGAGCCCGAGGTAGAAGCCCTCAGGACCGTTCGGCCCCGGGTGCCACGTGACGTAGCACTTCTTGGTGCCGCGCCGGCGCAACTCGGCGGCGACGGTTTCGACGGCGAAACGGCCGTACCCCTTGCCCTGCTCCCCGGCCGCGATGTTCAGCCGCCACAGGCCCGAACGGATCTCGCTGCCGTCCCCGTACCAGTCGATGCCGAGGCACGCCATGGCGAAGCCGACCGGGCGGTCGCCGTCGACGATCAGGCGGGGCCAGGCGACGCAGGGGGTGGACGTAGGCCTCGGCGAGCGACTTCACCACGGGGGCGACGGCATGTTCCTGGTCGGGGCGGACGTGGATGCCGAGGGCGGCGTCGAGATTCTGGGGGGTGATCTCCTCGAGCCGCAGGCCGGTCGTCGTCATGGGCGCACCCTAGGCGGGCGGCTCGGCGCCCGGCCAACGGTTTCCTCAGCCCAACTGCCGGTACCGGCCCCGGAAGTACGTCAGAGGGCCGCCCTCCGCACTGGGGACGGAGGCGGTCAGGACGCGGCCGATGACCAGGGTGTGGTCGCCCACCCGGACGCGCTGCTCGGTGCGGCACTCCAGGACGGCCAGGGCGCCGCCGACCAGCGGGGCGTCGGTGTACTCGCCGCGTGTGTAGGGGATGTCGGCGAACAGCAGCCGGTCGCTGAGGCGGCCCTTCATCGCGAAACGGCCCGCGATGTGCCGCTGGCTCTCGGAGAGGACCGAGACCGCCCACAGGTCCTGCTCCTCCAGCAGGTCGTCCATGCGGGAGCCCTCGCGCAGGCTCACCAGCACCAGGGGCGGGTCCAGGGACACCGACATGAAGGCCGTGGCCGTCATGCCCACGTCCTCGACATCCGGCGCCGAGGGGTCGTCCGGGTCGAGCGAGGGCTCCTGCGCGGTCACCAGGACCACACCCGAGGCCAGCCGGGACATGGCGGCGCGGAACTCGTCGTTGCTCACCCCCTCAGCATGCCCGGAGGCGGGCGACGGAATGATCGGGGACGGGGCAGCGGGAGTGTTCGGCACACCGGAAACGCTAATGTCCGCCGCGCGCGCCCCGCATCGGACTCCCGCCCGATCGCGGTCCTAGGACTCCCGACGGACATCCGCGGTCCACCGAAGAGCACGACGGAAATACATGTGCGCAACCTGACAAAGTTTGCGTCGGCAGACGCATGTGAAGAACGCAGAAACTCCACGCAGTTGTTCAGGTTTGCCTGTGACTTGAGTCACAAGGGGCAGGAATTGTTGACCCTGTGTACCGAGTGAGCAGCGCGCTGTGATTCAGTGGCGGGGAAGCTGCCAGGACGATACGCCGATGAGAACCCTTGATTCGCTGCGAGGTCTCGGGGGGAGGGCGAGCATGGAGAGCGAGTCGGAGCCCTACGTCCGCCTTGCGTCCCTGCGACAACTGCACCAGGTCATGGCCGACATGAACACGGCCCGCAGCCTGGCGGACACACTGCAGACCGTCGCGGAGGGCGTCGTCGCGGCCCTCGGTTACGAGCTGGCGTGTGTGAACCTCGTACGGCCGGACGGCGATCTCGTCGTCGCCGCCTTCGCCGGGAACCCCGCCGCCGAGGCCCTCATCACCGGCCGCGTCGGCTCGCGCGATTCCTGGGAACGCCGCCTCGGCATGGGGGAGCACTGGGGCGACCTGGTGTTCATACCGCACACCGAGGGCTGGGTCCTCGACGACGACGACGTCCCGCAGTGGTACACCGACGGCCCCGCCCCCCGATTCGAGGACGAGTGGCACCCGGCCGACCGGCTCTTCGCCCCCATGTACGCGCCGGGCCCGCAGGGCAGCGCGGCGGGCGGCGAGCTGATCGGCGTGCTCTCCGTGGACCGGCCGCGCAACGGCCGCCGGCCCGGCGCCTGGGGCCGCGAGGCGCTCCAGATGTACGCCTTCCAGGCCGCCATCGCGATCAGCAACGCCCGGCTGCGCGCCAACATGCAGCGCGCGCTGGTCCGCCTGGAGCGCGAACAGCAGGCGCTGCGGGCAAGTGAGGAAAGCTTCAGGCAGGCCTTCGAGTACGCACCGTCCGGCATGGCCATCGCCGAGATGGGCGGTGACCAGCACGGCCGGATCCTGCGCACGAACGACGCGCTGTGCCGGCTGCTGGGCCGCCCCGCCTCCGCGATGCGCCGCTACTCGTTCTCCGACCTGGTCCATCCCGAGGACATAGGCACCCTGCTGCGGACCTCGGCGGAGGGCGGACGCGCGGAGCTCCGCCTCGGCCGCCGCGACGGTACGTACGTGTGGGTCTCGCTGCGCAACAGCGTCGTCGCGGACGCCGCCGACGGGCCGCGCTTCCTGCTCACGCACGTCGAGGACATCGAGGAGCGCAAGCGCCGCGAGCTCCAGCTCGCTCACCGCGCCTCCCACGACTCGCTCACCGGCCTGCCCAACTCCGCGGAGCTGCGCTCCCGCCTGTCGTCCCGGCTCTGCCAGCGGGCCACGTCCCCGCACACCGCCGTCGAGTCCGTCGACGCGGCCTACGGCCATCCCGCGTTCGACGTGGTCGGGCCCGGCTTCGACTTCCGGCAGGGCGTCGAGCCGTACGACGCCTACGACCACCATGTGCACACCGTCGCGCCGGACGGGGACCACGACGACGGCACCAAGGGCCTCGCCGTGCTGTTCTGCGACCTCGACGGCTTCAAGTCGATCAACGACCGGTTCGGGCACAACGCGGGTGACGCGGTTCTCATCGAGGTGGCCCGGCGGCTGAGCAACGGCGTCCGTGACGGCGACACGGTCGCCCGGCTCGGGGGTGACGAATTCGTCATCCTGGCCGACGGACTCGGCCGGGCCGACGCGCAGGACCTCGCGGTCCGGCTCCGCAACGAGATCATCCAGCCCATCCGTGCCGAGGGGCGGGCCGTCCGGGTGGGCGCCAGCTTCGGCATCGGATGGGCACACTGTGGAATGACGGCGGACGAAGTGTTGAAATCCGCTGACGAGCGGATGTACGTCGAGAAACGATCTCGTCCCAAACAACACAGACGCGCCGGGTGAAGCCCAGGTCAGTGAGTTGATGCGGTCTGAGTCACCCGTTTGGGTCTCTGGGAGCGGGTAGGCTCGCTTACTCACCCGTGTACCGCATGCACCGCACCTGACTGAGGAGACCAAGGGATGACGCCCGGCAACAACGGCGCGAGCACGCCCGAGGACGACGACCCGTTCGGCTATCTCTACGCCGACGGGCAGGCCAACGGAGCCCAGCCGCCGTCCGGGGGCTACGGCTACCCGAACTCGGTCAACCGGGTGCGAGCGGTCGGTACCCGCCCGTACGGCCAGCCGCAGGCCGCTCAGACCGCGCCCTACGGCCAGGTCCCGCAGCAGCAGGCTGCCCACAGCCGGCCGAACGCACACTACGCGGCGCCGGAAACCCTGCCGGGCGGTGCGCAGACCGCGCAGCAGCAGATGCCCGGCGGCGGTGGCGGCCGGGGTGGCCGCGGCCCCAACACCAAGGGCCTGCTGATCGGCGCGATCGCGGTGGTCGCCGCGGTCGTCATCGGCATCGGCGTGGCCATGCTGGGCGGCGACAAGGACAAGGACAAGGCGTCCGACGAGGTGGGCACGAACCCGAACCAGTCCCAGGAATCGAAGCCGAGCCCTTCGACCAGCAAGGCCGGCCAGAGCAAGGCGGACCTGCCTGAGATCGACGCCAAGGCGCTGCGCCTCGGCGGCGGCGCGACCCTCAGCCAGGACGTCAAGGGCGCCCAGTCCGACGGCGGCATCTACGTCGGGAACCTCAACCAGGTGGGCTCCTCCGTCACCTGGACCGTCAACGGTGTCCCCAAGGACGGTGCCTACACGGTCTTCGCCCGCTACAGCACGGTGGACGAGGATCAGGAGATGACCCTCACCGTCAACGGAAAGCCGTTCGGCAACAAGCTGAACATGGGCAACTTCACGCACACCTCGGACGGCGACTTCGCCAAGGGCTGGACGAAGACGTACGCCTGGCCGACCCTCAACAAGGGCACCAACACGATCTCGCTGTCCTGCCAGGACGGCGACAAGTGCAACGTCCTGCTGGACCAGCTGTGGCTGAAGGCGGGCCAGGTCGAGGACTGAGCCGGCCTAGGCCGCGCTGACCTCCCCCGAAACCGTCACCCTCCCCAGCAGCTCCTCGTACACCCCCCGGTCGAATTCCCCGGCAACCGGTGCTGCCACCGTCGCTGCCGCGAGGGCCGTCGCGCGGGTCAGGCGGTCCGGCCAGGGGAGGTGTTCGGTCAGGCCTGACAGCAGGCCCGCTACCACCGCGTCGCCGGCGCCTGTCGGGTTGCCTCGTAGCGGGGTCGGTGGGGTGGATCGCCAGCGGCCTTCCCGGGTGGCGGCGAGGAGGCCCTCGGGACCGAGGGACGCGACCACCGCGCCCGCGCCCCGGCGGCGGGCGTCCTGGGTGGCGCGCAGCGGTTCGTGGGAACCGGTCAGTTCCGCCAGTTCCTCAGCGTTCGGCTTGATGATGTCGGGGCGGGCCGCGACGCCCCGGCGCAGGGGCTCGCCGCTGGTGTCCAGGAGGACCGGGACACCGAAGGAGCGGGCCGTGCGGACCAGGCCCGCGTACGCGCCCACCGGGACACCTGGGGGCAGGCTGCCGCACAGGGCCACCGCGGAGGCGGAGGCGAGGAGGTCGTCGTAGGCCTCCTGGAACGCCGACCACTCGCCGGGCGCGACCATCGGGCCCGGTTCGTTCAGCTGGGTCGTGTCGCCGGTCCGGTCGTCGACCACGGCGATGGTGCGGCGGGTCGCCCCGGCGAGCGGGACGAGCGCGTCCACGACACCCGGTACCGCCGCGAGCCTCTCCTGCACGACCCGGCCCGTCGCCCCGCCCGTGAACCCCGTCACCGTCACCTCGTGCCCGAGGGCCGCGAGCACCCGGGCCACGTTGACGCCCTTGCCGCCGGGGCGTTCCGTCACCTCGGAGACGCGGTGGGAGGCGTGCGGCCTGAGGGACCGTACGCGGTAGGTGATGTCGAGAGCGGTGTTCAGCGTGACCGTGAGGATCACCCGGGCCGACCTCCCCCGATGTGCGTGCCGACATGAACGTGCAGGTAGTCCGATCATGCCAAAGTCACGGCGGTCGGCCCAGTCCTGGAGCCGGCCACCGTCTCTCGACTGCGGGATGGATCAGCCCAGTTGGGGACCGACCAGCCATTCGCCCCGGCGCATGACGCCCTTCAGGTCGTACGCGGAGTCCAGGATCAGCAGGTCGGCGTGTTTTCCGGGCTCCAGTGAGCCGATCGTGTCGTCCAGGCCGAGCAGGCGGGCCGGGGTGGCGGACAGGGCCCGCACCGCGTCCTCGACGGAGAGGCCGTCGACCGTGACCGCCCGCTTGAACGCGCGGTCCAGGGTGAGCGTCGAGCCGGCGATCGCGCCGTCCCCCACCAGGCGGGCCACGCCGTCCGCGACCTCCACCTCCAGCGGGCCCAGCCAGTAGCGGCCGTCGCCGAAACCGGCCGCGTCCATCGCGTCCGTGATGAAGGCGACCCGGTCCGCGCCCGCGTGGTGGAACGCCAGCCGGAGCGCCGCCGGGTGCAGGTGCGTTCCGTCGTTGATCAGCTCGACCGTGATCCGGTCGTCCTCCAGGAGAGCCGCGATCGGGCCGGGGGAGCGGTGGCCGAGCGGGGGCATCGCGTTGAAGAGGTGGGTGGCGACCGTGGCGCCCGCGTCGATGGCCTCCACCGTCTGCTCGTACGTCGCGTCCGTGTGGCCGATCGCCGCGATCACTCCGTGGTCGGCGAGGAGGCGTACGGAGTCGAGGCCGCCGGGGAGTTCGGTGGCCAGAGTGAGCATCCTGGCCTGGCCCCGGGCCGCGTCGATCAGCTTGCGGACGTCCGCGGGGTGGGGGTCGCGCAGGAGGGCCTCGGAGTGGGCGCCCTTGCGGCAGGGGGAGATGAACGGGCCCTCGAAGTGGACGCCGGCGATCTCGCCCTGCTCGGCGAGTTCGCTCAGCAGGCCCGCGCGCCGGGTGAGGAAGTCCATGTCGCCGGTGACGGTGGAGGCGACCAGGGTGGTCGTGCCGTGCAGGCGGTGGGTGTGGACGCCCTTGAGGATGTCGTCGACCGTGCCGGAGGTGAAGGAGGCTCCGCCGCCGCCGTGGTTGTGGAGGTCGACGAAGCCGGGGATGACGTAGTGGTCTGTTACGTCGATGACCGTCGCGTCTTCCGGGGCCGTGGTGGTGATGCGGGTGCCGTCGATGACCAGCCGGCCATCGCGGACGGCTCCGGTCGGGAGGACCACGGTGGCGCCGGCGAGGACTGTGGGGGTTCCCGACGTTGCGGGGTGCGGGTTGTGTGTGGCTGGTCGCGCCCCGCGGCGGAGCCGCATATCGGCGCTGTCCCGCGCCCCTGGGTGGGCTGCCATCAGGGCGTTACCTCCGTACGGTCCGTCCGGTCGAGAAGATCCCAGGCCAGCAGGCCTGCCCCCAGGCAACCGGCACCGTCCCCCAGCGCGGCGGGGACGATCGACGGCTGCTTCTGGAAGGTGATGCGGCTGCGGATCGCTTCCCGCAGAGGTGTGAACAAGGTTTCTCCCGACTCGGCCAGCCCGCCACCGATGATCAGGGTGCGCGGGTCGAGCAGCGTGAGGGCCGTGACCAGGCCGTCGGCGAGGGCGTCGATGGCTTCCTGCCAGACCGCCTGGGCCGTCGGGTCGCCGGATTCGACGGCCTTCGCGCAGTCCGCCGCGTCCGCGCCCGGGTCGCCCGAGGCCGCCGCCCAGGCCTCGCTCACGGCCGCCGCCGAGGCGAAGCGCTCCAGGCAGCCGTGCTGCCCGCACGGGCAGGGGGTTCCGCCGGGGCGTACGACGATGTGGCCGATCTCGCCCGCGAAGCCGTGTGCGCCCGCTTCGACCCGGCCGTCGACGCCGATGGCGCCCGCGATGCCGGTGCCCAGGGCCACGAACAGGAATCGGTCCGCGCCCCGGCCCGCGCCGAGGCGGCCCTCGGCGAGGCCGCCGGTGCGCACGTCGTGCCCGAGGGCGACCGGGACACCCAGCCGCTCCGCCAGCAGGGCGCGCAGCGGGACGTCGCGCCAGCCGAGGTTGGCCGCGTAGACGGCGACGCCGCGCGCCTCGTCGACGATGCCGGGGACGGCCACGCCGGCGGCGGACGCGGGCGTGCCCAGCTGCTCGGTGCCGTAGGCGCGCAGCTCGGCGGCGAAGTCGAGGATGCCCGCGACGACGGCGTCCGGTCCCTGGGCGCGTCCGGTGGCGCGACGGGCCCGGTGCAGCACCTCGCCCCCCGGGCCGGCCAGGGCGGCCTTCATTCCGGTGCCGCCCACGTCGAGGGCGATGACATGTCTCACGGAAACAGTGTGACCCGTGGACCCGCGAGAGGTCTAGTCCACTCGCGTGGTGTAGACCTTGTTCCGCATATCGAAATGTTTCGGCGGCGGTGACGCCGGGGTTGGGGAAGAGCAGCGGTGCAGCGGCGGCGGATGGCAGGAACGATCGCGGTGGTGTCCGCACTGGGCATGACGGCGGTCCTCGGTGGCTGCGGCGTCACGGGCGGCTCGGCCGACGTGACACTGAAGCTGGTCGCCGCCGACTACGGCGACAGCGCCGCCAACAGCTCGAAGAAGTACTGGGACAAGCTGGTCGAGGAGTACGAGGCCGACCACCCCGACGTCGACATCGAGGTCAGCGTCTACTCCTGGAACGACATCGACAGCAAGGTCAAGGAGATGGTCGCCGCCGGTGACCCGCCGGACATGGCGCAGATCGGCGCGTACGCCGACTACGCGGTCCGCAACCAGCTCTACAAGGCCGACGACCTGCTCTCCATACCCGTGCAGGCCGATTTCGTCGGGCAACTGGCCTCCGCGGGCCAGGTGAAGGGCGTGCAGTACGGCATGCCGTTCGCCGCCTCCACACGCGTGCTCTTCTACAACAAGACCCTCTTCGCCAAGGCCGGCATCACCCCGCCCGAGTCCTGGGACGACCTGGCCGAGGACGCCGAGGCCCTCAAGGCGGAGGGCGTGAAGTACCCGTACGCGCTGCCCCTCGGCCCGGAGGAGGCGCAGGCCGAGACCATGCAGTGGATGCTCAGCGGCGGGGGCGGCTACACCGACAGCGTCGACAGCTACGGCCTCGACTCGCCGGAGAACATCGCCACCTTCTCCTGGCTGAAGAACGACCTGGTCGGCAAGGACCTGACCGGGCCGGTCGCACCGGGCGAACTCAACCGGGCCGCGGCGTTCTCCGCCTTCGCCAAGGGCGAGGTCGGCATGCTCAACGGCCACCCCTCGCTGATGAAGATCGCCGCCAAGAACGGCGTCAAGTACGGGATGGTGCCCACGCCGGGCAACGAGGGCCCGAGCAGGTCCACGCTCGGCGTCTCCGACTGGATGACGGCGTTCCGCGAGAACGGCCACCGCGACCAGGTCGGCGACTTCCTCGACTTCGTCTACAGCGAGAAGAACGTGCTGGACTTCTCCCGCGAGTACGACCTGCTGCCTGTGACCTCCTCCGCGTCGGGCACCATGGCCGCCTCGGACGAGGACCGGCACCTCAGGCCGTTCCTGGAGGAGCTGCTGGCCTCCGAGCTCTACCCGGTCGGAAAGACCTCCTGGGCCGACGTCAGTTCCCGGGTCAAGCAGCGGATCGGCAAGGCCGTCGCGCCCGGCGGCAGCCCCTCGGGTGTCCTCGGCCAGCTCCAGGCGGCGGCGATCCGGGCGGAGAGCGCGGAGTAGGCGTTGTCGGTGGCGGGCGCTACGGTGCCGGGCATGGACGAGGAGTACGACGGGACGCGGCTCGGGCGCCGGGAGCGGGACATCCTCGCGCTCGAACGCCGCGGGTTCTCCGGCCCCGGCGCGAAGGAACGCGCCGTCCGCGAGGAGCTGGGCCTCGCCCCCGTGCGCTACTACCAGCTCCTCAACGCCCTGCTGGACGATCCACGGGCCCTAGCCCATGACCCGGTGACGGTCAATCGGCTGCGGCGGATACGGGAGGCGCGTCGGGCGGAACGCTGAGGACCGTGGGCTGTCCGGCCGTCGCAGGGTGCGGGTGCGTCGTGGTTGTTCGCGCAGTTCCCCGCGCCCCTGAGGGCGCGGTCTTCAGCGGCGAGACCCGGTGCGCCTGCGAAGCCGCCGTTGCGCGCCGCGACCTCGGCCGGCCGGTGATCGTCGCCACGGCGGCCGCCTGCGGCGCGAGCGCCGCCAGCGGGCAGTGCCTCGGGGTGGGGCCGGGCCCGCTCCGGGTCTAGCCCCTGAGGGCGCGGCCTTCAGCCCAGCCGGTCCGCCAGCGCCCCCAGCAGTCGTACGACCCCCTCCGGGCCGTCCACCACCAGGTCCGCCCGCTCCCTGAGCTCGGTCACCTCGTCGCTGCCGCTGCACACCAGCAGGCCCGGGGTGCCGTCCGCGCGCAGGGTGTCGACGGCGGCGTAGGCGGGCAGGTCGCCCAGGTCGTCGCCGCCGTAGAGGACGGACCCGGCGCCGATCTCCCGGGCGAAGCCGGCGAGGGCGACGCCCTTGTCCATGCCGGGCGGGCGCAGTTCCAGGACCATGCGGCCAGGCTCGACGATCAGGCCGTGCCGGGTCGCCAGGTCGGTGAGCGGCTCGCGCAGGGCCTCGAAGGCGGCCTGCGGGTCGGCGGCCCGGCGGGTGTGCACGGCTACTGCCCGGCCCTTGTCCTCGACCCAGGTCCCGCTCCCGTCGAGGAGCCCGGGCAGCTCGGCGCGGACGGCGTCTACGCCGGGGTGCGGGTCGGGGGCGGTGACCTTGCCGCTGCGGGCGTCCCACCGCTCGGCGCCGTAGTGGCCGAGGACGACCAGGTGTTCCAGTCCCGGCGCGCCCGCGAAGCCGCCGTTGCGCACCGCGACCTCGGCCGGCCGGCCGGTGATCACCGCCACGGCGGCCACCTTCGGCGCGAGCGCCGCCAGCGCGGCCAGCGCCCGCGGGTGGGCCCGGGCCCGCTCCGGATCGGCCACGATCGGCGCGAGCGTCCCGTCGAAGTCGAGCCCGATCAACGCCTTGCCGGGGCGCGCGAGAAGGGCGTCGAGCCCCTCCCGGCCCGCCTTGGTGCTGGGAGTGGACAGCGACGGTGACGTCGGCATGGTGCTGCTCAGCTCCTCAGCGCATCGAGCTGGTCGACGAACCACTGTGCAGGCGGCAGTGCCGTCGCCGCCGCGGCCAGGCGCTTGCTGCGCTCGGCGCGTTCCTCCGGGCGCATCGACAGGGCCTCGTGCAGGGCCGCCGCCGTGCCCGTCACGTCGTAGGGGTTCACCGTGATCGCGTCCTCGCCGAGCTCCGCGTGCGCCCCGGCCTCCCGCGACAGCACCAGCGCGCAGCCCGCGTCGGAGACGACCGGGACCTCCTTGGCGACGAGGTTCATGCCGTCCCGGATGGGGTTGACCAGGGCCACGTCGGCCAGCCGGTAGGCGGCCAGCGAGCGGGCGAAGTCGTCCTTGACGTGCAGCACGACCGGCTTCCAGCCCGGCGTGCCGTACTCGGCGTTGATCTCGTCCGCGAGCCGCCGCACCTCGGCCGTGTAGTCCCGGTACACCGCGAGGTCCTGCCGCGAGGGGTACGCGAAGGCGACGTGCACGACCCGCCCACGCCACTCGGGGTGGTCCGACAGCAGCTGCCGGTACGCCAGCAACCCGCGCACGATGTTCTTGGACAGCTCGGTGCGGTCGACCCGGACGATGGTGCGGCGGCCCTCGCCGATCTCCTGCCGCAGCGCGGCCATCCGCTCCTCGACGTCCGGCTCGTGCGCCCGCTTGCGCAGGAAGTCCGCGTCGGCCCCCAGCCCGTGCACGCCGATCCACGTGGTGCGCAGCGGGGGATGCCCGGTCGGCGTGTGCTCGATGGATCTCGGGGCGCCGCTCGGCCACAACGGGAAGATCCGTTCGCCGTCCGTGCCCCCGGCGCAGCTCATGAACGCCTGCGCCCACCGCCCGGTGAGGAACCCCAGCCGGTCCGCGCCCAGCATCCCCCACACCAACTGCGCGCGGATGTCGTCCGGGAGCATCGCGAAGTACTCCGGCGGCGCCCACGGCGTGTGCGAGAAGTGGCCGATCCTGAGGTCCGGGCGCAGCTCGCGGAGCATCCCCGGCACCAGGCACAGGTGGTAGTCCTGCACCACCACCGCCGCACCCCGCGCCGCCTCCTCGGCCAGCGCCTCGGCGAACGCCCGGTTGTACGTCTCGTAGGACGCCCACTGCCGCCGGAACTCCGCGTCGAAGACCGGCTCCAGTGGGGTCTGGTAGAGCATGTGGTGCACGAACCACAGGACCGAGTTCGCGATGCCGTTGTACGCGTCGGCGTGCACGTCGGCCGGAATGTCCAGCATCCGCACGCCGTCCTCGCCGACCCCGCGCCTCACCGCCTCCCGGTCGCCGTCGGACAGCGCCGAGCACACCCACAGCGCGTCCCCGTCCGAGCCGATCGCGGAGAGGCCGGAGACCAGCCCGCCACCGCCCCGTTTGGCGTCCAGCGAACCGTCCTCGCCCACCGTGTAGGAAACCGGACCGCGGTTGGAGGCCACCAGCACCTGTGCAGCACCGTACGTTGAAGCCATAAGCCTCAACCTAGCCCGGCCCGGAAACGCTCAAACGTACGGATCTTCCGTACCCGGCCGAAAACGGCCCCGGTCAGGCCGCTTTCCGCGTCTGGTACTCGGCGATCTCCACCATCGGCGGACGTTCCTCGGTGTCCACGGAGTACGTCCGCGGCTCGAAGCCGTCCTCGCCCCGCTCGAACTGTGTCAGGGACGGCCGGATCAGATGCCCCCGGGCCAGCCGCAGCTGAGCCGTGCGGTAGATCGCGGCGGCCATCCTGCCCAGCGCCTGCCCGTCCTGGTGCCGGTGCTTGCGCACTCCGACGTCCACCTGGGCGAGGGCGTCCAGGCCCGCCAGGTGCAGGGCGTCGACGAGCATGCCCAGCTCCACGCCGTACCCCACGGGGAACGGCAGCTGCTCCAGCAGCGAGCGGCGGGCCGCGTACTCGCCGCCGAGCGGCTGCACGAAGCCGGCGAGCTGCGGCCAGTGCATGTTGAGCAGCGGGCGCGCCATCAGCTCGGTGACCCGGCCGCCCTGCGCTGCGGTCTTGCCGGAGGCGAGCGAATCGAACTCAGTGCCGAGGGGGCGGTCGTACATGGCCTTCACCAGGTCCACGTCCGGCTCGGTGAGCAGCGGGCCCACGATCCCGGAGACGAATTCGGACGAGAAGTCCCTGAGGTCCGCGTCGACGAAGCAGACGATGTCCCCGCGGGTGACGAGCAGCGAGCGCCACAGCACCTCGCCCTTGCCGGGCACGGCGGGCAGGCGCGGGAGTATCCCGTCCCGGTGCACCACCCGCGCGCCAGCGGCGGCGGCCACCTCGGACGTGCGGTCGGTGGACCCGGAGTCGACGACGACCAGTTCGTCGACGAGCGGGACCTGCCGCATCAGGTCGTGGCGGATGACTGCGACGATGTCGCCGACCGTCGCCTCCTCGTTGAGCGCGGGCAGCACGACGCTGACCGTCTGGCCCGTGCGCTGCTTGGCGGCCAGGATCTGGTGGAGGGGGCGATCGTTCGCGGACCAGGAACGGGTGCTCAGCCAGCGCTCGACTTCTTCCAGCACCGTGGCGGCTCCTCTGCGTACTCCGGGCGGGACGGACTGCCCGCCGCGGTAGCGGCTGACGGGTACAGTCATCTCGCGGTTCGGACGACTATCTCAACTGTCCTGGTCGTCGGTTACAGTCTTGAACAAGGCGGATGACCATCGCATGTCCGGGGTCACCCGCCGCCTACAACCACATACAGCTCATCCAGAGGGGCAGAGGGAAACGGCCCGTTGAAGCCCCGGCAACCCTCCAGTCGGTACTCGTAGGTCACTGGCGACCACTTCGCGAGGCTCCCGGCTAGGGAAGGTGCCAAATCCGTCTCGCGGCGAAATGCGTCGTGAGGAAGATGAGGAAGGGCCTCGCCTCACATGGCTGTGCAGACTGTTGCAAGCACCACTGACTCCACCGTAGACCTCGGTCCCGCCGCGGCGCTGAGCTGCCGCGAGTGCGGTCACCGCGTCCCCCTCGGCCCGGTCTTCGCGTGCGAGGAGTGTTTCGGTCCGCTGGAGATCGCCTACGACTTCTCGTCCTACGACGCCGAGGAGCTCCGCAAGCGCATCGAAGCGGGCCCCGCGAACATCTGGCGTTACGCCCCGCTGCTGCCGGTCCCGGCCGACGTGGCGGACAAGCCGAACATCAACCCGGGCTGGACCAAGCTCGTCAAGGCCGACAACCTCGCGCGCGAGCTGGGCGTCGACGCCGGCAAGCTGTTCGTCAAGGACGACTCCGGCAACCCGACGCACTCCTTCAAGGACCGCGTCGTCGCCCAGGCCATCGAGGCCGCCCGCGCCTTCGGCTTCACCACGCTCTCCTGCTCCTCCACCGGCAACCTCGCCGGTGCGGTGGGTGCCGCCGCGGCCCGCGCCGGCTTCCGCTCCTGCGTGTTCATCCCGCACGACCTGGAGCAGGGCAAGGTCGTCATGGCCGCGGTCTACGGCGGCGAGCTCGTCGGCATCCAGGGCAACTACGACGACGTGAACCGCTTCTGCTCCGAGCTGATCGGCGACCCGGCCGGGGAGGGCTGGGGCTTCGTCAACGTCAACCTCCGGCCGTACTACGCGGAGGGTTCCAAGACGCTGGCGTACGAGATCTGCGAGCAGCTCGGCTGGCGGCTGCCGGACCAGATCGTGGTGCCGATCGCCTCCGGCTCGCAGCTCACCAAGATCGACAAGGGTCTCCAGGAGCTGATCAAGCTCGGTCTGGTCGAGGACAAGCCCTACAAGATCTTCGGCGCGCAGGCCGAGGGCTGCTCGCCGGTGTCGACGGCGTACAAGGCGGGCCACGACGTCGTCCGTCCGCAGAAGCCGGACACCATCGCCAAGTCCCTCGCCATCGGCAACCCGGCGGACGGGCCGTACGTGCTGGACATCGCGCGGCGGACGGGTGGTGCGGTGGAGGACGTGAACGACGAGCAGGTCGTCGACGCGATCAAGCTGCTCGCCCGGACCGAGGGCATCTTCGCGGAGACCGCCGGTGGTGTGACCGTGGGTGTGACGCGCAAGTTGATCGAGAACGGGGTGCTGGATCCGTCGAAGACGACGGTGGTGCTCAACACCGGGGACGGTCTCAAGACGCTGGACGCGGTGGCGGGGACCGGGCTGACGGCGACCATTCGACCCAACCTCGATTCGTTCCGTGAGGCCGGGCTCGTCTGAGCGTTGTCGGCTGCGGGCCGGTGGGGGCTGGTCGCGCGCACGCGGCGGAGCCGCAAATCGACACAGCCCCGCGCCCCCAAAAGCAGGTCCGCTACCCCAACCGGAGGTTTTGAAGTCATGAGCGTCAGCGTTCGCATCCCCACCATCCTGCGTACCTACACCGGCGGGCAGGCCGAAGTGTCCGCCGAGGGCGGGACCCTCGGCGAGGTCATCGCCGATCTGGAGAAGAACCACACCGGGATCGCCGCCCGGGTGCTCGACGACCAGGGCAAGCTGCGCCGGTTCGTCAACGTGTACGTGAACGACGACGACGTGCGGTTCGAACAGGGCCTGGAGACGGCGACGCCGGACGGTGCCGGTGTGTCGATCATTCCCGCCGTCGCCGGCGGCTGAACCGGTCGACCGGCTTGATTATTACCTTCGGTAACGGCCGTTACTGAGAGTTCATCGAATTGCCCCCTCCGTGAGAGAAGCGGAGGGGGCAATTCTGTGTGATTGAGCGGGGTACAGTTGGGGAACGCGATCCCGATCCCCTGATCGGAACCCTGAATTCCTGCCGCGAGCCCGACAAGATGTAGCCAAAGTGTGCGCGTCTTTCGCGGCTTTTGTTCTTTTTGTGTGGCCCGACTTGACCCGAATTCAGGCGAATTCTCCCCACATTCCGGACCCTGCGCGTCCAGAATTCTCGTCCGATTGACCTGTTGCAGAGGGCAGTTGGACAGATACATTCGGCCGCGGTCGACGCGTTCCGGCGCACGCCCCCAACCGTGGGGGGTGAGGTCTGACCCGGATCCGCGAAGTGTGGATCTGTGCAAGGGCCAGTAATAGGGGAGTTAGGCATGGCTCAGGGCACCGTCAAGTGGTTCAACGCGGAGAAGGGGTACGGCTTCATCGCGGTCGACGGTGGTGCGGATGTTTTCGTCCACTACAGCGCGATTCAGATGGACGGCTACCGCACCCTTGAAGAGGGCCAGCGGGTCGAGTTCGAGATCTCGCAGGGCCAGAAGGGACCGCAGGCCGACATGGTTCGCGTCGCTGCCTGAACGCGCACCACGACCAACGCTCAAGCGACCGGTCTTCTCAGAAGGGCCCGTACCCCCCGGGGTGCGGGCCCTTCGGCCTGTTCGAACGGCGCGCCGGGCGGTGTTCGCAGGCGGCTGACTGCCCCGCCCGATCCCTGGAAGGCGCTTGCGCCCGCCCGTCACCCGACCACCACCCCTCAACGAGCACTCGCTACGCGAGCGCGCCTTGCACTCTCGGGGGTCGAGTGCTAATCATTGCGTTAGCACTCTGAAGGTGAGAGTGACAACGTAAGGACCGGGTCGGTGAGGCCCACGGACCGGATGGGGCAAGGAACCAGCCGGTCGGGGCCGTCCGTCGCGGGCGCGGGCGCGGTCCGAAGTAATCACCCCCAGTCCTGGAGGGACCACTTCACATGGCCAAGATCATCGCGTTCGACGAGGAGGCGCGGCGCGGCCTCGAGCGCGGCATGAACCAGCTCGCGGACGCCGTCAAGGTGACGCTCGGCCCCAAGGGCCGCAACGTCGTCCTCGAGAAGAAGTGGGGCGCGCCCACGATCACCAACGATGGTGTCTCCATCGCCAAGGAGATCGAGCTCGAGGACCCGTACGAGAAGATCGGCGCCGAGCTGGTCAAGGAAGTCGCCAAGAAGACGGACGACGTCGCCGGTGACGGTACGACCACCGCGACCGTTCTCGCCCAGGCCCTGGTCAAGGAAGGCCTGCGCAACGTAGCCGCCGGCGCCAACCCCATGGCCCTCAAGCGCGGTATCGAGCGTGCCGTCGAGGCCGTCTCCGCCGCCCTGCTGGAGCAGGCGAAGGACGTCGAGACCAAGGAGCAGATCGCCTCCACGGCCTCCATCTCCGCCGCCGACACCCAGATCGGCGAGCTCATCGCCGAGGCCATGGACAAGGTCGGCAAGGAAGGCGTCATCACCGTCGAGGAGTCCCAGACCTTCGGTCTGGAGCTGGAGCTCACCGAGGGTATGCGCTTCGACAAGGGCTACATCTCGGCGTACTTCGCCACCGACATGGAGCGTATGGAGGCCGTCCTCGACGACCCGTACATCCTGATCGCGAACTCCAAGATCTCCAACGTCAAGGACCTGCTCCCGCTCCTGGAGAAGGTCATGCAGTCGGGCAAGCCGCTGCTGATCATCGCCGAGGACGTCGAGGGCGAGGCCCTGTCGACCCTGGTCGTCAACAAGATCCGCGGCACCTTCAAGTCCGTCGCCGTCAAGGCTCCGGGCTTCGGCGACCGCCGCAAGGCGATGCTGCAGGACATCGGCATCCTCACCGGCGGCGAGGTGATCTCCGAGGAGGTCGGCCTCAAGCTGGAGAACGCCACGATCGACCTCCTGGGCAAGGCCCGCAAGGTCGTCATCACCAAGGACGAGACCACCATCGTCGACGGTGCCGGCTCCGCCGACCAGGTCGCGGGCCGGGTCAACCAGATCCGCGCCGAGATCGAGAACAGCGACTCGGACTACGACCGCGAGAAGCTGCAGGAGCGCCTGGCGAAGCTCGCCGGCGGTGTCGCGGTCATCAAGGCCGGTGCCGCCACCGAGGTGGAGCTCAAGGAGCGCAAGCACCGCATCGAGGACGCCGTGCGCAACGCCAAGGCGGCCGTCGAGGAGGGCATCGTCGCCGGTGGCGGCGTGGCCCTGCTCCAGGCCTCCACGGTCTTCGAGAAGCTGGACCTCGAAGGTGACGAGGCGACCGGTGCCAACGCCGTGAAGCTCGCGCTGGAGGCCCCGCTCAAGCAGATCGCCGTCAACGGTGGTCTCGAGGGTGGCGTCATCGTCGAGAAGGTGCGCAACCTGCCCGTCGGCCACGGCCTGAACGCCGCGACCGGTGAGTACGTCGACATGATCGCCGAAGGCATCATCGACCCGGCGAAGGTGACCCGTTCCGCGCTGCAGAACGCCGCCTCCATCGCCGCGCTGTTCCTCACCACCGAGGCCGTCATCGCCGACAAGCCGGAGAAGGCCGCCGCGCCCGCCGGCGGCGGCATGCCGGGCGGTGACATGGACTTCTGATCGACCCGAGGGTTGATCAACGTCCTAACCGAGGGCGGTACCTCCTGTTCGGCAGGAGGTACCGCCCTCGGGCGTGTCCGGGGCGGGTGCCCGGGGCGCGTGGCCGGGATCACAGCCGGGGTGGGATGGCCCGGGCGGGGCCGGATGGTTGAAGGTTGGGTCCGTCCTATGCGTATGCACATACCTTCCGGTATCCGAAAGTGAGCCCCCACGTGACTCTCGCCGCCTCCGCTTCCCGCGCCGCCGAAATCCTGTCCCGGCCCGTAACGCTGGGCGGCCTGACCGTTCCGAACCGGATCGCGATGGCGCCGATGACCCGCATGTTCTCCCCGGGCGGTGTGCCCGGCGAGGACGTCGTCTCGTACTACGCGCGCCGCGCCGCCGCCGGAGTCGGCCTGATCGTCACCGAGGGCACCTACGTCGGCCACGACTCGGCCGGGCAGAGCGACCGTGTGCCGCGGTTCCACGGGGAGGAGCAGCTCGCGGGCTGGGCGAAGGTCGCCGAGGCGGTGCACGCCGCGGGCGGCACGATCGTGCCGCAGCTGTGGCACATCGGCATGGTCCGCAACCAGGGCGAGCCGCCCGTCGCCGACGCCCCGGCCGTCGGCCCCTCCGGCCTGCGCATCGGCGCGACCGAGCCCACCGGCAAGGCCATGACCCAGGCCGACATCGACGCCGTCATCGGCGCGTTCGCCGAGGCCGCGGCCGCCGCCGAGCGCATCGGCTTCGACGGTGTCGAACTGCACGGCGCCCACGGCTACCTGCTCGACCAGTTCCTCTGGGAGGGCACCAACCGCCGCACCGACGCCTACGGCGGCGACCGGGTCGCCCGCGCCAAGCTCTCGGAGGAGATCGTCGCGGCCGTCCGCGAGACCGTCTCCGCCGACTTCCCCGTCATCTTCCGCTACTCCCAGTGGAAGCAGGAGGCCTACGACGCCCGCCTCGCCGAGACCCCGGAGGAGCTGGAGGCCATCCTGACCCCGCTCGCCGCCGCCGGCGTCGACGCCTTCCACGCCTCCACCCGCCGCTACTGGGTCCCGGAGTTCGACGACTCCGACCTCAACCTGGCCGGCTGGACCAAGAAGCTCACCGGCAAGCCCACCATCACCGTCGGCTCGGTCGGCCTGAACGGAGGGGACTTCCTCAAGTCCTTCCAGGGCCACGGCGCCGAGGTCGGCGACCTCGACAACCTCCTCGACCGCTTCGAGCGCGACGAGTTCGAGATGGTCGCCGTCGGCCGCGCCCTGCTCCAGGACCCCGACTGGGCCCGCAAGGTGCTCGACGGCCGCCTTGAGGACCTCGCGCCGTACAACCCCGTGTCGCTGAAGACCCTCAGCTGACCCCTGCCTCCTGCGCCTCTGGATCTGCTTGCGTCAGTCAAGGACACTGACTGAGCGCCTGTTCACCGGCATGTCGTGAGGAGATCCAGATGACGTCGACCGAGTCCCGTCCCTCGGCGGGCGGCCCGTCCGAGCAGCCCGCACCGGTGGTGCGCACAACCGCCGGTGCCGTCCGGGGCCGGAGGGAGGCGGGGCTCGCGGTCTTCCGCGGCATCCCGTTCGCCGCACCCCCGGTGGGCGAGGCACGCTTCATGGCCCCGCGCCCCGCCCCCGCCTGGGACGGCATACGGGACGCCTGCGCCTTCGGCCCGCCGCCCCCGCAGGACCTCGGCAACCTGGGCGGCCCGGGCCTGCTCGGCGGGCCCGACGGCGACGAGTGGCTCACGGTCAACGTCTGGACCCCCGAGACCGACCCGGCCGCCCGGCGCCCGGTGATGGTGTGGATCTACGGCGGTGCCTACAAGCTCGGCCACTCCGGCAGCCCCGGCTACGACGCCCGGCACATCGCCGCCGACGGCGAGGTGGTGGTTGTGTCCCTCAACTACCGCGTGGGCATGGAGGGTTTCGCGTTCATCGAGGGAGCTCCCGCCAACCGCGGCCTGCTCGACCAGGTGGCCGCCCTGGAATGGGTGCGGGACAACATCGAGTCCTTCGGCGGCGACCCCGGCCAGGTCACGGTCTTCGGTGAATCGGCCGGCGCCGGTTCGGTCGCCTCGCTGCTCTCCATGCCTCGCGCCGCCGGTCTGTTCCGGCGGGCGATCGCGCAGAGCGTGCCGGGGACGTTCTTCTCCGACGCACTGGCCCGGGACATCGGCCTCGCTCTGGCCGCCGAGGTGGGTCTGCGCCCGACGGTCGCCGACCTCTCCACGATCGATCCGCACCGGCTGACGTCGGCGGGTGAGACGCTGAGCGCCAAGATGCTTCAGCGCGTCGACCGCTGGGGCCAGGCGGCGCCCACGGTCACGCCCTTCTCCCCGGTGGTCGACGGGGAGGTCCTGGCGACGACCCCCTGGCAGGCGCTGAGGTCCGGTTCGGCCAGGGACGTCGACCTCCTCGTCGGCCACAACCGCGACGAGTACCGCCTCTTCGTCGCCATGGCGGGCCAACTCGGCCAGATCACCGACGAGCGGGCGGCCTCGGCTCTGCGCCTGTTCGCCCCCGGCCCCGACGGCGAACAGGCCTACCGCGCGGCCTTCCCCGACGCCTCCCCGAGCGAGCTCTACGAACGCGTCCAGACGGACTGGCTGTTCAACATGCCCTCCCTGCACCTGGCCGAGGCCCAGCGCGCGGGCGGCGGCAGCGCGCACGTCTACGAACTGACCTTTCCGGCGCCGGGCAACGGCGGCGCGCTCGGCGCCTGCCACGGCCTGGACATCCCGCTGCTGTTCGGCACGTACGGGGCGGACCTGGGGCTTTTGCTGTTCGCGGGTGCGGAGCCGTCCGCCGAGGCGCTTTCACTGTCGTCGAGTTTCCGTTCCTCCTGGACGTCCTTCGCGAGGACGGGCGACCCGGGCTGGCCCGCGTACGACGACGCGGAGCGGCTGGTGCGGGTGCTGGACGCGGAGCCGGTGGTCACGGCGTACCCGGAGGAGCGGTCGCGGCGGCTGTGGGAGGGGCACGAGTTCCTGCCCCTGCCGCTGCTGTGAGCTCGGTCCGCTAAAGGTTGCCCATGGGCTCGATGTCCACCTTCACCGGCGTCCCCCACACCCGCAGCACCTCG
The DNA here is from genome assembly GCF_004803895.1 of Streptomyces hawaiiensis. Lineage (NCBI taxonomy): Bacteria > Bacillati > Actinomycetota > Actinomycetes > Kitasatosporales > Streptomycetaceae > Streptomyces > Streptomyces hawaiiensis. The sequence goes on along the minus strand of NZ_CP021978.1, from coordinate 3,989,340 downwards.
TAGTCGGTGAACTCGTGCACCAGCCGGTACGCCATGGCGGCCCGGGGAGCCTTGCGCTGGGCCGCGATGAACAGCTCCGCCTCGCGGCGGTCCCGGCGCGGGGTGCCGCACAGCTGCCAGGCCTGGCCGTTCCACAGCTCCGCCAGCCAGCGCTGCTGGGGCTGGGGACGGTCGCCGCGCACGCCGTAGCGGGACGGCGCGGGTTCGGCGGGCTGGTGCTGGGGGGGAGGGCCGTTGAACTCGTTCCGGCGGGCCGCTCTGCGCCGGGTCTCGCACAGCAGGCACAGGTCCGGGGCGGCCTCGTCGACCGGGCCGTTCGGGTGCTCGTGGCAGCGGGTGGTGGGCGCGGCGCCCGAGACGCTCTCGTCGAGCAGGTCCAAGGCGCGCTTCAGGTCGGCCTTGACCTCGTGCAGCTTGGCGTCGGGAGTGTCGGAGCTGAGGGCTTCCCCGTGCTCACCGAGAAGTCGGAGGGCACGGCCTAGGGCGGTGAGCTGGGCGTGGTTCATGGGTCCATTGTCGTCAGTCGGCGCAATCGTGGCGTCGTCGGGACATCGCCGCGCGGATCCCGGCCGCGCGGTCGTGGACCGTGGGGGCGGACAGGGGTGCAGGGGGTTGTGCGGGGGCACGTTCGCCCCGGCAGGCGCTGCATCGGCCCCCTGGCAGGGTTTCCGGACGCCCCGGAGCGCCGCAGTTCGCGCACTCCAGGACCCGTAGGGGCGGGCGCGGGGCGGGCTGGGGTGGAAGTTTGCTGGTCAGGCGGGTGCGGACCAGGGCTGCGGCATGGTGGACGGGCGTCGGAAGGCCGGCTGTGAGCGCTCGCAGTACGTCGTCCTCCGAGGCGCCCCGTGCGAACCAGTCCGCAACGAGTGGGGCGAGCGTCGCGCAGTCTGCCTCGGAGAGGGACAGGGCGGAGGCCGTGCGGCCGAGTGCGGCGAGGAGGATGTGCGCCCGGGAGCGGGTGGGGCGCGCTGCCTGCTGCGGTACGTCGCCGCGGGTGAAGGCGGCCCACCAGTCATCGTCCCGGGCGGTACGCGAGAACCACGATCGGGTGATCCAGCGGGAGCTGCCGTCGTCGGCCGTCACACACTCCCGGCCTCGGCGCAGGTGGCCCGCTTGCTGGATGCGGTTGAGGGCGGTGCCGAGGGCGCACTGTCCGTAGGGGAGCTGCTTGGCCAGCGTCTTTACGGAGATGTCCGCGCCGTCGGGGAGCCGGTCGAGGTAGGCGGCGATGGCGGCTTCGCGGGGTGGGAGCTGTGCGAAGTCTTGGTTTGTACGGGGGAGTTGGTCGGGGGTGGAGCGCTTGCCGTAGCCCGGGCTCGCCATGGGATGCGTGGACGGGGAGGCAGCACTAAAGTTGGCTTCATCCATGGGATCGATTGCTCTCGATCTCGTTGGTAAGCCCCCGCAGGTGTTGGCGCACCTGGCGGGGGCTGTTGCTTGGTGCAGGGAACGTTAGAGGTTCGTGACTGTCCGTGGCAAGCCGGAAGCGTCGCGTCAACACATCGGGTGGGAGGGCGGGTTGAGGCCCTCCACCCATTCCTTGAAAAGAGGGCTCGAAGCCCGGGTCCCGAAGCTCAGGCCGTCTCGTCCTTGAGGTTTGCGACGAACGCGGCCCAGGCTCCGGCCCGGAACACGAGCTTCGGGCCGTCGGGGGTCTTGGAGTCGCGGACGGGGACGACCGTGGGGAATGCCTGGGTGACTTCCAGGCAGTTGTCACCGCTCCCGCCGCTGTAGCTGGACTTGTACCAGCTGGCCGTGCTCAGGTCGTACTCAGGCGTGTTCCTCATGGTCGTAATCCTGGGCCATCCCTTCGAGTAGGGCTAGAGACTTCTTCGGCGAGAGTGCGGAGGCCGCGAGAAACTCGTAGTAGAAGCGGTACTCCGCGACGGTTGCGGGGTCGTCATCCAGCCGCCCGGTGCCCACGCCTTCGAGGTATGCCAACGGTGGCGCGTCGTCGAAGTCCATCAGCTTGACGCACCCTTGCATGGCGGGGTGCGCCCCCGCATCGAACGGCAGCACCTGCACGATGGACCGGCTTCGGCGGGCCAGGTCGGTGATGTGTCGCAAGGCCTCTGCCATGACCGCCGCCCCACCTGTCATCCGACGCAACGCAGACTCGTCAATCACCGCCCACAACAACGGCTTTGTTGGATCGTCGAGGATATGGGTCCGCTCCATTCGGGCGGCCACCCTCTTCTCGATCTCCTCGTCTGGTGCCGTCGGCTGATACGCGCGGCACACCGCCCGGGCGTAGGCCGGGGTCTGGAGCAGGCCGGGGATCAGCATCGACGCGAACTCCCTGATGGCCGTAGCCCGGGCCTCCGCCTCCGCCGCCTCCGCAAAGTGCTCTGGATACTTCGACTTCGCCGCCGCCCCGCAGTTCCGCTGGAAGAAGTCCTCCGTCCCCAGCACCTCGTCCAGCAGCCGTGCGTACTCAACCTGCATCCGCCGTGTCCCCGCCTCCAGCTGACCGATGAACGACCCGCTCACGAACAGCCGTTGGCCCAGGTCCTCCTGGCTCAGGCCGGCCTTCTCGCGGGCGTGGCGGAGTTCGGCGCCCAGGAGGGCTCGCGGGGAGGAGGACGGGTCGAGGTCCCGGGATCCGGGCATGGGCAACTCCCTGTCGTACACATCGGGTTGTTGGGCTGCCGTATGTGGCCAGGTTAGAGACGTGTCGGCCACGCTGTGTGGTGAATCACAAACTCAGCGTGGAGGTTGAAAAGGTGCGCTCGACCGAAGAGATCGTGGAGTCGCTGCGGAACGCCCTCGCGGGAGTCGGGGTCGTGCTGCCGTCGCTGGGCGTCGATCCGGTGACCGGCGCGAGTGACGAGCCGTTCGCCCTGGTCGATCTGGGGCGGTGCAACGTACGGACGGCCGAGCATCTCACCGACGTACTGCGCTCGCTGCCCGTGCGGGAGACGCTGCGGGCCCGCGTACGGCAGGTGAACCGGGAGCCGAAGTCACGGTGAAGTACTGGTGGCCGATGGGTGTACAACCATTCGTCCACCCCTGCCGTCGAACAGGCGTATCGCGCGTACACACCGGCGTACGCCCCACCGCACGCCGCCCCGGAAGACACGTCCTTTCCCAGAGAAAGTCTCTTCATGACGTTCCGTTGGCTGTGCGGTGTCCTGCGTGTGCGCGGGAAGACCGACCTTTTGCTTGTGTTTCTCTTCGCCGCCGGTTTCGCCGCCCTGCCCGTCTTCGCGCTGCTCCCGTCACTGTGGGGTTTCGTGGCCGCCTCGGCCGTGACGTACGTCGTGGACGAGGTGCTGCACACCCGCGCTCCCGCCTTCGTGCGGCGGCTGGCCGCGTTGCAGCTGACCCGGACGATGCGGTTCGCCGTGCGGACGGTGATGCTGCTCGCGCTGGCCGACCGGATGGACGCGTCCGACGCGGTGCTGGTGGCCGCGCTGGCCGTGTTCAGCGCCCACTTCACCGTGGTGATCCTCTATACGGCGGTGCATCACGCCATCCGGCGGCGGCGCACGCTGCCGGTCGTCGTGCGCAACCTCGACATGAGCGGGGCGGGCATCCCGCAGTCGCCGCCCGCTCTCCTCTACCGGCGTTTCCTGCGCAAGCTGCTGCACCTGGACCTGCCGGCCCATGCCGGGCTGCTCGCCGCGCTCGCGGCCGGGGCGTGGCAGCCCGCGGGCATCGGCTTCGCCCTCACCGCCGGGTTCGCGGTCGCGGCCGTGGTGGCGCTGCTCGGGCAGTTGCGCCGGGCCCGCCGGATGCCGTCGGGCGACGAGGTGATCGCCGAGCTCAACCGGCAACTCGCCGGGTACCGGCCGGAGGTGGCGCTGTACTTCAGTTTCGCGGCCGTGTCCCGGGACTTCATGTACCAGGTCAACATGTGGATCGAGACGCTGGAGCAGCTCGACCGGCGGCCGTTGATCATCCTGAGGGAGCGGGCGTCGTTCCGCTACCTCAGCCGTACGTCGATCCCTGTCGTGTGCATACCGAAGGCCGACGACGTGGCGCAGCTGGAGCTGCCCGAGCTGCGGGTCGTGCTCTACCCGGGCAACGCGGGCAAGAACGTGCACATGCTGCGCGTCGCCGAGTCCAAGCACGTCTTCATCGGGCACGGTGACAGCGACAAGCTCGCCAGCAGCAACCGGGTGAGCAAGGTGTACGACGAGATCTGGGTGGCCGGGCGGGCCGGGCGCGACCGCTACCAGCGGGTGCGGCACGCCATCAGCGACTCGGCGATCGTCGAGGTGGGCCGCCCGCAGCTGTCGTCGATCCGGCTGCACGCCGACCATGTGCCGGGGCCGCTGCCGACCGTGCTGTACGCGCCCACCTGGGAGGGCTGGAGCGACGACGACTGCCACACGTCCCTGATCCCGATGGGCGTGCCGCTGGTCGAGAAGCTGCTCGCCGAGAACGTCCGGGTCCTCTACAAGCCGCATCCCCTCACCGGCAAGCGCTCCCGTGAGGCGGCCGAGGCGGACCGGGCCATCCGGGAGCTGCTGCGTGCCGACAACGAGCGGCGTGGCGGCCAGGAAGCCGAGGCCGCGATCGCCACTGCTCGCCCGCGGCTCGCGGAGATCCAGGCGCGGCTCGGCGAACTGTCCGGGCGGCTCGGCGGCGACGACGCCCAGCAGACCCGCGAGGCCCGCCCGGCCGGTCTGGACGGGGAGGCCGAGTGGCACGAGCTGCGTGCCGAGTGGCACCGGCTCTTCCGGGAGAGCCGGGGTCCGGTCCTCCACCAGGTGATCGTCAAGCAACTGCCCACGCTGTACGAGTGCTTCGACCAAGCCGACATCCTGATCAGCGATGTGTCGTCCGTGGTCGCGGACTTCGTGGCGAGTCTCAAGCCGTACGTCCTGACCAACGCGAACGGCCTGTCCGACGACGCCTTCCGGGCCGCCTACACGACGGCCGGGGGCGCCTACCTCCTCGACCGGGACTGCACCCGTCTGCCGGAGATCCTCGACGCGGTCCGCGAGCCGGGGCACGACCCCATGGCGCCCGAGCGCCGGGTTCTGAAGGAGTACGTCCTGGGCCCGGACCGTCCCACCTCGATGGAGCGGTTCAACGCGGCGGTCAACGTCCTGGCCTGCAAGGCCGCGGCCGAGCAGGAGGAGCGGCACGCGGATGAGCAGGAGGTGGTCGTCCAGCTCACCGGCTGACCGGGGGACGGCGCGCGTTGTATATCGTGGCGGGCGCACTCGAACGGGCGACTGGCAGGGGGAACGCGGGACATGGGCGCGTCCGGGACGGTTGTGGCGGCCGGCGGCACGGGTGGGACGGACAGCTCGCGGCCGGGCCTGTCCGGCGGGCGCAAGGCGGTCGGTTCGGTGCTGTGGGCCGTGCTGGTGCCCGCCCTGCTGCTGCTCGGTTCCGCGATCGGGCAGTGGATGACCTGGCTCGGGGTGGTCGTCGTCCTGGCGGTCATCGCGGTCGCCGCCTGCGTCATCGGGGGCTCCTGGCACCGGGCGGGGGCGGCGACGCTCGTCTCCTTCGGCGGGTTCGCGCTGATGCTGTTCGCCGGACCCGCCGTGTACGAGGGGTACATGAGGACCGTCGGAGAGCCCGTCGACGCCGTGGTGACCCAGGTGGCCGACCGGGACCGGCGGCGCGGGCCGGACATGTTCTGCACGGTCCGGGAACTCGGCGGGGACCGCAGGACGTACGAGGTGTCGCAGCAGGAGAACTGCTTCGGGCAGGCCGGGCCCGGCGACCGCGTCGAGATCCGGAAGGACCCGCTCGGGCTGCTCGATCCCAGGCTGCCCGACGGCCCCGACCAGCGGAACACCACGGAGATCACCCTCGCGATCACCGCCGGACTGACGGTGCTCGTCGCCGGCGGCACCTTCTACGCCGGTCAGCGCCGCCGGGGCCGGTGAGTCAGCCGGCCGTCGCCAGGGCCGCCCGCAGATGCCCGTCGGACTCCTCCAGCAGGCGGGCCGCCGTCGGGCCGTCGACGTCGGCCAGGAGGGTCAGGATCGCGTTCTTCACCTCGCCGTCGGTGGCCGTCAGGGCGCGTTCGATGTCCTCGTCGGGGGCGCCGGTGGCGAGGGCGACGATGCGGTGGGAGCGGGCGCGGAGCTTGTCGTTCGACGCGCGGACATCGACCATCAGGTTTCCGTAGGTCTTGCCCAGCCGGATCATCGTGATCGTCGAGAGCATGTTGAGGACGAGCTTCTGCGCGGTGCCGGCCTTCAGACGGGTCGAGCCGGTGAGCAGTTCGGGGCCCACCACGATCTCGATGCCGTGGTCGGCGGCGGCCGCGAGCGGGCTGCCGGGGTTGCAGGCGAGCCCGATGGTGAGGGAGCGGCGGGCACGGGCGTGTTCGACCGCGCCGATGGCGTACGGGGTGCGGCCGGAGGCGGAGATGCCGACGACCGTGTCGCCGGGGGTGAGGGCGAGGGACTCCAGGTCCGCCCGGGCCAGTTCCCGGGAGTCCTCGGCGCCCTCCACCGAGGTGACCACGGCGTCCCGGCCGCCCGCGATCAGGCCGACGACCCGGGAAGGGTCGGTGTTGAACGTGGGCGGGCACTCGGAGGCGTCCAGGACACCCAGCCGGCCCGCCGTGCCCGCGCCCGCGTAGACCAGGCGGCCGCCCCGGGCCATCCGCTCCGCGACGGCGTCGATCGCGGCGGCGATCTGCGGCAGCCGGGCCGCGACCGCCCCCGCCACCGTCGCGTCCTCGCCGTTCATCAGCCGGGCGATGTCGAGGGTCGGCAGGGTGTCGATGTCCGCGAGTTCCGGCCGGAAGGCCTCGGTGGTCAGGGACTCCAACTCGGTCCTGACATCACGGGGGCGGGAGGTGGAGGTCATGGACGGCTCTTTCCGTGTCTTTCCGGTGCTGGGCGGGGCGGCGGCCTCAGGAACGATGCCGGTGGGCCAGCGCCTCGTACGAAGCCGACAGCGCCGGCGCCGCCTTCTCGTACGTCCGCTGCGCCACCCCCACGAACAGGCAGTCCACCACGAGAAGCTGACCGGTCCGGGACGACATCGCCGCCGGACGCAGCTCGCTCTCGCGTGCGGTGGACGTGGTGAGGACGTGGTCGGCGTACTGCGTGACCGGGCCGTTCGGGCGGCCGGTGATCGCCACCGTCGTGGCCCCACGCTCGAAGGCGGCCCGCAGCGGCTCGATGACGTCCCCCGTCGACCCGGAGTGCGTGATGGCGATCGCGACGTCGCCCGCGCGCAGTTGCACGGCGTTGGTGACGGCGAGGTGCGGGTCGCTGTGGGCGTGCGCCATCAGCCCTATGCGCAGCAGCTTCTGTGTGAGGTCCTGGGCGACCAGGCCGGACGCCCCGACGCCGTACACGTCGGTGCGGCGGGCCGTGGTCAGCGCGGTGACGGCCGCGCCCAGTTGGACGGTGTCGAGCCCGGCGGCGGTGTCGGCGAGGGTCTGCTGCTCGTCGTAGGCGAGCTTGGCGACCACGTCGGCGATCGGGTCGTCCACCGCGATGTCCGTCGTGATGGCCGGGGCGCGGCCCGACTGCTGCTGCGCGGCCAGGCCGGCGAGGGCCAGGCGCAGGTCCCGGTAGCCCGGATAGCCCAGCAGGCGGGCGGTGCGTACGACGGTCGCCTCGCTGGTGCCGGTGAGTTCGGCGAGGCCGGTGACCGTGAGGGCCGCGCAGCCGGCCGGGTCGCCCGCGACGGCCTCGGCGACGCGCTGCATGGAACGCGTCATCGACGGGCCCAGCGTGCGGACCTTGGCCGCGAGGGCGGCGGGGGCGGGCGGGGTGCAGCCCGCCCCCGAGGGCCCGCCGCGTTCGCCGGCGAAAATTTCCTTCACGTCTCGGGTCACGATTGAAAGATATTTTCGGCGCGGCGCCGGGGTCAAGAGTGCGCACAATGGGTGCATGGAACCCATCAGCCCCCTGGAGCAGGCGCTGCACGCCGCGCGCGCCCTTGTGCTGGCCGACCTCGTCGCGGGACGCGTCGCCGAGGCGGACGTCGTGTCCCTGGTCGAGGACTCCGTCACGCAGCGGCGATGGTGGGTCGAGCAGTGGCCCGAGGGCGCGCGGTACGTGGCCGGTCTGGTCGCGCAGGACGTCCAGGACGCCCTGCTGGAGCGGTACGGGCGCTGGCCGCTGTGCCCGGTGTGTGGCACCGGCGAGCCGCACGCCCTCGACGTCGAACCGGAGTTGGGGCCCGACCCGCACTGGGTGTGCAGCGAGGCGGGCGTGAAGGTCGCCGCGGTGGGATCGCTGAGCGAGGCCATCGGCGGGGCGTCCTCGTGAGGTCCGCGTGACGATCTACATCGACCCGCCGACCTGGCCCGGCCACGGCCGCCTGTGGTCCCACCTCGTCAGCGACCTCTCCTACGACGAACTGCACACCTTCGCCGCCCGCCTCGGCGTCCCCCGCCGGGCCTTCGAGCGTGACCACTACGACATCCCCGACCAGCGGTACGCCGACGCGGTGGCCGCCGGCGCCGTGGAGGTCAGCAGCCGCGAGGTGGTGCGGCTGCTGCACGGGGCGGGGCTGCGGCGGCCCAAGGGGCGCTATCCGTCGCGGGATTCGCGCAGCTCGTAGGTCAGGTGCTCGGCGTCCTCGGCGACCTGGGTGAACCCGGCCCGCGCGAGCACCTTCTGTGAGGGCACGTTGTCCCGCTCGACGTTCGCGACCACCGTCCGCACCTCGTCCCGGCCCAGCGCCCAGGACGACAGCGCGCGCAGTGCCTCGGTGGCGTAGCCGTGCCCTCGGGCCCCCTCGACCAGGTCGTAGCCGATCTCGACCCGCCCCGCCTCGTCCGGGACACCGTGGAAGCCCATGGCGCCGAGCGCCCGGCCGTCCTCGCGCCCGACCAGCACGTACATGCCCCATTCCGGCCGGTGGACCCCGTCCTCGTACTGCTTGTACACCAGTCCGGCGCCGACCCGGGTGCCCTCCATCGGGCCGCCCTCGATCCACTCGAAGCCGCCGTCGCCGACCGTGGACAGATCGGTGGCCACCGCAGGGGTGACGCCCTGCAGGGTGAGCCGCTCGGTCCCGATCACCAGATTGTTGCTCCAGCGCCACTCGGTCACCGGGGCGCGGCCGGCCGGTTCGGCGCGGCCGGTGGCCCACAGCAGGGTCGGCCACGGGGTGGGGCCCGGCTGGACGTGCGGGAAGATCCGGGTGAGCACGAAGTCGCACAGCTCCGGCGCCGGTTCGTACGACAGGCCCAGCCCCTCGGCCATGTCGTGCGTGTGCAGCAGCACCTCGGCCACACCCATCGCGGCGAACCCCTCACGGTTCGCGCTGCGGAACGGGTACGGATGGAAGGCCCGTACCTCACGCGGGGTGGTGCGGACGGCGGCGGCGAGCAGGGCGCCCATCGCGCCGATCACCCGCACCGCACCCGCGTTGTCGGTCCCCTCCTCCAGCGAGAGCTCGAACGGCGAGTACGCCTCCTGTTCCCGCCCCGCCAGCTGCCCCGCGTACGCGATGAGATCCTCGGCGATGTGCACCGCCGTCTGCCGGCAGTCCCACTCCAGCCGCCCGGCCCGCACCCCTTCCCAGTCCCGGTCGGCGACCGCCCCCAACAGGCCCACGCACTCGGCGACGGCCTGCTCCACCTGTTCCGCTCCCGTTGTCCACATGGTGGGCAGGCTACGAGGCGTCGTGGGGTGGGAGCGACAGCATTTCCAGCTCGGCGGTGAGGTTGTAGCGGGCAGTCGCCTCCCATTCCTTCGCGCCATGCGGCGTCCTGAACAACCTCGGCAGGTCCAGGAGTTGGCGCAGGATCGCGGCGCGGCCCTCGCGGAAGGCGTCGTTCGGGACGAAGTGGTACTCCTCGCGGACGGCCGTGGTGTACGCGGCGTACGCCGACGGGGGCGAGGCGAGGATCGCGAGGTCGGCGTCGCACAGGACCTGGCCGTCGGGGTCGTCGTCGGCGGGGTCGTGGGTGACGGTGAGGAGGACCAGGCGGGCCACTTCGGCGGTCTTCGCCTCGGGGAGACCGGCTTCGGCGAGGGCGCGCTCGGCCAGGCGCGCCGAGCGCTCCTCGTTCTCGGAGCGGTCGGGCAGGTAGACCGCGTCGTGGAACCACGCGGCCAGCCGGACCACGTCCGGGTCCCGCGCGAACCGCTCCAGTTCGTCGACCCGGTCGAGGACCGCCGTGAGGTGCGCGACCGTGTGGTAGCGGCGCTGGGGCTCCTGCCAGCGGCTGAGGAGACGGTCGGCGTACGGCGCCGGGTCCGGACCGGCGGCCGGGCCCCGGGCCGCCTCCAGGGCGCGGGCGAAGCGGATGCGCAGGGAGTCGAGATCGGCCATGGGGGCATTCTCCCGCTGAGCGGGCTCGGGGACCTAGCGTGGGGTCCATGACGACACCTGCTGACGTGCATGACGTACGGGACCCCGAGCAGCCCGGGCGGCTGCTCACTATCGAGCGTGACGCGCTGATCCCGCTGCTGCGGGCTCGGGCCGAGGAGGACTTCGCGCGGCCCGTCGCCGCGTGTCCGGGCTGGACGGTGCGGGACGTGCTGGCGCACTGCTCGGCCGCGCTGACCCGGGTGGCGGAGGGCAGGTTCGAGGAGGGCGTGTTCTCGCCCGAGTCCAACGACCGGGACATCGCGGAGCGGGCCGAGTGGAGCGACGCGCGGGTCGTCGACGAGCTGGAGCGGGGGATGGGCGCCGCCGGGCCCGTGATCGCCGGGGCCGGCGGGAAGCTGGACGGTCTCGCCCTGGGGGAGTGGGTGCACGCCGGGGACGTCCGCGAGGCCCTCGGGGAGCCCGGGGCGTACGGCGGGGCCGGGCTGCCGGACGCGCTCGCGCTGCTCGCCCGGATCACCCGCGAGCGGGGGCACGTGCCGGTGCACGCCGACCTCGACGACCTGGACGAGCCGCTGCGGCTGGGGGAGAGCGGCGGGGAGCGGCCCCCGGGCCGTTTCATCGGGGACGGGCCGACGCTCGTACGGCTGTACGCGGGGCGGCCGGTCGACGGGGTGCCGGCGTTCGAGCTGGCCGGGGTGGAGGCGAAGGAGCTGAACATCTACGGCTGAGGCAGGGCCCCGGGGGCTTCGGATTCCGCGGGAGTGGGCAGCGTAGTCTTTGATTGGACTAGACCTGTCACCGAACGCCGACGCCCGTCCGACGAAGGGGCCCCATGAGCAAGCGTGCAGTCCTGGAGGTGATCGCCCTCGGCGTCGAGGACGCGGTCGCCGCCCAGGCGGGAGGCGCGGACCGCCTCGAGCTGGTCAGCGACATGGCGGCCGACGGGCTCACGCCGTCGGCCGCCACCGTCGCCGGGATCCGCCGGGCGGTCGACATCTCGCTGCGGGTGATGCTGCGGCAGGCCGACGGGTTCGCGGCGGGGGATGTCGACCGGCTCGTGCGGGTGGCCGGTGAGCTGCGGGAGGCCGGGGCGGAGGAGTTCGTGCTGGGGTTCCTCGACGCCGGGGGTGCGGTGGATCTGGCGGCTGTGGAGCGGGTCGTCGGGGTGCTGGACGGTTGCCCCTGGACGTTCCATCGCGCGATCGACCGGGCCGCCGACCGGGACGCCCTGCGTAAGCAGTTGGACGGGGTGCCGGGGTTGGACACGTATCTGACGGCCGGGGCTTCGGGTGGGGTCGATGAGGGGCTGCCCTTGCTGCTCGCGGAGGCGGCCCGGCAGGGACAGCCGGGGTACGAGCAGCATCTCCTGGTGGGGGGCGGGCTCCGGCTCGACCACGTGCCGACGCTGCTGACGGCCGGGGTCGACGGCTTCCACATCGGCGGGGCGGCTCGGCCGGAGGGCTGGGAGGCACCGGTGTCGGCGGATGCCGTCGCACGGTGGCGGGCCGCCCTGGACGCCGTCTGAACGTCCCCGGCCAACACTCTGACGGGCGACGGCAGTTCGCCGTCCCGCGTTTCTCCAGGTCGCCTCTGTACGGGGAAGCAGGGGACGTGCCGGTGCGTTGTGCCGTTGCATGAGCCTGCGCTTCTCACTGATGGGTCCGGTACGAGCCTGGCGCGACGAGGAGGAGATCGAACTGGGGCCGCGCCAGCAGCGGGCGGTGCTGGCGGCGTTGCTGCTGAACAACGGCATCCGGCTGAGCAACGACCAGTTGGTCAGCATGGTCTGGGACCACCCGACGCCGAGCGCGGTGATGGCGTTGCGGACGTACGTGTACAAGATCCGCAAGACCCTTCCGGAGCTGAACCTGAAGTCCAGGGACGGGGGGTACACGGTCCGCGCGGAGATCGTCGACGATTGCCGCGGAGAGCCCTTGGAAGGCCTCCGGAGTGCCTACTTCGACGCGCAACGGGTGCGGCTCGGCGACTACCGGCTCAAGGCGCGGGAGGACTGCCTCGAACGTGAACTCGACGTGCTGGAGCTGCAGAAGCACGTCGCCGCCTTCCCGCTCAGGGAACGACCGCGCGCTCTCCTGATGCGCGCCCTCTACCTGGAGGGCAGGCAGGGCGAAGCACTTGACCACTTCCACCGGGCGCGCGCACTCCTCAACGAGGAACTCGGCCTCGAACCAGGGCCGGAGCTGCGCAAGGTCCACGCGCTGATCCTCAAGGGCGACCTCACCCCGCCGCGTAGACCGGAGCAGCTGCTGCCGGATCTGATCGACTTCACCGGCCGTGTCGAGGAGATCGCGCAGGCTCTCCGGACGTTGCCGGGCGCCGTGGGCATCACCGGTATGCGGGGCAGCGGCAAGACCGCGCTGGCCACCCGGATCGGCCACCTCGTCAGGGGCCGCTTCCCGGACGGGCAGATCTTCGTCAGGGGCGGGGACGTCGCCGGCGAGCTGTTGCGCGCGGTCGGCGTGGAGAACCCCGTCGGCGACAAAGCCGCACTGTGGCGGGAGACGGCGCGGGGCAGGCGTTTCCTTGTCGTGGTCGACGACGTGCAGGACGCGGCGGCCGTACGCGATCTCGCCACGCCCGGCTCGGCGATGATTCTCACGAGCGTCCACAGGTTGAACGAGCTGCCGGGGGTGACCTGGCTGAAGACCGCCGGGCTGGCCGAGAGGGAGGCACGGGATTTCTTCCGCAAGGTCCTCGGTCCGGTGCGCGCGGACGCCGAACCGGGGCAGGCCGAGGTGCTGCTGGAACGCCTCTCGCGCCTGCCGGGCCCGATCAGGGTGATGGGGGGCAAGCTCAGCTCGCGTCCTCATTGGACGACCGGGATGGTTCTGCTGCAAATGGAGCGGGAGAGCAAGCTCGACGGCGTGATCCCCTCCGACTGCGCTGCGATGTTCGCCCCGTTGATCGCGGCCGAGGAGCAGCTGAGCGATCCAGAACGGCACATGCTCATGTGCTTCGCGCGCCAGGACGCCGAGGTGATCGACAGCCACCATGCGGCGGAGATGTCCGGGGCCGACCCCGGTGAGATCGAGCTGGTGCTGGAGTCGCTCACGGGTGTGCACCTGATCGAGCCGCTCGTACTCGGCCGCTACCGGCTGCCGCACTTCGTGCGCCTCTACTTCGGCCGGCGCACAGCGGCCCTGACCACCTGATTCCTTTCGATGTCTGCGGGACCTGACCAGGCCGTATATCCGGAAATTATGCTCCGACGATCTGGCACCGCCACGATTGCAGACATGTCAACCAACGAACTGCAGGACAAGAAGGCACTCGTCACCGGCGCCACGTCGGGTATCGGCCGCGCGATCGCGGTCAAGCTCGCGGAGGCGGGTGCCACCGTCTACGTGACGGGGCGCAGGGCCGAGCTGGGCAAGGAGACCGTCGAGCTGATCGAGCAGGCGGGCGGGACGGGCCACTTCGTCGTCGCGGACGTCGCGAACATCGACGACGTCCGCAAGCTCGCCGAGGAGGTCGGCCAGGTGGACATCCTGGTGAACAACGCGGGCATCTTCCCGTTCTCGTCGACCCCTGAGCAGTCGCTCGACAGCTACGAGCAGGTGTTCGACATCAACGTTCGTGCGTCCTACTTCCTGACGGCCGCGCTCGCGCCGGCCATGGTGACCAAGAAGAAGGGTGCGATCGTCAACGTGTCGTCGGTCGCCGCCCAGATCGGCACCCCGGTCGGCTCCGTCTACAACGCCTCCAAGGCCGCGATGGACGCGCTGACCCGGTCGTGGGCCGTCGAGTTCGGCGCGGCGGGCGTTCGCGTCAACTCCGTGGCGCCGGGCCCGATCCGGACCGACATGGCCGTCGACACGGTGGGCGAGATGTTCGAGGCGTTCAGCCAGAGCACACCGCTCGCCCGTGCCGGCGAGCCTGAGGAGATCGCCGAAGCCGTGGTGTTCCTGGCCTCCGACAAGGCCAGCTACATCACCGGCGCGGTGCTCACCGCCGACGGCGGCTTGGTCGCGACCTGAGCGCGGGAGCGACTGCTTGGCGCTGATGGGCGACGCCCGCGGGCACCACCGCCGGTGATGCCCGTTGTGCAGGCCCGACGCTTCAGCGAGGGGTGGTTGACGCCAACTGCGGCGGCAGCCCGGCCGCGTGCGTGACGATCAGGCCCGACACAGCTCGCGTCAGCGCCACATACAGGCGGCGCAGGCCCGTGCGTTCGTCCGGTTCGCCGTCGACCACCGCCTGGGGTTCGTCCAGGACGACGTAGTCGTACTCCAGGCCCTTCGCCAGCGACGCCGGGACCAGGGTCAGGCGGGTGTCCACGGTCGTCTCCTCGCCGGGGCCGAGGTACGGGATCCCGGCCTGCTCGAGTGCCTCGGCCAGCTCCGGGACGCGGGTGTCCGCCGCGATCAGGCCAGTCGAGCCCTCGTGGCGCAGCAGCTCGCGGCACGCCTCGACCACGTCCTTCGGGCCGGAGACCGGCCGGACCTCGAACTGGCCCGGGTTCTCGCGGATGGAGACCACAGGCGTGAGGCCCGGGGCGATGTGCGGGAGCAGCCGGGAGGCGTAGGTGATGACGTCCGTCGGGACGCGGAAACCGGCCGTCAGCTCCTCCACCAGCGCGTCCGGCTTGCCCAGGTGGGTCAGCGCCTCCTGCCAGCCACGGGTCGCCCACGGCGTCGTGCCCTGCGCCAGGTCGCCGAGGACGGTCGCGCTGCCGGTCGTGCAGCGACGGCCGACCGCCCGGTACTGCATGGGGGAGAGGTCCTGCGCCTCGTCGAGGACGACATGCCCGAGGGAGTGCGTGCGCTGGATCAGGTCGGTGGCCTCGTCGATCAGGACGGCGTCCGCGGGCGACCACTTGGCCGACTTCACACTGCGCGCCGGCTTCGCCCAGAGGATCGCCTTCTGCTCGTCCTCGCCGAGGATCCCCTCGGCGTGCACGGCGAGGAACTCCGGGTCCGACAGCAGGCGGAGCACGAGTTTCGCTGGCTCGACCGCCGGCCAGACCGCCTTGACCGCCGCCTTGACCGCGCTGTTGCGGGCCACCGCGTCCTGCACACGGTCGTCCGGCGCCTCACCCGAGCGTTCCATCTGCACCAGCACGGCGTGCGCGATGCGCTGCGGCAGGGCCTCGCGGGCGGCGCCGTAGCGGATGTCGCGGTCGAGCAACTCGCGGACGAGCTCCTCCAGTTCGTACGCCGGGACCCGCCAGCGGCGGGAGCCGCGCACGACCACGACCGGCTCGATGGGCATCGTGACGTGCGCGTAGAGGGCCCGGCGCAGCACCCGCGCCAGCCGGGCGTCGCCCTTGACGACGGCGGCCGTCGCGTCGTCCGTGCCCTTGATCTCGACGTGTGCGACGAGGTCGTCGACGGTGGCCTGCTGGACGGTCAACTCACCCAGCGCGGGCAGGACTTGCTCGATGTAGTGCAGGAAGGACCGGTTCGGCCCGATGACCAGTGTGCCGGTACGGGCGAGGCGCTCGCGGTGGGCGTAGAGGAGGTAGGCGACCCGGTGCAGGCCGACGGCGGTCTTCCCGGTGCCCGGGCCGCCCTGCACGCACACCGTGCCGGACAGGCCGGACCGGACGATCTCGTCCTGCTCAGGCTGGATCGTCGCGACGATGTCCCGCATCGGGCCCACACGCGGCCGCTCGATCTCCTGCTGGAGCAGTTTGCTGGTCCGGGCCGCCTCGGCCGGGTCCGACAGGTGCTCGTCCTCGTACGCCGTGAGGTCGCCACCCGTGTAACCGAAGCGGCGGCGCAGCGCGACGTCCAGCGGGTCCTTCTTGGAGGCCCGGTAGAACGGCTGGGAGACGGGCGCGCGCCAGTCGATGACCATCGGGTCGCCGTCGTGGTCGTGCACATGTCGCCGCCCGATGTAGAAGCGCTCCCCCTGCGCCCCCTCGGCCTGTTCACTCCCCGGGGCGTGCAGGTAGTCGAGCCGGCCGAAGAACAGCGGGGTGTCGCTGAGGTCGGCCAGCGCCTTGATGCGCTCCTCGATCTGGTGGGCCAGCGCCTCGGCGTTGACCCAGTTCGCGGTGACGTCGCGGATGTCGAGGGCCTCGACATCCGCGCGCATGGCGCGCAGGGCGGAACGGGACGCGGAGAGATGGGAGCGCTCACGCGAGAGCGGGTCGTCGACGGGCGTGGACAAGGGGGTGCCTCCGGAGGGACCTGCTGAAGAGTGGGCGGTGAGATGCCGGCCGGTTTCCGTCCGGTCGGCGGCACTCCGCGAGGGAGGCGGGCAAGAGCGGAGATCTTAGAGGAGCGGGGGCGACGGCCGCCAACGGTTTTCTCCCCGCCCCGCCAACGGTTTTCTCCCCACCCCGTCTCTTCGTCCCCTAGGGGACGAGCCCCTCCTCCCTGAGGGGCAGGCATCGCCCCATGGGCGTACGCGGGCCGCCGGAAGGTTCGGTCCCGAGACCGACGCGGGCTTTATGGTCGAAATCGCACCATGGAGACATGAGCGCAGCAACCATCCACCCTGCCCCGGGACCGAGCCGCCCGCCCGGCGCCACCGCTGTGGCAGGCAGTCACCGCCACCGTCTCGGCGATGCCCTGCGCGCCGTCAAGGTCTTCGCGGGCGCCGCCTTCGACGTGATCGTCCTCGGTCAGTACGGAGAGGAAGTCGGCGTGGTCCGCCACAAGTGAGCGGACCGGCCCGGCACCGTCAGTTCTCCGCGAGCAGCTCGTCCGCGTCCATGATCCGGTACGCGTAGCCCTGCTCCGCCAGGAAGCGCTGGCGGTGGGCGGCGAAGTCCTGGTCGATGGTGTCCCGGGCGACCACGGAGTAGAAGTGCGCCTGGTGGCCGTCCGACTTGGGGCGCAAAACCCGGCCGAGGCGCTGGGCCTCCTCCTGCCGGGAGCCGAAGGTGCCCGAGACCTGGATCGCGACCGTCGCCTCCGGCAGGTCGATCGAGAAGTTCGCGACCTTGGACACGACGAGCACGCTGATCTCGCCTTCCCGGAAGGCGTCGAAGAGCTTCTCCCGCTGCGCGTTCGACGTCTCGCCCTTGATCACGGGCGCCCCGAGGTGCTCGCCCAGTTCGTCGAGCTGGTCGATGTACTGGCCGATGACGAGGATCTGCTGCCCGGCGAAGCGGCGGACGATCGCCTCCGTGACCTTCCGCTTGGTCGCGGTCGTCGCACAGAAGCGGTACTTCTCCTCCGTCTCGGCCGTGGCGTACGCGAGCCGCTCGGAGTCGGTCAGATTGACCCGGACCTCCACGCAGTCGGCGGGCGCGATGTAGCCCTGCGCCTCGATCTCCTTCCACGGCGCGTCGAACCGCTTGGGACCGATCAGGGAGAACACGTCCGACTCCCGGCCGTCCTCACGCACCAGGGTGGCGGTCAGGCCGAGCCGCCGCCGCGCCTGGAGGTCGGCGGTGAACTTGAAGACCGGCGCGGGCAGCAGGTGCACCTCGTCGTAGACGATCAGCCCCCAGTCCCGCGAGTCGAACAGCTCCAGGTGCGGGTAGACGCCCTTCCGCCGGGTCGTCAGCACCTGGTACGTGGCGATCGTGACGGGCCGGATCTCCTTCTTCGTGCCGCTGTACTCGCCGATCTCCTCCTCGGTGAGCGACGTCCGCTTCACCAGCTCGTGCTTCCACTGCCGGGCGGAGACCGTGTTCGTGACCAGGATCAGCGTCGTGGACTTGGCCTGTGCCATCGCCCCGGCGCCGACCAGCGTCTTTCCGGCGCCGCAGGGCAGGACGACGACGCCCGACCCGCCGTGCCAGAAGTTCTCCACGGCCTGCTTCTGGTACGGCCGCAGTGCCCAGCCGTCCTCGGCCAGCTCGATCTCGTGGGCCTCGCCGTCGACGTACCCGGCGAGGTCCTCGGCCGGCCAGCCCAGCTTGAGCAGCGTCTGCTTGATCTGCCCGCGCTCGGAGGGGTGCACGGCGACCGTGTCCGGGTCGATGCGGGTGCCGACCAGGGGCGCGACCCGCTTCGACCGCAGGATCTCCTCCAGCACCGGGCGGTCGGTGGTGGTCAGGACCAGCCCGTGCGCCGGGTGCTTGGACAGAGTGAGACGGCCGTAGCGGTCCATCGTCTCGGCGATGTCCACGAGCAGCGCGTGCGGCACCGGGTAGCGGCTGTACTGCACGAGCGCGTCCACGACCTGCTCGGCGTCATGGCCCGCCGCGCGGGCGTTCCACAGGCCCAGCGGGGTCAGGCGGTAGGTGTGGATGTGCTCCGGTGCCCGCTCCAGTTCCGCGAACGGGGCGATGGACCGGCGGCAGTCGTCGGCCTGCTCGTGGTCGACTTCCAGGAGCAGGGTCTTGTCGGACTGGACGATCAGCGGACCATTCACGCGCTGCACCCTTTCTGTGGCCGGAGGCTCGGACGGCTCGACAGTGCGACGCCTCGGCCAAACGTCCAGTGTGCCTGATCGACCGCGTCACGTGGTGTGATCTGCGCGTCCGGTCATACTGAATGCCTATTCATCCCAACGTGTGGTGTGAATTCAGTTTTTCCATCGCGGCCCCGAACAATGGCGAAGGTGCAGAACCCGACGACCACCACGCTCGGATACGCCCTGTTCGCCACCCGCTGGCTCCAGGCCCCGCTGTACTTCGGGCTGGTGGCCGCCCAGGGCGTCTACGTCTACAAGTTCTTCAAGGAGCTGTGGACCTTAATCCTGATGTGCGTGAGCGGGCACGCCACCGAGACGTACGTGATGCTCGCGGTGCTCAAGCTGGTCGACGTCGTCATGATCGCGAACCTGCTGATCATGGTGATCGTCGGCGGCTACGAGACGTTCGTCTCGCGCATCGGCCTCCAGGGCCACCGTGACCAGCCCGAATGGCTCTCGCACGTCAACTCCAACGTGCTGAAGGTCAAGCTCGCCACGGCGATCGTGGGCATCTCCTCCGTGCACCTGCTCCAGATGTTCGTGGACGTCCACCACACCTCCCAGCACGCCCTGCTGTGGGGGACGGTGATCCACATGGCGTTCATCGCCTCGGCGGCGATCCTCGCCTACATGTCGGGCCCGATGGTCGCCCACACGGACCGCGCACACGCCGACCGCTCACCGGCCGCACCCGCACCCGCACCCGCGCAGGCACAGGCACAGGCGCACCACCACGAAAGCCGGCCGCAGACGAAGCCGGAACCCGGGACGGCCCCGGCGGCCGCCGTCGTCGTGTCGCCGCGGCCCGACCCGGACACCGACGCCGAGGCCCGGATCCGTGCCGCCGGCTTTCCGGCGCGCAAGGTGCTGGAGGACTTCGACCAGCGGCACCCCCGGGACTTCGACCGGGAGACCGTGGCCCGGCTCGGGAAGGCGGACTTCGTCACCGCCCGGCACAACGTGGTCTTCGTCGGTCCGCCCGGCACCGGCAAGACCCATCTGGCCGTCGCCCTGGGCGTCCGCGCCTGCCAGGCCGGGCACCGGGTGCTGTTCGCGACCGCCGCCGAGTGGGCCGCCCGGCTCGCAGACGCCCGGGCCGCCGGCCGGCTCGCCGCGGAGCTGACCGCTCTCGACGATCACCCCCTCCTGATCGTCGACGAGGTCGGCTACACGCCCTTCGACGCGGCGACCGCGGGCCTGTTCTTCCAGCTCGTCGCGCACCGCTACGAACGGGCCTCGCTGATCGTGACCAGCGACCGCCCGCTCGGCCGCTGGGACGAGGTCTTCGGCCCGTCCGCCCCGGCGATGACGGACCGCCTCGCCCATCACGCCGAGATCGTGCGGCTGGACGGCGACAGCTACCGGACGCGCCGCGCTACTTCAGCGTGGGCAGACTGACGTTGTTGACCAGCGGGCCTTCGATGGAGACCCCCTCGGTGACCAGCGGCTCCACACCGGCGACCGGCAGGGGCAGCGGCAGCGCGGGGGCCGCGGCGGCGGAGGGCGCGAGCACCCCCACGAGCGCGACGGTACAGAGAGCGACGGCGGGCAGGTTCTCACGCATGAGGACGGCAGGGCCTTTCACGGCTGAGGGACGGGGGACACCGCACCGCGGGCCGGCCCGGGGACACCTGGGCCGGCCCTGGGAGTGCGCGGGAGCGGATCAGATCTGCGGTGTCTCGATGACGAGGCCGGCGATGTCGATGCCCACCGCGGAGGCGGGAGTGGCCAGCCCTCCGAACGTCATCAGGGCGGCGGCGGTCAGGACGGCGGCGACTCGACGGACAGCGCGCATGTGGGGACTTCCTTTCGGCGAAGCTCACAGGACACCCGGTGGCTGCCCTCGCGCGCACGACGTGATGCGGCACGCCCGGAAAGGTCGCCCGAGCGTGGGAATTGCCCGGCGTGGCGTGCATGAACGCCCGCCTGCACCCGAACGGGTGACACGGGCCGCGAGCGGCCGTCAGCCCGCGTCGTCGGCGAGCTCCGCGACCCCGGTGATCCGGTGCAGCGGGTACGTGCGGACCTCGTCCGCGGTGTGGTCGTACGCCGTGACGAAGCCGCCCTCGACGCGGACCGGGGCGATGACCCGCTGGCTGGCGGCCCCCTCGGCGTTGACGTAGCCGATCCACAGCGTCTCGCCGGTCAGGACGGCGGCCTGCATGGTGGCGAGGGTCTCGGCGGCACCGGTGCGGGGCAGCTCGCCGTTGACCGCGGGAACCGCACCAGGCTTGCGCGGGGTGGTGGAGGCGAGGTCGCCGGCCCGGATGGCGCGCAGCGCGGCCGCGAGGAGGGTGTCGTCGGGGACCGGCGGGCCGTCCGGGACCGGCTCGGGCGCGGTGCGGGGCGGGGTGCGGTGGGCCAGGGCGCGGGTGATCAGCACATCGCCCTCGGCCGACTCGGCGGCCGGCGCGAACCCCATCGCCCGCAAGCCCTCCAGCAGCCCCGACGGGTCGGCCTGCGCGGCCAGCACGGTAGGGGCCAGTCGGCGCAGCCCGAGCCCCGCGGCCCGCTTGTCGGCGAGGATCTCGCTGAGCACCGCGTCGTCGTCGCAGCGCACGTACGCCGAGGCCGCGCCGACGCGCAGATGGCCGTGCCGGCGGGCCACGTCGTCGATCAGGTACGCGAGCGGCTGCGGCACCGGCGTACGGGAGTGTGCGGCAAGGAAGGCGTGCAGGTCGGAGGCGGCCTGCCCGGCGTCCAGCGCGCGGCGCACCGAGCCGGGCGTGAACCGGTAGACGGTGGCCCCGCCCTTGGACTCGACGTCCGCCAGCACACCCAGCACGTCCGCGAGCGGCCGCCGCAGGGGTCCGGGCGCCACCGCCGTCAGGTCGGCCTGGAGCAGCACGTGGTCCAGCGGCTCGGGCAGCAGCGGCGCGAGCAGCCGGGCCGCGGCGGCGGAGGCGACGGCCTGTTCGGCGGCGGAGAGGGGAGCGAGCGGGGCGGGGCGGTGATGGTGGTGGTGGACGGGCAGCTTGTCGCCCGGACCGGAGGGCTCCGCTTCCGGGCCCGGCGCGCCGGCCGCGGGCGCGCCCAGCAGCGCCCGGCCCTGGGCCGACAGCGCGCCCCGGCCCGTGACGCCCAGCAGCTCCGCCTCGGACAGGGCCCACTCGGCGAGCCGGCCGCGCAGATCGTCCTCGCGCCGGTCACCGCGCAGGGGCCGCTCCCAGCGCAGCCTGGCCAGCACCGACGCGGCTGCCGGCGCGGCGCCCTCCGGCAGCCCGGCCAGCAGAGTCAGCACCCGGTGTCGTACCTCGGGCGCCGCCGAGCGGTCCAGGCCCGGCCCGAGCGCGGACAACGTACGCTCCTTCGCGTCGCGCCCGCCCACAAGACCGGCCGTCCGGGTCGCCGCGAGCCATGCCGTGACCAGCCGCGACCAGCGCTCGGCGGCGGGCAGCTCCCGCCACTCGTCGTACGCCGGGGTCGCCGCGTACCGCTCGTCGGCCTCGCCGTCCGAGGCGATCAGGCCCGCCGCGTACGCCAGTTCCACCCAGAACGCGGCCACCGGCTCCGATACGTCGAGCGCGACCGCGGTCCGCTTCAGATCCCGCATGCTCAGCCCACCGGCCCGCAGCACCGCCGGCCCGCCCTCGTCCCAGTCCTTCAGCAGCTCCTCGACGGTCGCGAGTGCGGTGTACGCCTGCCCGGCGGCGGTGCTGTCCACAACCTGTGGACGGTGAACGGCGGCCGCCTCCACGACCGGCGGCACGGGCTCGGGCGTCCGGTGCGCCAGCCCCCGCCGCAGATGCAGGGCGACCTCGCGCGGCAGGACGACCGTCCCGGGCGCCGTCGGCAGCAGCAGCCCCCGGTCCAGCAGCCAGCGCAGCCGGGGCGCAGGATCGGCGGTGACCTGCCCGTACGGTGGCCCCCACACCAGGCGTTCCAGCACCTCGAGGGAGTCGGCCGGGGCGCCGGCGAGCAGCGCGGCCATCCGGGCCCGGTCCGTGAACAGCCCGGCCAGGGCGCTCACCGCGGAGACCGAGTCGTGCGTCGAGGCCAGCCCGGCGGCCGTGACGATCTCCTGGATCCGACCCGGGGACATCCCGGCGGTGGCCTCCTGCACCGACGGGCCGAGCCCCGTCGGCGATGGGTGCTGCGGCGAGGGGGCCAGCAGCTCACGCGCCGTGCGGACCAGCCGCAGCCGGTCGTCGTCGCCCCACACCAGGGCCTGTTCGCGCAGGACGTCCAGGGCGTGCGGCAGGGCCGCGACGACGGCCGGGTCGGCGTCGTCCCCGGCCATGAGCCCGAGCAGTTCGCCGTACGACGCCGGGTCCGCCGCCACGGCCAGCGCCTCCGCCGTCTGCAGCGCGAACCGGTCCAGCCGCTCCAGGGCCCGCACGACCGAGGCACGGGTACCGGCGCGGGTCGCGAGCTGGGTGAGGTCGGTGGGGACGGGCGTGATGAGATCCGGGCGGCTGCGCAGGAGCGCGCCCAGCGCGGCATCGCCCCGCGCGCGGAGCGCTTCCGCGAGGGAGCGGGGGGCCGGGGGCCTGTCCTCGGTGCTCATCCGGTCCACGGTAGCGGGTCGCCCGCGGCGGCCGGGCCGACTGTGAGCGGCCTCGCCCCTCGAACGCGGGACGGGCTTTTGGCCGCCCCGCAGGTCCTCGCGGTACCGTCGTCCGACGGCGTCACGCAACGCACCCGCCCCGGAGGGGACTTCGTGGGGATTGAGAGCGACCAGGTCGTTTACGAGTATCTGAGCCGCGTCGGCGACGTGGCCCAGCAGCGGCAGTTGTCGTCGGCCACCCGTATGCGCCTGGTCGCGGACCTGCGCAACGAGATCGACAAGCGGCGCGCGAAGGCCACCGTCGACTCGCCCGCCGCCGTCCGCCGCATCCTGTCCAGGCTGGGCAGCCCCGACGACGTCGTGACCGCGGCGGCGGGCGGCACGACCGGTGAGCCGTTCAGCGCCGCCCCCGCCTCCGTGCCCGTACAGCGCGAGGCCGAGCCGGAGCAGCGGGCCAAGAGCGTCATGCGGCGCGTCGTACCGCGTCCCCGCCCCGCGCGGCCCGCCGAGGAGCCGCACCCCGCGCCCTCCGACGGTGCGGCCCCGCCGCATCTGGCCGCCGGGCACGAGCTCGGCGACACCTCGGTTCAGCCGGACTGGTGGCGGGTGGACAGCAGCCCCTTCGGCGTGGGCGACGAGGTGCCGGGCTTCGTGGGCGGCGTGGAGCTGCCGGACCTCCTGAAGCCCCCGGCGCAGCGGAAGGCGGAGACGCCGGCGGCCGAGGAGACGGCCCCGGTCGTCGAGGTGGCCGAGGTGGCCGAGGTGGCCGAGGTGGCCGAGGTGGCCGGGAAGCGTAGCCGCCGCCGTCTCCCGCGCCTGACCGCCGCGAACTGGAGCAACCCGCTCCTCCTGATCGCCGCCGCACTCCTCGTCGCCGGTGCCGTGCTCGGCAACTGGTTCGTCCTCCTGCTGGGCTGGCTCATCGCCTACGCCTCCCGCCGCCTGACCCAGGCCGAGACGAAGTGGGCCGTCGTGATCCTGCCGAGTCTCTCCGTGGCGGGGGGCCTGGTGTGGCTGTGGGGCCGGATGAACGGCCGCTGGGGCGCCCCGATCGCCGAGGGCCACATGAACGCCGCGGTGGCGGAGACCTGGCCGTGGGTGGTCAGGGGCGCGGCGGTGGCGTCGGCGCTGTTCCTGGTGTGGCGTTCACAGCGCTCGCGCTAGGGCGTGCCGGGCGTCGGCAGGCAGGCGGGACTTCGCGGGCACCCTCTGGCCGGTGACAGGCGGACGTCTGCCGTTCACACCGCCTGGGCACAATGGCCCATATGGCACTCACCGTCGGCTTCGACCTCGACATGACCCTCATCGACTCCCGGCCCGGCATCCGCGCCTGCTACCAGGCGCTGTCCGAGCGGACGGGGACGTACATCGACGCCGACCTGGCGGTCACGCGGCTCGGGCCGCCGCTCGCGGAGGAACTGATCAACTGGTTCCCGGCCGAGAGGATCGAGGTCATGGCGGACCTGTACCGGGAGATGTACCCGACCATCGCCATCGCCGCGACCACGGCGATGACCGGCGCCCGGGAGGCCATCGCGGCCGTACGGGAGGCAGGGGGACGCGCGATAGTCGTCACCGCCAAGTACGAGCCCAACGCCAAGCTGCACCTCGCCCACCTAGGCATCGAGCCCGACGCGGTCATCGGCGACCTGTGGGCCGAGCAGAAGGCGGAGGCCCTGCGCGAGCACGACGCGGGCGTCTACGTCGGCGACCACGTCGGGGACGTCCGCGGCGCCCGGGCCGCCGGGGCGCTGTCGGTCGCGGTGGCCACCGGCCCCTGCCCTGAAGAGGAACTGCGCGCCGCGGGTGCGGACGTCGTCCTCACCGATCTGACCGAATTCCCGCGGTGGCTTTCGGACTACCGTCCCGCGCGCGCCTGACGCCGGCCCGCTGCCACGGATCGCAGCACCCCCGCACCGGCCATCAGGAATCCGACCGCCATGAGCATGCTCAATCCGAACATGTACGTCGGAAAGGGCGAGGTCCCGAGCAACAGCGGGGCGACCGTGACCAGTGTGGCCAGGGCGCCGATGAAGAAGACGACGGCTCCGGCACGGACCAGGCGGTCACCGGGAGCGGCGGAATTCGTTTGGGTTTTGTCACGCACCCGACCAGGGTAGTTCCCAGCGCGAAGGAACAACCGGGTGACGTCTTGTCACCGGCTGCAAGAGCATTAGCCTTGGTACCGGCGGGTCCGTACGGCCCGCCCGAGTGCTATCAAGAGCCGTTTCCAGAAGCAGTTTTCCGACGAGTACGAGGACGAGGACAGACGTGCCTACCGGCAAGGTCAAGTGGTTCAACAGTGAGAAGGGCTTCGGCTTTCTCTCCCGCGACGACGGCGGTGACGTCTTCGTCCATTCCTCGGTCCTCCCCGCCGGAGTCGAGACGCTCAAGCCGGGTCAGCGCGTGGAGTTCGGCGTCGTCGCCGGACAGCGCGGCGACCAGGCGCTGTCCCTGACGATCCTGGACCCGACCCCCTCCGTCGCCGCAGCGACCCGCAAGAAGCCGGACGAGCTGGCCTCCATCGTCCAGGATCTGACGACCCTCCTGGAGAACATCACGCCGATGCTGGAGCGGGGCCGCTACCCCGAGAAGACCGCCGGCAAGAAGATCGCCGGCCTGCTGCGCGCGGTCGCCGACCAGCTGGACGTCTGAGCCTCAGGGAAAGCGCAGCGCGTCCGGGCCGAGGGGCGGTACGAGTCCCTCGGCCGCCGCGCGGGTCAGCAACCCGCGCACGGCCGCGTAGCCGTCCTCGCCGAGGCCGGCCGTGAACTCGTTGACGTACAGCCCGATGTGCTGGTCGGCGACGGCCGGGTCCATCTCCTGGGCGTGCTCCATGACGTACGGCCGGGACACCTCGGGGTCGTCCCAGGCGGCGCGCACGGACGTCCGGATCGAGTCGGCGAGCAGCCGCAGCTTCTGCTCGCCCAGCGACCGCTTGGCGATGATCGCGCCCAGCGGGATCGGCAGCCCGGTGGTGTCCTCCCAGTGCTCGCCCATGTCGGCGAGCTTGTGCAGCCCGTAGTCGCGGTAGGTGAAGCGCGCCTCGTGGATCACGAGCCCCGCGTCGACCTTTCCGTCCCGCACGGCCGGCATGATCTCGTGGAACGGCATGACGACGATCTCGCCGACCCCGTCGGCCACGGTGTCCGCGGCCCACAGCCGGAACAGCAGATACGCGGTCGACTTCTCACTCGGCACGGCGACGGTGCGACCCGTCAGGTCGACATCGGCCTCCCGCGTCAGCACCAGCGGCCCGCAGCCCCGCCCCAGCGCGCCCCCGCAGGGCAGCAGCGCGTACTCGTCGAGCACGTAGGGCAGCACGGCGTACGACACCTTCAGCACGTCGAACTCGCCGCGCTCGGCCATGCCGTTGGTGATGTCGATGTCGGCGAACGTCACGTCGAGGGCGGGGGCGCCGGGGACGCGGTCGTGGGCGAGGGCGTCGAAGACGAACGTGTCGTTCGGGCAGGGCGAGTAGGCGATCTGCAGCTGCTCAACAGTCATGCCGGTTCCAACTCTCCAGTACGGGCGCGAGCTTCCCGAATCCCTCGGTCAAGGCTGCCAGAGCGTCCGGGATGCGCCAGGCGGCGCGGTCACGCGGCCCGACGGGATTGGAGATCGCCCGGATCTCCAGCACGGGTACCCCGTGCGCGGCGGCTGCCTCGGCGACGCCGAAGCCCTCCATGGCCTCGGCGAGGGCCGTGGGGTGCCGGTCCCGCAGCGCGGCGGCCCGGGCGGCCGTCCCGGTGACGGTCGACACGGTGAGCACGGCCCCGGTCCGGGCCCCGGTGGCGTCGGCGACCCGCCGGACGAGATCCGCGGGCGGCTGATGGGCGACGGTCCCGAACCCGAGCTCGGTGACCGGCACGAACCCGTCCTCCGTCTCGGCCCCCAGATCGGCCGCGACGATCTCGTCGGCGACGACGAGCGACCCCACAGGCGCCTCGGGCTGGAACCCGCCCCCGATCCCGGCGGAGACGACGAGGCCGTAGGGGCTGCCTTGCAGGGCGGCGGCGGTGAGAACGGATCCGGTGCAGGCAGCGGCAAGCGCTGGCCCCACACCGACGGCGATCACCTCGGCCCAGCCGTGGGCGGTCGTTCCGCCGGGGCGGAACGGGTGGGCAGGGCCGGCGGCAGCGCCGAGCACCGCTTCATCGGGCTGTGACGACAGCACACCGAAGGCTCGAGCCACTGCGTCCCTCTCCACGGGGACAGCGGTGGCCAAGAGGACCTGGCCGAGGCCGGCGGCAGCGATCAGGCGTCCTTCTCCAGCTTGAAGTTCCACAGGCCCGACGCGTCCTTGTCGCCCTCCTTGATGGAGACCAGCGTCGAGTCGCCCTGCGCGCCGTACTGGGCGTTGAAGAACACGCTGCCCGGAATCGTGCGGTAGGTCTTCGTGCTGGAGTCGGTCAGCGGCTGACCGTTCATCAGGATCGTCCAGCCCTTGTCGGCGATCTCGGGGTCGACACCGAAGCGCACGGTGGCGTCGGGGTCGACGGAGATGCTCTTGATGCCCTTGTCCTTCAGGCACCCGGCGAGATCGGACTGCTTCAGGGCAGCGCCCTCGCCGCCACAGGTGGCCTCGGAGTTCACCGAGTCGCTGCCCACGGTGACCGTGGCCATCGGCGTCGGCTTGTCACAGGCCGACAGGACGAGCAGTCCGGCGGATACGACGCCGGCGACGGCGACGGCGCGGCGGCGTCGCACAACGGATTGCAACGTGTTCATGGGCGAAGGCTATAGGGCCCGCGGGTCGCACCGCCCACGCGGGGTACGGCTCCCTCGGAGATCCATCAGAAGGGCCCTACGCGACGCGCGCCCGCCCCGTGCCCCCACGCCGGGCCGAGTCGATCAACCCCCGTACGGTCGTCAGCCACCCGGTGCCGACGATCGCGGCGCCCACCGCCAGCCCGGCCGTGCCGTTGAGCGGCATCGCGATACCCACCGCCCCGCCCAGCACCCAGGACATCTGCAGCAGCGTCTCGGAGCGGGCGAACGCCGACGTACGGACGAGTTCGGGCACGTCCCGCTGGATCAGCGCGTCCAGGGACAGCTTGGCCAGGGCCTGGGCGAACCCGGCGATCGCGGCCAGACCGGCCACCAGGACGGCGCTGAAGAACACCGCGGCCGTGATCGCCGCGCCCGCCACGCCCGCCACGACCGTCACGATGATGATCTCCGGCGCCCGGGAGCGCAGCCACGCCCCCACAGCCGTACCGAGCGCGTTGCCCACGCCCGCCGAGACCCCCACTATCCCCAGCGACACGGCGGCGCTCTGGCCGGAGATCGGATGCTCCCGCAGCAGGAACGCCAGGAAGAAGATCAGGAACCCGGTCAGGCAGCGGATGGCGGCGTTGGCGGCCAGGGCGTGGGTGACGGCCGGGCCGACCGTGCGCAGTCCGGGGCGCTTGACCGGCTGCCGGTGCGGCCCGTGCAGGTGCTCCTCGTCCGCCGCCAGCAGGGCGCGGTCCTCGCCCTTGGCGGAGTCGACCTTGGGCGGCAGCGTGAACGACAGGATCGTCCCCGCCACGAACAGCACGAAGGCGCCGTAGAGGGGCCAGCGCGGCCCGATCTGCTGGAGCCCGGCGCCGATGGGCGCGGCGATGCCGGTGGCGAGGAGGCCGCCGAGGGTGACGCGCGAGTTGGCCTTCACGAGAGAGAAGCGCGGGGGCAGCAGCCGGGGCACGACGGCGCTTCTGACCACGCCGTACGCCTTCGAGGAGACGAGGACGCCCAGCGCGGCCGGGTACAGCTCCAGGCCGCCGCTGACGACCGCGCCGGACAGGACGATCGCGAGCAGCGCCCGGGCCAGCATCGCGCCGGCCATCGCGGCACGGCGGCCGTGCGGGATGCGGTCGAGGAGGGGGCCGATGACGGGCGCGAGGAGGGTGAAGGGCGCCATGGTGATGGCGAGGTACAGCGCGACACGGCCGCGGGCCTCGTCGGTGGGCACGGAGAAGAAGACCGTGGAGGCCAGGGCCACGGTGATCATGACGTCGCCGGCGCCGTTCACGCCGTGCAGTTCGATCAGCTTGCCGAGGCCGGACTCGCCGGCGCCGTGCGCGTGGGTGGCCTTGCGGATGCCGCGGGCGGTGCCGGTCACCGGGAAGTGCAGGGCACGACCGACCGCACGGAGGGAGCCGCCCAGACGGCCCGGACCGTTCGGTCGGCTGTTTCCCTTGACCCCTTTCGACCCACCGGTCCCGGTGGCGCCCGGGGGTGTCTTCGCGGCTGCCACGACGTCATAGTGCCCCGATAAGGCCGTGGGTAGTGCCATTACCGCTCGTATAGGGCCTGAGGGGTGACTGTCCGGGGCGGCCGCTCGTGGTCCGGTGGGCGGCGCAACAGGACCGTCGGTGTACGCGAAGTGGGGCGGAAGGGTAGCGTGCGTATCTCAGCCATCCCGCAAAATGGATGAAGGATGTCGACGCGGTCCCCCGGTCCGCTCCGTCCGCCCCCGCGCTGGGAGTGGCGCACTCGTGAGACGGCGTATGGAGAGAAGCGATACCTGTGAGCGCAGCGACAACGCGAAGCCGCACCCCTGACCGTCTGTGCGCCGAGGCCGTCGACCTCGCACGCGCCGCAGCCGAGGAGGCCGCCGCGCCAGGAATCGTCGGGGAACACGTGGGGCTGGTCTCCGAGGGCGACCGCGTGGTCACCCACTACTTCGCGTGCCGCGAGCTCGGGTACCGGGGCTGGCGCTGGGCCGTGACGGTGGCCCGGGCGTCCCGGGCGAAGATCGTCACGGTGGACGAGGCGGCCCTGCTGCCCGGCCCGGACGCGGTGCTGGCGCCCGAGTGGGTGCCATGGAGCGAGCGGCTGCGGCCCGGCGACATGGGCCCGGGCGATCTGCTGCCCACCGACGCCGAGGACCTGCGTCTGGAGCCGGGCTACTCGGGTGAGGACGAGCCCGCGCCGAATGTCCCCGTGTCGCACGAGATGGCCGACCTGGTGGAGGCGGAGGACGCGGACCTCACCGCGGATTCCCCGGCCGGCTTCACGGTCGCCCCCCTGCGCGGTTCGATCCCGGCGGTCGCCGAGGAACTGGGCATGCGCCGGGCCCGCGTCCTGTCCCGCTACGGCCTGCACACCGCGGCCGACCGCTGGGAGGAGGCGTTCGGCCCGAAGACCCCCATGGCCCAGGCGGCCCCCGCGGCCTGCGTCAGCTGCGGCTTCCTCGTCCCCATCGGCGGCTCCCTCGGCCAGGCCTTCGGCGCCTGCGCCAACGAGTTCTCCCCGGCCGACGGCCGCCTGGTCTCCCTCGCCTACGGCTGCGGCGGCCACTCCGAGGCCGCGGTCATGCCCCGGCCGCCCCAGCCGGCCGCCCCGGTCATCGACGAGACCCGGGTCGACCCGTTCCCCCTGCGCCCGTCCTCGGACTCCGGCTCGGTATCGGCGACGGCGGACGCGGACACGGAGGAACTGGGCCACTCGTAGCGGCCGGGGCCCGCGCCGGGCGGGCGCACGACGGGTGCTCCCCAGGCGGTACCTTCATCCTCACGTCCACGAGGAGAAGGAACGGAACGTGAGCAGCAAGTTCGTGCGGCCCGCCGCCGAGGGGGCCGATCCGTTCGGTACCGCCCGTCTGCGGCGCGGTGTCCTCGACGCCTGGGCCACCAGCCCCGCCCGGTTCCGTGAGGACGCCAACGCCGAGGAGGACCTGGTCCTCGGCGGCTACCGGGACCGGCTCGTCGTGGAGCTCGCCCAGAACGCCGCCGACGCCGCGGCCCGGGCCGGAGTGCCGGGGCGGCTGCGGCTCACCCTGCGGGACGAGGTGCTCGTCGCCGCCAACACCGGCGCCCCGCTGGACGCCGCCGGGGTCGAGTCGCTGTCCACGCTGCGGGCGTCGGCCAAGAGGGACACGCGGGACACGTCCTCGGTGGGGCGGTTCGGTGTCGGATTCGCCGCCGTGCTCTCCGTCACCGACGAGCCCGCCGTCGTCGGCCGCCACGGCGGTGTGCGCTGGTCGCTCGCCGAGGCCAGGGCACTGGCCGCCGAGACCGCCCGGCACAGCCCCGGCCTCGGGGACGAGGTCCGGCGGCGGGACGGGCACGTCCCCCTGCTGCGGCTGCCGTACGCCGCCGAGGGCACCGCCCCCGACCCGTACGACACCGCCGTCATCCTGCCGCTGCGTGACGCGGCCGCGGCCGATCTCGCCGAGCGGCTCCTGCGGGCCGTCGACGACGCCCTGCTGCTCACCCTCCCCGGACTCGAAGAGCTGGTCGTCGAGATCAACGGGGAGAGCCCGCGGACCCTCACCCGCCGCACCGACGGTGCCTTCACCGTCGTCGACGACTCCGCCGACGGCGTCACCCACTGGCGCACCGCCGCCGCCCACGGCCCCCTCACCCCCGACCTCCTCGCGGACCGGCCCGTCGAGGAGCGGCTGCGGCCTCACTGGTCCGTCACCTGGGCCGTGCCCGTGGACAGCGACGGCAGCCCCGTCCGGCCCCGCACCAGCGCGGTCGTGCACGCCCCCACCCCGAGCGACGAGCCGCTCGGAGTCCCGGCCCTGCTCATCGCCTCGTTCCCGCTGGACTCCACCCGCCGGCACGCCGCCCCCGGCCCGCTGACCGACTTCCTGGTCCAGCGCGCGGCAGACGCCTACGCCGAACTCCTCGGCGACTGGCGGCCGGTGACGTCCGGGATCATCGGCCTGGTGCCCGGCCCGCTCGGCAAGGGCGAGCTGGACGGCGCCCTGCGCCAGGCGATCCTTCAGCGGCTGCCCCGTACCTCCTTCCTGCCGCCCGCCCTCCCCCCGCGCGAGGGTGACGACCTGCCGGAATCCCTGCGTCCGCGGGACGCCGAGGTCGTCGAGGGCGCGGGCGTGGACACCGTGCGGGTGCTCGCCGAGGTGCTGCCCACCCTGCTGCCCGCCGGGCTGGAACGGCGCGCCGAGCTGCGGACCCTGGGCGTCACCCGGGTCCCGCTGACCGACGCGATCGACCGGCTGGCCGGTCTCGAGAAGGAACCCGGCTGGTGGCGGCGGCTCTACGACAGCCTGGCCGGGGTCGACCCGGACCGCCTCTCGGGGCTCCCCGTGCCGCTGGCCGACGGCAGGACGACCATCGGGCCCCGGCAGGTCCTGCTGCCCGGCGCGGACACCGGGCGGATCGACCCCGAGGTGCTGGCCCGGCTCGGTCTGAAGGTCGCCCACCCGGACGCCGCCCACCCCATCCTGGAGAAGCTCGGCGCCCTGCCCGCGACACCCCGGGCCGTCCTCACCACCCCGCAGGTCCGGGCCGCCGTCGCCGCGTCCCTGGACGACGAGGGGGGCGTGAACTGGGAAGAGGACGTCCTCGACGCCGACGAACTGGCCGACACCGTGCTCGCGTTGGTGCGGGACGCCGGTCTCGAGCCCGGTGACGAGCCCTGGCTCGGCGCGCTCGCCCTGCCCGACGAGGACGGCGAACCGGCCCCCGCCTGCGAACTCGTCTACCCCGGCGGCCCGTTCGCTCAGGTCATGCGCGAAGGCGAACTCGCCTCCGTGGACGCCGAGCTGGCCGGCAAGTGGGGCGAGCAGCCGCTGGCCGCCTGCGGGGTCCTGGTGAACTTCGCGGTCGTCCGCGCCACCGACGTCGTTCTCGACCCGGACGAACTGGAGCCCCACGAGGGCGACTTCGCCGAGCCGGACGACGCGGGCCTGCTGGACGCCGTCGACGTGTGGAGCGAGGACATCCTCGACCGCTTCCCGGACAGCCCGGTGCCGCCGGTCGCCACCGAGATCGTCGCCGTACGGGACCTGGACCTGGTCGACGAGGACAAGTGGCCGCAGGCGCTGGCTCTCTTGTCCCAGCCCCCGTTGCGGGACGCCCTCGTGCAGCCCGTGCGGATCCTGCTGCCGGACGGGACACACGAGGTCGTCCGGCCCTACACCGCCTGGTGGCTGCGCGGGAACCCCGTGCTCGACGGCCGCCGCCCCGCCGGTCTGCGGGCCGCCGGCGGCGACCCGCTGCTGCGTGGGCTCTACGACGAGGCCGACGCGACCGGCTTTGAAGACGAGCAGGTGCTGCGGGCGCTGGGGGTGCGCACCTCCGTCGCCGCGCTGCTGGACGAGCCCGGCGGTGCCGCCGAGCTGCTCGACCGGCTCGCCGACCCCGACCGCGAGGTGACGAGCGCTCAGCTGCACGCCCTGTACGGGTCGCTGGCCGAGCTGGACCCCGAGCAGGTGACGCTGCCGGACGACCTGCGGGCCGTCACCGACGGCCGGGTGGAGGTCGTGGACGCGGCCGACGCCGTGGTGTGCGACTCGCCAGACCTGCTGCCGTTCACCGAGGGCGTCCCGCTGCTTCCCGTACGGCCGTCACGCGCCGCCGCGCTGGCCGAGCTGTTCCAGGTGCGGCGGCTGAGCGAGTCCGTCACCGGGGAGGTCACCTCCGAGGGCGCCGAGCACGACGTACCGGAGCCGGTGCGGGTGCTGCTGGGCCGTCAGGCCCCGGCCTCCTACGTCGAGCACGAGGAACTCGTCGTCGACGGCGTGGAGATCGACTGGCGGCTCACCGCCGACGGCGTCCTGCACGCTGCCACCCTGGAGGGCGTCGCCGCGGGGCTCGCCTGGGCGGCGGGGCAGTGGCCGCGGCGGTTCGAGGTGGGGGCACTGCTGGAGGACCCGTCCCGGACTCAGGAGCTGGCGCGGGACCGGTGGTTCGACTGAGCGGATCCGACCGATCCGGTAGAGATGTACGGCTGTTGGTGAAAACTCCCGCACAAATTTTTCACCTGTCGTACAACCAAGCGCACCGCTGAGGTATCTGATCAAGCGAGTCAACAGACTCCACGATCACTTGGGCCCCGAGAGCCGACGACGAGCACCGGGGCCCCTCTCCACCTGGAGAACGCATGCGTATCCGAGCCACCGTGGCCGCCGTCACCGGCGCCCTGGCCCTCTCCGCCCTCGCCGTTCCGGCCGCGCAGGCCGCGGAGCCGAAGGTTCCCGCGGACATCGCCGCCGCGAGCGAGGTCGTCCACGCCGACTCCGGCCGGTCGGCCTTCGCCGCCGCCGCGGACGGCGCGCCGATCGCCCTGAACGCGACCTTCTCCTCGGTCAAGGTCAACAACGGCAAGAACATCGCCGTCGGCACCACCAACGTGGTCAAGGTCCCCGTGTCCTTCACGCTGACCCACGGCAAGGAAGTGAACATCCACGCCGCGGACTTCTTCGCGGCCGTCGAGCTGTACCGCGGTGCCTCGTTCGAGGAGACGGTCTTCTTCTTCGACAGCAACGACGCGAGCTGCACGGACTCCTCCGCGACCGTCGCCACCTGCAAGGCCACCGTCGAGATCGACCCGTACGCGCTGCTGAACGAGGACGCCGGCTCCTGGAAGGCCGCCGCGTTCGCGGTCGCGTTCAACGGCGAGGACCCGGAGAACCCGAACCTGGACAACGTCGGTGTCGCGGTGAAGGACCCGACGAACTCCTTCAAGCTCCAGCGGTACTCCAAGCTGACGGTCAACGCCTCGCCGGAGCCGGTGAAGAAGGGCAAGACCATCACGGTCACCGGCAAGCTGTCCCGCGCCAACTGGGACGACAACAAGTACCACGGCTACACGAACCAGTCGGTGAAGCTGCAGTTCCGCAAGAAGAGCAGCAACACCTACACCACGGTGAAGACCATCAAGTCCAACTCCACGGGCCAGCTGAAGACCACCGTCAAGGCCTCGGCCGACGGCTACTTCCGCTACTCCTTCGCGGGCACCACGACCACCCCGGCGGTCAACGCCACGGGTGACTTCGTCGACGTGCGCTGACACCGTCCCCGCACGGACCACACCGCCGGCCCCGGAACGCGTTCCGGGGCCGGCGGTGCCGTATGTCCCATGGGCCTGCCAAACATTGCGGATGAGACGGCAAAACCAGGGCCGTGCCCTACAACCCCGCCCGGGGCTCGTGAATCTGATCGCGTGAGCCAACAGGCTCCCCGATCACTTCTCCCCCTGGGGAACACATGCACATCCGAGCCACCGTGGCCGCCGTCGCCGGCGCCCTGGCCCTGTCCGCCCTCGTCGTTCCGGCCGCGCAGGCCGCCGACGCCCCGTCCGGCAAGCAGGCCTTCAGCTCCGCCTCGGCCGACGCGGGCACCGGCACCACCGCCTCGACCCTCGACGTCACCTTCTCCAACGTGAAGGTGAACAGCGGCAAGAACATCGTCGTCGGCACCACCAACGTGGTGAGCGTGCCGGTCACCTTCACCGTGACCCACGCAGCCGGCCTCGACACCAGCACCGACAACTTCGCCACCGGCCCGCTGATCTACCACGGCTCCTCGGTCGACGCCGCGGACAACGTCCTCATCAGCGACGACCCGGCCACCTGCACCGCCGCCTCGTCGACGGTCCTCAACTGCAAGGGCGTCATCAGCGTCCGCCCGGCCGACGGCGACCTGTTCAACTCCGACGCCGGCACCTGGGGCGCCGGCGCCCTCGCGGTCACCAGCGACGACGCCGAGAAGACGCAGGGCGGCCTGGGCACCACCAAGGTGCAGCGCTACTCCAAGCTGACCGTCAACGCCGGCCCCGAGCCCGTCTCCAAGGGCAAGACCATCACCTCCACCGGCAAGCTGTCCCGCGCCAACTGGGAGGACAACGCCTACCACGGCTACACCAACCAGCCGGTCAAGCTCCAGTTCCGCAAGGCGGGCACCAGCACGTACACCACCGTCAAGACGGTGTACTCCGACCAGTACGGCAACCTGAAGGCCACCGCCACCGCCCAGTACGACGGCTACTGGCGCTTCAGCTTCGCCGGCACGACCACCACCCCGGCGGTCAACGCCACGGGCGACTACGTCGACGTGAAGTAAAGGCGCCCCGAAAGGGGCGCGGGGCTGTATCGATGTGCGGCTCCGCCGCGTGGGCGCGACAGGCCACGACGGCGCCGCGCTCAGGCGGGAAAGCGGCGGTCCACCCACCTCCACAGGAGTTCCAGGGTGGCCGCCGCCACCGCCGCGATGCCGACGGCGGTCCACGGCATCGTCACCCCCACCAGCTTCAGCGCGAAGAAGTGCTGCAACCACGGCACGACCAGCACCAGCAGGAACGCCCCCGCCATGGAAGCGACCAGGGCGACCCGCCACCAGGTGTAGGGCCGGGCGATGATCGCCAGCACCCACATCGAGATGAGGAACAGCGTGAGCGTCGCCGCACTGGTCTCCGCGTCCAGCGCCCCCGCACCCGTGTAGTGCTCCCGGGCGATCAGATACGTCGCGAAGGTCGCCGCCGCGGCCACGACCCCGCCCGGGATCGCGTACCGCATGACCCGCCGTACGAAGTTCGGCTTCGCGCGCTCCTTGTTGGGCGCGAGCGCGAGGAAGAACGCCGGGATACCGATCGTCAGCGTCGACAGCAGGGTCAGGTGGCGCGGCAGGAACGGGTACTCCACCTGTGAGCAGACCACCAGGACGGCCAGCAGCACCGAGTAGACCGTCTTGACCAGGAACAGGGTCGCCACCCGCGTGATGTTGCCGATGACCCGGCGGCCCTCGGCGACCACCGACGGCAGCGTCGCGAAGCTGTTGTTCAGCAGCACGATCTGTGCGACCGCCCGGGTCGCCTCCGATCCGGAGCCCATCGCGACACCGATGTCGGCGTCCTTCAGGGCCAGGACGTCGTTCACCCCGTCGCCGGTCATCGCGACCGTGTGCCCCCGGGACTGCAGCGCGCCCACCATGTTCCGCTTCTTCTGCGGGGTGACCCGCCCGAACACCGTGCCGTCGTCGAGGGCGTCGGCCATCCCCTCCTGCTCGGCGGGCAGCCGGCGCGCGTCCACGGTGGTGCCGGACAGTCCGAGCTTGGCGGCGACCGCGCCGACCGACACCGCGTTGTCGCCGGAGATGACCTTGGCCCGGACGTTCTGGTCGGCGAAGTAGCGCAGGGTGTCGGCGGCGTCCGGCCGCAGCCGCTGCTCCAGCACGACCAGGGCGGTGGGCTTCGCTCCCTTCGTCACCTCGGGATCGTCGAAGTCCCGCTCGACCCGGGCGAGCAGCAGCACCCTGAGGCCCTGCTCGTTCAGCCGCCCGGTCTCGGCCAGGGCCGGATCGTCCTCCGCCAGCAGCACGTCCGGTGCGCCCAGCAGCCACCGGCCGGTCTGCCCGTCGCCCTCGCTGAACACGGCGCCGCTGTACTTGCGGGCGGAGGAGAACGGCAGTGCCTCGGTGCAGCGCCAGTCCTCGACGGCCGGGTAGGTGTCGATGATCGCCTTCAGGGAGGCGTTCGGCCGCGGGTCCGACTCGCCGAGCGCGCCGAGCACCTTGCGTACGTACGTCTCGTCGGCGCCCTGGATCGGCCGCAGCTCGGTGACGTCCATGCCGCCCTCGGTGAGGGTGCCGGTCTTGTCGAGGCAGACGGTGTCGACCCGGGCGAGCCCCTCGATCGCGGGCAGCTCCTGCACCAGGCACTGCTTGCGGCCCAGGCGGATCACGCCGATGGCGAAGGCGACCGAGGTGAGCAGGACGAGCCCCTCGGGGACCATCGGGACGATGCCGCCGACCGTGCGGGCGACGGAGTCGTCGAAGGCGTTCTCCTTCACGAACAGCTGGCTGATGATCAGGCCGATCGCGGTCGGGACCATCATCCACGTGACGTACTTGAGGATCGTGGAGATGCCCGACCGCAGCTCGGACTGGACGAGGGTGAAGCGCGAGGCCTCCTCGGCGAGCTGAGCGGCGTAGGCCTCACGGCCGACCTTCGTCGCCTGGAAGGCCCCGCCGCCCGCGACCACGAAGCTGCCCGACATGACCTGGTCGCCCGGGTGCTTGACGACCGGGTCGGCCTCGCCGGTGAGCAGCGACTCGTCGATCTCCAGCCCGTCGGCCTCGACACAGACCCCGTCGACGACGACCTTGTCCCCGGGCCCGATCTCGATCAGGTCGTCCAGCACGATCTCGGAGGTGCTGACCTGCGCGGCGGTGCCGTCCCGGCGTACGGTCGGCCGCACCTCGCCGATCAGCGCGAGCGAGTCCAGCGTCTTCTTCGCGCGCCACTCCTGGACGATCCCGATGCCGGTGTTCGCGAGGATCACGAACCCGAACAGGCTGTCCTGGATCGGCGCGACCACCAGCATGATCAGCCACAGCACGCCGATGATCGCGTTGAAGCGGGTGAAGACGTTCGCACGGACGATGTCGACGGTGGACCGGCTGCTGCGCACCGGCACGTCGTTGACCTGGCCGCGCTCCACCCGTTCGGCGACCTGAGCACCGGTCAGGCCGGTCTCGCGGGAGGTGACCGTCGCCGGCCGCGCGGAGTCGGGCCGGGCACCCGCGTCGAGATGCGTCATGCATTCGACGGTACGTGCGGTTTTGCCGCTTCACCCGCTGAATGCGGCGAAGATCCGACCTGGGAAGGACGGACTTCATGCCGTGGTCGTACGGCAGTTGTACGCCGTCGGACCCCGGTGCCACGCCCCGGTGTCAGCCCGCCCGGCGGGCGGTGAACAGCAGGTACTCCCACTCCAGGACCGTCCGGCCCGAGCCCAGGTCGGCGTCGCGGACCAGGTCCGTCAGGGCGCCGTCCAGGGCGGCGGCGCGTTCGGGCTCGCCGGCGATGTTCTTGTAGACGCTGATGGTCGGGCCGTAGCGCTCCTTGAAGTAGTCGCGGAACATCTCCGGCGTCTCGAAGCGGTCGACCCGGACGGTGCGGCGTTCGGCGCTGACGTCCGTGACCCGGTCGCCGAGGATGGCGCGGACATGGTCCTCGTCCCCCCACAGCGGGGGCGGCTGGGCTCCCGGCGGGGGCGGTGGCGCGTACGGCTTCATCGCGGCGAACATCCGGCCGATGAAGCCCTGGGGCGTCCAGCTGAGCAGCCCGATGGTGCCGCCCGGACGGCAGACCCGGACGAGTTCACCGGCGGCCTGCTGGTGGTGCGGGGCGAACATGACGCCCACGCAGGACAGCACGGTGTCGAACTCCGCGTCACCGAAGGGCAGGGCCTCGGCGTCGGCCTCCTGCCAGGTGAGGTGCGCCCCCTGCTTCCGGGCCACCCGCCGGCCGGCCTCGAACAGCTCCGGGGTCAGGTCGGAGGCCACCACGTCCGCGCCGGCCAGGGCAGCCGGGATCGCGGCGTTTCCGGAGCCGGCGCCCACGTCCAGCACCCGCTGGCCGGAGCGCACCCCGCACGCCTCGACCAGGATCGCTCCCAGCTCGGGGATGATCTCGGCGGCCAGGGACGGGTAGTCGCCCTGGGCCCACATCGCGCGGTGCTTGGACTTCAGGGCACGGTCGGCCTCGGCCTCGCTGTTCTGCGTCGTCATCGCTGCGCTCCTCACCGGTTCGGCGGCGGGTTCCGCGCGACGGGTTCGAGCGTTTCGCCGCCATCTCCCGAGCGTAGGGAGGGGGCGGGCGGGTGTCTCGTCGGAGAGCGCGGGTTTGCGTATTCGCAAGACGCCGGGTGGGGGTGCGCGTCGTCTGCGCCGGCGCGGTGGTGGTGGGTCGGGGCCGTGTCGGGGGGTGTCCGTCCTCGGAACGGCGCGATGGGGTCTCACGCCGACTGACTGTCCGTTGACGCGCCAACCAGCTGCGGGCGGACACCCCCCGACACGTCCCCTTCTCGCCGTACGCGGTGCGGCGCCTCTCGGGTCGGGGCGTCGGGTCTACTGGGGCGTGGGGGACGCCGTCGGGTGCTGCGCCGCCGCCCGCTTGATCGCGGTGTCGCGCTTGCGGACGTACCAGATGCCGATCAGTCCCAGCCCGCCGCCGGCCAGGCAGGTCCACACCCACCAGGTGTGGCCGTGATCGTCGAACCAGCCGTAGAAGGGGAGCTGGACCAGGAAGAGGACGAACCACAGGATCGTGCCGCCGGTGATGGTGGCGACCACGGGGCCCTCCAGGGGCTCCGGCGCCTCGTGTCTGGGGGTCCATTTCGCCATGGGGACAGCTTACGAGGCGATCGGGTCTACGCGCGGAGATGGCCGATCGAGGTCTTATATGTTCATACTGAAACGGTTTGTGTCTGACCACTTCTCTTCGTAGGAAACACCAAACACATGTCCTCCTCGGCTCCTGCCAAGGTCCCCGCCCCTGAACAGCCGGGAGCCGGGCGCACGTACGGCGCACTCGACCGCTTCTTCCGGATCTCCGAGCGGGGCAGCACCCTGTCCCGCGAGGTCCGGGGCGGTCTCGCCACCTTCTTCGCGATGGCCTACATCATCGTGCTGAACCCGATCATCCTCGGCAGTGCCAAGGACATGTACGGTCATCAGCTCGACAACGGGCAGCTGGTCACCGCGACGGCCCTCACCGCCGCGCTCACCACCCTCCTCATGGGCGTCATCGGCAACGTACCGATCGCACTCGCCGCCGGTCTCGGCGTGAACTCCGTCGTCGCGCTGCAGCTGGCCCCGCGTATGTCCTGGCCGGACGCGATGGGCATGGTGGTTCTCGCCGGCTTCGTCGTCATGCTGCTGGTCGCCACGGGGCTGCGCGAGCGCGTCATGAACGCCGTTCCCTACGGGCTGCGCAAGGCCATCTCCATCGGTATCGGCCTGTTCATCATGCTGATCGGGCTCGTCGACGCGGGCTTCGTCTCCCGGATCCCGGACGCCGCCCAGACCACCGTCCCGCTCCAGCTCGGCGGCGACGGTCACCTCGACGGCTGGCCGGTCCTCGTCTTCGTCCTGGGTGTCCTGCTGACCCTCGCGCTCATCGTGCGCAAGGTCTCCGGCGCGATCCTGATCTCGATCGTCACCATGACGGTCCTCGCGGTGGTCATCAACGCGGTGGCCACGGTGCCGAGCTGGGGCCTGACCACGCCCAAGTGGCCCGGCAACCCGGTCGCCAGTCCCGACTTCGGGCTGGTCGGGCAGGTCAGCCTGTTCGGCGGCTTCGAGAGGGTCGGTGTCCTGACCGGGGTGCTGTTCGTCTTCACCGTGCTGCTGTCGTGCTTCTTCGACGCGATGGGCACGATCATGGGCGTCTCCGACGAGGCGAAGCTGACCGACGGCGAGGGCCAGATGCCCGGCATCAACAAGGTGCTGTTCGTCGACGGCCTCGCGGTCGCCGCCGGCGGCGCCAGCTCCTCCTCCGCGACGACCGCCTTCGTCGAGTCCACGGCCGGTGTCGGCGAGGGCGCCCGGACCGGTCTCGCGAACGTCGTCACCGGCGGCCTCTTCGCCGTCGCCCTCTTCCTGACGCCGGTCGCCACCATGGTCCCGTCCCAGGCGGCCACGCCCGCGCTGCTCGCGGTCGGCTTCCTGATCCTGGCCGGCTCGGTCAAGGAGATCGACTGGGCGGACTACACGATCGCCGTCCCGGCCTTCGTGACGATGCTGATGATGCCGTTCACCTACTCGATCACCAACGGCATCGGCATGGGCTTCATCACCTTCGCGGTGCTGCGGCTGGCGGCCGGGCGGGGCCGGGAGGTGCCGGTGGCGATGTACGTCGTGTCGGCGGTGTTCGCGTTCTACTACCTGATGCCGGCGCTGGGCCTGACCTGATCCCCGTCGCCGGAGTCGGGTGATCCGTAGAACCTCTCCGTCTCCTCGACGGCGGTCTGGAACCGCTGGTCGAAGTCATCTCGAATGAGCGTCCGGACGACGTAGTCCTGGACGCTCATTCCCCTTTTCGCGGCCTGGTGCCGGAGCCGTTCGAGCAGGTCGTGGTCTATTCGCAGGCTGAGCACACTGGTCCCCATGACCATGAGGGTCGCTGCACCGTTCGGTACGGCGGGGCGCGTTCCGCCGTCGTGTCACCCATATGAGTGATGTCACGGCTCAGTGGCGGGCGTCACGGACGGTCCTGCGTGTTACGGCTGGTCTTTAGCGAGAGTAATGAGTTACGCTAAAGAACATGCCGGACCTCACCCATGGCGACGACGTAGCCGCCGTGAACTCCCTCCGATCCGCAGTGATGCGGCTGTCCCGTCGGCTCAAGCACCAGCGGGTCGACGAATCGCTCAGCCCCACCGAGATGTCGGTGCTGGGCACCCTGTCCCTGTGCGGCAGGGCCACACCGGGCGAACTCGCCCGTAAGGAGCACGTCCAGCCGCCGTCGATGACCCGCATCGTGGCGCTGCTGGAGGCCAAGGGACTGGTCCGGCTGGAGCCGCACCCCGAGGACCGGCGCCAGAAGGTCGTCACACGCACCGAGCAGGCCGAGGCCATGCTCGAGGAGAGCCGCGCCAAGCGGAACGCGTTCCTGGCCACGCTGGTGGAGAACCTCGACGAGGACGAGTGGGCGAAACTCCGCGCCGCCGCCCCCGTGCTGGAGAAGCTCGCACATCTGTAAGCAGCAGTCGTCGCAAGGAGGCGAACCCTTTGAGTTCGGGACCCGGAGCAGCTTCCGCCCCCGCAACTGATCCCCACGATTCCCCGCCCACCTCCGACGCGCCTCCGCGCAAGTCCTCGATGTTCTCCTCCCTCAAGGTGAGGAACTACCGCCTGTTCTTCATGGGACAGGTCGTCTCCAACATCGGCACGTGGATGCAGCGCATCGCCCAGGACTGGCTGGTGCTCAGCCTCACCGGCTCCTCCGCCGCCGTCGGCATAACGACCGCGCTGCAGTTCCTGCCGATGCTCCTCTTCGGCCTCTACGGCGGTGTCCTCGTCGACCGGCTGCGCAAGCGGCCCGCGCTGCTCGTGACGCAGACGTCGATGGCGCTCACCGCGATCGCCCTGGCCGTCCTCACGCTCACCGGGCACGTCCAGGTGTGGCACGTGTACGTCGCCGCCTTCGCGGTCGGTCTCGCCACCGTCGTCGACAACCCGGCCCGGCAGTCCTTCGTCTCCGAGCTGGTCGGCCCGGGGCAGCTGCAGAACGCGGTCAGCCTGAACTCGGCGAACTTCCAGTCGGCCCGCCTGGTCGGCCCCGCCGTCGCGGGCCTGCTCATCACCGGCGTCGGCACCGGCTACGCGTTCCTCTTCAACGGCCTGTCCTTCATCGCGCCGCTCACCGGCCTGCTGCTGATGCGCGCCCGCGAGCTGCACGTCGTCGAACGCGCCCCGCGCGGCAAGGGGCAGCTGCGGGAGGGGGTGCGCTACGTCACCGGCCGCCCGGAGCTGATCTGGCCGATCGTCCTGGTCGGGTTCGTCGGCACGTTCGCCTTCAACTTCCCCGTCTACCTGTCGGCCTTCGCGGACGACGTGTTCCATGCGGGGGCGGGCGCGTACAGCATGTTCAACACGCTGATGGCGGTCGGCTCGGTCGCGGGCGCGCTGCTCGCCGCGCGGCGGGGCACGGCCCGGCTGCGGCTGCTGATCGTGGCGGCCATCGCCTTCGGAGCGCTGGAGATCCTGGCGGCGACGACCCCCACGTTGTGGATGTTCGCCCTGCTCATGGTCCCGCTGGGCCTGTTCGGCATGACCGTCAACGTCACGACGAACACCAGCATCCAGATGTCCACGGACCCGGCGATGCGCGGCCGGGTCATGGCCCTCTACATGATGGTCTTCCTCGGCGGCTCCCCGGTCGGCGCTCCGATCGTCGGCTGGGTCACCGACACCTACGGCGCCCGGGTCGGCCTCGCGGCCGGTGGCGCGGTGGCGGTGCTCGCCGCTGCGGTGATCGGCCTGGTCCTGGCCCGGGTGGGCGACCTCCGGCTGTCGGTGGGCTGGCACCGGGGCTACCCGAGCGTGCGGTTCGTGCCCCGGGAGCATCGGGAGGAGCTGGCCCCGGCGGCGTGAGGCGGGCGTCAGTCTCGGGGGAACTCGCCGGTCTCGAGGGCGAGGCCGACCACGGTGCCCGTCAGGTCGATCTCGTCCCCGAAGTCCAGACTCAGCTCGCCCCGGTACTCGCCGTCCTTGGGCTTGGTGTGCAGATGCCAGCGGCCGGTGTACGGATCCACGATCAGGTACACCGGCACACCGGCCGCGGCATAGGCGTCCTTCTTCGGGCCGTAGTCGTTCGCCCCGGTCTTCCTGGAGATCACCTCGGCGACGAACTCGACGTCCTGGTAGCGCCACAGGCCCTTGTCGCTCTTCGCCGCACCCTCCGCCATCAGGGTGATGTCGGAGGCGAAGCCGTTGAGGTGGCCCGGGTAGTCGACACGGACGTCGGACTTCACGCGCTTGCGCGGATACTTGCTGCGCAGCTGCTCGACGATGTCCAGGATGATGTCCCAGTGGGTGTCCCGCTGAGGCGCCATGAAGATGTTCCCCCCGACGATCTCGACCTTGTAGCCCTCGGGGACCGGCATCGTCTCCACCCACTCGAACATCATGTCGAGGGTGAGTTCACCGCTGCTGTCGGCCATCTCGATCCTGTCGTGAAGGACGGTCATCGTGGCGCTCCTCCCCGGCCGCCCCCGCGCATGGAGCCGGCCGCGCAGTACAACGATACGCACGGTGACCTGGACCCGTCCGGACCCGGAGGCCGCCTACACCCGTCGGGCCAGCAACTGCCCCGGCCACTTGTTCTCGCCCACCGTGAAGGCCTCGGTGCGGGTGAAGCCGTTGGACTCGTAGTAGCGGACGAGCTTGCCGTCGTCCCCGGCGTAGCAGTCGACGCGGAGCAGGGAGATTCCGGCGCGGCGGGTCTCTTCGGCGGCGTGGGCGAGGAGGGCGCTGCCCACGCCGTGCCCCTTGAAACGGCGGTCGGAGGCCAGCCAGTGGATGTAGCGCTCGGGCTCG
Organism: Streptomyces hawaiiensis; assembly: GCF_004803895.1. Lineage (NCBI taxonomy): Bacteria > Bacillati > Actinomycetota > Actinomycetes > Kitasatosporales > Streptomycetaceae > Streptomyces > Streptomyces hawaiiensis. The sequence goes on along the minus strand of NZ_CP021978.1, from coordinate 3,944,712 downwards.
CCGGGCTGCGGGAGGTGGGACAGGTAGGCACCCGCCGAGTCGGTGAGGGTGAGGGTCCCGGCGGGGACGCCGTCGACGTCGGCCATGAACACGCAACCCTCCGCCATGTACCGGCCGACCGACTCCACCGTCTTCGGGCTCCGCGACAGAGGCCGTGTCCCCCACTGCCCTGTGCGCCCCTGTGAAACCAGCCACTCCACGCAGCTGTCGAGCATGCCGAGTATCGAGGGAATGTCGTCGGGCCCGCCGTCCCGGATGGTGATCCGCATGGCCTCATGGTGCCAGGCTGGCCCCATGAGACTCTTCGCGGCCGTACTGCCCCCTGACGAGGTGTGCCGTGAACTCGGCGCCGTGGTCGACGCGTTGCGGGAGCTGCCCGGCGCCGACGGCATGCGCTGGACCGGCCGTCCCGGCTGGCACTTCACACTCGCCTTCTACGGTGAGGTCGACGACGGCCTCGTCCCGGAGCTGTCGGAGCGGCTGGAGCGTGCCGCGCGCCGTACGGAGCCGTTCCCGCTGGCCGTGCGGGGCGGAGGCCAGTTCGGGCACGGGAAGGCGCTGTGGGCCGGGGCCGAGGGGGACCTGGCGACCCTCCGGCTGCTGGCCGAGCGGGCCGAGGCGGCGGCGCGGAAAGCGGGGGTGCCGATGGGGGAGCACCGGCGGTACAAGGCCCATCTGACCGTGGCGCGGAACCGGGAGGCGGGGGACGTGCGGGCGTTCCTGGACGCGCTCGCGGGATTCACGGGCCGGACCTGGACCGTGCGGGAGCTCTGCCTGGTGCGGAGCAATCTGCCGACGTCGGGAGTCCCGGGGGAGCAGCCCCGGTACGAGGCGGTCGGGCACTGGCCGCTCGGGGGCGCCGGTTAGGCTCGGGGCGTGGACCCGAAAACCCGCAACCGGATCATGGCCGGTGTGCTCGTGCTGATGTTTCTCGTCGTCGCCCTGGCTTCTGTGCTTGGGAGGTAGGGCGGTGGGGGAACTGCGGACGGCTGCTTTTCGGCTGCGGGCCGGTGGGGGCTTGTCGCGCAGTTCCCCGCGCCCCTGACGGGGGCGTTACCAGGCGAAGGCCTCCGGCGACGGCCCCGGGCCGGGGAAGATCTCGTCCAGGCCGGTCAGGAGCTCCTCGGAGAGCTCCAGCTCGGACGCCCGGACGGCGGAGGCGAGCTGCTCGGCGGTGCGCGGGCCGACGATCGGGCCGGTCACGCCGGGGCGGGTGAGCAGCCAGGCCAGGGCGGCCTCGCCGGGCTCGATGCCGTGCTTGTCGAGCAGGTCCTCGTAGGACTGGATCCGCGCGCGGGTGCCGGCGTCGGCGAGCGCGTCGGCCGCGCGGCCGGAGGCGCGGCGTTTGCCCTCGACCTCCTTCTTGAGGACACCGCCCAGCAGACCGCCGTGCAGCGGCGACCACGGGATGACGCCGAGGCCGTACTCCTGCGCGGCCGGGACGACCTCCATCTCGGCGCGCCGCTCGGCGAGGTTGTACAGGCACTGCTCGCTGACCAGCCCGATGGTCCCGCCGCGCCGGGCGGCGATCTCGTTGGCCTGGGCGATCTTGTAGCCGGGGAAGTTCGACGACCCGACGTAGAGGATCTTGCCCTGCTGGATCAGGACGTCGATCGCCTGCCAGATCTCGTCGAAGGGGGTGTCCCGGTCGATGTGGTGGAACTGGTAGACGTCGATGTGGTCGGTCTGGAGCCGCTTGAGGCTGGCGTCCACGGCCCGGCGGATGTTGACCGCGGAGAGCTTGTCGTGGTTGGGCCAGGCCGGGCCGTCGGCGCCCATGTTGCCGTAGACCTTCGTGGCGAGGACGACCTTGTCGCGCCGTCCCTCGCCCTTCGCGAACCAGTTGCCGATGATGCTTTCGGTACGGCCCTTGTTCTCGCCCCAGCCGTACACATTGGCGGTGTCGAAGAAGTTGATGCCCGCGTCCAGCGCCGCGTCCATGATGGCGTGGCTGTCGGCCTCGTCGGTCTGCGGGCCGAAGTTCATGGTGCCGAGGACGAGCCGGCTGACCTTGAGTCCCGTGCGTCCGAGCTGCGTGTACTTCATGGTCCCCAAGCCAACGTCTTGAAGTGCGCTCCAAGCAAGCACGTACCCATCGAGGAGGGCTACTTCTCGTAAGGGCCGGCCAGGCCCCAGCCCTGGTACATCGCCCCCGCGAAGGCCGCCGCGATCTTGTGTTCGCCGCTCGCGTTGGGGTGGGTGCCGTCGTAGGTGTCGGTGGCGACGTCGTACGACGGCGAGGGTGAGGCCAGCAGGACGGGGGAGCCGGGCTCGTCGAGGTCGGCGGCCGTCTTGGCGAGGAGTTCGTTGAAGCGGGTGACCTCGCCGGCGAAGGCCGCGTCCGACTGGGCGCGCACGTTCGGCGTCACGGGCAGCCACACCATCCCCACCCGGCGGTTCGCCGCCCGCGCCTCGGCCGTGAAGGCCCGGACGTTCTCGGCGGTCTGCTCGGCGTTCGTGTAGAAGCCCAGGTCGATCAGGCCCAGGGAGACCAGGAGCACGTCCGCGCGGCACGACCGCACCGCGTCGCCGATCAGCGGCGCCATGTGCTGCCAGCCCTCGCCCCAGCCGGCCAGGTGGGCACGCGGGAAGTCCGGTTCGGCGTAGGCGTACGACACCGGGGCCTCGGCGAGCTTGTCGTAGAGCGTCTCGCGGGGGCCGACGAGGGTGAAGGGGCCGCCGTAGGAACGGCACAGGTGCTGCCACAGCCGGTAGCGCCATGTGTGTTCGCCCGTGCTTCCGATCGTCATGGAGTCACCGACGGGCATGAACCTGAGCATCCGCTCATCATGGATGATCAGGTCGCCCGGCGGGGTGTGAGTCGGGCCACGCACGGTGGCCGCCATCCTCCTTGATCCCGCACGCACGGTGAACCGCCGCTGAACCGCCCAGCGGGATGGCAGTCTTGGGGCATGCGCAGACCGTTCGCCCTTCTCGCCGCGGCCCTTCTCACGGGCGCCCTCGCCGTACCCGCCTCCGCCGCCGACGGCGACGAGAAGTTCACGATCAAGGACCCGCGCATCACCGAGTCCAGCGGCCTGGCGGCCTCGCGGCAGCACCCCGGCATCTACTGGACGCACAACGACAGCGACGACGGGGCGTACCTCTACGCCGTCGACAGCGCGACGGGCGAGACGGTCGCCACGATCACCATGTCCGGCGTGGGCAGTCCGCGTGACGTCGAGGCCGTTTCCATCGGGCCGGACAACCAGATCTACGTCGGCGACATCGGCGACAACCTCGGCGGCACCTGGCCGTACGTCTGGATCTACCGGCTGCCCGAGCCGAAGAACCTGCGCGACCAGACGATCCGGGCCACGCAGTACGTCGTGAAGTACTCCGACGGCGCGCGGGACGCCGAGTCCCTCGTCGTGCACCCGAAGACCGGCCGCGTCTACATCGTCGACAAGAACGAGAAGGGCGGGCACCTGTACGAGGGCCCGGCCCGGCTCTCCCCCTCCGGGTCGAACACGTTCCGGCCCGTCGCGGCCGTCCCCGACCTGGAGGCCACCGACGCCACGCTTTCCCCGGACGGTGAACACCTCGTCGTACGCAGCTACTTCGGCGCGATCGCGTACGACTGGAACGGCGGGAAGATCAAACGGAAGGAACGACTCGGCGTGCCGTTCCTGGGGCAGGGGGAGTCCGTCACCTACACCGCGGACGGCAAGAAGCTGATGTACGGCGCCGAGGGGGCGGACAGCCCGGTGGAGCCGCAGGACGCTCCCGGGGGCGGCGGGTCCGACTCTCCTTCCGGGAGTGGGAGTTCGGCCGCGTCCGACGGCGGGGGAGACGGGCTGAGCGGCCATCTCAAGACGGGGGCGATCGCCGCGGGCGTCGCTGTGGTCGCTCTGTTCGGCCTGCGGAGAATGAGGCGCCGGGGGTAGCAGTTCGTGCTTGACCGGCCCGGGCACGGTGTCCCGGGCTACCGCTCCCGCAGCCGTGCGGCCTGCGCGGATCCCACCTGGGTGGAGTGGCGCAAGTAGCGCTCGATCACCGCCAGTTCCTCGTCGCTGAACGCGGCGAGGAGGTCGGCGAAGGCGCTGCCGGGGGCGTCCCACGCGGCCTCGGCCTCCGGTGCTCGCCGGGCGGTGAGCGAGACCCGGGTCCTTCTGCGGTCGTGCGGGTCGGGCTTCCTCTCGACCAGCCCCGCTCGCTCCAGCCGGTCAACGAGCCGGGAGGCCGAACCCGAGGTGAGGCCGGTCAGTTCGGCGATCTCACCCGTGGTGAGTGGTTCGGGTTCGAGGCCGAGCAGGCTCACGCACTGCAGATCCGTCGGATGCAGTCCCAGCCGGTCCGCCATGGCCTGGTTGAAGAGGGTGTACGCGGCGTGCTGCCGCCGGGCGGCCACGGTGACGGCCGCGAGCAGCCCCTCACGATTCTCGATTGACACGGCTCGGCATCCACCCCTTCAATTCCCTGCGTCACGCAGATACTTCGTGACGCAGATACTACTCCTCGAAGGAGCGCAGCATGAGCACCCTGTCCATCGAGCGGATGAACGAGCTGTACGAACGCTGGACCGCGCTGTGGCGCGGCGACTTCAGCCATGCCGGCGAGATCCTCGATCCCGGTTTCGTCGTGCACCAGGCACGGCCGGACGGCAGCGACTCGGAAGCGCAGACGGGTCCGGCCCGGCTGCTTCCCGAGATCGAGCAGACCATGGCGGTGTTCGGGGACGTCGCCATCAGCGTGGACGTCGGGCCGATCGTCCAGGCCGACCTGGTCGCGGCACGCTGGACGCTGCGCGCCCGCTACACGGGCGGCCTGGAGCACGCCACGGCCCCGGCCGGCACGCCGGTCGCCTTCAGCGGCCACGACATCCTGCGGGTCTCCGGCGGCAGGTTCGTCGAGTACTGGACCTGCACCGACGTGCTGGCCGGCCTCACCCAGCTCGGCGCAGTCTCCGGCCCCAACGGCCCGGCGCGGCCCGGTGATGACGCCCCCTAGGACTCGCCTGCCGCCACCAGCACCTCCAACCCGTCCAGGATCCGCTGCAACCCGAACTCGAAGTGGTCGAAGTCCGTGCCGAAGGCGTCCTCGGAGAGGGACGCCGTGACCGGGTAGCGGCCCGAGGCCATGGCCTTTTCCAGGGCCGGTACCTGCGCCTGCCAGAACTCGGCGTCCGTCAGGCCCGTCCGGCGCTCCGCCTCCCGCTGGTACAGCTGCGTGCGCGCGGCCCCGACGACATACCCGTCGATCATGATGATCGCGGAGACCAGTTCGGGGTCGCTCAGCCCCATCGGGCGGATCCTGGTCAGCACCTTCTCCATGCCGTCGAGGGCGCTCGGGCCGAGGATCGGGCGGGACTGGTTGACCTGGAGCAGCCAGGGGTGGCGGCGGTAGAGGGCGAGGGTCGCGCGGGCCAGTGCCTCCAGGGCCGCGCGCCAGCCGCCGTCGCCGAGGTCGGCAGGGTTCTCGGAGGGGCGCTGCACCCGGTCCAGCATGAGGTCGAGCAGCTCGCCCTTGCCGGGGACGTACCGGTACAGCGACATGGTGCCGGTGCCCAGTTCGGCGGCGACGCGGCGCATGGAGAGCCCCTCCAGCCCCTCGGTGTCCGCCACCTGGATGGCCGCTTCCACGATCCGTTCCAGGGTCAGGGTCGGCTTGGGGCCGCGACTGGGGCGGCGGCCGGTGTCCCACAGCAGTTCGAGGGTGCGGGCGATATCGCCGCTGCCGCTGGTCTCCGTACTGCCCGTGCCACTCGTACCGCTCGTCATGGAGCCCAGCTTAGGTCCCCCGAGAAAAACTGGGTACGCTGTACGCGCCATCGGGTACGCTGTACCCGGTTCGGGGCCGACGGGGCACGGACGCACGGGAGGGGGCGGCATGGACGGATACGCGGTGCGGGCCGAGGCGCTGGAGAAGAGGTACGGCGAGAAGCGCGCACTCGACGGCTTCGACCTGGCGGTGCGCGAGGGCACGGTGCACGGCCTGCTCGGGCCGAACGGGGCGGGCAAGACCACCGCCGTCCGCATCCTGTCCACGCTGATCCGGCTGGACGGGGGCAGCGCGAGGGTCGCCGGGCTGGATGTGGCCCGGCAGTCGCGCGAGGTGCGGGCCAGGATCGGGCTCACCGGCCAGTACGCGGCGGTCGACGAGGTGCTCACCGGCCGGCAGAACCTGGAGATGTTCGGCCGCCTGTTCCACCTGGGCGGCAAGCGGGCCGGGCTCCGGGCCACCGAACTGCTGGAGCAGTTCGACCTGACCGACGCCGCCGACCGGGGCGTGGGCAAGTACAGCGGCGGCATGCGGCGCCGCCTCGACCTCGCGGCGTCCATGATCCTCGCCCCGGCCGTCCTCTTCCTCGACGAGCCGACGACCGGACTGGACCCCCGCAGCCGGGGGGAGGTCTGGGACTCCGTACGGGCGCTGGTGGCCGGCGGCACGACCGTGCTGCTGACCACGCAGTACCTGGAGGAGGCCGACAAGCTCGCCTCGCACATCACCGTCATCGACCAGGGGCGGGCCATCGCCGACGACACCCCGGACGGGCTGAAGAACCTGGTCGGCGGCGACCGCATCGAGGTCGTGGTCGCCGAGCGGTCCGAGATCCCGCGAGTGGTGAAGGTCGTCGCCCGGGTCACGGAGGGCGAACCCGAGGCGGACGAGACGGAGTTGCGGGTGCACGCCCCGGTCACCGACCGGGTCACCGCCCTCACCGAGGTCGCGCGGACCCTCCAGGACGAGGGCGTCCGCGTCGAGGACATCGGACTGCGCAGGCCGAGCCTCGACGACGTGTTCCTGCGCCTGACCGGACACCGGACCGAGAAGGAGGCCGCGGCATGAGCGTCACCGACCTGAGCACGCCGAGCCCGCGGAGCGGTACGTACTGGCTGCTCGCCGACTGCTGGAACATCGTCCGCCGCGGCCTGACCCACTATCAGCGCCAGCCGATCAACATCGCCTGGCAGCTGGGCTTCCCCATCCTGTCCGTACTGCTCTACGGCTATGTCTTCGGCAGCGCCATGACGGTGCCGGGCGGCGGGGACTACAAGGACTTCCTGATGCCGGGCATGTTCGTGATGACCATGGCGTTCGGCTTCATCAACACCGCGACCGTCGTGGTCTACGACTCCACCAAGGGCGTCATCGACCGCTTCCGCTCGATGCCGATGTCCTCCTCGGCCGTGGTGGCCGGGCGCGGGGTCACCGATCTGATCGTGGCCTGCGCCGAGCTGGCCATCATGATGCTGACCGCTTTCGCGATGGGCTGGCGTCCGGACGGCGGCTTCGGCTTCCTCGCCGCGTTCGGGCTCCTGCTCTGGCTGCGGTTCGCGCTGATCTGGATCGGCGTGTGGCTCGGCCTGTTGGTGCCCAACCCGGAGGCGGCGGGCGGCCTGTTCGCGGTCGCCTTCCCGCTGACGATGATCTCCAGCATCTTCGTCGCGCCGCAGCTCATGCCCGACTGGCTGGGCTGGGTGGCGGCCTGGAACCCGATCTCCTCCACGGCGGCGGCGACCCGCGAGCTGTTCGGGACGCCGGTCGGGGGCGGCGACTCCTGGGTGGAGCAGCACGCGCTGCTGATGGCCGGGGTGTGGCCGGTGATCCTGACGGCGATCTTCCTGCCGCTGGCCGTACGGCGGTTCAGGAAGCTGAGCCGATAGCGGTTAGGCGGTCGCACACCTCCCAGAGTCTTGACGTGCTCATGTTGCGCCAGTTCTCTGGGAGGTGCGCGGCATTATGGGAGCGCTCCCATCCTGTTCCGGGTGCCGTGCCTCCCCCCGAGAGGAAGCAGCCACATGTTCCGCACTCTGCGCAGAGCGCTGTGTGTTGCCGCGGCGCTCCTGTTACCGCTGGCGGGCGTGCAGTCGGCACGAGCCGATGTCGCCGCTGAGGCCGCCGGTGCCGGCTACTGGCACACCAGCGGCCGGCAGATCCTGGACGCGGCGGGGCAGCCCGTCCGTATCGCCGGCGTCAACTGGTTCGGCTTCGAGACCGCCAACCACGTCGTCCACGGCCTGTGGGCCCGCGACTACAAGAGCATGATCGACCAGATGAGGTCGCTGGGCTACAACACCATCCGGATGCCCTACAGCGACGACATTCTCAAGCCCGGCACCATGCCGGACAGCATCAACCACGACGGCAAGAACTCCGACCTGCGCGGGCTGACGTCCCTCCAGGTCCTGGACAAGATCGTGGCCTACGCGGGCCAGTCCGGCCTGAAGATCGTCCTGGACCGCCACCGCCCGGACGCGGCGGGCCAGTCGGCGCTCTGGTACACGGCGGCGGTCCCCGAGTCGACGTGGATCACCAACCTCAAGGCCCTGGCGGCGCGTTACAAGGGCAACCCCACCGTGGTCGGCATCGACCTGCACAACGAGCCGCACGACCCGGCCTGCTGGGGCTGCGGCGACACCTCCCGCGACTGGCGCCTGGCCGCCCAGCGCGCGGGCAACGCGGTGCTTTCGGTCAACCCCGAGCTGCTGATCATGGTCGAGGGCGTGCAGTCGCACGACGGCACCAACGGCTGGTGGGGCGGCAACCTGATGGGTGTGGCCCAGTACCCGGTCCAGCTGGACGTCCCGAACCGGCTGGTGTACTCGGCGCACGACTACGCGACGTCGGTGGCGCAGCAGTCCTGGTTCTCGGACCCGTCCTTCCCCGCCAACATGCCGGGGATCTGGGACAAGTACTGGGGCTACATCTTCAAGCAGAACATCGCCCCGGTGTGGCTCGGCGAGTTCGGTACGACGCTCCAGCCGGCGGTGGACCAGAAGTGGCTGGCCGAGCTGGTGAAGTACCTGCGCTCGACGTCCGCGTACGGCGCCGACAGCTTCCACTGGACGTTCTGGTCCTGGAACCCCAACTCCGGTGACACCGGCGGCATCCTGAAGGACGACTGGCAGACGGTCGACACGGCGAAGGACGCGTACCTGGCGTCCATCAAGGCCCCGGGCTTCGACACCGGCGGCCCCGGCCCCGGCCCGGACCCGGGTGGTCCCGGCGGCACCACGCCCACCTGCACCGCCGCCTACACCGTCGGCAGCGACTGGGGCGGCGGCTTCAACGCCGAGGTGAAGGTGACCAACACGGGCACACTTCCGCTGAAGTCCTGGAAGGTGACGTGGACGTGGAGCGGGTCGCAGAAGGTCACGAGCATGTGGAACGCGACCCACACCCAGACCGGCGCGACCGTCACAGCGGTGAACGCCACGCACAACGGCAGTGTCTCTCCGGGCGGTTCGGCGAGCTTCGGGTTCGGGGGCGCGCCCGGGGGCGGGGGCGTACCGGGGGTGAGCTGTTCGGCGACGTGATGGCGGTGTGAGGGGGCGCTCGGTCCCGTCCGGGCGCCCTCACCCGTAGGGTGGCCGATCATGGGTGGGGATCCGGTACACGAGATGACGAGCGTCCCGTCCGGCCGGGTGACCCTGTCGGACCGGCGGACGCGGCACAGCTGGACGGTCGAGGTCGCGGCGTTCCGCCTGTCGGCGTTCCCGGTCACCCAGGCGTGGTACGCCGAGGTCACCGGCGAACGGCCGAGCACGGCACGCGGCGACCGGCTCCCGGTCGAGGGCGTGTCCTGGTGGGACGCGATCCGCTTCTGTAACACCCTGTCCCGGCGCGAGGGCCTGACCCCCGCGTACGAGGTGCGGTCCGGCACCGGGAGCGCCGACTGGGACACCACCGCCGACGGATACCGGCTGCCCACCGAGGCCGAGTGGGAGCACGCCTGCCGCGCCGGCGGCACCGGTCCCCGCTACGGCCCGCTCGACGAGATCGCCTGGTACCGGGGCAACTCGGCGGACGCCATCCACCCCGTGGGCGGCAGGCAGCCCAACGCCTGGGGCCTATACGACATGCTGGGCAACGTCTGGGACTGGTGCTGGGACCTCTACGACGCCGAGGTCTACGGCACCTACCGGGTGCTGCGGGGCGGCGGCTGGTCCGACGAGCACTGGAGCTGCCGCGCCTCGGTGCGCCGCCGGAGCCATCCGACGTTCCGGATCGACGACGTGGGGTTCCGGGTGGCGCGCTCGACGCCGGGCGCCCAGGACCCGTGGCCGGCCTGAGCACGGCAGAGGGCGCCCCGCACGGGCGGGACGCCCTCGACACTCACGTACGCGAGAAGGTCAGAGCTTCTCGATCACGTAGTCGACGCACTTCGTGAGCGCCTCGACGTCCGCCGGGTCGATCGCCGGGAACATCGCGACGCGCAGCTGGTTGCGGCCGAGCTTGCGGTAGGGCTCGGTGTCGACGATGCCGTTGGCGCGCAGCACCTTGGCGACGGCGGCGGCGTCGACCTCGGCCGTGAAGTCGATCGTGCCGATGACCTGCGAGCGCTTGGCCGGGTCGGTGACGAACGGGTTGGCGTACTTGATGTCCTCGGCCCAGCCGTAGAGCGTGCGGGCGGAGGTCGCCGTGCGCCGGACCGACCAGTCCAGGCCGCCCTGGCCGTTGATCCACTCCAGCTGCTGGTTCAGCAGGAAGAGGGTGGCGAGGGCCGGGGTGTTGTACGTCTGGTTCTTGCGGGAGTTGTCGATCGCCGTCGGCAGCGAGAAGAACTCCGGAACGTGGCGGCCGGACGCGTGGATCCGCTCGGCGCGCTCGATCGCGGCCGGGGAGAAGACGCCGATCCACAGGCCGCCGTCGGAGGCGAAGGACTTCTGCGGGGCGAAGTAGTAGACGTCGGTCTCGCTGACGTCGACGGGCAGGCCGCCGGCGCCGGAGGTGGCGTCCACGAGCACCAGGGCGCCCTCGTCGGCACCGGCCACGCGCTTGATCGGCATGGCGACACCGGTCGAGGTCTCGTTGTGCGTGAACGCGTAGACGTCCACGCCCGCCTCGGCGACCGCCTCGGGGTGCGTGCCCGGGTCCGAGACGATGACGTCCGGCTCGGCCAGCCAGGGGGCCAGCTTGGCGGCCTTCGCGAACTTCGAGCTGAACTCGCCGAAGTTCAGGTGCTGCGACCTGTTCTCGATCAGACCGTGCGTCGCGACGTCCCAGAACGCGGTCGAGCCGCCGTTGCCGAGAATCACCTCGTAGCCGTCGGGGAGCTGGAACAGCTCGCTGATGCCTTCGCGCACCTTGCCGACCAGGTCCTTGACGGGAGCCTGCCGGTGGGAGGTGCCCATGAGGGAGGTGCCGGTCGCGGCGAGGGCGTCCAGCGCCTCCGTCCGCACCTTGGAGGGACCCGCGCCGAAACGTCCGTCCGCGGGCTTGATGTCAGAGGGAATCCGGATCTCAGCCACGCAGGGGAGCGTAGCCGTTTCCAGAAACGTGGGCGAAACGTCGTCCGTCGGGTGAGACGGTGTTGAGTGGGGGACATGGCGAAACTTGAGGCGGAGCTTCGCGGGGCCGTGCGCGGCGAGGTCGGGTTCGATGTCACCTCCCGCGCGCTGGTCACCATGGACGCGTCCAACTACCGGCGGGTCCCGCTCGGGGTCGTGGCGCCGGTGGACGCCGATGACGTGGCCGCCGCGCTCGCCGTGTGCCGGGAGCACGGGGTGCCGGTCGTCGCCCGCGGCGGGGGTACGTCCATCGCCGGGCAGGCCACCGGCACCGGTGTCGTGCTGGACTTCACGCGGCACATGAACCGGCTGGTCGCCCTGGATCCCGAGGCACGGACCGCCGTCGTTCAGCCGGGGCTGGTGCTGGACCGGCTCCAGGAGGCCGCCGCGCCGCACGGACTGCGGTTCGGGCCGGATCCGTCCACGCACGGCCGGTGCACGCTCGGCGGCATGATCGGCAACAACTCGTGCGGCTCGCACTCCGTGGCGTGGGGGACGACCGCGGACAGTGTCCGGGAACTGGACGTCGTCACCGCGCGGGGGCAGCGGCTGCGGCTCGGGCGTAACTGGGCTGGGGCGCCGGACGGGCTGCGGGCGCTGGTGGAGAGCGAATCGGCCCGGCTGCGCACCGGCTTCCCGGAGCTGCCCCGCCGCATCTCCGGATACGCGCTGGACGCCCTGCTGCCCGAGCGCGGCGCCGACGTGGCCCGCTCGTTCTGCGGCTCCGAGGGCACGCTCGGCGTGCTGACGGAGGCGGTCGTACGCCTGGTCGAGGCGCCCCGCGCGCGGGCGCTGGCCGTGCTGGCGTACGCCGACGAGAGCGCGGCGGCCGAGGCCGCTGCCGGGCTGCTGCCGCTCGGGCCGCTGACGGTGGAGGGGATGGCGGCGGACCTCGTGCCGTCCCCGGCCGCGCTGCCGCGGGGCGGCGCCTGGCTGTTCGTGGAGACCGGAGGGGAGTCGGCCGCGCAGGCACGCGCGCGTGCGGAGGCGGTCGTGCGGGCCGCCGACGTCGTGGACGCGCTCGTGGTGACCGACCCGGTCGGGCAGCGCGCGCTGTGGCGGATCCGGGAGGACGCGAGCGGGACGGCGACGCGGATGCCCGACGGGACCGAGGCCTGGCCGGGCTGGGAGGACTGTGCGGTGCCGCCCGCCCGGCTCGGCGCGTATCTGCGGGACTTCCGGGTCCTGATGGCGGCGCACGGGCTGCGCGGCACGCCCTACGGGCACTTCGGGGACGGCTGCATCCACGTCCGTATCGACTTCGACCTGCTGACACGGCCAGGCGTCGCCCGTTTCCGCCGCTTCTCGGAGGAGCTCGCGGAGCTGGTGGTGGCGCACGGCGGGTCGCTGTCCGGGGAGCACGGGGACGGGCAGGCGCGGGCGGAACTGCTGCCGAGGATGTACGGGGCCGAGACGGTGGGCCTGTTCGAGCGGGTGAAACGGGTGTGGGACCCGGACGACCTGCTCAACCCCGGGATGCTCGTCCGCCCCGCACCCCTGGACAGCGGCCTGCGCTTCTCCGTCCTGCCCCGCGAACCGGTCGACGTGGCCTTCGGCTACCCCGCCGACGGCGGCGACTTCTCGGCGGCGGTGCGGCGCTGCGTGGGCGTCGCCAAGTGCCGTACGGCATCGGTGTCCGGCTCGGGCGTCATGTGCCCGTCCTTCCGGGCGACGGGCGCGGAGGAGCACTCCACGCGCGGGCGTGCCCGGCTGCTGCACGAGATGCTCGCCGGTGAGGTGGTGACGGACGGCTGGCGGTCGGAGGAGGTCCGGGACGCGCTGGACCTGTGCCTGGCCTGCAAGGGCTGCCGGTCGGACTGCCCGGTCGGGGTCGACATGGCCACGTACAAGGCGGAGTTCCTGCACCACCACTACGCGGGGCGCCGCCGGCCCGCCGCGCACCACGCGATGGGCCGGCTGCCGGTGTGGCTCCGGGCAGTGGCCCGCACGCGCACGGCGTGGCTGGTCAACGCGCTGTCCGCTGCTCGTCCCTTCGCCTGGGCGGCCAAGCGGCTGGGCGGGCTCGCGCCCGAGCGGGAGATTCCGCGGGTGGCCCGGCGAACGTTCAGCCGGTGGTGGGAGCGGCGGAGGCCGCAGCGCCCCGCCACACGGGGCGACGTGATCATCCTGTGGCCCGACACCTTCACCGAGCACCTCTCGCCGGCCGTGGGACAGGCCGCCGTACGGGTACTGGAGGCGGCCGGGCTGCGGGTGGCGCTGCCGCCGACCCTGCATCTGGCGAAACCGCCGGTGGGCGACGGCAGGACGGTCGCCCTCGACCCGCTGTCCCTGCTGCGCGGCCGGGGCCGGGTCTGCTGCGGGCTGACGTACGTCTCGACGGGCCAGTTGGACCGCGCCCGGGCCGTCATGCGGCGCACACTCGACCTGATGGAACCGGTGCTGGAGACCGGCGCCCCGGTCGTGGTCCTGGAACCGAGTTGCGCCGCGGCCCTGCGCACGGACGTCCCCGAGCTGCTGCACGACGACCCGCGCGCGGCCCGGCTCGCCGCGCGGGTCCTCACCTTCGCGGAGACACTGGAGCGCCACGCCCCCGGCTGGATTCCGCCGCGCGTGGACCGCCCGGTGGCCGGGCAGACCCACTGCCACCAGCACGCGGTGCTCGGCGACGCCGCCGACCGCAGGCTGCGGGAAGCGGCCCTGCTCACCGGCGAACTGAGCGGCGGCTGCTGCGGCCTCGCCGGGAACTTCGGCTTCGAGAAGGGCCACTACGAGGTGTCCGCCGCCTGCGCGGCGGAACAGCTCCTGCCGTCCGTACGGGACGCCCCGGACGGCACGGTGGTCCTCGCGGACGGCTTCTCCTGCCGCACCCAGCTGGAGCAGCTGGCGGGCGTCCGGGGCAGGCATCTGGCGGAGGTACTGGCCGAGGCGCTGGACGACGCGCTGGACGAGGACCGCCGGCGAGGGGGCGGGTGAGGCGTTCGGGCCACGGGACGGGCGGACTCGAGTGTCTGAGCCGGGGGAGGGCCGAGCCGCTCCTAGGCTCGCGGAACCAGACCACCGCCCGCTGCTCGAAGGAGCCCGCGCATGAGCGTCCGCGTCCAGCCGATCACCCGTGACGAGCACCTCGCGTTCGTCACGGCCCGCCCCTCCGCCAGCCACACCCAGGTCCCCTCCTGGGGTGAGGTGAAGCCCGACTGGCGGGCGGAGAGCCTCGGCTGGTTCGACGGCGGCGGGCAGCTCGTCGGCGTGGGACTGGTGCTGCTGCGCCCGCTGCCCGGGCCGCGGGTGCCCGGGCTGCCGCGCTACCTCGCGTATCTGCCCGAGGGCCCGCTGATCGACTGGCACGAGCCCGGTCTCGACCGTCTGCTGGAACCGATGCTCGCGCACCTGAGACGGCGGGGCGCCTTCGCGGTGCGGATGGGCCCGCCGGTCGTGGTGCGCCGCTGGAGCGCCGAGACGGTCAAGGCGGCGATCGCGGACCCGGCCGCCCGGCGGCTGCGCGACGTGCGGGCGACGTCGTACGAACCCCGCGCCGGCCAGGTCGCGGACAGCCTGCGCCGCATGGGCTGGCGGCAGAACGCACCCGGCGGCGAGGACGGCTTCGCCGCGGGCCAGCCCCGGTACGTCTTCCAGGTGCCGTTCGCCGGACGCTCGCTGGAGGACATCCACGACGGCCTGAACCAGCAGTGGCGGCGCAACATCAAGAAGGCGGAGAAGGCCGGGGTGAAGGTCGTCCGCGGCGACCTGGAGGACCTGCCGGCCTTCCACGAGCTGTACAGCGAGACCGCCGAGCGGGACCGCTTCATCCCGCGCCCGCTGCCGTACTTCCAGCGCATGTGGACCGCGCTGACCGCCGAACACCCGGACCGGATGCGGCTCTACCTCGCCCACCACGACGGCGAGGTGCTCGCCGCGGCCACCATGCTGACCGTCGGCGACCACGTCTGGTACTCCTACGGCGCCTCCACCAGCCGCCGCCGCGAGGTCCAGCCGAGCAGCGCCGTGCAGTGGCGCATGATGACCGACGCGCATGAACTCGGCGCCGCCGTCTACGACCTGCGCGGCATCACCGACACCCTGGAGGAGTCCAGCCACCTGCTGGGCCTGCTCCGCTTCAAGGTGGGCACCGGCGGTGAGGCCGTGGAGTACCTCGGCGAATGGGACTACCCGCTCAACCGGCTGCTCCACAAGGCGTTCGACCGCTACCTTTCCCGCCGCTGACGTCTCACAGCCCGAGACAGCGGCAAAAGGGGTTCACGCACCTGACGGAGTCCATTAATCTGGACTGTGCAGTGCATCGGGCTGTACGTTGTGTGCATCCGGGCGCACGCACCGCACACGCGCACACGTGCGCAGCACCAGGACACCGACCCCGAACACAGGACCCGCCCGTGACCCCGCCGGAGACCGCCACCTCGTCCCCGACCGTGACCGTGACCGCGACCGCCGACTCCACCGCGCCGACCGCCGGCCCGGGCCGGCTCGGTTCCCTCGGGCCCGTGGGCCTGGTGCTCGCGGGCGGGGTCTCCGTGCAGTTCGGCGGCGCCCTGGCCGTGACGCTGATGCCCAGGACGGGTGCCCTCGGGGTGGTGGCGCTGCGTCTGCTGGTCGCGGCCGTCGTCCTGCTCCTGGTCTGCCGTCCGCGGCTGCGCGGCCACTCGCGCACCGACTGGGGCACGGTCGTCGTCTTCGGCATCACCATGGCCGCCATGAACGGCCTCTTCTACCAGGCCGTCGCGCGCATCCCGTTGGGCCCCGCGGTCACGCTGGAGGTCCTCGGCCCGCTCGCCCTCTCGGTCTTCGCCTCCCGCCGCGCGATCAACGTCGTCTGGGCGGCGCTGGCCCTCGCCGGTGTCTTCCTCCTGGGCGGGGGAGGCTTCAGCGGCCTCGACCCCACAGGAGCGGCCTTCGCCCTGGGCGCCGGCGCCATGTGGGCGGCCTACATCGTCTTCAGCGCCCGTACGGGCCGCCGCTTCCCGCAGGCGGACGGGCTGGCCCTGGCCATGGTGGTGGGGGCGGTGCTGTTCCTGCCTCTGGGCATCGCCGAGTCGGGCACGAAGCTGCTCGACCCGGTGACGCTGGGCCTGGGCGCCGCGGTGGCCCTGCTCTCCTCGGTGCTGCCCTACACGCTCGAACTCCTCGCCCTGCGCCGCCTGCCCGCCTCCACCTTCGCGGTCCTGATGAGCCTCGAACCGGCCATCGCCGCGACGGCCGGCTTCCTCATCCTCGACCAGGCCCTGAAGGCTTCCGAGGCCGCCGCGATCGCCCTCGTCGTCGCGGCGAGCATGGGGGCGGTGCGCACGCAGGTGGGCGGTGGCCGCAAGAAGACGGCGGCGCTGGAGGGCACGGGCCTGGAGGGCTGACCGGCCCCGGGGGGCGCGGGTCTGTAGTGCTGACCGGCCCCCGTGAGGGAAGCGGCCGCCGTCCCGGTCCGGCCCGGTTGTCAGTGCCGGGTGCCAGACTGCCCGCATGACCGCACCGGATCCGAAGGCTGACCTCCTCCGCTGTCTCCAGGACGCTCGTGACGCCCTGTTGTGGAAGCTCGACGGGCTCTCGGAGTACGACATCCGCCGCCCCCTGACGCCGACCGGCACCAATCTGCTGGGGCTGGTCAAGCACACCGCTGGGGTGGAGCTGGGGTACTTCGGCGACACCTTCGGCCGGCCGTTCTTCGAAGAGAACCCACCGCTCTGGTGGTACACGCGGGACGCCGAGCCCAACGCCGACATGTGGGCCACCCCGGACGAGTCGCGCGAGGACATCGCCAGGCTGTACCGCCGGGCGTGGGAGCACGCGGACGGCACGATCGCGGCGCTGCCGCTGGACGCGCTCGGCCGCGTCCCCTGGTGGCCCGAGGAGCGGCGCGAGACCACGCTGCACCACATCCTGGTGCGCGTGATCGCCGACACCAGCCGTCACGCGGGCCACGCCGACATCGTGCGCGAACTCATCGACGGGTCGGTCGGCCTGACGCCGGGCAAGGACAGCATGCCCCCGGGTGACCGGGCCATGTGGGAGGCCCATCGGCACCGGCTGGAGGAGGCGGCGAGAGAAGCGGGCAAGACCGGCTGAGCCCACCGGCGGACCGGGCCCGTGGCGGCGGCGAAGGCCAGGTAGGGGCGCACCTTCCCGCTGCCCGGCCACGTCCGCCTCGGCGTGCGGCGCCTGGCCGATCGCGGATGCCGCGCCGAAGTCCCGGGCTCGCCCGGCCGGCTCGCCCTCTCGCCCCTAGCGCACCAGCATCCCGCGCACCGAGATTGCGTAGTGCGCCCGCAGCCGCCGCAGCTCCCACAGCCCCACCGCGGTCACCGACAGCGGCGCCCCGAGCAGGAACACCGCCCGCACCGGCGCCGGCACCCCCGCGTACGCCCCGGTGAACAGGTCGAGCAGCGTCATCTCCCACACCAGCGTCATGGCGAGCAGCGGCGGCATGGTCTGGTGGATGTCGGCGGTGCGGAAGACGTGGAGCAGCGCCAGGCCGATGCCCCAGGCGATGAACGGCAGCACCCACACCAGGACGAGCACGACGACCACCCAGGTGACCACGGTCATCGCCGGGCTGGTGGCGAACCGCCCGTCGACGAAGCCGGTGAGCACCATCAGCGGGAACACGAAGACCGCGGCGATCAGGGCCATCATCGCGCCGAACGGCTTCGCGGCCCGGCGCAGCAGATCCCGGCGGGCCGACGGCGCGGTCAGCGCCAGCAGCACGCCCACGACCACCGGGAACGTCACGGACAGCACCAGCACGCTGTGCCAGGACTGGTCGAGACGGTCGTCGGCGACGTCCCGCAGGGAGCTGCCGACCTTGTAGCTCACCGACACCCACACCACCGCGGCCAGCCCCACCAGCGTGCGGATCTTCTGCATGCGGGCGACGAAAGCGTCCTGGACGAGGTCCGGCCGGGACGGCCTGAACACCCGGCGGGCGGTGTGGATGGGGCCGATCCGCCGCCGCAGTCGCGCGACGGGGCCGGGGGGCGGCGCCTGCGGCGGCACCGGGTGGGGAATGTAGGGGTGGGGCACATGGGGCGGATAGCCACCCCCTGGCGGCGGCATGTGGGGCGGATACCCACCCCCCGGCGGTGCGTAAGGCCCGGGTGAGGACGGATAGGGACCTGGCTGGGGCGGGTAAGGCCCCGGCTGGGGCGAGTAGGGCTGCGGCCCGTTCGGGTCGTACGGCGGCTGCCCGCCCGGATTCCAGGTGCTCATCCTTGTGTCTCCCCCGACGCGTGACCAATGGAACGAGCGCGCGCCCAGAGTGTATTGACCTCGCCGCCCGAGAGCACGCTTCCGGCCACCCCGACAATTTCATGCAAGCACGCTTGATTGTTTCTGGCGCCGCTGCCATGCTCCTCAGCACGCCGCACCACCCCGCACACCGCCGTGCCCCGAGGGGAGCGCCCGTGTCCGATCCGACGTCCGTGATCGACGATCTGCGCGAGGAGAGCGAGGAACTCGACCGCCTCGTGGCCGGGTCGGCCGTGCGGCGGTGGTCGCTCGCGACCCCGGCGCCCGGCTGGACCGTGGCGCACCAGATCGCCCATCTCGCCTGGACGGACCGCTCGGCGCTGCTCGCCGTCACGGACGCCGACGGCTTCCGCGCGCTGGTCGAGAAGGCCCTCGCCGCGCCGGGCTCCTTCGTCGACGAGGGCGCCGAGGAGGGCGCCGCGCTCGCGCCCGCCGAACTGCTCACCCGCTGGCGCGACGGCCGTAGGGCACTGGAGAGGGCCCTGCGGGCCGCCCAGGCCAAGGCGCGCTTCCCCTGGTACGGACCGCCCATGTCGGCCGCCTCCATGGCGACGGCCCGTCTCATGGAGACCTGGGCCCATGGGCAGGATGTGGCCGACGCCCTGGGTGTGGTGCGCCCACCTACCGACCGGCTGAGGCATGTGGCCTGGCTCGGGGTGCGGACCCGGGACTTCGCGTACGGCGTGCACGGCCTGACCCCGCCCGCCGACCCCTTCCGCGTCGAACTGCGCGCCCCCTCCGGCGACCTGTGGACGTACGGCCCCGAGGACGCCGCTCAGTGCGTCACCGGGCCCGCCCTGGACTTCTGCCTCCTGGTCACCCAGCGCGCCCACCGCACCGACCTCGCTCTGCGTGCCGACGGCCCGGACGCCGACCGCTGGCTGGACATCGCGCAGGCCTTCGCGGGACCACCGGGCGGCGGACGCCCGCCGAAGGGGGCCGTCTCGTGACGCCCGTGCGCAGCGGCGAGGAGGCGGCCTCGTGACGACCCTGCGCATCGGCAACGCCTCCGGCTTCTACGGCGACCGCTTCGACGCGATGCGCGAGATGCTCACCGGCGGCGAACTCGACGTCCTCACCGGTGACTACCTCGCCGAGCTGACCATGCTCATCCTCGGCAGGGACCGCCTCAAGGACCCCGCCGCCGGATACGCCCGCACGTTCCTGCGGCAGCTGGAGGACTGCCTCGGGCTCGCGAACGAGCGGGGCGTCCGGATCGTCACCAACGCGGGCGGTCTCAACCCGGCCGGACTCGCCGACGCCGTGCGGCGGTCGGCCGGCCGGCTCGGCATCCCCGTGCGCGTCGCCCATGTGTCGGGCGACGACCTCACCACCGCCCATCCGGGGAGCCTCGCCGCCCACGCCTACCTCGGCGGCTTCGGCATCGCGGAGTGCCTGCGGGCGGGCGCCGACGTCGTCGTCACCGGGCGGGTGACGGACGCGGCCCTGGTCACCGGTCCCGCCGCCGCCCATTTCGGATGGACACCGCGCGACCACGACCGGCTCGCGGGTGCGGTGGTCGCGGGGCACGTCCTGGAGTGCGGGGCGCAGGCCACCGGCGGCAACTACGCCTTCTTCCGGGACGGCGACGTGCGCCGCCCCGGCTTCCCGCTCGCCGAGCTGCACGAGGACGGCAGCTGCGTCATCACCAAGCACCCCGGCACCGGCGGCTTCGTCGACGTCGGCACGGTCACCGCCCAGTTGCTGTACGAGACGGCCGGTGCCCGGTACGCGGGGCCGGACGTCACCGCCCGGCTGGACACCGTACGGCTGACCCAGGACGGGCCCGACCGGGTGCGGATCGAGGGCGTACGCGGGGAGGCGCCGCCGCCCACCCTCAAGGTCGGCCTCAACCGGCTCGGCGGCTTCCGCAACGAGGTCGTCTTCGTGCTCACCGGCCTCGACGTCGACGCCAAGGCCGCTTTGGTGCGGGACCAGATGGAACCCGCCCTCGGCAAGGTCGCCGACGTGCGCTGGGAGCCGGTCCGCACCGACCGGCCCGACGCCGGCACGGAGGAGACGGCGAGCGCGTTGCTGCGGCTCGTCGTCCGGGACCCGGACCAGGAGACCGTGGGGCGTGCGCTGAGCGGGGCCGCGGTGGAGCTGGCGCTCGCCAGTTACCCGGGCTTCCATGTGCTGGCACCACCAGAAAAGGGCTCGCCGTATGGGGTGTTCGAGGAGGTGTACGTCCCCCAGGTCGGAGTCGACCATGTGGCGGTCCTCCATGACGGAGACCGGGTTCCGGTGCCGCCGCCCCACGACACCCTCGTACTCGACGACGTTCCCGAGCCTGCGCTCCCCGAGCCGCTGCCGCCCGGGCCGGTGACAAGGGCCCCCCTCGGCCTCGTCGCGGGCGCCCGCAGCGGGGACAAGGGCGGCAACGCCAACGTCGGGGTGTGGGCGCGCACGGACGACGCCTGGCGCTGGCTCGCGCACGAACTGACCGCCGACCGGTTCCGGGAGCTGATCCCCGAGAGCCGCGAGCTGACCGTCGTACGGCACGCGCTGCCGAACCTGCGCGCCCTCAACTTCGTCGTCGAGGGCATCCTCGGCGCCGGCGTCGCCGCCCAGCACCGCTTCGACCCGCAGGCCAAGGCCCTCGGCGAATGGCTGCGCTCCCGCCACCTGGACCTGCCGGAGGCCCTTCTGTGACCGTCCTGACCGCCGCGCTCGACCCCGCGGGACCCGACCACCGGGCCAACCGCGAGGCCATGCTCGCCAAGCTCGCCGAACTCGACGCCGAGCACGCCAAGGCCCTCGCGGGCGGCGGCGAGAAGTACGTCGCACGGCACCGGGGGCGCGGCAAGCTCCTCGCCCGCGAGCGCATCGAGCTGCTCCTCGACCCCGACACGCCCTTCCTGGAGCTGTCCCCGCTGGCCGCCTGGGGCAGCGACCACACCGTCGGCGCGTCCCTCGTCACCGGCATCGGTGTCGTCGAGGGCGTGGAGTGTTTGATCACCGCCAACGACCCGACCGTGCGCGGTGGCGCGAGCAACCCCTGGTCACTGAAGAAGGCCCTGCGCGCCAACGACATCGCCCTCACCAACCGGCTGCCCTGCATCAGCCTGGTGGAGTCCGGGGGCGCCGACCTGCCCTCCCAGAAGGAGATCTTCATCCCCGGCGGTGCCATCTTCCGGGACCTCACCCGGCTCTCCGCCGCCGGCATCCCGACCGTCGCGGTCGTCTTCGGCAACTCCACCGCCGGCGGCGCCTACATCCCCGGCATGTCCGACCACGTGATCATGGTCAAGGAGCGGGCGAAGGTGTTCCTCGGCGGTCCGCCGCTGGTGAAGATGGCGACGGGGGAGGAGAGCGACGACGAATCCCTGGGCGGCGCCGAGATGCACGCGCGCGTGTCGGGCCTCGCGGACCACTTCGCCGTCGACGAGCCGGACGCGCTGCGGCAGGCCCGCCGCGTGGTCGCCCGCCTCAACCACCGCAAGGCGTACGAGGATCCGGGCCCCGCCGAGCCGCCCCAGTACGACGCGGAGGAGCTTCTGGGTATCGTCCCGGGCGACCTGAAGAGCCCCTTCGACCCGCGCGAGGTCATCGCCCGCATCGTCGACGCCTCCGATTTCGACGAGTTCAAGCCCCTGTACGGGACGAGCCTGACGACCGGCTGGGCGACCCTGCACGGCTACCCGGTGGGGGTGCTGGCGAACGCCCGGGGCGTGCTCTTCAGCGAGGAGTCCCAGAAGGCCGCCCAGTTCATCCAGCTCGCCAACCAGCGCGACATCCCCCTGCTCTTCCTGCACAACACCACCGGCTACATGGTCGGCAGGGAGTACGAGCAGGGCGGCATCATCAAACACGGCGCGATGATGATCAACGCCGTCAGCAACTCGAAGGTCCCGCATCTGTCCGTGCTGATGGGCGCCTCCTACGGAGCCGGCCACTACGGCATGTGCGGCAGGGCCTACGACCCCCGCTTCCTCTTCGCCTGGCCCAGCGCCAAGTCGGCCGTGATGGGCCCGCAGCAGCTCGCGGGCGTGCTGTCGATCGTCGCCCGCCAGTCGGCCGCCGCCAAGGGGCGGCCCTACGACGAGGAGGCGGACGCGGCACTGCGCGCCATGGTGGAGCAGCAGATCGAGTCCGAGTCGCTGCCGATGTTCCTGTCCGGGCGGCTGTACGACGACGGCGTCATCGACCCGCGCGACACCCGCACCGTCCTCGGCCTGTGCCTGTCCGCGATCCACACCGCCCCTTACGAGGGCGCGCGCGGCGGCTTCGGCGTCTTCCGGATGTGAGGCAACAGATGTTTTCCACCCTGCTGGTCGCCAACCGGGGCGAGATCGCCTGCCGCGTCTTCCGCACCTGCCGCGACCTGGGCATCCGCACCGTCGCCGTGCACTCGGAGGCCGACGCCGGCGCCCTCCACGCACGCGTGGCCGACGCGAGCGTACGACTTCCGGGGGAGGCCCCCGCCGACACCTATCTGCGCGGCGACCTGATCGTCAAGGCCGCCGTCGCGGCCGGCGCGGACGCCGTGCACCCCGGCTACGGCTTCCTCTCCGAGAACGCCGGCTTCGCCCGGGCCGTCCTGGACGCGGGCCTCGTCTGGATCGGCCCGCCCCCGCGGGCCATCGAGGCGATGGCCTCCAAGACCCGTGCCAAGCAGCTCATGGGCATCCAGCCTCTCACCGAGGTCACCGAGGTCACCGAGTCCGATCTGCCCGTGCTGGTGAAGGCGGCGGCGGGCGGCGGCGGCCGTGGCATGCGCGTCGTACGGCACCTGGCGGACCTGGAGGCCGAGCTGGCCGCCGCCCGCGCGGAAGCGGCGAGTGCCTTCGGCGACGGCGAGGTCTTCGTCGAGCCGTACGTGGAGAACGGCCGCCACGTCGAGGTGCAGATCCTCGCCGACACCCACGGCACGGTCCGGCCGCTCGGCACCCGCGACTGCTCCCTGCAGCGCCGCCACCAGAAGGTGATCGAGGAGGCCCCCGCGCCCGGCCTGTCCGCCGCCCTTCAAGACGAGCTGTGCGCTCTGGCCGTGCGGGCCGCCCGGGCCGTGGACTACGTGGGCGCCGGAACGGTCGAGTTCCTCGTCGCCGACGGCCAGGCGCACTTCCTGGAGATGAACACCCGCCTCCAGGTGGAACACCCCGTCACGGAGGCCGTCTTCGGCATCGACCTGGTGGCGGAGCAGATCCGCATCGCCGAGGGCCACCCCCTCGAAACCGACCCTCCACGCGCGCGTGGCCATGCCGTGGAGGCCCGCCTGTACGCCGAGGACCCCGCCCGCGACTGGTCCCCGCAGACGGGCACCCTGCACCGTCTCTCCGTCCCCGAGTCGGTCCGCCTGGACACGGGCTACACCGACGGCGACACGATCGGCGTTCACTACGACCCCATGCTCGCCAAGGTCGTAGCTCACGCCCCCACCCGCACGGAAGCCGTCCGCAAGCTCGCCTCCGCCCTGGAACGCGCCGTGATCCACGGCCCCGTCACCAACCGCGACCTCCTGGTCCGCTCCCTGCGCCACCCCGAGTTCACCGCGGCCCGCATGGACACCGGCTTCTACGACCGGCACCTGCCGGACCTGACCGAGCCGTCCCCCGACCCCCACGCCCCCCTGGCAGCCGCCCTCGCCGACGCCCACGGTCGCTCCCGCTTCGGCGGCTGGCGCAACGTCCCCTCAGCACCGCAGACCAAGCGGTACCTGATGGCGGGCCAGGAGCACGAGGCCCGCTACCGGCACACCAGGCAGGGGCTGGAGGCGGACGGGGTGCGCGTGGTGCACGCCGACCCGCGTCTGGTCATCCTCGACGTGGCCGGGGTGGAGCGGAAGTACCAGGTCACCCACTACGGCAGCCAGGTCCACGTCAACACCACCGCCCTGACCGCCCTGCCGCGCTTCCCCGACCCCGCCGCCCAGCACGCCCCCGGCTCCCTCCTGGCCCCCATGCCGGGCACGGTCGTCCGAGTCGCCGACGGCCTCACGGCAGGCACACCGGTGAAGGCGGGCGAGCCCCTCCTCTGGCTGGAGGCGATGAAGATGCAGCACAAGATCACAGCACCGGCGACGGGAACGCTGACCGACCTGTGCGTCGTACTCGGACAACAGGTGGAGCCGGGCGCGCTTCTGGCAGTGGTGAAGGAGGCCCCGTAAGGGGCGCGGGGAACTGCGCGACAAGCCACGACGAAGGAGTCACATGCCCACGATCGAAACCGACGACCACAAGGCCCTGCGAGAAGCCGTCGCCGCACTCGGCAAACGCCACGGCCGCGGAGGCGACACCGAGCAACTCTGGTCCGACGCGGGCAAACTCGGCTACCTGGGCGTCAATCTCCCCGAGGAGTACGGAGGCGGCGGCGGAGGGATCTGCGAACTCTCCATCGTCCTCGAAGAGCTCGGCGCTGCCGGCTGCCCCCTCCTGATGCTGGTGGTCTCACCCGCCATCTGCGGCACGGTGATGGCCCGCTTCGGCACGGACGCCCAGAAACAACAGTGGCTCCCGGGCCTCGCCGACGGCACCCGCCTCATGGCCTTCGGCATCACCGAACCCGACGCCGGCTCCAACAGCCACCGCATCACCACCACGGCCCGCCGTGACCCAGACACCGGAGGCTGGCTCCTCACCGGCCGCAAGGTCTTCATCTCCGGCGTGGACATCGCGGACGCCACCCTCATCGTCGGCCGCACCGAAGACGCCCGCACCGGCCGCCTCAAGCCCTGCCTCTTCATCGTCCCGCGCGACACCCCCGGCTTCACCCGCCGTCCCATCGACATGGAACTCCACGCCGCGGAGAAGCAGTTCGAACTGGTCCTGGACGACGTACGGCTGCCCGCCGACGCCCTGGTCGGCGACGAGGACGCGGGACTCCTCCAGCTCTTCGCCGGCCTGAACCCCGAACGCGTCATGACGGCCGCCTTCGCGATCGGCATGGGCCGCTACGCCCTCGCGAAGGCCATCGAGTACGCCCGCGAGCGCACCGTCTGGAACACGCCCATCGGCGCCCACCAGGCCATCGCCCACCCCCTCGCCCAGGCGCACATCGACCTCGAACTCGCCCGCCTGATGATGCAGAGGGCCGCCGCCCTCTACGACGCGGGCGACGACCCGGGCGCCGGAGAGGCCGCCAACATGGCGAAGTACGCCGCCGGTGAGGCCTGCGTGAAGGCGGTCGACCAGGCCGTGCACACCCTCGGCGGCAACGGCCTCACGCGCGAGTACGGCCTCGCCTCGCTGATAACGGCCGCACGCGTGGCTCGTATTGCCCCGGTGAGCCGGGAGATGATTCTCAACTACGTCTCCCACCAGACTCTCGGCCTGCCCAAGTCGTACTGAGGTGTCCTTGAGACGGCCCGCGCGCGAGGAGGAACCCGCCATGTTCCGCAGCGAGTACGCAGACGTCCCGCCCGTCGAACTGCCCATCCACGACGCGGTCCTGGCCCGGGCCGCCGAGTTCGGCGACATCCCGGCGCTGATCGACGGCACGGACGGCACCACCCTCACGTACGAACAGGTGGACCGGTTCCACCGGCGCGTCGCCGCCGCCCTCGCCGAGGCCGGTGTCCGCAAGGGCGACGTCCTCGCCCTGCACAGCCCCAACACCATCGCCTTCCCGACCGCCTTCTACGCGGCCACGCGCGCGGGTGCCACCGTCACCACCGTGCACCCGCTCGCCACCGCCGACGAGTTCGCCAAGCAACTGCGGGACTCGGCGGCCCGCTGGATCGTCACCGTGTCACCGCTGCTGGACATCGCGCGCCGGGCCGCCGAACTCGCGGGCGGGATACGCGAGATCTTCGTCTGCGACAGCGCGAGCGGCCACCGCTCCCTGATCGACATGCTGGCCTCGGCGGCCCCCGAGCCCCAGGTCGCCATCGACCCCGCCGAGGACATCGCGGCCCTGCCGTACTCCTCCGGGACCACCGGCGTCCCCAAGGGCGTGATGCTCACCCACCGGCAGATCGCCACCAACCTCGCCCAGCTCCACCCGGCGGTCCCCGCGGCCCCGGGAGACCGGGTGCTGGCGGTGCTGCCGTTCTTCCACATCTACGGCCTCACCGCCCTGATGAACGCACCGCTCCGGCAGGGCGCCACGGTCGTCGTCCTGCCCCGCTTCGACCTGGAGCAGTTCCTCGCGGCCATCCAGAACCATCGCATCACGGCCCTGTACGTGGCCCCGCCGATCGTCCTGGCCCTCACCAAGCACCCGGCCGTCACGCAGTACGACCTGTCGTCCCTGAAGTACATCATCAGCGCCGCCGCGCCCCTGGACGCCCGCCTCGCCGCCGCCTGCTCCCAGCGCCTGGGCCTGCCGCCCGTCGGACAGGCCTACGGCATGACGGAACTGTCGCCCGGCACGCACGTCGTCCCCCTGGACGCCATGAGCGACGCCCCGCCCGGAACCGTCGGCAAGCTCATCGCCGGAACCGAGATGCGCATCGTCTCCCTCGACGACCCCGGCAAGGACCTGCCCGCGGGCGAATCCGGCGAGATCCTCATCCGCGGCCCGCAGATCATGAAGGGCTACCTCGGCCGCCCCGACGCCACCACCGCGATGATCGACCCCGACGGCTGGCTGCACACCGGGGACGTGGGCCATGTCGACGCGGACGGCTGGCTGTTCGTCGTCGACCGGGTCAAGGAACTCATCAAGTACAAGGGCTTCCAGGTGGCCCCCGCCGAGCTGGAGGCCCTCCTCCTCACCCACCCCGGCATCACCGACGCCGCCGTCATCGGCAGGTACGACGCCGACGGCAACGAGGTCCCGCACGCGTACGTGGTCCGCCGGCCGTCCGCCGCGGACCTGACCGAGGCGGAGATCATGATGTACGTCGCCGAGCGCGTGGCCCCCTACAAGCGGATCCGCCACGTCACCTTCATCGTCGGCGTGCCCCGCGCGGCCTCCGGCAAGATCCTCCGCCGACAGCTCAGGAAGAGCGCATGACGTTGATCGCCCGCACCCGCGCGCGTGCCGTGGAAACCCTGTCCCTCGACTCACCGCAGAACCGCAACGCCCTCTCGGCGGCCCTGGTCGGCGAACTGGCCGGCGCGCTCACCGACGCCGGCAAGGACAGCGCCGTCCGCGCGATCGTCCTCACCCACAGCGGCAACACGTTCAGCGCGGGCGCCGACCTGAAGGACCCCCCGCCCCCCGAGGCGCTGGCCGCCCTGCTGCGGCAGATCATCGAGCTGCCCAAGCCGGTCGTCGCCCGCGTCACCGGCCACGTCCGCGCGGGCGGCCTCGGCCTCCTCGCCGCCTGCGACATCGCGGCCGCGTCCACGGCGGCCACCTTCGCCTTCACCGAGGTCCGCATCGGGGTCGCCCCCGCGGTCATCTCCCTCCCGCTCCTGCCCCGCACGAACCCGCGCGCCCTGTCCCGCTACTACCTCACCGGCGAACGCTTCGACGCGACGGAAGCGACAGCGACCGGCCTGCTCACCACCTGCGCCGACGACGTCGACACGGCCCTGGCCCCCATCCTGGAAGGCCTGCGCAAGTCCGCCCCCGGCGCCCTGGCCGAGACGAAACGGCTGCTCACGGCTAGGGTGCTGGAAGCCTTCGACCGGGACGCCGCCGACCTGACCGCGCTCTCGGCCCGGCTGTTCTCCTCCCCGCAGGCCCGCGAGGGGATGACGGCCTTCCTCGAACGACGGGATCCGGCATGGGTGGTGTGAGCACGGTCGACCGTGCGGAGAGAGTCCCCAAGCAGGACCGCAGCCGGGCCACCCGGCAGCGGCTCCTGGAAGCGGCCGTGTCCTGCCTCGCCGAACACGGCTGGGCGGGTTCCACCGTCTCCGTCGTCGCCGAACGCGCCGGCGTCTCCCGCGGCGCCGCCCAGCACCACTTCCCGACCCGCGAGGACCTCTTCACGGCCGCCGTCGAGTACGTCGCCGAGGAACGCTCCACGGCCCTGCGCGCCCTGTTCCCCGAGGGCGCGGCCGGAGACCGTCACGCCGTCGTCGCGGCCCTGGTCGACCTCTACACGGGGCCGTTGTTCCGCGCGGCCCTCCACCTCTGGGTCGCCGCCTCCAACGAGGAACAGCTCCGCCCCCGCGTCACCGAACTCGAATCCCGCGTCGGCCGCGAGACCCACCGCATAGCCGTCGACCTCCTCGCCGCCGACGAATCCGTCCCCGGCGTCCGCGAAACCGTCCAGGGCCTCCTCGACATGGCCCGCGGCCTGGGCCTGGCCAACCTCCTCACGGACGACGCGGCCCGCCGGGAACGCGTGGTGGCGCAGTGGGCGGGGCTGCTTGAGGAGATGCTGGGCTGAGGGTGTTGTCAGTGGCCGCGGCTACGGTTCCGGTATGGGTGATCACTTTCAGACGATCGTCGACCTCGACGCGACCGAGGCGGACGCCGAGCCGCTCGCACGACGGGTGGTGGACTGGCTCGTCACGGAGGGAATCGTCCTGGCCGAGCGCACATGAGGCCCCGGCCCCCTCACGGACTGAGCCGCTCCACCCGCCAGCTCCCGTCCGCCTGCTCCACGTACCGCAACCGGTCGTGCAGCCGGTTCTCCCGCCCCTGCCAGAACTCCACCGACTGCGGGGCCACCCGGAAACCGCCCCAGTTCGGCGGCACCGGCACCTGCTCGCCCTCCGGGTAGCGGGCGGCCAGCTCGGCGTACGCGCCGTCGATGTCGGCGCGGGTGGAGATCACCGAGGACTGGGCGCTGGCCCACGCCCCCAGCTGTGAGCCGTGCGGCCGGGTCCGGAAGTACGCCGCCGTCTCGTCCCGGCCGGTGCGCCGGGCGACCCCGGTGACGATGACCTGCCGGGCCATCGGGTGCCAGGGGAACAGCAGCGAGACGTACGGGTTCTCCGCCAGGTCACGCGCCTTGCGGGAGTCGTAGTTCGTGTAGAAGACGAAGCCCTGCTCGTCGAAGTGCTTCAGCAGCACCGTACGGGCGCTGGGCCGCCCCTCGGCGTCGGCCGTCGAGACGATCATGGCGTTCGGCTCGAACAGCCCGCCGTCCGTCGCGGCCTGTTGGAACCAGCGGGCGAACTGCTCGACGGGCGTGGCGGCCAGCTCGGTCTCGGAGAGCCCCTCGGCCCGGTACTGCTTGCGCATCGAAGCCAGATCGAAAGGGACGTCGTCGCGGTCGGTCACCCGGTCATCTTGCCGTATGGGCGGTGTCCTTCGTCACTGCGTGGCACTGAGTGCCGTGACCCCTCCCCAACGGTGGCACTCGGGGATATCGTTTCCGTGCCGTTCCGGTTGGGTGACCGCCAGCCGTACGGGGCATCACAGGGGCAGCCGGCCAGGACCGCGAGTCGCCTTGCGCGACCGTGGATCCACTGGACGGCCGCCCGCTTCGCAAGCTGACTGACACATGGTTCGCACGTCCCACCCCACATCACACCATCTGTCACTTCCATCACGAGGAGCCGCCTGATGTCCGACTTCGTACCCGGGCTCGAGGGAGTCATCGCGTTCGAGACGGAGATCGCCGAACCGGACAAGGAGGGCGGCGCACTCCGGTACCGGGGCGTCGACATCGAGGACCTCGTCGGTCATGTCTCGTTCGGCAACGTCTGGGGCCTGCTCGTCGACGGCGCCTTCAATCCTGGCCTGCCGCCCGCCGAGCCCTTCCCCATCCCCGTGCACTCCGGCGACATCCGCGTCGACGTCCAGTCCGCCCTGGCCATGCTCGCGCCGGTCTGGGGCCTCAAACCCCTCCTCGACATCGACGGCGAGGAGGCCCGCGAGGACCTGGCCCGAGCGGCCGTCATGGCCCTGTCCTACGTCGCCCAGTCCGCCCGCGGGCAGGGCCTGCCGATGGTCCCGCAGCGGGAGATCGACAAGGCCCAGTCCGTCGTCGAACGCTTCATGATCCGCTGGCGGGGCGAGCCGGACCCCAAGCACGTGGCGGCCGTGGACGCGTACTGGACGAGCGCCGCGGAGCACGGCATGAACGCGTCCACGTTCACGGCGAGGGTCATCGCGTCCACCGGCGCCGACGTCGCAGCGGCGCTCTCCGGCGCGGTGGGCGCGATGTCAGGCCCGCTGCACGGCGGCGCCCCTTCGCGGGTCCTCGGCATGATCGAGGAGATCGAACGCACGGGCGACGCGGAGGCCTACGTCAGGAACGCGCTCGACAAGGGCGAGCGCCTCATGGGCTTCGGCCACCGCGTCTACCGCGCCGAGGACCCCAGGGCCAGGGTCCTGCGCCGTACGGCCCGCGAACTGGGAGCCCCCCGCTTCGAGGTCGCCGAGGCCCTGGAGAAGGCGGCCCTCACGGAACTCCACGCCCGCCGCCCCGACCGCGTCCTCGCCACGAACGTCGAGTTCTGGGCGGCCATCGTCCTGGACTTCGCCGAGGTCCCGGCGCACATGTTCACGTCCATGTTCACCTGCGCACGCACGGCCGGCTGGTCCGCCCACATCCTGGAGCAGAAGCGCACCGGCCGCCTGGTCCGCCCCTCGGCCCGCTACGTGGGCCCGGGCACCCGCGACCCCCGAGAGATCGAGGGCTACGAGGCCATCACCCACTGACGCGCCCCCCGCACGGCCTCACCCGACTCCGGGTGGGGCCGTCCGCATGTCTGCCCGGCCGAGCCGATCCAGCTCCTCACCGATGGCGTCCCGCAACGTTGCGTGCCGCACCCCGAGCGCGTACCGCTCTTCGGCCCACATGTCCGGCGGATACAGCCACACGGGCCGCCGCACGAGCTCCGCGGGCTCCCACTCGTACCGCGGCCACACATGCGCGTGCAGGAACCCGTCGGCGTTCCCGAGAATCTCCAGATTGACCCGCCGGAACCCCGTCTCCACCCGCCGACAGGCCCGCTCGACGGCTTCCCCCAGCCGGTCCATGCCGTCCAGGAACGCCAGCCGCCCGCTCCGCGGCAGCTCCGACAGCCGCTGCACCGATGGATCATCGGTCAGCAGCACCGAATAGCCGGGCAGGAACTGCACATCCCCGATCACCGCGAACCCGGAGTCCAGCCGCCTCATCACCGCCGGGTTCTCACCCCGCAGGGCGCTCCCGATCCGGTCGTCGCGCCACGTACCCACCACATCGCCCCCGGAACTCGCAGAAAACGCAGACGACCCGCGAGTCTGGTTCCTCCTGAGGAGGAGCCGGCCGGACGTACCGGCGACTCGCGGGTCGGGTGACTGCTGGAGATCGGGCCGGCTGCGCGCTTCGCTCACGCGCTGGTCCGGCACCGCACTGTGCGTGGTGTCGGGCCGCTAGCCCGCAGCCACCTCACGCGTCCGGTTCTCATACATCTGCCGAACCACCTCCCTTCTCGTGTACCTGGAACCCTAAGAAACCGATCGGCCTCGGATCAACCGTTTTTTTGAGACCTTGACTCCATGACGCAGCGGCAGGCGATTCTCAGCGGTTCGGTGTTCGAGGAGCGGATCGGGTATGCCCGGGCCGTCGTGGACGGGGACTGGGTGCATGTGTCGGGGACGACCGGGTTCGACTACGCGGACATGACGATCTCCGAGGACGTGGTGGAGCAGGCCGGGCAGTGTCTGCGGAACATCGGGGCCGCGCTGGAGAAAGCCGGGTGTTCGTTCGCGGATGTCGTGCGGGTGCGGTACCTGCTGCCGGAGCGGGACGACTTCGAGCCGTGCTGGCCGGTGCTGCGCGCGTGCTTCGGTGAGGTGCGGCCGGCCGCGACGATGTTGGTGTGCGGGCTGGCGGACCCCCGTATGAAGATCGAGATCGAGGTGTACGCGCGGCGGGGAAGCGGTGGCGGGGCCCTGCCGTTGATCGACTGACGGCGGCCGGGCGGCCACCGGGGCGTTGACGTGGGGATTGCCGCCGTACAACGATTCCTTCAATGTTGTGGGAACTCGGTGTGCGCTGGGTCACGTTCCAGTTGAATGATTGCAAGGAGCGAACCGACGTGCCGTACGTGCGGACGCAGCCTGCAGGGGGTCCAGGTGAGTGCTTCCCGGCGTAGTGGGACCACCGACGAGCTGGGGCCGGACGAGCCCGAGCGGGAGAGTTCGGATGGTTCGGATCTGCTTGCCGCTTTGCTGGACGGGATGGACGCGGCGCTGTGCGCGTTCGACGCCGACGGGGTCGTGACGCACTGGAACCGTGAGGCGGAGCGGATTCTCGGCTGGAGCGCGGACGAGGCCGTGGGGCGGCGTGGGCTGGCCGGGTGGGCCGTGCGCAGTGCGGACGCCGAGGAGGTCGAGGGGCGGCTGCTGTCGGCGATGCACGCGCCGGGGCGGCAGGTGCACGAGTTCGCCCTGCTGACGAAGGACGGCGGGCGGGTGCTCGTGCGGACCCAGTCGGCGGCGGTGCGCGGGCCCGACGGAAAGCCTGCGGGGGTGTACTGCGCGTTCAGCGAGGTGCACACGCAGATCGATCTGGAGCGGTCGATCGCGCTGAGCGAGGCGCTGTTCGAGGACGCCAGCTGGGGTGTCGTGCTGGTGGACGTGGACCTGCGGCCGGCCGTGGTGAACGCGCACGCGGCCCGGGCACTGGGCACGGGCCGTACGTCGGTGCTGGGGCGCCCGCTCGGCGAGCTGCTGGCGCAGGGCGTGGAGGAGCTGGAGAGCGCGCTGCAGCATGTGCTGGCACAGGGTGCGCCGCCCGCGCCGGCCGAGGTGTGGGTGACGGTGCGCGCCTCGGAGGGCGAGAAGCGGCGGTGCTGGCGCAGCGGCTTCCTGCGGCTGGCCTCGCCCCTCGCGGAGGAGCCGGTTCCGCTGGGGGTGGGCTGGCTGTTCCAGGACGTGACGGAGGCCAAGCAGGCCGAGCAGGAGGCGTCGCTGCTGCGGTTTCGTACGCAGCAGTTGCACCGGGCGTCGCGGGCCGCCGCCGAGTGCGAGGACCCGGCGGAGGCGGCGACGGTGCACCTGGACTTCGCCCTGGCCGGTTTCGCCGACCACGCGCTGATCGACCGGGTCGCCGGGGGCGCGCTCACCGACGCGGAGGCCGAGGGGCCGGTTCAGCTGGTCCGGGTCGCCGCCACACCCTCGGGGGCGCCGGGCCCGAGCAAGCTGGCCGGCCGCGCGGGCCTGCCCGTCCGGTACGCCGAGGGGCACCCGGCCCTGCAGTGCGTGGAGCGGGTGGGAGCCCTGCGCGCGAGCGCGGGCACGGCGGCGCCCGAGGCGGCCCGCGAGTGGGCCCTGGCCCGCCAGTGGCCCCCGGAGGCGGTCCACGCCCTGTGCGCGGTGCTGCGCAGCCGGGGCCGGACCCTGGGTGTCGTGACGTTCCTGCGGGGCGCGGGCCGCAGCGCCTTCGAGCGGTCCGACGCGATGTTCGCGGAGGACGTGGCGGTGCGGATCGCGTCGGCGCTGGATCTGGCGGGGATGTCGGACGAGGAGTGACAGGCGCCCGCCCCGTTCTGCTCAGTGCCGGTAGAAGATCCGGTCGCGGTACTGCTCCATCACGCGGACATTCCAGTCGTGGCCGCCGTCGACGTTCCCGGAGCGCAGCAGGGGCGGCTCGATGCCGCGGTCGGCGAGGGTGGTGGCCGTCGTCGCCATGACGGCCTGGAGGAGGGCCGAGGTGACGACGGTCGAGGAGGGGGCGAAGGGGGCCGGGATGTCGTCGTGGGTGAGTTCGGCGTCGCCGACCGCGATCTTCGAGTCGAGGACCAGGTCGCAGTGGTCCTTCAGGTACGTCCCCGAGGCGTGCCGGGACTTCGTTTCCGAGGCGTAGGCGACCGAGGTCACGCCGATGACCTTGACGCCCAGGGCGCGTGCGTTCATGGCCATCTCCACGGGCAGGGCGTTGCGCCCCGACAGGGAGATGATCAGCAGGGCGTCGCCCTCGCGGAGCGGGGAGCTGTCGAGGACGGCGCTCGCGAGGCCGTCGACGCGTTCCAGGGCGGAGCCGAGCGGCGCGGGCATGACGTCGACGCCGACGACGCCCGGCACGGCGAGCAGGTTCATCAGCGCGAGACCGCCGGCGCGGTAGACGAGGTCCTGCGCGGCAAGGGAGGAGTGCCCGGCGCCGAAGGCGAAGAGCCGGCCGCCGCCCGCGACGGTGTCGGCGAGGAGCGTGCCGGCCGCGGTGATGCCGTCGGCCTCCTCGTCGCGGATCCGCCGGAGCAGGCCGATCGCGGCGTCGAGGAACTGTCCGGCCGGCGCGCGGTCGCTCATACGGGGTCCCTTCGGGCTGGCCTGGGCGGCTTGTGTCGCGCATCACGGTGCGGTCTGGACCAGTGCGGTGTCAATACGGCCGTGAGTGTCGCGCGCCGGGCGCCGGGAAGCCCCCGAAAGGAAAGTCCGTACCCTTTGCCCAGGCGGGTAATCCCCGGCTTTCCCTCCCGCGGCCCGGTTGTCGGTGGTATCCGGCAGAATTGGGTGCAGGGCCAGCGCACACGCCGGTGAGCCGTCCAGCCTCCGGCAGATCTCATTCGAGGGGCACGTATGTCCGGACTGATCGACACCACGGAGATGTATCTCCGCACCATCCTCGAGCTGGAGGAAGAGGGTGTGGTCCCCATGCGCGCCCGTATCGCCGAGCGGCTGGACCAGAGCGGGCCGACCGTCAGCCAGACCGTGGCGCGAATGGAGCGCGACGGCCTGGTGTCCGTCGCCAGCGACCGGCATCTGGAGCTGACCGACGAGGGCCGACGGCTGGCCACGCGCGTGATGCGCAAGCACCGCCTCGCCGAGTGCCTGCTCGTCGACGTGATCGGCCTGGAGTGGGAGCAGGTCCACGCCGAGGCGTGCCGCTGGGAGCACGTGATGAGCGAGGCCGTGGAGCGCCGCGTGCTGGAGCTGCTGCGGCATCCGACGGAGTCGCCGTACGGCAACCCGATCCCGGGTCTGGAGGAGCTGGGCGAGAAGGACGGCGCCGACCCGTTCCTGGACGAGGGCATGGTGTCGCTGGCCAGCCTCGACCCGGGCGCCGAGGGCAAGACGGTCGTGGTGCGCCGGATCGGGGAGCCGATCCAGACGGACGCGCAGCTGATGTACACGCTGCGGCGGGCGGGCGTGCAGCCCGGCTCGGTGGTGAGCGTGACCGAGTCGGCGGGCGGGGTGCTGGTGGGCAGCGGCGGCGAGGCGGCCGAGCTGCAGTCGGACGTCGCCTCCCACGTGTTCGTCGCCAAGCCCTGAGCCGACCGGCCTTGAGGGGCCCCGAGCCGTTCGGCCCGTGAGCCCGGCCCCTGGGCCGACGGGCCCTGGGCCGGCCGGTCGGCGTAGGCCAACTCCCGTTGCGGATGCGGTGCTTGTGGCGGTGGCGTGATCCGGACCGAATCCGGGGCCCAGTCCGCCGAATGGCAGCGCTCGTACGCTTCCCGTGCGACGCTGTCGCGTGAGGCATATGACCTGAGGGGCTCTGGGCCGCGGCTCGACAGCGATGTCGCCCGGCCGGGGAGGGGGCGGGAGGATGTGCCGTGAGGATGTGGAGAGCCCCGGCGCCGTATGGCGCCGGGGCCTGTCCTCCCCTGTGCTGACCCGGAGCCCCGAGCTCTCAGGGTCATTCCCCTCGGACCGGTTTCCCCGAGCGGTCCGCCTCCCGCTGAAGATCTCCCCTCGGCAGCGGCGATCAATCCCCGGGGATGGTCACTCGAACGAGGGGTGTTGCCCGCGAGGACCCCATCTTCGAAAGCGCATTCGATAGTCTGCGGGCGGCGCACGGCACACTTGCACCGACAAGTACGACGACAAGCAGGGCAGAAGGCACAGCAGGCAGAACACGGTTCACAGGACCGGCCGGCTCGAGGGAGCCACGGTCCGCGCGAAGCTTGGGGGGTGCCAGGACATGGCGCGACGCATCGACGTGACCGGGACGGGTGGCGTACGCCTGGCGGCCTGGGAGTTCGGCGACCCGCCCAAGACCGATCCGGCCCGGGACGGGCAGGGGGCGCCCGCCGGGCTCGCCGCACCGGAGGGCTCGCCGGGCGTGCTGTTACTGCACGGCCTCATGGGCCGCGCCTCGCACTGGGCGTCCACCGCCCGCTGGCTCTCCGCGCGCTACCGCGCGGTCGCCCTCGACCAGCGCGGCCACGGCCGCAGTGACAAACCCCCGCAGGGCTCCTTCACACGTGACGCCTACGTCGACGACGCCGAAGCCGCTCTGGAGCAGCTCGGCCTCGCCCCGGTCGTCCTCATCGGTCACGCCATGGGCGCGCTGACGGCCTGGCAGCTCGCCGCCAAGCGGCCCGACCTGGTCCGCGGGCTGATCATCTGCGACATGCGGGCCTCCGCGCTCGGCGCCGCCTCGCAGCGCGAGTGGGGCCAGTGGTTCAAGTCCTGGCCGCTGCCCTTCGCCACACTCGCCGACGTCCGCAAGTGGTTCGGCGAGGACGACCCCTGGGTGGAGCGGCCCAATCCGGCCCGTGGCGCGTTCTACGCCGAGGTGATGGCCGAGTCCCCGGACGGCTGGCGCCCGGTCTTCGACCCGGAGCAGATGCTCCGCTCCCGCGAGACGTGGGTGTACGACGCGCACTGGGAGGAGCTGGCCCAGGTCCGCTGCCCCGCCCTGGTCGTGCGCGGCCTGGACGGCGAGCTGGGCCGCGCCGAGGCCCAGGAGATGGTCCGGGTCCTGCCCCGTGGCCAGTACGCGGAGGTCGCCGACGCCGGTCACCTGGTGCACTACGACCAGCCGGAGGCCTGGCGGGCCGCCATTGAACCGTTCCTGGACTCGCTGGGCGACAACTGACGCCGTCCCCGGTGATCACGGTGCCGGCACCGACCGCGACGTCGGGGCCGAGGTCCGCCCGGATGCCGGGCGTCGACTGAGCCGAAGTACCGCTTGTCCGAGCCGAAGACCACGGGCACGACGTCCGCCACGACCTCGTCGGCCAGGGCGCGTCACCCCTTGCTGACCGCCGCGAGGATCTCCGGCAGCCGCCGGGCCGTCCGCGGAGCGGCCAGTTTCAGCCCCGCCGCCGCGAGAGCCGCCCCGTACGCCGTGCCCACCGGCAGCAGCAGCCACGTCCAGTCGTCGCCGTCGGCGCTCACGTTCAGCCAGATCGTGAGCGCGATGACGGGCGCGCACAGCAGGGCGGCCGCCATCATCCCGCCGAAGATGGAGATCCAGGCGAGCCCGGTCTGCCCGGGGGCGACGTTCTTGTAGCCCTCCTGCGGGATGGAGTAGGGGAAGCGGGCGGACGTCCACGCCCCGGTCGCGAGCATCGCGCCGAGCAGCGCGAAGGACAGCCCCAGCGCCTCGGGCAGCCGCTGCCAGTCGCCGAGCATGGCGGTCGTCAGGACCGTCACGAGCGCGGCGTACGGCAGGGTGATCAGCAGCAGGGCGTACGCCCGGGCGCGCAGCTCGACGTAGGCGTCGTGCGTCGAGGAGATCGTCATCGCGACCATCCAGAACGCGGAGGTGTCCTGCCCGAACTGGTTGTACATCTGGATGCCGAGCATCCCGGCGGCGAAGCACGCGAAGTACACCGACCCGGTGCCCTGCCAGGCGTTGAACACCGGCACGATCAGCCCGATGGCCAGCGATGTTACCCAGGCCGTCTTGGTCTTCGGGTCGCGCCACACGTACCGCAGGCTGCGCTCCATGACCGTGCCGGTACGGCCCGGGGGAAGCAGCCGCCCCAGCCCGGTCGACGACCGCTCCCGGGCGGCCGACTCGGCGCTCGGCAGGGTGGATCCGTCGGGCGAGGTCATCAGCCGGGTCAGATGCCGCGACCACATCGCGAGCAGCGCCACCAGCGCGCCGGCGGACAGTGCCAGTTGCGCCAGGGCGACCCCGTACGACCCCTCGCCCACCGCGTGCACGGCCCCGATCGCCGACGCCGGGGGCACCCACTGCAGCACGCCGGCCGCCGGGTCGAGTTCGCCCAGCCCCGACGCCCCGATCCGCTGCGCGCCGAAGTTGACGATCTGCGCCCCGATCGCGATGACGAGCCCGCTCAGCACCGCGAGGTCCCGGCCCTTGCGGCTGGTCAGCAGCCGGACGTTGGCGGCGGCGACGGCCCGCGCGAGGGCCACGCACACCAGCAGGGCCAGTACGACGGCGACGGCACCGACGGCGAACGCCGCCCCGCCCCGCGCCACCGCGATCACGGAACCGACCAGCAGGCACAGCGTGAACAACGGCCCGATGCCCACCAGCGAGGAGGTGAGCAGTGCCCGCATCAGCGGCCGGGGCCGCAGCGGCAGCATCACCAGCCGGGTCGGGTCGAGGGTCTCGTCACCGCTGGGGAAGAACAGCGGCATCACCGCCCACCCGAGCCCCAGTACCGCCACCGCCAGCACGACCACCGACTCGGCGTGCGCGTGCCCGCGCAGCGCGATCAGGCCGATCAGCTGGAGCGCGGCGAACAGCAGGGCGAAGACGGCCGACGTGATGTAGGCGGCCTTGCGTCCGCCGGACTGCCGCAGTCCGTTGCGCAGCAGCGACAGCTTCAGCCGTACGAAGACGGGGGTGATCGCCTCGGCGCTCACCGGGACCCGCCGCCCAGCCAGTCGAGGTCGGACGCGGCGTCCCGGCCCTGCGCGCCGACGAGTTCGAGGAAGGCCCGCTGTAGCGAGGGCGCGTCCCCGCGCACCTCGGCGAGCGTGCCGGTGGCGCGGATCCGCCCGGCGGCCATGACGGCGACCCAGTCGCACAGCGACTCGACGAGCTCCATGACGTGGGAAGAGAACACGACCGTGGCGCCCGAGGCCGTGTACCGCTCCAGGACGCCCCGGATGGTCTGCGCGGAGACGGGGTCGACGCCCTCGAACGGCTCGTCCAGGAAGAGCACTTCGGGATTGTGGAGGAGAGCGGAGGCGAGACCGATCTTCTTGCGCATGCCGGTCGAGTAGTCGACGACCAGCTTGTGCTGGGCCCCGGCCAGATCGAGGACGTCGAGGAGCTGCGTGGCCCGCTTGTCGACCTCGGACCCGGGCAGCCCGCGCAACCGCCCGCTGTATGCCAGCAGTTCCCGCCCCGACAGCCGCTCGAACAGGCGCAGCCCCTCCGGCAGCACCCCGATCCGGGCCTTCACCTCGACGGGGTCCCGCCACACGTCGTGCCCGACCACCTCGACGGTCCCGTGGTCGGGCCTGAGCAGCCCGGTCACCATCGACAAGGTGGTGGTCTTCCCGGCCCCGTTAGGCCCGACGAGCCCGATGAACTTGCCCGCGGGCAACTCGAGATCGACCCCGGCAACAGCGACCTGCTGCCCGAACCGCTTCCAGAGCCCCCGCACACGCACAGCGCTGGTTTCCACCGCGTCTCCCTCCGTCACCTCGCAGCCTACGGTGGCGTTCTTGAGGGGCGCGGGGAACTGCGCGATCAACCACGACGAAGCCGCAGCCGCAAACGAACACGAAGCAGGCAGACGCGACGGCTACCGATCCCGGCCGCACGCGTAAGCCAACGGCGAGATCAACTCCTCCGCATCCGGCAGCCACCGATTCGCAGGTGTCGGCCGGCAGGCCCACTGCACAGCCCCCCGGGACCCGAACCGCGTAGGCGGCGCAGCCACATACGCACCCTCGCCCAGCACGGTCAGATCCAGCGACGACACCGACCACCCCAGCTTCCGCACCAGATCGGGCACCTTGACACCGGCCCCCGGCAGCACGAAGAACTCCATCCGCCGGTCCGGCGTGAGCGTCACCGGTCCGAGCGTCAGCTCCATCCGCTCCATGCGCGCGAGTGCCAGGAACCCGGCCGTCTCCGGCACGGAGATCGCGTCGAACGTCCGCCCCGTGGGCAGCAGGATCGACGAGGTCGGCTGCTTCTGCCACATCCGCCGCGCGACCGTCGCACTGCCCGTCGCCTGCGTCGCCCAGTCCGGACGCGCCGGGTGCGACCCGGGGGCCGGACACGCCGCGTCACCGCAGGAGCAGCGCTGACTCCCGTCGACGGCTTCCAGCCAGGTGCCGGGGAACACGTCCCAGTGGCGCTCCTCGGCGTAGCGAACAGCGGTCTCCAGCAGCGATTCCCCGCGCTGCTTCGGGATCTGAGCGGCTTCGGCGCCGGCGATCGTCTCTTCCACGATGAACACAACTCTGGTCGTCACCAGGGGTTACGCCCACCCGTGTGCGCGGGGGAGAGCATCGCCCCTGTTCCCGGGGCGCATGGATGCATGTGCGGGGGCGCGCAGGAGGATCCATGGCCGCAGGTGGGTAGCCAGACGTGGGGCCGGCACCAGCCGTTACCCCGGCATTCCTCACATGCCTCGCATTTTCGCCTGGTCGGCGGGGCATTGATCTTCACGGCCGGATCTTTTCGCTGGGACGTGAGGGGCTCGGCCGCGGAAGACACGTCAACTCGGTGCGTGGGCAGGCACCGCAGCCACAGGGGGTACGCCATGGCCGCAAGGCCGCTCGTCGCCCGGCAGCCGAACGAACGGCTCCAGGCGCTCATCCAGGAAGCCGGATGCTCCAACGCCGGCCTGGCCCGCCGGGTCAACATGTGCGGTGCCGAGCACGGCCTCGACCTGCGCTACGACAAGACGTCGGTGGCACGCTGGCTGCGCGGGCAGCAGCCGCGGGGCCGGGCTCCGGCGATCATCGCCGAGGCCCTGGGCCGCAAACTCGGCCGTACGGTCACGATCGACGAGATCGGTATGGCCAACGGCAAGAACCTCGCCTCGGGCGTGGGCCTGCAGTTCTCGCCGACGGTACTGGGGGCCATCGAGCAGGTCTGCGAGCTGTGGCGCAGTGACGTGGGGCGGCGGGACTTCCTGTCCGGTTCCTCCGTGGCGTCGTCCGCGCTGGTCGAGCCCAGCCGGGACTGGCTGATCTCCGCGCCCGACGCGCAGGTGTCGCGCTCGGCGGGGCCGCGGGTGGGGCAGTCCGACGTACAGGCGGTCCAGGCCATGACCCAGGCGCTGGTGGACCTCGACCACCAGTACGGCAGCGGGCATGTGCGGCCGGTCGTCGTGCACTACCTCAACAGCGTCGTCTCGGGGCTGCTGGCGGGCTCGTACCGGGAGGCGGTCGGGCGGGACCTGTTCGCCGCGGTGGCCCGCCTGACGGAGCTCGCCGGGTACATGGCCGTCGACACGGGGCAGCCGGGCCTGGCCCAGCGCTACTACATCCAGGCGCTGCGGCTGGCGCAGGCCGCCGGGGACCGCGGCTACGGCGGGTACGTCCTCGCGGCCTCCATGAGCCATCTCGCCGCCCAGCTCGGAAACCCGCGGGAGATCGCCCAGTTGGCGCGGGCGGCGCAGGAAGGGACGCGTGGGCGCGTGTCACCGCGGGCGGAGTCGATGTTCCTCGCGGCGGAAGCGCGCGGGCACGCCCTCATGGGCGACGTGCGCGCCGCCCAGTCCTCGGCCGGGCGCGCGGTGAGCGCCCTGGAAGCGGCCGACCCCGCGGCCGGGGACGACCCGGTGTGGATCACGCACTTCGACGAGGCTTATCTCGCCGACGAGTTGGCCCACTGCCACCGGGACCTCGGGCAGGCCGAGGCGGCGGCCCGGTGCGCGCAGGAGTCGCTGGCCGGGCATCCCGAGACGCGGGCGCGCCGCCGGGCGATCGGCTATGTGCTGTTGGCCACGGCGCAGGTGCAGCAGCGGGAGATCGAAGAGGCGTGCAACACCGGCATGAAGGCGGTGGAACTGCTGGAGGGGCTGCGCTCCAACCGGGGCGCCGAGTACCTGGAGGACTTCCAGCAGCGGCTGGAGCCGTACCGGGACGAGGCGGTGGTCAGGGAGTTCGGGGCGCGGCTCGACCTGCAGGCGGCGGCGTGAACACAGGGTCCGCGGATGCGTGAACGTGCGGCGAACGGCAGCTCCGCGCGCAGGAGGTGACATGGACAGCGTGCC
Source organism: Streptomyces hawaiiensis (assembly GCF_004803895.1). NCBI lineage: Bacteria > Bacillati > Actinomycetota > Actinomycetes > Kitasatosporales > Streptomycetaceae > Streptomyces > Streptomyces hawaiiensis. The sequence continues at coordinate 3,902,657 of NZ_CP021978.1, read as the reverse complement.
GTGAGCCGGTGGTGTTACCGCGCTCACAGGGCAGGAGGCCGGGCCCTGTGCTGCGTGGCACGGGGCTCTGGGGACCCGGTAGCGTGACCCGACGATTCACAAGGTCCCCCATTAGTAGGAGTCCCGGTGACGCAGAGTGGACAGGGCGAGGAGCCCTCGGCGCGCCCCGCGCGCGAAGGCATCGTGCTGCCCTCCGACGGTGGCGAACCACTGCTGCCGGGCATGACGGGCGGACCGGGTGACGCCCCCGGTCGCCGGCCCGCCCCGCCTACGACCGGCGGGCCGCAGTCCTCGGCCCCCGCGGAGGGCCAGACCTGGGGCGGGCCGTGGGGCCCGGGCCGGCAGCAGACCCCGCCCCCGCCGCCGGGTCAGACCTGGCAGTCCGAGCCCCAGCAGTGGAGCGCGCCGGAGCCGCCCGCGTGGGACGCGCACGCCCCGGGCGCACTCCCCCCGGAGGGCACCCAGCCCCCCAGCCCCTACGCCGGCACACCGGCGAACCCCGGCCCGTACGGCACGGCTCAGCCGCCCGCGGGCCACGAGGGGTACGACCCGTACGGCGCCCAGGGCGGAGGAGCCCCCCTCCCTCCGGAGGGTTCCGGCACGCACGGGGCCGGGCAGGCCGGGCCGCCGCAGCAGTCCGCTGCCGGGTACGGGCCTCCCGCCGGGGGCGGCCTGCCGCAGACAACCTCCGGGTACGGGTATCCGCACGGGGCCGGTCTGCCGCAGGGCACCGACGCCTACGGCGCCCCGGCCGGGGGCGGAGCCCAGCCGCAGCCGGGATCAGGTGCGCACGCGGCTGGATCCGGCGACTGGCAGGTGCCGCAGCAAGGCTCCGGGTACGGGTATCCGCACGGGGCGGGCCTGCCGCCGGCCGCCGGCGCGTACGGGCCCGTCGGCACAGGAGCCCCGCTGCCCTCGCCCGCCGACGAGGGCGCCACCCAGTACATACCGCCCGTCGCGGGGGACGCGGCCGCCGCTGCCACGCAGTATCTGCCGCCCGTCGCGCCGGCCGCCGACGAGGGGGCGACGCAGTACATACCCCCGGTGGGCCCGGGGGCGCTGCCGCCCGAGATGTCTTCCGGTGAGGACCCCGAGGCGACGCGGTTCCTGGGGACCGGCCCCCGGGCCGGGGCGGGAGCCGGGCCGCTGCCGGCCGCCTCGCATCCGACCGCCTCGCATCCGGACGCCGAGGCGACGCAGTACATCCCGCCGGTGCCCGGCGCGGACAAGCAGCCGCCCGCCGAGTTCGACAACCTCTTCCGCAGCGAGGGCGGTGCGGAGAGCCCCGCCGGTGCCACGCAGCAGATGCCCCGCATCGAGCAGCCCCGGCCGCAGTCGCAGCCCTCGTACGGCGCTCCCCAGCCGTCCCACGCTCCGCCCGCCGGAGGCCGGTCGCGCGGTGGCCGTTCCGGCTCGCGCGTACCCGTCATCGCCGCCGTCGGCATCGGCATCGCCGTGCTCGGCGTCGGCGCGGGCGCGCTGCTCGCCGCCGGCGGCGGCGGTGACGACGACGGCGGCGACAAGAAGACCGTGGCCGCCTCCGCACCCGCGACGGACGGCTCCGCCTCCCCGTCCGCCGACCCGGCCCGGGCCCAGGCGGTCGAGCTGGACAAGCTGCTCGCCGACAGCGGCAACAGCCGCAGCACCGTGATCAATGCCGTCGCCGACGTCAAGGGCTGCGACAACCTCCCCAAGGCCGCCAAGGACCTGCGTGACGCGGCCAAGCAGCGCAGCGGGCTGGTCACGCGGCTCTCCGGCATCGAGGTCGACGAGCTGCCCGGCCACGCCGCGCTGACGACCGCCCTCACCAAGGCCTGGCAGGCTTCCGCCTCGGCCGACAACCACTACGCGGCCTGGGCCGACCAGACCGCCGGCAAGAAGGGCTGCAAGAAGGGCCAGGCCCGCGTCACCGGCCAGACCCAGGCCGGCAACCGGGCCAGCGGCGTCGCCAGCGCCGAGAAGGCCAAGGCGGCCGGGGTGTGGAACGGGATCGCGAAGAAGTACGGCCTGACCGAGCGTCAGCCCACGCAGCTCTGAGAGACGGATCCGGCGCGGACGTGAACCGCTGAGCGGGGTGCTCAGTAGTTCACGTCGGCGTTCTCCAGCGTCCTGGTCGTGTCGACGAAGCCCTTGCGCGCCGAGACCAGCCGTCCCTCCCGCACCACCTGGAGGGTCACGTTCGCATTGACCAGGCGCGGGAAGCCCACGGCGGCGAGTTTGTCCTGGAACCGCCACCGCAGCGTCGGTGTGAGCCCGCCCGTGGTGACCTCCAGACCGTCGCCCAGGGCGTCCGTCACCGTGTCGGCGGAGACCTCGCCGTCACCGAGTGACTCGACGATCTGCCGGAACACCGTGTAGGCGATCCACGTGGTCTGCACCCCGGCGTCCGCGGGGTCGATGCGGTTGTCGCCGAAGGCCTCCTCCCGGATCACCCGCTTCATCCCGTCCCAGCGCGGATCGCTCGCCACCGGGTACCAGCCGGTGATGTAGGAGCCCTCGTAGGGGCCCGACGTCCCGCCGGTCGCGTCGATCGCCGTCTGGTCGACGCTGCCCAGCACGGTGGCCGTCCGTACCTCGGGGTAGTCCTCGCGGGCCCGCCGGAAGGAGTCCATGAAGGTGCCGTTGCGGTCCCCCAGGGCGGGCACCACGCACCCGCGGTCCTCCGTGCCGGTGGTCGTCGTGCGCAGAGCGCGCTCGGCCTGGCCGTCGTACTCGGTGGCGTCCTCCGCCGCCCGCTGGTCGTTCGAGGCCCGGTGCCCGCCGGCCTTCAGGCCGGAGTCGAGCAGCGGGGGCAGCTGGTCGCCCGTGATGGTGTCGGGCCGGATCAGCGCGACGGGCCCGCAGTCGGCGGCGAGCGCGCTGCCCAGACCGGCGAGCAGCGCGGGCTGGCCGCCGTTGACGGGGTAGGACAGGGGGCTGGTGAACTCGGCGTTGGTGATGCCGTAGCCGCCTATGTAGGGGATGCCGGCACCCTCGAGCGACGGGAAGAAGGAGTCCGCGTACTGGCTGTAGGATCCGACGACCGCGACCACGTTCTCCTTGGCGGCCCGCCGGGCGCACTTCGCGGCGGCCACGCTGTCGTTGTGGTCGTTGCAGGTCAGCACATTCAGCTTGCGGCCGTTGATCCCGCCCTTGGCGTTGATCCAGCGGGCGTAGGCGAGGGCGAAGGCGGGCATGCCGGGCTTGTTGGTGGCCTTGGTGTTCTGTGGAGCCCAGGTCATGACGGTGATGGTGTCGGTTCCGACATCCCCCGTGGTGCCGGGGACGACACCGCATCCGGCGAGGAGCGACGTGCACGCGACCGCCGTGCCCGCGGAGAGGACGCCGTTTCTGGCGTGACGGGTGAGGAGGCCGGGGAGGAATGTGCTGCGAGTGCGTCGCCTGCCGGTCATGGTTCCGCACGATTCCGCCACACGGCTAACCCATGAGTGATCTCTGGTCAACAATGGGTGACGCGTAGGTGAATTGCGGGGGCCGGTGTGACCGATGTGGAGGGGAACGTACGATCGATGACCGTGCAAGCTTCGGAGAACTCTTCCCGCCGTGGCCGTCGCTCATCCACCATGGGCGGCATGCCTGCCAACGACATGCCGTGGTGGCGCTGGCGCAGCAACGTGCGCTCGGCGCTGCACATGCTCTCCGATCCCGGATTCCAGCGGGACGTCTGGCTGGCCGGCGTGGACGGCTACGGCGACGTGACCGACGCGGTGTACCGGCTGGTCGAGGACACCTGGCTGGACCACTGGTCCGCCGAGAAGTACGTCGGGACGATCTTCCGCGACTCGCAGGAGGCGGCCCTCGTGGACTCCGCGGTGCTGCGGGTGCTGCGGATCATGCACCAGGTCGGGCCGGACGCGCCGGTCGCCGCGTACCTGGAGCACGAGGCGTGGCCGGAGGCGGTCCGGGCGGCCCGGGACGCGCACGTGCGGCTCGCGGCGAGTGACGGCGAGGAGCCGGACTCGGCGCCGCGCAGCCTGGACGTGCTGCGGATCATGACGAGGTCCGCCTAGCGGTTCCGTGGCGGCCGCCTCCGGTCCGCCCCCCGGGTCCGCCCAGCGGGACGATTGCCGGTGGTGTCGTTCCTTGTGGGAACCTGTCCTGCATGAACGAGCAGTCCACCAGCGCCGCGGTCCCGGCCGATCAGTACGTCCTCACCCTTTCCTGCCCGGACAGGAAGGGCATCGTGCACGCCGTGTCGAGCTACCTGTTCATGACCGGCTGCAACATCGAGGACAGCCAGCAGTTCGGCGACCACGACACGGGACTGTTCTTCATGCGGGTCCACTTCTCGGCGGACGCGCCCGTGACCGTGGAGAAGCTGCGGGCCAGCTTCGCGGCGATCGGTGACTCGTTCCAGATGGACTGGCAGATCAACCGGGCCGACCAGAAGATGCGCATCCTGCTGATGGTCAGCAAGTTCGGGCACTGCCTGAACGACCTGCTGTTCCGGGCGCGGACCGGGGCGCTGCCGGTGGAGATTGCCGGAGTGGTGTCGAACCACACGGACTTCGCCGAGCTGGTGGGCTCGTACAACATCCCCTTCCACCACATTCCGGTGACGAAGGACACGAAGGCCGAGGCCGAGGGGCGGCTGCTCGACATCGTGCGCGAGGAGGGTGTCGAACTGGTCGTGCTCGCCCGCTACATGCAGGTGCTGTCGGACGACCTGTGCAAGGCGCTCTCCGGGCGGATCATCAACATCCACCACTCGTTCCTGCCGAGCTTCAAGGGCGCGAAGCCGTATCACCAGGCGCATGCCCGGGGTGTGAAGCTGATCGGCGCGACGGCTCACTATGTGACGGCTGATCTCGATGAAGGCCCGATCATCGAGCAGGAGGTCGAGCGGGTCGGGCATGACGTGACGCCCGAAGGGCTGGTCGCGATCGGGCGGGACGTGGAGTGCCAGGCGTTGGCCCGGGGCGTGAAGTGGCATGCCGAGCGGAGGATTCTGCTCAACGGGCGGCGGACGGTGATTTTCGCCTGAGAGCCCCTGAGGACCTCACATCCTGCTCAGTGACGCCGCCGCGAACAGGACGTCCCTGATCGCCTCTCTGTCTCCCACCTGGCCCGCCGCCGCCTCCTGCGGAGGGACGTGGCCGGCGGCCAGGCGGCAGAACTCGACGCCGTCCAGGGCCACGTGGGCCACCTCGTGCTCGGCGGAGCCCTTCGCCGCGGGGGAGTCCAGGGGGATCAGCCACTCGCCGCCGCCCGAGCCCTCGATCTCCAGGCGGAGGCTGCGGCCCGGTTCACCCGCCGCGACCAGATGGCGGTGGTGGGCGGGGGAGGCCAGACCGGCCCGGCGGCGATGGGCCAGGACCGTCGGCAACATCCGGGCCGCCAGGTCGATCATGCGGTGCAGATGGCGCGGCGAGGGCGGGTCGTAGGGGTAGTCGACCGCGTCGGCGATGTCCTCCGCGTGCACCCAGCACTCGAAGGCGCGGTCGAGCATCGCGTCGTGCAGCGGCAGTTCGAAGTCGCCGTACGACACCGGCGTCTTCCCCGCGCCGCCGCCCGTGAAGGACACCGTGCGCACGAGGCTGTGACTCTGCTCCCGCCAGGGCGCGCGGACGAAGCGGGTCGGTGGGAAGTGGGAGGCGCGCCAGAACGCCTCGGTGCGGGCCGCCGGGGTCGGGCGCGGGGACGGGACGTCGCCCAGCGGGTCGTCCAGGCCGAGCGCGACCGCCACCAGACCGTCGACGCTGAGCAGATGCGCGATGACCCCGGCGACGGTGGTGCGACGACTCGTCGACGCGTCGGCCCGGAACCAGCGCAGCCGTACCGGCGCGTGCCATTCGGAGTCGCCGAAGTCCTGCAGCAGGGCGTCCAGGCGCGCGGTTTCGGCGTCGTACGCGGCGGCCCAGTCCGGCACCGGGATGCGCGGCGGGCGCCGCTGCAGGCAGGTGTCCAGGACGCGGGTGCGCAGCCCCGGGTCCAGGTCGAGGCTCTCGGGGCGTTGCAGCAGCCCCACCGCCTCGCGCAGCCGCCGGGCCTCGTCGGCGCAGGAGCCGCAGTCGCCGAGGTGCTCCTCGACGGCCGCAGCCTCCTCGGCCGAGCACGCGGCCAGCGCCCAGGCACCGAGCAGGGCCTTGAGCACGGCGTGCTCGAAGACGGGCGGGGCGGGCGGCGGTGCCGTGAGGCCGAGGTCCGCCGGCGCGGGCAGCGGCAGCCCGCCGTCCTCTACGGAGGCCCGGGGCATGGGTATCCGCGGTGGGCGCCCCTGCTCGGGGGCGGCACCGCGCTCGGGACGGTCCGGCCCCTCCGGTCCGTCGGACATGCCGGGGCCCGAGGGGGTGCCGAGGCCTAGCCCACGCTCGCGGTTTTCGCCCCGAATGCCGCTCTCGTCCCGGCTGTTGCCCTTCTCCTCGCAGCCGTTCTCGTGGCCGTTCTCCCCCTCGTCGCCGTCGTACGCCTCGAATCGGTCCGGCCCGTTCACACCGCACCCCCGTATCCGGGCGGTGCGCCCGGGGCCTCGGTGTCGTGGGCGGTGGAGAGCAGTTGCAGGCCCAGGCGCAGGCGGCGGCGGGCCTCGTCCTCGGTGATGTCTAGGTCGGCGGCGGTCTGGCGGTAGTCACGGCGCTGGAAGTAGGCCCGTTCCAGGGCCGAGCGCAGCGGGACGGGCATGGACTGGACGATGTAGTCGGCGCGGGCGGCGACCGAGGCGCGGCGCACCTTGTGCTCCAGTTCCTCCGCGGTGCCGGAGCCTTCGCGGGTGAGGGCGGCGGTCTCGGTGGCGCGCAGCCGCTGCACCGCCAGCCGGTGGGTCAGTGTGGCGACCCAGGTGCGCAGCGGGCCCTGCTTGGGGTCGTAGGAGTCGGGATGCTCCCAGATATGGAGGAAGACCTCGCGCGTGATGCCGTCAGCGGCGCGCTCGTCGCCGAGCACGCGGTGGGCGAGACCGTGCACGAGGGAGGCGAACCGGTCGTAGAACTCACCGAGGGCGGCCGCCTCTCCACGGGCGAGCCGCTGCTGCATCTTGCGGTCCCAGCGAGGCGGTACGTCCTTTTTCGCCATGCGGGCCCCTCACCCCCTGCTCGTGTCCCGCGCCCGTGCTCTGTCCAGCCTGTGCCCGACGTCTCCTCGAATGTAGTCGGCACGTCCGGTAGCGCACGCCCCTTTGTGGCAATGTGCGCCCCCTGACCGGCCGCAGGTGGTAGAGGACCACCGGCATTCGCACCGAAAGCCTTTGGACTCGCGCCTACCCCACCGCCCTCCGATCAGACCTGACTGAAGAGGATCGAACAGGATCGAAGTCGACTAAAACAAGCCTCTTCCGCGGGGGATCCGTTTTTCGGGTTGTGTTTCAGGGAACGGCCGCTGGGCAGCCGCGCTGCAAGGAAGCGTAGGGACTGCTTCCGTTTTGGCGAGTGAGGGGCGTGGTGGTGACCTTCAAAGTGACCGGCGGCGAGCAGGGCGAATGGGCCGTGCTCCAGGTGTCGGGCGAGCTGGATCTGGTGACGTCGCCGGTGCTGCGCCAGCGCGTGCACGACGTCGTGGCCGAGGGGCACCACTGTCTCGTCCTGGATCTGTCCGAGGTGTTCTTCTGTGACTCCAGCGGCGTCGGCGTGCTCATCGCGGCCCGTCGGCTGATCCGCTCCTGCCAGGGTCGGCTGCGCCTCGTGCTGCCCGCCCGGGGCGCGGCCGACGGGTCCCACGTCAACCGGGTCCTCGGCGCGCTGGGCGTGCGCAGGCTGTTCGACGTGTACGGCGATGTGCACGCGGCCCTCGGCGACGAGGGCGAACCTCTCTCCGCGTGACGGCGCGATGACGCACCGTAGAACGAGTGTTGCCGTTCCGGCACGCCGTTGTCCCGGAATTCCCCCGGTCTTGGCACAAGTGACGTTTTCCCGCGCCCGAACGGCTCCCTCCGTCGTACGCTCCGACTCAGACGCACCCCACCCGAGTAAGGCGGCCCGAAAGAGACATGGTCAGCAGCGAGTACGAGCGCAGGATCGCCGCCCGGTTCGCCACCTTCGACCAGGACGGCAACGGCTACATCGACCGCGAGGACTTCTACGGCGCGGTCAAGGCGCTGCTCACGGAGTTCGCCGTGGCGGCCCGGTCCGACAAGGGGCAGGCCCTGTACGGCGGCGCCGAGGCCTTCTGGCAGGGCATGGCCGGGATGGCGGACCGCGACGGCGACCAGCGCATCACGCGCCAGGAGTTCGTCGACGGCGCGGTCAAGCGCTTGCGCGACAACCCCGACCGGTTCGCCGAGATCGCCCGCCCCTTCCTGCACGCGGCCCTGGACGTCGCCGACACCGACGGTGACGGCGCGGCGACGATCGAGGAGGTCGGCCGTGTTCTGAAGTGTCTCGGCGTCCCCGAGGACGTCGCCGGGCCGGCCGTCGCCACGCTCGACGCGGACGGTGACGGCAAGGTCGGCGAGGCCGAGGTCATCCCGGCCTTCGCCCGCTACTTCACCGTGCCCGAATAGCCTGATCACGGGCGCGTGCCCGACGGCGTCACGTGCCCGCATAGCGCTCGCGGAGCTTGTACTTCAGCACTTTCCGCAGGGTCTCGCCCCGCGGAAGGGCGGCCACCACCTCCAGCCGCTCCGGCAGCTTGTGCACCGACAGTCCCTCGGCGCGCAGGTAGGCTGTCACGGCGGCGAGCGTCAGCACCTCGGCCTCCGGGGGCTGTTCCACCACCGCGCACACCAGCTCCCCGCGTGCCGCGTCCGGCAGTCCGATCACCGCCACGTCCCCGACCGCCGGATGCCGGTGCAGCAGGTCCTCGATCTCCTGGGCCGAGATGTTCTCGCCCTTGCGGATGATCACGTCCTTCAGCCGGCCGGTGAGGACCAGGTGCCCGCTCTCCGTGAGGCGCCCCAGGTCGCCGGTGCGCAGGAACCCCTCCCCGTCGAATGCCTCCGCCGTCTGCTCCGGATCCAGATACCCACGGCACACGGCCTCCCCGCGCAGCCGCACCTCCCCGTCCACGATCCGGATCTCCATCCCCTCCGGCGGCCGTCCCTCGGTCGTCGCCAACAGTTCGGGGCTGTCGTCCGGCGCCCCCATGGTGATCATCGGCACCTCGGTCATGCCGTACCCGTGGGTGAGCCGCACGCCCATCTCGCGCACCACGGCGTGGTACAGCTCCGGCGGCTTGGGCGCCCCGCCGCCCGCCAGCAGCCGCAGGGTCGGCACCACGGGCGTCCCGGGCCGCTTGCGCTGCTCCGCCAGGAACATCGAGTAGAACGCCGTCGACCCGCCCGCCATCGTCACGCCGTGCGCGCGGTACGCCTCCAGCGCGTCCGGCAGCGCGAACTGCTCGAACAGCACCGCCGGGAAGCCGTACAGCAGCAGCATCACCGTGTAGTCGGGCCCGCCGATGTGGGCGTACGGGAAGGCGATCGACCCCACGTCGTCCGCCGAGGGCCGCAGCGCGTGCGCCAGGCAGGAGCCGCCGGCGAGCAGCGAACGGTCCGTGTGCAGCACGCCCTTGGGGTCGGAGGTCGTGCCGGACGTCCAGTAGATCCAGCGGACGGCGGTGCCGTCGCAGGGCGGGGCGGGCAGTACGGACGGATCGCCGTCGGGCAGGTCGTCGTAGGCCTCGAAGACGCCCTTCGCGCCCAGCCGGCGGGCCATCTCCGTGTGGTCGAAGCCGCGCCAGGTGCCCGGCACCGCGAAGAACTCCGCCTTCGACTCGCGCAGCGCGAAGCCCACCTCGCGGTCCCGGTAGAAGGGGATCACCGGGGTCTGCACGGCGCCGAGGCGGGCCAGGGCGAAGGACAGCACGGCCGTCTCGATACGGGTGGGCAGCTGCCAGGCGACCACCGTGCCAGGGCGTACGCCCATGCCGTACAGGCCGGCCGCGACCCGCTCGGCACGCGCGTGCAGGGCGCCGAAGGTGAGCGTGCGCTCGTCCTGGAGGAAGAGCGGGCGGCCGGGGGTGAGGGCGGCGCGGCGGGCGACCAGCTCCCACAGGGTGCGGGACGAACTCAGGGCGTGCGGGGTCTCGTTCACGGATGCCCCCTGCTCCTCGGCAGTGCTCCTTGGCTGACGGATCGTCAGGTGGGATGCTAACTGACGATGCATCAGATAAGTACCGTCCGGCGGAGGGGACCCATGGCCACAGAACTGCCTCGCATCATCAGCGTCGACGACCACGTGATCGAGCCCGCCCACCTCTTCGACACCTGGCTGCCGGCCAAGTACCGCGACCGCGGCCCGAAGGCACTGACCGCCGGGATCGGTGAACTCGCCTACATCGGCGGCAAGTACCGCATCACCATGGATCCGGACGGCCAGCCCACCGACTGGTGGATCTACGAGGACCTGAAGTTTCCGTACAAGCGCAACATCGCCGCCGTCGGCTTCGACCGGGACGAGATGACCCTGGAGGGCATCACCCGTGAGGAGATGCGGCCCGGCTGCTGGGATCCGAAAGAGCGTCTGAAGGACATGGACCTCAACCATGTCGAGGCCAGCCTCTGCTTCCCGAGCTTCCCGCGGTTCTGCGGCCAGACCTTCGCCGAGGCCCACGACAAGGAGGTCGCCCTCGCCTGTGTGCGCGCCTACAACGACTGGATGGTCGAGGAGTGGTGCGGCGACAGCGGCGGGCGGCTCATCCCGCTGTGCCTGATCCCGCTGTGGGACGTCGGCCTGGCGGTCGCCGAGATCCGCCGCAACGCCGTGCGCGGGGTGCGGGCGGTGACCTTCTCCGAGATCCCCACCCACCTCGGGCTGCCGTCCATCCACTCCGGCTACTGGGACCCCTTCTTCGCGGTCTGCGAGGAGACCGGGACGGTCGTCAACATGCACATCGGATCGTCCTCGCAGATGCCGGCCGCCTCCCCGGACGCGCCGCCCGCCGTCCAGGCCTCGCTCAGCTTCAACAACGCGATGGCCTCGATGATGGACTTCCTCTTCAGCGGGGTCCTGGTGCGGTACCCGCGCCTGAAACTCGCCTACTCCGAGGGCCAGATGGGCTGGGTCCCCTACGCCCTGGAGCGCGCCGACGACGTCTGGGAGGAGCACCGCGCCTGGGGCGGCGTGCGCGACACGATCCCCGAGCCGCCGTCGACGTACTACTACCGGCAGATGTTCTGCTGCTTCTTCCGCGACAAGCACGGAGTGGCGTCGATCGACGTGGTCGGCCGGGACAACGCCACCTTCGAGACCGACTACCCGCACGTCGACTCGACCTTCCCGCACACCAAGGAGGTCGCCCTCGACCACGTCAAGGGCCTCGACGACGAGACGGTGTACAAGCTGATGCGGGGCAACGCCATCCGGATGCTCGGCCTGGACCTCGACCGCTGATGGACCTGTCGTACACGCCCGAGGAGGAGGACTTCCGGGCCCGGCTGCGGGACTGGCTCGCGAAGACGCTCCCGGATCTGCCGCCCAAGCCGTCCCCCGGCGACTGGCCGGGCCGGCGGGCGTACGACCTCGGCTGGCAGCGCAGGCTCCACGACGCCGGGTACGCCGACGTCCACTGGGACGGCACACCGGGCGTCCGCCTGATCTTCCTGGAGGAGACCGAGAAGGCCGGCGCGCCCTATGTGGGCGCCAACTTCGTGGGGCTGCTGCACGCCGGCCCGACCATCGCCGCCGAGGGCACGGACGAGCAGCGGGCACGCTGGCTGCCGCCGATCCTGCGCGGCGAGGAGGTCTGGTGCCAGGGCTTCAGCGAACCGGAGGCCGGTTCCGACCTCGCGGCCCTGCGCACGCGCGCGTGGCGTGACGGCCACGACTACGTGGTGAGCGGCTCCAAGATCTGGACCTCCCACGCGGAAGTCGCCGACTGGTGCGAGCTGTTGGTCCGCACCGACCCCGAGGCGCCCAGGCACCGGGGCATCACGTGGCTCGCCCTGCCCATGGACACGCCGGGCATCACCGTACGGCCGCTGCGCACGCTCGCCGGGTCGGCCGAGTTCGCCGAGGTGTTCCTCGACGAGGTGCGGGTGCCGGTGCGCAACCGGGTCGGCGAGGAGAACGACGGCTGGCGCGTGACCATGGTGACGCTGTCCTTCGAGCGGGGCACGGCCTTCGCGGGTGAGGTCGTCGCCTGCCGCCGGGTCCTGGCCGAACTGGCCGTGGAAGCCCGTGAGAACGGCCGCTGGGACGACCCGGCACTCAGGCGCCGGCTGGGCAGGCTCAACGCGGAGTTCCGGGCGCTGTGGCGGCTCACGCAGTGGAACGTCAGTGCGGCGGAGGCGTCGGGCGGGGTGCCGGGCGCCGGCGGCTCGGTCTTCAAGCTCCGCTACTCGCAGGCCCGCCAGGAGCTCTACGACGCCGCCGCCGAGGTGCTCGGCCCCGACTGCCTCGACCTGGACCGGCCGTGGACCCTCGACCGGCTGTCCTCCCTCTCCTACACCATCGCGGCCGGCACCTCGCAGATCCAGCACAGCATCATCGCCGAGCGCGTCCTCGGCCTGCCGAAGGGACGGTGAGGTGCCGTGCGGTTCCGCCTGACGGACGACCAGCGGGCCCTGCGGGACGGGGTCCGCGAGGTGCTCGCACGGCATTTCGACGGGCAGGCCCTGCGGGCTGCCGTGGAGGGTGGGGGTGCCGGCGGGTGTGGTGCCGGGGTGAAGGGCGGCGGTATCGGCGGTGAGGAGACGGGCCGTTGCGGGGTGGACGGTTCCGCGTCGGACGGCGGCGGTGCGGGCGGTGGCGTGACGGAGGGTGACGGGGCGGGCCCGGGCGGCGTGGATGGTGCGGACGGTTTCGAGTCGGGCGGTGTGGCGGCGTGCCGTTGTGGAGCGGTCCGTGCCGGGACCGGCAGTGCGGGGGCGGGCCGTGCTGGGGGACCGCAGTGGCTCGACCGGCGGTTGTGGCGAGTCCTCGGTGACCTCGGGTTCTTCGCGCTGCGGGTGCCGGAGGCGGACGGTGGGGTCGGACTCGGGCTGCCGGAAGCCGTGTTGGTGTTCGAGGAGGCGGGGCGGGTGCTGCTGCCCGGGCCGCTCATAGCCACCCACCTCGCGGCCGGTGCCGTACCCGGCGCCGCCACCGGGGAGACGGTGGTGGCGGCCGTGGACGGCGGGCTCGTGGAGTGGTTGGCGCAGGCGGACGTCGTACTGGGGGACGCCACCGCAGCTGTGCCCCTGCGTTCACTCGACCCGCTGACGCCCCTGCACCGCGTGCCCGTTCGGGTCGCCGACCCCGTGGCAAGCCTCCTCACCGCCGCCGAGCAACTCGGCACGGCCACCCGCGTCTGCGAACTGGCGGCGCAACACGCCCGGGTGCGCCAGCAGTTCGGACGGCCCATCGGGACCTTCCAGGCGGTGGCGCATCTGTGCGCGGGGATCTTGGTCCGCGCGGAGACGGCCCGCGCCGCGGTGTACGCGGCCGCCGTCACCGCCGACCCGGCCGACATCGCCGCGGCCCGGATCCTCGCCGACGAGGCCGCCGTGCGCGGCGCCCGCGACTGTCTCCAGGTGCACGGCGGCATGGGCTTCACCTGGGAGTCCGAAGTCCATCTGCATCTGAAGCGCGCATGGGTTCGAACCCAGCGTGCGGGCGGTGTTACGGAGAGTGAGGAACTGCTCGCGACCGCTCTGACGCCCGGAGCGGCCTGACGGCCCGTCTGGCTGCGGTATCGCCGTACGCCCTCCCGGAGATGTCACGGATCGTGGCATACCGGAATTACGGAGCGTTGATATCGGCTTGTGTCCTCAGCGTGACTCGTTACGGCCTGGAGTCGATTGCCCGCTCCGGTACCTTGTGTCAGATGCGAGTGGCTCCGAGCGCAGTGCGACCCCGTGGCGCCGCCTGTTCGACTGCCCGCGGCGAGCGTCGCACAGTATGCCGCACGGGTACTCCTTCGCGCTGGAATATGCCCGAAGCGCTTGTTGGCGTGACTGTACGTCAACCATGCTGTCCCACAAGGGATTCACGTTCTGTGATCCTTGTCCCGGCCGTTGTTCTGGCCATGCAGAGAATGGCTACGATCGTGGCCCTCGTGAGGCGCGAGCCTAAGTGTCCGCCGGTTCGGATGGTGTGAGCGGTGCAGGTGCTTCAAGTGCAGCTGGAGATCCGGCCCGACCCCGCAGAAGTGGGGCGAGCCCGACGGTGGGCCCGCTCGCGCCTGGCCGGGTCCGGCATACAGGCCGACGAACCCCTCGCCGAGACGCTGATCCTGCTCGTCTCCGAGCTCGTCACCAACGCCGTGGTGCACACCGGCCGTCCCGCCGTCCTGCGGCTGTCCCTGCCGCACGTGGTGACGGAGGAGTCCACGGTCCGTCTCGAGGTCGCGGATCGCAGCGGCCGGGCCCCCGTGCCCCGGTGCGCCGGCGACGAAGCGACCGGCGGCCGGGGCCTGGCTCTCGTCGACGGCCTCGCCGACCGCTGGGGCTGGAGCGTCGAGTCCACCGGCAAGCGCATCTGGTGCGAACTGGACCGGTGCTCGAAGTCCCCCGACCTCGCGGCGTCGTGCGGAGGCGGCGCGGTGACGTGCGGCGGCGGGGCGGCATTCGAGGGTCTGGCGTACGAGGCGGTGTAGCGCCGCCGCCCGTACCTGCCCCGCGAGGTGTACGACGGCACATGCCGCGGGTTTGTGCGCGGGGCCGGGGCGCGGATGCACGGCGGGCCGGCGGCTTTGGTCAGGGCATGCGGCGATGCGCCGGGACGTGCTTCCGTGCGCGCCCACGGCAAAAGCCGCATAAGCGGCATATCGCCGAACGGGTGTTGACGCGTCGTGACCAGGTGCTCACGCTGGTGGGCAGCGATTCGCCGTGAGGGGACGACGAGGACTTCGGTGGACGGCAGCCCTCGTCGAGTGTGAGTCGTGATTCGGCGTCGGCTCCCTTCAGGGCCAGGGAGTCGGGGCGGGAGCGCCGGAGTCGGGTGGTGGCGCGCGCTGCCGCGCTCGGGGCGAGCAGCGCGGCGCCGCCATCCAGCTTCAGTGGGGTGGCGGCCCGGCCGTGCCGGTCCGCCGGGCGTCCGGTTCGACGGGTCCTGCGGCCCGCCGGCCTACAGCACGGCGACGGGTGCCACCGGAGAGCCGGTCGCCCCGGTGAACGGCTCGGGGGTCGCCGTCAGCAGGAACGCGTACCGGCCCACTTCTCCACAGGCTGTGGACAACTTTTCGAGATTCCAGTTCTGGCCCTGTGGCATGCCCATCTCCACGAGGTCGAGGGCGTGCACCGGCAACCAGAGGTCCTCCACCTCGGGCGGGAACACCTCGAAGGTCAGGGTGTCGTTGGCGACGGCCGCGACATCGCGCGCGTGGAACCACTCCGGTGTCCGGATCGACAGCCCCGACGACGGATAGGCGTATCCGTGGCGGTCCCCGGCCAGGCAGGCCTGGATCTGCCCGGTCCTCACGAGCACGATGTCACCGGCCCGCACCCGCGTGCCCGCCAGCTCCTCGGCGGCGTCCAGGTCCTCGGGCGTGATGGCGTACCCGCCGCCCAGCCGGTCCGTGCCGCGGGCCCGGGCGACGTCCAGCAGCACCCCGCGCGAGACGAGGTGCCGGACCGTGCCGATGCCGCTGAATGCGGCGCCGCCGTGCGGGGTGACGGTGTGGGCGGGGCGGCCGTTGTAGAGCCGGCCCGAGTGTGAGATGTGGGGCAGCGCGTCCCAGTGGGTGGCCGCCTGGAGTCCCATGGTCACGACGTCGTCGCTGCACGCGACCGTGCCCGGGCCGAAGATCTCCTGGTTGATCTGCACCATGGCGTGCAGGGGGTTGACGCGGCCGGGGATCATGCCGGTCTGCACGCCGTCCTGCTGGAGGGGCAGTGCGAGCGGGACGCGCAGGCCGGTGCGGACGGTCGCCGCGGCTTCCCTGACGACCTCGTCGGTGATCAGGTTCAGGGTGCCGATCTCGTCGTCGGACCCCCAACGCCCCCAGTTGTTCACGCGCTTGGCGATGCCGTGGAACGCGTCCGGCAGCGACATGAGTCCTCCCTGGGGCTTGTCTTCCCGTATCTGACGGGCCGTAGAATTCGGGCATCGAGAATCTAACGGTCCGTCAGAAACCGTGGGACGGGAAGGGGACGGGCGTGGGGAACTTCTTGGCAGGCAAGGTCGTCGCCGTCACGGGCGCAGGGCGGGGCATCGGGAGGGCGGTCGCGCTCGCGGCGGCGTCCGAGGGGGCGAGGGTCGTCGTCAACGACTACGGCGTCTCGGTCGACGGCGCGTCACCGGCGAGCGAGATCGCCCAGGCCGTGGTCAAGGAGATCGAGGCGGCGGGCGGGGAGGCCGTGGCCGTCGCCGACGACATCTCCACGATGGCGGGCGGGCAGCGGGTCGTCGACGTGGCGCTGGCGTCGTACGGACGACTGGACGGTGTGGTCTGCGTGGCCGGGATCCTGCGCGAGCGGATGCTGTTCAACATGACCGAGGAGGAGTGGGACCCGGTCGTCGCGACCCATCTGAAAGGCACCTTCACGGTGTTCCGGGCGGCCTCCGCGGTGATGCGCGAGCAGCGGTCCGGGACGTTGATCGGCTTCACCAGCGGCAACCATCAGGGGTCGGTGTCCCAAGCCAACTACAGCGCGGCCAAGGGCGGGATCATCTCCCTGGTGCGCAGCGCCGCGCTGGGGCTGCACAAGTACGGGGTGACGGCGAACGCGGTGGCGCCGGTCGCGCGGACCCGGATGTCGGCGGGAGTGCCGACGGAACTGGCCGAGATCGGGGAACCGGAGGATGTCGCCGCGCTGGTGGTGTATCTGCTGTCCGATGCGGCGGGGCGGGACGGGGTGACCGGGCAGGTGTACACGGTGGCCGGGACGAAGATCGCGGTGTGGGCGCAGCCGCGGGAGCTGCGTGCCGCGTATGCCTCCGGCGGATGGACGGTGGAACGGATCGCGGAGTTCCTGCCCGGGTCGGTGGGGGTGGATCCGATGCCGATGCTGGAGCGGGTGGCGGCGATGGAGCGGGCCGCCGTTCGAGGGGAGCGGCCCAACGCCCAGTAGCCCGGGGGCGGGCGTGGCGTGACGGGTGCGGGTTTCGTCGTGGCGGTTCGCGCCCACGCGGCGGAGCCGCATGTCAGACACAGCCCCGCGCCCCTGGGGAGTTGCCCCACTGCCCTGTGCAAGGACCTGGCCAATCTAAGGCGGTCAAGCGTGGAATTCGGGTTCGGGCAAGAGGACGAGGACTTTCGTGCCGAGGCGCGGGACTGGCTGGCGGCGCATGCCAAGGGCCACACCGACCGCCGCACGTGGGAGCGCACCCTCGGTGCCGCCGGGTGGATCGGGCTCGGGTGGGGCAGGGACGGCTACGGGAATCGCAGGTCGACCCTCACCCAGCAGGTCGTCTGGGCCGAGGAGTACGCGCGGTCGGTGGCGCCCCCGCGCTCCGGGCACATCGGGGAGAACCTGCTCGCCCCCACGCTCCTCGCCCACGGCACCGACGAGCAGAAGTCCCGGTTCCTGCCACCGATCGCCGCCGGTGAGGAGCTGTGGTGCCAGGGGTACAGCGAACCCGGAGCCGGTTCCGACCTGGCCGGTATCCGTACGGCCGCGGAGCGCGAGGGCCGTACGTACCGTGTGACCGGGCAGAAGATCTGGACGTCGCTCGCGCACGAGGCGGACTGGTGCTTCGTGCTGGCCAGGACCGAACCCGGCTCGGCGCGGCACCACGGGCTGACGTTCCTGCTCGTCCCCATGGACCAGCCCGGCCGGATCGAGGTCCGCCCCATCCGGCAGATGACGGGCACCAGCGACTTCAACGAGGTCTTCTTCGACGGCGCGCACGCGGAGCACGTCGTCGGCGGCGAGGGCAACGGCTGGCGCGTCGCCATGAGCCTGCTCGGCTTCGAACGGGGCGTGTCCACGCTGGCCCAGCAGATCGGGTTCGCCGAGGAACTGGGCGGTGTGGTGCGGGCGGCCGTCGCGTCGGGCGCGGTGCGGGATCCCGTCGTACGGGAGCGGCTCGTGCGGCAGTGGGCCGAGCTGCGGACGATGCGCTGGAACGCCCTGCGCACGCTGGGGGGTTCAGGTGACCCGGGTGCCCCGAGCGTGGCCAAGCTGCTGTGGGCCGGCTGGCACCAGCGGCTCGGGGAACTGGCGGTGCTGGTGCGGGGCGCGGCGGCAGGGGTGGGCCCCGCCGACTGGTCGGCCTCCGCGCCGTACGAACTGGACGCGGCGCAGCACCTGTTCCTCTTCTCCCGGGCCGACACCCTCTACGGCGGCTCGGACCAGATCCAGCGCACGATCATCGCCGAGCGCGTGCTCGGCCTGCCCAGGGAGCCCAAGGGAGCCGTGTGATGCGAGGCGTGATCTTCGACGGGAAGCAGGTCCGGGTCGTGACCGGCCTGGAGGTGCGCGAGCCCGGGCCGGGCGAGGTGCGGGTCGCGATCGCGGCGGCCGGACTGTGCCACAGCGATCTGTCGGTGGTGGACGGGACCATCCCCTTCCCCGTTCCCGTGGTGCTGGGCCATGAGGGGGCCGGGGTCGTGGAGGCGGTGGGTGGGGGTGTCACCCATGTCGCGCCCGGTGAGCATGTGGCGCTGTCCACCCTGGCCAACTGCGGCACGTGCGCCGAGTGCGACCGGGGCCGGCCGACCATGTGCCGGCAGGCCATAGGGCGCCCGGGCCGGCCGTTTCGCCACGACGGCTCGCCGGTGCACCAGTTCGCGTCGAACTCGGCGTTCGCCGAGCGCACGGTCGTCAAAGCCGTACAGGCGGTCAAGATCCCCGACGACATTCCGCTGACCTCGGCGGCGCTCATCGGGTGCGGGGTGCTGACCGGGGTGGGCGCCGTACTGAACCGGGCGCGGGTGGACCGCGGCGACAGCGTCCTGGTCATCGGAACGGGCGGCGTCGGCCTGAACGTGCTCCAGGGCGCGCGGCTCGCGGGCGCCGGGCGGATCGTGGCCGTCGACGCCGACCCGGCGAAGGAGGAGGCGGCACGCCGGTTCGGCGCGACCGACTTCCTGACGTCGACGCAAGGGGTGCGCGACCTCCTGCCCACGGGCGCCGACCACGCCTTCGAGTGCGTCGGCCGCGTGGAGCTGATCCGCCAGGCGATCGACGCCCTGGACCGGCACGGCCAGGCCATCCTGCTGGGCGTGCCCCCGGCCACGGCCGAGGCGTCCTTCCGCGTCTCCTCGATGTACCTCGACAAGTCCATCCTGGGCTGCCGCTACGGCTCCTCCCGCCCCCAGCGGGACATCGCCCTGTACGCCGGCCTGTACCGCCGAGGGCGCCTCCTGCTCGACGAACTGGTCACCCGGACCTACCCCGTCGAGGAGTTCGAGAAGGCGGCGGCGGACGCGGAGGCGGGGCGGGTGGCGCGGGCGGTGCTCACCTTCTGAGCGCGGCCGCCGTGTCGATCTCCGCCCGGAACGTGCGCCGGTAGGCGGTGGGCGTGACGCCGAGGGCCGACTGGAGGTGCTGGCGCATCGACTGGGCCGTGCCGAAGCCCGCGTCCCGCGCTACGTGGTCGACGGAGCGGTCGGTGGACTCCAGAAGGTGGCGGGCCCGCTCCACGCGCTGCTGGGTGAGCCATTGCCCGGGGCTGACGCCGGTCTCCTCGCGGAAGCGGCGGGTGAAGGTACGCACCGACATGGACTCCTGGGCGGCCATGTCGCGCAGCTGGATCGGCTCGTGGAGACGGCGCAGGGCCCAGGTGCGGGCCGAGGTGGTGGTCGCCTGCTGCGGGTCGGGCACGGGCCGGTGGATGTACTGCGCCTGGCCGCCGTCGCGGTGCGGCGGCACGACCATGCGGCGGGCCACGTCGTTGGCGACGGCCGTGCCGTGGTCGCGGCGCACCATGTGCAGGCACAGGTCGACGCCGGCCGCGACACCGGCGGAGGTCAGGACGTCGCCGTCGTCGATGAACAGGACGTCCGGGTCGACCTCGATCCGCGGGAAGAGCCGCTGGAAACGGTCGGCGTCGGCCCAGTGCGTGGTGGCGGGCCGGCCGTCCAGGAGACCGGCGGCGGCGAGGACGTAGACGCCGGTGCAGATCGAGGCGAGCCGGGTGCCGGGGCGGATGTGGGCGAGGGCGGCGGCCAGTTCGCCGGTGAGCACGCCCTGCTCGAAGACCGGGCCGAGTTCGTACGACGCCGGGACGATCACGGTGTCGGCGGTGGCCAGGGTCTCGGGGCCGTGCTCGACCTGGATGGCGAAGTCGGCGTCGGTCCGCACCGGGCCCGGCGGGCGGATCGAGCAGGTGACGACGTCGTACAGCCGGCGCCTCCGGGCATCGCTGGGGCGGCCGAAGATGCGGTGCGGGATGCCCAGCTCGAAGGGGAGCAGGCCGTCGAGGGCGAGGACGGCGACGCGGTGCGGGCGGAACTCCGGGTCACGACGCATGGCCCGATCCTAACGAATGCTGTCCTTCGGGCCACTCGATGGAGCCGGCCGCAGATCGGAAGCTCTGTGTCGTGACCCAGACAACCGATGCGGCGGCTGTGCGGCAGCCGCCGAAGCCGACTCGTGCGCGGGTGCACCGCGCCTGGTTCGTCGCCGCCGTCACCTTCGTGACGATCATCGGCGCCGCCGCCTTCCGGTCCGTGCCGGGCCTGCTCATCGACCCGTTGCACGCCGAGTTCGACTGGTCGCGCGGCACGATCGGCGCCGCTGTCTCGGTGAATCTCGCGCTCTACGGTCTGACGGCCCCGTTCGCGGCGGCCCTGATGGACCGCTTCGGCATCCGCCGGGTCGTCGCGGTCGCCCTGACCGTGATCGCGGCCGGCTCCTGGCTCACCGTGTGGATGACCGCGGCCTGGCAGCTGATGCTGTGCTGGGGCCTGCTGGTCGGCCTCGGCTCCGGCTCCATGGCGCTGGCCTTCGCTGCGACCGTCACCAACCGCTGGTTCACCGAACGGCGCGGCCTGGTCAGCGGCATCCTCACCGCCGCCTCGGCCTCCGGCCAGCTGATCTTCCTGCCCCTGCTGTCCTGGATCATCGAGCGGTACGACTGGCGCCCGGCGGCCGTGACGGTCGCCCTCGCCGCCCTCGCGGTCGTGCCGTTCGTGTGGCTCCTGCTGCACGACCACCCGGCGGACGTGGGCCTGAAG
Source organism: Streptomyces hawaiiensis (assembly GCF_004803895.1). NCBI lineage: Bacteria > Bacillati > Actinomycetota > Actinomycetes > Kitasatosporales > Streptomycetaceae > Streptomyces > Streptomyces hawaiiensis. The sequence continues at coordinate 3,881,741 of NZ_CP021978.1, read as the reverse complement.
CCGTACGGCGCCGCCGAGTTCGTGCCGAAGCCGCCGCCCGTCCCCGGCGCGGCCCGCCGGGCCGTGAGTGTCCTGCTCTCTGCCGTACGCACCGGCCCGTTCTGGCTGCTCGCCGGCACCTTCGCGATCTGCGGCGCCTCCACGAACGGTCTGATCCAGACCCACTTCATCCCCGCGGCCCACGACCACCACATGCCCGTGCAGGCCGCCGCCTCCCTGCTCGCGGTCATCGGCGTCTTCGACGTCGTCGGCACGATCGCCTCCGGCTGGTTCACGGACCGCTTCGAGCCGCGCCGCCTGCTGGCGGTGTACTACGCGCTGCGGGGCGTGTCGCTGATGTTCCTCCCGCTCCTGCTGGGCCCGGCGGTGCACCCCCCGATGATCTTCTTCATCGTCTTCTACGGCCTCGACTGGGTCGCCACCGTCCCGCCCACCCTCGCCCTGTGCCGCGAGCACTACGGCGAGGACAGCGCGATCGTCTTCGGCTGGGTCCTGGCCTCCCACCAGGTCGGAGCCGCCCTCGTCGCCTTCCTGGGCGGCGTCGCCCGCGACACGTTCGGCACGTACGACGTCGTCTGGTACGCGTCGGGGGCGCTGTGCGCGGCGGCGGCGCTGATGGCGCTGGTGATCCGGCGGAGGGCGGCGGGCGAGGTGGCGGTGGCCTGAACCGGGTCTCCGGCTCACCCGGTTCGGTGTCTGTCCTGCTGGGCGAGGCCGGTTCGGGTTCCTCTTCGGTCGCGGGGCTGTGTCCGGCCATGATCGTCACACCGAGCCGTCCGCGGGCACCCCATTTTCATCGCCGTCGGTGACGACGACCGGGTCCGCGCCCGGCCTATCCTGAGGGCGGGAACTCGATCCACCTCCCTGACCCCTCTGCTCGGAAAGGTCAGTTCATGACACTCGGCATGGTCCTCGGCGACGTGGTCGTCGTGACTTCGCGTGTTCGCTCATGTTCGACCTTCCGAGGAGTCTGCCGTGTCCACGATCCACTGGGACGAAACCGAACCCCGTTCAGCCCGCTGGCACTCTGAGTCCGGGCTGCCCCTGCCCCGCCGGGTCGTCGTCGCCGACGACCGGATGCGGGCCGCCGTCGCCCACCGGCTGGCCTGTGAGGGCACCGCGCTGCTGTGGCGCGGGGATTTCCACAACGCCCGTCAGCTGCTGCGTGCGATGGATCGTCTCGTCGGCCGCAGTGCGCCCGATGTGCCGGATTCGCCGACCGAGGCGTTTCACGCACAACGCCGGTTCCGGGCCCACCGCGCGCGGGTCCTCGGCAAGGTGCTCGTCCTGCTGGAGGAGGACCACACCCTGGCGCTGCGCCGCGCGCCGGATGTGCGCCGGGCGTGCGACGAGGCCTACGGGCCGCCGTCCGGCGGGCCTGTCGCCGTCGCCCTCACGGAACTGCTGGGTGTGATCAGCGCCCGGGAGTGGCGGGAGAAGGGTGTGCACGTACCGGCGCTGGGCGCGCGGGTCCACCCGCACTACGGGGTGTTCGCGCCGACCCGGAGCGAGTACGTCGATCTCGTCGCGGCGGCGCCCCTGCCGTGCGGCGGTGCCGTGGGCACCGCGTTCGACCTGGGCACGGGCACCGGGGTGCTCGCCGCCGTGCTGGCCCGGCGCGGGGTCGGGCAGGTGGTGGCCACGGACGTCAGCGCCCGGGCCCGCGAGTGCGCGCGGGCGAACGTACAGCGGCTGGGGCTCACGGCGACGGTCCGCGTCACCGGGCCCGGCCTGTACCCCGACGGACGGGCCGGCCTCGTCGTCTGCAACCCGCCCTGGGTTCCCGCCAAGCCCGCCTCCGACCTCGACCTCGGGGTATACGACGCGGGCGGTGGCATGCTCCGCGGGTTCCTCGACGGGCTCGCCGACCGGCTGGAACCCGGCGGTGAGGGCTGGCTCGTCCTGTCCGACCTGGCCGAACGGCTCGGGCTGCGCGGCCGGGACGAGTTGCCGGCCGCCATCGAGGCGGCCGGGCTGCGCGTCGTCGACCGGCTGGACACCAGTCCGCGCCACCCCCGCGCACGGGACACGGACGATCCGCTGCACGCCGCGCGGTCCACCGAGGTCACGTCGTTGTGGCGGTTGGCGGCGGAGTGAGCCCTACAGGGGCGCCGTCCGCGTGAAGCGCCCCCGGTGGAAGAGCAGCGGGCCGGACGGATCGTCCGCCGTGCCGAGGGCGTTCACCCGGCCGACCACGATGAGGTGGTCACCGCCGGTGTGGACGGCGTGGATCGCGCAGTCGATCCAGGCGACGGTGCCCGCGAGGCGTGGGGAGCCGGACACCGGTGCCGCGTCGTACGTCACGCCCGCGAACTTGTCAGCGCCGCTGACCGCGAACGCGCGGCACAGTTCGCCCTGCCCGGCCTCGAGGACGTTCACGCAGAAGACCCCGGCCCGCGCGATACGCGGCCACGTCGTCGACGTACGGCCGACCATGAAGGCCACCAGGGGCGGGGTGAGGGAGAGGGATGTGAAGGACTGGCAGGCGAAGCCGGCGGGACAGTCGCCGTCGGCGGCGGGCGGTGCCGTGATGACCGCCACGCCCGTCGCGAAGTTCCCGAGGACGCGGCGGAACTCACGCGGGTCGAGTGGTGCGCGCTCGTCCTCGGCGACGCAGCGCAGCTCGGGGCGCGGCAGCGTTTCGACGGGCTCCGGGGCGGGTGTGCGGTTCGACCTGAGGTAGCGGACGGCGGCTTCCGCCATCCCTGCTTGTCCCATCACACCCGTCATTGAAACTGACGCAGCGTCAGATAGGAAGGGTCAGCGGCCTCTGAACTCCGCCCCCCGCCGCTCCACGAAGCTCCGTACGCCCTCCCGCGCGTCCGCCGTCGTCATGTTGATCTCCTGAGCGGCGGCCTCGGCGGCGAAGGCGGCGGTGCGGTCGGTGTCGAGGGAGGCGTTGACGAGCTGCTTGGTCAGGGCGAGGGCGCGGGTCGGACCGGAGGCGAGGCGCTCGGCCCATGCGCGCGCGGTCTTCTCCAGCTCCTCGTCCCTGACGACCCGGTTGACGAGCCCGAGGCGTTCGGCGTCCGGTGCGGTGAGCGCGTCGCCGAAGAACATCAGCTCTTTCGCGCGCTGCGGGCCGACGAGCCGCGGCAGGAGGTAGGCGCCGCCGCCGTCGGGGACCAGGCCGCGGCGTACGAACACCTCGATGAAGCGGGCGGATTCGGCCGCGAGGACCAGATCGCAGGCGAACGCGAGGTGCGCGCCGAGGCCGGCCGCCGTGCCGTTCACGGCGGCGATCACCGGCTTCTCGCAGTCGAGCACGGCGGCGATCAGGCGCTGGGCGCCGGTGCGCAGGGTGCGTGCGACATCGCCCGCGACGCGTTCGCCGGTCGGGCCGGCGCCCCGGAGGTCCGCTCCGGCGCAGAAGCCGCGGCCCGTCCCCGTGATCACGACAGCCCGTACCTCCGCCGTGGCGTTGGCCTCCGACAGCAGCCGGATGATGTCCTCGCGCTGCCCGGGCGTGAGGGCGTTGAGGCTCTCGGGCCGGTTGAGGGTGAGGGTGAGGACGTGGTCGCTGGTCGTGTGCAGAACGGTGTCCCGCGTCATCAGCGGCACACCGCCAGCGCGTCCAGCGCCACCGCGCCCTGCCCCCGCGGCAGCACCAGCAGCGGGTTGATGTCCAGTTCCGCGAGCTGGTCGCCGAGTTCCAGGGCCATGCGCTGCACCCGCAGGACGACCTCGACCAGCGCGTCCAGATCCGCCGCCGGCCGCCCCCGCACCCCGTCGAGCAGGGCCCGCCCGCGCAGCCCGGCGAGCATGTCCCGCGCCTGCTCCTCCCCGAAGGGCGGCACCCCCACGGCGGTGTCGCGCAGCACCTCGACGAGCACTCCGCCGAGCCCGACGGTCACGGTCGGGCCGAACAGGTCGTCGTGGGTGACACCGACGACCATCTCGACGCCCTGCTCCACCATCTGGCAGACCAGGACGCCGTCCAGGGAGACGTCCTCGTAGCGGGCGATGTCGGTCAGTTCCCGGTAGGCGTCGCGGACCTGGCTGGCCGAGGTCAGCCCGATCTTCACCAGGCCCAGCTCGGTCTTGTGGGCGATGCGGGCGCCGGAGGCCTTCATCACCACCGGGTAGCCCACGAGCCCGGCCGCGCGGACGGCCGCCGCCGCGCTGGTCACCAGCTGCTCGCGCGGTACGCGGATGCCGTATGCCCGCAGCAGCTGCTTCGCCGCGTGCTCGCTGAGCTGCCGGCCGGGCTGCATCAGGGCCTGCGCCTTGCGGTAGGAGGGCGAGGGGGTGCGCGGGGCCTCGTCGAAGGGGGAGCGGTAGGCGGCCGTGAAGCGGTGGTGGGCGAGGTGGGCGCGGACGGCGGTGAGGCAGTTGCCGACCGTGCGGAAGGTGGCCACGCGGGAGGATCCGAGCAGGACCTCGCGGTAGGCGGGTTCGGTGCCGACCGGCGAACCCCACACCACGCAGACGAGCTTGTCGGTCTGCTCGGCCGCGTCCACCAGGTCGCGGACGAGCCGGTCGCTGAGCGGCGGGAACGGCCCGGTGACCGGGCAGATCAGCACGCCCACCGCAGGATCGTCGAGGATCGCGTCGATGATCTTCCGGCCGCGATGGTCGCCCACCGGGTGGCCGCCGTTGTCGACCGGGTTGGCGACGCTCAGGTACTCGGGTATCCACTGGTGCAGCTCGGCCTGTTTGGCCTCGGACAGCACCGGCAGGCTCAGGCCCGCCTCGGTCGCCAGGTCGGCGACGTGCGCGCCCGTGCCGCCCGAGATCGAGTAGACGACGACGCCGTCCGCGCGCGGCGGGCGGGCCCGGGCCAGGAGGGCGGCCGTGTCCTGGAGTTCGTCGAGCCCGTCGACCCGGATCACGCCGTACTGGCGCAGCGCCGCGTCCACCACCGCGTCCGCACCGGTCAGCTTGCCGGTGTGGGAGGCGGCCGTGCGGGCGCCGGTCTCGGTGCGGCCCACCTTGACGGCGACGACCGGGACTCCGCGCCGGGCGGCCCGGTCGGCGGCGAGCAGGAAGGAGCGCCCGTCCTTGAGCCCTTCGAGGTAGCAGGCGATGGCGCCGACCTCGGGTTGCTCGGCGAAGTAGGAGAGGAAGTCGGCGCTCTCCAGGTCGGCCTCGTTGCCGGTGGGGGCCCAGTGGGAGAGGCGGATGCCGAGTTCCTGCAAGGCGTAGACGGGGCGGCCCTGGTGGCCGGACTGGGTGATCAGCGCGATCGCGGGCCCCTCCAGGTCCTCGCGGAACCGCTCGAAGGCGTTGAGGTTGGTGTTGGGCCCCAGCAGCCGCAGCCCGGACCGCTCGACGGCGGCGGTCAGTCGCCGCTGGGCGGCCTCGCCCTCCGGCCCGGTCTCCGCGAACCCGGACGCGAAGACGACCGCGAACCGCGCCTTGGCGTCGGCCAGTTCCTCGATCACCGGGAGGGGGTCGCCGACCAGCACGACGGCCAGATCGACCTGCTCGGGCAGGTCGGCGACGGAAGGGGAGCAGGGGATGCCGAAGACGGACGGCCGGCTGGGATGCACCGGGTGGAGCGTGGCGCCCACGCGTTCCGCCCAGTCGGCCAGTTGCCGGGTGATACCGGTGTTCGGGCGGCCGGTGGCGTCCGAGGCGCCGATCACGGCGACGGACCGGGGGCGGAAGAAGCGGTCCAGGTCGGGTGCGTCGGCGTGCAGCGGGCGTCCGCTGACGTCGAGGTCGCCCGCCTGGGCCGGCCTGCCGTGCACGACGGGCCCGGATTGCTCGCCACAGGCGATGGCCCGGGTCCGGCGGGAGTCGGTGGTGAGGGTGCCGTGTGTCGATCCAAGCATCGTTTCCGCCCGCTCCTGTGAGACAGCCGCTAACTGACGCTCTGTCAGATTACTGAACCGGTGCGACGTCAGGAACTGTGTGTGCGGGCGAAGTTGTGGAGTGGACCGACTCAGGGACGTCTCACGGTCGGGGCAGGTGCTCAGCCCGGCAGGCGGGACACCCGCCCCGGGCCGCTCCTCGCGACGGCCTTCGCGATCTTCACCGCGTCGAGTGCCATCTCGCGGAGGTTGCCGCTGATCGGGTTGGTGAAGCCGGTGAAGTACAGGCCGGGGGCGGAACTCTCCGTGCGGGCGCCGTGGACGACGGGCCTGCCGCGGTCGTCGAGCACGTCGAGGTGGCCGACCAGGCCCTCCAGGGCACGGACGTACCCGGTCGCGGCGATCACCACGTCCGGGGAGATCCGGCTGCCGTCGGCCAGGGCGACCTTTCCGCCGTCCTCGAAACCGTCCACGGCGGCCACGATCTCCACCTTGCCCTTGCGTACGGCGTCGATCAGACCGACGTCCTGCACCGGGATCGCCCCCTGCCTCACCCGCGTGTACAGCCCGGTGTCGGGGCGCGGCAGCCCGTGGGACGACAGGTCGGGCAGAGCCACCTTGGCCTGTACCCGGGAGATCCGGTCGACCAGGCCGACCGGCAGCCGGCGGACCAGGACGCCGCTGTACTGGGCGGCCCAGCCGGCGGTCGAACGACGCAGGATGTGGGGGGCGGTCCGCACGGCGAGCCGGACCCGGGAGGCACCGCTCTCCACCAGGTCGACGGCGATCTCGGCGCCGGTGTTGCCGACGCCGACGACGAGGACGTCCCGGCCGGCGTAGGGCTTGCCGTCGCGGTACTCGCCGGCGTGCAGGAACTCGCCGGTGAAGGCGGAGCGGCCGGGCCAGTCGGGCAGGCGCGGGGTGTGGTTGTAGCCGGTGGCGACGACCACCGCCGCGCCGGTCAGTTCCCGGCCGCCGGTGGCACGCAGCAGCCAGCCCGTGCCGTCGGGGGTGCGCTCGACGCGGGACACCTCGACGCCGGTGACGATCTCGAGGCGGTGGTGCTCGGCGTACTTCTCCAGGTACCGCACCACGTTGTCCCGGGACACCCACCGCCCGAACCGGCGCGGCATCGGCAGCCCGGGCAGGGCCGAGAGGCGGCGGGTGGTGTGCAGGTGCAGCCGGTCGTAGTGGTGGCGCCAGGACGCCCCGACGCGGTCGGACTTCTCCAGGACGACGGCCCGTATGCCCCGGGCGCGCAGCGCGTACGCGGCGGAGAGCCCTCCGGGGCCGCCGCCGATGACGTAGACGGGGCGGTCCGGTGGGGGCTGCGCGGAGGCGGGTGTGGGGGGTGTGGAGTCGGCCATGAGCGGGAGCGTAATCACGGGACCGCTTGATGGGTCTCGGTCAAGACCGGAATTGGTTTCGGATTGATCACGGCTGTAGGGGGAGGGAGTGGGGCTCGTGGCGTAGCGACCTGATTGTGGCGGGACGGTGATCGTTTCTGGCGCGAGCGGGGCATGGCCTCCGGAGGGTGGCCCTGGCGGTCCGCTGGGTGAAGGGTGCTCGCGGAGGTCTTGCGCTCCGGAAGAACTGACGTACCGTCAGATTGCATGGACACGATCTGGCTCACCGGAGCGGAATGGCTGGCCGTGCTGCGGATCGGGCTCGGGTTGTGGTGGCTGGAGAGCTGGCGGCACAAGGACCGCAAGGCCTGGTTCGAGCGGGGCACCGGCATCGCGTGGGCGGCCGGCATAGCCGCCGGGCACCGCTGGAGGGCCGTCCGTTCGGGCTTCGAAGCGGCCGTCACGCCGCACCCGCGTGTGATGGCGTACGTCGTCGTCTACGCGGAACTGGCGCTCGGGCTGGGTCTGATCACCGGCTTCCTCACCCCGATCGCCCTGGTCGGCGGGCTGCTCCTCAACGCCCTCTACTTCACGCTCATGATCCACGACGTCGCCGAGCAGGGGCAGAACTCGATGATGGCGCTGATGTCGGTGGTCGGGCTGTTCGGGATGTCCTGGCAGACGTGGTCGCTGGACAGCGCGCTGGGCCTGTTCTGATGGCCGGCCGCCTCGACCTGCCCGAGCCCGACGCCTTCACGCGGACGTACTGGGACGCGGCCGCCGAGGGCAGGCTGCTGATCCGCCGCTGCGGGGCGTGCGGCCGGGCCCACCACTACCCGCGCGAGTTCTGTCCCCACTGCTGGAGCGAGGACGTGACCTGGGAGACGGCGAGCGGCCGCGCCACGCTGTACACCTGGTCCGTCGTCCACCGCAACGACCTACCGCCGTTCTCGGACCGCGTCCCGTACGTCGCCGCGGTGGTCGAACTCGCGGAGGGGCCGCGGATGATGACGGAGATCGTGGAGGGGGGCGACCGGGTCGGTGGGAATCCGGAACTGTCGGCCGGGGCGGATCTGGAGGTGACGTTCCGGGAGGGCATACCGGTGTTCCGGGTCACGCCGACGCCGTCCGCATAGGCACGAGAGCGACGAAAATGAGCGGCACCCTCCACCGCCCGTCTCGTACGATCCCCGGCATGTGCAACTTTTCCTGAGCGGACCGGGACAGCCCACAGACGTCCGCCCGGCAGGCGCCGGGCCCCGTCAGCGTGCCAGCGCGCTCACCCCAGGAGAACCCACCTCATGCACCCGCGTTCCGCCCGCACCGCCCTCGACGAGCGCATCGCCCGCCTGCGCCGGCTCGCCCAGGCCGATACCCGCCTGGAGGGCGTTCTCCTCTACGGCTCCTGGACTCTCGGCGAGGCCGACGCCCATTCCGACATCGATGCGTATCTCTACGTTCAGGACGACCACCTCGACGACTTCGACGGCCCGGCCTTCCTCGGACAACTGGCGCCGCTCCAGCTGGCGTACACCAACATGCACGGCCTCCTCGCCGTCGTCTTCGACGACCTGATGCGCGGCGAGTTCCATCTCACGGCGGCGGGGCCCGGCATCGACGAAGTGCCCACCTGGCAGGGGATGGTGCATCTGCCCCACCCCGAGGACGCCGTCCTGCTCGACCGTACCGGGCGCCTGACCCGGGCAGTCCGGCACCTGGCCGACTTCCGGCCGCCCGAGCCGGCGGCCACCGCCCGGCAGCTCACCGACGAGCTCGCCAACTGGACGCTCATGCTCGCCCACGTCCTGGCCCGGGGTGAGATCGCCCGCGCGCACGCCGTGCTGCACATCGTCGTCGGGCCCCTGCAGCTCCAGCTGTGCCGCCTCCTGCGCGACAGCACCGTCCACTGGCTCACGCCCAGCCGCGCGCTGGAACAGGACCTGCCGGCCGCCGACCGCGACCGCTACGTCGCCACCACGGCCGCCGCCCTCGACCAGGACGTGCGCAGGGCCGTGCGCAACAGCTGGCGCTGGAGCCGGGACCTGGCCGCGGAGGCGGCCGACCGCTTCGATCTCCGCTTGCCGCTTCCCCTGCACGAGCGGATCGGCTCTCTCCTGAACGAGCCTCACTGACCAGGAGCGGCCTGACCGGTGTCGAGGGACTGGACGGGCAGAGGAGCGACGGCCATCGCATTCTCCCGGTCACGGCGGCCTGATTCCCGTACCACGGGATTGAATGGGACCCATGGCCCCCATACGCGCCCAGTCCCCGACCGGCCCCCACCCGGATCTGCACGGCCACGGCCTCCGCCTGCGTCCCTGGGACGCGGGGTCGGGCGCCGACGTCGACACCTGGTTGCGCGGGCTGCGGGATCCGGAGTTCCGGCGCTGGAACACCCCGCTGCGGCTGGTCACCGACCGCGCGAGCGCGCGGGAGTCGCTGCTCGCGCGGGCGCAGAGTGCCCTGGAGGGGACGTCGGTGTCGTTCCGGGTCGCGGACGCGCGCAGCGACGCCCCGCTGGGGCACATCGGCGTCAACGAGATCAAGTACCACCTGAAGGTCGCCCGGGTCGGCTACTGGGTCCTCCCCGAGGCCCGGGGCCAGGGGGTCGCCACCCGGTCCCTCCTGCTCACCGCCCGCTGGGCGCTGACGGAACTCGGCCTGCACCGGCTGGAGTTGGATCACGCGGTCGGTCACGAGGCGTCGTGCCGGATCGCCGAGAGGTGCGGGTTCTCGTACGAGGGCACCCTGCGCGGTGCGATCTTCGAGGAAGGGCGGCACGACGCGTTCCGGGACGCCCATCTGCACGCACGCCTGGCCACGGACCCGGAGCCGCCGGACCCGTGGGGCGGGCAGGACGCAGACATGTGACGCGCATCACTGTCGTTGGGCGATCAGTCCGTCCCAGCCCGCCGGTCCTACCTGGCAACCGCAGCACAACCGCAGAGAAGAGAAGGGACCGGCCTGATGACCGCACCTGTGAAGGGCCCCGCCAGCTACTTCCCCTCCATCGGGAAGAAGTACGGCCGGCCGGTCGCCGAGTGGCAAGAGCTCATCCGCAGCTCCCCGCTGACCCGGCACATGGAACTCGTCACCTGGCTCAAGAGCGAACACGGCCTGGGGCACGGCCACGCCAACGCGCTGGTGGCGCACACGCTGGCCGAGGACAGCGACGAGTGAGCCGACGGGGGCCCGCCGAAAATCAGGAGTGCCCGGGAGGTCGCGGGCGGCACCATGAGGCATGGACACCGTCACCCACACCGACGCGGACAGCTGGCATCTCACCCATGACGTCGACGACTTCCTGACCCGTGCGGGCGCCTTCCTCCGGTCCCGGCCGGCGCCGCACACCGTGCCGCTGACGGTCACGGAGACGCTCCGGACGCGCGGCCGGCGCGTGTACGGCGACGGGGCACCGGAGTTCGGCCTGCTGGAACGGGCGGGAGAGGTCCGGGCGGCCTTCTTCCGCACCCCGCCGCACTGGCTGAACATCACGGCCCTCACCCCCGAGGACGCCGACACCCTCGCCGCGCGCCTGGCCGCCCTCGGTCGGCGCCTGCCCGGCGTGAACGCCCAATGCGGCACCGCGGCCGCCTTCGCCGAGGCGTGGCAGCGGCACACGGGCGCCCCGGCCGCCCTCCGTCAGCGCCAGCGGCTCTACCGGCTCGGCACCCTGACCGCGCCCGGACCCGTACCGCCCGGCGGCCCCCGGCTCGCCGTCGAGTCGGACCGCGAGCAACTCATGCGCTGGCACGACGAGTTCAGCGAGTCCGTCGGCCTGGGAACCGTCCGCGACTCCGCCGAGTGGGCGGACGCCCGTATCGACAGCGGCGGCATCACCTTCTGGGAAACCCCCGACGGCGCTCCCGTCGCCATGGCCGGTACCAGCCCCCAGGTCGCCGGCCAGGTCCGCGTCGCCCCCGTCTACACCCCACCCCACCTCCGCGGCCGTGGCTTCGCGGGCGCCGCGACGACCGAGGTCAGCCGCGCCGCCCTGGCCGCCGGGGCGGAGGAGGTCCTCCTCTTCACGGACCTGGCCAACCCGACCAGCAACGGCCTCTACCAGCGCATCGGATACCGGCCGGTGGCGGACTTCGAGGTGTACGACTTCACGCAGGACAGCGAGGGATGACCGATGGATGAGCGCGCCGCGATGCTCAACGAACTCGCCCAGCATCAGCTGGGACGAAGCATCCCCTAGTCCGCCCCTCGTCCACCGCCGTCGACGGCCGTCCTCACGGCCACAGCAGTTCCCGCGACCACCCCTGCCCGTCCCGCTCCCCCTCCCGCCGGTAGCGGAGCCGGACGTGCCGCCGTCGCTCGTCCCCCTGGAAGAACTCCACCTCCTCGGCCCGCAGCCGGTACAGCGTCCAGGACGGCACCGGTGCCTCCGGCTCCCGTGACGCCCGTTCCCACGCCGACTCCGAGGCCCGGGCCAGGTCGTCCAGCGAGGGGAGGACCTCGCTCTGCCGCCCGGTCAGCGCCGCCGCCAGCGCGCCCGTCGAGCGGGCGTGCAGGTCGCCCTGGGACTCCCCGGACGGGGCCGCCGCCACCGGGCCGCGTACCCGGACCTGGCGGCCCAGCACCGGCCAGTAGAAGCCGAGCGCGGCGTACGGCCGGCCGGCGAGGTGCCGGCCCTTGCGGCTGCCGGCGTGGGACGCGAAGGACCAGCCCTCGGCGTCCGCGCCGTGCAGCATCACGATCCGTACGTCGGGCAGGCCCGACGCGTCCGAGGTCGCCAGCGACATGGTGTGCGGCTCGGGCTGGCCGGCCGCCACCGCCGCCGCGAACCACTCGGCGAAGAGGGTCAGGGGAGCGGCCGGAGCGGTGGCCGGCTCGAAGGAGGGCAGGTCCGTGACCTGCGGGTCCCAGACCCGCAGTGACCTCAGCAGCTCGTGAAGATCGGTTGCCATGCCTCGATTGTCACCGGTCCGGCACCCTCGGGGGCCTCGTGGGTCACACCTGCCCGAGGTCCGACGACACCCACCGCTCCGGGCGCATCCGCAGCACCAGCTGCTGACCGTGGTTCTTCCGGGAGAAGTCCACATAGCCGTCGACCTTGTCGGCCGGGAGGTAGCGCGCCGAGATCTCGCGGAGCTGTTCGAGGGTGGCGGGGGAGGTGCCGACGACCGGCCCCTCGACCGACACGTACCGGATCGTGGGTTCCAGCCGGTCCACCATCAGCGAGAACCGGCCCGCCGCGCTGATCAGCTCGTTCTTGCGGGAGTCCAGACCGGTCATGATCCAGATCTCGCCGCCGGGCTCGTACTGGTACCAGATCGGCACCGTCAGGGGCGCCCGGCCCGCCCCCGCGTCGACCGCGAGCGCCGCGATGTGCGGCTCGGCCAGGAACTGTTCACGTTCTTCGCGGGTCAGGGCCATTCCGGTCTCCTTCGGCAGGGTGGACGGTATGCGCGGCAGTACAACGCCCTTGCGGGCACCGGCTGTTCCCCGGTCCCGCCCCCAGGCGGACTCCTTTCACCCCGCCCCCAGCACCACCGTCCCCGACGAGCAGAACCAGCCCCCCGTCCCCGACGCCACCGCCAGCCTGGGCAGTGCGCCGTCGCTCCGCCGCACCTGCCGCTCCCCGCAGTCCCCGCGCACCTGCCGCACCGCCTCCACCAGCAGGAACAGCCCCCGCATCCCCGGGTGCTGCGCCGACAGCCCGCCCCCGTCGGTGTTCACCGGCAGCTCACCGCCCTCGACCCGCAGGCGCCCCTTCTCCACGAACGCGCCGCCCTCGCCCTTCGCGCAGAAGCCGAGGTCCTCCAGCGTCACCAGCGTCATGTAGGTGAACGCGTCGTAGATCTCGGCGACGTCGATCTCCGAAGGCCGCACCCCCGCCCGCTCGAACGCCAGCCGCCCGCTCACCGCCGCCGGCGAGACCGTGAAGTCCGGCCACGCGGACATCGCCGCGTGCGAGACGGACTCCCCGGTCCCCAGCACCCACACCGGCGCCGTACGGCAGTCCCGTACGTACTCCTCCGCCACCAGCAGCACGGCCGCCCCGCCGTCGGAACGGACGCAGCAGTGCAGCTTGGTGAAGGGGTCCGCGATCACGGGTCCGGCCAGGACCTCGTCGACCGTGATCGGGGTGCGGAACATCGCCTCCGGGTTGAGGGCAGCGTTGGCCCGGGCCTGCACCGCCACCTCCGCCAGCTGCTCGATGGTCGTGCCGTACTCGATCATGTGGCGGCGGGCCGCCATGGCGTACTTGGCGATCAGGGTGTGGCCGTAGGGGACTTCGAACTGCAGGGGTCCCCGCGTGCCGAAGGACAGCGTCCCGGTGCGGCGGCCCGCGCGCACGTCCGCCCGGGCCGTCGAGCCGTAGACGAGCAGCACCGCGCGGGCGTGCCCGGCCACGATCGCGTCCGCCGCGTGGGCCGCCATGACCTCCCAGGTGGAGCCGCCCACGGAGGTGGAGTCGACCCAGGTGGGACGAAGGCCCAGGTACTCGGCGACCTCGACGGGCGCCAGTGTGCCCAGGCCCGCCGAGGCGAAGCCGTCGACCAGGGACCGGTCCAGGCCCGCGTCGGCCAGGGCGCGGCGGGCCGCCTGGGCGTGCAGGGCGTACGGGGTCGCGTCGGCCACGCGGCCGCAGTCCGAGAGGGCCACGCCGACCACGGCCACTTTCCTCCGGGCAACCATGAATCTGACGGTACATCAGATTGGCGCGGGCGCGGCAGGGCTCTGGGCTTCGCTGTTCCGCCGCCCTAATATGACGGGTCGTCAGATGCGGAGAGAGGGGCCCCATGGATGCCCGCTTCACCGACGAACAGGACGAGATCCGCCGCACCCTGCGCGACCTGCTCGGCAAGCGGTGCGGTCCGGAAGAGCTGCGGGCCGCCGTCGACACCCCGGCCGGACACGACCCCGCCCTGTGGACCGCCCTCGCCGGACAACTCGGCCTGCCCGGACTGGCCCTGCCCGAGCCCTACGGCGGAGCCGGCTGCACGGTGACCGAACTGGCCCTGGCCTGCGAGGAGACGGGCCGGGCCCTCGCCCCCACCCCGCTGCTCGCCACCGCCGTTCTCACCGCCCCGCTGCTGCTCGCCCTCGGCACCGGCGCCCAGCGCGCCGGGCTCCTGCCGCGCATCGCCTCCGGCGGACTCACCGCCGCCCTCGCCGTACCGGGGCCCGCCCTCACCACCGCCCTCGCGCTCACCGGCCACGACCGGCGCGGGGAGTGGGCCGGCGGGGGACGGGCCGGGGGCGTACAGGCCCGGCGGGCCGAGGGCGGCTGGCAGCTGTACGGGCAGGTCGACCAGGTTCTCGACGGGCACAGTGCCCAGCTGCTCGTGGTCGCCGCGCACGCCGGGGGATTCGCCCGCTCCCGTGTGCTGCTCTTCCTCGTGCACGGGGACGCCGCCGGTCTCACTCGCGTACGGCGGACCGCCCTGGACGCCACCCGTCCGCAGGGCCGTGTCCAACTGCGGAACACGCCGGCCGAGTTGCTGGGCGGCGAGGCCGTCGACGCCCTCCCCGCCCTCGCCCGGCTCGGCGACACCGCCGCCGCCTGCCTCGCCGCCGAGGCCGCGGGGGCCGCCGGCCGCGTGCTGGAGCGGACCGTCGCGTACGTGGGGCAGCGCGAGCAGTTCGGGCGGCCGGTCGGCTCCTTCCAGGCGGTCAAGCACCGGCTGGCCGACGCGTACGTCCAGGTCCAGGCGGCCCGCTCGGCGGCGTACTACGCGGCCTGGGCCACCGCTACCCCCGCCGGTGACGAGACGGCCGGCGGCCTCGCCCTCGCCCAGGCGCTCGACGCGCTGCGCCGCGCCGCCGCCGAAGGGATCCAGCTGCACGGCGGCATCGGATTCACCTGGGAGCACGAGGCTCACCTGTACTTCAAGCGTGCCGCGGGCGACGAGCTGCTGTTCGGGCCGGTGCACCGGCTGCGGGCGCACGCGGCCGACGCGGCACACGTCTTCGAGGAGGCCGGCACATGAGGGGTGCGCGCGTGGTGCAGAAGGTGTCGTCGACCAGGGGCTTCGCGCGCGTGGCACCGCACGTGGTGCCCGCCCTCGACCGGGCCGTCCACCGGCTCACCAGGGGAAAGGTGCTGCTCAGCGCGCAGCTCCTGCCGGGTGTGGTGCTGACCACCACCGGGGCGAGGAGCGGGCTGCCCCGCCGTACGCCCCTGGCCTGCATGCCGGAGGACGGCGGGCGCTGCTGGATCCTCGTCGGGTCCAACTTCGGGCGGCCGGGGCACCCCGCCTGGAGCCACAACCTGCTCGCGCATCCCGACGCGGAGATCAACTGGAAGGGCCGGGACGTCCCGGTCACGGCCCGGCTGCTGGCGGGCGAGGAGCGGGCGGCGGCGTGGCAGGCGCTGCTGGCGTTCTGGCCGCCGTACGCGGCGTACCAGGCCCGGGTGGAGCGGGAGATCAGGGTGTTCCGGCTCGTACGCCGGTAGAAAAGCGCGACAGGCGGTGGTCCACCTGGGTGAACCACCGCCTGCCAGACAGGACTTGGGTACGTAAGAGGCCGCTGCGCCGCGCTATTTCGTCGGCTTCCGGCCGGTGACGCCCAGGTACACCAACAGGGCGAGGTTCGGTTTCAGTTCGGCCTGCTTCACGCCCCAGGAGGAGAAGCCCTTCTGGTGGGAGGCGACGGCCGCGAGCATCGCGACGAGCGAACCGGCGACGGCCGCCGGGTTGACGTCCTTGTCGACCCTGCCCTTGGCCTGGAGCTCGGCGACGGCGTCCGCGAGGGAGTTGTTCACCGAGTTGAGGATCTTCATCCGGAGTTTGTAGAAGCGCTTGTCGCCCTCGGCGGCGCCGAGATCGACGACCCGGAGGATGGCGTCGTTCTTGCGCCAGAACTCCAGGAAGCCGTCGACGAGTTCCTGCGCCGTCTGCCAGCCGGCCTTGCCGGCCCAGGAGCGGCCCTCCAGGAGCTCCGTCAACGCGGCGCCCTCGGTCGCCATTTGCTCGGCGATCTCCAGGACGGCGCCCTCGACGTCCGGGAAGTACTGGTAGAAGGTCGCGGGCGAAGTGCCCGCTTTCCGGGCGACATCGATGACTTTGACGTCGCGGTACGGGGAGGAGCTGAGCATCTCGCTGAGGCAGTCGAGCAGCTTCTGCCGGGTCGCCTGCCCACGCCGGCCGGCCACGCGGCCGTCGACGGTACGCACTTGTCCTGTCATGCCGTCAGCTTACCGAGGCGTGATCGGGGCGCGATTCGGCCGACTGCAAATGGGGTGTAAGGAAGTGCGGAGGCTGGTGTGCCTGGTCTGCGGGTTGCGGCAGTCGCGGTTACGTTGGCGGCATGGCCGAAAACAGGGCATCGGTGTACGGAGAGGGCGTCCCCTGCTGGGTGGACGCGCAGCTTCCCGACGTCGAGGCGGGCAAGCGGTTCTACGGTGAACTTTTCGGGTGGACCTTCGAGGACTGGTTCGGCTCCTTCGCGCAGGCGCTGAAGGACGGCGAACCCGTGGCCGCGCTGGTCCGCAAAGTGGACGGCCGGCTGCCCACCGTCTGGACGGTGTACTTCGCGACCCCGGACGCGCCGGCCCTGGCCCGGCGCATCCGGGACGCGGGCGGGCAGATCGTCTCCGCGCCGGTGCCGGCCGGGGAACTGGGCGTCACCGCGCTCGTCACCGATCCCGAGGGCGCCGTGTTCGCCCTGTGGCAGCCGGAGGAGCACCCCGGCTTCGGCAAGCGCCACGAGCCGGGCACCTTCGCCTGGGCCGAGCTGTACGCCCGGGACACCGAGGCGGCCAACGCCTTCTACGGCGATCTCTTCCAGGAGGCCCTGTTCGGGCCGGACGCGAAGCCCGATTTCGGGCGTGCCCCCGTCTCCGACGTGTTCTCCGAGGGGATGCCGCCCCACTTCCTCGTGCACTTCGCCGTGGCGGACGTGGCGGCCGCGCTGGAGGACGTGAAGCGGCTCGGCGGGCGGGTGCAGGCCCCGCCTTTCGAGACGTCGTACGGCGAGGTCGCCGTCGTCACGGACAATCAGGGAGCGTCCTTCGCGCTGCTGCGCCGCTGAGCAGGCATTGTTTGGTCATCGTTTGATGACTTACATTCCGAGACATCCCAATTGTCACCGGGTTCGCAACCAGGGCTCCGGCCAGGAAGAATCAGGGTGCGTGCCGCCATGGCGGTGCGGTGGTGAGACGCTGCACGGGGTCGCGTGGAACATGTGGCTTTGGCGCGGCTCGTACGGGGAGGTGGCAGGCAAGTGGTGGATCAGCTGACGCAGCACGATCCGCGGCGGATCGGGCCGTTCGAGGTGCTGGGACGGCTGGGCGCCGGCGGCATGGGGCTGGTCTATCTCGCGCGTTCGGCGTCCGGCCGGCGTGTGGCGATCAAGACCGTCCGGACGGAGCTGGCCGAGGACCAGCTGTTCCGGGTCCGCTTCACGCGTGAGGTGGAGGCGGCCCGCGCCGTCTCCGGCTTCTACACGGCCGCCGTCGTCGACGCCGACCCGCGCGCCGCCGTGCCGTGGCTGGCCACCGCCTACGTCCCCGCGCCCTCCCTCGAGGAGATAGTGAACGACTGCGGACCCATGCCGGCCCAGGCGGTGCGCTGGCTGGCGGCGGGCGTGGCCGAGGCGCTCCAGTCCATCCACGGGGCGGGTCTGGTGCACCGGGACCTGAAGCCGTCGAACGTCCTCGTCGTCGAGGACGGGCCCCGGGTGATCGACTTCGGCATCGCGTCGGGTGTCTCGAACACGCGTTTGACGATGACGAACGTCGCCGTCGGCACCCCCGCCTACATGTCCCCCGAGCAGGCCAAGGACTCCCGCAGCGTCACCGGTGCCAGCGACGTCTTCTCCCTGGGCTCGATGCTGGTGTTCGCCGCCACCGGGCACCCGCCCTTCCACGGCGCCAACCCGGTCGAGACGGTCTTCATGCTGCTGCGCGAGGGCCCGGACCTCGAAGGCCTCCCGGACGAGCTGCGGCCACTGATCGAGTCCTGTATGCAGATGGACCCGACGGCCCGCCCCAACCCGGCCGACCTCCAGGCCCAGCTGGCCCCCCACCTCTTCGGCTCCGGCTCCGACGACAGCGGCACGGCCTCCGCATGGCTGCCCGAGCGGGCCGTGGGCCTGATCGAGTCCCGCCGCAACGGCCGCCCGGCCGGCAAGCCCGCCCCCGGCGCCGGCCGCAGCGGCGGCGGACGCCCCGCCCCCGGCCCGGCGCCCATCCCGCCCCCGCCCCCGCACGACCCCGTCGTCCCGGCGCCCGTGCCCGCGCCGGTCGGCGGCCCCGACACCGGCCCCGTCCGGCTGGCCGGCGGTCAGGTTCCCATCGGCCCGGGCCCGCGCGTCGCCGACGTCCGTGCCGCCGCCGTCAAGGCACCCCCACCGGAGGCAGCCCTCGCCGCCTCCTGGTCCAAGCCCCGCCCCGGCGTCAACGGCACCGACCCCGCCGTGGGCCCCGCCGTCGCCGCGCCACCGGCCCCGGCCGCGCCGCCGGAGCAGGCCGGCGGCTGGCGGCCCTGGCGTTTCCGCATGTCCAACGACGTCTGGGGCACCCCTTCCGTCGCCGACGACCTGGTCTACGTCACCTCCTTCGAGGTGCACGCCCTGGACGTCGCCACCGGCCGCCGCCGCTTCAAGACCCGGGACGTCGCCTGGTCCATGGCGGTCGCGGACGGCCGTATCCACGCCTCCGACGGGCCCACCCTGTTCGCCCTGGACGCCCGGGAGGGCGGCGACCTGTGGCGCCTGCAGACGGACGCCTGGGTCTACTCACTCAAGGCCGGCCGCGGCACCGTCGTCACCGGCACCCGCGGCGGCGGCGTCCAGGGCTGGGAGGCCTCCGGCGGCCAGAAGCTGTGGGAGATCACCGGCTGCCAGTCCGACTTCGAGTCCCCCGAGGCCGGGCCCGCCCTGCACGACGGCACGGTCTACGTGTGGCAGGACGCCCGGCTGCGCGCCCTGGACGCCCGCACCGGCGACGAGCGCTGGTCGTACCCGATCGGCGACGCGGCCTCCTGCGGCGGCGTCCCGATCCGGCTCACCCAGGCCACCGACGGCTACGTCTACGTCTGCGCCGGTACCCGCGTCCTCGCGCTCGACGTGGCCGCCGGGCATGTGAAGTGGCACTTCGAGGCCCCGGCCGTCTTCCTCTGCCCGCCCACCTTCGTCCCCGGCCCGGCCGTCACCGGCGGCGGCATCTACCTCGCCGACTACCTCGGCACGGTCTACGCCCTCGACGCCACCGACGGCCGCGACCGCTGGCGCATCGCCACCGAGGCCCGCTCCTGTGTCGACCCCGTCCTGGTCGCCGCCGGCCATGTCCACGTGGGCAGCGGCAAGGGCCTCTACACCCTCGACGCGGTTACCGGCACGCCCAAGTGGCGCTTCCAGGCGGGCGGCGACATCGTGGGCGCCCCCTCGGTGGCCGAGGGCCGTATCCACTTCGGCTCCACCGACCACCTGCTCTACACCCTGAAGGCCGACGACGGCCGGCTGCGCTGGAAACTCGCCACCGGCGGCGAGATCACCGGCTCCCCGGTCGTCCGGGACGGGGTGGTGTACGCGTGCAGCAAGGACCGCTGCGTGTACGCACTGGACGCGGAGAAGGGCACGGGCACGGCGCGCACCGCCTGACCGGCCCGGGACGGCCGTCGTACCGGCGTACGGAAGGGGTGCTCCGGACGGCGGCCGCCGCTTGTCGGGGAGCGGCCCGTTCACCGCTCCCACCCAGGACGCTACGCCGGGTACGCGCCGGTCGCCACGCAGTGACATGCCCGTGACAGGCGATCGCTAGGCTTTCCGCCATGCAGACACGGGGGCGCAGGCTCAGGTACACGGCGGTGCTGGTGCTGGTCGTACTGGCACTGACCGGCTTCTCGTCCGGCCGGGGCCGCGGCGGCAGTCACGGTCACGGCGGCAGCGGCTCGGGCGGCGGCGGGTGCAGCAGCTCCAGCCAGGACCACGACAGTTCGAGGTCGTCGACGTCGAGCGGCGGCTCGTACGGCTCGGGCGGCGGTTCCTACGGCTCCGACGACAATGACCACGGAAGCAGCGGCGGCGGCTCCTACACCCGCAGGCCCAACTACGGCTCCACGCCGACGTCCTCCTCCGGCTCCGGCAGTGGCAAGGCCCTGAGGGACGGCACGGCGAAACTGATCAGCTGCGCGACCCCGACGGCCCCCTACGCGACCGTCGAGGTCAGGAACCCCAACGGCCGCAAGGCCGCCTTCTCCGTCTCGGTCACCTTCGAGGACGCCCGGGGCATCACCGTCGTCGACCGGTACGGGGACGTCACCGTCCCCGCGAACGGCACGGCCACCGTCGACGTCCGGGTGGGCGGCGGCTCGGGCCTGGTGGACTCGGTCGACCACTGCGAGGTCGACCGCCGGGCCCTCGTCGACGACTGACGGGACGAGCGACCGACGGGGTCAGTCCCGCAGCTCCGTCAGGAAGCCGGTCAGCGCCTCGTTCACCTCGGTGGGCCGCTCCTGCTGCGTCCAGTGGCCGCAGCCCGGCAGCACGAGCGGCTTGCGCAGGTTCGGCATCAACTCGGGCAGCCTCTCGATCAGTTCGGGCGTGCCCGGGAAGGCCGGGACCAGGTCCCGGTCGCCGTACACGTACAGCGCGGGCGGGGACACCACCGCGCCCTGCCAGGGGGCGGTCAGCTCCCAGTTGCGGTCCAGGTTGCGGTACCAGTTGAGGGCGCCGGTGAAGCCCGGCTCGAAGCTCTCGGTGAGCACGTCGAGGTCGTCCTCGGTGAGCCACTCGGGCAACACCTCGGGGTTCGGCGCGTCCGTGAGCCACCCGCGCTCCAGGTCGACCAGGGCCTGCTCGGGACGCCCGGCGTCCGGCGCGTCACCGGAGGCGGAGTACAGCAGCTTGCGCAGGGTCGTGCGGGTGTCGGCGGCGAACTCGGCGTCGGCTGCGCCGGGCTGGTTGAAGTAGTTCCAGTAGAAGCGGCCCTCGAACCGCTCCCGCATGGTCTCCAGCGGAGGCCGCTGGCCACGGAACGGCGGCGGCACGCTCAGCCCGGCCACCCCGCGCACCACGTCCGGCCGCAGCAGCGCGGTGTGCCAGGCCACCGGCGCGCCCCAGTCGTGCCCGACGACGAACGCCCGCTCCTCGCCCAGCGCGTGGATCAGCCCGACCACGTCCCCCACCAGGTGGAGGATGCTGTACGCGGACACGTCCTCGGGGCGGTCGCTGCCGCCGTACCCGCGCTGGTCGGGAGCGACCACCCGGAAACCGGCCTCGGCCAGCGGACCGAACTGGTGCCGCCAGGAGTGCCAGGACTCCGGGAATCCGTGCAGCAGCACCACGAGCGGGCCCTCGCCCTGCTCCGCGATGTGCAGCTGTATGCCATTGACGTCGATCATCCGATGCTCAACCACCCCCCGAGCATACGCATGTATGGGTAAACGACTTTTACTCGCGCAATCGGTACTCCCGCGACCGGCCCGTGAACAGCCGGGTCTGCCGCTCGCCCGTCGCGTTCCCGAGTGCGATGAGATGAGGCGCCTGCGCGAACCCCTGTGCCCGCCCCGCCTCGCTCGCGGCCCACAGCGCCCGCACGGTCCCCTGCACGGCCTCGGTCGGATACCCGGCGAGGAGGGCGGCGCACGCGATCGCCGCCTCCGACGCCTCACCGTCCGCCACGAGTTCCGACACCAGCCCGACCTGGTAGGCGCGGTGCGCCGAGATCCGCTCCGCCGTGCCCATCAACGCCATCCGCGCGACCTCCCCGTACGGCATGCGCTGCGCCATCAGGACGGTCTCGTAGGCGCTGACCATGCCGTAGGTGGTGTGCGGGTCGAAGAAGGAGGCGGTGGTGTCCGCGACGACGAACTCCGCCTCGCCGAGCAGATAGAAGGCCCCTCCGCAGGCCATGCCGTGCACGGCGGCCACGACCGGTTTCCACAGGTCGTTCGCCTTCGGCCCGATGCCGAGCAGCGGATCGTCCTGCGCGTACGGCGAGTTCGGCTGCGGCACGACGGCGTCCCGGTCGATGCCGGTGCAGAAGGCACGCTCGCCGGCCCCGGTGAGGACGATGGCCCGCACCGAGTCGTCGAACCGCAATTCGCCCCAGATGGAGGCCAGTTCGTCGGCCATGGCGAGGTCGACGGCGTTGAGCCGGTCGGGCCGGTTCAGTGTCACGACGGCGACCCCGCTGTCCCGGTCGGTCCGCACGAGGACGCTGCTCATGACCGCTCCGGAACCCACTGGGGAAGGCCGTCGTGGAAGACGGCCCGCACCCGGGCCCCGATGCGGATGCTCTCCGGCGGGAAGGCGCCGAGGGGCTGCCCGGCCCCGGTGACCAGGTTGCCCACCAGCCGGATGCGAGGTGCTTCGTCCAGCTCGACGACGACCACGTTGTACGGCGCCTGCGCGGCGTAGTCGGGCAGCAGCGGCGGATGGGCGACGACGTACGACCAGACCCGGCCCCGGCCGGACACCGGCCGCCACTCGCTCTCGAAGGACTGGCAGTGCGGGCAGCAGGGCCGGGGCGGGAAGCGGAACTCGTCGCAGCCGGCGCAGGCCTGGACGCGGAGTTCGCCCTGTGCGGCGTACTCCCAGAAGGGGGCGCCGTCGGCATCGGTGACGGGACGCAGCATGGGTGGCTCCTCAACTCCTCAGCAGCAGGGCGGAGGTGGGAACCCCTTCGCCCGCCGTGACCAGACAGGCGGATGCGCCCGGCACCTGTGCGGTACTGCTCCCGCGCAGCTGCCTGACCCCTTCGTTGATGAGGTTGAAGCCGTGGACGTAGGCCTCGGACAGCCCGCCGCCGCCGGTGTTCACCGGCAGCAGCCCGCCGATCTCCAGCGCCCCGCCCTCGGTGAACGCCCCGCCCTCGCCGCGCCCGCAGAAGCCGTAGCCCTCCAGGGAGAGCAGCACCAGGGGGGTGAAGGCGTCGTAGATCTGGGCGACGTCGACGTCCTCGGGGGCCAGGTCGGAGTGTTTCCACAGGTGCCGGGCGGCGCTCCAGGCGGGGCCGGTGAGGGGGTCGTCGTTCCAGTAGTTGACCATGCCGTGGTGCTGGGCGGGGAGCGACTGGGCGGCGGAGTGGACGTAGACGGGCCTGCGCCGGCAGTCACGGGCGCGCTCGGCGGAGACCACCACGCACGCCAGCGCCCCGTCGGTCTCCAGGCAGTTGTCGAAGAGGCAGAGCGGCTCGCTGATCCAGCGGGACGTCATGTACATCTCGCGGGTCAGGGGCCGGTCGTACATGATCGCGGCGGGGTTCTGGTTGGCCCGGTTGCGGCAGGCCAGGGCGACGTTGAAGAGGTGGTCCCGGGTGGCGCCGTATTCGTGCAGGTAGCGGCGGGTGAGCATCGCGATCTCGTCGGCGGGCCTCAGCAGCCCGTACGGCCTGGTCCACTGGGCCGGAGTGGGGAGCTGGACGGAGGTGTTGGTCCAGGGCCGGGGCCCGCTGCCCCGCTTGCGGGACCGCCAGGCCACCCCGACGCTCGCCTGCCCGGCGGTGATGGCGGCGGCGAGATGGGCGACGGTGGCGCACGAACCCCCGCCGCCGAAACCCACTTTGCTGAAGAACGTGAGATCGCCGAAGCCGCAGGCCTTCGCCAGCTCCACCTCGTCCGTCTCCTCCATGGTGTAGGAGGCGAGGGCGTCGACCTCGCCGGGCGCGATCCCGGCATCGTCGAGAGCGGCGAGCACGGCCCGGCAGGCGAGGGCGCGTTCGTCCTCCGGGAGCCGTTTGGCGAAGGGCGTCTGGCCTATGCCGACGAGAGCGGTGGCGTCCTTGAGGCCTCCCGATCCTGCTGCCATGCTGCGCGCACCTCCGGGGCCGAACGGTCGCTGACAGGCCGTCAGATTACAGATAATCTGACGGGTAGTCAGCTCCTACGTCGTCGGGAGGCGTGCTGTGCGAGCGGATACGGCATGGGAAAGCGTTCCGGACCTGGTCGAGGCGGCGGCCGAGCGGTACGCGGACGCCGAGGCGGTCGTCGAGGGCCGGACCCGCGTCACCTACGCGGAACTGGGCGCACGCGTGGAGCGCGCGGCGGCGGCCTGCCTGGCGACCGGCATCGACCCGGGCGACCGGGTCGGCATCTGGGCCCCCAACTCGCTCGACTGGATCGTCGCGGCCCTGGGCGCCGTCTCGGCGGGCGCCGTACTCGTCCCGCTCAACACCCGTTTCAAGGGCGCCGAGACGGCGGACGTGCTGCGCCGCAGCGGCGCCCGGCTGCTGTTCGTGACGGGCACGTTCCTCGGCACGTCATACGTGGCGTCCCTGCGCAGGGCGGCGGGGGACGGCCCGGGCACCGGCCCTCTGCCCGGCCTGCCGGACCTGAAGCACGCGGTCGTCTTCTCGGACGACGCCCCGGCGTCCTTCCTGACCTGGAAGGATTTTCTGGCCGGCGGGGAAGGGACGGGGTCGGCCGACGTGCGGAAAAGGGCCGGGGCCGTGCGGGGGACCTGGCCCTCGGACATCATCTTCACCTCCGGCACCACGGGCCGCCCCAAGGGCGCCGTCATCACCCACGACCAGACGCTGCGGGCGTACGACATCTGGGGCGACCTGGCGGGCCTCACCCGGGGCGACCGCTACCTGATCGTCAACCCCTTCTTCCACACCTTCGGCTACAAGGCCGGGGTGATCGCCTGCCTGATGCGGGGCGCGACGATGATCCCCCAGCCGGTGTTCAACGTGGACACGGTCCTGGCCAACATCGCCGCCGAGCGGGTCTCCGTACTCCCCGGCCCCCCGACCCTCCTCCAGTCCCTCCTGGACCACCCCGCACGGGACGCCCACGACCTCTCGGCCCTGCGCCTGGTGGTGACGGGAGCGGCGGTCGTGCCCCTGCGTCTGGTGGAGCGGCTGCGCACCGAACTCGGCATCGCCACGGTCCTCACGGCCTACGGCCTCTCCGAAGCGAGCGGCGTCGTCACGATGTGCCGGCGCGGCGACGACCCCACGGTCATCGCGGCCACGTCGGGCCGGGCCGTACCCGGCACGCGGATACGGGTCGTCGACCCCGAGGGCCGGCCCCTGGAACCCGGCCTGCCGGGCGAGGTCCTGGTGCGCGGCTTCCACGTCATGACCGGCTACTACCAGGACGAGCAGGCCACCGCCGAGGTGCTGTCGCCCGACGGGTGGCTGCGCACCGGAGACGTCGGCGTCCTGGACGCGGCGGGCAACCTGCGCATCACCGACCGCCTCAAGGACATGTTCATCGTCGGCGGCTTCAACGCCTACCCCGCCGAGATAGAGCAGCTCCTGGGCCTCCACCCGGACGTGGCGGACGTGGCGGTGATCGGCGTACCGGACGCCCGGCTCGGGGAGGTCGGCAGGGCCTACGTCGTGCGACGCCCGGGCGCCCTGCTGACCGCCGACGATCTGATCGCCTGGTCCCGCAGGGAGATGGCGAACTACAAGGTCCCCAGAACCGTCCGGTTCGTCGAGCGGCTGCCGCGCAACGCGAGCGGGAAGGTCGTGAAGGGCGCCCTGCGGGACCTGGTCACCGGCTGACCGGCAGGGCCGGGGTGCCGGTGACCGACATCATCAAGGAGTACAGGGTGGTGTCGGCGGCGATGAACAGGCGGTTGCGCCGGGCGCCGCCGAACCGCACGTTGGCGACGGTGCCGGGCACCAGGATGCGGCCGATCAGCGTGCCGTCGGGGTCGTAGCAGTGCACGCCCCCGGCCATGGCGGCGGCCCAGAGCCGGCCCTCGTCGTCGAACCGGATGTTGTCGAAGTTGCCGTGCGCGCACGCGGCGAAGACCTCGCCGCCGGAGAGGGCCGTCCCGTCCTCGTGGACGTCGAAGACACGGATGTGGTTGGCGACGCTGTCGGACACGAACAACCGCCGCTCGTCCGGCGAGAAGACCAGCCCGTTGGGCCCCTGGAACCCGTCGGCGACCACCCGCACCTCGCCGCTCGCGGGGTCGACGCGGTAGACGTTCCGGGCCCCGATCTCGCTCTCGGCGCGGTGCCCCTCGTAGTCGGTGGCGATCCCGAACTCCGGGTCGGAGAACCAGATCGACCCGTCCGACTTCACGACGGCGTCGTTCGGGCTGTTGAGCCGCTTGCCCCGGAACCGCTCCGCGATCACCGTGACCGAGCCGTCGTGCTCGGTCCGGGTCACCCGCCGGTTGCCCTGCTCACAGGTGATGAGACGGCCCTGGCCGTCCAGGGTGCTGCCGTTCGGGTACCCGGCGGGGGAGCGGAAGACCCCTACGGCCCCGGTGGTCTCGTCCCAGCGCAGCAGCCGGTCGTTGGGGATGTCGCTCCACACCAGGTACCGCCCGGCGGGCACGTACACGGGCCCCTCGGCCCACCGGCACCCTTCGAAAAGAGTCTCCAGCCGTGAGTCCCCCGCCTGGCACCTGCCCGTCCGGAACCGCTCGTCGAGGGTCTCGTACAGCTGGGGCTGCTCACCGGGCATGGGGTCCGCCTTCGGGCTGGGAGGACGATCTACGGGCCCCCACTATCCCGCGTGCCCCTGGGCCCGTCCCGGCGACACCACGTGTCCGCCGTTCAACCGGAGCATCGGGGCGCCCCGGTCACCTCCCGACCTGGCCACGGTGCTCCGTCGCGGTGCCCGGACGCTCCAACTCCCCCTTCACGACCGGCCCCTGGCCACCGGCGTGCGGAGAGAGTGTGCAGACCTCGTGGACTCCCGTGCGTCGCCCTGTGATCGGTGTCTCCCACGGCTGACGTATCCGCCGTCAACAAGGCAAACTGGCGTGGTTGCTCAGGATGTCTAGGGGGACTGCATGGACGGTGTACCGGACGGTGTGCCGCGCGTACCGGAGCAGCGGCGTCCCGACTCCACGCCGTCATCGCCGGAGTCGGCGCTGACGGCCGAGGCGCACAGGCCTGCGATGCCCGCGACCCTGCGCTTCAGCGTGCTCGGCCCCGTGCGCGCCTGGCGCGGTGACGAGCCGGTCGCCACCGGGTCCCCCCAGCAGCGTGCCCTGCTGGCCGCCCTGCTGCTGCGCGAGGGCCGGACGGCCACGGCGGCGGAGCTGATCGACGCCCTGTGGGGCGAGGAACCGCCCTCGCAGGCATTGGCGGCGGTACGGACGTACGCCTCCCGCCTGCGCAAGGTGCTGGACCCGGGCGGCGAGGGACGCCGGTCGGGCGGCATCGGCGCCGCCGGCCCCGCTGCCCTGGTCAGCGAGTCCGGCGGTTACGCGGTCCGCGGTCTCGCCGAAGGCGCCCTGGACCTCACCGTCGCCCAGGACCTGGCGACCGAGGCGGAGAAGGCCCGCTCCGCCGGCGACCTCTGCCACGCCCGCGCCACCATGCGCCGCGCCCTCGCCCTGTGGGACGGGGAGACCCTCGCCGGACTGCCGGGCCCCTACGCGGAGGCCCAGCGCGTGCGTCTGGAGGAATGGCGGCTCCAGCTCCTCGAGTCATGCCTGGACATGGATTTGGAGCAGGGTTGCCATGCCGAGGCCGTCTCGGAGCTCACGGCCCTCACCGCGGCCCACCCGCTCCGGGAGCGGCTCCGCGAGCTGCTGATGCTGGCGCTCTACCGCAGCGGCCGCCAGGCCGAGGCACTGGCCGTGTACGCCGACACCCGCCGCCTGCTCGCCGACGAACTCGGCGTGGACCCGCGTCCCGGCCTGAGCGAGCTGCAGCAGCGGATCCTCCAGGCGGACCCCGGGCTCGCGGAGCCCTCCTCCCCGGCGCCCGAGCCGGCCTCGGCCCCGGTCCGCCCGGCACAACTGCCCGCGACGGTCCCGGACTTCACCGGCCGATCCGCCTTCGTACGCGAACTCGGCGACATCCTCGCCTCCGCCGAGGGCCGGGTCATGGCGGTCTCGGCCCTGGCCGGTATCGGCGGCGTCGGCAAGACGACCCTCGCGGTGCACGTGGCCCACCAGGCGCGCGCGGCGTTCCCGGACGGGCAGCTGTACGTCGACCTGCAGGGCGCGGGCGCCCGGGCGGCGGAGCCGGAGGCGGTCCTGGGCTCCTTCCTGCGCGCCCTCGGCACAGCCGACTCGGCGATCCCCGACTCCCTGGAAGAGCGGGCGGCCCTGTACCGCTCGGTCCTGGCCGGCCGCCGGGTGCTGGTCCTGCTGGACAACGCCCGGGACGCCGCCCAGGTGCGTCCCCTGCTGCCCGGCACGGACGGCTGCGCCGCGCTGGTCACCTCCCGGATGCGGATGGTGGACCTGGCCGGGGCCCACCTGATCGACCTCGACGTGATGTCCCCGGACGAGGCGCTGGCGCTGTTCACGACGATCGTGGGCGAGGAGCGGGTGGCGTCCGAGCGGAAGGCCGCCCTGGACGTGGTGGCGGCCTGCGGTTTCCTGCCGCTGGCCATCCGCATCGCGGCCTCCCGCCTGGCGGCCCGCCGCACCTGGACGGTGTCGGTCCTCGCGGCGAAGCTCGCCGACGAGCGCCGCCGCCTGGACGAACTCCAGGCCGGCGACCTGGCCGTCAAGGCCACCTTCGAGCTCGGCTACGGCCAGCTGGAACCCGCCCAGGCCCGCGCGTTCCGCCTGCTCGGCCTGGCGGACGGCCCCGACATCTCCCTCGCCGCCGCGGCGGCGGTCCTGGACCTGCCGGTCGAGGACACGGAGGACCTGCTGGAGTCCCTCGTGGACACCTCCCTCCTCGAATCGGCGGCCCCCGGCCGCTACCGCTTCCACGACCTGGTGCGGCTCTACGCGCGTGCCTGTGCGGAACGGGACGAACTGCCCCCGGGCGAACGGTGGTCGGCGCTGTCCCGGCTGCTGGACTTCTATCTGGCGTCCGCGGCGGGCGTGTACGCCATCGAGCGGCCGGGCGACCGGCTGGTAAATCATCTGGAGCCCACGTCGTACCCGGGGCTGCGGTTCGACAACCGGCACGCGGCGCAGGACTGGCTGTACGCGGAGGCCATGTGCCTCCTCGCGTGCGTACGGCAGTCCGCGGGGCAGCCGGAGACCCTCCCCCGGGCGATCGACCTGCTGTGGGCCGCGCACGACCTCTCCGAGTCGGGGGCCAACTCCAGGGAGTACGAGGCGACGGCCGAGGCACTCCTCGGCGCGGCCCGGGTGCGGGGCATCGGGCGGGCGGAGGCCCGGGCGCTGACGACGGTCGTCATCGTCCACCACATGAGCGGCCGTTTCGAACAGGCCGACCAGAAGGCCGAACAGGCCATCCTCCTGGCCCAGGAGTCCGACGACCTGCTCCCCGTCTGCTGGGCGCGCAACGCGCGCGGCATCATCGCGCTGTACCAGAACCGCCACACGGACGGCGAGGAGCACCTCTCCCGGGCCATCGAGCACTTCCGGGCCCTGGGCGACCGCCCGGGCGAGGCCGCCGCGCTCTGCAACCTCTCCCGGATCCACCTGGCGACCGGGCGGACCCAGAGCGCCGTCGCGCTGGCCCAGGAGGGCATCGACATCTACGACGTCATGGGCAACTCCATGCGCGGGGCGAACGCCCGCTACGCCCTCGGGCTCGCCCTCACCCAGAGCGGGGAGCTGGGCAACGCGGCCGACCGGCTCCAGGAGGCGCTGGAGGTGTTCCGCGACAGCAGGCAGCGCCTCTGGGAGGGCATGAGCCTGTTCCGGCTGGCCGAGGTGGATCTCGCCGCCCGGCGCGCGGCGCGGGCGGCGGCCAACGCCGAGATGGCGCTCACGGTGCTTCGCGGGATCGGCGGGGAGTGGCGGCGGGGCAACGTCCTCACGGTCCTCGGACGCGCGCTCAGCGGCATCGGCCAGACCGGCCGGGCCCAGGTCTGCTGGCAGGAAGCCGCCGGGATCTACGAGGAGCTGGGCTCGCCGGAGGCGGCCGAGGTGCGTGCGCTGCTCTCCCCGGTGCGGGCGGCCTGAGCCGCAGTCGGGGGGCGCCGGGGCGTTCATCATTCGTTTATCGCCCCACGCCATCATGGACGTAGTCGATCCGTCGCGTCGGGGGGCAGACGGGTCGCCGCACGGGCCTCGCTCCGACGTTCCAGGACGAGCGGCCCGGGTGGGCTCGTCCGGCCACCCTCGGGGGAGTGGCCGGACGGGCCCGCCGACCTCACTGCTTGATCCATGCCAAGGGGAGTTGACGATCATGGGCGACGAGCTCAAGCCGCAGGACCTGCACGCCACCGACGAGCCGCTCGAGACCAAGGACCTGCACGCCACGGACGAGGGCGCCGTCAAGAAGCAGGACCTGCACGCCACCGAGGAGCCGCTCGAGGTCAAGGACCTGCACGCGACGTCGGAGCCCTTCAAGCCGACGAAGTAGACCACCACCACACGGGGTTCGGCCGCGGCGGCGCGGAGGGGAAGCCGTCGCGGCCGAAGTGTGTCCGGACCACCTGTTCCAGTCCTTGCGAACCCGGCCCATCGGCGTTTCGCGGGGCTTCCCGGCGACGCCGCGCAGCTGACGATCCGTCAGATCGGCGCTACCGTGAGCCGTATGGACACCCACGACAGCACCTTTCCGCTGATCATCTCCGTGGACGACCACACCGTGGAGCCCGCGAGCGTCTGGCAGGACCGGCTTCCGGGGAAGTACCGGGGCGTCGGGCCGCGGATCGTCCGGGCTCCCGTGAAGGAAATGACCTTCCTCGGAGGCCGCTTCAAGCCGGTCATGGGGCAGCCCGGGGACGACGGCCCCGTCGGGGACTGGTGGGTCTACGAGGATCTGCGCCGTCCCCTGACCCGGCTCGACACCGCCGTCGGGTACGACAGGGACGAGATCCGGCTCGAGGTCATCACGTACGAGCAGATGCGGCCCGGCTCCTACGACGTCACCGAGCGGCTCGCCGACATGGACGTCAACCACGTCCAGTCCGCCCTGTGCTTCCCGACGTTCCCGCGCTTTTGCGGCCAGACCTTCACCGAGGCGAAGGACCACGAGCTGGGCCTGCTCTGCGTACGCGCCTACAACGACTGGATGGTGGAGGAGTGGTGCGGCCCCGACGCGCGCGGGCGGCTCATACCCCTGCCCCTCATCCCCCTGTGGGACGCCGACCTGGCGGCCGCGGAGGTCCGGCGCAACGCCGCCCGCGGGGTCCGTGCCGTCGCCTTCTCCGAGATACCGCCCTTCCTCGGGCTGCCCTCCATCCACACCGACGACTGGGACCCCTTCCTCGCCGCGTGCGACGAGACGGGCACGGTCGTCGCCATGCACATCGGCTCCAGCAGCCGTATGCCGTCCACCTCCGCGGACGCCCCGCCCGCCGTCGGCTCCACCATCACGTACGCCAACTGCTGCTTCTCCATGGTCGACTGGCTGATGAGCGGCAAGTTCGAGCAGTTCCCGAACCTCAAGGTCATGTACGCCGAGGGGCAGATCGGCTGGATCCCCTACATCCTGGAGCGGGCCGACGTGGTGTGGGAGGAGAACCGCGGCTGGGGCGGCGTGGCCGACAAGGTGCACCGGCCGCCGTCCGAGCTGTTCGCCGAGCATGTCTACGGCTGCTTCTTCGACGACGCCTTCGGCCTGCGCAACCTCGACTCCATCGGCGTCGGCAACGTCCTCTACGAGACCGACTACCCCCACTCCGACTCCACCTGGCCCAAGTCCCGCGAGGTGGGCGAGGCGCAGATGGGGCACCTGGAGCCCGACGTGGTCGAGCGGATCGTGCGGGGCAACGCCATCGAACTGCTCGGGCTCACCGCCGAAGGCCTGTGGCCGGGCGGCGGCGGCGCGCGGTGAGCCTGCGATACGGGATGCAGCTCCCCGTCCAGTCGCAGAGCACCCTCTACGCCGAGGGGTGGGAGGCGGAGGCCGGGCCGGACGACCTGCTGGAGATCGCCCGCGCCGCCGACCGGGCCGGGTTCGACTACCTGGCCGGTTGTGATCACGTCGGCATCCCCCGCCGCCTCGCCGCCGCGATGAGCACCGTCTGGTACGACCCCGTCGCCACGCTCGCCTTTCTCGCCGCCGCCACCGAACGCGTCCGGCTGCTCAGCCATGTCGCGATCGTCGGGCTGCGGCACCCCCTGCTCACCGCCAAGCAGTACGCCACGCTCGACCACCTCAGTGGCGGCCGGCTGATCCTCGGGGTCGGCGCGGGCCACGTCCAGGAGGAGTTCGAGGCCCTGGGAGTCGACTTCCACCGGCGCGGGGCCGTGCTCGACGAGTGCGTCGACGCCCTGCGCGCCGCCCTCGGGCCGCAGGAGTTCCCCGAGCACCACGGCAAGCTGTACGCCTTCGAGGGGCTCGGGCAGCGGCCCCGGCCGGTGCAGGACCCCGTCCCCCTGTGGGTCGGCGGCTCCTCGCCCGCCGCCGTACGACGGGCCGCCCTCAAGGGCGACGGGTGGCTGCCGCAGGGGGATCCGAGGGACCGGCTGCCCGCGCAGATCGCGCGGATCCGGGAGCTGCGCGAACAAGCCGGTGCGCGGGGCGCGTTCACCGTGGGCGCCATCGCCGAGCCGCTGTACGTCGGCACGCCCCGGTGGGACGTGGGGCGCCGGACCCTCACCGGTGGTCCGCGCGAGCTCGCCGAGTCGCTGCGGGCGTACCGGGCGATGGGCGTGCACCAGATCCAGGTGCGGTTCCGCAGCCGCAGCCTTGGTGAACTCACCGACCAGATCGCGGCGTTCGGCGCCGAGGTCGCCCCCGAGCTGTGAGGAGACCCCATGGGCAAGCTCGACGGACGGGTCGTCATCGTCACCGGCGCCGCACGCGGCCAGGGCGAACAGGAGGCCCGGCTGTTCGCGGCCGAGGGGGCCCGGGTGGTCGTCGCGGACGTCCTCGACGACCGGGGCGAGGCCCTCGCGAAGGAGATCGGCGCGCGGTACGTCCATCTCGACGTCGGTCGTGAGGACGACTGGCAGGCCGCCGTCACCGTCACCAAGGACGCCTACGGCCATGTCGACGGGCTGGTCAACAACGCCGGCATCCTGCGTTTCAACTCCCTCCTCGACACACCCCTCGACGAGTTCATGCGGGTCGTCCAGGTCAACCAGGTGGGCTGCTTCCTGGGCATCAGGGCGGTCGCCCGGGAGATGGCCGACGGGGGCACGATCGTCAACACCGCCTCCTACACGGGCCTGACGGGGATGGCCGCCGTGGGTGCCTACGCGGCGACCAAGCACGCCGTACTCGGTCTCACCCGGGTCGCCGCCCTGGAGCTGGCCGGGCGCGGGATACGTGTCAACGCCGTCTGCCCGGGGGCCATCGACACGGCCATGTCCAACCCGGCCCGGCTGGACCCGGACGCCGACCCGGGGGAGACGGCGCGGGGTCTCGACCGGCTGTACCGCAAACTCGTGCCGCTGGGAAGGGTCGGGCAGCCCGAGGAGGTGGCCAGACTCGCGCTGTTCCTGACCTCGGAGGACTCCTCGTACATCACGGGGCAGCCGTTCGTGATCGACGGCGGGTGGCTGGCCGGCGTCAGCGTCATCTGACGCGCCATCAGCTATTGACGCTCCCGGAGGCCGGTGGAACAGTCGGACCCATAAATCTGACGCATCGTCAGAACTGACCGTGGGGCGGTGAACCTCCTTGGAATTCGGCATCTTCGTTCAGGGATACGTCGGCAAACGGGCCGAGACCGACCCGCTCGCCGAGCACAAGGCGCTGATGGAGGAGACCGAATACGTCATCCAGGCCGACAAGTCCGGCTTCAAGTACGCCTGGGCCTCCGAGCACCACTTCCTGGACGAGTACTCGCACCTGTCCGCCAACGACGTCTTCCTCGGGTACCTCGCGCACGCGACCGAGCGGATCCACCTGGGCTCGGGCATCTTCAACCCGCTCGCCCCGGTCAACCACCCCGTGAAGGTCGCCGAGAAGGTCGCCATGCTCGACCACCTCAGCGGCAACCGCTTCGAGTTCGGCAGCGGGCGGGGCGCCGGTTCGCACGAGATCCTCGGGTTCATGCCGGGCGTGACCGACATGAACCACACCAAGGAGCTCTGGGAAGAGACCATCGCCGAGTTCCCCAAGATGTGGCTCCAAGACGAGTACCAGGGCTTCCAGGGCAAGCACTGGTCGCTGCCGCCGAGGAAGGTCCTGCCGAAGCCGTACGGGCCGTCGCATCCGGCCATGTGGTACGCGGCCGGGTCGCCGCCGTCGTACGCCATGGCCGCGAAGAAGGGGCTCGGGGTGCTCGGCTTCAGCGTGCAGAAGGTCTCCGACATGGAGTGGGTGCTGGAGCAGTACAAGACGGCGATCGTGGACGCCGAGCCCGTCGGGGCCTTCGTGAACGACAACGTGATGGTGACGACCACGGCGATCTGCGCGCCGACCCATGCGGAGGCGGTGCGGATCGCCGCGAGCGGGGGGCTGCACTATCTGCCCTCACTGGTGTTCCGGTACCACGACACCTTCCCCCGGCCCGAGGGGTTCCCGGTGTGGCCGGAGACGCTGCCGGAGTACACCGAGGAGTTCGTGGAGGTGCTGATCGAGGAGGAGCTGCTCATCTGCGGGGATCCGGACGAGGTGCTTCGGCAGTGCGAGCGGTGGGAGCGGGCCGGGGCGGACCAGCTGAGTTTCGGGTTGCCGGTGGGGGTGCCGAAGGAGGAGACGCTGCAGACGATCCGGCTGGTCGGGGAGTACGTGATTCCCAAGATCGATACGGATCCTGTGCATCGGACTTCGCGGTTCCGTCGGGGTGTTTGAGCGTCGTTGGCGGGTGCGGGTGTGTTGTGGCTTGTCGCGCAGTTCCCCGCGCCCCTGAGGGACATGCAGCTCAAGGAGTTGAGTGGTCATGCTCGATCACGTCATCAAAGGCGCGACCGTCGTGGACGGGACGGGTGCGCCCGCGTATACCGCTGACGTAGGTATACGCCATGGTCGTATCGCCGTCGTCGGGACCGTCACCGAGGAGGCACGGTCGGTCGAGGACGCCTCCGGTCTCGTCCTCGCCCCCGGCTTCGTCGACCCCCACACCCACTACGACGCCCAGCTCTTCTGGGACCCGTACGCCACGCCCTCCCTCAACCACGGGGTCACCACCGTCGCGGGCGGGAACTGCGGGTTCACGCTCGCGCCGCTGCATCCCGACCGGCCCGAGGACGCCGACTACACGCGGCGGATGATGTCCCGGGTCGAGGGCATGGCGCTGGTGGCGCTGGAGGAGGGGGCGCCCTGGAGCTGGCACTCCTTCGGGGAGTATCTGGACGCCCTGGAGGGGCGGATCGCCGTCAACGCCGGGTTCATGGTGGGGCACTGTGCGCTGCGGCGGTACGTGATGGGGCCGCAGGCCGTGGGCGGACAGCCGAGCCAGGAGCAGCTCGCCGCGATGGTGCGGTTGCTGCGAGAGTCCATGGACGCCGGGGCCTGGGGGCTGTCCACCACCCAGTCGTCCAGCCACTCCGACGGGGACGGGCAGCCGGTCGCCTCGCGGCACGCGCAGCCCGCCGAGCTGCTGGCGCTGTCGCGGGCCGTCGGGGAGTGCGAGGGCACGCAGATCGAGGCGATCGTCGCGGGCTGTCTGGATCAGTTCAGCGACGCGGAGATCGACCTGTTCGTGGAGATGAGCGCGGTGGCGGGGCGGCCACTGAACTGGAACGTGCTGACGATCGACGCGGCCGTCCCCGAGCGCGTGCCCCGCCAGCTCCTGGCGAGCGAGCAGGCCCGCAAGGCCGGCGGCAGGGTCGTGGCGCTGACCATGCCGATCCTCACGCCCATGAACATGTCGCTGGGCACGTTCTGCGCACTGAACCTCATCCCCGGGTGGGGACCGGTGCTCGGGCTGCCCGTGCCCGAGCGGATCGAGAGGCTGCGGGACGCGGACGTACGGGCCGAGCTGCTGCGCCGCGCCAACTCCAAGGAGGCGGGCGTCTTCCGGCGGCTCGCGAACTTCGGGCGGTACGTCATCGGCGACACCTACAGCGAGGCGAACGCCGGGCTGACCGGTCGCGTGGTCAAGGACATCGCCGAGGAACGCGGGCAGGAGCCCTTCGCGTGCCTGGTGGAGATCTGCGCCAACGACGAGCTGCGCACGGTGCTGTGGCCGATGCCGGCCGACAACGACCCGGCGTCCTGGGCGCTGCGGGCTCAGACCTGGCAGCACGAGGACGTGCTGCTCGGCGGGTCCGACGCCGGCGCCCATCTGGACCGGATGTGCGGGGCGCCGTACACCACCCGGTTCCTCGGGGACTGCCTGCGGGGCCGGAAGCTGGTCGGTCTGGAGCAGGCCGTGAAGATGCTGACCGACGATCCGGCCCGGCTCTTCGGGCTGCGGGAGCGGGGGCGGATCCGGCAGGGCTGGCACGCCGACCTGGTCCTGCTCGACCCGGAGCAAATCGACGCGGGCCCGGCCACCCTGGTGCACGACCTGCCGGGCGACAGCCCGCGGCTGGACTCCCGGGCGCTGGGCGTGCGGGCCGTGTGGGTCAACGGGGTCGAGGCGCTCCGGGACGACGTGGTGACCGGAGCCGTGCCGGGCCGGGTGCTGCGCTCGGGGCGGGACACGGAGACGGTGAGCACGAGGTGACGGCACGGCAGTCGCTGTTCGTCGGCGGCTCCTGGGTGGAGCCGGACGGCGGGCACTACGAGGTGATCGACCCGGCGGGCGAGCAGACCGTCGGGTGGGCGCCGGAGGCCTCGCGGGATCAGGTGCTCGCGGCCTGTGCCGCGGCCCGCGAGGCCTTCGGGCCGTGGTCGCGCACCTCACCGGAGGAGCGGGCCGCGGTGCTCGGGCGGGCGGCCGGGATCATCGCCGGCCGGCTGACGGAGCACGCGTCGCTGGCCCAGGCCGAGACCGGCGCGACCACCGGCACCGCACGCGGCATGCAGGTCGGGGTCGCCGCCGCCCGCTTCCGGCGCTACGCGCGCGTGGAGCCCGCCGAGTGGGCGATCGCGCCCCAGATCAACGAGGCCGGACCCATGGGCAGGGCCGGTGTGATGGGCGCTCTGGCCGTCCGGCAGCCCGTCGGGGTCGTCACCTGCGTCACCTCGTACAACAACCCCTGGGCCAACCCGGCCGGCAAGATCGCCCCCGCCCTGGCCATGGGCAACACGGTCGTGGTGAAACCGGCCCCGCAGGATCCGCTGTCGGTCTACCGGATGGCTCAGGCGCTTCAGGCGGCGGGTGTCCCGCCGGGCGTGGTGAACGTCGTGTCCGGCCGGTCGACCGGGGTCGGCGAGGCGGCCGTGGCGTCACCGGACGTCGACATGGTCAGCTTCACCGGCTCCACCGCGGTCGGGCAGCGCATCGCCGAGGTGTGCGGGCGCGACATGAAACGCCAGTTGATGGAGCTGGGCGGCAAGGGCGCGGCGGTCGTCTTCGACGACGCCGACCTCGGCTCGGCCGTCGCCGGGATCGGCACCACCTTCTCCTTCTACAGCGGGCAGATCTGCACGGCACCGACGCGGGTGCTGGCGCAGCGCGGGATCTACGACCGGCTGGTGGAGCGACTGGCGGCGTATGCGGGCCGGTTGAAGATCGGAGATCCGCGCGAGCCGGACACCGTGGTCGGGCCGGTGATCTCGGCGGCGCACCGGGACCGGGTGGAGTCGTACATCGAACTGGGCCGCAAGGAGGGCGCTGTGGTGGTGGCTGGTGGTGAACGCCCGGACCCGCCCAGCGGCTTCTACGTCGCCCCGGCCCTCCTGGCCGACTGCACCAACGACATGCGGGTGGCCCGCGAGGAGATCTTCGGGCCGGTGGTGGCCGTGCTCCCCTTCGACGACGAGGAGGAGGGCGTCGCGCTCGCCAACGACACCGACTACGGGCTGATCGACTACGTCTGGTCGGGGGACGTGGCCCGTGCCTTCCGGGTGGCGCGGCGGCTGCGGGCCGGTGGCGTCGGGATCAACACCGTCGGGCGGAACATGGAGGCGCCCTTCGGCGGCTTCAAGCGGAGCGGCGTCGGCCGGGACGTCGGCTCGTACGCCCTGCACGCCTACAGCGAGGTGCAGGCGATCGTCTGGCCGGGCTGAGGCCTCTCAGGTGTCCAGGTCCACCCGTACGGTCAGCAGGTTCGTCCCGAGGGCCCGCACCCCCAGGCCGTTGACCCGGGGCAGCTTCCGCAGCCGCGCCACCGGGTCGTCCTGCGGCAGCAGACGCGCGGTGCCCTCGTGCCACCGCCCGCGGATCCGCACCCGCACCCGCGGATCGGCCTTGATGTTGCGCACGTACTGCGACCGCTCGCCGAACTCCGACACCAGCCAGAAGGAGCCGCCCTCGCGGCGCCCGCCCACCGGCGTCTGACGGGGCAGCCCCGAGACGCGGCCCGTCGTCTCCAGGACCGTCTGGAGGGGCAGGCGGCGCAGGAGCGGGTTGAGGCGGCGCTGGAAGGCCGTGGTCGCGCGGAACCTCAGGTCGGTGCGGCGGGACATCGTCGACGGGTCTCCTTCACACGCGGCTCTCACGGTTTCTGCATCGGTTCCTGCTTCAATGATCCCTGACGCGGCAACGAGGAGAGCGGGTGGCTGCGGATGCGGATCGTGACCTGGAACCTGTGGTGGCGCTTCGGGCCGTGGCAGACGCGGCAGAAGGCGATCCTCACGGCCCTGCGGGAGCTGCGGCCCGACGTCGTCGGACTGCAGGAGGTGTGGGCGGCCGACGGCGAGAACCTCGCCGAGTGGCTGGCCGGTGAGCTGGGCCTGCACTGCGCCTGGGGCGCCTCGCCTGCCCCGGAGCGCTGGCAGCGGCGGATCGGGGACCCCACGGTCGGCATAGGCAACGCCGTGCTCAGCAGATGGCCGGTCGTCGACCAGGACGTACTGCCGCTGCCCGCCCCCGCCGACACGGACGACGGCCGCCTGGCCCTCTACGCCCGCTTGGCCGGCCCCGGCCACGAAGTGCCCTTCTTCACCGCCCACTTCAGCTCCGCCCTGCACGCCTCGGGGGTCCGCTGCCGGCAGGCCGCCGCGCTCGCCGAGTTCGTGGCCCGGCACGCCGGCGACACCGCGTTCCCGCCCGTCGTCACCGGCGACCTCAACGCCTGGCCCGACTCCGACGAGATCCGCCTCCTCGGCGGCTACAAGACGGCCCCGACCGTGCCGGGCCAGGTCCTCGTCGACGCCTGGGAGTACGCGGACCCGGCCGCGCCCTCCGCCACCTGGGACCCGGCCAACCTGCACGTGCCGCCCGCCCGCAGGCCCGGCGTGCGCATCGACTACATCCACGTCGGCCCGCCCGGCCCCGGCGGACTCGGCCGCGTCCGGGACGTACGGCGGGCCTGCGACGGCCCGGTCGACGGGGTGTGGCCCTCCGACCACGCGGCGGTCGTCGCCGACCTGGCGGACACCCCTTAGCGGCGCCCCAGGAAGACCGGGTTGGTGAACGCCGCCAGCGGCCCGGGGAGTGGCCCCGCCGCCGCCTCGTGCCGCAGTTCGGCCCGTACGTACGCCGCGTACGACGGTGTCGTCCGCCACTCGACGACCCCCGAGCCGGACACCGGCAGCGGGGCGCTGGTGTGGACGACGCCCTGGTCGGTGACGAGGCGGACCGTGCAGCGCGGGGCGCCGGTGACCTCCAGGCGGACGGTGACGGGGATGTCGCGGTCCACGGTGAGCCGTTCGCCGATGCCCGCGTGCTCGCCGCGTCCGCCGGACACCCGCAACGACAGGGCGACCCTCGCGGACTCGGCGATGTAGGAGCGCCCCGCCCGGATGCCCTCCTGGACGGCCTCCCGGGTCAGGTCGTCGGCGAGGACGACCGTCTGGGGGCTGCCCACCGCGTCCGGGGAGCGGTGGGCGTCGCTGCTGCCCATCGCCGGGATCCAGTCGCGCCCGTCCCGTACGGACGCCACGAGCATGCTGTCCCAGTCGGCCAGGGCGACCTCGTCGTCGGGCGTGTAGGGGCCGTTCCACACCTCGATCGCGTCCGCCTCGCCGAAGCCGAACTTCCAGTTGCAGCCGATGCAGGTGGCGTGCGGGTGGGCCGGGACGACCAGGCCGCCGGCGCGGCGGATCTGCCGGGCGAACCGGCCGAAGCGGTTGTCGCGGGCCCGGTAGCGCCAGTCGACGAAGGTGCCCGGGTCGGTGCCGAGCGCGACGACGTGCCCGTTGCGGGTGGTGATCTCCTCGCCCAGCATGACGAGCAGGTCGTCCCCGGCCACGTCGGCCCAGTGCGCGTGCGCCGAGTGCGTGTTGTGCTCGGAGGAGTTGATGAAGTCCAGACCGGCCGCCCGGGCCAGTTCCCCGATCTCGACGGGGGTGCGGCGGCCGTCGGAGTGCCAGGAGTGCAGATGGCAGTCGCCCCGGTACCAGGCCCGCCCCCGGCCCTTCGCGCGCTCCGGCGGAAACACCGGCTCGGCGGCCTCGCCCGGCTCGCCGTACGTCAGCGTGATGGTGATCTCGTACGACAGGCCCTGTGGGGCGACCGTGTACGGGCCGAGCGCGATGTGCCAGGTGCCCTCGCGCACCGGGCCGGGGAGGTAGCCGGGCGTCGCGTCGTCGGCGCGGACGAAGAACTCCGTGCGCGCCCCGCCCGACCAGCCGCGAAAGCCCCGGCCGCCGAGCTCGGTGCCGCCTTCGTCGAAGACGCCGATGTCGAGGGCGTTGCCCAGGGTGCCGGCCGGGACGGACGGCCGGTCGTAGGTGTAGGCGACCTTGAGCTCCCGGACACCGGCCGGGACCTCCACGGGCACGTACACGAAGTCCGGCGAGCCGGGCGGCAGCGTCCCCCGCAGGGTTCTGCTCTCCCGGCCCCCGTCGGCCGCTGAAGCGAAGCTCACGCTTCCCAACGTAAGCGCGGCCGCCGCTCCCGTCGCGAACAGAGCGCGCCGGCCGAGCCCGCCGTGGCTGTCCTCGCACATGCTGCTGCTCCCCAGGTGTCGTCGGTGACATGGCATGGGTGGTGCGGGGGTGGTGCGTGCAACCCTTGTATTGAGCCGTGAACCGCCGTGCAAGGGAAGGGAATTGGGCGACGGACAGCAGGAGAACAGGCAGAGGGTCCAGGTCACCGAGCGGCTCAGTTCGTCGATCATCCGTAAGTCCGACCGGTCGGTATGGACAGTCCGGCCGCCCTCGGGTAGAGATGGGCCATGCGCATCGCCGTGACGATCTTCCTCACCGACGAGACGATCACCCCGACCCGGCTCGCCCGGGAGCTGGAGGACCGCGGTTTCGCCGGGTTGTATCTGCCCGAGCACACCCACATCCCCGTCGAGCGGACCACCCCGTACCCGGCGGGCGGTGAGCTGCCGCCCGAGTACGGCCGTACTCTCGACCCGTTCGTGGCGCTCGGCCAGGCCGCCGCCGTCACCGGGCGGCTCGGGCTCGGCACGGGCATCACCCTCGTCGCCCAGCACGACCCGATCGACCTGGCCAAGCAGGTCGCGACCCTCGACCATCTCTCCGGCGGCCGGTTCACCCTCGGAGTCGGCTTCGGCTGGAACGTCGAGGAGGCCGACGACCACGGTGTGCGGTGGAGCACCCGGCGCGAGCTGGTCCGGGACCGGATGGCGCTGATGCGGGCCCTGTGGTCTCAGGAACCTGTCGCGTACGAGGGGGAGTTCGGCGGCGTCCGGGCCAGCCAGGCGTACCCGAAGCCCGTGCGGAAGCCGCGCGGCCCGGTCGTCGGCCCGCGCACGCTCGTCGGCGGGGCCGCCGGGCCCAAGCTGTTCGCCCACATCAGCGAGTACGCCGACGGCTGGCTGCCGATCGGCGGCCGCGGCCTCGGCGAGTCGCTGCCCGTCCTGCGCACCGCCTGGGCCGACGCCGGCCGCGACCCCCAGGCCCTCCAGGTCGTCCCCTACGCCGTCCACCCCAGCTCGGGCAAGCTCGCCCACTACGCCGACCTCGGCATCGAGGAGGTCGTGGCGCAGCTGCCTCCGGCGGGGGAGGCGGAGGTGCTGAAGGCTCTGGACGGCCTGGCCGGATATCTCTGACAACTGCCCTTCCCCGCAAGGCCGTTGACTTCCTCTACTAAACTGAGGGTGGGTTCGCCACGGGGGGAGAGAGTGCCATGAGGCTTGCCTGGTTTTCCTGGCTCGCGCGTCACTTCGCCGAGTACGGCTACAGCCAGGGCCTGTCGCGCGCCGCGATCGGCACGGCGGCCGTGCTGGTGACCGCCGCGCTGGCCTGGTTCGCCCTGCACCGCAACAGACCGGCGGCCGTCACGGCAGCCGGAGTCGTGTCCGCCCTGGGCATCGGGTGGCTGGCCTTCCACTGACGGGGCTCCTCGCCTCTGATCAGCGCACTCGTATGCTCGAAGGATGACGACTTCCGCGACCTCCGGAACCGGCCCCACCGACAACTCCATGCGTCGCGCCCTGAAACGGGCCAGGGACGGCGTCTCGCTCGATGTCGCCGAGGCGGCGGTGCTGCTCCAGGCGCGGGGTGAGCGACTGGAGGACCTGTCGGCCTCGGCCGCCCGGGTGCGGGACGCGGGCCTGGCGGCGGCCGGGCGGCCCGGCGTCATCACGTACTCGAAGAGCGTCTTCATCCCGCTGACCCGGCTGTGCCGGGACAAGTGCCACTACTGCACGTTCGTGACCGTCCCCGGCAAGCTGCGCCGGGAGGGCCACGGGATGTTCATGTCCCCGGACGAGGTGCTGGACATCGCCCGCAAGGGCGCCGCGCTGGGCTGCAAGGAAGCCCTCATCACCCTCGGCGACAAGCCCGAGGACCGCTGGCCGGAGGCGCGCGAGTGGCTCGACGCGCACGGCTACGACGACAC
Source organism: Streptomyces hawaiiensis (assembly GCF_004803895.1). Classification (NCBI taxonomy): domain Bacteria; kingdom Bacillati; phylum Actinomycetota; class Actinomycetes; order Kitasatosporales; family Streptomycetaceae; genus Streptomyces; species Streptomyces hawaiiensis. The sequence goes on along the minus strand of NZ_CP021978.1, from coordinate 3,839,231 downwards.
CCTCGCCTACGTCCGCGCCATCTCCATCCGCATCCTGGAGGAGACGGGCCTGCTGCCCCATCTGAACCCGGGCGTCATGAGCTGGACCGACTTCCAGCGGCTGAAGCCGGTCGCGCCCAGCATGGGCATGATGCTGGAGACGACCGCGACCCGCCTCTGGTCGGAGCCGGGCGGCCCGCACCACGGCTCTCCCGACAAGGAACCCGCCGTCCGCCTGCGGGTCCTGGAGGACGCCGGGCGTTCCTCCGTCCCCTTCACCTCCGGGATCCTCATAGGCATCGGCGAGACCTACGAGGAGCGCGCCGAGTCGCTGTTCGCGCTGCGGAAGGTCTCCCGGGCCTACCACGGTGTCCAGGAACTGATCATCCAGAACTTCCGCGCCAAGCCGGACACCGCGATGCGCGGCATGCCCGACGCGGAACTGGACGAGCTGGTCGCCACGGTGGCCGTCGCCCGGCTCCTCATGGGGCCCTCGGGCTGCATCCAGGCCCCGCCCAACCTCGTCGACGACGAGTACGAGCGGCTGATCGGCGCCGGTATCGACGACTGGGGCGGCGTCTCCCCGCTCACCATCGACCACGTCAACCCCGAGCGCCCCTGGCCGCAGATCGAGCAGCTCGCCGAGAAGTCCCGCGCCGCCGGCTTCGAACTGCGCGAACGCCTCTGCGTGTACCCGGAGTTCGTGCGGCGCGGCGAGCCCTGGCTGGACCCGCGGCTGCGTCCGCACGTGGCGGCACTGGCCGACCCGGAGACCGGCCTCGCACGGCCCGAGGCTCTGCCGGTGGGTCTGCCGTGGCAGGAGCCGGAGGAGGTCTTCGTGGCGTCCGGCCGCACCGACCTGCACTCCTCGATCGACTCCGAGGGCCGTACGTCGGACCGCCGGGACGACTTCGACGAGGTGTACGGCGACTGGGGCGCCCTGCGCGAAGCCGCCGTCCCGGGCATGGCACCCGAGCGCATCGACACCGACGTACGCGAGGCCCTGCGCACGGCGGCCGACGACCCCACCAAGCTCACCGACGACGAGGCGCTGGCGCTGCTGCACGCGGACGGGACGGCGCTGGACGCCCTCGCCCGGGTCGCCGACGACGTACGCAAGTCGGCCGTCGGTGACGACGTGACCTACATCGTCACCCGTAACATCAACTTCACCAACGTCTGCTACACGGGCTGCCGGTTCTGCGCCTTCGCGCAGCGCCGCACCGACGCCGACGCCTACACCCTGTCCCTGGACCAGGTCGCCGACCGGGCTCAGCAGGCCTGGGACGTGGGCGCGGTGGAGGTCTGCATGCAGGGCGGCATCCACCCGGACCTGCCCGGCACGGCCTACTTCGACATCGCGCGGGCCGTGAAGGAACGCGTCCCGGGCATGCATGTGCACGCCTTCTCGCCGATGGAGGTCGTCAACGGCGCGACCCGCACCGGCATGTCGGTCCGCGAGTGGCTGACCGCCGCCAAGGAGGCGGGCCTGGACACCATCCCGGGCACGGCGGCCGAGATCCTCGACGACGAGGTCCGCTGGATCCTCACCAAGGGCAAGCTGCCCGCGGCCGACTGGATCGACGTCGTGACGACGGCCCACGAGCTGGGCATCCGCTCGTCCTCGACGATGATGTACGGCCACGTCGACCAGCCCCGGCACTGGCTCGGGCACCTGCGCACCCTCGCGGGCATCCAGCAGCGCACGGGCGGCTTCACCGAGTTCGTGACGCTGCCGTTCGTGCACACCAACGCGCCGGTCTACCTGGCGGGGATCGCCCGCCCGGGGCCGACGATGAGGGACAACCGCGCGGTCACGGCGATGGCCCGGCTGCTGCTGCACCCGTACATCCCCAACATCCAGACCAGCTGGGTGAAGCTGGGCACGGAGGGCGCGGCCGAGATGCTCCGCTCGGGCGCGAACGACGTCGGCGGGACGCTCATGGAGGAGACCATCTCCCGCATGGCGGGCTCGTCGTACGGGTCGTACAAGTCGGTCAAGGACCTGATCGCGGTGGCGGACGCCGCGGGCCGTCCGGCCAGGGCACGGAACACCCTGTACGGGCAGGTCCCGCAGGAGCGGCAGCGGGCGGCGGCGGCCTCGGACGGGCATTTGCCCCAGCTGCTGCCGGTGCTGGACTGAGCGACTGACGGCTTACTGGCCCCCGGCGACCGACGGCTTACTGGCCCCGGCGTCCACCGGCGGCTGCGCCCGCACGGCGCGGTCGGCCGTGGCGCCGGGGCCGGCCGGCGGGGGAGCAGCCGTGTCCCGGCCCAGCCAGAGCAGCAGCAGACCGAGGGCGCAGGCGATCGCCGGCCAGTAGACGTAGCGGTAGTTCGCCGCGGGCATGATCGGCAGATAGCCGAGGATGTAGGCCGCCGAGCTGATGCCCAGCGCGCGGACCGGCATCGAGAGGACGCCCTTGCCGGGCCGGACGGCGAGCACGAGGGCGACCGCGAGCCAGAACCAGCCGCGGAACAGCCAGGGCAGGTCCTCGACCATGCCTTTGACGTACGTGCCGAGCATGTCCTCCATGCGGGGGTGCGCCACCTCGACGCCCAGGTCGTTGCGGGTGATCCCGGCCTTGTACGGGTAGTCGGTCTCGAACAGCAGGGTCGTGAAGAGCAGCAGGCGGTACTGGAGATAGTGCGGCACATGCCCGCTCATTTCCCGCAGCCACAGGGACGTGATCTCGCCCGAGTCGCCGCGCAGCCCGTCCGCCGGGCGCTGGTAGCAGGCCCAGTAGGCATCCGAGAGGGCGCCGACGCGCTCGCACTCCCGCGCGGAGGCCACGAGCAGGTCCCGCAGGGCGGGTGACACATCCGCCGACCGAAGCTCGTCCACGCTCAGCACATGGACGAGGTCGTCGAGCATGATCTGCGCGCCCTGCTTGGTCTGCAGCGGCGCGGCGAACAGGGAGATGGCGGCGGCGGGCACGACGAGCCCGGCCACGAGGGCCGCCGTGCACGTCACCCACGTTCGGCGTCCGGGAGCGCCCCACAGCGCGAGGACCAGCATGACGAAGACGGGGACCGCGGCGACGAAGGCGTTCTTGCGCACCAGCATGGCGTAGGCGAGGAACAGCACGCCCAGCCAGAGCAGGCCCCAGCGCACGGCGGGGCGGGGGGCGCCGTCCCGCAGCAGCAGGCCGGTGAACGCGACCGCGCAGGCGGCGAGCAGGGCGAACGCCGCGTGGACGTCCTTCCACACCACCCCGACGAACGTCAGCACGAACGGAGTCAGCCCGAGGCCGAGCACGGCGAGGGATCCGCCCCGGCTCGCGGTCAGCCTCCACACGCACCGGGCCAGGACCCACAGCGCCGCCCAGAAGACGAGGCACTGGAGGACCAGCATGGACGTGATCGAGCCGGTCACCGCGATGAGCGCCCGCCACACCAGGCTCAGTACGGGCGGATGCCAGTCGGTCAGGGGCTTCTTTCCCTCGGCCTGGCGGAGCTGGTCGAGGCTGTCGGGACTCAGGTAGCCGGGGGCGAAGACGAGGATCGTGGCCAGGCAGCACACGACGGCGACGGCGGCCAGTACCCAGCTCCAGCGCATCGCACGCGGCATCCATCCCATTTGTCCCATGTGCCGGATGCTAACGGCTCAGGGGGCGACGAAGACGTAGCGCCGGTACGCGTAGAAGCGGAACAGGGTGGCCAGCGCCCAGCCGAGGATGCGGGCGGTGTTGTCGCTGAGCGCCGAATCCAGCCCGAGCAGCTGCCGGGAGGCGAAGACCGTACCGGCGGTGATGGCGAGCCCGGCCCCGTTCGCGACGAGGAACAGCACCAGTTCGCGGGTCACCTTCTCGCGGTGCTGGTCGCGGTAGGTCCAGTAGCGGTTGCCGACCCAGCTGAAGAGCGCGGCCGCGGCCGTGGCGATGACGGACGCCCGCACGGGAGCGGTCCGCATCACCCCGCCCTCCGCGCCGCCGGGCAGACCGAAGACGAGCAGGTTGTAGCCGCCGTTGTCGACGACGAAGGCCAGGGCGCCGACCACGCCGAATTTTGCGGCCTCGCGCCAGATGCCCTTGATGGCGTCACGCGCACGCAGAGTCGCAGAGTCGAGGACCGGCACACGGTGAGCGTAACGACCCGGCGTGCCCCATCCAGTCAGGCGCGCTCATATCGCACTATGTCCGACTGTATGAGGTGCTGATGTATGAGGTGCTGACTGCGTGAGGAACCGGTCGAGTGAGGAGTGGTCGTGGAACCGACGATCGCGTGTGTCGTGCCGTGCCACAACGAGGAGGCGGCCGTCGGCAAGGTGGTCCGCGACCTGCGCGCCGCCCTCCCCGAGGCCGTCGTCTACGTGTACGACAACGCCTCCACCGACCGCACCGAGGAGGTCGCCCGGGCGGCCGGCGCGATCGTGCGGGAGGAGACCCGCAAGGGCAAGGGCAACGTCATCCGCCGCGCCTTCGCCGACGTCGACGCCGACGCGCTGCTCATCATCGACGGCGACGACACCTATGACGCCTCCCGCGCCCGCGACCTGGTGGACCTGCTCTTCGAGGGACCGTACGACCAGGTCGTCGGAGCCCGCCGGGTGACCGTCGACGGGGCCTACCGGGCCGGGCACGCGGTCGGCAACAAGCTGCTCACCGGGGCCGTGCGGTCCCTGTTCGGCAACGACGTGACCGACATGCTCAGCGGCTACCGGGTCTTCTCACGGCGCTTCGTGAAGTCCTTCCCGGCGCTGGCCCGGGAGTTCGAGACCGAGACCGAGATGACGATCCACGCGCTGCACCTGCGGCTCCCCACCGCGGAGGTGGTCGTCGACTACCGGGTCCGGCCCGCCGGCGGCGAGAGCAAGCTGCGCACCTACCGGGACGGCTGGCGCATCCTGCGGGTCATCCTCGACCTGGCCCGGCGCGAGCGCCCCTCGCTGGTCCACACCGTCATCGCCGGAGTCCTCGCCCTGGTGTCGGTCATCCTCGGCATCCCCGTCATCGCCGACTTCATCGAGACCGGCACCGTGCCCCGGGTGCCCACGGCGATCCTCGCCGCCGCGATCATGACCATCGCGGCGCTCGTGCTGCTCGTGGGCTACATCCTGGAGTCGCTCACGCACATGCGCCAGGAGCAGACCCGGCTGGTGCACCTCTCCTACCCGGCCCCGGTGCGCACCCCGCGCTACGCGGCCCGCGGCGCCGGCACGGGCCCGGTCCCGGTCCGTAAGGCCGCCGGCGGACCCTGAGGGATCCGAGGGCCGGCCCATGAGGGAGCCCCGAGGGCCCCTGAGGGCGCCGGGGGAGCGGTGGGCGCGCAGTACGATGATCGGAACCCCGTTTCGGTGCGGGGTCCCGTGACTGAGGAGATGCGTGCCGGTGCCTGCCCGACTTCCTTCGTGGGCCTGGGTGAGCGGGCTGACCGTGGGAGCGATAGCCGCGGTGACGGTCCTGGGCGTGCAGGCCGACAAGGGCTCGCACCCCACCGCCACGTCGGCCAAGCCGAGCAGCACGGCCTCGGCGCAGCCCACCCCCACGGCGTCGGTCCCGGCACGGGTGCCCGACGGCTCCGGCACCGGCCGGCGCGTCGTGTACTCCCTCGGCGAGAAGCGGGTGTGGCTGGTCGACGCGAGCGAGGCGACCCGCCGTACGTTCACCGTCTGGCCGGGCTCGGTCAGCCCCGACCCGGGCACCTACACGGTGTCGTCACGCAACGCGGCCACGACCGGCTCGGACGGCGTCCAGATCGAGCACATCATGTACTTCGCCGCGAAGTCCGGCGTCTCCGTCGCCTTCTCCAACGCGGTCGACGGTGCCTCGCCGCCGCCCGCCGCCTCCGGCACCAAGACGGGCGGAGTCAGGATGCGGAAGGCGGACGGCTCGGCACTGTGGGCGTTCGGCACGGTCGGCACGACCGTGACGGTGGTCAGGTAGCGGAGGTAGCCGTCCGCGGCGCCGACAGCTGGTTGACGATCAGCACGACCCCGCTGAACAGGAAGATGCGGGTCGCGGCGTCCAGCCCGTTCCAGCTCTTCGACTGCCACATCGAGAACCACTCGCCGCCGATCGCGATGAACCCGGCCCCGAACAGCAGCATCACCATCAGCAGCCCGTACGTCGACATCCGCCGGGCGCGCAGGTCATCGCGTCTGGCCCACAGCCAGCTCCCGTATATGAGGACCAGCGCGGCGACGGTCTCCCAGACGATGATCCCGACGTAGGCGGCGTCCTGGAGGCCCTGGCTCGTGATGGCCCGCCACATCAGATCCTCGTCCTTGAACGTGGTGTCCATGGCCAGCACATGCCGGACGAACTGCTGGTTGGTCCCGAAGTCGGTGATGTTCCCGAAGGCGACGAGCGCCATGTAGAGGGCGATGGTCGCGGTGAGCAAAGTGGCGGCGAGCGACAGCGCGCCGCGTGATGTGGAGGTGGCCATGCCGATCATTCTCCCCAAGCACGGACCTCCGGTGTACCCCGCGGCCGTTGGGCGACAATGACGACGAAGGCCCGGCCGCGCGAGTCGAGGGGGACGTACGGATGGCGCAGGCGAGACCGTCCATGCAGGAGCTCATACGGCAACGAGGCCGGGCCGGGTTCGTCGGCCGCTCCGCCGAACGCGCCGCCTTCCGCGCCAACTTCGGCACCGCCCCGCACGACGAACGCCACCGCTTCCGCTTCCACCTGCACGGCAACGCGGGCGTCGGGAAGACCTTCCTGCTGCGGGAGTGGGAGCACATCGCCCGCGAACAGGGCGCGCTGACGGCGTACGTCGACGACAGCGCGGGCAGCGTGCCGGAGGTGATGGCCGAGATCAGCCGCCAGTTCGCCGCCCAGGGCAGGCGGTTGAAGGAGCTGGACCGCCTGCTCGCCGCCCACCGCGAACGCCGGCACGAGGCGGAACTGGCCGCGCTGGCCCTCCTGGACACGCAGCCGGAGGAGAACGGGCCGTCCGCCGGCGGCAGGATGGTGGCACGGGCCGGGGTGGTCGCCGCGGGCATGGTGCCGGTGGTCGGCCCACTGGCGGGGATGCTGGACGCCGAACAACTCGCCCACGTCGCCGACCGGTTGCGCGCGAGCCTCATCACCCGCTTCCGCAACCACGAGGACCTCCAGCTGGTCCTCGCCCCCGAGCAGGTGCTCACACCGGTACTCCTGCGCGAACTGTCGGACGCGGCCGAGCCGTGGATCGCCCTGTTCCTGGACACGTACGAGCGGACGGGCCCGTACCTGGACCCCTGGCTGCACGAGACGATGACGACGGACCGCCACGGCGGGACGCCCGCCACCACGGTGGTGGCCACGGCGGGCCGGACCCCCCTGGACCCGGCCCGCTGGGGCGGGCTGGCGGACTTCGTGACGGACCTCCCGCTCGCCCCCTTCACGGAGACGGAGGCACGCGGCCTGCTGGCCGCCAAGGGCGTGACGGCCGAGCCGGTCGTCGAGGAGGTGCTGCGCCTCACCGGCGGCCTGCCCGTCCTGGTCTCCACCCTCGCCGAGTCCCGTCCCGCCGACCCCGACGACGTGGGCGACCCGAGCGCGACGGCCGTGGACCGCTTCCTGAAGTGGGAGGAGAACCCGGCACGACGGGCCGCCGCCCTGGCCTGCGCGCTGCCGAGGCGGCTGGACGGCGATGTGTTCCGGGCGGTGGCGGAGTGCCCGGAGGATGATCTGGAGCACGTCTGGTCGTGGCTGCGGGGGATGCCGTTCGTCACCGACCGCGACGGAGAACGCCTGCGCTACCACGACGTCGTGCGGGCACCGATGCTGCGCGCGGAACGCCGCCGGTCCCCACGGGGGTGGGCGCGGCGGCACCGCGCGCTGGCGGGGTTGTTCAGGAGCTGGCGGGAGGAGACCGCGGCAGGCCGCGCCACCGGTGAACTCTGGGCGGACCAGACGTGGCGGGAGCTGCGGCTGGAGGAGACGTACCACCTGCTGTGCGCCGGGGAACGGGACGCGCTGCCGCAGGCGTTGCGGGACTTCGTCCAGGCGTGCGAGGCGGGTGCGGGAGCGGCCGGGAGGTGGGCCCGTGCGCTGCTGGACGCCGGAGTGGACGCGGACGCGGAGGCGGCGTCCCGGTGGGGCACCGAACTGACGGCGGCCCTCGAAACGGAAGGGGTCACCGCCGCACTCGGGCTGCTGCTGCGCCGTGCGGGACTCGACACACGGACTCAGGCCAGGGCCCGGATCGTCCGGGGCGACGCACTGCGCGGCGACGGCGCGTACGCGCAGGCCCTCACCGAGTACGACCGGGCCGTCGCCCTGGACCCGGAGTCGGCCGTCGCGCACCGGAACCGGTCCGGGATCCGGGGAGACCTGGGCGACCACGACGGGGCGATCGCCGACCTGGACCGAGCCGTCGCGCTGGAACCGGGCAACGCCTGGTACGTCGCCCTGCGCGGTGAACACCACCGGATCGCCGGACGCGACGCCGACGCGCTCCGGGATCTGACCGACGCCATCCGCCTCGACCCGGCCCTGGAGTTCGCCTGGGCCTCCCGGGGCGCCACGCACGAGCGCGCCGGAGACCAGGACGCGGCCCTCGCCGACCTGGGCCGGGCCCTGGACCTCGACCCGGACTACGCCTGGGCACTCGCCCGCCGCGCCCGGGTGTGGCGCGCGCTGGGCGATCCCCGCCGCCAACTGGCCGACCTCGACCAGGCCCTGGCCCTGAACCCCGACTGGCCCTGGGCCCGCTGCGCACGCGGCGACACGCTGCGCGCCGCCGGCCGCGACGCGGAGGCGGTCGCCGACCTCGACATCGCGCTGGCCCTGGACCCCGCGTACACGTCGGCGTACGCGAGCCGGGGCGCGTCCCTGGCCGGCCTCGGCCGCCACGTGGAGGCGCTGGCCGACCTGAACCGGGCGGTGGAGATGCGCCCGGGCTACGTCTGGGCACTGTGCCGCCGGGCTGTGCTGCACGCCGTCACAGGGCGGACGGAGGAGGCCCGGGCCGATGTGGAACGCGTACGGGAACTGAATTCCGAGGCCCTGGAACGGCTTTCGGATACCGACCGCGCGGTACTGGCCCCGGTACTCGCCGGGTGAACGGCATGCGAATTACCTGTGTGTAAGCGTAATCGGGTCGTGACGCGATCCCGGCCCGTCGGGTAATATCCGAGTCAAGAGGCTTGTGCTCCGGTCGAGTTATTACCTGGGAGGTGTGCGATGGTGCGGCGGCTGATCCCCGATGAATCCTGCCACCTGTCGGCACATGCGCTCCCGGACCACAGCCGTCCCCGGTGCCAGCGCGTTTCTGCCTGACCGGTCTCTCATTTTCCCCCTGTAGCACCCCTTCAAAAACCCCTGCACGCAAAGGAGACGTCCGTGTTCGACGAGCGCAAAGAAGCGGAAATGAGGCTGTACTCGGAAAAGCTTGCGCGGGAACTCGCCCTGAAAAAGGAGCGCGAGGAGACCGACGAGCCGAACGAGACTCCTGAAACGCCCCTCGCCCAGAACTGAGAGAACACGCCCCGCCCCGGGCAGCGGTTCCTCGCCACCATCTCGCCCATACGGTCCACCGGGCCCGCACTCCTGGCTCTGGTCCACCACGAAGCGACTGCTTCGTGCCCTGTCATCCAACCTCATCCGTACCGGCCCGGGCCGTGTGACGGATCCCTCACCGGGCCCCTGTACCGAAGGGTCGCTCCAGTGCCTCACCAGGGCCGATCGTGGGCGGCATGAGTGAGCAGCGCAGGGCGTCCGAGGAGGCCCGTGAGATCCGCCGGTTCTGGGGCCGGCTCGGGCTCCCCGGACTGATCGACGTCCACACCCACTTCATGCCCGAGCGGGTCCTGCACAAGGTGTGGGACTACTTCGACACCAACGGGCCGCTGATCGGCGGGATGCAGTGGCCGATCACGTACCGGAAGGAGGAGGTGGAGAGGGCGGCACTGCTGCGGGACTTCGGCGTGCGGGCCTTCACCTCGATGCTCTACCCGCACAAGCCCGGCATGGCGAGGTGGCTGAACGGCTGGGCGGCCGACTTCGCCCGCCGTACCCCCGACTGCCTGCACACCGCCACCCTCTACCCCGAGCCCGACGTCGAGAGTTACGTCCGTGAGGCCGTCGAAGCGGGGGCGCGCGTGTTCAAGGCCCATGTGCAGGTGGGCGCGTACGACCCGGCCGACGAGCGTCTCGACCCTGCGTGGGGTGCGCTGGCCGAGGCGGGGACACCCGTGGTGATCCACTGCGGCTCCGGGCCCGCGCCCGGCAAGCACACCGGCCCCGAGCCCGTCGCGCGGGTGCTGGCGCGGCACCCGAAGCTACGGCTGATCGTCGCCCACATGGGCATGCCCGAGTACGACGAGTTCCTCGGCCTCGCCGAGCGGTACCACCAGGTGCGGCTGGACACGACCATGGCGTTCACGGACTTCACCGAGGACTTCATGCCGTACCCGCGCCGGGCCCTGCCCCGGTTCGCCGCACTCGGCGACCGCATCCTGTTCGGCTCCGACTTCCCCAACATCCCCTACCCGTACCTGCACCAGCTCCAGGCCCTGGAACGCCTGGGCCTCGGCGACGAGTGGCTCCGGGCCGTGTGCCACGACAACGCGGCCGGTCTGTTCACCCTGTGAGCTGCTCGCGCACCCACGCCGGGTCGGGGTTGGTGTGTGCCCGGCCCGCCACGACGACGGTCGGCACGGTCTCGTCGCCCTGGTTGGCCGCGCGCACCGCCGCGGCCCCGGCCGGGTCCCGCCAGATGTCGACCCAGTGCAACCGGCGGGCATCCCGCCCCAGGCGGATGCGCAGCCGGAGGCAGTACGTGCAGCCCGGCCGCCAGTAGACGACCGGGCGGCCGTCGGCCGCGCTGCGCCGCTCCGCCTCCAGAGCGCCGGCCGGCCGGGGAAAGACAAGCGGCGAGTGCGCGGCCGCGAGGAGGAGGAACACCAGGAGCAGGGCCACGGCCGCACCGGTGCTCCCCGTGCGGACCAGCCCCGCCGCCCCGGCCGAGCCACAGAGCAGCAGCAGTACCGGCAGGGGCCAGGCGCGCTTCATGTCAACGAAGGGTAGCCGCCGGGCTCAGCGGAGCCGGTCCACGAACGTGTCCGTGCCCGGCACCGTCGGGATGAACGGCGCCACCAGCTCCACCCCGCCCAGGCCCGACTCCGTCACCGCCGCGTCGAGGTCCGTGAAGCAGGCGTCCCAGCACTCCCTCGGGTCCGTCTGGAGGAACCACAGCAGCGTCAGACGGGTGTCGACCCCCTCGACCTGTTTCACGTACGTCATGCGGTCGCCGGGGAGGGGCGTCGGGCTGAAGACCGTCACCAGCGCGGCCGGGGAACCCGCCAGTCGCTGGGGGAGGTGCCGGGTGCGCAGCCACTCCAGGAGGGTGGCGCGCTGCTCGGGGGTGTCCGCCTCGACGACCTGGAGGACCAGGCCGGCGTAGGGGTGGTCGAGGGCGTGGACGTCGCGGGGGCCGGCCGCTCCGTCGCGGTACACCGTCGCCTCGTGGTTCTGGAACGCCGTGAGGACGTGCGTGCGGTCGTGGTAGACGCGGGCGTCCCGGTTGAGGCGCTTGTTGATGGCGACCGTCCAGCGCATGTGGTCGTCGTAGCGGCCCGCGGTGATCCAGTACGTGGAGAGGTAGCAGCCGGCGGTGACCGGCTGGGCGATCGCCGACTTCTCGGGGTAGCGCAGGAGTTGGAGCTCCCGCGTCGCCACCCAGCGGCGGCCCGCGTACATCCAGGGCATGGCCATCGCACCGGCGTAGTAGTGGTCGTCCTCGTACCAGCGGTTGTAGGCGTACTCGTGGCCGGGATGCGGCTCGACCATGGTGATGAGGGCGTGCCCGGGGTGGGTGCCGTAGGGGCCGACGGCGGCCAGTTCGGCGTACAGCTCGCTGCGGGTGTCCTCGCTCATGCCCTTCCCCTTCGTCGGAGGCAGGCTCATACTCTGACGCTCCGTCAGATAGAACACCAGGGTCCGGTCCGGGGAGGTCCTGTCATGTCACTGCTCGCGGGGAAGACGGTCGTCGTGTCGGGGGTCGGGGCCGGCCTCGGACGGCAGGTCGCGGCGGCCGTCGTGCGGGACGGCGGGCGGGCCGTGCTCGGGGCCCGCACGGAGGCGAGCCTGGCGAAGACGGCCGCCGAGGTCGACCCCGGCGGGGCGCGCACCGCGTACCGCGCCACGGACATCTCCGACGAGGCGCAGTGCGAGGCGCTGGCGGAGGTGGCGCTGGCGCGGTTCGGAGGGATCGACGCCGTCGTTCATGTGGCCGCGCTCGACAGTCACTTCGGCGGGCTGGAGGACGCCGACTTCGAGGCCTGGCGGTCCGTCCTCGACGTGAACCTGCTGGGCACGCTGCGGATGACCCGGGCCTGTCTGCCGTCGCTCAAACAGGACGGTGGATCCGTCGTGTTCGTCGGGACGCAGTCGGCGGTGGCGGCCCCCTCGCAGGTGCGGCAGGCGGCGTACGCGGCGTCGAAGGGGGCGCTGACGAGTGCGATGTACTCGCTCGCGCGGGAGCTCGGACCGTACCGGATCCGGGTCAACACCGTGCTGCCCGGCTGGATGTGGGGGCCGCCGGTGCGGGCGTACGTGCAGTTCGCGGCGGAGTCGGAAGGCGTGTCGGAGGCGGCGGTGCTGGGCAGGCTGACAGACCGGATGGCGCTGCCGGAGCTGGCGACGGACGGAGACGTCGCGGACGCGGCGGTGTTCCTCGCGTCGGACCGGGCCCGGGCGATCACGGGGCAGTCACTGCTGGTGAACGCGGGCGAGCTGATGCGATGAGGGCGATTTCCGGCCAAGCCCGCAGCCCATGTGTCGGTTCATGTACATAAACTGAGGTCACCTCACCGAACTATTTTACGGTCTCTTGACCTTCCCCTTGCTTGCCGTGCGCACGTCACCGAACCCAGAGTTCACATGCCTGACCCTGGCGGCAGCACCGTGGAAGGGGATTCATGAACGGTCTCGACTGGGCCGTGCTCATCGGCTACTTCGCCGTGATGGTCGCGATCGGCGTCTGGTCGCACAAACGCGTCGACAACGTCAGCGACTTCTTCACCGCCGGCGGCAAGATGCCGTGGTGGCTCTCCGGCATCTCGCACCACATGTCGGGCTACAGCGCGGTGATGTTCACCGGGTACGCGGGCATCGCCTACACCTACGGCGTCACGTCCTTCGTCACCTGGTCCTTCCCCATCGCCCTCGGCATCGCCATCGGGTCGAAGCTGTTCGCCCCGCGCATCAACCGGCTGCGCTCCCGGCTCCATGTGGCCTCCCCGCTGGAGTACCTGAAGAACCGCTACGACCTCAAGACGCAGCAGGCGCTGGCCTGGTCCGGGATGCTGCTGAAGATCGTGGACGTGGGCGCGAAGTGGGCGGCGATCGCCACGCTGCTGTCCGTCTTCACGGGGATCAGCCTCAACCAGGGCATCCTCATCACCGGCGGCATCACCGCGATCTACTGCACCATCGGCGGCCTGTGGGCGGACGCGCTGACCGAACTCGGGCAGTTCATCATCCAGTTGCTGGCCGGCATCGCGATGTTCGTGGCGGTGTTCGTACGCCTCGACGACCACGGCGGCTTCTTCGGCGTGTGGGACCAGCCCGAGCTCCAGGGCCACGAGAAACCGCTGGTCGGCGAATTCGGCACGGTGTTCCTGCTCGCGTTCCTCTTCATCAAGCTCTTCGAGTACAACGGGGGCATGCTCAACCAGGCCCAGCGCTACATGGCCACGCGCAACGCCAAGGAGGCCGAGCGCTCGGCCCGCCTCTCGGCGATCCTGTGGCTGGTCTGGCCGCTGGTGCTGTTCTTCCCCATGTGGATGTCGCCGCTGCTGGTCGATTCGCAGAAGCCGGACGGCTCGGACTCCTACGCCCTGATGACCGAACAGCTCCTGCCGCACGGTCTGTTGGGCCTGGTCATCGTCGGCTTCTTCTCGCACACCATGGCCATGTGCTCCTCCGACGCCAACGCCATCGCGGCCGTGTTCACCCGGGACTGCGCGCCGGTGATCTGGGCGCGGGCCCGGACGTGGAACCAGAGCCAGGGCCTGCGGGTCGCCCGAATCGCCACAGTCGTCTTCCTCGGCCTCTCCATGGCGGCGGCGACTCAGGTCAACTCGCCCGCGTTCAAGGACATCATCACGGTGGTCATCAAGTGGGTGGCCGGTCTGATGGGCCCGATGGCTATCCCCATGATGCTGGGCCTGCTGCGCACGTTCCGCCGCTCCGGCCCCACGGCGGCCCTGGTCAGCTGGTCGATGGGCCTGCTCGCCTTCTGGCTGGTGAACTACCCGATCAACTGGAACGTCGAGGGCGGCGTGCCGCTCCAGTACCAGGTGTCGATCCCGCTGGCGGTCTCACTGGTCCTCTACATCCTCATCGGCTACATCAGGCCGGAGGACACCCCGGAGCGGCTGGCGATCATCGAGCGGATCAACACGGACGGGGACGGCGCGGCCTCGGCCACGCTCCCGACCCCGACCGGCCCCAAGGACGAGGTGGTAGGAACCGCCAGGGAGTGAACCCCCGGCCGGGCCACCCCGGCCGAGGATCTGCCGCCCGGCCTCACCGAGGACGCGCCGGGCGGCCGGCTGAGGCGGACCTTGCCGAGGGTTTGGTGGGCCGGCTCTGCGGAGGTGTGCCGGGCGGTGGGTCCCGTCGAGGGGCTGCCGCTCGGCGCCGTCGTACGGGCGGGGCCCCGCTGCGGTGGATTCGCGGGGCTGCCGTGCGGCTGCCCCGCGGATGCCCGGCGTCGTGGCGTACGGGGCCGGTCAGGCTCTCGGGTAGCGGGCGAGCCAGCCGGGGGAGGAGCCGGCCGGGCCGTGCAGGGCCGGACCCTGGGTCATCTCCATGGCGAAGTCGTCTGCGAGCTCCAGGATGGTGGGGCGGCCCTCCAGCTCGGCCAGCCAGGCCGGCGGCAAAGCGGTCTCCCCGTGCAGCGCGCCGAGCAGGCCGCCGGCCAGCGCACCCGTGGCGGCGGACGGGCCGTCGTGGTTCACGGCCAGACACAGCCCGTGCCGGACGTCGGCCGCGACCAGCGCGCAGTACACGGCGGCGGCCACGAGCCCCTCCGCCGTACCCGCCCCGCTCAGCTCGGCCACCCGCTCCGGCCCGGGCATGCCCTGCCGCACGGCACCCAGCGCATGCTGCAACGCGTCCGACACCGGCTGGTGCCCCGGCCGGGCGGCCAGCAGCCCGAAGGCCCGCTGCACGGCGCCGTCGAGGCTCTCGCCCAGCGCCAGCGCATGGACGATCACGGCGTACGCGCCCGCCGCGAGAGAGGCCGTGGGATGTCCGTGGGTCTGCGCCGCGCACTCGACGGCGAGCTGGGCGACCAGCTGCGGCTCCCAGCCCACGAGCAGCCCGAACGGGGCCGACCGGGCGGCGGCCTCGGGCCCGGCCTCACCGGGGTTCTTGGGCGCCTCCGGAGTCCCCATGGTCTCGTCGCCGAGCCCCAGCAGCAGCGCGAGGCTGGGGTCCCGCCGCGCGTACAGCCACTCCTCCCGCGCCAGCCACCCGTCTTCCTTGCGCCGCTCGTCGGGCCCCCAGTCGCGCTGCGTGGCGGCCCAGCGCAGATACGCCCGGTGCAGATCGGTCGGCGGATGCCAGGCGCCGGTGTCCCGCCTGACCTGGGCCCGGATCAGCCCGTCGACGGAGAACAGGGTGAGCTGCGTGAGGTGCGTGACGGCGCCGCGTCTGCCGAAGGCGGGGGCCAGGTCCACCAGGCCCTCCGCCCCGTGCGCCTCCCGGATCCCCTCGATGGTCAGCCGGTCGACCGGCGTCCCCAGCGCGTCTCCCACGGCCACGCCGAGCAGGGTCCCGCGCACCCGGCTGCGGAAGTCCTGCTGCTCTGTACGGCCCCAGACGGCGCCGGCAGTCGCACCCACCTAGACCTCCCCGGGGCACCGTCCATACGTACGACAGCTCAGCACTGTAATCGAACGCGAACGGTGGGCTCAGAGGGGCGCGACAGACCGGGCGGACCGGCTCAGCGCAGTTCCTCCGGGCACGGCGTCCCCCGGGGGAGCTGGTACGGCGCCGCCAGACGGTACGTGCCGGCCTTGGGGGCCAGCAGCTCCGTCCACTTGTCGCCCTGCACGTCCTCCTCCGTCTCCGCGAGGCAGCCGTTGACGTTCACGTACGTCTTCGGCTCGCCCTCGGGACGGTTCCTGGACTCCTCCGTCTCCTGCGGCGGCTTCAGGCTCTTGCCCTCCGCGTCGACGATGCTCAGCCACGGCGAGTACGGGATGCGGACCAGGATCCGGCCCGCCTTCCTCACCTGGAGGATCATCTCGCCCTGCTCGGCCCGGTCGACCACGGCGTTCGGCTCGGCCAGCGGGGTCGGAGCGGTCACCTTGAACAGCTGCCAGGTGTCGTTGCCCCAGATCTGGGTCAGATACGGCAGCCCGCGCCGCACCAGCGCCCGCTCCCGCTGACCCCCGTCACCGTCCGGCTCGCCCTTCGGCAGCACGACGTAGTGCACCGCCCAGCGCTTCAGCCACTCGTGGTAGTTCGCCGAGTTGAGGGTGTCGTCGTAGAAGAGGGGGTTGCGCTCCATGTCGGCCTGGCGGTTCCAGCCGCGGGCCAGATTGACGTACGGGGCGAGCGCGGAGGCCTCGCGGTGGGAGCGGGCGGGGACGACCTCGACCCGGCCCTTCTCGGCGCCGACCTGCTGCAACTCGTTGACGAGCGGTGCGAGCTCACGCGACCAGGACGCCGCAGGGGCCGTGTGCACGATGTCGTCGACCGACTTGAAGCCGATCCACACGCCGAAACCGCACAGCGCCACGACGATCACGTACCACTTGCGGGTGCGCGGCACCGCGAACGGCAGCGCGGCGACCAGCGCGACCCCGGCGAACAGCATCGCCAGCCGTGTGATGTTCGAACCGATCTGGGAGCTGATCAGCCACACCAGCACGACCCCCAGGCCGTACACCGCGGCCGTGAGCCGGACCGTCTTCCACTCCTGCGGGACCAGCAGGCAGGCGAGGACCGAGAACGCGAGCGGCAGCAGCACCGAGCCGATCATCATCGGCTGCGTGCCCGAGAACGGGAACAGCCACGCCGACAGCGCCACCACCGCGGTCGGCGCCAGGCCCAGCGCCCACGCGCCCGGCCGCCGCTTCTGCAGGAACAGCGCCACCGCCACCAGGCCCACGAACAGGCCCGCGACCGGCGACGCCATGGTGGCCAGCGCGGCCAGCGGCGCCGCGCTCAGGGCCTTCGCCCAGCGTTTGTACCGCCACCGGTACGGCCAGCAGAACACGACGGCGACCGCGCCGAGCGCGAACATCATGCCCAGCCCGAACGTCACCCGCCCGGACACCGCGTTGCAGAACAGCCCGAACACGCCCGCCAGCGACGCCCACAGCGGGTTGAGGACGGAGCGGCTGCGCAGGAGGAGCAGGGTCAGCAGACCGGCCGAGACCGTCCCCGCGATCATCATCGTCGTCCGCACGCCGAGCACCGACATCAGATACGGCGACACCACGCTGTACGACACGGGGTGCATCCCGCCGTACCAGGCGAGGTTGTACGCCGAGTCCGGGTGCCGGCCGACGAACTCGGCCCACGCGTCCTGCGCGGCCAGATCGCCACCGCTGTTCGCGAACGTGAAGAACCAGAGGATGTGCAGCGCTGCGGCGAGGCCCGTGATGGACAGGACCGGGTGCCGCAGCATGTGCTCACGCAGCGCCAGTACGGGGGCGGGCCACTCGAACCGCGCCCCGCCGTCACGGCCGGGTGCGCCGGTGCCTTCAGCCGTGCTGTCCGCCGCCGTGCCGTCTTGGGGCGCACTGTCCTTCGGCGCACTGTCTTCCGGTGGTTCGGGCAGGCGTATTCGCGGGCCCGGTACCGAGCCCGGTTCGGCGTCGTCTGCGCGTGTCGGCTCCGCAGTGGCCACTCGAAGGCACTCCCCGTGTCCCGTCTTCTGTTCTCGGCTTCCGCCGCCGTGCCGCGGCGAGCGGCTACCTGTCCCGATTCGGGACGCTAGCACGCACCCCGCCGGGCGGCGCCCGGACGGGCCGTTACCGGCGGAGTGCGGTGGTGCGGGGGCGCCCCGGGTCAGCCGAGGCGCGTGAGCTTGGCCGCGAAGTCCGGCTCCACCAGGTCCTTCTGGAGGGCGACCGGGACCTTCACGGCGCTGGTGGTGCCGTCGCCGACGGTGAGCGTACCCACCTTCGTACCGGCCTTGGCCGTGTGCGGCAGGTCGTCCCCGGAGAACGTCAGCTCGACGGACAGGCCCGCCCAGCCGACGGCCGTGACGTCCTTGGTGACGGCGACCGGTGTGCGGCCGCCGAGACCGTCGTCGGCGTACCCGACGACGTCGCCCTTCTTCAGGATCGTCGCCGACTCCAGCGCGCCCTGCGCGGCCCGGATCAGCTTGTCGCCCTCGTGGAGCGCGGCGCCCAGGATCGTGTTGTCCGGGCCGCCGGCGGGCTGGCGCACGACCGCGCCGATGATCCGGCGGGTCTCGCCGTTCACGTCCTTCCTGGCCGAGAAGACGAGGTTGCCGAGGGCCGACGTGGTCGTGCCGGTCTTGATGCCGGTGACGTCGTTGTAACCGACCAGACGGTTCCAGTTGTCGTGCTTGGTGCCCTTGTAGTCGACGTACGACATCATCGTCGCCACCTCGCGGAAGGCGGGCTGTTGCATGGCGGCCTTGGCGAGCTTCACCTGGTCCACGGCCGTGGAGACGGTCGTGTTGTTCAGGCCCGACGGGTCGGTGTACGTCGTGTCCTTCATGCCGAGGTCCTCGGCGGCGTCGTTCATCTTCCGCACGAACGCCTTCTCGGACCCCGCGTCCCAGCGGGCGAGCAGCCGCGCCACGTTGTTCGCGGACGCGATCAGGATGCTCTCGAGAGCTTCCCGCTCGGTGATCTTGTCGCCCTTGGTGACGTCGACGGTGGACTCCTGGCCGGCGTCGGACTGGTCCTGGGCGGCCTGGTCGATGAGGATCTTCGGGCCGTCCTCACCGCTCTTGAGCGGGTGCTCGCGCAGGATGAGGTAGGCGGTCATGACCTTGGCGACGCTCGCGATCGGCACGGGCTTCTGCTCGCCGGAGGATCCGAACGTGCCGATGCCCTGGACGTCCAGCGCGGCCTGGCCGTCGGCGGGCCAGGGGATGTCGACCTTGCCGCCCTCGAAGGTGTAGCTGTCTTCGGCGGTGAGCTCGAGGGTGGGCGCGGGGAGCGGGCGCACGCTCTGCACGACCGCGAAGACGACCACCAGCAGCAGCACCAGCGGCGTCCAGATCTTCACCCGCCGGGCCGCCGTCCGCAGCGGGGTCTCCGGGGGCGGCGGGGTGTTCGTCAGCTCGGCCAGCAGATCCAGCGGCGGCCTGGGCGGCAGCGGCTGCTGGGTGGTCCGCTCGGGGCCGACGGTGGGGACGGGCGCGGTGGCGTCGGCCGGGGCGGCCGGCTTTCTGGCCGCCTGGTCGTCCAGGGGCTTGAGCGCGACGAACTTGCTGGTCCGCTCGGCGTCCCTCTCCGGAACGTCCTTGGTCGCGCCCCCGAGCTTCAGCATGGTGGTGGGCTGATCGACCGGAGGCCGCACGGCTTTGAAAACGGCGGTGGGCTGGTCGACGGGCGGTTCGGCGGGCGGGTCGCCGGCGTCGTCGTCCGACTCGCCGGAGACACCGGCGGCTCCGCCGGGCTTCGGGGTCTTGCCGGTACCGGTGGCTCCGCCCGGCTTCGGCTCCGAGTGGCTGCCGGGCTCGTCCTTGAGGGTGCCGGCGGTCCCGGCCTTGCTGTCGGCGTCGGCGGTCTTGGCGTCCTCGGCCTTCGGCGCGGTCTTGGCCTCGGCGGTCTTCGGCGCGGCTTTGGCTTCGTCGGCCCGCTCGTCGGCGGTGTCCGCGTCAGTGTCGGTGTGTGTGTCGGCGGTCTTGGCGTCGTTGTCGGCGCGCGGGTCCGCGGGTACGGGGTTCTCGTCGTCGGCCGGCTCGTCCGCCTCGGCCTCGGCGGCCTTGGGTGCGGCCTCGGCGTCGTCGGGGACACGCGCATCCGCGGGCTCGGGGCTCTCGCCGTCGGCCGGCTTGCCCGCTTTCGCGTCGGCGGCGCCCGCGTCGGTGTCGGTGTCGGCGGCCTTGGCGTCGGCGGAGACACGCGGGTCCGTGGGTTCGGAGCCCTCGTCGTCGGTCCGCTCGTCCGCCTCGGCCTCGGCGGTGACCGCCTCGGCGGTCTTCGACGCGGCCTCGGTGTCGTCGGAGACGCGAGGGTCTACGGGTTCGGAGGCCTTCGCCTCGGCGGTGCCCGCGCTGACGGAACGGTCCGCCTCCGGCTCGTCGGCGTCGCCCTGGCCCGCCTCGGAGCCCTCGGGCGCCGCCGCTGCGGCTTCCCGGCCGTCCCGGGCGTCCTCGGAGTCGGCCTGCGCCGGCTCGTCCGTACGGTCGTCCTCGGCGTCGGCGTCGGCGGCGTCCGTGCCGGTCTGCGCGGTTGCGGTGGTCTTCCCGGCTCCGGTGGTCTTCCCGGCCTCCTGGGCGTCCCCGTCGACCTCCTCGGGCTTCTCCGCGCCCTCGGCGTCGTCCCCGGCGGCAGCAGCCGCCTCGTCCCCGTCCGCCGACGCGACCCACGCCGCGACGGCGTCCCTCAGCCGCCCGTCACTGCCCCCGGCGCCGGAGGACCCACCATCCTCGGCCCCGGCGGAGCCGGAAGCCCCCTGCCCCGCCTCAGCCGCCGCGTCCTCGGTGTCCGAGTCGCTCTCGGCCCCCTCGGCCCCCTCGGCGTCCGAGCCACGAGCAGCGCGCCCCGCGTCGTCCGCCCCATCCTCGGGGCCCGAGTCGCCGTCACCCCGCTCGGCGTCGTCCTCGGCGTCAGAGCCACGCACAGCGCGCCCGGCGTTCCCCGGTTCCTCCGCCGTCCGTGTGGACAGCACGCGGGTCGCCGTATCGGCACCGCCTCGTGCCGAGGACCTCTCCGGGTCCCGGGCCACCGCGAGCCGCGGGTCGGCGGCTTCGCTCCTGGCCTCCGGAACCGGACTCGCGCTCCCCGACGTCTTTCGTGCCGACGACTCGCGCTGCTTCGACCTGTCGGGGGACTCGCCCGCCACCGATGCCTCCTCCTCGCGCCGCACGCCCCGCGTGCGTCTACCGAACCGTGAACCGCCGCCCGTGACACCGCTGTGGCGCTGTCCGAACCATGTACCAGTGTCCTGTGTGCGGGCCAAACCCATCCGGTAGACGAGAACGACATACCTACTGGTTCCACTACGAACCGGTCACGCACCCTCGACAGACCAATGTGAGAGGGGTCACCCTGTCTTTCATCCACGCGGGGAGGCATGGATGGGCAGGAGCCGCAGAACACTTCCGGAGGAGCTTCTGCTGCTGGCGTTGGACCCGACCACGGGTACCACCGCACAGCCGCAGTCGCTCGACCTCGGTCTGGCCGGAGCGCAGCTAGTGGAGCTGGCGCTGGCCGGACGGATAGCCCCAGACGGGGATCGTATCGCCGTGGTGGCACCACGGCCGACTGGAGATCCAACTTTGGACTGCGCGTTGGAGTTGCTGCGAAGGCGTGGCGCTCCCGTACGTGCGGTGAACTGGATTGGCGGGCCGCGTCTCGGGCTGCGCCAGACCTACCTCTCGCATCTGGAGCGGTGCGGCATGGTGCATGCCGTGGCCGGCCAGATGTGCGGAGTGCTGCCGACGACTCGCTACCAGGCGACGGAGACCGAGATCAGCCGGGAGATCAGGGCCCGGCTGGACTCCGCGATCCGCACCGGCGTACCGCCGGACCCGCGGACCGCGGCACTCGCCGCCCTCGCCCATGCGGTCGGCCTCGGCAAGCACCTGTACCCGGGCAACGAGGGACGCTCCTCTCGCTCCCGGCTCAGGGACCTGATCAGGCACGACCCCATGGGCGGCCTCGTCGCGCACGCGGTGATGGACGTCCAGAACGGCGTCGCGGCCCAGCCGCGCCGCAGCCCGGCACCGTCCGGCCGTCAGGCCGCCGGCGGAGCCAGGCCGGCATCGGAACCCGCCCGCGGCGTTCCGATGCAACCGCGCCACGGAAGCATGGCGCGCGTCGCGGCTCACTGAGCCGCGACGCACGGCACCGCGACGCACCGGCAAGGCCTACGACCGGCACACGCACCACGGGACCCACGAACCCGGTCACGGGAGCCGCTGTCCGAGCGGGGCGAAGAGAGCGCACACTCTCTCCGCCCCGCTCGGCATGCCGTGCCCGAACTGGCGTGTACCCGTCGCATATCCACCGTTTCCCAGCGGTAGTGAGCACCTTGGTGGCAGTCTGCTCAACAGCAGATACGCAAAGTAGAGGCACGCAGCCGGAGGTGCACGTCCCGTGGCGTCCAATGTCAATCCCACCGTCAGGCGGCGCCGGCTGGGCCAGGAGCTCCGCAGGCTCCGCGAGCTCAAGGGCATGACGGCCGAAGAGGTGGCCGAGCGGCTGCTGGTGTCGCAGTCGAAGATCAGCCGGCTGGAGAACGGGCGGCGCAGCATCAGCCAGCGCGACGTCCGCGACCTGTGCGGGGTCTACGAGGTCGAGGACCAGCGCATCGTCGACTCGCTGATGCAGATGGCCAAGGACTCCCGGCAGCAGGGCTGGTGGCACGCCTTCGGGGACATCCCCTACAGCGTCTACATCGGCCTGGAGACGGACGCCGAGTCGCTGCGGGTCTACGAACCCCAGATCATCACCGGCCTGTTGCAGACCCGTGCGTACGCCGAGGCCATCATCCGCGGCGGCTCGCCCGAGGCCTCGGAGGCGGACAACGACAAGCGCGTCGAGGTCCGGCTGCGCCGGCAGGGCCGGATCACCGCCGAAACGGAACCGCTGCGGCTGTGGGTGGTCCTGGACGAGGCGTCCCTGCACCGGATCGTCGGCAGCCGGCCGGTGATGCGCGAGCAGCTGGAGCACCTCATCGAGATGTCGCAGCTGCCCCACATCACCGTGCAGGTCCTGCCGTTCGAGGTCGGCGCGCACGCCGGCATCAACGGCCAGTACTCGATCCTGGAGTTCGCCGACGCGGCCGACTCGAGCGTGGTCTACATCGAGGGCGTCACCAGCGACCTGTACCTGGAGAAGCCGCTCGACGTACAGAAGTACACGGTGATGTACGAGCACTTGCGGGCCCAGTCGCTGAACGTGGACCAGTCGCGGCAGCTCATCGAGCGCCTGGCGAAGGATTACGCGCGCTGACCGCCGCCGGAGGATGACCTTCCGTCGGGCAAAGCGCGGGATGCTACACCCCTGACACGCCTGACTGGAAGTCTCCCCTGGAATATGCCATCCAGTCGAGTGAATGGCTGCTCCGTACGAGGATGTTGGCGAGTAGCGTCGATCACGCCAACCACCAGCACGGGTTGGCGTAAACGCAACTGGCAACGGAGCGAACATGGCAATTCGTCTGGGCGCCACGGAAACGTGGACGACGTCCTCCTACACCAACAACAACGGCGCGTGCGTGATGGTCAGGTCGACCGTCGACGAGGCCCTGGAGCTCGGGGACACCAAGATCCCCGAGGGCCCCAAACTGGCGTTTCCCGCCGACGCGTGGAGCGCCTTCGTGGCCTCGGTCAAGGCCTGACCCCGCGATCGACCGCACCACAAGCACCACCGACAGAGCCCTCTCGACCAGCATCGCCGTCCTTGCCGAGAGGGCTCCGTTTGTGCCCGCGGGGTCCTTGAAAGGGATCAGCTCACCGGGAACGCCACGTCACACACCGGGTCCTCGGGGCCCGTCGCCGCCCAGTCCGCGAAGTACAGCTCCCGGCAAGGGCCGGTCGCCGTCAGCCCCTTCGCCGCCATCCACTCCTCCACCGCCTCGAACGCGGCCAGGATCTGCGGATGCGCCACCTGCGCCTTGGTGATCCTGGTGTACGCCAGCCGCCGGGCCGGCTCCACCCGCACCGCCGTCTCCCACGCCCGGCCGCGCCGTTCCACCCAGGCCCGGG
Organism: Streptomyces hawaiiensis; assembly: GCF_004803895.1. NCBI lineage: Bacteria > Bacillati > Actinomycetota > Actinomycetes > Kitasatosporales > Streptomycetaceae > Streptomyces > Streptomyces hawaiiensis. The sequence goes on along the minus strand of NZ_CP021978.1, from coordinate 3,815,435 downwards.
CCGCCGCCTCGTCGGCCACCGGCACACACGCCTCCGCGGGGCCGTCGCTCTCCGTCGACACCTCCGCGTGATAGGCGACGTACGGCACCCCCGCCACACCTCCGCACTCCCGGGCCGCCTCCTCCAGCCGGCCCAGCGCCGCCCCGATCCACGCCGGCAGCTCGTCCGCCAGCGTGTGCCGCTTCTCGGAGATCACCACCTGCGCGGGCGTCTGCACCGTCTCGACCGCGAACTTCCCGTACATCTCGGAGCTCCTCCCCGACAGCCGTCCACGGAGGTACTCGGCGAGCGTCCGCTGCCCCGCCACCCGCGCCTCGACATCCGCCCAGTACGCGCCGAGCAGCCCGGCCGCCGCGGGCCCGTCGCCCGCCGCGACCACCTCGGCGATCCGGGCGAGCGGCATGTCCAGCTGCCGCAGCATGGCCACGAGCCGGGCCCGCTCGACCTGGCCGGCGCGGTAGTAGCGGTAGCCGGTGGCCTCGTCGACATGTGCCGGGGCCAGCAGGTCCAGCCGGTCGTACAGCCGCAGGGCCTTCGCCGACAGGCGGGCGCGCGCGGCGAACGCACCGATGGTGAGCAGTTCCCGGTCCGGTCCGTCCACCACGGCATCCTCCGTCATCGGGCGGCTCTTCCGCCCGATGACGAGGACGCTCGGGCCTGCCCCAGGGGCAAGGTCAAGCAGTGGGCCGTCAGGCCAGCTGGGCCTCGATCGCCGCCACGACCTCCGCCGAGTCGGGCTCGGTCTGCGGCGAGAAGCGGGCGACGACCCGGCCGTCGCGGCCGATGAGGAACTTCTCGAAGTTCCAGCGGATGTCCCCGCTGTGCCCCTCGGCGTCCGCGAAGCCGGTCAGGCGGTCGTACAGCGGGTGCCGGCCCTCGCCGTTCACCTCCACCTTCTCGGTCATCGGGAACGTCACGCCGTACGTCGCCGAGCAGAACTCCGCGATCTCGTCGGCGCCGCCGGGCTCCTGCCCGAGGAACTGGTTGCAGGGCACGCCGAGGACGCAGAAGCCGCGCTCGGCGTACTGCTCGTGGAGCTTCTCGAGGCCCGTGTACTGCGGGGTCAGGCCGCACTTGGAGGCGACGTTCACCACGAGCACCGCCTTGCCCGCGTACTGGGACAGGTCGGCCGAACCGCCCTGCAGGGCACCGATCTCGACGTCGAGGGGAGAGGAACCGTTGGTAGTCGTCATGCTCGGAGCCTAGCTCCGGTGGGTGCCGGGCCGGCTCCGGGCCTCGGTCGCCTCCACCAGCACCCGCCCCGCCGCCGTCCGCGAGTACAGCACCGACCTGCCCGCCCGCCGCCGCTCCACCAGACCGGCGTCCAGCAGTACCCGCAGGTGCCGTCCGACCGAGCCGAGCCCCTGCCCGGTCACGGCGACCAGCTGGCTGGTGCTCAGGGGTGAGCCGAGCCGGACCAGCACACCGGCGCGGGCCGTGCCGAGCAGCGCGCCGAGGCTCGCGGGCACGGGCCTGCCGCCGGGGTCGGCGAGCGCCCCGGCGCACGGGTAGACCAGCGCGTACCGCTCCGTCCCCTCCCACGACACCCAGCCGATGCCCTGCGTGGTGATGGGCACGAACACCAGCTCGGCGCCGGACAGCTCGCGCGGCGGGTACTCGTGGGCGTTGACCTGGAGCCGGTTCTCCCCGAGCCACTGCGTCCCCGGCCGCAGCGTGTCCAGCGCGGACGCCCAGCCGCCCCGGCTGACCTGCACGGTCCGTGCGACCACATCGGCTTCGAGGATGCGCCGGCGGTGCGGCCAGTACGGCCGCACGGCCGTGTTCCAGACGTACGTCAGAAGGTCCGCGGCGCGCTCCGGGAGGTCGTCGCGGTGCAGCCGGGCCGGGACCGGGCCGCGCAGGGAGACGGTGAGGTCGACGCGGGCCCCCTCCGGGTCGGCCGCCCGCACGCGCGCGACCCCCTGCTCGAAGGTCTCCCCGTCGCGCGGGGCGGGGGAGAGGAAGTCGGCCGTCCACTCCCGCCCGATCCCGGCGCGGATCAGCTGCGCGGTCACCGGGTCCCGCGCCAGCCGCCGCCGGTACGCCGGAAGATGCGCGTCGAGCCACCGCCGCTCACCGGGATGCGCCGCCCGGGCGGCCTGCAGCAGCCGCAGACTCGCGAAGGCCTCCGCGAACGGCGAAATCACGAACCGGCTCCCGGCCAGGGTGTCGGCGGTGATCTGCCACCAGCCCATGAGCCAGACCTCCCCGAGGTTTCGCGCCTGCGCGAAACAATAACCACGCGATCTGGGGCGTCGAAGACTCCGCGTATGCGCAGCTACCGCGATCTGTTCCGCACGCCCGAGTTCACCCCCTTCTTCCTGGCCGCGTCGGCGCAGACGGTCGCCCAGACCATGGGCGGACTGGCCCTGGGCACCCTGGTCTACCGGGCGACCGAGTCCCCGCTGCTGTCCGCGGTGAGCATGTTCGGCTCGTCGCTGGTGCAGGTGCTGGGCGCGACCTTCCTGCTCTCCGCCGCCGACCGGCTGCGCCCGCGCGCGGCCCTGACCGCCCTGCCCCTGCTCTTCGCGGCGGCCACCGCCGCCCTGGCCCTGCCCGGCCTGCCCGTCTGGGGGCTCTTCGCGATCGTCCTCGCCAAGGGGCTGGCGGAGTCGGTGGGCGGGGGAGTGCGCTGGGGCCTGCTCAACGAGATCCTCTCCAAGGACGGCTATCTGCTCGGCCGCTCGGTGTTCAACATGATGAGCGGCCTCATGCAGATCACCGGCTACGCGACCGGCGGCGCCCTCGTGGCCCTGCTGTCCCCGCGGCTGTCCCTGCTGGCCGCCGCCGGCCTGTACGTCACGGCGGCCGTCGCCGTCCGCCTCGGCCTGACCCGCCGCCCGCCCCGTACGACGGGCCGCCCCTCCGTGCAGGCGACCTGGCGCGCCAACGCGCTGCTCTGGTCCTCCCCGCCCCGCCGCCAGGCCTATCTGGCCCTGTGGATCCCCAACGGCCTGGTCGTCGGCTGCGAATCCCTCTACGTCTCCTACGCTCCCGACTCCGCCGGCATCCTCTTCGCCTGCGCCGCGCTGGGCATGCTCGCCGGGGACGTACTGGTCGGCCGCGTGCTCCCGCCGGGCCCGCGCTCCCGCCTGGGCTTCCCGCTCCTGCTGCTCCTGGCCCTGCCGTACGTGCCGTTCCTCCTGCGCCCGGCGCTTCCCCTCGCGGCGGCCGCGGTCACCCTGGCCTCCGTGGGGTTCGGCGCGAGCCTCGTGCAGCAGGAGCGACTGGTGGCCCTGACGCCCGACGGCCTGACAGGGCATGCCCTGGGGCTGCACTCGGCCGGGATGCTCACCATGCAGGGGGTAGCGGCGGCGCTGGCCGGGTCGCTCGCTCAACTGACCTCCCCGGCCGGGGCGATGACGGCGATGGCCGCGGGGTCGGCGGGAGTGACGTTGCTGCTGATGGGCGCGGCGAGAAGGGAGAAGCTCAGGACGGTGAGCTGCTGAGGGGAGCTCAGGACGGCGGGCCGGAGACCCTCCCGGCCTCCACGAACACCTCGGGAACCTCGTTGTCCACCACGACCCGGGACAGCAGGACGGCCAGCCGGTCCCGCTCGGCGCCGCTCAGCCCGGACGGCAGCGCCTCCATACGACGGCAGGTCTCGGCGTAGAACTTCCCGGCGAGCGCGGCCCCTTCGTCCGTCAGCCCCACCCGCACGGCCCGTCCGTCGCGCGGGTCGGCCTCCCGCCGTACCAGTCCGCGCCGCACCGTCCGGTCCACCAGCCCGGTCAGGCTCGACTTCGCCAGCCCGAGCGTCTCGCCGAGCTCACTCATCCCGTACGGCCGGGACATCAGCACACACAGCAACTGCCCCTGCTGCGGCGTCAGTCCGTACGCCCGGCCGGCCTCCGCGTACACACCGTCGACCAGGAACGCCGCGCGCACCAGCGCGGCGACGACCCCCACCTGCCCGGCTGCCCCGTTCCCCATCGGATCAGGGTACCGACCGGTCAGTCCCCCTGCCGGGGAGTGCCGGTCACTCCTCGTCCGGGGCCTCGCCCTCGATGAGGCGTTCGGCGATGTCGTCGGCCCACTCCTGGGCCCAGCGGCGCAGCCCGGCGACCGACGGGGCGTCCAGGCCGTGGATGGTGAACGCCCGGTCGTCGAGCCAGTCCGTGCCGGTCAGCCGGGCCTGGAGGTCGGTGAGGTCGAAGGTGTCGGGGGCGTGGCGGCGGCCGAGCTCCTCGAGTTCGGGGCGGCTCCAGCGGGCCGAGGCGGCGTGTACGTCGACCAGGTCGCGCGCGAGTCCGCGGTCGGCCAGGTCCCGCACCCGGGTGCCGACGAGGTCGTCGAGGGAGAGCGCGGGCCCGAGCTCCGTCTCCACGGGCGGGCGCCACAGCACCTCCTTGTGCAGAGCGACCTCGCACTCCACGCCGCTCGCCGCGTCGGTCACGAGGAACTGGGCGGACAGCGGCCCGGTCTCCAGGGTCTGCACGAGCCAGCCGCGTGCGACCAGCCCGGTCCGGATGGCGTCCGCGACGACCTCCATCGCGGCCGGGTGCTCCGTGGCGGCGTCCACGTCCCGCCCGGCCCGCTCCACGAGCCCGTGCGCCAGCACCGCGTATCCGCCGGCGAGGACGAGGGAGTAGGCCTCACCCACCGCGAGCAGATCACCGAGAAGCCGGCCGACAGGCTCGGGGACGGGGGGAGGGGCGGGCATGTCCTGATTATCGCGTGGGGGCGGGCGGGGGCTGAGGTGACCGACCCGGACGGGTGACGGACTGGGGGCCCGTCCCCCTCAGGGGCGCGGGGAACTGCGCGACCAGCCCCCACGACGCCGCACCGGACCACGTGCCTACGGCTTGCGCCCCACACCGCAATACGCGTCCACGGCGGCACCGCAACCGGCGTCGCCGGAAGCCCCCGGTCGCCATTCGGGAACCCTCACCACGCCGGGCTCCACCAGCTCCAGCCCCTCGAAGAACCCGGCGATCTCGGCGACGCTACGGACGTGGTACGGCACCGCCCCACTCGCGTTGTACGCCTCGGACGCGGCGATCATGCCCTCACTGGTCGCGGTGCTGTCGCTGATCACGAGATGGCTGCCGGCGGGCAGCCCGGCCATGAGCCCCCGTACCAGCTCGCGCGCCTGCTCGTAGTCGGCGACGTGACCGAGGGTGTTCAGGATCATCAGGCCGACCGGCCGGGAGAGGTCGAGCGTGCCGGCGGCCGCCTTCAGTACGGCCCCGGGGTCGTACAGGTCGGCGTCCAGGTAGGCGGTCATGCCCTCTTTGGTACTGGTGAGCAGGGCGTTGGCGTGGGCCAGCACGATGGGGTCGTTGTCGACGTAGACGATCCGGGCGTCCGGTGCGACGCGCTGGGCCACTTCGTGCGTGTTGTCGGCGGTGGGCAGCCCGGTGCCGACGTCCAGGAACTGCCGTACGCCCTGCTCACCGGCCAGGTACTCCACGGCCCGCCCCAGGAACCGGCGACTCGTGACCGCCACGTCGACGAGCCCCGGGAAGATCGACTTGATCTGGTCGCCGATCTCGCGGTCGACCTCGTAGTTGTCCTTGCCGCCGACGAAGTAGTTCCAGAAGCGGGCCGAGTGCGGCTTGGAGGTGTCGATACGGTCGCGCAGGCTGTCGTCGGACACGGTGGGGCCTCCTGGGGGGCGGGGAAGGGGGACCGGCCCACCAACCTAGGTGAACTTCCCGGTGGAGTACCGGGGTTGCCCCTCCCGCGGCCGGCCCGCCATGCGGTTTCGGCCACGGCCGGCCCGGCTGCTACACCCCGCGGGAGGCGATACCGCCCATGTCTCCGCCGCCCAGCCCGCCCTCGTGCCCGTGGCGCTGGGTGACCAGCCAGAATGCCCACGCCAGGGACCACAGCAGCAGCCCGGCGGCGATCGGCGTACCGAAGACGATCAGCAGTCCGGCTCCGATGTTGGCCCCGACGCCCCCCGCGGTCAGGATCCGCCACCCCACACCGGCCAGGAGCCCGAGCACCATCAGCGGTCCGAGCACCCCCCACCACCGCCGGTCCATCGCCCCGCGCAGCGAGCCCCGCACGAGCACCGCCGCACCGGCCGCCGCCAGCACCAGCGCGAGTCCCCCGGCGACCGCGGCCACGCCGTCTCCGATGTCCCACGGCTGAAACGCGTAGTCGAGCTCGCTGGCCGGCAGCCCGTCGTGGTTCTGCTGCCCCATCAGTCCCCAGGCGGCCACAGGCACCCCGCCGATGAGTGCGGCCCCGGCCGCCACGATTCCCCGATTCGTCATACGCCCAGGATGGCGGGGCGGTGCGGGGGCCGTCATGAGCCCGCGTACTCAAGTACGTAGTGCAGGCGGCGCGACGGCCCTGGAGGCCGTCGCGCCGTCGTTCTCAGGCCGGGGCCACCGCGCGGCCCGACTGGGGGGAGATCATGCCTGCGCACAGGCCGCGGGATGCCAGGCCCTGCGCGATGCGGGGGATGGCGGCCAGGGTGTTGGCGGGCCCGTCGTGCATGAGGATGATCTGGCCGTTGGTGAGTCGGGCGGTGGACCGGACGATCGCGTCGCTGCTCGCGCCGTTCCAGTCCTGGGAGTCGACGTGCCAGATGATCTCGGTCAGGCCGTGGCGGGCCGCGAGGGACTTCACCGTCGCGTTGGTCTCGCCGTACGGCGGGCGGAACAGTTTCGGCGTGCCGCCTCCCGCGTTCTTGATGGCCTGCTGGGTGCGCGAGATCTCGGAGTCGATCTGCGCCTGGCTCAGCCGGGTCAGGTGCGGGTGGGTGTAGCTGTGGTTGGCGACCCACATGCCGGCGGCCACCTGCGCCCGGACCAGGGACGGGTTGGCGGCCGCGTACTGGCCCTGGTTGAACATCGTGGCCCGCAGCCCGTTCTGCCTGAGGGCGTCGAGCAGCCTTGTCGTGGTGCCGGACGGGCCGTCGTCGAAGGTGAGTCCGACGTAGCCGGTGCAGGCGGCGGGGCGCGCCGGGGCAGCGGTCGAGGTCATGGTCGTCGTGACGGTGAGAGCCGCCGCAGCCGTCGCCAGGACGGTCAGCACACGTTTCGTCGTCACGGCCCCACCCTGATGCTGGAGCTGCCGCTGCTCCGGTATCCCTCGGTCGCCATGATCATGTAGTACTTGAAGCTGCCCATGGGCATCCCCGCCCGGGCCCACGCGTCGAAGTGGTTGCCGGCCGTGATGGTGCCGCCCGTCCGCTTCGACTGCCGCACGCTCCAGTACTGGTCGAAGGTGCGTATGCCCTCGACGGACGGGGCGTTGTACCGCGTCGTCTTGTAGATGTCGTACGTACCGCCGTCGCTGGTGACGGTGCCCTTGTACGTGCCCGTGGGCCGGTAGGTGCCCCAGTTGTCGACGATGTAGTACTCGACGAGCGGGTTCGCCGTCCAGCCGTAGAGGGTCAGGTAGGCGTTGCCGGACGGGTTGAACGTGCCCGAGTAGGTCACGGTGCGGCGGGCGCCGGTGCTCCAGCCCTTGCCGGCGACGAAGTTCCCGGTGTTGCGCCATGAGGTGCTGTAACTGCCGCCGGAGGACAGGGTCATGGAGACCGTCCCCGGCGCGTCCGTCCAGAACGAGTAGTAGTAGCCGTTGTCGGTGCCCGTCTGGTTCCTGGTGATGACGGTGTCGGCGTGAGCGGTGCCCGGCATGATGACGGCCGCGACCGCGACCAGCAGCATGGTGCAGGCGCTGCTGATGAGCAGCCGGAAGCGGCCTGGTGACTCCTTCATGGGGTGCTTCCTCCTCGTCCTCGTGGGGTGGGTCGATGGGGGAGCTCTGTCCTCGGGAGTGTTGGCCGGGCCCTGTCAACTGTCAATAGTTTCGGCGGTAGTTGCGAAAGGTTCGGGCTGGCTGCTTCTTGGATGTAGAGAATTTCCGCTGCTCACACGGCAGCTGGTGCTGGCGGAGAGGCAAACCTCGGGCTGCTTACGGCCCTTCCTGCGCGGAGGGTGGAATTCCGTTCCACGAATGATTCGGAGCATTTCCGGAGTCACGGGTGCAGGGTGGTCCTGTCCTGTCCTGTTCTGGGCTTCGGAAGCGGGGCGGATCACCCGGCCGCGTAGGCGCCCGTCAGATAGTCCAGGTCGGGCAGGGGCGGCCCGCACTGGAGGATCGCGTCCGTCGGCGTCCTGTCCCCGTCCCGCATCGCCGTTCCCTTCGTGGGCCTCGGCTGGTACGCCGCCCTGGTGGGCCTCGCGCTGTTCGCCGGCGAGGAGCGGTCCGCGATGCCGTGGGCGCTCGTGCCCGCACTCGACGTGCACTGGGACATGGCCTTCCAGCCGAACGCGGGCCGGTTGCTGACCGGCGCCGTGTCGTGTCTGGCCTGCGCCCTGCTGATCCTCGCCGTACCGGGCCTGCCGCGCGGGCGGGCGGTACGCCCCGCGCTCGGCACACTGCTGCCGGTGACGCTGGCGGCGGTCCTCGCCGCCGGGGCCCTGTTCACGTTCCGCGCCCCCTCGCCCGAGCTGTACTGGGCCGTGCAGACCCCTCAGCCCGAGAAGCCGGTCTGTGTCACCGAAAGCGGCGCCACGGCCTGCCTGTGGCCCGCCGACCGGCATCTGCTGCCGGAGGTCGAGGTCGCCCTGCGACGGAACCAGCGCTCGGTCGGCTCGGTCCCCGGCCTCACGCGCACGTTCTACGAGCGCGGCCTCACCGCCCCGTCCGGTCGCGTACCGACCGCCGAACTGCCCGTGTACGTACCGGGCACGGACCGGGACGGGATGACCCAGGACATGCTCACGGCGTCCCTGCCGCAGCCGCCCGACGGCTGCTCCCCGCACCCTGTCAAGGAGATCGGGGACTACCCCGGCACCTTCCTCTTCGAAGCGGTGGTGCGCCACCGTGCCCAGGTGCAGAGCAGTTACTGGGGCGACGGGTTCGCCGCCGCTCTCGAGCGCTTCCTGAAGGCGCCGAAAGCCGAACAGGACCGGTGGCTGAAGGCAGCGGCCGAAGACATCCGGGCCTGCCGCCCCGTCCCCGCACCGCCGCGGTCAACGGCACCGACCCCGTGAAGAGTGTGTCGTCCTCCGCCTCGCCGGGCCTGCGCGCCCTCCTCGCCTACGGCCGCAGCCGCAACGTGCCGCGCGCGGCGCTGGTCACGGTGGCCGCCGTCCGCAATGTCGCGGGCCACCTCGGACTCGCCATGATCGGGGCCCGCCTGTTCGGCAGCGGCCTGGCCTGGCTACCACCCCTGGCGATGTTCGGCCCCACCCTGCTGGCGGGCGTGCGCTGGGACAACACCCCGGAACCGTGGGCCTGGTCCATCCACGGCCCCCACAGCACCCCGGCCGCCATCACGGCCGCCGCGCTGTGCACCGCCGGCCTGTGCCTGGCAGCCACGACGACGCCGCGCCGGGCGGAGCGGGAAGAGCAGGGGTAACGGGGCTCGGAAAACGGCCGGTTCGTCTTCCATCCGAGACGCCGCGGGCCCTGCATTCAGCGCCCTGAGCCGCAGTGATGCTTGGGGTGGTTGCTGGGTGCGGTCTTGGCTCATGCTGGTGTACTTCGATACATGTCATCGAACGTGCCGCCATCCGCGCGCATTCGAACCTGTGACACCGCCAGGAGTTCGATCCCAGGGTGGTACGGAGTGGGCACTGCGGCGGTCGGCCACGCGCGCGTCACAGCGCCACGGAATCGTCTCGAACATGCCGATACTGTACGGAACTGTCGTACGTGCAGACGGGTTAGAAGGCGCCTCACAGGTGGCGCTTGGACGCTCTGACCAGTCGGCTGATGTCGTCGCGGGTCTTCACCCTGCGCTGGTCGAGCTCGGTCCTGCTGTCCGTCTTGGGCAGCACTGTGACGTCCGCAAGGACAGCTTCCGCCGCCTGACTCAAGGCCTCGTCATCGGTGAGCATCTGCACCCGGAAGAGGGCTTCTTGAGCGTTGGAGCGCAGGTCATAGGCGCGGACTCGCACCACGCCCGGGTCCTCGTGTGGTGGTTGTTCATGTTCGCAGAACCAGAGATGCACCAAGCAGCGGCGGTAGTTGATCAGCGCGCCGGCGTAGGCGGAGTAGGCATCGAGTCGCTCCTGCCGAAGCCTCTCATGGCGGGTGAACTGATGACCCTTGTCGGTGGTGCGCTGCTGAAACGCCAGGGTGAGCCCCGAGCCGAGCAGGGTTCCCAAAACGGCTATAGCACTGGCGATGATGGTCTCCACAACCCAAGCGGATCACGTATCGCCGACCGGGCCCAGTTCCGGCTCTCTCACGCAACACGGTTTTCCACTGTGCTGGTGGGGTGATGGGCGTCGTACGAGGGCGTTCACCTGGGTTCATGGGCGGCTCGCTCGTGAACTGCAGCCGGCTCCGGGGACTCGTTGAACTCTCCGTTGTCGATGGTGTCGCGGACGCGGAGCCGACGCCGGTCGGGCCGTGAGACGAGCGCGGTGGTGTGGAAGCCGTACGGGTGGTCTCACATTCCGTGAGCTTGCCCAGGACGCGGAGTCACTTCACTTGCACCTCCCGACCGAGCGACGGTGCGGCACTTACTTGCTGTGCTGCAGCGTTTCCCTAACGACGTCCTCGGTGGGGCACCGGCTGCGTTACTCGCTATGCGCTTGTCGATAGTCAGTTTCGCGTCCGGTCGGCGGATCGCCGACGCCAAATCCCAAGAGCGGAAAGAGATACGAGGGTGGCGGCGGCCACTACCGCTACTACGCGAGTGGCAGACCACATTGTCGTGACGAATGGGCCTTGCATGGCTGCTTCATTTCGAAGCCGCATAGAAGTTTCCATAATGGCCACGAACGGGACCAGCAGTTGACATGGGAGGCGATATGGACCGTTACGTGAGAGGTTTCCGGAGACCCCAAGGAGTGGCCCTAGAAGACAGGCAAAGAAACACCATACGAATATCTTTCCGCGGGAGGGGTTTCAGTGCCGGGTGCAGTGTAGACGGCTCCGACCAGTGCAGATGCCGTGGGCTCCTGTCGTCGTCGGGCGGCGTCGGGTGACCTTGCACGGCCCAGAGGCGGCCCGGACATCCTGACGGTGTCCGAAAATGATCTTGCTGTCCTGGAGTGATCGGCGTTTGATCATGACCTGATCAAGCGAAAGGTGGAAAGACATGCGTCTGCCCGTGAAAGCCATGGCTGTTGCCGTATCCGCTCTTGGTGTGATGGGCGCCGTAGTCAGTCCCGTCAGCGCTGCGCCCGAGACGGCCACCAAGGTGGCTTCTGCGGCCGCGGCCAGCTGCTACATCAACAACATTTCCGGAACGACCCTCAACTTGCGGGGCGGAGCCGGAACCAGGTACTCGGTCGTGGGGACGCTCGCCAAGGGTGGACGGCTTCCCTGCGGGAGCCTCGGGCAAGGCTCCGCGACCGGGCAGACCTACACGGCTTGCGGTGGCACGGCCAACGACTGGAAGACCGTCAGGCTCAACGGCCGTGACGCTTGGGTCGCAGCAGAGTGCGTGGCGCTCAGCGCCTTCTGAGCAACGTCGAGTGGCGGGATGGCCTTCGCGCTACCGAACTTGGCAACCGTTCGGCGGCACGTCGCGGACGTCATCAGCAACCAGCCCGCCGGCTGACCAGTGCCATCGACCCAGGCAGAGCCGAGCTGACGAGGCCTCTGGCGTCCAGGCAACACATGCCAAGCCCACGGCTCTGGATCAGTGCGGCGGGTGACGAGAATCGAACTCGCACTCCCAGCTTGGAAAGTTCAGGTGCTCCAGACGCGCTTCCCTTCCTGAGCCTGCGCTGAAGCGGTTCCGGTGCCTGGCTGGCCGGCCTCGATACTCCGGTGTTCCCCCGTGGTTCCCCGCTGGATCTGGCACGCGTCTGGCACGGACCTCTTCGTCCCGAACGCTCGGCTGGGAAGGCGTAGCGATGATGGTGGGCATGGTGGGGCTGGTCAGCCGGCATCGAGCAGTGTTGGCGGTCAGCTGCGGTCAGCTGCGGTCAGCTGCGGTCGCGCTGGTTGCTGCACTTCGCTGCTGTACAGCGATCACGGGATCAGGAAAGCCGCCCGGCCTCGGGAAGCGCGTCGAACGCCGGCTCATCGACGGCCGAGACTCGGCCCCGATCGGCGTAGCGGAACCACGCCTTCTCGGCGATCTCCCTCGACGGGGTCAGCTCACCGCGGTGATCGGCGGTGTAACAGATCATCCTGAAGGGGCGCGGATGGCTCTCCAACGTCGCCTTCAGTACCCCCGAACACCTCGACCAGCGCATCCGACGCGGCTTACGCCTCATCCAGTACGGCAGGCACCTCATAGACGGCTGCCTCGCCGGGACCGGCCTGACCATCAGACCCGCCTGATCAGCGACACGACACCACGAGTTCAACCTCAAGTAGAGGAGTTCGAGAGGCCGATGCAGAAGCAGCCGGCCGAAGTCCGTGCGGCCCGAGGGGCCCTCAGGCCGCCATCAGCGCCGCCAGGGCGCGGTCCATTGCGGCGTTGAACTCTTCCGGCGTCAGCGGCAGACGGGACTTGACGTCCCGACTCCACTGGTCGGCGAGGACCTCGGCGGAGCCCGCCTCGACACCGTCGAGCGCCGCGTCGGCCAGGTCCGACGGAGTGATCTTGTCCACCGGCCAGCCCGCGGCCATGTCGGTGTCGGCCAGGCCGAGGTGTACCGCTGTGACGAGCGTGCCCTGCTCGGCGAGCTCCAGGCGGACACCGTTGGTCATGGCCCAGGCGGCGGCCTTGGTCAGGTGGTAGGCATTGGCGCCCTTGCCCCCGAACCACGACATGGCGGAGAGGACGTTGACGATCGCGCCCCCGCCGTTCCTGGCGAGCGCCGGCGCGAACTCCCGGATCATTCCCAGGTGGCCGAACATGTTGGTCTCCAGCTCGTGCCGCACCGCTTCCAGCGAACCGGTCACCAGGTCGGTCCCCGTACTGATTCCCGCGTTGTTGATGAGTAGCGAGACGTCCGGGGCGGCCTCGGCGGCGGCCCTCACGGATGCGGGATCGGCGATGTCGAGGGGCAGCACCTCGACCCCGGGCAGGTCCACGGCCTCCGGTCGGCGGGCCGTCGCGTAGACCTTGCGGGCGCCCCGTTCGAGCAGGCGCTGGGCGAAGGCGCGGCCCAGGCCGCGGTTGGCTCCGGTGACAAGGGCGACGGAGTTGTTGATATCCATGTCCGCGACGCTAAAACCTGACGCTAGCGTCAGAGGCAAGTGCTGGCCGTCAGGGCCATGGGTGAGAGGAATCATCATGACTGTCACAGTGGCCGCGGCCGAGCGGTTGATCCGCATCGGCGAGGTGGCACGGGGTGCCGGCGTCTCGGTGCGCGCCGTGCGCTACTACGAGCAGCAAGGGCTGCTCATCGCGGAGCGCAGCCCGTCCGGCCAGCGCCTGTACCGGCAGGACGCCATCCCCCTGGTCCGCTTCTTCCAGCAGATGTTCGCCGTCGGCCTGACCAGCCGAAGGATCGCCGAACTCCTTCCGTGCTGGGACTCCGGGCACACCGACGCCGAGCAACGAGCCATGCTGCGAGCCGAGCGCGAGCGCATCCAGGCCAAGATCGACGACCTGCAGGCCGCCCTGGACCGCCTAGACGAGGTCATCGCGATCACGGACACGCACCCGTAGGCGCGGTCGGCCAGACGTCTCATCAGCGATCCAACCTCGCGGTTCTGGTTGGGGCGATGAGGAGTCGTTGAGGGGGGAACTGTTGCCGGATGGCCGACGCGATTTCGGTGTTCGGGCAGGGCGGGGACCAGCACAGCTGGCGCGGCAGGCTCCTCGCGGCCGGCCTCGGTGAGCCGACGGTGGTCAAGGCGTACCAACTGCTGCGCGCCCAGATGAACACCGCCGTGGACGACGAGCTGATCCGGCGCAACCCGTGCCGCAGCAAAGGTGCGGACCGCTACGACGTGCCCGAACGGCCTGTCCACACGGTGGCCGAAGTCTTCGCCGTGGCCGACTCGATGGCGCCGCGCTATCGGCTGCTCGTGCTCCTGGCGGCCTTCACCACTCTGCGGTTCGGGGAGCTGGCGGCCCTGCGGCGTCGGGACGTCGACCTGGAGGGGCTGACCGTCACGTGCGCCGTGCTCAGGGCCGAGTTGCAGGACGGTCGGCTCTTCGACAAGGCGTCGAAGTCCGCGGCGGGAGCGCGCTCTGTCTCCTTCCCAGCCGAACTCCTCGACGCGGTCACGCACCACCTGGAGCACTTCGCCGCTCCCGGCCGTGAGGGGCACGTCTTTGTCGGACCCCAGGGCGGGCAGTTGCGTCGCAGCAACTTCCGCGACGACTGGGTCAAGGCCCGGAAGGCAGCTGGCGTCACGGCCGAAATGCACTTCGCGGACCGGCTTGGGGACATGATCCGCAAGAGCGGATGAAAATGCCCGCTAGAAGAAGGGGGGCGGTCACGGCCCGGTCTCCGGCGAGAGGGCCGGACTTGTAGGGTCCAGCAGAGGGGGAAACATGGCTGATCGCGGCTGGTATGACGACAGTGACTACCACGAAGCAGTGCAGCGGGCGGAACGAGCGACACGGTTCGGTTGGTCAGCGATCACGTGGACTACGGGAGTGCTCGGCTGTGTGCTGATCACCATCGCCGTTCTCTGCGTAGTCGCGGTCGTCGCGTGCCTCTTCGTTGTGGTGGCGAGCCATTACTGAGTGACCACCAAGCGCGGGTACGGCCACTGATGACTCAGACGCTCCGGCTAGGAGATGTGGCATCCGTATGGCATTAGTGGCACGCGTGTGGCACGGCGCCTGAAACGCCGAAGGGTCGGCCTGGGAGGAAACCCCTCCTGAGCTGGCCCTTGTCCCTGTGCCCCCGGCAGGATTCGAAACCTGCGACACCCGCTTTAGGAGTTTTCCCTGGGTGGGGCTGTGACCTGCGGAAACGCCGGTTGCAAGGGGACTGGGCTGGGATAACAGCCCTCCGTGGTTCTCGCGTGTTCCCGGGGTTTCCCGGCCCCGTGTGTGCTGAATCCGTTCCTCTGGCTCGAAGTTGACGCTCCCTGACGGGCGACCGCTGCGTCTCGGTGGTAAGCCTTGTTGGCAATGCGCCAGCGTCCGTCGTCGTGGACCAGCAGGAAGGTGTCGGTGAAGGTGTCCGCGCCGTGCCAGAGCGTCATGGTCGCGGTCGCGACGGTGCCGTGGACGTCTATGGCGTCGATGCGGCGGGAGCGGGTCGCTTCATCCAAAGCTGGCTGGCCATGGAAGAGAGCGCGGTACTCGTCCAGGCACCATGAGACGAATGCGCCGTCCCGTATTCCCGCGACATGGGCGGTGGGCAGGAACGCGTCGCGGAAGTGGGAGGCGTCGCCGGTGGCGTGTCCGCGGATGTAGGCGCGAAGCGGTACGAGCACGGCGTCTTCCACGGCGGGGACCGTGGCGGCAACGGCGATGTCTGCCTCAGGGCCGGAAGGGGTGTCGGCCAGGTCGGCTGCGCTGCGCAGGGGGGTGTTCGACTCGGCGGCCAGCAGTGCCATGTCCTTGGCCAGCGCGCCGATCGTGAACTCGGTCGTGGCAGCGGTCGGCTCGTCGGCGAGGAAGGCCCGCTTGCGGGCGACGAGCCCGCCGAGCTGGCCGAGTTCGAGGACGTCCAGCACCTGGGCACGGGGCAGGCCCAGGGCGTCGGCCTGCCGCAGTGCCTCGCGCAGTGCGAGAACGGCGCCGGCGAGGCTGCTGTTGGCGATCAGCTTGAGCGCGGCGGCCGTGGCGGTGTCGTCGATACGCCGCACGGTGCCCAGCGTTTCCAGAACCGGCCGGGCCCGGTCGAGCGCGTCTTGGTCGGCGGCGGCGAGCATCTGCAGGGTGCCGGCGGCGGCAGCTGACACGGAGCCGAGCAAGGGTGCATGGACGTAGGACCGGCCGAGTTGCTGGGCCAGCGTTGCCGCTTCGGCGGGAGCGATGGTGCTGGTGTTCACCACGATCGTGTCCGTTCGCAGCGAGTCACGGACGTGGTCGACGACCTGTTGGCAGGCCGGGCCGTCGAACAACGCCAGAAGAACGATATCGGCCTTCGCCACGGCGTCGTTCGGGTCGCCGGTCGTCTCGACAGCGCCTGCGGTGTGCCCGGAGCGTGTCCAACCGACGACATCCCAATGATGGTCGGCGAGTCGTGTCGCGATGGCGGCGCCCATGCGACCCAAGCCGAGGACGGCGATCGTGTGCGGTGCGGTCATGCAAACAGCGTGCAGGCATCGTGATGCCTGCGACAAGCGCAGATCCAGCAGTACGGCTGTGCGGGATGCGCATATGGGCCGCGCATACTTACGCCATGGAGTTGACCGTGTGGCGGACATTCGTGACGGTGTGCCGACTCGGGTCGCTGTCGGCAGCGGCCACCGAGCTCGGTTACACGCAGTCGGCCGTGTCCCGGCAGATCGCCGGGCTGGAACGCCAGCTCGGGGTGCCGCTGGTGCAGAGGCATGTGCGCGGCGTGCGTCCGACGCCTGCCGGCGAAGTGTTCCGTCACCACGCCCAGGCCACGCTCAACGATGCCGACCGCGCCGTTCGTGCCGCACGGGACGTTCGTGACGGGGCGATCAGCCGGCCTCTGGCCATCGGCGCGACGCCGTCTCTGGCCGCCGGGATCGTGCCCGCGGCGATCCGCCGCCTGCTGGAAGAGGCCGCCCCCCTCCGGTGGAGCCTGGTGCCCGGGCTGAGCCCAGAACTGCACGACCGTGTGATCGCCGGCGATCTCGACGTCGCGGTCGTCACCGATGCGCCACCGGGGCTGCCCCATGACCCGCGCGTCGAACGACGGTTCCTGGGGATGGACGACATGGCCGTCGTGCTGCCCATCGACCATCCGCGGGCAGGACACGGCCCGGTGCACATCCAGACGCTGGCCGATCAGACCTGGGTCGAGGACAACGACGGCTCGGCAGCGCTGCTGCGCCAGCACGCCGCCCGCGCCGGAGTCACCGTCCGCGTCGACCTCACTGCGGCCGATCTGCCCGGCAAGATGGCCCTGGTCGCAACCGGCCACGCCATCGCGCTCATACCCGGTGTGCTGACGTGTGCACTGCGGACGGACCTCACCACAGTGGCCCTCATCGATCCCCCGACCCGGGGCATCTACACGATCACACCGCGTCGCGACCCACACCCATCCGCAGCGTCCCTGCTCGACCAACTCGCGACAGCCTTCGGCCCACGTCGTCCCACCCACGCCGCACACCAGCCGGCTGAGGCGAACGTCGACCCCGCTGCGTCGGCACTTCACGACAGCGTCACGGAAACACCCGGCTGAACACCCCTGCCGCAGAAGCGGATCGGGCATTGCTCAGCGCGCCCGATCCACGGCGTACCTACCCTCGGCCCCATGGCCACCATCGGCGACGTCATCGCATCGGATGCCATGCCATCCGGCCCCCGGTAGGAGTCTGTGTGGGGGCACTCCCCAGCTCAAAAGGCAGCTCTGCGGACGTGCCGGATTCGAACTCCTCCGCAAGATGATCCTGCTCCACTGATGCTCCGCGACCGCTCCCCAAGATCTGTGGCAGAGCCTGGACTCCACCAACAAAACCAGTCACCCGGACGACGTGCGCGGACCGGCCTCCCACGACGGATCCACCCCCGACGGTCGTGGCCGCAGGGCGGCGGCCGTCAGCGTGACGAACAGTGCGAGGACCACCGGGATGGTCAGCGCCCATGCCAGGCCGGTCAGTTCCGCTACGGCGCCGATGAGCAGCGGCCCGGTCAGGAAACCGAGGTAGCCGATGCTGGCCACGCGGGCGATCGCGCGGCCGGCATGCGTCGGGTAGCGGCTGCCGGCGGCGGAGAACACCTGCGGCGCGATGCAGGACAGACCGGCACCGAGACAGCCGAAGCCGACGATGCCTGCCAGCGGGTGGCCGACCAGCAGCGCGGCGCCGAGGCCGACCGCTGCGACGGCGCCGCAGCCCCGTACCAGGGCGACCGGGCCGACCCGCGCCGTCAGGCGGTCCCCGACAAGTCGGCCGGCCACCATCATGATCGAGAATGCGGCATACGCGGTAGCCGCGAACCCGGCTCCGCTACCCAGCGTGTCGCGCAGGTAGACGCTGCTCCAGTCGGCCGCCGCGCCCTCTCCGACCAGGCAGCAGAAGGCCAGGATCCCGAGGAACTGCACTCCGGCCGGAGCGGCAGTGCTCCGCTGTGGACAGTCGTCTCCGATCGTGGAGCGGTCCCGGGTCACCGGTGGGACGGCGGCGGCGGGCAACGCCCAGCGCGCCGTCCACAGGGCGGCCGCGACGATGGCGGCGCCGACGGAGAGAAACGTGGTGACCGCCGCGGAACCGGCATGGGCGGACACGCCACCGGCCGCCGCCCCGACGAAACCACCGATGCTGTAGATCGCGTGGAAGGTCGACATGAGCGGCCTGCCGGCGGCGCGTTCCATCTCGACGGCATGGGCGTTCATGGCGATGTTGAGGGTGCCGTGAACGGTGCCGAACGCGTAGAGGGCGACGGCGAGGGTCACCACGTCGACCGCCAGGGCGGGCAGGATCAGGAACACTCCCTCGACGAAGACCATCGGGACCAGCACCGTACGGCTGCCCCACCGGTCGAGGAGACGACCGACCACCTGCATGCCGGTGATCGCACCGGCGGCGAAGGCGAGCAGCCCGACGGCCAACTGTCCGTCGCCGAGGTCGAGCCGCTGCTTGATCGCGGGGATGCGGGAGGTCCAGGCGCCCAACGCGGTCCCGAAGGCCAGGAAGGCCAGCGATGTCGCAACGCGGGCTCGGAGCAGGACGGTCCGGTGGTCACGGACACGGGTCACGAGTACCTCCAGTTGCGCCCAGCGGCGGGAGTCCGGGACCGGAGGCGTTGCGGCACGGAGCCCGGGCCGGGACAGGGGTCGGGGCCTGGTGGGACGGCCCCCAGCAGCGCTCAGGGAGCGGGACGTCAGGGCCCGTCGGCGCGGTGTCGTCGTCGCGTGAGTTGATCAGGCGTTGTCGAGGCGGTGCCGCAGCTCGTCGTCCAGTTCCAGGTCCAGCGCGCCGAGGCACTCGTCGAGTTGGCTCACCGAGCTGACGCCGAGCACCGGCAGCACCGGCGGGTTGCCGCGGAGCAGCCAGGCGAGGACCACCTGGTTCCGCGTCGCACCCAGCTCCTTCGCCACGTCGGCCAGTACCTCCAGCCGTCGTCTGCTGTCCGCGTGGTCGTACTGCTCGGGCAGCGGCCGGTCGGAGCGGGTGTAGGCGCCGGAGAGCAGCACCGAGTAGCCGAGCACCGTCAGGTCGGGCTCCTCGCGCGCGTAGTCGAGCAACTCGTCGCTGATGTGCGGGTTCGCACCGAACTCGGCGCCCGGTCGCGGTCGTAGGTAGGTGTGGCGCTGCTGGACGCAGCTGAATCCCGGCAGGCCCGCGGCCTTGGCGAGCTCACGGGCTTGGGCGACACGCCAGGCGGCGTGGTTGCTGCACCCGGCAACCCGGACCAGGCCCTCGCCCATGAGTGACCCGAAGGCGGCCACCGTGTCTTCCAGCGGTGTACGGCGATCCTCGATGTGGGCGTAGTAGACGTCGAGATGATCGGTGCCCAGGCGGCGCATGCCGGCCACTGCTTGATCCCGGACCACCTTGTGGGACAGCCCTTCCGCGTGCTGCGGCCAGGCGGCACCCGGTGGATCGGGCAGCGCGCCCACCTTGGTGGCCAACACGACGCGCTCGCGGGCCCGCCGGGACGCCAGCCACCGGCCCAACAGCTCCTCGCTCTCCGCACCGGTGCCGCCGGGCACCCAGAACGCGTAGGTGTTGGCGGTGTCGATGAACGTGCCGCCTGCCTCGGTGAACCGATCGAGGACGGCGAACGCCCGCCGTTCGTCGACCGTCGTACCGAAGTGCATGGTTCCCAGACACAGCGCGCTCACGCCGAGCCCCGAACCGCCGTCGGACAGCATCCTCTGTTCCACGTCGACCTCCTGTCGTGATCGCGATCCACGCTAACGACGATTGGCGAGGCCCTACGATCCAATGGTGTGACCGAATCCCAGACCAATCTCGCGTGGGGCGCGCTGCTCGACCTCCCCGCCACCGGCGCGAAGCATGAGCGGTTGACCCGCGCGCTGCGGGCTGCGGTCCGCTCCGGGCGGCTTCCTACGGGCAGCGCCCTGCCGCCAAGCCGCCTCCTGGCCGCCGAACTGGGCTGTTCCCGCTGGGTCGTCACGCAGGCGTACGCACAACTGGTCGCCGAGGGATATCTGGACGCGCGGGTCGGGTCAGCCACCAGAGTGCGTTGGTCTCCCGATGCCGCGCCCGCGCAGCCGGACGCCGACCGACTGCCGACGCCGCCGACGCGGTACGACCTGACGCCGGGCCTTCCCGACCTACGCGCCTTTCCGCGGTCCCGGTGGGGTGAGGCGCTCCGCGACCAGACGCGCCGTGTGCCGTTCCTCGACCTGGGTTTTCCCGTGCCGGGCGGACACCTGGAGCTTCGCCGGGTCCTGGCGGACCACCTGCACCGCTGCCGGGGCGTCGTGGCGGACACCGACGACGTCTCGATCTCCACAGGTGTCACGGACGGCGCCGCCCGTCTGTTCCGCGCCCTGCGAGCGGAGGGGATCGCCCGCGTGGCCGTCGAGGACCCCGGCTGGACACGCCTGCACCACGTGGCACGCGAGGCCGGGCTGAGTGTCGTGCCGGTTCCGGTGGACGAACACGGCCTTCGGGTAGCTGAGTTGGACCGTGACCCTGCGATCCGCGCGGTGCTCAGCACACCGGCCCACCAGTTCCCGACCGGAGTCACGCTCACGGCGGAGCGCCGCGCCGCGCTCGTGGCGTGGGCGCGGCGGGTCGACGGTGTGGTGCTGGAGGACGACTACGACTCCGAGTTCCGCTACGACCACCGGCCGCTGAGTGCGGTCCAGGGGATGTGCCCGCAGCGGGTCGTGCTGCTGGGTTCGGTCAGCAAGACTCTGTCGCCGGCCCTGGGCATCGGTTGGGTGGTCGCGCCGCCACGATGGTGCCGGGTGCTGCAGACGAGCGGCACCGCCCGGTCCGGCCCGCCGGTGCTGGACCAACTGGCGTTCGCCCGCTTGATCCGGACCGGTGGCTATGAGCGGCACCTCCGATCGGTGCGACGGCGCTACCGGGCCCGGCGGACCGCCCTGCTCGACGCACTGAGCACCCGGCTGCCGACGTGCCGGGTCACCGGTACGGCCGCCGGCCTGCACCTGGTGGCCCACCTCGGCGACGGTGCCGACGCGGCCGGCGTCGTCACGGCCGCGGCCGCCCGCGGACTCCGGCTGGTCGACCTGCGCTCCTACCAGATGGACCTCGGAGAACCGGCGAACTGCCTCGTCCTGGGTTACGGCAATCTCGCCGACGGTGCCATCGACGACGCCGTGACCGTGCTCGCCTCGGCGGTGGCCGATCAGAGTGTGCGGGTCTGTCCGAGAGAGGTCAGCGCCCGGTTGCCCACGTGAGAGCGAGCATTCCGCGGACGTGGCGGCTCTGGCTGTCACGGTGTGCAGCGCCTGCATCGGTCATGAGGTAGGTGCGAGCGATTGGCATGGGGTGAGGCTGCCGGCGGCCGCCATCGCCGCCACCTGCCCGAGGACGCCTGGCATACCGTGCGGCTCGTCGTAGACGTATCGCACTCCGAGGTCAGAGGCCCGGGCATCGGCGAGGGTGATGCCCCGTCTCCTATCGCCGGTCAGCTCGATCAGGGCCGACACGGAGCCGCGTCCCGACGCGTCCAGAGCGGCGTCCACCCCGTCGGGCGCAACCTGGCGTACGCGGTCGGCCAGACCATCTCCGTACTCGACCGGTGTTGCCCCGAGCACGCACAGGTAGGCGTGGTTGCCGGGGCCGGCCGTTCCGATCACGACCGCACCGCCGTGCCTGGCCGGCCCATGTGTGCTGAGTACGTGCCGGTGGACGCTTTCCGACGAGGGCATGGGTTACTCAGAGGAGCCGGCGAGCTGTTTCACTCTCGGACCGCAGGGTCGGCGGCGGGAGGTGCTCGTGGGCGAGCTCAGCACACGTCGGGACCTTGAGGTCAGGGCTGGGTGGTGTCCACGATGAAGCGGCGACTGAGATTGATCTCAGCCGAGAGCAGGCCTGGGTCGGCGGTCACCGTCAGTTCGTACTCCCCGTCCCGCAACGCCCCCAGATCGAGCACCCGGTGGCTTCCGATCCAGCGGGTGGGGACGATCTCGCCGTTCAGCCTGGCCTCGACAGTGCGCAATGCCTCGTTGCCCAGCGCCTCGTCGTCGCTGAGATCAACCACGTCCACCGTGAGTGCGGCGTCGGAGAGCGCGGCGGCGTTCAGCATGCCGCTGCCGGGGATGCCGCGTAGCCGGAGCTCCGGCTGGTTCACCGCGTTGGCCACCGCGATGCAGCCGATCGCCAGGGCGGCGGTGACAGCGGCAACCAGAAGTGTGATGAGGATCCTCCGTCTGGACCGGGTTCGCACAGGTTCCGACGTCTTCAGGGCCAGCCGCATGGACACATCCTTCGAGGAGTTGCTGCTGTAGGCGGTCGGCTCCGCCTCTTCGTCCCTCCCGTGGCCTTTACATCGGCCTCCTGCACCGGCGCGAGGCCAGACGGGCCCGAGGACAGGGACTCGGACTCGCGGGTGTCCGGCGATCCTGACAGTCCCAGCTGACCGCCACGGAATCCACTTCGCCCTCACACTCCCCGCGAGAACGGTCCCGTAGAGCCTGCCTGGTACACGCTGTGGGTGCAAGTTCCGGCCCATGTAAGGCCGTTGACGGCGTCCTCTACGGCGACGTCCCCACCACACGGCTTCCGGCGCCGATCGAGCGGGAGATCCTCGGGTCCCGCAGGCCGACAGGCTGGGAGCTGCGGAACCTGGACGCCCGGCGCGGGCCCGACCACGGCGTCCTGCATGCCCCGGACTGCGAGGAGGCTTCACAGGGCGTCGTCACGAGACGGTCGGCCGGCAGAGTGCATGCTGGCACGATGCGGTCATCCCCGGATTCAACGCCGCCTTCTACACACTCGATCTGCTGGTGCCGATCGTCAGGTTCGCGCAGGAAGGCGCCTCCGCGCCGCGCGGCAGCGGACAATGGCCGGCCTTATGGGCTGCTCGCGGCCGGCTGGGTCCTGGCCACCACGGTCACGGCCGGAGTATCCCCGTCCGCTCACGCAAACAGCCCCGGACGACGAGTCCGAGGCCGACCAGAGCGCCTTCCTGGGGAGAAAACCCCAGGCCAGCGGCTTAACGTGTTGTGCCCCCGGCAGGATTCGCACCTGCGACACCCGCTTTAGGAGTTTCACGGGGCGGGGCTGTGACCTGCGGAGATGCGGGCCACGGGGCGTCTGGCCAGGGGAAACACTCCTCCGCACTTCTTCTGTGTTCGCAGTGCTTCCCGCTCCTATGTGTGCTGAATACGTGCCGGTGGGTGCTGTCCGACATGGGGGTGCTGTGCTCGGGGGAGCCGGCGAGTGGTCGGAGTGCAGCGCGGGCGGCGTTTCGTCAGACCTTCTCGACTCGCACGGGGTGCCCCGCGAGGAGTTGATTCATGTCGTCGGTGTCGGAGGTGAAGACTGTTGCCTGAGCTCCCTGCGCGGCTTCCCGCCCGGCCACAGCGGCCAGAATGACGTCGATGGCGTACTTGTGCCCATGCAGGCCAGCTGCCTTCAGCATGTCTCGCGCCATGGCGATCAACTGATCATCCGTGTGCACGATACGGATCCGGGACAGCGTCCAGTTCGCCTGTGGCACGCGTGGCGGGCCACGAGCCTGTTTCCCAACGCCGCTACAGAGGAAATCTTGAGAGACTGGTCAAAACAGGTCGAGCTTGGCGGACTCGACAGCTCCCAGCATGCGGCACTTGCCGGTCTCTCCGTTCACGCACACGTAGCCCGTGCCGATGGCCATGTCCCGGATGTCTCCGCTCCGGAGGTAGGCGACTGACTGACAATCGAAGTAGAACGTGCTTCCGACCTGAGCATGCTCTCCTTCGACGAGTGCGAAGGGCATTCCCTCGTGGCTCACTTCCTCATCCAGAAACCTCTGGGCCAATCTGGTCGCCTTTTCGATGTCCAGCATCAGTCCGACTCCTCCTCCGTTGGGCGACCGGAACCGCCTCAAACGGTGGTAGCGATCGCCGACAGCCAGGCATACGGCAGGCCACTTGCGCACGTCACGCTTCGACGACCAGCTCCCGCTGCGGGTCATAGGTCATAAGTCCCCGGCTCTTCGCCATGGTGATGAGGGTGTCGGAGACTTCATTCTTCCGGGACCAGGCGATGTTGACAAGTACGTACTCTCCGTTGAAATAAACGGAAGAAGTCCAGGGGGATTGATCTGCTTCCTCCTCCGTGGTGTCCTCCGTCAGATCCTGATAAGCCTTCTGAACATCCCGGTAGAAATCGGCAACTCGCGGACTCTCCGCAGTAACCCCGGACTCACCATCCGTCATCGCGTCGTATTTCTGATATGCCGCCGCCGCGTCAAGGGAACCGCTCTCGTACCAGAATGCGAGGTCGTAGCTCATGACCGTCCTTTCGATACGGCGTGGGAGCCCGTCGCTCAGGCGCCCACGCCGCTCACTCGACTCGAACTTACCCGACCGGAATCGACCGGTTACTCGTCCAGGTGCTCTCGGGACTTCATGCTACCGGGCGGAATCCATGAGTCGAATACGCCTTCCAGTACGAGGCCGCCCTTCGTGGTGACCGTGTTTCCAGGAAGATTCAGCCAGTCGTCGAACTTCTTCTGGTCCGGATTTCGCTTGGCTGAGCCGCCCTTGGTTTCGATCCCGTACCAGTGGCCGTTTATGTTGACCAGGCCATCGAATTTCCGGACCTTGAATCCGGGTGCCTTGACCGAGACTTCTCTGGCGATGACCGTCGCACCGTCCAGCATAAGGTTTTCCCAGGTCGTCAGTTCGTCGTTCGAGCCGTCGCGCCCCTCTACGCCGTCACGCTTGGCGTACTTGCCTTTGGCATTTCGGGGGGCGATCCCTCCCGAGTTGAGGATCGACTCCTCGGCCTCGTACGCCTGTCGCCGCCACCCCGTGAGTCCACCGACCCCAGTCACCGCGAGCTGCTGCGCAAGCTCGTCCGCAGCATCCGAGTAAAGGTCCGCCAGCGCGTCACAGCCCTGTTGCCGCAGCAGGTACTCGGCCCGGTAGAGCCGGTAGGCCGGGCGGACAGGGAGGTACGTGTCGACGAAGGCCCCTACACCACCGTTCTGGCCGGTGACGGCGGCCTGGGCGTCGCCGAGAAACTCGAACGGTGCCCTCAGGCCCTCCAGGAAGCCGTTGCCGAAAATCTTCAGCCCCTCGCCGAGGCTGTCGACCTTCCTCTGCCGTGGGCTGATACCGCGGCGGGACGCTGGTGGGGTTCGTTCCGGCCGAAGCCGATCGCTCTGTGATGCCGGTGAGCTCGCAGGTCAGCGTGGTGCTGGGGGCCGTCCACGGGAACCGTGGAGTGTTGCTGCGAGCACGTGCGTCAGAATTCCTGATTCACCCTGGCCCTCCCCGAACGGCGTACCACTCGGGCTGGTGAGGGAGGGATCGGGACCGTGGACGTGCTGCACGAACGCTGCGCGGGGGTGGACATCAGCAAGAAGGACGCCAAGGCGTGCGTCCGCACCCCGAGTACCAAGCGGCGGGGGTCTTTCACCACCGAGACCACCACCTGGGGATCGACGAACGCGGTACTCGCCCTGCGCGGTCACCTGCTCGCCGCCCAGGTCACCCTGGTCGTGATCGAGGCAACCTCGGACTACTGGAAGCCCTTCTACTACCTGCTGGCCGACGAGTTGAACGTGATCCTGGTCAACGCCCGTCAGGTCATGAACCTACCCGGCCGCAAGACCGACGTCTCAGACGCGGCCTGGCTGGCCCAGCTCGGCGCGCACGGCCTGGTGCGCGCCTCGTTCGTGCCACCCCAGCCGGTGCGCGAACTGCGTGACCTGACCCGCGCCCGCACCCAGCTCACCCGCGAGCGCGGCCAGATCGTCCAGCGCCTGGAGAAGCTGCTGGAGGACACCGGGATCAAGCTGGCCGCGGTCGCCTCCGACATCATGGGCGTCTCCGGCAGGGCCATGCTGGAGGCTCTCGTCTCGGGTGAACGCGAACCGCAGACCCTCGCGGAGCTGGCCAAACGCAAGCTCCGCAACAAGATCCCCGAACTCACCGAGGCCCTGACCGGCCGCTTACGCGACCATCACGCCTTCCTGGTCCGGCTGCACCTGGACCACTACGACCAGGCACGACAGGCTCGCTTGGCAGCGGATCGATTCCACGGACCCGTACGGCGACGATATCCGTGACGATGGGGGATTGGGTCGGGAGCTTGGTCAAATGCCAGCGGAAGGGCTCTGGGGCATCCCGGGCGTTCATTAGGCAAGTCGGTTGTCGGGCAATGATGTGTCGGCTGCCCCGAACTCCGCTTCGCGGCCCGCCCGACAGGGATCAGGCCGTCGACGACGAGCTGGGACGCGGGGCGTGGCTTCGAACTCGTCTCGTGAGTCGTCGTTGAGTACCGTGTGCGTATCAGGTGACGGATGCTCAGCGATGGCTGGGCCCGCCGGTCAGTCGATGCCGTCGATAATGCGGAAGTCGCGCTCGAAGCCGTCGGGGAGGGCCACCAGCGCCTTCTGGTATGCCTCGCTCTCGTATGCCGCGACGGCCTGTTCAAAGCTGTCGAACTCGATCAGAACGACGCGTTCTGTGATTCCGGCCTCGTGGGCGACGACTCGACCGCCAAGGAGGGACAGGACGCGCCCGCCCCCAGCCTGGACAGCCGAACCGGCCAGCTCGTTGTAGTCAGTCAGCCTCTCAGGGTCGGAAATGGCGGGGTAGACACTGACCCAGTAGCCCTTAGCCATGGAAACCTCCTGTGT
This sequence comes from Streptomyces hawaiiensis, assembly GCF_004803895.1. Lineage (NCBI taxonomy): Bacteria > Bacillati > Actinomycetota > Actinomycetes > Kitasatosporales > Streptomycetaceae > Streptomyces > Streptomyces hawaiiensis. The sequence goes on along the minus strand of NZ_CP021978.1, from coordinate 3,788,761 downwards.
TCGGCCGGACATGTCCGACTTCGAATTGACACTCAGATCGATCGATCCCGGCGACGGGTACTGCGGTCAGTTGAATCGCCGTATGCGCAGGTTAGGGCTTGATGTGCGGTCGAGGGAAAGACCGGTACGGGATAGACTCAGAACGGATCGTTATCAATCGGCAGGGAGGCCACGTGGCGCCGGATACGGTGAGTCTGCGGTACTTCCTGGTGCTGGCGCAGGAGTTGAACTTCACCCGCGCGGCAGCACGGATCGGTATCGCACAGCCCGCACTCAGCGCCCGGATGCGCCGATTGGAGGCGGAACTCGGCACGGCCCTGCTGGTCCGCAACACGCGTAGCGTCGTATTGACCACGGCCGGTGCGGCTTTGGCGGAGTCCGCGCCGCCCGCGCTGGCGGCGCTGGACCGGGCATGGGACACCGCCCGGAGCGCGGCGGCCGGTGAACTGGGCACGCTGCGCATCGGATACAGCCTCAGCACCGGGGCCGAGACGGCACCGGCCCTGGTGGACAGGCTGATTCGCGGCAACAGCGGACTCGAGGTCGGCGCGGTTCCGATGGCGACACCGGAGATCTCCCCCGCGGTCGCCGACGGCCGCATCGATGCCGGGATCACCCGCGGTGAACAGCCGGGCCGTGGCGTGCGCCGGTTCCTGCTGCGGCGTGCGCGCATCGGGGTCCAACTGGCGCAGCACCATCCGCTGGCCGAACACCCGGAGATCGAGATCGCCGACGCGGCCGCGTATCCGCTGCGACTCCCGGACCGTGCGGCCAACCCCGTGATCCACGATCAGCTGTCCGCACTGTTCCGAGACACCCGACCACGCCCCCGATTCCACACGCCCGCAGTCTCTTTCGACATGTCTCAGCGCGACCTGCGCGACGGGGCCACCCTCGCCCCGGCCGGAGAAGCCGCGGCCACGGTGCAACCAGCCGGTCTCACCTGGCGACCGCTGCGAGGCGCGCCCAGCATGACGATCCACCTGGTCCTCCCACGCGAGCAGTCGCCACTACACCGCCGCATCCGTGCCGTCGCCAAAACCCTGGCGCACGAGCTGCACTGGCTGCCGGACTGACGCGCAAGCGGTCAAGCGAGACGGACGCCTGCGGTGGCGAGGCCGAAGAGCCTGCGCCCGGCGGACTTCGCGGTGATGACGACGACGGTGGTCTTGCTGAATGCGCTCATGCCAAGGCGGGGGAGAACCGGCAGGAGTCGGACTACGTCTTCGCCACTCGCACCGGCCGCCCTGTCGAGCCGCGCAACCTGTACCGCTCCTTCACCCGCGTCGCCGAGTCCGCCGGCCTCCGCGTGATCCGGCTGCACGACGCTCGCCACGGGACGGCCACCCTGCTCACGGCTGCCGGAGTCGCGCCCCGCGTCGTGATGGAGATTCTCGGGCACTCCCAGATCAGCATCACCATGGACGTCTACCACCCACGTCGTCCAGGACCCGCAGCGCGAAGCCATGAGCCACATGGACCGCCTGCTCAGGAGGCGCCCCGGTCGTCAGTGACCAGGCTCGTTGATGTCAGCTGTAGATGTCAGAAGGGCCCGCACCTACGAAAGTCGTAGGTGCGGGCCCTTCTGACCTGGTGCCCCCGGCAGGATTCGAACCTGCGACACCCGCTTTAGGAGAGCGGTGCTCTATCCCCTGAGCTACGAAGGCAGTGGCAGTGGACGCAAGCAGCGACGTGCCCGTGGTCCGAGAGGACCACAGGCGTCAGCGTACCGGATGTGGGTCGCACGGGTGTGGGGGTCAGGTCAGGGGGACATCTGTGAAGCGGGCTGCTGTGTGGAGGTCCGTTTGGATGCGGGTGGCTGTCGTGGTCAGTTCGGGGAGGAGGTCCGTCACGCACTCACCCGGGGTGCGGCGGCTGGCGTGCATCGCTGCGCTCAGGGCCGCCACCACCCGGCCCGACCGGTCGCGGATCGGGACCGCGATCGAGCGGAGGCCCTCTTCCAGTTCCTCGTCCACCAGGGCGTAGCCCCGGGAGCGGACCGAGGCCAGGACTCCTTCGTGGGTGTGCTCGGTCGTGGTCGTGCCGGTGGGCGCGTCCGCCAGCAGGACCCGGCCCAGTGCCGTCGCGTAGGCCGGCAGACGCGTGCCCACCGTGATGTTCACGCTCATCACCCGGGCCGTGGCCACCCGGGCCGTGTACTGGATCTCCTCGCCGGAGTCCGACAGCACCGCCAGTGACGTCGACTCGTGGATGCGGGACGTCAGGTCGGCCAGGTGGGGCTGGGCGATCTCGGGGAGGGAGGTGCGGGACAGGGGTGGGAAGCCGAGGGAGAGGACCCGGGGGGTCAGGGTGAAGGTGCGGCCCGCCGGGGCCACCAGGCCCAGGTGTTCGTAGGTGATCAGGGCTCGGCGGGCCGTAGCCCGGGCCAGGCCCGTCGCCTGGGCCACCTCCGTGAGGGTCAGTTCCGGCCTGCCCTCTCCGAAGGCCGTGAGGACCGTCAGGCCCCGGGCCAGGGATTCGATGAACTCGCGGCCCAGCTGCTGCTTGGACGCGCCTGTCCAGAGCGCCAGGTCCGAGGGGGGCGGCCCGGGTTCGGGCGGTGGGGTGCGGCGGAGTTCGCGTTCCATGTCCGACACCGCGGACCGCAGCCTCGGCAGCAGCGTCGTGCGCAGGTGGTGCGCGGTGTGACGGCTCGTGTGGCTGACCACGCTCGCCACGCTCGCGATCCGGCCGTCCGCTCCAGGGGTTCGGACCGGTACCGAGATCGCCACCAGGCCCGGCTCGATCAGCTGGTCGTCCAGGGACCAGCCGTTCGCGGACGCCTCTTCCGTGCGGCGGGCGAACGTCTCGTCGTCCCTCTGGTCCGCTCCGAACGTGCGTGGCGGTACGGCCGTGAAGGAGAGGTCCCTCGGGTCCGACGCCCTGCGGTCCCGCCAGTGTCGCCAGTCCGTGGCCGTCCACTCCGTCGCGAACAGCGGGCCGGGGGCGGTGCGTTCGGCGGGGAGCAGGTCGCCGATGCGGAAGCTGAGGGACATCGCGCGGCGGCGGGTCGCCTGGTGGATGAAGCGGATGCCGTCGCGGTCGGCGACAGCGAGAGAGACCGACTCGTCCAGTTCGTCGGCCAGGGCGTCGGCGTGCGGGGAGAGGAGAGCGGGCAGGCGCAGGGCCGACATGTAGGCGTTGCCCAGTTCCATTAGACGGGGGGAGAGATGGACGTCCCGGCCGTCGAAGCGGACGTAGCCCATGCGGGCGAGGGTGGCCGTTATGCGGTCGACCGTGGAGCGGGCGAGACCGGTGGCCCGTTCCAGGCCGCTCAGGCTCAGCGTGCCGTCCGCCTCCGTCAGTTCCCGCAGGACAGCGATGCCGCGGATGAGGGGAGTGACCGCCTCGGCGGGGACCCCTCGCTCGTCGATGGTGGCCGCCGTACGAGCGGCCGGGGCGCCCTCCCGAGCGGCCGGTCCCCCCTCCCGCGCGGCCGGTGCGCCTCCGCGAGCGGCCGAGGCCCCCACTGAAGCGACCGGTGCGCCCCTCCGAGCGGCCGAGGCCCCCACCGAAGCGGCCGGGTCGTTCCTCCGGGCGGCCGAGCCGGCCGTCCGGGCTGTCGACGAGGTCGTCCCCTCGCCCGGCCCCTTTTCGTCGGCCGGCGGGGCGGACCCCTCCGGGGTCTCGGGCATGGGCTTCGCTGGCATCGGCTCTCCGGTACGGCGCTCGCGACGGTCGCGGCAGGCCCACCGTAATCCGGAAACCCGTGGCCCGGAGGCCGGGAGGGGCTCGACGAACGTACGCCTCCGTGTATCGCCCGTACTCCCTGCCGCTCACCCCCTACTCCGCCCACCCTTCTCCCCCCCACTCCCGACCGCCCACCCTTCTCCCCCCCCACTCCCGACCGCCCACCCCTCCCCCCAACTCCCGACCGCCTACCCCTACTCCCGCGTCACCCGCACCCGATACCCCCCCTCCACACCGGCCCCCGCGCCCGCCGCTCCCGTCCCCACCCCAGCCACCTCGATCGTGATCCCCCTGCCCGCGTCGCGGAACGTCTCCCCGGGCGTGAACGGCGCGTCCGACAGTTCCGCGTGGACGTTCGGCGCGCGCGTGCAGCCGCCGCTGTCGCGGCGGGAGTCGTAGACGGTGACCGGGCCCATGCCCGTGTCCACCTCCGCGTCGACCTTGTAGATCAGGACGCCCGGGCGGCACACCGCCTCGTCGTTGCCGGCGCGGGTGCGCAGTTCGACGGCGTAGCCGGTTCTGCCGTCCAGGGGGAGGAAGACCAGCTTGGAGCCACCGGCGAGGGGCAGCGGCGTCAGGGTGTACTCCGTGGTGCCGGTGGACGCCGCGCAGTGGACCTGGGCGGCGTCGAGCCAGCCCAGCTTCCACTTGTGCCAGCCGAGGAAGTCGTTGTTGGCGCCCCAGTCCTCGCTCATGATGTCCCAGTGGCCGACCGCGCCCCCTCCGTCCGCGGTGTACAGGTCGGGCAGGCCGAAGACGTGGCCGTTCTCGTGGGGGAGGACGCGGTAGCCGGTGCGGTCGTAGGAGCCGGAGCCGTCGTCCTGGCGGGAGTACACGAAGGAGGCGTTGGCCACGGGTATGCCGTCGGCCCTGGGTGCCTCCGGGTTGCCGGCGAAGGTGACGGACAGGACCGTGTCCAGGGCGGAGAGGCCGGCGTTGGGGGTGACCAGGACGTTCAGCAGGTCGTAGGCGCGGAAGTCCACCTTCGGGTCGGCCGCCGCCACGAGGTCCTGGACCAGCGCGCGGTAGCCGGGCTCGAACGGAGCCCCGCGCTCTATGCCGTACTCGCGGAAGGACTTCGGCATCCGCAGCCAGGACGGGATGGGGGTCTCGGGTCGGTAGTCGAGGCGGCCATAGGAGCTGGTGCGGAACCACTCGCGGGTCTGTGGGAAGAACTCGCGGAAGCGGTCCCGGGCGTCGCCCTCGCCGGGGGCGTCGGAGAAGTCGATCATCAGGGTGAGGGCTCGGACGGTGCCGGTGGAGCGGGTGTAGCCCGTGGAGGTGGGGATGCCCTCGGACATCTGGACCTCGCGGGCGCCGCGGATCATGCAGGGCCCGTGTGCGGAGGTGTGGGACAGGGCGATGGGGCCCGCTCCCGCCGTACTGGCGCCCGGGGCGAGTCGGCCCGTGCCCGCCGAGGTGCTGACCGTGAAGGTCAGGGCGGTCACGCAGGCCAGGGCGGCCAGACGGCGCCTGGGTATCCGGTGGCCGGGCGGCCCCGTGCCGTCCGGGCGGGGGTGCCGGTGCTGCGGCTGGATGCAAGGGACCTGCAAGGGACCTCCCGCGCCACGGCAGCCTCCGGTCTCCGGCTGCACCCTTGCGATCACCCTGCGTCGCGAGGTGGGGGGACGCGCGCTGGAAGAGACCGATCGTGGGTTTCCCGCCGGTAAGAGGTGGGAGGGTATGTGAGCCAGGTCACAAGCAATTTCCACAGGAGCGGGAAATACCGGGGACCCACTCCCCGTTTAGCCATGTGTCCGACCGAAACGGGGATCCAATCCCCGGATCGCCTCACTCACCAGGAGTACACCGTGCAGACCGCCAGCCCCGAAGCGCGCAAGGTGCCCCGGCCTCGCGCCGACGCCCTGCGTAACCGGGAGCGGATCGTCACCGCCGCCCGGGAGATGTTCGTCGAGCACGGCCCCGAAGTGCCGCTCGACGAGATCGCCCGCCGGGCCGGCGTGGGTAACGCCACGGTGTATCGCAACTTCCCGGACCGCGACGCGCTCGTCCGTGAGGTCGTCTGCTCCGTCATGGACCGTACGGCCGCGGCCGCCGAGACCGCGCTCACCGAGACCGGCGACGCGTTCGAGGCGCTGGAGCGCTTCGTGCACGCCGCCGCCGATGAGCGGATCAGCGCGCTGTGCCCGATGGTCTCCAGCACGTTCGACCAGCACCACCCGGACCTGGAGGCCGCGCGCGAACGGGTCGAGCGGCTGATCGCGGAGGTCATGGACCGGGCCAGGACGGCCGGGCAGCTCCGCTCCGACGTGGATGTCGGAGACGTCATGATCGCCGTGGCCCAGCTCAGCCGGCCCCCGGCCGGCACGGACTGCTTCCGGGCCGACCGCTTCGTCCACCGCCATCTTCAGCTGTTCCTGGACGGGCTGCGGGCTCCGGCTCGCTCCGCTCTCCCGGGTGCGGCCGTGACCCTGGAGGATCTGCGCCGGCCCTGACCGATCAGTCCCGGACCATAAGTTCCGGACCCATAAGTCCCGGACCCATGAGGCCCTGACCCAGTAGTTCAGCCCTTCCAACCGTCTGAAGACCAGGCGACAGTCTCTACGGCCGTCCCCGCAGGCGAGCCGTCCCCTTTCGTCACCTTTTTTCGTCACGAAGTCCCGAAGTGGGTATCCCCATGTCTGAAACAGTCTCGAAGACCTTCGGCGCACCGGCCCGAGAACCGGACGCCAACCGCTGGAAAGCGCTCGTCTTCATCGCGCTCGCCCAGCTGATGGTCGTCCTGGACGCCACCATCGTGAACATCGCCCTGCCCTCCGCCCAGCAGGACCTCGGCATCTCCGACGGCAACCGGCAGTGGGTCGTCACGGCCTACGCCCTCGCCTTCGGCGGTCTGCTGCTGTTCGGCGGCCGGATAGCGGACCTCTGGGGGCGCAAGAAGGCCTTCGTCGTCGGCCTCGGCGGCTTCGCCGCGGCCTCCGCGCTCGGCGGCGCGGCCACCAACGAGGCGATGATGTTCGGCGCCCGCGCCCTCCAGGGCGTCTTCGGCGCGCTGCTCGCGCCCGCCGCGCTCTCGCTGCTCGCGGTGATGTTCACCGACGGCAAGGAGCGCGCCAAGGCGTTCGGCATCTACGGTGCGATCGCCGGTGGTGGCGGCGCCGTCGGCCTGATCCTGGGCGGCTTCCTCACCGAGTACCTGGACTGGCGCTGGACGTTCTTCGTGAACATCCCGTTCGCCATCGTGGCCGCGGCCGGCGCCTACTTCGTCATCCGTGAGCCCGAGGGCGGCCGCAACCGCTCCGCCCTGGACATCCCCGGTGTGATCCTGTCCACCCTCGGCCTGGTCGCCCTGGTCTACGGCTTCACCCGCGCCGAGTCCGACGGCTGGAGCGACTCCGTCACCGTCGGCATGTTCGTCGCGTCGGCCGTGCTGCTGCTGTCCTTCGTGCTCGTCGAGTCGAAGGTCAAGGCTCCGCTGCTCCCGCTGCGCGTGATCACCGAACGCAACCGCGGCGGGATCTACCTCTCCCTCGGTCTCGCGATCATCGCGATGTTCGGTCTGTTCCTCTTCCTGACCTACTACCTGCAGATCGTGAAGGGCTACTCGCCGGTCAAGACCGGGTTCGCCTTCCTGCCGATGATCGCGGGCATGATCACCGGCTCGACCCAGATCGGCACCCGCCTGATGACCAGGGTCGCGCCGCGCCTGCTGATGGGCCCCGGCTTCCTGGTCGCCGCGCTCGGCATGCTGCTGCTGACCCAGCTGGAGATCGGCTCCTCGTACGCCGCTCTGCTGCTGCCGGCGATGCTGCTGCTCGGCCTCGGCATGGGTACGGCGTTCATGCCGGCCATGTCGCTGGCCACCCAGGGCGTGGAGCCGCGGGACTCTGGTGTCGCCTCCGCGATGGTCAACACCTCGCAGCAGGTGGGCGGCGCGATCGGTACGGCTCTGCTGAACACCATCGCCGCCTCGGCGACCACGGCGTACGTCGCCGACCACATCGCCGGGGCGACCAGCCGGTCCCAGCAGCAGCTGGTCCAGCTGGAGGCCATGGTGGAGGGCTACACCAGCGCCATCTGGTTCGCCGTCGGCATCCTCGTGGTGGCCGCCGTGATCGCCCTGACCTTCGTCAACGCCGGCCGCCCGGGCGGTACGACGGTGGCGTCCTCCGAGGAGGACGCGGCGGACGAGGTGAAGATCCCGGTCGTCGCCCACTGACGGCCGCGCACCACACCCCTTCGGGCCATCCGTGGGTACGAGGAAGGGGACGCCTCGTACCCACGGAATCCAGGACCTGCCCCGGCTCCCGCGTCAGCGGAGCCAGGGCAGGTCCGCACCCGCTTCGGCCGGCTGAAGTCCCTCGGCGACGATCCGCATGATCTCGCCGAGGGACTTCTGCTGTTCCGGGGTGAGCCGGTCGAAGACCGCCTGGCGTACGGCCTCCACATGGCCCGGCGCGGTCTCCCGCAGCACCTTGAGGCCCTCGTCCGTGAGGACGGCGAACTGGCCCCGCTTGTCGTCGGGGCAGTCCTCCCGGCGCACCCAGCCGTTCTTCTCCAGGCGCGCGATGGCGTGCGAGAGACGGGACCGGGTGATCTTCGCCAGCATCGCGAGCTCGGTCATCCGCAGCCGCCGCTGCGGCGCCTCGGCGAGCTTGACCAGAAGGCCGTAGTAGACGTGCGGCATGCCCGCGTCGCGCTGCAGCTGACGGTCGAGATGGTCGTCGAGGAGGGTGACGCCCTCCATGAACGAACGCCAGACGCGCTGCTCCTCGTCGGTGAGCCAGCGCGGTTCCTGGGGCTCCGCGACGGAGCCCGGTGTCGGTGCGGATGCGGGTGCCTTCATGCCTTCCACTTTACGTGGCCCCTTCTTGAAGTTTAAACAAATGGCCCGTACAGTTTTGTAGGGAACCATGTTTTGGAAGGAGCCGCAGCATGTCCGCCGCCACCCAGGAGCGCATGCCCGCTCTCTACCTCAGCCACGGCGCGCCGCCCCTGGCGGACGACCCGGTCTGGCCCGGTGAACTGGCCGCCTGGTCCGCCGGCCTGCCGCGCCCCAAGGCCGTCCTGATCGTCTCCGCCCACTGGGAGGAGGCCCCGCTCGCCCTCGGCGCCACCGAGACCGTCCCGCTCGTCTACGACTTCTGGGGCTTCCCGGAGCACTACTACCGGGTGACGTACGACGCCCCCGGCGCACCGGAGCTCGCCGAGTCCGTACGCAAGCTGCTGCGCGCCCCCGGCATGCCCGTCCAGGACGTCCCCGACCGTGGCCTCGACCACGGCGCGTACGTCCCGCTGGTCGAGATGTATCCGGAGGCCGACATCCCGGTCCTCCAGGTGTCGATGCCGACGCTCGACCCGGTCCGGCTCCTGGAGATCGGCCGCAAACTCGCCCCCCTGCGCGACGAGGGCGTGCTGATCGTCGGCTCCGGCTTCTTCACCCACAACCTGGCCGCGCTGCGGCAGGGCGGCGTCCCCGCCTGGTCGGCCGAGTTCGACGACTGGGGCCGGCGGGCGCTGGAGGCGCGTGATGTGGACGCCCTGCTCGACTTCACCCGCACGTCGCCCGCGGGGCAGCTGGCTCACCCCCGCACCGAGCACTTCGCCCCGCTGTTCGTGACCATGGGCGCGGCGGACGCGGCCGGTGAGCTGGACGCGCAGAAGTCCGTGATCGACGGCTTCTGGATGGGGCTGGCGAAGCGGTCGGTGCAGTTCGGCTGACCGCCTCCGGTTACGGCAGCTCCTTCTCGTACCAGGCCACGTCCCAGTACCGGCCGAACTTGCGGCCGGCTTCCCGGTACGTACCGACGTGCCGGAAGCCGAAGCGCTCGTGCAGCCGGGCCGACGCCTCGTTCGGCAGCGCGACGCCCGCGTAGGCGCGGTGCAGATCCTCGCCGGACAGGGCCTCGAAGAGGGCCGTGTAGAGGAGCGTGCCGACGCCGCGCCGCCCGGCGCCCGGGGTGACGTACACGGTCGTCTCCACGGAAGTGGCATAGGCGGGCTTCATTCGGAAAGGGCTGGAAGTGGAGTAGCCCAGGATCTCCTGTGAGTCCGGTTCCGTGGCAACCATCAGGCGGTACGGCCCGTCTTCAGGGTGGGAGAGCAGCCAGGGGCGGCGCTCCTGCGGAGTGAAGACCGCGGTATCGAATGTGATCGCCGTCTCACGTACATAGTGGTTGTAGAGGGTCGTGAGAGCGTCGAGGTCAGCCTCGACTCCCGGTCTGACCTGCACCTCTGTACATTCCGACAGCATCGCGCCTCCCCATGTGGCCGGACAGGGTACTGCATGATCAGAAAAATCGGGGGCCGCGTTGGGAATTCTGTCCTGATTCCAGTCGTTGTTTCCATCGGATGCAGGGCACCCGAGGAGAGTCCGGAGAGTCCCGGAAGACGGAGTCCAGCGTCCGAAGGACCACCCGCTGACCTCACCATCGCAAGGGAGCTCGCATGGCAACCCGTGCCGTCGCCCGTCGTCAGTCCGCCACCGGCGAGACGGCCGATGCGGCAAGCAGTGTTCGCACCCATGGCGGCGAGATCGCCGACCGCGACCTGGTCGGCATGTACCTCGACGAGATCGCTCGCACACCGCTGCTCGACGCCGCCAAGGAGGTCGAGCTGTCTCAGATCATCGAAGCGGGTGTGTTCGCACAGCAGATCCTCGACGGCCTGGAGGAGAACAAGGCCGGAGCCTCGCCCGAGGAGCTGCAGGCCCTGGTCGACGCGAGCGAGCGGGCCAAGGATGTCTTCATCCGCTCCAACCTGCGCCTGGTCGTCGCGGTCGCCCGCCGCTACCCCCGCAGCGGCCTGCCGCTGCTGGACCTGATCCAGGAGGGCAACGCCGGCCTGGTGCGCGCGGTCGAGAAGTTCGACTACCGCAAGGGTTTCAAGTTCTCCACGTACGCCACGTGGTGGATCCGCCAGGCCATCACGCGGTCGATAGCGGACCAGTCCCGTACGATCCGCCTGCCCGTCCACCTCGTGGAGGAGCTCGGCCGGATCCGCCGTGTGCAGCGTGAGTTCAACCGTGAGCACGGCCGGGATCCGGAGCCCGCGGAGATCGCGACCGAGCTCGCCTCGACGCCGGCGCGCGTCACCGACGTGCTCGACTGGGCCCGCGACCCGGTCTCGCTGAACATGTCGGTGGACGACGAGGGCGAGACGCAGTTCGGGGACCTCCTGGAGGACACCTCGGCGGTGTCGCCCGAGCAGTCGGTGCTGACGCTGCTGCGCAGCGAGGAGCTCGACGATTTGATCGGCCGGCTCGACCAGCGCACGGCCTCGATCATCAAGATGCGCTACGGCATCGAGGACGGCCGGGAGCGCACGCTGACCGAGGTCGGCAAGGAGCACGGCCTGACCCGCGAGCGCATCCGGCAGATCGAGAAGCACGCGCTGCTGGAGCTGAAGAAGCTGGCCCGCAGCACCGGGTTCGACGCGGCGGCGTGATTCCCGTCCGCGTGGCGCGACCCCTCTTCGCGGGGCGGCGCGTCACCGGTGAGTACGGTGAGCGTCCGGGCGTACGACTCGTTCCCACGGCCAGTGGGTGACGGACCGTGTGCGCCCGGGGGTCACCGCGTACGCCGGGTGGCGAAAGACCGCGCAAACATGGCGTTGTAACGCCGCTTCAACCGGCGGACTCAGGGAACAAGACTTCTGGGTCCACCAGTTCGGGCCCGGGGCCACGCCCCAAGACCCCCATAGCCACGTCCCGTCGCACTCCCCCCGGCGCCGGGACTTTCCCCGAGGCCGGGCTTCGGCGTCCTTCCCCCCGGACGCCGGGGCCCGGCTCTCTTCTGGAGGGCGGGGCACCCCGTACCTGAACCACGGGGTGGCCCGCCAGATGGCAGATTGTGTCACATGGGCATAGCCTGCCGGGCGTGAGCAGCACCACCCCGACCCCGCCCTCGCTGACCGAGCGGCGGAAGGCCGAGACACGCATGGAGATCGCCCGGGCGGCGGCCGGCCTCTTCGTACGGCACGGCCTGCGCGCCACCCGCGCGGAGGACATCGCCCAGGCCGCCGGTATCGCCCCGCGCACCTTCTACCGGTACTTCGCCACCAAGGAGGAGGCCGTCGCCCCGCTCTACGCGGCCGGCGCCCAGCGCTGGGTGGAGGCGGTGCGCGCGGCGCCGGCCGACGTGGAGGTGATCGGGGCTCTGGAGCAGGGTGTCCGCCACACCCTCACCCCGGGCGCCGGCGTCTCGGCGTCCTCCTGGGAGTGGGTCCGCACGCTCCTGCGCCTGGCCGCCGCGAACCCGTCCCTGCGCAGGGTGTGGGCGGAGGTGTGCCAGGCGTCCGAGCGGCTGCTGGGTGAGGTGCTGGCGGAACGGGTGACACGTGCCGGTGGCCCCGGGGTTCCCGCGAGGCCGGACGACGCCGACAACGTTGCCGCCGACCCCCGGTCGCGCTTCACCGCCGCCGTCGCCAGTGCCGCCGTGCGGACCGCGCTGGAGGCCTGGGCGGAGGGGGACGGGCCCGTGGAAGGCCCGGGGAGCCCGGCGGAACTCGCCCTGCGCAATCTCGCGGCACTGCGGGACTTCCCGTGGGGACCGTGACGCGACGGCTCACACCCCGCCCGCGCCCCGTCCGGCGGCCGCCCTGCTCAACCGTGCCCCCAGCTCCCGCACGGCCGACACCAGTTCCTCCGGCTCGTGCACCACGAAGTCGCACTCCAGCAGCGCCAGCCGGAACGCCACCCACTGCACCGCGTCCCCGACGGACCCCCGCAGCCGGCAGCTGCCGTCGTCCAACGGCTCGGGCGTGCCCAGCCAGTGGGGCACCCGGGCGGCGACGAAGTCGGCCGGTGCGGCGAACGTGACCTCGAAGTCGTAGGACTGCTGCTGCCGTTGCATCGATTGCCGCAGGTACTCCGCCGCGTCCCCCGTCGGCAGTTCGCGCGGTACGAACCGGGCCCCCGTGGCGAACGGCTCGCTGACCCGGTCGACGCGGAACGTGCGCCAGTCGTCCCGGTCGATGTCGTACGCCACCAGGTACCAGCGGCGGCCCGTCGACACCAGCCGGTACGGCTCCGTCAGGCGCCGCGACCCGGAGCCGTCCGCGGCCAGGTAGGCGAACCGCAGCCGCTCGTGCCCGGCCACCGTCGAGGCCATCACGGTCAGGGTCTCTGGCGCGATGCTCGGCCCGTCTCCGCTGGTCAGTGGTGTGGTCGCGGCCTGGAGGGTGGTCACGCGGTGGCGCAGCCGGCCGGGCAGGACCTGCTCCAGCTTGGCCAGTGCCCGCACCGAGGCCTCGTCCAGGCCCTCCACCGCGTGCCCCGCCCCGGCGCGCAGCCCGACCGCGATGGCCACGGCCTCCTCGTCGTCGAGCACGAGCGGCGGCATGGCCTTGCCGGCGACCAGCCGGTAACCGCCGTCGGAGCCCTTGGTCGCCTGCACGGGATAGCCCAGCTCGCGCAGCCGGTCGATGTCCCGCCGGACCGTGCGGCGGGAGACCCCGAGGCGGCCGGCGAGCTCGCCGCCTGGCCATTCGCGGGGCGTCTGGAGAAGGGAGAGGAGCGTCAGGAGCCGGGCCGGAGTGTCCGTCGTCATACCGACGAGGATGCCGCACCAGTAGGACATGACCTGACCTATTGGGGGTCTACCTTCGGAGCATGCACTCCACCGACACCACCCTCGCCACGGCGGGCGGCGTGACCGACCGCCGGCGCTGGTTCGCCCTCGCGATCGTGATGACCGCGGCCTTCATGGACCTCGTCGACGTGACGATCGTCAACATCGCCATACCGTCGATCCAGCGGGAGGCTGGCGCGTCCTTCAGCGAGATCCAGTGGATCACCGCCGGCTACGCCCTCGCCTTCGCCGCCGGCCTGATCACCGGCGGACGGCTCGGAGACATCCACGGCCGCAAGCGGATCTTCCTCGTCGGCATCGGCGGGTTCACGGTCGCCTCCGCGCTGTGCGGCCTCGCGGTGAACCCGGAGATGCTGGTCGCCTCGCGGTTCCTGCAGGGCGGCATGGCGGCGCTGATGGTGCCGCAGGTGCTGTCGATCGTGCACGCGACCTTCCCGGCGCACGAGCGGGGCAAGGTGTTCGGGCTGTTCGGCGCGGTCGTCGGCCTCGGGGCCGTGTCCGGTCCGCTGCTCGGCGCGCTGCTGACCGAGTGGAACCTGTTCGGCTGGGAGTGGCGTTCGATCTTCCTGATCAACCTGCCCGTGGGTGTCGCCGGCCTGATCCTCGGCAGCCGCTTCATCACCGAGTCCAAGGCGCCGCGCGCCCTGAAGCTGGACCTGGTGGGCGTGGCGCTGGTGACGCTGGGCCTGCTGATGCTGCTCTACCCGCTCATTCGCGGCCGGGAGCTGGACTGGCCGGTGTGGGGGTACGTCTCGATGGCCGGGTCGCTCGTCGTCCTCGCGGTGCTGGTGGCGTTCGAGAGGCGCAAGGCCGCCCGGGACGGCTCCCCGCTGATCGAGCTGCCGCTGTTCAGGGTCAAGAGCTTCGCGGCCGGGATCGCCGTGCAGACCGTCTTCGGGGTCGGGCTCGGTGTGTTCTTCCTGGTGTGGACGCTGTACATGCAGTTCGGGCTGGGCTGGAGCCCGCTGAAGGCCGGGCTGACCGGAGTTCCCTTCTCCATCGCGGTGTCGGTGGCCGCCGGGATGTCGGTGCAGATGCTGGTCCCGCGCTTCGGGCGCAAGGTGCTCCAGGCGGGCGCGCTGGTGATGGCGGCCGGGGTGCTGCTCTACATCAGCGAGGCCGGGCACTACGGCCTCGCCATCGCCCCCTGGCAGATGGCCCTTCCGCTGGTCGTGATGGGCGTGGGCATGGGCCTGATCGTCGCGCCGCTGACCGACGCGATCCTCTCGGAGGTGCCGCGCGAGCACGCCGGTTCGGCGTCCGGGCTCATCAACACCGTGCAGCAGATGGGCAACGCGCTGGGTCTCGGCCTGGTGTCGGTGGTGTTCTTCGGCACGATCTCCGACCACCTGCGGCCGGAGCAGGTCGGTCCGGCCTTCGCGGACGCCTTCCAGAACGCGCTCGGCTGGGTCGCCGCGGTGATGGGCGCCATCTTCCTGCTGATGTTCGCGCTGCCGAAGCGGCCCGCGCAGCATGTGGAGGGCGGGCAGGCGCCGGTGACGGAGAAGGAACCGGCGCTGGTCTCGTAGGGGCGGAGATCAGGGACTCATCGGGCTCGGCACCTCGGGTGCCGGGCCCGCCCGTGTTTCCGCTCATGCCCGATTGGGTCCGAACCTGTTTACTTTGCGGAAATCTCGGCGTAGCCTCCCGCTGAAACCACACGTTCGGGCATGAGGCGGAGGCGAACGGACATGTACGCACCGGAGCGGCAGCAAGAGATCCTCCGGCTCGCCCGTGACGGCGGCCGAGTGGACGTCGTGTCGCTGGCCGAGGAGTTCCAGGTGACGGCGGAGACGATCCGCCGGGATCTGAAGGCCCTCGACCGCGCCGGTCTGGTCCGCCGGGTGCACGGCGGGGCCATCCCGGCCGGGCGCCTGGACTTCGAGCCGGACCTCGCCGAGCGCGAGACGACCGCCGCCGACGAGAAGGACGGCATCGCCAAGGCGGCCCTCGCGGAACTGCCCGGCGAGGGCACGGTGATCCTCGACGCCGGGACGACGGTGGCCCGGATGGCCGCCGCCCTCCCGCTGGAGGCCTCCCTCACCGTCGTCACGCACAGCCTCCCCATCGCGGCCCGCCTCGCCGACCACCCCGGCATCCAGCTCCACCTCATCGGAGGGCGCGTACGGCACCGCACGCGCGCCGCCGTGGACGCCTGGGCGCTGCGTGCGTACGGCGAGATCCGCGCCGACGTGCTGTTCGTGGCCGCCAACGGCTTCTCCGCCGAGCACGGTCTGACCACCCCCGACCTCGCCGAGGCCGCGGTCAAGCGCGCGGCCGTGGCCGCCGCCCGCCGCGTGGTGCTGCTCGCCGACTCCTCAAAGCACGGCCAGGAGCACTTCGCCCGCTTCGGCGACCTGAGCGATGTGGACCTGCTGATCACCGACAGCGGGCTGAGCCCCGAAGACGCCGTCGCGATCGAGCGCGGCGGCACGGAAGTAGTGCGCGCATGATCCTCACCGTCACCCCCAACCCCTCCCTGGACCGCACCTACGAGGTGCCGTCCCTCGACCGCGGCGAGGTCATCCGCGCCACCGGCGAGCGGATGGACCCGGGCGGCAAGGGCGTGAACGTCTCGCGCGCCGTCGCCGCCGCCGGACGGCGCACGGTGGCGGTCCTGCCCCTGGGCGGCGCCCCGGGCGCCCTGGTCGCCGACCTGCTGGCCAGGCAGGGCATCGAGGTCGCTCCCGTCCCGGTCGCGGGGGCCACCCGCTCCAACATCGCCCTCGCCGAGTCCGACGGCGTCCTGACGAAGATCAACGCGCCCGGCCCCGAACTCTCCGACGCCGAGCGGGAACTGCTCTTGGAGACCGTGCGGCAGCAGTCCCGCGACGCCGCCTGGATCGCCTGCTGCGGCAGCCTCCCGCGCGGACTCGCCCCCTCCTGGTACGCCGAGCTGGTCGCCCGCGCGCACGCCGCCGGGGCGCGCATCGCCCTGGACACCTCCGGGCCCGCGCTGCTCGCTGCCCTGCGCGAGCGGCCCGACGTGGTCAAGCCCAACGCCGAGGAGCTCGCCGGAGCCGTCGGCCGCCCCCTCGCCACCGTCGGCGACGCCGTCAAGGCCGCCGAGGAACTGCGCGAGATGGGCGCCCGGGCCGTCCTCGCGAGCCTCGGCGCCGACGGGCAGCTGCTCGTCTCCGACGCGGGCGCCTGGTTCGGCAGCGCCCGTGTGGCCGCCGTCCGCAGCAACGTGGGCGCCGGCGACTCCTCCCTCGCCGGTTTCCTGATCGCCGGCGGCAACGGCCCCGAGGCCCTGGCCTCCGCGGTCGCGCACGGCGCGGCGGCCGTCCAGTTGCCCGGCAGTGTGATGCCGACGCCGGGCGACCTGGACCCGGCGGCGGTGACGGTCACGGCCGAGGTCCCGGCGGACCGTGTGCTGAAGGAGCCGGTGTCATGACGTACGACGAGCAGCGCGGACCGACGCGCGAGCGGCGGGCCTCCTCCCCGTTACTCTCCGGCCCCGCCTCCACCCCCGTCACCCCCCACCGCACCCCCGTCCCCCTCCCGCCCACCCCCTCCCACCGGGCGATACGCGTGCTAAGGAGCCCGCGATGAGCGACATGATCACGGCGGACCTGGTCGATCTCGACCTGTCCGCCGACACCAAGGAAGCGGCGGCGCGTGCCCTCGCCGAGCGCATGGTGGCCCTGGGCCGGGTGACCGACCTGGACGGCTTTCTCGCCGACGTGGCCGCCCGCGAGGCCCAGATGCCGACCGGCCTCGACGGCGGCATCGGCATCCCGCACTGCCGCAGCGAGCACGTCACCGAGCCGACGCTCGCCTTCGGCCGCAGCGCCGCCGGCATCGACTTCGGCGCCGCGGACGGCCCCGCCGACCTGATCTTCCTGATCGCCGCGCCGGCCGGCGCCGACGACGCCCATCTGACGATCCTGTCGTCGCTGGCCCGGCAGTTGATGAACAGCGAGTTCACCGACGCCCTGCGCGCGGTGAGCGACGCGCCGGCCGCGGCGGCTTTGATCCGCGGCGACGAGCCGGACGCACCCGCCCCGGCGGGTTCCGAAGACCCCGTGGCGTCGGCGGGAGCGGCCTCTCCCGCCGCCGCCACGGTCACCGACGAGACGGTGGTGGACGAGGAACGCCCGTTCCGCATCGTCGCCGTCACCTCCTGCCCCACCGGCATCGCCCACACCTACATGGCGGCCGAGTCGCTGGAGAACGCCGGCCGGGAGGCGGGCGTCGAACTCGCCGTCGAGCCCCAGGGATCGGCCGGTTTCACCCGGCTCGACCCGCAGGTCATCGCGGCGGCGGACGCCGTGATCTTCGCCCACGACGTGCCCGTCCGGGAGAAGGAGCGGTTCGCCGGCAAGCCGACCGTCGACGTCGGCGTGAAGGCGGGCATCAACCGCCCCGCCGAACTCATCGCCGAGGTCCGTGACAAGGCCGCGCGCGGCGAGGTCACCTCCGGTTCCGCCCCGGCCACTGCGGTGGAGCGCGCGGGCGACTCCGGCGAGGGCTACGGCACCAAGCTGCGCAAGTGGCTGATGTCCGGCGTCAGTTACATGGTGCCGTTCGTCGCCGCGGGCGGTCTGCTCATCGCGCTCGGGTTCGCGATCGGCGGCTACAAGGTCGACAAGGCCCCGTCGGTGATGGACCACTTCATGTGGTTGCAGGCCGACAGCTGGGCGGCCCTGCTCTTCCAGATCGGCGGCGTCGCCTTCGGCTTCCTCGTCCCGGTCCTGGCCGGCTACATCGCCTACGGCATGGTGGACCGGCCCGGTATCGTCCCCGGGTTCGTCGGCGGCATGATCGCGCTCAACATCAACGCCGGGTTCCTCGGTGGTCTGGCGGCCGGTCTGATCGCCGGTGGCGTGGTGATGGCGATCCAGAAGGTGAACGTCCCGGCGGCACTGCGCGGCATCATGCCGGTGGTGGTGATCCCGCTGATCTCCTCGGCGATCGTCGGGTTCCTGATGTTCGTCGTCATCGGCAAGCCCATCGCCGAGGCCCAGAAGGGCATGACCGACTGGCTGAACGGCCTGTCCGGCAGCAACGCGATCCTGCTCGGCACCCTCCTCGGCCTGATGATGTGCTTCGACCTCGGCGGTCCCGTCAACAAGGTCGCCTACACCTTCGCCACCGCCGGTATCGCGGTGTCCAGCCCCAGCGACTCGGCGATGAAGATCATGGCCGCGGTGATGGCGGCCGGCATGGTCCCGCCGCTGGCCATGGCCCTGGCGACGACCGTGCGCGGCAAGCTCTTCACCCAGACCGAGCGCGAGAACGGCAAGGCCGCCTGGGTGCTCGGCGCCTCCTTCATCTCCGAGGGGGCGATCCCGTTCGCCGCGGCCGACCCGCTGCGCGTCATCCCGGCCTCCATGGCGGGCGGCGCGGTCACCGGCGCCCTGTCGATGGCCTTCGGCGCCACCCTGCGCGCCCCGCACGGCGGCATCTTCGTGGTCCCGCTGATCGGCAACCCGTTCCTCTACCTGGTCGCCATCGCCGCGGGCGTCTGCGTCACCACGGCCGTGGTGATCGTCCTCAAGGGCCTGCGCAAGCCGGTCCCGGGTGCCGCACCGGCCTCCGGCGAGGGCGGCGAGGCCCGGGCGGCGGAGACGAAGCAGCCCGTCGCGGCCTGAACAGACGTGAGGTTCGCACCTTTCGAGGCGTGTGAGCCGTTCATGCCACCTGCGAGATAGATCACGAAAATCACGGCCCGGGACCGAAGTCCCGGGCCGTGGTATCTACTGGGACAATGCCCGAGCACCTCTCCCGGTGGCCCGAAGGCCACCCGCTCCCCGCCCTCCCGCAACAGCGGCAGACGGGCCCCCGGTCGGAGTTCGTGGAACTGACCACCGAGGAGAGAGACGCCTTCACCGAGCTGGTGCGCCAACTCGGCGACAGAGGCGTCTAGGGGCTTGCGGGGCCTGTCTCAGGAGAGCTGCGCCGCCCGCCGCTCCATGGCCTCGCGCGCCGCGTCCTCGCTGGCGTACACCTCGCACATGTGCCGCCCGTCCGGCGTCGCCGTGTGCTCGACCTCCCAGAGGGAGACCTCCTCGCCGTCGTGCAGCAGGAACGCGTGCTCGTAGAGCGAGAAGCCCAGCCCCGCCCGGCCCGCGCGGCACGGCCGGCCGAAGGCCTGGGTGATCTGGTGCCCGGACGCCGTGGCCAGCAGGGCCGCCGTGTCCGTGCCCGGCCGGTCCGCGTTCTCCGCCCGGCGCAGTAACCTGCGCGCGTGGTCCGCCGAGTCCTCGGCGGCGTACGCGTGCCGGGGCGCGGGAGCCGGCGCCAGCTGCACCGTCACCGGCAGTTCGAAGTCCGGGGTGTCCGGCGGCAGCGGCAGCCGCGTCGTGGCGGCGCGCAGCTCCTCCTCGTCGACATACACCTCGTGATGCGGTTCGCTGCCCGCAGCGGTGTTGTGGACGAGCTCCCAGAGCGTGAGCGCCGAACCGTCGGCGAGCAGCCACGTGTGCCGGTACGTCTCCCGGTGCAGGCCCGCGCTGTGGTGCGCGGAGTGCAGCGATCCGTCGTGCGCCAGCGCGCAGTCCAGGCGCCTTATCGTCTCGTCCGGTAGCTCGAAGGAGTTCAGGGCGCGGCCGAGGAGTCGCGCGAGGTGCTCCTCCGGAGACTCGGGCGAGTCGTGGGGTTCGTACGCTGCCGTCTCGTACGGAACGCTCAAGGTTTCTCCCGGCGTTGCTGCATGTCACCTTGTGGGTGCATACGGTAGCCCCTCGGTCGGACATCATGTCCGGGAACCGAGAAAACGTACGTCCGGGAAAACGCGTGGGCCGCGCGAAAAGTTCCCGCGCGGCCCGGTCGGTCCGTCAAAAACCCCAGTTGGGGCGGTCCTTCAGGTGGTCCTTCAGCCGGTCAGGAAGCGCTGTCCGCGACCCACTGGCTCCACGCCATGTTCCAGCCGTTGAGCCCGTTGTCCGGCGCCACCGTCTTGTCGGGGGAGTTCTTCACGATCACCACGTCCCCGATGAGGGAGTTGTCGTAGAACCACTTGGAGGGCGTGCTGCCCCCCGCGCCCTGGACGTCGGCGAGACCGACGCAGCCGTGGCTGGTGCCCTGGCGGCCGAAGGGCGGGTTGCCCTTGTTGTACCAGTAGTTGCCGTGGATGAACGTGCCCGACGTCGTCAGACGCATCGCGTGCGGCACGTCCGGGATGTCGTACTCACCGCCCAGCCCGACCGTCCGGCTGTTCATCCGGGTCTGGACGAACTTCTCCGAGATCACCATCTGCCCGTTGTACGTGGTGTGCTGCGGGCTGCCCGCCGAGATCGGGATCGTCTTGATGGTCTTGCCGTCCCGGACGACCGTCATGGTCTGGGTCTTGGCGTCCACCGTGGAGACCTGCGCACGGCCCACCGTGAAGGTGACCGTCTTCTTCTGCACGCCGTAGACGCCGTTCGCGCCCTCGACCCCGTCCAGGTCGATGTTCATCGTGACCTTGGAGCCGGCCTTCCAGTACTCCTGCGGCCGGAAGTCGAGTCGCTGCCCGTTGAACCAGTGCCCGACGACCTTCTGCCCGCTGCTGGACGTGACCGAGATGTGCGACTGCACGGCCTTGCGGTCCGTGATGGCCTTGTCGAAGGTGAAGGAGACCGGCATGCCCACACCGACCGTCGTGCCGTTGTCCGGCGTGTACGTCCCGATGAAGCTGTTCGACGACGTCACCGTCGTGAAGATCGAGTTGGCCGCGGCCGTCCGGCCGTCCGCGTCCTGGGCGGTCGCCGATATCTGGTACTTCGTCCCGCGCTCCAGCTGCTCCTTCGGCTTCCAGACCTTGCCGTCGCCGGAGACCGATCCCGCGACGGCATCGCCGCTGCCCGCCACCGTCATCTTCACGTCGGTCAGCTTCCCGTCGCTGACCTTCACACCGGTCGCGTTGATGGACGCGCCGGTCGAACCGTCCTTCGCCGAGATGGCGATCTTCGCGACGGACGTCTTGGTGCCGCCCTTGCCGCCCTTCTCGTCGTCCTTGGCGTTGGCGCTGCCACCGCAGGCGGTGAGCGTCAGGGCGCCGACCATCAGGGCGGCACAGGCCCCCAGAGTGCGCCGCGCTGAAATGTTCGGCGTTGTCACGGGCTGCTCCCAGTTCGTGTGATGTTGCGTGATCCGC
The DNA here is from genome assembly GCF_004803895.1 of Streptomyces hawaiiensis. Taxonomy (NCBI): domain Bacteria; kingdom Bacillati; phylum Actinomycetota; class Actinomycetes; order Kitasatosporales; family Streptomycetaceae; genus Streptomyces; species Streptomyces hawaiiensis. Next base: position 3,767,437 of record NZ_CP021978.1, on the reverse strand, counting down.
TCCAGTACGTGAGGGAAGAGGGGCCGGGGAGCCGGTCGGGTTCCTTCCGTTCCCCATGAAGGCCGTCACGTGACAGAACCGCGACAAATTCCGGTTCCGCTGTGGATCTCCTGTGCGCCGCAGGCCAGTTCGGCGGACCGCCGCTACAGCTCCCCGTGCAACTCGCCGTACAGCTCCCCGTACGACGGCCACGCCCCGCCCGGACCGTCCACCGGCTCCGCGGCCCGCACGGCCCGGACGATCGCGCGCGTCACCATGTCCGCACCCGCCGCCAGGATCTCGTTCAGGGCGAGCGGGTCCGCGGCGTCCAGGGCGCGGTCGCCCGTCGCCAGCGCGAACACCGTGTCCCCGTCGTTGAGGAGATGCACCGGGCGCACGGCGCGGGCGATGCCGTCGTGCGCCGTGCCGGCCAGCTTCTGCGCCTGCGCCTTGGACAGATCCGCGTCCGTCGCGACCACCGCGAGCGTCGTGTTGAGCGGGGGCGGCGTGCTCCTCGCGGCCGTCTCGGCGAGACGCCGCTGCGCGGCCGCGTGGACCTCCTCCCCCGGGTATTCCACCCGCCCCTGGAACAACTCCCCGTACAGCACCCCCGTTTCCGGATCCACCGTCGCTCCCGCCGCGTTGGCCACCACAAGCGCGGCCACCGTGACCCCCGAGCCGAGCACCGTGCTCGCGCTGCCGACGCCGCCCTTCACCACCCCGGTCACCGCTCCCGTGCCCGCGCCCACGCACCCCTGGGGCACCCGCGCGCCGAGCTCGCTCGCCGCGGCGGCCTCGACCGCGGCACGGCCGGTCGCCGCGTCCGGCCGGGCCCGGAAGTCGCCGCCCCGCCCCAGATCGAAGACACAGGCGGCGGGCACCACCGGCACCACATGCGCCGGGTCCGCCCCGACACGGATCCCGCGCCCCCGCTCCTCCAGCCAGGCCATCACTCCCGACGCGGCGTCGAGCCCGTACGCGCTGCCGCCGGTCAGCACGACCGCCTCCACCTTCCGCACCACATTGCGCGGATCCAGCGCGTCCGTCTCCCTGGTGCCGGGCCCGCCGCCCCGCACGTCCACGGCGGCCACGGCCCCGCCCTCCGGGGCGAGCACGACCGTGGTGCCGGTGAGCCAACCGTCTCCGGTGCGGGTCGCGTGCCCCACCCGCAGGCCGGAGACATCCGTCAGTGCGTCAACTGTCATGGGGCACAGTCTCGTCCAGCCCCCGGCCGCGGCGGGTGTACCGAGCCCCCGGCCCCGGCGGGTGTACCGAGCCGGTGGGCGCCACGTCAGCCCGTTGACGTCGCGGGGACCGGACCGCGGACGCCCTCACCCGGCCAGCGCCGCCGGCCCGCTCTCCCGCGCGGCCGGGCGCGCGGCCAGGGTCTCTCCGGCCACCACCGACAGCGCGCAGACCACACCCGCCGCGAACACCGCCCAGTGCCCCAGGAACGTGCAGCAGATCACCAGCAGGGCCGTCGTCGGCAGCACCAGCTGCTGGGAGATGCCCCGCTTGAAGTGGCGTGAGTGCAGCACCCACACCGTGAGCAGGTACAGGGCCGTCGGCAACGTCACCGCCGCCGACGCCGCCAGCGTGGAGATGTGTGCCTTGCCGACCGTCTGCTCCACCGCCACCTCCAGCCCGGCCCCGATCGCCGCAGCCGAGGCGAACACCAGGTAGTGGCCGTAGCCCCACAGGAACGCCTGCCGGTTGGACCGCAGATGGCCGTGGATGGGGACCACGAAGTAGATCCACCACGCCGCGAAGATGACCAGCAGCCCGCCCGCCGCGATGGGGAGGAGCTCGCCCAGTGCGTCGTTCTCGTCGATGCCGGACTTCACCGCGATCGTGGCCGCCGCGATGGTCTCGCCGAGCACGATGATGGTGAACAGCCCGTATCGCTCCGCGATGTGGCGGGGGTGCCAGGACGTGGTGCGCTCCCGCTCCGCGAAGGGCGGCACGCACATCTCCAGCAGCGCCATCACCAGGAACCACCAGGGCCGGGCCCCCGCGGGCAGGAGCAGCAGCCCCAGCCAGCCGACCTGGCACGCCAGCACGCCGCCGGCGTAGCGCAGGGCCGTCGTGCGCTCCGGGCCCTCGGTGGAACGGGCCGCCCGCAGCCACTGCGCCGCCAGGGCCACCCGCATGATCACGTAGCCCAGCCAGACCACGAGGTACTCGTGCTCCTCGAACGCCCGGGAGACCCCCGCCGCGAGGACCAGCACACCCGCGATCTGCACCAGCGTGACGACCCGGTAGAGGACGTCGTCGTTGTCGTACGCCGAGGCGAACCAGGTGAAGTTCATCCACGCCCACCACAGGGCGAAGAACACCATCGCGTAGTCGAGGATCCCCTCGCCCGCGTGCCCCTCGGCGACGGAGTGCACCAGCTGGATGCCCGCCTGGGCGACGGCCACGACGAAGCACAGGTCGAAGAAGAGCTCCAGCGGCGAGGCCGTCCGGTGCGCCTCGTCGCGGCCACGGGCCCGAAGCCTGCGCAGTGGTCCCCGGCCGCCGCCGGGCGCGTCGGAGGGGACGGGCGGGGGAGTGGGGCTGGACGTCATGCGTCTCAGCACAGCAGAAGGCACGGGGAATTTCTCCGCGACCGTACCCTGGTTGCATGAGTACCGTCCCCGGTTCCGAGCCGCGTGAGCCCAAGCCCGCGCTGGTCTTCGACGATCCGCTCGACCAGCAGTCCTCCGACGACACCGACCGCGGCTGGGGCGAGCGCACCGACTCCGGCGGCAGTGCGGCGGACCTCAAGCGCTTCCTGGACGAGAAGCCGCCCCACCACCTCTGAGCCGGCCGGGCCGGACCGCCCCACCACCTCCGAAACAGCCGCGCTACTGCCGGTCGTGCCTCGAGCCGCGCTGGGCGATCAGGGCGTCCCGGATCTCCTTCAGCACCTCCAGCTCGGTCACCTCGAGGACCTCCTGCGTGCCCTCCTTCGCCTTGCGGCGGGCCTCCTGCCGGGCCAGGTACTTCGACATGGGCAGGACCATCAGGAAGTAGACGACCGCCGCGGTGATCACGAAGCTCAGGGCGGCGCCGAGCACGGAACCCCACAGGATCTGGATGCCCTGCTCGCCCTCGCAGCTCGAGCTCAGGCACGAACTGTAGTGGTCGAGGTTCTTGGTCCCGATGGCGCCGACGACCGGGTTGATGATCCCCTTCACCATGGCGTTGACGATGTTGGTGAAGGCGGCACCGATCACCACCGCCACCGCCAGATCGACGACGTTCCCGCGCATCAGGAAGGCCTTGAAGCCCTCCAAGACACTCGGATCCTTCTTCTCGCTCACCTGGGGGCCTCTCCTCGCACGAGCAGCTTGTGGCACAAAACGCTCCGCAACCTACGTCAACGAGGGGCCGTACCGAGCACCTGGGTCCCTCTGACGAGCACGTCACCACAGGGTCACCGCCAACCGCCCGGTGGCACTCGCACCGGCCAGCCGCGCGGCGGTGGCCCGTGGCACCGACAGCACGACCAGCGCCCCGCTGTCGCCCGCGCCCTCCACCGGCTCCGGCACCTTCGTCACCCTGGCCCCCCGCGCGACCACCCGGGCATCGCCGCCCGGCACCGCCCCCTCGGCGGCGATGACGTCGACCCGGTCGCCGGGCCGCAGCAACCGCACCGTGGCAGCGTCGGAGATCCGGACCGGGGCCGTCACCGACCCCGCGGCACGGCGCGGGTGCGCGGGCTGCTCCCCGGACACCGACGCCGAGTGCGCGGGAGGTCGCGCCCGGGGATGACCACGGGCCCCGTCGGTATCGCGCGGGCCCGCAGCCACGAGTGCCGTCGCGGTGACGGCGAGCCCGACGGCCACGGCCCGCCGCCGGTGCCGGACGAGCCGGCCGGAGCGGTGACCGCCGCGCACCCGTACCGGATCGAACCGCGGCACCTCACTGGTCGCGGGCACCTCGGCCCCGGGCGGGCACGAGGCGAGCGACCAGGAGGGAGACGAGGGCACGACCGAGGAACGAGCGAAGGACACGGGAACCACCACCTGCGACGAGGGACCGGCTTGCGCTCCCCACGATGAGGCCCCGCGCCACCGCCCGTTCGGGCCTGTGGACCCACCGCCGGCCTGTGGACAACTCCCTCACCCGAAGGGGACGTTCCCCTTGCCACGCCCGGCGCCCGGCGCCCGGCGCCCGGCGCCCGGCGCTCAGCGTCCGGCGTCCGGCACCCCGCGTCCAGCGTCCAGCACCCAGCGCCCGGCGCTCAGCGTCCGGCGTCCGGCACCCCGCGTCCAGCACCCAGCGCCCGGCGCTCAGCGTCCAGCACCCAGCGCCCGGCACCCCGCCTCCGGCGCCCGGCGCCCGGCGCCCGGCGTCCAGCGCCCGGCACCCAGCGCCCTCACCCCCCGAGCCGCACAGCCCTACGGCAAAGCGAACCCCGGATCCATCCCGCCCAGCGCACTCACACACAGACAGTCCCGCTCGCCCTCCCCGGGCAGCCCGGCCACCGCGTCGAACAGCACCCCCCGCAGCCGGTCCACATTCGCCGCGAACACCCGCAGCACCTCGTCGTGCGAGACGCCCTCGCCCGTCTCGGCGCCCGCGTCCAGGTCGGTGACCAGGGTCAGGGACGTGTAGCAGAGCGCCAGCTCACGGGCGAGCGCCGCCTCGGGGTGGCCGGTCATGCCCACCACCGACCAGCCCTGCGCCTGGTGCCACAAGGATTCCGCACGCGTCGAGAACCGCGGCCCCTCGACCACGACCAGCGTGCCGCCGTCCACCGGCTCCCAGTCCCGGCCGCGTGCCGCCTTCAGCGCGACGGCCCGCCCCGTGGGGCAGTAGGGGTCGGCCAGCGACACGTGCACCACGTTGGGCACCGAGCCGTCGGGCAGCGGCAGCCCGTCGAAGTAGGTGTTGGCGCGGGACTTCGTGCGGTCGACCAGTTGGTCCGGCACCAGCAGGGTGCCCGGCCCGTACTCGGGGCGCAGGCCGCCCACGGCGCACGGGGCGAGGACCTGGCGCACGCCGACCGAGCGCAGCGCCCACAGGTTGGCCCGGTAGTTGATCCGGTGCGGCGGCAGGTGGTGGCCCCGTCCGTGCCGCGGCAGGAAGGCGACCCGCCGGCCGGCGACGTCACCGAGGAAGAGGGAGTCGCTGGGCGGCCCGTACGGGGTGTCGACCTGGATCTCGGTCACGTCGTCGAGGAAGGAGTAGAACCCCGAGCCGCCGATGACGCCGATTCCGGCGCCTGCCTGGTCCGTCACGTTCGCCTTGTTCGCCATGCCCGCACCCTAACCGCACGCGGAAACGCCGAGGACCCTGTCGCCCGAGGGCGACAGGGTCCCGTAAGAATCGGGCCTTACGCGGCGGTGGTGCTGCTGCTGGAGGAGCTGCCGGAGCTCGACGAGGAGCTCGAACCGGAGCTCGACGAGCCGGAGTCGGAGGACGACGAGCTCGAAGACCCGGAGCTCGACGACTTCGCCGCCGGGGCGCTGCTCGACGAGGAGCCGCGGCTGTCGTTCCGGTAGAAGCCGGAGCCCTTGAAGACGATGCCGACCGCCGAGAACACCTTCTTCAGGCGGCCCGTGCAGTTGGGGCACTCGGTAAGAGCGTCGTCGGTGAACTTCTGCACCGCCTCGAGGCCCTCGCCGCACTCGGTGCACTGGTACTGGTAGGTCGGCACTGTCTTCCTCCTGGCACTCTCACTCGATGAGTGCTAACGACGATCCATAGTGACGTATTCCGGCCGCTCAGTCCACTGCCACCGGCACGCGGTGACCCACGCCACGTGCGACGGTCCGGCTGTTGGCCCGTGCCGCCAGCCGGGACCGCAGGGCCAGGAGGGTCGCCAGGGCCAGCACCGTGCCGCCCATCGGCACCAGGAAACCGGCGCCGCCCCACAGGCGGTCCTCCAGCTGTCCGGCGACCGTGACGGCGGCGGCCTGGCCGAGCGCGACCGCCCCGGTGAGCCAGGTGAAGGCCTCGGTGCGGGCACCGGCCGGGACCAGGCTGTCGACCAGGGTGTAGCCGGTGATCAGGGCGGGCGCGATGCACATGCCGACCAGCAGGCCGAGGCCGGCGAGGACGAGCACCGAGTGGGCGGCCCACAGGCCCGACGCGGTGAGGGCCAGCGCCGTGTAGCCGATGACCAGGCGCCGCTGCGGGGCCGCCTTCCAGGCGATCGCGCCGCAGACCACGCCGGAGAGCATGTTGCCCGCGGCGAAGACTCCGTAGAGGACGCCGTTCAGGCCGGGTTCGCCGATCGACTCGGTGAACGCGGCCAGCGAGACCTGCATACCGCCGAAGACGGTGCCGATGCCCAGGAAGATGACGATCAGCACGCGCACCCCGGGGACGCGCAGCGCCGAGGCGTGCTCCACGCGCGCGTGCCCGCTGCCGGCGACCGTGGGCTGGGTGCTCTTCTGCGCGGCGAACAGCAAACCGCCGATCAGGGTCAGCGAGGCCTCCGTGACGAGTCCGGCGGCCGGGTCGACGGCCGTGCACAGGGCGGTGGCCAGCAGCGGTCCGACGACGAAGGTCAGTTCGTCCGTGACGGACTCGAAGGCCGCCGCGGTGGTCATCAGCGGCGAGTCCTTGAGCTTCACGCCCCAGCGGGCCCGCACCATCGGGCCGACCTGCGGCACCGAGGCACCGGTCGGGACGGCCGCCACGAACACCGCCCACAAGGGCGCGTCCAGCAGCGCGAGCGCTGTGAGCGTCAGCCCGGACAGCGTGTGCAGCAGCACTCCGGGGATGAGCACGATCCGCTGTCCGTAGCGGTCGGCGAGGCGGCCGCTGTAGGGCGCGAACAGGGCCATGGAGACACCGGTGACGGCCGCTGCGGCGCCCGCCGCTCCGTACGAGCCGGTGGTGTGCTGCACCAGCAACACGATGGAGATGGTCAGCATCGCGAACGGCTGGCGTGCCGCGAAGCCGGGGAGCAGGAACGTCCAGGCGCCGCGGGTGCGCAGCAGCCGGCCGTATCCCGGGCGGGCGGAAGGCGTCGGGTTCTCCGACGCCTTCGAGGTGACCGTGGACTCCACGGCCCGTGCCTTTCTGCCGCCTGGTAGCGCGCCCCGTGGTGGGCGGCGCCGAGAGCTGTCCTCTTGCGCGGAACTGCGGTAGATGCCGGGGCCCGGTGAGGAGGGGTGTCCCGACCGCCATACGGCCGCGCCAGCTCTGCGTCAGGCAGAGTTGGTTCGATCTGGGTAACGCCTTCATCGTACAGGGATCAAGGGGTGCGTGCCTGTGAAAGTGAGCACCATGGGCCTGCCCGCCCTACAAATCAGAAACGGCGCAAAACGCCCTCAACGGCTTGCCCCGTCCGTCCCCAGCCAGCCGGCCAGCTTGCCGCCGTGCCCCACGGCCCGCAGCCGGCGCTCGGTCGCGTCCCGGACGGGGTCCGTGGCGACCACGAGGAGCTCGTCTCCCCGCTGCAATATCGTCGTCGGCAGCGGAACGAAGGATTCGCCTCCGCGCACGATGAGCGTCACGGCCGCGCCGTGCGGCAGCCGCAGTTCGGCCACCTCCACGCCGTGCATCTTCGATCCGTCGGGGATCGCCACGGACAGCAGATGCCCGCGCAGCCGCTCCAGCGGTGCCGACTCGATGCCGAGGTCGGCGGCCTCCGAACCGTCGCCGAGGCGCAGCTTGCGGCCGAGCCAGGGCAGCGTCGGGCCCTGGACCAGGGTGTAGACGACGACCAGCACGAAGACGATGTTGAAGATCCGGCGGCTGGCGTCGACGCCCTCCACCATGGGGATGGTGGCCAGGATGATGGGCACGGCCCCGCGCAGCCCCGCCCAGGACATCAGTGTCTGTTCCTGCCACGGCACCCGGAACGGCGACAGGCAGAGCACCACGCTCAGCGGTCGCGCCACCATGGTCAGCACCAGCCCGATGACCAGCGCGGGCACGATGTCGTCACCCAGCTCGTGCGGGGTGACCAGCAGGCCGAGCAGGACGAACATGCCGATCTGGGCCATCCAGCCGAGCCCGTCGGCGAAGCCGCGCGTGGCCGGCCAGTGCGGCAGCCGCGCGTTGCCCATCACCATCGCGGCGAGGTACACCGCGAGGAAGCCGCTCCCGTGGGCCAGCGCGCCGCCGGCGTACGCCACCACCGCGATCGCCATGACCGCGATCGGGTAGAGGCCGGACGCGGGCAGTGCCACGTGCCTGAGACCCAGGGAGCCCAGCCAGCCCACCGCGAGCCCGATGGCCGCGCCGATGGCCAGCTCCAGCACGATCACGCCCAGCAGCACGTACCAGTGCTCGACCGGCCCGGCCGTGGACAGGGACACCACGAGGATGACCACCGGGGCGTCGTTGAAGCCGGACTCCGCCTCCAGCGTGCCCGTCACGCGCGCGGGGAGGGGGATCTTGCGCAGCACGGAGAACACGGCCGCCGCGTCGGTCGAGGAGACGACCGCCCCGATGATGAGCGCCTGCCGCCATTCGAGGCCGATCAGGTAGTGCGCGGCCGACGCCGTCACCCCGACGCTCACCGCGACACCGGCCAGCGACAGCGCCGTGGCGGCCGGCAGGACCGGCTTGATCTCCTTCCACTTCGTGCCCAGACCGCCCTCGGCCAGGATCACGACCAGGGCCGCGTACCCGATGACCTGGGTCAGTTCGGCGTTGTCGAAGTGGATGTCGCCCACGCCGTCCTGGCCCATGGCGACGCCGATCCCCAGGTACACGAGCAGGCTGGGGAGCCCGCTGCGCGAGGAGATCCGTACCGCTGCGACGGCGACGAGCAGGACGAGCGAGCAGACGAGCAGGAGCTGGTTGAGGTGGTGAACAGTCAGCGGCCGAGTCCTTCCCTGGCCCGCACGCACGCGCGCGTGGGCTCACGTACATCGCACATGAAGCTGTGGCGCACCGCGCCAACTACTTCGTTACCTTACCTAACTCTTGACGATTTCTTGACGCTTCCAGGGGCAGGATCGAACGTCAGTCCGTGCCGGTTCCCGACTCCGCGTCAAGGGGCGCAAGACCCTGCGCCTATCGTTGCTCCAGCGCTCAGTTAAAAGCACAGCCGAACCTGCCGCTCGCGTTAGGACAGCAAGGACAGCGATGCCCCCCAACACCACCGCCTCCACGGGTCAGCAGCCCGGCAAGTCCGGCAGGAGAAAGGGGCGCAAAGCCCGCCTTTTCGTGCTCGTCCTGGTGCTGGCCCTCATCGGGGGCGTGGCCTACGGGTCGTACTGGTCCGTCAGTACCGTCCGGGCCTCGTTCCCGCAGACCAAGGGCTCCCTCACCCTGAAGGGCCTCTCGGGCCCCGTCGAGGTCAAACGCGACAATTACGGCATCCCTCAGATCTACGCCTCCTCCGACGCGGACCTGTTCATGGCGCAGGGCTACGTCCAGGCGCAGGACCGGTTCTACGAGATGGACGTCCGCCGCCACATGGCCTCCGGCCGGCTGTCGGAGATGTTCGGCAAGAGCCAGGTCGACAACGACGAATTCCTGCGCACCCTCGGCTGGGACCGGGTCGCCAAACAGGAGTACGACACCAAGCTGTCGGCCACCACGAAGAAGTACCTCCAGGCCTACGCCAAGGGAGTCAACTCCTACCTCCAGGGCAAGGACGGCAAGGACATCTCCCTGGAGTACGCGGCGCTGGGCTTCACCAACGACTACAAGCCGCAGCAGTGGACCCCCGTCGACTCGGTCTCCTGGCTGAAGGCGATGGCCTGGGACCTGCGCGGCAACATACAGGACGAGATCGACCGCGCCCTGCTCACCAGCCGCCTCGGCCCGAAGCAGATCGCCGACCTGTACCCGGAGTACCCGTACAGCCGGAACAAGGCGATCGTCCAGGAGGGCCAGTACAGCGAATTGACGGGGGCGTTCGAGCAGGGCGGCACGAACGGCACGTCGGGTGCGAACGGTACATCCGGGACGAATGGAACCGGCGGTACCTCCACCGGCACCGCGGGCACGGCGTCCGGCGGCTCCGGCACCTCGGGCACCGCCTCCGGCACGAGCGGCACCGCCTCCGGCTCGTCCGGCACGAGCGGCACCGCCTCGGGCACAGCGGGCCTGGACAGCCAGCTCGGCGGCCTGACCCAGGTCCTGGACGACCTCCCGCCGGCCGTCGGCGTCAACGGCGACGGCATCGGCTCCAACTCCTGGGTCGTCGGCGGGAAGCACACCATCAGCGGCAAGCCGCTGCTGGCCAACGACCCGCACCTGTCGCCCTCCCTGCCGTCCGTCTGGTACCAGATGGGCCTGCACTGCCGCAGCGTCTCCAGCACCTGCCAGTACGACGTCAGCGGCTACACCTTCGCCGGCATGCCGGGCGTGATAATCGGTCACAACCAGAACATCGCCTGGGGCATGACCAACTCCGGCGCCGACGTCACGGACCTCTACCTGGAGAAGATCACCGGCGACGGCTACCTGTACGACGGCAAGATCAAGCCCTTCAAGACCCGCGAGGAGACCATCAAGGTCGCCGGGGGCGAGCCCAAGAAGATCGTCGTACGGCAGACCGAGGACGGGATGCCCCTGCTGTCCGACCGCGACGAGGAGCTCGTGAAGGTCGGCAAGAAGGCCACCGTCGACACCGCCGCACCCGACAGAGGCGACGGCTACGGCGTCGCGCTGCGCTGGACCGCCCTGCAGCCCGGCACCACCATGGACGCCGTCTTCGCCATGGACAAGGCGAAGAACTGGACCGACTTCCGCAAGGCCGCCGCGCAGTTCGAGGTGCCCTCGCAGAACCTGATCTACGCCGACACCGAGAACAACATCGGCTACACGCTGCCGGGGAGGATCCCCCTGCGCGAGGAGAGCGACGACGGCTCCATCCCGGCGCCCGGCTGGGACCCGAAGTACCGCTGGAGCGGCTACATCCCGCAGGACGCGCTGCCCTACGAGTACAACCCGGACCGCGGCTACATCGTCACCGCCAACCAGGCCGTGATCGACCCGGACAAGTACCCGTACACGCTCACCACGGACTGGGGCTACGGCGCGCGCAGCCAGCGGATCACCGACCTGATCCAGTCGAAGATCAAGGACGGCGGCAAGATCTCCACGGACGACATGCGCCAGATGCAGCTGGACAACAGCAGCGAGATCGCCCGGCTGCTGGTGCCCACGCTGCTGAAGATCGACCCGGAGAACAAGGACGTCCGCGAGGCGCAGAAGCTCCTGGAGGGCTGGGACTACACCCAGGACGCCGACTCCGCGGCGGCGGCCTACTTCAACGCGGTCTGGCGCAACATCCTCAAGCTCGCCTTCGGCAACAAGCTGCCCAAGGAGCTGCGCCCCAAGGGCCAGTGCCTGTGGGTCGAGCCGGTCAACACCACCGGCCCCGCCGACGAGGCCGAGAAGGTCCGCGAGTGCGGCCAGCGCGACCCCGACCAGGCGCAGCCGGACGGCGGCGACCGGTGGTTCGAGGTGGTCCGCAAGCTCATGAACCAGCCGGACAGCGACTGGTGGAAGACGCCCAAGGTGGGCAACATCCGCCCGGGCGCCGTCAATCGCGACCAGCTGTTCAAGCGGGCCATGATCGACGCCCGCTGGGAGCTGACCGCCAAGCTCGGCAAGGACATCGACTCCTGGAGCTGGGGCCGGCTGCACCGCCTGTTCCTGAAGAACCAGACCCTCGGCACATCGGGCCCCGGTTTCATCCAGTACGCCCTCAACCGCGGCCCCTGGAAGCTCGGCGGCGGCGAGGCCACGGTCAACGCGACCGGCTGGAACGCCGCCGGCGGCTACGGGGTGGTGTGGGTGCCGTCCATGCGGATGGTGGTGAACCTCGGCGACCTCGACAAGTCGAAGTGGATCAACCTCACCGGCGCCTCCGGGCACGCCTACAGCGCCCACTACGTCGACCAGACCGACAAGTGGGCCGACGGCGAACTGCTGCCGTGGTCCTTCTCGGACCAGGCGGTCGAGAAGAGCACGGCCGACAAGCTGGTGCTCAAACCGTGAGCCACTGACGTCAGTGGCAAAAGCGGCCCTCCACGCGTGCGTGGAGGGCCGCTTCGCGTCAGGGCTCCTGGCGGAACCGCCGTACGCCCGACGGTGTCACCACCGCGTGTACCGGCCGGTCGTGCGGCTCCTCGGGGACGCGTTCGACGACCTCGGAGTCGTACAGCAGCACCACCAGGGCGGGATGGGCCCCGGCCCGGTCCAGCCGTGCCAGGACCCGGTCGTACGAGCCGCCGCCGCGCCCGAGCCGCATCCCGCGCGCGTCGACCGCGAGCCCGGGCAGCAGCACGGCGTCGGCGGTGGTCACGGCGTCCGGCCCGAGGCGCTCGCCCGCGGGTTCGAAGAGGGCCATCCTGCCTCCGTGTTGCACACGCGCCAGGGAGCCCTCGCCCGCGTACGCGCCCCAGTCCAGGTCGTTGTCGGGCAGCAGGACCGGCAGCAGCACGCGCACGCCCTGGGCGCGCAGCGCGTCCAGGAGCGCGAGCGTCCCGGGTTCGCTCCCCACGGAGACATACGCCGCGACCGTCCCGGCCCTCGCCAACTCGGGCAGCTCCAGCGCCCGCCCGGCCAGCGCGGCCGACGTTTCCCGCAGGTCATCCGCCGTCAACCTGTTCCTCACCGCGAGGATCTCGCGCCGCAAACTCCGCTTGTCAGGCTCGCCCGGACGTGCGATAGGCCTCAATGGTTGCTCCCGTACCGTCGCAATACGCTCATATGAGCGCCTATGAACCGGAGCCGCAGATTCCATGCAAAGGCACCGGATAGGGTGGCGGACATGACTCAGCACCCTCGGATCAGCAAGGCTGTCATTCCCGCAGCAGGCCTCGGCACCCGGTTCCTGCCGGCCACCAAAGCCACTCCCAAGGAGATGCTGCCGGTTGTGGACAAGCCCGCGATCCAGTACGTGGTCGAGGAGGCGGTCGCCGCGGGTCTCGACGACGTCCTCATGGTGACGGGCCGCAACAAGCGCCCCCTCGAGGACCACTTCGACCGTAACTACGAGCTCGAATCGGCACTTCAGAAGAAGGGCGACGCCGGCCGTCTCGCCAAGGTGCAGGAGTCCAGCGACCTCGCGACCATGCACTACGTCCGCCAGGGCGACCCCAAGGGCCTCGGCCACGCCGTCCTGTGTGCCGCCCCGCACGTGGGCGACGAGCCCTTCGCCGTCCTCCTCGGCGACGACCTGATCGACCCCCGCGACCCGCTGCTGCAGCGCATGGTCGAGGTCCAGGAGCAGCGCGGCGGCAGCGTCATCGCGCTCATGGAGGTCGCCCCGGAGCAGATCCACCTCTACGGCTGCGCCGCCGTGGAGACCACCGAGGACAGCGACGTCGTCCAGGTCAGCGGCCTCGTCGAGAAGCCCGACCCGGCCGACGCCCCGTCCAACTACGCGGTCATCGGCCGCTACGTCCTCGACCCGCACATCTTCGGCATACTGCGCCGGACCGAGCCGGGCCGCGGCGGCGAGATCCAGCTCACCGACGCCCTCCAGCAGCTCGCCGAGGACGAGAAGATCGGCGGCCCCGTGCACGGCGTCGTCTTCAAGGGCCGCCGCTATGACACCGGCGACCGCGGTGACTACCTGCGTGCCATTGTCCGACTCGCATGCGAACGTGAAGACCTGGGCCCGGACTTCCGGACCTGGCTTCGCAGTTACGTAGCCGAGGAGATGTAGCACGTTGAGCAGCGCCGCGCCCCACGTCACCGGCCAGGACCACGCCGGCCCCGACCACCTGTGGTCGGTGGACGAGCACCTGGAGGACATCCTCGCCACGGTCCGGCCCCTGGAACCCATCGAGCTGCAGCTGCTCGACGCCCAGGGCTGCGTCCTCGTCGAGGACATCACGGTGCCGGTGTCCCTGCCGCCCTTCGACAACAGCTCGATGGACGGATACGCGGTACGGGTCGCGGACATCGCGGGCGCGAGCGAGGAGTTCCCGGCGGCCCTGGAGGTCGTCGGGGACGTCGCCGCGGGCCAGTCCGAACTGCTCCACGTGGGCCCCGGCCAGGCCGCCCGCATCATGACCGGCGCCCCGCTGCCGCCCGGCGCCGAGACGGTCGTGCCCGTCGAGTGGACCGACGGCGGGCTCGGCGAGGGCCCGGCGCGCGGGATGCGCGCCCGCAGCCTCGGCCCCGAGGGCGCCACGGGGCAGGTGCAGGTGTACCGCCCGGCAGAGGCCCGCGCGCACGTGCGCGCGAAGGGCAGCGACGTGAAGGCCGGCGACCGCGCCCTGGAGGCCGGCACCATCCTCGGCCCGCCCCAGATCTCCCTGCTCGCCGCGATCGGCCGCGGCACCGTCCGCGTACGCCCGCGCCCGCGCGTGGTGGTGCTCTCCACCGGCAGCGAACTCGTCCAGCCCGACACGGAACTGGGCCCCGGTCAGATCTACGACTCCAACAGCTTCGCCCTCACCGCGGCCGCCCGCGACGCCGGCGCCATCGCCTACCGCGTGGGCGCCGTCGCCGACGACGCCGAGACCCTGCGCTCCACCATCGAGGACCAGCTGGTCCGCGCCGACCTGATGGTCACCACGGGCGGTGTGAGTGTCGGCGCGTACGACGTGGTCAAGGAGGCGCTGTCCCACGTCGGCGACGAGGACGAGGCCGGCAGCGGCATCGACTTCCGCAAGCTCGCCATGCAGCCCGGCAAGCCCCAGGGCTTCGGCTCCATCGGCCCCGACCACACGCCGCTGCTGGCCCTGCCCGGCAACCCGGTGTCGTCGTACGTCTCCTTCGAACTGTTCGTCCGTCCCGCGATCCGCGCCCTCATGGGCCTGCGGGACGTCCACCGCCCGACGGCCCGGGCGACGCTGGCCGCCGACAAGGCACTGACCTCCCCGAAGGGCCGCCGGCAGTTCCTGCGCGGCACGTACGCCGACGGCAAGGTCACCCCGGTCGGCGGGGCCGGGTCCCACCTGGTCGCCGCCCTCGCCCACGCGGACGCCCTGATCACCGTCCCCGAGGACACCGTCTCCGTCGAGCCCGGCACCGAGGTCGAGGTGGTCCTGCTCGGCTGAGAGCCGCTGGTTGGGGGTACCGTGTCGCGCACAGCAGGCCCGTGCGCCGCACCGCGACGGGCCCGGACCGGGAGCGCCACACAGCATGAGCACGCAGGACCCACCCCCGCACGACGGCCCTACGCAGGACCGGCTGACGCACATCGACGAGGCGGGCGCCGCCCGCATGGTCGACGTGTCGCAGAAGGACGTGACCGCGCGCACCGCCCGCGCCAGCGGACGCGTTCTCGTCTCGCCCCGCGTGATCGAGCTCCTGCGCGGCGAGGGTGTCCCCAAGGGCGACGCCCTCGCGACCGCGCGGATCGCCGGGATCATGGGCGCCAAACGCACCCCCGACCTGATCCCGCTCTGTCACCCGTTGTCGGTGTCCGGTGTGAAACTGGACCTGTCGGTCGCGGACGACGCCGTGGAGATCCTGGCCACCGTGAAGACGACGGACCGCACGGGTGTCGAGATGGAGGCCCTCACCGCGGTCTCCGTCGCCGCGCTCACCGTGATCGACATGGTCAAGGCGGTCGACAAGGGAGCGGTCATCACGGACGTACGGGTGGAGGAGAAGACAGGCGGCAAGTCGGGCGACTGGAGCAGGGCATGACCTACCGCGCGCTCGTCGTCACGGCCTCGAACCGGGCTGCCGCCGGGATCTACGAGGACAAGGGCGGCCCGCTGATCTCGGACGGCCTCAAGCGCTTCGGCTTCGAGGTCGACGGCCCCCAGGTCGTCCCCGACGGCGACCCCGTCGAGGCCGCCCTGCGCGCCGGTGTCGACGCCGGCTACGACGTCATCGTCACCACCGGCGGCACCGGCATCTCGCCCACCGACCGCACCCCCGAGGCGACCCGCCGCGTGATCGACCACGAGGTGCCGGGCATCGCCGAGGCCGTCCGGGCGTTCGGCCGGGAGAAGGTGCCGACCGCGGCGCTCTCCAGGGGCCTGGCCGGAGTGGCCGCAGGCACGCTGATCGTCAATCTGCCCGGCTCCAGCGGCGGCGTGAAGGACGGCCTCGCCGTCCTGGAACCGCTGCTCGTCCACGCAGTCGAGCAGCTCCGGGGCGGCGACCACCCCAGACCCGGCAGTGGGGGTGCGAGCTGAACAGCCCATCCTGGCCCGTGGAGCTGGTGGACGGAGACCTCGTCCTCAGGCCGATAAAGCTGCGCGACCAGCGGGCATGGCGCGAGGTCAACCGGCGCAACCGCGACTGGCTGCGCCCCTGGGAGGCGACGATTCCGCCGCCCTCGCCCGGCGGGCCGATGACGCACCGCCCGACCTTCCGCCAGATGGTCCGCCACCTGAGGGCGGAGGCGAACGCGGGCCGGATGCTGCCCTTCGTCATCGAGTACCAGGGGCGGCTGGTGGGGCAGTTGACGGTCGCCGGGATCACCTGGGGCTCGATGTGCTCGGGCCACGTCGGCTACTGGGTGGACGAGGCCGTGGCCGGCCGCGGTGTGATGCCGACGGCGGTGGCGCTCGTCACGGACCACTGTTTCCGCACCGTCGGGCTGCACCGCATCGAGGTCTGCATTCGCCCCGAGAACGGGCCCAGCCGCCGGGTCGTGGAGAAACTCGGATTCCGCGAGGAGGGTCTGCGGCCGCGTTATCTCCACATCGACGGGGCCTGGCGCGACCATCTCGTCTTCGCGCTCACGGCGGAAGAGGTGCCGGACGGGTTGCTGAGACGCTGGCAGCGGGCACGATCGCAGAGTAATCCGGGAATGCGGCACCACCCCGGAAATTGAATAAGTGTTCGAAATTGATCGGTCGATGACCGTCTCAGGGCAATGAATTCCCGGGCTGGGTGGTCTGCTGATCGCATCGATCACAAGAAAAGTTCGAAATATCAGCCAGATCGTGCGACACACCGGCGCAATTGGCAGATGGCCTCACGCAAACCCCTCTACGGTGTGAGACGTGAGCAGCAGCGGCCTCATCTACGCAGTCATTGTCGGGGCCTGGGCCGCCTACTTGGTGCCCATGTGGCTCCGTAGGCAGGACGAGCTGAACGAGGCCCGTCCGACGGAACGCTTCAGCACCGCCATCCGGCTGCTGTCCGGACGGGCGGGGATGGAGCGCCGGTACGCCAAGGACCTGCGGGCGCGCTCCACCGACGAGGAGGAGCGGGACGCCGACGACCTGGACTCCGTCACCGACTCGGTGGACGTCCGGGCCTTCGCCGTGTCCAAGACCCGTCCGCAGACCCAGGCACCCGTACCGTCGCCCGCCCCCGGGCCCCCGGCCCGCCCGGCGGCCCCCGAGCCCCCGGCCCGCCAGTCGCCCGCACCGAACGCGGCGGCTTCCGGGCGTCCCCGGGAACGGGTGCCCGCCGCCCGGCGCAGCGCCTCGGCGCAGGCGGACCAGGCGGCCGCGGCGCGAGCCCGGCGCTCGAAGGTGCTCGCGCGCCGTCGGCGCACCACCACCATGCTGTTCCTCGCCTTCACGCTCGGCGCGATCGTCGCCGCGGTCGGGGGACTCGCCTTCCTGTGGGCGCCCGGCGGGCCCGCGGTCATGCTCAGCGTCTACATCGCGTACCTGCGCTCCCAGGAGCGCCGCCGGTTCGCGTACCAGATGGACCGCCGCATGGCCGAGGTCGCGGCCCAGCGCCTGCGGGAGCGGCAGCGCCAGCCCCGCCGGCGTCCCGTGGCCGACGAGGAGATCGGCGAACCGGAGGAGGGACCCGAGCCGGTGACCGACCCCGGCCTGTCGGCCCTCGCGGCGGACCGGCGCGCCCTCGTCGAGCAGACCGACCACGCGGAGTGGGTCGACCAGCAGCGTGAGCGGCAGCGGCGTCCGGGGCAGGGCGGCGACAGCTGGGAGCCGGTGCCGGTGCCCCTGCCGACGTACGTGACGGCCCCGGTCGCCCCGCGGGCCACCAGCGACGTGGACCTCGGCGCCCCCGACACCTGGAGCTCGGCCCGGTCGAGCACGGTCGCCCCGAACACGGACAACGACTCCGGCGCCGCCGACCACCCGGGCGAGCCGGACCACTCCGCCCAGGACGCGGGCGACGGCGACGGCCGCTCCGACGCCCGGAGGGCGGCCTCCGCACGGCGGGCCCGGGAGCGCGGCCGCACGCCGCTGTTCGACCAGTACGAGGACGGGGATCGGCCCCGGGCCGCCAACGAGTAGCCCGCGAACCCGCAGGTGACCGCCCCTGGGGAACGGATTTCCAAGCAGGCCGATCGGGGTGCTAAAGTTTCACTCGTTGCAAGGGCCTGTGGCGCAGTCCGGTAGCGCACCTCGTTCGCATCGAGGGGGCCAGGGGTTCAAATCCCCTCAGGTCCACGCAGCTCAGAGCCCGGTCGGGAAACCGACCGGGCTCTGACGTGTGTTCAGCGCCACAAACTTGCCCAAGCTTGGCCCGGCCGTGGATCTTCTTGACGATCTCACCGCGGACACTGGTGCATCCGTCAGACGCGCTCACCGCGGAGGTGCTGTGGCACACCTCGTTCCCGACGCGTTCGCCGCCATCCTGGCGGGCGGGATGAACCTGTTCTTCGTCCGGGCGGCGTGGCTGCACTGGATCGGCTCCGGCCGGGCGCCCGACATCCAGTACGGGTACTCGCTGAACCCGTCGGTCGTACGCGGGCACGAGCGCGGCATCGTCGCCCTCGCCGCCTTCCTGGTCTGCCTGACGATCGGTGTCGCCGTCGGCATCGCTGCCCCGCAGGGCGCGGGGATGTGGGTGGTTCATGTCGGTGCGGTCTTCGTCCTCGGCTCGCTCCCCTGGATGGTGCTGCATATGACGATCGCCTGGTTCAACTGGCCGAAGGCGCTGGTGCCGCCGCACCGGCGGGGCGAGACCGGCTCGGTCACCGAGTGGTGGCGGCACCGCGGGCAGCGCGCGGCGCGAGGTAAGGGCCGCGGCCGGGGCGGTCGCTGAGCTCCCGTCAGCGGGCCGGCCGGAGTGGCTTCGCGAAGCAGCGGCTCGAGTCGTAGAGGCGGTAGTAGCCGAACTTGGCGCACGGCTCGTAGCCGCTGGACGTGTACAGGGCTATGGCCTCGGGCTGCTTGGTGCCGGTTTCCAGGACCATGCGGATGCGGCCGGCCGCGCGGGCGTCCTCCTCCAGGGCGGCCAGGATGCGACGGGCCAGGCCCCGGCCGCGCATGCCGTCGACCACGTACATGCGCTTGAGCTCGGCGTCGCCGTCGACGTTGCCCTCGTCGTTGGCGTCCTGGGCGCGCCAGCCGCCCGAGGCGACGGGGGTGCCGTGCTCGTCGTAAGCGATCAGGTAGACGCCGTTCGGCGGGTCGAAGTCCGCGGCGGCCATGGGCGTGGCGTCGCCGTCGTCGCCGTAGCGGACGGCGTACTCGGCCTGGACCTGGTCGTTCAGCTTCATGGCGTCGGGGTGGTCGAAGGAGACCCGGCGTATGTGCATGGCCGCTACGGTATTCGATCCGGAACTGGACCTCGTCCAGTGTGCCGGTATCGTGCCGGGGTGCTCACTGTGACCTCTGTGAATGTGAACGGGCTCCGTGCCGCCGCGAAGAAGGGCTTCGTGGAGTGGCTCGCGGAGTCCGAAGCCGATGTGCTGTGCCTCCAGGAGGTGCGGGCCGAGCCGGAGCAGCTGCCGGAGCACGTCCGTGCGCCCGAAGGGTGGCACGTGGTGCACGCGCCGGCCGCCGCCAAGGGACGCGCCGGGGTGTCCCTGTACAGCCGCCGCGAGCCCGACCGGGTGCGGATCGGCTTCGGGTCCGACGAATTCGACGGCAGCGGGCGGTACGTCGAGGCCGACCTGCCGGGCGTCACCGTCGCCTCCCTCTACCTTCCCTCCGGCGAGGTCGGCACCGAGCGGCAGGACGAGAAGGAACGCTTCATGGGGGAGTTCCTCGCCTACCTCAAGGGGCTGCGGGAGCGTGCCGCCGCCGAGGGGCGCGAGGTGCTCGTCTGCGGCGACTGGAACATCGCCCACCAGCGGGCCGACCTGAAGAACTGGCGCGGCAACACCAAGAACTCCGGGTTCCTGCCCGAGGAGCGGGAGTGGCTGACCCGCGTCTTCGACCTGGCGGACGGCGGATGCGTCGATGTCGTCCGGGCGCTCCACCCGGACACCGAGGGGCCGTACTCCTGGTGGTCGTACCGGGGGCGTGCCTTCGAGCGGGATACGGGTTGGAGGATCGATCTCGCGGTCGCGACCCCCGGGCTTGCGGAGAGGGCGGTCAAGGCGTTTGTGGAGCGGGCCGCCAGCCATGACAAGCGGTGGTCGGATCACGCTCCCGTGACGGTCGTCTTCGAGATGTGACACGGGTTGGGGTGCGCCAACCCCATGGCGCACCCCAGGTGCCGTGAGACAGCTCAGGGACGTGGGTCGATGGTGAAGGTCAGGCGGGAGGTATCTTTTGCGTGGAACGTGCCTCGATCGGGTGAATGACGCAGAAGGCGAGGGCGGCTTTCAGGCGCCGGACTCGGACGTCAGCCCTGGCGGGTCATCCTCCGGTCCAGCGCCAGTGACAGTTCCGCCTCCACCACGCTCCGGGCCAGTGGGCGCAGGCGGGGCAGGTCCTGGGCGGAGGCGTGGCGCAGGACCAGGGCGGTGAAGAGCTCGGCGAGGGCGTCGGCGTGGGTGCGGACCTGTTTGGCCGCGCCGAGGACCTCCGCGAGCGGGATGCCCTCGTGGACCAGGGCCGAGGAGACGTCCAGGAGGCGGCGGCTGATGTGGACGATCTCCTCGCCGTCGGTGCCGAGGTAGCCGAGTTCCATCGCGGCGGCGAGGTTCTCCGGTGTGGCTTCGCCCGCGAAGTGGTCGGCGAGTTCCTCGGGGGTGAGGTGGACCGGCTCCTCCTCGGTGGGGCCGCCGACGCCGAGCAGGTCGCCGACGTCCCGGCCGTGGTCGAAGGCCTCCGCCAGTTCCGCGATGCCGCTGAGGGTGTGGCCGCGCTCCAGCAGGGCCGTGATCGTGCGCAGCCGGGCCAGGTGGTGGTCGTCGTACCAGGCGATGCGGCCCTCGCGGCGGGGTGGCGGGATCAGTTTGCGTTCGCGGTAGAAGCGCAGGGTGCGCACCGTGATCCCGGCGAGGCGGGCCAGCTCTTCCATGCGGTATTCACGCTTCTCGGCCACCTGGGCACCTTAAGGCGTACCACGGGTAACTTTCCTGGCCCCGCCCCCTACCCATCAGTACGCCGCTGCCCTACGCTCCCATTGCGCCAGTGTTCACTGGCATGGTTCTCGTGGTGTGTGGAGGTGTCGGCATGGGCGAGCGCGAACACGAGCATGTGCGGGTCGCGGTGGTCGGGTCCGGGTTCGGCGGGCTGGGGGCCGCCGTGCGGCTGCGCCGCGAGGGTGTCACCGACTTCGTCGTCCTGGAGCGGGCGAGCAGTGTCGGCGGCACCTGGCGGGACAACAGCTACCCGGGCTGCCGGTGTGACGTGCCGTCGCATCTGTACTCGTTCTCCTTCGCGCCCCATCCCGACTGGCCGCGCACCTTCTCGGGGCAGGAGCACATCCGCGCCTACCTGGAGCACGTGACCGACGTGTTCCGGCTGCGGCCGCACATCCGCTTCGACTCGGAGGTGAAGCGGATGAGCTGGAACACCGAGCGGCTGTGCTGGGACATCGAGACCAGCGGCGGGAACCTGTCGGCGGACCTGGTCGTGTCGGCCACCGGGCCGCTGTCCGACCCGAAGGTGCCGGACATCCCCGGGCTGGAGTCCTTCCCGGGCAAGGTGTTCCACTCGGCCCGCTGGGACCACGACTACGACCTGCGCGGCAAGCGCGTCGCGATGGTGGGGACCGGCGCCTCGGCCGCCCAGATCGTGCCGTCGATCCAGCCCGATGTCTCCCGGCTCACCCTGTTCCAGCGCACAGCGCCCTGGGTGATGCCCCGCATGGACCGGGCGATCAGCGGCGCCGAGCGGTGGATGCACCGGCAGCTGCCCTTCACCTCGCAGATCAGGCGCGGACTGCTGTGGGGCATCCGGGAGTTGCAGGTCCAGGCGTTCACCAAGCATCCGGGGCAGCTCGGCCTCGTCGAGGACCTGGCCCGGCGCAACATGGCCCGCTCCATCAAGGACCCGGCCCTGCGGGCGAAGCTCACCCCGGACTACCGCATCGGCTGCAAGCGGATCCTGCTGTCCAGCGACTACTACCCGGCGCTCGCGCAGCCGAATGTGGACGTCGTCACGAGCGGCCTCGCCGAGGTCCGCGGCTCGACTCTGGTGGCCGCCGACGGCAGTGAGGCCGAGGTGGACGCGATCGTCTTCGGCACCGGGTTCCACGTCACCGACATGCCCATCGCCGACCGGGTCGTGGGCGCCGACGGGCGCACCCTCGCCGAGACCTGGAAGGGCGGCATGGAGGCCCTGCGCGGCGCCTCGGCGGCCGGCTTCCCCAACTGGATGACGGTCATCGGGCCCAACACCGGCCTCGGGAACTCCTCGATGATCCTCATGATCGAGTCCCAGCTGAACTACCTCGCCGACTACGTCCGCCAGCTCGACGTCCTCGGCCGCCGGGTCGCCCTCGACGCCCGCCCGGACGCCGTGCGCGCCTGGAACCACCGGGTGCAGGAGCGCATGAAGCGCACCGTGTGGAACACCGGCGGCTGCACCAGCTGGTACCTCGACGCGAGCGGCCGCAACACCACCATCTGGCCCGGTACCACCGGCGAGTTCCGGCGGGCGACCAGGCGGGTGGACCTCGCGGAGTACGACGTCCTGCGGGCCCCCGTAGCCGAGAAGACGCAGAAGAAGGCCGCGAAGAAGGCGGGGGTGGACGCGTGAGCCGTCTGCTGTCCGTCGACTCCGGGCCGTACGCCCCGCCCGCCCCCGCGCGCGAACTGACCGCCGTATCGGCTGACGGCGCCCGGCTGCACGTCGAGGTCCACGGGCCCGAGGGCGCGCCCGCCGTCGTCCTCGCCCACGGCTGGACCTGCTCCACCGCCTTCTGGGCGGCGCAGATCCGCGGCCTGGCCGCCGACCACCGGGTCATCGCCTACGATCAGCGCGGCCACGGGCGCAGCCCCGCGACCCCCGCGTGCAGCTCCGACGCACTCGCCGACGACCTGGAAGCCGTCCTCGAGGCCGCCCTCGCGCCTGGCGAACAGGCCGTGGTCGCCGGGCACTCCATGGGCGGGATGACCGTCATGGCGGCCTCCGGCAGAGCCGCTTTCCGCGCGCACGCGGCCGCCGTCCTGCTGTGCAGCACGGGCAGTTCGCAGCTGGTCGCGGCCTCCACCGTCGTCCCCCTGCGGGCCGGGCGGGTGCGGACCTGGCTGACCCGGCAAATCCTCGGCTCCCGCGCCCCGCTCGGGCCGGTCACGCCGCTGGCCCGCCGGATCCTCAAGTACGGGACGATGGGCCCCGGTTCGGCCCCGCACATGATCGAGGCGTGCGCGCGGATCGTGCACGCCTGCCCCCGCAAGGTCCGCCACGCCTGGTCGCAGGTGCTGGATCTGCTCGACCTCGACCACGGCGTGCGGGAGCTGGACGTGCCCACGGCCGTGATCGTCGGGACGGCGGACCGGCTGACGCCGCCGGCGCAGGCCCGGGCCCTGGCCGCCGCGCTGCCGCACTGCACCGGGATCGCCGAACTGCCCGGCATCGGCCACATGACGCCCATCGAGGCGCCCGAACTGGTCACCGGCACCATCCGGGAGCTCGTCCGCACACACATCCAGGTCGTATCCGAGGAGAGCGCATGAGCAGGGTGAGCCTCGAAGGCAAGGTCGCCGTGGTGACCGGGGCGGCGCGCGGCGTCGGGGAGTTGCTGGCCCGCAAGCTCTCCGCGCGCGGTGTGAAGGTGGCGCTGGTCGGCCTGGAGCCGGACGCGCTCAAGCAGGTCTCCGGGCGGCTGCACAGCGACAGCGACCACTGGCACGCCGACGTCACCGACCACGAGGCGATGGCCCGTGTCGCGAGCGAGGTCGAGGAACGCTTCGGCCGGGTCGACATCGTCGTCGCCAACGCCGGTGTCGCCACCGGCGGGCCGTTCGCGGACTCCGACCCGGAGTCCTGGCGGCGGGTGATCGACGTCAACCTGATCGGCTCGGCGGTGACGGCCCGCGCCTTCCTGCCGCTGCTGACGCGGAGCCGGGGCTATCTGCTGCAGATCGCCTCCCTCGCCGCGATCACCCCGGCGCCGATGATGACCGCGTACTGCGCGTCCAAGTCGGGCGTGGAGGCGTACGCGCACAGCCTGCGTGCCGAGGTCGGGCACCGGGGCGTGAAGGTGGGCGTCGGGTACCTCTCGTGGACCGACACCGACATGGTGCGCGGGGCCGACCAGGACGACGTCATGCGGGAGTTGAGGCAGCGGCTGCCCTGGCCGTCCAACAAGACGTACCCGCTGGGGCCGGCCGTGGACCGGCTCGTGGAGGGGATCGAGCGCCGGTCGAGCCATGTGTACGGGCAGTGGTGGCTGCGCGGGATGCAGGGCGTGCGCGGCTATCTGCCCGGGGTCATCGGGACGGTGGGCCAGCGCGAGATGCGACGGTTCGCGGACCGGCTGACGGGCATGCGCACGGGCCTGGTCGGGGCCGGTGGAGCGGCCGATGAACAGCAGCGGAACACGCTCCGTGAGTGATCGACATGCGCAGCGTCACGACCCGTGTGAATCTGAACGAGCCAGATCCCCTCACCCCCAACGGGAGTGAACCCACATGGGTATGAAGGACCAGTTCCAGGAGAAGTCCGAGCAGTGGCAGAACCAGGCTCGCCAGAAGGCGGACCAGGCTCGCGAGCAGGTGCCGGGGCGCAGCCGCCGGCGTGACGAGGACATGGACCCCTCGCAGCCGCAGCGCGACCGTGAGCGCACGGAGCCGCAGCGCGACCGTGAGCGCGAGCAGGAGGACCGCTTCGACCAGGACTTCGACGCCTGACGTTGCGTGCTGAGCGGACTGGGGCGTCCCCGTGCGGGGCGCCCCTTTCCCCTGTCTGTCACGTCCCGGCCCCGGGAGTTCACGTCCTGGGCGGCAGCTTCGGGCGGGAGCGGTCCGGTACGTCGCCGTAGTTCGGCGGCGTCGCCGGCGGGTCGGTCTCCAGCAGCCCGAGCGCCAGTTCCACCGCGTCGGTCAGCTGGGCGTGCCGCCCCTCGGCCCAGTCCAGTGGGGTGCGCAGGACGTCGATGTCGGGGGTGACGCCCTGGTTCTCCACCGACCAGCCGTACGCGTCGAACCAGGCCGCGTTCATCGGCACCGTGATCACCGTGCCGTCGCCCAGCTCGTGGCGGCCGGTCATGCCGACCACTCCGCCCCAGGTGCGCTGCCCCACGACCGGGCCGAGCTTCAGCAGCTTGAACGCGGCGGTGATCATGTCGCCGTCGGAGGAGGTCGCCTCGTCGGCCAGGGCCACGACCGGGCCCCTGGGCGCGTTCGAGGTGTACGACACCGGCTGGGCGTCACGGGTCAGGTCCCAGCCCAGGATCGTCCGGCTCAGCGTCTCGATGACCAGCTCGCTGATGTGACCGCCGGCGTTGCCGCGCACGTCCACGATCAGCGCGGGGCGGGACACCTCCATGCGCAGGTCGCGGTTGAACTGCGCCCAGCCCGAACCACCCATGTCCGGGATGTGCAGATAGCCGCAGCGTCCGCCGCTCAACTCGCGTACCACCGCCCGGCGTTTGGCCACCCAGTCCTGGTAGCGCAGCGGCCGCTCGTCCACGAGCGGGACGACGGCGACCCGCCGGGGCGGGCCCCCGCCCTCCGCCGGGCCCTCCGCCGGGTCGAAGGTCAGCTCCACCGTCGTACCGCCCGCACCGGCCAGCAGCGGGTACGGGCCCGCGTCCGGATCCACCGGGCGGCCGTCCACATGGGTGAGGACCGCGCCCTCCCGGATGCCCGCGCCGGCCAGCGGGGAGCGGGCCTTGGAGTCGGAGGAGTCGCCGAGCAGGATCCGCTTGACGGCCCAGCCGCCGTCCCGGCGTACGAAGTTGGCACCCAGCAGGCCCTGCCGGCGCTGGTAGTGGGGCGGGCCCTCGTTGCGCCGGGCGGCGGTGACGTAGGCGTGGGACGTGCCCAGCTCGCCCAGGACCTCGCGGAGCAGGTCGGCGAACTCGTCGGGAGACGCGACCCGTTCGACCAGCGGGCGGTACTGGTCCAGCACCCCGTCCCAGTCGATGCCGCACATGCCCGGGTCCCAGAAGTAGGCCCGGATCAGCCGCCCGGCCTCCTCGTACGCCTGCCGCCACTCCGCCGCCGGGTCGGCCGTGTGCAGGATGCGGCGCGCGTCGATCCATACCGTCGAGTCGGAGTCGCCCGGCTCGTTGGCGGGGACCGCGCGCAGCTCGCCCTCGTCGACGATCACCAGCCGGCTGCCGTCGCCGCTGACCGCGAACCAATCGAGGTGCTGGGCGAGTTCGGACTTCCTGGCCTTGGTGACGCCGAAGTGCTCCAGGGTCGGCCGGCCGCTGGTGTCGTCCGGGTTGGCGAACGTCTCGCCGAGGGCGCCCGAGATCGGCCAGCGCAGCCACACCAGCCCGCCGCCCGCCACCGGGTGCAGCGCCGAGTACTTGGAGGCGGCCACCGGGAACGGCGTGACGCGGCTCTCCAGCCCCTCGGCCTCGACGGTCACCGCCCCGTTGTCCCCGTTCTCGTCGTCCTCCACCGGGTCCAGGCCCCCGGCGGCCGGGCGGCCCTCCGGGTTCACCGCGAACGGGGAGGGCGTCGCGGAGGACAGCGGCACGAGGTACGGGCGGCAGCCCAGCGGGAAGGACAGGTCGCCGGTGTGCACGTCGTAGACCGGGTCGAAGCCGCGCCAGGACAGGAAGGCGAGGTAGCGGCCGTCGCGCGTGAAGACCGGGTTCTCGTCCTCGAAGCGGCCGTTGGTGACGTCGACGACCAGCCGGTCCCCTTCCGCCGTTCCGGCGAGCCGGGCCATCTTGATCTGCCGCAGGCTCCGCCCGACGCCCGGGTGCGACCAGGTCAGCCACGCCCCGTCCGGGGAGAACGCGAGGTCGCGCACGGGCCCGTTGACCGACCGGATCAGCTCGGTGACCTCGCCGTCGGAGTCCTCGGTGACGTCGACGAGGAGGAGCCGGCCGTCGTGCGAGGCGACCGCCAGCCGCTCGCCCTCCGGGTCCGAGACCAGCTCGCGCACCCGGCCCAGCGCGCCCGGGGCGAGCCTGCGGGGCGCCCGGTCGCCGCTGGCCCGGGGCAGGGAGGCGATCTCGATGGCGTCCTCGCCCTCGGCGTCCGTCACGTACGCCACCCGCCCGCTCCCGCCGAGCATCTCCGGCAGCCGCACCCGGACGCCGGGGGTGTCGGTGAGGGTGCGGGCCGGGCCGTCCCGGTGGGTCAGCCAGTACAGGCTGCCGCGCACGACGACGGCGCTCGCCCGCCCGGTCTCGTCGACCGAGAGCCCGTCGACGTGCCGGGATGCCGCCACCTGGTAGGGGCGCCGCCCCGCCCGCGGCCCGCTCAGCCGTACGTCCAGCCGGCGCGGCTCGGAGTCCGGGGACAGGTCGTCCACCAGCCACAGGTCGCCGCCGCACTGGTACACCACCCGGGTGCCGTCGCTGGCGGCGTGCCGGGCGTAGAAGGCGTCGTGGTCGGTGTGCCGGCGCAGGCCGGAGCCGTCGTAGGCGCAGGAGTAGAGGTTGCCGACGCCCTCGTGGTCGGAGAGGAACGCGATGCGGCCGCCGACGAACATGGGCGAGTGCAGATGGCCGCCGAGGCCCTCCAGCAGCCGTTCGCCGTGCAGCCAGAGCCTGCCCATGGCCCCGCCGCGGTAGCGCTTCCAGGAGGCCGGTTCGTGCGGCGGGGTGCCGGTGAGGAGCAGGGACCTGCGCTCCCCGTCCACGTCGGCGACCTGGATGTCGGCGACCGGCCCCCAGGGCAGTTTGCGGCCCGGGTCGCCGCCGGGGGAGAGCTTGTAGGCCCAGGTGAAGTAGGAGAAGGGCTCGCCGTGCGAGGCCACGGCGAGGATCTCGCCGTCCGGGGTCCAGCCGCAGACCCGGGTGTCGGCGCTGCCCCAGTGGCTCACCTGGCGGCCCGGGCCGCCGTCGACCGGGACGACATGGACCTCGGGCACCAGACTGCGCCAGCTCGTCCAGGCGAGGTGGCGGCCGTCGGGCGAGAAGCGCGGGTGGCCCGCCTTGGTGCGGTCGACGGTGATCCGCCAGGCCCGGCCGGGGGCGTCGAGCGGGGCGAGCCAGAGGTCGTCCTCGGCCACGAAGCACAACAGGTCGTCATGGAGGTGCGGCAGACGCAGATAGGTCACCTGACCATGCTTTGCCCGGGCGTGAAGCGCAGCAAGTTATGACAAAGCGGCCACCGTGACCCAGCACACGTACGAAACGGTTTCGTTTCTATGAGGGGTGCGCTACCTTCGTCACGTACGAAACCGTGTCGTCCGGAGTCAGGCAGGTGAGAGAGATGGCTGAGGTCGCCACCGCGCGTCGCAGTCGGATCACCCCCGAGCGTGAGGCCGAGCTCTACGCGGCCGTGCTCGACCTGCTCCGCGAAGTCGGCTACGACGCCCTCACCATGGACGCCGTGGCCGCGCGCACCCGGTCCAGCAAGGCCACCCTCTATCGCCAGTGGGGCGGCAAGCCCGAGCTGGTGGCGAAGGCGATCCGGCACAACAAGCCGGGCAACATCTCCGACATCGACACCGGGTCCCTGCGCGGCGACCTGCACGCCCTCACCTCCCGTGAGGACGACTGCACCATGCAGCAGAACGCCGCGCTGATGCGGGGCCTGTTCATGGCGGTGCACGCCAATCCGGACCTCCTCCAGGCGTTCAAGGAACTCCTCGTGGAGCCGGAGATGGAGGAGTTCCACCGGGTGGTGCGGCGGGCCGTCGACCGAGGCGAGGTCCGCGCCGACTGCCCGGCGCTGGACTACGTCATGCACATGCTCATCGGCGCGTTCGCGACGCGCACGCTGATCGACGACCAGCCGCCGACGCGGCAGTTCCTCATCTCGTACATCGACGCCGTGGTCCTCCCCGCCCTCGGCATACCCACCGAGTAGTCCCCCTCAGCTAGCCCCTACCTGACGTATCCGCTCACGTCGTCGGGCTGATCACCCCTGCCCTGAAGACCCCACGACTGACCGGGAGTACGCCCTCGTGGCCACTTTCCTCTACAAACTCGGCCGGCTCTCGTTCCGGCGGCGGCACTTCGTCGCCCTGATATGGGTGGCCCTGCTGACCCTCGCCGGTGTCGGCGCGGCCAGTGCCCCCACCGCGGGCAACAGCTCGTTCTCCATCCCCGGCACCGAGGCCCAGAAGGCCTTCGACCTGCTGGAACAGCGCTTCCCCGGCACCAGTGCCGACGGGGCCACCGCACGCGTCGTCTTCAAGGCGCCGAGTGGCGAGAAGATGACCGACCCCGGCAACAAGGCGACGGTCCAGGACACGGTGAAGGAGCTGTCCGACGGCTCCGAGGTCGTCCGCGTCACCGACCCGTACCAGGCGAAGGCTGTCAGCAAGGACGGCACGATCGCCTACGCGCAGGTGTCGTACAAGGTCTCCGGCATGGAGCTGGACGACGCCGCGAAGGACGCCCTCAAGGACAGCGCGCAGGACGCGCGCAAGGCCGGGCTGACCGTCGAGATCGGCGGTGACGCGCTCCAGGCCGTCCCGCACACCGGCTCCAGCGAGATCATCGGCATCGCGGTCGCCGCGGTCGTCCTGGTCATCACCTTCGGCTCGCTGGTCGCGGCCGGCCTGCCGCTGCTGACGGCGCTCATCGGCGTGGGCATCGGCGTTTCCGCGATCGCGGGCCTGGCCAGTGCGCTGGACCTGGGCACGACCACCTCCACCCTGGCGATGATGATCGGCCTGGCCGTCGGCATCGACTACGCGCTGTTCATCGTCTCCCGCTACCGCGCCGAGCTGGCCGAGGGCCGCGAGCGCGAGGAGGCGGCGGGCCGGGCCGTCGGCACGGCGGGCTCCGCGGTGGTCTTCGCGGGTCTGACCGTGGTCATCGCCCTGGTGGGCCTGTCCGTCGTCAACATCCCGATGCTGACGAAGATGGGTATCGCGGCGGCGGGCACGGTGGCCATCGCGGTGCTGATCGCCCTGACGATGGTCCCGGCACTGCTCGGCTACGCGGGCCGGAAGGTGAAGCCGATGGGGGAGAAGGGCAAGCTCCTCGGCCGGGCGAAGAAGCAGGACCAGCCGGCCGAGCCGGCCAAGCCGAACCTGGGCACGCGCTGGGCGAGCTTCGTCATACGCCGCCCGGTCGCGGTGCTGCTGCTCGGCGTCATCGGCCTCGGCGCGGCGGCCGTTCCGGCGGCCTCCCTCGAACTGGGTCTGCCCGACGACGGTTCCCAGCCCACCTCCACCACCCAGCGCCGCGCCTACGACCTGCTGTCCGAGGGCTTCGGGCCGGGCTTCAACGGCC
The DNA here is from genome assembly GCF_004803895.1 of Streptomyces hawaiiensis. Classification (NCBI taxonomy): domain Bacteria; kingdom Bacillati; phylum Actinomycetota; class Actinomycetes; order Kitasatosporales; family Streptomycetaceae; genus Streptomyces; species Streptomyces hawaiiensis. Next base: position 3,737,254 of record NZ_CP021978.1, on the reverse strand, counting down.
CGCTGCTGGTCGTCGTCGACGCGAAGGGCAGCGACGACCCGAAGGCCGTCTTCACCGAGACCGGTGACGCGATCAAGGGCCTGAAGGACGTCGTGACGGTGACGCCTGCGCAGCCCAACAAGGCCGGTGACACCGCCACCATCACCGTGATCCCCGGCTCCAAGCCCTCCTCCGTCACGACGGAGAACCTGGTGCACGGCATCCGGGACGCTGGCGCGGGCATCAAGGCCGACACGGGCGCGAACGTCCTGGTCACCGGCAGCACGGCGATGAACATCGACGTCAGCCAGAAGCTCAACGACGCGCTGGTGCCGTATCTGGTGCTGGTGGTCGGCCTGGCCTTCCTCCTGCTGATCGTGGTCTTCCGCTCGATCCTGGTCCCGCTGAAGGCGGCCCTCGGCTTCCTCCTGTCGGTGATGGCGGCCCTCGGCGCGGTCGTCGCGGTCTTCCAGTGGGGCTGGCTGGCGGGCCTGATGGGTGTGGAGCAGACCGGACCGGTCATGTCGATGATGCCGATCTTCATGGTCGGCGTGGTCTTCGGCCTGGCGATGGACTACGAGGTGTTCCTGGTGACCCGGATGCGGGAGGCCTACGTCCACGGCGAGAACCCCGCGCAGGCCGTGGTCACCGGGTTCCGGCACGGCGCGCGGGTCGTCACCGCCGCCGCGGTCATCATGATGGCCGTCTTCGCCGGCTTCATCGGATCGTCCGAGTCGATGGTCAAGATGATCGGCTTCGGCCTCGCGATCGCGGTCTTCTTCGACGCGTTCATCGTCCGCATGGCCATCGTCCCGGCCGTCCTGGCCCTCCTCGGCCGCAAGGCCTGGTGGCTGCCGAAGTGGCTCGACCGCGCGCTGCCCGATGTGGACGTCGAGGGCGAGGGCCTGCGCGCCGCCTCCGGCGACGACGACGGCGACAGGCAACTGGTCGGCGCCTGACCCTTCGTGAGAGACCGGCCGGTGAGGGCATCGTGGGGACGGGGCCCTCACCGGCTTCTTTCGAGAGCCCCGGGACTCCCCACGTGACGGTCGCCTCCGCCATGTGGGGAGTCGTTCCTCGCGTACGTCACCGAGTGACCGTCGGCCCGCCAGGGCTTCCTACGCTGCCTGGGGGTGGAGGACCACCTTCGTGTAGCCCTCGATGCGCTTGTCGAACTTCTCGTATGCCGACGAAGCCTGGTCGAGCGGCAGTTCGTGCGAGACGACGAAGCTCGGCTTCGCGCGATCCTCGATGATCATGTCCCGAAGGTGTCGGTTGTACCGCTTGACGTTGCACTGCCCGGTGCCCATGCGGAGCCCCTTCTCGAAGAGGCGTCCGACGGCGACCATCAGCATGCCCTTCTTGGCCTGCTCGTCGGGACCGCCCGGGTCGCTCGGGACGTACAGGCCGGGGATGCCGAGCGCGCCCGTCGGCCGGACCGTGTCGACCAGGGAATTCAGCACGATCGCCGGTTCCTCACGGTCCTCGCCCTGCGCCTGGGCCTGGTAGCCCACGGCGTCGATGCCCTTGTCGGTCCCCTGGCCGTCGGTCTGCTCCCTGATCTGCTCCGCCGGGTTGCCCTGGGTGAAGTCGATCGGGATCGTGCCGATCTCCTCGGCCTTCTGGAGACGTTCCGCCACCCGGTCGACCACGAACACCTTGCTCGCACCGCGCAGCATCGCGGAGTAGGCGGCCATCAGCCCGACCGGACCGGCGCCGTACACGGCGACCGTGTCACCGGGGCGCACGTCGGCCAGTTCGTTGCCGTGGTAGCCCGTCGGGAAGATGTCCGCGAGCAGGACGAAATCGGTCTCCTTCTCGGTGCCCTCCGGGAGCTTGAGGCAGTTGAAGTCGGCGTACGGGACCCGTACGTACTCCGCCTGGCCTCCGGTGTAGGGCCCCATCGCGACGTAGCCGTAGGCGCCCCCGGCGAAGCCCGGGTTCACCGTCAGGCAGAAGCCCGTGTAGCCCGCCGAGCAGTTCTTGCAGAAGCCGCAGGCCACATTGAACGGCATGACCACCCGGTCGCCCTTGCTGAGGGTGGTGACCCCCTCTCCTGTCTCCTCGATGACGCCGAGGTTCTCGTGGCCGAACACGATGCCCGGCTCCGCGGCCGTGCGGCCCTCGTACATGTGCAGGTCGGAGCCGCAGATGGCCGTTGACGTGACCCGGACGAGCACATCGTTCGGGTGCTGAATCCGTGGATCCTCCACTTGCTCGATCGCTACCTCGAAGGGCCCTTTGTATACGACAGCCCTCATGGTGAAGCACCTCCGTCTGTGCCGTAGCTCATATACCAGGCTGGTGCATGATGAGAGGATTTGCACCCAGAGGAGAAAGGAAGTAGGGCTTTGTCTCGTCGTATCGGAACCCTTCTCGTGGCGGTCTCCGGACTGTCCGGCACCACCTACCCTGTCGGGACCCGTGTGGCCATCCAGGGCACCGGCGGATCCGTCGACGGCTTCGTCGACGGCGACTGGCTGCCGCTCGCCTGGTGGGAGTTCGCGGACGTCCGGCCGGAGGACGCCACCGGCTGAAACGGCCTCGCTTGTCCTCTACACGTACCGCTAGCGTGCAGGGCATGACGACGACAGCCGCCACCGACGCCGAGGGCTCCGGAGCCCACCCCCGTTTCGCCGAGGCCCTGCGGGAGCTCGGGCTCGGAGATCTCGTGAGTCAGATCCGCCGCTTCCCCGATGCCACCCGTACCGCCGCCGAGGCCGCCGCCGCGGTCGGGTGTGAGCTGAGCCAGATCTGCAAGTCGCTGATCTTCGCCGCCGATGGGGTGCCGGTGCTCGTGCTCATGGACGGGGCCTCCCGGGTCGACCTCGAACTCGTCCGCAAGGAACTCGGCGCCGACAAGGTCACCCGGGCCAAGGTGGACGTCGTACGGGAGACCACCGGGTACGCCATCGGCGGGGTGCCGCCCTTCGGGCACCGGAGCAGGACCCGCGTGCTCGCCGACCGGTCCCTGCTGGAGCACGACGTCGTCTGGGCCGCGGCCGGCACGCCGTACACCGTGTTCCCGATGGCCCCCGAAGACCTCGTCGCCCACGCCGAGGGCACCCTGGTGGACGTGCGCGAGCGCACCTTGTGACCCCCCTGGTCACCGCCGCTGTCCTGCTCGCCGCGGTCACCCACGCCAGCTGGAACGCCATCGCCCACAAGATCACCGACAAGCTGGCCGGCTTCGCGCTGATCTCGGGCGGGGGCGTCGTCATCGGGCTGGCACTCACCCCCTTCGTGGACTTCCCGGCGGCCGGGGCCTGGCCGTATCTGCTCGCCTCCGCCGCCGTCCACATCGCCTACTACGCCCTGCTGATGACGTCCTTCCGGCTGGGTGACTTCGGGCAGGCCTATCCCATCGCCCGGGGCACCGCGCCCCTTGTCGTGACCCTGCTCGCCGCTCTCTTCGCACACGAGGTGCCCGACGGGTGGGCCGCCGCCGGGATCGCCGTGTCGTGCGCGGGGCTGACCGGCGTTGCCCTGTGGGGACTGCGCGGGCGGCGGCCCGACTGGGCGGCGATCGGGGCGGCCCTGGCGACCGGGCTGACCATAGCGGTGTACACCGTCGTCGACGGGCTGGGCGTGCGGGCCTCCGGGTCCTCCCTCGGGTACATCGCCTGGCTGATGGCGATCCAGGGCGTCGTCATCCCCGCGTATGCGTTGTGGCGTTGGCGCGGGCAGACCGTCACCCTGCTGCGGCCGTTCGCCGGGGTCGGGGTGCTCGGCGCCGCGCTGTCCGTCGCCGCCTACGCCCTCGTCCTGTGGGCCCAGACCAGGGCCGAGCTCGCCCCCATCGCGGCCCTGCGCGAGTCGTCGATCATCGTGGGCGCGGCGATCGGGGCCGTGTTCTTCAAGGAGCGGTTCGGCGCGCCGAGGATCGCGGCGGCCGGGCTGCTGGTCGTCGGGATCGGGCTGATGCTGCACGCCGGATAGGGGTTCGCCAGGCGGGTGCGCCCGGCCGGTGCGAGGAGCACCCTGGAACTAAGCGTTCCGGAGGTGATGGTCATGATGCGCACCACAGTGGGATGGCACGTCGAGATGGAGTTCACGGAGGACGACCAGCACACGCGAGCGGCCGCGATGGTCCGCCTGCCCGACGGCACCGAGGTAAGGGCGCACGGGCACGCGAGCCGGCACCGGACCGACGCCAATCAGCCGAGAGTCGGGGAGGAGATCGCCGGAGCCCGGGCGCTCAACGAACTCGCCATGCGGTTGCTGACCAAGGCCCACGAGGAGATCGACCAGGCGTCCGGCCGGACCTCCCACCCCATCCACGTCTAGACGCACCCAGCCCTAGAGGTCCAGCACTCCCCGCACCGCCCGCACCAGCCCCTGCGCCCGCGGGTCCGCCGTCACCGTCTTGCGGAAGCCGTTGGTGACGTAGCCGAAGGCGACGCCCGTCTCCGGGTCGGCGAAGCCGAGGGCACCGCCGCGGCCCGGGTGGCCGAAGGAACCCGGGGTGAGGAGCGGCGAGGCGCTGCCGTGCAGCATGTAGCCGAGGCCGAAGCGGGTGCCGACCACCAGGACCCGGTCGGGGCCCGCCGACTCCTCGGCCCGGGCCATGTCCACCGTCTCCGGCGTGAAGAGCCGTGCGGCGCCGGCCGTGTCGCCGATCAGGGTCGCGTAGAAACGGGCCAGTCCGTCCGCCGTCGCTATCGCGTTCGTCGCGGGGAGGGCGGTCGCGTGGTAGGCGGGGTCGTTCTGGTCCGGGAACGGGGAGATCGCGGCGAACGCCCGGCGCGTGAGGGAGGCCGGATCCTCGTAGGCCTCGGTGACCGAGCGCTTGGGGCGGGCGCGCAGGCCCCCGGTCGGCTCGGCCCCCTCGACGCGGCCCACGCGTCCCACCCGGTCGGCCTCCGACTCCGGCAGGCCGAGCCAGAGGTCCAGCCCCAGCGGTCCTGTGACCTGCGACGCGAGCCACTCCCCGGCGCCCTGCCCGGTCACGCGCCGCACCAGTTCGTCGAGCAGCCAACCGTAGGTGAGCGCGTGGTAGCCGTGGCCGGTGCCGGGCTCCCAGACGGGCGCCTGAGCGGCGAGCGCCTCCGGGCCCTTCAGCGGGTCGAGGGCGTCCTGCGGGGTGAGCGGCCGGTCGAGGACCGGCAGCCCGGCGCGGTGGTTCAGCACGTGCCGGACCAGCACCCGCTCCTTGCCCCGCGCCTTGAACTCGGGCCAGTAGTGCCCCACCGGCGCGTCCAGGTCGAACTGCCCGCGCTGGTGCAGCAGCAGAGGTACGGCGGCGGCGACCCCCTTGGTCGCCGAGCGCACGACCTGGGCGGTGCCGCGCTCCCAGGGAGCCGTGCCGTCGACGTCCTTGGTGCCGCCCCACAGGTCGACGACCTTCTGCCCGTCCCGGTAGACGGCGACCGCGGCGCCCCGGTCCCCGAGTGTGGCGAAGTTCCGTACGAACGCGTCCCTCACCGGCTCGAAGCCCTCGGCCACTGTGCCGTGCACGTCCACGCCCGTACTCCTCGTCTCGCCGCTGTGCCGTGGTGCTCCCCTCTAGCCAAGCAGGATGGTCACGTCGATGTTCCCGCGGGTCGCGTTCGAGTACGGGCAGATCTCGTGGGCCGCGTCGACCAGCCTGGTCGCGAGGTCCGGGTCGACGACCGGCAGGGAGACGCTGAGGGCGACCGCGAGGCCGTAGCCGCGCTGCTTGTTGGGGCCGATGCCGACCTTCGCGGAGACCGTGGAGCCGGTCAGGTCGTAGCCCTCGCGGTTGCCGACGAGGATCAGGGCGTTGTGGAAGCAGGAGCTGTAGCCGGCCGCGAAGAGCTGTTCGGGGTTGGTGCCGTTACCGTCGCCGCCGAGCTGCGGGGGCATCGCGACCTTGAGGTCGAGCTGACCGTCCTGGCTGGTGACGTAGCCCTCGCGGCCGCCGTGGGCGGTGGCCTCCGCCACGAACATGATCTTCGTCGGGCGGGTGTCGACGGCGGGGCCGTCAGTCATGCTGTCCTCCCCCAAAACCAGGTGTGCACCAATACATCGTGCACAAGGTACTGGCCGGTAACTCGCCTGTCGTGCCCAGGGGGTGGGAACCGGGGGTAACCCTCAGCGGGCCCGGTCCGCCGCCGACTCCGCCCGCTCGGCCAGCCGCCACAGTTCCGCGCGCAGTCGCCCGGCCTGCGTTCCGTCGAGCCCCGTCGCCGTGAGCAGCGCGCCGGGCACCCGCCCTGCCCGCTCCCGGAGTTCCTCCCCGCACTCCGTCACGGTCACGAGCACCGACCGCTCGTCCCGCGCCGACCGCTCACGCATGACCAGACCGGCCGCCTCCAGGCGCTTCAGCAGCGGCGAGACCGTGCCGTAGTCGAGGCGCAGGGCCGCGGCCAGCTCCTTCACCGTCGTCTCGCCGCGCTCCCAGAGGACCAGCAGCACCAGGTACTGGGGGTAGGTGAGGCCCAGTTCGTCGAGGAGCGGTCGGTACGCCGCCGTCACCGCGCGCTGGGCGGCGTACAGCGCGAAGCACAGCTGCTCGTCCAGCAGCAGTGATCCGTCGCTCTCCTCGTTCGTCACGCGGCCATTGTCACGGACGGGCCGGAGCCGCAGGGACGGAACGCGGATCGAAACCGAACGGCAGCTCCAGACGGTGGGCCCGCATCAGTTCCTCGTCGGAGAGCAGCTCGCCCGTCGGCCCGTCGGCCGCGATCACCCCGTCGCTGAGGATCAGGGAGCGCGTGCACAGCTCCAGGGCGTAGGGGAGGTCGTGCGTGACCATCAGCACGGTCACGTCCAGGGAGCGCAGGATGTCCGCCAGCTCACGGCGGGAGGCGGGGTCCAGGTTGGAGGAGGGCTCGTCGAGGACGAGGATCTCCGGCTCCATCGCCAGGACGGTCGCGACGGCCACCCGGCGGCGCTGCCCGAAGGAGAGGTGGTGCGGCGGGCGGTCCTTGAACCCCGCCATGCCGACCCGCTCCAGCGCCCGCTCCACGCGCTCCTCCAGCTCGGGCCCCTTCAGCCCGGCCGCCGCCGGCCCGAACGCCACGTCCTCCCGGACCGTCGGCATGAACAGCTGGTCGTCCGGGTCCTGGAAGACGATGCCGACCCGGCGCCGGACCTCGGCCATGTTCCGCTTGTCCACGGGCAGCCCGGCGACCCGCACCGTGCCGGCGCCGCCGGTCAGGATGCCGTTGAGGTGCAGCACGAGGGTCGTCTTGCCGGCGCCGTTCGGCCCGAGCAGCGCGACCCGCTCGCCGCGCGCGATCGAGAAGTCGACGCCGAAGAGGGCCTGATGACCGTCGGGGTAGGCGAAAGCGAGGCCCGAGACCTCGAGGGAAGCAGTCACAGGGTCCATCCCAGCAGACAGACGACGAGAGCCGCGCCCGGGAGGGCGAAGGCGTACGACCACTGCGCCCGGGACGCGGTCACCTCGTCGATGACGGGCATGGAGCCGGCGTAGCCGCGGCTGACCATGGCCAGGTGCACCCGCTCGCCGCGCTCGTAGGAGCGGATGAACAGCGCGCCCGCGGACTTGGCGAGGACGCCCCAGTGCTTCACGCCCTTCGCCTCGAAGCCGCGTGACTCCCGGGCGATCCGCATGCGCCGCATCTCGTCGCTGATGACATCGCCGTAGCGGATCATGAAGGACGCGATCTGCACGAGCAGCGGCGGGAGCTTGAGGCGCTGCAGGCCGAGGAGCAGTTCGCGCAGCTCGGTCGTGGCGGCCAGCAGTACCGAGGCCGCGACGCCGAGGGTGCCCTTGGCGAGCACGTTCCAGGCGCCCCACAGGCCGTTCACGCTCAGGGACAGGCCGAGGACCTCGACCCGCTCGCCCTCCGCCACGAACGGCATGAGCACCGCGAACGCGACGAACGGCACCTCGATCAGCAGCCGCCGGAACAGGAAGGCGGCGGGCACGCGCGCGACGCACGCGACGGCCCCGAGCAGCACCGCGTACAGCCCGAACGCCCACATCGCCTCGCGTGGTGTCGACACCACGACCACCACGAAGGCGAACACCGCGGCGAGCTTGGTGTGCGGCGGCAGGCCGTGCACGGGCGAGTGCCCGTGCCGGTACAGCTTGTGCGCGTGCCCGGCTCCCATGTCAGACGCTCGTCATGCTCGTCGTGTCCGACGGCGAGGTGTCGTCCGTACGGCGGCGCCGCACGGCCCAGAACACGCCGGTGCCCGCGACGACCGTGACCCCCACGCCGATGACACCCGCCAGACCCCCGGACAGGCGGGCGTCGTCGACGTCCTTGACGCCGTAGTCGGCGAGCGGGGAGTCGGACACCGCGTGTTCCTCGGCCTTCTTGTCGATGCCGTGGTCGGCGGCGACCTTCTCCAGACCGTCTGGGTTCGCCGAGGCGTAGAAGCTGACGAACCCGGCCAGCACGAGGGAGGCGACGAGGCCGGCCGCCCACACCTTGCGGTGCGAGGTCCGGGCGGCGGCGGGTACGGGCGCGGGCTCGGCGTCGGGCGCGTCGACCAGTTCGCCGTTCACCCGCAGCTTGAGCTTCTGGGTCAGACCGCGCGCCCCGTACACCAGGTCCGGGCGTACGGCGATGACCGCGCCGACGGTCAGTGCGGTGATCACGGCCTCGCCGATGCCGATCAGGACGTGCACGCCGATCATGGCGGTGGCGACCTTGCCGATCGACACGTCGGTGGTGCCGCCGACGGCGTACATCAGCGTGAAGGCCAGCGCGGCGGCCGGGACGGAGACCAGGGCGGCCACGAAGGAGGCCACGGTGGCCGAACGGCGGGTGCGGGGCAGCACCTTCACCAGGCCGCGGAAGAGGGCGTAGGCGACGACCGTCGTGACGATCGCCATGTTGGTGATGTTGACGCCGAGCGCGGTCAGACCGCCGTCCGCGAAGAGGATGCCCTGCATCAGCAGGACGACGGAGACGCACAGGACCCCCGTGTAGGGGCCGACGAGTATCGCCGCCAGGGCACCGCCGAGCAGATGGCCGCTGGTCCCCGCCGCGACGGGGAAGTTCAGCATCTGCACCGCGAAGATGAACGCCGCGACGAGCCCGGCCAGCGGAGCCGTGCGCTCGTCGAGCTCACGGCGGGCGCCGCGCAGGCTCACGGCGACGGCGCCCGCGGCGATCACACCGGTGGCTGCGGAGGTGGGCGCGTTGATGAATCCGTCAGGTACATGCACCGTTCGATGATGTGGCTTGATGCGAACGGTTTGCAAGAGCGTGACGCTCGTTTTATCTCACCCGTGATATATCCGGCTCCACGGGCGCAATTCGGAAAATATGCGACATTGGAGAGGGAGTGGACGCACGGTTTCCACTCGGATCACGCACGGTGAAGGGGCCGTCCGATGTCCGTAGTCGAGCAGTACGCGCGAGCCCACATCGTCTCGGACGCGGCCGTGCCGCTCGTCGACGAGCTGGAGGCGGTTCCGGTCACCCTGCGGTACGACCCCGACCGCGATCCTCGGGTGGTGCGCATGGCGCTGCCGGGAGCCGGGGGACACGAGTGGGTTTTCAGCCGCGAGCTGCTGGAGGAGGGGCTGCGGGCCCCCGCCGGGAGCGGCGAGGTGCGGGTGTGGCCGTGCGGCCGGGTGCAGGTCGTGGTGGAGTTCCACTCCCCGCAGGGGGTGTCGGTCGTGCAGTTCGAGCGGCAGGCGCTGCTGCGGTTCCTGCGGCGCACGTACATGGCCGCCGCGGAACCCGTCACGCACTGAACCCGGGGCTCAGCCGCCCATCTTGAGCAGTGCCGCCACCATCGGGCCGGCCGTCGAACCGCCGTGCCCGCCCTGCTGGACCACGCCCGCGGCGGCCAGGTCGCCCCGGTAGGCCGTGAACCAGCCGTTCGGCTTCTTCTGCCCGTCGACCTCGGCGGAGCCGGTCTTCGCACCGACGTCGCCGCCGACCCCGGCCATCGCCTCCGCGGCCGTGCCGTACGCGGCCGTGTACGCCATCAGCTCGCGCAGCTGGGACAGGGTGCTCGCCGGCATCGTGCGCGAGGCCTTCGCCAGCTCGCGCCCGTCCACGTCCGGGGAGACCAGGTACGGCTGGTGGAAGGTGCCGGCCTTGACCGTCGCCGACACCGACGCCATGTTCAGCGGGTTCATGCGGACCCCGCCCTGCCCGATCAGCGAGGCGCCCATCTGGGCCGCCGACTGCACCGGCACCGCGCCGTCGAAGGACGGCACACCGATCGCCCAGTTGTTCAGCCCGAGGCCGTAGACCTGCTGGGCCTCTTTGGTCAGGTCGTCGTTCTTCAGCTTCGGGGCCTGGCTGATGAAGGCCGTGTTGCAGGAACGGGCGAAGCTCGCCTTGAAGGTGCCGTTCTTGATCTCGAACTTGTCGTCGTTCTGGAACTTCCAGTGGCCGTACGTGAAGTACTTCGGGCACGGGTGCTTCTTGTCCGCCGAGGCCAGGCCCTTCTCGATCAGCAGCGACGAGGTGATGACCTTCATCGTGGAACCGGGGGCCAGGGAGCCCTGGAAGGCGGTGTTGAAGCCGGGGGAGGCGTTGGCGGCGGCCAGGATCTCGCCGGTCGACACCCGCACCACGGCCACCGACGACCTGGCCTTCTTCGCGACCCGCTGCTCGGCCGCCGCCTGCAGCGCCGGGTCCAGCGTGGTCTTCACCGTGCCGGGCGTGCCCTCGCTCAGCTCCAGCAGTGTCTTGTCGGACAGGTCCTTCGCCTCGGAGGCCTTCCCGCGCACGACCCGGAGCTCGATGCCGGCCTTGCCGCCGGCCTTCTTGCCGTACTTCTCGCGCAGGCCGTCCAGGATCGGGCCGATCGAGGCGTACTTCTTCGTGGTCAGTTCGCCGCCGTCCCGGTCGAGGGCCTTGACCGGGGGCGTGCCCGCCGCGCCGGTGACCAGCGTGTCGCCGTCCCTCAGATCGGGGTGGACGACCGCCGCGTGCCAGTCCACCAGCGGCTTTCCGTCGGCGGCGCGGCGCACGACGGTCAGGGAGCTGTCGTACGCCAGCGGCTTGTCGGTGCCCTTGTAGGAGACCGTGCCCTTGACGGAGAACGGCACCTTGTCACCGGCGGGCCTGCCCGGGGTGAGGGTGACGTCCTTGATGTGGGCGTCCTTGGTGTAGCCGGTGAGCAGCGGCTGGGCCGCGGACGGGTCGTCGGTGGCCGCGGCGGCCCGCGTGACCTTCTGGGACTGCCATGCGGTGAGGAAGGCGCGGGCGGTGGTGGTGACCTCGGCCGGGGACAGCGGACCGGTCTTCACCTCGGCCTTCTGGTCCGATGCCCGCGTCCCGTCGTCGGCGGCGGCGCCACCGCCGTACAGCGCGTAGGCACCGGCCCCGGCGCCCACGACGACCACGGCGATCATCCCGCCCATCACAGCGGGTCTCGTCTTCCGTCGCTCGGCGACGCGCCTTCTGTTGCCCACTGCTGTTCTTTCCTCCGCGAATCCCCAGGGTCCCCGTTGCCCTCAGACGTTCCAACGACGGCCACCACCCTAGAGTCCCGCCCCGCGGAGGTGAGATCAGCGCCCGTTCGTAGCACGGCTGCGACAATCGGCCCGGCAGCGTCGCCGCCGTGCCCGCCCTCCTCGGTCATGGCCGCCGCGGCGATGTCGTTGCGGAACCCGGTGAACCAGCTGTTGGACTTGGCGTTGCCGTCCACCTCGGCGGAACCGGTCTTGGCGCCGATGTCGCCGCCGAGTCCGGCCATGGCCTGCGCGGCGGTGCCCTGCGTGGCGGTGAGCCGCATCATCTGCTTGAGCTGGGCGGCGGTGCTCGCCCGCAGGCCCTGGGCCTGTGCCAGCTCACGGCCGTCCAGCCCCGGCGAGACCAGGTAGGGCTGGCGGAAGGCGCCGGTGATGGCGGTCGCGGTGACCGAGGCCATGTTCAGCGGGCTCATCTGGACCTGGCCCTGCCCGATGGCGCCCGCCGCCCGGTCCGGCCCGTCGACGGCGGGGACGCTGCCGTCGAAGGAGGCGATGCCGGTCGTCCAGTTGTCCTGCCCCAGGCCGAAGCGCTGCTCGGCCTCCTGGGTCAGCGAGGCGTCCGTGAGCGGCTTCTCGTCGATGAGCTTGATGAAGGCGGTGTTGCAGGACCGCATGAAGCTGTTCGCGAGCGTGGCGCTCTCGTTGGCCTTCATGTTCGTGAGGTTCTTGAACGTCTGGCTCTGCCACACGGCGGTATCGGGGCAGGGTGCCGGGCCGTTCATCGAGGTCACGCCGTTGTCGATGAGCATCGCGGCGGTGATGATCTTCATCGTGGAGCCGGGTGCCGCCTCGCCCTGGAAAGCGGCGTTGAAGCCGTCCGTGCGGTTGTTGGCCACGGCCAGCACCTCGCCGGTGCTGGCCTTGACGGCCACCACCGACGACTGGGCGAACCTCTTGACGGCCTTCTCGGCCGCCGCCTGCGCGCTCGGGCTGATCGTGGTGGTGAGCTTGCCCGGCTTGCCCTTGGCGAGGGTGAGCAGCGGAGTGTCGGCAGCGCCGTCGCCGGCGTGCCGGATGACCAGCTCGACGCCGGGGGCGCCACCGGCCTTCTCGCCGTACTTGTCGCGCAGGGCGTCCAGGACCGGGCCGAGGGAGGGGTACTCCTCCTTCGTCAGCTCGGAGCCGTCGCGGCCCACGGCCTCGATCGGCGGGGTGGCCGACTGCTCGGTGACGAGGGTGTCGCCCTTCTTCAGCTCGGGGTGCACGACGGACGGCTGCCAGTCGACCAGCGCCCGCCCGGTGGTCAGTCCGCGCACGACCTTCAGCTCGCTCCGGTAGGTCAGCGCCTTGGACTTTCCGTCGTAGACCACCTTGGCCTTCACCGTGTACGGCACGGTGATGCCCCGGGCTGCGCCCGGCGTGATCTTCACGTCGGTGAGGTGCGCGTCGTCGCCGAAGGCGGTGAGCAGTTCCTCGGCGGCCGCGTCGTTGTTCGTGTACGAGGCCGCCGTGGCGGCGGCGCCCTTCTCCCAGGCCGTGAAGAACTTGGCCGCGGTCTCCTTGACCTCGTCCGTGCCGGGCGGACCCGACTTCGTCTCCGCGGCCACCCCGCCCGTGCCGCCCCCGTCACCGTTCAGCGCGCTCATGATGTTGTAGGTGCCGTAGCCGGCCCCACCCACCATCACCGCGAACACTCCGCCTATGACGGCGGCTTTGACCCCCTTGCCCATAGGGCAGCCCTCCCCGTTGAGCCCCACGCGCTCCTTTGAACGCGTTCAGAAAGCTCGATCCCGGGAGCACTCTATGCGTAAGCGGTTACTACCGGGACGGGTGTTTCGATTCTTGACCGAACATAGATCACACCCAGGTGTCCAGCCACATCCGCGCCCGCCAGTCGTCGATCGGGATGGCGGTGCCCGTGTACAGGGGCCAGAAGTAGATGAAGTTCCAGGTGATCAGGAGGACCAGGACGCCCGCGGCTGTGGCGCCCGCGACGCGGCGGGTGTCGGAGGAGCGCGGCGGGCCGATGATCGCGCCGAGGAGCATCGCCACCGCCAGGCACAAAAACGGCAGGAAGACGACGGCGTAGAAGAAGAAGATCGTGCGCTCCTGGTACATGAACCAGGGGAGGTAGCCGGCCGCGATGCCACAGGCGATGGCGCCCGCGCGCCAGTCGCGGCGGAAGAACCAGCGCCACAGGACGTAGAGGACCGCGAAACAGGCGACCCACCACAGCAGCGGCGTGCCGAGGGCGAGGACCTCGCGGGCGCACTTCTCGCCGGCGTCGGCGGGGCAGCCGTCCTTGCCGGGCGCGGGGGACTCGTAGAAGTACGACACCGGGCGGCCGAGGACGAGCCAGCTCCACGGGTTGGACTGGTACGTGTGCGGCGAGGACAGGCCGACGTGGAACTCGTACACCTGGTGCTCGTAGTGCCACAGGCTGCGCAGCCAGTCGGGCAGGAACGTCCAGCTGCCGCCCTTGCCGCCGGTCGCGGCCCAGTTGCGGAAGTAGCCGCCGGAGCCGTCCGTGGCGGAGAGGATCCAGCCGGTCCAGGACAGCACGTACGTGACCAGGGCGACCGGGACCGTGGCGAGGAACGCCAGGCCCGTGTCGCGCTTGAGGACCGCCGTGTACGGGTGCCGGGCACCGGCGACCCTGCGCGAGCCGACGTCCCACAACACCGCCATCAGGCAGAACGCGGCCAGGACGTAGAGGCCGTTCCACTTCGTGCCGATGGCCAGGCCCAGCATCAGGCCTGCCGCCCAGCGCCAGGGACGCAGACCCAGGCGCGTGGTCTCGGCGGTGTGCCGGTCGGGCCGGGCCCGGCCGTCGCCGTCCAGCGGCAGCGCGGCGGCGAGTTTCTCGCGGGCCCTGTCCCGGTCGACGAGCAGACAGCCGAACGCGGCCAGCACGAAGAACATCAGCACGCCGTCGAGCAGCGCCGTGCGGCTCATCACGAAGTGCAGGCCGTCCACCGCCATCAGCGTGCCCGCGAGACACCCCAGGAAGGTGGAGCGGAACAGGCGGCGGCCGATCCGGCACAGCAGCAGCACGGACAGCGTGCCGAGCAGCGCCGTCATGAACCGCCAGCCGAACGGGTCGAACCCGAACATCAGCTCGCCGAGCCCGATGACGTACTTGCCGACCGGCGGGTGCACCACGTACGCCGCCTCCGTCGGGATGGCGACGTGCCCGCCCGACGACAGCACCAGGTCGTTGGCGTTCTTGTCCCAGCCGACCTCGAACCCGCGGTGGACGAGACCCCACGCGTCCTTGGCGTAGTACGTCTCGTCGAATATCACCGCCTTGGGGCTGCCCAGGTTCCAGAACCGCAGCACGCCCGCCAGCAGTGTGACGAGCAGCGGGCCGATCCAGCCCGACCAGCGCACCAGCCGCCCCGCGAGCGGGTGCGGGATGCCGAGCGCCGCCCACAGGCGCGGGGAGGGCTCGGTGTACGGCGGCACCAGGCGGTCACGGACGTCGCGGGCGTCGCTTCTGGGCTGCCCCTGGTAGCCGAAGCGGCGCAGCCGCTGCTGCCAGGACGGCCGCTGGTCGAGCGGCGCCTGGCCCTGCCGGGTGTCCGTGGAGGACGCGGTACTGGTCACCGCGCCATCGTAGGGAACCGTTCTGTGTGAGTCCCGTGCATGGCCGGTATGCGTCCGCAACCTCCGCCCCTGGGAGGATGGGGACGTGACTGGAATCCTCGTACTCGCAGGTACCCCGATCGGCGACGTCGCGGACGCACCGCCCCGGCTCGCCGACGAACTGGCCGGAGCCGATGTCGTCGCCGCCGAGGACACGCGGCGGCTGCGGCGGCTGACCCAGGCGCTGGGCGTCACGCCCAAGGGGCGGGTGGTGTCGTACTTCGAGGGCAACGAAGCCGCGCGTACGCCGGAGCTGGTCGAGGAGCTGGTGGGCGGGGCGCGGGTGCTGCTCGTCACGGATGCGGGGATGCCGTCCGTGTCCGACCCGGGGTACCGGCTGGTCGCGGCCGCGGTCGAGCGGGACATACGGGTCACCGCCGTGCCCGGGCCGTCCGCGGTGCTCACCGCGCTCGCGCTGTCCGGATTGCCCGTCGACCGGTTCTGCTTCGAGGGGTTCCTGCCGCGCAAGGCGGGGGAACGCCTGGGGCGGTTGCGGGAGGTGGCCGGGGAGCGGCGCACCCTCGTCTACTTCGAGGCTCCCCACCGGCTCGACGACACGCTGGCGGCGATGGCCGAGGCGTTCGGCGTGGAGCGGCGGGCCGCGGTGTGCCGTGAGCTGACCAAGACGTATGAGGAGGTTCGGCGCGGGGGGCTGGGGGAGTTGGCCGCTTGGGCCGCGGAGGGCGTGCGCGGGGAGATCACCGTTGTGGTCGAGGGGGCGCCGGAGCGGGGGCCCGAGGAAGTCGGGGCGGAGGAGTTGGTGCGGCGGGTTCGGGTGCGGGAGGAGGCGGGGGAGCGGCGCAAGGAGGCGATCGCCGCGGTGGCTCAGGAGGTCGGAGTGCCGAAGCGGCAGGTTTTCGATGCCGTGGTCGCCGCGAAGAACGCGGCGGGGTGAGCCGGGCTCGGGATGGGGGCCGGAGTGCTCTGCGGGGCGCCGGTTGCCTGTGGTTCGTCGCGCAGTTCCCCGCGCCCCTGAGAGGGGCGTAAAAACCCTCTGAGCAGGGCGCATGTCGGATGAGCGTGCGCCCCATGGGCGGGCAAAGGCAACGGGGGTCTGGGGCAAGGGACGCCCAAATCGGGGCCAACAGTCGACAGGTCTGCTGCCATCGGTCCGGCCGAGGAGTCCACTGGGTTGCGGGGACGGAATCGTCCTCACGCCACAGCGGAACAGGAGCTGGCATGAGTGAGATCGCAGGGCAGACCGGGCTCCGCGCCGGTGCGACCGCAGTCGTCAACGAGTCCTACTCCTTCGCCTGCATGCGGTGCGGGCACGGCTGGGAGCAGTCGTACGAGATAGAGCACCACACGGACGCGGCGGGTCACGAGTTCGTCCTCTATGTGGCCGACGGCAAGGTGGTGCCCTCCCCGTTGAGCAAGCCCGAATGCCACAACTGCGACAGCCACGTCGTGCGGATCATGCGGCCCGGGCGGGTCGCATCGGCGCGCGACGCGGCACACCGGCCCTCCCGCGTGCCGCCGCCCGCCGGGCCCGTTCA
The DNA here is from genome assembly GCF_004803895.1 of Streptomyces hawaiiensis. NCBI lineage: Bacteria > Bacillati > Actinomycetota > Actinomycetes > Kitasatosporales > Streptomycetaceae > Streptomyces > Streptomyces hawaiiensis. The sequence goes on along the minus strand of NZ_CP021978.1, from coordinate 3,720,814 downwards.
GGCGCCCACCGCGGACGCCCACGCCGGGGCAACGGACGGTCAGGAGCAGCGCGAGCACCACCACTGGCACCTGTCCGACCTGCTGCACCCCTTCCAGCGCAAGGCGAGCTGACCCGTCCGGCTTCCCTTGTCGACGCCCTCCCCGGTCCTCCCCCATCGGGGAGGGCGTACCCCTTTCGTAGGATCGGGGCATGCCTTCGAACGACTCCGGCCGCCAGGACAAGAACGCGGCCCCGCCCCTCCCGGAACCCCTCCGGGTGCCGGTCGCCGACTCCCACACCCATCTGGACATGCAGTCCGGCACGGTCGAGGAGGCGCTGGCCAAGGCGGCGTCGGTCGGAGTGACGACGCTCGTGCAGGTCGGCTGCGACCTCAAGGGCTCCCGGTGGGCGGCCGAGACGGCGGCGGCCCACGACGCCGTCCACGCGACGGTCGCCCTGCACCCGAACGAGGCACCCCGGATCGTGCACGGCGACCCTGGGGGCACCTCCCAGCCCCCTGGGGCTGGGGGAGGCCGGTCGCGGCAGGGCACCCGCGAACCCGGCGGCCAGGCGGCCCTGGACGACGCGCTCGCCGAGATCGACCGGCTGGCCGGACTGACGCAGGTCAAGGGCGTCGGTGAGACGGGCCTCGACTACTTCCGCACCGGGCCGGAGGGCAAGGACGCGCAGGAGCGGTCCTTCCGCGCCCACATCGAGATCGCCAAGCGGCACGGCAAGGCCCTGGTCATCCACGACCGTGAGGCCCACGCCGACGTCCTGCGCGTGCTGAAGGAGGAGGGCGCCCCCGAGCGCACCGTCTTCCACTGCTACTCCGGCGATGCCGAGATGGCCGGGATCTGCGCGAGCGCGGGCTACTTCATGTCCTTCGCCGGCAACGTCACCTTCAAGAACGCCCAGAACCTGCGGGACGCGGTGGCGGTGGCCCCGCTGGAGCTGCTCCTCGTGGAGACGGACGCGCCCTTCCTCACCCCGGCGCCCTACCGCGGGCGGCCCAACGCCCCCTACCTCGTGCCGATCACGGTGCGGGCCATGGCCGAGGTGCGCGGCATCGACGAGGACACGCTGGCCACGGCGCTCGGAGCGAACACGGCACGCGCGTTCGGTTACTGACCCCGCCCGCCGGCCGCACCGTACGACTGTGCGTAGTCGCGTCGCTTTGGAGAGTGACGAACGCTCCGCTAGGTTCTGGGGGCCCGATCCGGACCCCTCTGGACCCCCTCCGGCCCCTGGAGCGCGTCGGCGTGAGCAACTCGCGGTACGAGACGTATGGCCCGGCCTGCACCGACCCGGTGTACGGCGGCTTCGACGCGCCGCCGGCCGGTCTGCACAGCGCCGAGACGCTCGGCTACGGGACGCCCGGGGGCCCCGGCGCCCACGAGGACACCTACCGGCCCGCCTACGAGGCGCCGACCCTGCCCGGGCTGCCCCGGCAGAGTGCTCCGGACGACGAGCCCGCGCCCGCCGGGTACTCCGACCCGGGCATGGGTGCGCGCGCCGGATCGCGTGCCGCGGCGCGCACCGGCTCGCACCGCAGAGCCGCACGCCGGCGCAAGACGCGCTACGCCGAGCGCCCGGACAGTCCCATGCGGCGGCTGCTCCCGCAGGCCCTGGTCGTCGCCTTCCTGGCGGGCGGCACCACGGCGTTCGTCGCCAAGGACAAGGCGATCGAGCTGAACGTCGACGGCAAGGCGCGCACGCTGCACACCTTCGCCGACGACGTCACCGAGCTGCTGGCGGAGGAAGGCGTCGAGGTGGGCGCCCACGACGTGGTCGCGCCCGGGCCCGGCGCGGAGATCAGCAGCGGCGACGAGGTCGCCGTGCACTTCGCCCGCCCTGTGCGGCTCACCCTCGACGGACACCGGCGTGAGGTGTGGACGACCGCCCATACGGTGGAGGGGGCGCTGCGGCAGCTGGGCGTGCGCCAGGAGGGCGCGTACGTGTCCACCTCGCGCTCCCGGCGCATCGGGCGCGAGGGGCTCGCACTGGATGTGCGGACCGAGCGCACCGTCACGATCATGGCGGACGGCCGCGCCCGCACGGTACGCACCAACGCGGCGACCGTACGGGAGGCCGTCGAGGAGGCCGGGATCACCCTGCGCGGCCAGGACACCACGTCGGTCCCGCAGGGCAGCTTCCCGCGCGACGGGCAGACCGTGACGGTGCTGCGGATCACCGGCGGCCAGGAGGTCCGCGAGGAGCCGATCCCGTTCCACGTGCGGCGGACGGAGGATCCGGCCCTGTTCCGGGGCACCGAGGTCGTGGAGCACGCGGGCGAGCCCGGCCTGCGCCGGGTCACCTTCTCCCTGCGCACGGTCAACGGCGTCCGGCAGAAACCGCGCCGGATCGGTTCCGAGGTCGTGCGCGAGCCGCGCCCGCAGGTCGTCAAGGTCGGCACCAAGCAGCGCCCGGCGTCCGTGCAGGGCGCCGACCACCTCGACTGGCAGGGCCTCGCGGCCTGCGAGTCCGGCGGCCGGCCCGACGCGGTCGACTCCTCGGGCACCTACGGCGGCCTCTACCAGTTCGACAGCCAGACCTGGCAGGCCCTCGGCGGCAGCGGCCGCCCCCAGGACGCCCCAGCGGCGGAGCAGACGTACCGGGCGAAGAAGCTGTATGTGCGGCGCGGGGCAAGCCCATGGCCGCACTGCGGGGCACGGCTGCGCGGATAGGCGGCGACCGAACCCCCGTACCCTTGTCCCGTGACCAGCAGCCCCACCCCCGACGCCCTCCTGGGCCCCGCCGACATCCGCGAGCTCGCGGCAGCCCTCGGCGTACGCCCGACCAAGCAACGCGGACAGAACTTCGTGATCGACGCGAACACCGTCCGCCGTATCGTCCGCACCGCACAGGTCCGCCCCGACGACGTGGTCGTCGAGGTCGGCCCGGGGCTCGGGTCGCTCACCCTCGCGCTGCTGGAGGTCGCCGACCGGGTCACGGCGGTGGAGATCGACGACGTGCTCGCCGGCGCGCTGCCCGCGACCGTCACGGCCCGCATGCCCGAGCGCGCCGACCGGTTCGCCCTGGTCCACTCGGACGCCATGCACGTCACCGAGCTGCCGGGCCCCGCCCCGACCGCACTGGTCGCCAACCTCCCCTACAACGTGGCCGTCCCGGTCCTGCTGCACATGCTCGACACCTTCCCGGCCATCGAACGCACCCTCGTGATGGTCCAGGCGGAGGTCGCCGACCGGCTCGCCGCACCGCCCGGCTCGAAGGTCTACGGCGTCCCCTCGGTCAAGGCCAACTGGTACGCCGAGGTCAAGCGCGCCGGTGCCATCGGGCGGAACGTGTTCTGGCCGGCGCCCAACGTCGACAGCGGCCTGGTGTCCCTGGTCCGGCGGAGCGAGCCGCCGAGGACGACGGCCTCGAAGCGCGAGGTGTTCGCCGTCGTCGACGCCGCGTTCGCCCAGCGCCGCAAGACGCTGCGGGCCGCGCTCGCCGGCTGGGCCGGCTCCGCCGCCGCCGCCGAGGAGGCCCTGGTCGCCGCCGGGGTCTCGCCGCAGGCCCGGGGCGAGTCGCTGACCGTGGAAGAGTTCGCGCGTATCGCCGAGCACAAGACGACCCAGGACCAGGAGAAGGAGTCCGCGTGAGCGTCACGGTCCGCGTCCCGGCCAAGGTCAACGTCCAGCTGGCGGTCGGCGCCGCCCGCCCCGACGGCTTCCACGCACTGGCCAACGTCTTCCTCGCGGTCGGCCTCTACGACGAGATCACCGTCACCCCGGCCGACGAGCTCCGCGTCACCTGCGACGGCCCGGACGCCGACCAGGTCCCCCTGGACCGAACGAACCTGGCGGCGCGGGCGGCCCAAGCGCTCGCCGAGCGGTACGGCCGCAGCCCCGACGTCCACCTCCACATCGCCAAGGACATCCCCGTCGCCGGCGGCATGGCGGGCGGCAGCGCGGACGGCGCCGGCGCCCTGGTGGCCTGCGACGCGCTGTGGCAGACCGGCGCGCCCCGCGACGAACTCCTCGAGATCTGCGCCGAGCTGGGCAGTGACGTGCCGTTCAGCCTGGTCGGCGGGGCGGCCCTGGGCATCGGGCGGGGCGAGCAGCTGACGCCCCTGGAGGTCGGCGGCACCTTCCACTGGGTGTTCGCGATGGCCCGCCGGGGCCTGTCCACCCCGGCGGTCTTCCGCGAGTTCGACCGGCTCGGCGAGGGCACGGACATCCCCGAGCCCGTCGCCTCCGGGGAACTCCTCGCCGCCCTCGCCAAGGGCGACCCGGACGCGCTCGCCGCCGCCGTCTCCAACGACCTCCAGCCCGCCGCCCTCTCCCTCTTCCCGGAACTGGCCGGCACCCTGGCGGCCGGCCGGGCCGCCGGTGCCCTCACCGCGCTCGTCTCGGGCTCCGGCCCGACCACGGCGTTCCTGGTCCGCGACCCGGAGTCGGCCGCCGCGGTGGCGCAGGCCCTCCTGGCGTCCGGGACGTGCCGGACGGTGCGTACGGCGTCGGGACCGGCACCCGGGGCGACGGTCGCCGGGCGTTAACCAGGTGCCCCGGCCGCTGCCGGGCGCCTAGGCTCCCCCAGTCGTTTCAAGAGGGGGGGGCACAGGCGTGCGGGAACTGGTCGCGGCGGTACAGCGCGCAGACGTGGACGAGGTCACGGCGCTGCTGGAGTCCGGGGCCGACCCCGACACCCTCCAGGACGGCCTGCCGGTCCTCTGCCTGGCCGTGGCGGCGTACGACCGGCCCGTCGCCGAGGCGCTGCTCCAGGCCGGCGCCGACCCCCTGCGCCGGCTGCCCGACGGGAGCACCCCGCTGACGCGGGCGGTGGACGGCGGATCGCACCTCCTGACCTACGCGCTCGCCACCAGCCGGATGCCGCTCCCGGCACCGGTGCGCGCAGAAGTCCTGGCCCGGGCACGGCGGTGGGCCGAGGCGGGCGCGGAGGCCGAGCTGCGCCGCCTCACCGGCCTCGCCGGGCCGGTGAGGCGGATCCGGGTCGAGGACGACGAGATCGGCTGGTGGTGCGAGCAGCTCACGCTCGGCGGGATGACCGTGCGCGACGAGCACCGGGCGGTGCTCACCTCCATGGAAGAGCGCTACGGGACCCGCACGCCCTTCGACGAACTGGTCGCCCGGGCTCTCGCCCATCCCGACCGCGACCACGTCGTCTGGTCGGACGTGGTGTTCACACTCGGACGCCGGCTGGACGAGGAGACCTGGCAGTGGGCCAGGGACCTCCTCGACCACCCCGGCCGGCTGCACCGCCTGCTCGCGGCGGAGATCCTGCTGCTCCTGATCCTCGGAGACCTCGTCAAGCAGGGCGACCCGTTCCGGGACCGGGGGAGGGAGCTGGTGCCCTGGGCGGAACAGGAGGAGGATCCGGAGGTGCTGGCCGCCCTCCTGAACGCGATGACCCACGACAGCGCACCGGAGATCGAGGCCGTGGGACTGTCGTACCTCACCCACCCGGACCCGAGGGTGCGCTCCCTGGTACCGGGCGCCGTGCACCAGCACGATGACGGCCGGTCCCGGATCCGCCCCGAGAGCCTCACCGCCGTGCTCACCCTGGCCCACGACGAGGACCCCGGCGTACGCGAGGCGGTGTGCCACTGGCTCGCGCACCAGCGGGGGCGCGAGCCCGAGGTGGGGGACGCGCTGGTCACGCTCACCCATGACGAACGACAGGTGATCCGCGTCTGCGCCGTGTCCGGCCTGGCCTACCGCGACGATCCGCGCTGTGTGGAGGCCGAGCACCGGATCGGCCCCCTCGACCCGGAGCAGCCGTTCGACGAGCGGCTGCTGGACGTGTGGCGCTACCAACGCCGCCGGGAGGCCGCGGACGGCGGCTGACCGCCCCGGCCGGAGCACCCCTGCGCGCGACTACCCTGGGGGGCGATCCATCCCCCTTGGCAGGAGAGTAATGGCCGTCAACCTGGTCAATGTCGAGAACGTCAGCAAGGTGTACGGCACCCGTGCCCTGCTCGACGGTGTTTCCCTCGGCGTCTCCGAAGGGGACCGCGTCGGTGTCGTGGGCCGCAACGGCGACGGAAAGACCACGCTCATCCGCATGCTCGCCAGGCAGGAGAGTGCCGACACCGGGCGGGTCACGCACTCCGGCGGGCTCCGCCTCGGCGTGCTCACCCAGCACGACTCCCTCGACCCCGAGGCCACCGTCCGCCACGAGGTCATCGGCGACATGGCCGACCACGAGTGGGCGGGCGAAGCCAAGGTCAGGGACGTGCTGACCGGCCTGTTCGGCGGTCTCGACCTGCCGGGGTTCCCCAAGGGTCTGGACACCGTCATCGGCCCGCTCTCCGGCGGTGAGCGGCGCCGGATCGCGCTGGCCAAGCTGCTCATCGAGGAGCAGGACCTGCTCGTCCTGGACGAGCCCACCAACCACCTCGACGTCGAGGGCATCGCCTGGCTCGCCCGGCATCTGCAGAACCGCAGGTCGGCCCTCGTCTGCGTCACCCACGACCGGTGGTTCCTCGACCAGGTGTGCACCCGCATGTGGGACGTCCAGCGCGGCGCGGTCTACGAGTACGAGGGCGGCTACTCCGACTACGTCTTCGCCCGTGCCGAGCGCGAGCGCATCGCCGCGACCGAGGAGGTCAAGCGGCAGAACCTCGTCCGCAAGGAGCTGGCCTGGCTGCGCCGCGGGGCGCCCGCCCGTACGTCCAAGCCGCGCTTCCGCGTCGAGGCCGCCAACGAGCTCATCGCGGACGTGCCGCCGCCCCGGGACAGCAGCGAGCTGATGAAGTTCGCCTCCACCCGGCTGGGCAAGACCGTGATCGACCTGGAGGACATCACCGTCCAGGCGGGCCCCAAGGTCCTCCTCAAGCACGTCACCTGGCAGCTCGGGCCCGGCGACCGGATCGGCCTGGTCGGTGTCAACGGCGCCGGGAAGACGTCCCTGCTGCGGGCCATGGCCGAGGCCGCCACCTCCGACGGCGAAACCCAGCCCGTGGGCGGTCGCGTCCGCGTCGGCAAGACGGTGAAGCTGGCCTACCTCTCCCAGGAGGTCGCCGAACTCGACCCGGCCACGCGGGTGCTGGAGGCCGTGCAGCAGGTGCGCGAGCGCGTCGACCTCGGCAAGGGCCGCGAGATGACCGCGGGGCAGCTGTGCGAGACGTTCGGCTTCACCAAGGAGAAGCAGTGGACTCCCGTCGGCGACCTGTCCGGCGGTGAGCGCCGCAGGCTCCAGCTGCTGCGCCTGCTCATGGACGAGCCCAACGTCCTCTTCCTCGACGAGCCCACCAACGACCTCGACATCGAGACGCTGAACCAGCTGGAGGACGTGCTCGACGGCTGGCCCGGCTCGATGATCGTCATCTCCCACGACCGGTTCTTCATCGAGCGCACCACCGACCGCGTGTTCGCCCTGCTCGGCGACGGCGCCCTGCGGATGCTGCCGCGCGGTATCGACGAGTACCTGGAGCGGCGCCGGCGCATGGAGGAGGCCGCGGCCGCCTCGGCCCCCGCTGCCGTGCAGCAGTCCGGCCCCCCGGAGAAGAGCGCCGCCGACCAGCGCGCCGCCAAGAAGGAGCTCCAGAAGATCGAGCGACAGCTCGACAAGGTCTTGGAGAAGGAGACCAAGCTCCACACCCAGATCGCCGAAAACGCCACGGACTTCGCGAAGGTGGCGGAACTGGACGCTGAGCTGCGGGAGTTGGCCGGTCAGCGCGAGGAGCTGGAGATGCGCTGGCTGGAACTCGCCGAGGATGCGTGAAGGGTGCGTGAAGACGCATAACGGCGGCATCACGGGCTGGTCCTCCCTTGGGAACAGCGGGTGATACGGCCCGGTCCGTTGACGGAACGGGGTGATAGAAAGAGCCGTCTTAGAACTTTATGAAGCGACTCTGAGCCCATTGAGCATCTCAGGGCGTGGCTAAAAATCAGTGATCGAACGGGGGAGCCGCTGATGACTCAGCCGCCCAGTCAGCCGCCGCACGGTGGCTTCGGACCACCGCAGAACCAGCCGCCGCAGGGCGGTGGTCACGGGGCACCGCCACCGCCCCAGGGCCCGCCCCAGACGCCGCCGCCCCCGCAGGGCCCACCGCCGCCCGGGTACGGCTACCCGCAGCAGCCTCCGCAGCAGCCCGGTCCGTACGGACAGCCGGGACAGCCGGGACCGTACAACTCCGGCCCCTACGGCCAGCCCCAGCAGCCCGGCCCGTACGGCCAGCCCGGCTACGGCTACCCGCAGCAGCCGCAGTACCCCGGCGCGCCCGGCACCCCGCCCGGGGGCGGCTCGAACAACCCCTTCAAGGGCAAGCCGGCCATCATCATCGGCGCCGCGGTCGCCGCGCTGCTCGTCGTCGGCGGCACCGTGTGGGCCGTCACCGGCGACGACGACGGCAAGGGCAAGAAGAAGCCCGTCGCCCAGAAGACCGACGACGCCAAGCCCGGCTCCTCCGCCCCGGTCAATCCCGGTGACGGCAGCGGCGACGGCGGCGAGGACCCGGAGAACCTCAACGAGGGCCGTCAGGCCGGCGAGGCCAAGGTCCTCTGGTACAAGGAGGCGCCCGACGCCCCCGGCTCCGGTGCCGACGCCGACGGCATGTGGATCACCGGCAAGACCGCGGTGAAGGCCGCCTACAAGCAGCTCTTCGCCTACAACGCCGGTGACGGCAAACCCGCCTGGGACGCGATCACCTTCCCGCAGAAGATCTGTGCGACGACTCCGCAGAAGACGTCCGACGACAAGATCGTCGTCGCGTACATGAGCGGCAGCAGCGACCGCGCCAAGTGCAACCAGCTCCAAGAGATCGACCTCAACACCGGCGAGAAGGGCTGGAAGGAAGAGGTCGCCGACGGCGCACTGTTCGACTCCACGCTCTCCGTCGAAATGTCCATCACCGGCAAGACGCTGATGGTGGGCCGCTCCCAGTCCGGCACGGCCTACGACGTCACCAACGGCGACAAGCTCTTCGACAAGAAGAAGTACGGCAACGCCTGCTTCCCCGCCGCGTTCGCCGGCGGCGAGAAGCTGATCGCCGTCTCCTCCTGCGGCGCCGGCACCGACAAGGAGCACGACGAGGTCCAGGAGCTCGACCCGAAGACCGGCAAGGCCAGGTGGACCCAGCCGTTCGACAAGGGCTGGCGGGTCGCGCGCACCTACTCGGTCAGCCCGCTGGTCGTCTACAGCACCAACGAGGACAAGAAGGCCTGGAACATCTCCACCTTCACCTCCGGCGGCAAGTTCCGCTCGCAGGTCGGCTTCGACGAGGACTTCGCCCCCGAGTGCGGCTGGGCCATCCTCGAGCGCGACCTCACGGGCTGCCAGGGCGTCGCCGTCGACGACACCACGCTGTACCTGCCGACCGAGGCCACCTCCGGCGCCAACGAGATCGTCGCGGTCAACCTCGCGAACGGCAAGGAGAAGTGGCGCGTGAAGTCGCCCTCCGACGAGTCGATGCTGCCGGTGAAGACCGAGGGCGGCAAGCTCATCGCCTATGTGCAGCCGTCGTACGACGCGGGCGGGCAGATCGTGTCCATCCCGACCGGCGGCAGCAGCCACAAGCCGTCCAAGCTGCTGCAGCACCCGCAGGCCGCCGCGGACATCGAGGACAGCTTCTTCTCCAAGGACGTCGACTGGGTCGACGGACGCTTCTACATCTCGACGACACGGCTGAGCGGGAACGACGACACGAAGGAGAAGTTGATGCTCGCCTACGGCAAGTGACTCTTCCTCCTCCGTATCTCCCCGTACCGCCTTCGTCGTCGTCCGTCCCCTTCCCCGAGGTACCCACGCCATGACCCAGCCGCCGCCCCCGCCACCCCAGCAGCCCCCGCAGGGGGGCGGCTTCGGGCCGCCCCAGGACCAGCCGCCGCAGGATCAGCCGCCGCAGACCCCGCCGCCTGCGGCGGGGCCGAACCTCGGCAAGGCCCCGGAGCCGGGGTACGGCTATCCGCAGACGCCTCCGCCGGCCGCCCCGCAGGGCCCGCCCCAGCCCCCGCAGGGTTACGGCTATCCGCAGGGGGCTCCGGCGCCCCAGCCTCCGCAGGCCCCGCCCGGCTACGGCCACCCCGGTCAGCAGCCGGGGCCCTACGGGCAGCCGCAGCAGGCGCCTTACGGACAGCCGCAGCCGGGCTATGGGCAGCCGGGGTACGGGCAGCCGGGTTACGGGCAGCCGGGGCAGCAGCCCGGTTACGGCTATCCGCAGCAGACCATGCCGCACCAGCCGCAGGCCGGACAGCCGGGCGGCGGCGGGAAGTTCAGCGCACAGCTGGCGATCATCGTCGCCGCGGTCGTGGCGATCGCCCTGATCATCGGCGGCGGCTTCTGGTACGCCTCCTCCGGCAAGGACGAGGGCAAGGAGAACGACACCGCCGGCACCAGCGCCGGCACCGGCGGCACGGACGACGACAACGGCGGCACCACCTCCGGCAAGGAGAAGGCACCGTCCGACCCCAGCGCCAAGGTCCTCTTCCAGGTCCCGGCGCCCGAGGTGAAGAACGACAGCACGGTCGTCGTCTCCGGCTCGTGGCTCACCGACAAGGCGTACGTCAAGAGCGGCATCGCCCAGATCGTCGGCTACGACCGTGACAAGGGCGGCGAGCTGTGGAAGATCCCGCTGGACGGCCCGGTCTGCCAGGCCGCCCGCCATGTCACCGACGACAACCTGACGGCGATCCTGTACCAGCCGGCGATGCCCACCAAGGCCGACCCGTCGCACGGGTGCAGCGAGATCGCGCTCATCGACCTCGACGCCGGCAAGAGGCTGTGGACCAAGACCGTCAAAACCGGTGACCAGCTGATCACCTTCGACAACGTCACCCTCAGCGGGAAGACCGTCGCCGTCGGCAGCACCAGCGGCGGCGCCGCCTTCGACGTCTCCGGCAAGCTCCTGTGGAGCCCCAAGCCGACCGACTCCTGCTACGACGCGGGGTACGGCGGCGGCGACAAGCTGGTCGCGGTGCGCAAGTGCGGCTCCTACGACCAGCGGCAGCTGCACATCCAGACCATCGACCCGAAGTCCGGGAAGGTGATCTCGGAGTACAAGATGGCCGAGGGCATCGAGTACGCGAGCATCGTGTCGACCAACCCGCTGGTCGTGGCCGCCGACGTCGGCGACTCCGCGGGCGACGGCAGCGGCATCTCCGACTTCTTCTCCATCGACGGCAAGACCGGCAAGCTGCGCACGCGCATCTCCGCGCCGGGCGAGCAGTTCGCGGCCCGCTGCGAGGGCATCACCCGCGTCGAGGCCTGCAACCTGCTGGCCGTGGGCAACGACCGGCTCTACCTGCCGACCGAGGAGCACGACGGCACCGGCAAGTACAGCGAGACCAACGAGATCGTCGCCTTCGACCTCGCCACCGGCAAGCAGACGGGGCAGCGGGCCGACGCGGGCGACGGCTACACGATCTCGCCGCTGCGCATGGACGGCGGCAACCTGATCGCGTACAAGCGTCCCCCGTACGACAAGGGCGGACAGGTCGTGAGCATCGCCGGGGGCAGCTTCAAGGAGACGACGCTGCTGGAGAACCCCTCGACGGACACGGTCCGCGATGTGGAGACCAGCATGTCGCCGGAGTACTCCGAGTTCCTGTACGCCGAGGGGCACCTCTACATGTCCAAGGTGTACGCGAGCAAGCGGTCGACGGTGAGGGAGAAGGAGTACCTGGCGGTCGGCTTCGGTACGAGCTGATCGGGCACTGACCGGGTGCTGATCGGTTTTTGATCTACTGGTGGCTGATGCGGCCCCGTCTCTGTTCAGGGGTGGGGCCGCATCTGTTTGGCGCGGTCAACCTGGAATGAGAGGAATTTCGGCGATCCGGGGCGATTCTCGCGGGTAGGGGAAGCGCAACGTCGAACAAGCGTGTAGCTTCCGGGGGCATGAAGGCGGGGGAGCCGGGGGGCTTCCATGGGGGGCTGGGGTGACTGGGGGGTTGCTCGATGGGAGTGCGGCTCATGGTGGTCGACGACCACCGATTGCTGGCCGAGGCGCTGGCTTCGGCGTTGAAGCTGCGGGGGCACCGGGTGCTGGCCGCGGCGGCGCCGGCCGCGGGGGCGGCGGAGCTGGTGATCACGCGGGCGCCGGAGGTGTGCCTGCTGGGGACGGCGACGCCGGCGGAGCCGGGGATCTTCGACCCGGTGGTGAAGATCAAGCGGGAGCGGCCGCAGGTCGCGGTGCTGGTGCTGGGGCCGGTACCGAACCCTCGGGGCATCGCGGCGGCGTTCGCGGCGGGAGCCTCCGGGTACGTGCGGCACGATGAGCGCATAGAGGGTGTCGAGCGGGCGATCATGAAGGCGCGGGCGGGGGAGGCGGCGGTGGCGCCGCAGCTGCTGCAGGGAGCGTTCAGCGAGTTGCTCAACCCGGCTGCCCAACCGGACGACGAGGGCCAGAGGTTGCTCCAGATGCTCACGCCGCGCGAGGTGGAGGTGCTGGTCCGCGTCGCCGACGGTGAGGACACCCGCCTGATCGCGGCGGGCATGGGCATCGCACCGTCGACGGCGCGCACGCACGTCCAGCGGGTCCTGATGAAGCTGGGTGTGGGGTCGCGTCTGGAGGCGGCGGCTCTGGCGGCGCGGACGGGGTTGCTGGACCGGGCGGGGCCGGTTTCGCGGGAGCCGTGAGCCGCCTACGCGGTGGTGGTGGGTCGGGGCCGCGCCGGGGGGTGCCCGTCCTCGGAACGGCGCGATGGGCTCGGACGCCGACTGACTGTCCGTTGACGCGCCAACCCAGTGCGGGCGGACCCCCCGACACGTCCCCTGGCATACGACGGCGAATGCGGGCCGCCGCCCCCGCTGCGGGCATGCGTGCCGCTAAGGGCGGCACGGGTGGGCGCAGCGGCACCCCGCTCCGCCGGGTTGCGCACCCACCCGGCCCCGGCCCCGGCACCAAGGCCGGGTACCGGTCAATGCCGGGTTACTCCACTCGCTCGTCGTTCTCCGGCTCAACCCCGGGAGGGGCGGGGGCCGCGGGCCTCAGCTTCAGCCACACCAGGAAGAACAGGCCGAGGGCCAGCATGCCCAACCCGGTCCACAGGTTGATGTTCACCCCCTCCGCCTTGTCGATGTCCGCGTCGGACGCCGTGAACCCCGCGATCGTGACGATGACGCCGTAGACCACGAACAGCCCGCCGATGATCCGCCGGATGTCGAACAGCCTCGCGGCCGTCGCCGACTTGCCCTGCAACTCGGTGACTTCCCGTTGCAGGTCCTTCTCGGAGTAGAACTCGGACATGTGCGATCACACTCCTCGGTCAGGGTCGGTCAGAACGAGAACGGGATGTAACAGGCCGCGGCCAGCACCACCGCGCCCCAGCCGAGCAGCGCCGGCTTGCGGTACCAGGCGTCGTCCCCCGGCGCCGGCGGCTCCGCCATACCGGGCGAGCGCGTGCCGTAGACCAGCCCTTGCAGCTCCTCGGCCGGCTTGGGCGCGGTGAACAGCGACACCGCCACCATCACCACCGCGCCCGCGACGAAGCCCGCGATCGCCGAGACGAAGTTGGCCCCCTGGTCGGAGGGGATGTCGACGATGTCCTGCTTGTAGAGGACGAAGTAGTTGACCATCGCGGCGGTGGTGCCCGCGAGCAGCCCCCAGAAGCCCGACTTCATGGACGCCCGCTTCCAGAACATGCCGATGATGAAGACGACGAACATCGGCACGTTGAAGAAGGAGAACAGCGTCTGGAGGTAGGCCATGATGTTCGAGAAGGACCGCGCGAGGAACGCCGTGCCGATGGAGGCCAGCACGCCGATCGCGGTGATGAGGCGGCCGAAGCGCACGTAGTACGCGTCCTCGCGGCCCTTGACGACGTACTTCGCCCAGATGTCCGTCGTGAACACGGTGTTGAAGGACGACACGTTCGCCGCCATGCCCGCCATGAACGCCGCGAGCAGGCCGGTGACGGCGATGCCCAGCACACCGTTGGGCAGCAGCTGCTCCATCAGGTACGGGATGGCGTCGTTGTACTGGAGGTCGGAGCCGGACGTGCCGATCCTCGGGACCAGTACCGCGGCGACCAGGCCAGGGATCATCACCAGGAACACGATGAAGATCTTCGGGAACGCGGCGATCAGCGGGGTGCGCTGGGCCGCCGAGAGGTTCTTCGCGGAGAGCGCGCGCTGCACCTCGGCGAAGTTCGTCGTCCAGTAGCCGAAGGAGAGGACGAAGCCGAGGCCCAGGACGATCGTCAGCCAGTTCGCGCCCAGCGGGTTGTCGCTGCCGATGCCCGTGCCGCCCCAGGACGTCATGAAGTCCGAGCCGTGGCTCTTGGTCAGGGAGTCGGACAGGCCGTCCCAGCCGCCGACCTTCTTCAGCCCGAGGACGGTGATGGGGATGAGCGCCGCCAAGATCACGAAGAACTGGAGGACCTCGTTGTAGATGGCCGAGGACAGGCCGCCGAGGGTGATGTACGCCAGGACGAAGAAGCCGGCGACCACGATCGCCACCCACTCCGGCCAGCCCAGCAGCGCCTCGACGACGATGGCCAGGGCGTAGAGGTTGACGCCGGCGATGAGGATCGCGGCGAAGGCGAAGAGGATCGAACTGAGCAGGTGCGCCGCCCTGTCGAAGCGCAGCAGCAGGAACTCCGGGACCGAGCGCACCTTGGAGCCGTAGTAGAAGGGCATCATCACCAGGCCGAGGAAGACCATGGCGGGGATGGCGCCGATCCAGTACCAGTGCGTGGTGTAGACGCCGTACTGGGCGCTGTTGGCGGCCATGCCCAGGATCTCGGTGGCGCCCAGGTTGGCGGCGATGAACGCGAGACCGGTGACCCAGGCGGGCAGGGAACGGCCGGAGAGGAAGAAGTCGAGACTGGTCTTCACCGAGCGGCGGGCGGCGAAGCCGATGCCGAGGACGACGACGAAGTAGATGCCGAGGATCGTGTAGTCGAGCCAGTTCGTGGGGAGTCGCAGCTCGGCTGCCAGATATGTGGGGGTTTGCATGAGCCCTCGCTTTGTTGCGCGAACTGATACCTCGCGGATCCACTTCTCCGCGTTCAGTAATTGAACACGCCAGCTGATGCTCTTTGTTTGATTGTGATGTTGACGAGTGTGGTGAGTTGTGTTTTGATCTGTTGGGTTATGTTTGAAGGATGAGGAGTCCGGCGTGAAGAAGACCTCGACCCGGCTGGCCGACGGCCGCGAGCTCATCTACTACGACCTGCGTGACGACAGCGTGCGGGACGCGACCGACCGCCGCCCGCTGGACCGCACCGTCACCACGTCCGAGATCCGCCGCGACCCCCTGCTCGGCGACTCCGTCGCCATCGCCTCGCACCGCCAGGGCCGCACCTACCACCCCCCGGCCGACGAGTGCCCCCTGTGCCCGTCGGCGGGCGATCGCCTGAGCGAGATCCCGGACTCGTCGTACGACGTCGTCGTCTTCGAGAATCGGTTCCCCTCGCTCGCCGGCGACTCGGGCCGTTGCGAGGTCGTCTGCTTCACCTCCGACCACAACGCGTCCTTCGGCGAGCTCACCGAGGAGCAGGTGGGCCTGGTGCTGGAGGCGTGGACGGACCGTACGTCGGAGCTGTCCCACCTCCCCTCCGTCGAGCAGGTGTTCTGCTTCGAGAACCGGGGCGCCGAGATCGGCGTGACCCTCGGGCATCCGCACGGGCAGATCTACGCCTACCCCTTCACCACGCCCCGCACCGCCCTGATGCTCCGCTCGGCCGCGACCCACAAGGAGATGACCGGCGGGGAGAACCTCTTCGACGCCGTCCTGGAGCATGAACTCGCCGGCGAGCGGGTCGTCCTGGAGGGTGAACACTGGGTGGCCTTCGTGCCGTACGCGGCGCACTGGCCGTACGAGGTCCACCTGTACCCCAAGCGCCGCGTGCCCGACCTGCTCGGGCTGGACGAGGGCGCGCGCACAGAGTTCCCCAAGGTGTATCTGGAACTCTTGAGGCGCTTCGACCGGATCTTCGGGGAGAGTGAGTCTCCGACGCCGTACATCGCGGCCTGGCACCAGGCCCCGTTCGGCGCGCTGGAGGAGTTCGACGGTGTCGTGCGCGAGGACTTCGCGCTGCACCTCGAGCTTTTCACCATCCGCCGCACTTCCGGCAAGCTGAAGTTCCTCGCGGGTTCCGAGTCCGGCATGAACGTGTTCATCAACGACGTGCCGCCGGAGCACGCGGCCGAGCGACTGCGAGAGGTAGCGAGTTCATGAGCGGAAAGTACCTGGTGACAGGCGGCGCGGGATACGTCGGCAGCGTGGTCGCGCAACACCTGCTGGAGGCCGGTCACGAGGTCGTCGTCCTCGACAACCTCTCCACGGGCTTTCGCGAGGGAGTCCCGGCGGACGCGGCTTTCGTCGAGGGCGACATCCGCGACGCCGCCAAATGGCTGGATTCTTCCTTCGACGGAGTCCTTCACTTCGCCGCCTCCTCCCAGGTCGGCGAATCGGTCGTGAAGCCGGAGAAGTACTGGGACAACAACGTCGCCGGCTCCATGGCGCTGCTGGCCGCGATGCGCGAGGCGGACGTCCGCAAGCTGGTCTTCTCCTCGACCGCGGCGACGTACGGCGAGCCGGAGCAGGTCCCGATCGTCGAGTCGGCGCCCACGTCTCCGACGAACCCGTACGGTGCCTCGAAGCTCGCGGTCGACCACATGATCACGGGCGAGGCGGCGGCGCACGGCCTGGGCGCGGTCTCGCTGCGCTACTTCAACGTCGCCGGCGCGTACGGCGAGCACGGTGAGCGCCACGACCCCGAGTCCCACCTGATCCCGCTGGTTCTCCAGGTCGCACAGGGCAGGCGCGAGGCGATCTCCGTCTTCGGTGAGGACTACCCGACGCCGGACGGCACCTGCGTACGCGACTACATCCACGTCGCGGACCTGGCCGAGGCCCATCTGCTGGCGTTGCAGGCCGCCACCTCCGGCGAGCACCTGATCTGCAACCTCGGCAACGGCAACGGCTTCTCGGTCCGCGAGGTCATCGAAACGGTCCGTACGGTGACAGGTCACCCGATCCCGGAAGTGGTCGCCCCCCGCCGGGGCGGCGACCCGGCGGTCCTGGTGGCGTCGGCCGCCACGGCCCGCGAGAAGCTGGGCTGGAACCCGTCCCGCGCGGATCTCGCGGGGATCGTCGCGGACGCGTGGAACTTCGCGCAGCGGCGCGGCAACTAGGACGTACGGAAGGTCAGGGGTCAGGCATGAGCGAGGCTGTGGCGGAGACGGTCGCCTCACGGTTCAGCGAGCTGTACGGCGCCGAGCCGCACGGGGTGTGGGCGGCGCCGGGCCGCGTCAACCTCATCGGCGAGCACACGGACTACAACGACGGCTTCGTCATGCCGTTCGCCCTGCCGCACACGGCGGTGGCGGCCGTGGCACGCCGGGAGGACGGAGTCCTCCGCCTGCACTCGGCGGACGTCGAGGCAGGAGTCACCGAACTCCGCCTGGACGATCTCACCCCCGGGTCGGACAAGAACTGGACGGCGTACCCGGCGGGCGTGGTCTGGGCCCTTCGCGAGGCGGGCCACGCCATCACGGGCGCGGACATCCACCTCTCCTCCACGGTCCCGTCGGGCGCGGGCCTGTCGTCGTCGGCAGCCCTGGAAGTCGTCGTCGCCCTGGCCCTGAACGACCTCTTCTCCCTCGGCCTGCGGGGCTGGCAACTGGCCCGCCTGTGCCAGCGCGCGGAGAACGTCTACGTCGGCGCCCCGGTCGGCATCATGGACCAGACGGCGTCGGCCTGCTGCGAGGCCGGCCACGCCCTGTTCCTCGACACGCGCGACCTCTCCCAGCGCCAGATCCCCTTCGACCTGGCGGCCGAGGGCATGCGCCTCCTGGTCGTCGACACACAGGTCAAGCACTCCCACAGCGAGGGCGAGTACGGCAAGCGCCGCGCCGGCTGTGAGAAGGGCGCGGCCCTGCTGGGCGTCGACGCGCTCCGGGACGTCCCCTACGCCGACCTGGACGCGGCCCTGGCCCGCCTGGGCGACGAGGAGGAGGTCCGCCGCCTGGTCCGCCACATCGTCACGGAGAACGAGCGCGTCGAACGGGTCGTCTCCCTCCTGGAGTCGGGCGAGACCCGCGCGATCGGCCCGGTCCTCGTCGAGGGCCACGCCTCGCTTCGCGACGACTTCCGCATCTCCTGCCCCGAACTGGACCTGGTCGTCGACACGGCCCTGGCCTCCGGGGCCCTGGGCGCCCGCATGACGGGCGGCGGCTTCGGCGGCTCGGCGATCGTCCTCGCGGAGGAGCCGGACGTGGACGCCATCACCAAGGCGGTGACAGAGGCCTTCACGACGGCTGGCTTCACAACACCCCGCGTCTTCGAAGCGGTCCCGTCGGCGGGCGCACTCCGGCTGCACTGACCCGCCTCCACGAAGAACGGCGCCCTCCCCTTTTCGGGCAAGGGCGCCGCTCACATCCCGCAAGGTCTGCCTTGCTCTCGTCGACGCAGTACGTCAAAGCCGCCGAGGCCGTGTCGAACACCGTCACCTTGCGGTCGAAGTAACAGGTCGTTCGCGCCCGCGGACGCCGATGCGGACGCCGATGCGGCCGCCGACGGCGAAGCCGACGGGATCTCAGTTCCCCCCGAACCGCAGGCGGTCAGCAGCAGGGCTGCGGATGATGCGGTGAGCGCGGCCGTCGTGAGCCGGGCGGGGTGGTGCACTGGGGATTCCCGTTGAGGTGGGGGGACTCAAACGGATCAACGCTATCCGGTCACCGGTCACCGGTCACCGGTCACCGGCCGTCTCAGCCCAGCCTCTTCGTCAGCGTGTACTCCGTGATCCCCGGCGGATAGTCCGGCACCACGCACACCACCTCGTACCCCTGCTTCTCGTAGAACCTCGGTGCCTGGAAGTCCCAGGTCTCCAGGCGGGCCGAGCGGCAGCCGCGGGACGTTGTCGCGAGGTGCTCCGCCTGCGCGAGCAACCCCGCGCCCAGGCCCCTGCCCCGGTGGCGTTCGTCGACCCAGAGGTAGGTCACGTGGAGCCATGTCGCCCAGGTGTGGCCGACCAGGCCGCCGGCGAGGTCGTCGGTCCTGTCGTTCACAGCCCACACATGCAAGGGGACGTCCCTTTCGTCCGGTGTTCCGCGCAGGGCGCGCAGGATCGGAGAGGCGGCCCTGTTCGCGTCCCGCAGGCGTGCGCGGAGCAGATCACGTCGGGCCTTGTCGACTTCTGTCTCAAGACGGAACATGCGGCACACCATAAACGCGTCGGACAGTCAGTTCTGCAAATAACCTTCCGCTCCGGGCGCCCGTCCGTACCCTGATGAACAGCACCGGTGGGGGCCGGTGCCGATCAGGGGGCGGACATCCGGGTACGACGCCCGGGGTGGGGGTAGCGGTTACTGCACGGCGGCGGCCGTGCGGTCGGACGCAGCGGATCCGGACACTCCGGCGTCGTACCCGCGCGGTGTCATCCTCCGAAGCTGGGGTATCCCCTGCTCTTCGGGAGCTCGGGGAAGGGGGTTTCGTGGTTCGCATCCGAGTCCTGGTCGTCGACGACCATCGCATCTTCGCCGAGTCACTCGCGGCGGCCCTTGCCGCCGAGCCCGATGTCGACGTCTCCGCGGCCGGCAGCGGTCCGGCCGCGCTGCGCAGCCTGGAACGGGCGGTCGCCGAGGGGCGGCGGTTCGACGTGCTGCTCGTGGACGCCGACCTGGGCGGCAAGGTGCCGGGCGCCCGCCCGGCCGTACCCGTGCAGGAGGGCAACGAGGACGGGCTCGTGGACGGGATCTCCCTCGTCACGGGAGTGCGCTCTGCGCAGCCGAACGTACGGATCGTCGTGCTCGCCGAGAAGGACGATCCGCGGCGGGCGGCGCTCGCCCTGCAGGCCGGGGCCTGCGGGTGGGTGGCGAAGGACTGCTCGCTGTCGCGGCTGCTCACGGTCATCCGGGGCGTGCTGCGGGACGAGACCCATCTGCCGCCCGCCCTGCTGACGGGTGTGCTGCGGGAGCTCACCGCCGCCCGCAAGCACCGCACCGAGAGCGAGCGGCTCGTCGAGTCCCTCACTCCGCGTGAGCGGGAAGTGCTGCGGTGCATGGTGGCGGGGCTGGGGCGCAAGGCCGTCGCCGAGCGCCTGTATCTGTCGCCGCACACCGTGCGGACCCATATGCAGAACGTTCTCGGCAAGCTCGGCGTGCATTCCACCCTCGCCGCCGTCGCCCTGGCGCGGCGGGCCGGGGTCGGGCCCGCGGACCTAGCCGGGGATGTTGTCGAACGGGGCGGTCAGCTGGCGTAGCAGCGCCGCCAGTTCGCCGCGCTGGGCCCGGGAGAGTTCCGCGAGGATCGCGCGCTCCTGGTCCAGCAGACCCGCCAGGGCCTGGTCCGCGCGGTCTTGGCCCTCGTCCGTCAGCCGGACCAGGACGCCGCGGCGGTCACTGGGGTCGGGGAGCCGTTCCACCAGGCCCTTCTTCGCCAGGCGGTCGATGCGGTTCGTCATCGTGCCCGAGGTGACCAGGGTCTGGGTGAGGAGCTGTCCCGGCGAGAGCTGGTACGGCGTGCCCGCGCGGCGCAGGGCCGTCAGGACGTCGAACTCCCACGGCTCCAGATTGTGCTCCGAGAAGGCCAGCCGCCGGGCCCGGTCCAGATGCCGGGCCAGTCTGCTCACACGGCTGAGCACCTCGAGCGGTTCCACGTCGAGGTCCGGGCGCTCCCGGCGCCACGCTGCGACCAGCCGATCGACCTCGTCCTCCATGACGATCAGTGTAGTGGTTGTGTCGACGTAGAGTCTCTTGACGTCTAGTTTCTTGACATCGAGATACCTTGAGGGTGACGCTGGGTGTGCGTCCCGTACGGTCACCACCAGGACACCAGGAGGACCCATGCCCGCCGCCGCCCCCACCTGGGACCCCGCCCAGTACCTGCGTCACGCCGATCACCGGGCCCGGCCCTTCACCGACCTTCTCGCCCGCGTCCCCGACCCGCCCACCGGGCCGCCCCGCATCGCCGACCTCGGCTGCGGCCCCGGCAACGTCACCACGCTGCTCGCCGCCCGCTGGCCCACCGCCCGCATCACCGGCTACGACAACTCGCCCGAGATGCTCGACAAGGCACACGTCGATCACGAGGGGCCGACCGCGGGGGGCGGGCGCCTCGACTTCGCCCACGCCGACGTGCGGACGTGGACGTCGGACGAGCCCTACGACCTGATCGTCAGCAACGCCACGCTGCAATGGGTACCCGGGCACGTCGAGCGGTTCGCCGACTGGGTGGCCGGGCTGAAACCCGGCGGCACCCTCGCCTTCCAGGTGCCGGGCAACTTCGACGCCCCCAGTCACCGGCTCATGCGCGAACTCGCCGGTTCACCGCGCTGGCGCGGCCGGCTCGCAGACACCCTGCGCCACGCCGACGCCGTCCTCGGTCCCGAGGCCTACCTCGAGCGGCTGACGTCCCTCGGCTGCGCGGCCGACGTGTGGGAGACGACGTACATCCACCTGCTCCAGGGCGAGGACCCGGTGCTCGACTGGGTGAAGGGGACCGGCCTGCGGCCCGTGCTGACCGCGCTCGCCGACGAGCCCGAGGCGCGGGAGGCCTTCGTCGCCGAGTACCGGGCGGCCCTGCGCGAGGCCTATCCGGCCGGCCCGCACGGCACGCCCTTCCCGTTCCGCCGGGTGTTCGCCGTGGCCCGGAAGGACAGCTGATCATCGCCCGCGGCCATGTCCGGCTCGCCGCCCCGGCGGGGAAAGGGGCGGCTGCGGGTGTACGACATCGACGCCCTCGGGACGACCGGGATCCCCAGGCTCCCCGAGCCGCCGCCCGGCGGGGCGGGGCAACCGCCTGGAGTTCCTCGATCCTCTCTAGGCCTTGCGGCGTCCTATCAGGTGCGGCTTGGCCTCTATCCCGTCCAGGCCGTGCCACGCCAGGTTCACCAGGTGCGCGGCCACCTCGGCCTTCTTCGGCCTGCGCACGTCCAGCCACCACTGGCCGGTCAGGGCGACCATGCCGACCAAGGCCTGGGCGTACAGCGGGGCCAGCTTGGGGTCGAAGCCGCGGCTCTTGAACTCGCGGCCCAGGATGTCCTCCACCTGCGTGGCGATGTCCGAGATCAGCGAGGCGAAGGAGCCCGTCGACTGGGGGATGGGGGAGTCACGGACCAGGATGCGGAAACCGTCCGTGTACTCCTCGATGTAGTCCAGCAGGGCGAACGCCGCCTGTTCGCACAGTTCGCGGGGATGACCGGCCGTGAGCGAGCTGGTCACCATGTCCAGCAGACGCCGCATCTCACGGTCCACCACGACCGCGTACAGCCCTTCCTTGCCGCCGAAGTGCTCGTACACCACCGGCTTGGAGACCCCGGCCTTCGCCGCGATCTCCTCCACCGACGTGCCCTCGAACCCCTTCGCCGCGAAGAGCGTGCGACCGATCTCCAGCAGCTGCTGACGGCGCTCGGCACCGGTCATCCGGGTGCGACGCGCTCGCCGCGGCTTGTCATTGCTGGGGTTGCTGCTCGAATCGGTCGCCACAGCGACCATCATGCCGCCTCGACGGACTCCTTCCCGCGAGGGGAGCCGCCTTCCCCGGTGTCACGGCGCGAATCGATACGGGAGCGTGACGGCCAGCGCACGTCGTACGCCCAGCCCGCCATCTCGAACCAACGGATCAGCCGGGCGGACGAATCCAGCTGGCCGCGCATCACCCCGTGCCGCGCCGAGGTCGGGTCGGCGTGGTGCAGGTTGTGCCAGGACTCACCGCAGGACAGGACCGCCAGCCACCACACGTTGCCCGAACGGTCACGCGACTTGAAGGGGCGCTTGCCGACCGCGTGGCAGATCGAGTTGATCGACCAGGTCACGTGGTGCAGCAGGGCCACCCGCACGAGCGAGCCCCAGAAGAACGCGGTGAACGCGCCCCACCAGGACATCGTGACCAGACCGCCGATCAGCGGCGGCAGGGCCAGCGACAGCACCGTCCACAGGACGAACTGGCGGGAGATGCTGCGGAGCGTCTTGTCCTTGATCAGGTCCGGGGCGTACTTCTCCTGCGACGTCTGCTCCTCATCGAACATCCATCCGATGTGCGCCCACCACAGGCCCTTCATCAGGGCCGGAAGAGTCTCACCGAAACGCCACGGCGAGTGCGGGTCGCCCTCCGCGTCGGAGAACTTGTGGTGCTTGCGGTGATCGGCCACCCAGCGCACCAGCGGACCCTCCACCGCCATCGAGCCCGCGATCGCCAACGCGATCTTCAGCGGCCGCTTGGCCTTGAAGGAACCGTGCGTGAAGTGACGGTGGAAACCGATCGTGATGCCGTGGCACCCCAGGTAGTAGAAGAAGACCAGCAGACCGAGGTCCAGCCAGCTCACCCCCCAGCCCCACGCCAGCGGTACGGCCGCCAGCAGCGCGACGAACGGAACGGTGATGAAAAGCAGGAGGGCGATCTGCTCGATGGACCGCTTCTTCTCGCCGCCCAGCGTGGCGGGTGCGGCGTCGGTGGCCTGACCGGGCGCCTTCGGGGCGTCCTCGATCACGTCGGAACTACTGGTCATACGCGTCCCCTGGGGGGTATGTGGATGGAGAAGGATCGGCCGGGGCACGGCAACCGTGACCTGCTTCCTACGGGACCGTAACCTACGGCATCGTAAGTATGTCAGTGCGTCGCCCGGCGGCAAGAGCCCGCGAGCCTGCGCGTCCCGGCCGACACCTATCCTGGAGTCGGTCGGACAGCGCGGTCCGCTCTGATTTCCTCCCGGATGTCCGATCCGTATGCGGCCCCCGCCGCGCGAGACGCCGTCCGGGTACCCCCTCCCAGACGAGCTTCAAACACTGCAAGGAGCCGCACCTGTGAGCAGTGCCGACGACCAGACCACCACGACGAGCAGTGAGCTGCGTGCCGACATCCGCCGCTTGGGCGACCTCCTCGGCGAGACCCTCGTCCGCCAAGAGGGCCCTGAGCTGCTGGAACTCGTCGAGAAGGTCCGCCGCCTCACCCGTGAGGACGGCGAGGCCGCCGCCGAGCTGCTGCGTGGCACCGAACTCGACACCGCGGCCAAGCTGGTCCGCGCCTTCTCCACCTACTTCCACCTGGCCAACGTCACCGAGCAGGTCCACCGCGGCCGCGAGCTGCGCGCCCGCCGCGCCGCCGAAGGCGGACTTCTCGCCCGTACGGCCGACCGGCTCAAGGACGCCGACCCCGAGCACCTGCGCGAGACGGTCCGCAACCTCAACGTCCGCCCCGTCTTCACGGCCCACCCCACCGAGGCCGCACGCCGGTCCGTCCTGAACAAGCTCCGGCGCATCGCCGCCCTCCTGGAAACCCCGGTCATCGAGTCCGACCGGCGCCGCCTGGACATCCGCCTCGCCGAGAACATCGACCTCGTCTGGCAGACCGACGAACTGCGCGTCGTGCGCCCCGAACCCGCCGACGAGGCCCGCAACGCCATCTACTACCTCGACGAACTCCACGCGGGTGCCGTGGGCGACGTCCTGGAGGACCTGACGGCCGAGCTGGAACGGGCCGGGGTCAAGCTCCCCGACGACACCCGCCCCCTCACCTTCGGCACCTGGATCGGCGGCGACCGCGACGGCAACCCCAACGTCACCCCCCAGGTGACCTGGGACGTCCTCATCCTCCAGCACGAGCACGGCATCAACGACGCCCTGGAGACCATCGACGAACTCCGCGGCTTCCTGTCCAATTCCATCCGCTACGCCGGCGCCACCGAGGAACTGCTGACCTCCCTCCAGGCCGACCTGGAGAACCTCCCCGAGATCAGCCCCCGCTACAAGCGCCTCAACGCCGAAGAGCCCTACCGGCTCAAGGCCACCTGCATCCGGCAGAAGCTGGAGAACACCAAGAAGCGCCTCGCCAAGGGCACCCCGCACGTGCCGGGCCGCGACTACCTCGGCACCGGCGAGCTGATCAGCGACCTGCGGATCATTCAGGCCTCCCTGCGCGAGCACCGCGGCGGCCTCTTCGCCGACGGCCGCCTCGCCCGCACCATCCGCACCCTCGCCGCCTTCGGCCTCCAGCTCGCCACCATGGACGTCCGCGAACACGCCGACGCCCACCACCACGCCCTCGGCCAGCTCTTCGACCGGCTCGGCGAGGAATCCTGGCGCTACGCCGACATGCCCCGCGACTACCGCGCCAAGCTCCTCGCCAAGGAACTCAGGTCCCGCAGGCCCCTCGCCCCCACCCCGGCACCCGTCGACGCGCCCGGCGAGAAGACCTTCGGCGTCTTCGGCACCGTAAAGCGCGCCCTGGAGGTCTTCGGACCCGAGGTCATCGAGTCCTACATCATCTCCATGTGCCAGGGCGCCGACGACGTCTTCGCCGCCGCCGTCCTCGCCCGCGAGGCCGGCCTCGTCGACCTGCACGCCGGCTGGGCCAAGATCGGCATCGTGCCGCTGCTGGAGACCACCGACGAGCTCAAGGCCGCCGACACCATCCTGGAGGACATGCTCTCCGACCCGTCCTACCGGCGCCTCGTCGCGCTGCGCGGCGACGTCCAGGAGGTCATGCTCGGCTACTCCGACTCCTCCAAGTTCGGCGGCATCACCACCAGCCAGTGGGAGATCCACCGCGCCCAGCGCCGCCTGCGCGACGTCGCCCACCGCTACGGCGTACGCCTGCGCCTCTTCCACGGCCGCGGCGGCACCGTCGGCCGCGGCGGCGGCCCCACCCACGACGCCATCCTCGCCCAGCCCTGGGGCACCCTCGAAGGCGAGATCAAGGTCACCGAGCAGGGCGAGGTCATCTCCGACAAGTACCTCATCCCGTCCCTGGCCCGCGAGAACCTGGAACTCACCGTCGCGGCCACCCTCCAGGCCTCCGCCCTGCACACCGCACCCCGCCAGTCCGACGAGGCCCTCGCCCGCTGGGACGCCGCGATGGACGTCGTCTCCGACGCCGCCCACGCCGCCTACCGCCGCCTCGTCGAGGACCCCGACCTGCCGACGTACTTCCTCGCGTCGACGCCGGTGGACCAGCTCGCCGACCTGCACCTCGGCTCCCGGCCCTCCCGCCGCCCCGGCTCCGGCGTCTCGCTCGACGGCCTGCGCGCCATCCCCTGGGTGTTCGGCTGGACCCAGTCCCGCCAGATCGTCCCCGGCTGGTTCGGCGTCGGCTCCGGCCTCAAGGCCCTGCGCGAAGCCGGCCTCGACACCGTCCTCGACGAGATGCACGGCCAGTGGCACTTCTTCCGCAACTTCATCTCCAACGTCGAGATGACCCTGGCCAAGACCGACCTGCGGATCGCCCAGCACTACGTCGACACCCTCGTCCCCGACGAGCTCAAGCACGTCTTCGACACCATCAAGGCCGAACACGAACTGACCGTCGCCGAGGTCCTCCGCGTCACCGGCGAGAACGAACTGCTGGACGCCGAACCCGTCCTGAAGCAGACCTTCGCCATCCGCGACGCCTACCTCGACCCCATCTCCTACCTCCAGGTCGCCCTGCTCAAGCGCCAGCGCGACGCGGCCGCCGCCGCCGAACAGACCGACCCGCTCCTCGCCCGCGCCCTCCTCCTCACCGTCAACGGCGTGGCAGCCGGCCTGCGCAACACCGGCTGAACCACCCCCGGACACCACCGTGCCCCCGAGCCCGCACAGGGCTCGGGGGCACGGTCCGTTCCACGTCAGCCGCGGCTCGTCCTGCGCCGCCGCACCACCAGGAACCCGCCGGACGCGAGCAGCACCGCCGCCACACCCGACAGCAGACCCACCGGGGCACCATTGCCCGTCTCGGCGAGGTCACCGTACGTACCGCCCTGCGGGGACGGCGACGAGGACGCCGGCACACCACCGCCGGCCGACGAACCCGCAGACGCCGACGCACCCGGCTCACCCGACGGCACCAGCGAAGCCCCCGGCGAAGGCGACGCGGACGCCGACCCGGACGGCGTCGCACCGCCCGGCTCCTGCTCGTCCTCACAGTCCGTCCAGAACACCTTGTGCTTGGCGGAGCCCTTCTCGCCCTCGAAATTCCAGAACAGCTTGTAGTGCCCGCCGGGCAGCGACAGGTCCTCACTGCGGCCGTGACCCCGGGCGTCCAGCGTCAGCGCACCGGACTTCACCGTCTCCCCCTTGTTCTCACTCGGGGGGATGGCGTCGATGCGCCAGTCGACCTCCTGACCGCCGTCGAAACCGAAGGCATCCAGGTAGAAGGCGCACACATGCGGCTCGTTACGGCGCAGCTCCGCGCCCGTGGAGGCGTCATGGATCTTCACCGTGCCGTTGTCGCCGGGCGGGGTGGCGTGGGCGGCCGGAACGAGCAGGAGGACCGCGGAAGCGGCCGCGCAGACAGCGCCGAGGCGCGAGAGGGTTCGCATCGGGAGGTAGTCCATCTTCGAGAAGTGACCGGGAAGAAGTGGAGGGGGCGGCTCAGCTTCCAGCCTCGTCCGTCAGCGCGTCAATCACGAACACACAACGCTCGCCCCTCCACAGAAGGAGAGAACGCCCCAACCCCTCAGACCGTCACGAACGCGGCCGTCAGCAACGCCACCCCCGACAACGCCATCACCCACGCCACCCGCGTCCGCAGCAGACCACCCGCCACCACCACCGACGCCAGCAACAGCGCACCACCCAGCGGAATCCACGCGTACAACACCCCCGCCGGACCCGAACGCACCGCGTCATCACCGCCGGGCTTCATCACCACCGTGTAGGTCCGGCCCTTCTCCACCGCGACCGACCTCTCCAGCACCACCCGCGACCGCGGCAGCGAACCCTCCGACAACGGCGTATACGGGCCCGAGCACGTGTCCGGCCCGCACCGCACCACGTCGACCGTGCCCCGCTCCCGGCCCTTCGTCAGCATCACGTGCTGCGCCGCACCCCACGACGCCCACACACCCGCGATCAGAATCAGCACCGCGACCGTACCCATCGCCGCGAACCGCAGAAACCGCAGTACGGCGGCCGAGGCCTGACGAGAAGAGGCGGCAGTGGCAGGCATGGCCGGGATCATTGGCCATGCCTGAACGGCCCGTCAACCTCGGCGGGTGACAAGTCAGGAGTTGTACGTGCTTTGCGCCCGCTCCAGCCCCTCGATCACCAGACACTCCACCGCGTCCGCCGCCCGGTCCACGAAGTAGTCCAGCTCCTTGCGCTCCGCCGACGCGAAATCCTTCAGCACGAAATCCGCCACCGGCATCCGCCCCGGCGGCCGCCCGATCCCGAACCGCACCCGGTGATACTCCGACCCGAACGCCTTCGTCATCGACTTCAACCCGTTGTGCCCGTTGTCGCCACCACCGAGCTTCAGCCGCAGCACCCCGTAATCGATGTCCAACTCGTCATGCACCGCCACCACATGAGCCACCGGCACCTTGTAGAAATCCCGCAGCGCGTTCACCGGACCGCCCGACAGATTCATGAACGACATCGGCTTCGCCAGAATCACCCGCCGGTTCAACGGCCCCGGCGGCCCGATCCGGCCCTCCACGACCTGCGCCTGCGCCCGCCCGGCCCGCTTGAACCTCCCCCCGACCCGGTCCGCCAGCAGATCGGCCACCATGAAACCCACGTTGTGCCGGTTCCCCGCGTACTCCGGCCCCGGATTGCCCAGCCCCACGATCAGCCAGGGAGCAGCGGCATCGGTCGTCACGTCCATGTCTCCTTCATACGCGTCGGCCGCTGCCCCGCACGGGAACAGCGGCCGACGAAACGACGACGAAGAGGATCAGGCCTCGGCGGCCACTTCGCCCTCGCCCTCACCCTCAGCGGACTCCTCGGCCTGCGCGGCCAGAACCTGCAGGACGACGGTGTCCTCCTCGACGTCCAGCGTCGTGCCCTTCGGCAGCGTGATGTCCTTGGCGAGGACGGAGTCACCAGCCGTCAGACCCTCGACGGAGACCGTCACGGACTCCGGGATGTGCGTCGCCTCGGCCACGACCGGCAGCGCGTTCAGCACGTGCTCCAGCAGGTTGCCGCCCGGGGCCAGCTCACCCTCGGTGTGAACGTAGATCTCGACGTTGACCTGCTCGCCACGCTTGACCAGCTGCAGGTCCACGTGCTCCAGGAAACCCTTCAGCGGGTCACGCTGCACGGCCTTCGGGATCGCCAGCTCGTTCGACTTGCCGTCGATGTCCAGCGCGATCAGCACGTTCGGCGTACGCAGCGCCATCAGCAGGTCGTGACCCGGCAGAGTCAGGTGCAGCGGGTCCGAACCGTGCCCGTACAGGACACCCGGAACCTTGGCTTCACGACGAATACGGCGCGCGGCACCCTTACCGAACTCGGTGCGCGTCGCGGCGGAGATCTTCACCTCGGACATAATCACTCCTCGAAGTAGGAACGGACGTGGTCACCCGGCCACGAACGGCCTGCTACGAAGAGCGCGTCGATAACGGACAGCCGCATCCCCAAACGGGAACGGCCTCCCTCGCCGAGCAACTTCAGCAGTCTACTCGGCGAGGGAGGCCGCACCCAAAACGATCTACTACAAGCCCGAACAGGGGCTTTTACTGGTCGTCGAACAGGCTCGTCACCGAACCGTCCTCGAACACCTCACGCACCGCATTCGCGATCGTCGGCGCGATCGACAACACCGAGATCTTGTCCAGGTCGCCGCTCAGCTCACCCGGCGTCGGCAGCGTGTTCGTGAACACGAACTCACTCACCCGCGAGTTCTTCAAACGGTCGCTCGCCGGGCCCGACAGCACACCATGCGTCGCCGTCACGATCACGTCCTCCGCGCCGTGCGCGAACAGCGCGTCCGCCGCGGCACAGATCGTCCCACCCGTGTCGATCATGTCGTCCACCAGGACACACACGCGCCCCTTCACCTCACCCACGACCTCGTGGACGGTGACCTGGTTCGCCACATCCTTGTCACGCCGCTTGTGCACGATCGCCAGCGGCGCGCCCAGCCGGTCGCACCACCGGTCCGCGACCCGCACCCGGCCCGCGTCCGGAGACACGACCGTCAGCTTCTCCCGCTCCACCTTCCGGCCCACGTAGTCCGCCAGCAGCGGCAACGCGAACAGATGATCCACCGGACCATCGAAGAAGCCCTGAATCTGGTCCGTGTGCAGATCCACGGTCAGCAGCCGGTCCGCACCCGCGGTCTTCATCATGTCCGCGATCAGACGCGCCGAAATCGGTTCACGTCCACGGTGCTTCTTGTCCTGCCGCGCGTAACCGTAGAACGGCACGATGACCGTGATGGAGCGGGCCGACGCACGCTTCAACGCGTCGATCATGATCAACTGCTCCATGATCCATTTGTTGATCGGAGCCGTGTGGCTCTGGATCAGGAAACAGTCGGCACCACGCGCCGACTCCTGATAACGCACATAGATCTCACCGTTCGCGAAGTCGAAGGCCTTCGTCGGGACAACCCCGACACCCAGCTGTTGGGCGACCTCCTCCGCAAGCTCGGGGTGGGCGCGGCCGGAGAAGAACATCAACTTCTTCTCGCCGGTCGTCTTGATCCCGGTCACAGCACTGTCTCCTCAGAGGTGTCGCAGCTGGGTGTCGAGAGACCTCGCAGCCGGCTTGCCGGAGGCCGTCTCAGCTGGTGGGGGTGCGGGTGTGCACTTATCACCGTACGCCGTGTTTCAGGCATCGGTTTCCGGTCAGCCCTCACCGGCCGGCTCCCGGGACGCCGCCTCCGCCGCCTTCGCGGCCGCGCTCCCCGGACGCTTCCGAGCCACCCAGCCCTCGATATTCCGCTGCTGACCACGGGCCACGGCCAGCGAACCGGGCGGCACATCCTTCGTGATCACGGACCCGGCGGCGGTGTACGCACCGTCCCCCACCGTGACAGGCGCCACAAACATGTTGTCCGAGCCCGTCCGGCAGTGAGAGCCGATGGTCGTGTGGTGCTTCTCCTGCCCGTCGTAGTTCACGAACACGCTGGCGGCACCGATGTTGGTCTGCTCCCCGATCGTCGCGTCCCCCACATAGGAAAGGTGAGGCACCTTCGTCCCGTCCCCGATCGACGCGTTCTTCGTCTCGACGTACGTCCCGATCTTGCCCTTCGCACCGAGCCGCGTCCCCGGACGCAGATACGCGTACGGCCCCACGGTCGCGTCCGGGCCGACCTCGGCGCCCGCGGCCACGGTGTTGTCCACCCGCGCACCCGCACCCACGCGAGTGTCGGTCAGCCGGCAGTTGGGCCCGACCTCGGCACCCTCCGCCAGATGCGTCGTGCCGTGCAGCTGGGTGCCCGGGTGGACAACCGCGTCCTGCTCGAAGGTGACGGTCACGTCGATCCAGGTGGTGGCCGGGTCGATGACGGTCACACCGCCGAGCATCGCCTCGGTCAGCAACCGGTCGTTCAGAATCCGGCGGGCCTCCGAGAGCTGCACACGGTTGTTGATCCCGGCGATCTCACGGTGGTCGTCGGCCACGGACGCCCCGACCCGATGCCCCGCCTCACGCAGGATCCCGAGCACATCGGTCAGGTACTCCTCGCCCTGGCTGTTGTCCGTCCGCACCTTCTTCAGCGCGTCTGCCAGCAACGCCCCGTCGAACGCGAACACACCCGAGTTGATCTCACGGATCGACCGCTGCGCGTCGGTGGCGTCCTTGTGCTCGACGATCGCGGTGACGGCCCCGGTGGCGTCGTCGCGGACGATCCGCCCGTACCCCGTCGCGTCCGGCACCTCGGCGGTCAGCACGGTGACCGCGTTGCCGTCGGCGGAGTGCGTGGCGGCGAGGGCCCGCAGCGTCGCACCACGCAGCAGGGGCGTATCGCCGCACACCACCACGACGGTCCCGTCGACGGACCCGCCGAGCTCCTCCAGACCCATCCGCACGGCGTGCCCCGTGCCGTTCTGCTCCGCCTGCACGGCGGTACGGACGTCGGGGGCGATGCCGCCGAGATGGGCGGTGACCTTCTCACGGGCGTGGCCGACCACGACGACCAGATGCTCGGGCTGCAGCTCGCCTGCGGCCGCGAGCACGTGCCCGACGAGACTGCGGCCGCAGAGCTCATGCAGGACCTTGGGTGTGGCCGACTTCATACGGGTGCCCTCACCCGCTGCGAGAACGACGACGGCTGCCGGGCGGTTGGCGCTCACGGGATGCCCTTCGGCTGTGGATGGGGTGGGGTGACATCCGCAGGATACCGGGGGGTTTTGTGGGGGGTATGAGAGTGGGCCCTGACTTGGCTGTCGCCGGTCAGGGCCCGAACTTGAGCATGTGCTCCCCCGCCAGGACTCGAACCCGGACAGATGGCACCAAAAGCCACAGTGCTGCCAATTACACCACGGGGGAACGAACTCGACTAAACCGGACATCTAGCCAGATCACCGAGCGGCGCCTCCTACTATGCCGTACCAGGCGCCCTCCATGCGACGGTACAGATCGGCGCTCTTGAGTACGTACACGATCAAGCAGCCGTGATATGCCTCGGAGGTGTTCTTCCGGCTCGTCTTCGGGTTGTGCTTCTTGAGGGTGGCCCTCTGGAATGTCAGGGGCTCAACGCCTACCAGCGCGGCCCAAAACTCTTCGGAGCTCGCCACGTTGGCCGACTCGTGGATGCTCACCCGAAAGCGCAGGCGCTCGCGCTCTACGCCCAGTACGTCGAGCCAGCGCAGGAAGAAGCTGATGACGTTCGGGTCGCTGTTGATGAAGTACAGCCTCTCGCGGCGACTGTACGGCTTGTCCTTGGCTCCCTCGGCCCAGTAGAGGGTCACTCCAGCCAGGAACACCTCCCTGTCGGACAGATCACCGACCGCATGCTTGGCGGCCGCCTTCGCGTGCCGGCGCTCCTCCTCGCGACGTTGCAGTGCGGCTTCCCAGCCTCGCCGGGCGATGGCCGACGCCTTCTCGGTGCTGCGCTTGCGCTCCGGCTTCGGAAGATCCCGTACCCACAGCGAGATCGAACTCTTCGAGCACCCCAGCTCCACCTGGATCCGGTCGTACGTCCACCCCTGGAGCCGGAGTTCCCTCGCCTTCTCCCTCAGGTCGTCCTTCGCGTTCGGGCGCTTCGTCCAGGCCGGCGGGGGTTCGCCCTCCAGCAGGCGGTTGAGGATGTCGTTGTTGTCGACGTGGAGGCGGTCGCGGATCTGGCGTCGGCTCAAGCCGGAGCGCCGCAGCTCCATCGCCCTCTCTCGCAACTCCTCGAAGTCGGCGTATTTGCCGGCTGCGTGTGTCATACGCATACCGTCCGGGCGGAATGCCGGCTTCCGTGGTCGAACGGTGAGCGATTCAGCAGTTCGAGGGATATCGGGTGGTATCGCAACCGAACGGTCACGGAGTGTGGTGTAGGCCAGTGCGGGAAACTCGCCGGAAAACCGGCGGTGGCCGCCCGTAGGCTGGGAGACATGACCGCGACGGGGGAAGAGCAGGTGACGGCCCGGGGAGGGCCTTGGTGGTGGGCCAGGCGGCGTAGTGCCGTGTTCGATGTGAGCCTGGCCGCGGGGTCCGCGCTGGAGTGCGCGCTGGAGGGGATCCCGTTCGCCAGGGACGCGGGGATCCCGGAGGTGGCCGGGGTCGTTTTCGGGCTGCTGGCCGGTTCCGTGCTGGTCGTGCGGCGGCGGTGGCCGATCGCCGTGGTGCTGGTGTCGATCGCCATCACGCCGGCCGAGATGGGTTTCCTGATGGGCGTCGTCGGCCTGTACACGCTGGCCGCGGCCGAGCTGCCCCGGCGGATCATCGCCTCGCTGGCGGGGATGTCGCTGGTGGGGACGCTGATCGTGACGTTCGTGAAGACGCGGCAGGACATGTCGCGGGGGGACTTGGACATAGGGGACTGGTTTGTGCCCTTCGCGGCGATCACGATGTCGCTGGGCTTCACGGCGCCTCCGGTCCTGCTCGGTCTGTACGTGGGGGCGCGGCGGCGGTTGATGGAGAGTCTGCGGGAGCGGGCGGACAGTCTGGAGCGGGAGCTTCAGCTGCTCGCGGAGCGGGCGGAGGAGCGGGCCGAGTGGGCCCGGAACGAGGAGCGGACGCGGATCGCGCGGGAGATGCACGATGTGGTCGCTCATCGGGTGAGTCTGATGGTGGTGCATGCCGCGGCCCTGCAGGCGGTGGCGCGGAAGGATCCGGAGAAGGCCGTCCGGAATGCCGCGCTGGTGGGGGACATGGGGCGGCAGGCGCTGACGGAGCTGCGGGAGATGCTCGGGGTGCTGCGCAGTGGTGGTGACGTGCGGCGTGAGCGTGCGGCGTCGGTGCCGTTGGCGGCGGTGGGGGTGGCCGCGGCCGCGGCTGCGGCGGCTTCGCGGGCGGCGGATGACGAGGGGCCGTGTCTGGCGGAGATCGAGGAGTTGGTGGGGCAGTCGGCTGCCGCGGGGATGGTGGTGGCGTTTTCGGTGGAGGGGGATGTCCGGTCGTATGCGCCTTTGGTGGAGCAGACGGCGTATCGGGTGGTGCAGGAGGCGTTGACGAACGTCCACAAGCACGCGGCCGGGGCGAAGACGTATGTGAGGTTGGCGCATCGGGTGTCGGAGATCGCGATGCAGGTGGAGAACGAGCCGCCTGAGGAGGCGGCGGCGTCGGCGCGGTTGCCGTCGGGGGGGAACGGGCTGGTGGGGATGAAGGAGCGGGTCTCGGCGCTGGGTGGGGTGTTTGTGTCGGGGCCGACGGATGCGGGGGGTTTTCGGGTGTCGGCGGTGATTCCGGCGTCGTAGGCCGCCTGGCGCCTGGCGCCGGGGGTCCGTGGTCAGCCTGTGGTGAGGCGTACGGGTTCGGTGCCGGCGATGAGGGTGGCCAGGGCTTGGTCGATGTCGTGGCCGAGGTACCAGTCGCCGGTGTGGTCGAGGGTGTAGACGCGGCCGTCGGTGTCGATGGCGAGGAGGGCCTGGCTGTCGGTTTCGGCGCCGAGGGGGCAGACGTCGGTGCCGAGGGCGCGGCCGAGGTCGGCGAGGGTGCGGGCCATGTGGAGGCCGTGCAGCGGGTCGAGGTGGAGGTTGGCGGGGGCGACCTGGCGGCCGGGGCCGGTGGGGGTGATGTGGAGTCCGCCGAATTCGGCCCAGGCCTCGACGGCGGCGGGGAAGACGGTGTGGCGGTGGCCTGCGGGGGAGGCGTGGTCGCGCAGGGCGTCGGCCCAGATCTCGGCTTGTTTGATGTCCCAGCGTCCGGGTTGCCAGCCGGCGGCGCGCAGGGCGGCGTCGACGGGTACGGCGAAGCGGGTGGTGGAGGTGCGGTCGGTGTGCATCTGCCCTTCGTCTCGTCGAGGTCCTGGTGGCGCGTGGGCGTGCGTGTGCCGGGGCGGCGTGTGGCCGGCCCGTGCGGGGGTGGGGGCGTGGGGGGGCGTCAGCCGTTTTGGGACGCGGGGTCGACTATGCGGACGCCGAAGTGGGCGCTGAGCGCGGTGCAGGCGCGGCAGGGGGTGGCGAAGCTGCCGTGGAGGGGGTCGCCGTCCTCGCGGATGCGTCGGGCGGTGAGTTTGGCCTGCTTGAGGGCTTTGCGTGCCTCGCCGTTGGTCATGGGTTTGCGTGCGGCGCGTCTGCTGCGGGCGGTGTCGGCTGCGGTGATGTGGCGGGAGATGAGGATGGTTTCGGCGCAGCGGCCGGTGAAGCGGTCGCGTTGGGCGCTGGTGAGGGTGTCCAGGAAGTCCTGGACGAGGGGGTGCAGGGCGGGGGGTGTGTCGCCGCGGGCGGCGGTGCCGGTGAGGGTGGCGCCGCGGACGGAGAGGGCGGCGGCGACGGTGGGGAGGATGCCGTCGCGGCGGTGTCGGAGGGCCGGGGTGTGGGCGGCTTCGGTGGCGCTCCAGCCGATGCGGGGGTCGCCGCTTCGGGTGTCGGCGGTTCGCGGGTCGCCGGCCAGGGGGCCGGTGTCGCGGGTGGCGCCTGCGGGGGCGCCGTTTCGTGGGTCGGCGGACCTGCCGGTGTGTGGTCCCGTCTGCGTGGCGTTCATGATCGTCTTCCCCTCCGTGCATCCCCCCGGGGGTCACAGACTGCCAAATGCCGTGGCTGCTGCGGAAGCTGGGGCGCGGCGACACGCCCGGAGCGGGGTGTGTCGTCACGGTGGGGTGACGGCTGGTCACGGATGCGGAGGGGGTGCCGACCGGTGCCGGTGACCGGTGTCGTCGTACCGCATAGGCTGTCGGCACCGCGGGCGATGCGGTGATCCGTTCGGGGTTCGATGCAGTGAACCGGAGGGTGATCCGCGGGTCGGCGTGTGCAGTGACAGTCGATACGGGTCGTAGTGCGCCAAGGGTGGTCAATACGGGTCGTACAGAGTGCCGCAGGGGGCAACCGCCATGACGACAGGTCGGCTCGGGCTGGGGGCACCTCCCGGCCGCCAGGCCGGGGGACAAGCCGCGCCGCCGAACGCGGCTTACGCCGGGCAGGTCGTGCATTTCCCGGATCCGGTCCGGGCGGCCCGTCACCCGAGAGGGGTACGGGTCGACGAGCATGGTTACCCCGACTTCTCGGCTTACGCGCGTGCGGCCGCGGAGATCGCGGAGCCGCCGGAGGGTTTCGGTGTCGACGAGTTGCGGCTGACGGACTATGTGTCGGCGAACACGGCGTTGTCGGCGTCCGGGCACGAGCTGTGGGACACGGTGCCGGCGGTGGCGACGCCGCACGGCTGGACGTGGCACCACGTGGTGGGCACGCGGCGGATGGAGCTGGTCCCGGTCGAGGTGAAGGCGCTGCTGCGGCATCACGGGGGTGTGGCGACGTCGGGTGTCGACCACTCCAAGCGGGGGACGCGGCCGTTGCAGGAGACGCGTCCGGCGCACTTCGGGCTGCCGAAGTCGGGTGTCGCGGTGACCGAGTCGCAGGTGCAGGGTGTCGAGGAGGACCTCGGCTACCGGTTGCCGGGTGCGTACCGGTCGTTCCTGAAGGCGGCGGGTGGCTGCGCGCCGGTGGGTGCCGTGCTGGACGCGGAGCTGGGGCTGCTGGTGGACCAGCCGTTCTTCACGGTGCGCGACGAGGCCGCGGTCAATGACCTGGTGTACGTCAACAAGTGTCTGCGTGACCATCTGACCAAGGACTATCTGGGGATCTCGTTCGTCCAGGGCGGGTTGCTCGCGGTGAAGGTGAAGGGCGAGCGGATCGGTTCGGTGTGGTTCTGCGCGTACGACGACGCGCGGGACGTGGATCCCTCGATGCCGCCGGCGGAGCGGGTGGAGCGGCTGTTGCTGCCGTGCGGGGACGATTTCGATGTCTTCCTGTCGCGGCTGGCGGGCAATCCGCCGGAGTTGGAGACGGTGGCGAATCTGATGGTGGACGGCGGGTTCGCGCGTGTGGTGCCGGTGGACGCGGTGGCGTCCTCGGCCGTGGGGGAGTGACGTCAGCGATGGTGACCTTCGCGCAGGCGCAGGAGCGCGCGGAAGAGTGGATCAACGGGGATCTGCCGTCGTACCAGCATCGTGAGGTGCGGGTGCGGGAGTTCGACCTCGGGTTCGTGGTGTGGGCCGAGGACCGGGCGGACGGGCCGCGCTCCGACGGCGGTGCGCAGCGGCTGGTGATCGCCCGGGACAGCGGCGAGGCGACGCTGTGGCCGGGGCTGCCGGTGGGTGAGGTGATCCGCCGGTACGAGGAGGAGTACGGCCGTCCGGACGCGGTGGACGAGCCGGCACCGGCGGCGCCTGCGGCGCGGGTGGATCTGAATCAGACGTCCTTCCTGCTGACTCCGCCGGAGTGGTTGCAGGATGCGGCGGACAAGATGGGGATTCCGGATCGGCGGGGTGCCGGAGCGGGTGCGGGTGCTGGTGCTCCGTCGGCTGCTGCCGGTGAGCCGGGTTCGGCCGGTGAGCCGGCTGCCGCTTCGTCGGCCGGCGGCCCGGCGACTCCCGCGCGGGGTGCGCCCGTGGCGCCGGGGAGCGGTACGGCGTGGCCTGCGGCCGGGGGTGGTGACTCCGGGACCGACGCGGGTGATTCCGGGGCTGCCGCGGCGCCGGGTGTGCCTGCCGGGGCGACGCCCTGGGCCGGTACGGACACCAACGGCGATGGCGGTGATGACCGTTCCGTACCGCTGCCCGCGACGGTCTTCGCGCCGCCGCTGAGCGAGGCCGACGGTCTCACGCCGCCGCCTTCGGTGACCTCTGATGCCCAGACGGCCCTGATGTCGGGCGGCAGCCGGCTTCCTCCGACGGCGGTGACGCCGGCGGTGGACGGGCCGAACGCCCCGGGCTCCGGCCCTGCGGGCGGCCAGGGGTACGGCTATCCCTCGGGGCCGGCGACCGAGCCCGGCGTGCCGGGGACGCCGCCGGGTGGGGTTCCGGGGACGCCGCCGGGTGGGATGCCGCAGGGCAGCGCGCCTCCGCCTGGGCCGGGCGGGCAGCCGTACGGCTATCCGCAGAATGCGCAGAGCCCGCAGATTCAGCCGGGGAGCACGCCTCCGCCCGGGCCGGGCGGGGCGACGTACGGGTATCCGCAGGGGGCGGGCGGTGGGGCCGCAGGTTCCGCTGGTCCTGCCGTCCCTGGTGGGGTGCCGCAGCCGCCGGCCGGGCCGGGTGCGCCTGAGCGGCCTCTCGCGCCCAACGCCGGGGACATCGCCGACGCCGCGACCAGCAAGGCGGCTCCGCCGCCGGGCCGGGGGCGGAACGCGGGTCCGACCACGCCGCCTCCACCGGGCGCTCCGGGCACGCCGGGTGCGCGGCCGGGCAGTACGCCCCCGCCGTCGGGGCCCGGGGTTCCGGGGACTCCGGCGGGCGGTTACGTGCCTACGCAGCTTGTGTCGGCGCTTGGTCCTGAGGGGCCGGGAGGTCCGAGAAGTCCTGGAGGGCCCGGTTCCGCGGGTCCCGGTGCGCCCGGCGGCCCGGGGGGCCCTGCTGGTGCCGGGGGTTCTGGGGGGGCCGGGTCTCCGCAGGGTCCGGGTGCGCCGCTGCCTCCGCAGCAGCCGCCGGGGGCTCCGCATGCGCCTGGCGCGCCGCAGCCGCCCGGTCCGCCGCAGGCGCCCGGCGCGCCTGGTGGTACGCCTCCGGGGGGTGTCCACCATGCCGCCACGATGCTGGCCGACCCCGGCCGGATGGGCCCGGGCGGGCCCCAGCCTCCGCAGCCGCCGGGGCCTCCGGGAGCGCCCGGCGCGCCGCAGCCGCCCGGCCCCCCTGGTGCGCCCGGTGCCCCTGGCGGTCCGGGTGCCCCTGGCGGTCCGG
Organism: Streptomyces hawaiiensis; assembly: GCF_004803895.1. Lineage (NCBI taxonomy): Bacteria > Bacillati > Actinomycetota > Actinomycetes > Kitasatosporales > Streptomycetaceae > Streptomyces > Streptomyces hawaiiensis. The sequence continues at coordinate 3,682,015 of NZ_CP021978.1, read as the reverse complement.
GTGCGCCCGGTGGCCCGGGTCCCGTGCATCACGCGGAGACCATGCTGGCCACGCCTCCGGCGGGCGGCCCCGGCGTGCCTCCGCCGCCGCAGGCCCCCGGCGCACCACCCGCCGCCCCGGGCGCCCCTGGCGTGCCCGGTGGGCCGCGGCCCATGCCGCACGGCGCGGTGCCGGGTGCGATGCCTCCTGGCATGCCGCCCGGCGCGATGCCCCCGGGTGCGATGCCGCCGCCCGGCCGGCCCGGCCCCGGGCAGCCGCCGGCGTACGGCTATCCGCAGCAGCCCACCGGACAGCCGACGGTCGGCCCCGGCTACCAGGCCGTGCTGCGTTACCGCGCGCAGGACGGTTCCGAGCAGCAGCTGATCCGGCGTTCGGCGCCGGGCACGCCGCACCCGGAGTGGCAGATCTTCCACGAGCTGCGGGCCATGAACGTGCCCCCGGACCAGGTGCTGGAGCTGCACACCGAGCTGGAGTCCTGCGAGCTGCCGGGTGCGTACTGCGCGCGGATGATCCGGGAGCAGTGGCCGCAGGCGCGCATCACGAGCATCGCGCCGTACGGTACGGACCACGCGAGCCGGCAGCAGGGCATGCAGCAGTTGCTGGCCCACCAGGGCGAGTTGCACCAGGTGGCGGACGGCCCGGCGCGTCCGGCTCCGGTGCGCGCTCCGCTGCCGCCGGTGCAGGCGGTGCCGCCGATCCCGCCGGAGGCCATCGGGCAGGAGCTGGGGGCCGCGTTCGGGCCGGGGGTGTTCCGGTTCGAGCAGGCCGCCGTGTCGCGGCAGGGTGTGCCGCCGGTGGTGGCGCACACGCTGGTGGCGGCCGGACTGCCGATGGACATGGGCCCGTTCTTCTGGGCGCAGGCCCAGCCGGGGCGGCCCGTTCCGACGCTGGCGGAGCTGGCGGCCGAGCGCGGTGTGCAGCCGGCCTCGGACGCGGGTTCGTATCTGGTGATGGGCAGCGACTTCGGCAAGGCGATCTGCGTGCAGTACGGCACGGCGAACATCGTCGCCGTGCCGGTGGAGGCCGGGCCGGGCGGGGCGCCCGTGCCGCCGCAGTTCGTGAACACCGGGCTGCCGGAGTTCGCTCGCTGCCTGGCGCTGCTCGGGCGGATGTGGCGGCTTCGGTTCGGGCTCAACCAGGAGCAGGCGGGCCGCTGGACCGTCGACTTCCAGGCCCAGCTGGCCGCGCTGGACCCGGCGGCGCTGGGTTCGCCGGAGAGCTGGTGGTCGGTGCTGCTGGAGCAGATGTGGGACGGACTGCTGTGAGGCGTCGCCGCTGACGTGCCAAAGGAGCCGGGTTCGGTCGCTCGTACGACCGGGCCCGGCTCTTTCCTGCCCGTGACGAAATTTTCTTCGCGCCGGGCTGTCACAACTCCCTCCGCCGTTCCGTCAGTGCAGTGACAGCGATGCACCGCCGACACAGGAGGCAGAGATCATGCAGGCACGGATGACGAACCCGGCGTACGTCCTTTCCGGCGCGATGAAGGGCATCGGCACCCTCTTCCAGGCGATCGGGGAGGGCGGTCTGGCGCAGGACGTGGCGGAGATCGTCGGGCTGCGCGCGAGCCAGATCAACGGCTGCGGCGCGTGCGTGCACGGGCACGTCGCCAACCTCCGCAAGGCCGGGGTGAGCGAGGAGCGCATCGCGGCCGTCGCCGCCTGGCGGCACGCGCCCTTCTTCTCGGACGCCGAGCGTGCCGCGCTGAAGCTGACGGAGGCGATGACGCGGCTTTCCGACCTCTCCGGGGAGTCGGTGCCGGACGCGCTGTGGGACGAGGTGGCCGACCACTTCGACGAGAAGGAACTCTCCGCGTTGATCCTCACCGTCTCGGTCACCAACATGTTCAACCGCATCAACACGACCATCCAGGAGCCCGCGGGCACCACCTGGGGCTGATCGCCGTACGGCCCGGCCGTGGACCCGTGACCTCGGTGCGGAGTGTCGCGTTATGAACACTTCCGTCTGATCCGCCAAGATGTGCGCGAAATCATCCCATTTCAGCGTGACTTCATGTCGGTGTGGTGGAGAGGGGTCCGGATGAGCAGCGCGACGGTGTCACCGCACGGCTTCAGCGCCGTGCGGGGGCGCGGTTACCGTCCCGAGCAGGTCGACGAGTACGCCGGGGCCCTCTCCGCGGATCGGGACGCGGCCTGGGAGAGGGCGGCCCGCCTGACGGTGCTCGCCCGGCAGATGGGCGAGGAACTGGGGCGGCTGCGCGAGGCCGTGGCCCGGCTGGCCCCGCAGCACTACGACACGCTCGGGGAACGCGCCCGGCGGCTCTTCGAACTCGGCGAGCAGGAGGCCGCGGCCGTACGGGAGGGGGCGCGACGGGAGGCGCGGCAACTCGTCGACGAGGCGCGGGCGTCCGCGGTCGGCGTGCGCGAGTCCGCGCAGGCGCACGCCGATGCCGTACGCGCCGACGCCGATGAACGCGCCCGGCAGCGGCTGCTCGCCGCGCAGGCCGAGGCCGACGAGACCCGGGTCGCGGCCCGGTGTGAGGCTCAGGAACAGCGGGGCGAGGCACTGGCCGCGCTTCGGGAGATGCGGCAGCGCACCTCCGGGATGCTGGCCGAGCAGGACAAGGAACGCGCCGATCGGTGGGCGGAGACGGAGCGGGAGGAGACCGGCCGCGAGGCGGCTCTGGACGCGCACCACGAGGAGGCGGTGACGCGCGCCGAGGAAGCACTGGCCGAGGCCGAGCAGACCTTCGCCGACGCCGAGGATTCCGCCCGCGACCTGGAGGAAGAGGCCCACGCCCGTGCGGCGGAGCTGGTCGCCCAGGCCCGCGAGCACGCGGAGGCCGTGGAGGAGGAGACGGACCGGCTCCTCCGCGAGCACGCCGGGCAACGAGACGACGCCCGCGCCCACATCGACCGCGTCCACACCAGCCTGACGGATTGGGCGGGGCGGGTGGCGGCGGAGTGACGCCGCCGGCGGGGCGTACGCGGGCGGCGCCGGGGGCCACCGGTCGCCGGTCGGTCTCAGGCCACGGGGCGCCGGTCGGTCGCAGGTGACGCCGGCGGTCCGGCGGTTGTGCGTGCCGCGGGCCGTCGCTCGTACGTGACGCGGGCCGTCCGTTTGTACGTGACGCGGGCCGTCGCTTGTACGTGCCGCGGGCCGTCGTTTGTGCGTGACGCGGGCCATCGCTCGTACGAGACGGGGGCCGGCGCTCGTGGCTGACGCGAGCCGGCGCTCGTACGAGCAGAGGGCTGTCCGCCGTCGGCAGCGCACGGCCGGCCGACCCCGCCGCCCGTACGCGGCGCTGGCGGGAGGTCGCATCGCGCGAGGTCGGCCGGGCCGACGCGGTCTGCCACCGGCCGTGCGAGTCCGCGCCGGCGCGCAGTGACGCCGTGCGCGCCCATGCGCTGCGGCGTTCGGCCAGCCAGCCAGCCAGCCAGCCAGCCAGCCAGCCAGCCAGGCCAGCCAGCCAGCCAGGCCAGCCAGGCCAGTCGGCCAGTCGGCCAGCCAGCCAGTCGGCCGGCCCGGCCTGGTTTCCGCGTCAGTCGTCCCTGCGTACCGCACCCGCCAGGATCCAGGCCTCCACCGCCTCGTACTGGTGGCGCTGCTCCTCCGACTTCCGGCGGCCGGAGGCCATCGTGCCCAGCCAGCCGCAGGCGAAGCCCAGGGGTATGGAGAGCAGGCCCGTGGTGGTGAACGGGAACCAGTTGAAGTCGGCTTCGGGGAAGGCCGAGACCGGCGAGCCGGAGACCAGATTGGTGCCCGGCATCAGCAGCAGGACGGCCAGGGAGCCGCCGATGAGCGTGCTGAGCAGGCCCGTTCGCGTATAGCGGCGCCAGAAGAGGCTGTAGACCAGCGCGGGCGCGATGGCCGAGGCGCCCAGGCAGAAGGACAGCGTCACCAGCGGTTGCAGGCTGCGGTGCTGGACCTGGGTGGCCAGGATGATCGCGGGGATGCCCACGGCCAGGGCCGACAGCCGTGCCACGGTCATCTCGCGCCGCGGCGACATCTCCTGCACCCGGGCCGCGAACACGTCGTGCGCGAGGGAGTTGGCGCAGGCCAGGATCATGCCGGCGACGGAGGCGAGCAGCGTGAGGAAGACCGCTGTGGTGACGGTCGTGAACAGGAACGTCTCCGCCGACGACACGTCCGCTCCGAACGCCGCCTGTGATCCCAGCAGATACGCCGTGTTGCCCTGCGGGTCGACCTGTGCGATCAGCTCCCGCCCGACCAGCGCGGTCGCGCCGAAGCCGACGACCGTGATGACGAGCACGAACAGGGCCACGCCCGACACCGCCCAGGACATCGAACGCCGCACCTGCCGGGCGCTGGAGGCCGTGTACATGCGCATGGTGACGTGCGGCAGGACGCCACCGCCGAGGACCACCGTCAGCTGCGCGGTGATCATGTCCAGGTCGGGACTGGCTCCGCCCGCGAACTGCAGGCCCGAGGAGAGGAACGCCGAGCCCACGCCGCTGTTCTGGGCGGCCGCGTCGAACAGGGCTCCCGGGTCCCAGTCGAACCGGTTGAGGATCAGCACCGAGACCACCATGCCGGAGCCGAGCAGCATCACGATCTTCAGGATCTGGATGAGGGCGGTGCCCTTCATCCCGCCGATCGCCGCGTAGCTGATCATCAGCGCGCCCACGCCGATGATGCAGCCCGTCTGCAGTGACTCGCCGGAGAACCCGAGGATGAACGCCATCAGCTGTCCCGTGCCCGCCAGCTGGACCAGCATCAGCGGCAGCAGTGCCGCCAGGGTGACCGCACAGGCCGCGATACGGACAGCGCGTCCCGGCATCCGGCGGGTCAGCGCGTCGCCCATGGTGAACCGGCCCGCGTTGCGCAGCGGTTCGGCCAGCAGGAACATCAGCAGCATCAGCGACAGGGCCGTGCTCAGCGCCAGCACGATCCCGTCGTAGCCGAACAGCGCGATGACGCCGCCGGTGCCGAGGACGGTCGCGGCGGAGATGTAGTCGCCGGCGATGGCCAGGCCGTTGCGCATGGGGGAAAGGGAGCTGTAGCCGGTGTAGAACTCGTCCAGGTCGTCCCGGTCGGGGCCCGTCATCACGCACAGCAGCAGCGTGATCGTGGCGACGGCGGAGAAGCCGACGAGGGACATCGCCTGGGCGTTGCCGCTGAAATCGGTGGTCACCGGCCCCCCTCGCGCTTCACGTCCAGCTCGGCCTGCTTGCGTATCCGGTCCGCGATCGGGTCGACGCGACGGCGGGCCGTCTGCTCGTACAGGGCGATCGCCAGCCAGGTCACGGGGACCTGGACGAGGGCGAGCAGCAGGCCGGTGGGCAGGCCGTCGGTGACGGTGCTCGTCATGAACGACGGTGCGAACGCCGACAGGATCAGGAACAGGACGAAGTAGCCGAGCGCCGTGAGCGTGGCCACGCGCCGCTGCCAGCGGTAGGCGCTGCGCAGGACCCGCAGGTCGCTGTGGTGCCCGAGCGCGGCGTGGCGCTGGGGACGCCGGCCGGCCGGTTCGGGCGCCTCATACGGTGCCCAGGGGTAGGTGTCGTACGTGTACGGGTCGTAGGCCGGGGTCGGACCGGGTGGTCGGTACGGGTGGGACGGGGACGGGTCATAGGACATCCCGTACTCCTTGCGAGGGTTGGATCCGGTGCGGCGGACCGCAGGGAGGTGGGGGGCGGGAGCCACGCACGCTACTTCGGAGTACGGGTCTTGCGCGAGGGTTTGCGCAAACTGATCGGTCGGTACGCGCTTGCCTTTCCGACCTCGGGTGTTACCCGTGTTAAATCAGATTTTTCGCGGTTCCCGGTGCGTCACCTGAGGTGGATCAGCGCCACGGACGCGGGCACTTCGGCGTGATCGTCGAGCGTCGCCCGGAAGGTCAGTCGCCGGTCGGTGCGGCGCGTGACCGAACTCCCCGCGAGGACGGTGACGTTGACGTCGGCCCTACCTCGTCCGTAACCGCAGGTGCCGGCCCCTGGCGGCCCGGCGGTCCCTCACCACCGGGATGTTCGTCCGCACTGCGGACTCGCCCTGCACCGTCACCGTCACCGTCATGGGCACGGCCGCCCGGGCTGCGGCCGTGCTGCCGCTGCCCGCCGCCATCGCCCCGAGTCCCGCCGCCATCGCCGTGCGCCTGTTGAAGTCCATGCCACCAGCAGACACGCACGGCCCGTCACTCCGCGTCACCCGCAAGAGTGTTCGGACCCTGAAACGGGTCGGGGTCGTGCCCTAAGGGCTGTCGGGGGCGGTGCCGAGGTGCCGGCGCTCGTAACGGACCCCCGGCTGTCCACCCACCGTCGTGTTCTCCACCCGCGTGAAACCGTTACGGGCCAGGACCCTCATGGAAGCCGCGTTGTCCAGGGTCGTGACCGCGGTGAGGGACGCCAGGCCGTAGTCGGTGGCGGCCAGCCGGCACACCTGCGCGACGGCTGCCGTCGCCACGCCCCGGCCGGCCGCCTGTTCGCCGATGCGGTAGCCGAGTTCGGCGCTGCCGTCCACCAGGTCTATCAGGTTGATCCGGCCGATCAGCTCGCCGTCCTCCCCGAGGACTACGTGGAAGCGGCACACGCGCGCGTGCTGCTCGTCGAGGAGCGCCTGGAGGCGTGCGGCGAACCCCGCCGCCGTGAAGAAGGTGTCCCCGCGGTCCGGCACCGTACGGGCGAAGTACGCCCGGTTCTCCCGCTCGAAGGCCAGCAACGCGTCCGCGTGATCCGGCCGCAAGGGCTCCAAGGCCACCATGGGCGGGAGCATACGGACGGTCAGTCGTTCAGCACCGGGAATTTCCGGGGTGCGAGGAACAGCAGCACAAGGAACGCCAGGGCCGCCGCGCACGCCGCGCCCAGATAGACCGCGTGCACCGCCTCGGCGATCGCCCGCCGGGTCGCCTCCGGCGCGCTGCCCGAGTCCAGTGCCCGCGCCGCCGAGTCGAGGTCGCCCGCGCCGCCGAGCCGCGCGGCCAGCACCCCGTTGGCGACCGCACCGAACACCGCCGCGCCGATCGTCTGACCGCTCTGGCGGCAGAACAGCACGGACGCGGTCGTCGTACCGCGCTCCGCCCATCCAACCGTCGACTGCACACCGACGATGAGCGGCAGCTGGAACAGGCCCAGCGCGGCGCCCAGCAGCAGCATCAGCAGCGTCGGCTGCCACGCCTGCCCGGGGTAGGGGAGGAAGGGGAACGCGAACAGGATCAGCGCGGCCGTGCCGATGCCCAGCATCGCCGTGTTGCGAAAGCCGATCCTGCGGTACACGTGCTGGCTCAGCGCCGCCGACACGGGCCAGCTCAACGTCCAGACCGACAGCACGAATCCGGCGGCCACGGGCGTGAGGCCCAGCACCGACTGGGCGTAGGTGGGCAGGAAGACCGACGGCGCGACCATCAGCAGTCCCAGCGCGCCCAGGGCCAGATTGACCGCGGCGATCGTGCGGCGCCGCCACACCCACCCGGGGATGATCGGCTCCGCCGCCCGGCGCTCCACCAACACCACGATCGCGACCAGGGCGAGTCCCGCACCGAACAGGGCCAGTGAGGGCGTCGACAGCCACGGCCACGCCACCCCGCCCTGCACCAGGGCCATGAGCAGGACGCCGCCGCAGGCGAACACCGCGAGCGCGCCCGCCCAGTCCACGCGCGCGTGCGCGGGGACCTGCCGTTGCGGCTCGTGGAGGTGACGGACGATCAGCCACAGCGCGACCGCGCCGACCGGCAGGTTGATCAGGAAGATCCAGCGCCAGTCCGCGTACGCGGCGAGCACTCCGCCGAGACCCGGGCCGGCGACCGCGGACACCGCCCACACCGTCGACAGCTTCGACTGGATCTTGGGGCGGTCCTTCAGCGGGTACAGGTCGGCGGCGAGCGTCTGCACCGTGCCCTGGAGCGCGCCGCCGCCCAGCCCCTGCACGATGCGGAAGGCGATGAGCGCCCCCATGTTCCAGGCCAGCGCGCACAGCAGGGACCCGAGGAGGAAGATGACCGACCCCGCTATGAGGACCGGTTTGCGGCCGAAGGTGTCGGAAAGCTTGCCGTACAGGGGCAGGGTGACGGTCACGGCCAGCAGATAGCCGGAGAACAGCCAGGAGAAGACGGAGAAACCGCCGAGGTCCCCGACGATCTGCGGGACGGCGGTGGAGACGATGGTGGCGTCGAGCGCGGCCAGCGCCATCGAGAGCATCAGCGCCGCGACGACGGCTCCGCGTCGGCCGGTTGTGGCGGGACGTGCGGCCTCACGTGCCGCGGAACTGGTGCTGCCCACCCCGGTCCTCCCCCTCGCCCGGCCGCACCCTGCCCCGGGTCCCGTCGCTTATGCCTGCCCCTTGCAACTACCTGCCGCGCAACAGCTTCCCACTTGACCCTGACGTCGCGGGAGGGTGGAGCCTGAGTGGGCCGACGGGTGGAGCGAACCCTGAGACGGTCTCCACCCTTCGGTGGACTGCCCCTAGGGGTACCTCCGTACTACGACCTGGGGAGGGTTCGTACCGGCGGAGGACGAGGCGGGCCGGGGGCTTTCCTTAACCTGGCTTTACGCCGCCGGGGGGCGGTTGGCACACCGGCGGGGGTGGGGTTTTCCACAGCACAAAGACTGCGCTGAACACCAGGGCGCGGGACCCCTCCCCGCCGCGAGACTGAAGCACGTCGGACGGATTCCTGCTCCGGCACCACGCACAGCGGCTGTCGACCAGGCGACCGCCTTCACTATCTGCTGACCGATATAGGAGACATACCGTGACTTCGGCTGTAACCATTCCCAGGCACGGGGGCACTGGAGGGCGTACGGCCGTTGCCGCGCGGGCGCGGCAGGTCGTGAAGGCGTACGGATCCGGTGAGACCCGTGTCGTCGCCCTCGACCACGTCGACGTGGACATCGCACGCGGCCAGTTCACCGCGATCATGGGTCCCTCGGGATCCGGCAAGTCCACGCTCATGCACTGCCTCGCCGGACTCGACACCCTGACGAGCGGCCAGATCTACCTCGACGAGACCGAGATCACCGGTCTGAAGGACAAGAAGCTCACGCGGCTGCGCCGGGACCGGATCGGGTTCATCTTCCAGGCGTTCAATCTGCTGCCGACGCTGAACGCGATCGAGAACATCACCCTGCCCATGGACATCGCGGGCCGCAAGCCGGACAAGGAGTGGCTGACGCGGGTCGTGGAGACCGTCGGACTCGCCGACCGCCTCAAGCACCGGCCCACCCAGCTTTCCGGCGGCCAGCAGCAGCGCGTCGCCGTGGCGCGGGCCCTCGCGGCCCGGCCCGAGATCATCTTCGGGGACGAGCCGACCGGAAACCTCGACTCCCGAGCCGGCGCCGAGGTCCTCGGCTTCCTGCGCCGGTCCGTCGACGATCTGGGCCAGACCATCGTGATGGTCACCCACGACCCGGTGGCCGCGAGCTACGCGGACCGCGTGCTGTACCTCGCCGACGGCCGCATCGTCGACGAGATGTACAAGCCGACCGCCGAGGCCGTCCTCGACCGGATGAAGGACTTCGACGCCCGGGGGCGCACGTCATGACCGTCATGAAGACCTCGATGCGCAACTTCTTCGCGCACAAGGGGCGGATGGCGCTCTCCGCGATCGCCGTCCTGCTGTCGGTCGCCTTCGTCTGCGGCACGCTCGTCTTCACGGACACCATGTCGACTACGTTCGACAAGCTCTTCGCGGCCACCTCCTCCGACGTGACGGTGAGCGCCAAGGGCGCCTCCGACAGCGGTGAGACGACCGCCGACAACGGCAAGCCGCCGGTCATGCCGGCTTCCGTGCTCGGCGAGGTCCGCAAGGCGCAGGGCGTGAAGTCCGCCGAGGGCACCGTGTTCTCCACCTCGGTGACCGTCGTCGACGCCGACAAGGACAGTCTGTCGCCCACCAGCGGCGGCCCGACCATCGTCGGCAGCTGGAACGCCAACGACGCCCGCACCATGAAGATCACTTCAGGTGTGGCGCCCAAGAGCGCCGACCAGATCATGGTCGACGCCGACACCGCCGACAAGCACGACCTGAAGCCCGGCGACGAGATCAGCGTGCTCAGCGCCATCGGCAACCACACCGCGAAGATCTCAGGCATCGCCGACTTCACCGTCACCAACCCCGGCGCCGCGATCTTCTACCTCGACACCAAGACCGCCCAGCAGACCCTGGTCGGCGAGAGCGACGTCTACACCAACGTCAACGTCAGCGCGGCCGCCGGCGTCAGCGACGCGCAGCTGAAGAAGAACGTCACGGCCGAACTCGGCGGCGGCTTCCAGGTGAAGACGGCCAAGGAGACCGCCGACGCCAACCAGAAGGACGTCGAGGGCTTCATGAACGTCATGAAGTACGCGATGCTCGGCTTCGCCGGGATCGCCTTCCTCGTCGGCATCTTCCTGATCATCAACACCTTCTCCATGCTGGTCGCCCAGCGCACCCGGGAGATCGGCCTGATGCGGGCCATCGGCTCCTCCCGCAAGCAGGTCAACCGCTCCGTGCTGGCCGAGGCGCTGCTGCTCGGCGTCGTCGGCTCGGTGCTCGGCGTCGGCGCGGGCGTCGGCCTCGCCGTCGGCCTGATGAAGCTCATGGGCCAGATGGGCATGGAACTGTCCACCGACGACCTCACGGTGGCCTGGACGACCCCGGTGGTCGGCCTCGTCCTCGGTGTGATCGTCACCGTGCTGGCCGCCTACCTGCCCGCCCGGCGCGCCGGCAAGATCTCCCCGATGGCCGCCCTGCGCGACGCGGGAGCCCCCGCCGACGCCAAGGCCGGCTGGATCCGCGCCGCGATCGGGACGGTCCTCACCGGCACCGGCGGCTTCGCCCTCTACCTGGCGTCGGAGGCCGACAAGGCCAAGGACGGCTCCATGTGGCTCGGCCTCGGCGTCGTACTGTCGCTGATCGGCTTCGTCGTCATCGGCCCGCTGCTCGCCGGCGCCGTGGTCCGCGTCCTCGGCGCGGTCCTGCTGCGGATGTTCGGCCCCGTGGGCCGCATGGCCGAGCGCAACGCCCTGCGCAACCCGCGCCGCACCGGCGCGACGGGCGCCGCGCTGATGATCGGCCTGGCCCTGGTGGCGTGCCTGTCCGTGGTCGGCTCCTCCATGGTGGCGTCCGCCACCGACCAGCTCGACAAGACCGTCGGCACGGACTTCATCATCCAGTCCGACAGCGGCCAGCTGATCAGCCCGCAGGCGGTCAAGGCGGTGAAGTCGTCGCCGGACCTGGCGCGGGTCACCGAGTACAAGTGGACCCAGGCCGACTTCACCACCCCCGACGGCAAGACGCTCAAGAAGACGGCGATCACGGCGGCCGACCCGTCGTACGCGACCGACCTGCGCACCGAGGTGGTCGCCGGCAAGCTGCCCGACGCCTACAAGCCCGACTCGATGTCCGTGCACGAGAAGTTCGCCGAGGACCACGGCATCAGCCTCGGCTCCAAGATCAAGGTCGCCTTCAAGGACGGCTCCACGGCCGACCTGACCGTGCGGGCGATCACCAGCAGTGACGTCGTGATCGACGCGGGCGCGATGTACACGTCCATCTCGACCATGGCCAAGTACGTCCCGGCCGACAAGATGCCGCTGGACTCGCTGCTCTTCGCCAGCGCCAAGGACGGGCAGCAGGACGCCGCCTACAAGTCCCTGAAGTCGGCGCTGCACGACTACCCGCAGTACACCGTGCGCGACCAGACCGACTACAAGGACGCCCTGAAGGACCAGATCGGCCAGCTGCTCAACATGATCTACGGCCTGCTGGCCCTGGCGATCATCGTCGCCATCCTGGGCGTGGTGAACACCCTGGCCCTGTCGGTGGTGGAGCGCACCCGCGAGATCGGACTGATGCGGGCGATCGGCCTCTCCCGCCGCCAGCTGCGCCGCATGATCCGCATGGAGTCGGTCGTCATCGCCCTCTTCGGTGCCCTGCTGGGCCTCGGACTGGGCATGGGCTGGGGCGCCACGGCACAGCAGCTGCTCGCCCTGGAGGGCCTGATGGTCCTGGACATCCCCTGGCCGACGATCATCGGCGTCTTCATCGGCTCGGCGTTCGTGGGCCTGTTCGCGGCACTCATCCCGGCGTTCCGGGCGGGCCGGATGAACGTCCTGAACGCGATCGCGACGGAGTAGCCGGTCGTTGCCGCCCAACGCCGCTCAATGCCGCCCAAGAACCACCGCACACGGGGGTTGCGGAGGACGGGCCCGCCCCGGAGGTCTCCACCTCCGGGGCGGGCCCGGCGGCGTGCGGGCTCGTGCGCGGCGGGCCGCGCCGGGCGCCGCCGGGTCGGCAGTGCCGTGGGTCGGGCGCCGCCGGGTCGGCAGTTCCCTGGGGCGGGCGACGGGGCGGGGCGGCAGCGGGGTGGGACAGGCGCGGGGCGGGTCTGCGGTGTGCTGGGCCAACGAGGGATGGGGCTGGGCAGAGGAGCGGGCTCGGGGTAGCGGGCCAACGGGGGGCAGGCCAACGGCCGGGCGGGTCCGCAGTGGGGCGGTCGGCCAGACGTCCGGCCGGGTCCCGTGCGGGTCGGGGCGGAGGGCCCTGTGCCCGGTCGGGCCTTTTGCGGGTCCTGGCCGGAGGGCGCTGTGCCCGGTCGGGCCTCTCTCGGGTCCTGGCCGGAGTGCCTCGCGCCCGGTCGGCCCCTTAGCGGTCGAGCCCGAGGACCCTGCGCGGCGTCACCCCCCGGTCGCCGTCCTCCGCTGGAGGACCACGTACCCGCCCGCCTCGCCCGCGACGGCGTACTCGGCGAGGGGGTGCAGCTGCCGGGCGTAGCCCACGGGGTCGCGGTACTTGTCGCCGATGTTCTCCAGGGCGATGTACTCCGGCGTGACGCCCTGCGTGCCGCCGAGCCAGAAGACCCGGCAGCGCGAGGTGAGGCGGCTGATCGGGCCGATGTTGGCCTCGACGGTGGCGTCGTCGGGGATCCGCGCCAGCAGCCGTTCCACGCCGGACACCGCGTCGGGCTTGCGGTAGATCTCGGCCTCGGTGAGCTGCGCAAGCGGCAGCGACGTGGTCAGTGCCAGTGCCGCCGCGGCGACCGCGGCCGGCAGCTGAGCGACGTAGGAACCCAGCCACGCGCGCGTACTGCGGCGAACGGCCGGGAGCGCGTCGGTGAGGGCCAGGAAGACGACCGGCATCACAACCGCGCTGTAGTGCCAGTCGGTGCCCCAGTAGTGCTCGTCGCCGGAGAGGAACCGCCAGCCGAGCGTCGGCAGCGCGACCAGCAGCAGCGGCGAGCGCAGGGCGAGCAGGCCCGACGTCGGGATCAGCAGCCAGGCGAGCGTGCGCAGCTTGGTGCCGATGCCGTCGAAGGGGCTGCCCGCATCACTGACCTTGTTCCAGTAGTCGTAGCCGCCCGAGGTCTTGAACGAGGGGATGACCAGCGTCAGGACGAGCACCGTCGCCGCCACGCCGAACACCGCCACGCCGAGCGCGTACCGAACCGTTTGAGGCGACGAACCGCGCGCCCGCCAGGCGACGACGAGCGCGATCGCTGCGAGCGTCAGCCCCAGGTCCTCCTTCACCAGCACCAGAGGCAGCGCCCACCACAGGGCCGCGCGCGGGCGCCGCGCGAGGAGGGCCTCCAGGGAGAAGGCGATCAGAGGGACGGCGAAGCAGATCTCGTGGAAGTCGAAGTCGACGGCCCGCTGGATGCCCCACGACAGTCCGTACGCGAGACCGAGCGCCAGTCCGCGGCGACGGCCCAGGAGCCGGGCGGCGGCCCGCGTGACCGGCACGGCGGACAGCGCGAAGAGCGCGGCCTGCGCGACCAGCAGCGTGACCGGCGAGGGGAAGAGCCGGTACAGCGGCGCGAGCAGGGCGGTCACCGGGCTGAAGTGGTCACCGAGGATGTCGAACCCCGGCCCCTTGAGGTCGGACACCGGCGCCCGCAGCCGCGCGTAGGCGCGCACGACCTGCTCGAAGATGCCCAGGTCCCAGGAGAGGGTGGCCATGTGCCGGTAGCGGCCGACGGAGACGACCGTGTAGGCGGCGAAGAGGACTGCCGCGAGGACCCATGGTTCACCCCGCGCGCGGGCGGGGCGCCGGTCTTCCGGGGGATGGGCGACCGGCGTCGGTATGTGGGGTTGTGAGACCTGGAGGGTGGGGGCAGGCATGCCGTGCCTTAGGGGTGCGGTGAGCGGCCGGAAGCGGCGTCCGACCGATCATGCCGGGGCGAAAACAACGGGTGGAGGTGATGCTGTGAAGGTTGGGAGGCTGAATCCCCACTTGGCCGACTGCGTGCCGTGGGGTCACGTGCCACAGGCCCGGCGCGCCTCCCCGGAGCCACGCCGGGAGAGCGGGTGCTCGCCCCGGGGAGAACGGGCGTTATCCACAGGCCCGCCGTGCGGGCGCGCATCGTCGTACGCTGGAGACCCCCGGCCCGCGGCGCGCGTCGGGCCCGTCGTGTTGCCCACCTCTGGACGGAAAAAGCCCCCATGAGCCTGCACGGTCTGCTCGACGCCGTAGTCAAGGACGCCGCGCTCGCGGAAGCGATCAAGGCGGCCGAAGACGGCAACCGCATGCATGTCGACCTGGTCGGCCCCCCTGCGGCCCGCCCCTTCGCGGTCGCCGCCCTGGCCCGTGACACAGGCCGCCCGGTGCTGGCGGTCACGGCGACCGGCCGTGAGGCGGAGGACCTGGCCGCGGCCCTGCGCTCCCTCCTCCCGGCCGAGGGGATCGTGGAGTACCCGTCCTGGGAGACGCTCCCGCACGAGCGGCTCAGCCCCCGCAGCGACACCGTGGGCCGCCGCCTGGCCGTGCTGCGCCGCCTGGCCCACCCCCGCCCCGACGACCCCGAGACCGGCCCGGTCTCGGTCGTCGTCGCGCCCGTCCGGTCCGTGCTCCAGCCGCAGGTCAAGGGCCTCGGCGACCTGGAGCCGGTTTCGCTGCGGACCGGGCAGAGCACCGACCTCAACGAGATCGTCGAAGCCCTCGCCGCAGCCGCGTACGCGCGCGTGGAGCTCGTCGAGAAGCGTGGCGAGTTCGCCGTGCGCGGCGGCATCCTCGACGTGTTCCCGCCCACCGAGGAGCACCCCCTGCGCGTCGAGTTCTGGGGTGACGACGTCGAGGAGATCCGCTACTTCAAGGTCGCCGACCAGCGCTCCCTGGAAGTCGCCGATCACGGCCTGTGGGCGCCGCCGTGCCGCGAGCTGCTGCTCACCGAGGACGTCCGCACGCGCGCGCGTGCCCTGGCCGAACAGCACCCCGAGCTCGGCGAACTGCTCGGCAAGATCGCCGAGGGCATCGCCGTGGAGGGTATGGAATCCCTGGCTCCGGTCCTCGTCGACGACATGGAGCTGCTGCTCGACGTGCTGCCCAAGGGCGCCATGGCCGTGGTGTGCGACCCGGAGCGGGTGCGCACGCGCGCGTCGGACCTCGTGGCCACCTCGCAGGAGTTCCTGCAGGCCTCCTGGGCGGCCACCGCCGGCGGCGGCGAGGCACCCATCGACGTCGGAGCGGCCTCCCTGTGGTCCATCGCGGACGTCCGGGACCGGGCCCGCGAGCTGGACATGATGTGGTGGTCGGTGTCGCCGTTCGCCGCGGACGAGGAGCTCGACGAGGACACCCTCAAGCTCGGCATGCACGCCCCGGAGACGTACCGCGGGGACACCGCCAAGGCCCTCGCCGACACCAAGGGCTGGCTCGCCGACGGCTGGCGCACGGTGTTCGTCACCGAGGGCCACGGCCCGGCGGCCCGTACGGTCGAGGTGCTGGGCGGCGAGGGCATCGCGGCCCGCCTCGACTCCGACCTCGCCGAGATCTCCCCGTCCGTCGTGCACGTGGCGTGCGGCTCCATCGAGCACGGCTTCGTCGACGCGGCCCTCAGACTCGCCGTCCTCACCGAGACGGACCTGTCGGGCCAGAAGGCGTCCGGCCGTGAGGGCGCCCGGATGCCGGCCCGACGCCGCAAGACCATCGACCCGCTCACCCTGGAGCCGGGCGACTACATCGTCCACGAGCAGCACGGCGTGGGCCGTTACATCGAGATGGTGCAGCGCACGGTGCAGGGCGCCACCCGCGAGTACCTGGTCGTCGAGTACGCCCCCGCCAAGCGCGGCCAGCCCGGCGACCGCCTCTACATCCCGACCGACCAGCTGGAGCAGATCACCAAGTACGTCGGCGGTGAGTCGCCCACGCTGCACCGCCTCGGCGGCGCCGACTGGACCAAGACGAAGGCCCGCGCGAAGAAGGCCGTCAAGGAGATCGCCGCCGACCTCATCAAGCTGTACAGCGCGCGCATGGCCGCCCCCGGGCACGCCTTCGGCGCGGACACCCCCTGGCAGCGCGAACTGGAGGACGCCTTCCCCTACGCGGAGACCCCCGACCAGCTCACCACCATCGCCGAGGTCAAGGAGGACATGGAGAAGACGGTCCCGATGGACCGCCTGATCTGCGGCGACGTCGGCTACGGCAAGACCGAGATCGCGGTCCGCGCCGCCTTCAAGGCCGTCCAGGACGGCAAGCAGGTGGCCGTCCTGGTGCCCACGACCCTGCTCGTGCAGCAGCACTTCGGGACGTTCAGTGAGCGGTACGCGCAGTTCCCCGTGAGCGTGAAGGCCCTGTCCCGCTTCCAGAGCGACACCGAGGCCAAGGCGACCCTGGAGGGCCTGCAGGAGGGCTCGGTCGACATCGTCATCGGCACGCACCGGCTGTTCTCGTCCGAGACGAAGTTCAAGGACCTGGGCCTGGTCATCGTCGACGAGGAGCAGCGCTTCGGCGTCGAGCACAAGGAGCAGCTGAAGAAGCTCCGGGCCAACGTCGACGTGCTGACGATGTCCGCGACCCCGATCCCCAGGACGCTGGAGATGGCGGTCACGGGCATCCGCGAGATGTCGACGATCACCACCCCGCCGGAGGAGCGCCACCCGGTGCTCACCTTCGTCGGCCCCTACGAGGAGAAGCAGATCGGCGCCGCGATCCGCCGTGAGCTGCTGCGCGAGGGTCAGGTCTTCTACATCCACAACCGCGTCGAGTCGATCGACCGCGCGGCAGCCCGGCTGCGCGAGATCGTCCCCGAGGCGCGCATCGCCACCGCGCACGGCCAGATGTCGGAGACGGCACTGGAGCAGGTCGTCGTCGACTTCTGGGAGAAGAAGTTCGACGTGCTGGTGTCCACGACGATCGTGGAGTCCGGCATCGACATCTCCAACGCCAACACCCTGATCGTGGAGCGCGGCGACAACTTCGGCCTGTCGCAGCTGCACCAGCTGCGCGGCCGGGTGGGCCGGGGCCGCGAGCGCGGCTACGCCTACTTCCTCTACCCGCCGGAGAAGCCGCTGACCGAGACCGCGCACGAGCGGCTCGCGACCATCGCCCAGCACACGGAGATGGGCGCCGGTATGTACGTGGCCATGAAGGACCTGGAGATCCGCGGCGCGGGCAACCTCCTCGGCGGCGAACAGTCCGGCCACATCGCGGGCGTCGGCTTCGACCTGTACGTACGGATGGTCG
Organism: Streptomyces hawaiiensis; assembly: GCF_004803895.1. NCBI lineage: Bacteria > Bacillati > Actinomycetota > Actinomycetes > Kitasatosporales > Streptomycetaceae > Streptomyces > Streptomyces hawaiiensis. The sequence continues at coordinate 3,664,671 of NZ_CP021978.1, read as the reverse complement.
GTGAGGCCGTCGCGGACTACCGGCGCCAGCTGGAGACCGGCGGGATCGAGGAGGAGCAGCCGCTCGAGGTCAAGATCGAGCTGCCCGTAGACGCGCATGTCCCGCACGACTACGCGCCCGGCGAGCGCCTCAGGCTCCAGGCGTACCGCGCCATCGCCTCCGCCAACTCGGAGGAGGACATCAAGGCGGTCCGCGAGGAGCTCGTCGACCGCTACGGCAAGCTGCCCGAACCGGTGGAGAACCTGCTGCTCGTCGCGGGCCTGCGCATGTTCGCGCGCGCGTGCGGCGTCGGTGAGATCGTGCTGCAGGGCAGCAACATCCGGTTCGCCCCGGTGGAGTTGCGCGAGTCCCAGGAGCTGCGGGTCAAGCGGCTGTACCCCGGGGTCGTCATCAAGCCGACGGTGCGCCAGGTGCTGGTGCCGCGCCCCAAGACCGCGAAGGTGGGCGGGAAGCCGCTGGTCGGGCGGGAGTTGCTGGCATGGGTCGGGGAGTTCCTCACCTCTGTGCTGGGGTCCTGACGCCGGATCCGCTGAAGCCCCGTCAGGCACCGGGCCGTACGCTCTACCGCCCCGGCGGGTGCGGGCGCCGGGGCGCGGGCGGCCTCGCGCTGGGCCACCCCTGGTCGTACGCGCGCACCGGCGTCCTTCGTCCGGTTCAGGAGGCGTTCGCCCGGGCCCAGGGTCTTGTCCTGGGCCCGGGTGCGGGTGCGCCGGTGGTCTGGCGCTGCGCGTCCGCCGGTCGTACGGGCGGGCCGACACTCTCGCGCTGGGCCGCCGGTGGTACGTGCCCGCCCGTGGCTTCCCGCAGCGCCGACGCCAGCCGGTCACGGACCGCGGTCTGCGCTGCGATACGGGCGTCCAGCACCGCGAGACGGTCGGCGGCCACCCGCAGCCCCTTCTCGGAGGCGGGACCGGCCGTGACATCGCCGTCCAGGCACGGCAGGAACACCCGTGCGTCGTCGAGCGTCAGCCCCACGTCGAGCAGTTGCCGGATGTTGCGGACGCGCACGGCCGTACCGGCGTCGTACAGGCGGTAGCCGTTGGCGGCCCGTTCGGAGGCGATGAGGCCCGCCTGCTCGTAGTGGCGCAGGGCGCGCGGGGTCGTGCCGGTCGCCTCGGCGAGTTCGCCGATCCGCATACGAGGTGCTGCCATGCGCGTCAGTCTCATGTGACGACCGCGCCGCCGTCCACCGGAAGGACGACGCCGGTGATGAAGGAGGCCTGCGGCGACGCCAGCCGGGCGATCGCCCACGCCACCTCCTCGGGGCGGCCGACCCGTCCGAGCGGCGTGTGATCGAGCTGCCACGCGCGGATCGCGGCCTGCTGCTCGGGGGTGTGGCCGGCGTGTTCACCGATGGGTGTGCCGATCGCGCCCGGGGCCACGGCGGCGACCCGGATCCCGAGCGGCGCGAGCTCCACCGCCCAACTGCGGGTGAGCACCTCCAGGGCCGCCTTCCCGGCCGCGTACAGGGAGTTGCCGGGCCAGCCGCGCTGCCCCACCGACGTCGTCACGTTCACGATGACACCGCGGCTGTCCTCCAGCGCCGGGAGCGCCGCCTGGGTGAGCAGGACGGGGGCGAGGAGGTTCGTCGCGAGCAGGGGCTCGACAGCGGCATGTGTGTAGGTGCGCAGCGACTGGGTGCTGACGATCCCGGCGTTGTTCACCAGTACGTCGATACGGCCGTGCCGGTCGAGTGCCGTGCGGACGACGGTCTCGGGGCCGTCGGCGGCCGTGATGTCGGCGACGAGCGGGCTGATACGGGACGGGTCATGGCCGGCGGTCTCGACGAGGGGCGCCTCGCGGCGGCCCACCGCCACGACATGTGCGCCCTCGTCGGCGAACGTGTGCGCGGTGGCACGGCCTATGCCGGTACCGGCGCCGGTGACGAGCACGGTTCGAGGCGTCGTGCCCGCGTGCTGCCGACCGGTCTTCGGATACGGGGATGTCATGCGGGGATCGTCCGTCCTTGACGTCAGTGTCAAGGTCAAGCGGGTGTCGCCCGGGGCGCTGCTACTCGGCGGGGCGGAACAGCATCGCCGCCAGCCCGCGGAACACCTCCTCGGGGTCCTGGTCGCCCACCGGGCCGTCGAGGTTGTGGCTGAGGAGCAGCGTGGCGAAGCCGTGGGCCAGGGACCAGGCGGCGACACCGGCGAGCCGGGCGTCGGTGCCGCGGCCCCGCGGCGGTACGGCGGCGACGGCGTCGCGCAGGGCGTCACCGGCGAGGGCGCGGGCGGTGGCCAGTTCCAGGTCGCCCTCGCGCAGCAGCTCGGGCGCGAACATCACCTGGAAGTGCGCCGGATGCTCCCGCGCGAAACGCACGTAGCGCACGCCCGCTTCCTTCAGGTCCGCCGCCTGCCTGAGCGTGGTCGCGAGCAGCCCGAAGCCCTCGGCGGCGATCGTCGTGAGCAGGCCCGCCCGGTCTTTGAAGTGGTGGGCCGGCGCGGCGTGCGACACACCGGCGCGGCGGGCGAGGTCGCGCAGACTCAGCGCGGCCGGGCCGTCCGCCGCGATGACGTCCAGGGCGGCGCTGAGGATGGCGCGGCGCAGGTCACCGTGGTGGTAAGGGCGGTTGGCAGGGCCCTTTTCGTTCGCTGACGACTTGCTGGTGCTCATGGTCAGGAGCGTACGCGCGCCCGCCGAATCTTGTCATTGACAAGTCGGGGTCGCTTCGGGCAATCTTGTCAGTGTCAAGTTGTGCGGGCCGGATGCGACGGGTCGCGCGCCGCGGGGTCGGATGCGAGTGGGAGGTACGCCATGCCGGAACAGATCAGCGAGATCGACGAGGGCGCCGGGGTGCGGGAGGGCGGCGTGGAGCCGGCTCGCGTGCGCCAAATGTGGCACCTGCTGGAGCCCCTGCATGCGGTGCTGTACTACGCGCCGGAGGCGTTCGAGGAAGCGGCCGCCCTCGGGTACCGCACGGGGGAGCGGTGGCCGAGCTACTTCCCGTATCGCGCCGCCCCGTTGGGGCGGGTCGGACCGGAGCAGGTGGCCTCGGCCTTCTACAGCTTCAGTCCGCGCATGGTCGCCGAGTACGTCGAACCGGCGTGGAGGGTGGCGAGCCCCGACGCGGTGATCGAGGCGAGGACGCGGGCGGTCGACAGGGCCTACCGCGCCATATTCGGCGACCGACTGACCAGCCCCGAGCTGGCGGAGGCCGCCGCGCTCGCCCGGCGCGCGGCAGAGTCCGCCGACCTGGCCGCCCGTCCGCTGGCCGCGGCCAATGCCGCGCTCGACTGGCCGCAGGCCCCACACCTGCAGCTCTGGCACGCGGCGACGATCCTGCGTGAACACCGCGGCGACGGCCACCTCGCGGCCCTGCTCATGGCGGGTCTGGATCCCGTGGAGTCGCTCGTCTCCTTCGCCGCGATAGGCGCCGCGTCGGTGAAACGCTTCGAGAGCCGCGGCTGGAGTCCCGAAGAGTGGACGGCCGCGCGCGACCGCCTGCGCGCCAGGGGACTGGTCGACGCGGACGGCGCGGCCACAGCGGCGGGCCGCGCCCTGCGTCACCGCGTGGAGCAGCACACCGACCAACTGGCCGCCGGGCCCTGGCAGTCCCTCGGCCCGGCCGGCGTCGACCGACTCGCCGAGCTGCTGGGCGACTTCTGGGTCACGGTCCTGGCGTCGGGCCTGCTGCCCTCGGAAACGACGCTGGGCATAGGCAAGGTCTGACCGGAGGGAGCGGCCGGAGGGAGCGGCCGGGCTCCGGACGCGGGAAGCCGCCCGCGGGAGATGCGTCCCGCTCTCCGCGGACGGCCTCGGAGTCGGAGGCCTTACTGCTGTTCGGGCCGGTCGCGGTCGCGGTCCATGCCCAGCGAGCCCTCGGCGCGCTGCTGGCCGGAGTCGACCTGGTCCTCGTACTTGCCCCCGGTCCTCTCGTTCATCCGCTGTTCCGCGGTGTCAGAGCCTTGCTTGCCCTTGTTCCGCGCCTGGCTCTTGAACTTGTCGAAGATGCCCATGCAAAGCTCCCTCCGGAGGCGACTCAGAACCGACGATACGCGCGAGATGCGAAGTATGCGCATTGAGGCCCGATGTGGTCTGAACCTCTTCCTCGCTACCGTGGGCTCCGGCACGGGTCTGCCCGTGCCGGAGCGGAACAGGCAGACAGAGGAGGGCGCACGGTGACGCGTCTGAGGGGCGGGGCGGCACTGGCTGTCGCGATGGTGATCACCGGTTCGGCACTGGCCGGCTGCGAGGGCCTGGCCCCGCCCGCGGACGGCGTCGGACCCTCCGGTTCCGGCGCCCCGGCCGCCGGCGACGGACGGGCCGCGAACCCGCTGGACAACCCGGACGGCACGAAACCGGGGATGGCGGCGATCACTTCCGGCGCGGACAAGGAGAGGGCGCGTGCCCTGATCGACAAGGTGGCGACGAAGGGCCGCGGCCCGAGGACGGGCTACGAACGGGAGAAGTTCGGCTACGCCTGGATGGACTCGGCACCGCGCGACGTGCCCTTCTCCCACAACGGCTGCGACACGCGGAACGACCTCCTGAAGCGAGACGGGGAGGAACTGCGCTTCCGGTCGGGATCGGACTGCGTCGTCACCTCGCTGACACTGCACGATCCGTACACCGGGAAGTCCATCGAGTGGACCAAGTCCCATGCGATCAAGGTCCAGATAGACCACGTGATGCCGCTGTCGTACGACTGGCAGATGGGCGCCTCGCGCTGGACGAAGGACAAGCGGGAGTCCATCGCCAACGACCCGCTCAACCTCGTCCCGGTGGACGGGCCGACCAACGGCTCGAAGGGAGACTCCGGCCCGGCGTCCTGGCTGCCCCCGAACAAGCAGATCCGCTGCGCCTACGTGGTGCGCTTCGCCCAGGTGTCGCTGAAGTACGCCCTCCCCGTGACGGCGGCCGACAAGGAAATGATGCTGAAGCAGTGCGGCGGGTAGGACCCCTGCCCGGCGGCCGGTTGGTGCGGATCGGAGAGTGACGGATGCCGAGCGGACTCATCGCACTGGCACTCGGCGGATTCGGTATCGGTCTGACCGAGTTCCTGATCGCCGGACTGCTGCCGCAGGTGGCATCGAGTCTCGCGGTGTCCGAGGCGGCCGCCGGCTGGCTGATCTCGGGGTACGCGCTGAGCGTCGCCGTCGGCGCGATCGCCCTGACCGCGGCGACAACACGGCTGCCCCGCAAGCACATCCTGGTCGGCCTGGTGGCGCTGTTCGTCATCGGCAACCTGCTGTCCGCGGTCGCACCGAACTATCAGGTGATGCTGCTCGGCCGGATCGTGGCGGCGTTGTGCCACGGCTCGTTCTTCGGGATCGGATCCCTGGTGGCGCGCAGCCTGGTCGCACCGGAGAAGAAGTCCCAGGCCGTGGCGGTCATGTTCGCCGGGCTGACGGTCGCGAACGTGCTGGGCGTGCCCTTCGGCGCACTGGTCGGTGAGCGGTGGGGCTGGCGAGCGGCCTTCTGGGCGGTCACGGCGATCGGCGTAGTCGCGTTGGCGGGAATCGCCGCGCTGGTCCCCTCCTGGGCGGGCCGGGTGCAGCCGGTGGCAGGGACGGAGCGGGCGACGGGAGCGGGGGCGGAGGGAATACCGCCCAGCGGTCTGGCGCGGCAGTTCCGGGCCTTCCGGTCCTGGCAGGTCTGGCTGACGCTGGTGGCCACCGCCCTGAGCTATGGCGGGATGTTCGGCGCGTTCAGCTACATCGCCTACACGTTCACCGAGGTCAGCGGCTTCGCCCCGGCGGATGTCGCCTGGCTGCTGATGGTCTACGGCGTCGGACTGGTGATCGGGAATCTGGTCGGCGGGCGCGCGGCCGACCGTGACCGGGACCGTGCCCTGGTCATCGCCCTGCTCGGACTCGCCCTCACCTTGGCCCTGTTCGGGCTGCTGGCGGAAAGCGCCACCGCCTCGGTGGTCCTCGTCTTCCTCATGGGGGTGACCGGGTTCGCCGGCGTGCCCGGCATGATCACTCGCGTCACCGACTTCGCCCACGGGGCGGCACTGGCGGCGAGCGCCAACGTGTCCGCGTCCAACGTCGGCAACGCGTTCGGCGCCTGGCTCGGGGGCCTGGCCATCTCCGCGGGGCTCGGCTACACCGCGCCGCTCTACGTGGGCGCCGGGATCGTTCTGATATCCGTGGCCGTCATGGCGGTCGCCGCACAGCGAGCCAGGTCTGACCGGGTTGCGGACCGGGTGCCCGCTCGGTAATTGGGTTCCGGGCGTCCGCCCGCGTGTCTACCGTGATCGCATGCAGCCGAAGATATCGAGCCTCGCCGACCGCCCGGACATGCTGGAGCGAGTCGTCGGGATGGCGGACACCTGGCCGGAGTTCGTGATCCAGGACCTCGTGGGCGCCGCCCACTTCCCGAGGATCGCCGCCGAACTCCCGGAGTACGTCCTGTTCGCCGAGGACGAGCAGGGCGAGATCGTGGCGAACGCGTACAGCGTGCCGTTCGCCCTCGGTGCCGAAGACCGCGGCCGGCTGCCGGGCAACGGGTGGGACGCGGTGCTGGTATGGGCCTTCTCCGATCTGCGGCGCGGTGTCCGGCCCGACACCGTCAGCGCGGTCTCGGTCTCCATCGCCCCGCAGGCGCAGGGCCGCGGCCTGTCCGCGGTGATGCTCTCGGCCATGCGCGACAACGCCCGGGCCCGCGGCTTCCGCGAGGTCGTCGCCCCGGTCCGCCCCAACGCCAAGCACCTGGAACCGCACACGCCGATGGAGGAGTACGCCCACCGCGTCCGCCCCGACGGTCTGCCCCAGGACCCGTGGCTGCGCGTCCACGCCCGGGCCGGTGCCACCATCGACTCGGTGGCACCGGCGTCCATGACGGTGGCCGCCACCCTCGCGGACTGGCGCCGCTGGACGGGCCTGCCCTTCGACACCGACGGCGACATCGAGGTGCCGGGCGGTCTGGTGCCGGTGCGCTGCGAGCCGGCGCGCGGGTACGCGGTGTACGTCGAGCCCAACGTGTGGATGCGGCACCGCTTGTAGGGCGTGACGGACCGTACGGCTCACGACCGGCTCGGGGGCGGACTGTTCACACGAAGTGATCAGCATGACAACGGTTCGGTACAACCCGTGACCGGTTGTCCGTGTCGGGCTATACGCTCGGATTCCCCAACAGGGTCTGTCACTCGCACGTCCGTCCCCATCGGCCACACCGGTCCAGGAGCAGTCATGTACGGCCACGGCGCGGCGCCGCCTCCCCGCAGCGCGGCAACGGTCATCTCCCTGCGTGTGCTGTTCGCCGCAGCCGGTTTCCTCACGTGCGGCGTGCTGGCCTGCGTACCGCTGTTCCGGGTGGCCGTCCTGCGCGGACGGGTCCTCGACTGGGCGCTGGCCTGGGTGAGCCTGCCGCTGTCCATCGCCGGCTTCGCCGTGATCGGCGCGCTGCCGGAGGACGACTACCGGACCGACATCGCGCTGGCCATGATCCTGCTGCTCGGGGTGGGCGCCGCCGTCCACTTCCTCGTCGTGGACATCGGCCACCACGGCGAGCAGCGCAAGATCGCCGGTCACGCCTCGCCCCACGCACCGACCGTCGTGCACACCCCGTACGGCTATCCGCCCCCCGCGCCGCCCTACGCTCCGGCGTCCACGCCCGTCCCGCGGCCCCCGGCACCCCACACACCGGTACCCCACGACGCCACACCCCAGACCCCGGGCCCGATCCAGCCGCCCCCGCCCGCCCAGCGCCCCGCTCCGGCCCGCATCGACCAGGTCCGTGCCGAACTCGACGAGCTCAGCGACTACCTGCGCCGCCACGAGGGCGAAGGCCACCGGGACGGCAACCACGAGGGCGGACGGTGACCGCGGCGGCGGGACGGGTCGTCGCCGATCGCTACGAACTGTCCACCGTCCTCGGGCAGGGCGGCATGGGCCAGGTCTGGACGGCCTACGACCAGCGGCTCGACCGGCGCGTGGCGGTGAAGCTGCTGCGCCCCGACAAGGTGGCCGGCCAGGACGCGGAGGAACTGCGCCGCCGCTTCGTGCGCGAGTGCCGGGTGACCGCGCAGGTCGACCACCCCGGCCTGGTCACCGTGCACGACGCGGGCAGTGAGGGCGAGGAACTGTTCCTCGTCATGCAGTACATCGACGGCGCCGACCTCGCCGGCCACCTCGCCGAGCACGACCCGTACCCCTGGCAGTGGGCGGTCGCGGTCGCCGCGCAGCTGTGCGCCGTGCTGAGCGCCGTGCACGCCGTGCCGATCGTCCACCGCGACCTCAAGCCGCGCAACGTGATGGTGAAACAGGACGGCACGGTCACCGTCCTCGACCTCGGCGTAGCCTCCGTCATGGACGCGGACACCACCCGCCTCACCCACACCGGCACCCCCATCGGCTCGCCCGCCTACATGGCCCCGGAACAGGCGATGGGCGGCGCGGTCGGCCCCTACACCGACCTGTACGCGCTCGGCGTGGTCCTGCACGAACTGCTCAGCGGCGACGTGCCCTTCTCCGGCTCCACGGCCCTCGGCGTCCTGCACCGGCACCTGTACGAGCCCCCGCTGCCCGTGCGCCGCATCCGTCCCGAAGTCCCCGAGGCCCTGGAAGCGCTCGTCCTGCGCCTGCTCGCCAAGGACCCGCAGCACCGGCCCGCCTCCGCACAGGAGGTCTACGAGCACCTGGAGCTGCTCCTGCCCGCGCGAGGGACGCCCACCGGAGCGGCCCTGGACCCCACCCGCCCGTTCCTGCGCCCGCACGCCCCCTGGCCGGATCGTGCGCGCACCCCCGCGCCCCAGCCCACGCCCGCCGGGCCCGTCACCGACCCACCGGGGCAGACGGACATCGTCCGCGCCGTCGACGAGGTCAAACGGCTCCTCGGCGAGGGCCGTGTCACCCAGGCCGTCGACATCCTCGGCGCGATCCTGCCCGCCGCGGCCGAACAGCACGGCGCGCACTCCCCGGTCGTGCGCACCCTGCGCAAGCAGTACGCGGCGACGCTCCTGGACGACGGCCAGTACCGCCGCGCCCTGCCCGAGCTGCGCCGCCTCGCCGACGAACGCGCCGCGGAGGCGGGCCAGGCCGACCCGCAGGCCCTGCGCCACCGCTACGAGGCCGCCCAGTGCCTCGAACAGCTGGGCGAACCGGCCGCGGCGCTCGCCGAGTACCGGGCGGTGCTGCCGTACTACGAGAACCAGTACGTCGCCGCCGGCGGCCCCGAACTCGCGCACGACGTCCGCCGCCGTATCGGGCATCTCCTGCTCGCCCTCGGCGACCGAAGCGCCGCCCACGACACCCTCGCCCGGCTGCTGCACGACGTGGAGCGCACCCATGGCCCCGGGCACCCGCTCGGTGCGGAGATCCGCAGGACGCTGCAGTGGCTGGGGCAGGTCCGCGGCTGACGAGCGCCCCGGGGTGGCGCGGCGGTGCCGGAAGTCCCGGTGAATCGTTGGTCGAATGGGTTGGCCAGAGCTTGGACACTGCCTACCATCGATCATCGCAAGACCTTGTGCACCGTCGCACAATCTCCTCGGGAGGTTTCCTTGCACCGCCGCCGTCGCACCGCGCTCGTCCTCACCGCAGCGATCGCCGCCGCGGCGCCCCTTCTCACCGCCTGCGGAAACGACGCGCATCCCGGCGCGGCAGCGGTGGTGGGCGGCCAGCGGATCACCGTCTCCCAGCTGGACGAGCGGGTCGGCGAGGTACGCGCGGCCCAGCGGGCGGCCGTGCGGGACGAGGCGCAGTACCAGCAGGCCATCGCCAGGACAGGCACCCTGACCCGCGACACCCTGCAGACCATGGTCCTGGACCGGGTGCTGCACCGCGCCGCCCAGGACGCCGGAGTGAGCGTCTCCCGCAAGGAGATCCAGGCGATGCGCTCCGGCCTGGAACAGCAGGCCGGTGGCGCCAAGGCGCTGGAGACGACCTGGCTCCAGCAGTACGGCATCCCGCCGCAGCGCCTCGAGGAGAACCTCCGCCTCCAGCTGGAGGCCCAGAAGCTCGCCGAGAAGCTCGGCACGGACACCGGCCGCCCCGAGTTCTGGAAGGCCCTCTCCGAGGCCTCCGAGGACCTGAACGTCGACCTCAACCCGCGCTACGGCACCTGGGACGTCCAGAAGAGCAGCCGTGCGGACGCCAAGACGCCGTGGCTGCGGGACGTCACGGCGGCGCAGACCCAGCAGGGCATGTAGGACACCCGCCCACCTCCGGGCCCTGTGGATAACTTCCGGGACTGTCGGCGGCGTGGGATAGCTTCGAACCGTGAACGCCAACAGCCCCGAAGCCACCCCGGGCCGTGAGTGGACCGCTCCCAGCCCCGAAGCCACCCCGGGCCCCGAGCGGACCGCTCCCGACGCGGCCGCCGCCCCCGGCCGCATCGTCCTGCTCACCACCAGCCACCGCGTCGCCCCCGGTCTGCTCTCCTGGCCCGCCTGGCAGGCTCTGCACGCGGCCGACCGGGTGCTGTGCGCGGACGGCACGCACCCGCAGCTGCCGTATCTGCGCGAGGCGGGGATCACCGTCGCCGAGGCGTCCCCGACCGCCGAGGAACTGGTCGACACCTGCGCCGGCGGGCACACGGTGGTCGTGGTGGCGACGGGCGAGGGCGAACCGGTCCTGACGGACGGCCTGGCACGCCTCGCCGGCACCGGCCGGATCGCCATGCCCGAGCTGGAGCTGCTGCCGGCCTCCTACGACCTCCCCGGCGCCCGGCTCCTCGACCTCGTCCAGGTCATGGACCGCATCCGCGCCGAGTGCCCCTGGTCCTCCCAGCAGACCCACAAGGGCCTGGCCAAGTACGGCATCGAGGAGGCGTACGAACTCGTCGAGGCGATCGAGGAGGGCGACCGCGACGAACTGCGCGAGGAGCTCGGCGACGTCCTGCTCCAGGTCGTGTTCCACGCCCGCATCGCTGAAGAGGCCCGCCCGGAAAATGGGGAGACCCCCTTCTCCATCGACGACGTGGCCGGTGGCATCGTCGCCAAGCTGATCCACCGCCATCCGCATGTCTTCGGCGACGCGACGGCCAGCACCCCCGAGGAGGTCAAGGAGCACTGGCTGCGCACCAAGGCGGTCGAGAAGCAGCGCACCTCGATCACCGAGGGCATCCCCCTCGGTCAGCCCGGCCTGGCCCTCGCCGCCAAGCTGGCCTCCCGCGCCCGCACAGCGGACCTGGACATACCGCTGCCACCCGTCGAAGGCATCGGCTACGACCTCCTGGCCTTGGCCGTCCGCGCCGAATCGGAGGGCGTCGACCCGGAAGCGGCCCTGAGAGCCGCGGCCCGCGCGTACCGGGACGCGATCAGGGAGGCGGAGAGCTGAGCCCGCCGGGTCAGTCCTCCCAGTCCAGCTGCGCCTCGGGGATCCCGAGGGAGCGGGCGTACCGCTGCGCCGGCAGGCGCCCCTCCGTCTGCCGGCGTGGATAGCGGAAGACCCTGCCGGCGAACACCACGAACGCCTCCGTGCCGGTGTTGTAGTTGACGTACCAGCCCCCGGCCGGGGCCAGGCAGTCCGCCGGCCGCTCGGCCGGCCGCTCCGCGTCGGCGAAGTCCAGGAGCGTCCACTGCCCCGGCTGCCCGGCCGCCGCGCCCTCCACCGCCACCCTCGTGATCTTCGTGACCCGCAGCGGCACACCGGCCGGCTCGGCGCCCACCCGCAGGCTCTCCGCGATCAGTACACCTTCCAGCACCCGGTCCCCCTGGCCTCGACGCCGTCAGAGTAGTGCCGACCTCTGACAGTGGCGCCGGTGCCGCCGCAGGCGCTGCGTAGGGTCATGGCATGCGACATGAAGTGCCCGGGATGCCCGAGCTGTTTTCGTGGGAGTTCGCCGGCAACCCCTACCCCGCCTACGCCTGGCTCCGCGAGCACAGCCCCGTCCACAAGACGCGGCTCCCCAGCGGTGTGGAGGCCTGGCTGGTCACGCGGTACGCCGACGCCAAGCAGACGCTCGCCGACAACCGGCTCTCCAAGAACCCGGCGCACCACGACGAACCGGCGCACGCCAAGGGCAAGACCGGGATCCCCGGGGAGCGCAAGGCCGATCTGATGACGCATCTGCTGAACATCGACCCGCCGGACCACACCCGGCTGCGGCGGCTGGTGTCCAAGGCGTTCACGCCCCGCCGGGTCGCCGAGTTCGCCCCGCGGGTGCAGGAGCTCACCGACACCCTCATCGACGGGTTCGCGCGGAAGGGGTCCGCCGACCTGATCCACGAGTTCGCCTTCCCGCTCCCCATCTACGCCATCTGCGACCTGCTCGGCGTCCCGCCCGAGGACCAGGACGACTTCCGTGACTGGGCGGGCATGATGATCCGTCACCAGGGCGGGCCCAGGGGCGGCGTGGCACGGTCCGTGAAGAAGATGCGCGGCTACCTCGCCGACCTCATCCACCGCAAGCGGGAGGCGCTGCCCGCCGAACCCGCCCTCGGCGAGGACCTCATCTCCGGCCTCATTCGCGCCTCCGACCACGGTGAGCACCTCACCGAGAACGAGGCGGCGGCCATGGCCTTCATCCTGCTGTTCGCCGGTTTCGAGACGACCGTGAACCTGATCGGCAACGGCACCTACGCCCTGCTCACCCACCCCGAGGAGCGCGCACGCCTCCAGGCGTCCCTCGCCGCCGGGGAGAGCGGCCTCCTGGAGACCGGCGTAGAGGAACTGCTGCGCTACGACGGCCCCGTCGAACTCGCCACCTGGCGCTTCGCCACGCAGCCCCTCACCCTCGGCGGGCAGCGCATCGAGGCGGGCGACCCCGTTCTCGTCGTGCTGGCCGCCGCGGACCGGGACCCGGAGCGGTTCGCCGGTCCGGACGTGCTGGATCTCGCCCGCCGTGACAACCAGCACCTCGGGTACGGCCACGGCATCCACTACTGCCTCGGTGCCCCGCTCGCCCGGCTGGAGGGCCAGACCGCGCTCGCCACCCTTCTCACCCGCCTCCCCGACCTCCGGCTCGCCGCGGATCCGGCCGAGCTGAGATGGCGCGGCGGCCTCATCATGCGCGGGCTGCGCACCCTGCCGGTGGAGTTCGCGCCGGCTGAAAGTGACGAAACATCAGACTTGTGATCTTCACGTGATCTGCGCGGCATGAACTTGTGACAAGTGATCGTCTGCCGATACGTTCACCCATCAACGCGGCCCGGGTTTCGCGCCGCGTTGGTCACTGATGTCTCGCGAAAGGTCTCCGTATGCTCTCCGGGAACGGTCGGCACCGTCGCCCCCGCCAGGCTCCGGCTCTCCTCGTGGCGGCCGGAGTGACCGGCTCCGCCATCGCGATCCCGCTCCTCGGGGCTTCTGGCGCCAGCGCGGCCGACGGCACGACCTGGGACCGGGTCGCGGACTGCGAGACCGGCGGCGCCTGGAGCCAGAACAGCGGTAACGGCTACTACGGCGGCCTGCAGTTGTCCCAGGAGGACTGGGAGAACCACGGCGGTCTCGACTACGCCGCGAGCGCCGATCTGGCCAGTCGCTCTCAGCAGATAGCCGTGGCCGAGAGAATCCTCGCCGACCAGGGGGTCGGCGCGTGGCGCACCTGCGGACTGCTCTCGGGACTCCAGCAGGACAAAGGGTCGGAATCACCCGATTCATCCGAATCATCCGGTGAGGTGGACTCGCCCGGATTGCTCGACTCGCTGGGTTCGCCCCCCTCTGAGAGTCCTTCTTCATCCCCTTCGCCTGACGCGTCGTCGCCGTCGAAGGACGAAACCACCAAGACCGGCAAGTCGCCCGAATCCGACGGTTCGTCGCGGGATCGGCAGCCCGACGCCTCTCCGTCGGCCACCTCCGAGGGCGGCACATCGGGCACATCGCAGCAGGACGAGGACTCCTCGGCGTCGGCCGATACCGGCTCCGGCCGTCATCGCGGTCCCAGCGCCGACGAAACCCGCGCACCCGAGGGCGAACGTGCGGAGAAGCCCACGGGGCGTCACTCCACGCCCGCTGACGAGAGTTCCGGCGAAGAGTCCGAAGGCGCCTACATCGTGGGTGTCGGCGACAGTCTCTGGTCCATCGCCGACGCCCTTCGGGTCAGCGGCGGATGGCACGCGCTCTACGAGGGCAACGAGAAGGCGGTCGGCGCCGACCCCGACCTCATCCACCCCGGTCAGACGCTCACGGTAGGGGGCGAAGCGGACGAGAGGTAGCCGTTCGGGCAGTGCGGAAACGGCAGTCGAAGTCGTCCCGAAACCGGGTGAGTTCACGTCATGTTTCGCGCCGAATGTCCCGTATAAGGCCGGTGAGAGATAGATCTCAGAAGCCTTGATCGTCTTTGAAATTCCGCGGACCGCGTGTCTACGGTCGTGACCGCTCGTCACCACGAGCCCCGGCTGCCGCAACGCCGAATCCTGCCAGCGGCCGTACGGGAACAGTCGTCGCGTCAAGCGCCGTAGGCAGGAGCGGGGGACCCAAGGTAAGTGCCCGACCGGCCAGTTGAGCCGGAAGGGCTTGGGGTGAAGCCGTGTCCCGGGAGGGACGCGGCCGGGCAACTCAACCGGCCCGAACCCGACAGCTCACCTCGCAGGCGTCGGTGAGGGGATCTTCCATGCTGTTTTCCAGCAAGGGCAAGCACCGCCGTCCGTCCAAGGCCACTCGTGCCATCGCCGTCGCCGGTGTCGCCGGCGCCGCCGTCGCCGCCCCGCTGATGGCGGTCGGCAACGCCTCCGCCGCCACCGCCTCCGAGTGGGACACGGTCGCCCAGTGCGAGTCCGGCGGCAACTGGTCCATCAACACCGGCAACGGCTACTACGGCGGTCTGCAGTTCTCCGCCTCCACCTGGTCCGGCTACGGCGGCACCCAGTACGCCTCCACCGCCGACCAGGCCACCAAGTCCCAGCAGATCGAGATCGCCGAGAAGGTCCTGGCGAGCCAGGGTAAGGGTGCCTGGCCGGTCTGCGGCAAGGGCCTGTCGAGCGCCGGCTACACCGGCGGCGGCTCCTCGAGCGACTCCGGCAGCTCCTCGCAGCAGAGCCAGCAGAGCACCGAGTCCCGCGAGACCCAGCAGCAGCCGGCCTCCCGCTCCGACGAGCGCCCGGCCGCCAAGAAGACCGTCACCACCCCGACCGGCAAGAAGGTCAAGAAGGGTGACGGCGAGTACAAGGTCGTCAAGGGCGACACCCTGAGCTCGATCGCGGCGGACAAGAAGGTCAAGGGCGGCTGGGAGAAGCTGTTCGAGCTGAACAAGGACATCGTCGAGGACGCCAACCTCATCTACCCGGGCCAGCAGCTGCACCTGAAGTAAGCAGCGGCCCGCCCAGGGCCCACAGGCTCCCCGCTCCGGTGCGTCATCCCCCGTACGCACCGGAGCGGGGTTTTTTCTGCCGTTCTTCGCAATCCGGCTTTGTTCCGTTCGGAAACAATTTACTCTCGGTTCTGTCCATGGGGTGGGCGACCCGGTGGCCGATCGCCCGGAGCCGGTTAGGCTCATGTCGCGAGCCACCACGGCCCGCACCTCGCCGGGTCCACGCGACCCGCGTACCCGCGTCACATAAGAAGGAGATGCTCGTGCCGTCCATCGACGTCGTCGTAGCCCGGGAAATCCTGGACTCCCGAGGCAACCCCACGGTCGAGGTCGAGGTCGGCCTCGACGACGGCAGCACCGGTCGTGCCGCCGTCCCGTCCGGCGCCTCCACGGGCGCCTTCGAGGCCATCGAGCTCCGCGACGGCGACTCGAACCGCTACCTCGGCAAGGGTGTGGAGAAGGCCGTCCTCGCGGTCATCGAGCAGATCGGCCCGGAGCTCGTCGGCTACGACGCCACCGAGCAGCGCCTGATCGACCAGGCGATGTTCGACCTGGACGCCACCGACAACAAGGGCTCCCTCGGCGCCAACGCCATCCTCGGCGTCTCCCTCGCCGTCGCCCACGCCGCCTCCGAGGCCAGCGACCTGCCGCTCTTCCGCTACCTGGGCGGCCCCAACGCGCACCTGCTGCCGGTGCCGATGATGAACATCCTGAACGGCGGCTCGCACGCCGACTCCAACGTGGACATCCAGGAGTTCATGATCGCCCCGATCGGCGCGGAGTCCTTCTCCGAGGCCCTGCGCTGGGGCGCCGAGGTCTACCACACGCTGAAGAAGGTCCTGAAGAGCAAGGGCCTGGCCACCGGCCTCGGCGACGAGGGCGGCTTCGCCCCGAACCTCGGCTCCAACCGCGAGGCCCTCGACCTCATCCTCGAGGCCGTCAAGGAAGCCGGCTACACCCCCGGCGAGCAGATCGCCCTGGCGCTCGACGTCGCCGCGTCCGAGTTCTACAAGGACGGCGTCTACACCTTCGAGGGCAAGGAGCGCTCGGCGGCCGAGATGACCGAGTACTACGCGGAGCTCGTCGACGCGTACCCGCTCGTCTCCATTGAGGACCCGCTGTTCGAGGACGACTGGGACGGCTGGAAGGTCCTCACCGACAAGCTGGGCGACAAGGTCCAGATCGTCGGCGACGACCTGTTCGTCACCAACCCCGAGCGCCTGGCCCGCGGCATCGACGAGGGCGCGGCCAACGCGCTCCTGGTCAAGGTCAACCAGATCGGTTCGCTCACCGAGACCCTGGACGCCGTCGAGCTGGCCCAGCGCAACGGCTTCAAGTGCATGATGTCGCACCGCTCCGGCGAGACCGAGGACGTCACCATCGCCGACCTGGCCGTCGCCACCAACTGCGGCCAGATCAAGACCGGTGCCCCGGCCCGCTCCGAGCGCGTCGCCAAGTACAACCAGCTGCTGCGCATCGAGGAGATCCTCGACGACGCCGCGGTGTACGCCGGCCGCTCGGCCTTCCCGCGCTTCAAGGGCTGACCCCGGCCACAAGACGCAGCGTCGTACGTACGTCCCCGTACTCGGTCCCGTACCGTGTCCGGGGACGTACGCGCGTAGGACGGTGGAGCGGGAGGCGGACAGATGGCCGTGAAGGACCGGGACCGGTTCTCCACCGCGACCAGGATCCGGTTGCTCGGCGAGCAGACCGCGGCCCGGGTCTACCGCTCCCAGACCAAGCGCCAGGCCCGCCGCTCGCGGCTGACCGGCCGGGCCGCGCTGCTCGCCCTGGTGATGTGCTCGCTGATCGTGGCCCTGGCCTACCCGATGCGGGAGTACGTCTCGCAGCGCGCCGAGATCGACGACCTCCAGCGCGAACAGCGGCAGGCCCGCGAGCGCGTCGAACGGCTGCGCGACCTGAAGGCGCGCTGGCAGGACGACGCGTACGCCGAGCAGCAGATCCGGCAGCGGTTGCACTACGTCATGCCGGGGGAGACGGGCTTCATCGTCGTCGACCCGCACGCGTCGAAGCAGTCGCGCACCGACCTGGGGGCGGCCGACCGCCCCTGGTACTCGAACGTCTGGGACGGGGTCGACAAGGCCGACGCCTCCGGCCAGTGACCCGAGCCCCAGTGACCTGAACCCAGAGAAAGACAGCCTGAAACAGTCATGGAAACGCCCCCTCCGACTACCCCGCGCACCGAGCCCACCGACGCCGACGTCGAGGCCTTCAAGCAGCAGCTCGGTCGGCCTCCGCGAGGTCTGCGCGCGATCGCGCACCGCTGCCCGTGCGGACAGCCGGACGTCGTCGAGACGGCGCCGCGGCTGCCGGACGGCACGCCCTTCCCGACGCTGTACTACCTGACGTGCCCGAAGGCGAACTCGGCGATCGGGACGCTGGAGGCCAACGGCGTGATGAAGGAGATGACCGAGCGGCTGGACTCGGACCCGGAGCTGGCGGCGGCGTACCGGGCCGCGCACGAGGACTACATCCGGCGGCGCGACGAGATCGAGGAGCTGAAGAACTTCCCCAGCGCGGGCGGCATGCCGGACCGGGTGAAGTGCCTGCACGTCCTCGTGGCTCACTCGCTGGCCGCGGGGCCGGGCGTGAACCCGCTCGGTGACGAGGCTCTGGCCATGCTGCCGGAGTGGTGGCGCAAGGGCGCCTGCGTGACGACCGCCGAGGAGGATGCCCAGTGACCCGTGTCGCCGCCGTGGACTGCGGTACGAACTCCATCAGGCTGCTGGTCGCCGACGCGGACCCGGCGACCGGTGAGCTGGTCGACCTGGATCGCCGGATGACGATCGTGCGGCTCGGGCAGGGTGTCGACCGCACCGGCCGGCTCGCCCCCGAGGCGCTGCAGCGGACCTTCGCGGCGTGCCGCGAGTACGCCGGGATCATCAAGGAGCACGGGGCGGAGCGGCTGCGGTTCGTGGCGACGTCCGCCTCCCGGGACGCCGAGAACCGGGACGAGTTCGTGCGCGGTGTGCTGGACATCCTGGGCGTCGAGCCCGAGGTGATCTCCGGGGACCAGGAGGCCGCGTTCTCCTTCACCGGCGCCACCAAGGAGCTCGCCGGGCGCGACCACCTTGCGAAGCCCTACCTCGTGGTGGACATCGGCGGCGGCTCGACCGAGTTCGTCGTGGGTGACGACCGGGTCCGGGCGGCCCGCTCGGTGGACATCGGCTGTGTCCGCATGACCGAGCGGCATCTGGTCCGGGACGGGGTGGTGAGCGACCCGCCGTCCGCGGAGCGGATCGCGGCGATGCGGGCCGACATCGAGGCCGCGCTCGACCTCGCCGAGCAGACGGTTCCGCTGCGCGAGGCGCGCACGCTGGTCGGCCTGGCCGGCTCCGTGACGACCGTGTCGGCGATCGCCCAGGAACTGCCCGAGTACGACTCCGAGGCCATCCACCACTCCCGTGTCTCCTACGAACGGGTCCGCGAGATCACCGAGTGGCTGCTGCGCTCCACCCACGCCGAGCGCGCGGCCGTGCCCTCGATGCACCCGGGCCGGGTCGACGTGATCGGGGCGGGCGCCCTCGTGCTCCTGTCGATCATGGAGCGGATCGGCGCGCGGGAGGTCGTCGTGAGCGAGCACGACATCCTCGACGGTATTGGCTGGTCTTTGGCCTGACCGCCTACAGGTTGCGGTACACGTCCCGCCGGTCGCCTACCTTGACGACGAGGATGACGAGCTCACCATCGCTGATCTGGTAGGCGACCCTGTAGCTGCCGACCCCGAGCCGGTAGAGCCCGGACGGGCCGGTGAGCTTCTTGACATCGGCGTCCTCGCGGTACGGATCGTCGCCGAGCGCGGTCAACGCGGTCAGGATGCGCATGGCATCGTGCCGGCTGATGGCCCGAAGCTGCCGCTGTGCAGCAGTAGTGAACCGGAAGGCGTACTTCACGCGGCGCCTTCATCGCGCTCGCTGAACAGGTCCGCCAGCAGGTCGGCCATGGAAACGGTGGGCCCGCCGTCGGCCAGGACTGCTTCCGCCTCCCGGGCCAGCATCACGTCGGCCGCCTCCTCCAGCGCTTCGAAGTCGGTGATCGGCACGACCGCGGCTACTGGGGCGCCGTTGCGAGTGGACATCGCAGCGTGCGGGAGGCGCGTTCATGGGAAATCCTCGACGGCATCGCGTGGCCGGTCGCGTAGCCCGCTTCTGAGCAGGCATGGATCACGAATGAGCGCGTCCTGGGGGCTCGGACGAACCCCCGGGCGACAGCCCGTCGGAAAAGTTCGTGAAGTTCTTCACAAGGAATTCGGCCCTCCCGGGCGACGGGAGAGGTCCCGTTGACCCGTCCGGGGGCTGAACTGGCCTTTGAACATGTTCAGAAGCGTGGTATGGGGGTGTCCGTGAAAGCGCTCGGAGCGACGCCCCGGGGGTGCCTCACGGAGGCTCCTCAGGCACAGAGAGGCAGCTCACGCGGCATTGACAACGCTCCGGGGTGCACAAAGAAGCCCGGTTGTCACCATGACGTGGATCACGCGAGTCGCGGAGGATAACACACACCCCGCCCGAGCTTGTGAAGGGGCGCACGAGCCACCCCCCTGAGACGGGTGGATACTCGATGGCATGAGCACCACGGAGCGTCCCAGGATCCTCGTAGTAGGCGGTGGGTACGTAGGCCTGTACGCAGCTCGGCGCATTCAGAAGAAGATGCGCTACGGCGAGGCGACCGTCACGGTCGTCGACCCCCGGTCGTACATGACCTACCAGCCCTTCCTCCCCGAAGCCGCCGCCGGCAACATCTCCCCGCGCCACGTCGTCGTCCCGCTGCGACGCGTGCTGCCCAAGGCGGAGGTCCTCACCGGCCGGGTCACCACCATCGACCAGGACCGCAAGGTCGCCACGGTCTCCCCGCTGGTCGGCGAGGCCTACGAGCTGCCCTTCGACTACCTGGTGATCGCGCTCGGCGCGGTCTCCCGCACCTTCCCGATCCCCGGCCTCGCCGAGCAGGGCATCGGCATGAAGGGCGTCGAGGAGGCCATCGGCCTGCGCAACCACGTCCTCGAGCAGCTCGACAAGGCCGACTCCACCACCGACGAGGAGATCCGCCGCAAGGCGCTCACCTTCGTCTTCGTGGGCGGCGGTTTCGCCGGTGCGGAGACCATCGGCGAGGTCGAGGACATGGCCCGGGACGCCTCGCAGTACTACAAGAACGTGTCCCGTGAGGACATGCGCTTCATCCTGGTCGACGCCGCCGACAAGATCCTCCCCGAGGTCGGCCCCAAGCTCGGCACGTACGGCAAGGAGCACCTCGAGGGCCGCGGCGTCGAGGTCTACCTGTCCACCTCCATGGACTCCTGCGTCGACGGCCACGTGGTGCTGAAGAACGGCCTCGAGGTCGACTCCAGCACCATCGTCTGGACCGCCGGCGTCAAGCCCAACCCGGCCCTCGCCCGCTACGGCCTGCCCCTCGGCCCCCGCGGTCACGTCGACTGCGAGCCGACCCTCCAGGTCAAGGGCACCGACTACATCTGGGCCGCCGGCGACAACGCCCAGGTCCCGGACCTCGTCGGCCGCAAGGCGGGCAACGAGAACGCCTGGTGCCCGCCGAACGCCCAGCACGCGCTGCGCCAGGCCCGGGTCCTCGGCGACAACGTGGTGTCCGGCATGCGGGGCTTCCCGCAGAAGGACTACGCCCACGCCAACAAGGGCGCGGTGGCCGGTCTCGGCCTCCACAAGGGCGTCGCGATGATCGTCATGGGCAAGATGAAGATCAAGCTCAAGGGCCGTCTCGCCTGGTACATGCACCGTGGCTACCACGGCATGGCGATGCCGACCTGGAACCGCAAGATCCGCGTCTTCGCCGACTGGACCCTCGGCATGTTCCTCAAGCGTGAGGTCGTCTCGCTCGGCGCCATCGAGACGCCGCGCGAGGAGTTCTACGAGGCGGCCAAGCCGGCCCCGGTCGCCGCCGCGCCGAAGGAGAAGACCGAGGAGAAGGCCAAGGCCTCCTGACCTCCGGTCGGTCGTCCGCCTGACGAAGGGCCTCCCGCCATCCGTGGTGCGGGAGGCCCTTCGGCGTGTCAGGGAGCCGTGTTCGGGCGGGTGAAGAGGGGGCTTTGCCCAGACATGACGCGTGCCGGGGACTGCGCCGAAGCCCCGCAGGTGTTTACGTGGTGTCGGACATTCCGGGATTCCCCGTCACGGAGGTGTACACCATGGCAGACGCCGCGCCGCGGCTGCAGGTCCTCTTCACACAGTTGCTGGGAGCACCGCTCCCGGTGCGCATCCGCGCCTGGGACGGTTCGCAGGCGGGCCCCCCGGGCGCGCCGACCCTCGTCGTACGCAACCGCCGGGCGCTGCGCCGCCTGCTGTGGAAGCCGGGCGAACTGGGCCTGGCCCGCGCCTGGGTGGCGGGGGACCTCGACATCGAGGGTGACCTCTACGCGACCCTCGATCTGCTGGCCGGTCTCGTCTGGGAGCGCGACGACGACGCCCGCACCCTCGCCCAGACCCTGCGCGACCCCGAGGCCCGCGCCGCCGTCCGAGGCCTGATCGCACTCGCCGGAGTCCCGCTGCCGCCCGCCCCGCCCCGCGAGGAGACCCGCAGCCCCCGCCGCCACCTGCACACCAAGCGCACCGACCGACGCGCCATCAGCCACCACTACGACGTCGGCAACGACTTCTACGAGATCGTCCTCGGCCCGTCCATGGTGTACTCCTGCGCCTACTGGCCCACCCCGGACAGCACCCTCGAACAGGCCCAGCGGGACAAGCTCGAACTCGTCTGCCGCAAGCTCGGCCTGACACCCGGGCGGCGGCTGCTCGACGTCGGCTGCGGCTGGGGCTCCATGGCCATCCACGCCGCCCGCGAGCACGGCGTGAGCGTCGTCGGCGTCACGCTCTCCCAGGAACAGGCCGCCTACGCCCGCAAGCGCGTCGCCGACGAGGGCCTCACCGACAAGGTCGAGATCCGCGTCCAGGACTACCGCGACGTCCGCGACGGGCCCTACGACGCGGTCTCCTCCATCGGCATGGCCGAACACGTCGGCGCCGAGCAGTATCTGGAGTACGCCGCCGACCTGTACGGCCTGCTCAAGCCCGGCGGGCGGCTCCTGAACCACCAGATCGCCCGCCGCCCGCAGCGGGACGAGACGACGTACAGCGTCGACGCGTTCATCGACTCCTACGTCTTCCCCGACGGCGAGCTCCAGCCGATCGGCATCACCGTCGCCCAGTTGGAGCGCGCCGGCTTCGAGGTGCGCGACGTCGAGGCGATCCGCGAGCACTACGCCCTCACCCTGCGCCGGTGGGTCGCCCGCCTGGAGGCCGAGTGGGAGCGTGCCGTCCAGCTGGCCGGCCCCGGCCGCGCCCGCGTCTGGCGCCTGTACATGGCGGCGTCCGCGCTGGCCTTCGAACGCAACCGCATCGGCGTCAACCAGGTCCTGGCCGTCCGTACCCCCGAGTCCGGGACGTCGGACATGCCGCTGCGCGCCCGCACCTGGAACTGAGAACGGCGAAGGGCCCCTCTCCCGCCGGGGAAAGGGGCCCTTCGCGCATCCGTCACTCCGCCTTGATGGCATCCAGCATGTTCAGCCGTGCCGCACGCCGGGCCGGCCACAGCGCCGCGAGGATGCCCACCGTCGCGGCCAGCAGCAGGAAGACGCCCATCCGCGCCCACGGCAGGACCAGTTCGTACGTCGCCATCTTCGAGGCCAGCAGCTCACCGGCCGCCCAGCCGAAGAACACGCCCAGGCCGATGCCCAGCACCCCGCCGAACAGGGAGATCACCAGGGACTCCAGGCGGACCATCCTCTTGATGCCCTTGCGTTCCAGGCCGATCGCCCGGAGCATGCCGATCTCCTGGGAGCGTTCGAAGACCGACATGGCCAGGGTGTTGATGACGCCGAGAACTGCCACGATCACCGCCATGGCGAGCAGGCCGTAGAGCATGTTCAGCATCAGCGTGACCATCTGCGCGATCTCGTTGGAGATGTCCGCCTTGGACTGGACCTTGATGCCCGGGTTGGTGCCGAGGGCCTTCTCCAGCTTGTCCTGCACCGCGCCGGACGTGCCGTCCGCGGTCTTCACCATGACCTTCATGTTGTACGGGTCCGACTCGTGCGGGGCGAGGGTCTTCTCGTCGAGAAGGATGCCGCGCAGGAAGTCGTTGCTCTCGTAGGTGCCGGCGACCGTGAGCTTTTGCTTCTTGCCGTCCTCGAAGGAGACGGTGAAGGCGGAACCGGCCTTCCAGCCGTAGGACTTGGCCGTCTCGCTGTCCACGACGACGTCGCTGCCGCCGACCTTGAAGGAGCCTTCGTCGACCTTCGGGCCGGCCAGGTCGCCGATCGCGGCGCCGTTGACGCCGGTCAGGTACTCGCTCCGGCCGTCGATGCGGGACTCGGCGTTGAGCATCGGGCTGGTGGCGGTGACGTCACCGGCCTGCTTCAGCTGCTTCTCCACGTCCGGCGACAGCGGATTGCCGTTCGCCATGGACACCACGTAGTCGGCCTTGATCGACGCCGACGCCATTTTCACGATGGCCTGCTGGAGGCTGCCCGCCGTCACCGTCATGCCGGTGATCAGGGTCAGGCCGATCATCAGCGCGGAGGCGGTGGCGGCCGTACGGCGCGGGTTGCGCACCGAGTTCTGCCGGGCCAGCTTGCCGGAGATGCCGAAGACGCGCAGCACCGGCGCGGCGGCGGCGATCAGTGGGCGGGACAGCAGCGGGGTCAGGATGAACACGCCGATGATCAGCAGTACCGCGCCCAAGCCCATGGGCATCTGGCCGTCCGTGCCGTCCATGGTCGTGGCCACGAGGACCACCGCAATGCCCGCGGCCGAGACCAGCGCGCCCAGCGTGTTGCGCAGCACCAGCGACTTGGTCGTGGCCTTGGCGTGCACGCTGCTCATGGCCGCCACCGGCGGGATCTTCGCGGCCCGGCGGCCCGGCAGCCACGCCGCCAGCATGGTCACCAGGATGCCGACCGCGAGCGCGGCGACGATCGTGCCGGGCGTGACGACGAGCGGCCCGTCGGGCACGGTCGCGCCGAACGAGCCCATCAGGGAGCGCAGTCCGGCCCCGATGCCGATGCCCGTGACCAGCCCGGTCACGGCGGCGACCGCGCCGACCACGAACGCCTCGATGAGCACCGACCGCGTCACCTGCCGGCGTGAGGCGCCGACCGCGCGCATCAGCGCCAGCTCCTTGGTGCGCTGGGCGACCAGCATGGTGAAGGTGTTGGCGATGATGAACGTGCCGACGAACAGGGCGATGCCGGCGAAGACCAGCAGGGCCGTCTGCATGCCGCTCATCGAACGGGCGATCATGTCCGCCTGGTCGTCGGCGAGTTGCTTGCCGGTGGTCGTCGAGACGGTGCCCTTGGGCAGCGCCCTGTCCAGCTCCGCCTTCAGCGCGGCCTGCGTGACGCCCGGCTTGGCCTTGACGTCGATCTGGTCGTACACGCCCGGCTTGCCCAGCAGCTTCTGGGCGGTCGCCGTGTCGAACAGGGTGAGGCTGCCGCCGGCCGCGACGTTGCCGTCGTCGGTGGTGAAGATGCCGGTGATCTTCGGGGTCAGGACCGGCCCGTCGACGGACATCCGTACGGTGTCGCCGACCTTGTAGCCGGCGCGCTTCGCCGTCTCGGAGTCGATGAGGATCTCGCCCCGGCCCTTGGGGGCGTGCCCGCTGACCAGCGGGTAGCGGGGGTCCTCGGTGCCCCAGTAGTTGCCGCCCTGCGACTGGAAGCCTTCGCCGATCAGCTTGCCGTCCTTGTCGGCGATGGCGGTGAAGTTCTGCACGACGCCGATGGCCGACGCGGCCCCGGGCACCCGCTCGCTCTTGTCGAGCACGGCCTGGGTCAGTTCGTGGAGTTTCCCGGCCTGGTCGCCCTCGGCATCCTCGTAGTCCGCCGTCATGGCGACGTCTACCTGGTCGAAGCCCTTCGCCGAACTCTTCTGGTAGGCGTCGGAGATGGTGTTGGTGAAGACCAGGGTCCCCGACACGAAGGCCACGCCGAGCATCACGGCGAGTACGGTCATCAGGAGCCGGGCCTTGTGCGCGAGCACGTTGCGCAAGGCGGTACGGAACATGGGTTCTTCTTCTCAGTCCTGTCGGTCCTGACGGGGGATCAGCTGGTGCGGCCCTTGGCGTCGAACGCCTTCATGCGGTCGAGCACGGAGTCGGCCGTCGGCCCGTACAACTCGTCGACGATCCGGCCGTCCGCGAGGAAGACGACCCGGTCCGCGTAGGCCGCGGCCACCGGGTCGTGGGTCACCATCACCACTGTCTGGCCCAGCTCCCGCACGGAGTTGCGCAGGAAGCCCAGCACCTCGGCGCCGGCGCGCGAGTCGAGGTTTCCGGTGGGCTCGTCGCCGAAGATGATCTCCGGCCGGGAGGCCAGTGCCCGGGCCACGGCGACGCGCTGCTGCTGGCCGCCGGACAGCTGGGACGGCCGGTGGCCGAGCCGGTCCGCCAGACCGACCATCCGGATGACGGAGTCCAGCCACTCCTTGTCCGGCTTGCGCCCCGCGATGTCCATCGGAAGGGTGATGTTCTCCAGGGCCGTCAGGGTCGGCAGCAGGTTGTACGCCTGGAAGATGAAGCCGATCTTGTCCCGGCGCAGCTTGGTCAGCTGCTTGTCCTTCAGTGAGCCGAGTTCGGTGTCGCCTATGCGCACCGACCCGGAGGAGAAGGAGTCGAGACCGGCCACGCAGTGCATGAGGGTGGACTTGCCGGAGCCGGAGGGGCCCATGATCGCGGTGAACTCGGCCTGCCGGAAGTCGACGGAGACGCGGTCCAGAGCGACCACCTGGGTCTCACCCTGTCCGTAGATCTTGGACAGATCCGTGGCGCGCGCGGCCGCGGTGGTGGCCCGGTCGGCGAGGGAAGCGGTGGTCACGGGATGGCTCTCCTGTCGGATGGCTGTACGGGGGAAGGACGTGTTCCATCGTCCGGGTCCCACGCCGCCGTGTAGTCACCCGTTGTTCTGGTTCCGAAGGCCGACTGCGGTCTGACCGCGCGGGGCGATGTCATACCTGGGGATGACGAACGCCCCCGAGGGGCCCCGGTGTCCGGAACCGATGCGTCCGAGGTGTCGAGAACAGGTGGAGTGCCCTCGTTCAAGCGGTGAAATTCCGTCATTCCGCATACGCGGCCGATCGCCGCACGCAAGGCTATTGGCAAGTGCGGATGGCGTGTTCCGTGTGCTGATGCACCCTCAGACGTCAATAAAATAAGACAACATCGGTCCACGCTTCCGCTGTTCGGGGGACCCGTCCGGATAGTCTCGGAACCTCGATGCGGAGCCCACGGCCTGCCCGGATGGTGGAATGCAGACACGGCGAGCTTAAACCTCGCTGCCCCTTCGCGGGCGTGCCGGTTCGAGTCCGGCTCCGGGCACCTTCCGATCTCTGCGTGGTCCATTGAAGAGTTCACGGCGTGCCCGTTGACAGCGGCCTCATGCCGTCGGAGACTCACCTGCACGTGGTGAAAGAATTTTCACCTGACGAACGTGGATGGGAAGAGGTCGTCCGATGCGCACCACCGTCGGCATCATCGGAGCGGGCCCCGCCGGCCTCCTCCTCGCCCGGCTGCTCCACAGCGCCGGCATCGACGCGGTCGTCCTGGAGAGCCGCGACCGCGCCTACGTCGAGCGGCGGCAGCGCGCCGGGATCCTGGAGCAGGGCACGGCGGACGCGCTGCGCGCGGCAGGCGCCGGGGAGCGCATGGACCGCGAGGGGCTGCGCCACGACGGCATCGAGCTGCGCTTCGACCGCAGGCGCCACCGCGTCGACTTCCCCGCCCTCACCGGCGGCCGGTCCGTGATGGTCTACGCCCAGACCGAGATGTGCAAGGACCTCATCGCCCTCCAGCTCGAGGAGGGCGGACCTCTGCTCTTCGAGGCGGAGGCGCTGGCCGTAGAGGACGCCGACACCGACGCCCCGCGGATCCGCTTCCGGCACGAGGGCCACGAGGACGTCCTGGAGTGCGCCTACGTCGTCGGCTGCGACGGATTCTGGGGCGTGGCCCGCCAGGCGATCCCCGCCGGACTCACCAGGGTCTTCGAACGGACGTACCCCTTCGGCTGGCTCGGCGTCCTCGCCGACGTGCCGCCCTCGCACGACGAGCTGGTCTACGCCCGCCACGACCGGGGCTTCGCCCTGCTCTCCATGCGCTCGCCGGCCGTCTCCCGCCTGTACCTCCAGGTGCCCGACGGCACGGACGCCGGGCAGTGGGGCGACGAGGCGATCTGGGACGAGCTGGAGCGCCGCTTCGAGACCGCCGACGACTGGCGCCTCGCGCGCGGCCCCATCACCCAGAAGTCGGTCACGCCCATGCGCTCCTGGGTCCACGAGCCCATGCGTCACGGCCGCCTCTTCCTCGCCGGCGACGCCGCCCACATCGTGCCGCCGACCGGCGCGAAGGGCCTGAACCTCGCCGCCGGTGACGTCGTCACCTTCGCCCGGGCCCTGACCCACCAGCGGGACACCGGATCATCCGAGCTGCTCGACGCCTACTCGCAGACCTGCCTGCGCCGCGTCTGGCAGGCCGAGCGGTTCTCCTACGACATGACGACCCTGCTGCACCGGGCCCCCGGGGCGACTCCGTTCGACGACCGCCTCCAGCTCGCCCGGCTGGAGCGGATCACCTCCTCCCGCGCCGCCGAGACGGATCTCGCGGAGGGGTACACCGGCTTCCCGCTCGGGTGAGCACGGACGACGCGGATGAATGACCCCCTCCGGTCAGGGGAATCAGGAAGCGGCGTAGCGTGTTGCGCTGCACAGTGAGGGAAAGATCCTCCCCAGGCAGTAGGGTCATTCCTTTGCCTACCTATTACTCTTGAGCCAAGGCCACGCCTGGTGGCCATGGAGGAGTGAAATGAGGAGCAGAAACCCGGTCTTCTCGCGACGGGGGTTCAGCCGCGACAACGGCTACGCGGGCTTCAACACCGCGCCGCAGGCCGGGGGTCCCGCTGTCGCCACCCAGGGCAACCCGTACGCGCAGCCGACGGGCGACCAGTACGCGCAGAACCCGTACGCGCAGAACCCTTACGCCCAGCAGGACCTGCAGTACGGCGCGCCGCCGCAGGCCCCGGCCACCACCGGCCGGATGACCATCGACGACGTCGTCCTGCGCACAGCGAGCACGCTCGGCGTGCTCATCCTCACCGCGGCGCTCTCCTGGGCCCTGCTGCCGATCGACGACGCCAACATCAGCCGTAGCTACGGCATCGGTATCGGCGCCGCGCTGATCGGCATGGTCCTGGCGTTCGTGCAGTCCTTCAAGCGCAAGGCCTCGCCCGCGCTGATCCTGACGTACGCCGCCTTCGAGGGTGTCTTCCTCGGCGTCGTCTCCAACATCGTCGACAACCGCATCGCCGACGGTGCGGCCATGCAGGCCGTGATCGGCACCATGGCGGTCTTCACCGGTGTGCTGATCGCCTACAAGGCCGGCTGGATCCGCGTCAACCGCCGCTTCTACGGCTTCGTGATGGCGGCCGCGCTCGGCTTCATCCTGCTGATGACCGTGAACCTGCTGTTCGCGGTGTTCGGCGGCGGTGACGGCCTTGGCTTCCGCAGCGGTCCCCTCGGCATCGTCTTCGGCGTCATCGGCATCATCCTCGGTGCCTGCTTCCTCGCCCTGGACTTCAAGCAGGTCGAGGACGGCATCGCCTACGGTGCCCCGCGCGAGGAGGCGTGGTTCGCGGCCTTCGGCCTCACGCTGACGCTGGTGTGGATCTACATGGAGTTCCTGAGGCTCATCTCGATCCTCAACAGCAGCGACTAGTCCTGGACGGTCGTAGCGCGAAGGGCCCCGGCTCCGGCCGGGGCCCTTCGTCGTCGAGGGGACAGTGCGCGCGCCTAGAGCAGTTTGCGCGCGGCCCTCCTCAGGTCGTACTCGTGGATGATCGCCTTGGCGTGGCCGTACGCGAGGTTGTGTTCGTGCCGGAGCCAGCTGACCTTTTCCTCGAAGCGGAAGAGTGCCGGGCCATCTTCGACGGTGCGCAACCAGTCGGAGATCTCACGACCGGTGCAGTGGGGAATGCGGGCGAGCATGTTGCGATGGGTCTCTTCGGAGAAGACTTGGGACATCGGCGCCTCCGGACGCTGGGATGTAAGCCGGTCCTTCAGGTCACCGTGCCTGAGTGTTCGCCCGTTGGCAACAGTCCCGGTGCGACGCGTACGCTCGCGGCGTGGTTGATACGACGCCTCTGACCCGTGCGGTGGATCACTTCGCCGATCGTTTGAGGGCTGCGCCTCAGAGCCGGTTGCAGCGGGGCGCTGCCGCCGAGGCTCTCGGGCTGGCCCGGGAGTTGGCCCGCAGGGCGCAAGCTCTCGAGGAACCGGGCGTGGAGCCTCGGGAGATGCCGGATGCGGGGATGTTTGCAGTGGCAGATCAGATCACCGTTGCCGTGCATGATCTGGCCGTTGTGCTTCGCAGCGATGCCGACGTCGATGAAGCGGTGACGTGGGTGGAGGAGGCGCAGAAGCGGGCGGGGGTCTGAGCGGCGCTCGCGGGTGCGGGTCTCGTGTGGTTGCCCGCGCCGTTCCCCGCGCCCCTAGAGGGACGCGATGACCCTGTCGGCCAGGATGTAGACGTTCTCCTCGCCGCACTCGAACGTCAGGGTGTAGGCGCCCGAGATGCCGGAGCCGCCCAGGAGGGTCGGGGTCACGCCCGCGCGCAGGGCGGTGGCGAGGCGTTCCGCGGTCTCGCGGTGGCCCGGGGTCATGCACAGGGTCGTGCCGTCGGCGAAGACGTAGACGTCCAGGGTGCCCAGCGGGCCGGGGCGGACGTCCGTCAGCTCGACGCGGGAGGAAGCCAGCTCCTCCAGGGTGGCGACGGTGCGCTCGTGGTCGTTCACGACCGGCGACTGCGTCGGCACGAAGTCCGGGTGGGAGGGGTGGCGGCGGCGGGCCGCGGCCAGCTCCGGGGACTCGCCGGCCGGTTCCTCGGTGTCCGCGCCGGGCTCGGACACCGGCTCCAGACCAGCGAAATCGGTTTGGCGGGGCAGGAACAGATCGGCCTCGGGCAGGCCCAGCAGGGAGGGCGCTTCGGAGGCGTCACGGGACTCCTGGGCGGCCCAGAAGGCCCGCGCCTCGGCGAGCTCCCGCTCCCGCTCCTCGGCGAGCGCAGCCGCCACGGCGGCACGTATCTCATCGGTGTCGGCAGCGGTTCGAGCGGCGGGCAGCAGGGCTCGGGTGGTGGCGGCGCGGCTCTCGGCCAGCGCGGTGTGCAGGGCCGCGACCTGTCGGCGCAGCTGCAGGACGGTGCGCAGGACGGCGACGCCCACGGCGCCCGTGGCGGCCGTGGTGACCAGCAACGCGATCGGCATGGCGCTCACTGACGTACTCCCGGTTCAAAGTCGACCCCCGACTTCCTACATCAGCTTGAAGGGCGGACTAACCAGCTGTCAGTGCGTAACATCACGAAACGGACAGGGCTTCGGTATCGGGGGAGGGGGTGTGGCTGCCGTGACCTGCGGTTCTCCCCTGGCGGAGGGAGATAGGTCACATCCTGGGGGAGATTGGATCACAAAACAGCCCAGAACCCCGGAGTTTCCGGGGTTCTGGGCCAAGGCCTCACAGCGCGTGCTATGGCGGCTACCGTGCGGCGATCAGCTGAGGCGCTCGATGACCATGGCCATGCCCTGGCCGCCGCCGACGCACATCGTCTCCAGGCCGAACTGCTTGTCGTGGAACTGGAGGGAGTTGATGAGCGTGGTGGTGATGCGGGCGCCGGTCATGCCGAACGGGTGGCCGACGGCGATGGCACCGCCGTTGACGTTCAGCTTCTCCAGCGGGATGCCCAGGTCGCGGTAGGAGGGGATCACCTGGGCGGCGAACGCCTCGTTGATCTCGGCCAGGTCGATGTCGTCGATGGTCAGTCCGGCGCGCCGCAGGGCCTGCTTGCTCGCCTCCACCGGGCCGAGGCCCATGATCTCGGGCGAGAGGCCGGAGACGCCGGTCGACACGATCCGGGCGAGCGGGGTGAGGCCGAGCTCGCGGGCCTTGGTGTCGGACATGATCACGAGGGCTGCGGCGCCGTCGTTCAGCGGGCAGCAGTTGCCGGCGGTGACCATGCCGTCGGGGCGGAAGACCGGCTTGAGGCCCTGCACGCCCTCCAGGGTGACGCCGGCGCGGGGGCCGTCGTCCTTGGAGACGACCGTGCCGTCGGGGAGGGTGACCGGGATGATCTCGCGCTCCCAGAAGCCGTTCTTGATGGCCTCTTCGGCGAGGTTCTGCGAGCGGACGCCGAACTCGTCCATGTCCTGGCGGGTGACGCCCTTGGCGCGGGCCAGGTTCTCGGCGGTCTGGCCCATCGCGATGTACGGGTCGGGCAGCAGACCGTCCTCGCGCGGGTCGTGCCAGGTCGAGCCCTCGGACTGGGCGGTGGCGACGGTGCGGGCCTCGGCGTCGGCGAAGAGCGGGTTGTGCGTGCCCGGCATGTCCGAGCTGCCGTGCGCGTAGCGGGAGACCATCTCGACGCCGGCCGAGATGAAGACGTCGCCCTCGCCGGCCTTGATGGCGTGCAGGGCCATGCGGGAGGTCTGCAGGGAGGAGGAGCAGTACCGGGTGACGGTGCAGCCCGGCAGGTGGTCCATCCCCATCTGCACGGCGACGATCCGGCCGAGGTTGTGGCCCTGCTCGCCGCCGGGCAGGCCGCAGCCGAGCATCAGGTCGTCGATGTCCTTCGGGTCCAGCTCGGGGACCTTGGCCAGGGCGGCCTGGACGATCGTGGCGGCCAGGTCGTCCGGGCGGAGGTCCTTGAGGGAGCCCTTGACGGCGCGGCCGATGGGGGAGCGGGCGGCTGAGACGATCACGGCTTCGGGCATCACGGCTCCATTGACGTACCGGGTGGTCTGGCAGGGCTGACTGGGAAGTTACCCGTACGTATGGCCTGGGTCACGAGTGTCGCGGTGTGACCCTGACCGCAGTTTCCAAGCGCTTGCTTTGCGGCGCTCCTCAGCTCGACGGAGCCGCGGGGGCCGGTTCCTGCTCGGGTACCCGCCGGCGCCGCCGACGCTTCAGCAGGGCCCACGGCCCGCGCGGCCCGCTCGGCATCGCCGCCGCGACCTCCGTGCCCGCCTCCGAGGCGGCCTCCGCGGCCGCCCGCGCCACCGGCAGGAAGCCCTCGCGGCGGGAGGCGTCCGGGCGCTCCTCCTCGGCGGGCCACAGGCCCAGGGAGGCGCAGACGGTCGGCAGGACCGCCATCGCCGCCGTCGCGTAGCCCTCGGCGGAGGGGTGGTAGCTGTCCGGGCCGAACAGCTCCCGCGGGTTCTCGGCGAATTCGGGGCCCAGCAGATCGCCCAGCGACACGGTGCGGCCGCCCTGCTCGACGGCTCCGATCGTCTGGGCGGCCGCCAGCTGGCGTGAGGCCCGCCGGGCCAGCCAGCGCAACGGCTGCCGGACCGGCTCGATCGTGCCGAGGTCGGGGCACGTGCCGACCACGACCTCCGCACCGGCCGTGCGCAGCCGGCGGACCGCCGAGGACAGATGGCGGACCGAGCGGGTCGCGGGCATGCGGTGGGTGACGTCGTTCGCGCCGACCATGATCACGCAGATGTCGGGCACGGGACCGGGAGCGGCCAGCACCAGGGCCACCTGGCGGTCCAGGTCGTCCGAACAGGCCCCAGGGGTCGCCACCGTGCGCAGCTCCACCGGGCGCTCCGCCAGCGCGGCGAGCCCAGACGCCAGCAGCGCCCCGGGGGTCTGCCCGCCCCGGTGCACGCCCTGGCCCGCGGCCGTGGAGTCACCCAGCATCGTCAGCCTCAGCGGTGTCATCGCGGGACCGGCGTACAGACGGCCGTACAGCCCGTCCGCGTGCGGCACGTGCGGTGACGTGCCGTTACCCACCCGGCGCCGCGCCAGCTGCACCTCCGCCAGCACCAGTCCCACGGTGGCCGCTCCGGCCAGACCGATCCCGCCGCCGCCATAAGCCGCGCCGGCCGCGATCCGCCGGGCCACCCTCGCCCTCGACATGCTCGTCATGCGTCGCCGCCACCTCCTCGAACCCGTACACCCAGTGCTTGCCCCGTACAGCCCGTCGCCCAATCTCAACAGGGAGTGAACGACCGTCACGGACCACCGCGAGGTCATAGGCTGGCGGCACCACACAGACCACTTCTGCGGCATCCGGAGACAACGGTGCAGTTCCACGACTCGATGATCAGCCTCGTCGGCAACACCCCGCTGGTGAAGCTCAACAGCGTGACCAAAGGCATCAGGGCGACCGTCCTGGCCAAGGTGGAGTACTTCAACCCCGGCGGCTCGGTGAAGGACCGCATCGCCCTGCGCATGATCGAGGCGGCGGAGGAGAGCGGCGCGCTCCAGCCCGGCGGCACGATCGTCGAGCCGACCAGCGGCAACACCGGCGTCGGGCTCGCCATCGTCGCCCAGCAGAAGGGGTACAAGTGCATCTTCGTGTGCCCCGACAAGGTGAGCACCGACAAGATCAACGTACTGCGCGCGTACGGCGCCGAGGTCGTCGTCTGCCCGACGGCCGTCGACCCCGAGCACCCGGACTCGTACTACAACGTCTCCGACCGGCTGGTCCGTGAGACGCCCGGAGCCTGGAAGCCCGACCAGTACTCCAACCCCCACAACCCGCTCTCCCACTACCACTCGACCGGCCCCGAGCTGTGGGAGCAGACGGAGGGGAAGATCACCCACTTCGTGACGGGCGTGGGCACCGGCGGCACCATCTCCGGGACCGGCCGCTATCTGAAGGAGATCAGCGACGGCTCGGTGAAGGTCGTCGGAGCCGACCCCGAGGGCTCCGTCTACTCCGGCGGCTCCGGCCGGCCGTACCTCGTCGAGGGCGTCGGTGAGGACTTCTGGCCGACCGCCTACGACCGGACCGTCGCGGACGAGATCGTCGCCGTGTCCGACAAGGACTCCTTCCAGATGACCCGCCGCCTCGCCAAGGAGGAGGGCCTGCTCGTCGGCGGCTCCTGCGGCATGGCGGTGGTGGCCGCGCTCGAGGTCGCCGAGCGGCTCGGTCCGGACGACGTCGTGGTGGTCCTGCTGCCGGACAGTGGCCGCGGCTACCTCAGCAAGATCTTCAACGACGAGTGGATGGCCGACTACGGCTTCCTGGAGGACGCGGGCCCCAGCGCCCGTGTCGCCGACGTCCTGAACGACAAGGAGGGCGACCGCATGCCCTCCCTCGTCCACATGCACCCGGAGGAGACGGTCGGTCAGGCCATCGAGGTGCTGCGCGAGTACGGCGTCTCGCAGATGCCGGTCGTCAAGCCGGGCGCCGGCCACCCCGACGTGATGGCGGCCGAGGTCGTCGGCTCGGTCGTGGAACGCGAGCTGCTGGACGCGCTGTTCAGCAAGAGCGCCTCGCTGGAGGACCCGCTGGAGAAGCACATGTCCGGCCCGCTGCCCCAGGTCGGCTCCGGCGAACCCGTCGCCGACCTGATGGCCGTGCTGGGCAAGGCGGACGCGGCGATCGTCCTCGTCGAGGGCAAGCCGACCGGTGTGGTCAGCCGGCAGGACCTGCTGTCCTTCCTCGCCCGCACCGGGAAGTGACGGCCAACATCCGGTGAACTGCCCGTGAACCGGGTGAACTTGCGGCATCCGTGATCTTCGCGGACTTCGCGGAACCGGTACGCGGGTGTCACGTCCGCGCAGCACCCGCTTAACACACGTCCTGCACATTGGTGGGTGTCGGCAAGGGCGGGAGCGGCTCCCCGCCCGGGCCGGCGCCGAACGGCGTCACAGGACCTCCGGAGCGGCTCCCGGACCTCCACGGACGCCACGGACGCGCAAGCCCGGCCTGACCGGGCCCGCGTCCTTCGCGGGGACCGCCGTCGTCCCGCCCCCCGTTCACGGGGGTGCGGCGGTCCCCGCGCAACTCCCTTCCGGCGCTCGTGACCGCGGGATTGCCAGGGGCGCGTGCAAGCTCCCCGCATGCCTCGGCCTCTGCCTCGCCCGACGACCTGACCGCGCTCGTCCTGCGCACCCACGTCACCGACGCGCCAGGCCTTGCTGCCGGACGCGCTCAGTCCTCCCAGCCACTGTCCTGGGAGGACTTGCGGCGGCGGCCGAAGAGGTTCGGGTCGGCGCGGACCGCCTGGACGACGTTGACGCCGACGATGCCCGCCCAGGCGATGAGCAGGCCGGGCAGGCGCGCCACGCCCCCGCCGATCGCGGACAGCGGCACCGCGAGGACCAGGGACACGATCCCGAAGCCGAACCGCTCACCCCAGGAGTCCGTGACCCTCGGCGACCGGGAGTCCCGGGCCGTCTGCATCTGCTGCTCGGCGAGCTGCCGGCGCACCCGGCGCTCCACCGCGCCGTCGATCCGCTGGTCGACCTTCTCCAGGAACGAGTCGACCAGCGCCGACTCGTACTCCTCGCCCAGATCTCTGCGTGCGTGCAGGGTGGCGTCCAGTTCCTTCTTCAGGTCGGCGTCCCGCGCGTCCATTCCCGTCATGCCGTCCACGGTAGAAAGCGCCGCAGCCGGCCGCACTGGGGTTAGCCCCCCTGTTCCGCAGGGGGTTACCGGACGTACGGCCGGCGTCCTCCGGTCCCGGCTTGCCGCTCTGCATATGCTCATGCAGAATCCTCAGCTACTGAATAGGCGAGGGGGAGCACGTCATGAGCGTGACCGACAGCCCTGCCGCGCGGCTGCAGGCGCTCTTCGAGGGCCACCGGCTGACGCCGACCCAGCGGCGCATCGCGCACAGCATGGTGCGGCGCGCCGCCGACGTGCCGTTCCTGTCGAGCGTGGAACTCGCCGAGCTGGCCGGGGTCAGCCAGCCGTCCGTGACCCGGTTCGCCGTCGCCCTCGGTTTCGACGGCTACCCCGCCCTGCGCCGCCATCTGCGCGAGGTCGCCCCCGCCGAACCCGCTGCGGAGGCCGGGGCCCACAACGAGTACCAGCAGGCCGTCGAGGCCGAGATCGAGAACCTGCGGCACTTGGCGGAGGCACTGGCCGACCCCGCTCCCGTGCAGCGGGCGGGGGGCGTCCTCGCCGGCTCCCGCCCGCTGCTCGTCCTCGGCCTGCGGGCCGCTGCCGCCCAGGCGCACGGCTTCGCCTACTTCGCCGCCAAGGTCCACCCCGACGTACGGCTGCTCGGTGAGGGCGGCACGATGCTCCAGGACCGCATCGACGCCGCCGTCCGGGCCGGCGCGAGCGCACTGCTCTGTTTCGCGCTGCCCCGGCACCCCCGCGAGGTCGTCGACACCCTCGCCTATGCCAAGGAGGCCGGGCTGACCGTCGTCACGGTCGCCGACTCCGCCTTCGCACCCGTCGCCAAGGTGTCCGACCTGCTGCTCCCCGCCGCCGTCGGCACCGGCCTGGCCTTCGACACGGCCTGTGCGCCGATGCTGCTCGGCCGGGTCCTGCTGGAGGCCATGTGCGACGACCTGCCCCAGGCCCAGTCCCGCCTGGAGGAGTTCGACACGAAGGCGGCGGCGCGGGGCCTGTTCGTCGACTGACGGCACGCGCGGTGTCTTCTCAGATTCGTCTCACGCACCGTCGCTAACGTACGTCTCCCAGAGGCTTCGGAGACCGGACGGAGGCTGGACGTGACACGTGGAGGACAGGGACTGGCCCGGGTGGCCGTCGTCGTACGGGCGGGAGCGGCCCCGCTGTGGTGGCTGGGCGTCTTCGCGGCGGGCATCGGCCTGCTCGCACCGGGCCTGACCGGCCGCCGCATCGGCGTTCTGACCGGGGCGGCCCTCTTCGTCCTGGCGACCGCCGCCGTGGCTTACAGCCGCCGCAAGCGCTACGCGGCCCTGGCGGCCTCCGCGTCCCGCGCCGGCAAGCACGACGTGCTCCAGGACCGCGCGGTCACGGTACGCAACTGGCGCCGGGGCAACCGCTGGTGGCTCCTCCTCGCCTTCCTCGCCGCCCTGGGCAGCGCCTTCGCGGTCCCCGCGGCCGGGGGCATGCTCCTGGCCGGCTGCGGCGCGGGCCTGTGGCTGAAGTCGGCCTGGCTGGGCCGCCGGGAACAGGCCGACGAGGCGCTGCTGTGGGCCCGGGTGGACTGGCTGCGCGGGGGAGCGGCGCACCCGGCCGGCAAGCGGGTCAAGGCGTACCGCAGCACGGGCATCGCGGCGGGGGACGCGGCCCCGGGCGGGGCCCGAAGGAAGCCGCCGGCGCTGGTGTGACCCTTCAGGGGCGCGGGGCTGTATCGATGTGCGGCTGCGCCGCGTGGGCGCGATGTTCGAGGAACTCGACAAGCTGGAGGTCGACCACCCGGCCCAGCCGCCACGCACCCGCGGCCCGGGGACTACGCGAGCCCGAACGGCGGCTGCGTCAACGCATCCACCCGCGCCCCACCGGACTCGGCGACCACCTCCTCCACGGTCTGGGCCTTGCGCACCTCCGCGAAGCGCCCACCCGGCCCGAACCCGTAAACGCCGGGCCGCACGAGCGAGTTGTACCCGTAGTGATGCGCGAAGTAGTACGCCCCCGTGTCCAGGGCCGCCGCGTAGTCCCCCTGTTCCAGCCGCGGCATGGACCGGCCCTGCGCCAGCAGGTCCCCCGCGAAACAGGCCGGACCGGCGACGTCCTGCACCACCACCGGCCCGTTCTTCGGCCGCCCCTTCGCGTCGTACGCGGAGATCCGCAGCGGCCAGCTCTCCGGCGCGTACACGGTCCGCGCGGCCACCTGCACCCCGGCATGGGTCACCGCCACCGCCCGCCCGCCGGAGGTCTTCGCGTACTCGACCCGTGCCACCACCGTCCCGTGCTTCGCCAGCAGTGACCGCCCGAACTCGGTGACCAGCCCGTACCGCCCGTCGAGCAGCTCCGGGACCTTCTCGGCGAGCAGCCGCGCGTACTGCGCGTACGTCGGGGTCGTCGCGTCCGACGCGAAGTTCACCGGCAGGCCGCCGCCGATGTCGAGCGTGTCGACCTGGCGCCGCCCGGCCCGCCGGTTGATCTCCTCCGCCAGCGCGTACGTCTCCGCCACGCCCCGTGCCATCAGGGCCAGAGGGATGCCCTGGGAGCCGGTGTGCGCGTGCAGCCGGGTCAGCCACGGCCGGTCGAGATACGCCTGGACGACCCACTCCCGGGCCCCCTCGTCGCGCAGCGCCACCCCGAACTTCGAGGTGGCCGTCGCCGTGGACAACGCCTCGATGGAGCCGCCGCCGACCTGCGGATTCACCCGGATCCCGAGAGGGGAACGGCTGCCCCGCGCTGGCACCAGGGCGTCGATCCGGGCCAGCTCCTGCGGGTTGTCCGCGTTGACGGCGATGCCCAGGGACAGTGCCTCGCGCAGCTCGGCCGGTGTCTTCGCGGGCGAGTCGAGCACCGTCGCCTCCGCCGGCATGCCCGCCGCCTGCGCCAGGGCAAGCTCACCCGGGCTCGCGACCTCCGCGCCGACGCCCTCCTCCCGCAGCAGCCGCAGGACCGGCACCAGCGGGGTCGCCTTCACCGCGAAGGCGTGCAGCACGGGCGTGCCCGGCGCCGTCACCGCGGCGAACGCCGCCCGCAGCTGAGCCGCCGACTCCCGGATGCCGGTGACGTCCAGCAACCCGACGATGGGGCTGGCGGGCCCGAGCAGCCCTTGCTCCACGGCGGCCCGCACCGCCTCGTCCCGCCGGGCCGCCCGCCCGGCGCCGGTGTCGTCCGCTGCTTCCGCCTCGATGTGTGCGCCCATGCATCCAGCGAAACATCCGCGGCACCGCCGCGCCGGTGTCCCGACGTATTGACTAGCTCTATTCATAGGGCCAGGATGTGAATAGAAGCAGCAACATCCGCCGGGAGCACCCCCAGGAGGCAGACCATGTCAGGACCCCGCCCTGTCCGAGCGCCGCGCGGCACGGAACCGAGCGCCCTGGGATGGCAGCAGGAAGCCGCCCTGCGGATGCTGCAGAACAACCTCGACCCGGAGGTCGCCGAGCACCCCGACAAGCTCGTCGTCTACGGCGGCACCGGCAAGGCGGCGCGCGACTGGCGCTCCTTCGACGCGATGGTGCGCACCCTCAAGGGGCTGAAGCAGGACGAGACCATGCTGGTCCAGTCCGGCCGCCCCGTCGGCGTCATGCAGACCCACGAATGGGCCCCGCGCGTCCTCATCGCCAACTCCAACCTCGTCGGCGACTGGGCCAACTGGGAGGAGTTCCGCCGCCTCGAACAGCTGGGCCTGACCATGTACGGGCAGATGACCGCCGGCTCCTGGATCTACATCGGCACCCAGGGCATCCTCCAGGGCACCTACGAGACCTTCGCCGCCGTCGCCGCGAAGAAGTTCGGCGGGTCGCTGGCCGGCACCATCACCCTGACCGCCGGTCTCGGCGGCATGGGTGGTGCCCAGCCGCTCGCCGTGACGATGAACGACGGCGTGGCGATCTGCATCGACTGCGACCCGCGTGCCATCGAGCGGCGCATCGAGCACCGGTACCTCGACGTGAAGGCCGACTCGGTGGACCACGCCCTGCGGCTGGCCACGGAAGCCCGGGACGCCCGCCGCCCGCTGTCCATCGGCGTCCTCGGCAACGCCGCGGAACTCCTCCCGCAGCTCCTCGCCATGGGCGCGCCCGTCGACATCGTGACCGACCAGACCTCCGCCCA
Organism: Streptomyces hawaiiensis; assembly: GCF_004803895.1. Classification (NCBI taxonomy): domain Bacteria; kingdom Bacillati; phylum Actinomycetota; class Actinomycetes; order Kitasatosporales; family Streptomycetaceae; genus Streptomyces; species Streptomyces hawaiiensis. The sequence goes on along the minus strand of NZ_CP021978.1, from coordinate 3,625,050 downwards.
CGACCCGCTGGCCTACCTGCCGCTGGGCACCGCCTTCGAGGACATGGCCGACGCCGCCGCCAAGGACCCGGCCGGCTTCACCACCCGGGCCCGCGAGTCCATGGCCCGGCACGTCGAGGCCATGGTCGGCTTCATGGACGCCGGCGTTGAGGTCTTCGACTACGGCAACTCCATCCGCGGCGAGGCCCGACTCGCCGGATACGACCGGGCCTTCGCCTTCCCCGGCTTCGTACCCGCCTACATCCGCCCGCTGTTCTGCGAGGGCAAGGGCCCCTTCCGCTGGGCCGCCCTGTCCGGCGAGGCCTCCGACATCGCCAAGACCGACAAGGCGATCCTCGACCTCTTCCCGGAGGCTGAGTCCATTCAAAACGCGTCCCTCGCCCGCTGGATCAAGATGGCCGGCGAACGCGTCCACTTCCAGGGCCTGCCCGCCCGGATCTGCTGGCTCGGCTACGGCGAGCGGGACAAGGCCGGTGAGCGGTTCAACGACATGGTCGCGAGCGGGGAGCTGGCCGCCCCGGTCGTCATCGGCCGCGACCATCTCGACTGCGGTTCGGTCGCCTCCCCCTACCGGGAGACCGAGGCCATGCTCGACGGGTCCGACGCGATCGCCGACTGGCCGCTGCTGAACGCCATGGTGAACGTGGCGTCCGGGGCGTCCTGGGTGTCGATCCACCACGGCGGCGGCGTCGGGATGGGGCGGTCGATCCACGCCGGGCAGGTGACGGTGGCCGACGGCACGCCGCTCGCGGGCGAGAAGATCCGCCGGGTGCTCACCAACGACCCCGGCATGGGCGTCATCCGGCACGTCGACGCCGGGTACGACATCGCGGAGTCGGTCGCGGAGGAGCGCGGCGTGCGGGTGCCGATGCGTGAGGGTGACGACGCGTGACTGCGCCGAACGGCAACCCTTCGGCGGGGGCTGACGCGTCGCCGCCGTGCGCGGGTCCGGCTGTGCCCACCCGTCCCGCCGTGCGGAACGCCTTCCCGCAGCCCGGCGGGTCCCAGCCCGGATCAGCCGGTGCCGGTGACTCCTTCCACCAGATGTGGCGCGACCTGCTCCCCATCGGGCGTCACCCCGCCTCCGGAGGCTACCGCCGGTTCGCCTGGACCGGGCCCGACGGTGAATGCCGGGTCTGGTTCGAGGGGCAGGCACGGGCGCGCGGCCTCGTCTACGAGATCGACCGGAACGGCAACCAGTGGGCCTGGCTCGGGGACCCCGCCGAGGGGAACGCCGTCGTCACCGGGTCGCACCTCGACTCCGTGCCGGACGGCGGGGCCTTCGACGGGCCCCTCGGCGTCGTGTCCGCCTTCGCCGCGCTGGACGAACTGCGCGGCAGGCACGCCCGCTTCACCCGGCCCCTCGGCATCGTGAACTTCGGCGACGAGGAGGGCGCCCGGTTCGGGCTCGCCTGCGTCGGGTCCCGGCTCACCGCCGGGCAGCTCACCCGCGAGCAGGCACACCGGCTCACCGACGGCGACGGCGTGACACTGCCGCGCGCCATGGAGGGCGCCGGACACGACCCCGACGCCATCGGAGCCGACCCCGAACGGCTCGCCCGCATCGGCGCCTTCGTCGAACTGCACGTCGAGCAGGGCCGGGCCCTCGACCTGTCCGGCGACCCGGTCGGCATCGCCAGCGCGATCTGGCCGCACGGCCGGTGGCGGTTCGACTTCCGCGGCGAGGCCAACCACGCCGGCACCACCCGGCTCGCCGACCGGCGCGACCCCATGCTGTCCTACGCCGAGACCGTCCTCGCCGCCCGGCGCGAGGCCGAACTCGCCGGAGCCGTCGCCACCTTCGGCAAGATCGCCGTGGAGCCCAACGGCGTCAACGCCATCCCCTCCCTCGTGCGCGGCTGGCTCGACTCCCGCGCCGAGGACCAGACGAGCCTCGACACCGTGGTCGGTGGCATCGAGAAGGCGGCCCGGCAGTACGCGGACACACACGGCATCGACCTCGACGTCGTCCGCGAGTCCTTCACCCCCGTCGTCGAGTTCGACCACGCCCTGCGCGACGAACTCTCCCGCATCCTCGCCACGGACACCGACCTCACGGTCCCCGTCCTGGGCACCGGCGCGGGACACGACGCCGGGATCCTGTCCGGGAGCATCCCGACCGCCATGCTGTTCGTGCGCAACCCCACCGGCGTCTCCCACTCCCCGGCCGAGTCCGCGAGCGAGGACGACTGCGTGGCCGGGGTACTCGCACTCGCCGACGTACTGGAAGGACTGGCGTGCAGGTGACGACAGCAGCCCCGCGGACGTACTGGCTGGAGCACGCCTGGCTCGCCACCCACGTCGAGCCGGGCGTGGCCCTCGACGTCCGAGACGGGCGCATCGCCGCCGTCCGCACCGGCACCCCCGCCCCGCCCCCCGGCGCCGAGGTGCTGCGCGGGCTCACCCTCCCCGGCCTGGCCAACGCCCACAGCCACGCCTTCCACCGGGCCCTGCGCGGCACCGTCCAGGTCGGCTCCGGCACCTTCTGGACCTGGCGCGAGGTCATGTACGCCACGGCCGCCCGGCTCACCCCGGACAGCTACCACGCCCTCGCCCGCGCCGTGTACGCCGAGATGGCCCTGGCCGGCATCACGGCCGTCGGCGAGTTCCACTACGTCCACCACGCCCCCGGCGGCGTCCCCTACGCCGACCCCAACGCGATGGGCGAGGCCCTCATCGCGGCCGCCGCCGAAGCCGGGATCCGCATCACCCTCCTCGACACCGCCTACCTCTCCTCCGGCTTCGGGCAGCCGCCCACCGACCCCCAGCTCCGCTTCTCCGACGGCACCGCGGACGCCTGGGCCGAACGCTGTTCAGTTCTCAAGGAACGGGATCACGCACGGATCGGGGCGGCCATCCACTCCGTACGGGCCGTACCCGCCGACCAGTTGGCGACCGTCGCGCGGTGGGCCGGGGAGCGGCGGGCCCCGCTCCATGTGCACCTGTCGGAGCAGACCGCCGAGAACGACGCCTGCCGGGAGGCCCACGGCCGCACCCCGACGCGGCTGCTCGCCGACCACGGAGTGCTCGGGCCGCGCACCACCGGCGTCCACAACACCCACCTCACCGACGAGGACATCGCCCTCCTCGGCGGCAGCGGCACCGGCACCTGCATGTGCCCGACCACCGAGCGGGACCTCGCCGACGGCATCGGACCCGCCGTCGCCCTCCAGCGGGCCGGCTCGCCGCTCAGCCTCGGCTCCGACAGCCACGCCGTGATCGACCTGCTCGAGGAGGCGCGGGCCATGGAGCTGAACGAGCGGCTGCGCACCCGTACCCGAGGTCACTGGACGGCGGCGGCCCTCCTGCGGGCGGCCTCGGCCGACGGCCACGCGGCCCTCGGCTGGGACGAGGCGGGCACCCTGGAGACCGGCGCGCTCGCCGACTTCACCACCCTCGCCCTCGACTCGGTCAGGACGGCAGGGCCGCTTGCGCGACTCGGGGCCGAGACGGCCGTATTCGCCGCGTCGGCAGCAGACGTGTCGCATACGGTCGTGGCAGGGCGGCACGTCGTGCGGGACGGGGCGCACTCGCTCGTACCGGATGTGCCGCACGCCCTCGCGGACGCCGTCGAAGCCCTGCGCGGATGACCCCGGGCCGCCCCTGCGGGCGGTCCGCCCCCGAACCCCGGCCCACCGCCGACCAGGCCAGCAAGGACGCCATGAGCAACGCGACGACCGTCAGCCCCGCCCACTCCGCGAGCACCGCAAGCACGCTCATCACCAACATCGCCGCCCTGGTCACCAACGACCCCTCCCTCGGATGGGGGTCCCCCCGCTCGAGCACATTCGAGAGTGGGGGAGATTCCCCCCTCGGACTGATCCAGGACGCGGCCGTCGTCATCGAAGGCGACCGCATCGCGTGGACCGGTGATCAAAGCAAAGCACCCGCCACTGACAACCGGGTCGACGCCGGCGGCCGGGCCGTCATCCCCGGCTTCGTGGACTCCCACTCCCACCTCGTCTTCGCGGGCGACCGGACGCAGGAGTTCAACGCCCGGATGTCCGGGCGGCCGTACAGCGCGGGCGGCATCCGCACCACGGTCGCGGCCACCCGGGCGGCGAGCGACGAGGAACTCGAGGCCAACCTCACCCGTTACCTCCGCGAGGCCCTGCGCCAGGGCACCACCACCTTCGAGACCAAGTCCGGCTACGGCCTGACCGTCGAGGACGAGGCCCGCGCCCTGCGCATCGCCGCCGCCCACACCGACGAGGTCACCTACCTCGGCGCCCACATCGTCTCCCCGGACCACGCGCAGGACCCGGCGTCCTACGTCGCCCTCGTCACCGGCGAGATGCTCGACGCCTGCGCCCCGTACGCCCGCTGGATCGACGTCTTCTGCGAGAAGGGCGCCTTCGACGGCGACCAGGCCCGCGCGATCCTCACCGCCGGCAAGGCCAGGGGCCTGCACCCCCGCATCCACGCCAACCAGCTGTCGTACGGCCCCGGCGTGCAGCTCGCGGTCGAGCTCGACGCCGCCAGCGCCGACCACTGCACCCACCTCACGGACGCGGACGTGGACGCCCTGGCCGGCAGTCGTACGGTCGCCACCCTGCTGCCCGGCGCCGAGTTCTCCACGCGGGCCGCGTGGCCGGACGCGCGGCGGCTGCTGGACGCCGGTGTCACGGTCGCGCTGTCCACGGACTGCAACCCCGGCTCGTCCTTCACCTCGTCCGTCCCGTTCTGCGTCGCGCTGGCCGTACGGGACATGGGGATGACCCCGGACGAGGCTGTGTGGTCGGCCACGGCGGGCGGCGCGGCGGCCCTGCGGCGCGACGACGTCGGCCGTCTCACACCGGGCGCGTACGCGGACCTGACGCTCCTCGACGCCCCGAGCCACGTCCACCTGGCCTACCGCCCCGGCGTCCCGCTGGTCAGCGGGGTGTGGCGGCGCGGAGAGCGGGTGGTGTGATCACCGGCCGCGCATAATGCGGTGTCGCGTCGGCGGACGACCGGCATCATCGGAGGGCGGGGGCGGATGGCGAAGCACTGGTCGGTACCACTCGTGGTGAACGTGCTGCTCGGGATCCCGGGCGTGGTGCCCTTCTGGCTGCTGTGGTACCTCGCGGTGAACTGGCCGCTCGCCGAGGGCGGCTGGACCGTGCGGGAGCCCACCGAGAACGACGGCATGGCCCTCTGGCTCGTGATCGTCGTCCCCGTCGTCACGCTGTACGGCCTGATCTGGTGGCTCGCCAACAGGCCGCTCCGACGCAGGACGGCATTGGCTCCGCACACCTACTGGCTGCTGAGCCTGACGGCCCCGCTGCTCCCGACGGCGGCGCTGATCCTCAACGGCTGAGAGACAGCCGGAACCTCCGGGGAACCGCCGGTGGCACGCGCCTGGGGGCGGGCCGTCGCGGCCCGCCCCCGAAGGACACGTTCGTTCACCCGGGTCGAGGGATCACTCCTCGACGGTCAGCCCCTTGCGCAGCCGCACCAGCGTCCGCGACAGCAGACGCGAGACGTGCATCTGCGAGATGCCGAGCTCTTCGCCGATCTCCGACTGGGTCAGGCCCGCGACGAAGCGCAGGGACAGGATCTTCCGGTCGCGCGGCGGGAGTTCGGCGATCAGCGGCTTCAACGACTCGACGTACTCGATGCCTTCGAGCCCGTGGTCCTCGTAGCCGATGCGGTCCGCGAGCGCACCCTCGGAGTCGTCCTCCTCCGGCTGGGCGTCCAGCGAGGAGGCGGTGTAGGCGTTCGACGCGGCCATGCCCTCGACGACCTCGTCGTTGGAGAGGCCGAGGCGCTCGGCCAGCTCGGCCACCGTCGGGGCGCGGTCCAGCTTCTGGGCCAGCTCGTCACCGGCCTTGGCCAGGTCGAGCCGCAGCTCCTGGAGCCGCCGCGGAACGCGCACGGACCACGAGGTGTCGCGGAAGAAGCGCTTGATCTCGCCGACGATGGTCGGCATCGCGAACGTGGGGAACTCCACACCGCGGGACAGCTCGAAGCGGTCGATCGCCTTGATCAGGCCGATGGTGCCGACCTGGATGATGTCCTCCATCGGCTCGCTGCGGGAGCGGAACCGGGAGGCGGCGAACTTGACCAGCGCGAGGTTCAGTTCGACGAGCGTGTTGCGGACGTACGAGTACTGGTGGGTCCCTTCCTCCAGCGTCTCCAGACGCTCGAAGAGGGTCTTTGACAGGGCCCGGGCGTCGACCGCGTCGACTTCCTCGTACGGGGGGATGTCCGGAAGTCCGGCGAGAAGGCCGTCCTGTGTGACGAGCATCTCGTTCTGCTCGATGGGATCCAGATGTTCCGGAGGGGGTGTCGACGTCGCTTTCTGGGTACGCGATCCGTCGAGCCGGGGTGACATGATGTCCTCCATCGTTCTCGGCATATGGCTGCCGGAGCCGTTAGGTGCACTGCGGTGTGCGGCGCCTCCAAAGCCGGCCGTGTCGGGTACGTGTCCTTACTAGGCCTACCCGCTTTCCCGAGCCCACCGCAAGTGCGTTCTGTGGGCATATGTCCGTTTGTGTGTAGTTGTTCGGGTGTCGGACTGTGCGGGGAAGGCGTAGTGTTCGAGGGCGTCAGCAACCACCTCGACGTCGGGAGAGAGAGACGGCATGGACCGCGGGACGGTCGGCAGCGCACAGTCTGGCCGGCTTCTGGTGGAGGTGCGGGAAGAGGGCTCTAGTGCCGTCGTGACCCCGGCGGGTGAGTTGGATCACCACACCGCCGATGTGTTGCGTGAGCCACTCGAGGACTGCCTCGCCAAGGGATTCAAGCGCCTGGTCATCGATTGCGCACGCCTGGAGTTCTGCGACTCCACGGGGCTCAACGTGCTCCTCGGGGCGCGGTTGAAGGCGGAGGCCGCCGGTGGCGGCGTCTCGCTCGCCGGCATGCAGCCGGTGGTGGCGCGCGTCTTCGAGATCACGGGTGCGGATGCGGTCTTCAGCGTCCATGACTCGCTCGAGGCGGCCCTGGCCGACGAGTCGGGCTGACCGGCGGTGTGTCGGTGCGCGGCGCCTCGGCCATTCCCCTGTGACCGGTGTCCCAGCCCCGTCACGTCTTTCGTGCCGAATACATGGGTGTTCCGTCGGTCCGCCCGGGCAGGAGACATCCTGAACCTGTCGGTCACCAGGGTGGCGGGGGCGCCGCGAAACCGTCGTGCCGCGCGCTGCGTGACTGACTGTGTAGTGACGTTTTTGAATCGTGAACTGGTGAATCGGTGAGGTGAAGCGCTGATGAGCACCACCCGGCCTTACTCGCCGGGCGACCGCGGGCCGGAGCCCAGCGGCGCTTCCGGGGCGTCCGAGGGTGGCGTAGCGGCGGCCGGTGCGTCCGGCGAGGGCGTGGGCGTGGGCGCGCCGCCGGGAGCGGCGGCACCTGCGGGGGGCCCGCAGGTGCGCCGGCTGAGCTTCGACGACGAGAGCGGAGTGGTTCCGCTGGCCCGCGACTTCACCCGCCAGGCGCTGTACGCGTGGGGCTGGCTGCCCGCCGCCTCCGCCGATCAGCGGGCCGCCGCCGAGGACGTGCTGCTGGTCGTCTCCGAGCTGGTCACCAACGCCTGCCTGCACGCCGAGGGGCCGGACCAGCTGCGGATCACCTGCGACAACAAGGTGATCCGCGTCGAGGTCGCGGACCGGGGCACCGGCCAGCCGGCCCCCCGCACCCCGCACCGCGCGGGACGCCCGGGCGGCCACGGCATGTTCATCGTCCAGCGCCTGTGCCTGGACTGGGGCGTCGTCCGTACGCCGGGAGTCTCCGGCAAGACGGTGTGGGCGGAACTGGGCGCACCCGCCTGATCCCGATCGCGGATGCCCGCCTGATCCCGGGCGGGCCTGCTTGACCCCGGGCCCACCCGCCTGAAGCCGGACCCGCCCGCCAGAAGCCGAGCGCACCCCCGCTGAAGCCAGGCGCATCCGCCTGTCCCGGGCGCACCCCGCCCGACCCCGCCGTGCCTGCCTGATTCCAGGCACACCCGACCGGCTTTGAGCATGTCGGCCTTATATCGGCGTCTATGCCTGATTCTGGGCGTATCTGTCCAACCCTGGGTGTACCTGTCGGGTTCCCGGTTCGTGCGAGCACCCGCGCTGCGTCCGAACGGGTGACCGCCCGCCCGCGGATCCGGCGCGCACTGTGTCTTCCTTCCTCAAGGTCCCGGGCGTACCTTGACGGCCCTATCTGATGCGCCGTCAGTAACAGGAAGGGGAGCGGCACCGTGTCGTACCGGAAACGAACCGCCGCGCTCGCGTCCGCCGCGGCCCTGGCCGGGTCGGCGGTGTGGATGGCCGCCCCCGTCGCCCGGGCCGAGGTCGTCGACGTCAACTACCAGTGCAAGACGCCGATCGGCGACAAGAGTGCCGTCTCGCCCATCGACATCAAGGGCGTCAGGAGCGGCAGCGGCTACCGGATCACCATGTCCTGGCAGAAGGGTGTCTCCTCCAGCCCGGTCGAACTGGGCAAGGGCGCGATGACGCCGAGCGCCACCATCGCCCTGGGCGGCGCCGACAGCGGCACCCTGTCGGTGAGCGGCCCCGCCAACGACGCCGCGATCCCGGCCAACACGCCCATCAAGATCAGTGACCTGAGCGGCACGTACACGCCGAAGAAGAGCGGCAAGGTCACCTTCACCGCCGGTGTGCTCACCATCAAGGCGCTCGGTACGACCACCACGTGCACCCCGACGAACGACTCTGGCCCCTCCCTCACCCTCGACGTCACGGCCGCGAGCGGCGGCGACACCACCGGCTCCACCCAGGGCTCCGGTTCCGGCTCCGACACCGGTGCCGGGCTTCCGCAGACCGGGCCCGAGGACTCGGCCGTCGCCCTCGGCACCCTCGGCGGCACGGTCCTGCTCGCCGGCGCGGCGGGTGCCCTGTGGCTGACCCGGCGTCACCAGGGGGCGCGGGCGGGCCGTTGACCGCCGCCCGCCCCTCCTGGCAGTGCACCGCTGAGCGCACGACCGCTGGAGCCGCCGATGCCGCCCGCCGCCCGTCTTCCGTACGTGTCACTGCCGGTTCTGCTCGCGCTGCTGCTGGCCCTGGCGGGCACCGGGTCCGTCGGAGCGGTGGAGCGGCGGCCCGCGGTCGAGTTGTCCGAGTCCCAGGCGGGGACGGGTGGTTCGGTCACCGTCAGAGGCAGCGGCTGGCGACCCCGTGCCCTGCTGACCCTGCTCGTGTGCGGGCAGGCCGAGCCGAAGCGGGGCGTGACCGGCGGCACCAACTCCTGTGCCAACGCCGACGGCCGGGCCGTCACCACCGATGCCGACGGGCGCTTCCGCCGTGAACTGCCCGTCGTGGAGCCGCCGGTGCCGTGCCCCTGCGTGGTGCACGTGGCGACCGTGACGGGAGCCGGGGCCGAGGCCGACGCAGCCCTCCAGGTCGCCGGGCACGCCGTCGAGCCGCTGCCCGCGGAAGCGGCCGGCGGACGGCTGTCCCTGCTCGCGGACACCCGGCTGCGGGGCTCCGGCGGTCTGCTCACCTGGTTCGGCTCCCCGCCGTCCCGGACCCTCGTGGTCACGGTCGGCAATGTCGGCACGTCCCCCGTGCGGAACCCGGTCTTCCAGGTCGGCACCTCGCACGGCGTGTTCGCCCCCGAGTGGCAGGACCAGCGGTGGCGGGGCACGATCCGGCCCGGCGGCAAGGCCCGCATCGAGCTGCCCGTGGAGCTCGGGTCCGGGGCGCACGGCGACTACACCGTGTCGCTGAAGTACGGCGGCAAGGTGCTCGCCGAACACCCCTGGGGCGTGGGCCGACCCTGGGGCGTGACCCTGTTCTGGGTCCTCGTCCTGCTCGTCGTCCCGGCGGCGCTGTTCCGCGCGGGACTGGCGGTGATCGACCACGTACGGCCCGGCCGCCCAGGCCACGCGGCCCGCCCGGCCCGCCGTCTGCGGCTGCCCGCCCCCCGCCGGGCCCCGGCGTCGCCCTGGTTCGCTTCGGACGCCGACCCTCCGAGTTCGACCGGGACATGAGGAAGGGCCGCCGCACCCCGCGGGTGCGACGGCCCTCAGCGTCGCCGCACCCCAGGGATGCGACGGCCCTCAACTCAGCGTCCGGCGGCGGTGATCAACGGACGTCGCCCATCATGGCCTTGACCCTCTTGCGGTACATGTACACCGCGAAGCCGGCGACCACGGCCAGCCCGGCCTCCAGCGCCACGAAGCCCGCCCGGTCGAGGTTGACCCCGCCGACGGCCGGGTTGGACAGCAGCGCGGTGACGGAGTCGCCCGCGGTGACCGCGAGGAACCAGACGCCCATCATCTGCGAGGCGTACTTCGCCGGGGCCATCTTCGTCGTCACGGACAGACCCACCGGCGACAGCGTCAGCTCACCGACGGTCTGCACGAAGTAGATCGCGACCAGCCACATCGCCGCGGCCTTGTGACCGCCCTCCGCGATCGACAGCGGGGCGAGGAAGAGGAAGAAGGACGCGCCCACCAGCACCAGGCCGGAGGCGAACTTCACGATGGTGCTCGGCTCCTGGCCGCGCCGGTTCAGCCACAGCCACAGCCAGGCGAAGACGGGCGCCAGCGCCATGATCAGGACCGGGTTGACCGACTGGTACCAGGAGACCGGGAACTCCCAGCCGAAGACGGTGTTGTCGGCGCTCTTCTCGGCGAACAGCGACAGGGTCGAGCCGCCCTGGTCGTAGATCATCCAGAACACGGCTGCGGCGACGAAGAACCAGATGTAGGCCGACACCTTCGAGCGCTCGCCGGAGTCCAGGTCCTTGTCGCGCATGATGCGGGTGATGACCAGGATCGGCACGATCAGGCCGAGCAGCGTGAGCGGGATCAGCGCCCAGTTCAGGGTGAAGTGGCCGGTGCCGCCGACGAGGCCGTAGAAGACCACGGCGACGGCCAGCCAGATCAGGCCCTTGCGCAGGGTGGACGCCTTCTCGACGGGCGACAGCGGGGTCGGGACCTCGCTGCTCCTGGCGTTGAGGTGGCGGCTGCCGAGCAGGAACTGCACGAGACCCAGCGCCATGCCGAGCGCGGCCAGCGCGAAGCCCAGGTGCCAGTTGACGTTCTCACCGACGGTGCCGATGACCAGCGGCGCGATGAAGGCGCCGAGGTTGATGCCGATGTAGAAGACGGTGAAGCCACCGTCGCGGCGCGGGTCCTCCGGGCCGTCGTAGAGGTGGCCGACCATCGTGGAGATGTTGGCCTTCAGCAGTCCGGAACCGATGGCGACGAGGACCAGGCCGACGTAGAAGCTCGCGGCGGCGGGCAGGGCCAGGCACAAGTGGCCGAGCATGATGACGACACCGGCGACGGCGACCGTCTTGCGGGGGCCGAGCACACGGTCGGCGAACCAGCCGCCGGGCAGGGTGAGCAGGTACACGAGCGACAGGTACACGGAGTAGATCGCCGTCGCCGCGCCCGCGCTCAGGTGCAGGCCACCCGGGGCCACCAGGTACAGCGGGAGCAGGGCCCTCATGCCGTAGTAGGAGAAACGCTCCCACATCTCGGTCATGAACAAAGTGGCCAGTCCGCGGGGGTGGCCGAAGAAGGTCTTCTCGGAACCGGGGGTGCCCGGTCGGGCCGAGTCCTTCGTCAGGCTGGACGCCATGGTCGTTCCTTGCTGCTCGGGACGCGCCCCGCGGCAGCGGTGGTGCGCCCGGTGGGGGGCTGCCGGCACCGGTGGGTACGGCCGTCCGCCCGACGCCTACGGGGGTCCGCTCCGGGTCACGGAGCGGTGGGCGGTCGCCACCGGGATCCACGCCTCTACGCGCGTCGCCGCACTACGAGGCCCGGCCACAGGTCGTTTCTCTCCGGGGCCGGCGGGAACCGGCCCGCACACAAAAGAGACCTTCAGGGCAAAAGGCCTCCGAAGGTCGCCGTGGTGCTACAGGCGTTGAATCACCATACGGCAGGACACCGCCGCATATGGAAGGGCTTGAGACACGGATCACAGGTGTCGGGGGAACCGCACGCCACGATTCCAAGGTCCTTACCAGGATCGCACCCCACAGGCAGAGGTTGGTGCGCCTACCCCCGGTAGGTAAGAACCGGGTGTGACACCGGTAAGAATCAAGGCTTCCGGTCACACCCCAGCTCAGGGCGTCGCAGGTCTACCATCACCTCATGACCCGTGTACTGCTCGCCGAGGACGATGCGTCCATCTCGGAGCCACTGGCCCGCGCTCTGCGCCGGGAGGGCTACGAGGTCGAGGTCCGCGAGGACGGACCCACCGCTCTCGACGCCGGACTGCAGGGTGGCGTCGACCTGGTCGTGCTCGACCTCGGTCTGCCCGGCATGGACGGTCTGGAGGTGGCCCGCCGCCTGCGTGGCGAAGGCCACGCCATCCCGATCCTCATCCTCACCGCGCGCGCCGACGAGGTGGACACCGTCGTCGGGCTCGACGCGGGCGCCGACGACTACGTCACCAAGCCGTTCCGGCTCGCCGAGCTGCTCGCGCGAGTGCGGGCCCTGCTCCGGCGCGGCGCCACCGAGCCGCAGCAGCCGCCCGCCACGCACGGCGTGCGCATCGACGTCGAGTCCCACCGCGCCTGGATGGGCGAGGAGGAGCTGCAGCTCACCGCCAAGGAGTTCGACCTGCTGCGGGTGCTGGTGCGCGACGCGGGCCGGGTCGTCACCCGCGACCAGCTGATGCGCGAGGTCTGGGACACGACCTGGTGGTCGTCGACCAAGACCCTCGACATGCACATCTCCTGGCTGCGCAAGAAGCTCGGTGACGACGCGGCCAACCCCCGCTACATCGCCACCGTGCGCGGTGTGGGTTTCCGTTTCGAGAAGAGCTGAGCCGCGAGGCAGGCACGGGCGATCGGGTAACAGGACATGCGCCGCCGACTGATCCAGTCCACGCTCGCCGTGGTGCTGGTCGTGATCGCCGTCTTCGGCGTCTCCCTCGTCATCGTCGAGACCCGGACGATCAGCAACAGCGCCCAGGAGCGGGTGGAGTCCGAGGCGGTGCGGCTGGCCAGCATCGTCGACAGCCGGCTCTTCGGAGCGCAGCAGGTCGACGCGGAGGTGCTGCGCCAGCAGGTCACGCAGGACCGCTACTACGCGGTGATCCGCCTGCCCGGGGAAGCGCCCATCGAGGTCGGCACGAAGCCCGCCGGGGACGTCATCAGTGCGACGGCGCCCGGCGAGGAGGGCGAGACGGTCACCGTCCAGGAGCCGCGCTCCTCGGTGACCCGTGAGGTCGGCCGGACGCTGCTGATCATCGCGCTGGTCGCGTTGCTGGCGGTGGTGGCCGCGGTGCTGCTGGCCGTCCGCCAGGCGAACCGGCTGGCGTCGCCGCTGACCGACCTCGCGGAGACGGCCGAGCGGCTCGGCTCGGGCGATCCGCGGCCCCGGCACAAGCGCTACGGGGTGCCCGAGCTGGACCGGGTGGCGGACGTGCTGGACGGCTCCGCCGAGCGCATCGCCCGCATGCTGACCGCCGAACGCCGGCTGGCCGCGGACGCCTCCCACCAGCTGCGCACCCCGCTGACGGCGCTGTCGATGCGGCTGGAGGAGATCACCCTCACCGACGACCTGGACACGGTGAAGGACGAGGCGACGATCGCGCTGACGCAGGTCGAGCGGCTGACGGACGTCGTCGAGCGGCTGCTGACCAACTCCCGCGATCCGCGCACCGGCTCCGCCGTCACCTTCGACCTCGACGAGGTCATCCAGCAGCAGCTCGCCGAGTGGCGGCCGGCGTACCGCAGCGCGGGGCGGGCGATCGTCAGCTCCGGCAAACGGCACCTGCGCGCGGTGGGCACGCCCGGCGCGGTCGCGCAGGTCCTGGCCGCGCTGATCGAGAACTCCCTCATGCACGGCGGTGGCACGGTGGCCCTGCGCACCCGCGTCACCGGCAACCAGGCGGTCATCGAGGTCACGGACGAGGGCTCCGGCGTCCCCGCCGATCTCGGCGCCCGCATCTTCGAACGGGCGATCAGCGGCCGCAACTCCACGGGCATCGGCCTGGCGGTGGCCCGCGACCTGGCGGAGGCCGACGGCGGCCGCCTGGAGATGCTCCAGACCAAGCCCCCGGTCTTCGCCCTGTTCCTGTCCCGCACACCTCTGTCCAAGCCCCAGGAAGACGAGCCGATGGTCCGCTAGGTCCGTGCCGCCCGAGGAGCTACGGCACCTGCTGCTTCGTCTTCGGGGGCCCGGCCGGCCCGTTCCGCGGGCCCGGGTCCGAGGCCGCCGGTGTCTCAGGGGCGGGGAGCGCGCGGAAGACCCACGAGCGGTAGGACCAGAAGCGGAACAGGGTCGCGATGCCGATGCCGAGGAACTTGAAGACGTTGTTCTGGAGCGGGGTGTCCCAGCCGAAGCCGTACGTGGCCGCGTAGAGGACGCCGTTCTCGATGACCAGGCCGATCGCGCTGTACAGCAGGAACAGGGTCATCTCACGGGTACGGCGGCTCTTGTCGCGGTCGCGGTACGTGAAGTACCGGAAACCGACGTAGTTGAAGACGATGGCGACGACGGTCGCGATGACGCTCGCGCGCACCACCTGGAGGTCGGTGGTGTGCCGTACCAGGTTGAAGACGACGAGGTTGACCAGCACCCCGGCACCGCCCACCGCGCCGAATTTGGCGACTTCGCGGACGAGCCGTCGGAGCCGAGAGGCACCATGTCCCATGGTCGTGCAGGCCCCCGTCCGGGTATCGGCGTCAACCCAGCCATGCTAACCACCCTCCCGCGCGATCTTCCTGCGGATGCCGGTGGACGGCCGGAGATGGTCCGGGCGGGACCGGGGAGGGGCAGGAAACCGGCCACTGTGGCGCGGCCGATACCCTGGGGGAGTGACGTTCCCCGTAGTCGGCATGGTCGGCGGTGGCCAGCTCGCTCGTATGACACACGAGGCGGGCATCCCGCTGGGCATCAGGTTCAAGCTCCTCAGTGACACCCCGCAGGACTCCGCTGCGCAGGTCGTGAGCGATGTCGTCGTCGGCGACTATCGCGACCTCGACACGCTGCGCGAGTTCGCCCGGGGGTGCGATGTGATCACCTTCGATCACGAACACGTACCCACCGAGCACCTCCGGGCCCTGGAGGCGGACGGTATCCCCGTGCGCCCCGGCCCCGACGCGCTCGTGCACGCCCAGGACAAGGGGGTGATGCGCGCGAAGCTCGACGCGATCGGCGTCCCCTGCCCCCGGCACAGGATCGTTTCCGGTCCGCAGGACGTGGCCGCCTTCGCAGCCGAGGGCGACGGTTTCCCGGTCGTCCTCAAGACCGTCCGCGGCGGTTACGACGGCAAGGGCGTGTGGGTCGTCGGCTCCGTCGAGGAGGCCGCCGACCCGTTCAAGGCCGGTGTCCCCGTGCTCGCCGAGGAGAAGGTCGACTTCCTCCGCGAGCTCGCCGCCAACGTCGTACGCTCCCCGCACGGCCAGGCCGTCGCCTACCCGGTGGTGGAGTCCCGGCAGGTCGACGGCGTCTGCGACACGGTCATCGCCCCGGCCCCCGACCTCGACGAGGGCCTCGCGGTCCGGGCCTCGGAGATGGCCCTGAACATCGCCAAGGAGCTCGGCGTCGTCGGGCACCTCGCCGTCGAGCTGTTCCAGACCCGCGACGGCCGCATCCTCGTCAACGAGCTCGCCATGCGCCCGCACAACTCCGGCCACTGGTCGATGGACGGCGCCGTCACCAGCCAGTTCGCCAACCACGTCCGCGCGGTCCTGGACCTGCCCCTCGGCGACCCGCGCCCGCGCGCCGAGTGGACGGTCATGGTCAACGTCCTCGGCGGCGACTACCCGGACATGTACTCCGCGTACCTGCACTGCATGGCCCGCGACCCCCAGCTCAAGATCCACATGTACGGCAAGGACGTGAAGCCCGGCCGCAAGGTCGGTCACGTCAACACCTACGGCGACGACCTGGACGACGTGCTGGAGCGCGCCCGTCACGCAGCCGGCTACCTGAGAGGCACCATCACCGAATGAGCCCTGTTGTTGGCATCGTCATGGGGTCGGACTCCGACTGGCCCGTCATGGAGGCCGCCGCCAAGGCCCTCGACGAGTTCGAGATCGCCTACGAGGTCGACGTCGTCTCCGCGCACCGCATGCCGCGCGAGATGGTCGCCTACGGCGAGCAGGCCGACGGCCGAGGGCTCAAGGTGATCATCGCCGGGGCGGGCGGCGCGGCCCACCTGCCCGGCATGCTCGCCTCCGTGACCCCGCTGCCGGTCATCGGCGTGCCCGTGCCGCTGAAGTACCTCGACGGCATGGACAGCCTCCTGTCCATCGTGCAGATGCCGGCCGGTGTCCCCGTCGCCACGGTCTCCGTCGCCGGTGCCCGCAACGCCGGTCTGCTCGCGGCCCGCATCCTCGCCGCGCACGACGAGGAACTGCGCGGCCGCATGCGCGATTTCCAGCAGGAGCTCAACGACCAGGCCACCGAGAAGGGCAAGCGCCTGCGCTCCAAGGTCGAGGGCGCGGGCGGCTTCGGCTTCGGCGCCGGGAAGTGACGACGATGACCTCCCTGGAGGCGGCCCGGGAACTCCTGAGCGAGTTCCCGGTCGTCGACGGCCACAACGACCTGCCCTGGGCCCTGCGCGAACAGGTCCGCTACGACCTCGACGCGCGGGACATCGCCGCCGACCAGAGCGCCCATCTGCACACTGACATCCCCCGGCTGCGCGCGGGCGGGGTCGGTGCGCAGTACTGGTCGGTGTACGTCCGCACGGACTCGCCCGACCCGGTCGCCGCCACGCTCGAACAGATCGACTGCGTACGGCAGTTGCTGTCCAGGCACCCCGAGGACCTGCGTCCCGCGCTGACCGCCGCCGACATGGAGGCCGCGCGCGGGGAGGGCCGTATCGCCTCCCTCATGGGCGCGGAGGGCGGTCACTCCATCGCCAACTCCCTGGGCACCCTGCGCGGCCTGTACGGGCTGGGCGTGCGCTACCTCACGCTCACCCACAACGACAACGTCGACTGGGCGGACTCCGCGACCGACGAGCCGAAGGCCGGTGGCCTCACCGCGTTCGGCCGTGAGGTCGTCCGGGAGATGAACCGGCTCGGCATGCTCGTCGACCTCTCGCACGTGGCGGCGACGACCATGCGGGACGCGCTCGACGCCAGCTCGGCTCCGGTGATCTTCTCCCACTCCTCCGCACGGGCCGTGTGCGACCACCCGCGCAACATCCCGGACGACGTCCTGGAACGGCTGCCCGCCAACGGCGGAGTCGCGATGGTGACGTTCGTGCCGAAGTTCGTGCTCCAGGAGGCCGTGGACTGGACGGCCGCGGCCGATGAGAACATGCGCGCCCACGGCTTCCACCCTCTCGACACCACCGCGCCGGCCATGAGGGTCCACCGCGCCTTCGAGGAGCGCCGCCCGCGCCCCGTCGCCACGGTGTCGACGGTCGCCGACCACCTGGACCACATGCGTGAGACGGCCGGCATCGACCACCTCGGCATCGGCGGCGACTACGACGGCACGGCCTTCACCCCCGACGGCCTCGCCGACGTCTCCGGCTACCCGAACCTCCTCGCGGAACTGCTCGACCGCGGCTGGTCCAAGGCCGACCTGGCCAAGCTGACCTGGAAGAACGCGGTCCGGGTCCTGGACGCGGCGGAGGAGGTGGCGCGGGGGCTTCAGGCGACGCGGTCGCCGTCCAACGCCACGATCGACTCGCCGGCCGGGTCCGCCGGCTGAGCGTCGAGGGCGGGGTAGTCGGTGTAGCCGGTCGCCCCGCCCACGTACATGAAGTACCGGTCGCGCATCTCGTTCAGCGGCGCCCCGATCCGCAGCCGTGTCACGAGGTCGGGGTTGGCGAGGAAGGGCCGGCCGAGCGCGATCAGGTCGGCCCCGGCGGCCAGCAGCGCCTCGGACGCGGCGAGCACACTCTGCGGCGACATCTTCTTCAGGACCGGGTTGCCGATGAGCACGCCCGGCCAGCCGGCGCGCACGGCGCGGAACACCGCCGTGTCCGGGTCGGCGTGCACCAGGTGCAGATAGGCCAGGCCCAGCCCGCCGAGCCGTTCGGCGAGCGCCGGGTAGAGCTCCTCCGTCTCGCCCTCCGCGATGCCGTTGACCGTGTTGCCGGGGGAGACCCTCAGTCCCGTCCGTTCCGCCCCGATCTCGGCGGCCACCGCCTCGGTCACCTCGGCGGTGAACCGGATCCGGGCGGCGACCGAGCCGCCGTAGCCGTCGGTGCGCAGGTTGGTGTTGCGGGCGAGGAACTGGTGCAGCAGATGGCCGTTGGCGGAGTGCACCTCCACCCCCTCGAACCCGGCGTCCAGCGCGTTGCGGGCGGCCTTCGCGAAGTCCGCGACGGTGGTGCGGATGTCCTCGGCGGTCATCTCCCTGGGCGCCACGGCCGGCCGGTGCCCCTCCGGCGTGAAGATCGTCTCGGGCAGCGGGACGGGTGAGGGGGCGACCGGGGTGAGCCCGCTGGTCGCCGGGTGGCCGACCCGGCCGCCGTGCTGGAGCTGGAGGAACATCCGTCCGCCGGCGTCCCGCACGGCGTCCGTGACCCGGCGCCAGCCGGTCACATGAGCCGGGCTGTGGACGGCGGTGATGTTCGGGTACGTCTGCCCGACCGCGTTCGGTGTGGAGGCCTCGGCGATGATCAGCCCGGCCGAGGCGCGCTGGGCGTAGTACTCGGCCATGAGCGGGGTCGGGGTGCCGTCGGCCTCGGCCCGGTTGCGGGTCAGCGGGGCCATCACCAGACGGTTGGGAAGGTCCAGCCCGGGCAGACGGGCCGGTGCGAAGAGCGCTGTCGAGTGCGTCATGCCGGTAGGCTAGAACCTGACACTCATGTCAGATTCAAGTCCGGGGGTGGACAGGTGCGGATCGGTGAGCTGGCCCGGCGCACCGGCGTGAGCGAGCGGTCGCTGCGCTACTACGAGCAGCAGGGGATGCTCTTCGCCGAGCGGACCCCGGGCGGGCACCGGGAGTACCCGGAGGCCGCCGTGGACCGGGTCATCCGGATCCAGGAGCTGTTCGCGGCGGGACTGTGCAGCGAGAAGATCGTCCAGCTGCTGCCCTGCATGCGGGACACCGACGGCGGCCCCTCCGTCGTGGCGACGCCGAAGCTGGTCGCCGACCTGTCCGCCGAGCGCGCCCGCATCGACCGGATGATCGCCGACCTGGTCCGCTCCCGGGACACCCTGGACGAGGTGATCGAGGCGGCCCGGCTGCCCTGAGGGCACCCGCGCGGGCGCCGTACTCCGAACGCCCCGCCCACCAGGAACCGCTCCCCGCTCCGTGCGACGGTGACCGTACCTCACGAACGACGGTACGGAGCCGCCATGGCAGACCTCCAGGACGACCTGCGCCCCACCGCCGCGGCCGCCGGCGAGTTCGACGAGCTGGCCGAGCCGTACCCCGACGAGGACGTCGTCACGGCGGAGTCCTACGAGCCCGTCTCCGACCCGGACGACGCGCCCATGACCAGAGCCCACGCCATCCTCAGCGCACACCCCGTCGCCGACGGCTACAACGGACTGCCCTGGGCGCTCAAGCGCCTGTCCTGGTACGACCTGGAGGACGGCGAGAGCACCGTCGACACGGATGTGCCCCGGCTGCGCAGCGGCCATGTGGGCGCCCTGTTCTGGTCGTTGCACCTGCCCGAGGGCCTCGACGGTGACTGGGCCGTCGGCGCCACCCTGGAGCAACTGGACCTGGCGAAGACCATCGTCCGGACCTGCGAGGAGGGCCTGCGGCCGGCCTGCACGGCCGGGCAGGTCGCGGACGCCCGCAACTGCGGCCGCGTCGCCGTGCTCCTCGGCCCCGCCGGCGCACCGGCCCTGGGCGACTCGCTCGGCATCCTGCGCCAGCTGCACCTGCTCGGCCTGCGCGTCCTCACCCTGACCGGGGTGTCCTGGGCCAGCGACGCGGGGCTGACCCGGTTCGGCGAGGAGGTCGTCCGCGAGATGAACCGCCTCGGCGTGATCACCGACCTCTCCGGTGCCTCCGCCCAGACCATCCGCCGCGTCCTGAGCCTCTCCCGGGCACCCGTGCTGTGCAGCCGCTCCGCCGCCCGGACCCTGCGCCCCCACCCGGTCAACCTCCCCGACGACCTGCTGGCGGAGCTGGGCGCGGCCAAGGGGCTGTGCCTGGTGCCGCTGACCGCCGAGCAGACCGGCCCGACCGTCCGCGATGTCGCCGACCATCTCGACCACATTCGCGCCGTGGCCGGGGCGCACTGCGTCGGACTGTCCGGCACGTACGACTCCGGAGCCGCCCACCCGCAGGAGCTCGGCGACACCTCCTGCTATCCGCGGCTGATCGCCGAACTGCTGCGGCGCGGCTGGGACGAGGCCGACGTGGCCCTGCTGACCTGGGGCAACGTCCAGCGGGTCCTGCGCGGCGCCGACTTCACGGCCCGCGCCGCACAGCAACGCCGCGAACCGTCGACGGCGACGATCTCGGAACTGGACGCATAGCCGGCCGGCCGGGCCGGATCAGCCGGACTCGATCCGGCACAGGCAGAACGGATGCCCCGCCGGGTCGGCGTAGACGCGGAAGTCCTTCTTCACGTCGTCCTCCTTGTCCAGCACACTCGCGCCCAGCGCCAGCACCTGCTCCTCCGCCGCGTCGATCTCCTCCCAGGTCGCCCCGGCGTCGAAGTCCAGATGGAACTGCTGGGCGTTGCGGTCGGCCCGCGGCCACTCCGGCGGGGTGAGGCCGGGGGAGCGCTGGAAGGCGAGTCGGGGCCCGCCGGGGACGCGCAGCACCACCCAGTCGGGGTCGTCGTCCTCCGGCGTACCGCCGCCGACCTGCGCGTAGAAGCGGGCCAGCTCGCGGGGGTCGGGGCAGTCGACGACCACGGAACGCAAACGTGCCACGGCGGACATGGGGCCTCCAGGTGTCAGCAGGCGCAGAGGCAGAACGGGTGCCCGGCCGGGTCGGCGTAAACCCGGAAGGTCCGCTCCCGGTCCTCCGCGTCCAGCGGCTTCGCCCCGAGCGCCAGCACGCCCTTCTCGGCCGCGTCCAGGTCGTCGACCACGAGGTCCAGGTGGAACTGCTGCGAGCCGTCGGGAGACGGCCACTTCGGCGGTGCGTACCCGGGGGATGACTGGAAGGCCAGGGGTGTGCCGCCCGGCACCTTCAGATCGACCCACTCGTCCTCCCCGTCGGTCTCCACCGTCGGCGTGCCGCCCAGCACCTCGGCGTAGAACCCGGCCAGCGCGCGCGGGTCGGGACAGTCCAGGACGACGACACCCAGCTTGGCGAGAGCCATGACTTCCTCCTCGAATCGCCGTTACCCGCAAGGGCGGGCAACCAGTAACCGTTACTGCATGCTCCCGCATGGGAGGTAACCTCGCAAGGGGAATCGCGAGAGGTACGGTCCAGCCATGACGGAGAGATCGCCCGCGCCCGGCGGCCTGGCCCTGGTCGAGGCCCTGGTGAACACGCTGGACATCGAGTCCGGCGCCGACGCGCTGGACACGCCCGAGGGCCGGGCCCGCCTCGGCGTCACCGCGGACGAGACGGACCGGGCCCGCACCCTGCGCGAGTCCCTGCGCGCGACCCTCCTCGCCCACGCCGGCCATCCGCCGCACCGTGAGGTCACCCCCCTCGGCGCACTCCTGGCCGAGGCCCCGCTCCTCGTCACGGTCGACGCGTCGGACGGCTCGGCCGCCCTCGCCCCCGCGGACGACCGCCCCCTGCACGCACGCGTGGCCGCCGCCGTCGCCGAGGCCCTGGTCGCCGGCACCTGGACCCGCCTCAAGGCCTGCCAGGCCGCCGACTGCCACTGGGCCTACTACGACCGCAGCCCGGCCGGCCGCGGCCGCTGGTGCTCCATGCAGGTCTGCGGGGCCCGCGCGAAGATGCGCCGCTACCGCGCCAAGGAGCTATAGGGGACCCGCCGCGCAGCCGGGTGGTGCAGAATGCACGAAGACGCCGGTTCGGCCGACTGAGCCTCGGCCGAACCGGCGTCACCTGTCTCGTGCGCCGCGCGCTCAGGCCTTCGGGCGGCCCATCGCCCGGTACGTCCAGCCGGCCTTGCGCCAGCGCTCCGGGTCGAGCGCGTTGCGGCCGTCCAGGACGACCCGGGCCGCGGCGACCTCGCCGAGAGCCCCCTCGTCCAGCTCGCGGAACTCCCGCCACTCCGTCAGATGCAGCACGATGTCGGCGCCGCGTACGGCGTCCAGTGCCGAGTCGGCGTAGCCGAGCGTCGGGAACACACGGCGGGCGTTGTCCATGCCCTTGGGGTCGTAGACCGTTACCTGCCCGCCCTGGAGGTGGATCTGCCCGGCGACGTTCAGCGCGGGGGAGTCCCGTACGTCGTCCGAGTCGGGCTTGAAGGTCGCGCCCAGCACCGCCACCCGCTTGCCGAGGAACGGCCCGCCGCCCAGCGCCTGCCGGGCCAGCTCCACCATCTGCCCGCGCTGGCGCATGTTGATCGAGTCGATCTCCCGCAGGAACGTCAGCGCCTGGTCCGCGCCCAGCTCACCCGCGCGCGCCATGAACGCCCGGATGTCCTTCGGCAGACACCCGCCGCCGAAGCCGATCCCGGCCCGCAGGAACTTCCTACCGATCCGGTCGTCGTACCCGATGGCCTCCGCCAGCTTGGCGACGTCCCCGCCCGCGGCCTCGCACACCTCCGCCATCGCGTTGATGAACGAGATCTTCGTGGCGAGGAAGGAGTTCGCGGAGGTCTTCACCAGCTCCGAGGTCGGGAAGTCGGTGACCACGAACGGCGAACCCTCGGCGATCGGCGTCGCGTACACCTCCCGCAGCAGCTTCTCGGCCCGCTCGCTGCGCACACCCACCACGAGGCGGTCGGGGTGCAGCGTGTCGTCCACGGCGAAGCCCTCGCGCAGGAACTCCGGGTTCCACGCCAGCTCGGCGTCCTCCCCGGCGGGCGCGTGCGCGGCCAGGTAGGCGGCGAGACGGTCCGCGGAACCGACGGGCACGGTCGACTTGCCGACGACCAGCGCCGGACCGTGCAGATGCGGGGCGAGGGAAGCGAACGCGGAGTCGATGTAGCTCATGTCGCAGGCGTACTCGCCGTGCCGCTGCGGGGTGTTCACACAGACGAAGTGCACATCGCCGAACGCGCCGATCTCCGCCCAGTCCTGGGTGAAGCGCAGCCGGCCGCTGGAGCCCTCGATGCCGGCGACGTGCCTGCGCAGCAGCTCCTCCAGCCCCGGCTCGTACATCGGGGCCTCGGCGCGCTCCAGCTTCTCGATCTTCTCGCGCACGACGTCGAGGGCGAGCACCTCGAAGCCCAGCTCGGCCATGGCCGCCGCGTGTGTCGCACCGAGATAACCGGTGCCGATCACGGTGATCTTCAGGGCCATGGGTGCTCCAGGGGTCTACGGCATGTGGTGCGCGCCCGAGCATAGCCGGGGCATGGCGGCGCGCTTCACTGGGCAACTTCTCAGCTGTCGCCTAGCTCACGTATCACTCCCGTGGGCGACCCCATAAACTTTTGATTACTTAACGGTAGTTAGCTTCAGCATCGCAGCGTTTTGGAGCGTGAGAGACCTTGGCCGGATCGGCTGACTTCGACCTGTACCGCCCGTCCGAGGAGCACGACATGCTCCGTGACGCCGTCCGCTCCCTGGCCGAGGCGAAGATCGCGCCGCACGCCGCCGCGGTGGACGAGGAGGCCCGCTTCCCGCGCGAGGCCCTCCAGGCGCTGGTCGCGAACGACCTGCACGCCGTGCACGTACCCGAGGAGTACGGCGGCTCCGGCGCGGACGCGCTGGCCACCGTCATAGTGATCGAGGAGGTCGCCCGGGTCTGCGCCTCCTCCTCCCTCATCCCGGCCGTCAACAAGCTGGGCTCCCTGCCGGTGATCCTCTCCGGCTCCGAGGACCTGAAGAAGCGGTACATGACCCCGCTCGCCAAGGGCGAGGGCATGTTCTCCTACTGCCTCTCCGAGCCGGACGCCGGCTCCGACGCCGCCGGCATGAAGACCAAGGCCGTCCGCGACGGCGACCACTACGTCCTCAACGGCGTGAAGCGCTGGATCACCAACGCCGGCGAGTCCGAGTACTACACGGTGATGGCCGTCACCGACCCGGCCAAGCGCTCCAAGGGCATCTCCGCCTTCGTCGTCGAGAAGTCCGACGAGGGCGTCTCCTTCGGCGCCCCGGAGAAGAAGCTCGGCATCAAGGGCTCCCCGACCCGCGAGGTCTACCTCGACAACGTCCGCATCCCCGCCGACCGCATGATCGGCGAGGAGGGCACCGGCTTCGCCACGGCGATGAAGACCCTCGACCACACCCGCATCACCATCGCCGCCCAGGCCCTCGGCATCGCCCAGGGCGCCCTCGACTACGCCAAGGGCTACGTCCAGGAGCGCAAGCAGTTCGGCAAGGCGATCGCCGACTTCCAGGGCATCCAGTTCATGCTCGCCGACATGGCGATGAAGATCTCGGCCGCCCGCGCCCTGACCTACCAGGCCGCCGCCGCCTCCCAGCGCGTCGACGCCGACCTCACCTACCTGGGCGCCGCCGCCAAGTGCTTCGCCTCGGACGTGGCGATGGAGGTCACGACGGACGCGGTCCAGCTCCTCGGCGGGTACGGCTACACGCGCGACTACCCGGTGGAGCGCATGATGCGCGACGCCAAGATCACCCAGATTTATGAGGGCACGAACCAAGTTCAGCGGATCGTGATGGCCAGGAACCTTCCCTAGCAAGGTTTTTGCAGGTCAGGAGTCGTTTCGGTGGCCCGGGGAGGCGGCTACGGGTTCCAGTCCGTTGAGGCCCGTTCTCGCCTGTTCTCGCCTGTTCCTGAGCGTCGTGCTGGGGGAATCCTGGGTGGATGCCGGGCGGGAAACGGCCACTGACCTGCACAAACAAAGCAGCCCCCGACGTGATGCCGGGGGCTGCTTTCGTCTGCGGATCAGGCGACCTCTGTCGCCTCCGTGGGGTCGTCGGCGCCGGGCGTCAACATCGTTGCGATGGCGGCCCGGCCGCGCTGCTCGGCCCCTTCGAAGATGTAGTGGTAGTGCTCCCTCAGTACGTCCGTGCTGCTGTGGCCCATCCAATCAGCCACGTCGTTCTCGGGGACTCCGGCGTACAGCAGCCGCGACCCGTAGTAATGCCGGAGCGAGTGAGCCTTGCAGTACTTCACCTGTCCCTTGCCCAGAGCCTCCATCCAGATCTTCGGGTAGAAGTACGACGCGTAGAGGTACCCAGTCCGCGTGACGTTGGGGAAGAGAAGCCGTTCCGGCCCCCATACGCCGTGGTTCTTGATGTGCCGCCGAAGCTCGAAAGCAACGTTCGGCGGGAGGGGGACAGTACGCCCTGGCTCTCCTTCGTCACGAGCCTTGATGTGCCGACGCTGGATCGCACTGTTCTTGCCCGACTCGGTGTCGCCGTCCTCCGCAATCTGGAAGTCGACCCGAAGCGCCTCGGCCTTGAAGTCGATCTGATCGCGGGATACCGCCATGGCCTCGCCCAGCCGCAGGCCACACCCGGCCTTCCCGCGTCGTGAGTCGCCGCGCGGTGCTCTTGTGCTGCCGGATCTCCTTGGCGCGGCTGCCTGCACCGTTGACCTTCTTGCACGGGTTCCGGCCGATGATCTCGTTGACGACAGCCCAGTCCATCAGGGGACAGGCAGTCAGAGCAGCCAGGCACCGCCGAAGGCTCACGCGGGAGTTCGTTTAGGCACGTCCCTGCCGTGGTCTGGGGCCCAGGATCGGAAGTTCTCTCTTCGCTCTCCATGGCGCCATCTTCGGTGGCCCCCGGGTGCGGTTCTAGCCTGTTTCCTGTTCCCGCAAAAAGTCGTCGCGGATGCCCTCGACCAGACTCCGCATTTCGTTACCAGACAACGCCACTCGCTCGAATCCATCGAACTTGTCGACGTAGAGCCCTACATCTCTGGGGTTCGTGACGACTACCTCAGCGTGGACTGTCTCTACCGTGACCATTCGGTCGTCACGGATGACGAACGCGTGATTCGCAATGTCGTGCTGCTGAATCCGTAGGGGAACTACGCGGATGTCCACATGGGAGAGGCGTGAAATGGAAACGATGCGGTCGAGTTGTGCGGCCATCATCTGTGGCGGGACGATTCGCCACCGCAGGACAGGTTCCGTGATGACGAACCGCAGTGCCTTCGCGTTGTCGTAGAGGACCGCTTGGCGTTCGAGTCTCCCGCTGAGCGTCCGTGTGAGAGCGTCCTCACTCAGGTTGTGACGTTGCAGAACGGCCCGGATGTACTCCGGCGTCTGGAGCAGCCCGGGAACCAGAACCGGTTGGAACAGCCGCAGCATCGACATCTGGGCTTCCAGAGCCTTGGCGGCCTGCTGGCCTTTGTGAACTCCGATGCGCTTGAGGAGGCGCCACGCCGTAGCTTCCGTGGCCGACGCTCGGGCGGCCTCGGCGTACTCCGCCTTGACCTCATCCGAGACGCCGATGGCGGTCAGGATGCGCTCTACGTCCGTCGCGCTGGCTGCGAGCTTCGCATTTTCGATCTTGGACAGCTTGGACGGGGACATGAGGGCGCTGCGGGCAACCGCTTTGGCTTCCTTGCTGGATGCCACTCGCAGAGCCCGCAGCGCGGCTCCAAGCTGTGCTCTGTTCACGCCCCGTACTTGGCCCACCATTCGGTGAACGGCTCCGCGTGCGCGAGCGCCGCGTCACGATACCGCGTGAATTCCGCCGTTCGTTCCGGCGGCAGTACTTCCGAACCCAGGTACTTCCCGGCTCCGTCGTAGTTCATCACAGCTACAGAATCGGAATCGAAGAACCAGAAGTCTGGAACGTTCTCCAGGGGGTTGGGTTTGTCGGTGATATCGAGGATGAAGAACTCCTCACCTCCGGTCGTGTTCTTCTGGTAGCCCCACCCGAGTTCGAACCTAAGATAGTTCGTGAGGGGGCGGGACAGAATGTGCACCCGGTAAACCCGTTTCCCCTTCTCGGTGTGGGAGCGGAGTTCTTCGACCCAGCCCGCGTTGTAGTCGTCCGGCTGCGGCTCCCCGGCCAAGAAAGCGTGGTAGGCGTCGACGTTCCCGGACTTGCTGTAGTCGTCCAGGGTTTCCAGCCGGAACGCCTCACGCTTGAACGCGTCGAAGAGGTCGCCCAGGGTCCTAGATGAGGTTTTCACGAATGGCCTTCTGGATCAGTTCCATCGGGATCTCGACCAGGGTTTCGTGAGCGGGAATCTGAAGCCCGTGATCGGCCGGAGTCTCGCCCTGCACCAGGAAGGTTCCGCGATCCGTCGTGTAGATCGTC
Source organism: Streptomyces hawaiiensis (assembly GCF_004803895.1). Lineage (NCBI taxonomy): Bacteria > Bacillati > Actinomycetota > Actinomycetes > Kitasatosporales > Streptomycetaceae > Streptomyces > Streptomyces hawaiiensis. The sequence continues at coordinate 3,597,996 of NZ_CP021978.1, read as the reverse complement.
GGGCACTCCGTGAGATCGCACGTGCTGACCAGCTTGGTGACCTTCATGGTCCTGGGTCCCCTCTCGCGTGCTGCTGCGAATACCCCGCGTGTGGCTCGATGCTCCCGAGGGTGAGGTGTGCGGGTCAAGCGATCACGGTTGACGGAACAGGAAACCGCGTAACCTGCCCCAGGCCTGCTCGTCTATAGCGCGGCCGGTGTTGGTGCCTCCAACGTCGTCATGGCGCGCAACCTGCCGTAGCCCCGTCTCCGGGGGCCGGGCCCTTCGGCCCCCGGGGTTCTCACAGGAAGCGCCGGATCGGCGTGACCGCGGTCTCGGCGAGGCGCAGGGGCAGGGGACGCCGCTTCCAGCGGGAGGGGTCGATCGGCTCGCTCCGCTTGCGGTCGGCGTCGAAGTCAGCGTCGAGCTCCGCGGTGAAGTCCTCGTCCAGGACGGCCAGGACGACCTCCTCGTCGTGCTCCATGGAGCGGCGGTTGAAGTTGGTGGAGCCGATGAGGGAGCAGACCCCGTCCACCGTGATGATCTTCGTGTGGAGCATGGTCGGCTGGTACTCCCGCACGTCCACGCCGGCGTCGACGAGCGTCTGGTAGTGCTGTCGCCCGGCCAGCAGGCACGCCCGCTGGTCGGTGTGCGGGCCGGGGAGCAGGATCTCGACCGTGACTCCGCGGCGGGCCGCCGCGGCCAGGAGCCCGATGAAGTAGGTGTCGGGGGCGAAGTAGGCCGTGGCGAGCCGCAGGCGCTCCTGCGCCGAGGCGATCAGGACCCGCAGGACCGTCTGCATGTCCTGCCAGCCGAAGGCGGCCGAACCCCGCACGACCTGGACCGCGGCCCGGCCCGGCTGCTCCTGGGCGGTGAAGCGGTCGTGGTCGTCGTAGAGGTCGTCGTGGCACTCGGCCCAGTTCTGGGCGAAGGCCGCGGCGATGCCGTCCACGGCGGGGCCGCGGACCTGTACATGGGTGTCGCGCCACTCGTCGGGGTTCCGGGCGGCGCCGCACCACTCCTGCGCGATGCCCACGCCTCCGGTGAAGGCCGTGTGCTCGTCGGTGACCAGCACCTTGCGGTGGCAGCGGTGGTTCTGCCGCATCGGTGACAGGCGTGTGGGCCTTCGGAACCAGGCCACCTGGACGCCGGCCTCGTCCATGGCGTCCAGCAGGTCCCGCTCTATCTCCTTGGCGCCGAAGCCGTCCAGCAGCAGCCGCACCCGGACACCCGCACGGGCCCGCTCGGCCAGGGCGGCGGCGAACTCGTGGGCGATCTCGCCGCGCCAGTACACGAACGTCATCATGTCGACGGTGTGCTCCGCGGCACGGATGGCGGCCAGCATCGCGGGGAAGATCTCGTCGCCGTTGCGCAGCGGCACGAGCTCGTTGCCCTCGGTCGCGGCGATGCCGATCAGCCGCTCCAGCCGCCTGCGCAGCCGCTGCTTCTGCGCCTGCGGTCCTCTCGGCTCCGGAGCCCGCCGTTCGTCATACGCCTGCTGTGTCATGTGTGGGTCTCCCCCCTGCACGGGTTGCTCGCCGCCCCGCCTGTGCGCACCGGGCCCCGGGGCGCCTGCATCCCCTCTTTGCCGCTGCCGGGGGTTTCACGCAGAGCCCGGTGAGTCGTGCCTCACAAACGGAGGGAACCGCACACGGGCGGGTCCGCCCTGTGGTGCTCATGGGGCCGCAGGCGTAGGACGAGAGGAGCGGGCGCCGATCCGCGGCTCCCGCCGCTTCCCGGGAGGACGTCATGACCCAGCAGCACGCCACCACCACCCCACTGAGCAAGGAGATGCAGGACTGCGTCCAGGCCTGCATGACCTGCCACAGCGTGTGCGAGGAGACCATGAGCTCGTGCCTGCAGATGGGCGGCCCGGCCCAGATGCAGATCATGCGCGCGGTCATGGACTGCGCCGAGATGACGCGCATGTGCGCCGACATGATGATGCGCCGCTCGCCCCTCATGGCCGAGATGTGCGCGATGTGCGCCCGGGCCTGTGACATGTGCGCCGAGGCGTGTATGTCCATGCCGGAGGACGCGCAGATGATGCGCTGTGCCGAGGCCTGTCGCCGCTGTGCCGAGATGTGCCGCTCGATGTCGGCCGCCTCGATGTGAGCACCGCCTCACGGCGAAGGGGGCACCCGCCCGGGTGCCCCCTTTTCGCCGCCTGCCCGCTCAGTTGCCCGAGACGGTGACCTGCTCGTCGTTCTTCAGCTGGTTCACCAGCGTCTTCATCTTCGCGGTGTCCCACTGGAGGTTGCCGTTGGGTGCGTTTCCCGCGATCGGCATGTTCATCGACTTGCCCTCGCCGCCGCTGACGCCCTTCATCGCCCAGAACATGGATGCCAGGTCGAACAGGCCCATGTCCTTGTCGACCACGAGGGAGTCCAGGCCGGCGCCCATGGTGGGGTAGAGCTTGAAGGGGTTCATGATCGTGCCCGGGGTGGCGACCTGGCTGGCCAGGGCCGACAGGAACTTCTGCTGGTTCTTCGTGCGGTCCAGGTCGGAGCCCCTGAGGGCGTAGCGGGTGCGGACGAAGGCGAGGGCCTGCTCGCCGTTGAGGGTCTGCTTGCCCTTCTTGAGGTCCGCGCCGGACTTGGTGTCCTTGATGTCCTGCGGGATGTCCATCTCGACGCCGCCGACCGCGTCCACGATGCTCGCGAAGCCGGCGAAGCCGATCTCCACGTAGTGGTCGATGTGCAGGCCCGTGTTGGCCTCCACCGTGCGCACCAGCAGCTCCGGGCCGTCCTCGGCGTAGGCCGCGTTCAGCTTCGTCTGGCGGCCGGTGGCCGGGTAGAGCTTGCCGGAGTCGGAGCCCTTGAACGACGGGATCGTGACGTTCGAGTCGCGCGGCAGCGAGATCAGCGTGGGGGCGCCGCCGCCGGTGTGCAGGATCATCATCGAGTCGGTGCGCTTGCCCTCGGCGGACCCGGTGTGCAGCTTCTTCTTCTCCTCGGCCGACATGCCCTTGCGGCTGTCGGAGCCGACGATCAGGTAGTTCGTGCCCTCGCCCGCCTCCGGACGGTCGATGACCTTCGACAGGTCGACGTCGCGGTTGAGCTTGGAGTCGGCCCAGAAGTACGTGCCGACGCTCGTCACGACCAACAGCGTCACCACGGTGATGGCCGTCACCTTGATGCGGCGGCGCCAGTTCGGCGCGGGGCGCGGCTCGTACACGCCGTCGCCCGGGACGCCGGGGCCTCTGCCGCCGGGGGCGCCGTAGACCTGACCGGTGTTGTAGCCGCTGTCGTAGCCGGCACCGGGGCCGTGGCCACCCCCGTCGACGTACGACGGCTGCTGCGGCACTCCGCCGCCGTACGGCGGGGCACCGCCGTATCCCGCCTGCCCGGGCGACGCCGCCGGACCGCGGCGGACCTGCCGCATGACACGGGCGCTCTCGGGCTGTGCGCTCGAGCTGCCGCGTCCGTACCGGCTGCCGCGGTTGTCGGCGGAAAATCCCTCGGGCCAATCATTCATGCGCCCCAGTGTGCAGGTCCCGGTAGTGGGCCATACAAGAGTCGTCGGAAAATCAGAGCACGGCTGTGGCGAAGCTGACACAAATCCCCCTCATACCGCCTCGGCATAAGGTGGGGGCCATGACAGACCAGGCCCCAGCTGCGGATTCCGGCAGTCCGGATATCCCGGGCAAGCCGACTTCGGCGTCCCGCACGACCCTCAGCCACATCATGACCCACAACGACACGAACCTTCTGGGGACCGTGCACGGCGGAGTGATCATGAAGCTGGTCGACGACGCGGCGGGGGCCGTGGCCGGGCGGCACTCCGGTGGGCCGGCGGTCACCGCGTCGATGGACGAGATGGCGTTCCTGGAGCCGGTCCGCGTCGGTGACCTGGTGCACGTCAAGGCGCAGGTGAACTGGACCGGCCGGACGTCCATGGAGGTCGGCGTCCGGGTCCTGGCCGAACGCTGGAACGAGTCCGCCCCGCCCACGCAGGTCGGCTCCGCCTACCTCGTCTTCGCCGCGGTCGACGCCGACGGCAAGCCCCGTCGGGTTCCTCCGGTCCTCCCGGAGACCGAACGCGACGATCGCCGCTACCAGGAGGCCCAGATCCGCCGCACCCACCGCCTGGCCCGCCGCCGGGCGATCATGGACCTGCGGGAGAAGCGGGCGGCCGAGGGGTTCGAGGACTGACCCGGGCCGCCCGGACTGCTACGTGCAGGCCACCTCGTTCCCCCGCACCACCCCGGACTCGCCCTGACCGGGGTCCTCGGCCCGTACCTTGCGGACGCGTTCGAAGTCCGGGCCCGCGATCACCTTCAGGGTCGGGCCCAGGCCCTTGACCGCCCGGAGTTCGCTGCCCGGCAGGGCCGCCGCGAGGGACTTGGCGGAGCGGTCCCAGCGGGGGTCGTGGGCGACGATCGTGCGCTTGACGTCGCGGGCGGCGGCGTTCACCGGCGCCTTGGTCGTGCGGAAGCCCGTCGACGCCAGGGCCGCGTCCACGCGGCGGCCGAGGCCGGGCGTGCGGGTGCCGTTCTCCACCTGGACGCGGATCTGCTGGGGGGCGACCGGGACGATCCGGGCCGCGCCGCGCGGCCGGTGCACCGACAGCGGCTGGTCCTGGCGCAGGGCGTGGAAGAGGCGCTCCGCCTTCACGGGGTCCCACTTCAGCGTGGAGCCGACGCCTTTCACGGCGTACCCCATCCGCCCGATCGGGACGGTCGTGAACTCGGAGGAGGAGGGCGAGAAGTTCCGCATGGCCCGGCCCAGGTCCAGCATCTCGTCCGTGCCGAAGCCCTTGTCGGCCCGTACCGAGCCGAGCACCGCCCGCGTCACGTCCCGGAACTTCATGGGGTTGAGCAGGATCCCGGACGAGGTGAGCCGTTCCACGAGCGCCGCCATGAAGCGCTGCTGCCGCTTCATACGGCCCAGGTCGGAGGCCCCGTCGACATGGCGGGCGCGGACGAACTGCAGCGCCTGCCCGCCCCCGAGCGTGTGCCGCCCGGCCGGGAGGTCGAGGCCGGTGTAGCTGTCCTTGAGGGGATCGGCGGTGCAGATCTGCACGCCCCCGACCACGTCCACCGTCTTCATGAAGCTGGTGAAGTCGACCTCCAGGTAGTGGTCGATCTTCACCTTCGTCATGTTCTCGACGGTGCGCACGGTCAGCTGCGGCCCGCCCTCGGCGTACGCCGCGTTCAGCTTGACGGGGTGCCCGTGGTGCCGCTTGCCCGACACCCGGTCGACGTGCGACGGCGTCACCGCGTACGAGTCGCGGGGCAGGCTCACCACGCTGGCCCGGTCCCGGTCCTCGGAGATGTGCACGATCATGATCGTGTCGGTGCAGTGGCAGGGGGCGCCGCCCAGCCGGTACTTGCGGCGCTCCTCCTTGCTGATCTTCTCGCGGCCGTCGGTGCCGACCAGCAGGACGTTCATGCCGTGGCCCGCCTGCGGGCGATTCTTCATGTCCTTGAAGGGGTCGACCCGGGCGATGTCCGCGTCCAGGCTGGTCATCACCGCGTGCCCGATGCCGGCGGAGGCGAGGACCACCACGGACAGCGTGGTGACCGCCCGCATGCCCCAGCGCGGCTTGCGCGCGGGCGGTGCGGGCCTGCGCGGAGCGCGGCGGGGGGAGGGGGGCTGCGGGCGGTGCCGGGGGGCGGCGTTGAGCCGAGGGGACCGCGGCGGCGTGGGCATGGGGACACCTCCGGACGACGGCCGTACGTGGGATCCGTGAAACCGTAGGCCGATACGATCTGCGGCCCGCGCCACCGCCCCGGCGGCGCGCACCGGTGTCCCCCGTTCGCGGTAACGTGAGCCCCCTATGAACGCCAATCCCGACGTGCGGCTCCCCGCCGTTTCCGTGATCATGCCCGTCCTCAACGAGGAGCGGCATCTGCGGGGAGCAGTCCAAGCGATCCTCGCGCAGGAGTACGCCGGCGAGATGGAGGTCGTGATCGCCCTCGGTCCGTCCACGGACCGCACGGACGAGATCGCCGCCGAGCTCGTGGCAGAAGACGCGCGTGTACACACCGTCCCGAACCCCACCGGCCGTACGCCCGCGGCGCTGAACGCGGCGATCAACGCCTCCCGGCATCCGATCGTCGTCCGCGTCGACGGGCACGGCATGCTCTCGCCGAACTACATCGCCACCGCCGTACGGCTCCTGGAGGAGACCGGCGCGCAGAACGTCGGCGGCATCATGCACGCCGAGGGCGAGAACGACTGGGAGCACGCGGTCGCCGCCGCGATGACCTCGAAGATCGGGGTCGGCAACGCCGCCTTCCACACCGGCGGGCAGGCGGGCCCCGCCGAGACCGTCTATCTGGGGGTGTTCCGGCGCGAGGCGCTGGAGCGGCAGGGCGGCTACAACGTGGAGTTCATCCGCGCCCAGGACTGGGAGCTGAACTTCCGGATCAGGGAGGCCGGGGGCCTCATCTGGTTCTCGCCCGAGCTGAAGGTGTCCTACCGGCCCCGGCCGAGCGTGAAGGCGCTCGCCAAGCAGTACAAGGACTACGGCCGCTGGCGGCACGTGGTCGCCCGCTACCACGAGGGCTCCATCAACCTGCGCTACCTCGCCCCGCCGACCGCCGTGTGCGCGATCGCGGCCGGTGCCGTGGTGGGCGCGCTGCTGACGCCCTGGGGCTTCGTGGTGCCCGGCGGGTACCTCGCGGCGATCCTGCTCGGCTCGGTGCCGGCGGGCAAGGGTCTGCCGCTGAAGGCGCGGCTGCGGATCCCCGTGGCGCTGGCCACGATGCACATGTCGTGGGGCTGGGGCTTCCTGACCAGCCCGCGGGCGCTGGCGAAGAAGGTCATCGCCTCCCGGCGCCCCGCGGTGCGCGCGGACGCCGCCGCGAGCTGACCTGACGTGCACCGTGGGCCCCCTTCCCGTCCGCGAAGGGGGCCCACGGTGCACGTGGCCGCGGCTGTGCGGCGCCGACGGCCGGGACGGCACTCCCCGCCCCCTGCCCGGCCTGGCCACCGGTGTGCCCGCCGGTCTCCACCCTGCCCGGCGCGGCGGGCAGGTCCAGCCGGCTGAGGCCCCGCGCAGCGGACCCGCCGTCTTGGACGAGACGGGCCCGCCGTCCTCCCGGACGGCGGGCCCCGCTCTCTCACGCACCGGGCGCGGACGAGTTCACCACCGGTAGGGCGGGTACACGTCCATGCACTCCTTCTTGTCCGCGGTCAGCGCGTCCGCGGAGTCGGGCAGATCGCCCGCCTTGGGAGCCTTCTGCTTCGGGTAGGTCGTGCCCTCCCGCCAGTCGCTGCCGATGGTCAGCGTGGTGGTGACGTCGTCGGTGGCCCGCACCTGGCCGCTCGGGATGCCGACCGCCTTCGCCACCGACAGCGCGTTGGCCCGGCCCTGCTCCCCCGTGCTCTTGGGGTACGTCACCTGGGTCCGGGCGTGGGGGTCCTGCTCGCCCGAGGCGACGGCCCGGGTGAAGCCCTCCTGCTGCAGCGCCGCCACGATCGCGGCGGCCCGCCGGGGAACGGCGGCCCGCTCCTCACTCGCCGTCCCGTTGACGACGGAGACCGACAGCCCCGCGGCCGGCGCGGCGGCGGGCCCCGTGGCCCGCACCGACGCCGGGGACGGACCCGAGCCCGCGGCCGCAGGCGCCTTTCCGCCCTTGTCGAAGGAGACGTCGTCGCGGAGCATCGCCCACATCTTGTCGGCGTCCTCGGGCCTCGGCACGAGGTGGTTGCGGTCCAGCGGGTCTTCGATCCACGGCATCGTCGTCATCGTGATGCGGTTCGTCGGCACCGACTTCAGCTGCATGCCCACGTCGTACAGCTCCTTGACCGTGCCGATCTCCTCGGACACCTTCAGCGCCTTCGTGCCCGACTCGGCCAGGCCCATCAGGCGGCCGGTGTCGGTGAAGACATTCTGCTGCTTCAGCGTCCGGATCATCGCGTTCATGTACATGTGCTGTGCCTTGGCGCGCAGCGGGTCACTGCCCCAGGCGTGGCGGGTGCGCAGCCACTGCAGCGCCTGCTTGCCCTGCACCTTGTGCGTGCCGGCCTTCAGCTTCAGTCCGGAGCCGCCGCGCTGACGGGGCAGCGGCCGGTCCCACACGTTCTGGTTGACGCAGACCGGGACGCCGCCGATCGCGTCCGCCATGTCCACCACTCCGGCGAAGTCGACCATCATCCAGTGGTCGATGTACACGCCGGTCAGGTTCTGCCAGGTGGCGAGGGTGCAGCCCGGACCGCCGCGCTGGAGCGTCTCGTTGATGATCGTGTTCTTGGCCGGGTAGGTCTCCCCGGTGTCGGGGTCGACGCACTTCGGGATGTCCACCCGGGTGTCCCGCGGGATGCTCACCACGGACGCGCTCTCGCGGTCCGCCGAGACGTGCAGGAGCATCTGCACATCCGCCAGGGGCTTGCTGCCGACGTTGTCCTTGCTGCCGCCGAGCTTGACGTTCTCCGCGGAGTTCCGGCTGTCGGAACCGATCAGCAGGATGTTGAGCGGGGTCTGGCCCGCCGCGTTGGGCCCGGTCTTCTCGACGTCGGACTCGCCGCTGTTGCGTTTGCCCTTGTCGATGTTGCCGTTGAGATGGCGGTAGTAGAGGTATCCGGCGCCGGCCGTCCCGAGTATCAGTACCGACAGCACGATCGCGGACCAGCGCAATATCCGGCGGCTGCCGCCGCGCCGCCGGCCACGCCGCCGGCCGTGGCCGCCTCGGCCCCCCTCGCCCCCGCCCGCGGCGGGCGCCGCCGTCCCCGGACGCTCGTCCTGGGCCAGGCCGCCCGAATCGTGCCGTGTGCCGCCTCCGCGCACGTCGCTCTGCGCCATACCCCTGCCTCCCCACCCCTACGGCCGACCCACGGGTCTGCCCCGCGTCGTGTTCGGATCACGGCGACCCGCGCCGTCCGGACACGGGTTCCCCCGCTGCTCCGCCGGAGCACGGTCGTCCCCGCTCCTGGTTGGACCACTGACATGCCCGGTCGGATGTACACCCGGCCGATTCGTCCGGGCATGTTCCGTCCACCTGTGAGACGCAGGAAGGGACGGTCAGGTCACTTCGCGCACTCGACCTTGTCGGCCGTGGCCTTCTGCACGGCGTCCGGCACCTTCGCCGGAGTCGTGAGGGGCACGCCCGCCCCCTCGAAGTCCTTGCCCAGGGTCAGCGTCATCGCGGGCACCCCCTGGGAGTTGGTGACGCTCTCGCCCGGCTTCAGCGCGGCCCCGGACAGACCCATGATCTCGGCGAGCCGGCGCGCCTGGTCCGCCTGGTCGGGCCCGTACTCGAGCGTGGTCTTCGCCAGCGGCTGCTCCGCGTTGCCCGCGTTCTCGGACTTGGTCACACCCTCCTGGACCTGCAGCCAGCTGAGCGTCTCCTGGGCGCTGCCGGTGACGGCACCGCCGTTGAGGATGCGCACCCGGACCTCGGAGGCAGGGGCCTTGGTGCCCTTCAGCCGGGCGGCCTCGGCGGCCTTCTCCTTCTTCTTCTGCTGCTTCACGTCGCTCAGCGACACGTCCTCCCGGACCATCGCGAAGAGCTGCTGGGCCTGCGGCTCCTTCAGGACCACCGTGGCCTTGATCTTCTCCGCCGGGTTGTCGTCGACGGGCACGGTCGCGAACGTGAGGTTCTTGGTGTCGAACTTGCCCAGCTCGGCGCCGAGATCGGCCAGCTTCTTGATCGTGCTGATCTGGGAGTCGACGGTCAGCGCCTTGGTGCCCGCCTCCGCCAACTTGATCATCTTCCTCGGGCTGGTCAGGGTGTCGTTGGACTTCAGCTTGCGCATCATCGAGCCCAGGAACTGCTGTTGCAGCTCGATGCGGCTCAGGTCGCCGCCGAGGCCCACGGAGTGCCGGGTCCGGACGAAGGCCAGCGCCTCCTCGCCCTCGATCGTGTGCTCGCCCTTGGGCAGGTCGAGCTTGGAGTCGGGGTCCTTGATGTCCTTGGCCAGACAGACGTCGACCCCGCCCACCGCGCTGGTCAGCGTCTTGACGGCGTTGAAGTCGGCCACCATGAAGTGGTCCATCTTCAGCCCGGTGAGCTCGGTGATCGTGCGCATGGTGCAGCTCGGCGTCCGGTCCTCCTGCCCGAGGCTGTTGTTGAAGCGGGTGCGCTGCGTGCCCGGGATGATCTTCTCCGAGCCGTCCTCCTGCGTCGTCGGGCAGTCCGGGATGTCGGTGATCAGGTCGCGCGGGATGCTCAGCACCGTCGCGTTCGTACGGTCCTTGGACACGTGCAGCACCAGCGTGGTGTCCGCGTGTCCGGCGCTGTCCTTGTCGCCGTAGCCCTCGTTGCCCTTGCCGGTGCGCTTGTCGGTGCCGACCAGCAGGATGTTGATCGCGCGGTCCTTGCTGAACCCGCCGGTGCCGGCGCCGTCGTCGGAGACGGACGTGATGTTGCTGTTGAGGTGCTCGTAGTAGAGGTACGCGGCCCCGCTCGCGCCGACCAGCACGAGGGCCAGCGAGGCGCCGGTCCACACCAGGACCTTCTTGCCTTTCGCCTTCTTCGGCACCGGGCGGCGCCCGCGCCGCCCCGCGGCCGTCTCGGCCGGGGCGCCGGTGCGTCTGCGCGGGGAGGGAGTCTCACCGCCGGGGGCGGCCGCCCCGGAACGCCGGGCAGGGGCGGTCTTGCGGGCACGTGCCGCACCGCCTGTTCCGGTCGTGCCACGGCCACCGGAACCGCGCGGCCCGGGAACGGGCGACTGCGCTGCGGAAGGGGCCAGTCGCAGTTCGTATTCGCCGGTGTCCGGGTTGAGTACCCACTGGTCTGCGGGGTCGATGTCGTCCGCCCGCCCACGGCCTTGCGCGTCCACGGTTGCCTGATTCCTCCGTCGGGCCACGCGGCGCCCTCCCCCGGAAGGCGCACGGTGCTGGTCAAGCAGTGCACGCCCCCAGGACGGACCTCATGGGTGAGAGCACTGGATCGCACACACTATCCGCACACTTCGGCGTCAAGCGACGTGGGTGACAAATTCCACGTTCTCACAACTGGGCAATACCGCCCATTTGTTTGAAGGAAGTTCGGCGAACGCGAAGGAAATTCGCGTCACTTGGCACACTCCACCTTGTCGGCGGTGGACTTCTGCACCCCCTCCGGTGCCTTTGAGGGCGCCGTGAGGGAGACCCCGGCCCCCTCGAAGTCCTTGCCGAGGGTCAGCGTCATCGCGGGCACCCCTTGGGAGTTGGTGACGCTCTCGCCCGGCTTCATCGCCGCCCCGGACAGGCCCATGATGGCGGCGAGGCGGCGCGCCTGGGCCGCCTGGTCGGGCGCGTATTCGAGGGTGGTCTTCGCCAGCTGGGCGGGCGCGTTGCCGGCGTTCTCCGACTTGGTCACGCCCTCCTCGTTCTGCAGCCAGCTCAGCGTCTCCTGGGCGCTGCCGGCGACGGCACCGCCGTTGAGGATCCGCACCCGCACCTCGGAGGCCGGGGCCTTGCTGCCCTTCAGCCGGGCGGCGACCGCGGCCGCCTCCTTCTTCTTCTGCTCCTTGACGGCGGTGAAGGAGACGTCGTTCTTGATCATGTTGAAGACCTGTGGGGCCGTCGACTCGTTCAGTACGACCGTGGCCTTGACCTTCTCGGTCGGGTTGTCGATGACCGGAGTGGTGGTGAACGTCAGGTTCTTGACGTTGAGCTTGCCCAGCTCCAGACCCAGGTCCTTCAGCTTGCCGATGCTGTCCAGCTGCGAGTCGACGGTCAGCGCCTTGGTGCCCGCCTCGGCCAGGTCGAGCATCTTCGACGGGCTGGTGAGGGTGTCGTTGGACTTCAGCTTGCGCATCAGCGCGCTCAGGAACTGCTGCTGCAGCCCGATCCGGCTCAGGTCCCCGCCGAAGCCGACGGCGTGCCGGGTGCGCACGAAGGCCAGCGCCTGCTCGCCCTCGATGGTGTGCATGCCCTTCGACAGCTTCAGGTGCGAGTCCGGGTCGTCGAGGTCCTTGCCCACGCAGACCTCGACCCCGCCGACCGCGCTGGTCAGCGTCTTGACGGCGTTGAAGTCCGCGACCATGAAGTTGTCCGGCTTGACCCCGGTCAGCTCGGTCACGGTCCGCATCGTGCAGCTGGGCGTACGGCCGTCCTGGCCGAGGCTGGTGTTGAAGCGGACCTGCTGCGTGCCGGGGATGATCTTCTGGGTGCCGTCCTCCTGCGTCGTCGGGCAGTCCGGCACGTCGACGATCAGGTCACGCGGGATGCTCAGCGCGGTCGCGTTCGAACGGTCCTTGGAGACGTGCAGCAGGATCGTGGTGTCGGCATGCCCGACACTGCCCGCGTCGCCGTAGTCCTCGTTGCCCTTGCCGGTGCGCTTGTCGGTGCCGATCAGCAGGATGTTGATCGCCTTGTCCTTCTGGAAGCCACCGGTGCTCGCGCCGTCGTCCGAGACGGACGCGATGTTGCCGTTCAGGTGCTCGATGTAGAAGTACGCGGCACCCGCTCCGGCGATCAGCACGAACGCCATCGTGCCACCGGTCCACAGCAGGACCTTCTTGCTCTTGGAGGCCTTCTTGGCCGGGCGCCGTCCGCGCCGCCCCGGCAGCGGCTCCTCCGGCGCCCCGCGGCGCCTGCGCGGCGGCGGCACCGCACGGCCGGGCCTCTCGGGCCGCGCACGGCCGGGCGCCTCCGTACGGCCGCGCGCCGACTGGCCCGTCTCGCGGGACGGTGGCCTGCGAGGCCCGGGGACCCCCGACTGCGGTGCGGAAGGGGCCAGTCGCAGTTCGTATTCGCCGGTGTCCGGGTTGAGCACCCACTGATCTGCGGGATCGATGTCGTCCGCCCGCCCACGGCCTTGCGCGTCCACGGTTGCCTGATTCCTCCGTCGGGGCACGCGGCGCCTTCCCCTCCAAGGCGCTCGGGTCTCGGTCACACAGTGCGCGACCTCAGGACCGTCCCTCAGAGCCGGGCGCACCGGATCGCTCACACTAACCGTCCCTTTCGGCGACGGGCGACGACGGTGACCCATTCCACGTCCCTACACCTGGGCAATTCGCCCATTTCCTAGGTGAAGAGTTCATGGCCTTGGAGTGGCCTTGGTGCCCGCTTTACTTGCAGGTGTCCTCGGCTGCCGTGTTCCCCCGAAACGTCGGTGGAGGAGAAACGGTGACGGCGCGATCGCGATAAGGCCCCGGATACGAATCCCCGTACGACCCCTCCCGCGGGCCGTTCCCCGCGACGACCACGGGTGTGTCCGTACGCAACCGCTCGAACAGCCGCTCCGCCGCGGGCTCCACGAGTTGGTCGCGATTGGCGTCGTACGCATACGACTCCCGGGGCACGGTCAGGAATTGCACTTGTTCCATGGGGATGTCGCGCAGACCGCGCACGAGCTCGTACAAACCACGCAAGCTCGCCAGTTCCGGGTCGGTGGTGAGGGACGACGTGGCGGCGTCCAGCACGGGATACAGCTTCGCCGGATTCAGCAGGACGTCATTGCTGCGCACCTCGTTGACGAGTGCCCCGAGAAAACGCTGCTGCCGCTCCATCCGCTCGGTGTCGCTGCCGTCGCCGAGGGTCTTGCGGGCGCGCACGTAACCGAGGGCCTCCTCGCCGTCGAGCGTCACGCGCCCGGCGGGCAGCCGCAGCTTGGCGGCCCGGTCGTCGATCGGCTCCCGCAGGCACACCTCGACGCCGTCGACCGCGTCGACCATCTTCTTGAAGCCGTGGAAGTCGACGACGACGTGATGGTCGACGCGGATGTCGGTCAGCTTCTCCACGGTCCGGATGGTGCAGGCCGACCCGCCGAGCTGGAAGGCCTGGTTGAACATGGCGAACCGGGGGGCGCTGCGGGACCCGTCCGGACGCCGGCAGCCCGGCAGGTCCACCATCAGGTCCCGGGGGAGGGAGACGGCGGTGGCGCTGTCCCGGCCGGCGGACAGATGCAGCAGGATCGTGGTGTCGGACCGCTCGGTGCCGGAGTCCCGCCCGTAGCGGGCGTTGTCGCTCCCCTCGCGCGAGTCCGACCCGATCAGCAGGATGTTCCGGGCGTCCTTGACCAGGGAGGTCGGGCGCTCCTTGTCGTACCGCGCGAGTTCGGCGGCGGCCGCCTCGTCGGGTGTGATGTTCCCGCTGAGCTTCGCGTACACGGCCCATCCGACCCCGCCGGCCGCCACGAGGAGAGCCGTGACCCCGAACGCCGTGAGCCGCACCCACCGCCGCCGGTGCCGCCGTACGAGCCCCCGCCCACTGGCGGACGCCCCCACGCCCGGACCGACCCTGTAGCCCACGGCAGCAACCACCCCTCCTGACGTAGGAACGCCCCGCGCGCACTGCTCCTACGACCATGGCGCGGATGAAGGGCGGGGGGCGGACGGGGATGGGCCGAACGGGCGGCGGGGCTCGGCTACCGGCCCGCTGTGCCGCGGGCGATCGTCGTGACCCGCTCGCTCTCCACCCGCTTGTCCAGCACGCCGTCCCCGGCCTGCTCCAGATGCCGGCACAGCACCACGGAACCCCCGGTGGCCAGCGGCCCGTACAGCCCCGCGTTCAGCCCTTCCCACGTGTCGTACGCCAGCCCCGACAGGATCCGCGACCCCGGCCCGGTCAGACCCAGTGCCGTCGCCTCGGCCCGGGCCCGCTCGACCACCTCGGCCCCGCTGAACTCCCGCCCGGCCACGATCAGCGCGGGCCCCTCCGGATCCACGGGTGCGTACGGCACGAACCGGTCACCCTGCCCCGGGACTTCCACCGCGTAGTCGGTGAACCCCTCGGGAGCCTGCGGGAACCGCCCGCCGAGCGGCCGCAGCGCCATCGCGATCCGCGCGCCGGAGCAGGCCCGTGCCTCCTCCAGCCGGTCCGGGCCGCTCACCACGACGTCCGCCGCCCGGGCATCCCCGGACACGTCGGCGACGACTCCCACCGACGCGCACGCCAGCAGCCACACCGCCGTCTGCCAGTGCGCGGGCAGCAGCAGCGCCACCCGGTCCCCGGGCTCGACGGACAGCTCGTCCTGGAGGAGGTTCGCGGTCTTGGCCACCCAATTGGCGAAGGTGGCCACGGACAGTTCGACACGTTCACCCGTGGCGTCGTCGTAGAAGGTCACCAGGGGGCGTCCCGGATCCGCGGCGAGCGCGGAACCCAGCAGGTCGGCGGGGGTGCGATCGGTGGCGTTCACCCGGGCAAGCGTACGCGGCGCACGACCCTTCACCCAACGGCCCGGTCGCCGCCCCGCCGCACAACCGCCACCGGTTCGGCCGAACCCGACCGACGATCCGTCACATCCCAAATGGACAGACTTGTATGACTATGTCCAAGATCAGGAGCATGCGTGGATTCCTTGCTTCCTCGATCGGTGTCACCTGTGCGGCCGCTCTGGCCCTCCCCCTCACCCCTCCCGCCCTCGCGGCTACGGCGGGACCGGTGTCGACCACGGAAGCCGTCGCGACAGCGAGACCCGCGCCCCACGCGGGGACACCGGCCACGACCCTGACCAACCGGCGCGCGGCCGAACCGCTCGCCTCCGGCAGCACTCAGTCCCTCCCCCTCGAACCCCTCACCCCTGACCGCGGTACCCCTTCCACTCCCTCCGGCGAGCAGATCCTGCCCCGGCGTGCCGTGCGTCACTTCTCCCTCGTCGGCGTGGTCTGGGACGACCCCGGCGCCGAACTGCACGGCCGCGTCCAGGTCCGCACCCGCGCCGTCGGCACCGGCACCTGGTCGGGCTGGCAGAACGTGGAGACGCACAACGCCGACCACGCCGCCGACCCGGACACCCCCGAGAGAACCTCGAGCCGCGTCCGTGGTGCCACGGCCCCGCTGTGGGTGGGCAACTCCGACGGCGTGGAACTCCGCATCCGCTCCGGGCCCGCGGCCGGGCCCGCGGCCGGGGCCGCCAACTCTTCCCAACGCCCCACGGGCGCCCGCAAACTGCCCGCCGCGCCCCCGCTCCCCTCCGGCCTCCGCCTCGAACTCGTCGACCCCGAGGACGATGCCCCACCCCGCGGCGCGTCGGCGGACGGCTCCCGCACCGGTGGCCTGAACGCCGGGGCTTCGGCCGTCACCGACGCCTTTGCCGCCAACGCCGCCCTCGCCCCCCTCGGCGCCACCGAGATCGCGGCGCAGAGCCGAGCGGAGACCGAGCAGGCGTTCCTCACTCTCGGGGGCGGCGAGCTGACGGAGCAGCAGCGGGCGAAGCCGCACATCGGCCCGCGCCCACGCATCGTCACGCGGCGCGGCTGGGGCGCGAGCGAGGGGTTGCGGGAGCGGGGCTTCCGGTACACGAAGAAGGTCAAGGCGGCCTTCGTGCACCACACGGCCAGCGGCAACAAGTACCGCTGCTCGCAGTCCCCGTCACTCATCCGCAGTATCTACCGCTACCACGTCAAGAGCATGGGCTGGCGGGACATCGGCTACAACTTCGTCATCGACAAGTGCGGAAAGATCTACGAGGGGCGCGCCGGGGGCGTGGCGAAGCCGGTTCTCGGCGCGCACACCCTTGGTTTCAACAGCAGCAGCATGGGGATCGCCGTCCTCGGGTCGTACGGCACCAAGAAGCCGTCGAAGGCCGCGGTCAAGGCCATCGCCCGGCTCGCGGCCTGGAAACTGGGCCTGTACGGGATGAACCCGAGGGGAAAGACCTACCTGAGGTCGGCTGGTAGCAATCTCCACCGCAAAGGCAAGAAAGTACGACTGAACGTGATCTCCGGTCATCGGGACGGCTTCAACACGGCCTGCCCGGGACGCAAGCTCTACGGAAAGCTCGGCTCGGCCCGCTCCAAGGCGGCGCGCTACCAGGGCCGCTGAGCACACGTTCACCGCCGTCGGGGGGCAGAGGGCGGAATGCCGCACGGCCAACGAAGGCGCCACGGAACGGTCTGCATACACTGACCGGCCGAAAGACAGTTCGGCCGGTCCCGGCAGGAAGCAGAGACG
This sequence comes from Streptomyces hawaiiensis, assembly GCF_004803895.1. Taxonomy (NCBI): domain Bacteria; kingdom Bacillati; phylum Actinomycetota; class Actinomycetes; order Kitasatosporales; family Streptomycetaceae; genus Streptomyces; species Streptomyces hawaiiensis. The sequence continues at coordinate 3,581,244 of NZ_CP021978.1, read as the reverse complement.
ACACGTGACAGAAGCGATCCTCCTGGTCGGCGGCAAGGGCACCCGGCTGCGCCCGCTCACGGTGCACACACCCAAGCCCATGGTCCCGGCGGCCGGGGTGCCCTTCCTCACGCACCAGCTGGCGAGAGCGAGAGCGGCGGGCGTCGAGCACATCGTCCTGGCCACGTCCTATCTGGCCGAGGTCTTCGAGCCGTACTTCGGTGACGGCTCCGCGCTCGGACTCCATATCGAGTACGTCACCGAGGAGGAGCCGCTCGGCACGGGCGGCGCCATCCGCAACGTGGCCTCCCGGCTGCACTCCGGCCCCGACGACCCGGTCCTGATCTTCAACGGCGACATCCTGACGGGCCTGGACATCCGGGCCCTGGTCGACACCCACGAGACGACGGGCGCGGACGTCTCCCTGCACCTCACCAAGGTCACGGACCCGCGCGCCTACGGCCTGGTCCCCACCGACGACACGGGCAGGGTCCTGGCGTTCCTGGAGAAGCCGCAGACCCCCGAGGAGATCGTCACCGACCAGATCAACGCGGGGGCGTACGTCTTCCGCCGCTCGGTCATCGACTCGATCCCGCTGGGCAGGCCGGTGTCGGTGGAGCGGGAGACCTTCCCCGGTCTCCTCTCGGCCGGCGCGCACCTCCAGGGCATGGTCGACTCGACGTACTGGCTGGACCTGGGCACCCCGGCGGCCTTCGTCCGGGGCTCCGCCGACCTGGTCCTCGGCCGGGCCCCGTCGCCCGCCGTCCCCGGCCGCTGCGGCGACCGCCTGGTCCTGCCCACGGCCCAGGTCGCCTCCGACGCGAAGCTGACGGGCGGCACGGTGGTGGGCGAGGGCGCCTTCGTCGCGGAGGGCGCGCGGATCTTCGGCAGCACGATCCTCCCGGGCGCGGTCATCGAACCGGGCGCCGTCATCACCGACTCCCTGATCGGCACCCGCGCCCGCGTGGGCCGGCGCTCGGTCCTCACCGGCACGGTCATAGGCGACGGCGCGGTGATCGGCCCCGACAACGAACTCCTGCAGGGCGCGCGCATATGGTGCGACGCCCGCATCCCGGCAGGAGCGGTCCGCTTCTCCTCGGACCAGTAGCGCGCCCGGGCCGGAGCCACCCCACCGCGGGGACCCACCCCACTCGACTGCGGGCCCCCGCCCTGCTCGGGTCCCGGCCCTGCTCAGCTGCGGGGGGCCCTGCCCCATTTGCTCTGCGGGGCCCCGTCCCTTTCAGCAGCGGGAGCTTGCCTCGCTTGGCTGTGCGCGCTCCCCGTTCGGCTGCGGGGTCCTGGTCTCACTCAGCTGCGGTCGCTCCGTCCCGCTTCGCTGCGCGTGCCGCGTCCTGCTCAGCTGCGGGGGGCCCTGCCCCGTTTGCTCTGCGGGGTCCCGTCCCTTTCGACTGCGGTCTCCCTGCCTCGCTTGGCTGCGCGCGCCCCCGCTCGGCTGCGGGGTCCCGTCCCGTTCAGCCGCGGGCGCTCCGTCTCGCTTCGCTGCGTGCGCTCGTCCCGCTGAGCTACGCGCCCGTCTGGCTTCGCTGCGCGCGGCCGTCTCGCTGAGCTACGGCCCTCCGCCCAACTTCGCTGCGCGGCCACGGCCCGCTCGGCTGTGGCGCCCCGTCCCCCTCAGCTGCGGGCCATCGTGCCGCTGGGGCGGGCACCCTTCCAACGACGCGGCACCCCGATCCGCCGGGCTGCGGACTTACCGCCTCCGGCACCGACGCCGAGCATCTCAACCCCGACAGATCACAACTGCCCGATATCCCACCGAGGCATCTTCGGCGCCCTACGCGCCGGCACCCTCCCGCTCAGCAGAATCAACCGAGCCGCCCGATGCCGCTGCCCCGCATACGGCTCCAGCAGCTCCAGCATCGCCGCGTCATCCGCGTCCCGGTCCCCGGCCAGCGCCCACCCCACGATCCCGGGCAGATGCAGGTCCCCCACCGTCACCTCGTCCGCCGCCCCATGACTGCGCTGCACCGTCTCCGTAGACGTCCACGGCCCGACCCCCGGCACGATCTCGAGCCGAGCCCGAGCAGCCGCCGGCTCCATCCCCACCGCCTGCTCCAGCCGCGCGGCAACCCGCACGGCACGCAGAATCGTCGACGCCCGCTTGTTGTCGACCCCGGCCCGATGCCACTCCCACGAGGGAATCAGCGCCCACGTCCGCGGCGCCGGCATCACGTACATCCGCGCGGGCGCGGGCCCCGGCGCCGGCTCCCCGAACTTCCGCACCAGCAGCCGCCACGCCCGGTACGCCTCGTCGGTCGTGACCTTCTGCTCCAGGATCGACGGGATCAACGACTCCAGCACCAGCCCGCTCCGCGTCAGCCGCAACCCCGGCCGCCGATGCCGGGCCGACGCCAGCAGCCGGTGCCGCGGCACGAACGCCGACGGATCGTCCGCCGCCCCGAGCAACTCCGGCAACCGCTCCAGCAGCCACTCCGCTCCGGGCCCCCAGGCCTCCCCGCGCACCCCACCGCCGTACCCGCACACCCGGAGCGTGCCGGGCCCGGCCGGAGTGAGACTGGTCCGCCACACGGACCCGTCCGGCGTCGCCCGGAACGTCGGATCGCCGGGCCCGCGCCGCAACGGCCCGAGCACCAGGCCGAGATCCAGCGGCCCGTCCGGCATCCACGCGCGCACCCGCCCCGGCCCCGTCGCCTGCCGAGGCACACCCGAGGGCGCGGCGACCTGCCCACCGCGCACCGGCATGGGGGTACCTCCCACGCCTTTCGGGCTGTGGGGGAGCGTGGGTCGCGGAGCGAACCGTCCTGCCATGAATGACGTCCCTGGGATCCGAAGGAGCAGCCCTACGAGCGTAGGCGCCGCCCGGCACCTGTCACCGCACCTCGATGAACGCCCCCGCGTCCCGCTCGGGCCGCGCCCGCGGCTCCTCCGCCGGATGCCCGACCGCCACCGCCCCCATCGGGTCCCAGTGCGCGGGCAGGTCCAGCACCTCGCGGACCACGTCCCGGCAGAACATCGTCGACGACACCCATGCCGAGCCCAGCCGCTCCCCGGCCAGCGCGACCAGGAAGTTCTGCACGCCGGCACCGGTGGCGACCACGAACATCTCCCGCTCGGCGCCGTCCCGCCGCGTGTCGCCGTACGTGTGCGAGCCGTCCATGACCAGGCAGGGGACGACGAGGTAGGGCGCGTTGCGCAGGACGTCCCCGCGCCGGACCCGCTTGGCGATGGACTCCTCGCTCTTGTCGTCCCGGCGCAGATCGGCGATCCACGCCTCCCGCATGGCGTCGAGCACCCGCGTCCGCGACTCCTCCGACTCCAGCAGCACGAACCGCCACGGCGTCGTGTGGTGCGGCGCCGGCGCCGTCACGGCCGCGGCCACGGCCCGCCGTACGGCGCCCGCGTCGACGGGCTCGTCCGTGAAGGACCGGACCGTACGCCGCTGGGTCACGGCCAGCCGCACCGCCTCCGAGGTGCCGAGGCGGAACATGTCGTCACGCGCGCCGCGGACCATGGCCCGCGCCCCCTCGCCGTCCTCGCCCTCCGCCACCAGATGCGGCAGCCCGCGCACCACGGCGACGGGGAGCCCCGCGGCCTTGCCCTTGACCAGGTCGCCCGCGGCGGCGAGTTCATCGGCCGTGGCGACGACGGTGGCGCTGAGCGGATTGCCGTACGCGTCCGTGCCCCCGCGCAGATCGTCGAGCACGCGCACTCCCGCGGCGCCGATCGCGACGTCCGTGAGCCCGGCCCGCCAGGGGCGTCCGAACGTGTCGGTGACCACGACCCCGACGTCGACGCCGAGGGCGTCGCGCAGTCCGTCGCGGATGGCGCGGGCGGAGGCGTCCGGGTCCTCGGGCAGCAACAGCACGGTCCCGGAGGGGGTGTTGGACGCGTCGACCCCGGCCGCGGCCATGACCAGACCCTGCCGGTTCTCCACGATCCGCAGGCTGCCGCGCCGGGCGACCACCCGTACGGTCTCCGCGTCGATCGCGGCCTCCCGGTCGGCGGCCCGGACGACCCGGCCCTCCGCCTTGGACACGATCTTCGAGGTGACGAGCAGCACGTCTCCGTCGGCCAGGCCGGGCTCGGCGGCCGCGATCAGCTTGGCCAGGTCGTCCCCGGCCGCGACCTCCGGCAGCCCGCCCAGGGCCCACACCCGGTACCCGGCGACACCCTGATCCGCGCCGCTCACGCCCCCCGCACCTCCTCGGCCAGTGCCAGTGCCTCCTGGGCCATCCGCGCGGTCGCGTCGGTGTCACTCATCATCAGCGGCACGGCCCGGCAGCGGATCCCGGCCGCCTCGACCTGCTCCACCGCGCCCGCGTCCACCGAGTCCACGAGCCAGCCGTCCAGCAGGCCCGAGCCGTAGTGCTCGGCCACCGCCGTCGCGGTCGACTCGACGCCCACCGCGGCGAGTACCTTGTCGGCCATGCCCCGCACGGGCGCGTCACCGACGATGGGGGAGAGACCGACGACCGGCACCCCGGCGTCGGCGATCGCCTCCCGGATGCCGGGCACGGCGAGGATCGTGCCGATCGACACGACCGGGTTGGACGGCGGGAAGAGGATCACGTCCGCTTCGGCGATGGCCTCCAGGACGCCCGGCGCGGGCTTCGCCTGGTCGGCGCCCACCGGCACGACCGCCTGGGCGGGCACCGAGGCGCGCAGCCGCACCCAGTACTCCTGGAAGTGGATCGCCTTGGTCTCGCCGTCGACCTCGACGGCCACATGCGTCTCGATGCGGTCGTCGGACATGGGGATCAGCCGCACGCCCGGCTTCCAGCGGTCGCACAGCGCCTGAGTCACCGCGCTCAGCGGGTATCCGGCACCGATCATCTGTGTCCGCACGATGTGCGTGGCGAAGTCCCGGTCGCCGAGGCCGAACCACTCGGGCCCGACGCCGTAGGCCGCGAGCTCCTCCTTGAGGTGGAAGGTCTCGTCGGTGCGACCCCAGCCCTGCTCCTCGTTGATGCCGCCGCCGAGCGTGTACATCACCGTGTCGAGGTCCGGGCAGACCTTCAGCCCGAAGAGGTGGATGTCGTCCCCGGTGTTGCCGATGACCGTGATGTCCGCGTCCGGGACGGCCCGCTTCAGACCACGCAGGAACCGGGCACCGCCGATGCCGCCTGCCAGAACCACAATGCGCATGGGAGCCAGTCTTGCAGGCGCCTCGGACAACCGGTCAGCGGCTACGGCAACCGGTCAGCGGTTACGGCCACCGCTCAGGCAGTCACGGCACCCGGAACGCTCCGGGCCTCGCAGTGCGGGGCCGTGTGCATCGGCATCTCGGTGAGGCCCGGGTAGTACACGTGCAGGCTCACCGCCGGCTCCAGTGCGTCGTTGACGACTTCGTGCACGTACCCCGGCGCGAAAACGCGCTGCGCGCCCGCCCGCAACGCGCGCGTGCCCCGCTCCGTGCGCTCGGTCAGCGTGCCGTCCAGCACGGTCAGCACTCCGGAGGAGCGACCGTGGTCGTGCAGCCCGCTGCCCTGCCCGGGCAGCCAGGACAGCAGCCACACCTCGTAGCCCGGGCCGGTGCGCAGCCGGTGGTACCAGCGGCTGGCGGCGTCGTAGCGGACGAGGTGCTCCCACTGGGAGCGGTCCTCGGCGAGGGAGCGGGCCAGTCCGACGAACTCGGCGACGGTGGCCGGGTGCTCGCGCGGGGTCTGGAGGAGGTGGGTGACTTCGAGGATGTCGCCGGCGATCTGGAGGTCGCTGTCGCTGTTCATGGGGTGTGTGGTTCCTCAGTGAAAGAAGGTCAGAGGGAACGGGAGCCTGGACACGGGTGGCTCGGCCTTCAGCTGGAGCGGGTGTGGCTCAACAGCTGGGACAGCAACAGCTACAGCGAGCGCGGGCAGCACCGTGGGACCCGGCGGTGCGGGTCGAGGTGGGTGCCAAGTTCGCGAGCATGCCCACAAGGACACCGGTTCACACCATCACTGTCAACTCGACACCCGGTATGTGGGATGTGGTTCACCTCATCCGGTCGATCGCTCAGATGAAAGGTTTGTTCTTGGTCCGCCCGGGACACATGGCGTCCAACCGGGCGCACAAACCCCGTTGCGTAGTCGTGATCCGACTGTGATCCGTTTCGCTTCGACGTGCGTGTCGGAACGAGATCGAACTCCTGGGCGTCCTTCTCCTCAGAGGTCCGCGAGGGGTCCGGCGGAACGTGTGAGCCCTCGGGGGTCCACCCGTGTGTCAGCTTTTATGGTGATTTGAACACTTTCCGCATGGGCTTGGTTCCGCAGAGTGAATAAGGGGCTCAATAGCAGATCTCGGCTTGACTCGCCCGGAGCAGCACACTTGTAATTTCACTCGTGTCGTTCAGCCGGAATCGGTAACGGCTAGATCACGGGGACGCGAAGACAGACGAGGGGCGCACATGACCGAGACGGTGCAGCAACTGCTGGTCGACGACGCGGACGAGGAACTCGGCTGGCAGGAGCGCGCGCTGTGCGCCCAGACCGACCCCGAGTCCTTCTTCCCCGAGAAGGGCGGCTCGACCAGGGAGGCCAAGAAGGTCTGCCTCGCCTGCGAGGTCCGCTCCGAATGCCTCGAGTACGCCCTCGCCAACGACGAGCGATTCGGCATCTGGGGCGGCCTGTCCGAGCGGGAGCGCCGCCGGCTGAAGAAAGCGGCCGTCTGACCCGCCCCCTTCGTGAACGGCCCGTCACCCGTGAGTTATCCACAGGCGGCGGGCCGCCTTGCTGCGCAGCCGATAGTGTGGTCGCTCGTCCGAGACGCCCCGCCGCCCCCACCGGGCGCAGGCGTCCACCGCAGTCCACCGAACCGGGGCCCGTACCTCGATGTCCGTGCACAGCCACCCGGCAGCTCATCACGACACCGCTGCCACACCTGAGTTCCCGCGTCATGTGGTGACCGCGGTCCTCGTCTCCCACGACGGCGCCCGCTGGCTGCCCGACGCGCTCGCCGGGCTGCTCGGCCAGGAGCGGCCCGTCCAGTACGCGATGGGGGCCGACACCGGCAGCGCGGACGCCTCCGCCCAGCTGGTCACCGACGCCCTCGGTGCCGACCGTGTGCTGCACCTCGCCCGCCGCACCGGCTTCGGCCAGGCCGTCGAGGAGTGCGGCCGCACCGCCCCGGTCCTCACCTCGGACGAGCTGCCCTACCTGAAGCGCCCCAGTGGCTGGGACCCGGTCACGCGCTCATGGCGCGACGACGCCTACGACCTGCCCGAGCTCCCGCACGGCGAGCCGGTGCAGTGGCTGTGGCTGCTGCACGACGACTGCGCCCCGGACCCGGACGCCCTGGCCCAGCTGCTGCGGGCCGTGGACAACGAGTACGAGCTGGGCCGCGAGGACGTGGCCGTCGTCGGCCCCAAGCTCCGCGGCTGGTACGACCGGCGGCAGCTGCTGGAGGTCGGCGTCTCCATCGCCAACTCCGGCCGCCGCTGGACCGGCCTGGACCGCCGCGAGCAGGACCAGGGCCAGCACGACCACGTCCGGACCGTCCTGTCGGTGTCCACCGCCGGCATGCTCGTCCGCCGCGACGTCTTCGAGCAGCTCGGCGGATTCGACCGCCACCTGCCCCTCATGCGCGACGACGTCGACCTGTGCTGGCGCGCGCACGCGGCCGGCTACCGCGTCCTGGTCGCCCCCGAGGCGGTCGTCCGCCACGCCGAGGCATCCAGCCGCGAGCGCCGCACCGTCGACTGCATGGGCCGTACGGCGGCCTCCCCGCACAAGGTCGACAAGGCCGGCGCCGTCTACACCCTGCTCGTCAACTCGCGTACGGCCGTGCTCCCCTGGGTGATGCTGCGGATCGTGCTCGGCACCCTGCTGCGGACCGTGGCCTACCTCGTCGGCAAGGTCCCCGGACAGGCCGTCGACGAGATCCGCGGCCTGATGGGCACGCTGCTCAGGCCCGAGCGGATCCTCGCCGGGCGGCGCGGCAGAGGTGCCCCCCGGATCGACAAGACCGAGCTGCGGGCGCTGTTCCCGCCGCCCGGCGCGACCGTCCGCGTCACCGTCGAGCAGGTCGCGAGCAGCCTCGTCGGCAGCTCCGACCCGGAAGTCGCCGCCGGCGCGGGCAGGCACGGCAGCGCCGTCGAGTCGGGCCCCGGCGGCGACGACGCCGACTTCCTGGAGATCGAGCAGTTCGCCCGGCTCAAGCGCATCGCGCGCAAGCCCGGCCCGGTGCTCTTCCTGGTGCTGCTGCTCGTCTCCCTGGTCGCCTGCCGCCAGCTCCTCGGCGGCGGCGCGCTCGCGGGCGGCGCCCTGCTGCCCGCCCCGGCCGACTCCGCCGAGCTGTGGTCGCGCTACCTCGACGCCTGGCACCCGGTCGGCGCCGGCGGCACCTCGTCCGCGCCGCCGTACGTCGCGCTCGTGGCGATGCTGGCGTCCCTGCTGTTCGGCTCGACCGGCCTCGCCGTCACGGTCCTGCTCGTCGGCTCGGTGCCCTTGGCCGGCGTCGCCGCCTACTTCGCCTCCCGGCCGCTCGTCGCTTCCCGGCTGCTGCGCGCCTGGGCGGCCGTCGTCTACGCCTTCCTGCCCGCCGCCACCGGATCCCTCGCCGGCGGCCGCATCGGCACCGCCGTCCTGGCCGCGCTGCTGCCGCTCATCGCGCGCGCGGGCATCACGGCAGGCGGCCTGACCAAGGCCGCCGGAGCCCGCGGCAGCTGGCGCGCCACCTGGGCGTACGCGCTGCTGCTGACCATCACCACCGCCTTCACGCCGATCGTGTGGCCCATCGCGCTGCTCCTCGGCGTCGGGCTGCTGGTGCTGCGCCGGACCGACATCACGGCCTACGGGCTGCGGTTCCTCGCCCAGCTCGGCACGCCCCTGCTGCTCCTCGCCCCCTGGTCGCTGACGCTGCTCCCGTTCGGCTTCCTCCAGGAAGCGGGCCTCGAGTACGGCTCCTCGGCCGCCTCCCCCCTCGACCTGCTCGGCGCCAGCCCGGGCGGCCCCGGCACCGTCAGCGGCCTGATGCTCTGCGGCATCGTGCTGGCCGCCCTCGCCGCCCTGGTGCGCTCGGAACGCCAGTCGGGCATCTGGACGGCCTGGGCGGTCGCCCTGGTCGGCTTCGTCTTCGCGGTCCTGTCCAACAGCTCCACCTGGGCCGGCCCGGCGACCCTCGTCTACGGCATCGCCCTCCTGGCGGCCGCCGCGCTCGGCGCCGACGGGGCACGCGCGCGTGTGGCCGAGCAGAGCTTCGGCTGGCGCCAGCCGGTCGCCGTGCTGATCGCCTTCGCCTCGGCCGCGGGCCCGCTGCTCATCGCCGCCGGCTGGATGATCCGCGGCGCCGACGGCCCCCTGGAGCGGCGCGATGCCACACAGGTCCCCGCGTTCGTCGCCGAGGAGAGCGGCACCCGCGACCAGGCCCGCACCCTCGTCCTCGACAGCGACTCCGGCGCCCGCGTCGGCTACATGCTGGTCCGCGGCTCGGGCGCCCGCCTCGGTGACGGCGAGATCGCCGCGGCCGACGGCGAGAACAGCGGACTCGACAAGGTCGTCGCCAACCTGGTCGCGGGCTCCGGCGCGGACCAGTCCGACCAGCTCGGCGGCTTCGCCGTGCGCTACGTCCTCGTCCACCAGGGCGCGCCCCGCGAGGTCACCCGCGTCCTGGACGCCACGCCCGGTCTGACCCGGCTCAGCCAGCAGGACGGCGGCGCGCTGTGGCGCGTCAACCGGGAGGTCGCGCGCGCCACCATCGTCCCCGCCTCCGGATCCGGCACCCCGCAGCCCGTCGCCGCCGGGCCGGTCGACATCCACACCACGATTCCGGCCGGCGCCGGCGGGCGCGTGCTGCGCCTCGCCGACTCCGCCTCCGACGGCTGGTCCGCCACGCTCGACGGCAAGCCGCTGACCCGCACGACGGTCGACGGCTGGGCCCAGGGCTTCGAACTCCCCGCCGCCGGCGGCAGGCTGGACGTCACCTACGACGACCCGGTCGGCCACACGGCCTGGCTGTGGGCCCAGGGCCTCCTCGCCGTCGTCCTCGTGGTGCTCGCCCTGCCCGGCCGGCGCCGCGACGTCGACGACGACCTCCCCGACGAGCCGGCCGTACCGGCCGAGGCCGTCGCCGGCGAGGGCCGCCGCGCCCGCCGCCTGCGCGCCCAGGCGGAGGCCGGGGCCGAAGAGGCCGCCGCACCTGAGGAATTCCCGCCCGCACAGCCCGAGCAGCCGCCGGCTCCCGTGCCGCAGCAGCAGAACTACGGTGAGTGGGACAACGCCGGCTACCAGGGCGGCGAGTACGCGGGCTACGGCGACCAGTACCAGAACGCCCAGTACCCGGTGGACGCCTACGGGCAGCAGTACCCGGCGGACCCGTACCAGGGCGGCCAGTACGACCCGTACGCCTACGGCGGCCAGGGTCAGCCCCAGACCCCGCCGTACGACCAGACGGGTTATGACCAGACGGGCTACGACCAGGCCTATCAGCAGGGCTACGGCACGCCGTACGACCCGGCGCAGCAGCACCACCCCCACGGCACGGGCAGTGAGCGTCCCGACGGGAGCCAGCAGTGAACCGCACCACCCTGTCCCTGATCGCCGGCACGACCGCGCTCGCCGCCGTCACCGGCTTCGCCGCACTGTCCCAGCCGGGCACCCCGGGTACGGACACCGCCGCGAAGGCGGCCGCCCAACTGCCCGTGGAGCGCACGAGCCTGCTGTGCCCGGCGCCCAGCACGTCCGACCTCGCCGAGACGTCCTACACCTCCTTCACGCCCGTCACGAAGGGCACCGAGAGCGGCGGCAAGGCCGAACTCCGGGCGGCCACCGAGAAGTCGGCGGGCCCCTCGGCCGACGGCGAGGACGAAGGCACGGGCAAGGACGGCGGGAAGTCCGGCAAGGACAAGCCCGCGAAGCCCGTGCTGACTCCCGAGGTGCCCGGCAAGCCGGTCACCGGCGACAGCTCCGGCGGCGACGCGCCCGCCCTCGTCGGGACCGCGGACGGCAGGTTCGCGCCCGGCTGGACCGTCCAGGAGACGACCGAGGTCGCCGCGGGGACCGGACGCGGCCTCCAGGGCGTCAACTGCACCGCCCCGGACACCGACTTCTGGTTCCCCGGCGCCAGCACGGAAGCCGACCGCACCGACTACGTCCACCTGACCAACCCCGACGACTCGGCCGCCGTGGCCGACATCGAGCTCTACGGCAAGGACGGCGCCCTGAAGTCAGCGGTGGGGGAGGGCATCACGATCCAGCCGCACTCCAGCGAGCCGGTCCTGCTGTCCACCCTCACCGACGAGCGGCAGACCGACCTCACCGTGCACGTCAACGTCCGCAGCGGACGCGTCGGCGCCGCCGTGCAGGCCCTGGACGACAAGATCGGCGGCGACTGGCTGGCCGCGTCCACGGACCCGTCCGGCAGCCTCGTCCTGCCCGGCATCCCCAAGGACGCCACCTCCGTGCGCCTGGTCGCCTTCACCCCCGGCGACGCCGACGCGGACCTGAAGGTGCGCCTCGCCTCCCCCTCCGGTCTGATCACCCCGGCCGGTCACGAGACGGTGCACGTCAAGGGCGGCATGACGACCGCCGTCGACCTGGGCGACGTCACCCGCGGCGAGGCCGGTTCCCTGGTCCTGTCCCCGACGGACCGGTCGGTGCCGGTCGTGGCGGCCCTGCGGGTCGTCCGCGGCAAGGGCGACAAGCAGGAGACGGCGTTCATCCCGGCAGCCCGCCCCGTCGGCACGCGCGCGACGTCCGCGGACAACAGCGGCAAGGGCAGCACCCTGTCCCTGACGGCCCCCGGCGCCGCCGCCACGGTCAAGGTCACCGCCTCGGCCGGCAGCGAGGGCGGCACACCCGTGTCGAAGACGTACACGATCAAGGCCGGCACGACCCAGGACATCGAGCCCCCGGCCCCCAGCGGCCTGAAGGGCACGTACGCGCTCACGGTCGAGCCGGTCTCCGGCGGCCCGGTCTACGGGGCCCGCACCCTGGCGGCGAGCGAGGGCGGCGTCCCCGCCTTCACCGTGCAGACACTGCCGGACGACCGGGGGACGGTGGCCGTGCCGGAGGCGGACGAGGACCTGTCGGTGCTGCAGAAGTAGGTCTTCCGGGCGGCGTCCGTCTCAGCCCTGGTCCTCGCCGTACCGCGGATCAACCGTCTCCGGCGTCAGGCCGAGAAGCTCGGCGACCTGCTCGACGACGATCTCGTGCACCAGCGCCGCCCGCTCGTCGCGCCCCTTGGTGCGGATCTCGACCGGCCGCCGGTAGACGACCACACGCGCGGGATGGCCCTCGCGCGCGTTGATCGTGCCCCCGAGCGGAACCGCCTCGTCGTTCCAGGCCTGACCGGGGCCGTCGAGCCGCGGCACCTCCAGGACGAGGAAGTCGATGTCGGCGAGCTGTGGCCACCGCCGCTCCAGGCGCTCCACGGAGTCCTGCACCAGATCGGCGAACGCCTCCGCGCGGCTCGCGGCGAGCGGCACCTGCGGCGGTGCGATCGGGCCGCGCATGCCCCGTCCGTGGCGATCACGACGGCGGGGCCCGGGGGCGGCGGCACGGGGCGTTACGGGCTTGTCCATCACTGGTGAAGGGTAGTCCCCGCCGCGCCCCTGTGCCCGGCACCGCACGGCGGTACGGGCGGCTTCCGGCCGCACCGCACGGCATGTTGTTACATGACCGTTCAAGCCAAGGTTGGGCTCAAATCCGTATCCCGCCGAGACCGGCGACCTCACGGCAATTGAGGGTTTTGTGATGACTCTTGACCGCTTGCGGGACCGTCCGGCACCCCGGACGGCGCTGTCCTGGCAGGTCAGCAAGGTGTGCCCCAGGAGGTGTGTGGGGCGTTTCACAGCACGACACGGTGGGGTGACCTGGTGGAGAGTCGTCGCGGCCCGTTCAAGAGTGCGGTACCGTCCAACGTCGTGAGCCCTGTACGTCGCTGTTCGCGCACCGCCTGCGGCCGTCCCGCCGTCGCGACGCTGACGTACGTCTACGCCGACTCGACCGCGGTCCTCGGCCCGCTCGCCACCTACGCCGAACCCCACTGCTACGACCTGTGCGCCGAGCACTCCGAGCGCCTCACCGCCCCACGCGGCTGGGAGGTCGTCCGGCTTCTCGACGCTTCGGCCCCGGCCCGCCCCAGCGGCGACGACCTGGAAGCGCTTGCCAACGCCGTGCGTGAGGCGGCCCGTCCCCAGGAGCGGGCGGCCGGGGCCGGCGGCGGAGGCCGCGGGGCCGACCCGAGAGAGGTCGCACGCCGCGGCCACCTGCGGGTCCTGCGCTCGCCCGACAACTGACCCAATGGCTCGCGACCGTCCGCGAGCTGCGCTTCGCGATCCTGACCGTGACCGTCCGTCCTCGCGCTCGCGTACGTCATGAACCTCTCCGGGCAGGCGGCGACCATCGGCCACTTCGTGGCGGCGGCCGGAGCCGGGCTCGCCTTCCTGTGCCCGTCCTCGGCTGGTTCGGCGTCGCCGTGACCGGCTCGGACACCTCCGCCAACGCCCTCTTCGGCGCCCTCCAGGTGACCGCCGCCCGCGAGTCCGGACTGTCACCCGACCTCCTGGCCGCCGCCAACAGCTCCGGCGGCGTCCTCGGCAAGATGATCTCCCCGCAGAACCTCACCATCGCCTGCGCGGCCGTCGGACTCGCGGGCCGCGAGGGCGACTTGCTGCGCAAGGTGCTGCCGTGGAGCCCTGGGCCTGCTGGTGATGTGCCTCATCGTGGTCGGCCAGAGCACTCCGGTCCTGGGCTGGATGCTGCCCTGACCTGAGGTGACGGCGGGGAGTCCTCTCGGTGTCCGCCCGACGCGCTGTCGGTGGGCGAGGGTAGTTTGGGCGGACCGACAGTACTTTTTCAGGAAGGTTGGCCGTGGCTGCTGATCTGTCGCAGGTCGTGAAGGCGTACGACGTACGCGGGGTCGTCCCCGACCAGTGGGACGAGTCCCTGGCCGAGCTCTTCGGGGCGGCCTTCGTGCGGGTCACCGGCGCGAGCGCCATCGCCACCGGGCACGACATGCGGCCCTCCTCACCGGGCCTGTCGCGTGCCTTCGCGCGCGGGGCTGCCGCACTGGGCGCGGACGTGACGGAGATCGGCCTCTGCTCGACGGACCAGCTGTACTACGCCTCGGGCGCGCTGAACCTGCCGGGCGCCATGTTCACCGCCTCCCACAACCCGGCGCAGTACAACGGCATCAAGATGTGCCGCTCGGGCGCCGCCCCGGTCGGGCAGGACACCGGCCTCGCACAGATCCGCGAACTGGTCGAGGGGTGGAGCGAGTCGGGCGCCCCGAAGCCGGCCGCAACGACGGGCACGATCACCGGCCGCGACACGTTGTCGGACTACGCGGCACATCTGCGCTCCCTGGTCGACCTGACCTCCATCCGCCCCCTGAAGGTCGTCGTCGACGCGGGCAACGGCATGGGCGGGCACACGGTCCCCGAGGTCTTCGCCGGCCTGCCCCTGACGCTGGTCCCGATGTACTTCGAGCTCGACGGCACCTTCCCCAACCACGAGGCCAACCCCCTCGACCCGGCCAACCTCGTCGACCTGCAGAAGCGGGTCCGCGAGGAGGACGCCGACCTGGGCCTCGCCTTCGACGGCGACGCCGACCGCTGCTTCGTCGTCGACGAGCGCGGCGAGCCGGTCTCCCCGTCGGCGATCACCGCCCTGGTCGCCTCCCGCGAACTGGCCCGGCACGGCGGCAAGGGCATGATCATCCACAACCTGATCACGTCCTGGTCGGTCCCCGAGGTCGTCGAGGAGAACGGCGGCAGCCCGGTCCGCACCCGCGTCGGCCACTCCTTCATCAAGGCCGAGATGGCCCGCACCGGCGCGATCTTCGGCGGCGAGCACTCCGCGCACTACTACTTCCGCGACTTCTGGAACGCCGACACGGGCATGCTGGCCGCCCTCCACGTCCTGGCGGCCCTCGGCGGCCAGGACGGCCCGCTGTCGTCCCTCGTCGCCCAGTACGACCGCTACGCCGGCTCCGGCGAGATCAACTCCACGGTCGCCGACCAGCAGGCCAGCCTCGCCGCGATCCGCTCCGCGTACGGGACCCGCGAGGGCATCACCCTCGACGAGCTCGACGGCCTCACCGTCTCCGCCGCCGACTGGTGGTTCAACGTCCGCCCGTCCAACACGGAGCCGCTGCTGCGCCTGAACGCCGAGGCGAGGGACGCCGAGACGATGGCCAGGGTGCGGGACGAGGTACTGGGGATCATCAGAGGCTGAGGCTCCACGCCCACCGGCGGTAACCTGACCAGGCACGACCCAAGCGCCCGCACCTCGAAGGAAACCCCTATGCCCCTCGAATCCGGCCTCCTCGAGATCCTCGCCTGCCCGGCCTGCCACGCCCCCCTCACGGAGCAGGACACCGAACTGATCTGCACCGACACCAGCTGCGGCCTGGCCTACCCCGTCCGCGACGGCATCCCCGTCCTGCTCGTCGACGAGGCCCGCCGCCCCGCGTGACCGACGGGGGCACACGCACCAGCGCGTCACTCCGGTGCACATAGCCCCCGGCGCAGTGGGCACGATCCAGGACACCCTCATAACGGACCCCGGCGATGGGAAGCTGCCGCCCATGCTCGACGAATCGCTGCTCGACTCCCCGGAGGGCCTCGCCGAGGCCGACCACCGCGGGCTGCTCCGCGGCGCCGCAGAAGCCGGCGCCCGCGTCCGCACGGCCGCCCGCCATGCCGCCGAGGCGGGCGTGGGCGACCTCAAGCCGGACGGCCGCCCCCGCGCGGTCCTCATCGCCGGCCCGGGTGCCGCCGCCACCCACGCCGCCGACCTCATCGGCACCCTCGCCGGTGCCGGCAGCCCGGTCACCCGCCTCGCCCCCACCGGCGTCGCTCCCGCCGCGGGCGCCCTGCGCTGGGAACTGCCCGGCTGGGTCGGCTCCGTCGACCTCCTGCTGATCACCACCCCGGACGGCACCGAACCCGGCCTGTCCCTCCTCGCCGAACAGGCCTACCGCCGGGGTTGCACCGTCGTCGCGGTGTCCCCCGGCGGCACCCCGCTCGCCGAAGCCGTCGCCGGCGTGCACGGCCTGTTCGTCCCCATGGCGACCGCCCCGTACGACCAGGAAGAGCCCCTCGCCGCGTCCGCCCCCGGCGTCCTGTGGGCCCTGCTCACCCCGCTGCTGGCGCTCCTGGACCGCACGGGCGTGCTCGCCGCCCCGCCGGAGGCCCTCGGCAAGGTCGCCGACCGCCTCGACCGCGTCGCCGAACGCTGCGGCCCGGCCATCGCCACGTACAGCAACGCCGCCAAGACCCTGGCCGCCGAACTCTCCGACGCGCTCCCGGTCGTCTGGACCGAGGGCATTTCGGCCGGCCCCGCCGGCCGCCGCTTCGCCGCCGCCCTCGCCGAACTGTCCGGCACCCCCGCGGTCGTCGCCGAACTCCCCGAGGCCCTCGCCGCCCACGGCGCCCTGCTCGCCGGCCCGCTGGCCGCCAGTGCCGACCCCGAAGACTTCTTCCGCGACCGCGTCGAGGAACCACCCGCGCTGCACGCGCGCGTGGTGCTGCTGCGCGACCGCCCCATCGGCGGCCTCACCGCCGCCCCCGGCGCCCGCGACCTCGCCCTCAGCCACGACACACCGATCAGCGAGCTGGAACCGGAGGCCGGCGGCGAACTGGAGACCCTCGCGGAGCTGATCGCCGTCACGGATTTCGCCGCGGTTTACCTGGCGCTCGCTTCAAGGGGCTGATCTTGCCCGGGACACCCTGACGCGCCCGCACCCCGCACACCCAGAGAGAACCCCATGGACCGCCTCGACAACACCATCCGCCCCTACGCCTGGGGTTCCCCGACCGCCATCCCGCAGCTGCTCGGCGCCGAACCGACCGGCGAGCCGCAGGCGGAGATGTGGATGGGAGCTCACCCGGGCGCACCCTCGCGCACCGATCGGGGCACGCTCGTCGAGGTCGTCGACGCCGAACCCGAGAAGGAACTCGGACCCGCCGCCGTGGCCAGGTTCGGCCCCCGGCTGCCCTTCCTTCTCAAGCTCCTCGCCGCGGGCGCCCCGCTCTCCCTCCAGGTCCACCCCGACCTCGCGCAGGCGAAGGAGGGCTACGCGGACGAGGAGCGCCGCGGCATCCCGGTGGACGCCCCGCACCGCAACTACAAGGACGCCAACCACAAGCCCGAACTGATCTGCGCGCTCACCGAGTTCGACGGCCTGTGCGGCTTCCGCGCCCCTCTGGAAGCCGCGGCCCTGCTCGACGACCTCGGAGTGGACTCCCTCAAGCCCTACGTCGACCTGCTGCACGCCCACCCCGAGGACGCCGCCCTGCGCGAGGTCCTCACGGCGATCCTCACCGCCGACCCGGACGAGATGTCCCGCACGGTCGCTGAGACGGCCACCGCCTGCACCCGCCTCGGCGGCGCCTACGCCCCCTACGCCGACATCGCCCACCACTACCCGGGCGACCCCGGCGTCATCGCCGCGATGCTGCTGAACCACGTCAGGCTCCAGCCCGGCGAGGCCCTCTACCTCGGCGCCGGCGTCCCGCACGCCTACCTCAACGGCCTCGGCGTGGAGATCATGGCCAACTCCGACAACGTCCTGCGCTGCGGTCTGACCCCCAAGCACGTCGACGTCCCCGAACTCCTGCGCATCGTCCGCTTCCTCCCCAGCGACCCCGGCGTCCTGCGCCCCGAGGCCTCCCCGGACGGCGAGGAGGTCTACGAGACCCCCATCGACGAGTTCCGCCTCTCCCGCTACGTCCTCCCCGAGGCCGGCGCCGCCCACGACCTCACCCGCCCGACCCCGCAGATCCTGCTCTGCACGGCCGGTTCCGTCCGGGCCGGCGAGCATGACCTGACCGCGGGCCGGTCCGTCTTCGTCCCGGCCGGCGAAAAGGCCGAAGTGTCCGGAACGGGAACGCTTTTCCGGGCCACCGTCGTCGCCTGACCGTTTCGAAGCCCCCCGTGCTGGTGACCTGAACCACCGCAGCCGCAGAGGGCTGCAACAATGGCCCACCGTCAAGCACGGGCAAAGTCACGGGCGCCGCGCCAACGCGGCACCCCGGGCCCTGGAACGGCGTACGAAGGGACAACGCGAACATATGAGCGCGTCAGGCGGCACCAAGGCGATCGTGGCGGCACTGGTCGCCAACCTCGCGATCGCGGTAGCGAAGTTCGTGGCGTTCATCTTCAGCAACTCGTCGTCGATGCTCGCCGAGTCCGTCCACTCGCTCGCGGACTCCGGCAACCAGGCGCTGCTGCTGCTCGGCGGCAAGAAGGCGAAGCGCGAAGCCACCCCGGAACACCCCTTCGGCTACGGCCGCGAGCGCTACATCTACGCCTTCCTCGTCTCCATCGTCCTCTTCTCGGTCGGCGGCATGTTCGCCCTCTACGAGGGCTACGAGAAAATCAAGCACCCGCACGAGCTGACGAACTGGTACTGGCCGGTCGGCGTCCTCGTCTTCGCGATCATCGCCGAGACCTTCTCCTTCCGCACGGCCATCAAGGAGTCCAACGTCCTGCGGGGCAACCGCTCCTGGAAGGAGTTCGTCCGCCACGCCAAGGCCCCCGAGCTCCCGGTCGTCCTCCTGGAGGACCTCGGCGCCCTCGTCGGCCTGATCCTCGCCCTCGGCGGCGTCGGCCTCGCCCTGCTCACCGGCGACAGCGTCTGGGACGGCATCGGCACCCTCTGCATCGGCGTCCTGCTCATCCTGATTGCCCTGGTCCTCGCCGCGGAGACGAAGTCGCTGCTGCTCGGCGAGTCCGCCGGCACCGAGGAGACCCGGAAGATCGAGGCCGCCGTCGTCGACGGCGACACGGTCACCCGCATCATCCACATGCGCACGCTCCACCTCGGCCCCGAGGAGCTCCTCGTCGCCGCCAAGATCGCCGTCCAGCACGATGACACGGCCACCGAGATCGCCGCCGCCATCGACGCCGCCGAGGCCCGCATCCGCGACGCCGTCCCGATCGCCCGCGTGATCTACCTCGAGCCGGACATCTTCAGTGAAGCCGAGGCAACCAAGGGCCCCGACCCCGAGGCCTCCCCCGGAGGCCCGGCCCCCGCGGCCCACTGACCCCTCTGCCTGCGCCCACGGGGCCCGCCGGACCACTCGGCGGGCCCCGTCGCCGTCCCGGCACCCGCCGCATGATCGCCTGAGGTATTCACGGGCGGGGTGGGGTTCGCCCCCGCCCCCGGTGTAGCTTGGACGAAGCCAGACGTCGCTGCTGATGGCGGTCGGGCGGTCCGCACGCGGGCCGGCCGAGGGAGAGAGGGCCTCCGACGGACTGCGCTGCGCGTACGCGGGCATGCCTGTGTCCTCTTTCGGGCACCCCTGTGTCCGCCGCCGCGCAGACCAGCCGTACCCACCTCGCCCCAACTCCGAGGAGCAGCCCGTAATGACGACTGTCGACAACCGACAGGACTTCAAGGTCGCCGACCTCTCCCTGGCCGAGTTCGGCCGCAAGGAGATCACCCTCGCCGAGCACGAGATGCCGGGCCTGATGGCGATCCGCAAGGAGTACGCCGAGGCGCAGCCCCTGGCCGGCGCCCGTGTCACCGGCTCCCTGCACATGACCGTGCAGACCGCCGTGCTCATCGAGACCCTGGTCGCCCTCGGCGCGCAGGTCCGCTGGGCCTCCTGCAACATCTTCTCCACCCAGGACCACGCGGCCGCCGCCATCGCCGTCGGCCCGAACGGCACCGTGGACAACCCCCAGGGCGTCCCGGTCTTCGCCTGGAAGGGCGAGACCCTGGACGAGTACTGGTGGTGCACCGAGCAGGCGCTGACCTGGCCGGACAGCCCCACCGGCGGCCCCAACATGATCCTGGACGACGGCGGCGACGCCACCCTCCTCGTCCACAAGGGCGTCGAGTACGAGAAGGACGGCAAGGTCCCCTCGCCCGACACCGCCGAGTCCGACGAGCACCGCGTCGTCCTCGAACTGCTGAACCGCACCATCACGGACGGCTCGCAGAAGTGGACCCAGCTGGCCTCCGAGATCCGCGGCGTCACCGAGGAGACCACGACCGGCGTCCACCGCCTGTACGAGATGCAGCGCGACGGCGTCCTCCTGTTCCCGGCGATCAACGTCAACGACGCCGTCACCAAGTCGAAGTTCGAC
This sequence comes from Streptomyces hawaiiensis, assembly GCF_004803895.1. Taxonomy (NCBI): domain Bacteria; kingdom Bacillati; phylum Actinomycetota; class Actinomycetes; order Kitasatosporales; family Streptomycetaceae; genus Streptomyces; species Streptomyces hawaiiensis. The sequence goes on along the minus strand of NZ_CP021978.1, from coordinate 3,561,274 downwards.
AACAAGTACGGCTGCCGCCACTCGCTCATCGACGGCATCAACCGCGCCACCGACGTCCTCATCGGCGGCAAGACCGCGGTCGTCTTCGGCTACGGCGACGTGGGCAAGGGCTGCGCGGAGTCCCTGCGCGGACAGGGCGCCCGCGTGATCGTCACCGAGATCGACCCGATCTGCGCCCTCCAGGCCGCGATGGACGGCTACCAGGTCGCGACCCTCGACGACGTCGTCGAGACGGCCGACATCTTCATCACCACGACCGGCAACAAGGACATCATCATGGCCTCGGACATGGCCAAGATGAAGCACCAGGCCATCGTCGGCAACATCGGCCACTTCGACAACGAGATCGACATGGCCGGCCTCGCCAAGATCCCCGGCATCGTCAAGGACGAGGTCAAGCCGCAGGTCCACACCTGGACGTTCCCCGACGGCAAGGTGATCATCGTCCTGTCCGAGGGCCGCCTGCTGAACCTGGGCAACGCCACCGGCCACCCGTCGTTCGTGATGTCCAACTCCTTCGCGGACCAGACCCTGGCCCAGATCGAGCTGTTCACCAAGCCCGACGAGTACCCGACCGGCGTCTACGTGCTGCCCAAGCACCTCGACGAGAAGGTCGCCCGCCTCCACCTCGACGCGCTCGGCGTGAAGCTGACGACGCTGCGCCCCGAGCAGGCCGAGTACATCGGCGTGCAGGTCGAGGGCCCGTTCAAGCCGGACCACTACCGCTACTGAGCCCGAGCAGCACCGCTGCCGGCCAGTTCGCTGCCGGTTCAGATCTCCGAGGCAGGCCCCCGCACCCCGTGCCGGGGGCCTGCCCCGTTTGACGGACCGACGACCGGCCCAGCCCGTCAAGACCCAGGACCCCCATGCCCCGCGGCCGCTATTCGCTCCACGATCCGCACGATCACACTCCCCTCGCAGAAGAACACTTCCAGTGCGCCCCCGGCCCCTCGGGCTGGCGCTACGTCTCCCAACTGACCTCCCCCGCAGGCGATCACCACGGCTCCGTCGACCTCACCCTCGACGAACTGGGCCGTCCCCTCCGCCTCGAACTCCACGCCGCCGCTTGGCAGGTCCGCGGCGCCGCCCTCGACGGCGTGACCTGGGTCCGCACCGACCCCACCGGGACCGAGGCCACCGAAGGCAATGTGCGCGCCCACGCCTTCACCGGCACGTCCCCGGCATTCCTCGTCGCCACCGCCCGTCTCCTGCGCCTCACCCCCTCCGCAGCCGCCACCCGCGTACGCCTCGTCGCCTTCACGGACCCGGTCCTCGCCCCGCGCACCGTGGACCAGTCCTGGGCCTTGCTCAAAAGCGAAGCACACGCCACTGACAACGGCCCCCTGACGGTGGACGAATACCAGGTCACAGCCCTGGACACGGGCGAGCAGCACACCGTGCACCTCGCCGGAGACGTGGTGCTCGCGGCCCCAGGCATCGAGCTCGAAGACCTGGAATCACCGCCGTCGGTGTTCACCTGAGCGGGAACCCCGCCTGAGCAGGCAGCCTCGCCTGGGCGATCGGCCCGCCCCCACTACGCCGGCGGCGCGAACCCGATGCCGGGCCGCTCACCTGCCGAGCCCCCCGGTGACTCAGCGGGACGCTCCCCGCCGGACGACTCGGACGCCGCCTCCTGCGGGCTGGGCTGCGGCTGCCTGTGCACCGCCGGTCGGGGCGTGGCCGGTGCAGCGGCCGTACCCGCCGGCCCATGCGTCCCCGGGGCCACGGCGGACGGGGCCCCCTGGGCCGCATCGCTCCCGAATGCCCGCCGGGCCTCCCGCCCCTGCCGTTCCTGCACGACCGCCGCCAGATACACCGCCGGCGGCACACCCTGCGGCACCGGAGCGCCCGTACGCTCCGACAGATCCGAGGCCAGCCGCTCCGCCATCGACCAGCCCACCTGCGGATCCAGTTGCTGCATGCGCGTCAGGTACTGCCGGACGGCGAGCCACAGCCCGTCGGGCACCGCGGACAGATCGAGCTCCGAGAACCGCCCCGCCAGCCAGGGCGGAGGAGGCGGCACAAAACCGGTCCGCGTGACCGGAATCCGCTCCCGCACGACGAGCGTCCCCGCGAACACGTCCCCCAGCCGCCGCCCACGCGCCGACACGAACGAGGCGATGCAGGCGACGATCCCAAAGGTCATGAGGATCTCGATCACACCGATCAAGCCCCTCACCAGCGCATGCCGGAAACGGATCGGGCCCCCGTCGTCCCGCACCACACGCAGCCCGCACGCCATCTTCCCGAGCGACCGCCCGTGACTGAGCGTCTCCACCGCGATCGGCCCACCCACCAGCACGAGAACGAACGTGGCGATCGACAGTGCCGTCTGCGCCGCCTCGTCGAGCGAGGCCGTGGAAACGACCAGCGCGATGGTCACCGCGACGTAGACCGCCATGGCCGCCACCAGATCCAGCAGCACGGCCAGCGCCCTGCTGGGCAGCCTCGCGGGCCGCAGCTCCAACGCCACAGCCTCGCCCGTCACCAGCTCACTCACGCCCGCCGTCCTTCCCCTGCACTGCCCCCGACAGGGTCAGTCTGCCAAGCTGAGGGCGCATCGCACCGTAGTACGACAAGCTGATCCACGACGAGCCTCCGACGACCAGCCGAGGAGCAGGCACCCCGATGGACCTCGACGTCTTCGTCTCCGCCCACCGAGCGGAGTGGGACCGCCTCGAAGCCCTGCTCCGTCGCCAGCGCCGCCTCAACGGCGCCGAAGCCGACGAACTCGTCACCCTCTACCAGCGCACCGCGACGCACCTCTCCCTGATCCAGTCCAGCGCTCCCGACCCGCAGCTGACCGGCCGGCTCAGCCAACTCGTGGCACGCGCGCGTAGTGCCGTGACAGGCACCCGACGCGCCTCCTGGCGGGATGTCACGCGATTCCTGGCCCACGGTTTCCCGGCCGCCGTCTACAAGTCGCGCCACTGGTGGGTACCCACCGCGCTCCTGTCGACGGCCGTCGCGGCCCTCCTGGGCTGGTGGATCGGCACCCACCCCGAAGTCCAGTCCTCCATCGCGGCCCCCGGCGAACTCCGCGAGCTCACCCGCCCCGGCGGTCAGTACGAGACGTACTACTCCAGCCACCCGGCGGCCAGCTTCGCCGCCCAGGTCTGGACGAACAACGCCTGGGCCGCCGCCCTGTGCCTCATCCTGGGGGTCTTCCTGGGACTCCCGGTCCTCTGGATCCTCTTCCAGAACATGCTCAACCTCGGCATCGGCGTAGGCCTGATGTCCTCGGCCGGACGCCTCGACACGTTCCTCGGCCTGGTCCTCCCGCACGGCCTCCTCGAACTGACCGCCGTCTTCGTCGCGGCCGGCACCGGCCTGCGCCTGGGCTGGACCCTCATAGACCCCGGCCCCCGGACGCGGCGTACGGCTCTCGCGGAGGAAGGCCGAGCCGCCATAGGCATGGCCATCGGCCTCGCCGTCGTCCTCTTCGTCTCCGGCGCCATCGAAGGCTTCGTCACCCCGTCCGGCTTGCCCACCTGGGCCCGCATCACCATCGGGGTGGCCGCCGAAGCGGCCTTCCTCGCCTACGTCTACATCCTGGGCGGCCGTGCCGCCCGTGCGGGAGAGACCGGCGACGTCGAGGCAGCGGAACGCAGTGCGACCGTCCCCACGGCCGCCTGATCGTCCCGCCGAACGCCGGATGTGCGACCACCTCCGTTCAGCTGCTAGTCTCCTCTTCGCCCCACAGGAGCCGTTGACACGGCGAGCGTGGGGAGGTAGATTTGAACAGTTGCCTGGAGATGGGCTCTAGCCCCGGACCAGCCAAAGTGACCATCTATCTGCTTCCTTGGAACGCTGATTTCATTGAAGCCTCTCCCGATGATTCGGAAACAAGCGGCCGGTTAATCCGCCCCGAAACTTCTGATAAAGTCGGAACCGCCGGAAAGGGAAACGCGGAAGCGGGAACCTGGAAAGCACCGAGGAAATCGGATCAGAAAGATCTGATAGAGTCGGAAACGCAAGACCGAAGGGAAGCGCCCGGAGGAAAGCCCGAGAGGGTGAGTACAAAGGAAGCGACCGTTCCTTGAGAACTCAACAGCGTGCCAAAAGTCAACGCCAGATATGTTGATACCCCGTCTCCGGCCATCACGGCTGGGACGAGGTTCCTTTGAAGAAAACACAGCGAGGACGCTGTGAACGGTCGGGCCTATTCCGCCTGACTGTTCCGCTCTCGTGGTGTTCATCCCGATTACGGGAAAACATTCACGGAGAGTTTGATCCTGGCTCAGGACGAACGCTGGCGGCGTGCTTAACACATGCAAGTCGAACGATGAACCACTTCGGTGGGGATTAGTGGCGAACGGGTGAGTAACACGTGGGCAATCTGCCCTTCACTCTGGGACAAGCCCTGGAAACGGGGTCTAATACCGGATAACACTTCCATCCTCCTGGATGGAGGTTAAAAGCTCCGGCGGTGAAGGATGAGCCCGCGGCCTATCAGCTTGTTGGTGAGGTAATGGCTCACCAAGGCGACGACGGGTAGCCGGCCTGAGAGGGCGACCGGCCACACTGGGACTGAGACACGGCCCAGACTCCTACGGGAGGCAGCAGTGGGGAATATTGCACAATGGGCGAAAGCCTGATGCAGCGACGCCGCGTGAGGGATGACGGCCTTCGGGTTGTAAACCTCTTTCAGCAGGGAAGAAGCGAAAGTGACGGTACCTGCAGAAGAAGCGCCGGCTAACTACGTGCCAGCAGCCGCGGTAATACGTAGGGCGCGAGCGTTGTCCGGAATTATTGGGCGTAAAGAGCTCGTAGGCGGCTTGTCACGTCGGGTGTGAAAGCCCGGGGCTTAACCCCGGGTCTGCATTCGATACGGGCTAGCTAGAGTGTGGTAGGGGAGATCGGAATTCCTGGTGTAGCGGTGAAATGCGCAGATATCAGGAGGAACACCGGTGGCGAAGGCGGATCTCTGGGCCATTACTGACGCTGAGGAGCGAAAGCGTGGGGAGCGAACAGGATTAGATACCCTGGTAGTCCACGCCGTAAACGGTGGGAACTAGGTGTTGGCGACATTCCACGTCGTCGGTGCCGCAGCTAACGCATTAAGTTCCCCGCCTGGGGAGTACGGCCGCAAGGCTAAAACTCAAAGGAATTGACGGGGGCCCGCACAAGCAGCGGAGCATGTGGCTTAATTCGACGCAACGCGAAGAACCTTACCAAGGCTTGACATACACCGGAAACGTCTGGAGACAGGCGCCCCCTTGTGGTCGGTGTACAGGTGGTGCATGGCTGTCGTCAGCTCGTGTCGTGAGATGTTGGGTTAAGTCCCGCAACGAGCGCAACCCTTGTTCTGTGTTGCCAGCATGCCCTTCGGGGTGATGGGGACTCACAGGAGACCGCCGGGGTCAACTCGGAGGAAGGTGGGGACGACGTCAAGTCATCATGCCCCTTATGTCTTGGGCTGCACACGTGCTACAATGGCCGGTACAATGAGCTGCGATACCGTGAGGTGGAGCGAATCTCAAAAAGCCGGTCTCAGTTCGGATTGGGGTCTGCAACTCGACCCCATGAAGTCGGAGTTGCTAGTAATCGCAGATCAGCATTGCTGCGGTGAATACGTTCCCGGGCCTTGTACACACCGCCCGTCACGTCACGAAAGTCGGTAACACCCGAAGCCGGTGGCCCAACCCCTTGTGGGAGGGAGCTGTCGAAGGTGGGACTGGCGATTGGGACGAAGTCGTAACAAGGTAGCCGTACCGGAAGGTGCGGCTGGATCACCTCCTTTCTAAGGAGCACTTCTAAGCCGGTCCTTCGGGGCTGGTTCAGAGGCCAGTACATCGGCGAATGTCTGATGCTGGTTGCTCATGGGTGGAACGTTGACTATTCGGCATACTTGATCGTCTTCTCCTTCTAGTACTGCTCTTCGGAGTGTGGAACGTTGAGGGGAGCGGGGAGTGTGTCGGGCACGCTGTTGGGTGTCTGAGGGAATGGATTTCCTCAGTCGCCGGCCCCAGTGAACTCGCCTGTAAGGGTGGGGTGATGGGTGGCTGGTCGTTGTTTGAGAACTGCACAGTGGACGCGAGCATCTGTGGCCAAGTTTTTAAGGGCGCACGGTGGATGCCTTGGCACCAGGAACCGATGAAGGACGTGGGAGGCCACGATAGTCCCCGGGGAGTCGTCAACCAGGCTTTGATCCGGGGGTTTCCGAATGGGGAAACCCGGCAGTCGTCATGGGCTGTCACCCTTGCCTGAACACATAGGGCAAGTGGAGGGAACGCGGGGAAGTGAAACATCTCAGTACCCGCAGGAAGAGAAAACAACCGTGATTCCGGGAGTAGTGGCGAGCGAAACCGGATGAGGCTAAACCGTATACGTGTGAGACCCGGCAGGGGTTGCGTATGCGGGGTTGTGGGATCTCTCTTTTACGGTCTGCCGGCCGTGAGACGAGTCAGAAACCGTTGATGTAGGCGAAGGACATGCGAAAGGTCCGGCGTAGAGGGTAAGACCCCCGTAGTCGAAACATCAGCGGCTCGTTTGAGAGACACCCAAGTAGCACGGGGCCCGAGAAATCCCGTGTGAATCTGGCGGGACCACCCGCTAAGCCTAAATATTCCCTGGTGACCGATAGCGGATAGTACCGTGAGGGAATGGTGAAAAGTACCGCGGGAGCGGAGTGAAATAGTACCTGAAACCGTGTGCCTACAAGCCGTGGGAGCGTCGGAACAAGGCTTGCCTTGTTCTCGTGACTGCGTGCCTTTTGAAGAATGAGCCTGCGAGTTTGCGGTGTGTTGCGAGGTTAACCCGTGTGGGGAAGCCGTAGCGAAAGCGAGTCCGAATAGGGCGTTTCAGTAGCACGCTCAAGACCCGAAGCGGAGTGATCTAGCCATGGGCAGGTTGAAGCGGAGGTAAGACTTCGTGGAGGACCGAACCCACCAGGGTTGAAAACCTGGGGGATGACCTGTGGTTAGGGGTGAAAGGCCAATCAAACTCCGTGATAGCTGGTTCTCCCCGAAATGCATTTAGGTGCAGCGTCGTGTGTTTCTTGCCGGAGGTAGAGCACTGGATAGGCGATGGGCCCTACCGGGTTACTGACCTTAGCCAAACTCCGAATGCCGGTAAGTGAGAGCGCGGCAGTGAGACTGTGGGGGATAAGCTCCATGGTCGAGAGGGAAACAGCCCAGAGCATCGACTAAGGCCCCTAAGCGTACGCTAAGTGGGAAAGGATGTGGAGTCGCAGAGACAACCAGGAGGTTGGCTTAGAAGCAGCCACCCTTGAAAGAGTGCGTAATAGCTCACTGGTCTAGTGATTCCGCGCCGACAATGTAGCGGGGCTCAAGCGTACCGCCGAAGTCGTGTCATTGCGATATATACCCCAACGGGGATCGTGATGGGTAGGGGAGCGTCGTGTGCCGGGTGAAGCAGCCGCGGAAGCGAGTTGTGGACGGTTCACGAGTGAGAATGCAGGCATGAGTAGCGATACAAACGTGAGAAACGTTTGCGCCGATTGACTAAGGGTTCCTGGGTCAAGCTGATCTGCCCAGGGTAAGTCGGGACCTAAGGCGAGGCCGACAGGCGTAGTCGATGGATAACCGGTTGATATTCCGGTACCCGCTGTGAAGCGTCAAACATCGAGCATCGTGATGCTAAGGCCGTGAAGCCGTTCCGGACCCTTCGGGGAAAGGAAAGTGGTGGAGCCGCCGGACCAAGCGGTTAGTAGGTGAGTGATGGGGTGACGCAGGAAGGTAGTCCATCCCGGGCGGTGGTTGTCCCGGGGTAAGGGTGTAGGACGTCAGGTAGGTAAATCCGCCTGGCAATAGTCTGAGACCTGATGCCGAGCCGATTGTGGTGAAGTGGATGATCCTATGCTGTCGAGAAAAGCCTCTAGCGAGTTTCATGGCGGCCCGTACCCTAAACCGACTCAGGTGGTCAGGTAGAGAATACCGAGGCGTTCGGGTGAACTATGGTTAAGGAACTCGGCAAAATGCCCCCGTAACTTCGGGAGAAGGGGGGCCATCACTGGTGAGAGGACTTGCTCCTCGAGCTGGGGGTGGCCGCAGAGACCAGCGAGAAGCGACTGTTTACTAAAAACACAGGTCCGTGCGAAGCCGTAAGGCGATGTATACGGACTGACGCCTGCCCGGTGCTGGAACGTTAAGGGGACCGGTTAGTCATGATTCGTCATGGCGAAGCTGAGAACTTAAGCGCCAGTAAACGGCGGTGGTAACTATAACCATCCTAAGGTAGCGAAATTCCTTGTCGGGTAAGTTCCGACCTGCACGAATGGCGTAACGACTTCTCGACTGTCTCAACCATAGGCCCGGTGAAATTGCACTACGAGTAAAGATGCTCGTTTCGCGCAGCAGGACGGAAAGACCCCGGGACCTTTACTACAGTTTGATATTGGTGTTCGGTTCGGCTTGTGTAGGATAGCTGGGAGACTTTGAACTCTGGACGCCAGTTCAGGGGGAGTCGTCGTTGAAATACCAGTCTGGTCGTGCTGGATGTCTAACCTGGGTCCGTGATCCGGATCAGGGACAGTGTCTGATGGGTAGTTTAACTGGGGCGGTTGCCTCCTAAAGAGTAACGGAGGCGCCCAAAGGTTCCCTCAGCCTGGTTGGCAATCAGGTGTTGAGTGTAAGTGCACAAGGGAGCTTGACTGTGAGACCGACGGGTCGAGCAGGGACGAAAGTCGGGACTAGTGATCCGGCGGTGGCTTGTGGAAGCGCCGTCGCTCAACGGATAAAAGGTACCCCGGGGATAACAGGCTGATCTTCCCCAAGAGTCCATATCGACGGGATGGTTTGGCACCTCGATGTCGGCTCGTCGCATCCTGGGGCTGGAGTCGGTCCCAAGGGTTGGGCTGTTCGCCCATTAAAGCGGTACGCGAGCTGGGTTTAGAACGTCGTGAGACAGTTCGGTCCCTATCCGCTGTGCGCGTAGGAATATTGAGAAGGGCTGTCCCTAGTACGAGAGGACCGGGACGGACGAACCTCTGGTGTGCCAGTTGTCCTGCCAAGGGCATGGCTGGTTGGCTACGTTCGGGAGGGATAACCGCTGAAAGCATCTAAGCGGGAAGCCTGCTTCGAGATGAGTATTCCCACCTCCTTGAGAGGGTAAGGCTCCCAGTAGACGACTGGGTTGATAGGCCGGATATGGAAGCACGGTAACGTGTGGAGTTGACCGGTACTAATAGGCCGAGGGCTTGTCCTCAGTTGCTCGCGTCCACTGTGTTGGTTCTGAAACCACGAACGGCCCCATGCCATGGTCACGGTATGGTGCGGCATAGTTCGACAGTTTCATAGTGTTTCGGTGGTTATAGCGTAGGGGAAACGCCCGGTTACATTCCGAACCCGGAAGCTAAGCCTTACAGCGCCGATGGTACTGCAGGGGGGACCCTGTGGGAGAGTAGGACGCCGCCGAACAATTTTTGTGAAAGCCCCGCATCTTCGGATGCGGGGCTTTCTGCGTTTAGGCCCCCTTTCAAGGGGCCCTATTTATGTCAGAGGCGTCCGGCCGCCTTCAATGCCAAATACGCGTCCGCCAGTGCCGGCGCCAGGTCGTCCGGTGTGGCGTCGACGACCGTGACACCGTGGCGGCGCAGTTGTTCTGCGGTGCGGTGACGTTCCGACTGGGCCTGGGCGGCTGCGGCGGCCTCATAGACGGCGTCGACGTTGCCCCGTGCTGTGGCCATTTCTGTGATGTGCGGGTCTGCCACCGATGCCAGCAGGACCGTGTGGCGCTGGGTGAGCTGGGCGAGGACCGGGAGCAGGCCCTCCTCGATGGGGGCCGCGTCCAGCGTGGTGAGCAGGACGATCAGGGAACGGCGGGGGGACGTACGGAGTGCGGTGGCTGTGAGGCCTCTGGCGTCCGTTTCGACGAGTTCCGGCTCGAGCATGGCCATCGCGTTGACCAGGGCAGGAAGGACGTCGCCTGCGGTGCGGCCCTGGACAAGGGCGCGGACTCTCCGGTCGTAGGCGAGGAGGTCCACCCGGTCGCCGGCGCGGGAGGCGAGCGCGGCGAGGAGGAGGGCCGCGTCCATCGAGGCATCGAGGCGGGGTGCGTCGCCGACGCGGCCGGCAGAAGTGCGGCCGGTGTCGAGGACCAGGAGGATGTGGCGGTCGCGCTCGGGGCGCCAGGTGCGTACGGCGACCGTGGTCTGGCGGGCTGTGGCGCGCCAGTCGATGGAGCGGGTGTCGTCGCCGGGGACGTACTCGCGCAAGCTGTCGAACTCCGTGCCTTCGCCGCGGGTGAGGACGCTGGTGCGGCCGTCGAGTTCGCGGAGGCGGGCCAGTTTGGAGGGCAGGTGCTTGCGGCTGGTGAACGGGGGCAGGACCCGAACCGTCCAGGGGACCTGGTGGGTGCCCTGGCGGGCGAAGAGGCCGAGGGGGCCGTATGAGCGGATGGTGACGCGGTCGGCCTGGCGGTCGCCTCGGCGGGTGGGGCGTAGGCGAGTGGTCAGACGGCGGCGTTCGCCCGGGGGGACCGTGAGGCGGTGACGGGAGGCTGTTGTTTCCGTGCCGGGCTGCCAGGTGCTGGGGGGCCACGCGTCGCGGAGTCGGGCGCGCAGGGGACGGCGGGACGGGTTGGTGATGGTGAGGGTGACGTCCGCCGTGTCGCCGAGGCGTACGGAGGTGTCGCCGGAGCGGGTCAGGCCCAGGTGGCGTACGGGGGCGGCCAGCGCGAAGTCGCAGGCGCAGGCCACGGCCAGGGGTGCGTTGACCGCCAGGATGCCCGTCCAGCTGGGCTCCCAGATGCCGACGGGGAGGGAGCCCAGGGCCGTGAGGAGGGCGGCGCGTCCGGTGAATGCCATCAGCGGGGGACGGGGACGTGGGCGAGGATCGCGTTGATGACGGAGTCGGCCGTCACGCCTTCCATCTCGGCTTCCGGGCGGAGCTGGATGCGGTGGCGGAGGGTGGGGAGGGCGAGGGCCTTCACGTCGTCGGGGATGACGTAGTCGCGGCCGGTGAGCCATGCCCAGGCGCGGGCGGTGGCCAGGAGGGCCGTGGCGCCTCGGGGGGAGACGCCCAGGGTGAGGGACGGAGACTCGCGGGTGGCGCGGCAGATGTCGACGACGTAGGCGGTGATCTCCGGGGAGATGGTCGTCTTGGCGACCGCCGCGCGGGCTGCCTCCAGGTCGGCGGGACCCGCCACGGGGCGTACGCCGGCGGCGTGGAGGTCGCGGGGGTTGAAGCCCTCGGAGTGGCGGGTGAGGACGTCGATCTCGTCCTGGCGGGAGGGCAGGGGGATGGTGAGTTTGAGGAGGAAGCGGTCCAGCTGGGCTTCCGGGAGGGGGTAGGTGCCCTCGTACTCGACCGGATTCTGGGTCGCTGCGACCAGGAACGGGTCGGGGAGGAGGCGGGGGGTGCCGTCGACGGTGACCTGGCGTTCCTCCATGGCTTCCAGGAGGGACGACTGGGTCTTGGGGGGCGTGCGGTTGATCTCGTCGGCGAGGAGGAGGTTGGTGAAGACCGGGCCGGGCTGGAAGGAGAACTCGGCGCTGCGGGTGTCGTAGACCAGGGAGCCGGTCACGTCGCTCGGCATGAGGTCGGGGGTGAACTGGACGCGTTTGGTGTCGAGTTCGAGGGCGGCGGCGAGGGCGCGGACCAGGAGGGTCTTGGCGACACCGGGGACGCCTTCGAGGAGGACGTGGCCGCGGCAGAGCAGGGCGACGACGAGGCCGGTGACGGCGGGGTCCTGGCCGACCACGGCCTTGGCGATCTCGGCGCGCAGGGCCTCCAGGGCGTCTCGGGCGGTGCCCGGGTCCCCGGTCTGCCCGGCGTTGTCAGTGGTCGGGTCCATCATGGACGGCGTACCTCTCTTTCGAGGGCGTCGAGTCGGTCGGCGAGTGCGATGAGTGCTGCGTCGTCGCTGGGCGGTGGTCCGAAGAGGAGGGTGTGCTGGTCCTGGCCGTCGCCGTGGAGGTGGGCGGACAGGGCGGGGAGCAGGACCTCGGGCGTGTGCGCCTGGGTGACGGGGACGCCTACGAGGGGGGCGAGGCGGGTGCGGGTGGTGGAGCGAAGAGCGTCGGCCGCGCGGTCGCGGGCGTCGGTCTTGCGGTAGAGGCGGGCGCGGCCTTCGGCGGTTTCGGAGGCGCGGATCGCGACGGGGAGTTTTTCGGGCACGAGGGGGCCGAGTCGGCGTGCCCGCCACAGGGCGGCCAGGGCCGCGGCGATGAAGAGCTGCAGGGTGCCCCAGAGCCAGCCCGAGGGGAGCAGGTCGAAGAAGCTGCGTTCGTCGTCGGGGCCGGTGGCCGACGTGTCGGAGAGCGAGGGGAGGTACCAGACCAGATGGGGGCGGGAGCCGAGGAGTTGGAGGGCGAGCGAGGCGTTGCCCTGCTCGTCGAGGTGGTCGTTGAGAAGGATGTCGGGCGCGCCCAGGGCGATGGTGTCGCCGTCCCCGGTGCCGTCGGGGATGCGCAGCAGGGTGGCCAGGCGTTCGCTGGGGTAGCACTCGTCGGCGCCGAGGTGGGTGGTGGTGTAGCGGACGCCGCCCGTGTCGGCGGTGCCTGCGCGCCGGGCGGCGGGCAGGGTGCAGTCGGGGGAGAGCGTCGAGTCGAGGCTGGTGGCGGGGTCGGCGGTGACGCCGGGGGCGAGCCGTTCGATGGAGGCGCTGCCGGAGGCGACCAGGACGGTGCGGCCGCTGGAGTCGGCGAACGCGTTGTGCAGCCGGGTCTGCTGACTGCGGGTCAGCAGGTCCGGAGCGGCGACCAGGAGGGTCGTGTCCGGGCCGGCTGCGCCGGCTGCTTCGTTCAGGGTGGTGACCACGCGGGTGTCCACGCCCCGGTCGGCGAGGAGTTCGGCGACGGCGCGGCTGCCGCCCGGGTCGGCGGAGCGCGGGTCGAGTTCGCCGTGGCGGGCGTCGGAGCGGATGACGGCGATGGCGACGGCTCCCGCGACGAGCACCACGAGGGCGAGTGCGATGCCGCGCGCGCGGGTCCACACCTGGCGGGCGGTGGGCGAGGCCGAGGTGGACGTGAGGGTGGCCTCGGTGGTCATTCGGCGGCTCCCTGGCGGGTGTTGGGGGCCGTGTGGGCGCTGCTCGTCGCGAGCTGGGGCTTGGCGCGTTCCAGGTCGCGGTCGAGTTCCGCGATGCGGTGGTACGACTGCTCGGTCGCCGAACGGCCGCCGTATGTGACGTCGTCGAAGTCGCGGGCGGCGGTGCGCAGCCGCTCGGTGTGGGCGGGCAGGGCCCGGCCGGCTTCGGCTGCGGCCTCGTCGGCGGTGCGGCCGGGGCGGACGTCGAGGAGGGCGCGTTCCTCGAGGGCCCGGACGAGGGCGCGCATGCGTTCCTGGACGGCCTGGTTCCAGTGGCCCTGGGCGGCGTGTGCGTCGGCGGTGGCGCGGTGGTCGGCGGCGCTGCGGGGGCGGTCGTCGAACAGGGCTGCGGACGAGGTGGGTTGGCGGCGCGGTGTACCCAGGCGCCACCACAGGGCGGCCAGGACCGCGATGACGGCCAGGATGATGACGGCCAGGCCGAGTGCGCCGCCGGGGGTGGCGGTCGAGGCGGCGTTGAAGAGTTTGCCGAGCCAGTCCCAGAAGGCGTCGAGGGCGCGTTGGAACAGGCTGGGGTCGTCCTCGTGGTACATCCGCTTGGAGAGCTCGTGCCGGGCCGCCTCGCGTGCGGGGTCGCGAGGGATGGTGAGGGGCGGCTCGTCGGCGGAGCGGGCCGACGACAGCAGGGAGGCGTCGCCGGCGCTCAGTAGCGTCCGTATGCCGGCGCGTGGCAGCGCCGTGGTGAGAAGTTCCCCCGCCCGGATCACCGCATCAGCTCCCCGGGGTGGCGCCGGGGCCGTAGCCCTGGACGCCCGCGGCGCGGGCCAGTTCGAGGTCGAGGGCCTCTCGGCGGATGCGCTGGTCGATGTAGAGGAGCACGGTGACGCCTGCCGTGATCGGGAACGTGATCATGGAGCCGATCACCGAGCCGATGCCGCTGATGATGAGGAACGACCAGCCGAGGCTGCCGACGCCGGTGTTGAGCCAGCCGGTGAGGCCGTCGCCGCTGAGGGCCGCGGCGAGGAGGGTGAAGGGGATGACGATGATCGAGGCGACGACGTTCGCGATGAGCGTGGCGAGCAGCTGGATGCCGAAGATCCGCCACCAGGTGCCCTGGACGAGCTTCGCGGAGCGGCTCATGGCCTTCTTGATGCCCTGCTTCTCCAGCATCAGGGCGGGCGAGGCGAGGGAGAAGCGGATCGCCAGCCACAGGGCGACGATGCCGGCGCCGATGATGCCGAGGACGGTGAGGGCGACGCCTGCGCCGTTGTTCCCGGCGACGGTGACGAGGAGGCCGGGCAGGGCTCCCACGGTGACGACGCCGACGGTGATGAGCAGCAACACGCAGATGAGGCCGAACAGTTTGAGGATCTGCGGGCGGGCGTCGCGCCAGGCCTCGCCGATGGTCACCGACTTGCCGAGTACGGCGCGGCTGGTGACGGTGGTGAGCAGGGCGGTCGCGATGACGGTGCCGACCAGGGAGATCACGAAGACGACGCTGGAGTTGAGCAGGGCGTCGCCCATGGCACGGCTCAGCTCGCTGAGGGTGGCGCTGGGGTCGTTGAGGGCGTCGGTGCTGGAGTCGTCCAGGACGAGGCCCTGGAACAGGACGACGATGACCTCGGTGAGGACGGCGACGGTCAGCGAGATGCCCAAAACCGTGCGCCAGTAGGTGCGCATGGTGGAGACCGCGCCGTCGAGGATCTCGCCCACACCGAGCGGGCGGAGCGGGATGATGCCGGGCTTGGCGGCGGGCGGGGGGCCGCCCCAGCCGCTTCCCCAGCCGCCGTGGCCTTGCGGACCGTATCCGCCGGGGGGCTGGTTGCCCCAACCCGGGCCGGGGGGCGGGGGCGGGGGAGCCTGGCCGGGGGCGGTCGGGCCGCTGGGGGCGGACCACTGGGCCGGCGGCGGCTGTTCCTTGGACCACTGCGGGCCGGGGCCCTGCGGGGCCTGGCCGGGCTGGGCCGGCTGGTCCGCGGGCTGTGCGGGGCGGTCGGTGGGCTCGGCCGGGCCGGACTGGTCCGGCTTCCGGCCGTCGGACGGGGCGGATCCGGGCGAGGCCCAGCCCGGAGTGTCGTTCATCGTCGCTCCTTCACGGTGCCCGTCCGCGGTCGCGGCGGCAGGTTGGCAGCCATCGTGCCATGGGGTGGTCTTGGAGTGACCGGCCGCGGTATGGGCTGCGTACCTTCAATTGTCCGCTCGATAGGGGGCAGACTGACCGCATGGCTGATCAGTACGCGCACAGCGGCGATGACAAGCGGCCGACCGAGATCCCGGCGATCCGCTGGGAAGAGCCACCGGAAGGCCCCGTTCTGGTCCTGCTGAACCAGACGAGGCTGCCGGCCGAGGAGGTCGAACTGGTCTGTACGGACGCGCCCGCGCTGGTGGAGGCGATCCGCTCGCTGGCCGTGCGCGGAGCACCGCTGCTCGGCATCGCGGGGGCGTACGGTGTCGCGCTCGCCGCCGTGCGGGGTTTCGACGTGGAGGAGGCCGCGGCCGCGCTGGCGGGCGCCCGGCCGACCGCGGTGAACCTGGCCGTGGGTGTGCGCCGGGCCCAGTCGGCCCACGAGGTGGCGCTCGCCAAGGGCGGTGACGTCAGGCAGGCGGCCGCGGCGGCGCTGGCCGCGGCGCGGCAGCTGCACCGGGAGGACGCCGAGGCCAGTGGGCGGATGGCCGAGCACGGTCTGGCGCTGCTGGACGAGCTGCTGCCCGGCGGCGGGCACCGGATCCTCACCCACTGCAACACCGGTTCGCTGGTGTCGGGCGGGGAGGGCACGGCGTTCGCGGTGGCGCTCGCGGCGCACCGGACGGGGCGGCTGCGGCGGCTGTGGGTGGACGAGACGCGGCCGTTGCTGCAGGGCGCGCGCCTGACGGCGTACGAGGCGGCTCGCAGCGGGATGGCGTACACGCTGCTCACCGACAACGCGGCGGGGTCCCTGTTCGCCGCGGGGGAGGTGGACGCGGTGCTGATCGGGGCGGACCGCATCACGGCGGACGGTTCGGTGGCGAACAAGGTCGGGAGCTATCCGCTGGCGGTGCTGGCGCGGTACCACCATGTGCCGTTCATCGTGGTGGCGCCGGTGACGACGGTGGATCTGGACACGGCGGACGGGGCGTCCATCGAGGTGGAGCAGCGTCCCGGGCATGAGGTGACCGAGGTGACGGCGCCGCAGGTGCCGGTGGTCGGTGCGGAGGCGGGCGGTGGGATTCCGGTGGCGCCGCTGGGGACGCAGGCGTACAACCCGGCGTTCGACGTGACTCCGTCCGAGCTGGTGACGGCGATCGTCACGGAGGAGGGTGTTGTTTCGCCTGTGACGGCGGAGGCACTCGCAGAGGTGTGTGCGCGTGGGCGCCGGGTGGCGGCGGGCTGAGCGGGGCGTTACGGAAGGTGCGCGGGGCGGGACGGGCTCCGGCACCCTCGGCCTCCGGGCCCGGCTGGAGATCATCTGCGGGCCGACGAGGGCAGACAGTAGCGCTTGCTGCGACTATGGTCACTGGCCGGTGACCTACCTCACCACTGCCTTCGCCACTGTTATGAGAATGGGATGATGTCGTTTATGAAGGGACGAGTCCTTGTCGTCGACGACGACACCGCACTGGCCGAGATGCTCGGGATTGTGCTGCGTGGTGAGGGTTTCGAGCCGTCGTTCGTGGCCGACGGTGACAAGGCGCTGGCCGCGTTCCGTGAGGCCAAGCCCGATCTGGTGCTGCTCGACCTGATGCTGCCCGGCCGGGACGGCATCGAGGTGTGCCGCCTGATCAGGGCGGAGTCGGGTGTGCCGATCGTGATGCTGACCGCGAAGAGCGACACGGTCGACGTGGTTGTGGGCCTGGAGTCGGGCGCGGACGACTACATCGTGAAGCCGTTCAAGCCGAAGGAGCTGGTGGCCCGGATCCGGGCGCGGCTCAGGCGGTCGGAGGAGCCCGCTCCGGAGCAGCTCGCCATCGGTGACCTGGTCATCGACGTGGCCGGGCACTCGGTGAAGCGGGACGGGCAGTCGATCGCGCTGACGCCGCTGGAGTTCGACCTGCTGGTCGCGCTCGCGCGCAAGCCGTGGCAGGTGTTCACGCGCGAGGTGCTGCTGGAGCAGGTCTGGGGCTACCGGCACGCGGCGGACACGCGGCTGGTCAACGTGCATGTGCAGCGGCTGCGCTCCAAGGTCGAGAAGGACCCGGAGAAGCCGGAGATCGTGGTGACCGTCCGTGGTGTCGGGTACAAGGCAGGGCCGAGCTGACATGTCCGGCGACAGTGCCGCTTCGGCGCCCGGACGGTCCGGGGCCCGCCCGGAGCGGTCTGTCGGACGGAAGAGGTCCGGCTCCCGCTGGGGGCGGTTCCTGGAGAGCGGGCTGCTGCTCCAGGGCGGAGTCCAGGGCAGCCCGGTCATCCGCCTGTTCATGCGGTGGGTGCGCCGGCCGTTGCTGCCCGTCATGCGGTTGTGGCGGCGCAACATCCAGCTCAAGGTCGTCGTCACGACGTTGCTGATGTCGCTGGGCGTGGTGCTGCTGCTGGGCTTCGTCGTCATCGGGCAGGTGCGCAACGGTCTGCTGGACGCCAAGGTGAAGGCGTCCCAGAGCCAGGCCACGGGCGGGTTCGCGGTGGCCAGTCAGCGGGCCGTCGAAGCGGCGAGTGGCACCGGCGACGACGTCGCCACATCGGACGGGCGTCCCGCGCAGAATGTCACCCCGTGGATGAGCGACCTCGTCTCCTCGCTGTCCAGCGGCGGCCAGGGCGCCTTCGAAGTGGTGACGCTCCCGGCCACCGACGCGGACGGCGCGGGCGGCCGCGGACAGCGTGCCTCCGGCGAGGTGGACTGGAACAGGAGCGTGCCCGCTGACCTGCGCGAGCGGATCGGCAGCAGTACGACGGCCGCGCAGAGCTACACCCGCATCACCTACACCAACGCGACCAAGGACTCCCAACCCGGCCTGGTCATCGGCAAGCAGGTCGACGACCCCAACGGCGACCCGTACCAGCTCTACTACCTCTTCCCGCTCACCCAGGAGGAGAAGTCGCTGAGCCTGGTCAAGGGCACGCTGGCGACGGCCGGGCTGTTCGTCGTCGTCCTGCTCGGGGCCATCGCCTGGCTCGTTGTGCGGCAGGTCGTCACGCCGGTGCGGATGGCGGCGGGGATCGCCGAGCGGCTGTCGGCCGGGCGGCTTCAGGAGCGTATGAAGGTCACCGGCGAGGACGACATCGCGCGGCTCGGGGAGGCCTTCAACAAGATGGCGCAGAACCTCCAGTTGAAGATCAGCCAGCTGGAGGACCTGTCGCGGATGCAGCGCCGGTTCGTGTCGGACGTGTCGCACGAGCTGCGTACGCCGCTGACGACCGTCCGGATGGCCGCGGACGTCATCCACGAGGCGCGTGAGGACTTCGACCCGGTGACCGCGCGGTCGGCGGAGCTGCTCGCCGACCAGCTGGACCGGTTCGAGTCACTGCTCGCCGACCTGCTGGAGATCAGCCGGTTCGACGCGGGCGCCGCGGCGCTGGAGGCGGAGCCGATAGACCTCAGGGACGTCGTACGGCGGGTGGTCAGCGGGGCCGAGCCGCTCGCGGAGCGCAAGGACACGCGGATCCGGATCCTGGGCGCCCAGCAGCCCGTCGTCGCCGAGGCCGACGCCCGGCGCGTGGAGCGCGTGCTGCGCAACCTCGTCGTCAACGCCGTCGAGCACGGCGAGGGCAGGGACGTCGTCGTCAAGCTCGCCGCGGCCGGCGGTGCCGTCGCCGTCGCGGTGCGGGACTACGGTGTCGGGCTCAAGCCGGGCGAGGCGACCCGTGTGTTCAGCCGCTTCTGGCGGGCCGACCCGGCACGCGCGCGTACCACGGGGGGTACGGGCCTGGGGTTGTCCATCGCCCTGGAGGACGCGCGGCTGCACGGCGGCTGGCTGCAGGCGTGGGGCGAGCCGGGCGGCGGTTCGCAGTTCCGGCTGACGCTGCCCAGGACCGCCGACGAGCCTCTGAGGGGCTCCCCGATACCGCTGGAGCCCAAGGACTCACGGCGCAACCGGGGGCTCGACGACGCCGGTCTGCCGTGCGGCGGCGGGGACGGCGAGAAGCGGGCGACCGTGCCGGCGCAGCCGGTGAGCGGGCCGGTGCCTCAGGGGGCCAAGCGGGATCCGATACCCCCGCGTGTCGCCCCTACGGCGGATCCGACGGCGCTGCCCGGAAACGGTTCGCGAGTGGTCCCCAGGCCTGCCTCGGGCACGCGGCGGCAGGACGAATCGGTGGGGGCGGAGGAGCCGGCTCCCGGCGGGGGCGTGAGCGGCCCGGAGGGAACAGGGCGCGACGAGGGTGCCGACGGCCGGGCCGGACGGGATCAGGTCGTGAACGGGCCGCGGGACGAGGACAACGGCTCCGCCGGCCCGGGTAGCCGGGAAAGCGAGTTCGGGGACGTGGACAGGCAAGGGGAGGCATCTCGTGGGCGCTGACCGCGAGGGGCGCGGCCGGCGCAGGCACGCGCGCGTGACGGCGTACGCCGCCTGTGGCGTTCTGGTGCTGGCGGGGTGTGCCTCGATGCCGGACAGCGGGGATCTGCGCGGTGTGGAGTCCACACCGCGCCAGGAGACCCAGGTGCAGGTGTTCGCCGTGCCGCCGGGGGAGGACGCGCCGCCCTCAGAGATCGTGCAGGGTTTCCTGGAGGCACTCACCAGCGACGATGCCCACTACAAGACCGCGCGTCAGTACCTGACCGGCGAAGCCGCGAAGACGTGGCGGCCCGAGGCGTCCGCCACGGTGCTCACGGACGGGCCGGGCGCCAAGCCCGAGCCGGGCGGCGGCGGGGAGGACACCGGCGAGATCTCGTACATGCTGACCGGCACCAAGGTCGCCACCGTCGACGCGCAGCAGGCGTACGCGCCGGCGACGGGGGCGTACGGCAGGAGCGTGCACCTGTCGCAGGACGACAAGCGGCAGTGGCGGATCGACGCGCTGCCGCAGGGCGTCGTCATGGGCGAGTCGGACTTCCAGCGCAACTACATGTCCGTCAGCAAGTACTACTTCGCCTCGAACACCGCCGCGGCCGGATCGAGGTCGCAGCCCACGGTGGTCGCCGACCCCGTCTACGTGCGCCGGCGCGTGGAGCCCATGACGCAGATGGTGAACTCCCTGCTCAACGGGCCCACGCGGTGGCTCGGACCCGTGGTCAGGTCGAGCTTCCCCACCGGTACGGCGCTGGCCAAGGACGCCGGAGCGCTGACGCCCGACGACCGGAGCAAGCTGACGGTCCCGCTCAACGACAAGGCCGCGGGCATCGGCACCAACCGGTGCCAGGAAATGGCCGCCCAGTTGCTGTTCACGCTGCGGAACCTCAGCCCGGCGGTGGACGAGGTCGAGCTGCGGGCCGACGGGGCGGAGCTGTGCTCGCTCACGCAGACGGGGGCCGATTCGGCGGCCTCCCGGAGCTCGGCGCGGCCGCCCGGCTACCTGTACTTCGTCGACGGCAAGCATCGGCTCGTACGGATCTCCGCGGGCAGCAGTGACATCGAGCCGGACCCGGTGCCGGGGGCGCTCGGTGACGGAGACACGGCGCTGCGGTCGGTGGCGGTGTCGCGTGACGAGCGCACCGCGGCCGGCGTCGGCCTCGACGGCCGGTCGCTGTACGTGGGGTCGCTGGTCTCGGGCGGTTCACTGGGCGAGCCGGTGCTGCGCAGCCAGGGCAAGGCCGAGAAGGACCGGCTGACGACTCCCAGCTGGGACGCGGACGACGGCCTGTGGGTGGCCGACCGTGACCCCGACCATCCCCGGCTGCTCCTCTTCGAGGAGGGCAAGGGCGATCCGGTGGAGGTGCGCACGCCGCACCTGGACGGACGGATCCAGTCCGTGCGGGTCGCCGCCGACGGGGTGCGGATCGCGCTCGTCGTGCAGAAGGGCGACAAGAAGACCCTGCTCATCGGGCTGATCGAGCGGGACGAGAAGCCGGGTGAGAAGCCGGCCGTCAGGGTGGTCGAACTGCGCTCCGCGGCACCGGAGTTGGAGGAGATCACCACCATGTCGTGGGCCGGGGACAGCCGGCTCGTGGTGGTCGGGCGCGAGCACGGGGGCGTCGAGCAGATGCGGTACGTCCAGGTCGACGGCTCCACGCCGGACGTGCCGGCGCCCGCGGGCCTGACCGGCGTCAAGGAGGTCACCGCCGCCGAGGACGACCAGCTGCCGCTGGTGGCGTACTCGGTGGACGGCATCGTCCGTCTGCCGTCGGGCGAGCAGTGGCAGAAGGTGACGGAGGGGACGGCCCCGGTCTATCCGGGGTGATCTGCGAGCGCCCCCGGTGGCAGGTGTGGCCGGGGTGTGCTGGGCGTGGGCGGCCGCTCCTGCCGAGGCCGGACTCGGGAGGGGCGGCCGTCGGCATTCAGGGGGTGTGGGTGGGGTTGCTGCTCGCTGCTCCTGCTCGTGAGTTCTGCGGGTGTCGCTCGTGTGGGGGACGAGCGGGTGGCGGGGCGGTTGGTTGTCCACAGGCGGTTGTCCACAGGGGTGGCCGGGCCGGGCCCGTAGGGGCACAGTGGTGGCCATGCGGGGGTGGTGGCAGGACCTCACCGACCTGGTGCTGCCGGGCGCGTGTGGGGGCTGCGGGATGCCTCGTACGGTGCTGTGCGCGCGGTGCCGTGCGGTGCTGAGCGGAGGCGCGGTGCATCGGGTGCGGCCGGTGCCGGAGCCGCCCGGGCTGCCCTTGGTGCACGCGGCGGCCCGGTACGCGGACGAGGTCCGGGCGACGCTGCTGGCCCACAAGGAGCGGGGTGCCCTGGCGCTCGCCGGACCGCTCGGGGTGGCGCTGGCGGGAGCCGTGCGGGCGGGGCTCCAGGGCGCCTGGGCTCCGGCGGAGGCCGGGGTGGCCTGGTCCCGGGGCGGTGGGGCTCCTGTGCTGCTCGTGCCGGTGCCGTCCGGGCGGCGGGCGGTGCGAGCCCGGGGGCATGATCCGGCGCGGCGGATCGCGCTCGCGGCAGCGGGTGAGTTGCGGCGGAGGGGGTTTCCGGCCCGGGTGGTCGGCGTGCTGCGGCAGCGGCGGGCCGTGGCCGACCAGTCGGGGCTCAACTCCCGGCAGCGACTGGACAATCTCGCGGGCGCGCTGGCGGTGGCTCGCGGAGGTGCCCGGCTGCTCTGCGGGGGGCCGGTCGTCCTCGTCGACGACGTGATGACCACGGGGGCCTCGCTGGCGGAGGCCGCGCGAGCCGTGCGGGCAGTCTCGTACGGGCCGGAGATTTTGTCCGGGGCGACCGGGCCGATTCCGAACGCTGCAGGGACTTTGGCCGTGTACGGGGGAGAGACGTGGGAAAGCAGAGAGGAACAGAACGTCGGATCAAGGCGAGAGAGGACGGGCCGGCGGCCCGACCGGCAAGTGGACGCGGGCGCGGTGGACGCCGGCGGAGTCGTTGACGTGGTGTGCGCGGCAGTCGTCGCGGCATCACCGGACTCTTTCGAAATAAACCGGAACTGATTGAGATCTTGTGTCGTTGCAGGTAACGAGAGGGCCTATTCACCTGAACGGAGGTACGCGCCAGTAGAGGGTGACGACATCCGTCCGGGCGAGATATGTTCGGTGAGAGGGAAAGCCGCAGGCCACGCCTCTCAAATCCGATTGCCGTGCTGCGGGTTTTTCTTCATCACTCGCGACGGTGGAGTGGAGATCTCGTTCGCGGGGGAGGAGGTGGAAGTCACCGAGTCCGAGGTTCCGGGACTCACCGGAGCCTGGTGCAAAAGGGAGACGCTCCGCACCGAAGCGGAGCGATCCGGGAACGGAGTTCTGCGTGGACATCGTCGTCAAGGGCCGCAAGACCGAGGTGCCCGAGCGGTTCCGGAAGCACGTGGCCGAGAAGCTGAAGCTGGAGAAGATCCAGAAGCTCGATGGCAAGGTGATCAGCCTCGACGTCGAGGTGTCCAAGGAGCCCAACCCCCGGCAGGCCGACCGCTGTGACCGAGTGGAGATCACGCTCCGCTCCCGCGGTCCGGTGATCCGGGCTGAGGCAGCGGCGAGCGATCCGTACGCGGCGCTCGACCTGGCGGCGGAAAAGCTGGAAGCCCGGCTGCGCAGGCAACACGACAAGCGGTACTCGCGCCGTGGAGCGCGCCGGATCCCGGCCGCCGAGGTCGCCGACCACGTCCCGGGCGTGGCGACGCTCAACGGAAACGGTCTGGTGCCGGCTCCCGAGGAGGAGCCCGAGGCCGTACCCACGAAGAAGATCGGCTCGCTGGAAGTGCAGGGTGACGGCCCCATCGTCGTCCGCGAGAAGACCCACGTCGCAGCCCCCATGACCCTCGACCAGGCTCTCTACGAGATGGAGCTGGTCGGGCACGACTTCTACCTGTTCGTCGACTCCGAGACCAAGGAACCGAGTGTCGTCTACCGACGGCACGCCTACGACTACGGCGTGATCCACCTCAGTACGGACACGATGGTCACGCAGGCGCACGCCCCCGACGCGGGCGGTGCGCTCGGCGGCTGACCGTGCCGGGTGACAGCGGAACAGGTGCCCCTGGAGCGCGTGTGCGCCCCCAGGGGCACCCCCGTGCGACCACTTCGCGCCCCACTCCGGCACTCGGGTGCCGTCCGGGCATGAAATCATGGTGGCCACGGCCCAACCGGTGGGTCGTTGCTCTGGGTTGGCGATGGCTCAGGACCACAGGCCACAGCCTTCAGGGGGAGGAACGATGGCGGACAGCTTCGGACCGATGCGTGATGCCGACGACGGCGTCGTCGGCATGGGCCCGGACTCGGGAACTCCACGCAAGGAACCGATCAGAGTCCTTGTGGTGGACGACCACGCCTTGTTCCGTCGTGGCCTGGAGATCGTGCTCGCGGCCGAGGAGGACATCCAGGTCGTAGGGGAGGCGGGCGACGGCGCAGAGGCCGTCGAGAAGGCCGCCGACCTGCTGCCCGACATCGTCCTGATGGACGTGCGGATGCCCAAGCGTGGCGGAATCGAGGCGTGCACCTCCATCAAGGAGGTGGCACCCAGCGCCAAGATCATCATGCTGACGATCAGTGACGAGGAAGCCGATCTCTACGACGCCATCAAGGCGGGCGCGACCGGCTATCTCCTCAAGGAGATCTCCACGGACGAGGTGGCCACCGCCATTCGCGCGGTGGCCGACGGGCAGTCGCAGATCAGCCCGTCGATGGCGTCGAAGCTCCTCACCGAGTTCAAGTCGATGATCCAGCGCACGGACGAACGCCGGCTGGTGCCCGCGCCGCGCCTGACCGACCGCGAACTGGAAGTCCTCAAGCTCGTCGCGACGGGAATGAACAACCGTGACATCGCCAAGGAGTTGTTCATCTCCGAGAACACCGTGAAGAACCACGTCCGCAACATCCTGGAGAAGCTCCAGCTGCACTCCAGGATGGAAGCGGTGGTGTACGCGATGCGGGAGAAGATCCTCGAGATCCGCTAGGGCGCGGTCTCAGCCGAGCAGGGCGGCGAGTTCCTTCGCCAGGGACTCGCGCAGGTCCGGCGTGTCGACCCGTTCCACGCGGACGTCCGTGCAGTCCACCCAGGTCGCCGCCTCGGCCAGGGCCTGGGCGACGGCCGGGACGGCCTTCGGGCCGTCGAGCGCGACCTGCTTGGCCACCAGCGTGCGGCCCTCGCGGGCCGGGTCCACACGGCCCACGAGACGGCCGCCGGCCAGGACCGGCATCGCGAAGTAGCCGTAGACCCGCTTCTGTTTGGGGACGTAGGCCTCCAGGCGGTGCGTGAAGCCGAAGATCCGCTCCGTGCGCGCCCGCTCCCAGATCAGGGAGTCGAAGGGCGACAGGAGCGTGGTGCGGTGGCGGCCCCGCGGGGGCGTCTCCAGGGCCGCGGGGTCGGCCCAGGCCGGCTTGGCCCAGCCCTCGACCGAGACCGGGACCAGGCCCGAGTCGGCGATCACCGCGTCGACCTGCTCGCCCTTGAGGCGGTGGTAGTCGGCGATGTCCGCGCGGGTGCCGACGCCGAGGGACCGGCCCGCCAGACGGACCAGGCGGCGCAGGCACTCGGTGTCGTCCAGCTCGTCGTGCAGCAGGTCGTCCGGGACGGCGCGCTCGGCCAGGTCGTAGAGGCGCTTCCAGCCGCGGCGCTCCACGCAGACCACCTCGCCGTACATCAGGGCGCGTTCGACGGCGACCTTGGAGCCGGACCAGTCCCACCAGTCGTTCGTCTTCTTCGCGCCGCCCAACTCCGTGGCGGTGAGGGGGCCTTCGGAGCGGATCTGCTTGATGACCTGGTCGTAGACGCCGTCGGGGAGTTCGTGGTTCCAGTGCGGGCGGTTGCGGTAGGCGCGGCGGCGGAAGGCGAAGTGGGGCCACTCCTCGATGGGGAGGATGCAGGCGGCGTGGGACCAGTACTCGAACGAGTGCGTGTCCTGCCAGTAGGCGTCCTCGACTGTCTTCCGTCCGACCCCGCCCAGGCGGGCGTACGGAACGAGTTCATGGGAGCGGGCCAGGACCGAGATGGTGTCGAGCTGTATCGCGCCCAGGTGGCGGAGGATGCCGCGGACGCCGGAGCGGCGGTCGGGCGCGCCGAGGAAGCCCTGGGCGCGGAGCGCGATTCTGCGGGCCTCGTCTGCGGAGAGGTCTGCGGTGGGGGGCGGGGTGGTCATGGTCGCAGCGTATGGGGTGGCACTGACAGCGGAGCGTGACCTGCGCGTTTGCCGGGGCGGCCGAGCCGGTCAGCGCGCCGGCAGGTACGGGGCCGTCGACGGGAGGCCCATGTCGGAGGGGAGCAGGGAGCCCACCCAGGTGTCCCGGCGTACTCCCCTGTTGTTCGTCGCGGAGCGCAGGGTGCCCTCGATCGTGAAGCCCGCTCGCTCCGCCACCGCGCGGGAAGCCCGGTTGCCCACCTCCGCGCGCCATTCGACGCGGTCGAGTGCGGCGCGGGTGAAGGACCAGCGGCAGGCGGCGAGGACGGCCTCGGTGACGTAGCCGTTCGCGCGGTGCTGCTTCGCGGCCCAGAACCCGATCTCGCCCATGCCCAGGGCGCGCATCGTGATGCCGAGCATGCCCGCCAGTTCTCCGGAGCGCGGGAAGACGCCGAAGGTGAACATGGAGCCGTCCGCCCAGCCGTCCGGGACCAGTTGTTCCGTAAAGTTCAGGGCGTGCTCACGCAGGTAGGGCGAGGGGATCGTGGTCCAGCGCTGGATGTCGGAGTCCTGGCAGGCGTCGTACACCGCGTCGGTGTCCCGGGGGCCCACCGTGCGCAGCAGGAGACGGTCCGTGGTGAGGGTGACGGGGTCCATCGGCCGATTCTGCTCGGAGGCCGGTCGCGATGTCATCCTTTTGCCGTGGGTGAGTGGATGGTCACGCGTTGTGCAATTCGATGGAAGGGCGCGGCACTATCCGAAGGGGCCGGACGTTGTCCCCTTTGAAGCAGACGAATCAGAATTGAAGCAGCGGACGGTCGCCGTCGCAGCAGACCCTCCCGGCGCGGTGGGGTCCTCGCATACGATGGCCGTTGCTCAGTAAGTCAAGTGGTAACCGACCGTCCCAGGCCCGACCGGCAAGGAGACCAACCCCCGTGTCCGTCCTCTCGAAGATCATGCGTGCAGGCGAAGGCAAGATCCTGCGCAGGCTGCACCGCATCGCGGACCAGGTCAACTCCATCGAAGAGGACTTCGTCGACCTCTCCGACGCCGAGCTGCACGCACTCACCGATGAGTACAAGCAGCGCTACGCCGACGGCGAGACCCTGGACGACCTGCTGCCCGAGGCTTTCGCCACCGTCCGCGAGGCCGCCAAGCGCGTCCTCGGCCAGCGTCACTACGACGTGCAGATGATGGGTGGCGCCGCCCTGCACATGGGCTACGTGGCCGAGATGAAGACCGGTGAGGGCAAGACCCTCGTCGGCACCCTGCCGGCGTATCTGAACGCTCTGTCCGGCAAGGGCGTCCACATCATCACGGTCAACGACTACCTGGCCGAGCGCGACTCCGAGATGATGGGCCGCGTCCACCGGTTCCTGGGGCTCGAGGTCGGCTGCATCCTCGCCAACATGACGCCGGCTCAGCGCCGCGAGCAGTACGCCTGCGACATCACGTACGGCACGAACAACGAGTTCGGCTTCGACTACCTGCGCGACAACATGGCGTGGTCCCAGGACGAGCTCGTCCAGCGCGGTCA
The DNA here is from genome assembly GCF_004803895.1 of Streptomyces hawaiiensis. Classification (NCBI taxonomy): domain Bacteria; kingdom Bacillati; phylum Actinomycetota; class Actinomycetes; order Kitasatosporales; family Streptomycetaceae; genus Streptomyces; species Streptomyces hawaiiensis. The sequence goes on along the minus strand of NZ_CP021978.1, from coordinate 3,534,246 downwards.
CAACTTCGCCATCGTCGACGAGGTCGACTCCATCCTCATCGACGAGGCCCGTACGCCGCTGATCATCTCCGGCCCGGCCGACCAGGCCACCAAGTGGTACGGGGACTTCGCCAAGCTGGTGAAGCGCCTCAAGCGCGGCGAGGCCGGCCAGCCGCTCAAGGGCATCGAGGAGACCGGCGACTACGACGTCGACGAGAAGAAGCGCACGGTCGCCATCCACGAGTCCGGTGTCGCCAAGGTCGAGGACTGGCTGGGCATCGACAACCTCTACGAGTCGGTGAACACCCCGCTGGTGGGCTACCTGAACAACGCCATCAAGGCCAAGGAGCTCTTCAAGAAGGACAAGGACTACGTCATCATCGACGACGAGGTCATGATCGTCGACGAGCACACCGGACGTATCCTCGCGGGCCGCCGCTACAACGAGGGCATGCACCAGGCGATCGAGGCCAAGGAAGCGGTGCCGATCAAGGACGAGAACCAGACGCTCGCCACGATCACCCTCCAGAACTTCTTCCGCCTCTACAAGCGCCACGACCACAACGGCAAGGAGCAGCCGGGTCTGTGCGGCATGACCGGTACGGCCATGACCGAGGCCGCCGAGTTCCACCAGATCTACAAGCTCGGTGTGGTGCCGATCCCCACCAACCGGCCGATGGTCCGCAACGACCAGTCGGACCTGATCTACCGGACCGAGGTCGCCAAGTTCGAGGCGGTCGTCGACGACATCGAGGAGAAGCACCGCAAGGGGCAGCCGATCCTCGTCGGCACGACCTCCGTCGAGAAGTCCGAGTACCTCTCGCAGCAGCTCAGCAAGCGCGGCATCCAGCACGAGGTGCTCAACGCCAAGCAGCACGACCGGGAGGCGACGATCGTCGCCCAGGCCGGCCGCAAGGGCTCCGTCACGGTGGCCACCAACATGGCCGGCCGTGGTACGGACATCAAGCTCGGCGGCAACCCCGAGGACCTCGCCGAGGCGGAGCTGCGTCAGCGCGGCCTCGACCCCGAGGAGCACATCGAGGAGTGGGCGCACGCCCTGCCCGAGGCGCTCAAGCGGGCCGAGAAGGCCGTCCAGGCCGAGAAGGACGAGGTCGAGAAGCTCGGCGGGCTCTACGTGCTGGGCACCGAGCGGCACGAGTCGCGGCGTATCGACAACCAGCTGCGCGGTCGTTCCGGCCGTCAGGGCGACCCGGGCGAGTCCCGCTTCTACCTCTCCCTCGGTGACGACCTGATGCGTCTGTTCAAGGCCCAGATGGTCGAGCGCGTGATGTCGATGGCGAACGTCCCGGACGACGTGCCGATCGAGAACAAGATGGTCACGCGCGCGATCGCCTCCGCCCAGTCGCAGGTCGAGCAGCAGAACTTCGAGACGCGTAAGAACGTCCTGAAGTACGACGAGGTCCTCAACCGTCAGCGCGAGGTCATCTACGGCGAGCGGCGCCGCGTCCTGGAGGGTGAGGACCTGCACGAGCAGGTGCAGCACTTCATGGACGACACCATCGACGCCTACGTCCAGGCCGAGACCGCCGAGGGCTTCCCCGAGGACTGGGACCTCGACCGGCTGTGGGGCGCCTTCAAGCAGCTCTACCCGTGCAGCGTCTCGATCGAGGAGCTGGAGGAGGCGGCCGGCGACCGGGCCGGGCTGACCGCCGAGTTCATCGGCGACTCCATCAAGGACGACATCCGCGAGCAGTACCAGGCGCGTGAGGATCAGCTGGGCTCCGAGATCATGCGTGAGCTGGAGCGCCGGGTCGTGCTGTCGGTCCTCGACCGCAAGTGGCGCGAGCACCTCTACGAGATGGACTACCTCCAGGAGGGCATCGGCCTGCGCGCCATGGCGCAGAAGGACCCGCTGGTCGAGTACCAGCGCGAGGGCTTCGACATGTTCACCGCGATGATGGAGGGCATCAAGGAGGAGTCCGTCGGCTACCTGTTCAACCTGGAGGTCCAGGTCGAGCAGCAGGTCGAGGAGGTCCCGGTCGAGGACACCAAGCCGGTGGCCGACCTCGAGAAGCAGGACGCGGTGCCGGCGCAGGCGGGCTCCCGGCCGGAGATCCGCGCCAAGGGGCTCGACGTCCCGCAGCGGCGCAACCTCCACTTCTCCGCGCCGACGGTCGACGGCGAGGGCGGCACCATCGAGGGCGACTTCACCGAGGACGGCGAGCCGGTGCGCTCCGAGGCCGACGGCCTGACGCGTGCGGAGCGGCGCAAGCAGGCGCGGAGCCGGGGGCGCCGCAAGAAGTGACGGTCGCCGAGGCGCCGTAGCGGTTCGAAGGGCCGGACACCCGAGGGTGTCCGGCCCTTCGGTCTGGGAGCAGCCGCACACCAACTCAGACGGCCACAGCAGGCCTCAGTCGGACTCCGGGCGCGGTGGGCGGGGGCCGCCCAGTTCCACCGCTGTGCAGCGCCAGCGGAGGTCCTGGCCGAGTTCCAGGCGGAAGGCCATGGCGCGCAGCCGGTCGCCGGCGCCGATGCGGGCGAAAGCCTCGATCGCGCCCGGGCGGGGTTCGAAGTAGCCGATGTCGCGGACGACGGGACGGACACCGCGGGTACGCAGCGGGCCGCGTTCGGCCAGCCAGGCCAGCTCGTCGTAGGCACGGCCGCGGGTGTGGCGGAGCATCGAGTGGACGGGGCGGTGGCCGCTCAGCACGGCGACGAGGAGGTCGGCGAAGAGGTCGGTCGGGAGGGGCTGGGGGATCGCCGAGTGGCGGGAACCTCGGGCCGGGACGCGGGGGGCGGTTCCGGTGGTGGCCGCGGCAGCGGCGTCCGGGCGCGCCGGGGCGGCGGTCTCCGTGGTCCTGCGGGGGGCTGTGCGGGTCGCGGAGGGGGTCGGCGGGCGCGTGTCCGCCGGACGGGTGCGGGAGGTCTTGGCGCGGGCGGAGGCCGGCGGACGGCCGCCCGCCGCCGGAGGCCGGGCCCGGCCGCTGCCGGGCGAACGCGGGGGTGCGGCACCGGCGGGTGTGGTGGCGGCTGCGGGGGCGGCGGGGGTGCGGGGTGTGGTGTGAGCGGGGGTGCGTCGAGGGGTGCGGCCGGGAGTGCCGGGAGTGGTGCTGTCGGGGGTGCCGGCTGTGGTGTTCGCGGGCGGAAGGGCCGCTGTTCTGCGGGGGATGCGGGGTGCGGTGACGACCAGAGTGCCGGGTGTGGTGCCGGCGGGCGTGCGAGGTGTGGCGCCGGCCTGAGCCCCGGGTGTGGTGTCCGCGGGAGGGCGGAGTGCTGGGCTGCGCGGGGGGCGGGATGCGGTGCCGGCCGATGCGCGGGGTGCGGCGCCGGCCGGAGTGCCGGGTGGGGTGTTCGTGGAAGGGCGGGGCGCTGTGCTGCCGGGGGTGCGAAGCGCGGTGCCGGCGGCTGTGCGAGGGATCGTGCCGGCCGGTGTCGGAGGTGTGGCGTCGGTCGGTGTGCCGGGTGTGGGGTGTGTCGGCGGGTGGGGTGCCGTGGTCGTGGCGGGGTGGCGTGCGTCATGGAGGGTCGGTGGGTGGGTGGTGGAGCGGTGCCGGGTCCTGGTCATGACCTTGTGCATGGGGGGTCCCCGTTTCGTGGGTCCGGTGAGTACCGGGGAGTAACTTCGAGTGGTGATCTTGTACGGGGCCGACGGGGGCCGCGGCAAGGAAGCACGGTGCGGGTCGCGGGTGCCGGAAGGTTCACCTATCCGGGTGGTGTCGGGGGTGTGGAGCCCACAGGCGCAGGGGTGCGCCGGGTGAATTCCGGGCCCGGGGTGGACGCGTCCGGCGTCATGGGGCGGGACTCGAAAGGGGACGCCCCGCACGTATCCTGAAGGCCTTCCGGAGCCCCTCCGGAGCCCCTCCGACCCACGACCACGAAAGCGGCCAGCCATGCGTGTCTACGTGCCCCTGACCCTCCCCGGTCTCGCCGAGGCGTACAGGACGGGTGAGCTGGGAGCCGGGCCGTTCACCGCCTACGCCGTGACGCCCGGGCTGCGCGAGTGGTACGCCTCCGACGACATCGAGGAACTGGAGTACGCGGCGCTCGGCCGGGCCGCGCAGGCCTCGCTGCGCCTGCTGGCGGCCGAGCCAGGGGCGCCGCGGCGCCGGGTCGTGATCGCCGTCGACGTGGCTGACCGAGCCGCGAGCGCGGATCCGGCTGGGGGGCCCGATCCGGCGGGGCCGGGGGAGGTGCGGGTCGCGGGTGCGGTGCCGCTGGGCAAGGCCGCGTCGGTGCATGTCGACGCGGCGGACGCCCAGGCCGATGTGACGGCGGCGGGCGAGGCGCTGGCGGCGGCGGACGGCGGTGACGACGACGCGCAGTCCGTCGTGGACGGGGCGGAGGACCACGAGCTGCTGTGGTTCGCCACGCAGGAGATCGCGAACCTGGTGGGACGCGGGGACTGAACCGGCGGCGGGGGGCGCGTTGAGGCGCCGCTCTCTTGATTGTCAGTGGGGGCGGGTACGTTTTCGGGCATGGGGATGAAGACGGACGCGCACATTGTCTGGGACTGGAACGGGACGCTGTTCCACGACATCGACGCGATCATCGGGGCGACGAACGCGGCCTTCGCCGAGCTGGGGCTGGAGCCGCTGACGCTGGAGAAGTACCGGGAGCTGTACTGCGTACCGGTGCCGAAGTTCTACGAGCGGCTGATGGGGCGGCTGCCGACCGAGGCCGAGTGGGAGGCCATGGACGACATCTTCCACCGGTACTACACCGAGCACCGGACGGCGTGCGGACTGACGGTGGGAGCCGTGGAGCTGCTGGCCGGGTGGCGGTCGGCGGGGCGCAGCCAGTCGATCCTGAGCATGTACGTGCACGAGGAGCTCGTTCCGCTGGTACGGGGATTCGGCATCGAGCCGCACTTCATACGGGTGGACGGACGCACCGGGCCGTCCGGGGGCAGCAAGGCCGAGCACATGGTGCGTCACCTGGCGTCGCTGAGCGGGGTGGCGCCGGAGCGGACCGTGGTGATCGGTGACGCCGCGGACGACGCGGTGGCCGCGCTGCACGTGGGAGCCCGGGCCGTGCTGTACACCGGCGGGTCGCACAGCCGGGTGAGCCTGGAAGTTGTCGGCGTGCCTGTCGTGGACACGCTGGAGGAAGCGGTTGCGGAGGCGGCGCGGCTCGCCGCATGACCGAAATCCGTATCTGCACTGTGCAGAACGTCAAACTTCCAGGGCTGGTTTTGTACACATACGGCTCATGACGGAGCCCCTGTGAGGAGCGATAGCCTTGGTGGCGTGATCAGCGCGATAGTTCGCGGGGACGTCGTCGTCCCTGCCCTGCGCCCGGCGAGCACGGACGACATCCGTGACCGGGCGGCGGTCGCTGGTTCTCGCGGGCGGGACGTGACATCGAGGACTCCCGGGACGCCGAACATCACCAGGATCCGGGCGTCACGGAGAGCAGCATCACACCGGTGGAGCAGCTCAAGAATGGCTCAGACACCCCCGCTCATCTCACCTTGCGGCATAGCGTCGGCACAGACCGGATACCCCGTGTCACGACGTGAGGTCGTAAGCGCAGAGGCCGTACTTCCTTCTACGTCACGCAATGGCGCGCGACAGGAGCCAGAGGACAATGCAGACCAAGCTGGACGAAGCCAAGGCCGAGTTGCTCGAGAGGGCCGCCCGGGTAGCTGAGAACAGCCCGGTCGGGGGGCACCTACCGACCGGGTCGACGGGCGAGGAGACCCCAGACGCCCAGGAGGCCCCGGACCGCGAGATTCTCCGCACGTTCCTCCAGCGTTACTACCTGCACACGGCCCCGGAGGACCTCACCGACCGCGACCCGGTCGATGTCTTCGGAGCCGCCGTATCGCACTACCGGCTGGCCGAGAACCGCCCCCAGGGCACGGCCAACGTGCGGGTGCACACCCCCACCGTGGAAGAGAACGGGTGGACCTGCAGCCACTCCGTGGTCGAGGTCGTCACCGACGACATGCCCTTCCTCGTCGACTCCGTCACCAATGAGCTGACGCGCCAGGGGCGTGGCATCCACGTCGTCGTCCACCCCCAGTTCGTCGTGCGGCGCGATGTCACCGGCAAGCTCATCGAGGTCCTGTCGACCCCGGCGACCGGCGACCTTCCGCACGACGCGCACGTCGAGTCCTGGATCCACGTGGAGATGGACCGCGAGACCGACCGGGCCGATCTGAAGCAGATCACCGCCGACCTGCTGCGCGTGCTGTCCGACGCCCGTGAGGCCGTCGAGGACTGGGGCAAGATGCGGGAGGCGGCGATCCGGCTGGCGGAGGGGCTGCCGGACGAGCCCATCCCCGGTGACCTGCCCGGTCCCCAGGTCGAGGAGGCCCGCGAGCTGCTGCGCTGGCTGGCCGACGACCACTTCACGTTCCTCGGCTACCGCGAGTACCAGCTGCGCGGCGACGACTCGCTGGCCGCCGTGCCCGGCACCGGGCTCGGCATACTGCGCGCGGACCCGCAGCACGCCGGTGAGGAGAGCCACCCCGTCAGCCCCTCGTTCGAGCGGCTGCCCGCCGACGCCCGGGCCAAGGCGCGTGAGCACAAGCTGCTCGTGCTGACCAAGGCGAACAGCCGGGCGACCGTGCACCGGCCGTCGTACCTGGACTACATCGGCGTCAAGAAGTTCGACGCCGAGGGCAACGTCATCGGCGAGCGGCGGTTCCTCGGACTGTTCTCCTCCGCCGCCTACACCGAGTCCGTGCGCCGGGTCCCGGTCATCCGGCGCAAGGTCGAGGAGGTCCTGGAGCGCGCCGGGTTCTCGCCCAACAGCCACGACGGCCGTGACCTGACGCAGATCCTGGAGACGTACCCGCGCGACGAGCTGTTCCAGACCCCGGTCGACGAGCTGCGGGCCATCGTCACCTCCGTCCTGTACCTCCAGGAGCGCAGGCGCCTCCGCCTCTACCTGCGCCAGGACGAGTACGGGCGCTACTACTCCGCCCTCGTCTACCTCCCGCGCGACCGCTACACCACGGCCGTACGCCTGAGGATCATCGAGATCCTGAAGGAGGAGCTCGGCGGCATCAGCGTCGACTTCACGGCCTGGAACACCGAGTCGATCCTGTCCCGGCTGCACTTCGTGGTCCGGGTCCCACAGGGCACCGAGCTGCCGGAGCTGTCCGACGCCGACAAGGAGCGCATCGAGTCCCGGCTGGTGGAGGCCGCCCGCTCCTGGGAGGACGCCTTCGCCGAGGCGCTCAACGCCGAGCTCGGCGAGGAGCACGCGGCCGCAGCGATGCGCCGGTACGCGCACGCCTTCCCCGAGGGCTACAAGGCCGACCACAACCCCCGCGCCGCGGTCGCCGACCTCGTCCACCTCGAACAGCTGAACGCCGAGGCGGACAAGGACTTCGCGCTCAGTCTGTACGAGCCGGTGGGCGCCGCCCCCGAGGAGCGCCGCTTCAAGATCTACCGCACGGGCGACGCGATCTCCCTGTCGGCCGTGCTGCCGGTCCTCAGCCGGCTCGGTGTCGAGGTCGTCGACGAGCGGCCGTACGAGCTGCGCTGCTCGGACCGCAGCGTGGCCTGGATCTACGACTTCGGTCTGCGCATGCCCCGCGCGAACGGCGGCGACCACTTCGGCGACGACGCCCGCGAGCGCTTCCAGGACGCCTTCGCCGCCACCTGGACCGGCAAGGCGGAGAACGACGGCTTCAACGCCCTCGTGCTGAGCGCCGGGCTGACCTGGCGCCAGGCGACGGTGCTGCGGGCGTACGCGAAGTACCTGCGCCAGGCGGCGTCGACGTTCAGCCAGGACTACATGGAGGACACCCTCCGCAACAACGTCCACACCACCCGTCTGCTCGTCTCCCTGTTCGAGGCGCGGATGTCGCCGGACCGGCAGCGTGCGGGACACGAGATCGTGGACGCGCTGCTGGAGGAGGTCGACGCGGCCCTCGACCAGGTGGCCTCGCTCGACGAGGACCGGATCCTGCGGTCCTTCCTCACCGTCATCAAGGCGACCCTGCGGACCAACTTCTTCCAGGAGGCCGCGGGCGGCCGGCCGCACGACTACGTCTCCATGAAGTTCGACCCGCAGGCCATCCCCGACCTGCCGGCGCCGCGCCCGGCGTTCGAGATCTGGGTCTACTCGCCGCGCGTCGAGGGCGTGCACCTGCGCTTCGGCAAGGTCGCGCGCGGGGGCCTGCGCTGGTCCGACCGGCGTGAGGACTTCCGCACGGAGATCCTCGGCCTGGTCAAGGCGCAGATGGTGAAGAACACCGTCATCGTGCCGGTCGGCGCCAAGGGCGGCTTCGTCGCCAAGCAGCTGCCGGACCCGTCCGTGGACCGGGACGCGTGGCTCGCCGAGGGCGTCGCCAGCTACAAGACGTTCATCTCGGCGCTGCTCGACATCACCGACAACATGGTCGCGGGCGAGGTCGTCCCGCCCGCCGACGTCGTCCGGCACGACGAGGACGACACCTACCTCGTCGTCGCCGCCGACAAGGGCACCGCGACCTTCTCCGACATCGCCAACGGGGTCGCCGAGCAGTACAACTTCTGGCTCGGTGACGCCTTCGCCTCCGGCGGCTCCGCCGGATACGACCACAAGGGCATGGGCATCACCGCCCGAGGCGCCTGGGAGTCCGTCAAGCGGCACTTCCGCGACATGGGTGTGGACACCCAGACCGAGGAGTTCACGGTCGTCGGCATCGGCGACATGTCCGGTGACGTGTTCGGCAACGGCATGCTGCTCTCCGAGCACATCCGTCTGGTCGCGGCCTTCGACCACCGGCACATCTTCATCGACCCGAACCCGGACGCCGCCACCTCCTACGCCGAGCGCCGCCGCCTGTTCGAGCTGCCCCGCTCCAGCTGGGAGGACTACGACAAGGAGCTGCTGTCGGCCGGCGGCGGCATCTTCCCGCGCACGGCCAAGGCGATCCCGGTCAACGCCCACATCCGCGAGGCCCTCGGCATCCAGACCAAGGTCGCCAAGCTGACCCCGGCCGACCTGATGAAGGCGATCCTCCACGCGCCGGTGGACCTGCTGTGGAACGGCGGCATCGGCACGTACGTCAAGTCCTCCGTCGAGTCCAACGCGGACGTCGGCGACAAGGCCAACGACGCCATCCGCGTCGACGGCAAGGACCTGCGCGTCAAGGTCGTCGGCGAGGGCGGCAACCTGGGCCTGACCCAGCTCGGCCGGATCGAGTTCGCGCTGCACGGCGGCCGGATCAACACCGACGCCATCGACAACAGCGCGGGCGTGGACACCTCCGACCACGAGGTGAACATCAAGATCCTGCTCAACGGCCTGGTCAGGGACGGTGACATGACGGTCAAGCAGCGCAACAAGCTGCTGGCCGACATGACCGACGAGGTCGGCCACCTGGTGCTGCGCAACAACTACGCGCAGAACACGGCGATCGCCAACGCCCTCGCCCAGTCCAGCGCCATGCTCCACGCCCAGCAGCGCTTCATGAAGCACCTGGTCAGGGAGCGGCACCTGGACCGGGCGCTGGAGTTCCTGCCCACCGACCGGCAGATCCGCGAGCGGCTCGCCCAGGGCCACGGCCTGACCGGCCCGGAGACGGCCGTACTGATGGCCTACACGAAGATCACGGTCGCCGAGGAGCTGCTGCACACCTCGCTGCCGGACGACCCGTACCTGAAGGGTCTGCTGCACGCGTACTTCCCGACCGAGCTGCGCGAGCAGTTCCCCGACCGGCTCGACGGCCACCCGCTGCGCCGCGAGATCACCACGACGGTCCTGGTCAACGACACGGTCAACACGGGCGGTACGACATACCTGCACCGCCTGCGCGAGGAGACCGGCGCGTCGCTGGAGGAGATCGTGCGGGCCCAGACCGCGGCCCGGGCGATCTTCCGCCAGTCCCCGGTGTGGGACGGGGTCGAGGCGCTCGACAACAAGGTCGAGGCCGACGTCCAGACCCGCATCCGGCTGCACTCCCGGCGCCTCGTGGAGCGCGGTACGCGCTGGCTGCTCAACAACCGGCCGCAGCCGCTTCAGCTCGCCGAGACGGTGGACTTCTTCGCCGACCGGGTCGAGCAGGTCTGGGGACAGCTGCCGAAGCTGCTGCGTGGCGCCGACCTTGAGTGGTACCAGAAGATCCACGACGAGCTGACGGGCGTCGGCGTCCCGGACGAACTCGCCACCCGGGTGGCGGGCTTCTCCTCGGCCTTCCCGACGCTCGACATCGTCTCGATCGCCGACCGCATGGGCCGGGAGCCGCTGGACGTCGCCGAGGTCTACTACGACCTCGCCGACCGGCTGCGCATCACCCAGCTCATGGACCGCATCATCGAGCTGCCCCGCGCCGACCGCTGGCAGTCCATGGCCCGCGCGGCCATCCGCGAGGACCTGTACGCGGCGCACGCGGCGCTGACCGCCGACGTCCTGGCGGTGGGCGACGACACCTCGACGCCCGAGCAGCGCTACAAGGCCTGGGAGCAGAAGAACGCGGCGATCCTCGGCCGGGCGCGCAGCACCCTGGAGGAGATCCAGAGCTCCGACGCGTTCGACCTCGCCAACCTGTCGGTGGCGATGCGCACGATGAGGACGCTGCTGCGCACGCACTCGTAAGGCGTACGGCGTGACAGGCGCCCCGGGCCGATTCCGGCCCGGGGCGCCTGTTCTTGGCGTGCCTTAGGGCGATTCGACTGGAGGACTTACCGAATCCGGCTAAGGCTTGGGGCGTGACTGTGAATGTCTCCGAGGAGCGAGTGGCCGCCCCCGCCCTCCCGGTCAAGCGCGTCGTCCTCGAAGTGGTGAACTTCGCGCTGGTCGGCGGCAGCGGCGTCGCCGTGAACTTCCTGGTGTTCAACGTGCTCCTGCACGCACTGCACCGGGCCGCCATGGTGGCGACCGTGCTGGCCAGCCTGATCGCCATGGGCACCAACTACCTCGGATTCCGGTACTTCACCTACCGCGACCGGGCGCCTGGGACCCGGCGTCAGATCGGACTGTTCTTCGTCTTCAGCGCGCTCGGCGTCGCCATGGAGAGCGGGCTGTTCTACGCCGGGTATCACGGCCTCGGCCTGGACGGGCCGCTCGAATCCAACGCGGTAAAGGCGCTGTCCATCGGGCTGGCCTCCGCCTTCCGTTTCCTCGTCTACCGGACCTGGGTGTTCCAGCACGATGCGCGCCGCGCCTAGACCGGCCGTCGTCAGCGCGCAGGCCGCTGCCGCGCTGGTCGTCCTGCTGCTGCTCCTGGTCATCGTCCGGCTGCCGTGGGCCGGGGACCTCGGGATGCACGCGGCGACCGTCCAGCGCCTGCGGCACGACCTCGTCGACCCGGGCAATCCGCTGGTCGACGCGGACACGCCGAGCCCGTACTACTCGCCCTGGATGCTGGTGCTCGGCTGTATCGCGCGGGTCAGCGGCCTGTCGGTCTTCGTGGTGCTGCGGCTGGGGGCGCTGGCCGGGCTCGGGCTGCTGGTGACGGGGGTGTGGCGCTACGTACGGACCCTGACGGGGCATCGTGCCGCGCCCGCGCTGGCCCTGCTGAGCCTGCTGTTCCTGTGGGGGACGGCCCTGTTCAAGTGGAGCGGCTTCTACGGGCTCAACTCGCTGGCGCTGACGGTGTCGTATCCGAGCCTGTTCGCGCTGGGGCTGGCGTTTCACCTCTGGGCGTGGCTGGGGCGGGCGGTGTCGCGGAGCGGTGCCGGGTGGGGGGTGTGGCTCGGGCTGGGGGCGCTGTGGGCGGTGATTCTGCTGTGCCATCAGTTCTCGGGGGTGGTGGCTTCGCTGGGGGCGGTGGCGACGGTGGTCGCCGCGCGGCCCGGCCGGGAGGTGTGGCTTCGGCTCGGTGGCGGACTGGCTGTCGCTCTCGGGGTGCTGGCGCTGTGGCCGTACTACGACTTCTTCGCGTTGTTCGGGGCGGGGGAGGGTCTGGAGGCGGTGCACCGGCCGTTGTACGAGGACCTGCTCGGGCGGTACTGGCTGGTGCTGCTCGGGGTGGTGGCCCTGGGGGTGCGGGGGTGGCGGGGCCGGTGGGATCCGCTGGTGCTGTTCTTCGTGCTGGGGGTCGTGGTGGTGACGGCGGGTGGGGTGAGCGGGCACTGGTCGTGGGGGCGGGCGTTGCCGGCGGCGCTGATTCCGGCGCAGCTCGCGGTGGCCGTGGAGGTGTGCGAGGCCGGGCGGCGCGGGGCGCGGGTGGGGTGGGCGTGTGTGCTGGGCGCGGCGCTGGCTGTGGGGGCGTGGACGCAGGCGGGGACGGTCGGGTACGTGGTGCCCCGGGGGGATCTTCCGGAGGCCGTCGCGGAGAAGTACCGGCGGCCGTGGGCCGGGTACTCCTGGATGACGCCCTGGGTGGAGTACGGGGATGTGGTGATGGCGCGGGAGGGGCGGCCGGCCCGGCAGATCCCGGCGTACGGGGCGTACACGGTGGCGCCCGGGTATCCCGACTTCTTCCTGTCGGACGAGGGGCGTCGGGTGGGGGATGTGCGGAGGTACTTCGCGGCCGGGACGTCGGGGGAGGAGCGGGGGGAGATTCTGCGGCGGTACGGGGTGCGGTGGGTTGTGGCGGGGGTTGGTATGGGGGGCGTCGGGTTGCGGGAGGTGGCTCGGGGGCCGGAGGGGCGGGTGCTGTACGGGGTGGTGAGGTGACGGGGGCACTGCGTTGTCGCTGAGGCCGGGTGGGTCCGCAGCCCGGCGGAGCGGGGTGCCGCTGCGCCCACCCGTGCCGCCCCAGCGGCACGATTGCCCGCAGCGCGGCGGGATGGCACGCAGCTGGGCGGGCCGCGGCCCGCAGTGGTGCCGGCCGTCGACCGGGGGCTACTTCAGTGCGCTTGCCACCAAGCGTGCTGCCCTCTTCACCCTTGGGCGGGCCACTCTGCGTACCGCCGGGCGGATCATCTTCGCCGTCACTCCCACCGGTTCCCAGCGGACCTGCAGGCGGCCCGGGCCGTGGCCCTCCGGTTCCACCGTCAGGTGGTGGGAGGGGACGCGTGTCGTCAGCGTCGGGAAGGTCAGGGGGGCCAGCAGCAGGCCCGTGTGGGACAGGCCCTGGTGCTGGAGGCGGAGCAACGGGTGGCGGATTCCCGCGAAGCCCTGGAGGGGGAGCGGGGCCGCCGCGAGGTCCAGGTGGGCGTGGCCCTCGAAGACGCCGGGGCGGACGGGGGAGAGGCGGAAGGGGACGCGGAGTCGGCGGCCGCCCGGGGCGATGAGGAGCGTCGCGCGCTGGGGGCCGACGGGGAGGCGCAGCGCCGGGTCGTACGTGCGGATCGTGAGGTCGATCGAAGCGCCCGGGCCTCGGGTGATCTCCTTGATCTCATGGCGGAACTGGGCGCTGGGGAAGGGGCGGGTATCCAACTCCAGGTCGGAGATGTCCAGTTCGCGGCGGGACCACTCCGACTCGGGGACCTTGTCCCCCCAGTAGGTGCGGCCTTCCGCGTCGGCGGTCACTCGCCTCGGTGCCACCCCGTGCCCCAGGCCCCGGGCCGCCAGGCGCGCCTCCGGCAGACGGTGGTCGCGGATCAGCTGGATGACGACGCGTTCGGCGCGCGGGAGACGGGCGAACGCGCCCGGCGTGAGCGTGTCGAGGTAGGGGGAGACGATGTCCGCGAAGGACGTCAGCCAGGCGTCGTCCCGGTAGGGCAGGTCACCGGCGTACATCCGGAAGTCGTGCTTGAGGAACTTGTGGTCCTTGTCCTCGCGCAGCGACTCGTGCCCGCTCTCGGCCAGGAACGTGTCGATGAGGTGCTGGACGTGGACCCGGTCCCGGACGTTGGCGAGCTTGTGCCGCTGGTTGGATATCGAGGCCGCCTCGGAGGCCGCGAAGGGCGCCACGTACCAGCGGTAGACCGGCTCCGGGACGATCGTGAAGCTCTTGGCCAGGCAGTACGCCTGCGCCGAGAACAGCTGGTCCTCGTAGTGGATGCCCTCGGGGAAGCGCAGGTCGTGCCGGTCGAGGAAGGCGCGGGCGTACATCTTGCTGGTGGCCAGGTGCTCGAAGAGCAGACGCGGGTCGGCCTCGATGCCGTCGAGGGTGCGACGCTCGGCGACCAGGTGCGGCATCCACGTCGAACGGCGGCCGTTGTCCACCCGGACCCGCTGCACCGCGCCCATGGCGAAGTCGATCTCGTGTTCGCGGTGCGCGGCGAGGAGCAGTTCGACGGCGTTGCCGGGGAGTTCGTCGTCGCTGTCGAGGAACATCAGGAACGGCGCCCGCGCGATCTGCAGGGCGCGGTTGCGCGGGACGCTGCAGCCGCCGCTGTTCCGCTCCAGGCGGAGATGGCGGACACGCGGATCCTGGGCGGCCAGCCGCTGGGCCACCGCAGGCGTCGCGTCAGTGGAGTGGTCGTCGCTGATGATGATCTCGAGGTTCGCGTGGGTCTGGCGGCGGACGGAGTCGACCGCGCGGGTGAGGCGCTCGGCGTCGTTGTGGACGATGACCGTCACGGTGACGTCGGGGGTGCTCATGCGGTCGCCTCCTGCGGGGTCGGGGCCGGGGTGCGTTCCTCGACCGGCAGCACGGGCGGCAGGTCCCGTTCGTCCTGGCCCAGGAAGACCCGGCGGACGACGCGTTCGGCGGCGCGACCGTCGTCGTACTCGCAGAACCGGCGCCGGAAGACGGCCCGGGTCTTCGCCGCGCTCTCGTCGCGCCAGGCCTCGGTGGTGAGGATCTCCGTCAGCTCCTGCTGGGTGCGGGCCACCGGCCCCGGGGCCTCCGCCATCAGGTCGAAGTAGACGCCCCGGGTCGTGCGGTACGTCTCCCAGTCGTCGGCGTAGATCACGATCGGCCGGTCGAGGTTGGCGTAGTCGAACATGATCGAGGAGTAGTCCGTGACCAGGGCGTCCGCCGCCAGGCACAGCTCCTCGACCGGGTCGTAGGAGGAGACGTCGATGATCCGGCCCGTGCGGCGCAGATTGGTGAGCGGGGAGGCCGCGCCGCCGTAGAAGTAGTGGCCGCGCACGAGCAGGACCGTGTCCTCGCCCAGGCGGTCGGCGAGGGCGGCGAGGTCCAGGCGCGGGGTCCAGCCGGCCTCGTAGTCGCGGTGGGTGGGCGCGTAGAGGACGGCCCGGCGGCCGGGGGCGATGCCGAGACGGGCGCGGACCGTGCGGATGTCGTCGGCGCCGGCCGTGTAGTAGACGTCGTTGCGCGGATAGCCGTGGTCCAGGGAGACGTAGCGCGACGGGTACGCGCGCTCCCACATGCGGGTGGTGTGGCTGTTGGCCGACACGCTGAAGTCCCACTTGTCGATGCGCTCCAGCAGCGCCCGGAAGTCCAGGCCCTGTGCGGCGGCCGGGAACGCCATCTGGTCGATGCCCATGCGCTTCAGGGGCGTGCCGTGGTGGGTCTGGACGTGGATGGCGTCCGGGCGTTTGACCACCGCGTTCGGGAAGTTGACGTTGTTGACCAGGTACTTGGCGGCCGCCAGCACCTCCCAGTAGCGGCGGCTGCCGGGCACGACATGGTCGGTGCCGGGCGGCAGGAGGGCCGCGTTCTCCTCGGTGACCACCCACACCGGGTGGATCTGCGGGGCGAGTTCGGCGAGCTTGGCGGCGATCGCGGCGGGGTTGCAGGCGACGCCACGGTTCCAGTACGCCGAGAACACCGCGAGGTGCGGGTTGACGGGGCGGCCGAGCGCCCTGCGGTACTGGTGGTCGCGGAGCCTGGCACCGGCCTGGCGCCTACGGGCCCGTACGACCGACTTGGCGGTGCGGCGGGTGCGGTTGGCGGCCTGGAAGGCACGGTACTTCGCGTAGGCGCCCTCCTCGAGCAGGGAGCGGCGGACGCCTTCGAGTCCGGCCGGGCGGCGGTGGTTCTCGGGGCGGCGGCGCAGGGCGGCCAGGGACGCCCTGCGGAAGAACTCCCGCGCGACGTCCTCAGGCATGCCGCCGCGCGCGAAGGTGCGCAGGCAGTCGCGGACCATGAGGTCGTAGAGCACGGTGTGTGCGGCGCGCCGGTCGCGGGTGAGGTCGAGGAGGGACTCGTAGCGCTCGACGAGGCGGTAGCGCTGCTCGGGCGTGACCGGGGGCAGGCTGGCGGGGCGCAGTCGGCGGTCCTCGTAGGCGACGTGCGGCAGGCAGGCGACGCGGTCGGCGAGCAGCAGGGCGGCCAGGGCGGCGTACGGCTCGTCGTCGGTGGTGAGCCGCTGTTCGTGCGCCCGCCAGAAGTCCGCGCGCAGGACGCGGGTGCCGAGCAGCGGGGTCAGCCGCAGCAGGGGCGCGCAGTCGTCGAGGACGACGTCGGCGCGGCCCGCCCGGGCGAGCAGCGGGCCGTCCGGGGAGGGCATGCCGAAGGTGTGCCAGGTGCTGCGGACGTGGTCGAGCAGGAGGACGTCGACCTCGCCGGAGAGTTCGGCGACCCGCTCGGCGACTGTGCGCGGGGCGCCGGCGGGCAGGCCGTCCTTGGCGTGGACGAAGTGCAGCCAGCGGCCGGACGCCCGGGCCGCGCCCGCCGCCCGGGCCGCCGCGTCGCCCGTGCCGTCCGGCAGCGGCACGACCTGGACCTCCGGGGCGTGCCGCTCGGCGGTCTCCCGGGCCCAGTCGCCGACCGCGGCCACGATCACCTCGGCGTCCGGCAGGGGGTGGGCGGCGAGGGAGGCCAGCAGCTCCGTCAGATGGTCCTGAACGTTCGGCCCGTGGACGATGACACTGAGCTCGGCCATCCCGGGGACCCCCTCTCGCAGCTGCACCGTATGCGGTCATGCTGCCATCAAAGAGACAAAAGGGCCGACCGAGTGCGCCTCACGAGGGAACGGCGGTCTTCGGCTTGGGCTTCGGCGCCTTGTCCCCGGTGAACGCCTCGTACTCCTTGAGGACGTCCTCCGTCGGCCCGTCCATGCGCAGCTCCCCGCGCTCCAGCCACAGCACCCGGTCGCAGGTGTCGCGGATCGACTTGTTGTTGTGGCTGACCAGGAACACCGTGCCCGCGTGCTTGCGCAGCTCGCGGATGCGCTCCTCGGAGCGCTTCTGGAAGGAGCGGTCGCCGGTGGCCAGCGCCTCGTCGATCAGCAGGACGTCGTGGTCCTTGGCGGCGGCGATGGAGAACCGCAGCCGCGCGGCCATGCCGGAGGAGTAGGTCCGCATCGGCAGCGTGATGAAGTCGCCCTTCTCGTTGATGCCGGAGAAGTCGACGATCTCCTGGTAGCGGTCCTTGACCTGCTCGCGGGACATGCCCATGGCCAGGCCGCCGAGGTGGACGTTGCGCTCGCCGGTCAGATCGTTCATCAGGGCCGCGTTGACGCCGAGCAGGGAGGGCTGGCCGTCGGTGTAGATACGGCCGTTCTCCACGGGGAGGAGCCCGGCGACGGCCTTCAGCAGGGTCGACTTGCCGGAACCGTTGGTGCCGATCAGGCCGATCGCCTCGCCCCGGTAGGCGACGAAGGACACGTTCTTCACGGCGTGCACCCGGCGCACGCCCGACGCCTTCTCGGTCTGCTGGCGGCGCACGATGCGGTTGAGGGCGGCGGTCGCGGAGCCGCGTCCGGTGCCGGTGCCGTTGACGCGGTAGACGATGTCGACGCCGTCGGCGACGACGGTGGGGATGTTCTCGCTCGGGTGCTCAGCCACGGCCGTACGTCTCCTCAGCCTTCCAGAAGTAGATGAACCCGCCGACACCGGCGACCAGTGCCCAGCCGGCGGCGAGGGCCCACACATGGGCGGGGAGCTGGCTCGCGTGGAAACTGTCGATCAGGGAGAAGCGCATCAGGTCGATGTAGACGGCGGCCGGGTTCGCCGCCAGCGCGAGCGTCACCACGTGGGGCAGGCTGTCCTTCTGCGCCAGCTTGTCGATGCTCCACATGACACCCGAGACGTACATCCAGGTGCGCAGCACGAACGGCATCAGCTGGGCGATGTCGGGGGTCCTGGCACCCATCCGGGCCATGACCATGGAGACGCCGGCGTTGAACGTGAACTGCAGGAACAGGGCCGGCAGCGCCAGCAGCCAGGACGCGCTGACCGGCACGCCGAAGCAGAGCAGGATGACGACCAGGGCGCCCATCGAGAACAGCAGCTGCTGGAGCTGCTGGAGGCAGAAGGAGATCGGCAGTGCGGCGCGCGGGAAGTGCAGGGCGCGCACCAGGCCGAGGTTGCCGGAGATGGCGCGGGTGCCCGCCATGATCGAGCTCTGCGTGAACGTCCAGATGAACACGCCCGTGACCAGGAACGGGATGTAGTCCGGCACGCCGTGCTTGGTGCCGAGCAGGACGCCGAAGATGAAGTAGTAGACCGCCGCGTTCAGCAGGGGGGTCATCACCTGCCAGACCTGGCCGAGCTTCGCCTGGCTGTACTGGGCGGTGAGCTTGGCGGTGGCGAACGCGGTGATGAAGTGGCGGCGGGCCCACAGCCGGCGGAGGTACTCGGGCAGGGAGGGCCGGGCTCCGCTGACCGTGAGGCCGTGGCGGGCGGCGAGGGCCGCGAGGTCGTGGTCGGCCTGGGCGGGGGTCTGGGGCGGTGTGTGGAGGACCGTACTCACATCCGCTGCTTTCGCTCGGGGGGAGGGGTGGGACCTGGGGCCGTGAACGTCCCGGAAGCCGGAGGGAGCGGCTTTACCGGACTCTTCACAAACTCTTACGTCGGGACGGGACCGTATCGTCGTAACGGGAGCGTACGTCGGGCGGGCGTCGGAACGCAACCGTTTCGTCGTGACGCCCTATGCTGTCGGCATGACGACGAAGCCCGACGAGCCCCAGCAGCCGCCGCGCCGCCGGGCCCCCGCGGGGGCGGCCGTACTGCGGGAGGACGTGACGGAAGCGATCCGGGCGGCCGTCTTCGAGGAGCTCGCGGCCGTCGGCTACGCGCGGATGTCCATCGAGGGGATCGCGCGCCGGGCGGGGGTCGGCAAGACGGCGGTCTACCGCCGCTGGCGTTCCAAGCTGCACCTGGTGCTGGACATCGTCTCGGCGCTCGCCGTGCAGGGTCTGCCCGCGCCGGACACCGGCTTCCTGGAGGGCGATCTGCGGCTGCTCTACGAGGTGACGTCCCGTGCCCTGCGCCACCCCGTCGCCTCGCAGGTCATCCCCGACCTCCAGGCCGAGGCGGCCCGCAACCCCGACATCGCCGAGGCCATGCAGAAGGCCCTGCGCGAAGGCCAGGACGGCGTCGCCACCGGCATCGTGACGGCGGCGGAACGCCGCGGCGAGCTCCGCGAGGGCATCGACCACGACCTGGCACTCGACCTGATCTCCGGCCCGCTGTACTGGCGCTCGGTGGTGATCCGCAACCCGAAGCTGCCGAAGGGGTACCTGGGCGCACTGGCCCGGGCCACGTCGGAGGGACTGAAGGCGCTGTAGGGCGGGGCTTCGACGGTGCCGTCAGGGGGCGTCGCCGCGGAGTCGCCCATGACGGCAGCCGGCGTGCGAGGCCGAGGGGCAGGCCTGGTCCCTGCCCGGCGTGCGCTGCACGTGAGTGAG
Source organism: Streptomyces hawaiiensis (assembly GCF_004803895.1). NCBI lineage: Bacteria > Bacillati > Actinomycetota > Actinomycetes > Kitasatosporales > Streptomycetaceae > Streptomyces > Streptomyces hawaiiensis. Next base: position 3,514,990 of record NZ_CP021978.1, on the reverse strand, counting down.
CCCCGGCAGATCCCGCCGGCGCCGGTTCGTGACTGGGCCCGGGTCAGCCCCGCGCCGCCTCCGGATGGAGCCGCAGCCACCCCTCCCACGCCGAGGTGATCATGTCCCGCACGTCGAGCCGGGCCTTCCAGCCCAGTTCCGTGGCCGCGCGGTCGGCGGAGGCGACGACGCGGGCCGGGTCGCCCGGGCGGCGGGGGGTGACCGCGGGCGGCCGGCCGTGGCCGGTGACCGCGTTGATGCGGTCGATCATCTCGCGGACGGAGACGCCCTCGCCCCGGCCGATGTTGAGCGTGAGGTCGCGGCCGGGGGAGGAGCTCAGGGCCCGGGCCGCGGCGACATGGGCCTCGGCCAGGTCCACGACGTGGATGTAGTCGCGCACGCAGGTGCCGTCCGGGGTCGGGTAGTCGTCGCCGAAGATCCGCGGCGGCGCGTCCTGCGTGAGCTTCTCGAAGACCATGGGCACGAGGTTGAAGACACCGACGTCCGCGAGCTCCGGGACCGCCGCGCCCGCCACGTTGAAGTAGCGCAGCGACGCCGTCGACAGCCCGGTCGCCCGGCCCGTCGCACGGACCAGCCACTCACCGGCCAGCTTGGTCTCGCCGTACGGCGACATGGGCACGCACGGTGTCTCCTCCATGACCAGGTCCACGTCCGGCATGCCGTACACCGCCGCCGACGAGGAGAAGACGAAGGACGGCACCTTCGCCGCCGTCACGGCGTCCAGCAGGATCCGCAGACCTTCGACGTTCTCCCGGTAGTAGTGCAGCGGCCGTTCGACCGACTCGCCCACCTGCTTCTTCGCCGCGAGGTGGACGACACCGGTGACCGGGTGGTCCGCAAGCGTGCGGGCGAGCCGCTCACCGTCCAGGGTCGAGCCCACCACCAGCGGCACCCCGTCGGGCACGCGCTCGGCGATGCCGGTGGACAGGTCGTCGTACACCACCGCCTGTTCCCCCGCCGCGGTCATCGCCCGTACGACGTGCGCGCCGATGTAGCCGGCGCCGCCGGTGATCAACCAGGTCATGTGCGGCCGTCCCCTCGTCAGTTGACCCGTGGTGGTGGTGCTGTGCGCTGATCCGTCGTGGTCGTCGTGGTCGTCGTGCTCTCAGTGAAGCAGGCGGCGCAGTCGTGCGCGGGCGACCGACAGCACACCGCGTACGCCGGGGGCCACCCGCAGCGCCAGCGCACCGGAGTGGGTGGTGTACGGCTGTACGAGTACCACGCCGTGCCGGGCGCTCGGGACGGCGCTGCGGCGCAGCAGCCCGGCGCCCGTGAGGGCGTGCGCCGTGACGTCGCGGCTCGCGCCGTCACGGAAGCGGATGCGAAGACGCAGGTCCCAGGTGCCCAAGCCGAGCGCGGCCAGTGCGGGGAGGTCGACGGCCGTCTCCGCCGACCAGGTGCGGCCGGGCCCCGCGGAACCGGCAGCCTCGCAGACCCCGGCGCACGGCACGAGCGCCGCGCTCCCACCCCGGACCATCACCTCCCCCTCGTCCCGGTGCCGCCACTCGACCTCCACCGTCTCCGGCCCCGCCTGCGCCACCCGCCCGTACAGCTCGTGCAGGCGCAGCCGCAGCCGGGTGCCCCGCGCGCCCGGCCGCAGCTCCGCGTCGACGGCGAGGGGCAGCGCACGCACCGGCCGGGCCAGCAGTGGCTCCAGGGAGACCTGCGCAAGGCCGTCCGACCAGACGGGCGTGCCGTCCGCGGCACGGGCGTACGGCGGGCACAGGCGGGCCGGACGCGCCGCGAGCTCCCGCAGCCGGGGCAGGTCGCGCGGCTCCGGGGAGGCCAGGACGACCCGCCCGACCAGCCGGCCGGGAGCGGCCGGGTTGCGCGCCCAGTCGTCGGCGTCGTACTCCGCGAGGTGCGCCCGCGTGAGCTCCCACCACGCACGCCGGTAGGCGGCGTCGCGCAACCCCAGTTCGCGCACGTACATCCGCAGGTCGTGGTCGAGGAACTTGGCGCGTACGGCCCGCGCGAGTTCCTTGTGCCCGGCGCCCAGCAGCACCTCGTACGCCTGCCGGCACGCCTCCGTGCGGGCCCGCCAGTTCGCGACACCGGCCCGGTCCAGGGAGATCGACAGCCGCCCGGCGGACCGGCGCACGTGCCAGACGTACACCCGGTCCGGGACCAGGGCGATGCGCGGGGCCGCGGCCAGCACGCGCGCGGTGAAGACGACGTCCTCGTACGGGAAGCGGCCCTCGGGGAAGCGGATGCCGTGCGCGCGCAGGAAGGCGGTGCGGTAGAGCTTGTTGACGCAGAGCGTGTCGTGGACCAGGCGCGGTCGCCGAGCGGGGTGCGGCACCACGGCGTGCAGCGCGTAGAGGCGCGCTTGCCAGGGGACCTCGCGCCCCGACGGCAGCTCCCGGCGTACGCACAGGCCGCCGGCGACCTCGGCGTGCGCACCCGCGGCCGCCTTGAGCAGCGCGTCGGCCGCGCCGGGCGGCAGGACGTCGTCGCTGTCCAGGAACATGACGTACGGCGAGGTCACCGCGTCGAGCCCGGTATTGCGCGGGGTGCCGCAGCCACCGCTGTTGACCCGGCGGCGGATCACCCTCAGGCGTGGCTCCGAGGCGGCGAGCCGGTCCAGCAGGCCGGCGCTGCCGTCCGTCGAGCAGTCGTCGACGGCCACCACCTCGCGCACGGCCGGTCCCTGGGCGAGCGCCGAGCGCACGGCGTCCGTCACATGCGCGGCGTCGTCATGACCGATCACCACGACGGCGACCTCGGCAGGTGGCGTCCCGGTGTCCCTCTCGGACTCACTCTCGGCATTCATCACGGCGGATCGTAAGCCGGGCGAATGACATGAAAGTGATAACACACCATCAAACCCGATCGAAGCCTCTGATTCGGCACAGAATCGGGCCGTGAAGAGCGGACAGTCGAGGGGGAGCGGCCGGTTCGGCGCGCGGGTGATGCCCGTGGCGGTGCCCATGGCGGTGATGCTCGCGGCCGGGCTGTGGGGCCTGGACCGCGGCGGCATGTGGGGCGACGAGAGTGTCACCTTCCAGGTCGCGCAGCGCACGGTCCCGCAGATCTGGCGGCTGCTGCACGACGTGGACGCGGTGCACGGCCTGTACTACCTGCTCATGCACGCCGTCCTCACCGTCCACCCGGGCGAGGTCGTGCTGCGCCTGCCGTCGGTGTGCGCGGCGACGGCGACCGCCGGCCTGGTCGCGGCCCTGGGCGTCCGGCTGGCCGGGCCCCGGGTCGGCCTGTGGGCCGGTGTCCTCTACGCGATCACGCCGATGACCGGCCACTACGCCCAGGAGGGACGGTCGTACGCGCTCGTCGCGGCGGGTGTGGCGGGGTCGACGTGGCTGCTCCTGAGGGGAGTGGACGGGACGGGAGCCCGGGCCTGGTGGCCGTACGGGACGGTCGTCGCCCTGACCTGTGTGCTGCACGAGCTGGCGGTGCCGGTGCTGGGCGCGCACGCGGTGACGCTGGCCCTGCTGCGGGTGTCGGGGAGGGTGTGGTCCGGCTGGGGGCGGGCGGTGGGAGTGGTGGCGCTGCTCCTGCTGCCGCTGGTGTGGGTGTCGCAGGGGCAGTCCGGGCAGGTGGCGTGGCTGGTGCCGCCGGGGTGGGACCGGGTCGGGAGGCTGGCCAGGAACTTCTCGCCCGGCCCGGCGGGGCCGGTGTTCTGGGGGGCGCTGCTGCTGATGGCCGTGGGACTGCGCGAGCGGCGCACGGCCGCGGTCGCGCTTCCGCTGCTGCTGGTGCCGCCGGGGGTCCTGATGGCCGTGTCGCAGGTCCGGCCGCTCTACCACGACCGGTACGTGCTGTACGCGCTGGCGGGCGCGTCCCTGCTGGTCGCGGCCGGGGCCGGGCGGGTGGCCGGAGTGCTGGCACGGGTGCGGTTCGACGGGCGGCGGATGCGGGTCGGCGGCCGGCAGGCGCGGGCCGTCGTGGGCGTCACCGGCGTCCTCGCCCTCACCGCCACCTTCCTGAACCAGCTCCCGGTGCATCGCCAGGACCGCACCGCCGCCCACCGCCCGGACAATCTCGCCGTGGTCTCCGCGCTCGCCGTGAGCCGGATGCGCCCCGGCGACCCGGTGCTGTTCGTGCCGTCCGTCGGCAGGCTCGCCGCGCTCGCCTACCCGAAGGGGTTCCGGCGGGCGCGGGACATCGCGCTGCGGGAGTCCGCGCCCAGCTCCGGGACGTTGTGGGGGCTGGAGGCGACCCCCGGGGAGCTGCGGCGGCGGCTCGCCTCGGTGGACCGGGTCTGGGTCGTCGCCGAGGCGTACGCGCTGGACCCGCGCCGGCCCCCGGCCGATCCGGTCGAGCGCACCAAGCTCGCCGTCCTGAGGGAGGAGTTCACCGCCCGGGAGCAACACGCCCGCGACGGAGTGATCCTGCGCCTCCACGTCCGACGGCACCCGCCCGCGGACGAGCCACCGGGTGTGCCGGCCGACGTACCGCCCGGTGCCGCCGCGACGGCCGGTCGGCCGGCCGGTGCACCGCCGGATGTCGCTACGAGGGCCGGTCGGCCGGCCGGTGTACCGCCCAGCGCCGGTGCGACCGCCGGTCAGCCGGCCGATGTACCGCTAGACGCCCCTGCGACGGCCCGTCGGTCTGCCGATGTACCGCCGGATGCCGTTTCGACTACGACGCCCCGTCAGCCGGCGAGCCGTCCTGCGGCTCCGCGAGCGCGGCCGCGTCCAGCGCGGTGGTGAGCTCGTCGAGGCGGGCGCGCAGGGCGCGGATCTCCTCGGGACCGAAGCCGGTCGAGGCGGCGATCCGGCGCGGCACCTGAAGCGCCCGCCCGCGCAGCGCGACGCCCTCCCCGGTCAGCCGCACCTCCACCGACCGTTCGTCGCGCGCGCTGCGCTCCCGGCGTACCAGACCGGCCGCCTCCAGCCGCTTGAGCAGCGGCGACAGCGTGCCGGAGTCGAGACGCAGGTGCTCGCCGAGCTTCTTCACGGGCAGTTCGTCGTGCTCCCACAGCACCAGCATCACCAGGTACTGCGGGTAGGTGAGCCCGAGGTCCTTGAGGATCCCGCGGTAGACGCCGTTGAAGGCGCGGGAGGCCGCGTGCAGGGAGAAGCAGATCTGCTGGTCCAGGCGGAGCCAGTCGTCGTCGGGCGTGTTCATGCCTCCAGGATAGCTCGTGTCCGTCATTCAATTGCGCACAACTTAATTGTGTGCTCTAATCCTGAGTGTCGGGCGGCCCGGAAGCGGGCCGCCGAACGTTTGACGTGAGAGGGAAGGTTTTCCATGGACGCGCTCTACACCGCTGTCGCCACCGCCACCCACGGCCGCGACGGCCGCGCCGTCAGCTCCGACGGCGTGCTGGACCTCGCCCTGGGCGTGCCCCAGGCGATGGGCGGCAACGGCCAGGGCACCAACCCCGAGCAGCTCTTCGCCGCCGGTTACGCCGCCTGCTTCGGCAGCGCCCTCGGCCTCGTCGGCCGTGGGGCCAAGGTCGACGTCAGCGACGCCGCCGTGACCGCCGAGGTCTCCATAGGCAAGCAGGGCGAGGGCTTCGGGCTCGCCGTCACCCTCCGCGTGGAGCTGCCCGACAGCGTGGACGAGGCGACCGGCCGCAAGCTGGTCGAGCAGGCCCACCAGGTCTGCCCGTACTCCAACGCCACCCGTGGCAACATCGAGGTCGACCTCGTCATCGAGTAGTCCCGAAGGCCTGCGAGTAGTCCCGAAAGCCCGCGCCGGTCACCCCCCGACCCGCGCCAGCACCTCCCCCGTCCGTCTGCTCCACGCCACCACCACGGCCTCCTCGGGCACCGGGTGCCAGCGCGTCAGCAGCAGCCAGCGCACGTGGTAGCGGCGGACGACGGCGGACCGCTCGGCGCGGGTCGAGCCGGGGGCGAGATAGGCGCGGACGTCGGCCGCCCGGCGCTCCCGCTCGTGCTCGTCCAGGGCGGGGTCGGGCCAGACGGGCGCGGCGAGGTTCGGCCCGTACCCGGCGATGGCGTGACCGGCGAAATACCCGTCGGTGATCACGACCTCGCCGGGCCCGATGTGCCGCGCCGCCCAGTCGTACGACGGCCAGCGCGTCGGCTGTGTGAACCCCACCGGGTCGACCGAGCGCGGCACGACCGCCCCGGCGTGCACGGTGACGAACCCGACGCACACCCCGACCGCCGCCGCCCCGCCCAGCATCCGCCTGGCCCGGTGCCAGGGCCGGGGCGCCGCCAGCTCCACCGCCAGGGCGAACTGCAGCGGCACCAGCACGGCCCACAGGGCCCGGGCGTACGTGTAGTGCCCGCTCACCCAGCCGTACGCCACCAGCAGGCACTCCAGCAGGAACATCAGCACCAGCGGATCACGTGCCGACCCGCGCGCCCGCAGCCACAGCACGGGCAGGCCGAGCAGCGCCAGCCAGGAGTTGGCGAGCATCCTCTCGTACAGCTGCCGGTGCATCGCGTCCATGCCGGTGTCGCCCACCAGCGTCAGGACGTCGTAGTACGGCCAGGTCAGGGCGACCGTCGCGCAGGCCGCCGCGGTGAGCGCCCAGCGGGCCACGACCGGCCGGCGCCAGCCGCGCTGCCGGGACGCCACGACCGCCACCGCCCCGGTGAGCGCCGAGGCCGCCGTGACGGGATGGGTGAGCAGGATCAGCCCGTACAGGACGCCGATCCCGGCGTACCCCCACCAGCCGCCGAGCCCGCTCGGGCCGACGAACCGCAGGGCGGGGGCGTCGTCCCGCGCGCGGGTGCCCGTCCAGGCCCACGCCCAGAACGTCAGGCCGATCGCCAGCGCGGACGGGTAGCCCAGGTTCGTCGTCATCGACATCAGCCCGAGGTAGCCGCTCCACAGGATCCGCGCGGTGCCCCACAGCAGCGTCATGAACAGCAGGGCCCACACCGGCGCCCAGGGGCGCGGGGTGAGGGTCCTGACGAAACGGCCGAGCCCCGTCAGCAGCACGAGCAGATGCACCGGCCCGGCTAGCTTGACGACCTCCCAGCCGGACAGCCCCGTCAGCCGCGCCAGCACGCCCTGGACGACGGCGTACGGGCCGTAGTACGGGCTGCCCTCGCCCGGCAGATCGGCCATGGTGTGGGCCGGGTGGAGCAGGTCGGCCTTCAGGCGCTCGACGACCGCCGCGTGCTGCCCGGCGTCGCAGCACAACGGGATGCGCCAGTACGCCAGCGTCATCACCAGCCAGAACAGGGCGCCGTAGACCTGGTACGGGGTGAGCCGCCCGGCACGGCCGCCGCGCAGCGCCGTCGCACCGCGCACGGCCTGCCGGACGAGGACCGGGGCGCTCACAGGAGGGTGGAAGGGGTCTGGGGCATGCGCCGAATGTTCCCGCCCTACGCATGCCCTGACCCCGGATCACTTCATCGGGTGAGGCCGCTACGCCCACCTGCCGGTCGGTCGCACAGCGCCTGCTGCGCCGCCGCCGGCCAGCGCGCGAAGCGGAACCGGGTCCGCTCGGCCGCCCCGGTGAGGTTCCGCCAGAATCGCTCGGCGGTGAGCGGCGCGCGCACGGACTCCCTGAGCTCGGCGAGTTCGCCGCACCCGAGCGCGGCCCGGGCCGCCTCGACCGCCTCCCTCGGTGCCCCGGCCCGCAGCAGGTCGCGCTGCGGCGGGTGCTCCACCGCCCACTGAGCGAAGACCCAGTAGTTGCGCAGGAACTTCTCGTGCCCGGGCCAGCTCCACCGCTCCAGCGCCAGATGCGCGCCGATCGGACTGGCCAGCCCCCAGGCGTCGTTGACATAGGCGTCCAGCGGCGCCGCGGCGCCCGTCACTCCGAGATGCCGTCCCACGATCACCACCTGGTACGGGGAGTCCGCACGCATCGGCGTCGCGTGCAGCCGCCGCTCGGCGTCGAAGTAGAGCAGCGTCGGCCCGGGCGCGCGCTCGGCCCGGGCCAGCATGGCGCGCCCCTCCGGCAGGGCGGGCCAGTTGTCCACCCAGGTGGCGGTGCGCACCGGGTTGTGGTCGCCGAGGCCTTCCACGTCGGAACTGCGCACGTTGAACGACCCGGGGGTGCTGCGCACGTCGAACGGCGCCCGCAGCGGACTGACCGCCGCGCACAGCCACACCACCAGCAGCGCGCTCGCGACACCCGTGAACCTGGTGGCGGGCACGACCAGCACCGGCAGGAGCAGCAGGAGAAGGGCGGGCAGGATCATGCGGGCGTGCATGTAGTCGCCGCCGACACGGACGACGTACCCGGCGAGCAGCAGACCCGCCGCGAACGGCGCCAGCAGCACCGCGAGCGAGGCCCGCCCCGGGGCGCGGTCCCGCTGCTCCCGGCGGGTGCGCCGAACGAGCAGGGCCGCCAGCGCCCCGAGCACCGGGACGACCGGCCACAGCCAGTACGGCCCGAGCGTCTCCTGCACGTACCCGGCGCCCCGGCCCCAGTCGCTGGCGCTCGCCTCCTTCGCGATGGCGGGCAGCGGCACCAGGATCCCGTAGTACCCCGCCCGGAAGACCTCGTACGCCAGCGGCACCGCTCCCGCCGAGGCCAGCATCGCCGCCGTGCCCCGCCGCGAGGGACGCAGCACCCACCACTGCGCGGCCAGGAAGCACGCCGTGACCACCGCCAGATCGGGCCGGACCAGCGGACCCAGCCCGAACACGAAGGCGGCCGCGTACGTCTCCCGGGCCTCCTGAGCACGTCGGGTCCGCGTCAGCAGCCACCACGACAGGCCGGTCCAGAAGGCGCCGAGACCGCTCTCCAGACCCGAGGTCATGTACGACCAGAACGGCGGCACCGCCAGCAGCACGAACACACCCGCCGGGACCAGCAGTCCCGCGCCCCGGTGCAGCCGGCACGTGGCGAGCAGGGCGAACGCGAACCCGGCGGTGCTCAAGGCCAGGCCGAGCCCGACCGCGAGAAACGCCGGGTCCTCGCCGGTGACCCAGGTGGTGAGGGCGAGCAGCCACTGCCACAGGGTGCCGGTCGAACTCTCGGCCCGCTCCCCGACGTTGAACACCGGCCCGTTGCCCGCCAGGATCTGCCGGACCGGGCGCAGGTAGATGAGCCCGTCGTCGCAGATCCAGCGACGCCGGTAGCCCAGCACGAACAGGGCCGCGGTGGGCACGGCGACCAGGGCCGCATGCCACCCGGGCACCCACCGCAGCCGCTCGGCGGCGGGCAGCCGGGCCGAGGAGGCCCGCTGGCCGGGCAGGGAGGGGACGGCCTCGGGCGTCGCGGGAGTTCTCATCTCTCGATCAGCGCCTCGGGACGTGTGCGGGAACCCACGGTCCGGCGGGCCGCGGGCAGCAGCGCCCCGCCCCGCTCGCCCAGCATCAGCAGACGGACGACCCGCTCGGCGGCCCGCCCGTCCTCGAACTCGCAGTACCGCTCCCGGAAGCCGGAGCGCAGCCGTGCCGCCTCCGCGTCCTGCCAGGTACCGGAAGCGAACAGCCAGGCCAGCTCCCGGTACGAGCGCGACACATGACCCGGCGCGTCGGCCGTGATGTCGAAGTAGGCGCCCCGGCTGGCCGCGAACGCGCCCCAGTCGTCGGCGTGGACCACGATCGGCCGGTCCAGGAGGGCGTAGTCGAACATCAGGGCGGAGTAGTCGGTGACCAGCACGTCGGAGGCGAGCATCACGTCCTCGACGTGCGGCTCGTCGGTCGCGTCCACCAGCACGCCGCGCCGGTGCAGGTCGGCCAGGCCGAGGCCCCGCGCGACGCCCCCCGCCAGCGACGGGTGCAGACGGACGACCAGCGTGTGCCCGGGGCCCAGGTCCTCGGCGAACCGGGTCAGGTCGAACCGGTCGACATGGCCGCCCCGCCGGTAGTCGCGGCGGGTCGGCGCGTACAGCACCACCGTGTCACCGGCCGGGACGCCGAGCCGCTCGCGCACCTCCCGGCCCCGCTCCGGGCCGGCCCCGACCAGCACGTCGTTGCGCGGGCTGCCGGTCCGCAGCGAGGTGAAGTGGCACGGGTACGCCCGCTCCCAGGCCCGCTCCGCGTGCCGCCCCGCGACCAGGCTGTAGTCCCAGCGGTCGGCCCGGCGCAGCATCTGCGGCACGTCGAAGCCGTGCCGGGCGCCCGGCTTGGTCAGCAGATCGGCGCCCATGTACTTGAGCGGGGTGCCCTGGTGGGTGTGGATGTGGACGCTGCCGGGGCGCTTGGCCAGGGTGCCGGGCCAGTTGACGTTGTTCACCCAGTACGTGGCCCGGGCCATGACCTCGTGGTAGCGCCGCGAGCCCGGTGTCACATGGTCGATGCCGCGCGGCAGCGCGTCCACGGCGTCCTCCCGGACCACCCACACGCCCCGGATGTGCGGGGCGATCTCGCGCGCCTTCTCGTGGATCGCCGCCGGGTCACCGGCCACGCCCCGGTGGTGGGTCGCCGAGTAGACGGCGAGGTGCGGATCGAGGGGGCGCTTCGACTGGGCCGCGTACCAGCCGCGCACCGCCGTCTCCGACGCCTTGCGCACCACCCGCCGCTGCCCGCCCAGGGCCGCCGCGCGCAGATCCCGCAGCCCGCGTGCCGCGGCGTACGACGCGTAGGGCGCCGAGGCGAGCAGCCGCATCTCGACCCCGCGCCAGCCGTCCGGCTGCGGGAAGCCGCCCTCGGGGAGGTGACGGCGGTGGAAGGAGCGGATCTCGCGGTAGAAGTCGCCCCGGTCCGCGGGCCGCACCCGGTCCTCGCGGGCCAGCACGAACAGCATGTGGTCCAGAGCCCGCTCCAGCAGCAGCGGCCGCGCCCAGTCCAGGTCGGGGCGCTGCTCCAGGAACGCGAACAGGCCCTCGTACTGCGGGAAGATGTCGAAGTGCCGGCGCCCGGGCGTCTTGGTGATCGCGCCCTGGCGGCGCTGGCGGTACTCCACGCCGATCCGGTCCAGGCAGGCGATCCGGTCGGCCAGCACCATCGACCGGTAGGTGACCGGCGCGTCCTCGTACAGCCCCGGCGCGTACTCCAGCCCGTGCTCCTGGAGGAAGGAGCGCCGGTAGGCCTTGTTCCAGGCGACCAGGAACAGGTTCAGATACTGCGGGCTCTGCCGGATGCCGAACGTCTCCAGGCCCGCCGCGGCCAGCAGGTCCGCCGCCTCGCTGCGCCCGCCCCGGCCCCACCAGTGGGTGCGCACATGGTCGAAGACGAGGATGTCCGGGTCGTCGGTCGCCGCCAGGCGTGCGGCGACGGCGGCCAGCAGACCCGGCGTGTAGTGGTCGTCGCTGTCCAGGAACAGGACGTAGTCGCCGGCCGCCTGCGCCAGGCCGGCGTTGCGGGCCCGGCCCAGGCCGACGTTCTCGGGCAGGTGCAGCACCCGCACCCGGGCGTCGCGGGCGGCGTACTCGTCGAGGATCGCGCCGCTGCCGTCGGGCGAGCGGTCGTCCACGGCGATCACCTCGAAGTCGCCGTAGGACTGGCCGAGCACCGAGTCGAGACACGCGCGCAGGAAGCCCTGCACCTTGTAGACGGGGACGATGATGCTGAAGCGGGGCACTTCTTCGGTCAGCTCCTCACGAGAGTGGCGGCGGGGGCCGGGACGCGCTCCGCCAGCGGGATCACGGGCGGGATCGACTCGGGCTGCTCTCCCAGCAGCACCCGGCGCACGACGCGCTCGGCGGCCCGCCCGTCGTCGAACTGGCAGAAGCGCTCCCGGAACGCGGCCCGCAGCGAGGTGGCGGACTCGTCCGCGTAGGAGCCGTCACGGAAGACGGCCGCCAGCTCCCCGGGCGTGCGGGCGACGCGGCCGGGCGGGAGACGCATCAGGTCGAAGTAGACGCCCCGCGTCTCCCGGTAGACGTCCCAGTCGTCGGCGTACACGACGATCGGCCGGTCCAGGTTGGCGTAGTCGAACATGATCGACGAGTAGTCCGTGATCAGCGCGTCGGCGGCCAGGCACACGTCCTCCGACGAGCGGTGCCCGGTGACGTCGATGATCCGGCCGCCGCCCCGGCAGGGGCCCTGGTCGTAGAAGTAATGGGCGCGCAGCAGGACGACGTAGTCGTCGCCGATCGCCTCGCAGAACTCGGCCAGGTCAAGGCCCGACGCGAAGCCGGTGGCGTAGTCGCGGTGCGTGGGCGCGTAGAGCAGGGCCTTCTTGCCGTCGGGGACGCCCAGTTCCTTGCGGACGCGGGCGACGTCCTCGGCGGAAGCCGAGCAGTAGACGTCGTTGCGCGGATAGCCGTACTCGAGGGTCTCGTGGTCGCCGGGGAACGCCGACTCCCACATCTGAGTCGAGTGGCGGTTGGACGTGAGGTTGTAGTCCCAGCGGTCCACCCGGGCCAGCAGTTTGGCGAAGCTCCCGGTCGCCGCGGCCACCACGGGGTACGTCGACTGGTCGGCGCCCATCGTCTTCAGCGGGGTGCCGTGCTGGGTCTGGAGGTGCACGCTGCCGGGGCGCTTGACGACGGCGTCGGCGAAGTTGGCGTTGTTGACGAGGTACTTGGCGCGGGCCAGCACCTGCCAGTACTTCCGGCTGCCGATCACCGCGTACTCCACGTCCGGCGGCACGTTGCCCACCGCGTCCGGCTCCACCAGGAACACCGCGCGCAGGTGCGGGGCGAGTTCGCGGGCCTTGGCATGGATCGCGGCCGGGTTGCAGGCGTAGCCGCGGCCCCAGTACGCGCAGTACACGACGAGGTTCTCATCGAGCGGGAGGCGCAGGCCCGCCGCGTAGCGCAGGCGGGTGCGCAGCCCCCGGGGGCGGGGGAGCAGCGCGGCGGCCCGCAGCGCACCGCGGTTGGCGGCGCGCAGGGCGCGGAACGCCGTGTACGACCCGGAGGCGAGCAGCCGGTGCTGGACGCCGAGGCTGCCGCCGGGCGTCCGGTAGCCGGCGGGGCGGTGCCGCCGGTAGAGCGCGCTCGCCCGCCGGAAGAAGGCGCGGCGTCCGGACGTCAGCCGCCCGGGGTGGGCGGCCGTCTTCAGTACGGCGGCGAAGAGCTGCTCGAACAGCGGCTTCAGCCGGTCCGCCGCCCACCCCTGCTCCGTGGCCCGCGTCAGCACCAGCTCGGTCTGGTCGAGCAGCTCGGTGTGATGCTCGCCGGGGAGGTTCAGCCGGTTGCCCTGCCGGCGCAGCAGATGCCGCACGACGACCGTGCGCAGGGCCGCCACCCGCTCCGCCCGCAGGGTGACAAGACCGCCGAAGCCGACGTCGGTGAAGTGGTCGCCGGGGAAGGCGAGGCCCTGCTCGGTGAGGAAGGCCCGGCGGTAGACCGCGCTCCACGCCGGGAGTGCCACGCCCGTCAGCCGGGGGGCCAGGCCGGGGGAGAAGGGCCCGTCCGGCGTGCGGGCCAGCAGGGGCGCGGCCGGGTTGGTCGGCTCGCCCTCCCACCAGGGGGTGCGCTCGTGCTCGAAGTACAGGACGTCCACGTCGCCGGTCTCGCCCAGCCGGGCGTCCAGCGCCGCCAGCGCCCCCGGGACCAGGACGTCGTCGCCGTCGAGGAACAGCACATGGCCGCCGACCGCCGCCTTCAGCCCGGTGTTGCGCGCCCCGGCCAGTCCGGCCGACGGCGACGAGTGCACCGGCGTCACCCGGGAGTCCCGCTCGGCGTACCCGGTGACGACATCCGCCGCCGGTGCGTCGGGTGCGTCGCACACCGGGATCAGCTCGAAGTCGCCGAACGACTGGGCGAGGACGGAGTCCAGCGCCTGGGACAGCCGGCCCGCGACCCCATGGGACGGGACGACGATGCTGAAGCGGGGCATTCTGCTCTTTCTGTCAGGAGGCGGGTCTGCTGGAGTCGGGTCTGTCGAAGTCGGGCCGTCTCACACGGCGCGCGGGCGCCCCGGCCGCCCGGACGGACGACAGGAGGGCGGCCGGCTGGGTGTCGGCCGCGACGGGCTGGAGGGCATGCGGACTCCCCGGAGTGAGAACCGTGGTCAGAGGCTGTCGGTGACGGCGCGGGGACCGGCCGGCAGCGGCACCGTGGTGAGCGGCTCACGCGTCAGCGAGGCCGCCGCCGAGGGCACCGGGCGGCGCTCGCCGAGCGGAACGACCGGCGGCAGCTCCGACTCCCCGAGGACCACCCGGCGCACGACCCGCTCGGCGGCCCGGCCGTCGTCGTAGGCGCAGAACCGCTCGCGGAACACCGCCCGCAGCTGGGCCGAGCGGGAGCCGCGCCAGTGGCCGGTGGCGAAGATGTCGATCAGCTCGTCCTCGCCGCGTGCGACCGCGCCCGGCGGGACCTCGCGCAGGTCGAAGTAGGTGCCGCGGGCCGCGTCGTACGCCTCCCAGTCGTCGGCGTGGATCACGATCGGCCGGTCCAGGTTGGCGTAGTCGAACATCAGCGACGAGTAGTCCGTGACCAGGGCGTCCGACGCCAGGCAGAGCGACTCCACGCTCGGGTGGCCGGAGACGTCGACGACCCGGCCGCAGGTGCTGGTGAGCGGGGCGTCGTAGGCGTGGTGGGCGCGGGCCAGGACGACGAAGCGCGGGCCCAGGCGGCGCACGATTCGCTGCAGGTCGAGGGGATGGCGCTGGGAGCGGCGGTAGTCGCGGTGGGTCGGCGCGTACAGGATCGCCACCGCGCCCCGCGGGATGCCGAGCGAGGCGCGCAGCCGGGCCACGTCCGCCGGGGTCGCCGTCCGGAACACGTCGTTGCGGGGGTAGCCGTACTCCAGCGTGGTGTAGCGGCCGGGGTGGACGCGCTCGTGGGTCAGCGTGGTGTGGCGGTTGGCGGACAGCACGTAGTCCCAGCGGTCGACGTCCTTCAGCAGCCGTGCGAAGTCCCGGCCGCGGGCCGCCGCGGGGCGCTCCTGGAGGTCGAGGCCGATGTGGCCCAGCGGGGTGCCGTGCCCGGTCTGCACCAGGACCTGGCCCCGCCGCTTGGTCAGGCGGTCGTCGAAGCCGGTGTTGCTGACCAGGTAGCGGGAGCGGGCGAGCGCCGTCCAGTAGGCGGCCGTCCCGGGGACGAGGCGGCGCGGGCCGGGCGGGATGGTGTGGTGGTGCTCGCGGCGGGCGATCCACGCCGTGCGGATGTGCGGCGCGAGGTCGCGGAACGCGGTCTCCAGCGCGCCCGGGTTGCAGCCGTGGCCGCGGCCGTCGTAGGCGGCGAAGACGGCGCGGTCGGCGCGCAGCGGCAGGCAGCGCTGGATGCGGTAGTGGGTCCCGAGGGCGGCCGTCCGCAGGCCCCGCAGCAGCTTCCCCGCGGTCCTGGCGGCGGCGCGGTGCAGGGCCGAGGCCAGCTGGAGGGTGCGGTAGGTGCGGTGCAGGCCGAAGCGGATCAGGACGTGGTGGATCCGGCAGCGCAGGGGGACGGGGACGCCGGGGGTGCGATACCGGCGGTAGTGGGCGCGCGCCCGGCGCAGGAAGACGGCGCGCGAACCCGGGGGCAGCCGGTCCCGCCGGGAGTACACGATCGCCAGATGGTGCACCATGCGCCGGAACAGCACCGGCCGCCACTGGGCCAGTCCGGGCCGCTCGTCGACGAACGCGAAAACCCGGTCGTACTGCTCGAACACGTCGAAGTGCCGCTCGCTGGTGGTGCGCAGGATGCTGCCCTGCCGTCGCTGCCGGTAGTGCACGCAGACCCGGTCGAGGGTCGCGATCGACTCGGCGGTCATCAGCACCGGGTACGTCCACGGAGTGTCCTCGTAGACACCGGGCGGGAAGGCGAACCCCTCCCGCTCGACGAACTCCCGCCGGTAGGCCTTGTTCCAGGCGACCATCAGCAGCCGCAGCAACCCCGGCCGCTCCTCCAGACGGAACGGCGCCGGGCCCTGCTCGGTGAGCTGCAGGGCCCCCTGGTTGCGGATCGCCTCACCCGTCCAGTAGGTGCGCGCGTAGTCGAAGACCAGCACGTCCGGTTCGCCCGTCTCCTTCAGCCGGTCGGCGATCGAGCGCAGCGCGTCGGGCGTGAGGGTGTCGTCGCTGTCGAGGAACAGCAGGTAGTCGCCGCTCGCGTGTGCCGCACCGGCGTTTCTCGCGCGGCCCAGGCCCACGTTCTCCGGCAGATGGACGGGGCGTACGCGCGTGTCGCGGGCGGCGAACTCGTCGATGATCGCGCCGCACGCGTCCGGCGAGCAGTCGTCGACGACGATCAGTTCCAGATCGGGACAGGACTGGGAGAGCACCGATTCGAGGCACTCGTGCAGGTACGCCTGAACCTGGTACGCGGGGACAATGACACTGAACCTGGGCAAGAGGCCATCCATCGGTCGGCGCGGGCGTTCGGCCCGGGAACGGCCGGTGGGCCGACTTGGTTACGGTGGCTACGGCATCCGGGGGAACGCGGAAGGGGCGGACCGCCCCCGGCCCGCCCCTCCAACTGCCTTGCTCTGACCGCTACTTGACCGCGCCAGCCATCACGCCGGACACGAACTGCCGCTGGAACGCGAAGAAGACGGCCAGCGGGACCACCATCGAGATGAACGCGCCGGGTGCCAGCACGTCGATGTTGTTGCCGAACTGCCGTACCTGCGTCTGGAGTGCGACCGTGATCGGCTGGCTCCCGGAGTCCGAGAAGATCAGCGCGACCAGCATGTCGTTCCACACCCACAGGAACTGGAAGATGCCCAGCGAGGCGATCGCCGGGCCGCCGAGGGGCATCACGACACGGAAGAACAGGCGCAGTTCACCCGCCCCGTCCAGGCGCGCCGCCTCCAGCAGCTCGCGCGGGATCTCCGCGAAGAAGTTCCGCAGCAGGAACACGGCGAACGGCAGACCGAAGCCGACGTGGAACAGCACCACGCCGATCACGGAACCGAAGATGCCGATGTTGCCGAAGAGTTCGGCGATCGGAATCAGCGCGACCTGCACGGGCACCACCAACAGGCCGACCACGCCCAGGAACCACCAGTCCCGGCCCGGGAACTCCATCCAGGCGAAGGCGTAGCCCGCCAGCGAGCCGATGATCACGACCAGCAGGGTCGCCGGGACGGTGATCCACACCGTGTTCAGCAAACTGCTGGTGATGTCGTCGTTCTCCAGCAGCTTCGCGTAGCTGTCGAAGGTGATCTGCGACGGCTCGGTGAACACCTTCCACCAGCCGCTCGCCGCGATGTCCTCCGGCGAGCGGAGACTGGCCAGCAGCAGACCGATCGTCGGCACCAGCCAGAACAGGCCGACCACGATGAGGAACACCCGCACCAGCCCACCGCTGACCCCCTCGGCGAGCCGCGACCCCAGCGACTGTTTGGCCTTCATCGCCGCACCTCCCGCCGCAGCCTGCGTACGTTGAACCACATCACCGGGATCACGAGCAGCAGCAGGAACACCGAGATGGCGCTGGCGATGCCCGGCTGGTCCTCGGAGAAGCCCTTGCGGTACAGCTCCAGGGCGAGGACGTTCGCGTCGTCCTGGGCGGAGCCGGGGGCGATGATGAAGACCAGGTCGAAGATCTTCAGCACGTTGATCATCAGGGTGACGGCGACGACCGCGAGGACCGGCGCCAGCAAGGGCACCGTGACGCGTCTGAACACCTGCCACTCACTCGCGCCGTCGACCCGGGCGGCCTCCAGCAGCTCCCGGGGCATACCCGCGAGCCCGGCCGCGATCAGCACCATCGCGAAGCCCGCCCACATCCAGATGTACGAGCCGATGATGGACGGGGTGACCAGGGACGGGCCGAGCCAGTCCAGGCCGTTGTACGCCTCCTTGAAGTTGTCGGCCGGGAGCCGGAGTTGGGCCCCGTCGGCCGAGGCCGGCAGCGTGAAGGTGCCGTCGTCGGCGGCCGTCGTCGACGCCACCACCCTGCCGTCCTTCACGGCCTCGATCTTCATGCCGGGATAGCCCAGTTCGGCCGTGTCGACGCTGTTGAGCGTGCCGACGCCCTTGCCGCGCGTGAAGTCCTGCCAGGTCGTCCCCGTGACCTTGTCCGGCTCGGCCTCGGGGGCCACGGCCGCCTTCGCGCCGTCCGGCATCATGTCGGGCGCCACACCCACCAGGGGCAGCGCGACGGCTTCGCCGGTGCGCACGGGCGAGGTGGTGATGAACGCGCCGCCGCCGGCCGGCTCCAGCGGCGAGTCCCGGCCCGGGTGGGCCTTCGGGAACGCCGACGCCTGGGAGAACGTGTCGTGCACGCCCACCCACACCGCGTTCGCCACGCCCTTGTCCGGGTCCTGGTCGTACACCAGGCGGAAGATGATGCCCGCCGCCAGCATCGAGATCGCCATCGGCATGAAGACGACCAGCTTGAACGCCGTGCCCCAGCGCACCCGTTCGGTCAGCACCGCGAAGATCAGGCCGAGCGCCGTCGCGACCGTCGGCGCGAACACCACCCAGATGATGTTGTTCTTCAGCGCGGTGCGGATGCCCTCGTCGGTGAAGAGGGACTTGTAGTTGTCTATTCCGGCGAAGCCGTCACCGGACTGGTCGTAGAAACTGCGCACGACCGAGTACCCGATCGGGTACACCACGAGCGCGCCGAGCAGGACGAGCGCGGGCAGCAGGAACAGCGCCGCGACGGTCCTGCGGGTGCCGGTCACACTCTTGCGCGACTTGGGAGCGGCAGGAGGCTTGACGCCTCCTGCCGCCGTGGCCGACGTCATGTCGTCAGCCTCCGTAGGCCGCGGCCGCTTCGGTCTCCAGCTTCGCTTGCGCGCCCGCGATGTCCTTCGGGTTCTTCAGGAAGTCCTGCAGGATCTTCCACTCGCCCTTGCCGGGCGTACCGCCGAAGGCCTGCGGGGCCTGGTCGGACATGTCGAAGCGGAAGTCGTCACCGGCGTCGATGAGCGCCTTGGCGATCTTCTGCTGCACCGCGTTGGGGTAAGCGGAGTTCGGCACGTTCTTGTTCGGCGAGAGGTAGCCGCCCAGCTTGGCCTGGATCTGCGCCGCGTCGGGCGAGGCCA
Source organism: Streptomyces hawaiiensis (assembly GCF_004803895.1). NCBI lineage: Bacteria > Bacillati > Actinomycetota > Actinomycetes > Kitasatosporales > Streptomycetaceae > Streptomyces > Streptomyces hawaiiensis. The sequence continues at coordinate 3,496,333 of NZ_CP021978.1, read as the reverse complement.
GCCAGGTGGCCAGGGCCTGCGACCCCTTCGAGTCCTGAAGGATCACGGCCGCGTCGCCGCCCGAGACCACCGGTCCGTTGTCACCGACCGCCGGGAACGGGAACACCTTCGCGTCCGTGCCGACCTTCATCGTGGAGGGGATGTTGACCTGCGCGAAGTCACCCGCGGAGACCATGGCCGCCTTCGGCTGGTCCCCGCCGGTGAAGACCTGCGTGACGGACGCCGGGAAGTCGGTCTGCAACGCCCCGTTCGCCCCGCCCGCGATGTAGTCCGCCTTGCCCCAGACCTGCGCGAGCGTGGTCAGCGTGTCCTTCACGGACGGGTCCGTCCACTTGATCTCGTGCTTGGCCAGCTGGTCGTACTTCTCCGGCCCGGCCTGGGAGAGGTACACGTTCTCGAACCAGTCGGTCAGCGTCCAGCCCTCGGCGCCGCCGACGGAGAACGGGGTGACGCCGGAGTCGTAGACCGTCTGCGCGGTGTTGAGCAGGTCCGGCCAGGTCTCGGGCTCACTCGCCCCGGCGTTCTCGAAGACCTGGTTGTTGTACCAGATCAGGGACTTGTTGGCGGCCTTGTAGTAGACGCCGTACTGCTTGCCGCCCACCTTGCCGATGTCCTGCCAGCCCTGCGAGTAGTTCTCGCCGAGCTCCTTGAGGCCTTCGGCGCCGAGGGGCTTGGCCCAGCCGCGGTCGACGGCCTGCTTGATGGCGCCCGGCTGCGGCAGCATCGCGATGTCCGGCGGCTGCCCGCCGGCCACCTTCGAGCCGATGAAGTTGATGATGGGGTCCTGGGCGGGCACGAACGTGACCTTGGCGCCCGTGCGCTTCTCGAACTCCGCCAGGACCTTCTTGAAGTTGGCCTGTTCCGTACCGCTCCACACGGCGGCGATCTCCAGGCTCGTCCCGTCCAGCTTCGGAAGAGTGACGCTGTTGGCGGTCTCCTCGCTGTCGCCCGTGTTTCCGGTGCTGTCGTCGCCGTCGCCTCCGCAGGCGGTGAGCGAGAGCGCGAGCGCTCCCGCAGCAACGGCTGCCGCGGCCTTGGCGGCTCTGCGGTGCTGGGGGGTCGCCTTGTCCCGCTTGGGCGACCAGCGTGTCCGGATGGTGCTGCTCGTCATGCGCATGACTGCCCCGTTCTTCGTTCCTCGTCGAACGTCGAGCGCGCTCCCGTGCGATCTGGTCTACGCCCGGGTGTGCGGGGGCGGCAAGATGGCGTCGGCTGTCAAGCGGGGGATCGTGACTCCCTCGTGACCAGGGACGCGGCCTCAAGACGCCGGTGGGGCCGGCGGCCGTCCCCGGTCACAGGAGCGACGGCACCTTCGCCGCCGCGACCTCCCGTGCCGCCCTTTCCAGCGCGCTGGCCAACAGTGCCAGGTCGGTCGGGCCGTTTCCGAGCTCCCGCACCGGACGCCGGGCCGGAGGGTCACCCATGCGGTGCCATTCCAGGGGTACGACCGTGGGGCGCAGCGTCGCCGTCCGGGGAATCCGGCCGGTGACCCGCCCGCCCTGGAACGGCGTGACCCGCCCGTCCGCGCCGGTCAGCCTGCCCCGCCCGGGCGCGGGCTCCTCCGGCCCCGGTGTGGGCGCGTCGAGCGCGACACGAAGAGTGGCCCGGCGCGCCGGTTCCGTCTCCGCCGTACGGGCGCAGGGGCCGGTGGCCGCCACCAGATGGACGCCGAGCCGCTCGCCCTCCTTGGCCACGGCCTCCAGCGCGCGCATCACCGACCCGGCCCCGGGCCGGCCGGTCGAGCCGAGCGCCGGGGAGACCAGCGCGTCCAGGTCGTCGACGACCACGACGAGCCGGGGGAGCGGGGGCGCGGCCGCCTCCGTCTGCCGCCGGGCCGCTCCGGGCCGCAGCCGAATCGTGGAACTGGACGGGGAGTCGATGTCGCCGGAACCTCCCGCGGCGGCCGCCTGGGCCTGGGCGCCACCCCGGGCCGTCGCCGTGCGCTGGGCGACCATACGGCCCGACAGCTCGCGCCCGGTGTGCCACTCGGCGAAGTCGGAGCGCCCGAGCAGCTCGGCGCGCCGCTTCAGCTCGGCGCTCAGGGACTGCGCGAACTCCCGCATCCGGACCGGGTCGTGGGCCAGGAGCAGCGTGGTGACATGCGGTACGTCCGTGCACACCCGCAGTCCTTCGCCGTGCCCGCCGCCCGCCCCCGGGCCGCCCTGGCCGTCGACCAACACGATGCCGAGGCGGTCCGGCCGCTCGGCGGCGGCCAGGGACGCGACGATCGCCCGCAGCAGCTCCGTACGGCCGCTGCCCGGCGGGCCCTCGACCAGCAGATGCGGTCCCTGGACCGCGAGGTCCGCGCAGACCGGCCCGCGCGGCCCGGCGCCCAGCACCGCGCGCACGCGCCCGCCCAGCGCATCGGCGTCGTCGGCCGCGTCCGCCCAGCGCGCCATCAGCGACGCCGGGGTGGCCCGGGCCAGCCCCAGCTCGTCCAGCAGCCGGGCCGACTGTGGCAGCGGTGCGGAGACGCGCGGCTGGCGCTCGCTCGCCGGGCCGTCCGTCCGCAGCGGCGCCAGCGCCCGCGCGAACCGCTCGGCCCAGGCCGCGGAGACGGCGTCGACGGTGGCGATGGTGCCGTGTCCGACGGGCCCGGCGGGTGAGCCGTCACCGCCGGTCCGGGCCACGCGCATCAGCCGCAGGGCCGTCGCCACGTCCCCGCTGAGCAGCGCGACCGCGCCGCACTGGCGGAAGGTCGGCGCCACCGAGCAGGCCGCCTCGTACGTCTCCGTCACCGGCGAGGCCGGGGAGGCGGCGGGCGTCTCCGCCAGGCAGACGACGTGGATCCCGGCCTGGGGGCCCTCCAACGCCAGCCGCGCGACGGCTCCGCGCAGATCGGCGCCGCCGGGGTCGCCGTCGACGACCAGGACGGTGTACGGGCCGGGGAAACCCGCTGTCGTGCCGGTGCCGGTGCCGGTCCCGTCGTCCCGGACCCAGGAGGGGCGGCGGGGGGCCGGGACGGAGTGGGCCGGGGCCGGATCGGCACCGGTGGGCTGCGGGCTGCCGCTTGCCGCGGCGCTGCCCCCCGCGACCGCGTCCGCCAGCTGGTCCTCCAGACGGCGGGTGAGTTCGTCGGTGCGGGCCGCGGCCTGCTCGCGGTCGTGGGCCAGGAGCAGCCGGCAGTCCTGCCCGTGCCCCGGGCGCACATGCGGCAGCCAGCCCAGCCAGGACCACTCGGCGGTGCGCTCCTCAAGAGGGCGGGAGCGGTCCGCGGCGATCAGGACGATCTCCAGCGTGTCGGGGGAGTGCAGCGCGGTGAGCTGGGCCAGCACGGCACGGGCCAGCCCGGCCAGCCGAGCCCGCGGCCCGGCCAGTCCCAGTGCGCCGACCTCGCGCAGCCCGGCCGTCACGGGTACGGCGGGCAGCAGGCCCGAGCCGTCCGGTGCCACCCGGTCGGCCGTACCGAGGCGCACGGCGAGCGCCTCCGGGTGGCCGGGTCCGCGCTCCCACAGCCGCGGCCCGGGTCCCAGGGCCGTGAGCAACAGCATGGCCGGGTCCGGCCAGGTCTCCGGCACGGCCGGCACCACGAACGGGTGGTGCTCCGCCGCGACCACCGCGGCCGCGTCGTCCTCAAAGGCCTCACGCGGCTCCGCCGGCTGCTCGCCGCGCCCTCCGGCCAGCCGCCGAGCCCACGCCCCGAGCCCGCCACGCCTGCGGGTCCCTGGGGGGAGGTCGGTGCCGCGGAGGGGAGTGCCTTTGCGGCCACGACCGGCACCCTGGTCCGCGAGGGACGGGTCGTCGGCACCGGCCGGAGCAACCGGCCCGCCCGGGCCCCAGGTAGGAGTGCTTTTGCGGCCACGATCGGCACCCTGGTCCGCGAGGGACGGGTCGTCGGCACCGGCCGGAGCAACCGGCCCGCCCGGGCCCCAGGCGTGAGGCCCGGTGCCGTCCGTGGTGCTGGTGTCGTACGCCGTCGCGGCGCGGTCCGGGGCCGCGTCGCCGAATGCCCGGACCCCGGAACGACCCACATGCGTGTCCCCGGCGCCGCTCACCCGCCGGCCCGCACCGCGCTGCCGCACGGCGTCGGCCGGGGCGCCGGGAGAAGCCAGGGGCGACGCACCCTGAGCGGTGTCGTGCTGCCGCGTGCGCGTTCCGTGCGTCCCGGAGGGGGTCTGCGCGGCCCCGGCGGGCCCCGGCCGCGATCCGCCGCCGGCCGTCTGCCGACGCGTCTCACCCCCGGTGCCCCCGGGCGGCACCTCGCTCCAACCGTCCCCTGCGTGGCCCGCGCCCCCCGCACCCGGAGGCGGAGCCTCGCTCCGGCGGCCCCCCGAGCCGGTCTCGCCGCCGTTGCCCTCGGGGCGGGCTTCGCCGTGGTGCCCCCGCCCTCGCGGTGTTTCGGACTTCGGGCCCGCGACTCCGGTCTCGCCGCCGTTGCCCTCGGGGCGGGCCCCGCCGTGGTGTCCCCGCCCTCGCGGTGCTTCGGGCTCCGGGCCCGCGACTCCGGTCTCGCCGCCGTTGCCCTCGGGGCGGGCCCCGCCGCCGTGTCCCCGCCCTCGCGGCGCTTCGGGCCCCGGGCCCGCCACCCCGGTCTCGATCCGTGGCGCCCCGCCCTGACCCGGCACCACAGTCGGATCGGACACGCGGTGCCCCGAAGCACCCGGCGTGCCCCAGGCGGCCGAGCCGTAGGCATGGTGCGTGGGGCCCGCAGGCCCGTCCGGTCTGGGATCCGCCCCGTGCGCGGGGGAGGCCACCCCGTCGTCCCCGGCGGGCCCGGCCACGCGCACGTGCCCCTCCCCGTCCGGCGTCGTCTCCGCCCGGCCCCCCGGCCCCCCGGCCGGAGCCAGTCGCAGGGCCGACTCGCCGATCCGCAGCAGCGCACCCGGCGCGAAAGGGACCGCCCGGGCGCCCACCCGCGCGCCGTTCACCGTCGTGCCGTTCGTGGAGTCCAGGTCGGCGACCGCCACGCGGCCGTCCGCGCTCACCGTCACCGCGCAGTGCAGCCGGGAGACGTCCGGGTCGTCGAGGGGCACGTCGGCGTCGGCGGAGCGGCCGATGCGGATCTCGCCGCCGTGCAGCAGATGGACACCGCCCGCGTCGGGCCCGGCGACGACCTGGAGCTGGGCCGGGGCGTCGTCCAGCTCGGGATGCGGCTCCGGCTCGCCCGGCGCGCCCACGGACAGCACGGCACCGTCGGTCAGCGGGGGCTCGCCGAGCGTGCAGCGCTGGGCGTCCAGCCGCTGCTCCCCGGCGTACAGCACGGGCGTGCCCGAGCCGTCACCGCCGGAGACCACCTGGGCGAGCGCCGACGCCACCGCGGCGAGCGCCGTACCGGCGGGGGCCGTGACCAGTACGTCGCTGCGCGGGGCGCGGTCCCGCGCCGGCGCCGACGGGCCCAGCGGATCTACGACGGTCAGCCGGATCTGCATCGCCGTCAGCGGTCCCTTCTGCCCGGGCGCGGAGTCCCCCACCCCGCCCCAGCACGTCGGCCAGTACTGCCAGCATCCTCGCACCTGCCACTGACAGTGCGCCCCTCGCTCCGGAAAAGGTGATCTTGATTGGTCGGCTCTGCCCGCAAAAGTGCCTGAGACATGACCCACAGGCGATCGCTTGAGATCAGTCACGCTCGTTACCGGCAACCACAAGACCGAGGTGAGCGTCTTTCCTTCGAACGAGTGTGAGGCGCGCTACGTAAGACCCACAGAAAGACGACACTCCGGTCCTCGGCCGCCCGGCACTACAGTGGGTCGGACAGGCCAGCAGGCAAGGCAAGCACCAGGGAGCGCATGACGTGCGGCCGGTAGGCAGCAAGTACTTGCTCGAGGAGCCGCTCGGACGCGGCGCCACGGGCACCGTCTGGCGAGCCCGCCAGCGCGAGACCGCGGGCGCCGAGGCGGCCGTGGCGGGGCAGCCCGGCGAGACCGTCGCGATCAAGGTCCTCAAGGAGGAGCTGGCCGGCGATCCGGACATCGTCATGCGGTTCCTCCGGGAGCGCTCCGTCCTGCTCCGGCTGACCCACCCGAACATCGTCAGGGTCCGCGACCTGGTCGTCGAGGGCGAGCTGCTGGCCCTGGTCATGGACCTCGTCGAGGGTCCCGACCTGCACCGCTACCTGCGCGAGAACGGGCCGTTCACCCCGGTCGCCGCGGCCCTGCTCACCGCCCAGATCGCCGACGCGCTCGCCGCCAGCCACGCCGACGGCGTCGTCCACCGCGACCTCAAGCCGGCCAACGTCCTGCTCCAGCAGTACGACGGGCGGATGCACCCGCTGCTGACCGACTTCGGCATCGCCCGTCTGGCCGATTCCCCGGGCCTCACCCGCACCCAGGAGTTCGTGGGCACGCCCGCGTACGTCGCGCCCGAGTCCGCCGAAGGCCGCCCGCAGACCTCCGCCGTCGACATCTACGGCGCCGGCATCCTGCTGTACGAGCTGGTCACCGGCCGCCCGCCGTTCGCCGGCGGCTCCGCCCTGGAAGTGCTGCACCAGCACCTGAGCGCCGAACCGCGCCGCCCCTCCACCGTCCCCGACCCGCTGTGGACGATCATCGAGCGCTGCCTGCGCAAGAACCCGGACGAGCGGCCCAGCGCCGAGAACCTCGCCCGCGGCCTGCGCGTCGTCGCCGAGGGCATCGGGGTGCACGCGAACTCCGCGCAGATCGCCGCCGCCGAGGGCGTCGGCGCGCTCCTGGTGCCCGACCCGGCGCCCGCACCCGTGCCGGACATGCCGGGCGCGGCCGATCCCACCCAGGTCCTCCCGCAGAACGCGGGCGCGTTCGACCCGAACGCCGCGACGAGCGTCATGCCGCACACCGGCGGCCCGGCCGGTGCCGCCGACCCCACCGCCGTCCTGCCCAGCCGGGGCGCGGCCGACCCGACCGCCGTCATGCCGCCCGTCCCGCCGGGCTCGCCCGGCCACCCCGGACAGCAGGGGCAGCAGGGCGGCCCCGAGGACCCGCACCCCTGGCAGAACCAGCTGCGCGCGGCCCGCGACCGCAACGAGCAGACACAGGTCCAGTACCTCGACCCCGGCCAGGACCCGCTGCGCCGCCGCCCCCAGCGCCAGGTGGCCCGGCCCCAGCAGCAGCAGCCGCCGCACCGCCAGGCACCCCCGCCCGGGCCCGGCTACGGCCATCCGCAGCAGCAGCCCCAGCAGTACGCCCCGCAGCCGCAGCGGCCCCAGCCGCCGCAGCGCTACGCCCCGCCGGCGCCCCCGGCCCAGCCCCAGCAGCCGCAGCGGCCCCAGCGTGAGCCCCGGCAGCCGCGGCAGCGCAGCGCCAACCCGATGCGGATCCCCGGGCTCGGCTGCCTGAAGGGCTGCCTCTTCACCGTCATCATCCTGTTCGTCGCCGGCTGGCTGATCTGGGAACTGAGCCCGCTGCAGGAGTGGATCGGCACCACCAAGGGCTACTGGGACCAGCTCACCGACTGGTTCGGCACCGTGACCGGCTGGTTCGAGAAGCTCGGCGGGAGCGGCGCGAACTGACCGGAAGCGCCCTGCGGGGTTGGTGATTTGTCGACACCTGGCGGGTGATTTCGGCCTCCACGGTGAAGGTTGCCGCTCCGGACGCGTAGTTTTAGCGACAACACGCGTCGGTAGGAGCAGCCTTGGCACGGAAGATCGGCAGCCGGTACACCGCCCACCAGATCCTCGGGCGGGGCAGCGCCGGCACGGTGTGGCTGGGCGAGGGCCCCGAAGGTCCCGTCGCCATCAAGCTGCTGCGCGAGGACCTCGCGTCGGACCAGGAACTCGTCGGACGCTTCGTCCAGGAGCGAACCGCCCTGCTCGGCCTGGAGCACCCGCACGTGGTGTCGGTGCGCGACCTGGTCGTCGACGGCAACGACCTGGCGCTCGTCATGGACCTCGTCCGCGGCACCGACCTGCGCACCCGGCTGGACCGGGACCGGCGCCTGTCCCCCGAGGCGGCCGCCGCGATCGCGGCCGACATCGCCGACGGACTGGCGGCCGCGCACGCCGCGGGTGTGGTGCACCGGGACGTCAAGCCGGAGAACGTCCTGCTGGACATGCAGGGCCCGCTCGGCCCGGGCGGCTCCCACCGCGCGCTGCTGACCGACTTCGGCGTGGCCAAGCTCATCGACACCCCGCGCCGGACCAAGGCCACGAAGATCATCGGCACTCCGGACTATCTCGCCCCGGAGATCGTCGAGGGCCTGCCCCCGCGCGCCTCCGTCGACATCTACGCGCTCGCCACGGTCCTCTACGAGCTGCTGGCGGGCTTCACCCCCTTCGGCGGCGGCCACCCGGGCGCGGTCCTGCGCCGGCACGTCACGGAGACGGTCGTCCCGCTGCCCGGCATCCCGGACGAGCTGTGGCAGCTGCTGGTGCAGTGCCTGGCCAAGGCCCCGGCCTCGCGGCTGCGGGCCTCGGAGCTCGGAGCCCGGCTGCGGGAGCTGCTGCCGATGCTGACGGGCATGCCCCCGCTGGAGGTGGACGAGCCGGACACCGAGTCCGCGGAGGAGGCCGACCGGGAGGAGCAGCCCGCCGGACCGGCGCCGGCCGGGGAGCGGGTCCGGCGGCGGGGCGCGGTCCCCCTGGTGCCGGGCGCGAAGCCGGCCGACTCCAACCGCGACACCCACACCTCGATGCGCGTCCCCGCCCCCGACGAGCTGGCCGGCGGCGCCCACGGCACGGCCAGGGCCCCGCGCACCGCGGGCGCCCCCCGCCCGGGATCGGCCCGCAACCGCGCCGCCACCCGGCGCCGCCGGGTGGCCCTGGGAGCGGGCGCGGTCGCCCTCGCGGCGGCGATCGGCGTCGGCGCCTGGCTGTCGACATCGGGCGACGACGGCAGCGCGCCACCCCAGGACACGAGGAACTCGGCCCCGCAGTCCCCCTGAGCCGTCGTCTCCGGCAGCCCGGCGATGGCCGCCGGGCGGAGCCGTTACGCTGGAGGGCGTGGCAGTCGTCGACGTATCCGAAGAGCTCAAGTCCCTCTCCTCGACCATGGAGTCGATCGAGGCCGTTCTGGACCTCGAGAAGTTGAGGGCAGACATCGCCGTGCTCGAGGAGCAGGCGGCCGCGCCGTCCCTCTGGGACAACCCCGATGAGGCGCAGAAGATCACCAGCAAGCTGTCCCACCTCCAGGCCGAGGTGCGCAAGGCCGAGGCCCTGCGCGGTCGCATCGACGACCTCAGCGTCCTCTTCGAGATGGCCGAGGAGGAGGACGACCCGGACACCCGCGCCGAGGCCGAGTCCGAGCTCACCGCCGTGAAGAAGGCGCTGGACGAGATGGAGGTCCGCACCCTCCTCTCCGGCGAGTACGACTCCCGCGAGGCCCTGGTGAACATCCGAGCCGAGGCCGGCGGCGTCGACGCCGCGGACTTCGCCGAGAAGCTCCAGCGGATGTACCTGCGGTGGGCCGAGCAGCGCGGCTACAAGACCGAGATCTACGAGACCTCGTACGCGGAAGAGGCCGGCATCAAGTCGACCACCTTCGCCGTGCAGGTCCCCTATGCCTACGGCACCCTCTCCGTCGAGCAGGGCACGCACCGGCTGGTGCGCATCTCGCCCTTCGACAACCAGGGCCGGCGCCAGACCTCCTTCGCGGGCGTCGAGATCCTCCCCGTGGTCGAGCAGACCGACCACATCGAGATCGACGAGTCCGAGCTGCGCGTGGACGTGTACCGCTCGTCAGGACCCGGCGGCCAGGGCGTCAACACCACCGACTCCGCGGTGCGCCTCACCCACATCCCCACCGGCATCGTCGTCTCCTGCCAGAACGAGCGCTCGCAGATCCAGAACAAGGCGACCGCCATGAACGTTCTCCAGGCGAAGCTGCTTGAGCGGCAGCGCCAGGAGGAGCGGGCCAAGATGGACGCCCTCAAGGACGGCGGCAGCTCCTGGGGCAACCAGATGCGTTCCTACGTCCTGCACCCGTACCAGATGGTGAAGGACCTGCGCACCGAATTCGAGGTCGGCAATCCCGAGGCCGTGTTCAACGGCGAGATCGACGGTTTCCTCGAGGCCGGAATTCGCTGGCGCAAGCAGCAGGAGAAGTAAGTTTGTCGACAAGGCAACTGTCGCGGTCAGGGCGGCAGTTGCCTTTTCTGTACCCGCATGTCTGGGTTTTACATCACACTCACAGGCTCAGAGTTCCGGCATAGCCCCCGTAGTTGGACATGGCGGCTGCAAACGCCCTTGACGTGTTCTTGAAAAATGGGAAGGGTAAAGCGCGGCATGCGTGTCTCTGGGGCGCATGTGAACCGGGGGTCTTTTATCGCAGCCGCCCCCGTCGAGCACAGCCCCGAGCGCTGCCTAATGACGATGAGCTACTGGGGGTAGCAACCACATGACGAAGAAGACACGGATCCGTGTCGCGCGGATAGCGGCCGGTGCCGTGATCGCCGCCGGTGCCTCGCTGACCGCCGCCGGTGCCGCATCCGCCGCGGAGACCGAGGACTGCCTGCTCGGCATCCTGTGCGCCGACGAGTCGCCGGCTCCGACGCCGACGCCGTCGGACATCCCGACCGAGCTCCCGACCGACCCGCCGACGGACCTCCCGACGGACCCGCCGTCGACCGAGGAGCCCACCGACGAGCCGACCGAGCCCACGGACGAGCCCACCGAGCCGACCGAGGACCCGACGGACGCCCCGACCGACCCGGGTAACGGGAACGGCACCGGTGGCGGCAACGGCAACGGTGGCGACAACGGCGGCGGCAACAACACCGACCCCGACGGCGGCACCTCCCCGCAGGAGGAGGGCTCCTCCTCCCTCACCGAGATCGGCTCGGACTCCACCCCGGCGGCCCCGCAGGCTCAGGCCCAGGGCAACGGTCAGGAGCTCGCCGAGACGGGCGCCGCTCAGACCACCTTCCTGGTGATCGGCGCCGCCACGATGATCGCCGGCGGTGTCGGCTTCCGTCTGCTGCCTCGCCTCGTGGGCGGTCGCGGCGGGGCTGCCGCCTGACGGTAGCCGCGTCCGTACGGACCGTACGTACAGCGCACGACCGAGGGCCCGGAGCGAAACGCTCCGGGCCCTCGGCCATGGATGTCCGCAGGCGGCTTCCCGCCCGCCCCTACGCGGTCTGGTGCGCCAGCAGGGCCACCGCGGCGATCAGCACCGTCAGCAGTGCGATCAAGGTCATCGGGTTCAGGCCCGCGAGGAAATTCTCCTGCTGCAGCCGCTCGCGGTTCGCGCGGCACACGGCGCAGCGGCCCTCGTTCACGGGGGACGCGCAGTTCGCGCACACCAGCCGGTCGTACGTCATGCGCTTGCCCTCCTTGCGCCGGTTCCACGTGTCCAACGTGTGGGGGGACGCGAATGTTCCCCCCACTACTCTGCCAGGTTCCTCCGGAGGGTGCGCGGCTCGCTCCCAAAGGGGTGGTCGCACAGAGTGCGCGGCTGCGCGCCGTGGGAGCCAGGCGCGCAGGTCCCCCGCGCCCCTGAGGGGCGTACAAAACGGCACATCCGCTGCGCAACCACGACCGGTGACTGCGGCCCCCTACCCGGTTCGCGTATGGTCACGCTCATCTACCCCCGGCGACCCGTGGTGCATCCGTGATCCGATTCGACAATGTCTCCAAGGTCTACCCCAAGCAGACCCGCCCCGCCCTCAGGGATGTCTCCCTGGAGGTCGAGAAGGGCGAGTTCGTGTTCCTCGTGGGGTCCTCCGGCTCCGGAAAGTCCACCTTCCTGCGGCTGATCCTCCGCGAGGAGCGGTGCAGTCACGGGCAGGTGCACGTCCTGGGCAAGGACCTCGCCCGCCTCTCCAACTGGAAGGTGCCCCAGATGCGGCGCCAGCTGGGGACGGTGTTCCAGGACTTCCGACTGCTGCCGAACAAGACGGTCGGCGAGAACGTCGCCTTCGCGCAGGAGGTCATCGGCAAGTCGCGCGGCGAGATCCGCAAGTCCGTGCCCCAGGTGCTCGACCTCGTCGGGCTGGGCGGCAAGGAGGACCGGATGCCCGGCGAGCTGTCCGGTGGTGAGCAGCAGCGCGTCGCCATCGCGCGGGCCTTCGTCAACCGGCCCAAGCTGCTCATCGCCGACGAGCCCACCGGCAACCTCGACCCGCAGACCTCCGTCGGCATCATGAAGCTGCTCGACCGCATCAACCGGACGGGCACCACCGTGGTGATGGCCACGCACGACCAGAACATCGTCGACCAGATGCGCAAGCGCGTCATCGAACTGGAGAAGGGCCGCCTCGTCCGCGACCAGGCCCGCGGTGTCTACGGCTACCAGCACTGATACCGCACCCGAGAGTCCACGGAAAGGCATAACCAGTCGCCATGCGCGCCCAGTTCGTCCTGTCGGAGATCGGTGTCGGTCTCCGCCGCAACCTGACGATGACGTTCGCCGTCGTCGTCTCCGTAGCCCTGTCGCTCGCCCTGTTCGGCGGGTCGCTCCTGATGAGCGACCAGGTCAGCACCATGAAGGGCTACTGGTACGACAAGGTCAACGTCTCGATCTTCCTCTGCAACAAGAGCGACGCCGAGTCCGACCCCAACTGCGCCAAGGGCGCGGTGACCGACGACCAGAAGAAGCAGATCAAGGCCGACCTCGACAAGATGGACGTCGTCCAGGCCGTCACGTACGAGTCGCAGGATCAGGCGTACAAGCACTACAAGGAGCAGTTCGGCGACTCCCCGCTCGCCAGCTCCCTCACGCCGGACCAGATGCAGGAGTCGTACCGGATCAAGCTGAAGGACCCGGAGAAGTACCAGGTCATCGCCACCGCCTTCAACGGCCGGGACGGCGTGCAGTCCGTGCAGGACCAGAAGGGCATCCTGGACAACCTGTTCAAGCTGCTGAACGGCATGAACTGGGCCGCCCGCGCGGTGATGGCGCTGATGCTGGTCGTCGCGCTGATGCTGATCGTCAACACCGTGCGCGTCTCGGCGTTCAGCCGCCGGCGTGAGACCGGCATCATGCGGCTGGTCGGTGCCTCCGGCTTCTACATCCAGGCGCCGTTCATCATGGAGGCCGCGGTCGCCGGTCTCATCGGCGGCACCCTCGCGTGCGGATTCCTGCTGCTCGCCCGCTACTTCCTCATCGACCACGGACTGGCCCTGGCCGACCAGCTGACACTGATCAACTTCATCGGATGGGGCGCGGTGTTGAAGTACCTGCCGCTCATCCTCGCGACGAGCCTTCTGATGCCCGCGTTGGCCGCGTTCTTCGCGCTGCGCAAGTACTTGAAGGTGTGACGCATGCCGCGAGGGGCCGTGCGGTCAACCGGCCGTACGGCCCTTCCGCTTGTCCTAGACTCACCGGCATGTCAGGTCGTGACCCGTTCTGTCAGCCCCGCCGCATCCGTCGCGGGGCCGCCCTGACATTGGTGTTCGCGACCGTGCTCGTCGCCGGCGCGGCCACGGGCGCGTTGCCGCAGGGCGAGGCGAAGTCCGCCCCCGACGAGGCCCGTTCGGCCGGTACGGCCGGGCACCACGCGGACGTCGCGCGGGCGGCCGAGGAGGCCATGGCCGACGGCAAGTCCCCGGTCCAGGCAGCGAAGCGCGCCGTCAGCCGCAGCGGGGACAGGTGGGGCGCCGTCTACTCCCGGGGCGAGTACGAGGCGTTCGAGGAATCCCTCGACGGCCAGTACACCGGCGTCGGCCTGTGGGCCCGCAGCGAACGGGACGGCCGTATCGAGGTGACGAAGGTGCGCGCCGGTTCGCCCGCGGCCGCCGCCGGGATCCGCCCCGGAGATCTGCTGCGCAGCGTCGACGGGGAGAAGACCGACGGCCGGCCTGTCACCGAGGTCGTCTCCTTACTCCGCGGGGACGCCACCGACGCCCCCGCCGGCACCACCGTCCGCCTCGGCCTGGAGCGCGGCACGCGCGCGTGGACCAAAACCCTGCGCCGCGCCCAGCTGTCCACGGACTCGGTCACCGTCCGGGAACTCGACGGCCGGGTCACCGTCATCAAGGTCGCCACCTTCACCAAGGGCTCCGGCCACCAGGTCCGCGAAGCCGTCCGGCAGTCCCCGCCCGGCGCCGGAGTCGTCCTCGACCTGCGCGGCAACTCCGGCGGCCTGGTCACCGAGGCCGTGACCGCCGCCTCCGCCTTCCTCGACGGCGGCCTGGTCGCCACCTACGACGTCGACGGCGAGCAGCGCGTCCTGCACGCCGAGCCCGGCGGGGACACCACGAGACCCCTGGTCGCGCTCGTCGACGGCGGGACGATGAGCGCGGCCGAGCTCCTCACCGGCGCCGTACAGGACCGCGGACGGGCGCTGGTCGTGGGCTCCCGCACCTTCGGCAAGGGCTCGGTCCAGATGCCGAGCCGGCTGCCCGACGGCTCCGTGGCGGAGCTGACCGTCGGGCACTACCGCACCCCCTCCGGCCGCGGGGTCGACGGCCGGGGCATCACGCCCGACCTGGAGACGGACGAGGACGCCCTCCAGCGGGCCCAGGCCGTACTGCGCGGCCTGGCGAGCCCCTCGTAATCGACTTTCCGCAGAGCCCCTCCGTAGTGCGAAAATGGTCGGCACTATGGCTAAGGAAAAAGGGCGCAAGCTGATCGCGCAGAACAAGAAGGCGCGGCACGACTACCTCATCATCGACACCTACGAGGCCGGCCTGGTCCTCACCGGGACCGAGGTGAAGTCCCTGCGCCAGGGACGGGCGTCGCTGGTCGACGGCTTCGTGCAGCTCGACGGGAACGAGGCGTGGCTGCACAACGTGCACGTGCCGGAGTACAGCCAGGGCACGTGGACCAACCACAGCGCCCGGCGCAAGCGGAAGCTGCTGCTGCACCGCGCCGAGATCGACAAGCTGGAGTCGAAGACGGGGGAGACGGGGCACACCATCGTGCCCCTGGCGCTGTACTTCAAGGACGGCCGGGCCAAGGTCGAGATCGCGCTGGCGAAGGGCAAGAAGGAGTACGACAAGCGCCAGGCGCTGCGTGAGAAGCAGGACCGCCGGGAGACCGACCGCGCGATCGCGGCGGTGAAGCGGAGGCAGCGCGGGGCGTAGGGAATACGCTGGCACCGACCCGCGTTGGTCACGTACGATGGTGACAGCACCCCACAGCGGGTGCGCGCCCCTCTTCGGAGGGATTGTCAACACAACATGGGGATGATCGGTTTCGACAGCGGCTGTCGAAGCAGGGGAAGCGTGTCGAGGAAGCGGCAATGATCTCGTAAACCATATGTCGCAAAAAATAATCGCCAATACCAAGCGCGATTCCCAGTCCTTCGCCCTCGCTGCCTAATAAGCAGTGAGTGAAGGACCCTAAATGGGTGTCAGCCCGGGAGTGTTCCCGACCCGGATCCTGGCATAATCTAGGGAACTAAACCATCGAGCCCGGTCACGGGGCTCGATGGGAAACCAAACAGTGACTGGGCCCGTCGGTGACTTGTTCGCGTGATCGCCGGGGCCGAGAAAATCGCAGCGAACTGCACACGGAGAAGCCCTGATTCTGCACCGTTGGACGCGGGTTCGATTCCCGCCATCTCCACTCATCCCATGTGGGCAAAGGCCCCGCCGCTTCCGAGCGGCGGGGCCTTTGTCATGCCTGGCGCGTGGTGGCCCGTTCCGTCAGGCGTGGGGGCAGCAGCGTCGTCCGCGGTACGGGGGTGCCGTGCAGTTTCCGCATCAGGAGTTCCACCGCGCGGCTGCCCAGCTCCGCAGCCGGCAGGGTGACGGAGGTGACCGGGCCGCAGGCCGTCGTCGCGAGGTCGTCGGGGCAGAGCGCGATGACCGACAGGTCGTCGGGGATCCGCAGGTCGAGCCCCCGGAAAGCCTGGATAAGCGGTTCCAGGAGGGGTTCGTTGTGGATGACCACGGCGGTGAGGGCGGGGTGTTCGCGCAGCAGCCGCTCGGCGAGCCGTGGGGCCGTGGCGGGGTCGGGGTCGCCCGGCTGGACGGACGTGGTCAGGCCGTGGTGGCCGGCGGCCGTGGTGAAACCCCGCATGAGGTGGTGGGCGTAGGCCGTTTCGCGGAGGTAGACCTCCGGGGGCGAGCCGACCAGGGCGACCGTCCGGTGGCCCCGCTCCGCCAGGTGGTTCACGCAGGCCTCACCCGCCGCTTGGAAGTCGAGGTCGACGCAGGTCAGGCCGTGCGGGTTCGCGGGGACGCCGATCAGGACCGACGGACGGTCCAGGGAGCGGAGCCGGGGGAGGCGGGGGTCGTGGAGTTCGACGTCCGTCAGCAGCAGCCCGTCCACCGAGGCCGTGCCCAGGGCCCGGCTCAGACCCTCCCCGGCCTCCTCCTGAGTGAGGAGCAGGACGTCGTGGTCGTGCGCGCGGGCCGTCGTCACCACCGACACCGCCAGCCGCATCACCACCGGGACGTGCACGCCGGCGCGGAGCGGCGCCGCCAGGGCCAGGACGTTGGGCTCGCCGTAGGCCAGAGCGCGGGCGCCCGAGTGGGGCCGGTAGCCCAGGTCGCGTGCGGCCGCCTCGACGCGCCGCCGGGTCTCGTCGGAGATCGGCCGCTTGCCGCTCAGCGCGTAGGAGACGGTGCTGGGGGAGACCCCGGCCCGTCGCGCCACGTCCGTGATCTTGACCATCAGCCGAGCTCCAGCGTGAGCAGGCCCGTGCCGGGCGGCGCCTGGACCTCGCGTTCGCCCGCGGCCAGGCTCCAGGCGGCTTCCGGGGCGCCGCACGTCGCCCGCAGGGTGTTCCCCGAGCGGACGACCGTGAAGGTCACGTCCCCGACCGGCACCGTCACCTCGTCGCCGGGTCGCAGGCCGTACGCCCGCAGCTTCACCCCGTCGGCGTGGTCGTAGTCCGGGCGGTCGTCCCGCGCGCCGACCGGGATCACCGCGCCGGGCCGGACCAGCAGCGGCGCGCTCAGGAAGCCGTGGCGCTCGCGCACCCAGCGCGGGCCGGTCACCGTCTCGCCGCTGACGAAGTGCGTCCACGTGCCCTCGGGGACGTAGTACGTGACGTCGCCCTCGTCGCTGAACACCGGCGCGACCAGCAGGTCCGGGCCGAGCATGTACTGCCGTTCCAGGTGCGCGCACCCCGGGTCGTCGGGGAACTCCAGCACCATGGCCCGCATCACGGGCAGGCCCTCGGTGTGGGCCGTGCGGGCCGTCTCGTACAGGTAGGGCATGAGCCGGAGCTTCAGCCGGGTGAAGTGGCGGGCCACGTCGACCGACTCCTCGTCGAACTGCCAGGGGACGCGGTAGGAGCTGCTGCCGTGCAGGCGGCTGTGGGAGGAGAGCAGGCCGAAGGCCAGCCAGCGCTTGAACAGGGCCGGGGTGGGGGTGCCTTCGAAGCCGCCGATGTCGTGGCTCCAGAACCCGAAGCCCGACAGGCCGAGGGACAGTCCGCCGCGCAGCGACTCCGCCATCGACTCGTACGTCGCCTCGCAGTCGCCGCCCCAGTGCACGGGGAACTGCTGGCTCCCCGTCGTCGCCGACCGTGCGAAGAGGACGGCCTCCTGCTCGCCGCGGTGCTTGCGGAGCACCTCGAAGACCGTGCGGTTGTACAGGTACGTGTAGTAATTGTGCATCCGCTCCGGGTCCGAGCCGTCGGACCAGACCACGTCGAGGGGTACCCGTTCGCCGAAGTCGGTCTTGAAGCAGTCGACGCCCTGCGCGAGCAGTGCCTCCAGCTTGGCGGCGTACCAGTCGCGGGCGGCCGGTGACGTGAAGTCGACCAGGGCCATGCCGGGCTGCCACATGTCCCACTGCCAGACGCCGCCGTCCGGTCGCCTCAGCAGATGCCCGAGCGCCTTGCCCTCGGCGAACAGCGGGGAGCGCTGGGCGATGTACGGATTGATCCACACGGAGACGCGCAGGTCACGGGCCTTCAGCCGGGCCAGCATGCCCTCGGGGTCGGGAAACACCCGTGGATCCCACCGGAAATCGCACCAGTTGAACTCCCGCATCCAGAAGCAGTCGAAGTGGAAGACGGACAGCGGCAGTTCACGCTCCTTCATGCCGTCGATGAAGGACGTCACCGTCTCCTCGTCGTACGAGGTCGTGAAGGACGTCGACAGCCACAGGCCGAACGACCAGGCGGGCGGCAGGGCCGGGCGTCCGGTCAGGGCCGTGTACTTGCGCAGGATCTCCTTCGGGGTGGGGCCGTGGATGACGTAGTACGTCAGCTCCTGGGTCTCCGCGCTGAACTGCACCCGGGAGACGACTTCCGAGGCGACCTCGAAGGACACCTGGCCCGGGTGGTCGACGAAGACGCCGTAGCCCGCGTCCGTGAGGTAGAACGGCACGTTCTTGTAGGCCTGTTCGCTGCATGTGCCGCCGTCGGCCTGCCAGATGTCGACGACCTGGCCGTTCTTCACCAGCGGGCCGAAGCGCTCACCGAGGCCGTAGACGGACGTGCCGACCGTCAGGACCAGCTGTTCGCGCAGGTGGTGCGCGCCGGAGGCGTCCCGCATGATGCCCGCGTTCTTGTGGCCGCTGCTGGTGAGCCTGCGGCCGTGCGCGAGGAACTCGACGTGCCAGGGGCCGCCGCGGGTCAGCCGGACCGACAGGTCGCCGGAGGTCAGGGTCGCGTGCTCGTCGTCGTACGAGATCTGTGCGGTGGTGTCCGAGGTGGTGAGTTCGAACTCGGGGCCGCGGGGCTCCCCGCCGGTGAAGTGGGTCAGGGTCAGGCCGATCACGTCCGGCATGGGGGTGTGCGCCCTGACCGTGAAGACCGGGCCGGTCATCAGGTCGCCGCGGGAGCGGACGGTCCGGGTCGGCGCGTGGATCTCCAGGGCGCCGTCGGACTCGGTGACGTCGAGGACCTGGGCCGGGTGGGCCGCGGTGACGCCCTCGCGCAGGAGCCAGTAGCCGTCGGTGAACTTCATGTGGGGGTCCCTACTCTCCCGGCGCATGACGTCGAAGCGCTTCGACGATCGAACGTATGCGGGGTGCGCGAGGGCGTCAATGGGGTGCGAGGCACTTGGTGAAGCGATTCGAACCGCTGCGCAGGGACAACGCCAGGGCCACGGCCGCCGCCGCCACTGGGACGCCGTAACCCGCCGTCGGAGAGAGGTGCTCCACCGTCCATCCGCCGAGCGCGCTGCCGCAGGCGATGCCGCCGAGCAGGCCGGTCACCGCGAGGGTCATGCCCTCGTTCAGCCGGCCCTCGGGGGTGCGCTGCTGGACCAGCGTCATGGTGGTGACCATCGTCGGGGCCGTCGCCATCCCGGCGACCAGCAGCGCGGCCGCCAGGACGAGGAGCGAACCTGTGAGGGCCGCGGCCAGCAGCGGCAGCGCCAGCAGCGCGGCCATCGCCGCCACGCACCAGGGCAGCCGGGCCGCGGCCGGGCCGGCGGGTTTCGCGGCGCCGTACAGCAGGCCCGCCCCGCAGGAGCCCGCGGCCTGGAGCGCGAGCACGACACCGGCCGCCGACTGGCGCCCCTGGGCGTCGGCGAACGCCAGCGTGACGACCTCCGTCGCGCCGAAGATGCCGCCCATCGCCAGGCAGACCGCGAGCAGCGGGGGGATGCCGGGGGCGCGCAGGGGCGCCTTGCCGGGTATGTGCGCGCGGACCGGGGGCTCCGTCGCACGCCGGGTGGTGAACAGGACCATGCCGGCCAGCAGCAGCACCGCGCCCACGAGGGTGCCCGCCTCGGGGAAGAACGCCCCGCACAGGAAGGCCGCGAGCACCGGGCCCAGCATGAAGCACAGTTCGTCCGCCGCCTGCTCGAAGGAGTTGGCCGTGTGCAGCGCCTCCGGGTCGCCGGCCAGCAGATATGCCCAGCGGGCCCGGGACATGCCGCCGGTGTTGGGGGTGGTCGCGGTGGCGGCGTAGGAGGCGAACAGGGTCCAGTCCGGGGCGTCGTGGCGCACGCACAGCAGCAGGGAGAGGGAGCCGAGGACGGCGATCACCGTGGCGGGCAGGGCGACCCGGGCCTGGCCGTGCCGGTCCACCAGCCGGGCGGTCCACGGCGCGACCAGGGCGGTCGCCGCGAGTCCCGTCGCCGTGACGGCACCGGCGAGGGCGTAGGAGCCCCGGGTCCCGGCGATCATCACGACCGCGCTGACGCTGAACATGCCCATCGGCAGCCGGGCGATGAGGTTCCCGGCGGTGAACGCGCGGGCGCCCGGCAGGCGGAACAGGCGGCGGTACGGGGAGAGTTGCGGCATGCGTCCACCGTCCCCCGGGGACGATCAAGAGGTCCAACACCTGTTCCGCGCGCAGTCACGCACCTGGGTTGTGAATCCGTGGCGGGGCAGGCCGGAAGGGCATGGCGGAAAACATTCGCTCCCTGTTCTTCATACAGAGATATGGAGATTCCTAATGCTCCTCATGACGCATGGAAAAGATGTTCATTCGGGAAAATCCTTCACTCGTTTGCCGCGCATCCGCCGAAGTGGGCCGACGGTTAGTCGGTACATGACCGAGGCGACGAGGAAAAACGGCTGGGCGGTAACGCTCGGCCCCTACACCTACATTCCGGCTCCAGCGCACTCGTCGGCGACAGTCAACGGAACGCTCACAAAAGCCGGTTGCCCGGTCACGCTGCAGGTGACCGAGCCGGTTCTGCGCGACTTCATCGACGCCATGAGCGCGCTGGAAAAGGATCTCGCCCGACGGTGGATCAGTGCGACGGATTGGCCCGCTTTCGCGCTTGCGGAATAGTCGGGCCGCGCCATGTACGACAAAGTAGAGGGCACCGGCCGGCATCGGGCTCCGGCCCGGGATTTCATCACCCCGCTGACGCCACCGGACCCGACCTGGGACCCGGCCGAGGAACTGGCGTTCATCCTGGAGGAAGCCCTCGGGGAGCAGGCGGCGAGGGTCCCCGCCCCCCGGGACGAGGACCCGGCCCCGGCCCCGGATCCGGCCCCCGCCTCTGTCCCGGGCACCCACATGCGGCGGCTCCAGGACATCACCGAGGAACTGCCGCCCGTCCGTGAGGTCCCCCGGCGTCACCGCAAAGTCCGGGCCCGCAAGGCCCCGGGCATGCTCCGCACCACCAGCTTCCTCGTTGCCGCCCTGGCGGCCGTCATCGCCTCCGGGGTGAGCCTCCTGAGCGGCATGGTCGCCTACGACCCCCTGCGCCTGGTCGCCGTGTCCCCCGCGGCGAGAGGCCTGCGCACCTGGTGGCCCCTGCTGGTCTACGGGCCCTGGCTGGTGGGCTCCCTGTCCGTCCTGCGGGCCGCGCTGCACCAGCGCCGGGCCGTGCACTCCTGGTGCGTGGTCCTGGTCTTCTCCTGTATCGCCGTGCTGCTGTGCGTCGTCCAGGCGCCCCGCACGATCCTCGGCACCGCGGCGGCGGCCCTGCCCGGCCTCGCCGCCCTCGCCTGCTTCCAGCAGGTCGTCCGCCAGATCACCCTGACCAGACCACCGATGCGGTCGGTACCACGGCACCGGGTGGGGCAGGCTCCGGTGCCGGCCGGTGCGGAGGGTGTGAAGGGTACGGAAGGCGTGACGGACGCGGACGTCCGGCCGGGCGAGGGGGAAACGTCCCGGGACATCGGACCCTGAGCGCAGGCCCCCCGGGCCCAGGCCTCCTGAGCGCAGGCCCCCCGGGTCCAGGCTTCCTGAGCGCAGGCCCCCTGAGCCCAGGCCCCCCGGGCCTGGCTCTCCCGGCCTGGCGCCCGCTGTAGGTTCACCGCATGTCCGCTCATCTCGACCCCCGTCTGCTGCGTGGCTTCGTCACCGTTGCCGAGGAGTTGCACTTTACGCGGGCCGCGGTGCGGTTGCATGTGGCTCAGCAGGCGCTCAGCCGGGACGTGCGGCGGCTGGAGCGGGAGCTCGGGGCCGAGTTGTTCGTGCGGACCACCCGGCAGGTGACGCTCACCCCCGACGGGGAGCGTCTGCTGCCGTACGCCCGCCGGGTGCTCGGGGCGCAGGACGAACTGCTCGCCGCCTTCGACCAGGCCCGGCCGCTGCTGGTCGATCTCAACTCCCCGGGCCTGGTCACACCGCGCCGCGTGCTGCACGAGGCCCGTGAACTCGCCCCGCGGCATGAGCTGATGGCCCGTTACGAGAGCGGCCTGACCGGAGCCGCCGGTGAACTGCTCGCCGGCCGGCTGGACGCCTCGTTCGGACGGTTCGCCGGGCTGGACCCGGCGTTGCGGGCCGGGCTCGACCACCAGCCCGTGCGGTTCGAGCCGATGGCGGTCGTACTGCCCGAGGACCACCGGCTGGCCGCGTGGGATTCCGTGCCGCTCGCCGAGCTGGCCGGCGAGAGCGTCTACGCGGGCGCCGGCAATCCGCGCACCCCGGAGTGGACCGGCCTGGCGCGGCTGCTGTTCGAGGGACGGGGCATCGATATCGCGCCACCCGCGCCACTGGCCGTCGGAGACGAGGAGTTCCAGCGGCTCATGGCCAGGACGCGCAATCCGGTCTTGGCCGTCGTGGAGTTCCCGGCGTTGCCGTCGATGGTGGTGCGGCCCCTGGTCGACCCGGTTCCGCTGTCCCCCGTCTCCCTGGTGTGGCGCAAGGGCCTGACCCACCCCGCGTTCGACGCGCTGCGCCGGGCGGCGGCCCGTCTGGCTGCGGAAACGGGGTGGCTGCGCAGGCCCGCGGGTGCCTGGATTCCGGCCGGCGACGATGTCCTCATGGCGTCTCACGGTTGACACGATTCGACACGGCGCCCACACAGAACCTGCGCGTGCGCTACATTCGACGCCTGAGCACGTTGTGGTAAGAGGGGGCGTTCGGACGGGTGGGGGCCCGATCCGACGGCGGGTGCTCAGGTCGTCAAGCGCACCTGAACCATCCCGTGGGGGGAAGTGCGTGCGCATGAAACAGTGGCGAGAAGACGCCCAACCTGAGTGGCCCGAGGCCGCGACGGCTACCGGGGAGCTCCCGTCGGACGGCAGAGTCCGGGACGGGAGAGCCACGCAGGTCTTCCCCGGCCGTGAGGTCCGGACGGCCGGCCACCGGCTGCCCGGGACGGACATACTGCGCGGCATTCCCCGCCAGAGCGACGGCGAGGCCGACTCGCTCGCCCCGCAACAGGGGAACCGGACCTCGGTCCGCGACCCCTGGCAGGAGGAAGCCGGAGCCGAACCGCCGGCGGACACCTCCGACGCGGCCGGGCAGACCCACGATCCGCACGAGGTCACCGTCCAGCTCGACGCCGTGCAGCTCCGGGAGGGTTTCCTGCGGCAGGCCAAGGAGAGCCCGGGCGCCGAGGCCGCCGACCGGCCCGTCTTCGTCGACGAGTCCGGCCGCCGCAGCCGCCGCTACCGCCGGATCGGCATGGCCGTCGCCCTGGCCTGCGGGGTCTACGCCGTCGTCATCGTCGCCACGTTGCTGTCGGGCAACTCCAACGCCCCGTGGCTGCCCGTGCCGACCAAGGGGGACAACCCTCCGGCCGGGCAGGTCGACACCCCGCCGCTGCCCGCCGAGTCGGCACCGGCCTCGGACACCGGCGTCACCGCACCGGCCAGTGCGCCCGCGACCGGTGAGGCCACGGCCCCCGCGCCCGGCCCCAGCGCCGCCGCACCCGATGCCACCGCCGGGCCCGGCCGTACCGGCACGTCCACCGAGCCCACGCCGACCGCGAGCCGGACCGCTCCGGTACCCGGCCCCAAGGTCACCGACCCGGCTCCGACCAAACCGGTGGACCCGCCGAGCACCCCGGTCACCGACCCGACACCGACGGGCGAGCCCACGGCCCCGCCCACCGAGACGACGGGGACCGGCGGCGACGGCGGCACCGTCGCCGAGGGCCCGGCCGAGCCGCAGCCCGTCGCCGGGACGCCCGCCGCCGTCTAGACCGCGTCCGCGAAAGCGCCGCCCACCGCTCCGGGCGCCGCTCCACCGCGGTTCCGGCCGGGCGACTGCCCAACACCGGGCCGGCCGGAGGTATCCCGAGCTTTCCGGAGCGCGGCCACCTCGCGATCATCCGCTCCGACTCACCCGTCCCGCTCGCGCAGCGGGGCCCCAAGACGTCGCGGAGTGCGCCCCATTCCGCACAGCTGCGACGTCCCCGAGAGGCCGGGCCCGTCCCACCGTCCGCCCGCTTCCGTCCCCGTACCACCCCATCCCGCACCACCCGGAGTACCACCACCCATGGCATCCCGTACCCGCCGTTCCGGGCCCGCGTCACGAGCCCGTGGCGGCTCCAGGCGCCGGCGCCTGCCCATGCGTCTGTTGCTGCCCCTGCTCGTGCTCGTCGCCCTGGGGGCGATGCTCATGCTGCGCGGATACGTGCACAGCGAGGTCCTCGCCGACCACCGCGTCGGGCCGCCCGCGGCGAACGACCGCGTCCCGAAGCACATCCTCGAGGGCGGCCCCGTCATCGACACCCGGGGCGGGAAGCCGGCCAGCCTGGATCTCCCGGACCGCGAGCTGGTGCTGACCTTCGACGACGGTCCCGACCCGATGTGGACGCCCAAGGTCCTCGACGTGCTGAAGAAGCACGACGCCCACGCCGTCTTCTTCATCACCGGCACCATGGCCTCCCGCTACCCGGACCTCGTCCAGCGCATGGTCGACGAGGGCCACGAGATCGGGCTGCACACCTTCAACCACCCGGACCTGTCGCTGCAGAGCAGGAGCCGGGTCGACTGGGAGCTGTCGCAGAACCAGCTCGCGCTCGCCGGTGCGGCCGGCATCCGCACCTCGCTGTTCCGCCCGCCCTACTCCTCGTTCGCCCAGAACATGGACAACAACACCTGGCCGGTCACCGAGTACATCGGCAGCAAGGGCTACATCACCATCGTCAACGACACCGACAGCGAGGACTGGCGCAGGCCCGGGGCCGAGCAGATCATCCGCAACGCCACGCCGAAGAACGGCGACGGCGCCATCGTGCTGATGCACGACTCCGGCGGTGACCGCTCCCAGACCGTCGCCGCCCTCGACCGGTACGTCTCCGGGCTGCAGGAAAAGGGCTACCGCTTCAAGACCCTCACCGCCGCACTCGACGCCCCCAGCGCGCACACCCCGGTCGCCGGGCTGGAGTCGCTGAAGGGCGAGGCGTGGGTCTTCCTGGTGCAGGCGTCCGAGAAGATGACCGGGGTCCTCGTCGCCGGCCTCGCCGTCGTCGGTGTGCTGGTCTTCGGGCGGCTCGGGCTGATGCTGATCCTCTCCGTGGCGCACGCCCGCAGGGTCCGGCGCCGCGGTTTCCGCTGGGGCGAACCCATCACGGAACCGGTGTCCGTCCTCGTGCCCGCCTACAACGAGGCAAAGTGCATCGAGCAGACGGTCCGCTCCCTGGTCGCCAGCGACCACCCCATCGAGGTGCTGGTCATCGACGACGGCTCCAGCGACGGCACCGCCCGCATCGTCGAGAACCTCGACCTGCCCGGCGTACGCGTCGTCCGCCAGCTCAACGCCGGCAAGCCCGCCGCCCTCAACCGGGGCATCGCCAACGCCCGGTACGACCTGATCGTCATGATGGACGGCGACACCGTCTTCGAACCGACCACCGTCCGCGAACTCGTCCAGCCCTTCGGCGACCCGCGCGTCGGCGCCGTCGCGGGCAACGCCAAGGTCGGCAACCGGGACTCGCTCATCGGCGCGTGGCAGCACATCGAGTACGTGATGGGCTTCAACCTCGACCGCCGGATGTACGACGTACTGCGCTGCATGCCCACCATCCCCGGCGCGGTCGGGGCGTTCCGGCGCAGCGCACTGGAACGCGTCGGCGGCATGAGCGACGACACGCTCGCCGAGGACACCGACATCACCATGGCCATGCACCGCGACGGCTGGCACGTGGTGTACGCCGAGAAGGCCGTCGCCTGGACCGAGGCCCCGGAGTCCGTCCAGCAGCTGTGGTCCCAGCGCTACCGCTGGTCGTACGGCACCATGCAGGCCATCTGGAAGCACCGCAAGTCCATCGTCGAGCGGGGGCCCTCGGGCCGCTTCGGCCGGGTGGGCATGCCGCTGGTGTCGATGTTCATGGTCGTGGCGCCGCTGCTGGCCCCGCTGATCGACGTGTTCCTGCTGTACGGCCTGGTGTTCGGCCCCACGGAGAAGACCATCGGCGCCTGGCTGGGCGTTCTCGCCGTGCAGGGGGTGTGCGCCGCCTACGCGTTCCACCTGGACAAGGAACGCATGACCCACCTGATCTCACTCCCGCTCCAGCAGCTCCTCTACCGCCAGCTCATGTACGTCGTCCTGCTCCAGTCCTGGATCACCGCCCTCACCGGCGGCCGGCTGCGCTGGCAGAAGCTGCGGCGCACGGGCGCGGTGGGCCTGCCCGGGGCCGGTTCGGCCGCGAAGCCGCAGATGGACGGGAGGCCGGTCGGATGACCACGCACGCGACCCCCCTCGCCGAGGCCGCGCCGAAGGAACCGGCCCCGGTTGAGAAGCCGGGCCGTGACCGGTACTTCGATCTGCTGCGGGCCCTCGCCCTGTTCCGTGTCGTGCTGTACCACCTGACGGGCTGGGCCTGGCTGCCGCTGGTGTTCCCGTCCATGGGCGTGATGTTCGCACTCGCCGGAAACCTCATGGCCCGCTCGCTCAAGCGCCCGGCCGGGCAGGTGATCCGCGGCCGGATGCGCCGGCTGCTGCCCCCGCTGTGGCTGCTGGGCGTCGTCGGCGTCACCGGCATGGTTTTCCAGGGCTGGGGCCCGGACGCGGACGGGCACCCCGGCTGGTGGCTGCTCCACCTCACCTTCTGGATCGTCCCGCTCAGCGACCCGCCGTACGCGGAGGGGCTGCCCGGCGTCCACGGCTTCATCGGCGAGAACTGGGCCGCGGACCTCGCGGGCCCGCTGTGGTACATCCGCGCCTACCTCTGGTACGTCCTGCTGTCCCCGGTGCTGCTGAAGGCCCTGCGCGCCCTGCCGGTCGTCACGATCCTCGCGCCGATCGCCCTGGCGGTCGCCTTCGAGCAGAGCTGGCTCACGCTGCCCGGCGAGCGGATCCCCTCGGCGCTCACGGACTTCTCCACCTTCGGCGCCTGCTGGATCCTCGGCATGGCCCACCAGGAGGGAATCCTGCGGCGGCTGCCGCGCTACGTCGTGCCGTCCGTCGCCCCCGTCATCGCCCTGGCCGGCCTCTGGTACGCCCTGCACCACGACTTCGGCACCGGCAACGACCTGGACAGCATGCCCCTGGCCCAGGCCCTGTGGTCCTTCGGCACGGTCTTCCTGCTGCTGCACCTCAGCCCGTCCTGGAAGGAGTGGCCGCGCCGGCTGCGCCCCCTCGCGGGGACGATCACGCTGCTCAACTCCCGGGCCGTGACCATCTACCTGTGGCACAACACCTGCATCCTGATCGCCGCGACCCTGTGGGACCAGCTGTGGGGCTTCCCCCTGCTGGAGCAGAACGCGCCCGGGCTGCTGGAGAGCGTCTGGCCGGTGCTGGCCCTGGTCTGGGTCCTGATCGGCTGCTGTGTCCTGGCGTTCGGCTGGGCGGAGGACCTGGCGGCGAAGCAGAAGCCGCGGCTGTGGCCGACAGGGGAGCCGCGGCTGAGGACTCGCGGGAGCCGAAGGCGCGCGGCACCCGGCGGCTGAGCCGGCCCACCGGTGTGGAAAACTGCCCGGGTTGCGCTTGTGAACAAAGTGGCGGGCGGGAGCGGTGGGGATGAGTAAGCGGCAGATACAGAAGATGCTGCGGCTGATGGCGAGCGGGGAACCGGTCGAACTCACCAGCCCGATGGCATCCGTGAAGAAGCTCGCACGACTGGCCTTCGTCGCCCAGCAGTTCGGCTACGAGTACGCCGACGTCCGTCAGAGCAGCGGCCGCAACGGCGCACTCACCATGCTGATCCTGCCCGACCCCAGCCCGCAGGCCCGGGCCCGGGCCGGGCAGAACTGGGCGCAGTACCCCAACGCGGCCGACGGCGTCTCCCTGCCGCCGCTCGTGCCCGACGCCTTCGAACTCCTCAGGGCCCGCATCAACTTCGACCTCACCGGCAAGAGCGCCGAGAAGCGCATGGGGTACGGGGCCCTGGGCGTCACTCTCGGCTGTGTGATCCTCGCCTTCCGCTTCGGGGGTGAGGCCACCGACTTCGTCGCGGCCGGTGTGGTGTGGCTGCTGCTCATGGCGGTCTTCGGCATCGGTCTCGTGGTGACGCGCAAGCGCAACGCCAAGTTCGCGGCCCGGTTGCAGGCGGCGGGCTTCATGCCGGTGAACGACGAGAACGGGCGGCTGCGGTATCTGCCGCCGGGGGCGCAGATGCCCGGGCAGGGCAATCCGTTCGCGGGTGGGCCGTACGCGCAGCAGGCGCCTGGGCCGTACGCCCCCCAGCCCGGTGCGTACCCCGGTCAGACCGCCCCGGGGTCGTACCCCGGTCAGGCCACCCCGGGCGCCTATCCGGGTCCGCCCGCGCCTGGTCCCTACGGCGGTCAGCCCGCGCAGGCGCCGTATCAGGGCCGGCCCGCGCCCGGCCCCTACGGTGCGCAGCCCCCCGGCCCGTACGGCCAGCCGTACCACCACCCCCACCCCCAGCCTCAGCAGAACCCTCACGGGCAGCCCCCGCAGCGCTGACACGGAAACCTCCCGGAACCTCTCATCCCGCCCGAGCCAGGGGTGAGAGCAAAGTTCCCTCGCGGTCACCCGGTGCCACAGGCAGGAAACGCGTCCTCCCTACCTTCGGGATCAGTACTCGGAGTACCACCGAGCCCCGGAGCACAGTGGAGGCGTCATGACAGGCCCTGGCACGGCACCCGCACCCCCGAGCAAGGGCGGACGCTGGATCCGGCACTGGGATCCGGAGAACGAGACGTTCTGGAAGGAGACCGGGGAGAAGGTCGCCCGCCGGAACCTCTTCTTCTCCGTGCTGTCCGAACACATCGGTTTCTCGATCTGGACCCTGTGGTCCGTGCTGGTGCTGTTCATGGGCCCGGAGTACGGACTGACCCCCGCCGACAAGTTCATGCTGACCTCGATGGTCACGCTGGTCGGCGCCGTCGTCCGCGTCCCCTACACCTTCGCCGTGGCGATCTTCGGCGGGCGGAACTGGACGATCATCTCCGCGGCCCTCCTGTTGATCCCGACCGTCGCCGCATTCGCCGTGATGAAGCCGGGGACCTCGTTCTCCACGTTCCTGCTCGTCGGCCTGCTCGCCGGTATCGGCGGCGGCAACTTCGCCTCCTCCATGACCAACATCAACGCCTTCTTCCCGCTGCGGAAGAAGGGCTGGGCCCTCGGCCTGAACGCGGGCGGCGGCAACATCGGCGTGCCGGTGATCCAGCTGGCCGCGCTCGCGATCATCGGCGCGGGCGGCGGGCCGCGCGTGCTGCTCGGGATCTACATTCCACTGATCCTCGTGGCCGCCGTCATGGGCGCGCTCTTCATGGACAACCTGGAGAACGTCAAGAACGACACCGGCGCCGCCAAGGACGCCGCGCGGGACGCCCACACCTGGATCATGTCCGTCCTCTACATCGGCACCTTCGGCTCGTTCATCGGCTACAGCTTCGCCTTCGGCCAGGTCCTGCAGAACCAGTTCGGACGTACCCCGCTGGAGGCGGCGTACGTCACCTTCATCGGCCCGCTCCTCGGCTCGCTGATCCGGCCCCTCGGCGGCTGGCTCGCAGACCGGCACGGCGGTGCGAAGATCAGCCTGTGGAACTACGTCGGTATGGGTGTGGCGACGGCGGTCCTGATCGGCGCCTCCATGGAGAAGTCGCTGGCGCTGTTCACCGGGGCGTTCGTGGTGCTGTTCGTGCTCAGCGGGCTCGGCAACGGCTCGACGTTCAAGATGATCCCGGGCATCTTCCAGAACAAGGCCCTGGCCAAGGGACTGGAGGGCGAGGAGGCGGCGGCGTACGGGCGGCGGCTCTCCGGGGCCTCCATGGGCCTGATCGGCGCGGTGGGCGCGCTGGGCGGTGTCGGCATCAACCTCGCCTTCCGCCAGTCCTTCCTCTCCTACGGCTCGGGCACCGGGGCGTTCGTCGCCTTCCTGGCCTTCTACGCGGTCTGCTTCGTGGTCACCTGGGCCGTATACCTTCGCCGTACGGCTCCCCGGGTACCCGTCACCTCGGCGACCTCGGAGGCGAAGCCGCAGCTCAGCTACGCCGAGGTGTGACGTAACACCAGCGACATCATGCCGATCCGGGCCTGTCACGAGCCGTTGACAGGCTCGATCGGCATGTAGGTACGCCGTACCCACGAAGTACGACGACTGGATGCGGGACGAGAGCCATGTACGAGGAAGAACAGCGACCGGACCACGGACCCCTGGCGGGTTTCACCGTGGGTGTGACGGCCGCGCGCCGGGCTGATGAGCTCGGGGTGCTGCTGCAGCGACGCGGAGCCGCCGTCCTGCACGCCCCCGCCCTGCGGATCGTGCCGCTCGCCGACGACAGTGAGCTGCTGGCCGCGACGAAGGAGATCATCGAGCGGGCGCCGGACATCGTGGTCGCCACGACCGCGATCGGCTTCCGCGGCTGGGTCGAGGCCGCGGACGGCTGGGGCCTGGGCGAGGATCTGCTGGCGCGGCTGGGCGGCGTACGGATCATGGCGCGCGGGCCGAAGGTCAAGGGCGCGGTCCGGGCCGCCGGGCTGACGGAGGAGTGGTCGCCGTCGTCCGAGTCCATGGCGGAGGTGCTGGACCGGTTGCTGGAGGAGGGCGTCGACGGTCTGCGGATCGCGATCCAGCTGCACGGTGAGCCGCTGCCCGGGTTCGTGGAGGCGCTGCGGGAGGGCGGGGCCGAGGTGCTCGGGGTGCCCGTCTACCGCTGGATGCCGCCGGAGGACATCACGCCGGTCGACCGCCTGCTGGACGCGACGGTCGCCCGGGCCCTGGACGCGGTCACCTTCACCAGTGCCCCGGCTGCGGCCTCCCTCCTCTCCCGGGCGGAGGACCGCGGACTGCTCGACGACGTCCTGGCGGCCCTGAGCCACGACGTCCTGTCGGCCTGCGTGGGCCCGGTCACCGCCCTGCCCCTGCAATCCCGCGGCATTGACACGATCCAGCCCGAACGCTTCCGGCTCGGTCCCCTGGTCCAGCTCCTCTGCCAGGAACTGCCGGGGCGGGCCCGCTCCCTCCCCGTCGCCGGGCACCGCGTGGAGATCCGCGGCCACGCCGTCCTGGTCGACGGCCACCTCAAACCGGTTCCGCCCGCCGGCATGTCCCTCCTGCGCGCCCTCTCCCGCCGCCCCGGCTGGGTCGTCGCCCGCGCGGACCTCCTGCGCGCCCTGCCCGGCTCCGGCCGCGACGAACACGCGGTGGAGACCGCCATGGCCCGCCTCCGCACGGCCCTCGGCACCCCGAAGCTGATCCAGACGGTGGTCAAGCGCGGCTACCGCCTGGCCCTCGATCCGACCGCGGAGACGAAGTACGCGGACGCGTGACCCCGTCCGGAGGTTGAGCCAGAACACGTCATCCGCCATCGCTCCAAGGGCCCGAGCGGGGAGCTCCGCCGGGGCTCCGGTGGGGGTGTGGTGCTCGCGGGGGTGAGATGTCCGCGGCGGTCCGGCCGCCACGAGCGTGGCGCTCGCGGCCCGAGCGGGACGCCCTGCGGGAGCCCGGCCGCCGGGGCGTGGTGTTCGCGGTGCGTGCGGGGTGTCCCGGGGAGTCCGGCCGGAGTGCCATGCTCGCGGGGTCCGGCCGCCGCGAGCGCGGCGCTCGTGGCGCGGGCGGATCGCCCCGCGTGAGTCCGTCGGGGCGTGGCGCCCGGCCCCCGGCGTGGCGTGAACGCGGGGGCCGTCCGGGCATCCGACGCGTCGAGGTGTGTGCGAGGGGTTTCCGGCGTCGTGGCGGGCAGGCACTGTAAGAGGGAACGGTTTCCCGGCCGTCTCACTGGCGTCTCACCGAAGCCCTCGCGACCGGGGTGAACCCTAGGCGGTGACAGGCACATGGCACTGGGTACGGCCACGGCCCCCTACGAGCTGCGCTTCGACGCCGGGCGGATCTGCCTGGATCTGCTCTCCACCACGCACCCGGAGGAGCGGCTCGACTCCGTGGACGTACTGTGCGCCTGGATCACCGGCTCGGGACTCGTCCCGGTGGACACCGCCCTGGCCCACGCCGACACCGGCTGGCTGCTGTCCTTCCGCGAACTGCGCGCCCAGGTGGACCGGTTGGTGCGCTGCCGGCCGAGACCCGGAGTCGCGACGTACGACCTCGCGCTCGCCCGGGTCAACGACCTGGCCCGTACCGCGCCCCCGGCCCCGCGCGCGGTCCGCGGCGAAGACGGCCAGCTGCTGCGGCGGTTGGACGGCCCGCCCGGCTGCGCCGCCCTGCTCGCGGCCGTCGCCCGGGACGCCGTGGACCTGCTCACCGACCCCGTCGCCCGCGCCGCCCTGCGCCAGTGCGAGGGGGACAACTGCCCCATCGTGTACCTCGACACCTCCCGGGGACGCAGAAGGCGCTGGTGCTCAAGTGAGGTCTGCGGAAACCGCGAACGCGTCGCCCGGCATCGTCGCCGCGCGGCACTCGACCGCGCCTGAAACGGAATTGAGTGGTCCATGCACTCAATTTCCCTGTCCTAAATGCGACTTCTGCGATCCCACTGTCGAAGTGATTTCGATTACATGCCGTTTACCTACGCCACCGTAGGGAAGGCCTGGCTTGATCTTGCCGTTGTGGCGGAAATGTAAAGAACGCGGGGTGGGAATGTGACCCCATGTCCCGCTCGTCACGTCATCCGGAAGAAATCTGTCGGGTCTCTTTGAACGCCCAACCACTCGCATCCGTACGGCATGTGGAGCGACCGACTGGGGGAACCCCCGGACACCGGAGGTGGGCGTGCGCAAGGATTCCGTCGTGGCCAATGAACGTGCACCGAGGGCCCGACATCGCATGTCCCAGCCCTCGGAACCCGATGAGGAGCTGATGCGTGCGCTCTATCGCGAACACGCCGGACCCCTGCTGGCATACGTCCTGCGCCTGGTCGCCGGAGACCGGCAGCGCGCCGAGGACGTCGTCCAGGAGACGCTCATCCGTGCCTGGAAGAACGCCGGTCAGCTCAATCGGGCGACCGGATCGGTACGCCCCTGGCTGGTGACGGTCGCCCGGCGCATCGTCATCGACGGCCACCGCAGCCGGCAGGCCCGGCCGCAGGAGGTCGATCCGTCGCCGCTGGAGGTCATCCCCGCGGAGGACGAGATCGACAAGGCGCTGTGGCTGATGACTCTCTCGGACGCACTCGACGACCTGACCCCCGCCCACCGGGAGGTGCTCGTCGAGACGTATTTCAAGGGGCGTACCGTCAACGAGGCGGCCGAGACCCTGGGCATACCCAGCGGAACCGTCCGCTCCAGGGTGTTCTACGCCCTGCGTTCCATGAAGCTGGCACTGGAGGAGCGGGGGGTGACGGCGTGATGAGTGTTTACGGGGGTAACGAAGGGTTCGGTACGGGAGGCATGGGTATGTCTGGCCCCATGCAGGAATCTCCGGTGCCGAACGAGCACGAGACCGTCGGCGCCTACGCCCTCGGCATCCTCGACGACGCCGAAGCAACCGCTTTCGAAGCCCACCTCGCCACCTGCGAATGGTGCGCCCAGCAGCTCGACGAACTGGCCGGCATGGAACCGATGCTCGCCGCCCTCGCCGATCTGCCCGGCTCCGGCAGCACACCCGCGATCGGCGAGTCGCTGTCCGCGAAGCCCCGCCCGCGCCTGGTGGAGAAGCTGGTCGACGAGGTCGCCGACCGCCGCGCCCAGAAGCGCCGCCGCAGCCTCTACATGGTGGCCGCGGCCGGTGCGCTGATCATCGGCGGCCCCTTCGTCGCGGTCGCGACGAACGGCGGCGACGGCGGCAGCGGCGCGGAGAACCGCCCGCTCGCGGCGAGCCCCGCCAAGGCCGCCTTCGACGGCATCTCCGACAAGATCACCGCCACCGACCCGACCACCAAGGTCTCCGCGACGGTCGCCGTGCAGAAGAAGGACTGGGGCACGGGCGCGGTCCTGGAGCTGAAGAACGTCAGGGGCCCGCTGAAGTGCGCCCTCGTCGCGGTCGGAAAGAACGGCGAGCGCGAGACCCTGGCCTCCTGGTCCGTCCCGGAGTGGGGCTACGGCATCCCCGACGCCAAGACGGACAAGGCCAAGGAACCCCTCTACGTCCAAGGCGGCGCCGCGTTCGACCCGAACCAGATCGACCACTTCGAGGTCGTGGAGTTCGACGGAAAGCGCCTGGTCGAGGTCGACGCATAGGCTTGTCCGGTCATCCGGCAGGCGTCATTGGGACAACAGGTCCCGCGCCTGCCCGCCAGCCCGTAGCTTCCGAGGGTCCCCTTCGCGTACGGTTGACGGCTGCCCAGCACGTCAGAAGGGGGCCCGGTGGCCGTTCAGGCTCACAGACAAGACGCGGTCGGTTCGGCGCACGATTCGGTTCGTGACCGGGAGATCAGCGTCGAACAGGAACACCTGGACCGGGTGTACCGGCGCCTCGAGGAGAAGATCCACGAGGCGGAGTTCCTCATGCAGGACGCGGCCCGCCGCGGCCAGGTCGGCACCCCGGGCGCACTCGCCGAACGGGACGCCCAGGTCTTCCGCGCGGGCATCCACCTCAGCCGGCTGAACAACGAGTTCGAGGACTTCCTCTTCGGCCGTATCGACCTGCTGACCGGCAAGGACGGCAAGAAGGGCCCTGACGGGGCGTACACCGCGATCGAGCCGGCGGAGGGGGCCGTACGCCCCGACAACACCGCCGACATCGCCGAGACCCTGCACATCGGCCGCATCGGCGTCCTCGACGCGGACTACGCCCCGCTGGTCATCGACTGGCGCGCCCCGGCCGCCGCACCCTTCTACCGCTCCACCCCGGTCGACCCCGGCCGTGTCGTCCGCCGCCGCGTCATCCGCTCCAAGGGCCGCCAGGTCCTCGGCGTAGAGGACGACCTGATGCGCCCCGAGCTGACGGCGTACCTCGACGGCGAAGAGCTGCCCGTCATCGGCGACGGCGCCCTGATGGCCGCACTCGGCCAGGCCCGCAGCCACACCATGCGCGACATCGTCGCCTCCATCCAGGCCGAGCAGGACCTGGTCATCCGCGCCCCCGCCGCCTCCGTGACGTACGTCGAGGGCGGCCCCGGCACCGGCAAGACCGCCGTGGCCCTGCACCGCGCCGCCTACCTCCTCTACCAGGACCGGCGCCGCTACGCGGGCGGCATCCTGATCGTCTCGCCGACCCCGCTGCTCGTCGCCTACACCGAGGGCGTGCTGCCCTCCCTCGGCGAGGAGGGCCAGGTCGCCATCCGCGCCATCGGCTCTCTGGTCGACGGCAGCGAGGCCACGCTCTACGACTCCCCCGCCGTGGCCCGCGCCAAGGGCTCCTCCCGCATGCTCAAGGTGCTGCGGAAAGCCGCGCGCGGCGCCCTGGAGATGAACGATCCACCGGCCCGGCTGCGCGTGGTCGCCTTCGGCCGCCGCCTGGAACTGCAGGCCCGGGAGCTGGACGGCATCCGCCACGCCGCCCTCGGCGGCACCGCCCCCGTCAATCTGCTGCGCCCCCGCGCCCGCAAACTCCTCCTGGACGCCCTGTGGGAGCAGTCCGGCGCGGCCGGCCGGCACAGCGACCCGGAGCTCGCGGCCGAGCTGCGCTCCTCCTTCGACGAGGACATCACCTCCGAGGACGCCTTCATCGCGTTCCTCGACGCCTGGTGGCCGGAGCTGACCCCGGCGGCCGTCCTGGACGCCATGGCCGACGAACGCCGCCTCGGCCGCTGTGCCCGGCGGATCCTCAACCCCGGCGAGGTCCGCAAGGTCGCCCGCTCACTGCGGCGCGAGGGCCGCACGGTGCACGACATCGCCCTGCTCGACGAACTGCAGGCCGTCCTCGGCGCCCCGGCCCGCCCCCGCAGGAAACGCGAACTCGACCCGCTCGACCAGCTCACCGGCCTGGAGGAGCTGATGCCGGTGCGCGAGGAGTCGCAGCGCGAGCGCGCCGAGCGCCTCGCGCAGGAACGCGTCGAGTACGCCCATGTCATCGTCGACGAGGCCCAGGACCTCACCCCGATGCAGTGGCGCATGGTCGGCCGCCGCGGCCGGCACGCCACCTGGACGGTCGTCGGCGATCCGGCCCAGTCCTCCTGGTCCGACCCGGACGAGGCGGCCCAGGCCCGCGACGAGGCCCTCGGCACCCGCCCCCGCCGCCGCTTCGAGCTCACGGTGAACTACCGCAACCCGGCCGAGATCGCCGAACTGGCCTCGAAGGTCCTCGCCCTCGCCATGCCAGGCTCCGTGTCGCCGAAGGCGGTCCGCTCCACCGGTGTCGAACCCCGCTTCACCGTTGTCGAGGACACGCTGGGCGCGACCGTCCGCGATGAGGCGGCCCGGCTGCTGGAGCGCGTCGACGGCACGGTCGGCGTGGTCGTCGCCATGCAGCGCCGCGAGGAGGCCCGCCGCTGGCTGGCCGGGCTCGGTGACCGGGTCGTGGCCCTCGGCAGCCTGGAGGCCAAGGGCCTGGAGTACGACGCGACGGTCGTGGTCTCCCCGGCGGAGATCGCCGACGAGTCCCCGGCCGGCCTGCGCGTCCTCTACGTCGCCCTGACCCGGGCCACCCAGCGGCTCACGATCGTCTCGGCCGGCCGGGACGAGCCCGACGCGGCGGGAGTTCCGGACCTGCTCAGGGACTGAGGCCCGATACCCACTTGTCGGCGAAATGAACTACCGGTACGGGAATGGCCTTACGGGATCTGTTTGTTAGCCTGGATGTGGCACCGGCTCGATCCAAGCCCCCGGGCCCAACCTTCGTCGCTACGAGCGACCACTTGCCGCGAGGCGAGCATGGCGGGCCGGTGCCACTTACTTGGGAAGAGACCCACGTCCACGTGACGTGGGTCTCTTTTCGTTGGCCCATTCCGCGAACAAAACGTTCGCAATCGAGGGCGGCTACCTGCTACTCAGCGGTAGGTGCGACGATCGGACGGCACAACTCAGCGTCAGGTGAAAGCAGAGGAAGTCGGCCATGGCAACGGCGCCCAGCGTCTCCTACTCGAT
Organism: Streptomyces hawaiiensis; assembly: GCF_004803895.1. Classification (NCBI taxonomy): domain Bacteria; kingdom Bacillati; phylum Actinomycetota; class Actinomycetes; order Kitasatosporales; family Streptomycetaceae; genus Streptomyces; species Streptomyces hawaiiensis. Next base: position 3,459,730 of record NZ_CP021978.1, on the reverse strand, counting down.
GACGGTCCGGCTGGAGGTGCCCGCGAGCGGAACCGCCGTCTCGCAGCTCACCACCGCCGTGGAGTCCTCCGGAGGCTCGGTGACCGGCCTCGACGTCACCGCGTCCGGTCACGAGAAGCTCCGTATCGACGTCACCATCGCGGCGTCGTCGACCTCGCACGCGGACGAGATCGTCGAGGAGCTCCGCGGCATCGAGGGCGTCACCCTGGGCAAGGTCTCGGATCGGACCTTCCTCATGCACCTCGGCGGCAAGATCGAGATGGCGTCCAAGCACCCCATCCGCAACCGTGACGACCTGTCCATGGTCTACACGCCGGGCGTGGCCCGCGTGTGCATGGCGATCGCCGAGAACCCCGAGGACGCCCGCCGCCTCACCATCAAGCGCAACTCCGTTGCGGTCGTGACGGACGGCTCCGCCGTGCTGGGACTGGGCAATATCGGCCCCAAGGCCGCGCTGCCCGTCATGGAGGGCAAGGCGGCGCTCTTCAAGCGGTTCGCCGGAATCGACGCCTGGCCGATCTGCCTCGACACCCAGGACACCGACGCGATCGTCGAGATCGTCAAGGCGATCGCCCCGGGCTTCGCGGGCATCAACCTCGAGGACATCTCCGCCCCGCGCTGCTTCGAGATCGAGGCCCGGCTGCGCGAAGCCCTCGACATCCCCGTCTTCCACGACGACCAGCACGGCACCGCGATCGTCGTCCTCGCCGCCCTGACGAACGCGCTTCGCGTCACCGGCAAGGCGATGGAGAACATCCGCGTCGTCATGTCCGGCGCCGGCGCCGCCGGTACGGCCATCCTGAAGCTGCTGCTCGCCGCGGGCGTCAAGAACGCCGTCGTCGCCGACATCCACGGCGTCGTGCACGCGGGCCGCGAGGACCTGGTGGACGCCGCCCCGGACTCGGCGCTGCGCTGGATCGCCGACAACACCAACCCCGAGGGCCTCACGGGCACCCTCAAGGAGGCTGTGCGCGGCGCTGACGTCTTCATCGGCGTCTCGGCCCCGAACGTCCTCGACGGTGACGACGTGGCCGCCATGGCCGACGGCGGGATCGTGTTCGCGCTTGCGAACCCGGACCCCGAGGTCGACCCGGCAATCGCCCGCCAGACCGCGGCCGTTGTCGCCACCGGCCGCTCGGACTTCCCGAACCAGATCAACAACGTGCTGGTCTTCCCGGGTGTCTTCCGTGGTCTGCTGGACGCGCAGTCCCGGACGGTCAACACGGAGATGATGCTGGCCGCCGCTAAGGCCCTCGCGGACGTGGTGACCGAGGACGAGCTGAACCCGAACTACATCATCCCGAGCGTTTTCAACGACAAGGTCGCGGGCGCGGTCGCCGGCGCCGTGCGGGACGCCGCCAAGGCGGTCGGTGCGGCTGCGGGAAACAGCCCGACCGGCCTCTGAGACCGGGCCGCCCGGACCTCTGCGGGGGTCCGGGGGCCGCCTGCACCCGACTGTGAGTAACCCCACGGCGGCCAGGAACCCGGCGCGTCGCAAGACCCCTGTCAGCAGCGGAGCTATCGTGGCGCAGGCTCAGGCCCTCTTTTCGTGTGACTCCCCAAGGGTGTTCTCACGACTCCTGCGGGTGCCGGATTGGCTTTCCCGCCGCAGGTAGGGGCAGGATGCGTCCCTGGGCGCGAGGGTCTGACGACGGACCCGGGTCCGGGGACTCATCGAGGACCCTGGCAGCATCGGCTTCGATCTGACGCCTCAACGGCAAGATGAACACGGGAGTAACAACATGAACCGCAGTGAGCTGGTGGCCGCGCTGGCCGACCGCGCCGAGGTGACTCGCAAGGACGCCGACGCCGTGCTGGCCGCGTTCGCCGACGTCGTCGGCGACATCGTCTCCAAGGGCGACGAGAAGGTCACCATCCCCGGCTTCCTGACCTTCGAGCGCACCCACCGTGCCGCTCGCACCGCCCGCAACCCGCAGACCGGCGAGCCCATCCAGATCCCCGCCGGGTACAGCGTGAAGGTCTCCGCGGGCTCGAAGCTCAAGGAAGCGGCCAAGGGTAAGTAAGCGGCCCGTTGCGTGCGCCGTGGGCAACTGCGGGCCGCCTGTGGCTGGTCGCGCAGTTCCCCGCGCCCCTTTGGGGCGCGCCACGTAGAGCCGCATGAAATGCCGAGGGGCGGCCACCTGAAATCAGGTGGCCGCCCCTCGGCGTACGGGGACTACCCGAGCGCCTTGCCCGGCAGCTCGACCTTCGCGCCCAGCTCCACCAGCTTCTCCATGCTGTGCCTGCCCGGGGGATGACCCCCGGACCCCCAGCCGGGCGGGCGTGGCCGTTGGGGGCGGGTCAGCCGAGCGCCTTGCCCGGCAGCTCGACCTTCGCGCCCAGCTCCACCAGCTTCTCCATGCTGTGCCTGCCCGGGGGATGACCCCCGGACCCCCAGCCGGGCGGGCGTGGCCGTTGGGGGCGGGTCAGCCGAGCGCCTTGCCCGGCAGCTCGACCTTCGCGCCCAGCTCCACCAGCTTCTCCATGAAGTTCTCGTAGCCGCGGTTGATGAGGCCGATGCCGTGGACGCGGGACGTGCCCTGGGCCGCCAGCGCCGCGATGAGGTACGAGAAGCCGCCGCGGAGGTCGGGGATGACCAGGTCCGCGCCTTGGAGCTTCGTCGGACCCGAGACGACGGCCGAGTGGAGGAAGTTGCGCTGGCCGAAGCGGCAGTTCGAGCCGCCCAGGCACTCGCGGTAGAGCTGGATGTGCGCGCCCATCTGGTTCAGCGCGGACGTGAAGCCGAGGCGGGACTCGTAGACCGTCTCGTGGATGATGGACAGGCCCGTGGCCTGCGTCAGGGCGACCACCAGCGGCTGCTGCCAGTCGGTCTGGAAGCCCGGGTGGACGTCCGTCTCCAGCGCGATGGACTTCAGCTGGCCGCCGGGGTGCCAGAAGCGGATGCCCTCGTCGTCGATCTCGAAGGCACCGCCCACCTTCCGGTAGGTGTTCAGGAACGTCATCATCGAGCGCTGCTGGGCGCCGCGGATGTAGATGTTGCCCTCGGTCGCCAGCGCCGCCGACGCCCAGGACGCGGCCTCCAGGCGGTCCGGCAGGGCGCGGTGGTTGTAGCCGCCGAGCTGGTCCACACCGGTGACGCGGATCGTCCGGTCGGTGTCCATCGCGATGATCGCGCCCATCTTCTGCAGCACGCAGATGAGGTCCTCGATCTCCGGCTCGACGGCCGCGTTGGACAGCTCCGTGACGCCCTCCGCGAGGACGGCCGTCAGCAGCACCTGCTCGGTCGCGCCGACGGACGGGTACGGCAGCGCGATCTTCGTACCGCGCAGCCGCCGGGGCGCCTCCAGGTACTGGCCGTCCGCCCGCTTCTCGATCTTCGCGCCGAACTGCCGCAGCACCTCGAAGTGGAAGTCGATGGGCCGGCCGCCGATGTCGCAGCCGCCGAGACCGGGGATGAACGCGTGGCCGAGGCGGTGCAGCAGCGGTCCGCAGAACAGGATCGGGATCCGGCTCGAACCCGCGTGGGCATCGATGTCAGCGACGTTCGCGCTCTCCACCCGCGTCGGATCCATCACCAGTTCGCCGGGCTCGTCACCCGGACGGACCGTCACACCGTGCAGCTGCAGCAGACCCCGTACGACCCGAACGTCGCGGATGTCCGGAACATTGCGCAGCCGGCTCGGAGCGCTGCCCAGCAGCGCTGCGACCATGGCCTTCGGCACGAGATTCTTCGCACCGCGGACACGGATCTCGCCCTCCAGCGGGGTTCCGCCGTGGACAAGCAGGACATCGTCGTTGACGGTCATGAATCTCGCGTTCCATGGAGTCGGGCAGGGGCCAGGAGGGAAAGGGTAATCGCCCACCACCCCCCTTCCGTAAGCCTGAGTCGGACCCAGCCACGTCATAGCTCTGTCACAACACGAACCGTTCCGTGCCGGGCACATGGGGTCACCGTCGCTTTCGTGCGCGTCGAACGCTTCGGTGCGCCCTGAGCTGCGTTCCCTCCCGGTGCCGCATTGCCTCCCCACGCGAAGGGAGAATGCGGGATCATGTCTGCCATGACCGAGGTGTCCTCGCTCACAGGGCGGTTGCTCGTGGCCACCCCCGCCCTGGCGGACCCGAACTTCGACCGCGCGGTGGTGCTGCTCCTCGACCACGACGAGGAGGGCTCCCTCGGTGTCGTCCTCAACCGTCCCACCCCGGTGGGCGTGGGCGACATCCTGGAGGGCTGGGGGGAACTCGCCGTGGAACCGGGTGTCGTGTTCCAGGGCGGCCCGGTGTCGCTGGACTCGGCCCTGGGGGTCGCGGTCGTCCCCGGCGGCGCGTCCGGCGAGGCCACCCCGCTGGGCTGGCGCCGGGTGCACGGCGCGATCGGTCTGGTCGACCTGGAGGCCCCGCCGGAGCTGCTGGCCTCCGCCCTCGGCTCGCTGCGGATCTTCGCCGGGTACGCCGGCTGGGGCCCGGGCCAGCTGGAGGACGAGCTGGTCGACGGCGCCTGGTATGTCGTCGAGTCGGAGCCCGGTGACGTCTCGTCCCCGTCTCCCGAGCGGCTGTGGCGCGAGGTGCTGCGCCGCCAGCGCAGCGAGCTGGCGATGGTGGCGACGTACCCGGACGACCCTTCGCTCAACTGATGCCTGTGAGCTTCAGTACCCTTGGCCCTATGAGCACTCTCGAGCCCGAGCGCGGGACTGGTACGGGGACCCTCGTAGAGCCGACGCCGCAGACCTCCCACGGTGACGGTGACCACGAGCGCTTCGCCCATTACGTCCAGAAGGACAAGATCATGGCGAGCGCCCTCGACGGCACTCCCGTCGTGGCGCTGTGCGGCAAGGTCTGGGTGCCGGGCCGCGACCCGAAGAAGTACCCCGTGTGTCCCATGTGCAAGGAGATCTACGAGTCCATGAGCTCCGGCGACGACGACAAGGGCGGCAAGGGCGACAAGTAAGCCCGTCGGCGTGCCGTAAGGCCCCCAGGTGCGTTTTGCGCGCCTTGGGGGCCTTTGTGCTGTCCGGGTGTTGCACGGAGTGCGTCTGCCGGTCACAGAGTGGTTGAGACCTCTTGTGGGCGTGTTCCCGCAGTCCCTAGCCTCCGATGTGTTGTGCACAGCGAAACCTTCATTGCGCATGTTGCAACACTCCCTCGGAGGAACACTCCATGACTCTGTCCGTCCGTTTTGCCGGGCTCACCGCGCTCGCCGCCCTCCTGGCCACCGCCTGCGCGCCCCAGACCTCCACGAACTCCTCCTCCGACAAGGACGAGAAGACCGGCACGCTGCGCGTGTGGCTCTTCCAGGAGGTCGGCAACACCCCCAAGGAGAAGGTCGTCGACGCGGTCGTCGCCGATTTCGAGAAGACCCACAAGGGCACCGAGGTCGACGTCGAGTACATCCCCGTCGACACCCGCGCCCAGCGCGTCAAGGCCGCCTTCAACGACCCCGCCTCCGCGCCCGACGTGATGGAGTACGGCAACACCGACACGGCCGGCTATGTGAAGGACGGCGGACTCCTCGACGTCACGGAGGATTTCGGCGACTGGAGCGAGGCGAAGGACACCGACCCGACGGCGAAACAGTCGGTGACGGTGGACGGCAAGCTCTACGGCGCCCCGTTCTACGTCGGCGTCCGCGCTCTGTACTACCGCACGGACGTGTTCGAGGAGCTCGGTCTGTCCGTGCCGAGGACGATGGCCGAACTCGCCTCCACGGCCCGCGCGATACGCGCGGCGAAGCCCGAGCTGTACGGGCTGGTGGTCGGCGGTGCCTACACCTACGGCGCGATGCCGTTCGTGTGGGCCAACGGCGGTGAACTCGCGAGCGGCAAGAGCGGGTCGTACGCGTCCGGCATCGACAGCCCGCAGGCCCGCAAGGGCATCAAGGCGTACACCTCCCTCTTCGGCGACGACAACTGCCCGGCCGCCAAGTGCGCGGGCATGGGCGGCAACGACACGATCTCCGCGTTCGCCGCGGGGAAGGCGGGCATGGCGATCGGCGGCGACTTCAGCCACACCGCCGTCGAGGCCGGGAAGGTCAAGGGCAAGTACGCAGTCGTCCCGCTGCCGGGGGTGAAGTCCGGCTCGATCGCACCGGCTTTCGCTGGCGGCAACAACATCGGCGTCCTGAAGAGCACGTCCCACCGCACGCTCGCCGTCCAGTTGATGGAGCGGCTCGCCTCGAAGAAGACGCAGAGTGAACTCTTCGACGCGATGGGCTTCCTGCCGACCTTCACGGACGTCCGGCAGCAGGTCGCGCGGCAGGAGCCGTTCGTGAAGCCCTTCGTGCGGACCCTCTCCGCCGGCACCGAGTTCGTCCCCGCGTCACCCGCCTGGGCCCAGATCGACTCCTCGCTGGTCCTGCCGACGATGTTCCAGGAGATCATCAGCGGCAAGAAGGACGCCGCGCAGGCCTCCGAGGACGCCGCGCAGAAGATGAACACCGCGTTCGGCTCCGCGGGGTGAACCGGATGAACGACCGCATGGAACCGACGGAGACCCACTCGGCCCGGACCGACACCGCTGTGCCTGATGCGGCCGACGCCGATCCGGCCGGGACTGGCTCGCACGGGGCAGGCGGTGCCCGGGCCGGCTCGGACGGGGTCGGTGGGGTGGTGGTCGGTGCTGCCGGGGGTGTTCCGGTGGGGGCGGGGCGTGGTCTGCCCGGTGGTGGTGCCATGGGTGGTGCCATGTCTGATTCCGCGAGCGCCACCGCGGCGCTCGGGGCCCCGGCCGCCCCGAGCGGGGACCGTTCCGGCAAGACCCGCGCGGCGTATGGCGGTGGTCCGCCGGGTCGGCCTTCGGCCCGGGGCGTCGGCCGGCCGGGTCCGCGCCGGGGCGTGTCCGGCGGGTCCCCGCGTGCGGGCGGCGGCTGGACGCCCTGGCTGTATCTCGCGCCCGCGCTCGTCGTGCTCGGCGGGCTGCTCGTCTACCCGATCTATCAGCTCGGGTTGATCTCGTTCTTCCAGTACACGCAGGCGCAGGTCAGCGGCGGGGAGCCGACCACCTTCGAGGGGTTCGGGAACTACGCCGAGCTGTTCGGGGACCCGCGGTTCTGGCAGGTGCTGTTCGCCACCGTGCTGTTCGCGGCGGCCTGTGTCGTCTCCACGCTCGCGGTCGGCTGCGCCCTCGCCGTGCTCCTCACGCGGGTCCGGGCCGTGCCGCGGCTCGCGCTGATGCTGGCCGCCCTGGGCGCGTGGGCGACCCCGGCCGTGACCGGCTCCACGGTGTGGCTGTTCCTCTTCGACCCGGACTTCGGCCCGGTGAACCGGGTGCTGGGCCTCGGCGACCACTCGTGGACGTACGGCCGTCTCAGCGCCTTCTTCCTCGTCCTGCTCGAAGTGGTCTGGTGCTCCTTCCCGTTCGTGATGGTGACCGTCTACGCCGGGATCCGTGCCGTACCCGGCGAAGTGCTGGAGGCCGCCTCCCTCGACGGCGCCTCGCAGTGGCGCGTCTGGCGCTCCGTCCTCGCCCCGATGCTCCGGCCGATCCTGGTCGTCGTCACCATCCAGTCGGTCATCTGGGACTTCAAGGTCTTCACCCAGATCTACGTCATGACGAACGGCGGCGGCATCGCGGGCCAGAACATGGTCCTGAACGTCTACGCCTACCAGCAGGCCTTCGCGTCCTCGCAGTACGGCCTGGGTTCCGCGATCGGCATCGTGACGCTGCTGATCCTGCTCGCCGTCACGCTGGTGTACCTGCGGCTGCTGCGCCGGCAGGGGGAGGAACTGTGAACCTTCCACGTGCCCGTGTGCGCCGCCCGGGGCGGCTGGCCGCCGAGGCCTCCGCCCTGCTGATCGCGGTCGTCGTCGCCTTCCCCCTGTACTGGATGGTGCTCAGCGCCTTCAAACCGGCCGGGGAGATCGAGTCCGGCGAACCCAGGCCGTGGACGCTCGCGCCCTCCCTGGATTCCTTCCGACGCGTCTTCGGGCAGCAGGAATTCGGCCGCTACTTCCTCAACAGCCTCGTCGTCGCGGGCAGTGTCGTGATCGCCTCCGCGCTGATCGCGTTTCTCGCCGCGACCGCCGTCACACGATTCCACTTCCGCCTCCGGACCACCCTTCTGATCATGTTTCTGGTGGCCCAGATGGTGCCCGTGGAAGCCCTCACGATCCCCCTGTTCTTCCTCATGCGGGACGCCGGTCAGCTGAACACGCTGGGCTCGCTGATCCTGCCCCACATCGCCTTCTCACTGCCCTTCGCGATCTGGATGCTGCGGGGGTTCGTGAAAGCCGTTCCGGAGGCGCTGGAGGAGGCCGCGTACATCGACGGGGCGACCCGGGCGCGATTCCTCTGGCAGATCCTTTTCCCGCTCGTCCTGCCGGGTCTCGTGGCCACCAGCGTGTTTTCGTTCATCTCCGCCTGGAACGACTTCCTGTTCGCCAAGTCGTTCATCATCAGCGACACGTCGCAGTCGACGCTGCCGATGGCCCTGCTCGTCTTCTACAAGCCAGACGACCCGGACTGGGGCGGAGTCATGGCCGCCTCCACGGTGATGACCGTTCCGGTCCTGGTCTTCTTCGTACTCGTACAGCGTCGCCTGGTCTCCGGACTGGGCGGAGCGGTGAAGGACTGACGTGACCGAACTGATTCCGGCACCCCGCCGTGCCGTCGCCGGTTCCGGCGAGGTGCGGCTGACGCGGCACTCCCGGCTCTACGCCGACACCGCGGCGGAAGGCGTCGCTCACTGGCTGAGCGCCGCCCTCCGGCAGGCCACCGGTCTGCCGCTGCGCGAGGGCCGGGAACTCGACGACGCCGGCGGCGAGGGCATCGGGCTCCGACTCGACCCCCGGCTCGGCCCCGAGGAATACCGCCTCGTCAGCGACCGGAACGGCGTCCTCGTCGAGGGCGGCGACGCGGCCGGTGTCTTCTGGGGCGCCCAGACGCTGCGCCAGCTCCTCGGCCCCGACGCGTTCCGCAGGGCTCCGCTCGGCCGCGATCGCGCCTGGACGGTGCCGTACCTCGCGATCGAGGACGCCCCCCGATTCCGCTGGCGCGGCCTGATGCTCGACGTCGCCCGGCACTTCATGCCCAAGGAAGGCGTGCTGCGGTACCTCGATCTGATGGCGGCGCACAAACTCAACGTCTTCCACTTCCATCTGACGGACGACCAGGGCTGGCGCGTCGAGATCGAGCGGCATCCGCGGCTGACCGAGATCGGCTCCTGGCGCACCCGTACCAAAACCGGCCACCGGGCCTCGCCGTTGTGGGAGGACAAGCCGCACGGCGGCTACTACACCCAGGACGACATCCGGGAGATCGTCGCCTACGCCGCCGAGCGGCATATCACCGTCGTTCCCGAAATCGACGTACCGGGCCACTCGCAGGCCGCCATCGCCGCGTACCCGGAACTCGGCAACACCGACGTCATCGACACCACCGCCCTCTCCGTCTGGGACACCTGGGGAATCAACCCGAACGTACTCGCCCCCACTGACAACACCCTGCGCTTCTACGAGGGGGTCTTCGAGGAAGTGCTCGGGCTGTTCCCCTCGGAGTTCGTGCACATCGGCGGCGACGAATGCCCCAAGGACCAGTGGCGGCGGTCGGAGAGTGTCCAGGCGCGCATCAGGGAACTCGGGCTCGCGGACGAGGGCCAGCTCCAGTCCTGGTTCATCGGGTACTTCGACACCTGGCTGGCCGAGCGCGGCCGCCGGCTGATCGGCTGGGACGAGATCCTGGAGGGCGGCCTGGCCGAGGGCGCCGCCGTGTCCTCCTGGCGCGGTTACGCGGGAGGCATCGCCGCCGCCCGGGCCGGCCACGACGTCGTCATGTGCCCGGAGCAGCATGTGTACCTGGACCACCGTCAGGACCCGGGCCCCGAGGAGCCGGTACCGATCGGGTGGGTGCGCACCCTGGAGGACGTCTACCGGTTCGAGCCCGTTCCACCGGAGTTGACGCCCGAGGAGGCCCGGCACGTGCTGGGCACGCAGGCCAACCTGTGGACCGAGGTGATGGAGGACCACGCACGCGTGGACTACCAGGCCTTCCCCCGCCTCGCGGCCTTCGCGGAGGTCGCCTGGAGCGCCCTGCCCGCCCCGGCGGAACGGGACTTCGCGGGTTTCCAGCGACGTATGACCGCCCACTACCGGCGGCTCGACGCCCTGGGTGTCGCCTACCGGCCCCCCACGGGCCCGCTGCCCTGGCAGCGGCGCCCCGGGGTGCTGGGCCGCCCGAAGGACGGCCCGCCGCCCCACCGGTAGCAGGCGCCCTCGCTACCGAACAGCTCGAACAAGCCACGGAAAAAGCGCACAAGGGTCATCGAAAGTGCCAATCGGTATGCACTGGTGAACCTGTGCGAAAACGGACCATCTCGCCAGTGAGGTGGGCGAATGCCTCCTAGCGGACCCGTGTCTTCGGCTCTCGCCAAGATGTGCCAGAGTTGCCACGTCCGCCCTGTCAGCACGTACCGTACGGCAGCACAGGTGGGACCAGGTGGGGCAGCGGGAAGGGGCAGCCGGTTTGACCACGCACGCACCGCAGGCGGCGCAGGCCGTCACGCTGCCCACGACGCTGGACGAGGCCGTCGCGGCACTCACCGCCGTGCCCGCCGCCGTGCCCGTCGCGGGCGGCACCGACCTGATGGCCGCCGTCAACTCCGGGCAGCTCAGGCCCGCCGCGCTGGTGGGACTGGGCCGCATCAGCGAGATCCGCGGCTGGCAGTACCTGGACGGTCACGCGCTGCTCGGCGCGGGCCTCACGCACGCGCGCATGGGCCGCCCCGACTTCGCGGCCCTGATCCCGGCGCTCGCCGCCGCCGCCCGCGCCGCGGGCCCGCCGCACATCCGCAACGCGGGCACCCTGGGCGGCAACATCGCCTCGGCCGCCCCCACCGGGGACGCGCTGCCGGTGCTGGCCGCCCTGGAGGCGACCCTGATCATCGCGGGCCCGGGCGGAGCCCGCCGGGAGATCCCGGTCTCGCACCTGCTGGCCGGGGTGGACATGCTGCGCGCCGGCGAACTCATCGGCTACGTGCGCGTGCCGCTGCTGCACGCCCCGCAGGTCTTCCTGAAGGCGACCGGCCGGACCGGCCCGGGGCGCGCGGTGGCGTCCGTGGCCCTGGTCCTGGACCCCGCGCGCCGGGGCGTGCGCTGCGCGGTGGGCGCCATAGCGCCGATGCCGCTGCGGCCGCTGGAGGCCGAGCAGTGGGTCGGCAGCCTCATCGACTGGGACAACAACCGGGCGCTCGTCCCGGAGGCGCTGAGCGCCTTCGGGGAGTACGTCGCCGCGGCCTGCATCCCCGACGCGGCGCCGGCCGGGGACGGCTCGGTGGCGCAGCTTCCGCCCGCCGTACTGCACCTGCGGCGCACCGTCGCCGCGCTGGCCCGACGAGCACTGGGGAGGGCGCTGTCGTGACCGACGACCAGCACGGAGAGGGCACGCCCCGGGGTGGGAGCCGCTGGGACCCGCTGCCCCAGGGCGAGTACGACGACGGCGCCACGGCCTTCGTCGAACTCCCCGAGGGGGGCGTCGACGCCCTGCTGGCCGCCGACAGCCCCCTGGCCGCGCCCGGTCACGGCTACGTACCGCCGCAGATAGCGGTCAACCCCGCGACGACGGCCGGCACCGACCCGGCCGCCACGGGCGCGTGGCCGGTGCCCGGCGCACCGGTCGACGGAGCTCAGTGGCACGACCCGAACGCCGGACACCCGCAGCACGGTCACGAGCACGGCGCGCACGAGCAGCAGGGCTACGACGTGCCCGAGCAGCCGTACGGCGGCTCCGACGCGCCGTACGACCCCGGGACGCCCTACGGCTCCGACGCGACGGCGCGGCAGCACGGCGGGGACGACCGGTTCACGTACACCCCGGGGGCGACCGGGCAGTGGAACTTCGAGGAGACCGCGGCGGCCGAGGCGCCCGGCCATGACGTGACCGGGCAGTGGTCCATCCCCGTCGCCGGAGGCGACCTTCCGGACGAGTCGGGCGAGTTCACCACGTCCTCGCTGGTCGAGCAGTGGGGCGGCACCCCGCCGGCCACGCTGCCCGGCGGCGCGTCCGCGCCCTGGGCGACGCACGCCGCGGGCCGGCCGTGGGGGCAGCAGGACCCGCACGACACGGCGGGGCAGGAGGAGGTCCACCCGGGCTATCCCGACGAGCCGGGTCACGAGAGCAGTTACGAGCAGGGCCACGGGCACGGACTGCAGGGCGACGCCGGACCGGACTCCGGATACGCGCCGGAGCGGCAGGCCGTCGGGCCGCTGCCGCAGGAGACGGACCCGGGCGAGGCCGGACCCGGACACCCGCGAGACGCTCACGCACCGGCCGTCCACGAGGACACCGGCCACGCGCACCAGCCGGGGGAGTTCGGCCATGCGCCGGAGACCTCCGGGATCGCCGGCCACGGCCCGCAGACGCCCGGCACGTCTCACGCACTCCGGCCGTCGGAGTACGCGCCTCAGGAGCCGGGGGCGGCTGGGCACACGGCGGAGCCGCGTTTCGCCGACCACGGGTTCGAGCCCTCCGACTTCCCCGGCCACGGGCCGGAGGAGGCGTCCGGCCCGGACGGTCACGCGCCCGGACAGCCCTACCCCGAGGCCCCCGGCGAGTTCCCCGGGGAGCCCGGGCCCGAAACGGATCCGGAAGCCGCCGCGCTCCCTCACGACGCCCAGGAAGCCTCACAGCCCGCTCCCGGCCACGGTGAGCCCTCCGAGGACGCTCCAGGGGCTCCAGGGGCTCCAGAGGCCGCCGACAGCCCCTTCGAGCCCGTCGCCGAGCCCCTCCCGGCCCTCGCGGACGCCGACACCGGCCCGGAGACCGCCGACGGCGACCTCCAGGACGACCCGGCCCCGGACGAGGACCCGGCCACCGAGGCGACCGACCCGGCCGGCACCCCGGACGCCCAGGCCGTCGCCGGCCCTCACGACGTACCCCCCGCCGCCCCCCATGAGGAACACCCCCTCGCCTCCTACGTCCTGCGCGTCAACGGCGCCGACCGCCCGGTCTCCGACGCGTGGATCGGCGAGTCCCTGCTGTACGTGCTGCGTGAGCGGCTCGGGCTCGCGGGCGCCAAGGACGGCTGCTCGCAGGGCGAGTGCGGCGCGTGCAACGTCCAGGTCGACGGGCGGCTCGTGGCGTCCTGCCTGGTCCCGGCCGTGACCGCCGCCGGAAGTGAGGTCCGTACCGTCGAGGGCCTGGCCGAGGACGGGCAGCCGTCGGACGTGCAGCGGGCGCTCGCGCGCTGCGGCGCCGTGCAGTGCGGCTTCTGCGTCCCCGGCATGGCGATGACCGTGCACGACCTGCTGGAGGGCAACCCGGCGCCCACCGAGCTGGAGACCCGCCAGGCACTGTGCGGCAACCTGTGCCGCTGCTCCGGCTACCGGGGCGTGGTGGACGCCGTCAAGGACGTCGTCGCCGAACGCGAGGCCCACTCCGCGCCCGCCGACGGTGACACCGGCGAGGCCCGCATCCCGCACCAGGCGGGCCCGGGCGCCGGTGGCGTGAACGCGTCCGCCTTCGGAGCGCCCCCGGAACGGCACTCCCCGAAACCGCATGACCAGCCCTACGGCCAGGACGGAGGCCCCGCGTGAGCAACGAAGCAGCCACCGCCCAGGCCGCAACGGCCGCGGAGGCCGCCCCCGCCCCCGAACCGCTTCCGCACGGCATCGGCGTCTCGCTCCCGCCCGCCGACGCCCGCGCCAAGACGGAGGGCACCTTCCCGTACGCCGCCGACCTGTGGGCCGAGGGCCTGCTGTGGGCGGCCGTGCTGCGTTCACCGCACCCGCACGCGCGCATCGTGTCCATCGACACCTCCCACGCGCGTGAGATGCCCGGCGTCCGCGCCGTCGTCACCCACGAGGACATCCCCGGCAGCCCGTTGCACGGCCGCGGCACGGCCGACCGGCCGGTCTTCGCCTCCGAGATCGTGCGCCACCACGGCGAGCCCATCGCGGCCGTCGCCGCCGACCACCCGGACACCGCGCGCATGGCGGCCGCCGCCGTCATCGTCGAGTACGAGGTGCTCGACCCGGTGACCGACCCGGAGCAGGCCTTCGAGGCAGAGCCGCTGCACCCCGACGGCAACCTGATCCGGCACATCCCGCTGCGCCACGGGGACCCGGAGGCGGCCGGCGAGATCGTCGTCGAGGGCCTGTATCGCATCGGCCGCCAGGACCCCGCGCCCATCGGCGCCGAGGCGGGCCTGGCCGTACCGCGCCCCGACGGCGGAGTCGAGCTCTACCTGGCCTCCACCGACCCGCACGCCGACCGCGACGTGGCCGCCGCCGCCTTCGGCCTGGAACCCGAGCGCGTCAAGGTCGTCGTGACCGGCGTCCCCGGTGCCACCGCCGACCGCGAGGACCAGGGCTTCCAGCTCCCCCTCGGCCTGCTCGCGCTGCGGACCGGCTGCCCGGTGAAACTCACCGCCACGCGCGAGGAGTCCTTCCTCGGGCACGTCCACCGGCACCCCACGCTCCTGCGCTACCGCCACCACGCCGACGCCGAGGGCAGACTCGTCAAGGTCGAGGCGCAGATCCTGCTCGACGCGGGCGCCTACGCCGACACCTCCGCCGAGGCGCTGGCCGCCGCCGTCGGGTTCGCCTGCGGACCGTACGTCGTCCCGAACGCCTTCATCGAGGGCTGGGCCGTACGCACCAACAACCCCCCGTCCGGTCACGTACGCGGCGAAGGCGCCATGCAGGTCTGCGCCGCCTACGAGGCACAGATGGACAAGATCGCCAAGAAGCTCGGCCTCGACCCGGCCGAGGTGCGGCTGCGCAACGCCCTGGCGACCGGCGACGTGCTCCCGACCGGACAGACGGTGACCTGCCCGGCCCCGGTGGCCGAACTGCTCCAGGCCGTACGGGACTTCCCGCTGCCGCCGCTGCCCAAGGACACGCCCGAGGACGAGTGGCTGCTGCCCGGCGGCCCCGAGGGCGCGGGTGAACCGGGCGCCGTGCGCCGGGGCGTGGGCTACGGCGTGGGCATGGTGCACATGCTCGGCGCCGAGGGCGCGGACGAGGTCTCCACCGCGACGGTGAAGGTCCACGACGGCGTCGCGACGGTCCTGTGCGCGGCCGTCGAGACCGGCCAGGGCTTCACGACCCTGGCCCGGCAGATCGTCCAGGAGACGCTCGGCATCGACGAGGTGCACGTGGCGCCGGTCGACACCGACCAGCCCCCGGCGGGCGCGGGCTGCCGCGGCCGGCACACCTGGGTGTCGGGCGGGGCGGTGGAGCGCGCGGCCAAGATGGTCCGCACACAGCTCCTGCAGCCGCTCGCCCACAAGTTCGGCATGTCGACGGAGCTGCTCCAGATCACCGACGGCAAGATCACGTCGTACGACGGGGTCCTGTCGACGACCGTCACCGAGGCGCTGGACGGCAAGGAACTGTGGGCCACCGCCCAGTGCCGCCCGCACCCGACCGAGCCGCTGAACGAGGCCGGCCAGGGCGACGCCTTCGTGGGCATGGCCTTCTGCGCGATCCGCGCGGTGGTGGACGTCGACATCGAGATCGGTTCCGTACGGGTCGTGGAACTGGCCGTCGCCCAGGACGTGGGCCGGATCCTCAACCCCGCCCAGCTGGCCGCCCGGATCGAGGCGGGTGTCACGCAGGGCGTGGGCATCGCGCTCACGGAGAACCTCCGCACGCCCCGCGGCCTGATCCGCCACCCCGACCTGACCGGCTACGCCCTCCCGACCGCCCTCGACGCGCCCGACATCCGCATCGTCCGGCTGGTCGAGGAACGGGACGTGGTCGCCCCCTTCGGGGCCAAGGCCGTCAGCGCGGTGCCGGTGGTGGCCTCTCCTGCGGCCGTCGCGTCCGCGGTACGGGCCGCGACGGGCCGCCCCGTGAACCGGCTGCCGGTCCGCCCCCAGGCCGCGGTGGTCACGGAACGGGCCTGATGTCCCCGGCGGGCGGGGTCGTCCTCGTCGCCGGCGTCATGGCGGCCGGCAGTCGACGGTCGCGCAGGCGCCGGCGGAGTCGCTGCCGAGGGCGGCGCACGTGCGCGGGGACGTGTTCCGGCGCGTGATCGTCTCCGGCCGGGAGGAGTACGTCCCCGGCGCCGGCCGTGAGGCGCGAGCCCAACTGCGGCTGCGCCACCGGCAGTCGGCGGCGACGGCGGACACCCACGCCGAGGCCGGGTTCTCGGCGGTCGTCCAGGACGTGGTGCTGGGCGAGGACTTGGAGACGTATCCCGGTCTGGTGCGCACCCGGCCGCTGTACGTGGTCGTCCTCGCGCCCCGGCCCGAGGCGGTGGCCGCCCGGGAGGCGGGACGAGCGAAGACCGGGTACGGCGGCGCCTGGACGGTCGAGGCGCTGGACGAAGCGCTGCGTACGCTGCGCCCCGCGTATCGGACTCTGGCTGGACGCCTCGGAACTGACGGTGGGGCAGACGGTGGAGGCGATTCTCGCGGAAAGGGAACGCGCGAGGGTCCTCTGAGCGTCATGTGAGGTGAGCGCGTGTGGTCGTCGGGCGCGCGTCGCTGTTCCGGGCGTTGTCAGTGGTGGCGCGTACTGTTCTGGGCAGTGGGGAACGGCTGCCGGGCTGGGCCGGGCGGTCTGCCGTGCCCCGCCAGGGGACGGTGAGCAAGTACATGCGGGGGAGCCCATGAGGACGACCGACGCCGGTTCCGCGGTGATCACACTGACCGAGTCCGAGCTGGACCCGTGGGTGACGCACGCGTCCACGCGGCACTGGCTGACCGGCCCCGGAGTGCCCGGCGACAGCCGCGTGCTGAGCTTCGCGGAGCTGAGCCGCGAGGGCCTGCGCACGGTCGCCGACTCGACGGGCGACCCGGACGACCGCCTCTCGGCGGAGCTGCGCGAGCAGCTGGTGATAGGCGGACTGCTGGGCCCCGGCGGCCTGGAGACGGAGTCGCTCCTGCTGGACGGCGCGACGGGCGAGATCTCGACGGCGTACGTCCTGCACGACCGCCCCGACCTGATGGACCGCCGCCCCCTGGCCCCCTCCCTGCGGACGCTGGTCCGCTTCGCGGAGGCCACGGACGAACTGGCGGGCCTGCGCGGCCAGTTCGCCTCCTACGCCGGCCGTTACGGCCCCAAGGCGGTGGCGGAGGCGTCCCAGCACCTGCTGGCGGTGTTCCGCGACGGAGCGGACGGTGAACCGGCCCCGTTCTGGAAGATGGCGGCACTGATCCGCCCCCTGTCCCTGGTGGCGGGCCGGGGCGGCACCTCCGGACTGTCCCTGGACCTCCCGCACCGCCTCCTCGACCAGGAGTTCGGCCCCGGCAAGGTGGCGCGCTTCGAGGACGTCGACTTCCCCGCGGCCCTCACGCACGAGCCGACCCGCCGCTTCCTGCGCGAGGTGGGCCTGCCGGAGGACGCCCACGTCTTCTCCCTGGACACGGACGTCCCCCTGGCGACCCTCGCCGAGTACCACGCCGACACCGGCACCCCGGCGGAACTGCCCGCCGGGGCCCACCGCCTGTTCCGCCTCGGCCATCTGGTCGAGGACAACAGCCTGGTCGTCGACGGCGCGACGGGCGCGGTCCTGAACTGGAGCGAACCCGAGGCGACGCTGTCTGCGCTCAACACGGACGTGTCGACCCTCGCCTTCACCCTCTGGCTCCTGCACCGCGAGCGCGCGATAGACGAGCAGTCGGACCACGAGCTGACGACCGAGACCTACGACCAGCTGGCCATGACGATGCTCCAGGTCCTGTCGACGGTGGACCCCACGGGCGTGACCGCGGGCAGATCGGTCCGCCACTACTGGACGGACGCGTTCCAGGACGAGGCGGGCGGGGTTCTCTGACGGGCCGGAAGGCGTCGCTCAGACCCGTTCCGGCTGTTCCTGCCGGGCAGAGCGGATGTCGACCGGGCTCGTGGCGGGCTTGGCGTGGCGGGCGAGGTCCGGCAGGAGGGTGACCAGGCCGGCCAGCGCCATGACCGTGCCGAGCCAGAGCGGGGCGCGCAGGCCCCAGGTGTCGATCACGAGGGCGCCCAGGGAAGAGCCGAGGATGACGCCGAGCGTGATGAACGACGTGTGCACGGTGTTGACCAGCGGGCCCGCGTTGCCGATGCGCTGGACGCGCGTCGCCATCGCCGGGTTCATGGTGACGCCGACCAGGCCGATGCCCAGCATGCAGACGACGGCCGGCACGGGCAGGCCGGCGAGGAGGGCGAAGCCGGCGAGGAAGATCGAGTTCAGGACCAGGCCGACGGCGAGCACCGGGACGGTGTGCCGGTCGGCGAGACGGCCGACGACATTGTTGCCGACGACGGTGGCGGCACCGTAGGCGATCAGCAGGACGGGGACGGTGCCGGTGGAGAAGCCGGTGACGCCGGTGAGGATCGGGTTGAGGTAGCTGAAGGCCGAGAAGGTGGCGCCGATGATGAGCGTGCTGGTGGACAGCACCAGCCACAGCTTGGGCCTCCTGAAGACGCCGAACTCCGCGCGGAGGCCGCTGTCGTTCCGGTCGCGCTCGATGCGGGGCACACCGAAGAGGGTGGCCGCGGCGGCTACCACGGTGATCAGGGTGATGGTCCAGAACGCCGCGCGCCAGCTGAACCGTTCGCCGACCACGGTGGAGATCGGCAGCCCGAGCAGGGTGCCGAGCATGAGGCCGTTCATCGCGACCGCGATGGCGCGGCCCCGGGCCTCCGGGCGGGTGATCCGGGCACACATCGAGATACCCACGCCGAAGAAGGCCTGGGAGGCGATGCCGGTGATGATCCGCGCGGCCATCATCGTGCCGTAGCCGCTCGCAGTGGCGGCGAGCACGTTGCCCGCCAGGAAGATCACGAACAGCACCATCAGTGCCGTGCGCGCCGGGAGCTTCATGAGCGCCACGGTGAGGAACGGCCCGCCGACCGCCATGGCCGCCGCGAAGGCGGTGATGAGGTATCCGATCTGCGGGATGGTCGCGTTCAGCCCGTCGGCCATCTGGGGCATCAGCCCGGCGACCACGAACTCGCTGGTCACCATGGCGAAGATACCGAGCGCCAGGACGTATACGGCACGAGGCACGGTGGGGGTCTCCTTCGAGGGTTCTGGTTATGTATCGATCAGTTCAAAACGCGGGCATGCGAGGGCTCGGCCCGGCGGGCATGTTCGCCAATGGTCGGCGGGTCGGCGGGTCGGCGGGTCAGTCGGTCAGGGCGTCCAGGGTGATCTCGGCGATCGATTCCAGGGCGGCCCGGCCGGCGCCGCCCTGGCTCGATACGCGCATCCCGGCGATCGCCGCGTTGATGAATCGGGCCAGCGCTCCGGCGTCCCGGGGGGAGGTGATGCTGCCGTCCCGCCGGCCCTCCTCGACCACCGTGCGCAGGGCCGCCAGCCGGCGGGCCGTGTCACGCTCCAGAATGCGCGCCGCTTCGGCGTCGCGGGCGGCCAGTTCGACCGTGGTGTTCACGGTCAGGCAGCCGATGCTGCGGCCGTCCGCCCGGTGTTCCGCGTCGCCGTCGATGATCATGGCGAAGAGGGTGCGGACGCGGTCGGCGCCGCTGAGCCGCGCATCCTCCAGCACGGCCAGTTGGGCGGTCGTCATGGTGTCGATGTAGCGGGCCAGGGAACGCTCGAAGAGGTCGTGCTTGCTCTTGAACGTGTTGTAGACGCTGCTGCGCCCCAGTCCCGTGGCGTCGCACAGGTCCTGTGTGGAAGTGGCCTCGTAGCCCTTCGTCCAGAACGTGCGCATCGCCGCGTCCAGGGCCCGCTCCTCGTCGAACATCCTCGGTCGGGCCATGACGGCACCCTAGCCGTTTTGGACCGACCGTTGCAATAAGGGTCCGGCGTACCCGACGCCGGCCGCGTCAGGCGGACTTGGTGGCGTTGCGGCGGCGTACGGCCAGGACCAGGCCGCCCCCGAGCACCGCGGCGGTGGCGGCGGCACCGGCGAGGAGCGGGGTGCCGTCGGAGCCGGTGGTGGCGAGGTTGCCGCCGGTGGTGCTGCCGGTCGTGGAGCCGGTGGAGCCTCCGGTCGTGGTGCCGGTCGAGGCCGTGGCCGAGGGGGATGCCGTGGCGCCCGTGCCGCCGGCGGCCTGGCCCTCTGGTGCGTTGCCGTTCCCGCCGTTGCCGGAGCCGCCGTCGGCGCCGTCCGAGGGGCTCGGCCCGGGCTCGTTGTCGTTCGGCAGGTCGATGCTGATCAGGGCGGTGTTGTTGGCGCGGTTCGTGTCGTACTTCGGGGCGATGTCGTAGACGGACGACGCCTTGACCTCGCCCTCGGTGTTCTGGGCGGACTTCTTGACCTTCAGCGTGAAGGTGTACGCCAGGGACTGGCCGACGTCGAGGGTTCCGTCCTGCGGCCAGCACACGTACTTGGGCTTGCCCGTGGTCCCCTGCGGCCCGCTCGGCCCGTCGATCCCGAACGGCGCGCAGTCCTTCGGCACGCCGACGGCGACGGTGCCCGGCGGGATCTGCACCAGCAGGCCCGGGAGGTCGTCGCTCTCCTGGTTCTGCACCCAGCCCGGGCCGTCGTTGCGCAGGGTCGCCGTGACCGACTGCTTCTCGCCGCGCAGGGCTTCGGTCTCCTCGCCCACGGCGACGAGGTCGGCGGTGTTGTCCGCGGTCAGGGTGAGCCGCCGGTAGCTGTCGTCGTACCCCTCGCCCGGCGCCTCACCGGTCGCGCTCGTGCCGTACTCGACGGCCTCCATCAGGGCGTTGTCCAGCGCCTTGAACCGGACGGGCGTGGTGACGGAGGCGCCGGGCTCGATGACCGTGTCGAGCTCGCAGAGCGCCTGCCTGACCTGTTCCTTTACGGTCGAGTAGGTGCAGCCCGCCACCTGCTCGGGGAAGTCCAGCCCACGCGTCAGACGCACCCGGAAGGTGACCCCGTCCACGGCGGCCGTGCCGTTGTTGGTGAGGGTGACGGACTTGTCGTACACCTCACCCGGCTTGGGGGCCGCGGACGGCAGGGCGGACACGACCAGTTCGGGCGCGCCCTCCTCGGCGTGCGCCAGGGGTGCGGTGACAGCGGGACCGGCGGCGGCGATCACGGCAGCGGCCAGGACGGCTGCCGAGGGGCGGAGGTGCACGGTGTTCTCCTCGTCGAAACAGGGGGCGGAACGACCGGAGCCTCGGCTACCGGTCATGTCCTGGACACGTGAAGGGTGCTCGGGGTTGTGCACGAGTTTGCACGGCGTCTCAGGGCGAGGCGGGCGGGGTGAGGTGGGAACCGGGCGTGCGGTGGAGAGTGGTCCAACCGTCCCAGCCCCGCTGCTTCAGCAACTCGATGAGCCGGCGGGCGGACGGCACGGTGTCGAATGCGAGCGTGTCCATCAGCTGTGGAAGAGGGCAAACCCTCTCCCGTGCCCTATCTGCAGGCTGCCGCACGGCTGGGCGCCCAGCCGGCAGACTGCCTGGTCATCGAGGACGCCCCGTCCGGAGTGCGGTCCGGGTTTCGCGCCGGGATGACGGTGTGGGGCGTGAACGCCGCTGCCGCGGTGGAGGGCGTGCATCGCCACTTCGTCAGTCTGCGCGAAGCAGTCCCTCACATCCTGGCCTGGACGTCCGGGCCACAAGGGATCGCCGCGGTCTGAGCCCGCGCTGCTTCGGCAATGGCGGGTCGGCGCGCGAGGGCGATTCCGCCCATGCGCTCGCCCGGTCATCGTTGTCGAGGCCGTGGCGGGATTCGAACCCACGTAACTCCCCGCGAGCGGAGCTCGCTGATGGATGCAGCGCAGGCGAGCCCCTGAACCACTCGGGCACACGGCCGTGTTCCCACTCGGTGTAGTGACCGTAGGGCGGCGTGGAGTCCGGCTCAAGGGGGCCGGGCGGGCTGCAACGTGACTGCCATACGCAGTTCATGAAGGGGGCGGACGGGAAGAGGGATGTACGACCAAGGTCTCAGGCCGGGACCGTCCCGGGACAGGGGTCACCGGTGGGTGTGGACCTTACGCTGGCGGGCATGACCGTCCCGAAGCCGCGTGATGCCGATGTCGAGGAAGCCGCTGATCCGCCCCTCATAGCCGAGCGCGAGGAGGGCGTGCTGGGGGCGGCGTACCGGGCGTTGAGTGTCGGGATCGTCTCCGTCGTGCTGCTCATCGCCTTCGAGGCGACCGCCGTGGGAACGGCGATGCCTGTCGCGGCCCGGGAACTGGACGGGGTGTCCCTGTACGCGTTCGCGTTCTCCGGGTACTTCACGACCAGTCTGTTCGGGATGGTGCTCTCCGGGCAGTGGTCGGACCGGCGCGGCCCCCTCGGGCCGTTGACGACGGGCATCGCCTCCTTCGGCGCCGGGCTGCTGCTGTCGGGGACCGCCGGGACGATGTGGGTGTTCATCCTGGGCCGGGCCGTGCAGGGGCTGGGCGGCGGGCTGGTGATCGTCGCGCTGTACGTCGTCGTCGGGCGGGCCTATCCGGAGCGGTTGCGGCCGGCCATCATGGCCGCGTTCGCCGCGAGCTGGGTGCTGCCGTCCATCGTCGGCCCCCTCGCCGCCGGCACGGTGACCGAGCAGTTGGGGTGGCGATGGGTGTTCGTCGGGATACCCCTGCTCGTCGTCTTCCCGCTCGCGCTCGCACTGCCGCAGATACGTCGTCGCGCGGCCGGGCCGGCCGCGCGGACCGCTGCGCGGTCCGCCGCGGTGGAGGGTCCCGCCGGAGCGGACCTGCCCGTCCCCGCCGAACGGACCGCCCTCGCCGACCGGCCGGTCACGCCGGACCCGGCGGGGACGTCCGGCCGGCCCGCCCCGCCGGACGGCCCGCCCGCCTCCTTCGACCGCCGGCGCATCCGGCTCGCCCTGGCCATCTCCCTCGGCGCCGGGCTGCTCCAGTACGCCGCCCAGGACTTGCGCCCGCTCTCGCTCCTGCCCGGTGCCGTGGGCGTGGCCCTGCTCGTGCCGGCCGTGCTCGGGCTGCTGCCGCGCGGTACGTACCGGGCCGTGCGCGGGCTGCCGTCCGTCGTGCTGTTGCGCGGCGTCGCCGCCGGGTCCTTCATCGCCGCCGAGTCGTTCGTGCCGCTGATGCTCGTCACGCAGCGCGGCCTCAGCCCGACGCTGGCCGGGTTCTCGCTCGCCGCGGGCGGGGGGACGTGGGCGCTGGGCTCGTGGGTGCAGTCGCGGTCGCGGGTGGAGCCGTACCGGGAGCGGCTGGCCACCGTCGGGATGCTGCTCGTGGCGGCGGCCATCGCCACGGCACCGAGCGTGCTGATCGACTCCGTGCCCGTCTGGACCGTCGCCGTCGCCTGGGCCTTCGGCTGCTTGGGGATGGGGCTCGTGATCTCCTCCACGAGCGTCCTCCTGCTCAAGCTCTCCGCCCCCGAGGAGGCCGGCACCAACTCCGCGGCCCTCCAGATCTCCGACGGCCTCTCCAACGTCGTCCTGCTCTCCGCCGGCGGCGCCGCCTTCGCCGCGCTGGGCGGCGGCACGGTGACCCACACGAGCACCCACACCTCCGGTTCCCACCCGGCCGCCTTCACCGCGGTGTTCCTGCCGATGGCGGTGGTGGCACTGGCCGGGGCCTGGGTGTCGACGCGACTGCGGGAGCACCGGCCGTAGACCGGCTCGCGCTGCCCCTGGACCCCGCCCTGCGTGCGGCCCTCGACGACCTCGCGGACGCGCAGGACCGCACGCCCGAAGAGGCGGCGCCGCAAGCCGTACGCCACCACCTGCGTCAGGAGAACGCACGCGTGCGTGCCGCCGCGGAGGGGCTCGCGCGGCACCACGCCGACCTGTTGCGCAGGCTCGGCGAACAACCCGGTACCTGACTGACCGTCGACGAGGCCACCGCCACCTTCCTCGCCCTCAACGGCGTCGACCTGGCCGGGGCGGACCAGGGCGTGGCCTACGCGCTGGTCGTCGACCTCGCCTCCGGGGCCGAGGGGGAGGTCGGGAGGATCGCGGGGCGGCTGAGGGAGCTGTGACGTCGGTCCCACCCGCAGGTGACCCGGCCCGGTCCGCGCGTGGGCGGGTTCGGGGCGCCGGTAGGGTGGCCCGGTTGTCATACGTAGCCGAGCCGTCAGGCTCCCTCGACGAGCCGCCCGACCCCCAACGGAGACCGTGACTACCACCGCCGGCACCAGCACTGCCTCGCACCACCTGTCCCCGGCGTTCCCCGGCCGAGCCCCCTGGGGTACCGCCAGCAAGCTCCGCGCCTGGCAGCAGGGTGCGATGGAGAGGTACATCCAGGAGCAGCCGCGGGACTTCCTGGCGGTCGCCACCCCCGGCGCCGGCAAGACGACCTTCGCGCTGACGCTGGCCTCCTGGCTGCTGCACCACCACGTCGTGCAGCAGGTGACGGTGGTGGCCCCGACCGAGCACCTGAAGAAGCAGTGGGCCGAGGCCGCCGCCCGGATAGGGATCAAGCTCGACCCGGAGTACAGCGCCGGGCCGCTCGGCCGGGAGTACCACGGTGTCGCCGTGACGTACGCCGGTGTGGGTGTCCGGCCCATGCTGCACCGCAACCGCGTGGAGCAGCGCAAGACGCTCGTCATCCTCGACGAGATCCACCACGCCGGTGACAGCAAGTCCTGGGGTGAGGCCTGTCTGGAGGCCTTCGAGCCCGCGACCCGACGGCTCGCCCTGACCGGTACGCCCTTCCGGTCCGACACCAACCCCATCCCCTTCGTGACGTACGAGGAGGGCAACGACGGGATCCGGCGGTCGGCGGCCGACTACACCTACGGCTACGGCAGCGCGCTCGCCGACAACGTCGTGCGGCCCGTCATCTTCCTCTCCTACAGCGGCAACATGCGCTGGCGCACCAAGGCCGGTGACGAGATCGCCGCCCGCCTCGGCGAGCTCATGACCAAGGACGCCATCAGTCAGGCCTGGCGGACCGCGCTCGACCCGCGCGGTGAGTGGATGCCGTCCGTGCTGCGGGCGGCCGACCAGCGGCTGACCGAGGTCAGGAAGGCCATCCCGGACGCCGGCGCCCTCGTCATCGCCTCCGACCAGGACTCGGCGCGCGCGTACGCCAAGCTCATCCGGGAGATCACGGGCAGCAAGGCCACTCTCGTGCTGTCCGACGACTCCGGCGCCTCCGAGCGGATCGACGAGTTCAGCGCGAACAACGACCGGTGGATGGTCGCCGTGCGGATGGTGTCCGAGGGAGTCGACGTGCCGCGCCTCGCGGTGGGCGTGTACGCCACCACCATCTCCACGCCCCTCTTCTTCGCCCAGGCCGTCGGCCGTTTCGTGCGGTCCCGGCGGCGCGGCGAGACCGCTTCGGTGTTCCTGCCGACCGTGCCCGACCTGCTCTCCTTCGCCAACGAGATGGAGCGCGAGCGCGACCACGTCCTCGACAAGCCCAAGAAGGAGGGCGAGGAGGACCCCTACGCCGAGTCCGAGAAGGAGATGGACGAGGCGAACCGGGAGCAGGACGAGGACACCGGCGAGCAGGAGCAGTTCGCCTTCGAGGCGCTGGAGTCCGAGGCCGTCTTCGACCGGGTCATGTACAACGGCGCCGAGTTCGGCATGCAGGCCCACCCGGGCAGCGAGGAGGAGCAGGACTACCTCGGCATCCCCGGGCTGCTCGAGCCCGACCAGGTGCAACTGCTGCTCCAGAAGCGGCAGGCCCGGCAGATCGCGCACAGCCGCAAGAAGCCGGACGACGAAGCCGACCTGCTCGAAGTGCCCGCCGAGCGGCGGCCGGTGGTCTCCCACAAGGAGATGATGGAGCTGCGCAGGCAGCTCAACACGATGGTCGGCGCGTACGTCCACCAGAGCGGCAAGCCGCACGGGGTGATCCACACGGAGCTGCGGCGCGTGTGCGGAGGCCCGCCGGCGGCCGAGGCCACGGCGGGGCAGCTGAAGCAGCGGATCGCCAAGGTGCAGGAGTGGGCGACGCGGATGAAGTGACGCTGCTGTTCGTCGCCTGCGGGTTGTGTGTGGCTGGTCGCGCAGTTCCCCGCGCCCCTTACGGGGCGCATACCACCGCAAAGGGCAGTACGACGCACCCGTCAGTGCCCGGATTCTGGACGGAGCCTTCCGCTCAGCGAACCTGCTTCGCTACTGTCCGGCTACGCACACGCCCCGTGGCAGCGCCGCCGCGGAGCGCAGCCGTGAAGCGACGCGGCCCGGACAGGCCGGGCCGCCGGCCGATCGGCGGCCTCTGAAGCGCGTTACCGACGGGACTCGGTGACGCATCCGCCGACCGGGGGGCCGCCGACCTCACCACTAAGGAGTGGGCGTCGTGACCGCGGAGACCTCCCAGACGCTCGACCGGGGACTACGTGTCCTCAAACTGCTCGCCGACACCGACCACGGGCTGACCGTGACCGAGCTGTCCCTCCGGCTGGGCGTGAACCGGACCGTTGTGTACCGGTTGCTCGCCACGCTGGAGCAGCACGCCCTCATACGCCGTGACCTCGGCGGACGTGCCCGGGTCGGGCTCGGTGTGCTGCGTCTGGGGCGGCAGGTCCACCCGCTGGTACGGGAGGCCGCGATGCCGGCGCTGCGGTCACTGGCCGAGGACATCGGCGCGACGGCGCATCTGACCCTGGTCGACGGGGCGGACGCGCTGGCCGTGGCCGTGGTGGAGCCGACCTGGACGGACTATCACGTCGCCTACCGCGCCGGGTTCCGGCACCCCCTGGACCGGGGCGCCGCCGGCAAGGCGATCCTCGCGGCCCGGCAGCACCCGATGACCGACCCCGTCTGCACGCTGACGCACGGGGAGCTGGAAGCGGGTGCCTGCGGGGCGGCGGCGCCGCTGCTGGGCGTGACGGGCGTCGAGGGCAGCGTGGGTGTGGTGATGCTGGCGGAGGCGGTGCCGGAACGGGTGGGACCGCGGGTCGTTGACGCGGCCCGGGAGGTCGCGGAGGCGCTGCGCTGACAGACGGCGGCCTCCCCGCACAGGCCCCGGACGCCCTGGTCCCGGGCGTGTCCCCCGCCCGCGTTAGATTGATCCCGTGTTCTCTCGCCTCACGCGCCTCCAGACCATCGCCGTCTGCGCCCTGCCCGTCGTGGCCCTGCTCGCGACGGCGGTGCTGGCGCCGTTGCCGTTCTCGGTGGCGCAGCCGGGGCTGACGGCGAACGTACTGGGCGAGAACAAGGGCGCGCAGGTGATCACGATCTCGGGTGCGCCGGTCCGGGACACCCGGGGCCAGCTGCGGATGACCACCATCGAGGCGACCTCCCCCGACACCCGCGTCTCGCTCCCCGACGTCGTCGACAGCTGGTTCCGCACCGACCAGGCGGTCATGCCGCGCGACTCCGTCTACCCGAGCGGGAACAGCGTCAAGGAGATCGAGCGGCACAACGAGAAGCAGATGAAGGAGTCCCAGGACGCGGCGACCCAGGCCGCGCTGGGCTACCTCGACCTCGACGACAAGGACGTCGAGGTCAGCCTGAAGCTCGCGGACGTGGGCGGGCCCAGTGCCGGGCTGCTCTTCTCCCTCGGGATCATCGACAAGCTCGACGGCGACGGCACGGGTGGCGATCTCACGGGTGGCCGGGTCATCGCCGGTACGGGCACGATCGACGCGGCCGGCCGGGTCGGTGCGGTGGGGGGCGTCGCCCTCAAGACCCAGGCCGCCAAGCGGGACGGGGCGACGGTGTTCCTGGTCCCCGAGGCGGAGTGCGGGGATGCCCGCGCCGAGCTGCCGAGGGGCCTGCGGCTGATTCCGGTGACCACGCTGAAGAGCACGGTGAATTCACTGGTGGCCTTGGAGACGGGGAAGGGTTCCGTTCCCAGCTGCTAGAGGGCGGGCACCGGCCCGGGCCGGGTGGCGAGCTTCAGCCCGACCTCGATGAGGGTCCAGCCGAGCCGCGTACGGAGGGCAGGACGGCGCGTCGGGCGGGCTCCGGTCTCGGCTCGGAGTTCCGCGGCGCGGGCGTGGTGCAGGGCGAGGTGGATGTCCGGGTGCATGGATGATGGCCTTTCACAGCTGCGTCTGGCTGGGGAAGACGTGCGTGTGGACGCGTACCGTCTCGGCGTCCGGGGTGCTCTCGGGCATCGGGCGGTAGCTCTGGACGAGCTCGTGCATCTTGCCGACCAGCTCACGGGCGAGGTCGGGTGTGAGCCGCAGGGTGAAGTCGCTGAGGTCCGTGGCGCCGTCCCATTCCTCGCTCCACTCGCTCGTGTTGCCGAGCCAGGTCGCGATCTCCCGGGTGTGCACGTTGGCGATCTCGTACCGGAACAGGGCGACGGCTCCGCGCACGGCCGGGTCCGGGTCCTGGATCAGGGTCTCGTCCATCTGGATGCCCTGGTCGACTGCCTTCCACCAGCGCTCCCGCCCCTTGCCCCGCTCCGGGTCGTCGGCGACGAAACCGTGCGTGGCGAGCTGCCTCAGGTGGTAGCTGGTCGCACCGCTGGACTCGCCGAGTTTCTCCGCCAGTTGGGAGGCGGTGGCGGGCCCGCCGCGCCGCAGGGCGATCAGCAACTGCATCCGCAGGGGATGAGCCAGGCCGCGCAGGGAGCGGGCGTCGAGAAGGCGGGGAGCTGGTTCGTCGGGCATGCATGCAAAGGTAGCGTTGCAAAGGAACCCTTGCAAGGCTTTCTTTGCAACTCACCCCTCGCCGGGCTACCCCTCCTTCACAAACCCCTCCTCCACCAGCCAGTCCAGTGCCACCTGGTGCGGATCCTCGCCGTCGACATCCACCTTCGCGTTCAGCGTCTGCGCCACGGAGTTGTTCAGCTTCGCCGTCACCGGGTTCAGGACCTCCGCGATCGCCGGCCACTCCTTCAGGGACTTCGCGTTGATCATCGGCGCGGCGTTGTAGTTGGGGAAGAACTTCCTGTCGTCGTCCATCACCGCCAGGTTCATCGACTTGATGCGCCCGTCGGTGGTGAACACCTCCCCGTACGTGCAGTTGCCCTGCGCCGTCTGCGTGTAGATGATCCCGGTGTCCATCTGCGTGATGTTCCGCGCCGGGACGTTCATGCCGTAGGCCTTCTGCATGCCCGGCAGCCCGTCCGCCCGGTTCGCGAACTCGACCTCCACGCACAGCTTCACGGCCCCCGGGTCGGACTTCGCCAGCTTCGCCACGTCCGACATGGTCTTCGTGCCGTACTTCTTCGCGTTCTGCTGGTTCATCGCCAGGGCGTACGTGTTGTCGAGTTCCGACGGCGGCAGCCAGACCAGCCCGTTCTTCGCGTCCTCCTTCCTCACCGCGTCCCACTGCCGCTGCGGGTCGGTGATCGGCTTGCTGTGCCCGAGGTACGTGATCCAGGCCGTGCCCGTGTACTCGTACCCGGCGTCCGCGTCGCCCTTGCCGACCGCCTCGCGGCTGCCGATGGAACCCTGGATGCCGGTGCGGTCGATCACGTCCGCGCCGGCCGCCTCGAACGCGATGCCCATGATCGCGCCCAGGATCAGCTGCTCCGTGAACGACTTCGACGTCACCGTCAGATGGGCTCCCTTCAGCGGCTCACCCCGGCCGATCGAGCCCGGCTCCACGTCGTCCGTCAGGGGAGAGCCGCTGGTCAGGCCGCAACCGGCCGCCGACAGCAGACCCGCAGCCAGCAGCAGGCCCGCCGCCGGCAGGCACGTACGCCGCCTCATGGCTGCAGCCCCCGCGGCCGCAGCAGCAGTTCGGCGAGCGACGCCAGCCAGTCCACCAGCAGTGCCAGCACCACCGTGAGGACCGACCCCAGCACCAGCACCGGCATCCGCTGGTTGGTGATCCCGGTCGTGATGAGCACGCCGAGGCCGCCGCCCCCGCCGAAGACCGCCAGGGTCGCCGTACCGACGTTCAGGACGAGGGCCGTGCGCACCCCCGCGAGGATCAGCGGGACCGCCAGGGGGAGTTCCACCCGGGCCAGCACCCCCAGGGGGACATGCCGATGCCGCGGGCCGCCTCCAGCAGGGTCGGGTCGTTCGCCTTCAGGCCCGTGATCGTGTTGGAGAGCACGGGCAGGATGGCGTAGACGATGATGCCGATCAGGGCGGCCCTGCGGCCGATGCCCAGCCAGATCACCAGCAGGGCCAGCAGACCGATCGCCGGGGTCGCCTGGCCCATGTTGGCGAACGCCATCGCCACCGGGGTGGCCCTGCTCACCGCCCCGCGGGTCAGCAGGATGCCCAGCGGGATCGCGATGATCAGCACGAAGAACGTGGAGATCACGGTCAGCTGGATGTGCTGCCACAGTGCCTTGGTGACCTGGCCGCCCGACAGGGCGTTGCGGGTGAGCGCGTCCAGGTCGGCCTGCTGGAACCAGAGCCAGGTGGCGAGCAGCACGGCGATCAGGGCGACCGGCAGGAACGTCAGCTTCTGCCAGGTGAGGCGGGCGGGCCGGCGCGGCGCTGGGGGCGCCTCCTCGTCGAGAGGCTCGGAGGTCTCCTCGACCTCCGTGACCGTCACCGTTCCCCTCCCGGGCCGCTCACGCCCGCCGGGCCTGCGGCCCCCTCCTGTTCCGCGTGCGTCTGCGCGGCCCGCAGCGACTCCAGTTCGTGCTGGTGCTCCATCGCGTCGAGCCGGTCGGCCTCCAGCATCTCGTGCACGGAGTTGATGAGGGTCTCCATGTCGACGACGCCCGTGTACTCCCCGCGCCGCCCGGTCACCGCCACCCGTCCGGCGTTGTCGGTGAGCACCGCCTCCAGCGCGTCCCGCAGGGTCGCGTCCCGGGTGACCGTGTCGTGCACCAGGGTCCCGGCCCGGGCCAGCGAGCCCCGGGCCCGCATCAGATCGCCGCGCCGCAGCCACTTGTAGGGGCGGCCGCGCCGGTCGAGCAGCAGGATCTCGTTGCTGCCGCTGGCCCGCAGCCGGTTGAAGATCTGCTGCAACGGGTCGTCGACCGTGACCGTCGGATAGTCGGTGATCTCCACGTCCCGTACGCGGGTCAGGTTCAGCCTCTTCAGCGCCGCCCCGGCGCCCACGAACCCGGACACGAAGTCGTCGGCCGGGTTGGTCAGGATCGCCTCGGGGGTGTCGAACTGCGCGATGTGCGACCGCTCGCGCAGCACGGCGATCCGGTCACCGATCTTGATCGCCTCGTCGAAGTCGTGGGTGACGAAGACGATCGTCTTGTGCAGCTCGTGCTGCAGCCGGATCAGCTCGTCCTGGAGGTGGTCCCGGGTGATCGGGTCCACCGCCCCGAACGGCTCGTCCATCAGCAGCACCGGCGGATCGGCGGCCAGGGCCCGGGCCACGCCCACGCGCTGCTGCTGCCCGCCGGAGAGCTGACGCGGGTAGCGGCCGTGGAACTCCCCGGCGTCCAGGCCGACGAGGTCGAGCAGCTCCTCGGTCCGCTCTTTGATCCGCGTCTTCGGCCAGCCGATCATCTTCGGGACGATCCCGATGTTCTGCGCGACCGTCATGTGCGGGAAGAGCCCGGCGGACTGGATGGCGTAGCCGACCTTGCGGCGCAGCTTGACCGGGTCCATGTCGGTGACGTCCTCGCCGCCGATGCGGATGCGGCCGCCGGTCGGCTCGATCAGCCGGTTGATCATCTTGAGCGTGGTCGACTTGCCGCAGCCCGAGGGGCCGACGAAGACGACGACCTCGCCCGCCTTGATCTCCATGCTCACGTTGTCCACGGCCGGCCGCTCACTGCCGGGGTAGCGCTTGGTCAGGCTCTCCAGCTCGATGGAGGCACCGTGGTCGCCCGTCTCAGGCACGGATCCCCCTGGGAATGGTCAGCCGTCCGATCAGGACGTACGCGGCGTCGAACAGCAGCGCCAGGACGATGATGCCGAGCGTGCCCGCGAGCACCTGGTTGAGGGCGTTGGCGCTGCCCAGCGAGGCGAGGCCGCGGAAGATGACGTTGCCGAGGCCGGGTCCGGAGGCGTACGCCGCGATGGCCGCGATGCCCATCAGCATCTGGGTGGAGACCCGGATCCCGGTCAGGATCGGCGGCCAGGCCAGCGGCAGCTCGATCCGCAGCAGCCGGGCCGGGCGGGACATCCCGATGCCCGTGGCCGCGTCCACCAGCGTCGGGTCGACCCCGCGCAGCCCGACGATCGCGTTGCGCACGACCGGCAGCAGCCCGTACAGGGTCAGCGCGACCACCGTGGGCGGCACGCCGAGGCCCACGACGGGGATGAGCAGACCGATCAGGGCGAGCGCCGGCACGGTCAGGATGGTGGCGGTGGTCGTGGTCGCGAGGTTCCCGGCCCACTCGCTGCGGTAGCCGGCGACGCCGATCAGCACCCCGAGCACCGTCGCCACGACCATGCACTGGAAGACGGCGCTCGCGTGCTGGTAGGCGTCCGTGAGCAGCTGCTGGTGCCGGTTGACCAGGTACTCCCAGAAGTTCACACGCGCTCACCCCTACACGTCAGGTCTCCTCCGCGGCCTGCTCCACGAGCGGGATGATCCGCAGCGGAACGGGGTTCTCCATGACGATCGCCGTGGAGGCCCGGACGATGCCATCAAAACCGACGACCCGGTCGATCACACGCTGGAGATCGGCGTTGGAGCGGGCCACGAGCCGGCACAGCATGTCCCCGGTGCCGGTGGTCGTGTGCAGCTCCAGCACCTCCGGCACCGTCGCCAAGTGGGCGCGTACGTCGGCCCCTTGCCCTTGCCGGATCTGCAGCGTGGCGAACGCCGTGACCGGGTAGCCGAGCGCGGCCGGATCCACCTGCGGACCGAATCCGCGGATGACTCCGTTCGACTGAAGCCGGTCCAGCCGGGCCTGCGCGGTGCCCCGGGCCACGCCCAGCCGCCGGGACATCTCCAGCACCCCGATCCGCGGCTCCCGGGCGAGCAGCAGGATGATCCGGCCGTCCAGATGATCGATCGCCACAGCAGCCTCCCGGCATGGTCATCCTGTACAGAAAGGCCGTGAGCCCGGCCGTATTGCTGAACAGATTGCCCAGCCGAAACGCAAACTATTGCGCACCTTGCGGGCCGGGGAGACCCTGCGGCTATGACGCAGACCACACACCACACTCCCGACACCGCCCGGCAGGCCGACCCCTTCCCGGTCAAGGGAATGGACGCGGTCGTCTTCGCCGTGGGCAACGCCAAGCAGGCGGCGCACTACTACTCCACCGCGTTCGGCATGAAGCTGGTCGCCTACTCCGGACCGGAGAACGGCAGCCGCGAGACCGCTGCCTACGTCCTGGAGAACGGCTCCGCCCGGTTCGTCCTGACCTCGGTCATCAAGCCCTCCACCGAGTGGGGCCACTTCCTCGCGAAGCACGTGGCCGAGCACGGTGACGGTGTCGTCGACCTCGCCATCGAGGTCCCGGACGCGCGCGCCGCCTACGCGTACGCCCTGGAGCACGGCGCCCGCTCGGTCGCCGAGCCGTACGAGCGCAAGGACGAGCACGGCACGGTCGTCCTGGCCGCCATCGCCACCTACGGCGAGACCCGCCACACCCTCGTCGAGCGTTCCGGTTACGACGGCCCGTACCTGCCCGGCTACGTCGCGGCCAAGCCGATGGTCGAGCCGCCCGCGCAGCGCACCTTCCAGGCGATCGACCACTGCGTCGGCAACGTCGAGCTCGGCCGCATGAACGAGTGGGTCGGCTTCTACAACAAGGTCATGGGCTTCACGAACATGAAGGAGTTCGTGGGCGACGACATCGCCACCGAGTACAGCGCGCTGATGTCGAAGGTCGTCGCCGACGGCACGCTCAAGGTCAAGTTCCCGATCAACGAGCCCGCCATCGCCAAGAAGAAGTCCCAGATCGACGAGTACCTGGAGTTCTACGGCGGTGCGGGCGTGCAGCACATCGCGCTCAACACCAACGACATCGTGCAGACGGTCCGCACGATGCGGGCGGCCGGAGTCGAGTTCCTCAACACGCCCGACTCCTACTACGACACGCTGGGGGAGTGGGTCGGCGAGACCCGCGTCCCGATCGACACCCTGCGCGAGCTGAAGATCCTCGCCGACCGCGACGAGGACGGCTACCTGCTGCAGATCTTCACCAAGCCGGTCCAGGACCGTCCGACCGTTTTCTTCGAGATCATCGAACGCCACGGCTCGATGGGCTTCGGCAAGGGCAACTTCAAGGCCCTGTTCGAGGCGATCGAGCGCGAGCAGGACCGCCGCGGCAACCTGTAGCCGCCAGGCGCCTCGGGTCGTGCGGGTGTCACGGGGCACCCGCACGACCCGCGAACGCCGGGCGGGCCCGCTGCCGCGTTCGGCACCGCCGCACACCTGCGCGCCTTCGTCGGCCGCGCCCGCTGCCGACTTCGGGGTTCCCGGGCCGCCCCGTCGTCGCCGATCACCGCCGCGGCGGAATCGAGCGGCAGCAGTCTTCGCGTCCGCCGCGACGGCGCGCCGCCACGACGACGCACACCGGCGGTGCCCGGCTACCCCGCCCCGTCGTCCATCTCCGGCACCCCTTCGTCCGGCGGCTCGCCCAACGCCTCGATCGCCGCCCGCGCCGCAGGCGCGTGCAGCGGCGAGAAGTGCGGGTTGATCCGCAGGGCCTCCGCGAGGTGCCGGCGGGCCGCGCCGTAGCGTTCCAGCTCCCGCTCGATCATGCCCAGGTGATACATGGACCGCGCGTCGCGCACCCCGCCGCCGCGTACGGGGTCCGTCGCCCGCAGCGCGAACCGCAGGGCCTCCTCGGGCTCCCCGGCCCGGTACAGCGCCCACCCCAGCGCGTCGGCGACCTCCGTGGCGGGCTGGCGCCCCCACTCGGCCCGCAACCGCCGTACCGCGGCCTTCGGATCGCCGTGGTCGGACTCGAACCGCCCCAGCACCAGCTCCTCGTCGGCCCCGCCCGCGGCAGCGTCCCGCACCCGCTCCCGCAGCAGGCCGTACCGCACCCGGGCCGCCTCCGGCCTGCCCAGCGACTCGTACAACTCGCCCAGCTCCAGGGCGTACTGCGGACACGGCTGCTTGGCCAAAGCCGCCCCGTACACGTTCAGCGCCTGAGCCGTCCGGCCCAGCGCGGCGAGCGCCCGGCCCTGCCCGGCCCGCGCGGCCCACTGGCCGGGATCGAGGCGGACCGCCTCCCGGAAGTGCCGCAGCGCGACCTCGGGGTCCCCGCGCTCCCAGGCCAGTTGCCCGGCCCGCTCCAGGTAGGCCGCCCGCTCGGCGGGGGCCCGCGCGCCCGCCGCCGCGTCCGCCAGCGAGGCCGCCGCGTCCTCCTGCCAGCCCCGGTCCCGGTAGACGGCCGCGGCTCGCGCGAGCACGGCGGGGCCGGAGCGCAGCTCGGTCAGCCGGTCCAGTGTCCGCTTGGCCGCCTTGTGCTCGCCGAGCCCGGTGTAGGCGTCGATGAGCAGCGGATACGTCGTCCACCGCCGCGGCTCCAGCTTCAGCGCGGCCTCGCCCCACCGGCGCGCGGCGCGGAAGTCCCGGCGGGCGTTCGACAGCGCGGCAAGCCCTGCCACGGCCCGGGTGTTGCGCTGCGGCCGTACCTTCAGCGACGTCCGCAGCGCCTTCTCCGCCCGGGGGTAGTACGCCGGGTCCGCGAGGCGCCGCCCCTGCTCCACATAGGCCGCCCCGAGCACCGCCCAGGACGTCGCGTCCCCGGGCCGCGTCCGCACGGCCTTCTCCCGCTCGTCGATCAGTTCCGCCAGGCCGGGCAGCGCGGCCGGCACCCCGCTGCCGACCGCGGCCAGAGCCAGCGCCCCCGGCGACGGCGGAGCGGGCTCGGCGGGCCGGGCCCACGGCAGCAGCGCCAGCACCCCGCCCAGCACGGCACACCCCGCGACGGAGGCGATCAGCACCCGGCGGCGTCTCGCGCTTCTCTTCCGCCGCTCCGGGTCCTCCTGCTCGTTCTCCATGGCGCTCACTCTGCGTCAGTACGACGACCACACCCGAGCAGGCGAAGGGCGCCGCCGACGGGGTTCACACCGATGGCCCCTGGGTGCGAACCTGTGATCTTGACCTCCCCCCGACGGCTGTGCCAGTGGCGGGAAGGGGCTCAATGTAGGAATCCTCGACCAGGAGAGAGACGAACCAGCGGCCGGCCGCGTCCTGGGACACGGTCACCGTCGACGGCTGCGTGCCCTCCGGCAGGGGCCTGGACCAGATAATGTCCAGCGGCTGGTCCATCCTGGCCAGCGTCAGCTTGCCGTCGCCGTAGCGGAACGTAGTTGATCCGCTCCTGGCGCATCGTCCACGCCTCGGTGCGCGCCGCGAGAGCCAGGTTGTAGACCTTGCGCACACACCCGAACGTGCGCGACAGCTCGGCTGCCTGCGCATCGGGCGGACAGAAGCGGTACTTGAACGCCCGCTTCGCACGAATGGCCCCCATGCTTCACAAACTACGACCACAACTGGTGACGTAATGAGGATGGTTGAGGGTAGACGCCGCTCCGCTCTGGGG
This sequence comes from Streptomyces hawaiiensis, assembly GCF_004803895.1. NCBI lineage: Bacteria > Bacillati > Actinomycetota > Actinomycetes > Kitasatosporales > Streptomycetaceae > Streptomyces > Streptomyces hawaiiensis. The sequence continues at coordinate 3,423,760 of NZ_CP021978.1, read as the reverse complement.
CGAACCGGCATTCCCTGCCCTGTTCCGCAGGAGTCCGTTTCCTTCCCGGCCTGAAGGCCGAGGTGTCCACGGAGAAGATCTGATGAGCCGTTTCGAAACGCCCAGCGACACAGCAACCGGCAACCTCGTCGACCTGCTGCTCGGCGGCCTGCCCGCCGAAGCGGTCCTCACCGATCCCGACGTCACGGCCGCCTACGCCAACGACATGGCGAGCTTCTGCCCGGCCGGCTCTCCGGCCGTCGTCGTGCTGCCCCGTACGGTCGAACAGGTCCAGCACGTGATGCGCACCGCCACCGCCCTGCGCGTCCCGGTCGTCCCGCAGGGCGCCCGCACCGGCCTGTCCGGCGCCGCCAACGCCTCCGACGGCTGCATCGTGCTCTCCCTGACCAAGATGGACCGGATCCTGGAGATCAACCCGGTCGACCGCATCGCCGTCGCCGAACCCGGCGTCATCAACGCCGCCCTGTCCCGGGCCGTCGGCGAACACGGCCTGTACTACCCGCCGGACCCCTCCAGCTGGGAGATGTGCACCATCGGCGGCAACATCGGCACGGCCTCCGGCGGCCTGTGCTGCGTGAAGTACGGGGTGACCGCCGAGTACGTCCTCGGCCTCGACGTCGTCCTCGCCGACGGCCGCCTCATGTCCACCGGCCGCCGCACCGCCAAGGGCGTCGCCGGCTACGACCTGACCCGCCTGTTCGTCGGCTCCGAGGGCTCGCTCGGCATCGTCGTAGGGGCCGTCCTCGGACTGCGCCCCAAGCCGCCCGAGCAGCTGGTGCTGGCCGCCGAGTTCGCCTCCGCGGCCGCCGCCTGCGACGCCGTGTGCCGGATCATGGAGGGCGGCCACGTCCCGTCACTCCTCGAACTCATGGACCGTACGACGGTCAAGGCCGTCAACGCCATGGCGCAGATGGGCCTCCCCGAGAGCACCGAGGCCCTGCTCCTGGCCGCGTTCGACACCACCGCCCCGGCCGCCGACCTCGCCGCCGTGGGCGCCCTGTGCGAGGCGGCCGGAGCCACCCAGGTCGTCCCCGCCGACGATGTGGCCGAATCCGAACTGCTGCTCCAGGCGCGGCGGTTGTCGCTCACCGCGCTGGAGGCGGTCAAGGGCGTGACGATGATCGACGACGTGTGCGTGCCGCGCTCCCGGCTCGCCGAGATGCTCGAAGGCGTCGACCGGATCGCCGAGAAGTACCGGCTCACCATCGGCGTCGTCGCCCACGCGGGTGACGGCAACACCCATCCGACGGTCTGCTTCGACCCGGCGGACCCCGACGAGTCCCGGCGCGCCCGCGAGTCCTTCGACGAGATCATGGCCCTCGGCCTGGAACTCGGCGGCACCATCACCGGCGAGCACGGCGTCGGCGTCCTGAAGAAGGAGTGGCTGGCGCGCGAGATCGGCCCCGTGGGCATGGAGATGCAGCGGGCCGTCAAGCAGGCCTTCGACCCGCTGAACATCCTGAACCCGGGCAAACTCTTCTGAGGCCTGGGCTCTCACTGGGCGAGCAGCTGGGCCAGCTCGTCGTCCAGCCCGAGCCGCTCGCCCTCCGTCCCCGGCGGGACCACCCGCAGCGTGCGCTCCAGCCAGGCCGACACCGCCGCCGCCGGGGCCTGAAGCAGGGCGTCCCCGGCGGGTGAACTCAGCGCCATCAGCACCACGCCGCGCCCCTCGGTCTTCGTCGGCCACACCCGCACGTCCCCCTGCCCGCAGGGCCGGAACACGCCCTCCACCAGCAGATCCCGGGCGAACGTCCAGTACACGGGGTGCTCGGAGTTGATGTGGAAGGTGACATGGACGGCGTAGGGGTCGTCGGTGAGGTACCCGAGCCGGGCCGGCACCGGGATCCTGCGCTCCGGCGACAGGACGAGTTTCAGCTCCAGTTCCCGCTCCACCACGGTGTGCATGGCGGTGCTCCCTTCTCCTGACGGCTGCCCGCGAGGGCCGGTCAGGAGGAGAGAGCGGGCAGGGGCCCCGGCATTACGCGCCTTGCCGGAAGTTTTTTTCGCAGGGGCATTCGCCGGAGGGGCGCGGTGCGTAGCACATCAGTGCTCGAAAGGGGTGGGTCCGGTGGGAGCGGCGGTGGGGCTTGCGCACGTCTGATAGATGTGGAGGCCCCCATTTGGCCCCCGAGCAGATACGGGACGACGGACATGAGCGCCCCAACCCCGGCCCCCGGTGACGACAGGCCCCGCGAAGGGTATTACCCGGACCCGTCCATTCCTGGATATGTCCGGTACTGGAACGGTGCCTCCTGGGTGCCGGGCACCAGCCGTCCGGCGCCCAAGGACGGCGAGTCGCTCGCGCCGCCGCCCGGAGCGGGGACGGCGCAGCCCGCCCCGGTCGAGGAGACCGGCCCGCACTTCTTCGACGAGGACCCGGCCGAGGGGCCGTCCGCCGCCGATGCCCAGCACGGCAGCCGTCCCGAACCGGCCTCCGCCTGGGGCGCCGACCGCTCCCGTCAGTCCGGCTTCGGCGGCGACCAGGACCGCCGCGTCTCGTGGGGCGCGCCACAGGGAGCGCAGGGTGCGGCCCAGCAGGGCGTGCGAAGCGGCGACCCCAGGGTGCCGCGCGCCGGCCAGCGGCCCGAAGGGGAGCCCGCCCGCACCGACGGCACGGCGGACATCCCTCCGGCCGGCCAGGAGACGGACACCGCGGCGGGGGGCGGCACGTTCGTGTTCCGCCGCCCGACCGGGCAGCCCGGGGGAGGGGCCCCGGCCGATGCCCCCGAGGACGGCACGATGATGTTCCGCGCGGTGTCCCCGCGCACGGGCCCGGCCGGCGGCGGCGCGCAACCGGCCGGGGGAGCGGGGGGTGCGGACCGTGGTCCGGCGGGGGCCGGATCCGGTGCCCAGGGCGGGGCGCCCGGCTCCCAAGGCTCCGGCTTCGGCCCAGCGGGTGCGGGCGGCTCGGGCAGCGGCTCACCGGCGTCCGGCTTCGGAGGGCAGGCCGGGGCGGCCGGCAGCGGCTTCGGACCCGCCGGCTCGGGCAGTGGCGCGGCGGCGTCCGCGTTCGACGGGAGCCCGTCGGGACCCGCGTTCGGCGCGCAGGCCGGGCCGGCCGGTTCCGGCAGCGGCCCCGCCGGGCCCGGCTTCGGCGCCGGCAAGGCGGCCGCCGCCCGGGCCTCCGCCGCGCAGGCGGGCCCCGGGAGCGTCGGCGCACCGGCCTCCGCGGCCGCCCCGACGGCGCTGTCCGGACCCCAGGCGGCCCCCACCCTCCCTCCGCAGTCCGCCGGGCCCGGCAGCGCCCAGCCCGGCGCCGCCCCCGCCTCCGCCGGTGCGCCCCTCAGCGCGGGCCACGGCGGCGGGCAGTCGTCCTGGGCGCAGCAGGTGCACCGGCTCGCCGGAGCCGGCGGTGACGAGCAGCCCGCCGCGCCCTGGAAGCCGCCGGTCGAGGACGTGTTCCAGGCGGCCGCCCGGCGCCAGTCGGAGGCGCGCCCGGCCGGACTCGGCAAGCGGTTGGCGGCCCGGCTGCTGGACACCGTCGTCCTCGCCGCCCTCACCGCCACGGCCGCCGTCCCGCTCGGCGGCAAGGCGATCGACCACGTCAACGAGAAGATCGACGCGGCCAGGCTCTCCGGCGAGACCGTCACGGTCTGGCTGCTCGACGGCACCACCTCGATCTACCTCGGCATCATCCTGGCCGTCCTGCTGCTCGCCGGTGTCCTCTGCGAGGTGCTGCCCACCGCCAAGTGGGGCCGCACCCTCGGCAAGAAGCTGATGGGCCTGGACGTCCGGGACATCGAGGGCCATGACAGCCCCGAGTTCGGCGCGGCCCTGCGCCGCTGGCTGGTCTACAGCGTGCCCGGGCTCCTCGTCGTCGGGGTCATCGGCGTGGCCTGGTGCCTCTTCGACCGGCCGTGGCGCCAGTGCTGGCACGACAAGGCCGCGCACACGTTCGTGGCGGGCTGAGCTCCCTCGGACGGCCGTCTGCCGGATGCGGAGTGCGGGGGTTCGCGGTCGACTCGGGCCATGAGCAGTGAACCGCCCCCCGGCTCCGGTCAGCAGCCCCCGGAAGACGACCCGTTCAGGAAGCGCCCCCCGAACGAGCCGCCCGGCGAGGGCACGGGCTCGCCCTACGGCAGCGAACCCCCGCCGTACGGGGGCGGCGGCCCCGGTGGTCCGGGCGGTCCCGGCGGCGGCCCGCCCGGTGCCGGTGGTCCCCCCGGCGGCGGCCCCTACGGCGGTGATCCCTACGGTGGCGGTTCCTACCCCACCGACCCCCTCGCCGGTATGCCCCCGCTCGCCGACAGCGGCAAGCGCACCCTCGCGCGCGTCATCGACATGATCCTGGTGGGTGCCGTGGTCTGGCTGCTCACCTGGGGCTTCGGCGTCAACGAGTACGACGTGGACAGCGACCGCATCGAGATGAGCAAGTCGTTCTGGCAGTCGGCGGTCGCCGCCGTCCTCTACATCGCCTACGACACCCTCATGACCGCGAGGACCGGGCAGACCCTCGGCAAGAAGCTGCTGCACCTGCGCGTGGCCAACCTGGACAACGGCGCGACGCCCTCCGTGCAGAACGCGCTGACGCGGGCAGCGGTGCTGTGGATCCCGTTCGCCTTCTGCTGCGCCTGCGTCTGGACCGCGATCTCGGGCGGCTGGAGCTTCTTCGACCGGCCCTACAAGCAGGGTCTGCACGACAAGGCGGCCAAAACGGTCGTGGTCAGCACCAATTGAGGCAGGTAAGGAAGAGCGGGCGATAGGGGAAGGGGCAACGGGCGGTCAGGAGGCCGCCCGTTCGCGCACCGGCTCCGGGGCCGGAACCGGGACCGAGGCCCGTACCGGTTCCAGGGGCGCGGGTCGTTGCACCGCGGCCGGGCGCTTCCCGGACAGCGGCACCGTCATGGCGACCAGCAGTCCGAGGGCGAGCGCCGCGAAGGCGATGATCGCGATCCCCGCGCCCGAAGTCGTCTGAGACAGCAGCAGCATGGCGAGGGTCGAGAAGATCACGGTGCACGAACCGTAGGCGAGCTGTGCGGCAGTCGGACGGGGCATGGCCATCATGTCCTCGAAAGTGGGGATCCACGGGGGTGTCGACCTGGCATTGCGCCGGCTTCCGGGCGTTCCGCCATCCGACATTCTCACCGGCAGCGTGCCCGACCGGAACCGGCGGTAAGCGTGACCTAATCAACAAGGGCGGTGCACAGGGGGCGCACGGAGTCATGACGTCCACGGAGTGGACATATGACGCGCCCGGTTTGCCGGTGGCGAGGGCCACGGGGCAACTGTTTGGTTGTCCGTAAAACGAACATTGCCTCCGCATAGTGCACTTGACCTGTCCAAGTCAAGGTCTGTCTTTTCTTCTAAACCTCTAGTCAAATGTCGTCACTTGACTACACGCGTTGATCACGCGCGCGCGGACTTCCACGACCGGGACCCTGCCTGCCGCGCGCCCGAACGCGGGGGAGGATCTCAAGTGACCAGTAGACCCTGGACGTTCAGAGCGGCCGCCATCGGCGTGGCGCTCGCGGCGGCCACCACCACCGCCTCGACGTACGCGGTGGCCGACGACGCCTCGGCTCCCCGTTCCACCACCGTGGACCGGCATGACCCGGCGGATCGTCACCACGACGAGCACGACCTCGAAGGCCCGCTGAGCAAGACTCAGGACGCTCAGCGCGAGGAGGCACTGAAGCAGGTCATATCGGGCAAGACCAAGGTCAAGAACCGCGAGGGTTCGAAGGTCGTCCAGCTCAAGAGCAAGAAGGGCGACGACAAGTACGTCGAGCTCGGCCGCGAGAAGACCGACAAGATCTTCACGATCCTGGTCGAGTTCGGGGACAAGGTCGACAGCCGCTACGGCGGCACCCCGGGCCCGATGCACAACACGATACCCAAGCCCGACCGCAAGAAGGACAACTCCACGGCCTGGCGGGCCGACTACGACCGGGACTACTTCCAGGACCTGTACTTCGGTTCCGGCAAGGGCGTCGACTCGGTCAAGACCTACTACGAGAAGCAGTCCTCGGGCCGCTACTCGGTCGACGGCGAGGTCTCCGACTGGGTCAAGGTCCCCTACAACGAGGCGCGTTACGGCAACAACGCCTGCGGTGACACCAACTGCTCCAGCGTGTGGAACGTCGTCAGCGACGGTCTGAACGCCTGGGTCTCCCAGCAGAAGGCAGCGGGGAGGACCGACGCGCAGATCAAGGCGGACGTCGCGCGCTTCGACGAGTGGGACCGCTACGACTTCGACGGCGACGGCGACTTCAACGAGCCGGACGGCTACATCGACCACTTCCAGATCGTGCACGCCGGCGAGGACGAGTCCGCGGGCGGCGGCGCCCAGGGCACCGACGCGATCTGGGCCCACCGCTGGTACGCCTTCGGCACCGACGCCGGCGCCACCGGCCCCGAGAACAACAAGCTCGGTGGTGCGAAGATCGGCGACACCGGCATCTGGGTCGGCGACTACACCGTCCAGCCGGAGAACGGCGGACTCGGTGTCTACGCCCACGAGTACGGTCACGACCTCGGTCTGCCGGACCACTACGACACCTCGGGCGGCGAGAACTCCACCGGCTTCTGGACGCTGATGTCGTCCGGTTCCTGGCTCGGCACCGGCAAGAACGAGATCGGCGACCTGCCCGGCGACATGACCGCCTGGGACAAGCTCCAGCTGGGCTGGCTGAACTACGACCGGGCCAAGGCCGGTGTCAACTCCTGGCACAAGCTGGGTGTGGCGGAGTACAACACCAAGCACAAGCAGGCGCTCGTGGTCGAGCTGCCCAAGAAGGCGGTCACCACCGAGATCGTCACCCCCGCCGAGGGCAAGACCCAGTGGTGGAGCGGCAGCGGTGACAACCTCAAGAACACCCTGTCGCGTCCGGTCGACCTGACCGGCACGTCGAAGGCGCAGCTGACCCTCGACGGCTGGTACGACATCGAGGCCAACTACGACTACCTCTACACCGAGGTCTCGACCGACGGCGGCGCCAACTGGACCGCCCTCGACGGCACGGTGGGCGGCCAGCCGATCCCGCGCGACGGCAGCGACAAGCCGGTTCTGACCGGCACGGTCGACGGCTACAAGAAGCTCGCCTTCCCGCTCGACGCCTACGCCGGCAAGAAGATCGACCTCCGCTTCCGCTACCAGACCGACGGCGGCGTGGCCCAGAAGGGCTTCGCGGCCGACGCGATCACGGTGACGGCCGACGGTGCGCCCGTCTTCTCCGACAACGCCGAGAGCGCGGACGCGGCGTGGAAGGCCACCGGCTTCTCCCGCATCGGCGCGTCCTTCACCAAGGACTACGCGCAGTACTACCTCGCCGAGAACCGGCAGTACGTGTCGTACGACAAGACGCTGAAGGTCGGCCCGTACAACTTCGGCTTCACCGCGCGCCCGGACTGGGTGGAGCACTACGCGTACCAGAACGGCCTGCTGATCTGGAAGTGGGACACCTCCCAGGCGGACAACAACACCAGCCAGCACCAGGGCACCGGCCTGGTCCTGCCGATCGACTCGCACCCGGACGCGCTGAAGTGGGCCGACGGCACGCTGATGCGCAACCGCATCCAGGCCTACGACTCGCCGTTCAGCCTCTACCGCACCGACGGTATGACGCTGCACAAGGCGGACGTGGCGAAGTACATCCCGGGCTCGAAGGGCGTCTCGGTCTTCAACGACCGGAAGAGCGACTACTACGACGAGTCGAACCCGACCGCGGGTGTCAAGATCACTGACACCAACACGAAGATCAAGATCCTCAAGGAAGCCAAGAACGGCTCGACGATCGAGCTGGAGGTCGGCGCCGCGGGTAGGTAATCCGCATCCTTGCAGGTCAGAGCATGATCGGCGGTGACCCACTGGCGGGTCACCGCCGATCCGTGTTTAGGTGCGTCCTGTGGCTCTCTTATTGACACCGACCGACACGGGGGGATGAGCGCATGGCCGCAGGAGGCTTTTGCAAGCTGCCGAACGGCATGGTGGTGGTGGCACTGAACCTGCCCAGCCCCGCCGCCGACGGCCCCGGCGCCGTCCGCGTCCTCGTCCACTCCGTGAACCGCGCCCGGGCCCTGACCAGGCTCCGCAATCTCGGTCTGCGCTCGGTCTACCTGCGCGGCAACGCCGCCCCGCCGACCCCCGACGAGATCACCGCGGTCCTGCACCATCCCGACGGCCTCATATGGCGCACGGCCCCCGACAACGGTGTCGCGTCCAGCCCGGACCTGGTCCAGGAACTGTGGCGTCCGATCAGAGCCCTCCTCAGGCGCCCGACGGCCACGACCTGACCGGCCGGGGGCCCGAGCGCTACGGGAGGACCGGCTTGCCCGACAGCTCCACGCCCGCCTCCCGCAACTCCTCGATCGCCCGCTCGGTGGTCTCCTGGGAGACGCCCGCCGTCAGGTCGAGGAGGACCTGCGTACGGAAACCCTCCCGTGCGGCGTCCAGGGCCGTGGCGCGTACGCAGTGGTCCGTGGCGATGCCCACCACGTCGACCTCCGTGACCTCGCGGGAGCGCAGCCAGTCGGCCAGGGGCGTGCCGTTCTCGTCGGTTCCCTCGAAGCCGCTGTACGCCGCCGAGTACGCCCCCTTGTCGAACACGGCGTCGACCGCGCCGGAGGCGACGGCGGGGGCGAAGTTCGGGTGGAAGCCGACGCCCTCCGTACCGGCGACGCAGTGCGCGGGCCAGGAGCGGACGTAGTCGGGGTTGGTGGAGAAGTGGCCGCCGGGGGCGATGTGGTGGTCGCGCGAGGCCACGACGTGCTGGTAGCCGGACCCGGCCGCCTGCCCGATCAGCTCCGTGACGGCGGCGGCCACGTCGGCGCCGCCGGCCACGGCGAGGCTGCCCCCCTCGCAGAAGTCGTTCTGCACGTCTACGACGATCAAGGCGCGGCGCATGGGCGGTGTCCTTCGGCTATGAGGTCGGCAGGCCCGGCCGGTGAACCACCGAGCCTATGGACAAAGGGGAGCGGCCGGGAGGGGGCACGGGTCGGCGCATCACGGCACACCGCAATTAGCTACCCGAGGTCCCGTGCAGGTACTCCGTGGGAAGGACGGGCTCCCCGCGCGAGAGCTGCGTGGCCGACATCGGAAGACCCGCGCGCGCCCTCGTGTGCCGCTCCCGCGCCGCGTCCAGCGGCTCGCGCGCCACCACCTCGCCCCCCTTGACCAGCTCCACCAGCAGCTGCCGGTCCGCGAGCCCGGCCGGCACCGCACCGGTGCCGATCACCTCGGCCTCGGCGACCCCGTACGCGTCCAGCCGCCGCGCGGCCCACTTGCGTCCGCCGACCGACGTCTTGCCGCCGCTGGACTTCTTCGCCACCGGCACCAGCGGCGCCTTCGGATCGGCGGACTCCGCCCGCGCGACCAGCTTGTAGACCATCGAGGACGTGGGGTGGCCGGAGCCGGTCACCAGCTGCGTCCCCACGCCGTAGGCGTCCACCGGCGCCGCCGCCAGCGAGGCGATGGCGTACTCGTCCAGGTCCGACGTCACGACGATCTTCGTGTCCCTCGCGCCCAGCTCGTCCAGCTGCTGCCGCACCCGGTGCGCGACCAACAGCAGGTCGCCGGAGTCGATCCGCACCGCGCCCAGCTCGGTCCCGGCGACCTCCACGGCCGTACGGACCGCCTCGGCGACGTCGTAGGTGTCCACCAGCAGCGTGGTGCCCCGGCCCAGCGTGTTCACCTGGGCCTGGAAGGCGTCCCGCTCGCTGTCGTGCAGCAGGGTGAAGGCGTGCGCGGAGGTGCCGACGGTCGGGATGTCGTAGCGGAAGCCGGCCGCCAGGTCGGAGGTGGTCGCGAAGCCGCCGACGTACGCGGCCCGGGAGGCCGCCACCGCCGCCAGCTCGTGCGTGCGCCGGGCGCCCATCTCGATCAGCGGCCGGTCACCCGCGGCCGCCGACATGCGCGAGGCGGCCGCGGCGATCGCCGAGTCGTGGTTGAGGATCGACAGGATCACGGTCTCCAGCAGCACGCACTCGGCGAAGGTGCCCTCGACCCGCATGATCGGCGAGCCCGGGAAGTACACCTCGCCCTCGGGGTAGCCCCAGATGTCCCCGCTGAACCGGTAGCCGGCGAGCCAGTCGAGGGTCTCCTCGCCGACGATCTCCCGCTCGCGCAGGAAGTTCAGCACGGCCGTGTCGAAGCGGAAGTTCTCCACCGCGTCCAGCACCCGTCCGGTGCCGCCCACGACGCCGTAGCGGCGCCCGTTCGGCAGCCGCCGGGTGAAGACCTCGAACACGCTCCGCCGCTCGGCCGTGCCCGACGCGAGGGCGGCCCGCAGCATCGTCAGCTCGTACTGGTCCGTGAAGAGCGCCGTCGAGGGAACGTCCACCGGCAGCCCAAGGTCCGCTGTGTTCATGAGCGGGATCGTACCCCCATTTCGTCAGTCTGACGATTGCAGTCCCGGGGGATTCCCGCAGGACGCGATCGCCTTACGGCCAGGCCCGTTTGTGCGACTACCCCCCTCGGGTGGCAGCATGGGCAGTGTGACGTCACCCGCGCCCCTGGAGATCGAACGCACCGAGTCGGCGGAGGAGGTCTTCGCCGTACCCGAGCCGGACGTCCCGTGGGTCACCATCGTCCACAACGACCCGGTCAACCTCATGAGCTATGTGACGTACGTCTTCCAGTCGTACTTCGGCTACTCCAAGGACAAGGCCACCAAGCTCATGCTCGACGTCCACCACAAGGGCCGGGCGGTCGTCTCCAGCGGCAGCCGCGAGGAGATGGAACGCGACGTGCAGGCCATGCACGGCTACGGCCTGTGGGCCACCCTCCAGCAGGACCGCAAGTAGCCAGTTCCCCGCCCAGCAGCGAAAAGGCGTTCATGCCCGGAACCTTCGAACCGCTCCCCGGCGGCGGCGCGGCCGTCGCCCTCGACGACGTCGAGATCTCGATCATCCGGTCGCTGGCCGTCCAGCTCCTGGAGCTCATCGGCCCCGGTCCCGCCGAGGACACCTCCGGTGACCCGCTCGCCGAGCTGTTCGCCGACGGCCCGAGCGAGCCGCCCGCCGACCCGGTGCTCAGGCGGCTCTTCCCGGACGCCTACAGCGACCCCGAGCAGCCCGCCTCGGCGCGGGACGCCGAGGAGCAGCGGGCGTATTCGGCGGAGTTCCGGCGTTACACCGAGAACGACCTGCGGGCCGGCAAGCGCGACAGCGCCCTCGCGGTGATCCGCTCCCTCGACGCGCTCTCTGCGGCCTCGGCCGGCGAGGGCGGCGCCGTGCTGAAGCTGTCGCCTGCGGAGTCCCAGCAGTGGCTGGGCGCCCTGAACGATCTGCGGCTCGCGATCGGCTCGCGGCTGGAGATCACCGACGACGAGGACACCGACCTGCTCTACCGGCTCCCGGACGAGGACCCGCGCAAGCCGATGGTGATGGCCTATCTGTGGCTGGGTGGACTCCAGGAGACGCTGGTCGGAACCCTTATGGCCTGATCAGTGCAGGTTGTGTGACCGCCGGGTGACCGAAGGGTGTTCGCTCAGCGGACACTCAAATCCGGATAACGATCCCGTCACCGCACCCGCCTTCTATGGCCTCTTCGAAAGCGTTTTGTGCGCTTTTCCCTGTGCGGTGTGCCACATTCCATGCCGGTGATCAGTGTTGCGGCCGTGATAGATCTTCACGACCGCCCGGCAGAACACCACCCGAATGTTCGGCCGGGTGCGCCACCGAGCCGGCAACCGCCGGCCAGGCACGAGCGGGCTTCCGGGCCCGCTCAGCTCCATCATTCCGGGGGGATCGAAACCCGATCCGAGGCCGACGAGAGGTCCGGGTCGGCATGGAGAAAGGCGCACCACACATGACCTCTGCGCAGGTCGACACGGAAAACGTGCCCGAAGAGGGGTACGAGCGCGGCCTCGGCAGCCGCCAGGTCCAGATGATCGCCATCGGCGGCGCCATCGGCGTCGGCCTGTTCATGGGTGCCGGAGCGAACATCGCCAAGGCCGGCCCCAGCATCATCCTCATGTACGCCCTCGCGGGCGTCGTCATCTTCTTCATCATGCGGGCCCTGGGCGAACTGCTCCTCTACCGGCCCGTCTCCGGCTCCTTCGCCGAGTACGCCCGCGAATTCCTCGGCCCGTTCTTCGGCTTCGTCACGGGCTGGACGTACTGGCTCATGTGGGTGGTCACCGGCATGGCCGAGCTCACCGCCGCCGCGATCTACATCCACTTCTGGTTCCCGGAGATCCCGCAGTGGGTCAGCGCCCTGGTGTTCCTCGTGGTGCTCTTCGGCGTCAACCTGATCTCCGTCAAGATCTTCGGCGAGGTCGAGTTCTGGTTCTCGATGATCAAGGTCACGGCCATCATCGGCATGATCGTCATCGGTCTCGGCGTGCTCACCCTCGGCTTCTCCGACGCCGGTGACACCGCCACCGTCTCCAACCTCTGGTCGCACGACGGCTTCTTCCCGAACGGCATCGGCTCCAGCCTGATGACGCTCCAGGGCGTCATGTTCGCCTACCTCGCCGTCGAGCTCGTCGGCGTCACCGCGGGCGAGTCCGAGAACCCCGAGAAGACCCTGCCCAAGGCCATCAACACCCTGCCCTGGCGCATCATCGTCTTCTACGTCGGCGCCCTGCTGGTGATCCTCTCCGTCGTCAAGTGGACCGACTTCTCCGCCGGCGAGAGCCCCTTCGTCCACGCGTTCGGCGAGATCGGCATCCCGCTCGCCGCGGGCATCGTCAACTTCGTGGTGCTCACCGCGGCCCTGTCGTCCTGCAACTCGGGCATGTACTCGACCGGCCGGATGCTGCGCGACCTGGCCGCCAACAGCGAGGCGCCGCAGGCGTTCGGCAAGCTCAACACCCGCAAGACGCCCGCCGTCGGCATCACGGTCTCCGTGGCGCTCATGGGCATCGGCGTCGTCCTGAACTACGTCGTCCCGGAGAAGGCGTTCCTCTACGTCACCTCCGTCGCCACCGCGGCCGGCATCTGGACCTGGATGATGATCCTCGTCAGCCACATCCGCTACCGCGCAGCGGTCGACGCGGGCCGGCTGCGCGCCTCGTCCTTCCCCGCTCCCGGCGGGGCGCTCTTCAGCTGGGTCGCGCTCGTCTTCCTCATCGGCGTGACCTGCATGATCGCGTACGACAAGGACGCGCGGGTCTGCCTGTACGTCGCGGCCGGCTGGGCCGTCGCCCTGGGCGTCGGCTGGGCGGTCCTCAAGCGCCGCAACCCGCAGCTCACCGAGCGCCGCGGCGACGCGGAGTTCGAGAAGGTCGGCTGACTCCCCGCCCCGGACGCCCAGCGGCGGGGAGTACTCGTGGCACTCCCCGCCGCTGCCGCTCAGGGCGTCCGGCATGTGGGCCGTTCCGTACCAGTCCTCGGTACGGAACGGCCCTTCTGCTTATCCTGGCGAGCATGCTGACCATCACCCAGGCCCTCGTCGACCAGATCGTCGCCCATGCGCGCAAGGACCATCCCGACGAGGCGTGCGGCGTCGTCGCCGGACCGGCGGGCTCGAACCGCCCCGAGCGGTTCATCCCCATGCTGAACGCGGCCATGTCGCCCACGTTCTACGAGTTCGACTCCGGCGACCTGCTCAAGCTCTACCGCGAGATGGACGACCGCGACGAGGAGCCGGTGGTCATCTACCACTCCCACACCGCGACCGAGGCCTACCCCTCGCGCACCGACATCTCCTACGCCAACGAGCCCGGCGCCCACTACGTCCTGGTCTCCACCGCCGACACCGACGGGGCAGGCGAGTTCCAGTTCCGCTCCTTCCGGATCGTCGAGGGCGAGGTCACGGAGGAAGAGGTCCAGGTCGTCGAGGCCTACTGAGGACGCACTGAGGACGCCTGAACAGCGCGGTCTCACTCCCCTGAACAGCGCGGTCTCACTCCCCGGCCTGAAATCGTCCGCGATGTGGGATCACATTCCAGGAGCCGGACCGGGAATCGATACGATGAGCCCATGGTTTTCCACGACGTGAGCGACAAGACGCCGGGCGAGCTGCTCGTGGCGCGGCTGCACGTCGACCTGTGCAGGCTCGCCAGCGCCATCTGTTGACGCCGGTCCCTGCCGCCGTACGGCCGTGAGCCGCGGCGCCGCACACACGCACCACCCCGCTGTTCCGGCGCTGCCGCGCGCCCCGACCGACTACTCCCGACAGGAGCCCTGAAGCCATGGCCATCGAGGTCCGCATCCCGACCATCCTCCGCACCTACACCGACGGTCAGAAGGCGGTGGAGGGCAAGGGAGACACCCTCGCCGAACTGTTCACCGACCTCGAGACCCGGCACACCGGCATCAAGGCCCGCATCGTGGACGGCGACCAGCTGCGCCGCTTCGTCAACGTGTACCTGAACGACGAGGACGTCCGCTTCCTCGACGGCATCAACACCAAGCTGTCGGACGGCGACAACGTCACGATCCTGCCGGCCGTGGCCGGCGGCATGGTCTGATCACCGATGCGCTACGACTCCCCCCTGGCCGCGGTCGGCAACACCCCCCTGGTGCGCCTGCCGCGGCTGTCGCCGTCCGCCGACGTCCGCATCTGGGCGAAGCTGGAGGACCGCAACCCGACGGGGTCGGTCAAGGACCGTCCGGCCCTGCACATGATCGAGCAGGCGGAGAAGGACGGCCGCCTGACCCCGGGCTGCACCATCCTCGAGCCGACGTCGGGCAACACCGGCATCTCCCTGGCGATGGCGGCGAAGCTCAAGGGCTACCGCATCGTGTGCGTCATGCCGGAGAACACCTCGCAGGAACGCCGGGACCTGCTGGGCATGTGGGGCGCGGAGATCGTCTCCTCCCCGGCGGCGGGCGGCTCCAACACCGCCGTGCGCGTCGCCAAGGAACTCTCGGCCGAGCACCCGGACTGGGTGATGCTCTACCAGTACGGCAACCCGGACAACGCGGGCGCCCACTACGCCACGACCGGCCCCGAGATCCTCGCGGACCTGCCGTCGATCACGCACTTCGTGGCCGGCCTCGGCACCACCGGCACCCTCATGGGCGTGGGCCGCTTCCTGCGCGAGCACAAGCCGGACATCCAGATCGTCGCCGCCGAACCGCGCTACGACGACCTCGTCTACGGCCTGCGCAACCTCGATGAGGGCTTCGTCCCCGAGCTGTACGACGCGTCCGTCCTCACCAGCCGCTTCTCGGTCGGCTCGGCGGACGCGGTCACCCGCACCCGCGAGCTGCTCCAGCAGGAGGGCATCTTCGCCGGCGTCTCCACGGGCGCCGCGCTGCACGCCGCGATCGGCGTCGGCAAGAAGGCAGTCAAGGCCGGGGACCCGGCCGACATCGCGTTCGTCGTCGCCGACGGAGGCTGGAAGTACCTCTCGACGGGCGTCTACACGGCGGCCACGACGGAAGAGGCCATCGACACGCTCCAGGGCCAGCTCTGGGCGTAGCCGACGGCGAAACACCGACACAAAGGGGCTGGAGTCCATGACTCCAGCCCTTTTGCGGTGCTCAGCCCGCCAGATACCGCACCCGGTCCCACAGCGCCGGATCCACCACTCCGACCCGCCGCCGGAAGCCCCACACCGGGACCTCCCGCAACTCGTCCGTCTCCAGGAAACTCGCACGGCCCTGGGCGTCACCCACCGAGCCCGGGGGCAGCGGGATCACCCCGGTGCGCTCGTCCCGCAACCGGGTGGTGATCTTCGCGACCGTCGCCCGCTCCCCACGCACCGCCAGCACCAGACAGGGCCGGTCCTTCGTGCGGGTTTCGTCCTCGTAGGGCACGTCCGCCCACCAGATCTCCGCCGGCTGCGGCCGGCCCTCCGGCGCGGCGGCCGGTGCCGCCGTCCGGACCCGCCGGGCCGACGGCCGCCGCCCGCGGCCCCAGCCGTCGACGAGCGTGGCGACGAGCGCGAGCAGCACCACCGCGGCGAGCGCCAGCCACCAGGACGTGTCCATACTGAGACGTTACCGGCGCCGCCCCCGCCACGCGCCCCCCTCACGAGGATCACCCCCCGGCCCTGCCAGCCGAACCGGTGACAGCACAGGTGAGTTCCCCCACAACAGGCCTTGGGGGAGGAGCTACCGGAGGTTTTGCGCCTTACGCTCGACGGACCGCACGACCCCCGACGCCCCTCTCAGACATTTCCCGCCAGCGGAGGTTTCTGCTTCATGAAGCTCACCGTCGTCGGCTGCTCGGGGTCGTTCCCGTCCGCGGAATCGGCCTGCTCGAGCTACCTCGTCGAGGCCGACGGCTTCCGGCTGCTTCTCGACCTGGGCAACGGTGCCCTGGGCGAGCTTCAGCGCCACTGCGGTCTCTACGACCTCGACGCGATCTTCCTCAGCCACCTGCACGCCGACCACTGCATCGACATGTGCGCGTACTTCGTCGCGCGCTACTACCGCCACGACGGCGGCCGCTGCGACCCACTGCCCGTCTTCGGCCCCGAAGGCACGGAACACCGGCTGACCACCGCCTACGCGGACACCCCCTCCGCCTCCTCCATGAGCGAGGTCTTCGACTTCCACACGGTCAAGCCGTCCACCTTCGAGCTCGGCCCGTTCACGGTGCACACCGAGCGGGTGGCCCACCCCGTGGAGGCGTACGGCATCCGGATCGAGCACGGCGGCAAGGTCCTGACGTACTCCGGCGACACCGGCGTGAGCCCCGCCCTGGACGAACTCGCCCGGGACGCCGACCTGTTCCTGTGCGAGGCCGCGTTCACGCACGGCAAGGAGAACATCCCCGACCTGCACCTCAACGGCCGCGAGGCGGGTGAGACGGCGGCCCGGGCCGGTGCCCGCCGCCTGGTCCTCACCCACATCCCGCCGTGGACGGACCCCCAGGTCAACGTCGCCGACGCCCGCGAGGTGTACGACGGTCCGGTGGACCTCGCCGCCCCCCGGCAGATGTACGAGATCTGAAGGCCCGGCACACGGAAGGCCCCGGAACCCGCTCGGGTTCCGGGGCCTTCCGCGTGGCGCGGGTTACTTGGCCTCGGCCTTCTGCAGCTCGGCGAGTTCCTCGTCGGACTCGCGGCCCGGCGTCGGCAGGTTGAACTTGGTGATCGCGAAGCGGAAGACCACGTAGTAGACCGCCGCGAAGCACAGGCCGACCAGGGCCAGGCCCCACGGGTTGGTCGCGATGCCCAGGTTCAGAGCGAAGTCGATCGCTCCGGCCGAGAAGCCGAAGCCGTCCTTCATTCCGAGGGCCCAGGTCAGTGCCATCGAGACACCGGTGAGCACGGCGTGGATCGCGTACAGGATTGGCGCGATGAACATGAAGGTGAACTCGATCGGCTCGGTGACTCCCGTGACGAACGAGGTCAGCGCGAGAGAGAGCATCATGCCGCCGACGACCTTGCGGCGCTCGGGCCGGGCGCAGTGCACGATCGCGAGGCAGGCGGCCGGCAGGGCGAACATCATGATCGGGAAGAAGCCGGTCATGAACTGCCCGGCGGTCGGGTCGCCGGCGAGGAAGCGGGCGATGTCGCCGTTCTTGCCCTCGTACTCGCCGGCCTGGAGCCACGGGAAGGAGTTCAGCAGGTGGTGCATGCCCACCGGGATCAGCGCGCGGTTGGCGACACCGAAGATGCCCGCGCCGACCGCACCGGAACCGACCAGCCACTCACCGAAGTTGTGCAGGCCCGCGCCGAGGACCGGCCAGATGTAACCGAAGACGATGCCGATGATCAGACCCGCGAAGGCCGACAGGATCGGGACCAGGCGGCGGCCGCCGAAGAAGCCGGCCCAGTCGGGCAGCTTCGTGCGGTGGAAGCGCTGGTAGAGCAGGGCGACGACGATGCCCATGACCACGCCGCCGAGGACACCGGCGTTGACCGCCTTCTCCATCATGACGACCTTGCCGTCGACGGCGGTCGGCACCTTCGGCTGGTTCGGGTCGGTGAAGGTGGCGAGCACCCGCTGGAAGACGAGATAGCCGGTGACGGCGGCGAGCGCCGTGGAGCCGTCCGACTTCTTGGCGAACCCGATCGCGATGCCCACGGCGAACAGCAGCGCCATGTTGTCGAGGATCGCGTTGCCGCCCGCGGCCATGAAGCCGGCGATCTTCGTCAGGAAGGCGGGGAACTCCGGGCGGCCCAGCATGTCGTCGTTGCCGAGACGGACCAGCAGGGCGGCGGCGGGCAGCACGGCGACGGGCAGCATCAGGCTGCGGCCGATGCGCTGCATGACGGCCATCACGGCCGACCCCTTGCTCGGGCTCGCGGGCGCGGCTGTGTCTGTGGACATGAACTTCCTCCAGGGGGCACAGCGCCGCCCAGGAAGAGTTCGACGGGGGACGGCGGCGTCTCAAAGAAAGGGGAACGCGGTCAGCGCCGCGCTACCTCCACCACTGAGTGGTGTAGACCAGTTGTAGCACGGTAGGCCGAACGAGTGGAACCCGCCAATTCCGCCCGCCGCGACGATCAAGCCTTGGCGCTGTCCTCGACGTCCTCCGCGGGCTCACGCCCCGGAGTCCTCAAGTCGAACCTCGTGATCGCGAACCGGAAGATCACGTAGTAGAGGAGCGCGAAGCCCAGCCCGATCGGGATGATCAGCCACGGCCTGGTGGCCAGATTCCAGTTGATGACGTAGTCGATCAGCCCCGCCGAGAAGCTGAACCCGTCATGCACCCCCAGCCCCCACGTCACCGCCATCGACACCCCCGTCAGCAGCGCGTGCACCACATACAGCGCCGGCGCGACGAACAGGAACGAGTACTCGATCGGCTCCGTGATACCCGTGACGAACGACGTCAGCGCCACCGACAGCATCAGGCCACCGACCTCCTTGCGCCGCTCCGGCCGCGCACAGTGCGTGATCGCCAACGCCGCCGCCGGAAGCGCGAACATCATGATCGGGAAGAACCCCGAGAGGAACTGCCCCGCCTCCGGGTCGCCCGCCAGGAACATGTTGATGTCACCGTGCACCACCGTCCCGTCCGGCCTCGTGAACGAGCCGAACTGGAACCAGATGGGCACGTTCAGGAACTGATGCAGCCCCACCACCAGCAACGCCCGGTTCGCCACCCCGAACACACCGGCACCCCACGCGTCCAGACCGTCCATCCAGTCGCTGAAGCTCTCCAGCGCGTCACCGATCGGCGGCCACACCCACAGACACAGCGCCGCGAACGCGATCGCCACGAACGCCATGATGATCGGCACCAGCCGCCGGCCGTTGAAGAACCCCAGCCAGTCCACCAGCCGCGTGCGATGGAACCGCGCCCAGAAGAACGCCGCCAGCAGCCCCATCACGATCCCGCCGAACACTCCCGGATTCTGGAACGCGAACGCCGTCACCGTCCGGTCCCCGTCGGTCACCTGGCACCCGACGTTCGGCACCGCCACCGACCCCTCCGGACAACCCTCCGGAAACTGCCGCAGCACCGTCCAGTACACGAGGAACCCGGCCACCGCCGCCAACGCAGTCGAACCGTCCGACTTCTTCGCCATCCCGATCGCAACGCCCACACAGAACAACAGCGGCAACCCCAGCGAACTGTCCAGCAGCGCACCGCCCGCCCCCACCATCACCTTCGAGACGTTCGTCCAGCCCAGCCCGTCCTCCCCGAACACATCCGGCTGCCCCAGCCGGTTGAGGATCCCAGCCGCCGGCAGCACCGCGATCGGCAACTGCAGACTGCGGCCCATCTTCTGCAACCCCTGGAACAATCGGTTCCAGCGAACACGCGCGGGGCTCACGGCGGCAGCGGATCCGGCCGGGCTGTCGGCACTCATTTCCGGTCCCCTTTGTCGAGAGACGGGCTCGTGGTGTAGACCAGTCGTCCGGACGGTCACGCAGACGTGACGCCATCCTTCGGCACACACGACATGACCGCTCGCAAAGTTGGGCCAACTGTGGGTTACTGCGACAAAGCGGTTCGGATCAGGGAGAACGAACATGGCCACCAAGGCTGAGAAGATCGTTGCCGGGCTCGGCGGCATCGACAACATCGAAGAAGTCGAAGGCTGCATCACCCGCCTCCGCACCGAGGTCGTGGACCCCGCCAAGGTCGACGAAACCGCCCTGAAAGCCGCCGGCGCCCACGGCGTCGTCAAAATGGGCACCGCGATCCAGGTCGTCATCGGCACCGACGCCGACCCCATCGCAGCGGAGATCGAAGACCTGATGTGAAGAGCGGGGATCGTCCCGGGCTTCACCCCCTGACACCCCCCGACACCCCAGCACACCACCGGGCCCCTCCCACCACGGGAGGGGCCCTTCCGCACGTACGGATAGGCTCAGCCGCATGTCTCGAATCGACGGCCGCACCCCCCAACAGCTCCGCCCCATCACCATCGAGCGCGGCTGGAGCAAGCACGCCGAAGGCTCCGTCCTCATCTCCTTCGGCGACACCAAGGTCTTCTGCACCGCCTCCGTCACCGAAGGCGTCCCGCGCTGGCGCAAGGGCAGCGGCGAAGGCTGGGTCACCGCCGAATACTCCATGCTGCCCCGCTCCACCAACACCCGCGGCGACCGCGAGTCCGTCAAGGGCCGCATCGGCGGCCGCACCCACGAGATCAGCCGCCTCATCGGCCGCTCGCTGCGCGCCGTCATCGACTACAAGGCCCTCGGCGAGAACACCATCGTCCTCGACTGCGACGTCCTCCAGGCCGACGGCGGCACCCGCACGGCCGCGATCACCGGCGCCTACGTCGCACTGGCCGACGCCGTCGCCTGGGCCCAGGGCAAGAAAATCATCAAGGCCGGCCGCAAGCCCCTCACCGGCACCGTCTCCGCCGTCTCCGTCGGCATCGTCGCAGGCCTCCCCCTCCTCGACCTCTGCTACGAAGAAGACGTCAAGGCCGACACCGACATGAACGTCGTCTGCACCGGCGACGGCCGCTTCGTCGAGGTCCAGGGCACCGCCGAAGCCGAACCCTTCGCCCGCGACGAACTGAACGCCCTCCTCGACCTCGCCGTCGCCGGCTGCGACGAACTCGCCGCCCACCAGCGCACCGCCCTCGACACCGTCCTCGGAAAGTAAAGGGCACACCAAGGCGGGTGCTCGGCACAGGCAACCGCGCCGAGCACACGCGCGTCTGAAGGAGTACGGGCGCACGGCTCATCCCTGTGCGCCCGGCCAGCCACACGGGCCCGACCGGCCCGTCGAACGAGAGGGACCGCTCCATGGCCGCGAGCCGCCGCCGACGCCGCACCGCAGCCGTCGCCGCCACCCTGGCGGCCGTCGCGCTGACCGCCGGACTCACCACCGGCTGCGCCGCCGTCGACAAGGCGCTGGACTGCGTCCAGACCGCCGACGCCATCGCCGACAGCGTCACGGAACTCCAGCAGGCGGTCGACAGCGCGGCCAACGACCCGACGCAGCTCGACGAGTCCCTCGACTCCATCGACAAGAACCTCGGCGACATCGGCGACAAGACCGACAACGCGGATGTCAGCAAGGCCGTCGACGACCTCAACAAGGCCGTGGACAACGTCCGCACATCGATCAAGAACGGCGACGAGACGCCCGACATCAGCCCGGTCACGGACGCGGCGGGCGAGTTGACGAAGGTCTGCACGCCGTAGCGCTGCGCTGGCCGGGCCGACTGCGGCTTCTCGTGTGCCGGGTTTCTTTCGGTGGCCGTCTGCGGGCCCGTCGTGGTCGCTCGCGCAGTTCCCCGCGCCCCTGACGGGGCGCCGGGGCAATACTGTTGTGGCCATGAGTCGCCTGATCCTCGCCACCCGCAACGCCGGGAAGATCACCGAACTTCGCGCGATCCTCGCCGAAGCCGGACTGCCCCACGAACTCGTCGGCGCCGACGCCTACCCGGACATCCCCGACGTCAAGGAAACAGGCGTGACGTTCACCGAGAACGCACTCCTCAAGGCCCACGCCCTGGCCCGGGCAACAGGCCTGCCCGCGGTCGCCGACGACTCCGGCCTCTGCGTCGACGTCCTCAACGGCGCCCCCGGCATCTTCTCCGCCCGCTGGTCCGGCCACCACGGCGACGACAAGGCCAACCTGAACCTCCTCCTCGCCCAGCTCTCCGACATCGCCGACGAACACCGAGGCGCCCACTTCGCCTGCGCGGCGGCCCTGGCCCTGCCGGACGGCACGGAGCGGGTGGTCGAGGGACAGCTACGGGGAGTACTGCGCCACGCACCGACGGGCTCGGGCGGCTTCGGCTACGACCCGATCCTCCAGCCGGAGGGCGAGTCCCGAACCTGCGCGGAACTGACCCCCCAGGAGAAGAACGCGATCAGCCACCGGGGGAAGGCGTTCCGGGCGTTGGTGCCGGTGGTGGGGGAGCTTTTGGGCTGACGACGAGGCCCACCCGGTACACCGGGTGGGCCGTCGATTCAAAGGCGTGCGGCCGGAGGGACTCGAACCCTCAAGGGATTTCTCCCACAACATCCTAAGTGTTGCGCGTAGGCCAATTCCGCCACGGCCGCATCCAGGCCATCGTACCGGTCAGGTGCTGCGCGGCTGCGAGGAATGTCTACTGCCGCCTCTGCACCAGGTGCTCGTTACCGCATGGCAGTTGGGACACAACAACCGCAGGTTCTCCAGCCGGTCATCACTCCAGTCCCCGTTGATGTGATCGACTTCCAGCGTCATGGGTTTGCCGAACCACTCGGGGCCGATCCCGCAGTCGGCGCACTCTTCGGGCACGCCCATCTCGCGGAGCGCCCGACGCAGCACAACCGTGCGGGTCCGACGCTCGCCGCCATGCTTGACCAGGACATCCTCAGGGCGTCTGAGGGCTGGGCGACACTTCCCGCGCTGGTGAGCCTGGCCCAGAAAGTGCTCCGTGGCGAGCTGGTCCTCGGCGATCCACCGGCGCAGATGCGCACGCTGAGTGCCGCTGTCCGCGCGCCCCAGGCGGCGCAGCACCTCGGCGAAGGAGAAGGACTCGACGACTGCGGCACGTAGTTGCTCAGGAGTGGGCCGGGCCCGCCGACTGCTCATGAGACACGCCTCTTGCCGCGCCCTCGGTAACTGTCCGTCGTCGAATGGCAGTTGGGGCACAGGAGTCGTAGGTTCTGGAGCCGGTTGTTCCTCCAGCTGCCGTCGATGTGGTCGACTTCCAGGGGGAGCGGACGGCCTCGCCACACCGCCTTCGTGCCGCAGAGGGCGCACCGCTCCGCCACTCCCAGGGACGTCATCGCCCACTTGAGGCGGTCGCTCGGAATGCGCCGGGCGCGGTCGACCGGCTGCTCGACGAGGAGGGCTTCCGGGGTTCGCGGACGCCACGGCTTCCCGCGCCTCGTCGGTACCTGGAAGTGCGACGTATCGATCCCGTACGCCTTGATTCGACGGCTGATGTGCGTGTGATGCCCGCCCACCACCTCAAGCCCGAGAAACCGCAACACCTCGCACATGTTCGTCGAAGCCCCGACCGCCCGTTCAAGGACGTCTCTCGTCCACTTCACGCCCTCCCGCTCGAAGTGCGATACGTCCACCCCGAGCTTTTTCATCCGGCCGAACACATACCGCCGTGTTGAACTCCGGGGATCCACCCCCAATCTCCCCAAAGCCTCCGACAACGACCGCGCCCCCCGAGCCGCCTCCTCCAGCCGCTCCCTGGTGTACGCACTGGCCCCCATGAAACGCTCCTCCGTCCCCGACCACCCGTTCGTGATCTCGCACGGAGTAACGAACCGTTTATCGGACAGTCACGCCCGGAATGCGGAACGGCTCGTACCGGGCCTCTCCGGTACGAGCCGCTCGCAGGAAGAATCAGTGAGGCTTCAGATCCCCAGATCCTTGATGATCTTCGCCACGTGCCCCGTCGCCCGGACGTTGTACAGCGCGTGCTCGACCTTGCCCTCCTCGTCCACGACGATGGTGGAGCGGATGACGCCCATGTAGGTCTTGCCGTAGTTCTTCTTCTCGCCGAAGGCGGCGTAGGACTCCAGGACCTGCTTGTCCGGGTCGGCCAGCAGGGTGACCTTGAGGGACTCCTTGTCGCGGAACTTGGCCAGCTTCTCCGGCTTGTCGGGGGAGATGCCGATGACGTCGTAGCCCGCGCCCGCCAGCAGCTCCAGGTTGTCCGTGAAGTCGCAGGCCTGTTTCGTGCAGCCGGGCGTGAGGGCGGCCGGGTAGAAGTACACGATGACCTTGCGGCCCTTGTGGTCCGACAGGGACACCTCGGTGCCGTCGGCGTCGGGCAGGGTGAAGGCGGGGGCCACGTCCCCCGGCTGGAGTCGCTCGCTCATCGGGCCAGCGTAACCGGGGGTGCTGACAGTGTGATGAGCCGTGGAGCTGACAGACTGTCCCGCACAGGCTTCACACCGACTTCGGAGGCGACACGGTGGCGGACACGGCGGACACCAGGACCCCGGCGCAGATCGAGGCGGACATCAGGCGCCGCCGCACGACCCTGGCCGAGACCCTCGACGAGATCGGGGTGCGGGTGCACCCCAAGACGATCGTCGGGGATGCCAAGGCCAAGGTCGCTTCCAACATCGATCACACCCTCGGGCGGGCCTACGTGGGCGTCAACCGGGCCGTCACGGACGTGCGGGCCCGGTTCGTGGACGAGGACGGGGCGCCCCGGCTGGAGCGGGTCGTGCCCGTCGCGCTCGTCGTGGTGGGCGTGGTCGGGCTGCTCGCGGTCAGCACGCGGCGCCGCAAGGGCTGACCCGACTGCGTACGTATCCGGGGAAGACAGGTAGGTTTCTGGGCGTGAGCGCCAAGAGGAACGAGCACAGTACCCATCCGGACAAGCTGCCCATCCGGATGCTGCACGACCGCGTACTCGTGCGGCAGGACACCAGCGAGGGCGAGCGGCGTTCCGGCGGCGGCATCCTGATCCCCGCCACGGCGGCGGTCGGCCGGCGGCTGGCATGGGCCGAGGTCGTCGCGGTGGGGCAGAACGTGCGGACCGTGGAGGCGGGCGACCGGGTGCTGTTCGACCCGGAGGACCGCGCCGAGGTCGAGGTGCGGGGGATCGCGTACGTGCTCATGCGCGAGCGTGATCTGCACGCCGTGGCCGCGGACCGGTTCGAGGGCGCCGAGGACTCGACGGGCCTGTACCTGTAGGACCGGCGGCAGCAGTGCGGAGAGGGGCCGGTGACCCTGGTCACCGGCCCCTTCGGCATGTCGTGCGGCTTTGCTACGTTGGAGGGACCCCCGACGAGACGCGCCGTACCGGGATCAAGGCAAAGACGACGCACCGACACCGTCAGTCCTTTCCCGGAGGTGCCCGTCATGGCCTGGGTTCTGCTCGTCGTCGCCGGTCTGCTCGAGGTGGGGTGGTCCGTCGGGATGAAGTACACCGACGGCTTCACGCGTCCGCTGCCCAGCGTGCTCACGGGCGCCGGGATCGTCGCCAGCATGCTGCTGCTGTCGCAGGCCGCCAAGACCCTGCCCATCGGTACCGCCTACGGCGTGTGGGTGGGGATCGGCGCGGCCGGGGCGGCGGTGTTCGGCATGGTGGTGCTGGGTGAGCCTGCGACCGCCGCCCGCATCTTCTTCGTGTGCCTGTTGCTGGTCGCCGTGGTGGGGCTGAAGGCGACCAGCGGTCATTGATCTACTCGCGGCGGGCGCCCTGCGGGACCACGCCCCAGTCGGGGCCGGTCGGGCCGCCCGTCGCGCCGCCGTCGCTCGCGTCGCCGCCGCCGCCCTCCGTCGTGCCGCCGTCGGTGGTGCCGCCGTCGGTGGAGGTGCCGCCGTCGGTCGTGCCGCCGTCCGCGGTGCCGCCGCCGGTGGGGGACTGGCCGCCGGTGCCGCCGTCGGTGGTGCCGCCGTCGGTCTGGCCCTCGGTCTGCCCCTCGGGGGCGCTGGGGCTCTGGCCGGGCGTCTGGGTGCCGGTGTCCTCGCCGCCGGTGGTCGTGCCGCCGTCGGTGGTGGCGCCGGTGGTCGGGTCGGCCGGGGCGTCGCTGCTGGGGGCCTGCGAGACGTCGGCGCCGGGCTGGAGCCTGAGGTCGAACTCCTTGGCGGGCTTGCCCTTGAGGGCGTCCTGGGTGAACTGCGTCCAGATCTCGGCGGGTGCGCCGCCGCCGTTGACACGGTCCAGGCCCATGGCGCCGTACAGCGACTTGTGGGCGGCGGTGACCGGATCCTGGCCCATGACGGAGACGACGGTGGCGAGGTCGGGGGTGTAGCCCGCGAACCAGGCCGCCGTGTCCTCCTCGGCGGTGCCGGTCTTGCCGGCGACGGGGCGGCCCGCGGCCTGCGCGGCGGAGGCCGTGCCGTTCTGGACGACGCTCTGCAGCATCGAGGTGGTGGTGTCGGCGGCCTCGCGGCTCACGGCCTGCCGGGTGCGGCGCTCGGGCAGCTCGACGGGCGTGCCCTCCTTGGTGACCTTCTCGACCATCGTGTACGTGCCGTGCCGGCCGTGGTTGGCGAGGGTGGCGTAGGCCTCGGCCATGTCGAGGACGCTGGCGGTGGCGGTGCCGAGCGCGATGGCGGGGCCGTCGGCGAGGTCGGGAGTGGTCTCGGGGACGCCCAGGTCGATCGCGGTCTGCTTGACCTTCGCGGGGCCGACGTCGGCGGCCATCTGCGCGTACACCGAGTTCACGGAGCTGTCGGTGGCCTCGGTGACGGTGATGTCGCCGTAGGAGCGCTGGTCCTCGTTCTCGGGGGCGTAGGGCTGGCCGGTCCAGCCGCGGACGGGGCGCTTGTTGGTGCCGTCGTAGATGGTGTTCGGGGTGATGACCCGGCCGTCCTGGGTCTCGGAGTGGTTCTCGACGGCCGAGGTGAACACGAACGGCTTGAAGGTGGAGCCGACCTGGAAGTCCCTGCGGGTGGCGTTGGGGGTGTACTGCTTGACGTAGTCGATGCCGTTGTACATCGCCACGACCTTGCCGGTCTTGGGGTCGACGGAGGCGCCGCCGGCGCGGACGTAGGTGTCGACCTTGTTGTTCTTCTTGTCGAGCTTGGACATCAGCTTGTCGTTGACGGCCTTCACGAACGCGTCCTGCTTGCCCTTCTGCAGGGTGGTCGTGATGCGGTAGCCGCCGGCGTCGAGCTGGCTCTCGTCGATGATCTTGTTCTGGGTGAGGTAGTCCTTGACGATCCGGACGATGTAGCCGCGCTGTCCGGACATGCCGGTGGAGAGGGTGGACTCCTTCGGCATGGGGAACTTCATGCCGGCGCGCTTCGACTCGCTGAGCCAGCCCTTCTTGACCATGCCGTCCAGGACGTAGTTCCAGCGGGACTCGGCGGCCTTGCGGTTCTCGGGGTGGGCGACGACGTCGTACTGGCTGGGGGCGTTGACGAGCGCGGCGAGGTATGCGGCGCGGGCCGGGTCGAGGTCCTTGGCGTCCTTGCCGTAGTAGGCCTGGGCGGCGGCCTGGATGCCGTAGGCGTTGCGGCCGAAGTAGCTGGTGTTGAGGTAGCCCTCGAGGATGTGGTCCTTGCTGACCTCGCGGTCCAGCTTGATCGAGATGAAGAACTCCTTGGCCTTGCGCGTGACGGTCTGTTCCTGGCGCAGGTAGTAGTTCTTCACGTACTGCTGGGTGATGGTGGAGCCGGACTGCTTGCCCTTGCCGAGGGCGGTGTTCCAGGCGGCGCGGACCATGGCCTTGGGGTCGATGGCGGACTCGGTGTAGAAGTCGCGGTCCTCGGCGGCCAGGATCGCGTGCTGGGCGTCCTTGGAGATCTGCGGGAGGGTGACGTTCTCGCGGTTGACCTCGCCGTCGCGGGCGATCGCGGAGCCGTCCGCGTACAGGTAGACGTTGGCCTGCTTGGTGGCGAGCGCGTTGGCAGGCGGGATCTGCACCAGCGAGTAGCCCAGGAAGAAGCCGCCGACCAGCAGCAGGACGACGATGACGAAGCCGCCGAGCGTCATGCGCCAGGTCGGGATCATCCGGCGCCAGCCGGTCCGCTTCGGTTTCCCGGCCGTCCTGGCCTCGGGCGTGCCCGGGTCGCCGGCGGCGTCCGCCTGCGGCTGGTTCGGTGCCCAGCCCGGATTCGGCTGCTGCGGCTGAGGCTCGTCACTCATGTCGTGCACGGACTCCTGTTTCGCGTCGTACGTCGTTCCCGTACGTCTCTGCTCGCTCTTGCGCCCCTGTGATGAAGACTGTCCCATCCGTTGATCAGTTCCCTGATCGGGGGCCGGGCTGTGAGCGGTGTGGTGAGGCGGGCCGTGCGCGGGCGGGCACGAGGCGGGTCGTGCTGTTCCGCACGCCTGCCCGAATCGTGATCTCGCCTGCGCGACATTCGCCCGAAGGGGGACACGGCCGTGGATCGCGACGGCTCGTACGCTCCGCCCGGCCGGCACCGCCGCCACGCTGCTCGCCCTGGCCACGGGCGCCTCGGCCCGCGCGGACGCAACGGATCGTACCGTCTGGGCCGCTGTGCGCTCGCCCCGTGGCGCCCCGTCGCTCCCCGAAATTGCGTGGCACGCCCGATCTTCGTCCCACTAGGCTCCTGCGCTTCGGTGCCGTGGGGCGAGGAGGGCGGTGGATGTGGGCTCGTGGCGGTTGTACGCGGCCGTCGCGGCGGGTGGTTTCCGGCGGTACGCGACGTATCGGGCGGCCACGGTGGCCGGGGTGTTCACCAACACCGTCTTCGGCGTCATCCTCGTCTACACGTATCTGGCGCTGTGGGACCAGAAGCCGCATCTCGGGGGGTACGACCAGGCGCAGGCCGTGACGTACGTGTGGCTGGGGCAGTGCCTCTACGCGACGCTGGCGATCCAGGGCGGCGGTGCCGAGAAGGATCTGATGGAGCGTATCCGCACCGGTGAGATCGCCGTGGACCTGTACCGGCCGGCCGATCTGCAGCTGTGGTGGCTGGCGGGCGACGTGGGGCGGGCGTTGTTCCAGATGCTGGGTCGGGGGGTGATCCCGTTCGTGTTCGGCGCGGTGTTCTTCCCGATGGCGCTGCCGACGGACGTCGCCCCGTGGGCGGCTTTCACGGTCACGCTGCTGCTGGCGGCGGTCGTGAGCTTCGCGATCCGCTATCTGGCGGCGCTGAGCGTGTTCTGGCTGATGGACGGCATGGGCGTCAACCAGGCCCTGATGGTCACGGGCATCTTCTTCTCGGGCATGGTGCTGCCGCTGAACGCCTTCCCGGGCACGCTCGGCGAGGTGGTGCGGGTGTTGCCGTGGGCGGCGCAGATCCAGATGCCGGCGGACGTGCTGATGGGGGAGACGGACCCGCTCGGGGCGTTCGCCTTTCAGGCGGCGTGGGCGGTGGCGCTGCTGGCGGCGGGCAGGCTGATGCAGTCGGCCGCGACGCGGCGGGTGGTGGTGCAGGGTGGGTGAGCGCGGTGCTGTGGCCGAGGGGTTGCGGGCCTACCGGCTGATCGCCGGGATGTGGGTGCGGTCCAGCATGACCTACCGCGCCTCGTTCGTCGTCACGGTGCTCGGGAACCTGACGGTGACCGGCCTGGACTTCGTCGGGATCCTGCTGATGTTCTCGCAGGTCGACTCGCTGGGCGGCTGGTCGCTGCCCGAGGTGGCCTTCCTGTACGGGCTGTCCGTGACGTCGTTCGGGATCGCCGATCTGGCGTTCGGCTCGATGGACGTCCTGGGCGCCCGGATGCGCGACGGTTCGTTCGACACGCTGCTGGTGCGTCCGGCGCCGGTGCTCGCCCAGGTCGGGGCCGACCGGTTCGCGCTGCGCCGGCTGGGCCGGATCACGCAGGGCGCGGTGGTGCTGGGCTGGGCGCTGGTGTCGGTGGACGTCGACTGGAGCGCGGCGAAGGTGCTGCTGGTGCCGGTGATGGTGGTCAGCGGTGCGGCGATCTTCTCGGCGGTGTTCGTGGCGGGGGCGGCCTTCCAGATCTACGCGCAGGACGCCGCCGAGGTGCAGAACGCCTTCACCTACGGCGGGACGACGCTGTTGCAGTATCCGCCGACGGTGTTCGGCAAGGACCTGGTGCGGGGCGCGACCTTCATGGTGCCGCTGGCCTTCGTCAACTGGGTGCCCGCCGCCCATGTGCTGGGGCGGCCGTATCCGATCGGACTGCCCGGCTGGGCGGCGTTCGCCTCGCCGCTGGTGGCGGTGGTCTGCTGCGTGCTGGCCGGGCTGGCGTGGCGGACGGGGCTTCGTTCGTACCGGAGTACAGGGAGTTGAGTTGACCGGTTCAAGCGGCGGTTTCATCGAACTGGAGGGTGTGGAGAAGGTCTTCGAGGTGCGTAAGAAGACCGGCTTCATGAAGCGGGAGCGGCGGCAGGTGCGGGCCGTCGACTCGATCTCCTTCCGTGTGGAGCGCGGTGAGATGGTCGGCTACATCGGCCCGAACGGCGCCGGCAAGTCGACCACGATCAAGATGCTGACCGGCATCCTCACGCCGAGCGCGGGCCGGCTGCGGGTGGCCGGCATCGATCCCTCCCGGGAGCGGACGCGGCTCGCACACCGCATCGGCGTGGTGTTCGGGCAGCGTACGACGCTGTGGTGGGACCTGCCGCTGGTCGACTCCTACCGGCTGATGCACCGTATGTACCGGATCCCGGACGCCCGTTACCGGGAGAACCTCGGCCGTCTGGTCGAACTCCTCGGCCTCGGCGACCTGCTGGACGTGCCGGTGCGGCAGCTCTCCCTCGGCCAGCGGATGCGCGGTGACATCGCGGCGGCGCTGCTGCACGACCCGGAGGTGCTGTACCTCGACGAGCCGACCATCGGGCTGGACGTCGTCTCCAAGTCCAAGGTGCGGGAGTTCCTGCGGGAGTTGAACACCGAGCGCGGCACCACGGTGCTGCTGACCACGCACGACCTGCAGGACATCGAGCAGTTGTGCAGGCGGGTGATGGTCATCGACCACGGGCGTCTGATGTACGACGGCCCGCTCGCCGGGCTGCACGAGGCGGGGGAGAGCGAACGGACCCTGGTGGTGGACCTGGAGCGGGAGCTGCCGCCGATCGAGGCACCGGCGCCCGCGCGGGTGGTCCGTGTGGACGGTCCGCGGCAGTGGCTGGCGTTCCCGGCGGGGGAGTCGGCGGCGCCGCTGGTGGCGCGGATCGCGGCCGAGTACCCGCTGGTGGACCTCTCGGTACGGGAGCCGGACATCGAGGCGGTGATCGCCCGCATGTACGTCGAACAGGCCGAGCGGACGATCTCGTAGCCCCCGGCGGGGCGAACTCGTAATCTGCTGTGTATGACCGACGACGCAGTCCCGGACCTCCGCGCCTCCGACGCCGACCGTGAACGGGTCGCCGGCATCCTGCGGGACGCCGTCGCGGAGGGACGCCTCGACATGGAGGAATTCGAGGAGCGGCTGGACGCGACGTACAAGGCGCGGACGTACGGGGAACTGGCGCCCATCACGCGTGACCTGCCGGCCGAGGGCGTCACGGTGCCGGCGGTGTCCCTGACGAAGGATCCCGCCACCGGCTCGGACTGGTCCGGGCGGATCGTGGGCGGCGAGGGTTCTTCCACGTGGGCCGTCGCCGTGATGTCCGGCTTCCAGCGCAAGGGGCGCTGGACGATGCCCCGGCGCTTCACCTGCTTCGCCTTCTGGGGCGGCGGGGAGATCGACCTGCGCGAGGCGAACTTCGCGGACCGCGAGGTCGAGGTCAGCGCGATCGCGATCATGGGTGGGGTGGATGTCATCGTCCCGCCCGGTGTCGAGGTCGTCGTCCGCGGCATCGGCGTCATGGGCGGCTTCGACCACCGCGAGGAGGGCGTGCCGGGGGAGCCGGGCGCCCCGCGGGTCGTCGTCACGGGCTTCGCGTTCTGGGGCGGCGTCGGGGTCCAGCGGAAGCTGACCCGGGCGGAGAAGCTGCGGATCCGCGAGGAACGGCGCCAGGAGAAGCTGGAGCGGAAAGCGGGACGGCGGGAACTGGACGAGCCGCCCCGGCGGGATTCGCACTGGGAGCACTGAGCACTGAGCACTGAGCCCTGGCGGCCGGGTGCCCGCGCGTACTGGGCTCCGGCGGCCGTGTGCCCGTGCGCTGGGCACCCGCAGCCGCGTGCCCGTGTCCTGGGCTCCGGCGGCTGTGTGCCCGCGCGTACTGAGCCCGGCGGCCGTGTGCCCGTGTGCCCGTGTACGGAGCCCCGCAGCCGTGTGCCCGTGTGCTGGCCCCGGCGGCCGTGTGCCCGCCTGCACTGGGCCCCGGCGGCCGTGTGCCCGCCGCCTGTGGACGGGCGGCGGGCACGGGACGAGGCCGGACGGGCTACAGCTCCGCCGGCGCCGACCCCTTCAGCGTGTCCAGGTCGAAGGACTCCGCCATCCGCGCGTAGCCCCTGTCGCTGGGGTGCAGATGGTCCCCCGAGTCGTAGTCGGCCCGCAGCCGCCGCGGGTCGTACGGGTCGCGCAGCGCCTGGTCGAAGTCGGCCACGGCGTCGAAGACCCGACCGGCGCGGATCTCCGCGTTGATCGTCCGGCGTACCGCCTCGCGGGCCTCCGTGTACCCGCGGTGTCCGTAGAACGGCATCAGGGTCGCGCCCACGACCTTCACCCCGCGCGCATGGGCCTGCCCCACCATCGTGCGCAGTCCGTTCAGGATCGCGTTCGGGTCGGCGAGGCGCGGGTTGCGCAGGATGTCGTTGACGCCGAGGTCGATGACGACGACCTTGACGTTCGTCCGCTCCATCACGTCCCGCTGGAAGCGGTTCAGTCCGCTGGTGTTGTCCGCGGGGCGGCCCAGCCCGTCGGCGAGGACCTGGTTGCCGCTGATGCCCTGGTTGACGACGCTGTAGCGGGGCAGGTCCCGCCCGGCCGCGATCTCCGCGCGCAGCCGGTCGGAGAGCACGTCGGTCCACCGGCTGTTGGTGCCCGGAGTGGAGGTGATGCCGTCCGTCAGCGAGTCGCCGAGGGCGACGATCGTGCCGTCGGACTCGTTGCTCAGCACGTCCAGCGCGGTCAGGTACCGCCAGGAACCGGTCTGCTCGGTGTACGGCGTGCCCGTCGCGTCCTGCGTCTGGTCGCCCTGGGCGATGTAGGAGATCTGCCGGGCGTGCCGGTGGTAGGTCACCGGGCCGGAGCTGGTCGGGGTGTAGGTGGTGATCAGGACGTCGGAGTCGTGCGGGACGACGACCCCCACCGCGTCGCTCATCACCTGCCGGCCGGGCGGGATGACGACCGTGGGTCCGCCGCTGAAGGTCAGCTGCCGCATGGTGTCCGCGAGTGCCGCCGCCGTACCGCTGCCCGCGGAGACGGCGATCGTCGCCCCCGTGATGCTCAGCGGCGACTGGCCGTAGAGATTGGACAGCGTCACGCGGGCACTCGTACCGCCGACGCTGGTGTGGACGACGTTGCGAACCGAACGGTCCGCCATGCCGGTCGTCTCGGTGCCGGGTTCGGCGGCAGAGGGAGACGTGGACCAGGTGCCGACCCAGGTGCCCGTGGAGGCGGGGGCGGCGGAGTTGTGGGGGGCGCGGCCGTCGCCGAGGGCGTTCCGGCTGCGCGGGCTGTCGTCGGGCGCCACACCGACGTATATGGCGGTGGAAAGGGCCACGATCGCTGCGACGACCAGGGCAAGGAGGGCGTAGCCACGTCCTCGGGTCATGCTGTGTTGTTCTCCTCGGGCGATGGGAGCCCAAGGCTCCGATCTGATGTGCCCATGATGCGTCATGGACCGGGGGAAGCTCACAGGACCCCGTGGCAAAACCCCCTCCCGACAGACGCCGGGAACTCCTGTTCCGTTCCAGGAGTCGGTCAGGAAGGGACAATGTGTGCGGGATCACCAAGCGGGTGGAGCGGATGGAACGGACTAAAGCAGCAGAAAAGGACGCCGGTGCCGGAGGGCAGCATGCCCGGCCCGGTGCCGTCGTGAACCGTGCGATGACGGCCTTCAGCCCGGCGGACGAGGAGAAACAGCGCGGTGTGCGGCAGATGAAGCTCACCGCCACTGGGCTCCTGGTGTTCGTGGCCCTGGTCTACGTCCTCGCCAAGTGGGCGCAGAACTCCGGCGCCGGCCCCTGGGCGGGCTATGTCGCCGCCGCCGCGGAGGCGGGCATGGTCGGCGCGCTCGCCGACTGGTTCGCCGTCACCGCCCTCTTCCGGCACCCCCTCGGCATCCCCATCCCGCACACCGCGATCATCCCCACCAAGAAGGACCAGCTCGGCGTCTCCCTGGGCGAGTTCGTCGGCGAGAACTTCCTCTCCGAGGACGTCGTACGGCAGCGGCTGCGCGCCGTCGGCATCGGCAGCCGCCTCGGTGCCTGGCTCGCGGTCCCCGAACACGCCGATCGGGTCACCGCCGAGCTGTCCACCGCCCTGCGCGGCGCCCTGACGGTCCTGCGCGACTCCGACGTCCAGGCCGTGGTCGGCGAGGCCATCACCCGCCGCGCGAACGCCCAGGAGATCGGGCCCGGCATCGGCAAGATGCTGGAGAAGGTCGTCGCCGACGGCGGCCACAAACGGGTCGTCGACCTCGTCGTCACCCGTGCGCACGACTGGCTGGTGCTGCACCGCGACGAGGTGATGGACGCCGTGGAGGGCGGCGCCCCGGGCTGGACGCCGAAGTTCGTCGACCGGAAGGTCGGCGAGCGGGTCTACCGGGAGCTGCTGCGCTTCGCCACCGAGATGCGCGACATGCCCGGCCACCCGGCGCGCGGCGCCCTGGACCGCTTCCTCACCGACTTCGCCAACGACCTCCAGTCCGACACCGACACCCGCGCCCGCATCGAGCGGCTCAAGGGCGAGGTGCTGGGCCGCGGCGAGGTCCAGGACCTCATCGCCAGCGCCTGGACGGCCGTACGATCCATGATCGTCGCGGCGGCGGAGGACGAGCGCAGCGAGCTGCGGCTGCGGGTACGGGCGTCCCTGCTGTCACTCGGCTCGCGGATGGCGGCCGAGCGCAAGGTGCAGGACAAGGTCGACCAGTGGGTGGAGGACGCGGCCGTCTACGTCGTCACCACCTACCGCAAGGAGATCACCTCCCTGATCACCGACACGGTGGCGAGCTGGGACGCCGAGCACACCACGAAGAAGATCGAGGCCAACATCGGCCGGGACCTGCAGTTCATCCGCATCAACGGCACGGTGGTCGGCTCGCTGGCCGGCCTGCTGATCTACACGGTGTCGCACGCGCTCGGGGCGTGAGAGGGGCAGCTCGGAGCGTGAGGGAAGTAGCTCAGGGCAAGAGAAACCGCTCAGGGCGTAAGAGAAACCGCTCAGGGCACTCGAACCGGGTTCTTCTCGATGGGGAGGGAGCCCATGACCACCGCACAGGCCGGGACCGGCCGAACCATCACCACCGACATCCCCGCCCGCCTCGACCGCCTCCCGTGGTCACGCTGGCACTGGACGATCGTCATCGGCCTCGGCACCGTGTGGATCCTCGACGGTCTCGAAGTCACCGTCGTGGGCAACATCGCCAGCCGCCTGTCGGAGCCCGGCAGCGGCCTGCCCATCACCTCCGGCGAGGTCACCGGCATGGCGGCCGCCCTGTATGTGGCGGGCGCCTGCCTGGGCGCCCTCTTCTGGGGCCGCCTGACCGACAAGTGGGGGCGCAAAAAACTCTTCATGATCACGCTGGCGGTGTACCTGGCGGCCACCGCCCTCACCTCGATCGCCTTCGACACCTGGTGGTTCTTCCTCTTCCGCTTCCTCACCGGCTTCGGCATCGGCGGCGAGTACGCGGCGATCAACTCCGCGATCGACGAACTGATCCCCAAGGAGTACCGCGGCCGCACCGACCTGATGATCAACGGCAGCTTCTGGCTGGGCGCCGTCTTCGGCTCACTGCTGTCCATCGTCGCCCTGGACACGGACATCTTCGCGGCGAACGTCGGCTGGCGCCTCACCTTCGCGCTCGGCGCGGTCCTCGCCCTGGTGATCCTCCTCGTCCGCCGGCACGTCCCGGAAAGCCCACGCTGGCTGCTGATCCACGGCCGCGACGACGAAGCGGAACGCATCGTCTCCTCCATCGAACGCAAGATCGAGGAGGAGCGGGGCGAGCCGCTGCCGCGCCCGGAGGGCGAGATCACCATCCACCAGCGCCGCAGCGTCTCCTTCCTGGAGATCGGCCGCACGGTCTTCTCCGACTACCGCAGGCGTGCCGTCCTCGGCTTCTCCCTCTTCATCGGCCAGGCGTTCCTCTACAACGCGATCACCTTCGGCTTCGGCGCGATCCTGACGACGTTCTTCGACGTCCCGAGCGGCAACACCGGCTACTACTTCGCGGTCATCGCACTCGGCAACTTCTTCGGCCCGCTGCTCCTCGGCAAGCTCTTCGACACGGTCGGCCGCCGCATCATGATCTCCGGCACCTACCTGCTCTCGGGCCTGCTCCTCTTCGGCACGGCCTGGCTCTTCGACCAGGGCTCCCTGAGCGCGGACACGATGACGGCGTGCTGGTGCGCGGTCCTGTTCTTCGCCTCGGCCGGCGCGTCCAGCGCCTACCTGACGGTCTCCGAGGTCTTCCCCATGGAGACCCGCGCCATGTCGATCGCGTTCTTCTACGCCATCGGCACGGCAGCCGGCGGCATCAGCGGCCCGCTCATCTTCGCCAAGCTCACGGAATCCGGCGTCGTCGGCGACACGGTCCTCGCCTTCCAGATCGGCGCGACCCTGATGTGCCTGGCCGGCCTGGCAGCGGCTCTCCTCGCGGTGAAGGCGGAACGCCGCTCCCTGGAGGACATCGCCAAGCCGTTGACGGCGGCGGGCAGCGGGGGCAGGGGGGACAGCGGAGGGGCCAGGGGCTGAGGGCTGGGGCCTGGGGGCCGAGGGCCGGGGGCCGGGGGCCGGGGTGCAGCCAAACCCATCCAGCTGAGAGACGTGCGAGCGTGGGGCGTTTCCGCGCTCGCACGCTGCTGTTGCCGTCCGCCGACGGGTGAGAGAGGTCGCGGGTCAGCCGCTACTCGCCCGCCCCCCGCCGCAACACCCGGTCACGCCTCCGCAGCAACAGCAACCCGCCGGCCACCGCGCCGATCCCCGCAGCCGCGGCCCAGCCCGCCGCATCCCCGGAACCCGTCGCCGCGAGGTCGCCCCCACGAACCGGAGACGCCGAAGCCTGCGGCCGCACACCCCCGGCACCCGGCGACCCACCGGACGGACCCGGACTCGGACTCGCTGTGGCTCCATCGACCGCCCTCTCCACCCGGTCCCGGGTGAACGCGAGCGTCCCGAACCCCAGCTGGTCGAACCCCCCGCTGTTGGGCCCGTAATCCCCGCCACCACCCTCGGGCGCGGCCTTGGCAGCCGCCCGCGTGAGGTACGACGCCGGCAACCCCCGCCGCTTGGTGTAGTGATTGGCGATCATCGCCCAGATGGGCCGGGTCATCCCAGGGTCCACACCCGCGACACCGGACGCGGTCTCACTCCCCGACCATCCCCCGATCGCCCCCTTCCGCCGCGTGTTGGCCGTATACGGCACATCCCCGCCCAGGCTCCACTTGGCCACGTACTGCGCCCCCTTGAGGAACCTGCTGTCGTCGTAGCCGTACAGGTCGATCCCCTGGTTCCACGCCATCTCGCACACCGTGCCCATCAGCCCGACCCCGAGCAGCGCATGCCCCTGATCCCGCCCGGCCTCGACCCACTCGCCGAGCCCGTCCTCGTGGACGACCGGAATCGCGTGCTTGACCGACCCCATGCCGTCCCCGTGCTTGAAGTACTCCACGGCCCGGTCGACGATGCCCCGGTCGTCGCAGAAGATCCCGGTCGCGAGGACGCAGGCGATGGCCGTCAGATCCCAGTTGGGCCAGTAGTTCGTGATGACGGCACCGTTGTGGCGGGTCAGGAAGTCGTCGCTCAGCGGATGGAACACACTCCGCATCAGTTCCTGCGCCCGCCCGAGGTCGAAGTCCCCATGTCCACGCACCAGTTCCGCGGCGTTGGCGAACTGATAGCCGTACAACCCCGCCGCCAGGAACCGATCGGCACTGCCCTCCAGCCCGGTCAGCTTCCCCGACCAGGCGTTGAGGATCGCCACGGCGGTGTCGGCGTGCGCCTCCTCGCCGCCGACGTGATAGCGCAGGGCGTTCTGGTACGCGGCGTGGATGTCGTTGTAGAGGATCCGGTAGTTCTCGGGTGTACCCGACCCCCGGTACACGACGGCCTGCGGATTCGCCCGCCATCCGCTCTGCGCATGCCGGTTGGCGGTGAGCTTGGCGAACCCGGCGGTGTACGGTCTGGCGCCCGCCCTCACCTTGGCCGCCATACGGCCCAGATCGGCACGGGTGTGCAGCATCCCGGGGTGCACGAGAGGGGCGTCGGCGGCGCCGGCCGGGGTGGCGAGCGCGGTCGCACCGATACCGATGCCGGCTGCCTTCAACATGCTCCGGCGGCTGATCTGTCGTGTCACGTCGTCGTACCTCAGCGTCGTAAGTCGCGTACCTGCGGGGGACGGTGAGGAGACGGCCGGGCGGCGCAGGCGATAACAGAAACTGCGCTATAGTTGATCTGCGTCCAGTCGCCGGAACTCCGGTCGGCGGACAGTGCGTTGGTGGTCCAAGGAAAGACGCCCCACTTCCTGTGGGGAAATGCAGGTGCAAGGCCTGCCCGGCGCTCCAATGAGAACCCGGCCCTGGGATTCAGGGCCGGGTTCTCTGCTGTGTCCGCCGTGATGAGCCGGTCGGCTACGGCCGGCTCACCGAGATCAGCCGGTCAGCCGCGCCGGTCCGCGACGGCCCACGACGCCAGCCCCACGGCCCCCGCCACTCCGAACACGGCAGGCCAGGCGCCCACCTTCTTCGCCAGCGGATGAGACCCGGCGAAGGCGGCGACATACGCGGCCGACAACGCCCCCGCGGCCACCCCACCGGCCTGCTGCCGCCACTGCCGCGCGGCCGCCACCCCGGCCACGGCGAGCACGATCCCGCCGAGCGGCCGCTGCCTGGTCCAGCGGGCCACGCCGTACCCGCCCACGAGCCCGCTCGCGGCGACCACCGCGCTGGGAACCTTCGCCATATCTGCCTCCTGCTGCTGCTCGAGATCTTGAGGCTAACTCCCACGCTGAGGGGCACACACGCCAGGGGCCACGGTTGTCGTCCACGCGAACCTGAGCCAGGGCTTGTCAAGTTTCCTCCTCCGAGCTATATAAGAAGACGCAGGCCGTAGGGCATCGCACCGACTGCACCTGAAGAGAGGAGTGACCAGTGATGCTCATGCGCACGGACCCCTTCCGTGAACTCGACCGACTCACCCAGCAGGTCTTCGGCCCCGCCGCCACCCGCCCGTCGGCCATGGCGATGGACGCCTACCGCTCCGGGGACGACTTCTTCGTCCACTTCGACCTCCCCGGCATCGACCCCGAGACGATCGAACTGGACGTCGAGCGCAACGTCCTCAACGTACGAGCCGAGCGCAGGTCCCCCGCCCCCGAGGGCGCGGAAGCGCTCGTCGCCGAGCGCCCCACCGGCACCTTCACGCGCCAGCTCTTCCTCGGCGAGACGCTCGACACGGAGCGCATCGACGCCTCCTACGAGGCCGGCGTCCTGACCCTGCGCATCCCGGTGGCCGAGCAGGCCAAGCCGCGCCGCATCCAGATCACGGGCGGAGACGCGCGCAGGCAGCTCAGCGGCTGACCTCACCGCACCGCCCACAGGTCCATCGCGCCGCCGGCACGATCCCCGGCGGCGCGACACCCCACCCACGCCCGTACCCCCGCACGCACCCGGAGGAAAACCCCACACATGAGCACGACGACGGTGCCCCGTGTGACGACGAGCCGCGCCCCCCACGCCGCCGACGACAACGGCTGGCCCCAGCTGATCGAAGCGGTCCGCGAAACGGGCCTGTACCCCACCCGGACGAAGGCGGAGCAGGTCACCCGCACCGTCCTGGCCGCCCTCGGCACCCACGTCATCGGCGACGAACGGGTCGACCTCGCCCGCGCCCTGCCCGGGGAGGCGGCCCGGCTGATCGCCGCCCAGATCCCGGCCACGCACCGGCTGACGGCCGCCGAGTTCGTCGACTCGGTCGCCGCCCGCACACCGGGCGCCACTCCCGCCACAGCCCGCTGGGACGTCAGCTCGGTCCTCAGCACGCTGCCACCCTTCATCGGCGACGAGCTGGTCACCCGCATCCTGGCCCAACTCCCCGCGGGCTACGCCCTTCTGTTCGGCCGAGCGGACCTGACCCCGGCGTCGTAGGCTCCTGAAACAGCGCGCACGACGGCCACCACGTGTCGCACAGGGGGGTGGCCGTCGGCGCGAGCGGTCGATGCGACGTCAACGGGGGCTCCATGACTCACGCCACCTCCTCCGGAACCCTCACCACCCCTGATGGCACCCGCATCGCCCACAGGACCCACCACCCCGCAGGCGACCCCACGGCCACGTTCCTCCTCCTGCACGGCCTGGCGGGCCACCAGGGCGAGTGGGACACCCTCGCCGCGCAGCTGTCGGCCGACGGCCACCGCGTGGTGACGTACGACGCCCGGGGCCACGGCGCCAGCACCCGCACTCCGGCGACCACGACCCGCGAGGCCCACGTCCAGGACGCCGTAGCCCTCATCGAGCACCTGGACCTCACCCCCGTGACCCTCCTGGGCCAGTCCCTCGGCGGCCACACGGCCATGCTGCTGGCCGCGTCCCACCCCCACCTGGCGAAGGCCCTGATCCTGATCGAAGCGGGTCCGGCGGGCCCGGCCCCCGGCCTCCCGGCACAGATCGCGACCTGGCTGGACAGCTGGCCGACCCCGTTCACGTCCCTGGAGCAGGCGGAAGCCTTCCTCGGCCACGAGGCGTGGACGAGGACCCTGGACCGGCGGGACGACGGCTGGCACCCGACATGGGACCGCACCACGATCATCGACACGGTCGCCGAACTGGCCACCACCGCCTACTGGGAGGAGTGGTCCCGCACCACCTGCCCCACGCTCCTCATCCAGGGCGAACACGGCACCATGCGCCCCGACGAACCGCCCACGATGCTCGCCCACCGCCCGGGGACCAGGACGGCGTGCATCCCCGGGGCGGCCCACGACGTCCACCTGGACCAAGCGGCCCGCCTCTACGAGGAGATCAGCGCCTTCCTCCTTGACCTCACGTTTGATTGAGGTCCTACGTTGACCGCATGAGCGCACAGTTTGAGAACCTCAAGGAGTACTCCCCGGAGGAACTGGCCGCCCAGCCGATCGGAGCATGGACCGGCGAGGCCTGCCGCAGGGTGGTGGGAGCCATCCGCGCCCAACTGGCCGTGGACGACCTCACCCAGCCCCACTGGTGGACCCTCAACCACGCCTCAGGCGCCCCGGGCACCTGGACCCGTGCGGCCCTCACCGACCGCCTGACCCCCTACGACGACCAGGACACCGACTTCGACGCGATCTACGACGACCTCATCGCCCGAGGCTGGCTCACGGAGGACGCGACGGGCGCCATGATCCTCACGGAGGAGGGCGAGGCCGGCCGCCTCCGAGCCCGCGAACGCAACCTCCGCGTCCACCACCGAACCCACGAGGGCATCACGGAGGCCGACTTCGTCACGACGATCAACGTCCTGCGCCGCATGGTCGCCAACCTGGGCGGCAACGGAAACCTCCCCGAGAACCCCAAATAGTTCGACAGCCCCGGGTCTCCCCGCCCATCCTGCGGAACACACACCGCGCACGGAACGCACCTCAGGGAGAAGGCCGTTGAACCCGACCATCCGCCACATCACCTTCGACTGCTCCGGCGAACCCTACGAACTCGCCCGCTTCTGGTCCGAGTTCCTCGGCCACCCGATCTCCTACGAGGACAAGCCCGGAGACGACGAGGTCCTGGTCGAACTCCCGGACGGAGTGCCCGGCCTCCTCTTCGTCAGAGTCGAGGAGGCCACGACGGCAGCAAAGAACCGCATCCACTTCGACCTCGGCCCCACAGGCCGCACCCGCTCGGAGGAGGTCGAACGTGCCGTATCCCTCGGCGCCCACATCCTGACGGACCGCACCCTCCCGAACGGCCGAGGCTGGGTGGTGATGGCTGACCCGGAGGGCAACGAGTTCTGCGTGGAACGGGGAGAACTGGATCGAGTGGAGGACTGAAGCCCAGCGGAAGACGGCCCGAGGCAATAACCGAGGCGTCAGCACGCCGCGGCCCCGTACGGTCAGAAACGGCTGAGCTGAAAGCCAGGAGGAGCGCGTGTCACCGGCTGGAGACCAACCACGGGTGTACGAGATCCGGATCCACGATTCCCGAGCCCGCAGGACGCACTCGCGCTCCAGGACCCGATCGGTGCCGTCCTGGTCAGGGCCTCGTGCTGACGTGCTTCATGGTCTGGATGAAGGAGCGCCACGCATCGCCGCTCACAGCGATCACGTGCGCCTCCGTCATCTTCGAGTCGCGAACGAGAGCGCCATCACCGGTGGATGCACACTCGACGCACTCGCCTCCCGCACCGTTGCTGTAGGACGCCGTGAACCACACCAGACGGCTGCTTCCGTCGGACTCGGGCAATATCACTACGCGTAATCCTTCAAGATCGACTCGATCAACAGGGCCGAGCGTTGAGGGCTCAGGGCTGCCGCTCGCAGGCCGTCGAACGCCCTCGTGTACTCACGTACATGATGCTCGCCCTCCAGGTACACAGCATCCGTAATGCCGTCCCGATACACGATGTCCGGATCCTCCGGGGCCGGAAAGCCCAGCATGGTGAATGAACCGGTGGTCGGGCAGGTCCCGGAGTCGAAGGGCAGGATCTGCAGGGTCACGGTCCCTAGCTCGGCCGTCTCCAGAACTCGTTCCAGCTGTTCCCGCATCAGGGCCCGATCACCGATGACGTGGCGCAGCGCGCCCTCGTTCACGATGAACCAGGCATCCGGAGCATCCGCCTGTCGCAGCATGGCTTGACGTTCCATGCGCACACGTACCGCCTTCGCGATGTCCTCCACGGACATATGTGCCCCAGCCTTGTGAAGCTCGGACGCGTACACCTCGGTCTGCATGAGCCCTGGTACGACCTCGCACTGGTACTGGCGGAAGGTGGAGGCGTCCTGCTCAAGGCCGATGTAGATGTTGAACCACTCGGGCACGCCGGCGCCGTGGACCTGCCACCAACCGCGTACTTTCGCCTGTCGGGCCAGTGACTTGAGGAACTCGCGCAGTTCGTCGCTCGTGCCGTAGAAGCGGCACAGGGCGTCGATGTCCGAGGGCTGGACGCGTCCGCTGCCCGTCTCCATCCGGTTGACCTTGGAGCCGCTCCAATCCAGGGCCTCACCGACCTGGGCGCAGGTGAGGGCGCTCTTCTCTCGGAGCTTCTTCAGCTCGATCGAGAGGCGCCGGCGGCGCGCCGTGGGTGATCCGGCCATCTCAACCCTCTTTCGACTAGCGGGCGTTCAGTCTCGCGCCAAGGGGTGTGCTTGCCAATCACTCAGAAGTGGGAATCCCTTCCTGCACATTGCACGACGGGATGTGTTGCCTGCACTCTGGTCGCCACAGCAACTCACCGTGAGCTTTCGTGACGTTGCGCTGTCGCTGCGGTGTCAACTGCGATGAGAGGGGTCCAGGTGAGTAAGGAAGCCTGCATGCCGCGCAAACCATGGGACATTGCCTTCACGGCTGAACCGGCGGAAGTGGCCGCCCTGCGCCGGATCATGCGGCTGCACTTGGGCGTCTGGGGATTGCAGGATCTCGCCGACGAAGCCCAATTGTGCGTCAGTGAGCTGGTGTCCAATGTCATCACCCACGTGGGTCCCGGCGCCCCCGCGACGCTGGCTGTCTCCATGCAGGGCACGCACCTGCGCATCGAGGTGCACGACCCCGACCCGCGTGCTCTCCCCACCCTCCGCGACGCGAGCACAGACTCTGAGGAAGGGAGAGGGATGGCTCTCGTGGACGCCGTCGCCGACCGCTGGGGCGTGCTGCTGCGTCCGGATCGGAAGGTCACGTGGTGTGAGCTGACCACGAAGCTTCCCGCGCCCGACGGTCACGTGGATGCTCCCAGTGTGATCCGGGCCGAGGCCCTTCTCCATCACTACGCCGCTGCTGCGAAGCCGCGGCATAGAGCGGGTGGGAGCAGGTTGACCTCGGCCGTGGCGGAGGAGTCGGCGATCGCGGCGATCACCGACTTTCTCCACTGGTTCCGAGCTCACGGCCGCGACGTGGACGACATGCTCGACCGGGCGCAGATGCGTTTCGAGGCCGAGTGCGCCGCCCGGTCTCAGGGATCGTGACGCATTACCCGGCTGCGATCGCTGAGTACGTCCAGACGTCGGCCGGAATCTGATGCTTCAACTGCCATGTGATGGCCATTGGCTTGCTGCCAGTGTGCTCCACATAGTCGGCAGGCCCGAGCAACATCCACGGCTGGGCGCTGCCAATGTCTGTGGCTTTGTAGCGACGGACGAAGAGCAGCACGTGGCTGCCCTCGGTGGCGTGGCGCTGGTACCGCAAGCCTGTGGGAGACGTTTCCGATGTCTGGTTCTGAGACTCCCAGTGGAAGCGGGTCTCGTTGAGGGCGTAGTCGTGGTAGCGGGTCTGTGGGGAGAAGTCCTTCTCGTCCTTCTCCAGGGTGATGAGGAGGGCGTCAGTCTTGATGGATTCACACCACTTCACGCCCTCGCGGAAGTCACCCGGCATGAAGCCGCCGATGGCGGACTGGCCCAGAGCAGGCAGGATCTCCTCGCGGCTGTAAGAGGCGTGGACGGTTAGTGGGATGCCAGTACCGCCCCCGATCCCGAGCAGCGGAATAGGGACGTGCTCTGTGTGGGCGAGGTTGTACGCCAACATCTGGCGGAGTTCACTCCGAACTGCTCGCTGTTTGCGTAGCGCCGCGAAGCCCGAGTCGTAGTTGGCGAACCCCTTGCGGGTCAGACCGCCCAAGGGCCATAGCTGGAAGAAGAGCATGCGGGCATACGCCTGTCCCTGCTCATCGAGCTCGCCATAGGTAGGCGCGTCATCCTCCAACATCCGGGTGTATGCGGCTACACGCAGCGGGTCATCCACGTGCAGAAACGCAGGGACACGTTTGAGGAGCGCTGCTTCGCCTTCAGGCGCCTCACCCTCTAGGAGACCCGCACGACGCAGTAGACCGGTCCAGGAGTTGCCATTGCCTCGGTAGAGTTCCTTCAGTTCACGGCCGCTCTCTTCCAGATACCGGCTGAGCCTTGGCTCGGCATAGTCCGCGACTTCGCGTGCCAGTGCCATGACATTGACACCAATCTGATCCTTGATGTTGGCGATGATCGCCTTCTTCGCTTTCTCTTCAAGGATGATTTGGCAGCCGGAGGG
Source organism: Streptomyces hawaiiensis (assembly GCF_004803895.1). Classification (NCBI taxonomy): domain Bacteria; kingdom Bacillati; phylum Actinomycetota; class Actinomycetes; order Kitasatosporales; family Streptomycetaceae; genus Streptomyces; species Streptomyces hawaiiensis. The sequence goes on along the minus strand of NZ_CP021978.1, from coordinate 3,378,948 downwards.
GAGCTGGGGGAAGTCATGCTCGATGTGGTCCAGCAGCCGCTTGCGAGTCAGGTTGGTGAGTGCTCGGAACTGGTTCTCGAAACGGAATTCCTTGCGATGCTGTCCGATGAAGTCCAGTACGGTCAGCACCGCCTTGCCTTCAGACCGGCGGAGCCCGCGGCCTAGCTGCTGCAAGAACACCGTGGCGCTGGACGTGGGACGCAGAAGCAGCAGCGTGTCCACGTCTGGGAGGTCGAGGCCTTCGTTGAAAAGGTCGACGGAGAAGATCACCTGGAGCGTGCCCGATGCCAGGTCGTTCAGTGCCTGCTTGCGCTGCTCGGCTGGCGTCTCCCCAGACAGAGCAATGGCCTCAAGGCCGGCCGTTCGGAAGACCTCAGCCATGAAGTGGGCGTGGGCTACTGACACGCAGAAGCCCAACGCTCGCATGGTTTTGGGATCGGACAGCTTCTCCCCTACGGCCTTCACGACCAGCCGGGCACGTCTGGCGTTACTCGACAGCACGTTGCTCAGCGCGGCTGGGTCATACGTCCCGCGCTTCCACTCCACCGTTCTGAGATCCGTGGAATCGCTGATGCCGAAGTAGTGGAAGGGGCTGAGTAGATCATTTTCGAGCGCCTCCCATAGGCGCATTTCGGCTGCGATCCGGCCGTCGAAGAACTCGTCCTGAATGTTCTTGCCGTCCATGCGCTCAGGCGTGGCGGTGAGCCCTAGGAGTTCCAACGGATGGAAATGATCGAGGATCTTGCGGTATGTAGGTGAGGTTCCGTGGTGGAACTCATCGATGACGATCACATCGAAGTGATCTGGAGCGAGGCGGTCCAAGCCCTTCGCGCTCAGCGACTGCACGCTGGCGAATACGTGCGACCAACGCTCTGGGATTTCACCGCTGTGTAGCGATTCGCCGAAGTTCGCGTCCACCAAGACGTCTTGGTAGGTCCTCATCGACTGATCGAGGATCTCCTTGCGGTGAGCGACGAAAAGTATGCGCAGGTCACGGCCATGCTTCTTACGCAGTTGCTTGTAGTCGAGCGCTGCCATCACGGTCTTGCCGGTGCCTGTTGCTGCTACCAGCAAGTTCCGGTGCCTGTCGTGCACCTCTCGCTCGACTTCGAGTCGCTCCAGCATGTCGCGCTGGTGGGGATACGGTCGTACCTCCAGCCCTGACAAGGTGATTGCGCGCTGAGCCGTGGACGTCGACGAGGTACCGCCCGCGATCTCCAGTGCTTCCTGAAGGCGTTCGCCGTCGGCCTTAGGGTCGTATGTTTCGAAGGACGGGTCGCTCCAGTAGGCGTCGAAGGTGGCCTCGAACTTGCGCATCACGTCGGGCGTGGCGACAGAGGAGAGCCGGACGTTCCACTCCAGGCCATCGAGAAGCGCTGCCTTGGACAGGTTGGAGCTGCCCACGTATGCCGTGTCGTACCCGCTCTCACGGCGGAACAGCCACGCCTTGGCGTGCAACCGCGTCGAGCGAGTCTCGTAGTTGACCTTGACCTGCGCGTTGAACTCCTCCACTAGCCGATCCAACGCGCGCCGCTCGGTCGCGCCGATGTAGGTCGTCGTGATCACCCGTATCGGCACCCCTCGTGCATGGGCTGCCTTCAGCGACTGCTCAATGATCCGCAGGCCATGCCACTTCACGAAGGCGCACAGCAGGTCCACACGGTCGGCTGTGGTGAGCTCCGCACGCAGTTCGAAGCCGAGGCTCGGGTCTTCAGGAGAGTTGGTGATCAGAGCAGCATCGGAGAGCGGGATACCTGGGCGTACGGCAAAGACGCCGGGTGCCTCTTGCCGGGTGATCGCGAGGAGTTGGCGTGGTCCGTCTGCGACCAGGTCCACCCACTCCTTGGCACCTTGCAGTGTGCTGAGGGACTCCAAGATGTGGTTCGCCGCGTAGACCCGCTCCTCTGCCGGAAGGTTTTGCAATACCTGCCGAACCGTTCCCCCGACGTGTCGCGCTAGGACGTGCGGCACAGACTCAGGCCCCACGGCCTCGCTGATGGGATGCCATCCGAGGCTGGCCAGCTCTTTCAACTGCTGTTCAAAGCGGAGCGTGATCAGCTGCTCGTACAGTCCATCGGCTGGGGCAGAGACGTCGGCGCGGCTCTCAGACACAGGCAGGCTCCCCCGATTGATCGCGACGATCGACGATGAAGCTGTTCTATCAAGAGGCACTGACAGGACCCCTGGGGAGGCAAACAGTGTCCCGGGCTGGGCAGGATCGATCGTCAGCTGCGCGATGTCGATCTATTTAGCGGCACAACTGATCGTAGCGAGTTACGTTTTGAGTGTGCACTTACGTGACCTGCTCATACGCATAGCGAAGACCTACAACCCCAAGGCTGGTACGGCTAGCGGCGTGTCAGCCCAAGACCTCCTTCGGGACGTCGAGAGGATGTCCGATCTGCCGTTACCTCATGGCTTCGTCGCTTCGGGGTACGGAGGCAAGGGGTCTGCGAGCAGCACTCCGTGGATCGGCGTGTTCGGCACGTCGATCAATATGCAGGCCCAAGAGGGTCTGTACCTCGCCTACATCTTCGATTCGACTCTGGCCTCCGTGACCCTCACGTTGCAGCAGGGCGTAACGAAGCTGTCGGATGAGTACCCCAAGCTGGGCGACCGGCTGAGGGAGCTGAAGCGCCGAGCGCGGCACCTCAGGGCAGGTATGGAACCCGAGCTGGCGGCGCATTGGGCTCACACGCCGGCCTTCCGCTCCAAGCTTGAACGCCCCCGTGCGTACGAGGCGGCGAGCGTGGCAGCCCGGCGGTACGAGATTGCTTGCATGCCAGCGGAGGAAGTCCTCGCAGAAGATCTCCATGTGGCATCTCTGCTTCTGCGCGACGCTGCCGCAGGCCATCGTGTCTGGCTCCAGCAGCCTTCGGAGAACGAGCCCATCGCCTACGAGGGTGAGAGCCATCATCATCTCTCCGCCGATGACCCCCTCGACGGTTTCCGCCCGAACGACAGCAGCGACTACTACGTCCACATCAAGGGCGGCCATCGGCGCAGGGAACGGCGCCACGAAGAACTCATCAAGGACTTCGGCCTCCATGTCGTCACGTGCGGGTATCAACCGATCACGCAAGGCATGTATCCGAGGGACCTGGTTCTGCGTCGTCCCGCCGTGGATCAGCGGCGCTCCTGGCTGGTGGAGGGCAAGGCCGTGAAGAGGGGCAACGCGACCCAGGCCGTTCGTGAGGCAGTGGGGCAGCTTTATGAGTACAGCTACTACTGGCACGAGAAGCGAAGTGAGCCGAAGCCGCACCTTGTGGCCCTCTTCACGGAAGGCATAGGGCACTATGCCGAGTACCTAGAGGAGCATGGCATCGCGTCGATCTGGCGCACTGAGGGCGGGGTTTGGGTGGGCTCTCCCACAGCCGTGTCGTGGGATCTGGCCGTAGGAGCCTGACTGAGCGTATGAACGCTGGCGACATCTTGTTGCCGTAGTGGCCGCCCGCTTCCTGGCCATTGTCGTGCCTCCGCGCCCCGCCTCAAGGGCGCTTCACTCCGCTGCGCTGCGTTCCGCGTCGGCTGGCGCCGATGGCCCTGCGGGCCACCCTTGACCCGGGCCGCTCCAGCACGGGAGAGAAGCGAGCGGGCGGCCCGGGGAAGCGGAGGTCACAGGTTCGCGGCCCAGAGGTGGCTGTTCAGGTGCTCGGCGGTGGCGGGCGCGTCAGCGGTTCCGCGCACGCCGGGTCGGCTCAGCGGCGGCCTGCCGGTGGTCTTGGTGCCCCTCGTCAGTTGCGGCACGCGGCGCGGCCGGCGGCCGGATCGCCACCGCGCTCGCGTCGGATCTCACGCAGTGCTGCCGTGGCACTCGCCATAAGTCTCCCCCGAGCCGCACCAGCACGGAGTGCCCTGCTGCGGCGGCCAAGCCACCGCCCGCCCCCGTGCCGCCAGGGTCGTGGCGTACTGGGGGAGGAGGGTCGCGTCGCCCGGGGACGAGAGTTCCGAGGCTGCGAAGGCCTCGTAGGACGGGACCGTTCCGGTGACGATGCCCAGGTTCGGGGTGCCGGACGTGGCGAGTTCGCGGAGGGACTGCTCTATCGAGGAGAGGTGGTCGGAGTGGGAGGGATACTCCGACGTGAGGGCCGGGTACGCCTCCAGGAGTTCCGTGAGTTCGCCCGCCGGCCAGTGCAGGACCGCTACCGGGAACGGGCGGGAGAGGGCCGCCCGGTAGGCGCCCAGTTCTGCTCGGAGGCGGAGGATCTCCGCCTCCAGTTCCGCGGGGTTCTCCGAGCCCAGGGACCAGACGCGCTTGGGGTCGTGGAGTTCGTCCAGGGTGATCGGGAGGGAGTGGACGGTGTCCGCCAGGGCGTCCCACTCGTCGTGGGACTTGCCCAGCATGCGCCGTACGCGGTGGCGGCCGAAGAGGAGGGGGTGGGTAGCGTAGGGGGGCTCCGGGACGTCCGTCAGGAGGCGGTGCACGGCCTCTGTGAACGTGTCGTGGGCCGCTTCCAGTTCGTCGTGGGATTCCAGGGACTCCGCGACGATCACCCAGGGGGCCGGGTCCTTGGGGGACGCCACCCGGACGCCCTCGATGATCGCGCGGGCCTCGGCCTCGTGGCCGTACTCCCAGAGGTTGGAGGCCTTGAGCGCCCGTACCAGGTGCGGGTTCTCCAGGCCGTCGGGGGAGGACAGCAGGCGGTCGTAGAGCGTGGTCGCGGTGGGGCGGTCGCCGGAGAGTTCCAGGTGAGCCGCTGCCCGCAGCAGCAGGGCCTCGGCGTCCTCGGGATACAGGCCGGCGGTCCGCTCCAGGCGTGCCGCCTCGGCGGTGTGGTCGACGTTTTCGGCAGGCGTGTCGGGGCGCATGGGGGACACCGTACTGCCGGGAGGTGACGAGCGTGAGAGATGCGCAGGCCAGACCACCCGGCCTCCCGAATTCCCATGCTCGCCACCCAGGCTTCACGGTTCGCCCCGAACCGCCGCCGTCGACCTACAGCGTCACGCCGTCGATTTGGAGGGTTTGGACCGACTTCGCGGCGAATGGGACGCTTACCGATTTGCCGTTCAGGCGGATGTCCGAGCGGGGTGTGTAGAGGTCGCCGCCGCCTGTGGTGACCGTGTTCCAGCGGGGGACCAGGCCCCCGGAGCCGCCCGTCACCGTCGAGAAGCGGGAGAGGTCGAAGGTGAGGGTCTGGGCCGTTGTCGCCGTGTTGACCGCCACGATCACCAGGCGGCGGGCCGTCGCGTCGTACGCCGCCACCGCGTAGCCCACGCCCGTGTCCAGGATCGTCATGCCGGGGCGGATGTGGCGGCTGAACTGGGCCATCACGTAGTGCTTGGTCTGGACGGTGGTCGGCTGCAGGGTGTTCGCGTCGTACGCGATCATCGCCCAGCCCGACGACGGGTCCATGACCTGCCAGTAGCACCAGGCGGTGGGGTGCAGCCAGCGGAAGTCGAGGCAGAGGTTCGAGGCCATGGTCAGGCCGGTGCCGTCGCTGTCGCCCGTCTCGGAGTTCCACAGCTTCTTGCGGGAGGTGGTCACGACGTCCGTGTAGAGGAGGTCGCGGCGGCCGCCCGAGCCCTGGTAGCCGTGCACGTTGACCTGGGAGACCAGGCCCTTGGCCGTCGAGTTGAAGGACGACCAGGTGGAGCGGGCCGTGTCGTAGTTCGTCTCGTCCGAGGCCGCTATGCGGAGGTTCGCGAGTCCGCGCTTGTCCAACTCGCTGCGCATGTAGGGGAGGACGGCCGCCTGGACGGCCGGGTCCATGTGGCAGCCCTCCTGGGTGCCGGTCGCGGTCCACCAGGTGGAGGCCGGCTCGTTGAAGGGGTCGACCGTCGCGAAGTTCACGCCCCAGTTGTTCTTCGCGTACAGGGCCGTCGCCGCCAAGTGGCTCGCGTGCTGGCGGTAGTTCCAGGTCTGGAGGTTGTTGCCGCCGCCCGACGCCCCCGAGGGGTTGTGGTTGGCGCACATCCACCACATCGGGGAGTTGGCGAACAGTTCGGTGATCGCACCCCGCTGCGTCGCCTTGACCAGCATCGCGCGCTGGTTTGCGTCCGCCGTCCACTTCCACGCCGAGGAGGTGGGGTCCTCGTTGTTCCAGTCCTGCCAGAAGCCCTCGATCTGCTTGAAGGCGGGGATGTTGGGCGACTTCACCATCGTCTCGCCGCCGACGCTGTTCCAGCTGCACGCGCCCAGGTTGTAGCGGGCGATGTTGAGGCCCAGGCCGGGCAGGGAACGTCCGTTGTACGTCACGGACTTGGTGGTGAAGAACAGGTCGGCGAAGTCGTCCCGGGCGCCGAAGACGTTGGCCCACCAGGCGAGGGAGGTGCCCCAGCCCTCCCAGGTGCCGTACGTCGTCGACGGGTTGACGGCGATCGTGGCGTCCGCGCGCGCGGTGCCCGTCGCCAGGGCGCTGCCGAGGAACGTTCCGCCTGCTGCGGCCAGCAGACTTCTGCGTCGGATCACGGCTCCTCCGTAAGGGAGATGAGGGCGTACGCCGGTCCCCGGCCCGGCGTCGCAGGGGTGTCCCGTTGTCGGGTGACGAGAAGCATCAGGTGTGGCGGGTGGGTTGTCGAGAGTTCCGACGAACCTTTCTCAAACCCGTGTACGAAGTCGCCCACCCGCTCGTGAGGGTGATCCTGTATAACGAACAACAGGGCATACACACGTACGAGGGAGGGGCGGCCGATGAACCGGAGCTGGGCCACGCTGCGTCCCGCCCTCGCGCTGCTCTTCCTGCTCGTCGAGGTGGCGCTGCTCGACACCGGCAGCCTCTCCGCCACCGTCGCCCTCGCCGCGACCACCGCGGCCTCGGCCGCCCTCGCGCTCTGCGCCCTCGTCGCCTCGCGCTGCGCGCCCACCGTGCCGCGTACGCGGGTGCGTACGGCCATCCGCGACCGGGACCGGCGTACGGCCTTCCTGCCGCAGAGCGACCCCGACGCCAGGGGTCGGACCCGTCCCCGGGCACCCGGTCACGCCCTCCGGGCGACCATCGCGTAGGGGCACCTCCACACCTGAAGTGACCCCGCGCGGGTCGTCATGCCGCCATGACCTGTTCCGGCACGACGAGACCCCCGGAGGGCTCACCCATGTCCGTCTTCGCCCACCTGGTCGAGCACCTTGCCGACCTGCTCCAGCCGCTGTTCGGCGCCTCCGCCGCAGCCGCGGCGATCGTCCTGTTCACTGCGCTCGTACGACTCCTCGTCCACCCCCTGTCCCGGGCCGCCGCGCGCGGCCAGAAGGCCCGGACCGCGCTCCAGCCGAAGATCGCAGAGCTGCGGAGGAAGCACGGCAAGAACCCCGAGAAGCTCCAGAAGGCCGTGCTGGAGCTGCACGCCGAGGAGAAGGTGTCGCCGCTGGCCGGCTGCCTGCCCGGGATGCTCCAGATCCCCGCGTTCTTCCTGCTCTACCACCTGTTCTCCAGCGACACGATCGGCGGCGAGGCCAACGGGCTGCTCGGCCACCGGTTGTTCGCGGCGCCGCTCGGGCAGCGGTGGACGGACGCGCTCCAGGGCGGTGTCCTCGGCGGGGCGGGGCTCGTGTACGCCGGGCTGTTCGTGGTGGTGGCCTGCGTCGCGGCGTTCAGCTACCGGCTCAGCAAGCGCATGATGGCCGCGAACCCGGCCGCCCAGGTCGGTGGCGGGGAGCAGATGCCCGGGCTGGGGGCGGTGACGAAGGTGATGCCGTTCATGTCGTTCTTCACGCTCGTCACCGTGGCCGTCGTACCGCTGGCCGCCGCGCTGTACGTCGTGACCAGTACGACGTGGAGTGCCGTCGAGCGGGCCGTGCTGTACCGGTGACCCGGCGGCCGGGGTCCAGTACGTGAACGGGGTATTGCGGAGTGCACCCCCAGCTTGGAGGATCGACCAGTCCTCCGATGGCTGCCCCGCCGCATCCGGGTCGCGCGCATCGGCCGGGCGCCCGCGATCGAGGGAGACGGATCATGAAGCTGCTACGAGTCGGTACGGCGGGGACGGAGCGGCCCGCGCTGCTCGACGCCGACGGGACCCTGCGGGACCTGTCGGGCGTCGTCGCGGACATCGACGGCGCGCTGCTCGCCGACGAGGAGGCCCTCGGCCGGGTCCGGGCCGCCGCGGACGCCGGTGAGCTGCCCGTACTGGACCCAACCGGGCTGCGGATCGGGCCGCCGCTGGGGCGTATCGGCAAGATCGTCTGCATCGGGCTGAACTACCACGACCACGCGCGCGAGACCGGCGCCGAGCCGCCCGCCGAGCCGGTCGTCTTCATGAAGGCGCCGGACACGGTGGTAGGGCCCCACGACACGGTCCTCGTGCCGCGGCGGTCCCTCAAGACCGACTGGGAGGTCGAGCTGGCCGTCGTCATCGGGCGTACGGCCAGGTATCTCGGCTCCGTGGAGGAGGGGCTCGCGCATGTCGCCGGGTACGCCGTGGCGCACGACGTGTCCGAGCGGGAGTTCCAGATCGAGCGGGGCGGGACCTGGGACAAGGGAAAGAACTGCGAGACGTTCAATCCGCTGGGGCCGTGGCTCGTGACGGCCGACGAGGTGCGCGATCCGCAGCGGCTCTCGCTGAAGCTCTGGGTCAACGGCGAGCTGAAACAGGACGGGACGACGGCCGAGCAGATCTTCTCGGTGGGGGAGGTCGTGCGGTATCTGAGTCATTTCATGACGCTGTACCCCGGCGATGTGATCAACACCGGGACGCCGGCGGGGGTGGCGCTGGGGGCGCCCGAGCCCAAGCCGTTCCTGCGGGCCGGGGATGTCGTGGAGCTGGAGATCGAGGGGCTCGGGCGGCAGCGGCAGGAGTTCAAGGATGCGTAGGCGCTCCGCTGGGTGAGCCGGGGAACTGCGGTGACCTTTCGGCCGCGGGCCGTCCGTGGCCGGTCGCGCAGTTCCCCGCGCCCCTCGGGGCGCCTCCCTCAGGCCAGTACGGAGGCCAGGTCGCGCCAGGCCTTCCTCGGGAGGGCGTCTCGCGGGTCGTCGTTCAGGACCTGGAGGGCGACGTGGTCCGCGCCCGCCTCGAAGAAGGCGTCGATCTTGGTGCGGATCGCTGTGTCGTCGCCCCAGGCGAACAGGGCGTCGACCAGGCGGTCGCTGCCGCCGTCCTTCAGGTCGTCCTCGGTGAAGCCGTGCCGCAGGAAGTTGTTGGTGTAGTTCGGCAGGGGGAGGTAGATCTCCAGGAACTCGCGGGCCAGGGCGCGGGCGCGTGCCGGGTCCGTCTCCGGGACGACACCCAGCTCCGGGGCCAGCAGCGGGGCCTCGCCCAGGATCTCGCGGGCGTGCGCCGTGTGCTCCGGGGTGACCAGGTACGGGATCGAGCCCGCCGCCCGGTCGCGGGCCAGCCGGAGCGACTTCGGGCCCAGGGCGGCCAGCAGGCGGCGCTCCGCCGGCACTCCGGCGGTGTCCAGGCCGTCGAGGTGGCCGACCAGGGCCGAGTAGGGGCGGGCGTACTGCTCCACCCGCTTGGCGTGGCTCACCCCGAGGCCCAGCAGGAAACGCCCGGGGTGGGCCGACTCCAGCCCCGCGAAGGCCGTGCCGGCGGCGTCCGGCTCGTGCTGCCAGATGCTCTGGATGCTGGTACCGACCGTGAGCTTCGAGGTCGCCTCGATCAGCGGGGCGGCGTTGGCGGCGGAGCTGTTGCCGCCCAGCCAGACGGCGCCGTAGCCGAGTTCCTCCAGTTCGGCGGCGGCCTCGGCGAGTTCGCCGCGCCGGTCCGGGTCCTCCGAGCGCAGGCCTACGCTCCAGATGCCGTACCGGCCTACGGTCTCCTTCAGGGGGGTGGTCATCGGTGGGGGTCCCTCCGGTTGGGGCGCCGTGCTTGATCACGCGTACGCAGGTGCCAACCGGAGAGGGTCCCCGGTCATTCCGGGCGTGGGCCTACTGGTCCAGGAACCGCTCCAGCGCCTCCACCACGAGCCGGTGGTCCTGGAGTTGCGGCAGTCCGGAGACCGTCACCGCGCCGATCACGCCCACGCCTTCGACGGTGATCGGGAAGGAGCCGCCGTGGGCCGCGTAGGTGTCGGGGTCGAGGCGTGAGGACTCCTCGAACGTGCTGCCCTTGGCGCGGAAGCGGGCGCCGACCAGGTAGGAGGCGGAGCCGTAGCGCTCGACCACCCGGCGCTTGCGGGCGATCCAGGCGTCGTTGTCCGGCGTGGAGCCGGGCAGCGCCGCGTGGAAGAGCTGCTGGCCGGCGCGGTGGATGTCGATGGCGACCGGGGCCTGCCGCTCCCGGGCCAGCTCGACGAGGAGCGAGCCGAGCGCCCAGGCGTCGTCGCATGTGAACTGGCGGAACACCAGCAGGCGTTCCTGCTTCTCCAGCTCCTCCAGGCTCGGGGTGAGCTCCGGGTGGAACTTCGGGGTGAGCCCCTGGCTGTGGGAGGGGTTGCTCTTGTGGGTCACAGCGTCACCGTCACCTTCTCGCGGGCCGAACGACGGGCGGCCTCCAGTACGTCCAGGGCGGCGGCGGCCTCCCGTGCGGTCACCGGGTTCGGGGCACCCTCGAGCAGGGCCTTCGCCACGGCGGCATAGTAAGCGGGGTAGTCGCCCGGGAGGGTCGGTTCGGGGCGGCCGCCGCCGGTCACCGGGGACTCGCCGGAGCCCACGCGGCCCCACAGCGACTCGGGTTCCGCACCCCAGCCGGGGCCGGGGCGCAGGCCGTCCCGGAGCGCCGCCTCCTGGGGGTCGAGGCCGTACTTGACGTAGCCGGCGGCGGAGCCCAGGACGCGGAAGCGGGGGCCGAGTTGGGCGGTCGTCGCGGAGACGTGGAGGTGGGAGCGGACGCCGCCGGTGTGCGTGATCGCGATGAACGTGTCGTCGTCGGTCTCGGCGCCGGGGCGGCGGATGTCCGTCTCCGCGTAGACGGCGGCCGCCGGGCCGAAGAGGACCAGGGCTTGGTCCACGACATGGCTGCCGAGGTCGTAGAGCAGACCTCCGATCTCTGCGGGGTCGCCGGACTCGCGCCAGCCGCCCTTCGGCTTCGGACGCCAGCGCTCGAAGCGCGACTCGAACCGCCAGACGTCGCCCAACTCGCCCTCGTTCAGCAGCTTGCGCAGGGTGAGGAAGTCGTTGTCCCAGCGGCGGTTCTGGAAGACGGAGAGGAGCAGCTCGCGCTCCTCGGCCAGGGCTGCCAGCTCGCGGGCCTCGGCCGCCGTGCCCGCGACGGGCTTGTCGACGACGACCGGCAGGCCGGCCTTCAGCGCGGTCGTCGCGAGCGGCACGTGCGTCTTGTTCGGGGACGCCACGACGATCAGGTCCAGCTCGGCGGCCCGGTCGAACAGCTCGTCCGGTGTGGCGGCGAGACGGACGTCCGGGAACTCGGCACGGGCCTGCTGCTGCCGTTCCGGGTTCGAGGTGACCACCGTGTCGAGGGCGAGGCCCTGCGTGGCGGCGATCAGCGGGGCGTGGAAGACGGAGCCGGCGAGGCCGTAGCCGACGAGGCCGACGCGGAGGGGCGAGCCCGGGGCTGCGCCGGGGGCTGTGCCGAGGGGTGTGCCAGTCATGCCGTCCACTTTCGCAACGCTGTTGCCAAAGTGCAAGCGCCGGGGACAATGGGTGGGTGAACAGGGCGGACGACCGTATGGGCGGAGTGGGCGGCATGCGCGGGACGGGAGGGGCGGGGGCGGCCGGGGCAGGGGGCGGCGGCGTGAATCTGCTCGCCCTGCGCAGCCACAACGCCGCGCTCGTGCTCGGCCTGCTGCGCACGGCCGGGGGCGAGGGCATCAGCCGGCTCGAACTCGCCGAGCGCACCGGGCTCACGCCGCAGGCCGTCAGCAAGATCACGGCCCGGCTGCGGGAGGACGGCCTCGCGGCGGAGGCGGGGCGCCGGGCGTCGACCGGGGGCAAGCCGCGCACGGTACTGCGGCTGGTGCCGGAGGCCGGGCACGCGGTCGGGGTCCATCTGGACCGGGACGAGGTGCGGGCCGTGCTCGTGGATCTGCGGGGGGCCGTGGTGGGGGAGCGGCGGGCCGCGCTGGATCTGGGGGCGGGGGCGGAGGCCGTGCTGGGGGCGGTGCGGGAGGCGGTGACGGGGGTGCTGGCGGCCGGGCTTGGTGGGGTTCCCCGGGAGGGGGTGACCGGGGCTGACGGTGCTTCCCGGGAGGGGGCGGCCGGGCTGGGCGGGGCTTCCCGGCAGGGGCCGGCGGGGCTTGATGCAGCTTCCCGGCAGGGGCTGGCCGGGGCTGGCGGGGTTTCCCCGCATGGGTCGGCCGGGTTGGACGGGGCTTCTCGGGAGGGGTCGGCCGGGTTCGGCGGGGCTTCCCGGGAGGGGGTGACCGGGCTGGGCGGGGCTTCCCGGCAGGGGTCGGCCGGGGCTGGCGGGGTTTCCCCGCACGGGTCTGCCGGGTTCGATGGGGCTTCCCGGGAGGGGGCGGCCGGGTTCGGCGGGGCTTCTCGGCACGGGCCGGCGGGGCTTGATGCAGCTTCCCGGCAGGGGCTGGCCGGGGCTGGCGGGGTTTCCCCGCATGGGTCGGCCGGGTTGGACGGGGCTTCCCGGGAGGGGTCGGCCGGGTTCGGCGGGGCTTCCCGGGAGGGGTCGGCCGGGTTCGGCGGGGCTTCCCGGGAGGGGGCGGCCGGGTTCGGCGGGGCTTCTCGGCACGGGTCGGCCGGGCCCGGTGGGGGCTCCCGGCAGGGACTGGCCGGGCTCGACGAAGCTCAGCAGGGGGCGGCCGGGCTCGGTGCGGCCCTGCTGGGGGTGGGCGTCGCGTTGCCCGGGCCGCTCGACCATGCCCGAGGCGTGTTGCACCGGGTGACCGGGTTCCCCGAGTGGGACGGATTTCCGCTGCGGGAGGCGCTGGCAGGGCGGCTCGGGGTGCCGGTCGTGGTCGACAAGGACACCAACGCGGCGGCGCTGGGCCTCGCCGCCGGGGGCGAGGGAGGCTCCTTCGCGTACCTGCACCTCGGCACGGGGCTCGGGGCCGGACTGGTCGTCGGCGGCAGCGTGCACCGGGGGGCCAGGACCGGGGCCGGCGAGTTCGGCCACCAGGTGATCCAGCTCGACGGCCCGCCCTGCACCTGCGGGAACCGGGGCTGTGTCGAGGCCCTGTGCCTCGGTGCGGTGGCGCGTGGCGATCTGCAGGAGGCGGCGCGGGTGCTGGGCGCCGGGGCGGCGAACCTGGTGGGACTGCTCGACATCGACGTCGTGCTGCTGGGCGGCCGCACGGTGGCGGCGGCACCGGAGGCCTTCACGGCCGGGGTCGGCGCGGTACTGGAGGCCCGGGCCCGGCGCACGGGCCAGGCCGCCGTACCGGTACGCGTCGCGCCCGGGGGAGACGGGGCCGTCGCGGCGGGGGCGGCTGAGCTGGTGCTGGGGCCGGTGTTCGGGCGTGGGGGCGGCTGAGAAGTCGGCGGTGGAGCGAGTCGGGTGCCGCTGGGCCGGTGTGCGTCCAGGGGCTCGTCCGGCTCCTCATCGACGACAAGCGAGGCCTGCTGGGCGGGCCGCCCGGCGGCTTCGTCCCGCTGTCGGTGACCTACGCGGTCCGCGGTCCTCACCGCGGTGGGTCCCGTCCTCGCCGGCTGGGCCCACACCCGCGCGAAGGCCCTGGGCCGTCGCCAGGCGTGTCCGCCGACCGGGCGGATCCGCGCCGCCGTTCGGGGCCGGTTCGCGTCGAGGTGGTCTCGGGAGCCTCGCCGCTCGGAATGTCACATCATCATGCGACTCTGCACGCCCGCTCACCTCTGCCTGGCGGCGGCAGCTGCGGCCGCCGTCCTGCTCCCCGGTGCTCATCCGGCGCACGCGGACGCCCCGGCGCCCGCCTGTGCCGCTCCCGACGACCACACCTTCCCGCTCACCACCCGCATCCACGGCGGGCCGGACTCCTACACGCCCGGGGGCGGGTTCGGGACCTGGTACGTCGACCTGACCAACACGACCGACCGGACCTGCACCGGGATCCACCCCGTCGTCGTGCTCGTCGACGACAAGCGGGCCCTGGAACCGTCCCAGCCGCGCCTGGAGTTCTTCGAGGGGACGCGGGCCCACGTCGTGCGGTTCGAGAAGACCGGCGAGGACGAACTCGTCGCGGCGTTCACCGACGAGGAGGACCGGTTCGCCGGGTTCACCGTCGGGCCCGGCAGGACCGTCACCGTGAAGGTGCGGCTCATGCTCACCTTGGACGCCGTGCCCAACGACGTCACGGTCAACGCCGCGGTGGTGCAGCGGCACGACGACGACGGCGACTGGGTCGGGCAGTCGAACGACTACCGGTTCGGGATCGACGGCGGCGAGGCGGGGACCGACACCGGCACCGACGCGGACCCCGACACGGGTACCGAACCCCGCCCCGACTCCGAGGCCTCCGTCCCGCCCCGCGAGGACCGGTTCCCCTTCGCGGAGCAACTGGCCCGGACGGGCACCGGCACACAGGTCGCGGCGGCAGCCGCGGTCCTGCTGCTCGCCGGAGGCGGGGCGCTGCTCGTCGTACGGCGCCGCCGCTGAGCAGGCCGTCCCGCCAGTCGGGACGCCGCACGCGGACCATTCCGCAAGATCCCGCCACTGTCTAGGCTGGGTCGCACGCTGGACCGCGTACGGCAGGAGATCCCGCACATGGCAGACCGCAAGCCCATCGAGTCGTGGCTCACCGACATGGACGGTGTGCTCATCCACGAGGGCGTACCGATCCCCGGCGCCGACGCCTTCCTCAAGAAGCTCCGCGAGTCCGGGAAGCCCTTCCTGGTTCTCACCAACAACTCGATGTACACCCCGCGCGACCTGCACGCCCGGCTGCGCCGCATGGGCCTGGAGGTGCCGATCGAGTCCATCTGGACCTCGGCCCTGGCCACCGCCCAGTTCCTGGACGACCAGCGGCCGGGCGGCTCGGCGTACGTCATCGGCGAGGCCGGGCTGACCACCGCGCTGCACGACATCGGCTACATCCTGACCGACCACGAGCCGGACTACGTCGTCCTCGGCGAGACCCGCACGTACTCCTTCGAGGCCATGACGAAGGCGGTGCGGCTCATCCTCGGCGGCGCCCGGTTCATCTGCACCAACCCCGACGAGACGGGTCCCTCCACCGAGGGCCCGCTACCCGCGACCGGAGCGGTGGCCGCGCTGATCACCCAGGCGACCAGGAAGAAGCCGTACTTCGCGGGCAAGCCGAACCCGCTGATGATGCGGACCGGGCTGAACGCCATCGGGGCGCACTCCGAGACCAGCGCGATGATCGGCGACCGTATGGACACCGACGTGCTGGCCGGCATCGAGGCCGGGATGCAGACGTTCCTGGTGCTCACCGGACTGACCCGGCCCGAACAGGTCGAGGACTTCCCGTACCGGCCGTCGCAGGTCGTGGACTCGATCGCGGATCTCGTCGACCGGGTCTGAGCCCGGGCGGCGGCACGCGGGGCACCCAAACCCGTCGCCACCCGTACGGAGCAGCCGCCGCGTCCCTGCGGATGCGGCGGCCCGTCGCGCGGGGGAGGCTCCAGGCGTCTGGAGGTTCACGATGGGTTCCCTGAGAGTCACTGTCTGTACGAGCGTCCTGGCGGCCGTCGCCCTCGCCCCGGCGGCGTACGCGGCGGACGCGGGGAGCGTCTCGGCGACCCCGGCGACCCCCGCCCCCGGCAGTGACGTCACACTCCGCGTCACCGGCTGCGCGCAGCGAACGGCCGTGGCCGCGTCGGCGGCGTTCGTCGCGGACGCACGGCTGACCGTCAGCGGCGCAGGTGAGCTCACCGGCGAGAGTCGCGTCCGCTCCACGCTGGCGGCGGGTTCGTACGCCGTGCAGGTCACCTGCGGTGCCACGCGACGGACCGGCACGCTCACCGTCCAGGACGACGAGGCACGGCGCTCCGGGGCCGTGCCGGCTCCCGTGCCCGGGGCGGGTGCGGGTGGGCAGCCGCCCGCGCCCGGAAAGGGCGGACAGCCGTCCGCTCCCGGCGCCGACGAGGAGGCCCCCCTGTCTCACCGGCCCGGTGCCCCGGCCTCACCCATCGCCCCCGTCCGTGCGGGCGGTGGCGGCGCCGCCGCTCTCGTCGCCGCCGAGGAGCGCGGCACCGGTCCCGGTACGGCACAGGGGGCGACCGGGCTGGTGCTCGCGGGCGTGGCCGCGGTGGTCGTCGCGCTGCGCGGGGTTCGCCGCGGCCGCGGAACGGACTGACCATGCGGGATCACGATCAGGTTCACCGACACTTCTCGGGCACCGGCCGCCTGCTGACCGGTATGGCCTGGGTCGTGCTGCTGCTCGGGCTGTGGCTGTGGGGCCGCGAGGTCACCGAGATGCGGCACGGCATAGCCGCCCCCACCACGGGTGACATGGCTGCGGCCGGACGGCCCCCGGACATCAAGCTGCCGCCCGAGCACCGCCCGCTGGGGGACGCGTTGCCGCAGCGCGTCGACATTCCCGGCCTCGGCGTCCAGGCCCCCGTGATGGCACGCGGCCTCGACGCACGCGGGGCGCTCGATCCACCGCCGTACGACCAGCCGGGCGTGGTCGGCTGGTACGCCGGCGGGGTCGCGCCCGGGGCGCCCGGCACCGCGCTGATGGTCGGTCACGTCGACACCGACACCCGGCCCGCCGTCTTCTACAAGGTCAGTGCCATGCGGCCGGGCCAGACGATCCGGGTGATCCGGGCCGACGGCAAGGTCGCCGAGTTCACCGTCGAGTCCGTGCAGGTCCTCACCCGCGACCGCTTCGGCGCCCACCAGGCCTACGGGCCCCGCGAGTCGGGGCGGGCCGAACTGCGGCTGGTCACCTGCGGCGGCAGCTTCGACCCCACGACCCGCAGCTACACGGCGAACGTGGTCGTCTCGGCGTACCTGACGGGAACCGGCCTCTGAAAGCGCCGGTGCGCCCGGGGCGGGCCCCCACACCGGCCGACGGCCCGAGAGGCCGGACACGCCAAGTCCCGATACGGTGGCGCTGCGTCATCCGCGCAGGTGGGGTTCGGCCTCGTGGGTGTAGCGGGACGTATGTCAGGATTGAGACTTGGAACGGTGCACCCAAGGGGGAGTTGGATGTACGGCAGCAGGGGGGCCGGGGCGTTCGCCGGGAGGCGGATGTCCGCAGTGGTGCTGGGGGCGGCACTGCTGATCACGGGGTGTTCCTCCTCCTCCGGCGGAGGAGACGGACCGGACGAGCGCGACGACGCGGGCGCCGGGATCACCCAACAGCCCAAGGAAAAGGCCCCGTTCTGGGTCAATCCGGACGGGACCGCGGCCCGGCAGGTCGTTGACCTGGAGAAGTCCGGCAAGAAGCAGGACGCCGAGCAGATCCGCAAGATCGCTGAGCAGCCGGTCGCCGAATGGGTCGGCCCGGACGACCCGCAGGCGCAGACCAGGGGTTTCACCGAAGCCGCCGACAAGGCCGGCCGCACGGCCCTGCTGGTCCTCTACAACATCCCGCACCGCGACTGCGGCCAGTACTCGCAGGGCGGCGCCGCCGACGGCAACGCCTACCGTGACTGGGTCGACGGCGTGGCCGCGGGCATCGGTGACCGGCCCGCCACGGTCATCCTGGAACCGGACGCGCTGCTCCACCTCGTCGACGGCTGCACGCCCGAGCAGTTCCACGAGGAGCGCTACGACCTCCTCAAGGGCGCCGTCACCAAGCTGAAGTCCCTGGAGAACACGAAGGTCTACCTCGACGCGGGCAACGCCGGCTGGCAGAACCCCGACCAGATCTTCGAGCCGCTGAACCGCGCGGGCATCGCCGAGGCCGACGGCTTCTCGGTCAACGTCTCCAACTTCTACTCCACCGAGGACTCCATCGCCTACGGCAAGAAACTCTCCGCCAAGGTCGGAGGCAAGCACTTCGTCATCGACACCAGCCGCAACGGCAAGGGCCCCTACACCGCCGGCAACCCCGACGAGCGCTGGTGCAACCCGCCGGGCCGCTCCCTGGGCGAGACCCCGACGACGAAGACGGCGGACCCGCTGGTCGACGCGTACCTGTGGGTGAAGCGGCCGGGCGAGTCCGACGGCGAGTGCAAGGGCGGGCCCAAGGCCGGCCAGTGGTGGGCGGACTACGCGCTGAAGCTGGCGAAGGCCACCGGCTGACGTACCGGCCAAGACGAAAAGGGGCGCCCTCCCGAGCGAGGGAGAGCGCCCCTTTTTCGGTTGCCCCTCAGGGCACCTTGACCCACTGCGCCTTGCTCGGGGTCCCGTCGGCGTCCGTCACGAACACCATGTACCAGCCCGCCTGAACCAGGTTCCGGTTCTCCGGCATCGTCACGGTCAGCTTGTCGCCGGACGCCTTGAAGTCCAGGGCGATCGACCGCTGGTCGATGTCCGTGACATGCGTCGCGGCGCTCGGCCGGATCAGCCGGACCTTCTTGACCTTCGCCGCGTCCGACGAGGTGAACGTCCCCGTGCCGCCGCGCTCGATGGTCTGCGGGCCACCCGAGAGGGAGGGCCGGTCCCCGTCGCCGTACAGGTAGGGCGGCGTGTAGATCTCGATGCGCTGCTCGAACTCGCCCGGCTTGGTGTTGGCCTTGTCGGCGTACAGCGAGTCGGAGCCGAAGAACATCACGCGGCCGTCGGGCAGCAGGATCGACCCGGAGTGGTAGTTGCGGCCCACGAGCGGGTCGGCGACGCGCTTGAGCTCGTTCTTCTCCGTGTCGTAGAGCCGCGCCTCGAAGATGTTGGAGTCGCCGCGGCCGCGGTAGTCCTCCGAGCCGCCGGAGATCAGCACGCTGTCGTCGGGCAGGACCGAGGCGTTCGGGTAGCGCGTTCCCTTGTCCAGGGACGGGCCGTCCACGAAGCGCGGGTTCGCCTTCTTCAGGTCGACGATCCGGGTCTTCTCGCTGGACTCCTCGGACTCGCCGACGCCACCGCCGCCGACCACCATGTACTTCTCGTCCTGCGCCGGCGGCAGCAGCACCGTGCCGGACGTCTCCATCAGCGTGGGGTCGCTCAGGCCCGGGATCTTCGAGAACTTGTTGGTGTCCACGTCCCACACGCCCGGCTCACGGCCCACGTCGTCCGGCCCGTAGCCCGCGTTGGAGCCCGAGTAGAAGATCTTGCCGTTCTGCATGAGGAACAGCGCCGGGTAGGTCGGGAACTGCCGGACCTTGTCGGTGTAGGTCCACTTCTTGGTCTTCGGGTCGAAGACCTCGTTCTTGCCCGGGACCAGCTGGCCGATGTCGTCCAGGCCGGAGACGCTGAGGATCTTCCCGTCGCTCAGGGTGGTGAGCGTCGGGTACCAGCGGGCCTCCTTCATCGGGTCGACCTTGATGTACTTCTCGGCCACGGGGTCGAACTCGAAGGCGTCCCGGATGCCCTGGAAGTCCTTCTTGTCGAGGGCGAGCTTCTGCGCGATGCCGTAGGTGTTCTTGGCGTCGGCGCCCTTCAGGCCGTGCACGCGGTAGTTGTCCTGCGTGCCCGTCTCGTGCTTCTTGCCCCGCTTCTGCGCCTCGACGTAGATCCGGCCGAGGCCGGGGTCGTTGCGCAGGAACCTGCCGGTCGCCTTGTCGAAGACCTTCTTCGCGCGCGGCACGAGCACCGGGTCCTTGGAGACGAAGGTCTTGCCGTTCTCCTTGCCCGTGAACTTCGTGCCGGCGGGCAGCGTGATCGGCTCGTCCGGGTTCTCGTTGTGGACGATCATCAGGCCGCCGGCCTTGGTGACGTCACCCTTGAGCTTCTCGTAGCGCTTGGTGCCGCCCGCGATCAGCAGGTTGCCGTTGGCGAGCTGGGTGTGGCCGGTGCAGAACAGGTCGGCCGGTGTCGGGACCTTCTTGATGGTGCCCTTGACCGGGTCCCAGATCCGGGTGTCGAACTTCTTCGCGTCGAAGTTGTCCTGGTTGTTGCCCGACCCCGCGACGAGCAGCACCTTGCCGGTGCGCAGCAGCGCCGCGTGGATGGTGTTCTGCCGGTACTCCTCGGGGAAATCGATGATCTCCCACTTGCCGTTCGCGGCCTTGTACTCCGGCTTGTTGATTGTGTACTGGTGGTATTTCTCGGTGCTGAAGCGGTAGAGCCACGGCCCGTTCATCCCGGCCAGCGCGAGTACCACCGCCGTGCCGATCGCGAGTCGACGGGCCCGGCGGCGGCCTGCACGGTCGTTCATTCCTTACGTCCCCCAAGTCCACCAAGGGCGATCTGCATGGTCTGGTCGGTTCCCCCGACCTCCCCGGATGCGCCCGGGGTGGCGGCCCACGTGGGCTTCTGCTGCGGGGCGTGCCCCGACGGCTGCTGCGGGATGGGCAGCGGCTGCGTCGACTGCGGCCTCGCAGGGTCCTGCGGCTCTCCCGCGGCATGGGCGGGGGGCTTCTTCGCGTCCTGCCGCAGCTGCCAGCGCCAGGCGAACACCGGCGAGGCTGTGATCAGCAGCGCGAACGTCGCCCAGATGATCATCGCGGGGTGGGAGTGCCCGAAGACGAAGCCGGCGGCGATCGAGGCGGCGAAGATCAGGACGAAGTACCAGTGGTAGCGGAACGTGCCGAACCAGCGGTCCGGGCTCGCCGAGTCGCCCTTGGGCGTGACCACGAACTTGCTCTTGCGCCGCAGCACGGAGTCGATCAGCGCCTTCGCGTACAGCGGCGCCGACAGCGCGGACATCACCATGCCGGCCACACCGCCGGAGCCCTCCGGCTCGTGCGGCGAGACGTTGTGCCGCCGGTTCCAGACGTACAGGCCGATCTGCAGGGCGGAGGCGTTGCCGTAGAGCATCAGCCAGACCGCCGGGTCGATGTTCACACCCGAGGCGCCCAGGCCCAGGAACAGGCAGCAGCTCAGCGCCGCCAGGATCCAGTTGAGGGCCGACATCGGGTAGAAGATGATCATCATCGTGTAGTTGAAGAGCTTGCTCGGCGGCAGCGAGTACCAGCCCTTCCAGTACTGCTTGAGGATCGTCTCGTACGTCCCCCGCGACCAGCGCATCTGCTGGGTGAAGAAGTCCGTCCAGGCGCTCGGGCCCTCACCGACGGCGAGCACGTCCGGCGTGTACACAGAGCGCCACTTCTTCCCCGTCGCCGGGTTCTTGTGGCGGTGCATCTCGAAGCCGGTCGCCATGTCCTCGGTGATCGAGTCGTACAGACCGCCGATCTGCTTCAGCGCCTTGATGCGCACGGCGTTGGACGTGCCGACGAACATCGGGGAGCCGTAGCGGTTGCCCGCGCGCTGGATCAGCGCGTGGAAGAGGAACTGCTGCGACTCGGCGGCCTTGGTGATGGCGTTGTCGTAGTTGCCGTAGACCTGCGGGCCGATGACGAAGCCGACGTCCGGGTCGCGGAAGAAGCCGAGCATCCGCTCCAGGTAGTTGGGCAGCGGCACGTGGTCGGTGTCGACCGAGGCGAAGAAGTCGTAGTTGTCGCCGTGCGCTTCCAGCCAGGCGTTGTAGTTGCCGTGCTTGGTCTTGGCGCGGTGCGGGCCCTTGGCCTGGTTCCACTTGGCGATGCCCTTGCGGGAGAAGTGGTGCACACCGAGGCGCTCGCAGACCGCCTTCACAGCGGGGTCGTCGCCCTCGTCGAGCAGCCACACGTGCATCAGGCCCCGGTGGCGGATCCTGACGGCCGCCTCCAGGGTCTTCGTCACCATCTCCAGCGGCTCCTTGCCGGGCACGAAGGAGGTGAGGAAGGCCACTCTGGTGCCGGTCTCGGGCACCACCGGGATCGGGTCGCGGGCCACCAGCGTGGCGTGCGCGTTCGACAGCACGTTCATGCAGCGGAAGAACTCGATCAGGCCGATCGAGACGAGCATCACCATGTCGAGCGCGGGCAGCCAGTCGAAGGCCGGATAGTCGCGCTCGGTCCAGTGCTCGGGCTGGAGCAGCCAGAACAGCAGAACCAGGGACAGCACCGGGGCCGCGGCCAGCATCAGGGCGACGCGGATGCGGTGCGGTTCCTGCGAGATGAGCGAGCGGTACTGCACCTTGTACGGCTTGCCCGGATCCGGCTGGGTGAGGGGACCCGCGAGCCGGCTGTAGTGCTCGTAGTCGTACCTCGGCAGGCTCTTCTTGATTCGCCGGAACGTCCCCGTGGTGCTCATCCGGTGCGACGGCACCCTGAGCTGGGTGGTCTGGGACGGGTCGTGGTCCTGCCGGGCACCCGTGGGCCTCGACGTCATGAGTCATCCCCCCACACGCGGACAACCGCGTGTTTCGTAGCTTCCTACCGTCTGTTGCAGGTCCCCCTCGACCTTCACAGACGTACCAGTGGTGGATCGCGGTCACCACGTCATCCACACCCTATAGACACGGCAACGCGACCTTCCGGTTGCATGATGCCCCCCTCGGCATCGGTTCATGAACGGGGCCCCTACCCCCGCTCAGCCCGCAACCGGCTCCAAAGCCCCCCAACTGCCGCGAACCCGCAGCATCTTGTAAAACCAGAAAACCAGGGTTCTACGGCGCTCATCATGATCGCAAGATGCGAAACACGGTGGTTACCGGTCAAACGCGTTCATTGTGACGGGTGTGGGGACCCTGTGGAGCCGTTGTGGACAGGCGAGCGCGGATGTTGCCGAAGTGCTCTCGTTCAACCAGGTCCGCTTCCGGCATCCGGCCGGCGAGCCGGGATACGAGGCCCGTCTCCACCGCCTCCCTCAG
This sequence comes from Streptomyces hawaiiensis, assembly GCF_004803895.1. Classification (NCBI taxonomy): domain Bacteria; kingdom Bacillati; phylum Actinomycetota; class Actinomycetes; order Kitasatosporales; family Streptomycetaceae; genus Streptomyces; species Streptomyces hawaiiensis. The sequence goes on along the minus strand of NZ_CP021978.1, from coordinate 3,356,546 downwards.
CTCCAGCAGCTGGAGCAGGGAGTCCTCGCCCCGGTAGTGCCCGGCGACCGTGCGGAAGGCGAGGCCCTCGATCATCGAGGCCAGGGACATCGGGCCGACGTAGGTGCCGAAGCCGTGCCGGATCTCCACGATGCCCATCGCCTGGAGGGCCTTCAGTGCCTCCCGCACCGAGTTCCGGCTCGCGCCGAGGTACTCCATCAGCTCGGGCTCGGTCGGCAGCGGGGCCCCGGAGGCCAGCCGGCGGTCGATGATGAGCTTCTTGATCCGCTCTTGTAGGTCTCGCGCTGCCATGGCGAGAGGGTATCCGGCCAATCGTGCGGGGGGCCGGGTTCCGGCCAGGGAGCCAGACAGACAGAGGGGGCCGTCCTGGGCCCTCCCGTGCCCGGCCCGGGCATGCAAGAAGGCCCCTCGCTTCCGCGAGAGGCCTTCCGGTCGGTGCGCCGCCAGGGACTCGAACCCCGGACCCGCTGATTAAGAGTCAGCTGCTCTAACCAACTGAGCTAGCGGCGCGCGCTGACGGCGTAACTCTACAGGACGTCGCGAGGTGCTCCTGACCACCTGCCCGGGCCCGGACGGTCCCCCCACAAGGCGCCCGGGTACATCATTCGGACCGTCAGCATGCGCGTACGGAAGACAGTTGCGAAACTGACGACGCGCGTCCTCCGGTGCACGGGCGCGGCATTTTCCGCCGGAAGTGTGAGGGGAATCGCATGGAGTCTCCGGTATTCGAGGAAATCGACCCCGCGAGCGACTGCGACTGCCCCGGCTGCGTCCACTGGCGCCGCGCCCTGCCGCATCCCTGGGCCGGCCGGACCAGCGCCCACCCGGCATCTCACCGGGCGCTCGCCCTGGCCGCCGTAGCCTCCGCCGCACTGGGAGCGGGCCACGCGGTACCGGCCGCGGCCGCCCCGCACGCACCCCACCGTCCGGGCGTCTCCGCAGGTGACGAGCCTGACACCCCCCAAGGTGCCACGGCCCCGCTGCACGGCCCCGGCGGCCGTCCGGCGAAGCCGTCCGTCGCCCCCAAGCCCACCGCCATCACCCGCTCGGAGATCATCAACCGGGCGAAGACCTGGGTCGCCGCGAAGGTGCCGTACAGCATGAGTGCCTACTGGTCCGACGGTTACCGGCAGGATTGCTCCGGTTATGTCTCGATGGCCTGGCAGCTGCCCGGAAACGAATGGACGGGCAGCCTCGCCCAGTACGCGGAGAAGATTTCAAAGGAGGAACTCCAGCCGGGTGACATTCTGCTGTTCCACAACGCGTCCGACCCCGAGAAAGGCTCGCACGTCACCATTTTCGGCGGCTGGACGGACGACGCCCACACCCACTACACCGCCTACGAGCAGACCCGCCCGCACACTCGCCGGCAGTCCACCCCGTACGCCTACTGGAGTGACTCCGGCCGGTACGTCCCCTACCGCTACAAGGGCGTCACCCCCGAGGAGCCGGCCCTCGGACCGGACAGCGGCAAGCCGGGCGCCCCGGCCGCCACGCCGTACCCGGGAGCGGCGTATTTCGGCCCCGGCGCGAACAACAAGTACGTCACACTGCTCGGCCGCATGCTCGTCGCGCGCGGGGCCGGCGCCTCGTACGCCTCGGGCCCGGGGCCGCGCTGGACCGACGCCGACCGCCGCGCGACCCGGGCGTTCCAGCGGGCGCAGGGCTGGACGGGCGCGGACGCCGACGGGCTGCCCGGCCCGCGCACCTGGGAGCTGCTGGTCACCGGCGAGGGCAAGGACGTGAAGGACGGGGCGGTCGGCCCGCCGCCCGCCTCCCACGGCGTCCCCGGCTACCCGGGGCGGGCGGTGTTCCGCCCCGGCGCGAACAACACCTACGTCACCCAGCTGGGCAGGCAACTCGTACGGAAGGGGTTCGGCAGGTTCTACCGGGTCGGGCCGGGGCCGCGCTGGGGCGAGGCGGACCGGCGTGCCGTCGAGGCCTTTCAGCGCACCCAGGGCTGGCGGGGCGGCGCGGCGGACGGCTACCCGGGGCCGGAGACCTGGCGGCGCCTCTTCTCGTAGGGCCCCTCGGCCCGCCCCGCATCTCGGGTGGGCCCCCCATCTCGGCAGGGCCCCTCAGGCGGGCCCTCACCCGGGACCACCGTTGTGACGCATCTGGCGCGGAGGCTGGAGGCACCCGTGAGTACGACCACTTCCCACACGTCCGGGCCCGACGGACCGGCCGACGGGCCGGCCCGGCCCGCCCGGCTCATCCAGAACGAGGCCACCACCGAGATCCCCGTCCATCTGCTGTTCCGCGACGACCCCGACCCGGCGCCGGTGCCGCTGCGACCGGCGGTCGTCGGCCGCAGGCAGGGCACCGGGGAGCAGCCGCGTCTGAGGCGCCCGGCGGTCGCCCCGAAGCGCCCGGTGCCCGAGGTCGATCCCGGCCTGGGGGAGCGGCCCGCGCGGGTGCTGCCCGGCGCGGCGGGGGTCCTGGCCGGGGCCTGCGGTGCGGCCGGGTGCGCGGCCACCTCCTGGTGGGCCGGGGTGCTGCCGCCGCTCGCGGTGGAGGCACTGCGGCTGCCCGCGTACGCCGGGGCCGGGCTCGGCCCCGCCCAGTGGGCGGCGTACGCGGGAGCCGGGGCGCTCGGGCTGTTCGGGCTCGGCGGGCTGGCCCGGGGCCGTACCGGGCGGGCCTGGGTGCTCGACCTGTTCGGCCGCTACCGGGGGACCGTCCGGCGCTCCGGCCTGCTGTGGGTCAACCCGCTGCTGCTGCGCCGCCGGGTGGATGTACGGCTGCGGCACTGGCGCAGCGAGCCCGTACCCGTGGCCGACTCGAGCGGGGTCGCGCTGCGGGTGGTCGTCCTGGTGGTGTGGCGGGTGCGGGACACCGCCCGGGCCACGCTGGGCGTGGAGGACCACGAGGCGTATCTGCGCGAGTGCGTCGAGGCGGCTCTGGCCCGGGTTCCGGTGGAGATGCCGGGCGGGCCGAGGGGAGCCGGGGAGGCGGCGGCCGAGGCGCTGACCCGGCTGGTGGCGGCGGACGCGGCCCCGGTCGGCCTGGAGGTGTTCTCCGTGCAGCCGGTCCGCGTGGAGTACGCCCCCGAGGTCGCCGCCGCGATACACCGCCGCCGGATCGCCGCGCTGGACGCCCAGCACCGGGCGAGCGTGCTCACCTCGGTCGTGGACTCGGTGGAGGACACGGTGACCCGGCTGACCATGCGGGGGCTGGTCGAACTCGACGACTACGAGCGGAAGGCGCTGGTGAAGGACCTGACGGTGGCGTTCTGCGCGGGCCGGGGAGAAACAGCCCCGTGATTGGTATGGACATGTTCAACCAGCGCCCATAATCTCGAACTTGGTCTAGACCTACATGCACGTGCTCACTGAACCTCCCCCACGTTCTCCAGGAGCGGCAGCATGCGCACAAGGACCAAGTTGTCCGCAGCCGCGGTGGGACTGGCCACGACCGGAGCCCTCGTGCTCTCCTCCGGCGGCGCCAGCGGCCACGGCTACACCGACCTCCCCATCAGCCGGCAGAAGCTCTGCCAGAACGGCACCGTGACCAACTGCGGCTCGATCCAGTGGGAGCCGCAGAGCGTCGAGGGCCCGAAGGGCTTCCCGGCCTCCGGCCCCGCCGACGGGCAGATATGCAACGCCGGCCTCGGCCACTTCAGCCCGCTCAGCGCACCGCGGACACCGTCCGGCGGCGCCTGGCCGGCGACCAAGGTGACGGGCGGCCAGAACTACACGTTCCGTTGGCAGTTCACCGCCATGCACGCCACGACCGACTTCAAGTACTACCTCACCAAGCCGGGCTGGAACCAGAACCACAACCTGGCCCGGTCCGACCTCAACCTCACCCCGTTCTTCACGGTGCCGTACAACGGGCAGCGACCGCCCTCCACGCTCTCCCACAGCGGCAGACTGCCGTCCGGGCTGAGCGGCCGTCACGTCATCGTGGCGGTGTGGACGATCGCCGACACGGCCAACGCGTTCTACGCCTGCTCGGACGTGACCTTCTGAACCTCTGAGGTTCTCCCGGGTCACCGGTGCGGCCGGTGTGGGCAGTTCCTTCCACGCCGGCCGCTCGGGACCGTCCGGGGCGCCGTGACCCTCCACATCTGACGGTACGTCAACTACCGTGCGGGCCCATGGATTCCAGGGCGAACACGGTCGCGGAACTGATAGCCGCCCGGTGGGGCGACGACCGCCCCGGCCTGCGGTGCGAGGACCGGACCCTGACCCACCACGAGGTGGCGGCGGGCGCCGCGGCCCGGGCCGCACTGCTCACGGACCTCCTCCCGCCGACGGCCGAACCCCACCTCGGCGTGCTGCTCGACAACACCCCCGAGTTCCCGCTGTGGCTGGGCGCCGCGGCCCTGGCCGGGGCGGCGGTCGCGGGCATCAACCCCACCCGCCGCGGTACCGAACTGGCCCGGGACATCCTCCACACCGAGTGCCGCGTCCTGATCACCGAGCGGACCCGGCTGCCGCTGCTCAAGGGCCTGGACCTGCCGGGGGTACGGCTGCTGGTGACGGACACTGCGGACTACACCGAGCTCCTCACCCCGTACGCGGACGCCCGCCCGGACTCCTCCCGCGCCACCCCACGCGACCGCTTCCTGCTCTACTTCACCTCCGGTTCGACGGGAGCCCCGAAGGCCGCGCTCTGCTCCCAGGGCCGCCTGGCCGCCGCCGGCCGCTCACTGGGGGACCAGTTCTCCCTGTCCCCGGACGACGTCCACTACGTCTGCATGCCGATGTTCCACGGCAACGCGGTGATCGCCGACTGGGCACCCGCGCTGGTCACCGGTGCGACGGTGGCGCTGCGCCGCCGCTTCTCTGCGTCCGGGTTCCTGCCGGACGTACGCCGGTACGGGGCGACGTACTTCACGTACGTGGGCCGGGCGATCCAGTACGTCCTCGCGACCGGGCCGCGGCCGGACGACCGCGACAACTCCCTCCGCCTCGGCTTCGGCACGGAGGCGGGCGCGGTGGACGCGGCGGCCTTCGAGCGGCGGTTCGGGGTGCGGCTGGTGGAGGGCTACGGCTCGTCGGAAGGCGGGGCGGCGATCCCGTGGTCACCGGGTACCCCGCCCGGCGCCGTCGGCCGGGCGGCACCCGGGCTCGTCGTCCTCGACCGGGAGACCCGCGAGGAGTGCCCGGCGGCGGTCTTCGACGGGGCGGGGCGACTGCTCAACGGGGACGAGGCGATCGGCGAACTGGTCAACCGGGGCCCCAGCCCCTTCGAGGGCTACTGGCGCAACCCGGCGGCCGAGGCGGAACGCCGCAAGGACGGCTGGTACTGGACGGGCGACCTCTTCTACCGCGACACCAGCGGCTACCTCTACTTCGCCGGCCGCACCGACGACCGCCTCCGCGTCGACGGCGAGAACCTTGCGGCCGCGATGATCGAGAACATCCTGGCCCGCTACGAGGGGGCGGAGGCGGTCTGCGTGTACGCGGTGCCGGACCCGGTGACCGGGGACCAGGTGATGGCGACGATCGCCGGCACGTTCGATCCGGAGGATTTCCCGAAGTTCCTGCTGGCCCAGCCCGACCTGGGGACGAAGATGGCCCCCCGGTTCGTCCGGGTGGCGGACAGCATGCCGGTCACGGCCACCAACAAGATCCACCGGGCGGCTTTGCGCAGGGAGGGCTTCCGGTGTGCCGATCCGGTGTGGTGGCGGCCGCCAGGGGAGGCGGGGTACCGGCGGCTAGCCCTGGACAGCGCGGGTCAGCCGCTGCCAGGCGGGTGAGAGGCGGGGGCGCAGCAGTACGACGCCCTGCTGGGTGCTGACGGCGATGTCGAATCCGGGCAGCACGACGAGAGAGGTGACCAGGGCGGGGATCGGGGCGCTCCAGACCGGTTCGCAGCTGGGCAGGTGGCACAGCGTCACTCCGTGCCGGTCACTCACGGCCACGAGGGTCTCGCCGTTCGGCGCCCGGCCCGTCCAGAGGATGCGGGACGCCTGGACGGGGAGGAGATGGGTGGTGTGCGGGGTGGTGGCGTTCCAGACGGTGACGGGGGCCAGGACGTTGTCGTCCTCTCCGGCGGGGTCCATGTAGAGGAGAAGCGGGTCGCCTTCGGGGGTGTCGGTCCAGCGGACGAAGTAGCCGTGGCCGCCGGACAGGTCGCGGAAGCGGGTGCTGTACGCGCGACGCTCGTCCGGCTGTTCGGCATGGATGGTGTACTGCTCGCCTGTGTCGACGTCGAGTACGCCTGCCAGGCCGGTGCGGGCGGTGAGGGCGACGAAGGTGGTGCCTCGCGGACCGTGGTGGGGTACGAGTGTGGTGACCTCCGGAGGCAGCACAAGGGGCTCGCGCCTCAGCAGTCGCCCCGCCACCGGGTCGAGTACATACGCCCGGCTGGTGTCGCTCGCCGGGCCGAGGGGGGTATCGCGTGACACGTAGGAGCCGTCGGCCCTCGTGTCGCCGTGTCCCGCCTTCCTCAGGACGGCCATGAGGACGGGCTTTCCTCCCGTGGAGACGTAACCGGCCGTCACGACGGTGTCGTCCGGTTCCAGGTGCCAGGGGACGTCCACGGTGAGGCCGGGCTCGGTAGTGTCGGTCACCAGGCGGGCGGAGCCGCTCGCCGGGTCGTAGGCGATGACGCACGGTCGGGGACTGCCGTTCGGCGCGGGCAGCAGATGGGCCACCGTCCGTGCCGGGAGCTCACACAGTGCCGGGTAGCCGTACTTCTCGAGCTCCCCGTCGCCGCGGAGCGACGCGACGGAGATGGTCACGGTCGCCCTCTCGCCGTCGGCGACGACGTGCCCTCCGCTGTGCAGCAGGACGTGCAGCGCTGCAGCGCGAGGGTCTTCGAGGCAGTGCTGGTCGGCCCACGGCGGCATCTCGGCCACCTGCGTGGCTCCGGCGGACGCGTCGCCGTCGGACATGTCGAGCAGGCGCGAGTCGAGGGTGCGGATGCCGTGCCAGGAGCTGGCGATCACCTGTGTGGCACTTCCCGGCCACATGAGCAGCAACTGGGTGTGGGCCATGCCGAACTCGCCCGTGTCGGACGTGTGCACGGGCTCCTCGGTGGTAGGGAAGACCGCCCGGTTCCAGTGCCACAGACGGGCGGTGCCGTCGTTTCCGACCGTCAGGATGTCGAGACTGTCGGAGGTCGAGGTGGTGAGCAGATGGATGGCACACACGGCACTCTCGTGGCCCTGCAACGGCACGCCCACGCGCCGGCCGGTCGCACAGTCCACAACCTGAACGCCACTGCTGAGTCCGGCTGCCAGGGCGTGTGTCCGCCCGTCCCGGGCGAGCGGGGCGACCGTGTAACTGGCGGTGTCGGCGGTCGTACGGACCTCGCTCGGCTCGGTTCCCGTCGTCAGCGTCACCTGTATGCCGTGATCAGCCGCCACGTAGAAGGCACCGAGGTCGGGGTCGACCGCGAACCCTCCCGTGGGCCCCCAGCCGTCGTCACGCCTTACCGACGTCGTCTCCCGGGTCGCGACGTTGAGCACCGTGAGACGAACCGACTCTTGTCCGTGGTCGCCGCCCTGCTCCAAGAAGGCGACGACAGTGGTGCCGTCCGGCTCCTGTGCGCCGGCCTTCAGCCGGGGCGAGTCCAGCCCTTCGACGAGGACGCCGCCACCGACCTGCTTCTCCAGCGCGTGCAGGGAGGCGGTGCCGCCGGCAGGGTCGCACACCACCAGCCAGCCGTCGGGCCCGCCGCAACGCGCGAGGAGAGCGCTCGGCGTGTCCTGCCATTCCGGACCCTCCGACCTCGTGCAGGGGACCTCCAGCAGCGACTCCCTGCGGAGCGGATCGAGGACGACCACCTTTCCCGCCCCCTGCGCGACGACGACCGCTGTACCGTCGGCGAGGACGCCCAGGTCGCCGAACTCGGTGCAGCCCGGCAGCACGAGCCGGCTCACCAGGGAAAGGTCCGACAGATCCCAGACGCGCAGCTCCGAAGTGTCGTCGAAGGTGACCGCCAGCGAACGGCCGTTGTGGGACAACACCTTCAGGCCGTGCACGGGACGCGAGTGCGGCAGCACCATCGCCTGCGACGGATCGTCGAGCGGCCACACATAGACCTCTTTCGACTGGAACGAGGCCGCCACCACCAGATGACGGCCCTGCTCGGTCACCAGATCCCGGATGGTCCACCCGTACCAGACCGACGTCGTGGAGTACGTGCCCTTCCCGTGCCGCCCCACGATCCTGTGCGGCGTCACCCGACGCGGTTCCGTCCACATGCGCTCCACACCCACCGACAACCCGACCGCCCGGCGCGCGAAGTCCATCGCCCCGTGCGTCCGTGCCACGAAGGCCAGTTCGGCTGCCGGGTCGGGATGCGGTCCGTGCCTGCCGGCCAGCAGATCCGCGCACCGCTCCACCACCATCGCCAGCAGCGGATTCCGCTTCGCGTGCTGCACCGCCGGCACCAGCCCCGCCGCCGACGCCGCCAGCACGAAGGACGGATCCTCGATCAGCCCGTCGATCGAGCCGGCCGCGGCGGCATGCGTGGCCAGGTGGCCGCGGGTGTACGGCTCGGCCCGGGCCCAGTCACGGCCGCCCGCGGCACCGGACGGCACCAGATCGAGCAGCGTCCTGACGAAACAGTCCTGCACACTGCTCAAGTCCCGGTACCGCAACGCCCGCGCCTTGAGATGGTCGGCCAGCTCCTGGTGGTAGAGCCGGAAGTACTTCCGCCCCTCGACCTCGACCGCCGTGAGGTACGAGCTGTCCTCGTCCAGCAGGGCGTCGACGTCGGACTCGGTGAGTGTCACGCCGGAGAGCAGGGAGGCCACCCGCGTCCAGACGCCCGTGCGGGGCACGCCGTGGCCCTCGCCGAAGGCCAGGGTGGTCAGGAGGGGGAGCGCGGTCGTGCGCGCCTTGGCGGGCATGCGCTCCAGGTACGCCTGGAACGCACCTGCCGTGTCCGACGGCAACTGCCGCGCCCACCCGGGCACCGTGACGTCGACCGGCTTGCCCCGGCGCAGCGCGGTCGCCGTCATCCGGGCCACCAGGAAGCAGCGGCCGGCGCGCTGTGCCACGCCCTCGGCGACGACTCGCGCGGCGGCGGGGTCCGCCTCGTAGGGAGAACCGGCGTCCGTGAGGATGCGCTCGACGTACTCCGCCGTGCTCGTGTCCTCGCTGTAGTCGGCAGTGTCGAGGTCGATGACGGGGACGCGGTCGCCGAGGTGGAGGAGCAGTTCACGGCGTACGCCGACGACCAGCCGGACGCACGGCACGGCCGCGAGGTGGCGCAGCAGGTCCCAGGCGATGCGGCGGGCCTCCGCCTTGTCACCGGCCGGGCCGGCCTCGTCCAGGGAGTCGATGACGACGCGGAAGGGGTTATCCCGGTCGGCGAGTCCGGCCAGCAGTTCCGTGGGCCCGGCCGCGGTGAGGTCGGCGGCGGCCGCCAGCCGGGTCACCAGGTCGTCGATCGTCTGGTGCCGGGCGTTGATCGACACGTCGATGCGGGGGTCCGCGTCGTCGGCCTTCGCGTCGAGGACCAGTCGCCCCAGCACCGCCGACTTGCCCGAACCGGGCGCGGCCGTGACGACGAGCGGCCCGGTTCCGCCCGGGCCGGCCAGATGGGCACGCAGGGCGTCCAGGGCCCGCTTGCGGCCGGTGAAGTAGGAGCCCGAGTCGTGGACCTGTTCCACCCCCCGGCCGCGGGGGCTGAAGTGGGAGGTGAGGTCACCGGCCTCGCCGCCGGGCTCCTGGGCGGCGCAGACCTCCGCCCGGGGATCGTGGCGTGGGTTGGGGAAGAACGGTGCCTGGACCGTCTGGTCGGTCACGGAGCAGGAGCAGTGCTGGCGCCGCCCGGCCTGTTCGAACGCCCGCGTGATCCGGTCGGCGAGCTTGGCGGGCGCGAGGTAGCGCTGGGAGGGCCCGTCGCCGAGGGCGTACGCCCGCTCCAGTTCCGCCGGGAACACGCCGTCCTGGGCGAGGTCGCGGTGGCGCGCGGACACCATGACCCAGGTGCCGGAACCGGCGGCGTCACCGCGCGGCCGTACCGCCACGTGGGCGTCGGCCACGGCGCCGATCCTCGCGGCGCCCTTCCCGGCGTGGCAGGCGTCGATGATGATCAGCACGTTCCGCAGCGGCGATGCCGCGAGCGTGGCCGTGAGGTTCTCCGGGGAGATCCAGGAGCGCGGTCGCCGTGCGGTGCTGCCGGAGGCGGCGAGACGGTAGCCGCCGGCGTCCGGGCGGTCGCCGTGGCCGGCGTAGTAGACGACGAGCACGTCGTCGGGGGTGAGGTCGGCGCCCGCACACCAGTCGGCCACCGCGTCCTCGAACTCCGCCGCGTCGGGGTCGAGGGACACCTCGGTCAGGATCCGCTCGTATCCCATGCCCTCGAACAGGGTGGCGACGCGCCGGACGTCCTCGTGTGCCTTGGGCAGCTCCCCGAGCTCGCGGTAGGAACGCGTCCCGGCAGCGATCAGTAACCGCCTCGCTCCGGCGCTGTCCTGCGACACCGTGGGTCTCGTCAAGATCCCTCCCCCGACGTCCCGCCTACGACGAGAAGGGGCCTCTCGCTCCCACGAGAGGCCCCTCATCCGTGCGCCGCCAGGGACTCGAACCCCGGACCCGCTGATTAAGAGTCAGCTGCTCTAACCAACTGAGCTAGCGGCGCATGACTCTCGCCTGCTGCTGGAACCGTGTTCCGCGGCGGGCGACGGAGAAAATAATACCCAATGCCGAGGGGTGCTCCGGACCACCCGGCGGCGTCCTAGATCGCCATGGAGAGCAGCACCGGGGCCGCGTGGCGGTTGAGGGCGTCCGCGGCCTGGCGCAGGCGGTGGGCGTGCTCGACCGGGAGGGACAGGGCCAGGCAGCCGACGGAGGAACCGGCCGTGATCGGGACGGCCGCGCAGACCGTGCCGATCGCGTACTCCTGGAGGTCCAGGACGGGCACGGTGGGCGGCTGGGCCTCCAGGCGGGAGAGCAGCAGCCGGTCGCTGGTGATGGTGCGCGAGGTGAGGCGGGCCATCTTGTGCCGGGCGAGGTGGTCGCGGCGGCCGGCGTGGTCGAGCTGGGTGAGCAGGCTCTTGCCGATGGCGGTGGCGTGGGCCGAGGAGCGGAAGTCGACCCACTCGTTGACCTTGGGCGCGGCCGGGCTGTCGGCGTACTGGGTGATGCTGATCTCGCCGTCGACGTACCGGCTCAGGTAGACGGCGGCGCCGACCGAGTCGCGCAGCCGGTCGAGGGCTCGCTGGAGCTTGTCGCGCAGGGCCTGCTCGCGGTGGTGGGCGGAACCGAGGCGGGCCAGGGTCTCGCCCGTGACGTACGCGCCGTCGGCGATCTGCTCGACGTAGCCCTCGCGGCGCAGCATGCGCAGGAGCGCGGTCAGCCGCTCCGGGGTGATGCCGGTGTGCCGGGTGATCTCGGCGTCGGTGACACCGCTGGAACCGCGCGCCACCGTCTCCAGGACGCGCAGGGCTTCCTGGGCCGAGTGGTACGGGGTGGTCGGCTCGTGCTTCAGCGCCACGGTGGTCTCCCCCTGCGCTTGCTGTAGGGCCGTAATCCGGTCAGTGAACCTTTTCCAGGTTAACCGGCAATGGCGTTGCGAGGAGCGGGGGTTGACAAGATTCCCGGGGCCCCGGACTGGGGCAATGACACTCTGACATATGCCAGAAGCATGCCCCAGTCGCGCCCCGGTCAAGGGGTGGAGTGTTCTGCCTGTTCACCCGGTGTAGTCACAGCACTGCGCTGAGGAACTCCCGTGTCCGGTCCAGCTCCGGGTCGCTGAAGATCTTCTCCGGCGATCCCGACTCGATGATCCGGCCCGAGTCGAACATCAGTACCTGGTCGGAGATGTCCCGGGCGAAGTTCATCTCGTGGGTCACACAGAGCATCGTGATGTCGGTGGAGCGGGCGATGTCCCTGAGGACGTCGAGGACTCCCGCGACCAGCTCGGGGTCGAGCGCGGAGGTCACCTCGTCCAGGAGCAGCACCTGCGGGCGCATCGCCAGGGCCCGGGCGATCGCCACCCGCTGCTGCTGGCCGCCGGAGAGCTGGGCCGGGTGCGCGTCGCACTTGTCGGCCAGGCCCACCAGGTCCAGCAGGCCCTTGGCGCGTTCCACCGCCTCGTCCTTCGACATGCCGAGGACGGTGACCGGCGCCTCGGTGATGTTCCGCAGCACCGTCATGTTCGGGAACAGGTTGAACTGCTGGAACACCATCCCGATCTTCTTGCGGACCTCGCGGACCTGCTTGTCGGAGGCCGGGAACAGCTGCTGCCCGTCGACCGTGATCGTGCCCTCGTCGGGCTTGAGCAGCGTCATCAGCAGCCGCAGGATCGTGGTCTTGCCGGATCCGGACGGCCCGATCAGGGTGACGTGCTTGCCGGCGTCGACCGAGAAGTCCAGGTGGTCCAGGACCGTGTTGGTGCCGAACCGCTTGGTGACCTGATCCAGCCGGATCAGCTCGCCGGTGCTCCTGGCGGGATTCTTCTCGGGGTTGGGGAGAGTGTCAGTGGGCAAGGCGTCGCTCCAGGGCTCGCAGGGCAAGGGAGGCCAGGTAGGAAATGACGATGAAGGCCACGCCGATCACCGTCAGCGGCTCGGTGAACTGGAAGTGCTCCTGCGAGTACAGGCGCGCCTGGCCGAGCATCTCCAGCACGGTGATCGCCATCACCATCGGCGTGTCCTTGAGCATCGAGATGACGTAGTTGCCGAGGGCCGGGACGACCCGGCGCACCGCCTGCGGCAGGATCACCGCGGTCCACGTCCGGTGCAGCGGCAGGTTCAGCGCCGTCGCCGCCTCCCACTGGCCGACCGGCACTGCCTCGATACCGGCCCGGTAGACCTGCATCGTGTACGTCGAGTAGTGCAGCCCGATCGCGAAGACACCGGTGGTCAGCGCCGAGAAGGTCAGGCCCCACTCGGGCAGCACGTAGAAGAGGAAGAACAGCTGCACCAGCAGCGGGGTGTTGCGGACGAACTCGGTGACCACGCCGACCGGCCAGGTCACCCAGCGCGAGGGCGACCGCATCAGCAGCGCCCACACCAGGCCCAGCGCGAACGAGATCAGCGAACCGAGGGCCAGTATCTGCACGGTGACCAGCAGACCGTCCCACAGGTGCGGCATGAAGCCGCTGACAGCGCTCCAGTCCCACTTCATGCGACAGCACCTCCCACACCGGTCGTCTGCGGACGGTTCAGCTCCTGGTCGGGTGTGCTCCCGACCTGCTTGCCCGTGCCGGCCTTGAGCTTGCGCTCCAGGCCGCGCATGCCGCGGGTCAGCAGGAAGGCGATCACGAAGTAGATCAGCAGCACGATCGTGTAGATCTCCGCGCTCTCCTGGAGCGCCAGGCGCACCAGGTTGCCGCTGAACGCCAGGTCACCCATGCCCATGATCGAGACAAGGGCGGTGCCCTTGAGCAGCTCGACCAGCAGGTTGGAGAACGGCGGGATCATCTCCGGCACCGCCTGCGGCAGCAGAATCAGCCGCAGCCGCTGCCAGGGCGTGAAGCTGAGCGCGATCCCGCCCTCCTTCTGCGCCGGGTCGACCGCGTTCAGCGCGCCGCGCACGATCTCGGAGCCGTACGCCCCGTAGGTCAGGCCGAGCGCCAGGGTGCCCGCCCACAGCGGCACCAGCTGCCAGCCGAAGGCGATCGGCAGCACGAAGTACACCCAGAAGATCATCACCAGCGCCGAAGTGCCGCGGAAGACCTCGGTGTAGACGCCCGCGAGGAAGCGGACGATCCACAGCCGGTGGGTGCGCGCCACGCCGACGACGAAGGACACCGCGGCGCCCAGCAGGGCGCTGCAGACGAGCAGCTGGATCGTGACCCAGACGCCCTTGAGTACGAGTTCCCAGAGTCCCGAGGTCATCCGCCGCAGAGCTCCTTCGCGGTCAGATCCGTCATCTCGGCCTTCGTGAAACCGAAGGGCTGGAGGATGCGGAACAGTTCGCCGCTCTTCTTGAGCTTGCGCAGCTCCACGTTGAAGGCGTCCCGCAGGTTGGTCTCGGTCGGCCGGAACGCGAAGGCGCCCCCGTCGACGTGCGGTTTGCCATCCACCAGCGGCGCGAACGGCTTGGTCGCCTCCGCCTTGGACGACTTCTTCACCACCTCACGGGCGGTCAGCGCCGTACCGGCGAACACGTCCACGCGCCCCGCCTCGACCGCGTTCAGGCCCGCGACCTGGTCCGGGACGATCAGGATCTCGCTCTCCTCGTACCCCGCCTCGACGGCGTACTGGATCTCGGCGTAGCCGGTCCCGGTGGCGAACCTCGCCTTCTTCTCGACGACGTCCTTGTAGCTGTGCAGCCCCTTCGGGTTGCCCTTGCGCACGATGAACGCGTCGAGCATCTGGTAGTCGGGGTCGGCGAAGATGACCTGCTCGCAGCGCTCGGGGTTGACGTACATCCCGGCGGCCACGACGTCGAACTGCTGGGAGTTCAGGCCCGGGATGAGCGAGCCGAACTCGGTCGGCACGGGCTGCACCCGGTCGACGCCGAGCCGCTTGAAGATCACCTTGGCCAGTTCCGGCGCCTCACCGGTCAGCTCGCCGTTCCGGTCGATGAAGCCGAACGGGATCTCGCCCGCGATGCCGAGGCGGACGACCCCCGCGGCCCGGAGCCGGTCGAGCAGTTCACCGCCCTGGACGTCCGAGGCTGTGGCGACCCGGCTGCATCCGGCGGCACCCAGCGCGCCGAGCGCCGCCACCCCCGCGAGCAGCGACCGGCGTGTCGGCCCGGATGCGGACCGGGATATGGGTTCGGGACTTCGCAATGTGCTTCTGTGTGGGCTTCTCTGTGGTGGAGCCATGGGCGCGCAGCTACCCGACCCCCTCCGAGTTATGCCGGTCTTTTCAAGCCCCGCACTCTCCCCGTGCGCCCTTGACCCCACGGCCGATGGGCACTCCCATGGGGGCATGGCTGATCGCTACATCGAAGTCTCGCTGGTCAAGCGCGACGTGACCTGCACGGCCAGGCTGCTGGACGACCGCGCGCCGATCACCTGCGCGGCCGTCTGGGATGCCCTTCCGCTGGCCGGTGACGTCTACCACGCGAAGTACGCACGCAACGAGATCTACGCCCTTTTCCCACCTTTCGCCGAAACCGAGCCACCCCTGGAAAACCCGACCATCACCCCCATTCCCGGCGATCTGTGTTATTTCACCTTCGCCGGGGCGGAGTTGGGGACCAAGGCGTACGGCTACGACCGTGAGGTCCGCGCCGGGACCACGCTCGTCGACCTGGCCCTGTTCTACGAACGCAACAACCTGCTGCTGAACGGCGATGTCGGCTGGGTCCCCGGCATCGTCTGGGGCCAGATCGTCGAGGGCCTGGAGAACATGGCCGAGGCGTGCAACGACCTGTGGAGGACGGGGGCGGCGGGGGAGTCGCTCAGCTTCCGGAGGGCGTAGCCCGGCCGGCGGAGGCCACCCGGGCCTCGTACAGCGCGTGGGCCGCCCGCAGCACCAGATCGTCCCGGTGCCGGGCGGCCACGAGTTGCAGACCGATCGGCAGACCGTCCCCGTCGACACCGACCGGCACGCTCGCCGCGGGCTGCTGCGTCATGTTGAACGGGTACGTGAACGGCGTCCAGCCCGTCCAGCGCCGGTGGCCGGATCCTTTCGGTACCTCGACGCCCGCCTCGAACGCCGTGAGCGGCATGGTCGGCGTGACGAGCAGGTCGTAGGTGTCGTGGAAGCGGCCCATCCGGCGGCCCAGGTCCATCCGGACGTCCACCGCGGCCAGATAGTCCAGCGCCGAGTAGCGGGCGCCCTGTGTGCAGATCTCGCGCAGGCCCGGGTCCAGCAGCTCCCGCTGCTGCGGTCCCAGATGCTGCGTCACCCGGGCCGCCCCGCTGAACCACAGGGTGTGGAAGGCCTCCACCGGGTCGGTGAGGTCCGGGTCGGTCTCCGTGACGTACGCGCCGAGCTCCGCCAGCCGCTCCACCGCCCGCCGCACGGCCCTCGCGACCGCCGGCTGCACCGCCACCTGCCCGCCCAGCGACGGCGAGTACGCCACCCGCAGCCCGCGCACCCCGCCCGCCAGGCCGTCCGTGTACGGACCGGCCGGGGCCGTGAGCGCCGACCAGTCGCGCGAGTCCGGGTGCCCGATGACGTCCATCAGCAGCGCCGCGTCCGCCGCGTCCCGGGTCATCGGCCCGACGTGCGCCAGCGTGCCGAACGCGCTCGCCGGGTAGAGCGGCACCCGTCCGTACGTCGGCTTCAGCGCGAAGATCCCGCAGAACGACGCCGGGATACGGACACTGCCGCCGCCGTCCGTGCCCAGCGACAGCGGGCCCGCGCCGAGCGCCACGGCCGCCGCGCTGCCGCCGCTCGAACCGCCCGCGGTGCGCGACGGGTCGTGCGGGTTGCGCGTCACACCGCTGAGCGGCGAGTCCGTCACGCCCTTCCAGCCGTACTCGGGGGTCGTCGTCTTGCCGATGAAGACCGCCCCGTGCTCCCGCAGCCGGGCCACGGACGGCGCGTCCTCGTCCCACTTCCCCACCGGATCCACGGCCCGCGACCCGCGCAGGGTCGGCGCCCCGCGCTGGAGCAGGATGTCCTTGACGGTGACCGGCACCCCGTCGAGCAGCCCCCGTGGCTCACCGCGCCGCCATCGCTCCTCCGACTCCCGGGCCCGGGCCAGCGCGTCCTCGGCGGTCAGCCGGACGAAGGCGTTCACCTCCGGCTGGATCGCCTCGGCCCGCTCCAGCGCCGCCCGGGTCGCCTCCACGGGACTCCACTCGCCCTCGCGGTACCCGTCGAGGAGCCGTACGGCGGTCAGCTCGGTGAGCTCGGTCATCCAACCTCCCAAGAACGTCAGTGTCCGGGTACGTACCCACGCTGCTTGTCGACCACGTTCTTCAGCGGCTCCCCGGCCGCCCACCGTTCATACAACTCTACGAACTGCTCGCCGAGTTCGTCGCGCCAGCCGATGGTGTCGCCGCTCATGTGCGGGGACACGATCAGGTCCGGGGCCTGCCACAACGGGCTCCGGGCGGGCAGGGGCTCGGCCTCGAAGACGTCCAGGGCGGCGCCCGCGATCCAGCGCTTGGCCAGGGCCTCGGCGAGCGCGTCCTCGACGACCAGCTGGCCGCGGCCGATGTTGACGAACCGGGCCGACGGCTGCATCAGGCCGAAGCGGCGCGCGTCGAACATCCCGTGCGTCTCATCCGTCAGCGGCGCCGCCGCGACCACCCAGTCGGCGCGGGCCAGCAGCCGGTCCAGGTCCTCCGGGCCGTGCACGCCGGAGCGCGCGGCGCGGCCCACGAGCGCGGTGGTGATGTCCAGCGCCCCCAGCGTGTGCGCGATCGCCCGGCCGATCGGCCCGGAGCCGACCACGACGGCCCGGCTTCCGGCGATCTTGTGCGACTCGCGGTGCCGCCAGGTCCGCTCCCGCTGGAGTTCCAGCGTCCGCGGCAGGTCCTTGGCCATCGCGAGCACGAGCGCGGCGACGTACTCGGCGATCGGCTTGTCGAAGATGCCGCGCGCGTTGGTCACCACCGTGTCGGAGGCGGCGAGTTCCGGACACATCAGATGGTCCACGCCGGCGCTGGCCGTGTGCACCCAGCGCGGTCGCGGGCCCTCACCCGGCCAGGCGTCCCGCACGGCGCGCGAGGTGAAGTCCCACACCAGGAGTACATCCGCACGCGGGAGGCGCTCGGCGAGCCCCGCCGCGTTGGTGTGTTCGATACGGGCGCGACCGGTGAGGCGGCCGAGGCGGGGGAGGGGCTCGGCGTCCAGGACGAGGAGGGTGGGGGTGGGCATGAGCAGCCGTTTCTCCAGCCGTTCGGCGAGGCCGGCCGGCCTCGGTGCGGCCGCCGGTGACGACGAGTTAACCCGGTGTTGACCAAGGAGTGATCCGGGCGGATTGACCACGCTCGCACCCGAACCTACCGTCGTCAACACGGGCGTTCCCACGATCCGTTGCACACTAGTTGCCCAGCGTGAGGCCGGTGCCTGCCATGGACGTCTCATTTCTCGGCGGGCCCAGCCCGCAGCGCGGGGTCGGCGTCGTCGCCCCCTTCGACTTCGCCCTCGACCGCGAGCTGTGGCGCTGGGTGCCGGACGAGGTCTCCCTCCATATGACCCGCACACCGTTCGTGCCGGTCGAGGTGAGTCTGGACCTGGCCCGCCTGGTCAGCGAGCACGAGACGCTGAGCGAGGCGGTCCGCACGCTCAACGCGATCGCCCCCGAGGTCGTGGCCTACGCCTGCACGTCCGGCAGCTTCGTCGGCGGCACGATGGGCGAGCGGGCGATGTGCGAGGCGATGAGCCGGGCCGGTGCCGTACCGGCGATCACCACCTCCGGCGCGCTGCTGGAGGCCCTGGTCGAGCTGGACGTACGGCGGGTGGCGCTGGTGACGCCCTACACGGTCTCGGTGACGCGGTCCCTGGAGGCCTACGTCGCCCAGGCGGGCGTCACGATCTCCGGCTGCGCCTTCATGGGGCTGACCCGGCACATCTGGAAGGTCCCCTACCGGGAGGTGGTGGACATGGCGCGGCAGGCCGTCCGCGACGACGCCGACGCGCTGTTCATCAGCTGCACCAACCTGCCCACGTACGACGTGATCCCCCAGTTGGAGGCCGAGCTGCGCATCCCCGTGATCTCGGCCAACCAAGTGACGATGTGGGCGGCGCTGCGCCGACTGGGTACCCGTGCGGTGGGGCCGTACCAAGCGCTGATCAATCCGGCGGCGCGTTCCGGTCCCGTACCACCGGGGGCGGACCCCGGTCCCGTAGTGCCGGAAGAAGAGCAGCAGCAGGAAGGCTGGACATGACAGCACTGGGATTTCTCTACCCGGGCCACTCCGCCGAGGACGACTATCCGCGCATCGAGCAGTTGCTGGGCAGCGACGTCCGGGTGGAGCTGGTGCACACCGACATCGGTGAGGACGCGCACCGGGTGGACGCGCTGCTCGAGATGGGCTCCGCCGGGCGGCTGGCGGCGGGCGTCCAGGAGCTGCGGCACGCCGGTGCGGACGCCGTGGTCTGGGCCTGCACGAGCGGCAGCTTCGTCTACGGCTGGGACGGCGCGCAGGAGCAGGTTCGCGCCCTGGCGCAGACGGCCGGCCTGCCCGCCTCGTCCACGTCCTTCGCGTTCGCGCACGCGGTGCGGGAACTGGGGGCGCGCAGGGTCGCCATCGGAGCGACGTACCCGGAGGACGTGGCGCGGCTCTTCGCCGACTTCCTCCGCTCGGCCGGCGTGGAGGTCGTGTCGGTCAGCAGCTCGGGCATCATCACGGCCGCCGAGGTCGGCACGTGGGGCGAGAGCGAACTCCTCGCCCTGGCCCGGAACTCCGACCACCCCGACGCCGAGGCCCTCCTCCTCCCCGACACGGCCCTGCACACGGCGGCCCACATCCCGGCCATGGAAAAGGAACTCGGCAAGCCGGTCCTCACCGCCAACCAGGTCACGGTCTGGGAGGCCCTGCGCCTGGCGGACCGGCGGGTGAACGCGCCGGAGCTGGGCGCCCTCTTCACGAGGGAACCGATCGTCCAGGCCTGAGGCCGACGGGCATGACCCGCGCCGCCCGCCACCACTGCCGAGGGCGGCGCGGGGGCCGGACCTCGGACGTGGTTCATGCCCTCCGTTCCGGTGGCGGGGGCGGGGGATACGGCGGTGGCGGGACGGCGGGCCGCTCCCGGCGGCGACGGGGAAGGACGGAGGGGAACGCGAAGCCGACGGCTCCGCCGGCGAGGGCCCCGACGGCCATGGCCAGGAGGAAGTCCCAGCCGATCCCTGAGTCGAACAGCTGCTGCGGCCCGGCGACCACGGCCCCGAAAAGACCCGCCGCGCCCGCGCCACGCCGACGGTCGCGCAGGTCGGCCCTGTTCCCGCTCATGGACGTTCGCTCCTCGTGCGACGCCACTCCAGCACCCGCAGCGCGACGTACGCGACGAGGGCGATGGTGAAGAGCGTGGTGGCTGCCAGTCGGGCTGCCGCCCAGACCATGCCACCCGGGTCCCAGACGGCCTCGGCCAGATTCATGCCGACGGCCACCGTGAACGCCGCCTTGAGGCGGCCGGCCGCTCGCGCCACCCGGTGCGCCCCAGTCGTCATGAAGTCCAAGTGCCCCGGGGCGGTTGAGGAAAGGGGCCGTGCCCTCGAACGCACCCTCCATACGGGCCGGAATCGGTCCCACCCCTTCTTCGGGACAGACCGGGGCGAAGATGCCCCAACACCCCGCCCGAAGCTGAGGAATGCTCTACTCCGCCACCTCGCACGGCCCCTGGGTCGACCGAAAGCGCGTTCCCCTTCAGTTGTCCATCCCGTGCACACTGGCCACGTCCGCAGCCAGTCGTGCCGTGAAGGACTCCCCGATGGCCGAACCGGGCCCGTTCAGATCCTCTGCAAGCGCTGTCCGGCTGGCCGGGCGCCTGCTGTGCTGGTGCCTGGCCGCAGCCATGGCCTCCGCCGCCGTGGACGCCTTCCTCGATCCCCAGGTCCGCTGGTGGGGTGTCGTGTGGCCCCTGCCCTGGTGGCTCACCTGCGCGACCGCCCTCGCGTGGAGCGTCCTGCGGGCCCGCGAGAAGGCCGACCGCCCACCCCCGCAGGGCAGCGCGCGGAGCGACTGGGAACGGGCCGCCTGACAGTCCTCGGAGCAGCTGCCCGGGAATAACCGGAGACAGTCCCCTGTTAGGGGCGGAAGGACAGCACACGGCCCACAGCAGGAGGCACCCCACCGTGGCGGCAGACGAGACACACGGCGACGAGATACGCGGCGCAGCACAGGGCAGCGCCCCCGTCCCCCTCTCCGTACTGGACCTGGTCACCGTAGGGGCCGGCCGCACCGCCTCCGACGCCCTGCGCACCAGCGTCGACCTGGCCCGTCTCGCGGAGAACCGCGGCTTCCACCGGTACTGGGTCGCCGAGCACCACTCCATGCCGGGCGTGGCCTCCTCGTCCCCGGCCGTGATCCTGGCCCACCTCGCCGCCCACACCGACCGCATCCGGCTCGGGTCGGGCGGTGTGATGCTGCCCAACCACGCCCCGCTCGTGATCGCCGAGCAGTTCGGGACGCTGGAGGCCATGGCCCCGGGCCGGGTCGACCTCGGCCTCGGCCGCGCCCCCGGCACGGACGGCGCCACGGCCGCCGCCCTGCGCCGTACGGAACGGCTGGGCGAAGGCGCCGACGACTTCCCGCAGCAGCTCGCCGAGCTGATCCGGTTCCTCGACGACGACTTCCCCGACGGGCACCCCTACCGCCGCATCCACGCCGTACCCGGTCCGGTCCAGGCCACGTCCCCCGGCGGCGTCCAGTCCCCGCACCGCCCACCGGTCTGGCTGCTCGGCTCCTCCGGCTTCAGCGCCCGCCTCGCCGGTGCCCTGGGGCTGCCCTTCGCCTTCGCGCACCACTTCTCGGCGCAGAACACCGTCCCGGCACTCGACCTGTACCGGGAGTCCTTCCAGCCCTCCGCCGTGCTCGACCAGCCGTACGCCCTCATCGGCGTCTCCGCGCTCGCCGCCGACGAGGAGAAGGAGGCCCGCCGACAGGTGCTCGCCGCCGCCCTCAGCATGGTCCGGCTGCGCACCGGCCGCCCCGGCCTCGTGCCCAGCCCTCGGGAGGCGGAGGCCCACGAGTTCAGCCCCATGGAGCGCGACTTCGTCGACTCCTGGAACGCCAACGTCATCCACGGCACCCCCGACGAGGTCCGCTCCGGCCTGGACGACCTCGCCAAGCGCACCGGCGCCGACGAGCTGATGATCACGGCCAACGCACACGGCGGGGACGTCCGCGTCCGCTCCTACGAACTCATCGCCGATGCCTACGGGTTGCCGACGCCCGCCTGAACATCCGGCGTGCCCAGCAGCTCGGAGATGCGATCCGGCGGCACCGGACGGGAGTAGAGCCAGCCCTGTCCGGTGTCGCAGCCGATGCTGCGCAGCCGGGTCGCCTGGGCCGAGGTCTCCACGCACTCGGCCGTGACGGTCAGCCCGAGCCGGTGCGCGAGCTGGATCATCGCCTCGACGACGACCTCGTCGGCCGGGTTCGCCCGGGCGGCCGCCTCCCGGTCGTCGTACTGGAAGCCGCGCACGAACGATCCGTCCAGCTTCAGCACCGACACCGGCAGCCGGCTCAGGTACGCGAGGTTCGAGTAGCCGGTGCCGAAGTCGTCGATGGCGATGCGGACACCCATGTCGCTGAGCGCCTTCAGGGTCTGCAACGGTCGGCCCGCCGAGCCCATCACGGCCGACTCCGTCAGCTCCAGCTGGAGCAGGTGCGGTGCGAGCCCCGTCTCGGTCAGGGTCTCCGCGACGTCCGCCACCAGGTCCGAGTCCCAGACCTGGCGCACCGCCACGTTCACGCTGACGAAGATCGGCGGGTCGTCCGGGTGGTCCAGCTGCCAGCGGCGGGCCTGCCCGCAGGCCGTACGGAGCACCCAGCGGCCCAGCGGGACGATCGAACCGTCCTCCTCCGCAAGTCCGATGAACCGATTCGGCGTCAGTACGCCGAACTGAGGATGATTCCAGCGGATGAGCGCCTCGACCCCGTGCAGCCGGTCGTCCTCCATGCCCACCAGCGGCTGGTACTCCAGCTGGAACTCGCCCCGGTCGATGGCCGGGCGGAGCGTGGAGGCGAGGGCCTGGCGGGTCATGCGGTGGGCGTTGCGCTCCGGGTCGAACAGGGTCCAGCGGGCCTTGCCGTCGGCCTTCGCCCAGTACAGCGTCGTGTCCGCCGCCTGCATCAGCGCGGTGGGGGTGGTGCCCGCCGCGTGCCGCTCCACGACACCGATCGACGCCGAGACCGACAGCCGCTGGCCGGAGATGTCGAACGGGTCCTGGACCGCCCGCAGCGCCGACTCGGCCAGCTCGGCCAGCTGTTCGGTGCCCGTGGAGTCCTCGACGAGCAGCGCGAACTCGTCCCCGCCGAGCCGGGCCACCAGCGGGATGCTGGTCCGTGAGTGGCCGGCTTCGTCCGCGCAGCGTGTGAGCCGCTCGGCGACGGCGGCCAGCAGCCGGTCGCCGACCCGGTGGCCGAGGGTGTCGTTGATGGCCTTGAAGCCGTCCAGGTCCAGGTAGCACAGCCCGATCCGGCCCGTGCCGCTCTGCTCGTACGACTCCGCCTCCAGCGCGGCCGACAGGCGTTCGAAGAACAGTGTGCGGTTGGGCAGCCGGGTCACCGGGTCGTGCATCTGCAAGTGCCGCAGCCGGGCCTGCAGTTCCCGGCGGGCACTGATGTCGGCGACGGACAGCAGCACGCCGAGGTCCTCGTCGGGCAGCGGGGCGACCGTCACCTGCACCCACAGCGAGTGCCCGTCCGGGTGCTTGAGCCGGCGTGTGCAGCGCAGCCGGGACTGCCGTCCGCGCAGCACCTCGCGGTAGGCGTGCCAGGTGCGGGCGTCGGAGGTGAGGTCGACCAGGTCGGCGGCGACGGACCCGGCGAGCGCGTCCGGGCTGCCACCGAGCAGCGCGGCGAGCGAGTCGTTGGCGCTGACGACCGTGCCCTCGCGGTCCACGACGGCCATGGCGAGCGGGGCGGCCGTGAAGACGGAGCGGTAGGGCAGCCGGGACGGGGGCTCGGTACGGGGAGACGTGTCGATCTCACTCTCTGTGACGACCGGCCGATCCAGGTCTGCCGCGGGCGCCGGCCCTTCGGAGGTTCCGCTCACCGCTCGCTCCCGCATGTATTCGATCTCTGTCCGTGCAGGAAAGGTCAGGAAAGTGTGCCGATCATAGAGGCTGGCCCCAGGGCCTTCCAGCCGGTGTCCAGTCTCCTCGGCCAACCGGCCCTTCTGCCAGATCGTTTCTGCACGCACCTGGACGGCTACTTCAGGCCCCCGACCAGTTGTGACGTTCTGTGAGTGCTTCGGGGGTGTCGGCTTCCGGGATTTTTCGCCCCCTTCACCCGACCGGTGCAGGCAAACAGGACGTGGTACGACAAATCATCACAGGCTGGGTGCGGTGTCCCGCGAACCGTACCCGGAGGTACCCGTGCCGCGTCCGTTTCCGCGCGCCCGACTGCGCAGCACCGCGGCCGTGTTCACCACCATGTCGGCGCTCGCCGCCACCTCCCTCGGCGCCGGCCCCTCGGCCGCGGGGCCCGACTCGGCCGCGCCCTGCGCCCTGACGCGCACCGACGCCCACCACTCGGAGGGCCTGGACACCTGGAACGCGGCCTATCCGCGTCCGGCCCGGTCCCTGGACGCGGTCATGGTCTTCCTGTCCTTCCCGGACTCCCACCCGCTGACTACGCCGCAGGAGCTGACCGCCGACCACTTCCCGGCCACCACCCGCTTCTTCGAACGCGCTTCCTACGGCCGTTTCACCCTGCGCCCGCACCCGCTCGGGCACTGGATCCAGATGCCGCGGCCCTCCACCGCCTACGACATACAGCGCGACTGGAGCCCCGAGCACAGGGCCGCCTATCTGCGCGACGCCCTCTCCGTGACCGACCCGCAGGTGGACTTCTCGGACTATGACGTCGTGTACTTCGTCGCCGACCCGGACGCGCCCGGCGTGGACTCCGACGCGACCAAGGTGGTGAACCTGACGAGCCCGCTGCGGGCCGACGGCACCGACCTGCGCCGGATCGTCACGGTGTTCGAGCAGCACCCACCGGACCGGCTCGTCCTGGCCCACGAGACCGGGCACGTGTTCGATCTGCCCGACCTGTACCACCGGCCCACGGACGGCAAGGGCGACTGGGACACGCACGTCGGCGACTGGGACCTGATGGGCAGCCAGTTCGGACTCGCCCCGGACCTCTTCGCTTGGCACAAGTGGAAGCTGGGCTGGCTGGATCCGCGGCAGGTGCGGTGCGTGCAGGACGCCGGGCCCGCCCGGCTGACCCTGGAGCCGCTGGCGGCGGGGCCGGGGGTGCCGGCGGCCGGGGCCGCGGGGGGACCGGCCTTCGGTCTCGGGCGGGGCACCAAGCTCGCGGTGCTGCGGACGGGGCCCGACAGCGTGCTCGCCTTCGAGGCGCGGGGGCCGGTGGGCAACGACGTGGCCGCCTGCCGGCAGGGGGTGCTCGTGTACCGGGTGCGGGGCGGGGCGCAGTCCGGGGGTGGGCCCATCGAGGTGATCGACGCCCATCCGCGCACCGACGCGTGCTGGGAGGACTCCGTCTACCCGCCCCTCGCGGACGCGCCGATCGGCATCGGGGAGAGCTTCACTGTCCCCGGGGAGGGGGTGCGGGTGAAGGTGGAAGGGCGCACGGCTTCGGGGGCGTGGACGGTGAAGATCGCGGTGGGGCGCTGACGGGTTTCGGGACAAGAGAAAAGGCCCCTCGCTCTCGCGAGGGGCCTTTCACCGTCTGTGCGCCGCCAGGGACTCGAACCCCGGACCCGCTGATTAAGAGTCAGCTGCTCTAACCAACTGAGCTAGCGGCGCCTGCTGACGTCGTAGACCTTAGCATCACGGTCGGCGGGAGGAAAAATCGAAATCCGCACGGCGGAACGGGCCGCCCGGATGGCCGCCCACAGCAGTGCCTCGGGCCCGGGGAGCCAGGGCTGACGGGTGTCGGGGGCGACGAGCCAGCGGGAAGCGGAGCGGGTGGGGGCTGTGGTCCCGGCGGGCGCCGGGCCGGTGAGGGGGGTGCTCTCCGACGGTGCCGGGCCGGTGGGGGAGGTGCTCTCCGACGGTGCCGGGACGGTGGGGGAGGTGCCCTCCGACGGTGCCGGGACGGTCACCGCGTCGCCGGTGCCGTGGCACAGCAGCGGCGGTACGGCGTCCGTACGGGTGGCTTCCCTGCTGTCCCGCGCGCCCCACTCCTCCCACTCCAGCAGCGCGGGGAGCCGCTGAGCCGTCCCCGGGGCGGCGAACAGCAGGATCCGGCCCCGGAACTCCGCGACCGGCCCCGAGCCCGGGCCGTCGTCCCACAGCCGGTCGAGCATCCGCCGGCCGAACATCGCGGGTGCGCTGACCACGTCGAAGACCGACCCGCAGGGCAGCACGACCGGTGCGTCCGGCCGCTCCTCCCAGAGGGCGAGTGTGCTTCGCGGATACGTTCCTGCCGAGGCGAGCCAGGCGGCCCCGGCCGGGGTGACATCGGAGGCGTTCCATGCGCTGCTCATGGCATCCAGGTCTACCCGCCGTGAGCGCCCGGTTTCCCTGGGTTGCGGGAAATCGGGACAGCAGGGTGCGGTGAGGGGTATCTTGCCCGCCTGGCATATGCCATGTGATCGGGAAGGGCCGGTGTCAGGCGGTGTCGCCAGGCCCCCGGCCCTCGGCGTCGCCCCGCATCAGATCCCGCCCGAACTCCACCATCTTCTTGGCATAGTCCTCGGTCCACTCGGCCCGCTCGGCGATGTCCGCGGTCGTCAGCCGGTCGAACCTCCGCGGATCGGCCAGCTGCGCCGCCGCCATCGCCTGGAACTCCACCGCCCGGTCCGCCGCGGCCCGGAACGCCAGCGTCAGCTCCGTCGCCCGGGCCAGGAGGGCCCGGGGGTCGTCGATCGACTCGAGGTCGAAGAAGTGCTCAGGGTCGGAGGCCGCCTCCGCAGGCTCGAAGAGCAGGGGCGCGGGGCGTAGCCGCGGTTCGTTCCGACGCGGCGTGGGCTCCGCCATGTCTTCTCCTCCTCGTACATCGTGCCGGCCCTGCCCCGCGGGCGGGGGGTCTCCCAGGTGGAGTGGGCCACCGTCCATTGTCTCGCGGGCGCGCAAGTGGGCATCGCCGTAGTGGATACGGCTGTCACACCACCCGGTGTTCGTCACGGCGTCCGGGACGTGTCGAGTTCCGGCCAGATCACGGGCGCCATGCCACCCGGTGCTCCGCCGGACGCGCCAGCGCCGCGTGATGTGGTGCCGGTCATGCTCGCCATGCCACCCGGTGCTCCGCCAGATGGGCCAGAACCGCGTGATTCGCCTCCCACCCGTCCGGGCTGTGTTCATCGGCCGCCTCCGGCGGCGTGCCGGCCTCCGGCCGGCGGTGAGGTGGGTGGGGAGGGGTGTCTTGTGGTGCCGGTCATGCTGGCCATGCCACCCGGTGCTCCGCCAGATGGGCCAGCACCGCGTGATTCGCCTCCCACCCGTCCGGAAACTTCACCACCGTCCCCAGCTGCACCGGCTCCGTCGACGGATAGTCGTCCAGGAGGTCGGTCACCCCCGCTCGGCAGACCACGATGCAGGCGTGCCGGTGGCGGGAGGCCAGGACGCAGAGGCGGCCCGTCTCCAGGTGGAAGGCCGTGGCGTCGGGGCGGCCGGAGAGGGGGTGGAGGACCACCGTGACGTCGTACTCGCGGCCCTGCAGCCGGTTCGCCGTGTCCACGACCACGTCGGTGACGCCGAGGGTGGCCAGGGCCGCGCGGATCGCGGCCGCCTGGTCCCGGTGGGCCGTCCCGACGGCGATCCGGTCGGCGGTGAGGGGGGAGGGGACGGGAGAGCGCTCCGAGGTGGCCGCGCCCGCCCGGTCCAGCAGGCGCCGCACGACCGTCGCCACCGCGCGGACCGCCTCCGGGTCCGTGCGCGGCGTGTGCCGGGCGGGCAGTTCCAGCAGGCCCCAGCCCGACTCGGCCGCCTCGTCGATCACCCGGTCGGGGCCCGAGCCGTCCGACGGCACGCCGAAGGCCAGGGTCCGCTCGCCCGGGCCGGTGCCGCTGCGGAACGGCGTGTACGGGTAGAACGCGTCCGAGACCAGGGGCGCCGCGGAGGCCGGGAGCCGCCAGGAGACCGGCAGGCGGTGCTGGGGCAGGTCCGGGTTGTGCGCGAGCAGGGTCGTCACCGCCGAGGCCGACGGGTCGTACGTCAGGCCCGCCCACTGCTCGCTGCCCACGATCGCGAACGGGTCGAGCTGCCCCGGGTCACCCACGAACAGCGCCCGCTCGAACAGCCCGGCCACCGCGAGCAGCGCGTCCGAGCGCATCTGGTACGCCTCGTCGACGATCGCGTGCCGCCACGGCTCGTCGACCTTGACGTGCGCCCACTTCGCCGCCGTCGAGATCACCACGGCCAGCCCGGCGAGGTCGCCCGCCTTGGCCGACTTGCGTACGTTCGGCAGGTCGTCGAGCGCCTTGTCGTACGGGTCGGAGTCGCTGCTGTGCAGCCGGCCCACCGGCAGCTCGGGGTTCTTCCCGGCGAGCCGCAGGACCAGGTCGTCGACCTGGGCGTTGGTCTGCGCGACCACCATCAGCGGGTGGCCCGCCTCCGCCAGTTCCAGCGCCGCGCGGACCACCAGTGTGGACTTGCCCGCGCCCGGCGGGGAGTCCACGACGACACCGCGCGCGGTGCCGTGCAGCGTGTCGTGCAGGATCGCGTCGGTGGCCCGGGCCGCGGCGGCCGAGGGGTCGAACACCGTGGTCACAGCACATCCTCCGCGGTCACCGGGTCGGCGGCCTCCAGGGCCGCCTCACCGGGCGGCCCGCCGTGCGTCCACGGCGTCTCCTCCGGGTCGGGCAGCTTCGCGCCGCCCCGCTGCTCGTGCTCGAAGAGCGTGAAGCAGACCCGGTCGCCCTTCTCCGGCACCGAGCCCGGCTCGGGCTCCTTGCCGCGGCCCATCTTGTCGAGGACCCGCAGCACGACGTACGCGCCGTCCTCCTCGTCCGCGACGAACTCGGCCGACTGCGGCTTCCCGCCCAGCGACCGGTACACCTTCGTCCGCTCGCCGAGCTGCGGCCGGTCGTCCGTGCGCACCGTCACCAGGGGGCGGGGGCTCGGCCGCTTGCCGTCGCTGTACGCCATCACGACATCGGTGACCTCGCCCGCGAACGCCTCCCCGGACAGCCGCCGTCCCGCCATCACCAGCGGGTCGTCGAGGGCCTCCTGAGCCTCCAGCCGGGCCTGTTCGCGCTCGCGTGTGGCGAGCTTGTTCGCCGCGGTGACCGCGTCGTCGCGGCGCGGCTGCGGGGGCTCGCCTGCCAGCACCCGGTCGCGGTGGCCGGTGAACGACCAGCGGTCGCGCGTCCACCGCTCCTCGGCCCGCGCGCCCTCGGGCAGCTCCCGCAGCAGGTCCAGGCCCCGCCAGACCGC
Source organism: Streptomyces hawaiiensis (assembly GCF_004803895.1). Lineage (NCBI taxonomy): Bacteria > Bacillati > Actinomycetota > Actinomycetes > Kitasatosporales > Streptomycetaceae > Streptomyces > Streptomyces hawaiiensis. The sequence continues at coordinate 3,327,759 of NZ_CP021978.1, read as the reverse complement.
GTCCCAGGTGGGCCGGGTGCGGCTGAGCACCAGGTCGCGGACCTCCCGCTCGGCGGCGGTCAGCGCACCGAGCCGGTCGTCGGCCTCCAGGCCGTCCTCGGCGGCGGCGAGGGCGGTGCGGGCACGGTCGTAGCGCTCGATGGCCGGGGCGAGCAGCTTGTTGTCGAACGCCGGGTCGGTGGCCGGACCGGCCGGCGGGCACGTCAGCTGGCCCTGCGCGTCCCGCTCCAGTTCGGCCCGCAGCGCGGCCTCGGCGCCGGTTTCACCCTCCGGCGGGTCGATCCAGGCGAGCAGCGCCCCCAGGTGCTGGTCCTCCAGGGTGGACTGCCCGGTCACCCAGTGCCGGCCCAGCACATCGGTCATCGCCAGCAGCAGTGAGGAGCCGGGCACCCGGGCCCGCTCCCCGAAGTGCGTCAGCCACCGCCCGAGCAGCGGCACCCGGGGCGGCGCCGGATAGGGGGTCTCCGGATCCTGCTCCGCCGTACGCCGGAACCGCGTCGAACGCCCCAGCAGCCGCACCAGGTCGATGCCCGCCCGGCTCGGCACGATCAGCTGCGGCGCGTCCGCGCACAGGTCGACCTCGACCTTGACGCGCTTGCCGGTCTCCGGATCGGTCTCGGTGCGCTCGGCGGGCTCCACGGCCTCGGCGTAGGAGTCGACGTACGGCAGCACGACGTCGGCCAGCTCGGCCAGGAACGCGAACCTCAGGTCACGGTCGCGGGGCTGCGGGACGGCCAGCAGACGCGGCGCGTCCCGGTCGGTGCCGACCAGCGCCCCGAGCGGGGCGCCGGCCTCACCGGCGGTGGTCAGCGGCACGAACACCAGCGGCCGGTCGCCGAGATGCCGGTGCCGGACGGTGGCGGCGGGCTGGGCGCGGCCCGTGCTGACGGCTTCGAGGCGGGCCAGGGTGGAGATCAGCGACACGCCGCCTCCAGTGCCTCGGCGCGCAGGGCGGCAGCCCGTCGCAGGGCCGCCACGGCCGGGTCGTCGGGATCGCCCGCCTCGCCGCGCGCGGCCGCGAGGACCTCCTCCACGGTCGTCAGACCGCCGAGCTCCGCCCGGACCGGGCGCCCGAGCGAGGTCACCGCTCCCGCCTGGCGGGAGCGGGTCCGGCAGTGGAAGGCCAGCTCGCACGCGGACAGGCACTCGGGCGCGTACGTCGCCGGCACCGACTCCACGGCCGCCGTCAGCTCCTCGGCGGGCAGCTCCGGCGAGAAACACGTGCCCTCGGGCAGCTCGGCGGCGATGTCCTCGATGCGGGTCAGCCGGGCGAGCTGGCGGGCCGTCACCGCCCGCTGCTTGCGGATGTCGACGGCGGACGCGGCCGGCAGATTGGAGAAGTCCCTGGGGCAGACCAGCAGGATCCGGTGCCGCACGCGCGGGGCCGGGGCCCCGTCCGGGGCGCGCCCCTCCGGCTCCGCGCCGAGGCGTGCCGCGACCTCCTCCAGCGCCAGTACGTACACCGCCGCCTGCCGGGCCGCCGCCCCGACCTTCGCCGGGTCCGCCGAACCGTCCAGCAGCGGGAACGACTTGATCTCCACCACCGTCCAGCTGCCGTCCGGGTGCACCACCACCGCGTCCGGCTCCAGGAACGCGGGGGAGCCCGCGACGTCCAGCGCGAGCATCGGATGGTCGAGCAGCGTCCACGCGCCCGGATGCGCGGCGGCTTCCCGCAGCTCCAGCTCCGTACGGGCCGTGCGCCCCTGGGGGCCGGTCGCCGTCAGGTCCGGCACGCGCGCCTCTGCGGGCGGTTCGGCGGATCGGTCGAGCTTCTCGTGCACCAGCCGCAGCAGCTCCGCGCCGCCGTCGGCCTTGACCTTCGCCTCGAAGGCGTTGCCCCGGGTGAGCGCGAACTGCGACTGCCCGAAGGCCGACGGCGAGCCCAGCGCGCTCGCCAGCGCCGCCTTGTTCACCCCGGCGCCGTCGAGGATCGCGCGCCGCTCACAACCGGGGTTGGCGGCCAGCGCCGCCAGAGCGCGCGCGTCCAGTGCCTTCGCGGGTACGTCGGGGCCGCGCAGCTCAGCGAGCCGCTGCCGGAGCGCCGTCCCCCGCGTCCTTGGGGGAGGCACCCGGCTCGGCTCCCGCTCCGAGCCGCGACTCGCGCTGCCGTGGAATTCGCTCACCCGCGGAAGTCTGGCATCCGGCACTGACAATCGAGGAACCCGCGGCGGAAGAGTCCACCGCGACTGGTGCGGTCTGCCGCACGAACCGTGCCTTGACCCCGTCCGCGGCGCGCGTCACGAACGGCGCCAGCAGCAGCCCGACGCCCATGACGGCCGCGCCCGCTGCCGCGTCGAGGAAGTAGTGGTTGGCGGTGCCCATGACCACGATCGTCGTGATCAGGGGGTAGGCGACACCGGCCGTCTTCGCCGCGCGCGTACCGCCGTGGCGCCACAGCATCACGCCGCACCACAGGGCCCAGCCCACGTGCAGACTCGGCATGGCCGCGTACTGGTTGGTCATGTCCCCCATGCCACGCGGGGCGCTCGCGGCACCACCCCACCAGCCGTACGAGCTGTACTGCGCCATCGTGTCCACGAAGCCGTGGCTCGCGTCGAGGAGCCGGGGCGGGCAGGTCGGCAGCAGTGTGAAGCCGATCAGGCCGATGAGGGTGGACGTCATCAGCCAGGTGCGCGCGGCGCGGTAGCGCACGGCCCGGGACCGGAAGAGCCACACCAGGACGGCCGGCGTGACCAGGTAGTGCAGCGAGGCGTACCAGAAGTCGGCGGGTATGCCTATCCAGGCCTCGCGCGTGAAGAGGCGGTTCAGCGGATGCTCGAAGTTGAGATACAGCGCCTTCTCGAAGCGCAGGATCGTCAGACCGTGGTCGACGGCGCCGGAGACGTCGCCGCGGGCGAGGAGCCGGCCGGCCGAGTAGCACGCGTACACCAGCAGGATCAGCGGCAGCTCGGTCCACCAGCGCAGCCTGGGCGTGGGGGCCGCCTCGGTGCCCGGTGTCTCGGTATGCGGCATCCGATCGTCCTCCCCCTTCGTCTTCACGCGTAGCCCGGTCGGCCGTGCCACTTTACGGCGTGTGCGCGCTCCCCAGGGGCGCCTCCGGACCTCAAAGACGCAGAGATCGCCCCCCGGGTTGCCCGCAGTGGGCGTGCGCGATGATGGAGGAGTTCCCCTGGCGTATTTCCGGAAAGGTTCCCCATGGCCGCGCGCATCCTGCTGGCCCGCCACGGACAGACCGAGTGGTCCCTGTCCGGCAAGCACACGGGCAGGACGGACGTGCCGCTCCTGGAGGAGGGCCGGCGCGGCGCCAAGCAGCTCGGCGAGCGCCTGCACCGGGCGCCGTACGAGGGCCTGGCCGGTGTCGAGGTGCGCACCAGCCCGCTGGCACGCGCGCGTGAGACCTGCGAACTGGCCGGCTTCGGCGACCGCGCGCGGACCTGGGACGCGCTGCTGGAGTGGGACTACGGGACGTACGAGGGCATGACCCCCGCGGACATCCAGGCCGTCCGGCCCGGCTGGCTGATCTGGCGCGACGGCGTCCCGGGCGGGGAGACGCTCGCCGAGGTCACGGCCCGGGCCGACGAAGTGGTCTCCTGGGCCCGCTCCGAGGACCGCGACGTCCTGGTCTTCGCCCACGGGCACATCCTGCGCTCCATCGGGGCGCGCTGGCTCGGCCTCCCGATCGACTTCGCGGCCCGGATACGGCTGAACCCGACGTCGCTGTCGGTGCTGGGCTGGGCCTACGGGGAGCCGGCGATCGAGAGCTGGAACGACCTGGGGCACCTCGCCTAGCGTGCCGGTCGCTTGGCAGGCGTGATTTTCGCTGCCGGCCCTCAGGCCATGCGCGGCGCCGAGGCGTGCCTCTCCAGGAACGCCGACACCGCTGCCGGCCCTCAGGCCATGCGCGGCGCCGAGGCGTGCCTCTCCAGGAACGCCGACACCCCGGAGGCCCTGCGATGCGGCAGCAGCACCCGCGCCGTCGCCGCCAGCATGGTCTGGACGCGGGACGACTGGACCTCCTCCAGCAGATCCAGCACCCGCGTCCCCGCCACCGCCGCCTCGTCCGGCCGGCCACCGCGCGCGAGGTCGTCCGCCAGCTCCGCCGTGTACAGGGCGATGTTCCGCGTGAAGTGCGGATCCTGCAGCTCGGCCGCCCGGCGCGCGTGCCGGGCCGCCCGGGGCCAGTCACCGAGCGTGGACCAGCACTGCGCCTCCAGCCCCTCCAGTTCGGCCTCCCCGTAGAAGCTCATCCACTCGGGGTCGGCGTCCGAGGGGCCCCGTTCGAAGTAGGCCTGCGCCCGGGCCAGTGCCTGCTCGCAGCCGACGCGGTCGGCGAGCCCTGCCCAGCCGCCCGCCTCGCGCAGCGCGAGCAGCGACATCAGCCGGGCCGAGCCCACGGGCCGGGCGACGCGCTGAGCGGCCTGGGCCGCCCGGACCGCCTCGCGCGGCCGGCCCGCGTCGCGCGCGAGGAACGCGGTGTTGCAGAAGGCGTGCGCCTCCAGGCCCGGGTCCCCGGTCATCCGGGCGGTCGCCAGCGCCTCCGCGTAATGGGAGCGGGCGTCGTCGAAGCGCCCCGAATCGTGGGCCAGCCAGCCCACGGAGATGGCCAGTTCACCGGCGCCCGAGTAGAGCCGGTCGGCCGTCTTCTGCCGGGTCGTGCCGGCGTCCAGCAGGGCGTAGGCGGCGCGCAGCGGGGCGGCAGCGCGACGATAGAGGCCGTCGGCCCCGTGCCGGTCGTCGAGCAGCCGGATCCGGCGGACGGCTTCTTCCAGGGCACCCGCGTCGCTCGCCCCGACGCGGTGCACGGGGCGCTGTGCCGCCGCGGCGTCGAGGGCGAGGCCGACAGGCCCCAGTGAGGCGGCGGCCACCGTGGCGCCCCCGCCGGTCATGAACGCGCGACGTAGCACGTCGCTCTCCTCGTAGGTGTCGTGCGGGTGGTGCGGGTCGTACGGGTTCTGCGTTTCATACGGCTCGCACGCCCCGCTGGTCTCACTCGTGGCGTTCGCCGGGTTCGGGGTGTGCGTCAGGGGCGCGTCCTCGATGTCGCGCGCCCGGCGTCCGCGTACCGACGAGCGGGGCGCGAAACCCAGGTCGGTGAGTGTGCGGCCTGGGAACATGTGCAGAAACACCCGTTCGTACGCGTAGTTGGGGCAGCGGATCTCGCCCGCCTCGACCCGGCCGATGTACCGCGCGTCACAGCTGACCTGCTCGCCGATCTCGAGCCCGGCCCGGCGGATCGCCGCGGCGAACTCGGCCGGCGAGCGCTGTCCGCGCAGTCGCCGGAAGGCGAGGTTCGGCCGTGGCGGCCGGTTGGGTTGAGACGAGGTCAGCGTTGACGCCGCCATGGCCGGGTCCTCCCGTGCGAACCGTCGAACCATGCCGGATTCGAGGTGACTTGGTGCGAGCTGTCCGCATGGTCTGTCCCGTGTCCGGCGGGCAAGAACGTACCTGCTGTGATGGAGCCGCCACGCTGGGTTTGGCTACAAACCGGATATCTCATCCGTGATCTGCCATGAAGTGCCATCCTTTGCGGCTGACTTCCGCCGTAGCCGTTGACGGACTGCCGCGTTGATCCCTGCGGACCGGGAGGCCCCCGACTCCCGACCGCTCGTCCAAGCAGGGGTTTTCGTGGTGGAGGCCGGGATGGAGACCAGCCGGATCAACGATCCTCGTACGCCGTCGTGTGCGCCGGCGGCCGGCTGCGATGTGGTGACGGTGCCCGCGCGGCAGGGGCTGGAGGCGGTCGACATCCTGCGGCGCGGACCGGGGGACGCGGTGGGACCCGTACTGCACGACGACGGCGGCGGCACCCTGGGCTTCCTGGTGCCCCCGGGGACGGCCGCCGCGTGGGACATGCCGGGCAGCACCTGCACGGAGACCGGCGGGCGCGGACTGGCCCTGGCGCCCGAACCTCCCCTGGCGGGCTCGGACTGGCTGCTGCCGCCCGGCGAGGCGGACCTCGCGACCGACCCCGCGGTGCTGCGCGAGGCGCTGGGGGAGGCCGCCCGGATGATCAAGGCGGCGGACAGCTGCCGCTGAGGCGCCCCGGATGCCGGGCCGCCGGTGCGTACGCCCTGCTTATGCGTACGCCCTGCTTAGCGGACCGCCCTGATAATGAGCTCATGGGAAAGTCCAAGGGCGGCGGCCGGCGCAGACAGGCCGGTGTCGAGGCCGTCGTCGAGAGCGTCGACGGCGGGCTCGCCGAGCTGATCCCCGACCGCGAGCGGGCCCGGGCCTGGACCCTGGTGATCGACGGAGCCCCGCAGTCGCACGTCGACCTGGACGACCCGGCGTACCTGTCCTTCGAGTACCAGCGCCGCCTCGGCCACGTGATCGACCTCGCGGCCCCACCCGGCCGGCCCGTGCACGCCGTGCACCTCGGCGGCGGCGCCCTCACCCTCGCCCGCTACGTCGCCGCCACCCGGCCCCGCTCCACCCAGCAGGTCGTCGAACGGGACGGTGCCCTCGTCCAACTGGTCCGCCGCGAGCTGCCGTTGGATCCGAACGCGCGCATCCGGGTGCGCTCCACCGACGCCCGCGAGGGCCTCGCCAAGGTGCCGGACGGCTGGGCGGACCTGGTCATCACCGACGTGTTCAGCGGGGCCCGGACACCGGCCCACCTGACCTCGACCGAGTTCCTCGACGACGTGCGCAGGGCTCTCAAGCCCGGCGGTGTCTACGCCGCCAACCTCGCCGACGGACCGCCGCTGGCCCACCTGCGCGGCCAGATCGCCACCGCCGCCGCCCGCTTCGGGCAGCTCGCGCTGGTCGCGGATCCGGCGGTACTGCGCGGCAAGCGCTTCGGCAACGCCGTCCTGGTCGCCTCCGACCATCCCCTGCCCATCGCCGAACTGACCCGCCTCGCCGCCTCCGACCCGCACCCCGCCCGCGTCGAGCACGGCAGGACGCTCACGGACTTCACCGGCGGGGCCGCGCCCGTCACGGACCTCGCGGCGGTGGCATCGCCCGCGCCGCCCGCGTCGGTGTTCAGATGACCGCGAACGGCACTCAGTAGGTCCCGATCTCCACCCGGGGCGGGCCGTCGTGCCAGGTGCAGAACACCGACACCCGGTCCGCGCCCGAGGCGAACTCCACGCGGATCCACGACTCCGTCTTCCACACCTGCATCGACCAGCCCGCCCCGGGCGTCGCCGAGACGAGGGAGGCGGAGGCCGTCCCGAGGTCGAAGACCGCCCGGCCGCCGTCGGTGTCATAGCTCTTCACCCGGCCGGAGGCAGCGGGGGCGGTGCTGGGTGACGGTGTGGGGGCGGGGCTCGGTTTCACGGACGTGGTCGCCGCGGGAGTGCCCGGCTCCCGCCGCTTCGGCGGAGGCGTCCGCTCCGGCGGCGTGGCCAGTGCCTCGGGCTCCCGCGTGAACGCGTCGGCGGCCTTGATGGGCAGGGCGCGCGGCGGGTCGTAGGCCGTCCCCGCCATCACCGTGTGGACACCCCACCACGACAGCGTGACCGCCGCGCCCGTGGCGAGCAGCCAGGCCAGTACGTGTAGGAGTCCTCTGCGCATCGCGGGCCATACTGCCTCACGCGTCCCACGCGTTGTCCACAAACAGGGGCTCTGCGGGGCCCGTTGCCCAGTCGGGGAGTTTGTCCACAGGCCCGCACCCGGCTGTTCGAGATGTCGTACGGTGCGACGCATGGCAAGTGTGCTCGTGGTCGAGGACGACCAGTTCGTACGCTCGGCGCTGATCCGGCATCTGACCGACGCCTCGCACACCGTGCGCAGTGTCGGGACGGCGCTGGAGGCGCTGCGCGAGGTCGCCCATGTCCGCTTCGACGTGGTGATCCTGGACCTCGGGCTGCCCGATCTCGACGGGTCCGAGGCCCTGAAGATGCTGCGCGGGATCACGGACGTGCCGGTGATCGTCGCCACGGCACGGGACGACGAGACGGAGATCGTCCGGCTGCTGAACGCCGGGGCGGACGACTACCTGACCAAGCCGTTCTCGGTCGAGCACCTCTCGGCCCGCATGGCGGCCGTGCTGCGCCGTGCCCGCTCCGGCGCCGGAGCGGGGGAGCCGTCCCCCGTGATCCGGGTCGGCGGCCTGACCGTCGACCCGCTGCGCCGCCAGGCCGAGCTGGACGGCGCCCGGCTCGACCTCACCCGCCGCGAGTTCGACCTGCTCGCCTTCCTGGCCCGCAGGCCCGGCGTCGTCGTCCCCCGCAAGGAACTCCTCGCCGAGGTCTGGCAGCAGTCCTACGGCGACGACCAGACCATCGACGTCCATCTGTCCTGGCTGCGCAGGAAACTGGGCGAGACGGCGGCGAACCCGCGCTATCTGCACACCCTCCGGGGCGTCGGTGTGAAGCTCGAACCACCGGGGGCGGGGGCTCCGCGATGAGGTGGGCCCTGGTCAAGGTGTCGCTGGCGGTGACCACCATGGTCGTGCTCGCCTTCGCGGTGCCGCTCGGGCTCGTCATCCGCGAGATGGCCCGCGACCGTGCCTTCTCCAACGCCGAGCGGGAAGCCGCGGCCGTCGCCCCCGCCCTGTCCATCACCACCGACCGCGACCAGCTCGAGCGGGTCGTCGCCTCCGCCGGCTCCGACGCCGGGATGGCCGTGCACCTTCCGTCGGGCGACGGCCGGGAGGCCCTCGAACTCGGACGCAGGCGCGCCGCCGACGAGGACATCGCGGCCGTGCGGAAGCTGGGCCGGGCCTCCACCACCGGCGTCCCCGGCGGCTCGACGCTGCTCCAGCCGGTCGCGCTCAGCACCGGCAAGATCGCGGTCGTCGAGGTGTACGTGCCGGAGTCCGACGTCACCAAAGGCGTGGGCACGGCCTGGGCGGTGCTCGCCGCGGTCGGGGTGGCGCTGATCCTCGGCTCGGTCGCGGTCGCCGACCGGCTGGGCGTCCGCATGGTCCGGCCCGCCAAGCGCCTGGTCGAGGGGGCGCACGACCTGGGGGAGGGCCGGCTGGGCGCCCGTGTGCCCGAGGAGGGCCCGAGCGAACTGCGGCTCGCGGCGGTCGCCTTCAACGCGATGGCCGACCAGGTCGTCCAGCTCCTGGCGAACGAGCGGGAGCTGGCGGCCGACCTGTCCCACCGGCTGCGCACCCCCCTGACCGTGCTGCGGCTCAACACCGCCTCGCTCGGCGAGGGACCGGCCGCCGACCAGACCCGGACCGCGGTGGAGCAGCTGGAGCGCGAGGTCGACACCATCATCCGCACGGCCCGGGAGGCCAAGCCCCAGACGGCCGCCGCCGGTCCGGGCGCCGGATGCGACGCGGCCGAGGTGGTCCGGGAGCGGATGGCGTTCTGGTCCGCGCTCGCGGAGGACGAGGGCCGCAAGTGGCGGGTGGCCGGGGCCGACCGGCCGGTGCGCATACCCGTGGCCCGCCCCGACCTGGCCGCCGCGCTCGACGCGCTGCTCGGGAACGTCTTCCGGCACACCGCGGAGGGCACCGCCTTCGCGGTCGACGTGCACAACGGGGAGGACGCGGTGATCGTCCTCGTCTCCGACGCGGGTCCCGGCATACCCGACCCGGAGGCCGCGATGGCCCGGGGCCGCGGCTCCGGGAGCGACGGCTCGACCGGGCTCGGCCTGGACATCGTGCGCCGGCTCGCGGAGTCCACCGGCGGGGACGTACGGATCGGCTCCTCGGTGCTCGGCGGCACCGAGGTGCGGATCTGGATCCAGCTGGACGGCCGCGCTCCCGCGAGCAGCGGGCACCGGCAGCTGCGGCGCCGCCGCCCCGGCAGGCTCGCCGCCGTATACAACCGCGCCCGCTCGCACTGAGCGCTCCCTTGATGCCGTCTTCACGGGACGGTCACGTTTCGACAAATGAAGGGAACGGCTCTTGACGTATGACCGGACATGCGGCTGTCATTGCGCCACCGTGTTCGGTCAAGTTGATTTCTGGTCGATTGCGGCTGGAATTCACGCCACACCCTCGTGGCCGAACCCTGCCCTTCAGGAGCCGTCCATGCACGACCTCTCTCCCTCCGGTGTCTCCCTCCCCGCTCCCAGCCGCCGCACCGTGCTGCGCGGCGTGGGCGGCGCGGCTCTGCTCGGTGCCGGCATACCCCTGCTGAGCGCCTGCGGCGGCAGCGGTTCGTCCGCCGACCCGAAGACGGTCAGTCTCGGCTCCAACTCGTCCGACGCCGTGCCGAAGAAGGCGTTCGCGGAGATCTACGCCGCCTTCACCAAGAAGTCCGGCCTCAAGGTCGACGTGAACACCAAGGACCACAACACGTTCCAGGAGCAGATCAACTCCTACCTGCAGGGCACGCCCGACGACGTGTTCACCTGGTTCGCCGGCTACCGCATGCAGTTCTTCGCCTCGAAGAAGCTGGCCACGCCGATCGACGACGTGTGGCAGAAGATCGGCGGCAACTTCCCCGAGGCGATGCAGAAGCTCAGCAAGGGCGCGGACGGCAAGTACTACTTCGTGCCGCTGTACACGTACCCGTGGGCGGTGTTCTACCGCAAGAGCGTCTTCGCCCAGCGCGGCTACAAGGTCCCCACCACCTGGGACGACTTCACCGCCCTGTGCAAGCGGATGCAGAAGGACGGGCTGGTCCCGATCGCCTTCGGCGACAAGGACGCCTGGCCCGCGATGGGCACCTTCGACCAGATCAACTTCCGCACCAACGGCTACGACTTCCACGTCGAGCTGATGGCCGGCAAGGCCTCCTGGACCGACCCCAAGGTGCGCAAGGTCTTCGACCACTGGACGGAGCTCCTGCCCTACCACCAGGAGGGCGCGGTGGGCCGCACCTGGCAGGACGCGGCGCAGACGCTGGTGGCCAAGAAGGCCGGCATGTACCTGCTCGGCACCTTCGTCGGCCAGCAGTTCACCGACAAGGCCGACCTGGACGACCTGGACTTCTTCGCCTTCCCGGAGATCGACCCGCAGTTCGGGCAGGACACCGTCGAAGCACCGACCGACGGCTTCATGCTCTCCAAGGCCCCGAAGAACCACGACGGCGCCGTCAAGCTCCTGGAGTACCTGGGCACGCCCGAGGCCGAGCAGATCTACCTCAAGGCCGACTCCAGCGTGGTGGCCGCCTCCACCAAGGCCGACACCTCCTCCTACACCGCGCTGCAGAAGAAGTCCTACGAGATGATCTCCGGCGCGAAGAGCCTGACGCAGTTCATGGACCGCGACTCCCGCCCGGACTTCACCTCCACGGTGATGCAGCCGGCGCTGCAGAACTTCATCCGCAACCCGAAGAACATCGACAGCATCCTCTCGTCGATCGAACGCCAGAAGAAGACGATCTTCGCCTCCTCCTGACCGACCGGAGACTCGACGACTCGGATCTGACATGACTGCCACCCCCGCCAAGGCTCCGGAGCCGGCCGCCCCGCCGGCTCCGGGGCCCGGCCCCACGTCCCGACCCGCCAAGACCCCCCACGGACACCGGCGTCTGCTCACCCGCCGCGACCGCATCACGCTCGGCCTGATGGCGGGCGTGCCGACCATCCTGCACGTCACCCTGGTGTGGCTGACGGCCCTCGCCTCGATCGCCCTGGCCTTCACCACCTGGGACGGCATCGGCTTCGGCTCCATCAAGTGGGTCGGGCTGCAGAACTTCAGGGAACTGTTCACCAGCAACCCGCAGTTCTGGCCCGCCGTCGAGCACAACGTGATCTGGTTCGTGGTGCTCATCCTGCTGCCCACGCCCTTCGGCCTGTTCCTCGCCGTGCAGCTGGACAAGAAGATCCGCTTCAGCCGCGTCTACCAGACCGCGTTCTTCCTGCCGGTCGTGATGTCGCTGGCGGTCATCGGGTTCGTCTGGCAGCTGATCTACAACCCGGACACGGGCCTGATCAACAGCCTCATCGGCGCCAACAAGCCCGGCCACTACATCGACTGGATCGGCGACCCGGACCTGAACCTGTGGGCCGTGCTGGTCGCGGCCTCCTGGCGGCACGCCGGCTACATGATGATCCTCTACCTGGCCGGCCTCAAGGGCGTCGACCCTGCCCTGCGCGAGGCCTCCGCCCTGGACGGCGCCAGTGAGTGGCAGACGTTCAAGAACGTCATCTTCCCGACCCTGCGGCCCACCAACACCGTCGTCCTGGTCGTCACGATCATCGAGGCACTGCGCGCCTTCGACCTGGTCTTCGTCTTCAACAAGGGCGCCCAGGGCACCGAACTGCTGTCGATCCTGGTCACCAACAACATCATCGGCGAGTCCAGCCGCATCGGATACGGCTCCGCGATCGCCGTCGTCCTGCTGGTGATCTCGCTCGCGGTGATCATCCCGTACCTGATCGCCACCTTCCGGAAGGAGCGGCGCGCATGAGCACCCTGAGCGCCCCGCGCAAGCAGCGCACCCCGATCCGCCCCGCCCGGGTCCTGCTGCACACCTTCCTCGTCGTCACGGCGCTGGCCTGGCTCGCGCCCCTGCTGTGGGCCCTGCTCGCGGCGATGCGGCCGTATGCGGAGACCAGCGACAAGGGCTACGTCTCTTGGCCGGACAAGCTCACCTTCGACAACTTCACCAACGCCTTCCAGCAGTCCGACATGCTGCACTACTTCGGCAACACGCTGCTCATCGCGGTCCCGGCCGTGCTGCTGACACTGCTGCTGTCGTCGATGGTCGCCTTCTACGTCAGCCGCTTCGACTTCCGCGTCAACCTGTTCCTGCTGCTGGTGTTCACGGCGGGCAACCTGCTCCCGCAGCAGGTCATCATCACCCCGCTGTACCGCCTGTACCTGCTGATCGACCTGCCCGGCATCACCATGAGCGGCAAGCTCTACGACTCCGCGCTCGGCCTGGTCCTCATCCACGTCGCGTTCCAGTCCGGATTCTGCGCCTTCGTGCTGAGCAACTACATGCGCTCCCTGCCGCACGAGCTGACCGAGGCCGCCCTGGTCGACGGCGCTTCGGTCTGGCGGCTGTACTGGCAGATCGTGCTGCCGCTGTGCAAGCCCGCGATGGCCGCCCTCGCCACCCTGCTGTCCATCTGGATCTACAACGACTTCTTCTGGGCCATCGTCCTCATCTCCACCGGCGAGAACATGCCGATCACCTCGGCGCTGAACAACCTCTCCGGCCAGTACTTCACCGACCCCAACCTGGTCGCCGCCGGCGCCCTGCTCACCGCGATCCCGACCCTGATCGTGTACTTCGCGCTCCAGCGGCAGTTCGTCAGCGGCCTCACGCTGGGCGCCAACAAGGGCTGACGCCCGTTCCCCGAAAGAGAACCTCCGTGCACCACCCCTTCACCCCGGTCGCCTCCGTGCCGGTGAACCCGCGCAGGGCACGCGTCCACGAGGAGGGCTGGCAGTCCTGGAGCCCCAGCGGCGCCTACGCCCTGGACGCGGCGCCCCACCGCCCGGCCAACGCCAACTGGGCCACGGTCTGCTACCGCCCCGGGGTCACCGTCCCCGCCGGCACCTTCCAGGGCGAGGGCCTGCTCGCGCTCGACCCCGGCGACGGCTCACCGGTCCGGCTCTGGGCGGCGGCCGAGCCGACGCGTGAGGTGCCGTCGATCCGGCTGGCCACCGGGGACGGGCGGGTCGCCGAGATCAGCGCCGACGGCCCGGTGAAGGAGTGGACCGGCCCGGACATCCCGTCGGTCCTGGGCGACTGGGCCGCCGGCCTCGGCCTGGACGCCCCCCGTCCGGCACCGACCGTCTGGTGCTCCTGGTACGAGTACTTCACCGCCGTCACCGAGGACGACATCCACGAGAACCTCCGCGCGATGGACACCCTCGACCTGCCCGTCGACGTCGTCCAGATCGACGACGGCTACCAGCAGGCCCTCGGCGACTGGCTCACCCTCTCCGGCCGCTTCCGCTCCCGCGCGGCGATCGCCGAGAAGATCCGCTCCCGCGGCCGCCGCGCCGGCATCTGGACGGCCCCGTTCCTCGTCGACCCGGCGAGCGAGCTGGCCGCCGCGCACCCCGACTGGCTGGTCCGCGACACCACCGGCGGCTTCGCGCACGCCGGCCGCAACTGGGGCCACGACCTGCGCGTCCTGGACACCACCCACCCGGACGCGGCGGCGTACCTGACCGAGGTCTTCACGACCCTGCGCGCCGAAGGCTACGACTACTTCAAGACCGACTTCCTCTACGCGGGCGCCCTGGACGGCGTACGCCACGCGGACGCCGACGCCCTCACGGCCTACCGCGCCGGCATCGCCCTGATCCGCGAGGCTATCGGGGAGGACGCCTACCTCCTGGGGTGCGGCGCGCCCGTCCTGCCCTCCATCGGCCTGTTCGACGCGATGCGCGTCAGCCCCGACACGGCCCCCCACCGCCGCCCGGAGGCCGGTGACTACAGCCAACCCGGCCAGGACCCGGCCGAGTTCACGGGAGCGGCCCGCCAGTGGCAGCACCACCGCCTCTGGATCAACGACCCGGACTGCCTGATGGCCCGCCCGGCGGTCGAGACCCGCCAACAGTGGGCGGCGCACGTGGAGTCCACCGGGGGCCTCATGGCCTCCAGCGACCGCCTGCTGTCCCTGGACCAGTGGGGCGTGGAGACGACCCGCCGGCTCCTGTCGAGCAGCCACCGCTGAGGCGGAGCGGGGCGCGGCACTCCCCTAATCGTGCCGCGCCCCGTCCCCCGTCGGTCAGACCGCCTCGACCTCGGGCAGCGCCCCGGTCCGCGCCGCCCGGCCGTACCACAGGGCGCTCGTCTTCGGCGTGCGCTCCAGCGTCGCGTAGTCCACGTAGACCGCGCCGAAGCGCTTGCCGTAGCCGTACGACCACTCGAAGTTGTCCATCAGGGACCACAGGTAGTAGCCGCGGACGTCCGCGCCGTCGGCGATCGCCCGGCGGACCGCCGACAGGTGGCCGTGGAGGTAGGCCACCCGCTCCGGGTCGTGCACCCGGCCGTCGGAGTCGATCTTGTCGTCGTAGGCCGCGCCGTTCTCCGTGATGTACAGCGGCAGGCCGGGCGCCTCCCGGGTGTAGCGCATGATCAGCTCGTGCAGGCCGGTCGGGTCGATCGTCCAGCCCATCTCGGTGCGGTCGCCGGGCGTCTGGTGGAAGGCGACGTCGTCCGCGGCCGGCCACGGCGAGTGGTCGCTCGACCCGTGGCCGTCGGCGCGCGGCGCCTTCGCCGACGCGTCCGCCGCCGAGACCAGCGCGGGCGTGTAGTAGTTGAGGCCCAGCGCGTCCAGCGGCTGGTTGATCAGCGTCAGGTCGCCGTCGAGGACGTAGTCCCAGTCCGTCAGACCCGCCGTCGCCACGTACAGCGACTCCGGGTAGGCGCCGTGCAGCATCGGCCCGTGGAACACGCCGTTGGCCAGGTCGTCGATCCGCCGGGCCGCCGCCAGATCCGCCGGGTCCTGCGAAAGCGGCCGCACCACCGACGAGTTGAGGCTGACCGCCACCGTGTTGCGGGCCGGCATCACCGACCGCAGCGCGGACGCGCCCAGGCCGTGCGCCAGATTCAGATGGTGCGCCGCACGCAGCGAGGCCGCCGGGTCCGTACGGCCCGGGGCGTGCACCCCGGAGGCATAGCCAAGGAACGCGCTGCACCACGGCTCGTTGAGCGTGATCCACTGCTCCACCCGGTCGCCCAGCGCCTCACCGACGATCTGCGCGTACTCCGCGAACCGGTACGCCGTGTCGCGCTCGGGCCAGCCGCCCGCGTCCTCCAGCTCCTGCGGCAGGTCCCAGTGGTAGAGGGTGACGGCCGGCTTGATGTTCTTGGCCAGCAGCTCGTCCACCAGCCGCCGGTAGAAGTCCAGGCCCTTCTGCACGGCCGGGCCCCGGCCGGTCGGCTGCACCCGCGACCACGAGATGGAGAAGCGGTAGGCGCCCAGGCCCAGCTCCGCCATCAGCGCCACGTCGTCGCGGTAGCGGTGGTAGTGGTCGACAGCGATGTCACCGGTCTCGCCACCGGCCGTCTTGCCCGGCGTATGGCTGAAGGTGTCCCAGATCGACGGCGTACGGCCGTCCTCCCGCACCGCACCCTCGATCTGGTACGCGGACGTCGCCGCGCCCCACAGGAAGGCGGGCGGGAAGGTCACCGCAGTGGCCGGGTTCTCGGAGTCAGGCATGGAAGCGCTCCCAGGGGGGTCGTATGGACCGACGAGTGGAGGGGGGAGGGGAAAAGGGGCCGAGACGGCAATGGCTCGGCCCCTGGGAAAGCAGGACTCAGCCCTTGACGGCGCCCTGCATGATGCCGCCCACGATCTGCTTGCCGAAGATCGCGAAGACCAGCAGCAGCGGCAGCGTGCCCAGCAGCGCGCCGGCCATGATCAGGGACTGGTCGGGGGTGTAGCCGCGGCCCAGGCCCGCGACCGCGACCTGCACGGTCGGGTTGCCCATCTGGGTCAGCACCAGGAACGGCCACATGAAGTCGTTCCAGGTCTGCACGAACGTCAGCATCCCGAGCACGGCCATCGCAGGCCTGGCCGCCGGGAACACCACGTGCCACACCACGCGCCAGCTGCTCGCGCCGTCCACGCGGGCCGCCTCGATGATCTCGTCCGGCAGTGCCTGGATCAGGTACTGACGCATGAAGAACACGCCGAACGCGCTCACCAGCGACGGGAGGATCACCGCCTGCAACTGGTCGGTCCAGTCGAGCTTGGCGACCATCATGTACAGCGGGATCACACTCAGCTGCGGCGGCACCATCATGGTGCCGATCACGATCAGCATCAGCGCGCCACGGCCCCGGAACCGCAGCTTGGCGAAGGCGAAACCGGCGATCGTCGACAGGAAGACGATGGTCAGCGCCGAAGTGCCCGCGACGATCGTGGTGTTGAAGAACGCCTCGCCCAGATTGGCGTCGTTCCAGGCGATCTCCAGCTTGTCGAACAGGCCCGAGCCGAACCAGAACGGCGGCGGCGTCTGGGCGAGCCGCTGGTTGTCGCGCGAGGCGGCGATCGCCGTCCACACCAGCGGGAACAGCGAAACGAGCGTGAACACGATGAGGATCGCGTAGGCGATCGGGCCGCCGTGCAGCGTCCCGCCGGCCCGCGCGGACTTCGGCCGGCGCGGGCGCTTGGGCCCCTGGGTGGCGGGTTTCGCGTCGGGTGGCGTCACAGTCGTCGTCACGGCCGAACTCCTAACTACTGGCGCGCAGCCGGCGCGAGATGACGTAGTTGACGATGCCGATGACGATCAAAATCAGGAACATCGTCCAGGCGATCGCCGAGGCACGGCCCAGGTGCTGGGCGACCCAGCCCTGCTCGTACAGATACAGGCCGAGCGTCTGGAACTGGTGCTCCGCGCCGCCGGAGGTGCCCTTGTTGGCGTCGAACAGCAGCGGCTCGCCGAAGACCTGGCTCGCCCCGATCGTCGACACGACCACGGTGAACAGGATCGTCGGGCGCAGCGCCGGCAGCGTCACATGGATGAACTGCTGCCAGCGGTTGGCCCCGTCCAGGGCCGCCGACTCGTAGAGATCCTGAGGGATCGCCTGCATCGCTGCCAGGTAGATCAGCGCGTTGTAGCCGGTCCAGCGCCAGATGATGATCGTGGAGACGGCGAACTGCGAGGGCCACTTGTCGTTCTGCCAGTCGACCGGGTTGATGCCGACCGCGTCGAGCCCCCAGTTGATCATGCCGTAGTCACGGCCGAAGAGCAGCACGAACACCAGCGAGGCGGCGGCGATCGACGTCGCGTACGGCGCGAGCATCGCGACCCGGAAGAACGTCGAGGCCCGCAGCTTGTAGTTGAGGATGTGGGCGATGCCCATCGCCATCAGCAGCTGCGGAACGGTGGAGATGATGCCGATGGTCAGGGTGTTCTTCGCCGCGTTCCAGAAGAACTCGTCGTCGAAGATCCGGGTGTAGTTGCGCAGCCCGACCCAGTTCATGTCGGTCGGCGCGGTCAGCTCCACCTGGTGCAGCGAGGCCCAGCCCGTGTAGATCAGCGGGAACAGGCCGAACGCGACGAACAACAGGAAGAACGGGGACACGAACGCGTACGGGCTCCAGCGGATGTCCCGCTGCCAGCGCCGGGACAGCCCCTCCCGGCGCCGCCGCTCCTTCTCCGCGGCGGCGTCCTCGGGCGGGCGACCCGGGGCCGCGCCCCCCTTGACGGGGGACGCGGTGGTGTCGTGACGGGTGGCCATACGGGTCACTGGTCCAGCTTGTTGTCGATGGTCTTGGTGGCGGAGTCCCAGGCCTCCTTGGCCGACTTGCCCTTCGTCGCCAGGATCACGCCGTTGTCCGTCAGGCCCTGCATGATGATCTGGTCCTTCGGGCCGATCACCTGGACCGGAGCGCCCTTGGCGGCCTCGGCGAAGATCTCGCCGATCGCCTGGTCACCGGTCATCTCGTTCTTGGCACCCGTGACTTCGGGCATGGTGTACGCGGACGGGGTGCTCGGGAAGCTGCCCTGCACCTTGAAGAGCTTCGCCTGCTGCTCCGGCGCGGTCAGCCAGGCCACGAACTTCTGGGCCTCCTTCACGTTCTTGCCGCTCTTCGGCACGGTGAGGAAGGAGCCGCCCCAGTTGGCGCCCTTGGGCGCGGTGGCCACGGCCCACTTGCCGGCCGCGTCCGGCTTCGAGTAGCCCTTGATCGTGCCGAGCATCCACGGCGGGCAGGCGATGGCGGCGAACTTGTTGTTGGCGATCGAGGAGTTCCAGCCCGGCTGGAACTGCGTCTGCGACTGGACGAGGCCGTTCTTGGCGGCCTCCGCGGTCAGGTCGAAGGCGGCCTTGACGGCCGGGTTGGTCTTGTAGATGATCTCGCCGGAAGCGTCGTAGAACTTCTCCTTCTCGCTGCCCAGGACCGCCTGGATCAGGCCGCCGGGGGAGTCCATGAAGAAGGTCCCCTTGGGTGCCTTCGACTTGTAACGCTCACCCACGTCGACGAGCTTGGCCCAGTCACCGGCCCACAGCTTGCCGACCTCGGCCGGGTCGGTGGGCAGACCGGCCTGCTTGAAGAGGTCAGTGCGGTAGCAGATCGCCATCGGGCCGACGTCGGTGCCGAGACCGATCGTCTTGCCGTCCTTGGCCGTGGCCTGCTGCCACTTCCAGTCCAGCCACTTGCTCTTGTCCACGCCCGGAGCCTTGGACATGTCCTCGAGCTTGTCGGCCTGGGTGGCCGTCACCTCGGCGATGTTGGCGACCTCGACGGCCTGGACGTCCAGCAGACCGCTGTTGGTGGTGAGGTGGTTCAGCAGCGCCGGGTAGTAGTTCTCGTTCCGCTGGACGACGTTCTCGGCGATCTTGATCTTCGGGTTGAGCTTCTCGTACTCGGCGTAGAGACCGGCTTCCTTGAAGCCCATGGTGCCGAAGAGACCCACCGAGATCGTGGTCTTGCCGCCGCTGTCACCGCCGCTGCCGCCCGACGAGGAGTCGTCGCCTCCGCCGTCGTCGGCACAGCCGGCCAGCAGCCCGGCGCCCAGCGACGCGACGGCCGCGACGACCATCGCCTTGCGGGCGGTTCGGATGCGTGCTCGCATGTCGTCCTCCTGTTGCCCTGACGTGCCGACCCCCCGGCCAACTGCATCGTCGGACCGTTTTACGCGCTTAAGGCTCGGGCGGGGAACGTGCGGGTTGTGTATGTGTCAGGTACTGTGGGAGCGCTCCCACCGATGATGTGTTGAAGAGTCCCCGGTCGTGGCGGGGGTGTCAAGGGACCGGACAGGGAGAGATGCGTTCAGTTATCGGGCTGTTAACTGGACCCGGACCGGGACCGGTTGTAGGCCGGGCCGGTGGTATCCAGCCAGCCGGGCGCCGGTCGTACCGGCTCGTTCGGCCGAAGCGGAAGCCCGGGGGCGGCGAGCCCTCGGCGGCGGTCATACGGCTGACGGGCCTGTTAAATTCCAGGCCAGTCGCAGAGTGCGGGTGTGGACGGGAAGGCGGAGCCCATGGCAACCCACGGAGCGCGGGGCCGAAGTGGTGGCCGGCCCACCCTCGAAGAGGTGGCGGCGCGCGCCGGTGTCGGCCGCGGCACCGTCTCGCGGGTGATCAACGGCTCGCCCCGCGTCAGCGACGCGACCCGCGCGGCCGTCGAGGCGGCGGTCGCGGAGCTCGGCTACGTCCCCAACACCGCGGCCCGCGCCCTGGCCGCCAACCGTACGGACGCGATCGCGCTGGTCGTGCCCGAGCCGGAGACCCGGTTCTTCGCGGAGCCGTACTTCTCGGACATGCTGAAGGGCGTCGGGGCGGCGCTGTCCGACACGGAGATGCAGCTACTGCTGATCTTCGCGGGCAGCGACCGCGAACGCGCCCGCCTCGCCCAGTACCTGGCGGCCCACCGCGTGGACGGTGTCCTGCTGGTCTCGGTGCACGCGGACGACCCGCTGCCCGACCTGCTGGCCCAGCTGGAGATCCCGGCGGTGATCAGCGGCCCGCGCTCGTCGGCGGAGACCCTGCCGTCGGTCGACTCGGACAACTACGGCGGCGCCCGCCAGGCCGTCGAGCATCTGCTGTCCCGGGGCCGCAGCCGGATCGCCCACATCACCGGCCGCCTCGACGTCTACGGCGCGCAGCGCCGTGTCGACGGCTACCGCGAGGCCATGAGCGACGCCGGCCACCCGGTGGACGAGGGGATGATCGAGGCGGGGGACTTCACCGAGGAAGGCGGCCACCGGGCCATGGAGGCGCTGCTGGAGCGCCACCCCGACATCGACGCGGTCTTCGCCGCCTCCGACGTCACCGCGTCCGGCGCCCGCCGGGCGCTGCGCGAGGCGGGCCGCCGCATCCCGGAGGACGTGGCGCTCGTCGGCTACGACGACTCCGCCATAGCCCGCCACATGGAACCGCCCCTCACCAGCGTCCGCCAGCCCATAGAGGAGATGGGCCGCCGGATGATAGACCTCCTGCTCACGGAGGTCGCCGACCGCCGCCCGCTCGCCTCCCGGGGCCTGGAGCGCCGGCAGATGGTCCTGGCCACGGAGCTGGTGTCCCGGTCGTCTTCGTGACGGCCCACCCGCTCCTGGGCGCCACCGAGGTCGCCCGGACCGAGCCGTATCTGCGGACGGTGGGCGAGGTGTTCCGCGCCTTCCGTGACCAGGACTCGGGCTGTGTGTCGTACGGGGTCCGCCTGACGAACGGCGAGCGCTGGTTCGTGAAGGAGGCGACGACCGCCGCGGCCCGTCACTCGCTCGACCGGGCCTGGACCTTCCACCGCGCGGTACGCCACCCGGCGATCGTCCCCCAGCTCCACCGCCTCGCGGTCCGCGCCGGCGGACCGGCGGTGGTGATGCCCTGGCACGCCGGCGAGGTCCTCTACCACCCCACGCTCCACCGCCACGGCGGCCGGACCCACCCGGATCACCCCCTGGCCCGCTTCCGCGCCCAGCCCGTCGCACCGGTCCTGCGCGCCGTCGACCGCATCCTGGACGCCCACCTGGCGGTGGAGGCCGCGGGCTTCGTCGCAGTGGACCTCTACGACGGTGCGTTCCTCTACGACTTCGACGCCGGCGACCTCCGCTTGATCGACCTCGACGAGTACCGGCCGGGCCCGTTCACCCTGGAGGCGGACCGACTGCCGGGCTCGCGCCGCTTCATGGCCCCGGAGGAGTCGCAGCGCGGCTCCCGCATCGACACCCGCACGACGGTCCACGCCCGGGGCCGCGCCATCCGCCTCCTCCTGGACGCGGGCGACGAGGAGCGCGCCTGGCGGGGCACGGCGGAGCAACTGGCGGTGGTGCAAAGGGCCGCCCGGGCCGATCCGGGTGAACGGTTCACGGACGTGGGGGAGTTGGCGGTGGCGTGGCGGCGGTCGGTGTGCTGAAACCGGGGTGGCGCCGCAGGGCATCCACACCGTCGGGCACGAACAGCCACGTGCGGAGCGCCTCCGAAAGCTCCGCCTCGCCGACCCAGCCGTGCCAGGCGATCTCGGACGGGTCGGGGGTGAGGGGCTCCGTGACGACGGCCTCGTGCACCCCGAGCCAGTACGGGCTGATCGCTCCCCGGCAGAGGAACTTGAAGGCGAACCGTACCGGCGCCCGGACGCCCAGTTCCTCGGTCAGTTCCCGGGCCGCCGCCTCCTCGTACGACTCGCCGACCTCGACGCCGCCGCCGATCAGCCAGTTGTAGTGCCCCGGGAACCGCGACACGTGCTCCGGCCTGCGATGCAGCAGCACCCGCCCGCGCGGATCACGGCACACCGTCGTCGCGATCCGGTGCGGCCAGCCGTTGCGGATCGCCTCCTCACGGTCGACCACCCCCAGCACCCGGTCCTGCTCGTCGACCCGTTCCACCAGCTCGCCCATGGGCCTCACGATCGCACGCGCTCACACCCGAGCCGGTGCCGGTCGGCGCAGCAGATACACCGCCGCCGTCACGACCAGGGCGGCCATGCAGGCGATGAACACCAGCCCCGCGCCCTCCAGGCCGATCGGGCCGGTCAGGAGCCCGACGCCGATCACCGGGAGGGAGATGCCCGCGTAGGCCACCACGAACAGAGTCGAGATCACCGCCGCGCGCCGGCGCTCGGGAGAGGCCTCGGCCACGTCGGCCAGGGCTCCCCGGAACGCCAGGCCCTGACCGACTCCGCCGACGAGCGCGCTGGCGACCAGCAGGGACATCTGGTCCCACCGCAGCGCGCCGGCGAGCAGCGCCAGCCCGGCGAGGAGGACGGCGCAGCCCAGCGGGAGGGAGCGCCGTACGCCGACCCGACCGACCGCCAGTTGCCCGGCCGTCGAGGAGAAGAAGGCCAGCGCGACGATCAGCCCGCTCACGGCGTGGTCGTCCACGTCCAGGGACTCCGCGAGGAAGGCCGGGCTGACCGAGGTGAACACCCCGAACAGGGCGAACCCGACGAAGGCGGCGGTGGCCGCGGGCCCGAACACCGCGCGCACCTGCGGGGGCAGTGCGGGCCGCTGCGGGCGTACGGTGCGCAGCGGCTGCCGCTCGCGTACCGTCTCCGCGAGCCGCAGCAGGACGGCGGCCGAGGCGGCCACCAGGGCGAGGTGGGTGACGAACGGCAGGTACAGCGGCCAGGGGGCGTACTCGGCGAGAAGCCCGGAGAGCAGCGGACCGCAGCCCAGCCCGCCCATGTTGGCCGCGGTCGCCACGAACGTGGCCCGGGAGGCGCCGCCCGCAGGGGCCAGTTCCATGACGTACGCCGTGGCGGCTCCTGTGAACAGCCCGGCGGACAGTCCCGACAGCAGCCGCCCCGCGTAGAGCCAGCCGAGCCCGGTGGCGCACAGGAAGCAGACGGCGCTCACCGCCGCGAAGCCCAGGCCGCACAGCAGCACCGGGCGCCTGCCCACGGCGTCCGAGGCGTCGCCGACCAGCAGCAGCACACCGATCACGGCGAAGGCGTACAGGGCGTACACCACGGTGACCGTCAGCTCGGAGAAGCCGAACTCGCCCTGGTAGAGGGGATAGAGGGGAGTCGGCAGCGTGGTGCCGGCCATGCAGACGGCGAACACCGCTCCACCGAGCACACACGCGCGCCATCCTGGGCGTCCACCGTCCATGCGGCCGACGGTAGCCCCGCCCCGCGGACGCCACCTCGATCGGCACGCTGGAAACGCTTCAGCCGGTGGCCTCTTTCGAGGCCACCGGCTGAATACTCAGGGTGAGTGACGGGACTCGAACCCGCGGCATCCTGGACCACAACCAGGTGCTCTACCAGCTGAGCTACACCCACCATGACCGGCTTGGAGATCAGTGACGTCTCCGACCGGCCGAGAAAAAGTGTACAGGGTCCGAAGGGGTGCTCGCGCCCGGCTTTCGCGGCGCCCCCCGTCGGGCCCCCGGTCCTGCCTACTGAGCAGGCAGGACGTGCTTCGCGGCGATCGTCCGCGCGGTGTCCGAGTCGGGCCCGGGCTGCGGGACGAACACGGCCTCGCGGTAGTACCGCAGCTCCGCGATCGACTCGCGGATGTCGGCGAGCGCACGGTGGTTGCCGCTCTTCTGCGGGCTGTTGAAGTACGCCCGCGGGTACCAGCGCCGGGCCAGCTCCTTGATCGACGACACGTCGACGATCCGGTAGTGGAGGTAGTTCTCCAGCGTCGGCATGTCGCGCAGCAGGAAACCGCGGTCCGTGCCGACGGAGTTCCCGCACAGCGGGGCCTTGCCCGGCTCCTTGACGAACTCCCTGACGTACGTCAGGACCTGGTCCTCGGCGTCTTTCAGCGTCGTGCCCTCGGCGAGCTCGGTGAGCAGCCCGGAGGCGGTGTGCATCTGACGCACCACATCCGGCATCGTCTCCAGCGCCTGCTCCGGCGGCCGGATGACGATGTCCACGCCCTCACCGAGCACGTTCAGCTCGGAGTCGGTCACGAGGGCGGCCACCTCGATGAGCGCGTCGTCCGACAGCGAGAGGCCGGTCATCTCGCAGTCGATCCACACCATGCGATCGTTCATGTGTCTAACCTTACGGCCCGCTGCCACCGGCCGGGCCGTCCGTGCCGGGAAAGCCGCAGGGCCCGCGGGGAGGCGTGCTCCTCGCGGGCCCTGCGGCTGACGCATACCGGCTACCGGATCATGGCGCACTGCGCTGGCCGGGCAGGCTCGCCGACAGGGCCGGGGACTGGCCGACCGCGCTCGCCGCCGCCGTACGGCGGGACTGCAGCGGCACCGGGTGCTCCGGGTGCAGCGGGGCCGGCGCCTGGCCGGGCTGGCCGGGATGCCCCCCGTGGCCGGGGTGGCCCGGCATGCCGGACCCATGGCCGCCCGGTGCGCTCTCGGTGTCCTGGGGCCGCTCGCCCTGCGGGCGCCGGGCGCGGTACGCCGCCCGGTACGCGGCCGGGGACGAACCCAGCTGGCGGCGGAAGTGCCCGCGCAGGGCGACCGGCGACCGGAAGCCGCAGCGCCCCGCCACCTCGTCCACCGAGTAGTCCGACGTCTCCAGCAGGCGCTGCGCCTGGAGGACCCGCTGCGTGATCAGCCACTGCAGCGGAGCGCTCCCGGTCAGCGAGCGGAAGCGGCGGTCGAACGTACGCCGGCTCATGTACGCGCGTGCCGCCAGGGTCTCCACGTCGAACTGTTCGTGGAGGTGCTCCAGCGCCCAGGCGACGACCTCGGCGAGCGGGTCGGCGCCGATCTCCTCGGGTAAAGACCTGTCGAGGTAGCGCTCCTGCCCGCCGCTGCGGCGCGGCGGCACGACGAGCCGCCTGGCCAGGGCCCCGGCCGCCTCGTTGCCGTGGTCCGTGCGCACGATGTGCAGGCACAGGTCGATGCCCGCGGCCGTGCCCGCCGACGTCAGCACGTCGCCGTCGTCGACGAACAGCTCACGCGGGTCCACGTGCACCGACGGGTAGCGCTTGGCCAGCGTCGGTGCGTACATCCAGTGTGTCGTCGCGGGGCGGCCGTCCAGCAGGCCCGCCGCCGCCAGGACGAAGGCGCCGGTGCACAGCCCGACGATGCGGGCGCCCTCCTCGTGGGCGCGGCGCAGCGCGTCGAGTGCCTCCTCCGGTGGCGGAGAAGTGATCGAACGCCAGGCCGGCACGACGACCGTGCCCGCGCGTGAGATCGCTTCCAGGCCATGTGGTGCGGTGAGTTCGAGTCCCCCGGTGGTCCGTAGCGGACCGTCCTCGCCCCCGCACACCAACAGGCGGTAGCGCGGTACGCCGGCGTCCTGGCGGTCAACCCCGAACACCGACAGCGGTATGGAACTCTCGAAGATGGGGCCGCCGCTGAACAGCAGCACCGCGACGATCTCCTTGCGGCGTCGCCCGGAAAGTTTCCGGGCCGCGGCTTCCGGCGCGGCAGTGGAGTCGTGGCTCATACTGCTAAGCCCCCCTCGGTGGTCGCGGCTCCTCGGTTGTGTCGCTCCTGCACGTTTCCCCTCGGTCCTGCACGAGTCCCCCGCCGTAGACAGTCAAGATCGAATCTACTGTGTCCCGTCGCGCCGAAGTGGCCGGTTCGGCACTCGGCACATTGTCGACTTGGCAACTTGGCGTGAAGCATTCGATCACGAAGCGTTGCACTCGTGGGGCGTGCAGGGAAGTGCGCCTTGTCGCGGTGGCCAATCCACGTAGGGTGCGCAGGTCCCCAGAGGCCCTTTCCGTGCAGGTCGAACGGGGGTTGGGGGGTGGTTGGACCGGGTGATGCACAGGTGCGAGAAGTTGGCTGAAAACCAACGTGCGCGTGCGCGGAAACCGGTCAGCCGACCGGTGTATCTCCTCCGGTGTGCCGTCCGCCACGGTGCGACCCCGTTCCGGTGCGGTGGTGCCGCCCCCGGTGGGGCGCCCGGTCCTCGGCCGCGAGCCGGGCCGCGCCGCGCTCGGACTGGCGCAGCAGGACCCGGCAGGCGCCCGTGAAGGCCGCCAGCCCGAGGGCCGTGCCGGCGGCGCCGGCCAGAGAGGCGCCGTAGCCGAGGAGTACCGCCGGGACGAGCAGGCAGCTGAAGGCAGCCCAGCGAACCACATCCGTCGCGGTGTCCCGCGGCGGCGGGGCCGCGCGGTCCGCCTCGGCGGCGGTGCGGGGTCCGGACATGCGTGCTCCCTGTGGCGTGACTCACGGGGTTCAACGCGCGGCGGGGGAGTCGGTCACTGGCTGCCCGGATCACCCCGCGGGTCAGTGAATCCCGTACAAACCGCCTGTACAGCGCAGCAACCATTGCGTGACGGGCGGTGCCTCGTGCATGCTCCCTGGAACCCGCACGCACCGTGAGCGGGATATGGGCTAAGGAGGCGTGCCGCCGTACCCTTGGGGGTATGGGGTTGGGAAGACCATTCCCGGACACAGCTCCGCCGCACATTGTTGTCCCTCCCGTATAAGGATCACGACGCCGAGACAGCCATGGCCGGTCACGAATTCTTCGAACCCGCGGACCGCAAGCGGCCCGTCGCCGATCCCACGGCGGCCGAGCCCCTGGCGGCGGAAGAGCCACGCCATTCCTGCGATCCCGCCTTCAAGCACGGGGTCGTCGTCGGCTTCGACGGCTCCACGTCCAGTGAGCGCGCCCTGGCGTACGCGATCGGCATGGCCCATCGCTCCGGGTCGGGCCTGATCATCGTCCACGTCGCCAACCGGCTGCCGACCACGGTGTGGGCCGGCTGCGAGCCGCCCGTGTTCGTGGACGTGCCGGACCACCGCACCGAGGTGCTCGGTCTCGAACTGGCCTGTGCGGAGTACCTCGCCGAGGTGCCCTGGATCCTGGTCGAGCGCGGCGGTGACATCTGCCACGAACTCGAAGAGGTCGGCCGGGAGTACGAGGCCGACGCGATCGTCGTCGGTTCCACCCACGGCATCGTGGGGCGCCTGTTCGGCTCGGTCGCGGGGCGGCTCGCCAAGCGGGCGCAGCGGCCCGTCATCGTCATTCCCTGACGTTCACGCAGGAGCAACTCCCTTGTGCACCGCGCGAATCTACTCGCGCGTAGAGGTGTTTGTGCCCTTGTGAAGGGCATATACGGAACACCGCACAACTGCACATGCACGAAGGGAGCCCGCCGTGGACAAAGACGTCTCCGCGGGAAGCGGAATCACGACCGTGGCCGGTCGACTCGCCCTGGGAATCACCCTGTTGGCCTTCGGGCTGGGGCATACCGCTGTGATCGACGGCGTATCGGCTGCTGACGCCGTGTCAATCGCCCAGTACGTGGGCGGCATCGCGCTCTTCGTCGCGGGGCTGGTGGCCCTGCGGGAGGGTGATGCCGCCGGTGGTACGGCGTTCTCGGTGCTCGGGGCGCTGTGGTTCACCTGGGCCGTGTCCGAGGGCGCGTCCGGCAACGAGGCAGGGTTGTTCCTGCTGTTGTTCGCCCTCGTCGCGCTGTCTCTGACGTTCGCGGGCGGGGATCAGCTCGGGCGGGGCGTGTACGGGCTGTTCTCCGTGTCGCTGTTCCTGCTCGCGATCGCCGTGTTCGCGGAGAACGACGGGCTGGCGAAGGCGGGTGGCTGGTTCGCTGTCGCCGCGGGTGCGGTGGCTTGGTATGCGGCGACTGCCGCGTTGGCGCACTGGCCTACCGCTGTTCCGCGACGCGCTGCCGGCCGGGGCGTGACGGCCACCGGTTAGCTGCGCAGGCTGGGGAGTTGGGCGGCTTCCCGGCGATGAAAACGGACCCCCCGTGCTTGGTGGCAGCGCGTGGGGTCCGTCCTCTTGTCTGGCCTGCGGGTGGTGTTGTGGTTGCTCGCGCAGTTCCCCGCGCCCCTAAAAGAGGGTCACTTACTCCACCGTTACCGACTTGGCCAGGTTGCGGGGCTTGTCGATGTCGCGGCCCAGGGCCAATGCCGTGTGGTACGCCAGGAGTTGGAGCGGGATGCCCATCAGGATCGGGTCCAGCTCGTCCTCGTTCTTCGGGACGACGATCGTCTCGTCGGCCTTCTCCTGGGGCTGGTGGGCCACCGCGAGGATCTTGCCGCTGCGGGCCTTGATCTCCTCCATGGCGGCGCGGTTCTTCTCCAGCAGGTCGTCGTCGGGGACGATCGCGACCGTGGGGAGGGCCGGCTCGATCAGGGCCAGCGGGCCGTGCTTGAGCTCGGAGGCAGGGTAGGCCTCGGCGTGGATGTAGGAGATCTCCTTGAGCTTCAGGGAGGCCTCGCGGGCCACCGGGTAGCCCCGCACCCGGCCGATGAAGAGCATCGAGCGGGCCTCGGCGAACTGCAGGGCCAGCTTCTTGACGTCGTCCTCGTGCTCCATGATCTCGGCGATCTGGGCGGGCAGCTTGCGCAGGCCCGCGATGATCCGCTTGCCGTCGCGGACCGAGAGGTCGCGGGTGCGGCCCAGGTGGAGGGCGAGCAGGGCGAAGGCGACCGTGGTGTTGGTGAAGCACTTGGTGGAGACCACGCAGACCTCGGGCCCGGCGTGCACGTAGATGCCGCCGTCGGCCTCGCGGGCGATCGCCGAGCCGACCACGTTCACGACGCCCAGGACCCGTGCGCCCTTGCGCTTGAGCTCCTGCACGGCGGCGAGGACGTCGTAGGTCTCGCCGGACTGGGAGACCGCGATGTAGAGGGTGTCGGGGTCGACGACCGCGTTGCGGTAGCGGAACTCGGAGGCCGGCTCGGCGTCCGCGGGGATGCGGGCCAGGCCCTCGATCATCTGGGCGCCGATCATGCCCGCGTGGTACGAGGTGCCGCAGCCGAGGATCTTCACGCGGCGGATCCGGCGGGCCTCGCGGGCGTCCAGGTTGAGGCCGCCCAGGTGCACGGTGGAGAAGCGGTCGTCGATGCGGCCGCGCAGCACGCGGTCCACGGCGTCGGCCTGCTCGTGGATCTCCTTGTGCATGTAGGTGTCGTGGCCGCCCATGTCGTAGGAGGCGGCCTCCCACTCGACGGTGGTGGGCTCGGCGGTGGTGCGGGTGCCCTCGGTGGTGTACGTGCGGAAGTCGTCGGCCTTCAGGGTGGCCATCTCGCCGTCGTCCAGCGTGACGATCTGCCGCGTGTGGGCGACCAGGGCGGCGATGTCCGAGGCGACGAACATCTCCTTCTCGCCGATGCCGAGGACGACCGGGGAGCCGTTGCGGGCGACCACGATCCGGTCGGGGAAGTCGGCGTGCATGACGGCGATGCCGTACGTGCCCTCGATGAGCCGGAGGGTCTCGCGGACCTTGTCCTCCAGCTTGGTCGCCTGCGAGCGGGCGATGAGGTGGACGAGGACCTCGGTGTCGGTCTCGGAGAGGAACTCGACGCCGTCCGCCTCCAGCTTGCGGCGCAGGTCGGAGGCGTTGTCGATGATGCCGTTGTGGACGACGGCGACCTTGCCCTCGGCGTCCAGGTGCGGGTGCGCGTTGACGTCGGACGGGGCGCCGTGGGTGGCCCAGCGGGTGTGGGCGATGCCGGTCGTGCCCTTGAAGCGGGCCGGGACCTTGGCCTCCAGGTCGCGCACGCGGCCCTTGGCCTTGACCATCCTCAGGCCGGACGTCTTCGGGGACGTGACGACGATGCCCGCCGAGTCGTAGCCGCGGTACTCCAGGCGCTGGAGGCCCTCCAGGAGGAGGGGCGCGACGTCACGCTTTCCGATGTAACCGACGATTCCGCACATATATACGTATTCCTAGCCGTAGACGATGCGCCGCAGCTGCCGGAGCGAGAGCTCCGGCGGGGCCACCGCGCGGTATTTGAGGTCCGCCTCGATCCGCTCGAAGATCGCCGCGTTGACCAGGCCCTGGGCCTGGAGCTCGCGGTGGCGGCGACGGACGTACTCCTCGGTCGTCTCGTCGAAGTAGGCGAGCACGTCCTGGATCACGCGCAGCGCCTCGCCCCGGCCGAGGGCGGTGGACCGCGTCAGATGATCAACGAGTTCGTCGTGCACTCGCTAGATCCTGAGGTACCGGCGGCACTTTCGCAAGAAATCTGCCCGATTTCGGGCAGGGTGCTGTGGGGGTTCCTTGGGAGAACGTTGAACCTGTCATGAGAGCTTGTTCGTGATGCGTCCACCGGACGTCCGGCGTCCCGTTGCCCGAGGCGTCGATTTTTGGACGCCATGGACACTCCTCGTATGGGCGTACCCGAGCGGCTCGCCGAGCGCATGAGCATGGCCGAGCAGCACGAGTACCTGCGCGCCAGGTTCTCCCGGCGCACGATGATCAGAGGCGGTGCCGTCACACTCGGTGCCGTCGCGGGTGGCGCGTTCGTACCGGGCGCCACCGCACAGGCCGCCGTATCGACCACTCGCACCGCCCCCGCCACCGGGACCGTCGACGGCGCCCACGTGGCCCCCTTCGGCCGCCACCTCGCCTACGGCACCGACCCGCGAACGGAGATGACCGTCTCCTGGCAGGTCCCGGTCGCCGTCAGGAAGCCGTTCATCCGGATCGGCGCCCACCCCTGGGACCTCTCCCGCACGATCGAAGCCGAGGTCCGCACCCTCTTCACGCCGGCCGGTGTCGGCGCGAGCGGCAACCACACCCAGTACTACGTCCACGCCAGGCTGACCCACCTGCGCCCGGGCCGGACCTACTACTACGGCGTCGGCCACCAGGGCTTCGACCCGGCCCAGCCGCACCTGCTGGGCACCCTCGGAACCTTCACCACCGCCCCCTCGCACCAGGAGCCGTTCACCTTCACGGCCTTCGGCGACGAGGGCGTCAGCTACCACGCGCTCGCCAACAACAGCCTGCTGCTCGGCCAGAACCCGGCCTTCCACCTGCACGCCGGTGACATCGCGTACGGCGACCCGACCGGCCAGGGCAGGACCGACGACACCGGCTTCGACTCGCGCGTGTGGGACCAGTTCCTCGCCCAGACCGAGTCCGTCGCCAAGTCCGTGCCGTGGATGCCCGCCTACGGCAACCACGACATGGAGGCCTGGTACTCGCCCAACGGCTACGGCGGCGAGGAGGCCCGCTGGACCCTCCCCGACAACGGCCCCGACAAGAAGAACCTCCCGGGCGTCTACTCCTTCGTCTACGGCAACACCGCCGTCATCTCGCTCGACGCCAACGACATCTCCTTCGAGATCCCGGCCAACCTCGGCATCTCCGGCGGCACCCAGACCACGTGGCTTCAGGCGCAGCTCAAGAAGTACCGGGCCGCGCATGACATCGACTTCATCGTCGTGTTCTTCCACCACTGCGCCTACTGCACCTCCACCTCCCACGCCTCCGAGGGCGGGGTCCGGCAGGAGTGGGTGCCGCTGTTCGAGAAGTACACCGTGGACCTGGTCATCAACGGCCACAACCACCAGTACGAGCGCACCGACGTGATCAAGGGCGACAAGGTCACCAAGAAGCTCCCGATCGGCGGCACGGCCTACCCCGAGACCGACGGCGTGGTCTACGTGACGGCCGGTGCGGCCGGCCGCAGTCTCTACGCGTTCAGCGCCCCCCTGTCGTACGAGGGCAACGAGCACGACGTGGACTCCGTGGCCTCGTTCGTCAACGTCAAGGGCGGCAAGCAGAACGAGACCGTCGCCTGGTCCCGGGTGCGCTACCTCGACTACTCCTTCCTGCGCGTGGACGTCACCCCCGCGCCGAAGGGTCGCCTGGCCACGCTCACGGTGCGCGGCATCGCCGAGACCGGGGACCAGGTCGACCACTTCACGGTGGCGCGCCGGTCGAAGTAGCCGCGGGCGCTACATCCGCTTGAGGATCGCCTGCTTGGCCAGGACGAACTCCTCGTCCGTCAGCACGCCCGTGCGGTGCAGCTCACCGAGCTCGCGCAGGCGGCGCAGCAGGGCGTCGTGGTCGTCCTCGGCGGACGTGACCGGAGCAGAAGGCGGCTCCGGTCGCGCGTCCGCCACGTCGTCGGCGGCGGCGGCCCGGGCCGGGTGCGGAAGCCTGGCCTGGACCGCCGCCGCGACCAGCGCCATCAGCGGGTCCTTCTTGAAGCCCCACAGCTCCACGGCGTTGGGGTCGTACTTGGGCGGGGCCTTGGTGGGCGCGTGCCGCACGGTGAAGCGCAGATGGCCGTTCTCCAGACCGGCCGCCGGGTGCCACTCCACGCCCGTGATGTCGGCGAGCGCGAGCGTGCGGGCGCCGGCGGCGGCCTTGGCGTCCTCCGTCTTCCAGTTCCACTCCAGGCGTATGCGCTCGCCGTCGAAACCGGCGGTGCCGTCCCCGGCGGAGACCGACAGCGGCACGGCGGGCCCCGGCAGCAGATACTCGTCCACCGGTTCGCTCGGCACCTGGTCCAGGAGCAGCGCGTTGCGGACCTCGTCCGTGAAGTACTCGGCGACGCCGTAGCGGTCGGACTCCACGATCAGCTGGTAGGGGTCGTGGGGCTCGGTGAGCCGGCCGCCCGTGGCGTGCAGCAGGGGGTCGGCGCCGTCACGCAGCCGCAGCCTCAGCCGCCCCGACTTCTTGCCCTGCTCGAAGGAGACACCGGCCAACGCCCCCAGCGGCACGACCAGTTCACCCAGCTCCTTGCGCAGCAGGCTGACGTTCTTGTCCCGGCCGGGAGTCAGCCGCAGCGCGTCGCCGTCGAAGGCCCACGTGCCGTCCCTCTGGATGATTTCCGCCATGGTGTGGATTGTTCCACCCGTCTCACGAGAGAGTGGTCCAGACCTCTTGGAGCTCAACGGCTCATGGAAGGGACGGTTCTGTGAGAACGCTTCGCCTTCTCGGTTCCCTGCTGCTGGTCGCGATGGCCGCCTCGGTGACGGGGGCCGCTCCCGCGCCGGCGGCATCGCCCACCCCGCTCGACCGGGTGATCCCCGCGCCCGCCTCGGTCGCCCCTGGCGGATCCCCGTACCGGATCACCCGCGGCACCCACATCCGCGTCGACGGGTCCCGTGAGACCCGGGGCGACGGCGAGTACCTAGCGACGATCCTGCGCTCCTCGACCGGCTACCGCCTCCCCGTCACCGACCACGGTGCCGGGGGCATCCGACTGCGCCTCGCCAAGGGCCCCTTCGGCGCCGAGGGCTACCGCCTCGACAGCGGCCGGGGCGGCGTCACCATCACCGCCGCCCGGCCCGCCGGCCTCTTCCACGGCGTGCAGACCCTGCGCCAGCTGCTCCCCGCGGCCGTCGAGAAGGACACCGTCCAGCCCGGCCCCTGGCTCGTCGCGGGCGGCACGATCACGGACACCCCGCGCTACGGCTGGCGCGGCGCCATGCTCGACGTCTCCCGGCACTTCTTCACCGTCGAGCAGGTCAAGCGCTACATCGACCAACTCACCCTCTACAAGATCAACAAGCTGCATCTGCACCTCAGCGACGACCAGGGCTGGCGCATCGCCATCGATTCCTGGCCGCGGCTCGCGTCCCACGGCGGTTCGACGGAGGTCGGCGGTGGCCCCGGCGGCTTCTACACCAAGGCCGACTACAAGGAGATCGTGCGGTACGCCGCCTCCCGCTACCTGGAGGTCGTCCCCGAGATCGACATGCCCGGCCACACGAACGCGGCGCTGGCCTCGTACGCCGACCTGAACTGCGACGGCATCGCACCCCCGCTCTACACCGGCACCGAGGTCGGCTTCAGCTCGCTCTGCGTCGGCAAGGACATCACCTACGACTTCGTGGACGACGTGATCCGGGAACTCGCCGCGCTCACACCGGGCGAGTACCTCCACATCGGGGGCGACGAGGCGCACTCCACCAGCCATGAGGACTACGTGAAGTTCATGGACCGGGTGCAGCCGATCGTCGCGAAGTACGGCAAGACGGTGGTCGGCTGGCACCAGCTGACCGGGGCGAGCCCGGCGAAGGGGGCTCTCGCCCAGTACTGGGGGCTGGACGGCACCAGTGCCGAGGAGAAGGCGCGGGTTGTGAAGGCCGCGCAGAGCGGGACCGGGCTGATCCTGTCCCCGGCGGACCGGGTGTATCTCGACATGAAGTACACCGAGGAGACGCCATTGGGGCTGTCCTGGGCCGGGTACGTCGAGGTGCGGCGGTCGTACGACTGGGACCCGGGGGCGTATCTGCCGGGGGTGCCGGGTGGCGCCGTACGGGGGGTCGAGGCGCCCATGTGGTCGGAGACCCTGGAGAACTCCGGGCACATCGAGTTCATGGCGTTTCCGCGGTTGCCGGGGGTTGCGGAGTTGGGGTGGTCGGCGGCGGCTACGCATGACTGGTCGCGCTACAAGGTGCGGTTGGCTGCGCAGGCTGAGCGGTGGGATGCCCTGGGTATCGGCTATTACAGGTCGCCGCAGGTGCCGTGGGGCTCAACCGGGCGGTGATGCGTCTGCGGGTGGGTGGGGGCTGGTCGCGCAGTTCCCCGCGCCCCTAAGAGACTGCGCAGTTCCCCGCGCCCCTGAAAAGTTCGCGCAGTTCCCCCCGCCCCCAACAGCAAAACGACGGGCACCCCGGAGGACCGTACTCCGGGGTGCCCGTCTGTCTGGGGGGTCAGAACCGTGCGATGGGGTTCTCCAGGGTGCCTACCAACTGGAGGGCGCCTGACGGGTCCGACAGGTCCACCATCTGTTCGTTGTTGCGGAGTTGGAGGCGGTTGAGGCAGGACAGGGCGAACTCGGGGGCGAACATGTCGTACTGCTTGAACTTGTCGGCGAGTTCGGGCATCGACTCCTGGTAGGCGCGGGTGACGTCCGCGACCGTGCGCCAGAAGTCGTCCTCCTCCAGGATTCCCTCGGTGGCGAGGTTCGCCGCGAGGAAGCGGAAGAAGCAGTCGAAGACGTCCGTGAAGACCGACAGGAGCTTCTTGTCCTCCGGGACCTCCACTCGCAGCCGCTCGACCGTCGGCGGCAGGACCGCGTCCGGGTCCATGACCGCGATCTCCTCGGCGATGTCCTTGTAGATCGAGCGCTGCACCACCCCGTCCTTCAGCACCAGGATGACGTTCTCGCCGTGCGGCATGAACACCAGGTCGTAGGCGTAGAAGCTGTGGAGGAGGGGCGTGAAGTAGGCCCGCAGGTAGTGGCGCAGCCACTCCTTCGGGGGGAGCCCCGACTGCTCGATCAGCGCGCCCGCGACGGACGCCCCCTCGTGGTCGACGTGGACCAGGGACGCCATGGTGGCCAGGGACTCGCCCTCCTTGAGGGACGGCACCGGGCTCTCCCGCCACAGCGCGGCGAGCATCTTGCGGTACGGCGAGTAGCGGTCCGTCGCCCGCTCGTACTCCAGGTGCCGGTAGCCGACCGCCGCGCGCTCCCGGATGATCGACAGGCCCGTGGACCTCAGCACCGGGTCGCCCTCGATGAGCTGGGCCAGCCAGTCGTTGATCGCCGGGGTGGCCTCCATGTAGGCCGCCGACAGACCGCGCATGAAGCCCATGTTGATGACCGACAGGGCCGTTTTGACGTAGTGCTTCTCGGGGCTGGTCTTGTTGAAGAAGGTGCGGATGGACTGCTGGGCCAGGTACTCGTCGTCGCCCTCGCCCAGGCACACCAGGTGCCCCCGGGCCACCTCGGCCGCGAAGGTGACGGTGAGCTTGTTCCACCACTGCCAGGGGTGGACCGGTATGAACAGGTAGTCGGACGGGTCCAGGTCCTGGTCGCGCAGGACGCCGTGGAAGCGCTCGACGGTCTCCGCGCCCAGCTCCTCGCGCAGGAACGACTCGTACTCGATGCCGACACCGGCCGTGAACGCCGCGCGCGAGCGGTGCGCGGCCAGCCACACCAGGCGCACCGGGCTCGCCGTCTCCGGCGCGTACGACAGGTACTCGTGGATGCCGAAGCCGAGCCGGCCGTTGTTGGCCACGAAGCAGGGGTGGCCCTCGGTCATGCCGGTCTCGATGGCCTGGAAGTCGCCGCGGGCGAGCTCGGCCGCCGTGCTCTTCGGTTTGGTGAGCTTGTAGCAGGTGCCGGAGAGGGTGGAGGAGATCTCCTCCAGGTAGACCGGCAGGATGTCGTCGCTCAGGCCGAGGGACTTCTGCAGTTCGATGAAGAAGTCCAACGCGGCGAGCGGGAGTTCGGCGCCGTTGCGGTGGCGGGTGATCGAGTCGGCGTCCACCTGCCAGTGGTCCAGGGCCCGGCGGGCGGCGGTGAAGCGGTAGCTCGTCAGGCCGTCGTCGCTGCGGACGACATACTGCTCGCCGTCCTGCTCGGGGGTGAGCAGCCGCTCGTGCGTGAACTCGGCGAGCGCTTTGCGGACCAGCAGGCGGTTGGCCTGGTCCCAGCGCTCGGGGGACAGGTGTGCCACGGCGTCGAACAGGGTCATATCGCCACTCCTCGGGCAGCCAGGTACCGCTCGCGTGTGCAGAAGCTCAGCAGCGCGCGCTTCTCGGGCTTGTCGATCTCGCGCTCGGCCACGAAGCCGACGGCCTCGTTGAGCGCCTGTACTGCCTTGTTGCTCACGTCGGGCTCCACCACGACCCGGCGGGTGCGCGGGTCGGCGAACAGCTCGTCCATCACCGTGGTGATGACGGCCTTGGTGAAGCCGTGGATCGGCCGGTCGGTCGGCGCGACCAGGAAGTGCATGCCGACGTCGCCGGGCTCCGGGTCGTACAGCCCGGTCAGCTCGACGTACCGGGGGTCGTACTTCTCCATCAGGAACGCCGGCCGGCCCTCGTGCAGACCGAGGTAGGCGTGGTGGTGCTCGTGCGCGGCGATCCGCATGTACTCGCGCTCGACGTCCTGGAGTTTCGCGTCCTGCATCATCCAGTAGGCCGCCTTGGGGTGGGTGACCCAGGAGTGCAGCAGCTCGGCGTCCTTCCGGGGGTCGAGCGGGCGGACGGTGAGCGTTCCGATGCCGGTGGTGGCGCTCATACGGCGAACTCCTGGAACGCGATGGTCTTCTCCACCGGGTAGTACTCGCTGCCGAGCAGCTCGCGGATGATGTACGCGTTCCGGTACGGGCCCATGCCCAGGTCGGGGCTGGTGATGCTGTGCGTGTGGACGCCGGCGTTCTGGAGGAAGATCCCCCGGCCGGTGACGTCGATCGCGTAGTTGCGGGCGACGTCGAAGTTGCCCCGGGAGTCGTAGACCAGGCGGTCCTTGACGGGGGCCAGGAACTCCGGCTCGGCGTACTTGTAGCCCGTGGCCAGGACCAGGCCCTGCGAGTCCAGCTCGAACTCCCTGCCCTGCTCCTCCTGGCGGAAGCCGAGGGTGTAGGTGCCGTTCTCGTAGCGCGCGCTGTTCAGGGAGGAGTTGGTGAGCAGCCGGGTGGGGACGGGGCCGCCGAGGTTCTTCTGGTAGAGCAGGTCGAAGATCTCGTTGATGAGGTCGCCGTCGATGCCCTTGAACAGGCCCTTCTGCTCGGCCGTGAGGCGGTAGCGGGTCGCCTCCGGCAGTTCGCGGAAGTAGTCGACGTACTCCGGGGACGTCATCTCCAGCGTGAGCTTGGTG
This sequence comes from Streptomyces hawaiiensis, assembly GCF_004803895.1. Taxonomy (NCBI): domain Bacteria; kingdom Bacillati; phylum Actinomycetota; class Actinomycetes; order Kitasatosporales; family Streptomycetaceae; genus Streptomyces; species Streptomyces hawaiiensis. The sequence goes on along the minus strand of NZ_CP021978.1, from coordinate 3,290,389 downwards.
TACTCCAGCGGGAAGAAGCGCGGGGAGCGGGTCACCCAGTTCAGCCGGTAGCCGTGCACGTCGATCTCGCTGAGCAGGTCGTAGTAGATCTCGGCGGCCGACTGGCCCGAGCCGACCAGCGTGATCGAGTCCTTCTTCTGCAGCTCCGCCTTGTGGCTCAGATAGCGGGAGTTGTGCAGGAAGTCGCCGCCCAGGCCCTGGCAGGCCTCGGGTATGTAGGGCGGGGTGCCGGTGCCGAGGACCAGGTGACGGGCCCGGTAGGTGCCGCCGGCGGTGGTCCGCACGACGTAGAGCTCGTCCTCGTACGTCACCTCGGTGACCGTCGTGCCGAAGCGGATGCTGCTCAGTTTGTTCGCCGCCCAGCGGCAGTAGTCGTCGTACTCGACGCGCAGCGGGTAGAAGTTCTCGCGGATGTAGAACGAGTACAGCCGGCCCTTCTCCTTGAGGTAGTTCAGGAAGGAGTACGGGGACGTGGGGTCGGCGAGGGTGACCAGGTCCGACATGAACGGGGTCTGGAGATGGGCGCCGTCGAGGAACATGCCCGCGTGCCACTCGAAGTCGGGCTTCGACTCCAGGAAGACGCCGTCGAGCTCGTCGATGGGTTCGGTCAGGCAGGCCAGGCCGAGGTTGAAGGGGCCGAGCCCGATCCCCACGAAGTCATGGGTTCTCGTCGGGTTTTCAGGACGCGCGGTCAAGGGACTCTCCCAGGTACTGCTCGGCGTGGCCGGCGATCAGATCGAGGACGGCGGCGATGTCGGACGCCCGCGTCTCGGGGTTGAGCAGGGTGAACTTCAGGTAGTGGCGGCCGCCGACCTTGGTGCCCGCGACGATGGCGTCACCGGAGGCGAACAGGGCCTTGCGGGCGTAGAGGTTGGCGCGGTCGATCTCGGCGGGGTCGGTGACGGCCGCCGGGATGTAGCGGAAGACGAGGGTGGACAGGCTCGGCTCCACGACGACGTCGAAGCGCGGGTCGGCGGCGATCAGCCGCCAGCCCTCCCGGGCCAGGTCGCACACCTCGTCGAAAAGCTGCCCGATGCCGTCGGCGCCCATGGTCCGCAGGGTCATCCACAGCTTCAGGGCGTCGAAGCGGCGGGTGGTCTGCAGGGACTTGTCCACCTGGTTGGGGATGCGCTCCTCCACCATGCGGCGCGGGTTGAGGTACTCGGCGTGGTAGGTGGCGTGGCGGAGCGTGGTGGCGTCCCGCACGAGTACGGCCGACGAACTCACCGGCTGGAAGAAGGACTTGTGGTAGTCGACGGTGACCGAGTCGGCGCGCTCGATGCCGCTGATGCGGTCCCGGTGCCTCAGGGAGGCGAGCAGGCCGCAGCCGTAGGCGGCGTCGACGTGCATCCAGGTGCCGAACTGCTCGCACAGCTCGGCGATCTCGGGCAGCGGGTCGATGGACCCGAAGTCGGTGGTGCCGGCGGTGGCGACGACGGCCATGGGGACGAGGCCGTCCTGCTCGCAGCGCTCCAGTTCGCGGGCGAGCGCGACGGTCTGCATGCGCTTGTCGTGGTCGACGGGTATGGAGACCACGGCGTCCTGGCCGAGCCCGAGCAGCTTCGCGGACTTCTTCACGCTGAAGTGGCTGACCTCGGAGGCGAAGATGCGCAGTGCGGCGAGGGTGTCGGTCTTGGCCTCCTCGCGGGCGAGCAGGAGCGCCTGGAGGTTGGACTGGGTGCCGCCGGAGGTGAACACGCCGTCGGCGTTCTCGCCCAGGCCGATCCGGGCCGTCGTCCAGTCGATGAGCTTGCGCTCGATGAGCGTGCCGCCGGCCGACTGGTCCCAGGTGTCCAGCGAGGAGTTCACGGCGGACAGGACGGCCTCGCCGAGCACGGCCGGGATGACGACCGGGCAGTTGAGGTGCGCCAGGTAGCGGGGGTGGTGGAAGTAGATCGCGTCCCGGAGGTAGACGTCCTCCAGTTCGTCGAGCACCGCGGTGGTGTCGTGCAGCGGCCGGTCGAGGTCGATCCCGTCGATGCGCGGGGAGAGGGCGTCGACGGTGATGCCGGTGAACGGCCGGTCGGTGGCGGCGAGTTTGGCGGCCACCCGCTCGACTCCGTCGGTCACGGAGCGGCGGTACTGCTCCGCGGTGGTGTCGTTGAGCAGGTGTGAGCGCATGTGGGGGTCCTCCGGTGGGGACAGTCCGGTGTGGGACGGGGTGGGCTGGTCTCCGGCGTCCAGAACTTAGGTAAGCCTAACCTAAGTTGATCGAGGGGGAGGCGAGCCCTGCCGTGACTGTGGTCACTCGTGTCACCTCGGCCCTGGCCGTGCTGCGGCTATCCCTCGGCCCGCAGCTGCTCCTCGCTCACGCCACGCCGCCAGTAGCCGACGAACGTGACGCTGCGGCGGTCGATCCCGCGCTCGCGCACGAAGTGCCTGCGCAGCTCCTTCACGCACCCGGACTCACCGGCGATCCAGACGTACGGCCGCTCGGCGGACGGCAGCCGGGCCTCGCGGAGGGCGTCGAGGGCCATGGGGGAGCCCTCGCCGCTCCTCTCCTCCCTGACGAGCCAGGTGATCTCGGCGTCGGCCTCGGTCACCAGGTCCTGGACGTCGCCGGCGTGCGGGACCTCCAGCCAGACCCGGGCGCGGGTGCCGGCCGGCAGCGCCTCGACGATGGCGGAGGCGGCAGGTACCGCGGTCTCGTCGCCCCAGACGACTACGAGGTCGGTGTCCTCGGGCGGCCGGAAGCGGATCGCCCGGTTGTCGGCGACGGCCGGGCCGAGCAGCAGGACCCGGTCCCCGGCGGCGGCCCGGGCGGCCCAGCGGGAGGCCGGGCCGGCCCGGCCGGACGCGCCCGGCTCGATGCCGTGCAGGGCGAAGTCGATGTCGATCTCGTCCGGGTCCCGGCGCACGTCGCGCAGGGTGTACGACCGCATCACGGCCCGTACGTCGTCCGGGAGTTCACGCCAGCCCTGCCACCACCCGTCCCCGAGCTCGAGCGGGACGACCGGCTCGGGTTGCCCGGGGTGCGGCAGGAACAGCGACAGGGACTGGTCGCGCCCGGCGGAATGAAAGGCGTGCAGATCGGGCCCCCCGAAGGTGACTCGCACCAGAGACGGCCCGAGCCGCCTCGTCCGCACGACCTGAAGGGAGAAGAAGCGGAACGGGGCGGCTACGGCGGTGGTCACGTGCGGCTCCTGGACGTCAGGAAATGAGAGGGGGTCAGGCGACCTTCTTGGCCGACTCGATGGCCTTCGCGAGGTTCTCCACCAGAGGCGTGCACTTGTCGTACGACAGGATCGGCTCGGGCGAACGCGAAATGACCTGACCGGCCTTGACCGCGGGCAGCTTCTTCCAGGTCGCCTCGGTGATGTCGGCCGGCTGGATGGTCGAGGCGCGGTCGTCCATCATGATGACGTCCGCCGGGTACTTGTCGACGTTCTCCCAGCTGAGGTTCTCGAACCAGCCGTCGTTGGCCTCCTTGGCCTTCGCCGGGGGCTCGACGAGGTTCACGCCCAGGGCCTTGAAGTACTCCAGGTCGATGGAGAAGTCGGAGCCGGAGACGTAGAAGATGGCGTCCGACGCGGAACCGGCCAGCACCTTGATCTCGGGGCGGGACTTGGCGGCCTTGCGCAGCCGCTCGGAGGCGGCCTCGAAACGCTTCTTCGCCTCGACGACCTTCGCGGCCTTCAGATCGGCGCCGAGCGACTCGGCGAGCTCGGCCATGCGCTGCAGGGGCTTCGGCATCTGACGGTCGAAGGCCGAGATCGCGACGCTCGGGGCGAGCTTGGCGATCTTGTCCTTGGACGTCTCCGGGACGTACCAGAGGCTGCCCGCGGCGTCGAAGGTCGTGGTGATGAGCACCTCGGGCTGGAAGGCCGCGTACTGCTCGACGTTGAACTGGTCGAACCGGTTGCCGAAGACGGTCAGTTTGCTGACGTCCATGTCGCCGGCCTGGACGTCGGCCTTGCCGTCCTTGGTCCTGGTCGGGCCGAAGACGCCCTTGACGTCGATGCCGTAGTCGTACAGGGCGGCGGCGACACCGGTGAACGCGACGATGTTCGTGGGGACCTTGTCGAGCTTCACGGTCTTGCCGCGGTCGTCCTTGAACGACCACGGGCCGGACTTGGCGGCACCCTTGGCGTCCGAGCCGCTGTCCTTGGAGTCTTCACTGCCACACGCGGTCACGAGGGCGCCGAGCCCGAGAGCACCACCGGCGGCGAGCAGGCCGCGGCGGGAGTAACGGGCGGTTGTGGCGTTCGACATGACTGGGTCTGCTTTCGTGCGTACGGAGCCACTGCGGGCACGGCTGCCAGCCGCTTGACTGGGACGAGGCTTAGGTTAGCCTAACCTCGGTTTGTGTCCAGGGGGCCACTGGGGTCTGTGCCCGGGGGTGGGGGTGGGGATGCGAACGGGCGCAGTGATCCGAATCACTGCGCCCGTTCGGCCGGGGCTTACGGCCCCGGTTCGCTCCCTCAGCCCACCAACCCCAACTCCCGCGCGATCAGCATCCGCTGGACCTCGCTCGTGCCCTCGCCGATTTCGAGGATCTTGGAGTCGCGCCACATGCGGGCGACCGGGTACTCGTTCATGAAGCCGTAGCCGCCGTGGATCTGGGTGGCCTCTCGGGCGTTGTCGACCGCGACCGTGGACGAGTGGAGCTTCGCCAGGGCCGCTTCCTTTTTGAAGGGGGCGCCGGAGATCAGGCGGGCCGCCGCGTCGCGCCAGGCCAGGCGGGACGTGTGGGCCTTCATCTCCATGTCGGCGATCTTGAACTGGATGGCCTGGTTGGCGGCGATCGGTTTGCCGAACGCGTGGCGTTCCTGGGCGTACTTGACCGATTCGTCGACGCAGCCCTGGGCCAGGCCCGTCGCCAGGGCCGCGATGGCGATGCGGCCCTCGTCGAGGATGCGGAGGAACTGGGCGTAGCCGCGGCCTTCCTCGCCCAGGAGGTTCGCCGCCGGGACCCGGACGTCCGTGAAGGACAGTTCGCGGGTGTCCGAGGCGTTCCAGCCGACCTTGGAGTACGGGGCCGCGACCGTGAAGCCGGGGGTGCCCGACGGGACGATGATCGAGGAGATCTGCGGCTTGCCCTCCGGGGTGCGGCCTGTGACCGCCGTGACCGTCACCAGGCCCGTGATGTCCGTGCCCGAGTTGGTGATGAAGCACTTCGTGCCGTTGATGACCCACTCGTTCGTCGACTCGTCCAGGCGCGCCGTCGTGCGGGTCGCGCCCGCGTCGCTGCCGCCGTCCGGCTCCGTCAGGCCGAACGCGCCGAGGACTTCGCCCGAGCAGAGGCGGGGCAGCCACTCCTGCTTCTGGGCCTCCGTGCCGTAGCGGAAGACCGGCATCGCGCCGAGCGAGACGCCGGCTTCGAGCGTGATGGCGACCGAGGAGTCCACCCGCGCCAGTTCCTCCAAGGCCACGCCCAGCGCCAGGTAGTCGCCGCCCATGCCGCCGTACTCCTCCGGGAACGGCAGGCCGAACAGGCCCATGCGGCCCATCTCCCGGACGATCTCGTAGGGGAACTCGTGCCGCTCGTAGAAGTCGCCGATCTTCGGCGCCACCACCTCGTGCGCGAACTCCTCGACCGTACGGCGGAGTTCCTCCAGTTCGGGGGAGAGACGGTAGTCCATGGTGATCAGTGCTCCTCGGTGTCCTCGTGGGACAGGGCTCGGACGGTGCGGGACGGGCTGGGTCGGCCCAGGTGGGTGGCCATCCACGCGCTCGTGGCGACGAGGCGGCCGAGGTCGATTCCGGTGTCGATGCCGAGGCCTCGCAGCATCCACACGAGGTCTTCGGTGGCGAGGTTGCCCGTGGCCGACTTCGCGTACGGGCAGCCGCCCAGACCACCCGCGGAGGCGTCGATCGTCGTGACGCCCTGCTGGAGCGCCGCGAGGGTGTTGGAGAGGGCCTGGCCGTAGGTGTCGTGGAAGTGGACGCCGAGGGCGGACGGGGGGACGCCTGCCTCGTCCAGTGCCGCGAGGAGCGCGACCACATGGCCGGGGGTGGCCACGCCGATCGTGTCGCCCAGGCTCAGTTCGTCGCAGCCCATGTCCAGCAGGGCCCGGCAGACCTTCACCACCTGGGGGAGGGGGACCGCGCCCTCCCACGGGTCGCCGAAGCACATGGAGAGGTAGCCGCGGACCTGGACCGACTCGGCCTTCGCGCGGCTCACCACCGGTTCGAACATCGCCAGTGCCTCGTCCACCGTGCGGTTGAGGTTGGCCTTGGCGAAGGACTCCGTGGCGCTGGCGAAGACGGCCACCCGGCGGGCGCCCAGCGCCAGGGCGCGATCCAGGCCCTTCACGTTCGGGACCAGGACGGGGAGCGCCACCGGGAGGTCGCCGACGAGAGGGAACAGCTGCTCCGCGTCCGCCAGTTGGGGGACCCACTTCGGGTGGACGAAGCTCGTCGCCTCGATCGTGGTCAGGCCCGCGTCGGCCAGGCGGCGGATGAACTCCGCCTTGATCTCCGTGGGGACCGTCGCCTTCTCGTTCTGCAGGCCGTCCCGCGCGCCGACCTCGTGGATGCGGACGCGGGTGGGCAGGTCCCTGCTCGGGACGGCCATCGGGAGCCCTGGGACTGTCATTCCGCCGCCTCCTCATGGGGTGCGATGACTGCCAGCACCTGGTCCATGGCGACCGTGCTGCCGGGTGCCACGTCCAGCTCGGCGACCTTGCCGGCGTGGGGCGCGGAGATGACGTGCTCCATCTTCATCGCCTCCACCACCAACAGGCTCTGACCGGCGCTCACCTCGTCGCCCACGGCGACCTTGACGACCGTCACCGTGCCGGGCATGGGCGCGGTGAGGGAATCCGCGCCCGCGTGCGCCGACCGGGTCAGGGACGCGGCCACCGGGTCGTGGTCGCGCACGTGCCAGGCGTCGCCCTCGCGGCCGAGCCAGTCGGCGGCCCGGTGGAAGGTGTGGCGGACGCCGTCCAGGGTGACCGCGACCCAGTCGCCGGTGACCGTGGCCGTGCCGCGCGGGGTGTACTCCAGGGGCTCCTGCACCCGCAGGTGGAAGGCGGGCGGCTTCGGACCGCCGCCCAGGCGCCAGCCGCTCGGTACCGAGAAGGGGTCCGTCCAGCCGCCCGGCTCGGGCTTCAGGGCCTCCAGACGTACGGCCGCCGCCGCCTCGTAGACCTCCTCCGGTACGTCCGTGGGGACCAGGTCCTCCACCTCGCGCTCGACCAGGCCGGTGTCCATGTCGCCGGAGACCACCGCCGGGTGGGCGAGCAGGCGGCGCAGGAACCCGGCGTTCGTCTGCACGCCGAGCGTGACGGTCTCCGCCAGGGCCGCCCGGAGTCTGCGCAGGGCGGTCGCGCGGTCGGGGCCGTACGCGATGACCTTGGACAGCATCGGGTCGTAGAGGCTGCCGACCTCCGTGCCCTCGGTGAGGCCCGAGTCGGTGCGGACGCCGTCGCCCTGCGGCTCGCGCAGTCTCAGGACTGTGCCGCCGGAGGGGAGGAAGCCGCGGGCCGGGTCCTCGGCGCAGATACGGGCCTCCACCGCGTGGCCGGTCAGCCGTACGTCCCGCTGGGCGAAGCCGAGAGGCTCCCCGGCCGCCACCCGCAGCTGCCACTCGACCAGGTCCAGGCCGGTGATCAGCTCCGTGACCGGGTGCTCCACCTGGAGGCGGGTGTTCATCTCCATGAAGTAGTACGACGACGGGTCGGTGCCGGGGACGATGAACTCCACCGTGCCCGCGCCCCGGTAGCCGCAGGAACGGGCCGCCTGGACCGCCGCCTCGCCCATCGCGGAGCGTGTCTCCTCGTCGAGGAGCACGCTCGGCGCCTCCTCGATGATCTTCTGGTGGCGGCGCTGGAGGGAGCACTCGCGCTCCCCGAGGTGGACGACGTTGCCCTGGCCGTCCGCCAGGACCTGGATCTCGATGTGGCGGGGGCGGTCGATCCAGCGCTCCACGAGGAGCGTGTCGTCGCCGAAGGAGGCCCGGGCCTCGCGGCGGGCGGAGGCGATCTCGTCCTCCAGCCGGGTCAGGTCCCGCACCAGGCGCATGCCCTTGCCGCCGCCGCCCGCGCTCGGCTTCAGCAGCACCGGCGCGCCCAGCTCACGGGCCGCCTCGGCCAGGTCCGGGTCGCGGCCGCCGGGGACCACCGGTACTCCGGCCTCCCGGACCGTCTCCTTGGCGCGGATCTTGTCGCCCATGAGCGCGATCGCGTCCGCCGGAGGGCCGATGAAGACCAGGCCGGCCTCGGCGCAGGCGCGGGCGAAGGCGGCGTTCTCCGCGAGGAAGCCGTAGCCCGGGTGGACGGCCTGCGCGCCCGAGCGGGCCGCGGCCTCCAGGAGGCGCTCCACCGACAGATAGCTCATCGACGCCGGGGCCGGTCCGATCCGGACCGCCGTGTCCGCCTCGCGGACGTGCCGGGCGTCGGCGTCCGCGTCGGAGAAGACGGCCACCGAGCGCACGCCCATCGACCGCAGCGTACGGATCACCCGTACGGCGATCTCGCCGCGGTTGGCCACCAGTACTGTCTCGAACATCGTCGTCCGTCCCCTCACATCCGGAAGACGCCGAACTGGGGGTCACCCAGGGGCGCGTTGGCGCACGCGGTCAGGGCCAGGCCCAGGACCTGACGGGTGTCGAGCGGGTCGATCACACCGTCGTCCCAGAGGCGGGCCGATGCGTAGTAGGCGTTGCCCTGGCGCTCGTACTGGGCGCGGATCGGGGCCTTGAAGGCGTCCTCGTCCTCGGCCGGCCAGGCTTCGCCGCGGCCCTCCAGCTGGTCCCGCTTGACGGTCGCGAGGACCGAGGCGGCCTGCTCGCCGCCCATCACCGAGATCTTGGCGTTCGGCCACATCCACAGGAAGCGGGGGGAGTACGCCCTGCCGCACATGGAGTAGTTGCCCGCGCCGTACGAGCCGCCGACCACGACCGTCAGCTTCGGTACGCGCGTGCAGGCGACCGCCGTGACCATCTTGGCGCCGTGTTTGGCGATGCCGCCCGCCTCGTAGTCCTTGCCGACCATGAAGCCCGAGATGTTCTGCAGGAAGACCAGCGGGATGCCGCGCTGGTCGCACAGCTCGATGAAGTGGGCGCCCTTCTGGGCGGACTCGGAGAACAGGATGCCGTTGTTGGCGACGATGCCCACCGGGTGACCGTGGATCCGGGCGAAGCCCGTGACCAGGGTCTGGCCGAACTCGGACTTGAACTCGGCGAAACGGGAGCCGTCGACGACCCGGGCGATGATCTCGCGCACGTCGTAGGGGGTGCGGGAGTCGACCGGGACCGCGCCGTAGAGGCTGTGCGGGTCGATCTTCGGTTCCGTGGCCTCCGTGACCTCCCAGGGGAGCGATCCCCGTGGGGGGAGGGTCGAGACGATCGTGCGGACGATGCGCAGGGCGTGCGCGTCGTTCTCCGCGAGGTGGTCCGTGACGCCCGAGACGCGGGAGTGGACCTCGCCGCCGCCGAGCTCCTCCGCGGTGACGACCTCGCCGGTGGCCGCCTTCACCAGGGGCGGGCCGCCCAGGAAGATCGTGCCCTGGTCGCGGACGATCACCGCCTCGTCGCTCATCGCCGGGACGTACGCCCCGCCGGCCGTGCAGGAGCCGAGGACCGCGGCGATCTGGGGGATGCCGGCGCCGGACATACGGGCCTGGTTGTAGAAGATCCGGCCGAAGTGGTCGCGGTCCGGGAAGACCTCGTCCTGCATGGGGAGGAAGGCGCCGCCCGAGTCCACCAGGTAGACGCAGGGGAGGCGGTTGTCGAGGGCGACCTCCTGGGCGCGGAGGTGCTTCTTCACCGTCATCGGGTAGTAGGTGCCGCCCTTGACCGTGGCGTCGTTGGCGATGACCACGGTCTCTCGGCCGCTGACCCGGCCGATGCCGGCGATGACGCCGGCGGCCGGAGCCTGGCCGTCGTACATCCCGTCGGCCGCGAGCGGGGCCAGCTCCAGGAAGGGCGAGCCCGGGTCGAGGAGGGTGTCCACGCGGTCGCGGGGGAGCAGCTTGCCGCGTGCCGTGTGGCGGGCGCGGGCCTTCTCGCCGCCGCCCTGTGCGGCTGCGGCGAGCTTGGTGCGCAGCTCCTCGACGAGGGCGTGGTGCGCCTCCTCGTTGGCCCGAAAGGCCTCCGACGCGGGGTCTGCCGCGCTCGTGAGCTCCGGTGCCTCGTGCATCCTGCGGGTCCCCTCACCTTGTTAATGAGCGTTAACGCATTTCCTTCAGGTTAACGACCGCTAACCTCCCTGTCTAGAATTGATTTCATGGCCACCAGAACCGACGCCCCCACCCGCCGTGAGCAGATCCTCAAGGAGGCCGCGCGGCTGTTCGCCGAGCGGGGCTTCCATGGGGTCGGAGTCGACGAGATAGGTGCCGCGGTCGGGATCAGCGGGCCCGGGCTGTACCGGCACTTCGCGGGCAAGGACGCGATGCTCGCGGAGCTGCTGGTGGGGATCAGCGGGCAGTTGCTGACGGGAGGGAAGCGGAGGCTTGCGGAGGCGGACGGGGGTGGGGCGGAGCAGGTGCTCGACTCGCTGATCGAGGGGCATATCGACTTCGCGCTCGATGACCGGCCTCTGATCACCCTGCACGACCGGGAGCTGGATCGCCTCCGGGACAGTGACCGGAAGATGGTGCGGCAGCTGCAGCGGCAGTATGTGGAGCTGTGGGTGGGGGTCGTGCGGGAGGTGTACCCGGGGCTCGGGGAGCCTGCGGCTCGGTCGGCCGTGCACTCGGTGTTCGGGTTGCTGAACTCGACGCCGCATCTGGGGAGGGCGGGGTCGTTGCCCGGGCGGGGGGCTACGGCGGAGTTGCTGCATCGGATGGCCCGGGGGGCGTTTGCGGCGGCGGCGGGTTAGGGGCCTTCGCCCACCCACCCGCCCGGAGCTGTCGGCCAGGAGGCCGGACTCGCCTCAGGGCTCCGCCCCGCGCCCCGGCGGGGGCTTCGCCCCCTGCACCCCCTGGGTTTGCCCACCCGCCCGCCCGTAACTGTGGGCCGAGAGGTCGGGCTCGCTTCGGGGCTCCGCCCCGCGCCCCGGCGGGGGCTTCGCCCCCTGCACCCCCAGGGGCTCGCTCCCATCGCGCCCCCGCAGGGCTCCGCCTCTGCGCCCCCAGGCTCGCTCCCATCGCGCCCTCGCAGGGCTCCGCCTCCTGCGCCCCCAAGGGGCTCGCCCCCATCGCGCCCTCGCAGGGCTTCGCCCCCTGCACCCCCAGGGGCTCGCCCCCATCACACACCCCCGCAGGGCTCCGCCCCCGCACCCGGCAGGGCCCCCTCGCCCCCCGCGAGCCTCACCTCGCCCCTCCCCGGCCCCTCCCCACTCCCTCCCGGCGTGACGAGCGTTACCCCGCTCTCTCCGCCTCCACCCTGGACGCCCCTCGATACTCGCCGGTATCTTTGGCTGAGCAAGCGCTTAGACATGCGAAGTCGTGGAGGTGGCGGCGTGCGCCGTACGGTGTTCAACGAGGATCACGAGGCGTTCCGGGAGACCCTTCGCGCCTTCATCGAGGCCGAGGTCGTACCCGTGTACGACGAGTGGTTCGCGGCGGGCCAGGCGCCCCGCGACTTCTACTACAAGCTCGGCGAGCTGGGCATCTTCGGGATCAACGTGCCCGAGGAGTTCGGCGGCGCGGGCCTGGAGAGCCACAAGTTCGAGGCCGTGCTCTACGAGGAGACCGCTCGTGCCGGTGTCCAGTTCGGCGGCTCCGGCGTGCACGTGCTGCTCGCCCTGCCCTACATCAAGATGCTCGCCACCGACGAGCAGAAGAAGCGCTTCCTGCCGAAGTTCGTCTCCGGCGAGGAGATGTGGGCCATCGCGATGACGGAGCCGGGCACCGGTTCCGACCTCGCGGGCATGAAGTCCACCGCCAAGCTGAGCGAGGACGGGACCCACTACGTCCTCAACGGCGCCAAGACCTTCATCACCGGCGGTGTGCACGCCGACCGCGTGATCGTCTGCGCCCGCACCTCCGCCCCGACCGCCGAGGACCGCCGCCACGGCATCTCCCTCTTCGCCGTCGACACCAAGTCCGAGGGCTACTCGGTCGGCCGCAAGCTCGACAAGCTCGGCCTGAAGACGTCCGACACCGCCGAGCTGGCGTTCGTCGACGTCAAGGTGCCCGTCGAGGACCTCCTCGGCGAGGAGAACAAGGGCTTCTACTACCTCGGCCACAACCTGGCCTCCGAGCGCTGGGGCATCGCCTTCGGCGCCTACGCCCAGGCCAAGGCCGCCGTCCGGTTCGCCAAGCAGTACGTGCAGGAGCGCACCGTCTTCGGCAAGCCGGTCGCGCACTTCCAGAACACCAAGTTCGAGCTGGCCGCCTGCCAGGCCGAGGTGGACGCCGCCGAGGCCGTCGCCGACCGCGCGACCGAGGCCCTGGATGCCGGCGAGCTCACCCCCGCCGAGGCCGCCTCCGCGAAGCTGTTCTGCACCGAGGTCGCCCACCGCGTCATCGACCGCTGCCTCCAGCTGCACGGCGGCTACGGCTACATGAACGAGTACCCGATCGCCCGCCTGTACGCGGACAACCGCGTCAACCGCATCTACGGCGGCACCAGCGAGATCATGAAGTCGATCATCGCCAAGGACATGGGCCTGTAAGGCCCCCGACACCGAGACGCGATCACTGGCCGGTACAACTACCCCATGAGCCAGGCACTACAGGACCTCCTCGATCTGCTCGACCTCGAGCAGATCGAGGAGGACATCTTCCGCGGCCGGTCCCGTTCCGCCGTCGTCCCCCGGGTCTTCGGCGGGCAGGTCGCGGCCCAGGCACTCGTCGCCGCCGGGCGGACGGTCCCCGAGGACCGGCCCGCGCATTCCCTGCACGCGTACTTCCTGCGCCCGGGCGACCCCGGCGCGCCCATCGTCTACACCGTCGACCGGATCCGCGACGGCCGCTCCTTCACCACCCGCAGGGTCGTCGCCGTCCAGCACGGCAAGCCGATCTTCCATCTCTCGGCGTCCTTCCAGACGTACGAGGACGGGCTGGATCACCAGGAGCCGATGCCCGCCGCGCCCGATCCCGCGACCCTCCCGACCGGCGAGGAGCGGCTGCGCGGATACGCGCACATCGACCCCCCGGTGGTGGAGAAGTTCCTGGAGGCCCGCGCCGCCGTCGATCTGCGGTACGTCGACGAGCCGCCCTACGGGAAGTTCGGCGAGCCGCGCGAGCCGCACTCGCAGGTGTGGTTCCGGACCAACGGCAAACTGGGCGGCGTGGCCGACGAGCCGCTGCTGCACGTCGTCCTCGCCACGTACGTCTCCGACATGACGCTCCTCGACTCCGTGCTGCTCGCGCACGGGCGCGGCGGCTGGGCCGTCGGGGATGTCGTGGGGGCCTCGCTCGACCACGCGATGTGGTTCCACCGGCCGTTCCGCGCCGACGAGTGGCTGCTGTACGACCAGGAGTCCCCGTCCGCGTACGGCGGCCGGGGACTGGGGCAGGCGCGCATCTACACGCAGGACGGACGGCTGGCCGTCACCGTGATCCAGGAGGGCGTGGTCCGCGTCCCGCGCGAGCGGGGGACTAGCTGAGGCCCGCCTCCGACAGCAGGTACGCCGTCATCGGGTCGTAGTGGCGGGGGCTGATGACGTGGTCGTCGAGGGGCACCGTCACCTGTACGGTGCCCTCGGCCTCGGCGATGAACAGGGCAGGGTCGTTGCAGTCGGCGTAGCCGACGGAGTCGACGCCGTGCTGTCCGGCGTAGCCCGCCCAGCCGTGGTCGGCGACGACCAGGTCGGGCAGGGGGCGGCCCTCGCGTTCCAGGCCCGTCAGGATCGCCTTCATCGGTTCGCCCGAGTGGGTGTGCCACAGGGTGGCGCCGTGCTCCAGCACCGCCACGTCCGCGAACTGCATGACGTAGCCCTCCTCGGTCGTCAGCCCGTCCGGGATGACGACGATCTCGCAGCCGGCCGCGCGCAGCGCGGAGGCGGTCGCGCGGTGGACGTCGAGGAGGCCGCCGGGGTGGCCGGTGGCGAAGAGGACGCGCTGCTGCCCGTCCGCCGCCTTGCGCAGCCGCCCGGCCATCCGCTCCAGCCCGTCGACGGTCAGTTCCGGGTCGATGGTGTCCTGGCCGTACCGGTACTCGGGGTCGTCGTTCACGCCGACCCGCTCCGCCATCACCGCGAGGACGTCCTGCTCGTCGCTCCAGCGGTCGCCGAGTTCCAGCCCGAACCAGTAGTGGCGGTCGCTGTTCGCCAGCTTGCGGTAGTGGGAGAGGTTGTTCTCGCGGGGGGTGGCGACGTCGCCCGCGATGCGCGTCCTGACGAGGTGTTCGACGAGTTCGGCGCGGCTGGGTGTCCCGGATATCGGCATGACATCCATTGTGAGGCAGCCGACTGTGGGCGTCCCTGGCGTATCGAACGCTGGGATGTGCGTCACGTACTCAGCGGGACACCGCTCACATACTCAGAGCCGCCGCAGCGCGAACCAGAGTTCCATGCGGACGTCCGGGTCGTCGAGGTCCGTCTCCAGCAGGGTCGCGCAGCGGGCGATGCGCTGCCGCACGGTGTTGCGGTGCACGGACAGGGCGACGGCCGTGCGGTCCCAGCTGCCGTGCAGGGAGAGCCAGGTGCGCAGGGTCTCGGTGAGCGCGGGGTGGGCCGTGACGGGGGCGAGGAGCGTACGGGCGTGGGCCGCCGCCTCACCGGGCGGGACGAGGTCGGCGAGGGCGGGGCGTGCGCTGTGCCGGAGCAGCGGGGCGCGGGTGGCGCGGGCCCGGGCCAGGGCGCGGGCGGCCTGGGTGTCGGCTTCGGGCCAGTCGTGCGGGGCGACGGCGGCGCTGACGCCCAGGGTCCAGCCGGGCAGCGGAGCCGGTGTCCGGTCGGCCGGGACCAGGACGCGTGCGACGTCGCCCGCCGGGTCGACCAGGGCCGACCCGAGCGCGGCGCCCAGCGCGGAGGCAGCGACGGGGTCGGGGGCGCCGTCCCCGTCCGGCCGGGCGTGCACGACGATCCACGGCCCGTCGCCGAGCAGTGACGCGACCTCCTCGGGCGGCGCGCCCAGCAGCAGCCGCACCAGCGCGGAGGAGCGGGCCGCACCCGTACCGCTCTGCTGCTCGCCGGTGAGCAACGACAGCAGCACGGCCGCGACGGAGGCGACGGTGTGGTCGCCTGGGGCGCGCTCGGGCTCGGCAACCCCGAGCACGAACCCGTGCCCGGCGCCCAGGGCGTAGGCGGCGAGGTGGCTGCCTGCGACAGTGTCGGTAGCCGAGGCGGGGGCGGGACGCTCACCCGGGGCGGCGGCCGGCCGTACGACCTCTGCCAGCCGCGCCAGTGCCCCGCGCACCTCACCCACCGGCTCCCGCCCTGCCCCCGCGATCTCCGCACCCTCCGGCCCGTACAGCACCGCCCACCCGCCCAGCCGCTGCGCCAGTTGCCGGAGCACCGACGGGACCGGGTCGGGGCGGGACGCGGCGGCGGCGAGGCTCTGCTGGGCCTCGGTCACGCGGCGGAGTTCGGCGAGGCGCTCCCGGGCCATCAGCTGCCAGACCGCGCGGGCCACACCCGAGAAGGTGGTCCGGGGCGGCACCTCCAGCAACGGCAGGCCCTGCGACGCACAGGCCGCGACCAGCGCCTCCGGCACCGTGTCGTGCACCGGCGCCAGCCCGAAACCCAGGGCCGCGCCGCCCGCCGCCACGATCCGGGAGGCGTAGTCGTCGAAGTACGCGGTCCCCGGTCCCGCCGCCTCCGGGATGTGCACGCCCGCCGTGAGCAGCAGTTCCCCGCCCAGCAGATACGGATACGGGTCCGCCATCTCCGAGGTGTGCACCCAGTGGACGACGACGCCCTCGGCGGACGGCCCCGCGATGTGCCGCAGTGCCAGGTCCTCGCGGGCCAGCAGTGCGGTCAGCGGTACAGGTGGAGTGGGTGGAGTCGGCGGGACCGCCGGGGCGTCCGGCATGGTGGTGTGCGTTCCCTCCATCCAGCATGGCTCGAATAGATGAAACGTACACTTCGCAGTCGCTTTCCGGCCACCTATGGTCAGTCCTCGTCACTCAGTCCTCGTCACCCGCCCGCGACACCGAGCGAAGAGCGAGTTCTGAGACGTAGAGCAAGCAGTACATACGCGATGAAGCGCAGGAAAGAAGGCATCTCTTCATGAGTGGCAACGAGACTCCGCGCGGGCCCGTCGACTCCTCCCGCGTTCCGCGGTACGCGGGCCCGGCGACCTTCGCCCGGCTGCCCCGGCTGGACGAGGTCGGCCGGGCCGATGTCGCCGTGGTGGGCGTGCCGTTCGACTCCGGTGTCTCGTACCGGCCGGGCGCCCGCTTCGGCGGCAACGCGATCCGTGAGGCGTCCCGGCTGCTGCGCCCGTACAACCCGGCGCAGGACGCCTCCCCGTTCGCCCTCGCCCAGGTCGCGGACGGCGGCGACATCGCCGTGAACCCGTTCAACATCAACGAGGCCGTCGAGACCGTCGAGGCGGCGGCGGACGACCTGCTCGGCACGGGCGCCCGCCTGATGACCCTCGGCGGCGACCACACCATCGCGCTGCCCCTGCTGCGGTCGGTGGCGAAGAAGCACGGCCCGGTGGCCCTGCTGCACTTCGACGCCCACCTCGACACCTGGGACACCTACTTCGGCGCCGAGTACACGCACGGCACCCCGTTCCGCCGCGCGGTCGAGGAGGGCATCCTCGACACCTCCGCCCTGTCCCACGTCGGCACCCGCGGCCCGCTCTACGGCAAGCAGGACCTCACCGACGACGAGAAGATGGGCTTCGGCATCGTCACCTCGGCCGACGTCTACCGGCGCGGCGCCGACGAGGTCGCCGACCAGCTCCGCCAGCGCATCGGCGACCGCCCGCTGTACATCTCCATCGACATCGACTGCCTCGACCCGGCCCACGCCCCCGGCACCGGCACCCCCGAGGCCGGCGGCATGACCTCGCGCGAACTGCTGGAGATCCTGCGCGGCCTGGCGTCCTGCAACCTGGTCTCCGCGGACGTCGTCGAGGTGGCCCCCGCGTACGATCACGCCGAGATCACGTCGGTGGCCGCGTCCCACACGGCGTACGAACTGACCACGATCATGTCGCGCCAGATCGCCGCGGCCCGGAAGGACTCGGAAGCGAAGTGACTCACGACCACGACCTGGTGCTCCGCCCCACGCCCGCCCAGACGGAGGCCGCCCTGAACCCTCCTCCCGGCCGCACCGGCGGAGACCTGGTCGTGGAGACACTGGCCGGGCTGGGCGCCACGACCGTCTTCGGGCTGCCCGGCCAGCACGCCCTCGGCATGTTCGACGCGCTGCGCCGCTCCGACCTCAGGTACCTCGGCCTGCGGGTGGAGAACAACGCCGGATTCGCGGCGGACGCGTACGGCCGGATCACCGGTGAGGCCGCGCCGCTGCTGCTGTCGACGGGGCCGGGCGCCCTGACCTCGCTCGCCGCGCTCCAGGAGGCGGCGGCGGCCTCCGCGCCCGTGCTGGCGATCAGCAGCCAGGTCCCGACGGCGGGCCTCGGCGGCGGACGCCGCGGCTACCTCCACGAACTCCCGGACCAGGCCGCCTCGTTCCGGGGCGTGGTCAAGTCCGTCCACACCGTCCGCACTCAGTCCCAGATCCCCTCCGCGATCGAGGCGGCCTGGAAGTCGGCGCTGAGCGCCCCGCACGGCCCGGTGTGGGTGGAGATCCCCCAGGACATGCTGCTCGCGCAGACGGTGATCCCGGTGGTGACGGGCGGCGACGCCTTCCCCGAGGAGCTGCCGCCCCGTCCCGAACTGACGGCGGTGGCCGCCGACCTGCTGTCCAAGGCCGCCCGTCCGGCGATCATCGCGGGCGGGGGAGTGGTCCGGGCGGACGCCTCCGGCAAGCTGAAGCAGCTGGCGGAGCGGCTCCGGGCGCCGGTCGTCACCACCCCCGGCGGCAAGGGCGCGTTCCCCTGGACGCACCCGCTGTCGCTCCAGTCGTGGATCGAGGACCGGCACACCACCGACTTCCTGGAGGACGCCGACGTCCTCCTGGTCGTCGGATCGGGCCTCGGCGAACTCTCCTCGAACTACCACACGTTCAAGCCGCGCGGCCGGGTCGTCCAGATCGAGGCCGACCTCGGCAAGCTGGAGTCCAACCACCCGGCGTTGGGCATCCACGCCGACGCGCGGCTCGCGTTGCAGGCCCTGCTGGAGACGGTGCCGGCCCGCGAGGACGCGACGGCCGCCGTTCGGGTCCGGGAGGTGCTCGCCAAGGTCGCCGACCGCATCGCCACCCAGGAACTCACCCTGGAGCAGGACGTCCTGGCGTCCGTGCGCAGGGCGCTGCCGGGCGACTCCCCGTCCTTCTGGGACATGACCATCCTGGCGTACTGGGCGTGGTCGGCCTTCGACGCCAAGGGCCCCAACCACATGCACTCCGCGCAGGGCGCGGGCGGCCTCGGCTACGCCTTCCCGGCGGCACTCGGCGCGGCGGCGGCCGACCCGACCCGGCCGGTCCTCGCGGTCTCCGGCGACGGCGGGGCCCTGTACTCGATCGCCGAGCTGGCGACGGCCCGCCAGTACGACCTGAACGTCACCTGGCTGATCGTCGACGACGGTGGCTACGGCATCCTGCGCGAGTACATGACCGACGCGTTCGGCGAGGCGACCGCGACGGAACTGACCCGGCCCGACTACGTGGCCCTGGCGGAGTCCTTCGGTGTCCCCGGGGTGCGGACGACTCCGGAGAACCTGGAGCAGGACCTCGCCAGGGCGCTTGCCGCGCCCGGGCCCTCGGTGGTCCTGCTCCCGGCCGTGCTGCGGATGTTCGCGCCGACGCACCTGGGCTGAGCGCCGGCCGGCCAAGCGAGGTGGTCCAAGCCTCGCGAGGTGGTCCGGGCCCTGCGAGGTGGTCCGGCCTTGCGAGGTGGTCCGGCCTTGCGAGGTGGTCCGGCCTTGCGAGGTGGTCCGGCCTTGCGAGGTGGTCCGGCCTTGCGAGGTGGTCCGGCCTTGCGAGGTGGGTCTACAGGCCGTCGCGGACCATCGCGGCGACGATGTGGACGTGGCGGTCGGCCGCCGTGCCCGACCACTCGTTGTCGTAGTTCAGGCCGTAGGGCCAGAAGTGACCGCCGCCGGTGGAGATCTTGGCGCCGGAGCCGTCGTACTGCTTGACGAGGGCGGTGGCCTGGCCTCCGGTCCAGGTGCCGCTGCCGCCCAGGCGGGACCAGCCCCCGCTCAGTCCCACGCCGAGGGTGTGGGAGATCTCGTGCAGGGCCGTCCGCTCGTTCATGTAGCTGCGGTTGCTGCCGAAGCGGATGGTGCCGTTGGTGCTGCCGTCGGCGGTGGGGACGCCCGGCTCGTAGCGGACCGTGATCGTCTTGCCCAGGTCGCTGAGGTTGTTGTAACGGGCCACCGCCGCGTTCATGGCCTTGGTGATGGAGTCGTAGGCCGAGCGCTGGTCCGCGGTGGGGTTGCTCGCACGGACGAGGGACCAGGTGATGGTGGCCGCGGCGGCGCGTTCCCGGGCGGGGGTGGGCGCAGCCTGGGGAGTGGCGGCCTGGGCGACGCCGGGGCCGGCCAGCAGGGCGGCGGTCAGGGCGGCTATGAGTGCCTTGCGTGGGCTCATGTGCGGATCCTCCGGTGGGGGGTGGTCGTCACGAAACTTGCGAAACTTCGCACGACGTTCGGGATCTCGGACAGGCGCCGCCGCCGTCCGCACAAAGCCCTTGAACGACACGGCAGTTGGCGCGCTGTCGACCGCAAGTATCCCGGCGGGAAAGACGGCGTCAAGAGGTCGAGCAGGTGTCAGTGGAACCAGAAGAGCAGCGTGTCAGGGTTCGTCCCGAGCTGCCGGGCGCTCTCCCACTCCTCCGCCTCCCACCGCATGGCGTCGGCGAACCGGCGGGCCGGGCCACGGAATTCGGGGTCGAGGCGGTCGAGTACGCGGGTGTAGGCGTCGGCGAGGGCGGCGGCCCGCTGGGCCGGCAGCGTGCCGATCGCGGGCACCGCGTCGCCGGGGTGGGGCAGCCGCAGCGGCGGACCGCTGAACAGGAACGTGCCCGGGAGCAGGTCGGACGGTACGCCGTGCCGGGCCAGTTCGTCGTCCATGGCGTAGAACCACGCCGGGCGGCGCCAGGCGCCGAGGTCGGTGGGGTCGGAGAAGTGCGCCGCGACGGCCTGGTAGAAGGCGTAGCTGTAGGCGGGGCACAGGTCGGTGCTCGGGGTGCCGTCGATCAGCTCGTCCAGGGCCTGGCTGATGGAGACGTCGAGGTCGACGCCCTGCTCCTGGAAGCGGGCGTCGGTCCGCTCGCACTCCGTGCGCACCCGGGCGAGCGTGCGCTCCTGCTGCTCGGTCCGCTCCACCGCCGTGAGCAGCCGCACCACCGTTCTCATGTCGCCGGTGCTCATCTCCAGGCAGTAGCCCACCGCTGCGTCTCCCTTCACCCGTTCGCCGGACACCGGTGTCCATGATCCGGGACAGGGGAACGGCCCCGGACCGAGGGGTCGGGGGCCGTTCGTTCGGGCGTGGTTGTGCGGGATCAGCTGACGTCGGACGGGTCGAGGCGGTAGACGGTCGACTCCGAGGACGAGTCGGAGCCGGTGTCCGAGTTCGCGCTGTAGTCGCTCTCCTTCACCGCCGTGCCGTGCTTCCGCACCCACGCCGTGACTTCGGAGCTGACGGTGGATCCGCCACCCGGGCCGCCCGTGCCGCCGCCCTCCCCCACGCTCGAATCCGCTCGCGCGGGGGCACTCCCGTCCCCGCCGAGCTGGATGTAGTGCAGGTCGCCCTTCTTCACCAGCTCCTTGAGCCTGGCGAGCGTCATCGCCTGGTCGCTGCCGGACCAGCCCCACATCGAGATGACGGGCTCACCGCTGCTCAGGATGAGCTGGGCGGCACCCTGCGAACTCGACACCGCCAGCAGCCACTCGGCTCCGTCCTGGTGCTTCTTCAGGTACGCGATGAGTTCACTGCTCGCGCCGCCGCCGGGGCCCCCGCCCGTACCGCCGGGCTGACCGCCCGCACCGCCGGACCGGCCGGTGCCGGAGCCGCCCTCGGCCGACGTGCCGCCGCCGTTCGGGGGCGTACCCCCAGGGGTGCCCGACCCTTCGGGAGCCTGCCCGCTCTGCTCGCCGGACGGCATCCCGCCACCCAGGGAGCCGCCCCCGGCCTGGGTGTCGCCGCCCTGCCGGCTCCCGCCGCCGGGACCGTCCGAGCCCCCGCCCGGGAACCCCCGGCCGCCCCCGCCCCCGGGCCCGCCGAAGCCGCTGCCCGTGGTCGGCCCCGCCGTCGGGTTCGTACCGCCCATGCCGCCGCTCGCTCCCGATGACGGAACCGACCAGGCGTACGCCGCCGGGCCCGCCACCGCCGCGACGACGGCGGCCGCCACCGACACCGCCAGCAGCCGCAGCCGCAGCCTCGAGGTGGCGGAGCGGAAGACGAACAGGCCCGCCACGGCCAGCGCCATGACGACCAAGACGGCAGGCCACAGCCAGGAGTTCCAGCCGGAGGCCCGCCGCAGCAGCACCGCGGCCCAGACGGCCGTGACGCCCAGGGCGAGCGGCAGCACCCACACCCACCGCCCATCCGCGCGGAAGGCCCGCAGCAGCAGCACCCCGCCGCCCGCGCACAGCGCCGCGATGCCCGGGGCGAGCGCGGTCGTGTAGTACGGGTGCATGGTGCCCTCCGCCAGGGCGAAGGTCAGGTAGTGCAGCACGGTCCAGCCGCCCCACAGCACGAGCGCGGCCCGGGTGAGGTCCGTACGCGCGGCACGGCCGCACAGCACCAGGCCGCCGACGAGCGCGATGCCCGCGAACGGGATCAGCCAGGAGATCTGGCCGCCGAGGATGTCGTTGAACATCCGCCCGAGGCCCGCGGTGCCGGAGAAGCCGCCGCCACCGCCTCCGCCGCCCCCGCCGTTGCCCTCGCCGCCGAGGATCCGGCCGAGGCCGTTGTAGCCCATGATCAGGTTCCAGGCGGTGCCGTCCGTCGAACCGCCGATGTACGGCCGGTCCGAGGCCGGGACCAGCGACACGGCCGCGGCCCACCAGAAGCTGGAGACGGCCAGCACCACTGCGGCGAGGAGCAGATGGACGATGCGCTTCACCACCGCCGGCTTCGCCGCGTACAGATAGACCACGAACACGGCGGGCAGCGCGATGTACCCCTGGAGCATCTTGGTGTTGAAGGCGAGCCCGAAGCAGGCCGCCGAACCGAGCAGCGGCAGCAGCCGGCCGTCGCGCGTGGCGCGCAGGGCGAGCGCCGCGCCGGCCACCATCAGGAACACCAGCAGAGTGTCGGGGTTGTTGTCCCGGTTGATGGCGACCGTGATCGGGGTGAGGGCGAGGACGAGGGCCGCCACGGCCGCCGCCGCGTGCCCGAACACCCGCTTCACCGAGGAGTGCAGGATCCAGAGGGTGGCCAGGGCGGCCACGATCATCGGCGCCATCATCTGCCAGGTGCCGTATCCGAAGATCCGGCAGGACAGGCCCATCACCATCAGCGCGAGCGGCGGCTTGTCGACGGTGAGGAAGTTCCCGGCGTCCAGCGAGCCGAAGAACCAGGCCTTCCAGCTCTCGGTGCCGCTCAGCACGGCGGCGCTGTAGAAGCTGTTGAGGCTGGATCCGGACAGGTTCCAGGAGTACAGCACCGCGGCCAGGGCGAGGATCGCGAGCAGCGCGGGCAGGGACCAACGCGGCGCGGTGGCGGCGTCCTGGGGCGGGGCCGGAGGGGGCTCGGCGGCGCGGAGCTGGGTTTCGGTGGCAGAGGTCACCCCGGCATCGTGGACAGCCGAGATGGGAGGCCGCTGTGCCGAAGCCGGCCGCCGCCTGTGAACACGGGCGGCCTCCGGTAACGACTCGCACAAGTCTTCGTCATCCCTACAACCATTCGCCCGCACCCGAGAGTCATGACGTGCATGACTTCTGGGATATCCCGCCGCGCGAGGGTGCTGGCGGCGGCCGTGGGTACGGGCGTCCTCGTGCCGCTCGTCGCTGCCGCCACGCCCGCCGCCGCTGCCGCTCCGGCCGTGACCTGCACGTCCGCCAAGGCCGGGCTCGCCACCAAGCTGAAGAAGGACATCACCGCCGCGCTCGCCACCCGCAAGGGCACGGTCGCCGTCGGCCTCTACGACCGCAGCACCAACACGACCTGCACCCTGCGCGCGAGCTCCGCCTACGACTCGGCCAGCGTCGTCAAGGTCACGGTCCTCGCCACACTGCTGTGGGACGCGAAGAAGACGAACCGGTACCTCACCGACCGCGAGAACACCCTCGCCAAGGCGATGATCACCAAGTCGGACAACGCGGCGACCTCCACCCTGTGGAAGCAGCTCGGCATGACGAAGATCAAGAACTTCCTCAAGGCCGCCGGCATGACGCAGACCAAGCCCGGCGCGAACGGCTACTGGGGCCTGACGCAGATCACCGTCACCGACGAGCAGAAGCTGCTGAAGCTCCTCACCGCCAAGAACGCGGTCCTCAGCGACAACTCCCGCGCCTACATCGTCAAGCTGATGGGCCAGGTCGTCTCGTCCCAGCGCTGGGGCACCCCGTACGGAGTGCCCTCAGGCGTCACGGTGGCCGTCAAGAACGGCTGGCTGCAGCGCTCCACGAACGGGTGGCGGGTGCACAGCGTCGGCGCGTTCAAGGGCGGCGGCCACGACTACGTGATGACGGTGCTGACCCACGGGAACAGCACGATGAACTATGGCATCGCCACCATCCAGGCCGTGGCCAAGGTCATCCACAAGGATCTGGCGGCGAGTTGACGGGTCCGGCGGGTTCGCCAGGTCCTAGCCCAGATCCAGGATCCTCCTGACGAAGGCGAGGAGGGTGTAGAGCACAGGGGGAAGGCGTTTTCCATATCCGGGCAAACAGCCACAAGGTAGGGCAAGTAGCTGCCGGTGTGACCGACTCACCGGAACGGCCGACCTTCACCTGGCCGCCCACCCGGCGTCACCGGCCCGCTCTACGGTGACGTCCATGCCCCTGAGAACCCACCTCGCCCTTCTCACGGCGGGCCTGGCGGCGGCCACGTGCCTGACCGCCGCCGGCCCTGCCCAGGCGCGCACGTCCCACGCCTGCTCCCCGTCCGTCTCCCTCGACCGCTTCTCCGACGCGCTCGACAAGACGACGTACGAGGACACCTTCGTCGGCAACTTCTCCGCGCTGGCCGTCATCCGGGACGGCTCCCTGGCTGCCCTCTCGGACCGCTCGTCGCTGTTCCGCCTGGACGCGAGGACCCTGAAGCCCCGTTCCGTGATCCCCCTGGCCGACGAGAGCGGAGCCGCACTCGACTCCGAGGGCCTGGTCGTGGACGGCGACGGCACGTACCTCGTCACCTCCGAGACCGAGCCGTCGGTACGCCGCTACTCCCGCACCGGCAAGATCCTCGACCGCCTTCCGGTCCCCGACGACCTGCGCGTGAGCCCCGCGGGCCGAGGGCAGCCCAACGGCACCTTCGAGGGTCTGACCCTGCTGCCCGGCGGCCGCACCCTGGTCGCGTCCATGGAGTACGCCCTCGCCGGCGACCCCGCCGACACCGTCCGCTTCCAGACCTGGAACCGTCACGGGGGCCACTTCCGGCTCGCCGCCCCGTACACGTACCGCACGGACCCCGGCCTCGGCGTCCCCGAGATCCAGGCCACCCCCGACGGCCGCCTCCTGGTCCTGGAACGCGGCTTCACGGCAGGCGTGGGCAACACGGTCCGCCTCTACCTTGCCGACCCGCGCCACGCGATGAGGAAGACCTTGCTCACCGACCTCGCGACCTGCCCGTCCCTGGGAGCGACGGCCAAGCAGCCCCAGCCGAACCCTCTCCTGGACAACATCGAGGGCATGACGATCACAGGCCGGACGAGGAACGCCCTGAAGGTCCTGCTGGTCAGCGACGACAACCAGAACGCCGTTCAGACGACCCGCTTCTACTCCCTCCGCGTGCGCGTCTGAGTCCCCGCCGCCCGCGGGTGATCACATCTGCCACCCCAGCACCGGGACACGGACCCCGGTGAGCAGGGCCAGCACCATCACCGCAGACAGCAGCAGCACCGCGGCGAGGCGCACCACGGCGAGTGCGTCCACCGCGGGGCGCAGTGGCGGCCAGGGCAGCAGCCGCAGCGACCAGGTCACCGCGACCGAGACCGCCAGGAGCAGGGCCAGGTGCGCGATCTCCGCGTCTCCGGACATCTGGCGCGGCGCGCTCGGGTCCAGGTCGTAGCCCTCCGCGTACATCGCGAAGGCGAGCAGCCGCCAGCACAGGGCGGCGCACAGGGCCACCACGGTCTCGGTGAGCGCGAAGCGGGGTCGCCGGGACACCTGGGCGAGTGAGGGCACCATGACCGGGGAGCTTAGACCTAGGGCGGGTGTTCCTCGTCCGCTGGTCGGGGAAGCGGCGCCGCGGGATGAAATCGGGTGGATCCCGTGTTGTCGCCTTCCGGCAGCTCAGGACGGATGGAAGGCACCGGTGTGACACCGAAACGGGGATGGGCACGACGACTGTGGGCCTACGCGTGGCGCCACCCGAAGGACGTCGTACTCGCCCTCGGCTCCTCCCTGATCGGCATGGCCGTCATGGCGCTCGTCCCGCTGATCACCAAGGTGATCATCGACGACGTCATCAGCGAGCACACCAGAGACATGACCACCTGGGCCGGTCTCCTCGTCGCAGCCGCGCTGGTCGTCTACGTCCTCACCTACATACGCCGCTACTACGGTGGCCGCCTCGCCCTCGACGTCCAGCACGACCTGCGGACGGAGATGTACGGCACGATCACCCGGCTCGACGGCCGCCGCCAGGACGAGCTGTCCACCGGGCAGGTCGTCGGCCGGGCCACCAGTGACCTGCAGCTGATCCAGGGCCTGCTCTTCATGCTCCCGATGACCATCGGGAACTTCATGCTCTTCCTGATCTCTCTGGTGATCATGGCGTGGCTGTCCGTGCCGCTGACCCTGGTCGCCCTGGCGGTGGCGCCCGCCATCTGGTGGATCGCCAAGCGCAGCCGCACCCGGCTCCACCCCTCCACCTGGTACGCCCAGGCCCAGGCCGCCGCCGTCGCGGGCGTGGTCGACGGCGCCGTCAGCGGCGTACGCGTGGTGAAGGGCTTCGGGCAGGAGGAGCAGGAGACCGGCAAGCTCCGGGAGGTCGGCCGCCGGCTGTTCGCGGGCCGGCTGCGCACCATCCGCCTGAACTCGGTCTACACCCCGGCCCTGCAGGCCGTCCCGGCTCTCGGCCAGGTCGCGATGCTGGCCCTCGGCGGCTGGCTGGCGGTGCGCGGGCACATCACGCTCGGCACGTTCGTCGCCTTCTCCACCTACCTCGCCCAGCTGGTCGGCCCGGTCCGCATGCTCGCGATGGTGCTCACCGTCGGCCAGCAGGCCCGCGCCGGCACCGAGCGCGTCCTGGAGCTGATCGACACCGAGCCGTCGATGGAGGACGGCCACAAGGACCTGCCCGCCGACGCCCCCGCGACGGTCGAGTTCGACGACGTCTCCTTCGGCTATGACGACGACCGCAGCGTCCTCGACGGGCTGTCCTTCGAGATCCGCCCGGGCGAGACCCTCGCCGTCGTCGGCTCCTCCGGTTCCGGCAAGTCCACGGTCTCCCTCCTCCTGCCGCGCTTCTACGACGTCACTCGCGGGGCCGTCCTGGTCGGCGGGCACGACGTGCGGGAACTGACCCTTCAGTCGCTGCGGGCGGCGATCGGGCTGGTCCCGGAGGACTCGTTCCTGTTCTCCGACACCGTCCGCGACAACATCGCCTACGGCCGCCCGGACGCCACCCGGGAGGAGATCGAGAAGGCCGCACGCGCCGCCCAGGCGGACCGGTTCATCGCGGAACTCCCCGACGGCTACGACACCACCGTCGGCGAGCACGGCCTCACCCTCTCCGGCGGCCAGCGCCAGCGCGTCGCCCTCGCCCGCGCCATCCTCAGCGACCCGCGCCTGCTCGTCCTGGACGACGCCACCTCCGCCGTGGACGCCCGCGTCGAGCACGAGATCCACGAGGCCCTGAAGGGGGTCATGCGGGGCCGTACGACCCTGCTGATCGCCCACCGCCGCTCCACCCTGAACCTCGCCGACCGCATCGCCGTCCTGGACGACGGCCGCCTCGCCGACATCGGCACCCACGAGGAGCTCCAGGAGCGGTCCGCCCTCTACCGGCGCCTGCTCACCGACCCGGACGAGCTGGGCGCGGTCTCCCCGGGCCACACCCCGCCGGCCTGCCCCCAGGAGGACACCTCCGTCCGGGACGAGCTGGACGCCGAGTTCGACGCCGAGCGCGGGGTCACCCCCCGGCTGTGGACGGGAGACCGCGAGCGCAAGGACCTGGCCCTCGCCGAAAGCCCCGCCACCCCCGAGCTGCTCGCCCAGGTCGAGGCACTGCCCCCGGCCACCGACGTCCCGGACGTCGACGAGTCGCGGGCCGTCCAGCCGGAGGAGTCCTACGGTCTGCGCCGGCTGCTGCGCGGCTTCGGGCTACCGCTGCTGGTCAGCCTGGCCCTGGTCGCCACCGACGCGGGCATGGGCCTGTTGCTGCCCGTGCTGATCCGGCACGGCATCGACTCGGGCGTCACACAGGCCGCCCAGGGTGCCGTCTGGGCGGCGGCCCTGCTCGGGCTGCTGACGGTGGCCGTGCAGTGGGCGGCCCAGATCGGTGAGACCCGGATGACCGGGCGTACCGGCGAGCGGGTCCTGTACTCGCTGCGGCTGAAGATCTTCTCCCAGCTCCAGCGCCTCGGGCTCGACTACTACGAGCGTGAGCTGACCGGGCGGATCATGACCCGGATGACGACCGACGTCGACGCGCTGTCGACGTTCCTCCAGACGGGGCTGGTCACGGCCTTCGTCTCGGTCGTCACCTTCTTCGGCATCATGGTCGCGCTGCTGGTGATCGACGTGGAGCTGGCGCTCGTCGTCTTCGCGACGCTGCCGCCGCTGATCGTCGCCACGTACTTCTTCCGCCGCGCGTCCGTGAAGGCGTACGAGCTGGCCCGCGAACGCGTGGCGGTCGTCAACGCCGACCTCCAGGAGTCGGTGTCCGGGCTGCGGATCGTGCAGGCCTTCCGGCGCGAGCGGGACGGCGGGCGGCGGTTCGCCGGGCACAGCGAGAGCTACCGCCAGGCGCGCATCCGGGGCCAGTGGCTGATCTCGGTGTACTTCCCGTTCGTGCAGTTCCTGTCGTCGGTGGCCGCGGCGGCGGTGCTGATCGTGGGCGGGGCCCGGGTCGACGACGGGACGCTGGCGATCGGCTCGCTGGTGGCGTACCTGCTCTACATCGACCTGTTCTTCGCGCCCGTGCAGCAGCTCTCCCAGGTCTTCGACGGCTACCAGCAGGCGACCGTCTCGCTCGGCCGCATCCAGGAGATGCTCCGGGAGCCGACGTCGACGAAGTCCGCCGACGAACCCCTCGAGGTGCTGTCGCTGCGCGGCGACATCGCCTTCGAGGACGTGCGCTTCGAATACGGCACCGCCGGTGAAGGGGAGGCGGCCCTCGGCGGGGTCGACCTGCGCATCCCGGCCGGGCAGACCGTCGCCTTCGTCGGTGAGACCGGCGCGGGCAAGTCGACCCTCGTCAAGCTCGTGGCCCGCTTCTACGACCCCACCGGCGGCCGGGTCACCGTCGACGGCACCGATCTGCGGGCCCTGGACCTCACCTCGTACCGGCATCGTCTGGGGGTCGTCCCGCAGGAGGCGTACCTCTTCCAGGGCACCGTCCGCGACGCCATCGCCTACGGCCGCCCGGATGCCACCGACGCCGAGGTCGAGGCGGCGGCCCGCGCGGTCGGCGCGCACGACATGATCGCCACGCTGGAGGGCGGCTACCTCCACGAGGTCGCCGAGCGGGGCCGCAACCTGTCCGCCGGGCAGCGCCAGCTGATCGCGCTGGCCCGCGCCGAACTGGTCGACCCGGACGTCCTGCTGCTCGACGAGGCCACGGCCGCCCTGGACCTGGCCACCGAGGCCCAGGTCAACCAGGCCACCGACCGCATCGCGGGCCGCCGCGCCGCCCTCCCGTCGCCCGACCACCGCCCCTCGTCGAGCGCTTACGCGCGCACCACCTTGATTGTCGCCCACCGCCTCACCACCGCCGCCCGCGCCGACCGGGTCGTCGTCATGGACCACGGCCGGGTCGCCGAGGACGGCACGCACGAGGAGCTGCTCGCTCGGGGCGGCCGGTACGCGGAGCTGTGGCGGACGTTCATCGGCGCCGCCGAGCCGGAGGAGCCGGTCGGGGCGTCCCGCTGACGGCCCCCCTTGCCGCGTCTCCGTGACGCCCGCGCAACCATCCGACATACGTCATGCGTCCGTACTGGCGTACGCCGATGGTCGCGGACGACGCGGTACGGGGAGGACGACAGTGCACAGTGGAGCGATACGGCGGCGGCTCGCGCTCGGGCTGGCCGTGCTGACCGCCTCCGGGCTGCTCGCCGTCGCCGCGCCGGGGGAGGCGCAGGCCGCCTCCGCCCTCTGCCCCGGCCGCAAGGTCCGCACCCTGCCGTTCGCCTCCGGGACCGTGCTCGTCTACAAGCGCGGCGGCTACGTCTGCGCCGTGACCCTCACCAAGAAGCCCGGCGTGAAGCGCACGATGTCGGTGAGTGTGCAGGCGCGCGGCAACCGGCCGGTCGTCGACGCGGGCAAGTACGCCTACCACGCGGGCCCGGTGACCGTGCACGCCGGACGCCGCTGCGTCTGGCTCAAGGGCCAGGTCGGCAGGGGGAAGTTCAGCTCCGGCTGGATTCTCTGCTGACGGCCCGCGCCCAGCGAACCCGCCCCCGCGCACAGGGTTTTCCCTATGTCCCCTGGTGCTCCGGTGAGTTGATCCGCTAGCTTCCGGCGCACATCTGTCTCACAGGGGAGTGCGCATGCGCAAGGCGCTCAGATGGCTGCTGGCGCTCACGGTGCTCATAGGCACACTGGGCACGGCGGGAGCGGCCACCGCCGCCGGCACCACCGACATCAAGGAGAGGCTGCTCTCCATACCGGGCATGAGCCTCGTCGAGGAGAAGCCGTACACCGGTTACCGCTTCTTCGTCCTGAACTACACGCAGCCGATCGACCACCGGAAGCCTTCGAAGGGCACCTTCCAGCAGCGCATCACCTTGCTGCACAAGGACGTCTCGCGCCCGACGGTGTTCTTCACCAGCGGCTACAACGTCTCCACGACGCCCCGCCGCAGCGAGCCGACCCAGATCGTGGACGGCAACCAGGTCTCCCTGGAGTACCGCTTCTTCACCCCGTCCCGGCCCGCCCCGGCCGACTGGTCCAAGCTGGACATCCGGCAGGCGGCCGACGACCAGCACCGCGTCTTCAAGGCCCTGAAGGGCATCTACAGCAAGAAGTGGATCTCCACGGGTGGCTCGAAGGGCGGCATGACCGCCACCTACTACGAGCGCTTCCACCCGCGGGACATGGACGGCGTCGTCGCCTACGTCGCCCCCAACGACGTGGTGAATAAGGAGGACTCCGCCTACGACCGCTTCTTCGCCCGCGTCGGCACCGAGGAGTGCCGCGACCGGCTGAACGGCGTACAGCGCGAGGCGCTGGTGCGCCGTGAGCCGCTGGAGAAGAAGTACGCGGCCTTCGCGCAGGACAACGGCCTCACCTTCACGACCATCGGAAGCCTGGACAAGGCGTTCGAGGCGACCGTCCTCGACTACGTGTGGGGCTTCTGGCAGTACAGCCTGCTGTCCGACTGCGACCAGATCCCGGCCGACGCCAAGAAGGCCACCGACGAGGAGATCTGGGACTCCGTCGACACGATCTCCGGCTTCTCCGCCTACGCCGACCAGGGCCTGACGACCTACACGCCGTACTACTACCAGGCCGGCACCCAGCTCGGCGCGCCGACCATCCGCTTCCCGCACATCGAGAAGCAGTACATCCGCTACGGCTACCAGCCGCCGCGCAACTTCGTCCCCCGGGACATCCCCATGAGGTTCCAGCCGTCGGCGATGCGGGACGTGGACACCTGGGTCCGGCACAACGCCCGGCAGATGCTGTTCGTCTACGGCCAGAACGACCCGTGGGGCGCGGAACCCTTCCGCGTCGGCAAGGGCGCGAAGGACTCCTACGTCATGACCGCCCCCGGCATGAACCACGGCGCCAACGTGGCGGGCCTCGTGCCCGAGCAGAAGGCCCTCGCCACCGCACGCATCCTCGACTGGGCCGGTGTCGCCTCCAGCACGGTGCAGGCGGACCCGCAGGCGGCGAAGCCGCTGGCGAAGTTCGACGCCAAGCTCGACAAGCGGGACACCCAGCGTGAGATGACGCTGCGTCCGTAAAGCACGTCGCTTTCGCGCCCGGCCGTGTCACAGCGGCCGGGCGCACCCCACGGGCCGCTTTCCGCCCAGCCGGACGTACAGGGCGGTCGGGGCGGGGCAGTCGGCCCGCTCGGCGACCGCCCGGACCACCTTGTACTGCGGCTTCTGCCCGCCCTTGCCGTCGCAGGCGGTCTCGCGGACCTGCCCGTCGCCGGAGCCGTAGACGCAGTCCCCGACGATCGTGCGGGGTCCGCCCCCGCCGCCCGGATCACCGGGGTGCGGCGGCTGGAGGTTGCGCATACAGGCGAAGCCCCGCGGCACCGCCCCGTCGCCGTCCTCGTCGGACGCGGGCCGCTGCTCGCTGATGTGCAGCACGAAGTCGGTGGCCGACGGGCAGCGCGGCCCGTCCCGCACCGCGCCGTCGTGCCGGGCCACGACCCGGGCCGCCGCCCGCTCACCGGCGCACGGCACCTCCGTGAAGCTCGTCGTACCGAACGAACTGCACTCGCCGACCGCGAGGAACACCGCCCCGTACCCGGACGGGCGCGCCGGCACCGGCGACACCGAGGCGGTCCTCCCGGTCGCGGGCTCGCCCAGCCGCCCGTCCTGCGCCACGCCTCCCGACGGGCTCTGGCAGCCGGTCAGCAGCGCGCCCAGCAGCACCACCAGCCCGCAGACCACCCCCACGGAACTTCTCTCACGCATCGCCGACCCCCCGAGTGTGCTCGCCCAGCGTGACCCGCCGTAGTGGGTGCACGCCAGGCGCATGGGGCGGTTTGCGCACCTTGGGGGTGGTGCGCCCGGTCCGTGGCGTACGTCTAGTACGACAGCCCGTAGCCGACGGGGTACAGCACCTGCTCCGGATCATCCGCCCGTTGCACGGCCACCGGCAGCTTCCCGCGCGGTTTCACCCGTCCGGCGATCACCCGTGCGGCGGCCCGCAGTTCGACGTCGGTCCAGGAGTAGGCGGCCAGGCAGGCCGGCACGGAGGGCAGCTGGGCCACGTCGTAGGGATTGCGGATGGCCACCGCCACGACCGGCGTCCCGGTCGCCACGAGCTGCTCCACCAGCGCCTTCTGGCTGCTGCTCGCGGTGACGTTGTAGGTGGCGGCCACCACCGCGTCCGCCTCCCGCGCCGCCGCGACCGCCTTCGCGATGGCCGCCGCGGAGGGGGCGGTGCCGGTGGACAGGGCGGTGGCGGTGAAGCCCAGGCCGGTCAGCGCGCCGGCGAGCACGCCCGTGGGCGGTCCCGTCGTGCCGGACGGCGAGGCCGGATCCGCCCCGACCACCAGCACCTTGGGGTACCGGCGCCGCGACAGGGGCAACAGGCGTCCGTCGTTGACGAGCAGCGTGGTCGTCCGCTCGGCGATCCGGTCGGCCGCCGCGAGATGCGCCCGGGCGCCGACGGTCCGGTCGACACCGCTCCGGCTGACGTACGGGGAACGGAACAGCCCCAGCCTGGACTTCAGCCGCAGCACCCGCAGGATCGATTCGTCGAGCCGGGCCTCGGTGAGCTCGCCCTCGCGCACGGCGGTCAGCACGGCGTTCCAGGCGAGGTCGAGGTCGGGCGGGTTGAGCAGCTGGTCCACGCCCGCCTTCAGCGCGAGCACCGGCACCCGGTCGTCGCCGTACTTGCTGCGTACGCCTTCCATGCCGAGGGAGTCGGTGACCACGACCCCGTCGTAGCCGAGGCGTTCGCGCAGGATGCCGGTGAGGATGGGACGGGAGAGGGTGGCCGGGTCGCCGGAGTCGTCGAGGGCCGGGACCATCAGGTGTGCGGTCATGATCGAGTCGATGCCCGCGGCGATCGCCGCCCGGAACGGCGGTGCGTCCAGCCTCTCCCACAGCTCCCGGCTGTGCGTGATGGTGGGGAAGCCGGTGTGGCTGTCGACGTTGGTGTCCCCGTGCCCGGGGAAGTGCTTGGCGGTAGCGGCGACACCGGAGCCCTGGTACCCGGCGACCTCGGCGGCCACCAGCGCGGACACGGCCCGCGGCTCGGCACCGAAGGACCGCACGCCGATGACCGGGTTGGCCGGGTTGACGTTCACGTCGGCGACGGGGGAGTAGTCCTGCCGGATCCCCATCGCCCGCAGCTCGGCGCCCGAGATCCGGCCGAGCGCACGGGCGTCGGAGCGCGACCCGCCCGCCCCGACGGCCATGGCCCCCGGGAACAGCGTCGCCGGTCTGCCCACCCGGGCGACGATCCCGTGCTCCTGGTCGGTGGAGATGAGCACGGGCAGCCCGCGGGGCAGTTCCAGGGAGGCCTTCTGGATACCGTTCGACAGATCGGCGATCTGGTGCGGCTCGCGGGTGTTGTGCGCCCAGGCGAAGTAGATGATGCCGCCCACCCGGTACTTCGCGACCAGCTCGGCGGCCGTACGGACCCCGATCTCCTTGAGGTTGGCGTCGATGTCGGCCTGGTCGGGGGCGGTGGCGGAGTGCCCGTAGACCCGCATGACGAACAGCTGCCCGACCTTCTCCTGGAGCGCCATGCGGGAGACGATGCGGCGCAGCCGGCTGTCGTCCGGGGTCGCCTGCGCGGGCCCGGCGGCAGCCAGGGCGGCGGTGACGCCGGCCGTGGCGGCGAGGACGGTGCGTCTGGAGGGCTGTCCCGTGTTTCCCGTGTTTCCCGTGCTTCCCGTGCCGGTGTCGTGCACGTGCGCTCCTTCCGGAGGTGATCCGTTCGGATCCACTGAAGGAAACTTCCAAGAGGTCACCAATATCCGGGAAGTTTCTGCCGGTCAAGGG
Source organism: Streptomyces hawaiiensis (assembly GCF_004803895.1). Taxonomy (NCBI): domain Bacteria; kingdom Bacillati; phylum Actinomycetota; class Actinomycetes; order Kitasatosporales; family Streptomycetaceae; genus Streptomyces; species Streptomyces hawaiiensis. The sequence goes on along the minus strand of NZ_CP021978.1, from coordinate 3,256,567 downwards.
AACGCACACTAACCGCGAAGGGGCCGCCACCGGCGCGGTTGGAGGGGGCGCGCCGATGGCGGCGGTGCCGCCGGCCGCGGTACGGCGGAGAGGGTGGTCAGCGATCGCAGCCAGTGGCGAGGGCCGACACCGCACCGTGGTGACTCTCCGGTGGCCTGCGATTGGACGGGGACGGTCCGGCCCGGGTTCCCGACTCGGCCCGGATTTCCGCAAGTCGGTACGCGGGGGGAACCAGGGGCTCACCGGGGCGGATGGGCCGCCACTTTCGGCCACTGCTCACCGAGCACCCGTACGGTTTCCGCGATGGCCGGACGCCGGGCCGCCCCCGTCCGCCACAGCGCGTACAGCCGCCGCACCGGCATCGGATCGAGCGGCACCTCCACCACCCCGGCGGGCAGCGCCCCGCGTCCCAGTCGCGGGATGAGCGCGACACCGAGCCCGGCCGCGACCAGGGCCACCAGGGTCGGGTTCTCGTCGGCCTGGTGGACGATGTCCGGCTCGTGCCCGGCCGTGCGCAGCGTCCGCAGCAGCCAGTCGTGGCAGACCCGTCCCGGCGGCTGGCAGATCCACCGCTCGCCGCCCAGCTCCTCCCGCCGTACGGCCGTCCGCCCGGCGAAGGGATGCCCCTCGGGGACGAGCAGATCGCACAGGTCGTCCCCGATGACCGCCTGTTCCAGGCCCGGCGGGGCGGGCAGCGGGGCGATGTCCCAGTCGTGCGCGACGGCGAGGTCGACGGCGCCCTTCGCCACCAGGTCGACCGACAGATGCGGGTCCACCTCGCAGAGCCGGGCGTCCAGGGCGGGATGCCTGCGGCCCAGCTCGGCCAGCACGCCCGGCATCAGCCCGCGTGCCGCCGACGCGAACGCGGCGACGGTCAGCCGCCCCGCGGGCCGGCCCCGCCGCTCCTCCAGCTCGGTCTCCGCGCGCTCCACGATGGCCAGCAACTCCTGGGCTGCACACACCAGTTGCCGGGCCTCGTCGGTGAGCCGCACGCCCCGCCCCTCCCGCTCCAGCAACACGGTCCGGGTCTCCCGCTCCAGCTTGGCGATCTGCTGGGACACCGCGGAGGGCGTGTACCCGAGCGCGAGCGCGGCGGCGCCGACGGTGCCGTGCACGGAGACGGCGTGCAGGGCGCGCAGCCGCTGGAGGTCGAGCACGGGGTGCCCCTTTCTGCTTAGCGATGCTTCATCCAACCATGCAGCGATCATCGCTGGTGCTTCACGGTCGCGGGGCGCGATGCTCACGCCATGCGCCCGTCACACCTCGCTCTCGCCGTCCTGGTCGCCGCCGTCTGGGGCGTCAACTTCACGGTCATCGAGATCGGCCTGGACCACTTCCCGCCCCTGCTCTTCTCCGCCCTGCGCTTTCTCGTGGCGGCGCTCCCGGCGGTGTTCCTCGTGGGCCGCCCGAAGGTGGCGTGGAAGTGGATCGTGGCGGTCGGCCTGGTCCTGGGTGTGGCGAAGTTCGGCCTTCTCTTCGTCGGCATGGACGCGGGAATGCCGGCGGGCCTGTCCTCCCTGGTCCTGCAGATCCAGGCGGTGTTCACGGCGGCCGTCGCGGCCCTGGTCCTGGGCGAACGGCCGTCCCGTGTCCGCCTGCTGGGCATGCTGATCGCCCTGGTCGGCATCGCCGTGGCGGCCGTGGACGAGGGCACCTCGGGCCCGCTCGGCGCGTTCGCCCTGGTCGTCGGCGCGGCGGCGTGCTGGGGCGTGTCGAACGTCCTCACGCGCAGGGCGGCCCCGCCCGACGCGCTGAACTTCATGGTCTGGGTCAGCACGGTCCCGGTCCTGCCCCTGCTGGCCCTCTCCCTCCTCACGGAGGGCCTCTCGCGCGACCTGGCGGCCCTGCGCGCCCTGGACTGGCAGGGCGCGGGCACGGTCGTCTTCGTCGCCTGGATCACCACGGTCTTCGGCTTCGGCGCGTGGGGTTTCCTGCTGCGCCACCACCCCGCCTCCACGGTGGCGCCGTTCTCCCTCCTCGTCCCGGTCTTCGGCATGTCGTCGGCGTTCCTGTTCCTGGGCGAACCGGTGAGTCCGCTGCGAGGGTGCGCGGCGGCGCTGCTGGTGGGCGGGGTGGGGCTGACGTCCCTGCCCCCGCGCCGCGCCGCGCCCGTGGTCCCTCCAGCCCCGACGGCCGCTCCTAGGACGCCTCGACCAGCATCCCCGGCGGGCTGACGTGGAACGTGCGGGCCCGTACGCCGAAGCCCGCGTCGCCGTCGAGATGGCTGTCGTCGTCCCAGGTGATGAGCGCGCTCTCCGGGCCGTTGCCGAAGGCCGTCGCGGTGCAGGTGTGGGACCGCCTCCCGGGATCCGCCGTGCTGACCTGCACCTTGTCGCCGAGGGAACCCTGGTTCTCCGAGCAGACCTTGGCCATCACCGTCGGCACGGTGTCGTGCGTGTCCGCGCTCTCCTCGACCCACGCCATCAGGAAGCGCCCGCCAGGCAGCCGGGACAGGGCCGGGGAGCTCCGGGTGAAGCCCCGGGGGTTGCCGGCCGTGATGTCGAAGGTCTCCGTGCCGTCGGGCTGGAAGATGCTCGCCGCGACCGTGGTCTGCGGTTTGCCCAGATCACTGGGCTGGATGCCCTCCATGTGCGCGACGACGAACCGTCCGCTGTCGAGCAGGGTGATCGCGTTGACCCCGGTGAAGCCGCCGACGTTGGGCTGGATCTCGCCGCCCAGCGGGTTGCCCTCGAAGTCGAAGAACCGCAGCGTGAGCCGGCCACCGCCGATCGCAGAGGGATCCGTCGACCAGGCGACGACCACGTTGCCGTTGGTGAGGATCGAGGCGGCGGGCTTCTCGTGGAAGCCCTCGGTGGTGCTGACCGTGAACTCCGGTGTCGCCGCGGTGCCGTCCGAACGGAACCGCCGCGCGCGGATGCGCTGGTCGGGCCGCCTGCTCGCCCAGGTGACCAGCACACCGCCGTCGATCATGAACGCGAGGCACGGCCGGACCTTCGGGTCCGCGTCCGTCGTGACGAGCGTCTCCGGACCTGCCTGCCGGCCCTCGGTGAACCGTTGGAGCTTCACGGACGGGCTGGGGCCGGGGGTGCCGAACGGGGTCTCCAGCCATACGGCGAACTGGCCGCTGATCCCGGCGGACAGCACGGAAGGCCACAGTGGCCGCACCCCCGGGCCGTCCGCCGGCTGCGTACTGACCGCGAACTCGTCCCCGAGCTTGTCGCCGTCGTCCGCCAGGAACTGGCCCTTGATGACGAACTCGCTCTCGTCCGACCACAGCTCCAGGAACTGTGTGCCGAACAGGGCGTCGACGGCAGGCTGGAGCTGGTCGCCGGACTTGGTGGTGTTCACCAGGAAGTCAGCCATGGCTGCTCTCCGAATCAGGATCCGAATCAGGATGCGAGGGGAAGAGAGAGCACTACGACCGGCCGAGTCCTTGGGAAAAGCGTGTCACGCCCGAGGGGTTGCCGCATCCGGAGCGCCATGGGCGGCCCCCGGCACACCACCGCCCCGCCCCCCGGGGACGCGGGGTGGGGCAGCGGGCGTGTTTTCGGGGTGGTTCAGCGTGTGTGTGCGGTGAACCTCTCCGCCGTTTCCGCCAGGACCTCCTGGCCGTCCCGGGCCCAGAGGACGTCGTTGAACAGCTCCACCTCGATGGCGCCCGTGTAGCCGGCCGCCTCCACGTAACCCTGCCACTCCCTCATGTCGATCGACCCGTCGCCGATCTGACCGCGGCCGGTGAGGACACCCTCCGGGAGGGGAGTCGTCCAGTCGGCGAGCTGGAAGGTGTGGATACGCCCGCCCGCGCCCGCCCGGGCGATCTGCGCGGGGGCGGTGTCGTCCCACCAGATGTGGTACGTGTCGACCGTGACGCCGACCTGGTTCGCCGGGAAGCGCTCGGCGAGATCCAGCGCCTGGGCCAGGGTCGACACCACGCAGCGGTCCGAGGCGTACATGGGGTGCAGCGGCTCGATGGCCAGCCGGACGCCCTGCCGCTCCGCGTACGGGCCCAGTTCCGACAGGGCGTCCGCGATGCGCTCGCGGGCGCCGTGCAGGTCCTTGGAGCCCGCGGGCAGACCGCCCGAGACCAGGACCAGCGTGTCCGTGCCCAGGGCGGCCGCCTCGTCGATCGCACGGCTGTTGTCGGCCAGGGCCTCCGCCCGCTCCCGCGGGTCGATCGCCGTGAAGAAGCCGCCCCGGCACAACGTCGTCACCGTCAGGCCCGCGTCCCGCACCAGCTTGGCCGTGGCCTCCAGACCGTACGTCTGCACCGGCTCGCGCCAGAGCCCCACGTTGCGGATACCCAGCCGGGCGCAGCCGTCGACCAGTTCCGGCATCGACAGCTGCTTCACCGTCATCTGATTGATGGAGAAGCGCTCCAGTCCCGCAGTGCTCACTGGTTCACCCCGTACAGGCTCAGCAGTGTCTTCATCCGTTCCTCCGCCAGCTTCGGGTCGGGGAACAGCCCCAGCCCGTCGGCCAGTTCGTACGCCGTCGCGAAGTGCGGCAGCGAGCGGGCCGACTGCAGGCCGCCGACCATGGTGAAGTGCGACTGGTGGCCCGCCAGCCAGGCCAGGAACACCACACCCGTCTTGTAGAAGCGGGTGGGCGTCTGGAAGAGGTGACGGGAGAGCCCGACCGTGGGGTCGAGCAGCGCGCGGAAGCCCTGCACGTCGCCCGTGTCCAGGACCCGGACCGCCTGAGCCGCCAGCGGGCCCAGCGGGTCGAAGATACCGAGCAGGGCGTGGCTGAAGCCCTGTTCGTCGCCCGCGATCAGCTCAGGGTAGTTGAAGTCGTCGCCCGTGTAGCAGCGCACGCCCTGCGGGAGCCGGCGGCGGATGTCGATCTCGCGCCGGGCATCCAGCAGGGAGACCTTGATGCCGTCGACCTTGTCGGGGTGGGCCGCGATCACGTCCAGGAACGTGTCCGTCGCCGCGTCCAGGTCGGACGAGCCCCAGTAACCCTCCAGCGCCGGGTCGAACATCGGGCCCAGCCAGTGCAGGACCACCGGCTCGGCCGACTGGCGCAGCAGGTGGCCGTAGACCTCCAGGTAGTCCTCCGGCCCGGAGGCCGCCGCCGCGAGCGCCCGGGACGCCATCAGGATGGCCTGCGCGCCGGACTCCTCGACGAGGGCGAGCTGCTCCTCGTAGGCCGCGCGGACCTCCGCGAGCGACCCGGAGGCGATCTGGTCGGTGCCCACACCGCAGGCGATGAGGCCACCGACCGCCTTGGCCTCCGCCGCCGACCTGCGGATCAGTTCCGCCGCGCCCGCCCAGTCCAGGCCCATGCCGCGCTGGGCGGTGTCCATGGCCTCGGCGACCCCCAGCCCGTGCGACCACAGGTGGCGGCGGAAGGCGAGGGTGGCGTCCCAGTCGACCACGGCGGGCGAGTCGGGTGAGACGTCCGCGAACGGGTCGGCGACGACGTGCGCCGCCGAGAAGACCGTGCGGGAGGTGAAGGGCGTGCCGGGGGTCACGGCCAGGGGCTCGGTGCGGGGCTCGTAGGTCCGCAACACCCCGTCGGCGCCGGGGAGTCGGATGGTCACAGTGAGATCTCCGGTACGTCGAGACGGCGGCCCTCGGCCGAGGACTTCAGGCCCAGCTCGGCGAGCTGCACACCGCGGGCACCGGCCAGCAGGTCCCAGTGGTAGGGGGCGTCGGCGTAGACGTGCCGCAGGAACAGCTCCCACTGGGCCTTGAAGCCGTTGTCGAACTCGGTGTTGTCCGGGACCTCCTGCCACTGGTCGCGGAAGACCTCCGTGGCGGGGATGTCCGGGTTCCAGACCGGCTTGGGGGTGGCGCTGCGGTGCTGGACACGGCAGTTGCGCAGACCCGCGACCGCGGAGCCCTCGGTGCCGTCCACCTGGAACTCCACCAGCTCGTCGCGGTTGACGCGCACGGCCCAGGAGGAGTTGATCTGGGCGATCGCGCCGCCCTCGAGCTCGAAGACGCCGTACGCGGCGTCGTCGGCCGTCGCGTCGTAGGGCTTGTCGTTCTCGTCCCAGCGCTGCGGGATGTGGGTGGCGGTGAGGGCCTGGACGGACTTCACGCGGCCGAACAGCTCGTGCAGCACGTACTCCCAGTGCGGGAACATGTCGACGACGATGCCGCCGCCGTCCTCGGCGCGGTAGTTCCACGACGGGCGCTGGGCGGTCTGCCAGTCGCCCTCGAAGACCCAGTAGCCGAACTCGCCGCGCACGGACAGGATCCGGCCGAAGAAGCCGCCGTCGATGAGGCGCTTCAGCTTCAGCAGGCCCGGGAGGAAGAGCTTGTCCTGGACGACGCCGTGCTTGATGCCGGCCTCGTTCGCCAGCCGGGCGAGGTTCAGGGCGCCGTCGAGGCCGGTGGCGGTCGGCTTCTCGGTGTAGATGTGCTTGCCGGCCGCGATGGCCTTCTTCAGCGCCTCCTCGCGGGCCGAGGTGACCTGCGCGTCGAAGTAGATGTCCACCGTCTCGTCGGCGAGGACCGCGTCCACGTCCGTCGAGACGTGCTCCAGCCCGTGCTGCTCGGCCAGCGCCTTCAGCGCGTGCTCCCGGCGGCCGACCAGGATCGGCTCGGGCCACAGCACGGTGCCGTCGCCGAGGTCGAGGCCGCCCTGTTCGCGCAGGGCGAGGATGGAGCGGACCAGGTGCTGGCGGTAGCCCATGCGCCCGGTCACGCCGTTCATGGCGATTCGCACCGTCTTGCGTGTCACGTCGTTCCCTTCGTACGCGGTCGTCGCGCCGCGTACGCCTCACCCTTCACGGGCGGCCCGGTGAGCCGGTCGTGGACTGGTGAGCGTTGCAGCAAGCGCTTTCTATCTACGGAGAAGCTAGCCTCTGAACCGCGGTCCGGACAAGACCGTGACCAGGACGAGTTGTTCGAGGGGGCGAACAACCCGGGGTCGGGGGCTTAAGGTCTGCTCGGAACCTTGGCCATGGGTTCGTCGGGGCAGGGGCGCTCGACCTGCCGATCCGCGCGGAACCATGGCCAGTGGTGTGGGTGTGTATGAGGGCGGAGACGAGATGCGCGACCGGAGGACGACGACATGACGGTGACCCTGGCGGACGTGGCGGCCCGCGCGCAGGTCTCGCCCGCGACGGTGTCGCGCGTGCTGAACGGGAACTACCCCGTGGCGGCCTCCACCCGTGAGCGGGTGCTGAAGGCCGTGGACGAGCTGGACTACGTACTCAACGGGCCCGCGAGCGCCTTGGCCGCCGCCACCTCCGACCTGGTCGGGATCCTGGTGAACGACATCGCCGACCCGTTCTTCGGGATCATGGCGAGCGCCATCCAGGGGGAGATCGGCGGGCCGGGCGGCCGTGCGGGCGGGGAGAGACTCGCGGTGGTCTGCAACACGGGCGGCTCCCCGGAGCGGGAGCTGACCTACCTCACGCTGTTGCAGCGCCAGCGCGCCGCGGCCGTGGTGCTCACCGGCGGGGCGATCGTGGACGCGACGCACCAGGCGGCGATGGACGCGAAGACGCGGAAGCTGGCGGAGGCCGGGACGCGGGTCGTCCTGTGCGGACGCCCGCCGGCGCCGGAGACCGGGGCGATCGCGCTGACCTTCGACAACCGCGGCGGCGGGCAGGAGCTGACCGAGCACCTCATCGGGCTCGGACACCGGCGGCTCGGGTACATCGCGGGCCCGGAGGAGCGGACGACCACGCGGCACCGGCTGGAAGGGCACCGGGCCGCGCTGGCCGCGCACGGGATCGAGGAGGACCCTCGGTGGACCGTGCACGGGCGCTACGACCGGCGGTCCGGCTACGAGGCGACGCTGGAGCTGCTGCGGCGTGATCCGTCGCTGACGGCGGTCGTCGCGGCGAACGACTCCGTCGCGCTGGGGGCGTGCGCGGCGCTGCGGGACTCGGGGCTGCGGATTCCGGACGACGTGTCGGTGGCGGGGTTCGACGATCTGCCGTTCAGCATCGACGCGGTGCCTTCGCTGACGACGGTGCGGTTGCCGTTGGCGGAGGCCGGGGCCCGGGCCGGGCGGATCGCCATGGGACGGGAGGAGGCGCCGCCCGGGGGGATCGCGTCGGTTCGCGGGGAGCTGATGGTGCGGGGGTCCTCCGGGGTGCCGCGGTCTTCCTGAGGTGCCCTGGCTGGGGGGTGATGTGGGAGCTGCCGCTCCCACGCCCCGGCTCCGGTTTGAACGGACCGTCCTCATGTGCTCCCACGCCCGCCGAGCAGGCCTCTCCGGCGAGTGCCGCGTCCGGGAACCCCAGGGCGGGACAACTGCGGGGCCTCGTCAGCGAACGACGTCGAAGACGTTCTTCTGCAGACCGTTGGCGTAGGCCTCGTGCTCGACGAGCCGCAGCTTCTGGGTGTCCTTGTCCGTGGCGCTGAAGAGCCGCTTGCCCGCCCCGAGCAGGAGCGGAAAGACGAGCAGGTGGTAGCGGTCGATCAGGCCGGCGTCCGAAAGGGCCCGGGTCAGGGAGGCGCTGCCGTGGACGATGATCGGGCCGCCCTCGGTCTCCTTCAGCGCGGCGACGTCGTCGAGCGAGCGCAGGATCGTCGTCTCGCCCCAGTTCGACACCAGGTCGTCCTCGGTGAGGGTGGTGGAGACGACGTACTTCGGCATCACCTTGTAGTCGGCGAAATCCTCCATGTCGGGCCACACCGGACTGAACGCCTCATAGCTGGTGCGGCCCATCATCATCGCGGTGGCTTCCTTCTGCTCCCGGCCCTTGATCTCGAATGCCTCGGGAAGGAACTCGACGTCCTTGAAGGTCCACCCGGAGTTCCGGTATCCGGGCTCGCCGCCCGGGGCCTCCACGACGCCGTCGAGCGAGATGAAAGCGGTGCTGATCAGGGTGCGCATTCTGGGTTCCTCGGTATCTCGTGCCGGCTTGTCAGCGGATTCCGTCGGTGCACGCTTCCACAACACTCGCGGCTGCGACGCACGAACACGTCCTCTGACTGCGGAACACGCGGAAACTCATCGGCCGCCGCCCGTCCGGATCGCCTCGTGCCTGGTCTCAGGTGCCCTGGACGTCTAGGCTCGGCCACGGGTATCTCTGACTGAGTCAAATATCGGGGGTCGAGCCCATGACCGTCCAGGACGTCCGCTCCTTCAACCGCTTCTACACGAACGTCATCGGCGCGCTCGACTACGGCCGCCGGCTCTACGCCCCCTACACCCTCACCGAGTCCCGCGTGCTCTACGAGCTGGCGCACGCACCCCGTACGGACGCCGCCGACCTGCGGGCGCAGCTGCACCTGGACGCCGGGTACCTGACCCGCATCCTGAACAAGTTCGAGGAGGACGGACTGGTCGAGCGCGGCCCGTCCGAGACGGACTCGCGCCGCCGCCGCGTCACGCTCACCGCGTCCGGGCGGGAGGCCGCCGCGCTGCTCGACGAGCGGGCGCGGCAGTCGGTCGGGGCGATGCTGGACACGGTCCGGGCCGAGGACCGGCCGCGGCTGGCGGACGCCATGCGCACCGTCCGGACGATCCTGGGCGACGGCCGGGCCTCACGCCCCGAGGACGTCTTGCTGCGCGAGCCCGCCCCCGGCGACCTCGGCTGGATCGTGCAGCGCAACGCCGCGCTGTACGCGGCCGAGTACGGCTTCGACGCCGACTACGAGGGGCTGGTGGCGAGGATCGTCGCCGACTACGGCGAGGACCACGACCCGCACCTGGAGCGGACCTGGATCGCCGAGCTGGACGGCCGGCCGGTGGGGTGCGTGATGTGCGTACGGGACGACGCGCCCGGCGCCGCCCGGCTGCGGCTCCTGCTCGTCGAGCCGGACGCACGCGGCCTCGGCATCGGCGACCGCCTCGTCGGCGCGCTCGTCGCCTTCGCGCGCGAGGCCGGCTACCGCGAGGTCGTCCTGTGGACCAACGACATCCTCGCCGCGGCCCGCCGCATCTACCAGCGCCACGGTTTCGTGCTGGTCGCGGAGAAACCGCACCGCTCCTTCGGCCGGGATCTGACCGGCCAGGACTGGCGGCTGGATCTTCACGCAACACCAGGGTGACCAAGGGGAGTCGCAGGCGGGGGTGCCGGGTAGGGTCCGTCCACATGAAGCTGGCGTTCTCCACCCTCGGTGTCCCCGGCCTGCCCCTGCCCGACGTCCTGCGGCTCGCGACCGCCCACGGCTATCACGGCGTGGAGCTGCGCACCCACCCCGAGGAACCGGTCCACACCGGCCTCGGCCCCGCCGAACGCGCGGACGTCGCGGCCGAGTTCAAGGGAGCGGGCGTAGAGCTCCTCGGCCTGGCGGGCTACGCACGGGTCGCCGCGCCGGGCGACGACGAGCCCGTCCTGGCCGAGATCCGTGCCCTCCTCGACCTCGCCCACGACCTGGGCGCCCCGTACGTCCGGGTCTTCCCCGGCGGCGACCTCGATGTCCAGACCCCCGAGGAGGCCGACGCGACGGCCGCCCGACGCCTGGGCACGGCCGCCGAACACGCCAATGACCTGGGCGTACGCATCCTCCTCGAAACCCACGACTCGCACCGCACCGCCGCCGACGCGATGCGGATCCTCGGCCTCGTCGGCCACCGCCAGGTCGGCGCCCTCTGGGACGTGATGCACACCTGGCTCGGCGGCGAACAGCCCTCCGAGACCTACGCGGCGCTCTCCCCCCACCTCGGCTACGTCCAGGTCAAGGACATCGCCTCCCCCGACGACACGACCCCCCTGTCCCTCGGCGCGGGCGTCCTCCCGCTGGCCGAATGCGTCGAGGTCCTCTCCCGTCACGGCTGGGACGGCTGGCTCTGCTGGGAGTACGAGAAGCGCTGGTACGAGGAGGCGGCGCCCCTGCCCGATCTCCTGGGACCGGGGAGTGAGCACTTGAGCAGGTTGCTGAACGACTCGGCGTGAGGGGGCAGCCCTCGGTGGAGCGTGGGATCGGTCAGCACCGGCTGACCGGTGCCTCGCTGCCTGCCCAGCCCCTGATGTGCCCATCCTTGACGGCGGCGACGAACGCCGCCCAGCCGCTCCGCGAGAAGACCAGGGCGGGGCCGTGAGTGGCCTTGCTGTCCCGCACCGGCACGTCGGGGTGGCCGGGGGCGACTTCGAGGCACTCGCCTTGATCGCCTCCGCTGTAGCTGGACTTGTACCAGCAGGTGGGAGCGATGTGCTCACTGTCGATCATGCGTATGTTCCTCCGCTGCCGCCCTGACGAGGGCCAGTGACTCCTGCTGCGACAACGCGTCGCTCAGCGCCAGAGCGTAAGCGGTCTGACAGGCACTCACCAGAGCCGGATCGTCCATCAAGTTGCCGGTCTGGAAGCCCTCGACGTAGGCAACCGGGGCCGAGTCCTCGAAGGTCATGAGCGTGAGCAGACTCTGCATGAGTGCGTGCGCCCCCACGCCGTAGGGGAGGACGTGCAGGCGCAACCGTCCCGACTCGGCCATGTCCGCGACTTTGTGCAACTGCTCCGCCATGACCTGAGGTCCGCCGACGCGACGGCGGAGGACTGCCTCGTCGAGCAGCGTCCAGACGACAGGCTGAGCCGGCCCGTCGAGGATTCGACGGCGTTGCGTTCGAATGACAACGAGCTCGTCAAGTTCTTCGGTCGTGTGGTTCGGACGGTAGGCCCGGAACAGGGCGCGTGCGTAGTCGTCGGTCTGAAGCACTCCGGGAACCAGAGAGAGTGCGAACTGCTGGATGTGAGTTGCCAGTTGCTCCAGCTCGGCCACCGCCGCGAAATGGTCGGTGTAGTGCGACTCCAGGTCCTCCAACCACCGCGCGAAGAACCCGTCCGTCCCCAGAGCCCGGTCGATCCGTTGCGCGTCATCCGGCTTGGGAAGGCGTCTGCCCGCCTCGAAATGACTGATCAGCGTGGGCGAGCACACCACTTGGTCGCCCAGTTCCTCCTGGGTGAGGCGGGCGGCGGTCCGCCTCAGCCGCATCTCCTCCCCGTACTTCTGACGCGGCGTTCGAAGCATGCGGTGTTCGTCCATCGGCCAACTCCTCTTCTTGACAGACGCGATGTCAAGCTCCACCCCCTGGCAGCGTAGCGAGAGCCGACCTCACTCTGTGAGTGCTTCACCACAGAACGCAGTCACCACAGGTGAGAAGGCAGGCAGACAGACGTGACAGACCTCATCGCCCGGCTCCTGGAGCCGCTTCTCCGCTTCCTTCTCCCTCCCCGGGGGAGGCGACGGCGATCGGTGTCACCACCCTCGCGCCCGTACGCGTGCCCGGCGGTCTGCTGCCGCCCCGACGAGCGTCCGCTCCGGGGAGAGGACAACCGGCTGGTGCGCCCCTACCTGATGGCGGAGGCGGGCGTATGACCGGCGGGGCGCGCGATCACGCGGTGGCCGGGCGGCTCCTGCCGTGGACCAGTACCGACGGCAGACCGTGCTACCTCGTGGGCGACGGGACCGGCTACGTCTCACGGCTCGCCGACGAGATCGAGGACGTGCAGATCGACATGGCGGACCATCTGCTCGGGCACGCCGCCGAACTCCTTGCGGAGCGCCGCGTGACCAGCGCGGAACTGCGCTACCTGACCCTGCGGCTCAGCGAGTCCCTGCGAGATGTCAAACGGGTCGCGGAGAGCAGGGGGGCGCGGCTCGCCCACGGGCCCCGGCCGTGATCAGGACGACGACAGCGCGTATCGCCGCGGCGGGCGCACGCCCGGGCCGCGCGGGCGCGGTCGCCGCACCGGACGGAGCAGCAGTGGCGGCGGCCGTGACGGAAGGGGTAGCGGTCGCACGGAGGGGAGCCGCAGGCGGTGAGGCGCTCGGCTTCGGGGGAGGCGAGCAGACCGGCGGCGTCGGCGGCGAGGGTCCTCAGGGCGAGGTCGACGATCGCGGCTGGGGCCCGCCGTCACTTCCTCCAGAACAGGTGATGCACCACCCCGCTCGGGCTCGGCACGACGTCGCGGTGGAAGCGGTCGAGCAGTTCCTCGGGGGACTCCCACAGTCGTGAGCCGGACCCGAGCACCACGCCGGGCGATACCGTCACGTGCAGCGTATCCACCAAGTCGGCGTCCAGGAACTGCCGGATGGTCGTCGCCCCTCCGCCGAGCCGGACGTCCTTGCCCCCGGCCGCCTTGCGCGCTTGGGCGAGGACCTCGGCCGGATCCCCGCCGACGAAGTGGAACGTGGTGTCGGAGAGGGTGAACGAGGGGCGCTCGTGGTGGGTCATGACGAACACCGGCGTGTGGAACGGGGGCTCGTCGCCCCACCAGCCCTGCCACTCGTGGTCCTGCCAAGGGCCGCGCTGGGGGCTGAACTTGTTGCGGCCCATGATCTCGGCGCCGATGTTGTTGTGGAAGTCGCGCGTCAGGTAGTCGTCGAGGCCGCGGCTGCCACCGGGGTCGGTACGGTTCGGCCAGCTCGCCGTGGCCCCGGCCCAGGCGAACATCGTGCCGGGATCGGCATGGCCGAACGGCCGCTCCAGGCTCTGGTGCTCACCGGCACCGAATCCGTCACTCGAGACATTGAAATTCTGCACGCGCAGCAGCTGGGACACGGCGCTCCTCCTGTGGTCGATGCGAGGAAGACCGTCCGGACCGGCGAAACTCATCGGTGCCGGCCCGGCGGATCAAAGACCCCGGCTCACCCGGCCTGCGCCGTCACGTGGTCGATCACCTGCTGGAAGTCCTCACTCGGCGAGAACTCCACCAGCTCGCTGTCCTCCAGCGCCACCGGCACATGGCCGGGGCTCCAGTAGTACGCCTGCCCCGCCTCGTACTCCTCCTCGCCCGCGGCCGTGCGCATCCTGATCCGCCCCTTGAGCAGATAGCCCCAGTGCGGGCACTGGCACGCGTCATCGGGCAGGCCCTTCAGGGCGGGGCCCATGTCCGTGCCCCGGGGCAGGGTGATGTAGCCGACCGACAGGCCGCCGCCGATGGGCTTGATGCGCAGTACCACTCCGTCGCCTTCGAGGGCGACGGGTACGTCGTTCCGGGTCGCCGCAGTCATGGCTCCTCCGCTCGCCTTGGAAACGGACCTCCTCCTTCCAGCCTGAACCGCAGGGGGGTCACCCGCGACATCACGATCCGGTCAAGAGGTACCGCCGGGGGCTTGTTTCCGCGGCGTGTAATCGATTCCATGCTCCCGTCGATGTAATCGATTCCACGAGCGCTCACCTGTGCTCCCCACGACTGATCCACAAGGAGGTGGAGCGGCGGTGGCCAGCATCAAGGACGTCGCTGCCGAGGCCGGCGTCTCCGTCGCCACGGTCTCGCGCGTCCTGAACGACCATCCGTCGGTCAGCGCCGACGCACGCACCCGCGTGCTGGCCGCCGTCGAGACCCTGGGCTACCGCCCGAACGCCGTCGCCCGCTCCCTGCGCACCGACCAGACCCACACCCTCGGCCTGGTCATCAGCGACGTACTGAACCCGTACTTCACCGAGCTGGCCCGCTCCGTCGAGGAGGAGGCCCGCGCGCTCGGCTACAGCGTCATCATCGGCAACGCCGACGAACGGCCGGACCTCCAGGACCACCACGTACGCACCCTCCTCGACCGCCGCATCGACGGCCTGCTCGTCTCTCCCACGGACGGCGGCTCGCCGCTGATGCTGGACGCCGCGCGGGCCGGGACGCCCATGGTCTTCGTCGACCGCTGGATCCCGGGCGTGGACGTGCCGGTCGTCCGGGCGGACGGGCGGGCCGCCGTACGGGACCTCGTGGCGCATCTGCACGGGCTCGGGCACCGGCGGCTCGCGATCATCGCGGGCCCGGCGGCGACCACGACCGGCCAGGAGCGCGTCGAGGCCTTCCGGGAGGCGCTCGGCGCGTACGGGCTGGAACTGCCCGACGCCTACATAGGGCAGGGCGACTTCCAGGCCGAGAGCGGTCGTCTGGTCACCGAGGGCTTCCTCGACCTGGCCGAGCCGCCCGAGGTCGTCTTCGCGGCCGACAACCTGATGGCGCTCGGCGCGCTGGACGCCGTACGCGCGCGTGGCCTGCGCGTACCGGACGACCTCGCGCTGGCCGCGTTCGACGACGTCCGGTGGTTCGTGCACACCGATCCGCCGATCACCGCGATCGCCCAGCCCACGGGCGAGCTGGGCCGGGCCGCCGTACGGGCCCTGGTCGACCGCATCGAGGGGCGGCCCGGTGAGTCCGTCACCCTCCCCGCCCGTCTCGTCGTACGCCGCTCGTGCGGCGAGGACCCCACCCCAGTGCAAAGGAGCACGACGTGAGCAACGCGGACGAGTTGCTGCGCATCGAGGGCATACGGAAAACCTTCCCGGGCGTGGTCGCGCTGGACGGCGTCGACTTCGATCTGCGCCGGGGCGAGGTGCACGTACTGCTCGGTGAGAACGGTGCGGGCAAGAGCACCCTCATCAAGATGCTCTCCGGCGCCTACACCCCCGACGCCGGGCGGATCCTGGTCGGCGGTGAGGAGACGCGCATCCAGGGTGCGCAGGACTCCGAGCGGCTCGGGATCGCCACCATCTACCAGGAGTTCAACCTCGTACCCGACCTCACGGTCGCCGAGAACATCTTCCTCGGGCGCCAGCCGCGCCGCTTCGGGATGATCGACCGCAAGCGGATGGAGGCCGACGCCGAGGTCCTGCTGAAGCGGGTCGGCGTGAACGTCTCGCCCCGCGCGCGGGTCCGCGAGCTCGGTATCGCGCGGCTGCAGATGGTCGAGATCGCCAAGGCCCTCAGCCTGAACGCCCGCGTGCTGATCATGGACGAACCGACCGCCGTGCTCACCTCCGAGGAGGTCGACAAGCTCTTCGCGATCGTGCGCACGCTGCGCGAGGACGGCGTCGGGATCGTCTTCATCACCCACCACCTGGAGGAGATCGCCGCGCTCGGCGACCGGGTGACGGTCATCCGGGACGGCAGGAGCGTCGGCCAGGTGCCCGCCGCCACGCCCGAGGACGAGCTGGTGCGGCTCATGGTCGGGCGCTCCATCGAGCAGCAGTACCCGCGCGAACGCGCCGACCGGGGTTCCGCGTTGCTCACCGTCGAGGGACTGACCCGGGACGGCGTCTTCCACGACGTCAGCTTCGAGGTGCACGCCGGTGAGGTCGTCGGCATCGCGGGGCTGGTCGGCGCCGGTCGTACGGAGGTCGTACGGGCGGTCTTCGGGGCCGACTCGTACGACAAGGGCACGGTGAAGGTCTCCGGCGCCTCCATCGCCAAGTACGACGTCAACGCGGCGATGACCGCCGGTATCGGGCTCATCCCCGAGGACCGCAAGGGCCAGGGCCTGGTGCTGGACGCCTCGGTCGAGGAGAACCTCGGGCTGGTGACCCTGCGGTCGGCCACGCGCGCCGGGCTCGTCGACCTCAAGGGCCAGCGCGAGGCCGCCGAACGCATCGCCAAGCAGCTCGGGGTGCGGATGGCCGGACTCGGCCAGCATGTCCGCACCCTCTCCGGTGGCAACCAGCAGAAGGTCGTCATCGGCAAGTGGCTGCTCGCCGACACCAAGGTGCTGATCCTCGACGAGCCGACGCGCGGCATCGACGTCGGCGCCAAGGTCGAGATCTACCAGCTCGTCAACGAACTCACCGCCGCCGGCGCCGCCGTCCTGATGATCTCCAGCGATCTGCCCGAGGTGCTCGGCATGAGCGACCGGGTGCTGGTGATGGCCCAGGGCCGGATCGCCGGTGAACTCTCCGCCGACGAGGCGACCCAGGACGCCGTGATGGCACTCGCCGTCAGCACTCCCCCGACCACGACCACGACCGGAACGGAGGCCTCCCGTGGCCACTGACACGCTCAAGAGAACGACGGGCGCGGGTGGCGCCTCGGGAGGCCTGCGCCGTCTCCTGCTCGACAACGGCGCACTCACCGCACTGATCGTCCTCGTCGTCGCGATGTCGGCCCTGTCCGGCGACTTCCTGACGGCGGACAACCTCCTCAACGTCGGCGTGCAGGCGGCCGTCACCGCCATCCTCGCCTTCGGCGTGACCTTCGTGATCGTCTCGGCGGGCATCGACCTGTCGGTCGGCTCGGTCGCCGCGCTGTCCGCCACGGTCCTCGCCTGGAGCGCCACCTCCGCGGGCGTCCCGGTCTTCCTCGCCGTACTCCTCGCCATAGCGACGGGCATCGTCTGCGGCCTGGTCAACGGCATCCTGATCTCCTACGGCAAGCTGCCGCCGTTCATCGCCACACTGGCCATGCTGTCCGTGGCCCGCGGCCTGTCCCTCGTCATCTCCGAGGGCTCCCCGATCGCCTTCCCCGAGTCGGTCTCCCACCTCGGCGACACGCTCGGCGGCTGGCTGCCGGTGCCGGTCCTGGTGATGATCGTGATGGGCCTGATCGCCGCGTTCGTGCTCGGCCGGACCTACATCGGCCGCTCCATGTACGCGATCGGCGGCAACGAGGAGGCCGCGCGGCTGTCCGGGCTGCGCGTGAAGAAGCAGAAGCTCGCGATCTACGCCTTCTCGGGCGTCTTCGCCGCGGTCGCCGGTGTGGTGCTCGCCGCCCGTCTGTCCTCCGCGCAGCCCCAGGCCGCCGACGGCTACGAGCTGGACGCGATCGCCGCCGTCGTCATCGGCGGTGCCTCCCTCGCGGGCGGCACCGGCAAGGCGTCCGGCACGCTCATCGGCGCCCTGATCCTGGCCGTGCTGCGCAACGGGCTGAACCTGCTGAACGTCTCCGCGTTCTGGCAGCAGGTCGTCATCGGTGTGGTCATCGCGCTGGCGGTGCTGTTCGACACGCTGCGGCGCAAGGCGGGGGCGACCCCGGTGGCCGGTGCTTCTTCAGGGGGCAAGGGCAAGCAGGCGGTGACGTACGGGCTCGCGGCCGTGGTCACCGTCGCGATCGTCGGCGCCACGTCCTTCCTGCACAACGGCTCCTCCGCCACGAGCAGCCCCAAGATGGGCCTGTCGCTGTCCACCCTCAACAACCCCTTCTTCGTACAGATCCGGGCGGGCGCCGAGGCCGAGGCGGAGAAGCGGGGCGTGGACCTGACCGTCACCGACGCTCAGAACGACGCGTCCCAGCAGGCCAACCAGCTGCAGAACTTCACCAGTTCCGGCCTCGGCGCGATCATCGTCAACCCGGTGGACTCGGACGCCGCGAGCAACTCCGTCAAGGCCGCCGACCAGGCGAAGATCCCGGTCATCGCGGTCGACCGGGGCGTCAACAAGGCGCCGGTGGACGCTCTCGTCGCCTCCGACAACGTCGCCGGCGGTGAACTCGCCGCCAAGACCGTCGCCGACAAGCTGGGCGGCAAGGGCAAGATCGTGATCCTCCAGGGCCAGGCGGGCACCTCCGCGGCCCGGGAGCGCGCACAGGGCTTCGCGAACGGCCTCAAGGCCTTCCCGGGCATCCAGGTCGTCGCCCAGCAGCCCGCCGACTTCGACCGCACCAAGGGCCTCGACGTCATGTCGAACCTGCTCCAGGCCCACCCGGACGTCCAGGGCGTCATCGCCGCCAACGACGAGATGGCCCTCGGCGCGATCAAGGCGCTGGGCTCCAAGGCCGGCAAGTCCGTCTCGGTCGTCGGCTTCGACGGCACGCCGGACGGACTGAAGGCGGTCGAGGGCGGCACGCTGTACGCGTCCGTGGCGCAGCAGCCGTCCCAGCTCGGGAAGATCGCCGTGGACAACGCCCTGCGGGCCCTGAAGGGCGAGAAGGTCGAGGAGACGGTGAAGGTGCCGGTGAAGGTGGTCACGAAGGAGAACGTGGCCGGCTTCAGCGGCTGACATCGGGGAACGGCCGGGCGGTCACACACAGCTGGTGGACCGCCCGGCCATGTCACTCACGTGGGGAGACAACTCATGTACGACTACGACCTCCTGGTCGTGGGGTCGGCCAACGCCGACCTGGTGATCGGGGTGGAGCGCCGGCCCGGTGCCGGCGAGACCGTGCTCGGCTCCGATCTGGCCGTCCACCCGGGCGGCAAGGGCGCGAACCAGGCGGTCGCCGCCGCCCGGCTCGGCGCCCGTACGGCGCTGCTGGCCCGGGTCGGCGACGACGCCCACGGCCGGCTGCTGCTGGACTCGCAGCGCGAGGCGGGCGTCGACACGGTGGGGGTCCTGGTGGGCGGCGCGCCGACCGGGGTCGCGTTGATCACGGTCGACCCGTCCGGGGACAACAGCATCGTCGTCTCGCCCGGCGCCAACGGCCGCCTCACTCCGGAGGACGTCAGCGCCGCAGGGTGCCTCTTCCAGGGCTCCAAGGTGGTGTCGGCGCAGCTGGAGATCCCGCTGGAGACCGTGGTGGAGACCGTACGGAACCTGGCGCCACACAGCCGTTTCGTGCTGAACCCCTCGCCGCCGCGCCCCCTTCCGCAGGAGGTGCTGGCGGCCTGCGACCCGCTGATCGTGAACGAGCACGAGGCGAAGGTGATCCTGGGCGACTCCGCCGTCGGGGACACCCCCGAGGACTGGGCGCGGATCCTCCTCGCCAAGGGCCCGAGGTCGGTGGTGGTGACGCTGGGCGCCCAGGGCGCGCTGGTGGCGTCGGCGCAGGGGTTCTCGCGCGTGCCGGCCGTGAAGGTGGACGCGGTGGACACGACGGGAGCGGGCGACTCCTTCACGGCCGCGCTGGCCTACCGGCTGGGGGCGGGCGAGTCCCTGGCTCAGGCGGCGGCGTACGCGGCGCGGGTGGGTGCCGCGACCGTGACGAAGGAGGGCGCGCAGGCGTCCTTCCCGACGGCGGCGGAGGTCGCCGCACCGTGAAGAGGACCGGAATACTGAACCGCCACCTCGCCGGTGCGCTGGCCGAACTCGGTCACGGCGACGGGGTGCTGGTGTGCGACGCGGGCATGCCCATACCCGACGGTCCCCGGGTGGTGGACCTGGCCTTCCGGGCCGGGGTGCCGGCGTTCGCCGAGGTGCTGGACGGGCTGCTGGCCGAGCTGGTGGTCGAGGGGGCGACGGCGGCGCGGGAGCTGCGGGAGGCCAATCCTGAGGCGTCGTCGCTGCTGGAGGGGCACTTCCCCGGGCTGGACCTCGTCTCGCACGAGCGGCTCAAGGAGCTGTCGGCGGGGGCCCGCCTGGTCGTCCGCACGGGCGAGGCACGGCCGTACGCGAACGTCCTGCTGCGGTGCGGCGTCTTCTTCTGACGCCCCTGGACGGCATCTGCCGCCCCTGAACGGTTTCGAGGGGGCCCGGTCCGTCGACCGGGCCCCCTCGGCCTTTTCCCCTCCCGTCAGGAACCTCGCGATCCCCCCAGATCCCCTCCCCCAAAGGCCCTGACACCAAGTACGACCCGCGGGGGCCGGGAAGGGTTGCACGGCTGAGTAAGAAATTCTTGCCGTCTCTTGAGGAACTCGCCCGCGCCGCAGCGGCGTACGCTGAACGCCATGGTGCTTCTTCGTCCCAAAAGCGGGCATACGGGACAGGAATCGTCGGGCGATTCGAACCTCCCCGTGTTCGTCGACGCCTCCGGCCGACGTGCGCGGTATCTGCGGCGCGCCGGCTACGGGCTGGCCGCCGGTGCTGCCACGTACATGGCGGTACTGGGCCTGAGCCTGATGGGAGCAACGCCCTTCGCGCCGGGGGCCATCCTGCCCGGCGACATCGCGGCGCCCGCCGCACCGGGGCCCCACACCCCCGGCCGGGTGCCCCCGGCACCCGGCGAGCCACCCGCGTCGGACCGCTCGGAACGCGTCGGTCCGGGCAACCTGCTCGTTCCGCAGTTCACCGTGCCCGGCCCTCCTGTCGCTCCGCCCCTGATACCCGGGGACCCACCCATCGACCCCCCGGCACCTCCTGACACACCAGAACCGCAGGCACCAACGACTCCACCGGCGCAGCCCGTTCCCGATGATCCTGCCGCTCCCGCCCCCACACCGGGCACGGGCACCGCGCCCGCCTCGCCTCCGCCCTCTCCCGCTCCGCCGACCACGGCCCCACCGGTACCCGAGCCCCCGGCGCAGACGCCGCCACCGGCACCCGCACCCCCGGTGCAGACGCCGTCGCCGGCCCCCGAGCCGACAGGGCCGGCGACCGGCCCCTCGGCGCCGTCCGGTGTCACACCCCCGTCCTCCGACCCATCGGTGGCCGAGGCCCCCTGATGCGGCGGCGTCCTCACCGGCCACCCGGCCCCTCACCGAGGTCGCCCGGTCCGCGGCGGACGCGACCGCCCCTGTCGCCCCGGCGCCGGTTCCGCATCGTCGTTCCCCTTGTCCTGCTGGCCTTCGTCGCCTCGGTCCTCCTGGTCGAGGGGTACACCACGCGCGGCTTCGCCGGTGACCAGGAAGGGCGCAGCGGGCGCCCCGCCATCGGCGTCCCCCGCAGGATCGCCGGCGGCGGTCCGGTCGTGGACACCACCGACGCTCACCTGCGGACCTATCGCACACCGGCCAAGACCATCGTCCTGACCTTCGACGACGGCCCCGACCCCACCTGGACACCCCGCATACGGGCCGTTCTCGACCACTACGGCACGCCTGGCACCTTCTTCGTCACCGGGCAACAGACCGTCAGGCACCCGGGAGTTCTGCGCAGTGTGATCCGTTCCGGCCACGAGGTCGGTGTGCACACCTTCTCCCACCGGGACCTGACCACCCAGTCGGCGAGCGCCGTCGACCGTGAGCTGGCGCTGACCCAACTCGCCCTCGCCGGGGCCGCAGGCATCAACACGTCGCTGATGCGGATGCCCTACTCCTCGACCACATCCGCCCTCGACGCCCCGGCCTGGACCGTGACCCGGCGCCTGGGCGCGAAGGGCTACGTCCTGGCGTTCATCGATCAGGACACCAACGACTGGCGGCGCCCGGGCGCCCGGGCGATCGCCGACGCGGCCACGCCCGACGCGCCGGGCAGGGGCGCGGTCGTCCTCCTGCATGACGCGGGAGGGGACAGATCACAGACCGTCGAGGCCCTCAAGACCTTGATCCCCCGGCTGAAGGCCCAGGGGTACCGCTTCACCACCCTGGCCGATCTCGTCGGCACCGACAGTTTCACCAGCCCCGTCGGAACAGGGGAACTGTGGCAGGGCCGCATCTTCGTGGCCGCTGTCACCGTGTCGAGGGCAGCGGTTTCGGCCGTCAGCCTGTTGCTGCTGGTGGTCGGTTCGCTCGTCCTCGCACGGTGTGTGCTCCTGCTCGCCCTAGCCCGCCACCACGCCCGTCGGCACCGGCGCCCGCATACCGGCCCGCGCCGACCCGTCACCCGGCCCGTCAGTGTCGTCATACCCGCGTACGACGAGGAGCTGTGCATCCCCAAGACACTCCGTTCGCTCGCCGCGAGCGACCATCCCGTCGAGATCATCGTCGTGGACGACGGTTCCCACGACGGCACCGCCGACCTCGCGCGGTCCCTCGCCCTCGAGAACGTCACCGTCATCCGGCAGCCCAACGGAGGCAAACCCTCCGCCCTCAACACCGGCGTCCTGCGGGCCTCACACGACATCGTCGTCATGCTGGACGCCGACACCGTCTTCGCGCCCTCGACCGTCGGCCGTGTGGTCCAGCCGTTCGCCGACCCCCGCGTCGGCGCCGTCGCGGGCAACGCCAAGGTCGGCAACCGCCGGCGTCTGCTCGGCCGGTGGCAGCACATCGAGTACGTCATGGGCTTCAACCTCGACCGCCGTATGTACGACCTGCTGCGCTGCCTGCCCACCATTCCCGGTGCCGTGGGGGCGTTCCGAGTCGAGGCCCTGCGGGACGCCGGGATGATGAGTGCCGACACCCTCGCCGAGGACACCGACATCACCATGGCCCTGCACCGGGCCGGGTGGGAGATCCGCTACGCGCCGGACGCACTCGCCTGGACCGAGGCACCGGCCTCGCTGCGGCAACTGTGGCGCCAGCGCTACCGATGGAGTTACGGCACCATGCAGGCGGCATGGAAGCACCGGCACGCGCTGCTCGAGCGGGGCCACGCGGGCCGCTTCGGCCGCCTCGGTCTGCCCTTGCTGGCCGTCTTCCAGATCTTCACCCCACTGCTCTCCCCGCTGATCGACATACTGGCCCTGTACGGTCTGGTGTTCGGAGACCCGCTCATCACGGTCCTGGCCTGGAGCGGCATGCTGGCTGTGCAGGCCATGTGCGCCGCGTACGCCTTCCACCTCGACGGCGAGCGGCTCCGGCCCCTGTGGGCGCTCCCTCTCCAGCAGGTCGTCTACCGCCAGCTGATGTATCTGGTCCTCGCCCAGGCCTGTCTGACCGCGATCAACGGCTACCGACTGCCCTGGCAGCGGCTCAAGCGCAGCGGAGACGTGATGCTGCCGTCTCAGCCCTCGACCCGCCGGACGTGAACCGCCTTGCGGACGGGCGGTGCCAGACGCCCCCTGGGCCGGATGGCTCACCCGGTTCACCGAGGACATGACACGCTCTGACCCAGCCCTTTCTCACCCCCGCCCGCTCAAGCCCCCTCAGCTCATCGCGCGATCGGGTTGAGTTGCCCGCCTTCGGGGCCGTCAGCCTTCCTCCTGGGCACTTTTGCGCTCAGGGTGTGATCATGAAAATCCCGCGACTGCACTCCGTGCACCGTTCCCTCGCGCACTCGGCCGGCGCGACCGTCATCGTCCTCGCAGCAGCCCTGACCTCCGCCGCCCCCGTAGCGGCACACACCGCTGCGCCGCCTGACCGCGAAGAGGGCCAGACCTCTACGTGCCACACGACCCGCGTGCAGAAACAGGGCCTCGAAGACATCGTCTGGAGTGTCCTGTTCGGGCCCCAGAGCCTTCAAGCGCAGGAGACCGGGTGCGACGATGGCGCAGCGTCGGGGGAGAAGGACGAGACCAGAAGTGTCATGCGGCCCGTGCTGGCCCCCTGACCTGCTGACGTTGCGCCTCCGCCTCGCAGCCGAAGTGGTGCGGGCGTCCGGCGCCCCGGCCGGCGGTTCGAGTACGGCGAGGGAGCCCTGGGCTCCCTCCTGTACTGGCCTCCGCACCGGCCTGCTCGACGCGGAGGGCCGCCGGACGGCGCCGTGGCCGTACGTCTCTACGAGCGCCCCGGGAGACGGCGGGTCAGCACGCGCGTGAGCGCGCCGTCGTCCTCGACGATGTCCCGAGCGTGTTCGAACCCGATCTTGCCCAGCAGGCGCAGCGACGCCTTGTTCTGCGCGGCCACGGTGGCGTGCACCTCGGTCAGCCCGAGCGACTCGAAGCCATGACTCACGAGCGCCTCCGCCAGCTCCGTTCCGAGCCCGCTGCCCCAGACGTCAGGCCCCAGGGCATAGACGATCTCGTGACCATCGACCTCTTCGGTCCGCTTGATCTCCGCGTGCCCGACCAGGAGCCCGCCACGCCGGACCGCCCACACGTCGAACAGATCCCCCGCGTACACCTTGCTGAAGATCCGCCCGAACAGCGCCCGGTCCGCGGCCTCGGCAGCAGGCCCGTCACCCATCCACCGGGACACCCTCCTGTCCTGGAACAGTGCGACGAAGCTCTCTTCGTCGTCCGGGCGGTAGGCGTCAAGAAACAGGCGTGGGGTGCGCAAGGTCGGGGGCATGCCGGGGGACGCTACCCACGGACAGCGCGGAGCGGCAATCGACTTTCGTCCACACTCGACGCACGGTGGCCGGGACAGTAGCCGCGATGCGCGCGACGACCCCCCGAAGCCGACGAACTCCGGGCATTCCGTGGTGATCTCGATGCCGAACACCCGCAGGGCTGCTGCCGGCGCCCTCATCGCCGCAGGCTGTAGCTCACCATCGACGCCCCCACCACCGACCCGAACGCCGGCAGCAGGAACTGCGCGAAGGCCTCCCAGCCCCAGACGATCCCCGCGCACGCCGCCGTGATGTTGATGGCCAGGGACATGATCCACAGGGCGACGCTCTGGGCCTGGGGTGACATCGTTCCTCGTCGTCAATCGGGGCCGGGAAATGGAGAGGGGGCGGGGCGGAATCAACCCGGTCCCGGGCTTGGCAGAGGGCGGAATTCCGGCATGGGGGCCCGGTTCAGCGGGGGAGAGCCGGGGGTGTTCCCGTGCGGCGCGGAAGGCCCGGGGGCCACGACCGCATGGTCCCCGGAAATCGCTGGAGCCATCACGAGCAGCGTCAACGTGCTGACGGCGCACAGGCCCACGAGGAGCGTGCCCGCCGTGTGCGCGCGCCGAGGGGCGCTCGGGCCTGGGGGACGCATCGGCATCACGGGTCGCTCCGGAATCAAGTCCGCCCCCCTTTTCATGAACCCCTGAATTCTTTCACGGGAAAGGATCACAAAAGGGGCGGCCGGTATGCTTGAACTGTAAAGCTTCGGGCTTGCTTGTGAATTCACCGTGAAAGGTGAATCCCTGCCCGCATACTGATCGGTCGCTTTTCGGGAGGGGCCGCCGACGGTCCGCCCCCGCCGCACTGTCGTACCCGGGCGGTACCGTCGGATCATGACCGATCAGGCGGGGGCCGCCCAGGCGGGCGAGCGGCGACTGGCCACACTGGAAGGCGTACTCGAACGCATCACGTACGCCAACGAGGAAAACGGCTACACGGTCGCCCGGGTCGACACCGGCAGAGGCGCCGGCGACCTCCTCACGGTCGTCGGCGCGCTGCTCGGAGCCCAGGCCGGCGAATCCCTGCGCATGGAGGGACGCTGGAGCTCCCACCCGCAGTACGGCAAGCAGTTCCACGTCGAGAACTACACGACGGTCCTGCCGGCCACCGTCCAGGGCATCCGCCGCTACCTCGGCTCCGGCCTGGTCAAGGGCATCGGCCCGGTCTTCGCCGACCGCATCACGCGGCACTTCGGCATGGACACCCTCAAGATCATCGAGGAGGAGCCCAAGCGGCTCGTCGAGGTCCCCGGGCTCGGCCCCAAGCGCACCAAGAAGATCGCCGACGCCTGGGAGGAGCAGAAGGCCATCAAGGAGGTCATGCTCTTCCTCCAGACGGTCGAGGTCTCCACGTCCATCGCCGTGCGCATCTACAAGAAGTACGGCGACGCCTCCATCTCGGTCGTGAAGAACCAGCCGTACCGGCTCGCGTCCGACGTCTGGGGCATCGGCTTCCTCACCGCCGACAAGATCGCCCAGTCCGTCGGCATCCCGCACGACAGCCCCGAGCGCGTCAAGGCCGGCCTGCAGTACGCGCTGTCCCAGTCCACCGACCAGGGGCACTGCTTCCTCCCGGAGGAGCAACTGATCAAGGACGCGGTCAAGCTCCTCCAGGTCGACACGGGCCTGGTCATCGAATGCCTGGCCGAACTGGCCGAACCCCCCGAGGACGGCGAGGACCCCGGCGTCGTACGGGAGAAGGTGCCGGGCCCCGACGGCGGGGAGCCCGTCACCGCGATCTACCTCGTCCCCTTCCACCGCGCCGAACTCTCCCTGTCCGCCCAGCTGCTGCGCCTCCTGCGCACCGGCGAGGACCGCATGCCGGGCTTCCGGGCCGTGGCCTGGGACAAGGCGCTGAGCTGGCTGAAGGGCCGTACGGGCACCGAGCTCGCGCCCGAGCAGGAGGCCGCCGTCAAACTGGCGCTGACCGAGAAGGTCGCCGTCCTCACCGGCGGGCCCGGCTGCGGCAAGTCCTTCACGGTCCGCTCGATCGTGGAGCTGGCCCGCGCCAGGAAGGCGAAGGTCGTGCTCGCCGCCCCCACGGGCCGGGCCGCCAAGCGCCTGGCCGAGCTCACCGGCGCCGAGGCCTCCACCGTCCACCGCCTGCTGGAGCTCAAGCCCGGCGGCGACGCGGCCTACGACCGGGAGCGCCCGCTGGACGCCGACCTGGTGGTGGTCGACGAGGCGTCCATGCTGGACCTGCTCCTGGCCAACAAGCTGGTCAAGGCGGTCCCGCCGGGAGCACATCTGCTGTTCGTGGGGGACGTGGACCAGCTGCCCAGCGTCGGCGCGGGCGAGATCCTGCGGGACCTCCTGGCCGACGGCGGCCCGATCCCCGCCGTCCGTCTCACCCGGGTCTTCCGGCAGGCCCAGCAGTCGGGTGTGGTGACCAACGCGCACCGGATCAACGCCGGCCAACACCCGGTCACGGACGGCATGAAGGACTTCTTCCTCTTCGTCGAGGACGACACCGAAGCCGTCGGCAGGCTCACCGTCGATGTGGCCGCCCGCCGCATTCCGGCCAAGTTCGGGCTGGACCCGCGCCGGGACGTCCAGGTCCTCGCGCCCATGCACCGCGGCCCGGCCGGTGCGGGCACCCTCAACGGCCTGCTCCAGCAGGCCGTCACCCCGGGCCGCCCCGACCTGCCCGAGAAGAGATTCGGCGGACGGGTGTTCCGTGTCGGCGACAAGGTCACCCAGATTCGCAACAATTACGACAAGGGCGAGAACGGGGTCTTCAACGGCACGGTCGGTGTGGTGACCTCGCTCGACCCGGTCGACCAGCGCCTGACGGTGCTCACGGACGAGGACGAGGAGGTGCCGTACGAGTTCGACGAGCTCGACGAGCTGGCCCACGCGTACGCCGTGACGATCCACCGCTCCCAGGGCAGCGAGTACCCGGCGGTCGTCATCCCGGTCACCACGAGCGCCTGGATGATGCTCCAGCGGAACCTGCTCTACACGGCGGTCACCCGGGCCAAACAGCTGGTCGTCCTGGTCGGTTCGCGCAAGGCGATCGGCCAGGCGGTGCGCACGGTTTCGGCGGGCCGGCGGTGCACGGCACTCGACTTCCGGCTCGGTTCAACGAAAAATGATCGATCAAACGAGTCGTGAAGGTCACAAGACACTTCCGGAAGGCGAACACAGGGGGCAGGATGAGCAAGTTGGCGGCACTCAGTGCCGTCAATAGGCCCGATGGTCGACCCCGAGTGCACTCTCCTGAGCCAAGTGGGGGATGGTAGAGACAGTCAGGGCAACCTCGAAGATGAGGCACAACGTCGGTGAGGGAAGACGTGAGCGACAACTCTGTAGTACTGCGGTACGGCGACGGCGAGTACACCTACACGGTGATCGATAGCACCGTCGGTGACAAGGGCTTCGACATCGGAAAGCTCCGCGCCCAGACCGGTCTGGTGACGCTGGACAGCGGTTACGGCAACACCGCCGCGTACAAATCCGCCGTCACCTACCTGGACGGCGAAGCGGGCATCCTGCGGTACCGCGGCTATCCGATCGAGCAGCTGGCCGAGCGCTCCACCTTCCTGGAGGTCGCCTACCTGCTGATCAACGGCGAGCTGCCGACCGTCGACGAGCTCTCGGTGTTCAAGAACGACATCACGCAGCACACCCTGCTGCACGAGGACGTCAAGAACTTCTACAAGGGCTTCCCGCGCGACGCCCACCCGATGGCCATGCTGTCCTCGGTCGTCTCGGCGCTGTCCACGTTCTACCAGGACAGCCACAACCCGTTCGACGAGCGCCAGCGCAACCTCTCGACGATCCGTCTGCTCGCCAAGCTCCCGACGATCGCCGCGTACGCGTACAAGAAGTCGATCGGTCACCCGTTCGTCTACCCGCGCAACGACCTCGGTTACGTCGAGAACTTCCTCCGCATGACCTTCTCGGTCCCCGCGCAGGAGTACGACCTGGACCCGACCGTGGTCTCGGCGCTCGACAAGCTGCTGATCCTGCACGCGGACCACGAGCAGAACTGTTCGACCTCCACGGTCCGCCTGGTGGGTTCCTCGCAGGCGAACATGTTCGCCTCGATCTCCGCCGGCATCAACGCCCTGTGGGGCCCGCTGCACGGCGGCGCCAACCAGTCCGTGCTGGAGATGCTGGAGGGCATCCGCGACTCCGGCGGTGACGTCGACTCCTTCATCCGCAAGGTGAAGAACAAGGAGGACGGCGTCCGCCTGATGGGCTTCGGCCACCGGGTCTACAAGAACTTCGACCCGCGCGCCAAGATCATCAAGGCCGCCGCGCACGACGTGCTGTCCGCGCTCGGCAAGTCCGACGAGCTGCTGGACATCGCGCTCAAGCTGGAGGAGCACGCGCTCTCCGACGACTACTTCGTCTCGCGCAGCCTCTACCCGAACGTGGACTTCTACACGGGCCTGATCTACCGGGCCATGGGCTTCCCGACCGAGATGTTCACGGTCCTGTTCGCCCTCGGCCGCCTGCCGGGCTGGATCGCCCAGTGGCACGAGATGATCAAGGAGCCGGGCTCCCGCATCGGCCGCCCGCGTCAGATCTACACGGGCGTGGTCGAGCGCGACTTCGTCCCCGTCGAGGAGCGCTGAGGCGCCCTACGGCTTCGAGCCCCCGTATCCGCCCGGTTGTTCCGGCGGGTGCGGGGGCTTTCGCGTGGGCGGGCGCGGGGACGGAGAGTGCAGGAGGTGAAGGCGGAAAGTGTCGACGGGTGAGACGGAGAGCGTCGACGGGTGAAGGCGGAGAGCGTGGACGAGTAAGGGTGAGGCGCGGCGACAAAAAAGAAGGCGCCCCGGCGCCGGTCCCCCCACGGGCCGACGAACCAGGGCGCCTTCCCAGTCCCGGTACGGATTCCCCCCACGGGATCCGGCCGGGCGTCTGTGAGGACAGCGCCTGAAACGCTGTTGAGCAGAACGAGCAAAACTCGTCGTACTGCTGTGGTGTGCGATCTGCCGGGACAGCGCACGCCCGGGAGGGCCGCTCAAAGCTTCCCGGTGTACGTGCCCCGGCAACGCATCTCTGGAGAAGTCCCCCAAGACATCTCCAGATGCCAGGTGGCGCCCCCCAAGACGCTCCCCGACATCGTCAACTTAGACCTTCGAACCCCTTCGATGGTTACGTTCACATCACTGTGATCTGCGTCTCTTGCGTATGTCCGTTAGGTGCGCAAGAGCCCAGAAATGCCGTTCGAGGCCCAAGCGTAAGGATGATGCGCGCGCCTTGTGAAGAGCTTATGTGAGCCGGGCCCGGGACTCCAGAGGGGCTCAAATCGCGTTCGCCGTGAACTTAGGGGGAATTCGGGGGACTTCACCGGAATGTCCGCAGTCGCAGGCTGTTCGTGACGACGAAGACCGACGAGAAGGCCATCGCGGCCCCCGCGATCATCGGGTTCAGCAGACCCGCGGCGGCCAGCGGCAGCGCGGCCACGTTGTAGCCGAAGGCCCACGCGAGGTTGCCCTTGATCGTGGCCAGTGTCCGGCGGGACAGCCGGATCGCGTCCGCGGCCACCCGCAGATCGCCGCGGACCAGTGTCAGATCGCCCGCCTCGATCGCCGCGTCCGTGCCGGTGCCCATGGCGAGTCCCAGATCGGCGGCGGCGAGCGCGGCCGCGTCGTTGACACCGTCGCCCACCATGGCGACGACCCGCCCCTCGGCCTGCAGTCGCCGCACCACGTCGACCTTGTCCTCGGGCAGGACCTCCGCCACCACCTGTTCGATCCCCACGGCCGCGGCCACCGTCTCGGCCACCGCGCGGTTGTCCCCGGTCAGCAGCACCGGCGTCAGCCCCAGGGCGCGCAGTGCGCGTACGGCCTCGGCGCT
Organism: Streptomyces hawaiiensis; assembly: GCF_004803895.1. NCBI lineage: Bacteria > Bacillati > Actinomycetota > Actinomycetes > Kitasatosporales > Streptomycetaceae > Streptomyces > Streptomyces hawaiiensis. The sequence goes on along the minus strand of NZ_CP021978.1, from coordinate 3,226,486 downwards.
GGTCTCCTTGACCGTGTCCGCCACGGCCAGAACGGCCTGCGCCGTCCCGTCCCAGCCGGCCACGACGGCCGTACGCCCGGCCCGCTCGGCCTCGTCCCGCGCGCGGGCCAACTCGGGCGGTACGTCGTCGAAGAGCCGCCCCACGGCGACGTCACGGCCCTCCACCCGCCCGCGTACGCCCCGCCCGGGGACGTTCTCGAACGCTTCGACCTCCGGGAGCCGTCCGGCCCTCTCCTCGGCGCCCAGCGCGATCGCACGGGCTACGGGATGCTCGGAGGCGTGCTCGACGGCGCCCGCGAGCCGCAGGACCTCCTTCTCGTCGCCGCCCTCGGCGACGTGGACCTCTTGGAGGGTCATCCGGCCGGTGGTGACGGTGCCGGTCTTGTCCAGGACGACCGTGTCGACCCGGCGCGTGGACTCCAGGACCTCCGGGCCCCTGATGAGGATGCCGAGCTGGGCGCCGCGGCCCGTGCCGACCATCAGCGCGGTCGGCGTGGCCAGGCCCAGCGCGCACGGGCAGGCGATGATCAGGACCGCGACGGCCGCGGTGAACGCGGCCACGCCGTCGCCGGTCAGCCCGAGCCACGCCCCGGCCGTGGCGACGGCGATCAGCAGCACCACCGGCACGAAGATCCCGGAGATGCGGTCGGCGAGCCGCTGCACCTCGGCCTTGCCGTTCTGCGCGTCCTCCACCAGCTTGGCCATCCGCGCGAGCCGGGTGTCGGCGCCGACCCGGGTGACCTCGACCACGAGCCGGCCGCCCGCGTTGACCGTCGCCCCGGTGACCGGGTCCCCGGGCGCCACGTCCACCGGCACGGACTCGCCGGTCAGCATCGAGGCGTCCACGGCGGAGGCCCCCTCGACGACCGTGCCGTCGGTGGCGATCTTCTCGCCGGGCCGTACGACGAACCGGTCGCCGACGGCCAGGCGCTGCGCCGGGATCCGCACCTCGCGCCCGTCCCGCAGCACGGCCACGTCCTTGGCGCCCAGTTCCATCAGCGCCCTGAGCGCGGCGCCCGCGCGGCGCTTGGAACGGGCCTCCAGGTAGCGGCCCAGCAGGATGAAGGCGGTGACCCCGGAGGCGACCTCCAGGTAGATCGAGGAGGCGCCGTCCCCGCGCGAGACCGTGAGCTCGAAGGGGTGCCGCATGCCCGGCATGCCCGCGTCGCCGAGGAACAGCGCCCACAGGGACCAGCCGAACGCGGCCAGGGTGCCGAGGGAGACCAGTGTGTCCATGGTGGCGGCGCCGTGCCGGGCGTTCGTCCAGGCCGCCCGGTGGAAGGGCAGCCCGCCCCAGACCACGACCGGTGCGGCGAGGGTGAGCGAGAGCCACTGCCAGTTGTCGAACTGCAGGGCCGGGACCATCGCCAGAAGGATCACGGGTACGGCGAGGACGGCGGAGACGGTCAGGCGCCGACGCAGAGCCGACAGCTCGGGATCCTCGTCCTCGGCGGCGGGGGCCTCCTCCCGCGGCGGCGCGGGCTCCTCGGCGGTGTACCCGGTCTTCACCACGGTGGCGATCAGATCGGCGACCTCGGTGCCCCGGGGGTAGGCGACCCGGGCCTTCTCCGTCGCGTAGTTCACCGTGGCCGTGACGCCGTCCATGCGGTTGAGCTTCTTCTCGACGCGGGCCGCGCAGGCGGCGCAGGTCATCCCGCCGATGAGCAGCTCGACCTCGGCGAGGGCCGGCTCGCGTTCGGCCGGTGCCTGTGCGGTGGTGCTGGTCATGTCCTCACTCCAGGAGATGCGGGGCGCCCGGGAAGCGGAACGGGCCGTACGGGCCGGGGGCGGCGGCCGTACGGCCCGTACACGGTACGAGTGCCAGGACCGGCGCGTCTCAGACCTGTCCGGCTGCCGAACTCGGGTGGCTCAGGCCCGGCCGGCCAGTTCGAAACCGGCCTCGTCCACGGCGGCGCGCACGGCCTCGTCGTCGAGCGGGGCCGCGGAGACGACGGTGACCTCGCCGGTCTTGGCGACTGCCGTCACCGAGCTCACGCCGGAGATCTGGGAGAGCTCGCCGGAGACCGCGCCCTCGCAGTGTCCGCAGCTCATGCCGCTCACCTTGAAGACGGTGGTGACGGGGCCCGTGGTGTCGGTCTGGGCGGTCATGTCGTTACTCCTCGTCGAGGCGTGTGGGGCTGTGGGGTCCGCTGGGGGCCCGCACATCCAACTGTACCCCTAGGGGGTATCAGTTCACGAAGCCCCCGTGAGCGGTTCCAGGTAGCGCAGGAGGGCGCCCTTCAGCTCCTGGACGTACGCCTCCCGCTCGTCGCCCTCATGGGCCAGGATCAGCTCCAGGCCGGCCTTGTGGATGCCGACGCACATCTGGGCGGTGCGGGTGACGGCCGTCGTCTCGGCGGTCGCCGTCGCCGTCGCCTCGGCCGTCGCCGTCGTCTCGGTCGCTTCGGCCTGAGCGAGGCCGAACCGGAACGGCCGGCGAGGGAGGCGGAACCGGCCCGGGACAAGATCGGGGCGTCAGCGGGCTGACCGGGACGGCAACCGGGTGGGGCCGGGGGCGCCCCGCTCCGACGGTCCCCTGTCGTTCCACGGGCAGGCCGTCCCGGCGGCGTTCCACGTGAAGGTCGCCCCAGCCGTGTCGTTCCACGTGAAGGTCGCCCCGGCGGGCCGGGCGGTGCGCCGCTAGCGTTCTCCGAAACGCTGACGCCCTGCGGCGCGAGGTCAGCGCCCCCGGGCGACCCGGGCACGACATGCACGAAAGGCGGGTGGGTCCATGCGGGCCGTGGTGTTCGAGCGGTACGGGGAGGCGGCCGAGGTGCGGGACGTCGCGGACCCGGAGCCCGCGGTGCACGGGGTCGTCGTGCGGGTCGAGGCCACCGGGCTGTGCCGCAGCGACTGGCACGGCTGGCAGGGCCACGACCCGGACATCGCACTGCCGCACGTACCCGGGCATGAACTCGCCGGGGTCGTCGAGGCGGTGGGCGCCCGGGTGACCGGGTGGCGGCCGGGCGACCGGGTCACCGTGCCGTTCATCTGCGCCTGCGGCACCTGCCCGTCCTGTGCGGCGGGCGATCATCAGGTGTGCGAGCGCCAGACCCAGCCCGGCTTCACCCACTGGGGCTCCTTCGCGCAGTACGTGGCGCTGGACCACGCCGACGTGAACCTCGTGGCCCTGCCCGGGGAGCTGTCCTTCGCTACGGCGGCCTCGCTCGGCTGCCGGTTCGCCACGGCGTACCGGGCGGTGGTGCAGCAGGGCCGGGTGGCGGCGGGGGAGTCCGTCGCGGTGCACGGCTGCGGCGGGGTCGGGCTCTCGGCCGTGATGATCGCGGCCGCGTCGGGCGCGCGGGTCGTGGCGGTCGACGTGTCGGCACGAGCCCTGGAGCTGGCGCGGAAGTTCGGCGCGGCCCAGTGCCTGGACGCGTCAGCCGTGCCGGACACCGCGGCCGCGGTCCGCGAGCTGACCGGCGGCGGTGCCCACCTCTCCCTCGACGCCCTGGGCTCACCCGGCACATGCGCCGCCTCCGTGAACGGCCTGCGCCGCCGCGGCCGACACGTCCAGGTCGGCCTGCTGCCCTCACCGACCGGCACGACACCCGTGCCGATGGCCCGCGCGATCGCCCTGGAGCTCGAACTCCTCGGCAGCCACGGCATGGCCGCGCACAGTTACCCGCCGATGCTGGAGCTGGTCCGCAGCGGAGTCCTGCGCCCCGACCTGCTGGTGACGTCGACGATCGCGCTGGACGAGGTCCCGCCCGCGCTGGCGGCGATGGGGACGGCGCCGGGAGCGGGGGCGACTGTCATCGAGCCCTGGCGCTGACACCCCGGCAGACGGAGCCGGCGCCCCGGCGGCGACGGTGCCCCACACGGAGGTGGGGCACGAGGCCGACGCAGGGGGGCGGCGTCAGTCGGCTCTTCGGCCGCGGTTGCCGGGCCTGGAGGCGACCCAGGCCCGGACGGTGTCGGCGTACCAGTAGGGCTTGCCGCTCTCGACATGGTCGGGCGGGGGCAGCAGCCCGTGTTTGCGATAGGACCGCACGGTGTCCGGCTGCACCCGGATGTGCGCCGCGATCTCCTTGTAGGACCAGAGCCTTCGGTCGGTCATGACGTGCACCTCCCCGCGCGCACCACGGCGGCGGCCGTGGACGGCCGTCCGGGGGAGCCGGGCGCTGCGCTGGCGATCAACAAGCCTGTGTCCGGTCAACGACGCCCGGTGACACCGGGCAGGGCCTGTGCGCCGGGTGTGACGGAAGACCTGCGGACACGCGACATGTGTGACAGGGAGGGGGCGTTTGTGACACACCCGGGGCAAAGGCGCACGCCGGGATGTCGGCGGGGTGCCTTGACCCGGGCCCTGGAGGCGCTGCCGTGGTGCGGGTGGCGCAGTCTGAAGACTACGGAACTGTGAGGACCCGGACGTAGACATGCGGAAAGCGCTGTCATGATCTGGTCCGAATGTCCGGACAAAACATTGACAGGGCTTCGAGAGGGGGCTACAAAGCCGGGGAGAGCCGAGCATCGAGGGGACACCGATGGCCTACGACCTGATCACCATGGGGCGGATCGGAGTGGATCTGTATCCGCTCCAGACGGGCGTCCCGCTGCCGCAGGTCACGTCCTTCGGCAAGTTCCTCGGCGGCTCGGCGAGCAATGTCGCGGTCGCGGCGGCCCGCCTGGGACGGCAGGTGGCGGTGATCACCCGCACCGGCGACGACCCCTTCGGCACCTACCTCCACGAGGCCCTGAAGGGCTTCGGCGTGGACGACCGCTGGGTCACCCCGGTGCCCGGCCTGCCCACCCCGGTCACCTTCTGTGAGGTCTTCCCGCCGGACGACTTCCCGCTGTACTTCTACCGGCAGCCCAAGGCCCCCGACCTGGAGATCGACGCGCACGAACTCGACCTCGACGCCATCCGCGACGCCCGGGTCTTCTGGGTCACGGGCACCGGCCTGAGCGAGGAGCCGAGCCGTACGGCGACCCTCGCGGCGCTCGCCCACCGGGCCAAGGCGGGCATGACGGTCTTCGACCTCGACTGGCGCCCGATGTTCTGGACCGACCCCGGGGCGGCCCGCCCCTTCTACACGGAGGCCCTGCGCCACACCACCGTCGCGGTCGGCAATCTCGACGAGGTGGAGGTCGCCACCGGCGTGCGCGAACCCCACGCCGCCGCCCGCGCCCTCCTGGACGCCGGTGTCGAGCTGGCCGTGGTCAAGCAGGGCCCCAAGGGCGTCCTCGCGATCAACAGCGCCGGCGAGAGCGCCGAGGTCCCGCCGCTGCCGGTGAACGTCCTCAACGGCCTCGGTGCCGGCGACGCCTTCGGCGGCTCCCTCGTCCACGGCCTGCTGGCCGGCTGGGACCTGGAGAAGACCATGCGGCACGCCAACGCCGCCGGTGCCATCGTCGCCTCCCGTCTGGAGTGCTCCTCCGCGATGCCCACGCCGGACGAGATCGAGGCGGCCGTCACCGCGGGGGCCGTCCAGTGACCGTCGACGTCCTTGAACTCGTCCGCCTGCGCAGCCGCCGCCCGGAGGCGATCGCCGAGGCCGCCGCCCGCCGCCCCCGCCGGCCGCTGCTGAACGACAACGGCCGCCTGATGATCGTCGCCGCCGACCACCCGGCCCGCGGCGCCCTCGGTGTCGGTGGCCACAGCACGGCCATGGCCAACCGCGCCGACCTCCTCGAACGCCTCTGCCTGGCCCTGTCCCGCCCGGGCGTGGACGGCGTCCTCGCCACCGCCGACATCCTCGACGACCTGCTCCTGCTCGGCGCCCTCGACGGCAAGGTCGTCCTCGGCTCCATGAACCGCGGCGGCCTCCAGGGCGCGAGCTTCGAACTCGACGACCGCTTCACCGGCCACCGCCCCGAGGACATCGAGCGCCTGGGCTTCGACGCGGGCAAGCTGCTCCTGCGCATCGGCTACGACGACCCCGGCTCGCTGACCACCCTGGAGTCCACCGCCCGGGCCGTCGACGCCATGGCGGCCCGCAAGCTCCCCGTGTTCGTCGAGCCGTTCATCAGCCGCCGTGACGAGCGGGGCAGGCTGCGCAACGACCTCTCCGCCGAGGCCGTCACCAAGTCCATCGCCATCGCCTCGGGCCTCGGCGGCAGTTCCGCCTACACCTGGCTGAAGGTCCCGGTCACCGACAACCCCGACGACATGGCCGAGGTCATGGCGACCTCCACGCTGCCCGCGGTGCTGCTCGGCGGGGAGGTCGGCGACGACCAGGACGGGGCGTACGAGAAGTGGCGCGGGGCCCTGCAACTGCCCACCGTGTGCGGGCTGGTGGTCGGCCGTTCGCTGCTGTACCCGGCGGACGGCGACGTGGCCGCCGCCGTGGACACCGCCGTCGGACTGCTGTGAGGGCCGTGGCATGACCAGCGAGCTGTGCGTCCCCGAGGACACCACCCATACCGGCGAGTGGCTCGTGCCGCCCCTCCGCGGTGCGTGCACGCCACGCGTCGAAAACGAGAAGTCCCCCCTCCCGGGCAGGGAGGGCGTGTACGCGAAGTCGGTCACCGACGTCGCGTACCCGCCCCGTGACGCCCGGCCCCAGATCGCCTCCGGCGCGGGAAGCCGCTTTGCTTTGGCAGGAGCGAAGTGCGAGCGACAACTCCCCGCCCGCTACGGCCCCGCGCCGGAGGTCTCCGACATGAACGCTCGTCGCGGCCGTTGCGTACCCGTGATCACCCCTAGGGAGGGATGCCGATGACCCCGACGACGAGGCTGACGGTCGCACAGGCGCTCGTGCGCTTCCTGTCCGCCCAGTACACCGAACGCGACGGCGTCCGGCAGCGGCTCATCGGCGCCACCTGGGGCATCTTCGGCCATGGCAACGTCGCCGGCCTCGGCCAGGCGCTCCTGGAGCACGCCGCGGAGATGCCGTACCACCAGGGCCGCAACGAGCAGGCCATGGTGCACGCGGCGGTGGGCTACGCCCGCCAGTCGGGCCGCCTGTCCACGCACGCGGTGACGACCTCCATCGGCCCGGGCGCCACCAACCTCGTCACCGGCGCCGCCCTCGCGACCATCAACCACCTGCCGGTGCTGCTCCTGCCCGGCGACATCTTCGCCACCCGCCCCGCCGACCCGGTCCTGCAACAGCTCGAAGTGCCCTACGCGGGCGACGTGTCGGTCAACGACTGTCTGCGGCCGGTCTCGAAGTACTTCGACCGGATCACGCGCCCGGAAGCCCTGATCCCGTCGGCGCTCGCCGCGATGCGCGTGCTCACCGACCCCGTCGAGACCGGCGCCGTCACCCTCGCCCTGCCCCAGGACGTGCAGGCCGAGGCGTACGACTGGCCCGAGGAGTTCTTCGCCGAGCGCGTCTGGACCGTACGGCGTCCCGGCGCCGACCCGACGGAACTGACCGAGGCCGTGCAGGCGATCCGGGCGGCGAAGAGGCCCCTGGTCATCGCGGGCGGCGGCGTCCACCACAGCCGCGCCGAGGAGGCCCTCGCCGAGTTCGCCGAGACCACCGGCATCCCGGTCGCCTCCACCCAGGCCGGCAAGGGCTCCCTGCGCCACGACCACCCCCAGGACGTCGGCGGCGTCGGCCACACGGGCACCGCCACCGCGAACGAACTCGCCCGCACCGCCGACCTGGTGATCGGCACCGGCACCCGCTACACCGACTTCACCACCGCCTCCGGCACCCTCTTCTCGAACCCGGACGTCCGGTTCCTGAACCTCAACATCGCCCCCTTCGACGGCCACAAGCTCGCCGGCCGGCCCCTGATCGCGGACGCCCGCAGCGGCCTGCGGGAGCTCACCAACGCCCTGCGCCCGCACGCGTACCGGGTCGCCGGCACCTACGCCACCGAGTACACCGAGGACAAGGAGCGCTGGGAGCAGCGCGTCGACGCCTGCTACGAGGTGGACGAACCGGACACCCGCCCGACCCAGCCCCAGGTCCTCGGCGCCCTGGACGAACTCGCCGACGAGTCGGACATCCTGATCAACGCCGCCGGCTCCCTCCCCGGCGACCTGCACAAACTGTGGCGGACCCGATCGCCCGACCAGTACCACCTGGAGTACGGCTACTCCTGCATGGGCTACGAGATCCCCGCCGCCATCGGCGTCAAGATGGCCGCCCCGGACCGGCCCGTGTGGGCGCTGGTCGGTGACGGCACGTATCTGATGATGCCCACGGAGATCGTCACGGCCGTGCAGGAAGGCATCGCGATCAAGGTCCTGCTCATCCAGAACCACGGCTACGCGTCCATCGGCGGCCTGTCGGAGTCGGTGGGGGGCGAGCGGTTCGGCACCGCCTACCGCTACCCGTCCCAGGACGGCTCGTACACGGGGCCGCCGCTGCCCGTCGACCTCGCCGCCAACGCGGCCAGCCTCGGCATGCGCGTGCTGCGCGCGAAGACCGTACGGGACCTGCGGGAGGCCCTCGCCGAGGCCCGGGCCGCCGACACGCCCACATGTGTCTACGTGGAGACCCAAACGGCAGACACAGTGTCGGGCGCGCCTCCCGCCCAGGCCTGGTGGGATGTACCCGTGGCCGAGACCGCGACACGGCCGTCCGCGGTCAAGGCACGTGAGCTGTACGAACGGCACGTCTCCACCCGACGCCGCCATCTGTGAAGGAGTTCCCGGCCATGACGAAGATCGTCAACCACTGGATCGGCGGCAAGACCGTCGAAGGCGCCTCGGGCACGCACGGGCCGGTGACCAACCCGGCGACCGGCGAGGTGACGACGAAGGTCGCGTTCGCCTCGGCCGACGAGGTGGACGCGGCGGTCGCCGCCGCCAAGGACGCCTACCTGACGTGGGGCCAGTCCTCGCTGGCCCAGCGCACCTCGATCCTGTTCAAGTTCCGCGCGCTGCTGGACGCCAACCGGGACGCGATCGCCGAACTGATCACCGCCGAGCACGGCAAGGTACACAGCGACGCCCTCGGCGAGGTGGCCCGCGGCCTGGAGATCGTCGACCTGGCCTGCGGCATCAACGTCCAGCTGAAGGGCGAGCTGTCCACGCAGGTCGCCAGCCGCGTCGACGTCGCCTCGATCCGCCAGCCGCTGGGCGTCGTCGCGGGCATCACCCCGTTCAACTTCCCGGCGATGGTGCCGATGTGGATGTTCCCCATCGCCATCGCGTGCGGCAACACCTTCGTCCTCAAGCCGTCCGAGAAGGACCCGTCGGCCTCCCTCAAGATCGCCGAGCTGCTGTCGGAGGCGGGCCTGCCGGACGGCGTCTTCAACGTCGTCCACGGCGACAAGGTGGCCGTCGACCGCCTCCTGGAGCACCCGGACGTCAAGGCCGTCTCCTTCGTCGGCTCGACCCCGATCGCCCGCTACATCCACACCACCGCCTCCGCCAACGGCAAGCGCGTCCAGGCCCTCGGCGGCGCCAAGAACCACATGCTGGTCCTGCCCGACGCCGACCTCGACGCGGCCGCCGACGCCGCCGTCTCGGCCGCCTACGGCTCCGCCGGTGAGCGCTGCATGGCCATCTCCGCGGTGGTCGCCGTCGGCTCGATCGGCGACGAGCTGGTGGAGAAGATCCGCGAGCGCGCCGAGAAGATCAAGATCGGCCCCGGTGACGACCCCACGTCCGAGATGGGCCCGCTCATCACCAAGGTCCACCGCGACAAGGTGGCCTCCTACGTGGAGGGCGCGGCGGCCGAGGGCTGCGATGTCGTCCTGGACGGCACCGGTCACACCGTCGACGGCTTCGAGGACGGCCACTGGATCGGCATCTCGCTGCTCGACAAGGTGCCCACGTCCGCCAAGGCCTACCAGGACGAGATCTTCGGCCCGGTGCTGACCGTGCTGCGCACCGAGACCTACGAGGAGGCCCTGGAGCTGATCAACGCCTCCCCGTTCGGCAACGGCACCGCGATCTTCACCCGGGACGGCGGCGCGGCCCGCCGCTTCCAGCTGGAGGTCGAGGCCGGCATGGTCGGCGTGAACGTGCCGATCCCGGTCCCCGTGGGCTACCACTCCTTCGGCGGCTGGAAGGACTCGCTCTTCGGCGACCACCACATCTACGGCAACGACGGCACGCACTTCTACACCCGCGGCAAGGTCGTCACCACCCGCTGGCCGGACCCGGCCGACGCCCCCGCGGGCGTGGACCTGGGCTTCCCGCGCAACCACTGAGGCGACGACCGAAAGTTTTTTCCGGGGGCTCCCTGCGGTAACCGCAGGGAGCCCCCGCCCCGTTCCCGTTGGCCTCCGCTTCCCAAAACGGCAGTGAAAGCCTGGTTCTGCTGCGGATTTCGTAGGTAAACAGCCATTGACGTGCTGCTTTCGTCGGGATGTGATGCTGCGCAGTTCACCGCCGAGCCGATGGGAACCGCCGCATGACCGACACGCTCCGCCCTGTCGAGACCGCCGCCGCGCAGGCGCCGGACCGTCACCCCGGGAAGCTCAAGCGCTCCATCGGAGTCGTCGGTGGCACCCTCCTCACCCTCTCCTGCGTGACCCCCGCCTCCACCCTGTTCGTGGTTGTCCCCGACCTGTTCGGCTCGCTGGGAACCGCCACCGCCCTCACCATCGCCATCGGCTCGCTGCTCTGCGTCGCGGTGGCGTTCTGCTACTCCGAGCTGGGCACCCTCATCCCCAGCGCCGGCGGCGAGTACGCCATGGTCTCGACGATGGCCGGGCGGCTCGCGGGCTGGCTGGTGTTCGTCCTGTCCCTGCTGGTCGTGATGATCGTCCCGCCGGTCATCGCGATGGGCACGGCCGACTACCTCGCCCCCCTCGTCCACCTCGACCCGTCCTGGACCGGCGCCTCGGTGATGCTCCTCGCGACCCTCGCCGGCCTGCTCGACCTGCGTGCCAACGCCTGGATCACCGGGGTCTTCCTGGTCTTGGAGGTCATCGCGGCGGCCGTGGTGGCGGTGCTGGGCTTCAGCCACGCGGAACGCGGCCCGGACAGCCTGGTCTCGATGCGGGTGGCGGGCCCGAACGGCGCCCCGGACACCGTCACGGCCCTCCTGGTGGTCTCCGGCCTCGCGATCGCCCTGTTCGTCACCCAGGGCTTCTCCACCGCGGTCTACCTCTCCGAGGAACTGGAGAACCCGCGCCGCTCGGTGGCCCGTACGGTCCTCGCCACACTCGCCATCTCCACCGTGATCATCCTGGTCCCGGTCGCCGCCATCACCCTGGGCGCCCCGGACCTCGCCGCCCTGACCGGCGGGGACCTCAGCACCATGGTCACCGCCTGGTCCAACTCGGCCGTGGGTACGTTCGTCAGCCTCTGCGTGGCCCTCGCGATCATCAACGCCGGGATCGTCATGGTCATCCAGAACTCCCGCGTCCTGTTCGCCTCGGCCCGCGACAAGGCGTGGCCGGAGCCGGTCAACGCCCTCTTCTCCCGCCTCGGCCGCTTCGGCTCCCCCTGGGTCTCCACCCTCGCCGTGGGCGTCCCCGGCGCGGCCCTGTGCTTCGTGAACCTGGACACCCTCTACGGCGTCACCGGCGTCTCGGTGACGGGCATGTACCTCCTGGTCGCGATCGCCGCGCTGCTGTCCCGCCGGGGAACCCACCGGCACACCCCGGCCTGGCGCATGCCCCTGTGGCCGGCGGCCCCGCTCCTCCTGATCGTGGTCCTGCTCTACATCCTGATCCAGCAGGACCCGGCGTACCTGCTCTGGACCGGCGGCATCACGGCAGCGGCCACCCTGTACTGGGCGCTGTATCTGCGACCCCGCAGGGAGACACGCTGGCTGGTCTCGATCCCGGAGGCGTAGAGGCCTTCTTTTCGCAGGGCGCGGGGCTGTATCGATATGCGGCTCCGCCGCGTGGGCGCGAACAAGCCCCACACACCCGCACCCGGCAACGCACCCGCTCCGCCGAGCTCGATGCCGTACACCACCCGCAGTACGCCGCAAACTCCGTGTACACCCCTGGAAGGCCCCGCACTTCGGTCTCCGGTCGACACCTGTTCGACAGGTTCACCCCGTACCGTTGACGCATGGATCTTCGACTGCCCGGACTGAACGGGCTGCTTCGGGGGCCCCGGAGGCTGCTCGCCGCCGGGGCCGCCGTCGTCGTCCTCGCGGGCGCGGGAACGTGGACGGCCGTCGCCGACGACGAGACGCCCCCGGTCCGCCGCTCCGACCGGGTCCAGGACATGGGGAACGGGGTGCGTATCGACACCTCGTACTTCACCTCGGGAGGAGACCGCCGCCGCCCCGCCGTCCTGCTCGGGCACGGCTTCGGCGGCAGCAAGAACGACGTACGGCAGCAGGCCGAGAACCTTGCCCGGGACGGCTACGCGGTCCTGACCTGGTCGGCCCGCGGCTTCGGCAAGTCGAACGGGAAGATCGGCCTGAACGACCCCGAGGGCGAGGTCGCCGACGTCTCCAAGCTCATCGACTGGCTGGCGAAGCAGCCCCAGGTCGAGCTCGACAAGAAGGGCGACCCCCGCGTCGGCATGGCCGGCGGCTCCTACGGCGGCGCGATCGCGCTGCTCACGGCGGGCCACGACCCCCGTGTCGACGCCATCGCACCGTCGATCACCTACTGGAACCTCGCCGACGCCCTGTTCCCGAACGGCGTGTTCAAAAAGCTCTGGGCCGGCATCTTCGTCAACTCCGGCGGCGGCTGCGAGAAGTTCGAGCCCGCGCTGTGCCGGATGTACGAGCGGGTCGCCGAGTCGGGCACACCGGACGCCCAGGCGCGCAAGCTGTTGGAGGAGCGTTCGCCGTCCGCCGTCGGCAAGAACATCAAGGTGCCGACGCTGCTGATGCAGGGCCAGTCCGACTCCCTCTTCCCGCTCGGCCAGGCCGACCAGGCCGCGAAGGCGATCCGGGCCAACGGCGCCCCCGTCGACGTCGACTGGATCGCCGGCGGCCACGACGGCGGCGACATGGAGGCCGGCCGCGTCCAGGGCCGTGTGACGTCCTGGTTCGACCGCTACCTGAAGGACGACAAGGGCGCCGACACCGGCCCCGCCTTCCGCGTGACCCGCACCCTCGGCATGGGCTCCGGCGACGGCGAACCCCGCCTGACCGGAGTGACCTCGGACCGCTACCCCGGCCTGGAGAGCGAGCAGCGCTCCATCGCCCTGGCCGGCCGCGAGCAGACCTTCGACAACCCGCCCGGCGCCAGCCCGCCCGGTGTCTCCGCCCTGCCCGGCCTCGGCGGCGCCGGCGGCCTCAGCCAGCTCTCCACGCTCGGCATCGGCATCTCGCTGGACTTCCCCGGCCAGTTCGCCGCGTTCGAGTCGGCGCCGCAGCGCGAGGACCTGCAGATCACCGGTTCGCCCACCGCCACCGTCCATGTGAAGTCCACCAGCGACGACGCCGTGCTCTTCGCCAAGCTCTACGACGTCGGCCCCGGCGGCACCCAGCCGGTCCTGCCCTCACAGCTCGTCACGCCCATCAGGGTCGAGGGCGCCAAGGTCGGCAAGGACGTCCGCATCACGCTCCCGGCGATCGACCACGAGATCGACGACGGCCACCGGCTGCGTCTGGTCCTCGCCTCGACGGACCTCGGCTACGCCTCCCCGACGGCCCCGGCGACGTACACCGCCTCCCTCAAGGGCGACCTGTCGGTCCCCTCCGCCCTGGGCCAGCGCGCCACCCGGGCAGGGCTGCCCGCGTGGGTGTGGTGGCTGCCGCTCGCGGGCGCCGGCATCGCCCTGGCACTGATCATCACCGGACGCCGCCGCACGGCCGCCCCCGCCCCGCCGGACCCCGAACTCGCCGGGGTACCCCTCCAGATCACCGATCTGACCAAGCGCTACGCGAAGGCGTCGGACCGGTACGCCGTCAAGGACCTCTCCTTCCGCGTGGACAAGGGCCAGGTCCTGGGCCTCCTCGGCCCCAACGGGGCGGGCAAGACGACCACCCTGCGCATGCTGATGGGCCTGATCAAGCCCGACGACGGCGAGATCCGCGTCTTCGGCCACGCCATCGGCCCCGGCGCCCCGGTCCTCTCCCGGGTCGGCGCCTTCGTCGAGGGCGCGGGCTTCCTGCCGCACCTGTCCGGCCGCGAGAACCTGGAGCTGTACTGGCGCGCCACCGGCCGCCCGGCCGAGGACGCGCACCTGGAGGAGGCCCTGGAGATCGCGGGACTGGGCGACGCGCTCGCCCGCGCGGTGCGCACCTACTCCCAGGGCATGCGCCAGCGCCTCGCCATCGCCCAGGCCATGCTCGGCCTGCCGGACCTGCTCATCCTCGACGAACCGACCAACGGCCTCGACCCGCCCCAGATCCGCGAGATGCGCGAGGTGATGATCCGCTACGCCGCCGCCGGCCGCACGGTCATCGTCTCCAGCCACCTCCTCGCGGAGGTCGAGCAGACCTGCACCCACCTCGTGGTGATGGACCACGGCCGGCTCGTCAAGGCGGGCCCGGTCGAGGACATCGTCGGCTCGGGCGACACGCTCCTGGTGGGCACGGCCACGCCCGTGGACGAGCCCGTCGTGGAGAAGGTCACCGCCCTGCCGGGCGTCGTCTCGGCCGTGCGCACCGACGAGGGCCTCCTCGTCCAGCTCGACGCCGACGGCACCCCGCAGCGCCTGGTCGCCGACCTCGTACGGCTGGACGTGGCGGTGGCCTCGGTCGGACCCCACCGCCGCCTGGAGGACGCCTTCCTCACCCTGATCGGAGCCGAAGCATGAGCACGCTCGCCGAGCCGCCCGTCGAGGTCGCCGACGGCTACCGCGCGGGCCGCACCCTGCCCTTCCGCGTCGAGCTGGTCCGGCAGCTGAAGCGGCGCCGCACGATGGTCATGGGCGGCGTCCTGTTCGCCCTGCCGATCATCCTGCTCATCGCCTTCCAGGTCGGCGGCGACCCGGGCGGCAACAACAACCGCGTCAACCTGATGGACACGGCGACGGCATCCGGGGCGAACTTCGCCGCGGTCAACCTCTTCTCGGCCGCCGGCTTCCTGCTAGTCATCCCCGTCGCCCTGTTCTGCGGCGACACCGTCGCCTCGGAGGCCAGCTGGTCCTCCCTGCGCTACCTGCTCGCGGCCCCCGTGCCCCGCGCCCGGCTGCTGTGGTCCAAGCTCGCCGTCGGACTCAGCCTGAGCCTGGCCGCGATGGTCCTGCTCCCGATCGTCGCCCTCGTCGTGGGCACGGCCGCCTACGGCTGGGGCCCGCTCCAGCTGCCCACCGGCGGCACCCTGCCCACCGGCACGGCCGCCCAGCGCCTGCTCATCGTGGTCGTGTACATCATGGTGTCCCAACTGGTCACCGCCGCGCTCGCGTTCTGGCTCTCGACCCGGACGGACGCCCCGCTCGGCGCGGTCGGCGGCGCGGTGTTCCTCACCATCATCGGCAGCGTCCTGGACGAGGTGACGGCCCTCGGCGACTGGCGCCACTTCCTGCCCGCGCACTGGCAGTACGCCTGGCTCGACGCCGTCCGGCCTCAGCTGGAGTGGTCGGACATGATCCAGGGCACGTCGATCTCCGTAACGTACGCGCTCGTGCTGTTCGCCCTGGCCTTCCGCGGTTTCGCCCGCAAGGACGTCGTCTCCTAGTCCGACGGACAAGCCAACGGACGGGTCAACGGAGGATCACCCACCGGTCTCGAAAGCCCGCCCCCGTAGCCGCTTCGAGACGCTTCCGCAACGCCCCGTACCGCACGTTCGGGCCCCCTGCGCCGTCACAGTCGCAAGAAGCCGACGCCAACGGATGCAGGGGGTACGGACCATGAAGCGGTTCCGGACACGAACAGCGCTGCTCGCCCTCACGGCCGCGAGCGGCCTGCTGCTCACCGCGTGCGGCGGGAGCGCCGACACCGGCGCGGACAGCAAGGCCGCCGACCGCCACGACCCCGGCGGGGGCCGGCCCGCACCCGCCCAGGGCCAGGACGCCGACGAACGGTACGACCGCCGGGAAGACCCCGACCACCTCTCCACCTTCGCCCTCGACGTCGACACCGCCTCCTACGACTACGCCCGCCGCGCCCTGGCCGACGGCCGGCTGCCCGACCCGTCGACGGTCCGCCCCGAGGAGTTCGTCAACAGCTTCCGCCAGGACTACGAACGCCCCGACGGCGACGGCTTCTCGGTCACCGTCGACGGCGCCCGCACCGACGACGAGGACTGGTCCCTGGTCCGCGTCGGGCTCGCCACCCGCACCACGGAACGCGCCGGCGAACGCCCGCCCGCCGCCCTCACCTTCGTCATCGACGTCTCGGGCTCCATGGCCGAACCGGGCCGCCTGGACCTCGCCCAGGAGTCCCTCGCCGTGATGACGGACCGGCTGCGCGACGACGACTCGGTCGCGCTCGTCACCTTCAGCGACGAGGCCGAGACCGTCCTGCCCATGACCCGCCTCGACGGCAACCGCGACGAGGTCCAGGACGCCATCTCCGACCTGGACACCCAGGACTCCACCAACCTCGGCGCGGGCGTCGAGACCGGCTACGAGACGGCCGTGGAAGGCCTGCGCGAGGGCGCGACCAACCGGGTCGTCCTCGTCTCCGACGCCCTCGCCAACACCGGCGACACCGACGCGGACACCATCCTGGAGCGCATCGCCGGCGAACGCCGCGAGCACGGCATCACCCTCTTCGGCGTCGGAGTCGGCAGCGACTACGGCGACGCCCTCATGGAGAACCTCGCCGACAAGGGCGACGGCCACACCGTCTACGTGTCCGACTCCGACGAGGCCCGCAAGGTCTTCTCCGAGCAACTCCCGCGCAACGTCGACCTCACCGCCCGCGACGCCAAGGCCCAGGTCGCCTTCGACCCCGAGACGGTCGAGGAGTTCCACCTCGTCGGGTACGACAACCGCCGCGTCGCCGACGAGGACTTCCGTGACGACCGCGTCGACGGCGGCGAGGTCGGCCCCGGCCACACCGTCACCGCCCTGTACGCGGTGCGCACCGAGCCCGGCGCCGAGGGCCATCTCGCCACCGCCACCGTCCGCTGGCTCGACCCCGGCACCCGCGACCCGCACGAGGAGACCGGCGACCTGGAGGCCGACGCCCTCCACGACTCCCTGCGCGCCGCCCCCAGCCGTTTCCAGGTCACCGCGGTGGCGGCCTACTTCGCCGACGCCCTCCGGTCGCGAGACGACCGCTTTGACCGCCTCCCAGGAGCCCCGGCCGGCTTGTCCGGACTCGCCGATCACGCCCGCGCGTTGTCCGACACCACGGAGGACAGGGCAGTGCGCGAACTCGCCCAGGCCATCGAACGGGCGGACCGGCAGCGGGATTGAACACCGGCCCGGCCCTTCGGGAGGGGACGCGGGCCAACCGGGTGAACCTGCGGAACCAATTCTCCTGCACCCGGTTGATGTGGCAGTAGAGCATGCGGCGCCACGAGAAAGGAACGCGCAGTGCTCAAGGAGGCAATGATCGCTGCGGCGGCCGCCGCTTCTGCCATTGATGTGCCGGTGACGGCCCCTGTGCCGCGAGCCGGCATTCGGCACGCCTGATTCCTGTTCAGCGCTGCGACCTGTACATGCCGCCACACCGCCGGCCATGGATGTGGCTCTCCGCTCCGAGGCCGACTGCCCCAATTCTTTCAAGCAGGAGGACAACTGCAATGCGACAGACCCTGAGTAAGGGAGCGTTCGCGGCGGCCGCCGCCACGGGGATTCTGTCCCTGTACGGCAGCCCCGCCCTCGCTGACTCCGACGCGTCGGGAGTGGCGAAGGATTCCCCTGGTGTGCTGTCCGGGAACAGCGTGCAGGTGCCGGTCGACGTGCCGGTCAACCTGTGCGGCAACACCGTCAACGTGCTCGCGGCGCTCAACACGGCGTTCGGCAACTCCTGCATCAACACCTCGCACAAGTCGAAGGACCACGACGCGGGCGCGGACGCGTCAGCGGTCGTGAAGGGTTCCCCCGGTGTGCTGTCCGGGAACAACGTGCAGGTGCCGCTCGACGTGCCCGTGAACGCTTGCGGCAACAGCGTCGACGGGGGCGCGCTGTTCAACGACGCGCTCGACAACAGCTGCGAGAACGACTCGTACGACGGCGGCTACGGCGACGACGACACCCCGTCGACGGACGAGGAGCGGACGCCCCCGGCCAAGGACGGTTCCGTCCCGCACGACAGCAAGGCGCCGCGTTCCACGCCTCGGGACGGCGAGGACTCGTCCATCACCGTAGAAGCCGAGAAGGAGGACGGCACGCTGCCCCAGCTGGCCGAGACCGGCAGCGAGGCACTGGCGGCGGCGTCGGCCGCCAGTGCCGTCCTGATCGCGGGCGGAGTGATGATGTACCGCCGCGGCCGCACCACCTTGTCCCGCTAGCTGGGACAGCACCACCGCACCCCCCGTCGACCGAGGTCCGGGGGGTGTCGGCCGTCCCGGCACACGTGCCTGCTCGACGCCGTTCGGCAGCAAGGACGGGCCGCCGACGACGCTGTGGCCGTCAGCGGCCCGTGGGCCACCGCGCGGTTCCCCGTCAGCCGTGTACCGGCGACGGCGACTCGCTCCGGCTGCTGTCCACCGGAGCGGGGACGATCCCGCCCACCGGCAACGCCCCGAGCCGGCGGCGTACTCCCCGGACGAGTGTCGACGCCGTGAAGGACGCGCCCTGCACGAAGCGCATGGCCGGGCCGAAGCCCGAGGCCGTCACCAGGCCCGCGAGGAACAGGCCGGGGTAGGAGGACTCGAAGCTGCGCCCGACCTCCGGGGAGCCGTCCGGCAGTGCCGCCAGCGTTCCGCGCAACTCAGGGGAGAGCAGTCCGAGCCGGTCGCAACGCGCCCGGAACCCTGTGGCGGCGATGACGTGTTCGGTCTCCAGGCTGCGCAGGGCACCCGCGCGGCTCGCCGTGTCCAGCCGTACCCCGCCCGGCACCGCGCACGCCGCAGTGACCTCATGGCCCGGCAGCAGCTCCACCACGCCCTCCACCCGGTCCCGCACCCACCACGCACCCGCCGGCCCCAGCGCCGTGGTCGCGATGCGCGCCCGGGTCGGCTCCGGCAGCCGCCGGAAGAGGTTCGGGCGCTCCGAGTAGAACCAGTTCCGCCAGCCGGGGCCGAGGCCGCTGTGAGGAGAGCGGGCCGACTGGTACCAGGGGCGCTCCCAGGGCGGCGGCACATCGTTCCACCGCAGCTGTTCAGCCCGCGCCAGCACACGGACACGCGTGCCCTGTTCGGCGAGCAGCGCCGCCGTCTCCAGGGCCGCCTGCCCGCCACCGATCACCGTGACGTCCTTGTCGCGGAAGCGGTCGAGGTCGCTGTGGTGGCTGCTGTGCGTCACCAGCGCGGGGTGCAGTCCCCGCAGTGCCTGCGGTACCTCGACGAACGGCATCACACCGACCGCCAGGGCCACCGTCCGCGCCTGTACCTCCTCCCCGTCCTCGGTGACCGCCGTGAAACCGCCCGGCCCGGCCGCCACCCGGATCACCGTGCGCTCGTCCACCCCCGGCACGGCGTTGCGCGCGAACCACAGGCCGTACTCCGCGAACGCCTCGACCGGAATCGGCTTCGCATGACGTGCCGTCAGGTCGTGCTCCGCACAGTAGACGTCCAGTCGCCACTGCCCGGCCGGGTCGGAGAGGTTGGACGCCCACGGTTCCGACTTCAGGAACATGCCGCGGGGCATGTTGTCCCGCCAGGACGCCATGGGCCGGCCGAACACGCGCAGGTTCAGCCCGGCGGCCGCGGCGTGGGACGCGATCGACAGACCGTAAGGGCCTGCGCCCACCACAAGAAGGTCGTACACCATCAACTGCTCGCTTTCTCGTTGTCGGTCAGGGAGGGCGAGGCTGCCCGGGGGATCAGCCGGGGCGTCGGCGCCACCGTCGCGCCCAGCCGTTCACGCAGCCGGCGGGACGCGTGCCGGCACCACTGGGCCCACATGACCCGCGTGGGGGAGCGGTCGTCCGCGGCGCACCAGGCCAGCTCGCGCCCACCCGGCGCCGCACGCAGCGCCGCCAGCGGCGCGTAGTTCTCCACCACGAACGTCCGCCCGGCCATCGGGATCCCGGCCGGCAGTGAACGGCCCGTCAGATCCAGGTGCAGGGCCCGTACGACGTCCAGGCCCGCGCTGTCCGCGAAGAGCCGGAACTGGGCGCCGGCGCGCGGGTTGAAGTCGAGCAGGTGGTAGCGGCCCGTCGCGCCGCAGCGGCGGAAGTCGAGGTCGAAGATGCCCCGGTAGCCCAGCTCGCCGGTGAGACGCTCGGCCAGCGCCTGCACCTGGGCGTTGGGCGTCCAACAGCCCACCGCGGTCAGCCCCGCCACCCGCGGCCAGGCCAGCTGCTTACGGCCCGGCCCGCCCGCGCGCACGCTGCCCGAGTGGTCGGCGTAGCCGTGGAAGAACCAGTCCCGGTCCGGCCCCGGTGACAGGTACGCCTGGAGCAGCAGCCGGCTGCCCGCTTCCCCGGTGCGCAGGAACAGCTCCCGGGCCTGCCGTACGGACCGCACCAGCACCGTGCTGCGCAGCCCGCTGCCGGCCGGCAGCAGCCAGGGACGGCTCCACTTCGCCACCACCGGCAGCCCGAGCCGCCGCATGGCGACCGCGACCTCAGCCGGACTGTCCGGGATCAGCGTCTCGGGGTGCGGGACGTCGGCGGACGCGCACACGGCGGCCAGTTCCGCCTTGTCGGCGACGCGCTCGGCCAGGGTGCTCGGCATAGCGGGCAGAAGGTAGGAGGGCGTGAGCTCGTCCCGCATCCGGCCCACGGCGATCGCGCTCGCGTCGTCCATCGGGACCAGGACGGCGGGCCGCGCGATCCGGTCGGCCACGCGGCGCAGCACGGCAAGAATGTCTTCCGGGGACGCTTCCGGGAGCGGCGGGGGATGCATTTGACGTACGTAACGCGATGCGCCGACGGGGCTTTCCGCGGTATCCGCGACGACGTGTACCTCCACTCCCGCCCTGCCGAGCGAACGCACGGCCCCCAGCGTTCCGTGGTGAAAAGGATTCCGGTCGATCCGCAGCACAACAGCGGGGACGCGGATGTCAAGCAGCGACACGAATTCTCTCTTTCCTTTCGATCGGCTCACCCGCACGGGCGAGCCCAGCACTCGAAAGCCGCAACGACGGTAGCGCTCCTGGCTTTTCTGTGACTGACTTCATATGACTGCCCGTCAATAATGAAAATCGCGGCAGTGGTCCGGACGAGAGCGAAGAAAGGAGCAGGCATGGACCCACAGCACAAGCGGGCGGGGGTCCGCCGGCTGGCCTGGGGCGCGGCAGCGGTCGCCGCGTCGGCCGCCCTGGTGTCCGGCACCGTGACGGGGGTGGGGGCGGCGCAAGCCGCCGAACCCCGGGCTCCGGCGCCGACCCCGGCGGCCCCCGGGGCCACGCCCTCGGCCGCCGCACCCGTGGCCGTCACCCAGCCTCCGGCGCCGGCCCCGGTCACCACCCCGTCGGTGGGTGAGGAGATCCCGGCCTTCGGTGTCTTCCTCAAGTCCGACGCCCGTGGCGTGGCCCGGATGCCGCTGTTCAGCCACTGGCTGGGCGGTACGGAGCTCCGCGTCGGCCACACCTATCTGCCGGGACACCGCTGGCGCGACATCGAGGGCGCCCCCGGCTTCCTGGACGTGTGGGCGCACTGGCGCAACAAGAAGGCCGACCGGATGCTGGTCCTCAACGTCCCCATGCAGGAGCGCAACGAGGAGGGTGTCTCCGACCGGGAGGTCAGGCAGCTGCTGCGGCAGGGCGCGGCCGGGGAATTCGATCACCACTTCCGGGTCCTCGCCGAACGGCTGGTGGAGTTGAAGGTGCCGGACACGGTCATCGTGCTCGGCTGGGAAATGAACGGCACCACGTACACCCATCGCTGTGGGCCGGACCCGGAGGCCTGGAAGAAGTACTGGAACAGGATCGTCACCACCATGCGTTCCGTGCCGGGCCAGAAATTTCAGTTCGATTTCACGCCGAGCCGTGGCCAGGACGCCGTGCCCTGGACGAAATGCTATCCGGGGGACGACACGGTCGACGTCATCGGCATGGATTCCTACGACCAGCCGGCCGGAATGTCGTTCGAGGAACAGGTGAAAGAGCCCTACGGGCTGCAGCACCACGTGGATTTCGCGAAGGCTCACGGCAAACCCATTTCCTATCCGGAATGGGGCCTCTTCCGCAACGGTGACAACGCCGAGTACATGAGGAGCATGCTCGCCTGGATGGAGGAACACAGGCCGCTCTACAACACGCTGACCGACTACTGCCCGCACGGTGTGTGGCAGTGCGCAGCCAACCCGAAGTCGTCCCACCTCTACCGGTCCGCCCTGTTCGGCCGCAGCGACCAGGCGACCCCGCCCCTCATGCCCACACCTACGCCGAAGCCGACCCCGCCCGGCACAACGCCGCCCCCGGCGGACTGCACGCCGCTGGACCTGGGCAGCTGGGTGGAGGAGTGGCTGGGCGGGAAGCTCTGCCTCCGCTTTGACTGGTGGTGATTCGCCAGCCCGGCGGAACCCTGCTCCCCGGTGCCGTGTCCGGCCGGGCCCGCCGTCGTCACCGTTGTCCGCGCACATCGGCGGCGGCGGCCGGGCCGGGCACCGAGGGGGCCGGGGCGGGCTCGTCGTCCTGGCCGTTCCTCCTGGGCCGCGCCAGCAGGGCCAGGCCGCCCAGCAGACCTCCCGCGCTCGCCCCCACCAGACCGGTCACCGCCGGCGACGCGGACGTGGGCTCGTTCGGCTCCACCGCCCGCGAGAACGGCACGAGCCGCACGTTGGTGTTGTCACTGCTGTCGTCCGCGTGGCGGGTCAGCGATCGGGTGACCGCGTTGGCCATGTCGACGGCGAGGCCGGGGCGCGAGGAGGTGGCCGAGACGGCGACCATCGGCGCGTCCGGTGACGTCGCCGTGCGCACACTGCGCTGCAGGGTGCGCACCGGTACACCCGCATACACCTGCGCGTCCCCGAGCACCGCCAGCTGCGTGGCGACCCTGCCGTACGCCTGAGCGAACCCAAGGGCGGCGTCCGGCGTGGACTTCCCGGTGGGTACGGCGATGACGTAGCTCGTGGCCGTGTACGTGGCGGGGGTGAGCAAGCCGTACGAACCGCCCAGCAAACCCCCGACGAGGGTCCCGGCCGCGAGCACGGACCACAGGGGAAGTCCCCTGAGACGAGCCGGGGACCAGCGGCGCTGACGGGTCGGAGTGTCGGTCATGAGGAGGTGGCTCCCATGGGTGAGAGGGACGGCGAACTGGAGACCGCTGCCGCGTACACGTCCGTGAGACGGGCCGCGCAGTGGGTGATGCTGTAGTGGTGGGCGACCTCCGAGGCGGTGCGTGCCCGGGCGCCGGCCGCGCGGACCTCGGCGATCGCGCGGGCGTACTCCTCGGGGCCGCCGCGCACCCGCCGGACGCCTTCGGTGGGCGGCCGTACATCCTCGATGGCCGGGCAGGAGGCGTAGAGCACGGGCAGTCCGGACGCCAGCGCCTCCACGGCCGCCAGACCGAACGCCTCCTCCGTGGACGGGGACGCGAGCAGGTCCATCGCCGAGGTGAGCGACGGCAGGTCCGGGCCGGGTGAGCCGTCGGGCACGTAGGGGCGTTCGCCGGTGAGGACGACGCGGCCGGCCACGCCGGCCTCGTGGGCCGTGCGACGCAGGGCGTCCTCCTCGGGCCCGCCGCCCACGAGCAGCAGACGGCACTCGTCCGGAAGCAGGGCGAGCGCGCGGACGAGGACGTCGAACCGTTTCCCCACGGTGAGCCGGCCGACACCGCCCACGACCCAGGCATCCTCCGGCAGGCCCAGGTGCCGGCGGGCGCGCTCGCGCCGCTCCGGGTCGAAGCGGAAGCGGTCCACATCGATGCCGTTCGGGACGACCTCGATGCGGGACGCGGGCACGCCCCAGCGCTTCAGGCGCTCGGCCACCGTCGGGGACACGGCGACCGTCGCCGAACCGAGCCGCTCGCTCGCGAGGTACAGCCCGCGCACCCCTGCGGTCAGCCGGCGACCCTCCATCTGTGAGTCGCCCAGGGAGTGTTCGGTGGCGATCACCGCCCGGACCCCGGCCACGCGTGCGGCGAACCGGCCGTAGACGCAGGCCCGGTAGAGGTGGGTGTGCACCAGGTCGTAGCCGCCGGCGCGGATCAGCCGGACCAGACGCGGCAGCGCGGCCAGGTCACGGTTGCCGCCCATGCCGAGATGCGTGACGCGGACGCCGTCTGCCGCAAGGCCCTCGGCGACCGCACCGGGGTTGGTGAGCGTCACGACGTCGCAGTCGGCGGGCAGATGACGCAGCAGCAGGCGCAACTGCTGCTCGGCCCCGCCGGTGCCGAGGCCGGTGATGATGTGCAGAGCCCTCATCTCACAGGCCCTCCACCGGGCGCCGGCGTAGCCGGTGCAGCCAGTGCTTGAGGTGCAGGCGCCACGCCGTGTCGTCCTGGCCGACGTAGACGCGCGGCAGGGCGTGCGGACCGGTCAGCGGGCCGGGGTCGATGGCGCAGGCGTAGGTGTACCCCGCTTCCCGTACGGCCTCGACGGCGCGGGCGTCGATCGTGCCGTACGGGTAGCAGAAGCCCCCGGCCGGGGTGCCGGTCAGCTCCTCGAGCTGTGCGCGGCTCTCGGCGACCTCGGCCTTGAGCGTGCGGTCGTCCGCCTTGGTGAGGTCGACGTGCGTCAGCCCGTGCGAGCCGATCTCCACGCCTTCGGCGGCCGCGCGCCGGATGCCGTCCGCGGTGAGCAGCGGCTTTCGCGGGCCGAGCGGATCCCAGGCGTTGTCGCCGCCGAGCCTTCCGGGCAGCACGAAGAGGGTGGCGCCGCAGTCCCAGCGGTGCAGCAGCGGCAGGGCGTCGGTGACGAAGTCGGCGTACCCGTCGTCGAAGGTCAGCCCGACCAGCTTCCGGCCCTCGCCCCGGGCGCGGGCGGCGAGCAGCTCGGTCATGGACACGCCCCGCAGCCCGCGCCGGCGCAGCCAGGCCAGCTGCCTCTCGAGCCGTTCGGGCGTGACCGTGATGCGGTACGGGTCGTCCGAGCAGTCGCCCACCGAGTGGTACATCGCCACCCAGGGGGCCGGACCCTTGCGCGGGGCCAGGGGTCTGCCGGTGTCGAGGGAATCAACGGAAGCGGCCATGTGTGAGCCTTCGTGTGACGGCGCGTAGGGAGCGCAGAGCGGACGCGGAACTCTGGGCACCGAGGGCCCAGGTGAGCGGGACGAAGACGAAGGTCACGGTCAGGAGGCCGGCCGCGAGGCCCGCCGCCGGGGACGGCAGCCGGCTGGCGGCGAACATTCCCGCGGCCGTGGCGACGACCGCGGCGGACACCAGCCTGCCCAGCTCTGCCAGGACCTGCCGGACACGGACCGAGACGCTGTGGGGGCTGCTCAGCCGACCCGTTCGCAGCCCGGCGAGCAGCAGGGTGGCCGTGCCGGTGATGCCGAGGGCGTTGGCGGCGGCGATCCCCGCCACGCCCCAGGGCTGCACGGAGGCGGCGCCGATCCAGGACGTCACGGCGATGCCCGCCGCCATCGCGCCGAGGGGGTACCAGCTGGCCCGGCCCGCCGAGAAGTAGGACCGCACGAGGGCGCCCACCAGGGTCTGGCCCAGCAGCCCGAGGGCGTACACGCGCATGACGCCCGCTGTCGCGGCGGTGTCGCTCGCGGTGAACGCACCCCGCTGGAAGAGCAGTTCGATCATCTGGGGGGCGCAGGCGATCACCGCGCACATGCCCAGCAGCACCAGCCATGAGGCGAGCGCCAGGTCCCGCTCCACCCGGCTGCGGGCCCGCGCGGTGTCGCCGTCCGCGAGGGCCCGCGCCACCACCGGGAAGGTGACGGTGCACACCATCAGCGACAGCGTCATCGGGATCTGGGCGACCTTCTGCGCGTAGTTCAGGTGGGAGATGGCGCCGGCGGGCAGGCCGGAGGCGAGGAAGCGTTCCGCGAGGACCTGCGACTGGCGGCACAGGGCGAAGAGGAGTACCGCGGCGACCAGGGCGAGTTGCATCGGCCGCTCCTCCACCACCGCCCCTGCCCTGGCCAGGGTCGGCGTACGCGACGCCAGTCGCCGCCACAGCGACGGCAGTTGCACCGCAACCATCAGACAGCCGCCCGCCGCGACCCCGACCGCGGCGGAGCGAACGCCCCAGCCTTCGCCGAGGAGGAACATCGCGGCGATGATGCCGGTGTTGTAGGCGACGTAGATCGCCGCGGGCGCGAGGAAACAGCGATGTGCCCGCAGGGCGGCGCTGCAGTACCCGGCGAGCCCGAAGGCCAGCACGCAGGTCGCCGTGATCCGGGTGCAGTCGACGGCGAGCCGGGGGTCCGGCAGGCCGGGAGCGAGAGCCCGGACCAGGTAGGGAGCCGTGCCGGCGATCAGCGCGGCCACCGCGGTGAGGGCGAGGCAGAGCCGGGGCAGGGTGGCGCCGACCAGGGCGCGGACCGGGTCGCCCGGTGCGCCTCGGGCGCGACGTGCCAGCGCCATGCTGAACGCCGGGATCAGCGCGATCGCCAGCCCGTCCTCGATGAGCAGCGTGGCGGCGAACTCCGGTACCGTCCACGCCACCAGGAAGGCGTCCGTGTCGCTCCCGGCGCCGAACAGCCGCGCCAGCGACTGGTCGCGCACCAGGCCGAGCAGGGAACCGGCGATGGACAGCGACGCCGTGACGAGCGCGGCCCTGGCCAGGAAACTCCCGGAGACCGACGACGATGCCGAGGCCTGGTCGGCACCGCCGCCGGCTTCGGCGGCGGCACGCGCCGGGGGCACGGTCGTCGCGTCGTCCGTCTCGGAGCCGGGGGACTGCGAAGGCACCACCGTCATCGCGCCAGGGCCTCCTCGGCGCGCTGAGGCACCCCGCAGCGGGGCGCCTCCACCCGCGTGTCGCAGGTCAGCGCCCACCACGCCCCGAGCCCCATGGCCACGGCGATCAGCACGGTCGAGGGACCGCCGATGTCTCCGTACATGAAGTCGGTCAGCAGCCAGACCAGCAGCCCGCAGGCAACGAGCCCGCAGTCGAGTCCCGGGCCGCGGTCGCGGACGCGCACCACGCGCCGCACCCCGCACACCAGCAGCGCCAGCCAGCTCCCGGCGAGCGCGAGCAGCCCGATCAGGCCCTGCTCGCTCAGCACCAGCAGGTACATGTTGTGCGGAGACAGCAGCGGCTGCCTCTGGTACGCCGCTCCCGCGCCTTCGGTCTCGCTGCCCGACGACAGCGCAAGCGTCGCGTGCCCGTCCCGGTACTCGGGGAAGCCCTTCAGCCCGACACCCGTCAGCGGGTGCTGCCGCCAGATCTCCGTGGCGGACGCCCACAGGGTGTACCGGTCGACGACGGACTGGTCGGGGGCGTCGGTGACCTGGGCGATGCTGCCGATCCGCTGTTGCAGAAGCGCCGAGCCCACGCCGAACCCGCCCACCAGGATCACACCGGCCGCGACCGCGGCCGCGACCGCCTTGAGCGCGCGCCGCCATCCGGTCAGAACCAGTTGCACGGCGCACGTCAGGACGGTCGCGATCCAGGCTCCCCGGCTGAAGGAGAGCGCGAGCGGCAGCAGCAGCACCGACGCGCAGGCGATGGCGGCCACCCGCTGCCGTACGGACACCCGGCCCAGCGCGATCCCGACCGCGCACACCAGGCCGAGGGAGACCGCCGTCGCCATGCCCATCACGTCCTGCGGCCCGAAGGTGCCCACCGCCCGGATGTTCGCGCCCTGGTAGGAGGCACCGGTCCGGGTGACGAACTGGTGGACGCCGAGGGCCCCCTGACACAGAGCGAGCCCCACGCAGGACCAGACCACCATCCGGAAGCCGGTCCGGTCGCGCAGCAGCAGCAGCACGGCCGCCGGAACCAGTACGAAGGTCTGCAGATAGCGTCCCAGGCCGGTGAGCCCGGCCTGGGACGAGAACGCCCCCATGGCGGCGAGCGCGAGCCCCACGACCGGCAGGCCCAGCACCACGGCAGCGGCGGGCGACAGCGGGCGCCGCCGTTCGAGCAGGAGACGGATCACGCAGTACACCACCACCAGCCCGGAGAGCACGTCGGCGGGCCCCGCGCCGTCCCGCGTCAGCGGCAGCGCCAGCAGGGCGGGTACGGCCACGACGAGCAGGGCCGGTGTCAGCGCGGCGACGCGGTGGGGAAGCGGTGTCAGTGCGAGGCTCACGTCTGTCAGCTCCCCGTGGGACGTACCACCGTGGCGGCGGTGCGCAGCAGGATGCAGACGTCCTGCCACAGGGACCAGTCGTCGATGTAGGCGTTGTCGAACCGGCAGCGGTCCTCGATCGAGGTGTCGCCGCGCAGACCGTGGATCTGGGCGAGGCCGGTGATGCCGGTCCGCATGCGGTGGCGGACCGTGTAACCGGGGTATGTCTGGCCGAACTGAGCGACGAAATAAGGGCGTTCGGGCCGCGGTCCGACCAGGCTCATGTCGCCCCGCAGCACGTTCCACAGCTGGAGCAGTTCGTCGAGCGAGGTGCGCCGCAGCATCCGGCAGAACCAGCGCATCTCGTTCTCGTTCGCCACGCTCCACCGGGTCGCCGACTCGTGCTCGTCGACCGGGCGGTGCGTACGGAACTTCAGCAGCGTGAACGGCTTGCCGCCCCTGCCGATGCGCTCCTGCCGGAACACCACGCCCGGCCCGTCGCTGATCCGCAGCGCCGCGGCGAAGGTCAGCAGCAGCGGGCTGACCAGCAGCAGCAGCGTCCCCGACACCAGGATGTCGAGCGTCCGCTTGGCCGCGCTGTCCCGCCGGGCCGGGGACACGTCCAGCCGACGGCAGGAGAACCCGGCCAGCCGCTCCCGTGTCGCGTACGACGGGGAGTCGGCGTCGACCTCCCAGACCACGCAGCCCGACTCGGCCAGCGTCCGCAGCAGCGGCTCCTGTTCGGCGCGTACGGAGGGGTGCACGGCCAGCACCGCCCCCACCCCGTTCTGGATGACCGCGCGCTCGACCTCCTCGGCGGTCGTCAGCACCGGCAGAGTCTCGGAGCCGTCCGGCTGCTCGGCGACGATTCCCACCGGCCGTACTCCGCACCGCGGGTGACGCAGTACGGCGGCGGCCACGCGTTGCGCGGTCGTGACCGGGCCGATGACGAGTGCCGTGTGCGGGTGGCGCAGCAGTGCGGCGCGGCGCCGCGCGTGTACGGCTCCGCGCAGCGCGCAGCCGGCCACCGCGTGCAGGGCGAGGCCCGTCAGCACGGTACTGAGGGACAGCGCGTGCTCCGGGCGGTACGCCGCCAGGAGCGCCGCGAGCGCCAGCCATGCCACCGCGATGCGACCGCACACGGCGGGCAGTTCCTCCAGCAGCCCGGGTACCGGTGGCCGCCCGTCGCGCCGCACCAGCAGCAGCGAGGCGACGACCAGCAGCGTGACGAGGAGCGGATGGCGCTGGGCCTCGCTGAGCGCGAGCGTGCCCGCCAGGGCGGCGAAGCCGTCGGCGACCAGCAGCGGGACGGGGGAGGCCGACCGGACCGGGCGCCGTGGGGCGGACGACCGGAAACCGGTGGCGGTGCCGCGCGGCGGCATGACCGAGACTGGTGAGGATCCGTGGTCCCGTGGCGGTACGCCGGGGGAGGGCACGGTACGTTCGGCGGTCACGAGTGGATGGACTCCCTGTACTCGGTGGGCTCGACGCGCTGTGTTGTCCGGTTCGCCTCGGCGCCACATCCGGTGTCGAGCGGCTGACCGTGCTGAGCGCTGGGGGTGGTGGCGGTCCATGGGCCGAGCAGATCGCGATAGACGTCCGAGACGGCCTCGGCGGTGTACCGCACGTCGTGGGTGGACAGCACGTGCCGGCGGCCCTGCTCGCCGAGCGACTCGCGCAGCAGCGGGTCCGCCAGCAGCGCGGTGACGGCCCCGGCCAGCGCCGCCGGGTCCTCCGGCGGGACCAGGCACGGGGTGGAGCAGGAGGGCGGCAGGCTCTCGCGGGCGCCGTCGACGTCCGTGACCACTACCGGCCGCCCGCAGGCCATCGCCTCCAGCGGCGCCAGGGCCATGCCCTCCCAGCGGGACGGCAGGACGACGAGATCGGCGGCCTGGTACCAGGGGGAGGCGTCGGCGACGGCTCCCGCGAACACCACGGAGCGCGGGGCGCTTTCGCGGAGCCGGTCGTGGTCCGGCCCGTCGCCGACCAGGACGAGGCGGGCGTCGGGCACCTGCCGTTCGACGGTTTCCCACGCCCGCAGCAGGACGTCCTGGCCCTTCTGCCGGCACAGCCGCCCCACGCACACCGCGAGCGGTGCCGCCGGGTGGATGCCGGCGAGCGGGGCGAGCCCGGCCCGTACGGCGTCCGCGGCGGCCGGACGGAAGCGCTCCGGGTCGATGCCGTTGGGGACGACCGTCCACCGGCCGGTGATCCTGGCGCCCATGCCGGTCGCGCGTTCCGCCTCACTCACACACAGCACACGTGAGGCCCAACGCGCCCCCCAGCGTTCCCACATGAGCGCCAGGGTGGCGGTGCCACCGCCGACCGCCTCGAACGACCAGGCGTGCGGCTGGAAGACCGTCGGGATCCGCCCGCGCACCGCGAGGCGTCCGGCGAGCCCGGCCTTCGCGCTGTGTGCGTGCACCAGATCCGGACGCACCTCGTCGATCACCCGTGCCAGGTGCCGTACCTCCCGGACGAGCGAGGTACCGGGCGACCGCGTCGCGTGCCAGTGCCGTACGCGCGCGCCGAGCCCCCGGAGGTTCGTGGTGAGCGCGCTGTCGGGGCAGGCCACGGTGACGTCCAAGCCGTCCGACAGCTGTGCCTGGACCAGGTCCGTGACGACGCGCGCGACGCCGCCGTCCACCGGCTGGGTGAGGTGCAGGACTCTGGGGTGTGGTGCGGTGGATGACAGGTGCATGTGCGCGGATTCCTCGCTCGCGAAGGCGTTCGGGGCGGGCGGCGGCGTACTCACCGCCGTGCGTCGACGGCGACGAAGAGCACGCCGGCCCACGCCGCGTCCTGCTGAGACCGGATCCGGAAGGTCGCCTCGTCACCGGCCTGCTGCAGGCCGCTGCCGAGATCGAACACATCGGAGTCGTAACCGAGGTGGTTGGCGTGGGCGGGCACACGTGCCGCGTCCGCTCCCGGCTCACTGATGGTGGAATTGAGGACGTCGTCCCGGGGGTTGGCGCTGTTGGTGAGGACCGACTCGGTCTGGCCGGTCGTCACGGTGAGCGAGTCGCCGGTGGTGCCGCGGTCGCCGTTGTACGTCACCAGGCCCGCACGGCCCCACGCGCCGGCGGCGAAACCCAGCCCGGACAGGCGGATCTCCTGTCCCGTACCGGACCTCAGCGGGGTGAAGCCGTCCCTTACCGCGAGGTGCCGCAGTGGCTCAGCCGGGTTCTCGTAGGCCACCAAGAGCGTCCAGCCGCCCCAGGCCCCGGCCGTCGACCTGCCCATGGCGATGTTGATCTGGGCCACGGTGTACAGGCCCGCTCCGCCCTCCCGTAGCAGCTGTGTCACGTCGGCCGAGGCCTGGAAGGCGTCCATGCCGTCCATGACGCGGTGTCCGACCAGCGTGTCCGCGAGCAACTGCTTGTACTCGCCGCCGGGTTCGGCGATCAGCACGCGCCCGTTGTCCTCGGGCGGCTTCTGCTCGCCCACGCGCAGGTTGCCGCCCCAGTAGAGGCGCGCGTACGTCACCCGGGCGCCGTTGGGGAGGCGGACCTCCGCGCGGGAGGAGTTGTAGGTGTTGGGGTCGCGGTCGACATCGACGTAGAACATGTCGAAGTCGCCGTTCACACCCGAGCCGCCTGCCTGGGCGTCCGGGCACGAAGGCCTCTGGGCTGCGCGGCAGGTGATCGATGCGTTGGCCGCGCGTACGATGCCGCCGTGCTGGAGCGAGCGGTACCGCTCGGTGAAGCTGAGGCTCTCGGCCTCCGGTGCGGGTGCGGCAGCCGGCGCGGCCGCGGGGGGACTGCTGGCTGCCCACACGGCGGCAAGGGCGAGGACGCCCACGGTCGCGCGGCGAAACAGCGGGCCCAGGGAATGGCGCATGACCGGTTGTGCCCTTTCGGAACAGGTGGCCGCGGCAGAGCGCCACGAGTGCAATGTGTCCGCGCTGAGGAGTGCGTCGGGCGGTTCGCAACTCTAGTCATCAACCGGACATAGTCGATGAAATTCGGGTGAAACCTGACAGTGTGTCGGAATCGTGAAATTGCGAGTCTTTGGCGGGTTCCGGCCGTCGTCTCACCCTCGAGAAGCGCCTCCGCTCGACGCGGGCCGCCGCATTGCTCCGTCAGGGAACGAGGCGGTGCGCCCCTGGCAAACCGTCTGATCAGGCCGGACGCGGCGAAAGAGGGAATTATGGAATCCCGAAAAGCGTATGAGCGGTTGCGGGAAGACGTGGGTGCTTTCACGGTGGGCTCAAGATCCAACGCCGTCGAAAGGAATCCCCATGTGTGCTCTGCCCGCGCGGCGCATCGCGTCCGGCGCGCTCTGCGCCGCCCTTCTGGTCGGGATCACCGGCCCCGTCGCCATGGCGGCCGAACCGTCCCGCGGGCACGGCCATGTGGCGCCCGAGGTCCGGCTTCCCGGCGCGGATACGCGACTCGCGCAAATCGCGAAAGTGAACTGGGGCGAGCTCACCCCCGTCGCCGACCTGTTGAAGACCGCGCTCCGGGACAGCGACGGCAGACTGCCCGCGGCCGAGGCCAGGAAACTGGGGGAGGCCGCGAAGGCCGCCCTGGCCGAGGCGGCCGCCGGGCGTGCGGAGACCTCGCTCCTGTCGACGGTGGTGCCGCTGCCGGCTCCCGCCCTGCCCGCTGCGGCACCCGTGGTGTCGGTGCCGCGCGCCGCCGGCCCCGTCACCGACCTGCTGGACCTCGTACTCGGAGCGGTCGACGGCCTCCTGCGGACGATCACCTCTGGTGTCGGCGGCCTCCTTCCCTCGGTCGACGACCTGCTGACCGGGGTGGACGACCTCCTCGCCGCGCTGACCGCGGGCGACATGTCGTTCCGGGACGAATCCGATGCGTCGACACCGTCCGACGAGCTGTCCGGCGAGTCGCCCGGCCCGTCGTCGACATCGGCACCCGCACAGACGGCCGTCACGCTCCCCGCGGTGCCGCTGCTGACGACTTTGCTGCCGCCGACCTCTTGAGCCCGTCCAGCCGTGGTGCCGCCCGCAGGGGAGCGGCGCCACGACTGTTGTTCTTCGGTCTTTTAATAGATTTCGTATGAGGTATTGGCAATCTTCGGCATCTCCGGTTTCCGCCCAGGCCAGGGCTCGTTAGGCACGGCGACAGAATCCCCTCCGGCGACGCGCGTTGCCGAAGAAAGGAACACGATGAAGTCTCTGAAGGCTGCCGCCGTCTTTGCCGGATCCTTGATCGCCGCAGGTTCCGCCACGCCCGCGTTCGCCCAGGACGTCATGGTCGCTCCGAGCGCCCCTGCTGCTCAGAGCGCTCCGGATGTGCAGGCTGCTCCGGTCGCTCAGGCTGCTCCGGTTGCTCAGGCTGCTCCGGCGGCTCCAGTTCAGAGTGCTCCCGTCGCCCAGAGCGCTCCGGCGGTCCAGAGTGCCCCCGTCGCCCAGCCCGCTCCGGCTCCACAGGCCGCTCCGGTCGCTCAGGCGGCTCCGGTCGCTCAGCCTGCTCCGGCTTTTCAGAGTGCTCCGCCTGCTCCGCCTGCTCCGGTCGCCCAGCCCGCCCCCGCTCCTCAGCCTGCTCCGGCCGCTCAGAGCACTCGCGACCTGGCGTCCACCGACCTCACCGGCGGCGTCAGCACCAAGGTGCCCCTGGACGTGACCGCCGAAGGAAAGGAGTCGCTGGTCCACACGGCGAAGAACGCCGCTTCCGCGGTCAACGACGCCAAGCCGGTGCACGGCAACCTGTGGTTCTAGGCGCGAACCACGCCCTGCGGAGGGCCGGTCCTCGGAAAGTCCGAGGACCGGCCCTCCGCACGTGTCCATCAGGTGAAACGGACGCTCCCTCCCTCCCTTCCTCCGGCAACGGACACCGGTGATCACTTGTCTGGCCGCACGGCGGTGACCGCGCGGGACGTCCGGCGGTTATGGCTACGACACCGGAACCGGACGAGGAGCGGACCATGGCCGTCAGCATCGGCGCAGGACAGGCGGGGGAGGAGGCGCCGACCCCGGCCCCGGCACGAGCGGTACCGGGCCGTACACGGCGGGAGGCGACGCGCACTCTGCGTGTCTGCGTCTTCGCCGCCGCCGTGGCGGCCCCGGTGGCCGCCGCCCTCCGGTCCCGGCGCCCCGGGCCCGGGGACGTCCCCAGCGGCACCGTCTTCGCCGAGACCTATCGAGGCCGCCACATCGGCATGGTGTGGACCCCACCGCACGGCCCGGCCGGGCAGGGCCGGTGGCACGTCACTGTGGACGGCCGCCCTCTGCACCTGATGCGCCGGGCCGACGGCACCTGGCTGAGCATGGTCGACCACTACTGCTCCTACCCCTCACCGCTCGAGGCCGCCCGCGCCGCCGTCGACGCCCTCGGCCCCGGTCAGCGACTGGGCGAGCCGGCTCAGGGGCCGGGAAGCGCGGGCCACGTGCACACGGAGAACCGGCGTGGCGTACGTACGTAAGGACGCCGGTACGCTCACCAGGGCCGAGCAGCGGCGGTTCGTCAAGGCGCTGCTGGAGGTCAAACGGCGGGGCGAATACGACGAGTTCGTGCGGATGCACGTCGAGTACTTCTCCGCGGACGGCGAGCACGGACTGCGCGCCGCGCACATGGCGCCCTCCTTCCTGCCCTGGCACCGCCGGTTCCTGCTCGACCTGGAGCGTGCGCTGCGCCGGGTGGACTCCTCGGTGACGCTGCCGTACTGGGACTGGACACGCGACCGCAAGGCCACCTCCGCGCCCTGGACGGCCCATCTCCTCGGGGGCGACGGGCGCCGTTCCGACCACCAGGTGATGACAGGTCCGTTCGCCTATCGGGAAGGCAACTGGACCATCAAGGTGAACGTGACCGACAGGGTGTTCCTCACCCGGGACCTCGGACGCCCCCGAAATCCGGTCGGCCTGCCCGCGAAGAGTGAGCTGGAGTGGGCGCTGAAAGACCCCGTCTACGACGTGGCGCCCTGGGACTCGACGGTCACCCGGGGTTTCCGCAACAAGCTGGAGGGCTGGGGCACCGGCCGCAGCAACACGACCTGGCGCAACCACAACCGGGTGCACGGCTGGGTCGGCGGGGACATGCTCGGCGGGGCCTCCGTCAATGACCCGGTGTTCTGGCTGCACCACGCTTTCATCGACCTGCAGTGGTACCGCTGGCAACGCCGGCACCGCGGTGCCCGCTACCTCCCCGCGACGCCGCCGCGCCGGGGCGATCGGCAGCACGGCCGGATCGTGGCGTGGCGCCAGAGCCTGCCACCGTGGGACGTGACGCCGGCGGAACTGGAGGATGTCGGCCGGATCTACCGCTACGCGTGAGGTGGCACTGGTTTCCACCGGGCGCACGGGGAGAGCCCCGGCCTTCGGGGGCCGGGGCTCTCGGGTCGGACAGCATGAGTCAGTGGCGGTGGCCGCTCTTCTTGCTGTTCTTCTTGTCGTTCTTCTTGTGGCTCTCGTTCTTGCACTCGTTGCCGACGGCCGGGTTGAGCAGGCCGACCACGTTGACGGTGTTGCCGCACACGTTGATCGGCACGTGGACCGGCACCTGAACCACGTTGCCGGACAGGACGCCGGGCGAGCCGATGGCCGCGCCCTTGGCGCCGGCGTCGGCCGAGGCGAGACCGGCCCCACTGAGCACCACGGCGCTCGTGCCGAGAGCGACAGCGCCAACCTTCGCGATGCGAGACATCACGTTCTCCCTTACTGACTAGGTAAGTGCGGCAGCAGTACGAGCGCCGCACTGCCCCTTCAACGCGACGACCCCCGACCGGTCACGAGGAATCCTCCGCAAATCACCCGTCTTGAACAGGGACTCCGCCAAACGGGTGCGGATCGCGGCCCTCTGCTCGTTTCCGGCCTCCTGCCAGGTGTACTGGCGGGGACGGCAGCCGCCCGGCCGGTGCTCGGTTCGGGGCGGCGGTCCGGCTTGGACCCATCCGACTGATGCACGGCAACGCCATGACGTGCACTTTCACAGGAAAGACACGCAGTCGGGCGTTTCGCGTGGAAAAAGGCGCAAACACCGCTTATCTTAGCGACTGTCGGTGACCGGACCATAACGGTCCGTGTCGACTCGAGAATCGGAGAAGTAATGCGCAAGTACCAGAAGGCCGCGGTCGTCGTGGCCATGCTCGGCAGCGTCAGCTTCCTCGGCGCTGGCGTTGGTCACGCTGCGGGCGGGGACGACAAGTTCAAGCTCGAGAACGAGCAGGCCCAGTCCTGCTCGCAGAACGACTCGACCCAGGGTCTGGTCAACGTCGACGACGTCAACGTC
Organism: Streptomyces hawaiiensis; assembly: GCF_004803895.1. Lineage (NCBI taxonomy): Bacteria > Bacillati > Actinomycetota > Actinomycetes > Kitasatosporales > Streptomycetaceae > Streptomyces > Streptomyces hawaiiensis. The sequence goes on along the minus strand of NZ_CP021978.1, from coordinate 3,190,438 downwards.
AACGTTGCCGCCATCCTGGGCCTGGCCAACCAGGACAACAGCGAGCGCGAGTCGCTGAGCTGCTCGCAGGCCTTCTCTCTGCGTGGCGGCCACTGATCAGCTTGATCCAGGCAGGCCCCGGTGCTCGAACCATGCGTCCGAGCCCCGGGGCCTGCCGCCTGACTGAAGGAAACAGGTAGATGTTCAACTCGAAGAAGACCGCGGCTGTGGCGGCGGTTCTGGGGAGCTTTGCTCTGATGGGTGTCGGTGCCGTCCAGGCGTCAGCCCAGGGTGGTCCCGGCACCTGCGTCGAGGACGGCAAGGGGCATGTCCGCTGCGTGCAGATGAGTGAGTACCAGGTCATCAAGGACAAGCGCGGAAACGTCACTGTCGTCAACAACTCGACGCAGACCTGTCCGACGTCGCACAGCCAGGTCAGCTGTGTCGACAGTGTCGCGCTGCCCGTCAAGGGGACCTGACACTTCCGCCGGCCCGTGCGGGCTTCGTCTGCCCGCACGCACGCGCGGCCCTCGGCGGTGACTCGGGGTTCGGTCACTCGCTGCTCGCCGGTCCTCCCGCTCTGCGAGCGGAACTACAAAACGTCTTTTCCAGAGACATGCGCGGTTGGGCGTTTCGCCCGGCAAGGGGCGCACACCCCGCCTAGGGTTGGCAACTGTCGGTGACCAGCCCATTACGGTCTGTGTCAACTCGAGAAATCGGAGAAGTAATGCGCAAGTACCAGAAGGCCGCAGTCGTCGTGGCCATGCTCGGCAGCGTCAGCTTCCTTGGCGCTGGCGTTGGTCACGCTGCGGACGGGGACGAGAAGTTCAAGCTCGAGAACGAGCAGGCCCAGTCGTGCGAGCAGAACGACTCGCGTGAGGGACTCATCAACATCGACGACATCAACGTCAACCTCGCCATCCTGGGCCTCGCCAACCAGGACAACAGCGAGCGTGAGTCTGTGACCTGCTCGCAGACCTTCTCCCTGGGCAAGTAATCACCGACCAGGTGATTCACGCAGGCCCCGGGGCTCGAACCAGGTGTCCGAGCCCCGGGGCCTGCCGCTTGGCTTCTTTGCCGGTAATGCGTCCGGAACGACTCACCTGCCCAGTGGCGGCGAGTCGACCGTAAAGGAAAAGGTAAATGCTCACTTCGAAGAAGATCGCGGCGGTAGCGGGGATCCTGGGGAGCTTCGCTCTGATCGGTGTCGGTGCCACCCAGGCCTCTGCCGAAGGTGGCCCCGGCAAGTGCGTCGACGACGGCAACGGTCACGTGCGCTGCGTGGAACTGAGCCAGTACACGTACACCACCGACAAGGGCAAGGTCACTGTCGTCAACAACACAACGCAGGAGTGCCCGACTTCGCACAGCCAGGTCTCCTGCGTCAGCAGCGCTGTCGTCCCCGGCAAGAAGGCCTGACTCCCGCCGAGGCCGAGGCGCCTCGTTCACGGCGGCGCCCTTTGAGTCCACCCGCACAGCGGGCCATGGCCGGGACCCGGTATCGGGTCCCGGCCATGTGCGTGCCTGTGACCCTGCGGTCGATCGCCGACGGTGGAAAGCGCGCCGTCGTACGGGCGTAAGGGCAGCCGTCGTACGGGCGTCAAGGCAGCCGTCGTACGGGCGCGCCCGCGAGGAACGCGCGGATGTTCTCGACCGCCTGCCCGTAGTACGTCGCGTAGTTGGCCTGGGAGACGTAGCCGAGGTGAGGGGTGGCAAGGAGGCGAGGGGCGGTGCGCATCGGGTGGTCGGCGGGCAACGGCTCGATGTCGAAGACGTCGATGCCGGCGCCGGCGATACGGCCCGCGTGCAGGGCCTCGAGGAGGGCGTCCTGGTCGACGATCGCCGCCCGTGAGGTGTTGATCAAGTGGGCGGTCGGTTTGAGGAGGGCGAGTTCGGCCGGGCCGAGCAGGCCGCGGGTGCGGTCGCCGAGGGCCAGGTGGACCGAGACGAAGTCACTGGTCGCGAGCAGCTCTTCTTTGGAGGGGGCGAGTTCCACGCCGACCTCGTCGGCGCGCTCGCGGGTGAGGTTCTGGCTCCAGGCGCTGACCCGCATGCCGAAGGCGAGCCCGACCTGGGCGACCCGGCTGCCGATCTTCCCCAGGCCGAGCAGTCCGAGACGCCGGCCGTGCAGGTCGGCACCGACGGTGCTCTGCCAGGGGCCGCCGGAGCGCAGGGCGTTGCTCTCCTCGACGATGGCGCGGGCGAGGCCGAGCAGCAGTGCCCAGGTCAGTTCGACGGGCGGGGTGGAGGAACTGGCCGTGCCGCACACCGTGACGCCGTGCGCCTCGGCGGCCGCGTAGTCGATGACGGAGTTCCGCATGCCGGAGGCGACGATCAGTCTCAGCCGCGGCAGCCGGGCGATCAGCGACCCGGGGAACGGCACGCGTTCGCGCAGGGTCACCACGATGTCGAAGCCGGCCAGGGCGGCGGCCAGGTCGTCCTCGCCGTCGATGTGCCGGTCGAACGACACGACCTCCACCTCGTCCGCGACCACCGACCAGTCGGCGACCTCGGCCGCCACCTTCTGATAGTCGTCCAGTACAGCGCAGCGCAGCCGCACGTCGTGCCCCTTTCACGGCAAGTGGATCGGTCCTCGGAACGACCCGCGGATCGGCCCATGACTCGGTTCCAGGGGGCATGATCGCGCTTCGGGCGGTGGCACCGGAAGCCTCTCCCGTCACCCGACCAACGATCTGCGCTGGAACCAGGGCCCGTTGTACGTGCGCTACGGCGGTTTCGTCGAGCGGCACGTCGTCTCGGAGAAGGGAGTGCTGGAGCCCGCCATCGAAAAGCCCGACGGCACCCTCGTGCCCGATCGCCGCCTGCCCGGCTTCCACGTCCCCGAGTGGGTGACGCTCCCGGAGTTCCTCCAGCCGCACGCCGAGGCGCGCCGTGCCGAGTCCCTGGCCGGCCTTCCGTACACCGTCCGCCGCCCGGGCGCACTTCTCCAACGGCGGGGCGTGCACATCGCCGAGGACACCCGCACCGGCAAAGAGGTCATTCTCCGGCAGCCGCTCAGCAAGTTCTTCGGCCTCAGTACCCCGAGACCGGCCCCAGGGCCGACCCTGCCGAGAACGCCGACTACACGGAGTGGGCGATGGGGGTCTGCAGCGCGGTGGAGGACGCGGTCGCCTCGGCACACGCCCGCGGGTGCAGCGCCTCGGGACGGACCTCCACCGGGGGGGAGAGAGAGACGGCACCTGCGCCGGCCGAAGCGCGCGCTGCACGGCATGAGATCACGGGCATACCACCTACCCCGAAGCCACTGAGTACGGCACTGTGTCTCCGACTGTCCGCGTTAGTCATGGGGGGATCAACGTTGTGGGAGCAGTTACCTGCCTTGGTCGGCGTTGGCGTAGGGGCCGTCGGCTCCTACTTGGCAACCAGCCTCACGGAACGGAGCCGGTGGCGACGGGCAAGAGCCGAACGCTGGGATCAGAAGAGACTGGACACCTACGCGTCCTACGCGAACGCCTTGAAGCATCAGATCAACATCGCGCAGCGCATAGGGGCCGCAAGGGGATTCCAGCACGCTGTGGACCCGCTGGATCCGGAGCAGGGCCTAACACAGCTCGCCGAGGCGGAGGCGCGGCGTGCAGCCGAGTGGGAAACGGTGCTGCTTGTTGGGGATGCCGAGACCATAGCGGCAGCTCGTAAGTGGCATGAAGCTGTTTGGAACGTCGAACTTTATGCTCGCGGTCTGAAGGACGACCCTGCTGGCTGGGAGAAAGCGGTTGGGAAGATGAGCCGAGCACGTGATGACTTCTACGCTCTCGCACGGCGTGACCTAGGTATCTCGGGGCCCCCTCCACCGTCCGGCAACTGGCCTCGTGTCTGGCAGCAGCAAAACGGAACGAACTGAGAGGGCGTTAAGTCCGTTTCTGGTAGCGGCCTCGTCCGGGTTGGGTGAGGAAGCCTTGTCGGGTGAGGCGTCCGAGGCGGCTACGAGTGACGTTCAGGGCCGGGTCGGCGGTGAGCGTGCCGAGGAGGTCGCGTAGTTCGCCGGCCTGGGTGGTGGCTGCGTCGTGGCGGGCCTGGAGGTTGGTGAGGAGTTCGGTGATGTTCACGCGGCCGCTTGGAGGGTGTCGCGCCAGGACGGAGTGGGCGTGGTGAGGCGGCGGGTCATGCTCGCTGTGGAGGCCCAGCAGACCGGGGAAACGATCCCTCAGTGGGCTCCGCCTCCCACCCGCACCAGCCCCAACTCGTAAGCCGCAATCACGGCCTGCGCCCGATCCCGCAGCTCCAGCTTCGCGAACAGCCGGTTGATATGGGTCTTCACGGTGTGATCCGTGATCGTGAGCTGGCTTGCAATCTCCGTATTGGACAGCCCCCGAGCGATCAAGGTAAGCACCTCCGCCTCCCGCGCTGTGAGTTCCCCAGCGGAGTGAACCGGCAGCCGCGACGCCCGCGCATGCACGAACTCGCCGATCACCCGTTTGGTGATCTCGGGCGAGAGGAGCGCGTTCCCGGCCGCCACCACTCGCACCGCGTGCAGCAGTTCGGGAAAGGTGGCGTCCTTGAGCAGAAAGCCGCCCGCCCCGGCCGCGAGCGCGTCGTACACGTACTCGTCGAGCCCGAAGGTCGTCAGCATCAGGACCTTCGTCGCGCCCCCGGACCCGGCCAGAATCTCGCGGGCCGCCTCGATGCCGTTCTTGTGCGGCATCCGGATGTCGAGGAGCGCGAGATCGGGCCGGGTCTCGGCGGCGATGCGTACCGCCTGCACACCGTCCTCGGCCTCGCCCACGACCTCGATATCCTCCTGAGTGTCGAGGAGGTTCACAAAGCCGGTGCGGACGACCGCCTGATCGTCAGCGACCAGTGCCCTGATCACACCCAACTCCTTTTCCATGCCGATCACTCGGTCCCCCAGGGAAGCTCCGCCTCCACCCAGAAACCTCCGTCCGGGCCCGCGCCCGCGCTGAGCCGACCGCCAACCAGGGCCGCCCGCTCCCGCATCCCGGTCAGGCCGTGGCCCGTGCCGGAGCCTGGACCGGAACCCGGGCCCGGTCCGTCGTCGTGGATGCGCAGCGTGAGCAGCCGGTCGGCGCCGTAGCCGATCTCCACCACGGTACGGGCGCCGGGCGCGTGCTTGCGCGCGTTGGTCAGCGCCTCCTGGATGATTCGGTAGGCGGACAGCTCCCATGCGGCGGGCAGCGACACCCGCTCTCCTGTGACTCTCAGCTCGACCTCACCGCCCACCGCCCGGTGCTGCTCGACCAGTTCGGCAATATGGTCGAGGGTCGGCTGCGGGGCGGTGAGGGCCATGTCCTTCTGGCCCTGGGGGGTGCGCAGGACGCCGAGGAGGCGGCGCAGTTCGGCCATCGAGGAGCGGGCGGTGCCGGCGATCTGCTGGAAGCCGTCGCGGGCCTCGGGGGGGAGTCCCGGGGTGGTGTATGTGGCGCTCTCGGCTTGCACGGCGATCATCGACACCGAGTGCGAGACGATGTCGTGCAGCTCACGGGCGATGGCGGCCCGTTCGGCCTCGGCGGCCTGCTGCCGCTCCATGGCGATCAACTGGGCCTGTGCCAGGTTCCGTTCGTTGCGGGTCTCCTCTCGGGAACGTACCGCGTCACCCATCATCACGGCCCCGAAGATGACCACGGTCAGCAGGAACGACTCGGCGAACAGACTGAGTGAGCCCTTCTCCCAGAGCGCGGGCACCGGCAGGTCCATCCGCGACCAGGTGTTGATGTGCACCAGGTTCACGCACAGGGCCCCGAGCGCGGCGCCCGCGACGGTCAGCGCGGGGTGTAGTACCCGGTTGCGGCCCAGGGTGTAGCAGCCGATCAGCCCGCTCGCCATGATCGAGGCGTACAGGTTGACGTCCCCGGCGAACCCGAGCAGCCCCGCGGCGACTGTGAGCACCGCGACGGGCGGGAACGACCGTCGCCACATCAGCGAGGCGGAGGAGACGAGGACTCCGATCGTGGTGGTCACGGATCCGGGAAAGGCGATCAGCTCCGCCACTGCACCGACGGTCAGAGCGCCGCCGGTGACCCAGGGATAGGCGGGCGCAGCGATCCAGGCGCGAAACCGCTGCTGAAGGGGCGTACTCATACATCCATGGTCCGTGTCGGGGTGGGTGCGCGCGTCGCCGCACGGGTTGAGGCTGGGGCCGGATGTCATGCCACGGGTTGAGTTTCAGGTTCGGAGTCTCGGTTGACGTCCTCCGACCTGCGGATTCCTACCGTCGATGGACATGACGAAGAGTCTTGAACGGTACGTGCGGCACATTCGGTACGTACGTCACGAGCGGTACGCGTGGGCTGGCTGCGCGGTCGTCGCGCTAGGGCTCGCTCTGGCCTCGGATCTGGGTCCGCACCGGGTGTGGGGGGTGGTGGCGGGGGCGGGCTACGCGGTTGCGGCGGTCCTGGCGTGCGGTGCGCGCTCCCGCCCCGCCGCCCGGGTGGTCGCGGTGGCGGGGGCTGTCGTGGTGCCGCTCGTCTCGCTGGTGACGGCTGGGCTCGGGCAGCTGGAGGTCACGGTCGTTGATGGGTCGGGGCAGCTGCTGCTCACGACCGGCAGCCCGTACGTCGCCGACCCTACGGCCGTCGCCGACTTCAACCCCTACCTGCCCGGGATGGCGCTCTTCGGTGTGCTGCCCGGGGATGCGCGCTGGTGGCTGGGCGGCGCCTTCGTGGTAGCCCTCGCTGCGTCCGGCCTGCACCGAGCCTGGCTGCTCGCCTGCCCTCTGGTCGCGCTGCCTCTCGCGGTGGGCGGGATCGACCTTCCGGTCGTCGGCCTGATGTGCCTCGGGGTGGTGCTCGCCGGGCAGGGGCGGTCGGGCCGGGCGGGGCTGGTGCTCGGCGCCGCGGCCGCGCTCAAGTGGACGGCGTGGCCCGCGCTGCCTGTGGCGCTGGCGCTGATCGCGGTACGTCGGGGCGGTCGGCCCGCGCTGCGGCACGCGGTCGTGGCCCTGTCCACCGCTACGGCGGCGGTGCTGCCTTTCGCCCTCGCTAACCCCGCCGGCTTCTACCGGAGCGTCATCGCCTTCCCGCTGGGCCTCACCAACACCACCTCGCCAGCCGCGAGCCCGCTGCCCGGGTATCTGCTCGCGACGTACGTCCCCGGCGGCAGGGTGATCGCGCTCGTGCTCCTCGCGGTGAGCGCGCTGCTGATCGCGGTATCGCTGGTGGTGCAGGCGCCGGGGACGGTACGGGCAGCGGCCGCCCGGCTCGCGCATGGTCTGGGCCTGGCGATGGCCCTGATGCCCGCGACCCGTTTCGGCTATCTGGTCTATCCGCTGGTGCTAGGGGCGCTGGCGTACCGGATGCCGCAGGGCGGCAGCACCACTGTCACCCCTGTCGCTCCTTCCAGGGAGAAGGCCCTCGTATGACGAACAACTCCCGCCCTCGCACACTGATCGTCACCAATGACTTCCCGCCCAGGCAGGGCGGCATCGAGACGTTCGTCCGTGAACTGGCCGACCGATTCCCGCCCAACGAGGTGGTCGTCTTCACCTCGGTGCCGAGCCCGGCCACGGCGGAGTCTGCACCCGACGAGTCCTTTCCCTACCCGGTGATCCGCCACCGGGTACGCACCCTCCTGCCCACCCCCCGGGCCACCGCGCACGCCGCATCCGTGGCCCGCCGGTACGGCTGCGACCGGGTGTGGTTCGGAGCGGCGGCGCCGCTCGGCCTGATGGCGGGCCGACTGCGGGAGACGACTGGCATCCGTACCGCCGTCGCCACCACGCACGGCCACGAGGTGTGGTGGGCCCGCACCCCCGGAACCAGGGCCCTGCTGCGCCGCATCGGCACGGAGGTCGACGCCCTTACCTGGCTAGGCGCGAGCACCCGCCGACCGATCGAGGCGGCCCTTGCTCCCGGGACCCGCACCGCACGTCTGGTCCCCGGCGTGGACACCACGGCCTTCCACCCCTGCCTGGACGGCGGTCCGGTGCGGGCCCGCTATGGCCTGGGCCGCCGCCCGGTGATCCTGTGCTCGGCCCGACTGATCCCGCGCAAGGGCCAGGACACCTTGATCAGGGCGCTGCCCTGGATCCGCAGGGCGGTCCCGGACGCCATGCTCCTCCTGGTCGGCGATGGCCCTTACGTTCCCGAACTACGCCGACTTGCCCTGAGCGAAAGCGTTTTGGACTCGGTTGTCTTCGCAGGCGGCCACCCCCACCACACCCTCCCCTCCTTCTACGCCGCCGCCGACGCCTTCGCCATGCCCTGCCGTACCCGCAGACGCGGCCTGGAGGTGGAGGGCTTGGGCATCGTCTACCTGGAGGCCGCCGCGTCCGGACTCCCCGTCCTGGCAGGCGACTCGGGCGGCGCCCCCGACGCGGTACGCGATGGCGAGACCGGCCATGTCGTCGACGGCAGCTCGGTGGCGGCGACGGCGGACCGCCTGACCAGACTCCTCCTCAACCCCGAACTCGCCCACGAGATGGGCGAGAAGGGTCGCCACTGGGTCCAAACGGAATGGACCTGGGACCGCTCCTACGCAACTCTGGCGGAGCTGCTCCATTCAGCGGGAGCAGCAGGGTGAGTGAGCGCAAGCCGTACCGTGCGGGAGAAGGCCCGGCGATTGGAGGGCCCATCCCTGGTGGTCATCGACACCCAGTCTGTGCGCGCGGCCGCAGGTGTCCCGAAGACCACGACGGGACTGGACGCAAACAAGAAGACACCGGGGCGTAAACGAGGACTGGCCGTCGACGTGCTGGGGCTAATCATCGGCGTCGTCGTCCTGGCCGGATCGGATCACGACAACGCGGCTGGCACCGCCCTGCTCGACCAAGCCGTCGAACGGTGCGGCAACCGACGGGAAAAAGCCCTGGTGGACCAAGGTTTCAAGGACCAGGTCGTCATCCACGGCGCACTGCTGGATATCACCGTCGAGGTCGTCCACCGCAACCCCGCCGACCAGGGCAAAGGCTTCGTCCCGCAACCCAAAAGGTAGGTAGTCGAGCAGGTCAACGGCACCTTGATGCTCGGCGCCTGGCCCGCGAATACGACCACCGGCCCGACAGCGCAGCCTCCCGCGTCTACTGGGCCTCCACGGCGAACATGACCCGCCGCCTCACCACGCCCACTCCATCCTGGCGCGACACCCTCCAGGCGGTCGCGTGAACATCACCGAACTCCTCACCAACCTCCAGGCCCGCCACGACGCAGCCACCACCCAGGCCGGCGAGCTACGCGGCCAGATCAAGCACCTCACCGCCACCCTCACCGAGACCGAAGCGCACCTCGCGGACCTGGACACCACCCGGAAGGTCATCGTCGAACTCACACTGCCCGAGAACACACCGGCTCCGCCCGAGACGGCCACCGCCTACCAGGCCATCGTGGGCGCCTTCAACCAGCACCCCGCCCAGGCATTCCGTGTCCGCGAACTACACGACCTTCTCGGCATGCCCACCGACGACCCGGCCCTGAACGTCACTCGTGCCGCCTCGGACGCCTCACCCGACAAGGCTTCCTCACCCAACCTAGACGAGGCCGCTACCAGAAACGGACTTAACGCCCTCTGAGAGCGACCTGATGAGGACACCGGACGTATTTGCTTTGACGCCGGGTATGCCCTCGTGTCATCCAAGTGCCAGGTTCGAGGCTTTTCGGACCTGACCTGCGGCGATGCCCCTGAGAACCTGTTCACGAGTAGTCTGCGGCGGCTGACATACGGCCGCTGCGGGCGGTCCACGCCTGCAGGTGGCCGAGTGGGCCGGAAACAGCGTTGCCGTGCTCCTGGCGACCTACGCCCGCTGCTTCGAGGGCCAGCTGCCCGACCGGAAACGTATTCGACACGGCCACCCGCAAAAACCTCGTAACGGCCGGACAGCCCCGGAGTCAGCCCTTGATCATCAAGAAGGCGTCCGGGGCCTCGCCGTGCCCAGCGGCACCCACCCTGACCAGCAAAAAGCCCTCCCAAACGGGAGGGCGGAGACTTGCGCCCCCGGCAGGACTCGAACCTGCGGCCAAGCGCTTAGAAGGCGCTTGGTGTATGGAGAGACACACCACTGTTGACCTGCATACTTGTGCGACCCGCAGCGCGTCCGCCCGTGAACTCGACACGCATTCGACACGCGGTCTTGCGCTGTCTGAACTCAGCGGAAGAGGTTCGGCACAGGACAGGCCTCGAGAGGCTCGTCCGGTCGGTCTGCCCAGCCCCACCAGAGATGCCGATCGCTACACCTCCACAGGGAGCGGCACGCCCGTCGACCGTCGTCCACCCGTTCGGAGAGCACGAGTCCGCCGGACGTCATGGGCTGGCCGCACTGGGGGCAGCCCGGGACCTCGTTGGTCATGCGGCGCACTCCAGTGACTCCGGCTCGGTCTCGACTGTTGCTATCGGTTGATCGGGATCTCGTAGACGATCTCGCAATGTGCGGCGGGCACCACGATGTCCGCCGTCTCCACGGGCCGCCCGTCGTCGCTGTAGTACGTCCGTCGGATGTGCGTCACGAGAGCGGCCTTCTGGATACCGAGCAGTGACGCCTCTTCGGCGTTCGCCTGTCGCGGTTCCGGTTGCTCTACGGCGTGGCTGACGGTGACGCCGATCGCGGCCATGCGGTTCACGACTCCCGCCCCGGCGTGCGGCCCTCCCTCGGGGAGGACGACGAGTGTTCCGGCGGTGAGGTCGTACGGCTCCCAACTCGTCGACAGCTGCACCGGCCTGCCGTCGGCAAGGAACTCGTACGTGGTCCGGACGCAGAGGTCGCCCTCGGTGAGGCCGAGCCGCGCTGCGATGTCTGCCGGTGCCGGCACCTTGGCCTCGGTCCGGCTTTCCCAATCCCCTTGTCTGCCCAGGGCCTTCATGTCTGCCCGGAAGGGCGATCCGCTGGGCTGCTCCCGGGCTGATGACCGGACGACCCGGACCCGCTGTCGGGGCTCGGCGACGTACGTGCCCGAACCTGCGCGTCCCTCAAGCACACCTTGGGAAATCAGCAGCTCCTGCGCGCGGCGGACCACGTTCTCGCCCACACCGCACTCCTGGCCGATCTGGGCGCGGGAGGGCAGGCGGTCCCCGGGCTCCCATACGTGTTCCGCGATCCGCCGCCGGAGTTCGTCGGCGATGCGGAGGTAGGGCGGCTGCTCAGGCATATGGAAAATCTAGTCCACTAGCTCTAATCTAGTTAACTAGCTTTACTCAAAGTGATCGTCGGTGACGGAGGCTGCCCTGTGCCCGCTTCGGGAGTTCGCGCGGCAGCCATCGCTGCCCGGCTGTCCGACCTCGGACTTCCCGCACGCGTGGAGGAACACGACCGGCACACGTCGGTCGAAGCGGCAGTGCCGGAATCTCTCTCCGCCGACTTATGGCGGGAGGTCCTGGAAGCCGTGGCCGAGGCCGATCGATTTGGGCTGCTCGCCACCAGCCTGTACGACCGCACCCTCTGGGCGGTCGTACGCAAAGCGGTCCCCGCGACGGGCGATGTCGGGGGACCGAGCCATCAGCGATAGGAGCTGACCAGCATGCTCAACGTTATCCATCGCGCAGTTGCTCTCGCCAGAACTCGGCATGTCCCCAAGGGCAGGCATCGCCGCACCTTAGGGCCCTCGCGGCCACCGATCGCCCCTGTTTCCCCGGTATCCGCTGACGGGCCGACAGTCGCCCTCGCGCAGGCCGTCGACGAGCCGAGCCATCGGCACTTGCTCAGAGGCGAGGACAGTGCACTCGTCCGTCCGTACGTGCTGGCGCGAGAAGAACGCACCCGACGGCGCCCGACGGTCGTCATTGCTCCCTACCTGTCGACCGACGCCTGGTCGAATCTCCTGGGGGTTCAGTGACGTCCTCGCGGCGGCAGACTCTTGGCCCGGACATCTCAGCTACCTCGTACCGCTCGGCTGCTTGCCAGGTCGGCACGCACCAGGCCTGCGCGGAGTCCACTCCGGACTTGGCGCCGGTCGACCTCCCCTTGATCTACGAGGCTTGCGGCTGCCTGTGCCACGCGGCATCTGACCAGTCTCGGCCCGGAGGCGACGCAGCGAGGAGCTCGACATCCAGCGGTACGCCGGCGCCCAACATCGAGGCCACCGAGGGGCGAGTAGAGGGATGACGGCACAGGACGAACTGAGGCTCCTCCCATGGGCGGGGCCGGACGGCAAGCCGTGCTATCTGAGCACTGGTGACCATGGGGGCTACGTGTCCCGCCTGGCGGACCACATCGAGGCGTTCCAGCTTGGGATGGCGTCCCAACTGCTTGAGCACGCACGGCAGGTACTCGACGACGACATCGAGGACCTGGAGGAGTTGCACCTTCTCGCCGCCCAGTTGACCAGCGCACTGCGGGACGTGCTGCGCCTAGCGACCAGCCGCGGACGGAGGCCGGTCGCGCCTGGGCACCCCTGCGGGAACTGAGCGGCAACCGTGTGTAGTGCAGCAGGGGGCCTCGGAAACGGTCCGGGGCTCCCTGTTCTCATCCGGCGTGCGCTTGGCACGCTTGCGGTGGGACTGAGCTTAGTGACTACCGCTCCAGGGGTGCGATCCGAAGCTGCAACGGTGTTGCCGTCGACTGACCCTACGGCCGGACAGAGTCGCTTGTGTGCGCCCCTGTCCGGGGCCGTTGATGTCAGGAGTCAGATCCTACTGATCCGCAGCTATCTGAGAGCTGCAATCTACAAATACACGGGCGGGGCGTCCATTTGCGATCGTCAGCGGGAGCCCATCCTGAGGTTGTGGGGCCAAGTCGGTCGGCTTTGTGTGCACACAGCCCTGCGCAGTCGTCGTGACCAGAGCTGCAGTAGGACCACCGAGGGCGAAGACGGGCTGAGTGTTTGTACGGATCTAGACACAGCTCGCCAACAGGGGTTTCCGCAGTACGAGCACGGGTATTTCCTCCTCCAAATTGGAGGGGGAGCGATGGAGGGCAGCGCACGGCGCAAGCGGGACTGGGCTACTGACGTTTCTTCAGGTGCGGCCGCTATTGGCCTTATGGTTACCGGCGTACTCGGGTGGTACCAGCTGCAGGAAATCAAGGAGCAGGACAGAGAGCAAGAGCAGAGTCAAGCGGCGCTGGTTACGAATTGGGTGGAGGACAGGACAAAAAATGGAGCACGACCTGAAACATGGGTCGTAGTGATTTCCAACAGATCATTCGATCCGGCCACCGATGTTTACATCAGAGTGCCCGGCGACTCGACATCAAAGGACCTAAAATACGTCGACAAATTTGTGGGCCAGGTTCCGCCCTGTTCCAGGGTCGAGGTTCCTTACGGGAACGGTGATTTCATCGTTGGCATCAAGATGACGTTCGTCGACAGTGCTGGCCAGAAGTGGCGCCGTAGCGAAGTGGGCGTGCTCAGTAGGAGTCCGTACGAATCCAATACGCTGGGCGGTCAACCCGCAAAGTGCCCCATAAAGAAGACTGTGGGATGCGGGGGCAGTAGCTAGAAGACGTCGTCCTAGACTGCCCCGAACCCAGTCGCCGTTGACCACCGAGCGCACGCTCTCAGTTCCCACCCGCATCCCTACCCCGGCGTCGAACAGGCCGCCACGACCATCACGAACGCTGGCAAACAGCCGGGCGCCGCGGGTTCCGCTCCATCGCGTGCGGTGTGGGACCCATTGGTGGTAGACAGCCATTCAGGAGATCTGTGTCGTGAGGGTGCGGGGAAGAGTACGGGAGGCGTGCAGCCTCGGTGAGGCGGTGCAGGTCGAGCCACGGCCGCCCCTCTCGTGGCCTGTGGGGTCGGCCGTGGCCCTTCCCAACAAGCGGTGACCGCTTCGCGGAACACGAACACGGCTGTCGACGTCGACTGCCGCGAACTCCACCGCGACATGCTTGGGCGCCGCCGCGACCACCCGTCGGTGCGGTTCATCCTGGACGGCACGCGGCCGAGCCCCGTTCGCCCGTCTGCCGCTGCGAGACCGGGCCGACAGGTGGTCTCCCGTAGGCTGTCCGGCATCTGGGGAGCCACGGCGACGAATTCCTCGCCGAGATACTGCGCCTGGGCAAGGCAGTTGTTCACCTACTCGCGGGTGCGCTAAGGAGTTCCCTTACGGTCGCGACGTAATTGCGTTGCGCTTCATCCCACTCACGGGCTGCAGTGTCTCTCCTGTTGCGCGCTTCCCAGGAGGCGTGCCGGGACTCTGCGGTGACGAGTTCAGCCAGATCTCTATGCGGAAATGGAATTCGGAATCTGGCTTGCTGAACGGCTTTCCACGCGGCGGCGAGCTCGTCTGGCACGTCCTCTTCCCAGTGATACGCGCCACGGGCCGGTTCATTCCGCGCTTCAAACTGGTAAGTGATCACTGCGTTGAGGAGATCACCGTAGGGGCTCGACATTCCTTCCTCCTCTACCAGCAGTTCGAGATCGGGGCGGGCCTTGGCGAGGTTAGCCATGTAGTTATCGTCCCGTATGATGCTGTCCAGAAGGCCGACCAAATGGGTGGCGAGCAGCGATACGGAATCCGGCCCTTCAAGCCTTACGACAAGCTCCGCGGTGTGAGCCTTCGTTGATGCCGCCCGAACCTCGTCCTCCAGTGCTTCATACCGGTCGTATCGCTCTTGTGTGCCACAGTTTTCCCTCAGCTCGAGGGAAGCCGTGAGCGCTTCGTGGCAGGCGAGGAGGAACGAGGAATAGGCCTGTCGACGTGTGTCCCTGAGCCACTGGGCGTGTGTCTCGTCCGCGGAGGCACGGACGGCATCGAGTGCCGCCTTGTAGCTGGCCTCTGCCTGTGCCATGCCGGCACGGGCCGTTTGCTCCGCTGCCCGCAGCGCCGCGCGCATCTGCCACCTGCCGACGACCAGTGCGGCCGGGATACCGACAGCCGCGACCGCAGCAGCAGCCAACGCCCCTATTCCCTGAAGATCCATAATCCCTTACTGGACATAGAGCTCAGGGTGGTCCGCGAGCGGCAAGACCCCGCCGACGCACCCGGCGACCAACGCGTCCTCTTGGTCCTGGTCCTCCGTCTCCAGCTCACTCGGGAGGTTCCGTTCGCATCACCATTCGGCGTTTTCCATATCGGCGTCGACAGCGTCTCCGAGATCCCCTGACTCAGCATTCCGCGCCACGTCGCGCGGCACCACGGCGTCATCATGGCGCTGCTTCCCGAATCCCCAGCCCTCACGATAGGCGTCCCAGGCGGGGCCTCTGTAGCTCGGCGACGGCTCCGCCTCGGCGCTGTGTGTGCTCTCGCACCCCGCGGTCAGGAGGACAGCGGGAACAAGGCCGCATAACGCGGCAACTCTCATCACCACGCTCCCTCCCCGGCTCAACGATCCCACAGGCACATCAGAGCGGCCCGGGTGTTTTGCCCTTCCTGCAGGCGTCCCACTGCTCGGCGGGGATCTGGTTGTCGACGAGCTCATGCGTGGTGGGGTTCATCGGCCATTCGATCAACGTGCAACAACATGCCGGCCATCGACGGTGTCAGAGGGAGACGCCTTCCGTCGCCTAACAGGCCGCACTCCGCCTCGCGGGCATCCTCGTCTGCACCCGACACTGACCAAAGAGACAGAACCAAGCCCGCACCTTCATGAGGTCATCGTCCATGACGGCGGCCAGCCTTGCGGTGGGACCTCAGCTTGGGAAGCTGCGGTCATTTGCAGCGGGTTCGCGCGCTGACCTGGCTGAACGATCTGCATCGAGCCTTGCCGGGCTCGGCCGCTTTCACCGTGATTCCCCGTACTTCCCCGCTCGTTCTGGTGCGGTTGCGGTGCGGGGCCAACTGGCCACAGCTGACGGTCGGCGCCGTTGGGTCGGTTGTCAGTGCTCGCGGCTATGGTCTCTGGCGCGCGGTCGGCTTCCGGGGGTTCCAGCTCTGCAGGGAATGGTTGCATCCCTGGCCTGTCTGGGGCCCGGAGACTCGTCCGGGACCTAACCGACGGCTGGGCTTCGTCGATGGCCAAGCAGTGACCTGCCAGCACCGACCGCGCACCGCCCTCGTCTCAACGGCCTCACTGGTTGCGACAGTCCGCCGTGGCCAACACGCGCTGTGGGTAGGGGCCTTCGTGTGCTTTGCCGTGCACCCAGTCGGTGAGCCACTGAGCGAGCGGCTGCCCGAGCGGCGCAAGGGCATGCTGCATGCAGCAGAGGTTGGGGTCCCAATCCCACAGTTGTCCATCCGCCGTCCGGAAGTCGATCAGCGTCCACATGGCACAGCCCCGGTCCATAAGCGGGACGATCCCCGGCGGAAGGCCATCGGGATCGGCGAAGCCGCGGTAGGCCATCGTGATGTCCGCACAGTCACTGAACCAGTCGCCGGTGTCGGTCAGGGATGCCACTTCCCACGGTCCGAAGCCACCGTTGGCGACTTCGAGATACATCCGCCTCAACAGCTCGGGCATCGGGTGCCCGACCACTCGCTCAAAGGCGGCGACGTCGTCAGCGGATGCTGGGTCGGGCAGGCCCCGGCCGGCAACGTGCGTGCGGATGGCCAGAACGAGTTCGTCATCAGTCACACCGGGATACTCGGCGACACCGCTCGCTTTGTCGATGCTTCACCATGCCAGCACCGCGCACGCCCTGAGCTTGGGAAGCTTGGGTTCTCCACGGACGGTTGCCGGCCTGACCTGCGGTGGACCGGCTGTGCGGACTGACGGGCCGACGGCTTGGTCCCCGTCATTCCCCGTGATTCCCCGTACGATCTGGCACGGTTCTGGCAGGAGCTCTTCTTGCGACCGTCGGGTGGTTACGGGCGGGGTCCGTACTGCTCATAGTTAGAAGTCATCTCATTTGGCTGGGTAAGCTGGCGGTCGTGGTGAGGATCGTCGAGCGGCTGGTGCCGGATGAGTTGTGGGAGCTGTTCCAGCGAGTGGTTCCGGAAGCGCCGTCGCGGCCCCAGGGTGGGGGCCGGCGGAGGCATGGCGACCGCGAAGTGCTGGCCGCGATCGTCTTCGTGGCGACCTCGGGCTGCACGTGGCAGCAGTTGCCGACCGCGTCGTTCGGGCCGTCCGGCGCGACGGCTCACCGACGCTTCACCGAGTGGACGAAGGCCAGGGTGTGGGCCAAGCTCCACCGCCTGGTGCTTGACGAGCTCGGGTCCCGTGGCGAACTGGACTGGTCGCGGTGCGCGATCGACTCGGTGAACATGCGCGCCCTGAAAAGGGGGACCTGACAGGTCCGAATCCTGTAGACCGGGGCAAGTACGGCTCAAAGATCCACTTGATCACCGAGCGGACCGGTCTGCCCCTGTCCGTGGGGACCTCGGGTGCCAACGTCCATGACAGCCAGGCCCTGATCCCGCTTGTGAAGGGCATACCGCCGGTCCGGTCCCGCCGGGGCCCCCGGCGTCGCAAGCCCGGCAAGCTCCATGCCGACAAGGGCTACGACTATGCCCACCTGCGGCGATGGTTAAGCTGCCGAGGCATCCGGCACCGCATCGCCCGCAAGGGAGTTGAGACCTCCCAGCGGCTGGGACGTCATCGTTGGACGATCGAACGCACCATGTCCTGGCTCGCCGGCTGCCGCCGTCTCCACCGTCGTTATGAGCGCAAGGCCGAGCATTTCCTCGCCTTCACGAGTATCGCCTGCACCCTCATCTGTTACCGGCGGCTCGGCCGCTGATGTGGGCCCGCAGCAGCTTCACCGCCAAGTCGTGGCCGTAGTGCTTGGCCATGTCCATGGGGGTGCGACCGTCTGGATCGGCGAGCTCCGGGTCAGCCCCGAAGGCCAGCAGCACAGCAGTGGTGTGCACGGTCAACGGTTGACCACTCTGCAGGGAGCCATCGCCCTCGGCGTCGATTGCGTGCGTCAGCAGCGTCATGTTGCTGAAGACCTCATCAGGATCGGTACCGTCGGCCAGCAACCGGGCCAGGGTCTCCGCATCCTCGTGCTCGACCGCGTGATGCGCGGGTGTCCAGTAGTCGCTCACCAAGGCATTCAACCGCCACCACAGCACGTCTGCCAGCGACTATCTACACAATTATCCACCAATTGAGATGACGTCTTAGGCGAGTCATTGGCTCCGTCTCGACAGCCCTCCATCCACACCTGCCGCTCCGACGTGTCGGGCATCCTGCTTCCACATTCGTCGTCGATCCAGAACTGTGTAGGGCTGTTCCACCCAGCGCCGCACGCGATGGCTTCAGCACCCTCCTTGCCTGAACAGTCAGCGGGCTGCGAGGGAGCCTCGTAGCCGCCGGCCACTTCTTCGCCGGTGGAAAACGCATCCCAGTAGACATCGTTGGCTGACGCGCAGCCGGCAAGTAGCAGCACCGCGGCAAAGATCATCCAGGGCAGAGCGCTGTATCGCACCAGTCCCCCTCCGTCGTTATCCGGAGGAACCATATGTGCAGGCAGCCGTCACTGTGTGCCAGTCGCAGAAACCGGCGGCAAGGCTTAGGCGTACATGGCGACACGGCTCCGGAGGCCACTTGGGTCCTAGGCAACGCAGCAGGTCACGGCCCTGTACGTGGCGAATAGGGCGGGACGAGTCCACGGATAGGCCATTGCTGGCTGAACCCTGCTTCAGGAGATTGGAGTGGTCGAGTCCCAAGGCCCGGTCTCAGTCGGCGAGGACCCGCTCGCCGAGGTCGAAAGCCTCTTGGAGCCGTCCGGCCTTGATGCAGGAGTGGCACGACCTCGGGCTCACTTGCCACCTACCTCGCCGGCGCCCCTCCAACGAGCACCCTATGTCCGGCCCACTCAGGTAGCGTCGTGGGCTCGAACTGGATTTGGGCAGGCGCGCTGGTGCCTGGTGAGTCGTCTTGGGGGATGACGTGGATGCTGCTTGGGCTGCAGTGGGAGCGGGTCTGGTCGGCGCCATGATCGGCGGAGCCGCGACCTACTTTGGGCCCATGCAAGCTCAGAAACGGGCGCTAGAGGCTAGTGCTGCTGCGAAAGCGGCAGATCGTCGAGACGAGGCGGTCCGCTGTGTTGCCGAGGTCCGCAGCGAAGCGCAGGCATGGCTCATGTATTTGATGCAAGTGCTAGTGGACGTCGGACAAGGTCGGGTCCCGGACCTTGGCGACTTCGATAACAAAGTAGCCGAACTGCGTGGGGCGTTCGAGAAGCCTTTGGCTCGCCTACTGACGTACGGGCTAGACGTGTTTTATAGCGCGTTTGCTCGTGAACTGCGCGCCGTGGAGCAACGAGTACGTCAGGTCGTTGCTGACCGAGATTCGGTGATGGCTACTGCCTACATCTCGCAGACAGATTCCTTGGGGACGTACTTCTCAGCTCGGGCTGTGGTGACTACGCGATGGGCGGATGATGTCATCAATGGTCGGTGGAGCGATGAGAACCCTCTACGTGGGACGGTCTTTGACCCCAATCGATGACCGAACGAGCCGCTAAGCCGTGACCAGAGCTTGGGAAGCTCGTGTGCTCCGGTCCCTCTCCACCCCTGAGACCGAAGCGACCACTGCCAAGTAACACAACAACACGGGGAAGCGCATGGGACTTGCCAAGCGGCATTGGATGGAAGCTCAAGATCGTGGCTGGTACTCCGGCGGGGACCAATGGGTGTGCGAGCAATGTGTTGCTGAGTCTTTCCTTGCAAGCAAGGTCAAAGAGGCATCCTCGCCCGAGAAGACATGCAGCTTCTGCGATAAAATTCCGGCCGCCGAGCTAGACGTCTTCATGGAAGCATTCATGCAGGGGGTTACACGCCGTTATGAAGACGCAGATAACGAGCATCGCTATGACTCGGAAACGGGCGAGTATCTAGGCAACACTTTTGACACATCGGATCTCATTAACTGGGAATACGGACACGTCTTCGCCAACTCAGAGTTTCAAGAGGTTGTGTGTGACTCCATCGTTGACAAAATGTGGACCGATAACGACTTCTGGTACTACACGCCGAGCGAAGCGCTCAGCACTGGCTGGCAGCGTTTTCGAGAAGCAGTGATGTACGAGTCTCGGTACGTCTTCTGGCTACGCACGGACTGGCAGGAGCAGGATTACGACGAGGACGGTGTTCATCCGGCTAAGGTCCTGCAAGCTCTAAGTGATTACGTAGAGAAGCATGACTTGTATCGCGCCCTTGAGATAGGTGACATTTTCTGGCGAGCCCGCACACGTAGGGATATTGAGGCTTCCTGGGGAGCGAAGGATCTGGGGACGGCCGGACGAGAGTACGCGAAGCAAGCGAACCGCATGAGTCCTGCCGGCATCCCCATGTTCTATGGTGCCGAAGACGCAGACACAGCCGTGCGGGAAACCCTCGTGCGAACTTCCGACACTCACGTCAGTGTTGCGTCCTTCCAGGCAACACGACGTTTTACGGTAGTCGACTTGACCGGCAGTAAGCTCCCCTCGCTTCCGTCCGAATTCGATGTCGAGCGATTCGCCGAGCGACACCGAATCTTGTTCCTCAGAGATTTTGTAAAAGATCTGACGAAACCAATTCGAGAGAGCTACGAACAGATCGACTACGTGCCGACCCAGATCTTGACGGAATACCTGCTCAAAGTGCACGAACCATCCGGTGAGCGCAGTATCGACGGCCTTATGTACACCTCTGCGGTGACGGGCAAAACCTGCGTCGTGCTCGACGTACCCCACAAGCGGTGTATTGATCGGGATGATGAGATCGAACGCTTCGCAGGTGACAAGCTCCATCTGAAGATGGACGCTGCATCGGTGACCACGCTCAAAATCCAGCGAGACTATGATCCGATACCGCCGGCCAACGACGATCCGTTCGCGCAACCTGGGTGACTTTCGGAGAATTATGAGTCCGTCCACAAGTGCTTTAGTTATTGCCTTCGTAGGCATCATAGGCACGCTCGCTTCTGCACTTCTTACCCAACGGAGCGCCAACAATAACAAGTTACGAGAAATTGAGCGGGCCGACCAGCAACGGCGAGAAGAGCGTGCGTACGAAACCGAGCAAGCAACTATTGAGATTCGGCGTGCCTGCTACGTCGCGCTCAACATCGCTGCCCGTCTGTATCAGACAGCGCTGACTAACTATCTTGTCGCCATTCGCTCCGGTGCCGTGACCGATGAAATACGTACCGATGTGGACGAAATGCGGCGCGACCACAGAGCTCGTCACGCAGAAGCTCAGATGCTCGTTCCCGACGCCGTGTTAGTAGCGGCTGGCACCGTGAACAGTCATCTGAGCAACCTGTATGGAATCCTGCGGCGAATCGATATCGGAGAACCTGAACAAGGTGAAACCGTCGAGCTGGCCGCGGAGATGCGTAGAGGAACGTGGGAGAATTTATCTGAGATGCGGACCGTCATGCGACGCGACTTGGGGATCGGGCCGTAGAACTGCCCCGAAAGGAATAGTTTTGAACTGGCACGGCCTTGGTGCCGCAGACGTCAACGGCTCACGACGCTAGTTCTCCGGGTGCAGGCATAACCCATCCAGTGTGGCAGATCAACTCCGGTTGCCCAGGCCAGAGTGGGGTGGGGGTGGTCACCCGTGGGTGCCGACTGTCAGCGTTGGTCGGCTTCGGACGGCCCAGACGGCCCAGGACTCAGTCAGCCTCCGACCCGGCTGTGTGCAGGCAGCAGCGCCACCGCCCGTCATTCCATCTGCACGGGAGCGACCTGCAGCTGCTCCCTGTAGGGCCATGTGAAGGTGCGGTCGGGTTCGAGGTGGGCGTCTCCCCAGTGGATGGCATGGATGCCGCTCTCGGCGTCGGCCGTGAAGAACACACAGACCAGCCTGGTAGAAGCTCCCAGCTCCTCGAAGACTTCGTGCAGCCCCAGGTACTCGTCGGTCACCAGGTCCTCATCGACATCGAACAGGCCTTCCGGAGGTTGCGGCCCGTGCGCCCGGAACAGCCGCTGCCGAGTGGGCGACGCGTTGGCCGGCAACCGGGCTCGGTCCAAGGGCCGCGGCCTGTCCGCGTACCGGAACGGGAAGAGTGCGTGATCATGGATCACCGCATACTCGTACCCGCGCACGTCGCGCACGGCTTCCCCCAGCTCCCGCGCCGTCTCCGCCAGGTTCTCGCGAACCAGCCCTGCAAGGGCGACACCGTATGGACTCCGCTTCTTCAGGCCCACAGCAAGGTGTGCGGCATGAGCCTTCCCGTGCGCCTTGGCCAGTTGCACCGGGACCGCAGCGGCAAGCGCGCCGGCATGCCGCCCAAACCGCTCGATGGCCCAGGCCGACGGCCCTACTGGATAGCCACCCAACACCGACATGCAGTGCTCCCTCCCCCATGTGCCGCCTCTGAACTGTGTGACACGTACACGAAGCGGACACAAGGGAGCGATCTGGCCACGGCGCGGCTACGCATGCTCGTTTCTCAGAACAGCCACACCTGATCACTGGCGGCCGTGACGTGCGGCCGTCTAAATGATCAGCGTTCTGACCTGTAGCTGAGTCGCAGTTGTCGACGTTGGTCGTCATCGAGTACTCGTCCCCGGCCCAGGACGGCCCCGGGAGGGCGCTCGGGCTTGAGGCAGAAGCTGGCGTTCAGCCTGCTCCTCTTGACGGATCATTCGTTCGACGCATGCTGTGCAACCGAGCCCAGCCTGCAAACATGATGCAATTTCCTCTTGCAGATTCTAAGCTGGTAATGCTGCAGAGAACCGCTGAGCCTAGTGCAGATTATTGGGGGTAACGTGAGTGAAAACAACTTCCTGCAAGGTGCCGATCTGGCCGCGTATAAGGTTGCCCCAAGTGGACTTTGCTGGTGGTGCGGAGCAGTTGCAGACTCTCAAGAGCACAAGTTCAAGCTGAAGAATCTTAAGAGGCTTTCTCAGGGCTCCAAGAAAAATCTTGTTTGGGTGGGCGATGATTCCTATCGAGAGATCCGCTCCATCAAGAAGTCGCATCATGTGAGGTTTCGAGCGAATCTCTGCGCCTCATGCAATAACACCAAAAGCCAGCCTTTCGACTTTGCCTATGATGGGTTCGTGGACTACTTGTGGAGTCACGGTCGACGACTCCATCGGTCCCGGTACGTCAACATGAAGCGCATCTATGGAGAGGAATGGAATAAGCAAGTAGGTAATCTTGCTCGGTACTTTGTGAAACAAATCGGTTGTCGTATTGAGCACGACGGGTACCCAGTGCCTCCAGAATTCGTCGAATTCCTCGACGGTTCCAGCCGGGTCCCGAGTTTGCATATGGTGCTGTATAAGGATCCAGACCTGTGGAAACTTCACAAGGGGTCACGGAAGAGTGACGCTTGGATAATAGGCGAGGGGATCGGTCCGATGGCGGGAGCCGTGAGCCGATCTCAGCGCCGACTAGTGATGTTTTCGAGTTCCATGGTGGTGGGCTATATCGGTGTGATGTACCGGTGGGAATTGGATCGGTCGGATGTCGATCCGTTTTACGCCTATCAAAAGGCGCGGTTGCATCGACGAGATAAGCTCCCTGACTTTTGATCGAGATCAGCCTCGCGGTGGGCACTGAAATCGATGGGTCCGTGCCTCCTCGATGCGCGGGTCAAGCGCACGCCAGGCCCGACCTGGTGCGGTATCGGGTCCCGTAGACCCGAATGGACGTCTCAAGATGCATATGGGCGATCGTTAACCACAATTATCAGTATGGCCAATGATGGTGGGCCCTCGGGCTCGAATGGCAGCACCTCAAGCTGGAAAAGGAAGGCGCTCAGTGCGCTCGGTCGCCATTCCGGTGTCGTGATCAGTGGCGTCATTGTGGCCGTTCTAACGGTTATCCTCACGCAGGCGATTAGTCAATGTGGAGCGAAAGACCCCAAGAAGCCGACAGCCGTGCTTACCAAAACGGTCTTCTCTGAAGGAAAGCTTCTAGCGGCATTCAAGGTGACTCGGCGCGAACAAGGCGAGCGCTGCTTGTCATTCTCTGTGTCATCCGAAGACCCTGAGGCGCGACGTTGTTTCGGTGAGAATTTCATTGGCGATCCTTGCTGGCCTAGACGGAGAATCGATGGAGATTTCGCAGTATGCTTGAGCTCTCCATGGAGCTCTAGCGTGACAATGCTGACACGAGTGCGTTCGTTCGATACGGGCGATACTCCCTCTCCACAGTCGCTCCCAGTCAAGCCCTGGGCTCTCGAGATTCGAAACCCGAATGATGAGTCCGAAATCCTACACTGCACTTTCCAAACGGGAGTTGAGTTCACCGTAGGAGGGCAGCGCAGAAATTGGAAATGCCTCCGCGCAGATTCCAATAGCGGGAAGATTGAGGGCTACGCTCTTGGGAAACCTGATTCTACGCAGAGCAGCTGGACGGTGCAATTCTCCGGCGTAGCTACTGAGGAGGTTAAGGATGCTGAGATCGTTCGAGTGTGGCGCTGAATGCATCGCACGGGCGGGGGTGTTTGCCGGCCCGCGAGCCACGCGGTCAGGCTCGCTGACACTAAGGGCGGCGGAGCGGCTTTGGGCTGGAGCTGCTTTGGGGCGAGTGATCATGGCCCCGTAAGCTTCCGGCGAGTCGGGCAGTCTGTGGACCTGCCCGTTAAAGCACGACGTTGGGGCCATGATCTTAGAGGCTCGCCCCAAAGTGGCTGCCTAAAGCCGTGGAGCCGACCGCCCCAGCCATAGAGGGTGTTTCCCACTTCATGCCCGCAGCCCCCGCGCGCGCCGCCGGGCGCGGCCAGCCGGGGCGCAGACAGGAGGCAGGCCGCGCCGCAGAGGCGGCGCGCGCCCGCGCCGTGCGCGGGCCTTGATGAACGTAGGGAAACTCTTACCGCAGGACTGATCATCGGTGCTGACGCTTGATGAACGTAGGGAAACTCTTACCGCAGGACTGATCATCGGTGCTGACGCTTGCCTACTCACGTGAGTAGGACCCGGCTACAGTTGTGCTGGCCGACAAAGCAGGACGACAGGAGCGTGCTCGCCGGATGGGACCGAAGTCGGAGCGGGTCTACCGCACGATTCGTGAGTGGATCGCTGAGGGCAAGTACTCGCCGGGTTCCAAGCTTCCGTCCGAGCGGACCCTGTCGGAAGATCTGGAGATCGGCCGTACAGCCCTGCGCCAAGTGCTGGCCAAGCTGGTTGCAGAGGGTGTCGTCGAGGTGCACGGCCGTAGCTCGTACCGAGTGCCGGATCGTTCCGTGACCACTGAAGCGCCGGCGGACGTCGAGCCATGGCAGATCCACGGTGAGCGGACGCTGTATGACAACCGATGGGTGAAGCTGAGCCTCGTCGACGTCGAGCCGCCCGGCGTCGATCGCTTCGAGCACCATGTGGTCAAGCTTCATCATGTGGCCATCGCTGCCGTCATTGACCACCAAGACCGAGTGCTCATGATGTGGCGGTACCGCTTCGTTCCGGATGCTTTCGGCTGGGAGCTACCGGGCGGGATCGTCGACCAGGGGGAAGACCCCCTCCAGGCCGCCTTGCGTGAGGTCGAGGAAGAGACCGGGTGGCGGCCGAACGCCCTGGAGCATGTGGTCACTTACCAGCCCATGGTCGGCATGGTCGACTCACCTCACGACATCTTCGTCGGTGAGGGGGCGAAGCTCGTTGGTGAGCCGACTGATCTGGAAGAGGCGGGGCATATCGCCTGGGTTCCGCTGTCCGATATTCCCGGCCTGATGGCTCGCGGCGAGCTGATGGGGTCGGGCACGCTGGTCGCCCTCCTTCACGTGTTGGCTTCACGAGGACCCGGCGCGTCGCCTACAACCGCTGCGTGAGTTGCTCGATCCGGCGCCTGTGACGTACTGACTTAGTTCGGCTTGCCACGAGTCGAGCTTGACGCAGGTGCTTTCTCGCGTGGTTGTACTCCCCGCGGGCCAGATGGGCTTGGGCCAAGTCGCAGTGGAGTCCTGCCGACGCTCTGACGAAGGTGGGGTCGGTCGTCTCCAGTGCGGCATACAGGTTGTCCACCGCCTCGCCATCGCCGATTAGGGCGAGTGCATTCCCGCGCCACCTGGTGAGGTGGCCTTCGTTCAGGAAGATGCTCAGCATGTCCGGATCACGGGCTTCATCTCCTGCGGGCAAGTGGCGCATCGCAAGCTCAAGAGCCCGCCGACAATCCTCCTGGAGCCCAGCTCGGGCGCAGATCTCCGCTTCGGCTGCGTGGAGCCATGCTCTGAGCCGCGGAGACATGCCCTGTCCTCCGAGACGCTGTGCCTCTCGTACCAGATGCACCGCCATTTCGGGTCGTCCGGCGTCGCAGAGCACGTATGCCTGCTCGGCGGCGGCGTGGGCGAGGTACATGGGTTCCTCGGCCTCCTGGGCGGCGCGCTTCCCCAGCTCGTAGTGACGCCAGGCTCGTTCGACGGCTCCGACGTCAAGGGCCTGCCAGGCAGCGAGTGTTGCCGCACCAGTCAGGGCGAGAGCGACCGGGCGTCGGGTCTCCGGGAGCACGGCGAAGGTAAGGGCGTCCTCCAGCCGCGTCAGATGGGCGGTCATCTGGTCGACCAGGCTTGCGGCGCCCATCTGGCGGTCGATGGTCCGGAGCAACTCAGTCTGGTCCATGAACGTCTGGACCATGGTCAGGCTGACGTTCCGCGCCTCGTCGATCCGGTCTATCAGCTCGTCGTACCCGTCTGCCGTGGTGGGTGCCGGCGGCTGCGCTCCGCCTCCGAGCTCAGCGTCAGTGATCCCGAGGAGGGCACAGAGGATCTTGGCGTAATAGCTGGAGATCGTTCGTCGGCCGTTCTCCCATTCTGAGACGTACACTCGCAAACTCGCGGTTGAGGCGACGGTGAGCATGTGCTGACGTGCGTGACGCTCGATCTCCCGCACCAGATGCTCCTGTGACCAGGCTCGTGCCGTTCTTGCTGCCCTGAGTCCACTCATGCCGTACTGCCGTTCCTCCTGGGGTTGTTGAGCCGTAACAGCAGAATGCCTCACATCGACGCAGGTCGGGAGGGGTTAACCGGTCTCGTGTTAACCCCTGTTGTCTACCGGTGCGTTGCCTGGCGCGCTTTCCTGGAACCGTCACAGTCAGGCGAGTTGAGGTTGCCGGGCCCGCGACAGCGCTTGACATCTGGTGCGCACCAGATGGTGGCGCAAAGCACTCCGTGGCTTTGCTGCGGCATTCCATCCACGTTCACAGGAGCGGCGACCCACCGCCAAGCAAGTACGCCGCTCCCGTCCCCTCTCAAGGGAGTTCCATCATGCGTCAGATCCCCGTCGAGACGTCCGGCGCCACCGTGATGGTGGCCAAGGCCCCGCAGCCCAAGGTCCGTGACCGCCGTACCGGTGAGATCGCTATCGACGCCGACGGCGTCAAGCTGATGACCGTGGACGTGATGTTCGCGGCGAACAACGAGGTTGAGATCCTGTCCATCACCGTCCCGGAGCCCGGTATCTCCAGTGACCTGGCTATGGGCACGCCGGTGGCCCTGACGGGGCTGATCGCCCGACCGTGGGAGAACGAGTTCAACGGCCAGAAGCGGCACGGCATCGCCTTCCGCGCGGTCGCCGTCACCTCCCTGGCCGCCACCGGCTCGGCCTCTGAGGCGGCCTGATCATGACCTGGTTCATGGTCGCTGGAGTTGTGGTCGTCGCCGCTGCGGGTCTCCTGCGGTGGCGGCGCCCCGCCTGGTACTGGCTGACCTTCGGGGTCCTCATCGCGACCGTGCGGGTCCTGGTCCGCTACGCCTCAGTCATGGACGCCTGCGGGCTGACGGTCCCGCCCTCGCGCTGGCGCCTCACCCTGGCCCGGGTGACCAACCGGCCGGTGCCT
Organism: Streptomyces hawaiiensis; assembly: GCF_004803895.1. Lineage (NCBI taxonomy): Bacteria > Bacillati > Actinomycetota > Actinomycetes > Kitasatosporales > Streptomycetaceae > Streptomyces > Streptomyces hawaiiensis. The sequence goes on along the minus strand of NZ_CP021978.1, from coordinate 3,163,021 downwards.
GAGTCCCATGTGCCGCGCATCCTGCGGTTACGGCCCACCCGGACCGGCCTGGTTCTCCGGCTCAAGCTCCGCCCCGGACAGGACGCCTTCGACGTATCGGCCGCCACGGACCGGCTGCGCCACTCCTTCGGGATGTACGGCGTGACCTCCCGCGAGGTCCGCTCCGGCGTCGTTGAGGTGCGGATGACCGGCTACGACGTGCTCAAGCAGGTCCAGATGCCCGCCAAGACCGAGACGCGTCCAATGCGGGTTCCTGTCGCGTTGCGGGAAGACGGCTCGGTGCACTACCGCGACTACCGCGCCGTCCCCCACGGCCTGACCCTCGGGGCCACGGAGTCGGGCAAGTCTGTCTACCAGCGCAACCTGGTCGCCGGGCTGGCCCCGATGGACGTCGCCCTGGTCGGCATCGACTGCAAACAAGGCGTCGAGCTGTTCCCGTTGGCACGCCGCTTCTCCGCCCTGGCCGACAACCCCGACACCGCCCTGGAACTGCTCGAAGCCCTGGTGTCCCACATGGAGGAGGTCTATCAACTGATCCGAGCCGAGCAGCGCATCAGTGTCGCGGTGCCCGATGCGGAGATCGCCGCCGACATCTGGGACCTGCCCGACGACATCCGCCCCGTCCCGGTCGTGGTCCTAGTCGACGAGGTCGCCGAACTCGCCCTGTTCGCCAGCAAGGACGAGGAGAAGCGCCGGGACCGGATCATCACCGCCCTGGTCCGTCTCGCCCAGCTCGGCCGCGCGGCCGGCATCTACCTGGAGATCTGCGGCCAGCGCTTCGGCTCCGAACTCGGCAAGGGCATCACCATGCTCCGCGCCCAGCTCACCGGCCGCACCGCCCACCGCGTCAACGACGAAACAAGCGCCAACATGGCCTTCGGCGACATCTCCCCGGACGCCGTCCTGGCCGCCATCCAGATCCCCGCCGAGACACGCGGCATCGCAATCGCCGGTGACTCCACCGGCGGATGGCACCGCATCCGCGCCCCGCACACCTCGCTGCGCCAGGCCGTGAACACCTGCAACAAGTACGCCGACCGCACCCCCGACGTGCCCGCCCTGGCCGCCTACCGGCCCGCGGCTGGCCCGTTGCCCTCGGCCCGGGTGCCGCTGTCCAAGACAGCCCCCGCCACGGCCTGACCCTCCTCCCTGCTCCACCGGTCGGCGCGACCGCTTCGCGCCAAGTCCCTACCCCCGCCATGCCACATCACCGGAAGGAGACGTGATGGCCCGCCCCGCTCTCCGCGTCGACGCCGTCCTGGTCCAGGCCGTCATCGCCGGGGCGCTGTCCTTCGCCCACCTCCACGACCTCGCCGCAGCTGCCGGACAGGACGGCTGGAAAGCCTGGGCCTACCCCATCAGCGTCGACCTGCTCCTGGTCGCCTCCTGGCGGCGACTGCGCAACGACGGGCCGTCCCGGCTGGCCTGGTGCTGGTTCATCGTCGCCCTGTTCGCCTCGCTCGGCGCCAACGTCGCCACCGCCGGACTCCTCGACCTGACCGACGTCCCGGCCTGGCTACGCATCCTCGTCGCCGCCTGGCCCGCCCTGGCCCGCCCTGGCCTTCATGGGCGGCACCCTCCTCGCCCACTCCGCACCAGAGCAGATGCCGGAAACGCCGGCGCCCACAGCCCCGGTAGCCGAACCGGACTCCGATCTGGCTACCGAGACCGAACCAGAACCCGAGCCTGAGCCGCATCCGGCGGTCGACGACACCCCGGCCCTCCCGGTTGCCGAGTCCGCCCCTGCCGAGGCTGCCCCGGTCGCCGCTGCTCCGGCGGTGCCTGTCCCGGCCGCGCTGGTCGACCACGCTCGCAAGGTCGCCGACGACCACCACGCCCGTACTGGTTCGCCGATCGACACCGACACCCTGCGCGCCCGCCTCGGCCTCCCGCCCCAGCTGGCCGACGCCATCGCCGCCCAACTCGCCTGACCTCGACGGGAGCCACGCCATGACCAGCGACCCGGCCGACCTGACCGCCGCCGACCACCTCGACGCCGCCCGCGAGATGGCCGCCGCGAACCGGCCCCTCCTCGCGCACCTGCTCGCCGAGGAAGCCGCCCGCCGCACCACCGACCCGGCCACCGCCGCCGGTATCCGCGCCGCCTTCCCCGACCCGGCCCTGACCCGAGAGGAAACCGACTGACATGCCCGCCCGCGACCACTTCCACTCCGTGATGCGCATCGGACCCGTGCAGATCGGCACCCATCGCGACCGCCACGGCCAGACCAAGTACGCCGCCGTGTGCACCGCCGACCGCTGCGGCTGGTCCTCCGACTACTCCAGCCAGTCCGCCGCCCAGCTCGCCGCCCGCACCCACCGCTGCCGCGTCCGCTAGGAGGCCACCGCCATGGAAGTACCGCTCTGGCTCGCGCTGCTCGTCGTCGGCTACCTCGGCGTCAAGCTCATCCGCCCGCCCGCCTGGCTCATCGCCGTCCTGCTGCTCGGCGGTTTCCTCCTCGCCGACAGCGTCCTTGCCCCGCCATCGACACCGTCATCAAGTAACCGCCCGCCCCCGGAAGGGAGAACCGCTGATGTTCCGTCCGAAGATCCCGAGCATGCCCACGCCGACCGGTCAGGTCAGCCCGCCTGCCGTGGTCGAGCCGACCACCATCGTCCCGGCCGCTCAGACCCCGCAGCCCGCCCCGGTGGCCCCGGCCCCCGCGCCGTCCCGGCCGACGGTTCAGCTCACCCGGAACCGCTCTGGCCCTCCTCGGCGGCGGTACCGCCGTGGTTCTGGTCGTCGGCGCCGTTCTGGTCTCCATGCTCCTGGCGGTCGCCGTCACCGGCGCCTCGGTTGCCGTCTGCGCCGTCGTCCTGCGCTCGCTCCTCGCCTCGGAGGCGAAGCGGCGCTGACCGGCCCCCGGAGCGGCCTCAACCGCCAAGTCTCGTCCGCTCCGGGCGCCGTCCCTGTCCGATCCACTGAACCGGAAGGAACCCCCAGGATGACCGACCGCACCGCACCCGCGCCCCGCATCTGCCCGAACTGCGACGGACACGCCTCCGCCGCCATCACCACCGGCGGCCGCGACCGGCACGGCCACCTGCGGATCATCACCGTCGACTGCCGGGCCTGCAACGGCCTGGGCACCGTCCAGCCCCGCCCCGTGCGGGAGGGCGCCCGTGCCTGACCTGCTGCTCGACCCGACCACCCTCGGCGACCTGCTGAGGGTGGCCTCGGCCTCCGACTTCGACCGCTGGCACGAGCAGATTCGCCGCACCGGCGGCTGCGCTGACCCCATCCACCTCACCGGCTGGACCCTCGCCAGGGACAAGACGACCGGCGAGACCCTGCACCGCTACAGCACCGAGAATGAGCCCGGCGGGCGCCTGCGCGTCGCCTGCGGCAACCGCCGAGCCTCCCGCTGCCCGTCCTGCGCCTGGACGTACGCGGGCGACACCTACCACCTCATCCGCGCGGGTCTGGCCGGAGACGAACGACGCGACATCCCCGCCACCGTCCGCGATCACCCCCGGGTCTTCGCCACCCTCACCGCTCCGTCGTTCGGCCCGGTCCACAACCGGCCAGACCGAGGCGTCTGCCGCTGCGGTGTCCGCCACGCTGCCGACGATGGCGCGCTCGGCACGGCCCTCGATCCGACCACGTACGACTACGCGGGTGCCGTGCTGTTCAACAACCACGCCGGGCAGCTCTGGCAGCGCTTCACCAACCGGCTCCGCCGCGAGATCGCCGCTCGCGCCGGCATCACCCAGCGGGACCTGAAGGAGTGCGCCCGCCTTTCGTACGGCAAGGTCGCCGAGTTCCAGAAGCGGGGCGCCCTGCACTTCCATGCCGTCATCCGCATCGACGGCCCCGAGGGACCGGACACCGCTCCGCCGTCCTGGGCGACGGTCGATCTCATAGCCGACTCGATCCGTGCAGCTGCTGCGCACTCCTACACTTCGGTCGCCGTACCGGCCGCTGAGGACCAACCGGTCCGCACCTTTCGCTGGGGCACCCAGCTCGATGTGAGGCCCGTGAAGGCCTTCGGGGACGGCTCCGACATCACCGAGCAGGCCGTGGCCTCCTACGTGGCCAAGTACGCCACCAAGGCCGCCGAGAACACCGGCACCCTCGACCGACGCATCGGCGAACTCTCCGAACTCGACCGCCACCAAGTCCCCGACCACACCCGCCGCCTCATCGAGGCCTGCAAGCAGCTCGACCCGCTCTACCCCGACCGGCGCCTGTGGGCCTGGGCACACATGCTCGGCTTCCGCGGCCACTTCTCCTCCAAGTCCCGCCGGTACTCCACCACCCTCGGCGCCCTGCGCCAGGCCCGCGCCGACTACCGCGCCGCCCAGGAACACGCCGCCCTCGGCCTGGACGACCGAGAGCCCGACACCGTCCTGGTCCTCGCCGACTGGCAGTACGCCGGACACGGCCACACCCCCGGCGAATCCGCACTCGCCGCCACCATCGCCCGCGACATCCAACTCAACCGCGAAACCGCCCGCGAAGCCCTACGCGACCAACTCACCGAAGGGGAGCACTGACCATGGCCTCAGAGTTGCCGACCCGGTTCCTGACGCCTGACGACCTGGTCGAGATGTTCGAACTTCCCAGCGTCGAGACGGTCTACCAGTGGCGCCGCAAGCGCACCGGTCCCCGCGGCTTTCGAGTTGGCCGGCATCTCCGCTTCGACCCGGACGACGTACGCGCGTGGGTGGACTCCCAGCTTGGGGAGGCTGCCTAGTGGCCGGGCATATCCAGGACCGCTGGTACCGGACCGAGGTGGGCGCGGACGGCAAGACTCGCAAGGTCAAGACAGACCGCCACGGCACGGGCATGCGCTACCGCGCCCGCTACATCGGCCCGGACGGCACAGAGAAGTCGAAGAGCTTCCCGGACAGGCAGAAGCGCTTGGCGGACACCTGGCTGACCAACGTAGAAGCCGATATGGCCCGATGGGCAGTACATCGACCCAAGGGCCGCCCGCACCACCTTCCGTGAGTACACCGACCGTTGGCTGGCAGCCCTCACGACCGATCTCACCAGCCGGGCCGCCGTCGAAGGCAGGCTCCGCCTTCATGCCCTGCCCTACCTCGGAACGCGCCCCATCGGCTCCTTCCAGCCCGAGCACATCCGCGACTGGAACCGCCAGCTCGAAGACGCCGTGGCATCCGCCCAGTATCGACGTCTCATCTTCGACGCGGTCTCCTCGGTGCTGAACGCGGCCGTGGACGACCGTCTCCTTGCCTCAAACCCTTGCCGGGTTCGATCGGTCAAGGCACCTCGCCCCGTGCCGTCACGCGTGCATCCGTGGTCCGCTGATCAGGTCTTCGGCGTACGCGCCGGGCTGCCGGACCGGTACCGGGCCATGGTCGACCTGGGCGCCGGGTGCGGCTTGCGACAGGGTGAGATCTTCGGCTTGGCCGTCGACAACATCGGAGACCTCGGCTGGCTCTACGTCCGTCAGCAGGTCAAGAAGGTTCGCGGCACGCTGGTCTTCGCCCCGCCCAAGCGTGGCAAGCTGCGGGACGTCCCGCTCGACCCGGAAGTGTCGACTGCGCTCCGCCGGCACTTGGAGTGCTTCCCGCCGGTCGAAGTGACCTTGCCTTGGCTGACCCCGACCGGCCCCAAGGTCACACACCGGCTCCTCTTCACGAGCGGCATCGGCGCAGCCATCTGGAGCCAGGCGTTCAACGACCAGGCATGGAAGCCCGCGCTCGCATCCGCCGGCATCATCCCGACCCCCGAGAAAGGCCAGCGCCACGCCGCCGCCCGCGAGCACGGCATGCACGCCCTGCGGCACTTCTACGCCTCGGTCCTCCTGGACGCCGGGGAGAGCATCAAGGCCCTGAGCCTCTACCTCGGCCACAGCGATCCCGGCTTCACGCTCCGCGTCTACACGCACCTCATGCCGTCCAGCGAAACCCGGACCCGGAAAGCCATCTCAGCGATGTATCGGGCCGCCGGTCACGCACATGACGGCCCAGGGACGCCCGACGGCCCAGAGACGGCCCAGGCTGCCTGACACGGCCCCTCATCGGCGACAAACCCGCTGGTGAGGGGCCTTTTCATGCCCTCTCACGGTAAGTAACACCCCATCTTGCCGTACGGCTACCCCCGGGCGGAAACGCGTATGGGTGGGGGGCTGTGACCTGGGGTTCACTGCGGGCGGCTTCAGCTGTTGGTCGCTGTTGGCCAGCCTCGGGTCGTCTCGGGTTCAGACCGGTCCGCAGCGATCAAGCGCAGCACGAACCAGGTTGAGCCCCTCCGCTCTCCAGTGGTCCCGGTCAGGCATCTGGTCGTGTCGGCGCCAGCGCCAGGCCGAGAACATCGCCCAGTTCAGGGCGCGGCACCGGTGGATCAGGTCGTCGTCGGCCCCCGCATAGTGCTGTCCCACTTCTTCGGGCGCGTGGGCGAGGTCAAACTCGATCGGCCCACGGCAGCAGGTGGCGAGGTCTATGAAGAGCGGTCCTCTCCTTGTGTTCAGGAGGTTGCCGGGGTGTGGCTCGCCGTGCAGCAGCTGGTCGCCGGCTTGGTCGGTGCTGATCGCGGCGCTCAGACCACTGAGTGTGTCGCTGAGGAGTTCCCGGTCGGATTCGAGCAGCTCAGGGGACTGCTCCCGGTCGTTCACCGCTCTCAGTGCCACGGCGACCCGATCGGTGAAACGCGGTGCGTCCAGATCGATCTGCCGCAAGGCGGCATGGTGCCGCAGGAACGCGTCTGCGTAGTCGGACGGCGCGATCTCTGGCCCCACTGGTTCGTAGTAGGTCCAGAGCGAGATGGCGAAGGCATCCCGCACATGGACTCGAGGGGCGACCCGAGGCTCGAGCTCGGCCACCGGAGCGTCGACGTCGGCGAGACGCCGAGCAACCTCTACCTCGAACTCGGAATCAGCCAGATGCGCCGAAGGCGCGACCCGAGCCAGAACATCGCACGGGAGCAGGCGCAGTGCGACCCGGTCCGAGTTGTGGATGACGACCACGTCGTCGACCTGAAGGCCCAGCTCCGAAGCGGTCGCCCGTCCTGCCTCAACCGCGCGGCGGAGTTCTGACGGCTCCACACCGTCCCCCTTCCCCTCCTTGGCCCTGTTGCGCCTCAGCGATAGGTCCTTCTCCAACTCGGCGAGCCTGGGCAACATCCTTCGGCTGACCTGGACCGTGGGGCATCGTATGCAGGCGTGCTCGTGCCGCCCAGGGTGAGCCGTAGGGGCGAGCGCGGTTATGGTGCCGCCGTGACAAGCGCGGAGCGCCCCCTTCTTTTCCTCGACGTCGATGGTCCGCTCATCCCGTTCGGGTCGTCGTCCGCCCACGCCGAGACCGCCCCTGCCGACACCTCGACGTCCGCAGAGCGAGGGAACCCGCTGCTGCAGCGGCTCGATCCCGGCGTCGGGGCGCGTCTCACGGCTCTGGGCTGCCGTCTCGTCTGGGCCACGACCTGGGTGGAAGAGGCGAACGAGGTCGTCGCCCCGCTCGTCGGTCTGCCGGATCTGCCTGTGGTGCAGTGGCCGGACTCCGGCGTCGAGGAGGGCCCTCGCGGCCTGCACTGGAAGACCCGCCCCCTTGTCGAGTGGGCCGACGGCCGGCCGTTCATCTGGGTCGACGACGAGATCAGCGCCATGGATCGCCAGTGGGTCGCCGCCGGCCACCCTGGACCGTCGTTGCTTCATCATGTCGACCCGTCCAAGGGCCTCCTGGCCGCCGACTTCTCCGCGCTGGCGGAGTGGCTTCGTGCCGTCGCGCCGTGACGAGCACCGTTCGAGCGCTCCTCCGATGCGGCCGACCAACCCGCTCACACGTGAGCCGGGCCGGCCGCTCGGACACCCGCAGTCCGGGTCACTCCCCGGCCGTCGCCTCCCTGCGCCGCAGCACGATCAGGGTCCCCCCACCGATCACGACCAGGCCGATGGCGACGCCCGCGATCATGGGAGTGATCTCCGAGCTGCCCGTTTCGGCGAGGTTGGTGTCCGTGGCCGTGCCGCCCACCGTGGCCGGGCTCGGTTCGCTGAGGGTCTGGGTGGTGGTGCCGGTGTCGCTGCCGCGGGTCTGGCAGTCCAGCATGCCGGTGAAGCGCTTCTCGAAGCCGCCGGGGCCGTGGATCGTGAAGTCGTAGGCCTGGTCCTCCTGGAGCGGAACCGTCACCGTGCGGGACTCGCCCGCGGCGATGGTGTGCTCCAGACCGGCCAGTTCGAAGGTGAACGGCTCGTCGCCCTTGTTGGACGCGATGATGTCGACGCCGCCCTCGGCACAGTTCTTCGCCGCCGTCAGCGCCGGGATCGGGCCCTGCTTCGCCCAGGTCGCCGCGGCCGTCGCGGACACCGTCGACTCGCTCGAGCCGGCCAGGATCTGTGTCTGGCTGCGGTTCTCGGAGGCGAAGGCCCGGCCGACCGGCACGGTGGTCGAAGCCTGCACGGTCAGCTCCGCCGTGCCGGCTGCCGCGTCCTCGGGCACGTCGAAGAACACCTGCCCGCCGTCGGACGCGGAGGTGACGGCCTTGCCCTGCTTGTCGACCACTCGCACCCCGCTCGTGGCGGCGTCGGCGGGCGGGGTGACCGTCGCGCTGCCGGCGTTGGTGCGCACCGTCACCGGTCCGATCCGCTCCCCCGGCCGGCCGGAGACCGCGGACGGCTCGAGGGTGAGCGAGGCCCGGGGCTCGGGCAGCGTACGGGCGCTCTTCTCCAGATAGTCCGCGAGCTGCTCGGCCTGCGGGTCGAGGGCGTCGACGGCCACGTCGTCCGAGTAGCGCCAGATCGCCACCTGCGTGCCGGCCGCCGCGTCCTGCTCCGTCAGCGCACCGCGCACGCCCGCCTTCCGCGCCAGCGTCGCGAGGTCGTTCACCTGCGGGTAGGAGTTCTGCAGGATCCAGCGGATCTTGCCGGCGTCCTTGTTGGCGCCCAGAGACGTGCCGCTCCAGGGCGTCTCGTGGTACTTGGCGTCCCGCTGCGTGGGGTTGTGCAGGTCGACGCAGTACGTCTGCAGCATGCCGCCGCCGTCGACGGACATCTCGAACAGGCCCGCCGAGATCTCCTGATCGCCGGTGCCGGCGTGTATCACGGCCGCGCCGTACGTCTTGAGGCCGCTTATCGTCGCGGCCGCTCCGCCCTGACTCTGCGTCGTCTCATCGGCGGCCGCCCGGCCGGCACCGGCCAGCCCGCCGGCGGCGACGAGCCCGGACATCACCGTCGCGGTGGCGAGGCGGGCGGCCCCTCGCCTGCGTACGAACAGCTCAGAGAACGAAGCAAACACCAAATTCCCCTTCGAGCAGGACCCGTTGTCGTGGGGGGACGGTCCCACCAGCAGAATCAGAAGCCTCACAGGACACAAGAGTCCCGACAGCCATGTCCGGCATCCTAGGGACGCGGGGGACCCCGCCCGCCGGTCAGACGGTCGGACGAGTGATCCGACTCGGAATCGTTATCGCCAAGATCCCTTGCGGGCAGGGCTTATCGACAAATCCACTCCTGGTCGTTCGGTGCGCACTCGTCGATAAGCCGCAGTTCGGGCAGGTGGCTCAGCGATTGACGTCACGTCAACACAGCTGGCTCCGGCGCGCGTTGGGTCTGCCCGCCCGCTGGTTCCGCGGAACCCTCCGGTGGTGTCTCCCAGTTGGGTTCGGGTTGCGTCGGCGAGGGCGCCGCGTCCGTCTTGCCCGCCCTCCTGAAGGCCGAGGTGCCCCAGGCCAGATCGTGGCCGATCGACACCGCGTCGATGTCCGCCGACGTCCAGCTCTGCCCCTCGCGTACGTCGGTCCGCACCTTCAGCCTGCCCTGCACGATCACGGGCTCGCCGACCGTCAGCGACGCCGCCGTGTTCGTGGCCAGCTGGCGGTTGGCCCACACCGTGAAGAAGTTGGTGTGCCCGTCCGTCCACGTGCTCTTCTCGCGGTCCCAGTAGCGCGCGGTCACCGCCAGCCGGAACCTCGCCGACGGGCCGGACGCCATCTCCCGGTACACCGGCTGCGTCGCCACCCTGCCGACCGCGCAGACCATCGTCTCGTTCATCGCGAACCCTCCCTCGCCCGGACCACGGCAACCCACCGGGCCGACACGCGTACGGGCCCGTCCCGTACGGCTGTGTCTGCCAGACTGCCGCCGCCGGGCCGGGCCCGCTGAGCGCTGTGGATCACCGCCCGGCTGTGGACAACGCCGCCACCCGCAGGGGTGACGCCGGCGGGCCTCGGAGCGCCGACGCAACCACCTGCGGCCCGTCACAGCCGCCTCGCCCCGGAGCCACCGCCGCCCTGCCCGGCAGCAGCCTCACCGCCGTGGCCTCACCGCCGTGGCCTCACCACCGCCCCACGCCTGACCACCGCGGTCTCACCACCAGCCCGCACCCCTGTATCTCCCGCACCTCACCGCCCCGCCCCCACCACCCTCCCGTACTGCTCCCGGACCTCCCGGTACCGCAGCAGCTCCGCCGCCACCGGATCGAGGACCCGGGCCCTGCCGCATCCGGCCGCCGCCTCCCGCAACCGGCGTTCCGCCTCCAGTCCGTAGCGCCGGGCCGGACCGCGGGCGGCCAGCCGGCAGCTCCACTCGATGAGCGGGCCGCCGACGATGCCGATCACCATCAGCAGCACCGGCACCCCCAGGTTCGGCGACATGACCCCGATGATCTGGCCCAGCAGCCACAGCCCGCCCAGGAACTGCAGGATCGTCATGGACGCCTGCGTGAGGACGGCCACCGGCCACCACCCCGGACGCGGTGGCCGCCCCGCGGGCACGCCCGCGCGCGCGGTCAGCTCGTCCAGTGCCTCGGGCAGCCCCTGCGAGCCGCGAACGGCCGCCTCCCGCACCGCCTGCGCCCACGGCGCCGGCAGCCCGGCCGAGGCCCGCTCGGCCACGGTCCGTACCGCATGCTCGACCCGCTGACGTGCGGTCGCCTCCTCGTCGGCCTGCGTGCGCGAGGGGAGCCGGCCCGTGGTGGACTCCCCGCGGTCCTGGTACCAGCGCCACAGCCGCAGCCAGGGCGTACCGCAGGCGCGGTTGGCGTTGCGCAGCCACGCCCGCTCGGCCGCCTCGCCCGCCGCCGTGGCGCCCACCGCGTCCGCGAGCCGGTCGGAGAACTCCTCCCGGGCCTGCTCGCTGAGCCCCGTCCGCCGCTGAGTGGCGTAGACGGGCCACAGCCGCGCGGCGGCGATGTCCACGTCGGCCGAGATACGGCGGTTCGGCGCCCCGCGCTCCGAGACGAACTGGCCGAGTACCTCGCGCAGTTCTCCGACACCGTCCCCGGTGAGCGCGGACAGCGCGAGCACGGTCGTGCCCGGTTCGCCGTACTCCCCCAGGGCGATGCCGTCCTCGTCGAGGAGCCGCCGCAGATCGTCGAGGACCTGCTCGGCGGCCTCCCCGGGCAGCCGGTCGATCTGGTTGAGGACGACGAACATGACCTCGGCGTGGGCCGCCATCGGCCGCAGGTAGCGCTCATGGAGGACGGCGTCGGCGTACTTCTCCGGGTCGACGACCCAGATGACCGCGTCGACGAGCGCCAGGATGCGGTCCACGTGCCGGCGGTGCTGTACGGCCGCGGAGTCGTGGTCGGGCAGGTCGATCAGGACGAGTCCGCGCAGCGGCGACTCGCCGTCCCCGGTCGGCAGCGGCCGGCGGCGCAGCCGGGGCGGGATCCCGAGCCGTTCGATGAGACCGGCCCCCCCGTCGCTCCAACTGCACGCGATGGGCGCGGCGGTGGTGGGACGGCGTACGCCCGTCTCCGAGATGGTCACCCCGGCGAGCGCGTTGAACAGCTGCGACTTGCCGCTGCCGGTGGCGCCCGCGATGGCGACGACGGTGTGCTGTCCGGAGAGCCTGCGCCGTGCGGAGGCCTCGTCGAGCACCCGGCCGGCCTCCGAGAGCGTCCGGCTGTCCAGGCGGGTGCGGGAGAGCCCCACGAGTTCGCGCAGGGCCTCGAGCCGGGAGCGCAGCGATCCCTCGTACACCAGCGGGGTCACCGTCGGCGGAACGGCGGAGCGGTGGTCCGTCATGGGGTACCGGTCTCCTTCGGCTGTCTCGTTGACCCGGCGCGCGATGAGCCCGTCGTCCCAGACTTCGGTGGAGTCGGCACGTGTGGCACGCTCGCCGTCCGACGCGCCCCGGGCGGCGGCGCTTCCCGCCTTGTGCGTGTCGTCGTCCGGCTGATCGGCGTGATCGGTGGGGTCCTGGTCAGTGACGGCGGTCACCGGTCACCTCTCCTTCTGCAGTACGGACAGCGCGGCGATGAGTTCGGCCTGCGGCTCGGGGTGGACGTCGAGCGCGTCGATCGGGGCGAGCCGGCGCTCGCGTTCGGCGTGCAGGACCCGGTCCACGTGCTCGGTGAGCAACCGCCCGGCCCGGTCGCGCAGCCGCAGCGCGCCATGGGCGCCGATCCGCTCGGCGAGCCCCTCCCCGGCCATCCGGCCCCGGCGGCCGCCCAGCAGGGAGGTGGCGACCAGGGCGGCGACCAGCTCCGGGTCGGGTGCGAGGTTGCGGTCCAGTTCACGCACCTCGTCCTCGGCGTGCTCCTCGAGCTCGCGCCGCCACCGCCGTACGGCGAGCCCGATGCGGTGCTCTGCGCTGTCCGCCGCGGGTTCGCGTGCGGCGAGTTCCGGGGCGGCCGACGCCGGTTCACGCCGCCAGGCGTCGTCGATGCGCTCGTCGGCGGCGGTGACGGCGCACAGCAGCAGCGCGCTGAGGCTCTCCACGAGCGCGTCGAGGAGTTCGGCGGCGGTGCAGTCCAGGGGGAAGGCACGCCACCGCTTGAGCGCGTCCCCGGCGAGCACGGCCCCGGACTGCAACCGGCCCCGCACGCGCGTGTGCTCGCTGTCGTACGCCCCTTCGACGGCGGAGGTGAGCCGCAGTGCCGCGGCGTACTGCGCGGCGGCGGCACCGGCGAGCTCGGGCATCCGGGACTTGAGGGAGTCGAGGACGCCGTACGCCGTGCGGGCGAGGACGTGCTGCCGGGCCGCGGGGTCCTGGGTCTGGTGGACCAGCCAGGTGCGCAACTGGGCGACTGCGGAGGCCGGCAGGAGACCGCCGCCCCAGGCGGACTCGGGCAGCTCGGGCACGGTGAAGCGCGGCACCTCGCCGAGGCCGGCCTTGGTGAGCAGGGCCCCGTACTGCCGTGAGACCTCGTTGACGACCTGGTGGGGCACACGGTCGAGCACCGTCACGAGGGTGACGTCGTACTCCTTGGCGGTGCGCAGCATGTGCCAGGGGACGGCGTCGGCGTAGCGGGCGGCCGTGGTGACCATGACCCAGATGTCGGCGGCGCAGATGAGTTCGGCGGCCAGGACGCGGTTGTCGGCGACCAGGGAGTCGATGTCGGGCGCGTCGAGGAGGGCGAGGCCGGGCGGGAGTGTCTCGGCGGTCTCGACGCGCAGCACGCGCGCGGGGTTCTCGCCGGGAAGCAGCAGGTCGTCGGTGGAGTCCTGTTGGGGCACCCACACGCGCGTGAGGTCGGGCAGCACCCTCATCCCGCTGAACCAGTGGTGGTCCTCCGGATGGCAGACCAGCACGGGGGTGCGTGTCGTCGGCCGCAGCACGCCCGCCTCGCTGACCCGCCGTCCCACGAGGGAGTTCACGAGCGTCGATTTCCCGGCTCCGGTCGACCCGCCGACGACGGCCAGAAGCGGCGCTTCGGGTTCCCGCAACCGGGGCACCAAGTAGTCGTCGAGCTGCGCGAGGAGTTCGTCGCGGTTGGCACGCGCGCGTGGGGCCCCCGCCAGGGGCAGCGGGAAGCGTGCGGCGGCGACACGGTCGCGCAGGGCGGAGAGTGCGTCGAGCAGCTGAGGCCGTACGTCCAAGGTCACCACATGTGAAGAATGCCCAATTTTAGGGGAATTCTGAAGCATATGAGCATGTCTGCGCGCCGACGGAACACAAGGGATGGAAGGGACGACTGGGACACAGGCACACTCCAGGCATAACGAGTGCACAACACCCGATGCCTCTGACGCCAAAAGCGGTGCACGATTCGTACCTGCCTGCGATTATCAGGACCGCTTCACTGAACCTCCACATCGAGCCACGGAGGCGAAGCAACAGGGACAAGGACGCGGGAGCCCTATCCTTGTCCCCGGCAACGTCACGGATCGGCCCACACCCGGGCACCACGACAGAGGCCACCACACCCGGCCCCCGTAGCTCAGTGGATAGAGCAGGCGCCTTCTAAGCGCTTGGCCGCAGGTTCGAGTCCTGCCGGGGGCGCAAGTCTCCGCCCTCCCTTTGGGGAGGGCTTTTTGCTGGTCAGGGTGGGTGTGGGGTGGCGCGGCGAAGCCCCGGGCGTCCCCTTGATGATCAAGGGCGTGCTCCGGGGCTGTTCGGCTGTTACCGGGTTTTTGCGGGTGGCCGTGTCGAATACGTGTCGAAGTTTCTGCGGGCCGCGAGGTCAGTCGGCGGACGGCCGCTCAGGAAGATCTCCGGCAGCTTCGAGCCGCCTCTTCAGGTCGGGCAGCTGACCCTCGACGCAGCGGGCGTAGGTCGCCAGGAGCACGGCAACACTGTTTCCGGCCCACTCGGCTACCTGGGCGGGTGGGATGCCGTCATTCAGCCACTTCGTCAGTCGCGTGTTCCGGTTGTCGTAGACACGCCGTCCGGTGGGTGACTCGAAGACGTGCGGGGGCAGTACGGCCTTTCGGGCGCTGCGCCACGCTCGACGGATGACGGAACCGGCGAGGATGCCGCCGTACTCGCCTTGGAACAGCAGGTCACCCGGCTTGAGCTGTTCGTCGTCGATGTGCTGCCGCAGGATGCGCGTGAGGGCGGGATGCCCCGGGACAGTGCGGGTCTCACCCTCCGCACGGCCTTTCAGGTCGCGTTGTTCGTGGATCTCCCCCGTGTCTGTCCACTGCTTCCCGACCTCGGGGGTCGCGGTGTGGATCAGCAGCTCGCACCACTGGTCGGCAGCGTCGGGCTCGGGCAGGGTCACGTCCTCCACTCGCATCGCTACGGCCTCCTCGGGCCGGGGACCGCAGTAGTACAGCGTGGCGAAGAAGGCGTGAAGTCGCTCGCCGCCGCGTGGCCGGCGCCGTACCCAATCGAGGATTGCCGCCGCTTGCTCCGGGTTCAGCAGGGACCGTTTGTCCACGGCGTTCGTGGTCTTTACGACGGCCGTCGACTCCTTGCCCTTGGGAAGCGGGTTGGTCCGTAGGATGCGCCTCCGGATCGCGTACTTCATGGCGACGTTGAGGATGCGGCGGTTGCGCTTGCGGGACCAGGCCGCCGCTTGCTTGCCATCTAGGCGCGTGTCGATGGCGCGTAGGACCTGGTCGACCTTCTCCGGGTCCTCCCAGGCCGAGACGGGCAGGGAGTTCCGCTCGACCCACCGGAGGATGGCCACCATGTCTCGGGGGGCGTCGGGGCGTCGGTTGGTGTTGAACGCCCACTCACGCAGGGCGGTGCGCACGGCCGGAGGTGCGAACTGGGTGGGCTTGGCCCGCAGCAGCGCGATTGTGGTCGCCGTCAGGGTCTTGGCGATGTTCTTACGGCTGTTGCCGCCGAGCTGAGGCCAGCGGGCATCCACGTACTCGACGGCGAACTTGTACCAGCTCATGGCAGCCGACTTGGAGCGGTGGGACACCGGGAGCCCGGTGGCAATGACGAACGCCTCGCCCTTGCCAGTGGCCCGGATGAGTTCGGAGCGGAAGCCCTCGGCGAGGGCGACGGTGTCGAAGGGCTCACGCCAGCGCTTCCCCGCGACCACCCAGCGCACGGTGTAGGTGGTCTTCCGGGCGCCCTTGTAGGTGAGGATCTTGTAGACCTTCACGTCGTACGTCGTCTCCATCAGGCGGCGTCCTCACGGTCGTCGAGCCAGTGTTCGAGGTCGCTCCGCCGGATTCTGAGGTCGCCGTTCGGGAGCTTGATGCAGCGCGGTGCCCGACGCTTGGCGCGCCAGTCGTAGAAGGTCGAGCGCGAGACGGCCAGCTCCTCGCAGACCTCCGCGAGGGTGAGCATGGTGCGCGATCTGGTGGCCGTGGTCATGTACTGCTCCCTTCGCTGAGCAAGGCTTCGCGTGCGGTTTCGCGGTTGAGCTGGAGGTCGCGGGCGATGGTGGCGGCGAGTGCGGATTCGCCGGGGGTGTGGCCGTGTCCGGCGTACTGCCAGTCGGCCAGGACCAGGACGGTGTCCGGCTCGTGGTCCTCCAGGCCGAGGGCGGCGTGTTCCTGGGCGGCGCGGTAGTCGGCGCGGGCCTGGCGCAGGGCGCCGAGGGTGGTGGAGTACCGGCGGGACTTGGAGGAGAAGTGGCCCCGGAAGCCGAGCATGTGAGCCCAGGCCCACAGGCGCCGTTCCGGATACAGCGGATCGAGTTCCTTACAGGTTTTGATGAGGCGGCGGGTGTGGTCGGGGACCTGGTGGCGGTCGAGCTCGGCGAGTTCGCCGATGCGGCGGTCCAGGGTGCCGGTGGTCTCGGCGGCCTTGGTGGCGTACTTGGCCACGTACGAGGCGACCGCCTGCTCGGTGATCTGGGAGCCGTCGCCGAAGGCCTTCACCGGCCGGACGTCGAGCTGCGTGCCCCAGCGGAAGGTCCGGGCGGGCTCGTCTTCGGCGGCCGGGACGGAGACCGAGGTGTAGGAGTGCGCGGCAGCTGCACGGATCGAGTCGGCCAGGAGGTCGACCGTCGCCCAGGCGGGCGGAGCGGTCTCGGGTCCGTCGGGGCCGTCGATGCGGATCACGGCATGGAAATGCAGGGCGCCGCGCTTTTGGAACTCGGCGACTTTGCCGTAGGAGAGACGGGCGCGCTCCTTCAGCTCGCGTTGGGTGATGCCGGCGCGGGCGGCGATCTCGCGGCGGAGCCGGTTGGTGAAGCGCTGCCAGAGCTGACCGGCGTGGTTGTTGAACAGCACGGCGCCCGCGTAGTCGTAGGTAGCCGGGTCCAGGGCCGTGCCGAGGGCGGGGTCGCCGGATGCGTGGCGGGTGCCGCAGCGGCAGACGCCCCGGTCGGGCCGGTTGTGGACCGGGCCGAAGGAGGGGGCGGTGAGGGTGGCGAAGACGCGCGGGTGGTCGCGGACGGTTGAGGGGATGTCGCGTCGGTCGTCTCCGGCCAGGCCCGCGCGGATGAGGTGGTAGGTGTCGCCCGCGTAGGTCCAGGCGCAGGTCCGTACGCCAACGGCGTCGAGTCGAACAGCTCACGCAGCGCTTGTAGGCGGAGCTCCAGCACCTCGTGCGGAGAGGACATGGAGCAGGGCCACGAGCGTGCCGGAGCCCATTAGTTCACCCCGTGCCATGAGGCTAGGAATGTCGGCGAGCGGCACCCAGGCTATGTGCCCGGCCTCCTCCAGATCGGACGGCTCACCAACGAGCTTGGCGCCCTTGCCCACGAAGATGTCGTGCGGCGAATCGACCATGCCCACCATGGGCTGATACGTGACCACGTGCTCCAAGGAATCCGGCCGCCAACCAGTCTCCTCCTCGACCTCACGCAGCGCGGCCTCCAAGGAGTCCTCCCCCTCGTCGACGATGCCGCCCGGGAGCTCCCACCCGAACGAGTCGGGCACGAAGCGGTAGCGCCACATCATCAGGACACGGTCTTGGTCGTCGATCACGGCCGCGATGGCCACGTGATGAAGTTTCACGACATGGTGCTCGAAGCGCTCGACCCCTGGCGGTTCGACATCGACGAGGCTGAGCTTCACCCAGCGGTTGTCATACAGAGTCCGCTCGCCATGGATCTGCCACGGTTCGACATCCGCCGGCGCCTGCGTGGTCACAGACCGATCCGGCACCCGGTAGGAGCTGCGGCCGTGTACCTCAATCACACTCTCCGCAACAAGCTTGGCGAGCACCTGCCGTAGGGCGGTCCGGCCGATGGCCAGCTCTTCCGACAAGGTCCGCTCAGACGGGAGCTTGGAACCTGGCGGGTACTGTCCCGTCGCGATCCACTCGCGAATCGTGCGGTAGACCCGCTCCGACTTGGGTCCCATCCGGTTAGCACGCTCCCTGTCGTCCTCTTATGTCGGCTGGCACAAGCGTAGCCCGGAGCCCACTCCCAAGAGTAGGCACTGACGACGTGGACGATCAGCAGCCAAGACGAGGCAAGCGGCGTCAAGCATCTCCCGGGACCGGACAAGATCAGCGGCCAAGAGCGCGGTAGAACTTTCCCTACTTCATCAAGGCGGCTCGCTCCGCTCACCGCGCGCGGCCCGGCCCCCGGCCGGGCCTGCGCTCCTGTCTCCGCCCCGCTCCAGCCCGGCCGGCGCCCGTGCCGCGCGCACCGTAATCAGCCGCTTGCTGCCAAAGAAGAGGTACGTCGTGCCTGGGGGTCAGCTTCCCGACTTTTAGCCAGCCACTTTAGCGGCGAGCCGCAAAACCATAGCCCCAACGCCGTTAACGGGCAGGGCCACAGACTGCCTGACGTGCCGAGAGCTTACGAAGCTCCCACCCAAGCCGACCTCCCAACCTCGCGTGCTGGAACCGCCCCCAGCCGCTACGAGAAATCACCAAGATCGTACTGGCGCACTTCACCGTTGCTCAGTCGGTCAACCTGGCGAAGGGCTGTTCGCTTTGAAGGGACAAAAGCCTGTAGAACCAGGACATTGGTGGACCCGCAGCATTGACAATCGCTCACAATGTCGACTCTAACTCGTGCATAGACTGGCGCACCCATGATGCGCCGTACACGAATATGGACCTCGTTTGTGTCTGTCGGCTCGGCAGGAAGCTGAAAAGTCCGCTCCACGCTTTCGCTGATCAATGTGCTACTTGTGTCACTCTCTTTGAAGCGATTTGAGAGTTCCACGTTGAGCTTCGCCGTTAGAGATGCCACCTGCTTACTGGCCAGCCCCAAACCACCAGTGAGTTTGTCAACAGTCTCACGCTCAAGAACGATGGTGTGACTGGCCTCGACCTTCACTTGGCGCGTCTCCGTTTGACCTGCATGCAGGGTCACGAGATCCCGCCATCCATCGTCAAAAGTGTGAGATTCATCGAGAAGTTGAGCTCTCAGAATTCTATAAGTGACTGTTGGGCGCCTCCTAAGCCATCCTGAACGTCGTTGCAAGACAGCAGGGCGATCTGTGGTTAGCGCGGCTGATGCCACATTTAGCTGCCATGCGATATATTCGTGCAATACTTTCTGCGGCAGGTTGCTGATCTGGTTCTTGGGGACATAACCCTTGTATCCCAAGCTAAGGGCCGTGCCCACCTCCTCAGCCCCAGCCTCGCCCGTCAGCATAATTGCATGCACCTTCGGGTCCATCGCACAAATATCCTGAAACAAATCCGTGCCTGACCTATTGGGCATACGTTGATCCAAAACCACCACCTTGACTGGGTTCGTGCGACAGATTTCTAGCGCCCTGCCTGGATCGCTGGTGTGCGTAACTGAAATTCCTGTCGCAGACCTAATCAACTGAGCATAGTCTGCGGCAGCTTGGGCATGGTCATCAACGACCAAAACATCAATGGGATTAGGGTCTGCCAGGGTCATCGCTCCGCCCTCCCGGAAGAATCACCGTAAATTTAACAATGTCGTTATTCAGTTCGTGGGACAGGGTCGCCCCGTCATATGCAGTGAGGAGCCTACGGACGACTGCAAGGCCGAGCCCCTGGTGGTCGGCCTTAGATGTGAAGCCGGACTCGTAGATTTCCGCACTATCTCGGAACCCCGTGACCCGGTTCGATACTGAAATGCCGACCCCTTTCGGGAGGTACTCCTGGTTGACGACGACAGTGCTGCCACCGATTGCCGCTTCGAATGCATTCTCCAAAAGTGGAAGAACGAGTGACAATACATAGCTGTTGGGATACCCGCCTACAGAATCGCCAATTTTGGCCTCATAGCCCACATCGCTAGAAGATTTCTCTGCGTAGATTCTGCTCGCCGCGGCCAGGGTGTCACGCAGCGACTTAGGGTTCCACTGGTTCGCCCCCTCCGCCACCTCGGTGATCTGGCGAAATCCGGCAAGGAACGCTTTGCAGATTTCTACATTCTGCGAAATGCGCTCGTCGATGGAGGGCCTCGATACACGCTCCCCAGACGCAGCCAACTCGCTTTTGAGTAGAAGAGCGGCAGTCTCAATCTGGGACAATGGCGTATTGAGACTGTGGGAAATTTCCCTAACTAGGTCACTGTAATCTCGCTGCGCGACTGATTCTGTCGCCTTCTGCACGTCACCTACGTTTACGTAGATATGCGGGCTGCCAATTTTAGCAAGAGCCTCATTTTGCCTTGCGATAAACTCGTTCAGGATGGATGTTTCCGCTTCAGGCTCTTGCCTGCCTCTATATCGGAGCTCCATTTTTAGTCGCTCTAGTTGATAGTTCTGTCTTTTGACGATGAAATTTGAATATGCTTGAACCAGGATCGCAATCGAGGCGGAACCTGCTGCGACCAACAGAGGGATATCGGTGCCAGCCATGGGCATCACGATAGTCCTCGGGCCAGGTCCTGAGGGCGTAACAGCACACAATCAACTCAAGAAGAGGCAATGAGTGGTGACCGACCGCTGCACCCGCGACCAACCACACAGTTGCCGACAGCCGTCCAGCCGGAGCGTCGGGGGGGCGGGCCCGCGTCATCCAGAGCATCAATAGCCCTAAGCAGCACAGAGCACACCACTTCCCAAGCTAAGGGCTCGGCCGGCCGCCGTCGTCAGGCGCTGGCCGTCGGCACTTGCTCTGGTCGTCAGCACAAGCAACATGGCTGAGGCCGGTGGAGGTGCAGCGAGGCACACGCGTGTGTGATCGGTTGGCGCACCCGCCATCGTGGCTGGCTGTCGTCGGCTGAGGCCAGGCAGGTCCATCGGGGATGCCAGCCGTTAGTCGAGTGCGGCAGAGCTGGGCCGTCCCTGGGCCGTCCGAGGCCGCTCGACAGTGGCCAATAACGACCAACGACGATCACCAGGAGCACGAACCCACCGCCCCTGACCAGCAAAAAACCAGCTCACCAAGATCCCCGGCAACACCCAGGGCAAGAAGAAGCCGGAGCTACGACAACAATCGGCTGGCCAGGACCTCTGCCGCCACCCACGATGAGCCCATGGACCGGTTGCAGTTCAGCGCTTGGCAGTACGTGGCGGAGATCCTCCCTGCCGAGGAACTCCCGATGCTCGCTGCGCATGCGCTTGTCGATGGACGTGATTCCCCTGCACTGCGCGAGCTGGCCGGTCTGCCGCGCCGGAGCGACCCAGCCGAAGCCCGGGAACTCTACGTTCTAGCCCTGTGCGAACTCGGCATGCCCCTTCCCGACGAGGAGACAGCTGGCCGATGTCTCCTGGTGAGACTCGCGTTCGGCCTCGTCCATGGCGAGCTGAGCCCCCAGGATGTGGGCAATGGACTGTCGATGACGGTCACAGCCCGCACCCGGGAGGAGACACGGTTCCTGTCCGTCGCAGCGGACTACAGCGAATGGCTCGGCCCCGATGAGCTTCCGGGATGGGAGAAGGAGCTGAGAACCGCGGCCCACTCGTTGGCCGCCGCCACTGATCTCGGCCCCAGCATCGGTGTCCCATGTGGGCGGTCCGACTGACCAAGCCGCGGTGAGTCCTCGCCGACACCGCCGGCCATGCAGGCAGCGGCCCGTCTCAGCCCTCAGCCGGTCTGAGGCACCGTGCGACGGCCACAATGACCCCTGGTGACTCGTCCGGGTAGGCGTCGGCAGAGCTCAGCAGGGCTTGCTACCTGGCAATATCCTTCGCAAGGGCGACAACCACTGCAAGAACGGCATCTAGGGGGTAACTATGGGCGTCTTCGACAATTCCGCTAGCAGCAACAGTGGCTTGGGGCGAGCGTGTCCTGACTGCGGGGAAGTTTTGTGGGCCGACTCAGACGAACTTGCTGGCCGGTACGAATGCCACAACGACAGTTGCTTTGGGTTCAGGGTCTACTTCGACGTAGATGGCATGCTTCTTGACCCGCCGACCCGTGCCAAGAACCGCGGCAGTGGCACCTGCCAGTGGTGTCAGTCATCGCTCTCGGGTGGAGCGAGCTACTTGCCCTATGAAGATGGCAGCAACTCACACGCTTACATCGTTTGCCCATCCTGCAAGCAGGAGAACATCCGATACGGCTTCGGCGAGGATGACTGAGGACAGGCTCTCTGCAGGAGCAACGCCAACCTGAGGGGTGAGTGTCTAACTGCGTGACAACGCCCACGAACAACCGCGGACGTCCGCGGACCATCAGCCCAGGTGAGAACGCACCAGCCCACGGCAGCGGTCCCGTCCAAGTTGCTTCGGGACGCAGGGGTCGCCGTGCAAGACGCACCGGGTGTAGCCGTCTCGCGGTCTAGGTCGCCTGGCGTCCGCGTCCATGCCACGGTTCTCGTGTAATTCGAATCCGGGCTACCAATTGTCCCTACTCTTGAATTCAACCTTTCCGGTGCTCATCCGGAAGTTCCCGTTCGAGTACAGCGTGGGACGAGCCTCGACGTGGTTCCCGCTGTACTTTTCTACATGTCTGACCTGAGCGCCGCCGGGAACTGTGAAGTCAATGAGGGCAATTGCTACCCAGTAGGACAAGTTGCGGTTATTGAACAGCGGTACGGTGACGGTGGAACCTCTTCCGTCGGTGACGACTGCTCGGGCCCCGTAGGACTTGAACGATCCAGTGCCGTTCTCCAAAGCGCTGTAAGCGCATAGGAGCACGTAGCCCTGAAGGTCGGGGCGACGGATGGTGATGGTCTCTCGACCTGGCACCTTGGAGTCACCGTCCAGAGCAATGTACGGCGGCGCAACGGAGGAGCCGAGCTGTCGGTAGTAGACGACCTCGTCAGACTTGGTTGGACGCTTCCCCTGCGGGGTTACGACACTCTTGGGAACATAGAGAGCGTAGAGGTCAAGGTCGGCGCCAGCTTGCCGTCGCTCCAAGCTGCCGCCGTTCCACTCAAGCATGGCCGTAACAACCAGGCTCGGGTCGTCCTTTCGCATGTCAATCGTCGCCTCACCGGACTTGGTGAGAGCGACCTTGCCCAGAGGGCGAGGCGTTGCCATCTGAAGGACTGGTGCAGTCCGTGGTGGGCTGCTCGGTACGTAGGTGGGGCGCGGTGGGTGAGTCGGCCGTAGGCGGGTTTGAGCGGCCCTGGCTGCAACTGGCGTCTGAGCTGGGCTTGGTCCTGGATCATCCACGACAATGCCAACGTCCCTGGCCAGGCCAGCTAGTCCCGTATCCCAGCCCTGACCGACCGCCCGTGCCTTCCAACCGCCGGCACGTCTGTACAGCTCGATCAGGATGGCTACCGTCTCCCGATCCGTAAGGGGAGGCGGAACAAAAGTGATCTTTGTGCTGCCGCAGTCGACGACCGCGTCGGGGGTGCTGCCTGCGTCGAAGTGCGTGGCCCGCAGTTCGGGGTCGATGCTGGCCACGATGGCGATGCGGTCAACCGCCGCCGGTACCTCGGCCAGGTTCGCGACGATCGTCTGGCCTTTCAGGGCAACCCCGTCCTGAAACGGATGGTTGTAGAAGACGAGATCGTCGTCCCCCCTCACCTTGCCGTCCTGCTTGAGCAGGACAGCCGAGACGTCGATACCTGTGGTGCCCGAGGTAAGGGTTACGCGGCAGGTGCCGAATGACAGTGGCGCGTTGCCGCCTTTTGTGAGAGCAATCGTCATGTGTGGCCCCTCGTGTGTTATGTACATCGTGGGGCCTCCGTCCGGCTCATGTACGCCAAACGCCAATGACGGATGGTTGGTTGGAAGCATCGGCTAGGCGGCATGCCTCGATGACACCAGCGGTGGGAGATTGTGGTGGTCTTACGCGCCTTGGCAGAGACGACGCGCTCCTACAGCTCCGGTTCCGCGCCGAACGTTGATCGAACTTTCGTGTGCTCACCCGATCGTGGCCTATCTGTGGACTCGTCCCGCTCGATCTAACGTGGGCAGCGCCATGACCTGCCGCATCGCCCGGCTCTCACGGGGCCTCCGGAGCCGCTTGCCTAGTTGTTGGCATCCCGGGAGGGGAACTCGGGGCGACCCCTCCTCTTGGAGGAGGGGCGCACTCTGGCTAGTACTCGCCACTGTCCCGCAGTTCCTCAGTTACCTTGTCCACCTTGTCCGGGCAGTAGGCCTTCACACCCATCAACAAGAGCTCGTTCGCCTCGGGCTTTCTCGTACCCCAGTCCCCGCCCGATGGGTACAGGCCGCCCTCGCTGAAGAGGAACGCGACACTGTGCCCCTCGGCGAGCCCGTCGCACCACATCTGTGGGAACTCGATGAGGTCTCCGTCTGCCGGCTGAGTCTCCTGCCAACTCTGCCAAGACGCGAGATGCACGGCGTCAAGAAACTTGTCTTCCTTCGCCACTGTAGGCGTCGGCTTCGCCTTGGCGGTGGGCTTAGGGTCGTTGCCACCGCAGGCGGTGAGCGAAGCCGCAGTTACCAGTACCAGTGCAGCTAGTGCAGTGCGGTAGAGCATGGTCCCCCAGGCATGTGTGATGCACACATGATCACCGTCGTGAGGGTGACGTGAAGGCGAAGTGTTCAAGCTGTGACATGACGGCCGCTGTGTGGGTAGGTGACACGACAGCCATCGCCAGACCGTGCGACGCGCCGAGTAGGGTCGGGTGACTGTAACGATTTTCTCCCGTAGTTCGGGAGGAAGAGGGCTGTGCCAGACCCGTGCCAGATCGTGCGGGGAACCACGGGGAACACTGGGGAACCAGGCGACCGGCTGCCAGGCGTCGACACTGCTTGCCCGCAGGCCACCCCCGGAGCGACCACCAGAAGCCACAAGCTTCCCAAGCTGAGGTCTCACGGCTGTCTTGGCCCGTCAGTCCAGCCACAGGAGCATCGCGTCGTCCGCCCTGGCAGCAGCGTCGAAGAACTGTGTGAGGCCGTCGTACCAGGGTCGCCCCCACTCCAGCGAGTTGGCCTCAGCCCATCCGAGCGGATACACCCCGGCGCTGGTCAGTTCAGCAGGCTCCACGCCACTGATGAGCTGGGCATAGCTGGTAGCCCGCAGAGCTCCCGCCGCGAGCCGGACCCGCTCAGGCCGCAGGTACCTCGGAGGCCCGTACCCCCAGTCCTCACCCTCGGCGAACGGCTCCTCACCGTGGATCACGTTCACGGGGAACTCCGTGCGCGCCAGCAGGAAGCGGAGCATGTCCCAGGTCTTGTACGTGCTGAAGTGGCGCGCTACGGCCAGCTCAGGCTTCTTCTCCTCCTCGGCGTCCTGAACCTCTTCGACGAAGCCCAAAGCCCAGTCCGGGTCTTGGATCGCCCTGTCGAGTTCAGCAGCCGTGAGACGCAGGTACTCGCCGATCATGCTCATGGACGGAGACTAGGCGGGGCCACTGACAACAGCCTCAGGCGGACCGTCTCAGTTTCCGTCTTATTCGGCCCGGTTCACCGGCGTTCAGACGAGGCCTGGAGCCGATCCCAGCTCGGTGCCAAACTGCCAATGAACGCCCTTGCACGCACCCCGCCACTCCACCAACACAGTTGGAAATCGTGCGCCTGCCTCGGCCCGTGGGAGAAGTGGTGCGCGGCCGGCGCTGGCAAGTCGTTCCCTGGCCGTCAACGAAGCCCGGTCGTCGGTTAGGTCCCGGACGGGTCTCCGGGCCGTCCCCAGACAGGCCGGGGATGCAACCATTCCCTTCAGAGCTGGAACCCCCGGAAGCCGACCGCGCGCCCGAGACCATAGCCGCAGGTACTGACAACGGGCTTGCCGGTGTTCTAGCCCCGCACCACAACCGCACCAGTTCGGACAGGCAACAGAACCTACCGGACAGAACAGCTAGGCCTCGGCGTCCTCTTCTTCCTTTTGCTCTGCGGCGCCCTTGGTGTAGTCATTCACCCACCGCCACTCATGTCTGCAGTTGCCGGCAGCGTGGCCGCGGGGGTTGAGGCACTGGTAGCGCCAGTAGCCGCTTACGTCGCCGGCGTAGCGCGGCCGAGGTGGGGGGCTGGAGCTGACGTCCTGTTCCGCAGCGGCTTGGTTGAGGATGCGGGCGACCTCAGCAAGGATGCCGCCGGGGTCCTCGGCCTCGCCCTCATCGTCGGTCGCAGCTGCGGTCGCCCGGGCGTGAGCGACGGCGATGACGCCTCCGACCACGGCAGCAGCCACGCTGATCACCCCCGCCTTGCTGGCGGGCCCGAGTTTGTTCCAGGCGTCAGTCACGCGCCGCCGCAGCGGCTTTCGCTCGACGTCGCTTTCTGGCGGTGGGCCGGATGGCGGTACGGGCGATCGTGGACCATCAGTCATGTGTCCCCCTTGACGGAGAGCTGCCAGGATCGCCCATCCAGGCAGTCGAAATTCCATCGGTACGCACCAGACGGTAGCCGCCCCTCACTCATGATCGACGATCTTCCGCGGAAGCCCAGCACGGCAACGGGTCAATGTGCTAGCCCACCTTGAGCGTTCTCACCGATAGTCGCTGCACCGATGCCCTCCGAGGGCGTAGACCGTCGCGAGGCCTGCCGATGGCAGTTGCGGGACAGCCTTTAGATCGACCATCTCATGAGATACCAGCAACACTGAGTGTGAGCTGATGCCGGCATGGACTACATTTTCGCTGGTCAGAACCGCATCGCGACATGCCCAGAGGTGTTCCTGTCTGGCTGAGAAGATTAGATCTCGACGAGAACGTTGATTCTCGCCGAAACTCCAGTACTCTCATGGCTACAGTCATCACCGCGCAAGGGGGTAAGAATGGTTACTGAGGACCCCAAGGGAACCCCTCGTTCCCTACGGATCAGCTTTGAGTTCCAGATCCCGCGAGGACTGCGGTCCAACGTCCGCGACGCAACTGTTCAGCGAGCGTTGGACACCATCGCGGATCGCGTCATCGGTCTCGCGGAAACCCTCGTGCCGTGGGCCGCGCAGGTGGTCGTGAGGAAGCAGTGGGTCTACAACTGGACCGACTACGACGAGACCATCATGCTCCCCGAAACTGACAAGAACAGCCTGCCGTAGTGCTGTTCGCCGACCGCCGTTCTAGCGCGCACGAATGAGCAGTCACTACATAGCTACGGATCAGAAGGCCTGACATCTACGGTTGACATCAACGACACCGGACGGGGACATACGCCAGCACCCCTGTCCGGCCCGTCGCACCAGCCGACGGCCGCAGCCGGAGCACGCTCGGATCGAACTCCTAAAGCGGGTGTCGCAGGTTCGAATCCTGCCGGGGGCACAACGCGGTAAGCCGCTGACCTGGGGTTTCTCCCCCACGGAGGCTTTCCATTCGGCCTCGGACGGCTCGTCCGGGGCCGTTTGCGTGAGCGGACGAGTCGCCAGGCTCTGATATCTCTCCCGACCAGGACGCCTCTACAAGGCGTGGGGATGAGGGCCTCGGGCAGAGTCGACCGTCACCGGCCCCGCCGGTGACGGCTGTACTGATCCGCACCGTCCGACCCTCCCCGGCATCCATCTTGCAGACACTGTTACTCAACTTCGTGTTCAGGTACGAAAAGCAACCTGGTTGGCATGTTCCAGCCATATTTGAAAGAGAGTCCTTTACTGGGCACCCATCCGGCCAGGGACTCTGCACCAGATCGGTCCGGGCAGGGTTTGCAGATCCAGCCATAGCTGCAAATCACAAGTTATTTCCCACGCCTCCCGATCAAGGATCAACCTTGCGCTTTGTTCACAGCCGTCACGCAAGGGATGCACAGTGCGGAAGAGATCGCGAAGATCAGTCATAGCCCTGCTGGTTCTGGCCTTGATGGCCACCGCTGGCGTCGTACCGGCTTGGGCTCTCCCTGAGCAACCTGCCTCCACCCCGGCCGCCGCTCACCAGCTCAAGGCTCGGACGGCGGCGGACCTGCCGATGCCGCCCAAGGCCATGACGTTGGCCGAGCGGCGCAAGCAGGTGAAGCAGTCCCGGGACGAGTTGTCGCCCATGCGCGGCTACAGGGACTCACCCGCCAGGAAGCCGGTGGGCAAGCCCCATCCTCGG
The DNA here is from genome assembly GCF_004803895.1 of Streptomyces hawaiiensis. NCBI lineage: Bacteria > Bacillati > Actinomycetota > Actinomycetes > Kitasatosporales > Streptomycetaceae > Streptomyces > Streptomyces hawaiiensis. Next base: position 3,135,274 of record NZ_CP021978.1, on the reverse strand, counting down.
CCCGGCAAAAGCGCTGTCGAGCGCCGCCTGCTCGCCGGGGGGAGCCCGACGCGCCAGCCGCTCGCGGTGGCGGCTACTGCTGATCCGGCGTGGGTGTCTGGCTCGTCCGGGGTGTGGCCGGGGACCCTCTCGATCGGCGGGCACGTGAAGTTCTCCTCCGGTACCGGTTCGTCCTATTCGAGGTTGTTGCTGCTTCTCCGGAGCGAGGCGGGGACGGTCGTCAAGGCCGAGGAGATCGACAAGGCCACTTACGATCCGGAGGGAAAGGGGCACCTGGACAGCGGGGCCTGGTGCTACGGCTGGTGGGCGCCGAACCCATACCCTGACCGTGCTGACGAATGCTTCTGGTGGAGTTCGAGCGCGCTGGGCGGACACCTTGAGGACGGCAAGAAGTACTACGCCCACGTCTACCTCATGGGTTCGGACGGTACTTACAGTCCGAATGGCACTACCTCTCCGCTGATCGAGGCGTTCTACACCCCGGACATCCCTGGTGCCCAGGCTGGCATCTGCTCCTGCTACGCGCAGGCTCACCGCGCCGACCCGGTCAACACGGCCACCGGCATGTTCTTCGAGCAGCTGACCGACGCCCAACTGGTCGGCGTCGGCAAGCAGATGACCCTGGAGCGCACGTACCGCTCCGACTCCACGACGACCGGTCTGCTGGGTCGCGGCTGGGCCACGCCCTTCGACGTGAAACTGACGGTCGCCTCTGGCAAGGTCACCTATCAGGCCGACGACGGGGCAAAGTTCGTCTTCACGCAGAAGAGCGACGGCACGTACACCGCGCCGGCGGGTTCGGCCGCGAAGCTGGTCAAGGGCAGCAGCACCTACACCGTCACCACCCCCGACCACACCAAGCGCACCTTCAGCAGCACCGGTCAGCTCACGTCGGTCGTCGACGGCGGCGGCCAGGGCCTGGCGCTGACGTACACCTCCGGCAAGCTGTCCTCGGTCAAGGACGCCGCCGGCCGCACCACCGGCTTCACCATGAACGCCGACGGCCGGGTCACCAAGGTCAGCCTCCCCGATGCCACGTCGGTCTCCTACGCCTACACGGATGGTCTGCTGACCTCGGTCACCGATCCGGCGGGCAAGGTCTCCTCCTACGGCTACAACGCTGACAAGCGGCTGTCCTCCATCACCGATCCGGCGGGTGGCAAGGTCTCCAACACCTATGAGACCAACGGCAGGATCAAGTCCCAGACGGACCAGAAGGGCAAGACCACTTCGTTCACTTGGGACAGCGGCGGCGAAGAGTCCCACATGACAGCGCCGGACGGCGGGGTGTGGACCGACATCTACGCCGGCAACGTGCTGATGGAGAGCATCGACCCGTACGGCAAGAGGGTCTCCTACACCTACGACCGCTACCTGCGCCCGGTCGAGATCACCGATCAGCGCGGTAACACCACGTCGATGACGTACGACAGCGCCGGACGCATGCTCACCCGCAGCGCGCCATCGTCGCTCGGCTACAAGGAGAGCTGGACCTACGACAGCGCCGGCAACATCCTCAGCCACACGGACGGCCGCGGCAACAAGACGACGTACACCTACAACACGTCCAACCGGCTGACCTCCAGCACCGATCCGCTCAGCGGCAAGACGACGTACACGTACACCGCGCTCGGTGCCCTGGCGACCGTGACGACACCGCGCGGCAAGACCACGACGTACGGGTACGACGCGAAGGGCAACCGTACCTCGGTCACCACCCCGCTGGGTGAGAAGGCCACCTTCACCTACGACGACGCCGGCCGCATCACCTCCAAGACCGATCCCCGTGGGAACGCATCCGGTGCCGACCCGGCCGGCTACACCACGAAGTACACCTACGACGGCCGCGGTCTGCTCAGCACGGCCACCGACCCCCTGGGCCGCATCACCAGCTACGGCTACAACGGCGCCGAACAGCTGACCTCGGCCAAGGACCCGGCCGGCAACACCACCCGCTACGAGTACGACGACGCCGGGAACCTGACCAAGACCATCGACGCGGCGGGCAAGTCCGTCACCCGTGGTTACGATTCCGGCGGCCGTCTCACCTCCGAGACCGACCCGCTGGGCAACAAGACGACCCACGCCTACGACAAGCTCGGCCGACTGCTGAGCACAGTCACCGCCCGAGGCAATGTCACCGGCGCCGACCCGGCCGCATACACCACGAGCTACGCCTACGACGCCGCAGGAAACCGCACCAAGGTCACCGACCCCAGCGGCGCGGCCGTCAGCACCGAGTACGACGCCGTGAACCGGCCCCTCAAGGTCACCGACCCGCTCGGCAAGACGACCGCCTACACCTACGACGCGGTCGACAACGTCACCAAGGTCACCGACGCCCTCGGCAAGAGCGTCTCCTCGGCGTACGACAAGAACAACCGACTCACCAGCAGCACCAACCAGCTGGGCAAGACCACCACCCACGCATACGACGCCGACGGCAATCTCCTCAGCCGCACCTCCCCGCTGGGCAACAAGGAGACCTGGACCTACGACGGCGACGGCCGCCAGGCCACCACCGTCGACCCCCGCGGTAACGCAACCGGCGCCGACCCGGCCCAGTACACCAGCACCAACAGCTACGACGCGGCCGGCAACCTGACCACCGTCACCGACCCGCTCGGCGGCGTGACCAGAACCGAGTACGACGCGGCGGGCAACGTCACCAAGCGCACCGACGCCGACAAGCGCGCCACCACCTACGGTTACGACAAACTCGACCAGCTCACCACGGTCACCGCCCCAGACGGCGCAAAGACGACCTACGAATACGACGCGGCCGGCAACGTCACCAAGCGCACCGACGCCAACAACCACGCGACCGCGTACGGCTACGACGCGGCCCGCCGCCTGACGAAGGTCACCGACCCGCTGGACCGCGTGACCTCCTACGCGTACGACGCCGAGGGCAACCTCACCAAGAAGACCACCCCGCGCGGCTCCACCAGCTACGCCTTCGACACCCGCGGGCTGCCCACCAAGGTCGACTACTCGGACTCGACACCGGACGTCAGCTTCGGCTACAACGCCGCCGGGCGCATGACAACACGCGCCAACGCCAAGATCTCCGAGGACTTCGACTACGACGCGGTCGGCAACCTCACCAAGACCCGCGGCTTCTCCTACACCTACGACGCCGCCGGGCAGATGCTCACCCGCAAGTACTCCGACGGCAACACCATCACCTATTCCCACGACAACGACGGCCGCACGTCGTCCATGACCGCCGACGGGGTCACCACCAACTACACCTGGGACGCCGCCGACCGCCTGACCCGGTCCGCGCTGCCCAACACCGAGACCGAGGACCGCGCCTACGACCGGGCGGGCCGGCTCACCGCCGTCACGTCCTCCAAGGCCGGGACCACCGTCACCAAGACGGCGCTCACCCTGTCCGCTGCCGGCTTGCCCAACCGCGTCGACGTCACCCGGGCCAGTGTCGGCACCGGAGGCTGGGACTTCACCTACGACGCCGCAGGCCGCCTCACCTCCGGCTGCGCCCCGCAGCCCTGGGTCACCGGCTGCGCGTCCAGCCGCACGACGGCATACAGCTACGACAAGGTCGGCAACCGCCTGACCTCCACCCTCGGCACCACCAACACCGACTACACCTACGACGCGGCCGACCAGCTCACGTCCACCGTCACCGGCGCCACGACCACCGCCTACGACTACGATGGCGAGGGCAACCAGACCAAGGCGGGCGCCGACACCTACACCTACGACCTGACCGGACAGATCTCCGCCGCAACCGTCGCCGGCAGCAGCTACACCTACGATCACGATGCCAGCGGCAACCAGGTCACCACCAGCAAGGACGGCGCGGTCACCAGCCGCACGCAGTGGGACCCCAACGGCCCGCTCCCGATCCTCGCCACCGAGTACGACAGCGCCTGGGCGATCAAGCAGTCCTACCGCTACGACCCGCTCGGCCAGCCCACCGCCACCAAGACCGGCTCAGGCGCGCTCTTCTACTACCACCACGACACCCAAGGCTCCCCGGTCGACGTCACCGGCAGCACCGGCACGCTCCACCAGCGCTGGGCCTACGACCCCTTCGGCACCCGCACCCTGAACACGGTCACCAGCGGCGCCCCAGCAAGCACCCCGTCCTACACAGGCGCCCGCTACGAGACCACCACAGGCAACCTCGACCTGCACGCCCGTCAATACAACACCACCAACGGCCGCTTCAACCGACCCGACCCGGCCACAAGAAGCCTCACCACCCCGTATGTCTCGACGTACGCGTACGCCGACAACCAGCCCACTTTCCTCACCGACCCCAGCGGCCTGACACCGGAAAATCCAAACGAGCGTGTCGACAGCCTCGGCGAGGGCCTCAAGATCTTCGGTGATGGCTTCATCCAGGGGCTGAAAGCTCCATTCGAGTTCGTCGGCGACGCGTATGACGCCGTCACCGGCCAGAACGGCGGCGCTGGGGCCTTCGTCGACAAGTACCTCCCCGTCCGACCCGCCTACCGGCTCTACCGAGCCGAGTACATGCTGCGGCAACAGGGCTGCGACGCGCTCGCCGACTTGTACGCGGAGGCGGCGGAGGAACTGACTCAGCAGCTCGCTCTCGTGGGGATCGGCGGCCTCACGGGGTGGCGGCGAACCGCAGTCGCACCCGAGTTGCGTGGCCACGAGATCCCCACGCATGGCAAGGGCGTGGGCCCCGCCGCAGAGCGGCTCCCCGGCGGACGCCCTGACGGCCAGGCCGTCATCGCGGGTCACGGCTGGTACGTTCGTGGCACCGGCGACATGCAGATGCCCAGCGGCACTTGGGGGTACTTCTACGTGGAAGACGGCATCGGTCTTCGCCAGTCAGTCGGGCTAGCGGTCGAGCAGGGAAAGAAGATCAGGCCCACGGAGATCGTCGGGCCTGGAAAGTCGCTCCCGAACTACACTGTGGCTCCCGGACATGACCTCAGGATGATGAACGGATCGATCACAGTGAGCAAGGACACGTTGCTCAGCGAGCTCCTCAAGCCCAACATGGGCCCGGTCCATCTGTCGATCTGCCGGAAGCACTGCGACCCACGGCGCTGAGGAGCGACAGATGACCCACTACCGCGACCTGTCCCCCTATTCCTACGACGAGTCGGCCCGGGAAATGCTCAACGTCGGATGGCTGGCGCGGGAGCACAGCTACCCCAGTGGGGTGGTGGACGAGCGTGTGGTTAGCGCGCTGAAGATTCTCAGTGCGACCTACGACAACCAGATGCGCGGAATCCACCACTGCGAGTTCTGTGACACCGACCGGCCCTTCGTCCTCGGCGGGCCCGGCATGGACACCGATGTGTGGCTCGGCTCGGCGGAGATCCGAGTGGAGGGGGTGGACGGCACGCTCTACGCGGCACCGAACTTGGTGATCCACTACATCACCGAACACCATTACTGCCCACCCGAAGAGTTCTGCCGTGCGGCTCTGAAGGCGGCGGGTATGGACACAGCCGGGCAGTTGACTTTGGTCGACTAGCCGCGATCCGGCAAGGGGGTCCGTCAGCTCGCTAACGGACCCCCTTTGCTCGCTCAGAGCGGATATTGCTGGCCGGGCGGGAAGCCGTGCAGGGAGCTCAGGCAACAGTCTTCACCTCCGACACCGACGACATGAATCAACTCCTCGCGGGGCGCCCCGTGCGAGTTGAGAAGGCCTGACGAGACGCCGCTCGCACCTCACTCCGATCACTCGCCAACTTCCCCCTGAGCACCCCAGGCCCTCGTCGGACGGCATCCACCGGCACGTATCCAGCACACACGGGGACGGGAAGCACCGTGAACACGTGAGAACTACGGAGGAGTGTTTTCCGGGGTCAGACACTCCCTGGCCCGCGTCTCCGCAGGTCACAGCCCCGCCCAGAGGAAACTCCTAATGCGGTGCTCACGCACGAGCGCCCTCCCGGGCCGTGGAAGGGCGCTCAATGGTGACCAACGTCGACAGGTGCCGACAGCTCGGCAGCAGGTCAGGACGTCGACCGATAAGGCGGCCGCAGGTCACGGCCACCGATGATCAGTTGTGGCTGTGCAGAGCGCAGATCCTTTCAGGGGCGCCCAGGCGCGACGTGACCCCGTCCGCGGCTCGTCGCCACATGCAGCACGTCTCGCAGAGCGCTGGTCAACTGAGCCGCAAGAAGGTTCAGCTCCTCCGGGTCTTCGGTCTCGTCGTCGAGTACCTGACGCGAGTGCTCCAGCAGTTGAGACGCCATGCCGAGTTGGAACGCCTCGATGTGGTCCGCCAGGCGGGAGACATAGCCGCCTTGGTCATCGGTGCTCAAGTAGCACGGTTTGCCGTCCGGCCCCACCCACGGGAGAAGCCTCAGTTCGTCCTGTGCCGTCATCCCCGCGTGCTCCTCTCGGTGATCTCGGCGTTGAGTGCCGGCGCGCCGGTGGATGCCGAGTCGCTCACCGCGTGACTCCCAGGGCTGGACTGACCGGGTGCCGAGTGGCACAGACAGTCGCAGGCCTCGTAGATCAAGGGCAGGTCGACTGGCGCCGACTCCGGAGAGGACTCCGCGCAAGCTTGGTGCGTGCCGATCTGGCAAGCGGTCGAGCGGTACGAGGTGGCCGAGGTGTCCCGGCCAAGAGTCTGCCGCTGCGAGGGCATCAGTGAACCCCCAGAAGAGTCGACCAGGCGTCGGTCGGCAGTTGGGGAGCGATGACGACCGTCGGGTGTCGTCGTGCGCGTTCTTCATGCGCCAGTACGTATGGACGGACGAGTGCGGTGTCCTCGCCTCTGAGCGGCTGCCAGTGACTCGCCCTGTCGAGGGTGTGGTCCAGGACGACCGTCGGCTCGTCAGCAGATGCAGAGGATACCGGGGCGGACGTCGGCTGGAAGGGCGTTAAGGAGCGGCGGTGCCTGCCCCTGGGGAAGTACCGCGCCCTGGTGAGCGAGGCGGCACGGCGGATACGGTGGAGCACGCTGGTCAGCTCCTATCGCTGATGGCTCGGTCCCCCGACATCGCCCGTCGTGGGGACCGCTTTGTTTACGACCGCCCAGAGGGTGCGGCCATTCAGGCTGGTGGCGAGAAGCCCGAATTGATCGGCCTCAGCCACCGCTTCCAGGACCTCCCGCCATAAGTCGGCGTTGAGTGATTCCGGTACCTCTGCCTCGACCGACGTGTGCCGGTCGTGCTCCTCCATGCGCGCGGGAAGCCCGAGGTCGGACAGCCGGGCAGCGATGGCTGCCGCGCGAACTCCCGAAGCAGACACAGGGCAGCCTCCGTCACCGGCGATCACTTTGAGTGAAGCTAGTTAACTAGATTAGGGCTAGTGGACTAGATTTTCCATATGCCTGAGCAGCCGCCCTACCTCCGCATCGCCGACGAACTCCGGCGGCGGATCGCTGAGCATGTGTGGGAGCCGGGGGACCGGCTGCCCTCCCGTGCCCAGATCGGCCAGGAGTGCGGCGTGGGCGAGAACGTGGTGCGCCGGGCTCAGGAGTTGCTGATCTCCCAGGGGGTGCTGGAAGGCCGCGCCGGATCGGGGACCTACGTCGCCGAGCCCCGGCAGCGGGTGCGGGTCGTCCGGTCGTCTGCGCGCGAGCAGCCCGAGAAGTCACCCTTCCGTGCCGATATGAGAGCCCTGGGCAAACAAGGCGACTGGGAGAGTAAGACCGACGCCAAGGTGCCGGCCCCGGCCGCCATTGCAGCCCGGCTCGGCATCGCCGAGGGCGACCTGTGCGTCAGGACGTCATACGAGTTCCTGGCCGACGGCAGGCCGGTGCAGCTGTCGACGAGCTGGGAGCCCTACGACCTCACCGCCGGCACCCTCGTCGTTCTCCCCGAGGGAGGCCCGCACGCCGGGGCCGGTGTCGTGAACCGCATGGCCGCGATCGGCGTCACCGTCAGCCACGCCGTGGAACAGCCGGAGCCGCGACAGGCGACCGCCGAGGAGGCCTCTCTTCTGGGCATCCAGAAGGCCACACTCGTCACGCACATCCGGCGGACGTACTACAGCGACCAGGGGCGGCCCGTCGAGACAGCGGACATCGTCGTGCCCGCCGCTCACTGCGAGATCGTCTACGAGATCCCGATCAACCGGTAGGCACAGGCTTTCGCGTGGGCGGGCTGTCCCGGTGCTTCGACGCGTCCACGTCGTGTAAGCGGTGAGGGCGGTCAACCCTGCCGTTCACGTCGCGACGGTGCCCCAATCCCGTACAGCGGTGCCGTTAAGTGATCACCCCTGGGCCGTCTCTGGGCCGTGCGAGAGTGCCCGAGGCGGACCAATGGCGACCGACAGTGACAGTCGAGTCTCAGCCGCTCACCACGAACCCCCAGGTCACAGCCCCCCACCCATACGCGTTTCCACCTAGGGGTGGCGGTACGGCAAGATGGGGTGTATCTGCCCACTGCCAGTTTCAAGCTGCCGGACGGTTTCTCTTGGCTGAGTTCATTTACACCATGCGCAAGGCGCGCAAAGCGCACGGCGACAAGGTGATCCTCGACGACGTGACGACCAGCTTCCTGCCGGGGGCGAAGATCGGCGTCGTCGGCCCGAACGGCGCCGGCAAGTCGACGATCCTGAAGATCATGGCCGGCATCGAGCAGCCGTCCAACGGTGACGCCTTCCTCACTCCCGGTTACACGGTCGGCATCCTGCTCCAGGAGCCCCCGCTGACCGAGGACAAGACCGTCCTGGAGAACGTCCAGGAGGGTGTCGCCGGGATCAAGGGCAAGCTCGACCGGTTCAACGAGATCGCCGAGCAGATGGCGACCGACTACACCGACGAGCTCATGAACGAGATGGGCAAGCTCCAGGAGGACCTCGACCACGCCAACGCGTGGGACCTGGACGCTCAGCTGGAGCAGGCCATGGACGCCCTGGGCTGCCCGCCCGGCGACTGGGCCGTCACCAACCTGTCCGGCGGTGAGCGCCGCCGCGTCGCGCTGTGCAAGCTGCTGCTCGAGCAGCCCGACCTGCTGCTGCTCGACGAGCCCACCAACCACCTCGACGCCGAGTCGGTGAACTGGCTGGAGCAGCACCTGGCCAAGTACCCCGGCACCGTCGTCGCGGTCACCCACGACCGGTACTTCCTCGACAACGTCGCCCAGTGGATCTGCGAGGTCGACCGCGGTCGCCTCTACCCCTACGAGGGCAACTACTCCAAGTACCTGGAGACCAAGGCCGCCCGCCTCAAGGTCGAGGGGCAGAAGGACGTCAAGCGGCAGAAGCGGCTCAAGGAAGAGCTGGAGTGGGTGCGGTCCAACGCCAAGGGGCGTCAGGCCAAGTCCAAGGCGCGTCTGGCCCGCTACGAGGAGATGGCCGCCGAGGCCGACAAGATGCGGAAGCTGGACTTCGAGGAGATCCAGATCCCGCCGGGCCCGCGCCTGGGCAGCATCGTCGTCGAGGTCAACAACCTCAGCAAGGGCTTCGGCGACAAGCTGCTCATCGACGACCTCAGCTTCACGCTGCCGCGGAACGGGATCGTCGGCATCATCGGACCGAACGGTGCCGGTAAGACGACCCTGTTCAAGATGATCCAGGGCATCGAGGAGCCGGACTCCGGCTCCATCAAGGTCGGCGACACCGTCAAGATCTCCTACGTCGACCAGAGCCGCGAGAACATCGACCCGAAGAAGTCGCTGTGGGCCGTCGTCTCCGACGAGCTGGACTACATCAACGTGGGCCAGGTCGAGATGCCGTCGCGTGCCTACGTCTCGGCCTTCGGGTTCAAGGGGCCGGACCAGCAGAAGGCGGCCGGCGTGCTCTCCGGCGGTGAGCGCAACCGGCTGAACCTCGCGCTCACCCTCAAGCAGGGCGGCAACCTGCTGCTCCTCGACGAGCCGACGAACGACCTCGACGTCGAGACCCTGAGCAGCCTGGAGAACGCGCTGCTGGAGTTCCCGGGTGCGGCCGTGGTCGTCTCCCACGACCGGTGGTTCCTGGACCGGGTCGCCACGCACATCCTCGCCTACGAGGGCGAGTCCAAGTGGTTCTGGTTCGAGGGCAACTTCGAGTCGTACGAGAAGAACAAGATCGAGCGGCTCGGTCCGGACGCCGCCCGTCCGCACCGCGCCACCTACAAGAAGCTGACCCGGGGCTGATCGATCTTGCGGCACATCTACCGCTGCCCGCTGCGCTGGGCGGACATGGACGCGTACGGCCACGTCAACAACGTGGTGTTCCTCCGCTACCTGGAGGAAGCCCGTATCGACTTCCTGTTCCGCCCGGAGAAGGACTTCAAGCAGGGGTCCGTGGTGGCACGCCATGAGATCGACTACAAGCGGCAGCTCGTGCACCGGCACCACCCGGTGGACATCGAGCTGTGGGTCACCGAGATCAGGGCCGCGTCCTTCACCCTCACCTACGAGGTGAAGGACGACGACCAGGTCTATGTGCGGGCCGCGACGGTGATAGTGCCGTTCGACTTCGAGGCGCAGCGCCCGCGCCGGATCACCGCGGAGGAACGCGAGTTCCTCCGCGAGTACATGGATGATCCCGAGGAAGAGGCCGTCGCCGCATGACGGTCCTCCACCTCGCCGACGAGGGGGAGGCGGCGGATCTCGCGGCCTTCCTCTCCCGGCTGCTCCACTACGACCGTGGGGCCGCGGTGCGTCTGCAGGCCGCGGGCACCGCACTGGCCGTGTTCGGGCGGCCGCCGTCCTTCGAGGTGCTGGCCGTGCGGGCGGTGCGGCTGGCGAAGCCGTACGAGAAGGGGCTCGAGGTCACGCTGGACGTGACCGTGTCCGCCGGTGAGTTCCTGGAGTCGGTGGACGAGAAGGCCGGCACGGCCGTCGTGCCGGGTGCCGTGACCGGGCCGCCGTGGGCCGGACTGCTGCCGCCCCGCGGGGGGTGGCAAGCCGAGCCGGGGCTTCCGGCGCCGGAAGCCCTGCGCTCCCTGGTCGCCGCCGTCGTCGCCGAGTTCCGCTCCCGTACGCAGGAGTTGCCCTCCGAGCGGCGGACGCGGGCCGAGCTGGACCGGATCGGACGCGACATCTGGTCCCGTACGGTCGGGGACACCCCGCTTCCCGTCCGGGCCGTGCACGCGGCGCAGTCCCTCGGCTTCCTGCGGCCGGGGGTGCCGCCGGCGCTGTTCTCGTCGGGCGCGTGGCTGAGGCTGCGCACGCCGTACGGGTCCATCGCCGTACGACGTGCCGGACTCGGGGCGCTGGACGTCAGCGTCCGCTGACCGGGCCCCGGGCGGGCGTCAGCCGGCGGTGTTGACCATCGAGGCCGCCGCGTACGTCAGGTAGTTCCACAGGGTGTGCTCGTGCTCCTCGGACAGGCCGAGCTCCTCGACGGCGACCCGCATGTGCTTCAGCCACGCGTCGTGCGCCGCCCGGTCGACCGCGAAGGGCGCGTGCCGCATCCGCAGCCGCGGGTGGCCGCGGTTCTCGCTGTACGTCGTGGGGCCGCCCCAGTACTGGATGAGGAACAGCGTGAAGCGCTCCTCGGCCGGGCCCAGGTCCTCCTCGGGGTACATGGGCCGCAGCAGCGGGTCCTCGGCGACTCCCTCGTAGAAGCGGTGGACGAGCCGACGGAAGGTCTCCTCCCCGCCGACCTGCTCGTAGAAGGTCTGCTCCTGAAGTGTGCCGCGCCGAATCTCATTCACGCGATCCATGGTCTCAGACGCCGCGGCATAGGACTCAGGACCTAGGACCCTGCCCCTACTGTGGAGACATGGGCGGCCACGCATCCGGCAGGGAACTCGACGGTCTCGCCGCCGCCGCGCGGGCGGCGCTGGTGCGGCGGATCGAGGCGAGCGGCGCCTGGGCCGCCGATCCGGGCTGGCGGGAGGCGTTCGCGGCGGTCCCACGGCACCTCTTCGTGCCGTACTACTACGTCGGCGTCGCCGGCGGCTACGAACGCCGCTGGGGCGAGAGCACCGACCCCGGGGCGCGGGAGCGGTGGATGCGGGGCGCCTACGAGGACACCCCGCTGGCCACCCGGCTGCGCGACGGCGAGCTGCTGTCGTCCAGCAGCCAGCCGTCCCTGATGGCGGACATGCTGGCCGCGCTGGGCGTCGCTGACGGCCATACGGTCCTGGAGATCGGCGCCGGTACCGGCTACAACGCGGCGCTGCTGGCCCACCGGCTGGGCGACGACAAGGTCACCACCGTCGACCTCGATCCGGAGATCACCGAGTCGGCCCGCCGGCATCTGGCAGCCGCCGGGTACCACCCGGTCGTCGTCACCGGCGACGGCGCCCGGGGCGTGCCGGAGCGCGCGCCGTTCGACCGGATCATCGCCACCTGCGCCCTGAGCACCGTCCCGCGCGCCTGGGTCGCCCAGAGCCGCCCGGGCGGCCGGATCCTCATGCCGCTCGCCACCGGCCTGATCGTGCTCACGGTGGCCGGCGCCGGGCACGCCGAGGGGCGCTTCCTGCACACGCCCGCCTACTTCGTGCCGCTGCGCGGCGCCGGCCGGCCCGGGGGCGAGCCGGTCCAGCTGGGCGGGGTGCCGCGCCGGGCTCGGGAGGACGACCTGTTCCGCTTCCTGCTGGCCCTGACCCGCGGCAGCCTCGATCCGCAGGAGGCGCACGCGCTCTGGGAGCAGGAGGGCAGGCCGCAGCGCGAGCGCTACGGCATCACGGTCAGGGGTGAGCGGGAGTGGGCCTGGCTGGACGACCCGGAGGGGCCGTATGCCTGGCCCCTCCCGTCGTGACGGGGCTCAGCCGCGGCGGATCGTGATCGTCGTCCAGGCGCCCACGTGCACCCGGTCGCCGTCCTGGAGCGGTACGGGGACGAACGGCTGGATCGGCTCCTCCGAGCCGTTGACCGTCGTGCCGTTCGTCGAGTTCTGGTCGACGACCGCCCAGCTGCCGTCCGGCTGCTGGACCAGCACCGCGTGTTGGTGCGAGACGCCCGGGTCCTCCGGCGGCACCGACAGATCGATGTCCGGGGACTCGCCCGTGGAATGCCGGCGGCGGCCGATCGTGAGCTGGTTGCCGGTGAGCCGGCGCTGCTGCTCGGGCGAGTACGCGGGCAGGTTCAGACCCGTGGCCTCCGGGCCGGAGCGCTGCATCATCGCCATGAAGTAGTCGCGGTCCGGGCCGATGGTCGCGGTCCACGTCGCCGGTCCCTGCGGAGCCTGGGGCTGCTGCGGGAAGGCGCCGGGGCCGGGCGGGGCCTGGGTCGCTCCGGGCTGCGGGTAGCCGTAGCCGCCACCCTGACCGGGGCCGCCCGGGCCGGACGACGGTGGGGAGATCACCCAGTCGTCGTCACCGCCGCCGAAGGACGGACCGCCCTGCTGCGGAGGCCGCTGGGTCTCCTGCGGGAATCCGGGCGGGGCCGGCGGGCCGGACTGGTGGTAGGCCTGCGGAGCGCCACCGGGACCACCAGGGCCACCGGGACCGCCGGGTCCGGGCGGGGGCGGGACCGGCCGGGAGGGGTCGGCACCGAATCCGGGCGGGCCGGGAGGACCCCCGTGACCACCGGGGCCGCCATGACCACCGGGGCCACCCGGGCCGCCGGGACCGGGGTAGCCGCCGGGGCCCTCATGACCACCAGGGCCGGGGTAGCCACCGGGGCCCTCATGACCACCGGGGTCACCAGGGCCACCAGGGCCGCCGGGACCACCGGGGCCGGGGTAGCCGCCGGGGCCGCCCTGGCCGGGACGGCCGGACGGGTCGCCGCCGAACGGCGGGATCGGCTCGGCCGGACGGTTCATCTGCGAGGGACGGGAGCCCTGGTACTCGTAGGAGTCACCACCGCCGTACGACGGGCCGGGCGGACTCTGCCGGCCCGGTGGCTGGAAACGCACGCCGGGGCCGGGCGGCGGGGCCGCGGGGGTGTACGACGTCGCCGTGTTCGTCAGGAAGTTCCACCGGCACTCCTCGCAGAACGGGGCGCCGCCCTCACGCGGCGTGCGGCACTGCGGGCAGAGCTCCGGTTCGGCGTTCGGTACGGCGGACAGGTGCGGCGGGCGTCCACCGGGCTGGCCGCCGTGGCCCTGGGGCCACCCTGGCCGGCGGGGGGCGGGAAGCCGTAGCCGCCGGGCGGGGGCGGCGGGGGAGGAGGCGGAGGCACGGCACCCGCCATGCGGTGACCGCAGACCTCGCACCAGTCGTCGGAACCCGACTGGTGTCCGTTCGGGCAGGTCGGCATGTCGGCGCGTCCCTCCTTCGATCTCTTCCAGGTCACTTCTTGACACGAACAGTCTTGGTGGACCGGGTTTCGAGCGTCATCTCGTCCGCCTCCGCGACCTTCGCCTTCAGTCGCACAGTACCGGTCGCGGCATCGACCACGTCCACCACCTTCGCAAGCAGTTTCGCAGTATCGGCGTTCCCGGATGCACTCGCGAGCTGAACGGCCCGGCCCAGTTTGGCCGTTGCTCCGTCCATATCTCCGGACTTGCGGAGATCCAGCCCTTGTTGGATGACTTGTGCCAGTTCGGCCTGCCCGGTGTAGTGGGCGACCTGAGGGTTGATCGACGTCGAGGCGACCATGTCGTCCGTCCACACGGCCCGCACCAGGCCCTGCGCGCCGAGGTTCTGGACGCTGCCGTCGGGCTGCGGAATGACCAGTGAGATCCGGGCCGCCAGCATCTCCTGCCCGATGTGCGCGACCGGGACCTCGACGCAGACGTGGTAGTCACGGGACTCGTCTCCCCAGGAACCGAGGGGATAGTCGCCGGCGCGCGGGCCCGCCTCGGTGCGCCGGCCGGTCAGGTCCTCGACCGTGGGCGCGACCTGCTTGACGAATTTCACGGTCGTGTCGACCGGGGTCCACAGCCGCAGCGAGACGTCCGCGACCTCCTTGCCCATCGCCGTCTCCATCATCCGCGTGAAGTCGGCGGCCAGCGCGGCCGGATCGGCGACGATGTCGGCGGTGCCGAGCAGGGCGGAGGCGATCCCTGTGACTTCTTTCACTTCCCAGTCGGTGCCCACGCCCCGTGCGTCACACGTGAAGCGCCCGGCGCACGCGTCGAGTGCGGCCTTCAGGTCCTGGGGCGACTCGTGCTCGTTGCGGCCGTCGGTGAGCAGGATGCCGTGCCGGATCGCGACGTCTGCGGAGGACAGCAGGCGGTCGGCCAGTTTCAGCCAGGTGCCGATGGCGGTGCCGCCGCCGGCGCTGAGCGAGCGCAGCGCCTGTTTGGCCTGCTCGCGGGTGGCGGCGTCGGCGACCGCGACGCGCCCGCCGCCCGGGTAGACCTCCTTGGCCACGTGCGTCCCGCTGATCACCGCGAAGTGCACGCCGTCGCGCAGGGTGTCGATCGCGGCGGCCGTGGCGTCGCGGGCGTTGCGCATCTTGGTGGGCGGGTAGTCCATCGAACCCGAGCAGTCGACCATGATCGCCACGGCCGCGGACGGGCCCTGGCCGGGCGAGTAGAGGTGGGGCGCCGCGACCGCGCTGCCGATCGTGCCGCCGCCGGTCGCCGTCACCGTGACGATGGCGTTGACCTCGCCGGCGCCCTCCGGCAGGTACTCGTTCTGGTACACGTCCACCGAGAACTGGGGCACGTTCGACTTCGAGAAATTGGCCATGCCTGCTTCGATCCCCCTCCAAAGCCCCCGCCGCGGCGGGGTGATGACGGTAGGCGGACCGGTCCCCTCCGGTCCGCCGAGGCGTCCCCGTACGCGGCCTCAGGCCGATCCTGCCCCCTGGGGCACGGCAGGGAACGGCACGAGCGCCACTGTTACGTTGTCGTGGCCCCCGCCGTCCAGGGCGTGGCCGACGAGCACCCGGGCGCTGTGCAGCGGATGCGCGGCGGCGTCGAGCGGGACGACCCGGGCCATCTCCTCGGCCGCCTCCGCGTAGTTCCACAGGCCGTCCGTGCAGACCACCACCACGCCCGGCCGGTCCGGCTTGAACGCGGCGGTGTGCGGTTCCAGCTCGTAGGCGTCCGCGCCGAGCCAGCCGGTGATCGCGTGGGCGCGCTCGTCGGCGTAGGCCTCGGCCTCGTTCATCAGGCCCGCGGCGACCATCTGCGCGGCCCACGAGTCGTCCTCGGTGAGCCGGGCCGGGGGAGCGCTGCGGTCGACCGGGACCCAGTAGGCGCGGCTGTCGCCGACCCAGCCGACGATCAGCAGGCCCGACGTCACCACGGCGCCGACGATGGTGCAGGCGGGGGCGTTCTGATGGGGGGCCTGCTCGCGGACCGTGGCGGGTTCCCCGGCGAGGGAGTTGACGGCACGCGAGGCGGCGAGGATCGCGTCGTGCATCGCCTGCTGCGGGTGCGTGCCGCGCGGCAGGGCCGCCAGCAGCGTCTCGCCGGCCGCCTTCGAGGCCGCCGCGGAGGCATCGTCGGGGCGGGTCGCCGAGGAGACGCCGTCGCAGACGACCGCGACGGAGGCGGGGGAGCCGTCGGGCAGCGCGGTGGTGCCGATGGCGAACGCGTCCTCGTTGCGGTGGTGGCGCAGACCGCGGTCGCTGACCGCGGCCACCGGGCCGGACTCCTGCTCCATGTGGTCCCGTTCGCGCGGCTGGGCGTGGCCGCAGTTCTCGCAGTAGCCGTCGTCGTCCACGCGGCCGGCCCGGCAGGCGACGCAGACCTTGCCGCCGGCGCCCGCGGCCTGGGCCGCCGGCTCGGCGGACACCCGTGGGTCCGGTGCCTGGAGGAGGTACTCGTCGGGCTGTGTCTGGTAGATCTCCGGCGACGCGGCGGGCCCGTCGGGCTGCTGCGGCCGGTCGAAGCGCACGCCCCCGGCCGCGGCCGGGGGGGCGCCGGGGGGCGGGGGCGTCTCGGGCGGCAGGGCGGAGCCGCCGGAGTCCGTGCCCGGCAGGTCCGTCGGCAGGTGCACCGCGTCCGGGCCGCCCGCGCCGTCCGGCCCGGGGGCGGGCCAGGCCGCGCCGGCGGGTGGCGCCGGCGGGGGCTCGGCATACGCACCGGCCGGAGTGCCCTGCGCGGGCACCGAGCCGTTCATGGTGATGGTCGGGTTGTCCTGAGGCCGTGCCGGCACGGCGGACAGGTCGTATCCGCACGCGCCGCAGAAACGGTCACCCGACTCGAGGGGTTCCTCGCAGCTCGGGCAGGCGGACAACTGGGGCATCTGCGACATCAACTACACCCACGTCCGGGGGCGGTAACGATTGGCACGTTCCACCAGGTCGATCCTCTCCTCGCCGCCCCGCGCCAGCCGGGCCAGCGTGCGGTACGAGCGCTCCAGGCCGAAACGCAGGCCCCGCTCGTCCAGGCCGCTGCCGAGCAGCGTCCGTCCCCCGGCGGCGGGAGGGGCGGAACCCTGGCCCCCGGAGAGTACCCAGTCCAGCGCGCAACCGAGGACTTCGGCCGACAACTGCTCGCGTCGCGCCGGATCCAGACCGTACGCCTCCAGCGCCTCGACCTGCGCCGCGGCGGCCGTCAGATCCTCCAGGAACGGTGCGTCGGAGGCGGTCGCCGTACGCCGGCGCAGCCGCGCCCGGACGGCCGCCACCCGCGCGGCCGTGTAGTGGATGGAGGACTCCGGGACCGACTCCAGCGTCCGCACGGCACCGCGCCGGTCCCCCGTCGCCAGCTGGACGCGGGCCAGGCCGAACGCGGCGCTCACATAGCTCGGGTCGGTCGACCACACCAGCCGGTAGTACTCGGCGGCGTTGTCGAGCTGGCCCAGCACCTCCGCGCACAGGCCGAGCGCCAGCTTGGGCGCGATCTCGCCCGGGAAGGCGTCGTAGATGGCGTCGAAGGCGAGCGCGGCGCCCTCGTCGTCGCCCGTCACCAGCGCGGCCAGGCCCCGGTACCAGACCACCCGCCAGTCGTCGGGCCGCTCGCCCTCCAGCGCGACCAGCGCCTGCAGCGCGGCGGTCGGATCACCGGTCTCCAGCCAGGCCCGGATGTGCCGGAGTCGCGTCTCGATCGACGGTGCCGGGGCGGCGGCCAGGGCGCCGAGCAGTTCGGCCGGGGCCGAGGTCATCAGGCCCGCGAGGAAACCGGCGTTGGGGTCGGTCGGGTCGACGCGGGGGACGGGCAGGGCGAAGGCCGCGGCGGGGGCGTCGACGGGCTTGACGAGGCTGTGCGGGCTCTCGGGCCTCTGCGGGTGGGGCAAGGCGGCAGGAGTGCCCGCGCCCGCCCGGGGCCGCACCACCCGGGCTCCCAGGCGGGACACCTCGCCGTCCGGTTTCGGGAACAACTCCGTGTCCGTCACCCGCAGTTCCGGACCGAACAGCGTGGACAGGGCCGGGCGGGCGCGGCCCGTCTGGAGGGAGACGACCTCCCGCAGGACGCCCGTCAGCTGCTCGGTCATCTCCTGCGCGGAGGCGAACCGGCGGGCCGGGTCGGGGTCCGTGGCGCGGACCAGGAGCCGGTAGAACGACTCGTACTGCCGGAACACCTCGATGTGGTCCGGGTCGGGAAGGGAGTCGGCGTAGACGTTCGTGTAGCCCTGGAAGTCGAAGGTCAGGACGGCCAGGGTGCGGGCGACCGTGAAGAGGTCGCTCGCCACCGACGGGCCCGCCTCGGCCACCTCCGGGGCCTGGTAGCCGACCGTGCCGTAGATGGCCGACTCCTCGTCGTCCATCCGGCGCACCGCGCCCATGTCGATCAGCTTCAGCTGGTCCTCGGTCTGGATCGCGTTGTCGACCTTGAAGTCGCAGTACAGCAGGTTCCGGCTGTGCAGGTGCCCGAGCGCCTCCAGCGCCTCGATGCCGTACGCGCAGGCCTGCTCCACCGGCAGCGGGTCACGCCTGCCCTGCGCGGTGCGGCGGGCGTTGGCGATCTCCTTGAGGGACTTGCCGCCGACGTACTCCATGACGATGTAACCGTCGAGCGAACCCGTGCGCTGGTCCAGGTGCTCCACGAAGTTGTAGATCCGCACGATGTTGGCGTGCTCGATCTCCGCGAGGAAGCGCCGCTCGGAGATCGCCGCCGCCATCGCGTCCTGGTCGCCCGTGTCCAGCAGGCCCTTGAGGACCACCCAGCGGTCCGAGACCGCCCGGTCGACGGCGAGGTAGATCCAGCCCAGGCCGCCGTGCGCCAGGCAGCCGACCACCTCGTACTGGCCGTGCACCACGTCCCCGGCCCTCAGCTTCGGCACGAACGAGTACGGATGACCGCACTTGGTGCAGAAGCCCTCCGTACGGCCCGGCCGGTCGCCGCGCGCCCGGCCCACCGGGGCGCCGCAGTCGGAGCGCGAGCAGAACCGCTTCCGCTCGGGCACCTCGGGGTTGTCCAGGACCATCTCGCGCGGGTCGGGCCGCGGGATCGGCGGCACCTGCACCAGCCCGGCGCCCAGCCGGCCCCGGGACCCGGAACCGGTGGTCGAGCCCGAGCTGCGCACCGACACCGAGCGGCTCGTCGACTTGCCCGACAGCGACCGCGACAGGCGCCCCGACACCGAGCGGCGGGACTTCGACGACTGGGACGACGTCCGCGAACTGCGGCCGCTGGAGCGGGCACTGCCGCTGCCGGCGGACCCGCGGGAGCCGCCCCTGCCACCGGCGGTGATGCCGGTGGGAGGCGAGCCGACCATGCCTCCCCCGGAGGGGGGACCCCCAGCCGCGACGACCGGGGCGAGACCGCAGGTGTCGCAGTACAGTTCGCCGCCGCCCACGTCCTCGTAGGTGCCGTCGCAGGTGGGGCGCTGGCAGGTGCGTGGAGGCGCGCCGGATGGCTCGTGCGGTGCCTGACTCATGGACTCCCCCTCGTCGCTCATGCGCCCGGCCCCCTCCGGCCGTCCTCGGGCACGCCCTGGTCCGGCACCCGCGGGCCGCCGCCCAGCAGCTCGGCCGCCGCGTGCTGGTAGCGCAGCACCGCCTGCTCGGCGGCGCGCAGGTCGCAGGGGGCGCTCCACAGCATGCGGCGCGCCTTCTCGTAGCGCTCCACCAGCAGCGTGTCCTCGGCGAAGCCGTACCGGGCGACCTTCGCCTTGTACGCGTCCAGCCGGCCGCGCAGTTCGGCGCGGACCGCCAGCGGTGCGGTCACCGCGGTCAACGACTCGCGGGCGCGCAGCAGTTCGTCCTCGGCCTTCTGCTCCAGCGACTCCAGCAGTGGGGACAGCCGGTGCCACTGCGCGTGCCTGCGGTACTCGGCGGCCGCCGCCAGCTGTTCCTGCAACGCGGTCGGCGGGCCGCTGACGACCGGGACCTCCGTCGACGCGATCTTCGCGAGGACCTCGCCCCGGGCGGTGCGCGCTTCGGCGAGTGTGCGGTCCGCGCGGCTGAGGATGTCCCGCAGCTTGACGATCCGCGTCTCGGCGTCCTGACGAACCGTCAACACCGCGTCGATCTCGCGGCGCACCTCCTCCAGGGCGCGGGCCTCGCGGTCGTACACCGTCGTGTCCGGCCTGCCGCCGCCCGGCGCCGAACTGCCCTCCGCGGCCAGCCAGAACGCCAGCGGGTCCGAGATCACCTGCTCGCGCAGCTTCGTCAGTATCCGCGTGATGCGCTCCAGGTCATCGCCCGCGGGGTGCTCGCCGGGGCGCACGCCGACCGAGTGCGCGAGCCGGCGGGTGCGCTGGAGTTCCGCCGCGAGCAGATCGATCCGAGCCGGCAGGGCCGACCAGACCGCGTCCGCGGCGACGACCATGTCCAGGCTCGTCGCGTACAGCTCGTTCATCCGGTCGACGAGGGCGGCGAGCGAGTAGCGCTCGCTGAGTTTCGTCGGACCGCCGTGCAGGGTGGGGGCGTTGGCCGTCGCCGTGGCGCTGCCCGCGACGGTGACCGAGTCGCCGTTCAGCAGCTCCGTCAGCTCCACCAGATCCTCGCGGCTGGACCAGCGGCGGCGGGACCGGATGTCGCGGGCGGAGCGCAGCGCGTCGGTGTACGCGTCGAAGTACGTCCACAGCAGCGTGATCGACGCCTCCGTGGACGTCCAGCGCTCCCGGGTGACGCCGGTGAGCTCGGCGCCCTCCAGGAGTCTGCGGCCCGCGTGGTCCTGCAGGGCGAGGAGCGAGGTCTCGATCGCCTCGTGCTCCGCGCCGAGCCGCGCCAGCGCACGGTCCACCTCGTCCCGGTCCATCACCGGCCCGGTGGATCCCGTGACGCCCATCGATCACCTCTCGCTGCGGTCGTGTGTCGCGTGCCGTCTGTCGTCTTCTGATGTGCGGTGTTCGCGGGTCCAGCAGGTGTCAGGTGGTGCGGAGGTACTGCGGTGCCGGCGGTTCGGACTTCTTCGCATCCTTGCCCAGTGTTGCCGAAAGCCAATGGTTGTACGACGCCTGCCAGCCGTTCGCGGTGTCCTTGCGGTAGTCCACCAGGATCTGGTTGACCCGGCGTACCAGGTCGTCCGCGTCCTTCTTCATGGCCACGCCGTAGTACTCGGCAGTGAAGGCGTCACCCTTGAGCTGGACCGTCGGATCCTGCGCGGCCTGGCTCGCCGCGAGGGCGCCGTCGGTGACCACTGCGTCGACCTCGCCGAGCTGGAGCCGCACCAGGCAGTCGAGTTGGTTCGGGACGGTGGTGGAGATGTCGGTGCTGGCGGGCAGTTCGCCGGCCTTCTGGTCGGCCTCCAGCGTGGAGTACGCCGTGGAGCCGGCCGCCGTGCAGATCCTGCGGTCGGCGAGCGTGTCGTCGTAACCCTTGATGGTGGAGGACTTCGGGGCCAGGACCTGCTGGCCCGTCTTGAAGTAGGGCGCGGAGAAGGCGACGTCGGCGATGCGGGCGCAGTTGATCGTCATGGTGCGGACGACCATGTCCACGCGGCCGTCCTGGATCGCCGGGATGCGCTGGTCGGTGGGGATCGCCTTGAACTGGACGGCGTCCGGGTCGCCGAGGATGTCTTGCGCGATGCGGTGGACCAGGTCGATGTCGAAGCCTTCGAGCTCCGCGGTCGTGCCGCTGTTGGGGTTGCGGTAGCCCCAGCGGTAGCTGTTCTGGTCGACGCCGACGATCAGCTTGCGCTTCTCGCCCTCGCGGTTCTTGATCGCCCGGATGGTGTCGCCGTCGGCGGAGGAGGGGGAGAGGGTCTGCTTCTCCGGGGCCTCGCAGTCTTCTTCCGCTGTGGTCCGGGCGGTTTGCGTGGTCGCGGTGGTGTTCTGGGTGGCCGTCGTGGTCGTGGCGAGCGGCAGGCAGAGGGCCACCAGCGCCACCAGAGCGCAGACGACTGCCATCGCGGTCACTCCGCCCCAGCCCCTGAGCGCGTCTCGCACGGTCGTTCCTCCCCTCGCCCCTGGCCCGTTCACCGGTACTCCGACAGCCTGCGGCCGATGCCCAGGACCGCGCCCGCGGCGCCCAGCACCGCGAGTACGGCCGCGCCGGCCGGCATGCCCGTCAGCGCGTCGCGGCCGTCGCCGGCCGCGCGCTCGAACTCCGTCTCCTCGTGCGCGAGTGCCGTGCGCAGGTTCTCGTCGACGCTGTCGAAGCACTCGCCCGTCGCGCCCTTGGTGCCGATGACCCTGTCCAGCGCCTGCTGGTAGTTGCCGTTCTCGTCCTGCTCGCGGGCGGCGGTGTGGCGCTTCTTCCACTCCGTCATGTTGCCCACGGCGGCGGTGACGGGGCGTTCGCCCGAGGTGTCGTCGGCGAGCTTCTCCGCTGCCTTCAGGTGGGCGGCGAGGGCCTTGATGTCCCTGCCGAAGTCGTAGTCGTAGGCGTCGTACGTTCGTTCGCCGACCTTTTTCGTCTCGGCGCCGCGGGCCACCAGGGTCAGGTTCTCGTTGCCCCTGGCCTTGAGGGAGGCGATGCGCGCGTCGTGCAGGACGTTCAGGGAGCGGACGCCGTGGTCGTAGGAGTCGTTCAGGCCCGCGCGGGCGACGGTGTGGCCGACGACCAGCCAGAGGAGGACGACCGTCGCCGTGGCCGTGGCGGCCACCAGGCCGTGGTTCAGCACCCTGTTCGTCCGCTGGTAGTTGCGGTGCTGGGCCCAGGCGAGGGCGGCCAGGGCGGCGACGCCGAGGGCGATGGCCGCCCAGGGGTAGGGCGTGGCGTCCGCGTAGTCCGCGCTGAGGCGCTGGTTCTCCTTCTTGTACAGGTCCTCGGCCGCCGGGAGCATCTCCTGCTGCATCTTCTCGTTGGCGTAGCGCAGGTAGGCACCGCCCACGGGGAAGCCCTGGCGGTTGTACGTGCGGGCGCGCTCCACGAGGCCCTTGTACTCCGGGAGGAGTCTGTTGAGCTTGGCGATCGTCGCCGTGGACGGGGAGCCCGGCTCGGCGTTGGCCGCGGCGTTGACGAGCTTCTCGGCGGCCGTGCGGATGTCCCGCTCGTAGCGGTCGCGGGTGGCGGACGACTCCTGGCCGCCGGCGAGGAAGCCGCTGGAGGCGGCGGTGTTGGCGTCCGCGAGGGAGCGGTAGATGTCGGCGGCGTCCGAGCTGAGGGGCTGGCTGCGGGTGAGGACGTCGTCGGCGGCGGCCGCGCGATCGGTCATCTGCCAGGCGGTGACGGCGCCGAAGGCGATGACGAGGAGGGCCAGGAGGGCGCCGATGATGCGCAGGCGGCCGGGTTCGGTGGTGGCGGCGGAGCGGAGCTGGTCGAGGCCCTCGGCGAAGGCGGTGCGGCGGGGGCCCGCCGGGGGTGTCGAAGGTGCCGGGGTGTGTGCGGGGGGCCGGGCCGGGGGCGCTGCCTGCGCCGGTACCGCCGGCAGGACGGGCAGGCCCGGGCCGGGTGGTGGCGGGCTGCTCTTCGGCGTGTACGTCACTGTGACCTCCCCCGTGGTCATCCGTCGCCCGCAAGTATCGCTGCCGGGACTGACATCCGCACCGGCCTTGCCTCGATCTTGATCGGATCGCAGCGTGGAGCGTGCTTCGCGCCCCCTTGCACCCCTTGCACCCCCTGCTCAGGAACACGTACGGGGAGGGGGTTCGGTTCCC
This sequence comes from Streptomyces hawaiiensis, assembly GCF_004803895.1. Lineage (NCBI taxonomy): Bacteria > Bacillati > Actinomycetota > Actinomycetes > Kitasatosporales > Streptomycetaceae > Streptomyces > Streptomyces hawaiiensis. Next base: position 3,111,654 of record NZ_CP021978.1, on the reverse strand, counting down.
GTGGGTGGGGGTGCGCGTCCGCTTCGCGTGATCGCCGGGGGTGGGTCGGGGCCGTGTCGGGGGGTGTCCGTCCTCGGAACGGCGCGATGGGGTCTCACGCCGACTGACTGTCCGTTGACGCGCCAACCAGCTGCGGGCGGACACCCCCCGACACGTCCCCTTGCGTATGACGGCGGGTGCGGGTGCGTCGTGGCTTCCGCCCTAGCTGCGGGGACTCGTGCCGCTGGGGGCCGCACCCCGCTGCGCCCGACACCGGACTGTGTGGTTCACACGCCGTAGAACCTCCGCAACTGCCCCTGCGCCCCCTCGCCCGAGCCCACTCTGTCCAGGCCCAGCAGCGCCGCCCCCAGCACCGGGCTCGCCGTCACCACCTGTGGGACCGCCTTGGGGGCGCGCTCTGTGAGCAAGCGGGCGATGTGGCCGTTCAGTTGGGGGTGCCGGGCCGCCAGGACGCCGCCGCCCAGGAGGACGGGGGTCTCCTCGGACAGGAGGTCCAGGCGGGCCAGGGCCACGACCGCCATGGAGACCACCTCCTCGGCCTGGCGTTCCACGAGCGTCCGGGCGATCGCGTCACCGTCGGCTGCCGTGGCGAACAGGACCGGGGTCAGTTCGTGGCGCCGGAGCGCCGGGATGTGCTCCAGGTGCAGTGCCTCGATGAGGGCGTACACGGAGGGCAGGCCGAAGTGGGCGGGGAGGGTGTGGGACAGGGCGGTGGGGGCGCCGCGGCCGTCCTCCGCCCGGGACGCGTGCCACAGGGCCTCCTCGGACAGGCCCCAGCCGCCGCCCCAGTCGCCCGAGACGCGGCCGAGCGCCGGGAAGCGGGCCGTGCGGCCGTCGGGGCGCATGCCCACGCAGTTGATGCCCGCGCCGCAGACGACCGCCACTCCCCGGGGTTCGGTGACACCGGCCCGCAGGATCGCGAAGGTGTCGTTGCGGACCGTCACCGTCGTGCCCCACGCGCGTGCACGCAGCGCCGCGGCCAGTTGCTCCTCCTCGACGGGGAAGTCTGCGTTCGCCAGGCAGGCCGAGACGTGGGCGACCGAGGTGAGCCCCGCGGTGGTGAGGGCCCGCGCCACCGTTTCGGCCAGGCCTTCCATCGCCGTGTCCACGCCCACGGCCGGTGGACGGAAGCCGCCCCCGCGTGCCGTGGCCAGCACTTCCCCGTCCGCCGTCACGATCGCGACGTCCGTCTTGCTGTTGCCCGCGTCGATGGCGAGGACACGTGCGGTCAGGCCCACGCGAGATGCTCCCGGTTGTGCGCGATCAGCCGGTCGGTGAGCGTCTCGGCGTACGTGTACTGGCCGATGAGGGGGTGGGAGAGCAGGGCGCGGAAGACGCGGTCCCTGCCACCGTGCAGGGCCGCCTGGAGGGCCAGGTCCTCGTAGGCCGTTACGTTGGCCATCAAGCCGGCGTAGAGCGGGTTCACAGGCTGCACGGGGAGGGGGGACGCGCCCTTGGCTCCCACCGCCGCCTGGACCTCGATCACCGCGTCGTCGGGGAGGAACGGGAGCGTTCCCCGGTTGTACGTGTTCACCACCTGGTACGGCGTGCCGCCGCCGCCCAGCAGGGCCGCCGCCAGGTCCACCGCCGCCTCCGAGTAGAAGGCACCGCCCCGCTTGCCGAGCAGCCTCGGCTTCTCGTCCAGGGCCGGGTCGGCGTACAGGGCCAGCAACCGGCGTTCCATCTCCGCCACTTCGGCCGCCCGGGACGGCTTCGTCCGCAGTTCCCGTACGACCTCGTCGTGCGCGTAGTAGTAGCGCAGGTAGTAGGAGGGGACCGCCCCCAGGGTGTCGAATAGGGGGCGGGGCAGGCGGAGGTCGGCCGCGATCGTGTCGCCGTGCTCGCCCAGCAGTTCCGGCAGGACGTCCTCGCCCTCCGGGCCGCCGAGGCGTACCGCCGTCTCCCAGGTGAGGTGGTTCAGGCCCACGTGGTCCAGGTGGATCTCGGAAGGCTCCACGGACAGCAGCGCCGCGAACTTGCGCTGCAGGCCGATCGCCACATTGCACAGGCCCACCGCCTTGTGGCCCGCCTGGAGCAGGGCGCGGGTCACGATGCCGACCGGGTTCGTGAAGTCGATGATCCAGGCGTGCGGGTTCCTTCGGCGCACGCGGTCCGCGATGTCCAGGACGACCGGGACCGTGCGCAGGGCCTTCGCGAGGCCGCCGGCGCCGGTGGTCTCCTGGCCCACGCAGCCACATTCGAGGGGCCATGTCTCGTCCTGATCGCGGGCTGCCTGGCCGCCCACGCGGAGCTGGAGGAGGACCGCGTCCGCGCCGTCCACCGCCTCGTCGAGATCGGTGGTGGTGGTGATGCGGCCCGCGTGGTCCTGGCGGGTGAAGATGCGGCGGGCCAGACCGCCCACCAGGTCGAGGCGGTCCCGGGCGGGGTCCATCAGGACCAGTTCCTCGACGGGCAGGGTGTCCCTCAGGCGGGCGAAGCCGTCCACGAGTTCGGGGGTGTAGGTCGAGCCTCCGCCGACCACGGTGAGTTTCACTGAGCGGTCCCTCGCTTCCAGATGCCCGGGACGACGACCATCGGCCGGGGGTCCGGGGGGTGCTCCCCGGGGAGATGCTGCATGTGTCTCTAACCCTTTACTCCGGTGAGCGTGACGCCCTCGACAAACGCCTTCTGGGCGAAGAAGAACACGAGGATCACGGGGGCCATGACCAGCACGGTGGCGGCCATGGTGAGGTTCCAGTCGGTGTGGTGGGCGCCCTTGAACGACTCCAGGCCGTAGGAGAGCGTCCAGGCGCCCGGGTTCTCCGAAGCGTAGATCTGGGGGCCGAAGTAGTCGTTCCACGCGTAGAAGAACTGGAAGAGGGCCACCGCGGCTATGCCCGGTTTCGCCATCGGGAGGACGACCTTGAGCAGCGTGCGCAGGTCGCCGCAGCCGTCCACCTTGGCCGCGTCCACGTACTCGTCGGGGATCGTCGTGAGGAACTGGCGCAACAGGAAGATCGAGAACGCGTCGCCGAACGCCATGGGGATGATCAGCGGCCAGAGCGAGCCGGACAGGTCCAGTTGCTTCGCCCAGAACAGGTACATCGGGATGATGACCACCTGCGGCGGCAGCATCATCATCGAGATGACCAGCATCAGGGTCAGATTGCGGCCGCGGAAGCGGAACTTGGCCAGGGCGTAGGCCACGGGGATCGAGGAGACGACCGTGAGGACGGTGCCCAGGCCCGCGTAGACCAGGGTGTTCTTCCACCAGGTGAGGAAGCCGGGGGTGTCGAAGACCTCGGCGTAGTTGCCCCACTCCCAGGTGTGCGGGATGAGGTCGCGGCTGAGCGCCTGGCTGTCGCTCATCAGGGAGGTGAGGAGGACGAAGACGAACGGGAGCGTGAAGAAGAGGGCCGCCGCGATGCCCAGGGAGTGGATCGCGATCCACTCCAGGAGCGCCCTGCGGTGGGCCGTGCGTTCCGCCGGTGAAGAGGGCGCCTTCGACTCCAGGGGCTTGTCGAGTACCCGCGTCATCGTTCACCTGCCTGGATCAGGCCGCCCCTGCGGCGCATCAGAAGTGCCGTGAAGGCCATGGAGAGGGCGAAGAGGACCAGGGCGACCACGCAGGCCGAGCCGTAGTCGAAGCGCTGGAAGCCCAGGTTGTAGACGAGCTGGGGGAGGGTGAGGGTCGACTTGTCGGGGTAGCCGGGCTCGAACTGCGTTCCCGCGCCCTGGATCACGCCCGAGGCGACCTTCCCGGCGATCAGCGGCTGGGTGTAGTACTGCATCGTCTGGATCACCCCCGTGACGACCGCGAACATGACGATCGGCGAGATGTTCGGCAGCGTCACGTAGCGGAAGCGCTGCCAGGGCGTCGTGCCGTCCAGTTCCGCCGCCTCGTACTGCTCCTTCGGCACGTCGAGCAGGGCGGCCATGAAGATGACCATCAGGTCGCCGATGCCCCAGAGGGCCAGGAGGGTCAGGGCCGGCTTCGACCAGGTGGGGTCGTTGAACCAGCCGGGAGCGGGGAGCCCGATCTGCTCCAGGATCGAGTTGACCGGGCCCGTGCCGGGGTTGAGGAGGAAGGCGAAGGCCATCGTGGCCGCCACGGGCGGGGCCAGGTAGGGCAGGTAGAAGAGGGTGCGGAAGACACCCGTGGCCGTCTTGATCTTGGTGATCAGCAGGCCCACGCCCAAGCCGAAGACGACCCGGAGCGTGACCATGACGACGACCAGCCACAGGGTGTTGCGCAGGGCGGGCCAGAAGAAGGGGTAGTGCTCGAAGACGTACGTCCAGTTCTTCGTGCCCGACCAGACCGGCGGCTTGAAGCCGTCGTACCGCATGAAGGAGAAGTAGACGGTGGAGAGCAGGGGGTAGGCGAAGAAGACCGTGAAGCCGATCAGCCAGGGGGAGAGGAAGGCGAGGGTGCGCAGGGTCGAGCGGCGGTGTCTAGCCCGCAGGGTGGAGGTGCTCATGGCTTACTTCGCCTGCGCGATGTCCGTGTCGATCTGCCGAGCGGTTTCCCGAAGGCCCTTTTTCAGGTCGGTGGCCTTGCCGCTTTCGTAGTCGTAGCCGAACTGCTGGATCGTGGAGAGGTAGACGCCGCCGTTGACGGAGGCGGGGGCCGTGGTGGAGTCCGGGTTCGCGGCGATCTCCAGGAACGTCTTGAAGCGCGGGTCGTACTTCAACTTCGGGGACTTCAGGGCCGCCAGCGTCGAGGGCACGTTGTGGATGGCGTTGGAGAAGTTCACCACCGCGTCCGTGTCCGTGGTCATGTACTTCACCAGCTCCCAGGCCGCGTTCTGCTTTTCGCTGGTCGCGGCGATACCGGCGATGGTGCCGGTGATGTAGCCCTTGCCGTACTGGTCGGCCCGGTCGTCGGGGACGGGCAGCGGGGCCACGCCGATGTCGAACGTCGGCTCGGTGTCCAGGGCCATGCCCAGGCGCCACTCGCCGTCGAGCTGCATGGCGACCTGGCCGGTGTGGAAGGGGTGCTTGGGGCCCCATTCGTCGCCGAGCTTCGAGCGGTAGGTCTCCAGCTTGCGGTAGCCGCCGAGCGCGTCGACCAGCTTCTTCTGGACCGTGAACGCCTTGGCGAAAGCCGGGTCCTCGGCGACGTTCGACTTGCCGTTCTGGTCGAAGTACGTCGGGGAGAACTGGCCGAGGTAGTGCTCGGTGGTGGTCTCCCAGCCGTGGTAGTTCGGCATGAAGCCGAGCTGCTTGTAGGTGTCGCCCTGGGGGATCGTCAGCTTCTTGGCGACCCGCTCGAATTCCGACCAGGTCTTCGGCGGGGCGGCGACACCGGCCTTCTCGAACGCCGTCTTGTTGTAGTAGAGGCCGTAGGCGTCGCCGAGGAGGGGGACCGCGCAGCGGTTGCCGTCGAACCGGGTGTACTCGTTCATGGCCTTCGGGAAGGTCTTCTGCGGGTCGATGCCCGACTTGTCGAAGAACGGATCGAGGTTCACCAGGGCGCCCGAGGAGCAGAACTTTCCGACGCTGTTGGTGGTGAACGACGAGATCACGTCCGGGGCCTTGGCGCCGCCGGTGCGCAGGGCCTGGTTCATCTTGTCGTCCGTCATGTTGCCGACGACGTTGACGTGGATGTTGGGGTGCGCCTTCTCGAATCCGGCGACCAGGTCCTTGACGGCCTTCACCTCCGACGGCGCGCTCCAGGCATGCCAGAAGTTGATGGTCGTCTCCTTGGCCGCGTCGTCGCCCGCACCGGCGTCCGGCTGGCCGGTGCACGCGGTGGCGAGGAGGGCGAGAGAGGCGGATGCGGCGAGCGCGAAGGTCGCTTTTCTGGATGTTCCGGGCATGGCAGAGCTCCCTGAGGCACGGAAGGAAGGAAGAAGGGGAAATACCGGGGGAGGGGTGGGGTCAGCGGGAGGTGTCGAAGACCTCGTCGCGCGTGGTGGCGAGTGCGCTCTCCAGCGCGCCGCGCAGCACGGGGTGTTCACGGACGTCGCCCACGACCAGGCGCGGGCGGGACGCGGCCAGCTCTTCCAGTTCGGCCTGGACGAGGGCGCGCAGCGGCTCGCCGCCCGAGGTGAGGGACGTGCCGCTCAGCACGACGAGCTCGGGGTCGAGGACCGAGACCAGGGAGGCCAGACCGGTGGCCAGCCGGGTCGCGTAGGTCTGCAGGAGGTGCCGGTGGGCGTCGTCGCCGGCCTGTGCCGCCCTGGCCACCAGCTCGGCGGCGGCCTCGGCGTACGGGCCGGGCGGGATGTCCTCGATGCCCAGTTCGCGGGCCAGGCGCGGCACGGCCTGGGAACCGGCCAGCTCCTGGTAGCCGCCGCTGTTGGCCTTGGTGACCTGGCGGACCAGGGGCGTGCCCGGCACCGGCAGGAAGCCGACCTCGCCGGCGCCGCCGGTCCAGCCGCGGTGCAGCCGGCCGCCGAGGACCAGGGCGGCGCCCAGGCCCTCCTGGTTCCACAGCAGCACGAAGTCCGCGTGGCCCCGGGCCGCGCCGAGACGCTGCTCGGCGAGCGCGACCAGATTGACGTCGTTCTCGTACTCGAACGGCATCGGCAGGGCGGCGGCGAGTTCGTCCAGCAGGGTGGGGGAGTGCCAGCCGGGGAGGTGGGAGGCGTAGCGCAGACGGCCGGTGGTGGGGTCGAAGGCGCCGGGGGTGCCGATGACGAGGCGGTGGATGTCGTCCCGGGCGAGACCGGCCGCCTTCACCGCGCCGTCCAGGGCGTCGGTGACCTGCTGGACGACCGGGGTGCCGGAGCGCCTGCCGGGGGTGGGCAGCTCGTGGCGGCCGACCGTGCGGCCGGTGATGTCGGCGACCGCGGCGAGGATCCGCTCGGGGGTGACGTCGAGTCCGGCGGCGTAACCGGCCGCCGGATTGACCTCGTAGAGCTGGGCGCTGGGGCCGGGGCGGCCTTCGGTGGTACCGGTGGCCAGGACGAGGCCCGCCGCCTCCAGACGGGCCAGGAGCTGGGAGGCGGTCGGCTTGGACAGGCCGGTGAGCTTGCCGATCCGGGTGCGGGACAGCTGTCCGTGCTCCAGCAGCAGGTCCAGGGCGGCCCGGTCGTTCATGGCGCGCAGGACGCGCGGGGTGCCCGGCGTGCCGGCGGTTCCTGCCATGCGTGTCCACACCTGCCCTTCGGTTGCTCAGCTTCTCAGTGACCGGGGACAGAAGTCCATCGTCCACTGTTAGGAAAGTTTCCTATCGGTGGGAGGAAGGTAGGCCGGGTGTCGGGCGGGCGTCAATAGGGGACGGCCTGTCGTCATCCGGCATGGGTGAGGGCATGTGTGACGGCGTGAGTGAGGACACGGGTGGGGACATCCGTCGGGACATGCGAAGGGGGGCGGCACACGGCAGGACCGGGTGCCGCCCCCCATGCGAGGAGTGACGGCTACTTCGTGGTGCTCGTCGGTGCGGGCGGCGCGAGCGGGGACGCCGCGGCCGACTGGGGGGACGTCGCGTTCGCGTACACCGACGGGGCGGCCATCCCCGCCGTCGGGTCGGCGGGCTGCTCCCCGGCCGGAGTGGTGGCGCCGCCGACGATCCGGATGTCCGCCGCGTCGAAGGCCCGCTTCACGCGCCAGCGCAGCTCCCGCTCCACGGTCAGGGACTTGCCCGGCATGGTCTTGGCCGAGAGCCGCACGACCATCGAGTCCAGCAGCACGCTGTCCAGGCCGAGGACCTCGATCGGGCCCCACAGCAGCTCGTTCCAGGGCTCCTCGGCGGTCATCTTCCCGGCGACCTCGTCGAGCGTGGCCTTGACCTTGTCCAGGTCCTCGCCGGCGTGGACGGTGACGTCGACGACGGCCGTCGCCCAGCCCTGGGAGAGGTTGCCGATGCGTTTGACCTCGCCGTTGCGGACGTACCAGATCTCGCCGCCGTCGCCACGCAGCTTGGTCACGCGCAGGCCCACCTCGATCACCTCGCCGGAGGCGACGCCCGCGTCGATCGTGTCGCCGACGCCGTACTGGTCCTCCAGGATCATGAAGACGCCCGAGAGGAAGTCGGTGACCAGGTTGCGGGCGCCGAAGCCGATCGCCACGCCCGCGACACCGGCGGACGCCAGCAGCGGAGCCAGGTTGATGTTGAACGCGGAGAGGATCATCAGGGCCGCGGTGCCCATGATGAGGAAGCTCGCCACTGAGCGCAGCACCGAGCCGATCGCCTGCGAGCGCTGACGGCGGCGCTCGACATTGACCAGCAGCCCGCCCAGAGGACTCCCGTCCGAGCTCTGGGCGGTACGGCTCATCCGGTCTATGAGCTTGGTGATCGCCCGCCGCACCGCGACCCTCAGCACCGCCGCTATCGTCAGGACCAGCAGGACCTGCAGACCGATCGCGAGCCACGTCGACCAGTTCTGCTCGACCCAGCCGGCGGCGTTCGTCGCGCTCTCCTGGGCGTCCTGGAGCGAGGGCACTCTCGGAGTCTCCGTGCCCGAGGGGGTCGGCGACGGCGACGGTGACGGACCGGCGGCGAGCAGGACGGCGGACAGGGACACGGCAGGTACCTCCAGGTGCAGCGGTCTGCCCCGGTGCGGTGGTTCGGAGGGGTCAAGGTCACGACTGGGTCACCGAAGGGGCAGAACCACCACACTAACGGGGCATTGTGTGTGCTCTCGAAGAATGTGTGAAGGAGAGACCGTGCTCACCTGGGCTTGAACAGGCCACCATCCGGGGGATGAATGGGATGTGGTCGAAAACACTCCCAGCCCGTTACGGGGACATGGTGGCGCTTCCACCAGGCATGAGGGGAGACTGACTACGAATCGTCCCGGCGCGAGCCACGCGCCGCCGGCGTCCAAGGAGGCATCCGTGCCGCATGTCCTGGTCCTCAACGCGTCGTACGAGCCGCTAGGCGTCGTACCGCTCCGCCGCGCGCTCGTCCTCGTCCTCGAGAACAAGGCCGTATGCCTCGAGGAGTCCGGCGCCTATCTGCACAGCGCGACCGTCACAGTCCCCGCACCCAGCGTGGTCCGGCTCAAGCGATTCGTGCGGGTTCCCTATCGGGGGCCCGTTCCACTGACCCGCCGGGCGCTGTTCGCCCGCGACGGGGGCCGGTGCATGTACTGCGGTGGCGTCGCAACCAGCGTCGACCACGTGATTCCGCGCAGCCGCGGAGGCAAGCACGTCTGGGACAACGTGGTGGCGTCCTGCCGCCGCTGCAACCATGTGAAGGCCGACCGGCACCTCTTCGAGATCGGCTGGCGGCTGCGCCACAAACCCGCCCCGCCGTCCGGCCTGGCCTGGCGCATCATCGGGACCGGCCATAGGGATCCGCGCTGGTTGCCGTACTTGCAGCCGTACGGCGCGGAGGACGCCATGGCCCGGATCGACGGCATTTCCGCCTGACGACGATCCGGGCCTTCGTATTGCCGCGTGCGGCCGGCCGACCCGGGGAACCCCCGTTCCCCCGGGCCGGTCCGACAAGGGGGGCGCCTCTACGCGTACCGCAGTTCCCCCGGGCGGACCGATCGGCGCAGCAGAGGCAGCGTGGTGGCCGCGGCCAGCAGGCAGGCGGCGTAGACGGCGATGGGGACCAGGACGATCGCCCAGGGGACCGGGCGGTCGGCGAGCAGCGCGTACCACGTGCCGATGGCCGTCCCGCCCAGGCCCGCGAGCAGCACCGCGGGGGCCAGCGGCAGCGCGGTCTCCAGCAGCAGCGCTCGGCCGAGCACCGCGTGCGGCACCCCCGCGGCGGTCTGCGCGGCCAGACCTCGGCGGCGGGTCGCCAGGGACTCGGCGGTGCCGACGGCGAGGCCGGACAGCGTGATCGCGAAGGCGACCGCGATGGCGGCGCCCGTGAGGTCGACGCCGGTGGTGTAGTAGTCCGCGTTCGCGGTGAGGCTGTCGCGGGAGTGCACCACATCCAGGAGCACCTGCCGGATGCCCATGAAGCCGGTCCCCACCACCGTCACCAGCAGCACCGCCGCGTGCGTACGGGCAGCGGCCCAGGGGTCCTCGCGCAGCCGTTCCGCCGCGATCAGCGTCGCGGCCGACCGGGCCCGGACCGCGAGGACCCGCCCGGTCGCCTTCGCGGCGGCCCCGGAGAACCACACCGCGCCCGCGCCGACCGCGAGGATCACGCCCATCAGCGTCAGTGGAACCCCGCCGTCCGGCCGGTTGGAAGCCGCCGGGGACGTGGTGGCCACGGTGAGCAGCGCCATCGCCGCGACCAGCAGTACCCCCGCCAGGAACAGCAGCCCGGGCCCGCGCCCGCCGCGCGGCCCGACCCGGCGGACCCAGCCGAGGGGCGAGGCCACCACCCGGCGCAGCGCCAGCGCGCCCGCCGCGGCGCCCAGCAGCGGTACGGTGACGGCGACCAGGACGATCCCCGCCCAGGTCAGGGCCGTGGGCCGGTCCCACAGACGCAGCAGGAGCAGCACGGAGAACAGGGTGGCGACCGCCGAGCCCAGCAGACAGGCCGGCCCGGTCTCCAGCGCGGCGATCCGCCGCACCTGCCAGGGCGTGGCCCCGGCCAGCCGCAGCCCGGCCAGCCGCCGGTCGCGGTGCACCGCCCCGATCCGGGCGCACTGGCCGAGGAACCCGAGCACCGGCACGAGCAGGAGCAGCAGGCCGACGATCACGCCGGACCGCGTGCCGGGCTCGTCCAGCAGCCCCGCGGCGACGGGCACCCGATGCCAGCCACGCAGTGATGCCAGGACGACGGCGGCCAGCGCGAACCCCGTCGCGAGCGCCGCCCCCGTCGCGGTGAGCGTCACCCGCCACCACTCGCCGCGGCCGGAACCCCGGGTGAGTTCCCAGGCGAGGCGCAGATCGGAACGCAGGGCTTTCACGCCGTCACCCCCAGCGCCGCGACGGCCCCGTCCCGCAGCTGGACCTCCCGGTCCGCATACGCGGCCACCCGGGCGTCGTGCGTGATCAGCAGGACGGCCGTGCCCGACTCGCGGGCCGTGTGTACCAGGGACGTCATGACCTGCTCGCCGGCCAGGGAGTCCAGCGCCCCCGTCGGCTCGTCGGCGAAGACCACCCTCGGCCCGGTGACCAGGGCCCGGGCCAGCGCGGCCCGTTGCGCCTGGCCGCCGCTCAGCTCGCCCGGCCGCAAATCCTCCTGGCCCCGCACCCCGAACCGCTCCAGCCACTCCCCGGCCGCGGCCCGGGCATCGGTCCGGTCGGTGCCGGCCAGCAGCAGGGGCAGGGCGACGTTGTCCAGGACCGTCAGCTCGGGGATGAGCTGCCCGAACTGGAACACCACGCCGAACTCGGTGCGCCGCAGTTCGCTCAGCCGCTTCTCGGGCAGCTCCTCCAGCCGCCGGCCGTCGTACGTCACCGAGCCGGCGTCCGGGCGGACGATGCCGGCCAGGCAGTGCAGCAGTGTCGACTTCCCGCTGCCGCTCGCGCCGGTCACGGCGAGGATCTCGCCGGCGTGCAGCTCGACCGACGCGCCGCGCAGGGCGGGGGTCGGGCCGTGCGCTTTGGTGAGGCCACCGGCCGTGAGAAGGGGCACGGGTCTGCTCATGCTGGGTCGACCTCCGCGGTCAGGGTGGTGAGCCGGGCCGCCGTGGTGCTCATCCAGCGGAGGTCGGCGTCGAGGTGGTTGAGGGCGTAGTCGGCCGAGAGCACGGTCGCGAGGTCCGCGCCCTTGGCGGCCTTGACCGCCGTGAGCTCCCGCATCCGCTCCATGTGCGCGGTGCGCTGGGCGCTCAGGTACCCGGCCGGGTCGCCGCCCGAGAGGATCGCGACCACGACCTTGGCGAAGATCTCGTTCGCCACGAAGGGCGCGGGCGGCGCGATCTCCCCGGCCCACCGGGCCAGTTCGTGCGTCCCCTCGTCCGTCGCCCGGTACGTCGTGCGCTCCGGGCCGCCGTCCGAGTCGGTGCCGTCGACCTCGGCGAGGCCGTCCCGTACGAGGCGCTGGAGGGTCGTGTAGACCTGGCCGTAGGCAAGCGGGCGGGCCTGCGGGAAGCGTTCGTCATGGCGTCGCTTGAGGTCGTAGCCATGGCTCGGACCTGTCGCGAGCAGGCCCAGCAGGATGTGGCGGGTGCTCATGCCGATCATTATGCACTGAGTATATGTACTGAGTGAATAGTGAGGGGCGGCCGGGTCCGTCGCCGTGCCTCGAAGGGCTCACTCCGAGACGGCGTACGCCTCCGCCGACCACAGCGAATACCCGTACGGGGTCGCCCGCTTCTCGCCCTGCACGCGCACGAAGCGCACGTCCCGCTCGTCCATGCGGACGTCCTCCCGGCCGCCCCGGCTGTCCCGGACCGTGGCGGCGGTGCGCCAGCGGCGGCCGTCCGGGGAGACCTGGACGCGGTAGGACGCGGGGTGGGCGTCCTGCCAGTGCAGCGCGATGCGGCCGAGTCGCGCCGGGCGGGCCAGCTCGACCTGCCACCAGGCGCCGTCGTCGACCGGGGACGACCAGCGGGTCTGCGGATCGCCGTCGTTGGCCGCCGACGCGGGGAAGTCGGGCGTCTCGTCGCCCGAGGAGCGGGCGGTGCCGGTGCGGGCCAGGTCGGGGCCGCCGGTGGGCGTGACGGCGCGGACGGTGAGCGTGCGGTCCGCTCCCGCGAACCCCAGCCGGACGTCGTACGACCGCATCGGGGTGCCGCGCTCCACGGTCACCTCGACCGGGACCTCCACCGTCGTGCCGCGCCGCACGGTCAGCTCGCCCTCCGGCACCCGGACCCGGACGCCCTCGGGCGCCTCGGCGGTGAGCCTGCCACGGGCGTCGGCGGGGCGCAGCGACCCGAGCCGGGCGGTCAGCCGCTCCGTCCGGCCGGTCTCGAGGTCCGCCCGGTCGCGGGGCAGGCCGAGGGAGACGGCGGGGGAGTCCGTGAACCAGGGGATGAGGTGGTGGACGCGGGAGGGTGCGGGGCCGGTGATCCGCAGGGCGTCGGCGCGCGCCGACAGCCGCACCTCGGTCGCCCCGGACCCGTCCAGCCGGCCCGCCTCCCGCCAGCCCTGCCCCGGCACGTGCAGCTCGACGCCGCCCTCGGTGCCGGGTTCGGTCAGGGCCGTCACGGCGGTCAGCGCCCGGGGCTGCGGGAAGCGCAGGGTGCGGCCGCCGCCGGGGTTGCGGGGCGGCTCGTGGTGGATGCCCGACCAGGCCGCGTACGACTTCTGCGCTCGCTGCAGGAAGGGGTCCAGCACGTCCCCGCCGACCTCGACCGGCGCCGACTCCAGCCGGTCCCGCAGCGCGCCGAGCCTGCGGTACGCCGTCCAGGCCGCCGCCGCGTCCCCGGCGCGCTGCGCGTCCAGCATGCCGAGCGCGTCCGTGCCCGCCTCGCCGTAGGACGCCAACTGCTCCGCCCAGGGGGCGACCTCGGAGCCGAGGCCGGTTCCGGACAGCCGCCGGGGCAGTTCGCGCAGCACGGTGAAGGCCTCGCGCAGCCGACGCGCGGCGTCGCCGCCGGTGCCCTGGCCGCCCGCCGTGCGGGAGCGCCAGTACGCCTCGGTCAGCGGGCGCAGATACGCCGACTCCGAGTCGTCCAGGACCGACGACGCGTCGTTGCCGGCGAGCGCGGCAAGAGCCTGCTCGCGGCGCCGGTCCCCGCCCGCCAGGTCGGCGATCGCCGCGCGCCAGGACTCACCGGGGCGGTAGGCGCGCGGGTTCCAGGCGTAGTCGGCGGCGGTGAACAGCGGGATGCGGGACGCCTCCGGCTGCTGCATCGCGTTGGCGAGCAGGGCGGCCGAGCCGGTCGCGACGGCCGGCTCCCGGCCCCGGTACGGGCCGAGGAAGATACGGCCGGGGTCGTAGTCGTTGACCGGGTAGTTGTCCATCGTGACCAGCGGGTGCCCGAACGCCTCGCGGGCGTCGGCCAGTTCGCCGCCCGTGATGGTGCGGGGCACCACCCCGACGCCCGTCCAGGCGACCTCCACGCCCGCGGCCAGCTCGCTCGCCAGCGCCCGCCGGTAGTCGGTCGTGCCGTCCTCGTAGTACTCGGTCGGCATCAGGGACAGACCGGCGGCGCCCGGGTGCCGTGCCGCCAGGTGCCGGGCCACCGCGTTCGCCACCCGGGCCTGTGCCCGCGCCGCCGCCTCGGGGCCGGAGCCGAACCGGTCGGCGTCCGCCCCGCAGTGCCACTCGCTGTAGCTGACGTCCTGGAACTGGAGCTGGAACGCCCGGAAGCCCAGCGCCCACATCGCGTCCAGCTTGCGCGTCAGCGCCCGCACATCGGCGTCGGAGGCGAAGCACATCGCCTGGCCCGGGGCCACCGCCCAGCCGAGCGAGACGTGGTTGCGGCGCGCCCGCTCGGCCAGCTCCCGGAACCGGGTCCGCTGCCGCTCCGGGTAGGGCTCACGCCAGCGGGCCTGCCGGTAGAGGTCGTCCCCCGGGGCGTACAGGTAGCGGTTCTGCTTGGTGCGCCCCATGAAGTCCAGCTGCGCCAGCCGCTGCCGGTGCGTCCAGGCGGTGCCGTAGAAGCCCTCGGTGATGCCGCGTACGGCGGTGCCGGGCCAGTCGCGGACCACGGCCGCGGTGATCGTGCCGTCGGGTCGAAGGAGCTGCCGCAGCGTCTGCACGGCGTGGAAGAGGCCGTCCTCGCCGGTGCCGGTGAGGGAGACGCCGTCCCGGCCCACGGACAGCTCGTATCCCCCGGAGGGCAGGGCGTGGCGGTCGCCCCGGCGGACGGGCTCCGTCCGTGCCCGCACGGCCAGGGTCCCCGGTCCGGCCGTGTCCGTGATCCGGCGGGCCCCGGCCCGCCGCAGCAGCTCGCGCAGGGTTTCGACCGCGTGGGTGTCCGCGTGTGTGCCGGTGACCAGAGCGACCTCGTCCGGCACCGCGACCGGGGCGCCGTTCGCGCGCAGCGACTGCGGGCGTGGCCAGACGGAGAGATCCGGGCCGGCGGTCTCGGGGGCCGGTGTCGCGGCCGTGCCGGGGGCGGGCGGAGCCGCCATCGCGGCGGGCGGGGCGACGAGGCTCCCGGCGACGACGGCGACCGCCAGGGCCGCGGCCCGCTTCCCACGCCGCAGTCCCACAGGCCCCCTCCAGATGCGTTCGACCGGCGGAACGAGCCCACCACCCGTCCGGTGGAGGTGTCAACGAGAGTGGCCGTTGCGAGTGAAATGTCGGAATCTGGACTGTGTGGAGGGGAGCGGAGTGTGAGCAGAAGCACGATGTTCGGCCTGGGGCGTCTGCCTTCGCGTCGACTGGGTAGGGCTGCGATGACCCGTTGAGAGCCGTACGCGACAAGGAGGCCCCCGTGGCTGCGATGACTTTCCTCCCGCTCCCGGCCCCGTCCAAACCCGTGGCGGACCCGTCCGCCGACCTCGACGCCCCTCACCACGACGACCCGCGCTACTGCGTCTTCAGCTCCGAGAGCACCCACACCGAACTGCCGCTGACCAGCGAGCCCCCGCTGCCCGACGCCGAGCCCCTCACCAGTGAGCCGCCGCTCGCCGAAGCCGCCCCCCTGACCAGCGAGCCCCCGGCCTTCGTCCCGGACCTCACGAGGATGTAGATGACCGCACCCCGGCCGGCCGACCCGCCCTCCGAGGACCTGTCCCGCCTCGCCGCCCTGCACGGCGTCGCCACGTCCTACAGTCCGTCCCCGGACCGCGAGGTCGCGGCCTCGGGCACCGCGCTCACCCTGACCCTGGCCGCTCTCGGCGTGGACGCGAGCACGCCCGGCGCCGTCCGCGCCGCGCTCGCGGCCCGCGAGCGGGAACGGGGCGAACGGCTGCTGCCCCCGACCGTGGTCGGCTGGAGCGGCAGCCCCCCGGCCGCCCTGGCCGCGCTCCCCGAGGGAACCCGGCTGCGGATCGACACCGAGCAGGGCGAGAGCCGCGCCTCGGCGGACGGCCTGCCACCCGGCGTCCACCGGCTGACCGCCGCCACCCCCGACGGCCGCACCGCCACCGCCCACCTGATCGTCGCCCCGCCCCGCCTGCCCACCCCCACGGGGCGCTCCCACGGACTCCTCGTCCAGCTCTACTCCCTGCTGTCGCGCCGCTCCTGGGGCATGGGCGACCTCGGTGACCTCGCCGAGCTGGCCGGCTGGGCCGGGCGGTCGCTCGGCGCCGGGTTCGTCCAGGTCAACCCGCTGCACGCGGCCGTGCCCGGAGCCCCCACCGACCCCTCCCCGTACCGCCCCTCCTCGCGCCGCTTCCCCGACCCCGTGCACCTGCGCATCGAGGACGTCCCCGAGGCCGCGTACGTCGACGACCCCGAACGCCTGCGCGCCCTGCTGGAGCGAGCGGGCCGGCTGCGCGAAGCGGTGCTGCACCAGGGTGCGTTGATCGACCGGGACGCCGTGTGGGAGCTCAAGCGGGAGGCGCTGGAGCTGCTCGGCGAGGTCCCCCTCGGGCCCGGCCGGCGCGCCGCCTACTGCGACTTCCTCGCCGGGCAGGGCCAGGCCCTGGAGGACCACGCCACCTGGTGCGCGCTCGCCGAGGTGCACGGCTCGGACTGGCACCGCTGGCCGACCGGCCTGCGCGATCCGCGGTCGGCCGAGACGACCCGGGCCCGCAACGGCCTCTTGGACCGGGTCGACTTCTGGTCCCGGCTCGCCTGGCTCACCGACACCCAGCTGACCGCCGCGCAACGCGCCGGGCGCGAGGCCGGGATGCCGGTCGGGATCGTGCACGACCTCGCGGTCGGCGTACACCCCGGCGGCGCCGACGCCTGGGCACAGCAGGAGTACTTCGCCGCCGGCATGTCGGTGGGCGCCCCGCCGGACGCCTTCAACGCCCGCGGGCAGGACTGGGGCCTGCCGCCCTGGCGCCCCGACCGCCTGGCCGAGTCCGGCTACGCCCCGTTCCGCGAGCTGCTGCGCGCCCTGTTCCGCTACGCCGGCGCCCTGCGCATCGACCACGTCATGGGCCTGTTCCGCCTCTGGTGGGTCCCGCAGGGCCACCCGCCCACCGAGGGCACCTACGTCCGCTACGACGCCGAGGCCATGCTCGCCGCCCTCGTCCTGGAGGCCTCCCGGGCCGGTGCGCCGGTGATCGGCGAGGACCTCGGCACCGTCGAGCCCGGCGTCCGTGAGGCGCTGCGCGAGCGCGGGGTGCTCGGCACGTCGGTGCTGTGGTTCGAACGGGACTGGGAGGGCGACGGCCGTCCCCTGCCCCCCGACAGCTGGCGGGCCGACTGCCTGGCCACCGCCACCACCCACGACCTGCCCTCCACGGCCGCCCGCCTCACCGGCGAGCACGTCGAGCTCCGCGACAGCCTGGGACTGCTGACCCGCCCGCTGGAGGAGGAGCGCGCCGAGGCCGCCGCCGACGCGGGGGAGTGGCTGTCCCTGCTCTCCCGGCTCGGCCTGCTGCACGGCACGGGCGGCGGCAGCGACACGTCGTCGGAGGAGGCCGAGATCCAGGCCGTCCACCGCTTCCTGCTGCGCACCCCGGCCCGCATGGTCGGCGTCTGGCTCCCGGACGGCGTCGGCGACCGGCGCCCGCAGAACCTCCCCGGGACCTGGGACCAGTACCCGAACTGGCGCCTGCCGATCGCGGACGCGCAGGGGCGGCCGGTGACGCTGGAGGACCTGACGGCCTCGCCGCGGCTGCACGCGCTGATGGAGGTGCTCAGGGACGGCGGCGCTTGAGACAGGGGCCTCTTACGGCACCCCGGGCGCGCGTCCCCGGTGGGCGTTGGATACTTTGGCACCGTGGACAAGAAGAACGCCCTGCGCGCCGGCGCCCTGGCAGCCGGTACGACGCTGATGATGCTGCTCATGTCGTCCCCCGCGAGCGCGCTCACCCGCGACGACGGTGACGACCCCGGCCCGGGCCTGAGCGTCATCGAGACGCTGGGCCTCTTCGTCGTGGCCCCGATCGTGCTGTACCTGGTCATCCACGGTCTGGTGATGATCGGCGACAAGTCGCACAAGAAGAAGGACCCGACCAGCTCCAACATCACGACCAAGGCCGACGCGAAGAGCGAAGTCAAGGCCTGATCAGCGTTCCTCGCCGAGGGCGCCGCCGCGATATCCGCGACGGCGCCCTCGGCGTGTCAGGACCTGTCCGTCCCCGTCAGTAGCTCCCGCAGCAGATCGGCCAACTGCCCGGCCCGCTGCGCGCCCAGGGCGGACAGTGCTTCCGTCTGGACCGCCAGCCCCGCTGCGACCGCCTCGTCGACCAGTCCGAGGCCCTCGTCGGTGAGCGTGACGTGCAGCCCGCGCCGGTCGTGCGGGTCGGGGGAGCGGCGCAGCAGTCCGGCCCGCTCCAGTTTGTCCAGCCGCCCCGTCATGCCGCCGGTGGTGAGCATCAGCGTCGCGGAGAGCTGCCGGGGCGAGAGCGTGTAGGGCTCGCCGGAGCGGCGCAGTGTCGCCAGGACGTCGAACTCCCCCCGCGAGATGCCGAACTTCGCGTACGCCTGCCCCACCCGCTCGCCGATCGCGTGCGAGAGCCGGTTGATCCGGCCGAAGACCTCCATGGCGGCGGTGTCGAGGTCGGGCCGGACCGCCGCCCACTGGTCGATGATCGCGTCGACGGGGTCCTTGCGCTGCTCCGGGCGTTCGCTCATGTCACGAGTATCGGCCGCCCCTCGGTCACCCGCAAGAAAGTAGCTTGACTGAAAGTTGCTTAGCGGTAAGCTACTTTCTACCGACCTACTTTGAAGGGGCCCCGCCATGGCCACCTCCCGCGCCGCTCTCATCACCCTCACCGCCCTCGCTCCCGTCTCCTGGGGCACGACCTACGCGGTCACCACCGAGTTCCTCCCGCCCGACCGCCCCCTGTTCACCGCCCTGGCGCGCGCCCTGCCCGCCGGCCTGCTGCTCCTCGCCCTCGCCCGGGTGCTGCCGCGCGGTGCCTGGTGGTGGAAGGCGGTGGTGCTCGGCGCGCTGAACATCGGGGCCTTCTTCCCGCTGCTGTTCCTCTCCGCGTACCGGCTGCCGGGCGGACTCGCGGCGGTCGTCGGCTCGGCGGGGCCGCTGTTCGTGGCCGGCCTCTCGGTGCTGCTGCTCGGGCAGCGGCCGTCGGCGCGCACGCTGGTGGCCGGGGCCGTGGCCGCGTTCGGCGTCAGCCTCGTCGTGCTGCGGGCGGCCGGGGCGCTGGACACGATCGGCGTGCTGGCGGCTGTCGCCTCCACGGCGTCGATGTCGGCCGGCACCGTGCTCACCCAGCGCTGGGGCCGCCCCGAGGGCGTCGGACCGCTGGCCCTCACCGGCTGGCAGCTGACCGCGGGAGGCCTGCTCATCGCGCCGCTCGCCTTCCTGGTGGAAGGTGCGCCACCGGCACTGGACGGCCCGGCGGTCGGCGGTTACCTCTACCTCGCCGTCGCGAACACGGCGGTCGCGTACTGGCTGTGGTTCCGCGGCATCGGCCGTATGACCGCCACCCAGGTCACCTTCCTCGGCCCGCTCTCCCCGCTGACCGCGGCCGTCGTCGGCTGGGCGGCGCTCGGGCAGGCACTGACACCGGTGCAACTGGTCGGCATGGGGCTGGCGTTCGGGGCGACGGTGGCGGGCCAGTTCGTCACCCGGACACGCACGCCGCGAACCCTCGACCGCACCGGGAGGAACGCTCCCATCGAGGCGATGGACGTCCGGGACGGGGCGTTGCGACGGTAGAGACGGATGCTCGGCCGTGGTGGCCCCGGCCGGTCGGGCGCGCGCTGCCCTCGGCCGGTCGGGCCTGTGCCGTCCTCGGCTGGCCGGGCCTGCGGCGTCCCTCGGCTGGTCGGGCCTGTGCCGTCCTCGGCTGGCCGGGCCTGCGGCGTCCCTCGGCCGGTTGGGCGCGCGTTGCCCTGGGCCGGTTGGGGCGCGCGCTGCCCTCAGCCGGTCGGACCCACGCTGCCCGCGCCCGGTTGGACGTGCGCTGCCCCGGACGGTCGAACCCCCGCCACCCCCGGCCGGTTCCGCCGCTACCGCCCCGGCCGGGCCGGGGGCAAGCGAAGGGGTGCCCGGCATACGCCGGGCACCCCACTGCTTCCTTGGACGGTTAGCGGCCGGCCGCCGCGTCCGCCCGCTGGGCCCGCAGGGCGCGTTCGACGCCCGCGCGGGACTCCGAGACCAGCCGGCGCAGGGCCGCGTTCGGCTCGGCGGAGGCCAGCCAGGCGTCCGTCTTGTCCAGGGTCTCCTGGGAGACCTGGACGGTCGGGTAGAGGCCGACGGCGATCTGCTGGGCCATCTCGTGGGAGCGGGACTCCCAGATGTCCTTGACCACCTCGAAGTACCGGTCCGCGTACGGGGCGAGCACCTCGCGCTGGTCGGTCTGGACGAAGCCGCCGATGACCGCCTCCTGCACGGCGTTCGGCAGCTTGTCGGAGTCGACGACCGACGCCCACGCCTCCGCCTTGGCCTCCGGCGTCGGACGTGCCGCCCGGGCCGTGGCCGCGTGCCGCTCACCGGCGGCCGTGCGGTCACGGTCGTACTCGCCCGCGATCTCCGCCTCGTCGAACCGGCCGACCGCCGCGAGTCGCTGCACGAACGCCCACCGCAGCTCCGTGTCGACGACCAGGCCCTCGATGGTCTGCGAGCCGTCCAGCAGCGCGTCCAGCACATCCAGCTGCTCCGGCGTGCGGGCCGTAGCGGCGAACGCGCGCGCCCACGCCAGCTGGTGGTCGCTGCCCGCCGCGGCCGCCCGCAGGTGCGCCAGCGTCGCGTCGGTCCAGCGGGCCAGCAGCGCCTCGCGGGCGGCCGGGTCGGCGTACAGGTCGATCGCCAGCTTCACCTGCCGCTGGAGCGACTGCACCACGCCGATGTCCGACTCCTTGCCGATGCCGGACAGCACCAGGGACAGGTAGTCGCGGGCCGCGAGCTGGGCGTCGCGGGTCATGTCCCAGGCCGACGCCCAGCACAGGGCGCGCGGCAGGGAGGACTCGAAGTCGCCGAGGTGCTCTGTGACGAAGGCCAGGGACTGCTCGTCCAGGCGGACCTTCGCGTACGACAGGTCGTCGTCGTTGAGCAGGATCACGGCCGGGCGGCGCCTGCCCACCAGTTGCGGCACGGCCGTCAGCTCACCGTCGACGTCCAGCTCGATGCGCTCGTCCCGGACCAGCTTGCCGCTGTCGTCGTCGAGTTCGTACAGACCGACGGCGATCCGGTGCGGGCGCAGCGTCGGCTCGCCCTTGGCGCCGACGGGCAGGGCGGGGGCCTCCTGCCGGATCGCGAAGGAGGTGACGACACCGTCGGCGGCCGTCTCGATCTCGGGACGGAGGACGTTGATGCCCGCCGTCTCCAGCCACGCCTTCGACCAGGCCTTCAGATCACGGCCGGACGTCGTCTCCAGGGCGCCCAGCAGATCGGACAGGCGCGTGTTGCCGTACGCGTGCGCCTTGAAGTACGCCTGCACGCCGCTGAAGAACTCGTCCTCGCCGACGTACGCGACGAGCTGCTTCAGGGCGGAAGCCCCCTTCGCGTACGTGATGCCGTCGAAGTTGACGAGCACGTCGTCCAGGTCGTTGATCTCGGCCATGATCGGGTGCGTCGACGGCAGCTGGTCCTGCCGGTACGCCCAGGTCTTCATGGAGTTGGCGAACGTGGTCCAGGAGTGCGGCCAGCGCGACTCGGGGTGGGCCGCCTGGCAGGCGATCGAGGTGTACGTGGCGAACGACTCGTTCAGCCACAGGTCGTTCCACCACTCCATGGTCACGAGGTCGCCGAACCACATGTGGGCCAGCTCGTGCAGGATGGTCTCCGCGCGCACCTCGTACGCCGCGTCCGTCACCTTCGACCGGAACACGTACTGGTCGCGGATGGTCACCGCGCCCGCGTTCTCCATCGCGCCCGCGTTGAACTCCGGCACGAACAGCTGGTCGTACTTCTGGAACGGGTACGCGTAGTCGAACTTCTCCTGGAACCACTCGAAGCCCTGCCGGGTCACCTCGAAGATGGCGTCCGAGTCGAGGTACTCGGCGAGGGAGGGCCGGCAGTAGATGCCGAGCGGGACGGACCGGCCGTCCTTCTCGTACACGCTGTGCACCGAGTGGTACGGGCCGACGATCAGCGCCGTGATGTACGTCGAGATGCGTGGCGTCGGCTCGAACGTCCAGACACTGTCCTGCGGTTCGGGCGTGGGGGAGTTGGAGATGACCGTCCAGCCCTCGGGCGCCCTCACGGTGAACTGGAAGGTCGCCTTCAGGTCCGGCTGCTCGAAGCTCGCGAAGACCCGGCGGGCGTCCGGCACCTCGAACTGGGTGTAGAGGTAGGCCTGTTCGTCGACCGGGTCGACGAACCGGTGCAGGCCCTCACCGGTGTTGGTGTACGCGCAGTCGGCGACGACCCGGAGGATGTTGCGCCCGTGGAGCAGGCCGGGCAGGGCGATCCGGGAGTCCGCGAAGACCTCGGCCGGGTCGAGGGAGTCCCCGTTCAGGGTGACCTCGTGCACGGCCGGCGCCACCAGGTCGATGAACGACTCCGCGCCGTTCTCGGCCGTCACATCGAAGCGCACCGTGGTCACCGACCGGTAGGTGCCGCCCTCCTGCGCGCCGGAGAGATCGAGTTCGATCCCGTACGACTCAACGGCGAGCAGCTGCGCCCGCTGCTGCGCCTCTTCGCGGGTCAGGTTTGTGCCAGGCACGCGGTCATCTCCTCGTTATGGGTGGGTTGCGCCATCTTTCCACGGCGGCTCGGCGTCAGGCGACGACCCGGGCGAGTCCTAGGGATACCCCTCGGGCAGGGTTCTTCGGGGGCGAGCGCGACGTCCGGATTCCGCCGGTGAGCGAGGATCGCGCGAGTGAGTCTGGTGCCCATGACGACCACCGCGTACACCGCACGCCCCATCTCCCCGCGCGCGCTGAAGGAACTGCGCACGACGGACGACGCGGGCCGCCGGACCGACGGCTTCACCGACATCGAGGGCGGCAGCCCGTTGCGCTGCTGCCTGCGCCGCAGCGAGCCGGGCGAACGCATCGCGCTGGTCTCCTACGCGCCCCTGCGCCGCTGGGCGTCAAAGACAGGCGCCGCCCCGGGCGCCTACGACGAACAGGGCCCGGTCTTCATTCACGCCGAGGAGTGCGCGGGCCCGGCCGGCGATGCCCTCCCCTTCACCGGCGCCCACCGCACGCTCCGCCGCTACTCGGCCGAGGGCCACATCCTGGGTGGCCGGCTGGTCCAGGAACCCGGCGGCTTCCAGCAGGCCTTCCTGGAAGCGTTCGACGACCCGGCCGTGGCACTGGTCCACGTCCGGGCCGTCGAGTACGGCTGCTTCCTCTACGAGGTGCGCAGGGGCTGAGAGACGGGCGGGGACTAGCCCTCGAGCTCCGCCGCCACCAGCTCCGCGATCTGGATCGCGTTCAGGGCCGCGCCCTTGCGGAGGTTGTCGTTGGAGAGGAAGAGGGCCAGGCCGTTGTCCACCGTCTCGTCGCGGCGGATGCGGCCGACGTAGGAGGGGTCCTTGCCCGCGGCCTGGAGGGGGGTCGGGATGTCGGAGAGCTCGACGCCCGGGGCGTCCTTCAGCAGCTCCGTCGCGCGCTCCGGGGAGATCGGACGCGCGAAGCGGGCGTTGACCTGGAGGGAGTGTCCGGAGAAGACCGGGACGCGCACACAGGTGCCGGAGACCTTCAGCTCGGGGATCTCCAGGATCTTGCGGGACTCGTTGCGGAGCTTCTGCTCCTCGTCGGTCTCGTTCAGACCGTCGTCGACGATCGAACCCGCCAGCGGCAGCACGTTGAAGGCGATGGGGCGCTTGTAGACGCCCGGCTCGGGGAAGTCGACCGCTTCACCGTCGTGCGTGAGCTTCTCGGCGTCGGCGACGACCTTCTGCGTCTGGCCGTGCAGCTCGGCGACGCCCGCGAGGCCGGAGCCGGAGACCGCCTGGTACGTGGCGACGACCAGGGCCTCCAGGCCCGCCTCGTCGTGCAGCGGACGCAGGACCGGCATCGCGGCCATGGTCGTGCAGTTCGGGTTGGCGATGATGCCCTTGGGACGGTTCTTGATCGCGTGCGGGTTGACCTCGGAGACGACCAGGGGGACCTCCGGGTGCTTGCGCCACGCGGAGGAGTTGTCGATCACCACGGCGCCCTGGGAGGCGACCTTTTCGGCCAGTGCCTTGGACGTGGCACCGCCCGCGGAGAACAGCACGATGTCCAGGCCGGTGTAGTCGGCGGTCGCCGCGTCCTCCACCGTCACGCCGTCCAGCTCCGTCCCCGCGGAACGGGCCGAGGCGAACAGGCGCAGCTCGGTGACCGGGAAGTTCCGCTCCTTGAGGATCCTGCGCATGACCGTGCCCACCTGTCCGGTGGCTCCGACGATTCCGACCCTCACGGTGACTCCCTCTCCTGCGTGTCTTCACGTGCTCGTTGCTTGGCCGAGGCTTTTCCATCATGCGGCCGACCACGGCCCGCCTGTCCACTTCTTTCCCCGGTCTGCCCGGAGAGCGGGACGGTCTGTCCCACTCCATGGTTGCGGACCTGCGGTGTCGACCCCGCTGAGCTGGAGGAATTCGTCCGGCAGGGGTCGTGCGCCGCAAGCTCGCCTGCCCATGCCGGTCCCGGCCACACGGAAGTGTGATGTACGCCTCTGTCGCCCCGGCCGGCACCGGTCAGGAAAACGGCCGAACGTTCCGGGCCGTACCGGCGTCCTAGGAGAAACACGGCGAGGGGGGTGGCTTGTGCTGCTGCGCGGAAGGGCACGGCGCGGCCGGGAGGCGCGTGCCGCGACCGGCGACGATCCGCGGGACGCGGCTGATCCGCCGAGCGGGGCCGATACGTCGGGTACGTCGAGCGAGGCCGATCCGCCGGTCGCGGCCGATCCGCTGGACTCGGCGCAGGAGCGCCGGGTGCGGGCGGTGCTCGTGCTCGGCGGGGTGCCGCAGGCGGACCTGCCGGACGGGGTGCAGCAGGTCCGCCTGAGGCTGCTGGAGCGGGCCGCGAGCGGCCGGGAGGCGCCGCGGGACGTCTCGGCGTGGGCGGCGGTCGTCGCCTCCAACCTGGCCATGGACTGGCACCGGGCCAAACGCCGCCAGGAGCGGCTCGGGGAGCGGCTGGCGGCCCTGCGCCAGCCGGCGCATCCCTCCGGCGAGGACAGCAGCGTGCTGTCCGTCGCCGTCGCCCAGGGCCTGGACGAGCTGCCCGACGCCCAGCGTCAGGTCGTCGTCCTGCGCTTCTACGCCGACCTGCCGGTCCGGTCCATCGCCGAGCAGCTCGGCGTCCCGGAGGGCACGGTCAAGAGCCGGCTGCACACGGCGGTACGGGCCCTGCGCGCCCGCCTGCACGAGGACGAGGTGGTGTGACGTGACCGCCCGGAACGACGACGACCGGCGCCATGGAGAGCGTGGCGGCGGTGATGAGTACGACGGCATGGACGCGCTGATGGCCGTGCTGGTCGGGGACCCCGTCCCGGAGGAGGCCCGCCGGGACGCGGCCTTCATGGCAGCCCATGACTCGGCTGCGGCGGATGTGGCACTGCTCCGGCGACAGCTCGGACTGCTGGGGGACACGCTGGCGGGGGCCGGCGGCCCGGCGGGGCCGACCGCGGTAGCGGCCGACGGCCCGCGCACCGCTGCCCCCACCGTCCCCGGGGCGGCCACCGGTTCACAGGTGAGGGCGTCGTCCGCACGACCGGAGCCGAATGGGATGACCACTGCGCGCACCGGCGGGAACGAGGGTGGCGAATCGCGCGTGTCTGCCGCGTCCGGGCCGGGCGGGGTGTCTGCGGTGGCCGGGGGCGGGGGCGAGGGGGGCGGGAACGAGGGTGGCGAATCGCCGGTGTCCCCGCGGCCGGAACCGGGCGGGTTGTTGGCGGAGCGCCGGGGCGGGGGCGCGGGTGGCGTGTCGCCGGTGTCGGGGGTGTCTGCCGGGTCCGGGTCGGGCGGGGCACCTGAGGCGGCCGGAGGCGGGGACGCGGGTGATGCGGCGCGGGTGTCATCGGGGCCTGCCGGGCTCGCGGTGGGCGGGGGCGCGGGTGGCGTGTCGCCGGTGTCGGGGGTGTCTGCCGGGTCCGGGTCGGGCGGGGCACCTGAGGCGGCCGGAGGCGGGGACGCGGGTGATGCGGCGCGGGTGTCATCGGGGCCTGCGGGGCTCGCGGTGGGCGGGGGCGCGGGTGGCGTGTCGCCGGTGTCGGGGGTGTCTGCCGCGTCCGGGCCGGGCGGGGTGGCCGTGGCGGCCGGGGGCGAGCCGGGCGTGGGCTCGGCCGTCGCCTCGCTGGCCTCGCGGCGGCGCACCCGGCGCAAACCCCTCGTCGTGGCCGCGAAGGGCCTCGTCGCGGCCGTCGGTGCCGGTCTCGTGATCGGCATGGGCTGGCTCGTCACCCAGAGCGGCGGCATGAGCGCCGGGGGCGATCAGGGCGGGTCGGCCGCCGACAGTTCCGTCGCCCGGCCGCAGACCGGTGAGGAGGCCAAGCTCGGTCACGCCGGGTATCTGGCCTGCGCCCGGATCGTCGTCGAGGGCATCGTCACCGAGGTCGAGACCGTTCCCGGTACCGGCCAGGACCGGATCACCCTGGACGTGACGCGCTACTACAAGCCCGACAAGGGCCGGGCGCGGATCACCTTCCCCCTGGAGACCGGCGCCGAGCCCTCGCTCCGAGCCGGTGAACACATGCTCGTCGGTGTCTCCGGCGAGCAGGCCCACCCGGACATGTGGACCACGGGGGAGAAGGAGATCGCCCGCGACCGGGCGTGGATCACCGAGGCACTGCCCGCCTCGCGAACCTTCCCGTGCCCGTAGGAACGGCAAGGGCGGGCGCCCCAACGGACGCCCGCCCCGGTTGCCGCGATACCGCTAAGGCAGAACCTTCTCGATCTTCACGCTGCCCAGGCCCGCGACCGTGCCGCGCGCGTTGACCAGCTGGACCTGGCCGAAGAACTCACGCCCCTCGGGAGCGGCCGCCGCGGCGGTGACGCTGCCCGAGACCGTCGCCGAGTCGCCCGTGCCGAGCTGCACCGGCGCCGAACCGTCGACCGTCACGCTGCCGAGCGAGGCGGAGAAGAACACGTCCTGGTAGTCGTACTCCGTGGTGCCGGCCGGCACCGAGTAGCCGACGACCTCGATCGTGTACGTGCCGGCGGCCGGGGACGGCACGGACACCGACTCCTCCGAGTCGCCGTCGGCGGAGCTGCCGACCTGCGTGCCCGACGCGTCGTACACGGCGAGGTCCAGGTCGGCGGCGTTGTCCGAGACCCCGCCGATCGCGACGTCCAGCGACTTCGCGCCCGCGGGCACCTCGACCGTCGTCGTCTGCGTCTCGCCCTGCTTGATCGAGGGACGGGCCGTCTTGGCCGAGCCCAGCGGCCCGCCCACCAGCTTGCCGTCGAGCGCGGCGAAGCCGTTCGTCACCTTCCAGGAGGCGGCGGCCGGGGTGCCGACCTTCGCCTCGGGGACGGTCACGGTCTCCGGCTCGAAGGCCGCGCCGAGGACGGCGACGTCCAGCTTGTACGGGTTGTCGAGCAGCGGCGACGTACGGCGCGACTCGACCTCGATCTCCCACACGCCCGGCTGCGGGTCCGCGTACGAACGCAGGTCGGGGCGGCAGGTGTTGGCCGGGTTGGAGTAGTTCGGGTAGCAGTTGATCGTCGACGTCGGGTCGGACGGGACGCCGTACGGGTGGATGGAGATGAACCGGGTCTGGCTCTTGTCCTTCAGCCCGCTCATCGCGACCTCGAGGGTCTTCGCGCCCTCGGGGACGGTGACGAAGTAGTGCTGGGTGCTGTTGCGCTGCACCGAGCCCTTCGCGGAGGTCGTGAACTTCAGCGGCGTGGAGACCACGGCCGTGCTGAGGACCTGCCGGTCGATGCCCTCGGTCTTCGGGTCGTCGACCTCCAGGATCGCGCTCTTGATGCCCGCGGACTTCGGCGCGGCCTGGACCTTGACGGTCACCGGCTGGTTCAGCGGCAGCTTCACCTCGTCGGAGCCCACGATGCGGAACGTGCCGCCCGCGTTGTTCTCGAAGTGCAGCTCGTGCCGGATCGCCTTGTCGGCGCCGGACGTACGGGTGATCGTGACCTCGTAGGTCTTCTTCTGGCCGGCCTTCAGGCCGCCCTCACGGTCGTAGAGGCCCGTGCCGTAGCCCGGGGTCTTCAGGAACTGGTCGATCGCGGTGTCGACCGGCGCCTTGACCGTGTAGGAGTGGGCGGTGGCGTCGTCACGGATGGCGTCCCAGGCGTCCTCGATGTTCATGAGGCCCGCGCCCTCCTCGTACGCCTGCACACCCTTGATGTGGTCGGCGGTGGAGGTGAGGGCCGTGCGCAGGGTGGCCGGCGTGAGGTCGATCTTCTTCTGCTTGGCGGCCGAGATCAGCAGCGCCGAGGCGCCCGCGGCCTGCGGGGAGGCCATCGAGGTGCCCTGGAGCATGCCGTAGCCGGCCGGCAGGGAGTAGCCCGCCTCGGCGACCGGCGCGCCCGGCATCCAGGTCTGGATGGTGTTGATCGCCGCGCCCGGGGCGACCAGGGTCGGCGTGAAGCCGCCGTCCTCACGCGGGCCGCGCGAGGAGAACGGCATCATCGCGTACTTCTTCTCCACGACCGAGCCGTAGTTGGCGGCCCAGGTCTGCTTGGAGACGGACGCGCCGACCGAGATGACCTTGTCGGCCAGGGAGGGGTCGCCGATGGTGTTGGCGCCGGGGCCGGAGTTGCCCGCGGAGATCACCAGCTGGACGCCGTAGGTGTCGATGAGCCGCGTGTACAGCTCGGCGCGCGCGTTGTTGCCGTCGTTCAGCGCCGGCAGGCCGCCGATGGACATGTTGACGATGTCGACACCGCGCTTGGTGACGAGGTCGATCATGCCCTCGGTCAGCGCCACGTTGGTGCAGCCGCCGGACCAGGTGCAGGCGCGGGAGGAGACCAGCTTGGCGCCGGGAGCCGCACCGTCCATCTTGCCGCCGAACAGGCCGTTGGCGGCGGTGATGCCGGCGACGTGCGTGCCGTGCTCGGACTCGATGACGCCGATGTTGACGAAGTCGGACTTCTTGCCGACCCAGGAACCGCCCAGCGGGTCCATCGGGACGTCCTTGCGGATCTCCACGACGAACGGCTGCCGCTCGGCGATGTCGGTCTTCGGGTCGTCGGTGCCGAACCACCCGATCTGGTGGCCGTCCTTGTACGGCTTCATCGGGGCGTCGTCGGCGAAGTCGTTGTTGTTGTTCAGGTCGACCCGGACCGTGCCGGTCTTCGCGTCGTACAGCACGCCCCAGGCGTCGGTGGTGTCGCCGTCGCGGTTGGCGTCGCCCGCCGCGTCGCCGCCCGTGGTGTACGACTCCTTGAAGAGGCTGACGGCGTAGGAGCCCGCCGGCGCCTTGTACGACTGGCCCTGGTAGGTGAAGGCCGGGCCGGACACGGCCGAGACCATCGGGCGCCAGGTGTTGTCGTTGTCGATGATCGGGTCGGTCGCCGTCACCCAGTCGACGATCTTCCGCTCACCGGTCGTCGTCTTCTGCAGCGCCGGGTGGCCGAGGTCCACGCCGGAGTCGAGGATGCCGATGGTGACGCCGCGGCCGTCCGCCTTCGGGTGGTCCTCGACGAAGTCGACCGCGCCCGTCTCGAAGGACGGGTTGTACGGGTTCTCGGCCGGGGTCTTCTTCCCCGGAGCCGGGTACGTCCCCTTCGCGGCCTTGGCGCCCTTGGCGGTGTCCGCGCTCGGCGTCGGGTCGTCCAGCGGGATCTCCTCGCGCAGGTCGATGCCGTGCACGGAGGACAGCTTGGCGGCGGCGGCGATCGCCGAGTCCGCCTTGCCCGTCGGGACGGTGGCGCGGACGTAACCGAGCTTGTCGTCGGCCCGGCCCACCGAGCCGCCCTTGACCGCGTCCAGCTGCCCGGCGACCTGCTCGGTCTTCCCGGGCGCGGTGGCGATCATCATCGTGACGGTCTTGTCGCCGTCGGCCTTGGCCTCCGCGAGCAGGTCCGCGTCGTCCGAACCGAGCTTGGCGTGCGCGGACTTGACGCCCGGGTCGGCCGGGGCGTCCGTGCCGGGCCCGTCGGCGGAGAAGGCCAGGGGGATCGGCCCGGCCGCGGAGAGCGCGGCGACGAGGCCGGCGGCCACGGCGATGCGCGCCACACGTCTCGGGCCCGATATCTGATCGCGCGGGGTGGGAGGGGTCATCGGCATCCCTTGTAGGTAAAGGAACGAGCGGGAAGCGACCGGGGCCCGATCGGCCCTGGTCGCACACGGTCCGAACGGCAAGCCCGGACGATCGCACAGCCTTACGCAAGGTGAAGTCCTTTGGGGAGCGTTGACCGAAACGAGATGGATGTATGGGGAAAACCCGCGATGCGATTTGTAAGCATCAGTCCTGAAGGTGGCGAAGAAATCGGTTAACGTCCCGGAGTGCGACAGAAGTTGAGGGTGGCGGCCTACGCCATATGCGTCCGGGACGGACAGATCCTGCTCGCCCGCTCGCCCGCCCAGGACGGCACACCCGAGTGGGTCGTGCCGGGCGGCGGCATGGAGCACGGCGAGGACCCCTACGACACCGTCCGGCGGGAGGTGGCGGAGGAGACCGGGTACCGCATCGAGGTGACCGGACTGCTCGGCGTGAACTCCTCCACCCGCGTCTTCCGCGACGGCCTCGGACGCGCCGTCGAAAACCACGGCGTCCGGTTCGTCTACGAGGGCCGGATCATCGGCGGTGAACTGCGCAACGAGGTGAACGGCTCCACCGACCTCGCCGCCTGGCAGGACCTGGACGCGGTGCCCGGTCTCGTGCGGGTGCCGATGGTCGACATCGCGCTGCGGATGTGGCGGGAGCGCCCGGTCACCGGACGGCTGGCCGACGCCCTGGAGTAGACGGGCCCCAGGTGCAGTACCCCGGAAGATGAACGCCGCGTGACCTGCTCCGGGCCGTATCCGGAGCAGGCGACGACGCGCAGGGTAGTCCAAGATCCACGTACGGTGATCGGCGTTGCCCGTTGCCGCCTCGTTTACGCACAGGTCATTCCCGTTGCCAACGATCCAGTACGAGCGGGGTGTTCACGTCGTGAACGCCCCGCGACCACTGCCGACGCGTTCGCACTCGGGGAGAGAAGCGCATGTCGCGCACACGCTCAGTCGCCGGCTCCGGCCAGGGCATCCACCGTCGTTCCGTCCTCGCCGCCACCGGCGCGGTCGCCCTCTCCGGGGGCGTCGGCTACGCCCTGCGGCCCAGCGACAGCCAGGCCGCCACGGGCACCGAGGAGACCACCGCGGCCGTCGCCGCCTCCTCGCGCCAGGCGCCCGCCGCACCCCTGGCCCCCTACACCAAGGGCACCACCGTGGCGTCCGTCGCCGCCCCGCGCGTCGGCTCCGGCTACCGGCGCCTGGGCGACGGGCCCGGCTGGCAGCGGGTCGTGCGCTCCGAGCTGGCCGCGCCCCGGTCGGGCCGGGCCGGCCGCCGTACCGCGCTCGCCGCCTTCGTGCAGCTCACGGATCTGCACATCATCGACGCCCAGCACCCGCTGCGCCTGGAGTACCTGCGCTCGGCCGACATCCACGCCTGGCGGCCGCACGAGGCGCTGACCGTGCAGGGCGCGATCGCGCTCGTGGAGCGGATCAACGCGCTGCGCGGCGCCCCCGTCACCGGTGCCCCGCTGCACTTCGCCATGACCACCGGCGACAACACGGACAACAACGCCAAGTCCGAGCTGGAGTGGTTCCTGAAGATCATGAGCGGCGGGCGCATCACGCCCAACACCGGTGACCCGCGCCGGTACGAGGGCGTCCAGAACAGCGGTCTCAAGCAGTACTGGCAGCCGGACGCCGCGGTTCGCGACAGCGACAAGCAGGCCGGCTTCCCCCACCTCGACGGCTTCCTGAAGGCAGCCATCCGGGAGGTGCGCAGCCCCGGCCTCAACCTGCCCTGGTACTCCACCGTCGGCAACCACGACTCCCTGCCGATGGGCTGCTACGCCTCGCACGGCGACTCGTACCTCACCGAACTCGCCGTCGGCGGCAAGAAACTGATGGACGTGACCGCGGCCGAGGCGCAGCAGCTCCAGGCGCAGATCAAGAAGGCCCGGGACCCCGAAGGCGTCCGCTACCACGACTTCCTCAAGTCCCACGCCCGCGGCATGCGTTCGGTCACTCCCGACGAGAAGCGCGCGCCCTTCACGTCGGCCGAGTACCTCGAGGCACACCTCGACCCGGCCTACCGCGGCGTCGGCCCGGCCGGCCACGGCTACTCCTCCGCCAACCTGGACGCGGGCACGCAGTACTACGCCTTCCGCATCTCCGACGACGTCATCGGCATCAGCCTGGACACCACCGACTCCGGCGGCCACTACGAGGGGTCCATCGGCACGGCCCAGATGAAGTGGCTCGACAAGACGCTGCGGGACAACAAGGACTCCTACGCGGTGATCTTCAGCCACCACACCAGCAAGACGATGACGAACCTCCGCCGCGACCCGGCCCGCCCCGACGAGCGGCGCCACAACGGCCAGGAGGTCCTCGCCTTGCTCGGCAGTCACCCCGGGGTGCTCGCCTGGGTGAACGGCCACATCCACAAGAACGTCATCACGCCGCACTCCGCGTCCGGCGGGCGCTCCTTCTGGGAGATCTCCACGGCCTCCCACGTCGACTTCCCGCAGCTGGCCCGGGTCATCGAACTGACCGACAACAAGGACGGCACCATCTCCCTGTTCACCACCCTCGTGGAGTCCTCGGCCCCGCACAGCACGGACTTCTCCGACCTCTCCCAGACCGGCCTGGCGGCCCTCTACCGCGAGCTGTCCCTCAACGCCCCCGGCGCGAGCACGACCCTCGGCGGCGACCCGGAGGACCGCAACACCGAGCTGGTGCTCAAGAAGGACTGAATCCCGCTCAACCGTCCGGTACCTGATCAACCCGGGGCCGGGCGGCCGAGGTCCCTCCCCCTGACACAACGTGAAGTGACAGGGGGAACGGGGACATGAAGAGACACACACGTGCGGCCCTGACGGCGGCGACGGCCGTGGCCCTGACGGCGGCCCTGGCGGCCCCGGCGCTGGCAGCGGCCCCCGGCAAGGCTCCGGGCGGCCATGACGCGACCCGGCAGGCGGTACGGGCCGCGGTAGCCGACGGCGTCCCGGGCGTGACCGTGACGGTGCGGCGGGGGCACGGCACCTGGGCGGCCACGGCCGGCGTCGGCGACCTCGAGACGGGCAAGCCGCGTTCGACGCGGGACCACTACCGTGTCGCCAGCATCACCAAGACGTTCGTCGCGACCGTGGCCCTGCAACTGGAGGCGGAAGGGGAGCTCGCACTCGACGACACGGTCGAGGAGTGGCTGCCGGGGCTGGTCCGGGGCCATGGGCACGACGGCCGGCAGATCACCCTGCGCCAACTGCTGAACCACACCAGCGGCATCTTCGACTACTTGGACGACCCCGGTTTCCAGCAGAAGTACATGACCGCGGACGGCTTCATGAAGCACCGTTTCGACCAG
The DNA here is from genome assembly GCF_004803895.1 of Streptomyces hawaiiensis. Classification (NCBI taxonomy): domain Bacteria; kingdom Bacillati; phylum Actinomycetota; class Actinomycetes; order Kitasatosporales; family Streptomycetaceae; genus Streptomyces; species Streptomyces hawaiiensis. Next base: position 3,078,568 of record NZ_CP021978.1, on the reverse strand, counting down.
GCGGACCCCGAGGACCTGCTCGCCGTCGCCATGAGGAACGAGCCGTACTTCGAGCCGGGCGAGTCGTTCACGTACTCCAACACCAACTACGTCCTGGCCGCGCTGGTGATCGAGAAGGCCACGGGCAACCGCTACGGCGACGAGATCGACCGCCGGATCATCGACCCTCTGCACCTGGCCTCCACGTCGGTCCCCACCACCCGGGCCACCCTGCCCCGGCCCAGTAGTCGCGCCTACTCCAAGCTGGCCAGGACGGACACCGGTCCGACGTACGACGTCACGGAACTGAACCCGAGCCTGGCCTACGGCTCCGGCCAGATGGTCTCCAGCTCGGCCGACCTGACCCGCTTCTACTCGGCCCTGCTCGGCGGCAGGCTGCTCCCGCCCGAACAGCTGAAGGCGATGAAGACCACGGTCGACTCCAGCCGGGAATCCAGCCGCTACGGTCTCGGGCTCGTCGACCGCAAGCTCAGCTGCGGCATCCACGTCTGGGGCCACGACGGCGGCATCAGCGGCTCGAACTCGGACGCCGTGACGTCGGAGGACGGCCGGCACTCCCTGGCCGTCAACTTCAACGGGGACTGGTCGGGCAGCACCGACGCCATCATCGAGGCGGAGTTCTGCGGCGAGTAGGAGCGGTATCGCCGGGTTCCACCTGGCGAGATGCTTGCTCACGCTTCGAGAAGAACGGCGGAATACTCCATCCCTCGGCTGCCCGGCTACGAACCCATGTCAGGCAGAGCACGCGATTGTCGGCAGCCGAGGGGGTCCCCATGGCGGGACAGCAGCTCCAGGAGGCGGCCGGGGGCCTCGTGGAGGAAGCCCGGCCCCGCGAAGCGCCGCCGGATCCCGTGGTGTCCGCTGCCGCGGAGCGGCTCGCCGGACTGCTGGCGGAGGCAGCCCACCTCGACGAGGTACCTCTCGACAGCGACTTCTTCGATGATCTCGGCGCCGATTCCCTGGTGATGGCGCACTTCTGCGCGCGGGTCAGGAAACGGCCGGACCTGCCGCCGGTGTCGATGCGCGACGTCTACCGGCATCCGACCGCCCGCGGGCTGGCGGCCGCACTGCTCGACAGCACCCCGCCGCCATCCGCATCCCAGACGCCCAGCCCACCGGCGCTGCCCGGGGCACGGGCACCGGCACCGGCACCGCCGACGGGCCGCCCCCACCGTGTGCTCTGCGGGGCACTCCAGCTTCTGGCCTTCCTGGGCTACGCCTTTCTCCTCGCCACCGTCAGCGCCCAGGGTTACGAATGGATCTCCGCGCAAACGCACCTGTTCGACGCCTACCTGCGGAGCGTTGTCTTCGGCGCCGTGCTGTTCGTGGTGCTGTGCGCCCTGCCCGTGCTCGCCAAGTGGCTGCTGATCGGCCGGTTCACACCACGGCGGTTCCGCGTCTGGAGCCTCACCTACTTCCGGTTCTGGCTGGTCAAGACGCTGATCCGGTCGAGCCCGCTGGTCCTGTTCGTCGGCTCGCCGCTCTACCCGCTCTTCCTGAGGGCACTGGGTGCGCGGATCGGCAGAGGAGTGACGATCCTGTCGCGCAGCGCCCCCGTCTGCACCGACCTGCTGACCGTCGGCGACGGCACGCTCGTCCGCAAGGACGCACTGATCAGCTGCTACCACGCGGCCGACGGTGTGATCGAGACAGGGCCGGTCACCCTGGGCCGGGGCGCGGTCGTCAGTGAGGTGACGGTGCTGGACATCGGGACCCGGCTCGGTGACGGATCCCGGCTCGGGCACGCGTCCTCCCTGCACACCGGCCAGGCGGTCCCCGACGGCGAGCACTGGCACGGTTCTCCGGCCCAGCCCGCGGACGACGACGTCCCGGTGGTGGAGCCCGCCCGGTGCGGCACCACGCGGCGAGCGGTCCACGGCGTCCTGCTGATGCTCACGGTGCTGCTGGTCCACGTGCCGCTGGCGGTGGGCTGCCTGGACGTGCTGCTCTCCCGGATGCTGGAGGGCTCCGCGGTACTGAAGGGCGGGGCGACGGTGCTCTACGTCGACCTGCTGGTGGTCACCGCCGTGGTCTTCTTCGGCGGCGTGATCGCCGCTCTCGTGGTGCTGGCCACCGTCCCACGGCTGCTGGGCGGGTTCGTCCGGCCCGGCCGGACCTACCCGCTCTTCGGCTTCCACTACTCCGTGCACCGGACGATCGTCCTGATGACGAACAGGAAATCCTTGACGCGTCTGTTCGGCGACAGCAGCTGCATCGTGCACTACCTGCGCTGGATCGGCTATCGCCTCTCACCCGTGGAGCAGACCGGCTCGAACTTCGGCACTGCGGTCAAGCACGAGAGCCCCTCCCTGAGCAGGATCGGCACCGGGACCATGGTCGCGGACGGACTGTCCCTGATGAACGCCGAGTACTCCAGCACGTCCTTCCGGCTGTCGCCGACCGCGATCGGGGCGCACAACTTCCTCGGGAACCGGATCGCCTACCCCGCCGGCGGCCGGACCGGCGACAACTGCCTCCTCGCCACCAAGGTGGCGGTCCCCGTCGGCGGACCGCTCCTGCACGACGTGGGCCTTCTCGGCTCTCCCTGCTTCGAGATCCCGCGTTCGGTGGCGCGCGACAGCACCTTCGACGAGCTCAAGGACGGCAGCGGTCTGCGCCGTGCTCTCGCCGCCAAGAACCGGCACAACGCCGTCACCATGGCATGCCACCTGCTCACGGGATGGCTCTACTTCTTCTGCGTCGCCCTGCTCTTCGCGCTCGCCGCGAGCCGGTACCCGGCGTGGGGCACAGCGGCCCTCGCTCTCGCCAACGCCGTCGTGCTGCCGTTCACCTTCCTCTACTACATCCTCCTCGAGCGGGCCGTCACGGCGGCGCACCCCCCGGAGCCGCTGTTCTGCTCGATCTACGACCGTCGTTTCTGGCGTCGTGAGCGGTACTGGAAGGTCCCGTCCGAGACGTATCTGCACATCCTCGACGGCACGCCGTTCAAGAGCGCCGTGTGGCGCATGCTGGGCGTCCGGATCGGGACGCGGGTCTTCGACGACGGCTGTGCTCTGACCGAGCGCCGCATGGTCGCCATCGGGGACGGCTGCACCCTCAACTCGGGCAGCGTCCTGCAGTGCCACTCCCAGGAGGACGGCACGTTCAAGTCGGACCGCGTCGCGCTCGGGGACGGCTGCACCCTCGGCGTCGGAGCGTTCGTGCACTACGGAGTGACGGTCGGCGACGGCGCCGTGCTGGCGGCGGACTCCTTCCTCATGAAGGGCGAGACGGTCCCCGGGCACGCCAGATGGCTGGGGAATCCGGCCCGCCCGGACCTCGACGAAAGCGGAGGTGCGCACTGATGGCACCCACAGCGACCGACGCCCGCGTCCCCGTTTCCGACAGCCGGGCCGAGGGCGGCTTCACGGCCGTGCCCCGATGGGCGAAGGAACCGATGCCCGGCACCGGGGAGCACGTCAGGTGCATCCCCGACGCGGTGACGGCGGCCCTGCGTGTGCGGGCCCGTGAATGCGGTGTGCCGCTCACCGCGATCCTCCTCGCCGCCCACGCGAAGGTGCTCGCCCTGCTCTCCGGTGACCCCGAGGTGCGCAGTGGCTACCTGGCCCGGGGCCGGACCGGGCCGGTGCCCTTCGAGCTGACGGTCGAACCCGGCACCTGGCGCCGGCTGGTGCTGGAAGCCCACCGGGCCGAGGCGGTGGCATGGTCGCCCGGGACCGGCGCACCGCCCCCGGCCGGCCTGGAAGCGGTGTTCGCCCCGGCCGGGTACGAGGCCACCGTCCCGGTGGACGGCAGTGTGCTGCTCGGCGTCTCGGCGGGCGAGGAGGGCGGTCGGCTCGTGCTGCGCCTGCGGCACCGGACGGACCTGCTGGACGCGGACTCGGCCGCCCGGATCGGGGGGTACCACCTCGCCGCACTGGAAGTGATCGCAGCCGACCCCGACGCCCCCCACGACCGGCGCAGCCTGCTCTCCGCGGACGAACTCCGCTTCCAGCTCGACGGGCTCGCGGGCCCGCGCCGGGCGCTGCCGGACCGCCGGTTCCACGAACTGTTCGAGGAGCGGGTGCGCAAGGATCCGGACGCCGTCGCCGTGGTCCACCAGGGCCGCAGTCGGACGTACGCGGACCTCAACACGCGGGCCAACCGGCTGGCCCGCGCCCTGCTGGCCGAGGGGCTCGGCCCCGAGGACACGGTCGCCGTGGTGACCGAACGCGACCTCCACTGGGCGGCCGCCGTGCTCGGCGTCCTCAAGGCCGGCGGCGTGTACCTGCCCGTCGACCCCCATCACCCCCCCGGCCGCATCAGCGCGATGCTCACCCGCGCCGACTGCGCGTACGTCCTCACCGAACCGGACAGCACCACGCAGCTGGACCGGGCGCTGGCATCGCTCCCCGGGATCCGGCGGCTGCTCGTCCCGGACATCACCGAACCGGCCACCGACGGATCGGACCTCGGCCTGGACATACCGGCGGACCGGCTCGCGTACGTCTTCTTCACCTCCGGCTCCACCGGAGAGCCGAAGGGTGCGATGTGCGAGCACGCCGGTCTGCTCAACCACCTGTACGCCAAGATCGACGATCTGGGCATCGGCGAGGGCACCGTGGTGGCGCAGACGGCCTCGCAGTCCTTCGACATCTCGCTGTGGCAGTTGCTGGCGGGGCTGCTGACAGGAGGGCGGACGCTGCTGGTCGAGCAGGACGCCGTCCTCGACGCGGACCGGTTCCTGGACAGGATCACCGGGGGCCGCGTCAACGTCGCGCAGCTGGTGCCGTCCTATCTCGACGTCATCCTGTCAACGCTGGAACGCTGCCCCCGGGACCTGCCGGACCTGCGGTGCCTGTCCGTCACCGGCGAGGCGCTGCGCGGGGAGCTCGTCCAGCGGTGGTTCGCCACCGGTCCCGCCGTGCGGCTGGTCAACGCCTACGGGCTGACCGAGACGTCCGACGACACCCACCACGAGGTGATGGACCGGGCGCCGGGCACCGATCGGATCCCGCTCGGCCGGCCCATCGCCAACGTGCACCAGTACGTCGTCGACGAGAACCTGAATCCGGTTCCGCTCGGCGCCCCCGGCGCCATCGTCTTCTCCGGGGTCTGCGTCGGCCGCGGCTACATCAACGACGCCGAACGCACCCGCCTCGCCTATCTGGCCGATCCCCACCGCCCGGGCCAGCGGCTCTACCGCGGAGGCGACTTCGGCCGCTGGCGGCCCGACGGAAAACTGGAGTTCCTCGGCCGCACGGACGCGCAGGTGAAGATCCGGGGGTTCCGGGTCGAGATCGGCGAGGTCGAGAACACGCTGCTGCGGATGCCCGGCGTCACGGACTGCGCGGTCGTCGTGACCGGCGCGGAGGACCACGGCCGCCAGCTGGCCGCCTTCTGCACGAGCGACTGCGCCGTGACCGCCGAGGACCTGCGGGAGCGTCTCGCGGAGCTGCTTCCCGCGTACATGGTCCCGGCGTCCTTCCACCGGTTGGACCGCCTGCCGCTCACCGCCAACGGCAAGACCGACCGCAAGGCGCTCACGGCGATCGCCGAGGACCTCGGCCCGGCCCGGGACTCCCACGGAGCCCCGCGGACACCGGCCGAACGCCGGCTCGCGGCCGAGTGGGCGTCGGAACTCGGCATACCGCCCGGACGGATCCGCCGGGAGGACAACTTCTTCGATCTGGGCGGCACCTCCCTGTCGGCGGTACGGCTCGCGGTCGCACTGGACCGGGTGATCTCCCCGCGCGACCTCGTCGGCAGCCCCGTACTGGCCGACCTGGCCCACCTGATCGACACCCGGACCGCCGGAGAACCGTGACGGACACGAGGAGATTCGAAAGGAGATCGACATGCTGTCGGCACTCTTCCGCAGGAACAGGGCCACCACGACACCGGTTCCGGACGGCCTACCGGTACTCGACGCCGAAGACACCCCGGACACCCCGGGCGCCAGGGACGCGGCGGCCTGGACGGCCGGCCGGCGGGACGCGCTGCGCGAACTCGTCGCCGAGCACGGGGCGCTCACCGTCCGGGGCCTCGGCCTGCGCACCCCGGCCGGCGTCGAGTCGGTCCTCCGCCAGGTGGCCGAGCGCCCCGCGCCGGAACGCGAGGCGTTCGCCGCCCGCGACCGCCACGCGGACGGCGTCTACTCGTCGTCGGCATGGCCGCCCACCCAGCCCATGTGCATGCATCACGAACTGAGCTACGCCGTCGAGTGCCCCGGCCTGATGCTGTTCGCGTGCCTGGAGCCGCCCGTCGAAGGCGGTGCCACCGCGGTGGCCGACGCGATCGCCGTGCTGCACGCGCTGCCCGCCGAACTCGTCGACCGTTTCGCCCAGGAGGGCTGGCTGCTCGACAGGGCCTACAACGAGGGGATCGGCGCGACACTCGGTCAGTCCTTCGGCACCGACGATCGCGGCGAGGTCGAGGCCTACTGCCGTGCCCACGCGATCGACTGGTCCTGGCAGCCGGACGGTTCGCTGCGGACGCGGCAGCACCGGCCCGCCGTCGTGCGGCACCCGGTCTCCGGCCGGCGCTGCTGGTTCAACCAGATCGCGTTCCTGAACGAGTGGACGATGGCACCCGAGGTCAGGGAGTTCCTGGTCGAGGAGTACGGACCGGACGGGCTGCCCTTCAACACCCGTTACGGCGACGGCGATCCGGTGCCCCCGGACGTCGTCGAGCAGATCAACAAGACCTACGAAGCCCATACCGTACGCCGGTCCTGGCAGCGCGGGGACCTGATGCTGGTGGACAACATCCGCACCGCGCACAGCCGGGAGGCGTACCGGGGGCCGCGCAACATCGTGGTGGCGATGGCCGACCCCGTGCGTCCCGGCCTTCCCGGACCGCAGGTGGGGAGGGAGGCGGCATGACCACCCTGCACACCGTCCCGCAGACCGCCCGGACGGACACCCCCTTCGTGCCGTCCTTCGCCGTCATCCCCGGAAGCCAGGTCAAGGAGGTGCTCCAGGGCCGGGAGAAGACCGTGGTGGAGGTCGTCGAGGCGACGTACCGCCTGCACGGCGCCGGCCGTACGGTCAACCCGCCGTCCTCCTTCCTGCGTTTCCCCGACCGGCCGACGTCACGGATCATCGCCCTGCCCGCCTCGCTCGGCGGCGAGGGCCGGGTGGACGGACTGAAATGGATCTCCAGCTTCCCCGCCAACGTCGTCTCGGGCATCCCCCGGGCGTCAGCCGTGCTCATCCTCAACGACCCCGGCACGGGCTACCCCTTCGCCTGCGTGGAGAGTTCGATCATCAGCGCCGCCAGGACCGCGGCGTCCGCCGCGTCGGCCGCCGACCGGCTCAGCAGGGGACGACCGCGCCCCGTCCGCCTGGGGTTCGTCGGGGCGGGTCTGATCGCCCGTTACATCCACACGTACCTGGAGGGCACCGGCTGGTCCTTCGACGCCATCGGTGTGCATGACCTGTCCCCCGACAGTGCTTCAGGCTTCCGCACCTACCTGGAGCAGTCCGGGGCCGTCGGACGCGTCACCGTGCACCGCAGCGCCGAGGAGCTGATCCGTCTCAGTGACCTGATCGTCTTCGCCACCGTCGCCGACCGGCCGCACATCACCGAGCCGTCGTGGTTCCGGCACAACCCGCTGGTGCTGCATGTGTCGCTGCGCGACCTCGCGCCGCAGGTGCTGCTCAGCGCCACCAACGTCGTCGACGACATCGACCACTGCCTCAGGGCCGCCACCTCACCGCACCTCACCGAACGCCTCACCGGCAACCGCGACTTCCTGCTCGGCACGCTCGACGACGTGATGGCCGGCCGCGTGACGGTCCCGGCCGACCGCCCGGCGGTCTTCTCACCGTTCGGCCTGGGCGTGCTGGACCTCGCGGTCGGCTCCTACGTCTACGACGAAGTGGCCCGCTCCGGCGAGCTGCAGGTCATCGACCACTTCTTTCACGAGCTGAGCCGGCACGGCTGAGGACGGCATCCGTCCGCCGTCCGGCCCTGGACGAGGAGAACATCGTGCCAGTCATATCCGTCCCCCACGCCTTCAACGAGGAGGACCTGTACGTCGACCTCGAGCCGATGACGGGACACCGGCTCTTCCTCAAGTGCGAGGGCTTCAACTTCGCCGGTTCGATCAAGCTGAAGGCCGCGACCGAGATGGTGGAGTCCGCCGAGCGGAGCGGGACCCTCAGGCGGGACTCGGTCCTGGTGGAGTCCTCCTCCGGCAATCTGGGCGTGGCGCTGAGCATGATCGCGGCGAGCAAGGGCTACCGCTTCGTCTGCGTGACGGACTCCCGGTGCAACCTGGCCACCCGGCTGATGATGGAGGCGCTGGGCAGCCAGGTCCACGTCGTCTCCGACGAGCACGCCACGGGCGGTCTGCTGGGCGCGCGGCTCGCGTACCTGCGAGGTCTGTGCGCCGCGGACGACCGCTATGTGTGGCTGAGTCAGTACACCAACCCCGACAACTGGAGGGCGCACTACTTCAGGACGGCACCGGCCATCGCCCGATGGTTCCCGTTCCTGGACGTCCTGTTCATCGGGGTCGGCACGACCGGCACCCTGATGGGCTGCGCCCGCTGGTTCCGCTCCTGGCACCGGCCGGTGCGGATCGTCGCGGTGGACAGCGTCGGCTCCGCCATCTTCGGCGACCCGCCCGGACGGCGGATGATCCCCGGCCTGGGCATGAGCGTCCGGCCTCCCCTGCTCGACGAGAGCTACGTCGACGAGGCGGTCCGTGTCGAGGAGGCCGATGCCATCCGTACCTGCCGGATCCTGGCGAGGCGGGGCTTCCTGTTCGGGGGGTCGACCGGCACGGTCGTCAGCGGGGCGACGAACTGGCTCGCCCGGCACGGGACGCCGGGCCTCACGCCCGTCGCGATCGCCCCGGACCTCGGTGAGCGCTATCTCGACACGATCTACCAGAGCAACTGGGTGGAGGCCCTGTACGGCGGTGACTCCATCGCGGACCCACGCGCTGTGCGAGCGTCCTCCGACTGACCAAAGGCGGTGGCGCTGCCGTGTGCCTCCTCCCCGCGAGACCGGTCCTGCGTCCTGAGCGGCTCACACCCGCCTGGGTCCGGCTCCCGCAGCCGCCTCGCCCCGGCCGGCCCCGACTGTGGCTGGTACGTGTGGAGGACCTGCGCGACGCCGTGGCCCCGCTCGCCGGCGCGCTGCTGGACAGCGGCGAAAGGGCCCGGGCCGCGGCCCTGCACCGGGTGGCGGACCGGGACGGCTACCGGGTCGCCCATGTGTGCCTGCGCATGCTCCTGGGTGCCTACCTCGGCGTCGAGCCGTCGGACGTGAGGCTGGTTCGGCGGCCCTGCCCCGTGTGCCGGGCCCCGCACGGCCGTCCCGACGTGCCCGGCGTTCCCCTGTGCTTCTCCCTCTCCCGTACCGCCGGTTTCTGTCTTCTCGCCTTCGCGGACACGGCGGTCGGCGCGGACATCGAGCGGCTGCCCGCCGATGACGTCGTCTCCGCCCTCACGGCGACGCTGCATCCCCGGGAGGCCGCCGGGCTCGCCGCGCGTCCGCCGGACCGGCGTCCCGCCGCCTTCGCCCGCGTGTGGACGCGCAAGGAGGCGTATCTGAAAGGGCTGGGCATCGGTCTCGGACGTGACCTCCGCCTCGACCACGTCGGTGTCTCCGCGCGCGGCCCCTGCCGGATGCCGGGCTGGGCGGTCGCCGACGTGGCGGTGGAGACGGGGTGTGCGGCTGCCGTCGCGGTGGCCGAGCCGTGATACGGCAGGCCGTACGACGGCTCGGTGGACGGCGATGCGCTGTGCGTGCCGGTGTCGTCAGGCCGGGACGGAGACGACGCCGACGGGGTCGGTGGTGGGCCGGCGCGAACCGCCGGCCGGTTCCACCGTGAGACAGACGGCTGTGGCCCCGTCGAGGCGCCCGTCCAGGACATGGGCCTGACGTCCGCCCGTGGCGGACAGCAGTCCGGCCGGCCGGTACTGCCCCGATTCGGCGTACCAGAGCTGGTAGACCCGGTCGCCGGTGAGCGGCGGCAGCCCCGCGGCGACGAACGCGGCCCGCCCCCGCGCTCGGGAGGCGACCACGCTCGCGGTCCCGCCGCGCGCGAGCTCCTCGGTGCTGATCGTGGCGTCGGAGGCGGCCAGGACGTCGGCGAGTTCCCGGTACCCTGCACGGGCCTGGGCGGACTGCTCACGCGCGGTGTCGGCCTCGGAGCTCTGCCACCAGGCGACACCTCCGAGAGCCGCGGCTGCCGCCACGGACGCGGCCAGCGCCAGCCGGAGACTCCGTTGCCGGGGCCGGCTCCGAGACGCGATGGCGACGGACCGGTCCTGACGTACGGTGACGATCTGGTCGAGCACCCGGCGGCGCAGGTCCGCGGAGGGTGCCCTCGCTGCGACCGCCCCCAGTCGAACGGCTGCGCCGGACAGCCGTTCGACCTCCAGGCGGCAGGGGGCGCAACCGGCCAGGTGCCTGTCGAAGGCGGCCGCCTCATCGGCCGGCAGCGCGTGCAGCACATACGCGCCGGCATCGAGGTGAGGGTCGTCGGTGAGGTTCACGAGCCGGCCTCCATACAGTCGTGCAGGCGCTGCAGCCCCTGACGCATCCGCGACTTGATGGTTCCCGCCGGCGTCGAAAGCGCCTCGGCGACCTCCGCGTACGTCAGCCCCTCGTAGTAGGCGAGCACCAGGGGCAGCCTCAGCTCGCGGGCCAGCTGGGCCAGGCAGCGGAAGACCACGCGCTGCTCCTCCCGCACCTCGACCTCTTCGGCGACGATGTCGAAGGCCCGTTCCTGCTCCCGGACCGCGGCGCGCAGTTCGCGGGCGCGGCCCGCGGCCACGGACCGTACCCGGTCCACCGCGCGGCGGTGCGCGAGGGTGAGCACCCAGTTCCGGGCGGCTCCGCGCGCCGGACGGAACCGGTCGGCGGTCCGCCACACCTCCACCATCACGTCCTGGGTCACCTCCTCCGCTTGGGCCTCGTCCCTCACCACGCGGCAGGCCAGTCCCATCACCGTGTGCGCCAGGGCGTCGTACAGTCCGGCGAACGCCTGTTCGTCGCCGTCGGCGGCGCGGACGAGCAGTTGGTCCAGCCTGGGGTCGTCCGGGGACTCTCCTCGCCGCCCTTGCGTGTCACCCTCCCTCCGAGCTCCGGTTCCTCGGTCCATCGCGCCTCCTCGGCTCAGCTCGACACTGGCCCTTTTCCCCGCAGAGCGCATCCGCTCCAAAGCCGTCCGTCTGACAGATTCACCTGCCTGCCGTAGCCGGACGAGGCGGTGCATTCCCTCTGTCCGTTGTTCGGAGCTGTCGTCGTGACGGATCAAGATCGGCCGCAACGCGTGGCAGTCAGTGACACCCGCCCGCACACGAGGAGAGGCCGCCGGTGCGTCCCGGCGACCTCTCCTCTCCCCTCCTGGCCCTGCGTCCGGTCCGTCACTACCGGGGCAGCACCACGACATACGCGGCCGGTTCGCGGTCGGCCGAGGCCATCAGGGCCGTGCGGATCACCGTCGCCTGCTGCTCCGGGGAGTCGCGGAGCTTCCTCGGCGTGATGTGGACGACCGTGATGCCGAGCCGCTCCAGGTGCTCGCGCTTGCGGGCGTACTCGGACCACAGGGCGTCGTCGTCCTGCCGGGGAGCCCGGGTGTCGAGTTCCACCGCCACCGCCTGGTCGGGCCAGTACGCGTCGAGGCCGCCGAGGTAGGGGCCGCCGGGCAGGCGCAGGTCGACGTTCCAGACCGGGTCGGGCAGGCCGTACTCGCGGACCATCCGGTACAGGCGGTCCTCCGCTCGCGCCCGGCCCTCGGCGAGCAGGGAATCCACCGCGTCCACGACGTGCGGGCGGCTCAGCAGCCGTGCCTGGTTCAGTTCGCGGACCACCGCCGCCGGGTCGCAGTGGCCGCCGCGGACCGCCTCCGTGAGCAGGCGGCGGACGATGCCGGCGTCCGCGAGTCCGGCCACCGCGTCGGCCAGCGCGCGGGCGACCGGCGCCACAGGCACCCCGGTGACCTGCTCGGGGTCGGGCATGGCGGGCGTGCGGACGATGCGTGCGCAGCCCGTGGAGCGCAGCCGCCGCAGCCGCGGGACCAGGACGTCGATCGCGTCCAGGGACGGCAGCGGGGGTGTGGAGGAGAAGCCGTGCAGCGTCAGCGCGGCCAGGCCCGTGATCATCACCTCGGGGTAGGCGGGTGCGTGCGGCCGGACCGCGCCGGGCTGGGCGGGCACCCCGGTGCCGCGCTCCCGCGCCGCGTACATCAGCACCGCGTGCAGCCGCTCCTCGCTGGTCGGGGGGCCCGGGTGGAGCAGGACGACACCCGGGAGGAGCTGCTGCCAGGGGCCACCCGCGCGGCACTGCTCGTTCGTCTCGGCCGTGGAGACACCGTGCGAGCGGAGCTGGGACGTCGTCATCACGCGGGGGCGGCCACCGCCGGACAGGTCGTGCAGCGGGCGGGGGGAGAGCGGGGTGTTGTGGGTCATGACCCGCAATTTCCCGCGCTTCGACCCTCCTTGAACCGCTGTTACAGGTCCGTCGACAAATACGGACAACCCGTCACTAAAGGACGGATGTTCGGATGCCGAAAGCCCCTGGTCCGTTCGGGTGCGGGCCAGGGGTTACGGCTCACGGGGCATTCGTCTCGTAACGAAGGCGGAACGCCCAGATCTCAGGCCAAAGTTACTGGTCGGAGGCCTCGTCGCACGCCTGTCCACGCAACGCCCGTGCCAGATCGTCGCGGGATTCCAGTACCAGCCGGCGCAGCGCCGGGGCCGCCTCCTTGTGGGCGTCCAGCCAGGCGTCCGTGGCGTCCAGCGTCTCCTGCGACTGCTGGAAGATGGGGAACAGGCCCTGCACCACGTGCATGCCGATCTGAATGGACCGCTCGGCCCACACCCGCTCGATCGCCGCGAAGTACTTCTCGGCGTACGGCGCGATCAGCTCCCGCTGCGAGCCCTGGGAGAAGCCCGCGATGGTCGCCTCGACCATGGCGTTGGACAGCGCGTCCGACTCCACGACCTGCGCCCACGCCTGCGCCTTGACCGCCTCCGACGGGCGGGCGGCCAGACAGCGCACCTGGTGGCGCTTGCCGGAGGCCGTGTCGTCCCGGGTCAGCTCCTCGGCCAGCGCCCTGTCGTCCACGGCCCCGTGCGCGGCCAGCGGCTCCAGGAACACCCAGCGCAGCTCCTGGTCCAGGTCGAGGCCCTCGACCGTCGCCGCGCCCGCGAGCAGGTCCCGCAGCAGCTCGAAGTCGGCCTCGGCGGTGGCCGTCCGGGCGAAGAACCGCGCCCAGGCGAGCTGGTGCTCGCTGCCCGGCCCCGCCGCGTACAGCTCGCGCCGCGCGCCCTCGGCGAGCAGCCGGGCGGCCGCCTCGCGCCGGGCGGGCGCCGTGTAGTGCGTGACCGCCGACTCGGCCCACGCGTGCAGCATCTGCACGACGCCGATCTCGGACTCACGCCCGCCGAACCGCAGCACCAGGTCCACGAAGTCCCGCGCCGGGAGCAGCGCGTCCCGCGTCATGTTCCACAATGCCGACCAGCACAGGGCGCGCGCCAGCGGGTCGGTGACCGCACCCAGGCGCTCGCGCAGGGCCGCCAGCGAGGTCTCGTCGAAGCGGATCTTGCAGTAGGTCAGGTCGTCGTCGTTGACCAGGACCAGGTCGGGGGCGTCGGCACCGGCCAGTTCCGCCACGACGGTCCGCGCGCCGTCTACGTCGGTCTCCACGCGCGCGTACCGCTCCAGCGCCCCGCCGTCCGTCACCCGGTACAGGCCCACCGCCACCCGGTGCGGCCGCAGTTCGGGATGCGACTCGGCCGCCTCCTGCACCACCGCCAGCTCCTCGACGCGGCCGTCCGCGCCCAGCAGCACCTGCGGTGTCAGCGAGTTCACCCCGGCCGTCTGGAGCCAGGACCGCGACCAGGCGCTCATGTCCCGGCCGCCGGTCTCCTCCAGCACCGACAGCAGGTCACCGAGGCGCGTGTTGCCGTACGCGTGCCGCTTGAAGTAGCGCCGGGCGCCCTCCAGGAACGCCTCCTCGCCGACGTACGCCACGAGCTGCTTCAGCACCGACGCGCCCTTGGCGTACGTGATGCCGTCGAAGTTCAGCTTGGCGTCCTGCAGGTCGCGGATGTCCGCCGTGATCGGGTGCGTGGAGGGCAGCTGGTCGGCGCGGTAGGCCCAGGCCTTGCGGCGGTTGGCGAAGGTGATCCAGCCGTTGGCGAAGCGGGTGGCGCCGACGAGCGCGAACGCGCCCATGAAGTCCGCGAAGGACTCCTTCAGCCACAGGTCGTCCCACCACTCCATGGTGACCAGGTCGCCGAACCACATGTGCGCCATTTCGTGCAGGATGACGTTGGCCCGGCCCTCGTAGGACGCCTGCGTCACCTTCCCGCGGAAGATGAACTCCTCCCGGAACGTCACCAGGCCCGGGTTCTCCATCGCGCCCAGGTTGTACTCGGGCACGAACGCCTGGTCGTACTTCCCGAACGGGTAGGGGTAGTCGAAGTGGTCGTGGAAGAAGTCCAGGCCCTGCTTGGTGACGAGGAACACGTCGTCGGCGTCGAAGTAGGGCGCCAGGCCCTTGCGGCACAGGGCGCCGAGGGGGATCTCCAGGGTCGTGCCGTCGGCGAACGTACGGGAGTAGGAGTCCGTCACGTAGTGGTACGGGCCCGCCACCACACAGGTGATGTACGTCGAGATCGGCTTGGTCTCGGCGAACCGCCACACCCCGTCGGCCTGCTCACCGGCCCCGTTGCTCCACACCGTCCAGCCCTCGGGGGCCCGCACCTCGAACCGGTAGGGAGCCTTCAGGTCGGGCTGCTCGAAGTTGGCGAAGACCCGCCGCGCGTCGGCCGGCTCGTACTGCGTGTACAGGTACACCTCGCCGTCCTCAGGGTCGACGAAGCGGTGCAGGCCCTCGCCGGTGCGGGAGTAGGCGCACCGGGCGTCCACGACGAGCTCGTTGTCGGCGGCCAGGTCCTCCAGCGTGATCCGGGAGCCGTCGAAGACCTCGCCGGGGTCCAGATCACGGCCGTTGAGTGAGACGGCCGTCACACTCGGCGCGATCAGATCCGCGAAGGTGCTCGCCCCGGGCTCGTTGCAGCGGAAGCGGACCGTCGTGACGGAGCGGAAGGTGCGGGGCCCGTCCCCTCGGTCCTCGCCGACCGCGGACCGCAGGTCGAGGGACACCTCGTACCCGTCGACGCTCAGCAGGGCGGCCCGCTCGCGGGCCTCGTCGCGGGACAGATTCTCACCGGGCACGGGCGGCACTCCTCGGATGTCGTGGGGTACGGCTGAACAGGACCGATCCTGCCACGTGCACCTGACACCGGGCAGCCGGGAATGACGGGAACGCGTACCGGCGTTGCCGGAGAAACGGTTTCCTCCTGAGGAGAGACATGTCGGACAAGACCCCCGTCGATTTCTGGTTCGACCCGCTGTGCCCCTGGGCCTGGATGACCTCCCGTTGGGTGCTGGAGGTGGAGAAGGTCAGGGACATCGAGGTTCGCTGGCATGTCATGAGCCTCGCCGTGCTCAACGAGAACAGGCTGGACGAACTGCCCGAGGAATACCGCGAGATGCTGGAGACCAAGGCGTGGGGCCCCGTCCGGGTCGTCATAGCCGCGCGGCAGGAGCACGGCCCCGCGGTCCTCGGCGACTTCTACACCGCGCTCGGTACCCGCATCCACAACCAGGCCGAGGGTCCCGGCAAGGAGACGGTCGCCGCCGCCCTGAAGGACGTGGGCCTGCCCGAGTCCCTCCTGGAGCACTGGGACTCCACCCCGTACGAGGCGGAGCTGCGCGCCTCCCACAAGGAGGGCATCGACAAGGTCGGCCAGGACGTCGGCACCCCGGTCATCGCCGTGCCCGGCTCGGACGGCGAGCAGATCGCCTTCTTCGGCCCGGTCGTCACCCCGGCCCCGCAGGGCGAGGAGGCCGGCCGCCTCTGGGACGGCACCCTCGCCGTGGCCTCGGTCCCCGGCTTCTACGAGATCAAGCGCACCCGCACCAAGGGCCCGGACTTCTCCAACCTGTAGGTCTCACCCGGCCGGGGCGGCCTGGATCTTGAGTTCCTCCGGGAGCAGGCCGTCCTCGCCGCGGTTGAGATAGCGCTGGTACCACCGGCAGCCGGCCGCGGTGCAGCGCCAGTAGTCGTCCACGAAGTGACCGTCCCCCTTCTCCGCCCGGACCACCGCCCGCTCGGCGGCGTTGAACATCCGGAACTCCTGCATGGTGCCGCAGGTCCGGCACGCCCGGCTCACCGTCATCCGCTCCTCCTCGCCATCACCGCCAGGTCCGGGAAGTCGGTTACGACCGCATCGACCCCCATGCGGTAGTACAGCGTGTATTCGGCGAACGCGTCCCCGAAATCGTTCGCTCCACTCCCGCGCCGGAACCGCGCCGGCAGGAACTGGTTCTCCGCGCGGAAGGTGTACGGCCCGATCCGCAGCCCCGCCGCGTGCGCGTCCGCGACGAGCGACGTGCCGGCGACGGAGGACTTGTCCGGCCCGATCCAGTCCGCGTACGTGGCGATCCGCGCCAGTCCCGCCGGGCTCATCATGTCCTCGTACGTCGTCGGATCACCGGCCGTGACCAGGTCGTAGGGCCCGCCCGTCGTCCCCAGCGCCTGCCACAGCGGCACCCCCAGCCGCTCCGCCGCGATCCGCCGCAGGCTCGTCGGCTCGAACGACTGCACCACGCACTCGCGCCGCCCGAGCCGGTTCCGGCGGATCGCGGCCGCCAGCCTCGGCTCCAACGGCAGGCCGAGGGAGCGGAAGTACGTGGGGTGCTTGGTCTCCGGGAAGACCGCGATCGTCCGGCCGTGTTCCCGCGACAGCCGCCGCGCCAGGTCCACGACCTCCTGGAAGGTCATGACCTCCTCGCGCCCGTCGAAGACGGTGTTGCGGTTGCGGACCGCGGGCAGCCGCTCCACCGCCCGCAGGGTCTTCAGTTCGGCCAGCGTGAAGTCCTCCGTGAACCAGCCGGTCACCGGCCGGCCGTCGACCGTCTTCGCCGTACGGCGGTCCGCGAACTCCGGGTGGCGGGACACGTCGGTCGTCTGGGAGATCTCGTTCTCGTGCCGGACCACCAGCACGTGGTCCTTCGTCGGCACCAGGTCCGGTTCGATCCAGTCGGCGCCCGTCTGCACGGCGTACGTGTACGAGGCCGCCGTGTGCTCCGGGCGCCAGCCGGCCGCGCCGCGGTGGCCGATGACGACCGGACCGCCATCCTTGCGGGGCTGGGCCGCCGCCGTGGTGGCCGTGGCGGTCCCCGCGGCCGCCGCGAGCAGGAGGGATCTCCGTCCGAGCTGCATGCAACTCCCCTTTGTCGAAGGCGGGTTCACTGACGTGCCTGGTCCCTGGCCCGGGTCAGCCGGTCCAGGTGCTCCTGGTAGCCCCTGGTGTGGAACGCCACCCGGTCCGGGTCCGGCTCGACGACCGCCGTCGGTGCCGTCCACGCCTCCGCGTCCAGCGGCACCCCGTACCGCCCGGCCGCCGCCAGGACCGCCCCCCGCGCGCCCACCTCGCCCTCGACGACCCGCAGCGGCCGCCCGAGCACATCGGCCAGCAGCCGCATCCAGGCGGCACTGCGGGTGCCGCCGCCGCAGACGGCCAGGTTCCCGGTGAGGCCCGCCGCCTCCAGGCAGTGCCGGGCCGCGTACCCGATGCCCTCGCAGGTGGCGCGGACCAGATCGCCCCGGGTCGACTCCAGGGAGACACCGGTGAGTTCGGCACGCAGCCGCGGTTCGACGAAGGGGGCCCGTTCGCCGGAGGGCGCGAAGTACGGCAGCACCCGGACACCGTGCGCGCCCGGCGGCGTCCCGGCCAGCAGGCCGTCCACCTCGTCGTGCCGCACGCCGGTCGTCGACAGCACCCAGTCCAGCGCCGCCGTGCCGACCATGGCGGGCATGGCGCGCAGCCAGTGCCCGGGCCGGTCGGTGGAGATGTACAGGCCCGCCGGTTCCCCGGTCAGATCGAGCTCGGTGGTGGCGACCAGGCTGGCCAGACACGTGCCGACGATCAGCAGGCCGTCCCCCGGGGACGTCACCCCGGCGCCCAGCGCGCAGGCCGGCAGATCGTACGGCCCGTTCGCGATCCGGGTCCCGGACGGCAGGCCCTCGCCCAGGGTCTCGGCGGTCGCGACCGGGTCGCTGACCGGGGCGAGCAGACCCCGGTGGTGCGCCAGCCCCAGCAGTTCGACGACCCGGTTGTCGTAGCTTCGGGTCCGCGGGTCCAGGAACGGCATCGACGCGTCCGACACATCCGTCGCCGGACCGGCTCCCGTCAGCCGCTGGAACACCATGTCCTTGCAGTACAGGGCGGCCTTCGCGGCGTCCAGCGCCTTCGGTTCGTGACGGTCGAGCCACGCCAGCAGCGGGCCCGGGCAGCCCGGGAACATCGCGCTGCCCGTCCGCCGGAACACCGTCTCGAACGTGCCGTCCGCCAGCCACCGGTCGACCAGGTCGTGCGCCCGCCCGTCCATCCAGGAGGCGGCGGGGCGTACCGGCCTGCCCTCGCCGTCGACCAGCCACACCCCGTCGCCCTGCCCCGTGAGCCCGGCCAGCTCGACCGGCTCCGGTACCCGTCCGGTGACCTCCCCGAGCACGGCGACGACCGCCCCGTACACCTCCTCCATGTCCTGCTCGACGACTCCGCCGTGCAGGGAGAGGTCCACCGGGCGGGAGGCCACGGCCAGTTCACGGCCCATGGCGTCGAACGCCGCCGCCTTGACCATGGACGTGCCCACATCGATACCGACGTACATGCGGCTCTCCTCCCGGTCCTCAGGTCAGACAGTGCGCGAGCGGCTCCCCGCGCACCCAGCGGCCCACCTCTTCGGCGGCGATCCGGGCGGCCTTCTCCGCGACCGCGCGCGACGCCCCGCCCAGGTGGGGGGTGAGGACCACGCGGTCGGCCAGTGCCAGGAGCCGGGACTCCGCCGGCAGCGGCTCCCGCTCGTACGTGTCGAGCGCCGCCGCCGACACCCGGCCGCTCTCCAGCGCGTCGCACAGCGCGCCCTCGTCCAGCAGCGGACCCCGGGCCACGTTCACCACCACCGCGCCGGACGGCAGCAGCCCCAGCTCGCGGGCGCCGATCAGTCCCCGCGTCTCGGGCGTGAGCCGGGCGTGCAGGGTGATCACCCGGGAGCGGCGCAGGAGATCGTCGAGCGAGGTCACGCGCAGGCCGTGGATCTCGCCGTGCACATACGGGTCGTAGACCATCACCCGCGCCCCGAACGCGCACAGCACGCGCGCGACCCGGCTGCCGACGGCCCCGTACCCGACCAGCCCGACGGGCAGGTCCTCCAGCTCCAGTCCGCTCTGCTCGTACGTGTAGTACGTCGCCCCCTCCCAGCTGCCCTGCCCGGCGAGCGGGGCGTGCGCCTGGGGGATGCGGCGCAGGGCCGACAGCATCAGGCCGACGGTGAACTCGGCCGTGGCGGCGGCGTTGCGGCCCGGCGCGAAGCACACCCGCACGTCACGGTTCTTCGCCGCGTCGAGGTTGACGTTGACCGGCCCGCCCCGGCAGACCACGACCAGCTTCAGATCCGGGCAGGCGGCGAGGACCCTCTCCGTCACCGGCCCCATCTGCGTGACGAGGACCTCCGCCCCGGCCAGCGCCTCGATCATCCGGTCCTCGGCGTCACTGGCCTCCTGCACCTCGGCGACCGGCCCGAACGGCTCCAGCGGCCAGCCGAGTCGCAGTTCCTCGACGTCCGCCCGCTCCACCTCGTGCCGCACCGCCCGCGTGATCAGCGAGGGCAGGACGAAGTGGTCGCCGGCGGCCACCACCCGCACACTGTTTCCGGAGGTCATCGCAGGGATTCTCCTGTCTCGGCGTCGAAGACACGGGTGTGCCCGGGGTCGGCGGCGACCCGGACCCGCTCGTCGTGGGCGAGCCGCACCTCGGGGTCGGTGAGGACGACCAGATGCCGTTCGACCCCGTCCAGCGCGAGGGTCGCCAGGCCCGACTCAAGGAGCGGTTCATGGGCGACGACCCGGGCGGACAGGCCGCCTTCGGCGGTGAGCCGGACGTCCTCGGGGCGGATCCCGACCACCACCTCACGACCCCGCTCCACCGGTACGGGCAGCGCGACGCGCACCGTGTCGGAAAGCCGGGCGTGACCGTCGCCGCCGGAGATGCCGGGCAACAGGGTGATCGCGGGCTCGCCGACGAAGTCCGCGACGAAGACGTTGGCCGGGTGGTCGTAGATCTCGTAGGGGGTGCCGAGCTGCTGGATGACGCCGTCCTTCATCACGGCGATCCGGTCGGCGAGGGAGAGGGCCTCCTCCTGGTCGTGGGTGACCAGGATGGTGGTGTGGCCCAGGTCCTTCTGGATGCGCTTGAGTTCACGGCGGGTCGTGTCGCGCTGGGCCGCGTCCAGGTGGGAGAGGGGCTCGTCGAGGAGCAGCACGTCGGGCTCCCGGATCAGGGCCCGGGCCAGGGAGACCCGCTGCTTCTGGCCGCTGGAGAGACCCGCCGGGCGGGCGTCCAGGAGGTCGGTCAGGCCGACCCGCTCAGCGATCTCCTTCACCTTGCGCTCGACATCGCCCCGGGCCGCCCTCCTGCGGGCCTTCAGCCCGAACGCCAGGTTCTCCGCGACCGACAGCGGCGGATACAGCGCGTAGTTCTCGAACGCCACCCCGATGTTCCGCCGCTGGGCGGGCCGTTCGACGACCGACGCCCCGCCGACCAGGATGTCCCCGCCGGTCACCGCCTCCAGCCCGGCGATCATGCGCAGCGTGGTCGACTTGCCGCAGCCGGAGGGGCCGAGGAGCCCGAGCAGCTCCCCGGAACCGAGGCTCAGGTCGATGCCGCGTACGGCGTCCACCGGAGGCCGCCCCCGCGACCGATAGGTCTTACGCAGTTCACGTAGCTCCAGTCCCGTTCCGCTCGCCATGGCCGCCCTTCGTCGCGCAAACCTCGTAACGGACCTTGTGCTCGTCCAGATCCCGCAGTGCCTCCGGCGACGCCCCGTCGTCCACGAGGAGCGTGTCGAAACGGGCCAGCGGGACGACCCGGTGCAGGGCGACCCGGCCGAGCTTGGTGTGGTCGATCAACAGGACGTTCCGTGCCGCCGCGTCGAGCATCGCCCGCTTCACGGACACGATGTGCTGCTCCTGGTGGTAGGCGTAACCCCCGTGCACGGCCGACGTCGACGCGAAGCACACGTCCACCCGGAGCTGCTCGACCGCCTCCACGCACGACACCCCGAGGAACGAGGAGTGCAGCGGGTCGTAGTCGCCGCCGAGCGCCATCAGGTGGATGCCCCGCTGGTCGGAGAGGAGGTTGATCGCCTCCAGGAAGTTGGTGACGACCGTCAGGGGCGTCACCTCGGCCGTGCGCAGCCGCCTGGCTATCTCCAGCGTGGACGTGGAGTCGTCCAGCAGGATCGCCATCCCGGGCTCCACCATCCGCAGCGCGTGCTCGGCGACGGCGGCCTTCTGAGCCCGCATGGTCTTCAGCCGGTACTGCACGTTCGACTCGAAGACCCCCGACGGCTGCGCGGTCACCCCGCCCCGGAACTTCCGTACGATGCCCTGCCGTTCGAGCTCGTCCAGGTCCCGGTGGATGGTCATCAGGCTCACCCCGAACCGCTCGGCGAGTTCCGCCGCCGTCGCCGTACCGTCGGCCAGCACAAGCTCGGCCATCGCGGCCTGCCGCGCCGCCGGCCCCTGCTGTCCAGCACTGCTGTTGCTGCTCATGGCTGTGTCTCTATCCGTCGTCCCGGTCGCTCCGGCCGGTCGGCCTCGAACAGCAGCAGGTTCTCAGGCCGGACCACGAGCCGTACCGGATCGTCCGGACGAAGGCGCGCCGCGTCCGCCCGGGGGACCACCAGCGACACCCGCTGCTCCCCGGTCCCGAGCCGGACGGTGACCTCGACGGACCGGCCGAGCACCTCGGTGACGTACACGGTCCCCGTCAGCTCGTGGCCCTCGCCCTGCAGGGCGATGTCCCGGGGGCGCAGACCGACGAGGACGTCCGTGCCCGGCGCGGCCTGCGCCCGCACCGGCAGGTCCACACCGCCGTCCGAGCGCACCCCGCTCTCCGTCACCACCCCCGGCAGCAGGTTGATCCGGGGCCGCCCGAAGGCCCGCGCGACCTCCGTGTCGTACGGCTGGTACCAGATCTCCTCCCGGGTGCCCGTCTGCGTGATCCGGCCCTCCCGGATGACCCCGATCCGGTCGCCGAGCGCCAGCGCCTCGACCGAGTCGTGGGTGACATAGAGGGTGGTGGTGTGCTGCACGGCCCCGATGGCCTTCAGCTCGGCCCGCATCTGCTGGCGGAGTTTGGCGTCGAGGTGGGAGAGCGGCTCGTCGAGAAGGAAGGCCCGGGCCGGGCGGACCAGGACCCGTCCGAGGGCGACGCGCTGCCGCTGGCCGTTGGACAGCTGCCCGACCGGCCGGTCCAGCAGCCCGGAGATGCCGAGCAGTTCGGCGACCGCGCCGATCCGCTGCCGGGCCTCGGCGGCGGGCAGCCGGTGCCGGGGCGAGCGCAGCGGCGAGGCCAGGTTGTCGTAGGCAGAGCGGTGCGGGTAGAGGGCGTAGCTCTCGAAGCACATCGCCACGCCCCGGTCGTAGGGTTCGACACCCCGCATGTCCTTGCCGTCGAGCGCGACCGTGCCGGTGTCGGGCGGTTCGAGCCCGGCGACGGTCTTCAGGGTGGTGGTCTTGCCCGCGCCGGACGGCCCGAGCAGGCAGAAGAACTCACCCTCTTCCACCTCCAGTTCGAGCCCGTCGAGCGCGACGGTCCTGCCGTACGCCTTGCGTATCCCGCTCAGCCGGATCACGACTTCACCGCCCCGAACGACAGGCCCCGCACCAGGTAGCGCTGGATCGTCAGCGCCAGCAGCAGCGGCGGTACGACGGACACCAGCGCGGCGGCGGCCGTCAGGTTGTACTTCGGCCGGTCCCCGCCGAGGAACGACAGCGCGCCCACGGTCACGGTCTGGGCCTCGTTGGAGGTGAGGATCAGCGGGAAGACGAAGTTGTTCCAGGCGAAGATGAACGCCAGCAGCGACACGGCCGCGATGCCCGGCTTGACCAGCGGCAGGGCGACCTTGAAGAACGCCTGCTTGCGGGTGTAGCCGTCGAGCAGGGCGGCCTGCTCCAGCTCCGGTGTCAGATCGGCGAAGTAGGACCGCATGATCCACACGATCAACGGCAGCGTCACCAGTTGCAGCACCCAGACCATGCCGACGTACGTGTCGAACAGACCGAGCTTCTGGTACAGCACGAACAGCGGGATGATGACGGTCAGTTCGGGTGCGAAGCGGAACGACAGCAGCGTGAACATCAGGTTCTCCGAGCCCTTGAACCGCCACCGCGCCGAGGCGTACGCCGCCGGCAGCCCCACCACCAGCGACAGCACGACCGCCCCCACCGACACCACCAGGCTGTTGACGAAGAACCGCACGAACGGGATGCCCTCGCTGTCGCCGAGGACCGTCCGGTAGCCGTCGAGGGTGGGGGAGAAGGAGAAGTAGGTGGAGAAGAGCTGGTCGGTCGGCTTCAGCGACAGGATCACCATCCAGGCGATCGGGAACAGCGCGAAGACGAAGTAGAGGACGAGGGCGGCGTCGCACAACCACCCCACCAGGCGTTTCCTCATGTGGTCACCTCCGCGGCCTTCCGCTGGATCTTCCCCAGGTGCTTCACCAGCACCATCGCGGCCAGGTACACCACCGCCCACAGCACGATCGTGTAGGAGATGCCGAAGGAGTAGCGCTGGAAGCGGATGGCTTCCAGGTACGCCCGGATCTGGAGGACGACGGTCGAGTCACCCGGCCCGCCTTCCGTCAGGGCGTAGATGATGTCGAACACCTTCAGCGAGTCCATGAACCGGAAGATCACCGCGACCAGGACGTAGGGCCACAGCATCGGCAGGGTCAGCCGGCGGAAGGTGTACCACCACCCCGCGCCGTCCACGGCCGCCGCCTCAAACGGGGAGGTGGGCAGCGACCGCAGACCGGCCAGGGCGAGGATCGCCACGAACGGGGTGTACACCCACACGTCCACGGCGATCGACGACAGCAGGGCGCCCGTCGGAGTGTCGGTCCACTGCACCCCGCCCAGACCGAAGGGCCTGAGCAGGTAGTTCACGACCCCCACCGATGGCTGGAGCATCAGCTTCCAGATGATCGCCGCGATCACCGGGGCGATCATCAACGGAAGGATCAGGATCTTCTCCAGGATCCGGCCGATCAGGGTCGCGCGGTGCAGCAGCAAGGCGACGGCCACACCGAGCACGCTCTCGGTGAGGGCCGCCCCGACCGCGTACAGCACCGTCACCCACGCCGAGTTCCAGAACGCCTTCTGTGTGAAGACGGCTCTGTAGTTCTCGAACCCCACCATGTCCGGCTGCGGTTTGCTCGCCGAGAAGTCGAACAGCGTGTAGTACAGCCCGAGCCCGAAGGGGTACAGGATCCCGCAGGTCAGCAGCAGGGCCGGGACGATCAGGACGTACGGGCGCAGGGTGAGCCGCCACCCCATCGGCTAGCCCACCTTGCCGGCGAGGTCGTCCGCCAGCCCGTCCAGGACCG
The DNA here is from genome assembly GCF_004803895.1 of Streptomyces hawaiiensis. NCBI lineage: Bacteria > Bacillati > Actinomycetota > Actinomycetes > Kitasatosporales > Streptomycetaceae > Streptomyces > Streptomyces hawaiiensis. Next base: position 3,054,139 of record NZ_CP021978.1, on the reverse strand, counting down.
ACTTCGCGCCCTCGCCGCCGTAGATCTCCTGGAGGGCCGCCGCCCAGCTGGTCGTCGCGTCGAAGAACTGCGCCTGCGGGGTGAACTGGATCTTCGTCTGGTCGACGACCGTCTCGAAGGTCTCCAGGAAGCCCGGCAGATGCCTCATCTTGTCCTTGTACGCGGCGTCCTCGGCGACCGACTTGCGCACCGGGTCGATGTGGTTGTGCGTGATGGCGCTCTTGCGCAGGTGCTCCTTGCCGGTGGCCCACTGGAGGAACAGCCAACTGGCGCTCTTCTTCTTGCTCTTGGCGTTCATGCCGAGCGACCAGATCCACATGTTGGTGGCGAGCGACCCGTCCGGCCCCTCCGGCCCCGGGTGGAAGGCGATCTTCCCGGAGGCGGGGCTCGCGCCCTTCACCGCCTGGAAGTAGGCGGCCGTGTCGGCGTCGAACAGCATCCCGGCCTTCTTCGCGCCCAGGTCGCTGGAGCACTGGTACCAGGTGTACGACGTCCACGACGGCGGCCCGCCCCGCTTGACCATCCGGGCCCATTCCTCCGTGAAGGCCACGGCCTCGGGGCTGTTCATGGCCGGGGTGAGCTTCCCGCCGTCGACCGTGAAGTCCTTCAGCCCGTTGCGGGCGTACATCGTCATGAAGCCCGGGTGGATGGTGGCCCAGCTCCGGGAACCGCGCACGGCGATCCCGTACATGCCGTCGAAGCCCGCGCCCGGCGCCTTGCGCTTGATGGTCCCGGCGAGCTCGGTCAGTTCGTCGAAGGACTCGGCCGGTTTCAGGCCGAGCCTGCCGAACACCTCGGTGTTGTAGGCGACGACGTTGGTCTCCCAGCCCCAGGGCAGCGCGTACTGCCCGCCCTGCCCGAGCGGCGCGCCCGCCTTCAGCGACCACTGGTCGGCCTGGAGCAGGTTGGGGAAGAAGTCCGCCTGGTCCCATTCGGCACCCGTGGCCGAGGAGTTGCGCATCCAGGGGCCGAGGTCCTCCAGCCAGCCCGGCGGCCCGTACTGCCACACCATGTACGCGCCGAGCATGAAGACGTCGTAGGAGGCACGCCCGCTGGACAGGTCCACGGTGAGCTTGTCGAAGTAGTTGTCCTCGGGGAAGACGTCGTACTCGACCTCGATGCCGGTCCGCTCGGTGAAGGACTTCAGGTCGGCGATGAGCGCGTCCGTGTACGGGTGCTTGTTGAGCAGCGCCTTGACGGTGGTGCCCTTCTCCCGCTTCCAGTCGAAGGAACCGGTGACGTCGTCCGCCGCGGAACCGTCGCTCTTGTCGTCGTTCCCGCCGAAACCGGCACCGCAGGCAGTGAGCAGCGGGGCGGCGGCCGCAGCGGCGGCGAGGGCGAGGAAGCGCCGGCGGTCGTGCACGTGCGTGTTCATCCGTACCTCCGCGGGGAGCCTGGCTAACACGTCGAGTCGACTCGTTAACAGAGGGTGGAACGGCTGAAGTTAGGCGTCAATCCCTCGCGCACGGGAAAATATCGGGGCACAGTGAGAAGTTCACAGATCCGGCTGCGACGGCGTGGGAGGTTCCGGATGGTGGACGAGGATGCGGGCTGGCTGGGGATCGACCTGGGCACGCAGAGCGTCCGCGTGCTGCTCGTCACCGCCGACGGCACCGTCCTCGGCAGCGGCTCGGCCCCGCTGACCGGGCGGCGGGACGGGGCGCGGCACGAGCAGAGTCCCCCGCGCTGGTGGGCGGCGCTGTGCACGGCGTCCCGCGCGGCCCTCGGCTCCGCGCCCCCGGGCCTGCCGGTCGGCGGACTCGCGATGTGCGGCACATCGGGCACCGTGCTGCTGACGGACGGCTCGGGCCGGCCCGTGAGCCCCGCGCTGATGTACGACGACGGGCGGGCGAAGGCGCAGGCCGCGCGGGCCCGGGAGGCGGGGCTGGCGGTCCAGGACACCTGGGCGCTGCCGAAGGCCATGTGGCTGGTGGGGGAGTACGGCGGCACCGCGCTGCGCCTGACGCACCAGCCCGACCTGATGGTCTGCCGGCTCACGGGCCAGCCTCCCCCGGCCGATTCCAGCCATGCCCTGAAGACGGGCTACGACCTCGAAGGCGACCGCTGGCCGGAGGCCGCCCTGGCCGAATTGCGCCTGCCCGACGACCTGTTCCCGACTGTCGTCCGCCCGGGGACGCGCCTCGGTGAGGTCTGCCCGGCCGCCGCCGACGCCACCGGCATCCCCGCCGGCACTCCGGTGCTCGCCGGGATGACCGACGGCTGCGCGGCCCAGATCGCGTCGGGCGCGCTGCGGCCCGGCTCCTGGAACTCCGTGCTCGGCACCACGCTCGTGCTGAAAGGCGCCGCCCGCGACCCGGTCCGCGACCCCACCGGCGTGGTCTACAACCACCGCGCCCCCGACGGGACGTGGCTGCCCGGCGGGGCGTCGAGCGTCGGGGCCGGGGCACTCGCCGCGCACGTCCCCGACGCCGACCCCGCGGCGATGGACGAACGGGCCAGGGCGTTCGAGCCGTCCGGCGCGCTCGCCTACCCCCTCGTCTCAACGGGGGAGCGGTTCCCGTTCCGGGCGCCCGAGGCGACCCCGTTCGTCCTGGGCGAGCCCGCGGACGACGCCGACCTGTGGGCCGCGCTCCTCCAGGGCGTCGGCTTCGCCGAACGCCTGTGCCTGGACTACCTGCACCACCTCGGCGCGCCCCTCGACGGGCCGCTCACCTTCACCGGGGGCGGTGCCCGCAGCCCGTACTGGAACCAGCTGCGCGCCGACATCCTGGGCCGCCCGGCCCGCGTCCCCGAGCAGACCGAACCGGCCCTGGGCATGGCGGCGCTGGCCGCGTACGGGACGTCGGGGGCCGGCGCGCTCGCGGACGTCGCCGCACGCATGGTGCGCGTGCGGACCGTCGTCGAGCCCCGCCCCGGCCGCACGGCGACCTTCGCCGAGCCGTACGCGCGTCTGGTCGACGCCCTGCGTGACCGCGGCTGGCTGCCCGGCCCGGTCGCCGCGCACGCACACAGCCGTCTGAGCCGGGATACTTCCGCATCATGAGTACGACCCTCCTGCTGGTCCGTCACGGACAGACCGTCTGGCACGCCGAGAACCGCTACGCCGGCATCAGCGACATCGACCTCACCGACACCGGCCGCACCCAGGCCGAGGCCCTCGGCCGGTGGGCCGCCGCCCATCCTGTCGACGCGATCTGGACGTCCCCGCTGTCCCGCGCCGTCGCCACCGCCGAGCCCGCCTGCCGGGCCCTCGGCCTCACCTCCCAGAGCGAACCCCACCTGCGGGAATGCGACTTCGGCGTACTCGAGGGCCGCACCCTCGCCGAGTTCGAGGCCGAGGACCCGGAGTGGGCCGCGGCCTACCGCTCCGACCCGGTGGAGCACTCCTTCCCCGGCGCGGAGGACCCGCTGGCCGCAGCGGCCCGCGGGGTGCGCGCCCTGCGGGAGATCGCCGCCGCCCACCCCGGCGAACGCGTCCTGGTCGTCGCCCACAACACCCTGCTGCGGCTGGTGCTGTGCACACTGCTGTCGATCCCGGTCGGCGAGTACCGCAGAGTGCTCCCACGGCTCCGTAACGCGGCGATCAGCGAACTGCGCATGAACCCCGACGGTTCCGCCGCACTCCTCTCACTCAATGTGCCGTGCGAGACCGATGTGCCGTAGCACTATGAGCACATGACGCAGATCGACACGTCGGTGCCGCATTCGGCCCGGATCTGGAACTACTGGCTGGGCGGCAAGGACAACTACCCGGTGGACGAGGCGGCCGGTGACGCGTACACCGCCGTCTTCCCCGGCATCGTCACCATCGCCCGCGGCAGCCGCGCCTTCCTCGGCCGCGGCATCCGGTACCTCGTCCAGGAGGCCGGCGTACGGCAGTTCCTCGACGTCGGCACCGGCCTGCCGACCGTCGACAACACCCACGAGGTCGCCCAGCGGCTCGCCCCCGAGGCGCGGATCGTCTACGTCGACAACGACCCGCTGGTCCTCGCGCACGCCCGCGCCCTGCTCACCTCCACCCCCGAGGGCGCGACGGCCTACGAGCCCATCAGCCTCCACGAGCCCGAGGAGATCCTCGCGGCCGCCGGCAAGACCCTGGACCTCACCCGCCCCACGGCTCTGATCCTCAGCGGCATCCTCGGCCACGTGGCAGACTACGAGCAGGCCCGCGACCTGGTCCGCCGCCTCCTGGCCGGTCTCCCCCCGGGCAGCTACCTCTGCCTCAACGAGGGCTCCCGCGGCACGGATGCGGCCTACGAGCAGGCCCAGGACGCCTACAACGAGACCGGCGCGGTCCCCTACTTCCTGCGGCCGGTCGAGCAGATCGAGGCGTTCTTCGAGGGCCTGGAGCTGGTGGAACCGGGCGTGGTCTCGGTGCCGCTGTGGCACCCCGGGCCGGGCGCGCCGGCCGAGTCGATCGGCCAGCACGGCGGCCTGGGCCGCAAGCCGTAGCGCGCACACCGGAAACCCCCGCGAGTCAGGTCCTCGCGGGGGCTTCCCTCTTTCCGCCTGCCGTTCGTGAAGGGTGAGAAGACGATCACGAGGCAGGACGACTCAGCTGCGGGCCGCTGTCAGGGCGCCAGCAGCAGCACATCGGCCCGGGACCTGGCGGCCTCGTAACGCCGGGCCACGTCCTGCCAGTTGACGACCTGCCACATCGCCTCGATGAAGTCGACCTTCTGGTTGCGGTACTGAAGGTAGAAGGCGTGCTCCCAGGCGTCGAAGACGAGGATCGGGGTGGCGCCCTGGCCGACGTTGCCCTGGTGGTCGTAGACCTGCTCCACGATCAGCCGCCCGCTCAGCGGCTCGTAGGCGAGCACACCCCAGCCGGAACCCTGCGTGGTCGCGGAGGCCTTGGTCAGCTGCGCCTTGAAGTGCGCGAAGGAACCGAAGGACTCGGTGATCGCGTCCGCGAGCTCACCCACACCGTCCTGCGCCAGCGGCTCGCCACCGCCGTCCTTCGGGCCGGTCATGTTCTGCCAGTAGATGCTGTGCAGGATGTGCCCGGAGAGATGGAAGGCCAGGTTCTTCTCCAGCCCGTTGACCGACCCCCACGTCTCCTTGTCCCGCGCCTCGGCAAGCTGCTCCAGCGTGTCGTTGGCGCCTTTCACATAGGCCGCGTGGTGCTTGTCGTGGTGCAGCTCGATGATCTCGGGGCTGATCACGGGGGCGAGCGCGGAGTAGTCGTAGGGAAGTTCAGGCAACGTGTAGACGGGCATGGGCGGGATCCCCTCCGGACTTCTTATTGCAATAGGCTTGCAACTGCACGCTAGCAGCAAGAGGTGCCGGCGGGTGGCCCAGGCACGCAAAAGGCCCCCGCGTGTGTCGCGGGGGCCTTCGACGGGACGTTCCCTACTGCTTGGCCCGGGCCCTCTGCCACCCGTACCCGACGGCCGCCAGAACAAGAACCATCCCGCCCGTCGAGTACAGCTGCACCCGCGTGTCCGGCTCGCGGGCCATCAGGACGAAGACCGCGGCCATGCCGGCCAGGGCGACCCAGGTCAGCAACGGGAACGCCCACATGCGCACGGCCAGCTTCTCGGGGGACTCGCGCTCTAGGCGGCGGCGCAGGCGCAGCTGTGAGACGGCGATGAAGATCCAGACGGCCAGGATCACCGCGCCGATCATGTTCAGCAGCCAGGGGAAGACGTCGTCCGGCCGCCAGTAGCTCAGCAGCACGCACAGGAACCCGAAGACCGAGGACGCCAGCACGGCGATCCGCGGCACCCCGCCCGAGACCCGGCCCAGCCCCTTCGGGCCCTGGCCGCGCTCCACCAGCGAGTAGGCGATGCGGGAGGCACCGTAGATGTTGGCGTTCATCGCCGACAGCAGGGCGACCAGCACGACCACGTTCATCAGCTGGCCGGCACCCGGGATGCCGAGCTCGTCGAGGGCGGCGACGTACGGGCCCTTCTCGACGACCGCCTCGGAGTCCCATGGCACCAGGGTGACGATGACGGCCATCGAGCCGATGTAGAACAGCGCGATGCGCCACATCGCCGTGCGGACCGCGCTCGCGACGCCCTTGACGGGGTTCTCCGACTCGGCCGCCGCGATGGTGACCGTCTCCAGGCCACCGTAGGCGAAGACCGACGCGAGCAGGCCGATGACCAGGCCCTCACCGCCGTTCGGCAGGAAGTCGGTGAGGTGGCTCGCGCCCGGGGAGTCCGTGCCGGGCAGGATGCCGAGGATGGCCAGGACACCGAGCACCAGGAACAGGGTGATCGCACCGACCTTCAGTGCCGCGAACCAGAACTCGAACTCGCCGAAGTTCTTCACGGCCGCGAGGTTGGTGCCGCAGAAGACGACCATGAACAGCGCCACCCACGCCCACTCCGGCGTGCCCGGCAGCCAGCCGCTGACGATCTTCGCGGCGCCGATGCCCTCCAGGCCCACGGCCGTGCAGAGCAGCACCCAGAAGGACCAGCCGGCGGTGAACCCGGCCCAGGGGCCGATCGCCCGCTCCGCGTGCGCCGAGAACGACCCCGACGACGGATACGCGGCCGACATCTCGCCGAGCATCCGCATCACCAGCATCACGAGGACACCGGAGAGGGCGTAGGCGACCACGATCGACGGACCGGCCGCGGCGATACCGGCACCGGAGCCGACGAACAGACCGGCTCCGATCACCCCGCCGAGGGCGATCATCGACAGGTGGCGCTGCTTCAGGCCATGGGAGAGGGAGGCGTCGTCCGTGCTGGGCGGCGTCCCCGCGGTGGTGCTGCTGGGCATGGGCGCGGCTCGTCCTATGCGTGAGAGGCGTACGAGGGCAAAAACGCCGCCAGTCTCGGATGCCCCTCCGCCGGCACGGAGAGGCATCCCACCATTCGGACGGTCACGTCGCTCTGCGTGGCCGGGCGGCGACCAGCGTGTAGTGCGAGATGTCGCCCTCGATGACGTAGCTCTCCTTGCCGGCCCAGCAGCGGAGCTCCACGACTGTGCCCGAGTCCCGGTCCACCAATCCGCCCGCCGCGACCCGACCCCCAGCGCCCCGCTGCCGGGAGCCGCGGCGAGCAGCGCCGCCGGCCCGTCGGCCGCCCGGGCGGCGGGTCGGTCCGGGCCGGCGTCTGCGGCGACAGGCGAGACGGCGGACTCGGCGCCTTTGGGGGAAACCTACAGGCGACCGGTTTCGCCCTCCCGTGTCATATGGCACCCCATCACCGTGACCGGCATCACGCCGTACTCGCCGTCACCCGCGCTCTTTGTTCGAAGCCGACCAACGGCCGGTCCACGCCTTTGTGGACGGCTGACGGTGATCGGGACCAGGGCGCTGGGATAGCGTCGCGGTGTCCCACCGGCCCTCACCTTCGCGGAGTCCCCATGAGCACCGCTGCCGCCACACCCGCCCGCGCCGGACAGGTCCTCGCCGACCTGCTCCCCGCCTCCCGAGTCCGGGACGCGGCCCTCGTGCTCGGCGGCGCCGCGCTCACCGGCCTCGCCGCCCAGATCTCCGTGCCCGTGCCGGGCTCCCCGGTGCCGGTGACCGGCCAGACCTTCGCCGCGCTGCTCGTCGGCACGTCCCTCGGCGCCGGCCGCGGCTTCCTCGCGCTCGCGCTGTACGCCCTCGCGGGCATCGCCGGGGTGCCGTGGTTCGCCGGCGCCTCCTCCGGTGTCGCCCCCTCCTTCGGCTACATCCTCGGCATGATCCTCGCCTCCACCGTCGTCGGCGCCCTGGCCCGCCGCGGCGCCGACCGCTCGATGCTGCGCATGGCCGGCACGATGCTGGTGGGCGAGGCGATCATCTACGCCATCGGCGTGCCCTACCTGGCCCTCGCCACCGGCATGTCCGCCACCGCCGCGATCGCGGCCGGCCTCACGCCCTTCCTCATCGGCGACGCGCTGAAGGCGGCGCTGGCGATGGGCGCCCTGCCGACGGCCTGGAAGTTCGCGAACAAGCACTGAAACCGCGGGTATTGCCGAGAGGCCCGCCGGGGCACGATGTCCCCGGCGGGCCTCTCCGCGTCCGCGCGGCGCGACGGGGGGCCGATTCAGCCCTCCTGAGTCACCGGCCGCCGTCGCTGCGACCACCGCATTCCGGCCACGCCCGCCACGAGCAGCGACGCACCGGCCGCGCCCAGCGGCAGCAGATCACGGGCCGGACCGGTCTTCGGCAGCTTCTTGCCGCCCGGACCCGCCGGCTCGTTGTCGGTGCCGAGCAGCAGCGGCGTGGCCGGGGCGTCCGGCGACGGATTGCTCGTGCCGAACGGCACCGGGCCCTGCTGCCAGAAGGTCTTCTTCCCGTCGTCCGTCTGCACGGGCAGACAGATCTTCCCGGTCTTGCCGAGGTCGAACGTCGCGTCCACGGCGTACGACTTCGACTTACCGGCCGCGAGATTGTCGATCGGGCATGCGAATCCGCTGTTCGAACCCTCCGGAAGTCCGTTCTCGGGTATCGCCGAGCATCCCTCGACGCCCTTGACGACAAGCCCGTCGAAACCGACCACCAACAGCCTGATCTTCCCGCTGTCCTTGCTCCCCTCGTTCTTCACCGTGGCGGTAATCGCCGTCTTTTCCGAACCGTTGTCGACCGAGATCTTCCCGGGCAGCAGCGTCGTGAGCCTCACCCCTGCCGGCGCCTCGTCAACCGCCTTTCCCCCCTTGCCGCTCGCGGGCCCTTCGTCCTCCGCGCCGGCCGTCCCGGAAAGGATCATCACCGCCGAGAAAGATGCCATGACCAGCGATCCCGCGACCGCTGTCGTACGACGAGAACTCATGTTCGTCCCCCTTGCGTCCCCCTGGGCTGCGCCTGAATTCGCAGCACTGAAAGAGGTACCACAAGATTTCACCGCACTATCCTGATGCGGCGCGAAGTGTGACCGTTGTGTTTCACTGGAGTCGGTCGCGGCGTCGTGGAGGGGGTGCAGCGGATTGCCGGGGAATGCGAACAGTGGCGGTGTTCCAGGGATATTGGTGGCGGGACGCTATCGGTTGGTCGAAAGTATCGGCCAGGGGGGAATGGGGCGGGTGTGGCGAGCCGCCGACGAAATACTCGACCGGCAGATCGCCGTCAAGGAAATGCGGATCGACGGTCTCGACGCGGAGGACAGCAGGACCCGCCGCGAACGCACCCTGCGCGAGGCCAGGGCCACGGCCAGGATCGACCACCCCAATGTCGTACGCGTCTACGACGTGGTCGACGAGGGCGAACGCCTGTGGATCGTCATGGAGTTGGTGGCAGGCCGATCCCTCGAACGGATCCTCGCGGAGACGGGCCCACTGAGCCCCGGCGAGACGGCCCGCCTCGGACTCGGTCTGGTCGCGGCGCTACGGCAGGTGCACGAACGCGGCGTACTGCACCGCGACATCAAGCCCGGAAACGTGCTAGTGGAACACGCGGACGGCATGGCCGGATCCGCACGCGGCAACGGCAACGGTTCCGGCCAGGGACGGCGGGTCGTCCTCACCGACTTCGGCATCGCCGCGATCCAGGACGCCAAAGCGCTCACGATGGTCGGCATGCTGGTCGGCTCGCCCGACTACATGGCCCCCGAGCGCATCTCCGGCCGCCCCCAGGGCCCACCGTCCGACGTCTGGTCCCTCGGCGCGACCCTCTGCGCGGCCCTGGGCGGCCGCTCCCCGTTCTCCCGCGACACCACGCTGGCGACCCTGCACGCGGTCCTGTACGAGGAGCCGGAACTCCCCGCCACGTCGGGCCCGTTGCGGGACACCCTGACGTCCCTGCTGGCGAAGGAACCGTCGGCCCGCCCGGACCTGGAGGCTCTGGAAACGGCGCTGCGACCGGTGGCGTTCCCGGCTCCGACACCGACGGTCGCGGTGGGGCCGCGGGAGGCGTCCACGTCGCCCGCGAGCCCGGAGCGGGAGCCGGAACCGGAGGGCGTGCCGGACGACGAGTCCACACCGGGTCCGCAGCCGGCGGCCGCCCCCGTTCTGGAAACCACCCTCGGGGGACAACGACCGGCCCCGGAGCCGCAGTCGCGGGCACCTCTGCGCACACCCCCGCGGGAATCACCAGCCCCCGCCCACCTCCCGCCGCCCCGGGACCCCCGCAGGCCCGCTCCCGTCCCGGAGCCACACCCTGACCCGCACCTCACACACACCACACCCACGAAAACGTCCGCGAAGGCCCAGGGCCCCGTTTCCCTCACCCGCGCACAGGCGGAGACCGAGCGCCGCCCCCACCCCACACCCACGCCGGTGCCGCCGGGCGAACTCCCCGGCCCGGCCCTCCCGGCCACACCCCGCCCCCGTACCGGCGCAGGCCGCCGCCGCCGTACGGTGCTCACCACCGCCGCAGCCACTTTGGTCACCGCCGGCACGGTCGTGGGAATCCTGCTGGCGACGTCATCAGGCTCACCGGGCGGCGACGACACCCCCCGCGCCGGATCCTCGGCGTCCGCGCCGGCCGCCACCGACGACACCACCCCCTCGCAGCCCACCCCCACGCCCACCGTCGAGGGCACCACCAGGCCGCAGACCCTGCCGCCCGGCACACACCGGGAGGCCGGCGGGTTCGCCTGGGCGACGCCGGACGGCTGGCGGCGGGATGTGAAGACGGGCGCGGAGGTGCACTACACCTCCCCGGACGGCGCCCAGGAGCTGGTCGGCAAGTCCTCCCTGGCCCGCGGCGACCTGCTGGAGACGTGGCAGACCTCGGAGCGCAACGCCCACCAGGGCCAGGACTACCGCAAGATCCGCCTGGAGGAGACGACGTTCCGCGGTCACCCGGCGGTGGTCTGGGAGTACACGTTCACGCTGCGGGGCGTCCACTGGCACGCCCGCCTGCTCGGTTTCAACGTGACCGGCAAGTCGTACCAGGTCAACACGTGGTACGAGGACGGGATCGAGCAGGAGGCACTCGCCACCTACGACAAGGTCAAGGACAGTTTCACGGTGCTGTAGGCAAACGGAACGGGGGCCCGTGACGCGTGCGGCCGGACGGCCGCACGCGCCACGGGCCCCCGTTCACGACGAACGGTGAGCGGCCGCAGGATCAGCCGGCCGAGACCTCGTTCCGCTCCGCGGCCTGCTCCTGCGGGGCACCGGCGGCAGGGCGGCCCCCACGGACCTTCTGCTTCACGAAGGCGATGACGAGCACCACCGCCGCGACGAGCAGCGACAGCAGGATGGTCTGGCGCCCGTCGTGCTCGGTGTCGGTGAGCATGTAGCCGAGGATGAACACGATCAGCGCGGCAGTCGCCCACGTCAGATACGGGTACAGCCACATCTTCACCACGAGCTTCTCGGGCGACTCCGCCTTGATGATCTTCCGCATGCGCAGCTGGCTGAAGCAGATCACCAGCCACACGAACAGGGCGACCGCGCCACTGGAGTTCACCAGGAAGAGGAAGACGGAGTCCGGGAACTTGTAGTTGAAGAAGACCGCGACGAAGCCGAAGGCGACAGAGGCCAGGATCGCCGTGCGCGGCACGCCGTTGGAGGTCGTGCGGGCGAAGGCCTTCGGCGCGTCGCCGCGCCGGCCGAGGGAGAAGGCCATCCGGGAGGCGGTGTAGAGGCCGGAGTTGAGACAGGACAGCACCGAGGTCAGCACGATGAAGTTCATGATCTGACCGGCGTGCGCGATGCCGAGGGAGTCGAGCGCGGCGACGTAGGAGCCGTCCTTGGTGATGGACTTGCTGTCCCACGGCAGGAGGCACACGACGACCGCGATCGAGCCGAGGTAGAAGACGGCGACACGCCAGATGATGCTGTTGGTGGCCTTGGTGACGGCCTGCCGCGGGTTCTCGGACTCACCGGCGGCCAGGGTGGCGATCTCGCTGCCCATGAAGGAGAAGACGACGAGCAGCACACCGGTGAGGATGGCGCCGGCCCCGTGGGGCAGGAAGCCGCCGTGCGCGGTGAGGTTGCTCAGCCCGGCCTGCTCACTGTCCACACCGGGCAGCACTCCGAAGACCGCCAGCCCGCCGATGACGATGAACGCGGCGATGGCGACGACCTTGATGCCCGCGAACCAGAACTCGAACTCGCCGTAGGAGCCGACGGAGACCAGGTTGGTGGCGGTCAGCACCAGCATCACGATCAGGGCCCAGCCCCACTGCGGCACGGCCGGTATCCAGCCCTCCAGGATCACGGCGCCGGCGGTCGCCTCGACCGCCAGTACGACCACCCAGAAGAACCAGTACAGCCAGCCGATGGAGAAACCGGCCCAGGGCCCGAGGGCCCGGTCGGCATGGGCGGAGAAGGAACCCGAGGTCGGGTTGGCGGCCGACATCTCACCGAGCATCCGCATCACCAGCACCACGAGCGTGCCGACGAGGGCGTACGACAGCAGGATGCCGGGCCCGGCGGTGGCGATACCGGAGCTGGACCCCACGAAGAGTCCGGCGCCGATGACACCACCGATGGCGATCATCGAAAGATGCCGGTTCTTGAGCCCGGCCTGCAGTCCGGAGCCCTCGGCTCCGGGTTCTCCGGGCCCTCCGGGGTCGTTTCCGGTCTTGTTCAGAGTCGGCTGCGAGGTCATGGAACGGATTTCCTTTGCGCCGGGGAGCTGTACTTCCGTACGGGACCGCACGAGCCGTACGAACGGGGTGTGTCGCGGCATGGCGGTGTACGGGGGGCTCGCACGAGCGGTGCACGAGCCGGTCCAGTGAATCGGAGGTGAACGATCAGGAGAACCTTTGAATCCAGATTGTTACTTGAGGTTTTCCTGAGGTTCAGTAATGCGGCTCACATTTGCCTCGAGTTTTCATGAGCGCCACCCCGCGCGCCTTCCCCGAAACACCCGTGTCACACTCGTCCCATGCGCGTGTACCTCGGCTCGGACCATGCGGGCTACGAACTCAAGAACCACCTCGTCGAGTGGCTGAAGGAGGCGGGTCACGACCCCGTCGACTGCGGCCCGCACATCTACGACGCCCAGGACGACTACCCGCCCTTCTGCCTTCGCGCAGCGGAGCGCACCGCCGCGGACCCCGACGCCCTCGGCGTCGTCATCGGCGGCTCGGGCAACGGCGAGCAGATCGCCGCGAACAAGGTCAAGGGCGTCCGCGCGGCCCTCGCCTGGAGCGAGGAGACGGCGTCCCTGGGCCGCCAGCACAACAACGCGAACGTCGTCGCGGTGGGCGCGCGCATGCACTCGCAGGACGAGGCGACGAAGTTCGTGGAGACCTTCCTCGGCACGCCGTTCTCCGATGACGAACGTCACATCCGCCGAATCGACATGCTCGCGGCCTACGAAACGACCGGCGACCTCCCCCCGATCCCCCCGCACCACCCCCAGCAGTAACCCACCCCTGCGGGGCGCCCTTGACACCCGACCCACACGGCCGAGGCGCCACCACGACCTCGACCACGGCCTCGCCACCCAAGCCCTGCCCCGGGCGGGGGGAGCTCCGCCTCGGGCAGGGGGAGCTCTGCCCCCGGGCGGGATGGAGCTCTGCAGCCTAGTAGGGCCGGAGCTCTGCCCCCTGGGTAGGGCGGGTTCGTGGAGCTGGGCAGGGCCGGGACTCTGGGCCCTGGGTAGGGCGGGTTCGTGGAGCTGGGCAGGGCCGGGACTCTGGGCCCTGGGTAGGGCGGGGGTTCGTGGAGCTGGGCAGGGCCGGGACTCTGGGCCCTGGGTAGGGCGGGGGTTCGTGGAGCTGGGCAGGGCCGGGACTCTGGGCCCTGGGTAGGGCGGGGGTTCGTGGAGCTGGGCAGGGCCGGGACTCTGCCCCGTGGGTAGGGCGGGGGTTCGTGGAGCCCGGCAGGGCCGTAGCTCTGGCCCAAGGTAGGGCGGGAGCTCTGGCCTCAGGCATGCGGGAGCTCTGCCCCCGGCAGGGCCGGAACTCGGTCCCCGGGCAGGGCCGGAACTTTGCCCCCGGGCAGGGTCGTAGTTGTGTCGGGGTCTGGGGCGGAGCCCCGCGGGGGTATGGGGGCGGAGCCCCCGAGAGGGGTGCAGGGGACGAAGTCCCGCCGGGGCCCGGGGCGGAGCCCCGAGGCCTTTCGACGTCGACCTCTCGACCAACCGTGTCGGGTGGGTGGGTGGGAAAGGTTCGGGGGTCCGGGGCGGAGCCCCGAGGCGTTTCGACCTCGGTCTCTCGACCAACCGTGTCGGGCGGGCGGGCGGGCGGGTGGGCAAAAGGGCAACGATCACAAGGAGAACCCGTGCCGGAAGGCCACACCATCCACCGCCTCGCCCAGGACTACGCCGCCGCCTTCCTCGGCACAAAACCCCGCACCACCAGCCCCCAGGGCAAGTTCACCCCCGCCGCCACCCTCCTCACCGGCACGGAACTCACCCACACGGAAGCCCACGGCAAACACCTCTTCCTAGGCTTCCGCGACACCGACTGGGTCCACATCCACCTCGGCCTCTTCGGCAAGGTCACCTTCGGCCCGGCCCCCGAACCTCCCCCCACCGACACCGTCCGCCTCCGCCTGGCGAACGCGACCACCTACGTGGACCTCCGAGGCCCCACCACCTGCGCCCTCATCACACCCCCGGAGAAGCAGGCAATACACGACCGCCTGGGCCCGGACCCCCTCCGCGACGACGCCGACCCGGACACCGCGTACCGCCGCATCACCCGCAGCCGTACGACGATCGCCGCCCTCCTCATGGACCAGAAGGTCATCGCCGGCGTCGGAAACGTCTACCGCGCCGAGGTCCTCTTCCGGCACCGCATCGACCCGTACCGCGCCGGCAAGGACATCACCCCCACCGAGTGGCACGCGATCTGGACCGACCTCGTCGACCTCATGCACGAGGGCGTCCGCAACAACCGCATCGACACCGTCCGCCCGGAGCACACCCCGGAGGCGATGGGCCGCCCACCCCGCGTGGACGACCACGGCGGCGAGGTGTACGTCTACCGCAGGGCCAACCTGCCCTGCCACATCTGCGGTGGCGAGATCCGCACCGCCGACCTCGCCGCCCGCAACCTCTTCTGGTGCCCGGCCTGCCAACGCCCCTGAGACCGCCCGGGCATCAGAACCCGTGCGGCAACCAGGGCGGCACACCCGTCCCGAACCCGAGCGACGCCTCCGCCAGCGCCCCCGGCCGAATCTCCCGCACGCGCCCGGCCGCCCCCAGCGCGGCCAGCGAGACACCCCCGAGGTACGCCGCGCCCAACTCCCGTACCGACAGGGCGACATCAGCCGCATCCGTCGTACGCTCGCAGGACGCACCCTTCGGATCCCCGCTCAGCCGCCAACGCCCGGCGTTCCAGGGGCAGAACGTGTCCTCCACCTCGAACACCACATCCACCGGCCTCTGATACGTCCGCGCCTCCAGCGCGGCCCCCACCCGCACCGGCCGCACGTACAGCGAGTCCCGCAACCACGGCTGGCACCGGCGCGGGTCGGACACCAGGTACTGCCACGCGTCGTCCACCGGACGCCCCCGCATGGTCACCTTCGACGTCAGGTCGATCCCGAACAGGAACCGCCACAGCGCCGCGTCCGCCGCGGGGTCCAGCGCCGCCAGGTCCTCGACGACCACCTTGCCGTTGGACCCGGACAGCTCCCACTCGGGCTTGACGCGGTACCGCGCGTACCCCACCGTCTCCCCGTCCCGCTCGGCGAGCACGCACTGCAGGGGCGACGCCCCCTCCCGTTCGCTCGCCGGATCGAGCACCCCGAGCCGCTCCCAGCCGGGCCGCCGGGCCAGCATCCCGGGCCGCGCCGGGACCAGCCGGGCGTACACCACCTCGCACACGTCGAGCACATCGGCCGGCACCGCGTACCGCACCCGTACGTCATCCGTACCGTCCGGCACCGACAGCCGTACCCGGGTCGTGTCGATCTCCGCGGTCAACGAGACGGTCGCGTTGCCGTATCCGAACCGCCCGTAGATCGCGGGCTCGGACGCGGTGAGCACGGCCAGCGGCTCACCCCACGCGCGCACATCGTCCAGCTGCCGCCGCATCATGGAGGTCAGCAGGCCGCGCCGGCGATGCGTGGCGGCCACGCTGACCATCGTGACGCCCGCGACCGGCAGGGACGCGCCGCCGGGCACGGTCAGCCGGAAGCTGAACGCCCCGGCCGTCCCCACGCACTCGTCCCCGTCCCAGACACCGAGTGAACGGTCGAACTCGGTCAGCGAGTTCCACAACTCCCGCTCCTCGGCGGACTCCGGCACCCCTCCGAAGCCCCGGATCAGGGTGTCGTACCACTTGTCCCAATCGTCCTGGCGGAGGACCCGCACGTCGGGCGAGAGGCCGTTCGCGTCAGCTGCCATGAGCCATGCCTACCAGGGCGATGCGGGACGAGCGAGGGAATTTCTCCTGGGTGGCGGCGCGGCGGCGCAGGGTGAAGTTCACTGTGAAGTCGGCCCTCGGACGGGGGACAAGTGGGACCTCCCGTGCCAAGCGGCTGGTCCGATGGATAGGGTCCCGAACTAATGGCATCAGGACGAGAGCGGCGCGCGGAAGCCGAGACGTTCACGGCCCGGTTGAACAAGCAGTGGCACCGGGTCCGCGTCGGCGTGCGCCGAGCGGCCGTGGACTACTTCCGCGGCAACGGCTCGGACTGGATCGCCCTGGCCGGTCTGCTCCTGATGGTTCCCCTGATCGCGGCGGCGACGCTGGCGAACTCGGTGTGGTTCTCACCGGCCGCGCTGGTGCTGCCCGTCGTCGTGGGCGGGCTGCTGCTGCGCCCGGCGAGTCTGCTCGGCCTGTACGCGGCGGCGGCCACGGCACTGATCGTGGAGTCGGTGCGGCTCGGCCCGTACACCGAGGGCCCGTCGAGGGTCACCCCGGGCGTCGTGCTCGTGGTCGCGGCCTGCGGCTTCTTCGGGCTGCTCCTGGCGCAGTTCCGCAGCCGGGTCGGTGTGCCCTGGCGGCGCGGCGGCACCATGCTCTTCGACCTGCGCGAACGCATCCGGGTGCAGAGCAAGCTGCCCGACCTGCCGGACGGCTGGCACCGGGAGATGGCGCTGCGCCCGGCGGGCGGCCAGTCGTTCTCGGGCGACTTCGTGGTGGCGGCGCGCACCAACGGCGGCCGTACGCTCGAAGTCGTCCTCACCGACGTCTCCGGCAAGGGCATGGACGCGGGCTCCCGTGCCCTGCTGCTGTCCGGTGCGTTCGGCGGTCTGCTCGGTTCCCTGCCACCGCACGCCTTCCTTCCGGCCGCGAACGGCTACCTGCTACGCCAGGACTGGGACGAGGGCTTCGCCACCTCCATCCACCTGGTCCTCGACCTGGACTCCGGCGACTACGAGCTCTACACCGCGGGCCACCCGCCGGGCCTCCAGCTCAGCGCCGGCAGCGGCCGCTGGGAGGAGAAGGCGGCCGAGGGCCCGCTCCTCGGGGTGTACGACGGTGCCCAGTTCGACCCGGTGAAGGGCTCACTGCGCCCCGGGGACGTGCTGATGCTGTTCACGGACGGCCTGGTGGAGACCGCCGACCGCGACATCGTCGAGGGCATCGACCGCCTCACCGGCGAGGCCGACCGCTATGTGGCGGGCGGCTTCCACGGTGCGGCCTGGCACCTCATCGAGGCCGTGGCCAAGGACGTCAACGACGACCGGGCCCTGCTGCTGATCTGCCGCGAGGGGCCGACGGCTGCCGCGACCCGCTGAGCAGGCTCCTCCCGCGGGCCTCGGACGTACTGACCACGGTCTCCGCCCGGGGCGCCCGGCCGCTGTCCAGACGATGAGGGGCCTGCCGGCCCGGGTGGCGCCGCGCGGGGAGACACTGGAGCGGTGACCGAGACATCCCGTATGACCCTGGCCCAGGTCGAGGCCGCCGCCCGCGCCGCGCACAGCGGCCAGACCGACAAGGCGGGACGGCCCTACGCCGAACACCTCCGGGCCGTGGCGGAGGGCGTACGGGCGCGGGGCGGCGACGAGGAGCAGATCGCGGCGGCGTGGCTGCACGACGCCGTCGAGGACGACGCCCTCTCCACGCAGTGGCTGCGCGAGGCCGCGCTGAGCAGCCGTACGAAGGACATCGTCCTCGCGGTCACCAAACGGGCGGGGGAGCCGCCGGAGACGTACGCAGCGCGGATCCTCGCCACGTCCGGCGCGCTGCTGGTGAAGGAGTCGGACCTGGCGCACAACGCGGACCCGGCCCGTCTCGCGGTCCTCGACGAGGCGACCCGCACACGACTGACCGAGAAGTACGCACGGATGCGCGCACTTCTCGGTCTCGTCGGATGAATTCCGCGGTGAGGGTCAGGCGTTGACCTTCTCCCGCTCCCGCTCGCGCCGCTCGGCGCTCTGGCGTTCGCGGGCGAGTTCGGCGGCGTCCCTCTTGAAGGCCCATTCCATCTTCGGCTCCATCGCGAACCGGAAGACGCGCTGCACCGGCTTGGTGCACAGCACCGTCACGACGGCGGCCGCGAGGACGGTCACGAGGATCTCGCCGGCCGGCTGGTGCAGCCAGGACGCCTCGAACCAGCCCTCGTAGTCGCCGGCCTTCACCAGGAAGCCGTGCAGCAGGTAGCCGTAGAGCGTGCCGGCGCCGAGGGCGGTGAACCACATGTGGCGGCGCGGCACCCAGGCGAAGAAGCAGGCCGTCAGTACCAGGGAGCAGCCGAACATCGCGAGGACCATGACCGGGCCGGTCCACCACGGGGCGCCCAGTTCCTGCGCGGCGTCCCGGTGGTAGAACCACGCGGTGTTCATGCGCGGCACCGCCCACCAGCTGAAGGCCAGCGCGGCGGCGAACACGGGCACCGAGGCGATCCGCACCGAACGGCGGCGCACCATGTGGAAGTGCTCGGGCTTCATCACCAGGCCCAGCACGAAGAACGGCAGGAACTGCAGGACGCGCTGCAGGTCCAGGTCGTCACCGATCTCCGGGGTGACGGTCGCCAGCATGGCGAGACCCAGCGCGAGCGGGAGCGGCCAGCGCACCAGGTTCCAGATGGGGGTGGTCAGGCGCCAGATGAACAGCGCGACCAGGAACCAGGTCAGGTACCAGGGGTCGAGGAGGCTGATCTCCTGGTGCGGGTCGTTGTCGATGACCCGCTTGAAGAGCGGATAGGCCGTCTCGAAGATGATGTACGGCACGGCGACGCCGGTGATCAGGCGCTTCAGCCGGTCGGGCCGCATGTCGAAACTGCGGGAGAAGTAGCCGGAGATGATGATGAACGCCGGCATGTGGAACGCGTAGACGACCTGGTACGCCGCCTCGAGTGTCCGGCTGTCGCCCTTGAGCGGCTCCCAGGCGTGGCCCATGGCCACCAGCACGATCGCGAGGTACTTGGCGTTGTCGAAGAACGCGTCGCGCTGCTTGCCGTTCTGCTTCTTCTGCGTGCTCTGCGGCGAGCGGGGGCTCGGCACTCCGTCGGCCGGCGATTGTGCCGGGGGAAGTGGCGCCCTGCGGTCGCCGTTCGGTCGCAGCGAGTTCGTCACAGACCCTCCCACCAGGAGCTCGGGGAGACGATCCGGGACCTCGCTGCGCGTGCGGGGGACGAGGCAGCGTGGAACATCTGAGGCACCCTAGCGTTCCCTGCAGCTATTCGTAAAACGCCGGACGTGATTCCTGGCTATTCGCTGTGGGTACCCCGGATTACGGGTAGTTGACGTCACTGCCGACGTGATGGCCAACACATCGTCCGATGCCGGATTGTGTGCACCGCCTGGGCCCTGCTTGTCGTGATACTTCCGGACTAAGCAACGCATAAGACCAGCAGGCGACTCCAGTGGAATGTCCGCTTCCACCCTCTTCGGTCCCTCTCCGGCACGGTTGTTGACGGTCGTGTGGCAGCAATTCGAATTAGCTGCGAACGCGTTGTGTGGAGATGGAAACGATACGGCTGAATTCCCTGTGCGGGTGGCCCTTCGAATTGCCGTGCGACTCCTCGGAGTCGAGCCCCCGCGCACACGGCGGCACACGCGGGCGGGGCGACACAGGTGTGGTCGATGCGTCACCGGCCGCATAGCCCGGCCGCGTTGGTGGCACGATGGTTCTGGCGGGGTGCGCAGGGTCGCGTCCCCGGGCCGGGAGAGCGGACCGACCGAGGGTGTGATCAGTTGTGGCCATTTCACTGTCTGTGGTGCTGCTGTTGGCGATCATCCTTGTGGTGTTGCTGAGAGGGGGATCCATCAAGGCGGGGCCGGCGATCGTGGCGGTCCTCTTCGGCTTCTTCCTCGCCTCGACCGGCATGGCCGACGACATTCAGCGGTTCCTCAACTCGATAGCGGAGACCATCAACTCCATCAGCTTCTGAGCGGGGCTTCGGCGCCCCCTCCCGAGCCCCGCGCTGCGGGCCCGGTGCAGGGGCGGTTACGCTCGCCCCGACCACAGGACGGTGCGTGACGGGGGGAACGTTCGGGGATGGCGCTGCGCGATTCTGACCCGGCGGAGGTGGGCGGCTACCGCATCGAGGACCGCCTCGGCTCCGGCGGCATGGGTGTCGTCTACCTGGCCCGCTCGGCCTCCGGCCGCCGCCTCGCTGTCAAGGTCGTGCACAGCCAGTACGCCGACGACGACGAGTTCCGCGCCCGTTTCCGCCGCGAGGTGGCCGCCGCCCGCCAGGTCAGTGGCGCCTTCACGGCCCCCGTCGTGGACGCGGACGCCGACGCCACGCACCCCTGGATGGCCACCCTCTACATACCGGGCGCGGACCTCGGCACCCATGTCCGCGAGCACGGCCCTCTCCCGCTGCCCCGCCTGCGCGGCCTCGCCGCCGGCCTCGCCGAGGCGCTGCGCGACATCCACCGCGCCGGAGTCGTCCACCGCGACCTGAAACCGGCCAACGTGATGCTCGCCGAGGACGGCCCCCGCGTCATCGACTTCGGCATCTCCCGCGCCGCCGAGTTCGCCGCCTCCGACGTCCTCACCCAGACCGGCCGCGTCATGGGCACCCCGCCCTTCATGTCCCCGGAGCAGTTCGCCGCCCCCCAGGACGTCGGCCCGGCCGCCGACATGTTCTCCCTCGGCTCGGTCCTCACCTACGCCGCCACCTGCCGCGGCCCCTTCGACAGCCCGAGCCCGTACGAAACGGCCCTGCGCGTCGTCGAGGGCGAGCCGGACCTCACCGGCGTCCCCGACGAACTGCTCCCCTTCATCCGACTCTGCCTGGAGAAGCACCGGAAAGACCGCCCCGCCGCGGACGAACTGTTCACGCTGCTCCGTGAGGGCGGCACCCCCGGCCCGCTCCTGGTGCCCGGCACCGGTGCACCGCGCCCCGTACGGCTGTGGCCGGGCGCCCCGCCGACCGAGCCGGCCGGCGCCGCATGGCCCGACGCGGCCCGCTCCGAACGGGACGAAACGTCACACCGCCTGCCCGAGGAGGCGGACGCCGAACGGGACGAGTCGCGGCACCCCCGGCCCGGCAGAATCCCGACGCAACAGCACCAGCCGCCACCTGACCCGGCCGGGGCACCGGCACCCGGGGCGGAACGCACCCGCGGCCGCCGCAGGCACGGACTGCTGCTGGTCACGGCCGCGGTGGCCGTCGCGCTCGCCGCGATCGTCACCACCACCGTCACCCTGATCCGCGACAACGACCGCCCACCCTCGTCCACCGCCAAGGCGGCCGACCTGCCCGAGGGCTGGAAGCCGTGGGTCGCCACGGTGAAGTCCCCGGAAGGCGACAAGGGCGGCCTGGGCGGGACCGACACGTCCCTCAAGGGCTGCTCCGTCGTCGACACCTCCCTGGTGTGTGCCGGCTCCGACCTCATGGCGACCCGCTTCGGTCTCACCGACGGCCGCAACACCTGGAGCCGGGCCGTCGACCCCACACCCGGCGGCGCCTTCGGCGACGAGGGCGCGCTCATCGGCACCGGCGACAGCCGCGTCTTCACCTACGGGGCGGAAGACGCGGAAGGAACGAGCGGCGTCGGGTCCAGCTACACGGTCTACGCCCTGGCCGCCGACACCGGCAAGGAACTCTGGCGGACCCCGACCGGCAGCGGTGAGACGGCATCGGTCCCCGACAGCACGCAGGGCGCCGCCACGGCCGTGTCCGAGGGTGTCATCACCGCCTACGGATCACAGGGCGACCAGTACGCCCTGCTCGACGCGGAGACCGGCAAGGTCCGCTGGCGGCAGCCGAAGCCGGACACCCGGGGCGACTGCGTGCTGGACTCGGCGGCCGACCGTGCCTATCTGATCTGCACGACCGTGATGAACGACGAGGAAGAGGAAGCCGCCGAGAGCACCGTCTTCGAGATCGACACGGCCACCGGGAAGACCCGCTGGACCGTCGAGGCCGAGGGCGGCCTGGAAATGCTCGGCCGGCAGGGGGGACGCCTGGTGTTCGCGGACGGCCGGCCCACGGCCCGCGACCTCACCCTGATCGACGTCTCCTCGCAGGCGCTCACCGTGCGCCGACTGGCGAAGCCCCGGCCCGAGGCGTCGAGGGCGTACCTGGTGCGCGGCACCGTCTACTTCACGCGCAGCAGCGGCGGCGTCCGCGCCGTCTCGCCGAGCACCGGACGGACGCTGTGGGAATCCAACTCCACCCTGGAGCGGCAGGGGCCGCCGACCGCCTCCGCCACTCACGTGTACTTCGCCTCGCCCAGCGGCCGCCTGGCAGCCCTGAACGCGCGCAGCGGCAAGGTCGAGGACACCCGGCCCGGCCGCGACGACGGCGGCCGGATCGACAGCGCGCTCGTCACTTCGGGAGCACCGCTCCTCCTCGTCGGCGACGCCCTGTACGTCCCGTACGGCGTCCGGTCCGTGTACACCGTGGACGTCCGGGACCTCTGAATCGGAAGGACCGTAACGGGCCCACCCCCGGGAAAGTGATTCCGGCGCAGGGCCCAGCTGGGCGTTCACGCGAGCAGTGAGCGCCTCGCCCCACGGTCTGTCTGCGACTAGGGGCGGTAGGGATCGCGCACGGTTGGCAAGTGGCCGTTCGCTGCCCCGGTTCCGTAGGTCGCTCGATCGTTCTGTGCCTGTATCCGCCGTGCTTGCTCGATGAGGAGTCCGTCGGCGTTTTCCGTACGACCGTTTTGTCGTCGCAGGAGTACGAAGATCAAAGCCAGAGCTGTGACCAGAAACAGGCCGAACAGGATGCCTAGCTCGATCATGCGAGTCCCCCTTGGGTGCGCTGCGGGTACGGACCAGTCAGATTAGTGATCGACGCGATGGCTGTGCAGGCGCATCCTTCCCCCAGGCTCGGTCGTCCGCAGCCGCCGGGCGCGGCCGGCCGGGGCGCAGACAGGAGGCAGGCCGCGCGCCGCAGAGGCGGCGCGCGCCCGCGTGATGGCGCGCATGGGCCACAGCACGGCCAGGGCGGCGCTGATCTATCAGCACGCGAGCGCCGCACGTGACCGGCTGATCGCTGACGCGCTGAGCGACCTGGTCGACAAGGGCCGCAAGCCCAGGCGGAAGCAAGATCAGGAGCCGGAGGGGCACGCGGGGGACACGCTGGACCGAACGCAGCCCCGGAAACACTCAGGGCCAGGCGGAGGAATGATCCTCTGACCTGGCCCTGAGCCATGAAGAGCGGGCGACGGGAATCGAACCCGCGTAGCTAGTTTGGAAGACTAGGGCTCTACCATTGAGCTACGCCCGCACACGACGCGCCGCAGGTCGGGTGACCGCGCGGCACTGAAGGCATCGTAGCGGGTCGGCCCCCTGCGTCGCACACCGCATTCCCGTCGGAGGCGACGCGGCACGCACCCTGTGGAAATGCGGCCGCGACACCGCCTGTCGGCATGTACCCTACGTGTCGCACCAGACGGGGTGTGGCGCAGCTTGGTAGCGCGTCCGCTTTGGGAGCGGAAGGCCGTGGGTTCAAATCCCGCCACCCCGACCAGCCACCCGATCACTCGCGTGATCGCCCATCCGGTCACTCACGTGATCGCCTTTTGGGCGGTGTAGTCGCTGCCGTTACTATGCAAGCTGCACGCCCGTGTGTCTCATCGTCTGCAGTCCTCCGGGCGGCGAAATCCGCCGGGCCGTTCTGGCCCCGGCAACCCAAGAAGTCAGCCACAAGGAGACCGAACCGTGAAGAGCGCCGTGGAGACCCTGAACCCGACTCGGGTTCGGCTCACTGTCGAGGTGCCCTTCGAGGAGCTCAAGGACAGCCTCGACGCGGCGTACAAGAAGATCAACCAGCAGGTCACGGTGAAGGGCTTCCGCAAGGGCAAGGTCCCGGCCCGGGTCATCGACCAGCGGTTCGGCCGCGGTGCGGTTCTGGAGGAGGCGGTCAACGACGCGCTTCCGAAGTTCTACACCGACGCGGTCAACGAGGCCGAGCTCAGCGTGCTGGGCCAGCCCGAGGTCGACATCACCGAGCTGAAGGACGGCGAGACGCTGAACTTCACCGCCGAGGTCGACATCCGCCCGACGATCGAGATCCCGGACTTCTCCGGCATCGAGGTCGAGGTCGACGCGGTCGAGGTCACCGACGAGGACGTCGACAAGGCCGTCGAGGAGCTGCGCGAGCGCTTCGCCTCCACGGCCCCGGTCGAGCGTGCCGCCGAGGACGGCGACGTCCTGACGATCGACCTGCGCGCCAAGGTCGACGGCGAGGTCCTCGAGGACGGAGTCGCCGACGGCGTTTCCTACACCATCGGCTCCGGCGAGCTGCTGGACGGCATCGACGACGCCGTGAAGGGCCTGGAGGCCGGTGGCGAGACCACCTTCACCTCCGAGCTCAAGGGCGGCTCCGCCGCCGGCAAGGAGGCCGAGGTCACCGTCAAGGTCACCCAGGTCGCCAAGCGTGAACTGCCCGAGCTGGACGACGAGTTCGCGCAGCTCGCCTCCGAGTTCGACACCATGGAGGAGCTGCGCGCGGACAGCCGCAAGCGCCTCGAGAACATGAAGCAGTACGACCAGGCCACGCAGGCCCAGGAGCGCGTCCTGGAGAAGCTGCTCGAGCTGGTCGAGGTCCCGGTCCCCGAGAAGCTGCTCGAGGACGAGATCAACACCCGCAAGCACAACCTCGAGCACCACCAGCTCGGCCAGATGGGCCTCGACCTCCCGAGGTACCTGGAGATCCAGGGCAAGAGCGAGGAGGAGTTCGACGCCGAGACCAAGGAAGCCGCGGTCAAGGGCATCAAGACCCAGTTCGTGCTCGACGAGCTCGTCAAGCAGGAGAAGCTGAACGTCAACCAGGAGGAGCTCACCGAGCACCTCATGCGGCGTGCGGCCTCCTCCGGCATGTCCCCCGACCAGTTCGCCCAGGCGGTCGTCGAGGGCGGCCAGGTTCCGCTCCTGGTCGGCGAGGTCGCCCGCGGCAAGGCCCTGGCCGTCGTGGTCGAGAAGGCCACGGTCAAGGACACCAACGGCGAGATCGTCGACCTCGACGACGAGGACGAGGAGACCACCGAGGCCTCCGCCGAGGAGACCCCGGCCGAGTCCGCCGAGGAGAAGACCGAGGGCTGAGTCCCGGCGTCGGTGAGGTTGTGAGGAAGGCCCTGGGGTGCGCCCCAGGGCCTTCTTGCCGCCCACAGGGGCCAGCGCACTCCAGGGGCGCGGGGAACCGTGCGACAAGCCCCCACCCGCCTGCGGCCCGGTGATTTCCGCACCACCCTCGACGAGACCGCACGGCCCCCGGCGGAGCCCCGCGCGCTACGCCCCCGGCGAACACTCCCATTCCCGGGATTCCCCGAAGGGACCCGCGCGTTAGGGTCCATGAATACGAGGGCAGTGGAGTCCCCGAACGGCTCCTAGCCCCTAGGGAAACGTGAGACGGCCCGGCGCCGTCGTAAGACGAGCAGGTGGATACGTGACGAATCTGATGCCCTCAGCCGCCGGCGAGCCTTCCATCGGTGGTGGCCTCGGTGACCAGGTCTACAACCGGCTGCTCAACGAGCGGATCATCTTCCTCGGCCAGCCGGTCGACGACGACATCGCGAACAAGATCACCGCACAGTTGCTGCTCCTTGCCTCCGACCCGGAGAAGGACATCTACCTGTACATCAACAGCCCCGGCGGTTCGATCACGGCGGGCATGGCGATCTACGACACCATGCAGTACATCAAGAACGACGTGGTGACCATCGCCATGGGCCTGGCAGCCTCGATGGGCCAGTTCCTGCTCAGCGCGGGCACCCCCGGCAAGCGCTTCGCGCTGCCGAACGCCGAGATTCTGATCCATCAGCCCTCCGCCGGCCTCGCCGGCTCGGCCTCGGACATCAAGATCCACGCCGAGCGGCTGCTGCACACCAAGAAGCGCATGGCCGAGCTGACCTCCCAGCACACCGGCCAGACGATCGAGCAGATCACCCGCGACTCGGACCGCGACCGCTGGTTCGACGCCTTCGAGGCCAAGGAGTACGGCCTCATCGACGACGTGATGACGACGGCCGCCGGTATGCCGGGCGGCGGCGGCACCGGGGCCTGAGCGGTCCCCACGGGGCCTGTGGCGCCCCGTGAGGCCCACGGAGCCCTTCCCGGGCCCCGAGCGACCCCAGACAGCCCCAGCCGACCGCCTCAGCCCCTTCTCAGGAGACACCGTGAACCAGTTCCCCGGCAGCGGGATCTACGACCGTATGCACGCCGTGCAGGACATGAGCGCCTCCCAGGGCCGCTACACCGGCCCGCAGGCCGAGTCCCGCTACATCATTCCCCGCTTCGTCGAGCGCACCTCCCAGGGCATCCGCGAGTACGACCCGTACGCGAAGCTCTTCGAGGAGCGCGTGATCTTCCTCGGCGTCCAGATCGACGACGCCTCCGCCAACGACGTCATGGCACAGCTGCTGTGCCTGGAGTCGATGGACCCCGACCGTGACATCTCGGTGTACATCAACAGCCCCGGCGGCTCCTTCACGGCGCTCACCGCGATCTACGACACGATGCAGTACGTGAAGCCGGACGTCCAGACGGTCTGCATGGGCCAGGCGGCCTCCGCCGCCGCCGTCCTGCTGGCCGCCGGTACGCCGGGCAAGCGCATGGCCCTGCCGAACGCGCGTGTGCTGATCCACCAGCCGTACAGCGAGACCGGCCGCGGTCAGGTCTCCGACCTGGAGATCGCCGCGAACGAGATCCTGCGGATGCGCTCGCAGCTGGAGGACATGCTGGCCAAGCACTCCACCACGCCGGTCGAGAAGATCCGCGAGGACATCGAGCGCGACAAGATCCTCACGGCCGAGGACGCGCTGAGCTACGGCCTGATCGACCAGGTCATCAGCACCCGGAAGATGGACAACTCGAGCCTGCGCTGAGGCGAGAGGCTGTATCGTCTGCCGCCCCTTGGCATGGTTTGGCTCGGTTCACGTCAAAGCGAACCGCGCCAAGGGGGGCCCGGACGGGGGGCCCGGCAAGGTACCGTCGGACATAAGGCAGCACCAGGAGTCCGCTGGACGTTGACGTCCAGGAGTCTCCCAGGCGAAGGGGAAGCACACCGTGGCACGCATCGGTGACGGCGGCGATCTGCTCAAGTGCTCGTTCTGCGGCAAGAGCCAGAAGCAGGTCAAGAAGCTCATCGCAGGGCCCGGTGTGTACATCTGCGACGAGTGCATCGACCTCTGCAACGAGATCATCGAGGAAGAACTCGCTGAGACCAGCGAGGTCCGCTGGGAGGAGCTCCCGAAGCCTCGTGAGATCTACGAGTTCCTCGAGGGCTATGTGGTCGGCCAGGAGGCCGCCAAGAAGGCCCTCTCCGTAGCGGTGTACAACCACTACAAGCGAGTCCAGGCCGGCGAGAACGGCGGGGCGAACGGCCGCGACGACGCCATCGAGTTGGCGAAGTCCAACATCCTGCTCCTCGGCCCCACGGGCTCCGGCAAGACCCTCCTCGCGCAGACCCTCGCGCGCATGCTGAACGTCCCCTTCGCGATCGCCGACGCCACGGCCCTCACGGAGGCGGGATACGTCGGCGAGGACGTCGAGAACATCCTGCTCAAGCTGATCCAGGCGGCCGATTACGACGTCAAGAAGGCCGAGACCGGGATCATCTACATCGACGAGATCGACAAGGTCGCGAGGAAGAGTGAAAACCCCTCGATCACGCGCGACGTCTCGGGCGAGGGCGTCCAGCAGGCGCTGCTGAAGATCCTGGAGGGCACCACCGCCTCGGTCCCGCCGCAGGGCGGCCGTAAGCACCCCCACCAGGAGTTCATCCAGATCGACACGACGAACGTGCTGTTCATCGTGGGCGGCGCCTTCTCCGGGCTGGAGAAGATCATCGAGTCCCGGGCCGGTGCCAAGGGCATCGGCTTCGGCGCGCAGATCCGCTCCAAGCGCGAGATGGAGTCCAAGGACCAGTTCCAGGAGGTCATGCCGGAGGATTTGGTCAAGTTCGGCATGATCCCCGAGTTCATCGGCCGCCTCCCGGTCATCACCTCGGTCCACAACCTCGACCGCGAGGCGCTGCTCCAGATCCTGGTCGAGCCGCGCAACGCGCTCGTCAAGCAGTACGAGCGCCTCTTCGAACTCGACGGCGTGGAGCTGGACTTCGAGCGCGAGGCCCTCGAGGCGATCGCCGACCAGGCCATCCTCCGCCAGACCGGCGCGCGCGGCCTGCGCGCCATCATGGAGGAGGTCCTCCAGGGCGTGATGTACGAGGTCCCGTCCCGCAAGGACGTGGCCCGGGTCGTCATCACGGCGGACGTCGTCCAGTCGAACGTCAACCCGACGCTGATCCCGCGGGATGCGCGGGGACGTGGGCCGGGGGAGCAGAAGACGGCCTAGTCACCCACTTCACACGAAGGCGCCCGGCACAGTTGCTGGGCGCCTTCGTCGTTGCCGGCGTCAGACCTTGACGCGGACTTCCTTGCGGGCCTTGGTGGTGAGGTCGATCGCCACGTCCTTCGTGACGCCCTGGGATGCCTCACCCGGCGACACGACGGCGATCGTGCTGTAGTCGGCCCACGCGCAGAACCAGTTGGTCTTCTCCGTCTTGGTCCGCTGGTCCTGCCCCTTGAGCGACTGGCACTTCATGACCGCGCCGTCGAGATCCGCCGCCTCGGGCTCGCCGATCAGCTCGGGCTTGTCGGATCCGGTGGAGGACTCCTTCTCGGCCGACTTCTTGAAGTTGGCGAGGAACAGATCCAGAGTCGCCTCCGGGTCGGAGATCTCACCATAGGCACCGGCCACCGAAAGGGTCTTGGCCGTTGCCATCTTCGCCTCGGACGACGGATCGTCGGGGTCGTAGTCGCTCAGGTCCACCGTGGAGTAGAGGGCCGCCGCGGACTTGGCGTTCTTGACGCCGCTCTTCTCCAGCTCCGACGTCAAGTCGTCGGAGGCGGTCTGCCCGTCCTTCGTGGTGCGCTTGTACTCGCTGAGCACGGTCGCCGGCGTAGCCAGCTTGTGCGGCCCGTCGTCCTCCAGGCCGCCGCCACCCCCGCCGATCACGAAGTACGCGCCCACACCGATGGCCGCCACGACCGCGACCGCGCCGATGACGAGGCCGGTCTTCTTCTTGCCCCCGCCCGGGGCCGGGGGCTGGGGGACGCCGTACTGGGGCTGCTGACCGTAGGGCGGCTGCTGGCCGTACGGGGGCTGCTGGCCGTAAGGGGCCTGCTGGGGCGGGACGCCCTGCGGGGGCTGCTGCGGGTAGCCGTAGCCGGGCTGGGGCGGAGGGGCCTGCTGCGGGTAGCCGTAACCAGGCTGGGGCGCCTGCGGCGGCTGGCCGTACGGACCGGGGTGGCCGTACGGACCGGGCTGCTGGGGCTGTCCGCCGTACGGGCCCGGCTGGTTGTAGCTCATGTTCTGGGTTCCCCTCCAGATGCTTATGTGTTCCGGACATCCTGGCGCAGACCCGTCGTGTGCATGGCATCGGGCCCCCCACCGTTACGAAGCAAACGCGTTTCGGGACGGGGCGGTGACACCTCTAAACTGACCCGCGTGACCGAGAACGCTCAGCAGCAGCCACCAGCGCCCAGCACCGACCTGCCGACCCAGTACGCGCCGGCCGACGTAGAGGGGCCGCTGTACGAGCGCTGGGTAGAGCGGGGTTATTTCGAGGCGGACGAGAAGAGCGAGAAGCCGCCGTACACCATCGTCATCCCGCCGCCGAACGTCACGGGCTCGCTCCACCTGGGGCACGCCTTCGAGCACACGCTCATCGACGCCCTGACCCGCCGCAAGCGCATGCAGGGGTACGAGACGCTGTGGCAGCCCGGCATGGACCACGCCGGTATCGCCACGCAGAACGTCGTCGAGCGGGAGCTCGCCAAGGAGGGCAAGTCCCGCCACGACCTGGGCCGTGAGACGTTCGTCGAGCGCGTCTGGCAGTGGAAGGGCGAGTCCGGCGGGCAGATCAGCGGCCAGATGCGGCGGTTGGGCGACGGTGTCGCCTGGTCGCGCGAGCGCTTCACGATGGACGAGGGCCTGTCCCAGGCCGTCCAGACCATCTTCAAGCGCCTCTACGACGACGAGCTGATCTACCGCGCCGAGCGCATCATCAACTGGTGCCCCCGGTGTCTGACGGCCATCTCGGACATCGAGGTCGAGTACCAGGACGACGACGGCGAGCTCGTCTCCATGAAGTACGGCGACGGGGACGACACCATCGTCGTGGCCACCACCCGCGCCGAGACGATGCTCGGTGACACGGCCGTCGCCGTCCACCCCGAGGACGAGCGCTACCGGCACCTGATCGGCAAGCAGGTCAAGCTGCCGCTGACCGACCGTTCCATCCCGGTCGTCGCGGACGAGCACGTCGACCCCGAGTTCGGCACGGGTGCCGTCAAGGTGACCCCGGCGCACGACCCGAACGACTTCGAGATCGGCCAGCGTCACGACCTCCCGGCCCTGACGATCATGGACGAGCACGCGGTCATCACCGCCCACGGCCCCTTCCAGGGCCTGGACCGGCTGGAAGCGCGGTCGGCGATCGTCGCGGCCCTGCGCGCCGAAGGGCGGATCGTCGCCGAGAAGCGGCCGTACGTCCACTCGGTCGGCCACTGCTCGCGCTGCAAGACGACGATCGAGCCGCGCCTGTCCATGCAGTGGTGGGTCAAGGTCGGACCGCTCGCGAAGGCCGCCGGTGACGCCGTCCGCGAGGGCAAGGTCAAGATTCATCCGCAGGAGATGGAGAAGCGGTACTTCGACTGGGTCGACAACCTCCACGACTGGTGCATCTCGCGGCAGTTGTGGTGGGGCCACCGCATCCCGGTCTGGTACGGCCCGAACGGCGAGGTCGTCTGCGTCGGCCCCGACGAGCAGCCGCCCGGGACCGAGGCGGAGGGCTGGCGTCAGGACACGGACGTCCTCGACACCTGGTTCTCCTCCGGCCTGTGGCCGTTCTCCACGCTCGGCTGGCCCGAGCAGACCGAGTCGCTCGCGAAGTTCTACCCGAACTCGGTCCTGGTCACCGGCTACGACATCCTCTTCTTCTGGGTCGCCCGGATGATGATGTTCGGCCTGTACGCGATGGACGGCACCCCGCCGTTCCACACCATCGCCCTGCACGGCATGGTCCGCGACCAGTTCGGCAAGAAGATGTCGAAGTCCTTCGGCAACGCGGTCAATCCGCTGGACTGGATGGACAAGTACGGCTCCGACGCCCTGCGCTTCACCCTCGCCCGCGGCGCCAACCCGGGCGTCGACGTCCCGATCGGCGAGGACTGGGTCCAGGGTTCCCGCAACTTCGCCAACAAGATCTGGAACGCGACGCGCTTCGCACTGATGAACGGCGCGACGGTGGACGGGCCGCTGCCGGACCCGTCGAAGATGTCCTCGACGGACCGTTGGATCCTCTCCCGCCTCAACACGGTCGTCGCCGAAGTCGACGCGTTCTACGAGGACTACCAGTTCGCGAAGCTCTCCGACGCCCTGTTCCACTTCGCGTGGGACGAGGTGTTCGACTGGTACGTCGAGCTGTCCAAGACGACGTTCCAGGCGGGCGGCGAGGCGGCCGAGGTCTCCAAGCGCGTCCTCGGCGAGGTCCTCGACGTCACGCTGAAGCTGCTGCACCCGGTGGTCCCCTTCGTCACCGAGACCCTGTGGACGACGCTGACCGGCGGCGAGTCGGTCGTCATCGCCGACTGGCCGAACGACAGCGGCTTCCGGGACGCCGACGCCGAGCGCGAGATCGAGAGCCTGCAGTCGGTCGTCACCGAGGTCCGCCGCTTCCGCGCCGACCAGGGCCTCCAGCCCGGCCAGCGGGTCCCGGCCCGGCTGACCCTGGACGGCACGCGGTTCGCGCCCCACGAGGCGGCCATCCGCCAGCTGCTCCGCCTCCAGCCGGAGGGCGACGCCTTCACGGCCACGGCGACCCTCCCGGTCGCCGGCGCCGAGGTCGCCCTCGACCTCTCCGGCACGATCGACGTGGCGGCGGAGCGCAAGCGCCTCGCCAAGGACCTCGCGGCGGCGGAGAAGGAGAAGGCGCAGGCCAACGCCAAGCTCGGCAACGAGGCGTTCCTGGCGAAGGCCCCCGACCACGTCGTGGACAAGATCCGCACCCGCCTCACCAAGGCGGAGGAGGACATCGCCCGGATCCAGTCCCAGCTGGAGCGCCTGCCGCAGGCGTAACGATACGTACGGTGTGTGAGGCCCCCGGAGCCGTCAGGCCCGGGGGCCTCAGACGTGACTCGGGGGCGTGTACCTGCTTTTCAGGGGCGCGGGGGACTGTGCGAGCGACCCCCCACGGACGCGCAGCCGCCCAGGGACATAAGCCACCGCAAGCAATGTCAGTCGGTCTCCGTAGACTGGCCCCGTGAGCGAGCTCCCTCCAGACCACAACGCCGACGACCAGCCCGACCCCCTCAACACCTTCGACGAGATCATCGCGGAGGAGACCACCCGCGACCCCGACCTCGCGGTCATCGAGGCCGGCAGCCGAACGCTGCGCACCCAGGGCGGCCCGCCCGACGCCGACATCCCCACGCGCCCCGCCGACCCCGAGGTCGACAAGGCCCTGCGCGAGGTGGAGACAGAGCTCGCCACCCGGTGGGGCGAGACCAAGCTGGAGCCGTCCGTCAGCCGTATCGCCGCGCTGATGGACGTGCTGGGGGAGCCGCAGCGGTCGTACCCGTCGATCCACATCACGGGGACGAACGGCAAGACCTCCACGGCCCGCATGATCGAGGCCCTGCTCGGCGCCTTCGAGCTGCGCACCGGCCGCTACACCTCTCCCCACGTGCAGTCGATCACCGAGCGCATCAGCCTCGACGGCGCGCCCATCCCGCCCGAGCGGTTCATCGAGACGTACCAGGACATCAAGCCCTACGTGGAGATGGTCGACGCCGCGCAGGAGTACCGGCTGTCCTTCTTCGAGGTGCTCACCGGCATGGCGTACGCGGCGTTCGCCGACGCCCCCGTGGACGTCGGCGTCGTCGAGGTCGGCATGGGCGGCTCCTGGGACGCCACGAACGTGATCGACGGGGACGTCGCCGTCGTCACGCCGATAGACCTCGACCACACCGACCGGCTCGGCAGCACGCACGCCGAGATCGCCACGGAGAAGGCCGGCATCATCAAGCAGGGTGCGACGGTCATCATGGCGCAGCAGCCGGTCGACGCGGCGCAGGTGCTGCTGAAGAAGGCCGTCGAGGTGGACGCGACCGTGGCCCGCGAAGGGCTGGAGTTCGGTGTCGTCGAGCGGCAGGTGGCCGTCGGCGGGCAGTTGATGACGCTGCGCGGGCTGGGCGGCGAGTACCGCGAGGTGTACCTGCCGCTGCACGGCGCGCACCAGGCGCACAACGCGGCCGTCGCGCTCGCCGCCGTCGAGGCGTTCTTCGGCGTCGGCGCGCAGCGGGCCGACGCGCTGGACCTGGACACGGTCCGCAAGGCCTTCGCCGCCGTGGCTTCGCCGGGCCGGCTGGAGGTCGTGCGCCGGTCGCCGACGGTCGTGCTGGACGCCGCCCACAACCCGGCGGGTGCCCGGGCGGCGGCCGAGGCGGTCGGGGAGGCGTTCCAGTTCAGCCGCCTCATCGGCGTGGTCGGCGCGAGCGGCGACAAGAACGTACGGGGGCTGCTGGAGGCCTTCGAGCCGGTGTTCGCCGAGGTCGTGGTCACGCAGAACTCCAGCCACCGCGCGATGGACGCCGACGAGCTCGCCGGTATCGCCGTGGAGGTGTTCGGCGAGGAGCGCGTCCAGGTCGAGCCGCGGCTGCCCGACGCGCTGGAAGCCGCCATCACGCTGGCCGAGGAGGAAGGCGAGTTCGCGGGTGGCGGTGTGCTCGTCACCGGTTCCGTCATCACCGTCGGCGAGGCCCGACTGCTCCTGGGGAGGGGCTGAGTCCCGTGCGCATGCTCTGTTCTTCGACGCTGATCGGCGAGTTCTTCGTCATCGGATTCGCCGGTCTGGTCGCCATGAAGGACCCCGACCTGTCCATGGCGACCGTGTGGACGGTCAGCGGCATCGCGATGTTCCTGTGCCTGGTGCTGTGCGGCCTGGTGACGCGTCCGGGCGGGGTCGCCCTCGGCTGGGCGCTGCAGATCGCGCTCATCGCGTCGGGTTTCATCGTCCCGACCATGTACTTCCTGGGTGCGATCTTCGCGGCCCTGTGGTGGGCGTCGGTGCACTACGGCCGGAAGGTGGACGAGGCCAAGGCGAGATTCGCGGCCCAGGCGAGCTCCTCCACACCTGACGCTGCGTAACAAGCGCCCCGACACGCCGGGTAATCTCGTCCCACCGCAAAACCTTTACGTACGCACAAGGAGCCCGTCGTGAGCCAGCGCACCCTCGTCCTCCTCAAGCCCGACGCCGTCCGTCGTGGTCTGACCGGCGAGATCATCAGCCGCATCGAGCGCAAGGCGGGCTGGACGATCACCGCGCTGGAGTTGCGCACGCTGGACCAGGACACGCTGGAGCAGCACTACGGCGAGCACAAGGGCAAGCCCTTCTACGAGCCGCTGGTGGAGTTCATGGCTTCCGGGCCGGTCGTTGCGATGATCGTCGAGGGTGAGCGGGTCATCGAGGGCGTGCGCGCACTCGCCGGCCCGACCGACCCGATCGCCGCGGCGCCCGGCTCCATCCGCGGCGACTTCGGTGTGATCGTCCGGGAGAACCTGATCCACGCCTCCGACTCCGAGGAGTCCGCCGAGCGCGAGGTGAAGATTTTCTTCCCCGGCCGGGCGTAGCGTCCGCACCCCACCAGCACATACGGCAGGCCCGGGGGCCCAGGCCCCCGGACTTTGCGGCATATGCGTGGCGATCGAGGGAACGATGGTCCCCGAACGCCCGTCTCCAGAAGCGAATGCGGACGGCATCTGCTGACAATGGCGGAGACCCTCCCGCAGTGTTCGCGAAGGCGCGTCTACGATGGAAGCCTTCACGTCACAGCACCCACCTTTGCCTACCTGATAAGCCCTCAAAAGCTAGTGGGAAGGCCAGACGAATCCTGATGGGGAACTCAATGTCGTTCATCGGCCGTGACATGGCTGTCGACCTCGGGACCGCCAACACGCTGGTGTACGTCAGGGGTCGCGGGATCGTACTCAATGAGCCGTCCGTCGTGGCGATCAACACCAACACCGGTGGCATCCTCGCGGTCGGTGCCGAAGCGAAGAAGATGATCGGGCGCACGCCCGGCAACATCGTTGCCGTTCGTCCGCTGAAGGACGGCGTGATCGCCGACTTCGAGATCACCGAGCGGATGCTCCGCTACTTCATCCTGAAGATCCACAAGCGGCGGTATCTGGCTCGTCCGCGGGTCGTCGTCTGTGTGCCCTCGGGCATCACGGGCGTCGAGCGCCGCGCCGTCATCGAGGCGTCGTCCCAGGCCGGCGCCCGTCAGGTGCACATCATCGAGGAGCCCATGGCCGCGGCCATCGGCTCCGGCCTGCCGGTCCACGAGGCCACGGGCAACATGGTGGTCGACATCGGCGGCGGCACCACGGAGGTCGCGGTCATCTCCCTCGGCGGCATCGTCACCGCCCAGTCCATCCGTGTCGCGGGCGACGAACTGGACAACGCGATCATCCAGCACATCAAGAAGGAGTACTCCCTCCTCCTGGGTGAGCGCACGGCCGAGCAGATCAAGATCACGATCGGTTCGGCGTACGACCTCGACTCCGACGAGCACACCGAAATCCGCGGCCGGGACCTGGTCTCCGGGCTGCCGAAGACCGTGGTCATCTCCGCCGCCGAAGTCCGCAAGGCGATCGAGGAGCCGGTCAACGCGATCGTCGACGCCGTCAAGACGACCCTCGACAAGTGTCCGCCGGAGCTGTCCGGCGACATCATGGACCGAGGAATCGTTCTGACCGGCGGCGGAGCGCTGCTGCGGGGCCTCGACGAGCGGCTGCGCCGGGAGACCGGCATGCCGATCCACATCGCCGAGGACCCCCTCGACAGTGTGGCGCTCGGGTCCGGAAAGTGCGTCGAGGAGTTCGAGGCGCTCCAGCAGGTGCTGGACGCCCAACCGCGCAGATGACATAACTCTTCGATTCCGCCGTACGGGACGATCTCCTCTCGTACGGCGGATCGTTGATACAGCTGCATAAGCTCCCACATAGCAGCCCCTCGGGTTTCCCTGGGGCTTCCCGAATTCCTATGAGGAAGGGCACGGCCGCCGCACGTGAGGGACACACGAGAGAGCCGGCTGCTCCTGGTGCTGCTGATCGCCGTCGCGTTCGCGCTGATCACGGTGGACATCCGCGGCGGGGAGGACTCGCCCGTCGACGGTGCCCGGCAGGCCGCGGCAACCGTCTTCGGCCCGATCGAGAGCGGGGTTTCGGCCGCGGTCGACCCGGTCGGCAACGCGGTCTCCGCCATCCGCGACTCCGGGGAGCGGCACGACCGGCTCGCCGTGCTGGAAGAGGAGAACGCGGCCCTGAAGGCGCGGCTCGGCAGCGACGACCGCAGCCGCAGCCGCCTCAAGCAGCTCGACAAGATGCTGAAGATCGCCGGCCAGGGCCAGTACGGCATCAAGGGTGCCGAGGTCATCGCCATCGGAGCCGCGCAGGGCTTCTCCTGGACCATCACCATCGACGTCGGCGCCAAGGACGGCATCACACGCGACATGACCGTCCTGAACGGGGACGGGCTCGTCGGCCGCGTCACCACCGTCGGCCCCAACACCGCCACGGTCCTGCTGGCCAGCGACCCCGACTTCACGGTCGGCACCCGCATGGAGTCCGGCGACGAGCTCGGCTTCGCCTCCGGACAGGGCGACCGCCCGCTGCGCGTGGAACTCCTCAACGGCAAGGCGGAGGTGAAGAAGGGCGACCGCCTGGTCACCTTCGGCTCCCAGGCCGACCGGCCGTTCGTACCCGGCGTGCCCGTCGGCGTGGTCTCCCGCGTGGACCCCTCCGGCGGCGGCCTGACCCGCACGCTCTACGTCACGCCGTACACCGCCTTCACCAAGCTCGACATCGTCGGTGTCGTCGTCGAGGCGCCGAAGAAGGACCCGCGTGACACGGTGCTCCCGCCCAAGCCCAAGCCCACCCCGAGGCCGACGGTGACGGTGACCGTGACGCCGTCCGCCGAGGCCCCCGTGGACGGCCAGAACCAGCAAGAGCAGTAGGAGCTGTCACCCCATGCGCGTCAACCGGATCCTGCTCTCCTCCGCCCTGGTCGTCGTCGCCCTGGTGATCCAGGTGAGCGTCCTCGCCCGCCTCCACCTGCCGGGCGCCGTGCCCGACCTGCTGCTGCTCACCGTGCTCGGCCTCGCGCTGGTGTACGGGCACGTGGGCGGCGCCCTCGTCGGTTTCGGCGCGGGTCTGCTCGCCGACCTGGCCCCGCCCGCCGACCACGCCGCGGGGCGCTACGCCCTCGTGCTGTGCGTCATCGGCTACCTCGCGGGCCTGGTGAAACCAGAGACGGGCCAGCTGAAGTCCGCGACCGGCCCCATGGCCGTCGTGGTCGCCGCCGCGGTCGGCTCCACCCTGATGTACGCCGGGGTCGGCGCCCTCGTCGGGGACACCGCCGCCCGCCATGTGGGCCTCGGCAGTCTGCTGTTCACGGCCGCCCTGTACGACCTGCTGCTCGCCCCGTTCGTCGTGCCGGGGATCATGGCCCTGGCCCGGCGTGCCGAGAACGACCCGCTCGCCGAGTCGACCTCGGCCGCGGCCAGGGCCACGGACATCTCCTCCGGCTGGCTCTCCGGCGGCACCGGACTGAAGATCGGCAGCCAGCGCAACGGGCTGCGGGTGAAGGCGGCCCGGGCGCGGATGGCACGTGCCGGACGCATCAAGGGGGTCAAGCGGCTGTGAACGCGGGGAAGTTCACCCGAACGGGTCGGTCCCGTAGGAACGCCGGCTCGTGGGCCGGTCGTTCATCACTCGTATCCGCACATGCGTACCCGGACGCACCTGCGGACCCGCACATCCGTACGCGCACCGAGAGGGGGAGGCAGCCGCAGTGACCAACATCCCCGAGACCGGCAGGAACTCACGGGTCCAGATCCGGCTCGTCGTCATCCAGGTCCTCGTCCTGTCCCTCCTGCTCACCCTCGGCGGACGCCTCTGGTACCTCCAGATCCGCGAGGGCGCCGCATACGCCAAGGAAGCGTCGGGGAACCACGTCCAGCAGGTCGTCCAGCCCGCCGTCCGCGGCTCGATCCTGGACGCCCGCGGCGTGGCCCTCGCGGACAACGAGACACGGCTGGTGGTCTCCGCCTCCCGCACCGACCTGCTGAAGATGAAGGACGACGGCAAGGAAGTCCTCGCCAAGCTCGCCAAAGTCCTGGGCATGACGACCAAGGAAGTCCAGGAGAAGGTCCGGCTGTGCGACGCCAAGACGCCGCAGCCCTGCTGGAACGGCTCGCCGTACCAGCCCATCCCCATCACCGACGAGGCCACCGCCAAGCAGGCCCTCCAGATCCGCGAGCGCGCCGAGGACTTCCCCGGCATCACCGCCGAGCCGGAGGCCGTGCGCCGCTACCCGAGCCCCGGCAAGGCCAACACCGCCCAGGTCCTCGGCTACCTCTCACCGGTCACCGACGAGGAGATCAAGAAGGCGCAGAACACCAACTCGCCGTATCTGCGCTCCGACCAGGTCGGCCGCTCCGGCCTGGAGCGCCAGTACGACAAGGCGCTGCGCGGCAAGGCCGGCGTCACCCGCTACGAGGTCGACAACCTCGGCCGGGTCATCGGGCAGGCCGAGGCCGACCCGGCCCACCCCGGCGACAACCTCGTCACCAGCATCGACTCCCGCGTCCAGCGGATCGCCGAGTACCAGCTGCACGAGGCGATGAAGGAAGCCCGCAAGCAGCACGACCGGAACACCGGCACCAACTACAAGGCCGACTCCGGCGCCGTCGTGGTGATGGAGGCCAGGACCGGCCGCGTCGTCGCCATGGCCTCGAACCCCACGTACGACCCGAACGCCTGGGTGGGCGGCATCTCCGCCAAGGACTACGCGCGGCTCACCGGCAAGAGCTCCAACTACCCGCTGCTCAACCGCGCCATCCAGGGCCAGTCGGCACCCGGCTCCATCTTCAAGGTCGTCCCGACGGCCGCCGCGGTCAACGCGGGCTACTCCTTCAACGGCCCGTACCAGTGCTCCAGCTCGTACTCGATCGGCGGTCAGGTCTTCAAGAACTTCGAGTCCAAGGGATACGGCCCCATCAGCCTCGGCCGCGCCCTGGAGGTCTCCTGCGACACGGTCTTCTACCGGCTCTCCCACGAGGAGTGGAAGCGCGACGGCGGCACCAAGCCGAAGAAGAACCCGGGCGACTGGTTCTACAAGACCGCCCACCAGTTCGGCCTCGGCAAGGAAACCGGCATCGACCTGCCCAACGAGGTCACCGGCCGCGTCCCCGACCGCCAGTGGAAACTGGACTACTGGAAGGCCAACAAGGACGCCTGGTGCCGCACCGGCAAGCGCAACGGCAGCTACGCCGAGAAGATCGCCTACGAGAACTGCCTCGAAGGCAACCGCATGCGCGCCGGTGACTCCGTCAACTACTCCATCGGCCAGGGCGACACGCTCGTCACGCCCATCCAGATGGCCACCATCTACGGGGCCATCTCCAACGGCGGCACCCTCTACAACCCCTCCGTCGGCAAGGCCGTCATCAGCGCCGACGGCAAGACCGTCACGCCGATCAAGCCCGAGTCGCACGGCAAGCTGCCGATGACGCAGAAGACGCGCGACGAAATAGACGAAGCCCTCGCGGGAGTCGCCACCCGCGGTACGGCCGCCTGGAGGTTCGGCGGCTGGCCGCAGGACAAGATCCCGATGCACGCCAAGACGGGCACGGCGGAGGTCTACGGCAAGCAGACGACCTCCTGGTTCGCCACGTACACCAAGGACTACTCGATCGTCATGACGATCTCCCAGGGCGGTACGGGCTCCGGCGCCTCGGGCCCCGCCGTCCGCAACATCTACAACGCGCTGTACGGCGTCTCCGAGGACGGCGACATCAACCCCAAGAAGGCCCTGCTGCCGACCCCGCAGAAGGCCCTGCCGAAGGTCAAGACGGACGGCACCATCGCCTCCCCGAAGGTCTCCAAAGACCCCGCCAAGGACCAGAAGGCCGACAAGAAGGACCCGAACGCCCCGGCCGACCCGCTCCAGCCGGCGACGGCGCCCCCGCCGACACCCGAGAACCGTGACACCCGAAGGCGACGCCGCCGGGGAAGCCGGAGGTTGCCAGCATGACCGGCGGTGTGAACAGCTTCCAGGTCTCCGGCTACGGGCCCGAGCGCTCCGGCTGGACGCGGCTGCTGGCCCGTGACTCGGTGGCGCGGCGGCTCGACTGGCCCATCCTGCTGTCGGCGCTGGCCCTGTCGCTGCTCGGCACGCTCCTCGTCTACTCGGCGACCCGCAACCGCACGGAGCTCAACCAGGGCGACCCGTACTACTTCCTCGTCCGGCACCTGCTGAACACCGGCATCGGCCTCGCCCTGATGGCCGCCACCATCTGGCTCGGCCACCGCACCCTGCGCACGGCCGTGCCCGTCCTCTACGGCTTCTCGCTGCTGCTGATCCTGCTGGTGCTGACCCCCCTCGGCTCCACCATCAACGGCGCCCACTCCTGGATCAAGCTGCCCGGCGGCTTCTCGCTCCAGCCCTCGGAGTTCGTCAAGGTCACGATCATCCTGGGCATGGCGATGCTGCTGGCGGCCCGGGTCGACGCCGGCGACAAGCAGTACCCCGACCACCGCACGGTCGTGCAGGCGCTGGGGCTTGCCGCCGTGCCCATGCTGATCGTGATGCTGATGCCCGACCTCGGGTCGGTCATGGTGATGGTCATCATCGTGCTCGGCGTGCTGCTGGCCTCCGGGGCGTCCAACCGATGGGTGTTCGGCCTGCTCGGCGCGGGCACCCTCGGCGCGGTCACCGTCTGGCAGCTCGGGGTGCTCGACGACTACCAGATCGCCCGCTTCGCCGCCTTCGCCAACCCCGCACTCGACCCGGCCGGCGTCGGCTACAACACCAACCAGGCCCGTATCGCCATCGGTTCGGGCGGCCTGACCGGCTCCGGCCTCTTCCACGGCTCGCAGACCACCGGCCAGTTCGTGCCCGAACAGCAGACGGACTTCGTCTTCACCGTGGCGGGGGAGGAACTGGGCTTCCTCGGCGGCGGCCTGATCATCGTGCTGCTCGGCATCCTCCTGTGGCGGGCCTGCCGCATCGCCCGGGAGACCCCGGACCTGTACGGCACGATCGTGGCCGCGGGCATCGTCGCCTGGTTCGCCTTCCAGACCTTCGAGAACGTCGGCATGACACTCGGCATCATGCCGGTCACCGGCCTGCCGCTGCCCTTCGTGTCATACGGTGGATCATCGATGTTCGCCGTGTGGATAGCGGTGGGGTTGCTGCAGTCGATCCGGGTGCAGCGGCCGATGTCGGCATGACACCGCGCGGGGTGGCCCTCTGCCGCCCCGCGCCCCGGCCGACTAGATTCGGTTCATGGCGGACAGCAAGCGCGAGATCGAGCGGAAGTACGAGTCGGCGGACAGCGGACTCCCCGACCTGACCGGAGTCGCCGGGGTCGCGGCCGTGGTCGACAAGGGCGTGGCCCACCTCGACGCCACCTACCACGACACCGGCGACGAACGCCTCGCCGCGT
Organism: Streptomyces hawaiiensis; assembly: GCF_004803895.1. Lineage (NCBI taxonomy): Bacteria > Bacillati > Actinomycetota > Actinomycetes > Kitasatosporales > Streptomycetaceae > Streptomyces > Streptomyces hawaiiensis. The sequence goes on along the minus strand of NZ_CP021978.1, from coordinate 3,012,516 downwards.
CGTCCGTCACCCTGCGCCGCCGCACAGGCGGTTCCGACGCGGGCTGGCACCTGAAGTTCCCGATCGCTCCGCACGTCCGCGACGAGATCCACGCCCCCCTCTCCGACACCCTCCCCGACGACCTGGCCGCGCTGGTCCGCTCCCGGGTCCGCGACAGCGAGCTGCTACCGATGGTCCGGTTGCGCTCCGACCGCGACGTACGCCACCTGCTCGACGCCGACGGCCGGCTGCTCGCCGAGGTGAGCGTGGACACGGTGCACGCCGAACGGCTCACGGGCCGCGGCGGTCAGGCGCAGTGGACCGAGGTGGAGGTGGAGCTGGCCGACGGGGGAGACCCGGCCCTGCTCGACAAGGTGGAGAAGCGGCTGCGCAAAGCGGGCGTACGGCCCTCGGCGTCGTCGTCGAAGCTGGCCCGCGCCCTCGAGGAGACGGCCCCGAAGAAGCGGCGCGCCTCCGCACCCGCCCGGGAACCGGTGACCGCCGGCGACCATGTGCTCGCCTACGTGCGCACCCAGCGGGACGCGATCGTCGAGCTCGACCCCGCCGTCCGCCGGGACGTCGAGGACTCCGTGCACAGCATGCGCGTGGCCACCCGCCGGCTGCGCAGCACCTTCAAGTCGTTCGGCAAGATCCTCGACCGGACCGTCACCGACCCCATCGGCGAGGAGCTGAAGTGGCTCGCCGGCGAGCTGGGCCTGGACCGGGACCGCGAGGTGCTGACCGACCGGCTGACCGCGGCCGTCGACGAGGCACCCGACGGCCTGGTCCGCGGCCCGCTCGCGGAGCGCCTGCGCTCGTGGTCCAGCGCCGAGCACAGCGGGGCCCGCGGCCGCCTCCTCGGCGTCCTGGACTCCCGCCGCTACCTGACCCTGCTCGACACCGTGGACGCGCTGATCGCCGACCCGCCGCTGCTGAAGGCCGCCGGCAAGGAGCCCCACCAGCCGATCGCCAAGGCCGTGCGGAAGGACTTCCGCAAGGTCTCCGCCCTGATCGGGCAGGCGGCCGACCTGGAGCCCGGCACCGACCGGGACGTCGCGCTGCACGAGGCCCGCAAGAAGGCCAAGCGCACCCGCTACGCGGCGGAGGCGGCCGAACCCGTCCTCGGCAAGCCGGCCAGGACCATGGTCAAGTCCATGAAGGCCCTGCAGAACCTGCTCGGCGAACACCAGGACAGTGTGATGGCCCGGCAGGCCCTGCGGGAGCTGTCGGCGGTCGCCCACGCGGCGGGGGAGAGCGCCTTCACCTACGGCGTCCTCCATGAGCGCGAGGAGCAGCGCGCGGTGCGCGTGGAGGCCGAACTGCCCGGATTCTGGGACGGGATCAAGGACGGTGCGGCGGGCCTGTGACCTTGCGGCGTACGGAGGCTCCCCGCGATCGCGTTAGTCTGGATGGTCACCCCTGTCAGTTCAGTCCAGCTCACGAAGGTGCGCGACATGCCTGCCGAAGTCGCTGCGTCGGTCTTCCCGCAGCTCGAAGCTCTGCTCCCGCATGTGCAGAAGCCGATCCAGTACGTCGGCGGAGAGCTCAACTCCACGGTCAAGGACTGGGACTCCTGTGACGTCCGCTGGGCGCTCATGTACCCGGACGCCTACGAGGTCGGTCTGCCCAACCAGGGCGTCATGATCCTCTACGAGGTGCTCAACGAGCAGCAGGGCGTCCTCGCCGAGCGCACCTACAGCGTCTGGCCCGACCTCGAGGAACTCATGCGGGAGCACCACGTCCCGCAGTTCACGGTGGACAGCCACCGGCCCGTCAAGGCCTTCGACGTGTTCGGCCTGTCCTTCTCCACGGAGCTGGGCTACACGAACATGCTGGCCGCCCTCGACCTCGCCGGCATCCCCCTGGAGGCCAAGGACCGCGGCCTGGACGACCCGATCGTCCTGGCCGGCGGCCACGCGGCGTTCAACCCCGAACCGATCGCCGACTTCATCGACTGCGCCGTGATCGGCGACGGCGAACAGGCGGTCCTGGAGATCACCGCGATCGTCCGCGCCTGGAAGGCGGAGGGCCGCCCCGGAGGCCGCGAGGAGCTCCTCTTCCGCCTGGCCAAGACGGGTGGGGTGTACGTCCCCGGCTTCTACGACGTCGAGTACCTGCCGGACGGCCGTATCGCCCGTGTCGTGCCGAAGCGCAGCGGGGTCCCGTGGCGGGTCTCCAAGCACACCGTCATGGACCTCGACGAGTGGCCGTACCCCAAGCAGCCGCTCGTCCCGCTGGCCGAGACGGTGCACGAGCGCATGTCGGTGGAGATCTTCCGCGGCTGCACCCGCGGCTGCCGTTTCTGCCAGGCCGGCATGATCACGCGCCCGGTGCGCGAGCGCTCCATCACGGGCATCGGCGACATGGTCGAGCAGGGCCTGAAGGCCACGGGCTTCGAGGAGGTCGGCCTGCTGTCCCTGTCCTCCGCCGACCACACGGAGATCGGCGACATCGCCAAGGGCCTCGCGGACCGCTACGAGGACGACAAGATCGGCCTGTCGCTCCCCTCCACCCGCGTGGACGCCTTCAACATCGACCTGGCGAACGAGCTGACCAGGAACGGCCGCCGCTCGGGTCTCACCTTCGCCCCCGAGGGCGGCTCGGAACGCATCCGCAAGGTCATCAACAAGATGGTCTCGGAAGAGGACCTGATCCGCACGGTCTCGACGGCGTACGGCAACGGCTGGCGCCAGGTGAAGCTGTACTTCATGTGCGGCCTGCCGACGGAGACCGACGACGACGTCCTCCAGATCGCCGACATGGCGACGAAGGTCATCGCCAAGGGCCGCGAGGTCTCCCGATCCAACGACATCCGCTGCACGGTCTCGATCGGCGGCTTCGTCCCCAAGCCGCACACGCCCTTCCAGTGGGCCCCGCAGCTCTCCGCCGAGGAGACGGACGCCCGTCTGCAGAAGCTGCGGGACAAGATCCGCGGCGACAAGAAGTACGGCCGCTCGATCGGCTTCCGCTACCACGACGGCAAGCCCGGCATCGTCGAGGGCCTCCTCTCCCGGGGCGACCGCCGCATCGGCGCGGTCATCCGCGCGGTCTACGACGACGGCGGCCGCTTCGACGGCTGGCGCGAGCACTTCTCGTACGACCGCTGGATGGCCTGCGCCGACAAGGCCCTCGCCCCGTTCGGTGTCGACGTCGACTGGTACACCACCCGCGAACGCACCTACGAGGAGGTCCTCCCCTGGGACCACCTCGACTCCGGCCTGGACAAGGACTGGCTCTGGGAGGATTGGCAGGACTCCCTCGACGAGACGGAGGTCGAGGACTGCCGCTGGACGCCGTGCTTCGACTGTGGGGTGTGTCCGCAGATGGACACCCAGATCCAGATCGGTCCGACGGGCAAGAAGCTGCTGCCCCTGACGGTCAAGAACGCGGCGCCGGCTCCCAGTGGGCACGGGCACTGAGGGCTGGTCTGCTCGACGGCTCTCGGGAATCGCCGGATCCGCTCTCACCGTCCATCCGGTCGACGAAGCGACAGAGGGCCCCGATCCCGCGTCGCACCTCACGCGCGGGGGCTGGGAGGTGAGAGGCCCGCTCTGAGGGGGACTCGCTGAGCAGGTCGGGTTGGTGACGCTCCCCCGGGGGGCCGCCTCGGCCAGGTTCCCCCAGTTCAGAATGTGTGCTGGGGGAGCCGTCAGGTCAGGCGGCCCTCTTCGCAGACCCGCCGGGCGACCTCGCGGAGCTTGATGTTCTTCTCCTGGGAGTAGCGGCGCAGCACCTCGAAGGCCTGTTCCTCGGTGAGGCGGTGGCCGCCCATGAGGATGCCCATGGCCTCGCCGATGACGTGGCGGGTGGTCATGGCCTGTTCCATCTGGGCGTGGCTACGGGCGCTGGAGAAGGCGATCGCCGCGTGCGAGGCCAGCAGCCAGCCGGCGGTCTCGCTGTCGTCCGTGAAGGATCCCGGGTGGTGTGAGTAGAGGTCGAGCGCGCCGAGGTCCTCGTCCTCGGTGTAGAGCAGGAAGCCCATCATGCTGCCCACGCCCAGTTCACGGGCCTGTGCGGCGTAGGCGGGCCAGCGGGGCTGGTCGGCGGTGAAGTCGGCGATGCGGAACACGCGCTCCTCGGTGCTGGTGCGGGCCGCGTCGAAGCAGGGGCCCTCCGCGAGGCGCTCCTGGAGCCGGTCGCTCTCGACGACCAGGTCGTGGGTGGGGGCCAGCGTCTCCACGCGCTTGCCGTGCAGGAGGAGGATGCCGGCCGCGTCGCATCCCGCGACGTGATCCGTGGCCGCTCTGGTGATGTGCTCGAGCGTGGCGTCTACCGACTCCTGGGCGAGCAGGTCACGCGCCATGGAGGCCATCTCCCGTGCGAACACGCGCCAGTCCACTGTGGTCCTCCTCGGTCCGAGTGCTGGGCACGCATGTCTTCTTTCACGGTGCCACGTGTCGCGCGCGCCGGTCGGCAGTCGTACGCCGTGTTCGTCTTCCCGGCGTCTTCTCCTCGGGCCGCGTCGTGCGTCGCCTCTTGCGCTGCCTATCGAATCTCGATAGATTTCCATCGTTGTTCGATCGAGGGAGTGGCGATGGGGAAAGTGGCCGTGGCGGCGTTGCCTGGGGTGCTCGTGGTGCTGCTCGCAGGGTCGTTGTTCGTGCAGGCGGTGATGGTGCCGCTGCTGGCGGTCGACATGAACGGGCTCAAGCCCGAGTATGCGTATCTGCGCACCCCGATCATCGTGATCACGATCCTGGGGGTCGTGACGGCCCAGGTCGTCGTGGTCTGCGTGTGGCGGCTGGTGACGATGGTGCGTCGCGGGACGGTGTTCTCCACCGCCGCCTTCCGCTACGTGCACATCGTGATCGGCGCGTTCGTGGCGGCCGCCCTGCTGGTCTTCGCGCTCGCGGTCGTGCTCGCACCGGGCGAGGCCGTCGCTCCCGGGGTGGTCCTGCTGCTGTGCGGGGTCGTTCTGGCCGTACTGGGCGTCGCGCTGATCGTGCTCGTGCTGCGGATGCTGCTCGCGCAGGCCGTCGCCCGCGACATCGAGGCGGCCCAGATGCAGGCCGAGCTGGAAGAGGTCATCTGATGCCCATCGCCGTCGACATCGACGTGATGCTGGCCAAACGCAAGATGTCCGTGGGCGAACTGGCGGAACGTGTCGGCATCACCCCCGCCAACCTGGCAGTCCTCAAGAACGGCCGTGCCAAGGCGGTCCGCTTCTCCACCCTCGCCGCGCTGTGCGAGGTGCTGGAGTGCCAGCCGGGAGATCTGCTGCGCTGGGAGACGGACGGGGCGCCCGCCCCTACGCCCGAGCCGACAATGCCCTGATGGAGAACATCAGCATCCGCCCGGCCCGGCCCGCCGAACTCGCCGTCGTGGCCGCCCTCCGGTGGGAGTGGCTCGTCGAGAACGGCTCGCAGGAACTCGGCGAACGAGAGAACTTCGGCGAACGCGAGAACCTCGGCGAACGCGAGGACTTCGTACGGCACTTCGTCACCTGGGCGGGGGAGAACGCCGGATCCCACCGCTGCACGGTGCTCGTCCGGGACGACCGGGTCATCGGCATGGCCTGGCTCGCGGTGGTGCAGCGGGTGCCCACGCCCAGGGCGCCGCGGCGGGCCTCCGGCGATCTGCAGTGCGTGTACGTCGTGCCCGGGGCACGGGACGGCGGGCTGGGCGGGCGGCTCGTCCAGGCCGTCCTGGACACAGCCCGCGAGCTCGGGCTGGAACGCGTGACCGTCCACTCCAGTTCCCGGGCGATCCCCGCGTACGCCCGCAACGGCTTTCAGGAGTCGCCCCGGCTGCTGCAGGCGCAGGTCACCCGCTCGTGAGCCGTATGATCTTGCGGCCGGGGGGAGGAATCGCGGGAGAACGGGGCGGGACTGTGCGGTGCTGCATCCGGATGGGGCACTGAAGGCGTCTACGACGGTATGGATCTGGAGAAGCACCCCCGCGAGGGTTCCGAGGCGCGTGTCGATCCGCGCAAGCGGCCGGCCGAGCCGCCTGTCCGGCGCGAGCCCGAGGCGCCCGAGGGGTGTCTCGCCGTCGCGATCCGGATTCCCGTGCGGATCGTCGTGCTCGTCCTGGTCGTCCCCGTGCGGATGCTGTGGGACGCGCTCGTCGTGGCCGGGCGGTTCCTGAACGACGCCCTGCTCCGGCCGCTCGGCCGGGCGCTGCTGTGGCTCGGGCGGGCGGTGTTCGTCTGGCCGTTCGTGGGGCTGTGGCGCTATGTCGTCGTCCCGGTGGGCAAGGCCCTCGGATGGCTCGGGAACGTCCTCGTCGTCGTCCCTGTGGTCTGGCTGTACCGGTATGTGCTGACCCCTGTGGGGCACGCGATCGCATGGGTCGCCCGGGGGATCGGAGCCGCGGCCGGCTGGATCGCGGGGGGCGTGGGCGCCGCGCTCGGCTGGGTGTACGCCTGTCTGCTCACGCCCGTCGGGCACGCGGTGATGGGGGTGCTGAAGGGGCTCGGCGCCGTGCTCGCCGCGCTCGGCCTCGGCGTCTGGACGGCCCTGGCCTGGCTCGCCAAGTACCTCGTCGTCGTACCCGCCCTCTGGCTGTACACCTGGGTGCTCGCACCCGTCGGCCGCGCGATCGGCTGGTGCGCCAAGGGGCTCGTGTGGCTGGTGAGCACGGCCGTCACCGGCGTAGGGATGGCGCTCTACTGGATCGCCCGCATCCTGCTCGTCCTGCCCGCGCTCGCCCTCTGGCGCTGGATCCTCACGCCGGTCGGACGCGTCCTCGCCGTCATCGGGCGGGAGCTGTGGGACGCCCTCGGTCATGCATGGCGCATCGCCGGGCACATCTCGCTCGCCGTCGGGCGCTTCCTCGGCACCCTCTTGCGGTGGATCTTCGTCGAGCCGGTGCGATGGGTCTACCGCAGCGTGCTGACGCCCGTGGGGCATGTCGTACGGGACACCGTCCTGCGGCCCGCCGCCGAGGCCGCCCGCAGTGCGGGGCGGGCCACCCGGCAGGCGCTGGCCGCCGCCCGGGAGTCCGTACGTCAGGCCCGCGCCGACTTCCGGCGGATGCTCTTCGGCGAGCCGCGGCAGCCGCAGCCGGTCGACCGGAGGGAACCTTCGGGGCACGAGACACGTACTCTTGATAGCAGTACGACCGCTCTCACGAAGGACTGAACGACACTGGGCAAGCGACAGCCCGAAGGCCCGCCGCCCGCACCCGCGGTGCAGCGCATCCGACTGCGTTACACCAAGCGCGGCCGCCTCCGGTTCACCAGCCACCGTGACTTCCAGCGCGCCTTCGAGCGTGCGTTGCGCCGTGCCGAGGTGCCGATGGCCTACTCGGCCGGCTTCACACCGCACCCGAAGGTGTCGTACGCCAATGCCGCACCCACCGGCACGGGCAGTGAGGCGGAGTACCTGGAGATCGCGCTCACCGCGCAGCGCGACCCGGAGCAGCTCAGGGCCCTCCTCGACGAGTCGATGCCCGCCGGGCTCGACATCACCGAGGCGGTCGAGGCCCGCACCTCGGGACTCGCCGACCGGCTGACGGCTTCCGTCTGGGAGCTCCGGCTGGACGGAGTGCCGCCGGAGGAGGCCCGCCGGGCGGCGGACGCCTTCAACGCGGCCGAGGCCGTCGAGGTCCAGCGCCTCGCCAAGAACGGCGTCCGTACGTTCGACGCCCGCTCCGCCGTCGCGAGCCTGGAGGTCCGCGACCTCGCGGAAACGCACAGTTCGCAGGCTGATAGGCCGACCGACCAGCCCTGTGCGATACTGCGGCTGGTTGTTCGGCACGTGACGCCTGCCGTACGACCCGACGACGTCCTGTCCGGTCTCCGCGCCGTGGCCGACCTGGCGCCGCCGGTCCCCGCAGCGGTGACCAGGCTGGCGCAGGGGCTGTTCGATGCAGAGACCGGCACGGTGACCGACCCGCTCGCGCCCGACCGCGAGGCAGTCGAGGCCGACTCAACGGCCGAACCGACTGCCGCCGCGACGGCGTCGGCGTAAGGAAGGTTCCGCGTAGGGACGGACGTCGTAGCGCCGCCCTCGGACTCGGGAGCCACCTGGGTCGGGCAGCGCACCGACCAGAAGACTTTCGCCAGGCCGTACGCATTCGGCGTACGGAACCGGTGAGACAGGACACAGAGAGCTCCCGTGCGGCGCCCGCGCCCCGGACGGCGGCGACGCGCACAGCGCGAGCCGCGGACGTCACCGGCACAGCCGGACCAGGCGCGGCGCCCGGGAGCCTGACGGGAGATAAGCCCGCATGCTCGAACCGACCGAACCCACAGAGGGTTCCGAACAGAACACTCCCAGCGACACCCTGCCGCCCCGGCGGCGGCGCCGTGCCGCGTCCCGCCCGGCTGGCCCGCCCACCGGCGCTTCCGACGCGCCGGTGGAGACCGTCGCGCCGGCCATACCGGCCGCCGATGCCGAGGAACTCGCGGCTGATGTCGCAGAGGCCGACGCCGTAGCGGCCGACGAGGCCGACGAGCTCGAGGGAGCCGTCGCCGAGGCCGACAAGGCTCCCGAGGCCGTCGACAGCGACGAGGATGCCGCGCCCGCCGGGCGTAAGCGGCGTCGCGCCGTGCGTCGTGCTTCCGCGCCCGTCGGCGCTCCGGCGGCCGCTGAGGCCGCCGAGACCGTGGTCCCGGCGACCGCCGGCACTCCCGGCGCTTCCGAGCCGGACGAGGCCGCCACACCCGCCGCGTCCGCCGAAGGGAGCGAGGACGCCGCTCCCAAGCGCACCCGGCGCCGCGCCACGCGCACCGTGACCTCGCCCGTCGCCGCTCCGGAGGCGGAGGCGGAGACGGCCGAGACGGTCGCGGCACCGGCCGTGGCCGACGGCCCGCAGCCGGCGCTCGTGGCAGACGGCGCCGCCGCAGGTACCGCCGAAGGTGCCGAGGCCCTTGAAGAGGCCCCTGAAGAGGCTGCTCCGCGTCGGACTCGCCGGCGTGCCTCACGGCGGGCGTCCGCGCCTGCCGGGGCGCCTTCCGCCGCGGACGCGGTGGAGGGGAACGCCGAGGAGGCGAAGGCACCTGTGACCGAGAACCCCGCCGCCGAACCCGACCGCGCGTCCGAGGCCACCGCCTCCGAGACCGCGGCCGCCGAGCCCGCCCGCGCTGCCGAGGTCCCTGCCGAAACCGCCGCCGAGGCCGCCGAGCCGGCCGAGGAGACCGGTCCGCGTCGCCGTCGCCGGGTCGTGCGCCGGGCCGCCGGCGGCTTCGCCGAGCCTGCCCAGCCCGCCAAGGGCGCGAGGGGCTCGAAGGCCTCCGCTCGCGCGGTCGCGGCCGACAGCGACAGCGAGTCGCCGTCGCGTCCGGCGCGACCCGCCGTCGCGCTGTTCCAGGCGCCCGTCTTCACCGAGCCCCAGTTCCAGACGCCGGAGCGGGCCGCTGCCGCAGCCGCCGCCGAGGCGGTCGGGGCCGAGGAGCCCCAGGAGGCGGAGGAATCCGCGCCGGCCGAGGCTCAGCGCGAGGAGCCGACCGGCGGCTCGCGCCGTCGGCGCCGTCGCCGCGGCGCCGGCGACGAGCCCGAGACCCAGGCCCCCGAGACCGACGCCGCCGACACCGCCGACACCGCCGCCGACGAGGCGGAGGAGGCCGACGACTCCGCCGAGGACCAGGCCGACGGCGACGACCAGGATGAGTCCGAGGGCATCGGCTCGCGCCGTCGCCGTCGCCGGGGCGGTCGCCGCCGCAGGCGTGGCGAGTCGGCCGAGTCCGACGGCGAGGACGCCGAGTCCGAGCAGACCGCCGCAGCGCAGGACGCCGAGGACACCGCCGAGGAGGACGACGAGGACTCCGAGGACGCCACCGACCACGACGAGTCCGGTGGCGGCGGCTCCAGCAGCAGCCGCCGGCGCCGTCGCCGCCGTCGCCGTGCCGGTGACTCCGGCAACGACCCCGAGCCCTCCGACGACGACCCGGAGCGCACGGTCGTCAAGGTCCGCGAGCCCCGACCCAAGGCCGAGCCGTCCGACGAGGTGCAGTCCATCAAGGGCTCGACCCGTCTGGAGGCCAAGAAGCAGCGCCGCCGCGAAGGCCGCGAGCAGGGCCGCCGGCGCGTCCCGATCATCACCGAGGCCGAGTTCCTGGCCCGCCGCGAGGCCGTCGAGCGCGTGATGGTCGTGCGCCAGCACGGCGACCGCACGCAGATCGGCGTCCTCGAGGACAACGTGCTCGTCGAGCACTACGTCAACAAGGAGCAGGCGACCTCGTACGTCGGCAACGTCTACCTCGGCAAGGTGCAGAACGTGCTGCCGTCGATGGAGGCCGCCTTCATCGACATCGGCAAGGGCCGCAACGCCGTCCTGTACGCCGGTGAGGTCAACTTCGAGGCGCTGGGCATGGCTCACGGGCCGCGGCGCATCGAATCCGCCCTGAAGTCCGGCCAGTCGGTGCTCGTCCAGGTGACGAAGGACCCCATCGGCCACAAGGGCGCCCGCCTGACCAGCCAGGTCTCCCTCCCGGGCCGCTACCTCGTGTACGTGCCCGAGGGCTCCATGACCGGCATCAGCCGCAAGCTGCCCGACACCGAGCGGGCCCGGCTGAAGACCATCCTCAAGAAGATCGTCCCCGAGGACGCGGGTGTCATCGTGCGCACCGCCGCCGAGGGCGCGAGCGAGGACGAGCTGCGCCGCGACGTGGAGCGTCTGCAGGGGCAGTGGGAGGACATCCAGAAGAAGGCGAAGAACGGCGGCAACGCCCCGACGCTGCTGTACGGCGAGCCGGACATGACCGTCCGGGTCGTGCGCGACATCTTCAACGAGGACTTCTCCAAGGTCGTCGTCAGCGGCGACGAGGCGTGGTCGACCATCCACGGGTACGTCTCGCACGTCGCGCCGGACCTCGCCGAGCGGCTGTCGAAGTGGACCTCCGAGGTCGACGTCTTCGCCACGTACCGGATCGACGAGCAGCTCGCCAAGGCCCTCGACCGCAAGGTGTGGCTGCCCAGCGGCGGTTCGCTGGTGATCGACCGGACCGAGGCGATGGTCGTCGTCGACGTCAACACCGGCAAGTTCACCGGCCAGGGCGGCAACCTCGAGGAGACGGTCACCAGGAACAACCTGGAGGCGGCCGAGGAGATCGTGCGTCAGCTGCGGCTGCGCGACCTCGGCGGCATCATCGTCATCGACTTCATCGACATGGTGCTGGAGTCCAACCGGGACCTGGTGCTGCGGCGCCTGCTGGAGTGCCTGGGCCGGGACCGTACGAAGCACCAGGTCGCCGAGGTGACCTCGCTGGGGCTCGTGCAGATGACCCGCAAGCGGGTCGGACAGGGCCTGCTGGAGTCCTTCTCCGAGACCTGCGTCCACTGCAACGGGCGTGGTGTCATCGTGCACATGGAGCAGCCGACGGCCCCCGGAGGCGGCGGCAAGCGTAAGAAGCGCGCGCGTGCCGGCGCCGCCGAGCAGCCGCACGTCCACGAGGCGGCCGTCGAGACCGCCGAGGAGGAGGCCGAGACCGAGGCCGAGGTCGGTGCCGAGGTCGCCGAGCCGCTCGCGCTGCCCGAACCGGTCTTCGAGCCCGACGAGGACCTGTACAGCAGCGCCGCCGAGGCGGAGGCCGCGGCCGGCCGTGGCCGGTCGCGACGCCGGGCGAGCCGGCGGGCGTCGGCTCCGGCGGGCTCCCCGCGTGGTGAGGTGGCGGAGCCGAAGGCCGAGCAGGGCAGGGACAAGGCCCGGCGCGGCAGGGGCAGGGCCGAGCAGGCCGAGGCCGAGGTGCCGACGGCTCAGGACGTGACCGCCGAGCAGGAGGTCGCCCGTCCGGTTCAACCGGAGACGGCCGCCGAGGCGCAGGCCGAGCCGATGGCCGTGGAGGACCCGGTGGTCGAGGCCGCGCAGGCCGCTGCTGCCGCTCCGGCCGCTCCGGTCGAGGAGGCCGCGCCCAAGGGCCGTACCCGTCGGCGGGCCACCCGCAAGGTGTCCGCTCCCGCCGGTTCTCCGGCAGGGGCCGAGGCGGCCGTGGTGACGGTCGCCGAGACCGCACCCGCGGTGTCCGAGGCCGCGGAGACGCCCGAGCAGGCCGCACAGCCCGAGGCCGTCGCCGAGCCGCCCGCCGAGAGCGCCGCCCCGGCCCGTCCGCGGCGCCGTGCCGTGCGCAAGCCCACGGTGTCCACCGCGTCCGAGGAGACGGCCGTCGTGGTCGTCCCGTCGGCCGCGTCCGAGGAGCCGGTGTCCGAGGAGGCCCCGCAGGCGTCCGCGTCCGACAGTGACACCACGCAGGAGGCCGCCGAGGAGTCGGCCCCCGCCAAGAAGACGGCCCGCAAGACGGCCAAGAAGGCCACGGCGAAGAAGGCCGCCACCACCAAGAAGACGACGGCGAAGAAGACCGCAGCCAAGAAGACGACGGCCAAGAAGGCGGCGAAGACCACCAAGACCGCCGCCAAGAAGACCGCGTCGAAGAAGACCGTGGCGGCGGAGCAGTCGGCGTCCTCAGCCTCCTCCGTCTCGGCCTCCACCGACGAGGGCTGACCGGCCCCGCTGTCCGCCGGGGCGTGCGCGAGCGCGCGTACGCCCCGGCGGACGCGACCGGCGTGACCGGTCGCACAGGTGACGGGCCCGGCTCGGTTTGACCCCTTCGGCCGCGGCCCCGTAACCTTGACCGTCGGCGTGTCGATTGACGCGTCACATCCCCGTAAACCTCATCCTCCGGGCGCCGGGCGCCAGGAGAGGCCGCTCGCTGAGTCGGGCGGCTGGCCTGCGGGGGTGCCGTTTCCCGAGCTAGAGAGTGAGTTCCGCGTGTACGCCATCGTGCGCAGCGGTGGTCGCCAGCACAAGGTTGCTGTCGGCGACATCGTTGAGGTTGACAAGATTTCCACTGCCAAGGTTGGCGACTCGGTCGAGCTCTCGACCCTGCTCGTTGTCGACGGCGACGCCGTGACCAGCGACCCGTGGGTGCTGGCCGGCATCAAGGTCCAGGCCGAGGTCGTGGACCACCACAAGGGCCAGAAGATCGACATTCTGCGCTACAAGAACAAGACCGGTTACCGCCGTCGCCAGGGCCACCGCCAGCAGTACACGGCGATCAAGGTCACTGAGATCCCCGCGGCTGCGAAGTAAGGGACTGAGGAGAAATGGCACACAAGAAGGGCGCATCGTCCACCCGGAACGGTCGCGACTCCAATGCCCAGCGGCTCGGCGTGAAGCGCTTCGGCGGTCAGGTCGTCAACGCGGGTGAGATCCTGGTTCGTCAGCGCGGCACCCACTTCCACCCGGGCGCCGGCGTCGGCCGTGGTGGCGACGACACGCTGTTCGCCCTCGCGGCCGGTTCGGTGCAGTTCGGCACCCACCGTGGCCGCAAGGTCGTGAACATCGTTCCGGTCGCCTGATCGGAAGCTTTCGCGAGGCGGACCTCACTTCCCTCAGGGGAAGCGGGTCCGCCTTTCGCGTGTTAACCCAAGACATTCCCGTAGTAACTGGAGGCACATCCCATGACCACCTTCGTGGACCGCGTCGAGCTGCACGTCGCCGCGGGTAGCGGAGGCCACGGCTGTGCCTCCGTCCACCGTGAGAAGTTCAAGCCCCTCGGCGGGCCGGACGGCGGCAACGGCGGGCGCGGCGGGGACGTGATCCTCACCGTCGACCAGTCGGTCACCACGCTGCTCGACTACCACCACTCCCCGCACCGCAACGCCACCAACGGCAAACCGGGCGAGGGCGGCAACCGCTCCGGCAAGGACGGGCAGGACCTCGTCCTGCCGGTGCCGGACGGCACGGTGGTGCTGGACAAGGCGGGCAACGTCCTCGCCGACCTGGTCGGGCACGGTACGTCGTACGTCGCCGCGCAGGGCGGCCGGGGCGGGCTCGGCAACGCGGCGCTGGCCTCCGCCCGGCGCAAGGCGCCAGGGTTCGCGCTGCTCGGTGAGCCGGGGGACCTGCGGGACGTCGTCCTGGAGCTGAAGACCGTCGCCGACGTGGCGCTCGTCGGGTACCCGAGTGCCGGCAAGTCGTCGCTGATCTCGGTGCTGAGCGCCGCCAAGCCGAAGATCGCCGACTACCCCTTCACCACGCTGGTGCCGAACCTCGGTGTCGTCACGGCCGGTTCGACGGTGTACACGATCGCCGACGTGCCCGGGCTGATCCCCGGGGCCAGTCAGGGCAAGGGCCTGGGCCTGGAGTTCCTGCGGCACGTGGAGCGGTGCAGTGTGCTCGTGCACGTCCTGGACACCGCGACGCTGGAGTCGGACCGTGACCCGGTCTCCGACCTCGACATCATCGAGGAGGAGCTGCGGCAGTACGGCGGGCTGGACAAGCGGCCGCGGATCGTCGTCCTGAACAAGATCGACGTACCGGACGGCAAGGATCTGGCCGAGATGGTGCGGCCCGACCTGGAGGCGCGCGGGTACCGCGTGTTCGAGGTGTCGGCCGTGGCGCACATGGGCCTGAAGGAGCTGTCGTACGCGCTCGCGGAGCTCGTGGCGCAGTCGCGGGCCGCGAAGCCGAAGGAAGAGGCCACCCGGATCGTGATCCGGCCCAAGGCCGTGGACGACACCGGCTTCACCGTGACGTGCGAGGCCGACGGCCTGTTCCGGGTGCGCGGCGAGAAGCCCGAACGCTGGGTGCGCCAGACCGACTTCAACAACGACGAGGCGGTCGGTTATCTGGCGGACCGGCTCAACCGGCTCGGTGTCGAGCAGGAGCTGATGAAGGCGGGCGCCCGGGGCGGCGACGGCGTCGCCATCGGCCCCGAGGACAACGCGGTCGTCTTCGACTGGGAGCCGTCCATGACGGCCGGGGCCGAGATGCTCGGCCGACGCGGTGAGGACCACCGGCTCGAGGGGGAGCGGCCGGCCGCGCAGCGCCGCAAGGACCGGCAGGCCGAGCGGGACGAGGCGCAGCAGGAGTTCGACGACTTCGAGCCGTTCTAAGGCGTACCGGGTAGTGCTGCTGAGGGTTTTGCTCCTCCCCGCACCGTAATCGCCAGGCGGCCCGCGCACGCCGCCCCCGCTTCTCCGTCCGCCGCGGAGAAGCGCCACGACGACTTCAACGGCGACGGCCAGGAGGACCTGGCCGTCGCCGCCCCGCGCGGCAAGGTCGACAGGCACGCCCGGGCCGGGTACGTGGCCGCCGTGCACGGCTCGGCCAAGGGCCCCGACCTCGCCCCCAAGCAGGTCATCAGTCGACGCTCCCACCGCCACCGCCACCGGCACCGGCTCGCTCCGCTTCGGCGCGGGCACCCTCGGCACGGCCGGGAACGGCTCCTGCCTCGGCACCGGTTTCGCTCGCTGACCCCGTACTGATCACCTGTCAGACTCGCCCCGGCAACGGCTTGTTCCGATGCTGGCGGCGAGTCTCTCTTTGTCTCTTAGTTGTCATGTACGTGAACCCCGGCGTTCAGCGGGCGGACCGCCCGCGAGCGTGAAGCTTCCCCGTGTCCAAGTGGCCAGTGAGGTAAGGGAGTCAGCCGATGACCGGAGCAGTATCCCCCGACCGCCGCCGCTTTCTGACCGCCGGTGCCGCGGTGCTCGGCGCCGCCGCCTCCGCCCAGCTGTGGCTGCCGGCCGCCGCCCGCGCGGCCGAGACGCCGCTGCCCGACGGTGTGTTCAGCCTCGGCGTCTCCTCGGGCGACCCGCTGCCGGACGGCGTCGTGCTGTGGACGAGGCTCGCCCCGGACCCGCTGAACGGCGGCGGCATGCCCGACCGGGCGGTGCCGGTGGAGTGGCAGCTCGCGGAAGACCAACGGTTCAGAAAGGTCGTCCGACGGGGCACCGCCCAGGCCCGGCCCGAGTACGGGCACAGCGTTCACGTGGACGTACGCGGGCTGCGCTCGGACCGTGCGTACTGGTACCGCTTCCGCACCAGCGGGCAGCTCTCGCCCGTAGGCCGCACCCGTACCGCGCCCCACCGCCACAGCTCCGGTGGCTCCCTGCGCATGGCCCTCGCCTCCTGCCAGAACTGGCAGCACGGCTATTTCACGCCCTACGCAGACATGCTCGACCAGGACCCGGACGTCGTGGTGTTCGTCGGGGACTACATCTACGAGTCCACGCCCTCGGCGACAGGCGTACGGCGGCACGAGGGCACCGGTGAGCCCTTCAGCCTCACCCAGTACCGCAACCGGTACGCCCAGTACCGCACCGACCCGGACCTCGCGGCGATGCACGCGAACGCGCCCTTCGTGGTGACCTTCGACGACCACGAGGTGGACAACGACTTCGCCGGCGAGATCCCGCAGGATCCGGACAAGCAGCCGCACGACGCGTTCGTGGCCCGGCTGACCGCGGCCTATCAGGCGTTCTACGAGCACATGCCGGTTCGTGCCACCGCCGTCCCCACGGGTCCGCACATCCGGATGTACCGCCGCCTGGAGTTCGGCCGCCTGGCCCGGCTCAAGGTCCTGGACACCCGCCAGTACCGCAGCGATCAGGCCACCAGCCAGGCCGGCGCCCAGGACCCGTCGCTGACCATGCTCGGCGCGCGGCAGAAGCAGTGGCTGCTGAACGGGCTGCAGGACTCGCCCGCCCGCTGGAACCTCATCGCCTCCCAGATCATGATGGCCGAGACGGACCTCAAGGTCGGCGAGGGCAAGCTCTGGTTCTACGACGCCTGGGACGGCTACCAGGCCGAACGCAACCGGTTCCTCCAGGAGTTCAGGCAGGTCCGCAATCCCGTCGTGCTCTCCGGCGACCGGCACCTGACGATGATCAGCGACCTCAAGGAGGACTACGCCGACCCGGGCTCCAGGGTCGTCGGCGCCGAGTTCGTCGGCACCTCGATCTCCAGCAACGGCGACCAGGACCAGGAGGCCTTCCGCAAGGAGTGGGACCCGCGGCGCCCGGACAACCCGCACTGGAAGCTGCTGGACGCGCACCGCGGCTACCACCTCTTCGATGTCCGCCGCGACCGCATCGACGCCCAGGTCAGGGTGGTCGACACGGTCCGGCAGCCGACCGCGACCCCGAGCACGCTGGCCCGGCTGAGGGTCCAGGCGGGCCGGCCCGGTGTCGAGGTCGTCTGACCCCGCCCCTGAGGCGCATGAGCCCGGACTCCTCGGAGTCCTGGGCTCTTCGTCGTCGTACGGGACGTGCGAGCCGTGTGAGAAGTCCGACCCGGTCTCGCGGCGTATTGCTCTCGCCGAGACCGAAATGCTGCGGAATCTTGACCGGGAATTCCCCGGCAATGAGCGGCCGGGCGAGCCGTATTCACGGCCGGACCCATGAAGAACGCGTGCCGCCCGGCGCCCCGGGACGGATGGATCCGCACAGCGCGGCCCCCGTACCCGGCGCCGCGTGCGGCGGGCGTGGTGCGCGGGGCACCCTCAAAGCGCGTACCGTGCACCGGACATCGTCCAAGGAACCCGTGAGGGTCCTCGGTCACCGCTGCTCCGAGCGGCTCCCCTGTCGCTGAGCTTCTGTGCAGTTACTCACAGCGCATTTCGCGGGGCCCGCTCGGCCGTCTCACCAATCACCAGGAGTGGGAGGTGAATGAGAGGTTGCGCGCACATATGCGGTGGAGGGCGCTCACCTTGCATTGCGGTAACCACAAGTGGGACCATTTCCGAGTTCCCTGTCGCCCCAAGGTAGGTCCTCTGTGTCCCAGCACATAGCCAAGCCCCGTACCACCGCAGTGATCCTGGCCGGTGGCACCGGCCAGCGCGTGGGTCTGTCGATCCCCAAGCAGCTGCTGAAGATCGCCGGCAAGGCAGTCATCGAGCACACGCTGACCACCTTCGAGAACACCGACGCGATCGACGACATCATCGTGCTGATGGCGCCGGGCTATGTGCCCGACATCGAGAAGATCGTCGCGAAGGCCGGATTCCAGAAGGTCTCGAAGATCATCGAGGGCGGCGCCACACGGAACGAGACCACCGAGCGCGCCATCGCCGCGCTGGGCGAGGGCCTGGCCGAGGGCGAGGACGCCAACGTCCTCTTCCACGACGCCGTGCGCCCGCTGCTGTCGCAGCGCGTCATCGACGACTGCGTCGTCGCGCTGGAGCGCTTCCAGGCCGTCGACGTGGCCATCCCGTCCGCGGACACCATC
The DNA here is from genome assembly GCF_004803895.1 of Streptomyces hawaiiensis. Classification (NCBI taxonomy): domain Bacteria; kingdom Bacillati; phylum Actinomycetota; class Actinomycetes; order Kitasatosporales; family Streptomycetaceae; genus Streptomyces; species Streptomyces hawaiiensis. Next base: position 2,994,645 of record NZ_CP021978.1, on the reverse strand, counting down.
ATCGTCACGCGCACGCACGGCGAGGACGGCGAGTTCATCACCGAGATCCCGGACCGCTCCCGGCTGCGCCGCGGCCAGACGCCGCAGGCCTTCAAGCTGTCCACGATCAAGCGGGCCTACGAGGTCGCCGCCGGTGACCCCAATTTCCAGGCCACCGACGACTGCTCGGTCGTGCTCAAGTACCTGCCGGACGTGCCGATCCACGTCGTCGCGGGTGACGAGTACAACATGAAGGTCACCCAGCCCGTCGACGTCTTCATCGCCGACAAGCTCTTCCAGCTCGCCTCCACGGCCGCGCCCGAGCAGGTTTCCGAGGAGGCCTACCGCGAGCTGCTGACCGGCAAGACCATGGTCGTCTTCGGCGGCAGCTACGGCATCGGCAAGGACATCGCCGAGCTCGCCGAGTCCTACGGCGCCAAGGTCTACGCCCTCGGCCGCTCCACCACCGGCACCCACGTGGAGAACCCGGAGGAGGTCGACGACGCCCTGTCCAAGGCGTACGGCGAGACCGGCCGCATCGACTACGTGGTCAACACCGCCGGCGTGCTGCGCATAGGCAAGCTCGCCGAGACCGACAACGCCACCATCGAAGAGGCGCTGAAGGTCAACTACCTGGCCCCGGTGCAGATCGCCCGGTCCTCCTACAAGTACCTGTCGGAGACCAAGGGCCAGCTGCTGCTCTACACCTCCAGCAGCTACACCCGCGGCCGCGCCGAGTACAGCCTGTACTCCTCCACCAAGGCCGCCATGGTGAACCTCACCCAGGCGCTGTCCGACGAGTGGGCCGGCGACGGCGTTCGCGTCAACTGCATCAACCCCGAGCGCACCGCCACCCCCATGCGCACCAAGGCGTTCGGCCAGGAGCCCTCCGGCTCCCTGCTGTCCTCCGAGGCCGTGGCCCGCACCTCGCTCGACGTGCTGCTCTCCGAGCTGACCGGCCACGTCATCGACGTCCGCCAGCAGGACCCGACGGCCGGCGCGGCCCGGGCCTCCGGCTTCGAGCAGGCGCTGGCCACGGTGCTGGACCGGCAGGACGGCGTGTAATAATTGGCGCCAAATAGACTTCAGTAATTCAGGCCTCTGCGCCCTCCTGTTAACGGGTTTCGTCGACAGGAGTGTTCGCAGGGGCCTGAATCCATACAGTCTCGCGAATATTCACAGACCAGCCGCATTTCGAACCAAGACCGGCACACCCCTCCCAAGAGCAGGTTTCTCCGTGATATCCACCGCTATTCGCGTCGCCCGGGTGGGCAGCGCGGCCGAGCTGGCCGCGGCGGTCCTCATGGTGGCGGGCTTCCCCGCCCTCATGCTGGCCGCGCTCGTCCCGAGCGTTCCCGCCTTCGCGGCAGCGGCCGCCGTGACGTACCTGGCGGACCACTATCTGCACCGCAAGGGCAGCTACCTGATCAACCGCCTCGGCAAGGTGCGGGCCGGCCTGTCGATCCGCTTCCTGATCCGGCAGCTGCTCCTCGTCCTGCTGCTGGCCCGGCTGTCCCTGGCGGACAACCTGATCTACTACGGGGCGATCGCCTGCTTCATCGCCTTCTACGGTCTCCAGGCCCCGCACGGCGCGCTGGTCCAGCTGATACGCAACCGCCGCCGCATGCCGGTCGCCACCCGTAACGTCGACCTGAAGTCGCGCATCCGCATCCCGGACGCCCCGCCGCGCAAGCTGCTGCACCGCTCCGCCGAGAAGATGCTCCACCTCGACCTCTTCGCGGTCGCCGGCATCCTGCTCGCCGCGCAGGTGAAGTCGGCCCTGATCGGCTTCGTCGGCATCGGCGTCACGGTGGCCCTGGCCACCCTGTACGTCCTGGCGCTCGTGCCGTACGTGCGCGGCCGCAGGATCCCGCCGAAGGCCGAGAAGGTCCTGGCCGCCGTCGACGACTGGCTGGGCGAGTACAAGCCGGAGACGGTCCTGTACTTCTCCGGTTCGAAGGACTCCGCCTACCAGGTCAACATGTGGCTCGACACCATGGAGAAGCTGGAGTCCAAGCCGCTGATCATCCTGCGTGAGCGGGCCATCCTGAACAACCTGGCGCCCACCACGGTTCCCGTCATCTGCGTGCCCGGAGGGGTGCACCTGATGAATCTGGACCTGTCCACGGTGCGCGTCGCGCTCTACGCGGCCAACGTCGGCAAGAACATCCACATGCTGCGCGTGCCCACCATCAAGCACGTCTTCATCGGCCACGGCGACAGCGACAAGCTCGCCAGCGTCAACCCGTACAGCAAGGTCTACGACGAGGTGTGGACGGCCGGCCGCGCGGGCCGCGACCGCTACGCCATCGCCGACGTCGGTGTCCGCGACGACGACATCGTCGAGGTCGGCCGCCCGCAGCTCGCCCCGATCCAGACCTGGCAGGGCGTGCCCGAGGGGCCCCGCGGCGGAGCCGCTGATGGACGCTGCCCGACCGTGCTGTACGCCCCCACCTGGGAGGGCTGGGACGGCAACCCGGGCAACACCTCGATCGTGCTGGCCGGCGAGAACATCGTGCGGAAGCTGGTCGCGGCCGACCCGCCGGTCCGTGTCCTGTACAAGCCGCACCCCTTCACCGGCACCGTCAGCAAGGAGGCCGGCGCCGCGCACCGGCGGATCACCGCGCTGGTGCAGAAGGCCGCCGCGGAGCGCGCCATCAACACGCGGTTCATCGCCGACACCGCAGCCCAGGCGCAGGCCAAGGCCGAGCTGGAGCGGATCGAGGCCCGGCTCGCGCAGCTGTCCGGCTCCGGCGGGGACCGCGGCGACGAGGCCGTGGCCACCCGTGACGGGCTGGTCGACGTCGCCCGGCACGAGGAGGCCGCCCGGCTGCGCGCCGAGTGGAACGACGCCTACTGGCGTTCCTTCCCGTCCTGGGAGCACCGCGTCATCACCGGCGCCGAGCCGCGGCTGTACGACTGCTTCAACGTCTCCGACGCGATGGTCTCCGACATCTCCAGCGTGGTGTCCGACTTCATCGCGAGCGGCAAGCCCTACGCGGTCACGGACTCCGCCGAGGTGGGCGTCGAGGAGTTCAAGCGGAACAACACGGCCGTGCGTGCCGCGGTGATCCTGTCCAACAGCGCGTCCGAGCTGGGCGAGCTGCTCGGCGCGGTCCGCGCCCCGGACGCCGACCCGCTGGCCGAGGACCGCAAGGAGCTCAAGCAGTACCTGCTGGGCCCGGACGAGCCGACCTCCCTCGAGCAGTTCAACACCGCCGTCGCGAACCTCGCCCTCAAGGCCGAGACGCGCAACGTCGGGCAGGAGTCACGGGTGGCGGCCGCGGGCGCCGAGGCCGAGCTGGCGAACGCCGTGCCCGGGCAGCGGGTGTCCACCGCCGGCGACACGGACGGTGTCGGCACGGGCTGAACTGCCGTCACTGACCGAAGAGTTCGGCCCCGAGGAGCTTCTCCTCGGGGCCGAACTCTTTCTGCTTCCCCTGCCCTGTCGGTCCACTGTGTGACGTGTCCCACTAACACCTGTGTGCGAGGCAACCGCTTGCCTCGATCACCCGTCTACCAAGTAGCGAATGAGGCGATACGGGGGGAATATCCCATTGACTAGGGGGAAACGTGACCGTGACGCAGCCTGATGTGAGTGTGATCATCGGGGCGTACGAAGCGATGCCGTATCTGATCGAGTGCCTCGCGTCCGTCGAGGCACAGACCATCGATCCGACGCGCGTCGAGGTCATCGCGGTGGACGACGGCTCGACGGACGGAACCGGCGAGTACCTGGAGGAGTTCGCCGAGCGGGCTCCCATGCACGTCCTGGTGATCCGGCAGGAGAACTCCGGCGGCCCCAGCGGCCCGCGCAACGTCGGCCTCGGCAAGGCCGGCGGGCGCTACGTCTTCTTCCTCGACGCCGACGACCGGCTGGGCCCCGAGGCCCTGGAGCGGATGGTCACCATGGCCGACCGCGCCGGCACGGACGTGGTGCTCGGCAAGGTCGAGGGCGTCAACCGCTCGGCGCCGAAGTCCATGTGGGGCAAGACGGTGGAGCGGACGGACGTCTTCTCCTCCAACATCAAGTTCACGCTCAGCGCGCAGAAGCTGTTCCGCCGCGCTCTGCTGGACCGGCACGGCATGCGCTTCGACGAGTCGCTGTTCACCGGCGAGGACGCGCTGTTCACCATGGAGGCGTATCTGCGGGCGGACGGCGTCTCCGTGGTCGCCGACCACACCTGCTACTACCTGGTCGGCCGCGACGACGGCAAGCACGTGACGAAGAGCGGCAGTTACACACTGCGCTTTGACTCCGCGCGGGCCCTGATGGACCTCATCGCCGATCTCGTCCCCGCGGGCGGCCGGCGTGACCAGCTGATGGTCCGGCCCTTCCTCGTCACGCTGCTGCCGCAGTTCGGGCCCAAGTACCTCTCGGACAGCGAGGAGATACGCCGGCACAAGTTCGAGCTGGCCGAGCCGCTGATGGACACCTACTGGACCGAGGGCGTCGCCCAGCGCCTCAAGGTCCACGAGCGGCTGCGGCTGCACCTGGTCGCCGAGCAGCGCCCCGACCTGCTGCTGGACGTCGTGAAGTTCGTCAAGGCCAAGAAGCAGGCGGCGGCCCTCCTGGAGAGGAAGGGCCGCCGTGTCTACCTGGTCTACCCGCACTTCCGGGACCGCGCCGCCGGCGTTCCCGACTTCGTCTATCTCGCCGAGCCCCGGGAGGCCCGGGCCTTCCCGGGCTACCGGGAGGGCGGCGTCGACACGTTCGTACGCCGGGCGGTGCGCAAGGCGCGGCGGGTGCTGACCTCCCGGGAAATGCGGCACGCGGCGTGAACCCGCGTGCCGCCGCTCAGCGTGGTGCGGTCGGGACCGCGGTCTCGGTGCGCTGGCCGGGCAGTTCCGCGGCCAGCCGCTCCGCCACCCGTGCCCGGTGGTCCCGGGCCTCCCCGCACAGCGCCCGGACGGCCTCGTTGAAGCGCTCCTGCGACGACGGCTCCGCCGGGCCCAGCAGACGCAGCTTCAGCTCCGCGCGCGCCTCGGCCAGTTCGTCGTGCTCCGGGTGCCGGACCGTCTCCAGCAGGTCCGGCACCCCGGCGGCGTCGGGCGTCAGCACCGTCGCCGCCACCACCGTCGGGAACGCCGTACGGAAGGCGTCCTCGGGCAGCCCGCTGGTGTTGGCCACCGCATACGGCTTCTCGCTCGCCAGGAAGTCGCTGATCACGCTCGACACATCGCTGATCAGCAGGTCGGCCACGTTGAAGCAGGAGTACAGCGTGGGCCGGGCGTCCGTGATGATCTGGTGCTCGCCCTCCGGCAGCGAGGCCCAGTACGCCTCCTCCCAGGCGGCCGTCGCCCGCGTCACCGCCGCCGCGCGGCCCGGCTCCGGCGCCGACTGCACCAGCATCCGCTCCACGGTGTCGGCCCCGGCCCGGAAGACCGACGTGGTGAGCCGGTCCAGCTCGGCGGTGCGGCGGGTGAGTTCCGCGCTGTCCGAGGGACGCACCCCGGTCCGCTCCCGGTTGGCCGCCCGGATCAGCTCCCGGATCCGCAGATCGGCCGCGCCCGCGCGCGGGTCCACCGAGCCCGTCAGCGGATGCGGCTTGTAGAGCAGCCGCACGCCGGGGTCCGCGAGCAGCGCCCGGACCAGGTTCTCGCCGGCCGCGATCACCGACGTGTTGCCGGGGTTGCCGTCCCAGCCCTCCCAGGTCGGCGCGTACAGCACGGTCGTCCGGGCCCCGGCCGGCGGGCCCGCGTAGGGCAGCACGCCGTCCAGTTGCGGGCGGCCCGTCTCCACCACGTCCTTGTCCTCGACCCCGACCTCGGCCAGCGCGTACCGCTCACGCGCGGCGGGCCCGGCCACCCACACCTCGTCGTACGCCTTCGCGTACGGGTTGCACGAGGACAGCTTGTCGCTCTCGCCGTGGTTGACGAAGGTGTGCTTGATGGTGGGGATGCGCAGCACCTGGGAGGTCTTGCCGGAGTTCGACGGGTGGATGAGGACCTGGAGCGTGGAGTGCTCCAGACGCATCAGAGTCGACACCTTCGGCAGGCACACGATCGGGATGTCCGTCGCGGCGATCTTCTGCACCATGAACCGCTCGCGCAGCACGATGACCGGCCTGCCGGCAGGCCCGGCGGCGAGCGGCTCCAGCCACATGTTCGCCTGGTAGGCCGAGGCGGCGCCGCCGGAGAAGTACAGGCCGACGGTCGGCCGGTACGCGGCCAGCCACGCGTCGAACCAGTCGAGCACCTCCTGCTCGGCCGCCGGCCGACGGCCCGGCAGCAGCCGCAGGAGCAGCGCGCCGAGACCGGTCAGTCCGAGGGCGAGGGAGAGCGCGATACCCGCGGCCGCGTACACCGGCCGGTCGCCCGGTGCGCTGGCCAGCAGTCCGGCCGTCGCCGGCAGGCCGAACACCAGCAGCCGGGGCCCGGGACGGCGCAGCAGTACCGACGGGGCCGGGGACAGCCGCAGCGCCGAGGCGTCGATGTTCCGGGTGACCACCGGCAGGGTGCGGGTGCGGCGCACCAGCACGGAGACCGCCTGGATCGCACAGTGCAGCACGTAGAAGACGAGCAGCCCCGCCACCAGCGGGGCGTACACCGTCTCCCGGTCCTGCTCGCCCAGCCGCAGCAGGGCCACGACCAGCAGCAGGTCCCGCAGGACGTGCCGCACGGTGATGTCCGCGTGCGACTTGGCGAACAGCGACAGCACCCCCCGCTGCCACCGGTACAAGGCGCCCTCGGTGGCCAGGGAGACGACCGTCGCGGCGAGCAGCAGCGGGACATCGGGCAGCAGCGCCGCGGCCGCCTGTGCGGCGAACGCGGCGGCCAGGACGACGGTGACCAGCCCCTTGAGGAGGGCCGGTGGGCGGGGGAGAGGTACGGGCACTGCGGTCACTCCAGGAGCGTCGGGTCGGCGCAGGTCGGCCGTCCGGGTTAACGCGCGGCGACCTCCTGACGACACGCGCGGGTCGCCGGGGTGTGGGGACGGCTGCCCTAGCGCGTGCCGTCGGACCGTAGCGGAAGATCTCATTCCTGTCGTGGGTGGGGCCGATCGGAGGAGGCGACGGCTGCCGTCCCGTGACGCGGGCGGCACCGTCCGTAGCGTGGACCGGCGCCGCACCCCGCCCGGCCGTCCCGTAGATTTCCCGGTGAGCGACCGAATCGACGCGAGGGGACGGACGGCGACGTGGCAGGGGCAAGACAGGCCGTGGGCGAGGCCCGCAGGATCGTCGTCAAGGTCGGGTCCTCCTCGCTGACCACCGCCTCGGGCGGCCTGGACGCGGACCGTGTGGACGCGCTGGTCGATGTCCTCGCCAAGGTCCGCAGCGGAGGGGAGCGCGAGATCGTCCTGGTCTCCTCGGGCGCCATCGCCGCCGGCCTCGCCCCACTGGGCCTGCGCCGCCGCCCCAAGGACCTCGCCCGGCAGCAGGCCGCCGCCAGCGTCGGGCAGGGCCTGCTGGTCGCCCGCTACACCGCCTCCTTCGCCCGCTACGGCGTCCGTGTCGGGCAGGTGCTGCTGACCTCCGACGACATGAGCCGCCGCTCGCACCACCGCAACGCCTCGCGCACCCTCGACAAGCTGCTCGCGATGGGCGCCTTCCCGATCGTCAACGAGAACGACACCGTCGCCACGGACGAGATCCGCTTCGGCGACAACGACCGGCTCGCCGCCCTCGTCGCCCACCTCGTCCACGCCGACCTGCTGGTCCTGCTGTCCGACGTGGACGGCGTCTACGACGGAGACCCCGCCAAGCCCGGCACCTCCCGCATCGGCGAGGTGCGCGGCCCCTCCGACCTCGCGGACGTCGAGATCGGCAGCACGGGCAAGGCCGGCGTCGGCACCGGCGGCATGGTCACCAAGGTCGAGGCCGCCCGGATCGCGGCCGCCGCCGGTGTCCCCGTCGTCCTCACCAGCGCCGTCCACGCGGCCGACGCCCTGACCGGTCAGGACACCGGTACCTTCTTCCACCCCACCGGCAAGCGCTCCGCCGACCGGCTGCTGTGGCTCCAGCACGCCTCCACCCCGCAGGGCGCGCTGACCCTGGACGACGGCGCCGTCCAGGCCGTCGTGGACCGCCGCAAGTCGCTGCTGCCGGCCGGGATCGCCGCCGTCGAGGGCGACTTCGTCGCCGGCGACCCGGTCGAGCTGCGGGACGGCGCGGGGCACGCGGTGGCCCGCGGGCTCGTCAACTTCGACGCCAAGGAGATCCCCCGGCTGATCGGCCGCTCGACCCGGGAACTGGCCCGCGAACTCGGAGCCGCGTACGAACGCGAGGTCGTACACAGGGACGACCTGGTGGTCCTGCACCCGTAATGCGCCGAAACGTCCGCCCCCGGTGGTGGACGTTCCGCAAAACCGCCCCGCGATCCGTTGCGGCCTGCTCAACTTTGTCCCAGGGAACTGTTCCGCAGCAGCGCCAAGCGCAAAGGAGGCCGTCGTGAGACGAGTGCGCCCTGGGACTCAGGCGTCCCACGGTGGTGCCGGCTCCCGCGCGGCCGGCGAGGAGCGCGCCCTGACGAGCGTGGCGGCCGGGGACCGCTTCCGGGGCGAGGAACCCGGTGACACCCCGCGCCTGTGGCACGTCACCCTCAGCGTCTCCGGCAAGGAGGCCCCGCTGCCGGAGGTCCGGCGCGCCCTGGAGCAGCTCGCCCACGACCATCCCTTCTTCCTGACCAGCCGGTACGCGGTCGACCACGCCGAGATCCGCTACTGGGAGGAGGCCCGCGACCTGCACGACGCGGCCGCCGTCGCCCTGCGCCTGTGGGGCGAGCACCGGCAGACCGCCGGGCTGCCGCCCTGGGAGATCGTGGGCCTGGAGGTCATCGACCGCGCGACGTACCACCAGCGCATCGCGGAGGGGTACGGGCCGCCCCCGGCCTCGCCGGTCGGAGTTCACCCCTTTTGATCCGGTCCGGGAAGTGTCTCGGGGTGTGAAACGCGCGATGAACGCATCCGCCGGGCGCACTACCCTTCCCTCATGACCACGCTTTCGCCGTATGACTCCATGTCCCCGGTCACCGAGGCCGCCTACCGCGCCAAGGCCGCCGCCGCGACCCTCGCGCCGCTGCCCCGGGCCGACAAGGACGACGCGCTGCTCGCCATCGCCGACGCGCTGGAGGTCCGCACGAGCGAGATCGTCGAGGCCAACGCCAAGGACGTCGCAAAGGCCCGCGAGGCCGGCATCAGCGAGGGCATGATCGACCGGCTCACGCTCACCCCCGAGCGGATTCGCGCCATCGCCTCCGACGTGCGCGACGTCGCCGCCCTGCCCGACCCGGTCGGCGAGGTCGTCCGCGGCTCCACGCTGCCCAACGGCATCGACCTGCGCCAGGTCCGCGTGCCGCTCGGCGTCGTCGGGATCATCTACGAGGGCCGGCCGAACGTCACCGTCGACGCCGCCGCGCTCTGCCTGAAGTCCGGCAACGCGGTCCTGCTGCGCGGCTCCTCCTCGGCGTACCAGTCGAACACCGCCCTCGTGCGGGTCCTGCGCGACGCCGTGGGCGGGGCCGGGCTGCCCGCCGACGCCGTCCAGCTCGTCCCCGGGGAGAGCCGCGACAGCGTGCGCGAGCTGATGCGCGCCCGCGGCCTGGTCGACGTACTCATCCCGCGCGGCGGCGCCTCCCTGATCAACACGGTCGTCCAGGAGTCCGTCGTCCCGGTCATCGAGACCGGCACCGGCAACTGCCACGTCTACGTCGACGCCCAGGCCGACCTCGACATGGCCGTCGAGATCCTGATCAACTCCAAGGCCCACCGGGTCGGCGTCTGCAACGCCGCCGAGACCCTGCTGGTCCACCAGGACATCGCCGACGACTTCCTGCCCCGCGCCCTGGACGCCCTCGCGGAGGCCGGGGTCACCGTGCACGCCGACGAGCGCGTGCAGGCCCACGCCAAGGACTCCAAGGCCACCGTCGTCGAGGCGACGGCCGAGGACTGGGAGACGGAGTACCTGTCGTACGACATCGCCGCCGCGGTCGTGGACTCGCTGGACAAGGCGGTCGAGCACATCCGGCTGTGGACCTCCGGCCACACCGAGGCCATCGTGACGACCTCCCAGCAGGCCGCACGTCGCTTCACCCAGCTGGTCGACTCGACCACGGTCGCCGTGAACGCCTCCACCCGCTTCACCGACGGCGGCCAGTTCGGCTTCGGCGCGGAGATCGGCATCTCCACGCAGAAGCTGCACGCCCGTGGCCCCATGGGCCTGCCGGAGCTGACCAGTACGAAGTACATCGTCACCGGGGACGGGCACATCCGGCGCTGACCACGTTCGGCGTAAGGCGGTATGCGGGCTCGCGCATGGATGTGCAGGGCCGGGCGAGGCGGCGCATCCGCGTGCGGCAGGGGCGGACCGGCCGGGCGTGCGCCCTGGCGAACTCCGCGGGAGCCGTCTCGACCGGCGGATGAATTTCCATACCGTCTGCCCAAATTGACCCCCCAGGTCTACTCTGGATTCGTGCCGGAGGACGTGGGGGGCACGCCGTTTCCGGACGGCCGGGAGCCCGACGACGATCACGACCGCGGGGTGTCGGACGAAGAGTTCGCCTCCGTGGTCTTCGACGAGGCCTTCGTACGCGCGGCCGTGGTGCACGAGCCGACCGCAGTGGAGCGCCTCCTGGCCGCGGCACGGGCGAGAGCCGAGGCCTCCGAGGCGGAGGCGCGCCGCGCCCACACCGGAGGCGAGCGGTACGACGACGGGTACGGCCCGGACGGGCCCGGCGATTTCGGCCATGATCCCGACCTCGACGGTTCGGACGACCCCGACGTCCTGGAAGACCACTACGGCGCCGCGGGGCCGTACTCCAAACAGGTCCGCTGGCACCGCCCGGTCGCCTGGGTGCTCGCCCTCGTGATGGGCATCGGCATGGTCGCGCTGGCCTTCACGGCGGTCTACCGGGGTGCGTCCTCCAGCCGCGAGGAGCCCGCGCCGCCGCCCGCCACGACCGGCCTGGAACAGGGCGGCGGAGCCACCCCCTCGGCTTCCGCCGACTACTCCCAGCCTGCCGTCTCGGTGATCCCCCGCAGCCCCTGACCGGAACCCGCCCATCTTGGTGAGAACCTGTCAGAACTTGTGGTGCAGCAGGGCGTTTACCTGAGCTTCCGGCGACCTACCCTGAAGATATGGGCGGGCCTGGAAACCCACCTGAGGGGACTCCCGAGGGTGCCCCCGGAGGTGGCGAGGACGAGTACCGATCCGTCGTCTTCGACGAGTCGTTCGTCCGTGCTGCCCGCCTCCAGGAGTTCTCCGCGCAGGAGCGCATCGCCGACCACGCCCCGGCTGTGCGACGCCGGCCGCCCCTGCGCCGGGGCCTGTCCCGGCAGGCGCTGGTCCTGGTCCTGCTGATCGCCGTCGCCTTCGGCACCGCGATCTACATGGGAGTGCGGCACCCCTACCAGACGCCTGCCGCCCAGGAGCCCATGGAGCCCCTGCGGATGACCGTCATCCCGCTCGTTCCCGAGGGGAAGGTGCCCGGAACGGCCGAATCGGCGTACCTGTACGAGCACAGCCCCGCCGCACAGTTCAAGACCGGCGCGGAGGGGGTGCCGCTGCCCGCCTCGCGGCGCACCGCGCACTTCTCCGACAGCCAGGTCGTGAGCGCCCTGACCACCGCCAAGGACTACATCATCCGGTCGGCCCTGGACCCGGAGGTGCTCACGGGCGGCGAGGTCCGTGCCGTCCGGGTCCTGCTCGACTCCGAGCAGCTGGACCAGTTCGACCAGAGCTTCGCCCGCCCCACCGCCGACGGACGCCACGCGCCCACCGGCTGGCTTGTCCGCTTCGACCCCTCGCGCGCCGAGCTCGCCGACCGCAAGGTCCGGGTCCAGGGCACGCTCCAGGCCGCCGAGGCCGACTCGTCCACGCTCGAGGTCACCGCCGACCACACGTTCGTGTACGCGCTGCGGGCGGCCGGGGCCGGTGACAAGGACGAGGTGTCCCTGTTCACCCTCCGGCGCGAGCTGCACTTCCGCTTCGACCGCGACGACCTGCGGCTGCACCAGGCCCAGCTCGTCGTCTCCTACGTCCAGGCCGGTCCTCTGTCCTGCGCCGAGGACTCCACGAACCATCTCCGCCCCCTGCTCGCCGGCCAGACGGCCAAGGAGGGCGGCCCCGCGGGCACCGATCCCTACGCCACGGGCAGCGCGACGGCCCTGTGCGGCTCCCTGGCGAAGAGCGCGCAGCCGAAGGTCTGAGGCGTGTGAGGCGGGCCCGAGAGGGCCTTTGCGGCCCGCCAGGCGCCCTGATGGTGCCTAGCGCCTAGCTCTCGTTACGCGGCGGCTGATCGTCCCCCGGGGAGTCCGGCGACGCATCCGTGTCCGGCCCCTGGGGCGGCTTCGGGGACGGGCTGCTGAACCCGCCGAAGCCGCGGCGGACCCGGTCGCCCAGGTCGCCGGCGCCGCCCGCGAGGTCCGTGACCAGCTTCATCAGCGGGTCCTTGGAGCTCTTCACGTGGGTGCTGTAGTGGTTCGCCGATTCCCGCCAGGAGTCCCGGACCGAGGTGTCCTTGTCCTCGTCGCGCCGCGGGTAGTGGCCGTCCATGATCCGCTGGTAGTCCCGCGACTCGGCCCACTTCTTCAGCTCGGCCGCCCGCACGGTGGTGAAGGGGTGGGAGCGGGGCAGCACGTTCAGGATCTTCAGCACGGAGTCGCGCAGGTCGCCCCCGGCCTCGTACTCCTCGGCCTGGGCGAGGAACGCGTCCACGTTCATCTCGTGCAGGTGGTTGCCGCCCGCGATCTTCATCAGGCCCCGCATGGAGGCCTCCAGATCCTGCCCGACCAGCAGCCCCGCACGGTCCGCCGACAGCTCCGACTTGCGGAACCACTCCCGCAGCCCGGTCACGATCGCCATGATCGCGAGGTTGCCCAGGGGGATCCAGGCGACCCGGACGGCGAGGCTCGTCAGGAACAGCAGGATCGTCCGGTAGACGGAGTGGCCGGACAACGCGTGCCCCACCTCGTGCCCGACGACCGCACGCATCTCCTCCTCGTCCAGCAACTCGACGAGGCCCGTCGTGACGACGATGATCGGCTCGTCCAGGCCGATGCACATCGCGTTCGGCTGTGGGTCCTGGTTCACGTACATCGGCGGGACCTTCTCCAGGTCCAGGACGTAGCAGGCGTCCCGCAGCATCACGTTCAGATGGGCGAACTGCTGGTCCGAGACCCGTACCGAGTCGGACAGGAACAGCAGTCGCAGACTGCGCTCGGGCAGCAGGCCGCTGAGCGCCTTGAACACCGTGTCGAAACCGCTCAGCTTGCGCAGCGCCACCAGGGCGGAGCGGTCGGCCGGGTGCTCGTAGGTGCGCGAGGAGATCCCGGGGAAGCGCCTGCGCTGCCTGCTCGGCACGTGCTCGTGCCCGTTGTGCTCGTGGCCGTCGGACATGTCTTCCCCCATGCGTCTGGTGTGACCTTTGCGGCCCCTTGTGCGGCCTTTTGCTTCCCCGAGGCAGAGCCCAGCCTAGGCGGAGTTACGGTGGTCGGGCAGTACAGCGAAGGAGACCACCGCCATGGAGCACCACCCCGTATCCGCCTGGCTCGCCGAGGCCGCGAGCGCCGCCGAGCGGCAAGGGGGGCCGGGGATGCTGCGGTACGTGCTGCTCGTGATGATCGTGGGCTGTGCGCTGACCGCGTGGTTCCTGCTGCGTGGCTACAGACGGAAGGACGACTGAGGCCACCCGAAGGTTCCCCGCCGGGCCCCCGGGACCGGGCCCGGCGGCAGCGCGTGCGACCGCCCGCGGTACGAACAGGCGGAGTCGGGGTGATCGCGCAACGGGCGCCCGCTTACGATGAGCCGACGTCTTTATCCCGCCCACACGCGATAGGTCCTGCCGAAGATGAGCTTCCACAGCACCGCTGCCCAGTTGGTCACCCTCGCCGCCGAGGGCGAGGAGCACGGCGGAAACCACGAGAGCCTCAACCCCTACCTCACCGGTGGCGGCGCACTCTTCATCCTGCTGCTCCTGCTGTGGATCACCACCCGCTTCAACCGCGACCGCTGAGACCGGCGGGGCATCCCGCCGGGGATGCCCGGGGGACCACGGGGGCGGCCGGAGCCCTCAGGCAGGGCCGGTAGGGTCTGCACGCATGGGAGAGCAGGACATGCCTACCGGCCCGGCGAACGAGACGCCGCACGACCCGGCACAGGACGCGGCGAGCGGCACCGAGGGACACTCGGAGCCCCGCCGTGCCTCCGCGGTGGCCCGCCGTGCCGACGGCCCCGGAAAGAGCCCGTCGCGACCCGGCAAGCGCCGCCTCGGCGTCATGGGCGGCACCTTCGACCCGATCCACCACGGGCACCTGGTGGCGGCCAGCGAGGTCGCCGCGGCGTTCCACCTCGACGAGGTGGTCTTCGTCCCGACCGGCCAGCCCTGGCAGAAGAGCCACCGGAGTGTCTCCCCGGCCGAGGACCGCTACCTGATGACGGTCATCGCGACCGCCGAGAACCCGCAGTTCTCCGTGAGCCGCATCGACATCGACCGCGGCGGTCCCACCTACACCGTGGACACCCTGCGCGACCTGCGCGCGCTCAACCCCGACACGGACCTGTTCTTCATCACCGGCGCCGACGCGCTCGCCCAGATCCTCACCTGGCGGGACAGCGAGGAGCTGTTCTCCCTGGCGCACTTCATCGGAGCCACCCGGCCGGGCCACCACCTGGACGACTCCGGGCTCCCGGAAGGCGGTGTCTCGCTCGTGGAGGTTCCCGCTCTGGCCATCTCCTCCACCGACTGCCGTGCGAGAGTCGCCAAGGGCGACCCCATCTGGTACCTGGTGCCGGACGGCGTCGTGCGCTATATCGACAAGCGCGAGCTGTACCGCGGCGAGTGAGCCGAGAGGGGCACCGGTGAACGACCGATACGACGCGGGGGCCGCAGACCACGGCGCCGACCAGTACGAGCTCGTCGGCTACGACGAGTACGGCCAGCCTGTCTACCGGCAGGTCCAGACCCAGCAGCAGACGTACGACCCGTACGCCCAGCAGCACCAGCAGGGCTACGGCTACGACCCGTACGGGCAGCAGGGGCAGCAGTCCCCGCCTGCCTACGACTACGGCACGGGCCGGCAGCAGTCCGCCGCGCCCTACGGCGCCTATGACCCGTACGCCACCGGCTCGCACCAGGGCGCCCCCCACGACCCCTACGGTCAGGCCCCGGCCACCGGCGCCACCGGCCGGCAGCCCCTCGTCGCCGAACAGACCGCGCAGCAGACCGCCCACATCCCGCAGCAGGCCGGCCCGGCCCACGACCAGGAGGCCCCGGCCGAGCCGCAACGGGAGTACCACACCGAGCAGTTCGCCTTCGTCGAGGAACCGGACGCCAACTCCGAAGACGTCATCGACTGGCTGAAGTTCACCGAGAACCGCACCGAACGCCGCGAGGAGGCCCGGCGCCGGGCCCGCAGCCGGATCGTCGCCCTGGCGGTCGTGCTCGCCCTCGTCGCGGCCGGCGGCGTCGGCTACCTCTGGTACGCCGGAAAGCTCCCCGGCCTGTCCTCCGACGACTCCAAGACCGGCACCGCGACGGCCGCGGGCGCCCAGAAGCGCGACGTGATCGTCGTCCACCTGCACGACACCAAGGGCGGCGGCACCTCCACCGCCCTCCTCGTCGACAACACCACCACGAAGCGGGGCACCACCGTCCTGATGCCCAACTCCCTCGCCCTGAGCAGCGACGACGGCACCACGACGACGCTCGCCAAGTCGGTCGAGGACGACGGCTCCGACGGCACCCGCGACGCACTCGACACGGTCCTCGGCACCGACATCGAGGGCACCTGGCGCCTGGACACCCCCTACCTGCAGAACCTCGTCGACCTCGTCGGCAGCATCGACGTCGACACCGACGCCGACGTGCCCGACCCCGCCGCGAAGAAGGAGGGCGAGGCCCCCCTGGTCAACAAGGGCCAGGACCAGACCCTCAGCGGCAAGATGGCGGTCGCCTACGCCACCTACCGCGCGCCCGGCGAGGCCCAGAACGCCCAGCTGGAGCGCTTCGGGCAGGTCATGCAGGGCATCCTGCGCAAGATGTCCTCCGACCCGCAGGCCGCGACGACCACCATCCAGACCCTCGCGCAGATCCTGGACCCCTCCCTCACCGACAAGGACCTCGGCACCTTCCTCGCCGGGCTCTCCGACCTCGCCAAGGGCGGCGACGTCAAGACCGACCTGCTGCCCGTCCAGAGCGACGGCACGCTCAGCGCCCAGGCGAGCGCCGGTGTGGTCAGGAACGTCCTCGGCGGCACCGCCAAGAGCCCCGACAAGGACGCCGCCGTCAGCGTCGCCGTCCAGAACGCCACCGGCGTCAAGGACAACACCGAGAAGGCCCGCGTCGTGCTCCTCAACGGCGGCTTCACCTTCCTGGAGAGCGGCACCGGCACCGCCCAGGCCACCTCCGAGGTCGTCTACGCCGACGCCGCCGACAAGGCGAACGCCGCCGAGGTCGCCAAGACCCTGGGCCTGCCCGCCGGCTCCGTCACCAAGGGCAGGATCTCCGCGAGCGCCGACGTCTCCGTGGTCCTCGGCCAGGACTACAAGCCGTCGTCCGGCTAGCCGGCGGGAGCGCGCTCCCCACGTGATCTCCGTCATCGCGTGGGGGTCCCGCTGCGGTCCGTGAGACCCTTGGTGGCAAGTGTCCGCCGACCGAAAGCCTTGTAGTGACCGTGACCGACCGCTCTCACGAGCTGATCAACACCGCCGCCCAGGCGGCTGCCGACAAGCTGGCCCACGACATCGTCGCCTACGACGTCAGTGAGGTGCTGTCCATCACGGACGCCTTCCTGCTGGCCTCCGCGCCCAACGACCGCCAGGTCAAGGCGATCGTGGACGAGATCGAGGAGCGCCTCTCGAAGGAGCTCGGCGCCAAGCCGGTGCGCCGCGAGGGCGACCGCGAGGCCCGCTGGGTGCTGCTCGACTACGTCGACATCGTCGTCCACGTCCAGCACAGCGAGGAGCGCGTCTTCTACGCCCTGGAGCGGCTGTGGAAGGACTGCCCCGAGCTCGAACTGCCCGAGGAGGCCAAGGCCACCCGCGGCAAGGCCGAGGAGCACGCCAAGCTGCGCGCGGCCGAGGAGGCGGCGGAACTGGACGGTGACTGGCGGTGACCTCCTTCAGTGAGGCGTCCGCCACGAAGGGCCGGGGCCGCCGCGTCATCCTGTGGCGGCACGGCCAGACCTCGTGGAACGTGGAGCGCCGCTTCCAGGGCAGCACGGACGTCGAGCTGACCGAGACGGGCCTGGCCCAGGCCCGTCGCGCCGCCCGGCTGCTCGCCTCGCTGAAGCCGGACGCGATGGTCGCCTCCGACCTGCGGCGTGCCGCCGCCACGGCCGCCGAGCTGGCCACGCTCACCGGCCTCGACGTCACCTATGACGAGGCGCTGCGCGAGACCTACGCGGGCGCCTGGCAGGGCCTCACGCACGAGGAGATCATCGCCCGGTACGGCGAGGAGTACACCGCGTGGAAGCGCGGTGAGCCCGTCCGCCGCGGTGGCGGCGAACTGGAGACCGAGGTCGCCGACCGCGCCGCCCCCGTGGTGCTCCGGCACGCCGAGAAGCTCCCCGAGGACGGCACGCTCGTCGTGGTCAGCCACGGCGGCACGATCCGCACCACCATCGGCCGCCTCCTCGGTCTCGACCCCCACCACTGGGAGAGCCTCGGCGGACTCTCCAACTGCTGCTGGTCCGTGCTCGGCGAAGGCGCCCGCGGCTGGCGCCTGCTGGAGCACAACGCCGGCACCCTGCCGGAACCGGTGCTCGGCGACGACGACTGACCCCGGATTTCACTTTCCGGCAGGTCGCAGGCTAAAGTTCTTCTTGTTCGCCCCGCCAGCGGGGACGGACGCGAGGGGCTATAGCTCAGTTGGTAGAGCGCCTGCATGGCATGCAGGAGGTCAGGAGTTCAATTCTCCTTAGCTCCACGTCAAGATCCCGTTCCCGGTCAGGGGGCGGGATTTTTCGTGCTCCGGTTTGAGTCACTCGGGCTCGCTGAGGCGTATACCTCTACGGCCCCGCCGGGTGCCGTGTCCGGACTGGTACTGAGGCGTCGCTGACCGTATTGGTCCGGCCGTGGCAGAATCAAACGGCCGGAAGGGGGCGCGGCCCGACGGGAGGAGTAGCGATGCCTGCGAGCATCCTCGAGGAGGTCGACCACCTCCTCGAAGCGGCGGTCACACGGGACATGTCCACCCGCCTCAGCTGCCCTTCCTGTGGATCCGCGCACGTGGCCCAGATGCTCGGCGACAACGGCGGGATTTCCTACGTGTGCACGGCCTGCGGCCACAGCTGGAGCTGATCGATGGGTGCACACAGGCGGAAGTGCGACTGGTGCGGCAGCGGGACTCCGATCGTCCGCGACATGGAACCGATCAATCCCGACTACCAGTACTGGTGCGAGGAATGCGCGCGGGCGCTGATCATAAAAGGCGACCCGATCGAGACGTACCGCGAGTTGGAGGGGGAGCCGATCTACGGCCGGCTTCTGGAGGAGCACTGCACGCTCAAGCGGTTCTATTCGTTCGTCACGGCCTGAGCCCGCAGAGTCGGTGCAAATCCGGCATAGCGGGCATCTCCGTACGAGGTGAAATCGATTTGGTGTTGGGCCCGGTGGGCCAGTAATGTTGGCTTCGCCGCCGGGGAAACCCGGAGGGGCACCGGCAAGGGGCTATAGCTCAGTTGGTAGAGCGCCTGCATGGCATGCAGGAGGTCAGGAGTTCAATTCTCCTTAGCTCCACAGTAGATGAGAAGGCGGGCCATCCGAATCGGATGGCCCGCCTTCTTTGTGTACGTCGCCCGTGTGTCGCCCTGTGTGCTCACGGCGGGCTCCCACCGGGGAGCCCGCCGTGCGTGTGCTCAGCGGCCGAGAGCGCGGCGGCCGCGGCCCTGGGAGAGGACCGGAAGGTTGCGGGCCGGCGCGCCCTGCGCGCGTGCCTCCTCGATGCGCAGCGCCAGCGCCGGGCAGCGGCGCACCGCGCGTAGAGCCTTGGCCTCGGCGTACCGCGGCACCTGAGCCTGCGCCACCGTGGGGAAGCCGTCGGCGCCCAGCTGGAACACCTCGGGGAGGATGTCCGCGCACAGTCCGTGGCCCCGGCACAAGGTCCAGTCGACGTAGATCTTCTGACGGCTGGGGCCGTTCTCCTCGGACTCGCCGCCGCCCGGGATGCCCGTGGGGGCCCTGCCGCCCTCGAAGAGCGGCAGAACGCCCTCCACGGGCCGTCCGCAGCCGTTGCCGAGGACGTGGGCGGCCAGGTCGTCCGTGAACGCCTTGATGGTCGACTCCAGGAACATCGCGGAGCCGTCCGGGTGCGAGCACGCGCCGCGCCGCTTCACGTTCTTGGCGACCTGCTTTAGCGCCTCCAGGGCGGCCGGTCCGCCGCCGTTGAGGATGTCCTCCAGGCCGCGCGCGGCGGCCGGCAGGCCGAGGTAGCAGGGGCCGCACTGGCCGGCGCTCTCCTCGGCCAGCCACTGGGCCACCCGCAGCGACTCGCCCAGGGGACAGGTGTCCTGAGTGATCGGCAGAATCGCGCCGGCACCGAGCGCGCCGCCCACCGCGTCCAGGGAGTTGCGGGAGACGATCGCCTCGTTCACCGTCGCCGCGTCGATCCACTTGCCGTGGTAGCCGCCGGTGAGCACGCCCTGCGGCACCGGCGGCGCGCCGGCGAGCTGCAGGACGTAGCGCAGCGGCACGCCCGTGGGGACCTCGATCACCATGGGGCGGGCCACCGCGCCGGAGACCGTGAGCATGACGGTGCCCGGCTCGTCGTACAGACCGGTGTTGCCGTAGCGCTCGGGGCCGATGCGGGCGGCGATCGCCAGCTGGGCGAAGGTCTCCGCGTTGGACAGCAGGGTGGGCGCGCCGCCGACGCCGTTCTGCGAGGCACTGACCTTGCGGCCGGGCGGGACGGCCGGGCCGCCGTCGATCGAGCGGACCAGCGACGCGGCGGCGCCGGTGACCATGCGGACCGGGTTGCGCTGCACACGGGCGCGCAGTGCCGACCGGCGGCCGTTGCTGAGGCCGCGTTCGGCGAGCGCGGCCTCCATGGAGCGCTGAGTGGACTCACGGGTGACCCCCACCACGAGCGTGCGGGCACCCAGGGCCTCGGCGCACAGCAGCGCGCCGTCCAGGATCAGATGCGGGGCACGGTTGATGAGCACCGTGTCCTTGCGGCAGGCCGGTTCGTCCTCGCTGCCGTTCACGACGACGACCGGCCGGACGCCGCGCTTGATCGCCGCTTCGGCGACCGAGCGCAGCTTCTTGTGGAAGGGGAAGCCCGCGCCGCCGCGGCCCTTCAGGTTGATGCGTTCGGCGAGTTGTGCGAGCTGCTCGCCGCCCATCGGCTCGAGCGGCCCGTGCACCTTGAGGTGCATGGGCAGATCGAGTCGATCGACAAGGTCGAAGCCCGACGTGAGCTGAGGAAGGCCGACTACGCGGACTTCGGGTACGTCGGGCAGGGCCTCGTTCACTTAAAGCCTCCGGAAGGCGTGTTCCAAGGTTCGCCCGATCCCGGTGCGTCGAAGTCATAGGACGCACCGGGCGTTGAATCAGTGGCGGGACCGCTGTTGTACGTGTCGTTCGGGTAGTACGTGTCGTAGGCGGCATTCGTCTCACCCGTGTCGTACACGTCACTCGATCCGTAGCCGGAGGCGCCTGGATTGCCATAGGCCGGGATGCTTTGTCCGGTGTCTTGCAGGGGGTCGTAGGGCGGGATGTTGAAGCCTGTGTCCTGGAGCGGGTCGTAGGCCGACGGCGGGGCCTCGCCGACCGGCGGCGGGGACGGGATCGGCCAGTTGCCCGAGGTGCTGGAGGGGCCGTCCACGGTCGGGAGGGTCTCGGTGGGCTGCATGTCCAGCGGCAGCTGCATGCTGGTGGTCGGCCCCGGCGCGAAGGCCTGCTGGCCCTGGGGAGGGGCCGAGACGGCCCGGTAGGCGGCGGCGAAGCCGTTCGCCGGCTCCTTGGCCGCGGGACGTTCCGCCCTCTCGTACAGCGGCCCCGACGGGGACGCCGAGGGGCGCGCTGTCGCCTCCCGGCCTTCGAAGCCGGGCAGCCCGTAGCCGCCGCCCGCCCGGGCCCGGCTCTCCTCAAGGTCTCTGCGGCCCTGGCCCTCACCCGGCCCGATCAGTGAGGCGATCTTGTCGGAGACCATGCGCTTGACCTGGCGCGGAGCCGCGCGCAGGGCGAGGGCGCCGGCCACTCCGGCCAGGGACAGGCAGTACAGGACGATGAAGACCGGCTTGGCCGTGCGACCCGCGTAGAGGCCGTGCACGAGGGCGGCGCACCAGGCCGGGTAGGCCAGCATGTGCATGGCTCGCCAGCGGGCGGCGACGGGTGCGGGGGACGCGAAGCGGTTGCGCAGCGCGCCGGTGATGCCCACGAAGATCATGAGCATGCTGGCCAGCGTGCCGAGTCCGACGAGGAACGACCGGCCCATGATCTCGTCGTTGCCGCCGGTGAGGAGGAGCCCGAAGGGGATGAACACCGCGACCCACGTGGTGTGGGCGAGCGCCAGTTTGACCCCGATGTGCACCAGCAGGAAGACGATCGAGGCGACGGCCGTGCTCCGGTGCACGGCCTGCGCCAGGATGCGCCTGCGGGCGTCCAGGAGGATCCGGTCCTGGGCGACCAGGCCCCAGATCACCGAGCAGGTGAGGAACACGAGAGACAGCACGCCCGCACCGAAGTCGAGGAACTCGGCGAACGTGTCGTCCACCGTGGAGTCGTAGTTCGTCACGGCCGGCCTCCCCACATCCCGGTGACCGGGTGTAGTGGGGTGTTACTGCGATGAGGGTTCATGGGGGCAACTCCGAGCGGTTCGGGAAAGCAGCGGTCCCGCTGCCGAACTCTAAGCGGAGCCATACCGATGGGTACGAGGTTTGAGTTATTGCGCTGTTATCAAAGGACAATGTGGCTGTTGTGATGTCCCTTAGTAGCTGTTACGCGAAGTAACCGTTGACCTTGGTTCAGCTTTTCGGGCACCGAGACGGGCCCCGGAAGCGCGTCGCGACGCGTTGAGGGCCTGCGGTACCCTAACGCCATGCGTGCCGTACGCCTTCTGCTTAGCGGGCCGCGCTGATCAGTCCCGGCCGCCGGGTGAGTCGAGTGGCCGGAATCAGCGCGGCGTCCCCTCCTGTGCGAGGGGATTTTTCGTTTCTCGAACCCGACAGCCGCAGGCAGAGACGATCGATGGAGCTTTGAGATCATGAGCGAGACGAACCCCGCCGCCGCCTCCGAGGTGGCGGCGCCGCACCGCTACACGGCCGCCATGGCCGCCGAGATCGAGGCACGCTGGCAGGACTTCTGGGACGCCGACGGCACCTACGCCGCGCCCAACCCGACGGGTGACCTGGCGGGAGACCGGGAGACCATCGCCCGGCCCAAGAAGTTCATCATGGACATGTTCCCCTACCCCTCGGGCGCGGGCCTGCACGTCGGGCACCCCCTGGGCTACATCGCCACGGACGTGTTCGCCCGCTTCCAGCGGATGACCGGCCACAACGTCCTGCACACCCTGGGCTTCGACGCCTTCGGCCTGCCCGCCGAGCAGTACGCGGTGCAGACCGGCACGCACCCGCGCGTGTCCACCGAGGCCAACATGGAGAACATGAAGTCCCAGCTGCGCCGGCTGGGTCTGGGCCACGACAAGCGCCGCTCGTTCGCCACGATCGACCCGGACTACTACAAGTGGACCCAGTGGATCTTCCTGCAGATCTTCAACTCCTGGTACGACCACGACGCCCGGCGGGCTCGCCCGATCGCCGAGCTGGTCGCCGCGTTCGAGTCCGGTGAGCGGCCCGTACCGGGGCACACGCGCGCGTGGGGCGAGCTGAGCGCCGCCGAGAAGGCCGACGTCCTGGGCGAGTTCCGGCTGGCCTACGCCTCCGACGCGCCGGTCAACTGGTGCCCCGGGCTGGGCACCGTGCTGGCCAACGAGGAGGTCACCGCCGAGGGCCGCTCCGAGCGCGGCAACTTCCCGGTCTTCAAGGCCAAGCTGCGCCAGTGGAACATGCGCATCACGGCCTACGCCGACCGGCTGCTGGACGACCTGGACGCGCTGGACTGGCCCGAGGCCATCAAGCTGCAGCAGCGCAACTGGATCGGCCGCTCCGAGGGCGCCCGCGTCGACTTCCCCATCGACGGCGAGCGCATCACCGTCTTCACCACCCGCCCCGACACCCTGTTCGGCGCCACCTACATGGTGCTGGCGCCCGAGCACCCGCTGGTCGAGAAGTTCACCCCGGCCGCCTGGCCGGAGGGCACCCACGAGCTGTGGACCGGCGGCCACGCCACCCCCGGTGACGCCGTCGCCGCCTACCGCGCCCAGGCCGCCTCCAAGTCCGACGTGGAGCGGCAGGCCGAGGCCAAGGACAAGACCGGCGTCTTCATCGGCGCCTTTGCCACCAACCCGGTCAACGGCGAGCAGGTCCCGGTCTTCATCGCCGACTACGTGCTGATGGGCTACGGCACCGGCGCGATCATGGCCGTCCCGGCCGGCGACCAGCGCGACTTCGAGTTCGCCCGCGCCTTCGAGCTGCCGATCCACTGCATCGTCGAACCGACCGACGGCCGCGGCACGGACACCTCGACCTGGGAGAACGCCTTCTCGTCGTACGACGCGAAGATCATCAACTCCTCGAACGACGAGGTCAGCCTGGACGGCCTGGACGTCGCCGAGGCCAAGGCGCGCATCACCGAGTGGCTGGAGCGGTCCGGCGTCGGCGAGGGCACCGTCAACTTCCGGCTGCGCGACTGGCTGTTCAGCCGCCAGCGCTACTGGGGCGAGCCCTTCCCGATCGTCTACGACGAGGACGGCATCGCCCACGCGCTGCCCGAGTCGATGCTGCCCCTGGAGCTGCCCGAGGTCGAGGACTACTCGCCGCGCACCTTCGACGCGGACGACGCCGACACCCAGCCCGAGACCCCGCTGTCGCGCAACGAGGACTGGGTCAACGTCACGCTGGACCTGGGCGACGGACGCGGCCCGCGCCCGTACCGGCGCGAGACCAACACCATGCCCAACTGGGCCGGTTCCTGCTGGTACGAGCTGCGCTACCTGGACCCGCACAATTCCGAGAAGCTGGTCGACCCCGAGATCGAGCAGTACTGGATGGGCCCGCGCGAGGGTCAGCCGCACGGCGGTGTCGACCTGTACGTCGGCGGCGCCGAGCACGCCGTGCTGCACCTGCTGTACGCCCGCTTCTGGTCCAAGGTCCTGTACGACCTGGGGCACGTCTCGTCCGCCGAGCCGTTCCACAGGCTGTTCAACCAGGGCATGATCCAGGCCTACGTCTACCGCGACAGCCGCGGCATCGCGGTGCCGGCCGCCGAGGTGGAGGAGCGCGACGGCGCGTACTACCACCAGGGCGAGAAGGTCTCCCGGCTGCTGGGCAAGATGGGCAAGTCCCTGAAGAACGCGGTCACTCCGGACGAGATCTGCGCCGAGTACGGAGCCGACACGCTGCGCCTGTACGAGATGGCCATGGGTCCGCTGGACGTCTCCCGGCCGTGGGACACGCGCGCGGTGGTCGGCCAGTTCCGGCTGCTGCAGCGGCTGTGGCGCAACATCGTCGACGAGGCGACCGGCGAGGTGACCGTCGTCGACGCCGAGCCCGGCGAGGAGACGCTGCGCGCCCTGCACAAGGCGATCGACGGGGTCCGCGGTGACCTGGAGGGCATGCGGTTCAACACCGCCATCGCCAAGGTCACCGAGCTGAACAACCACCTGACCAAGGTGGGCGGGGCCGTGTCCCGCCCGGTCGCAGAGGCCCTGGTGCTGATGGTCGCGCCGCTGGCCCCGCACGTCGCCGAGGAGCTGTGGCGCAGGCTGGGGCACACCGACTCGGTGGTGCACCAGGACTTCCCGGTGGCCGACCCGGCGTACGTGGTCGACGAGACCGTGACCTGCGTCGTGCAGATCAAGGGCAAGGTCAAGGCGCGGCTGGAGGTCGCGCCGTCGATCTCCGAGGACGAGCTGGAGAAGGTGGCGCTGGCGGACGAGAAGGTCGTCGCCGCGCTGGGCGGGGCCGGCATCCGGAAGGTGATCGTGCGGGCGCCGAAGCTGGTGAACATCGTTCCGGCGTAGCCGCCAGGGCGTACGGATCGCTCTCGGGGTGGTCCCCTACGGGCAGGTTCGGGGTCTTTCTGGAACTCCGGACCTGCCCGTTGCGTTTACCGTTGAAGAGCGACGCGAGGCGCCGTGACGTCCTGAGGAGGAGCCCTTGTGGAAGCAGTGATCGCAGTCTTCGCCCTGCTCTTCGTGCTCTTTCTCGGGCTCGGGGTGTACGCCACGGTGAAGGTGGTCGGCGCCGCCAAGCGCGGCGTGGACCGCGGCATCACCCAGGCCCGCCGCACGGTCGAGGACCACACACTGCGCGCCAAGTCCTTCGCCCAGCCCGGCGCCGCGGGTGAACTCGCCCAGCTCCGGCTGAAGCTGCGCACCTCGATGCGCGCCACGCAGGACGCGCTGAACGCGGCCGTCGCCGAGGACGAGCCCCTGAAGGAGTCCCTCGGCCTCTTCGAACGACTCAGTGCGCACGGCCACGAGCTGGACGACGAGCTCAAGCGCCTGGAGTCCGAGCCGGACCGCGCCGCGCTCACCGAGCGGCTGCCCGCCCTGCGCGAGCGCACCGAACGCATCACGCATTCGGCGGACTCGCTGCGCTGGGCGGCCCGGGACCGGGCCCACCGCTTCGCGGACGACGACCTCGACTCGCTCAGCGCCCAGATCGACCTGGAGTCCGGGGCGCTGCGGCACTGGACGGCTCCGGAGCCGCAGTCCGCGTCCTCGCAGCAGTCCGGGTCCTCACAGCAGACAGCGTCCCCCCGGCAGCCGGGCTCACCGCCGCAGCCCGCGGCGCCGCCATGGCCCGAGGCGCCCGCCGCCGACGCCGCCACGGCCGGGCAGACCTGGTCGGACACCGCGCGATCGGGCTCCGCGCAGGAGCCGGCACGGCCCGCCATCACGCCGCCGGGACCGCGGCAGACCTACCCCTGGCAGAAGAAGCCCCGTCCCGAGAGCACCACTTGATCCGGGCACTGGTGCCGCAGGGCGCGGGGGCCGGGCTGCCGTATGGGCGCTACGGCAGGTAACCTCCAGCTCATGTCCCGCCATGTCGCGATCGTCACCGATTCAACGGCCTACCTGCCGACCCGGACGATGGAGCGCCACGGCATCACAGCGGTACCCCTGACCGTGGTCCTGGGCGACCGGGCGCTGGAGGAGGGCACCGAGATCTCGACCCGCGCCCTCGCCCAGGCTTTGCAGAAGCGGCGCCCCGTGACGACCTCGCGGCCCGGTCCAGCGGTCTTCGAGGAGACGTACCGCAAGGTCGCCGAGTCCGGTGCCACCGGCATCGTCTCCCTCCACCTCTCCGCCGAACTCTCCGGCACGTACGACGCGGCCGTCGTGGCCGCGCGGCAGGCGCCGGTGCCGGTGCGGGTGGTGGACACCGGCATGATCG
This sequence comes from Streptomyces hawaiiensis, assembly GCF_004803895.1. Lineage (NCBI taxonomy): Bacteria > Bacillati > Actinomycetota > Actinomycetes > Kitasatosporales > Streptomycetaceae > Streptomyces > Streptomyces hawaiiensis. The sequence continues at coordinate 2,968,271 of NZ_CP021978.1, read as the reverse complement.
CGATGGCGCTCGGGTTCTGCGCGCTCGCCGCGGCGCAGGCCGCGGAGTCGGGCGGGACGGTGGACGAGGCCGTCGCAGCCGCGGAGAAGAGGGCCGCGGGCACCTCCGCCTACTTCTACGTCGACACCCTCGACTACCTGCGGCGCGGCGGCCGTATCGGTGCCGCGCAGGCCTTGCTGGGCTCGGCGCTCGCGGTGAAGCCGCTGCTGCAACTGACCGACGGCCGTATCGAACCGCTGGAGAAGGTGCGGACCGCGTCCAAGGCGATCGCCCGCCTCGAGGAGATCGCGGCCGACCGTGCGGGCAGTGCCCAGGTGGATGTCGCCGTTCACCATCTCGCCGCCCCGGACCGGGCGTCGGCCCTCGCCGACCGGTTGCGGACACGGGTGTCCGGGCTGGCCGATCTGCATGTCAGCGAGGTCGGGGCGGTGATCGGGGCGCATACGGGGCCCGGGCTGCTGGGAGTTGTGGTTTCGCCCCGGTGAACGTTGCTGTTGGTCTCCGGTCGCCCGTGTGAGGGGCGGAGTTATCCACAACCGGGGGATCGTCCCCGGGAATCGACCAAGATCATCGCGAGTGGGGCGAGGTGGCCGATCCTCGTCGCATGGCACTTCGATCACGTTCACGCACAGCGACCGCGACCAGTGGGCCGGGCCGTGGACCGGCGTCCGACGGGCGCGTCCGTCATCGCCGGCGCCCGCCTGTCGCGCGCGGACGGGCCGGGCAGCGTCATGCCTCGGCGGAGGAACTTCGGCGACGCGCGGAGGTGTTGTTCGGCGAGCACACCGGGTCCGCCGGGTCACCGGGGCGGGCCGAGCCGGTCGAACGGGCCGGGGAGCGGCGGGAGTCGGGGCAGGGACCGCCGGGTTCCGTCGATGCCGAAGAGGCCCGGCGAGGTCCGGCCGCCGAGGGCGCTTGCGCCGAGGTGGAGGGCGGGGACGGTCGCGCGGCGGAGGGAGTCTGGCGGGAGCGGGCCGGGCTCGCGCTGCGGGAGCGCATGCCGCTGTGGGTGCAGGCCAGGTGTGGTCTGGAGCGGCGCAGTGTGCTGGCTCTGACGGTCGTGCTCGTCGTCGCGGCGGGGTTCGCCGTGCAGCACTTCTGGGCAGGCCGCACGCAGCCCGTGCGGCCGCCGGAGGTGGTGCGGGCGGCGGTGCCCTACGGGGAGCGGCAGGAGAGCGGGCAGGCCGGGGAGGAGCGCGGCCCGGGCGCTGCCGGGGTGCCTGCCGGCGCTTCCTCCGGTGCTTCTGCCGGGTCCGCGAAGGCGGGGGCGGCCGCGATCGTCGTGGACGTCAGCGGAAAGGTCCGTGAACCGGGGATCCACCGGCTGCCCGCCGGCTCGCGGGTGGCGGACGCGCTGCAGGCGGCGGGCGGGGTGAAGCCGGGCACCGACACCGACGGCCTCAACCGTGCCCGGTTCCTCGTGGACGGCGAGCAGGTGATCGTCGGGGGACCGGCCCCCGCTGCGGGCGGTACGGCTCCAGGTGGCCCGGCCGGTGCTGCGGCGGGTGGGGCGGCCGCACCGGCGGCTCCGGTCTCCCTCAGCACGGCCACCGCGGACCAGCTCGACACCCTGCCGGGTGTCGGCCCGGTGCTGGCGCAGCACATCATCGACCACCGCACGCGGCACGGCGGCTTCCGATCCGTGGACGAGCTGCGCGAGGTGAACGGCATCGGCGACCGCCGCTTCGCCGACCTGCGCGATCTCGTACGGCCATGAGGAGCCTCCCCGACCCGTCGGGGCGGCAGGACGAGGCCGCGTCCGGGCTCCGCCCCGCCCGGTCGTCCGTGCACGCTTCCTCCGGCACCCGTCTCGGCACGGCCCGTCCACGCCAGGAGGGCCCGACGGACCTGCGGCTCGTACCACCCGCCCTCGCGGCCTGGGGCACGGCGGCGCTGGTGCTGGACGCGGCGCCGGAGTGGGTGCTCGGCATCGTGATCGGCTGTCTGGCAGCCGTCGGACTGCTGCCGCTGGCCCGGCGGCACCGGGTGGCGTCATGGCCGCGAGCCTCGGCCGCCGCCCTGCTGCTGTGCGTCGCCGCGGCAGCCGCCTCGGCCGGGCTGCACGGGGCGGATCTGCGCCGGGGGCCGGTGCCCGGCCTGGCGCGGGAGTACGCGACGGTGACCGCCGAGGTCGAGCTCACGTCCGACCCGCGGCTCACCCGGCCGCAGGTCCGGGGCGATCACATCGCTCCCACGGCCGTGCTGGTCGACGCCGAGGTGCGGCGCGTCCAGGAGGCGGGCGGCACGGCGGTGACGACACGGACGCCGGTGCTGATGATCGTGGACGTGGAGGCCCCTCCCGGTCGGGCCGCCGGTGGGCGGGGGCGGTCACCCTGGCTCGGCCTGCTGCCGTCGACGCGGCTGCGGGTCGGTGCGCGACTGGCGCCCGCGATGACGGGCGGCGGCCGGGTCGCGGCAGTGCTGCGGGTGCGGGACCAGGGCGGACCGGAGGTGGTGGGAGAGCCCTCGGCGCCGCAGCGGCTCGCCGGGCGGTTGCGTGCCGGGCTGCGGGAGGCGACCGACGGACTTCCGGCGGACGCTCGGGCGCTGCTGCCGGGGCTGGTTGTGGGGGACACCTCCCGGATCACCCCGGAGTTGGAGGAGGCGTTCAAGGAGACCGACCTCACGCACACGTTGGCCGTGTCCGGGGCCAACTTCACGATCCTCCTCGCGCTGCTGCTCGGGCCGCCGGGTCTGGCGCAGCACGTCGAGCGGCGGGGACTCGCGCCTCGGCTCGGTATCTCGCTGCGCGGGACGGCGGTGCTCGGGGGTGCGCTCTCGCTCGGGTTCGTCGTCGTGTGCAGACCGGAACCGAGCGTGGTGCGGGCCGCGGCCTGCGGAGCCGTGGCCCTGCTCGCCCTGGCGACCGGCCGCCGGAGGTCCATGATCCCGGCGCTGGCCACGGCGGTTCTGCTGCTGGTGCTGTACGACCCGTGGCTGGCGCGCAGTTATGGGTTCCTGCTGTCCGTCGTGGCGACCGGTGCCCTGCTCACGCTCGCGCCGCGCTGGAGCGCCGGCCTGCGGCGGCGCGGGGTGCCACCGAGGGCGGCGGAGGCGCTGGGCGCCGCCGCGGCCGCGCAGGCCCTGTGCGCGCCCATCGTCGCGGTGCTGTCGGCGCGGGTGAGCCTGGTGGCGGTGCCCTGCAATCTGCTCGCGGAGTTCGCGATCGCGCCGGCGACCGTGCTGGGGTTCGCGGCGCTGGCCACGGCGCCGGTGGCGATGCCGGTGGCCAAGGCCCTGGCGTGGTGCGCGCACTGGCCCGCCGCGTGGATCGCGCGGATCGCAAGGACCGGGGCGGCGCTGCCGGGCGGGGGAGTGGACTGGCCGGGCAGTTGGACGGGTGCGGTGCTGCTCCTGGCCGTGACCCTCGTCGTGGTGCTCGTCGGACGGCGGCTGCTCGGGCATCCCTGGTGGTGCGGGGTCTGCGGAGTGCTGCTGGTCGTGGTGGTCGTGCAGCCGCCGCCGCTGACCCGGGTGGTCACGGGCTGGCCGCCGCCGGGCTGGCGGCTGGTGATGTGCGACGTGGGGCAGGGCGACGCCCTGGTGCTCGCGGCGGGCGAGGGGACCGGCGTGGTGGTGGACGCGGGACCCGACCCGCGGCTCGTCGACCGCTGTCTGCGCGAACTGGGCATCAGCAGGATCCCGCTGGTCGTGCTCACCCACTTCCACGCCGATCACGTGGCGGGACTGCCCGGGGTGCTGCGCGGGCGGGTGGTGGGCGCGATCGAGACGACGGGGTTCGAAGAGCCCGCGGACCAGGCCGCGTTCGTCCGGAGGCTGGCGGCTGAACGGCGGATTCCTGTAACGCGGGCAGCGGCCGGGGAGCGGCGGCGCACGGGGGAGTTGTCCTGGCAGGTCGTGTGGCCGCCGCCCAGCCCACCTCCGGACTCGTCTCCGGGCACGCCCCCAGGTGCGTTTCCGGGGGTGCTCCCGGCCCACCCGGCCCCGGAGGGACCGAACGACGCCAGTGTCGCCATGCTGGTCCGCTCGGCCGGGCTGCGCCTGCTGCTCCTCGGAGACCTGGAGCCCCCGGCGCAGAGGGCACTGGCGCGATCACCGGCGGCCGAGGCACTGGAGGGTGTGGACGTGCTGAAGGTCGCCCACCACGGCTCCGCCTACCAGGACCCGGGCCTCATGGGCCGGGTGGCCCCGCGGCTGGCCCTCATCTCCTGCGGCGAGGACAACTCGTACGGGCACCCGGCGCCCGGCACCGTCGCCGCTCTGCGTGCCGGGGGAGCGGCGGTGCTGCGGACGGACCGGGACGGCGCGCTCGCGGTCGTGGGAGGGGGCGGAGAGCTGAGCGTGGCGCGAGACTGAATGCATGAACTCAGCACAGGTTGATGCCTATCTCCGCCGACTCGGAGTCGAGCCCCCGGCGTGGCCCACCGTCGACGCGCTGCGCGAGCTGCACCTGCGTCATCTGCAGACCGTGCCGTTCGAGAACCTCTCGATCCATCTGGGCGAGGAGATCGTGCTGGAGGAGAAGCGGCTGCTGGACAAGGTGGTGGGCGCGCGGCGGGGCGGGTTCTGCTACGAACTCAACGGATCCTTCGGGGCGTTGCTCGCCGCGCTGGGGTACGACGTGGCGCTGCTGGCGGCGCGGGTGTACGGGGACGAGGAGCGGCTAGGGATCCCCTACGACCATCTCGCGCTGCGGGTGCGGACGGTGGACGGGGGCGACTGGCTGGCCGATGTCGGGTTCGGGGCGCACAGCCACCTTCCGCTGGCGTTCGGGGACCGGGGAGAGCAGGAGGATCCGGGCGGCACGTTCCGGATCGTCGAGGCCGGGCCGGACGCGGCCGGAGTGCGCGGCGGGCACGGCACGACGGAGGCGGCGGACCTGGACGTGTTCCGGGACGGCAGACCGCAGTACCGCCTGGAGGTGCGGCCGCGGGCGCTCGGCGACTTCGTGGCCGGGGCGTGGTGGCACAGCACGTCGCCGGTGTCGCATTTCACGCGGTCGCTGGTCTGTTCGCGGGTGACGGAGGACGGAGGCAGGATCACGCTCAGCGGGCGCGGGCTCACCGTGACGGCGGCCGACGGGACGCGGGAGGAGCGGGAGTTGGAGACGGACGAGGAGGTACTCGGGGTGTACCGGGAGCGGTTCGGAATCGGGCTCGACAGGGTGCCGGCCCTGCGAAACCCCGCGTAGAAGTCAATTCCGGCCACACGGGGCTACTCGTGCGTAGTACCAGCACATCTGCTGGATTCCCGTGATGTGGTCCCGTGTTGCCTCGAAAGCCTCACTGGTGGTCGAATGCGTCTTCGGCAAGGTGTGATCAACAGTGATCAACAGGCGATTTCGAGTGACCCAAGGGAGTCGTGGATGATCGGCCGCTGGCGGGGAAGCCGCACCCCTCGGGTGCAACGGACGAGTCCCCTGGCCGCGGTGCCGACACCGCCGAGCGCGGGGGTGCTGGCCTGCCGGGTGCTGGACCCGGTCAACGAGCCGGTCAGGCACGCGGAGTTCGCGGTCACGGACGCCGTGGGGCGGCCGGTGGTCAGCGGGGGAGCGGACCCGTACGGGTCGTTCGTGACGACGGTGCCCGCGGGGGAGTACCGGCTCGCGGTGTCGGCGGAGGGCTACACGCCGTACCGGGCGACCACACAGGTCGCCGAGAACGCGCTCGCGTCGCTCGGGGACGTGACGCTGCAGGTGGCCCGGCCGCCGGAGCTTCCCGACGCCGGTGACTGGGAGATCGAGTCGGCGCACTCCTCCATCGGCTTCACCGCGCGGCACATCGGACTGGCCCGGATCCACGGGCGGTTCACGTCGTTCGCGGGGGTCATACGGGTCGCCGACCCGGTGGAGGCGTCGGCGATGCACGTGGTGATCGACGCGGCGTCCATCGACACCAACATGAGGATGCGCGACGACCATCTGCGGTCGGCGGACTTCCTGGACGTCGGGAGGTTCCCGACGCTGGAGTTCTACAGCGAACGGTTCGTGCACAAGGGCGGGAACCGGTGGGCCGTGACGGGGGCGCTGTCGCTGCACGGCGTGACACGGACGGTCACGCTGGACACGGAGTACCTGGGGCTCGGCAACGGCATGGAGGGCGAGGCGCGGGCGGCCTGCCGGGCCACGACCGAGCTGCACCGGGACGACTTCACCGTGAGCTGGCAGACCATGCTGGCGCGGGGCATCGCGGTGGTGGGGCCGAGCATCAGGGTCGACCTCGACGTGCAGGTCGTCCGCAAGGGCTGAGCGACCGGGCCGCGACGCGGTGTCGGACAATGTCCGGCGTGAGTGATGTGCGACATGTGCTGGTGCTGCCCGACCGTGATGCCGCGGAAGAGGTGGTGGAGGCGCTGCGGGAGCGGTTCGGGGTCGCCGAGGAGCCGCAGCTGGTGCGGGACGCGCTGGCCGGCGAGGACGATGCCGAGGACGCGCAGTGGCTGGTCGTCCTGCGGGACGAGGACGGGCGGCTGGATCCCGGGGAGCTGGACCGGCTGGCCGGTGAGTGGGAGGGCTGGCGGGAGGAACCGTAGGCACCCGGTCTTCCACGTGCGTACGTCCCGGTCCGTCGGGGCCGGCTGTCAGTGGCGCGTGGGATGCTTGTCGCGATGGCCAGGAAGACTGTGAATGACGACGCCCTCGCCCCGCTGACGCTCGCCGTGGGCCAGGAGGACCTGCTCCTCGACCGTGCCGTGCAGGAGGTGGTGGCCGCCGCGAAGGCCGCCGACGCCGACACGGACGTGCGGGATCTGGCCTCGGACCAGTTGCAGCCCGGCACGCTCGCCGAGCTGACGAGCCCGTCGCTCTTCGCGGAGCGCAAGGTCGTGGTCGTACGCAACGCGCAGGATCTGTCGGCCGACACGATCAAGGACGTGAAGGCGTATCTCGGCGCCCCCGCCGAGGAGATCACCCTCGTGCTGCTGCATGCCGGCGGCGCCAAGGGCAAAGGGCTGCTCGACGCGGCGCGCAAGGCGGGGGCGCGTGAGGTGGCCTGCCCGAAGATGACGAAGCCGGCGGACCGGCTGGCGTTCGTGCGGAGCGAGTTCAGGACGACGGGGAGATCCGCCACGCCGGAGGCCTGCCAGGTGCTCGTCGACGCCATCGGCAGCGATCTGCGGGAACTGGCCTCGGCGGTGTCGCAGCTGGTCGCGGACGTCGAGGGGACGATCGACGAGGCGGTCGTCGGGCGGTATTACACCGGGCGGGCCGAGGCGTCGAGCTTCACGGTCGCCGACCGGGCGGTCGAGGGGCGGGCCGCGGAAGCCTTGGAGGCGTTGCGCTGGTCGCTGGCGACCGGGGTGGCGCCGGTGCTGATCACGAGTGCGCTCGCGCAGGGCGTCCGGGCGATCGGCAAGCTGTCGTCCGCGCGCGGGGGCCGGCCGGCCGATCTCGCGCGGGAGCTGGGGATGCCGCCGTGGAAGATCGACCGGGTCCGGCAGCAGATGCGGGGCTGGACTCCGGACGGGGTGTCGATCGCCCTGCGGGCCGTGGCCGAGGCGGACGCGGGGGTGAAGGGCGGCGGCGACGACCCCGAGTACGCGCTGGAGAAGGCAGTGGTCACGATCGCCCGGGCAGCCCGCTCCAGGGGCCGGAGCTAGTCGGTCCCAGGCTTTTCAGCCACCGGCCTGGACGGCCAGTCTGGCCAGCCGGGCCCGGGCCGGTTAGAGCTCCCCCATCCCCGGCAGGTTCCGCTCGCTGTGCCGTGATCGAGTCGCCCTCCTCCTGCCGAAGAGGAGAATCGGGTGTATCAGCCGTACGTCGCCAAGTGACGGAGAGGTGGCGAAGGACATGGCTGAACACCCGCACGCTGCGCTGGTCCGCAAGGGATTCGAGGCCTTCTCGCGAGGTGACATGGACACCTTGCGGGAGATGATGGCGGGGGACGCCACCCACCACGTGCCCGGCAATCACCCGTTGTCGGGCGACTTCAAAGGGGTGGACTCGATCATCGAGATGTACGAGCGGCTCGGCGCGGAGACCAACGGGACGATGCGCGCCGAGCTGATCGGCATCTGTGTCGACGGTCGCGGTCACGTGGTCGGGATGAACCGCTTCACGGCCGAGCGCAACGGCAAGACCCTCGACGACACCGGCTGCATCATCTTCCGGATCGTCGGCGACAAGGTCACCGACCTCGACGAATGCGTCGAGGACATCGACAAGAACAACGAGTTCTGGTCCTGAACAGGCCGAAGGCCGGGTGCCTGCCCATGGGGAACAGGAGGGCACCCGGCCTTCGGTTCAAGCTGCGGGATCCGCGCCCGCGTGGCGAACGCAGGCCGCGCGCGGATCCGAGGGGTGCCGGACGGGAGCGGATGAGAGGGCCCGCTTGATTCCCTCCGGCGTCACATCAGTGTCAGCCCTTGAGCGCGGCGACCTTCTGAGCCAGCGCAGACTTCTTGTTGGCAGCCTGGTTCTTGTGGATGACGCCCTTCGAGACGGCCTTGTCGAGCTGACGCGCGGCGACGCGCTGGTACTCGGTGGCCTTCTCGGCGTCACCCGCGGCAGCAGCCTCACGGGCCTTGCGGATCGCGGTCTTGAGGGAGGACTTGACGGCCTTGTTGCGCAGCCGCGCCTTCTCGTTGGTCTTGATCCGCTTGATCTGGGACTTGATGTTCGCCACGAATGAGCCTTCTCAGGTTCTGGCACGAGAGCGCACGGACACCGCACGATTCCCGTACCGGGTGATTTCTTGAGGTCGTGCCTCCTGCGAGAGGGCATGAGGCACAGCCACCCAGGCTACCAGCGGCCCCTCGCGCGGCCCAAACCCGTCCGTGGTCCCCACCCATGGGACCATGGAGGCTACGTATCGATCCGACCCGAGACCGCAGACACTGCGGACGCCTCAAGAATCAGGACCCTGCGTGCCCGCGACCCCCAGCCACGTGCCCGAGCCGAGCCGTACCGATCCGGCTCTGATCCGCAACTTCTGCATCATCGCGCACATCGACCACGGCAAGTCCACGCTCGCCGACCGGATGCTCCAGCTGACCGGAGTGGTCGAGCAGCGGCAGATGCGCGCCCAGTACCTCGACCGCATGGACATCGAGCGCGAGCGTGGCATCACGATCAAGTCACAGGCGGTGCGTCTGCCGTGGGCCCCCACCCATGACAAGAACGACACGCACATCCTCAACATGATCGACACCCCGGGGCACGTCGACTTCACCTATGAGGTCTCCCGGTCGCTCGCGGCCTGCGAGGGCACCGTGCTCCTCGTCGACGCGGCCCAGGGCATCGAGGCCCAGACCCTCGCCAACCTGTACCTGGCGATGGAGAACGACCTCAAGATCATCCCTGTGCTGAACAAGATCGACCTGCCGGCCGCCCAGCCGGAGAAGTTCTCCGAGGAGCTCGCCAACCTCATCGGCTGTGACCCCGACGACGTGCTGAAGGTCTCCGCCAAGACCGGCCTGGGCGTCGAGGCGCTGCTCGACAAGGTCGTCGCCGAGGTCCCGGCCCCGGTCGGCGTCAAGGACGCGCCCGCCCGCGCCATGATCTTCGACTCCGTCTACGACTCCTACCGCGGTGTCGTGACGTATGTACGAGTCATCGACGGGCAGCTCAACAAGCGCGAGCGCATCCGGATGATGTCCACCAACGCCACCCACGAGCTGCTGGAGATCGGGACGAACTCCCCCGAGATGCTCTCCGCCGACGGGCTCGGCGTGGGCGAGGTGGGCTACCTCATCACCGGCGTGAAGGACGTCCGCCAGTCCAAGGTCGGTGACACCGTCACCAGTCAGTCCAAGGGGGCCGAGGAGGCGCTCGGCGGCTACAAGGACCCCAAGCCCATGGTCTTCTCGGGCCTGTATCCGCTGGACGGCTCGGACTACCCCGAGCTGCGCGAGGCCCTGGACAAGCTCCAGCTCAACGACGCCGCGCTGGTCTACGAGCCGGAGACCTCCGCCGCCCTCGGTTTCGGCTTCCGTGTCGGCTTCCTCGGCCTGCTGCACCTGGACGTCATCCGGGAGCGGCTGGAGCGCGAGTTCGGCCTCGACCTCATCGCCACCGCGCCGAACGTGGTGTACCGCGTCCTCATGGAGGACGGCACCGAGCACATCGTCACCAACCCCAGCGAGTTCCCCGAGGGCAAGATCTCGGAGGTCTACGAGCCGGTCGTGCGGGCCACCATCCTGGCGCCCAGCGAGTTCATCGGCTCGATCATGGAGCTGTGCCAGACCCGGCGGGGCACCCTGCTCGGCATGGACTACCTGTCCGAGGACCGCGTCGAGATCCGCTACACGCTCCCGCTCGCCGAGATCGTCTTCGACTTCTTCGACCAGCTGAAGTCCAAGACCCGCGGCTACGCCTCGCTCGACTACGAGCCCACCGGTGAGCAGACCTCCAGCCTGGTCAAGGTCGACATCCTGCTGCACGGCGACAAGGTCGACGCCTTCTCGGCGATCACGCACAAGGACGCGGCGTACGCCTACGGTGTGCGGCTCGTCGCCAAGCTGCGCGAGCTCATCCCGCGGCAGGCCTTCGAGGTGCCCATCCAGGCCGCCATCGGCTCCCGGGTCATCGCCCGCGAGACCATCCGCGCCATCCGCAAGGACGTCCTCGCCAAGTGCTACGGCGGTGACATCTCCCGCAAGCGGAAGCTGCTGGAGAAGCAGAAGGAAGGCAAGAAGCGGATGAAGATGGTGGGTTCCGTAGAGGTTCCGCAGGAGGCCTTCATCGCCGTCCTGTCGAGCGATGACAGCGCGGGGTCGGGCAAGGGCAAGAAGTAATCACGGATTACCGCGGGTCACACCACAATCCGGGTAGAACAGGGGCTCGTCGTGCGAAAGTGCGGCGGGCCCCTGTGCGCACGCGGGGTAGCTCTTAGTACGAAGTGACAGGCCGCGGACCCTTACGCAGGGGCCGGTCGCCCTTTACTCTGATCCCTGCTCGATAGTTACTCGCGAGTTAAACAACGGCTCGTGACCTGCACCTCGTGAGTGAAAACCAGCCGCACCTGAGCCAGCCGCACCGTCGCGGGCCCCGGAGGATGTCGTGAGCGACACACAGACCCTGATCGAGAACCGTCCGCCGTCCGTTGCGGGCCTCTTCCTGGAGCGCGTGGCGGCCACGCCGGACGCCGAGGCCTATCGGTATCCGGTCCCGTCGCCCGCGGGCCAGGGGCCGGACGAGTGGAAGTCGCTGAACTGGGCGCAGGCCGCCGAGCGGGTCTACGCCATCGCGGCAGGCCTCATCGAGCTGGGCGTGCGGCCCGAGCAGCGCGTCGCCCTCGCCGCCGGCACCCGGATCGAGTGGATCCTCGCCGACCTCGGCATCATGTGCGCCGGCGCCGCCACGACCACGGTGTATCCGCAGACCAACGCCGACGAGTCCGCGTACATCCTGTCGGACTCCGAGAGCCGGGTGCTGATCGCGGAGAACGCCGAGCAGCTGGCCAAGGCCAAGGAGAAGCGCGCCGAGCTGCCCGAGCTGACGCATGTCGTGGTGATCGACGCGGCCGGTGTCGAGACCGCCGACTGGATCCTCACCCTGGACGAGCTGGAAAAGCGCGGCACGGCCCGGCTGGAGAAGGACCCCGACCTGGTCAGGGAGCGGGTCGGCGCGATCACCAAGGACCAGCTGGCCACCCTCATCTACACCTCCGGCACCACCGGCCGCCCCAAGGGCGTGCGCCTGCCGCACGACAACTGGTCGTACATGGCGAAGGCGATCGCCGCGACCGGGCTGGTCAGCACCGAGGACGTGCAGTACCTGTGGCTGCCCCTCGCGCACGTCTTCGGCAAGGTGCTGACCTCCGGGCAGATCGAGGTCGGGCACGTCACCGCCGTGGACGGCCGGGTCGACAAGATCATCGAGAATCTGCCGGTGGTGCAGCCGACGTACATGGCGGCCGTGCCCCGCATCTTCGAGAAGGTCTACAACGGCGTGGCCGCCAAGGCCCGCGCGGGCGGCGGCGCCAAGTACAAGATCTTCCAGTGGGCGGCGGAGGTGGCCCGCGAGTACGCGAAGGTCTCGCAGGACAACTTCCGGCGGACCGGGACCGCGTCCGTGCCGTTCGGGCTGGGTGCGAAGCACAAGGTGGCCGACGCGCTGGTGTTCGCCAAGATCCGCGAGGCCTTCGGCGGGAACCTGCGGGCATGCGTCTCCGGCTCCGCCGCGCTCGCACCGGAGATCGGCTACTTCTTCTCGGGCGCCGGCATCCACATCCTGGAGGGCTACGGCCTGACCGAGTCCTCGGCGGCGTCCTTCGTGAACCCGGGCGAGGCCTACCGCACCGGCACGGTCGGCAAGCCGCTGCCCGGCACGGAGGTGCGGATCGCGGACGACGGGGAGATCCTGCTGCGGGGCCCGGGCATCATGGAGGGCTACCACAATCTGCCCGACAAGACCGCCGAGGTGCTGGAGTCGGACGGCTGGTTCCACACCGGGGACATCGGGGAGCTGTCGCCCGACGGGTACCTGCGGATCACCGACCGCAAGAAGGACCTCATCAAGACCTCGGGCGGCAAGTACATCGCCCCGGCGGAGGTCGAGGGGCAGTTCAAGGCGGTGTGCCCGTACGTGTCGAACATCCTGGTGCACGGGGCCGACCGGAACTTCTGCACGGCGCTCATCGCGCTGGACGAGGTCGCGATCACCGAGTGGGCCAAGGACAACGGGCTCGAGGGGAAGCCGTACGCGGAGATCGTCGCCGCGCCGGTGACCGTCGAGATGGTCGACGGGTATGTGAAGCAGCTCAACGAGGGGCTTCAGAGGTGGCAGACCATCAAGAAGTTCCGTCTTCTGCCGCGTGACCTCGATGTCGAGCATGGTGAGATCACGCCGAGCCTGAAGCTGAAGCGGCCCGTTGTGGAGCGGGAGTACAAGCATCTGATCGAGGAGATGTACGACGGGTCTCGCGAGGCGTAGGGGGGCGGCGGGGGCTGTGTGGCGGCTGGCGGGCCCGCTGTGGCTCGTCGCGCCCACGCGGCGGAGCCGCACATTGATACAGCCCCGCGCCCTAACCACGTTCCCCTGCTCGGCGTTTTGAGGTCCTGGATCTCCGTCCTCAGGCGTTCCACCTCTCTTCCTTTGCGGTGGAGGTCCAGGAAGACGCTGACCTTGGCCCTGAGGACCCAGGGGTCGAAGGGCTTGGTGGGGGGCCGGCGGCGCCGGTCGCGTAGCCGCGGAAGGCGGACGTTCGTCGTCAGGCGCTTCCAGGTGCCGTAGACGCCCTCGACCCGGGCCTGGCCGCCGAGCTGGCCCTCGGAGCCGACCTCGCGGGCCACGCGGGATACCTCGTCGGCGAAGGCGGACAGCTGGTCGACCATCGTGTTGACGGTCAGCTTCAGCTCCAGCAGCTCGCCGGTCGCCTCCACCGTGACCGTGCGGGTCAGGTCGCCGCGCGCCACCGCCGCGATGTCCCGCACCTGGGCCGTCAGCCGCGACGCCATGGTGTTGACGGCCTCTGTCACGTCCCGCCAACTGCCCGACAGCCCCTGCACCTTGGCCCGGCCGCCGAGCCGCCCCTCGGTGCCGACCTCGCGGGCGACCCGCGTCACCTCGCCGGTGAACAGGGACAGCTGGTCCACCATCTTGTTCACGGCCCGGCCCAGACGCCGCAGATCGCCGCGTAACTGCCGCGTCCCGTCGTGCAGATCGACCCGCTGGGTCAGATCGCCGCCGGCCACCGCGTCCAGCACGCGGGTGGCGTTCGCCGCCGGGGCGACCTGGGCGTCGAGCAGCTGGTTCACGTCGTTGACCCGGGACGTCCACAGGCCCTGGCCCGGGCTGGCCGAGAGCCGCTCGTCGAGCCGGCCGTGGCGCACCAGCTCCCGTCTGACGCGCTGCACCTCGGAGGTGAAGTGGACGCCGCGGTCCATGATCTGGTTGAAGACCGAGGTGAGTTCGGCCACCATCCCGTGGCCGGATTCCGGCACCTTGGTGAAGTCACCGTCGCGTGCGGCTGTCATGGCGGCGAGCAGGGGACGCAGATCGGATGCACGAATCTGACCGTCTTCGTACCGGTCTTCGACCACAGGAGTAGCACTGTTCTCACTCATGGCGGCCCACTTCGGTAACTCCGCGCTTATGGGCGCGGTCAGTCTGTCACTCTGTCGGCATCGACTGTGGCGTATTCGTACGAACTGCCCGGGGAGCTGTCCATGGGGGCCATTCCGACGCAACGGGAGACCGCTTCCCGTGCCTCAGAGGCGCCTGCACACGCTGGGGAGACGCCCGTGCCCGTCCAGGAGGGGCCCGTTTCCGAGGAGCCCGCACCCACTGCGGAGGCGCACGCGCCGAAGGATGCGCGGGCGCGCGCGACCCTGTCCGGCAGCTGCCTCGCGCCGGGCGCCGCCCGCGCCCTGGTGCGCGCGGCGCTCACCGAGTGGGCCGGGCTCGCCCTGCCCGGCGCCGGGCACCTCACCGACCGCCTCGCCGACGACGCCGCGCTCGTCGTCAGCGAACTCGTCACCAACGCCGTCGTACACGCCGGCACCGACGTCGAGATGGAGTGCCGGCTGGAAGGCGGCGACGCCCCGGACACGGCCGCGCTCGTCGTCGAGGTCTGCGACCACCATCCCTCGCGCGCACCCCGCGGCAGCGAGCCGGAGACACCGCACGACACCCCCGAGTACGGGCGTGGCCTGCGGCTCGTCGGCGCGCTCTCCGAGGCGTGGGGGATCACGTACCGCACGGGCCGCAAGACCGTGTGGGCGCGGCTGCCCGCCGGGGGGTGCGCGGCGGGCGAGCAGATCGAGGCCTACGCCGGGGAGCACACGCTGGCGCGCGGCCTGCGGGTGGCGCAGATCCTGGCGCCCGAACCGCGCCCGGGCGCCGAGGTGGGGGAGGCCGTACGGGCCTGGCGTCGCGGGGGAGAGCCGTGGGACCTGCGTGAGGGCGGAGAGACGTGGGACTCGCGGGAGGGCGGAGAGGCACGGGACTGGCCCGACTTACGGGAGGACGGTGGTCTGCGTGACTGGAACGACCTCCGGGACTGGCGGGACCGGCTCGAGAACCGCGACGGACGCGACGGGCCCGACGGCGCCTGGCTCGGCCGCGGCGCCCTCTCCTTCCTCGCCGAGGCCTCCGACCTGCTCGCCGGGCAGCTCGACGAGGATCTGGTCGCGGCCCTCGCCGGGCAGCTGATCGTGCCCCGGCTGGCCGACTGGTGCGCGGTCTGGCTGGAGGACGAGGCCACCGGCGGCGGCTGGAGCGGCGGAGCCGGCCTGGGCGGACCGCGCCTCGCCCGGGTCTGGCACGGCAGCGAGAACCGTATCGAGGAGTTGCGCCGCACCCTGGAGAAGGAGCCGCCGCAGCCGTTCGACCCGACAGGGGCGTCCCCCTTCGAGCGCGGCCGGGAGCGGGGAAGGTCCGGGCCCGTCGACTACCCCTGGCCCGGTGAGGCGCTCGGTGACGGCGAGCCCGGCTCGGCCCTCGCATACCGGCTGGTCGCCGGGGGACGCCCGCTGGGCACCCTCGTCATCGGGCGCTCCGGGACGGCCGGCTTCCCCGACGAGATCACCGGCCTCGTCGAGGACCTCAGCCGCCGGGTGGCCCTCGCCATCGGCGCCGCCCGCCAGTACGCCCGCCAGGCCACCATCAGCGCCATCCTCCAGCGCGGACTGCTGCCCGGCGCCGTGGCCGAGATCCCCGGTATGCGCAGCGCCCTCGTCTACGAGCCGTGCGACAAGGGCGGGCCGAGCGGCGACTTCTACGACCTGTTCCCGGCCGGCGACGGCCGCTGGTGCTTCGCCGTCGGCGACGTCCAGGGCAAGGGGCCCGAGGCGGCCGTCGTGATCGGCCTCGCCCGGCCCTGGCTGCGGCTGCTGGCCCGCGAGGGCTACCGGGTCGCCGACGTCCTCGACCGCCTCAACCAGCTGCTGCTCGACGACGCCACGGAGGCCGCGGACGCGGCGGCCCGGGCGCTGGTGGCGGCGGGCGCGCGGCCGACCCCGCCCGGCGACGGTCCCCAGACGCGCTTCCTGTCCCTGCTCTACGGCGAGCTGGCGCCCTTCGACGGCGGCGTCCGCTGCACCGTCGCCTCCGCCGGGCACCCGCTGCCGCTGCTGCTCGGGGCGGGCGGCGAGGTCCACACGTGCGCACAGCCCCAGACCCTCCTCGGCGTCGTCGAGGACGCCACCTACACCAGCGAGACCTTCGAGCTGCGCTCCGGCGACACGCTGCTGTGCGTCACCGACGGGGTGACCGAGCGCCGCTGCGGCTCCCGCCAGTTCGACGACGGGGACGGGCTCGCGGCGGCGCTGGCCGGGTGCGCCGGGCTGGACGCGGAGCTGATAGCCGAGCGTATCAAACGGCTGGTGCACGAGTTCGGGGCACGGCCCCCGGCGGACGATCTCGCCCTGCTGGTGCTCCAGGCGGACTGACCGCACGGGTGCTGGACAATGGAAGGCATGCCTTCCGCACTCCCCGACGGTCAGCCCGTCCCCGACGACGGCGCGCTGCCCGCGTCCGCGCTCGCCGGGGCCGCCGACCGTCCGCTCGGGTTCTACCTGCACGTTCCGTACTGCGCGACCCGCTGCGGCTATTGCGACTTCAACACGTACACCGCGACCGAGCTGCGCGGCACCGGCGGCGTCCTCGCGTCCCGCGACAACTACGCCGAGACGCTGGCCGACGAGGTCCGGCTGGCGCGCAAGGTACTGGGCGACGATCCGCGGCCGGTCCGCACGGTGTTCGTGGGCGGGGGTACGCCCACGCTGCTGGACGCCGGTGATCTCGTACGGATGCTGCGGGCCGTCCGCGACGAGTTCGGGCTGGCGGAGGACGCCGAGGTCACGACGGAGGCGAATCCCGAGTCGGTCGATCCCGCGTATCTGGCGACGCTGCGCGAAGGGGGCTTCAACCGGATCTCCTTCGGGATGCAGAGCGCGCGGCAGCATGTGCTGAAGGTCCTGGACCGCACGCATACGCCGGGGCGGCCCGAGGCGTGTGTGGCGGAGGCCCGGGGGGCCGGCTTCGAGCATGTGAACCTCGACCTGATCTACGGCACACCGGGTGAGTCCGACGACGACTGGCGGGCGTCGCTGGACGCGGTGCTGGGCGCCGGGCCGGACCATGTCAGCGCCTACGCGTTGATCGTCGAGGAGGGGACGCAGCTGGCCCGTCGGATCCGTCGGGGTGAGGTGCCCATGACGGACGACGACGTGCACGCCGACCGCTACCTGATCGCGGACGAGGTGCTCTCCGGCGCGGGCTTCGAGTGGTACGAGGTGTCGAACTGGGCGACCTCGCAGGCCGGGCGATGCCTGCACAACGAGCTGTACTGGCGGGGAGCCGACTGGTGGGGGGCCGGGCCAGGTGCGCACAGTCATGTGGGCGGGGTGCGGTGGTGGAACGTGAAGCATCCGGGGGCGTACGCGGCTGCGCTGGCTTCGGGGAGGTCGCCGGGGGCCGGGCGCGAGGTCCTCTCGGCGGAGGACCGGCGGGTCGAGCGGATTCTGCTGGAGCTGCGGCTCAGGGAGGGCGTGCCGTTGTCGCTGCTGCGGGAGGAGGGGCTTGCTGCCTCGCGCAAGGCCTTGTCGGACGGACTGCTCCAGGAAGCTTCGTACGGGGAAGGGCGGGCTGTGCTCACTCTGCGCGGGCGGTTGCTGGCGGACGGGGTCGTGCGCGATCTCGTGGACTGAGGTGCTCGGCGTCGGTGCTGAGGGCGGGGCGTTGCGCAGCCCGGCGTAGCGGGGTGCCGCTGCGCCCACCCGTGCCGCCTCTGGCGGCACGCATGCCCGCAGCGGGGGCGGCACGCATGCCCGCAGCTACGCAGTCACGAAGTCGATCAGCTCTTCCACTCTGCCCAGCAGTTCCGGCTCCAGGTCCTTGTACGAGTGGACCCCCGACAGGATCCGCTGCCAGGCCGCCCCCGTCTTCTCCGGCCAGCCCAGGGCGCGGCACACGCCCGTCTTCCAGTCCTGACCGCGCGGTACCCGTGGCCAGGAGCCGATGCCCAGGGACGACGGTTTAACCGCCTCCCAGATATCGATGTAGGGGTGGCCGACGACCAGGGCGTGGTCGCTGGTGACGGACTGGGCGATGCGCCACTCCTTCGAGCCTGGGACCAGATGGTCGACCAGGACGCCGAGGCGGGCGTCCGGGCCGGGGGCGAAGGTCTCCACGATCGAGGGGAGGTCGTCGACGCCCTCCAGGTACTCCACGACCACGCCCTCGATGCGCAGGTCGTCGCCCCACACCTTCTCCACCAGCTCGGCGTCGTGGCGGCCCTCGACGTAGATGCGGCCGGCGCGGGCCACGCGGGCACGCGCGCCGGGCACGGCCACCGAGCCGGAGGCCGTGCGGCTGGGACGCGCGGGGCCGCCCGGCGCGGGGCGGACGAGGGTCACCACCCTGCCCTCCAGCAGGAAGCCGCGCGGCTCCAGGGGGAAGACCCGGTGCTTGCCGAAGCGGTCCTCCAGGGTCACCGTGCCCGCCTCGCAGCGGATCACCGCGCCGCAGAAGCCGGTCCCCGGCTCCTCCACCACCAGGCCCGGCTCCGCCGCGACCTCGGGCGCCGGCTTCGGCTTCTTCCACGGCGGGGTCAGGTCAGCGGAGTACTGGCGCATTCGAATGACGATAGGAGAAGGCGAACGGCGATCACCGCGACACGCCGAAACGCGCCGCCAGCGCGTCCCGTTGCGCCCGCACGAACGCCGCGTCCACCACCGCTCCGTGACCGGGCACGTACACCGCGTCCTCGCCGCCCAGGTCGAGCAGCCGGTCCAGGGCGGCCGGCCAGTGCGACGCCACCGCGTCGGGGCCCGCCTGGGGCTCGCCGGACTCCTCGACCAGGTCACCGCAGAACACCACCTCCGGATCACCCGGCACCAGCACCGCCAGGTCGTGCGCGGTGTGCCCCGGGCCGACGTTCGCCAGCAGCACCTGCCGGCCGCCGCCCAGGTCGAGGGTCCACTCGCCGGAGACCAGGTGGCCGGGCGGGGCCAGCCGCTGCGCCGCCTCCTCGGCCGTGGGCGCCGCCAGGCCGTTGCGTACCGCGTCCGCGCGCAGCTCCTCCCGGTCCCGCGCCCGTGTCAGCACCGCGTCCACGCCCACCGCGCCGAACACCTCCGCGTCGGTGAACGCCGCCGCTCCGAAGACATGGTCGAAGTGCGGATGCGTCAGCGCGAGATGCGTCACACGGTGACCGGTGAGCGCCCGCGCCTGCGCGCGCACCTTCGCGCCCTCGGCGAGGCTCGACCCCGCGTCGATCACGAGGACCGCGCCCTCACCGGCGACCAGCCCCGCCGTGCAGTCCCACACCGGCAGCCGGCACCGCCCCACCCCGGTGGCCACGCGCTCCCATCCGAGGTCTTCCCAAGTCACCGTCATACGGCGACGCTAGCGGTGTGCCCCGCTCGGGGCACGGCGCCGTACGACCAGCCTTGCCGGGGGTGTACCCCACCGCCGTACACTGGGCCGGGGAATGCTGGCACTCGCACGCGCAGAGTGCCAGGCCGGACCGGCAGGGCAGCAGACGAGACATCTGGAGGTGTGCGCGATGCTCAGTGAACGCAGGCTTCAGGTGCTGCGCGCCATCGTCCAGGACTACGTCGGCACCGAGGAGCCGGTGGGCTCCAAGGCCCTCACCGAGCGGCACAGCCTCGGCGTCTCCCCGGCCACCGTCCGCAACGACATGGCGGCCCTCGAGGACGAGGGGTACATCGCCCAGCCGCACACCAGCGCCGGGCGCATCCCCACCGACAAGGGCTACCGGCTGTTCGTCGACAAGCTCGCCGGCGTCAAGCCGATGACCGCGCCCGAGCGGCGCGCGATCCAGAACTTCCTCGAGGGTGCCGTCGACCTCGACGACGTCGTGGCGCGTACGGTACGGCTGCTCGCGCAGCTCACGCGCCAGGTCGCCGTCGTGCAGTACCCGTCGCTCACCCGCTCGACCGTGCGGCACGTGGAGCTGCTCTCCCTCGCGCCCGCACGCGTGATGCTCGTGTTGATCACGGACACCGGGCGGGTCGAGCAGCGTGTGGTCGACTGCCCGGCTCCCTTCGGCGACGCCTCGCTCGCGGATCTGCGCGCGCGGCTCAACAGCCGGGTGGCGAACCGCCGTTTCGCGGATGTGCCGAGTCTGGTGGAGGATCTCCCGGAGGCGTTCGAGCACGAGGACCGGGGTACGGTCTCTACGGTGCTCTCCACACTCCTGGAGACGCTCGTCGAGGAGAACGAGGAGCGGCTGATGATCGGCGGCACCGCCAATCTGACGCGCTTCGGGCATGACTTCCCCCTCACGATCCGGCCGGTGCTGGAGGCGCTGGAGGAGCAGGTGGTGCTCCTGAAGCTGCTCGGCGAGGCGCAGGATCCGGGCGTGACCGTACGGATCGGTCACGAGAACGCCCACGAAGGACTCAACTCCACGTCCGTCGTGTCGGTCGGCTACGGTTCGGGCGGCGAGGCACTCGCCAAGCTCGGCGTGGTCGGACCGACCCGCATGGACTACCCGGGAACGATGGGAGCGGTACGCGCAGTGGCACGGTACGTCGGACAGATCCTGGCGGAGTCGTAGTGGCCACGGACTACTACGCCGTACTCGGCGTGCGCCGCGACGCGTCGCAGGAAGAGATCAAGAAGGCCTTCCGGCGGCTCGCGCGCGAGCTGCACCCGGACGTCAACCCCGATCCGAAGACCCAGGAGCGGTTCAAGGAGATCAACGCCGCTTACGAGGTGCTGTCGGACCCGCAGAAGAAGCAGGTCTACGACCTCGGCGGCGACCCGCTCTCGCAGGCCGGCGGCGGCGCGGGCGGCTTCGGAGCCGGTGGGTTCGGGAACTTCTCGGACATCATGGACGCGTTCTTCGGCACGGCGTCGCAGCGCGGACCGCGCTCGCGCACCCGCCGCGGCCAGGACGCGATGATCCGTATCGAAATCGAGCTCGACGAGGCGGCCTTCGGTACGACGAAGGACATCCAGGTCGACACGGCCGTCGTGTGCAACACCTGCAACGGTGAGGGCGCGGCCCCGGGCACCTCCGCCCAGACGTGTGACATGTGCCGCGGCCGCGGTGAGGTCTCGCAGGTCACCCGGTCCTTCCTGGGCCAGGTCATGACCTCCCGCCCCTGCCCGCAGTGCCAGGGCTTCGGCACGGTCGTCCCGACGCCGTGCCCGGAGTGCGCCGGCGACGGCCGCGTCCGCTCCCGCCGCACGCTCACGGTGAAGATCCCGGCCGGTGTCGACAACGGCACGCGCATCCAGCTCGCCGGTGAGGGCGAGGTCGGCCCCGGCGGTGGTCCCGCGGGTGACCTGTACGTCGAGATCCACGAACTGCCCCATTCGCAGTTCCAGCGGCGCGGCGACGACCTGCACTGCACGGTCACGCTCCCGATGACGGCGGCCGCCCTCGGCACGAAGGTGCCGCTGGAGACGCTGGACGGCCTGGAGGAGGTCGACATCCGCCCGGGCACCCAGTCCGGCCAGTCGATCCCGCTGCACAGCCGCGGTGTCACGCACCTGCGCGGCGGCGGACGCGGCGACCTCATCGTCCACGTCGAGGTCCAGACCCCGAGCAAGCTCGACCCCGAGCAGGAGCGCCTGCTCCGAGAGCTCTCCAAGCTCCGCGGCGAGGAACGGCCCACGGGCCAGTTCCAGCCGGGACAGCAGGGGTTGTTCTCCAGGTTGAAGGACGCGTTCAACGGTCGCTGAGGCGGGTGGTTCGGTTGCTGCCGGGGGTTCGGGGGTCGTCCCCCGGGCGGGCACGGTCAGCCGGGGCAGCAGGGGTTGTTCTCCAGGTTGAAGGACGCGTTCAACGGTCGCTGAGGCGGGTGGTTCGGTTGCTGCCGGGGGTTCGGGGGTCGTCCCCCGGGCGGGCACGGTCAGCCGGGGCAGCAGGGGTTGTTCTCCAGGTTGAAGGACGCGTTCAACGGTCGCTGAGGCGGGTGGTTCGGTTGCTGCCGGGGGTTCGGGGGTCGTCCCCCGGGCGGGCACGGTCAGCCGGGGCAGCAGGGGTTGTTCTCCAGGCTGAAGGACGCGTTCAACGGTCGCTGAAAGCGAGCGTGCTTCTGGTCTATGCCAGTCGGCAGGCCGGTTTCGGGGTTGTTCGGAGGACGTGACAACATGCGGTCATGTCCTCCGCACTGACCGATCTCTTCCCCCTCCCGATCGTGCAGGCCCCCATGGCGGGCGGCGTCTCCGTGCCGCAGCTCGCCGCCGCCGTGTGCGAAGCGGGCGGGCTCGGATTCCTCGCCGCCGGGTACAAGACCGCCGACGGGATGTACCAGGAGATCAAGCAGATCCGGAGCCTCACCGGCAGGCCCTTCGGCGTCAACGTCTTCATGCCGCAGCCGGAGTACGCCGACCCCGCCGCCGTCGACGTCTACGCCCACCAGCTGGCCGGCGAGGCCACCTGGTACGAGGCCGAGCTCGGCGATCCGGACAGCGGACGCGACGACGGCTTCGAGGCCAAGCTCGTGGTGCTGCGCGACAACCCCGTGCCGGTGGTGTCGTTCCACTTCGGCGTCCCGAGCCGTGAGATCGTCGACGCCCTGCACCGCGTCGGCACCTTCGTCCTGGCCGCCGCGACCACCCCCGACGAGGCCCGGGCCGTCGAGCGGGCGGGTGCGGACGGGGTCATCGCCCAGGGCGTCGAAGCAGGCGGCCACCAGGGCACGCACCGGGACATTCCCGAGACCGACGGTTCCGGCATCGGACTGCTGTCGCTGATCGCCCAGGTCCGCGAGGCCGTGAGCATCCCGATCGTCGCCGCCGGCGGCATCATGCGCGGCGGCCAGATCGCCGGCGTCCTCGCGGCGGGCGCGAGCGCGGCCCAGCTGGGCACCGCCTTCCTCGCCACCCACGAGTCGGGCGCGAACGCCCTGCACAAGCAGGCGCTGACCAACCCCCTGTTCGTCCGCACGGAGTTGACCCGGGCGTTCTCCGGGCGGCCCGCGCGCGGCCTCGTCAACCGGTTCCTGCGCGAGCACGGCCCGTACGCGCCGCCCGCCTACCCCGAGATCCACCACCTCACCGCGCCGCTGCGCAAGGCCGCCGCCAAGGCCGGTGACGCGCAGGGCATGGCGCTGTGGGCCGGGCAGGGGCACCGGATGGCGCGGGAACTGCCCGCCGGGCAGCTCGTGGAGGTACTGGCCGGGGAACTGGCCACCGCCCGGGCCTCGTTGACGGGTGGAGGCGTGCTGTGACCGCGCCGGTGTTCGTGGTCGAGCACTTCGACGCGGGCGGTGGCGGCCGGTACGTCCTCGACGGGCCGGAGGGCAGGCACGCCGTCTCCGTGAAGCGGCTGCGGGCCGGTGAGGACGTCGTCCTCACGGACGGGTCCGGCCGCTGGGCGGACTGCGTCGTGCTCGACACGGAAGGCAAGGACCGGCTCATCCTCCAGCTGGAGTCGGTGCACGAGGAGCCTGCGGAGCAGCCCTGGGTCACCGTCGTCCAGGCGCTGCCCAAGGGCGACCGGGGGGAGCTCGCCGTCGAGACGATGACCGAGGTCGGCGTCGACGCGATCGTGCCGTGGGCGGCGGCGCGCTGCATCACGCAGTGGAAGGGCGAACGCGGGGCGAAGGCGCTGGGCAAGTGGCGGGCGACGGCCCGGGAGGCCGGCAAACAGTCCCGCCGGGTGCGCTTCCCGGAGGTGGCGGAGGCGGCTACGACCAAACAGGTCGCCGTCCTGCTGGCGGGGGCGGAGTTCGCCGCCGTGCTGCACGAGAGCGGGGACGCGCCGCTGGCGACGGCCGAACTGCCGTCCACCGGCGACATCGTGCTGGTCGTGGGGCCCGAGGGGGGCGTGGCGCCGGAGGAACTGGCGCTGTTCGAGGAGGCGGGGGCGAAGGCGTACCACCTCGGGCGCAGCGTGCTGCGCACATCGACTGCCGGGACGGCCGCCGCGGCCGTACTCCTGGCACGCACCGGACGCTGGTCCTGACCACCTTGGAGGCACCGTGGAACTCGCACAGGTCCGTCTGCTCGTGACCGACTTCTCGGCTTGTTACCGCTTCTACGGCGAGGTCCTCGGCCTCAAACCGCAGTCGGGGGCGGCGCGGGGGCCGTACGAGAAGTTCAGCCCCGCGGTGGGCTCCGCGGGGATCGCGTTGCAGGACCGGTCGGTGATGGCCGAGATGCTCGACGAACTGGGCGACACGGCGGCGGGCCACCGCTCCCTGGTCGTGCTGCGGGTGGACGGACTGGACGCGTACTGCGAGGAGATCACGATGCGCGGCGCGACGGTTCTGCACGGCCCCGTGCCCATGACGGACCGGATGCGGGTGGCGTATCTCAAGGACCCCGAGGGCAACTTGGTGGAACTCCAGGAGTGGCTGCTGCTGCGCGGCTGACGCCTTTGCGCCCTACCGTGCGGCCCCCGTCAGTGGCAGGCTCCCCTCCATGGGGGTTTTCAGGAGGAATCGGCTGGGGCCGCGCGGTCGGCGGGTGGCGGTCGCGGCGACGTTCGCCGTGGTGGCGGTGGGCGGCGCTGTCGCCTGCGAGCCCGGCAGCGTCAGCGCCGCGTCCGTCGCGTACACCACCGACGAGGCCGTGACCAAGGAGCTCAACCGGCAGAAGGCGGGCGTGCGTTGGCTCACGTGCACCGCGTCCTACGGGGAGAGCGGCCAGAAGTCGTCCCCCTCGGCGCGTGAGCGGACCGTCGCGGCCGTCGACTGCGAGGGCGAGACCGACGACGGCAAGGAGATCACCGTCGACGGCAAGGTCACCCACGCGGTGGACGGTGCCTGTGTACGCGGGAACATCACCGCCAAGGTGGACGGCAAGGTGTGGTTCGAGGTCGACGGGCTCGGCGACTGCGGCTCCACCAGCCCGCCCCCCGTCGGCGGGTCCCCGAACGGGCGGCCCGGGCCGACCGTCACCGTGACCGTCACGCAGACCATCTGGTGCGAGCGGTACCCGGACTGCCGTCCCGTCGAGGGCAAGTGATCCGAACACTGTCCGCGCGGCGTCGTCCCTGCATAGGGTGATCAGGTGACATCGCCTGCTTACCTCCGGTTCCCCCATGTGCACGGCGACCTGGTCGCCTTCACCGCCGAGGACGACGTGTGGCTCGCGCCGCTCGACGGCGGCCGGGCCTGGCGGGTCAGCGCCGACAACATGCCGGTGACCCAGCCCCGTATCTCGCCCGACGGCACCACGGTCGCCTGGACCTCCACGAGAGACGGCGCCCCCGAGGTGCTCATCGCCCCGGTCGACGGCGGTCCGGCCAAGCGGCTGACGTACTGGGGGAGTCTCAAGACGCAGGTGCGCGGCTGGACCCCGGACGGCGAGGTCCTGGCGATCAGCACCCAGGGGCAGGCGAGCCTGCGCCGCACCTGGGCGCGTGCCGTCCCGCTGGACGGCGGCCCGGCCACCACCCTGCCCTACGGGCCCGTCGGCGACATCGCCTACGGCCCGCACACGGTGCTGCTGTCCGCGCCGATGGGCCGGGAGGCCGCCTGGTGGAAGCGGTACCGGGGCGGTACGGCGGGCAAGCTGTGGATCGACCCCGAGGACGACGGACAGTTCGTGCGGCTGCACGAGGAGCTCGACGGCAACCTCGAGTACCCGCTGTGGGTGGACGACCGGATCGCCTTCCTCTCCGACCACGAGGGCACCGGAGCGCTCTACTCCTCCCTCGCCGACGGGTCCGACCTGCGCCGCCACACACCTCTCGACGGCTTCTACGCCCGGCACGCCGCGACCGACGGCACCCGGGTCGTCTACTCCAGCGCCGGTGAGCTGTGGGTGCTGGACGACCTGGAGGGGGCCGAGCCGCGGCGGCTGGACGTGCGGCTGGGCGGACAGCGCGTCGACCTGCAGCCGTTCCCGGTAAACGCCTCCCGGTGGTTCGGGTCGGCGTCCCCGGACCACACCGCACGCGGCAGCGCGGTCGCCGTACGCGGTTCCGTGCACTGGGTCACCCACCGCTCCGGTCCGGCCCGCGCACTGGCCGCCACCCCCGGGGTGCGGGCCCGGCTGCCGCGGACGTTCCGCGCGGACGGCGAGGAATGGGTGGTGTGGGTGACGGACGCCGAGGGCGACGACGCCCTGGAGTTCGCTCCCGCCACCGGACTCGCCCCGGGGGCGACACCCCGCCGGCTCGCCGCCGGGCAGCTCGGCCGGGTGCTGGACCTCGCCATGGCCCCCGACGGCAGCCGTGCCGCCGTGTCCTGTCACGACGGGCGCCTGCTACTGGTGGAGCGGGAGACGGGCGAGGTGCGGGAGGTCGACCGCAGCGAGGACGGCGATGCGTCGGGCCTCGTCTTCTCGCCCGACTCGTCCTGGCTGGCCTGGTCCCACCCCGGCCCCCGGCCCCTGTGCCAGCTGAAGCTCGCCAACACCACCGACCTGTCGGTCACCGAGGCCACCCCGCTGCGCTTCCAGGACTACGCGCCCGCGTTCACGATGGACGGCAAGCACCTCGCGTTCCTGTCGACCCGCTCCTTCGACCCGGTCTACGACGAGCACGTCTTCGACCTGGCCTTCGTGGTGGGCGCCCGGCCGCATCTGATCACCCTCGCCGCCACCACGCCCTCCCCGTTCGGGCCGCAGCGGCACGGCCGCTCCTTCGAGACGCCCGACCGGGAGGAGACCCCCGACAGCGAGGGCACTCCCACCACCCGCATCGACCTCGACGGCCTCGCCGACCGCATCGTGCCCTTCCCGGTCGAGGCCGCCCGGTACACCAATCTGCGCGCCGCCAAGGACGGCGTCCTGTGGCTGCGTCACCCGGTCGCCGGCGTGCTCGGCGCCTCCCGGGCCACCCCGGACGACCCCGAACCCAAGTCCGAGCTGGAGCGCTACGACCTCGCCCAGCAGCGCGTCGAGCATCTCGCCGTCGACGCCGACCACTTCGCCGTCAGCGGCGACGGCAAGCGGGTGCTGCTGTGGACCGACGGGCGGCTGAAGGTCGTCCCCAGCGACCGGCGCGCCTCGAACGACGACGACAGCGACACCAACATCACCGTCGACCTGAGTCGCGTACGCCAACTCGTCGACCCGGCGGCCGAGTGGCGCCAGATGTTCGACGAGAACGGCCGCATCATGCGGGACCACTTCTGGCGGCCCGACATGAGCGGCGTCGACTGGGCCGGCGTCCTCGACCGCTACCGTCCGGTCATGGAGCGGCTCGCCACCCACGACGACCTGGTCGACCTGCTGTGGGAGGTCCAGGGCGAACTGGGCACCTCGCACGCGTACGTCACCCCGCGCGGCGGGCACGGCGGCGGCCACCGTCAGGGCCTGCTTGGCGCCGACATCTCCCGCCACGAGGACGGCAGTTGGCGCGTCGATCGCATCCTGCCCTCGGAGACCTCCGACCCGGACGCCCGCAGCCCGCTGGCCGCGCCCGGTGTGGCCGTGCGCCCCGGGGACGCCATCCTCGCGATCGCCGGACAGCCGGTCGACCCGGTCGCCGGGCCCGGCCCGCTGCTGATCGGCACGGCGAACAAGCCCGTGGAGCTGACCGTCTCCCCGTCCGGCGGCGGCGACCCCCGGCACGCCGTCGTCGTCCCGGTCGCCGACGAGGAACCCCTGCGCTACCACGCCTGGGTCGCCGACCGCCGCGCCTACGTCCACGAGAAGTCCGGCGGCCGCCTCGGCTACCTCCACGTCCCGGACATGCAGGCCCCCGGCTGGGCCCAGATCCACCGCGACCTGCGTGTCGAGGTCGCCCGGGAGGGTCTGGTCGTCGACGTCCGTGAGAACCGGGGCGGTCACACCTCCCAACTGGTCGTCGAGAAGCTGGCCCGCCGCATCGTCGGCTGGGCCGTCCCGCGCGGCATGCGCCCCTACAGCTACCCGGAGGACGCCCCGCGCGGCCCCGTCGTAGCCGTCGCCAACGAGTTCTCCGGCTCCGACGGCGACATCGTCAACGCCGCGATCAAGGCCCTGGGCCTCGGGCCGGTCGTCGGCACCCGCACCTGGGGCGGCGTCATCGGCATCGACAGCCGCTACCGGTTGGTGGACGGCACCCTCGTGACCCAGCCCAAGTACGCCTTCTGGCTGGAGGGCTACGAGTGGGGCGTGGAGAACCACGGCGTGGACCCGGATGTGGAGATCGTCCAACGCCCCCAGGACTACGCGGCGGGCAATGACACCCAACTGGACGAAGCAATCCGACTGGCACTGGAAAGCCTGGAGGCAGTACCCGCCAAAACGCCCCCACGCCTGCCAGCTTAAAGGGCGCGGGGCTGTATCGATCTGCGGCTCCGCCGCGTGGGCGCGACCAGCCACAAGGCACCCGCACCCGACGACGATACGATGCCCGGCAAGACCGAGACACGGCCAACCCCCGGAGGGAAAATGGCAGGGGAGCCCCAGGAAGACTGCCTGTTCTGCAAGATCGTCGCGGGCACCATCCCGGCGACCATCGTGCGGCAGACGGAGACGACCATCGCGTTCCGCGACATCAACCCCCAGGCCCCCACGCACGTCCTGATCATCCCCAAGGCGCACTACGAGAGCGCCGCCGCCCTCGCCGCCGACCCGGCGCTCACCGCGGACGTGCTCCGCGAGGCCCAGGCCGTAGCGGACGAGGAGAAGCTCGACAGCTACCGCCTCGTCTTCAACACGGGCAGCGGCGCCGGCCAGACGGTCTGGCACGTGCACGGTCACGTGCTCGGCGGCCGCGGCCTCGAATGGCCCCCGGGGTAATCCGCCTTGTCCGTACGTGAACTCGTGGTCCTCGGCACCGCCAGCCAGGTCCCGACCCGGCACCGCAACCACAACGGCTACCTGCTCCGCTGGGACGGCGAGGGCATCCTGTTCGACCCGGGCGAGGGTACGCAGCGCCAGATGCTGCGCGCCGGGGTCGCCGCGCACGACCTGAACCGGATCTGCGTCACGCACTTCCACGGCGACCACTCCCTCGGCCTCGCCGGTGTCATCCAGCGCATCAACCTGGACCGGGTCCCGCACGAGATCACCGCCCACTACCCCCGCTCCGGGCAGCGCTTCTTCGACCGGCTCCGGTACGCCACGGCCTACCGCGAGACGGTCGGCATCACCGAGGCCCCGGTCGACACCGACGGGCCCCTCGCCCGTACGGACGGCTACACGCTCCAGGCGCGGAGGCTGTCGCACCCGGTGGAGTCGTACGGGTACCGGATCGTCGAGCCCGACGGCCGCCGCATGCTGCCCGAGCGGCTCGCCGCGCACGGCATCAAGGGACCGGACGTCGGCCGGATCCAGCGCGAGGGAGAACTCGGCGGAGTCTCACTCGACGACGTCAGCGAGACGCGGCGCGGGCAGCGGTTCGCGTTCGTCATGGACACCCGGCTCTGCGACGGGGTGTACGCGCTCGCCGAGGGCTGCGACATGCTCGTCATCGAGTCGACCTTCCTCGACGAGCACGAGCAACTCGCCGTCGAGCACGGGCACCTGACAGCCGGTCAGGCCGCTCGGGTGGCCCGGGACGGCGGCGTGCGGCACCTCGTGCTGACCCACTTCAGCCAGCGTTACACCGACCCTGGGGGCATCTCCCGGACGGAGTCCGGGGGAGAGTTCGAGCGGCAGGCCCGGGCCGCCGGCTTCGACGGTGAGCTGAGCGTGGCGCACGATCTGTTGCGGGTGCCGGTTCCGAAGCGTCGGTGAAACGGCCGTACGATGAATTGATGTCCCTCCCCAAAGCCGAACTGCACCTTCACATCGAAGGCACCCTCGAACCGGAACTCGCCTTCGAGCTCGCCGCGCGCAACGGCGTCACGCTGCCGTACGCCGACACGGACGAGCTGCGCGAGGCCTACCGCTTCGAGGACCTGCAGTCCTTCCTGAACCTGTACTACGAGCTCATGGCCGTCCTGCGTACCGAGCGGGACTTCGAGGACCTGGCGAACGCCTATCTCGCCCGGGCCGCCGCGCAGGGCGTGCGGCACGCGGAGATCTTCTTCGACCCGCAGGCCCACACCAGCCGCGGGCTGGACATCGGCACGGTCGTCGAGGGGCTGTGGCGGGCGCTCGGGAGCAGCGAGGCCAACCACGGGGTCTCCACCCGGCTGATCCTGTGCTTCCTGCGCGACGAGTCCGCCGAGTCGGCCCTGGCCACGCTGGACGCGGCCAAGCCGTACCTGGACCGGATCACCGGCGTCGGCCTCGACTCCGCCGAGGTCGGGCATCCGCCCGTGAAGTTCCGCGAGGTCTACGAGGCCGCCGCCGCGCTCGGCCTGCGGCGGGTCGCCCACGCCGGTGAGGAGGGCCCGCCCGAGTACATCACCGAGGCGCTGGACGTCCTCGGCGTCGAGCGGGTCGACCACGGGCTGCGCTGTGTGGAGGACCCGGCGCTGGTGGAGCGGCTGGTGCGCGACCGGGTGCCGCTGACGCTGTGCCCGCTGTCCAACGTCCGGCTGCGCACGGTCGACACCCTCGCCGACCATCCCCTGCCCGCCATGCTGGACGCCGGCCTGATGTGCACGGTCAACTCCGACGACCCGGCCTACTTCGGCGGCTACGCCGGCGACAACTTCGACGCCGTGCGCGCCACCCTCGGCCTCACCGGGGAACGGCTGCGGGAGCTCGCCCGCAACTCCTTCCTCGCCTCGTTCCTGGAGGACGACGAGGAGCTACGGGCGCGCTATCTGGCCGAGGTGGAGGCGTACACCTTCGGGTAGCTCAGGGCAGGTCTCAGAGGGCCTCCGACCCCGCCTTGCCGTAGGCGCGCTGGGCGGGGACGGCGGCGGCCTCCATCGAGATCTCCACCACCGGCTGCTCCGGGGCGCCGATCTCGGGAACCGCGCCGGTCGGCGTGCCCGTGGCGGCGGCGACCAGGGCGGCCGGGTGTCCGCCGCGGCGGCGGATCGCGCCGGGCAGCAGCGGGCGCCCGCCGGTGTGCAGGGCGACGGCCGTCATCGGCAGGGCGATCACCAGCAGCCCGGCGCCGAGCACCGCGCCCATGACCGGGAACCCTGCCTGCGCCGACAGCACACTGCCGGTCAGCGGTCCGGCGGCCGTGCCCAGCGAGGACGCCGAGCCGACCAGGACCGCCCAGCGGCCGCGCGGGTCGAGCGAGGCGGCGAGCCCGATGAGATACGACAGCACCACCGGGTAGAGCGTGTTCCAGGCGATCTCGCCGGCCGCGAAGCTCCCCAGGTCGGTCGCGCGGGCGCTGAGCGCGATGCAGGCGGCGATGAGAACCGTGCCGCCGCCGATGGGCACGGCGCGTCCCAGCCGGGCCCCGAGGGCGCCCGCCGCGAGGACACCGGCCAGCCCGGCGCCCAGTCCGAGGGCGAAGACGGCACCGACGGTGGCCTCGCCGAGGTGCGCCTGCTCCAGGCCGATGCGTCCGCTCACGCCCCACAGGGAGTTCTGGGCGAGCGACCAGCACACCATGGCGGCGGC
Source organism: Streptomyces hawaiiensis (assembly GCF_004803895.1). NCBI lineage: Bacteria > Bacillati > Actinomycetota > Actinomycetes > Kitasatosporales > Streptomycetaceae > Streptomyces > Streptomyces hawaiiensis. Next base: position 2,937,088 of record NZ_CP021978.1, on the reverse strand, counting down.
GAGCACCAGCCCGGAACGGGCGTGCGGCAGCCGGGCCTTGTCCTGCCGCGCGGGCGCGACGGGCGTTCCGGCGGGGAGGTGGCCGGTCAGCGGCCACACGGCCAGGGCCGTGAGGGCGATCGCGGCCAGGGGCAGACCGTGCCCCGGGCCGAGGTGCGGCACCGTCAGATACACGGCGCCCGCGAGGGCGGAGACGCTGAGCAGCCCGGCCGTGGAGGCCCGGTGCGGATCCTTCTGACCGGCGATGAGCGTGGCGGCGACGGTGGTGGCCGTGCCGGAGCCGAACCCGCCGATCATCGCGCCGGCGATGACAGCGGGGATCGCGGTGGTCAGGGCGGCACCGCCGTAGCCGAGGAGGGCCAGGGCGAGGCCGAGCCGGGCGAGGGTGCGGGCTCCGGCCCGTTCGACCCGGGAGGCCAGGACGAATCCGGCGGCGGCCGAACTCAGCAGCAGGGCGCTGCCGACGGCACCGGCCTGCGTGGCGGAGAGCGGAAGGTCCGAGTCGAGTCTGCCGACGGTGGTGGGCAGCAGATACGGAGCGAGGTACCCGGCCGTGAAAAGGGCGACGAGGGGCCAGGGAGTGGTGCGAGGGGCGAACACGGGCGTTCCCAGGGCATGCGAAAGGAGCGGGGGAAAAGGGGGGTTGGGCGACGACCGTCGACGGACAGGAACGCGCGAGCAATTTGTATCAAGCACGTAGTCGGACACGGGAGCCCGGGGTGTGTGATCTGGAGCACGTTGTGTTTGGGGTGGTGATGCCCGGGTAAACGAGTGCCCTTCGTCAGGCGTCGGCGGCGCTCTCGCTAACGCCAGTGCACCGATCCGGGCGCCGCCGGAACGGTCGCCTCGGCCTTCGCCCGGATCTCCCGCATCACGGCGACAATCCGCTCCTCGTGTGCGGGCGTGAGCCGGGCGACCGGCACCGAACAGCTGATCGCGTCCAGGGCCGGGGTGTCGTAGCGCAGCGCGAACCCGAAGCCGACGATGCCGCTCACGCCTTCCTCACGGTCCACGGACCAGCCGCGGGACCGGATCTGCGCGAGGTCGGCCGCCAGGGACGCCCTACTCGTGTGGGAGTTCGGGGTCAGTGCCTCGTACGGCCCCTCGGGCAGCTCGCCGTCCGGGCGTTCCGCCAGCAGGGCCTTGCCGAGGGCGCCGACGTGCGCGGGCAGGCGCCGCCCCACACGGCTGATCGTGCGCAGGTACTCGTGCGACTCCCGCGTGGCCAGATACGCCACGTCCCGGCCGTCCAGCCGGCCCATGTGGATGGTCTCGCCGAGCGCCTCGGACGCCTCGTCGAGGTACGGCCGTACGGCCCGCACCCGGGGGTCGGAGTCGAGGTAGCCCGTGCCGGTGAGCAGGGCGTGGATGCCGATGCCGTACAGGGATCCGGTGACGTCGGTGCGGACCCAGCCGCGCGAGATCAGGGTCTGCAGCAGCGCGTACATCGAGCTGCGCGGCACGCCGAGTGCGTCGGCCAGCTCCTGGAGCCGGGCCGGACGGTCGGCGCGCGCGGCGAGGAGTTCCAGCAGCTCGACGGTGCGCGCAGCGGACTTCACCTCGCGGACGCCCCCTGTGTCTGACATGCACCGATGGTAATCGGGCCGCCCGGGCGGTTGACGTTCGCATACTCAACCTCCATTCTCATACATAGATCACGTCTACATAAGGAGATGACCTGGTGATGACCGTGAGCGCTGGACCGGCGGCGGTCGCGCGGCGGCTGCGGGAGGGGATGGCGGGCGGCGTGCTGTCGTTCCCGCTGACCAGCTTCCGTGACGACGGCACCCTCGACCCGGACGGCTTCCGCGCCTACGTCGCCGAGCGGCTCGCCGCCGCCCCCGGCGCCGTCTTCCCGGCCTGCGGCACCGGCGAGTTCTTCTCGCTCGACGAGGACGAGTACCGGCAGGTCGTCACCATCACCGTCGAGGAGGCGGCGGGACGGGTCCCCGTCGTCGCCGGCACCGGCTACGGCTGGGCGCAGGCCGTCCGGTTCGCGCGCATCGCCGAGGACGCCGGGGCCGACGCGCTCCTGGTGCTGCCGCACTACCTCGTCACCGCCCCGCAGGACGGACTGGTCGCCCAGCTGGAGCAGATCGCCGCCCGCACCCCGCTGCCGCTCATCGCCTACCAGCGCGGCCAGGTCGCCTTCACCGCCGGCTCCCTCCGGCGCATCGCCGCCCTGCCGAACGTCATCGGCCTCAAGGACGGCCACAGCGACCTCGACCGGCTGCAGCGCCTCACACTGGCCGCGCCCGAGGACTTCCTGTTCTTCAACGGGGCCTCCACCGCCGAGATCCAGGCCCGCGCCTACGCCACCGTCGGCGTCCCCGCCTACTCCTCCGCCGTCCACGCCTTCGCCCCCGAGATCGCCGGCGCCTTCTTCACCGCCCTGCGCGAGGGCGACCACGGCACCGTCGACAAACTGCTGCGCGACTTCTACGTTCCGCTCGTCGAACTGCGCGACCGCGTCCCCGGGTACGCCGTGTCGCTGGTGAAGGCGGCGGCCCGGCTCCGCGGCCACCGCGTGGGCCCGGTGCGCGCCCCGCTCACCGACCCCTCGCCCGCCGACCTGGCCGCCCTCACCGCCGTCCTCACCGCCGGACTCGACCTCGTGGGAGCCGCCCTGTGAACCTCGCCGTCACCGACGTACGGCTGACGCCGATCCTGGTCGCGGACCCGCCGCTGTTGAACACCCAGGGCGTGCACCAGCCGTACACGCCCCGGCTGATCGTCGAGGTCGTCACGGCGGACGGGATCACCGGTGTGGGGGAGACCTACGGCGACGCCAAGTACCTGGAGCTGGCCCGGCCCTTCGCCGAGCGGCTGAAGGGCCGCCAGGTCAGTGATCTGAACGGCCTGTTCACGGTCGCTGACCAGGTAGCGGTGGACGCCTCCCGCGTGGAGAACGCCGTGGACGTCGGGGGGCTGCGCGGTGTCCAGACCGCCGACAAGCTGCGGCTGTCCGTCGTCTCCGGCTTCGAGGTCGCCTGCCTGGACGCCCTCGGCAAGGCGCTCGGACTGCCCGTGCACACGCTGCTCGGCGGCAAGGTGCGCGACGCTGTCGAGTACAGCGCCTACCTGTTCTACAAGTGGGCCGGCCACCCCGCGGGCGTGCCGGCCGAGAAGGACGACTGGGGCGCCGCCGTCGACCCGGCGGGAGTGGTGGAGCAGGCCCGCCGCTTCAAGGAGCGCTACGGCTTCACCTCCTTCAAGCTCAAGGGCGGTGTCTTCCCGCCCGACGAGGAGATCGCGGCCGTACGGGCGCTGGCCGAGGCCTTCCCGGGACACCCGCTGCGGCTCGACCCGAACGGCGCCTGGTCCGTGGAGACGTCCGTGAAGGTGGCCCGGGAGCTCGGCGAGGTCCTGGAGTACCTGGAGGACCCGGCGCTCGGCACGCCCGCCATGGCCGAGGTCGCCGAGCGGACCGGGGTGCCGCTCGCCACCAACATGTGCGTGACGACCTTCGCCGAGATCAAGGAGGCGTTCACCCGGGGCGCCGTCCAGGTCGTGCTCTCCGACCACCACTACTGGGGCGGACTGCGCAACACCCAGCAGCTCGCCGCCGTCTGCCGCACCTTCGGCGTCGGCGTGTCGATGCACTCCAACACCCACCTGGGCATCTCGCTCGCCGCGATGACCCACGTGGCCGCCACCGTCCCGGACCTCCACCACGCCTGCGACTCCCACTACCCCTGGCAGTCCGAGGACGTCCTCACCGAGCGGCTCACCTTCGAGGGCGGCAAGGTCGCCGTGTCCGACGCGCCCGGCCTCGGCGTGGAGCTCGACCGCGAGCGGCTGGCCGTGCTGCACCGGCGGTGGCTGGACGACGACGGCGCTCTGCGGGATCGCGACGACGCCGCGGCCATGCGGATCGCCGACCCGGAGTGGGTGACACCCGCGATGCCCCGCTGGTAGCGCCCTCTCCTACCGGCGCGGGGGCGTGCGAGGGCCCGGCGCGAGCTGACGGGACGGGTGGGCCCGGCGTGATCGGCGTCACGTTGTCGGTGATGTGGTGCAAACTGGCCTGATCCGCACCACGTCAGGGAGCGCATCGTGATCGCGTCCACCGCACCGGCCGGAAAGGGACCGGCCGGAAAGGGATCGCACCGCCAGAGCCAGGTCGATCCCCTCGCCCCCCTGCGCACACCGGACGACCCGCCCTGGGACGTCTACCTCACCGGCACCGTCTTCCTGGACATCATCTTCACCGGCCTCGACTCCGCCCCGGTGCGCGGCACGGAGTCCTGGGCGCGCGGGATGGGGTCGAGCCCCGGCGGCGTCGCCAACATGGCCACCGCCCTGGCCCGCCTCGGCCTGCGCACGTCCCTCGCGGCGGCCTTCGGCGACGACCACTACGGCGACTACTGCTGGGACGCCCTGGAGCACGGCGAGGGCATCGACCTCTCCCCGTCGCGCACGGTGCCCGGCTGGCACTCCCCGGTGACCGTCTCCATGGCCTACGAGGGAGAGCGCACGATGGTCTCGCACGGCCACGAGCCGCCCCCCGAGGAGCCCGCACCCGCCTGCCCGCCCCGCGCGCGTGCCGCCGTCGCCTCCCTCGCGCCCGGCGTGAGCGCGCCCTGGATCGCCCAGGCCGCGAGCAAGGGCACCCGCGTGTTCGGCGACGTCGGCTGGGACGACACCGGGGCGTGGGATCTGGCGGCGCTGCCCGACCTGCGGCACTGCGAGGCGTTCCTGCCGAACGCTCAGGAGGCGATGCGGTACACGGGCGCGGACTGCCCCCGGGCCGCCGCACACGCCCTGACCGCGTACGTGCCGCTCGCGGTGGTCACCCTCGGGGCGGACGGGGCGTATGCGGTGGACCGGCGTACGGGGGAGACGGCGGAGGTGCCGGCCATCGCGGTCGAGGCGCTCGATCCGACCGGGGCCGGTGACGTGTTCGTCGCCGGGTTCGTGGCCGGGACGCTGGCGGACTGGCCGCTGGCCGACCGGCTGGCCTTCGCCGGGCTGACGGCGGCGCTGTCGGTGCAGGAGTTCGGGGGGTCGCTGTCGGCGCCGGGGTGGTCGGAGATCGCGGCGTGGTGGCGGAAGGTGCAGTCGGTCCAGGGGCAGTCACCGGTGGCGTTGGAGAGGTACGGGTTCCTGGCGGGGCTCGTGTCGGAGGAACTGGTCAGGCCTTGGCCGCTGCGGCGTGCCGTCCCCACGATCGGCTTTCGGCGCTCGGCGTGACGCCCCGGCCCGCCAGGGAGGCCGCCCCCTGGGCCCCCGGCACCCCGTTTCCAACCCGCCCCCAAAACCCCTACGGCGTTGTCACTCCCCCGTCGTACCCTGGGAATCGCGAGGCCGCCCTCAGCTGTGCGGCCATGACGAGGAGGAACCGCAGGCCTTCAGCGCCGGCCCATGACTCAGACACCCACAGCCCACACCCCCGCGCAGGAGCAGGCGAGAGCGCGGTTCACCGTCCCCGCCCAGCACCCCATGGTGACCGTGCTGGGGTCCGGCGACTCCCTCCTGCGCGTGATCGAGAAGGCCTTCCCGGCGGCCGACATCCACGTCCGGGGCAACGAGATCAGCGCGATCGGCGACCCGAAGGACGTCGCCCTCATTTCGCGCGTGTTCGACGAGATGATGCTGGTGCTCCGCACCGGGCAGCCGATGACGGAGGACGCAGTGGAACGCTCGATCGCCATGCTCAAGGCGAGCGACAACGGCGAGAGCGACGGCCAGGAGACCCCGGCCGAGGTGCTCACGCAGAACATCCTGTCCTCGCGCGGCCGCACGATCCGCCCCAAGACGCTCAACCAGAAGCGCTACGTCGACGCGATCGACAAGCACACGATCGTCTTCGGCATCGGCCCGGCGGGCACCGGCAAGACGTACCTGGCGATGGCCAAGGCGGTGCAGGCCCTGCAGTCCAAGCAGGTCAACCGCATCATCCTGACCCGCCCCGCGGTCGAGGCGGGAGAGCGGCTCGGCTTCCTCCCGGGCACCCTCTACGAGAAGATCGACCCCTACCTGCGCCCGCTCTACGACGCGCTGCACGACATGCTCGACCCGGACTCGATCCCGCGGCTGATGGCGGCGGGCACGATCGAGGTGGCGCCGCTGGCATACATGCGTGGTCGTACGCTCAACGACGCCTTCATCATCCTGGACGAGGCCCAGAACACCAGCCCCGAGCAGATGAAGATGTTCCTCACCCGCCTCGGCTTCGAGTCGAAGATCGTGATCACGGGTGACGTGACGCAGGTCGACCTTCCCGACGGGACGAAGAGCGGTCTGCGCCAGGTGCAGGACATCCTGGACGGCGTCGAGGACGTCCACTTCTCCCGGCTGTCGTCCCAGGACGTCGTCCGGCACAAGCTGGTGGGCCGTATCGTCGACGCGTACGAGAAGTACGACACCACGCACGGCACCCAGAACGGCGCGCACAACAGCCGCGGCAAGTCCGGGCACAAGGGGAAGTAGACACACACAGCACCATGTCGATCGACGTCAACAACGAGTCCGGCACCGAGGTCGACGAGCAGGCGATCCTCGACATCGCCCGCTACGCGCTCGCTCGGATGCGCATCCACCCGCTTTCCGAGCTCTCGGTGATCGTCGTGGACGCCGACGCCATGGAGCAGCTCCACATCCAGTGGATGGACCTCCCGGGTCCGACGGATGTCATGTCCTTCCCCATGGACGAGCTGCGCCCGCCGTCCAAGGACGACGACGAGCCGCCGCAGGGTCTGCTCGGCGACATCGTGCTGTGCCCGGAGGTCGCCGAGAAACAGGGCAAGGAAGCCGACACGCAGCACACCATGGACGAGGAGCTCCAGTTGCTCACCGTCCACGGCGTGCTGCACCTGCTGGGCTACGACCATGAGGAACCGGACGAGAAGGCCGAGATGTTCGGCCTCCAGGCGGCCATCGTGGACGGCTGGCGCGCGGAGCGGGGCCTGACCGGCCCGTCCCCGGCGCCGACGGTCTCTTAAGCCACCGATGAATCCGCAACTCGCCCTGGGCGCCATCGCCCTGGTCGTCGTGGCCTGGCTCGCCGCCTGCGCGGAGGCGGGCCTCGCGCGCGTCTCCAGCTTCCGCGCCGAGGAGGCCGTGCGCTCCGGCCGCCGCGGCAGCGCCAAGCTCTCCCAGGTCGCCGCCGACCCGACGCGCTACCTGAACGTGGCGCTGCTGGTCCGCGTCGCCTGCGAGATGGCCGCCGCCGCGCTGATCACCTACGGGTGCCTCCAGGAGTTCGACGGCACCACCGAGGCCCTGCTGGTCGCCATCGCGGTCATGGTCCTCGTGTCGTACGTCGCCGTCGGGGTCTCCCCGCGCACCATCGGCCGGCAGCACCCGCTGAACACAGCGACGGTCTCGGCCTACGTCCTGGTGCCGCTGGCCCGGATCATGGGCCCGATCCCGTCGCTGCTGATCCTCATCGGCAACGCGCTCACACCCGGCAAGGGCTTCCGCCGCGGCCCCTTCGCCTCCGAGGCGGAGCTGCGCGCGCTGGTCGACCTCGCCGAGAAGGAGTCCCTCATCGAGGACGAGGAGCGCCGCATGGTGCACTCGGTCTTCGAGCTGGGCGACACCCTCGTCCGCGAGGTCATGGTCCCGCGCACGGACCTGGTGGTGATCGAGCGCTTCAAGACCATCCGCCAGGCCCTCACCCTCGCCCTGCGCTCCGGCTTCTCGCGCATCCCGGTGACCGGGGAGAGCGAGGACGACATCGTCGGGATCGTGTATCTGAAGGACCTGGTCCGCAAGACGCACATCAGCCGCGACGCCGAGTCCGAGCAGGTGTCCACGACCATGCGCCCGGCGTTCTTCGTGCCCGACACCAAGAACGCCGGCGACCTGCTGCGCGAGATGCAGAAGGAACGCAACCACGTCGCCGTCGTCATCGACGAGTACGGCGGCACGGCCGGCATCGTCACCATCGAGGACATCCTCGAGGAGATCGTCGGCGAGATCACCGACGAGTACGACCGTGAACTGCCCCCGGTCGAGAAGCTCGGCGAGGACCGCTTCCGCGTCACGGCCCGCCTGGACATCGGCGACCTGGGCGAGCTGTACGGCCTCGAGGAGTACGACGACGAGGACGTCGAGACGGTCGGCGGTCTGCTGGCCAAGGCGCTGGGCCGCGTCCCCATCGCGGGTGCCTCGTCCATCGTGGACCTGCCCGACGGCCGGGAGCTGCGCCTGACCGCGGAGGCCGCCGCCGGTCGCCGGAACAAGATCGTGACGGTGCTGGCGGAGCCGGCGGGCCGGGCGGACCCGCCGAAGGAGGAGAAGCCGGAATGACCCCGCGGGAACTGCGCGCGTTCTGCCTGTCCTTCAACGCGGCGGTGGAGGACTTCCCGTTCAGCCCGGAGATCTCGGTCTTCAAGGTGCGGGGCAAGCTCTTCGCCCTGTCGCACCTCGACGCGCGCCCGCTGAAGGCCAACCTCAAGTGCGACCCGGAGGAGGCGATCCGCCTGCGCGGCGAGCACGAGGGGCTGATCGTGCCGGGTTGGCACATGAACAAGCGTCACTGGAACACGGTCACGGTCGACGGCGACCTCCCGGACCGGCTGGTCCGGGAGCTCATCGAGGACTCCTACGACTTGGTCGTCGCGGGCCTGCCCCGAGCGGACCGCCTGCGCCTCGACCGCTCCTGACGCTTCCGTATGCTCGGATCATGACCGACAGCAGCGCGCTCGACCCCGAGGACCGCAAGATCGTCACCCTGGCCCGTTCCGCGCGGGCCCGCAACGGCGTGCCCGAGGGCGCGGCCGTACGGGACGAGACCGGACGCACCTATGTCGCGGGCACCGTGGCCCTCGACTCCCTGAAGCTCAGTGCCCTGCAGACGGCGGTGGCGATGGCGGTGGCCTCGGGCGCGACGTCCTTGGAGGCGGCGGCCGTCGTGACCGAGGCGGAGACCGCGTCCGCGCAGGACCGGGCGGCGGTACGGGATCTCGGCAGCGCCGGGACGCCGGTACTGGTGGCCGGGCCCGACGGGACGGTCCGCGTCACCCTGACCGCCGGCTGAACTTCGCTGTAACCGCCGGTAATTAGGCCAGTTTTCAACCTTGCCGCCCCCTGCCTCACGCGCATCAATGGAACCGTAAATTCCGACGGACCGTCAGGTTCGGCCCTCGCGCAGCGTGCCCGCACTCACCTGCCGAGCGGTCCCCCCACACGGAAACGGAGCCGGAATCCCATGAGATGCAAGCGAATCGGAGCAGGTGCCGCACTGGCGGCCGGGGCCCTCGCGGTCACCGGGCTCGCCTTCGCCCCCGCGGCCCTCGCCGTCACCCCCCAGACGGCGACGATCAGCGCGGACTGCGGCACCTTCGGCAGTGGCGAGGCCACCCTCACGGCCACGCAGGACGGCACCGCCGCCACCCTCACCGTCAAGTCCTCCGCGATCACGGCGCCCATCGCGCTGGGAGAGGACTCGATCTCGTCCACCCTCACCCTGGTGAAGAGCGGCGGCGGCACCGTCGACTTCACCGCCACAAAGAACCCGGCGATGGCCGCCGGCGCCCCCGTGGAGGTCGGTCCCCTCGACGGCACCGTGGCCTCGGGCGACAGCCTCGAGGCCTTCGGCGGCTCGCTGAAGATGACCGTCTTCGGTATCACCATCACCTGCACGGCGACCGGGCCGCAGTCACCGGGCCCGTTCGTGTTCGACTGAGAACGAAAGCGGCGCGGCCCCGGTGTCAGAGCGCGTCGGGGCCGCGCTCGCCCGTCCGCACCCGCACGACCGTGTCGACGGGCAGCGCCCACACCTTGCCGTCGCCGATCTTGCCGGTGTGCGCGGCCTTCACGACCGCGTCGATGACGGCCTCGGCGTCCGCGTCCTCGACGACGACCTCGATCCGGACCTTGGGTACGAGGTCGACCTGGTACTCGGCGCCGCGGTACACCTCGGTGTGGCCGCGCTGCCGGCCGTAGCCGCTGGCCTCGCTGACGGTCAGGCCGTGCACGCCGAGTTCCTGCAGGGCGTTCTTGACCTCGTCGAGTCGGTACGGCTTGACGATCGCGGTGATGAGCTTCATGCCTGGGGGGTGACCTTCTGGGCGTGGGGGACGACGGAGGAGGAGACCGGGGCGCCGTGGCCCAGGACCCCGTGATCGTAGGCCGTCTCGGCGTGCACCGTAAGGTCCAGGCCGGTCTGCTCCTGCTCCTCACTGGCGCGCAGGCCCATCGTGGCGTCGATCAGCCTGGCGATGCCGTACGTCACGCCGAACGCGTACACGGCCACCACGACCACGGCCACCAACTGCTTGCCGAGCTGACCGAGGCCGCCGCCGTAGAGGAGGCCCTCGGCGCCGCCGGTCATCGACTCGACGGCGAAGACGCCGATGAGGAGCGTGCCGACGACCCCGCCGACCAGGTGGACGCCGACGACGTCCAGGGAGTCGTCGTAGTTCAGCTTGAACTTCCAGCTCACGGCGTACGAGCAGACGACGCCGGCGGCGAGGCCGACGACCAGGGCGCCCAGCAGCGAGACGGACCCGCAGGACGGGGTGATGGCGACCAGGCCCGCGACCGCGCCGGAGGCGGCGCCGAGGGTCGTGGGGTGGCCGTCGCGCTTCTGCTCCACGAAGAGCCAGCCGAGCAGGCCGGTGCAGCCCGCGGCGAGGGTGTTGAGGAACGCGGCGGCCGCGAGACCGTTGGCGCCGAGCGCGGAGCCGGCGTTGAAGCCGAACCAGCCGAACCAGAGCAGACCGGCGCCCAGCATCACCATGGGCAGGTTGTGCGGGCGCATGGCGTCCTTCTTGAAGCCCATGCGCGGGCCCAGGACCAGGCACAACGCCAGCCCCGAGGCGCCGGAGACGATCTCCACGGGCAGCCCGCCGGCGAAGTCCAGGGCCCCCAGCCTCTCCAGGATCCAGCCGCCCGGGCCCCACACCCAGTGCGCGACCGGAACGTATACGAGCAGCGCCCACACCGGCACGAAGACCAGCCAGGCCCCGAACTTCGCCCGGTCGGCGACCGCGCCGCTGACCAGTGCGGCCGTGACGATCGCGAAGGTGAGCTGGAAGGTGGCGAAGAGGAGGGTGGGAACCGTGCCCTGGACGCTGTCCGGGCCGAGGCCGCTCATCCCGGCGTGGTCGAGCCCGCCGATGAGACCCCCTGCCGCGTCCTCACCGAAGGCCAGGGAGTAGCCGGCGGCCAGCCACACCACGGTGACCAGGGCGATCGACACGAAGCTCATCATCAGCATGTTGAGCACGCTCTTCGTGCGGACCATGCCGCCGTAGAACAGGGCCAGGCCCGGGGTCATCAGCAGGACGAGGGCGGTGGCGGCGAGCAGCCAGGCGGTGTCGCCGGTGTCGGCGGTTGCGGCGGCCAGAGGCACGGTGTCTCCAACGGGTGGGGGCTCCGGGGGCTCGTCAGAGGTTCACCGGCCTGCGTTTCCGGTCGCGTACGGGTGTGTTTCCGTGACGTTTCGTTGCGTAAGGGTTTCGGGAAGCTCACGAGGCACGTCCGGTACGGGGCGGCTCCGTGGATCAGGGACAATGGGCGCCATGAGCGTTCGTACCCAGTCATCCGAAGAGCCCGCCGGAGCTGTCCACCGGGCCGGCTTCGCCTGCTTCGTGGGCCGTCCCAACGCGGGCAAGTCCACTCTCACGAATGCTCTGGTCGGCCAGAAGGTGGCGATCACGGCGAACCAGCCGCAGACGACGCGGCACACCGTGCGGGGCATCGTGCACCGGCCGGACGCCCAGCTGATCCTGGTCGACACCCCGGGGCTGCACAAGCCGCGCACACTGCTGGGCGAGCGGCTCAACGACATCGTGCGCACGACGTGGGCCGAGGTCGACGTGATCGGCTTCTGTCTGCCGGCGAACGAGAAGCTCGGTCCCGGCGACCGCTTCATCGCTAAGGAACTGGCGTCCATCAAGAAGACGCCCAAGATCGCGATCGTCACCAAGACCGACCTCGTGGACAGCAAGACGCTCGCCGAGCAGCTCATCGCGATCGACCAGCTCGGCAAGGAACTCGGCTTCGAGTGGGCCGAGATCGTGCCGGTCTCGGCCGTCGCCGACACGCAGGTGGACCTGCTGGCCGACCTGCTCGTCCCGCTCCTCCCGGAGGGCCCCGCCCTCTACCCCGAGGGCGACCTGACCGACGAGCCCGAGCAGGTCATGATCGCGGAACTGATCCGCGAGGCCGCGCTGGAGGGCGTCCGCGACGAGCTGCCGCACTCCATCGCCGTCGTCGTCGAGGAGATGCTCCCCCGCGAGGACCGCCCCGCCGACAAGCCCCTCCTCGACATCCACGCCTTCGTCTACATCGAGCGCCCCAGCCAGAAGGGCATCATCATCGGCCCCAAGGGCAAGCGCCTGAAGGAGGTCGGCATCAAGTCCCGCAAGCAGATCGAGGCCCTTCTGGGCACACCGGTCTTCCTGGACCTCCACGTGAAGGTCGCCAAGGACTGGCAGCGGGATCCGCGGCAGTTGCGCAAGCTGGGGTTCTGAGTCGTAGTGCGTGGGTCGTCGGGGCGGCTTGGGTGTGGTGGTGTTGCTGGGCACGCCGGCTGCGCGGCGGTAGCCGCATGTCGATGCAGCCTGGACCTCCACGTGAAGGTCGCCAAGGACTGGCAGCGGGATCCGCGGCAGTTGCGCAAGCTGGGGTTCTGAGTCGTAGTGCGTGGGTCGTCGGGGCGGCTTGGGTGTGGTGGTGTTGCTGGGCACGCCGGCTGCGCGGCGGTAGCCGCATGTCGATGCAGCCTGGACCTCCACGTGAAGGTCGCCAAGGACTGGCAGCGGGACCCGCGGCAGTTGCGCAAGCTGGGGTTCTGAGGTTCCTCAGCGCTTCACAGCGGCCTTCCGAGGCTCGCCCACACCGCGTTGCCGCCCGTGAGGGTCGAGCGGGTGATGCCCCAGCTGTCCGCTATCTCGCGTACGAGCAGCAGGCCGCGGCCGTTCTCGTCGTCGAGGCCGGGGCAACGGTCGGGGATGCCGCGGCCCGTGAGGTCGCCGTCGTGGACCTCCAGCCGGAAGCGCGCCTGTGTCATCCGCTGCACACCGCACAGGATCCGTTCGCTGAGCGTGTGCAGCACGGCGTTGGTCACCAGCTCGGACACGAGCAGCACGGCGTTCGCGCACACCTCCTCGGGCACCTGCCACGAGGTCAGCCGCGCGCGCAGGGCATGACGGGCGATTCTGACACTCGTCCGCTGCGGCGGCAGCTCCAGCCAGTCTGTGCGGTCCGGGCGCACCGCGTCCGGGAACCGGGGGGTGGATGTCGTGTGGGGGGACACGGCGATCGCCTTCCGTGGGGGGTGGGCGCAGTCAAGGAAGGGGCGAGCGGGCAACGGACCGGCCGGATGGGGGGTTGGTGCTTCCGGAACCCTGGTCACACAAGTAACTATGCTCGCAGAGCAGTTCACGCTGCAACCATCTCCCTGATAATTTCAGAAGGACGGTATCGCCCGGGCCGAGCGATCTGGTGAAACGTTCAAGTCCCCGCAAATTCAGCGGCGATGACGGCGATGACGACCCCTCAGGAGGCACGGCGTGAACGACGCGCGACCAGGCACCGGCGCCGGCGCCCCCACCGTTCTGCGCATGATCCTGGGCCGCCGACTCCAGGAGGCCCGGCAGGGCGCGGGCCTGTCGCTCGACGACGCGGCCAAGGCCCTGCGTGTCACTGCGCTGACCATCCGCCGCCTGGAGAAGGCCGAGGTCGGCCTGAAGATCCTCTACGTCGAGAAGCTGCTGGAGACCTACGGGGCCGGCCGGCAGGAGATCGACGAGTTCGTCACCCTGGCCGAGCGCGCCAACGAGCCCGGCTGGTGGAACCCGTACCGCGATGTGATGCCGTCCTGGTTCACGGCCTACGTGAGCCTGGAGACCGGCGCGAGAACGCTGCGCACCTATGAGCCGCAGTACGTCACGGGCCTGCTCCAGACGCCCGGGTACGCGCGGGCCGTGCTGAGCGGCGGCTTCCCGAACGACGGCGACGACGACCTCGACCGGCGCGTGGAGCTGCGGTTGCGCCGCCAGAGCCTGCTCACGAAGCAGGACGCGCCCACGCTGTGGGTGGTGATGGAGGAGGCCGTGCTGCACCGGGTGGTGGGCGGCCCCGAGGTGATGCGGGAGCAGATCGACCGGCTCCTGGAGGCGTCCGAGCTGGAGCATGTCAGCGTCGACATCGTGCCGTTCGGCGCGGGCGCCCACGTCGGGGCGTGCGCGCCGTTCACCTACTTCCGGTTCGAGGAGCGGGAGCTGCCCGACATCGTCTACAGCGAGATCCTCTCCGCCTCCGTCTACCTCGACCAGCGTGCGGACGTCATGGCCCATCTGGAGGCGCACAACCGGCTGTCGCTGAAGACCTCGTCCGCGGACAGCAAGGCGCTGTTGAACCGCATGCGGAAGGAGTACTCATGACCATCACCGAGGGTGCCGTGTACAACGGGATGCCCGCCTCGGACCTCGGCGAGCAGGGCTGGGAGCGTCCGTGGAGCGGCCCCAACGGGGGCCAGTGCGTGGAGACGAAGCAGCTCGCCGACGGCCGTGTGGCCGTGCGCCAGTCGGCCGATCCCGCCGGCCCGGCGCTGATCTACACGCCCGAGGAGATCACCGCGTTCGTCACGGGGGTCAAGCAGGGCCTCGCCGACCACCTGACGGCCCGCTGACGCCCCACCGGACCACACTCGCACCACCACCCCCCACCGAGAGGCACCCCCCATGAGCACCTCGCACGCCGCGCGGGACATCGACACCAGCAGGCCGCACTCCGCCCGCATGTACGACTACTACCTCGGCGGCAAGGACCACTTCGAGGTCGACAAGCAGGCGGCCGAGCGGGTCGCCGAGGCCTACCCCGCCATCTTCGTGTGCGCCCGCGAGAACCGGGCCTTCATGCACCGCGCCACCCGCGTCCTCGCCCGCGAGCACGGCATCCGCCAGTGGCTGGACATCGGCACCGGCATTCCGACCGAGCCCAACCTCCACCAGGTCGCCCAGTCCGTCGTCCCGGACGCCCGGGTGGTCTACGCCGACAACGACCCGCTCGTGCTCAAGTACGCCGAGCGCCTGATGCGCAGCACCTCCGAGGGCCGCACCACCTACATCGAGGCCGACGTCAACGACCCGCAGTCGCTGCTGAACGCGCCCGAGCTGGCCCAGATCCTGGACCTGGACCGTCCGGTCGCGCTGTCCCTCAACGCCCTGATGCACTTCGTCACCGACGCCCAGGACCCTTACGGCATAGTGCGCCGCCTGCTGGACGTGCTGCCCTCGGGCAGCGCCCTGGCGCTGAGCCACTGCACACCCGACTTCGACCCCGAGACCTGGCAGAAGGTCACCGACATCTACACCTCGGCCGGCACGCCGGTGCGGTTCCGCTCCCAGAAGGACGTCGCCCGCTTCTTCGACGGCCTGGACCTGCTGGAGCCGGGCGTCGCGGTCGGCCACCGCTGGCGCCCGGACGCCGTCGAGGGCGACGCCCCGACCGACGCCGAGGTCAGCCTGTGGACCGGGGTGGGCATCAAGCCGTAGGACCCTGCGCCCTCAGCAGCTCCCGGTACCAGTGGTACGACGCCTTCGGGGTCCGCTCCAGGGTGGCGAAGTCGACGTGGACCAGGCCGAAGCGGCGTGCGTAGCCCTCCGCCCACTCGAAGTTGTCGAGCAGGGACCACACGAAGTAGCCGCGCACGTCGACGCCCGCCGCCACGGCCCGGTGCAGGGCCCGGACGTGGCCGTCCAGGTAGGCGACGCGGTCCTGGTCGTCGACGCCCGGGTACGCGCAGCCGTTCTCGGTGATGACGACGGGCGGGAGCCGGTCGCCGTAGCGGTCGCGGAAGGTGGTGAGGAGCTCGGTGAGGCCCTCGGGGACGACCGGCCAGCCGAAGTCCGTGACCGGGTGGCCCTCGATCTCCCGCACGGAGAAGGGCAGTTCGGCGGGCATGGTGACGCCGCCGAACTCGATCTCCGCACCCTGCGGGGCACCCACCCTGGTCGGGGCGTAGTAGTTGATCCCGTACCAGTCGAGCGGCTCGGCGATCACCTTCAGGTCGGCCTCGACGTCCCCCGGCATCAGCTCGCCGATGCCGTCCGGGTACCGGCCCAGCAGCAGCGGGTCCGCGAACAGCCGGTTCAGCAGCAGGTCGTAGAACTCCGCCGCCTCCATGTCCGCCGCCTCGGTCGACGCCGCCCAGGTCGGGCCGTGCGAGTTGGCGATGCCGATGTCCGTGGCACCCGAGGCGCGCAGGGCCCGGACGGCCAGGCCGTGGGCGAGCAGCTGGTGGTGGGCGGCCGGCAGCGCGTCGAACAGCAGCCGCTTCCCCGGTGCGTGCACACCCAGGGCGTGGCCGAGCAGGGTGTGCTCGGCGGGCTCGTTCAGGGTGATCCACTTCGTCACGCGGTCGCCCAGGCGGTCGGCCACGAGAGCCACGTACTCGGCGAAGCGCTCGGCGGTGTCCCGCTCCAGCCAGTCCAGGTCGGCCGGCAGGTCCCAGTGGAACAGCGTCGGCACCGGGCGGACGCCCGCCGCGCACAGGTCGTCCACCAGCCGGTCGTAGAAGTCCAGGCCGTTCTCGGAGCGCACCCGCGGCCAGGAGACCGAGAAGCGGTAGGCGTTCACGCCCAGACCGGCCAGGAGTGCCACGTCCTCGCGGTGGCGGTGGACGTGGTCGCAGGCCACCGACGCCGTCGAGCCGTCCTTCACCCGTCCCGGCGTGGCCGTGAAGGCGTCCCACACGGACGGCTCGCGCTCGTCCGCGGCGCCCTCGATCTGGTGCGCGGACGTCGAGACGCCCCAGAGGAAGCTGGCCGGGAAGCGGGGGATCGGGTTGCCTGCGTCAGTCGCCATGCGCTGGATCATCCGTACCGGCGGTAACGGAAGTCAACGGCCGGGCGGGAAGGAGCTGTTACGCCCCTTCCTTCAGGACCCGCGAGATCAGCTTTCGCTGCTCCTCCGTCAGCCGGGGATCCGCGCAGTACACGGTCTTCCCGTCCACCGTGAGCTGATAGCTGAACCCGTCCGGGACCCCGACCGGCGGCGTGCTCCGGCCGGCGGCGACCGCCCGCTCGGCCAGGGCGTGCCACTCGGGGCATCGGGCCGGCCCGAGGTGTCCACCTCGGCATGCCGCTCGATGCCCGCGAAACCGCCCGTGCGCCTCACCTGAATCCGCATGGCACCTGTCTAGTACGGAACTACAGGGTCCGCACCCCGACCTGCTCCCAGGCCTTCGACACGGCGTCCAGTTCCTCCCCGTCGCCGAACCGCTCCCGGGTGGCCTTCACGGTGAGCGTGGCGAAGTCGACGAACATCGCCTGCTCCTTGAGCTCGCCGCCGGTCAGCACGTCGTACCAGACCTGCCCGGCCCGCTCCCAGGCGTGGCCGCCGAGGGCCGTGGCCGCGAGGTAGAAGGCGTGGTTCGGGATGCCCGAGTTGATGTGGACACCGCCGTTGTCGCGGCCGGTGCGCACGAAGTCGTCCATCGTCGCGGGCTGCGGGTCCTTGCCGAGGACGTCGTCGTCGTACGCCGTGCCCGGCTCCTTCATGGAGCGCAGCGCCGTGCCCGTCACCCGGGGGGCCAGCAGGCCCGCGCCGATCAGCCAGTCGGCCTCGGCGGCGGTCTGGCCGAGCGTGTACTGCTTGATCAGGGCGCCGAAGACATCCGACAGGGACTCGTTGAGCGCGCCCGGCTGGCCGAAGTAGGTGAGGTTGGCCGTGTACTGCGTGACGCCGTGTGCGAGTTCGTGGCCGATGACGTCGATCGGGATGGTGAAGTCGAGGAAGATCTCCCCGTCCCCGTCGCCGAAGACCATCTGCTCGCCGTTCCAGAAGGCGTTGTTGTAGTCCCGCTCGTAGTGCACGGTCGCGTTCAGCGGCAGGCCGCTGCCGTCGATCGAGTCGCGCCGGTACGCCCGCAGGAACAGCTCGAAGGTGGCGCCGAGACCCGCGTAGGCGCGGTTGACGGTGGCGTCCTTGCCGGGCTTGTCGCCCTCGCCGCGGACCTTGTGGCCGGGCAGGTCGGTGCCGTGCCGGGCGTCGTGGATGGTGCGCCGCGGCTTGCCGTCGGCGGCCGCGGCGACGGCGGTCGCGCCGATGACCGTGGTGAGGCGGCGCTGGGTGCGCTCGTAGGCGTCGCGCTGCAGGGTGCGGCGGGCGGGACCGGCGAGCGCGGGGTCCTCGGCCTGGGCGAGCTTGTCGAGGACATGAGGCGGAACGATGGTGCAGAAGACGGGCTCGAAGCCCCCGTGAGACGTCATGCCCGGCACCCTTGCACTGCGTGACGAAACTGTCACTAGACGCCACCATGATTGGTGAAATACCGGGACAGCGACCCTCACGCTCCGTGGCGGAGTGGTATAGCGCACTTTTTGTCCCGTATGTGCTCCCGGTCCCGCATACTGATACGACCCCACGCGCCGGGGAGAGGCTCGGCTAGCATGCTGCGCATCATGCGTTTCGGGCTGCTTCTCCTTAGCTGCCGCGGCGAGGGCCTGTAGTCGAGGCCGACTCCCTCCCCGCGGAGCTTGGTGCTGCGTCGTCGGCCGTCCTTCCGGACACCCTCTGAGGAGCCCTAAGCATCATGGCGAACCGCCAGCAGCCCAGTTCCATGCCGATCCACAAGTACGGCCGCTACGAGCAGGTCGACATCCCGGACCGCGCCTGGCCGCAGAACCGCGTCACCACCGCCCCCCGCTGGCTCTCCACCGACCTGCGTGACGGCAACCAGGCCCTGATCGACCCCATGTCGCCCGCCCGCAAGCGCGCCATGTTCGACCTGCTGGTCAAGATGGGCTACAAGGAGATCGAGGTCGGCTTCCCGGCCTCCGGCCAGACCGACTTCGACTTCGTGCGCTCCATCGTCGAGGAGCCCGGGGCCATCCCGGACGACGTCACCATCTCCGTGCTGACCCAGGCCCGCGAGGACCTGATCGAGCGCACGGTGGAGTCCCTGAAGGGCGCCAAGCGCGCCACGGTCCACCTGTACAACGCCACGGCCCCGGTCTTCCGCAGGGTCGTCTTCCGCGGCTCCAAGGACGACATCAAGCAGATCGCCGTCGACGGCACGCGGCTGGTCATGGAGTACGCCGAGAAGCTGCTGGGTCCCGAGACCGAGTTCGGCTACCAGTACAGCCCCGAGATCTTCACCGACACCGAGCTGGACTTCGCGCTGGAGGTCTGCGAGGCGGTCATGGACGTCTGGCAGCCCGGCCCGGGCCGCGAGATCATCCTCAACCTGCCCGCCACCGTGGAGCGTTCCACGCCCTCCACGCACGCCGACCGCTTCGAGTGGATGGGCCGCAACCTCTCCCGCCGCGAGCACGTCTGCCTGTCGATCCACCCCCACAACGACCGCGGCACCGCCGTCGCCGCCGCCGAGCTGGCCCTGATGGCCGGCGCCGACCGCGTCGAGGGCTGCCTGTTCGGCCAGGGCGAGCGCACCGGCAACGTCGACCTGGTCACCCTGGGCATGAACCTGTTCTCCCAGGGCGTCGACCCGCAGATCGACTTCTCCGACATCGACGAGATCCGTCGCACGTGGGAGTACTGCAACCAGATGGAGGTCCACCCGCGCCACCCGTACGTGGGCGACCTGGTCTACACGTCCTTCTCCGGCTCCCACCAGGACGCCATCAAGAAGGGCTTCGACGCCATGGAGGCCGACGCGGCCGCCCAGGGCGTCACCGTCGACGACATCGAGTGGGCCGTCCCCTACCTGCCGATCGACCCCAAGGACGTCGGCCGCTCCTACGAGGCGGTCATCCGGGTCAACTCGCAGTCCGGCAAGGGCGGTATCGCCTACGTCCTGAAGAACGACCACAAGCTGGAACTGCCGCGCCGGATGCAGATCGAGTTCTCCAAGCTCATCCAGGCGAAGACGGACGCCGAGGGCGGCGAGGTCACGCCGAAGGACATCTGGGCGGTCTTCCAGGACGAGTACCTGCCCAACCCCGAGAACCCGTGGGGCCGGATCCAGGTCAAGAACAACCAGTCGACGACCGACACCGACGGCGTGGACACGCTGAAGGTGGAGGCCACGCTCGACGGCCAGGACACCGTCCTGACCGGTTCGGGCAACGGTCCGATCTCGGCCTTCTTCGACGCCCTGCAGTCCGTCGGCATCGACGTACGCCTGCTGGACTACCAGGAGCACACGATGAGCGAGGGCGCCTCCGCGCAGGCCGCCTCCTACATCGAATGCGCGATCGGCGACAAGGTCCTGTGGGGGATCGGAATCGACGCGAACACCACGCGGGCCTCGCTGAAGGCGGTCGTCTCGGCCGTCAACCGCGCGGCTCGCTGACCAGCCGTACGGGTCTGCGGCCACCGGCCGCTCATGGATGCCGCAGGGGCTCCGTCCGCCGATGTCCGGCGGGTGGAGCCCCGTCGTATACCGGCCATTCCCTGTGGAGGTCACGGAAAGGTCTCCTCCGGGGTGCTGACTCCTCGTCGCTGATGTGGCTAACATCACGCAAGCGCGGCGACGTTGCCGTGCGGCGTGACGGAGGTGCGACGTGCTGCCAGGACGGGGACGAAACGGCCATGCCGCCAGGCTTTCTCGCATCCTGGGCACCCGCACCGCGTGGACGGCCGCCGGTGACGGGGAGTTCTTCTGCCCGGGCTGCGGCGGCGACCGCAACTACCAGCGGCTGACCGGACAGCGCCGCTTCACCCTGCTCGGCCTGCCCGTGCTGCCGCGCGGCGAGACCGGCCCGGTCGTGGAGTGCGCGGCGTGCCGCCGCCACTTCGGCACGGACGTCCTCGACCATCCGACCACCACCCGCTTCTCCGCGATGCTCCGCGACGCCGTGCACACCGTCGCGCTCGCCGTGCTGGCGGCGGGCGGCGCCGGGTCCCGTACGGCACTGGAGGCCGCCGTCCTCGCCGTGCGCGCGGCCGGCTTCGACGACTGCACGGAGGAGCAGCTGGCCGCCCTCGTCGAGGCGCTGGAGGCGGACACCGGCCGGATCTCCGGCGAACCCTGCGGTGCGGGGCTGGCCATAGAGCTGCACGAGGCACTGGACCCGCTCGCCCCGCACCTCGCGACCGTCGGCCGCGAATCGATCCTGCTCCAGGGCGCCCGCATCGCCCTGGCGGACGGGCCCTACACCCCGGCCGAGCGCGATGTGCTGGCGACCGTGGGGGCGGCGCTCACGATCTGCTCCGACGACGTGACACGGCTGCTGGCAGCGGCGGCGCGCACGCCTTCGTGAGGCACACCACCGCGTTACTCCCCGGGGAGTAACACACGGCCGGGACCGCCCCCGGCAGTACTCCCCGGCTCGACCTCACGCCCGACGCAACGGCCCCCGTCCGACGGGAGTCTGGAAACCGATCCAGACACCCGACCGGAGGGAGCCCTACACATGGGGGCCGTAAGGACGCGTACCGGGCGGAAGCGGGCCGTGCCCTGGGCGGTGGTCGGGCTGTGGCTCGCCGCGCTCGTGCTGGTCGGGCCGCTCGCCGGCAAGTTCGCCGACGTCCAGCAGAACCGGGCGGTCGACTACCTGCCCGACAGCGCCGACTCGACGCAGGTGGCGCGGATCCAGGACCGGTTGCCCGGCGGGGAGTCGACCGACGTGGTGCTCGTCTACCACCGGGACGGCGGTCTGACCGACGCCGACCGGCGCACCGCCGACGAGCAGATCACCGAGGTGAGCGGCGCCTACGACCTGGCGGGGGAGCCGCGGGGCATCCCGTCGAAGGACGGCTCCACCCTGATGTACCCGGTCTCCAGCACCCAGCCCGGCCAGGACGAGAAGGCCCGGGACGCCTTCGTCGACGGGGTGCGGGACATCGCCGACGGCGACGGCGGGCTGAGCGTCGAGGTCGGCGGGCCCGGCGCGCTGAACACCGACATGAACAAGGTGTTCGAGACGCTCGACGCCACGCTGCTGCTCGCCACCCTCGGCGTCGTCACCGTGCTGCTCATCCTCATCTACCGCAGCCCCTTCCTGTGGCTGGTGCCGCTCGCCGTGGCGGGGGTCGCCGCCACCGTGTCGATGGCCGCCGGGTACGGGCTGCACGAACTGTTCGACGTCACCGTCACCGGACAGAGCGGCGGCGTGATGACCGTGCTGGTTCTCGGCGCCGGCACCGACTACGCGCTGCTCCTCATCTCCCGCTACCGCGAGGAACTGCGGCGTCACGAGCGGCCGTACGACGCCATGCGCACCGCCCTGCGCGGCTGCGGGCCGGCGATCCTCGCCTCCTCGGGGACGGTCGCGGCCGGGCTGCTGTGTCTGCTCGCCGCCGACCTCAACAGCAGCAGGGGCATGGGCCCGGTCGGCACGATCGGAGTGCTCGCCGCGCTGGTCGCCATGACGACCCTGCTGCCGGCTGTTCTGGTGCTGCTGGGACGGCGGGTCTTCTGGCCGCTGATCCCCGCGTTCGGCAGTGAGCCGAAGGCCCGGCGGTCGCTGTTCGCCGCGATGGGCACCTCGGCGACGCGGCGGCCCGTCACCGTGCTCGTGGGCGGTGCCGCGCTGCTCGGGGCGCTCGCGCTCGGCACGCTGAATCTGTCCGGGAGCATCAAGCAGGAGGACTCCTTCACCGAGCGGCCCGAGTCCATCACCGCGATGCAGACGCTGGCGCGCGAGTATCCCGAGCGCAGCAGCCGGCCCGTGACGGTGATCGCGCCCGAGGAGCGGGCCGAGGCGGCCGCCGACCGGGCCCGTACGACCGAGGGCGTCGCCGAGGTGAAGTCCGGACGCAGCGGCGCGGGCTGGACCGAGATCGCCGTCTTCACCACCGCGGCCCCCGAGTCGCCGGCCGAGACCCGCACCATCGAGACGCTGCGGGCCGGGCTCGACCCCCGGGGCGCGTACGTCGGCGGACCCAGTGCGCAGCAGATGGATCTGGCCGACAGCGAGTCGCGGGACCGGAAGGTGATCGTGCCGCTGGTGCTCGGGGCCGTGTTCGTCATCCTGGTCGGGCTGTTGCGCAGCCTCGTCGCGCCGTTGCTGCTGCTGGCGGCGGTGGTGGCGGTCTGGGGCGCCGCTCTCGGCATCGGCGGGCTGGTGTTCGAGCCGGTGTTCGGGTTCGCCGGGAACGATCCCGGGCTCGGACTGCTGTCCTTCGTGTTCCTGGTCGCCCTCGGTGTCGACTACGGCATCTTCCTGATGCACCGGATGCGGGAGGAGTCCGTGCGCGGGGCCGAGCCGGAGGCCGCGGCGCTCACCGCGTTGCGGACGACCGGTGGGGTCATCGCCTCGGCGGGGGTGGTGCTCGCGGCGACGTTCGCGGTGCTGACCACGCTGCCGATGGTCGGGCTGGTCGAGCTCGGGTTCGTCATCGCGGTCGGGGTGCTGCTGGACACGTTCCTGGTGCGTACGTACCTGGTGACCACCGCGAGTGTGCTGCTCAAGCGGCGGATGTGGTGGCCGGGGAAGCTCTCCCGCGCACCGGAGCGGACGGCCCCGCCCAAGGAACGGAAGCCCGTGGCCGCCGACGCTCGCTGACCGAAGGCGCCCCTCCTCTCCCGGAGGGGCGCCTTCCTGGCCGAGGATGATGCCCGTGCAGGCACCCACCACCCCGCAGGCGACCTGGTCGCGGTCCGCCGAGCGGATCATTGCCGCGATCAACCGCGACCCCCTGACCGCCCCGCACGCCCTCCGCAACGACGCGCTGCTCGCCGTTCCGGTGGCCGCTGTCTCCGCCGCGCTCGCGCTGTTCGTCGACGACGGCCGCAGGCCCGACGCGCTCGGCTGGGCCCTGCTGCTCGCCTCCCACGTGCCGCTGGTGTGGCGCCGCCGCCGTCCGGTGCTCGTCCTGGTCGCGGTCATCACCTGCGTGTTCCCCTACCACTTCCTCGACTACCCGCACACCGCGGCCACCCAGGCCGCGTACGTCGCCCTCTACACCGTCGCCGTCACCGGCCGGGCGCTGCGCACCGTCCTGGTCGGCATCGGCGTCATCGCCTTGTCGGTGGGCGTGATGCTCACCATCAGCGCCCACGAGGCGCTGGGGCTGCTGAGGGCCTCCGGCTGGGTCGTCGCCGTGCTGTTCCTCGGCGTCGACGTGCGCTTCTACCGCCAGTACGTCACCTCCATCGTGGAACGCGCCGAACGCGCCGAACGCACCCGCGAGGAGGAGGCCCGGCGGCGGGTCGCCGAGGAGCGGCTGCGGATCGCCCGGGACCTGCACGATCTGCTCGCCCACACCATCACCCTCATCGGCGTGCAGACCTCCGTCGCCGCCCATGTGCTGTCCGCCGACCCGGAGCGGCTCGACCGGGAGACGGTGGCCAAGGCTCTCGACGACATCGCCGAGACCTGCCGCAGCGCCCGCGGCGAACTCCGTACGACCCTGGAGGTGCTGCGCGAGCACGGCCGCCCGGAGGCCCGCGGCCCGCTGCCCGGACTCGACGGGCTGCCCGACCTGGCGCAGGCCGCGCGGCTGGCCGGCGCCCGGGTCGAGCAGACCGTACGGATACGGCAGGCACCGCCCGCGGTCGGCGCCGCCGCCTACCGCATCGTGCAGGAGGCCCTGACGAACGCGGTACGGCACGCGGGACCCGAACCGGCCGTCCACGTCGAACTGGACGAGCGGCAGGGCGCCCTGCACCTGTCGGTCCGCGACGACGGCACCGGACCCGCCCCGGGCGGCACCCCGGGCTTCGGACTCGTCGGGATGCGGGAGCGGGCCCGCAGCGTCGGTGGCACACTCGACGCCGGACCACGTACCGGGGGCGGATTCGAGGTGACGGCGGTCCTGCCGCTGAATACGACGGGGGAGAGAAACGGATGACCATCCGAGTGCTGCTCGCGGACGACCAGACCCTGGTACGGGAGGCGTTCGCGATGCTCGTGGAGTCGGCCCGGGACATGGAGGTCGTCGGCCAGGCCGCCACCGGCCGGCAGGCCGTCGAGCTGGCCCGCGGCGCCCGCGCCGACCTCGTGGTGATGGACATCCGCATGCCCGACCTGGACGGCATCGAGGCGACCCGGCTCATCGCGGCCGACGAGGACCTCGCGGGCGTACGGGTGCTCGTCCTCACCACGTACGACACGGACGAGAACATCGTCGACGCCCTGCGCGCCGGTGCCTCCGGGTTCCTGGTCAAGGACACCAGGCCGGCCGAACTCCTCGACGCCATCCGCACGGTCGCCGCCGGGGAGTCCCTGCTGTCGCCCGGACCCACGGCACGGCTGATCGAGCGGTTCCTGCGCAGCCCCTGCGCACCGGAGACCGGCGGGCCCGAGTGCCTGTCCGGCCGGGAGCGGGAGGTGCTCGCGCTGGTCGCGCGCGGCCTCAACAACACGGAGATCGCCGACGCGTTGCGCCTGAGCCCGCTCACCGCGAAGACCCATGTCAGCCGCATCATGGGCAAGCTGGGGGCCCGGGACCGGGCGCAGCTGGTCATCGTCGCCTACGAGTCCGGAATGGTGACGCCGGGGAGCGTCTGACGGACCGGCACCGTCCGCCTCAGAGCAGCCCGGCCGCCGCCAGGTACTTCCCGACCTGCTCCACCTCGTCCGGCGACAGCGGGATCTGCGGCTCCGCCGTCGCCGGGCAGTCGATCACGCCGCGCAGGTGCAGCGCGGTCTTGAAGGCGCCGATCGCCGAGGAGTTCGGGCCCATCCGGGCCGGGTCGCCGACGGTCACCATGCCGAACAGCGCGCACAGTCGCTCCTGTTCGGTACGGGCCCCGTCCCAGTCCCCGGCCCGGCACAGGCCGTCCAGGCGGACGTAGCCGTGCGGGTCGACGTTGGCGAGGCCCGGCACCGTGCCGTCCGCGCCGATCGCGAGGGCCGCGTCGACGATCAGCTCGGAGCCGGTCAGCACGCTGAAGCCGCTGATGCCCCGGTGTTCCCGGGCGCCGGTCACGACCTGGCGGAAGGCGGCCAGGTCGCCGCTGGAGTCCTTGAGCCCGGCCACGACTCCGTCGGCGGCCAGCTCCAGGACCACGTCGGCCGGCAGCTTCGTGTGGACGGCGACGGGAAGGTCGTAGGCGATGACCGGGACCGGGCTGGCGGCGGCGACCGCGCGGTAGTGGCGGGCGATCTCCGCCGGGTGGGTGCGGGCGTAGAACGGGGCGGTGACGACGACCGCGTCCGCGCCCGCCGCCGTCACCGACGCGACATGGTCCAGGACCCGGGGCGTCGTCATGTCGATCGCCCCGGCCAGCACCGGGAGCTGCCCGCCCACATGACCCGTCACCGACTCGACGACCAGCCTGCGCTGTCGGTCCGGCAGATACGCGGCCTCCGAGGTGGAGCCGAGCACGAACAGTCCGTGCACCCCGCCGGCCACGAGATGGTCGACGAGCCCGGTCAGCGAGGGGACGTCCACCTCGCCGTCCGATGTCAGGGGTGTGCAGACGGGCGGGATGACACCGGTCAGCGGGGTGAAAGTCATGGAGCCTCCATCGGGTCGCGCCGGTGGACGAGGTCGCGGGTCGACTCGTCCTCCTGGACAGGATGGTGGCAGCGGAAGCGGTGCGCGGGTGCCGACGCGGCGGAGAAGCACGGCATCTCGTCCGCGCACCTCCCGTCCGCCTTCCAGCAGCGGGTGCGGAACGGGCAGCCGCTCGGCGGGCGGGTCGCCGACGGGACCGGGCCGGCCAGCGGGATCGGGTCGATCGGGTCGAGCAGGCCGGGTGTGGCGGAGAACAGGGCGCGGGTGTACGGGTGCCGGGCGCGGTCGGTGACCAGGGCGGCCGGGGACTCCTCCACGATCCGGCCCAGATACATGGTGATCACACGATCGCTCATCCGCCGTACCGAGGCGGAACTGGACAGGCCGGAGGACGTGTTGACCCGCATGGAGTCCGCGCCCGGCACGGGCCGCTCCACCGCCGAACTGGACCGCGAGTTCCACGAGGTGCTGTACGCGTCCCTGGGCAACGACCTCGTCCCCCAGCTCCTCGCCGCGTTCTGGACGGTCTTGCGCCGGGTCTCCGGCGCCCGCGGCCGGCCCGACGACCCGTCCCCCGAGAGCACCGTCCGCCGCCACCGCGACATCCTCACGGCATTGCGGGCGCGGGACGTGGAGGGAGCGCAGCGGGCGATGGCGGCGCACTTCCGGGGGATCGAGGCGCGGGCGGGCCAGGAGTCGCGGGGGGGGGTGGGCCGATTCCGCCACCGGGCGGGCGGACGCGGCGCATGATGAGGGCGTGAGCGAGCTGTGGAACGAGAGCGACGCCGGCGTCCTGCGACTGCCGTCCGGCCGGCTGGTTCGGGGCCGGGGCCTGCGCCACCCCCTGGACCCGACCGCGCCCCGTCCCTCCTTCGGCGTCTACCTGCTCGGCCGGCAACCGCCCGAGGTCCCCTGGGAGTCGGGCTGGATCCGCTGGCCCGACTTCCGCCTCCCGTCGGACCGGGCGGCCGCCCGCGCGGTGCTGGCGGGCGTATGGGAACGGGCAGCCGGGGAGCGGGTGGAGATCGCCTGCGGCGGCGGACGCGGCCGCACGGGCACGGCCCTGGCCTGCCTGGCGGTGCTGGACGGGGTGCCGGCAGCAGAGGCGGTGGGGTTCGTCCGACGGCATCACGACCGGCACGCGGTGGAAACGCCCTGGCAGCGGCGGTACGTGCGCCGGTTCGGCGAGGGATGAACCCCTCACCGCCGCAGGGGCCGCGAGGACCGGCCGCTGCGTCTGCCCGGACGCGCCCCGCCTCGGCCTGGGAGCCGAAGGCGGTGTTCCGTGCGGTGGCCCGCCGATACGGGGCGGCGGGCCACCGCACCGCTCACTCGCAGTAGACGTCGGATCCGGGCCGCTTCCCGGTGGCCAGGAAACGGGAGACGGTCCGGTCGCCGCAGGCGTTGCCGTTGTCGAGGTAGGAGTCGTGGCCGGTGGAGTTCACGGTGACCATGACAGCCCGCTCGCCGAGGGCCTGACGCAGCTTGCGGGCCCCGGCGAGCGGGGTGGCGACGTCCCGCTCGTTCTGCACGAGCAGGATGTTGGAGGGTCCGCGGTCGGTGATCCGTACGGCCGGTTCCCTCGGTCCGTACGACAGGGCGGCGCACACCATCGGCCCGCGCGGCATGCCCGCGGTGAGCGGGAACTTCCCCCGGCTCTCGTCGACGTCCTTCTGGTACTCGGCGGCGGACCCGGGCCAGTCGACGTCGTTGCAGATGGTGCCGACGGCGACCGCGGCGACGTTCTGGAGGACCGACTCGGGCGGGGACTGGGGCGCGGGCGGCACGGTCCCCTTGCGGGCGGCCAGGATCGTCCTGGCCAGGTTCGGGTAGTCGTCGGGGTCGTAGAGGTTGGTCAGCATGGTCTGGCGGAGCGTGTTGCCGTCCAGGTGCGGCGGGTTGACTCCGGGCCAGGGGAGGGGATGGCGGTCCAGCCGGGCGGCGAGGCGCAGGAAGTCGGAGCGCACCTCGGCGGGGGTGCGGGCGAGCCGGTGCGGATTCCCGGGCCGGGACGCCCACTTGGCGAACTCGGGGAAGTTGTCCTCGACACCGACCTCGAAGGCGGCCAGCCAGCCGCGGGTCACCCGGGTGGGGTCGGGGTCGTCGTTGCTGTCCAGCACGATGCGGTCGGTGCGGTGCGGGAACAGCTGGCTGTAGACGGCGCTGACGTACGTGCCGTACGAGACGCCCCACGCGGAGATCTTCCGCTCTCCGAGCGCGGCCCGGACGCGGTCGAGGTCACGGGCCTCGTTGGCGGTGCTGATGTGCCGGATCAGCTCACCGCCGTTGCGGGCGCAGGCCTCGGCCGTACGCCGGGCGGTGGCCATGTTCTCGGCGACGGAACCGTCCGGGGCGGGCCAGGGCAGGAGCCTGGTCATGCTGAGGTCGGCGGGGTCGAGCCGGCAGTCGACGGCGGTGGAGGGCGCCATCCCGCGCGGCGCGAACCCGATGAGATCGTAGGCGTCCCGCACCTTCTGCGGCAGCTTCTGCCCCTTGCCGGAGGGATCGGCGAGGCTGTCCCCGCCGGGACCGCCCGGGACGAGTAACAGTGAGCCGCGGCGGGCGGAGGGCTTCTCGCTGGGGATGCGGGAGACGGCGATCTGGATCTTCTGCCCGTCCGGGTCGGAGTAGTCCATGGGGACGTCGAGGGTGGCGCACTGTTGTCTGGGGTCGAGGCCCGAGCCCGCGCACGTGCCCCACTCGAGAGACTCGCCATCGGCAGCGGACGCCCCACCGGGCCCGGCAAGCCCGAGAACGACTCCTGCGGCGGCGACCAGCGCCGCGTGTTTCGTGATCTGCTTCATGACGAGCAGCCTGGCCGACTTCGGCGGACGGCCACATCCGGGTAACTCCCCATTGCCGCAGGGGGATTACCCCCAGGGGTCCGGGGCGGCCGGCTGCGGCGCGGGTGGGCGACGGGTGAGCGCCGGACGCAGCATGAAGACGTCGATCGCGTCCTGCGTCTCCACCCTGAAACCGTGGCGTTCGTAGAGGTGGCGGGCCGGGCTGCCCTGGAGGACGTTCAGGCGGACGACGTCGCCGGAGGTGTCCGTCCTGCTCAGCAGGGTCGCGAGGACCGCCGAGCCCAGGCCACGACCCTGGAGCGCCGGGGCGAGGTAGAAGTGCTCCAGCCAGTGGCCGTCATCGCGGGGGCGCAGTGCGACGCTGCCCGCGAAGGCCCCGGCCACCGTGATGACCGACGTGTGCCCCGGGGAGAAACCGTCCCGGAAGCGCTGCCTCACGCGGTGTGCGTCGTAGCGGCCCAGCCGCTCCAGGTCCGGGCGCATCACCACGGCCCGTAGTTCCGCTATCGCCTCGACATCCGCCGACTGCGCGGGGCGCACGACCCATTCCGGTACCGAGTGCCCCTCTGATGCTTCCACGGCCGGATTGTCTCA
The DNA here is from genome assembly GCF_004803895.1 of Streptomyces hawaiiensis. Lineage (NCBI taxonomy): Bacteria > Bacillati > Actinomycetota > Actinomycetes > Kitasatosporales > Streptomycetaceae > Streptomyces > Streptomyces hawaiiensis. The sequence continues at coordinate 2,907,416 of NZ_CP021978.1, read as the reverse complement.
ACGGCCGGCGGCATACCGCTTATCGGCATCGCCGTCATCGGCTTCCTGCCAAGCGCACCCGGATAACGCGGGTTTACCGCTCTCGGTGCCGAACCCCTTTGTGCCGCGCCGCAGTTGTAGGGCACAGACCCTTCCCGAGTGTAGTCGCGGAGCGTCACCGCGGAGGCGCGAAGAGTGAAACCGCAAAAGGAGGGGGAGCACGGTGGAGGCACGACACTCGGCGCTCTGTGCCGAAGAAGCGGAGGACGCGGTGAAAGAATTGCGGGCAGAACTCGCCAAGGCCGGAATTATCCTGCCCTCACGGGGACTCGACCCGGTGAGTTTTGCGCGGGAAGCGCCCTGCCCGCTCATCGAATTGCGCCGGTGTTCCGTACGGACCGCCCGGCGGCTCGCGGCGGTGCGGCGATGAAGCCTCCGGTCGGCGCGTATGTCGTGGACACCCGCAGTGGTCGCATCGGCATCGTGATGGGGCATGAGGGGCCCTACGTGCAGCTGAGGCCGTACGGGGGCGGCAGGGAGTGGGACGCCGACCCCGGAGCCGTCCGGCACGCCACCCCGGCCGAGCGGCTGCGCGCGGCGACCGCGTACGCCAACGCCCGCAGCAGGGGCGAGGTCCCTTGACGTGACGACCCTGCCAGAATGGCTCCATGAGTCTGTTCCGCGACGACGGCATCGTGCTGCGCACCCAGAAGCTGGGTGAGGCGGACCGGATCATCACGCTGCTCACCCGCGGTCATGGACGGGTACGCGCGGTAGCCCGGGGCGTGCGCCGGACGAAGTCGAAGTTCGGTGCGCGCCTCGAGCCGTTCTCCCATGTCGACGTGCAGTTCTTCGCCAAGGGGAGCGAGCTCGTCGGGCGGGGCCTGCCGTTGTGCACTCAGAGCGAGACCATCGCGCCGTACGGCGGCGCGATCGTGAGCGACTACGCCCGGTACACGGCCGGGACCGTCATGCTGGAGACCGCCGAGCGGTTCACCGACCATGAGGGGGAGCCGGCCGTGCAGCAGTACCTGCTGCTGGTCGGAGGGCTGCGGACCCTCGCCCGGGGGGAGCACGCGCCGCATCTCGTGCTCGACGCGTTCCTGCTCCGCTCCCTCGCCGTCAACGGGTACGCCCCGAGCTTCACCGACTGCGCGAAGTGCGGGATGCCCGGGCCGAACCGGTTCTTCTCGGTCGCGTCGGGCGGTTCCGTCTGCGTGGACTGCCGCGTGCCCGGCAGCGTCGTACCCTCGCCCCAGGCCCTGGAACTCCTCGGCGCCCTGCTTACGGGAGACTGGGAGACCGCGGACGCGTGCGAGGCGCGCTACGTCCGGGAGGGCAGCGGGCTGGTGTCCGCGTATCTGCACTGGCACATGGAGCGCGGGCTGCGCTCCCTGCGCTACGTCGAGAAGTAGCGCGGCGGCAGGGCAGCGGAAACACAGCAGCAGAGAAACAAGCGAGCACGAGGAGACGAGAAACACATGGCAGTACGCGGGATCCTGGGGCGCCAGCGCCGGGAGTACAGGACGCCGGAGCCGCACCCGTCCGGCGCGCGGCCCCCGAAGATCCCCGGGGAGTTCGTACCGCAGCATGTGGCGATCGTCATGGACGGCAACGGCCGCTGGGCCAAGGACCGGGGCCTGCCGCGCACCGAAGGGCACAAGGTCGGTGCCGAACGGGTGCTGGACGTGCTCCAGGGGGCCGTCGAGATGGGCGTGGGCGCCATCTCCCTGTACGCCTTCTCCACCGAGAACTGGAAGCGCTCGCCCGAAGAGGTGCGCTTCTTGATGAACTTCAACCGGGACTTCATCCGCAAGACCCGGGACCAGCTGGACGAGCTGGGTATCCGGGTGCGCTGGGTCGGACGGATGCCGAAGCTGTGGCGGTCCGTGGCCAAGGAGCTCCAGATCGCCCAGGAGCAGACCAAGGACAACGACCGGCTGACCCTGTACTTCTGCATGAACTACGGGGGCCGGGCCGAGATCGCCGACGCCGCCAAGGCGATGGCGGAGGACGTGAAGAGCGGCAGGCTCGACCCGTCCAAGGTCAGCGAGAAGACCTTCGCGAAGTACATGTACTACCCGGACATGCCGGACGTGGACCTGTTCCTGCGCCCCAGCGGTGAGCAGCGCACCTCCAACTACCTGATCTGGCAGAGCGCCTACGCCGAGATGGTCTTCCAGGACGTGCTGTGGCCGGACTTCGACCGGCGTGACCTGTGGCGGGCCTGCCTGGAGTTCGCCTCGCGGGACCGGCGCTTCGGCGGGGCCGTCCCGAACGAGGAGCTGCTGGCCGTGGAGGGCGAGCAGCCGTAGCGCGCGAAGGCCCGGCAGCCCTCGGGTGGCAGCCGGGCCACAGCGGCGGTGTGCTGGTGGCATGGGTTCCACTGCCGTCAGCGCACCTCGGCGGACCACGAAACAGACCGGGGTCTTCCTCGCGGCCTCGCTGGCCCTGTTCTGCATCCAGCTGGACTTCTTCGCGCTCAACCTGGCCATCCCCGGGATCTCCGACGAGCTGGACACGACGGTCTCCGCGGCGCAGTGGACCCTTTCCGCCTACATGCTCGCCGTCGGCTGCCTGTTCATCGTCGGTGGGCGGCTGGGAGATCTCCTCGGCCGGCGTCCGGTCCTGCTGGCCGGGACCGGGCTGTTCGCCGCCGCCTCCGTCGGCTGCGCTCTCGCGCCGAGCCTCGGTGTGCTCGTCGTGGCCCGGATCGTGCAGGGCGCGGGCGCGGCGCTGATCTTCCCCGTGTCGGTCTCCGTGATCACGAACGCCTTTCCCGGGGAGACCCGGGCCCGGGCGCTCGGGGCGATGTTCGGGATCGCCAACGTCGGCACCGCCCTCGGGCCGTTCGTCGGCGGCGGCTTCACCGACGGGCCCGGCTGGCGGTGGATCTTCTGGCTGCTGGCCCCGCTCAGCGCCCTCTCCCTGCTGATCGCCCTGCGGTACGTCCCCGACTCGCGGGACGAGAGCGCCCCGCGCCAGATCGACCTGCCCGGCTGTCTGGCCGTCGTGACGAGCCTGGCCGCCCTGACCCTGGCCGTGGAGCGGGGAAGCGCCTGGGGCTGGGACCACGCCCGCACGCTCGCCCTGTTCGGGGTCGCCGTGGTGGCCGGCGGCCTCTTCGTCCTGCGGGAGCGGACCTGCCCGCATCCGCTGGTGGACTTTCGGCTCTTCCGCAACATCCGCTTCGACCTCGTCACCGTGATGGGATCGGTCGCCAACATGGGCTACGCCGTCACCGTGTTCCTCGCCACCCTGCAGTTGCAGCAGGTGCGCGGACTGTCGGCGATCCTGTCCGGCACGGTGTTCCTCGCCCCGGCCGTCATGGTGGCCTGCTCGGGGCCCATCGGCGCCTGGCTGTCCGGCCGAATGCGCGCCACCAGCGTCATGGCCCTGGCCGGGCTCATCGCCGGCACCGGCATGATCGGGCTGAGCTGGGCCTGGTCCTGGTGGTTCTACCTGCCGGTCTTCACCTGGTGCGCGCTCGGGCTCGGCCTGGGCTGGACCTTCGCCAGCGTGGCCACCCAGCAGGTCGTCTCACCCGCCCGCGCCGGAGAGGCCTCGGGCGTCGTCCTCACCGCCCTCGTCACGCTCGGCGCCATCGGCCTCGCGGCCGTAGCGGCGGCCATCACCTCGCTCACCCCGGAGACCGGCCCGGAGCACGCCTACGACCTCATCCTGCGAGTCGGCGGCACCGTGATCCTGACCTCAACCGCCCTGTCCCTCCTCGCCCGCCACAAACTCAGCCCAAGGGGCCTCTAGCCGGCTCCCGGCCTCAGCGCCACCCACCCCAGGGGCGCGGGGCTGTGCCGATTTGCGGCTCCGCCGCGGGGCGCGACAACCCCCACACACCCGCGGCGGGCAACGCGACCTCACCCCCACGGCGGGGAGCGAAACGGCTCAACCGCCGGAGGCCCCCGCACAGCCGGCGCACGTGCCGAAGATCTCAACCGTATGCGCCACGTTCACATAACCATGCTCCGCGGCGATGGACTCGGCCCACTTCTCCACGGCCGGCCCCTCGACCTCGACGGCCTTGCCGCAGCTGCGGCACACGAGGTGGTGGTGATGGTCGTCGGTGGAGCAGCGGCGGTAGACGGACTCGCCGTCGGCGGTGCGCAGGACGTCGACCTCGCCGGCGTCGGCGAGGGACTGCAGGGTGCGGTAGACCGTGGTGAGCCCGACCGAGTCGCCTTTGTGCTTGAGCATGTCGTGCAGTTCCTGCGCGCTGCGGAACTCGTCGACCTCCTGCAGGGCCGCCGACACAGCGGCCCGCTGCTTGGTGGCGCGGCCCTTCACGGACGGTCCAGCGGTCGTCACCGTTGCCTCCTCACGTCTGCCTTGCCCGGGCCATTGTGCCAGTCCGGGGTGGGGGCGGTCAGACGCCGACTTCGTCCGCTGCCGCCCGGCTGCCCGGGATGGCGCATTCGGCGGGGTCGGCCGTCGGATTCGCGGCAGCCGCCGAGCGGGCGCGGCGGCGGGCCAGCGGGGCCGCGAGCGCCGTCAGCACGATGAACGCGCCGATGGTCAGCAGCACGATCGTCGCGCCGGGCGGCACGTCCTGGTAGTACGAGGTGACCGTGCCGCCGATCGTCACGCTCACACCGATGGCGACGGCGATCGCGAACGTCGCGGCGAAGCTGCGGCCGATCTGCTGGGCGGCCGCGACGGGCACCACCATCAGCGCGCTGACCAGCAGCAGGCCCACCACGCGCATCGCCACGGTCACCGTGACGGCCGCGGTGACCGCCGTCAGCAGGTTCAGGGCGCGCACCGGCAGGCCCGTCACCCGGGCGAACTCCTCGTCCTGGCTGACCGCGAACAGCTGCCGGCGCAGGCCGAGGGTGACCAGCACGACGAAGGCGGCCAGGGCGCAGATGGCCGTGACGTCCGACTCGGACACCGTCGACAGGGAGCCGAACAGGTACGACGTCAGGTTGGCGTTGGAGCCCGTCGGCGCGAGGTTGATGAACATCACACCGCCGGCCATGCCGCCGTAGAACAGCATCGCGAGGGCGAGGTCGCCGCGGGTCTTGCCGTACCAGCGGATCAGCTCCATGAGGACCGCGCCGAGGACGGAGACGAGGGTCGCCATCCACACCGGGGACCAGGTCAGCAGGAAGCCGAGGCCGACGCCGGTCATCGCCACGTGGCCGATGCCGTCGCCCATCAGGGCCTGACGGCGCTGGACCAGGTAGATGCCCACCGCGGGGGCGGTGATGCCGACCAGGACGGCGGCGAGCAGGGCCCGCTGCATGAAGGCGTAGTCGAGGAAGTCCATCAGCTCAGCAGTCCCGTGCGGATCGGTTCGTGGCCCGCGGGTGCGTGCGGGTGCACGTGGTCGTGGCCGGGAAGCGCGTGCTGCCCGACGGCCTTCGGGGGCGGGCCGTCGTGGACGACGCAGCCGTCGCGCAGGACGACCGCCCGGTCGATGAGGGGCTCCAGCGGGCCCAGTTCGTGCAGCACGAGCAGGACCGTGGAGCCCTGGGAGACCTGCTCCCGGAGGGTGTGCGCGAGGACCTCCTGGCTGGCCAGGTCGACGCCGGCCATCGGCTCGTCCATGATCAGCAGCTCGGGTTCGGAGGCGAGCGCGCGGGCGATCAGGACGCGCTGGTGCTGGCCGCCGGAGAGGGCGTCGACCGAGTCCTTGGCCCGGTCGGCCATGCCGACGAGGTCCAGGGCACGCCGTACGGCCGCGTGGTCGGCCTTGCGCAGCACGCCGAAGCGGGCCCGGGACAGGCGGCCGGAGGAGACCACCTCGGTCACCGTGGCGGGCACGCCGCCCGCGGCCGTGGTGCGCTGCGGGACGTAGCCCACGCGGTGCCAGTCGCGGAACCGCCCGCGGTCCGTGCCGAACAGCTCGATCTCGCCGGCGGCGGTCTGCACCTGGCCGATGATGCCGCGCACGGCCGTCGACTTGCCCGAGCCGTTCGCGCCGAGCAGGGCGACGACCTCGCCGCGGCGCACGGTGAGGTCGATGCCGCGCAGCACGGGGCGCGAGCCCAGGTCCGCGCGGACGCCGCGCAGGGATACGACGGGCTCGGTCATGCCGTCCTCCGATGGGTCGATCACTTGGCTCCCAGGGCCGCCTGAAGGGCCTTGAGGTTGGCTTCCATGACCTGGAAGTAGTCGTCGCCGCGGGACTTGTCGGTGATGCCCTCGAGCGGGTCGAGGACGTCCGTCTTCAGGTCCGCGTCGCGGGCGAGGGTCTTCGCGGTCTTGTCGGAGACCAGTGTCTCGTAGAAGACGGTGGTGACGCCGTCGGCCTTGGCCTCCTGCTGGAGCTCCCGGACCCGGGCGCCGCTGGGCTCGCTCTCGGGGTCGATGCCGGAGATGGCCTCCTGGGTGAGGCCGTAGCGCTCGGCGAGGTAGCCGAAGGCGGCGTGGTTGGTGAAGAAGACCTTGGACTTGGAGTTCTTCAGGCCGTTCTCGAAGTCGCTGTCCAGGCCCTTCAGCTTCGTGACCAGGGCTTCGGTGTTCTTCTTGTAGTCGGCCGCGTGGTCCGGGTCGGCCTTCTCGAAGGCCTTGCCGACGCCCTGGGCGATCTCGGCGTACTTCACCGGGTCGAGCCAGACGTGCGGGTCGCGGCCGTGCTCCTCCTCCTCGGAGTGGCCTTCCTCCTCGGAGTGGCCCTCCTCGCCCTCGTGGGTGTGGCCGCCGGTGCCGTGGTCCTCGAGGTGGGTCAGGCCGGCCGCGTCGATCTTGGTCTTGATGCCCGTCTGGCCGACGGCCTCGTCGACGGCGGGCTGGAGGCCCTTGAGGTAGAGCGCCGCGTCGGCCTCCTCCAGCTGCGCGCGCTGCTTGGTGCTGATCTCCAGGTCGTGCGGCTCCTGGCCGGGCTCGGTCAGGCTGGTGACGTTCGCGTGGTCGCCGCCGATCTGCTCGGCGAGGAACGCCATCGGGTAGAACGACGCGACGACGTCGAACTTGTCCGTGTTGCCCGAGGCCGCGCTGTCGCTGGAGCAGGCGGTCAGGGCGCCGAGGCCGAGAGCGGAGGCCAGGGCGGCGGGTATGAGGCGTCGTCGTACGTTCATGACACTCATTTTCAACAAATATGGAAACCGTTGTCAACAAACCGGCTGAAGAGCGGGATCCCGAGGGGGCCGGCGGTGGCCCGAGGGGGAGCGATTTGATTGAGGGGGCGCCCCCGCCGGTAACCTGAAGCATTCGCTGGAAGCATCTCGCTTCGTCGCCCGTCGTCGTAATGAAGAGAGCACCGTGGCCGCCGACAAGATCGACACCATCGTCAGCCTGAGCAAGCGCCGGGGCTTCGTATTCCCCTGCAGTGAGATCTACGGCGGCCAGCGCGCCGCTTGGGACTACGGCCCCCTGGGTGTCGAGCTCAAGGAGAACCTCAAGCGCCAGTGGTGGCGCTACATGGTGACGTCCCGCGAGGACGTCGTGGGTATCGACTCGTCCGTGATCCTGGCCCCCGAGGTCTGGGTCGCCTCCGGTCACGTCGCCACCTTCACGGACCCGCTGACCGAGTGCACCTCCTGCCACAAGCGGTTCCGCGCGGACCACCTGGAGGAGGCCTACGAGGCCAAGCACAAGCGCCTGCCGGAGAACGGCCTGGCCGACGTCAACTGCCCCAACTGCGGTAACAAGGGCCAGTTCACCGAGCCCAAGCAGTTCTCGGGCCTGCTGTCCACCCACCTCGGCCCGACCCAGGACTCCGGCTCCGTCGCCTACCTGCGGCCCGAGACCGCGCAGGGCATCTTCACCAACTTCTCCCAGGTGCAGACCACCTCGCGCCGCAAGCCGCCGTTCGGCATCGCCCAGATGGGCAAGTCCTTCCGCAACGAGATCACGCCCGGCAACTTCATCTTCCGCACCCGCGAGTTCGAGCAGATGGAGATGGAGTTCTTCGTCAAGCCGGGCGAGGACGAGAAGTGGCAGGAGTACTGGATGGAGCAGCGCTGGAACTGGTACACCGGTCTCGGCCTGCGCGAGGAGAACATGCGGTGGTACGACCACCCGAAGGAGAAGCTCTCCCACTACTCCAAGCGCACCGCCGACATCGAGTACCGCTTCCAGTTCGGCGGCAGTGAGTGGGGCGAGCTCGAGGGTGTGGCCAACCGCACCGACTACGACCTCGGCGCCCACTCCAAGGCCTCCGGCCAGGACCTCACGTACTTCGACCAGGAGGCCGGCGAGCGCTGGACCCCGTACGTCATCGAGCCCGCGGCCGGTGTCGGCCGCGCGATGCTGGCGTTCCTCCTGGACGCCTACGTCGAGGACGAGGCGCCCAACGCCAAGGGCAAGATGGAGAAGCGCACCGTGCTGCGCCTCGACCAGCGTCTCGCCCCGGTGAAGGTCGCGGTGCTGCCGCTGTCCCGCAACCCGGAGCTGTCCCCGAAGGCCAAGGGGCTGGCCCAGGCGCTCCGCCAGAACTGGAACATCGACTTCGACGACGCCGGCGCCATCGGCCGCCGCTACCGTCGCCAGGACGAGATCGGTACGCCGTTCTGCGTGACCGTCGACTTCGACACGCTCGAGGACAACGCGGTCACCGTCCGCGAGCGCGACACGATGAAGCAGGAGCGCGTCTCCCTCGACCAGATCGAGGGCTACCTGGCGGCCCGCCTGGTCGGCTGCTGATCGGGTTTCGCCGGGCCGCGGTGCCGGGTTCCTCCTCGGAGGGGCCCGGCACCGCCGCGTTTCACAGGTCCAGATCGACGGAGACGGCCGCGTGGTCCGAGGCGCGGTTGAACTTCGAGGTGACCGTGTCGAAGGACTTGACGGTCGAGGGCGCCCAGATGCCGCGCCGTTCGGCCTCCACGTGCTGCACCTGCTCCCACAGCGGCGGCGGCAGCATCACGTAGTCGAGCTTCTGGCTCTCGGAGTTGCCTGTGCCGTGCGTGCCCGGGGCGCCCCGGTAGGACGGGTGACTCATCACGTCCCGCAGGCCCGTGCCCAGCAGGGCCCGGATCGCCTCGCTGGACGGCTCGTCGTTGAGGTCGCCTGCGACCACGACGTACGGGGAGCGCTCCAGGGCGGCCTGATAGATCGACGCCACCCGCCGGGCCTGGGCGACGCGCAGTTCCGGGTCGTCGCCGCTCTGGCTCTTGAGGTGGTTGCCCAGCATCCACAGCGGCGTGCCGCCGATGTGGATCTCGTACTCCGGGCAGTCCCGGCTGAAGAGGTACGCGCCCGGACGGTCCGGGTCGGGGTCGAACACGTGGGACCGCATGGACGTGATCGGATGGCGGCTGAGGATCCCCACGTCGATGCCGCGCGGGTCGTTGCCGTCGATCACCATGTCGTAGGGGTACGGCGTCTTCTTCAGGCCGGCGCCCAGCACCTGCTCGTTGAAGCGGCGCAGGGTCGTGCGGTCCTCCACCTCCACGGTGAGCAGGATGTCGGCGTCGACCTCGGCGATCACCCGGCCGGTGTTGTGCACGGCCTCCCAGTCGAGGTCGTCACGGACCAGCTCCACCCAGCCCGTCCACCCCGGGCGGCCCTTGGCGACGATCTCGAAGGTGACGTGCTCGCCGCTGCCTCTGGTCTTGAACAGCGTGCCCTGGCCGCGCGTCTCGTTGACGAAGAACGGCCTGTCCTTGCGCGAGTCGTGCGCCCGGTGCTTCTTGAGGAGTTCGGCGATACGGGCCTTGGTGCCGTCGTCGTAGGTCTTCTGCTCCAGGAGGGAGACCAGCTCGGTGTAGTCGTCGAGGATCTCGCGGCGCTGCTTGTCGCCCGGCAGGCGGAAGACCTTGGGGCGGCGGAAGAGGTTCTCCGTGTTGAAGGTGGCGATACGGATCGTCATGGCGCGCTCCCTCGGGCGGCGCAGGAGTTCCGCGCGACCGGTGGGCAGGCGCCGCCGGGGAGACCGCTCGCCGGCACTTCCATTGTCGGAGCGGGTGTGAAGTGTGTCGAGCGGTGGGGGTCTTGAGGTCTTTGGGGTGCGGGGGACTGGTCCTGTAGCGCCGGGGCCGATTGGTCCTGTTCCCGGGGCGGGGACCGCGCCAGGGTGACGTGCATGAGCATCGCCTTCCTGCTGTACATGGCGTGGGCGACGGTGCGGGACAAGGAGGCGCTCGTGGTGGAGGAGCCGGAGGCCGCCCCGGAGGTGCCGGCGCGGCGGGTGATCGTGCGCGGGGTGCTGATCAACATCCTCAACCCGAAGCTGACGATCTTCTTCTTCGCGTTCCTGCCGCAGTTCGTGAGCCCCGGGGAGCCGCACGCGCTGCTGCGGATGACGGGGCTCGGCGGGGTCTTCATGCTGGCGACCTTCGTGGTGTTCGCCGCGTACGGCGTGCTGGCCGCGTCGGTGCGCCGGCACGTCGTGGGCCGGCCGCGGGTGATGGCCTGGCTGCGGCGGGGCTTCGCGGGCTCGTTCGTGGCACTGGGGGCGAAGCTGGCGTTCACGCCGCGCTAGCGGTATGCCGTATTCAATATCGCTGCATGTATAGACCAAGGCTGCCCTAATGTGCAGGAATTCGGCCACGCCCGGGGTTGTGATCTGTGTATTTATTTCGGCGGCGAGATAGTGGCCGAAAATAGACGACCTGACGTCGAGGCGGGCGTTCGTCGCGCTCCTACAAAACGCCTTCGAACATCCTGTCCGCTTCGGTGGAACCCGTGGAGGCCCTGGTAGATCCCGACATGTGGCGGCGATGTGATACCTGTCACCCCAGCCGCTCCAGTGATTACGAGTCGCACAGCTGCCTGATAGATATCGCTCTGCCTGCCGCTTTTTTCGGCCGCTCCGGCAGGCGAAAGGGACAGCATCATGGGAATCGAGCTGATCATTGTCGGGCTCATTTCCGGAGTAACTCAGGCGATGACATCGGACGCATGGGCCGCCGCTCGTGACCGCGTCGCCCGCACGCTCACGGACAACGCCGCCGACCGCGACGACCTCCTCGTACTCCTCGACCGGGACCGCGCCGCCGTCCGGGCCGGCGACGCCGGCCGTGTGGAGGCCCGCCTCGCCCACCGCTTCCGCCGGTACGCCCAGAGCCGTCCGGACGCCGAGGCAGACCTCCGGCAGTTGCTGGTCAGCCTGTCGAACGGGTTCCCCACCACGGCATCCCAGGACAACAGCATGCACATCCACGGGAACGTGGGCTCGATCATCGCCGCAGCGCCCGGCGCCACCGCCGCAGCGGGCAGCGTCAACCACGGGACGGTCAACGACGGCGTCATCAACGACGGCCGCATGAAAACCGGCGCTCTCGCCAACCGGGGCACGCAGGCGCCCTCGTCGGGGCAGACGGGCGGCGCCCGCCCCCGCTTGCTCGTGGGCACCCTGGGCGTCCTCGTCCTGGCCGGTGCCATCACGGGCCTCGCCTACGGCGGCGCCTGGGACGGCATCACCGACGGCGGGGAGGTCAGGACCTGCCGTCAGTTCCTGGACATGGACACCGCCTTCCAGAAGAAGACGCTCCACGACATCGCACGTGAGGTCGGCAACAAGGAGGCGGCGACCGACGAAAGCATCGTCGAGCACACCCGCTACAAGTGCATAGGCGCGGAGGACGAGCTCCTCACGGACGTCCTCGCCCCCACCGCGACTCCGTAACGCCGCCCGGCCGCACGACACCAGGGCCCGTCCGGCGCACCGCTGCGACGGGCCTTCGCTCTGCCCGTACGGATCACCGCGCCCGCTTCCACGGCCCGAGCCGCTCGTGCGTCACGCCGCCGTCGGATCCACCGTGGCCTGGTGGGCCTCCGCCAGGTGTTCCTCCGCCTTCAGCCAGGGCAGGAACTGGGCGCCTCTGTGCCAGCCGCAGGTGTCACATCTGATCGTGCGCTGAACGCCCGTCCGCTGCACCCGCACCACATGCTCCCGGCCGTGCTGGTCCCACCGGCTGACCTTGCTCGTGTCGATCTGCGTCATATCGCCTCCCGCGTCGAGGTGTCCGGCGGTCCGGTCCGCTCGCAGCAAGGAGTGTGCAGCAGGACCAACATCAACAGGGTTTCCCCGGAAGGCGGTTATCAGGCCGTATCAGGAACAGCGTGAAGGCAGCCCCGGACAAAGACGCCCCCGCGTGACGGCTCAGCCGCCCGTCCCGACGGTCTGCCGCACCTCCGCCGACTCCAGCCGCTCCGCCGCCCGCTCGGCGGTCCCGCGAGCCCACCGTCCGTTCGTCACCGCCCCGAGCGCCAGCACCGCGAACCCGCACACCGCCAGAATCCACCACCCGGGCCGTGCCGCGGACACGAACGTCTCCCGGTACGAGGACGAGCCGACGCCCGAGGCGAGGACCGCGCCCACCACGGCCACTCCCAGCGTCTGTCCGAGCTGCCGGCTCGTGGAGGCGACCGCGGCGGCCACGCCCGCCTGGGCGCGCGGCATGCCGGAGACCGCCGTGTTGGTGATGGGCGCGTTGACGAAACCGAAGCCGATGCCGAAGAGGACGTAGCCGGCGAAGAGCGTGACGTTCGAGGTCTCCGCCTCGAACGCGGCGAAGAGGACACCGCTCGCCGTCATCGCGAAGCCCGCGATCAGCAGGGGCGGGCGCGGGCCGCGCGTGCCCACCAGACGGCCCGACAGCGGCGCGCACAGGAACGTCGGGACCGCCATCGGCAGCATCCACAGGCCCGCCTCCAGGGCGGTCAGGCCGCGTACGTTCTGCAGGTACAGCGTGGACAGGAACAGGAAGCCGCCGAGCGCGGCGAACGCGCTGATCGCGATGACCGTCGCCCCGCTGAACGGCGCCGAGCGGAAGAAGCGCAGGTCGATCAGGGGCTCCGTGCGGCGCGGCTCGTAGCGGAGCAGGCCGGCGAGGGCCGCCACGGCCACGACGACCAGCGGGGCGATGGACGTGAACGGCGTGCTCGGCGCCTCGATGATCGCGTACGTGAGCGAGCCGAACAGCGCGATCACCAGCACCTGCCCCACCGGGTCGGGGCGGCGGGCGCGCGGCGCGCGGGACTCGGGCACGAAGCGCAGGGTGAGCAGCAGTGCCGCCAGGCCCACCGGCAGGTTGATCCAGAAGATGGAGCGCCAGCCGACGGAGTCGACCAGCAGGCCTCCGACAAGAGGGCCGGCGGCCATGGAGATGCCGACGACCGCGCCCCAGACGCCGATCGCCCGGGCCCGCTCGCGGGGGTCGGTGAAGGTGTTGGTGATGATCGACATGGCGACCGGGTTCAGCATCGAGCCGCCCACCGCCTGCACCATCCGGAACGCGACCAGCGCCTGAAGGTTCGGTGCGAGGGAGCACAGCACCGAGCCGATCGTGAAGACGACCAGGCCCGCCATGAAGACCCGTTTGCGGCCGATCCGGTCGGCCGTGGAACCCGCGAGCATCAGCAGCGAGGCCAGGACCAGCGTGTACGCGTCGATCGTCCACTGCAGACCCGACGTACTGGCGTGCAAGTCCTGCTGCATGGACGGCAGGGCCACGTTCAGGACCGTGTTGTCCAGGCTCACGATCAGCAGGCTCATGCAGCAGATCGCGAGCACCAGCATCCGGCGGCGGGGACTGGGCTCGGGCATGGGCTTCATCGTACGCCGACTTCGATAGTGTGGCTAACTAATGAATTTTGCCATCTCATTGCACGGCACAATGGAGGCATGTCCGCGCCCCTCCAGATCGGTCCGCACACCGTCCAGCCACCCGTCGTCCTGGCCCCCATGGCCGGGATCACCAACGCGCCCTTCCGCACGCTCTGCAGGGAGTTCAGCGGTGGCAAGGGCCTGTTCGTCAGCGAGATGATCACCACCAGGGCGCTGGTCGAACGCAACGAGAAGACCATGCAGCTCATTCACTTCGACGCGAGTGAGCGGCCCCGCTCCATCCAGCTGTACGGCGTGGACCCCGCGACCGTCGGCAAGGCCGTCCGCATGATCGCGGAGGAGGACCTCGCCGACCACATCGACCTGAACTTCGGCTGCCCGGTGCCGAAGGTCACGCGCAAGGGCGGCGGCTCCGCGCTGCCGTACAAGCGGAACCTGCTGCGGGCCATCCTGCGCGAGGCCGTCAGCGGCGCCGGCGAGCTGCCCGTGACGATGAAGATGCGCAAGGGCATCGACGACGACCACATCACCTACCTCGACGCCGGCCGGATCGCCGTCGAGGAGGGCGTCACCTCCATCGCCCTGCACGGCCGCACCGCCGCCCAGCACTACGGCGGCACCGCCGACTGGGAGGCCATCGCCCGGCTGAAGGAGCACGTGCCGGAGATCCCGGTGCTCGGCAACGGCGACATCTGGTCGGCCGAGGACGCCCTGCGGATGGTGCGCGAGACCGGCTGCGACGGGGTGGTGGTCGGGCGCGGGTGCCTGGGGCGGCCCTGGCTGTTCTCCGACCTCGTGGCGGCCTTCGAGGGGCGCCCCCAGGACATCGCCCGGCCCGCCCTCCGGGAAGTCGCCGACGTCATGGTCCGGCACGCCACCCTGCTCGGGGAGTGGATCGGGGACGAGGCCCGGGGCGTGATCGACTTCCGCAAGCACGTCGCCTGGTACCTCAAGGGCTTCGCGGTCGGCTCCGAGATGCGCAAGCGCCTGGCCATCACCTCCTCGCTGGAGGAACTGCGCTCCGGCCTGGACGAGCTGGACCTCGACCAGCCCTGGCCCGCCGGCGCCGACGGGCCCCGGGGCCGTACGTCCGGCAACAACCGGGTGGTGCTGCCGGACGGCTGGCTCAAGGACCCCTACGACTGCGCCGGGGTCGGCGAGGACGCCGAGCTCGACACCTCCGGCGGCTGATCAGCCCGTGGAGGGGTGCGGTGTCGAGCCGAACGCCTTCAGGAAGCGGTCGCGGAAGGCGCTCATCTTCCACACGGGCGCCTCGCGGCCGGGCTTGAGACCCTCCGTCCAGTTCCAGTCGGCGACCTTGTCCAGGACCTTCGGGTCCTTCGCCACGATCGACACCGGCACGTCCCGGCTCGCGCCGGTCCCGCTGACCCGGGCGATGGGCTGGTGGTCACCGAGGAAGACCAGGACGGTGTCGTCGGTGCCGTAGCGCTGAAGCCACTGGGTGAGGCTGGTGAGCGAGTACTGGATGGACTTGCCGTACTCCTGGCGGGACTTGGCGGTGTCGGTGATGACGTCCGAGGCCTGGTTGCCGGCCTTCTGGATCGCGTCGAAGACCGAGCCGTCGCCGAGTTCGTCCCAGCCGACCATCTTCGGGATGGGCGCCCAGGGCTGGTGGCTGGAGGTCAGGATGACGAACGACATCAGCGGCTTGTCGCGCTTCTTTCCGTGCACCTGCCGCTGGAACGCCTCCAGCGCGTACTGGTCGGGCATCGTCGACCAGCTGAACTTCGGGCCCCGGTAGCCCAGGTCGAAGGCGTCGTAGAGCTTGTCGAGGCCGTACCACTTCTCCTCCGGCCAGCCCTTCTGCACGCCCGGCATGACGCCGACCGTGTCCCACGCGCCGGTCTTCTGGAACGCCTTGGTGAGGGTGAGGTGGTCGCCGGCGCTGACCGTGCGGTACCGGCGCTGGTTGTCGATCCACAGGCCGGACATGGTCGTGGAGTGGCCGAGCCAGCTGCTGCCGCCGTAGGTCGCCGAGGTCAGCCAGCCGCTGCGGGCGGCGAAGCCGGCCTTCTCCAGGGCCCTGGTGCCGGTGTCGAGGGTGCGGTCGACGCCGGGGGCCATGACCGGGTCCTCGATCGCGCTGCGGCCGTAGCTCTCGATGAACGTGAAGATCACGTCCTTGCCGCGCAGATCCGGGAGCAGTTGGCCGGGCGGGGTGTTGCCGAAGGTGTCCGCCTTCGACTGCTTCACGAACGCCGCCTCGTCCCGCAGCGACTCCACCGTCCGCTGCGCGTGCACCCTGAGGGCCCCGGCGCCGCGCTCGGAGGCGACCGGGCCGCCGAACAGCGTCAGGCCCAGTGCGGAGCAGGTCACCCAGGCGGTGCCGGCGATCAGGGCGCCCTTGGTCGCCCGCACCCGGTGGCGGGCCAGCACGCTCGCGAGCCGGACCGCCGCCGCGACCATGACGGCCGCCACGAGCAGGACGAACAGCACCGCGCCGACGGCGGCGGCGGTCGCGACGCCCCCGCCCAGCGTGTCCTCGACGTACGCCTGCGCGTCGGGCAGCAGATCCCAGTCGAGCGCGGCGTTGAAGCCCCGGCCCAGGTACTCGTTGAACCCCATGTCGAGCAGGTTCACCGTGGTCAGGGCGGTGAGGCCGAGCCCGTACAGGACCGCCGCCGCCAGCCGGGGCCGGGGCGGCAGCGCCAGGACGACGACGGCCCCGATGACCGCCTCGGCCGGGATCCGCGCGAAGCTGACCGCTTTCAGCGCCGGGAGGGTGTTGGGCAGCAGCAGGGCCCCGAGGACCAGGACGGCGGCGAGGGCGGTGGTGGTCAGGTGGAGGGCGCGGGCGGCGCGGGGGAGGCGGGTGCGCCAGGTGCGGAGGCGGCTGAGTCGGGTCCCGGCTCCGGCGGTCTCCGCCTCCTCCGGGACGTCCGCCTTCTGGGCACGCTCCGGCTGGGGCTCGGCCCCGGACCTCCCGTCGCCCGGCCGCGACGACTGGTGGAAGCGTGTGAAGACAGGCACCCGGAGGTCCTTCCCGTTCAAAGCCCGGTGAGGTGGCGGACCCGCGTGGGGGTGCGGGTCCGCCACCGTTCCGTACGGGACGGTCCTCAGGTGTGTTCAGCCCGCCGGGCCGGCGCTCGGCAAACACCCGGCAAACGGCGGGCCAACCGGCCCTCAGACCACGCCGACCGCCGTGAGCAGCGCCAGCGGGGCCGACGCCGAACGGGATTCACGCACGCACGCGTGCGGGTACGGCACCGGCTCCGGGTGAGTGTCGCGGCCGTAGCCCGCGAGGACCTCCGGCAGCCGGTGGCCGGTCGTGCCCGCCGCGTCGACCAGGCCGTGGGCGATCGCGCGGGCCTCGTCGTGCAGCCCGTAGCGGGCCAGGCCCAGGGCGATCAGCGCGTTGTCGTGCGGCCAGACCGAGCCGCGGTGGTAGGAGAGCGGGTGGTACGCCGGCTGCCCGGCGGCGAGGGTGCGCACGCCCCAGCCGGAGAAGAAGTCCGGTTCGAGGAGCCGCCGTCCGACGAGTTCGCCGTACTCCTTGTCCAGCAGCCCCGACCACAGCAGGTGCCCGGCGTCCGAGGCCAGCGCGTCGACCTGCTTGCCCCGGCCGTCGAGCGCGAGGGCCGGGAAGGAGTGCTCCGGCATCCAGAAGTCCCGCTGGAAACGGTCGCGCAGGTCTCCGGCCGCCTGCTCCAGCAGATGCGCGTACGTCGCGTCCTGCCACACCGTGCGGGCCAGGCCCGCCGTGCGGCGCAGGGCGTCGTAGGCGTAGCCCTGGGCGCCCGCGGCCGTCACCGGGCCGTGCGGGCGGGTGCCTTCGGCGGAGCAGATGGCGCCGGGGGAGTCCTTCCAGTTCTGGTTGGCGAGACCGCCCTGGTCGGCGCGGTAGACGAGGTAGCCGCGCGAGGTCAGGCCGCCGTGGTCGAGCATCCAGGTGATCGCGGCCCGGGCGTGGGGTTCCAGGCGGTGGGCCAGGGCGGTGTCGCCGGTGTGCTCGGTGTACGCGCCGAGCAGGACGAGGAACAGCGGGGTGGCGTCGACCGAGCCGTAGTAGCGGCCGTAGGGGACCTGGCCGAAGTGCGCCAGCTCGCCGTGCCGCACCTCGTGCACGATCTTGCCGGGCTGCGCGATCCCGTCGGCGCCGGCCTGGGTGGCCTGGGTCGCGGCGAGCGCGGGCAGCGTGGCGGCGGCCAGCCGCGGCCGGTAGGGCAGGGCGAACAACGAGGTCAGCAGGGCGTCCCGGCCCAGCAGCGTCAGGAACCAGGGGGCGCCGGCGGCCGGGACGCGCAGCTCCTCGCCGTCCGGGCCGGTCGCCGGGACCTGGAGGGCCGCGAGGTCGGCGAGACCCCGGGTGCAGGCCGCGGCCAGCTCGGGCCAGCCGCTCGGGAAGGCCACGCCCTGGACGAAATCGCCCTCGCGGTCGCGGAGTCGCTCCTGGACGGCGGCGGGGGAGCGGGGAACGCGCAGGGCGCGCCGGTCGCCGTGCGGGCGGGCCATGACCCGCAGGGTCAGCTCGGCGGTGCCGTGCGGTGCGAGGTCCAGGCTCCAGGCCAGGCGGCGGGCGCCGGTGCCGGTCTCCTCCACGGCGTCCGGCCGGGGATCGGCCGTCACGGTCGTGACGGAACGCCATTCGCCGCGCCGGTAGGCGAATTCCACTCCGTGGCCGAGCACTCGGCGGGAGCGGACGGCGCCGGCCTTCGTGTAGGTGCGGTGGTCGGAGCGCAGCTCGAACTGGTCGGTGAAGTCGGCGTCGGCGGTGACCGCGAGACGGACCGTCGTCGGCACCGGGCGGTTGCTGGTGACGCGCAGCGACTCCACGAACGAGGAGTCCCCGACGGCCTGTTCCCGGAAGAGCGTGTACGCGGGCGGCTCGTCGCGGCCACCGCGCGGGACGAGCACACAGCGCGCGGTGTCCCCGTCCGCCACCGGAGTCAGCGTGTCGGGCACCGCCCCGTCGACGGTGAGCTGCCACCGGCTCAGATGCCGGGCGTCCCGTACGAACATGCCGTCCGGGGCGCTGCCGCCCCGGTAGCCGCTGATGTCGCCGCGGTCGCCGACGGCGGCGAACGTCCGGCCGTGCACGAGCAGATGATGCCGGTCCGTCATCCCCGGTCCCCTCCCTTGATCGCCGTGAGGCCGCTCCCGCCCCGTGCGGGCCGGTCGTGCAGCAGGTCGAGCGTGAGCGCGGCGGTCCAGCCGAAGCCGGTGACGCCGCAGGCCTGTGCCGTGTACGGGTCGACGTACTCCGCGAAGCCGGAGGCGCCGGCGGTGTGCAGCATGCCCTTGCGCAGGGCGTCGGCCCGGCCGCGCTCGCCGTGCAGCCGCAGCCCGCGCTCCAGCAGCCAGTTGGTGTTGAACCAGGCCGGGCCGCGCCAGTAGCGGTGCGGATCGAAGGCCTCGCCGAGCAGGTCGTAGCTCGGGACCAGGCGGGTCGTGCCGCCGAGGCCGAAGTGCGGGCCGCACATCGTGCGGACCAGGGTGGCCGCGAGGTCGCCGGGCAGGGCGGGCAGCAGCAGGGGGACGAGGCCGGAGACACCGCGCTCGGGGATCAGCTCCCCGGCGCGCACGTCCCGGCACAGGAACATCCCCGCCGCCGGTTCCCACAGCCGCTCCACCAGGGCCGCCGTCAGGCGCTCCGCGCGGACCTCCCGTGCCGAGTCCCGCGCGCCCAACTCGTGGGCGATCCGGGCCAGGGCGTACTCGGAGGCGACGAGCAGCGCGTTGAACGCCGGGTCCTCCACGGCGAAGTCGCCCGCCCGTCTCCCCCCACCGCCCTCAACCGCGGTCCTGCGGGCCGCCCCTCCGATTCCACCGTCGGCATACCCGCGGTCCCGGTAGTCGGCCGCCAGCCGCACGTACCGCCCGTAGTCCAGATCCGTCGGACGGTCGTCGGGGGCGCCGTGGTCGAGGTCGGCGCGGCGGAAGGAGCGGGCCGGGGCCGGGGTGACCCGGGACAGCGGACGGTCCCAGCAGGGGCTGTTGTCCATCCCCTGTTCCCAGGGGTGCACGACGGAGACCAGTCCGCCCCCGCCGAGGTCGCGCCGTTGCAGGAGGTAGCCGTGCCAGGCGGCCAGCCGGGGGTACGCCCGGGTGAGGAAGCCGCGCGCCCTGGACAGGCCGGGGTCGGCGAGGTGCACCAGCCACGCGGCCAGGGCGTGCACCGGTGGCTGCACGATCCCGGAGGTCTGTACGGTGCGCGGGGCGCCGGCGGTGCGCCCGGCGGCCGACGAGCGCCAGAAGTCGGGGCTCGGGAAGTAGGCGTCGAGGGGGACGGAGGGGTTGAAGACGATGTGCGGGACCCGCCCGTCCGCCCACTGGGCCGCCAGCAGCGTCTCCAGTTCCGTCTGGGCCCGTAACGGCGAGAGGTGCCGCAGGCCGATCGCGATGAACGCCGAGTCCCACGACCACTGGTGCGGATACAGACCGCGCGAGGGCACGGTGGACCTGCCCGTCCAGTTGCCCTCCAGCACCTGCGCGGCCCTGGCCTGCAGGGAAGGCGGCGCGGCGGCCGGATCGTATGCGATACCGCGCCTCGCGGGACGCGTGGTGAGCTGGGCGTTGCGATCCACTCGGGGCTCTCCCAAAGACGTACTCCTGACCAGGATCGGCAGGGGCTACCGTAGGGTTACGTCTATTTAACACGCAAAACCCAATATGTAATGCAGGGTTGGGAAACACAAGGGGGTGCGCATGACGGGACGCGTTCAGGCGAGCGCCGGCGATCTGCTCGAACTGGTGCGCAGTCGCCGCGCCGTGACCCGGGGTGCGCTGCAACAGGCGACCGGACTGTCCCGGGCCACCGTCGGGCAGCGGCTGGACCGGCTCTTCCGCGCGGGCTGGCTGCGCGAGGGCGCCGGGGGGCCGGTCGACTCCCCGCTCGGCGGCCGGCCCTCCATCACCCTGGAGTTCGACGACGAGCACGCGGTGGTCCTCGCCGCCGACCTCGACACCCGGCACGCCCGGGCGGCCGTGCTGTCGCTGAGCGGCGAGATCCTCACCGAACAGTCCGGCACCCTGGTCGTCGAGGACGGGCCGGACGCCGTACTCGGCGAACTCGGCCGCTGGTTCGCCGAGTTGCTGGAGAAGACGGGGCACGGCGCCGAGGCGGTCTGCGGGGTCGGCCTCGCGGTGCCCGGCCCGGTCGACACCGAGACGGGCCGCGTCGTCCAGCCGCCGATCATGCCCGGCTGGGACGGCTACGACATAAGGGGCCGGCTGGCCCGGGCGCTCACCGAGCACGCGGGCGCCGCCGGGGTGCCGGTGCTGGTGGACAACGACGCCAACCTCATGGCGTACGGCGAACAGCGCGCCGGCCACCCCGACTGCTCCGCCTTCGTGCTGGTCAAGGTCTCCACCGGCATCGGCGCCGGGGTCGTGGTGGACGGCTCGGTGTTCCGGGGCGTCGACGGCGGCGCCGGCGACATCGGGCACATCCGGGTGCCGGAGGGCGCCGAGGCGCTGTGCCGGTGCGGTGCGTACGGCTGTCTGGCCGCCGTCGCGAGCGGCGGCGCGGTGGCACGGCGGCTGGCGGAGGCCGGGGTGCCGGCGGCCTCCGGCTCGGACGTACGGGACCTGCTGGCGTCCGGGCACCCCGAGGCGGTCGGGCTCGCCCGGGAGGCCGGGCGCCGGGTCGGGGACGTCCTCGCGACCGTCGTGACCCTGCTCAACCCCGGCGTCCTGATGATCGCCGGGGATCTGGCCGGAACTCCCTTCCTGACGGGCGTACGCGAACTGCTCTATCAGCGGGCTCTGCCCCGCTCCACCGCCCACCTGGACGTGGTGACCGCGCGGCTGGGTGAGCGGGCCGCGCTGGTCGGGGCCGGTGCGATGGTCGTGGAGCATCTCTACGCGCCCGAGCGGGTCGAGGAGCGGTTGCGCGCGCTCGGGGTGTGACGGCCGCGTTTCGGTCCCGGGACGCGTCCGCATGGTGAAATCCCGGCGGCTGTGGCAGCGTGATTCTCGCCACCCCTGATGAGGGTTGCGCTCAGATGAGCGGATCTTGGGCGACTGCACTTCTCCAAAGGGTGGCACTGAGTGCCACCCTTTGATCGTTCATCGAGCGAAATCAAATGGGCGGAATCACTGCTCACATGAGCGCTCAGGAGGGTCTGAGAAGGTTCTTGTGTTCAAGAAGTGAAAACACGAGCCTGTGATCGCTTGCCGAGCCTTGACTTTCGATCCGCTGGCGGACGAGTGGTTACAGGCGTATGACGCGCGAGTGGACGTACCCAGACGCCTTTGATCTGGGTATGTTCCTGGCCGTCAGGGCAGCCACCGCGTCCTCGAGGAGTCGAGACCCGTGTCGGAAAACAAAGATCTCCCGGTAGCCGAGCAGGCCGCGAGCGTTGAGGGCGTGAAGTTCGTCTACGACTTCACCGAGGGCAACAAGGACCTCAAGGACCTCCTCGGTGGCAAGGGCGCGAACCTCGCCGAGATGACGAACCTCGGTCTTCCGGTCCCTCCCGGCTTCACGATCACCACCGAGGCCTGCAAGACCTACCTGGACAGCGGCGAGGAGCCGGCGGCACTGCGTGACGAGGTGAGTGCGCACCTCGACGCGCTTCAGGCCCGCATGGGCAAGAAGCTCGGCCAGGCCGACGACCCGCTGCTGGTGTCGGTGCGCTCGGGCGCCAAATTCTCCATGCCCGGCATGATGGACACCGTCCTCAACATCGGCCTCTCCGACAAGTCGGTGCAGGGCCTGGCCAAGCAGGCCGGCGACGACCGGTTCGCCTGGGACTCCTACCGCCGCCTCATCCAGATGTTCGGCAAGACCGTCCTGGGCGTCGACGGCGAGCTGTTCGAGGACGCGCTGGAGGCGGCGAAGACGGCCAAGAAGGTCACGGTCGACACCGAGCTGGAGGCCGCCGACCTCAAGAAGCTCGTCACCAAGTTCAAGAAGATCGTCAAGACCGAGGCCGGCCGGGACTTCCCGCAGGACCCGCGCGAGCAGATGGACCTCGCCATCCACGCGGTCTTCGACTCCTGGAACACCGACCGGGCCAAGCTCTACCGCCGCCAGGAGCGCATCCCGCACGACCTGGGCACGGCCGTCAACGTCTGCTCCATGGTCTTCGGCAACCTCGGCCCCGACTCCGGCACCGGCGTCGCGTTCACCCGCGACCCCGCCTCCGGCCACCAGGGCGTCTACGGCGACTACCTGCAGAACGCCCAGGGCGAGGACGTGGTCGCGGGCATCCGCAACACCGTGCCGCTCGCGGAGCTGGAGCAGATCGACAAGAAGTCGTACGACCAGCTGATGCAGATCATGCAGACGCTGGAGAACCACTACAAAGATCTCTGCGACATCGAGTTCACCATCGAGCGCGGTGTGCTGTGGATGCTCCAGACCCGCGTCGGCAAGCGCACCGCGGGCGCGGCCTTCCGCATCGCGACCCAGCTGGTGGACCAGGGCCTGATCGACGAGGCCGAGGCGCTCACCCGCGTCAACGGCGCCCAGCTCGCGCAGCTGATGTTCCCGCGCTTCGACGAGGACGCGAAGGTCGAGAAGGTCGGCCGGGGCATCGCCGCCTCGCCCGGCGCGGCCGTCGGCAAGGCCGTCTTCGACTCCTACACGGCCGTCAAGTGGTCCCGCTCGGGCGAGAAGGTCATCCTGATCCGCCGCGAGACCAACCCCGACGACCTGGACGGCATGATCGCCGCCGAGGGCATCCTGACCTCCCGCGGCGGCAAGACCTCCCACGCGGCCGTGGTCGCGCGCGGCATGGGCAAGACCTGTGTCTGCGGCGCCGAGGAGCTGGAGGTCGACACCAAGCGCCGCCGGATGACCGTGCCGGGCGGGCACGTCGTCGAGGAGGGCGACGTCGTCTCCATCGACGGCTCCTCCGGCAAGGTCTACCTCGGTGAGGTACCGGTCGTCCCCTCCCCGGTCGTGGAGTACTTCGAGGGCCGCATGCACCCGGGCGCCGACGACGCCGACGAGCTGGTCGAGGCCGTGCACCGCATGATGGCCTTCGCCGACCGCAAGCGCCGCCTGCGGGTGCGCGCCAACGCCGACAACGCCGAGGACGCGCTGCGCGCCCGCCGCTTCGGCGCCCAGGGCATCGGCCTGTGCCGCACCGAGCACATGTTCCTCGGCGACCGGCGCGAGCTGGTGGAGCGGCTGATCCTGGCCGACACGCAGGCCGAGCGCGAGGAGTCCCTCAAGGAGCTGCTGCCGCTCCAGAAGCAGGACTTCGTGCAGCTCTTCGAGTCGATGGACGGCCTCCCGGTCACCGTCCGCCTCCTGGACCCGCCGCTGCACGAGTTCCTCCCGGACATCACCGAGCTGTCCGTCCGTGTGGCCCTCGCCGAGTCCCGCCAGGAGCCGCACGAGAACGAACTGCGCCTCCTCCAGGCCGTCCACCGCCTGCACGAGCAGAACCCGATGCTCGGTCTGCGCGGGGTGCGCCTCGGCCTGGTCATCCCCGGCCTGTTCACCATGCAGGTCCGGGCCATCGCCGAGGCCGCGGCCGAGCGCAAGGCCGCCAAGGGCGACCCGCGCGCCGAGATCATGATTCCGCTCGTCGGCACGGTCCAGGAGCTGGAGATCGTGCGCGAGGAGGCCGACCAGGTCATCGCCGAGGTCGAGGCGGCCTCGGGCGCGCAGCTGAAGCTGTCCATCGGCACGATGATCGAGCTGCCGCGCGCCGCCCTGACCGCCGGTCAGATCGCCGAGGCCGCCGAGTTCTTCTCCTTCGGCACGAACGACCTGACCCAGACGGTGTGGGGCTTCTCCCGCGACGACGTGGAGGCCTCGTTCTTCACGGCGTACCTGGAGAAGGGCATCTTCGGTGTCTCCCCGTTCGAGACGATCGACAAGGACGGCGTCGGCTCCCTGGTGAAACTGGCCGCCAAGGCCGGCCGCGAGACCCGCCCCGACCTCAAGCTCGGCGTCTGCGGCGAGCACGGCGGCGACCCGGAGTCGGTCCACTTCTTCCACGAGGTCGGACTCGACTACGTCTCCTGCTCCCCGTTCCGCATCCCGGTGGCCCGCCTGGAGGCCGGCCGGGCGGCGGTCCAGTCCCAGGGCAGCGACCACCGCTAGCCAGGGCCCACAGAACCCGGAGCCGCCGACGGTCCCCGACCCTCACCGATCGCGGCGGCTCCGGAGCACGAAGAAGAGCGGGGCGGCACCTTGTGCGGAGGTGCCGCCCCGCTTTCGCGCATGTGCGTTCAGGGCCTGGCGACGGTCACTGCGGCAGACCGTCCCGCAGGCATACGACGGTGCCGGTCCGGGCCGCCGTCAGCAGCGCGGTGAGGGTGGGCACGCGGGTCGTCAACGGGGTGGATCCCAGGTCCGCGAGGGCGAAGAGGCCGTGGCGGTCGTGTTCCGAACTGGGCCGGACGGGCTGCCCGGCCGGGAGCCGGCCGCCGTGGAAGTAGAAGTCGATCACCGGGCCCGTGCCCAGCACATCGGCCCGGTGGTCGTACCCGATGAACCGCAGGTCCCCTGCGAGGCAGATGCCGGTCTCCTCGTGCAGCTCCCGGCGCGCGGCGCCGACGGGGTCCTCGCCGTGGTCGAGCATGCCGCCCGGCAGTCCCCAGAGCCCCGCAGCGGGCTGGCCGTCCGCGTAGCGCAGCAGCAGCATCCGGTCCTCGGCGTCGAGGAGCAGCACGCACGACGCGACGATGGTCTGGGGCAGCGTCTTGACCCACTCGTCACGCGGCAGCACGCGTTGTACGTCGGTGGCGGGCACGCTCGTGTCCACGGTGGAGTTCCTTCCGTCGGCCGGGCAGCCCGGGACGAGCTGCCCGAACGGTGGAACGGCCGGACGCGCCGATGGTCACCGGCATGTCGGGCTTCAGGTGTCGCAGGCGACCCCGTCGTTGTCCCGGTCCAGGTGGGAGGCGTACCCCGGCTCACCCCGGCGGATGGGGGCGGCACCGGCGGCCCGGACGGCGTCGCAGTTGGCGTAGTACACGTCCCCGCCGCCGCCCGAGCCGTTGTCGTCGGAGCCGCCGCCCCCCGAGCCGTTGCCGTCGGAGCCGCCGCCCGCCGCCGGCTGTGCGGTGACCGTGGTGGTGGCCCTGACGGTCTTCGTGGCGGTGACGGTGGGAGCGGGCTCCGGCTCCGGCGCGGGCGGTGTCGCGGTGGCCGTCGCGGTGACCGTGACGGTCGGCCGCGGCTCGGCGGACGCCCGCTTGGCGTCGCTCCCGGTCTCCCCGCCGCTCGCGCCCATACCGATGCCGAGGAACAGGGCCAGCCCGAGCGCGGGCAGCACGTAGCGCTTCCGGGCCCAGCGGGGCGCCGGTCTGCCGGGCTGCGGTGCGGGCGGAGCAGGGTACGGGCCGGTGTACGGATTGGTCATGGTCATCCCCCCGGGGGCGGTACGTGAGGGGATGACCGTAGGACCGCGCGGCCCTGCGCGGGGGAGGTGTGACCGATCTGTGATGGTTATGTGAAACCGGGTCGGGCGGCTACGCCCGGAACGGGCCCGTCACCTCGTACGTGATGCCGCCCGAGGAGCCGCCGCTGGTGCCTCGCTGGCTGGAGAAGTAGAGGCGGGTGCCGTCCGGGGAGAAGGCCGGGCCCGTGATCTCCGAGCCGGACTGGCCGTCGACGCGGAGGAACGGGGCGACCACGTCGGCCGGGGTGATGACGCAGATCTCCATGCTGCCGCCGTCCTCGGCGACGAAGAGGTCGCCGGAGGCGGAGCCGGTGACGTTGTCGACGCCGGTCAGCGGGGCCGTGCCGCTGGTCACCAGGGAGTCGTCGTAGGCGAGTTCGACGGTCTGGGCGGCGGCGTTGTACTGCCAGACGCGGTTGTCGCCCTTGGTGGTGAACCAGCAGGTGTCGTTCGCGTAGTAGCAGCCCTCGCCGCCGTTGAAGCGCTTGGCGCCGGACACCTGGTTGCGGGTGGCCGTCGCGCCGGTGGGGTCGGGGACCCGGGACCAGGTGACCGGGCCGCTCGTGCCGCTGCCCGCGACCAGGACCTCCAGCGTGCCGGAGGAGAGGTCGCCCCAGGTCGTCGGGCGGAAGCGGTAGAAGCAGCCGTCGGTGACGTCCTCGGTCAGGTAGACGACCCGGCGGACGGGATCGGCGGCCGCCGCCTCGTGCTTGAAGCGGCCCATGGCGTCGCGGCGCACCGCCGCCTTCGCGCCCCAGGGGTCGGTCTCGTAGACGTAACCCCGGTCCACCTCCTCGCAGGACAGCCAGGTGTTCCACGGCGTCTTGCCGCCGGCGCAGTTCTGGCGGGTATTGGACAGGATGCGGTACGCGCCGGTGATCGCGCCGGTCGAGGAGAACCTCACCGCGCTCGCGCCGCCCGACGGATTGATTTCGGAGTTGGAGACATAGATCCAGCCCGTGCCGTCGGCGTAACAGGCGCCGCCGTCCGGGGCGTTGTGCCAGGTGTACGACGTGGTTCCCACCCGCTGGCCCGACCGGGCGATCACCCGGCTGGTGAAGCCGCCGGGGAGTCTGATGCCGTTGGTGTCCGGGGCGCCCAGCGGCCCGTAGGGTCCGGTGCCGGGCTGGGCGGGGGCCGCGTACGCGGCGCCGCGCCACAGGGTTCCGCCCAGGGCGGCCGAGGTGCCGCCGAGGACGGCCGCACGCAGGAGGCTACGACGTTCCACTCTCACTCCAAGAGGTGCCGTACCGCCCTGCCGCCGGTCGACGGCAGGGTTGTGCGCGGGGGGAGGCGGGAGGGACGCTAGGCGGACAGGGTTGACGGGGCATGGACAACTCGTGGCCGTGGGACGGCATGCTGTGTGCCGCCTGTCCTACGGCGGACACCCCCTACGCCGGCAGCGCCGGGGCCTCCCGTCTCCGGCCGCCCCTCGGCCGGTCCGTGCCCGGTCCGGGTCCCGCGGCCGGTGGCCGTACGGACGGCAGCCGGATCACCACGTCCAGGCCGCCCGTCGCCGCCGTGTGCAGGGTCGCCTCGCCGCCGCCGGCGTGGGCGAGACGCTGCACCAGGGCGAGGCCGAGCCCCGAGCCGCCCTTGGGAGCGCCCGGGGCGCGCCAGAAACGGTCGAAGGCGCGGGCCCGCTGCTCCTCCGTCATGCCGGGGCCCTCGTCGGTGACGTGCAGGTCGACCCAGCGGGGACGGCTGTCGCGCAGGGCGCGGCGGGGCGGGGCCGGCGTCCGCAGCTCGATCGTGACGGTGCTGCCGGGCGGGGACGCCCGCAGGGCGTTGGACAGCAGGTTGTCCATGATCTGCTCGAGGGCTCCGGGCACCGCGAGCACCGGGCCGACGCCGCCCGCGAAGAGCACGAGCGAGACGTCCTCCCGGGCGAACAGCGGCTGCCAGGTGCGGTGCCGTTCCGCGCAGACCGCGCCCAGGTCGACGGTGGCGGGGATCGCCGCGTGCTCCTCGAGCCGGGCCATCGCCAGCAGGTGCTCGACCATCCGGGCGAGCCGGTCCGTCTCCGTGACGGCGGCGGTGAGGCTGCCCTGGGCCCGGGTGGCGACGTGCGGCTCCAGGTTCTCCAGGCGCAGCCGCAGCGCCGCGAGCGGGGTCTTCAGCTGATGCGAGGCCTCGCCGGCGAACGCCCGCTGGGAGGCGAGCAGATGGGCGAGACGGGCCGCGGTGCGGTTGAACGCGGCGGCCAGACTGCGCACTTCCGGCGGGCCCTTGGTGATCGTCACCGGGGTGAACCGGCCGCCGCCCTCCGCCAACTCGTGCGTCGCCCGCTCCAGTTCGCGGATGGGGCGGCCGGCCCAGCGGGCGAAGGCGAAGCCGACCACGGCCACCGCCGTCAGCACGGCCAGCCCGCCCAGGGCGAGCAGCAGCCACACGTGGTGGACCCGCTCGTGCACCGTTCGCGTGGGCACCGTCAGCCACACGGCGCCCACCGGCTGCGCCTCGTGACCGACCGGCGCGGCCACCGACAGGTACTCGACCCCGCCGATCGTGGAGGTCCGCACATCCACCGTGGAGGTGCCCCGCAGCGCGGCCGCGATGCCCGGCCGGTCGGCCAGGGCGCCGGACACCGAGGGGTCCATGGGGTGCGAGGTGGCGAGCGGCGCGCCCGAGGCGCCGACGATCACCACCTTGCCGCCGATGCGCTTGGCGCAGTGCGCCACCCGCGCGGGCAGGTCCCGTTCGGCCCGCCCCGCCGCGAGGGACAGCGCGGCGTACGCGGAGACCGACTCGGCCTCGTCCTTCGCCGCGTTGACCACCTGCTCCCGCTCCCCGCGCGAGTAGACGAAGCCCAGCGGGATCTCCAGGCAGAGCAGCACCAGCGCGGCGAGGCTGAGGTAACCGATCAACAGCCGTCGGGTCATGGAGAGGCCACCTGCGGGGCGTTCGGCCCGGTGTGCACCGCCAGCCGGAAACCGACGCCCCGCAGTGTCCTGATCCACGCCGGGTGCCCCAGCTTGCGGCGCAGCGCGGCCACATGGACGTCCAGCGTCTTGGTCGGGCCGTCGTAGTGCGGATCCCAGACGCGGTCGAGGATCTGCTGGCGCGAGTAGACCGCGCCCGGGTCCTCGCTGAGGAGCGCCAGCAGGTCGAACTCCTTGGGGGTGAGCGGCACGGGGGAGTCACCGACCCAGACCTGGCGGGTACGGCGGTCCACCACGAGCGGGCCCGGGTCGTGCGGGGGGCCGGGGGCCGGGTCGTACGACGGTGGGGCAGGGGGGTCGTAGGCGAGGGCCGGGGCCGGCTCGTACGTGGGGGAGGGGGCCGGTTCGTAGGGCGGCAGCGGCTCGGGGGTGCCGGGTGCGGCGGGCGTGCCCGGTGTGCCCGGGGGCTCGGGGAAGGTCTGCCGGGTGCGTTGCGTGCGGCGGGTCACCGCCCGGACCCGGGCCACCAGCTCCCGCACGCTGAAGGGTTTCGCCAGGTAGTCGTCGGCGCCCAGCTCCAGGCCCAGCACACGGTCGGCCTCCTCGCCGCGGGCGCTGAGGATGACGATGGGCACGTCCGAGACCTGCCGGATACCGCGGCAGACGTCGATGCCGTCCATGTCCGGCAGTCCCAGGTCGAGCAGGACGACGTCGTTGTACGGGCCTCTCAGCCCCTCCGCCCCAGTGGCCACGTGGTCCACCGTCAGCCCGAAGTGTCCGAGCCCTTCGGTGAGCGGCTCGGCGATCGTCTCGTCGTCCTCGATGAGCAGCACTCGTAGGCCCATACGTCCCGTCTCTCCGTGAAGCCGGCATGAATCCGGGCAGCGTGAATTCGCATTGCCCGCCCGGGACTTCACACGCTACAAGATGACCGACCGTCTGGGTATCCGGACAAAGAATGTTCAATTCCTGTCCGGGTTCTGGAGTTTGCTTAACCTTCCTCTGTAAGTCGTCCGTCTACGGTGGGGGCCCATAGAGGGAAATCGCAGCTCAGGAGGCATCCTTGAAAGCATTGCTGAACCGTGCCCGCACGTTCAGGGCGCGCGCCGATTTCGACAGCAGCGAATTCCGGAAACTGGCCGAAGGGCAATATCCGGAGGTGCTGTTCATTACCTGCTCGGACTCCCGGGTCATACCCGCACTCATCACGGGCGCACGGCCCGGGGAGATATTCGAGCTGCGCAACGCGGGCAATATCGTGCCGCCCCACGGACGGCCCGGGGCCTCCGGGGAGGCGGCCACCATCGAGTACGCACTGGAAGTGCTCGGGGTTCAGGACATCGTGGTGTGCGGTCACTCACACTGCGGCGCGATGGGCGCGCTGAAGTCCGGCGACGACCTGTCCGCCCTGCCCGGCGTGGACGCCTGGCTCCACATCGCCCGCCCCGAACTGGCCCCCGTCCTGGAGTCCGCGCCGGACGACCCGTCCCTGCCGGAAGTCTCCCAGGGCAACGTCGTCAACCAGCTGACCGCCCTGCGGAGTTACCCGGTGGTGCGCCGGCGGCTCGACGCGGGCCGGCTGCGGCTGCACGGCTGGTACTACGAGATCGACACGGGCTTTGTCCACGAACTCGGCGACGACGGCGCGTTCCGGGTGCATGCCGCGTGAGCGGGGCGCATGCGCGGGGGCGGGCACGCGGCGGCGCCACGCCGGGTGGCCGGCCGACCGGTCCGACGGGAGACGCGGCGGAGGACTGGGGAGCGGCTGGTTCCGAGGGAGGTGCTGCGGGCTGGGGGTCCGGCGGTTCCCCGGGGGGCTGGGAGCCGGGCGGCTTCGCAGGGGGCTCGGGGGAATGGGGGCCGGGCGGTTCCTCCGAAGGCCCGGGGGACCGGGGAGCGGGTGGCTTCGAGGGGGGCTGGGGGGAATGGGGGCCGGGCGGTCGCGGGGAGGGCGCGGCGGGTTGGGGGGCCGCTGGTTCCGACGGGGACACCGCGCAGCGGCGGACGGGCGGTGCCGCGGAGGGCGCGGCGAACTGCGGGGCCGGCGACTCCTGGCGGGGCTCGGGGGACTGGCAGGGGGGCGGGCCGGTGCGTGGTCCGTCGGGAGGTGCCGAGGGCTGGGGGCCGGACGGCCCGGCGGGCGGGTTGACGGGGGGTCGGTCGGGTGGTCCCGTCGGGGGCCCGTCGGGGGGCACTGCGAGTCGGCGGTCCGACCGTCAGGCGGACGGTCGGGCGGGCGGTTTCACGGGCAGCCGGTCGGGTGGCCCCGGGGGCGGCCTGGTGGGGGACCCGGCAGGGGGCGCGAGCCGGCGGCCGGACAGCCCGGCCGGTGAACCCGCGGGCGGCTCGGCCGGAGGTGCCGTGGGCGGTGTGCTGGGTGGGCTGATCAGCCATGTGACGGGTGGCGCGAAGGGCGAGGGCGGCACAGCGCGGACCAAGGCCGACCTCGTCACCGACATCACCGCCTCGCTCGTCGTCTTCCTCGTCGCCCTGCCGCTGTGCATCGGTGTCGCCGTCGCCTCCGGTGTGCCGGCCGAGCTGGGGATCATCTCAGGAGTGATCGGCGGTCTGGTCGTCGGCGCGGCCCGCGGCAGTACGCTCCAGGTCAGCGGGCCGGCCGCAGGACTCGCCGCGCTCGTCGCGGAGACCGTCGCCGAGGTCGGCGTGGCCATGCTCGGCGTGATCGTGCTGTTCGCCGGCCTCCTCCAGATCATCCTGGGACTGGTGCGGCTCGGCCGGATGTTCCAGGCCATCTCCGTCGCCGTCGTCCAGGGCATGCTGGCCGGCATCGGCGTGCCGCTGATGTTCAGCCAGGCCTATCCGATGGCCGACGCCAAGGCCCCCGGCACAGCGATCGAGAACATGGCGGGCCTCCCCGGCCTGCTGGCCGGCGTCGTGACCGACCCGCAGGCGATGACCGCCACCCTGCTGGGTGTCGTCACGATCGTGCTCAGCTTCGTGTGGAAGAAGGTGCCGGGCCCGGCCGGGAAGATCCCGGCGGCGCTGGTCGCCGTGGGCATCGGCATCGTGGTCGCCGCGCTGCCCGGCGTGGACGTGAAGACGCTCCAGGTGGGCAATCTGCTGGCGTCCGTGGCGCTGCCCGGGCCGGAGCAGTTCGCCGGGCTCGCGGACGGGGCGATCATCACCGCCATCCTCACCTTCACGGTCATCGCGTCCGCCGAGAGCCTCTTCACAGCCGCCGCGGTGGACCGTATGCACAGCGGCCCGCGCACCCGCTACAACACCGAGCTGATCGCCCAGGGCGCCGGGAACACCGTCGCGGGCATCCTCGGCGCGCTCCCGATCACCGCGGTCGTGGCCCGCAGTTCGGCCAACGTCCAGGCCGGGGCCAAGACCCGGCTCTCCCGCACCCTGCACGGCCTGTGGCTGCTCGCCTTCGCGCTGCTGCTGCCGCAGGTGCTCGCGCTGATCCCGATCTCGGTGCTCGCCGGTGTCCTCGTGCACAGTGGCTGGAAGCTGTTCGGGCCCGCCGAGTTCCCGAAGATGTGGCGGCAGGACAAGGGCGAGTTCGCGGTGATGACGCTGACCACGCTGGTCATCGTGGTGACCGCGCTGCTGGAGGGCGTGCTGATCGGCCTCGCCGCGGGCATCGTGCTGGCCGCGCTGCGGATGTCCCGGACCGCGATCCGCCAACACGTCGAGGACGACACGGCGAAGGTCGTCATGGCCGGCAACGCGACGTTCCTGCGGCTGCCGCAGGTGATCGAGGCGCTGGAGGCCGCCGCCGCGTCCGGGAAGCCGAGGATCCGGCTCGACCTGACGGGCGTGACCCACGTGGACCACGCCTGCCGCAACCAGGTCGAGGAGTTCACCGCCCAGCAGCGCGGGCTGGGGCTGCGGGTGGAACTGCTGATGCCGGGGGAGGCGAAGCCGGCCGGTGACCGGGCCGAGGCGCCCGCGGGGCAGGCCCCGGCACCGCTTCCCAAGCGGCCCGTCACGGCCATGGCCGAGGAAGCATGGCGCGAACCGGCGGCGAAACCCTCTCCCCGGCCCACCGCCGACGCCGAGTGGTTCTACCTCGACACCCGGCCCCTCCCGGACGACCGGCGGTCGAGCCCGGTGGGCTGACGGCGGCCCGGAGGGCCCGGTGGCGGCCCGGGCCCTCACGCCGTCGGCTGCGCGGCTCCTCTTAGGCTGGATCGCGCCACCGACGGAGGGAGCCTGCCATGCCAGGCTGGACCACACAGGACATCCCGGACCAGAGCGGCCGCGTCGCCGTCGTCACCGGCGCCAACAGCGGGATCGGATACGTCACGGCACGTGAACTGGCCCGCAAGGGCGCGCGGGTGGTGCTCGCGTGCCGCAGCGGGGCCCGGGGCGAGGCGGCCGTGGACCGGCTCCGTGCGGAACTGCCCGAGGCCCGGGTCGAGCTGGGCCGGCTCGACCTCGGAGACCTGGCCTCCGTACGGGAGTTCGCGGCCGGATTCCCCTACGAGCGGCTGGACGTGCTCGTCGACAACGCCGGGGTGATGGCGCTGCCGTACGGGACGACGGTGGACGGGTTCGAGACGCAGTTCGGCGTCAACCACCTGGGGCACTTCGCGCTCACCGGCCTGCTGCTGCCCGCGCTGCTGGCGGCGCCGGAGGCCCGGGTCGTGGTCGTCTCCAGCGGGATGCACGCCCTCGCCAACATCGACATCGACGACCTCAACAGCGAGCGGCGCTACCGGCGCTGGATCGCCTACGCCCGTTCCAAGACGGCCAACCTGCTGTTCACGCACGAGCTGGCGCGCCGGGCGGCGGCACACGGCACGGACCTGGTGGCGGCCGCCGCCCACCCCGGGTACGCGGCCACCAACCTCCAGACCACCGGGCCGCTCGCCGAGGGGCGCCCGGCCGCCGAGCGGCTCGTGCGGATCGCCAACCGGGTCGTCGCGCAGCCGGCCGAGGCGGGCGCGCTGCCGGTCCTGTACGCCGCGACAGAACCCGGCGTACGGCCCGACTCCTTCACCGGCCCGCACCTCGCCATGTGGCGCGGGGCGCCCGCACCGTCCTGGCGGGCGCCCTGGACCCTCAACGACGTGGCGGGGCAGCGGCTGTGGGCGGCATCCGAGGAGCTGACCGGAGTGACGTACGACGCCCTGAAGACATGACGCTCACAGGGCCACGGCCACCGCGTTGAACGTCGTCTGAGGCACTTGCGGGCTGGTGAAGCGGGCGTTGACCAGGTAGAGGCGGTCGCCGTGGCGGGCGGCGGTGGTGGGGACGTCGAAGCGGGGGTCGGTGATCGTCCTGGTCAGGGTTGCGGTGGTGACCTTCCTGTCGAGGTCCCAGACGGTGATCTTGTTGAGTCGGTTCTGGACGACGTACAGGGTGCGGCCGAGCCGGACCAGGCCGTCGCCGCCCGCCACGTCCGCCGCGCCCCGCAACGTGACCTTGGCGGCGTGCCCGGTCCTGAGGTCCACGCGGTACAGCTGACCCGCGTTGACGACGATCAGGCCGCGGCCGTCCGGCGTGGCGACCAGGCCGTTGGCGCTGTTGGTCCCGGCGGGCGCCTGCACCCACTCACCGGTCAGCGGCAGGGCGCGGACCCGGCCCCGCCGGCCGCGCGGGACGCCGTGGAGGACCGCGGCACGGGAGTCGGTGAACCAGGCGCGGTCCTCGTGCAGGACGACGTCGTTGATGAACGGGGCCGCGTCCCGGGTGAGTCGATACGTGGTGAGCAGCTCGCCGGTGCGCGAGTCGACGATCCTCGCGGTGCCTGAGGCGCCGCCGGCCACGTACAGCAGGCCGTCCCCGTCCAGCTTCAGGCCGATGGACGCGAGACCGGCGGCGCCCTCGTGCAGGACACCGCCCTTGCCGGTGCGCAGGTCGGTGCGGTAGATCGCGCCGTCGGCGCGTGAGCCCATGTACGCGTACGGCCTGCCGCCTATGGTGATCCCCTCAGGGAGCCAGCCGTCGGGCAGCGGGAACTCGGTCGGCCAGCGGGTCCCGGGAGCGGCCTGTGCCGTGCCGGTGCCGGCGGCCACCGCGAGCGCGGCGACGGTCCCGCCGAGGACGGTCCGCCGGGACGGCCGGGGGTGGTTCCGAGTCATGGTGGGGGCCTCCGTGGAAGGAAGGTGGGGGTGTGACTCGATGAAACGCGAAGTACCCCCGGCGCGGCAGCCGAGTCTGCGAACTCGACAGCAACTCGACAGCACGGCAAGGCAGTTGATCAGTAGACGATCGACACGATCCGGCACACGGCCCCTGCGAGCCGCCGGTCCCCCTCGATCCGGGCCCTCGCGAGGGCGTCGGCCGGCTGGACACCCCGCGTGCACAGCCGCCAGGCGGTCTCCGTGTCCAGCTCCACACCGGCCGCCGGCCGGCCGCCGGGGTCCTGCGCCAGGGACCAGCCCTCCGGCCCGGCGGTCACGGTCCAGGTGCCCCCGCCGGGGCCGGTGACCGTCAGCGCCACCCGTGTGCCGGCCGGGGCGGCGGTGTCCCGCAGGGTGTGGGGCAGGGCCCGCATGAACGTGTCCAGGACCATGGACAGGGCGCGCGGCTCGGTGTCGGTGCCCAGCCCGGCCGCGTGCCGGATCTGCTGGCGGTGGGTCCAGTACTCGGTGAACTCCCGTGCGCAGTCCAGCCACATGGGCGCCGGGTCCACCCCGGCCCAGGACACGCCCAGGGACGGCGCGTCCGGGTCGGCGCGCGCGAAGCGGCGGGCCAGTTCGGTGCCGGCCTCTTCCAGGGCGTCGACGAGCGAGGCCGGGTCCGTGTCCCGGTGGCGGTCGACCCACTCCTGGTTGGCGCGGTGGATGAACGCCTCCAGCGTCTCGCCCGGCGCGAAGGCGCCGAGCTCCCTGCGGCCGAGGCGGGCGCAGTAATCCCCGAGGACGTGTGCGGCGACGTCGTGCACGGTCCAGCCCGGCACGGCCGTCTCGCTCCACTGCCCGGGCCGCAGGCCCCGCAACAGCCCCAGCAGCGCTTCCAGTTCCGGCTCGAACAGCGGGCGGGCGTCGATCGGGGGGCCGAGCCAGGAGAGGCCGGGCCTGTCGTTCGGCTGCGCAACCATGGCCCCAGCCTGCCAGGCGGCAAACGGAAACACCCCTCCGGGGAGGGGCGTTCCGAGCCGGGCGTTCGCGTTCCTACGCGGTGCGCACCTTGTACGTCGCCACCTGTACCGCCTCGTCGTCCAGGCACTGCCCCGACGCCAGGTCGAAGCGCTGCTTCAGCAGGGGCGAGGCGACGAAGGGGCGGCCCTGGTGGGTGCCCGTGAGGCCCCGGGAGAGGACTGCGGCGCCGGTGAAGGGGTCGCGGTTGTCGATGGCGAACAGGTCGCCGGAGCGGTCGCGGAAGATCGCGGCCTGCCGGCCGTCCGGCAGCAGTGCGGCCACCCCGCGGCCCGGGAACAGCGTGCTCAGGTCGCAGACCGTGAACCAGTCGTCGTCCAGGGCGATTTCGATCTTGAGGTCGGTGGTCTCGAGTGCCAGGGTCATCGCTGGGCGCTTCCTTCCAGTACGTCAGCGGCGGGTCGCATGCCGATGGCCAGCAGCGGCAGGTCGGGCTTCATCTGGTCGCGCTCGGGCACGAAGGCGACGACGGGGTCCGGGGTGTCCGGCGCGTTCACGAAGGACACGAACCGGGCGAGCTTCTCGGGGTCGTTGATGGTCTCGGACCACTCGTCGCGGTAGTGCGCGACGTGCGCCTGCATCAGCTGCTCCAGCTCGTCGCAGATGCCGAGCGAGTCGTGCACCACCACGTCCCTCACGTGGTCCAGGCCGCCCGGGATCCGCTCCAGCCAGGTCGAGGTCCGCTCCAGGCGGTCGGCCGTGCGGATGTAGAACATCAGGAACCGGTCGATCAGGCGGACCAGTTCGGCGTCCGACAGGTCCTGCGCGAGCAGGTCCGCGTGGCGGGGCGTGGCGCCGCCGTTGCCGCCGACGTAGAGGTTCCAGCCGTTGGCGGTGGCGATCACGCCGAAGTCCTTCGACTGGGCTTCGGCGCACTCGCGCTGGCAGCCGGAGACGGCCGACTTCAGCTTGTGCGGGGAACGCAGGCCCCGGTAGCGCAGCTCCAGGTCGATCGCCATCCGGACGGAGTCCTGGACGCCGTAGCGGCACCAGGTCTGGCCGACGCAGGACTTCACCGTGCGCAGGGACTTGCCGTAGGCGTGGCCGGACTCGAAGCCGGCGTCCACCAGCCGGGCCCAGATCAGCGGCAGCTGCTCGACGCGGGCGCCGAACATGTCGATCCGCTGGCCGCCGGTGATCTTCGTGTAGAGGCCGAAGTCCCGGGCGATCTCGCCGATCACGATCAGCTTCTCCGGGGCGATCTCGCCGCCGGGGATCCGCGGCACGACCGAGTACGAGCCGTTCTTCTGCAGGTTGGCCAGGAAGTGGTCGTTGGTGTCCTGCAGGGCCGCCTGCTCGCCGTCCAGGACGTAGCCGCTCGCGCCGATCGCCGGGGCGAGGGAGGCGATGATCGAGCCGACGGCCGGCTTGCAGACCTCGCAGCCGTCACCGCCCCGGGCGCCCTCACGGCCGTGACGGTCCAGCAGATCCTGGTAGAAGTTGATGCGCAGGGCGAGGACGATCTCGTACAGCTCCTCGCGGGTCTGCGAGAAGCAGCCGCACAGGCCCTTGTCGACCTCGACGCCGCTCGCCTCCAGCTCGGCGTTGACGAGCTGACCGAGGACCTTGACGCAGGAGCCGCAGCCGGTACCGGCCTTGGTGCACTTCTTCACCTCGGGCACGGTCGTGCACTGGTGGTCGGTGACCGCGCCGCGGATCGCGCCCTTGGAGACGTTGTGGCAGGAGCAGACGATCGCGTCGTCCGGCAGGGCGGAGGGGCCGAGCTGGACGGACTCACCGGCGCCGGCCGGCAGCACGAGCGACTCGGGGGCGACCGGCGGGACCGAGCCGGTGAAGGCCCTCAGCGTGCCGTACGCCTCCGCGTCGCCGACCAGGATGCCGCCGAGCAGCGTGCCGTCGCGGCCGATGACCAGCTTTTTGTACAGGCCCGCGCGGGAGTCGGAGTAGACGACGTCCAGGCAGTCCTCGGCGGTGCCGTGCGCGTCACCGAAGGACGCCACGTCCACGCCGAGCAGCTTCAGCTTGGTGGAGAGGTCCGCGCCGGTGAAGGACGCCTCGTCCGAGGCGATCGTGGCCGCCGCCGTCTCGGCCTGCTCGTAGCCCGGCGCCACCAGGCCGTACACCCGGCCGTCGGAGGCCAGCGCGCACTCGCCGATCGCGAAGACGTGCGGGTCGCAGACCGTACGGCACTGCTCGTCGACGGTGATGCCGCCGCGCTCGCCGACCGTCAGACCGCAGTCGCGGGCCAGCTGGTCGCGGGGGCGGACACCGGCGGAGAAGACCACCATGTCGGCGGCGAGTTCGGAGCCGTCGGAGAGCTTCATGCCGGTGACGGCGCCCTCGGAGTCGACCAGGATCTCCTGCGTGCCCACGCCTGTGTGGACGCTCAGGCCCATCTCCTCGATGGTGCGCAGCAGCGCGGCGCCGCCGCCGTCGTCCACCTGGACGGGCATCAGCCGGGGCGCGAACTCCACGATGTGGGAGGTGAGTCCGAGGCCCTTCAGCGCCCCCGCGGCCTCCAGTCCGAGCAGACCGCCGCCGACCACGGCACCCACTTGGGCCTTGCTCTTCGCGTACGCCTCGATCGCGAACAGGTCCTCGATCGTGCGGTAGACGAAACAGCCCTCGGCGTCCTTGCCCGGGACGGGCGGGACGAAGGGGTAGGAGCCGGTGGCGAGGACGAGGGTGTCGTACTCGAAGACCTCACCGGACCTGGCGGTGACCTTCTTCGCCTCGCGGTCGATGGTCTGCGCGGGATCGCCGACGTACAGCTCGATGCCGTGCGTGCTGATGAACTCCATGTCCGTCATGGACAGGTCCTCGGGGGTCTTCCCCGAGAAGTACGAGGTGAGGGCGACGCGGTCGTAGGCCGGGCGCGGCTCCTCGCAGAGTACGACCACGCGGTGCGTGGCGGTCAGGCCGCGTTCGGCGAGCGCTTCGAGGAAGCGCTGGCCGACCATGCCGTGGCCGACGAGCACGATCGTGGGGGTCGCCCCCGGGGTGGCCGTCATCAGGAGCCTCCATCGTTGGTGAGCAGGTGGAGCAGCGGGCCGCCGTCGGAGGGGAGCGGCTCTGCTCCCTCCCAGGCGCGGGCGAGCGCGCCGACGGTGCCGAGTTCGCCGACGAGGACCCCGCCGACCAGGCGGTCGTCGCGGACGACGACCTTGCGGTAGGTGCCGCGGGTGGCGTCGGCGAGCTGGACGACGTCGTCGCCCGGCAGCGCCTCGGTCTCCCCGAACGCGGCGAGGTCGAAGGGGCTGTCGTGCCCGTTCAGCGTGAGCCGGGTCAGGGAGCGTGTGCCGGTGTAGCGGGCGTCCGCGTCACCGGCGAGCAGCTGTGCGAGCGCGTCGGCCTGTTCGAGCGCCGGAGTGGCGAGGCCGTACAGGACGCCGTCGTGCTGAGCGCAGTCGCCGATCGCGTGGATGTACGGGTCGGAGGTGCGCAGCTCGTCGTCGACGACGACGCCCTTGCGGACCTCGAGTCCCGCGGCCTGCGCGAGACCGACCCGGGGGTGGACCCCGCAGGCGACGACCACCAGGTCGGCGTCGAGCGCGTACCCGTCGGCCATCTCCACGGAGCGGACCGCGCCGCCGACGCAGCGCACGTCCCGTACGCGGCACTCGGTGTGCACCTCGACGCCCAGGTCGGTCAGGTGCCGCTTGACGAGCTTCGACGCGGCCGGGTCGAGCTGGCGCTCCATCAGCCGCTCGGACTGCTGGGCGAGCACGACCTGGGCGCCGCGCAGGGCGAGCGCCCGCGCCGCGGAGACCCCGAGGAGACCGCCGCCGACCACGACGGCCCGCGCCCCCGGCCGGACCGCCTTCGACAGCCCCAGGCAGTCGTCCATGGTCCGGAACGCGTGGACGCCCTCGGGAAGTTCGTGATTCTCGGTGAACAGCCCGCGCAGCGGCGGCAGTACGGCGTTGGAGCCGGTCGCGAGGACGAGCCGGTCGTATGCGATCACCGCCCCGTCCGCGCACGTCACGGTCCGCTGCCCGCGGTCGACACCGAGGACCCGGCCGCGCATCATCCGGGCCGGCGCCGGCAGGGCGATCACCTCGGGGCTGTACCGTCCGGCCAGCACCTCGGCGAGCAGCACCCGGTTGTACGGCGGGTGCTCCTCCTCGCCGATCAGCAGCGCGGGCGTGCCGAGCTCACCGAGCCGCCGGGCGAGCCGTACGCCCGCCAGGCCGGTGCCGATCACCACCACACGCTCATTCGAGGTCATGCACTCGAGCGTGCGGTGCCGGTGTTACCCGGCAGCATCACCTCTGTTTCCCGCGGGGAACGCTGCCCTCAGCGGGGAGGGGCGGTGGGTGTGAGGGTTCCCGAGGTGCGGCGACGGCGGGCTGTGAGGGTTCCTGAAGTGCGGCGACGGCGGGCTGTGAGGGACGTCGCACCGGTGTCGCACCGGCCTCGCATAGGGTCGCGATCATGCCCGACATATCGCTGACCGTGATCGTCCTGCTCTGCGTCGCGGCCCTCGCCGCCGGCTGGATCGACGCCGTGGTCGGCGGGGGCGGCCTCCTGCTGCTGCCGGTGCTGCTGCTCGGACTGCCGGCGAACACGCCCGCCGCGCACGCGCTGGGCACCAACAAGGCCGTCGCCATCGTCGGCACCACGGGCGCGGCCGTGACGTACGCCCGCAAGGCCCCGGTGGACGTCGGCACCGCCGTCCGCATCGGACTGGCCGCCCTCGCCGGATCCTCCGCGGGGGCCTTCTTCGCGGCCGGGATGAGCACCGAGGTCCTCAAGCCGGTGATCATGGTGGTGCTGCTCGGGGTCGCCGCCTTCGTGATCCTGCGCCCCGCCTTCGGCACGGCCCCCGCGACCGGCCCGGCCACCCGCCGGCAGATCCTCGCCGCGATCGGCCTCGCCGGCCTCGGCATCGGCTTCTACGACGGCCTCATCGGCCCCGGCACCGGCACCTTCCTGGTCCTCGCGCTCACCGCCGTCCTCCATCTCGACCTCGTCACGGCCTCCGCCACCGCCAAGATCGTCAACTGCTGCACCAACGCGGGCGCGCTGGCCACCTTCGCCTGGCAGGGCGCGGTCCTGTGGCAACTGGCCGCCCTGATGGCCGTCTTCAACCTGGCGGGCGGCACCCTCGGCGCCCACACGGCCCTCAAGCAGGGCAGCGGCTTCGTCCGCGTCGTACTGCTGACGGTCGTCTTCGCCCTGGTGGGGAACCTCGCGTACGAGCAGTGGCTCGCCTAGCGCCCTCGCAGGTCCAGCAGCTCGACCATCCCCGTCCCGTCCTCCTCCCCGTGCCCCTGGGCGAGCCTGCGCCCCATCAGTTCCACGTACGGCGTCAGCAGCTCCGGGCTGACCCGCTGCTCCTCGGCCGTGCGCAGCAGGGTCGTGTTGCCCGCGGCCTGCATGGCGAGGTTGGAGACGACGTTCCGGGTGTAGTCGCCGCTCTGGAGCTGGTCGGCGC
This sequence comes from Streptomyces hawaiiensis, assembly GCF_004803895.1. Lineage (NCBI taxonomy): Bacteria > Bacillati > Actinomycetota > Actinomycetes > Kitasatosporales > Streptomycetaceae > Streptomyces > Streptomyces hawaiiensis. The sequence continues at coordinate 2,866,284 of NZ_CP021978.1, read as the reverse complement.
TCTGGTGCACGGCCGGGGCCATCGCGGTCAGCCAGTCCGCGAGCAGCGGTGCGAAGTCCTTCGGTGCGATGTCCTCCGGGCGGATCAGCGCGAAGGCGTGGGTGATGCCCGCGAACATGCCGCTCATCGCGCTCAGCAGCGCCACGTCGTGCAGCGCGGCGAACCCCGGGTCGGCCCCGACATAGTGGGTGCCGGCCGGGACGGCGAGGGTGTCGCGGTGTTCCTCGAACAGCTCGGGGGAGCCGCTGTAGAAGACGTAGCCGCCGGAGTCCGGGGCGCCGATCATCGGCGGGACGGCCATGATCCCGGCGTCCAGGAAGCGGGCGCCGCGCGCCTCGGCCCAGGCGGCGCGGGCACGGCCCTGGCCCGGGGTGCCGGTCGTCAGGTTCACCAGATCCCGCCCGGCGAGACCGGCCCCGTCCAAGGCCTCGCTCACGGAGGCGTCGTCGAGCAGGCAGGCGATCACGAGCCGGTTCGCGGCCACCGCCTCCGCGGCGGTCCGGGCCACCGTGGCGCCCTCGGCGGCGAGGGGCTCGGCACGGGCGGCGGTGCGGTTCCAGACGGTCACCTCGTGCCCGGCGGCCAGCCAGACGCGGGCGAGGGCGGTGCCCATGGCACCGGTACCGAGCAGAGTGAGAGGGGTACGGGAAGCAACTGCGGTGTCGGTCATGGCGTTTAGGCTCGTCGTAGAGGAAGCCCCTGCTCAAGTACGTACTTCGAAGTGGGTGGTTACCTCGGGGGAAGGGTCCAGGCAGCAGGAGGGCGAGGGATGGGCATGGGGACGACAGGACGGCGGCCGGGGGCGTACGTGTGCGGGACCGACGCCGCGATGGACGTCATCGGCGGCAAGTGGAAGGTGCTGATCCTCTGGGCGCTGAACGAGCGGCCGTGCCGCTTCGGGGAACTGCGCCGCGAGCTGCCGGGCGTCACCGAGAAGGTGCTCGCCTCGCACCTGCGGCAGATGGAGGCCGACGGCCTGGTGCACCGTGAGGCGTACGACGAGGTGCCGCCGCGGGTGGAGTACTCGCTGACGGCCCGGGGCGCGTCCCTGAACGAGGCGCTGGAGCCGCTGGGCGCCTGGGGGAGGGCCAACATCCTCGGTGGGTCACCGGCTGCCGGTCAGGTGGGCGAAGACGACGACGTTCCCCTGGTAACCGGTGCCGCGTGAGTAGCCGCCGCCGCACGTGATGACCCGCAGCTCGGGGCGGTGGGCCGCGCCGTAGACCTTCGCGTCGGGGAAGTCCTTCGCGGCGTACGCCTCGACGGCGTCCACGGTGAACACCGCGACGCCGCCGTCCCGCCGGTCCACCTCGATCGTGCTGCCCTTGGCGAGGGCACCGAGGTCGTAGAAGACGGCGGGGCCGTCGGCGTTGTCGACATGGCCGGCGACGATCGCGGTTCCCCGCTCGCCGGGGGTCGTGCCGGCCTCGTACCAGCCGGCGAGGTTCTCGTCCGCGGCGGGCGGTACGTCGAGGCTGCCGGTCTTCGTCAGGCCCAGCCCGGTCAGCGGCGCGTTCACCCGGATCGCCGGGATGCGGATGCGGTCGGGCGGCGAGGGCGGCAGCGCGGGCACGCCGGGCCGCTCACCGGCGCGGCCGTCCAGCCCCGCCCGCTCGTCCAGCCCGGCCCGGGCCTGCGCGGCGGACGGCTGCGGCGGGGCGTGCGTCCCGGCCCCGTCGCGCAGCAGCCACACCCCGGAGCACAGGGCGAACACCGTCACGGCCGCCATGGCCGCGTTCGCGGGATTGCGGACGCCGCTGCCGAACCTGCGGAACCTGCGCATACCCACCCTTTTCTGATCCGGCCCCGTGCCCCCCTCCGGGCCGCGAGGGGCGTCGGACCCGGAGGGGGAGGGGACATGCGGTACCGGCGACGGACAGCGGAGGGTGTCCGTCAGATCCCGTCGCCTCTCGCCCGGCGATGCAGGAGCCAGGTACCGCCCGCGGCGGCGACGGCGAGAGCCGCCACACCGGCCGCGGTCTGCACGGGGTCGGGGCCCAGGGCGCCGCCGACCCCCGTCTTCACACTCCCCCGGGGATGGACCTGCTCGCGCACCGGCGTCAGCGTGACCACCAGGTCCCCGGTGATCCGCCGGCCGCTGCCGCCGCAGGTCGCGGTGATCTCGTACGTTCCCGGCTGCGCGCTCGGCGGCACCCTGAACCGCCCGCTCGCCTCCTGCCCGTGCGCGTCCGGCGCCAGGCTGAGGGAACCCGCCCCGACCGCGCCGGCGTCACCCGTCGCCGAGCCGCCGTCGCCGCAGGCCGCCGTGCGTACCGTGACCTGACCGCCGGGCACGACCGAGGCCGGGGACACCTCCAGGCCGCCGGCGGACGCGCCGAACGCGGGGGCGGCGGCGAGAGCCGCGGCGGCGACGGCGAGCGCGGTACCGGTCAGCGGCCGGGCGGTACGTCGCATCGGTGCTCCTTCGAGCGGTTCGGTCTGCGCCTGCCCTTCCGAGGTAACGGGCAGCGGGACGGCCGCGCTTGCTGAGGGGGCGTCAGAATTGGGATGAACGGGTGGGTAGGCAGGGATGAACCGGCGGTGCCCCGCAGCCGTTTCGGCAGGTCACGGGTGTCTGGACGGGCAGGAGGCGAAATTACGCGGGGCGCGCGTGTGAACGGGTGACCCGGGTGTGCGCACCGGTGCTTGACCTCAAGAATGGTTGAGGTACGAGGCTGTGCCGCATGAAGACAACCGCTACCGATCCAGCCGCCCCTCAGCAGACCGCCGCCGACCAGCTCCGGCTGACCCTCGTCGTGGGCAGCAACCGGCACGGCCGCTTCGGCCCCGTCGTCGCCGACTGGCTCCTCGGCCGCGTCCGGGACCGGGACGACCTGGTCGCCGAGGTCGTGGACGTCGCGGAGGCCGCGCTGCCCATGTCCCTCGAACCGACCCCGGAGGCGACCGCCGCGCTGTCCGGCATCACCCCGAAGCTGGCCCGCGCCGACGCGTTCGTGGTCCTCACCCCCGAGTACAACCACTCCTTCCCGGCGGGCCTGAAGAACCTCGTCGACTGGCACTTCACCGAATGGCAGGCCAAGCCCGTCGGACTCGTCTCCTACGGCGGCCTGGCCGGTGGCCTGCGCGCCGCGGAGCACCTGCGTCAGGTCTTCGCGGAGCTCCACGCCGTGACGGTCCGCGACACCGTCTCCTTCCACAACGCCGGCGCCTCCTTCGACGACCGGGGCGCCCTGCGTGACCCGTCCGGCCCGGACGCGGCGGCGAAGACCATGCTGGACCAACTGGTGTGGTGGGGCCACGCGTTGCGGGAGGCCCGGGGGAGGCGGCCGTACACGGGCTGACCCCGCTTCAGACACACCTGACCTTCGCGCCGGGCCTCTCCCGTGAGGCCCTTCGCACCGGCCCCCTCACACCCGCGCCCGCCAGTCCCCGCCCGCGATCGCCCGCCCCCGGGCCCGCAGCCGCGCGGCGACGGCGGGCGCGGCCACGTACACCCACGCCCGCACGGCCGCCCCGTCGGTCTCCCGTACGACCTTCCGCTCGACGCGCAGGTACAGGCTGCGCGGATCCCCCGGCACGTACTCCTCCAGCCGGTCCAGCTCGGCGAGCAGCTCCTCGTACGCGTCCGGTGACGCGGTCACCAGCTCCCCGCTGACCACGCCGCCGCCCGGCTCCTCGACCGCGTACGGGTAGCCCGGCCCCGCGTACAGCACCGCGTCCGCGAGCCTCCCCGGCTCCTCGGAGCGGGTGCGGCCACGCAGGAAGAGGCCGTGGTTGACCTCCCCCGGACGGAGGGTGCCGTAGACGAAGAAAGGGAGGGTCACAGGAACGATTCTGCACCCTCACACTCCTCCACAGCGGGGCTATGGACATGCCATGTCCGTGCCGACTTGACTCGCGGTCAACATCAACGCCGCCCCCGGTCGACCCCACGCGACCGGGTGCGCCCGTATGAGGAGACCGATGAGTCGGATACGTCAGGTCCGCGGTTCCCGTTTCGCCCTCGCCGGTGTGGCCGTCACCGGTACCACCGCCCTGCTGGCCGCCGTTCTCTCCCCGGTCGCCGGCGCTGCGGACCAGCCGACCAGGTCGGGCGCGATCGAGGACGCGGAGGCGGTGCTCGCGGACCGGGCCGGAGCCCTGGGCCTCACCTCGGCCCAGGAGACGGAGGTCCGGGACGTCGTCGTCGACGAGGACGGCACCCGGCACGTCCGCTACGACCGCACCTACCACCGGCTCCCGGTCCTCGGCGGCGACTTCGTGCTCCACCTGAACCCGGACGGCACGTACCGCGGCACGAGCCGCGCGACGAAGTCCGCGCTCTCCCTGGCCGGCGTCACCCCGAAGGTGGCCGCCCCGAAGGCCGCCGACCTCGCGGCGAACCTGCTGCGCGCCGCGCACCTCGGCGAGACCCTGAAGAAGCTGACCGCCAAGCCGCGGCTGGTCGTCGACGCCCTGCACGGCGCCCCGAAGCTGGCCTGGCAGACCGACGCGGTGGCACACGACGAGCTCGGCAACCCGGTCGGGCGCACGGTGCTGACCGACGCGACCACCGGCGCCCGGATCGACGCCTGGGACTCCATGGAGTCGGCGTCGGGCGACGGCAAGTCCCTCTACGGCGGCACGGTCCCGCTGGAGACGACGGCGTCCGGCTCGTCGTACCGGCTGAAGGACGCGACGCGCGGCGGCACGTACACCGGCGACGCGGAGAACAAGACGGACCAGTGCCTGCTGACCGTCTGTCTGACCCGAGCCCCCGCCACGGTGTTCACGGACGCCGACAACCACTGGGGCACGGGCGCGACCGCCGACCGGTCCACGGTGGCGGTGGACGCCCAGTACGGCACCGACGTCACCTGGGACTACTACAAGAAGGTGCACGGCCGCGACGGCATCGCCGGCGACGGCAAGGGCTCCTTCAACCGCGTCCACTACGGCAAGGCCTACAACAACGCCTTCTGGGACGACAACTGCTTCTGCATGACGTACGGCGACGGCGACGGCAAGGTGATGGGCCCGCTGGTGTCGCTGGACGTCGCCGGGCACGAGATGTCCCACGGCGTGACGTCCAAGACGGCGGCGCTGACGTACTCGGGCGAGTCCGGCGGCCTGAACGAGGCCACGTCGGACGTCTTCGGCACGCTGGTGGAATTCCACGCGGCCAACGCCGAGGACCGGGGCGACTGGCTCATCGGCGAGAAGGTCGTCCGCTCCGGCCTCGGCCGCCAGGCCCTGCGCTTCATGGACAAGCCGTCCAGGGACGGGAAGTCGGCGGACTGCTGGAGCGAGGGGCTGGCCGACCTCGACGTGCACTACTCCTCCGGCGTCGGCAACCACTTCGCCTACCTGCTCGCCGAGGGCAGCGGCAAGAAGACCCTCAACGGCGTCGGCTACGACTCCCCGACCTGCGACGGCTCCACGGTGACCGGCATCGGCCGGCCCAAGCTGGGCAAGATCTGGTACCGCGCGCTGACGGTCTACATGACGTCCTCGACGGACTACGCGGACGCCCGCACGGCGACCCTGAACGCGGCGAAGGACCTCTACGGCGCCGCCGGCCCCGAGCAGAAGGCGGTGGCGGCGGCCTGGAACGCGGTCGCCGTGCGCTGACTCCTACCGCCGGACCGCCTCCAGCCGTACCGCGCACGCCTTGAACTCCGGCATCCGGGACGTCGGGTCGAGCGCGGGGTTGGTGAGGGTGTTGGCGCGGCCCTCGCCCGGCCAGTGGAAGGGCATGAAGACCGTGTCGGGCCGGATGGCGTTCGTGATCCTCGCGGGCGCCACGGCCCGGCCCCGCCGCGACACGACGGCCACCGGATCCCCCTCGGCGGCTCCGAGCCGGGCCGCCAGCCGGGGGTGCAGCTCCACGAACGGCCCGGGGGCGGCGGCGTTCAGCTCGGCCACGCGCCGGGTCTGCGCCCCGGACTGGTACTGCGCCACGACCCGCCCGGTGGTGAGCAGCACGGGGTATTCCTCGTCCGGTTCCTCGGCGATCGCACGGTGCGAGACGGGGACGAACCGCGCCCGGCCGTCCGCCGTGGCGAAACGGTCGAGGAAGAGCCGGGGCGTGCCCGGGTGCACGCCCGGTGTCTGCCCGGCGGGGGCGTCGGGAAGGGTGTCCGCGCCCTCTCCGGCCGCCTCCACGGCCGCCGGACACGGCCAGAACACCCCGTCCTCCTCCACCAGCCTGCGGTACGTGATCCCCGAGTAGTCCGCCGCCCCGCCCGCCGACGCGCGGCGCAGTTCCTCGAAGACCTCCTCCGGGTCGGTCGGGAAGCCCTTCTCCACGCCCAGCCGGGCGGCGAGTTCGTGCAGCACCTCCAGGTCGCTGCGGATGCCCTCGGGCGGGGTGATCGCCCGGCGCCGCAGCAGGACCCTGCCCTCCAGGTTCGTCGTCGTGCCCGTCTCCTCGGCCCACTGGGTGACCGGCAGGACCACGTCCGCGAGCGCCGCCGTCTCCGACAGCACCACGTCACAGACCGCCAGGAAGTCCAGCGACCGGATGCGCTCCTCGATGTGCGCGGCCCGCGGCGCCGACACCACCGGGTTGGACGCCATCAGCAGCAGCGACCTGATGTCGGTGCCCAGCGCGTCCAAAAGCTCGTACGCGCTGCGCCCCGGGCCGGGCAGGCTGTCCGGGTCGACACCCCACACCCCGGCGACATGCGCCCGCGCGGCCGGGTCGTCGAGCTTGCGGTAGCCCGGCAACTGGTCGGCCTTCTGCCCGTGTTCGCGCCCGCCCTGCCCGTTGCCCTGGCCGGTCAGACAGCCGTACCCGGACAGCGGGCGGCCCGCCCGGCCGGTCGCCAGGCACAGGTTGATCCACGCGCCGACCGTGTCCGTGCCCTTGGACTGCTGCTCGGGTCCCCGGGCGGTGAGCACCATCGCCGACTCCGGCTCGCAGAACAGTCGTACGGTCTCCCGGAGTTCGGGAACGGACACCCCCGTGATCCGCTCCACGTACTCCGGCCAGTGCGCCATCGCCGCCGCCCGCGCGTCCTCCCAGCCGGCCGTGCGCTCCCGCACGTACTCCTCGTCCACCCGCCCCTCGGCGATCACCAGGTGCAGCAGACCCAGGGCGAGGGCCAGATCCGTGCCCGGCCGGGGCGCCAGGTGCAGGTCCGCGTGTTCGGCGGTCTTCGTGCGGCGCGGGTCGATGACGATCAGCGTGCCGCCGTTCTCCTTCAGCTCGGTGAAGAACCGCAGCGCCGGCGGCATGGTCTCCGCGAGGTTCGACCCGACCAGGATCACGCAGCCGGACTTCGGGATGTCCTCCAGCGGGAAGGGCAGCCCGCGGTCCAGCCCGAACGCCTTGATGCCGGCCGCCGCCGCCGACGACATGCAAAAACGCCCGTTGTAGTCGATCTGGGACGTGCCGAGCACGACCCGCGCGAACTTGCCGAGCGTGTACGCCTTCTCGTTCGTCAGCCCGCCTCCGCCGAACACGCCGACCGCGTCCGGCCCGTACCGCGCGCGCGTGCCGCCCAGCCCCGCGGCGATCCGGTCCAGCGCCTCGTCCCAGGAGGCGGGCACCAGCGAGCCGCCCTCGTCGCGCACCAACGGGGAGTTCAGACGGGCCTCGCGCGCGAGCACCGCCGCCGCCGTACGGCCCTTGCCGCACAGCGCGCCCCTGTTCACCGGGAAATCCGCGCGCTCGCTCACCTCGACGGTCCCGTCCGGCACGGGCGTCAGGTTCATCCCGCACTGCAGGGCGCAGTACGGGCAGTGCGTGGGCGTCACGGTGCTCTGCATACCGTTCAGCGTGCGTCGGCCGTGTTACGCCCGGGACGGTTCCCTGTTACGCGGCCGGGACGGCAACCTCCCCGCCACCGCCCCGCCCGCGTGAGGCACACGCCTGCCCACCTTCAGGTCGTCGCCGACCGGCACTGACGTTGCCCCTGGGACCAGAAACGCCACATGTGGCTCATTGCGTTCCTTTCTTGGCCGATCCAACCTCGTTGAGAGTTGAAGCAGCCGCACTACGCTCTCGCTACGCGCAGCGCTCGCACGACTCCGCACGGCGTTCGACACCCGGGCATGCCCGCCGCTCACGGCTGCATCCACCCGCGGCTCCGCCGCAGGTGGCAATCCGACCTCGAAACAGCCAGGAGGCCACCCGACCATGCCTCTGCGCCACTTGACCCCCCACGACCAGCGGCTCTTCCGGCAGTACGGCCGGGGCCCGACCGTCCCCGTCCCCGACCCGCTCCTGCACCACGCCGTCGCCCGGCACGCCACGGCCACCCCGCACGCCATGGCCGCCGAGCACCAGGGCGCCCGCATCACCTACGGCGAGCTCGACCGGCACGCCGGCGCCCTCGCCGCCCGCCTGGTCCGCGAGGGCGTCCGCCCCGGCGACCACGTCGGCCTGTTCGTCCGCCGCTCGATCCCGATGCTGGTCGGCCTGCTCGGCATCCTGAAGGCCGGCGCCGCCTACGTCCCGCAGGACATCGGCCTCACGCCCCCGGCCCAGCTCACCCACGTCATCCGCACCGCCCGGACCCGGGTCGTCCTCACAGTCGCCGAGCACGCCCACCGCGTGCCCCTGCCGGACGGCCATCTGCTGCTCCCGCTCGACGAGCCACTGCCGTACGCCCCGCCCCCGCGCGTCCGGGTCACCGGCGACGACGGCTGCTACGTCCTGTTCACCTCCGGCACCACCGGCCACCCCAACGGCGTGAAGGTCACCCACCGCAACGTCGCCAACCTCCTGCTCACCGCCCCGGGCGGCCTGGGCGTCCGGCCCGGCGACCGGGTCGCCCAGCTCCTCAACATCGCCTTCGACATGGCCGCCTGGGAGATCCTCGGCTGCCTCACCCAGGGCGGCACGCTCCTCATCCGCGGCAAGGACCCCGCCGCCGCGGCCCGCACGGCGGACGTGATCGTCGCGACGCCGACCGTGCTGTCCGGCCTCGACCCGGCCGCCTGCCCGCGGGTGCGCACGGTCGCCGTCGCCGGGGAGCCCTGCCCGCGCCCGCTGGCCGACCGGTGGGCCCGGCACGCCGCCTTCTTCAACGGCTGCGGCCCGACGGAGACGACGATCGTCAACACGATGAGCCGCCACGACCCGTCCGCCCCACTGCTCACCATCGGCCGCCCCACGCCCAACAACACGGTCTACGTCCTCGACGCCGACCGCCGCCCCCTGCCCGTCGGCGAGCCCGGCGAGATGTGGGCCGGCGGCGACTGCGTCTCCGCCGGCTACCTCGGCGACGACGCCCTCAACGCCGAGCGCTACGCCCCCGACCCGTTCCTCGGCGGTGGCCGCCGCATGTTCCGCACCCGCGACCTCGGCCGCTGGACCCCCGGGGGCGAGCTGGAGCACCTGGGCCGCACCGACGACCAGGTCAAGGTGCGCGGCTTCCGCGTCGAGCTGGACTCCGTCTCCTCGGTCCTGGAGTCGGCCGCCGGCTGCACCCGGGCCGTCACCCTGAAACGCGACGCCCGCACCCTGGTCTCCTTCGTCTGCCCGGCGGATGTCGACCCGGAGGCGGCACGCCGCGCGGTCGCGGACGCCCTGCCCTACTACTGCGTCCCCGAGCAGGTCCTGCCGCTGGCCTTCCTCCCCGGGACCGACCGCGGCAAGGTCGACAAACAGGCGCTGCTGCACATGATCGAGGAGCGCGTGGCGGTGGCGCGATGACCACGTCCCCTCCTCGGACCCACCCGGGCACCGGCGCACTCCCGCCGCTCCTCCCCGCCCACCGCCGCCTCCTCAAGCACCCCCGGCTGATGCACTACAACCGCTTGGCGGCCCTGGTCCTGCTGGCCAACGCGGCCTTCGCGGCGACCGCTTGGCCGCTGTCCGCGCCCACCCTCGGGCACGCGGCCCTCGCCAACCTCGCCCTCGCCGTCCTCGTACGCCAGCAGTACGTTGTCAACCTGCTGTTCCGGCTGGCGACTTCGGCGCCGACGAGCTGGCCGCTGCGGGTCCGCTGGACGCTCGGCAAGGTGTACCACTTCGGCGGACTGCACGTCGGCGGGGCGCTGGCGGGCACGGCCTGGTTCCTGGCGCTGACGATCACCACGCCGAGCGGCCCCCTCATGGCCGTGGGCTGGACGCTGATCGCCCTCCTCGCGCTCGTCATCGCCACCGCCCTGCCGCCCTTCCGCTCCCGCCACCACGACCACTTCGAGAAGATCCACCGCTTCGGCGGCTGGGCGGCCCTGGCCCTGTTCTGGACGCACACGCTGCTGTCGTCGCCGGGCCCCTGGGAGGTCGGCGTGCTCGCGCTGGTCACCTTCAGCGTCGCCCTGCCCTGGCTGCGGCTGCGCAAGGTGAACGTCCGCCTCGAACGCCCCTCCTCCCACGTCGTCCTGGCCCGCTTCGACCACGGCGAGACCCCCTTCGCGGGTTCCTCCACCGCGATCAGCCGCCACCCGCTGAAGGAATGGCACTCCTTCGCCAACGTCCCCACCCCCGGCGAGTCCGGCTTCCGGCTCACGATCTCCCGGGCCGGCGACTGGACCGGCTCCTTCATCGACGACCTGCCCGAGCGGATATGGGTCAAGGGCATCACCACGGCCGGCGTCGCCAACATCGAGGTCCTGTTCACCAAGGTGGTCTACGTCGCCACCGGCAGCGGCATCGGCCCCTGCCTGCCCCACCTGCTCGCCGCCCAGGTGCCCTCCCGACTGGTCTGGGCGACCCGCGACCCCCGAGCCACCTACGGCGACGCCCTGGTCGACGAGATCCTCGCCGTCCAGCCGCACGCCCTGGTCTGGGACACCTCCCGGCACGGCAAACCCGACATGATGCGCCTCGCCCACGAGGCCTACCGGGACTCCGGCGCGGAGGCGGTCATCTGCATCTCCAACAAGAAGCTGACCTGGCAGGTGGTCCACGGCCTGGAACGGCGGGGCATCCCGGCGTACGGCGCGATCTGGGACTCGTGACCTCGACTCGTCATCGCTTGGAAGGAGAAGACGGATGAACCATCTGAAGGTGGAACGGCACGGCCGAGTGGTGACCGTGCGCCTGCACCGCCCGCACGTCCGCAACGCGCTCAGCAGTGAGCTCCTCACCGAACTCCTCGACGTGCTCCGCCCGTTGGACACGGACCCCGGAACCGGCTGCTTCGTCGTCACCGGCTCGGACACGGTCTTCGCCGCCGGCGCCGACATCAAGGAGATGGCCGGGAAGTCGGCCGCCGACATGGCGGCCGAGGACTACTTCGCCGGCTGGGAGGAGTTCGCGGACCTCCGCACCCCGAAGATCGCGGCCGTCAACGGACACGCCCTGGGCGGCGGTTGCGAGCTGGCCATGATGTGCGACCTGGTCGTCGCGGGGGAGTCGGCGGTCTTCGGCCAGCCCGAGATCAAGCTGGGCGTGATCCCCGGCATCGGCGGCACCCAGCGGCTGACCCGCCTCGTCGGCCGGGCCAAGGCCATGGACCTGGTGCTCACCGGCCGCACGATGGACGCACGGGAGGCTGGACGCTGCGGTCTCGTCTCCCGCGTGGTCCCGGACGACCGGGTCCTGCCCGAGGCCCTCGAAGCGGCGGCGGCGATCGCCTCCTACGGCCGCGCGGCGGTCAGGGCGGCCCGCGAGTGCGTCGACCGGGCCCTGGAGACCGGCCTGCGCGACGGCGTCCGCTTCGAACGCCACGTCTTCCACGCCCTGTTCGCCACCGACGACCAGAAGGAGGGGATGACGGCGTTCCTGGAGAAGCGCCCACCGGCCTTCCGAGGGCGCTGACAGCCGGGGCGGGACGCGCGGAGCACACCGGCCGCGCTCCCGCCCCCGGCCGCGTTCAGGGGCCGTGCCCGGTCAGGACACGCCCCGGATCAGCACTCGTATGGTGTCCGCCCACCCGGCGCCGAAAGCGCCGAGCTTGGCGCATCCGGCTCCGGCGCACCCGCGGCGGCCATCACCGGCGCAACCCGCCGGCGGGGAAAGCCCGGATTCATCCGAGCGTCCCTTCGGCCTTGGCCAACGCCCTGTGCACCCCTGGCTCCCGCGGCCCGAGGAACCGTGGATCCGGCCGGAACACCGCGTCCAGAGCGGCCTTCCCGGCGGCGAGGATCTCCCGGGCGCCCCCGTAGTACCAGGTCGCGTCGTGCACGGCGTCCACCCCGACCCCGTACGAGGTGACCCCCGCCGCCTCGCACAGCGCCACGGCCCGCCGGATGTGGAAGCCCTGGCTGATCAGCACGGCCTCGTCCACCCCGAAGATCTTTTTCGCGCGCACGCACGAGTCCCAGGTGTCGAACCCCGCGTAGTCACTGACGATCCGCCCGTCGGGCACCCCGTGCCGCGTCAGGTACACGCGCATCGCGTCCGGCTCGTCGTAGTCCTCGCGGCTGTTGTCCCCGGTGACGAGCACCACCTCCACCCGCCCCTCCCGGTACAGCTTCGCCGCCGCGTCGAGCCGGTGCGCGAGATACGGCGAGGGCTCCCCGTCCCACAGCCCGGCACCGAACACCACGGCCACATCGGTACGCGGCACATCCGCCGCCGTACGCAGCCGGTCACCCGCCACGGTGTACATCCACGTCGCCGGAAGCAGCGCGAGCACGCACCCGGCCATCACGGCCTGCACCAGCCTCCGCTGCCCACGCCGGGTACGCGGCAGCCGCAGTCTGCGAAACGCCGGTATGCGCATCGGACGGTCCCTCCCCAGGTCGACCCCCTCGACAGTCAGGGACGCCCTCCCGACCCGCCCGGTTCACCCGCAGCCACGTGACCAGGTTCACCCTGTTCACGGAAACCGCAGGTCAAGTCAGCTCACACACCCCCCGTCCCGCATCGTGAACCGCTGGAAAACACTCGTGACGCCCATGCAACGGGAAGGCAACGTGGCGCCACGACCATCGGTACATGCCCAGTCAGCTCAGCCTCGTCCCGCCGCCCGCCACGCGCCGCCCGGCCCCGCCCGCCCTCGTGGTCGTGGCGCACGGCAGCCGCGACCCCCGCGCGCTGAGCACCGTGAGCGCACTCCTCGACCGGGTCCGGGCCCTGCGCCCCGACGTGCCGGTGCACCTGGGCCACATCGAACTCAACGCCCCCCTGCTCCCCGACACGCTCGCCGCCCTCGGAGACACGGAGGCGGTCCTCGTCCCCCTCCTCCTCAGCCGCGGCTACCACGTCAAGCAGGACATCCCCGAGATGGCCGCGGCCTCCCCGGCCCGCATCCACCTGGCGGCCCCCCTGGGCCCCCACCCCCTCCTGGTGGACGCCCTCCAGGCCCGCCTCCTGGAAGCCGGCTGGGGTGCCACACCCCGCCGCACCAGCGCGGTGGTCCTCGCCGCCGCGGGCTCCCGCGACCCGGACGCCAAGACGGACACCGCCCGCACGGCCCACCTCCTGGCCGCCCGCCTCGGCGTCCCCGTGATCCCGGCCTACGCCTCGGCGGCGACCCCCACGGTCCCCACGGCCGTCCGCACCCTCCTCGCCAGGGGCCGCCGCCACATAGCCCTGGCCTCCTACTTCACAGCCCCCGGCCGCTTCGCCACGGAGTGCACCCAGGCGGCCCCCTGGATAGCAGCGGCCCCCCTGGGCACCCACCCGGCGATGGCCCAGCTCCTCCTCCACCGCTATGACGAGGCATTGACGGCGTCGCCCGTGGTTCCTGAACTGGCTTCGGCTTGATGCCCTAGGGGGCGCGGGGAACGGCGCGACAAGCCACACACCACCCGCACACGCCCGAAAACAGAGCCCCCCACACCCATGGGCGCCTACTGTTCGACACATGGCAGGCACCGCACAAACCCCCACCGCCTACGACCCGACGTCAGTCGACCGCTGGGCCCCGGAACCCGACAAACGCCCCGGCCGCACCGCCTTCCAGCGCGACCGAGCCCGGGTCCTGCACAGCTCGGCGCTGCGCCGTCTCGCCGGCAAGACCCAAGTGGTAACGCCCGGCACCCGGGGCCCCGCCTGGGACGCCAGCCCCCGCACCCGCCTCACCCACTCCCTCGAATGCGCCCAGGTCGGCCGCGAGCTGGGACTGGCCCTCGGCTGCGACCCCGACCTCGTGGAAGCCGCCTGCCTCTCCCACGACCTCGGCCACCCGCCGTTCGGCCACAACGGCGAACAGGCCCTCAACGAGTTCGCGGCCGACTGCGGCGGCTTCGAGGGCAACGCCCAGTCCCTCAGGCTCCTCACCCGCATCGAGCCCAAACGGTTCACCCCGGACGGCTCCGTCGGCCTCAACCTCACCCGCGCCGCCCTCGACGCCGCCACCAAGTACCCCTGGCCCCGCGGCGCCCACCCCACCGACCCGGCCTCGAACAAGTTCGGCGTCTACGAGGACGACCGCCCGGTCTTCGACTGGCTCCGCAAGGACGCCCCCGGCACCCGTATCTGCTTCGAGGCGCAGGTCATGGACTGGTCCGACGACGTGGCCTACTCGGTGCACGACGTGGAGGACGGCCTGCACGCCGGCCACATCGACCCGAACTGTCTGCACGCCGACCCCGAACGCCGGGACGTCTTCCAGGTCGCCCTCGGCCGCTACGTCCCCGCCGACTCCGACCCGGCCGAGCTCGCCGAGGCCCTGGACCGGCTCCTCGCCCAGGAGTGGTGGCCGCACGGCTACGACGGCACCGCCGTCGCCCAGGCCCGCCTCAAGGACGCCACCAGCCAGCTCATCGGCCGCTTCTGCCTGGCCGCCGAGACCGCGACCCGCACCGCGTACGGCGCCGGACGGCTCACCCGGTACGCCGCCGAACTGGTCGTTCCGCGCGAGACCCGGACGGAGTGCGCCGTCCTCAAGGCCGTCGCCGACCTCTACGTCATGCAGCGCGCCGAGCAGGAGCGGCTGCGCGCCGACCAGCGGATCGTCGTCGCCGAACTGGCCGAGGCGCTCACCGCCCGCGCCCCGGACGGCCTGGACCCGCAGTTCCGCGCCCTGTTCGACCGGGCGGCGGACGACAGGGCACGCAAGCGGGTGATCGTCGACCAGATCGCCTCGCTCACCGACACCTCCGCCCGTTCGCTTCACGCCCGTCTGACGGGGCATGGATGAGACTGACGCGACGGGCGGGGCGCGAGCACCCTTCCATGTGACCCTCCGTGGCCTGATCGGGTCACTCCCTCTTCCCGCATCACGCTCCGTGCGGGACGCTCGCAAGTGGCGACACCCGCTGTGTTTTCTGGGGCGACACCCCCCAGACCCCGGTAGGAGGCATCAAGTGGTCGACGCGGATCAGACATTCGTCATCGTCGGAGGCGGACTGGCCGGCGCCAAGGCGGCCGAGACGCTCCGCGCGGAGGGCTTCACCGGCCGCGTGATACTGATCTGCGACGAACGCGACCACCCCTACGAGCGCCCGCCCCTGTCCAAGGGCTACCTCCTCGGCAAGGAGGAACGCGACAGCGTCTTCGTGCACGAACCCGCCTGGTACGCGGCCAACGACATCGAGCTCCACCTCGGCCAGACCGTCGACGCGATCGACCGCACGGCGAAGACGGTCCGCTTCGGCGAGGACGGCACCGTCGTCCGCTACGACAAGCTGCTCCTGGCGACCGGCGCCGAGCCCCGCCGCCTCGACGTCCCGGGCACGGACCTGGCGGGCGTGCACCACCTGCGCCGCCTCGCCCACGCCGAACGCCTCAAACACGTCCTGACCAACCTCGGCCGGGACAACGGCCACCTCGTCATCGCCGGTGCCGGCTGGATCGGCCTGGAGGTCGCGGCGGCGGCCCGCGAGTACGGCGCGGAGGTCACCGTCGTCGAGCACGGGCCGACCCCGCTGCACGGCGTGCTCGGCCCGGAGCTCGGCGCGCTCTTCGCCGAGCTGCACCGTGAGCACGGGGTGCGCTTCCACTTCGGCAGGCGGCTGACGGAGATCGTCGGCCAGGACGGCATGGTCCTCGCGGCCCGCACGGACGACGGCGAGGAGCACCCGGCGCACGACGTGCTGGCGGCGATCGGCGCGGCCCCGCGCACCCACCTGGCGGAGGCGGCAGGACTGGAGATCGCCGACCGGGCCCACGGCGGCGGCATCGTCGTCGACGAGGGACTGCGCACCTCCGACCCGGACGTCTACGCCGCCGGTGACGTCGTCTCCTTCCCGCACGCCCTCTTCGGCACGCGCGTGCGCGTCGAGCACTGGGCCAACGCCCTCAACGGCGGCCCGGCGGCCGCGCGCTCCATGCTGGGCCGCGACGTGACGTACGACCGCGTGCCCTACTTCTTCTCCGACCAGTACGACCTGGGCATGGAGTACTCCGGCTGGGCGCCCCCGGGCAGCTACGACCAGGTGATGATCCGCGGGGACGCCGGCAAGCGCGAGTTCATCGCGTTCTGGGTGAAGGACGGCAGGGTCCTGGCCGGCATGAACGTGAATGTGTGGGACGTCACAGACAAGATCCAGCGTCTGATCCGTTCGAGGGCCCAGGTCGACACCGAGGCCCTGGCCGACCCGCACACGCCGCTGGACTCCCTCACCCCATAGCCGTCAGGAGGCGTCAGGACTGTCGGTCCACCACCGTAGGATTCACACGTGGCAGGACGGATCAACGACGAGGACGTGAAGGCGGTACGGGACGCGGTCCCGATCGACGCCGTGGTGTCCGAGTACCTCCAGCTGCGCAACGCGGGCGGCGGAAACCTCAAGGGTCTGTGCCCGTTCCACGACGAGAAGTCGCCCTCCTTCCAGGTCAGCCCGAGCAAGGGGTTCTTCCACTGCTTCGGCTGCCAGGAGGGCGGCGACACCATCACGTTCGTGATGAAGATCGACCACCTCTCCTTCTCGGAGGCGGTCGAGCGCCTGGCCGGCCAGGCGGGCATCACCCTGCGCTACGAGGAGGGCGGCTACAACCCCTCCCACCAGCGCGGTGAGCGGATCCGCCTGGTCGAGGCCCACAAGATCGCCGCCGACTGGTACGTGGAACAGCTCGCCACCAGCGCGGAGGCCGACGCCGGCCGCCAGTTCCTCGCCGAGCGCGGCTTCGACCAGGCCGCCGCCCAGCACTTCTCCGTCGGCTACAGCCCCCAGGGCTGGGACCACCTCACGCGTTATCTGCGCGGCAAGGGCTTCACCGACAAGGAGCTGCTCCTCTCCGGCCTCTCCCAGGAGGGCCGCCGCGGCCCCATCGACCGCTTCCGCGGCCGCCTGATGTGGCCCATCCGCGACATCGGCGGCGACGTCGTCGGCTTCGGCGCCCGCAAGCTCTACGAGGCGGACAACGGCCCGAAGTACCTCAACACACCCGACACGGCGATCTACAAGAAGTCCCAGGTCCTGTACGGCATCGACCTGGCGAAGAAGGACATCGCCAAGGCGTCCCGCGCGGTCGTCGTCGAGGGCTACACGGACGTCATGGCCTGCCACCTCGCGGGTGTGACGACCGCCATCGCCACCTGCGGCACCGCCTTCGGCGCCGACCACATCAAGATCCTCCGCCGGCTGCTCATGGACAACGGCTCGGCCCGCGTCATCTTCACCTTCGACGGCGACGCCGCCGGCCAGAAGGCGGCCCTGCGCGCCTTCGAGGACGACCAGAAGTTCGCCGCCGAGACGTACATCGCCATCGCCCCGGACGGCATGGACCCCTGCGACCTGCGCCTCGCCAAGGGCGACGAGGCCGTCGCCGACCTGGCCGAACCCCGCACGCCGCTCTTCGAGTTCGCGCTCCGCCAGATCGTGAGCCGCTACGACCTCGACACCCCGGCGGGCCGCGCGTCCGCGCTGGACGAGGCCGCCCCGATCGTCGCCCGCATCAAGAACAGCGGCGCCCAGCACGAGGTCGCCGTCCAGCTCGCCGGCATGCTCGGTATCCTCGACACCCAGTTCGTGGTCAAGCGCGTGGCCCAGCTGGCCCGCTGGGCCCGCGACCGCGGCGGCAAGGGCCCGGCCCCCGAGCGGCGCCACCAGGGGCAGCGGTACGCCGGCCCGCCCCAGCAGGCCACCTCCCGCGGCCCGGCCCTCAACCTCCGCAACCCCGTCTTCGCCACCGAGCGGGAGCTCCTCAAACTCGCCCTGCAGCGGCCCGAGTTGGTCTCCCCGGCCTTCGACGCGTACGGCGTGGACGAGTTCACCGCCCCGCCCTACGCCGCCGTCCGCCAGGCCATCTTGGACGCGGGCGGCGCCGAACCGGGCGTCACCGACCCCCAGGACTACCTGGTCAAGGTCCGCGAGGCCGCCCCGGACGACGCGGTCCGCGCGATGGTGACGGAGCTGGCCGTCGAGGCGATCATGCTGCACAAGGGCGTGAAGGGGGTCGACGAGGTGTACGCGGGCGCCCAGCTGGTGACCGTGCGCCGCCGGGCCGTCGAGCGCCGTATCCGCGACATCACGGGCCGGCTCACCCGCCTCGGCACCCACGGCGACCCGGCCCAGCTGGCCGCCGTGCAGAACGAGCTGTGGGTCCTCCAGCAGTACGACCAGACCCTCCGGGAGCACGGCGCCGCCGCACTCTGACGCCGGTCAGGGCTCGATCCCCTCGAACGTCGGCGTCACCGCCCGCACCAGCCGGCCGGCGAATTCCCGCTCGTCGTCCCGGAACCGCGGGTACTCGGTGACGAAGTGGTTCCACTCCACGTACCCGACGGCCTCCACCACGTCCTCCAGCAGGATCTTCTCGCGGTAGGGGTACGGCCACTCGCCCGACAGCCGGAACACCTCGTGCAGCAGCTCATAGGGCAGCGGGTGCCGCTCGGCCAGCAGGACGGCGTCGTAGAGGTCCTTGCCCTGGGCGTGCATGTCGTTGATCACCCACATCAGCTTCCACGCCAGCGACAGCTCCGGCGTCGCCGCCCGCACGACCGCGCCGCCGGGCGCTCCACCGGCTCGGGCTCCTCGGGCAGCCGCTCGTTGAAGACGAAGTCCAGCTGGACATGGCCGCCGGGCAGTCCGGGCGCGCCCCAGGGGAGCACCATGCGCCGGCCGGGCACCCGCTCGTAGGTCCAGATGTCCTCGACCACCGCGCCGCGCGCCGAGATCCCGACCTCCTGCCCCTGCGCGTCGGCCAGCTCCTGCGCCGCCTCCGCGATCCCGGTCAGCATCCGGTCCGTCCGGCCGTCCTCCATCCGCCAGGTGTGCGGCACGACGACGAAGTCCAGGTCGCCGGGCTCGCGGGCGGCCTCCCCGAACCACGCCGCCATCAGCACACTGCCGCGCAGCACCAGCGCGTCCACCCACTCCGAGCCGGCGACAGCGGCCAGCACCAGGTGCAGGGCCCGGCGGCGGGCTGCCCGCCACGCCTCGCCCCGGGTCGGGTCGGTGAAGCGCGGGTCCGTGGCCCGGTAGGCCTTTTGGTGGTGCTTCAGGGCCGGGTCGAAGACCGGGCGCTGCGTGACGTCGTCCCCCGGCACGGTCCGCAGAGTCTTCGGCAGCTGCTCCGCCCTCCGGGTGGCGTCGTCCAGCGGCTCCCGGGGTATCTCCGGGCTCCGCCAGCCGAACCTCTCCCACGCCGTCCCGGTCATGTCCGTACCCCCATCGGTTCCTCCAGCCATCCGTCGTCCACCGACATGTCACTGTCGTGGAGCACGAACTCCCGCTCCACGCCCAGCACTTCGAAGCCGTCCAGCTCCGTGAGCAACCGCTCCAGTGCCCGGCCGGCGCCTTCGGCGTCGACCGCGCGGCAGCGCTGGGTCACGAACCGCTCGTGCCGTGGGCCGCGCACCCGCCGGGCGTTCCATGACAGATGGGCGCCGTGCGGCACGACGCGCGCGCCGAGGGCCGCCAGGTCCGTGCCCGGGTCGAGCAGCAGCTTCACATGGTGCTCGAAGTACCGTCCGTCGCCGCACGGTTCGCGCGGCACCTCCGGTGCCCACGGCGACGACTCGATCTTCACGCGCACGGGCTCGAAACCGTCCGCCCGCAGGCGCGCCGCCACCTCCCGCGCGCGAGCCGCTTCGCGGGCGTACGACGGCGAACCGGACAGGGTGAGCATCGGCTGGTCGCGCATCCGGCCCCTGGCCAGCACGATGGGGGTGAGCTTGAACCCGCCCGCGGCCGCCCAGCGGCGCAGCCGCGCGGACTCGCCGGGGCCGGCGCAGCGGACCGTCACATGCGATTCGTACAGGGAAGCGGACATCGGTCGATCGTCGCAGACCGGGGGCGCGTGAGGCACCCGGGTTTCCCACGAGGGGCAACCGCCCGGTCACGGACCGGAAGCAAAAAGTCACCGCACGCCCCTCGTGGCGAGGATGTGTCTTACCCCACACTGGGTTCCGGTGCCTGAGTCCTCGGAGCGCGGCCGATCCGTCACCCACGGGTCCCAGACCCCCGCGGTTCCGCTCATCGCGTACGGGACGGAAAGCGGCGAGGCCGTCGACTCCGCCCCCGAAGTACCGCTGCCGTCCCCCCTGGCAGCGATCATCCTGGAGGTCGCCCCCGTGCAGACCCAGACCCTCACCCAGACCGACGCCGGTGCCGCCTCCGGCGCCGACGGGACCGCGCCGGACGCGGAGGCGGACGCCCTGCCCGCGGTCCCGGCGCAGAGCCGCGCCGTGCACCACCCCGAGTCGGAACCGGAGCCGGAGGAGCCGCCCGCCGGGGCCATCGAGCCGGCCGAGGTCCCCGAAGCAGTCGAGCCGCCGCCGGCCCGGGCCGAGACCGGCAGCCCCTCCTCGGACCTGTTCCGCCAGTACCTGCGGGAGATCGGCCGCATCCCCCTGCTGACCGCCGCCGAGGAGGTCGAACTCGCCCGCCGTGTCGAGGCCGGCCTGTTCGCGGAGGAGAGGCTGCGGCTCGCCCCCGACCTGGACAGCCAGCTCGCCCTGGACCTGGACCGGCTCGTCGTCATGGGACGCATGGCCAAGCGCCGCCTGATCGAGGCGAACCTGCGCCTGGTCGTCTCAGTCGCCAAGCGCTACGTCGGCCGCGGCCTGACCATGCTCGACCTCGTCCAGGAGGGCAACCTCGGCCTGATCCGGGCGGTCGAGAAGTTCGACTACGCCCGCGGCTACAAGTTCTCCACGTACGCCACCTGGTGGATCCGCCAGGCCATGTCCCGCGCCCTGGCCGACCAGGCCCGCACGATACGGGTCCCGGTCCACGTCGTGGAGCTCATCAACCGGGTCGTCCGCGTCCAGCGCCGCATGCTCCAGGAGCGGGGCTACGAGCCGACGTCGGAGGAGGTCGCAGCCCACCTGGACCTCGCGCCGGAGCGGGTCAGCGAGGTCCTGCGCCTCGCCCAGGAGCCGGTGTCACTGCATGCGCCCGTGGGCGAGGAGGACGACGTCGCCCTCGGCGACCTCATCGAGGACGGCGACGCCGCCAGTCCCGTCGAGTCGGCCGCGTTCCTCCTGCTCAGGGAGCACCTGGAGGCGGTTCTGTCGACGCTGGGGGAGCGGGAGCGCAAGGTGGTCCAACTCCGCTACGGGCTGGCGGACGGCCGCCCCCGCACGCTGGAGGAGATCGGCCGCATCTTCGGTGTGACCAGGGAACGGATACGGCAGATCGAGTCCAAGACCCTGAACAAACTGCGGGATCACGCGTTCGCGGACCAGCTGAGGGGCTATCTGGACTGATGCCGTCTGCGGGCCGGTGGGGGCCGGTCGCGCAGTTCCCCGCGCTCCTTGGGCCGCGCAGCTGACGCCCCTTCAGGGGCGCGGGGAACTGCGCGACCAGCCGCAGCGGGCCCGCAGCCGCCCCACGACACTCCGTGGCATCCCCGAAAGCGGCTCAGTCGACCTCGGCGACCGCCTGCGCGAACTGGGCCTTGTACAGCCGTGCATAGGCCCCGTTCCCGGCCAGCAGCTCCTCGTGCGTCCCCTGCTCCACGATCGACCCGTTCTCCATCACCAGGATCGCGTCCGCGTCCCGGATCGTCGACAACCGGTGGGCGATGACGAACGACGTCCGCCCGTGCGCCAGTTTGGCCATCGCCTTCTGGATCAGCACCTCCGTGCGGGTGTCGACCGAGCTGGTCGCCTCGTCCAGCACCAGGATCACCGGGTCGGACAGGAACGCCCGGGCGATGGTGATGAGCTGCTTCTCACCGGCGCTGACCCCCGAACCCTCGTCGTCGATCACGGTGTCGTACCCGTCCGGCAGCGTCCGGACGAACCGGTCCGCGTGCGCCGCCCGGGCCGCCTCCTCGATCTCGCCCCGGGTCACCTTCCGGGACGCCCCGTACGCGATGTTCTCCGCGATCGTGCCGCCGAACAGCCAGGTGTCCTGGAGCACCATGCCGATCCCGGCCCGCAGCTCGTCCCGGGACATCCGCGCGATGTCGACCCCGTCGAGGGTGATGCGCCCGCCGGTGACGTCGTAGAACCGCATCAGCAGGTTCACCAGCGTCGTCTTGCCGGCGCCGGTCGGGCCGACGATGGCGACGGTGTGCCCGGGCTCGACCTTCAGCGACAGGTCCTCGATGAGCGGCTTGTCCGGGTCGTAGCGGAACGACACGTGCTCCAGCGCCACCTGCCCGCGCAGCTCCTCCGGCCGTACGCCCGGCACCGGGTCGGCGCCCTGCTCCTCCGCGTCGAGCAGCTCGAAGACCCGCTCCGCCGAGGCGACACCCGACTGCACCAGGTTCGCCATGGACGCGACCTGCGTCAGCGGCATGGAGAACTGCCGCGAGTACTGGATGAACGCCTGCACATCACCGATGGACAGTGAGCCGGAGGCCACCCGCAGCCCGCCGACGACCGCGACCAGCACGTAGTTGAGGTTCGACACGAACATCATCAGCGGCTGCATGACCCCGCTGTTGAACTGCGCCTTGAACCCCGCCTCGTAGAGCGCGTCGTTCTGCTCGGCGAACTGCTCGGCCGACTCCTCCTGCCGTCCGAACACCTTCACCAGGGTGTGCCCGGTGTACATCTCCTCGATGTGCGCGTTCAGCGTGCCCGTCGAGCGCCACTGCTGCACGAAGTGCGGCTGCGACCGCTTGCCCACGCGTGTGGCGATGACGAACGACAGCGGCACGGTCACCAGCGCGACCAGCGCCAGGATCCAGGAGACGTAGAACATCATCGCGAGCACGCCGATGATGGTCAGCACCGAGTTGATGAGCTGCCCCATCGACTGCTGGAGCGTCTGCCCGATGTTGTCGATGTCGTTCGTCGCCCGGGACAGCACCTCACCGCGCTGGCGCTTGTCGAAGTACGACAGCGGCAGCCGCGACAGCTTCGTCTGCACGTCCTCGCGCATCCGGAACATGGTCCGGTTCACGGCCCGGTTCACCATCCGCGTCGCCACCGCCATCAGCAGCCCGGCCACCGCGAACACGCCCAGCGCGAGCAGCAGCACATGGCCGACGGCCGTGAAGTCGATGCCCTCGCCCGGGGTGAAGTCGGTGCTGCGCAGCATGTCGGCTTCGTCGCCGTCCCCGCGCTGCCGCATCTGCTCCAGGACCTGCTCCTTGCTCGCCCCCTCCGGCATGCCCCGCCCGACGATGCCGGCGAAGACCAGGTCGGTCGCCTTGCCGAGGATCTTCGGCCCGACGACGTTGAGGCCGACGCTGAGCACCACGCACAGCAGCAGCACGTAGATGGTGATCCGCTCCGGCCGGAACCGCGCCACGAGCCGTTTGCCCGACCCCTTGAAGTCGAGCGAGCGCTGGTCGGGGCCGCCCCCGGCCATCATCCGCCCCATGGGCCCCGCCATCAGGCAGCCTCCGCTTCCGTGAGCTGGGAGAGCACGATCTCTCGGTAGGTCTCGTTGTCCGCCATCAGCTCGTGGTGCCGGCCGGTGCCGACGACCCGGCCCTCGTCGAGGACCACGATCCGGTCGGCGTCCCGGATGGTCGCCACCCGCTGGGCGACGATCACCACGGTCGCCTCGGCGGTCTCCTGTGTGAGCGCGGCCCGCAGGGCGGCGTCCGTGGCGTAGTCGAGCGCGGAGAAGGAGTCGTCGAAGAGGTAGATCTCGGGCCGCTGCACCAGCGTCCGGGCGATCGCCAGCCGCTGCCGCTGCCCGCCGGAGACGTTCGTCCCGCCCTGGGCGATCGGCGCGTCGAGACCGCCCTCCAGCCCCTGGACGAAGTTCTTGGCCTGCGCCACCTCCAGCGCGTGCCACAGCTCCTCGTCGGTGGCGTCCGGATTGCCGTAGCGCAGGTTGGTCGCCACGGTCCCCGCGAACAGGTACGGCTTCTGCGGCACCATCCCGACCGTCTTGGCCAGCAGCTTCGGGTCGATCTCCGCCACCTCGACACCGTCCACGAGCACCTGCCCGTCGGTCGCGTCGAACAACCGCGGGACCAGCCCGAGCAGGGTGGACTTGCCGCTGCCGGTCGAGCCGATGACGGCGGTCGTCTCACCCGGCCGGGCCACCAGGTCGACGGCCCGCAGCACCGGCTCCTCGGCCCCCGGATAGCGGAAGCCCGCCCCGCGCAGCTCCAGATGACCGTGTCGGCGCAGCTCCCGCACGGGCGCGGACGGCGGCACGACGCTCGACGAGGTGTCCAGCACCTCCTGGATGCGCTCGGCACACACCTCCGCGCGCGGCACCATCATGAACATGAAGGTGGCCATCATCACGGACATGACGATCTGCATCAGATAGGCGAGGAACGCGGTCAGGTCACCGATCTGCATGCCGCCGCTGTCGATGCGGTGCGCGCCGAACCACACCACGGCGATCGACGACAGGTTCACGACCGTCATGACGATCGGGAACATCAGCGCGAGCAGATTGCCGGTGCCCAGCGCGACGTCGGTGAGATCGGTGTTGGCCTTCCGGAAGCGCTGCTGCTCGTACTCGTCCCGGACGAAGGCGCGGATCACACGGTTGCCGGTGATCTGCTCGCGCAGCACCCGGTTCACCGCGTCCAGCCGCTCCTGCATCGAACGGAACAGCGGCCGCAGCCGCCGCACGATCAGCGTCACGCAGATGCCCAGCACCGGCACGACCGCCACCAGCACCCCGGACAGCGGCACGTCCAGACCGAGCGCCAGCACGATGCCGCCCACGCACATGATCGGCGCCGACACCAGCAGCGTGAACGTCATCAGCGTCAGCATCTGCACCTGCTGGACGTCGTTCGTCGTCCGGGTGATCAGCGACGGCGCCCCGAAGTGTCCCACCTCACGCGCGGAGAACGACTGCACACGGTCGAACACGGCGCCGCGCACGTCCCGCCCGAGCGCCGAGGCCGTACGGGCGCCGTAGTACACGGCGCCGATGTTGCACACGACCTGGATGAGCGAGATGGCGATCATCAGGGCGCCGTAGCCCAGGATGTAGCCGGTGTCGCCGTTCACGACACCCTGGTCGATGATGTCCGCGTTCAGCGTGGGCAGGTAGAGCGTGGCGCAGGTCTGCAGGAACTGCAGCAGCACCAGCAGGGCGATGGGTCTCTTGTAGGGCCTGAGATAGGTCCGCAGGAGTCGTATGAGCACGCTGCTTCTCTCGGAGTGGACGACGAGGCGGTTGGTTGCCCCTGGCCCCTATCGTCGAACACTCCACCCGCGTTACCTCAACCGAATTAACCCAACAGGCGGTCAAAAGGTCAGAGAGCTCCGGGATGCGTCTGCTCCCGCACCGCCACGAACTGCTGCCGCACCGCCTGCCCCACGGCCAGCTCGTCCCCTGGCTCCAGCACCTGCGCCACCGCGCCCTGCCAGGTCGGCGGATTGCGTACGTCGAGCGTGCCCTGCGTCGCACCGAGCGCCCAGGCCGCCTGGCGGGCGGCGCCGATCGCCGCGTAGTCCGCGGGCTGCGGCACCACGACCTGCGTCCCGAACAGCGCGGGCGCCGCCGCCTGCACGGCGGGCAGTTCGGCGGCCTGCCCGAGCAGGAACACGCGCCGCACGTCCACGCCCCGGCCGCGCAGCACGTCCAGCGCGTCCGCGAGCCCGCACAGCATGCCCTCGAAGGCGGCCCGCGCCAGGTGCTCCGCCTTCATCGACTCGCGCCGCAGCCCGGCCAGGGTCCCGGCGGTGTGCGGCAGGTTCGGCGTCCGCTCGCCCTCCAGATAGGGCAGCAGCACCAGCCCGTGCGACCCGGGCGTCGACTTCATCGCCAGGTCGGACAGGCTCTCCAGATCGGGCAGCCCCAGCAGCTCCGCGGCCCCGCGCAGCGTCCTCACGGCGTTCAGCGTGGTGACGACGGGCAGGTGCATGCCGGTCGCGTCCGCGAGCGCGGTGATCATCCCGGACCCGTCGACCAGCGCCTCGGGGTGCACGGCCATCACGGACCCGGACGCGCCCAGCGACACCACCGCGTCGCCGAGGCCGATGCCAAGACCGAACGCCGCCGCCATGGTCTCGCCGGTGCCCACGGAGATCAGCAGCCCCTCCGGCGTCGTACCGGCAGCGTCCGCCGGGCCGATCACCTCCGGCAGCATCACCTGGTGCCCGAGCGCCAGCTCGACGAGATCGGGCCGGTAGGCGCCGGTCGCCGCCGACCAGTAGCCGGTGCCGGAGGCCCCGCCCCGGTCGGTGGTTCTCCTGACCGGCCGGCCCAGCAGCTGCCACACCAGCCAGTCGTGCGCCTGGAGGAGGATCGCGGTGCGCTGCGCGTTCTCCGGCTCGGTCCGGGCCATCCAGCGCAGCTTCGTGATCGGCTGGGCGGCCTGCGGCACACACCCCACCGCCTGCGCCCACGCCTCGCGCCCGCCGAGCGCGTCGACCAGATCGGCCGCGGCGACCTGCGTCCGCTTGTCGCCGCCGACCATCGCCGGCCGCACGGTGTTGCCCTGCGCGTCCAACGGCACGACGGCGTTCTGCTGCGCCGAGACGCCGATCGCCTGCACGCCCTCCAGCAGCCCGCCGCCCGCGGCCTCGCCCAGGGACAGCAGCCAGGCCTGCGGATCGACGTCCGACGGCCGGCCGCCGCCATCGGGGCTCTCCACCGGATGCGGTGCATATCCCTGCCTGAGCACGGCTCCGGAGTCCGTGTCACAGACGACGATACGAGTGAAATCGGGTGAACTGTCCAACCCGGCGACTATCCCCATGGCCAAAATTCTGCCGTACCGCTGCGCTCGCTGGAGCCGTGGGCGCCGTGAGGGTGTCGCCGGGTTTCGGGTGCGGGCCTCGTCGTGGCTGGTCGCGCCCACGCGGCGGAGCCGCACATCGATACAGCCCCGCGCCCCTTTCGGGGCGCTGACGTGCTCGGCATCAAGGGATCACGTGTTGCTCGTGCCCCAGTCGTCCGCGCCGCCGTTGTGGGTGGCCCGGTCGCGAAGGGAGCGGACCCGGTCGGCCACGGAGTCGGGCACGCGGTCCCCGACCTTGTCGCTCACCACGTGGTACGCCTTGCCCGCGAACTCACGGCCTTGGTGGGCCGCCGTCTCGGCGGTGTTGCGGACCGCGGGGTTCTGAGCGAACTGCCGGGCTGATTTCTTCAGCTGCTCGTAGCGCTCGCGCCCGGCCCTCGTGCCCAGCACGTAACCCAGGACGACTCCGGCGACGAACGTGAGCCGGTAACGCATGGCGGCCACCCTTTCCTTGCGTAGGTCTCCGGTGCGGCGTCGGTGCCGGGGAGTACCGATTGGCGAAGCACCCCCCTGCTTGCGCTAATGTATGTGTCGCAGCGAACGCGCGCCCCCTGGCGAATACCCGGGTAGGTGCGTTCGATGCATACGAGACCTTCCTCGGTAGCTCAATTGGCAGAGCAGCCGGCTGTTAACCGGCAGGTTACTGGTTCGAGTCCAGTCCGGGGAGCTCGGTCCTCCGTAGCTCAATTGGCAGAGCAGCCGGCTGTTAACCGGCAGGTTACTGGTTCGAGTCCAGTCGGGGGAGCAGGTTGAACGAGGGCCCCTCTCAGGGGTCCTTTTTCATGTCCGATCGGCTGTCCCGGGAACCGCGCGGCGTCCGGCGCAGTCCTCAAGGTCACGTAGGCCGTGCGCAGCCGCCCAGCCGAAGCAGGAGATCGTATGAGCGGCTATGCTGCGGCAGACGGCGCGCACACATGTACGCGACACGCCGCTATGGGGCGGTAGCTCAGCCGGTTAGAGCAGCGGACTCATAATCCGTCGGCCGTGGGTTCGAGTCCCACCCGCCCCACCGCGCGCTACACGCGCAGAACCGTTTCTACTCGCGGGATCGCGAGAATGACGGTGCCGCACCAGGGCGGCATTCCTGGTTCACCCGCCCGGCCCCGCAGCAGGGGCTGTTGAACAGCGCTCTGCTGACGGTCCGTCGGCGGGGGCCGTGTCCGGGGTCGAGCCGTGGCGGCGCTGGCGGTGGGTGTAGGCGGTGATCGCCTGCCAGAGGTCGCGGCGATCGGCGTCGGGCCACAGACCCGGGGTGAAGTGCAGCTCGGCGTAGGCCGTGTGCCAGGGCAGGAAGTTGGAGACCCGCTGTTCCCCGCCCGTGCGCCAGAGCAGGTCCACGTCCGGCATGTCCGGGTGGGGCAGGTGCCGTGCGAAGTCGTCCTCGGCGATCAGGCCGGGCTCCAGATGACCTGCCCGCGCCCGGCCGGCCAGGGCGGCGGCCGTGCGGGTGAGCTCGTCCCGGCCGCCGTAGTCGATGCACATCGTCAGCGTCAGGCCGGTGCGGGCGCGGGTGGTGCGCTCCCGCAGGTGGAGCACGTCGACCAGGTCGGGGGGCAGGCGGCCGGCGCGGCCGTGCCAGCGCAGCCGGACGTCCAGGTCGCGGAAGGGGTTCTCGTCCATTTCGCGGCGCAGCAGGTCGAGAATCGCGTCGACCTCCTCCGGGTCGCGGTGCCAGTTCTCGGTGGAGAAGGTGTAGAGCGTCAGGTGGCGCAGGCCGATGTCCAGGGCGCCGTGGACCACCTCGCGGACGGCGCCGGCACCGGCGCGGTGGCCCTCGTGCCGGGGCAGGCCGCGCTCCTGGGCCCAGCGGCCGTTGCCGTCCATGATCACGGCGACGTGGGTGGGGAGGTCGTCGGACGGGATGTCCGGTGCCTGTTCGCCGCTGGGGTGGGGCGGCGGCGGCAGGAAGGTGCTGGTGGGTGCCGGCAGGGCGGGTGCCGCCGGCCTGTGGGCGTCGGGGCGTTGCGGCGGCGGCACCGTCAGCGGCGTCAGGCTCCAGGCCAGGGCCGCGCGGGCCCGGGCGGGGGCGAGGATGCGGGCCCGGGTGCGGAGGGTGGGCCCGGGCGGGGAGCGGAGGAGGGCCGGGCCCGCCGCGTCGACGGCGTCGAGCTGGGCGCGCAGCAGGGCGGCCATCGTGTCCAGGACCGTGGCGGGGCCGGGGTGCATGCCGCGGGTGAGGACCTCCTGGGTCACCCACTGGCGGGCCAGGCCGGTCAGCCGCGTGATCAGGGCGGCGACGGCGGGGCTCCAGCGGCGCTGCGCCAGGTCGGCGGCGGAACCGGGATGGAGGTCGAGGGCCTCGGCGGGCAGCAGGAGGTCGCCCTGGGCGAGGTCGGCGGACAGGTCGGTGAGGATGTCGGTGAGCCGGACGCCGTCGATGAACGCCTCGTAGGTCTCCCGGGTGTCCAGACGCAGTGCCACGGGGACGCCGGCCCGGTCGAAGACCGTGCGGACCTGACCGAACCAGGGCAGGAGGTTGTCCCGGCCCCAGGTGCGCCACTGTGCCCAGTCGGCGAAGTGCCTGCCGCGGGTGTCGTCCTGGACCTGGGCCATGGCGTCCCGCAGCTCGGACAGGTCCAGGCGCCAGCGGTTCGCGGTGTCCACCAGGGCGTGACGGACCGGGTCCGGGCTGGAGCCGGTGGGCAGTTCGCGGTGCAGGGCGGTGATCCAGGCCTCGACCCGGGCGGCCCGCTCGGCGGCGGGTGCGGTGCGGTCGTCGCCCAGGTCGTCGAGGTCGTTGGCGGCGGCCCACAGGGCGTGCAGCGCCGGGCGCAGGGCCGCGGGCACCAGCTGGATCAGCGCATACTCCGCCGGGTCCTGGTCCTTCGTCCGGCGCCGGCACAGTCGGTAGGCCGCCCGCAGGGCCGGGTCGTCGCCGGTCACCGGGCGTCCGGCCGGCCCGGAGGCTCCGTGGGGCGCTTCTCGGTCTGCCGGTGCTGTGGTCGCGGGGGGCACATCGGTCACACCGAGGACGATACGTCCTGGTTCAGCGCGGTGATCACAGGGGTTGGGCGCGCGTCAGCGATCCGCCCCCGCCCACCCGCGCGTGACCGCCGGCGCCGGCAGGTCACGGGCCCGGCCCCGGGTCGGGGTGCACGGCCTCGGTGATGCCGGCCCGGGCCGCTTCGAGCTGAGCGGCGAAGGCGATGCCGAGGAACAGGGCCACGCCGGTCAGGTTGGCCCACAGCAGCAGGGCGACGAAGGCCGTCAGCGGCCCGTAGACGGCGCCGAAGGAGCCGCTCTTGGCGACGTAGAGCGCCAGCAGCCAGGTGGCCGTGATCCATAGCACCAGATGGACCGCGGAGCCGAACGCCAGCCAGGTGTAGCCCGGTTGGTCCCGGCGGGGCGCCCAGCGGAAGATCGCCGAGGAGGCGACCCAGGCGAGCAGCACGCCCAGCGGTACGTCGAGAGCGCCCCACCATTCGAGCCAGGTGCGGGACCAGCCGAGGGCCTGCACCACCGCGCCGCCGACGGCGTCACCGGCCACGAGCACGAGGAACCCCAGGACCATCGGCATGCCCGCGACGACGGCCAGGAGCAGGGAACGGCCGTACTTGGCCAGGAAGGGCCGGTCGCGCTCGATGCCGTAGATGCGGTTGGCGCCACGCTCGACCTGGGCCATCGCCGAGGCCAGGTTGAGTACGGCGAACGCCAGGCCCAGCCACATGGCGACAGCGCCCCAGACGCCGGAACCGGCGCTGCGCGCGGTGCCGTCCAGGGCGTCCTCGACCAGGTCCGCGCTGGCGCCGGGCACGATCCGGCCGAGGGTGAGCTCGATGATCCGCCCCACGCTCTCCGTGTGCACGGTGGTGGCCACACCGACCAGGGCGATGGTGAACGGCACCATGCCGAGAACCACCTGGAAGGCGAGGGAACGGGAGCTGCTGAAGCCGTCGGCGTAGCGGAACCGGGTGAACGCGTCGAGGAGCAGCCGGCGGCCTCCGTAGCGCCGCAGCGCGGTGAACGCCTCGTCTCCGGAGAGTTCCTCCCCGATCATGTCCCGCGTCTGCGGGACGTGCACTGCGGTGCCCATCGAGAGGGTCTCCTTCTGCCTGCCCTGCGTACCGGACCAGCATGCCGGGCGGCACGGCCGCGTGATGGGTCAGAAGGGCATCCGGCCGCGGGTGCGGCGGCCGGCCGATCCGCTGCGGCTCACCGCGCGGGAACTCGAGTGGAAGGGCTTGCTGAAGAGCCTGCCCAGGACACCGGGCGCCTTGCCGCCGGCACGGGCGCCGGCACCGAGCGAACGCTGGGTGCCGTGTTCGGGGTGCCGCGAGAGGCGGGGGACGAGGAAGGCGAGCACGGCCAGAAGCACGCACCCGGCGATGACGACGGCGACGATCACGAGCAACTCCCTTGACTGTGGGGGAGATACGGGTGCCCCGTCGTGCCGCCTCTATGTGGCCTCCTCCGTGGCGGAGCCTGTGCCGTCCGCCGCGTCGCCGTCGCCTTCTTCCTGGGCGCTCGTGTCGTCGCGGTCGCCCTCCGCCTGGGACGGGGTGGGGCGCGGGGTCGTGTCCTGCTCGTCGTCGCGGTCGCCTTCGGCCTGGGACGGGGTGTGGTCGCTCATGGTGTTCCTCCTGATACGGCTGCCTGCTGCCGGGTACCCCGGTGGGGCCGCGAGCACCGGCCCTGCGCGCGGTACCACTGGCCGGCCAGCAGCAGGGCCAGGGCGATCTCCGCCGCGTCACCGCCGTAGTACATGAGCTGCGAGGCGAGGTGCAGGTCGGCGGGGGTGTGGGCGGTGCCGGGTGGGCCCGTGGCCCACAGGCTCTTCGCGAGGACCGCGTGGGCCGCGGCGGCGGCCAGGAGGGTGCCGCCCCGCAGCGCCCAGCCGGGCCGGTGGCGTATCGGGTCCACGGCGAGGAGGGCGAAGGTGAAGAGAGTGCCGGCGGCGAAGAGGTGGAGGTACAGGAGGGGACTGTGGTGGAGGGCGGGCGGCAGTGGAGCCCGGTAGAGGAGCCACAGGCCGCCGATGTCCAGGGCCGCGGCGACGGGCGGGAAGACGAGCGCCGTGACGAGACGGGAGCGGGTCAGCGAGACCAGGGCGCGACGGCCGGGGAGCGGGAGGGTCCGCAGGGCCAGCGTGACGGGGCGGGACAGGACGACCGGCAGCGGCGCCGCCATCCCGGCCGTCACATGGGCGGCCGTGTGCGCCGTGAACGGCGGCAGCCACGCCTCCCACGGCACGGCGAACGCGGTCACGAGTAGACCGCCGCCCAGCCAGAACCCCGCGTCGCGGCGCACCGGCCAGCGGTCCCCGCGGCGCCGCAGCCGGGCGGCGCAGGCCGTGTAGAGCAGACAGCCCAGCAGGACGAGGACCGGCAGGGGAGCCGGGGTCGTCACCGCGCGCTCCCGCGCCGCGCGCGCCGGGCCCGGCGCCACAGGAGCAGGCCGGCCAGCAGGAACAGGGCGGCGATCACGTTCCACGCCCAGTCGTACGGCCGGGGATCGACCTCGTAGCGGATCTGGTGCAGGCGCAGCAGCTTGTGCTGGACGGTGCCGTCGTAGAGCTGGAAACCGCCGAGCCCCAGGCAGACGCCGGACCACCACGCGGGCCGCAGCAGGGTGTCCTTGCGGCGCAGGTCGGCGTAGAGGAACAGGCCCGCCACCATGGCCAGCCAGCCCCCGGCGTGGAACAGGCCGTCGGAGACCAGCCCCATGTCGGCGGTGGACCTGTCGTAGAAGTGGTGCCAGTGCAGCAGCTGGTGGAAGACGGTCTCGTCGACGAACGCGGCGATGCCGACCCCCGACAGCGCCCCACCGGTCACGGAACGGCGGAACGTCACCCGTCCTCGCCCGTGGTCTCGCGGATCTCGACGCTCAAGGCGGCTGAAACCCATGGGGGTTCTCCTCGGCGAAGGCGGGCCGGAGCGGGCCGCCGCCGGGTACCCGGGGCCTCCGGCGCAAAACCGCACGCCCCGGCCTGCTCAACCCCTGCGGCGCGTTATGACAGCCCGCTGCAACGCCGTGCGCAGCTCGGCCGACGGCGGTGGGCCGTCCGCTTCCGCACTCGCCGTCACCGCCGCGGCGACATCCCGCAGCTTCGTGTTCGACAGCTGGGACGTCTCCCGCAGGATGTGCCACGCCTCGTCGGACGTGCAGCCGTGCGTGGCCATGAGGATGCCCCGCGCCTGGTCGATGACCGGGCGGGAGGCGATGGCATGGCGCAGCTGCTCGACCTCCTCCTGGAGGACGTGCAGGCGCTCCTCGCGTTCCTGGGCGACCGCCGAGGAGGCCTGGGTGGCCGACGGCACCGCGCAGACGGGGCCGGTGACGTCCAGGCCGGCCAGCGGGTCGGTCGTGTCCAG
Source organism: Streptomyces hawaiiensis (assembly GCF_004803895.1). Classification (NCBI taxonomy): domain Bacteria; kingdom Bacillati; phylum Actinomycetota; class Actinomycetes; order Kitasatosporales; family Streptomycetaceae; genus Streptomyces; species Streptomyces hawaiiensis. The sequence continues at coordinate 2,833,170 of NZ_CP021978.1, read as the reverse complement.
GCCCGCCAGCTCCAGGATCCGGCGCGGCTGGCCGTTCCAGTTCGTCGCCGTCACCGTCAGCGACCGCTGCCGGCCGTGGTCGGCCAGCACGTCCAGGAACTGCAGACCGGCCGTGTCCATGAAGTGCACGCCCGCCATGTCCAGGTCGACCCGGGTGACGGTCGCCGGCAGGCCGGCCAGGGTTCTGGCCAGGATGTCCGCACAGCCGTGGACGAGCTCGCCACGCGGGGCGAGCTCGGCGCGATCCGCGTCGACGCGGCCACGGATGACCAGGGTGTCCAGCCCTCCTGTGAGATGTGGTGATGCCGCTGAGGTCATGTCACCGCCTTGTCGGTCCTCGTCGGTCGTGTTCGTCTCGCCGGACTGCACGACGTCACACGCCCCCGTGGACGTCGGCGTGAGGTGCGCCTGCCCTCCGTACGGCGTACTACACACCTCTCGGGGGAATGAGCTTCTCCTGTGCGGGTACGAGCGCTGTGGTCCAGAAGCGTGGGGAGAAGGGCTTGAACACTCGGCAGCAGATGTCGGCACCGGGCCCTCGTGGCCCGGTGCCGGGCCTGGCGGTGTTCCCGCTGGCCGGTCAGCGGGGCGTCCGGGCGGCGGGTGAGGTCGGCCTGACGACACGTGCGATCTGGGAAGGCGTACTGGAGCAGGCTGTTCGCGAGGATGAGGACGTGTACTACCTAGAGCTGTCCGACGTGACGTTCGTCGACGTCGCGGGCGCCGGTGCGCTCGCGGCGGCCGCCGGGCAGCTCCGGGACGGCCGGCGGTTCGTGGTGCGCCGCCCGCCGCCCGCCCTGCGCCGCACGCTGGACCTGCTGTGGCCCGGCCAGAAGGGAATCGAGGTGTCGGCATCATGACCACTGCGGTCACCGAGCCCTTCGGTCCCCTCGATCCCTTCGTCCACCCCGCGCTCTTCTACCGGGACGAGCAGGACTACCTCGACGGCACCGTGCCCTTCGTACGCGAGGGGCTGGAGGCCGGCGAACCGGTGGCCGTCGCCGTGCCCGGCAAGAACCTCGCCCTGATCCGGGACGCGCTGGGCGACGACGCCGCCGCCGTGCGGCTCCTGGACATGCGCGAGGCCGGACGCAACCCCGGGCGGATCATCCCCGGTGTGCTGCGCGCCTTCGCCGACGCCCAGCCGGCCGGTCGCCGGGTGCGCATCATCGGCGAGCCCATCTGGGCCGGCCGCTCCGACGCCGAGTACCCCGCCTGCGCCCAGCACGAGGCGCTCATCAACGCCGCCTTCCAGGGCCGTACGGCGACCATCCTGTGCCCGTACGACGTGGAGCGGCTGCCCGAGCACGTCGTCGCCGACGCCTACGCCACCCACCCGACCGTCATCCACCCCGGCGCCCGCGCGGAGCAGCGCAGTGACGCGTACGCCCCCGGGGACGTCGTCAGCCGCTACAACGAGCCGCTGGCGCCGGTGGAGGAGGCGCTGACGTTCGCCTTCGACTCCGACTCGCTCTCGAACGCCCGGCACGTGGCCGTCGGGGAGGGCGCGCGGCTCGGCCTCGTCGGTGTGAAGCTGGACGACCTGGCCCTCGCCACGGCCGAACTCACCACCAACAGCGTGGTGCACGGCGGCGGTTCGGGCGTGCTGCGGCTGTGGGCCGAGGACGGGTACGTGGTGTGCGAGGTCCGCGACGAAGGGCACCTCGCGGACATCCTGGCCGGGCGCCGGCCCGTGCCCCGCGACCAGCGCGGCGGGCGCGGGGTCCTGCTGGTCAACCTGATCGCCGACCTGGTGCGGGTGCACCGGAGCGACAGCGGGACGACCGTGCGCTGCTGGTTCGCCCGCTGACCGGGGCCTGACGCTCAAGTGCCCAGCGGGTCCAGCGCCAGCGGCGCGATCCTGCCCTCCAGCATCGCGCCGAGACCCTGCACGGCGCACACGTCCGGGCGCTCGGCGATGTGCACCGGCATGCCGGTCGCCTGCCGCAGCATCTGGTCCAGGCCCGGCAGCAGGGCACTGCCGCCGACCATCATGATCCCCCGGTCGGCGAGGTCGGCGACCAGGTCGGGCGGGCAGGCCCGCAGCACCTTGCCGATTCCGTCCAGGATCGAGGTGAGCGGCGTCTGGATGGCGTCCCGGACGGCCGCGGTGTCGACCTGCACGGAGCGGGCCAGGCCCGTGGCGACGTCCCGGCCGTGGATCTCCGTGGAGGCCGGGCCCTGCGCGGTGAGGCCGTTGCCGGACAGGGCCAGCTGCAGCGGCCGTACCGACTGGCTCGGCAGCATCAGCTCGTGCTCGTGGCGCAGGTGCTGCACGATCGCCTGGTCGACGGCCTCGCCGCCCACCGGGATGCGCTCGGCGGTGACGATCGCGCCGAGGGACAGCACGGCCACCTGCGTGGCCGCCGCCCCGCACACCATGATCATCGTGGCCTCGGGCTGCTCCACGGGCAGCCCGCAGCCGACGGCCGCGGCGATGAGCGTGTCGACCAGTTCCACGCGGCGCGCCCCCAGGCCGACGAGCGTCTCGATCGCGGCGCGCTGGGCCAGCGGGTCGGCGTCGTGCGGGGTGCAGGCCGCGGCGCGCAGGATCGGCTTGCGGCGCAGACTGCGGCGCATCTTGTCACCGAGCAGGTGCCGCAGCATGCGCTGCGCCATCTCGATGTCGACGACGGTGCCGCCGGACACCGGCCGGACCACGCGGATGTAGTCCGGTGTGCGGCCCGTCATCTTCTCGGCGAGCTCGCCGACCGCGATCAGCGCGCCGGTGCGGGTGTTCACGGCGGCGGCGGACGGCTGGTCGACGACGAGCCCCGCGCCCTTGACGTACACGCGTGTGCGAGCCGCCCCCAGGTCGACGGCGAAGTGGCAGCGGCGCAACTGCTCCAGACTGGCGGTCATGGCAGGTCCTCCCGAGAGCACAGACCGTGGGAGGCCGCCAGGTGGCGGACCTCGCAGACGTGGGGCCGCCGGGTGGCGGGCCTCCCTCGCATCGTGCGCGGGAGGGGGCCGGGCCGCCTTTCGTGGGGGGCCGGGCGGGGCGCCGCCGAACGGGGGGTTCGACGCTCCGTCACAGGGAGTGCGCGGCCTCCAGCAGGGGCGCGAGCGACGTCACCGTGGTCGCGCAGCCGGCCTCGCGCAGCTGCCGGTCGGTGGTGGTGTTCCGGGCGAGGCCGACGAAGCGCAGCCCGGCCCGCTGGGCGGCGGCGAGCTCGGCGACCGTGGAACCGATCACCAGGCCGGTGGCGGCGGACCCGTCGCAGGCCTCGAGGGCACGCAGCATGCAGTCGGGGTGCGGGGTGAGGAGAGCGAGGTCCTCGGCGCGGCCGTGGACGCCGGCCAGGGGCAGGGTGCCGTAGGGCCGCAGATAACGGGGCACGGCCTCGGCGCAGACGTCCGTGATCACACCGACGCGGCGGCCGGAGGCGTGCAGGGTGCGGACCAGGAGCGCTGAGTTGTGCGTCGCCGGCGCGTGCGGCACCGCCTGGAGTTCGAGCTCGTCCAGACGCTCCCGCAGCAGCGGCCCGAGCGGGTCCAGCGCGAAGGCCCGGAGAACGTCCAGCGGATGGGCGAACGTCTCACGCACCGCGCCGGGCAGGGCGTGCCGCGGGTCGCGGTGCTCGTCGGCGAGGGCGAGCAGGTCGAGTACGGCCTCGCGGGCGGTGCTCGCCGAGAACAGGCGGGCCATCGGGCCGTCGAAGCCGAGCAGGACCGTCTCGGCCTCGGCGAGGAGCCGCGGCAGCGGACGCTGCGCGGGAGCGTCCCCCTGCGGTGCGGGCAGGTCCGCGCCCTGCGGGCCGAGCTGCACCGACGCCGTCACCGACAGCCCGGGCACCGGCCAGCGGCGCAGCCCCGCGTTGACCGCGCGCTGGGCGGCACCCGCCCGGCGCAGCGGATGCCGGCGGGAGATGCGGGCCGCCTCCTCCCGCAGATGGCCGAGCAGCGGCTCGGACACCCGGCCGACCTCGGCCCGCACGAAGGCGACCGGGTCCTCCACGTGCCAGGACAGTTCGACCGCGGCGGCGAAGGCGCCCTTGCCGGAACTCGGCAGGGAGACCCGGTGGTGGGACTGGTGCGTGGTGAGGTCCACCTCGTAGTACGTCACGAGCCGCGACGGCCGGTCGCCGTGCGGCCGGGCGGGGTTGAGGAGGGTCAGCGGGCCGTCGGGCCGGGTGTGGACGACCGCCGTGCGGCCCGGGGCCGGTATGCCGAGCCGGCGCAGGTCGCGCGTGATGAAGGGGCCCCGCACCAGGTCGCGGGCCTCGGGCTGCGGGGTCGTGGCGGGGGACAGCGGGCAGTACCAGGCGACGGGCGGGGTGTCCGTGGCGCCGTCCTGGTACAGGGGCTGGAAGCGCTGGGGGCCCTGGGCGGCCGAGCTGGCGGCGAACTGCTCGTAGAGGTCCGGGGAGACGATCACCTGGATGTCGGCGGGCACCGGCGGTGGCTCGGGCGGAGGGGCGGGCCGGTCCCAGAACGTGACGGTCAGGGGCGGTGGTTCCACCAGCCCGGTGAGAACCTCGGGCAGGCCGCGCAGGACGGCGGCCAGGACGGGGAGGAGGTAGGTGCCGGGCCCGGTGTGGACGTCGTAGCCGCTGCCGCGGACACGTACCTCGAACTGGTGGGGGGCGAGCGCGCCGCGGGAGAGCATCTCGTGCACCGCGTACTCGAGGGTGATGCGGGCCTCGGGGTGGCCGGTGAGGTCGTCGGCCTCGAAGAGGATCGTGGGGGCCGTGGCCCCCGGCCCGGACCGCAGATCCGCCTCCAGGGCGCGCAGACGGTCCCGGGTGGCCGCGGTGGCAGGGCCCGGGACGCCGTCGAGGGGGTCGCCGTACCAGAGGCCGAGGGCGCGCCGGGGGTCGCCGGGGTCGTCGGCGAGGAGTTGCTCACAGTGCAGCACGTCCACGTAGAAGTCGGGCGCGTGCAGGGCGTATGAGCGCGAGAAGGCCAGGAGGCGGTCGGGGGGCAGCACCTCGCGGACCTCCGCCGCCAGGCGGGCGAGGCGGGCGGCGGCCTCGTTCTCCGGCAGGGGCTCCTCCCACAGGCCCCGGGCCAGCTCGTCGTGGGGGACGCGCCGTCCGTGGTGGAGCAGCAGCATGCACAGCAGTGCCCGGGCCGTCGGCGAGGGCGGCTCGATGTCCCCCGTGCCGTCGCTGATGCGCAGCGGACCGAGCAGGGTGAAGGACCGCGCCGGCGGCCACGGGGCGGTGGCGGACAGGCGGGCCGCGTAACCGGCGGCCTCGGGCAGCCTGTGCCGGTCGATCAGGTGGAGCAGGTCCTGGTGCTCGTCGGGGATCCGCGCGCCCGGGGCCAGCTGCTTGAGCAGCCAACGGAATTCGGCGAGGTCCGACTCCGGATCCTGGCCCGCGGGCTCCTCGCCCAGGGCGAACCGGCTCAGCAGCAGGGTGCCGTCGGGCCGCAGCAGCAGACCGGCGGGCCCGCGCTCCCCACGCAGCAGCCCGTGCGCGTGCAGGGCGCGGAGTCCGGCCACGCCCTGGCTCACGACGTTGGCGAACACCGGGAAGGAGATGCCCGGCAGCACCTCGGACTGCGTCAGGCCGTCCACGAACTCCGTCACCAGGTACGGCGCGTCGTCCTCCACCCCGAAGTCGAGCACCCGCACGACATGCGGATCGTCCATCCCCGCCAGCGTTCGCGCCTGCTCCAGGAAGCGGTCGTGCCCGGCGGGCCGGCCTCGGTACCGGCGCACGATCACCTGCCGGTCCGTCAGGACGTCCACGGCCTTGGACACCCGCCCGTTCCACCCGCGCCGCGCCCCCAGGCGGTACCGCCCGGCGAACAGTTCCTCCCCGCCCAGCCGCCGCACGGTCTCCTCGCTGACCGTCGCGAACGCCGGGCCCGCCTCGCCCTGCCCGCCGCCCGTCTCGGCCCGGAACGCCCCGGCCGCGAGCCCCGCGCGCTCGTCGATCAGGTCCCCGACCTGTTCGAGGAACTCCCGTGTCCGGCCGCGGGCCGTGCGAGGGAGGGAGCGCAGCAGCAACTCCCTTACGCCGGGCCGGAACGCGTACGAGCCGGGCGGGCCGGGGGCGGAGGTGAGCATGCCGCTGAGGATCACCTCGGCCAGGTGCTGGGGGCGTGGGTCGCAGTCCAGGGTGCGCTGGACGAGGCGCATCACCGGGACCGAGGGGACCGCCAGCGCGAGATGCCCCGCGAGGCGGAAGGCCTCCGGGGACGCGGTCGCGCGAAAACGCAGGACCAGGTCCTCGGGGGAGGAGGCGGTGAGGTCGGGTGTGGGCTCGGCGGGGGGTGCGGGTGCGGGTAGGGTGACGGCGGCCCCGCTGAAGCCGGGGGCCAGGGGCTGGCCGCCCTGGTGCCAGGCCTCCAGCTGGAGCCACTCACGTCGGATCAACTGCGATGCGGTGACGCGGCATTCGGCGAGGGTGCCCTCGTCGAAGCCGTCCGTCGCGGTGGAGGATTTCCGTCCGAGGTTCCTGGCCAAGAGCACCATGGCCCGCAAGGCCGCGGACGCCGCGATCGGTGCCACCAAGAAGGCCCTGGTCGAGATGGGCCGCAAGCACGGGCGGGACGTTCGCCTGGTCCGCCCCGCGCACACCACGATGGACTGCGGTATCTGCATGACGAGAGCCGAGCATGCACTGCCGCTGGGTGAGCGCACCTACACCTGCACCGCGTGCGGGTACGTGTCCCCACGGGCCAAGAACTCCGCACGCGTGATGCTCCACCGGGCTGGTCTCAACCCGGCTGGTGCCGATGGCGCAAGACCTCCTGGAGCGCTGCTCCGGGAGGCAGCCTGAGCCAGGAATCCCCTCCTTCCCGGAGGGGAGGATTCAACGAACTCACCCACCGACGGTCCCCCGGATCACTCCCAGCTCCACCAGGTCCTGCGGCCGGATGCGGAGCTGGTCCGCCGTCGACTCCACCTGGCGCGGCGGCCGTTTGAGGATGGCCGCCGCGAGTTCCGGCGCGATCACCGAGAAGTAGCTGTCGGGCGTGGCCCAGGTGTTGCCGGGCGCGGCCAGGGCCAGTGCGCCGCCGGAGCCGCCCTCGCCGATCACCAGCGTGGTCACCGGGGTGCGGGCGCTCGCGACCGCGCCGAACAGGTCGGCGATCGCCGCGCCCGCGCCCTGCCGTTCCGCCTCCGCGTCGTTGGCCGCGCCCGGGGTGTCCACGAGGGTCAGCACCGGGATGCCCAGCCGGTCCGCGAGGCGGATCAGCCGGGCGGCGGTGCGGTAACCGGCGGGGCGGGTCGCGGTTCCGGTCTGCGCGGCGTACGCGACCGTACGGCCCTCGTGCGTGCCGAAGCCGCACAGCATGCCCTCCGGGTCGGTGCCGCCGCAGCGGTCGCCGCTGATCGCGACCCGGTCGGTGAAGTAGGCGTCCAAGTAGGCTGCGGCGCGCGGTCGTTGAGGGGAACGGGCGCGGCGGACGGCGTCCCAGCCGGTGGCGGGCAGGACCGCGGTCTCGCCGAGCGGCTCGGGCGGCGGGGCGGGCGTGGTCGACGGGCACGTCAGCAGCCGCAGCCACCGCCCGAGCGTCTCGCGCAGCTCCTCGGGCCGTACGAGCGCGTCCGCCGCGCCCGCCGCGACCTGCGCCTCCGCCGTGTACGCCGTCGGGTCCGCGTCCGCGGGGCGCACCCGGGAGCCGGCGAAGCCGACCTGGGCGCCGGGGAGCGCGAGCACCACGTCGGCGCCCGCGCCCAGGGTGGCCCAGCCGCCCCCGGTGGTCGGGTCGCGCAGGACCGCGACCTGCGCGAGACCCGCCTCGCGGGTGAGCGCCGACTGGCGGGCCACCCGCTGGAGTTGGGTCAGTGCGAGCATGCCCTCCTGCATCCGGCTGCCGCCCGTCGCGATCAGCGGCACGACCGGGCAGCGGCGTTCACGGGCGTAGGCGTACGCGGCCTCCAGCCGGTCGCCGGTGCGCTCGCCCAGGGAGCCGCCGAGGAAGCCGAACTCGAACGCGATCAGCACGGCCCGGGTGCCGCCGACGCGGGCGGTGCCGCAGACCACGGACTCCTGCTCGCCGGTGCGTTCGGCGGCACGTGCCCGGGAGTCGTCGTAGCCCGGCCAGGCGAGCGGACCGTCGGGCCTCGACTGCCTTATGGGGGTGGAGAGTTCGGCGAAGGTGGCGTCGTCGGCGAGGGCGGTGACGACCGCGCGGGCGGAGCGGCGCTCAGCCATGCGCCAGGGCCCGCTTCATGATCTTCCCCATGTCGTTGCGGGGCAGCGCGTCGAGGTGGTGGACGACCCGGGGCCGCTTGTGCGGGGCGAGCCGGCGCGCCACATGGTCGGCCAACTCCTCCAGCGCGGGCGGTGACTGGGGGTCCGCCGGCACGATCCATGCCACGATCCGCTCGCCCAGGTCGGCGTCCGGTTCCCCGGTGACGGCGGCCTCCCGCACCCCGGGGTGTTCGAGGAGCGCGTTCTCGATCTCACCGGCCCCGATCTTGTAACCGCCGCTCTTGATCAGGTCGGTGGCCTTACGGCCGACGATCCGGACGTAGCCGTCGGGGTCGCGCACCGCCACGTCGCCGGTGCGGAACCAGCCGTCGGCGGTGAAGGCGGCGGCTGTGGCGTCGGGGCGGTTGAGATACTCGGTGAACAGGTTCGGCCCGCGCACCTGGATCTCGCCCACCGTCTCCCCGTCGTACGCGGTGACCTCCGAGCCGTCCTCCTCGACCAGCCGCAGCTCCACGCCCGGCAGCGGCACGCCGACCGTGCCCGGGCGGGCCTCGCCGTCGGCACGGACGCTGGTGTTCATCAGCGTCTCCGTCATGCCGTACCGCTCGATCACGCGGCGTCCGGTCGCGGTCGCGATCCGGCCGTGGTCGTGCACCGGCAGCGCCGCCGAACCGGAGACGAGCAGCCGCGCCCCGGTCAGCGCCTTCACCAGGTCCGGGTCGCTCGTCACGGCCTCGGCGACGCGGTGGTACATCGTCGGCACGCCGAACAGCATGGTGGCGCCGCCGTTGAGCTCGCGGGCGACGCCCTGGGTGCTGAAGCGGCCCAGGTGCCGCACCGACCCGCCGCGCCGCAGGGGGCCGAGAATGCCCAGGACCAGGCCGTGCACATGGAACAGCGGCAGTCCGTGGACGAGGACGTCGTCGGCGGTCCACTGCCAGGCGTCGGCCAGGGCGTCCAGGGTGCTCGCGACGGCCCGGCGGGGGATGACGGCGCCCTTGGGCGGGCCGGTGGTGCCGGAGGTGTAGACGATCAGGGCCGGATCCTCGTCCGCGGCGCGGTCCTCGGGGGCCGGGCCGGTGGCGTGCGGGTCGACGTCCACACGGGTGAGGTCCCGCAGGGGCGCGGGGAGTCGGTCGTCGGGTGCCGTGAGCACGAGCCCGGGTGCGCTGTCGGACAGGATGTGCCCGAGTTCCTTCTCGCCGGACTTGGGGTTGAGCGGTACGGCGGGCACGCCGGCCAGCAGCGCGGCGACGACCGCGACGGCCGTCTCCAGGGTGGGCGTCGCCCAGACGGCGACCCGCGTGGCTCCGCCGAGGCGGCCCGTGAGTGCTCCGGCCGCGGCGGCGAGTTCTCCGTACGTCAGCGAGCGCTCGCCGAAGCGCAGGGCGGGCCGGTCGGCGAAGCCGCCGGTCAGGGCCGGGAAGAGGGAGGTCACGCGTCACGTCTCCTTAGCTGTTCGCCTGTCCACTGGTCAGCGACCACATTCCCTCCGTACACCATCAACTGCCGGAGGAAACACTGACCGAGCAGATCGAGGCGGGCGGCCACGGCGTCGAGGGCGACCGGCCGTTCCACGCGGCCGTGACCGCGGCGGCCCACAGCAGAGGAGGCCGGTCAGGCGGTGCCGCCGGCGCCGGGCGCCGCGAACAGCCGGTGTGCCGGTGAGAAGTGGACATCCGGCTGCCCGGCGAGACCGACCTCCTGCACGGCCGGGGCGAGACGCGTGGCGAAGAACCGCTGGAAGTCCTCTTCGGCGTTCCACACGTCGGTCACGTGCAGGCCGCCGGGCTCGAACCAGGCCACGTGCAGGACGAGACCGTCCGGCACCTGCTCCTCCCAGCGCACCGCGTCCAGCATCGCGTCGTACTGCTCGGGTGTCACCCCGGTCCAGCGCAGAGACAGCACCACAGGCATGGGACTCCTTTCCTCTGTTCGGTGTCTGCGCTCAGTAGACCGGGCGGGGGCGCCCGCGGCCCGTGGTTCTGGGCCGTCCGGGTCAGGGCTCCACGACGTCCGCCACGACACAGCTGACGTTGTCCGGACCGCCCGCCGCGTTCGCCGCTCCGACCAAGACCTGGACGGCTTCATCGGGGGAGAGGGGGGAGGCGAGGAGCTCCCGGACGCGGTGTTCGGGCACGACGCCCGACAGGCCGTCGGAGCACAGCAGATAGCGGTCGCCGGGGTGGGCCTCGTGCAGGCGGAGGTCGGGGGTCGCGGTGCTCTGGCCTCCGGTGAGGGCCTTCAGGAGCAGCGCGCGCTGGGGGTGGGACATGGCCTCCTCGGGCGCCAGCCGGCCCTCGTCGACCATCGACTGCACCATCGTGTGGTCGTGCGTGATGCGGAACAGCTCACCGTCGCGCAGCAGATACGCGCGGGAGTCGCCGATGTGCACCAGCGCCAGCCGCGAGCCCGTCCACAGCAGGGCCGTCAGAGTCGTGCCGATGTCGTCGGAGCCGCCGGCGACGTCCCGGACGGCCTGTTCGGCGCCCCGCACCGCGTCCTCCAGGACGTTGAGGACGCCGCCTGCCGGGACCTCGTCCGTGTCCAGGAAGCGCAGTGCCTCCACGGCGGCGCTGCTCGCGGGCGCGCCCGCCGGTCCGTAGCCGTCGGCCACGGCGAGCAGCCGCGTGCCCGCATACGCCGTGTCCTGGTTGGCGGGGCGTACGCGGCCGGTGTCCGAGTGGGCGGAGTAACGCAGTTCCAGCATGGCGGTGTCCTTCCCGGGCCCCTGCGGGTCCGTCGTCAGGTGATCGACCAGGAACGCGGCGAGGTCCCGCCGGACCGCCGTCTCCGCCTCGACGCGCGCCCAGTAGGCACGGACCTCGCGGGCGGCGGCCGTGGAGTCGCGGTCGTGCAGGAGACACACCCGGCGGATCTCGGCCAGCGGCATGCCCAGCCGCCGCAGCCACGCCACCAGTTGGGCCTGCTCCAGCTGCCCGGCCGCGTAGTACCGGTATCCGGTGTCCGGGTCCACGCGGGCGGGCCGCAGCAGGTCCAGCTCGTCGTACAGGCGCAGTGCCTTCGGCGAGAGCCGGCACGCCTTCGCGAACGTGCCGATCGTCAGCATGGCCATGCGACCCCCTGCGGTCCCCGCGCTCCTCGCGCTCGTTCTCGTTCCGCCACCGATGCTGGGGCTTCACCGAAGGTGAAGGTCAAATGGGGTGTCGCGGTTCCGGACGGGATTGTTAACCTGCGACGGACATCGAGTCGACCGTCCGTACGAGGAGGGAGTCGCCGTGGCCGGCACCCCGCGCATCGCCGTCGTCACCTACGACGCCCGCGGCGAGGAGCACAAGGACCGGGACCTGCCGGTGCTGGTGGACGCGCTGCGGAAGGCCGGGGCCGATGCCGTCGCCGTCCACTGGGACGACCCCTCGGCCGACTGGGCCGCCTTCGATCTCGCCCTCATCCGCTCCACCTGGGACTACAGCTGGCGCGCCGAGGAGTTCACGGCGTGGGCCGAGCGGTGCGGGAAGGCGACGCGGCTCGCCAATCCGGTCGCTGTCGTGCGCTGGAACGCCGACAAGCGCTACCTCGGGCATCTCGCGGAGGCCGCGGTGCCCACCGTGCCCACCCGGTACTTCGCGCCCGGCGACCCCGTCGCCCTGCCCGCCGACCGCGAGTACGTCGTGAAGCCCGCCTCCGGGGCCGGCGCCCGCTATGCCGCCCGCTACCCGGCCGGGGAGCGGGACGCCGCCGTACGGCAGGCCGAGCGCATGCACGCCGAGGGGTTCACCGTCATGGTGCAGCCCTATCTGAGCAGCATCGACACCTACGGCGAGCGGGCCCTGCAGTTCTTCGGCGGAGGCCTGCTGCACGCGAGCGTCAAGGGCGCCGTCCTCGCGCCCGGCACGCCGTACGACGCCGACAAGGTCGCCCACCCCGACCTGCGCCCCTGGGAGCCGACCGCCGCCGAACTGGCCGTCGCCGAGCAGGCACTGGCCGCCGTACCCGGGGGCGCGGAGCTGCTGTACGCGCGCGTGGACCTCGTCACCGGGCCGGACGGGGAGCCGTGCGTGATGGAGCTGGAGCTGATCGAGCCGAACCTGTTCCTCCATCTGCACCCGGACTCCGTTCCGCGGGTCGTGCGGGCGGTGCTGGCCGCCGCCGGCTGACTACCACGGGTGGGGCATACATCCCTCGGTGAGGCTTTTGGTGTACTGGTAGGGCCATGCCCTCTCCCGAGCCGGCTCCGGAGCCCGCGCGACGGTCCTGGGCACCGCTGCTGGCGGTGTGCGCCGGGTACTTCATGGTGATCCTGGACGTGACGGTCATCAACGTCGCCGTGCCGGTGGTCGGGCGGGAGCTGTCGGCCTCGCTCACCGGGATCCAGTGGATCACCGACGGGTACACGCTGGTCCTCGCCGGATTCCTGCTGACGGGCGGGGCGCTGGGGGACCGGCTGGGCAACCGGCGGGTCTTCTGCTGGGGAGTGGCGGTGTTCACCGTGTCCTCGGCGGCCTGCGCGCTCGCGCCCAGCGCCCCCTTCCTGGTGGTGGCCCGGCTGGTGGAGGGGCTCGGCGCGGCACTGATCGTGCCCGGTTCGCTGGCCCTGCTCCAGCAGGCCTACCCGGGGCCGGACGTACGCTCGCGGGCCTTCGGGCTGTGGGGTTCGATGGCGGGCATCGCGGCCTCCGCCGGGCCGCTGCTGGGCGGGCTGCTCGTCGCCACGGTGGGCTGGCGCTGGGTGTTCCTCGTCAACCTGCCCGTCGGCGCGGCCTGTCTGGTGCTGACGCTGCGGCACGTGGCCCGCTCGCCCCGGCGCGCCGACCGGTCCCCGGACTGGCCGGCGCAGGTCGCGGTCGTCGCGGCGGTGGCCCTGCTGACCGCGGCGCTCAACGAGGCCGGGCGGCGCGGCTGGTCCGACCCGGCCGTGCTCGCGGGAGCGGGCCTCGCCGCGCTGGCGGCGGCGGCGTTCGCCCTGCGTGAGCGGCTGGCCCGGGCCCCGGTCCTCCCCCTGGCCCTGCTGCGCTCGCGCGCGATGGGCGGCGGAGCCGTCATCGGCCTGCTGTTCAACTTCGGTTTCTACGGCATGGTGTTCACCGCCAGCCTGGAGTTCCAGCACCAGCGCGGCTACAGCGCCCTCGGCACCGGTCTCGCGTTGTTCCCGGCGGTGGCGATGACCATGTTCGCCTCGGTCCTGTCCGGCCGGCTGACCCGCCGTACCGGCGACCGCCCGCTGGTGATCTCGGGCATGCTCCTGGCCGCCCTGGGACTGGCCGGCTGGGCCGCGGCGGGGGCCGAACCCGCCTACGCGCTGCTGGTGGCGCCGATGATGGCCGCGGGCTTCGGTACGTCCTTCGCCCTCACCGGCTCGACCGCCACGGTGATGGGCGCCGCGCCCCCGGCGTACTCGGGGGCCGCCTCCGCCCTGTTCAACACCACCCGCCAGGTCGGCAGCGCCACCGGCGTCGCACTCGGCGGCAGTCTGCTGGCCTCGGCCGCGACCTACGGCACCGGGATCCGGACGAGCATGGGCATCGGCGCGCTCGCCTATCTGAGCGCGGCGGTCCTCGCGTGGTGGTGCGTACCGGCGAAGACCCGGCGCGGGGACACCGCGTAGGACTCATGTATGCGGACCAACCGCTGGCGCATATCGCCCACTTGGCCCAGAGTCGCGATGTACGGTCGTCGCCGAAGCCGTCGAGCCGCACGCTGGAGTGGGCATGGGGAGCAGCTTTCGCTACTGGGCCGAGCGCATCGTGCCGGGCCTCACCGCCACCGCCTCAGACCTCACGGCCGGTGACGGACACCCGCTGCAGCAGCCCCCAGGTGAACTCCGCGACGGCCTCCCGCCGCACCCCCTGCGCGTCCGGCGCGGTGAACGCAAGGCCCCACCGGGTCGGTGCCGTGCCCTCCAAGGGGCGAGCCGGGGCGAAGGCGCGGGCCGCCTCGTCGACGGTGCAGGACCATGGGGTGAGGTCGTCGAGGGTGCGCAGCTCCGGGCCCGTCGCGCCCGGGGCGCGGACCAGCCACTCGTTCCACACCGCACGGTTCGGCGCGGTCAGCACCTCGAAGCGCAAGGAGGGCCAGAGGGGCACCGGCCAGAGCCAGGCCTCGCAGTCGAGATCGCCGATCCGGCGCGGCGTACGGGACTCGGCTTCGCCCAGCACCTGGCGGTAGCGGGACAGGGGTGCGCGCGAGCGCGGGGAGCGGACCATCGCCTGCCAGCGCTTGTTCGCCTCACGCATGTCCGCGATCGACACTCCCAGCTCATGGCGGGCGTCCTCCACCAGGCCGGGGTTGTGATCGGTCATGCGGCGCAGCAGCACCAGCTGGAAGTCGAGCGGGGTGAAGGGGTCAGCGGGGTGCTTTCCGGAGGGCATGGGACCCATCGTCGCCCACCGGGGCCGTGCCGGGCCTGCGGCCGTCGGGCAGGAACAGCACGGAGTTGACGTAGCGCGGGCCCCTGAGGAGCGGGGAGGGCAGCACCCGGCGGATCAGGCCGTGGGAGACGACGTAGGAGGCGTCCGCCTGGTGGTCCTCCAGGGGGAACCCGGCCAGCGGCACCCAGGTGTCGCCGGGCAGGACCCAGCCGTCGTAGCCCAGCAGGGCCAGGTAGGTCACCACCGGCGCGATCGGCTGGATGCGGGACTCCAGCTCCACGAACAGGGCCGGGCGGTCGCGGGCCAGCAGGCCCGTCGCGCCGCGCAGCACCGCCGGCTCGTTGCCGTCCACGTCGATCTTGATGAAGCCGACGTCGCGCAGACCCAGCTCGTCCAGCGTGACGCAGGGGACGTCCAGCGCGCGGCCGTGGATGTCGCGGCGGACCAGCGAGGACACGCCCCGGTCGCCCGAGTCGTCCGGCGGCAGCCACAGGCGCGCGATGCCCGGCCGGTCCGAGGCCGCCGCCCGGATCACGCGGACGTTCGGCGGGGCGGCGGCGGCCAGCAGCCGGGCCAGATGGGGCACCGGCTCGACCGTCACGACCTGTTCGGCGAGGCCGGCCAGGCGGTGCGTCCAGGGTCCGTACCAGCCGCCGACGTCCACCGCCGTACCGCAGCCCGGCGGGCACAGCTCGGCGAGCCGGGCCAGCTCCGGTTCGAACCGTGGGTAGAGCGCCCGGGCCGTCGCGGCCACCAGGCGCGTGGGCAGAAGAGGGGCGACGCGGGCTGCCAGGCTGGTCACGGTGCCATCCTCTTGAGGAGTTCCTCGTGCTCGTCGTCCGGCACCTGCTCGCCCGAGGACGGCAGCAGCTGTGGAATGCCGTCGGTGATCGGGTAACGGCGGTGCAGGCGCGGGTTGTACAGCGCCTCCTCCCGCCCGGCCTCCTCGGCCAGCAGATGCAGCGGGCCCTTGTCGAGCGGGCACGCCAGGATCTTCAGCAGCGGGTCGTCGGGCTTCATGGGGATGCCAGCTCCTTGGCGGGTGGGGAGGGTTGGGGAGACGCGTCGTGCTTCGGCATGGTCAGCAGCACGGCCACCGCCAGGGCCGTGCCCGCCACCCGCAGCGCGAGCCGCAGCGGCTCGTCCGGCAGGGCCTCGCCGAACGACAGCGTGCCGAGCACCGCCGTGAACACGGACGTCACGGTCGTGCACACCGGCACGATCAGCGAGGCCCGGCAGCGCTGCAGCGCCGCCTGCGACATCACCAGGCCGAACACGCCGGTGAACAGCAGCAGATACGGATAAGGGGAGCTCAGCAGGTCCAGCACCGCACCGCCGATCCCGTGGGTCGTCAGGTGGCTGGAGACGCCCTTGATGGCCAGTGAGCTGACGCCGTACAGCAGGCCCACGGCCACGCCGTACTCGATGCCGGTCGTCGGGCGCCGGTGCCGGTTGCGGGTGCGCCGCTCGGCCGAGCCGTACAGCCACAGCCCGGCCGCCAGCGACGGTACGCACACCAGCAGGATCAGCTGGTAGGGCGCGTCCTGGCTGACGGTGTCCGAACCCTCGCGCAGCGACAGCACCACCATCAGCAGCGCCAGCAGGATCGCGCCCAGCGCGTACCGCTCCCGGCCGGACGTCTCTTCTCCGAGCAGCCGCGCCGACAGCAGCACGAGCAGCACCAGGCCGGAGACGAAGATGCCCTGGGCGGCGGCGATCGGCAGGGTGCGGTAGACGACGAGCTGCGCGGCGAAACCGGCGGCCAGGGCGAGGGAGCCGCCGATCCACAGCGGGCTGCCGAGGACGAGGCGCAGCAGCCGGGCCGGCTGCCGGATGCTCACCTCGGGCAGCGAGGTGAGCGCCCTTTTCTCCAGCACGAAGCCCAGGCTGTACAGGGTGTTCGCCAGCAGCGCCGCGGCCACTCCCCACCACATGGGCTACGTCCTGCGGGCGTGCAGCAGCAGGATCGACGCGAGCTGCGGCCGGGCACAGGCCAGCCGGTCCAGCGGGCGCAGCGGGCGAGGGACGCCGTGGAAGGGAGCCCCTTCGAGCCGTACGACCGTGAACCCGGACGCGGCGACGAACTCCCTGAGCGCGCGGGCGGTGTAGAGCCGCAGATGCCCCACGACCTCCTTGCCCGGGCGGCCGTGGATGCCGCGCAGGCTGACCTCCGAGAAGACGGGCTGCACTCCGGCCAGCAGCAGGCCGCGGTTGTACCAGGCGGCGAGGTTCGGCGTGGACAGCATCAGATGCCCGCCGGGGCGCAGGATCCGCCGGATCTCGTCCAGCGCCGCGTCGGGGTCGACGAGGTGCTCGATGACCTCGCTGAACAGCACGGCGTCGGCCGACCCGGAAGCGAACGGCAGCCCGCCGCCGGTGAGTTCGCCGCGCACCGCGTACGGGATGCGGGTGCGGGCGCGGCGCAGGGCGTCCTGGGACCAGTCGACGCCGATGACCCGGTGGCCGGGCAGGAGCGGGGCGGCGGTGGCGGCGGCGGTGCCGTCCCCGCAGCCGATGTCGAGAACGGTCCGGGGGGCCTGGGCCGCCGGACCGAGGGCGCGGGCCAGCATGCGGGCCTGGCGCAGGCTGCGCGGGGTGCCGGAGGCGACGGGCACGTCGGGGTTCTCGTAGAAGTCCCGCAGGTCGCGGGGCGGGGGCCCGGTGGTGGCCGGTGTCGTCACGGGGTCACCTCCGTGGTGTGCAGGTAGTGCTCGAACAGGTCGCGGAGGTGGGCGCCGTCGCCGTGGCTGAGCAGGGCCTTCGACCAGCGCAGGGCCAGATGGAGGCGGCCGGCCGTGGAGGCGGTGGTCACGGTCAGGCCCCGCGGCATCCGGGCCGGTGCCGAGAACCAGACCGCGTGCGCGCGGCCCGCCTCCTCCCCGAAGTCCAGCGGGTAGGGGATGCGGCCGATGTTGCTGAGCAGGGTCGTCGACGTCCAGGGGGCCGCGGCCCTGCGCAGGGTGCGGGTGAGGGCGGCGCGGGCGGTGACGGGCGCCCAGGGGGCGGTCAGGAGGGCGGCGCCGTGCCCGAGCTGGGGGCGTGGGAGGGCCTTCAGGGCGCGGGTCCGTTCCGCGGTGCGGCGCAGCAGGGCCGGCATGTCGGTGACGTCCAGTTCTCCCGGCGCGTACGGGACTTCCACCAGGCGGGTGCCGTTGCCGATGGGCATGGTGGTGTCGCGGGGGCGGTCGTCGACGGGCATCGTGATGCGCAGGGGGCGGGGGCGGGCGCCGTGCTCCCTGTTCCAGTGGGCGATGGTCAGGGCCGTGGTGACCATGAGCTGGTCGTTGACGGTGTACGGGGAGCCCTTGGGGCGGTGCGGGAGGGGCAGCTCGGTGACGAGCAGGCCGTTGCCGGGGGAGGGGTCCGGCGTGCCGTGCGCCACCCGCGCGGGTGGTGACCAGGTGCCCGGGGTGTCCGGGGCTTCCTGCCGGGGTTCGGCGGGGCGGGCCGGGGGCGCCGCCGGGGCGTTGTCCCGGCCTCCGTACAGCTCGGCGGCCGTGGCCAGGACACGGAGGCAGGCCGGGCCGTCCAGGGCGGTGTGGTTGATGGTGAGCAGGAGCACCGAGTCCACCACTTCCAGGCGTATCGGCGGGGACATCGACAGCGGCGGGGCGTCCGCGAGGGCCCGGCTCCGGGCGTCCCGCAGGGCTCGTGGGCCCGACGGGGCGAAGGTCACCACCTCCACATCCGGTTGTGGAGTCAGTTCCCACTCGTACTGCCGCCGGTACCACGGCCCTCGCGCCTCCCGCATCAGGATCCGCGGATGCCGGTGCAGGGCTTCCAGGAACGCCTTGCGCAGCCGGGCCTGGTCGAGGGGGCCCGGGAGGTGGACCTCGATGTGGACCGTCTCCGGTTCCTCCTCCTGGAGGCAGTGCCGGGAGACCTCGTCCACCACCGGGAACGGAATGCGTACCGGTGCCGTCATACGGGCTTGCCCTCCCCGGGGTCCGTCCTCGGCAGCTGTTGCGTCGGCGCCTGCGGTGCCGGTCCCTCGCGCAGACTCACCAGTGCCGCGAACAGGCCGATCAGCGCCAGCAGTTGGGCGAGATGCCCGAACGCGCCCTCGCCCGCGCCCACCGGCTCACCGGCCCCGAACGCGGCGGCGATCCCCGCACCGGCCAGGGCGGCGAACGCGATCGGCACCAGCAGGGCGTGCCGTCGCGCGGCGAGCAGCGCCAGTGCCGGGACCAGCAGCGCGAACCAGCCCGCGATCACCACCCCGACCAGCGTCAGCGCCACCGCGCCGAGCCACAGGCCGGGCAGCGGCGGGGCCGGCTGGGGCGCGTCCGGGTTGGGGGCGCGGCGGCGCCAGACGGCGAGGCCCAGCAGGGCCGCGATGCCGACACCGCTGCCGATCAGCGCGATGTCGTACGTCGTGGCGGGCTCGTACGACAGCTTGACCGTGCCGCCCGCCCCGGCCGGGATCCGCCAGCCCTGCTGCCAGCCGTCCAGCCGGACCGGGGTCAGCTCCTTGCCGTTCAGCGTGGCCCGCCAGCCGTCGTTGAAGTTCTCGTACGTCGTCAGGTACGAGGCCGTGCCCGAGCCGACCGTCATCTCGCGCCGGTCGCCCAGCCAGTCCCGGATCCGCAGGTCACGCCCGGCCGCCGCGGCCTCGGCGACCGCGCCACGGGTCAGGGTCACGTCCGTCAGCGCGAGCGGGCCGGCGTCCCCGCCCTCCAGCCGGTGCTCGCCCGACGCGAGCCGCACCTCGGCATCGCCCCGGCCCTCCTGGCAGAGCGTCACCGCCACGCCCCGCCGCTCCACCAGGTCCCGTACGGTGCCCTTCGCGCTCGTCTGGTACAGCTCGCCGTCCAGGGCCACGTCCGGGCCCTTGCCGCACGGCAGCGAGAACTTCCGGGTGCCGTCCGGCTGCGGGGTGCGGTACTGGTCCAGGGACGGGACGTACGCCTCGGTGAGGCCCACCGGGAGGCGCAGGTCCTCGTCGGCGACCGGGTTGTGCAGGGTCAGCCGGGCCGTCTCGGTGATCGTGATGTCGAGCCGGTCGGTGGTGATCGGCGGGAAGCGAACCCAGCCGTTCTCGTCGACGCCGGCGATCGCGGCGCCGTCCGGGGAGCTGATGTGCACCTTCGACGCCCGGGCGGACAGGCCGCCCGCCGGAGCCAGGACCAGTTCGCCCACGGGCTGCTTGCCCTGCCAGCGCAGGTGGATGGTCGGGCGGTCGCCCGCGATCCACGCCGTCGTCAGGTCGCCGTCGGTGAGGTTGCGTGCCGCGAGTCCCGCGCCGAGGCGCGCCGTGGAGTCGGCGGTGGCGACGATCCGGGCCTGCTGCTCGGGCGCCACCTCGTACAGCAGCTCGTCGAGCTCCGCGCCCGGCACCGGCACCGCGCTCGCCTTCACCTCGTACGTCCCGGCGGCGGGGGTGGTGAACCGGCGGTGCAGGCCGGCTTCCGTGCCGGTCGCGGACAGACCCGTCGGGTCGGAGGCGCGGTGCAGGGAGACGACGGTGGCGGACGCGGTGGCGTCGTCCGCGTCACCGGGCAGCCGCAGCAGCCGCGTCACCCGCACGTCCGGCAGGTCGATCTCGGAGAAGCCCGCGCCCGTCAGGCCGGTCCGGCGCTCCACCGAGTCCACGATCGTCAGCTTCATCCAACCGGTCGCGCCCTCGGGTGCCTTGATCCGCTGCGTCATGCCGTTCGGCTGCAGGAAGCTGGTCTTCGAGCCCTTCTCGGTCTCCACCCGCACCTTCGTGGCGGCCGCCCGCACACTCTCCTGCGGCAGCGGCGTGACCTTGAAGGAGGACGGCATGTCGTAGGAGCCGGTGAAGCCGATGCGCAGCCACTGCCCGTCCGGCGTGTCCGGCGCGCCCTCCGCCCACGCGGTGTCCGGGTTGCCGTCGAAGGCGTTCACCGGGTCGTACTGCGGAAGGTGGAACAGCCAGTTGCCGTACGAGGACGCCGACACCGAGCGGGCGCCGCGCAGTTCGGCCACCGTCTGGTGGTCGACGCCCTCGGCGGGCAGGATCTGGCGCGGCTTCTCGCCCGGGTCCTGCAAGGCGTCCGGCGCGTTGCGCTCGTCGCGCGTGTACGTGTACGACGTACCGGAGTTGACCAGCCCGAACCGGGTGTCCGCCCGCCGCAGCCCGTCACCCACCACCTGCACGGCCGGGGTGCCGAGCCCCGGGTGGTTGTCGCCGGTCAGGACGGTCGCCCGCCCGCGCAGCCGCTCCGCCAGCGGCAGCAGCGCCTCCGGCCCGCCGGACACCACGGCCGTGTCGGCGACCGGGGCGAGCCCGGCCTGCCCGGGCCGGATCACGTCGTCCCCGGTGGGCCGGTAGATCTCCACGGCCCGATGCCGCCCATACAGCCCCTCCACCTGGAGGGGTGCGTCCTGCGCGATCCGGCCGCCGGTCATCACCGGCCCGAGCCCCGTCACCCGCTCGTACCCCGACTGTTCGAGCGTGCGCTTGACGGTAGCGGTGGGCACGTAACCGATCTGGTCGGGATCGAGGTCGTTGCGGACGACGACGTAGTACAGCCCCGCCCGGCTCAAGTAGTCGGCCAGGCCCGGCACTTCGGCGCCGGACAGCAGTGCCTGCTCGACGGCGTCCATCGCCCGCCGGTTGCCGGGCGTGCCGAACGGCACGTAGTCGCGCTGCGCCCACCGCGACTCGGCGAGCACGTCCAGCGGCTGGTCGATGGGCGAGCCCCAGGTGTAGACGCCGTGCGCGGTCGCCGGGACGACCAGGGCCCGCGAGTCGGGCGAGTACTTCTCCAGCCAGTCGGCCGTGGCCTGCCAGTAGGTGGGGAGCTTCTGGAACGAACCCGGGTTGAGGATCGAGCCGTTGAGGTACGGCCACAGCAGCCCCGGCAGGATCAGCACGGCCGCGACCAGCGGGGCGAAGCGCCGGCCGCGCACCTGCCGGACCCCGCGCGGCTCCGCCGCCACGCCCACGAGATGCGTCAGACCCAGCACGAGCGCCAGCGCCACACCCGTCTGGAACTTGTAGATGTTGCGGAACGGCGACAGCCACCCGTCCAGCCAGCCCTGCATCACCCCGTGGAACGGCGCCCCGAAGGCCCCGCCGTACCCGGCGAGCAGCACCGCCGCGGCCACCAGCACCGTCAGCACCAGCCACCGGCGCTCGGGCATGTCCCGCCGGGCCAGGCCGGCGAGCCCGAGTCCGGCCGCGAGCGCCGAGCACACGATGACGACGACGGAGGAGGCCACGGCCCAGCCGGCCGGCAGCCACGCCTCACCGAGGTGCAGGTAGGCCACCCAGTTGCCGGCCCCGCGCAGCGCCTCGGTCGCCGCCATGGTGTCCGTGGTCGTCTGTGACGTCTCTATATAGGGGAGGAAGTTCTCGCCGTAGACCCCGAGCAGCAGCAGCGGCACCCACCACCAGGCCGTCACCACGATCACGGCCGGTGCCCACCAGGCGATCAGCTTGCGCTGCCGGGGCCCGGGCGGCCGGGACAGCAGATACAGCCCGACCGGCAGCAGGGAGGCCAGGGTCGCCGACGCGTTCACCCCGCCCATGAACGGCACGAGCAGCGCCGACCGCAGGGCCGCGACCCGGGCGGTGTACCGCTCGTTCGTCAGCGGCAGCAGCACCCACGGCAGGAACGCCCCGGGCAGCGCCGCGGCCGACGTCGACCCGATGACGGTCGTGAACACCGGCCACAGCGCGTACGCCACCGCGCCCAGCAGCCGGGAGGCCCCGCTGCCCACCCGCAGCCGCTCCGCCAGCCGCAACGCCCCCCAGAAGGCGACGGACACGATCAGCGACAGCCACAGCCGCTCCGCCAGCCACACCGGCAGCTGTACGAGGTCGCATAGCCAGTAGAACGGCAGCATCGGCCACAGATAGCCGACGTACTGGTCCTGGATCCCGCCGAACCCGGCCCGGTCGTGCCACAACTGGCCGAGATCGGCGAGGAACTGCCCGGGATCGACGGTGACACCGAGCTTGGTGTCGAAGGTCTGCCGCCCTGGCCGCACCGCGAGGAACAGCACGAACACCACGGCCCAGAAACCCAGCAGCCAGCGCCACGACCGCGGGCCGTCGGGCGGGCCCGACGCGGTCGCGGTGGTGGGGACGGCTGCCGGGGGAGGAGCCTGGACCGTGGTTGTCATGTAGGACACCGCCGCAGAATGAGGAGGAGGTTCCAGGTGGCGAACTCGCGGATGCCGGGCGCCTTGACGACGGTCTCCGCGAGGAACGGCCAGTAGCGGGAGCGCGCCGAGA
Source organism: Streptomyces hawaiiensis (assembly GCF_004803895.1). NCBI lineage: Bacteria > Bacillati > Actinomycetota > Actinomycetes > Kitasatosporales > Streptomycetaceae > Streptomyces > Streptomyces hawaiiensis. The sequence continues at coordinate 2,810,518 of NZ_CP021978.1, read as the reverse complement.
CGACCGTGACGTCGTCCCGGGCACGGACCTGCCTGAGGGTGGAGCCGATGTGCACCGCGAACAGGTTCTCGCCGAGTGTGTGCTTGGCGGGCCTGCCGGTCCGCCGCAGATAGCGGGCCCGGGCCCGCTCGGCACCGAAGTAGTGCCACGGGGCCCACTCGTGCCCGCCCCACGGCGACAGCCAGTTGGTGAACGACACGTAGATCAGCCCGCCGGGCCGCGTCACCCGGGCCAGCTCACTGAGGAACGTCTCGGGGTCCGCCACGTGCTCCAGCACGTTGGAGGAGAAGGTGACGTCCGCGACGCCGTCCCGCAGCGGCAGCAGATACCCGTCGGCGACGACGGCCGAGTCGGGCGGCCGGCCGCCGAGTTCGGCCATGTCGGGCTCGAAGAGGAACGCGTTCGCCCCGCGCCGCCGGAACTCCTCGGTGAAGTACCCGCTGCCCCCGCCGACGTCGAGGACGGTACGCCCGGCGACGGACCCGTCGTAGGCCTCGACCTGGTCGACGGCGTCGCGGGCGAGCAGCGAGTAGCAGGCCTCGGGGTCGTCCTGCTCGTGGAGGAAGGCGCGGAACAGGGCAAGAGACCGCCGGATCGAGGGGTCGCGTCCATAGGGGCGCGGGGCTGTGACAGGTGCGGCCGCGCCGCGTGGGCGCGCGGGCGGCTTCACGGAGCCCAGCCCCTCACCGCCTCCGCGGCAACGGCCCTGAACTGCCGCACCGTCCGGTCCCACCGGAACTGCGCGGCCCGCTCCCGCGCCGCCTTGCCCATCAACTCCCGCCGTCGTCCGGAGAGAGCCAACGCGCACCAGGCCGCGGCGAAGGAGGACTCGCCCCGCGCGAGGATCCCGGTCTCACCATCGACCACGGAGTCCTTGAGTCCCGGCACGTCGAAGGCGACCGCGGGCGTCTCGCGGGCCGCCGCCTCCGTCACGACCAGCCCCCACCCCTCCACCGCGGAAGGGTGCAGCAGCAGCCAGGCCGCACACAGCAGCCGGTGCTTCTCGGCTTCCGGCACATAGCCGGTGAACTCCACGCCGGGCCCGGCCAGTTGCTCCAGACGGCTCCGCTCGGGTCCGTCCCCGACGATCACCAGCCGCCCGCCGGTCACGGGCCGCACCCGCTCCCACAACCGCAGCAGCAGATCGATCCGCTTGTACTCGACGAGCCGCCCGACGGCGACGAACAACGGCTCCGGTGAGCGCTCGGCCCTCGGCCCCGGCTCCTCGACTCCGTTGTGCACGACCCGGATCCGGTCCCGCTCGACGCCGATCGCCCGCAGCGCGTGCGCGGTCGAGGAGGACACGGCGACGAGCAGGTTGCGCTGCTGCGCCCCGGTCAGCGCCCAGTGCTCGAGTCTTCGGCCGATCCGCGCCGCCGGGGCCAGCGGCCCGCCGAAGCGCATCGCCCACAGGTCCGTGTGGACATGGTTGACCAGACACAGCGTCGGCCCCCGGTGCCACAGCGGCGCCAGATAGGGCATGCCGTTGCACACCTCGACCAGCAGATCACAGTCACCGACCTGCCGGGTGAAGGCCGACCGGGCGCGCAGATAGTGGCCGTAGGGGCCGCCCGCCGACACGACCCGGTAGTCACGGAAGGCAGTGGGCCCTCCGCACAGCAGGGTCACCTGGTGACCCAGCCGGGTCAGCCCGTCGGCGAGTTTGTCGACCAGCAGCTCGGAGCCGCCGGCGGAGGGGTTGTCCAGATCACGATGGGCGAGGAAGACGATCCGGCGCGGCTGTGGGGGGAGCGCCGGAAGGTGCTGCGGCGCGCTGGGGGGCGCGGCGCGCAGCTGGGACGGTACGTGCTGGGGCATCGGTGCTCCAACTCGTCTCGGGGTGCGGAACTCAGCGTGGGGAAACATGGGGGGATTCGGGTCGCGAAGGGGTCGGCCCGTGGGGAGCCTGAGCTCCTCCTGGGAGGGGAGTGTGGACGGGATGTGCTCGGGTGGGGTTGGACAGTTTTCGCCCGGACGTTCGCCACGGCTACTCACCGACGTGACAATTTCCGGCTTTGTTGGAGCTGACGCCACATCACATCGTGAGGGTGGGCTGGGGCGTACCGGGCGTATCGGCCGGAACGGGGCTCTCCGGCTCCTTCCGCCCACGCGCCACGAGAACGCCACCCACCACCGCGAGCACGAAGCCACCCGCCGCCGCCCCGATCGGCAGCGTCGTGCCCACCATGCGCAGCTGCCCGCTGTCCCGCTTCGCCTGCCGCACCGCCTCCTTCTGCGTGGCGGTCGTGAACGAGACCTTCCGGCTGTCCAGCAGCACCGCCGCGTCCTTCTTCCCGCCCGGCGCCCGCAGGGTCCGCTTCGGGCCGGTCTGCGCGTAGATGACGCGGCCCGTCGCCTGGTCCACGACCAGCTCGAAGCCGTGGTTGGAGTACCACTCCTCGGCCAGTACCTGCGGCCGGTTCGGCTGGTCGACGAGGCTGCCGGGCACCATGCGCGTGCCGGTCCTCGTCGGCGGCACGGAGCCGGTGAACTTGTAGCCCGTGTAGCCCTGGACCTTCGCGGTGCCCCGGTAGCGCAGCACGACCGTGTCGCCGAGGGTGTTGTCCCACCACTGGTAGGAGCGTTTCTGCACGTCGAAGGGGAACTTCAGGTACGCCTCGCCCTCGATGTAGGGCTTCTCCCCGCAGCAGTGCACGGGCCGGGTCGTCTCACGGTCCATCACCCAGCGGTGCGGCGTGAAGTCCAGCGCGTCGTGCGGATCGGCGGCCGGCAGCGACTTGTCGGTGTCGACCGTGGTGGTCACGTCCCAGACGGCGTTGCCGCTGCGTTCGCTGTCCTCGACGTTGCCCCGCACCCGCTGGGTCACGGTGATCTTCCGGTCGGGCACCGTCTCGATCCGGTCAGTGTCGAAGACGCTGCCTCTGCCGGTGTAGACGGCGGTCGTGTCGATGTCGACCGGGTTCACCGCGGCACGCGGCTCCACGTACCAGGCGAGCAGCGGCGCCAGCACCAGCAGGAACGTGCCGAGACCCAGCAGGACCAGGGAAAAGGGAGAGGTTGTACGGCGCATCCGGGCACTCCAGTGACTTGGGACGGCTCGACGTACGAGGGGGCCGGCACGGCGGAGGAATCAGCGCGTGCGGTTGGGCCGGGAACCGTAGGCGGCTCTTGACGGGGTGTCAATGCTTGTCGAGACTGGGCGCGACAGGCAGGGACGGGATGTCGGGGTGGGGAAACCTCCGGATGATCTCCGGACGTATCCGGACAGAGAGGCTGACCCTGCGATGTCCAGACTGCTCGCTGCCGTGCTGACCGTCGCGCTCGCCGCCGCCCTCGCCGTGGGCGCCGCGCTGGGCGTGGTCGCGCTGCTCCACGCCACACCCGACCAGCCGAACACACCCCTGATCACGTACGAGCAGGCCGGGCAGGGGAGTTGACGGATGACGGCCGCCCGCACCGGAACCGTCACCACCCGCTCGGCCTGGCACGACGTACCGCGCTTCCAGGTGCGCCGGTTCGCGGCGATCGCCATGGCCGAGGCGCCCGCGCTCGCCGAGGAGATCCTCTGCGAGATCCAGCGGGAGTACCCCCATCTGCCCGTCGTCCTCGACGACTCCGGCGAGCCGATGGCCCTGGTCGGCATCCGCCGCGCCATCGAGGTGTTCGTGCAGCACCTGGAGCACTCCGAGGGGCGCCCGACCGTCCCGCCCAACGTCTTCCAGGACTTCGGCCGCGGCGAGGGCCTCAACGGCCGCTCCCTCGACTCCCTCCAGGCCATCTACCGCATGGGCGTACGCCTGGCCTGGCGCCGCTTCGCCGACATCGGCCAGCGCGTGGAGATCCCGCCGCCGGCGATGTACGAACTGGTCGACGCGGGCTACGAGTACCTGGACGGCCTGGTCGACCAGTCCGTACGCGGCTACGCCGAGGCCGCGGCCCGCCAGGCCGGCGAACGCCTGCGCCTGCAACGCCGCCTCATGGAGCTCCTCCTCGCCGAGCACCACCGCGGCGACCCCGCCGAGGCCCTGACCGAACGCGCCGCCCGGATCGGCTGGCCCTTACCGGCGAAGGTCGCGGTGGGCGTCCTGCTCCGCCCGGCCCGCGAGGCGATGGCCCCGGCGGTCGGCCAGGGCGTCCTGCTCGACATGGAGTACGAGCAGCCCCGCATGGTCGTGCCCGAGCCGGACGCGGCGGGCCGCTCCGAGCTGATGCACCGGGCCCTGGCCGGCTGGTCCGGCGCGATCGGCCCGCCGGTCCCGCTCGCCGACGCGGCGAAGTCCCTGCGCTGGGCGGAGGCGGCGGTGCGCCTGATGGAACGAAGCCTCCTGCCCTCCGGCGAGGTCCTCTACTGCACCGAACACACCGAGGCCCTGGTCCTCCTCCAACCCGAGGAACTCATCGACGACCTGGCCCTGAGGTGCCTGGCCCCCCTGACGCACTGCGGCCCCACCCACGGCCGCCGCCTCGCCGAAACCCTCCTGGCCTGGCTGGAAACCCGCGGCGGCGCCCCGGAGGTCGCCACCCGCCTCGGCGTCCACCCCCAGACGGTCCGCTACCGCCTGCGCCAGATCCGCGAACTGTGGGGCGACGAGATCGACAACCCCGACCGCCGCTTCGAACTGGAACTGGTGCTGCGGGCGCAGCGGTTGCGGGGGGAGCTGGGGGTGATGCGGGCGCGGCGGTGACCGGGCCGGTACCTCCGGCGACGATCACCACCGCCCCGGTGTCACACCGCGGCGCGCTCCTTCGCGGCCGTGCGCCCGGGGGCGGGAGCGTCCAGGTGGACCACCACCGAGGTGTGGAAGCGGTGCACGGCGTCGTCGACACTGCGGATGAATCCGGACTCCGCGCTGCCGCGGCCGCTTCCCATGCCCTTGAAGAGAGACAGCCGGAATCCGGTGATGCGGGTGGAGCCGTCCTTGGGGAGCAGATCCGCCGGTTCGGGACGCAGCCGCTCCAGCGTGCCCCTCGGGCCGCCCGTCCCGCCCTCCACCAGAGTCTCCACGTGCAGGTCCGCCGGCGCCTCGGCGAGACGACGGACCAGGCGCTTGGCCCAGGTCAGGGGGTAGCCCTGCTCGGGTGCCGGGATCTCCACGGACGTGCGCAGCTTCGCGGTACGCAGGTCCGCGCTGATGCTGAGCAGCCCGGGCGCCCCCTCGACACGCAGCTCGGCCTGGAGCCTGCCCTCCAGGCACAGTTGATCCGCCAGGCGGGCGCGGCGGGCCCCGGGGTCGGTGCCGCGCCGGGTGCGCTGGGCGGGCAGCACCTTCTGCCCGAGTTCGCCGCCGAGTCGCAGGCACACCTGCCGGATGAGCCGCTCCCAGCTCTCCACGACCTCCAGGGAGCGTGGGTCACCCTGGCAGAGGGTCTCGTCGTTGATCCCGTTGCGTACGGGCACCCACGCCGCGCCCATGTTCTGGAAGCCGTGGCAACCGGAGTTGTCGTGCTGGAGGTAGTGCAGCAGGTCTTGGAGCAACCAGGTGCGTGCCGCGTTGCCGACGCCTTCGTGCCGGATCAGCATCTGGGCCTGGTGGGCCACTTCGGCCCAGGACAGGTGCCAGAGCGCCACCTGGTGCTTGCGCCGCCGGTCGATCTTCACGTCGACCAGCGGGCTGCCCTCCAGCGCCACGTCGTTCGACAGGGTGATCACGGCCTCGTAGCCGCGCCGGGCCGCGATGTCCATGTAGGCCTGCACCTGGTCGGACTTCAGGGGATTGCCGTTGGTCTTGGTCTCGACGAGCGCCGTCCACAGCTTTCCGGCACGCTCGACGCGGATCACCCCGTCGGGGCGCCGGGGCGTGTCCCCGTGCGGCAGGGAGACCTCGGTGAACGTCTCCATGCGACCCGAGGGCGCGCCGAAGGGGGCGGTGATGCGTCTGCCGAACCGGGGCACCTGGGCCATCACCGACAACAGCACCGACGTGGCCCGCGTCTCCCGGTCCCGGTCGTTCTTGAGCGCCGACACCGGAAAGAGGCGGGCCTGCCTCCAGGACTCGTTCTCCGCAAGGCTCTGCGCGGGCGCCCTGGGCGGTGTGACCCTCTTCTTCGCTGTCCGGGGCCGGGCCGCCCGCTTCTTCGGCGCGGCCTCCTCCTCGGCCGGCGGGCGCGGTGCCGGTACGGCGTCCAGTGTCGCCGGCGGCGGAGCGTCGGGTGTGCCGGCTTCGGGTTCCTGCGCCGCCTCCGTCCCGGACTCCGCCTCGTCGTCCTCGATGTCGACGCCGAAGTCCGTCGCCAGCCCCGCCAGCCCGCTCTCGTACCCCTGCCCGACGGCCCGGAACTTCCACTCCTCGCCCCGCCGGTACAGCTCACCGAAGATGATCGCGCTCACCTGGCCGGCGTCCTCGATGACGAACCGGAGGAGGCTCTCGCCCACCGCGTCGGCCAGCGTCACCTTCAGGTCGTCCAGCTCTCCGAAGCGCGCCCCCTCGTAGCGGCTCGCGGCCACGACGATGCGCTCCACCTCGGCCGGGACCGCGGTCAGGTCGAAGCTGATCCGGTCCTCGCTGCCGTCCCCCGTCGGCTCCTTGCCGAGCAGCTGCACGCTGCCGTCGGCGGCCACCGGGTTGTTGTAGAAGTAGAAGTCGGCGTCGCTGCGTACCTTGCCGTGCCCGTCCAGCAGCAGGACGGACACATCGGCGTCGCCTTCCCCTGTGGGGCTGGACCAGCCCAGGCTGACGATCGCGGAGCCGACGTTCTCGCTCAGGGCCGTTAACGACACGTTCGAGCCCATGGTCATGTCACGCACAGAAAACCCCCCACCTCTGCGACACCTGTGACGTGCCGCACACACGGCACCTTAATGTGCACACAACGTGCACGTGGTGTGCTCGTGGGTTTCCGCTCGACAGGGCTCTGCCCATTGCCGGGACATACCTCTATGGCTAGCCTGTGTTCGTCATGCCGATCGCCTGTTGAAATCTCGAACACAGGCTTCTGAAACATATTAGGGAGGGGGCCGGTCGTGGGACGTCTCGTACCAGCCGTGACCCGGGCTCTCGACATTCTCGAGCTCTTTCTCGACGGGGACGGCACGCTCTCCGCCCCCGACATCGTGCGCAAGCTCCAGCTGCCGCGCACCACCGTGCACGAACTGGTGACCACGCTCGCCGCCCGGAAGTACATCGTTCCGATGGCCGGTCAGCCCGGACGCTACCGGCTCGGCGTACGCCCGTACCAGCTCGGTGCCCGTTACTCCGAGCAGCTCGACCTCGCGGCCGAGGGGCAGCAGGTCGCCCGGTCCGTCGCCGAGACCTGCGACGAGACCGTGCACGTGGCGATCCTCGAGGACACGGACGTCATCTACATCGCCAAGGTCGACTCCACGCACGCGGTGCGGATGGTGTCGGCGGCCGGCCGCAGGCTGCCCGCGCACTGCACCTCCGTCGGCAAGATGCTGCTTGCCTCCCTTCCCGAGCCGGAGCTCACCGCGCGCATCCCCGACAGCGCCCAGCTGATCGCGATGACCCCCAACAGCATCACCGACCCGGGCGCCCTGCGCGAGGCCCTGGCCGAGATCCGTGAGCGGGGCCTCGCCGTGGAGAACCGCGAGTCCAACCCGGACGTGTCCTGCGTGGCCGCACCGGTCCGCGACCGCACCGGGCAGGTCGTCGCCGCCCTGTCGATCTCCGTGCCCATGATCCGCTGGAGCGAGGAGCGCCGCACCGAGCTGGAGCAGCTCGCCGTCAAGGGCGCCGCCGAACTGTCCGAGCACCTCGGTCACCGGAGCCTGGCATGACGAGGCCGTACGAGGTCGCGGTGCGGGCCGAGGCCGAACTCGGCGAGGGGCCCACCTGGGACGCGGCGGCCGGCCGGCTGCTGTGGATCGACATCCTCGGCTCCCGCCTGCACACGTACGACCCGGCCACCGGGCGTCGCGGCGTGCGCCGCACGGAACAGCACATCGGCGCCGTCAAGCCGCGTGCCGGGGGCGGAGTGGTGCTGAACCTGCGCGACGGCGTCGGTCTCCTCGACCCCGACGACAGCTTCCGCTGGCTCCACCACGAGCCGGTCCCCGGCCGCCGCGCCAACGACGCCGCCGTCGCGCCCGACGGCGCGCTGTGGGCGGGCACGATGCGCTACGACGAGGCGCCGGGGGGCGGCACGCTGTCCCGCGTCACCGGGGACGGCACGGTCGATGTCGTGCTCGACGACGTGGCCGTCAGCAACGGCACGGGGTGGAGCCCCGACGGACGGCTGATGTACTACATCGACTCGCCGACCCGGCGGGTCGACGTCTTCGACTACGCGGACGGGCGGATCTCCGGGCGGCGCACCCTCGCCGCGATCGAGGAGGGCGCGGGCTTCCCGGACGGGCTGACCGTGGACGCCGAGGGGTGCGTGTGGGTCGCCCTGTGGCAGGGGTCGGCGGTGCGGCGGTACACACCCGACGGTGAGCTGGACCGGGTGATCGAGCTGCCGGTGCCGCTGGTGACCGCTTGTGCGTTCGGCGGGGCCGGCCTGACCGACCTGTACGTGACGACCGCTCGGGTGGGGCTGACCGAACCGCCCGCGCTGGCGGGGTCCCTTTTCGTGGTGCCGGGGGCGGGGAAGGGACTGGCGCACCCGCCGTTCGCAGGCTGACGTGAGGCAGGGGGCGAGGGCGGCCGGTCCCCGAGACGCCCGCAGGCGCGCACGCCGACGGAGCGCGGACCCCGGACCGGGACGCCCCAGCCTCAGCGTCCCGTCCGGTCCAGCCGCCGCAGGACCGTCCGCTCCTCCTCCGTCAGCGGCGCCCCCACCGCCGCCGGCAACGGCGGCCCGCTCAGCGTCGCCAGGACGGTCGAGGGCCGGAGCAGCCGCGTCGGCCCCGTCGTCATGCTCATCACGTCCCAGAGCGCCGACGCCGCCGGGTACGAGCCGGTCGCCGTGCGGATCATGCGGCGGGTGTAGGCGGTGACCAGACGGTCGGCGACCCCGGGCGAGCCCCCGCGCGTCCCGGGGTACCAGACGTCCTGGCTCACCGCCATCGTCCACGCGGCCTCCACCGGCCTGGCCGCCCGCCGCTGCACACGCCGGGCGAGCCCAAGCTCGCCGAGCCCGGACCGCCGCAGCTCGCGGTCCAGCTCCCGGGCGCCCAGCGCGGCCACCGACATGCCTTGTCCGTAGGCGGGGTTGAACGTGGCCAGCGCGTCACCGAGGACCACGAGGCGCTCGGGCCAGGAACGGACCTTCTCCAGGTACCGGCGGTGATTGCTGGTGCTGCGGCTGACGTGGACCTCGGTGAGCGGCTCCCCGCCGGAGATCAGCCGGCCCACGATGGGGTCGGGCAGGTCCAGGGTGTACCGGAGGAACGCGTCCGGGTCGGACGGCGGTTCGCCGCCGCCCCGCGTGCCGGCGAGGCTGACCATCCAGCGGTCCCCCTCGATCGGCAGCACCATGCCGCTGCGGCCGGGCCGTCCCTGGTACGGATCGGCCTGCACCATGGTCAGGGGGAAACGCCCTGCCCCTTCGGGAGTCCGGTAGAGACGGGTGGCGTTCACCAGGCCGGCGTCCACCGTCTTCTCGCGCACGTCGTCGACGCCCAGCCGCGCCAGCCAGTGCACGATCCGAGAGCCACGTCCGCTCGCGTCCACCACGAAGTCAGCGGCGAGGTCCTCCTCCCCGGCGGCGGTCGAGAGGCGGACCCCGGTCACACGCTGCCGCGACCCCGTCAGCTCCAGCACCCGCGCCGTGCGGATCACCACCCCGGTGTTGTCCAGCACGGCGCCCCGCACCGCCCAGTCGAGCAGGGCCCGGGTGCAGGTCAGCATGCTCGGGCCGGGGTGACGCCAGCGCCGGAGCCAGCCCTCGGGCGTGAGGGCGACCATGCCCGAGCCGAGCGATATCTCGTGCGCCCCGGCGGCGAGCAGGTGCTTGCGCATGCTCACACCCGGCACCAGGTCCTCCATGGGGGCCAGTCCGCCGGCCATGAGGAGATGCGCGTGACGTCCCTGGGGCAGGCCCTTGCGGTGCTCCGGCCCCTCGGGCAGATCGTCGCGGTCGAGTACGACCACCTCGTCCGCGACGGCGGACAGGGCCGCCGCGGCCAGCATGCCGGCCAGACCCGCACCGATGACGACTGCTCTACGCGACATGCGACTCCTCGCACTCAGCCATGAAGGCTCCTCCGCCCTGCGGGCATTCCCCGACGTCCGGCCACAGCCGCGCGCAGCGCACAACACCGTCCGCCGGCACCGGTTTCGGGCCATGCAGGCCTCGTCCCGGACGGCTCTCACCGTACCTTCACGTACCGTGCCCACGGCCCCCCGTGCGGGTCTCGTCCGGGAATGCCGCCGGGGGCGACCTGGGGGGCGTGGTCAGGCGGGGAGCGACCTGCCGTCCGTGTGGTCACGCGCCAGGGCGCGGATCGCCCGGAGGTCCTCCGTGCGGCGCAGGGCCCGGGACACGGCGCCGATCTCGCGCAGCAGGTCCGTGGTGTCAGGGGCACCGGTGCCGTCGTCCTCCCGTGTCCGGTTCCTGGCGTCGGCCGCGTCCAGGATCGCCGCGGTGGCGGCGAGTGCCTTCGCCAGGTCGGGCGGGTGGCCGAGGGTGAGGGCGGCCTCGTGGAACCGTTCGCGCCGGTCCTCGTCGATGTGCCGGGCGAGCGGCAACAGCACGTCGCGGATGAACGTCTCCCGGCGGACCAGGCGCAGCTCCGGTGTCGCGCGCAGCAGGAACGGGACCCCTGTGCCGTTGACCGTCTTCATCAGCAGGTAGAGCGGCCGCAGTTCGTGGAGGGCGAGCCGGACGTGCCAGCGGCCGTGCAGGTACTGCCCGGCGTGCGGGAGGATGAAGCCGACGGCGATGAGCACGGCGGACAGACAGGCGAGCGGCGGCGCGACGGCCGTGCTCAGCCAGTCCAGGTTCCGCCCGGACCAACGGGCCACCACGGCACTGATCTTGGCGGCGTCGAAGAACAACTGCGCCGCGTAGCCCACGCCGAGGAACTTCAGCCCCCAGCGCAGCAGCGAGTCGAGCCCGTCCGTGCGGACCCAGTTCCAGATCAGCCCGTTGGTGACCAGCGCGGCCACGGTGTGCGCGAGCAGGTAGAGCACGATCACTTCGCGCATGTACGGGGTGTTCGCGTAGTACGTGTCGAGATCCCGCAGCCGCTCCACCGGTACGTCCGCGAGAGCGAACAGCACCCACATCGCGACGATCACACTCGAATAGACCGCCACGACCCCCCGCATCGCGCGCCGGGTGCGGTCCGAACGGTCGGACAGGCCGTTGCGCCAGGAGATGATCAGCAGCAGGCAGAAGGCGCAGAACGCGGTGAGCAGCGAGTAGACCCAGGGGCCGGAGAAGTTCGCCACCCCGGTGAGCCGGTTGACCCGGGCGATCGTCGACGGCGCCACGAAGACGAACACCGCGCAGGCGAGCACCAGCAGCCCGCCGACCGCGCGCAGCATCGGGTCCTTCCAGAGCCGGATGATGCTCGGCAGTTTGATGGCCAGGGCGGCGGCGAGGACCCCCGCGGGGATCCACCAGAAGTTCGGATAGAACTGGTTGACGAACTCGGCCGGGGTCAGCGCCACCGTCGTCACCGCGCCGCACCTCCTCGCGGTCCCCGGTAGCCCAGCGACCGCTGCAGGGGTTCGAGGGGTACGTCCGGCCCGCGCCCACCCGGCAGCAGCGCCCGGCATCGCGCCGCCAGCTGATGTCCGAAGGCGTCAGCCTCGGACTCGTCCCGTTCCCGGGAGCCGTTGCGGGCGGCCACGGCCAGCGCGACGTCCTTCCACCCCGGCCGGTCGGCGAACGCGTCGGCCGCCGCCGCACCCGCCCCCTGGTGATGCCGGTGCCCCGCGTGCAGATGCCACAGCTCGTGTCCGAGGATGACCAGCTGCTGTACGGCCTCGGCCCGTTCCTCGACGATGACGAGGTCGAAGTCGTGGAACTCCACCCACAGGCCGGTGACTTCGATCTCGTCGGGAAAGCGCTCGAAGCGCAGCTCCACCGGGCGTCCGCCGCGCCGGGTGCTCATCTCCTCGCACAGCGCCCGGCACAACGACCGTACGTCCGTGGGGTACAGGGGTCTTTTCCGGACCGCGGTGGCGAGCTCGGCGGCCAGGCCACGCATGGCTGAGCCACTGCGTGAGCGCGTGAGCGCGGCGGCGACTCGGGCGGCTCTCATCCGCGCGCCCGCGATGTCCATCGTTCCCCCTTCTCACCGCCGGCCGACGGCCTGTCGGAGGTCCGAGACTACGCGCCCGAAAGTGTGCGCGTCATGCGATCCGACGTCCGATGTTCAACGGGAAACGACCGTTCCCGCCCGGAAAGTCCCGACCGAAATCGGGCCGGGCCATTGACGCGCAAGCGCTTCGAATTTACGGTCCCGTTCGAAGTAACGAGCGTCATCCGAAATATCGAACGGTTTTTGATCTTCGACCGTAAGGGCGGGGCATGGGACGACCTGGCCTGAATCGCAGGCAGCTTCTCGGCGGGCTCGGCGGACTCTCCGTCGCGAGCGGCTTCGGCTTCGCCGCGCTCGGCACCGGAGCCGACGCGCTCGCCTCCGGTGCCGACGCACGGGTGCGCTACTGGAACCTCTTCAGCGGCGGCGACGGCTCCAACATGATCGCGATGCTGGACGCCTTCCGTGCGGCCAACCCGGACATCGCCGTCAAGGATTCCACGCTCCAGTGGGGCAGCCCCTTCTACACCAAACTCGCCATGGCGGCGGCGGGCAACCGCGCCCCCGACCTCGGCGTCATGCACCTGGGCCGCGTCACCGGCTTCGCACCCGGCCGCCTCCTCGACCCCTGGGACGTCGGCCTGCTCGCCGAATACGGCGTACGGGAGCAGGACTACAACCCCACCCTGTGGAAGCGCGGCGTCATCGACGGCGAGCTCTACGCCCTCCCGCTCGACATCCACGTCCAGCTCTGCTTCTACCGCAAGGACGTGCTGAAGAAGGCCGGGCTGCTGGGCTCCGACGGCCGCATCGTGCCCGTCACCTCCACCGACGAGTGGTTCGACGTCCTGAAGGAGGCCAAGCGGGCCACGAAGAAGGGGCTTCAGACCATCGGCCTGTGGAACAGCGACCAGAACTTCCAGTGGTGGTTCTTCGTCGCCTTCTACACCCAGCTCGGCGGCACCTGGTTCAACGCCGCGAAGACCGAGGTCGCCTTCGACACCGACAAGGCCGTCCAGGTCCTGGAGTTCCTGCGCCGGCACGTCACCGACGGGTACTCCAACCCGGGCTTCGGGGGCCCGGCCAGTGCCGAACAGTTCATCAACGGCTCCCCCTTCGTCTGGGAGGGCAACTGGTCGGTCCCCGTCTACTCCGGAGCGAAGCTCGACTACGGAGCGACCCCACTGCCGCCCGTCTTCGGCCGGCAGGCCACCCACGCCGAGTCGCACTCCTTCGTCCTGCCGCACCAGTCCGACCGCGGCGGCGCCACCAACGAGGCCGCCCACCGACTCGCCGCCTACGTCGTCCAGCACGCCCGGCAGTGGGCGGCGGGCGGCCACATCCCCGCGTACACACCCACCCTGTCCACGGCGGCGTACAAGAAGCTGGACCCGCAGAGCGAGTACGTCTCCGCCATGGACCACCAGGCCACCGAGCCGAAGGTGTGGTTCGCGGGCTCCACCGGCATCCTCGCCCAGCGCGTCGGCCCGATCGTCGTCTCCTCGACGATGGGCTCCGCCAAGCCGGAGGCCGCGGCCGACCGCATGAAGAAGACGCTGACCCAGCTCCTGGCCACGAAGAACCCCATGGACGGGAAGACAGCCGCAGAAGGAGGTGCCGCCTGATGGCGGCCAGCGCCCACACCATCGCCGCCCCCGCACGCGCGAAGACCGCCGCCGGCAGCGCCACCCTCCGCCGCAAGCAGGGCTTCCAGCACGGCGGCTGGTTCGTCGCCCCGTTCCTGCTGCTCTTCGCCCTGTTCGTGATCTGGCCGCTGCTGCGCGGCGTCTACCTCAGCTTCACCGACGCCAACATCACGGGCGAGGGCGCGAGCTTCGTCGGCCTCGACAACTACCGCGAGGCCCTGAACGACCCCCTGGTGTGGGACTCCCTCGGCCACAGCGCGTACTTCACGCTCCTGGTCGTCCCCTGCATCACCGTCCTCGCCTTCCTCCTCGCGATGCTCGCCCACCACATCGAACGCGGCAAGTGGCTGTGGCGGCTCTGCTTCTTCGCCCCGTTCCTGCTGCCGTCCACCGTCGCGGCCAACCTGTGGCAGTGGCTGTTCAACCCCGGCACCGGCATGATCAACCACGTGTTCGGCACCGAGACGCCCTGGCTGACCGACAAGTCCTACGCGATGCTCGCCATCGTCATCACGACCCTGTGGTGGACCGTCGGCTTCAGCTTCCTGCTCTACCTCGCCGCCCTCCAGGGCATCCCCGGCCACCTCTACGAGGCCGCCAAGCTGGACGGCGCGAACGCCTGGCACCGCATGGTCCACATCACCCTGCCGATGCTGCGCAGCATCACCGGCCTGGTCATCGCCCTCCAGGTCCTCGCCTCGCTGCAGATCTTCGACCAGGCCGTCGTGATGACGGACTTCCTCCCCGGACCCGAGGGGTCGACCCGCACCTTCGTGCAGTACACCCTCGAAGAGGGCTTCACCAGCTACCGCGTGGGCTACGCCTCCGCGATCTCCGTCATCTTCTTCGTGATCATCGCGGCCGTCGCCTTCGCGAGGATGTGGCTGCTGCGGAACCGTGAGGAGACCGCCCGATGACCACCAAGGCGTGGACGCCCAGCCAGATACTGCTCACCCTCCTGGGTACGGCCGTGTCGATCCTCTTCCTCGCCCCGTTCGCCTGGGGCCTGTTCACTTCGCTCAAGTCGGAGACCGAGGCCGTCGAGGTGCCCCCGCACTGGCTCCCCGAGGACTGGACGGGCCAGGCCTGGAAGGCCCTGTTCGAGTCCGGCAACATCACCAACTGGTTCGTGAACTCCCTGGTCGTCTCGGTCTGCGTGACGTCCGTCGTCCTGCTGGTGAGCGCCCTCGCCGGCTACGGCTTCGCCCGCACCGAGTTCCGGGGCAAGAGCGTCCTGATGGGCGTGGTCATGGCGGGCCTGATGATCTCCCCGGCGGTCCTCGGCGTCCCCCTGTTCACCACGGTCCAGCAGATGGGAATGGTCGACACCTACTGGGGCATGATCCTGCCGCAGTGCGCACCCGCCGCGATGGTCTACATTCTCTACAAGTTCTTCCAGGGCATCCCGCGCGAACTGGAGGAGGCCGCGTTCATCGACGGCGCGGGCCGCTGGCGGGTCTTCTTCACCATCGTCCTGCCGCTCTCCCGCCCCTCCCTCGCCGCGGTCGGCATCTTCACCTTCATCGCCTCGTGGAACAACTTCCTCTGGCCGTACATGGTGACCAACAACCCGGACCTGATGACCATGCCGAACGGCATCGCGACCGTCATGAACTCCTACGGCATCCAGTGGGCCCAGCTCATGGCCGGCGGCCTGATGGCGGGCCTGCCACTGATCATCGTCTTCGTCTTCTTCCAACGCCAGATAGTGGCCGGCGTCGCGCACACGGGCTTGGCAGGCCAGTAGTAGACGAACCCAGGGGCGCGGGGAACTGCGCGACCAGCCCCCACAAACCCGCAGCCGCCGCTGAAACAGAACCACCCACCCCGAAAGGCGACCATGCACACCGCCCGTTTCACCCTCGACCCCGCATTCACAGTCGGCGAGGTCAACCCTCGCCTCTTCGGCAGCTTCGTGGAACACCTCGGCCGCTGCGTCTACACCGGCATCTTCGAACCCGAGCACCCCACCGCCGACGACAAGGGCCTCCGCCAGGACGTCCTGAACCTCGTCCGCGAACTCGGCGTCACCGCCGTCCGTTACCCCGGCGGCAACTTCGTCTCCGGCTACAAGTGGGAGGACTCCGTCGGCCCCGCCGAGGACCGCCCCCGCCGCCTCGACCTCGCCTGGCACTCGACGGAGTCCAACCGCTTCGGCCTCTCCGAGTACATCGACTTCCTGCGCAAGATCGGCCCCCAGGCCGAGCCGATGATGGCCGTCAACCTCGGCACGCGCGGAGTCGCCGAGGCCCTCGAACTCCAGGAGTACGCCAACCACACGGCGGGCACCGCCCTGTCCGACCTGCGCGTCTCCCACGGCGACAAGGACCCCTTCGGCATCCGGCTGTGGTGCCTCGGCAACGAGATGGACGGCCCCTGGCAGACCGGCCACAAGACGGCGGAGGAGTACGGCCGGGTCGCCGCGGAGACCGCCCGGGCCATGCGCCAGCTGGACCCCGGCGTCGAACTCGTCGCCTGCGGCTCCTCCAGCCAGTCCATGCCGACCTTCGCCGAGTGGGAGGCGACGGTCCTCAAGGAGACGTACGACCTCGTCGACTACATCTCGCTGCACGCCTACTACTGGCCCGAGGACGGTGACCTCGACTCCTTCCTGGCCTCCGCCGTCGACATGGAGTCCTTCATCGACAACGTCGTCGCGACCGCCGACCACGTCGGCGCCCGGCTGAAGTCGAAGAAGCGGATCAACCTCTCCTTCGACGAGTGGAACGTCTGGTACCTGCCCGAGTGGGAGGCCCGCGCCAAGACCTTCGAGCAGGACGACTGGCCCGAGGCCCCGCGCCTGCTGGAGGACAACTACAGCGTGCTGGACGCGGTCGTCTTCGGCTCGCTGCTCATCGCCCTGCTCCGGCACGCCGACCGCGTCACCGTCGCCTGCCTCGCCCAGCTCGTCAACGTCATCGCGCCGATCATGACCGAGCCCGGCGGCCCGGCCTGGCGGCAGACCACGTTCTTCCCGTTCGCGCAGGCGGCGCGGTACGGCCGCGGCCAGGTCCTGGACGTCCGCGTGGACTCGCCGAAGCACGAGACGAAGAAGTACGGCGAGACCGACCTGCTGCACGCCACCGCCGTGCGCGCCGAGGACGGCACCGTCACCGTCTTCGCCGTCAACCGCAGCCGCACCGACGCCCTGCCGCTCGAAGTGGCCCTGAGCGGCCTGGACCTGACACGGGTCGTCGAGCACAGCGCCCTCGCGGACGCCGACCCCGACGCCCGCAACACCCTCGACGACCCCGAGCGGGTCGCCCTCCACCCGGTCGACGGCACGGCACTCCGGGACGGCACACTGAGCGCCGTCCTGGAGCCGCTGTCCTGGAACGTGATCCGGCTGGCGTGACGGCCCCGGCCGATCCGGTCACACCGGTTTCACGGGTACCCCTCCGGCCGCGGCGCCCAGCAGCGTCAGCCGCACATCCCGCGGCCCGGAGGGTGTGGTCCCGTCGGACAACACCGCCAACGCCAGTGTGTTGGCCCCCCGTGTGCGCAGGATCCCGTTCGGCAGCACGAAGGTGTGCTGCGGGCCTACGTCGTTGATGTACTGGCCCATGTTCCAGCCGTTGAGGAAGATCTGGACGCGGTAGGCCCGACCCGGGTCGTCGTCGAGGACGAGTCCGACCGAGGCGTCGACGCCGGGGGCGACGTCCAGCCGGAAGCCCGTCCGGTACCAGGCGACGCCCTGGCGCCGGTCGGCCCGGGGGAGTCCAGCGTCCTCCCAGTCCTTGTCGTCGTACTCGGGCAGATGCCAGCCCTCGCGCTCCCCGTGCAGCCCGCCGTTGTTCATCGGACCGCGCACGGGATCCGGCGCGGCGGCGCCCTGGATACGCCACGTCACCTCGGGGGAGCCGCCCTCGAAGGTGACAGCGGTCAGTCCGCGTGCGGCCTTGTGCGTGTCGAGCGCCTCGCCGTCCATGTCGTGCTGCATCCGCCGCACGAGCACGGACAGCACGTGCCGCGTCCGGGGCTCCTCCTCCCGCAGTCTCTTCCGCAGTTCCTTCGGCAGGTCGAAGGCCGCCTTCGCGGTCCACGTCCCCTGCCGTGCCCGCTCCTTGTCGGGAACCGGCATCCGGTGCGTGCCCAGCGGCTCGCCGTCCAGCCAGGCCATCAGCAGGCCCTGCGTGCCCGTGCTGTAGGCCAGGGACACGGACTCGACGCCGTCCGCGTCCGTCCACTCGCCCCGGTACCAGACGTCGCCGTAGTGGAAGCCGTAGTCGTCGGCGAACAGGACGGGCTGCCCGTCGGGCACGGGCGTGGTGCTGAAGGTCGTCTCCTTGTCGGCCGTCGTCCAGGCCGAGTCGTCGAAGTCCGGCTCGGCCTCCGGGTTCCCGCTCCGCCGCCGCCAGCGGCCCAGGGCCGGCAGGGCCGGCCGGGCCACACCGGGCAGCGGCCGCAGCGCCAGCAGACTGCCGGAGGCGCTGAAGCGGCTGGGGACCGGGCGCCCGTTCCAGGTGACGTGGGTGATCCCGCGCGGCCCCCACACCTCCAGGCCGGTCTGCCCGGTGGTGTCGCCGGTGAGATGGACCGTGGAGCCGCGCAGCTCGGCCGAGCGCAGCAGGGCGGGGCCGTAGACGAGGAGCGGGCCGGACGGGGTCTCGTAGGGCCACAGCCGCAGGGCGGTCGCGTCGTCGGCGAACAGCACCAGCATCGGCGTGTCCACACCGTCGCCCTCGACCCGCACCCGGCTCAGCCCGCCGGCGCCGAGCGGAGCGGTGATGTTCAGCTTGCCCAGGTTGTACGCCCAGGCTGGCTCCGCGTCCAGCCGCATGGGCGTCGGCTCGTCCGCGCACTCCAGGACGACCTGTGCCATCTCGCCCCGGCGGCCCGTGAACACGGCGATGTCCTGCCGTCCGGCGGTCAGGCTCACCATGGGCTGCACGGTGGAGTGCACCAGCGTCCGCTTCCCGAGCCTGAGACCGGCGGCGATCAGCTTGGCGTCCCGGGCCGGGACGGTGACCGGCACGTCGATCCCGGCGTCCGGCAGCGTCGAGGAGACCGCCTCGCCGGAGTCGTTGCGCAGGACGTAGAAGTGGGCCCCGGTGTCGGGGTTGGCCAGGTGGTAGACCCTGATCCGCTCGTCGGCCGCCCGCACCGTCTTCGCCCGGTCCAGCTTGGCGAGGTCGGGCACGAACCGCAGCAACTGCCCGATCTGGTGCATCGGGGCGAGCTTCGGGGTGGCGTTGCGGGCCTCGTCGAACGCGGCGCCGTAGTCGTAGGAGGTGTAGACGGCCGGCGCGGGCAGCCAGCCCCAGGAGGTGCCGCCGTACGTCATGTAGACGTTGTGCAGGGTGATGCCGTTGGCGAGGTTGGTGAGGTAGAAACGCCGCTCGTACGCCGCGTCCCGGGTCCGGCGCGCCTCGGCGTACCCCTTGCCGTCGAACCAGGACCCGCCCCACGGGTCGAACCAGCCCCCGCCGAACTCGGGCACGAACCCGGGCGTCTTCGGGCTGGCCGTGGCCCCGCCCTTCCTGCCGCCGGTCCCGAACGACCCCCAGTCCGGCGGTACCTCGCCCGGCTCCGGGTATCCGTCGAACCCGTACAGCCAGCGCCCCTTCTCACCGCCGGTGCCGAACGAGCCGGGCGCCCAGTAGCCGTTCCTGCCCTTGTCGTTGTGGAACAGCGGCACGTCGATGCCGTCGGCGCGGACCTTCTCGTACAGGTACGACATGTAGGCGCGCCCGGACGGCTCGTCGACGTGCGCGTCGTACTCGTTCTCGATCTGGTAGAGCAGGACGGTGCCCGTGCCCCGTGTGAACAGGTGCTTGGCGACGATGGCGTTGATGGCGGTCAGCCATTCGTCGACGTAGCGCAGGTACGTCGGGTCGGAGGTCCGGGCCCGGCCCTCGGTGGCGGTCAGCCAGCCGGGGAAGCCGCCGGCGTCGACCTCCGCGTTGATGTACGGGCCGGGCCGCAGGATCACGTACATCCCCGTCTCGGCGGCCGTCCGCAGGAAAAGGTCCAGGTCGCGCACGCCGGTGAAGTCGTACCGGCCGGGGGCGGGGGAGTGGTAGTTCCAGGCGACGTAGACGCTGACGGCGTTGTAGCCGTGGGCGCGCATCTTCTCCAGCACGTCCCGCCACAGCGACGGGCTGGGCAGCCGGAAGGGGTGCATCTCGCCCGACCAGAGGACCAGGCGACGGCCGTCGACCAGCAGCGAGTAGTGGTCGAAGCCGATCTCGTGCGGCCTGCCGTCCGCGCTCGGCACCGGCGGCGGCGGGCCCGTGGGCGCGGGGCGTGCCGGGTTGGCGGAGGTCGGCGACCCGCTGCCGGTCAGCGCGAAGCCGAGGGCCGCCGTGCCGGCCAGAGCGTGGAAGGTACGCCTGCTGAGCTCCAAGGGAGCGCCTCCTGTTGTGCCTTGCGGTGCGTGGTGCGTGGTGCGTGATGCGGTGCTGGAGGTGGTGCGTGGTGCATGTGGTGGGTGGTGCGTGTGCTCAATGTCTACAGGGTGACGGCGACAATGGTCCTATGAGGATCTCGGCACGTGCGGACTACGCGGTACGAGCGGTCGTGGAGCTGGCCGTCCGGCAGGGGGAGGGGCCGGTCAAGGCGGAGGCCGTCGCCACCGCGCAGGACATCCCCCACAAGTTCCTGGAGGGGATCCTCGGCGATCTGCGGCGCGCCGGTGTCGTCGACAGCCGGCGCGGCGGGGGCGGCGGCTACCGGCTGGCCCGGGATGCCTCGGAGATCACGGTCGCGGATGTGATCCGGGCCGTGGACGGGCCGATCGTCTCGGTGCGCGGCGAGCGGCCGACCGGCCTCGCCTACTCCGGCACCGCCGAGCCGCTGCTGCCGCTGTGGATCGCCCTGCGGGCCAATGTGCGCAGGATCCTGGAGGGCGTGACGATCGCCGACCTCGCGGCCGGGGCGCTGCCGGAGCCGGTGGAGCGGCTGGCGGCGGAACCGGCGGCCTGGGAGAACCCCTGAGGGGCGGCGGCCGTGCGCGGCGCTGTGCGTGATCCTCATTCCGTCCTCGGGATGTCCTCGGTCTGACGCACTGGTGCAACGCACCCTATGCGCCTGCCGGTGCCCCGGTGAATTCCCGCCAGTGTGAATGGCCGGAGAGCGACCTGGCCGACCCCTGCCGCCCTGCGTACGATGCGACCGCTCCCGAAGTTCACATCTCCTTCATGGAATGGTCATAGGTCGGGAGTGCATGCGCTGTCACTTTGACATGCCCATGTCCAATCTCGTGCATTGATCCACCCCCCACGAACGGATGGGAGAACCATGGCCGGTGGCCTGCTCCTGAGCGGCGCGATCGCCGCGCTGCTCACCAGCGCACTTCCCGCGCAATCCCCGTCCTCCGGGTTCGACGACCCGCCCCCGGACAAGATCATCATCAAGGTTGCCACGGTGAACGGCTCCGGCTGTCCGCAGGGCACGGCAGCGGTCGCCGTCTCCGAGGACAACACGGCGTTCACGGTGACCTACAGCGACTACCTCGCCCAGGCCGGCGGGAACTCCGATCCGACCGCGTTCCGCAGGAACTGCCAGCTCAGCCTGGTCGTACACGTCCCCGGCGGCTTCACCTACGCCATCGCGAGCGCGGACTACCGGGGCTTCGCCTCCCTCCAGCGCGGCGCGAGCGCGAGCCAGCGGGCCTCGTACTACTTCCAGGGCTCGCCCAGCACGGTCTACAAGAACCACCCCTTCAGCGGCCCCCTCAACGACAACTGGCAGGCCACCGACGAGACGGACTGGGCCCAACTGGTCTACGCACCCTGCGGAGTCCAGCGCAACTTCAACATCAACACCGAACTCCGGGTCAACGCCGGCACCCAGTCGGCCGACAAGGTCAGCTTCATGACCATGGACTCCACGGACGGGGACATCAGCACGGTGTACCACCTGGCGTGGAAGGAGTGCCCGAAGAAGTCGTGACGGTGTGAACGGGGGTGGCTCAGCGGGCCCGCTGTCGGGCGAGCCGGGTGAGCCACCCTTGGTGCTGCGTTCAGGAGATCGCCTTGATCGCCTGCCATCCACCCGAGCCGACCACGACGGGCGGACCGAGCGGACCGCTCCTGCGGCCCGGTTGGCGGTCGAGCCCAGTGAGGCCGGGCCGGTTCCGCCGTCCGGGACCCTATCGGCGTCCGAGTCCTCTGTGCTGCGGCCGCCGGTTGTCGGTCGACGGCAGCAGCGGCTCCAGCACGGCCCACTCAGCGTGGGTCAGGTCACCCCTGCTGGTCATGTTCAGACCAGAGGATTTCGTCGAGCTGCGACTATGGCTTGGCCGCCTTCATCAGCTCCACCAGGCTGGAGAAGCTGTCTGCCGCATGCCCGGCGTCCATGCCGCGCCGGAACAGAGCGGCTACGGCGGCCGGAAGCGCGGTGTCGACGCCCGCGTCGGCGTTGGTGTGCAGAACGTGTTCGACGCTGGCCATACCCATGGCGAGGCGGTCCACGTCGCCGCTGTGCTCGCCGGCGTCGATGCGCTCGGCGTAGAAGGAGAGGAAGCCCGGCATCCCGGTCATGGTCTCGGTGGCGTGCGGGAGGACGTCTGCCGCCGTGAGTCCGTTGGCGTCGGCGAGGGCGATGGCCTGCCAGTAACTGAGCATGGATGTCCAGAACATGCCCATGCCTATCTGGTACAGGAGCGCGGCCAGGCCAGGGTCCTCGCCCCGGTAGTCCGTGCCGGTCAGGACTTCGAGGGTGGACCTGTGTGCCTCGAACACCTCGCGCGGCCCGCTGTAGAAGGTGGACGACTCGGGCTGCCCGATGCCGGAAGGCGGAACAGTGACACCGCCGGTGAGGTGGACCGCGCCGCGCTCGGACACCCACCGTGCCCCACTGCGGGTCTTCTCCGGGGTGTCGGAGCTGAGGTTGACGAGGACGCGGCCGGTCAGGACGTGGGACGCCGGTTCCAGCACGGTGTACATCGCGTCGTAGTCGGTGAGGCTCAGGACGACCAGTTCGTTGGCGGCGACGGCGTCTTCGACGCTCTTTGCGAGTACAGCGCCGCGCGCGACGAGGGCATCGGCACGGGACGCAGTGCGGTTCCAGACGGTGACGTGGTGTCCCTGCCGGAGTAAGGCGTGGACCATTGCCTGCCCCATGGGGCCGAGTCCGATGACCGTCACAGACTGCTTGATGCTCATTTGGGAAGACCTCCGCGGGATGTGTTCACGACCAACCGCCGCCCCGGCACGAGCCGGTGCCGCAACGAGGATGAGACTAAAACGAGCGCTCTATCCAGAGCATGGAGCAATGTAGCACGGCTCTAAAATGAACGTTCTAACCAGTAGGGTGTGCGCATGGGACAGGCCAGCACCCGGGACCGGATCGTCATCGCCGCAGCGCGCCTGCTGCAGCGCCAGGGCTATGTCGGCACGGGCATCAAGCAGATCGCCAAGGAGGCGGAGGCCACATTGGGCTCCGTCTACCACTTTTTCCCGGGCGGCAAAGAGGCCGTCGCGGTCGCCGCCATCAAGTACAGCGACCGGGAGTTCGCGGCGGTCCTCCGCGACGCTCTGAACAGCGAGGAGGCCCCGGGCGCGGCCGTAGAAGCCTGCGCCGGACAGCTCGCCGAAGGACTGCGCGCATCGGATTGGACCGACGGCTGCCCGGTCACGGCAGCGGCACTGGAAACCCTGGGAACCGACTCCGAAATCCAGCAGGCATGCGCCGACGCGCTGCGCAGCTGGGAGCAGATCGTCACCGAGAGGCTCCTACGCTCCGGCTTCCAGGTCCGCGACGCCGGGGAGTTGGCGACCACCATCATCAGCGCCCTGGAAGGCGCCGAAGTGACGGCCCAGGTCAACCGCAGCGAGGAACCACTACGGGTGACGGGCCGACAACTGGCCCGCCTGGTGGGTTCGTACGGAGCGCCCCGCTCGTAAGGACCACGTGTGCAACCTGATCCTGCTGGACCGCGCTACGACCCGGTGACCCACGGCTACGACTACGTGACGGTGAAGTCCCTGGACGACCTCAACACCATGCTCGGCATCTGACTCGCCACGCACCCCCTCCCGCACGGGCAGCCCCGAAAGACCCCCTATGGGGTCGCGGTCGGCGGCCAGGAGGACATCGGTGGTGCCGCAGAAGAAGCTGGTTCGACAACCAAGGCACTGACGCCGCACGGCTCGCCCGAACCAGCGCGTGCAATGCGGCGATGCCGCTGCTGCCCGACTGTGCACCCGGCCGGTCGTCCGAGTGATCAGTTCTCGGCTTGAGGTGTGAGGGCCGCGGCCGTGGCGGTGATGAAAGCCTCCGGGTTGTCCAGCATGATGTTGTGGCCGCAGTCAGGGATCGCGACGACGGACACCCCGGCCTTCGTGAGGGCGTCGGCGCCCGGGAGCGGGCCGTCGGCCTCGGGGAGCAGGAAGGTGCGGGGGATCTTCAGATCCAGCAGGAGCTCGCGCATCGTCGGGACCGTGCCGCGGGTGAGGTGGAACGCGCTGCGGTGCAGGGCCTCGCGGCCCGCCAGGCGCATCGTGGACCACCAGTGCTCGCCGACCCGGTCGCGGACTTCCTCCCAGCCGCCGCCCGTCACGAACTCCTCCTCGGAGTAGGCGGCGATGCCACTGCTGCCCGAGGAGCCCGGCGCGCGTGGGATGGGGTCGAGGTTGGCGTCGACGAGCACCAGGCGGGAGACCAGGTGGGGGTGGCGGGCCGCCAGGACGATCGCCACCGAGCCGCCCATGCTGTGGGCGATCACATCGGCGGCCGAGACGCCCGCCGCCGTCAGGGCGTTGGCGAGGGCGTCGGCGTGTGATTCCAGGGTGTAGTCGAAGTGCGTCGGGCGGTCGCTGATGCCGTGGCCCAGGAGGTCCAGGAGCAGGGAGCGGTGCCCGGTCAGCTTCGGGTCGACCGCGACGGAAGTGAAGTAGGCCGGTGATGTGGCGCCCAGTCCGTGCAGGTAGACGCGTGGCGGTTCCTGCCCCGGCAGTTCGACCCAGCGGATTCGGTCGCCCTCGGGGGTTACGGCGGCGCTGCGCACGGTCTGCTCTCCTGCGGTTACGACGTTGGGAGACATGAGAGTAGCCACTGAGGTTGGATGAGCCATGGAGTTCTTCTGCTACCACCGCGACCGGCCCGGCTCCCTGCCGCTGCGTGAGGAGTTGGGGGAGGCGCACTGGGCCTACATGGACCGGTACGAGGCGGAGCTGATCGCCCGCGGGCCGACCTTCGCGGGTGACGGGGAGACGCCCACCGGCAGCGTGCACATCGTCGACCTGCCGGATGTCGCCGCCGCCCGCGCGTTCGCCTTCGACGAGCCCAACTACCAGGCCGGGGTGTACCGGGACGTGCTGTTGCGGCGGTGGCGGAATGTACTGGGGCGGACGATGTGGGAGTTTCCCGGTGGACGGACAGGCGGGAAGCGGTACCTCGTTCTCGGGTTCGGCTCGGGGACAGGCGCCGATCCGGATGTGCCGGGCGGCGGCTTGCGGGACGAACTGATCGCGTACGGGCCGCTGCTGTCCGACGACGGTGTTGTCTGGCTGGGTACGGCGGCCCTGCTCCGGGCCCCGGACAGGGAGGCGGCGCGCGCTGTGCTGACCCCGGGCCGGTACGCCGACGTCGAGGTGCACGACTGGGAGTTCGGCGGGCGGCGGTGAGAGCGGGAGCCGGCCCTGCCCCGCTTTTGGGTGCTGGTGGGCCCGCCCGCTTCTTGGGCAGTGTCGTGCTTCCGTGAGCCGAGTAAAGGGCGCTGCGCGTCGCCTTCGGCGATGGCCCTGCGGGCCACCCTTGACTCGGCTCTCTCCAGCACGGGAGAGAAGCGAGCGAGCGGCTCCTTGGCCCACCGGAGGGACCGGCAGGCCTGGGTCACCCGCCTTTCGGGTCGCTCGTTCGCCTCTCTCACGGGCTGGAGCGGCCTGGGGCAAGGGTCGGCCGGAGGCCGATCGCCGAAGGCGACTGCCCGGCGTGTTCCCGCAAGCCCTGGACCACCGCCCCGAACGTCCGCAAGCTGTCCGACGGCTCCGGCTCGCCGCCCGTGCCCGTCCCCATCGCGCCATCGACCACCGTCGAATCACCTCCCCCGCGCCACGGTCACGGCACGTCACCAGTACTGTCCCGTGCGTGACCGCGTACGCTGGCCCGCCGTACGCGGCTCCGGCCTCGCACAGTCGGGTTCCGGCGCGGGAGATTGGCCGCATGACAGCACCTGCCACTCCCCAACCTGCCGTCACCGTGCGTGTGTTCGTGCAGCGGTTCAGCGCGACTCCCCGGGGCGCCCGCCTGGCCCGGCACCTGGCCGTGGGCCGGCTGCACACCTGGGGCATCCCCCTATGACTCGGACGCCTCCGACGCCGTCGCCCTGATCGTCTCCGAGCTCGCCGCCAGTGCCGTGACGCACGGGCGCGTGCCGGGCCGGGACTTCGAGCTGGGGCTGTCGCTCGTCGGCGGCAGCGTCCGTGTCGAGGTGACCGACACGCACAGCGGGCCGCCGAGCCCGCCCGGGCCACGCGGCGTGGAGCAGCCGGGGCCCCTCGACGAACACGGCCGGGGACTGTCCCTCGTCGCCGCGCTCGCCGACCGGTGGGAGGTCCTGGAGCGGAAGCCGTCGCCCGGGAAGACCGTGCGTGCCGAGGTCGACCTGCCGGGCCGGCTTTCCCTGGTGCGGACGGTCACGGCCGGTCAGTAGGTGCGCGGCATGGCAGGGCGAGTGCGACTGCGGACTCCTCCCGGCGGTCTGAAATGATCTGCGCACCCTGAAATGATCTGCGCCACACCGGTGTTGGCGATGTCATGACTCAGAGACCGGCACCTCGCCTCCTGTCCGACGCGGCCCTCTCCGACCTGCTCGCCGCGCAGCAGTTCGGCACGCTCGCCACCGTCAAACGCAGTGGCCACCCCCACCTGACCACCATGCTGTACAGCTGGGACGCCGAGGCCCGCACGGTGCGGTTCTCGACGACGGCCGACCGCATCAAGGTCAAGCATCTGCGCCGCGAACCGCGTGCGGCGTTGCACGTGCAGGGCGGGGACGTCTGGTCGTTCGCCGTCGCGGAGGGCGACGCCGAGGTCTCCGACGTCACGAGGGAGCCCGGCGACCCGGTCGGCCGGGAGCTGCTCGCGATGATCCCGGCGGGCGCCGCACCGGAGGACGAGGACGCCTTCCTCCAGGAGCTGGTCGACGAGCGGCGCGTCGTCATCCGGCTGAAGGTGGACCGGCTGTACGGGACCGCGCTCGACGTCGAGGGATAGGGCCGCGGCACGATGAGCGCATGAACGGACAACGGGGAAGCACGGCAGAACAATCCCTCGCGGACCTCGCCCGGCGACTGCTCGCGGCGGACACCGGCGGCTGGACGCCTGACGGGGTGAAGGCTTTGGCGGACGGGCTCGGCTGGGTCCGGGGCGGCACGGCTGACCATCCCGTCCTGGTCACCGGCCGGTCCTCGGGCGACGCCCGCCTGCGTCCCGTCGGCACCTACGAAGAGCGTTACGCCGACGGCGAGTCGTACGTGGAGCTCGCGGTGCCGGTGGCGACCGCCGCACCCGACGCCGCCGCGCAGGCCGCCGCCTTCCGGGCGGCCAACGAGGAACTGACCGCAGCCCTGGGCCGGCCGCCCGTCATGGGTTCGCACGGCGACATGGGCCCCTTCTACGACAGCGGGCCGCTGTGGGGCGCCCCCTTCATGCGCTGGCGCGGCAGCCCGGACACCCTGGAGCTGCGCGCCGGGAAGGCGGGACCGGAGCTGGTGTTGCAGCCCACCGACCCGGCCGAGAACTGGTTCTGGCGCCAGGGCATCGGCGAAGAGCATGCGATCAGCGGCTTCTTCGGCAGCAACCGCGATCCGGCCAACGCCGGCCTCGGCTTCCCCGGCGGCTGGACGGCCCGCAGCTGGCAGACCGTCACCCGGTCGCTGGGCGACTTCCTCGGGGCCCTGCCCGCGGAGGCGACCGCCCTCGGCATCAGTGTCGGGATGCCGTTCTACGGGCGGACCGCCGGTGGTGCGCCCCTCCTCTTCGACGTCACGTGCGGCGACCGGCTGTCGATCGGCTGCTTCGCCCCGGACGGCGTCGACGCGGCCTCGCTCGGCTGGGGCACCGTCGCCGAGCACCCGGGTACGGCCTCGGTCTGGCGCGACGACGATCCGGTGTGGCGCGTCGACGCGGGAGGCCCTGGCGAACCCGAGGGCCCCGCCCTCGCGGCGATGCTCGTGGCGACGGCCAGGGCGGCGGGGGTGAGCGAGCCGGCCGGTCTGATCGTCGGCGGTGAGGCCGAGTACGTGGACGGCTACCACGTCAGGTACTACGGGCTGGGCCTTCCGACCGGCTGACACGTCCGGCCACTCGGATCTCGGCCGATGTCCCCTGGTCCGCGCAGCTGTTGCTGCGCGGACCATTGACGCGCAAGGGGTTCGATTCTACGGTCCGTTCGAACTTGCGAATGTTGTTCGAAATTTCGAGCAGCTCTTACCCCCACCGCAAGGAGAGGACCCGCATGAGCCGCAGTCCCCGTACGCTCCGGCGGCGAACCGCCCTGTTCGCCCTGCCCGCCGCCGCCCTTCTGGCGTTGATCCCCGGCACGGCCTCCGCGTACCCCAACCCCGGCCGGGTCACCGGAGACGTCGTCACGCACGACCCCTCGATGATCCGCACCTCGTCCGGGCAGTACCTGCTGTACGCCACCGGTGGCGGCATCTCCGGCAAGGCGTCCAGCGACCGCACCGCGTTCAGGAACAGCGCCGACGCCTTCGGCAACCGGCCGAGCTGGTGGCGGAACTACTCGTCCGTCCCGGAGGCCTGGGCTCCGGACATCTCGTACCACGGCGGCAAGTACCTGATGTACTACTCCGTCTCGAAGTTCGGCTCGAACACCTCCGCCATCGGCCTCGCCACCTCCAGCACCGGCCTGCCGGGCAGCTGGACCGACCAGGGCACCGTCTACACGTCGAACTCCGGCAGCGACTTCAACGCCATCGACCCGAACCTCTTCGTGAACGACGACGGCAAGTGGTGGCTGTCGTTCGGCAGCTGGTGGACCGGCATCAAGATGATCCAGATCAATCCGTCCACCGGCAAGCAACTGGCCGGCAGCACCACGCGGTATTCGCTCGCCTCCCGCCCCACCGGGACCAAGGCCGTGGAAGCGCCCTTCATCGTGAAGCGGGGCGGCTACTACTACCTCTTCGCCTCGTACGACACCTGCTGCAACGGGACCAGTTCGACGTACAAGGTCAAGGTCGGGCGCGCCTCGAGCATCACCGGGCCGTACCGGGACCGGAACGGCGTCGATCTGATGAACAACGGCGGCACACCCGTCCTGGAGTCGCACGGCAACGTCGTCGGCCCCGGCGGACAGTCGATCATGAAGGACACCGACGGCGACCTGATCGTCTACCACTACTACGACGGCAACGCGGGCGGCACGCCCAAGCTCGGCATCAACCTCTTGAACTGGAGCAGCGGATGGCCCGTCGCCTACTGACCCTGCTGGCGGCCCTACTGCTCGCGCTGAGCCTCGGCCAGCCCTCCGCGAGCGCCGCCTCCTTCGCCAACCCGGTCAAGTCCGTCAAGGGCGCCGACCCCTGGATCTCATACCACGACGGCAACTACTATCTGGTGACGACGAGTTGGACCGACGTCATCACCATCCGCAAGTCCACCACCCTCGCCGGGCTCTCCACCGCTCCCAGCGTCCAGGTGTGGAAGGGCGACGCCGCCTCCCGCTGCTGCAACATCTGGGCGCCCGAGCTGCACTTCCTCAACGGCCGCTGGTACCTGTACTACGTCGCCGGGCAGAACGTGTCCGACTACAACCCGACGCAGCGCAGCCATGTGCTGGAGAGCGCGGGCTCCGACCCCATGGGGCCGTACACCTACAAGGGCCGGCTCAGCGATGTGTGGATGCTCGACCCGAGCGTGCTGAACGTGGGCGGCCGGCTGTACATGCTGGGCAGCGCGATCACCGGCGGCACACAGAACCTCGTCATCGCCCCGATGTCCAACCCCTACACCGTCAGCGGCTCCTACTCGACGATCTCGACGCCGACGCACGCCTGGGAACGGCAGGGCGGCACGGTCAACGAGGGCGCGGAGGTCCTCCAGCGCAACGGCCGCACCTTCCTGATCTACTCGGCGAGCGGCTGCTGGACCCCCGACTACAAGCTGGGCCAACTGGAGCTGACCGGCTCGAACCCGCTGTCCGCCTCCTCCTGGACCAAGAAGTCCACGCCCGTCTTCCAGCGCAGTGACGCGAACGGGGTGTACGGGCCCGGCCACAACGGCTTCTTCACCTCGCCCGACGGCCGCGAGAACTGGATCGTCTACCACGCCAACGACTCCGCCTCGGAGGGCTGCGACAACGGCCGTACGACCCGGGCGCAGAAGTTCACGTGGAACTCCGACGGCACGCCGAACCTCGGCATGCCCGTCCGGCTCGGGGCGAGCCAGGCCGGGCCCTCGGGGGAGCCGGCCACCGCCTCGACGACGTACACCGTCACCAACCGCAACAGCGGCAAGTGCATGGAGGTGACAGGGGGTTCATCGGCCGACGGGGCCAACGTCGCGCAGTACACCTGCAACGGCAACACCAACCAGCGCTGGCGCCTGGAGGACCTCGGCGACGACACCCACCGTCTGGTGAACGTCGCCACCGGCAAGGCCCTCGACACCGCCGACTGCTCGACGGCCGACGGCGCCGACCTGCGCCAGTGGTCCTGGCTGAACAACACCTGCCAGCGGTTCCAGTTCGTGGCCACGGACGGTGGTTATGTCCGTATCACCAACAAGGCAACCGGCAAGGTGGCCGACGTCGCCAACTGCTCGACGGCGGACGGCGCGGACGTACGCCAGTGGACGTGGCTGAACAACACCTGCCAGCAATGGAAACTGACGGCGGTATAGCTCCCCAGGGGCGCGGGGCTGTGCTTCATGTGCGGCTCCGCCGCGTGGGCGCGAACAGCCACGACGGACCCCGCGCCGGCCCGTTACAGCACCGCCCACGGCGAGAAGGCGCTACCCGGCCTGCCCCATCCCCGCCGCGTTGGGCCAGCTCTGCGCGGCGGGCCACCCCGTGGCGGGCGCCGGCGTCAGCCCGTTCGTGCCCCGCACCTGCGCGGCCGTCAGGCCCCCACGGGCCGGGACACCGGGCGGCGTGGGCCCGGTGAACGGGGCGGCCATGGGCGAAGGCGCGGGCACGGGGGCCGGCGCCGGAGCGGGGACCGACGCCGGAGCCGGGAAGGACGCCGGGGCCTGGGCCGCGGGCGCCAGGGGCGGTGCCGGGGCGGCCATCGGCTGGGGCGCTGACTGAGGCATCTGCTGAGGCATCTGCTGGGGCATCTGCGGCTGCGGCATCTGCGCCGCAGCCGGCATCGGCATCCCACCGCCCACGCCCGCCGGTACGGCGGACGCGGCGGCGGGGAGCGGCATGCCGATGCCGGTGGCCGGAACGGGCGCCGGAGCAGGGGCCGCCGGGGCCGGTGCGAGTCCCGGTCCGCCCACGCTCGCGGCCGCCGGGGCCGGTGCGAGTCCCGGCCCACCCACGCTCGCGGCCGCCGGGGCGGGGGCGAGTCCCGGTCCGCCCACACTCGCCGCCGCCGGGGCCGGGGCGAGCCCCGGCCCGCCGGCCCCCGCGGCGGCGGCCGGCGCCGCGGCCATCCCCACCGCCTGCGCCGCGAGCCCCCGCATGCCCGACCCGTTCGTCTCGCTCACCAGACGGTCCACGGCCGCCGTACCCGAGCTGTAGCTGGTCCCGTTGCCCAGCTCGGGTACGGCGGCTCCCCTCCTGGACGTCCCGTAGAGCACCTGTTCCAGGCCGGACACCAGGCGACGCACGTCCACCTGGGGGCGCACCACGAGACGCAGGAAGCGACTGGACGAGCCGATCTTGTTGCCGCACTCGCGGACCAGGATCCGGTGCTCGGTGAGCATCCGGTCCCGGACGACGGTGCCCTCGGCGCCCACGGGGAGGCGCACGAAGAGGAAGTTGCCCTGCGACGGGTAGACCGTCAGCCCGGGCAGGGAAGAGAGCTGGCCGGCCATGTCGAGCCGGTCGCGGCGCACCTGATGCAGGCTCTGCGCGTACTCGGCGCCGTGCTCCTTCAGCATGAAGACGACGTGCTCGGCGAAGGAGTTGAGGTTCCACTTGGGGAGCATCGAGCGGACCCGGCTCGCGAGCGCCGGGTTGGCGACGAGGTAGCCGAAGCGGATGCCGTGCAGGCCGAAGTTCTTGCCGAGGCTGCGCAGCACGATGACGTTGGGCCGCAGCATCGCCTCCTGGACGACGGACGGCTCGGCCTCGGCGTCCGCGAACTCCAGGAACGACTCGTCGACGACGATCAGATCGAGGTCCGCCATGGCGTCCATGAACTGCACGATGGCGTGCTTGTGCAGGAAGCCACCGTCGGGGTTGTTCGGGTTGCAGATCACCGCGACGCGCGTGCCGCGGGACCGGATGAACTCGGCGTACTGCGCGAGGTCGAGGGCGAAGCCGCTGGATTCCTGGAGCGGGAACATGTCGACCCGCTTGCCGGTCTCCATGGGCTGGTCGGTCCAGCGGCCGAAGGTGGGGACGGGGACGGCGAGGGACTCGCGGACCAGCAGGTGGTCGATCCAGGTGATGAGCTCGGTCGAGCCGTTGCCCATGGCCACGCACTGCGGGGGCAGCTGGAGCAGGCTGCACAGCTCGGCCGTGATCGTGTCGGCGCTGGACGGGTAGTACGTGATGATGTCGCGCAGCCGGCCCGCCATGTCCTCGAACATGGCCGGGGTCGGGAAGTAGGGGTTGCAGGGGATACAGAAGTCCACGGGGCCGGCTCCCTCGCCGCCCTCGCGTGTCAGAGCCGCCATCGACGGGCTGTGTGCCGCGGTACTGCGGAACAGCGACGTGACGTTGTCGGCCATGGAACCTCCGTATGAGGCGGGCCCGTGGGGACGGCCGGACCCGACGTTTAAGGGCGGCCCGCGCGGGGGAGCGCGGGCCGCCCTTTCATACGGAGGCCACAGTGGCACTGTTCAACCGTCGGGAAAACGGTCAGAACTTGTGTCCACTCTGTGAAGACCTGTCAGTGGCCTCAGCAGTCGAACGTGTGGATCGTCGTCGTCCGGTACGTCTGCCCCGGCCGCAGCACCGTCGACGGGAACTTCGGCTTGTTCGGCGAGTCCGGGAAGTGCTGCGTCTCCAGGCACAGCGCGTCGCCCTGCCGGTAGGTGCGGCCGGACGGGCCAGTCAGCGTGCCGTCGAGGAAGTTGCCGGAGTAGAACTGCAGGCCCGGCTCGTTCGTGGCGATCTTCAGGCTGCGGCCGGAGGCCGGGTCGCGCAGGGTGGCCACGTGCTCGGGCCGGGCGGTGATGCCCTTGTCCAGGACCCAGTTGTGGTCGAAGCCCTTGGCGGTCACCAGCTGCGGGTGCGAGGTGCGGATGTCCCGGCCGATCGGCTTGGTCCGGCCGAAGTCGAAGGGAGTGCCCGCGACCTTGGCCAGCTCGCCCGTGGGGATCAGGCCCGCGTCGGTGGGCGTGTAGCGGGAGGCGGCGATCTGGAGCTCGTGGTCCTCGATCGTGCCGCTGCCCTCACCGGCGAGGTTCCAGTAGACGTGGCTGGTGAGGTTGACGACGGTGGCCTTGTCCGTGGTGGCCTCGTAGTCGATGCGCCAGTCGCCGTGCCGGGTGAGCGTGTACGTCACCTTGGTCTTGAGCGTGCCCGGGTAGCCCATCTCGCCGTCGACGCTCGTGTAGTACAGGTACAGGCCGACGTCGGAGCCCTTGGTGAACGGCTCGACGTCCCACACGCGCTTGTCGAAGCCCTGGGTGCCGCCGTGCAGGCTCTGCTC
Organism: Streptomyces hawaiiensis; assembly: GCF_004803895.1. Lineage (NCBI taxonomy): Bacteria > Bacillati > Actinomycetota > Actinomycetes > Kitasatosporales > Streptomycetaceae > Streptomyces > Streptomyces hawaiiensis. The sequence continues at coordinate 2,777,066 of NZ_CP021978.1, read as the reverse complement.
GCCGTCGTTCACGGACAGCTGGTAGTTCTTGCCGTCGAGGGTGAACTTGCCCTTGCCGATGCGGTTGCCGTACCGGCCGATGAGGGCACCGAAGTACGGGGTCTTCGCGACGTAGTCCTCGATGTTGTCGAAGCCCGCGGAGACGTTGGCGTACCGGCCGCGACGGTCGGGGATCTCCAGGGACTGGACGACACCGCCCCAGGAGAGGACCTTCAGGCGGGTGCCGCCGTTCTCCAGTGACCAGCTGTAGATCTTGGTGCCGTCGGCCAGCTTGCCGAAGAGCGTCTTCACCGGCTTCCTGCCTCCCGTGGCGTGCGCCGTGCCGCCGAGCGTGGTTGCGGCTATGCCCGCCGCCGCTCCCGCGATGACCGTGCGTCTGTTCAGTTCCATGTGTGCGGCTCCCGTATGAGGAGAGGGCCCCGCCGTTGTGGCGGGGCCCCCAGCTGACTTACGAACCGACCTTGCGCTTGTTCCACACGTCGAATCCGACCGCCGCCAGCAGCACCAGGCCCTTGATGACCTGCTGCCAGTCGGTGCCGATACCGACGAGGTTCATACCGTTGTTCAGAACGCCCAGGACCAGGCCACCGATGATCGCGCCGAGCACGGTGCCGACACCGCCGCTCATCGACGCACCGCCGATGAACGAGGCCGCGATCGCCTCCAGCTCGAAGTTGAGGCCGGCCTTGGGAGAGGCCGCGTTGAAGCGGGCGGCGAAGACCAGACCCGCCAGGGCCGCGAGCATGCCCATGTTCAGGAAGACCAGGAAGGTGACCTTCTTGTCCTTCACACCCGACAGCTTGGCCGCCGGGAGGTTGCCGCCGATGGCGTAGATGTGGCGGCCGATGATCGCGTTGCGCATGATGTAGCCGAAGCCGACGAGCAGCACGCCCAGGACGAGCAGCACGATCGGGGCGCCCTTGTAGCTGGCCAGCAGCATGGTGAGCGTCAGCACGGCGGCGCCGATCGCGACCAGCTTCAGCAGGAACAGCTTGGTGGGCGGGACGTCCAGGTTGAACTCCTGCTGCCGCTTGCGGTCACGGACCTCCTGGAAGATCACGAAGGCGATCATCGCGAAGCCCAGTAGCAGAGTGAGGTTGTGGTAGTTCGTGTCCGGGCCGACCTCGGGCAGGAACCCGTTGGCGACCTTCTGCAGTCCGTCCGGGAACGGGCCGAGGGTCTGGCCCTCCAGGAAGATCTCCGTCAGACCGCGGAAGATCAGCATGCCCGCCAGGGTCACGATGAACGACGGTATCCCGCCGTACGCGATGAAGAACCCTTGTACGGCACCCGCGACCGCGCCCACGGCCAGGCACAGCACCACGGCGACGGGCCAGGGCAGGTCCTGTTTCACCATGAACACGGCGGCCATCGAGCCGACGAACGCCGTCAGTGAGCCGACCGACAGGTCGATGTGGCCGGCGATGATGACCAGCATCATGCCGATCGCGAGGATCAGGATGTAGCTGTTCTGCAGCACCAGGTTGGAGACGTTGCGCGGCAGCAGCAGGTCGCCGTCGGTCCAGACGGCGAACAGCACCACGATCAGGCCCAGCGCGATCAGCATGCCGTACTGCCGCATGTTGCGGCGCATGCCGTCCATCACCAGCTGCAGCAGGCCGTCGGCCGCGGCCCCTCCGCTCTTGCCCGGCGGCGCGGGGGCCGGGCTCTTGGCGGTCACGTCCGTGCTCATCGGGTTACCTCTTTGTCCTTCGTCATCTGACGCATCAGCGATTCCTGGGAGGCCTCGGCCCGCGAGAACTCACCCGTCAGCCGCCCCGCGGCCATCGTGTAGATGCGGTCGCACATGCCGAGCAGTTCGGGCAGCTCGGAGGAGATGAAGACGACCGCCTTGCCCTGGGCGGCCAGCTGGTCGATGACCGTGTAGATCTCGTACTTGGCGCCGACGTCGATGCCGCGCGTCGGCTCGTCCAGGATCAGCACGTCCGGACCCGAGAAGATCCACTTGCTGAGGACGACCTTCTGCTGGTTGCCGCCCGACAGCTTGCCCACCGGCTCGAACACCGTCGGCGCCTTGATGTTCATGGACTTGCGGAAGCCCTCGGCGACCTGCCGCTCCGCGTGCTCGTCCACCACACCGCGCTTGGCGACCTTGCCCAGGGCGCTCAGCGAGATGTTCCGGTTGATGGTGTCGATGAGGTTCAGTCCGTAGTGCTTGCGGTCCTCGGTGACGTACGCGATGCCGTGCTTGACCGCCTCGGGGACGGACTTCGTACGGATCTCCTTGCCGTCCTTCAGGACCGTGCCGCCGGCGTACCGGCCGTAGGTGCGGCCGAAGACGCTCATCGCGAGTTCGGTGCGCCCGGCGCCCATGAGGCCGGCGATCCCGACGATCTCCCCGCGCCGCACGTGGAGCGACACGTCGTCGCACACCTTGCGCTGCTGGTCGATCGGGTGGTGCACGGTCCAGCCCCGGATCTCCAGGGCCGGCGCCGCGCCCTCCTCGGGCTCGTGCGGCGACCGCTCCGGGAAGCGGTTCTCCAGGTCGCGGCCGACCATGCCGCTGATGATCCGGTCCTCGGAGGTCTCCGGGGCCTTCACATCGAGGGTCTCGATGGTCTGGCCGTCGCGGAGGATCGTCACCGAGTCGGCGACCTTGCGGATCTCGTTGAGCTTGTGGGAGATGATGATCGAGGTGATGCCCTGCTTCTTCAACTCCAGGATGAGATCCAGGAGTTTGTCGCTGTCCTCGTCGTTCAGGGCGGCGGTCGGCTCATCCAGGATGAGCAGCTTCACCTTCTTCGACAGGGCCTTCGCGATCTCCACGAGCTGCTGCTTGCCCACGCCGATGTCGGCGACGCGGGTGTCGGGGTGGTCGGCCAGCCCGACCCGCCGCAGCAGCTCGGTGGCGTGCCGCAGCGTCTCCCTCCAGTCGATGAACCCACCCTTGGCGTGCTCGTTGCCGAGGAAAATGTTCTCCGCGAGGGAGAGGTACGGCGACAGCGCCAGTTCCTGGTGGATGATGACGATGCCGCGCTGCTCGCTCGCCCGGATGTCCTTGAACTCGCAGACCTCACCCTCGAAGAGGATGTCGCCTTCGTACGTGCCGTGCGGGTGGACGCCGGAGAGGACCTTCATCAAGGTCGACTTGCCGGCGCCGTTCTCCCCGCAGATGGCGTGGACCTCGCCCTGCCGGACGGTCAGTGTGACGTCCGACAGCGCCTTGACGCCGGGAAAGGTCTTGACGATCGAGCGCATTTCCAGGACGGGTCCCGCCATGGTCGTGCCTTCCAATCAGTGGTGAATCGTCGGTCGGTGGCGGGGACTACTTGAGGTCGCTCTCCTTGAGGTAGCCGGAGTCGACGAGCTCCTTCTGGTAGTTGCTCTTGTCGACGGCGACCGGCTCCAGCAGGTAGGCCGGGACGACCTTCGCGCCGTTGTCGTAGGTCTTGGTGTCGTTGACCTCGGGCTTCTTCTTGTTGAGCAGCGCGTCGACCATGTTCGAGGACACCTTGGCGAGCTGACGGAGGTCCTTGTAGACGGTCATCGACTGCTGGCCGGAGATGATCGACTTCACCGAGGCGACCTCGGCGTCCTGGCCCGTGACGACCGGCAGCGGCTTGCTCTTGGAGCCGTAGTCGTCCGACTTCAGCGCCGACAGGATGCCGATGGAGATGCCGTCGTAGGGGGAGAGGACCGCGTCGACGCGCTCGCTCTTGTAGGCCGACGTCAGGACGTCGTCCATGCGCTTCTGGGCGGTGCCGCCGTCCCAGCGCAGGGTGGTGACCTGGTTGAGCTTGGTCTGGCCGGAGCGGACGACGAGCTGCTTCTTGTCGATGTAGGGCTGCAGGACCTTCATCGCGCCGCCGAAGAAGTAGCGGGTGTTGTTGTCGTCGTTGGAGCCGGCGAACAGCTCGATGTTGAAGGGGCCCTTCTTGGAGCCGTCCTTCAGGCCGAGCTTCTCGACGATGTAGGTGCCCTGGAGCTCGCCGACCTTCTCGTTGTCGAACGAGGCGTAGTAGTCGACGTTCTTCGTGCCGAGGATCAGGCGGTCGTAGGAGATGACCGGGATGTTGGCGTCCTTGGCCTGCTGGAGCACGTTGTTCATCGACTTGTTGTCGATCGCGGCGATGATCAGCGCCTTGACGCCCTGCGTGATCAGGTTCTCGACCTGTGAGACCTGCTGGTCCGGGTCGTCCTCGCCGTAGACCAGCTTGGTCTTGTAGCCCTTGGACTCCAGCTCCGTCACGACGTTCTTGCCGTCGGCGATCCAGCGCTCGGAGGACTTGGTCGGCATCGCGATGCCGATCGTCGCGCCCTTGGTGTCGCCTTCGCTGTCCTTGCTGCCCCCCTCGCCGCTCTGGCCGCAGGCGGACAGGGTGAGGGCGAGGGACGCGGCTCCGGCTATGGCGGTGAGAGCGGCTCTGCGGTTACGCATGATCATCATCCTTGATGTTGGCAGGGCTCGGTCTGAGGGCGCGAAGTCGTTCCGGGTGGTCGTGCCGGAAAGACCGAGAAGAGATGTGTGGGATTGTGCGCGGCTGTGTCTTTTTTTGTAAGGCGAGTAGCCGGAACGTTATGACGAGATTTCGAACCGTTGCAGATCGCCGGGCAGCCGTGAGCCGAGCGGCGCCATGTCGCCGTCCGCTCCGTGGCGGGCCAGGAGGTCCAGAGCGAGCCGGCCGCGCCGCACGCGTTCCTTGGCGGTGGCCAGGGTCAGCTCCCGCATGTGGTGCCCGTAGGGGTAGATCGCCGGCGCCTTGGACAGGCCGAACTTCAGGTACAACGGGGCCCCGCGTCTGATGAGTTCGGCCACCTCGTACATCCGCACGTAGCCGCCGAGGTCGTCGGGGGCCTCGATGTACATGTCCATCGGGGCGCCCGACACCCGCCGTATCTCGGTGAGGTGATCGAGCGTCAGGTCGCTCGGCACATTGACCGAGTCGGCGCCGAGGCGCTCGTAGACCGCGTACGCGGCCGGGTTGACGGGGCCGATGAGCGCGGAGACCTTGAGTGTCGTGTCGGCCGGGATGATTCCGGCGGCCCGTGCCCGGTGCAGCGTCCACAGCACGCCCTCGTCGGCGACGAGCAGGCACTTGACACCCAACTCCGTTGCCCTGACGGCGTCTTCGACACAGCCGGCGACGGCGTCGTGGCCCCGGGCGCGCAGCCCGGCCCCCCGCGAGTCGGTGCGCGTGGACCCGCCGATGTCCCAGGTGCCGCGCGGGCCGGTGAACAGGCAGAGCTCGATGTCGCGCTCACCGGTCGACTCGACCATCTCGGTGATCTCGGCGTCGGTCAGCATCCACACGCCGCTGCCCTGGCTGATCCGGTGGATCGGCACGTCCAGCCGTGAGGCCTCCTTCAGCACCACCGCCAGCGCCTCGGGACCCTCGCAGGAGGGGATCTCGGTGCGCCAGCGGCCGCCGCCGGGGAAGGAGTGCGGCGAGGCGTCGGCGGGGTCGGGGGCGGGTGCGCTCAGGCCCAGGGCGGTGAGCGCCTGCTCACCGGGCCTGCGGGCTGCCGTGGCGGAAGCGTCGGTCACAGGAATGTCCTTCGGTTCGATATTTCGGACAAGGTTCGCGGCTCTGAGTACGGCGCGGCTCTGAGTACGGCGCTCGGGGTGGGGCAAGGCTGGGTGTACGCCGGTACGGGAGCCGTCAGGTTGCCCCCGTACCGGCGTACGTCTAGGGGCGGAGCAGGACCTTGCCCACCTTGGGATCGCCGGCCCCGACCAGTTCGATGGCCTGCGCGAACTCGGTGAGCGGCAGCTCGTGCGTCACCAGCGGCAGCGGGTCGAGCAGGCCGGCGGCGAACACCCGCACCGTGTGCGCCCAGGCGTCCGGCGGGGCACCGAAGACGGTGTGCACCTCCAGCTGCCGTACGACGAGGTCGGTCGGGTCGAGACCGTCGGCGTCCGGTGCCGGGATGCCGGTCAGGACCAGCCGGCCGCCCCGCCTGAGCAGGCCGGCCGAGGTCCGGGCGGCGTCCGCGGACCCGGCCGTCTCGATCACCACGTCGAAGTCGTCCGGGAGTTCCTGGTCCTTCGTCCGGAAGTCCGTCGCGCCGTACTGCCGCGACAGCGCCTCACGGTCCCGGCGGGTGCCGACGACCAGCAGCTCGGCCGGCGAGTTCGCCTTCAGGAACTGCACGGCGAACATGCCGAGGGTGCCGGTGCCGACCACGGCGACGCGCTCGCCGGGCTGCGCGTTGCCCTTCAGCGCGGCGGCCGCGATGCACGCGGCGGGCTCCAGGAGGGCCGCGGCCGTGAGGTCGCAGTCGTCCGGGAGGGCGTGCAGGAGACGGGCCGGGAGGGTCAGCGTGGCCGCCATCGCGCCCGGCTGGGTGAACCCGGTCTCCTCGTAGCCGGCCGTGCACAGGGTCGTGTCGCCCGCGTGGCAGCGATCGCAGACCTGACAGTTTCGAAAGCCCTCACCGACGACCTTGCGGCCGACGAGGGACTCCGGGACGCCTGCGCCCACGGCCTCCACCGTCCCGGACCACTCGTGGCCCGGGGTCAGCGGGTAGCGCACATAGCCCTCGGGGCGGTTGCCCTGGTAGACCTCGCGGTCGCTGCCGCAGATCCCGGAGGCGTGCACCCGGACCAGCGCCTCGCCGGCCGCGGGCCGCCGGGGCTCGTGCGGGACGAGACGGTGCTCGCCCGGGGCGTCGATGACGACCGCGGTGCTCACTGCGGGCCCTTCGGCTTGCGCTGTTCCCAGCCCTCCGCCCAGAGGTCGAAGCGGGCCTGCTGCTGGGGGAACTCGGCGGCGGCGTCGACGTCCAGCTCCACACCGAGGCCGGGGGCGTCGGAGAGGTGGAAGCAGCCGTCCTCCGGGTTCACCTGCGGGGCGCCCTTGACGACCTTCTTGATCTCCGCGTCGGCGAAGTCGTTGAAGTGCTCCAGGATCTTGAAGTTCGGGGCGGTGAAGCCGACCTGCAGGGACGCGGCGGTCAGGACCGGGCCGCCCACGTTGTGGGGGGCCACGAGCATGTAGTGCGTCTCGGCGGTCGCCGCGAGCTTCCTGGTCTCCCAGATGCCGCCGATGTGGCCGACGTCCGGCTGGATGATGTCGACGGCCTGGCTCTCGAACAGCTCCCGGAACTCGATCCGGTCGTGGATGCGCTCACCGGTGGCGACCGGCATGTCGACCTTGGCGGCGACCTTCTCCAGCGCCTTGAAATTCTCCGGCGGGACCGGCTCCTCCAGCCAAGCCGGCTTGAACGGCGCCAGCTCCCTGGCCAGGCGCACGGCCGTGGCGGGGGAGAAGCGGCCGTGCATCTCCAGCATCAGCTCGGCCTCGGGGCCGATGGCGTCCCGGACCGCCTCGATCAGGGAGACGGCGTACAGGGTCTGCTGGTGGTCCAGCTCGAAGTGGCCGGTGCCGAAGGGGTCGATCTTGAGCGCCCGGTAGCCGCGCTCCATCACGCCCTGGGCGGCCTTGTGGTAGGCCTCCGGGGTCCGCTCGGTGGTGTACCAGCCGTTGGCGTATGCCTTGACCTTGTCGGTGACCTTGCCGCCCAGCAGCTGCCAGACGGGGACCCCCAGGGCCTTGCCCTTGATGTCCCAGCACGCCATCTCGATCACGGCGATGCCGGACATGACGATCTCGCCCGCACGGCCGTAGTCGCCGTACTTCATGCGCTTGACGAGGTCCTCGACAGCGAAGGGGTCGGAGCCGAGAATGTGATTGGCCTCGGCCTCCCTCAGGTAACCGAGAAGGGCGTCGGTGTGTCCCAGCATCCGGGTCTCGCCGACTCCGGTGAGCCCCTCGTCGGTGTGCACCTGGACGTACGTCAGGTTGCGCCAAGGCGTCCCGACCACGTGTGTGCTGATTCCGGTGATGCGCACGGCGGTTGTCCCTCGCAGCTTCGTCGGCTCTGGTTTTTCGTCAGTGTGTTCCGTCAGCATCCCGCTCGTGGTCCGGCGACTCGGTCTGTTCGAGATTTCGGCACACGTTCGAAATGCTGGCGTGACAGTAAGGATCGGGCGGCAGAGGTGTCAATGGGTCGCGCGCATAACGGTTTCGACAGTTTCGAAACCATGGGTGAGTCGTGTCCCTACAGAACCTTCACAGCTGGATCTAGGAACGTGACCTGCGCGGAACTTAATCTTCCCGCGAGATGGACTACTGCGACCCGTGCCGACGGCACCTCAACGGCGCCCTTGCCTGCCCGGGGTGCGGCACCTCGGCCGAAACGCTGCGGCGGCGTGAGCCGGGGTACGGCTACGACGGCACTGCGTCCGAGAGCGCCGGTGGCGCGCCGGAGGGGCCGGCAGGGTCGGACGCCGCGTACGGCGATGACGATGACGACGCTGAGCACCTGGGACGCGCCGCGCGTCGTCGGGGCCGCGGGCGCGGGCACGGCCCGGCCGTCGACAGCCCGGGCGGGTCGAGCCGGCGGGACCGCAAGGCCGCCGCACACCGCCGGCGCCGGCGCCGGACCCTGTTCGTGGCGGCGGGGTTCGTGCTGGCCGCGGGCGGTCTGAGCCTCGCGGAGCTCGGCATGGACGCCCCCAGCTCGACGCCGAAGCCGGCCGCGGCCGGGGGCGAGTCGGCGGACGGGGACGCCTCGGCGGAGGCGGGGGAGCCGGGCAGCGCTTCCGGCGGGAAGGGAGCCGGGGCTGCGGACGCGTCAGGCTCCGCCTCACCGGAGGCATCTGACACGCCGTCCGCTTCCGGATCCCCGAAGGACGAGACGTCGGAGTCCCCGAAGGGCGACGAACCGGCGAAGGACCCCGAGTCGGCCACGGCGGGAGGCGCCCCCAGCCGCCCGGCATCCGCTCCCACGGCCGCCCCGCCGGCCCCGGCCCCGACGCCGACATCGGGTCCGACCACCCCGGAACCGGAACCATCCCCGTCCCAGACGTGCAACCGGTTCCTGTGGTGGTGCACGTAAGACCTGTCGGCCATTCTCGGCAGCACGCGGGGAACGGAATCGCCCCTTCCTGCCCCTGAATACCGGGCCGCAAACGTCGAGTTCGCGGCACCCGGGGTCGTGCCCGGTTCCGAGCGCCCTTTTTCCGTGACCGGAGCGCCGTGTACATCTTTCCGCGTCCGCGCAGGATTCGCTCGGACGGACCTTTCAGAAGGGGGAAAGAAATGAAGCTCATCAAGGCTGCGCCGAAGCCCAAGAAGGTTGTCTTCTCCGTGATGTACAACGCTTCCTGAGCGGCTCTCCGGACATCACTGAACGCCCGGGGCGGAGAACCGTCCCGGGCGTTTCAACTCGGCACCACCAGGGGGACTTTTGCGTCGTGTCACAGTTGAGGCGCGCAGGAAAACAGTGGGATTCCTACCGGTCAAGGAGCTGCTGCACGGGGCGCGGACCGACAGCTGGCCGCGGCAGGCCCTGATCGGGCTGAAGCTCCTGTCTCCCGACGACCCGGCCTGCGCCGCGGTCGAGGAGACGGAGAGCCTGACCGATGCGGCGCAGGCGCACGACCGCATCCGCTTCTTCCTCAAGGACCGTCTCGTCCGCAACTTCCGGGACGTCGGCCGGGCATGGGCGCGGGACGCCGGCTCGGTCTCGGTCGAGGTGGCCGGGTGCGAGCACCTGGACGACGGCAGCCGGCTCTTCTTCGAGACGCTGGCCACGCTCGGAACAGACGTCACCGTACGGCTGTTCCCCGGCGCTCCCGGCACGGACGTCGCACCGGCGTACGAGGAGAACGCCCGGGAGCGGCGCGTCGAACACCTCTGCTCGACCGCCGGGAGCCCGGGGGAGGGCGATCTCGACTTCCTCATGGAAGAGGCAGACCGGTATCTGAGCCTCGGCGACAGCTGGTCGGCCGAACGGATCCTGTCCGTAGTGCTCAACCACCGCGCCGAGCCCGCCGTCTGGGGAAAACTCGGCCTCTCCTACGCCATGCAGGGCCGGACGATGGAGGCCGAGTTCTGCTACCTGCGCTGGCGGGAAAGCACCTCGGCGGTCGCGGCGACGGGTGCGGATTACGCCCTGTCCATGCTGTACGCGCGACACCATCCACCCTTTCTCCGGTCCCTGGACAAGGCCGCCGAGTTCCTGGAACACGGTTATGCGCTGCTCCAACGATCGCGGCAGGCAGACGTCGAGGACCTGGACTTCCACAAGGTCTTCAACCGGAACGGATACGCGCTGGTCGAATTCCGGCGTGGGAGGGTCGACGAGGCGATCGCGCTCCTCACCGACGGAATCGCACGGCTGCGCTCCGGCTCCGCGAAGAATCGCATGCACCAGACCGTGCTCGTGTACAACCTCGCGCAGTGTTACCGCCGGTCGGGCCATCACGCCGAGGCGATCAGGGCCTATCGGCAACTGCTCGAACTCGACGGCAAGATGCCGGAATATCACATGGAACTGGCGCACTGTCACCTGGACCTCGGTGATTTCACCGAGGCCCTCGCCTGTCTGCTGACCGCGCGCGACCTCGGCCCGTCCATCCAGGAAGTCCACTCGCTGCTGGGGTTCACCTACCTCCAGCTGGGCCGCCCCGACGACGCCGTGAGCGCGTACCGCGCCGCCCACGCGTTCGTCCCGGGAGACAACGACGCCCTCTACGATCTGGCGTACGCCCTGGGGGAGAGCGAGGATTACGAGTCCGCGCTGAAACTGCTGCTCTGCGCCGACCTCACCGGCCTGCCGCCGGACAGCGCGGTCAAGTTCCTGACGCTGACCGCCGAGCAGCACGCGGCCGCCGGAGACCTGCCCGCCGCCCGGCAGGCGCTTCAAGAGGTGGTCGTGCTCGCTCCCGACGACCGCGACGCGCGTGCCAACCTGGACCAGGTGGTCGCCGCGATGACGGGATGAACGTGACAAGAGGCCTTCCGCACAAGGCAGTCGACCCCGGGCGGCGGGCGACCGGCAGCCGCCGGCTCGCCGCCTTCACCTTCCTGTTCTTCACGGGCATGTGGCTGTCCAAGACCGTGCAGCCCCTGTACTTCGAGCGCCACGGACATCTGGTGGCCTTCGGCCTGTCGTACACCGCGATGGCCGTCGCCGGCACGGCCTCCGTCTTCACTGGGCGGCTGGCGGACCGCTGGGGCAGCCGGCCCGTCTTCCTGGCGGGCACGCTGCTGTATGCGGCGGGCATGGCGCTGCGGGTGGTGCACGCGCTGCCCGTCGTCGCCGTGGTGTCCGGGTTCGTGGCCGGCCTCGGCGCCTCCGGGATCTTCATCGCGATCCGTACCTGGATCGTGCACCACGTGGCGGAGGAGCAGCGGGCCGGGGTCGTCGCCCGCCGGGAGTTCATGAACCACGCCGGGATGGCCCTGGGCACCGGCGCGGCGGGCGCTCTGGTCGCGCTGGCCGGGGGCGACGACCGGGGATACGTCTTCGTCCTGCTGCTGGCGGCGGGCTGTGTGCTGGCCGCGGCCCTGGCCGTCCCCCCGGACCGCACGGCAGCCCGCCCGGGTTCCGGAACCGCCCCCGGCGACAAGGCCGGACCCGGCCTGCTCCAGACCCTGCGCGGGAACCGGGCGCTGGCGTGCGGGGTCGTGGGAACCGGGCTGCTGATGGGCTTCTACGTCAGCCTTCTCACGCCCTATCTGCCCCTGCTGCTCAAGGAGCGGGGTGTACCGCTCGAACTCGTCGGTGTCGTCCTGGCCGCGGCGGGCCTGAGCAGGCTGACCGCCGCGGCGCTGGCCGGGCCGGTGCTGCGCCGGCGGCCGCCGCTGCGCGTCTTCCTGCTCTCGGAATCCGCGTGTGCCGTGGCCACGCTCGTGCTGGCGCTCGCCGTGAATCCGTGGACCGCCGCCGTGGTCCTCGTCCTGCGCGGCGTCTTCCTGCTGGGGGCGACCGTGTCCCAGGAACTGCTCCAGCTGAGCGCCTTCCCCGGTGCGGTGGCGGGAGCGTTCTTCGGCCTGGTCCAGAGCGCGTTCCTGGCCGGCGACGCACTCGGCGGCGCGGTCGGCGGCTGGCTCTACCAGGCGCTGGGAAGCGACCGCACGGTCCTGGTCGCCACGGCGCTGACCGCCGCCAACGCCGTCCTCGTGCCGATGTTCTACGGACGTCTGGGCGCCCGCACGAGCGAAACCGGCAAGGAGCCCGCGCATGTCCCTGGCTGAGGACCTCTTCACCGAGCGGGACCGGCACCTCTTCGCCTGGCACGACGGCCCCGTGCTCGGCTCCGTCGGCCCGGACGGACGGCTCGACGTCATCGAGACGGACCGCCGGGGCGGGCACCGCGTCCTGTGCCGTCCGGACCTCGACGCCGACGCGGTCCTCTTCCTGGGGGCCCGGCAGGCGCTGGCCCGGTTGTCCGTGCGGGACGACGGCCGGCTCACCGTCACCGAGACGACGCTGGACGGCAAGGAGACGCACCGCCGGGCTGATCTCCCGGCCGCCGCGGCCGGGGCATGGACGCTCCTCGACGTGCTGGAGACGGCCTGTGACACGCTCGTCCTCACCGTGGAGGACGACGCCGGCAACCGCCGGTTCCTCGACGTCGCGCCGTCCGGTCGCGTGCGCGCCCACCGGTTCCTGGACGCGCCTCCCGGCGAACCGGTCCACTGGAACGCGGAGCTTGACGTCGCCGTGCTGGCGCAGGACCGGGGCCCCTGGCCCCCGCTCCTGCGCCTGTGCGCCCCGTCGTCCGGCCGGGTCGCGGCATCGGTCGTCGGCCGCTGGCTCGACGGCGAGGGCGGTACGGGCGCGGTCCTGGCGGACCGCACGGACACCGGCACCGAGCCCACGCTCAGCCTGTGGGACCTCGGGGACGGATCCCTGACCCCGCTGCCCTCCCGCGGCTGGACGGACGACGCCCGTTTCCTGCGCGACGGCACCGGCGGCCTGCTCGCCGTCCGCACCGAGGAAGCCACCGACCGCCTCGACCTCGTCGACCCCGCCGACGGCAGCGCCCGGCCGATCGCCCCGCACCTCCCCGGAGCCGGACGCCTGCGCATCCGTGTGGCGAACCGCACCGGGATCGGCGTGTACGCCCTGAGCACCCTCACGGGCTCCTCCTGGCACTGGATCACCCCCGGAGGGGCCGTCGCCTCCAGCCCCGGGCGGATCCCCGCCCACGCGGGCGGGGCGACACGCCGGCACCACCGGCTGGGCCCCGCGCCCGCCCTGGTCTACGCCCCCGCGCGCGACCCCGTCGCCATGGTCGTGTCCCTGCACGGCGGCCCGGAGTCCATCGAGCGCGACGAGCTGCGCTGGGACGGCCTGTACCGGGAACTGCTGGACGCCGGGATCCTGGTCGTCGGCCTCAACTACGCGGGATCGGTCGGCTACGGATCACAGCACCGGCGACGGCCCTGGAGCGACTGGCGGGCGGCCTTCCGCGGTGACCTGGACGCCTGCGTCGCCGAAGCGCGGGCGCGCGGACTCGGCCCCGGGGACATCGCGCTGCTCGGCGGCAGCTTCGGCGGGGCCCTCGCGCTGCTCGGCTGCGTCCTCGACGGGCGACTGGCCGGTGCCGTCGCGTGCGCCCCCCTCGTCGACCTGCGTCGTCATGTGAACCGGGCGGTCGCGGCGGACGCCCGCTACCGGAGCTGGTTCGAGCAGCGGTTCGGCCTTGCGCCGGACACCACGGACCCCCATCCCGACTTCGACCCCGCCCGGCTCTCGGCCACGGGGGACCGGCCGGTGTTCCTCATCCACGGAGACCAGGACGAGGTCGTCGACGGGCAGGACACGGCGCGCGCCGCCGCGCTCGCGAGGGCCCAGGGCCGCCCCTGGACCCTCATCAGGGAGGACGGCATCGGCCACGTGCCGCAGAACCCCGAACAGGCGGCCCGGCGGTACGCGCACGTGCGCAGCGCCCTCCACGCGGTCCTGGGGCACAAGATCCGCTGACGGCTGAGGGCCGGACCTCAGCCCAGCATCCGCCGCAGCGTGTCCCGCAACGCCACGCGCTCCCCCTCGGAGAGCCCGGCCAGGGGCTCCCGGGCGAACCGCAGCGACTCCCGCAGGCTCCGGGCCACCCGCCGCCCCTCCGCGGTCGCCGCCGCCACCTTCACCCGTCGGTCGGTGGGATCCGGCTGCCGTTCGACCAGCCCCCGCGCCTCGAGCCGGTCCACGATCCCCGTCACGTTGGACGGCTCGCACTTCAGCTGCCGGGCCAGCCTCCGCATCGGCAGCGGTTCGAGACACAGCAGGCTGAGCAGCCGCGCCTGGGCGCCGGTCAGGGTGTGCTCCGCCGCCGCCGACTCGTAGTCCTCGTGGAACCGCGCCACGACCTCGCCGATCAGCTCGACGACCTCGACGGTCAGCGGATCGGGGCGATTGGTCATGACTGGGGGCGTCGGCGTGGTGGAGGCCATGCCATCGAGGGTACCCGGTTATTTGACAACCTGAAATTTTCAGGAGCATGGTTGTTTCAGGTACTGAAACATCCGCATCGAGCCAGTGAGGTAAGGCGCATCATGACCGACACCCCCACCCTCCCCGCCGTCAGCCGCGAGTGGCACCTGGCGAGCCGCCCCGTCGGCTGGCCGAAGCCCGAGGACTTCGCCTTCGTCGAGGCGGAGGTTCCGCAGCCGGGTGAGGGGCAGGTCCTCGTCCGGAACAAGTACCTCTCCGTGGACCCGTACATGCGCGGCCGTATGAGCGACGCGAAGTCCTACGTCGCCCCGTTCGAGCTCGGCAAGGTCATGCAGGGCGGTGCCGTCGGCGAGGTCGTGGCCTCGAACGCCGAGGGGCTGTCCGTCGGGGATCACGTGCTGCACTTCTTCGGCTGGCGCGAGTACGCGGTCGTCGGTGCGAAGAACGCCGTGAAGGTGGACCCGGACGCCGCGCCGCTGTCGACGTACCTCGGTGTGCTGGGCATGACCGGCCTCACCGCCTACGCGGGCCTGCTGCGGACCGCCGCCTTCAAGGAAGGCGACACCGTCTTCGTGTCCGGTGCCGCCGGCGCCGTGGGCGGCCAGGTCGGGCAGATCGCCAAGCTGAAGGGTGCCTCGCGGGTCATCGGCTCCGCCGGGTCGGACGAGAAGGTGAAGCTCCTCGTGGAGGAGTACGGCTTCGACGCCGCCTTCAACTACAAGGACGGGTCCGTGGGCAAGCAGCTGCGCGCCGCCGCCCCCGACGGGATCGACGTGTACTTCGACAACGTCGGCGGTGACCACCTGGAGGCGGCCATCGGCTCCCTCAACGAGGGCGGCCGGATCGCCGTCTGCGGGATGATCTCCGTCTACAACAACACCGAGCCCGCCCCGGGCCCGAAGAACCTCGCCCGCCTGATCGCGACCCGTGGCCGCATCGAGGGCTTCCTGGTCGGGGACCACTACGACCTGCAGCCGCAGTTCGTGCGGGAGGTCGCCCCCTGGGTCGCCTCCGGTGAGCTGAAGTACCGGGAGACCGTCGTCGAGGGCATCGAGAACAACCTGGAGGCGTTCCTGGGCGTTCTGCGCGGCGACAACACCGGGAAGATGATCGTCAAGCTCTGACGCCTTCTTTCGGATTCCGGCATGCGGTAACTTGTTTCCGAATCCGTCCCGGCCCGGGCGCGAGCCGCGGCGGACGACCGAAGGAACACAACCGCATGCCGATCCAGCAGTCCGACGTCCTGTACACCGCCATCGCCACCGCCGAGAACGGGCGCGACGGCCGGGTCGCCACCGACGACGGCAAGCTCGACCTCGTCGTCAACCCGCCGAAGGAGATGGGCGGGAGCGGCGCCGGCACCAACCCGGAGCAGCTCTTCGCCGCCGGGTACAGCGCCTGCTTCCAGGGCGCTCTCGGTGTCGTCGCCCGTCAGGAGGGGGCCGACCTCACCGGTTCGACCGTGACCGCGAAGGTCGGCCTCGGCAAGAACGGGGACGGCTTCGGGATCATCGTCGAGATCTCGGCCGACATCCCCGAGGTGGACCGGGGGCTCGCCCGGTCGCTGATCGAGAAGGCCCACGGGGTCTGCCCGTACTCGAAGGCGACCCGCGGCGACATCACCGTGACGCTGGTCTGACGACACTCGTCGCGTACGCGGAGGCCGCACCCTTGGACGTGGGGTGCGGCCTCCGTCCGTGCCCGGACTCAGAAGGCGAGCGCCGCCGTGTGGACCGAGAGCGCCAGGCGGTTGTTCTCCGGTGCCGCCCCGCCCGGGAAGGCGAACCGGCGGCGCGTGTAGCCGTAGGCGAGGCCGCTCCACGGGTCCGCGAAGGCCTGGGAGCCGGCCGCGCCACTGTGCCCGATCGTCCCGGCGCCGAGGAACGGGTGCCACGTGTCAGCCGTCGTCTGGAAGCCGAGCCCGAACGACTTGTGGGCCCGGGCGACCAGGTCGTAGCCCGCCGAGTGGAGCTGGCCGAACTCCGCCACCGTGTCCGGCTTCAGCAGCGCCGGCAGCTCGCCCACCTCGCTGATCGCCGCCGCGTACATCCCCGCCAGGCCCCGCGCGGACGCCACCCCGCCCACCGACGCCGGGCCCTTGGCGCGGATCAGCGGCATGTTCGGAAGGGAGACCAGGTCGGTCGGCTCCGCCGCGTGGCCGTTGAACGCGATCGAGGCCAGCGAGTGCGGGCCCGTGGGCGTGGCGTCGAGGACGGCCTGCTGCTCGGGAGTCGGTTCCAGCGGCTGGGTGCCGCGGAAGCGCGGTTCCTCGGACGCGGGCAGACCCAGGTGGAAGTCCAGCCCGTACGGGGTTCTGATCCGCTCCTGGTAGACCTCCTGGAGCGTGCGGCCCGTGGCGCGGCGTACGACCTCACCGGCCAGGGCGCCGGCGACCAGCGCGTGATAGCCGAACGCCGTGCCCGGGCGCCAGAACGGCCGCTGGTCGGCGAGGCGCTCGGCGAGCTGGCGGTCGTCGGCCAGCTCCGCGAGCGTGAAGCCGGAGTCCGTGCCGACCACGCCCGCCCGGTGCGCCAGCAGATCCCGCAGGGTCAGGGCGCCCTTGCCCTCGGCCGCGAACTCCGGCCAGTAGTACGTCACCTTGCGGTCCAGTTCGAGCGTGCCGTCCTGGACGAGCAGAGCCACGACCAGGCAGGCGGCTCCCTTGGTGGACGAGAACACGCCGTAGAGGGCGTCGGCGGCGGTCCCCGCCCACAGGTCGACGACCTTCCGGCCGTGGACGTAGGCGCACAGCTGCCCCTCGTAGTCGGCTCGCTCCCCGGCGACGAACGCGGCGAACTCCTCGCGCACCGCCTCGAAGCCGTCCGCCACGGTGCCGTGGATCTCCTGCGTCATCCGCTCTCCTCAACCGAAGCGCTGTGTGCCACTGTGAACAATGCCCTTGCCACCTGCGGGAATTCCCCCTTGGGATGGTCCCGGAAGAGTGGTTCGGTGCCGAACAGAACCGTCCGGTCCCCGCTGACGACCGAGGCCTGCCCGGCGGCGGCCGCGGGACCGCCGGTGCCGTCCCGCAGCGGCCGCCAGTGCCCGGAGACCAGCGGGTTCCCGGTCGCGTACGACTGCTCCACGCGGACGCCAGGCCCCAGGTCGGTGAACCAGATCGGGGCGTAGACGAAGCCGTGGCTCGGGGCGTCGAGCGTGATGCCGCCCGAGTTCCGCACCCGCACCACGCCGTTCGCGTCCGCGTTGCCCTCCACCGGCTTGACGGCCAGCAGGCCCGCCGCCGCGTTCAGGGCCGCTCCCGTCGCGCCCCGGCCGACCAGTCCGTGCCCGTCCAGGAAGGCGTCCAGAGCCCGCCGGGCGGAGGCGGTCAACGCCGCGTGGTCCAGGCCGGCGGACACGAACAACACGTCCGTGCCGGACCAGTCGAAGCCGGCGTTCAGGACGTCCGTCGAGACCGGAGTGACGTCGAAGCCCATCTCCCGCAGGGCGAACAGCTCGCCCGGCGTGACGGCGGCGGCGACGCGGAGGCGGTTCAGCGGTGCCGTGCCGTTCTGCCGCGTGGCCGTGAAGGCGACGTCGTGGGCGCGGGCGGCCGAGCGGGCCTCGCGGCGGGCCGACGCCGGGACGATCACGTTGCCGTCCGCCGCCCGCCGAACCGGCACGCCCTGCCGCAGCAGGGAATTGAGGGCGGCGACCTCGCGCGGATCAGTCAGCCGCAGCCGGAGGTCGCCGTGCGCGGGCAGGTGGGCCACCGGTGCGGCCTCGCCGATCGCGCGCAGGGGCGCGCCCCGCAGGCTGCCCGACGGCACCCGCTCGACCGTGGCGCCCCACAGACCGCCCAGGCTCCAGCCGGAGATGTCGTACATCACCGAGACCTTGCCGCTGATGTCCCGGCCGTCGGCCAGCAGCACGTTCGCCATGCCGCGCTTGGGCTGGCGCATGTCGACGACGTACGAACCCCCGGGGTACGTCCGTCCGGCGAGCCGGAAGGGGCGGGTGGCGCGGGTGACACGGACGTCGTTGGCCAGCAGGTGATCGACCAGGCGGGCGGCAGCGGGTCCCGAGCGCTGGGTGCGGGCGTCGCCGGGCGGGATGACGTAGGCGCGCGGGAACACGGTCGTGTAGACGTCCTCCGGGCCGATGCCGGGCACGCCGGGGACCGTCTGCGCGGACACCGGCACCTGCGCGGCGCCCGTCGCGCCGCGGCGGAAGACCTCGATCTGGTCGGTGATCAGGGTGCCGCGGTGCTCGCGGACATGGTCCAGGGTCGCGCGGATCGCCGCGCCCGCCACCGCCGTGTTGACCGCCGAACGGCGGCGCAGCTCCGGCACGGGCAGCTCGTCGTACTCCTCGTTGTTCACCGCCAGGGGGATCTCCACCGTGTGGGCGGCCACCGTGCCGTGGAAGGCCGCGTACTGCGGGGTGAAGATCGGCGGCCAGTCGTCCCAGCCCTCCTCCTGGTCGCGGAACGGGATCTGGGCCGCCTCCACGCCGTCCTTCGCCGGCGTGTAGCCGAGGGCGTTGACCGCGGATTCCATGCCGAGGGCGTTGGCGTAGCTGTTCTTCAGGAAGAGGTCGTACTCGTAGTTCTCGCCGTGCGGGGGAGTGGTGGGCTCGATGAGGGTGCCGTTGACGTAGCCGTGCAGGTCGAGCAGGACGGCCGGCTGCGTGCCGATCTCGATCTGCCGCATCGCCCGCGTCTCGGGCTGGGAGGCGGTGACGAAGTCCCGGTTCAGGTCGAAGCCGGCCGCGTTGGCGCGGGTCCCGGCGATACGGCCGTCCGGGTTGGCCGTGATGTTGAAGTACAGGCGGCTGTGCGCGAGCAGGTCCCTGGTCTTGGCGTCCTTCGCCGTCGCGAGCCGCTCGATGACCTTCAGGGAGGCGTCCGTGCCCTCCCACTCGTTGCCGTGGATGTTGCTGTTGACGAAGACCGGGGTCTTGTAGTCGCGCTTGATCTCACGGGACTTGGCCGCCGCGGCCGGTGTGTTCCCGATCAGCTCGCGCATCCGCTCCTGGGCGCGGGCCTGCCGGGTGGTCTCCGGGGCGGTGACGGTGACGAGGTAGAGGCGGTGGCCGCCGGCCGAGCGGCCCGTCACCTCCACGCTCACCCGGTCGCCGAGGCGCTGCAGGGCGTTCAGCTTCGGCGCGATCGCGTGGTACGGCGTGAGACCCAGCTTCAGGGACTTGTCGCCGGGGTTCTCCGGGTCGGGGGAGAGGGCCTGGCGGCGGGGGTAGGCGCGGGCGGTGGTGCGGGCGGCGACGTCCGCGGTCAACGCGCGTCGCGTCGCGCTCGCGGGAGCCCGGGCCGCGCGGTCGTCCACGGCGGAGCCCTCACGGGTGACGGGCTGGGGGTCCGCACCGGCGGCGCCGGGGGCGAGCAGGAGTGAACCCGCCGTGGCCAGGGCCAGGGTGACTAACAGCGCGGGTCTCGCGGGAACGCTTCTCGTGGTGCGCACGCGTGCCTCCTCCGGGGCTTCCTGAGATCGGTACGGCGAGGTGTACCGGTTCGACTCAACGGCAACAAGGGCGCCTTGGTCTCACCGCAGCCCCGTACGGCCCTGTCGGGGACCGGCCCGGCCTGCCCCGATAAGGTTTCCCCATGCGCGATCTAGGGGTGGGTTTCCGGTACCTCCTGAAGGGCCAGCGGTGGGTGGCCCGGCACGGCAGGCAATACGGCTTCGGACTGCTCCCGGGCCTGATCACCCTCGTCCTGTACGCGGCGGCGCTCGTCGCGCTGGCGCTGTGGGGCGAGGACGCCGTGACCTGGGCGACGCCCTTCGCCGACGACTGGTCGAGCCCCTGGCTCGGGCTCTTCCGCGGCTTCCTGACCGCCGTGCTGTTCGCCCTCTCCCTGCTCCTCGCCGTCGTGACCTTCACCGCGGTGACCCTGCTGATCGGGCAGCCCTTCTACGAGAACCTCTCCGAGAAGGTCGACCGGGACGTGTCCCCGGACGGGCACGCCCCCGAGTCGGGGCTGCCGCTCTGGCGCGAACTGTGGATCTCCGCCCGCGACAGTCTCCGCATCGTGGTGCGGGCCGCCCTGTGGGGTGTGCTGCTGTTCGCCTGCGGTTTCATCCCGGTGGTCGGGCAGACGGCCGTCCCGGTGATCGGGTTCTTCGTCACCGGGTTCTTCCTCACCGAGGAACTGACCGCCGTCGCCCTCCAGCGCCGCAGCGTCGAACTGCGCACCCGCCTGACCCTGCTGCGCTCCCGCAAGACCCTCGTGTGGGGCTTCGGCACGCCGCTCGCCGTGGCCTTCCTGGTGCCGTTCGTCGCGGTGTTCCTGATGCCGGGCGCGGTCGCGGGCGCCACCCTCATGGCGCGTGACCTGCTGGGCGAGGAGATCCGTGAGGAGGGCGACGGGGACGTCACGACCCTTCCGCAGCCACCTTCAGGATCGTCCTCACCTGCGTGATGATGTCCAGCCGGTTCCGCACGAACTCCGGGTCGGTGACCTCGGTGGTGTTCCCGGCCCCGAACTGCAGCACCGGCGTGTGCACATGCCCGCCCGGCAGCGTGTCGCGCAGCCCCAGCCGGTCCCGGAGCAGCGTCGCCCGGTAGGCGATCTCGTTGGAGAGGTAGTCCCCGCCGCCGCCCGCCCGAGCGGTCGAGCCGGGGGTGGGCCCGTCGGGGCGTACGACGGGCTCGGTGCCGCCCGCCGGTATCTCGGTGACGCCGGTGTTGTCGTACACGGGGAAGCGGCCGGTGTTCGCGGCGACGATCGCCGCGTAGGGCAGCGTGGTCGTCGTCCACTGCGGCTGCGAGGCCGGGTCGGTCACCGGCACGGTCTCGGTGCGGCCGATGTTGTCGTTGTCGCCGAAGCCGCCCCGCCAGGCCCCGTTGGTCCGCTCGATGTCGAACCGCCCGACCCGGCCCTGGCTCACCGTCGTGAACAGGTCGACCTCCGGCAGGTACGGCCGCAGAGTCCGCTCCACGGTGCCCTCGGTGAAGTCCCGCCAGCGCACCGGGAACACGGCCGTCTCGATCCGGGCCGGGCCGTCCGCCGTCTCGATCACCGCGCCGTCGAGCGCCAGCGCGGTGGCGCCGGACGGGTTGGAGATACGGATGTCCCGATCGAGGGTGAACGGGTCGAAGCCGGTGAGCAGGATCCGCTTCAGGCCCTTGCCGTGCGGATAGCTGATGGCGCTCTGGCCGCGCGAGGTACGCTCCAGCTCGCCCAGCAGCGCCGCCCGCCGCCCGTCCGTCAGGCCGAACCCCGGCTCCCAGGTGCGCACCTCACGCGTCATGCCGAGCCGCGCCCAGTACAGGGGCCGGTCGTCGTCCCGGCTGAGGTCCCCGCCCACGCCGCCGCGCCCCTGCGCCCGGTCGACCGCGCGCTGCCACAGCCGCGCGCCCTCGCGCGTGACCGCCCGGCGGGCCTCCCCGTAGGAGCGGGCCGCGTCGAGGGCCCGGGCCAGCCGCGGGGCCACGGTGTCGAACCCGGAGCGCCGCAGGATCTCCTGGGGCGCCGCCCGGTCGAGCCGCTGCTCCTCGACGGTGGGAGCGGGTGCCCCCTGGGCGGCGCTCGCCGCCGTCGGGGTGGTGAAGCCGGTCAGCAGGGCGAGGCCGAGGACGCCGAGGCGAACGCGTAGGGAATTCAAGGGTGTTCAGGCCTTCCGTCGCGGTGGGGGGTCGGTGCCGGACCGCCGCAGTATCGCGTGACGGGTGCGGTCCACGCCATGGGTGCGGCGCAGACGGGGATCTTCGCCGTCGCCTCCCGCACCGCGCCCAGGAAGGCCGCCGCGTACCTGGCCGGCATCTCCCGGCTGGCGGAATACGGCACCGTACGGCGGCAGTTCCTCACCGGCACCCCGCCGACCGGCATGACCTTCGAGGCGGCCCGGCTCTGCCGCCCCGAGGCCCTCGTCGAGGGGGAGGTCGTGGCCGCCGTACCGGCCCGCTAGGTCGGTCGTCGGTCGTCGGCCCTCGCTCTCGCGGACGTGGTTGCTCGCAGTGTGGGTTGCTCGATTACCGGTCGCGGTCGCGAATCCTTCGCATGCCGCCGAGGCAGGATGATGACGTACTCGACTTCAACGAGGAGGCCGGCGTGGCGGATACGACACAGGCGATGCAGGACGCGGCCCGTGAGGTCGCCGTCGAGGCCGCCCTCGGCAAGCTCGGCCTGGACGCCAAGACGCGGCTGCTGGCCGGCCAGGACTTGTGGAGCCTGCCCGCGCTGCCGGAGGCCGGACTGGCCTCACTGGTCATGTCCGACGGCCCGATCGGAGTCCGCGGAGTGCACTGGAGCGCCGACGACCCGTCCGTCGCCCTGCCCTCCCCGACCGCCCTGGCCGCCACCTGGGACCCCGGCCTCGCGCACCGGGCAGGCGTACTGCTGGCTCAGGAGGCCCGCCGCAAGGGCGTCCACGTCCTGCTCGCCCCCACGGTCAACCTGCACCGCTCCCCGCTCGGCGGCCGCCACTTCGAGGCCTACAGCGAGGACCCGTACCTCACCGGGCGGATCGGTACCGAGTACGTCCGGGGCGTCCAGTCCGGCGGCGTCGGCACCACCGTCAAGCACTTCGTCGCCAACGACGCCGAGACCGACCGCCTCACCGTGAACAACCTCGTCGGCGAACGCGCCCTGCGCGAGCTGTACCTGGCCCCCTTCGAGGCGATCGTCGAGAACGCCCACCCCTGGGGCATCATGACGGCCTACAACTCCGTCAACGGCCCGACCATGACCGAGCACCACTACCTGGTCAACGAGGTCCTGCGCGGCACATGGGGCTTCGACGGCGCCAACGTCTCCGACTGGACCGCCGCCCGCTCCACCACCGGCGCCCTCACCGGCGGCCTCGACATCGCCATGCCCGGCCCCGGCACGGTCTATGGCGAGGCCCTCGCCCGGGCCGTGCGGGACGGCGAGGCGGACGAGGCCCAGGTCGACGAGGCCGTCCGCCGCGTCCTGCGCCTCGCCGCCCGGGTCGGCATCCTCCAGGGCGCCGAACCGGCCGTCACCGACCTGCCCGAGCCCGTCCACGGCGAGGCGCTCGCCCGCGAGATCGCCCGCCGCTCCTTCGTCCTCGTCCGCAACGAGGGCGGCGCGCTGCCGCTGAAGCCCGGCCGGGTCGCGCTGATCGGAGCCGCCGCCCGCGACGCCCGCGTCCTCGGCGGCGGCTCCGCCACCGTCTTCCCCGCCCGCGTCGTCTCCCCGCTCGACGGCCTCACCGCCGCCCTCCCCGACGACACCCTCACCTACACCCTCGGTGCCGACCCCAACACCGAACTCCCCGTCGCCGACCAGGGCTTCGAGCTGCGCGCCGTCTGTCGCGACGCGGCCGGCCGGGTCATCGGCGCGCGCTCGGCCCCCAGCGGCCACATCCAGTGGATGGGCGCCGACCTGCCCGACGGCGTCACGCACGACACCCTGCACAGCGTCGAACTGACCGGCACCTTCACCCCGCGCGAGAGCGGCACGCACACCTTCGGCTTCAAGGGCCTCGGCCCCTTCAAGCTCACGGTCGCCGGCACCACGTACTTCGACGACGTCCAGCGCCCCGCCGAGGACGGCGACCCCTTCGCGGCCTTCTTCGGCGCCCCGGTGCCCCACGCCCGGCCCGAACTCACCGCGGGCGAACCGGTCGAGGTCTCCCTCACCCACACGGTCCCGCCGCTCGGCGACCACCCCATGCGGGTCATCGGCTTCACCCTCGCCCACCAGGACCCGCAGCGCGACGCCGACGAACTGGTCGCCGAGGCCGCCGCGGCCGCCCGGGCCGCAGACACGGCCGTCGTCGTGGTCGCCACCACCGACCGCGTGGAGTCCGAGGGCTTCGACCGCGCCGACCTGCGCCTGCCCGGCCGCCAGGACGACCTGGTCCGCGCCGTCGCCGCCGCCAACCCCCACACCGTCGTGGTCGTCAACTCCGGCTCCCCGGTGGAACTGCCGTGGCGCGACGACGTCGCCGCCGTGCTCCTGTCCTGGTTCCCCGGCCAGGAGGGCGGCGCGGCCCTCGCGGACGTCCTCACCGGCGCCCACGAACCCGGCGGCCGCCTGCCCACCACCTGGGGCGCCCTCACCGACGCCCCGGTCACCCAGGTCGTCCCCAGCAACGGCGAACTCCCCTACGAAGAGGGCGTCTTCATCGGATACCGCGCCTGGGAGAAGCACGGCCGCAGTCCCGCCTACCCCTTCGGTCACGGCCTCGGCTACACCGACTGGACCTACGATTCCGTGGAGGTGGAGGAGACCGCCGAGACGACGACAGCGAAGGTCCGCCTCCGCAACACCGGCGACCGCCCCGGCCGCGAGGTCGTCCAGCTCTACCTGGCCCCGGGCGAGCCCGACCCCACCCGCCCGGCGCGCTGGCTCGCGGGCTTCGCGGGCGTCGAGGCCGCCCCCGGCGACAGCGTCGAGGCCACCGTCGAACTGCCGCGCCGCGCCTTCGAGGTCTGGGACGAGGCGACCGGCTCGTGGTCGTTTGTGAAGGGTTCGTACGAGATCCAGGTCGGACGCTCGATCACGGACCGCAGGATCACCGCGACGATTAACGTCTGATCCGGGACAAGTTCCCCACCCAGCAGCCCCGGTCCGGGACCTGACCTCCGGACCGGGGCTCGTGGTCGGTCACGGGCCCCCTCAGCGGGTGCCGAACCCGTACACCGTCTCCGAGCGGAACACCTCGCCCGGCCGCAGCACGGTCGTCGGGAACTCCGGCCGGTTCGGCGAGTCGGGGAAGTGCTGGGTCTCCAGCGCGATGCCGTCGCCGGGCGCGAAGGGCCCGGCCAGGTGGTCGGCGGTGTACAGCTGGAGGCCGGGCTCGGTGGTCGCCACCGTCAGCACCCGCCCCGACGCCGGGTCGTGCAGCTCGGCGACCTCCACCGGAGTGTCCGTCACCCCCTTGTCGAGCACGAAGTTGTGGTCGTAGCCGGAGCCGGTCTTGCGGGCCTCGCGGAAGTCGAAGCGCGTGTCGGTGACCTCCTCCGGGCCGCCGACGGGGATCAGGTCCGCGTCGACCGGCGTGTACCGGGAGGCGGCCAGCCGCAGCTCATGGCCGCCCGCGTCACCGGAACCGGCCAGGTTGAAGTAGCTGTGGTTGGTCAGGTTCACCACGGTCGGCGCGTCCGTCACCGCCTCGTACGCGATCCGCAGCGCCCCGCCCTCGTCGAGCGTGTACGTCGCCGACACCTCCAGCCGCCCAGGGAACCCCTCCTCGCCGTGCGGACCGACCCGCGTCAGCCGCACCCCGTGCTCGACCGGCACCGCGTCCCACACCCGCTTGTCGAAGCCGCGCGCTCCGCCGTGCAGCGAGTTCGGCCCGTTGTTCGGCTCCAGCGCGTACGTCCGCCCGTCCAGGGTGAACCGGCCCCCGGCGATCCGGTTGGCGTACCGCCCGACCAGGGCGCCGAGGTACGGCTCCGAGTGGGCGAGATACCCGTCGAGATCCGGGAACCCCAGCACCACGTCCCCGGCCCGGCCCGCACGGTCCGGCACCTCCACGGACTGCACGATCCCGCCGTACGACAGGACCCGCACCCGCACGCCCGCCCGCTCCAGGGTCCAGCGGTGCACCGGGGTCCCGTCGGAAAGTGTTCCGAAGAGTTCGTTCATGTGCGGAACTCTAGGCCAGGGTCCGGGTCAGGGCTTCTTCGCGGTGACGGTGCGGTACGCGATCTCGGCCAGCCGGGCCTGTCCGTTCACGCTGGGGTGGAAGTAGTCCCAGCGGCTCAACTGGGCGGTGCCGAAGCGGTAGTCGTGCACCGCGCCCCCGTCGTAGCGGCACCGCTTGTCCTCGGCGCAGACCTCCCTCAGCACCTTGTTGTAGTCCTCCACCCGCTTGTGCACCGTGTCCCGCCGCAGAACCGCCGCCGAGTCCAGGGCGTCCGGGTCGCCCAGCATCGACGGGCAGATGCCCAGCTGCCACACCTGTTTGCCCATCGGGCTGGTACGCCCCTGCGACCACAGCCGCTTCAGGTTCGGCACGCTCGCCACGAACACCTGCGCCTTGGGCAGGGCCTTGCGCAGGGAGCGCAGGGAGTCCTCGAAGTCGGCACGGAAGGCGGAGACCGGCGTCATCGCCGAGGGTGTGGACCGGCAGGCGTCGTTCGCCCCGACCATCACCGTCACCAGCTGCGGTTTCCGCCGCACCGCCTGCGCCATCTGCCCGGGCAGATCGGCCATCCGCGCCCCGGTCACGGCGTAGTTCCAGCTCCGCCGGGCGGCCCCGGCCTTCCCCAGCAGCCGCACCGCGAGCGAGTCGACCTCGGGGCTCGCGCCGGTCGCCCAGGACGCCTCCGGACAGTCCGACAGCACGTCACAGGCGTCGAACCCGCGCGTGATGGAGTCACCGACGGCCGCGACCGAACTCGGACTGCGGTCCCACAGGGGCGTGGGCCTCGGCGACGGTTTCGCGGTCTCCGACGGGGCGGCGGAATCGCCCCCCACGGCATCACACCCGGCGACCCCCAGCACGGCCGCCGCGACCATGGCCAGAACGCCCCGTGTGCGACGGCCTCGCTTCCGCATCCCTGGTCCATCCCCTCGCCACGCCGTGCCTGTCTCCCCAACCCATAACAACGCACGAGGGTTCCCGACCGATCAGGTGCAACGGCTCACACCCGTACAAGCGTCCCCCTGGGTGAATGGCAGGCGTTTCCCGGCACCTGGACCGACCGTACGTCACACTCCTTGCTCCGCCGCACGGTAGCCTCGCCATCAACGTGACCCGCCCGGTCACAGCCGTTCCGCCCTTGCACCATGTCCCGCTCTGCCCGGAGGTTCCGGTGACGACACGTGGAGTTCTGTACGTGCACTCCGCGCCGCGCGCGCTGTGCCCGCACGTCGAGTGGGCCGTCGCCGGGGTGCTCGGCACACGCGTCAGCCTGGACTGGATCCGCCAGCCGGCCGCCCCGGGCACCTGGCGCTCGGAGTTCTCCTGGCAGGGCCAGGCGGGCACCGCGTCCAAGCTGGCCTCGGCGCTGCGCGGCTGGCACCTCCTCCGCTTCGAGGTCACCGCGGAACCCTGCGCCACCGCCGAGGGCGAGCGCTACAGCTGCACCCCCGACCTGGGTATCTACCACGCCGTCACCGGCATCCACGGCGACATCCTCATCCCCGAGGACCGGCTCAGAGCGGCCCTGAAGCGCTCGCAGCGCGGCGAGACCGACCTGGAGGCCGAGCTCAGCAAACTCCTCGGCAAGCCCTGGGACGACGAGCTGGAACCCTTCCGCTACGCCGGCGAAGGCGCCCCGGTCCGCTGGTTGCACCAGGTGGTGTAGACGGACTTGAGGGGGACGCGCTGTAGGCGGCGCGGGGCTGTTTCATGTGCGGCTCCGCCGCGTGGGCGCGACCGGCCCCCACCGGCCCGCACCCGGCACACCACTTCACAGAAACGGCGAACGGCCCGAACCCCCCTCAGGGAGTTCGGGCCGAACAACGCTCGGGATCAAATCGTCCGGAACGCCAGGACCACGTTGTGCCCACCGAACCCGAACGAGTCGTTCAGCGCGGCGATCCGGCCCTCGACCGGCAGCTTGCGCGCCTCACCGCGGACGACGTCGGCGTTCGCCTCGGCCTCCGGGTCGAGGTTCTCGACGTTGATGGTCGGCGGAGCCACCCGGTGGTACAGCGCGAGCACGGTCGCCACCGTCTCGACCCCACCGGCACCACCCAGCAGATGCCCGGTCATCGACTTCGTCGCGGACACCGCGAAGTGGTCGGCGTCGTCGCCGAACACCTTCCGCAGCGCCTTCAGCTCGGCGATGTCACCGGCCGGCGTCGACGTCGCGTGCGCGTTGACGTGCACGATCTCCGCCGGGTCCAGGTCGTTGCGCTCCAGCAGGTTCTGCAGGGCCTGCGAGATGCCCCGCCCCTCCGGCTCCGGCTGCACGATGTCGTGGCTGTCGGCGGAGATGCCCTGCCCGACCGCCTCGGCGTACACCCGGGCCCCGCGCTTCGCGGCGTGCTCGGCGGATTCCAGGACCACGACACCGGCGCCCTCACCGAGGACGAAGCCGTCGCGGGCGGTGTCGTAGGGGCGCGACGCGCCCTGCGGGTCGTCGTTGTTCTTGGACATCGCCATCATGTTGCCGAACGCGGCGATGGGCAGCGGGTGGATCGCCGCCTCCGTGCCACCCGCGACGACGACGTCGGCGCGGCCGGTGCGGATCATCTCGATGGCGTAGCCGATGGCCTCGGCGCCCGAGGCGCAGGCGGAGACCGGTGTGTGCACGCCCGCCCGGGCACCCACGGCCAACCCCACGTTGGCCGACGGGCCGTTGGGCATCAGCATGGGCACGGTGTGCGGGGAGACGCGGCGGACGCCCTTCTCCTTCAGCACGTCGTACTGGTCGAGCAGCGTCGTCACGCCGCCGATACCGGAGGCGATGACCGCGCCGAGCCGGTCGGGGTCGATGTTCGGGTCGTCGCCGGCCTTCGCTTCGAAGCCGGCGTCGGCCCAGGCCTCCTTGGCCGCGACCAGCGCGAACTGCGCCGAGCGGTCCAGTCGGCGGGCCTGCGGCCGCGGGATGACCTCGGTCGGCTCCACGGCGACCGGGGCCGCGATCTTGACGGCCTGGTCGGCCGCCCACTCCTGCTCCAAGGGCTTGACGCCGGAACGTCCGGCGATCAGGCCCTCCCAGGTAGAGGCTGCGTCGCCACCCAGCGGTGTGGTTGCGCCGATACCGGTGACGACCACGGTGCGATTGGTCGAGCTCACGGGAATTCTTTCTCCAACGGATCCGAGGATTAAGCGGCGCCACCGCCGGGTGGCGGGGCAGTCAGCCCGAAGGCCTGATCGGCTGATCAGCCCTGGTGCTTGAGGATGTAGTTCGTCGCGTCACCGACGGTCTTGAGGTTCTTGACGTCCTCGTCGGGGATCTTGACGTCGAAGCGCTCTTCGGCGGCGACGACGACCTCGACCATGGACAGCGAGTCGACGTCCAGGTCGTCGGTGAAGGACTTGTCCAGCTGGACGTCCTCAACCGGGATGCCGGCGATCTCGTTCACGATCTCGGCGAGACCGGCGACGATCTCTTCCTGAGTGGCGGCCATGTTGGCGCTCCTTCGTAGATATCCAGAGGGTGTGGCAGGTGTTTCTCTCCGTGCCGGATCGCATGATCCGGCACGGAGTGCCTAGGGGAGGGTAACGACAGTCGCGGCGTAGACGAGACCCGCCCCGAAGCCGATGACGAGCGCGGTGTCGCCGCTCTTCGCCTCGCCGGTCGCCAGGAGCCGCTCCATCGCGAGCGGGATCGAGGCGGCCGAGGTGTTGCCGGTGGTGCGGATGTCACGGGCGACCGTGACGTGCTCCGGCAGTTTCAGGGTCTTCACCATCGAGTCGATGATCCGCACGTTGGCCTGGTGCGGGATGAAGACGTCCAGGTCGTCCACGGTGATCCCGGCCGCGTCCAGCGCCTGCTGGGCGACCTTCGCCATCTCGAACACGGCCCAGCGGAACACCGCCTGGCCTTCCTGGGTGATCGCGGGGAACTTCTCGACCGTCCCGTCACGGTAGTCCGTCCACGGCACGGTCTGCTTGATGGTCTCGGACTTGTCGCCCTCGGAGCCCCACACGGTCGGGCCGATCGCGGGCTCGTTGGCCGGGCCGACCACGACCGCTCCGGCGCCGTCGCCGAACAGGAAGGCCGTCGCGCGGTCCTCCAGGTCCGTCAGGTCGCTCAGCCGCTCGACACCGATCACCAGGACGTACTCCGCCGAGCCCTCGACGATCATGCCCTTGGCGAGCGTGAGACCGTAGCCGAAGCCCGCGCAGCCGGCCGAGATGTCGAAGGCGGCGGCCCTGGCGGTGCCCAGCTTGTCGGCGATCTCGGTGGCGACGGCAGGGGTCTGCTTGAAGTGCGAGACGGTCGAGACGATGACGCCGCCGATCTGCTCGACGGAGATGCCCGCGTCGGCGATGGCCTTGCCGGACGCCTCGATCGACATCGCGGCGACGGTCTCCTCGTCGGAGGCCCAGTGCCGCGTCTCGATGCCGGAGCGCGAGCGGATCCACTCGTCGGACGACTCGATCGTCTCGAGGATCACCTCGTTCGGCACGACCCGGGTCGGGCGGTAGCCGCCGACACCGAGGATGCGTGCGTACGGGGCGCCCTTGCTGGGCTTGATCTTCGCCATGCTCTCCGGCTCCTTGTCAGGCACCCGCCGCGTCAGCGGCAGATGTTGGCGTCTCGGCGATGAGCTCACGAGCCGCGTCGAGATCGGCGGGTGACTTCAGGGCCAGGGTCTTCACGCCGGGCAGGGCGCGCCTGGCGAGGCCGGTGAGGGTGCCGCCGGGGCACAGCTCGACCAGGGCCGTGACGCCCAGCTCCTTGAAGGTCTCCATGCACAGGTCCCAGCGGACCGGGTTGGCGACCTGGCCGACCAGACGGTCCAGCACCTCGCTGCCGGTGGCGACGGCCCGCCCGTCGGCGTTGGAGACGTAGGTGAGCTTCGGGTCGCCGGGCGTCAGGGCCTCGGCGGCCTTGGCCAGCGTGTCGACCGCGGGGGCCATGTGGTGCGTGTGGAACGCGCCGGCGACCTTCAGCGCGACGACCTTGCGCACGCCCTCGGGCTTGTCCGCCTCCAGCGCGGCGAGCTGCTCCTTGGTGCCGGCCGCGACGATCTGGCCCGCGCCGTTGATGTTGGCGGGGGTCAGACCCAGCTTCGTCAGATGCGGGACCGTCACGTCCGGGTCGCCGCCCAGCAGCGCGGCCATGCCCGTCTCGGTGACGGCGGCGGCCTCGGCCATGGCGAGCCCACGGGTGCGGACCAGGCGGAGGGCCTCCTCGTGCGGGAGCACCCCGGCGAGCGAGGCGGCGGTGAACTCGCCGACGCTGTGCCCGGCGACGGCGCCGACCTTCCGCGGGAAGTCGGCCGGGTCCTCGAACAGCAGGGACGCCGACGCCAGTCCGGCCGCGACCAGCAGCGGCTGCGCCACCGCGGTGTCGCGGATCTCCTCCGCGTCCGCCTCGGTGCCGTAACGGATCAGGTCGAGTCCCACGGCGTCCGACCAGGCCTCGAGGGCACCGCGAACACCGGGGAAGTCGAGCCATTCAGTCAGGAAGCCGGGCGTCTGAGCGCCCTGGCCGGGAGCGACGAGTACGAGCACTCTCACACTCTCTCTTGGGAACGGGCACGGCCGCCCGTGGGGACAGGGACGAAGAACACAGGGGGGTTTTGTCGAGCCCCGACAAAACCTTAGGGCTGGAGATCTCCATCGACCAGACGCCCCAGGATCAGCGCGATCCGCAGTGTGAACGCAGAGCGTACATCGGAGGGTGACCAACCGGTGACGTCAGTCACACGTCGAAGCCGGTAGCGGACGGTGTTGGGATGAACGAACAGCATCCGGGCGGCACCCTCGAGACTGCTCGCCTGTTCGAGATAGACGCTGAGGGTCTCCAGGAGCGCGGCCCCTGCCTCCTCCAGCGGTCTGTAGATCTCCTCCACCAGTTGCTCACGGGCCGAGGGGTCTCCGGCCATCGCCCGCTCCGGGAGCAGATCGTCCGCCAGGACCGGGCGCGGGGCGTCCTGCCAGGCGGAACCCGCCTTCAGCCCGGCCGCGGCGGCCTGCGCGGACCGGGTCGCGGCCAGCAGGTCCGGCACCACCGGGCCCGCCACGACCGGCCCGGCCGCGAACGGGCCGATGAGCGACTTGGCGACGGCCAGCGGGTTGTCGCTGCCGCCCGCGATGACGACGAGCCGGTCGCCGAGCACCCCGGTGAGCACCTGGAGCTTGGCGTGCCGGGCCGCGCGCCGTATGGCCTCGACGGTCAGCTCGCTGTCCCCGTCGGGCGCCGTGCCGAGCACCACGCACACGTGCTCGGGCGAGTTCCACCCGAGGGCGGCGGCCCGCGACACGGCACCCTCGTCGGCCTCGCCGCTGAGCACGGCGTTCACGACCAGGGACTCCAGCCGGGCGTCCCAGGCGCCGCGTGCCTCGGCGGCCTGCGCGTACACCTGGGCCGTGGCGAAGGCGATCTCCCGCGCGTAGACGAGCAGCGCCTCACGCAGCACGCGCTCGTCGCCGGGGGCCGCGACCTCGTCGATCGCGCTCTCCATGACCTCGATGGTGGTGCGCACCATCTCCACGGTCTGGCGCAGTGTGATCGCCCGGGTCAACTCGCGCGGCGCGGTGCCGAACACGTCGGTGGAGATGGCCTGCGGGGCCTCCGGACGCCGGAACCACTCGGTGAACGCGGCGATGCCCGCCTGCGCGACGAGACCGATCCAGGAACGGTTCTCCGGGGGCATGGCCCGGTACCAGGGCAGCGTCTCGTCCATCCGCGCGATGGCCTGCGCGGCCAGCGATCCGGACGACTTCTCCAGCCGCTTCAGCGTCGCGGAATGCGGATGGACGGCGTGGGCTGCGGCTTCGTTCTTACTGGTTTCGGGTTCGGGCACGGGACAAGACTGCCTTATCCGGACGGGAAGGTGGGCCGCCGGGTCTACGGTGGACTCCGTGATGGACGTGAGGCGCGCGGGCGAGCGCTACCCCGGAGGGGATTCGGCCGCAGGGATCGAGACGTGGCACGCCTTCTCCTTCGGCCCCCACTACGACCCGGACAACCTCCGCTTCGGTGCGGTGCTCGCGTGCAACGAGGAGCGGCTGGCGCCGGGGGCCGGCTTCGACGAGCATCCGCACAGTCACACCGAGATCGTGACCTGGGTGGTGCGGGGCGAGCTGACCCACCGGGACTCCACCGGGCACGAGTCGGTCGTTCGGCACGGCGATGTGCAGCGGCTCAGCTCGGCGGGCGGGGTGCGGCACGTGGAGCGCAACGACGGCCCGGAGCCCCTGACCTTCATCCAGACGTGGCTGGCCCCGCTCCGGCCAGGCGGCGACCCCTTCCACGAAGTCGTCCACGGCATCGCCGACTCGACGCCCTACGCCGTCCCGGAGGCCGGCGCGATGCTGCACGTGCGGCGCCTCGGACCCGGGGAGCGCACGGCGGTGCCGGACGGGACGTACGCGTACGTGCATGTCGTACGCGGTGACGTCCGTCTGGACGGCGAGGAACTGGGCGCCGGTGACGCGGCCCGGATCACGGGCGCCAAGGGCCTGGAGGCCGAGGGCGTGAGCGAGGCGGAGCTGCTGATCTGGGAGATGACCTAGAGGGCCCGGCCTCTTCTAGAGCTCCGCGCGCACCGCGTCCGTGAACGCCGGCCAGGCCTCGGTCGCCCAGGGGCCGAACGCCCGGTCCGTCAGCGCCACGCAGGCCGCGCCCGCGTCCGGGTCGATCCACAGGAACGTACCCGACTGCCCGAAATGCCCGAACGTGCGCGGTGAGGACGAGGAGCCCGTCCAGTGCGGCGACTTGGAGTCGCGGATCTCGAAGCCGAGCCCCCAGTCGTTGGGGTTCTGGTGGCCGTAGCCCGGCAGGACGCCCTTGGTGCCCGGGTAGTGCACGGTCATCGCCTCGGCGACCGTACGCGGGTCCAGCAGCCTCGGCGCCTGCACCTCGGCCGCGAACCGCAGCAGATCCTCCACCGTCGAGACCCCGTCCTTGGCCGGGGAACCCTCCAGGGTCGTCGAGGCCATGCCCAGCGGCTCCAGCACGGCCTGCCGCAGGTACTCGGCGAACGGGATGTCGGTCGCCCTCGCGACATGGTCGCCGAGCTGCTCGAAACCGGCGTTGGAGTACAGCCGCCGCTCCCCGGGCGGGGCCGTGACCCTGTGCTCGTCGAAGGCCAGGCCCGAGGTGTGCGCGAGCAGGTGCCGGACCGTCGACCCGGTGGGACCCGCGGGCTCGTCGAACTCGACGGCCCCCTCCTCGTACGCGACGAGCACCGCGTAGGCGGCCAGCGGCTTGGTCACCGAGGCGAGCGGGAACCGCTGCCCGGCCGGGCCATGGGTGCCGAGGACGGTGCCGTCCGCCCGTACGACACCCGCCGCAGCGGTGGGAACCGGCCAGTTCTCGATCAGCGCGAGGCTCTTCAGCGACATGCGTTCGAGCCTATGCGCTCAGAGCGTGAGCTCCGGCAAGGGGTCGGGCTCGGGCCGGAACCCGACAGAGCGACGCACGACAGGGCGCGACGTACGACACTCAGGACCGCGTACGCTGACCAGCCGGATCAGGAACGGTCCTGCCGATTTCTTACCGTCGGCGCTTGCTTGGAGTGCACTCCAGGGTTCTAGCGTTGGGGCCATGACGGTGATGGAGACCACGGGGACCAGGACCGACAGCTGCGCCGGCCCGACGCGGCAGCAGAACCGGCGCCCGGACGGCGACGACCACTACACGATCAGCGAGGTCGTCGCCTTCACCGGCCTGACGGCTCACACCCTGCGCTGGTACGAGCGCATCGGACTGATGCCGCACATCGACCGGTCCCACACCGGCCAGCGCCGCTACACCAACCGCGACCTCGACTGGCTCGACCTGGTCGGCAAGCTCCGCCTGACGGGCATGCCGGTCGCGGACATGGTCCGGTACGCGGAACTGGTGCGCGAGGGCGACCACACCTACGGCGAGCGCTTCGATCTGCTGAAGACGACCCGGGAGGACGTCCTGGCCAGGATCGACGAACTCCGGGGCACGCTCGCCGTGCTCGACCGGAAGATCAGTTTCTACGCGGACGCCGGGCGTGCCCTGGCGTCGGAGAGGTCCCGATGACGGACGGCAAGATCACGACGGCGAACCTCGGCGACCACGGTCCCGAGGTGAGCGTCCAGGGCCTCGGCTGCATGGGCATGAGCTTCGGCTACGGCCCCTCGGACGCGGACGCGTCCCGGGCCACCCTGGAACGGGCGCTCGAACTCGGCGTCACCTTCTATGATACGGCCGACGCGTACGGCGCCGGCGAGAACGAGCGGTTCCTGTCGCCGTTCTTCAAAGCCCACCGTGACGAGGTCGTCATCGCGACCAAGTTCGCCCTGTCGATCCCCCCGGACGACCCGACGCGCCGGGTCATCCGCAACGACCCGCCCTACATCCGCCAGG
The DNA here is from genome assembly GCF_004803895.1 of Streptomyces hawaiiensis. NCBI lineage: Bacteria > Bacillati > Actinomycetota > Actinomycetes > Kitasatosporales > Streptomycetaceae > Streptomyces > Streptomyces hawaiiensis. The sequence continues at coordinate 2,742,008 of NZ_CP021978.1, read as the reverse complement.
CCGTCGAAGCGAGCCTGAAGCGCCTGGACGTCGATGTCATCGACCTCTACTACATGCACCGGCGTGATGTGAACGTGCCGATCGAGGAGAGCGTCGGCACCATGGCCGACCTGGTCCGCGAGGGCAAGGTCAAGCACCTCGGCCTGAGCGAGGTCACGGCCGACGAGCTGCGTGCCGCCCACGCCGTCCACCCCATCGCCGCCGTGCAGTCGGAGTGGTCGCTGTTCAGCCGTGACATCGAGACGCACGTCGTTCCCGCGGCCCGTGACCTGGGCGTGGCCCTCGTCGCGTACTCACCGCTCGGCCGGGGCTTCCTCACCGGCTCCTTCACCAACGCCGAGCAGGACCTGAGCGCCGGTGACTTCCGCCGTCAGCAGCCCCGTTTCACGGGCGAGAACGCCACGGCGAACGCGACCCTGCTGGAGCTGATCCGCTCGGTGGCCGAGGCCCACGACGCGACCCTCGGTCAGACGGCCCTGGCCTGGACCCAGCAGCAGGCGTCGATCCACGACCTGCCGGTCATCCCGATCCCGGGTACCCGCAAGCCCGCCAGGGTGGAGGAGAACACGGCGGCGACCAGGATCGTCCTGACCGACGAGCAACTGGACCTGCTGGACGGCATCGCGGCCCAGGTGGCGGGCGCCCGCTACGCGGACATGACCTTCACCTCCGCCGGCCGGGAGTAGTGAAGCGCCCCTAGGGGCGCGGGGAACTGCGCGACCGGCCACACACGACCCGCACCAGCCGGCGCGCAGCACCCCGCAGACGCTAAAGCTCCGACAGCAACTGGGCCTTCTTGACCGAGAACTCCTCATCCGTCACCAACCCGGCCTGATGCAACTCACCCAGGTGACGAATCCGCTCGGCGATGTCCGCAGGATCACGGCGCGGCCCGGCCGCTGACACAGCGGCCACCGGTGCGGACGTCCGCACCGCCGCCAGCACCGCCGCGGCGAACGGCAGTGACTCGTGCACCGGCCCGTACCCCAGCCCGAACACCACCGCGGCCGGATCCTGATCCGCCTGCGCGGCGGCCTCTCCCATGTCCCGCCGCAGCAGGCGCAGATGTCCCTCGAACACCTCGGGCGAGCGCCACTCCACCCCGTTCAGCTCCCCGACGGAGAAGCTCTGGTCGCCGGCCTTCCACTTCGCCGAGGACGCCCCCGTCCAGAACCACCGGAAGTTCACGGTCCGTCCGTCGAAGGTCGCCTTGCCGTCGTAGGCCTTGAAGGACAACGGGCCCTTCGGCGGCTCCACCAGGAACCGGTCCGCCGGCCCGGACTCCGTCAGCAGGGTCCGCAGTTCGTCGGCGTAGTACTCCGCGAGGACCTCCCGCTCCGCGGGCAGCACCAGCCGGTAGGGGTCGCCGCTCTCCTTCAGCTGCCCGGCGGCCGCCTCCATCAAGGGGTCCGCCCCGGGGCGCGGCTCGACACGCAGCACGACCGTGCCGCGTTTGCCGTGGGTCAGCGTCACTCCGGCGATCGCCTCCAGGGGCACACGACGTTCCCCGAGGGCCTGGAAGAGCTTGGGTGTTCGAATCCCCCGTTCGTAGCGGATGAGCACGGAGTCGGACTCGAACTCCCAGGCGGCATGAAATCCGGCCAGTACGTCACCCATGCGGCTCATCGTATGCGGCACGCGCTCCTCCGTCCCCCTCCCGAGCAGACCGCAATTCCTTCGCCTCTACGCGCGTCAGACCGCCGCCGTGCCGGACAAACCGGTACGGCAGACGCCGTCTTCGTGCGCGCAGTGCACCGAGCGGTATGCGCCAACGCCGATCTCTGCGAAATTGAACAGACTTGCCGTCCCGGGCTCGAAGTAGCCCGCGTGACCCTTCGCGCCCGCCGCCGACAGCACCCTCGCCCCGAACCCCGTGGACACCGGGTCGGCTCCGTGGCCCAGCCCGCCGACCTCCAGGTAGGGCACGTCCTGGATCCAGTCGTCGGAGTCCCGCATCGCCCACACCCGGGCGCTGGTGTGCAACTGGGCCGCCTTCTCGACGCGCATGCCGGGGCTGCCGGCCACCGCGATGTCGGACACCCGGCCCGGCAGCGTGTGCGCGGCGACGCCGCACACCACGGAGCCGTAGCTGTGGCAGAACAGCGAGACCGGCGAGCCGCCCGGCAGCGACCGCACCAGCGCGTTCAGCCGCACGGCACCCTCCTCGGCACGCATCGCCGTGGCCGAGTCGATGCCGAGTCCGCTGGGCGCCGTGTAGTCGGCCCAGGCGATCACGGCCGTACGGGTCGAGGGGCTCACCTGCCGCTCGGCCGCGTACAGGGACTTGGCCATGCCGACGGGCGCCGTGTACTTGCGGTGGGTGCGCTGGAAGGTGAGCAGGTCGGTGTCGACGCCGGGGACGACGACCGAGACCCGCTCGGCCCTGCGCAGGTTGCCGAAGACCTCCGCCACCCGGCCCGAGCCTTCCGGGTCGAAGGCCAGGATGTGACGGCCCTTCTCCATGAGGTCCTCGAAGCGGTGCAGCCTGCGGCCCGCCTCGTGCTGCCCGGCCGCGGTGAGGCGCTTGTCGTGCATGCGTTCCCGCTCGACCTTGCGCGCCTTGGCGAGCGCGAGGTGGTTGGCGCGATAGCGCAGCTCGACCGGCGCGCCGTTCATGTTGCCCACCGCGAGCGAGTACTTGCGGACCAGGGTCGTACGGTCCTGCTCGGTGAGCGAGGCGAAGAAGCGGGCCAGCCTCGTCGGCTCGGACTGCGGGTCCGGCAGCCGGTGACCGCCGATCCGGCCGTCCTCCCAGGCGGAGAGCGAGGCCTGCAACGGCGTGTCGCCCCGCTGGTTGCGCAGGGCCGTCCAGCCGGTGGTCGCCAGCATCACGAACACGACGGCCAGAGCGAGCAGTGCGCGCCAGACGTTCAGTTGCGGGGAGGTGTCGAAGGAAGTCACTGAAAGGACACACTAGGAGAACGAAGGGGTCTCGCGTTAACCAAGTGACCGGGATCACGTTTCGGTGTATGGGCTAAGGGGACCGCTCCGCACGCCAGTTCCCGGCCAGTGCGGGACCCACCTGATCCAGGTATGTGGTGGTGAGTTCGCGCATTCCGCCGAGGCTGAGGTCGTCCCCCGCGGACCACAACCGCTCGGTGACGCGAATCACCCCGCCGAACAGGGCCACGACGATCCTCGGCCGGGGGTCCGCGTCCACGTCGAGCCCCTCGCGCTCGGCGATGATGCCCGCGAGCTGCTCCTCCAGCTCCACCGACCGCCGCAGATGTGCGGCGAGCAGTGCGGGCGTCGACTCGATCACCCGGTAGACGCGCATGTGGAGCTCGATCGGCACGAGCTCCTCGACGGCCTCGTTGATCGCGTCCCAGCTCTCCAGTACGGCCCGGCGCAGCGCCTCCAGCGGCACCTCGCCCGGCGGGCGCGTGCGCAACGCCTCGACGACGAGGGTCTCCGCCAGGCGCGGCACGAAGAACGCCGTCTCCTCCTTGCCAGCGAAGTAGCGGAAGAAGGTGCGCTGCGAGACGTCCACGGCGGCGGCGATGTCGTCGACGGTCGTTTCCTCGTACCCGCGCGTGGCGAACAGTTCCAGCGCGGCCCGCAGCAGTGCGTCCCGGGTGCGCCGCTTCTTGCGTTCGCGCAGGTTCAAGACATGCCTCTCGTCTGAAGTGTTCTCCCAGTTCAGGCTATACGGGGATGTCGTGTCAGTTACCGACTAGTGAATCGGTTTGTCATTTGTCAGTGGCTGTCACTAGCCTCGCGGTATGACTAGTCAGACCACCATCGACTCGACGGGGCCGGGGGGCAAGGTACCGGCGTCGCCGTCGGACGCAGCGCCGGGCAAGGGCCTGCGAGGGCACCCCTGGCTCACCCTCATCACCGTCGCCGTGGGGGTCATGATGGTGGCCCTCGACGGCACCATCGTGGCCATAGCCAACCCGGCGATCGGCAAGGATTTGGGGGCCGCATGGTCGGATCTCCAGTGGATCACCAACGCCTACTTCCTCGCCCTCGCGGTCTCCCTGATCACCGCGGGCAAGCTCGGTGACCGATTCGGTCACCGGCAGACGTTCCTCATCGGCGTGGCGGGCTTCGCCGCCTCCTCGGCCGCCATCGGGCTGTCCAAGGGCATCACGGCCGTCATCGTCTTCCGCGTCTTCCAGGGTCTCTTCGGCGCCTTGCTGATGCCGGCCGCGCTCGGTCTGCTGCGGGCCACCTTCCCGGCCGAGAAGCTGAACATGGCCATCGGCATCTGGGGCATGGTCATCGGCGCGTCCACCGCGGGCGGCCCGATCCTCGGCGGCGTGCTCGTCGAGCACGTCAACTGGCAGTCGGTGTTCTTCATCAACGTGCCGGTCGGCGTCCTCGCGGTCGCCCTCGGCGTGCTGATCCTGCTCGACCACCGCGCCGAGAACGCCCCGCGCTCCTTCGACCTCCTCGGCATCGTCCTGCTGTCCGCCGCGATGTTCTGCCTCGTCTGGGCGCTGATCAAGGCCCCTGAGTGGGGCTGGGGCGATCTGAAGACCTGGGCGTTCATCGTCGCCTCGGTCGTCGGCTTCGGGCTCTTCGCCGTCTGGGAGACGAAGGTGAAGGAGCCGCTGATCCCGCTGGGGCTGTTCCGCTCCGTCCCGCTGTCGGCGGGTGTCGTCCTCATGGTCCTGATGGCCATCGCCTTCATGGGCGGCCTGTTCTTCGTGACGTTCTACCTCCAGAACGTGCACGGGATGAGCCCGATCGACGCCGGTCTGCACCTGCTGCCGCTCACCGGCATGATGATCGTCGGATCCCCGCTCGCCGGCGTGATGATCACCAAGTTCGGCCCGCGCATCCCGCTGGCCGGCGGCATGGCGTTCACCGCGATCGCCATGTACGGCATGTCCACGCTGGACGCACACACGGGCAGCGGCGTCATGTCCGTCTGGTTCGCCCTGCTGGGCCTCGGCCTCGCGCCCGTCATGGTCGGGGCCACGGAAGTCATCGTGGGCAACGCGCCGATGGAGCTGTCCGGTGTCGCCGGCGGTCTCCAGCAGGCCGCGATGCAGATCGGTGGCAGCCTGGGTACGGCCGTGCTGGGCGCGGTCATGGCCTCCAAGGTCGACAGCGAACTCGCCGGCAACTGGGCGGACGCGGGGCTGCCGCCGCTCACCCCGGCCCAGGCGGAGCAGGCCGCGCTGGCCGTCCAACAGGGGAGCGCCCCGGTGCCCGAAGGCACGCCCGAGCAGATCGCCGCGAAGATCACCGAGGTCGCGCACACCACGTTCATCGACGGCATGAGCCTGGCCTCCCTGACCGCCGCGGGCGTGGCGGCCGTCGCCGTGTTCGTCGCGTTCCTCACCAAGCGCGGTGAGAACGCGCAGGCCGGTGCGGGAGCGGCGCACATCTGACGCTCCCCGGTGGCTCGTTCGCCTATCAGGATGAACACGGCCGCCGAACCCTCCCCTTCGGCACGCGCCGCAGGTCACAGTGGGTCAAGTCCTCCGCAGGACATGGAGGGTGAACGCTGCGGCGCGCTGCCGGAGGGGGGCGGCGCGCAGGCAGCGGGATTGAAACGCGGGTACGGGGTACTCGCCATGTCGTACCCGAATAGAACCCCAACCGACCGAGGGTTTACGGGAGTTGATGATGGCGAGCTTCGGACACGGTACGCGCAGGCACCCCCGCTCACGTAGCCGGACGTGGTCACGGACCGGGACGGATCGCGCGACACTCGGACTCATCGGAGTCATCTGCGCCGTTGCGGGCTTCTTCGTGCTGGGGATCGTTCTCGGTCCCGCCGCGATGGTCTGCGGCTGGCTCGCCATGGGCCGCGCCTGGTCGGGCTCGCGCCCCACCGCGGCCGTGGTCGCCCTGGTCCTGGGCGCCATCGACACGCTCCTGGCCATCATCTGGCTGTCCGGAGCGGCCACACCGGGCATCGGAATGTTCTGACCCGAGTGCGGCAAGGGAAAGGGCCCCCGGCGACGCACCGGGGGCCCACCCGTGTGCCCCGCGCTACTCGACCGATGTCCCCTTGAGCGCCGCCACCTCCCCCCGCAGCGCCCGCACCTCCTCGGTCAGCTCCCGTATCGCCTCGGTCTGCCGCCGCCCCTCGACGTCGTCCTTCTCGAACCGTGCGATGAACCAGGCGGCGATGTTCGCCGTCACCACACCGAGCAGCGCGATCCCGGACAGCATCAGCCCGACGGCCAGCATCCGCCCCAGCCCGGTGGTCGGCGCCATGTCCCCGTACCCCACGGTGGTCATCGTGGTGAACGCCCACCAGACCGCGTCCCCCAGGGTGTGAATGGAGGCACCGGGCTCGTCCCGTTCCACCTCCAGCACGGCCAGCGCACCGAAGACGAGCAGTCCCAGGCACGACCCCGCGACATACGTGGTGACCCGTACCTGCGACGCCAACCGCGCCCGCTGCCCGGCGAGGAACAGCATCGACACCAGCTTCAGCAGCCGCAGCGGCTGCGCCAGCGGCAGCACCACGGCCAGCAGCGCCAGCGGATTGCCGCGCACGAACCGCAGCCGGTCCTCGGCCAGCCGCAGGCGGACCAGATAGTCGGCGGCGAAAGCGGCCCACACCGCCCAGTTGGTGACATGGCACGCGGTGAGCACGTCCCGCGAAGCCGCCGGAGCCACGATCGGGACGGCGTAGGCGATCGCGAACAGCACGGCCAGCGCCAGCAGCGGGCCTTGGGTGCGCCGCTCCCAACGGGCCAGAGTGGTCGATGCGGTCATCGGGAGCGTCATGGAAGCATGGTAGGAAACGCGTGGGGCGGCACCGGTCAGGGTGCCGCCCCACGGGAACTGGCCGCGACCTGGACGCCCTACGCGTCGCCGCCCGCGGCCCCCGGGTCGGCGGCCGACACGTCGAGCAGCTGGTACCGGTCGATGGCCTGCTTGAGCACCGAGCGGTCGACCTTGCCCTCACGGGCCAGCTCGGTCAGCACGCCGACCACGATCGACTGCGCGTCGATGTGGAAGAACCGGCGGGCCGCGCCCCGCGTGTCCGCGAAGCCGAAGCCGTCCGCGCCGAGCGACTGGTACGTCTGCGGCACCCAGCGCGCGATCTGGTCCGGAACGGACCGCATCCAGTCGGACACGGCCACGACCGGTCCCTGCGCGTCCGCGAGCTTGCGCGTCACGTACGGCACCCGCTGCTCCTCCTCGGGGTGCAGCAGGTTGTGCCGCTCGCAGTCCACGGCCTCGCGCCGCAGTTCGTTCCAGGAGGTCGCCGACCAGACGTCCGCCTTGACGTTCCAGTCCTCGGCGAGGATCTTCTGCGCCTCGACGGCCCACGGCACCGCGACACCGGACGCCAGGATCTGCGCCGGGATCGAGCCCGCCGTGCCCTCGCTGAACCGGTAGAGGCCCTTGAGGATGCCGTCGACGTCCACGCTCTCCGGCTCGGCCGGGTGCTGGATCGGCTCGTTGTAGACGGTCAGGTAGTAGAAGACGTCCTCGCCGTGCGGGTGCTCCTCGGAGCCGCCGTACATCCGGCGCAGGCCGTCCTTCACGATGTGCGCGATCTCGAAGCCGAACGCCGGGTCGTACGCCACGCAGCCCGGGTTCGTGGAGGCCAGCAGCTGCGAGTGGCCGTCGGCGTGCTGGAGGCCCTCACCGGTCAGGGTCGTACGGCCGGCGGTCGCGCCCAGGACGAAACCGCGCGCCAGCTGGTCGGACATCTGCCAGAACTGGTCGCCGGTGCGCTGGAAGCCGAACATCGAGTAGAAGACGTAGACGGGGATGAGCGGCTCGCCATGGGTCGCGTACGCCGATCCGGCGGCGATCAGCGACGCCGTGCAGCCCGCCTCCGAGATGCCGTCGTGCAGCATCTGACCGTTCGGCGACTCCTTGTACGCGAGCAGCAGATCGCGGTCGACCGACTCGTACTGCTGGCCGAGCGGGTTGTAGATCTTCGCACTCGGGAAGAACGAGTCCATGCCGAACGTGCGGTACTCGTCCGGCGCGATCAGCACGAACCGCTTGCCGATCTCCTTGTCCCGCATGAGGTCCTTCAAGAGCCGGACGAAGGCCATCGTCGTCGCGATGGACTGCTGACCCGAGCCCTTCTTCACGGTCGCGTACGTCTTGTCCTCGGGCAGCGCCAGCGGCTTGGAGCGGACCACGCGCGTGGGGACGTAACCGCCGAGCGACTTGCGGCGGTCGTGCATGTACTGGATCTCCTCCGAGTCCCGGCCCGGGTGGTAGTACGGCGGCACGCCGGACTCCAGCTCCTTGTCCGGGATCGGCAGGTGGAGGCGGTCGCGGAAGCGCTTGAGGTCGTCGACCGTCAGCTTCTTCATCTGGTGCGTGGCGTTGCGGCCCTCGAAGTTCGGGCCGAGCGTCCAGCCCTTGATCGTCTTGGCGAGGATGACCGTCGGCTGGCCCTTGTGCTCGGCGGCCGCCTTGTACGCCGCGAAGATCTTCTTGTGGTCGTGGCCACCGCGTCCCAGGTGCAGGATCTGGTCGTCGGTCATGCCCTCGACCATCGCCCGCAGCCGGTGGTCGTCACCGAAGAAGTGGTCGCGGATGTACGCGCCGGTCTCCGTGGCGTACGTCTGGAACTGCCCGTCCGGCGTGGTGTTCATCTTGTTGACCAGCACGCCGTCGCGGTCCTGGGCGAGCAGCGGGTCCCAGCTGCGGTCCCAGACCAGCTTGATCACGTTCCAGCCGGCGCCACGGAAGATCGACTCCAGCTCCTGGATGATCTTCCCGTTGCCGCGTACCGGACCGTCGAGCCGCTGGAGATTGCAGTTCACGACGAAGGTCAGGTTGTCCAGGCCCTCCCGGGCGGCGATGGACAGCTGGCCCAGCGACTCCGGCTCGTCCATCTCGCCGTCGCCGAGGAACGCCCAGACCTGTGACTTCGAGGTGTCGGCGATCCCGCGCGCGTGCATGTAGCGGTTCATCCGCGCCTGGTAGATCGCGCCGATCGGGCCGAGGCCCATCGACACCGTCGGGAACTCCCAGAAGTCCGGCATCAGCCGCGGGTGCGGGTACGACGACAGCCCGTGCGGCGCCTTCGACTTCTCCTGGCGGAAGCCGTCCAGGTGCTCCTCGCCGAGCCGGTCCAGCAGGAAGGCGCGGGCGTAGATGCCCGGGGAGGCGTGGCCCTGGAAGAAGACCTGGTCGCCGCCGTCGCCCTCGTCCTTGCCGCGGAAGAAGTGGTTGAAGCCGACGTCGTAGAGGGAGGCGGAGGAGGCGAACGTGGCGATGTGGCCGCCGACGCCGATGCCGGGGCGCTGGGCCCGGGAGACCATCACCGCCGCGTTCCAGCGGGTGGCGTTCAGGACCTTGCGCTCGATCTCCTCGTTGCCCGGGAAGAACGGCTCGCTCTTGGTGGGGATGGTGTTGACGTAATCCGTGCTGCGCATCTCCGGCACGGCCACGCGCTTCTCGCGGGCCCGCTCGATCAGCCGCAGCATCAGGTAGCGGGCCCGTTCCCGGCCGCGCTCGTCGACGGCGGCGTCGAGGGAGTCGAGCCACTCCTGAGTCTCTTCGGGATCGAAGTCAGGAACCTGACTCGGAAGGCCGCCAATGATGATCGGGTTGCGATCGGATGCGGAAGCCACGCTGTTCCTTACCTGTCAGAGGGCCTGCGAGGGCCGCTGTTTCGCTTGTCGTCGCCGGGGCGTCGTCGCTGGGGGCGCGCCGCTCCCATGGTCCACCTCGGGGCCGGGAAACGTCATCTCTACCCAGCGGTAACCAAGACGTGAGATCGACTCCGTGACGTATGGGGCGAATACCTTCGAGTCTCGTACCCACAGACGATTCCCAAACGCCCAAACAGGGCAGAAAGGTGTGGTGTGCGTCACCTCGGACCATGATGGTGTGCCAGGAGTTGCGGTGACACCGCCAGGATCGTCACCGTTTCGGCGGTCTGAACGGCCGGGTACTTGCGCGATCGGTCCCGCCCGTGTGGACTACGGCCAATGCTTCGCGCACGCGCGTGGCTGAGTTATTCCCAAAACATGATCAGGAGGCAACCCGTGAGCGCGACCGCGGACCACGCGGAGGAGCGGACGAACCCTGCCGCCAGGCTGGGGTTCCAGCCCGGGCAGGTGGTCCAGGAGATCGGCTACGACGACGACGTGGACCAGGAGCTCCGCAAGGCCATCGAGGGCATCATCGAGGCCGACCTGGTGGACGAGGACTACGACGACGTGGCCGATGCCGTTGTGCTGTGGTTCCGTGACGACGACGGCGACCTGACGGATGTGCTGGTGGACGCCACCACGTACATCGAGGAGGGCGGCGCGATCCTGCTCCTGACGCCGAAGACCGGCCGTTCGGGGTACGTGGAGCCGAGCGACATCTCGGAAGCCGCCACCACGGCGGGTCTGACGGCGTCCAAGAGCGTCAGCGTCGGCAAGGACTGGAGCGGTAGCCGGCTGGCCACGCCCAAGGCTGCCAAGTCCAAGCGTTAGTCGTACGGCGGGCGGGCCGGCGCTGCCGGCCCGCCCTTCGGCCTGCGCCGACGCCTGCGTAGGGTGGTCCCACCCCGAGAAGCCCCACGAAGGGACACCCCCAGCGATGGCGATCCAGGCCGGCGAGAAGGCCCCCGACTTCGAGCTCAAGGACAACCACGGCAGGGCCGTGCGGCTGTCCGGCTTCCGGGGCCGGAAGAACGTGGTGCTGCTCTTCTACCCCTTCGCCTTCACCGGCGTGTGCACGGGTGAGCTGTGCGAGCTGCGTGACAACCTGCCGCAGTTCTCCGACCGTGACACCGAGCTGCTCGCCGTCTCCAACGACTCCATCCACACCCTGCGCGTCTTCGCCGAGCAGGAGGGCCTGGAGTACCCGCTGCTGTCGGACTTCTGGCCGCACGGCAACGTCTCGCGGGCCTACGGCGTCTTCGACGAGGACAAGGGCTGCGCCGTGCGCGGCACCTTCGTCATCGACAAGGAGGGCGTCGTGCGGTGGACCGTCGTCAACGGCCTGCCGGACGCGCGCGACCTGAACGACTACGTGAAGGCGCTCGACTCCCTGTGACGCCGGTCGGGCGGCATGCGCTCGACACCGGCTGAATTGTCGGCCTCAGGGCCTGCGAGGGGCGGGAACCCGTCACTAGGATCGACTCGTTGATCCGACATCCGAGCACAACGGGGCATCCCGCCCCTGGACACCAATGGAGGACTCGTGGGAGTCAGCCTCAGCAAGGGCGGCAACGTATCGCTTAGCAAGGAGGCGCCGGGCCTGACCGCGGTCATCATCGGTCTGGGGTGGGACATCCGCACCACGACCGGCACGGACTTCGACCTGGACGCCAGCGCGCTGCTGCTGAACAACTCCGGCAAGGTCGGCAACGACCAGCACTTCATCTTCTTCAACAACCTCAAGACCCCGGACGGCTCCGTGGAGCACACCGGTGACAACCTCACCGGTGAGGGCGAGGGCGACGACGAGCAGATCAAGGTCAACCTCGCCACCGTCCCGGCCGACGTGGAAAAGATCGTCTTCCCGGTATCGATCTACGACGCCGAGACCCGCCAGCAGTCCTTCGGCCAGGTGCGCAACGCGTTCATCCGCGTCGTGAACCAGGCCGGCGGCACCGAGATCGCCCGCTACGACCTGAGCGAGGACGCCTCCACCGAGACCGCCATGGTCTTCGGTGAGCTCTACCGGCACGGCGCGGAGTGGAAGTTCCGCGCCATCGGCCAGGGCTACGCCTCGGGCCTGCGCGGCATCGCGCAGGACTTCGGCGTGAACGTCTGAACCACTGAAGGGCCCTGGCGACAGGGCCCGAAGGTCCTCTTGTCCGGCGCCGCACGGTTTACGTGCGGCGCCGGACGTGCAGGACCACCTCAGTAACACCACCGGGCCTGTGGCCCCAAGGGGAGGGACAGCATCATGGGCGTCACACTCGCCAAGGGGGGCAATGTCTCCCTGTCCAAGGCCGCACCGGACCTCACTCAGGTGTTGGTCGGGCTCGGCTGGGACGCGCGCTCCACCACCGGAGCGCCCTTCGACCTCGACGCCAGCGCCCTGATGTGCAGCAGCGGGCGCGTGCTCGGGGACGAGTGGTTCGTCTTCTACAACCAGCTCAAGAGCCCGGACGGCTCGGTCGAGCACACCGGTGACAACCTCACCGGCGAGGGCGACGGCGACGACGAGTCGCTCCTGATCGACCTCCCCAAGGTCCCGCCGCAGTGCGACAAGATCGTGTTCCCCGTCTCCATCCACATGGCCGACGAGCGCGGCCAGACCTTCGGCCAGGTCAGCAACGCCTTCATCCGTGTGGTCAACCAGGCCGACGGCCAGGAACTCGCCCGCTACGACCTGAGCGAGGACGCCTCCACGGAGACCGCGATGATCTTCGGTGAGCTCTATCGCTACCAGGGCGAATGGAAGTTCAGGGCCGTCGGGCAGGGGTACGCGTCGGGGCTGCGGGGCATCGCGCTGGACTTCGGGGTCAACGTCTCATAACGCGATATGAGCAAAATCCGGGGCCCCGTGGGGTGCGGAAGGATGCCGACTAGACTTCCGATTCAAAGTTTTGTAAAGCCGGGTACGGCGCGGGGGAGCCCCGTACACACACGATTGGGTAGCCAGTGGTTCTGAAAACCTTCGGGTGGTCGTTCGCGGTCACCGCGCTCGGCCTGGTCGCAGCGATCTTGTACGGAGGGTGGACCGCGTTCGGCGTCGTTGCGATCCTGTCCGTCCTCGAGATCTCGCTGTCCTTCGACAATGCGGTGGTCAACGCCGGGATCCTGAAGAAGATGAATGCCTTCTGGCAGAAGATCTTCCTCACGATCGGCATCCTGATCGCCGTCTTCGGCATGCGGCTGGTCTTCCCCGTCGTGATCGTCGCGCTCAGCGCCCAGCTCGGGCCGATCGAGGCCGTCGATCTCGCGCTCACCGACAAGGACCAGTACCAGCAGTACGTCACCGACGCCCACCCGTCGATCGCCGCCTTCGGTGGCATGTTCCTGCTGATGATCTTCCTGGACTTCATCTTCGAGGACCGGGACATCAAGTGGCTCGGCTGGCTGGAGCGCCCGCTGGCCAAGCTCGGCAAGGTCGACATGCTGTCGGTCTGCATCGCCCTGATCGTCCTGCTGATCTCCGCGATTACCTTCGGCGCCAACGCCCACCAGCACGGCGGCACCCACGCCGACAAGGCGGAGACCGTCCTGCTCTCCGGCATCGCCGGTCTGATCACCTACATGATCGTCGGCGGCCTCTCCGGCTACTTCGAGGACAAGCTCGAAGAGGAGGAGGAGCGCGAGCACGAGGCCGAGGAGAAGGCCGAGCGCGAGGGCAAGCCCAAGTCGGCGGTCAGGCTGGCCGGCAAGGCCGCGTTCTTCATGTTCCTCTACCTGGAGGTCCTGGACGCGTCCTTCTCCTTCGACGGAGTGATCGGCGCCTTCGCCATCACCAACGACATCGTCCTGATGGCCCTCGGCCTGGGCATCGGCGCCATGTACGTCCGGTCCCTGACCGTGTACCTGGTCCGCGAGGGCACCCTCGACGACTACGTCTACCTGGAGCACGGCGCTCACTACGCCATCGGCGCCCTCGCCGCCGTCCTCCTGGTGACCATCCAGTACGAGATCAACGAGTTCATCACCGGCTCCATCGGCGTCGTCCTGATCGGTGCCTCCTTCTGGTCCTCCGTGCGCCGCAACCGCGCCATCGCGGCGGCCGAGGGCGGGTCCGGCTCGGACGAGAAGAGTCAGGTCTCGTCCGGGGTGTGACACCCCTCCGGGTGAGGAACGCTCTGTGCGGGGCGGCCACCGAGGTGACCCTCGGTGGCCGCCCCGTCGGTCGTCAAGGGCCGTGGGCAACGCGATGACCTGCGGTCTCCAAGTGAACGTGGGGGCGGAATGGGCCTGTTCGACGGACTTCGGCGTGGCCGCGAGGCACAGTTCGACTCGGGCGACGCGTCGACCAACGCGATCGAGCTGACCAAGCGGCGCGCGCAGATATCACTCACCAAACAGGGCGCGGCCACCGGCCATCTGCGCGTCAACCTGAGCTGGCGGATGCGCACCTCCGACTTCGGCGGCTCCCAGCGCGAGAGCCTGCTGCGCCATCCCTTCCGGGCCCTCAAGCCCCCCGAGGTCGTCGGCCACAGCCAGAGCATGGTCAACGTCGACCTCGACCTCGGCTGTCTCTACGAACTCCAGGACGGCAGCAAGGGCGTCGTCCAGCCCCTCGGCGGCTACCTCGGAGAGACCAACGCCGCGCCGTACGTCAAACTCAGCGGCGACGACCGCTTCGGCTCCGCGTCCGGCGAGACGATGTACATCAACCTCGACCACCGCGACCACATCAAGCGGCTCCTGGTCTTCGTCTACATCTACGACCAGACGCCCGCCTTCGACCGCGCCCACGCCATCGTCACCCTCTACCCGAGCAACGGCCCCCGCATCGAGATCCACCTCGACGAACGCCAGCCGCAGGCCCGCTCCTGTGCCGTCGTCATGATCGAGAAGGTGAAGAACGAGATCATCGTCCGCCGCGAGGCGAAGTTCGTCTACGGCTTCCAGGCCGAGCTCGACCGGTTGTACGGGTGGGGGCTGCAGTGGGGGCGGGGCTACAAGACCAGAGTCGACCGCTGACCGCTCGGTCCCGGCGGCGTCGCCCCCGGGTCTGCGTCTAGCGCCCGATGAACTGCGGCCCCTGCGGGGGCAGCCGGAAGTCCGGGTCGGGGACCGCGGTGACCGGCGGCGGGTAGCCGTAGCCGGTCTGGGCCCCCGCGGCACCCGCCGCGGCCGGTGCCGGGGGGTAGCCGTACGCGGGCCGGCCGGTGGGCTGCGGGTAGCCGTACGCCGGCTGCGTCGTCGGCGGCTGCTGCGGCGGCGGATAGCCGTACCCGGGCTGTGCGGGCACCACGGTCGGCTGCTCCGGGGGCAGCGGCGGGGAGACCTCGGGGGACTGCTGGGCGGGTCCGGCGGTCGTCTGCTGCGCGGGCGTGTTCGTGGTGGGCGGCGCGGGGACGGTCGTGGTCGGCTCCTCCGCCGCCGCCTCGGACTCGTCCACCGAGATGCCGTAGTCGGTCGCGAGCCCCTGCAGCCCGTTCGAATAGCCCTCGCCCAGCGCCCGGAACTTCCAGCCCTCACCGCGCCGGTACAGCTCGCCGCAGATCAGCGCGGTCTCCTCGCCCGTCTCCGGCTTGACGTCGAAGTACGCCAGCGCTTCCGCACCCGTGCCCGCCGCGTCGTACAGCAGGATGCGCAGCGCCTGTACGCGGTCGAACGTCACGCCGTCCGCCGATGCGACCAGCAGGATCCGGCTGACTTCCGATTCGACACCGGTGAGCTCTGTCTGGATCGTGTCGGTCAGGCCCTCGGCGACCCGCTTCTTGCCGAGCCGCCACACCTTCCCGGCCGGGTGCCGGGGCTGGTTGTAGAAGACGAAGTCCTCGTCGGAGCGCACACGACCGTCGGGGCCGAGGAGCAGCGCGGAGGCGTCGACGTCCGGAACCCCCTGCCCGGGTGTCCAGCGCAGCACGGCGCGTACCGTGGTGGCTTCCAGCGGGACGTTCGACCCCTTCAGCATGGCGTGCGTCATGCGGTCATCCTGCCTTCTCGGTCCTGCTCACGACAACGCGGGGGCCGCGGTCACGAGCGGCGCCGACGGCCGTCGCGGACTACCGTCGTCATGGCCGGGCCCGGCTGTGCTTGCCCGCGTTACCTGATATTCATGCCTGACGGGAACCTCTGACATGGACTTCTACGTACTATTACCGGCCAGCTTTCGACGATTCGCAGGCCGCACAACCATCACGGGGGAGTTCCATGCGTCATTTCGGGCACATCGCCCCTGAGGGGCGAAAGCGTCTTTTCTACCGCGAGCCGTGCACGTTCAGCGCGGACTCCCCGGCCCGGCTGCTCGCCGCCGCCCTGGGCGCCACGCTGTACAGCCCGGCCACCCGGCCGCACCTGGCCGACGACGTCCTCAAGCAGGCCGGGCGCGGCGTGGTCTCGATGGTGCTGTGCCTGGAGGACTCGATCGACGACGCGGACGTCGGCCCCGGCGAGGAGAACCTCGTCCGCCAGTTCACGGCCCTCGACAGCCTCGCGGACGCCGACCTGCCGCTGCTGTTCATCCGGGTGCGCACCCCCGAGCAGATACCCGACCTGGTACGACGCCTCGGCGCCGCCGTCCGGCTGCTGTCCGGGTTCGTGCTGCCCAAGTTCACCGAGGAACGCGGCATCCCCTTCCTCGAGGCCCTGGCCACCGCCGAGGCCGAAAGCGGCCGTCGTCTTTTCGCCATGCCGGTGCTGGAGTCCCCGGAGCTGCTCTACCGGGAGTCCCGCGTGGAGACCCTCGAGGGCATCTCCCGGGCGATCGACAAGTACCGCGACCGCGTGCTCGCCCTGCGCCTCGGCGTGACGGACTTCTGCTCCTCCTACGGGCTGCGCAGAGGTCCCGACATGACGGCCTACGACGTGCAGATCGTCGCCTCCGTGATCGCCGACGTGGTGAACATGCTGGGCCGCGCCGACGGGACCGGCTTCACCGTGACCGGGCCGGTCTGGGAGTACTTCCGGGTCCAGGAGCGCATATTCAAACCGCAGCTGCGGCAGAGCCCCTTCCTGGAGGTGCAGGCCGCGGAACTGCGCGAGAAGCTGATCGAGCACGCCATGGACGGCCTGCTGAGGGAGATCTCCCTGGACCACGCCAACGGCCTGCTGGGCAAGACCTGCATCCACCCCTCGCACGTGCTGCCGGTGCACGCCCTGTCGGTCGTCAGCCACGAGGAGTTCACGGACGCCCAGGACATCCTGCGCCCGGAGCGCGGCGGCGGGGGTGTGCTGAGATCGGCGTACACGAACAAGATGAACGAGGTGAAGCCGCATCGGGCCTGGGCCGAGCGGACCCTGCTGCGTGCCGAGGTTTTCGGCGTGGCGAACCAGGACATCGGCTTCGTGGAACTGCTGGCGGCGGGACTGCCGGGCTGAAGGTACGACGCAAGGGATCCATGGAGAAGGCGGAGAAGGCGGAGAAGGCAGTGAACGAGGGGGAGCACCACGAGGTGCGCGCCGATGCGCCGGCCGGGCCGGCCGACGGAAGCGACGGCGTCTGGTCCGGCAGCTGGGTCGCCGAGCGGCTCGGTGTCGGACTCGCGGGCGACGACCGGCTGACCGGCCTGCTGGGGCTGGCGCTGCGCCGCAACCCCAAGCGGGCCCACCTGCTCGTGTCGAACGTGCTCGGCAAGCACGTGCCGCAGTCACCGTCCGTCGTGTACGGCTACGGAGTCGAACTCGGCCGCCGGGTGCGGGACCTGCTGGGCGACGACGAGGCCCGCAGGGCCGTCGTCCTCGGCTACGCGGAGACCGCGACCGGCCTCGGCCACTCCGTCGCCGACGGCCTGGGCCTCGCCCCCTACCTGCACTCCACCCGCCGCCCGGTCGCCGGCCTCGCCCCGGCCGGCGGCTTCGAGGAGTCCCACTCCCACGCGACCTCGCACCTGCTGCTGCCGGAGGACCCGGCGCTGCTCACCGGCGACGGGCCGCTGGTCCTGGTCGACGACGAGTTCTCCACGGGGAACACGGTGCTGAACACCGTCCGGGATCTTCATGAGCGCTATCCGCGGCGGCGGTACGTCGTGGTGGCGCTGGTGGACATGCGGTCGGCGGCCGATTCCGGCCGGCTGGAGGAGTTCGCCCGCGAGATCGGCGCGCGGGTGGATCTCGTGGCGGCGGCTTCGGGCACGGTACGGCTGCCCGAGGGGGTGCTGGAGAAGGGGCAGGAACTGGTGGCGCGGTATGAGTCGGAGGGTTCGTCGGCGGGTGCGGCGCCGTCGTGGCCGTTCGCGCAGTGCGCGCCCCTGAACAGCGGCGTTGCCGTCGAAGCCGACCCGGAGGCCAACTCCCCAGGGGCGCGGGGAACTGCGCGGCCAGCCCCCACCGGCCCGCACTCGGACGACAACGGCACCGAACCCCAGGCCACCCGCATAGACCTGCGCTGGCCCCTCGGCCTGCCGGACGGCGGCCGGCACGGGTTCACCCCCGCGCACCGAGAGCGCCTCGAAGATGCCCTCCCCGCGATGGCCCGCCGCCTGGCGGACGCGCTGCCCGCCCACGCCCGCCGCGTACACGTCCTCGGCTTCGAGGAGCTGATGTACGCCCCGCTCAGGCTCGCCCACGAGCTGGAGCGGATCACCGGCATCGAGGTCCGCTACTCCACCACCACCCGCTCGCCCGTCCTCGCCGTCGACGACCCCGGCTACGCGATACGCACCCGCCTGCGCTTCCCCGCCCACGACGACCCCGCGGACGGCCCGGGCGAGCGGTACGCCTACAACGTCGCGGGCGCCGGATTCGACGCCGTCGTCGCGGTGGTCGACTCGGCCGCGGACACCCCCCGGCTGCACGCGCCCGAGGGCCTGCTCGCCCAGCTCGCCGCGCACACCCCCGAGGTCCTCCTCGCCGTCGTCCCGTCGTACGCCCCCGAGGCCCCGCACGCCCACGAAAGGCCCTCCATGCTGCCCGAGCCCCTCCGCGGCCCCGCCTTCTCCTCGTACGCGCCCGAGGAGGTCGGCTGGCTGCTCCAGGACCTCTCGGACGTCACGCTGGAGGCGCCGACCGAGGAGCGCGAGGAGGCCATCCAGAGCGGCGGCGCGCACTACGCGGAGTCACTGCCCGTGGAGTACCAGCCGAGCGAGCAGTACCAGGAGCTGTTCCACGCCGCACTGGAAGACTCGGCGGCCCGTATCGCCCAGGCGGCCGGCGTCGTCACCGAGACCGTCCTCGCCGAGCGGGCCCCGCGCCCGGTGCTGGTCTCCCTGGCCCGCGCGGGGACGCCCGTCGGCATCCTCATGCGCCGCTGGGCCCAGCACCGGCACGGCCTCGACCTGCCCCACTACGCCGTGTCGATCGTCCGCGGCCGCGGCATCGACGCCAACGCGCTGCGCTGGCTCGCCGAGCACCACGACCCCCGGGACGTCGTCTTCGTCGACGGCTGGACCGGCAAGGGCGCCATCACCCGCGAACTCGCCCAGGCCCTTACGGAGTTCGAGAAGTCCGACGGCGTCACCGGCTTCAGCCCCGAGATCGCGGTCCTGGCCGACCCGGGCTCCTGCGTCCGGACCTACGGCACCCGCGAGGACTTCCTCATCCCCTCCGCCTGCCTCAACTCCACCGTCTCCGGCCTGATCTCGCGGACCGTGCTGCGCGCGGACCTGGTCGGACCGCACGACTTCCACGGCGCGAAGTTCTACCGCGAACTCGCCGGCACGGACGTCTCGGTGGCCTTCCTGGACGCCGTGTCCGCCCGCTTCCCCGAGGTCGCCGACGCGGCCTGCGCCCAGGCCGAGGAACTGCTCGCCACCGACCGCTCGCCCACCTGGGAGGGCTGGGCCGCCGTCGAGCGCATCAGCGAGGAGTACGGCATCCACGACGTGAACCTCGTCAAGCCCGGCGTCGGCGAGACCACCCGGGTCATGCTGCGCCGCGTGCCCTGGAAGGTCCTGGCACGCGCCGGGGCGGGCAGCGACCTCGACCACGTACGCCTGCTCGCCGAGCAGCGCGGTGTGCCCGTCGAGGAGGTCGACGGACTGCCCTACACCTGCGTCGGCCTGATCCACCCCAAGTACACCCGCGGCGCGACCGGCGCCGACGGCAAGGCGGTGACGGTCTGATGTCCGCACTCGTCGCGAGCGACCTCGACCGCACCCTGATCTACTCCGCCGCGTCTCTGGCGCTGACCATGCCGGACGCGCGGGCGCCCCGGCTGCTGTGCGTGGAGGTGCACGAGAGCAAGCCGCTGTCGTACATGACGGAGACGGCGGCCCAGCTCCTCACCGACCTGGGCGGCGCGGCCGTGTTCGTGCCGACGACGACCAGGACACGCGAGCAGTACCAGCGCATCAACCTGCCGGGCCCGGAGCCCACGTACGCGATCTGCGCGAACGGCGGCCACCTCCTGGTGGACGGCGTCTCCGACCCCGACTGGCACGGGCAGGTCACCGCACGGCTGGCCGACCAGTGCGCGCCCCTGGCCGAGGTGCAGGAGCACCTGCTGAGAGTCGCCGACCCGGTCTGGGTGCGCAAGCACCGCGTCGCCGACGACCTCTTCGCCTACCTCGTCGTCGAGCGCGAACTGCTGCACGAGGACTGGGTGAAGGAACTCGCGGTGTGGGCGGAGAACCGCGGCTGGACCGTGTCCCTCCAGGGCCGCAAGATCTACGCCGTTCCCAAGCCGCTCACCAAGAGCGCGGCGATGCGCGAGGTCGCCCGGCGGACCGGGGCCGGTCTCACCCTCGCCGCCGGTGACTCCCTGCTCGACGCCGATCTGCTCCTGGCGGCCGACCAGAGCTGGCGCCCGGGCCACGGGGAGCTGGCCGACACGGGCTTCACGGCCCCCGCGATCAGGGCGCTTCCCGAACGGGGCGTTCTGGCCGGGGAGCGGATCCTGCGGGAGTTTCTGGAGGCAGTGCGGGGCGCCTGAGAACTCGGGTGTCCTGGTCGTCGTGCGGGTGCGGCGGCGCGGTGGCTTGTCGCGCGGTTCCCCGCGCCGCCTTGGGGCGCGCCCCTTCGGGGCGTCGCAGCAGCCGTAGGGCTGTGAACACCAGCACCGCGAGCGCCGCCAGGGCGAGGACCACCTTGGAGTAGGCGGAGACGATGGCGCTCACCTGGTGCCAGTTCGCACCGAGGAAGTAGCCCGCGAGCACGAACGCCGTGTTCCAGATCGCGCTGCCCAGGGTGGTCAGCCCCAGGAACACCGGCAGGCGCATGCGCTCGACGCCCGCCGGCACGGAGATCAGGCTGCGGAAGATCGGGATCATCCGGCCGAAGAACACGGCCTTGGTGCCATGCCTGAGGAACCACGCCTCGGTCTTCTCGATGTCCGAGACCTTCACCAGCGGTAGCCGGGCCGCGATCGCCACCGTCCGGTCACGGCCGAGCAGCGCGCCGACTCCGTACAGCGCGAGCGCGCCGATCACCGAGCCGGCCGTCGTCCACAGCAGGACGGCGAGCAGGCTCATCCGGCCGCTGCTCGCGGCGAACCCGGCCAGAGGCAGGATCACCTCGCTGGGCAGCGGCGGGAACAGGTTCTCCAGGGCGATGGCGAGCCCGGCACCGGGCGCGCCCAGCGCGTCCATCAGGTCGTTGACCCACTGCGGTCCGGCGTCCGCTGCGATGGCTGTCATGCCGCCACGCTAGGAAACCGAAGCTGAAGGATTCCTGAGGACGGGCGTCAGCCGCAGCAGCCGCCCCCGCAGCAGCCGCCCCCGCCGCCGCCCGCGCGGGGTGCCGGAGCCGGGGCGGAGGCCGAGCCGCCGACCGCGACCGTGGAGAGGAGCTTCACCGTGTCGTCGTGCCCCGAGGGGCAGGCCGCGGGGTCGGAGGACTCGGCCATGGGGCGGCTGAGTTCGAAGGTGTCGCCGCAGGTCCGGCAGCGGTACTCGTAACGAGGCATGCGCTCAGGTTAACCGGCACGGTCAATGGCCGGCGCCGCGTTCCTCGCGGATCTCGGAGACCACGTGGGCCACGGTGCGGCGGACCGCTTCCGTCTCCGTGAGGAAGTGCCAGTAGTCGGGGTGGCGGCCCTCCAGGCCGGCGGCGGCACGGTCCAGGCGGGAGACGGCGTCGTCCAGGGGGCGGGCGTGGCGCGGGTCGGGGGTGTTGCGGCCGGCCATGGCGAGGCGCTGGGCGTCACGGATGGCGAAGCGGGTGCGGTCGATCTCCTGCTGGGGGTCCTTCTGCACGGCGTTCAGGCGGTGCAGGCGGTCCCCGGCGGCCGAGACGGCCTCGTCGGTGCTGTTCAGCAGGGCCCGTACGGTCGACAGCAGGGCCGTCGCGTCGGCCCAGCGCTGTTCGTCGCGGGCGGTGTGGGCCTCGGCCAGTCTGGTCTCGGCCTGGCGGATGTTCTCGGCGGCGGCGTCGGGGACGTGCTGCAGGTCCTGCCAGCAGGCCACGGTGAAGCGGCGGCGCAGCTCGCTCAGGGTCGGTTCGACCTGCTCGGAGCGGGTGGTGAGGGCCTGGGCGCGGGTGCGCAGGGAGACGAGCCGGTGGTCGATCTCGGCGGCGCGGTCCGGCAGCCGCTCGGCCTCCACGCGGACCGCCTCGGCCTCGCGGGTGACCCGCTCGGCCCGTTCCAGGGTCTGCGGCACGCCGTGCTGCCCGGCGCCCTGGTTCAGCTTGGTGAGCTCCGGGGAGAGGGCGGCGAGCCGGGCGGCGAGGTCGTCAGCCGTGAGACCTGACGCGCGTACGGAGTCGAGGGCGTTGGAGGCGGCGAGCAGGGCCTGGCGGGCGCGTTCGACCGCGGGGGCGAGACGGGCCAGCTGGGTTTCCGCCTTGCCGAGGAGGGGGCCGAGGCCGTCGGTGAACCGGTCGAGCTCCTGCTTGACCCGGCCGAGTTCCTCCTTGGCGGCGGTCAGCTCGCTGCGGGCGCGGGAGGCGGCGGAGGCCTCCAGGTCGTCGCGGTCGAGGTCGTGGGCGTCGACGGCGTTGATGTACTGGTGGCTGACCTCGTCGATACGCCTGCCGAGGGCGTCGAAGCCCTCGACGGCGCGGCGGGCGGCGGGGGAATCGTCGACGGCGATGATCGTCTCGATGGAAATCCGCAGGTCCCGCTGGGCGGTGTCCAGCTCGTAGAAGGCTGCCGCGGCGGCGTCCTTCGCCGCCTGGGCCTCGGCCCGCTGGTTCTCGGCCCGGCCGCCGAACCAGCGCCGGGTGCCCCCGCCGGCGAAGGCGGCGGGCAGGGCCAGTGCGGCCAGCAGGGGGAGCCCGATCAGGATGAGCGTGTCCCGGAGCGGACCGGGGGCGTGGGGGACGAGGCGACGCGGGCGATGTGCGCGCGGCACCGACGGCGGGTCCGGCTGTCCTGGTGTCGCCGTCACATCCCTCTCCCGTGCTGTGGTCCACCCTGCCCGGTGTCATTCTCCCACCGGTTGAGGACGAACACACGGGCCGGTCAGTTCGCTGTTCGGACCGTCACTTTGCCGTCGCCGGTGTGGGCGGACACCACATGGGAGCTGGTCTCGTCGCGGGGCACCGACACATCGACTCCGCCGTCACCGGTCTCGGTGGTCACGCGGTAGGTGGCTCGGGGCAGCGCGATGTTCACAGAGCCGTCGCCGCTGCGGGACTCCACGCGGTCCGGTACGACACCGAGTTCGAGGCGGACCGAGCCGTCGCCGGTCTGGGTGCGGACGGTACGGGAGGAGACGTCGGCCCGGATGGATCCGTCGCCGGTGCGCATCCGCAGCGGACCGCTGGTGTCGGTGACGCGGATGGACCCGTCGCCGGTGCGCAGCTCCAGGGGGCCGGTGGTGTCGCTGACGCGGACGGAGCCGTCGCCCGTGCGGATGTTCAACGGGTCCCGGAAGCCCCGGGCGCGGACGCTGCCGTCACCGTCCTCGACCTTCACGGTGATACCGCGGGGCACCTCGATGCGGTGCTTGGCCGAGCAGTCGACGACGATGCCCGAGCACTTCAGCCGCAGCACCAGGCGGTCGTCCCGCATGGCCCAGGTGACCTTGGGCTCCTTGCCGACGACGACCGAACCCTGGAACCACCGGGTGACCTCGATCTTGCCCGCCCGGCTCTTGTCGGAGGCGACGATCTCGAGGGCCGAGTCGTCGGAGTCGACGGTGAGGGTGCGGCCCTGGAGGCCGAAGGACCGGTGGTCGGGGTCCGTGTCGTCCCCGGCGGACGCGCCGCAGGCGCTGAGACCGGCGACAAGCACCACGGCCGCGCCGGCGAGGGCGGCGGCGCGGGCAGAGGCGGTGAGTGTGGTCATGACGGTTTCCCCCTGGACGGACGACGGACGACGGACGACGGGCGCTCTGGGGCGCTCTACGACCGTATGGATCCGGGGCCCGCCGGGGGATCCGGGCCGCTCCCGGATCAACAGGGGGGTTAACCCCAGGTACGGGTCCCGGCCGCCCGCGGTCCCGCGATACGGGTTTGCGGGACCGCACCCCGGGCAAGGTAGGCTGTCGACTCGTCCTGGGCGCGTGCCCGGGAGCCGGGTGCGTAGCTCAGGGGTAGAGCGCCTGCCTTACAAGCAGGATGTCGGCGGTTCGAAACCGTCCGCGCCCACAACGCCGAGTGTCGGGTCAGAGGCCCTCCAGGAACGTTCCTGGAGGGCCTCTCCTGTCGTCACCGCGGCGGCAGGAGTCAGTAGTTGGCGTTGGCGAGGAGTTCGCCGTCCTTGTCGTACACCGTGACGAGGCCGTTCTTGGACTCGTAGCAGGAGGTGAACGCGGAGGCGATGAGTTTGCCCTCGCCTTGGTGGGGGCCCATCAGACCGCCGCTGAAGTCGGTGAACACCTCCGCCGCGTCGAGGATGTCGTTGCGCTTGTCGGTGCCGGTCACCTTCGTGACGTGTTCGACCGCGGCCTTCTCGGTGTCCGTGCCGTTCTTGGCGACGCAGCTCCTGAACCGCTCGGCTTGGGGCTTCTCGTCGGCCGGCTCGGCCTTCTTGGGGCTGTCACCCCCGGGCTTGCCGTCGGCGGCGACGGCCTTGTCCTTGTTCGAGGTGTCGCTGCTGTCGTCGCCTCCGCCGCCCGTGGCGACGGCGGCGATGACGAAGAGGGCGAGGATGCCCGCGCAGCCGAGGCCCGCGATCTTGCCCACGCCGCGCTTCTTCGGCGGCTGGGGCGCCGGGGCGCCGTAACCGGGCTGCTGGAAGTGGGGCTGGTGCGGCTGCTGCGGGTACTGCTGGCTCATGGGTCCCCCTCGGGATCATTCGGGTGGTGCGGGTGTACGACACACCGGGGGAGCCGCGTGGTTGTAGAAGGTTGAACGGGTTCACCTGATGGGGGTACGACCCGTCGCACATCCGGCGGTGACCCGTACATGCGTCCGCCCCGGGTAGCGGGCTCCGCAAGGGCCGTTACGGCCCCGCCAAGGCCACGGCCGAGGCCAAGGCCGAGGCCGACGGCTTCGTCGCCGCCCAGGAGGCCGAGATCAGCGAGATGAACGGGATGCCGGGCGAGGAGAGCTGACCTCTGCGGGCGTCACGAGGTTCCGCCGGTCTCCTCCGGCGGAGTCTCGTGCGCGTGCTTCAGTCCCGAGCGGGCCGCCACCCGCTCTGGCCCGGCGAGTTCGGACCAGTAGCGGTGGGTGCTGACGAACACCGCGAGTTCGTGCTCCCGCTGCCGGAGCTTCTCCACCTCGGCCTGTTCGTCGGCGGTCCAGCCGGGGGAGGCGGGGCGTTCCACCTTGCGCCAGCCGTTGTCGTCACTGAATCCGTCCAGCGGCTCCACCGACCAGGGAAGCCGCTTCAGCAGGGCCGACAGCTCGGCCCGGACCTGATGGAGTTCCTCCTGACCGGCCAGGAGGTCACTCGGAAAGTCATAGGTCGTAGCCACGGCCCAATGATACGCCTGTTCGAATTTGGCAGGCGAGTTCCTTCCTGTGGTTCATGCGAACGTGTGTACCTCGCTCACCACCCGTGCCGCCACCGGAGCCGGTACACCGTGGCGCTCGGCCGCGCGGAGCAACGCGCCGCCGATGGCGTCCAGTTCGAGGGGCCGCCCGGCCTCGGCGTCGCGCTGCATCGACGATTTCGTCGACGGCGGGAAGGCGTCGTAGCGGGCGAGGGCCTGGGCGGGGTCCGCCGGGCCGCCGCACGCGCGGCTGATCGCGGCGGTCTCCTCCACCAGGGCGGTCAGCTCGTCGCGGTGGCGGGTGCGGACGTCTCCGAGGGGGAGGCCGTAGAGCGTGGTCAGCAAGGCGAACGGTGCCAGGAACGACATCTTCGCCCACAGGGCCGCCGTCTCGTCCTCCAGTACGCGGGTGGCCGGACCGGCGGCGGTGAAGGCCTCGGCGAGGGCGTCGAGGCGCGGCCGGGGCACGTCCGTACCGGTCAGGTCGATCTCCGCGAAGGGGCTGCCGTGTTCGATGACGCCCGGCGCGACACGGGTGGACTCGACGCGGATCACGGCGGGGGCCACGCGGTCGGGCCGGTGGCGGGCGCGCAGGGCCGCGGGGTGTTCGACGCCGTTCAGGAACGGCACGAGAAGGCCGTCGGACAGCACCCGGGCGGGGACGCGCGCGAGGGCGGCGTCGAGGGCGGTGCCCTTGACGGTGACCAGGCACGCGTCGACCGGTTCCCGCAGCTCGGTGTCCGCCTCGACGCGGGCCGTGAAGTCGCCGAAGCGGGCGCTGCGGACCTGGATGCCGTCGGTGCGCAGGGCCTCGGCGGTCCGCTCGCCGGACAGGCAGATCACGCGGTGGCCGGTGCGCGAGAGCAGGGCGGCGAGCAGGCCGCCCACGCCGCCGGGGCCCAGGACGGCCACGGTGAGTTCGTTCGTCACGAGGAGTTCCTCTCGTCGGTCGGCCCCGGGATGGTGGCCGCCTCGGAGCGATCATGGCAGCGTCGCTGTCGTACGGGGGCCCGAAGGGTGAGACTGGGGGCATGTGCCGGAGTATCAAGACGCTGCGTCCGCCCGCGATGCCCGAAGAGGCCACCGAGGCCGACGTGCGCGCTGCCGCCCTGCAGTACGTGCGGAAGATTTCGGGATTCCGCGCCCCCGCCGCTCACAACCAGGAGGTGTTCGACCGCGCCGTGGAGGCCGTCGCGCAGGCCACGGCCGAGTTGCTGGAGGGGCTGGAGGTCCGCGGGGCCGGGGCCCGGAAGGCCGGCTAGGCCGGCCCCGGGGGCTCAGACCGCCAGTTCGGGCCGCGGTCCGGGTTGCGGCGCGGGAGTGGCCTTCGCTACCCACAGCCTGGTGGTCCGCAGGTAGCCGTGGACCACCGAGGCCATCGCCAGCAGCAGGAGGGGGCCGGAGAGCCACGGGTAGGCGGCCATCTCCATCGGGACGAAGCGGTAGGACGCGAGCAGCACCGCGAAGACGGCCGTCCCGTAGGCGATCAGCCGGACTCCCGCCCGGTCCCAGCCGCGGTCGTACGTGCGCAGCGCCGCCTCGACCGTGTACGCGAAGACCACTCCGGCGACGAGGTCCACGCCGTAGTGCCAGCCGAAGCCCAGTGTCGCGGCGAGGGTGGCGATCAGCCAGAACGTGCCGGCGAGACGCAGAGCGCGCGGTCCCTTGCGGGAGTGGATGAAGATCGTGGTGGCCCACGCCGTGTGCAGGCTGGGCATGCAGTTGCGCGGGGTGATCTCGTCGAACGGCATCGCGTACGGGGTGGTGATCGGCGGCAGGGTGTTCGGCCACAGGTTCGCGGCTGCCCAGTGCCCGCCGTCGGGGCCGTAGGCGAAGATCGGCCCGACCACGGGGTAGATCATGTAGATGGCCGGTCCGAGCAGGCCGATCAGCAGGAAGGTGCGCACCAGGTGGTGGCGCGGGAAGCGCTGCTCGGCCGCCACGTCGCGCAGCTGGTACAGCGCCACACAGACCGCGGCCACCGCGAGCTGGGCGTAGACGTAGTCGAGGGCGTGCTCGCCGACCGGGCCGCTAGCCCTGAGGAGCCGGCCCGCCAGCCACGACGGGTTGCCCAGCGCGTGATCGGCCATGGCGACGTACGGGTCGAGTACGGCCGGGCGGGTCTGCGACGTGATCAGCAGCCAGGTGTCCCCGGTCTTGCGGCCGGTCACCAGCAGCAGGCCGAGCCCGACGCCCTTCAGCATCAGGACGCGTTCAGGACCCGTGCGGCGCGTGAGGGCGAAGACCCCGACGCCCAGGATCACCCACAGTGCGCCGTTGCCGAACGGGTGGCCTTCGGTGGGGTGGGCGCCGGTCGCCCACCGCACCAGCAGGAGGACGAGGTCGATGCCCGTCGCGGTGCCCAGGGCGATGAGCCGTTGCCGCCAGGTGAGCACCACCATCGTCAGCGCCAGGCTGGCGTACAGCAGGAACCCCGACTTCGGGGCGTGGATCACCTCACGTGCCTGCGTGGTGATCGGCCCCGGTATGCCGAGGTGGTGCGCGGCGATCTGGAGCGCGACGAGGAATCCGAGAGTGATCACACCTGCCGCGGCCCACAGCATCGCCCGAGGGTGCCGCCTCGCGGCGAGCGCGATCCGTCTTGTTCGAGAGGCTTTCCGCGACGTCGTGGTGGTCAATGTCTCAGCCGCTTCCAGGTCTTGGTGGTCGTGGTGGTGAGCCGGAGCCGGTCTACGACGTCCGCGGCTCGCGCCGCATCAGATACGCCGCCCCCGCCCCGGCGCCGAACAGCGCCCCCACCGACACCGCCGTCGCCAGCCAGCTCGCGCCCAGCAGGTGGGCGCCGAAGTAGCCGAGGGCGACGCTGTACGTGGCCCAGGTGAGACCGGCCAGGGCCGACCAGGGCAGGAAGTCGCGGGCGCGGTGGTGGGCGGCGCCCGCGCCGAGGGAGACCAGCGAGCGGCCGGCGGGAGCGAAACGGGCGAGGACGACGAGGGCGCCGCCGCCCCGGGCGAGGGCCGTGCCGAGACGCTCCTGGGCGGTGGTCAGGCGCCGGGAGCGGGAGATCGCCCGGTCCAGGCGGGCGCCGCCGCGCCAGGCGAGGCGGTAGGCCACCAGGTCGCCCAGGACGGAGGCGGTGGCCGCGCAGAGGGTCAGGGCGAGGATGTCGGGCACGTCGGCCGCCGTACCCGCTGCCGCCGCCGTGGCCGCCGTGATCACCAGGACGCCGCTGGGCAGCACCGGCAGGAACACGTCGAGCAGGACGGACAAGGCCACCATCGCGTAGATCCACGGACTGCCGATCGGCAGCCCCACTTGCTCCAGCACCGCAACTCCCCGTGACTCCCCCGTGGGCCAGACCGTGCCGCGATGGCGCGGGGGGAGCGGCAGGAGTGGCCATGACAGCCCTAGAGCGTACGCCTGGGGTGTGACGGGCGGTTCACGGGGGGCTCATACGTTCGGTGCGGACTGTTCACCTCGTCATGACTCGTCCTGCGGTGTCGCCATATGTGCGCGTGCTTCGCCCCCGCCCTGATCGCGGACCGGAACAGACAGAACGGCGCCTCCCCCGGAGGGAAGGCGCCGCTGCGTGTCCGAGGGACCGGGCGGCTCAGGCGGCCACCGGTGTCTGGTCCGCGGAGCGCTGCTCCTGCGTGGAGGTGCGCTTGTCCAGCAGCCGGTCCAGGCCGAACGCGCCGGAGCCCGTGAAGATCAGCAGGAACATGGCCCAGCAGTACATGGCAGCGCCCTCGCCGTTGTTCTCGATCGGCCACAGGGCCTGGGGCTGGTGAACCTTGAAGTACGCGTACGCCATCGCGCCGGAGGAGATGAACGCCGCGATGCGGGTGCCGAGGCCCAGCAGCACCAGGGTGCCGCCGACGAGCTCGATGACGGCCGCGTACCAGTTCGGCCAGGCGCCGGTCGCGGCGGTGCCGCCCTTGCCGTCCACGCCTCCGAGGACGCCGAAGAGCGCGACGGCGCCGTGGCAGGCGAAGAGCAGGCCGGTGACGATCCGGAACAGTCCGAGCGCGTACGGCTGCGCGCCGTTGAGGCGAGCGGTCATGTGGGGGGTCTCTCCTTCGGTTGGCCGGCCCTGGGGAGGCCGGTCGGGGACGGATACCGCGGAGTAACCCACGTTAGGTGCGCCTAATTGATGCTTGCAAGTTCAACATTTGGCCACTGCTTTGCCTCCCGTTGAGGCTCAGTTTCCGGCCCAGCCGCACGTAGAACGGCTCTCGCCACCGCATCCGCGTCCGAAAGAGTGACCGAATCCACCCCTGGGCGAGCCCCCGCGGCGGTCACCCAGTGCACGCCTTCTGTCGGCACGCCGAACGCGAACCGCCTTGTGTGTGCAACTCCTTGACGGTCCATCAGGCGATAGGGGCAGGGTGTGACGTCCAACCCGCCTGTCTCGTAATCGTCGACCGTGTGCGGGCGGCACCGCCCGCTGCGCAGCAGGCCGGCGAGAAGGTCGTCGGCGGTGTGCCGCAGGTCCGGTTCCGGCAGGCGGGCCTCGATGAGGGTTCTCACACGGACGGCCGATCCCGGCACGTCGGGTGAGTGCGCCGCCCAGGCCCCGTCCTCGTCCGTCACCCGCAGCCGTGGGCCGAGCACCCGCACCACCCCGGCCTCCATCAGGGCCGCGAGTTCCTCGATGCGGCGCCGCGGCGGGCCGATGGACAGGAACGCGTTGAGCGGGGTGTACCAGCGGTCCAGGTGGTCCCGGCGGGAGGCGCCGGCGAGGCCGCCGTGGTCCACGATCAGCCGGAGTTCGTTGCGCAGGTCACGCAGCACGTCCAGGGCCGCCTTCAGCGGGCCGCGCACATTGCCCAGGGCGGCCTGGGCGGCGTCCTCGCGCAGATACGACAGCAGCCAGTCGCGCCACTCGCCCGGATGCGCGAAGTCCCGGCCGGCGTACGGGTGGGAGATCCGCTCCCAGCACCAGCGCTCGGCGTCCGGCACCCCGAACTCCTCCAGCAGGGGCGCCTCCAGGGGGTCACCGTGCGGGACGGCGAGGAAGCGGTCGGTGAACTCCCGCTCCCGCCCGGCGAACCCCCGCTCCCGGTCGGCGCAGGCCGCCGCCCGCCGGATCAGCGTGCCGTAGTAGACCGTCTCCACCTCCTTCGCCACCAACGGCCATATCTCCGCGAGGAAATCGGGTGCCTCCCCGGAGTCCGCGCGCTTGCGGAACCCGGCGATCACCTCGGGGGTGAGGACGAGCGGCACGTGCCGGCCGTACGCCCCCTTCGCGTTGTCGCCGCGAGCCTGGTACGGGACGCCGCGCCGCGAACCGGCGAAGAGCAGCGGCTCACGGCCGGAGGGGAGATAGCGCAGCCCCCCGGCGTCCCGTACGAAACGGCCGCCCCGGCCGGTCGTCAGCAGGGCCGTGTGGTCGAAGAAGTTGAGGCCGAGGCCGCGCAGCAGGACCGGCTCGCCCGCGGGTATGGAGGCCAGATCGACATCGGCCGGGTTGGCGGGCGGGACGTGGCGCAGGCCGTGCCGCGCGGCGTGGACCGCCGGCCGCAGCAGGTCCGGGCCGACGGTTCTCGGCAGGTGCCCCTGGGCCAGCACCACCGCGGACAGGCCGGTCAGGGTGCGGCCGTCGTCGAGGGTGAGGGCCTGGCGGTCCCCGGGGGTGTCGTCGAGCCGTACCGCGCGTGCCCGGTGCGTCTCGACCCGTACGGCCGGTGGCGCTTGCCGTACGACCTCGGCGAACACCCACTCCAGGTAGCGGCCGTACTCGGCGCGGGTCGGGTACTCGTCCGGGCCCAGCCCGCCGCCCGCCCACTCGTGCAGGCTCGGGCCCGGGCGGATCGGGCCCGAGCAGTCCACGCTGGCGTCGGTGAACAGGGTCACCTGGCAGGCCACGGTGTTCATCAGCAGTTCGGGCGACTGGGCGGTGCGCCAGACGCGGCCGGGGCCGGGCGGGTCCGGGTCGATCACATGGACCGTCAGCCGGGCACCGGGCGGAAGGAGTTCCGGGGCGGAGGCGCACAGGCGTTCCAGGACGCTGGTGCCGCGCGGTCCGGCGCCGACCAGGGCGACGGAGAAGCTCGCGGGTCTCGCGGCCGGTCCGGGGCCCTCGGCCGGTACGGATTCCTCGGTTTCCTCGGGCGACGCAAGCAAGGGTGGAACTCCCGGGCGTGTGGGGCGCGTGTCGGCGGTCCGCCGGGCAGGAAGCGGACGGTCCGCTTCATGATGCGTCGCCGAAAGCGGTAACCGAGGCTCGTGGGGAAGGATTGACGGTCGCTGTGGGATGCCTCACTGCCATCACGGGGCATCGCGGAACACAGCGGCAGCAAACGGGCGGAAGGGTTGGCTTACGGGGCAAGCTCCGAGTCCAGGAGGGTCGTCAGCAGCGGACCCGTGCCCTGGCGGGCCTTGGCGTGCTCCAGTCGCAGCCGGGCCGAGCGGCCACGCAGGGTCAGGGTCATGAGCTGGTTGCCGAACCAGGGGCCGCCCGTCTTGCGCCAGCTGACCGGCGGCTGCGGGAGACGGCCGTGCCGGGCGAGGCCGCGGCCGATGCCCCGTGCCATCGCGCTCCAGCCGATGCGGAAGGCCAGCCGCATCGACAGCGGGACCGAGTTGTGGACGGGGGAGCAGACGAGCTGCACCACCCGGGCGTCCGGGCCCGGGCCGGGCCACGAGGGCTCGGCGATGTAGGCGTGGTGCACATCCCCGGACAGCACGCACACCGTCGCCGGCGCGTGGTGCCCCGAGCCCGCCTCGGCGATCAGCTCCGCCAGCCCCGCGAAGGACTCGGGGAACGCCGACCAGTGCTCCAGGTCGGCGGCGCGCCGCACCTTCTCCCCGAACCGCGCCCAGCGGGCGCCCCGTTCGCCGCCGCACAGCGCCGCGTTCCACCCCTCGGCGTCGTGCACCAGATGCGGCAGCAGCCAGGGCAGTGAGGTGCCGATGAGGAGGTGGTCGTAGGCCTCGGGCGTGTCCCGCACCTGCTCGCGCAGCCAGGCGTCCTCGCCCGGGTCGAGCATCGCGCGCTCGTCCTCGGCGAGGACCCGGGCGGCCCGGCTGTCCACCATCACCAGGCGGACCCGCCCGAAGTCGCGCCGGTAGCTCCAGCGGACCGTGGTCGCGTCGGCGTCGGCCCGGGCGGCGAAGGCGCGCAGCACGTCGGTCCCGTCGGGGGCCTCGCGGACCGCCTCGTACACCGGGTCGGCCGCGAGCTCCTCCAGGGAGAGGTTGCCGAGGTGCTGGTGGACCCAGTACGACATCAGGCCGCTCAGCAGCCGCTCCCGCCACCAGCCGGTGGAGCGCATGTCGGCGAGCCAGGCGGCGGAGGTGTTCCAGTCGTCGATGACGTCGTGGTCGTCGAAGATCATGAAACTGGGCACGGTGGACAGCAGCCAGCGGATGCGCGGGTCGAGCCACGACTCGTAGTAGAGGTGCGTGTACTCCTCGTAGTCGGCGACCCCGCTGCCCGGTGCTTCCTTCAGGTCGCGGCGGCCCGCCAGCCAGCGCTGCGTGTCGTCGGAGGTCTCGTCGGCGTACACCTGGTCGCCGAGCAGCAGCAGGACGTGCGGCCGCTCGCCCTCGGGGTCGGCCGCGAGGCGGGTGGCGAGGGCGTCCAGGGCGTCCGGGCCGACGGGGTCGTCCCCGCCCGCCGGCGGGGAGGCCCAACGGCAGGAGCCGAAGGCGACGTTGAGGTCGCCCTCGGGGCCCGGCGCGTGGATCGCCGAGGGCGGGAAGGGGGATCCCGGCAGCGGCCACACCCGGGTGTCGTCGAGCAGCACCTCGTACGTCGTGGAAGTACCGGCCGTGAGGCCGGTCACCGGGACCAGCGCGTAGTGGTGGCCCGCGATCTGGAAGCTGTGGGCCGTGCCGCCGGCGCCGTCGGCGCAGCGCACCTCGGCGGTGCACGGACGGCTCGTCTCGACCCACACGGTCGCGGACGAGCCGTCGGTGTACCTCAGCAGCGGTCCGAGGCGCAGTGCGCTCATGTCGTTCCCCTCTCCGTCGACCCGTACGGTACGGAACGACGGAGGTCAGCGGGGAGGTCCCGACACGAATCAGCGTGTCAGCAGCTCGCCAGGTAGTTCTGCAGCGCGGACTTCTCGGCCGAGTCGACCGAGAGGCCGTAGTAGTACTTCACCTGGACCCAGGCGCGGACGTAGGTGCAGCGGTACGCCGTCCGGGAGGGCATCCAGGTGGCCGGGTCCTGGTCGCCCTTGGCCTGGTTGACGTTGTCGGTGACCGCGATGAGCTGCGGGCGGGTCAGGTCGTTGGCGAACGACTGGCGGCGGGACGTCGTCCAGGAGTCGGCGCCGGAGTCCCAGGCCTCGGCCAGCGGGATCAGGTGGTCGATGTCGACGTCGGAGGCGGCGGACCAGGTCGCGCCGTCGTAGACGGAGTACCAGCTGCCGCTGGTGGCGGCGCAGGAGGAGTTCTGCTGGACGTTCGAGCCGTCGCGCTTGAGGACGACCTCGCGGGTGTTGCAGGCGCCGGACTGGGTGATCCAGTGCGGGAAGAGGTCGCGGTTGTAGCCGGTGCGGTCCTCGGTCGCCACGGTGAGCGAGGCGAGGTAGGTGCGGGCGGTGGCTGCGCTCACGGGGGTGGGGAGGGCGGCGGAGGCCGTGGGGGCGTTGAAGAGGGACACGGCGGATATGAGCGCGGTGGCCGCCGCGGCCATGGTCAGCCGTCGACGCGCGTAGAACCTGGGCATGCGAACTCCCTGGGCAGAGGGGGGTGTTGGCTTGCGAGCGAGGGGAATGCTCGCGGTGCCGTGTTGCGCACAGGTGTGCGCCCGGTGAGAAGTTAGTGACGGGTGCATGACATGACAAGGTTTAGGCGGAAAGTTTTCACGCCAGAGGCGTCGCGTACCATGGACGGCGCAGAAGGGGAGTAGCTCTTCGCCGGACCGTCGACATACTGCTCAGCCCGCCTGAGCCGGCGCCCGGAGGCCGGTCCTTTCCCGGACCTGCCAGCGAGACCTTCGGCAAGCAGTGCACACCCGTGCCCCCCGGTACGGGTACCGAGTGTGCTGCCGTGCCGAGGTGTCGTGTGCGAAGGTCCAGCACTCTCGGTGGGGCAGCCCCGACCGATTGAGGAACCCTTGATCAGCCTGACCGTGACGGCCGTCGTCTTCGGTGTCGTCTTCCTCGCCGAACTGCCGGACAAGACCGCCCTCGCCGGCCTCGTCCTCGGCACCCGCTACCGCGCCTCCTACGTCTTCGCCGGTGTCGCCGCCGCCTTCGCGCTGCATGTCGCGCTCGCCGTCGCGGCCGGCAGTGTGCTGACGCTGCTGCCGCAGCAGATCGTGCAGGCCCTCACGGGCGTGCTCTTCCTGGGCGGGGCCGCGGTGCTGCTGCTGAAGAAGGGCGAGGACGAGGAGGAGGTCCGCCGGCCGGAGAACCAGTCCTTCTGGAAGGTCTCGGGCGCCGGATTCATGCTCATCCTGGTCGCCGAGTTCGGTGATCTGACCCAGATCATGACCGCGAACCTGGCCGCCCGCTACGACGACCCGCTCTCCGTCGGCCTGGGCGCGGTGCTCGCGCTGTGGGCCGTGGCCGGGCTCGGCATCGTCGGCGGCAAGGCGCTGATGAAGAAGGTGCCGCTGCGGCTGATCACGCAGATCGCGGCGCTGGTCATGCTGGCGCTCGGGGTGTGGAGCCTGTGGGAGGCCGTGACCGGTTGAGCCGGTGAGCTGAACAGTGGATGAACGTCCGGCGGGGGGCCTGGCGCGAAGCGGGGATTGTTTTGTACCGTGGAGGAACAAAGTGGCCTCCGCCCGTTTTCCCTGACCGGCGGGCGGGGCCGCCTTGTCTTCCGGGGCGTGCCGGTCGCGATCCGTCGTCCGCCCCTCTCCCGCGCTGGAACGCGCCCCGAGCCTTGGAGCTGCCGATGACGGCCACCGCCGTGCTCACCGCCCGCGCCCTCCTGCTGGACATGGACGGCACCCTCGTCAACTCGGACGCCTCGGTCGAACGCGTCTGGCGGCGCTGGGCCGAGCGTCACGGGCTCGACGGGGACGAGGTCATGAAGGTCGTCCACGGCCGGCAGGGCTACGCCTCGATGGCGCTGCTGCTGCCCGACCGGCCGATGGAGCACAACCACGCCGACAACGCCCGGATGCTCGCCGAGGAGACGGCCGACACGGACGGGGTCGTGGCGATTCCCGGGGCGCCGGAGTTCCTGGCCTCGCTGCGGGGGCTGCCGCACGCGCTGGTCACCTCCGCCGACGTGCCGCTCTCGACGGCGCGGATGGCCGCGGCCGGTCTGGAACAGCCCGAGGTGCGGGTGACCGCGGAGTCCGTCGGCGCCAGCAAGCCCGACCCCGAGGGCTTCCTGAAGGGCGCCGCCGAGCTGGGGATCGCCCCCGCGGACTGTGTGGTGTTCGAGGACTCCGGGGCCGGGATAGCGGCCGGGCGCGCCGCCGGGATGACGGTGGTCGGAATCGGGCCCCGGGCCGCCTCTCACGACCCGGACGTGGTGGTGGAGGACCTCACGAAGGTGCGCGTGGAGCCCACGGCGGACGGGACGATCCGCCTGCACATCGGGTGAACCCGGGCCGCGCGGCTCATCGGGGCGGCGGGGGTGCGCGGCGTCACGTCCGTGACGGGGGTGTGCGCGTCACGTTTGCGGCGAGAGTGGGCGCGTCGCTTGGGTGGCGTCACCTCTGGGTCGACAATGTGCGGCGTCACCTCTGGGGCGAGGGTGTCTGTGTCGCTCGGGCCGCGATGGTGCGCGCGCACTCCAGGGACTCGGTGTGTGTCGTGTCCACCTCTACGTCGTAGCTCAGGCCCTCGTGCACGCTCCGGGCCTGTGACGCGGCCATGCCGCGGATCCGGTCTCCCCGGGCGATCTCGCGGCCCGCGGCGACCTCGCCGTCACACCGGACGCCGACCCACAGCACGGCGAGTCCGGACAGCGCCTTCTCCCACCGCTGCCGGGACGCCGGGCCCCCGAGGAAGACCTCGTCGACGATGATCCCGGCGCCGGCGCGTGCCATGGCTGCGATGCCCTCGGTCCAGGCCGCCTCCAGAGCCCGGAACTCCGCGCCCACGCTCACGCCGCCGTCGGCCGTGAAAGTGATGCCGCTGTCGGAGTCCCGCAACTTCGCGGGCAGCGCCTCCACGAACGAGTCGACACCGAAGGCCATCCACGGGCCGGGCAGGACCTCTTGCAGGCACCGGACGATCCCGGACTTGCCCGAGCTCGAACCGCCGTTGAGAACGATCACGTCAGTAGTCACGGCGTCACCGTAAGGCGGCAGGGCCGGTCACGGCTCCCGGGTTTCCGACTCCAGCTTCGCCCGGGTCTCCCGGTCGTAGACGCCGAGGTCGTCCACCTGGATGCCGCGTGACCACTGGTAGGTGCGGACCGCCTCCTCGAGCCGGTCGTCGAAGGTGCCGTCGGTGTCGTCGTCGTACAGGTACAACTGGCGCAGGCGGAGCTGGAGTTCGGAGACCTCCGGGCCGCGGTCGCCGAGCCGCAGGACGGTGGGCCCGGCCTTCTGGCGGCCGTTGTCCGGGGCCGCCTGCCCGGGGCCGGTCGCCGTGGCGGACGGCTGCGATGCCGACGGGGAGGGCGACTGCGACGGGCTCGCCGAGGCGCTCGGCGCGGACGGCGACGGCGAGGCGGACGGGCTCCCGGTGCGGGACGGCGACGGCCGCGGTGCGGCCGGGGCCGGGGGAGCCGACGAGGCGCTGCCCTGCGGGGGTGTGGACGCCGCGCTGCTCGGCGGGGCGTCCGGCACGCTCGCCCGGATGTCGTCCGGCAGGGCGGTGTCCCGGGACGGGCTCTCGTAGGAGAACAACCCGCTCGCGTACCCCGCCGCCGCGACGACGGCGACACAGGCACCGGCGGCGGCGATCAGGAGGGTCCGGCGCCGTCGTCCGGACCTTCGCGCACCGGCCTCGCCCGCTTCCGGCGTGCCGCGACCCGCCCCCACCGTGCCGTCGAACAGGCGCAGGTCGGTGACGCTCGGCTCGGCCGCGGCAGGGGCCAGGGGGGTCGGGATCACCGAGGTGGCGGGGGCGGCGGGCAGTACGGCGGTCGCGTCCGGGTCCACGGGGCGCAGAGGCATGGTGGCGTCGGCGGGGGAGGGCGGCTGAGCGGCATTCCCGGGGCGTGGGCCCGCGCCGTGCGGGAGCGAGACACCGGTGCCGGCGGCCGAGGCCCGGCCCGTCGTGCTGTCGGCTGCGGGCCCTTGGCCCTGTGGGGCCTTCGCGGGGCCGGTGCCGGGCTGCCGGGGGGTGCCTGCGGGGGTCTGCGGGTTGCCCTGGTGCGGGGCCGTGGCGCTGATGTCCGCTGCGGCTGAGTCCGGTGTGCCTTGGGCCGTGGGCCCGGGGGGCTGGGTGTGCGGTGCTTCAGGCAGTCGGGGGGTGCCCGTGGGTGACTGTGGGGCGTTCCGGTGTGGGGGCGTAGCGCTGGTGGCCGGTGTGCCTCGGGGCGTGGGCCCGGGGTCCTCGGCGTGCGGGTGCTCCGGCAGCGAGACCTCGGGGGGCTGCTGCGCGCGGCCTGCGGCGTCGGCCCCGGGCGGCCCCGGGACGCCGGGGCGTGTCTGCGAGGGCGTGGCCGCGGCGGCCGTGCGGGAAGCGTACGGGGTGGCCTCGGCGGAGTCGGCCGGGGGGACGGAGGGGGACGGCGTGGCCGGGGCGGCCTCGGATGCCCTCACCGGTTCCCCCGGGCACGGGGGCGACGTCGCCGCGGCCGGTGAGGAAGGCTGCCCCTCGTCGGCGTCCGCCCCGGAGGGCCCGCCGTCGATCTCCACGTACGGGCGGATCCGCAGCGGGTCGAAGTCCTCCGCTGCCGCCGCCTGGGCCGTACGGGCGTCGCGGAGGGCCTCGGAGGCGCGGTGGGTGCAGGCGCAGGCGGGGGTGTTGTCCCGCTGTCTGGGTGCGCCGCACTCCGGGCACGGGTGGCCGTTCGGCGGTTCCACGCGTTCCTCCCTCCCCTCGCGAACTCCAGAGATTATCCAGATCTCCTCCACAGTGCGTTCGACGAGCCCCCGGAACCACGGCTTCCAAAAGGGCCCGGCGGGCCATAACGGGTCACAGCGGTCACGATGGAAAATGTCACAGGTGACTCGGGAGGTCTCATGGCCGGGGACGGGAACGCCACCACACTGAAGCCCCAGGGCGCGGACCCCCGGGAGCAGGTACCGGGGAACGTCCTGGTCTCCATCGGCGCCCTGCTTCTCGGCATGCTGCTCGCCGCGCTCGACCAGACCATCGTGTCGACCGCGCTGCCCACGATCGTCAGCGATCTCGGCGGTCTGGATCACCTGTCCTGGGTGGTCACCGCGTACCTGCTGGCCGCGACCGCCGCCACCCCCCTGTGGGGCAAGCTCGGCGACCAGTACGGGCGCAAGAGGCTGTTCCAGACGGCGATCGTGATCTTCCTGATCGGGTCCGCGCTGTGCGGCGCCGCGCAGGACATGGCTCAGCTGATCGCGTTCCGGGCCCTGCAGGGCCTCGGCGGCGGCGGGCTGATCGTGCTGTCGATGGCAATCGTCGGCGATCTGGTCCCCCCTCGTGAACGCGGCCGCTACCAGGGGCTGTTCGGCGCCGTCTTCGGCGCGACCAGCGTGCTCGGACCGCTGCTCGGCGGTCTGTTCACCCAGCATCTGAGCTGGCGTTGGGTGTTCTACGTCAACCTGCCCGTCGGCGTCGTGGCGCTCGCGGTGATCGCGACCGTCCTGCACCTCCCGCGCAAGGCGCAACGGCACGTCATCGACTACCTCGGCACCCTCCTCATCGCCGCCGTCGCCACCTGCCTGGTGCTGGTCGCCTCGCTCGGCGGCACGACCTGGGCATGGGGGTCCTGGCAGATCGTCGGCCTCGCGGTCCTGGGCGTCGTCCTCGCCGTCGCCTTCGTGGCCGTCGAGCGGCGGGCCGCCGAACCCGTGCTGCCGCTCAAGCTGTTCCGCGTGCGGACCTTCACGCTCGCCGCCGTGATCAGTTTCGTCGTCGGGTTCGCCATGTTCGGCGCCATGACCTACCTGCCGACGTTCCTCCAGGTCGTGCAGGGCATCAGCCCGACCATGTCCGGCGTGCACATGCTGCCGATGGTGCTGGGCCTGCTGCTGGCCTCGACCGCCTCCGGGCAGATCGTCAGCCGCACAGGCCGCTGGAAGGTGTTCCCGATCGCCGGCACCGGCGTCACCACACTCGGGCTGCTCCTGCTCCACCAGCTCGACGAGCACAGCTCCACCGCCGAGCTGAGCGGCTTCTTCTTCGTCTTCGGGCTCGGTCTCGGCCTGGTGATGCAGGTCCTCGTGCTCATCGTGCAGAACGCCGTCCCCTACGAGGATCTGGGCGTGGCCACCTCCGGCGCGACCTTCTTCCGCTCCATCGGCGCCTCGTTCGGAGTCGCCGTCTTCGGCACGGTCTTCGCCGGCCGGCTCGGCGACCAGCTCACCGACGCCTTCCGGGGCGCACAACTCCCGCCCGGCGTCTCCGTGGGCACGCTGGAGGCCGACCCGCGCGGCATCGCCGCCCTGCCGCCCGGCCTGCGCCCACCGGCCCTGCACGCCTACGCCGTCTCCATCACGGACGTCTTCCTGTACGCGGCCCCCGTCGCGCTCCTCGGCTTCGTGCTGGCCTGGTTCCTGAAGGAGGACCGGCTGCGCGGCTCGGTCACCGCGCCCGACGTCACCGAGACCCTGGCCAGCAACCCCGTCGAGCGGTCCTCGTACGACGAGGTGTGCCGCGCGCTGTCGGTGCTGGGCACCCGCGCGGGGCGGCGCGAGATCTACCGGAAGATCACCGCCCGGGCGGGCTACGACCTGCTGCCCGCGACGAGCTGGCTGCTGCTGCGGATGCGGCGCTACGGCTCCGTGGAGCCGGGCGTGCTGGCCGACGTCATGCCCGTGCCCCTGACCGTGATCATGGAAGCCGCCCGGCAGGCCGAGGTGCGCCGCCTCGCCGTGCGCCGGGGCGTCGACATGGTCCTGACCGACCAGGGACGCGAGGTCGCCGGCCGGCTGGCCGAGGCCCGCGAGGAGTCCCTCGCCGAGCTGCTCGGCGACTGGTGGGGGCCGGACCGGCCGACCGACCTGGAGCGGCTCGTGCGGGAGCTGAACGGCGAACTGTGCGGATCCCGGCGCGAGCGGCCGTACAGCGCGCGCCCCACGCAGGAGCGGGTCTGAGGTTCAGGCCAGGTCCTTGCTGAACCAGTGCTCCGCGTACGGGTTGTCGTTGTGGGGTCCGGTCTCCCGGTAGCCGAGGCGGGCGTAGAGGCCGCGGGCCTCGACGAGATCGCCGCGGGTGTCGAGGATGATCCGGGCGGCGCCGAGCGCGCGTGCGGCGTCCTCGGCCGCCCTGACCAGGAGCGGGGCGCCGCCCCTGCCGCGCATCGACGGGTGCAGGAACACCCGTGTGAGTTCGGCGGTGGTGCCGTCCAGTTGCCGTACGCCCGCGCTGCCGGCCGGCTCGCCGCCGTACCGGGCGACGAGCAGCCGCCCGCCCGGCGGGGCGAGGTCGGCACCCGGCCGGGCGGCGATCTCCCGCTCCAGCTCGGCCGGGTCGGTCCGGCGCCCCTCGTGCAGCAGGTACCAGCGGTCGCTGACCTCGGTGTAGTACGCCCGCCACAGAGCGGCGGCGACCGGGGAGTCGTACGGTTCCGGGGTCACGGTCCAGGTCATGAACCGCATTGTTCACAGGCGCCCCACCGGACACGCAACCGAATAGTCCCGGCCCCGTGTGCGCGCCCCGGTTGCGCCCGGGCGCCGTTTGGGGACGGGCTTTGGGGCTACCCGACGGGCGAACCGGCTCGCGAGGAGAGCCGGTTGGGCCCGAGAACCCGGAAGGCATTCATGTCCACTGGCCTGATCATTGCTCTGATCGTGATCGCGGCGGTCGTCGTCATCATCGCGGCCGTCATGACCCTGCGCGCCCGCGGGCCTCGGCGCGGCCCGAGCCTGAAGCGCCGCTTCGGACCCGAGTACGACCGGGCCGTGGCCCGGCACGACGGTGACGCCAAAGCGGCCGAGCGCGAGCTGACCGAGCGCGTGCAGCGCCACGGCGACCTGCGCGAGCGGTCGCTGGAGCCGGCGCAGCGCGAGCAGTACGAGGCGCGCTGGACGGCCGCCCAGGAGCGGTTCGTCGACTCGCCTCGCGAGGCTGTCGCCGAGGCGGACCGGCTGCTCTCCGAGCTGGCCGGTGCCCGGGGCTTCCCGGACGGCGGGCAGTACGAGGAACAGCTGGCCGCGCTGTCCGTGCACCACGCCCACCACGTGGACGGCTACCGGCGCGTGCACCGCGCGGCGCATCTGCGCGCGGAGGACGCCCGTGACGGCGGCCAGGGTACGGAAGACATGCGTGAGGCCATGGTGGCGGCCCGCGCCCTGTTCGAGGAGCTGGTGAAGCCGGCCCGCCACAACGGCGGCCACACGGGCGCACGCCACGAGGAGGGACGGCACGACGGACACCACCGTGCCGGACTGAACGGCGGCCGCAAGGCTCCGGCCCGCGGCGGGCACACGCCGTGGGCGATCAACCGACGTCAGGCGAAGGAGAGTTGAGGCAATGACCGACATGACCCGACCGCCCGGCGACCACACGCCGGCCGC
The DNA here is from genome assembly GCF_004803895.1 of Streptomyces hawaiiensis. Classification (NCBI taxonomy): domain Bacteria; kingdom Bacillati; phylum Actinomycetota; class Actinomycetes; order Kitasatosporales; family Streptomycetaceae; genus Streptomyces; species Streptomyces hawaiiensis. The sequence goes on along the minus strand of NZ_CP021978.1, from coordinate 2,700,276 downwards.
CCCGGACGCCCGCGGCGAAAGCGCCCTGGGCACCGGCCGCCGCCCGACCGCACCGGGCACGGACCACGACACGGCCCAGGGCCTGGAAGCGGACCGCGGCACAGGCCGTGACCCGGAAACGGACCGCGGCGTCACGCACGGCACCGACGTACCCGGCACCGGCCGCCACGGCACGGACCGGGACGGAACCGATGCCCTCCGCGGCGGAGACCACGGAACCGATGCCCTCCGCGGCGGCGACCACGGCACCGGCCCCGGCAAGGCCGGCTCCGCCAAGGACCGGTCCCACCTCCTCGCCCACGACGAGTCCGACAAGCTCGGCTCGCGGTTGCAGCACGCCGTCGCCGGGTTCGTCGACGGGCCCCGGGCCTCCGTCGAGGAGGCCGACCACGTGCTGGAGGAGATCGCGGCCCGCTTCACCGAGGCCGTGACGCAGCGCCGTCGCACCCTGCGCCACTCCTGGCAGTCCGTCGAGGGCGGCGAGGGCAGGTCCGTCTCGTCCGCCGACACCGAGCAGCTCCGGCTGGCCCTGAAGGACTACCGCGAGCTGGCCGAACGGCTGCTGCACGTGTGAGCCGGGGCGAATCCCCCGGTCACCGGTCCGCCCGGCGCTCCCGCCACTGCCGTACGACGTCCTCGACGTCGTACGGCTTCTTTCCCAGCGGGGGGCCGGGCGGCGGCTTGAACATCATCTCGCGGATCTTGGGATTGATCTCGTCGATGATCTTCCGGACGATCCGCTCCGAGGGGGCCGCGAGCGCGGCCTCCAGCGCGTCCTCCGCCTCCTTGCGCAGCGCCAGCGCCGGTGGGAGGACGGAGAAGCCCTCGCGGGCCAACTTCCGCTTGACCCACCACAGTTCGTCGTAGGTGCTCTCGACCTCGGGCGGGAGCGGTTCACCCGCCCCGGGCAGCCGGTCGAACTCCCCGCGCGCCTCCGCGTCACGGATCTGCTTGTCGACCCAGGACTCGAAGTCGACGCCTGGTGGCTTTCGCTCGGTCATGAGGCCATTGTGCCGGACACCGCGTGGCCGGGCGTTTTATCATGCGGCGGGCTCAAGTCGCACTGGCAGCCCCACCAGGACGTCTCAGGAGGAGCGCACGTGCTCGAACTCACCATGGCCACCGTCGCGGAGGCGGAGGCGGGCGCCACGGCCGGCATGCTCATGGCCGAAGCGCCCAGCGAGCCGGGCGCGGTGCTGCGGGTGGGCCGCGACAAGTCGGTGTGCCGGCTGAGCACGCCGGACGACTGGCTGTTCGTCTCCCGCGTCCATCTGGAGTTCCTGTGCGGGCCGGAGGGAACCTGGCAGGTCACCTGGCTGCGCGGCTCCCAGCCCGACCCGTCCTCCGAAGTACGGCTGACGATGGGGGAGTACGCCCAGCCGCTCACCTACGGCGGCACCGTCCCGCTGCCCAGAGGCGGCAGCGGCGAGATCATCGTCCAGGACCGCACCGCCCCGCGCAGCGTCAACGTCGGCTTCTATCACGAGGTCTGACCCCGGGGCCTCACGCCAGCACGCGGGCCAGCGCGAATCCGTCGTAGCCCTTCATGCCCACCGTCTGGATCGCGGTGCCGCTCAGCCTCGGATGGCCGGCGATCAGCTCGATCGCGGTGCGGGTGCCCGTTACGTCCGGGGCGGTGCTGTCCGCGTCGACGACCCGGCCGCCCCGTACGACGTTGTCGAGGACGATCAGGCTGCCGGTGCTGGTGAGCTTGATCGCCCACTCCACGTAGTGCGGGTTGTTGGCCTTGTCGGCGTCGATGAAGACCAGGTCGAACGGGGGCGGGTTCTCGTCCGCCAGCTCGGGCAGCGACTCCAGGGCCGGGCCGACCCGCACCTCGACCAGCTTGTCCAGGCCGGCGCGGGCGATGTTGCGGAGGGCGACCTCGGCATGCCGGGGGTCGTACTCCAGGGAGACCAGCCGCCCGTCGGCGGGCAGGGCGCGGCCCAGCCAGATGGTGCTGTAGCCGCCGAGCGTGCCGATCTCCAGGATGTGGCGGGCGCCCTGGATCTGAGCGAGGAGCTGGAGGAGCTTGCCCTGGTTCCCGGCGACGTTGATGTGCGGAAGCCCGGCGGCGTCGCTGTCCCGCAGGGCGGCCGCCAGGGCTTCGTCGTCCGGGGCGAGGTGGGCGGTGAAGTAGGCGTCGACCTCGTCCCAGACGTGCGACTCGCTCATGCGCCTCTACCTTTCGTCAGCATAGTTAGCATTCCTAACTACTGGCGCTGACGAAGATAGTTGGTGCGCGGGCCGCTGTCAGCGGGATTTCACCCGGCGTGTCGACCCGCCACCGAGGGCGCCGAGCCGGGCAGCGGGCGCCCCGCCGACTCCGCCATGCGCCACACCGCGAAACCGCCGATCACGGCCGCGGCCATCATGTAGTACGCGGGCATCATCATGTTCCCGGTGGCGCCGATCAGGGCCGTCACCACCAGCGGGGTCGTGCCGCCGAACAGGGACACCGAGACGTTGAAGCCGATCGACAGCGAGCCGTAGCGGACCTTCGTCGGGAACAGCGCCGGCAGCGCCGAGGGCATCGACGCCGTGAAGCAGACCAGCAGCAGGCCGAGGGCGCCCATGCCGAGCGCGACCGCGAGCAGGCTGCCCTGGCGGATCAGCAGCAGGGCCGGGACGGAGAGCAGCAGGAAGCCCGCGCAGCCGGTGGCGATCACGGGGCGCCGGCCGACGCGGTCGGTCAGCGCGCCGGCGAACGGCTGGGCGATCATCATCACGGCCATCACGCCGAGGACGACGAGCAGGCCGTGCGTCTCGTCGTAGTGGAGCTGACCGGTCAGGTAGCTCGGCATGTACGACAGCAGCATGTAGTCGGTGACGTTGAAGACCAGCACCAGGCCGACGCAGAGCAGCAGCGCGCGCCACTGTCCGGTGACCATCTCGCGCAGCGGCGTCTTCGGGCGGTTGTTCTCCGCCTTTTCCACCTCGGCCGCGAACGCCGGGGTCTCCTCCAGGCGCAGCCGCAGGTAGAGGCCGATGATGCCCATCGGGCCCGCGATCAGGAACGGGATGCGCCAGCCCCAGGAGGTCAGGTCGTCGGCGGAGAGCAGGGCGGTCATGATCGTGACCAGGCCGGCGCCGCCGATGTAACCGGCGAGCGTGCCGAACTCCAGCCAGCTGCCGAGGAAGCCGCGCCGTTTGTCGGGGGCGTACTCGGCGATGAACGTGGAGGCGCCCGCGTACTCACCGCCGGTGGAGAAGCCCTGCACGAGGCGGGCCACCAGGAGCAGGATCGGCGCGCCGACACCGATCGTCGCGTACGACGGGATCAGACCGATCGCGAAGGTGCCCGCCGCCATCATGATCATGGTGACGGCGAGGACCTTCTGGCGGCCGACGCGGTCGCCGAGCGGACCGAAGACCATGCCGCCGAGGGGGCGGACCAGGAAGGCCGCGGCGAAGGCGCCGAACGTGGAGAGCAACTGGGCGGTGGGATTGCCCGAGGGGAAGAAAACCTTGCCCAGGGTGACCGCGATGTAGCTGTAGACGCCGAAGTCGAACCACTCCATCGCGTTGCCCAGCGCGGCCGCCTTCACGGCGCGCCTGACGAGCGCGGGGTCGGTGACGGTGGGGTCGGGGGTCTTCGCTGTGCGGGTCTTCATGAGGGACGCGGGGGCGGCGACTGAGGCAGTCGACAAGACTCGCTCGCCTACCTTTCGACGGAGACAGGGACGCGGTCCCGCGCGGCGGCGCTGTCGTACGGGCCGAAAAAGCGACGATAGGCGGGTTTGATCCGCTTACGGGCGGTACGCCTTTCGTTGCACACTGCACGTAAACCGTGGCTGTGCTGGCGCTTCTGCCCGGCGGAAAGCGGTTCACGACGATCTTCGTGTGATCCATCTCGCGTTCGTGAAGGCGTCTTCTTCTCCGGAACCGCGCGTTCCCCATAGGGTTCGCAGGAGGAATTCCCACATTCGAGACATGTGGGATGAACTGGTGCGGAGGCCGACGAGGCGTGGTGAATGCGGATCACGGCGGACGACCGGCGGAAGGCTTCGGAGCGACGGCCACCGGTGGGGTCCGCACACGCCTGCGCGTCGTCCGCCTCGGGCTGTGGCTGATCGCCGCCCTCCTCGCCGCCCGGCAGGTGACCGTCGTCCTCGCCACCCCGCGCGGTGAGCGGCTGACGGACCTGGAGACCTGGGTCGGGCCGAACGGCGTCCTGCATGTGAACGGCTCGCTCTACGACTCGACCCGCTTCACGGGCACCCCCTTCGGCGGCCTCGCCCTCAAGCCCCTCACCCGTTCGGCCGAACAGGCCCTCGGCTGGGGCTGGACCTTCGGCACGCTGCTGCTCGTCGTCGCCCTCGGCCTGACCGCCGCCCGCGCCCTGCCCCAGCCGGTCAGCCGCCGCACCGCGCTGGTGGCCGCCCCCGTCGCCATCAGCCTGCTGATGCTGTCCCTGCCCGTCCGCAACACCCTGTGGCTCGGCCAGACCAGCATCATCCCGGTCCTGCTCGTCCTGCTCGGCTGCTTCGCCGCCCACGGCCAGCGCACCAGCGGCCTGCTCATCGGCGTCGCTGCGGCGCTCCAGCCCACCCTGCTGCTGTTCACGCCCCTGCTGTGGTTCACCGGCCGCAGACGCGCCGCCCTCGCCACCGGTGTCACCTTCGCCGCCTGCACCGGGCTCGCCTGGGCGGCGATGCCGCACGACTCCTACCGCTACTGGGTCCACCACATGGCGGGCGTCGGCCTGGGCGGCCCGGCCGACGACCTCGCCAACCAGTCCCTGCACGGCGCCCTGCTCCGGCTCGGCCTGAACGGCCCCCTGGAGGTCGCGCTCTTCCTGTCGCTCGGCGCGGCCGTCGCCGTCTTGGCCCTGCGCCGGGCCGTGCGCTACTTCCGAGACGGCCAGCTGCTGCTCGCCGTCGCGATCACCGGCTGCGCCGCGCTCGTCGTCTCGCCCACGGCCTGGCAGCACCAGCTGCTGTGGGTGCTGCTCGCCGTCCCCGGACGGGTCGGCAGACGCGCCTCGGACCGGTACGTGTGGCCGGTCACCGTCGTCCTGGTCATGACCCTGCCGGCCAAGATGATCCTGCCGGACATGGCGTCCCTCACCTCCTTGCGGGACAACGTCGTCGTGCTGGCCGCGCTCGCCGCCGCCACCGCCGTGCCCTTTCTGTCCCGCACCTCGCCGTACTACCGGTCGCCGCTGCCGGTCGCGTACGCGCCCGCCGTCCCGGCCCGCTGGCGGCACGTGCCGCTGGTGCCGGCCCTGCGCCGGGTCCTCACCCGGCCCAACCTCCTCCTCGAACTGCTCCTCCTCCGCGTCACCTACGCCGCCTACTCCAAGGTCCGCCTCGCCGCCACCGGCGGCAGCAACTCGGCCGGGCGCGCCGAGGCCGAGGAGCACGGCAGGCAGATCCACGACCTCGAACGCGCCCTGCGGCTCGACATCGAGCACTGGGTCAACCACACCGTCGTCGGGATCGACTGGTTGCGGGACTTCTTCGACCACTACTACACGTCGTTCCACTTCGTGGTGCCGCTGGCCGTCCTCGCGGTCCTCTACGGGCGCCGCCCAGGCGACTACCGCTGGGCCCGCTCCGCCCTGGGCTTCGCCACCCTGCTCGCCCTGGTCGGCTTCTGGCTCTACCCCCTGGCCCCGCCCCGGCTGATGCCGACGCTCGGCTTCATCGACACCGTGCACGGCACGCAGGACTTCACCCAGCCGGACTACGGCACGCTCACCGCCCTCACCAACCAGTACGCGGCGATGCCGTCCCTGCACTTCGGCTGGGCGCTGTGGTGCGGCCTCGTGATCGCCGTCCTGGCGCAGAGGTGGTGGACGAAGGCGCTCGGCCTGCTGCATCCGCTGTGCACGGCCTGTGCGATCGTCGCGACGGCGAACCACTGGGTGCTCGACGCGGCCGGGGGAGCGCTGGTGGTCGCCGTGGGCTTCGGCCTCACCCACCTCCTCCAGGGCCCGCGGGCGCGCACGGTGACGGCGGCCGCCGAGGTCAGCAGCGGGAGTTCGGATCTGCGGAAGGACCGTACTCCGAGCTGATCCGGTACTCGCCGGCGGCCGGCACGCCGAGGCGGGTGAACTCGCCGTCGCGGCTGAGACCCGCCGGCGGCCGGCACGCCGAGGCGGGTGAACTCGCCGTCGCGGCTGAGACACCCCCCGTCGCCGCGCAGCCACGGCGAATAGGCGACCCGTACGGTCACCTCGCCGGGCCGCGACATCCGCACCACCAGTTCGTCGGGGAAGGCGCGGACGACCGAGCCGGGCGACGAGACGAGCGGTACGGCGTCGCGCACCCGGTACACCTTCCAGGGAGGCGGTGAGCCCGGACAGCACGGTGACCGTGCGGACGCCCAGGACGGCCATCAATCACGGCGATATCAGCAAGAACCCGGCGGGACCGATCCTCACGCTCGACCCCGCCACGTTCACCACCTTCGTCGACTGGACGTCTACAACCGCTGAATGATCGTGCCGGTGGCCAAACCGCCTCCCGCGCACATGGTGATCAGCGCGAACTCCCTGCCCGTGCGCTCCAGTTCATGAAGTGCCGTCGTGATGAGCCGGGCCCCGGTGGCTCCCACCGGGTGCCCGAGTGCGATGGCGCCGCCGTTGACGTTCACCTTCGACAGGTCCTGGTCGAAGACCCGCGCCCAGCTCAGCACCACGGACGCGAACGCCTCGTTGATCTCCACCACGTCGATGTCCCTGAGGGACATCCCGGCCTTCCCCAGCACCGCCCTGGTCGCGTCGATCGGGCCGTCGAGGTGGAAGTGAGGGTCGGACCCCACCAGCGCCTGGGCCACGATCCGGGCCCGGGGCCTCAGCTTCAGGGCGCGGGTCATCCGCTTCGACGCCCACAGGATCGCCGACGCCCCGTCGGAGATCTGCGACGAGTTGCCGGCCGTGTGCACCGCTGTCGGCATGATCGGTTTCAGGGAGGCCAGGGCCTCCGCCGTCGTGTCGCGCAGGCCCTCGTCCTTGTCGACCAGGCGCCACATGCCCTGCCCGGCATGCTGCTCCTCCTCGGTCGTGGGGACCTGGACCGCGAACGTCTCTCGTTTGAAGCGCTCCTCCGCCCATGCGTGGGCGGCCCGTTCCTGGGAGGCGAGGCCCAGGGCGTCGACGTCCTCGCGGGTCAGTCCCCGGTGGCGGGCGATGCGCTCGGCCGACTCGAACTGGTTGGGCAGGTCCACGTTCCACTCGTCGGGGAACGGCTTGCCCGGCCCGTGCTTCGAGCCCGACCCCAGCGGCACCCGGGACATCGACTCCACCCCGCAGGAGACGCCGACGTCGATCACGCCCCCCGCGATCATGTTGGCCACCATGTGCGAGGCCTGCTGGGAGGACCCGCACTGTGCGTCGACGGTCGTCGCGGCCGTCTCGTAGGGGAGCCCCATGGTCAGCCAGGCCGTGCGCGCGGGGTTCATGGACTGCTCGCCGGCGTGGGTGACCGTACCGCCGACGATCTGCTCGACGCAGTCGGCGGGGATACCGGTGCGGCCGAGGAGCTCGCGGTAGGTCTCGCCCAGGAGGTAGGCGGGATGCAGGTTGGCGAGCGCGCCGCCGCGCTTGCCGATGGGGGTGCGTACGGCTTCGACGATCACGGGTTCGGCAGCCATGGGTGCGGGTCCTCTCCGGGAGGCTCAGCGGAACTAGTACGCGTTCTAGTTCTGCAAGCAGTGTGCTGAGGCCCGCTCGGTGACCGCAAGGGTCGTGCGGGCAATTGGAGGGTCCGTGCCCCTTGCTACTTGTAGAACCCGTTACTACCGTCACCGCAACTCCGCACAGCTGATGGGCCGTCAGACCTCAGAGTCGGTACGAGTGGTGGGAGCCGCCCATGCCCTGTCCCGCGCTGCCCGACGGGTTCGACTTCACCGACCCCGACCTGCTGCACCACCGCGTGCCGCTGCCGGAGTTCGCCGAGCTGCGCCGGGTCGAACCGGTGTGCTGGGTGGCACAGCCGGCCGGTCTCGCCGGCTTCCAGGACGAGGGCTACTGGGCCGTCACCCGGTACGCCGACGTCAAATACGTCTCCACGCACCCGGAGTTGTTCTCGTCGACCCTCAACACGGCGATCATCCGCTTCAACGAGCACATCGAGCGCGACGCCATCGACGCGCAGCGGCTGATCCTGCTGAACATGGACCCGCCGGAGCACACCCGGGTTCGGCAGATTGTGCAGCGCGGGTTCACCCCCCGGGCGATCCGGGCGCTGGAGGACCGGCTGCGGGCGCGGGCCCACTCCATCGTCGAATCCGCCCGCGCGCACACCGGGCCGTTCGACTTCGTCACCCAGGTCGCCTGCGAACTGCCCCTCCAGGCGATCGCCGAACTGATGGGCGTGCCGCAGGAAGACCGGGACAAGATCTTCGACTGGTCCAACAAGATGATCGCGTACGACGATCCCGAGTACGCCATCACCGAGGAGGTCGGCGCCGAGTCGGCCACGGAGATCATCGCCTACGCGATGAACATGGCCGCCGACCGCAAGCGGTGCCCGGCCCGCGACATCGTCACACAGCTCGTCGCGGCGGAGGACGAGGGCAACCTCAGCTCCGACGAGTTCGGCTTCTTCGTGCTCATGCTGGCCGTCGCGGGCAACGAGACCACCCGCAACGCCATCACCCACGGCATGCACGCCTTCCTCACCCACCCCGAACAGTGGGAGCTGTACAAGAGCGACCGTCCGGAGACGGCGGCGGAGGAGATCGTGCGCTGGGCGACCCCGGTCGCCGCCTTCCAGCGCACCGCCACCCAGGACACCGAACTCGGCGGCAAGCGCATCCGCCAGGGTGACCGGCTGGGGTTGTTCTACGCCTCGGCCAACCACGACCCCGAGGTCTTCGACGACCCGGACGCCTTCGACGTCACCCGTGATCCCAACCCGCACCTCGGTTTCGGCGGCGGCGGTCCGCACTACTGCCTGGGCAAGTCCCTCGCCGTCCTGGAGATCAACCTCATCTTCAACGCGATCGCCGACGCCATGCCCGGCCTGAAGCTGGTCGGGGAGCCGCGCCGGCTGCGGTCGGCGTGGATCAACGGGGTGAAGGAGCTTCCGGTGAGCACGGGCTGAAACAGCCGACGGGCACGGCGAAGGCGACGGCCCCGGGGATCGGGGGGCCGCCGCCTTCGGTCTGTGGGGGGTGGCTCCACAGAAACAGCCGTGCCTGACGCGCGCAACGCCCCGTCGTACTAGGTCCGGCCGCAGGTGCGGTCGGGTCGACGCCTGTGACCGGGCCCTTGTCCCTACGGCCCCGCCTCGTACATGACCTGGCTCACGTGGGCGGCTTCACTTCCCGGCGGCGTCGAACGTGACCGGCGTCTCGAAGGCCGCCCGGCGCGTGGCCCGGCGCAGCGCCCGGAGCACCGCCGGGCCGAGCGCGAGCGTCAGGACAACCGTGACGACCGCCCGTCCCAGATCCCAGCCGAGCGACGTGGCCAGGCAGTACGCCACGAAACGGGCCAGGTTCACGGCGACCGGCGCGTGCGGGTCGAAGGCCACGTTCGAGGCGAGGGCGCTCATGAAGGGCCAGCCCGCCATGTTCATCACCGTGCCGTAGGCGAACGCGGCGAGGAAGCCGTAGCCGGCGAGCATCGCGCGTTCGGCCCGGCCGCGCAGCCGGTCCGGGCCGGGCAGCAGGCCCGCACCCATCGCGAACCAGCCCATCGCCAGCATCTGGAACGGCAGCCACGGCCCGACCCCGCCCGTGAGCAGGGCGGACGCGAACATCGTCACCGAACCGAGAACGAACCCGAAGCCCGGGCCCAGCACCCGGCCGCTCAGCACCATCAGGAAGAACATCGGCTCGATACCGGCGGTACCGGCGCCGATCGGCCGCAGGGCCGCTCCCGTGGCGGCCAGCACGCCGAGCATCGCGACCGCCTTCGGGCCGAGACCGGACTCCGAGATCGCCGCGGCCACGACCGCCACGAGCAGCACCAGCAGGCCCGCGAAGAGCCAGGGCGCGTCCTGCGCGTGCGCGCTGAGCCGCGAGGTGGGCGGGGCGAGGAAGGGCCAGGTGAACCCGGCGACACCCACCGCGCTGACCAGGGCGAGGGCGGTGAGTGAGCGGGGGCCGAGGCGGACGGCCCGGGCCTGCTTCTGGGGGTGCGTGCGGGTGGTCGCCGGGAGACTCATCGGCCGGTCTCCTGGAGGGCCGCGCGGACCTGGGTGACCGTGAGCCAGTGCTGGGGCGCCAGGATCTTGGTGACCTGCGGGGCGAAGGACGGCGAGGAGACGACGATGTCGGCCGTCGGCCCGTCCGCGATCACCTCTCCGTCGGCCAGCAGCACCACCCGGTGGGCGAGCTCGGCCGCGAGTTCCACGTCGTGCGTGGCCAGGACGATGGCGTGCCCCTCGGCGGCCAGCGCGCGCAGCACCGCGACCAGCCGGGCCTTCGCCGCGTAGTCCAGGCCCCGGGTCGGCTCGTCCAGCAGGAGCAGCGGGGGCCGGGCGGTCAGCACGACGGCCAGGGCGAGCGCGAGCCGCTGCCCTTCGGAGAGGTCGCGGGGGTGGGTGTCGTCGGTGACGCCGGGCAGCAGCTCGGTGACCAGGGCCCGGCAGGTGCCGGGGGGCGCGCCGGCGTCCTGGTCGGCCGCCGCGCACTCGGCGGCGACGGTGTCGGCGTAGAGCAGGTCGCGCGGCTCCTGGGGGACCAGGCCGACCTTGCGGACGAGGTCCTTCGGCGCGGTGCGGTGGGGTGTGGCTTCGCCGAGACGGACGGTTCCGGAGCTGGGCTTGACGAGGCCGACCAGGGCGTTGAGCAGAGTGGATTTTCCGGCGCCGTTGCGGCCCATGAGGGCGATCGTCTCGCCGGGGGTGACGGTGAGGTCGATGTGGCTCAGGGCTTGGACGCGGCCGCGGAGTACTGAGAGGGCTCGTACCGCGCCTATGGGCGTGGCGGGTGCGGAGTGCCGCAGGGCGCGGGGCGTCTGTGGCTGATCGCGCAGTTCCCCGCGCCCCTTGGGGACGGGTCCCAGCCGTCGCTTCAGATCTCCTGCCCTGCGACGGGCGTCGCGGACGGTCAGGGGCAAGGGGGACCAGCCCGCCAGGCGGCCCAGGGCCACCACCGGTGGGTACACCGGGGACACGGCCATCACCTCGGCCGGGGGGCCCAGGACCGGGGCCGCGCCCGGGCCGGGCAGGAGGACGACCTGGTCGGCGTACTGGATGACGCGTTCCAGGCGGTGTTCGGCCATGAGGACCGTCGTGCCGAGGTCGTGCACGAGCCGCTGGAGGACGGCCAGCACCTCCTCGGCGGCCGCCGGGTCTAGCGCGGAGGTCGGCTCGTCCAGGACGAGGACGCTCGGGTGCGGGGTGAGGACCGAGCCGATCGCGACGCGCTGCTGCTGGCCGCCGGAGAGCGTGGCGATCGGCCGGTCGCGCAGGCCGGCGAGGCCCAGCAGGTCGAGTGTCTCCTCCACGCGGCGCCGCATCACGTCCGGGGCGATGCCCAGCGACTCCATGCCGTAGGCGAGTTCGTCCTCGACGGTGTCGGTGACGAAGTGGGAGAGCGGGTCCTGGCCGACCGTGCCCACGACGTCGGCCAGTTCGCGCGGCTTGTGGGTGCGGGTGTCGCGTCCGGCGACCATGACCCGGCCGCGCAGGGTGCCCCCGGTGAAGTGCGGGACGAGTCCGCCGACCGCGCCCAGGACGGTGGACTTGCCGACGCCGGACGGGCCCGCCAGCAGCACGAGTTCACCTTCCGGGACCTCGAAGTCGATGCCCCGGACGGTGGGTTCGACGGCACCGTCGTAGGTCACGGAGACATCCTCGAAACGGATCACGACGGCTCCTCGGGATCGGGGGCGACGAACGCCGGCAGCAGGCCGAGGAGTACGGCAGCGGCCGGCCAGAGGGGGAGGGTGGGGGCGACCAGCGGGACCACGCCCGGGTTCAGGGCCGCGGGGTCACGGGCCGCGGCGAGGGCGAGCAGGGCCGCGACCGCGACGCCGGAGGCGACGACCAGCCAGGCGCGCACGTCCCAGCGGTCCGGGCGGTAGCGGGTGCGCAGGGACCGGCGGCCGCCGAGTCTCAGACCCGCGAGGGCGGCTGTGAGACCCGCGAGGAGTACGGGGAGGCCGTACGTGGCGCCTTCGGCCGTGAGGAGGCCGTACGTTCCCGCGCAGACTCCGAGCAGGCCGCCGAGGGTGAGGGCGGCGGTGGTACGGCGTACGGCGGGCGGGACCTGGGCGGTTCGGCCGTAGCCGCGGGCGTCCATCGCGGCGGCGAGGGAGACGGAGCGCTCCAGCGCGCCCTCCAGGACCGGGAGCCCCACGTGCAGCAGGCCCCTGACGCCCTTGTCCGGGCGCCCGCGCAGGCGGCGGGCGGCGCGCAGGCGCTGGACGTCGGCGATGAGACTCGGGGCGAAGGTGAGGGCGACGACGACCGCGACGCCCATCTCGTACAGGGCGCCCGGGAGGGACTTGAGGAGGCGGGAGGGGTTGGCGAGGGCGTTCGCGGCGCCCACGCAGATGAGGAGCGTGGCCAGCCGCAGACCGTCGTACAGGGCGAAGGTGAGGGCTTCCGCGGTCACCTCGCCGCCGAGGCGGATGCCCTGGGCCCAGGCGGGGAGGGGGACTTCGGGGAGTGTGAGGAGGGTGTGCGTGCCGGGGATGGGGGAACCGAGGACCGTCGCGAAGAGCAGACGGACGAGGATCACGGCAAGGGCGAGTTTGACGAAGGCGCCGTAGGAGCGGGACCAGGGGGTGTCGGGGCGGCGGGCGGCCACGACGTAGGCGGAGACCGCGATGAGGAGGGCGAGGAGCAGGGGATTGGTGGTGCGGGTGGCCGCGGTGCCGAGGGACAGCGCCCAGAGCCACCAGGCGCCGGGGTGCAGTTGCGCCCGGTGCCGGCCCCGGGTGCCGCTACCCACGCCGTCGTACCTGCCAGACGGCCGCCCCGCCCAGGACCACCACCACGGCGACACCCGCCAGCAGGCCCAGGGACGGGCCGTCGTCCGAGGGGGTCTTCTTCTCCGCTGCCGGCTTCTGCTGCTGCGTCTCCTTCGGTGAGACCTGTTCGCCGCAGCCCTTCTCCGGGTAGCCCGAGATCGCGCACAGCAGGGCGTTGGTGTCGTAGCGCAGCGGCTTGGCCACCGCCGCCAGGGCCTCGGCCGTCGTCGCGTCGGGGGAGACCCGGGCGCAGGCCGTGCGGGCGGCGGGAGGGGTTTCGCCCTCGGGGCCGTCCGACGGTGTGCCGAAGTCGATGACCAGGGCCACTCGTTTCCTGCCGTCCTGCGCGGGCGTCTTCGCACAGATCGTCGCGAAGTCGGCCTCGCCGCGTGGCCGGGTCGCGTCCGCCGAGTCCTCGCTCACCGCGAAGCGGAAGCCCTGGACGTCGCCGTCCGAGGGGCGGGCCAGGGACGGGCCCTGGGTGGCGTAGACCCAGTGGCCGCCGTCGCGCTCCCAGAACGACCAGTACCGGTAACCGGCGGCCTGGGCCTGGCCCGCGCCCGCGCACAGCAGGAGCGAGGCCAGGAGGAGGAGAACGGCCCGGCGGATCACAGCTGCCGCTGCTTCTTGCGGCCGGTGAACAGGAACCCGATGCCGATTCCGGCGACGAGACAGACGCCGACGTACCACCAGACCCCGAAGAAGTCGCCGGAGTCCTCCTTCTCGTCCGAGGCCTTGGTCTTCTCGGCCGTCTGCGGGGCCGGGCCCGTCGCGTTGAGCTGCTTGACGAGGTCCGCGCCGCCGAAGTCGCGCGGGTTCGTGCCCGTCGCGTGGGCGGCGAAGATCAGCTGGGCGTAGGCGGCCGGACCGCTCTGCGCGGCCCAGGACGCGGAGTTCTTCTCCAGCCACCGCACGGACTTCTCCGCCTGCGCGGTGTCCCCCCGCGCGGCGAGCGCGACGACCGCGTCGGCGGTGTTGCCGAAGTCGGGCTGCGGCTCGGCACCGGCCAGGGCGGACATGAGGTGGTGGTCGTCCTCGGCGAGGGCTGAGGTGAGGTAGCTCGCGCCGTTCGCCGCCGCCTGCTGTGGCGTTGCGGCCTTCGCGCAGGCCGCGTCGGACTTCTCGCCGGGCTTGACGACCATGCCCTTGCCCAGCGCGCCGAGCACACCGGCCGCCGTGGCGTCCGCGTTGGCGGCGAGGTCGCCCTTCTTGTCCGGCTGGAACGCGAAGGCGCCGTCGCCGTCCCCGTCGCAGGGCAGGGCGAGCTTCAGCAGCGCGTCGTAGGGCGACTTGCCGTCCTTGTCGACCCCGTCCGGCTTCTCGCCCGCGGCGGCGAGCGCGCCGACGACGATCGACGTCGAGTTGGTGTCGCTGGCCCCGCCGGGCGAGTAGCCCCAGCCGCCGTCCTTGTTCTGTACGGACTTCAGCCAGTCGACGGCCTTGCCGGTGGTGTCGTCGTGCCCGCCGAGCGCGGTGAGGGCCTGCACGGCGGCGGACGTGGCGTTGGTGTCCAGCATCGTCTTGGCGTCGCACGCGGCGGCGGGGTCGGGGCGGTAGGAGGCGAAGCCGCCGTCCGGGCACTGCTGGCGCACCAGCCACCGCACGGACTTCGCCGCCGGCTTCACACCCACCGTGTCCTGCGCGAGCAGCGCGAGCGACTGGCGCCAGACGCCGTCGAACTTGGGGTCCGTGTCGCCGTACAGGGCGGAGGGGAACGCCTGGGAGGGCGACGGGGACGGGTCGGCGGCGGCCGGGGTGGCGGCGCCGATCACGGCGACGGCGGCAAGGACCGCGGCGCTGCGGCGGACGTTCATGATCGGCGGGTGCCTCTCCCTGTGGGGGAGCCGGGCAGCACGGGCACCCCCGGGCGGCTCGGCTCCGTATACCTCGACGGTGCCGTGCACGGCGGGCTGCCGGGCACGTGAGCCGGTCACGAAACCGTACGAAGCGATCCGGCTCACCGCCGCGGCGGGCGGTTCACGGTTGCGGGTCAGCGCCGGAATTGCACCGGCTTCCCCCCGTACGGTGTGATGACGACCCGCTTACTGTACCTGGGCGCGGAAAACCGGCCGAGGGGCCGGGTTGGGTGGGGTGGCTTCGCTTCGTGTGGGTGGAGGTGCCGGGGTGGCTTCGCTTCTGTCGGCCTGGGCGGCGGGGTGGCTTCGCTTCATGTCGGCCTGAGTGGCGGGCGGCGGGGTGGCTTCGCTTCATGTCGGCCGGTGCCGGGCGGCGGGGCGGCTTCGGTTCGAGCCGGCGCGGCCAGGTGGGCAGGGGCCTCGCTCCGTGTCTGGCGGCAGGGGCTTCGTCTCGTCGGCTGGGCGCCGGGGCCGCGGGGTAGCTTCGCCCCATGCCGACCACACCACCACCGGGAAAGCTGCTCGGCTCCGGGCGACGGGCCGATGTGTATGTGATCGACGAGGCGTGGGTGCTGCGCCGGGAGCGCGGCGGCGGGGGTGACGCTGCGGCCGAGGGGGCGGTGATGGCACATGTGCGTGCCCACGGCTATCCGGCGCCCCGGGTCCGCCCGACCGGTTCGCGCACCGACCTGGTGATGGAGCGGCTCTCCGGCCCGACCATGCTCCAGGCCTGCCTGGCGGGCAGCTTGGACGTGGCGGAGGCGGGCTCAATCCTCGCCCGGCTGCTGCGCGACCTCCACGCCGTCCCCGCCCTGCGCTCCACCGACCCCTCCGTCCGCATCCTCCACCTGGACCTGCACCCGGAGAACGTGATCCTCACCCCCGGCGGCCCCCGTGTCATCGACTGGTCCGACGCGGTGGAGGGCGACCCGGGCCTGGACTGGGCGGCGACCGCGGTGATCCTCGCGCAGGCCGCTGTCGCCGGCGACAGCCTCTCCGCGCCTGCCGGCGCCATGCTGACCGCCCTCCTGGCCGGTCCGTCCCCTCTCACGCGCCCGGCCCTGGCCGAGGCCCTGCGCCGCCGGGGCGCCAGTCCGACGATGAGCCAGGTGGAGGTCGAACTCCTGGGCCGCGCAGAGGAGTTGATCCTCTCCAGGGCGTGGAGCGGCTAACGTGGGGCCCCCGACCACACACGCAGGAGCGTCCATGACCGACCAGGTGGAGAACCCCGAGCAGGAGCCGTTCCCCAAGATCGACACCTCGGTGCCGCACTCGGCCCGGATCTGGAACTACTGGCTGGGCGGGAAGGACAACTACGAAGTCGACCGGGTGGCCGGTGACGCGTTCCGCGAGGTCTTCCCCGGCATCGAGACCGGCGCCCGCGCCGCCCGCTACTTCCTCGCCCGTGCCGTGCGCCACCTGGCCGCCGAAGAGGGCATCCGCCAGTTCCTGGACATCGGCACCGGCCTGCCCAACGTGGACAACACCCACCAGATCGCCCAGCGGGTGGCCCCGGAGAGCCGGATCGTCTACGTCGACAACGACCCGCTGGTGCTGGCCCACGCCCGCGCGCTGCTCACCAGCACGACGGAAGGCGTCACCAACTACGTCGACGCCGACCTGCGCGAGCCCGGCGCGATCGTCCGGGAAGCCGGGAAGACCCTCGACTTCGACCGGCCCGTCGCCCTCATGCTGATGGGCATCCTGGGCCACATCGAGGACCACGACGAGGCCCGCTCGATCGTGCGGCAGCTGGTGGACGCCCTGCCTCCCGGCAGCTACCTCGTGCAGTACGACTCCACCGACACCAGCGAGGAGTACGTCAGGGCCATCGAGCAGTACAACGACGGTGGTTCGATCCCGTACATCCTGCGCAGCCCCGAGCAGATCGCGCGCTACTTCGACGGTCTGGAGCTGCTCGAACCGGGCGTGGCCTCCTGCTCGCGCTGGCGTCCCGACGCGGCGGCCCTGGGCCTTCCCGCCGAGGTCCACCAGTACGGCGGCGTCGCCCGCAAGCGCTGACGCTCAGGTCTCCTGGAGGATGCGGTGCAGGATGGTCGGAGTCTCGTCCGGCGACTCGGCTTCGACCACCAGCCGGTTCATGGCATCCCAGTAGCACTCGATGTCGGCCGGCCGGTCGGGGTAGAGGGCGGTGGTGAGCTGCTCCAGGTAGACCACGTCGGGCAACTGCCCGCCGGGCAGCCGCAGAATGGTGACCGGACCGCCCTCCGCGGCGTGGGCGCCGGTGAGGAACGGCAGGATCTGCACCGTGACGTGCGGGAGCCGGCAGATCTCGATGAGATGCCTGAGCTGGTCCCGCATCACACCGACACCGCCGACCGGGCGGCGCAGCGCCGCCTCGTCGATCACGGCCCACAGCCGGGTCGCCGGCTGTCGGCGCAGGATCCGCTGGCGGGTCATCCGTAGCGCGACCCGGCGGTCGATCTCCGCCGCACCGGCGTCCGGGTGGGCGAGCCGGAGGTCGGCCCGGGCGTAGTCGGCGCTCTGCAGCAGGCCGGGGACGCGCTGGACCCGGAAGCAGCGGATGAGACTGGCCGCCTGCTCGGCCCCGAGATAGGTCTGCCTGTAGGCGGGCACGACATCGCTGTAGTACCTCCACCAGGCGGGGGTGTTGGCCTGCTCGGCCAGCGCCAGCAGGGTGGCGCGCTCGGCCTCGTCGGTGACGCCGTAGAGGGTGAGCAGATCGGCGACGTCCCGCAGTTTGAAGCCGTGGCGGCCCGCCTCCATCCGGCTGATCTTGGAGGAGGAGGCGCGGATGACGTGCCCCGCGTCCGCCCGGCCGATGCCCCGCTCCTCCCGCAGCTCGCGCAGCCGGGCCCCGAGGGCCAGCCGCGGCACCATGGGCCCGGCGCACCCGCTGTCCAGGGCCCCGCTGCCGGTCGATGTGCGTGCGGCCTCTTCGGTGCCCATGGGCATCTCTCCCGGTGCGAGCGTTGCTTCCGACCATCCTAGGGGCGCTCCGCGACGTCAAGCGCCTTGTGGAGAAGGCAGGTTCGGGCTCGGGGTGGGTCCGCCGAAGGGAAGGTGGAGGGTCCGTGAGGCGAGCAGCCAGGTCCCGTCGACCCGGTGGAAGGTGTCCTCGTAGTGTCCGATCTGGACCGGCGGCCCGGCCGGGATGACGCCGCCCTCGTAGCCGTCGACGCGATACGTCGTGAAGTAGGAGATCGCCCCGGCGGTGTCCGGGGACGTCACCGTGACCAGGACGTTGGACATCATGCGGCGGGAGAGCCGGTCGGCCGGACGGGAGCCGAAGTACCTCCGCAGGGCGTCGCGGCCCTTGACCAGCCGCCTGTCGTGTGGCCACTGCCAGACGCCGTCCTCGGTGAACAGCTCGGCGACGGAGGCGGGTTCGCCGAGGTCGAGCCGGTGGACGAAGCCGAGGATCAGACGCTCGCAGGCGCGTTCGGCGAGGAGGCGTTCCATGGCGTCCTTGGCGTCCATGGGGTCCGTGGCGTCTATGGAGTCTGTGGGGTCAATGAGGTCCATGGACGTTTCGTAGCACCCTCTGCGGGCCCTCGGCGACGCGATTGCTCCTCCCATCGCGCCTTGCTTGCGCCGCCTTTACACCGCCGTGTACGTCACCGGGTCGCTCCCCGGCACCGCCTCCGCCCGGCCCAGCTTCACCAGTCGCCGCAGATGCGCCTCGGCCTCCGAGACGGCGATGGTGCGGGAGCCGTACGGGATCTGGTCCCAGGGGCGGTTCCATTCCATGCGCTCGGCGAGCTGCCAGGGGGTGAGGGGCTCGGCGAGCAGGGCCAGCAGGGCGGTCAGGCGTGACTCGTGGTGGGTGAGCAGCTCGCGTACGCGGGCGGCGGCGTCGGGGAACGGGTGCTGGTGGGCCGGGAGGACCTCGGCGGGGGCCAGCCTGCCGACGCGCTCCAGGGAGTCGAGGTAGTCGCCCAGGGGGTCGGTGACGGTGGCGTCGTCCGGATCCTCGTAGAGGCCGATGTGCGGGGTGATCTCGGGCAGCAGGTGGTCGCCGGAGAACAGGCGGCCCCGGCCCGGGAGTTGAGCCGGGTGGGTCTCCTCCAGGTGGAGACAGACATGGCCCGGTGTGTGCCCCGGGGTCCAGATCGCGCGCAGGCGGCGGCCGGGCAGCTCCAGGAGTTCGCCGGGAACGATGTCGCGGTCGGGCAGGGCGGGGGAGAGGCCGGGCAGGGCGCGGGGCCGGGCCGCACGCAGCGGGGCGATGTGCTCCTCGGGCGCTCCGGCGGCGCTGAGCTTGGCCGTCATGTACGAGAACCAGCGCTCGGGGCGGGCCTCCCGGGTCCGTCGTACGACCGCGGTGTCCGCCGCGTGCATCGCGATCCACGCGCCCGACGCCTCCCGGACCCGGCCGGACAGGCCGTGGTGGTCCGGGTGGTGGTGGGTGATGACCACGCCGTGGATCTCGGCGGCCGAGGTGCCGCAGGCGGTGAGGCCCCGCGCGAGGGTGTCCCAGGACTCCGGGTCGTCCCAGCCGGTGTCGATCAGCACCGGGCCACGGTCGGTGTCGACGACGTACACCAGCGTGTGGCCGAGCGGGTTGTCCGGGATCGGGACCCGGAGGGACCGGACGCCCCCGCCGTGGTCGGTCACCTGTGTCATGGGCTCCCCTGTCGCCGACTCTCCGTCACTATAACTAGAACGGGTTCCATTGGGAGGCTCCCCGTGGTGCGCGGTCCGTGGACTCCTGTGGGCGGGGCTGGTATCAGTGGGCTTACCTGATGCACCGTCAGAGGACGCTCCCGGGGAGGCAGTCGCCATGACCGAGCTCGTGGAACACGGACAGCTGTTCATCGGCGGGGAGTTGACCGACCCCCTGGGCCAGGACGTCATCGAGGTGATCTCGCCGCACACCGAGGAGGTCATCGGACGCGTCCCGCACGCCTCGACGGCCGATGTGGACCGTACGGTGGCGGCGGCGCGGCGGGCGTTCGACGAGGGACCCTGGCCGCGGATGAGTCTCGACGAGCGGATCGAGGTCGTCAGCCGCATCAAGGACGCCATCGCCGTCCGGCACGACGAGATCGCCCGCGTGATCTCCGCCCAGAACGGCTCGCCGTACTCCTGGAGCGTCCTCGCGCAGGCGCTCGGGGCCGTGATGGTGTGGGACTCCGCGATCACCGTCGCGCGGAACTTCACTTACGAGGAGCGGCGCGACGGCGTGCTCGGCACGATCCTCGTGCGGCGCGAGCCCGTCGGAGTCGTGGCCGCCGTGGTCCCCTGGAACGTCCCGCAGTTCGTCGCCGCCGCCAAGCTCGCCCCCGCGCTCCTCGCCGGCTGCACGGTCGTGCTCAAGCCCTCGCCCGAGTCGCCGCTCGACGCCTATCTGCTCGGCGAGATCGCCCGCGAGGCCGGGCTGCCGCAGGGCGTGCTGTCGATCCTGCCCGCCGGCCGGGAGGTGAGCGAGTACCTGGTCGGGCACCCCGGGATCGACAAGGTGTCCTTCACCGGGTCCGTCGCGGCCGGCAAGCGCGTGATGGAGGTCGCCGCCCGCCACCTCACGCGCGTGACCCTGGAACTGGGCGGCAAGTCGGCGGCCGTCGTGCTCCCCGACGCGGACGTCGGGACGGCTGTGGCGGGCATCGCCCCCGCCGCCTGGATGAACAACGGCCAGGCCTGCGTCGCCCAGACCCGCATCCTTCTGCCGCGCTCCCGCTACGACGAGTTCGCCGACGCCCTCGCCGCCGCGGCACGCGCCCTGACGGTGGGTGACCCGCTGGACCCGGCCACCCAGGTGGGGCCGCTGGTGGCGCGGCGGCAGCAGCGGCGCAACCTCGACTACATCCGCATCGGGCAGGAGGAAGGCGCCAAGATCCTCACCGGCGGCGGACGCCCGGCCGGCCTCGACCGCGGCTGGTACGTCGAGCCGACCCTCTTCGGCGACGTCGACAACTCCATGCGTATCGCCCGCGAGGAGATCTTCGGCCCGGTGATCTGCCTGCTGCCCTACGACGACGAGTCCGACGCCGTGAAGATCGCGAACGACTCCGACTACGGACTGAGCGGCAGCGTCTGGACCGCGGACGTCGAGCACGGCATCGACATCGCCCGCCGCGTCCGTACCGGCACGTACTCCGTCAACACCTTCAGCCTGGACATGCTGGGCCCCTTCGGCGGCTACAAGAACTCCGGTCTGGGGCGGGAGTTCGGGCCCGAGGGGTACGGCGCGTACCTGGAGCACAAGATGATCCACCTCCCGGCGCAGGCGTAGCGATGGGCGACCGCTGGCACGTCGAGGTCGACCGCTCCCTGTGCATCGGCTCCGCGCAGTGCCTCCACCACGCGCCGGACGGCTTCCGCCTGGACCCCGCCCGCCAGTCCCACCCGGTCGCCCCGGTCATGGACGCCAACGAGCGGGTGCTGGAGGCAGCGGAGAGCTGTCCCACGGAGGCGATCGTGATCACGCTGGGGGACGGCGGGGAGGCGGTGTTCCCGCCGGAGGAGTAGCGCCCGAAAAATCATGGCGGGAGGGGGGTTTCTTTCCCTTATGGGCGTTATATCCTGGACATCGGCCTACGAGGCGAGTGAGGGAGTCCGACCGGAGTAGCCGACGTCGGCGGGAAGTTTCGGCTTCCGCGGGTGCCGACTGCGACGGTAGGGCTGAGAGGCCGGAAGGACGCAGGGCCGAGAGGCCGGGCGACCGGAAGGCGACCCCTAGCACCTGATCCGGACCATACCGGCGAAGGGAACCCGTCTCGTAGGTCCTAGTCGTGTCCGGGGAGCTACGGGTTGCCGTCCGGTGCGGTCAGGTCGATCAGACGGCACACCGTCTCGATGTCGATCTTCACCTGGGCGATCGAGGCGCGCCCCGACAGCCAGGTGATCAGCGCCGAGTGCCAGGTGTGCTCGATGACCCGGACCGCCGAGAGCTGCTCCGGGGTCGGGTTCTCCTGGCCCATCGCGTCCAGGATGATCGCCGTCGTCTGACGGGACACCTGGTCGACCTCCGGGCTCACGCTGCGGTCGGCGAACGTCAGCGCGCGGACCATCGCATCGGCCAGATGCGGCTCGCGCTGCAGCGCCCGGAAGGCCCGCATCAGCGTCTCCGCGACCCGCTCGGCCGCCGTCTCGCCCTGCGGGGGCTTCTTCCGCAGCGTGCCGTGCATGTGCTCCAACTGGTCCTGCATCGTGGCGACCAGCAGGTGGATCTTGGACGGGAAGTAGCGGTACAGCGTGCCCAGCGCCACCTGGGAGGACTCCGCGACCTCGCGCATCTGCACGGCGTCGAAACCGCCCCGGCTGGCCAGCTGCGCACTCGCGTGCAGGATGCGGCGGCGGCGGGCCTCCTGCCGCTCCGTGAGGGGCGGGGAGGCGGGGGCCGCCGCTCTGGCTTCCACCTTGGCCGGCTTGTTCACCTTGGCGCTCACCTTGGCTTCCGCGGGCATCTGTCGATCCCGTCCGTGACCGTCCGTGAGGACGAGTGATCACACAGCATGGCACGGCGCCGGCCGTGGCGTGAATCACCTGATCCACTCCTCACAGCACCCCTACCTGCCGGTAGATTCAGAGCCTCCGAACGATCAAGTCTGAAACTTGTTCTAGATTAGCGTCCCGGCGTAATCTCGCGGGACAGTGCAGGCAGAAGGGGGCCGAGAGTGACCGCTGAGGCCAGGGAGGCCGGGGCTACGGAGGGCCCCGCCGCCGACGGCTTGCGACCGCTCCACATCGCGCTCCTCACCTATAAAGGGAACCCGTTCTGCGGCGGACAGGGTGTCTATGTCCGGCATCTCTCCCGCGAACTGGCCCGCCTCGGCCACCGGGTCGAGGTCATCGGCGCGCAGCCGTACCCCGTCCTCGACGAGGGCTACGACGCGCTGAGCCTCACCGAGCTGCCCAGCCTCGACCTGTACCGCCAGCCGGATCCTTTCCGCACGCCGGGGCGCGGCGAGTACCGCGACTGGATCGACGCGCTGGAAGTCGCGACGATGTGGACGGGCGGCTTCCCGGAACCGCTGACGTTCTCGCTGCGCGCCCGCCGCCATCTGCGTGCCCGCCGCGGCGAGTTCGACGTCGTGCACGACAACCAGACCCTCGGCTACGGCCTGCTGGGCGATGTCGGCGCGCCCCTGGTGACGACCATCCACCACCCCATCACCGTCGACCGGCAGCTGGAGCTGGACGCCGCGGACGGCCCGAAGCGGCGCTGGTCGGTGCGGCGCTGGTACGCCTTCACGCGCATGCAGAAGCGCGTCGCGCGCCGGCTGCCGTCCGTGCTCACCGTGTCCGGCACGTCGCAGCAGGAGATCATCGACCACCTCGGTGTCCGGCGGGACCGCATCCACGTGGTCCACATCGGCGCCGACACCGACCTGTTCTCGCCGGATCCCTCGGTGCCGGTGGTGCCGGGCCGGATCGTGACGACGTCCAGCGCTGACGTGCCGCTGAAGGGCCTGGTGCATCTCGTCGAGGCGCTGGCCAAGGTACGGACCGAGCATCCCGGCGCCCACCTCGTCGTCGTTGGCAAGCGGCCGGCCGAAGGGCCGGTCGCCCAGGCGATGGAGCGGTATGGCCTCGCCGGGGCCGTCGAGTTCGTCAAGGGCATCACCGACGCCGAACTCGTCGACCTCGTGCGCTCGGCGCAGGTCGCGTGCGTGCCGTCGCTCTACGAGGGCTTCTCGCTCCCGGCCGCCGAGGCCATGGCGACGGGGACGCCGTTGCTGGCCACGACCGGTGGTGCCATACCCGAGGTCGCCGGCCGCGACGGGGAGACGTGCCTGGCGGTACCGCCCGGCGACGCGGACGCGCTGGCCGCCGGCCTGGGCCGCCTGCTGTCCGACGCGGACCTGCGCGCCCGCCTCGGCACGGCCGGGCGCGAACGGGTGCTGCGGAACTTCACCTGGGCCAGGGCCGCGGAGGGCACGGTGGCCCGCTATCGCGAGGCGATCGCCCGCGCCGGGCGCGACGGCGGGAACGCCGACCCCGGGGCTCCCACCAGCTCCACAACGGCCCGGACCGGCTTCGTGCCGGTGGTTTCCGGCCGTTCCGCGCCGGGAGGCACCGGCTCCGTGCCGGCTCCCACAGATGTAGAAGGCGTCAACTCCGAAAGCAGGGCCACGTGCTGACCGTCGACTTCTCCCGGTTCCCGCTGGCACCGGGTGACCGTGTGCTGGATCTCGGCTGCGGTGCCGGGCGGCACGCGTTCGAGTGCTACCGGCGCGGCGCGCAGGTCGTGGCGCTGGACCAGAACGCCGAGGAGATCCGCGAGGTCGCGAAGTGGTTCGCGGCGATGAAGGAGGCCGGCGAGGCCCCCGAGGGCGCCACCGCCACGGCCATGGAGGGCGACGCCCTCGCCCTGCCCTTCCCCGACGAGTCCTTCGACGTCGTGATCATCTCCGAGGTGATGGAGCACATACCGGACGACAAGGGCGTCCTCGCGGAGATGGTGCGGGTGCTGAAGCCCGGCGGGCGCATCGCCGTCACCGTCCCGCGCTACGGCCCCGAGAAGGTCTGCTGGACCCTCTCCGACGCCTACCACGAGGTCGAGGGCGGCCACATCCGCATCTACAAGGCGGACGAGTTGGTGGAGAAGATCCGTGAGGCCGGCCTCGAGCCCTACGGCACGCACCACGCACACGCCCTGCACTCGCCCTACTGGTGGCTCAAGTGCGCGTTCGGCGTCGACAACGACAAGGCGCTGCCGGTGCGGGCGTATCACAAGCTGCTCGTCTGGGACATCATGAAGAAGCCGCTGGCCACCCGGGTCGCCGAGCAGGCCCTGAACCCGCTGATCGGCAAGAGCTTCGTGGCGTACGCGACCAAGCCGCACCTGCCGCGTCTGGCCGACACCGGGGCGGACGCCAAGTGACCACTCCCCGGACGGAACATCTGGTCCTGCCCGGGGTCCTCACCGCGGGGGAGGCCGCCGCGACCGTCGCCGGCATCCTCGCCGTGCAGCGCGAGGACGGTGCCATCCCCTGGTTCCGGGGGCACCATCTCGACCCGTGGGACCACGTCGAGGCGGCCATGGCCCTGGACACCGCCGGCGAGCACGAGGCCGCCGAGCGGGCCTACCTGTGGCTGGCCCGGCACCAGAACGAGGACGGCTCCTGGTACGCCGCCTACACCGACGGCGAGTTCGACGCGGTCACCGACCGGGGCCGCGAGACCAACTTCGTCGCCTACATAGCCGTCGGCGTCTGGCACCACCACCTCTCCACCGGCGACGACGCGTTCCTGGACCGGATGTGGCCGGCGGTGTACGCGGCGGTGGAGTTCGTGCTCCGCCTCCAGCAGCCCGGCGGCCAGATCGGCTGGCGGCGAGACGACGACGGTACGGAGACGACGGACGCCCTGCTGACGGGGAGCTCCTCCATCCACCACGCGCTGCGCTGCGCGCTGGCCATCGCCGAGCAGCGGGAAGAGCCGCAACCGGACTGGGAGTTGGCGGCGGGCGCGCTGCGGCACGCCATACGCCACCACCCCGAGCGGTTCCTCGACAAGAACCGCTACTCGATGGACTGGTACTACCCGGTGCTCGGCGGTGCGCTGACCGGCGCTCAGGCCAAGGCCCGCATCGAGGAGGCCTGGGACCGGTTCGTCGTCCCCGGGATGGGCGTGCGGTGCGTGGTTCCCAACCCGTGGGTGACGGGGGGTGAGTCCGCCGAACTCGCGCTCGCGTTGTGGGCGATGGGGGAGTCGGACCATGCGCTGGAGATCCTGCAGTGGATCCAGCACCTGCGCGATCCGGAGAGCGGGCTGTACTGGACCGGGTACGTCTTCGACGACGGCGCGATCTGGCCGCGTGAGCTGACGACGTGGACTGCGGGGTCGTTGTTGCTGGCCGTAGCCGCGCTCGGGGGCCACGAGGCCACGTGCCAGGTGTTCGGTGGGAACTTGCCCGTGGGGCTCGAGTCGGACTGCTGCGCCTAGGAGCTCGGGGGGTTTCGCCTGTGGTGCGGGCGCGGGTCGTGCGTGGTTGATCGCGCCCACGCGGCGGAGCCGCATATCGGCACGGACCCGCGCCCCTGGAGGGCGAGCCCCGTAGGGCGTCGTCAGTGGCGGTGGGCCCGGTTCGCGATGGCGTGGCCCACGAACAGGTACACCACCGCTGCCAGGCCGTAGCCGCAGACCACTCGGGCCCACGCCTCGTCGAAGGTGAACAGGTCGTGCGACCAGCCGGCGAGCCAGCGGGCCGCGTCGTGGATGAACTGGACGAACGAGTTGCCGGGGTTGGCGTCCAGCAGGTACATCAGGATCCAGAGACCCAGGATCAGGGCCATGATGTCGGCCACGACCGCCACGATCGTGCCGGCTTGATTCGCACCGTTGCGATATCGAGGGGACATACCTTCCGGATTGCCCTTGAACTCTGGATGAAACCAGGGGATTCGCTCAGGAGTTCAACTCCGCGAGAACGCGCAGGGTATGAGGATCGGGGCTGAGCACCAGCAGGTCCGTCACCGGGCCCTTGCGCCACAACTCCAGTCGCTGTGCGATCCGCTCGCGCGGACCGACCAGGGAGATCTCGTCGGCGAAGGCGTCGGGGACCGCCAGCACGGCCTCCTCCCTGCGGCCGGCGAGGAACAGCTCCTGGATGCGGCGGGCCTCTGCCGCGTAGCCCATGCGGGCCATCAGGTCGGCGTGGAAGTTGCGGGCCGCGTGGCCCATGCCGCCGATGTAGAAGCCGAGCATCGCCTTGACGGGCAGCAGGCCTTCGGCGACGTCGTCGCAGACCCGGGCCCGGGCCATCGGTGCGACCAGGAACCCCTCGGGCAGCTCCGCCAGGGCCGGACCGTAGACCTCCGGCCGGGTCGGCGCCCAGTACAGCGGCAGCCAGCCGTCGGCGATCCTGGTCGTCTGGGCGACGTTCTTCGGGCCCTCGGCGCCCAGCAGGATGGGCAGATCGGCGCGGAGCGGGTGGGTGATCGGCTTGAGAGGCTTGCCCAGGCCCGTGGCGTCCGGGCCCCGGTAGGGGTGGGAGTGGAAGCGGCCCGCCAGTTCGACGGGGGCCTCGCGGCGCAGCACCTGGCGCAGGACGTCGACGTATTCGCGGGTGGCGGTGAGCGGTGAGGCGGGGAACGGGCGGCCGTACCAGCCCTCGACGACCTGCGGACCGGAGAGCCCGAGGCCCAGCATCATGCGGCCGCCGGACAGATGGTCCAGCGTGAGGGCGTGCATGGCGGTCGTGGCCGGTGACCGGGCCGCCATCTGCGCGACGGCCGTGCCGAGCCGGATGCGGGAGGTGTGCGCCGCGATCCAGGTGAGCGGGGTGAACGCGTCCGAGCCCCAGGACTCCGCCGTCCAGACGGAGTCGTAGCCGAGCCGCTCGGCCTCCTGCGCGAGGGCCACATGGCCGGGAGAGGGGCCACGGCCCCAGTAACCGAGCGCGAGACCGAGCCGCATCTCAACTCCTTGACGGTCCGTCAGTTCCCAGCGGGACGCCGACTGTACGACAACGGCCCCCCGCCCGGAAGGGCGAGGGGCCGTGAAGGGCGCGTGGACTCAGCCGCGCTGGATGCCCGACGTGTCCTGCAGGACACCGCGGCGGCCGTCCTGCGTCTGGGCGACCAGGGCCGCTCCGCGCTGCTCGACGGCCAGGTACCAGGTACCCGGGGCGAGTTCGGCGATCGGCGTGGGCGAGCCGTCCTCCGCGAACAGCGGCCGCGGCACCGGCACCGCGAACCAGAACGGGGAGAAGTCCCCGGCCGGCGGCTGCGGAGCCTGGGCCTGCTGGGGCTGGCCGCCGAACGGCTGCCCGGCCTGCTGCGGCTGGCCCGGCTGCGGGTGGCCGTAGCCGCCGGGCTGCTGCGCGCCCGGGTAGCCGTAACCACCGGGGGCTGGGCGCCGTAGGGCTGCGGGGCGGCCGGTCGGGGCGCCGGCAGGAGGGCGCCCTTGAGGGCCGGGACGAGGGGGGTGGCGAGGGCGGCGGCGGCCATCAGCAGCGTGGCGACGAGGGCGAGGATCATGCCGATGCCGGGGCTCGGGGCGCCCTCGCTCGCGTTCTCCCCGATGTTGTCGAAGCCACTGGGCGCGTCGAAGACGTTGCCGAGCGCGCTCCACGCGGCGAACACCGTGAAGGCGGCGCCGAACTGGCCGAGCTCGATCCCCGCGACCTTCGGGGCCTGCGGCAGGCCCCTGGAGACGACGACGAGCGCGGCGCCGATGATCCCGGCCAGCACGACGCTGAACACGACCGGGCCGCTGCCCCACAGCATGGGGAGGTCGACGCTGTCGGGGACATTGTCGAACGAGTAGAGGTCGAGGAACGACGCGATCAACAGCAATACCGCTGCTCCGATCACCACGCCGTCGCCCCGAGTGAGGGAGCGGATATTCACTTCAGGTCCTTCGTAGGTCGTCTCATCGTCGGTAGAGGCGTCGCTGTCACCATGCCGCCGTCCGGACTCGGTGTGAAGCGCGGGGGTGGCCCCTCATCGTAGGAGGACCCTATCGTCCGCCCGGTCAGGGTGTCCGCCGGGATCTGCCGGTCTCGGACTACCCGCGCAGAAAACTCACGATTCCCTCGGAGATCCCTTGCGCCGCCTTCTGTCGCCACGCGCCGCTGGTGAGCAACGCCGCGTCCTTGCTATCGCGCATGTTGCCGCACTCGATGAACACCTTGGGAACCGTTGACAGATTGAGACCGCCCAAATCCTTACGCGTGACGAGACCGCTGCCGTCGCCGATGTAGTTGGAGGGCGCGCTGCCGGTGACGGCCACGAAGCGGCCCGCGACGCGCTCGCCGAGATCGCGGGACGGGCCGACGATCGCCCGGGTGTCCGCGGCGCCCGACTTGACCGCGCCGGGCAGGATCACGTGGAAGCCGCGGTTTCCGGCGCCCGAGCCGTCCGCGTGGACCGAGACCACGGCGTCGGCCTTCGCCTCGTTGCCGATCCGGGCCCGCTCGTCCACGCACGGCCCGAACGGCCGGTCGCCGTCCTGCGTCAGCTTCACTGTGGCGCCCTGCTCCTGAAGGAGCGTGCGCATCCGGTGTGCCACGTCCAGCGTGAACTTGGCCTCGGTGTAACCGTCGTTGGTGGAGGTGCCCGTGGTGTCGCACTCCTTCCAGTTCGTCCCGATGTTCACCTTGCGGTTGATCTCGGAGGCGTGCTGGAAGTTGCCCGGGTTGTGCCCCGGGTCGATGACGACGACCTTGCCCTTGAGCGGACCGGAGGCGGCAGGCGCGGAGGCCGAGGGCGTGCCGGTGGGCTTCGGTGAGGCGCCCGGCTCCTTGGCGTCGTCGGAGGGCGCGCTCGACGCGGCGGGCGGGGAGGACCGTACGGCCGCCTGTCCCGAACCCCCGTCATCCCCCGAGCCGCCCGCCGTCTCGTACACCAGCCAGCCGAGCAGCGCCCCCGGCACCAGCGCGGCGAGCGCGACGGTCAGGGGGCCGCGGCGGGGGCGGCGGGGCTGGGGAGGTTCGAAGTCCGGGCCTACGTACGACACGCCTGCCACCCTAGCGGCCGTGCGCGGGGGCGGTGGTCCGAGGACGGCCCGATCGGGTGGCGGCTACGTCCCGTTCCCGCCGCGGTCCCCGTGCCGTACCGCCTCCTTCACCCGCGCCTCGATCTCCTGGCGCGGTGTGCCCTCCTGCTTCGCGTACCCGGTCACCGCCGCCTGGACGTCCCGGGCGAGGTCGCGCCAGGCGCGCCAGGCCGTCTCCCAGGTGGTGGTCTGCCGGTCGCTCCACTTGGTCTGGGTGGGCGGCCCGTACGCGTCCTGGAGGTGACGCACGCGGGCGTACGCCTCGTCCGCCGCGCGCTGCTTCTCCACGAGCTCTGCGAAGGTGTGTGCCACGCGCCCGGATCCTTGGGCAGCGGCTCTCGCCCGCCGACTCGCCACGCCGCCCGTGGGCCGACCGGGAGGGGGTGCGGGGGGCGCGGTTCACCCGCCCAGCCGTTCGTTCAGATGCCCGGGCCCGTGCGTAGCACGACCGCCGCCCGAGTCCGTGAGCCAGACCTCGGCGAATGCCGCCGGGAGGGCGTGCCGGTGCGTCAGATGCCCGGCCCCGTACGCCGCAGGACGCGCAGCGAGTCCGTCGCCGAGACCTCGGTGAACGCGCCGGAGGCGAGGGCCCGGAGGTAGACCCGGTAGGGAGCCTGGCCGGTGAACTCGTCCTGCGGGTCGGGGAAGACGTCGTGGATGAGCAGCAGCCCGCCCTCGGCGACGTGCGGGGCCCAGCCCTCGTAGTCGGCGGTGGCGTGCTCGTCGGTGTGGCCGCCGTCGATGAAGACGAACCCCAGCGGCGTCCGCCAGAACGCGGCGATCCGCGGGGAACGCCCGACCAGCGCCACCACGTGCTCCTCCAGGCCCGCCCGGTGGAGCGTACGGCGGAACGTGGGCAGGGTGTCCATCAGCCCGACCTCCGGGTCGACGGTCTCCGGGTCGTGATACTCCCAGCCCGGCTGCTGCTCCTCGCTGCCGCGGTGGTGGTCGACGGTGAGCGCGCTGACCCCGGCCAGGCGGGCCGCGTCGGCGAGCAGGATCGTGGACCGGCCGCAGTAGGTGCCGACCTCCAGCAGCGGCAGCCCGAGCCGCCCGGCCTCCACGGCCGCCGCGTACAGCGCCAGGCCCTCACCGGCGGGCATGAACCCCTGCGCCGCCTCGAACGCGGCCAGGATCTCGGGCTTCGGGGCCGCGGGCATGGGGTTCCTCTCGGTCGTACGACGGTCGCCGCGCCCATCGTGCCGCACCCCCTGCCGCGGGGACGACAGGGGGTACCGGTGAGTAGGCGGGGCGGGCGGCAGGTCAGGCGGGGACCGTCTCACCCGGCAGCGACAGGTCCAGCTCGACCGGGCGCTCGTCGCCCGCGTGGGTCGCGGACGAGGCGAGCGGGCCATGGCCCGTGGCGCGTGCGGCCACGACGTAGGAGCCCTGGGCGGGGACGATGAGCGCGTAGCTGCCGTCCTCGGCGGAGAGCGTCGCGCCCGCCTGGCGGCCGCGGCGGTCGATCAGCGTGACCTTGGCGCGGGCGACCGGGGAGCCGTCGGCGCCCAGCACCCGGCCGCGGAAGCCGCGCAGGACCCGCTCGGCGCGCTCCAGCGCCGCGTCCTCCTCGCTGCTCGCCCGCAACTGCGGCTTGTCCGACGGCCGCCGGCCCGGCAGGAACAGCGCCAGGAGCAGGCCCACGGCCACCGCGCCCGTCGCGATCAGGAAGGAGACCCGGAAGCCGTGCATGGTCGGGACCTCGACGCCGCCGACGTTGTTCGCGGTGTTGGCCAGCACCATGCCGATCACGGCGCTCGACACCGACGTGCCGATGGAGCGCATCAGGGTGTTGAGGCCGTTGGCCGCACCGGTCTCCGACGCCGGGACCGCGCCCACGATCAGGGCGGGCAGGGAGGAGTAGGCGAGCCCGATGCCCGCGCCCAGGAGGACCGAGATGACCAGGCTCTGCCAGGCGGCGCTCATCAGGCCGAGGCCGGCGCCGTAGCCGATCGCGATGATCAGCAGGCCGAGGATCAGGGTGACCTTGGGGCCGTACTTCGCCGACAGCCGGGCGTAGACCGGCGCCGTGAACATCATCGTCAGGCCGAGCGGCGCGACCAGCAGACCCGCGACGACCATCGACTGGCCGAGGCCGTAGCCGGTGGACTTCGGCAGCTGGAGCAGCTGGGGCAGGACCAGGGAGACGACGTAGAAGGAGACGCCGACCATGATCGAGGCGAGGTTGGTGAAGAGGACGGCCGGGCGGGCCGTGGTGCGCAGGTCGACCAGCGGGGCCTTCAGGCGCAGCTCCATCACGCCCCACAGCACGAGCACGACCGCCGACGCGGCGAACAGGCCGAGCGTGGTGCCCGACGCCCAGCCCCAGTCGCTG
This sequence comes from Streptomyces hawaiiensis, assembly GCF_004803895.1. NCBI lineage: Bacteria > Bacillati > Actinomycetota > Actinomycetes > Kitasatosporales > Streptomycetaceae > Streptomyces > Streptomyces hawaiiensis. The sequence continues at coordinate 2,668,781 of NZ_CP021978.1, read as the reverse complement.
CCCTTGGTGATCGGCAGCAGGAACAGGACGAGCCCGGCGGACAGGCCGAGCGCGCCCGGCAGGTCGAAGGTGCCCTCGGCGCGCATCGGGGACTCCGGTACGACGAGGAGGGTGAGGCCGATGGCGAGCACGCCGAGGCCGGCGGCGCCGTAGTAGAGGGCGTGCCAGTCGCTGTTCTGGGCGACCAGGGCGGCGGCGGGCAGGGCGAGGCCGCCGCCGACGCCTATGGAGGAGCTCATCAGGGCCATCGCCGAGCCGAGCTTCTCGCGGGGCAGCATGTCGCGCATCAGGCCGATGCCGAGCGGGATCGCGCCCATCGCGAAGCCCTGGAGCGTACGGCCGGTGATCATGAGCAGCAGATCGCTGGTGAGCGCGCTGACCAAGGCGCCGACGACCATCACGGCCAGGCTGAGGATCAGCATGCGGCGCTTGCCGTAGAGGTCGCCGAGGCGGCCCATGATCGGGGTGGCCACCGCGCCCGAGAGGAGGGTCGAGGTGAGGACCCAGGTCGCGTTGCTGGGGGTGGTGTCCAGCAGTTGCGGCAGATCCTTGATCACCGGAACGAGCAGGGTCTGCATCACCGCGACAACGATGCCCGCGAAGGCGAGCACCGGGACCACGGCCCCGCTCGCTCTGCCGGCGGGGCGGTCTGTCGTCGTCTGCGTCATTGAGGAGGGCCTCCAGGCCGGGGAGCGTCGGGTTACGTGGACTCTGAACCTTGTATCTCCAGGCAACTATTCCGTTGCTTCGGCACTCTAACGAAATCTTGACCTTCCCTTGGGATTACGGGAGGCCCCAGGCCCGGGGACCGAGGTCCCGGCCCGGCGAAGTAAAACCGCGGTCGGCGTGGCCGGGAACGGGGCCATGGCGGCCCGGCACGGGTGCGCCACCGGTATGTCACTCCGGGGGTGGGGTCGCCCGTCCCAGGGGCGTCCCCCCGCCGCGCGGCGGCCTGTGCACGGCCTTTCGATCCTGCTGAGCCACCCGCTCTGACCTGGCCTTTCAGTCCCTCGGGACCTACCGTTGGCGCATGCGGAAGGGGGACCGGATGGACCGGAACATACGCACCGTCGACGACGTACTCGCCCTGCTCGACGGCTTGTTCGCGCCCGAGACGGATCGGTGGACCGAACGCGGCGCCGACTGGTGGGACGGCTTCTACACCGACCGTTCCCGGCCGGTGCCGTTCTTCGTGGCGAAGCCGGACGAAAGCCTGGTGGCCGCCGTGGAGCGGGGGCAGGTCCGCGGAAGGCGGGCGCTCGATCTGGGGTGCGGGCCGGGGCGCAACGCGCTGTATCTGGCGGCGCGGGGCTTCGACGTCGACGCGGTCGACCTGTCCTCGGCGGCCGTCGACTGGGGCCGCGACCGGGCCCGTGCGGCGGGGGCCGAGGGCGTGCGCTTCCACTGTGGGGACGCGTTCGTGCTCGCCGGCAGGGAACTCACCGGTCCGTACGACCTCGTCTACGACTCCGGCTGCTTCCATCACCTGCCCCCGCACCGCCGGGTCAGCTACCTCGCCCTGCTGGAGCGACTCCTGGCGCCCGGCGGCCTGTTCGGTCTCACGTGTTTCGCTGCCGGCGCCGACGGGATGGGCTCGGAGCTGTCCGACGCGGACTTCTACCGTGAGGCGGCCGGACTGCGGGGCGGGCTCGCGTACACGCCCGAGGCGTTGCGCGGGATCTTCTCCGGTCTGACCGAGCTCGAACTGCGGCGGATGCGGGACGAGCCGGAGGAGTCGGAGCGCTTCGGGGAGTCCTTCCTGTGGACCGCGTTCTTCCAGCGGGCATAGGACTACAGCCAGACCTGGCGGCGGGCCTCGCGGAGGGCTTCCATGCGGTTTCGGGTGGCTGTCCTGCCGATGGCGGTCACGGGCTCGGGGCGGTGCGGCGGGTATCCAGCAGCGAGGTCAGCGTCTGGATGAACGCCCCCGTCGAGTAGTCCGCGTGGTCGCGGATGCGCGCCGCGACGGCCTCGGCGCCGCCGCCCTCCAGTAGGTGCACGAGCCGGTCGAGGTCCTGCCCGTGCCCCTCCTGGGTGGTCAGGTAGAAGTCCGTCGCGTCGTACGCCATGTGGAAGACGTGCTTCTTCACATCGCTCAGCGTCAGGTAGTCGTCGTGCGTCTTGGGGGTCGGCTCCGGCGCGCCGACACACACCGCCGGGGTACCGGCGCCCCAGGAGTTGACGGCCAGGTGGTACGTGTCCGTGATGACCAGCCGGTAGCGGGGGAGGACCCCGACCAGGTCGCCGACGGTGTGATCCCCCGGACGGACCTCGATGTGGCTCACCGGAGCGGGGACGTCCCGGTCGAACCAGGGCAGCCACTCCAGCGGGGCGCCCAGCCGGTCGGACAGGCCCTGGCAGAAGGCGGGCAGCCAGTCGGGGATCGGCGTACGGGCACCGAGGAAGACGCCGATCGCGCCGCCGTCGGGCACCGACCGGGACCACGCCGTGGTCGGGAGGTGGTCGAGGTCGCCGGGGCGGGACAGCAACGCCGCGTCCGAACCGAAGTGGTCGGTCGTACGGTCCCCGCGCAGATGCGCGATCTTCGCCGCCGAGAGCGGATCCCGCACCCACATCCGGTGGCTGCGCGTGACGAGGCGGGAGAACAGCGGGCCGTACTCCTTGTCCTCGTAGTCGGACTGCGTGTTGTGCAGGATCGTCCCGCCGTAGCTGAGGGTCCGCGCGAGGACCTCGTCCGGCTGGTCCGCGAACAGCAGGGCCCGGTTCAGCTGCACCCGGGCGTCGTCCCGGTCCGCGGCGAAGCCGAAGTCGAGCAGACGGTTCGTCGCGTCCTGCGCCAAGTAGTGCCGGGTGTGCAGGAAGTCGCCCCAGAAGACGACCGCGTCATGGTCGCGGAGCGTGTCGAGGTGCTCGGCCAGCGGATGGAAGCGGAACGGGAGATCGATGCCGCGCGCACCGTCGCGCAGCGGCACGGTCTCCGGGGTGTGCAGCGTGTACCAGGTGGCGTCGAACGCGGTGTCCATCCGCCGCCGCACGGACTCGAACGCCAAGTCCACGGTCAGCATGCCCGTGTTGCGGTACCCGATGTTCGGCGCGGTGATGACGGCGACGCGTCCCATGTGCTCCAGTTCTCCCAGCCGTTGCCGACGCCCTCGACGGGTGGGGGCGCGGACCACCGGTCAACGTACACGTCCGCGTCGCTGCGGAAACGTCCCGCCCCCGCGGGCCGCTCCTCCGCCGCATCCGGTGGCAACTCCACCGTCACCGCGACCCCGCCCCGGCCCCGCGACCCCGCCGCCAACGAACCACCCGCCGCCGCGAGACCTTCCCTCAGCCCGATCAGACCCGTACCGCCGGGACCGGCCGGCCCGGTGTGGTCGGTGATCCCGCCCTCCTTCCCGACTGTGCCGGCCAGGGGCACGGCCCGTCGGTCCCGCGTGGTCATGGCAGCGACGTTACGGACCGGCCGGGGCCCGCGGCAGAGGCGCTTGTACGGATGTACGGACTCCGGCAGGGCAAACGTCACCGCACACGCCGATCTGACACAGTGTCAGGAGCCTTCACAACTGCCGGACCCTCGGCTATACAGAGGGGCGCGGGACTGGAACGCGTTTCAGTTCGCGTCCCGGCCCGGTCCCAGACGGCCTCGGTGCGGCCGACGGTGCGGACGGCCGTACCGAGGTCCTTCCTCCGGCGATCAGGAGCCCCATGCCCATCGACGCAGCCAAGGCGCTCGCGGCCGAACCCCGGACCGCCGAGCTCTCCTGGGGCCACAAGGACGTGCAGCTCTACCACCTCGGCATCGGCGCGGGCAGCCCCGCCACCGACCCCGACGAACTGCGCTACACCCTGGAGTCCCGGCTGCACGTCCTGCCGAGCTTCGCCACCGTCGCGGGCGCCGGAAAACCCGGCGTGACCGGCGGTCTGTCCATGCCCGGCGTCGAGGTCGACCTGGCCCGCGTCCTGCACGGCGGCCAGAACCTCGTCATCCACCGGCCCCTCCCGGCGACAGGCTCCGCCACCGCGACCCACCGGATCGCCGCCGTGTACGACAAGGGCAAGGCGGCCGTCCTCGTGCTGCGCACCGAAGCCGCCGACACCGACGGCCCGTTGTGGACCAACGACGCCCAGATCTTCATCCGCGGCGAGGGCGGCTGGGGCGGTGACCGCGGCCCCTCGGCCCGGCTGGAACCCCCCTCCGGCGTACCCGACCGGACCGTGGAGCGGCCGATCCGCGAGGACCAGGCCCTGCTCTACCGCCTCTCCGGCGACTGGAACCCGCTGCACGCCGACCCGGAGTTCGCCAAGGTCGCCGGATTCGAACGGCCCATCCTGCACGGCCTGTGCACCTACGGCATCACGCTCAAGGCCGTCGTCGACACGCTGCTCGGCGGGGACGTGACCCGGGTGCGGTCCTACGCCACCCGGTTCGCCGGGGTCGTGTACCCGGGGGAGACCCTGCGGATCCGCATGTGGCACACGCCCGAGTCCACCCGGGCCGCCGTCAGCGCGGTCGAGCGGGACGACGCGCCCGTCCTCGCCGACACCATCGTCGAACACACCTGAGTTCTGAACGCCGTACGAGGGGAGCCCGCACCATGCGCGCAGCCGTACTGCACGAGATCGGCCAGGACAAGCTGGAGGTCCTCGACGACGTCGAGGCGGTGGGGTTCGGGCCCGGCAAGGTGAGGATCCGGGTGCGCGCCACGGGGCTGTGCCACTCGGACCTGTCCGCGATGAGCGGGGTGCTGCCGCAGCCCGCGCCGTTCGTGCCCGGGCACGAGGGGGCGGGCGAGATCCTCGAAGTCGGCGAGGGCGTCACCCGCGTGAAGGCCGGTGACCGGGTCGTCGTGTGCTGGCTGCCCGCCTGCGGTGCCTGCCCCGCCTGCAAGCGCGGGCAGACCGAGTTGTGCCTGGCTGGGTTCATGAACGCCGGCACTCCCAACTTCAAGCGCCCCGGCGGGGACGTCTTCGGCTTCGCCGGCACCGGCACCTTCACCGAGGAGGTCGTCGTCGACGCCGGCTGCGCGGTGCCGATCCCCGACGACGTGCCCTTCGACATCGCCGCCCTGATCGGCTGCGGGGTGACCACCGGCCTCGGCGCCGCGCTCAACACGGCCGACCTGGAGGCCGGTTCGTCGGTGGCGGTCATCGGCTGCGGGGGCGTCGGCATCTCCGTGATCCAGGGCGCCCGACTCAAGGGTGCCGCGGAGATCGTCGCCGTGGACCCCGTGGTCTCGCGCCGGGAGGCAGCCGTCCGCTTCGGCGCCACCCGGGCCGTCTCCCCGGACGAACTGCCCGGCGCCAAGCAGCAGATCACCGGCGGCGAGGGCTTCGACCACGTCTTCGAGGTCGTCGGCAAGTCGGCCACGGCACGCACCGCGTACGAGAACACCCGGCGCGGCGGCACCCTCGTCGTGGTCGGCGCCGGCGCCATGGACGACTTCCTCCAGCTCAACATGTTCGAGCTGTTCTTCGACGAGAAGCGGATCCTGCCGTCCATGTACGGCGGCGGAGACGTGCTGCGCTCCTACGAACGCACCATCGCCCTGTGGCGCGCGGGCCGGATCGACCTGGCGGGCCTGATCACCCACCGGGTCCCGTTCGCCGACGTCAACGAGGCCCTGGACCAGATGCGGACCGGGACCGCCCTGCGTACCTGCATCGAGATGTGAGGACCCACGCCATGCCGCTGCCGCTCCAGGGACTGTCCGCGATCGTCACGGGCGCGGGCCGCGGGCTCGGCCGGGCCGAGGCGCTGGAACTCGCCCGGCTCGGCGCCGCCGTCGTCGTCAACGACTACGGGCAGCCCGGCCGCGACGGCACGGGTGAGGCATCCGCAGGGCCCGCCGAGGAGGTCGCCGCCGAGATCCGCGCCACGGGCGGGACCGCCCTCGCGCACACCGGCGACGTCTCCGACTTCGAACAGGCGCGCACTCTAGTCGAGTTGGCCGTCGACGCGTTCGGCAGGCTCGACATCCTCGTCAACAACGCGGGCATCCTGCGCGACCGCATGGTGTTCTCGATGGCCGAGGAGGAGTGGGACTCCGTCCTGCGCGTGCACCTCAAAGGCCACTTCAACACCATCCGGTTCGCCGCCGCGCACTGGCGGGAGCGGTCCAAGCGGGCCGGGGAGCCGGTGTTCGGACGGATCGTGAACACCTCCTCGGAGGCGTTCCTCGCCGGTTCCGCCGGACAGCCCAACTACGCCGCCGCCAAGGGCGGGATCGTCGGCCTCACCACCTCCACGGCCCTCGCCCTCGCCAAGTACGGCGTGACGGCCAACGCCATCTGCCCTCGCGCCCGCACCCGGATGACCGAGGACGTCTTCGCGGGCCTCGAGCAGCCCTCCGGCACCGGCCTCGACCCGCTCGCCCCCGAGCACGTCGCCCCGCTCGTGGGCTATCTGGCCTCGCCGGCCGCCGCCCATGTCAACGGGCAGCTCCTCGTGGTGCACGGCGGGATGGTCGCCGTCGTCGAACGGCCGCGGGTCGCCGCCAGGTTCGACAGCAAGCAGGACACCTTCACGTACGACGAGCTGGAGGCCGTCCTCGGGCCGTACTACGCGGACCGGCCGGCGGGAGAGACCTTCGCGGCGGCCGAGGTGCTGGGGCTGAAACGCGGTTGAGTGACGGTGAGTGACACGCAACGGCCCTCCCCGCTTGTGGCGGGAAGGGCCGTTCGCCGTCTGGTGACCGGCGTGCCGTCAGGCCGCGGTCACGGACTGCTCGGTCTCCGCCACCGGCTTGCGGTGGCGTCCGCGCGGAGCCGTCTCGCCGTCCTGCGTGGAGACCTCACCACGGTGCCGGCCGGGGCCGGAGGAGGTCTGCTGGACATCGGCATGACGCGGCTGGTTCGTGCTGGCGTCGTTCATCGGTGGAATTCACCCCGTCAACATGATCTTTTTTACAGCCGGGTGAGTCTAACCGGCACCCCTGACCCCGGATCCAGGCAGCCACACCAACCGGCACTAGTTCGTTACAAGGCGTCCCAACGGCGCTTCCTGGAGCGGCACAGGACGTGGAGCCGAGGGTGTCGGAGGCTTGGTGGGCGGCCCGGAGTGTTCCGCGACCGGGGCCGCCGGATCCGCGACCGGGGCCGCCGGCTCCGAAGCCGGCTCCGCTTCCGGATACGACTCCGCATGCGGCTCCGGGTGCGGTGCCGACGCGGCCGCGGGCTCCGGCTCGGCGGCCGGCGGCGGGCTGACCCGCGCCACCCCGCAGGGCACGGCCTCCGTCGCGTACGGCAGCCGCAGCACCCCCTCCGGCGTCCACAGGCCCGTGCCCGCCAACCACCCGTCGGGCGCCCGGAGATGGTGCACCCGCCGCTCGGCGGGCCGCCAGACACCGACCCAGCTGCCCCTCGGCCCGTCCACCCGCAGTGCCACCGCACAGCTCTCCGGTGTCAGCACCTGCCCCGGCTGGATCGCGAACGGCGTGACGGAGCAGTCCCGCACCCGCAGGCACTCGGGAAACCGCACCGGCAGCGTGCTGCCGAGGACACCCCAGCCCAGCCGGTCCTGCCCCGGCGAGGGCGCGTCCGAGCGGACGATCAGCAGCCCGCTGTCTTGGTCGGCGAGCAGCAGCCGGTCGTCGCTCTCGGCGGCGATCTGCAGCAGCGGCGACACCTCGCCACCGCACTCCAGGTCCACCACGACGGCCTTGGTGCGGCCGCCCGTCTCCCGGTCCAGCGCCAGCAGCCGCCCCGTCCGGTCCAGCCAGACCCCGCCCGAGCAGCGGCCGGGCAGCTCGGCCAGCCGCTCGGGCCTGAAAGCGCCGCCCGCCACCAGCCACACCGACGTCGTACGCGGCCCGACAGCGAGCGCGTAGGCCCGTTCACCGCCCGGGGCGGGCGGCAGCAGCCGCAGCCGGGCGGTCCCGTCCGGGCACTCGACCGCGCCCAGGGGCAGCTCGCCGGTGCCCGGCCCGGTCGGATACAGCAACGAGAAGGCGTGCCGCCCGGCCACCACCCGGTGGATGAGGACCCGCCCGTCACCCATCGGCTGCACCTCGGTGCCGGGCTCCTCCGGCTGGTTGCGTGGCAGGGGCACCGCATACGGCTCGGGGCCGTCCAGAGTCCAGCGCTCCGGGAACCAGGAGTCGCCGGCCGACGCGAGGCGTGCGCCGTAGGCGCCGTCCGCAGTGAGCGTGCAGCCTGCCGGCGTGACCCCGTCCTCGTCCTCGGGTCCCGCCGAAGGCTCGATCGCACAGGCCGTCATCGTTCGGTCACCTCCAGTGACGAACCGTAGTTTCGCACGCACGGGCGGGGATTCCACGGGCGCAGGCTTCACACATAAGGGTGTTCCAGGAACGATTCGCCTGAGGAAAAGGGGGCGATTGTGCTGAGCGGGGCCATGGGTGCCAGGAGCGGGCGGCGGCGGTGCAACGCCACAGATCAGGCGGGTAGCCTTGCTCCTGTGCCCCGTCTGTCTGAAGTCATCGCCGCGCTGGAGACCCTGTGGCCCGCCGCGCGGGCCGAGTCCTGGGACGCGGTCGGCACCGTCGCGGGCGACCCGGACCAGGAGGTCACACGGGTCCTGTTCGCCGTCGACCCGGTCCAGGAGATCGTCGACGAGGCGGTGAAACTGGGCGCCGACCTGCTCGTCACCCATCACCCGCTCTACCTGCGCGGCACGACGACCGTCGCTGCGACGCACTTCAAGGGCCGTGTCGTGCACACCCTCATCAAGAACGACATCGCGCTGCACGTCGCCCACACCAACGCCGACACCGCCGACCCGGGTGTCTCCGACGCCCTCGCGGGCGCGCTGGACCTGCGCGTGACCGGGCCGCTCGTGCCGGACCCCACCGACCCCGAGGGCCGCCGCGGCCTCGGCCGGCTCTGCGCGCTGGACCACCCGCTGACCGTCCGCGCGTTCGTCGCCCGCGCCGCCGAGCGGCTGCCCGCCACCGCGCAGGGCATCCGCGTCGCCGGCGACCCCGAGGCGCTCGTGCGCACCGTCGCCGTCAGCGGCGGCTCCGGCGACAGCCTCTTCGACCACGTACGCGCGGCCGGAGTCGACGCCTTCCTCACCGCGGACCTGCGCCACCACCCGGTGTCGGAGGCCCGCGCCCACAGCCCCCTCGCGCTGCTCGACGCCGCGCACTGGGCCACCGAGTGGCCCTGGTGCGAGCTGGCCGCGAGCCAGCTCGACGAGATCTCCGACCGACACGGATGGGACCTGCGCGTCCACGTCTCGAAGACGGTCACCGACCCTTGGACCGCGCACGCGGCCTCTGCCACTTCCGACCCCCTTGGAGCCCCGAACTGAACGCCGCGCCCGCCGACCAGATCCGACTCCTCGACCTCCAGGACCTCGACGTCCGCCTCCAGCAGCTTGCGCACAAGCGCAGGTCGCTGCCCGAGCACGCCGAGATCGAGTCGCTGACCAAGGACCACACCCAGCTGCGCGACCTGCTCGTGGCCGCGCAGACCGAGGAGAGCGACACCGCCCGCGAGCAGACCAAGGCCGAGCAGGACGTGGACCAGGTGCGCCAGCGCGCCACCCGCGACCAGCAGCGCCTCGACTCCGGTGCCGTCACCTCCCCCAAGGACCTGGAGAACCTCCAGCGCGAGATCACCTCCCTCGCCAAGCGGCAGGGTGCTCTGGAGGACGTGGTGCTGGAGGTCATGGAGCGCCGGGAGTCCGCGCAGGAGCGGGCCGCCGAGCTGACCGAGCGCGTCACCTCCGTCCAGTCGAAGATCGACGACGCGACCGCGCGCCGCGACGCGGCCTTCGAGCAGATCGACGGCGAGGTCGCCACGGTCACCAAGGAGCGCGAGGTCATCGCCGGTTCGATCCCCGCTGACCTGCTCAAGCTCTACGACAAGCTGCGCTCGCAGCAGGGCGGCGTCGGCGCGGCGAAGCTGTACGCGCGCAGCTGCCAGGGCTGCCGGCAGGAGCTCGCCATCACCGAGCTGGCCGAGATCCGCAAGGCGGCGCCCGACACGGTGATCCGCTGCGAGAACTGCCGTCGCATCCTGGTGCGCACGTCCGAGTCCGGTCTCTAGGCCTTCAAGGAGCCCTTCCGGTGCGGGAGTTCATCGTCGAGGCCGACGGCGGCTCGCGGGGCAACCCGGGGCCCGCCGGCTACGGGGCCGTGGTCAGCGACGCGGCGACGGGGGAGACCCTGCGGGAGACCGCCGAGTACATCGGCGTCGCCACGAACAACGTCGCCGAGTACCGCGGCCTCCTCGCCGGCCTGCACGCCGCCCGGGAACTGGACCCGGCCGCGACGGTCCACGTCCGGATGGACTCCAAGCTGGTCATCGAGCAGATGTCGGGCCGCTGGAAGATCAAGCACCCCGACATGAAGCCACTGGCCGCGCAGGCGGCCCGGGTCTTCCCACCCGGGCGGGTCACCTACGAGTGGATGCCGAGGGAGCGGAACAAGCACGCCGACCGGCTGGCCAACGAGGCGATGGACGCGGGGGCCAGGGGCGAGCGGTGGTCGGAGACGGGGTCTACGGCCGAGCTGGACACGGCTGCGGGGGGTGCCGGGCGTGACCGGCGTGCCGGGCGTGCCGAGCCTGTCACGCCCTCCGGGCCGCCCGGTGACGCGGCGGCGGGTGCGGCGCGGGTCCGCGGAGCTCTGGCGGAGGGACGCGCGTCGGCGGCGGCAGGTGCGGCTGACTCGGGTTCGGATGCCGGGCGGGGTGCGGCGGAATCTTCCGGGGTGGTCTCGGCGGGGGCGGCGGCCGACTCGGGTTCGGATGCCGGGCGGGGTGCGGTGGAGTCCTCTCGGGCTGTCCCGGCCTTGCCGGTGGCGGGCTCGGGCGTGGATGCCGGGCGGGGTGCGGCGGAATCTTCCCGGGCCGTCCCGGCCGGGGCCGCCCCGGGTGCGGCGCCTGCTTCCGGCCGCGTCGCGACGAGCACGCCGGGCGGCGAAGCCGTGACGGCCGAGGCCGGCGAAGGCGGGGCCGTTTCTGGCTCGGCGACGGATGACGCCGGCACCCGTGCCGTGAGGGCCGTCGGGGATGCCCGTGCCGCGAAGGCCGATGCCGATGCCCGTGCCGCCAAAACCGTAGCCGCTCCGGGCTGGGCGCCCGCCGACATGGGCGCGCCCGCCACCTTCGTGCTGCTGCGGCACGGCGAGACGCCGCTGACCCCCCAGAAGCGGTTCTCCGGGAGCGGCGGCACCGACCCGTCCCTCTCCGGCACCGGCCGGGAGCAGGCCGAGCGGGCCGCCGCGCTGCTGGCCCGGCGGGGCACCATCCAGGCCGTCGTGTCGTCGCCGCTCGCCCGTACGCGGGAGACCGCGGGGATCGTCGCCGCCCGGCTCGGGCTCGACGTCGCCGTCGACGACGGGCTGCGCGAGACGGACTTCGGTGCCTGGGAGGGACTCACCTTCGCCGAGGTGCGCGAGCGCCACCCCGACGACCTGAACGCCTGGCTGACCTCCCCGGACGCCGAACCCACGGGCGGCGGCGAGAGCTTCGCGGCGACGGCCACCCGGCTCGCCGCCACCCGCGACAAGCTGGTCGCGGCCCACGCGGGCCGCACGGTCCTGCTCGTCACGCACGTGACCCCGATCAAGACGCTCGTCCGGCTCGCCCTGGGCGCCCCGCCGGAGTCCCTGTTCCGCATGGAACTGTCGGCCGCGTCCCTGTCGGTGGTCGCGTACTACGCGGACGGCAACGCCAGCGTACGGCTCCTCAACGACACGTCCCACCTGCGCTGAGCGCCGCCGCCGCACGGGCCAGCGCCTCGACGCGGCCCCAGTCGCGAGCCGCGACGGCATCCTGCGGCAGCATCCAGCTCCCGCCCACACAGCCGACATTGGGCAGGGCGAGGTAGTCCGGAGCGGAGGCCGGGCCGATCCCGCCCGTGGGGCAGAAACGGGCCTGGGGAAGCGGCCCCGACAGCGACTTCAGATACGCCGTGCCGCCCGCGGCCTGCGCCGGGAAGAACTTCATCTCCCGCACCCCGCGCTCCAGCAGCGCCACCACCTCGGACGCGGTCGACACCCCCGGCAGGAACGGCACCCCCGACGCCCGCATCGCCTCCAGCAGCACGTCCGTCCAGCCGGGACTGACCAGGAAGCGGGAGCCCGCGGCCACCGCCTCCGCGACCTGCCCGGAACGGATCACCGTCCCGGCCCCGACCACCGCCCCGGGCACCTCCCGGGCGATCTCCCCGATCGCCTCCAGAGCCGCGGGCGTCCGCAACGTCACCTCGATCGCGGGCAGCCCGCCCGCGACCAGCGCCCGCGCCAGCGGCACGGCGTCGCCGGCATCCTCGATGACGACGACAGGAACGACGAGCGCGAGGTCCAGCACGGAGGCGGGCAGGGGAGGGGAGGCCATGGCCACATCCTGCCGTCGGCGTGCAAGGAGCGCAAAGGTCGTTGCGTACAGCGCAACGCCCGCGTAACGCCCGCTAGTGCACCACGTCCACCAGCACATCCAGCGACCACGCCTGCCCCGACTTCGCCGGAGCCTGCCCCTCCACGACGTACCCGAGATCCCGGAGCGCCTCCACCAGCTCGGCCGGTCCCTTCGGGTCGGCCCCGGAGGCCAGCAGAGCGCGCACGATCCGCCCCTTGGTCGCCTTGTTGAAGTGGCTGACCACCTTCCGCGTGGGCGCGTGCAGCACCCGCACGGACGCCGTGCGCCCGGCGACCTCGCCCTTCGGCTTCCAGGCGGCTGCGTACGCGGCGGACCGCAGATCCAGCACCAGCCCACTCCCGGCCACCTCGGGCAGCACCGACGCCATCGGCGTACGCCAGTGCGCGCCCAGCGCCCCGAGCCCCGGCAGCTTCACCCCCATCGAGCACCGGTAGGACGGAATCCGGTCCGTCACCCGCACGGCACCCCACAGCCCGGAGAACACGAGCAGCGACCGCCCGGCACGCCGCTTGGCCGCCGTGTCGAGGGACGCCAGGCCCAGGGCGTCGTACAGCACACCGGTGTAGATCTCCCCGGCCGGCCGCGCCCCCGCCGTCCGCAACTCCGCGTTCTTCGCGACCTCGCCCCGCAGCCCCTCGCTGAGCCCCAGCACCTCACGTGCCTTGTCCTCGTCGCCGGCGCACAGCTCGACCAGCTCGGTGAGGACGGCCTCCCGGGCGTCGGTCAGCCCCGGCAGCGACAGCGACTCCGGCTTCAGCGGGGCACCGCGGCCGGAAGAGGCCTTGCCTTCGGACGGCGGCAGCAGGACAAGCACGCGTACTCCTTCGATCGAACCGCAGCCGACAGCGTACGGGGACGTACCGGAAGCTCAGACGCGCGCCCGGCCGAGGGCGCGGACCAGGCCGTCGGGGTCGTCGGCGTGGAAGCGGACGACCCGTACCTGGCGGCGCCGGCCGAGAAAGGTGAGGTGGGTGACCGGCTCGGTCAGTTCGAGCGTGACGGTGGTCTGCGAGCCGACCTCGACGTTCAGCTCGCCGTCGGCCGGCTCGTGCGTCATCCGCAGCTCACGCCGCACGGAGCCGATCCGCTCCAGTGGCACGCACAGATCGACATGGACGTACCGCCGTATCCGCAGCGAGCCGCCGTCCGCATCCAGCACATGCGGACGTACGACGGACGAGGCGTGCAGCGCTACGACGAACACGATCGTGTACACGTCCAGGAAGAGAAACGCCGCGTGCACGGCGGGCCAGTCCCGCAGCAGCACGGACAGCGCGACCGTCTCGACCAGGCACACGAACGCGAACCCGGCCATCATCGCCCCCTGCCCGCCCGCGTACCCGAAGGCCCGGCCCCCGCCCGTCCCGTGCGTACGCCGCGCCACCCACAGGGCAAGACTCACGAGCAACCGCACCTCGTGCCGCACCAGCAGCCCCCCGATACTCAGGCCGACCCTCATCGTCGCTCCTCGGTGAGAATCCGCAGCGCCCGGCGAACGGCCTCCGCCTGCCCGGGGCGAGATCGTCGTAGAACGCGCGCAGGACGTTGTCGTGCTGATCGAGCTCACCGACCTGAGGGAACAGCGTCGACGGAATGCAGCCGGCGAGCGCCCGGGCCGCCTCGTCGACGCGCGGGTCGTCCGGCTCGGCGCCGGCGAGCGCGTCGAGCAGCGCGTAGGCCTCACCGGCCCGCGCCACGGCCGCCGGACTGCCCAGCGCCTCACCCACCGACGACACCAGCCGCTCCCGGTCCCCGGCCGGCATGGCGGTATCCAGGAACGCGATGATCTCGCGGTCCTTCACGGCCATGGGCGAGTCCGACAGATGCGCGGTCCCCGCGAACAGGGCGGCCAGCCCGGGCGACACGGGCCCTTCGGCGGGCACCCCGCCCTCCGCGTCCAGCAGGGTCCGCAACCGCGCCCGCCGCCCCCGCAGGGCCTCCTCCTGCCGCGCCAGATCCTCGTCCAGCTCGGTCAGCACCTCGACGAGATCCTTCCCGGCGTCGTCCGCGAGTACGTCCCGCACCTCCGCCAGCCCCAGCCCCAGCTCGGTCAGCCGCCGGATCCGCGCCAGCACGACGGCATGCCGCAACCCGTACTCCCGATACCCGTTGGCCCGCCGCTCGGGCTCGGGCAGCAGCCCCAGATGGTGGTAATGCCGCACGGCCCGCGTGGTGACGCCGACGACCGCGGCGAGTTCTCCGATCCGCATGCCCCCAGTGAAGACGTTGACGCTGCGGCAGGGTCAAGCGAGCCGTTCGGCCTTCTGACGAGGACCGTGATCCTGTGCCACGATCGAGGGAACGGTTCCCGATCTCACGGACGGGTGGTTCGGCGATGTCCCAGTCTGGCGGGCGACAGAAGGAGGGGCGTGACATGACTGCCATGGCCCACGAGCCGCTCTCACAGGAAGACGTCCTGCTGGAGGGCTTCCTCGCCCTGGACACCCCGGAGGGTTTCCGGGCCGAGCTGATCGAGGGGGAGATCGTTGTGACGCCGCCGCCGGACGGGGATCACGAGGACTACATCGGGCTGATCGTGAACCAGGTGATCAGGCGTTCACGGACCGACATGCAGTTCTCAGGGAACAAGGGGCTGAAGTTGCGACGGGGAGGCGAATGCCCGAAGGACCATGTGGTCCCGGACGGCACGTTCGCTCCCATGGAACTGCGCCTGTACCGGGGAGCCGACTCCTGGATGCCCTGCGACGGCGTCGCCATGGTGATGGAGGTGACCTCCACCAAGCCGCAGGCCGACCGCGAGGCCAAGCGCCGCTGCTATGCCCGCGCGGGCATCCCGCTCTATCTGCTCGTCGACCGGGACACGGCCCAGGTCACGGTGTTCAGCGAGCCGAAGGAGGACGACTACCGCGAGCACTGCGCCCGCCCCTTCGGGAAGTCCATCACTCTCCCGGAACCCTTCGCCTTCGACCTGGACACCACGGATCTCCTCTGATCCCCTGTGGGGTGGGGGGCGCGACATGGGGACACCGGAACAGGCCAGATGGACCAGAGCCCGGCTGGGCCGGTCCGGGTCGCCCCTCGACCTCCTCACCGCCCACTTCGACCAGCACGTCTACGCACCCCACGCCCACGACGAATTCACCATCGGCGTCACCGTCGGCGGCTCGGAGGTCATCGCCTACCGGGGCGGGCACATCCACTCCTACCCCGGGTCGATCGTCGTCCTGGAACCGGGCGAGATGCACACGGGCGGCCCCGCAGCGGCCGACGGCTACGCCTACCAGGCCCTCTACGCCGAGCCGTCCCTCCTCACGGACGGCACTCTCGGCGGCGGCCTCCCGCACTTTCGAAACGCCGTCCTCCACGACCCGGAGCTGGCGGCGGCCCTGCGCGCCGCCCATACGGACATCAGCACCTGCCCCGACCCGCTGGAGACCGAGTCCCGGCTGCCCTGGCTGCTCACGGCCCTGGCCCGCCGCCACTCCACGGCCCGGGCGAGCGAGGACGCGGTGCCCGGTGCCGGCCACATCGCCAGGTCCGTACGCGACCGCCTCGCGGACGAGCTGCTGGACCCTCCGCCCCTGGCAGCCCTCGCCACCGACCTGGGCCTGTCCCGCTACCAGCTCCTGCGCGCCTTCCGCACGACCATGGGCGTACCGCCGTACGCCTGGCTCGCCCAGCACCGGGTGGCCAGGGCCCGCGGCCTCCTGGAAGCCGGACTGCGCCCCGCCGAGGTCGCCGGCCTCGTCGGCTTCGCCGACCAGGCGCACCTCACCCGCTGGTTCCGCAGGGTGCTGGGGGTGACCCCGGCGGCGTACCGCAACAGCGTTCAAGACACCACCGGGTGACACGGCCGAGACTCGCCGCATGACTGCACGCGGCTGGTTCCTGTTCTCCCTCATGGGAGTGATCTGGGGCGTCCCCTACCTGATGATCAAGGTGGCGGTGGACGAGCTGTCCCCGTCCATGGTGGTGTTCATACGCTGCGCCCTCGGCGCCGCGCTCCTGCTCCCCTTCGCGCTCCGCCAGGGCGGCCTCGGCCGCACCGTCCGGACCCACTGGAAGCCGATGCTGGCCTTCGCCGTCATCGAGATCATCGGCCCCTGGTGGACCCTGACCGACGCCGAACGCCATCTGTCCAGCTCCACCGCCGGACTCCTCATCGCGGGCGTGCCGATCGTCGCCGTACTCCTGGCCCGCTTCTTCGGCGCGGAGGAGCGCGTGGGCGCCCGCCGTGCCACCGGACTCGCCCTCGGCCTCGCGGGCGTCACCGTCCTCACCCTGCCGCACCTCACCGGCGGCGACGCCCGCTCCCTGGCCGAGGTGCTGGTGACGGTCATCGGCTATGCCACCGCCCCGCTGATCGCCGCCCGGCACCTCAAGGACGTCCCGACCCTCCAACTGATCACCCCCTGCCTCACGCTGGCCGCCGTCGTCTACGCCCCAGCCGCCTACCTGACGCGGCCCGCCACCGTGCCCTCGGCCGACGTCCTGGCCGCCCTCGCCGGCCTCGGCATCGTCTGCACCGCGATCGCGTTCGTGGCCTTCCTGGAGCTGATCAAGGAAATCGGCCCGACCCGGGCCGGCGTGATCA
This sequence comes from Streptomyces hawaiiensis, assembly GCF_004803895.1. Classification (NCBI taxonomy): domain Bacteria; kingdom Bacillati; phylum Actinomycetota; class Actinomycetes; order Kitasatosporales; family Streptomycetaceae; genus Streptomyces; species Streptomyces hawaiiensis. The sequence goes on along the minus strand of NZ_CP021978.1, from coordinate 2,651,917 downwards.
CCTACGTCAACCCGGCGGTCGCCGTCGCCGCGGGCACCCTCTTCCTGGACGAGGAGCTGACCCTCGGCATCGGCGTGGCCTTCGCCCTGATCCTGGCGGGCTCGGTCCTGGCCACGGCCGCGGCGCCGAAGCGGGGCGTCCGCCGGGTACCATGGTCGACACGGCAGACGAGCCGGGCGGACGGCCGCGTGGAGTCCCCCTGACGGGGAGCTTCCCGAGGAACGTCCGGGCTCCACAGGGCAGGGTGGTGGCTAACGGCCACCCGGGGTGACCCGCGGGACAGTGCCACAGAAAGCAAACCGCCGGGGACCTCGGTCCTCGGTAAGGGTGAAACGGTGGTGTAAGAGACCACCAGTGCTTGAGGTGACTCAGGCAGCTAGGTAAACCCCACCCGGAGCAAGGTCAAGAGGGGGCACCTCGGTGCTCCTGCGCGGACGTTCGAGGGCTGCCCGCCCGAGTCCGCGGGTAGACCGCACGAGGCCGGTGGCAACACCGGCCCTAGATGGATGGCCGTCGCCCGGGGCTCCGCGAGGAACCCCGGGAACAGAACCCGGCGTACAGCTCGGCTCGTCTGCCGCTTATCAGGATTTCATCCGCGTCTCAGATGATGGATGAGTCGCTGGAACACGCTCCAGGTACCGGGGTCGCTTCCGTCTCCCAGGGAGTAGTGAAGGGCGGGCTTGGCTCCGAGCCCGAGCCGCTCGGGCACGGGGCCGAGGGGCGGATGCCCGGCACGGGCCTGACCGACGGCGTCAGCCTGGTCGCTGCCGAGGGTGAACGCGACGGGGACGGGCGGGGCTTCCAGGCGCGGCGGGGCCGTGAGGTCGCGACGACCTGCGCGCAGTGGCGTGAGCAGGGTGACCAGACCGTGCTCGGCGTCGAGTGCGGTCGCGAGTTCCTCGAAAGCGTCCAGGGGCGGTGTCTCGTCACCGCCGTAGCCGAGCGCGAGGGTGACGTCCTCCTCGACTCCCGCGGGTGTGCGGAGAACGCGGAGTGTGGCGAGGGCGGGCCGGTCGGGGTGTCCGACGGCGACGAGCCAGGTGGGCCTGGGAGCGCGGGCGCGGGCCAGGTCCGTCAACTGGCGGGTGGACCAGGGGAGGTTGACCGGCTCGGCGGTGCTCCATCCTGCGGGCGGTGCGCCGGTCAGGTGCCGGAAGGCCGTTTCGAGGGCGCGGCCCAGGACGAGGTTCTGGTCGGAGGCACTGGCCGACTACCTGAAGGTCCCCCAGCACCTGCGCGGATACGACATCGACGGAACCGGCCCCGTGCCGCGCCGTCGCGAGCCGTCGCGCGCCACACGCCGTTTCGAGATCTTCGAAGAACTGCTCAGCACCGCTCCGCGGTTCGCGACACGATCCGTTCCGTTCGCCGAGGCGGGAGAGCACACCTTCCGGGTGCAGGACCGTACCCACTCGGTGGTGTTCGACGAGGAACTGCTGACGGACACCCTGCCGCGCGCCCACGTGCTCGACGCACCACCCGCCGGGCAGGGAGAGCCCGTCGATGTCACCTGGAAAGAGCTCGAAAAGGCCGCCGGCGAGATGGACGCCGCCGCAGGGAGCGCGGGGCGGATGGGCCGGGCGGCTCCGGCGAGTGAAACTGCTCGTGCGCGACACGGAACTCGGCCGCTTCACCGAACAGGGACGGCTGAGGATCGACCGGCTGCTGCACCTCGTGGGGATGGTGGGAGCCGGCAAGTCCACCCTCCGGGACATCCTGACCTACCACCTTGTGACCCGAACACCCCGTCGGGTCACCATCGTCGTCGGCGACGTGGCCGAGACGCTCGCCGTGGTGGAGCAGTTCGACCGGCTCGGTGTACGGGCGGCGCCGATCCTCGGGCACTCCACCAGGGAGCGCAATATCAACCGGCTGCACCGCCGCACCGCCACGGCCGGCGCCGCCACCATGCTCGGGCACGACCACGCGGGCTTCGCCCACCTCAGCAGCGCCTGCCCCGTCGACGTACTGCGCGGTTTGGAAGCCCGCCGCCCGCTCGGCGTCCGTGAAGCACCGTGCATCACGCTGTACACCGTCCCCGAGCAGGAGACCACGGACGGCGATCCCCTCCTCGACGACGAGAACAGCACGCAGCGCGACGCACAAGGCCCGAAGCCACAGCGGAGACTGTGCCCGTTGTGGAACCGCTGTCCGCGCCACCGCGGGGCCCGTGATCTGGTCGACGCACAGGTGTGGGTCGCCACCCCGGCCGGTCTGGTGCACAGCTCCGTCCCGCTGCACCAGCACCAGGAACAGCTCCGGTACCTCGAACTCGCGTGCCGGCTCAGCGACCTGATCATCGTCGACGAGGCGGACCGGGTCCAGATGCAGCTCGACACAGCCTTCGCGCCGGCCAGCACTCTGGTCGGCAAGGCCCCGAACTCCTGGTTCGACGAGGTCGCCGTCCACAAGTTCCAGCAGATGGCCCGGGACGGGCGGCTCCAGCTGTCCGCCCGTGACGTCGACGACTGGACCAACGCCGTCAACACGGTCAGCGCAGCCACCGACCGCCTCTTCGCACTGCTCGTCAAGGACGACAAGCTCAGGCGGTGGATCAGCGTCGACTACTTCAGCGCCTTCACCCTCCACAACCTGCTGCTGGACAGCTGGTTCCCGGGGCGGAAGGAGGGCGAACGCCCACCTGCGGCGGCCCGGACGCTGGACGGTGCGCTCGGCCGGTTCCGCGACGACCCGCTGCACGAGCAGCAGAGCATGGGAGACGACGATGAAGTGACACCCTTGGTGAACACCTTCGTCCACCTCACCCTGGAACTCCTGCACGCGCCCCAGGGAGCACGGACGCGTGAGAGGCTGCGCGACACGCTCACCGGCATCGTCGGAGACGACAGCACGGTGCTCGCCGACGCCGGCCTCAAGGCCCGGCGCTTCGAGTTCACCCTGCTCCTTTCCGCCCTGCACAGCCGTCTCGACTTCATGACCACGCTGTGGCCGCGCGTCGAGGCCGCCCTCAATCTTGAGAGCGCCTCGAACGTGCTCTCCCGCAGGCCCCCGAAGGACTACGAGGCGGTCATCCCAGAGTCGCCCATGGGTAACGTGCTCGGCTTCCAGTTCCGCCACGACGACCGTGAGCGTGACGGCGACCGCAGCGGTGAACTCCGCTTCTTCCACTGTGCGGGCCCGGGCGGCCGTCCACGGCGCACAGGTCACCGAGCCGCATGAGCAGTTCGCGGGGAGATCGACGATCCGGACCGCCGCCGCATCCTGTTGCTCGTCGGCAGCTACGACGAGGCACGCCGGGCCGCCGAGTACCTCAACCAGATCCCCGAGTGGAACGGCCGCGTCACCCGGCTCGTATCCGACGACGCGGACTCCGACACCGCCTGGACCCGGCTGCCGGAGAATGCCGCCGCACGAACCCTGCCCCGCGGTGACGTAAAGGCATTCCCTGCGGTCGGCGGCGACATTCTCGTCGCGCCGCTGCTCGCCGTGGAGCGAGGACACAACATCGTCCTGCGCGGTGGCAAGGCCGCCATCGGCACCGTCTACTTCTTGGCACGCCCCCACCCTCGGCCCGACGACATCTCACTCGCCATTCAGTCCATCAACGACTGGGCCGTACGCCAACTCCGGGACCCCGGCGGGCCCTTCCGGCAGAACGCGCTCGCCGCCGCCACCCCCGACCAGGCGGCCGTGGCGTTCCGCAGCCGCGCACGCCGTCAGTGGAACCGCTTCCTCACCCGGCGGCTGGCCTGGTCCAGCCTGCGGGACGAGGAGAAGGCGGCGTTCACCTGGGACCAGCTCGTCGTCATGTGGCAGGTCATCGGTCGTCTGGTGCGCGGTGGCGTGCCGGCCCGGGTGGTCTTCGTCGACGCGGCTTTCTCCCCGCGAGAAGCCGGATTCCAGGACACGGACACCCCCGACACCAGCCTGCTGGCGAGCATGCGTGAGGTGCTCGCCCCCTACTTCGAGGACGGGAACGCGGCGGAGCGGGACCCCGCCCCGATCGACAAGTCCCTCGTCCGTGAGCTGTACGAACCGCTCTACCGCGCCCTGGTGGACATGGGCTGACGGCGTCCGTCACCACACCGCACCGCACCGCATCCGCGACGTGACTGCGTCGCGTCCGCGCACTTCACACCTGCCCCGAGGAGAACGGCACCATGGCCTACCAGTACAACCGCCCGGCGGCATACCTTCCCGACCCGGCACAGGGGCCCTTCGTGTCCCGATGCACACGCTCTCCCTGCCTGCCCACTGGGAGGAACCACTCCTGCGCCTCTACCACGGTGGAATGACCGAGGGGCAGGCCGAGCGACGGCGCCGCGTACCCACAGCGGCGGTCAACCAGCTGATGCGCGCCACCGCGCCGGACATCGTCACGGTCGACTCCACGGCACGGTTCGGCTCGGAGAGCCCCTGGCTGTACTGCCAGGACGCGTACCCGATGGCGGTGACGAACCTCTACATCGCCACCTGGCTCAAGAGCCTCCCGCGTGATGCCGACGATCCCGAGACCACGGCCCTGCTGATGAACTGCTTCCGTGATCTCGACACCGGGGCTCTCAGCTGGCGGCCCGGCAAGATCGACCTCCTCGAACAGGAGTTGTCGCCCGGGGGAACCGCTCTGCCCGCGTCCCACGTGTACCGGTTGCTTCCCGACATCCTCGCCGAACGGATCGTGCGCCAGGGACCGTACGAACACCACGGGCAGCAGCTGTCGTTCCGGCAGGTCGCCGGCCGCACGGGTGCCCGGGGTCAGGGAAGCGGGGGCGCCGAGCTGATGTCGAACGTGATCGAGTACGTACCCAGGCGGCGCGGCGGCGACGCCAAGCCGGCCTACTACGCGGCGACCCTCCGCATCACCGTGCGCACCGTTCCCTTCTCGCCCGTCCCGCGCGTCCATGTAGCCGCCGGTGTGCGCCGGTTCGTCACCGGCAAGGTCTACATGCCGTACGGCAAGGGCGTGTCCGCGTACCTCCTCCCCGACGACTCCCTCGTCCACGACGGCCCGCAGCCGCAGCGCTTTGCGGTCGCCATGCTGGAGTGGAAGAACGGCACCACAGACTGGCGTCAGGGCGGAGCTGAAGGAATGCTCGCCCGGATCAGCGCACTCGACGCACCGCCGTCCCCGGACCGGCTGGTGAAGGAGGCCGGCCACTGGATCCACGGCCGGGATGGCATCCGGATCGCGATCGGGCACCAGGCCGCCATGGGCAGGCACACGATCGGCACCGGACTGATGCCCAGTGAACGGCGACGGTTGATCGAGTGGGCGGAGCAGGCGATCGCTCCCGAGTTCGTTCCCGTTCCGAAGCTCGAGCGCAGCGCGTACGCGCGGCCGCCCAGGAAGCAGCTCAAGAAGCTGCCGTCCATTCCCAAGAACGTGGAAAGAAGGATCCCGAAGACCTCGCGGTCATCCTGGATGAGCGTGAGCTGAACGCGGCCCACAACGCTCAGGTGCTGCGGGCACGCCTGGCCGAAGCACTCGAAGGGGAAGACCTCACCGCGGTCGTGCTCCACCAGAGCGACGCCATCCGCGAGCAGATGATCGCCGCGGCGGAGACGGGGCTGGGGCTGGCCGGGCACCGGCGTGCGCAGGGTCCCGACACCTGGGTGTGGAAGACGGAGGAACTCACTGTTCAGCTGCACGCTCAGCCCCTGGGGGTTTTGGGTGCACCGCTGGGAGACGACAGTGCGCCGCGCCGGGGGCAGGAGCACGACAAGGCCATCGAGGAGCGCCGTACCGGTGTCGCGCGCGCCATGGCAGCCCTGCGGGAAGCCGTCCCCGGGGTCCGGCTGGCCTTCGTGGAACTCGACGGGCAGGACGCCTTCCGCCATGCCAAGCGACGGAGCGACCCCAAGCACGCCACCCGCCTCGGCTGCGCGGACGCAGGCCTGGTGACCCAGTTCATCCGGCCGCCAGACCCGGATATGGAGGCGGACGAGGCTCTCGCCGATGCAGGTCTGCGTGCAGCCGCAGCCTGGTCTGACGGCCTGCGTCAGACCGGCATGCGGCTGGTGCCCCAGCACACGCTCGGCGACACGCTCATCCCCGCGAACCTGAACCAGGTGGCCTTCCATCTGGTGGAACGCCGCCTAGACGGACCCACGGGCAAGCAGCAGTTCACGCCGATCGCGGTGCTCATCCGGCCGGGCGCGAAGTGCGTGCTGGGCAAGTCGGCCGACATGCACGAATGGGTGCCGTACCCCGAACTCCTCAAGACCTTGACGGGACGGGTTGAAGGACGGAAGAACAGCGCGGAGCAGTCGGCCCTCACGGCGGCCTTCGTCAAGAAGACCCTCGCGCAACTGCGCAGTACCCCGACGCTCGTCCTGGCCCACGCTCAGGACTTCCGGAAGCGATGGCCTTGGCTGAGGAACGACGGTTTGGAACGGGACAGGCTCGGCCTCGACGGAGGCCCCACCCAGCGGATCGGTCTGTACGGCAAGCAGCTTCGTGTCGTCCGGGTCGCCGACGGCAGTCGGGACGAGACGGCCCAGTGCTGGGCAGAGGCGGAGGAACGCTCTCCGGAGTTGGAGGGCCAGCAGCGCGGGGGCATCGCGATGGGGCTGTGGCGGCCCGGGGCGCGGGGCGACTCGGACCGCGTCTTCTACAGCACGACCGGCAAGTCCGGCACGCAGACGAAGCTCACCAACGATGACGCGAAGCTTGACTCCGCACACCAACGCAGCGGGTAACAACTCCTACCGTCCGACAGTGAATGCCTGGAACCCGGACCTCCTTGAGCTGACCGTTGCGTGCCTTCAGCCGGGCGATGACGCCGAGGCATGGTTCGCATTCGTACACCAGCAGCGTTTCAGTGAGGACTACCGCGTGGGCCGTGAAGGGTTGGCTCTACCGCTGATCTTGTACCTTGCACGGCTCGCGGACGACTACGCTCTGCCGCACGAGATCGACGAAGTTGTGGACCTGGCAGATCCTCAGACTACGGCCTCTCCGGACGACGCCCTATGGGGCCAGATCGCCTTCGACTTCTGCATCGATGGTGGAGTTATTGGCGAGTGACCTGCGTGCTTCCTGGGTGATGTGCGAGGGAGCTGCGCTCGCAGATCGGGTGGTTGTCCCCGGCGTACGCCCGACTGGTCCGCCACTTCGGCACACCTGCTTTTTCGCACACCCTCTTGAGACACCCGGACCCCACGCAGCCCCCCGTGCGGCATATCGCCCTGCTCGCAGCCGTCCCGCCGGCCGTCCCATCGCGCGGAGAATCGCCAGGTCAGGCCGGGTGGGACATCCCTGCCTCCCGTACCTTCCGCATCTGATTGACGCCCCCTGCCCGGCCATGACGACCATCCACCCGTGAACTCAGCGCCCTCGGACGAGCGCCGAGTCTGCAGCACACGCACACTCACCAGCCCATGGGGGACAATCACGTGAACAAGACCCGCGCACTGCGCTCCAAGTCGGCCATCTCCGCCGCCGCCGTCCTGCTGTCCTGCGCCGGGATCGGCCTGGCCACCGCGACACCGGCCGCCGCCTATGCGGGCTACTGCAATGCCGAGGTGACCAAGAAGAGGGCGGCCGCTTCCGGCGGCTCCTACAAGGCGTACCTCCCCGCCCACGGCGGCGATATCGACTGCTACATGAACCAGGGTGCGGAAAGCAAAGCCGTCAAGGCGCTGCAGAAGAACCTGAACTGGTGCTACGACCGCAACCTCGAAGTCGACGGAATCTTCGGCAAGGACACCAAGGAGGCGCTCGAGTACGCCCAGGGCAAGGAAGGCATCGGAAAGGACGGCAAGTACGGCGAGCAGTCGCGCACCAATCTCAAGTGGCGTTGGTACGAGAACCGCAATCTCTGGTACTGCGGTGAACTCCGAAACGGTGCCTGAGACGGTGAGGCGCGGCTGAACCTCCTTGCCCCGCGCCCGTCCCGATACCATCACTCCGTCTGCACGCGCACCGTGTCATCGGGGGAGGACCGGGATGGGGCACTGCGGAGGGACGGAGTTCGCGGCGGCGTTGCGGGAGTTGAAGGACCGTACACCGCACAGTTTCGAGACCTTGGCGGCGCGGACCGGTATCAGCCGGTCCGCGCTGCACCGTTACTGCTCGGGCACGTCGGTTCCGGCCGACTTCGCGACCGTGGAGCGCTTCGCCAAGCGGTGCGGGGCGGACCGGGACGAACTGGTCGGGCTGCACCGGCTGTGGGTCCGGGCGACCGAACCGGATGCCCCGGGGAGGGATGCGGAGCCGGACGAACCGGATGCTTCGGGACGGGCACCGAAACCGGTCGAGCCGGAGGTGCCTCGGCCGCGGGCGCGGCCGACCGTGGCCGCAAGGGCCCGGTGGAGGTCCAGGGACCTGGTCGGCGTCGCGGTCGCCGTCGTCGTCGGCGCGGGGCTGCTGGGTGTCGTACGGGGCACCGCGGGAGCATCCGACGAGGAGCGACTGCTGCTCTCGCAGGCCTGCGAGGGGCCGGTCGGCATGGGAGAGAGGGGAGAATGCGTCCGGGAGGTCCAGCGCCTGCTGGTGGAGGCCGGCGGGGATCTCGACGTCACCGGGCGTTTCATCGGGGACACCCGCAGTCTGGTCGTGGCCTTCCAGACGTTCGCCGGGCTGCACGACAACGGCGTCGTCGACACGGCGACCAAGCAGGCGCTGTACGACGAGGACATGGACGTCTCCCTGCAGACCTGGAGCGAGGAGCGCGTGGCGGACCGCATCCGCGAGGTCTTCGACCGGGACGCCGGGCAGGCCGTGCGCACAGCCGAGTGCCAGTCCCTGCTTGAGCCGCTCGCCACGACGTCCCAGGCCGATTCCACCCGTACCTGGGGCGTCTTCCAGCTCTCCGAGTCCCACCTGCGGGAGCTGGACGGAACCCCCGTGGACGCGCTGGACCCGGAGTGGAACATCCGGGCCGCCCACCGGCTGTGGTCCCGGCACGAGGACTTCCGTGCGTGGCCGCACTGCAACGTCACGGTGGAACCCGTGGATCAGCTGTGAACTCATCTGCATGCGACCACAGTTGATGCCGAAGCGCCCGCTTTTCCGTAGCATGGGCACCGCGTGCGCCGGGGGATCATGCTGCGGAGGTCCGAGAAGATGCAGGGCGATCGGGCCGAGGCCCGTGTCAGGGAGTTCGCCGAGGCGCTTCTCGCGCTGAAGGAACGCACGCCACACAGTTACGAGACGCTCGCCACCCGGCTGGACATCAGCCGTTCCGCGCTGCACCGGTACTGCTCGGGCAGGGCCGTACCCGCCGACTTCGACGTGGTCAGGCGGCTGGCCCGGCAGGCCGGGGCTGACCGGGACGAGGTGACGGAGCTGCACCGGCTGTGGGTGCTGGCGAGCGAGCCGCGTACGCCGTCTCCAGTGCCGGAACCCGCTGCCGCCGGGGTTCCGACGCCGACGCCTGTCGAAGACCGGCCCGTAGGCGACGAAGCCCTGAGACCGGCAGCAACTCCAGTTGCCGACGGGGGCGATGAGACCCCGGAGACCGGCGGCTCCCGTGCGCGCCGGTGGCCGTGGGCCGTTGCCGCCCTGCTCGCTGCCGCCGCGCTCGCCGCCGCCCTGACATGGAACAAGGGCGGTGACGAACCGTCCGAGACGGTGGCCGACAACCGTCCCCTGTTCACCGGTGAGTGCAAGGAGCCGGTCCGCGACGGTCAGAGCGACAGGTGCGTCCGGGAGGTCCAGCTGCTGCTGTCCAGAACCGGAGTGACCATAGGGATCGACGGCATCTTCGGCCCCGAGACCCTGCGCCGGGTCGAGGCGTTCCAGCTTCGGGTCGGACTGAACGTGGACGGCATCGTCGACGACGACACCAAGCGGGCGCTGTACGACGAGGACGTGTCCCTGAAGACCTGGAGCAAGAAGCAGGTGGCCGACCGTATCCACGAGGTCTTCGGGGAGAAGGCGGACACGGCCGTGCGGATCGCCCGCTGCCAGTCCTTCCTGGACCCCCTCTACATCACACCCAATACCAACGGCACCCGGAACTGGGGCGTCTTCCAGATTTCCGACGCCCGGCTGCGCGATCTGCGGGGCACTCCGGAGAAGGCCATGGACCCGGACTGGAACATCCGGGCGGCGCACCGGCTGTGGGCTCAGGACGAGGACTTCTCCGACTGGCCGCACTGCGCCGCCGCCGCCGAGGACCCCCCGCCGGACGAGGGCGGCGACGCCCCCTGACCGGCTCGGGTCAGTGATTCGCCGCCCGTCGGCCGGCCAGGTGCGCCGGCGGACCGTGCGTCGGTCAGCGGCAGTTGACCCACTTGTTGGAGAGGACCTTGATCGTCACTTCGTCGGAGCTGCCCTTCTGGCCACGCTTGAGCGTTCCGAGGGACTTGGTGTAGTTCTTACCGCCGTACACCTGCACATCGCAGCTGTTGCCGTTGTTGAAGGCGGAGCGGAAGCCGTTGGCGAAGACGGTGTGCGAGGACAGGTCCGCGTTGTCGTACTGGACCTTCTGCATGCGGCCGGTGTAGTTCTCGCCGGCCCAGACGCAGAACCAGCCCTTCGGGCAGTCGCCCGACGCGGCGGCCGCGGTGCCGCTCGTCGCGCCGATTCCCAGACCGGCCAGCAGCACGGCGCCCGAGACGACCCCCGCCTTGGTGCGCACCCCGCTGAACACGCTCATGTGTTTCCCCCTTCGTCGGATCGGAACTCAGCGCCTTCGTCCTTCCGCGCCGAGCCACGAAGAGGTCTCTCACACCGCTGCGTGACCGATCAACCGCCGAGGGCCCCTGTGGGAGGCTGGGATGTCTCACCCCCGCCGGCCTGCCGGTTCTCGGGGAGACGGGATGTCGCGAGGGAGGGAGAAACCGCCCCCAGTGACCGCTGCGCGACCCGCTCCAGATGCCCCCCGAACACCTCCCGCGCCTGAGGCGTCAGCGTCCGCAGTGCCATCAGCGCCGTGATGACGACGTCGCACAGCTCCGCCTGCACGTCGTCCCACGTGTGCGTGACGCCCTTGCGCGGGTTCTGTCCCGTCGCCCCGATCACCGCCTCCGAGACCTCGCCGACCTCCTCCGAGAGTTTCAGGATGCGTAGGAGGACGCCTTCGCGGCCCTCGACGGGGCGGGCGGTGTCGAGCCACTCCGACAAGGCGTCGATGGTGGACCAGAGTTCAGGGGTGGGGGTCTGCTCGTTCATAGGGGCGCAGCCTGCCACGAGGGTCTGACAACGCCCCGGCCCCGACCCCTGCCGCCCCCTACTCCATGTACTCCTCCTCGAACAACGACTCCTGCTCCCCCTCCTTCGCCTTCCGCAGGCGCCTCGCCCGGGCCCCCACCACCACCGCCGTGCCCGCCGCCGTCGCCGCGAAGGCCGCCGGGATCATCCAGCCGCGGTTCACCGCGTGGCCGAGCAGATGGTCCAGGGAGAGGCGGCCCGGGCCGGTGACGGCCAGGCCCGCTGCCGTCAGGCCCAGGGTCGCCGCGTACTCGTAGCCGCCGCCCTGGTTGAAGAAGCCGTTGGGGGCGTGCACCGCCGCCGCGCCGGCCATCGCGCCGGCGGCCGCCGCGCCCGCGGCCGGGGTGGCCAGGCCCAGGGCCAGCAGCGTGCCGCCGCCGGTCTCCGCGAGGCCCGCCGCCGTCGCGCTCGCCTTGCCGGGGACGTAGCCGACGGACTCCATGAACTGGCCGGTCCCCTCGATGCCGTGCCCGCCGAACCAGCCGAACAGCTTCTGCGCGCCGTGGGCGGCCAGCGCACCGCCCGTCCCCAGCCGGAGCAGCAGCAGGCCCAGATCACGTCGGTCGTTACGCCTCACGTCGACTCCCGGAGCAGACAGCAGGAACAACAGCAGGAACAGAGGAACGCTCCTCTTCGCGTTTCCACCGTCGCACCCCTCACACCCCGCGACACCCGGCGGACCCGTGCGGGACGCCGTTCGGGTGGCACGGGTGGCGTGGGGCGGTGGCCGGTACGAGGCTGGCTCACATGACGATTCAGACCACGCGCCTGAGCGATCCGGCCGTCCGGGCCTTCGTGGCCGCCGTGAACAACCACGACCGCGAAAGCTTCATGGCGCTCCTCGCGCCGGGCGCGACCGTGACGGACGACGGCTCCGACCGTGACCTCGACGACTGGGTGGACCGGGAGATCTTCTCCTCCCACGGCCACATGGAGGTCGACAACGAGTCCAACGGCGGCCGTTCCCTCATCGCCCGCTACAGCAACGACACCTGGGGCGAGATGCGCACCCGGTGGAGCTTCACCGTGGACGACGACGGCAGGATCACGCGCTTCGAGACCGGGCAGGCCTGAAAAACCCAGACCCCCGCGGGGCTTGTCCTCGCCTGCACTCCAACTTCTAGCCTCCCTGCATGGAGACCACACGGCCGCTGGGACGCAGCGGCATCGAGGTGAGCGCCCTCGGCTTCGGCTGCTGGGCGATCGGCGGTGAATGGCAGGCCGCGGACGGGCAGCCGCTCGGCTGGGGCAAGGTCGACGACGAGGAGTCGGTACGGGCGGTGCGGCGCGCCCTCGAACTGGGCGTCACCTTCTTCGACACCGCCGACACCTACGGCGCCGGGCACAGCGAACGCGTGCTGGGCCGGGCCCTCGGCAAGCACCGGGCCGATGTCGTTGTCGCCACCAAGTGGGGCAACGTCTTCGACGAGGCCACCAGGACCCTCACCGGCAACGACGACTCCCTGGGCTACCTGCGCCGCGCTCTGACCGCGTCCCTGCGCCGGCTCGGCACCGATTACGTCGATCTCTACCAGTTCCATCTCTCCGACGCCGGTCCCGAGCAGGCCGCCCTGCTCCGGGAGGCCTGCGAGGACCTGGTCCGCGAGGGACTCATACGGGCCTATGCGTGGAGCACCGACGATCCCGCACGCGCCGCCGTGTTCGCCGAGGGGCCGCACTGCGCCGCCGTCCAGCACGCTCTCAACGTCTTGAACGACGCGCCCGCGATGCTCCGGCTGTGTGAGGAGGCGGGCCTCGCGAGCGTCAACCGCAGTCCACTCGCCATGGGGCTGCTCACCGGGAAGAGCCGGGACCGGCAGCCGTTGGAGGCCGGGGACATCCGCAGCAGGCCCCCGGCCTGGTTGCGGGGTTTCGGCGACGGGTCCGGCGCCGACCCGGAGTGGCTCGCCCGCGTCGACGCCCTCAAGGATGTCCTCACCAGCGAGGGCCGTACGCTCGCCCAGGGCGCCCTGGCCTGGCTGTGGGCGCGCAGCCCGCGGACGGTTCCCATCCCCGGTTTCCGCTCGGTCGCCCAGGCGGAAGAGAACGCGGGAGCGCTGGAGAAGGGGGCGCTCACCAGCGCGCAGCTCGCAGAGGTCGACCGGCTGCTCGAGGCCGCACGCACGCGGTGAGCCTTGCGGGACCTTGGGCCAGTCTTTGAACGTTCCGGGCACGCCGGTGCGGTTCCGCTTCGTACCGTCGCGGGATGTGTGACTCTGCCCGGCTGTCCAGACGTACTCTGCTCGCCCTGGCCGCGGCGGTCCCCGTGGCCGTCGCCGCCCCGGCCTCCGCCGCCGGCCCCGTCCTCGGCGGCGACCGCCTCGCCGGTAACGCCGTGCAGGTGGGCAGCGCCGCCGGACTGCCTCGGCGGCTCACCGCCCGTTCCTGGCTCGTCGCCGATCACGACACCGGCGAGGTGCTGGCCGCCTACCGTGCGCACCGGCGGCTGCCGCCCGCGTCCACGCTGAAGATGCTGTTCGCCGACACGGTGCTCGACCGGTTCCCGCGCGGCGGACGGCACACCGTCACCGCCGCCGACCTCGCCGGCATTCCGGCGGGCTCCAGCCTCGTCGGCATCCAGGCCGGGACCACGTACACCGTCGACCAGCTGTGGCAGGGCGTCTTCCTGCGCTCGGGGAACGACGCCGTGCACGTCCTCGCCCACATGAACGGCGGGGTGGCGAGGACTGTCGCCCAGATGCGGGCCAAGGCGCGGGAACTGCGGGCCCTGGACACGCACGTGGTCAGCCCGGACGGCTTCGACCACCCCGGGCAGCTGTCGTCGGCGTACGACCTGACGCTGTTCGCCCGGCACGGGCTGCGCGACCCCGGGTTCCGTGCCTACTGCCGGACGAGGACGGCGGACTTCCCGGCGGGGGGCGGGAAGACGTTCCAGATCCAGAACACCGACCGGCTGCTGAGCGGGGCGTGGGGTCTGCGGGCGTATCCGGGGCTGATCGGTGTGAAGAACGGTTACACCAGCCACGCCGGCAACACCTACACCGGCGCCGCCACGCGCGGCGGGCGCACCCTGCTCGTCACCGTCATGCACCCCGGCAACAGTGCCAACGCCGTCTACGAGCAGGCCGCCGCGCTGCTCGACTGGGGCTTCGCGCAGGGTGCGTCGGCACGGCCGGTGGGCGCGCTGGTCGAGCCGGTGAGCGAGGGGCAAGGGGCGGTGAGCGAGGGGCGCGGGGCCGGGCCGTCACCCATGAGCGGGTCCGTCGCCGGCGGTACGGTCGCGCGCGGGCCCTCGGCGGGGCGGCTGGTGGAAGGCGCCGGAACCGCGGTCGCGCTGCTGGCGGGAGGCGCCTGGGCGCTGCGCCGGCGCCGGGCACCCGGGCGGGCGAGAGGACGGCACCGCGAATGACCTCCACCGGCCGCGGCGCGTCCGCTCCTTGACGTGTGCGGCAGTCGTTCCACGCCCACCGGTGCGTACTCCGCGGTCCCTCGCGGAATCCACCCCCACCCGGTGCCGTGGAACGACTGCCGTCTCCCCCTGGATGTGGTCGACGGGAGCGCTCTGCTCCAACTGTGAAGCTTTGGTGTAGGGGAGTTGAGCATAAGCGCCCTACCGGCCGCAATGGTGCGGACATTCCTATTCCGTTTGTGCAGGTTGACGACTTGACGAACGGCGCCGCGCGCTCAGCCGCGTCCGACGTACGGCATCGCCGTCGCCAGTACGGTCGCGAACTGCACGTTCGCCTCCAGCGGCAGCTCCGCCATGTGCCGCACCGTGCGGGCCACGTCCGCGACGTCCATGACCGGTTCCGGGGCGACTTCCCCGTTTGCCTGCAGGGCTCCCGACTGCATACGGGACGTCATGTCGGTGGCCGCGTTGCCGATGTCGATCTGCCCCACCGCGATGCCGTACGGCCGCCCGTCCAGGGAGAGGGACTTCGTCAGGCCCGTCAGCGCGTGCTTGGTCGCCGTGTAGGCCACAGACAGCGGGCGGGGCGTGTGCGCGGAGATCGAGCCGTTGTTGATGATCCGGCCGCCCCGCGGGTCCTGCTCCTTCATCTGCCGGTACGCCGCCTGCGCGCACAGGAACGCCCCGTTGAGGTTGGTGTCCACCACGTGCCGCCAGGCCTCGTAGGGCAGTTCCTCGACCGGCACGCCACCGGGCCCGAACGTGCCCGCGTTGTTGAACAGCAGGTCGACCCGGCCGAAGCGCTCGACGGTGGCGGCGAAGAGGGCGGCCACGTCCTCGGGGCGCGAGACGTCCGTCCGTACCGCGAGAGACGCGGCCCCGGGTGCCAGGGCCGCCGTCTCCTCCAGCGTCTCGACGCGACGGCCCGCCAGCGCCACCGACCAGCCCGCGCGCAGCAGTTCCACGGCGACCGCCCGGCCGATGCCGGAACCCGCCCCGGTCACCACCGCGATTGCATTGTCCTTGGCGTTCATGGGCCCGCAGCGTACGGGAGCCACTCCCGCCGAAGGGCCCATGCCTCCTGCGGGACCAGGACGTCAGGCCGGCGTGAGTTCCGGCTCGCCCGCCTCGTCGGGGTAGCGGACGCCGACGCGGTCCCGGATCGCGTCGAGCGTCCGCATCACGGCGAGCGTGCCGTCGAGCGGGACCAGCGGGGACTCGGTCTCACCGGCGCGCACGGCCCGCATCACCTCGGCCGCCTCGTGCCGCAGGCTGTTGCGGGGACCGTCCGCAGGGTCGGCCGTGAACTCCTCGGCGTCGCGGCCGTCCCGGTGCAGGACGAAACGGTCCGGGAAGAAGAACCCGTGCGGGATGTCGATCCGGCCCTTGGAGCCGGTCACCGAGGCGGAGGTCGCCGTACCGCCCACGATGGAGCAGTGCACCGAACCGAGCGCGCCGCTGTCGAAGGAGAGCACCGCCGCCGTCTGGAGGTCGACGCCCTCCTCGGAGAGCACCGCCCGCGCCGCGATGTCCGACGGTTCGCCGAGCAGCAGCTGCGCGAACGACACCGGATACACGCCGAGATCGAGCAGCGCGCCGCCGCCCAGCTCCGGGTTCCGCAGCCGGTGTGAGGGCGGGAAGGGGCCGGCCAGCCCGAAGTCGGCCTGGACGCTGCGCACCTCGCCGATCGCCCCGTCGTCGACCAGGGTCTTGAGCCGCCGTACCAGCGGGTTGCAGTACATCCACATCGCCTCCATCAGGAAGCGCCCGTGCTCCCGCGCCAACGCGACGAGTTCCTCCGCCTCGCGCACGTTCAGCGTGAAGGGCTTCTCGCACAGCACGTGCCGCCCGGCCGCGAGACACAGTCCGGCGGCGGTCCGGTGCGCCGTGTGCGGGGTCGCGACGTAGACGACATCGACGTCCTCGTCCTGCGCGAGCGCGTTCCAGTCGCCGTAGGCCCGGGGGATCCCGAACCGCTCCGCGAACGTCTTCGCCGACGCCTCGGACCGCGACGCCACCGCCACGACCTCCGCGTCCGGCAGATCGATCAGATCCGCGGTGAACGCGCTCGCTATCCCGCCGGTCGCCAGGATCCCCCACCGCACCGTGTCCGCCGTCATTGCGCCCCGCCTCCACCTCGTGACCCCGAGCAGTCCGTACGAGCTGAGAGCATAGGTGGCGATCGACTCGCAGAGGGAGGGACTCATGCCCGAGGGTGGGGCGCCCATATCGAAGACCACGCAGGAGGCATCGAGCACCGCGCAGGAGGCCGCAGCCGGGACGGAGCGGCCCGACCGCACACCGCACCGCCGCACCGGGCTGCTGGTCACCTTCCTCCTCGGAAGCCTGACCGCCGTGCCTCCGCTGGCGATGGACATGTACCTCCCGTCCCTGCCGGAGGTCACCCGCTCCCTGCACGCGCCCGCCGCGACCGTCCAGCTCACCCTCACCGCCTGCCTGGCCGGCATGGCGCTCGGGCAGCTCGTGGTCGGGCCGATGAGCGACCGGTGGGGGCGCCGCCGCCCGCTGCTCGCCGGGCTCGCCGTCTTCGTCGTCGCCACCGTCCTGTGCGCGCTCGCCCCGACCGTCGAGCTGCTGGTCGCCTTGCGGCTGGCCCAGGGCCTCGCGGGCGCCGCCGCCATCGTCATCGCCCGGGCCGTCGTCCGCGACCTCTACGACGGCATGGCCATGGCCCGCTTCTTCTCCACCCTCATGCTGATCTCCGGCGTCGCCCCGATCGTGGCGCCGCTGATCGGCGGGCAGGTCCTGCGCGTCACGGACTGGCGGGGCGTGTTCGCCGTGCTCACGGTCGTCGGCGTGCTGATCGGGGCCCTGGTCTGGGCGCGGCTGCCCGAGACCCTGGCGCCGGCCGACCGGCACAGCGGCGGCGTCGGCGAGGCCCTGCGTTCGATGCGCACGCTGCTCGCCGACCGTTCCTTCACCGGCTACACGCTCACCGGCGGCTTCGCCTTCGCCGCCCTCTTCGCCTACGTCTCGGCGTCCCCGTTCGTCATCCAGGAGATCTACGGCGCCTCCCCGCAGACGTTCAGCCTGCTGTTCGGACTCAACTCCGTCGGGCTGGTCCTCGTCGGCCAGATCAACGGCAAGATCCTCGTCGGCCGGGTCAGCCTCGACCGGGTGCTGGGGATCGGCCTCGCGATCGTCGTCACCGCCGCGACCGCGCTGCTGCTGATGTCCCTGGGCGTCTTCGGCGAGGTCGGGCTGGTGCCCGTGGCCGCCGCGCTGTTCGTGCTGATGTCCGCGATGGGCATCACCCTGCCCAACACCCAGGCCCTCGCCCTGATGCGCACCAAGCACGCGGCCGGTTCCGCGTCGGCCCTGCTCGGCACGTCTTCCTTCCTCATCGGCGCGATCGCCTCCCCGCTCGTCGGCGTCGCCGGGGAGGACACCGCCCTCCCGATGGCCGTCGTCCAACTGGCCGCCGCACTGGTGGCAGTGGCCTGCTTCGTGGGAATGTGCCGACCCTGGAAGAAGGAGAGCAGCCGCGCGAACGTGGAGGGAGCAGTCAGCTGAGCGCACCCAGACTGCGCGACGGCACGCCGGAGCGGGCCGGACTCGACCCCGCGGAACTGCGTCACCTCGTCCGGGAGATCCACGTCCTCACCACCGGGCAGCGCCCCTGGGCACCCGGCGCTGTCCTGGTCGTCGGACGCGGCCCGGTGATCGCGGTCGAGGAGGCGGCGGGCTGGGCCCTGCGCTACGCGGCCTACGACCCGGACGCCGACGCCGGGGTGGAGCTGCCGCCCGAGGAGCGGGTCCCGATGACCGTCGGCACGCCCTTCGACCTGGCGTCCCTGACCAAACTCTTCACGTCCGTGGCCGCCGTGCAGCAGATCGAGCGCGGCACGCTCGGCATCGACGCGAGGGTCGGGGCGTACCTGCCCGACTTCACGGCGGCCGCCCGGCACGGCATCACCGTACGGCAGCTGCTCACCCACACCTCCGGGCTGCGGCCCGAACTCCCGCTGTACGACTGTGCCGACGACGGACAGCGGCTGGCGGCGCTCCGGGCGGAGGCGCCGACCGGGGTGCCGGGCACGTACCGCTACTCCGACCTCAACATGCTCCTCCTCCAGTACGTCCTGGAGCGCGTCACCGGCCGCACCCTCGACGTCCTCGTCCACGACGGCATCACCCGGCCACTGGGCATGACGGCGACGGACTTCGGGCCGTGCCCGGGCGCCGCGGCGACGGAGGACCAGCGGCGGCCCTGGGCCAAGGCGGACCGGGGGATGCTGCGGGGCGAGGTCCACGACGAGAACGCCTGGGCCCTCGGGGGAGTGGCGGGCCACGCCGGGCTGTTCTCCACCGGCCGGGACCTCGCGGTGTTCTGCCGCACCCTCCTGGCCGGCGGCTCCTACGGGCCCGCCCGCATCCTCGGCCCCGACTTCGTCGAGCTGCTCTTCACCCCGCCGGGCCTCGGCTTCTCCCTCGACCAGCCGTGGTTCATGGGCGACCTGGCGGGCCGCGGCGCGGCGGGCCACACGGGCTTCACGGGCACGTCCCTCGTCCTCGACCCGGCCACGGACACGTTCCTGATCCTCCTCACCAACGCGGTCCATCCGCGCCGCCGCCGCCCGGACAGCGCGCCGAGGGCGGCAGCGGCGTCGCGAGTGGCCCGGGCGGTGCGGTGACCTCTGCCGGAGCTCCGCTGAGGGGTGTGTCGGGGGAGCCCGGTCAGGAGTGACGTCGTCGCGTCACGGCCTCGGCGGACTCGGACTCCATGGGGGCCGCCCCATCCTCCCGCGGTGACCGGCGCCGGCGGCCCGGGGGAGCCCGGTCTTGCTCCCAGCCCGTGCCGTGCTCCGGGCGGTCATGGCCCGGCCGCCGAGCCGAGCCGGGCCCGGAGCCGGGGCCGGTGGAGGCGGGTGGCGGCGGCGCCATCGGCCGGTGGTCGGGGAGCCGGGGGCGGGGGTCGCCCCCGGCTGCGGGGGCCGCCCTGGGTGACGCCGCGCCCGCCCCTGGCTGCCGCCCCGGCCCCTGGCTGCCGCCCCCACCCCCGGCCGCGGGGGCCGCCCTGGGCGACGCCGCGCCCGCCGCCGTCCGTCGCGCCCGCCCTCGGCTGCCGCGCGCGCCCCCGCCCGCCTCGTCCGCCCCCGGCCGCTGGGGCCGCCTGGGTGACGCCGCGCCCGCCCCCGCCCGCCTCGTAGAATCACCGGGTGAACGCCCCCGCACCCCCGGCCGAAAACCTCCGCGCCGCCCTCGCCGGTCTGCTCGACGGGCTGCCGCCCCGGCAGGCCTCGCAGGCGGTCGAGCGGCTGATCGCCAGCTACCGGGGGGCCACCCCGACCGACGCTCCCATCCTCCGGGACAGGGCCGACGTGGCGGCCTACGCCGCCTACCGGATGCCCGCGACCTTCGAGGCCGTGCGCTCCGCGCTGGAGGCGTTCGCGGACGCCGCGCCCCGGTGGGTGCCGGGCGGGCACACCGACCTCGGCGGGGGCACGGGCGCCGCGGCCTGGGCCGTGAGCGCGGTCTGGGGCGGGGAGCGGCCCGTCACCGTGCTCGACTGGGCCGAGCCCGCGCTCGCCCTGGGGCGCGAGATCGCCGCGGCCAACCCGGAGCTGAGGGACGTACGCTGGCAGCGCTCCCGGATCGGAGCGGCGCTCACCCTCGAGAGCACGGATCTCGTCACCGTCTCCTACGTCCTCAACGAGCTGACCGCCGCCGACCGCACCGCCCTGGTCGACGCCGCCGCGGACGCCGCCCAGGCCGTCGTGATCGTCGAACCCGGCACCCCCGACGGCTACGCCCGTCTCATCGAGGCCCGCGACCGGCTGATCACCGCCGGCTTCCGGATCGCCGCCCCCTGCCCGCACAGCGCCGCCTGCCCCATCGAGCCCGGCACGGACTGGTGCCACTTCTCCGCCCGGGTCAGCCGCTCCTCCCTGCACCGCCAGGTCAAGGGCGGGTCCCTCGCCTACGAGGACGAGAAGTTCGCCTACGTCGCCGCCGCCCGCTTCCCCGTCGAACCGGCACCCTCCCGCGTCGTCCGGCGCCCCCAGATCCGCAAGGGCCAAGTGCTCCTGGACCTGTGCGAGAGCGAACCGTCCCTGCGCCGCGCCACCGTCACCAAACGCCACGGCGACCTCTACAAGGCCGCACGGGACGCCGACTGGGGAGACACCTGGCCGCCCTCCGGCCCCGCCGTGTGAGCTACCTCCGGCCCGCCCAGCGGACCAGCGTGTCCTCCGCCGACGTCCGGTCGGCGGGGGGCAGGTCCGCGAGGTCGGCGCCGTGGTTGCCGCCCGGCACCCACAGCACCCGTGAGTCCGGGCCCCCGGGGCGGAAGTGCTCGGCCACCGCCGGGTCCTGGGTGCCGTAGAGGAACAGCAGCCTGCTGCCGTGCCGCCGGACCCAGCGGTCGATGTCGGGCATGGCGGCCCGGTCGAAGCGCAGGGGGATGTCCCGGGGGACGAAACTGCGCGGCTCGGCTGCGCCCGGGTGGCGGAGCAGGTCCGCGAGGTGGGCTGTGGGGAAGCTGCTGTACCCCAGCTGGGTGCCGATCTGGTACCAGTACGGGACGTAGTTCCGGGCGGTCGTGTCGGCGTACAGCGCCAGGCCCGCCGTGTCGTCCAGCCAGGTGTACAGCTCGCCGGCCGTCGCCCCCGGACCGGGGATCGCGGCGACGTCGGCCGGTGTGCCGCGCTGCCAGAACATGAACGGCACGCGCAGGACGGCGATTTCGAGTGCCTTGTCGGCACTGCCGACGAGCCGGAAGGTGTCGCCGGTGGCGGCCGCCCAGGCCTCGTAGCGGGCGGCCAGGTCGGCCCGGCGCAGCAGGATCGCCCGTTGGGCCGCCTCGAGGGACTCGCGGGCGGCGGGAGTGCCGACCGTCTCCAGGAAACGGAGGTACGCCGAGTCGTCGCGGTCGTCGACGTTGTTCGGGGCCGAGTAGACCACCGTGCCGGCCACGTCATGGGGATGGAAACGGCGGTGGTAGACGCTCGTCATGCCGCCCTTGCTGCCGCCGGTGGAGATCCAGGCGCCGGGGTAGAGCCGGCGGAAGAGCCGGACGACGCGGTGGTGGTCGTCGGCGGCCTGGCGGATGGTGAGGTGGGCGTAGCCGGGGTCCGCGGGGCGTGAGGCGCCGAAGTAGCGGTGTTCGACCTGGAGTTGGTTGGCGCCGAGCAGGACCGCCGGTTCGGTCCGCCGTGGGGTGAGGACCGCGTGGTAGCCCGTGCTGAACAGCACGGTGGGACGCTCGGCGGCGGTGTGGAGCAGGGTGAGGCGCTGTTCGAAGGTGCCTGCGGCGGGGTTCGTGTGGTCGACCGGCTGGCGCAGGCCCAGGACGAAGTGCCGGTACCCCGGCTCGGCGTCCTGCCGCTCCTCGATCAGGCGCAGTCCGGGCAGGGCTCGTAAGGCGTCGGCCACGTCGACGTCCCCCGGCGCCGTGGCCGTCGCGGCCGCCGCCCGGGCGGGCGGGGCCGCCGTGGTGGCGAGGCCCGCCGCCGTGACGGCCGTGGCCGCCGAGGTGAGCAGCCGTCGTCTGGTCCATGCGGTCATGAGCCGAGTCCTCCCGGGTGTCCGTGGGGCGAAGGTCCGCCGGTCGCAAGCCGCGACCGCCTCAGTACATCCGCCGGACAGCCCGGGAGGATCCCGCGCGCGGGGGTCCGCTCTCCCTCGCACGGGGGAGGCTCACGACGCCTCGCCGGCCGTGCCCTCCTCCGGTGCTTCCTGCTGCCGTTTCTCCTGGAGCTTGCGCAGCAGTTCGCGCTTGTGGGCCCGCGGGTCGAGACCGCCGCCGATCCGGTCGCCCCGGCCGCCGCCGCGCAGTGCCCTGCGGCCGAGGTTCTTGCGCGATCCGCCGACACCCAGCATGTTTCCGGCTCCGCCTCGGGTCATCTCGGTTCCTTCCCTGTCTCCTTTTCGCGACGAGACGGTTCGTCTCGTTCACGGGCTCCACTTTCCGCGAGACGCTCCGTCTTGTCAACCTGATAAATTCGACCCATGGCCGTCCAAAAGTCCGCCCAGCCCGCCCCCGGCAAGCCCGCCCCCGACTCCACCCGGCGCAGCGAGAAGTCCCGCCGCGCCATCTACGACGCCGCCCTCGCGCTCGTCGTGGAGGTCGGCTACCCGAAGACCACCATCGAGGGCATCGCCGCCCGCGCCGGTGTCGGCAAGCAGACGATCTACCGATGGTGGTCGTCCAAGGCGGACGTCCTGATGGAGGCGTTCCTCGACCTGGCCGAGCAGTCCATGCGGGAGGCCGGACCGGAGCCCTACGTCTTCCCGGACACCGGCGACCTCGCCGCCGATGTCAAGGCGGTCCTGCGCGCCACCGTCGACCAGATGTGCGACCCCAGGTTCGACGTGCCGTCCCGCGCGCTGGCCGCCGAGGGCGTCGTCAACGAGCAGCTCGGGCGCGAACTCGTGGCCAAGCTGATGCAGCCCTCACTCGACCTCTACGTCGGCCGGCTGCGCGCCGCACAGGAGGCCGGCCAGATGCGGCCCGAGATCGACCCGCGCATCGCCCTGGAGTTCTTCATCTCCCCGCTCGCCCAGCGCTGGCTCCAGCACACGGGCCCGATCTCCCACGAGTACACCGACACCCTCGTCGACTACGCCCTTCACGGCCTGGCCCCGCGCTGAGCGGCCCGGGCCAGCCGCCCCGGCGCGTCCGTGATCACACCGGAGCAGCCCAGCGCCAGCACCCGGTCCCGCTGCGCGTCCGTGACCACGGTGTGCGCCCACACCCGCGCGATCCCCGAGTTCACCGCCCGCACCAGATCCGCGTCGCGCGCCCGGTGGTCCACGTCCAGCAGGTCCACGTACGACCGCCAGCGCTCCGGGCGGTCCGTGCGCAGTTGCTCCGCCGAGCGCCACAACTGCGCGAGCAGCCCGAGGCGGTGGACACGCCGGGCCACCTCGGGGTCGTTGGAGTTCACGAACACCGAGCGGGTCAGGCCGCGGGCCCGGATCAGCGCGGCCAGCCGGTCCAGGCTCCGCGGGTCCTTCGCCTCCAGCATCAGCACGATCCGCCCGCCGAAACGATCCAGCACCTCGGCGACCGTCGGCGGCCGCTCCGACCGCCAGCTCCCGGGGAGCCTGTCCTTCGGGCGCAGCCGTACGCCCTGCCACTCCCGGGCGTCCAGGCCGCGCACCTCGCCGCCCAGGTACGTGGTGCGGTTCAGGGTCTCGTCGTGGAACACCACCGGCGTGCCGTCGCGCAGCAGCCGCGTGTCGAAGTCCAGCACCTGCGCCGTCCCGCGCTCGTAGGCGGCCACCAGCCCCGCCATGCTGTTCTCGGGGACCTCGCGGGCTCCGCCGCGGTGCGCGACGTACGTGATCCGGGGCAGGGCCGCCACGGTCAGCGGACCCGCCCCCCACTCCAGCGGGGCCGGGGCACGGCCGCCGGGTCCCGTGAGGGTCAGCGAGACCACGGAAGCCACGGAGGCCAGACCCGTCAGCGCGATCCAAGTGACCATGGCGACCACGGTAGGGCGCCATGTCATGGCAAAGCGGGCAATGACACCCGATCATGGGGCAGAGCGGGGCTCGCCGCTTCTCTCCCGTCGGGTGCCCGGTGTACGTTGCGTCCCTCCTGTCCCGGATGTGGGCACTGGCCCCCCGGTGCGCGCGAAGATGGGACCATGAGGCATGCTGTTGCGCACGACGGCGAGGCGAGGGGATAGATGAGCGCGGAGTTCGGCGGCCGGACCGGCCTGCGGGGCAAACTCACCCAGTGGCTGCGCGCCGGGCGCCGGCCGAAGGAGACCGCCGGGGACGGCGGCCGTGAGGCCCTGCTGCTCGCCGCCGCCGGCGCGGGACTGCCCCTCGCGCCCGCCGCGCACCCGGCCGGGTACCGCTGCTCCTGCGACCGGGTCGGCTGTCCCACCCCCGCCCGGCATCCGGTGTCCTTCGCCTGGCAGACGCAGTCCACCACCGACGGCGCCCAGATCGAGCGCTGGGCCCGCCATCAGCCGCAGGCCAACTTCATCACCGCGACCGGCATGGTGCACGACGTCCTCGACGTGCCCCTCGATGCCGGTCGCGAGGCGTTGGAGCGGCTGCTCGCCGCCGGTGTCGAGGTCGGGCCGGTCGCCGAGAGCGACGACGGCCGCATCCTCTTCTTCACGCTCACCCGCGGTACGCCCGAGGACGAGGACGAGTGGTGGCCGTGCGAGCTGGACTGCCACCCCGAGACCGTGGACGAGCACCCCGGGCTGCGCTGGCACTGCCGGGGCTCCTACGTCCTCGTACCGCCGGCGCGGCTGCCCGGTGACGACCAGACGGTGCGGTGGGTGCGCGGGCCGGAGCACGCGCTGCCGGATCCGCTGAGCCTGCTGGAGGTGCTCACGGAGGTCTGCGGGCGCTACGTCGGTGAGGACGACGCGGACCACGCCGCCGGGGCCAGCTGGCCGCTGCGGCGCTGAGCGCTGAGGCCTGTCGGCGACTGTGCCGTGCGGGCGGGCGGGCCTGGCTACGAGCCTTCCGCCGAGGTCAGGCCCTGGATCCTGCCCAGGATCGTCACCTTGCCCTGGCCCTTGGGGTCCAGCGCCACCTCGTTGGAGACGAACTCCATCGTGAGGGACTGCTTGATCTCGCCCTTCGTCAGGGCGAGGACGTCCTTGTTGGGGGCGGGGACGGACGTGCCCGCGTAGGCGGTCTGCTTCTCGTAGTGGCGTGTGGTGAAGAAGACCAGTGCCCCGCCGTCCGCCGTGCGCAGCCCCAGCGGTGCGTAGTCGCCGTTCGTCAGCGGCTCGTCGATGTACTGGGTGACCATGCCCGGCTTCTTGGAGTTCTTCTGGCGCAGGGCACGCCACTGGCTGGTGTGGGCGCCGTCCGCGAAGGTCTCTCCGCCGCTCTTCAGGTACGTCGCGTACGTCCGGCTCAGGGCGCCGGGGTCCGTGGCCAGGTCGGTGGAGTTGACGGGGACCGACTCGGCCCAGCCGTCGGCGTCCCTCTTGAACTGCGGGACCTTGCCCGGCGCGACGAGCGTCAGGTACGCGACCTGGAACGGGTCGTCCAGGCTGCTGCGGGTGAACACCAGCAGCCAGCGGGCGGTGCCGCCCTTGTTGCCGGCCGCGTCGACGACGAACCAGCGGGGCCAGCCGGCCTTCTTGGGGATGGTGAACTTCGCGTCCGTCAGCTTCAGCGGGGAGTGGCTCGGGTTGCCGTCCGGGTTGTTCGCCTTCCCGGCCTTCAGGCGGGCCGCGTCGATGTCGGCGAGGGCGCCGGTGGTGTGGTCGGCGTCCAGGGTGCCGTCGAAGGCCTTGTCGGCCTCGTTGTACGCGGTCGTGAACTCCTGGAGGGCCTTGGCGGCTTCGGCGCGGGTCGTGGACGGGAGGATCTCCCGTTCGCCGTGCACGACGACGCATCCGCTGGCCGTCAGCGACAAAGCGGTCGCCGAGGTTGCTATGAGGGCGCTCCGGGCGGGCCTGCGGAGCGTTCGAGGGTCGCGATCCCTGCTCATCGGGTACCTTCACCTTCCCCTTTCCGGAGGCGAACCCTACCGGGTGCCTCCGGCGGTTGGGCCGGGGGTGTGGGGTGTGGGGTGGAGGTGGGTGCGCGCCTTCGCCTGATCGCCGGGGGTGGGTCGGGGCCGTGTCGGGGGGTGTCCGTCCTCGGAACGGCGCGATGGGGTCTCACGCCGACTGACTGTCCGTTGACGCGCCAACCAGCTGCGGGCGGACACCCCCCGACACGTCCCCTTGCGTACGACGGCGGGTGCGGGCCGCCCCAGCTGCGGGCATGAGTGCCGCTAAGGGCGGCACGGGTGGGCGCAGCGGCGCCCCGCTGCGCCGGGTTGCGGGCCCACCCGGCCTCAGTGTCAGTGGCGGTGTGTTGTCACGCCCTGTCGTGCACCGGCGCCTTCACAGCGGTCCGGGCCGGGGCCAGGAAGAGGGCCAGGGTCGGGATCAAGTACAGGAGCCAGACCGCTACTTGGAGGGTGGTGGGGTCGGGCTGGAAGTTGAAGACGCCCTTGAGGAGCGTGCCGTACCAGCTGTCCGGAGGGATCGTGCCGGAGATGTCGAAGGCCTTGTCGGTGAGGCCGGGCAGGAAGTCGGCCTCCTGGAGGTCGTGGAAGCCGTAGGCCAGGACGCCGGCCGCGACGACCACCAGCATGCCGCCGGTCCACGTGAAGAACTTCGCCAGGTTGATGCGCAGCGCGCCCCGGTAGAACAGCCAGCCCAGGAGGATCGCCGTCAGGAGACCGAGGGCGACGCCGAGCAGGGGGCGGGGCGTGCCGTCGCTCGCCGCGTGGATCGACGCCCAGACGAACAGGGCTGTTTCCAGGCCCTCCCGGCCCACCGCGAGGAAGGCCGTGGCGACCAGCGCCCCCGTGCCCATCGCGAGGGCCGCGTCCAGCCTGCCGTGCAGCTCCGACTTGAGGTGGCGGGCCGTACGGCGCATCCAGAACACCATCCACGTCACCAGGCCCACCGCGAGGATCGACAGCGAGCCGCCGAGTGCCTCCTGCGCCTGGAACGTCAGCTCCTGGGAGCCGAATTCGAGGGCGCAGCCGAAGCCGAGTGCGAGGGCGATCGCGACGGCTATGCCGGTCCAGATCGGCTTCAGGGCGTCCCTGCGGTCCGTCTTGACCAGGTAGGCGATGAGGATGCAGACGACGAGGCTCGCCTCCAGGCCCTCACGCAGGCCGATCAGGTAGTTGGAGAACACGGGCTCAGGCCTCCTTGGAGAACAGCGTCCGGCCCCACCAGTCGTCCTGGTCGCGGACGCCCGGCGGGATGGCGAAGAGCGCCGAACCCACGTGCTGGATGTACTCGTTGAGCGCGTCCGCGGCCAGGCTGCGCTGGATCGGGATGAAGCCCTCGCGCACGTCGCGCTGGTAGGCCAGGAAGAACAGGCCCGCGTCCAGGCGGCCGAGGCCGTCCGTGCCGTCGGTGAAGGAGTAGCCGCGGCGCAGGATCGTCGCCCCGTGGTTGGTGTCGGGGTGCGCGAGCCGGACGTGAGCGTCGGGCTTCATCGCCTTCAGGAACGGCTCGTCGCGCTCCTTGGCCTTGCCGACCGGGGCGCCCTCGCCCTTGTCGCGGCCGAAGATGTCCTCCTGCTCCTGCAGCGAGGTGCGGTCCCAGGTCTCGATGTGCATGCGGATGCGGCGGGCGACCAGGTAGGAGCCGCCCTCCATCCAGGGCGGGCCGTCCTTGCCGTCCACCCAGACGAACTTCTTCAGGCGGTCCGTCTCCGTGCCCGCTATGTTGCGCGTACCGTCCTTGAAGCCCATGAGGTTGCGCGGGGTCTGGGCCTCGGGCGTCGTCGAGGAGGTCTTGCCGAAGCCGAGCTGCGACCAGCGGATGACGACCTTGCCGAAGCCGATGCGGGCCAGGTTGCGCACGGCGTGGACCGCGACCTGGGGGTCGTCGGCGCAGGCCTGGATACACAGGTCGCCGCCGCTGCGGTTCTTGTCGAGGTTGTCGCCCGCGAACTTCGGCAGGTCCACCAGGGCCTCGGGGCGGCGGTCCGTGAGGTCGAACTTCTCGAACAGGGACGGGCCGAAGCCGATCGTGAGGGTCAGGCGGGAGGGCTTCAGGCCCAGCGCCTCGCCGGTGTCGTCAGGGGGCGCCTCGGCCAGGCCGCCGTAGGCGCCCTCGCCGACGGCGTGCCCGGCCGTCATGCGCCGGGCGGCCGCCGTCCAGTCCTTCAGCAACCGGACGAAGGCGTCCCGGTCGTCGGTCGTCACGTCGAACGCGGCGAAGTGCAGGCGGTCCTGCACCGGGGTGGCGATGCCCGCCTGGCGCGGGCCGTGGAAGGCGATCGCCGAGCCGGCCGGTTCGCTGTCGTCCTCGGTGCGGGCCATCGCCACCGCGCCGCCTGCCGCTGCCGCGCCGATCGCCAGGCCCGCGCCGCCCCAGCCGAGCAGGGAACGGCGGCTGGGGGAGGGGGAGCCGGTGTCCGTCATCGCTACTTCACCACGGCCGCGGCGAGCTTCGACAGCGGCTCCGCCAAGGCGTTGACCGCGTCCGAGAGCTCCTTGCGGTCGGCCTTGCCGACCTTGTCGTAGGAGGTGAAGTCGTACGACCTCGGGTTCGGGCGGTACCGGTCGAGCAGCTTGTCCAGGGCCGCGAACTGCTCGTCGAGTTCGGTGACGAGGGCCGCGTCGTTCTCCTTCGCGACCGGCTTCAGCAGGGCGTACGACTTCTGCGCGCCTTCGACGTTGGCCTTGAAGTCGACCAGGTCGGTGTGCGAGTAGCGCTCCTCCTCGCCGGTGACCTTGCCGGTGGCGACCTCGTCGAGGAGTTCCTTGGCGCCGTTGGCCATGGAGGTGGGGGTGATCTCGGCCTTGCCGACCCGGTTCTGCCAGTCCTTCAGGTCCTTGATCAGCAGGTCGGCGAGGTCCTTCTCGCGGGTGCCGATCTTCTTGTCCTGCCAGAGGGCCTTCTCCAGGCGGTGCCAACCCGTCCAGTCGGTGGCGGGGTCCTGGCCGTCCTCCAGACCGTCCTCGCGGACGTCGACCTTGGGGTCGATGTCGCCGAACGACTCGGCGACCGGCTCGGTGCGCTCCCAGCCGATGCGGGAGAGGGCGTACGCCTTCTTCGCGGCTTCGAGGTCACCGGACTTGACCGCCTTGGCGAAGGTCTCGGCCTTCGGCAGCGTCTCGTCGGCCTGCTGCTGGACGTAGGCGCGGTAGGCCGCGACGGCCTTGTCCAGGCGCGGGTCGCGCTGGACGGCCTTGCCGCCGGTGGCCTTCACGGCCTGGCGGATGCCGTCGCCCTTCATGCCGGGCTTGCAGGCGATCTGGTAGTCGCCGGCCTTCACCTCGGCGGTGACCCGCTGCTTGGTGCCGGGGCCTATGTTCTCCCGCTCGGTGACCACGCGGTCGTCGGGGAAGAGGACGTAGACCTCGGTGACCTTGGAGCCCTTGTTCTCGACGGCCAGCTCGACGTGCCCGGCCGGGAACTCCTTCTTCGACACCTGGCACTTGTCGTCCGTCGCCGTCACGTTGATCACGTGGTCGCCGTCCTTCGCGTCGCTCTTCTCGGTGCAGCCGGTGACGGCGGCCAGGGCCGCCGCGGCGGCGATGACGACGGAAGCGGGGCGGGCGGGTCGCATGAGGGCTCCAGAAGAGAGAAGGTGAGGCTCACCTAAGACAGCCACATAAGGATCACCTAAGTGGCTCAAAATCGCTCCCATGGTGGAGTCAAGGGAAGGTCAAAGGTCGCACCACGACCCCTGCGTCCCCGGCCGGTGCCCTTGACCGGCGAGAATGCTCCTCGTGACTGACTACGACGTGCTCCGCGTCTTCTGCGGGCCGAACGGTGGGTACGGCAACGAGCTCGGGGTCGTGCGTGAGGGTTCCCAGATGCCTGAGCCGAGTGAGCGGCAGGCGTTCGCCGCGAAGATCGGGTTCAGCGAGACCGTGTTCGTCGACGATCCCGAGCGCGGAGTGATCGACATCTACACCCCGACGCTGCGGCTGCCCTTCGCCGGGCATCCCTGCGTGGGCACGGCTTGGCTGCTCGACGTGCCCGAGCTCGTCACCCCCGCGGGGGTGGTCGGCGCCCGGCAGGACGGGGAGTTCTGCTGGATCGAGGCCCGGGCGGAGTGGGTGCCGCCACGGACCCTGCGGCAGTACGGCAGCTCCGCCGAGGTCGACGA
Source organism: Streptomyces hawaiiensis (assembly GCF_004803895.1). NCBI lineage: Bacteria > Bacillati > Actinomycetota > Actinomycetes > Kitasatosporales > Streptomycetaceae > Streptomyces > Streptomyces hawaiiensis. Next base: position 2,621,846 of record NZ_CP021978.1, on the reverse strand, counting down.
CCTGGCCGTGCCGCCGCCGGGGGACTGGGTGTACGCCTGGGCGTGGGAGGACGAACCCGCCGGGCGGATCCGGGCCCGGGCCTTCCCCGGCCGGGACGACGGCATCGACGAGGACGAGGCGACCGGGGCCGCGGCCCTGCTGCTCACCGACCGGCTGGGCCGGGCCCTCAACATCACCCAGGGCGCGGGCTCCCAGATCCTGACGGCACCCCAGCCGGGCGGATGGACCGAGGTCGGCGGCCGGGTCCACCTCGAACGCTGACCCGCTGACCCGGGCGGAGCGCGTCCGTACGGGTGGAACAGCGTGTGTGCGCCGTGGTGAACGGGGACCTCTGGGCGTGACCGAGCACCACCGCGAGAGGAACCTCATACGCATTCGATCCGCTCTGGCCGTCGTCGCCCTCACCGCCGCCCTGTCCGCCACCGGTGCGGCGACGGCCTCCGCCAACGACGACGGCCCGGGGTACCGCAACGACCACCACGTGGCGTGCACCCCGTACTCCGCCGAGATCGAGTGGGGCGGGGCCGACTGCCACAACGGTCCGTTCGACATCTGAGCACGACAGGCCGGGCTCTCTCCCGAGCCGGAACCGGGGCCCCTCGCCGTGTGCGAGGGGCCCCGCCCGTTCACGCCATCAGGGGGAATTCCTCGCCCAGCGCCTCGAACATCCCGTTGTTCAGCCCGTACGCCCGCTTGCACTCGGCCACGATCCGCTGCCGCTCCAGCTCGTCACCGGGCACCGTGTCCAGCAGCCGCGCGTAAGTCCGCTTGAAGGCGGCCGGGTTGGGGATCTCCTCGAAGACGTAGAAGCGGACCCCATCGCCCCTCTTCGGGAAACCCCACGTCTTCTCAGCCGTGTCGCGGATGATCTGGCCGCCGGAGAGGTCGCCCAGGTAGCGGGTGTAGTGGTGGGCGATGTAGCCGGCCGGCCAGGTGCGGGCGCACGCCCTGATCCGTTCCGCGTACTCCAGGGTGGCCGGCAGTGCGCTGACCGTCGTCCGCCAGCCGGGGCCGCGCAGATACTCCAGGTCCCGCTCCAGCGCCGTCATGCGGAACAGCTCCGGACGGACGAAGGGGCCCACCACCGGGTCCGCGGCGAGCTGCCGGGCGCCGGACTCCAGTGCGCCGTACACGAACCACAGCTGCTCCGTGTAGCGCGCGAACGCGTCGACCCCCAGCCTGTGCCCCAGCAGGTCGCCGATGAAGGTCGAGCCCCTGACCTCCTCGTGCTGCTCACGGGAAGCGGTCCGAAGGAGCGTCGAGAAGGATTCCATGGTCGGTGACTTCCCGACGCCGTGTCGGTAAAAACCTGTCGGTACATACCTGTGGGTGGTTCCGGTCGTTCGGGTGGTTCCGTCGTTCGGGTCGTTCGGGTCGTTCGGGTCGTTCGGGTCGTTCGGGTGGTTCGGGTGGTTCGGGTGGTTCCGTGGTGCGGTGGTGCCTCCGGTGGGCCCCCTCACAGGGAACGGCCCGCCCTCCGGGGAGAGCGGGCCGTGCGGTGGTGTGCGGGTGGTGGTGCTACGGCAGCGTGAGGATCTCCGCGCCCGAGTCCGTCACCACCAGTGTGTGCTCGAACTGGGCCGTCCGCTTCCGGTCCTTCGTGACGACCGTCCAGCCGTCGTCCCACATGTCGTACTCGTGCGTCCCGAGCGTCAGCATCGGCTCGATCGTGAACGTCATGCCGGGCTGGATGACCGTCGTCGCGTGCGGGCTGTCGTAGTGCGGGATGATCAGGCCCGAGTGGAACGACGAGTTGATGCCGTGCCCGGTGAAGTCCCGGACCACCCCGTAACCGAAGCGCTTGGCGTACGACTCGATGACCCGGCCGATGATGTTGATCTGACGGCCCGGCCTGACCGCCTTGATCGCCCGCTCCAGGGACTCCCGGGTCCGCTCCACCAGCAGCCGCGACTGCTCGTCCACGTCACCCACCAGGTACGTGGCGTTGTTGTCGCCGTGCACACCGCCGATGTACGCCGTCACGTCGAGGTTGACGATGTCGCCGTCGCGCAGCACCGTCGAGTCCGGGATGCCGTGGCAGATGACCTCGTTGACGCTCGTGCACAGCGACTTCGGGAAGCCGCGGTAGCCCAGCGTCGAGGGGTAGGCGCCGTGGTCGCACATGTACTCGTGCGCGACCCTGTCCAGCTCGTCCGTGGTCACCCCGGGGGTGATCAGCTTCGCGGCCTCCGCCATCGCCCGGGCCGCGATCCGGCCGGCCACGCGCATCGCCTCGACGGTCTCGGGCGTCTGCACCTCCGGTCCGGTGTACGGCGTCGGCGCGGGCTTGCCGACATACTCGGGGCGGCGGATGTTTCCGGGCACGGAACGGGTGGGGGACAGTTCCCCTGGAACGAGCAGCGACTGGCCAGACATGCCAGCGAGTCTAACCAGCGGCCACGGGGGAACATGTCGGTGGCGAGAGGAGCTGGTCATGGCCCTGTTCAAGAAGCGGACGGTCGGCAAGCCGGGTGAGTGGTACTACTGCCTGGAGCACAAGAAGGTCGAGGAGGGGCCCGAGTGCCCCAACAAGGACCGGTTCGGGCCGTACGCCACCCGCACGGAGGCCGAACACGCGATGGCGACCGCCCGCGAGCGCAACCTCCAGTGGGAGAACGACCCCAAGTGGCACGACGCCCCGGCGGGCAGCCGGGACGACGAGAACTGAGCCCCACGCACGCCCTGGGCGACCGCAGCCCAGGGCGTGTGTGATGCCCGGGCGCCCCGGCGGACGGCGGGACGCCTGCACGTCACCAGCGGGCCGGCGGCGGTGCCGTCAGGTGCTCCGCCAGTCGCGCCACCCGGTCCCGCAAGCGGCGCCGCCCCCGCGGGACCGGCACGGCGTTCTCCCCGGCCGCCGCGCTGACCAGGTGCTGCACCGTGTCGAGGTCCAGTTCCGAGCCGTCGGGCACGGCCAGGGTCTCGTGCGCCAGGGACGGGAGCTCGCCCTGTCCGGAGCCGAGGGCCAGGACCGTCGCGCCGGCCCGACGCGCGTCGGACACCCGCTCCAGGAGGGGCGCCGCGGGCCCCTCGGGAGCGACCACAAGCAGCGTCTCGCCCCGCCGGGCCGCCTCCAGCCGGCCCAGACCGACCGCCAGATGAGCCGGATCCGAGGGGCGCGCGTCGTGCCGTACCAGCGTCGGGGCCAGCTCCGGCGTGCCCGACCAGGCGGCCTCGTCCACCAGGTGCGCGGCGAGATGCCACGGCTCGAACTCCGGCGTGCCGACGAGCAGCAGCCCGCCCCTGTGCGACACCACCGAGCCGCGCAGCGCCCCGGCGAACCGGCGCGTGGCGCCCAGCCACTCCGTCCCGGCGAGCACTTCCCGCAGCAGCGCGACCCGTACGGCATCCATGTGACCGCATCCTGCCCCAAACGGTCACCCGTGACGCGGAGTTCACCACGCGTTAGCCCGGCCTGGGTAGGCCGACCGGTCACCCGTACCGCCGTCGAACGTACGGGACCGGAGACTTCGGTGGCGGTGGCACGGTCGTAGAGTCGGGGCCATGACCTCTACCGACAGTGCTGCCACCGACAACGCCCAGAAGGCGCCCGCCAAGGACCCCTGGGACCTGCCCGACGTCTCCGGACTCGTGGTCGGCGTGCTCGGCGGAACCGGGCCTCAGGGCAAGGGCCTGGCCTACCGGCTCGCCAAGGCCGGCCAGAAGGTGATCATCGGCTCGCGGGCGGCCGACCGCGCCCGGGCCGCCGCGGACGAGCTGGGCCACGGCGTCGAGGGCGCAGACAACGCCGAGACCGCACGCCGCAGCGACGTCGTGATCGTCGCCGTGCCGTGGGACGGCCACGGCAAGACCCTCGAATCCCTGCGCGAGGAACTGACCGGCAAGCTCGTCGTCGACTGCGTGAACCCGCTCGGCTTCGACAAGAAGGGCGCCTACGCCCTCAAGCCCGAGGAGGGCAGCGCCGCCGAGCAGGCCGCCGCCCTGCTGCCGGACTCCCGGGTCACGGCCGCCTTCCACCACCTGTCGGCCGTGCTGCTCCAGGACCCGCAGGTCGACGAGATCGACACCGACGTGATGGTGCTCGGCGAGGTCCGCGCCGACGTCGAGATCGTGCAGGCCCTCGCCGGGCGCATCCCCGGCATGCGCGGCATCTTCGCCGGACGGCTGCGCAACGCCCACCAGGTGGAGTCACTGGTGGCGAACCTGATCTCCGTGAACCGTCGGTACAAGGCGCACGCGGGGCTCCGCGTCACCGACGTGTGAGCCGGTGAGGTCCATGGGGGACACTGGACGGCATCAGCGGTACCAGCTGTGCCGTCCGTGCCGTGTGTGCCAGAAGTGTCCCCCGACAGGAGCCGACCGACATGCCCCGCCTCGCCCTCTACGCCCTGATCGTCTGCGTCCTCTCCGTGGCCGCGGCCGTCGTCTCCTTCACGCGGGGCAGCTTCCTGGGGATCGTGTGGGTGCTGCTGGCGGGCCTGTCGTCCAACATGTGCTGGTACTACGTCAAGCGCGCCAAGCAGCACAGGTCGGTCAACGGCTGACCCGCGCCCGTCAGGGAGCCGCCGAGCAGAACTCGTTCGAACCCTGCCAGAAGCGGTAGAGCTCCTGACCGCAGTACGTCTCGAAGTCGCTGATCCCGAGGGACTTCAGGATCGTGTCGATCACGTCGAAGAAGACACCGTTCACCGCCGGCAGCCACAGCAGCGCGAACACGAAGAGCAGGCCGAACGGCGCGAACGGCTCCACCTGGCGCCGGATGCCGTACGACAGCCAGGGCTCGATCACGCCGTAGCCGTCCAGGCCCGGCACCGGCAGGAAGTTCAGCAGCGCGGCCGTCACCTGGAGCAGCGCGAGGAAGGCCAGCGCGAACCGGAAGTCGTTCGGTACGCCGTCCAGCGCGTCCAGCCAGAACGGGGCGGTGCAGACGACGGCGAACAGCACGTTCGTCAGCGGGCCCGCCGCCGAGATCAGGCTGTGCTTCCAGCGGCCCCGGATCCGCCCCCGCTCGATGAACACCGCGCCGCCGGGGAGACCGATCCCGCCCATGATCACGAAGATCACCGGCAGCACGATGCTCAGCAGGGCGTGCGTGTACTTCAGCGGGTTCAGGGTCAGATAGCCCTTCTCGCCGACCGAGATGTCGCCGCTGTGCAGGGCGGTGCGCGCGTGCGCGTACTCGTGCAGACACAGCGAGACGATCCACGCCGTCGTCACGAACAGGAACACGGCGACGCCGGGCTGCTCGGCGAACCCGGTCCAGGTCGCCCATCCCGTGACCGCCGTCACGGCGAGGATCCCGACGAACACGGGACTGATCCGCCGCTCGCTGTGGCGGGTGGTGGCGGTGGTCATGGGGCTCCCTGCACTCTCGGACATGGGGTGGGACGGCCCGACAGTACTGGGCGCAGGTGAAAAACGTCTCGCGCGGGGCGGTCGGTTCCGGAGAGGGTGGGGGCATGGGGCTGTGGCACGTGTTCTACGCGGACTGGCAGATGGAGTGCTGCGGCACGCCGTTCTCGGTGGGGGACGAGGTGAGCTGGCCCCTGCTGCTCCTCGACGCGGACGACGTGTTCGGCGGCGGCTGGCACGACCAGCTCACCGAGGTCGCCGGGCCGGTGGAGGACGTGGGCGGCGTGCGGATGGTGCGGGAGGAGACGGGCCTTCCGGTGGCTCTGGGGGCGGACCCGGACGCCGAGGAGGACCGGCGCCCTGAGCCGGGGGAGCGGACCAGGTCGGTAGGGCTGCTGTCCGTCGAGCGGCACGGCGCGCGGTGGCCCCAGGCCGGCGGGCGGGTGCGGGCCGTGCAGGTGCTGACCCAGGCCTGGGCCGAGACCGCGCCCGGATCGCGCTGCTACGAGCCGGTGGCGGGGCAGCGCGGGCTTCGGGGGGTGGACCGGTGCCCCAAGTGGTTCACGAAGACCGAGAGCGAGACCGAGGTGGAGCCGGCAGCCGACGGGCGGGGACGGCGATCGCGCGAGTCGGGGGTGGTGGTGACCCTGGACGTGCCGGGCACGGACTCCCGGCTCTCCCACGCCGTCCGCGGGGCCCGGGGCATCCCCCAGCGGGGCGCGGAACCCGGCGCGGAGACGCGGGGCATCCCGGCGGCGGATCTGGCGGTTCTGCTGGAGAGCCTGAGCACCCCGGCGAGACGAGGCCGGTCCGCCGCCGGGCGGCCGACGGACCCGAAGCCCGTCGCACGAGGCAGAGCAGACGAAAGACCGTGACGAGCCCCCGCTCCGGAGCCGTCGCCCCGTGCCCCGCTCCCGTGCCGTCGCCCCGTGCCCCGCTCCCGTGCCGTCGCCCCGCTCCGGGCCGGCAGCCCAGCCCCGGGGGCTGCCGTGCCCGGAGCCGTTCGCCGGTTCCAGTGGGCCGTGTCCGGCGGCGCCGGTGGTCCTGACGTCCTGCCGCCGGCCCCGGGTCCGGACGCTGCCCTGCCCGGCGTGGCCGGTGACCCTGGCGTCCCGCCGTCGGCGCCGGGCCTGGGTGCTGCCCTGTCCGGGCCCATTCGCCGGCTTCGGTCGGTCGTGTCCGGTGCCGCCGGTGGCCCTGACGTCGTGTCACCGGCGCCGGGCCTGGGTGCTGCCCTGTCCGGGCCCGTTCACCGGTTCCGGTCGGTCGTGTCCGGTGCCGCCGGTGGCCCTGACGCTCCGCCACACGCCTCTGAACGCCCCGCCGTGCCGTCAACCGTCGTGACCCGCCCCTGTACACCGGAGACAATGAGCCCGTGCACTACCGCATCCTCGGCACCACGCAGGCGCTCCGCAGCGACGGGACGGTCGTTCCGGTCGGTGGGGCGCGGCTGCGCGCGTTGCTGACCGTGCTCGCGCTGCGGGCAGGACGGACCGTGCCCGTGGGGCTGCTCGTCGACGAGGTGTGGGGCGGGCAGCCGCCCGCTGACGCGCCGGCGGCGCTGCAGGCGCTGGTCGGGCGGTTGCGCAGGGCGCTCGGGGCGGACGCGGTCGCCTCCGTCGACGGCGGGTACCGGCTCACGGCGCTGCCCGACGACGTCGACCTGCACCGGTTCGAGCGGTTGGCCGGCGAGGGTCTGCGGGCGCTGGCCGACGGCGACGCCGCCAAGGCCGCCGTGGTCCTCGACGACGCGCTCGCCCTGTGGCGGGGCCCCGCCCTCGCCGACCTGCCCGACCGCACCGCCGAGGCGGCCCGCTGTGACACCCGCCGCCTGGACGTGCTGCGCGCCCGCCACACCGCCGCCCTCGCCCTCGGCCGGGCCGAGCAGGCCCTGCCGGAACTGACCGCCCTGTGTGACGGCCATCCCCTGGACGAGTCCCTCCAGACCCTGCGCCTGCGCGCCCTGCGGGATGCCGGCCGTGCGGCGGAGGCGCTGGACGCCTACGAGGACCTCCGGCAGTTGCTCGCCGACCGCCTCGGCGTCGACCCGGGGCCGGAACTGCGTGCCCTGCACGCGGAGTTGCTCAGCCCGGGGGACGCGCCCGTACCCGTGCCCGTCGCCGGGGCGCCGGGCAGGTCCGCCGGCAACCTCCGCGCCCGCCTCACCTCCTTCATCGGCCGGGAAACCGACATCGAGACCATCCGCGCAGATCTCGCGGCGGCCCGGCTGGTCACCCTGCTCGGACCCGGCGGCGCCGGGAAGACCCGCCTGTCGCAGGAAACCGCGGAGACCGTGCGCGAGGCCATGACCGGAGGCGTGTGGCTGGCCGAACTCGCCCCCGTCGACGACCCCGACGCCGTACCGGAGGCCGTACTCACCGCCGTCGGCGCCCGCGAGACCGTGCTGTACGGTGCCGGCGCCGAGGGCATCCGGGCCGCCGTCGCCGACCGGCTCGACGACCCCGTGGAGCGGCTCGCCGAGCACTGCTCCCGGCCCCGCATGCTGCTGATCCTCGACAACTGCGAGCACGTCGCCGACGCCGCCGCCCGGCTCACCGAGGAGCTGCTGGCCAGCTGCCCGGACCTCACCGTCCTGGCCACCAGCCGCGAACCCCTCGGAGTACCGGGGGAACTGGTGCGCCCGGTGGAGCCGCTGCCCGAGCCGGTCGCGCTGCGCCTGCTCGCCGACCGGGGCGCGGCGGCCAGGCCCGGCTTCCGGATCGAGGACGACCCCGAGGCGTGCGCCGAGATCTGCCGGCGCCTGGACGGCCTGCCGCTGGCCATCGAACTGGCCGCCGCCCGGCTGCGGATGCTCACCCCCCGCCAGATCGCCGACCGGCTGGACGACCGCTTCCGTCTCCTCACCTCCGGCAGCCGCACCGTCCTGCCCCGCCAGCAGACCCTCAGAGCCGTCGTCGACTGGTCCTGGGACCTGCTCGACGAGGACGAACGCGACGTCCTGCGGCGGCTGTCGGTGTTCGCCGGCGGCTGCGACCTGCCCGCCGCCGAGGCCGTGTGCGGACCGGCCGCCCTGGAGGCGCTCGGCTCCCTCGTCGACCGCTCCCTGGTCGTGGCCGCCCCGCCCGGCGAATCGGCCGACGGGGAGATGCGCTACCGGCTCCTGGAAACGGTCGCCGAATACGCCGCCGAACGGCTGGACGAGTCCGGGCAGCGCGCCGACGCCGAACGCGCCCACCTGACGTACTTCCGCGAACTCGCCCGCCTCACCGACCCGTTGCTGCGCGGCCCGGGCCAGCTCGCCGCCATCCACCGGCTGGAGCGCGAGTACGAGAACCTGCGCACCGCGCTGCGGCACGCCGTCGCCCTGCGCGACGAGCAGGAGGCGCTGTGCCTGGCGCTGTCCCTCGTCTGGTACTGGCAGATGCGCGACCTGCGCATCGAGGCGCGCAACTGGTGCCGCGAGGTCATGGCGCTCGGCCCCGACCCCTTCACCGAGCCCGTCCGCCCCGCCACCGCGGTGTGGCAGCGCTGCACCGACGCCCCGCCCCCGATGACCGGCGAGGTCCTGTGGGAGGCCCGGCGCGGGATCCACCTGGCCCATCTCGCCTGCATGGACACCGAGCTGGACGCCTGGCAGAACCCGCGGTCCCAGGAGAAGCTGCGCACCATCGCCCGGACCTACGAGCCCGGCCTGCCGCAGAACTGCCGCCTTCCAGGCCTGCTCTGGTTCTTCGCCGTGATGCTCACCGGCGACATGGACCGCTTGCGCGTCATCATCGACACCTCCATCCGGACCTGCCGCCGGACCCCGGGCTTCGACTGGGAGCTGGCCTCCGGCCTCCAGATGCGGGCCAACTTCCTCGCCAACCGCACCGACTGGGCGGGCGACGCCGCGCGTGACGCCGACGAGTCGCTGGAGATCTACCGGCGCCTCGGCGACGCCTGGGGCACCGCCGAGGCCCTCTCCGCCCGCGCCGAGGCCCACGAACGCAAGGGCGACCACGCCCTGGCCGCCGCCGACTACGAGGCGGCCATCGCCCACGCCGAGCACCTCGGCGCCCGTGCCCAGGCAGCCGTCCTCGGCGCCCGGCTCGGCAACGCCCTGCTGGAGGCCGGCGAGGGCGAACGCGGCGAGCGGCTGCTGCGCGAGGTGATCGCCCAGCGCGAGGACTCGCACAGCGAGGCCATGCCCGCCGCCCGGCTGTTCCTCGCCGGCCGGCTCGGCATGACAGGCCGCATCCCCGAGGCCCGCGAGGAACTGCGGCGGCTGCGCAAGGACTTCCGTATCGCCCACTTCATCGTCTTCGACGCGTTCATCCTCGGCGCGGAGGCCTGGCTGGACGCCGCGGAGGGACGGTACGAGGAGTGCCTGGACCTGATCCGCAAGGCGCTTGAGCGGGCCGACGATCCGCTGTCCGCGGCCATCACGCCCCATATGCGCTCGGGGTACCTGGTCATCGGCGCCTGGGCCCTGGCCGGCCTGGACGGCGGGCGGCGTGCCGTGGACGCGGCCCGCTGCCTGGGCGCCTTCGACGCCCTGCTGCCGCCCGGCCATGTCGCCCGGCTGCAGGAGCGCGCGACCCGTGAGCAGGCGGAGCGGCACGCCCGGGCGTCGCTCGGCGACCCGGTGTACGAGGCCGCGTACGCCGAGGGCGGCGGCCTCTCCCTCGAAGAGGCCGTCGCCCTCGTCTGACGCGGACCGTGCGCCGTCCGGTCAGCTCTTGGTCCGGAACTTGTGGATCGCGACGGGCGCCATCACGGCCGTGATGGCCACCGACCAGCCGAGCGTCACCCACAGGTCGTGCGCGACCGGCCCGCCCACCATCAGACCGCGCGCGGCGTCCGCGAGCGTGGACAGCGGGTTGTAGTCGGTGAAGGCCTGCAGCCAGCCCGGCATCGACGTCGTCGGCGCGAAGATCGACGAGCCGAACTGGAGCGGGAACAGCACCAGGAAGCCCATCGCCTGTACGGACTGCGCGCTCTTCATGATCACGCCCAGGGTGAGGAACACCCACATGATCGACGAGGCGAACGCCGTGGACAGCGCCACGGCCGCGAACAGCCCGGGCCAGTTGGTGATCTCGAACCCGACCGCCACGGAGACGATCATCAGCACGGTGGTCGCGAACAGCATCCGCAGCAGTTCCACGGAGATCTTCGCGAACAGCACCGAGCCGCGCCCGATGGGCAGGGACCGGAAGCGGTCCATGACACCGGAGTTGAAGTCCTGGCTGAAGCCGGTGCCGACGCCCTGGGACAGCGTCATGCTCATCATCGCGATCATGCCGGGGATCACGTACTGCACGTACTGGTCCTGCCCGCCGCCCAGCGCCTGCCCGATCGAGCCGCCGAACACGAACACGAACAGCAGGGTGAAGATGACCGGCATCAGCAGTGCGTCGGCCATCGACTCCGGGTCCTGGCGGATCCACAGCAGATTGCGGCGGACGAGGGCCCCGGTGTGCCGCAGATGCCCGCGCAGTGAGATACGGGCGTCGTCGGTCGACGCGGGAGTGGAAAGGGCGGTGGCACTCATACGGCGACTTCCTCGCGGTCCTCGGCGGGCGCGGTGTCCTGCGGGGCACTGGCACGGTGGCCGGTGAGGGACAGGAACACCTCGTCCAGGCTGGGCAGTTCGGTGGTGACGGCGGCGAGCGTGATGCCGCGGGACGTGACGGCGCCCACGACGGCGGTCAGCTGCTCGTCGCTGAGGATCGGGACGAGGAGGGTGCCGGAGTCGGTGTCCACGGTGGTGGTCGCGAGCCCGGTGATGCCGAGATCGTCCAGGTACCCGGCCAGTGGCCGCAGGTGCACGGCGTCGGCCGGCCGGATCCGCAGGGTCCGCCCGCCGACCTTGGCCTTGAGCTCCTCGATACGCCCGCCCGCGACGACCTTGCCCTTGTCGACGACGGTCAGCTCGGAGGCGAGCTGCTCGGCCTCCTCCATGTACTGCGTGGTCAGCAGCACGGTCACGCCGTCGCCGACCATGGACTTGACCTCGTCCCACACCTCGTTGCGGGTGCGCGGGTCGAGGCCGGTGGTCGGTTCGTCGAGGAAGAGGACGGCCGGCCGCCCGATCATCGAGGCGGCCAGGTCCAGCCGCCGCCGCATACCGCCGGAGTAGGTGCTGGCGGGCCGTTTGGCGGCGTCGGTCAGCGAGAACCGCTCCAGCAGCGCGTCGGCACGCGCGCGGGCCTCCTTGCGGGGCAGGTCGAGCAGTCGGCCGATCATGTACAGGTTCTCCCAGCCGGGCAGCTTCTCGTCGACGGAGGCGTACTGCCCGGTGAGCCCTATCACCCGCCGCAGGTGCCGCGGCTGCCGTACGACGTCGTACCCGGCCACCGTGGCCTGCCCCGAGTCGGGGGCGAGCAGCGTGGACAGGATCCGCACGAGGGTGGTCTTCCCGGCCCCGTTCGGCCCGAGCACCCCCATCACGGTGCCCTCCCGCACCTCCAGGTCGACCCCGTCCAGCGCCTTGGTCTCCCCGTAGTGCTTCACCAGCCCCCGCACGGTGACAGCGGCGCCGCCGGTTCGTGTGTCGATTCGCGTCATGAGACAGACGGTCTCAGGCCCCACCGACAAATCACCGACAAGCCGCCGACACCCGCTGTCGGTGGTTCCGGCGGAGCCGGTGGGTCCCGGCACAAGCGGACAGCCCGCCGGCTGGGGGAAGGCCGGCGGGCTGTCCGTGGTACCGCGGTGGCTCTAGTGGACGGAGTTCTCCTCCTGCGGGAACGTTCCGCCGACGACCTCGTCGGCGAACGCCTTCACCGCGTTGCCCATGACCTCACGCAGGTTGGCGTACTGCTTCACGAACTTCGGCACGCGCCCGCCGGTCAGACCCAGCATGTCGGTCCACACCAGCACCTGCGCGTCGGTCTCGGGGCCCGCGCCGATCCCGACGGTCGGGATGTGCAGCACCCGGGTCACCTCGGCGGCCAGCTCCGCGGGAACCAGCTCCAGGACCACCGCGAACGCGCCCGCGTCCTGTACGGCCTTGGCGTCCCGCAGCAGCTGCTGGGCCGCCTCCTCGCCCCGCCCCTGCACGCGGTAGCCCATCGCGTTGACCGACTGCGGGGTCAGGCCGATGTGCGCCATGACCGGGATGCCGGACTCGACGAGCAGCCGGATCTGTTCGTGCGACCGCTCGCCCCCCTCCAGCTTCACGGCCTGCACGCCCGCCTCCTTCACCAGCCGGGTCGCCGAGCGCAGCGCCTGCACCGGACCCTCCTGGTAGGAGCCGAAGGGCAGGTCGCCGACGATCAGGGCACGCGAGGTGCCCCGTACGACCGCCGCCGACAGCATCGTCATCTCGTCGAGGGTGACGGGCACGGTCGTCTCGTACCCGAGGTGGCAGTTGCCCGCCGAGTCGCCGACGAGCATCACCGGGATGCCGGCCTCGTCGAAGACGGACGCGGTCATCGCGTCGTACGCGGTGAGCATCGGCCACTTCTCGCCGCGCTCCTTGGCGGCGGCGATGTCGCGCACGGTGATACGGCGGGTGCCCTTGCCCCCGTACAGCGCCTTGCCGCTGTCGGAGCTCTTGATCTGAGCATTCTGGGCAGCCGGAAGCTGCGTCATTGCACGGCTCCTAACACGTCATCTCGAGGCGCCCTGACGGCGTCCCCGGACCACGTCCATGGTGGCACCTCGTGCCATCGACGGCTAGGGGAGCCCCTGTGAGTTCCGCCCGGAACCCGGAAGCGGGCGCTGCGTAAGACCCCGGTAAGAGTATTCCAATACGAGACGGTCTCGTATCGAAATGGTTCTAGTCTCGACGTCATGACTACCCCTGCCGCCCCGGCCGCCCCCACCGGCCCGCGCATACCGGAAGCGGTGCACCGGCGCCGCTGGGCGATCCTCGGCGTGCTGATGCTGAGCCTGCTGATCGTCGTGCTCGACAACTCGATCCTGAACGTCGCCATCAAGACGATCTCCACCCCGGCCCCGACCGGCCTGGGCGCCACGCAGGGCGAGCTGGAATGGGCGATCAACGCCTACACCCTCGTCTTCGCGGGCCTGCTGTTCACCGCCGGGCTGCTCGGGGACCGGCTGGGGCGCAAGAAGGTGCTGATCGGCGGGCTCGTCGTGTTCGGCATCGGCTCCGCGTTCGCCGCGTTCTCCGGCTCGCCGGGCGAGCTGATCACCTTCCGGGCCGTGATGGGCTTGGGTGCCGCGTTCGTCATGCCCGCCACCCTCGCCGTCCTCATGAACGTCTTCGAGCGCGAGGAGCAGCCGAAGGCCATCGGTATCTGGGCGGGCGGCGTCGGCCTGGCCATCGCCATCGGCCCGATCACCGGCGGCGTGCTGCTCGACCACTTCTGGTGGGGCTCGGTCTTCCTCGTCAACGTGCCGATCGTGCTGCTCGCGCTCGCCCTGATGCTCTGGCTGGTGCCCGACTCGCGCGACCCGAACCCCGGCCGGGTCGACCCCGTCGGCGTCGTGCTGTCCGTCGTCGGCCTGGTGCTGCTCGTCTACGGCATCATCAAGGGCGGCCAGCTCGCCGACTTCACCGACGCCACCGTGCTGGCGACGATCGGCTCCGGACTCGCCGTGCTCGTCGCCTTCGTCGTGTTCGAAAAGCGCAGCGACCACCCTTCGATCGACGTGACGTACTTCCAGAACAAGGTCTTCTCGGCCGCCGTCGCCGCCATCGCGCTGGTCTTCTTCGCGCTGATGGGCGTGACCTTCTTCTCCGTCTTCTACACGCAGAGCGTGCGCGGCTACTCGCCGCTGCAGACCGGTCTGCTGATGCTGCCGCTGGCCGCCTCCCAGATGATCTTCGCGCCGCGCGCCCGGCTGGTGGTCGACCGCTTCGGCAACAAGGCCACGACCACGGCCGGACTGCTCGTCATCGCCGCCACGCTGGCCGCCTTCGCAACCCTGGAGGCCGACACGCCCATCTGGATCCTGGAAGTGATCTTCTTCCTCATGGGCACCGGCATGGCGCACATCATGACGCCGGTCAGCGTCGTCATCATGCAGGCCCTGCCCCGCGAGAAGGCCGGCTCCGCCTCCGCGCTCAGCAACACCTTCCGGCAGGTCGGCGGCGCCCTCGGCATCGCCGTCCTCGGCTCGGTGCTGTCCACGGCGTACCGCACGGGCATCGAGGACAAGCTCGGCGCCCTGCCCCGGCCCTGCGCCACACCGCGGGGGAGTCCATCGAGGCCACCCTCGGCATCGCGGACCGGCTGGGCCCGCAGGGCGAGTCCCTCGTCACCCCGGCCTACGACGCGTTCCTGCACGCGATGCACATCACCGCCCTGTGGGGCGCGGGCGTCGCCCTGATCGGCGCGGTCGTCGTGGCGCTGTTCCTGCCGGGGAAGCCTTCGGCGCCGCAGCGGGCCGAGGAGGAGAAGGAGTTGTCGCACACGGGCTCGTAGGCCTGCGGGAGAATGCGGCGACACCGGGTCGAGAAGGGACGCAGCGCGTGAGCCTCACCGAACGGCACACCCCGCACGACGGTCCGCAGAGGGGCCGCCCCAGAAGCGAGGCCGTCGAACGCGCCATCATCGAGGGCGTGATGAGGCTCCTGGAGGACGGCGTGCCCCTCGCGGAGCTGTCCATCGAGCGCGTCGCCCGCACCGCCGGCGTCGGCAAGGCCACGATCTACCGCCGCTGGAGCGGCAAGGAGGAACTCTTCGTCGACGTCGTGCGCGCCGCCGAACCCGCCGCTCTCCCGCTCCCCGGCACCTCCATGCGCGACGACATCGTGGCCCTGCTGGAGCAGGCGCGCCAACGGGGTCTGGCCAACCGCTCGTCGGCGATCCTGCACAGCGTGCACGCCCAGATGAAGAGCAGCCCGAAGGTCTGGGCGGCGTACCACGCCACGGTCGTCGCCCCGCGCCGCCGGCTCGGCACGGAGGTCCTGCGCCGCGGCCGGGACAACGGTGAACTGCGCACGGACCTCGACCTCGAACTGCTCTACGACCTGTTCGTCGGCCCGATGCTCCTGCGTTCCGTACTGCACCCGGACGACGACCTCCCCGACGACCTCGCCGCGCAGATCGTCGACACCCTTCTCGAAGGCCTGCGTCCTGTCGGTTCCGAGCCGCACCGGCCCGGGTGAGTGTGCGCGTTTCGTCACAGACGGCGCTTTCGACGGGCGTGCCCGGAACTCGCCGTGGGGACTCGAACGTCATCGCCCCCGTACGGCCGTCGAAGGACGGCGGGAACGGAACGGATCATCCCCTAGGGTCGTAAAGACACGGGGGCGATGGTGTGCACGGCAGGCGGTGAGGCGACGGTATGGCGCAGCAGGCGTACATGACGGAGACGGACAACGGCGGCTCGGGGCCCGAGCACCAGAGAACCCGGCTTCGGCGCCTGTTCGACCGGCTGGCGGGCTCCTGGCGGGGCGATCCGCAGATCTGGCGGCGCGGACTGGTCGTCGCCGCGTGCGCGGTGCTGCTGGCCCTGGTGATGGTGCTGCACTCGCGCATCCCGAACACGATCGGCAACCTGGGCAGCCTCATCGAGACGTTCCTGCCCTGGCTGGGGCTCCTCGTCCCGGTGCTGCTCGTCCTCGCCCTGGTCCGCAGGTCCGCGACCGCGCTGATCGCGCTGGTGCTGCCGTCCGTGGTCTGGCTGAACCTCTTCGGCGGCCAGGTCAGCGACAAGACCGCGACCGGCGGCGACCTCACGGTGGTCACGCACAACGTCAACGCCGACAACCCGGACCCGGCCGGCACCGCCCGTGACGTGGCCGCCTCCGGCGCGGACGTGCTGGCCCTGGAGGAGCTGACGCCGGCCGAGGTCCCGACGTACGAGAAGGCGCTGGCGTCGACGTACCGCTACCACTCGGTGCAGGGCACGGTCGGTGTGTGGAGCAAGTACCCGCTGAGCGGCGTGCGGGACGTCGACCTCGACATGGGCTGGACGCGCGCGATGCGTGCCACCGTGACCGCACCGTCCGGGCAGATCGCGGTCTACGTCGCCCATCTGCCGTCCGTGCGCGTGAAGATGGAGGCCGGCTTCACGGCTCGGCAGCGCGACCGGAGCGCCGACTACCTCGGCGAGGCCATCGCCCACGAACCGCTGAAGAACGTCGTCCTGCTCGGCGACCTGAACGGCACGATGAACGACCGCGCGCTCAACGCCGTCACCTCCCAGATGCGCTCCACGCAGGGCGCGGCCGGCAACGGCTTCGGCTTCAGCTGGCCCGCGTCGTTCCCGATGGCGCGCATCGACCAGATCATGGTCCGGGGTCTGAAGCCGGAGAGTTCGTGGACCCTCCCGCAGACGGGCAGCGACCATCTGCCGGTCGCGGCCCGTGTGAGGGTCACCACAAGCGGCTCCTGAAAACCGCTGGTCAGGGCAGTTCCGTCAGAAATCGGCAACCTCGGCGTCACCGCGTGGAATAGTGCGCCTGAGAGACTTTGTTCCGTACTTGAACATACGCGTACGGATCTCCAAGCAAGTCTCGAAAGGCTCCTTCATGCCCCTGGCCCTGCTCGCCCTCGCCGTGGGCGCCTTCGGCATCGGTACGACCGAGTTCGTGATGATGGGGCTGCTGCCCGATGTCGCGGACGATCTGAACATCTCGATACCCAGCGCCGGCCATCTGGTGTCGGCGTACGCGCTGGGCGTGGTCATCGGTGCCCCGCTGCTGGCCGCGCTCACCGCGAAGATGTCCCGGCGCACGGTCCTGATCGGCCTGATGGGGCTGTTCGTCGTGGGCAACGCCCTGTCGGCCCTCGCGCCCGACAACGGCTGGCTGCTGGCCGCCCGCTTCCTGAGCGGTCTGCCGCACGGCGCCTTCTTCGGCGTGGGCGCCGTCGTCGCGACGAGCATGGTCGCCCCCGAGCGCAAGGCGCGCTCGGTCTCGCTGATGTTCCTCGGCCTGACGGTCGCGAACGTCGCGGGCGTGCCGGTCGCGACCCTGATGGGCCAGAACCTCGGCTGGAGGGCGACCTTCCTCGGCGTCAGCGCCATCGGCCTGGTGGCGATCGCCGCGCTCGCGTTCCTCATCCCGCAGGACCACGAGCACACCACCGCCCGGGGCCTGCGCGGCGAACTCGCCGCCCTGCGCTCCGTGCCGGTCTGGCTGTCGCTCGGCACGACCGTCGCGGGCTTCGGTGCCCTGTTCTCGGCCTACAGCTACATCACGCCGATGCTCACGGACGCCGCCGGCTACGCCGACGCCAGCGTCACCCTGCTGCTGGCGCTGTTCGGCGTCGGCGCGACCGCCGGCAACCTGCTGGGCGGCCGCCTGGCCGACCACTCCCTGCGCGGCACGCTGTTCGGCGGCCTCGCCTCCCTGGTGGCGGTCCTGGCACTGTTCCCGCTGCTGATGCGCACGGAGCTCACGGCCGCCGTGGCCGTGATCCTGCTCGGCATGGCCGCCTTCGCCACCGGCTCCCCGCTCCAGCTGATGGTCATGGAGAAGGCCTCCTCGGCCCCGTCCCTGGCCTCCTCGGCCAACCAGGCCGCCTTCAACCTGGCCAACGCCGGCGGCGCCTGGATCGGCGGCCTCGCCCTGGCCGCGGGCTTCGGCGTCACCTCCCCGGCCCTGGCCGGTGTGGCCCTGGCCGTCCTCGGCCTGGCCGTGGCGTCGCTGGCCTACACGGTGGACCGGCGCCGGGCTCCGGTGCCGGGGCGCGAGCGGATCGTGGCGAGCCATGTCCCGCAGGAGGCGGAAGCGGTGCGTCACTGACGGCTTCCGATACGCGGCAGCTCGTGGACCCGGTCCCGCGAGCTGCCGTTCCGTCTACCGGGGCGCCCGGCGGCGCGCCGCGACGACCGGGTTTCGTCCACCGACTGCTGCGGAGGTGCCGCCGGCCTACTCCTGCGGCTGGGTCGCGAGCTGGATCAGGTTGCCGCAGGTGTCGTCGAAGACGGCCGTGGTGACGGG
This sequence comes from Streptomyces hawaiiensis, assembly GCF_004803895.1. Lineage (NCBI taxonomy): Bacteria > Bacillati > Actinomycetota > Actinomycetes > Kitasatosporales > Streptomycetaceae > Streptomyces > Streptomyces hawaiiensis. The sequence continues at coordinate 2,603,718 of NZ_CP021978.1, read as the reverse complement.
GCCCATGTCCAAGGGCTCCTGGGTGAAGCGGACGCCGAGGCCGCTGAGGCGCTCGTACTCGGCCCGGACGTCGTCCACGGCGAACTGGGCCAGCGGGATGCCGTCCGCGGCGAGTGCGTCGCGGTAGGGCTTGACGGCCGGGTGGCCGGCGGGCTCCAGGAGCAGTTCCGTGCCGCCGGGGTTCTCGCGGGAGACGACGGTCAGCCAGCGGTCCGTCTCGCCGACCGGGACGTCGTACTTCTTCACGAAGCCGAGGATTTCGGTGTAGAAGCGGAGGGCCTTGGCCTGGTCGTCGACGAAGACGCTGGTCAGATGGATCTTCACGGCGGGCTCTCTTCCGGTGCGGAGGGGTCGGGTGCCGGCCAGCGCTCCGTGATCTGCCGGAGCGGGGCCGTGTTCAGGTCGTGGAACTTGTAGCGGCCCTCCCGCCTCGTCTCGACCAGCCCGGCGGCCTCCAGCACGGCGAGGTGCTGGGAGACCGCCTGGCGCGAGATGCCGAGCCGGTGCTTCATGCTCAGCCGCGAGCAGATCTCGAACAGTGTCTGCCCGGACTGCTCCGCGAGCTCGTCGAGGATGGTGCGACGGGTGGGGTCGGCCAAGGCTTTGAAAAGGTCGTCGGCCACGGCCCCAGCATAGGCAAGTATTCACTTGCCTATCAAGCCCCTCCCCGGCCCGCCCGTCAGAGCGACTCCCGCCACCCGTTCGTGATCGGCAGCCGCCGGTCCTTCCCGAAGCCCTTGGGCGAGATCTTCGTGCCCGGCGGGTACTGGCGCCGCTTGTACTCGGCCGTGTCGACCATGCGCAGCGTCTTCGCCACCAGCTCCGCGTCGAACCCGGCCGCCACGATCTCGTCCGCGCCCCGGTCCCGGTCGACGTACAGCTCCAGGATCGCGTCCAGCACCGGGTAGTCCGGCAGCGAGTCCGTGTCGACCTGACCCGGGCGCAACTCCGCGCTCGGCGGCTTGGTGAGGGAGTTCTCCGGGATCGGCGGGGTCTGGCCGCGTTCCCGGGCGGCCCGGTTGCGCCACTCGGCCAGGCGGAAGACCGACGTCTTGTAGACGTCCTTGATCGGGCCGTACGCGCCGACCGAGTCGCCGTAGAGCGTGGAGTAGCCGACCGCCAGTTCCGACTTGTTGCCGGGCGCCAGGACGATGTGGCCCTCCTGGTTGGAGATCGCCATGAGGAGGGTGCCGCGCAGACGCGACTGGAGGTTCTCCTCCGCCAGGCCCGTCAGGCCCAGCGAGCCCATGTACGCGTCGAACATCGGCTCGATGGCCACGGTCCGGTAGTTCAGGCCCGTGCGGCGGGCCAGGTCGGCCGCGTCGTCCTTGGAGTGGTCCGAGGAGTACTTCGACGGCATCGACACGCCGTACACGTTCTGCGCGCCCACCGCGTCGCACGCGATCGCCGCGACCAGCGCCGAGTCGATGCCGCCCGACAGGCCGATCAGGACCGACGTGAAGCCGTTCTTCGCGACGTACGCCCGCAGGCCCACGACCAGCGCCGAGTAGACCTCCTCGTCGTCGTCCAGCCGGTCCGCGTAGCCGCCCGTGAGCTCGGGCTCGTAGGGGGCCAGCGGCTTCTCCGAGAGCACCACGCGGTCGATGCGCAGCCCGTCGTCCACCACTCCCGCGGGCGCGTCGGGGGACGCCGCCGGCAGGTCCAGGTCCAGGACCACACAGCCCTCGGCGAACTGCGGCGCCCGCGCCACGACCTCGCCGTCCTTGTCGACGACGATCGAGTCGCCGTCGAACACGAGCTCGTCCTGGCCGCCGATCATCGCCAGGTACGCCGTGGTGCAGCCGGCCTCCTGGGCCCGCTTGCGGACCAGCTCCAGACGCGTGTCGTCCTTGTTGCGCTCATAGGGGGAGGCGTTGATCGAGACCAGCAGGCCCGCCCGCGCCGAACGGGCGGCGGGGACACGGCCGCCGTCCTGCCAGAGGTCCTCGCAGATGGCCAGGGCGACATCGACGCCGTGCACCCGCAGCACCGGCATGCTGTCACCGGGCACGAAGTAGCGGAACTCGTCGAACACGCCGTAGTTCGGCAGGTGGTGCTTGGCGTAGTTCAGGACCACCTCACCGCCGTACAGCACCGCACCCGCGTTCTGCGGCGCACCGGCCGGCTGGCCGTACTTGGGCTGGGCGGTCGCACTGCGGTCGAGGTAGCCGACGATCACCGGCAGCTCTCCGAAGCCCTCCTCGGCCAGGCGCGCGGCGAGCGAGCGCAGCGCCGCGCGAGAGGCCTCCACGAAGGACGACCTGAGCGCCAGGTCCTCGACGGGATACCCGGTCAGCACCATCTCGGGGAACGCCACGAGATGCGCTCCCTGTTCGGCGGAGTGCCGGGTCCAGCGGACGATCGACTCGGTGTTCCCGGCGAGGTCGCCGACGCCGGCGTCGATCTGGTTCAGGGCGAGACGTAGTTGAGGCACGCCGCCCAGTGTAATCGTCAGTGCGACACAATGGGGTGGTGTGGGTCACCCACACCACCCCGGCCCCCTTGCGGAGGTCAGTGCCGCCGGTACGACTCCACGTAGCCGCTCGCGGGCGTGCCCACGCCGGTGACGTCGTCGTAGCCCTTCACGGCCGCGAGCGAGCTGTCCTTGCCGAGACTGCGTACGGACGTGTCGAGACCGTCCGTCGTGTCGTAGCCGTTGTGGAAGTCGACCCTTGCCACGGCGAGGCCGGAGCCCGTCGGGTTGTCGGTGACGTCGTGGTAGACCTTCGAGCCGGCCTTGGCGTAGATCGCCGGGTTGGCGAAGCCGATCGCCTTGCCGCGGGCCTCCTGGGCCAGGGCCTGGATGGCCGCGATGGTCGGGGCCGCGAGCGAGGTGCCGCCGATGCGGTACTCGCTGTAGGCCTGCTTCCTGCCGTCCGGCGAGCTCTGCGTCTGGCCGACCAGGAAGCCGGTGTTGGGGTCGGCGATCGCCGCGATGTCCGGGACGACCCGGTTGCCGTCCGCGCTGTTGGCCTTCGCCAGCGCGTCCGGCACGACACCCTGCTGGTAGGAGGGCTCGGCGACCGTCTTGCTGGTGCCGCCGCCCGCGCCGGAGGTGAAGGCGCCGGGGAAGTCCGTCCAGCTCTTGCCGTCGGCCGACAGAGCGGCCTTGTCGGTGCCCCAGCCGGTCTCCCAGAGGTACGTGTCGTTCTTGCCGACGGCCAGCGAGGTGCCGCCGACGGCGGTGACCCACGCCGAGTTGGCCGGGGAGTCGACCTGCTTCGTCCCGGAGCTGGCGACCTCGTCGCCGTCGTCGCCGGAGGAGAAGTAGAAGCCGATGCCCTCGACCGCGCCCAGCTGGAACACCTGGTCGTAGGCGGCCGCGAGGTCGGGAGTCTGCACGGCCTCGATCTCGCCCCAGGAGTTGGAGACGATGTCCGCCAGGTGGTTGTCCACGACCTTGCCCAGGGCGTCGAGCAGGTCACCGTCCCCGCAGGAGGCGGCGCCCACGTACGTGACGTCCGCGGCCGGTGCGACCGCGTGCACGGCCTCGACGTCCAGGGTCTCCTCGCCGTACCAGCCGGAGGCCGAGCAGTCCTTGGTGTCGGTGTACTTCTTCGGCAGCACCTGGTGCAGCTGGCCGGTCTTCCACGCGGCGTCGCCGTTGCGCTTGGCGTAGGTGCCGGCGTCGTAGGCGATCGTCGGGGAGGCGTACGCGTCCGTGATAGCGACCCGGACGCCCTTGCCGGTGCGCTTGCCCGCGCCGTAGGCGGCCCGCAGCTGCTTGCCCGTGTAGCCCTTCACGGTGTACGGGATCTTCTTGCCGTACGCGTCCGGGAGTGTGCTCGCGGTGTTCGAGCCGTAGTACGAGGAGAGCGGCCCGGCGTTGCGGAACACGGTGTCCGGCGGCGGCAGTTGATCGTCGTGCGTGGCCATGTGCGGCGCGTTGTCCAGGCCGGTCACGGTCAGGACGGCGTCGGCCAGGCTCTGCGGCACGGAGGCGGTGCTCGCGGGGGCGCGGTAGGTCTTCGAGCCCTTGGCGAAGTTGTGCAGCTGGGCACCGAACGCCTTCTCGGCGGCGGCCACGTCACCGGTGACGGAGACGTAGTGCCGCGTGACGCCGGTGACCTTCAGGCCGGCCGCCGTCAGCCAGGACTTCACGGCCGCCACCTGGGCCTCGGTCGCGCCGAAGCGGGCCTGCGCCTGCCGGGCCGTCAGGTACTTGCCGTACGAGGCCGAGGCCGGGTCGGAGACGGCCTTCGCGTAGGCGGCGAGGCCCGTGGCGTCCTTGCCGGCGAGGTAGACCCGGGCCGAGACCTGGGCGCCGTCGGAGGTGGCGCCCTTGTCCGCTCGGGCCGTGGCCCACGCCGGCCGGGTCCCGGACAGCAGGTCGCGGAGCGGGTGGTCGGCGGCGTGTGCCGCGGGTATGCCGAGCGCCAGCGCGCCGGCGAGCATCGGCAGTGTCGCTGCCATGCTCACCCCGGCGCGCACCTTGGCGCGTTTGGATCTCATGGAACCCCCTGTGCGGTTCGTCGCGAGTGGATCACTCGACGGTCGCCACTCTCGCGACGAACCGTTCATGTCAGGGGAATGCGAAACCCAAGAAGCGCCCTGCGCAGGCCAAGAAGTAGCCAAGGCGCCTTGATGCAGGGCGATTTGGGGCTTACGCCCTAGCCGGGTGCCGGGTGCCGGGTGCCGGGTGCCGGGTGCCGGGCGTCGCAGGACAGGCGGGACTCTGGGGGGCACCCCCTCAGGGACGCGGCGCGGCGCCGCGCTCCTCGAGCATGTCCGCCATCAGGGAGATCTCCGACTGCTGCGCGTCCACCATGCCCCGCGCGAGCCGCTTCTCCACGCCGACCGTGCACCTGTCCACGCAGCCCTGGGCCATGTGGACACCGCCCTTGTGATGGTCCGTCATCAGCTGGAGGTAGAAGACCTCCGCCTGCTTGCCGCTGAGCCCGCCGAGCTTCTTCATCTCGGAGTTGGTCGCCATGCCCGCCATCAGCGCGCCGTCCTTGCCGGAGGCCATGCCGCCCATGTCCATCCAGGTCATCGGCGGCTCGGAGGACACCTTGGGCAGGCCCCACAGGTCGAGCCAGCCGAGCATCATGCCGCGCTGGTTGGCCTGCGTCTGAGCGATGTCGTACGCCAGGCGCCGGACCTCCTCGTCCTTGGTGCGGTCGCGCACGATGTACGACATCTCCACGGCCTGCTGGTGGTGCACCGCCATGTCCCGGGCGAAACCGGCGTCCGCGGACTCGGCGGACGGCGTCCTGCCGTTGCCGTCGTCCCCGGCGGCGGCGTAGGTGATCGCCCCGGCCGCGACGAGCGCCACCCCAGCGGCCCCGGCGATCATCCCGACGTGCCTCACTTGGACAGCCCGTTCGTGCAGGCGGCACCCGGCTCAGGGGTCTGCTCGCCCTGGACGAACTTCTCGAAGAACTTGTCCACGTTCGGGTCGCTCGCGCCCGTCACCGTGCGCTGGTGACCCCACGCCGAGAGCATGATCGGGTCCTTCTGGTCGTCCATCGGGCTCATCAGCGTGTACGGCGTCTTCTTCACCTTCGCCGCGAGCGCGTCGATGTCGGCCTTCTTCGCGTCGGCATTGTACGTCACCCACACCGCGCCGTGCTCCAGCGAGTGCACGGCGTTGGTGTTGTCCAGCTGCTCGGTGTAGACGTCACCGTTGCAGTTCATCCAGACCTGGTTGTGGTCACCGCCGACCGGCGGCTCGGAGGCGTACTTCACGGCCTTGGCGACGTGGTTGCGGGACAGCTTGCCCTCCCACGTCTTCACGCCGTCCTTGCCCGTCACGAACTTGCCCTTGCCCGAGGAGTCGCTCGCCGCGGTGGCACTGCCCTTGTCGTCCTGGGACCGCACGAGCACGACGCCGCCGACGACGAGAGCGGCGACGATCACCACGCTGGCCGCGATGGTGAGGATCCGGCTACGGCGCTCACGGGCCTGCTCGGCGCGCCGCATCTCCTCTATTCGCGCCTTGCGGTCCGTGCTGCTCTTCTTGGCGGAGCCCATGGGGTGTCCTTCGTGGGAAAAGTGACGGTCGGGAGAACTGATCGTAATGGGGGAGGCGGGGCGCCTCGTAGAGCTGCCAACGGAATGGGCCGAATCGATACGGCACCGACAGCTGCACGACAGCTTCACCGATCCCGGCGCCGATCTCCCGCCGGATAATTTGAACCGCGGATTCCCATTACCTACGCTGCCTGCATGCGGCTGCTGCGCTCCACCGACCTCGCCCTGCGGGTCCTGATGCGGCTCGCCGTCGCGGGCGGGTCGAGTCCGACGACCCGGGACGTCGCGGACGGCATGGACGTGCCGTACACCCACCTGGCGAAGGTCGTCGCCGAGCTCCAGCACATGGGACTGCTTCAGGCCCGCCGCGGTCGCGGCGGCGGGCTCACCCTCACCGAGCAGGGCCGCACGGCCTCGGTGGGTGCGGTGGTCCGCGCCTTCGAGGGCGGCGGCGACGTCGTCGACTGCGAGGGCCCCACCCCCTGCCCCCTCAACTCCGCCTGCCGCCTGCGCACAGCCCTGCGCCGGGCCCAGGAGGCGTTCTTCACCTCCCTGGACCCGGTCACGGTGCGGGACATCGTGGCGGAGCCGACGGAGGCGCTGCTCCTGGGGATCTCGCGGGGCGCCGATCCCCGTGACCACACCCCCTAGGCCTGCCCCGCCAGCCACAGGTCCGGGCCGAACACCTCGTAGTGGATGTCGGCGGGGGACACGCCCTTCGCGATCAGCTGGGTCCGCACCGCCCGCATGAACGGGAGCGGACCGCACAGGTACGCGCGCGTGCCCGGGGCGAGCGGAACGCCGGTGAGGTCGGCCAGGCCGGGGTGGGTGCCCGCCGGGGCGTCCTGCTCATACCAGAGGTGGACGGCCGCGTCCGGGAGCTTGGCCGCGTAGGCCTCGTGGTCGGTGCGCAGGGCGTGGGTCGCGGGGGAGCGGTCGGCGTGCACGACGGTGACGGGGCCGCGGTGCCCCGAGTCGGCGAGGTGGGCCAGCATCGCGGTCATCGGGGTCACGCCGATGCCCGCCGAGGCCAGCAGCAGGGGCGTGTCGGGGCCGGCGTCCAGGACCAGGTCGCCGTACGGCTCCGACAGTTCCAGGACGTCATCCACCTGCACGCGCGCGTGCAGGTGGTTGGAGACCTCGCCGTCGGGTGCGCCGCCCTCGCGCACGCGCTTCACGCTGATCTGCCGCAGGTCCGGGCCGGGCGCCCCGGACAGGCTGTACTGCCGTATCTGCCGGGCACCGTCCGCGAGGGTGACGCGGACGGAGACGTACTGGCCCGCGAGGAAGTCCCGCACCGGGCCGCCGTCGGCCGGCCGCAGCCGGAACGTGGCGACGTCGGCGGTCTCGGCGACCCGCTCGACGACCTCCCAGGGCCGCCAGGCGGGCCCGCCGCGCTCCTCGCACAGCCGCTGCTCCACGGCGATCAGCGCGTTCGCCATCAGCCAGTAGACCTCGTCCCAGGCGGCGGCGACCTCGGCCGTGACCGCGTCGCCGAGCACTTCGGCGATGGCGGCGAACAGGTGCTCGTGGACGATGCGGTACTGCTCCGGCGTGACGCCGAGCGAGGCGTGCTTGTGGGCGATGCGCGCCAGCATCGTGTCCGGCCGCTGCTCCGGACAATCCAGCAGGTGCGTCGCGAACGCGGCGACGGAACCGGCCAGCGCCTGCCGCTGGGTGCCGGAGGCCTGGTTCCCCCGGTTGAACAGGTCCCGCAGCAGTTCCGGGTGGGCCTCGAACAGCCCGGCGTAGAAGCGCTCGGTGATCGTGCCGAGGGCCGCTCCGACGGCGGGGAGCGTGGCGCGGACGGTGGCGGCGGACTGCTCGGACAGCATCAGGGCTCCTCAGGGCTCGACTGTGCGCACGGTATTTAAAGTTGCATATGAGATGCAAATTAAGTGGGTGGCGCAGCGAGAGGAACCGGCCGTTACGGATGTCGGCGCTAGCAGGCACTATGGGCGGGAGAGCAGTTCACCCGCCGTATGCGAGGCGTTCGGCCCCGGGCCGCCCGGGCGATCATGGTCCGCAACGCGTACGAAATGGTGGTGTGGTGGGATGCTCAGGTGCCCGACCGCCTCCCGTGGTACGGAAGACAGGCGGCCTGACCAGCAAGGATGGGGAAGCGGAAGATGGACAAGCAGCAGGAGTTCGTGCTCCGGACGTTGGAGGAGCGCGACATCCGGTTCGTACGGCTGTGGTTCACGGACGTACTGGGCTTCCTCAAGTCCGTCGCCGTGGCCCCGGCCGAACTGGAACAGGCCTTCGACGAGGGCATCGGATTCGACGGCTCCGCGATCGAGGGCTTCGCCCGGGTCTACGAGTCCGACATGATCGCCAAGCCGGACCCCTCGACCTTCCAGATCCTGCCCTGGCGCGCGGAGGCCCCGGGCACGGCCCGCATGTTCTGCGACATCCTCATGCCGGACGGCTCCCCGTCCTTCGCCGACCCGCGCTACGTGCTCAAGCGGGCCCTCGCCCGCACCTCCGACCTGGGCTTCACCTTCTACACCCACCCGGAGATCGAGTTCTTCCTGCTGAAGGACCGGCCGCTGGACGGCAGCCGTCCGACGCCCGCCGACAACTCCGGCTACTTCGACCACACCCCGACCAACGTCGGCATGGACTTCCGCCGCCAGGCGATCACCATGCTGGAGTCGATGGGCATCTCGGTGGAGTTCTCCCACCACGAGGGCGCGCCGGGCCAGCAGGAGATCGACCTCCGCTACGCCGACGCGCTGTCCACGGCCGACAACGTCATGACGTTCCGCCTCGTGATGAAGCAGGTGGCCCTGGAGCAGGGTGTGCACGCCACGTTCATGCCGAAGCCCTTCTCCGAGCACCCGGGCAGCGGCATGCACACGCACCTGTCGCTCTTCGAGGGCGACCGCAACGCGTTCTACGAGTCGGGCTCGGAGTACCAGCTCTCCAAGGTGGGCCGCTCCTTCATCGCGGGACTGCTGCGGCACGCGGCGGAGATCTCCGCGGTCACCAACCAGTGGGTCAACTCCTACAAGCGCATCTGGGGCGGTGCGGAGCGCACCGCGGGCGCGGGCGGCGAGGCCCCCTCGTACATCTGCTGGGGCCACAACAACCGCTCGGCGCTGGTCCGCGTCCCGATGTACAAGCCCGGCAAGACGGGCTCCGCGCGGGTCGAGGTCCGCTCCATCGACTCCGGCGCCAACCCGTACTTGGCCTACGCGCTGCTGCTGGCCGCCGGCCTCAAGGGCATCGAGGAGGGCTACGAGCTCCCGCCGGGCGCCGAGGACGACGTCTGGGCCCTCTCCGACGCGGAGCGCCGCGCGATGGGCATCGAGCCGCTTCCGCAGAACCTGGGCGAGGCCCTGACCCTGATGGAGCGCAGCGACCTGGTCGCCGAGACCCTCGGCGAGCACGTCTTCGACTTCTTCCTGCGCAACAAGCGGCAGGAGTGGGAGGAGTACCGCTCGGAGGTCACGGCGTTCGAGCTGCGGAAGAACCTTCCGGCGCTGTAGGTCCCTCCGGCCGGGCCCGGCGGACGTCCCGCGGCACCGTTCACACCGGCGCGTCCTCCGACGCCGTCGTCCACGCGAAACCGTCCGGGTCGGTGAACGGCCCGGCGCCGCTGGTGATCGTGAGGCGGTGGGAGCCGGTGCCGTCGGGGGAGACGCCGGCGACCTTGGCGAGGCCGCGGCGCTTGTACAGGGCCAGCTTCACGGGGCCCGGCCCGGTGGCGAACTCGACGTACTTACTGCCGAAGCTCTTGGCCACGGCCAGGCCGTGATCGACGTAGAACTGCTTGCCGGCCTTCACGTCCTCGACGCCGAGCAGCAGGACGAACTCGTCGACCCGCCGGGTCGCCGGGCCGGTGTTCTTCTTCGACGACGACGCGATCTGCCAGATCGTCCCGTCGGGGGCCTGGACGACACCGCCGTAGCCCCAGAGCGACTTGGCGGCGGGCTTCAGCGTCGTCGCGCCGGCCTGCACGGCCGCGTCGACGAGGGCGTCCACATCGGCCGGCTGGGAGACCACGAGCGACAGCGTGAACCCGCGGAAGCCGGAGGTCGGTGCCTCCGACGCCCGCAGACGCAGCCGATCGTCCAGACCGAAGGCGGTGGAGTAGAAGCGCTCGGCGGCGGCGAGGTCGGCCACCTCGAGAGTGACGGATGCGATGGAAGTCATGACAACGACGCTAATCGCGCTCCGGGACCCGTGCTTCTCGATTCCTGACCAGGTTGTCAGGCCTGCTGCCGCTTCAGATCCGCCAGCAGCCGGTGCAGCGGCTCGGTGGCCCGGCGCCGGTACTCCTGCACCGCCCATCCGTTGCCGTCCGGGTCCTGGAAGTGCATGAACGTGGCGCCGTCGTCCGGGGAGTACTGCACCGGTTCCGAGACGTCGAGGCCGCGGGCGACCAGCTCCGTGTAGGCCGCCTTGATGTCGGCGACGCACAGTTGCAGGCCCTGGTAGGAGCCCGGGGCCGGGGTGGGACCGGGGGTCATCTGCCATATCGACTCGCCCAGGGCGATCGAGCAGCCGGAACCCGGAGGGGTCAGCTGGATGATCCGCATCCCGGGCATGACCTCCTGGTCGATGTCCACATGGAAGCCGACCTTGTCCCGGTAGAAGTCCCGGGCGCGGTCGATGTCGGTCACGGGCAGCGGGATGACTTCAAGGGTGATGTCCATGGCGTGACTCCTTCGTCCGACGTCATGCGAACCGCCACCTCGTCTGGCTGAACGGCTCCCCCTTACCGAAGCCGAAAACGGTGCGCGGCGCCACCGAGTAGACGGCAGCGTGGCCCGCGCCGTGGTGGAAATAGCCCTCCCGTACCTCGTAGTGCCAGAAACTGCCGTACTTCGCCTCCCACTCCGCGGCCAGTTCGCGTAGCCGGGCGTCGTCGGTCACGCGCCTCGCCTCGCCCTCCACGACCAGGTCGTAGCCCTCGTTCCAGGTGTTCGTGCCGGTGGTCAGCACGACGTGCGGATTCTCCGCGAGGTTTCGCGCCTTGCGTTCCTCCGGGCCCGTGCAGAAGTGCAGGGCGCCGTCCGACCAGACGGACGGCAGCGGGGTGACGTGGGGCCGTCCGTCCGGTCGTACCGTGGTGATCCAGAACAGCTCCGCGGCGGTGAGCCGTGCCCGCGCCTCCTGCCAGGCCGTGGCCGTGGCCGTCTCGCTGCTGTAGCGCGGGTCCAGACGGGTCTGCGGGTGCAGGGTGGTCATGAGTGTCCTCCCGGTCTCGGTGCTCACCGGTGCAGACCCCGTCCGCCCGCCGAACTCACCGGCGCTTCCCGCGGCCCGTGCGGTTAGGCTCACAGCCGTACGACCTTGATCCGATGCATGTCCGAGGAACAGTGCGAGGGAGGCCCGGATGACGGCGGCGCCGGGGCGCAGGAGCAGTACTTTCACACGGCTGCTGCGGCACGGATTCACCGACGCCTCCGCCGCCGAGCGGCTCCTGGACAGTCCGGAGCTCGCGCCCCTGCGCGACGACCCGGTGCTGCTGGAGGCGCTGGGCGCCACCGCCGACCCCGATCTCGCGCTGCTCGGCCTCGTCCGGCTGCTGGAGGCCCAGCAGAGCCCCGGCGCCCGCCGGGAACTGCTCGACACGCTGATCGCGGCCAAGCCCCTGCGCGACCGCCTCCTCGGCGTGCTCGGTGCCTCCACCGCCCTCGCCGACCACCTCACCCGGCACCCGGACGACTGGCAGGCCCTCGTCATGTACGAGGCGTACGACCTGCACCCCGGGGTGGAGGAGTTCGAGGCCGGCCTCGCGGAGGCCGACGACCCGGTCTCCCTGCGGGTCGCCTACCGGCGCTGCCTGCTGTCCATCGCCGCCCGGGACGTCTGCGGCACCACCGGCGTCGCCGAGTCCGCCGCCGAGCTGGCCGACCTCGCCACCGCCACCCTGCGCGCCGCCCTCGGTATCGCCGAGGCGGCCGCGCCGCAGGACACCGGCCTGTGCCGGCTCGCCGTCATCGCGATGGGCAAGTGCGGCGGCCACGAGCTGAACTACGTCTCGGACGTGGACGTCATCTTTGTCGGCGAGGCCACCGAGGGGACCGACGAGACCAAGGCCGTACGCGCCGCGACCCGGCTCGCCTCGCACATGATGCGGATCTGCTCCGAGACGACCGTCGAGGGCTCCATCTGGCCCGTCGACGCCAACCTCCGCCCCGAGGGCCGCAACGGCCCCCTCGTGCGGACCCTCTCCAGCCACCTCGCCTACTACCAGCGCTGGGCCAAGACCTGGGAGTTCCAGGCGCTGCTCAAGGCCCGCCCGGTGGCCGGCGACCTCGACCTCGGCGAGGAGTACGTCGCCGCCGTCCAGCCCCTGGTGTGGAAGGCCGCCGAGCGCGAGAACTTCGTCCCCGACGTGCAGAAGATGCGCCGCCGGGTCGTGGAGAACATCCCCGTCGCCGAGGTCGACCGCCAGCTGAAGCTGGGCCCGGGCGGCCTCAGGGACGTCGAGTTCGCCGTGCAGCTGCTCCAGCTGGTGCACGGCCGGGCCGACACCTCCCTGCGCAGCGGTACGACCCTGGACGCGCTCAGGGCCCTGGCCGCCGGCGGTTACGTCGGACGCTCCGACGCGGCCCAGCTCGACGAGGCCTACCGCTTCCTGCGCTCCCTGGAGCACCGCATCCAGCTGTTCCGGCTGCGGCGCACCCACCTCCTCCCCGAGGACGAGGCCGACCTGCGCCGCATCGGCCGTTCCCTCGGCCTGCGCACGGACCCGGTGGCCGACCTGCGCCGCGAGTGGCGGCGGCACACCGGCGTCGTACGCCGGCTGCACGAGAAGCTCTTCTACCGGCCGCTGCTCGACGCGGTCGCCCAGCTCGCCACCGGCGAGGCCCGGCTCAGCACCGAGGCGGCCCGGGAACGCATGGTCGCCCTCGGCTACGCCGACCCGGCCTCCGCCCTGCGTCACCTGGAGGCCCTGGCCTCCGGCGTCACCCGCAAGGCCGCCATCCAGCGCACCCTGCTGCCCGTCCTGCTCGGCTGGTTCGCCGACTCCGCCGACCCGGACGCGGGCCTGCTCAACTTCCGCAAGGTCTCCGACGCGCTCGGCAAGACCCCCTGGTACCTGCGGCTGCTCCGGGACGAGGGCGCCGCCGCGCAGAACCTCGCCCGTGTGCTGTCCGCCGGCCGCCTCGCGCCCGACCTGCTGATGCGCGCGCCGGAGGCGGTCGCGCTGCTCGGCGACGGGGACGGCGGCGGCCTGGAACCTCGGCCGCGCGCCCACTTGGAGCAGGAGATATACGCCGCGGTGAAACGCGCCGACGGCGGCGCCCAGGCGGTCACGGCCGCCCGCGGCGTGCGCCGCCGCGAGCTGTTCCGTACGGCCGCCGCCGACATCGTCGGCTCCTACGGCACCGAGGAGCAGCCCGCCGAGGCGGATCAGGGCGCCCTGGTGGACCGGGTCGGCGGCGCGGTGTCGGACCTGACCGCCGCGACCCTGGCCGGCACGCTCCGCGCGGTCGTGCGGGACGGCTGGGGGGACGACCTGCCCACCCGGTTCGCGATCATCGGCATGGGCCGTTTCGGCGGCCACGAGCTGGGCTACGGCTCCGACGCGGACGTGCTGTTCGTGCACGAGCCGTGCGACGGCGTCGACGAGCGGGAGGCCTCCCAGGCTGCCAACAAGGTCGTCTCCGAGATGCGCAGGCTGCTCCAGATCCCCAGCGCCGACCCGCCCCTGCTGATCGACGCCGACCTGCGCCCGGAGGGCAAGTCCGGCCCGATGGTCCGCACCCTCACCTCGTACGAGGCGTACTACCGCCGGTGGGCCCTGACGTGGGAGTCGCACGCGCTGCTGCGGGCCGAGCCGGTCGCCGGCGACGAGGAACTGGGCCGCCGCTTCATCGAGCTGGTCGACCCGCTGCGCTACCCGGCGGACGGGCTCGCCGACGAGGCCGTCCGCGAGATCCGGCGGCTGAAGGCCCGCATGGAGTCCGAGCGGCTGCCGCGCGGCGCCGACCCCAAGCTGCACGCCAAGCTCGGGCCGGGAGGCCTGTCCGACGTGGAGTGGACCGTGCAGCTCATGCAGCTGCGGCACGGCTCGGCGGAGCCCGGCCTGCGCACCACCCGCACCCGCGAGGCCCTGGCCGCCGCCCGCGCGGCCGGGCTCATGACGGAGGAGGACGCGGCGATCCTCGACGAGGCCTGGGTCCTCGCGACCCGCGTCCGCAACGCGGTGATGCTGGTCCGCGGCCGCGCCGGCGACACCTTCCCGACGGAGCCCCGGGAACTGGCCGCAGTCGGCAGGTATCTGGGATACGGCCCCGGCCACGCGGGCGACATGCTCGACGCGTACCGGCGAACGGCACGCCGGGCGCGCGGTGTGGTGGAGGAACTGTTCTACGGCATCGCCGAGCGCTAGGTCGTGTCCGCGGAGTCCCGCCTGCTCGCAACACCCGGCACTCCCTCTCGCGACGTTGCGGACACCTCCCGGGACCGGCCCGGCACGCTATGCCTCGGCCGTGCGGGCCGGGCGTCACTCGGCCTGGGCGCCGGCACCGTCCGCGGCAGCGCGTACGGCTGCCTTCCGTACCAGAGCCGCGCGACCGTGAACCCGAAGGCCAGGCACAGCACGCCACCGACCGCATCCAGCCAGAAGTGGTTGGCCGTGGCGACGATGACCACCAGCGTCAGCGCCGGGTACAGCAGACCCAGCACCCGCACCCAGGGAACCGCCGCCAGGGCGAAGATCGTCAGCCCGCACCACACGGACCAGCCGATGTGCATCGAGGGCATCGCGGCGTACTGGTTGGACATGTGCTTCAGGTCGCCGGACGCCATCGAACCCCAGGTCTGGTGGACCATGACCGTGTCGATGAAGTCGCGGCCGTTCATCAGCCGCGGGGGCGCCAGCGGATACAGGTAGTAACCGACCAGGGCGACGGCGGTGGTCGCGAACAGCACCGTGCGGGTTGCCGCATAGCGGCCGGGATGGCGACGGTAGAGCCACACCAGGACACCCAGCGTGACGATGAAGTGGAGCGTCGCGTAGTAGTAGTTCATCCCGACGATGAGCCAATGCACCGAGTCCACGGCGTGGTTGACCGACTCCTCGACGGCGATGCCCAGATGGTGCTCGGCCCGCCAGATCCAGTCGGCGTTGCGCAGCGCCTCGGCCTTCTGCTCGGGCACGGCGTTGCGGACGAGCGAGTACGTCCAGTAACTCACCGCGATCAGCAGGATCTCGAACCAGAACCGGGGCCGGCGCGGGGTGCGCAGCCGGCACAGCGGACCACGCCCCGTATGGGCCGCAACGGGGTCCGGGAGGGCCGCTTCCATGCCCTCCGGCTTCGTTACGGTCGTTTCACCCATAGGTGCAAAGTCTGCCAGAAGAGGACTTACCCACCGATCATCCCGCGGCGCCGTGCGGGCCGCATGTCCTACGGCGAAATCAAGCCGCAGGCTTCAGGAGCGACCGCGTTCCCCCGGAGCCGAAGCGGTCGAACCGCGCACCACCAGTTCGGGCATGAACACGAACTCGCTGTGCGGGGCGGGCGTCCCGCCGATCTCCTCCAGCAGCGTGCGCACCGCCGCCTGCCCCATCGCCGGGACCGGCTTGCGGACCGTGGTCAGGGGCGGGTCGGTGAAGGCGATCAGCGGGGAGTCGTCGAAGCCGACCACCGAGATGTCCTTCGGCACGTCCAGACCCAGCTGCCGGGCCGCCCGGATCGCGCCCAGCGCCATCATGTCGCTGGCGCACACCACGGCCGTGCAGTTCCGCTCGATCAACGCCGTGGCCGCCGCCTGACCACCCTCCAGGGTGTACAGGGAGTGCTGCACCAGCTCCGACTCGACGGTCTCGGCACCCAGACCCAACTGGTCCTGCACCGTGCGCACGAACCCCTCGATCTTGCGCTGCACCGGCACGAACCGCTTGGGCCCGAGGGCCAGACCGATCCGGGTGTGCCCCAGGGACACCAGGTGCGTGACCGCGAGGTTCATCGCCGCGCGGTCGTCGGGGGAGATGAACGGCGCCTGCACCTTCGGCGAGAAACCGTCGACCAGCACGTAGGGCACGCCCTGGGCGCGCAGCCGGTCGTAGCGCTGCATGTCGGCGGTGGTGTCCGCGTGCAGCCCGGAGACGTAGATGATGCCGGCGACCCCGCGGTCCACGAGCATCTCCGTGAGCTCGTCCTCGGTCGAGCCGCCCGGGGTCTGGGTGGCCAGCACCGGGGTGTAGCCCTGGCGCGTCAGCGCCTGGCCGATGACCTGCGCCAGGGCCGGGAAGATCGGGTTCTCCAGCTCCGGGGTGATCAGCCCGACCAGCCCCTCGCTGCGCTGGCGCAGGCGCACCGGGCGTTCGTAGCCCAGCACGTCGAGAGCGGCCAGCACGGACTGGCGGGTGGTGGCGGCGACGCCCGGCTTCCCGTTGAGGACGCGGCTGACGGTCGCTTCGCTCACCCCCGCCTGCACAGCGATGTCGGCAAGCCGTGTGGTCACAGCACCGGACTGTAGCGGCCGGGGTTCTCCTTGCACACCGACGGGACGCCTGATGCGCGCCGTCGCACGGCCCGCTGCGGGTGGCTTGGTCATCGCGGTCCCTCGGAATTCGTGGTCGGCGTCCGATCCGCAACGGATGATTCCCCCGGCGGACCCGGATGGCAAGTGCTTGCAGAGTCTTGCACAGCTGTCCGACTCGCTGTCGAACAGCTGGATATGCGGGCTGCGGCGCGGTGGAGGAGAGGCCGTAGGGAGGTCACGGCGGGATAACCTTCCCTCCCCCTTGCAACTTTTTGCTGCAAGGTCTTTCGCAACTCGTTGCAGCGCGGCTAATCTCACCGACGCCCGGCCGCCAACGGCGCAGTCGGCAGCACGAACGGGCTTTCACCCTCAAGGAGAACTCATGCGGCGTGGCATAGCGGCCACCGCGCTGGTGGCGTCCCTCGCCCTGGCGGCGACGGCCTGCGGCGGAAGCGACAGCGGCGACGAGGCCGGCGGCCCGGTCACCATCACCTGGTGGGACACCTCCAACGCGACCAACGAGGCGCCGACGTACCAGGCCCTGGTCAAGGAGTTCGAGGCCGCCCACAAGGACATCAAGGTCAACTACGTCAACGTCCCCTTCGACCAGGCGCAGAACAAGTTCGACACCGCCGCCGGTTCCAAGGGCGCCCCCGACGTGCTGCGCTCCGAGGTCGGCTGGACCCCCGCCTTCGCCAAGAAGGGCTTCTTCGCGCCGCTGGACGGCACCGAGGCCCTCGCCGAGCAGGACAAGTTCCAGCCCAGCCTGATCCAGCAGGCCACGTACGAGGGCAAGACCTACGGCGTCCCCTTCACCACGGACACCCTCGCCCTCGTCTACAACAAGGCCCTCTACGAGAAGGCCGGCGTCGAGGCCCCCAAGACCTGGGAGGACCTGAAGAAGGCCGCCGCCACGATCAAGGACAAGACCGGCGTCGACGGCTACTGGGGCTCCACCCAGGCCTACTACGCCCAGTCCTTCCTCTACGGCGAGGGCACCGACACCGTGGACGCGGACGCCAAGAAGATCACCGTCACCTCGCCCGAGGCCAAGAAGGCCTACGGCACCTGGCGGGGCCTCTTCTCCGGCAAGGGCCTGCACAAGGCCGACACCACGGCCGACGCCTACGCCCACATCCAGGAGGCGTTCGTCAGCGGCAAGGTCGCCTCGATCGTCCAGGGCCCGTGGGAGATCACGAACTTCTACAAGGGCTCTGCCTTCAAGGACAAGAACAACCTCGGCATCGCCACCGTCCCGGCCGGTTCCACCAGCAAGGCGGGCGCCCCGACCGGCGGCCACAACCTCTCCGTGTACGCGGGCTCGGACAAGGCCCACCAGGAGGCCTCGCTGAAGTTCGTGAAGTTCATGACCTCGGCCAAGGCCCAGGAGACCATCGCGCTGAAGAACTCCACGCTTCCCACCCGCGAGGACGCCTACACCGCGAAGGTCAAGGCCGACCCGGGCATCGCCGGCTACCAGGGTGTGTTGTCCTCCGCCCAGCCGCGCCCGGCGCTGCCCGAGTACAGCTCCCTGTGGGCCCCGCTGGACGACGAGCTGATCGAGATCGCGGGCGGCAAGGAGTCCCTGGACAAGGGCCTCGGTGACGCCGAGACCGCCATCGCCAAGCTGGTGCCGGACTTCTCCAAGTGACCGCCGCGTGGCCGCCGGACCCCCTGTCATGGGAGAGGGGACCGGCGGCCACCGGCCCGCGCCCGGGCAGCCCCCTGACCTCCTTGAACCTCCAGAAGGTGTCGAACCATGACAGTCGCCATCGACCGAGCGACCGGCAAGCGGCGCGGTGAGCGGGAACCACGGCCCGGACCGGTGCAGCGGCTGAGGAACGGCCTGAACAAGCACTGGTACGCCTACGCGATGGTCGCCCCGGTGGCGATCGTCCTCGGCGTCCTGGTGCTGTACCCGCTGGCGTACGGCCTGTACCTGACGCTCACCGACGCCACCAGCCTCAACACCGCCCGCACGATCGGCGTCAACGAGATCGACGCCACCTACAAGTTCATCGGCCTGGACAACTACGCCGACATCCTGTGGGGCCCCACGGCGTACGACCGTTTCTGGTCGCACTTCCTCTGGACGGTCTTCTGGACGGCGGCCTGCGTCACCCTGCACTACGGCCTCGGTCTCGGCCTCGCCCTGCTGCTCAACCAGAAGCTGCGCGGCCGCACCCTCTACCGCATGATCCTGGTGCTGCCCTGGGCGGTGCCGACCTTCGTCACCGTGTTCGGCTGGCGGTTCATGCTCGCCGACGGCGGCATCATCAACTCCGGCCTGGAACTGCTGCACCTGCCGACGCCCTCGTGGCTGGAGGACACCTTCTGGCAGCGGTTCTCCGCGATCATGGTCAACACCTGGTGCGGTGTGCCGTTCATGATGGTCTCGCTCCTCGGTGGCCTGCAGTCGATCGACGCGAGCCTGTACGAGGCCTCCGAGATGGACGGCGCCAGCGCCTGGCAGCGGTTCCGCTACGTCACCCTGCCCGGTCTGAGGTCCGTCAGCACGACGGTCGTACTCCTCGGCGTCATCTGGACCTTCAACCAGTTCGCCATCATCTTCCTGTTGTTCGGCAACACCGCCCCGGACGCCCAGATCCTCGTGACGTGGGCCTACCACCTGGGCTTCGGGCAGCAACCGCGCGACTACGCCCAGTCCGCCGCCTACGGAATCCTGCTCCTGTCCATCCTGATCGTCTTCACCTCCTTCTACCGCCGCTGGCTGAACCGCAACGAGCAGCAGCTCGCGATCTGAGGCAGGAGTCCGAAATGAGTACTACCACCGTCGAGACCCCCGCCCCGGCGGCCGAGCGGCGCCCCGCGGGCGCCCCCGGCAGGACGCGCCGGCGCGGCGAGCAGAGCCGCGCGGCCGCCCTCGCCTCGCACGCCGTGCTGATCGGCGCGAGCCTGACCGCGCTCTTCCCGATCGCCTGGCTGGTCTTCCTGTCCCTCGGCCCGGACAAGGACGACTACCTCCACCCCGGGCGCATCTGGGACAAGATGACGTTCGACAACTACGCGTTCGTCCTGCAGGACACCGGCTTCTTCGACTGGCTGAAGAGCACGCTGGTCGTGGTGCTGGGCACGACGCTCATCGGCGTCATCGTCGCCGCGTCCACCGGCTACGCCGTCTCCCGCATGCGGTTCCCCGGCTACCGGAAGCTGATGTGGGTGCTGCTGGTCACCCAGATGTTCCCGATCGCGGTACTGATCGTGCCGATGTACCAGATCCTCTCGGATCTGCAGCTCATCGACAGCTACCTTGGTCTCATCCTTGTCAACTGCACCACGATCGTGCCGTACTGCGCCTGGCTGATGAAGGGCTATTTCGACACCATCCCGTTCGAGATCGACGAGGCCGGGCGCGTCGACGGGCTGACCCCCTTCGGCACGTTCGCGCGGCTCATCCTGCCGCTCGCCAAGCCGGGCCTCGCGGTCGCGGCGTTCTACAGCTTCCTCACGGCCTTCGGTGAGGTCGCGTTCGCCTCGACGTTCATGCTGAGCGACGACAAGTACACGTTCGCCGTCGGTCTGCAGACGTTCGTGAGCGAGCACGACGCACAGCGCAACCTGATGGCCGCGACGGCTGTGCTGATCGCGATACCGGCCGCCCTGTTCTTCTACCTCGTGCAGAAGAACCTGGTGACCGGGCTCACCGCTGGTGGCACGAAGGGGTGACCCCGCGCCCTGCGGGGCGCGGTCCCACCGCACTCCACAAGCCCGAGGCGGCCGCGGTGCCCATCCGACCCCGCTGTGCCGCGGCCGCCTCGTCACCCACCCCACGTCTCACATGACCACACCTCTCCCCCCACTCTCGAACCCGCTCGAGCGGGGGGACCCCCATCGCATCAAGGACGACATGAGCCAGCACCCAGCCGCACCTGCCCCCACCCCCACGTCCGCAGTCGCCGTCGCCAAGCGCCGCGACTGGTGGCGGGAGGCGGTGATCTACCAGGTGTACCCGCGCAGCTTCGCCGACAGCAACGGTGACGGCATGGGCGACCTGGAAGGTGTCCGCACCCGCCTGCCGTACCTGCGCGACCTCGGCGTGGACGCCGTGTGGCTCAGCCCCTTCTACGCCTCGCCGCAGGCCGACGCCGGCTACGACGTCGCCGACTACCGCGCCGTCGACCCGATGTTCGGCAACCTCCTGCACGCCGACGCGCTGATCCGCGACGCCCACCGGCTGAGCCTGCGGATCATCGTCGACCTGGTCCCGAACCACTCCTCCGACCAGCACGAGTGGTTCAAGCGGGCCGTCGCCGAAGGCCCGGGCTCCTCGCTGCGGGAGCGCTACCACTTCCGCCCCGGCAAGGGGGAGAACGGCGAGTTGCCGCCCAACGACTGGGAGTCGATCTTCGGCGGGCCGGCGTGGACCCGCGTCACCGAACCCGACGGCACGCCCGGCGAGTGGTACCTGCACCTCTTCGCCCCCGAGCAGCCCGACTTCAACTGGGAGCACCCGGCGGTCGGCGACGAGTTCCGCTCCATCCTGCGCTTCTGGCTGGACATGGGCGTCGACGGCTTCCGGATCGACGTCGCCCACGGTCTGGTGAAGGCCGAGGGGCTGCCCGACCTTGGATCCCATGACCAGGTGAAACTGCTGGGCAACGATGTCATGCCCTTCTTCGACCAGGACGGTGTGCACGAGATCTACCGGCAGTGGCGGCTCATCCTCGACGAGTACGCGGAAAGGAAGGGGCCCGAAGGGCCTTCGACAGAAGGGCGGTGGTGGGAGACGGGTGGGCGGATCTTCGTGGCGGAGGCCTGGACCCCCACCATCGAGCGCACCGCGAACTACGTCCGCCCCGACGAGCTGCACCAGGCCTTCAACTTCCAGTACCTCAGCACCCACTGGGACGCCGAGGAGATGCGCGAGGTCATCGACCGCACCCTGGAGGCCATGCGCCCGGTCGGTGCCCCCGCCACCTGGGTGCTGTCCAACCACGACGTGACCCGGCACGCCACCCGCTTCGCCAACCCGCCCGGCCTCGGCACGCAGATCCGCCTGGCCGGCGACCGTGAACTGGGGCTGCGCAGGGCCCGGGCGGCGAGCCTGCTGATGCTGGCGCTTCCCGGCTCGGCGTACGTCTACCAGGGCGAGGAGCTCGGCCTGCCCGACGTCGTCGACCTGCCGGACGAGGTGCGCCAGGACCCGGCGTACTTCCGGGGCGCGGGCCAGGACGGTTTCCGTGACGGCTGCCGGGTGCCGATCCCGTGGACCCGGACGGGTTCGTCGTACGGCTTCGGTGACGGTGGCAGCTGGCTGCCGCAGCCGGAGGGCTGGGGCGAGCTGAGCGTCGAGGCGCAGACCGGTGAGCCCGGCTCGACCCTGGAGCTGTACCGGGCCGCGCTCGCGGTGCGCCGCGAGCAGCCCGACCTCGGCGCCGGCACGTCCGTGGAGTGGCTGCGGGCGCCCGAGGGCGTGCTGGCCTTCCGGCGCGGGGAGTTCGTGTGCGTCGCGAACACCACCGGCGAGTCGGTGGCGATGCCGGCGTACGGCCGGGTGCTGGTCGCCAGCGGGGAGATCGTCCAGGTCGACGACGAGGCGAAGGTGCCCGCCGACACCACGGTGTGGTGGACGACGGCGATCACCGCCTGATTTTCCTTTGAATTTCGTACGGCCCGCTGCCCTTTCGGGCGGCGGGCCTCTACTATCTGCGGCACCGCAAGGTTTCTGAACCTTGCTGCAAGAACCTTCAACGAAGAAGGAAACCCCACATGACACGCAGACACCTCGCCGCCGTCGCGCTCGCCGCGGCTTCGGTTGTCATGAACCCGACTGGTGCGCAGGCCTCCCCACCTGGCACCAAGGACGTCACCGCCGTCCTCTTCGAGTGGAACTTCGCCTCGGTCGCCCGTGAGTGCACCAGCACCCTCGGGCCCGCCGGGTACGGCTACGTCCAGGTCTCCCCGCCCGCCGAGCACATACAGGGCCCGCAGTGGTGGACCTCGTACCAGCCGGTCAGCTACAAGATCGCCGGCCGGCTCGGCGACCGCACGGCGTTCCGCAACATGGTGAACACCTGCCACGCGGCCGGTGTGAAGGTCGTCGCCGACACCGTCATCAACCACATGGCGGCGGGCGACGGCACCGGCACCGGCGGCTCGCAGTACACCAAGTACGACTACCCGGGCCTGTACTCCGCGCCCGACTTCGACGACTGCACGAGCCGGATCGGCAACTACCAGGACCGCTGGAACGTCCAGCACTGCGAACTGGTCGGCCTCTCCGACCTCGACACGGGCGAGAACCACGTCCGCGGCGCGATCGCCGGTTACATGAACGACCTGCTCTCCCTCGGCGTCGACGGCTTCCGCATCGACGCGGCCAAGCACATGGACGCCGCCGACCTGGCGAACATCAAGTCCCGGCTGAGCAACCCGTCGGCGTACTGGAAACAGGAGGTCATCCACGGCTCGGGTGAGGCCGTCCAGCCCACCGAGTACACCGGCAACGGCGACGTCCAGGAGTTCCGCTACGCCTACGACCTCAAGCGGGTCTTCACCAACGAGAACCTCGCCTATCTGAAGAACTACGGCGAGGGCTGGGGCTATATGAACAGCGGTGTCTCCGGTGTCTTCGTCGACAACCACGACACCGAGCGCAACGGCTCGACCCTCAGCTACAAGGACAACGCGAACTACACCCTCGCCAACGTCTTCATGCTGGCCTGGCCCTACGGCGCCCCCGACATCAACTCCGGCTACGAGTTCACCGACCACGACGCCGGCCCGCCGAACGGTGGCCAGGTGAACGCCTGCTGGCAGAACGGCTGGAAGTGCCAGCACGACTGGCCGGAGATCAGGTCCATGGTCGGCTTCCGCAACGCCACCCGGGGCCAGGCCGTCACCGACTGGTGGGACAACGGCGGCGACGCCATCGCCTTCGGCCGGGGCGGCAAGGGCTTCGTGGCCATCAACCACGAGCCGGGCTCCCTGACCCGGATCTACCAGACCTCGCTGCCGGCGGGAACCTACTGCGACGTGCAGAACAACAGGACGGTGACGGTCGACTCCAGCGGCCGGCTCACGGCCACCCTCGGCTCGAACACCGCCCTGGCGATCTACGCGGGGAAGTCCAACTGCTAGGCACCGGCGCTCAGTTGCGGTGCGAGCGGGATTGACGCTTCCGGAACGCTGCTCTACGTTCCCTCACCAGTGCCAACTCCCTGAACGCTGTTCAGCATCTCGAACTCGCCCCTCGGAAACCCCGAGGGGCGACCGCATACCACTGGGAGCGCTCCCATGACGGGACGGATCACGCTGCGCAGGATCAGAACCTGGACGGTCACCTCCCTCGCGGTGCTGCTGACGACCGCCGGAGTCACCGCCGAGGCCCTGCCGGAGGACCTCCGGGCGGACGCCTCCGCCACCATCAACGGCTCCACCCGGCACCAGCCCATCGACGGCTTCGGCATCTCCGAGCACTTCGGCAGGGCCGAGATCATGCGGGGCTCGCAGGGCCTGCCCGCCGAACGGCAACGCGAGATCCTCGACCTGCTCTTCAGCCGGAGCACCGGCGCCGGGCTGAGCATCCTGCGCCTCGGCATCGACTCGGGCATCCAGCCGACCGACCCCGGCGGCCCGGACGCGACCCCGAATTACGTGTGGGACCGCGACGACAAGGGCCAGGTGTGGCTCGCCCAGCAGGCCAAGGCGTACGGCGTGAACCGCTTCTACGCCGACGCCTGGACCGCGCCCGGGTACATGAAGACGAACGGCACCGACGCGAACGGCGGCACCCTGTGCGGCCTGTCCGGAGCCACTTGCGCGAGCGGCGACTGGCGCAAGGCGTACGCGAACTACCTGGTCCAGTACGCCAGGTTCTACGCACAGGAGGGCATCCGGATCAACGACCTCGGGTTCACCAACGAGCCCGACTACACCGCCACGTACGACTCCATGCGGCTCACGCCCGCCCAGGCGGTCGAGTTCACCAAGGTTTTCGGACCCGTGGCGCGGGCGGGCGGCCACAGAATCGTCTGCTGCGACTCCTTCGGCTGGAACCAGCAGAAGAACTACACCAGGGCGATCGAGGCCGACGCGACCGCTCGGGGCTATGTCGACACCCATGCCGGGCACACCTACGCCAGCCCCGTCGACGGCCCGCTGCCGACGCGGAAGCGGACCTGGATGTCGGAGTGGTCGCCCAACGGCACCACCTGGAACGAGGCCTGGGACGACGGCAGCGGCTACGACGGCTTCACCGTAGCCTCCGCCGTGCACGACGCGCTCACCAAGGGCAACACCAGCGGCTACGTCTACTGGTACGGCGCCTCGGTCGGCGCCACCCGCGGGCTGATCCAGATGGACGGCGCGAACTACCACGTCTCCAAGCGCCTGTGGGCGCTGGCGAACTACAGCCGCTTCATCCGGCCCGGGGCCACCCGCATCGGCGCCACCGCCTCCGACACCAACCTCAGGCTGTCGGCGTTCCGCAACACGGACGGATCCGTGACGGTCGTGGCGCTCAACGCGGCCGGCAGCGCCACCCCGGTCTCGTTCAGCCTGCGGAACATCGGATTCACCACTGGAACGGTGACCCCCTACCTGACCGACGGCTCCCGCAGCACCGCCCGGCAGTCGGCCGTACCTGTCACCGGGGGGTCGCTGAAGGCCACGGTTCCGGCCCGCTCGCTCGTCACCTACACCATCAAGCGATAGGAGATGCGATGCGCCTGACAAGACTCCTGGGGGTCCTGGCCGCCGGACTGGCCCTGCCGCCTTCAACGACCAGTTGCTCACCGTCAACCCCTGCCGGCTCCAGTACCTGTACCAGGGCATGGACCCCTCGGCGAGCGGCCCCTACAACACCCTCCCGTGGCGGCTGGGTCTGCTGACGCAGACCAACTCGACCTGCTGAAGGATCCGCTGAAATTTCTTGCCAGCGGTTTCAGGACTCTTGCTGTAAGCGTTTCGACGGCGATACGGTCGCGCGGGGTCGGACCCGAGAGAGCCGCGATGCAAGGAGTCCACGTCAGTGATACCGAGATGGCGTGCGCCCGCAAGGCGCAGAACCGCCCGTGCCGGACGGGTCGCCGCGGTCACCGCCACCGCGCTGGCCGCAGCACTCGTCCAGCCGCTCGCCGCCGGGGCGGCCACCCCTCCGGCACCCCCGTCCGACGCCGCGCTGGCCGCCGAGCCCGCCCGGCACGACGCCACCCGTGAGCAGTTCTACTTCGTCCTGCCGGACCGTTTCGCCAATGGCGACCCGCGCAACGACGACGGCGGCCTGACCGGCTCCCGCCTCACCACCGGCCACGACCCCACCGACAAGGGCTTCTACCAGGGCGGCGACCTCAAGGGCCTGACCAAGCGGCTCGACTACATCAAGGGCCTGGGCACCACCGCCCTGTGGATGGCCCCCATCTTCAAGAACCAGCCCGTACAGGGCACGGGGGCGAACGCCTCGGCCGGCTACCACGGGTACTGGATCACCGACTTCACCCAGGTCGACCCGCACTTCGGCACCAACAAGGACCTCGAGACCCTCATCGACAAGGCCCACGCCAAGGGCATGAAGGTCTTCTTCGACGTCATCACCAACCACACCGCGGACGTCGTCGACTATGAGGAGAAGTCGTACGACTACCTCTCCAAGGGGGCCTTCCCCTACCTGACGAAGGACGGGAAGCCGTTCGACGACGCCGACTACGCGGACGGCGAGCGGGACTTCCCGGAGGTCGACCGCGACTCCTTCCCGCGCACGCCCGAAGCGACCCGGAAGAACAAGGTCCCCTCGTGGCTCAACGACCCGACGATGTACCACAACCGGGGCGACTCCACCTTCGCCGGTGAGAGCTCCACCCACGGCGACTTCTCCGGCCTCGACGACCTGTGGACCGAGCGGCCCGAGGTCGTCAGCGGCATGGAGAAGATCTACCGGCGCTGGGTGCGGGACTTCGACATCGACGGCTTCCGGATCGACACCGTGAAGCACGTCAACATGGAGTTCTGGACGCAGTGGGCCACCGCCCTCGACGCCTACGCCGCCCGGCGGGGCCGGGACGACTTCTTCATGTTCGGCGAGGTGTACTCCGCCGACACGTCCGTCACCTCGCCGTACGTCACCCAGGGCCGGCTCGACGCCACACTCGACTTTCCCTTCCAGGAGGCGGCCCGCCAGTACGCCTCGCAGGGCGGCAGCGCCCAGCGGCTCGCCAAAGTCTTCGGCGACGACTACAAGTACACGACCGGCAAGGCCAACGCGTACGAGCAGGTCACCTTCCTCGGGAACCACGACATGGGCCGGATCGGGTCCTTCCTGAAGCAGGACGACCCGAAGGCCACCGACGCCGAGCTGCTCAGGAAGGACAAGCTCGCCAACGAGCTGATGTTCCTCAGCCGCGGCAACCCCGTCGTCTACTACGGCGACGAGCAGGGCTTCACCGGCCCGGGCGGCGACAAGGACGCCCGGCAGACCATGTTCGCCTCCCGTACCGCCGACTACCTCGACGACGACCGGATCGGCACCGACCGCACCCACGCCGAGGACGCCTACGACACGAAGGCACCGCTCTACCGGCAGATCAGCGCCCTCGCGGGACTCCGCAAGGCCAACCCGGCCCTCACCGACGGTGTCCAGCAGCAGCGCTACGCGGCCGACGGCCCGGGCGTCTACGCCTTCTCCCGCACGGACGCGAAGAACGGCACCGAGTACGTCGTCACCTTCAACAACGCGGGCGAGGCGAAGACCGCGACCTTCCCGACCGGCTCGGCCGGCATGACCTTCAAGGGCATCCACGGCACCGACGCCACCCTGAAGAGTGACGGCGACACGTTGCTCACCGTCACCGTCCCGGCCGGCTCGGCGCTCGTCCTCAAGGCGTCCCGCAGGCTCGCCGAGCCCGCCACCGCCCCGACGGTCACCCTGAAGGCCCCGCAGGCCGGCGCCACCGGCACCGTCGAGCTCAGCGCCGACGTGGACGGCGGGCGGCTCAACCGGGTCGTCTTCGCCGCTCAGACCGGCAACGCGAAGTGGCAGGTCCTCGGCTCCGCCGACCACGCCCCGTACAAGGTCACCCACACCATCGGGAAGAACGTGGCACCCGGCACGGCCCTGCGCTACAAGGCCGTGGTGGTCGACGCGGCCGGCCGTACCGCGAGCGCCCTGGCCGCCTCCACCACCGGCACCCCGCCCGCCGAGGAGCCGCCCACCGCGTCCTCCCGCGACTACGCGATCGTCCACTACAAGCGCGCCGACGGGGACTACGCCGACTGGGGCCTGTACGCCTGGGGCGACCTCGCCGAGGGCGAGACCACCGAGTGGCCGAACAGCCACCCCTTCACCGGCCGCGACGCCTACGGTGCCTTCGCCTACGTCAAGCTGAAGCCCGGCGCCTCGAACGTCGGCTTCCTCGTCATCGACAAGGACGGCGACAAGGACGTCGCCGCCGACCGCACGATCGACGTCACCAAGACCGGCGAGATCTGGATCGAACAGGGCAAGGAGACCGTCACCACCGAGCGCCCCGACTACCCGGCGCCCGACAAGGGCAAGGCCGTCCTGCACTACCACCGGGCCGACGGGAACTACGACGGCTGGGGCCTGCACGTCTGGACCGGCGCCGCGAACCCCACCGACTGGTCGAACCCCCTTGAGCCGGTCAAGACTGATACCTATGGCGCAGTCTTCGAGGTACCGCTCACCGACGGAGCCACCAGCCTCAGCTACATCCTGCACAAGGGCGACGAGAAGGACCTGCCCACCGACCAGTCGCTCGACCTCAAGGCGAACGGCCACGAGGTGTGGCTGGTGAACGGCCAGGAGAAGTACCTGCTCCCGCAGCCCGCCGGCTCCGCGGCCGCCCTCGACCCGACCACCTCCAAGGCGGTCTGGATCGACCGGAACACCCTCGCCTGGAACGGCTCCGACGCCGCCGCCTCCACCCAGTTGCTCGCCTCCCGCGACGGCTCGATCGCGGTGCGGGACGGCGCCCTGACCGGTGACGCGACGTGGCTGCGCCTGTCGAAGAGCGAGCTGACCGACGCCCAGAAGGCGAAGTTCCCGCATCTGAAGGAGTACGACGCCTGGACCGTCGACCCCCGCGACCGCGACCGGGTCCGCGAGGCCCTGCGCGGCCAGGTCGTCGCCACACAGCACTCGGCGAACGGGGCCGTGCTCGCGGCGACCGGCGTCCAGATCGCCGCAGTCCTCGACGACCTGTACGACGCCACGAAGGCCGGCCTGGGGCCGACGTTCCGAAAGGGCCGCCCCACGCTGTCCGTCTGGGCGCCGACCGCACAGCAGGTGTCCCTGGAGATCAGTGACTCCACCGTGCCGATGAAGCGCGACGCCGCCACCGGCGTCTGGTCCGCCACCGGCCCGAAGTCCTGGAAGGGCAAGCCCTACCGGTACGTCGTGAAGGTCTGGGCGCCCAGCGTCCGCAAGGTCGTCACCAACAAGGTGACCGACCCCTACGCCCTCGCCCTCACCGCCGACTCCGAGCGCGGCCTCGTCGTCGACCTGGACGACAGGGCGCTCAAGCCCTCCGGCTGGTCGGCGTACACCAAGCCCAAGGCCGTACCGCTGCGGGACGCGCAGATCCAGGAGCTGCACATCCGGGACTTCTCCGTGGCGGACCGGACGGCGAAGCACCCCGGCACCTACCTCGCCTTCACCGACAAGGCCAGCGACGGCTCCCGGCACCTGCGCGAGCTGGCGAAGGCGGGCACCTCGTACGTACATCTGCTGCCCGCGTTCGACATCGCCACCATCCCGGAGAAGAAGGCCGACCAGGCGAGGACCGACTGCGACCTGGCCTCCTACCCGGCCGACTCCGACAAGCAGCAGGAGTGCGTCGGGAAGACCGCCGCGAAGGACGCCTACAACTGGGGCTACGACCCGTACCACTACACGGTCCCCGAGGGCTCCTACGCCACCGATCCGGACGGCACCGCCCGCACGGTCGAGTTCCGCGAGATGGTCAAGGCCCTCAACGACGACGGGCTGCGGGTCGTCATGGACGTCGTCTACAACCACACCGCCGCGAGCGGCCAGTCGGACACCTCCGTCCTGGACCGGATCGTGCCCGGCTACTACCAGCGGCTCCTCGCCGACGGCTCGGTCGCGAACAGCACCTGCTGCGCGGGCACCGCCACCGAGAACGCGATGATGGGCAAACTCGTCGTCGACTCGGTCGTCACCTGGGCCAAGGAGTACAAGGTCGACGGCTTCCGCTTCGACCTCATGGGCCACCACCCGAAGGCCAACATCCTCGCGGTCAGGAAGGCCCTCGACGCGCTGACCCTCGCCGAGGACGGAGTCGACGGCAAGAAGATCATCCTCTACGGCGAAGGCTGGAACTTCGGCGAGATCGCCGACGACGCCCGGTTCGTCCAGGCCACGCAGAAGAACATGGCCGGCACCGGCATCGCCACCTTCTCCGACCGTGCCCGGGACGCCGTGCGCGGCGGCGGCCCCTTCGACGAGGACCCCGGCGTCCAGGGCTTCGCGTCCGGCCTGTACACCGATCCCAACTCCTCGAAGAACAACGGCACTCCGGCCGAACAGAAGGCCCGCCTGCTGCACTACCAGGACCTCATCAAGGTCGGCCTCACCGGCAACCTCGCCGGCTACCGGTTCACCGACACCGCCGGCCAGGAGGTCAAGGGCTCCGAGGTCGACTACAACGGCGCCCCCGCCGGATACGCCGATGCGCCGGGCGACGCCCTGGCCTACGCCGACGCGCACGACAACGAGTCCCTGTTCGACGCGCTCGCCTTCAAGCTGCCCGCGTCGACGAGCCCCGCCGACCGGGCCCGGATGCAGGTCCTCGCCATGGCGACGGCCACCCTCTCGCAGGGCCCGGCCCTCTCCCAGGCGGGCACCGACCTGCTGCGCTCCAAGTCCCTGGACCGCAACTCCTACGACAGCGGCGACTGGTTCAACGCCGTCCACTGGCGGTGCGAGGACGGCAACGGCTTCGGCCGCGGCCTGCCCATGACGGCCGACAACGCCGACAAGTGGCCGTACGCCAAGCCGCTGCTGACCAAGGTCGAGGTGGGCTGCGAGCAGATCGAGGGCACCTCGGCCGCGTACCGCGACCTGCTGCGGATCCGGAGCACCGAGAAGGACTTCTCCCTCGGCACGGCCGGGCGGGTGCAGTCCCGGCTCTCCTTCCCGCTGTCCGGCAAGGACGAGACACCCGGCGTGATCACCATGCGGCTCGGTGACCTCGTCGTCGTCTTCAACGCCACGCCTCAGCGGCAGGAACAGCGCGTCCCCGCACTCGCCGAGGCCGGGTACCGGCTGCATCCGGTCCAGGCGGCGGGGGCGGACTCCACCGTCAGGTCCTCCTCCTATGCGGCGGAATCGGGCACGTTCGCGGTTCCGGGGCGCACGGTCGCCGTCTTCACCCGGGCCGCCGGATAGCGCACGACGTGGGGTGGGGCAGGCCGTGACCCACGGGCTGCCCCACCCCCATGTGCCGGACAGGCTCTAAGGTGAGCCCACTGGCCCAGAAAACTGGAGTACTGATGCCGCAGATCACCGTCGACTATTCCGCCGACCTCGCGGACGGCTTCGACCGGCCCGGATTCGCGAAGGCGCTGCACGAGGCGACGGTCGAGATCGCGGCCGCCAAACCGCCGGCGTGCAAGACCCGGTTCCGCCCGACCGAGGACATCGTGGTCGGCCCCGAGGCCGAGGGGCACGCCCATGTGCACGTCCACATCGCGCTGCTCGCAGGCCGCACCGACGAGACCAAGGCCCGGCTCACCCAGGCCGTGCTGGAGCTGCTGCGGACCCACCTCAAGCCCGCCGAGGGGCTCGCGCTGCACGCCTCCGCCGAGGTCCGCGACCTGGACCCGTCGTACGCGAAGTTCGAGAGCTGAGCCGGCTCAGCTCGCCAGGGCGATGAGCCGGCCGGCCAGCAGCGCGAACGGGCCGTCGGCCGGCTCGTCCTTGACGATGCCCCGCAGCAGCGCGGCCATCTCCTCGTCATAGGCGGCACTGACCGCGGCGAGGGCGGCGAAGTCGTTGACGAGCTGGGACTCCAGCTCCTCGCGCGGGATCCGCCGGCCGTCCAGCCAGATCAGGGCCGTCGACTCGGCGAGCGAGATCCAGGAGCGGACGACCAGTTCGAGGCGCGCGGGCGGATTGGTCACGCCCAGGTGCGAAAGGATCTGGACATACGCGGCCTGCCGTACGGAGTCGACGAGCGCGTTGGTCGTCGACGAACCGACGGCCGGGCCGCCGCGCATCAGTGCGGAGAAACCGGGCCCGTGCTCGTCCACGAAGTCGAAGTAGCGGCGCATTACACGCAGCAGCCGCGCCCCCAGCGGACCCTCGTGCGGTTCCACGAACCGGCCCGCCAGATCGTCCGATGCCCGCTGCAACGCGGCTTCGTACAGGCTGAGTTTGCCCGGGAAGTAGTGGTAGACCAACGGGCGTGAGATGCCCGCGGCCGACGCTATCTCGTCGATGGAGACCTCGTCGGGCGAGCGGCGGCTGAACAGTTCGAGGGCGACGCCGATCAACTGCTGCCGCCGCTCCTCGACTCCCATTCTGCGGCGAACCCCGGTAGTCATACGAACACCTTACCGATCGATTCCGGCCTCGAACGGGCCGGATCGATCACGGGGTTCGCCCGGCCTCACCGGACGGGCCCGGAAACCGCCCCGTCAGCGCAGGCCGCGGAGCGAACGCCCGTCCTTCAGGGTCCCCTTGAGCTGAGCCTGTGCTCCCTGCTCGGCCGGCACGGTCAGCAGACTGCTCTGCGCCACCCCGTCCACACCGCCCGTTGCCCGGATCGACGCCGTCTTCCGGCTTCCGGCGGCCAGCAGGTACCAGTCGCCTGCCTTCGACTTCCACAGCACCCCGGCCAGCACGTGCGGGTCCCGCGGCCCGCACGCCGGGACGTTCTCCGCCTTCGCCGCCACCGCACCGTACGCCCCGCCCGGGGTGTGGAACTGCGCCAGCACCCGCGCCCCGCCGCCCCGCCAGGTCTCGGCCCGCGTGCACACCCACGCCGCAGAGCCGCTCGCGTCGGGCAGCGACTGCGTGTTGAACGCCCAGGCGTTGACGCTCCGCACCCCCGCCGAGCGCACCGTGCCCAGCGAGCAGGCGAACGGCTGCCAGGTGCGCAGCGCCGCGGCACCGGACACCTCACGGGGTGAGCCCGGCCGTCCGGCGGTGAGCCGGGCCGGGACCAGCTCGCCGAGGTCGGTCAGCAGCCGCGTCGTGCTGCCGTCGGTCATTTGCAGCACGTTCCACGAGGTGCAGGGGCCGGACCGCAGGGCCGGACTGGCCAGTGGCGCGGTCACCCCGTCGGTGAGCGTGAGGTCCATCGCGCCGGAGACCGGCTTCATCAGGTCCCGCTCGCCCGCCTTCCTCACCCAGGGGGCCGTCAGATAACGGACGTTGCCGTCGGACCGGCCCAGGACCACCGCGCCCGCCTCGGCCCGGCCGGCCCCGTCGACCCGGGCGAAGTCGAGGGCGGCGCCCTGCGTGCCGTCCTTCGGCTCGGCGTACCGGGCGATGCGCAGACCGTCGTAGAGGATCACCACGCGCGCGGCGTCGACCGTCCCCGCGTACAGCAGCTGGGGCGGTCCGGCCGGGCCGCCGGAGAGGGTGCCGGGGGTCGCCGACACCTGGACCGTCTCGCCGGGGCGGGCCCACACGGCCAGGGCGCGGCGCAGCAGGGCCCGGTCGTCGGTGCGGTCGCCGCGGGCCGGCCACACGGAGAAGTCGGTGCGCGCCGAGCTGCGCCACGCGCCGGGCGGGACCCGGGTCAGCTTCGCCGGGTCCAGGGCGGCCTGCGCGGCCGGGTTGCGCGCGTACGGGGGTGCCGCGGCGCCCTCGGGGCCCCAGCCCTCACCGGGCAGGCCGAGCAGCGCACCGCACACCAGCAGGGCTGCACCGGCGGCCAGTGCGGCCTTCAGGTGCTGGCGGCGGCGCATCAGGTCGGTGGGGCGGGCCTGGAGCGAGCAGGGGTCGAACTCGGGGGAGTCGAGCAGCCCGTACTGGGCGGGGATCCCGTCGGCCTCCAGTACCGCACCCTCCGGGTCGGCGACGCCCGCTGCCGCGAGGACCTTGCACACCCCGTCGTCCGTGAGCCGCTCCAAGCCGCGCAGCGCGTAGGCGGCCCGGGCCGGGCCCGACAGGGTGGCCAGCCGCTGGTCCAGGGCGAGTTCGTCGGCGCCGCCGGAGCGCGGGAACAGCTTCAGGCCCCACACGTGCGGCAGCAGCGGCGGCAGCTGGGACCTCTTGGGCCACGCCTTCGCCTTCAGCGGCAGCCCCGCCTCCAGCGCCGTGCGCAGCACCTGGAGACGGATCAGTGCGTACCCCGGGTCGCCGTCCCGGCCGGTGGACTGGGCCGGGATCACCGGGGCCGGGGTGCGGTTGCGGGGCAGGGCCCGCTGGGTGAGAGCGTGCGCGGCCAGGACGCGGCGGCTGCGGCCCAGCCGGGGTGGCAGCACCAGGTAGGCCAGCCGGACGAGCCGCGGGTAGTGCTCGACGAGCGCGGCCTCGGCCTGCTCGACGTCGACGACCGGGCCGGCGGGGGCGGGGGGTGCGGGGCGCTGGGCGACATCCTGTGACTGCACGTTCAGCAGAACGAGCGAATCATTGGATGGTCACCTGCTGCGGAGCGTCACGCCTGCGGGTGCTCGGCCGGTTCCACGAGCAGCCGGGCGTAGTTCGCCGTCGACCGCTGGTAGCGCGGCAGGTGCGGGGCCAGGGCGCCCAGGGTCAGCGCCAGGGCCTCCCGGTCGCGGCCGAGACTCGACAGGCACAGGGCGAGGAAGGCGCGTACGGGGTCGTCCAGCTCGTCGGACGGGGCGACCAGCTCGGGCGTCAGCAGCGCGACGCCCTCCTCGGCCCGGCCGGTGTTCCGCAGCGAGCTGGCCAGCTGGATCTTCGTCCGGCGGGCCTTGTGGGGGCTGACGTCGGCGAGGCCGTTGTCCAGCGCCTCGCGGTACAGCGGGACCGCCTGGTCCGAGCGGCCCGTGGAGTCCCAGGCGCAGGCCTGCTCGAACGGGCCGTGCGGGCTGCCCTCGGGCAGCTCGGCGACGAGGGCGTCGACGTCGGCGCGGAAGCGGGCCTCGTCTTCCTCCGTCTCGGCGTAGTCGTCGAAACGGTCCCACAGGGCGGCCACGCGGTCTTCCCAGTCCTGATCCACCGGGACACCCTCGCACAGGTGTGCACACCGAGGCAGCGGAATTTGAGCACGGCGGGCGCCGCAGCCGTATCGAAGGCGAGAGCCTCTTGCCGGGGCTCCGTGCGGCATGCGTCCGGACCGTGCCGACAAGGACCGGAGGAACAGATGAGGGTGACCCGACCGATGCTCGCGCTGAGCGGCGCGGTGGTGATACTGGCGCTGGCCGGCTGCGGCGGATCCGGCGGCAAGGACGAAGCGGCCGTCCCGGAGGCGGTGACCGGCAGCCTGGAGCACATCGCGGCCGAGGCCGACTGCAAGCCGAACATGCAGACCGACGCGGACACCATCCGCCAGGCCCTCTGCAAGAAGGGCAAGGAGAAGTACGTCCTCGCGACCTTCGCCACCGACCGCGGCCAGCGCGAGTGGCTGAACAGCGCCAAGGACTACGGCGGCTACTACCTCGTCGGCCGCAAGTGGGTCGCCGTCGGCCAGCAGAAGACGGTCACGGCGTTGCAGGGCGCCCTCGGCGGGACCATGGAGGAGGGCTCCGAGCATATGAACCCCGGCGGCAGCCACAACAAGGGCGGTCACGGCGGCGGCAGCGGCCACGGCTGACCGCACGGAATATTGGGCAAGCGAAAGCCGGCGGTGGGAATTCCCACCGCCGGCTTTTCACCGGGTGAGGACTACTGGCAGTCCTCGCCGTTGTTGATGCACTGGACCATCTCGTTCATCACGTTCTCGTCGAAGAAGTTGATGAAGTCGTTGTGGTCGGTGATCGGCTTGTGCAGCTGCTCCGGGAAGGAGTCGAGCGCGAAGGCGTTCTGCACCTGCCCATTGTTGATCTGCGGAGCCTGGATGTCGTACACCAGACGGACCTGCAGCTGGGGAATGGCCTGGAAGCCGTTCGAGCAGCTGCCGTCCGCCTCCACGAAGTCCACGTGGGTGCGGTGGTTGGCGCTGTCGGTGTTCTGGCCGTCCCAGCAGCTCTGGAAGTTGGACGTCCGGACCACGGAGCTGCCCTCGGGGCAGAGCGGGTACTTGTCCGTCACCTGCCGGTCCTCGAAGCCGGTGCAGCTCCACGCGGTGTTGGCGTTGTTCAGGCCGTTGGTGAGGGACTTGGCGTCACCGGTGATGATGCGCAGGGCCTTCGGCATCGCGACGACGTCGCCCGTCCGGTTGCCGACGAACTTCAGCTGGGCCTCGCTGGGGCCGACGATCTTGCCGACGTTGCCGTCCTGACCGCCACCGGGCTGACCCTGGTCGGCTTCCTGCGTGCCGTCCTGGATTCGGATGACCGGCCAGAAGTACGTCGACTTGTCGCCCTGGTTCTGGCAGCTCGTCTGGCCGTTGGCCAGGTCCTCGTCGCTCGCGAAGGCGTTGTTGTTCTGGTTGCCGACGTAGTCGTGCATGTGCTGCGCACCGTTGGAGACGCCGGGCGCCGCGATCACGTTGTCCGAGTTGCGGTTGTTGTTCTCGTTGGTGCCGCAGTTCGTGGTGAACGTGCCCGTGGAGCCGCCGTCGCCGTTCGCGGGGAGGCCGTTCGGCAGGTTGCGGGAGTTGGGCTGGACGTCCTCGATGTTGATGAAGTCGTCCGCCGACGGGCCGTTGCCGTTCTGCCCGCCGTTGCCGCCCTGCCCGTTGTCCTGACCGCCGTTGTCCTGGCCCTGATCCTGACCGCCGTCGTTCTGACCGCCGTCGTTCTGGCCGTCGTTGTTCTGGCCGTCGTTGTTCTGACCACCGCCGGCCTGGCCGTCGTTGGTGTTGGCGTCGGCCGCCATGCCCTTGCACTCGGCGAGCTGCTCGAGGTTGCCCGGGGCCTGACCGCCCACCCGCCGGATGTTGATGCCGATCCGGTCGATGACCGCGACACGCTTCGACTTCAGCGGGCCGAGGATGGCGTTGTTGACGAAGCCCGAGTCACCGGCCTGGGCCTGACGCGTGGAGGCGAGCCGGGTGTAGGCCTCGCTGATCTGCTTGTCGAGGTTGGCCAGCTCCTTGTCCACCCCCTGGCGAGCACCGTCCGGCACATCGGTCAGCTTCTGGCCTACGTCCGGGCACTGGATCGTGGCGATCTGCGCACCCGCGGCCTTCGTCTGGTTCGCCGAGTTCTCCTCATGTGCCGAGGCGTAGAAGTTTGCCCAGATCAGCCCGCCCCCACCGAGCGCTAGGGCCGCCGATGCGGCAATGGCCTTGGTGGCCAGCGGCGTACGGCGTTTTCTTGTGTTGCGTCCCATGGAACTCCTCTGACTTCCTTTTTCGGGGGCATCGAGGCGCCCGACAGGAGTGAAGCGGCTCCCTTCCATACGGAAGGCGTCCCACGGGTGTTCAGGGGTCCCGGAAATTGATGCGAGATTCGTGAGGGACCTGTGTTCTCAACAACCCCTGAAGCACCGGGAGTTGCCGATCACCCACAATGAGTGAAGAGATGGGTCCGGTTTCACCGGCCGTGGTCGAGATAGGCGAGAACCGCCAGCACGCGGCGGTTGTCGTCGTCCGAGACCTCCAGTCCCAGCTTTGCGAAGATGTTGGCGGTGTGCTTGGCGATCGCCCGTTCCGTCACGACCAGCTTCCCGGCGATCGCCGCGTTGGTCCGGCCCTGTGCCATCAGCTCCAGCACCTCCCGCTCCCGGGGCGTCAGCCGTGCCAGCGGCCGGTCGTCGCCCGAACGGCGGGCCAATAGCTGCTGGATGACCTGCGGATCCATCGCCGTACCACCGGCGGCGACCCGCCGTACGGCGTCCACGAACTGCTCGGCGTCGA
This sequence comes from Streptomyces hawaiiensis, assembly GCF_004803895.1. Taxonomy (NCBI): domain Bacteria; kingdom Bacillati; phylum Actinomycetota; class Actinomycetes; order Kitasatosporales; family Streptomycetaceae; genus Streptomyces; species Streptomyces hawaiiensis. The sequence goes on along the minus strand of NZ_CP021978.1, from coordinate 2,566,417 downwards.
ACACCCGGTCCTTCAGCAGATAGCCGATCCCGCCGCTGCCGTCGGCGAGCAGCTCACGCGCGTACAGCTGCTCCACGTGCTGGGAGAGCACCAGCACCGGCAGTCCGGGCCGCTTCCCGCGGGCGTCGAGCGCGCACTGCAGGCCCTCGTCGGTGTGCGTGGGCGGCAGACGTACGTCGACCACGGCGACGTCCGGGTCCAGCTCGGCCAGCGCGGCGGCCAGTTCGGGCCCGGACTCGACGGCCGCCGCGATCTCGAAACCGTGCGCCTGCAGCAGCCGGACGAGTCCGTCGCGCAGCAGGAAGAGGTCTTCGGCCAGCACTACGCGCAAGGGATCTCCACGGTGACCATGGTGGGGCCGCCCGCGGGACTGCTGACGGCCAGGACGCCGTCGAATGTACCCAGTCGCCGCTCCACCCCGGCCAGCCCCGAACCGGCCCCGATCACCGCACCGCCCTTGCCGTTGTCCGTGACGCTCGCCCGCAGCATGCCGTCCGCCTGGTGCAGGTCGACCCAGATCCGGTCGGCGCCCGAGTGCTTCACAGCGTTGGTGAGCACCTCACTGACGGCGAAGTACGCGGCCGACTCCACGGGCGCCTGAGCCCGCTGGGGCAGGTCCACGCTCACCTCGGTGGGAACCGGCAGCCGCAGCGCCAGCGCCCGGACCGCGTCGCCCAGGCCGCGCTCGGCGAGGACCGGCGGGTGGATGCCGCGCACCAGCTCCCGCAGCTCGGACAGCGCCTCAACCGAGGACGTGCGGGCCTGCGCGATCAGCTCCTTGGCCTGCGCCGGGTCCTTGTCGAGGAGCGCCTCGATGGTGCCCAGGTCCATGCCGACGGCGACCAGCCGGGCCTGGGCCCCGTCGTGCAGGTCCCGCTCGATGCGCCGCAGTTCGGCGGCGGAGGCGTCGACGGCGTCGCGCCGCGTCTCGGTCAGGATCCGCACCCGCTCGGCCAGTTCGCCCTGGTTGCTGCCGAGCACGGCCCGGGTGAGCCGGAAGTGGACGTCCAGCAGGCGCGGGGTGAAGAAGTGGGCGAGGAACAGCAGCACCAGGCCCAGGGCCGCCGCTCCGAACGCGGAAGCCTGCCCGCTGACCGGCACGAACCCGTACCAGTACCCGTCGGGGAAGACCCGCCACAGCCCGATCGCGAGCGCGAACCCCTCCAGCGGATAGAGGAACAGCACCGCCGGCAGCAGTGCCGTGACGAACCCCGCGGTCATGTCGACCGGCAGCCACCGCAGGTCCCGCCAGGTCGCCGGGTCGCGCAGCATCGCGAAGGTGCGCGCCCAGGGGTTGGCGTCCTTCGGCAGCGGCCGGTACGCCGGGGGGATCCGCACCCCGCCCCACTCCGCCGCGAGCACCCGCCGCCCGTTCGCGAACGCCCGCACCCCCGTGAGCACGTACGGCGTCGTGACGAGCCCGACCCCGATCGGGATGAGCGCGATCGACACCAGGGACAGGCAGAAGCACAGCACCGCCCCCGGCAGGGAGAGGAGGGCCAGCGCCAGCCCCCGCACCGCGGCGAGCCCGATGCCCCGCCCTGCCGTCCGCCCGTTGCCGTTCTTCGTGTCCATGGTCATGGCGTCAGTCTCGTCGAGCGCGCGTGCCGGGTCACGGGGCCGGGACACCCGGTGGGGGGTGGTGCTACGTACACCTCGTGCGCCTCAGCCGGCCGCGAGCACCTTCGCCTCCACCTCCGGGTCGAGGCCCGAGCGCGGCCGGTCCGGGCGCTGGGGCGCCACACCCCCGACGTCCTCAAGCCACCGCCAGGTGTCCGCCACCGTCTCCTCGACGGGCCGGCAGACCAGCCCGGCCCCGACCGCCCGGGAGACATCGGCGCTGTGCAGGGCGTCGTGCAGGTCGCTGCCCGGCGGCACCCACACCGGCAGCTCGGTCCACGGCTCGATGCCCGCCTCCAGGATCACCCCGGGCTCGGTCCAGCGGAGTTCGGCGACGCCGCCGGTGACCCGCACGCAGGCGTCCAGCAACGCGCCCATGGTGGCGTGCCCCTGCGGACTGACCAGGTTGTACGGCCCGCTCAGCGCCCGCTCGGCCGCGTGGAGGATCCACCCGGCCAGGTCGCGCACGTCCACGTACTGGAGGGGCAGTTCACGCGGGCCCGGCGCCAGCACCGGCCCCCCGCGTGCCGTCCGGCCCAGCCACCAGGGCAGCCGGCCGATGTTCTCGTACGGGCCGAGGATCAGCCCCGACCGTACGAGCACCGACCGGTCCGCGCCGAAGGCGTCCAGCACGGCCAGCTCGCCGCCCCGCTTGTCCTGCGGGTACGCGCTCTGCTCCGCGTCGGCCGACGCCCCCTCCACCAGGGGCGCGTCCTCGTCGTACCCGGCGGGCGGGGCCCACGCGTACACCGAGCAGCTCGACACGTACACGTATTGGCCGGCGCGGCCCCGCAGCAGCCGCGCCGTGTCCCGCACGGCGCGGGGCGCCGCCGACCACGTGTCGACGACGACGTCCCACTCGCCCGGATCCTCGTCGAGGGCTGCCAGGCCGCCGGGCGCGGTGCGGTCGCCGAGCAGCGACCGCACGCCCGGCGGCGCGTCGTGCCGCCCCCGGTGGAAGACGGTCACCTCCCAGCCCCGCCCCAGCGCCGCCTCCACGACGGCCCGCCCCACGAACTCCGTACCACCCAGCATCAGTAGCCTCATGCCGGTGACTCTGCCCGGTGGGGCGAGGGGACGGAACGGGGATCTGCTGTCAGCAGAGGCGGCGCGGCGGGACAGGGCGTGCGGGGGCGTGTCTCAGTGCGCTGTCGGCGGCACGTACGTGTAGCCCACGCGGCGCACGGTGCGGATCGTGTCGCGGTGCTCCACGCCCAGCTTGCGGCGCAGGCGGGCGATGTGGACGTCGACCGTGCGGCCGTCGCCCACGTGCCCGTAGCCCCACACCGTGCCGACCAGCTGGTCGCGGGTGTGTACCCGGCCCGGGTGCGCCACCAGGTGCGCCAGCAGCTCGAACTCCAGGTACGTGAGGTCGAGGGGCCGTCCGGCCACCCGGGCGGTGCGCTGCACGGTGTCGACCCGGATCAGCGGCTCGCCGCCCGGCTCGGCCACGGTCTCCGGGCCGGTGGCCTGCGGCAGGTCGGGAACCGCCACCGGGAACGGCGGCTGCTGGTCGGCCGGGACGAGCACCAGGTAGCCGATCATCGGCGGCTGCCCCGGCAGGACGGGCAGGGTGTGCTGCGGCGCCGGCAGCCAGGTGGCACCCGGCAGCAGGTCCGCGACCGTCACCACCTCGTCCCGGTCGACGGCACGCAGCCGATGCCGGGGGCCGTGCGGCGCGGGGGCGTTGTGAGGGGCGGCGGGGGACAGAGAACGAGTGGTCGCCATGAGAGGTCAGCTCTTTCGCGCGAGGAGTTCGTCGGGGAGGTCGACGGCCGCGATTCGTGGTCGGGCTCGCCGAGGGACGTACGCGGTTCGCGCTGGCCGAAGGCCGGGTGTACGGCGTTAGAGGGCCGGCGCGTTCATCGCGCGGCAACACACCCGGTCGAAGTCGTGGTCCTGGCGGGACGGCCAGAACGGCTCGAGGTCATGGCGACCCGTCGCGGTGTGCTTCTGGTAGCCGGCCATGGGCCCATTGAAGCAGACACCCGTCCGTGGCAGCAGACTCCTCTCACTGCGTGGACGGTTCCCGGCGGAAAGCCGACCTCGATCCACGACCCGGGCGGTCCCCGGCAGGTTGCGGACGGCGGCCCGGACGACGTAGTCCGGATGCGGGCCGTCACCGAGCCGTACGCCCGCACTCGCCCCACTCCTTCGGTCCCCAGGACGGCGCACGGTACGCAAAAGAGGCGCCCGCCAAGACGGCGGGCGCCTCCCTCGGGAAAGCGTGTGGATCAGGCCTGGCCGGCCTTCTCCAGCGCCGAGCAGCAGGTGTCGACGATCAGCCGGGTCACCACGTACGGGTCGACGTTGGCGTTCGGGCGGCGGTCCTCGATGTAGCCCTTGCCGTCCTTCTCGACCTGCCACGGGATGCGGACCGAGGCGCCGCGGTTGGAGACGCCGTAGGAGTACTCGTTCCACGGGGCGGTCTCGTGCAGACCGGTCAGGCGGTCGTCGATGCCGGCGCCGTAGTTCTTGACGTGGTCGAGCGGCTTGGAGCCCTCACCGAGCGACTCGCACGCGGTGATGATCGCGTCGTAGCCCTCGCGCATCGCCTTGGTGGAGAAGTTGGTGTGCGCACCGGCGCCGTTCCAGTCGCCCTTGACCGGCTTGGGGTCGAGGGTGGCGGCGATGTCGAAGTCCTCGGCGGTGCGGTAGAGCAGCCAGCGGGCCACCCACAGGTGGTCGGAGACCTCCAGCGGGGAGACCGGGCCGACCTGGAACTCCCACTGGCCGGGCATGACCTCGGCGTTGATGCCGGAGATGGCGAGACCGGCCGTCAGGCAGTTGTCGAGGTGGGCCTCGACGACGTCACGGCCGAAGATCTCGTCCGCGCCGACACCGCAGTAGTAGCCGCCCTGCGGGGCCGGGAAGCCGCCCTTGGGGAAGCCGAGCGGGTAGCCGTCCTTGAAGAACGTGTACTCCTGCTCGATGCCGAAGATCGGCTCCTGCGCCGCGAACCTCTCCTCGACCTCGGCCAGCGCGGCACGGGTGTTGGTGGCGTGCGGGGTGAGGTCGATGTTCAGGACCTCGCACAGCACCAGGATGTCGTCGCCGCCGCGGATCGGGTCCGGGCAGGTGAAGACCGGCTTGAGGACGCAGTCCGAGGCGTGGCCCTCGGCCTGGTTGGTGGAGGACCCGTCGAAGCCCCAGATCGGCAGCGCGTCGAGACCGGCGGGAGAGCCCGCGATGATCTTCGTCTTGGAACGCAGCTTGGCCGTCGGCTCGGTGCCGTCGATCCAGATGTACTCAGCCTTGAAGGTCACGGGCCTCATCCTTCGGGGTGTGTCTAGGCGCGATGCGGGTGCTGCGGCGCTGCGGCACTGGGGCGCCGCCTCAGCTGCCCGGCAGCCTGTCAACAGGCGATTTCCCGGCCATTGCTCGGATGTGAACCCCGTGTTACCTGGCGCTGCTGTGCCGCACTTCACGCCGAGAGGGCGTTTTGCCGGGGCGGTGCCGGTCACCGGCTTCCCTCCGTCAAACCGGTGACCGGCGCCGCACGGCCCGGACACGCCGGTCCTGCTGCCCCTGGCCGGGAGCAGCAGGACCGGTGACACGTACGAGGGGGCGGCCGAGGGGGTGGCCGCCGCCTCATCCCTTCAGCCGGCCGTACGGCGTCACCCCACCTTCTCGATCAGGGCCCGGCGGATCAGGAACTTGCCGGGCTCACGGACCTGTTCGAAGGCCGCGTTGTTGAGCAGCGCACAGCTGCCGGAGACCGAAGTGACCTCCACCGTCGTGGACTTGTCGTTGTCCAGGTTGGTGACCTTCAGCTTCGTGCCGGCTGGGAACTGGTTGCTGGACGCGGCAGGCGCACCGCCCTCGCCGGAGAGCGTGACAGTGGAGCCGTTGCACACCTGCTGCCCGGAGGCCGCGGCACCGCCGCCGGGGTTTGCGGCGGGGGCGGATGCGGCGGGCTGCGAGGGCTGCGCCGACTCCGCGGGGTCAGCGGGCTGCGACGGCTGTGCGGTCTGGGAGTCCTGAGCCGACTCCCCGACGGCGCACCCCGACGCCTCCTGCTTCCGCTTGATCTCCGCGACGACCGCCTCGCGGTTGGCGATCCGCGCTTCGGACTGCGCGTCCGGGGCGGCCCGCTGGTCCGCGATGAACTTCTGGTTGTTGCCGAGGGCGGTGGCGAGACCCACGCAGACCGTCGACTCCGACGCCGACTTGGGGGTCTGCGCGGCGTTCGACGTGCTCGCCATGACGAAGGCCCCGCCTCCCGCCACCGTCGCCGCGCTCACCAGCAGTGCGATCTTCTTCTTCGTGCCGAGTGTTCTCCTGCGCGACATGCGCGCCTCCTGAAGAGGTAGGGGAGCGTACGCCGCTATGTACGAGATACCGAACGGGGTTACTCAGCGGTTTACAGGAGTCACTGAAGTGACCTGCGCCACATGGGGGATGGCGTGCCGTCAGCGCGACAGGGCGTCCCGCACGGCCTCGTCGGTGCGGCCGACCACCGCCGTTCCGTCGTCCGCGGTGATGATCGGACGCTGGATCAGCTTCGGATGCTCGGCGAGCGCCGTGATCCAGCGGTCGCGCGAACCGGCGTCCCGCGGCCACTCCTTGAGCCCGAGCTCCTTGGCGTCGGCCTCCTGGGTGCGGGTGATGTCCCACGGTTCGAGACCGAGGCGCTCGAGCACGCCCCGGATCTCGTCCTCGCTCGGCACGTCCTCCAGGTAGCGGCGGACGGTGTAGTCGGCACCCTCGGCGTCGAGCAGCGTCAGGGCGCTGCGGCACTTCGAACACGCGGGGTTGATCCAGATCTCCATGTTCACACGGTACGCGCCGGACGGTCTTGTTCGATTTTCCGACACCCCACCCGTACCTCGTAAACCTGCCGTGACGGGACGCCAATTTCCTGCCTCACCTGGGCGTTTGCCGGTCTCTGCGCACTCCCCGTTGTCAGTGCCGGGCGGTAGACTGTAAGCAGTGTTCGAGGGTGGCGCCGGGGATGTCGACGTCTTCGGTGAGCCGCCCGACCGCGACAGGAGGATGCCTGTGCCCGCTGCCGCCCTGAAGTCGAAGCCGTTGCCCACCCAGTCCACCGCGAAGCGTTCCGTCCTGCTCGACCTGCCGTACGTGCCCGTGGAGAAGCGGCCGCTGCCGCCGGGCCGGCCGCGCCAGTGGTACGTGACGCACAACCGCCGCCTCAAGGCGATGCGCCTGGCCATCGCCCTGCTCGACTCGGGCGTCTACATGCCGAACCAGGCCCGCAACGAGACGATCCGCGACGCCGCGGAACTGATCGGCGTCCACCCGCCGTCGGACACGACGTGCCACATGGTGCGGGCGTTCATGCGGTACGCGCGCTGAACCGCTGCGGTCCCAGCGCCGGGTGCCCCGGATCACGGGGTGCCCGGCGCTCGCTCATGCCGCCCGGCCGGGTGCCGTGAAGACCGGCGGGTTCAGGCGGGCGAAGCCCTCCTGGCGCTCGTAGGGGAAGTAGGGGTACGGCGCCGGGCGGTGACTCGCCGCGTCGAGCTTCGCCACCTGCTCGGGGGTGAGGCTCCAGCCGACGGCGCCGAGGTTCTGGCGCAACTGTCGCTCGTCCCGGGCGCCGATGAGGACGGAGGACACGGTCGGCCGCCGCAGCAGCCAGTTCAGGGCGATCTGCGGCACCGCCTTGCCCGTCTCCTGTGCGATCTCGTCCAGTGCGTCGACCACGCCGTAGAGGTGCTCGTCGGAGACGGGCGGGCCGTGGTCGGCGGTGCGGTGCAGGCGGCTGTCGGGCGGGAGCGGTGTGCCGCGGCGGACCTTGCCGGTGAGACGCCCCCAGCCGAGCGGGCTCCAGACGATCGCGCCGAGGCCTTGGTCGAGGGCGAGCGGCATCAGCTCCCACTCGTAGTCGCGGCCGATCAGGGAGTAGTACACCTGGTGCGCCACATAGCGTGGACGGCCGTGCCGCTCGGCGGCCGCGAGGGACTTCATCACCTGCCAGCCGGAGAAGTTGGAGACACCGGTGTAGCGCACCTTGCCCGCCTGGACCAGTGAGTCGAGCGCGGCCAGCACCTCTTCGACCGGCGTCCCGGCGTCGAAGGCGTGGAGCTGGAAGAGGTCGACGTGGTCCGTGCCGAGCCTGCGCAGGGCGTCCTCGCAGGCGCGGATCAGCCGGGAGCGGGAAGAGCCCGCGTCGCCCGGTCCGTCGCCCATCGGCAGGCTCGTCTTGGTGGACACGATCACCTGATCGCGGCGGCCCTTGATCGCTTCCCCGAGCACCTCCTCGGACGCGCCGGCGGAGTAGACGTCGGCGGTGTCGAACATCGTGACCCCGGCGTCCAGGCAGATGTCCACCAGGCGGCGCGCCTCCTTCGCGTCGGTCGTGCCCCAGGCGCCGAAGAGCGGACCCCGGCCGCCGAAGGTGCCGGCTCCGAAGCTCAGTGCCGGGACCATGAGCCCGGACGCGCCCAATCGCCTGTATTCCATCTTGGACCCCTCTCGACGGCGACCCCTGCTTAATGGGTCTGTGGTTCTGTTAGTAGTCACTAAGGTAACGGAGTGGAGTATCTAATGGAACTGGAGTGCCGTTATGCTTGACGGGGGCGAGCCGGGGACCGTACGGCCCGGGGGGCGCACGGCGCGGGTGCGGGAGGCGGTGCTGCGGGCGGCCGAGGACGCCCTGACCGAGCAGGGCTTCACCGGCCTGGACCTGGCCGACATCGCGCGCCGCGCGGGCGTGGGCAAGACGACCGTCTACCGCCGCTGGGGAACGGTGACCGGTCTGGTGACGGACCTCCTGGAGGACATGGCCGAACAGTCCGCGCCGCGCACCGAGACCGGCTCACTGCTCGGCGACCTGACGGCCAACGCCCGCCTCGTGCAGCGCACGTTGACGGACCCTCGGCAGGGGCCGCTGTTCAAGGCGCTGATCGCCGCCGCCACCGGCGACGCGAAGACGGCCGCAGCGCTGCACCGCTTCTACGACATCCGCGTCCGGGAGTGGGCCCCCTGCGTCCGGCAGGCCGTCGACCGGGGCGAGGCACCCGAGGGCACCGACGCGCACGAGGTGGTCCGCGCGGTCTCCGCCCCGCTCTACTACCACCTGCTGATCAGCGGCGGCCGACTCGACGAGGCCACGGCCGACCGGGCCGCCGAGGTGGCGGTGACGGCGGCGAGGGCGGGGGTGTACGTGCGGGGCGGAGGCAAGCTCCGGCGCGTGTGACCGGCGGTGCCGGTCCTGGGCGCTGGCCGACTGGTCGGTGGCGTCGGCTCGATGGAGCGTGGCTGGCCGGGATGCCTTGGCGGGGGTGAGGGCGGCAAGGGGGGCGTAGGTGCGGTGCGGAGGCCAGTCTCGGCGCGTGTGACTGGCGGCGCCGGTTCCGGGCGCCGGCTGGCTGGTCGGTGGCGGTCGGCTCACGGCCCGTGGCTGGCCGGGCTGCCCTGGCGGCGGCAAGTGCGGGGGTGCAGGTGCGGGGCGGAGGCAGGTCTGTGGGACCGGCGAGGCCCGTCCCGGGCGCCGGTCGGCTGATCGGTGGCTGCCGGCCCGACGGGGCGTGCCCGACCGGGCCGTCCTGGCGGCGGCCGGCGTGCCCCGGCGCGGGTGTCCGGTGGGGCTTCCCGGCGGTCGCCCACTGGGCGGCGGCCGTGTCCGCCGCCGTCTCAGCCTGCCGTCAGCTCCTTCTCCAGTGGTGTGCGGAAACGCGGCGTGATCCTGGTCGTCCCGACCCAGCCGCTGAGCCGCTCCGCCTCCGACTCGATCGCCGCGAGGGCCTCCCGGCCGATGCCCTCCCCGGCGAGGATCCGCCAGGTGATCTCCCCGTCGGGCCGCTGCGCCCAGCCGCCGATCACCCGCCCGTCCCACCACACCGTCGGCCCGACGTTGCCGCTGCCGTCGAACAACAGGGGCCGCAGCTCCGGCGCGAGATACCAGTCGCGCTGCTGCCACCCCATCGCCGTCGGGTCGAGACCGGGCAGTAGCGCGGCCCACGGCTCGGGCGCGGGAACCGGGCTTGTGTCGCCCTCGGCGACATACCCCGTGCCCTCGTCCAGTGACACCGGCTCCGCTCCGATCGCGGCCAGGGCCCTGCGGACCTCCGTCACGCGCCACCCCGTCCACCACTTCAGATCGGCCTCGGTCGCCGGACCGCACGCGGTGAGCCACCGTCTCAGCAGCTCCGCCTGCGCCCCGGCCGTGTCCAGCTCGGCATGCTCGGGTGCCACAGCCCAGCGAAACTGACTGGACGTCCAGGAGCCGAGCGGCCGGCCGCGCACGACCTTCCCCTCGACGCCCAGCACCTTCAGCAGCCGGGTCGAGACCGTGTGCATCCCCTCGTAGCTCTTCCCGGGCGCGTACACGAACTGCTCCCGCAGACGCGGCTCGTCCTGGGCGAGTTCGGCCGCCGTCGCCTGCCCGCGCCGGGCGAGGGCGGCCAGCGTCGACTCCTCGACCTCCTTCAGCCAGACCGCGTCCGGCGCCCCGGCCCCGGCCATGTGCTTGAGCAGCGCGGCCCTCTCCCGGGCGGCGACCACCAGACCCGTCGAGGCGTGCACCACGGCGGTCAGGGCCGTGGGGAACACGAACACCGTGTGCCGCATGCCGTGCATCCGCACCAGGGAACGGTCCTCGTACAGGGCCCGCCCGGTCTCCTCGACGGTCCTGGCGGGGTCCGCGAGCCGCGCGCCCACGGCCAGGTAGACCGTCGCCGGGTCCGTGCCGTGCAGCGCGACCAGCGCACCGGCGACCTCCTCGGGCGTCCCCGCCCTGGCCGACCCGGCCAGCCGCTGGCGCAGCGCGAGCCGAACCCGCCGCTCGTCCACGCCGATGTACCGCTGCGCACCCATGACGGCCTCCGCTCGTCGCGCCCCCCGAACGCCTCATCATCTCGGACGCCACTGACAATCACCCCGTCAGACGCCTCAGGCGTACCGCTTCAGCAGCCCCGTCACATATGCCTCCAGCCGCTCGCCCAGCACCTCGGGCGTCAGATCGGTCCGGCCCAGCTCCCGCCACGGCCCCGCCAGCTTCGCCGCGTCGGGGACGTAGGCCAGGGCATCGAGCAGCCGCCAGTACAGATGCTCCGGGCCGTCGGCCAGGCGCCGACCGCCCTGAGCCTCGTAGCGCTCCCGGAAGCCGAGGCCGTACTCGGGTCCGTGCAGCAGTGCGAGTGCTGTCGAGCAGTGGGCGACGTCCAGGTCGGCAGGACCCCACGAGGTCTCCACCCAGTCGACGACACCACTGACCCGCAGACCGGCCCCCGAACCCGTGAACAGGACGTTCCCGGGGTGGAAGTCGCGGTGCAGGAAGCAGCCGTCGTAGGGCGGGGGATCGCGGCGGATGACGTCCACGGCCCGCTCCCACCCCGGGGGGACCGCCGTCGGCGACGTCCATGCCTGGTACGCACGCGGGCGCTCCCGGGGGACGATCCGGTGGATCCGGGCCAGCTGACCCGCCAGCAAGTCCACCCGCGGGCCGAGTTCCTCCTCGTCGACCCGGACCCGCCCCGGCAGCACGGACATCAGCAGGGACGGATGGTCGCAGTGCTCGCCGGTCGCGTCGACGCCGATCAGCTCGGCGGCCGGCACCCCCTCCTGCTCCGCGAGCAGCGTGAGGATCTCCGCCTCGCGGGCCAGCAGCCCGGGCGCATGCCGCCGGAAGAAGGGCTTCACGATGGTCCGCAGGGCCAGCTCGGTGCCGTCGTCGAGGGTGAGCCGCCGCATCTGGGCGCTCCAGCCGCCGGCCAGAAAAGCCGACTTGTCGACCGTACGGCCCTCCGGGAGTTGCCTGGCCACCCACGCGCGGGTCGCCGTCCAGCCATGCTCGCCGAGCCCGGTCAGGACGGCGGCGACGAACTCCCGCCGGTCGTCGGGGTGGTCGCGGAACCACCGGCCCAACCGGTGCCTCGCGTCGGGGAGTTCCCAGTGGGTGAACTGGGCGCGCCGGGCCAGCGCCTGGGAGAACGCCTCCGTCACGGCGGGCGGGATGACCTCGTCCGTGCCCGGCACCGCGAGCACCGCCCGTCCCTCGAACGCCCGCAGGACGTCGAGCCCGGGAGCCGCGTGCCAGCTCCCGGGCCCGCGGATGATCTCGCTGAACCGCCCGTCACCCGCGCCGAACGGCACGTCCCACGCCTCGGCCGCGTACACCGCCGGCGCGCACAGCCCCAGGGCCGCCACCCGGTCCCCGTAGTGCCGCACGAGATCCGCCACCGTCTGGCCGCTCATGCTGAACCCGGCCAGGACCAACGGCCCGTCCACGCGCGCGCGGGCGTCGATGACGGAGACGGCCTGTTCGAAGCGGCGGCGCAGACTCAGTTCCGGCAGCAGGCCCGTACTCTCCCCGTGTCCCGAGAAGTCGAAGGCGAGGGCGTGGCAGCCGTGGGCGGCGAACTCCGCCAGCAGCGGCACCAGTCGCTCCTTGCCGCCGTTGCCCGCACCGTGCAACAGGACGACCGTGGCCCGGGCCCTCTCCCCGCCACCGGAGGCCAGCCCGCTGAGTCGTTCACCGCCGATGACGTGTGTGAAGGGGATCAGCTCACTCATACGGCCATTCCCTCACGCGGCCCCGGCCCATGAGGGGCGTTCACAGTCCCGGCGCTCCCCACACCGGGAACCAGCGGCTCAGGTCCTGCTCGATGCGCAGATCGCCGGAGAGCGCGGCCCGCACCTGGAGTTCGAGTGCGTTGTCGCGCCGCCGCGTGCCGTCCGGCGGGGGCGCGAACGGGTAGAACGTGCCGCGTTTGTAGAGGTAGACCAGCGCGAGACGCCGGCCGGAGAGATCCTCGAACCCGGCCAGCGAGCACAGCAGTTGGGGGCCAAATCCGTTGACCTCCATCTGGCTGTTCACGGCGTGCAGGTCGTTCACGAGCGCGGAGAGCTGGTCGGAGGAGCGGCGCGAGACCAGCCAGGAGTAGCCGTAGTCGTCCCGCCGCAGCTCCACCGGTGGGCCGTCGCGGTCGGTGTCGGCGTCCAGGAGGGCCTGCACCTCGCGGTGGGACTGCTCGAAGGCCGCGCCCTCGACCGTGGCGAAGCACACCGCGCCCTGCCCGGTCGGCGTGAAGCCCGCGGCGGCCTCCAGCGTCACGGCCGCCGAGGGCAGCGCGAAGAGCCGGTCGAGATCCGCCACGACCGGCTTGGTCCGGCCCAGCAGGATGTCCATCAGCCCCATGGTCCGCTCACACCCCTCCGGGTGCCGCCGCCTCGCCCAGCTCGGCGGAGATCCGGCCCAGCTGGTCGAGGCGCTGCTCCAGGCTCGGGTGGGTCGAGAAGAGCCGTGCGATGCCGGGCTCCCTGCCCAGGGCCGGCGTGAAGTAGAAGGCGTTGAAGGCCTGGGCCGTGCGCAGGTCCTTGGTCGGGATGCGGGCGATGTCGCCGGAGACCTTGGTGAGCGCGGAGGCCAGCGCCGAAGGCCGGCCGGTGAGCAGCGCGGCCGCCCGGTCCGCGGCCAGTTCCCGGTACCGGGACAGGGCCCGGATCAGCAGGAAGCTGATCGCGTAGACGGCCGCCGACACGCCCATCACCGCGGCGAACACGGCAGCGGTGTTCTGGTCCCTCCGGCCTCCGCCGAACAATTGCGAGTAGAAGGCGAACCGCACGATCAGCCCCGCGATCACACCGAGGAACGACGCGACGGTGATCACGGCGACGTCCTTGTGCGCCACGTGCGACAGCTCGTGCGCCAGCACGCCCTCCAGCTCGGCCGGCTCCAGCCGCCGCAGCAGCCCGGTCGTCACACACACCACCGCGTGATCGGGGTTCCGCCCGGTCGCGAACGCGTTCGGCATGTCCATCTCGGACACCGCGACCACCGGCCCCGGCATGTCGGCCAGGGCGCACAGCCGGTCGATCACCGCGTAGAGCTCGGGATACTCCTCCCGCTCCACCACCCGCCCGCGCATGGCGTACAGCGCGATCCGGTCGGAGAACCAGTACTGCGCGCCGAGCAGCGCCGCCGCGATCACCACGACCAGCACCCACGACTTCAGCAGCACGATCAACGCGGCGACGAACCCCACGTACAACAACCCGAGCAGGAACAGCGTGATCCCCATACGGGTGGTCAACCGCCGATCGCTCCGGAACCGGCTGTGCATCTGCATCACCCCGCAGTCGCGCACTCGTCCCACAGCCAGTGTGCACCCGGGCCCGCCCATGAAGGGGTCGTGATCGTCCCCAGGACCGGCAAAGCCGTCAGCCGCCGGCGGTCACCGCGTAGCCGGGCACGGACGGCCACCGCACCGTCAGCACCACCGACTCCTCCTCCGCGTACCAGGAGTGATCGACACCGCGCCCCCACACGACGTAGTCCCCCTGCCGCTCCAGCAGCACACCGCGCCCGGGGAGTTCGACGCGGAAGCGCCCACTGACGAGCACGAGCAGCGCGGTGCGTTCCTCCCCCCGCACCCACTCCGCCCGCTCGTCACCCCGAGGATGCACACCCCACTTGATCTCCACGGCCTCGCTGTGCCGCGGATCCCCGGCGTCTTTGAAATGCCCGAGGATCCATCCCCGGTCCAGAGCGGCGTCCGCACCGGCGTTGCCCACGTACACGCTGTCGTTCACGGGGCCGGACGTTAGCAGTGGCTCGCGAGCAGCCATCGGGCACGGGCCAACAGCTCGCTCCCTTCCTCGTCCTCGCGCACCGCCGCCGGATACCAGCCCCGCGCCGACCGCGCGGCCCGGGCGCGCGGTTTCACGTCCGGGTCCCCCAGGAGCCCCACCGCGGCCCGCAACCGGGCGATCCCACCCTGCTGCTCCAGCAACCGGAACGCGGCGACGCGCACATGGGGCCGCTCCGGAACGAGCCGCTCGGTCAGCCATGCCTCGGGCAGCAGGGGCGTGGACGGAGCGAGGGATACTCAGCGGCCCAGGCGAGGGCCTCCTCGCGCGTCCGGCCGTCGGGATGGCACAGAGCGAGCGCGAGCCGGGGCTCCACCGCGGGCCCGGCCGCGGAATCGGCCGGGGAGTCGGGCCGCCGGCGGACGAGCCGACGCGGTGCGTCGCCGGCCCCCACGCCCCGGCTCGCGACCCACTTCGCGTCCGGCAACTCCGGGAACGAGTACCACGCCCAGGTGCGTACCGCGACGTCCAAAGCGGTCCAGGCTCCGGGATCGGCGCTGTCGAGAACCTCCCCCAGGGGCGTCCCCCGCACCAGCCGTGCCACGGCCGTTTCTCCGCCCCGGATGTCTTCGTCCATGCCCGACCCCCAGGCTTGACCTGTCATTTTCGAAGGGATCGTAGCGGGCGTCGGAGCGACCGGCGCCGAATCGGGGTGCGGACCGCCGGAGCGGTGGTGTGTGATCGGGGCCATGACGATCGTGTTGCACGTGCCGGATATCGACGGCTTGAGCGAGGCTGTGGGCGTGCTGCGGGAGTGGCAGTACGACGGGGCGCCGATGCAGCTGCACCCGGGGGACGTGGGCTCGGTTCGTCGAGCGCGGTCGTCTGCACCCCGACCTCCAACGCCGGAGCCGTCGCCACCTACAAGGCGGCCGGCTTCGAGCAACTCCCCGAGACCCGGGACCGACGCCGTGACGCCCAGGTGTCCCCGAACGCCGGTGAGGTGCCCGGGTCCGCCTAGTACGGCGCCCGGAAGTTGATGTATCCCAGCAGCACGATCACCGCCGCCACGCAGCCCAGCACCACGGCGGTCGAGATCCAGGAGGAGCGGCGGCGGGACGAGACGTGCTCCGGGTCCGCGCGGAACGGCACGGGCCCGGGTGGGTTGTCCTTCCAGCGCGCGGCGAGCATACGGGCCCGGGCCGAGGGCTCCTTGTGCTCGGCTCCGTCCGCCCATCTGAGGTCGAACTCCCGCTGCTGGTCGTCCTGTTCGTGCTCGGGCATTTCCGCTCCACCCCCGTGTGGTCCTGACCCAAGAATAGAACATACGCCCGCGCCCCCGCTGTCGGAAACAACAGCGGGGGCGCGGGCATCATGCCTGGATCAGGCGTCGATCACACGTCGAAGTACAGCTCGAACTCGTGCGGGTGCGGACGCAGCTGCAGCGGCGCGATCTCGTTCGCGCGCTTGAAGTCGATCCACGTCTCGATCAGGTCCGGGGTGAACACGTCGCCCTGGAGCAGGAACTCGTGGTCGGCCTCCAGGCGGTCCAGGACCGCGCCGAGGGAGGTCGGGACCTGCGCGACGTTCGCGTGCTCCTCGGGAGCCAGCTCGTACAGGTCCTTGTCGATCGGCTCGGCCGGCTCGATCTTGTTCTTGATGCCGTCCAGGCCGGCCAGCAGCAGCGCCGAGAAGGCCAGGTACGGGTTGCCGGAGGCGTCGGGCGCGCGGAACTCGACGCGCTTGGCCTTCGGGTTCGAGCCCGTGATCGGGATACGCATCGCGGCGGAGCGGTTGCGCTGCGAGTACACCAGGTTCACCGGCGCCTCGAAGCCCGGCACCAGGCGGTGGTACGAGTTCACCGTCGGGTTGGTGAAGGCCAGCAGCGACGGGGCGTGCTTGAGGATGCCGCCGATGTAGTAGCGGGCGGTGTCCGACAGGCCCGCGTAACCGGCCTCGTCGTAGAAGAGCGGCTGGCCGCCGGTCCACAGCGACTGGTGGACGTGCATGCCCGAGCCGTTGTCACCGAAGATCGGCTTCGGCATGAAGGTCGCGGTCTTGCCGTTCTGCCAGGCGACGTTCTTCACGATGTACTTGAAGAGCTGGAGGTCGTCGGCGGCGGCGAGCAGCGTGTTGAACTTGTAGTTGATCTCGGCCTGGCCGGCGGTGCCCACCTCGTGGTGCTGGCGCTCCACCTGAAGACCGGCGCGGTTCAGCTCCAGGGAGATCTGGGCACGCAGGTCGGCGAAGTGGTCGACCGGCGGGACCGGGAAGTAGCCGCCCTTGTAGCGGACCTTGTAACCACGGTTGTCCTCGAGGGCACCGGTGTTCCAGGCGCCGGCCTCGGAGTCGATGTGGTAGAAGGACTCGTTCGCGGTGGTCGCGAAGCGGACGGAGTCGAAGACGTAGAACTCGGCCTCGGGACCGAAGTACGCCGTGTCGGCGATGCCGGTCGACGCGAGGTAGGCCTCGGCCTTCTTCGCCACGTTGCGCGGGTCGCGGGAGTACTGCTCGCCCGTGATCGGGTCGTGGATGAAGAAGTTGATGTTCAGCGTCTTGTCACGGCGGAACGGGTCGACCCGGGCGGTCGAGAGGTCCGCGCGCAGCGCCATGTCGGACTCGTGAATGGCCTGGAAGCCCCGGATCGAGGAGCCGTCGAAGGCGAGCTCCTCGTCAGCGTCGAACGCCTCCGCAGGCACCGTGAAGTGCTGCATCACGCCCGGGAGGTCGCAGAACCGGACGTCTACGAACTTGACATCCTCGTCCGCGATGTACTTCTTGGCCTCGTCGGCGTTCTGGAACATCCAGCTCCTCCTACTCCCGACCGTCCCGCCGGGGTGGTAGTTCGTTCGTGCGGCCAGTGCGGGTGGCACACGCTGACCTCGACCCTAGGGACGGGTGGTTTCTCGGGCGTGACTCATTTGTTTCGCACAAGTTAACCGGCTCACCTCCCACCGTAGCCCGGACACACCCCGCCGTGCCCTGGTCATTTACGGGCGCAGTACCGTGGACGGGTGGACAACAGGCAAGCACTCGGATCGTGGCTTTCCGGGCCCCGCGCGGCCGCGGAAGAGGCCGGTGTCGACTTCGGATACCGCGGCGAGCAACTCGGTCTGCCCGAGGAGGGACCCGGCTCGATCGCCCGCCCGGGCCGCCGGCTCGGCGCCCTCGCGGTCGACTGGGGTCTGTGCCTCCTGATCGCATACGGCCTCATCACGCAGAGCTACCACGACGCGGCTCAGATCTGGGCGCCGCTCATCATGTTCGCGCTGATGGTCCTCACGGTCGGTTCGGTGGGCTTCACCCCCGGTAAACGCCTCCTCGGGCTGCGGGTGCTCGCCCTGGACACCGGCCGGGTCAGCCCGTGGCGCGCCGCACTGCGCACGGTCCTGCTCTTCCTCGCGATCCCCGCCCTGATCTGGGACCGCGACGGCCGCGGCCTGCACGACCGGCTGGCGGGCACGGTCGAGGTCCGTATCTGACCCGGACCGACATGAACGACATGAACGAGGGGCGCCCGGTGTGATCCGGGCGCCCCTCGTTCATGTCGTGTGCGGGGATGTCAGCGGGTCTTCGGCCCGCCCTTGGGCAGCCGCATGCCCTTCGGCATCGGCCCCTTCGGCAGCGGCATGTTGCTCATCAGGTCACCGAGGGCGCGCAGCCGGTCGTTGGTGGACGTGACCTGCGGGCCGGTCAGCACGCGCGGGAGCTTCAGCATGGTCGTCCGCAGCTTCTTCAGCTCGACCTGGCCCTCGCCCGTGCCCACGACCAGGTCGTGCACCGGGACGTCCGCGACGATGCGGTTCATCTTCCGCTTCTCGGCGGCCAACAGGGTCTTCACCCGGTTCGGGTTGCCCTCGGCGATCAGCACGATGCCGGCCTTGCCGACCGCCCGGTGCACCACGTCCTGGCTGCGGTTCATCGCCACCGCGGGGGTCGTCGTCCACCCCCGGCCGATGTTGTCGAGCACCGCCGCCGCGGCACCGGGTTGTCCCTCCATCTGCCCGAAGGCGGCCCGCTCGGCCCGTCGCCCGAACACGATCGCCGACGCGAGGAAGGCGAGCAGGAGGCCCAGGATGCCGAGATAGATGGGGTGACCGATCAAGAAACCGATCGCGAGGAAGACACCGAAGGTGACGATTCCGACTGCCGCGAGTACAAGACCGATCTTCTTGTCGGCCTTGCGGGTCATCTTGTAGGTCAGAGCGATCTGCTTCAGTCGCCCGGGGTTCGCAGCGTCCGCTGCGGGTTCCTTCCTCGCCATGCCCCGAAGTCTACGTGGCCCCACAAGCGCCGACGACGGCAGTGCCCGCGGGGGTCCCTGGGGGAGGGCGGGGAGGTCAGGGACGGACGGACAGGGACTGCTCGATGACGCGCTGCGTCTCGACCCGGTCCTTGGCGCGACGGCGGTCCTCCAGCACGGAGGTCCAGGCGTTGCGGCGGGCGGTGCGCTGACCGCTGCTCATCAGCAGCGACTCGACGGCACGCAGTGCGGTCGTGAAGGACGGAATGGCGGTGGCGCGGACGGGCGGCGCGGCCTGCATGGGTGAGGTCCCCCCTCGGGTGCGGGTGTACGTGCTGTGAGTTCAGCGTCACTGATTGGTGTTACCAGGGCGTGACCGACCGGTCAAACACCCATGAAGCCCTGGCGGGGAGTGGTGGAACGCCGACGCGGTCCTGACATGTGCCCTCATCTGCGAGGACGGTCAGGACCGCGTCGAATCGGTCACTACCGGCAGGTAGTCTCTTGTGCGCGAATTCACACGATTGTCTCGCCCCCTGCTGGGCAGGGGCGGTGACGGTCTGTCAGACGGCCTGGGCGGCGATGTGCCCGTCCCCCCGCCGCGGAGCGGCCGAATGACGCTGCTCCATGGCCATCTGGTAGAGCCGCCCGGCGCGGTACGAGGAGCGCACCAGCGGCCCGGACATCACGCCTGAGAAGCCGATCTGCTCGGCCTCCTCCTTCAGTTCCACGAACTCGTGCGGCTTCACCCAGCGCTCCACCGGGTGGTGGCGCACGGAGGGCCGCAGGTACTGCGTGATGGTGACCAGCTCGCAGCCCGCCTCGTGCAGCTGCCGCAGCGCGTCGCTGACCTCCTCGCGGGTCTCGCCCATGCCGAGGATCAGGTTCGACTTGGTGACCAGGCCGTAGTCGCGCGCCTCGGTGATCACCTTCAGGGAGCGCTCGTAGCGGAAGCCGGGGCGGATGCGCTTGAAGATCCGCGGGACCGTCTCGACGTTGTGCGCGAAGACCTCGGGGCGGGAGGAGAAGACCTCCTCCAGCTGCTCCGGGACGGCGTTGAAGTCGGGGGCCAGCAGCTCGACCTTGGTGCGTCCGGCCTCGCGGCCCGCGGTCTGCTGGTGGATCTGGCGCACGGTCTCGGCGTACAGCCAGGCGCCGCCGTCCTCCAGGTCGTCGCGGGCGACGCCGGTGATCGTGGCGTAGTTCAGGTCCATCGTGACGACGGACTCGCCGACCCGGCGGGGCTCGTCGCGGTCGAGCGCCTCGGGCTTGCCGGTGTCGATCTGGCAGAAGTCACAGCGCCGGGTGCACTGGTCGCCGCCGATGAGGAAGGTCGCCTCGCGGTCCTCCCAGCACTCGTAGATGTTGGGGCAGCCGGCTTCCTGGCAGACCGTGTGCAGGCCCTCGCTCTTCACGAGCTTCTGCATCGCGGTGTACTCGGGACCCATTTTCGCCCGGGTCTTGATCCACTCGGGCTTGCGCTCGATGGGGGTCTGGCTGTTGCGGACCTCCAGGCGCAGCATCTTGCGTCCGTCGGGTGCGACTGCGGACACGACCGGCTCCCTAGCGATTGATTCTTCGGCGTCCTCAAGGGTACGCCCGTTGATTTGAATGCCTGTGCGGGCGCTACCCCTCTAGCTCCTCCACGGGCCGATTTATGCCGCCGAGGTCTTCTCGATCTCCCGCGGCTTCAGCTCCGCGTTCTCCAGGACCTCCCGCAGGTGGCGCTCGACCACCGGCAGGACCTCCTCGATCGTCACGTCCCGGCCGAGCTCGCCGGCCAGCGAGGCGACGCCCGCGTCCCGGATGCCGCACGGGATGATCCGGTCGAACCACTTGTTGTCGGGGTTCACGTTGAGCGCGAAGCCGTGCATGGTGACGCCCTTGGCCACGCGGATGCCGATCGCGGCGATCTTGCGGTCCTCACGGCGCTGGCCCGCGTTGGACGGCGCGTACTCGGGGCCGTTCATGCGCGGGTCGAACTCCTCGTCGTGCAGCCGGGGGTCGAAGTCCAGCGACAGCCCGCCGAGCGCGGGGCGCTGCTCGACCGGGTCGCCCAGGATCCACACACCGCTGCGGCCCTCGACCCGGCTCGTCTCCAGGCCGAACTCCGCGCAGGTGCGGATCAGGGCCTCTTCGAGGCGGCGTACGTGCGCCACGACGTCCACCGGGCGCGGGAGCTTCTGGATCGGGTAGCCCACCAGCTGGCCGGGGCCGTGCCAGGTGATCTTGCCGCCGCGGTCCACATCGATGACGGGCGTGCCGTCGAGGGGCCGTTCGCTGTCCGCCGTGCGCCGTCCGGCCGTGTAGACCGGGGGGTGCTCCAGGAGCAACACGGTGTCGGGGACCTCGTCGGCGAAGCGCGCCGCGTGCACCCGGCGCTGCTCGTCCCACGCCTCCTGGTACTCGACGGCCTCGTCACCGAACCCCATGCGGACGAACCGCAACCCACTCACGGCAAGCGCCTCCCTCGGACGGGTGTGTCAGGCACGTAGCGCGCCCAAGCCACTGTACGTCCGGCCCGGACACGTCAGCCCAGGGGGCAATCCTCACACGATCGGATGAATGTCCGGGAAAATATGTGATGGGGTGCTTACTCTCCGCTACATTCGCGCCGTCCAGCAAGCCAAAAGGCCTGCTCACAGGCAATCCGGCACGTCACCAACACCGGAAGGCAGGAGACCGCACCGCACCATGACGGAACGACCCGCGCAGCGCACCCCCAACCGACAGCTCGCCGCGCTCATCGCAGAAGCGGGGTTCTCCAACGCGGGACTCGCCCGTCGCGTGGACCAGCTCGGTCTCGAACACGGGCTTGATCTGAGGTACGACAAGACATCCGTCACCCGGTGGCTGCGCGGTCAGCAGCCCAGGGGTACCACGCCCGCCCTGATCGCCGAGGTCTTCACCCGGCGCCTGGGCCGCCGCCTCACCGCCCAGGACCTCGGCCTGGACGCCTGCGCCCCGGTCTACGCCGGGCTGGAGTTCGCCGCCACCCCCGAGGAGGCCGTCGACATCGTCAGCGGGCTGTGGCGCAAGGACTCCGGCAGCCACGCCGAGCTCCGCAAGATCGCCTTCACTCCGGCCGGGCTCGTGGTGCCCAGCCGCGACTGGCTGATCGGCCGGGCCGACGAGAAGGTCGCCCGGGGCGAGCCGGCCGCCGCCCGCATCCCGACGCAGGGCCACCCGGCCCCACGCCCCACGGGCGCCACGACCGAGCCGGGCGTGCCGTCCCTGCCCCGCCAGCGCGGCCAGGCCGAACGAGGACCCGGCCAGAAGGTCACCGCCGGCGACATCGCCGCCCTGCGCTCGGTCGGCGAGCTGTTCCGCACCCTCGACGACGCCTACGGCGGCGGCCACGCCCGCCAGGCCCTCGTGCGCTACCTGGAGCACGAGTGCGAGCCCATGCTGCGCGGCACCTACGGCGAGCAGACCGGCCGCCGGCTCTTCGCGGCCGCCGCCGACCTGACCCGGCTCGCGGGCTGGACGTCGTACGACATCGCCGCGCACGGACTCGCCCAGCGCTACTTCGTGCAGGCGCTGCGGCTCTCCCAGGCGGCCGGGGACCGGACGTACGGGGCGTACGTGCTGGTCACCATGAGCCGCCAGGCCGTCTACCTCGGGCACGGGCGGGAGGCCGTCCAGCTCGCCCGCGTGGCCCAGCAGGGCGCCGGCACCTCCGGCCCGCCCGTCGTCCAGGCCCTGCTGCACGCCTCCGAGGCGCGCGGGCACGGGGTGCTCGGCGAGGTCCGGGCCTGCACCGCGGCCCTGGTCCGCGCCGAACGCGCCCTGGAGACGGCCCGGCCCGGGGACGACGTTCCGCACTGGGCGAAGTTCTTCGACGAGGCCCAGCTCGCCGACGAGTTCGGCCACTGCCACCGCGACCTGCAGCAGTTCCGCGCCGCCGCCCAGCACGCGGAACGCTCACTCCAGCTCCGGGCCCCCTCCTACGCCCGCAGCCGCCTCTTCTGCCGGATCGTCCTGGCCACCGCCCGCCTGGGCCTCGGCGAACTCGACCAGGCCTGCCAGCTCGCCGCGGAAGCGGCAGGCCAGGCGGCGGAGATGCGCTCGGTGCGGGCGGTGGAGTACGTGAGGGACTTCGAGCGCCGCCTGGAGCCTTACAAGGACGCGGCCCCGGTACGGACTTACCGCGACAAGGTAGCGGCCTTGGGGTGAGGTGTTCGGGGGCGCGGGGCTGGGTCGATCTGCGGCTCCGCCGCGTGGGCGCGACCAGCCCCCACGCACCCGCACCCGACGAACCACCTACGCAGCCCGAGGAACCGTCGGCAGCGGATCGGCAACATGCATCGACCGCCCCGCCCCCAAGTCCGCCAAGATCGCCGCGGACACCCGGTGCCCGGAGTGCAAAGCGCCCTGAACGGTACTGGTATCGCGGTGATCCCCGCACACGTACAGCCCTGCGATCAACCGCACCGGCCGCCGCAGATCATGCGGCGGCCGCATCGCGGGTACGGCCTCGGCCGTGTGATGCACGGCCAGCGTCTCCCAGCGCGCGGTCGACGTCCCGTACAGCCGCGCCAGATGCATTCGCACCGCGGTGTCGACATCGCCCGGAGGACGCCCCAGCACCGTCGACGACACCAGCGCCCGCCCCGCCGGCGCCCGGGACGGATCGACCTGGCTGACCACCGCCGTGTGCGCGACAGGCCCGCCGAGGTCCGCGTCGAGCAGCAGCGACGACCCCGTCGTAGGCGGCTCGTCCGTCGTGTGGTGCACCACCGTCACCGGATGGAACTCCGGCACCCGCAGCCCGGGCAGCAGCTCCGCGGCGGCCCGCGCACCCGTCGCCACCAGTACCGCCCGGCACCGGATCTCGCCGTGCTCCGCGGTGGTCACCGACGTCGTCGATACGGAGGTGACGCGTACGCCGGTGTGCACCGTGCCCGGCGGCAGTGTGCGCGCCAGCAGGTCCGGCAGGGCGTCGGCGCCGCCCTCCGGCAGGCACAACCGGCCCCGTGCGAAGGAGCGCAGCGCGAGGTCCGCGCACCGGCTGGACGTCGTCAGGCCCGGGTCGCACAGCAGGGCGGCGAGCAGCGGACGCAGGAAGCCGTCGATCGTACGGGCGGGCAGTCCGCGCGCCGCCAGGGCCTCACCGGCGGGCAACTCCGGGCGGGCCAGCAGCCGTTCGGCCGGGGTGCCCGCCAGCCGGGTCAGGGCGGCACCCAGCCGGGCCTGGTCGACGGCCGTGCCGAGCGGGGCGCCGGACCGGCTCCGGGGGACGGAGACCTGCCGGCCGGGCACGGCCACGGGCCTCCTGGGCGGCCTCGGTGCGGACGGCGGCCGGGGAGCACTCGCCAGCGCGCGAACCGCGTGCAGTGCGCCCCGTGCGCCCCCTGCGCCCGGCTGGACGCCCGCGCGGTGGTGGCGCCCGTCGCCGTGCAGCAGGACACCGGGCGCGAAGGGCCGCAGCACCAGCCCGTCGAGGCCGGGTGTCAGCCGTAGTTCGGGATACGCCGTGGACAGCAACTGGCCGATCCTGTCGAGCCGGAAGCCGTCGACCTTCTCCGTCGCCATGCGGCCGCCGACCCCGTGGGCGGCCTCCAGGACCATGGTCGTCACTCCTGCGCTGGTCAGCCGGTGCGCGGCCGAGAGTCCGGCGACCCCGGCCCCCACGACGACCACGTCCGCCTGGTACGCGGGCTCAAGCACGTGCCCCTCCTCGAGGTTGCGCGGGCGCTGGAGACGTCATGCCCTCAACAGGCCGCAGGGATACGCGAGTTCTGGTCGAGGGTAGGACCGTGATCGGTCAGCGGGAGTCGCGCATCGGCAGGGCACGGTCGCACGGCGGTCGCATACGGACGCCTTGTGGGCATGAAGTGGTCGCAGGGGGCTGGTGTGCGGCTCGGGGAGCTGTCTCGGAAAAGCCGGTCGGATCCCGGACAGGCGGCCGGTGTGCGCCGTCGAGGCCCGTCCCGGCGGGGCGGGCGGCCGTCACAGCGCCGCCCGGATCGCTCCCTCGATCTCCGGGAAGGCGAACCGGAAGCCCGACTCCAGCAGACGCGCCGGCAGCACCCGGGCGCTACCGAGCACGTCCTCGGCCATTTCGCCGAGCACGGTCCGCAGGACGGTCGCGGGCACCGGGAACAGCGTCGGGCGGTGCAGCACGCGCCCCATGGCCGCCGTCATCTCACGGTTCGTCACGGGGTGCGGTGCGGTGACGTTGAACGGCCCGGACAGGCCGTCGGTCTCGATCAGATGGCGGATCGCGGCGACCTCGTCGTGCAGCGCGACGAACGACCAGTACTGCCGCCCGTCGCCCATCCGCCCGCCGGCCCCCGCCCGGAACAGCGGGAACAGCCGCCCCCAGGCGCCGCCCTCGCGGGAGACGACCAGCCCCGTCCGCGTGAACACCGTGCGGACCCCGGCCTCCTGGGCGGGTGCGGTGGCCCCCTCCCACTCCACGCACAGCGAGGGCAGGAAACCCTCTCCCGCGGGCGCGCTCTCGTCGACCGTGCGCTCCCCGGTCTCGCCGTAGTAGCCGACGGCGCTGCCGTTGACGAAGACCCGCGGCCGGTCCTTCGCGTCCAGTGCGGCCACCGCCTCGGCGAGGGCCGCCGTGCCCTTCACACGGCTGTCGCGGATCCGCCGCTTGTAGGCCTCCGTCCAGCGCCGGTTGCCGACGCCGGCCCCCGCCAGATTGACCACCGCGTGGCACCCGGCGAGCCCGGCCGCGTCCACCCGCCCGCCCTCGGGGTCCCAGTGGATCTCTCCGGCCGTCCGGGGCGTGCCGCGCACCAGGCGGCGCACCTCGTGCCCGTCGGCGGTCAGGGACCGCGCCAGGGCGCTGCCGATGAGACCGGACGCACCCGCCACCGCGATTCTTGAACGTTCCATGAACCCCATCCTGCCGGGTGGCTCCGTAAAACCCTTGCAAGGCCTTGATCCGCTCGCCGTAGGGTGACGCCCATGCCCGAGCTCCCCGCACCGCGCATCCGCGCCGCCCGGCCCGAGGACGACGGTGAGCTGGCCCTGCTCGACCGGCTCACCTGGTCGCATCTGCACGCGGTGATGCCCGAGCCCCAGCCGCCGTACTCTCCCTTTTTCAGCGAGCGGCACACCCCCGAGGACTGCCTGGTGGCCGAGCTCGACGGCCGTCTCGCGGGCTATGTCCACCTCGGATTCCCCACTCCGCTCGACTCGAACCGGCACGTCCGCCAGATCCAGGGTCTCGCCGTCGCCGAGGGGGCGCGCGGCCGGGGAGTCGGGCGGGCGCTGGTCCGGGCCGCTGTCGAGGAGGCCCGCCTGCGCGGCGCCCGCCGCATCACTCTGCGGGTCCTCGGGCACAACACCCCGGCCCGGGCGCTCTACGCGGCCGAGGGGTTCACCGTCGAGGGGATCCTGCCCGAGGAGTTCCTGCTCGAGGGCACGTACGTCGACGACGTGTTCATGGGGCGCTTCCTGTGAGCCGGGGCTACGACGCGGCCAGCTCGCCCGTGTCCACCGGTGCCGTCGCCTCCGCGGCGCGGCGTGCGTCGGAGGCGACCTCGTCCGCCGTCAGGACGTAGCCCGTCTCGGCGTCCGTGGTGGAGCGGGCGAAGACCACGCCGAACACCCGGCCGTCGGTGGTGAGCAGGGGGCCGCCGGAGTTGCCGGGACGGACCGTGGAGCGGATCGAGTAGATCTCCCGGGTGGCCGTCCCGTCGTTGTAGATGTTCTGGCCCGTCGCCCGCACCCGGTTCGCGACCGTCGCCGCCTGGAGGTTCAGGTCGCCGTCCTGCGGATAGCCCGCGACGACCGCCGAGTCGCCGCGCCCGGCGTCGTCGTCGAACCGCAGCACGGGCGCCTTGAGACCCGGCACGTACAGCACGGCCACGTCCTTCTGCGGGTCGAAGAGCACCACCCGCGCCTCATACGTCCGCCCGACCCCGCCGATCTGCACGGTCGGCTCGTCGATGCCCGCCACCACATGGGCGTTGGTCATCACGTGCTCGCGCGCGTAGACGAACCCGCTGCCCTCGCGGCCCTGCGTGCCCGCGACGCCCTCGACCTTCACCGTGCTCCGCTTGGCGGCCTCGGTGGCGGCGGCCGTGACGCTGTCGCCGGTGGGTTTGGCGACCTCGGCCGTCGACTCGTTCTCGAAGGGGTTGAAGACCTGCGGGAAACCCGCCTGCGTCAGCGCGGACGTGGCCCCCGAGAACCAGGCCGGCGTCGTGTCCGGCATCGTCCGCTGCACGGCGCCGAGCAGTCGGGAGTCCCGGATCGCCGAGGTGACCAGCGGCGACGAGGACGCGCCCAGGACGCTCGCGGCCACCCACGCCACGATCAGCACGGCCACCGCGTTGGCCACGGCCCCGCCGATCCCGTCCGCCACTCTCAGCGGCCCCCGGTCCAGTTCCCGCCGCAGCCGCAGCGCGAGGCGCCCCGCCAGCTCGTGGCCCACCACCGCCGGGAGCAGCACCGTGAACACCGCCGTCACCGTCGCCCGCGTGGTCCCCGGCTCCACCAGGTCCATGACCCACGGCAAAATCCACACGCCGACGACCGCGCCGCCCACGAAACCCGCCAGCGACACACAGCCGGCCACCAGCCCGCGCCGGTACCCGGACGCCGCGTAGGCCAGGACGACCAGCAACAGCAGGATGTCGAGCAGGTCCACGCACGCCGCCTTTCTCTCGGAACCCCTTAATACGCGGGGGAGGGCCCGGTGATCAGTCACACGCGCGCGGGGTGATCGGAATCGGCCACGCGGGCGTGCACTCGGAAAAACGTCGCGGACCGTGACGATGGTTCCACCGGGTGGCACATCACACATCGCGGACGGCCCGGATCAGGCCGACAGTGGGACCATGCGTGTCTTCCGAAGACGGCGGGGCGCACGCGGGCACTCCGCCGAAGGGGCACCCGGCACAGCCGGCCTGCCGCGCGCGGCCCGGGTCCTGCTCGGCTGCCTGCCGGGCGTCGCCGCCGTCGTGGCACTGGTGCTGTGCGCCCACGGCGTCGAGAACGCCGCCGAGACCGGCTCCCGCGCCGCCCCGGCCCGCTCCACCGCCACGCCCTACGCCGCCCCCCGCCCGCACATCGTGCCGAGAGCGCACTGGCTGGGCGACGCCGCCCGCGCGCAGCCCCGCCCCCGCTACGACGACCGGGTCGCCGCCGTCTTCGTCCACCACACCGACTCGCCCAACGGCTACGACTGCGCCGACGCGCCACGCATCATCCGGGACCTCTACACCGGCCAGACCGGCACCCGCGACTGGGACGACATCGGCTACAACTTCGTCGTGGACCGCTGCGGCACCGTCTACGAAGGCCGCGCCGGGGGCGTGGAGCGCGCCGTCACCGGCGCCCACACCCAGGGCTTCAACCACCGCACCACGGGCATCGCCGCCCTCGGTACCTTCACCGAGGGCATGCCCGTCCCGCGGCCCATGATCCGTGCGATCGCCGCGCTGTCCGCCTGGAAGCTGGGCCTGACCGGCACCGACCCGCGCTCGGACGTCCGCCTGGTCTCCAGTAACGGCCTGAGCCGGTACGCGGCCGGCTCCACCGCCAGGCTGCCCGCCCTCGCGGGCCACAACGACGGCTACATGACCAGCTGCCCGGGCGCCGCCCTGCACGCCCGCCTGCCCGAGATCAGACAGCTCGCCGCCCGTCTCCAGGGCCGGCCGGACGGTCCACAGCAAGACCACAGCGAACGCGCAGCGTCCTGAGATCCCGGCCCCCTACGGTCGTCCGCACAGGCAGCCGACTGGAGGTGGGGACCATGAGCAACGGTCGTACGAAGGCCCCGGGGGACACGGGGAACGCGGGTGTGCGGTCGGGAGCCGCGCGTGGCCCCTGGGCGGTGCTCTGCGCGGCCCTGACCGTGGTCCTGGGCCCGGCCGCGGTCACCGCGTCCGCTCTCGACCAGGCCAACGCGGCACCGATGCACCACGCGGTGCGGGCCGACGGGGCGCACGCGTACATCCCGTCCGACGCGAGCCGCCGCCGGGTCGCCTGATCAGCCCCTGAAGCGCTCCCACAGCCGGGGGTAGCGCTCGGCGAGCAGCCCCTCGTTCTCGAAGTCGAGCGGTGTGCCCTCCGGTTCCGGGGGCGCCGGCGCGATCTCCAGGTCGGGGGCGACCGCGCCGGTGAGCTGCTCGTAGGCCTCGTCCGCCGCGTAGCCGAGCTCCTCGGCGTCGCCGTCGATCTCCTCGTCGAAGTCGTCCAGCAGATCGGCGAGCGCGTCCGGGTCGTGCACGGCGCCCTCGAACACCTCCCGGCCCTGGCCGATCAGCCAGCACCGGAAGAAGTCGAAGGCGTCGTCGCTCGCCCCGTCGAGCAGCACCCAGGCGGCGCCCCACAGGTCCCAGCGGTAGGCGCGGTTGTAGCGGGACTCGAAGTGCCGGGCGAAGTCCAGGACCGAGTCCGGGTCCAGCTGGGCGAGCCGGTCCACGAGCAGGTCGGCCTGCTCCTCCGGGTCGCCTTCGGCGGCCTCCCGGGTGTCGTCCACCAGCTCCCAGAACTCCGTCTCGTCCATCACGGGTCAAGCATCGGCCCTGGGACACAGGGGCGCACCCGGAGTGCGCGGGATCGTTATGCGCCGCCCTCGGGCCGGTAGAGCCGCGCCAGCCGCGCCGCGTCCGCGGCGAACCGCTCACGCAGGCCCTCCGGAGCCAGCACCTCCACCTCCGGGCCCAGGGCCGCCAGCTGCGTGTGGGCGACCTCCTCGGACTCCACCGGCAGGGCAACGGTCACCCAGCCGTCGCCGTCCGGGGCCTCCGCGTCCGCCAGTGCCTCCCGGGCGGTCGGCGAACCGAGGGCGTACGGCAGTCCGCGCACGCCGTCGGGGGAGAGGCGCACCACGACCCGCGCCCGCAGGATGGACCGCGCGAACTGCTCCGCCCGCTCCTCCCAGAACGCGGGCAGGTCGAACTCCGGCTCCCGCTCGAAGCGCTCGGCGCCCGGCTCCACGGCCGTGAACCGGTCGATCCGGTACACCCGGAAGGAGCCCCCGGCCACCCGCGCGCACAGGTACCAGACGCCGGCCTTCAGCACGAGCCCGTACGGCTCCAGCTCCCGGACGACCTCGTCCTCCCCGCGCCGGTAGCGGGCGCTGATCCGCCGGTCGTCCCAGACCGCGTCCGCGACGGCCGGCAGCAGGGCGGGCGTCTTCGGCTCCTTGAACCAGTTCGGCGCGTCCAGATGGAACCGCTGGGCCGCCGTCCTGGACGCGTCCCGCAGGGACGGCAGCAGGGCCGCCGACACCTTCAGCTGGGCCGCCGAGGCCGCGTCCTCCAGGCCCATCTCGCGCAGCGCGCCCGGCACCCCGGACAGGAACAGCGCCTCGGCCTCGCCGCGGTGCAGCCCGGTCAGCCGCGTCCGGTACCCGCCCACCAGCCGGTAGCCACCGGCCCGCCCCCGGTCCGCGTACACCGGCACACCGGCCTCCGACAGCGCCTGCGCGTCCCGTGTGACGGTCCGCTCCGAGACCTCCAGCTCACATGCGAGCTCGGCGGCCGTCATGGAGGGCCGGGACTGGAGCAGCAGCACCATCTTGATCAGCCGGGCAGCGCGCATGCCCACATCATGCAGCAGGCCCCCGCCGGGGCGGGGGCCTGCCGATCACCGGTCCTTACTACAGGCCGTACTTCGCGCGCGCTTCCTTCACGGCCGTCGCCTGCACCTCGCCGCGCTTGGCGAGCTGGGCCAGGGCCGCGACGACGATCGACTCGGCGTCGACACCGAAGTGGCGGCGGGCCGCCTCACGGGTGTCCGAGAGGCCGAAGCCGTCGGCGCCCAGCGAGGACCAGTCCTGCTCGACCCACTGCGCGATCTGGTCCGGGACCTGGCGCATGTAGTCGGAGACCGCCAGCACCGGGCCGTCGGCACCCTGGAGCGCCTGCCGCACGAACGGCACCCGCTCCTCGCCGCGCAGCAGCGCCTCGTCCGCCTCCAGGGCGTCCCGGCGCAGCTCGCTCCAGGACGTCGCCGACCACACGTCGGCCGCCACGCCCCACTCCTCGGCGAGCAACCGCTGCGCCTTGAGCGCCCAGTGGATCGCCGTACCGGAGCCGAGCAGCTGGATCCGCGGGGCGTTGGCCGGGGGTGTGATGCCCGCGGACTCCGCCGTGTTGAAGCGGTACAGGCCCTTGACGATGCCCTCGTCGACACCGTCGACGGACGGCTTCGCGGGCTGCGGCATCGGCTCGTTGTAGACGGTCAGGTAGTAGAAGACGTCCTGGTCCTCACCCGGGGCCACCTCGCCGTACATCCGGCGCAGGCCCTCCTTGACGATGGCCGCGACCTCGTAGGCGAACGCCGGGTCGTACGACAGCGCCGCCGGGTTGGTCGCCGCGATCACGGGGGAGTGGCCGTCGGCGTGCTGCAGGCCCTCGCCCGTCAGCGTCGTACGGCCGGCCGTGGCGCCGACGAGGAAGCCGCGGCCGAGCTGGTCGCCGAGCTGCCACATCTGGTCGGCCGTGCGCTGCCAGCCGAACATCGAGTAGAAGATGTAGAACGGGATCATCGTCTCGCCGTGCGTCGCGTACGACGTCGAAGCGGCGATGAAGTCGGCCATCGAACCGGCCTCGGTGATCCCCTCGTTGAGGATCTGGCCGTTCTTGGCCTCCTTGTAGTACATCAGCTGGTCGCGGTCGACCGGCTCGTACGTCTGGC
The DNA here is from genome assembly GCF_004803895.1 of Streptomyces hawaiiensis. Classification (NCBI taxonomy): domain Bacteria; kingdom Bacillati; phylum Actinomycetota; class Actinomycetes; order Kitasatosporales; family Streptomycetaceae; genus Streptomyces; species Streptomyces hawaiiensis. Next base: position 2,535,441 of record NZ_CP021978.1, on the reverse strand, counting down.
CCTTGGGCGAGTAGATGCCCAGCGAGGGGAACAGCGACTCCATGCCGAAGGTGCGCGCCTCGTCCGGGACGATCGGCACCCAGCGCTTGCCGGTCTCCTTGTCGCGGACGAGGTCCTTGACCAGGCGGACGAACGCCATCGTCGTCGCCACGTTCTGCGCACCCGAGCCCTTGTCGAAGGACGCGAACGCCTTCTCCGCCGGGGCGGGCAGCGGCGCGACCGGGTGCACGCGACGGGCCGGGGCCGGACCGCCGAGGGCGGCACGCCGCTCCTGGAGGTAGCGGACCTCGGGGGAGCCGGCGCCCGGGTGGCCGTAGGGGACCACGCCGTCGACGAAGTCGCTGTCCTTGATCGGCAGCTCCAGCAGGTCGCGCATGTTCTTGAACTCGTCCACCGAGAGCTTCTTCATCTGGTGGTTGGCGTTCTTCGACGCGAACCCCTCGCCGAGGGTGTGGCCCTTGACCGTCTGGGCCAGGATCACGGTCGGCGCGCCCCGGTGCTCGACGGCCGCCCGGTACGCGGCGTACACCTTGCGGGCCTCGTGACCACCGCGCGAGAGGTGGAAGCACTCGAGGATCTTGTCGTCGCTCAGCAGCTTCGCCATCTCCGCGAGCGCCGGGTCGCCGCCGAAGAAGTCCTGGCGGATGTAGGCCGCGTCGCGGGTCTGGTACGTCTGGATCTGCGCGTCCGGTACCTGGCGCAGACGGCGTACGAGCGCGCCCGTGGTGTCCAGCCGGAACAGCTCGTCCCAGGCCGTGCCCCACAGCGTCTTGATCACGTTCCAGCCGGCGCCGCGGAACTGGGCCTCCAGCTCCTGCACGATCTTGAAGTTGGCGCGGACCGGGCCGTCGAGGCGCTGGAGGTTGCAGTTGATGACGAACGTGAGGTTGTCCAGCTCCTCACGGGCCGCGAGCGCCAGGGCCGCCGTCGACTCCGGCTCGTCCATCTCGCCGTCGCCGAGGAACGCCCACACGTGCGAGGCGGAGGTGTCCTTGATGCCGCGGTTGGCCAGGTAGCGGTTGAAGCGCGCCTGGTAGATCGCCGACAGCGGGCCGAGGCCCATCGAGACCGTCGGGAACTCCCACAGCCAGGGCAGCCGGCGCGGGTGCGGGTAGGAGGGCAGGCCGTTGCCGCCCGCCTCCCGGCGGAAGTTGTCGAGCTGCTCCTCGTTCAGCCGGCCGTCGAGGAACGCGCGGGCGTAGATGCCGGGGGAGGCGTGGCCCTGGATGTAGAGCTGGTCGCCGGAGCCGTCGGCCTCTTTGCCCTTGAAGAAGTGGTTGAAGCCGGTCTCGTACAGCCAGGCGGCGGAGGCGAAGGTGGCGATGTGGCCGCCGACGCCGTATTTGCTGCCCCGGGTCACCATCGCGGCCGCGTTCCAGCGGTTCCACGCGGTGATCCGCTGCTCCATCGCCTCGTCGCCGGGCACGGCCGGCTCGGCGGCGGTGGGGATGGAGTTGACGTAGTCGGTCTCGAGGAGCTTCGGCAGCGCGATGCCGGCGCCCTCTGCGCGCTCCAGCGTGCGGCGCATCAGGTATGCGGCACGGTGCGGCCCGGCAGCCTGGGTGACCGCGTCCAGGGAGGCCTGCCATTCGGCGGTCTCCTCCGGGTCCCGGTCGTGGAGCTGGTCGAGCTCGCTCGGCTGGATGGCGTTGGGGTCGGTCATGTCGCCGCCTTCCTCAGTCGAAGGGGGTTCCCTCACATAAGGGGATCGGGGGTGCCCTTTGTCTTTGGCAGGACAGGGCGCTGGGCTCGGGTGCAAGCCCGTCGGCGACTGTAACTCGCTGATCGATGATCGATCAAAGGGTTGAGGGGCAAAACCTCTTGATCACGAGAAAATAGGCACGCGGTGCCTCCGACGGTGGCACGCGGTGACCGATTCTCGAACGGTTTTCGCAGGTCGGAGGTGTTTGAGCGGGGGTGCGCTCGGGTGTCACGCCCGGGGCGCGCAGCCCAGGACGTGCGCCTTCACCAGTTCGGCGATACGGGGGTCGCGGCGCTTGAACGCGGCGACGAGCTCCTCGTGCTCCTCGGCGTAGGACTGCTGCTGGGTGCCCAGCCAGCGGATCGACAGGGCCGTGAACACCTCGATGCCGAGGCCTTCCCACGTGTGCAGCAGGACGGAGTTGCCCGCGGCGCGGACCAGTTCGCGGTGGAAGGCGACGGTGTGGCGGACCTGGGCCGTGCCGTCGCAGACGCGGTCGGCCTCGTACAGGGCGCTGACATGGGGTTCCAGTGCCGAGCAGTCCTCCGCGAGGCCCTGGGCGGCCAGCTCCGCGGCGATGGCCTCCAGGCCGGCCCGGACCGGGTAGCTCTCCTCCAGATCGGCGGCCGTGAGGTTGCGGACGCGCACGCCCTTGTTCGGAGCGGACTCGATCAGGCGCAGGGACTCCAGCTCGCGCAGGGCCTCGCGGACCGGGGTCTGGCTGACCTCCAGCTCGGTGGCGATCCGCCGCTCGACGATCCGCTCGCCCGGCTGCCAGCGTCCGCTGATGATCCCCTCCAGGATGTGCTCGCGGATCTGCTCGCGGAGCGAGTGGATGACGGGCGCGGTCATGAGGGCTCCTTACGCGGGATTGACGTTTAGACAATACGGCCGGTTCGCTCCGCGGGTGGGGCCGACGTGGGGGCTGTCGCGCAGGTGAGACGAGGCGCACATGGTGATTGCGGCGCCTGTGAGTTCGGTCCGGACGGTGTGCGGGCGGCTGCGGGCCGTCGGTGCCTGATCGCGCAGTTCCCCGCGCCCCTGGGGACGACGATGCCCCGCCCGGGAAAGCCGGACGGGGCATCGATGCGTACTGCTGGTCGGCGACTACAGGCCGAGCTCGACCTCGAACTCGCCCGCCTCCAGGATGGCCTTGACCGCCGTCAGGTAACGGGCGGCGTCGGCGCCGTCCACCAGGCGGTGGTCGTAGGACAGGGTCAGGTACGTCATGTCGCGGACGCCGATGACCGTGCCCTCCTCCGTCTCGATGACGGCGGGACGCTTGACCGTCGCGCCGATGCCGAGGATCGCGACCTGGCCCGGCGGCACGATGATCGTGTCGAAGAGCGCGCCGCGCGAGCCGGTGTTGGAGATGGTGAAGGTCGCGCCGGACAGCTCGTCCGGGGTGATCTTGTTGGCCCGGACCTTGCCCGCGAGCTCGGCCGTCGCCTTGGCGATACCGGCGAGGTTGAGGTCACCGGCGTGCTTGATGACCGGGGTCATCAGGCTCTTCTCGGAGTCCACCGCGATACCGATGTTCTCGGTGTCGAAGTAGGTGATTGTCCCCTCGGCCTCGTTGATCTTGGCGTTGATCGGCGCGTGCGCCTTCAGCGCCTGGGCCGCGGCCTTGACGAAGAACGGCATCGGGGAGAGCTTGACGCCCTCACGCGATGCGAACGCGTCCTTGGCGCGGGCGCGCAGCTTCATCAGCCGCGTGACGTCGACCTCGACGACCGAGGACAGCTGGGCCTGCTCGTGCAGGGCCTTGACCATGTTGTCGCCGATGACCTTGCGGATCCGCGGCATCTTGATGGTCTGGCCGCGCAGCGGGGACGCCTCCAGCGCCGGAGCCTTCTTCGAGGCGGCCGGAGCGGCGGCGGCCGGAGCTGCGGTGGCGGCCTTCGCGGCCTCGGCGGCGGCGACGACGTCCTGCTTGCGGATACGGCCGCCGACGCCGGTGCCCTTGACGCCGGCCAGGTCGACGCCGTTCTCGGCGGCGAGCTTGCGCACCAGCGGGGTGACGTAGGCGCCGTCGTCGGCCGGCTTGGCGGCGGCCGGAGCGGCCGGGGCCTGGGCCGGAGCCGGGGCGGGCGCCGGAGCGGCCGGGACCGGGTCGGGGGCCGGGGTGGTCTGCTGCTGCGGTGCCGGGGCCGACGGGGCCTGCGGAGCCGGAGCCTGCTGGGCCGGGGCGGCCTGCTGCGGCGCCGGGGCCGGGGTGGGCTCGGGCTGCGCCGGGGCGGCCGGGGCCTCCTGCGCGGGGGCGGCTGCCGGAGCGGCACCCGCCTCGCCGATGACGGCGAGCTTGGCGCCGACCTCGGCGGTCTCGTCCTCGCCGACCACGATCTCCAGCAGGATGCCCGAGGTGGGCGCCGGGATCTCGGTGTCGACCTTGTCGGTGGAGACCTCGAGCAGCGGCTCGTCGGCCTCGACGCTGTCACCGACCGACTTCAGCCAGCGGGTGACGGTGCCCTCGGTGACGGACTCGCCGAGCGCGGGCAGGACGACGTCCGTGCCCTCGGCGGAGCCCCCGCCGGCAGCGGCGTCGGCGGTGGGAGCGGGCGCCGGGGCGGCCTGCTCGGTGGACGGGGCGGCCGGGGCCGGCTCGGGGGCGGGCTCGGAGACCTGCTCGGCCTCCGGGGCCGGGGCGGCGGCGGGCGCGCCGCTGCCGTCGTCGATCAGGGCCAGCTCGGCGCCGACCTCGACCGTCTCGTCCTCGGCGACCTTGATGGAGGCCAGGATGCCGGCGGCGGGCGAGGGGATCTCGGTGTCGACCTTGTCGGTCGACACTTCGAGCAGCGGCTCGTCGGCCTCGACGCGCTCGCCCTCGGCCTTCAGCCAGCGGGTGACAGTGCCCTCGGTGACGCTCTCGCCGAGCGCCGGAAGGGTTACGGAAACCGCCATGGTTTCGGTTGCTCCTTACGGAAAGTGCGGAAGTCTGTGTCGTCGCGTTCGTCGACCGAGGGGTCAGTCGTGCGCGTGGAGGGGCTTGCCGGCCAGGGCCAGGTGGGCCTCGCCGAGCGCCTCGCTCTGGGTCGGGTGGGCGTGGATGAGCTGCGCGACCTCGGCGGGCAGCGCCTCCCAGTTGTAGATCAGCTGGGCTTCGCCGACCTGCTCGCCCATGCGGTCGCCGACCATGTGGACGCCGACGACGGCACCGTCCTTGACCTGGACGAGCTTGATCTCGCCCGCGGTGTTCAGGATCTTGCTCCTGCCGTTGCCCGCGAGGTTGTACTTCAGAGCGACGACCTTGTCCGCGCCGTAGATCTCCTTGGCCTTGGCCTCGGTGATACCCACGGAGGCGACCTCCGGGTGGCAGTACGTCACCCGCGGGACACCGTCGTAGTCGATCGGAACGGTCTTCAGACCGGCCAGGCGCTCCGCCACCAGGATGCCCTCGGCGAAGCCGACGTGCGCGAGCTGGAGGGTCGGGACGAGGTCGCCGACGGCGGAGACGGTCGGCACGTTCGTGCGCATGTACTCGTCGACCAGGACGTAGCCGCGGTCCATGGCGACGCCCTGCTCCTCGTAGCCCAGGCCCTGGGAGACCGGGCCGCGGCCGATGGCGACCAGCAGGACCTCGGCCTCGAACTCCTTGCCGTCGGCGAGGGTGACCTTGACGCCGTCCTGGGTGTATTCGGCCTTCTCGAAGAAGGTGCCCAGGTTGAACTTGATGCCGCGCTTGCGGAACGCGCGCTCCAGGAGCTTGGAGGAGTTCTCGTCCTCGACCGGGACGAGGTGCTTCAGGCCCTCGACGATGGTGACCTCGGTGCCGAAGGACTTCCACGCGGAGGCGAACTCGACGCCGATGACACCGCCGCCCAGGATGATCGCGGACTTGGGCACGCGGTCCAGGACGAGGGCGTGGTCGGAAGAGATGATCCGGTTGCCGTCGATCTCCAGGCCGGGCAGCGACTTCGGCACGGAGCCGGTCGCGAGCAGGATGTGGCGGCCCTCGACGCGACGGCCGTTCACGTCGACGGACGTGGGGGAGGACAGCCGCCCCTCACCCTCGATGTACGTCACCTTCCGGGAGGCGACCAGGCCCTGCAGGCCCTTGTACAGACCGGCGACCACGCCGTCCTTGTACTTGTGGACCCCGGCGATGTCGATGCCCTCGAAGGAGGCCTTCACACCGAACTGCTCGCTCTCGCGGGCCTGGTCGGCGATCTCGCCCGCGTGCAGCAGGGCCTTGGTGGGGATGCATCCCCGGTGCAGGCAGGTGCCGCCGACCTTGTCCTTCTCGATCAGGGCGACGTCCAGGCCCAGCTGCGCCCCGCGCAGGGCCGCGGCGTAACCACCGCTACCACCGCCGAGGATCACTAGGTCGAAAACGGTGCTGGCGTCGTTCGCCACGTCACGTCCTCCATGCATGTGCGCCGTGAGCCGGTCTTCAGTGACCGGCAGGCGGCTGGTGTCCGGCCGCTCGTTCTTCGGCCCTTCGGTGGGGCCCTGTCCTGCCGAGCCCCATCTTCGCACTTGTCAGCACACAAGGAGACGCCGGGCTGCGGTGTGAGACGCCCCACGTTCAGATGAGCCGCCCCGGGGGCAGCGCCCCAGGGTCGGGGCGGTGTCTGATCTGCGGCTCCGCCGCGCGGGCGCGACCAACCCTGTCGCTGGCGGCGGAATCACGCCCTGAAGGGGCGCGGGGAACTGCGCGAACAACCCCCACGCCCCCGCGCTCGCCACGCGGCGGACGAGACCGAGCTCTCAGGCGAAGGTCAGCCCAGATCCCCGGCGGCGGTCAGCTCGGCCAGCCGCACCAGCGTCCGCACGCCACTGCCCGTGCCACCCTTCGGCGTGTAGCCGAACGGCCCGCCCTCGTTGAAGGCCGGCCCGGCGATGTCCAGGTGGGCCCAGGTGATGCCCTCGCCCACGAACTCGCGCAGGAACAGACCGGCGACCAGCCCGCCGCCCATCCGCTCACCCATGTTCGCGATGTCGGCCGTGGCCGAGTCCATCCCCTTGCGCAGGTGCTCCGGCAGCGGCATCGGCCACGCCGGCTCCCCGACCTCCTCGGCGGCCTCGCACAGCGCGGCGCGGAACGCGTCGTCGTTGCCCATGATCCCGAACGTCCGGTTGCCCAGCGCCAGCACCATCGCCCCGGTCAGCGTCGCCACGTCCACGATCGCGTCCGGCTTCTCCTGCGACGCCGCCCACAGCGCGTCCGCCAGCACCAGCCGGCCCTCGGCGTCGGTGTTGAGCACCTCCACCGTCTTGCCGCTGTACATCCGCAGCACGTCACCCGGACGGGTCGCGGACCCGGAGGGCATGTTCTCGGCCAGGGCGAGCCAGCCGGTGACGTTGACCTCCAGGCCGAGACGCGCGGCGGCGACGACCGCGGCGAACACCGAGGCCGCGCCGCTCATGTCGCACTTCATCGTCTCGTTGTGACCGGCCGGCTTCAGCGAGATGCCGCCCGAGTCGTAGGTGATGCCCTTGCCGACGAAGGCGAGGTGCTTCTTCGCCTTCGAGGAGGTGTACGACAGCTTCACCAGGCGCGGTCCCGCCGCCGAGCCCGCGCCGACGCCGAGGATGCCGCCGTAGCCGCCCTTGACCAGGGCCTTCTCGTCGAGCACCTGCACCTTGATGCCGTGCTCCTTGGCCGCGGCCTGGGCGATCGCGGCGAACGACTCGGGGTTCAGGTCGTTCGGCGGGGTGTTGACCAGGTCGCGGGCGCGGTTGAGCTCCTCGGACACGGCGGCGGCACGCTCGACCGCGGCCTTGTACGCCTTGTCGCGGGGCTTGCCGCCGAGCAGGGCGATCTCGGCGAGGGGAGCCTTGCCGTTCTTCGCCCTGGGGTCCTTGCCGTTGTCCTTGTAGGTGTCGAAGGAGTACGCGCCGAGCAGCGCGCCCTCCCCGATCGCGGCGGCGTCGGCGGCGTCGCTCAGCGGCAGTGCGAAGGCGGCCTTCCTGGACCCGGCCAGGGCGCGGGCGGCGACACCGGCGGCCTTGCGCAGGGCCTCGGTGCCGTACTCGGCGTCCTTCTCCGGGACCGCGCCCAGGCCGACGGCCAGGACGAGCGGCGCTTTGAAGCCGGACGGCGCCGGCAGCTTCGTCACCTCGCCCTCGCCGCCGGATGCGCCGAGAGTCTCCAGAACGCCGGCGAGCCTGCCGTCGTACGCCTTGTCCACGGCCTCGGCGCCCGGTGCGACGACCGGCCCCTTGGCACCCTTGGCGACACCGATCACGATCGCGTCGGCCCGCAGACCGGACGCCGCGGCGGTGCTGAGAGTGAGAGCAGTCACGGTGGTGAAATCTCGCTTCCGATGTGAAGTTGCTGTGGTCGAACGGTGTGGGTCGACCGGGCCCGACAGCCGACCCTAGTCCGACCTCAGGGTCTGGGGTCCGCGGGGCCTTCCCCGGTGCGGCGAACACTCGACGTCGAGACTACGCGCGTGGCCTGGTTCGCTCATTCATGCGGGCGTTCACCTGTCGGTGGCGTAGTGGCCATTTCTTGATCCTTCATGTCGGTGAACTGAGTCACACTCGTCGCGATCCGGTGAGCGCCCTGCTCGCCGCTTTGCATGATTTCCACGGATCCTCCTCTGTTCGACCGCAAGAGGATTCCTGGGATCTTCTGGGGGAGGAACCATGGCGCAGCGTGCGCGCAGATGGAGAAACACGGCCGCCGCGGTGACGGCGGCAGGCATGATCACGGCCGGGGTGACAGCGCCCGGGGCGGCGGCCGCGGAGGAACCACGCATCGATCTGAAGGTGCTGGTGGTGGACAACGGCGACAGCCCCGTGAAGGCCGTCACCGCCCACCTGAAGAGCACGGGCATCCCGTACACCACCATCGACCTGAACGACTCCGGCCGGCCGAAGATCACAGCGTCGTTCCTGAGCGACACCGTCGACGGCCGGCCCCGCGCCAAGTACCAGGGCGTCGTCCTGCCCAACGAGGCGCCGTTCGGCGCGGGCTCCGCCGAGCAGACCGTGCTGGAGACCTACGAGCGGACGTACGGCATCCCGCAGGTCGACGCCTACACCTGGGCGCACCCGGAGGTCGGCCTCGACTACACCAGTGAGGGTGGCTGGGCGGGCCCTCTTGACGGACGCGAGGCAGCCGTCACCGCGGCCGGGAAGGCGGGCTGGTTCGGCTACCTCGACGGCGCGTTCCGCTTCGAGGACAACGCCCCGGCCGTGCAGGAGAGTTACGGCTATGTCGCCCGGCCCCGTACCGGCTTCACCAGCTACGTCGACATCCCCGTACCCGGCGGCACCGGCCGCGGCAGCCTCGTCGGGGAGTACGCCCACGACGGCCGCCGCGAACTCGTGGTGACCTTCGCCTACAACAACAACCAGCAGCAGTTCCGGCTGCTGGCCCGCGGCATCGTCGAGTGGCTCACCCAGGGCGTGCACCTGGGGCAGACCCGCAACTCCTTCGCCGTGCACGTCGACGACGTGTTCGCCCCGGACAGCCGCTGGGACACCGCACGCAACTGCACCCCGGGCGACTTCGACTGCGCGGGCGGCGACGGCGAGGGCACCACGCCGATCCGCATGACCGCGGACGACGCCGCCTACGCCGCCCAGTGGCAGCGCGAGCACGGCTTCACCATGGACATGGTCTTCAACGCCGGGTCCGGCGAGGAGTGGAAGACCGAGCACGGCGGCGCCGACGCCCTCACCGACCGGCTGCTCGCCGACAAGGCGCAGTACCGCTGGGTCAACCACACCTACACGCACCCCTTCCTCGGCTGCGTCCAGGACACCTCCAGCGTGCCCTGGAGCTGCGCGAAGAACGCCGACGGCACGACGAAGTACATGAGCCGCGCCGAGATCGCCGCGCAGATCCGGGACAACCACAACTGGGCCGTGAACAAGGGCCTGCCCGTCGACCGCGCCGAGCTGGTCACCGGTGAGCACTCGGGCCTGAAGACCCTGCCGCAGCAGCCGAACGACAACCCGGGCCTGGCCGGCGCCCTCGCCGACACCGGCGTCAAGTGGATCGCCTCGGACAACTCCCGCGAGCCCGAGCAGCGCCCGGTCGGCAACGCCCTGACCGTCCCGCGCCACCCGATGAACGTGTACTACAACGTGGGCACGGCGGCCGAGATGGCCGACGAGTACAACTGGGTCTACACCTCGCGCGGTGACGGCGGCAGCGGCGTCTGCGAGGACAATCCGACGTCGACGTGTCTCGACGAGCCGCTCGACCCGGCCACGGGTTACGCCGAGCACATCGTCCCGCAGGAGGCGCGCACCGCCCTCGGACACGTCCTCGCGGGCGACCCCCGGCCGCACTACGCGCACCAGTCCAACCTGGCCGAGGACCGGTTGCTCTACCCGGTCATGGAGAAGGTGCTCGCCGACTACCGGGCGCTGTTCACCGACAGCACCCCGCTGGAGAACCCCCGGCACAGCGCCATCGGCACCGAGGTGCAGCGCCGCGCCGCCTGGCAGACCGCCCTGGCGGACAACCGCGTGACGGCGTACCGGATCGGCGGCACGGTCACGGTCACCGCCCCGTCCGGAACGCAGATCCCGATGACCGCCCCGGAGGGCACGAAGAAGCAAGTCCTGCTCGGCACAAGCGCCTTCGGCACGGCCTACGCGGGAGCCCGCTCGGCCTGGACGACCCCGGCAGCACTCCAGTCGGCTCTCACGCTGAAGCTGCCCTGAAGGGGCGCGGGGAACTGCGCGACCAGCCCACCACGAGCCCGCACACGGGATCCGGGCAGCGGTTCCCCGCACAACATCCGCAATACAGGGGGAAACACCGCATGAGGCGAACAGGCCGTCATGTCACCATGCTCACGGAAGGCACCTACCCGCACGTCCACGGCGGCGTCAGCACCTGGTGCGACCAGCTCGTCAAGGGCATGCCGGAGGTCGACTTCCACATCGTCTCGCTCACCGGCAGCGGCCGTGAACCCGTCACCTGGGAGCTGCCGCCCAACGTCTGCCGCCACACCTCCGTACCGACCTGGGGCCCGCGCCCCGGCCGCGCCAGACCCCCGTACGGCAGGGCCCGCCGCCGCTTCTCCGAGAGCTACGAGCGGTTCCTGCTCTCCTTCCTGGACCCCGGCTCGCACGCCGACTTCGGTGAGTCCCTGAACGAGCTGGCCGAACTCGCCCGGGACGGACGCCTGTCGGCCGCCCTGCGCACCGAGTCGGCGCTGCGGTCGCTGATGTGGATCTGGACCATGCCGCATCTGCCGACGGCCGCCGCCCGCCCGACCGTGCACGACGCGCTGACCGCGACCGACCTGCTGGAGCACGCCCTGCGCCCGCTCGGCGTCCGCATACCCGAGGACTCCGTGGCACACGCCGTGAGCAGCGGCCTCGCGACCCTGCCCGCGCTCGCCGCCCGCCACCTGGACGGCGTGCCGTTCCTGCTCACCGAGCACGGCATCTACCTGCGCGAGCGCTACCTCGGCTACCGCCGCGACGCCCAGCGCTGGCCCGTGAAGGCGTTCATGCTCGGCTTCTACCGTGAGCTGAACTCCTGCGGCTACCGGGCCGCCGACCTGATCACGCCGTGCAACCAGTACAACCGCCGCTGGGAGGAGCGCGGCGGCGCCGACGCCGACAAGATCCGCACGGTCTACAACGGCGTCGACCCGGCCGCCTTCCCGCACGCCGGCCCCGAACCCGACGTCCCGACCCTGTCCTGGTGCGGCCGGATCGACCCCATCAAGGACCTGGAGACCCTGATCCGCGCCTACGCGATGGTGCGCGCCGAGATCCCGGCGGCCCGGCTCAGGCTGTTCGGCCCCGTCCCGCCCGGCGGCGAGGCCTACCGCACCCGGCTGGAGAAGCTCGCCGCCGAACTGGGCGTCACCGACGGCCTGACCTTCGAAGGCCGCATCACCGAGGTCTGGCGCGCCTACGCGGCCGGGCACCTCGTCATGCTGTCGTCGATCTCCGAGGGCTTCCCGTTCTCCATCATCGAGGCCATGTCCTGCGGCCGTACGACGGTGTCCACCGATGTCGGCGGGGTGCGCGAGGCCGTCGGCGACACGGGCCTGGTGGTGCCCCCGCGCGAGCCGGAGAAGATGGCCGCCGCCGCGCTGACCCTGCTGAAGGACGACCAACGACGTCTGAAGCTGGGCGAGTTGTCCCGTCAGCGGGTCATCGACCGATTCACGCTGCGCCGCTCGGTGGACGCCTTCCGCACCATCTACAAGGAACTCGCGGGCGAGGACGAGGTGTACGAGCCGACGCTGGAGACCGTCGCCGACTGGACCCTGGAACTGCGCGACCCCTGGTACGCGTCCGTCGCGACGGACGGGGCCGGCTGGTGAGCGGAAGCGTCTGGCTGCCCCCGGGCTCCCGCCCGGACACCCTCCCCGGGATCCCCCGGCAGCGCACCCCCAGCTGGGCCCGGCCCGACCCGGTGGACGAACTCGCCGACCGCCTGGAGGACTTCATAGCCGCGGCCGTCCACCCGGACGAGATAGCCGCCCTGCTGGAGTCCGACGGCCTCTCCGACGACCAGATACGCGAGCGGTACGGCGTGAAGAACTCCTTCGCCCTCGCCGAGACCCTCTACGAACGCGTCGAGCGCCGCTACCCCGAGCCCGATGGCCCGGCCCCCGACCCTTGGCGGATCGGCCTGCTCGGCTGCCTGCTGCGCGGCGTCGTCTTCGCGCTGCCCGGCCTCGCCTACGTCCTCGGCGCCCCCCTGTTCACCGGCCCCGGCGACTTCGGACTCCCCGCGGGCACGGTCCCGCTCCTCGCCGGCGCCCTGTGCGGCTGGACCTGGAACCAGGGCCTGGCTCACCGGGCGTACGCGTGGCTGGGGCTCGGCGACCGGATGGCCGCCCGGCGCGCCCTGCTGCTCGGCGCCCCGGCGGGCGCGCTGCTCGGCTCCCTGGTCGCCGTGTCGTGCGCGGGGGGCGCGGCCCCGGCCGTGGTCGCCTTCGCCGCCGGGCAGTCCTGCTATCTGGCCGCGGCGACCGTGCTACTGGTGATGGGCCGCGAACGGCTCCTGCTGGCCGCCCTCGCACCGATGGCGGCGGGCGCGGTCCTGTCCCTCGTCGACCCGCTGCCCGAGACCGCGAGCCTGGCCCTGCTGCCGGCCTCCCTGGCGGCGGTCGCCGTGCTCGCACTGCGCGAGGTGGCACCCGCCCTCAAGGACGAGCACGGCTGGACCGCGGGCCTGGTCGCCCTGCTCCCCTTCGGCGCGTTCGGCACCCTCCCCGCCCACCGCCGCCCCGCCGCCCCCCGGCTCACGGGCTCCCTGCCGTACGCCCTGTTCGGGCTCGCCACCGGTGTGCTCGTGCTGTACGCGGCGCTCGGCGACGTCCTCGCCGGCGAGACGACCGGTGCGGTCGCCGCGCCCGCCGCCGTGGCGCTCACGCTCAGCATGGGACCCGCCGAGTGGCTGCTGTACCGCTTCCGCAGCGACAGCCTCGCCGGACTGCGCTCCAGCGGCACCGCCCGGGACTTCCGGCGGACCACCGTCCTGACGGTCGTCCAGTGCCTGTCCGCCTATCTCGCCGCCCTCCTCGCCCTGGGCCTCGCCGCCTCCGCCCTGTGGCCGCACGCCCCGGTCCCGGGCGGGGTCCGGCTGGCCGGGCTGCTCCTGCTGGGCGTGGTCCTGTGGACGGGCCTGCTGCTCCAGTCGTTCGGGGCGGTGACCGGCGCGACGGCGGTGTGCTGCGCCGCGGCCCTCGTCCAGACCCTGCTCCTCGTCACCCGCACCGGCGATCCGCACATGGCGGGAGCGGCCGTGTACGGCACGGCAGCCGCCGCCCAAGCCGCCCTGGTGTGCGCCCTGCTGGGAAGGGCAACCGCCCACCGATGAGTACTCTCCTGGTCCCGTACTACGAGCACCCGTCCGCCCGCCCCGCCGAATGGGACGCGATCGTCGCGGCGGCGCCCCGCCTCTACGGGGTCGTCCTCAACCCGGCCAGCGGCCCCGGCGACCGCCCCGACCCGGCGTTCGCCGAGGTCGCCGCCCGGCTGCGGGCCGCGGGGGTGAGGGTCCTCGGGTACGCCGACACCGACTACGGCCGCCGCGCCGCCACCGACGTCGTACGCGACCTCACTCGGCACCGCGACTGGTACGGCACCGACGGCGCCTTCCTCGACCAGGTCCCGTCCGGCCCCGAGGGGTTCGAGCACTACCAGAAGCTGGCGGTCGCGGCCTGGGGCGTCGGCTGCGCCACCCTCGTCCTCAACCACGGCACTTCACCGCACCCCTGCTACGCCCGCATCGCCGACGTCCTGGTCACCTTCGAGGGCACCTGGGCCTCGTACCGCGCGCTGCCCCCGCAGCCCCGCCCCGGCGGCCCGGACGTACGGCTGTGCCACCTCGTCCACGGCGTGCCGCCCGGCGCCGACCCGGAGGGCCTGGCCCGGGCGCGGGGCGCGGCGGTGCACTGCGCGGTGCCCGGCACCGGAGATCATCCTTGGGGCACCCTGCCGTACACCCTGGAGAACCTTCTGTGAGACGCCCGCTGTTGCTCGCCGCCCTGCTCGTCCTGCTGCTCGCGGGCTGCACTCAGGCCCCCGACGACAAGCCCGGCCCCCGCTGGCAGCCCCGGCCCGGCACCGCCTGGCAGTGGCAGCTCAGCGGGCGCCTCGACACCTCCGTCGACGTGCCGGTCTACGACATCGACGGCTTCGACCACTCCGAGGACACGGTCGCCCGGCTGCACCGCGAGGACCGCAAGGTCATCTGCTACCTCTCCACCGGCGCCTGGGAGGAGTTCCGCCCGGACGCGGGGAAGTTCCCCGAGGAGGTGCTGGGCCGCGGCAACGGCTGGAAGGGCGAGCGCTGGCTCGACATCCGCCGCACCGACGTCCTGGAGCCGCTCATGGCGGCCCGGATCGACATGTGCCGCGACAAGGGCTTCGACGCGGTGGAGCCGGACAACATGGACGGCTACCGCAACGACACGGGCTTCCCGCTCACGGCCACCGATCAGCTGCGCTACAACCGCCTCATCGCCCGGCTGGCCCACGACCGGGGCCTGGCCGTCGGCCTGAAGAACGACCTGGACCAGATCCCGGAACTGGTCGGGGACTTCGACTTCGCGGTCAACGAGCAGTGCGCCCAGTACGGCGAGTGCGCGGCTCTCAAGCCGTTCGTCGAGGCCGGCAAGGCCGTCTTCCACGTCGAGTACGAGGTCCCCACCGGCCGCTTCTGCGCCGACTCCCGTCGGCTGAAGCTGAGTTCGCTGCTCAAGAAGTACGAACTAGGGGCGTGGCGACGGGACTGCTGAGCCCGATCCCCGTGACCGCGGTGCCCGCGATCCGGTCGGCGAGGGACCGGCGGCCGGGGGAGAGGACCGGCAGCGCGTTCAGCAGGAACAGCACCACCGCGACCGCCCACACCAGCACCGACAGCACGACCTGGCCCTCGACCAGCAGCACGCACGCCACGGCGTACACGGCGACGTCCGCGGCGGTGGTGACCGCGGCCCGCCGTGCCGCCCTGACCCTGCGCGGGAGGTTCGGGGTGACCTTCAGCCCGGTCAGCGCCTTGCCGACCGTGCGCCCGGCCAGGGCCAGGCACGCCCACTGGTAGAGGAACACCGTCAGCACCAGCAGCCCGAAGGCCTGCTCGACGTACAGCACCGACTTGTTCCACAGCGTCAGCCCCAGGTCCTGGGAGGCGACGACCACGTCACCGCGCGAGGTCAGCAGGTCGAAACCGCCGCGGGTGGCCAGCTCGGGCACGTCGGTGACGAGCGCGGAGACCCGGTGGAAGGTGAGCACGGCGAGCGCCGAGGCCAGCGCCGCCACCAGCGCGAAATCAACGAGCCAGGCCATGACGCGGCGCAGCTTCGGCATGAACGTCCCCCGATCACTTGTGTGTCGGGGCAGGAAGCTAGCGGTTGAGCGGCCCGTGCAGGAGAGGGACGAGAAGATCGTTTCAACCCAGTGACAGAACGACCAGCGCGGTGGTCGCCGCCGTCTCCGCCAGACCGCCGAAGACATCGCCCGTGACCCCGCCGAAGCGGCGCGTGCAGTGCCGCAGCAGCGCCTCGGCGGCGGCCAGGGAGAGGACGACCGCGAGCACGCTCCGGACCATGTCGTACGGCCCGAGGAGGGCACCGGCCGCCGTAGCGGCCCCTGCGACGGCCACGGCGGCGGCCACCGCCCCCCGCGGCGGCACCACACCCGCGACCGCCGCCCCCAGCCCCTCCGGGCGCGCCGCCGGCACCCCGGCCCGGGCCGCCAGGGTCAGGGCCAGCCGGGCGAGGGTCGCGGAGACGACGGCGGCGCAGGCGCCCCGGGCCCAGGAGGCGTCGTACGCCTGGGCGAGCGCGGCGATCTGCGCGAGCAGGGTGAGAACGAGGGTGATGACCCCGAACGGCCCGATGTCCGACTGCTTCATGATCCGCAGCGCGTCCTCGGCGGGCTTGCCGCTGCCCAGCCCGTCGGCGGTGTCCGCGAGCCCGTCGAGATGCAGTCCCCGGGTGAGGGCGGCCGGCACGGCGACAGTCGCCACGGCGGCCAGCGGGGCGCCCGCACCGAGGAACAGCAGCACCAGCCCGAGCAGGGCGGCGGCGGCACCGACCACGAGCCCGGCCAGCGGAGCGCACAGCATGCCGCCGCGTGCGGCCTCTCTGTCCCACCGGGTCACCCGGACCGGGATCACCGTGAGGGTGCCGAAGGCGAAGCGGAGGGCGTCGAGGGGCGAGGATCTGGGCACCGGCGCAGGCTACCGGCCGGTCAGGAGAGCGGGCCCGGCGGCCGAGGATAAAGTGCCCATATGGGATGGTTCGAGCGGAACATCATGGAACCCGGCAAACTGCCGTTGCTTCTCGCTCTCGTCTCCTTCGTGCTGACCTTCCTGATCACCCGGGGCATCACCCGTCTCATCCGGGCGGGCAAGGGCCCCTTCCGCAACATCAGCGGCAGCGGCGGTGTCCACGTCCACCACGTGGTCCCCGGCGTCATCCTGACGATCATCGGCGGCTTCGGCGCGGTCGCCGGCGGCCAGTACGGCTTCGGCTCGGCGCTGGCCGCAGTGATCTTCGGCATCGGCGCGGGCCTCGTCATGGACGAGTTCGCCCTGGTCCTGCACCTCGCCGACGTCTACTGGACCCCGGACGGACGCAAGAGCGTGGAGATGGTCGTCCTCACCGCCTCCCTCGTCGGCCTGCTCCTGATCGGCTTCTCGCCGCTGGGCGTCAACGACCTCAACGAGGACCAGCAGCAGAACCGCGCCGCCGTCCTCGCGAACGTCCTCGTGAACTTCGCGTTCGCCCTCGTCGCCCTGTTCAAGGGGAAGGTCCGCATCGCCGTCCTGGGCGTGATCGTCCCCCTCGTCGCCCTGATCGGCGCCGTACGGCTGGCCCGCCCCACCTCCCCGTGGGCCAAGCGGTTCTACCGGAACCGCCCCCGCGCCCGGGCCAAGTCCGGCCTGCGCGCCTACCATCACGACCGCCGCTGGGTGGGCCCCCGGCGCACTTTTCAGGACTGGATCGGCGGCGCACCGGACTCCGAGCCGGCCCGTTCCCTCGAACGCCGCTGACGCAGCTCGCCGACCGCGCACAGCACCAGCACCGCCACGATCGCCGCGAGGTGCTCCTTGCCCGCGAGGTTCTCCTTCAGCATCACTTCGACCACCATCGCCACGATCACCGCCGAGGCCGTGACGTACGCGCGGTAGTGCCACCCGAGGTACACGGCCAGCCCCACCACCGCCGCCGACGGCCCGGTGTCCACCACCCACCGGTCCGAGGCGGGCAGACCCAGCGGGGAGTCCGGGCCGAGCCGGATGCCCAGGCGCGCGTACAGCGTGCCCGCGAGCGTGGCGACATAGGCGATGACGAGGGCCCGCCGCCGGCCCATGCACAGCTCCGCGATGGCGAACACCAGCAGGATCTGCGCGAGCGAGCCCCACACCGGCAGATCCAGCGCGGGCACGAACAGCGACAGCGGTGTCCGCAGCAGCGCCTGCCACAACGGGTCCGCGGCCCGCACCCCGCCGACGCTCTGCACGAACTGATGGCCCCACGCCTGGTGGTGCGCGAAGTGCAGCGCGGCCGTGAGGCACACGGCCGCGACCGCCATCGGCACGGCCCGCCACCGCCGTTCGGCCAGCGGCCCGCGCACCGCGACGTACAGCGCACCCCATTCGGCGCGGGCCCAACGGGCGAGCGTGGTCATCCGGCGGTCGTCCTCGTCCGTGCGTGGCGATGTCTGAGGGTGTCTGCGACTCAGTCAAACCGACACCACGTACCAAGACCGACCGGAACGGGACGAAGTTGAGCCAGGCGTGAGTGACCTGGATCTCGGGGTGTTACTGCTCGGCGGGCGCCTCGGAGGCCTCCGGCCCGGCCGGCTCCTCGGACTCCTTCGGCTTCTCGGGCAGCTCCGCCGCCAGCGCGGCCGCGGCCTGCACGAGCGGCAGCGCCAGCAGACCGCCCGCACCCTCTCCGACGGTCACCCCGTGGGTCAGCAGCGGCTCCAGGGCCATCCGGTCCAGCGCCTTCGCCTGCCCGGGCTCCCCGCTGTCGTGCGCGGCCAGCCACCAGTCCGGCGCCCGGAACGCGATCCGCTGCCCGACCAGCGCGCACGCGGCCGTCACGACCCCGTCGAGCACCACCGGCAGCTTGCGCACCGCGCTCTGCAGCAGGAAACCCGTCATCGCGGCGAAGTCGGCCCCGCCCACCGCCGCCAGCAACTGCAACTGGTCCCCGAGCACCGGCCGGGCCCGGCGCAGCGCGTCGCGGATCGCCGCGCACTTGCGCATCCACGCCAGGTCGTCGATCGCCAGCCCGCCGCGCCCGGTGACGACCGACGCGTCGACCCCGCACAGCGCCGCGACCAGCACGCCCGCCACCGTGGTCCCGCCGACGCTCACATCGCCGAGCACCACCAGGTCCGTGCCCGAGTCCGCCTCCTCGTCGGCCACCGCGACCCCGGCCCGGAACGCCGCCTCGGCCTCCTGAAGGGTCAGCGCGTCCTCGATGTCGATCCGCCCGCTGCCGCGCCGCACCCGGTGCCGTACGACGTCCTCGGGCAGGGTCTCGGGGTCGCAGTCCAGGGCCATGTCGACGATCCGAACCGGCACGCCCAGCCGCCGCGCCAGCACCGACACGGGCCGGCCGCCCTCCAGCACCTCGCGCACCGACTCCCCGGCACTGCCCGCAGGCCGGGCCGAGACGCCCAGCTCGGCGACGCCGTGGTCACCGGCGAAGAGCACCACCCGCGGTCGTTCGACCGGCCGGACCGGCACGGCGGACTGCGCCGCCGCCAGCCACTCACCCAGTTCGTCGAGGCGGCCCAGCGATCCTGGCGGCACGATCTGTCGCTCCCGGCGCGCCTCGGCGTCACGGCGGATCCCGCCGTCCGGACGCTCGATCAGATCGGTGAAGTCGTCGAGATTAAGCGAGCTCATTCGCCGAACAGTACCGGCCCTGGTCGAACAGCAGGGCGCCACGTGACCACCTCGTCACGGCGACGTCGTTGCACCCAAGATCGGCATCCCATACGTTCCGTTTTGCAGCGGATTGTCGTACGTGGTGCGTGCGACGTCCCCGCCGTACGTCCCTTGCCGTACGCCGTCGCGCCCGGGAGCCGCCCATGCCCGCACATCCCGCCTCCTCAGCACTCCCCGCCCCCCAGGCGACCGTCCGGGTGCACGAACCGCGCCGGGAGGACTGCCCCTGGTGCGGCTCCGCCCGGCTGCGGAACCGGCTGCGCACCGGTGACCTGCGGCAGTACAAGCCGGGCGGCTTCACCGTCGACGCGTGCCGGGACTGCGGCCACACTTTCCAGAACCCCCGCCTCACGGTGGAGGGCCTGGCCCTCTACCACCGGACCGTGCGCGGGGCGCCCCGGGACCCGGCGAGCGACGGCCTCCTCGCCCTGCGCGGCAGCCCGCGCCGCCACCGCTCGGCCGCCCGCGCGATGCTGCGCTGCGGCGAACCGGAGAGCTGGCTCGACGTCGGGACGGGCCACGCCCGCTTCCCCGCCACGGCCCGGCGGTTCTTCCCGTACACCGCCTTCGACGGCCTGGACCCCACCCCGCGCGTGGTCCGCGCCCGCACGGCCGACCGCGTCGAGGAGGCCCACGTCGGCCGCCTGACGGACCCCCGGATCGCCACCCCCCTGCGCGCCCGTTACGACGTGGTCAGCATGCTCCACCACCTGGAGGGCACACCCGACCCCCGGGCGGAACTCCGGGCCGCCCTCTGCGTCCTGCGCCCGGGCGGCCACCTGCTCATCGAGACCCTGAGCCCCCGCAGCGTCTTCGCGGCGCTGCTGGGCCGCTGGTGGCTCCCCTATGACCAGCCGCGCCACCTCCACCTGCTGCCCCCGCAGAACGTCCGCGCGGAACTGGAGTCGGCCGGCTGCACGATCCTGACGCTCGACCACCGGCCGGTCCACGTCCCCCACGACCTCGCGGGTGCCACGTCCCTGGCCCTCTCCCACGCCCTGCCGGCCCCGGACACCCCCTGGCGGGCGATCCCCCCGCCCCCCGCCCAGCGGCACACCCGCACGGCCCTGCTCCGCGCCGGCATCCCCCTGGTGGCCCTGGCGGCGCTGGCGGACCACCTGATCGCCCCGGTGACCCGCCGCACGCGTTTCGCGAACACCTACCGGGTGATCGCCCGCAAGGCTCCGTAAGCCGGCAGGCCGAGAGAAGGTGCCGCGGGGTCCCGGTCAGCCCCGCAGCACCACGGCCTGCCCCGCCATCACCAGCAGCACATGCTCGCACTCGTGTGCGAACCCCGCGTTCAGCCGCCCGAGTTCATCCCGGTAGCGCCGCCCCGACGCCGTCGACGGCACGATCCCCGACCCCACCTCGTTCGACACGGCCACCACGGTCCGCCGGGTGACCCGCACCGCCTCCGTGAGCTCTCGCACCCGCTCCCGCAGCACCTTCTCCCCCCGCTCCGCCCACACCGCGTCGTCCCACGCCCCGGCGGAATCCATCGCGTCGGTCAGCCACAACGACAGACAGTCGATGAGCAGGGGCGGCCCCTCCGCCTCCAGCAACGGCACCAGATCGCAGGTCTCGACCGTCTGCCACGACCCCGGCCGCCGCTCCCGGTGCGTCGCCACCCGCGAGGACCACTCCGTGTCCCCGTTGCGCGACCCGCCCGTCGCCACGTACAGCACGTCCGGGAAGGCCTCCAGCCTCCGCTCCGCCTCCACCGACTTACCCGACCGCGCCCCGCCCAGCACCAGCGTCCGCCGCGGCACGTCCGGCACGTCCTCGTACGCCCCCACCACCAGCGTCACCCCGTCCGGCACGGCCCGCGCCCCGGCCGCCGCGAGCCGCCGCCCGAGCTCCGGGCCGGGCGGCAGGTCGTGGTCCAGGTGGACGGCCACCACATCGGTCGTCGGCCCGGCCGCCCCCACCGCCCGCAGCTTCGCCAGCGAGTCCGGCCGCCCCACGACGTCCGCGAGGACCATGTCGTACGACTCGGCCGGCTCCTCCAGGCCCGCGGGCGCCCCGCCCGGCGGCAGATACAGCAGCCGCTGCCCCTCCGGCCCGGTCACCGCGTACCCCGTGCCCGGCGCGTCCAGCGCAACCGCCCGCACCCGATGCCCCGTCAGCAGCGTCAACTCCCGCCCGTCCGGCACCCGTCCGGGCTGCGGCAGCCCCGCGGGCACCTCCACCGCCGGCCCGTCGTGCGGATGCGACAGCAGCACCTGCCGTACGCCGGTCAGGGAACGGCCCGCCCGGGCCGCCGCGAACGCCGCGCCCGGTGTCAGGTCGAGCAGCAGCGCCCCGTCCAGGAGCAGCGCGGTGGCCGCCCGCGCGTCGGGGCCGAGGGCGGCCGCACAGGCCGCGCAGGGACAGTCGGGTCGGGGGAGTCCGGAGGGCGCGCCGGTGCCAAGCAGAGTCAGTTCCACGCACCGATTCTCACCCGTGCGCATGGGACACGCGTGATGAAGACGCCCCGAAGGGGCGCGGGCCGTATCGATATGCGGCTCCGCCGCGCGGGCGCGATCCGCCCACAACGACCCGCACGCGCTCAATCACCCGCACACCTGACCACATATCCCGCCCCACCCAGCGGAGCGCATAGGCTCTGGACGGGAGCCGGACCAAGATCCGGCTTTTGCTGTGCAGTGTGCTCACACACATGGGAGGCGTACATGGCGGCATGGACGTGGCGGTTCGAGAAGACCGACGGGACGGAGGTCCAGCCCGCGGTGCCGCCGGAGGAGTTCCCCACCCAGGGGGACGCCGAGTCCTGGATCGGGGAGCACTGGAAGGCCCTGCGGGAGGGCGGTGCCGATCAGGTGCGGCTGTTCGAGGAGGCCACGCAGATCTACGGGCCGATGAGTCTGGACGCGGCCGAGGCGTGAGCCCGGGGGCGGGGGCCGACGGCCCCCGCCCAGCCCCCTTCGAGGGTCAGCCGCGCACGCCGCACAGGTGCAGCAGCGCGGCCACCCCGCGGTACGGATCCGTCCGCCCGGCCTTCTCCTCCACCGCGAGCAGCGTCTCCACGCCGGCCGGGACCTCCGCGCCGTCCGCCGCCGTGTCGGTGAACACCCGCACCCCGTACCAGGCGTGCAGCGGCGCCCCGATCCCCGCGAGCGTCGACGTCAGGTCCTTGAGCCGGTCGGCCCGCACGTCCAGGCCCAGCCGGTTGCGATAAGCCGTCGTGTCGAACGCGGCCAGCGCGCCCGCCCAGTCGCCGGACAGCCCCGGCCGTAGCGCGAGCGCGTCCCCGTTGCGCACGAGCAGGGACAGCAGCCCGCCGGGCGCGAGCATCCGGGCCAGGCCCGCCAGCAGCGGGTCGGGCTCCTCGACGTACATCAGGACGCCGTGGCACAGCACCACGTCGAAACTGCCCGGCAGGAAGTGCACGCCGGTGTCCCGGCCGTCGCCCTCGATGATCCGCATCCGCTCCCGGATGCCCTCCGGTTCCCCGGCGAGGGACTCCCGGGCCACGGCGACCATCTTCGCGTCCTGCTCCAGACCGGTCACCTGGTGCCCGGCCCGGGCCAGCCGCAGCGCCTGCGTGCCCTGACCCATCCCCACGTCGAGCACCCGCAGCCGCTTCCCGACCGGGAACCGACCGACTATCTGCTCGTCCAGCTGGCGGGTCACCAGCTCCTGCCGGACGACATCGCGCAGCCCGCCCAGCTTGTCCAGCCAGGCATCCGCCGCACCCCCGGAGAACGGCGTCGTGGTCAGGGCCGCTCTCCGCGCTTGACCTGCGGCTTCGGTAGCCGGAGCCGGCGCATCTGGAGGGAGCGCATCAGGGCGTAGGCGACGGCGCCGCGCTTGTTCTCACCCGCGAAGCGCTCGCTGAGCTGCTTCTTCAGACGGAAGGCCGTGACGAACGAGTCGAGCACGATCAGCACGATCACCACGAGCCACAGCAGCAGCGCGATGTTCTGCAGCGCGCCCACCCGCACCATGCTCAGCACGAGGATGACCACGGCCATCGGCAGGAAGAACTCCGCGATGTTGAACCGGGAGTCGACGAAATCGCGCGCGAACCGGCGGACCGGTCCCTTGTCACGCGCGGGCAGATACCGCTCGTCGCCGCTCGCCAGCGCCTGGCGCTGCCGCTCCATCGCGGCACGGCGCTCCTCGCGCTGTCGCTTGGAGGCCTCCTTGCGCGTCGTCGACGTGTTGGCCACGCTGCGGCGCGAGGACTGGGCCTGGCTGCGCTTGGGCGTGGGGCGGCCCTTGGGGGCCTCGGGGTGACGGGGCTGACTGGAGTCGGT
Source organism: Streptomyces hawaiiensis (assembly GCF_004803895.1). Taxonomy (NCBI): domain Bacteria; kingdom Bacillati; phylum Actinomycetota; class Actinomycetes; order Kitasatosporales; family Streptomycetaceae; genus Streptomyces; species Streptomyces hawaiiensis. Next base: position 2,512,127 of record NZ_CP021978.1, on the reverse strand, counting down.
CACCGGCGCCTTGTCGGCGTCCTGGGCCTTCTCATCCTTCGCACGGCTACGGAACACAAAACCCAAGGGTAAGGGCTTCCGGGCATGGACCACAGCCCGGTGGGGAACGATCCGGCAACACCAGTCGTCAGTAAGGGGACAGAGGGGACGTTGTGTACGCCTCCGGATGTTCCCGGGGTGTACGGCTCCGGTAACCCCGGGGACCACCTACTCCCTACGCCGGAGCGGGAGCGCACGCAGTCGTCCTTGGGGATGAGCGCATCCGTCCCCGAACAGTGCGGTAATGGATGCAGGGCCCGTACTGTGGGTTCTGTCGCAGGAGCAGCTGCCGGAGTCGGTCAGAAGGGGGCGCGCGAAGCCCATGAGCGGTGTCATGAAGCGTATGGGGATGATCTTCCGCGCGAAGGCGAACAAGGCCCTTGACCGGGCCGAGGACCCGCGCGAGACCCTCGATTACTCGTACCAGAAACAGCTGGAGCTGCTGCAGAAGGTCCGCCGTGGCGTCGCCGACGTGGCGACCTCCCGCAAGCGCCTGGAGCTCCAGCTGAACCAGCTGCAGTCGCAGTCCGGCAAGCTGGAGGACCAGGGCCGCAAGGCGCTCGCGCTGGGCCGTGAGGACCTGGCCCGCGAAGCGCTCTCCCGCCGGGCCGCCCTCCAGCAGCAGGTGACGGACCTGGAGACCCAGCACGCGACGCTCCAGGGCGAGGAGGAGAAGCTCACCCTCGCGGCCCAGCGGCTCCAGGCCAAGGTCGACGCCTTCCGCACGAAGAAGGAGACGATCAAGGCGACGTACACCGCGGCCCAGGCGCAGACCCGGATCGGAGAGGCCTTCTCCGGCATCTCCGAGGAGATGGGCGACGTCGGCCTGGCGATCCAGCGCGCCGAGGACAAGACGGCGCAGCTCCAGGCCCGCGCCGGCGCGATCGACGAGCTGCTCGCCTCCGGCGCCCTGGACGATCAGTCCGGCATGCACAAGGACGACATCCAGGCCGAGCTGGACCGGCTCTCCGGTGGTACGGATGTAGAGCTGGAACTGCAGCGCATGAAGGCCGAACTGGCCGGAGGCTCGGGCAGCGGGCAGCAGGCCCTCGAAGGCGGTACGGACCGGCAGCAGTCCCAGCAGCAGCCGCAGGACACTCCGCGCTTCGACAAGCAGTAGGGGTCCACGCCTAGGAGGGCGACATGATCGTACGGATCATGGGGGAGGGCCAGGTGAGCCTGGCCGACGGCCACCTCGCCGAGCTGAACAAGCTGGACGACGAACTCCTGGCGGAAATGGAGAACGGCGACGGCCCCGGCTTCCGCCGCACCCTCCAGGCCCTCCTGGCCCGGGTCCGCGACCTGGGGGACCCCCTCCCGGACGACTCCCTGGAGCCGTCGGAGCTGATCCTGCCGTCTCCGGACGCCACGCTGGAGGAAGTCAGGGAGCTCCTGAGCGACGACGGATTGATCCCCGGTTGACCTCGCTGCGGGCATGCGTGCCGCCAAGGGCGGCACGGGTGGGCGCAGCGGCACCCCGCACCGCCGGGTTGCGGACCCACCCGACCTCAGGCCTGACGCCGAGCACCTCACACAGGCACAGCCGGCCCAGCTACCGTAAACAGCCGTGAGCACCATCGCGCGGGCCCGCTGTCAGGCCAAGGCGCATCCCCTGGCGGTGGACGCCCTCCTGGCCGCCGCCGTCCTCCTCTGCATGGTCGCCGGCTCCTTCGTGGAGCCCCGGCACCGGGACAGCGTGAGCTGGGCCCTGCGCACTCCCGATTCCCTCAGCCTCGTCCTCATCGCCCTCGGCGCCGCCGCCCTGGTCTTCCGCCGCCGCGCCCCGATGACGGTCCTCGCCCTGACCGGCACGGTCTCCGTGCTCGAGTCCGTCACCGGAGACCCCCGCGCCCCCGTGGCCATGTCCGCCGTCGTCGCCCTCTACACCGTCGCCTCCACCACCGACCGCCCCACCACCTGGCGCGTCGGCCTGCTCACCATGACCGTGCTGACCGGCGCCGCCATGTCGGCGGGCTCCCTGCCCTGGTACGCCCAGGAGAACCTCGCGATCTTCGCCTGGACCGGCATCGGCGCCACCGCCGGCGACGCCGTCCGCAGCCGCCGCGCCTTCGTCCAGGCCATCCGGGAGCGCGCCGAACGGGCCGAGCGCACCCGCGAGGAGGAGGCCCGCCGCCGGGTCGCCGAGGAACGCCTGCGCATCGCCCGGGACCTGCACGACGTCGTCGCCCACCACATCGCCCTGGTCAACGTGCAGGCCGGTGTCGCCGCCCACGTCATGGACAAGCGCCCCGACCAGGCCAAGGAGGCTCTCGCGCACGTCCGCGAGGCCAGCCGCTCCGCGCTCAACGAACTGCGCGCCACGGTCGGGCTGCTCCGGCAGTCCGGAGACCCGGAGGCCCCCACCGAACCCGCCCCGGGCCTGGACCGTCTCGACGAACTCACCGGCACCTTCCGCAGCGCCGGCCTGCACATCGAGGTCGCCCGCGCCGACCAGGGCACCACCCTGCCCGCGGCCGTCGACCTGGCCGCGTACCGGATCATCCAGGAAGCCCTCACCAACGTGCAGAAGCACGCCGGGCCCCACGCCAAGGCGGAGGTCAGCGTCGTACACGTGGGACCGAACATCGAGATCACCGTGCTCGACGACGGCGGCGGCGAGCACGAGACCCAGGACAGCGGCGGCGGCCACGGACTGCTCGGCATGCGCGAGCGCGTCAGCGCCCTGCGCGGCACCCTCACCACCGGTCCCCGCTACGGCGGCGGCTTCCGCGTCCATGCGATCCTGCCGCTCAAGAACCGCACACCGACCGGGGAGGACCCCGCATGACCATCCGTGTCCTGCTCGCCGACGACCAGGCCCTGCTCCGCAGCGCCTTTCGCGTGCTCGTCGACTCCGAGCCCGACATGGAGGTGGTCGGCGAGGCCTCCGACGGCGCCGAAGCGGTCCGGCTGGCCAGGGAACAGCACGCTGACGTCGTGCTCATGGACATTCGCATGCCCGGCACCGACGGTCTCGCCGCGACCCGCATGATCAGCGCCGACCCCGGCCTCGCCGACGTCCGGGTGGTCATCCTGACGACGTTCGAGGTCGACGACTACGTCGTGCAGTCGCTGCGCGCCGGGGCCTCCGGCTTCCTCGGCAAGGGCTCCGAGCCCGAGGAACTGCTGAACGCCATCCGCATCGCGGCCGGCGGCCAGGCCCTGCTCTCCCCGGCGGCCACCACGGGCCTGATCGCCCGGTTCCTCGCCACGGAGGACCCCGCCGACGGCGACCGCGACCCGGCCCGCGGTGAACGGCTCGACTCGCTGACCGTCCGGGAGCGCGAGGTGCTGGTCCAGGTCGCCGGCGGGCACTCCAACGACGAGATCGCCGAGCGCCTCGAAGTCAGCCCGCTGACGGTGAAGACGCACGTCAACCGCGCCATGGCCAAACTGGGCGCCCGGGACCGCGCCCAGCTCGTGGTCACCGCGTACGAGTCCGGCCTGGTCCGTCCACGGGTGGAGTGAGTTCAACCCGGGTGTACTGCGCCGGGAGTATGCGCCGCATAAGGAACGGGACCTGGGGCCTACGGAACCCCGTTCCCGGATGGCGCAGGGTGTAGGGGCGGGCGCTCATCTGCGCGCTCGCTGCCGCTTCTGCCGCTAAACAGAAGAGAGACCCTCACCCATGTCCTGGCTGTCGAGATTCAGCCTCGCGCAACGGGCCCTGATAGGGCTGATGTCGATCATCGCGCTCGTCTTCGGGGCGATCGCGATACCCCAGCTCAAGCAGCAGCTGCTGCCCACCATCGAACTGCCCATGGTGTCCGTGCTGGCGCCGTACCAGGGCGCGTCACCGGACGTGGTCGAGAAGCAGGTCGTCGAACCCATCGAGGACACCCTCGAAGGCGTCGACGGCATCAGCGGCGTCACCTCCACCGCCAGCGAGGGCAACGCCTTGATCATGGCGTCCTTCGACTACGGCAACGACACCAAGCAGCTGGTCGCCGACGTCCAGCAGGCCGTCAACCGGGCCCGCGCCCAGCTCCCGGACGCCGTCGACCCGCAGGTCGTCGCCGGTTCCACGGACGACATCCCGACCGTCGTCCTGGCCGTCACCTCCGGCCGCGACCAGCAGGCCCTGGCCGACCAGCTCGACAAGACCGTCGTGCCGGACCTGAAGAGCATCGACGGCGTCGGCCAGGTCACCGTCGACGGGGTCCGCGACGTCCAGGTCACCGTCACGCCCGACGGCGCCGAGCTCGCCAAGGCGGGCCTGACCTCGCAGTCCCTCTCCGAGGCGCTCCAGGCGGGCGGCGCGACCGTCCCGGCCGGCTCCTTCGACGAGGGCGGTGCCAACCGCACCGTCCAGGTCGGCGGCGGCTTCACCTCGCTGAAGCAGATCCAAGACCTGATGGTCACGGGCGAGTCCGGCAAGGGCAAGCCGGTGCGCCTCGGCGACGTCGCCACGGTGAAGCAGCAGGAGGCCACGGCCGACTCCCTCACCCGCACCGACGGCAAGCCCAGCCTCTCCGTCGCCGTGACGATGGACCGCGACGGCAGCGCGGTCGCCATCTCCGACGCCGTCCAGGACAAGCTCCCCGACCTCCGCAAGGACCTCGGTTCCGGCGCGAACCTCACGGTCGTCAGCGACCAGGGCCCGGCCGTGTCCAAGTCCATCAAGGGCCTCACCACCGAGGGCGCGCTCGGTCTGCTCTTCGCGGTCCTGGTGATCCTGGTCTTCCTGGCCTCGATCCGCTCGACCCTCGTGACCGCGGTGTCCATCCCGCTGTCCGTGGTCCTCGCCCTGATCGTGCTGTGGACGCGCGACCTGTCGCTGAACGTCCTCACACTGGGCGCCCTGACCATCGCCATCGGCCGGGTCGTCGACGACTCGATCGTGGTCCTGGAGAACATCAAGCGCCACCTCGGCTACGGCGAGGAGCGCCACTCGGCCATCCTCAACGCCGTCCGCGAGGTCGCCGGCGCGGTGACGTCCTCGACGCTCACCACGGTCGCGGTGTTCCTGCCGATCGGCCTGGTCGGCGGCATGGTGGGCGAGCTGTTCGGCTCGTTCAGCCTGACCGTCACGGCCGCGCTGCTGGCATCCCTTCTCGTCTCCCTGACGGTCGTACCGGTCCTGTCGTACTGGTTCCTGCGGCCCCCGAAGGGCACTCCCGAGGACGCGGACGAGGCCCGCCGGATCGCCGAGGAGAAGGAGGCGAAGAGCCGCCTGCAGCGCATCTACGTCCCGGTCCTGCGCTTCGCGACCCGCCGGCGCCTCACCAGCGTGGCCATCGCGATCGTCGTCCTGGTCGGCACGTTCGGCATGGCACCGCTGCTGAAGACGAACTTCTTCGACCAGGGCGAGGTCGAGGTCCTCACCGTCAAGCAGGAGCTGAAGCCCGGCACCAGCCTCTCCGCCACCGACGCCCAGGCGAAGAAGGTCGAGCGGCTGCTCGCCGGCACCAAGGGTGTGAAGGACTACCAGGTCACCATCGGCTCGTCCGGCTTCATGGCGGCCTTCGGCGGCGGCACGGACACCAACCAGGCGTCCTACCAGGTGATGCTGGACGACTCGGCGTCGGCCGAGGACGTCCAGGACGACATCGAGAAGGGCCTGGCCGGGCTCAAGGGCATCGGCACGACCACCCTCACCGCCGGTGACGGCTTCGGCGCCCAGGACCTCAGCGTGGTCGTGAAGTCCGCCGACGCCGACGCCCTGCGCACGGCCTCCGAGGAGGTCCGCAAGGCGGTCGCCTCGCTCGACGACGTCACGGACGTCACGAGCGACCTGTCGCAGAGCGTCCCGCGCATCTCGGTGAAGGCCAACGACAAGGCCGCCGCGGCCGGCTTCAACGACCAGACCCTCGGCGCCGTCGTCGCCCAGGCCGTTCGCGGTACCCCGACGGCCAAGGCCGTCCTGGACGACACCGAGCGCGACGTCGTCATCCGCTCGGCGAAGCCCGCCACGACCCTGAAGCAGCTTCAGAACCTGCGGCTGGGCGGCGCGGTGAAGCTCGGCGACATCGCCACCGTCAAGTTGGTCGACGGCCCGGTCTCCATGACCCGCATCGACGGCCAGCGCGCCGCCACCATCACCGCGAAGCCGACCGGCGACAACACCGGCGCGGTCAGCACCCAGCTCCAGTCCAAGATCAACGCGCTGAACCTCCCGGACGGCGCCACGGCGTCGATCGGCGGTGTCTCCGAGGACCAGGACGAGGCGTTCGTCAACCTGGGCCTGGCGATGGTGGCAGCGATCGCGATCGTGTTCATGCTGCTGGTGGGCACCTTCCGGTCCCTGATCCAGCCGCTGATCCTGCTCGTCTCCATCCCGTTCGCCGCCACCGGCGCGATCGGCCTCCTGATCGCCACCGGCACCCCGATGGGCGTACCGGCCATGATCGGCATGCTGATGCTGATCGGCATCGTGGTGACGAACGCGATCGTGCTGATCGACCTGATCAACCAGTACCGCAAGCAGGGCTACGGCGTCGTCGAGGCCGTGGTCGAGGGCGGCCGGCACCGGCTGCGCCCGATCCTCATGACCGCCCTGGCGACGATCTTCGCCCTGCTCCCGATGGCGCTCGGCATCACGGGCCAGGGCGGCTTCATCGCCCAGCCGCTGGCCGTGGTCGTGATCGGCGGCCTGGTCACGTCGACCCTGCTGACGCTGCTTCTGGTCCCGACGCTCTACGCGATGGTCGAGCTCCGCAAGGAGCGCCGGGCGAAGAAGCGCGCGGCGAAGAAGGGCCTCCCGGCCCAGGAGAAGACCGCGCAGGAGCCGGAGCCGGCGCAGGTCTGACCCCCGTAGGACGGCGAAGGCCCCACCCGGACACCGGGTGGGGCCTTCGCCGTGACAGGGGCGGTTACGGCAGCGCCAGCATCCGCTCCAAGGCCAGCTTCGCGAACGCCTCGGTCTCCTTGTCCACCTCGATGCGGTTGACGAGGTTGCCCTCGGCCAGCGACTCCAGGGCCCAGACCAGGTGGGGGAGGTCGATGCGGTTCATGGTCGAGCAGAAGCAGACCGTCTTGTCGAGGAAGACGATCTCCTTGCCCTCGGGCGCGAAACGGTTCGCCAGGCGGCGGACCAGATTCAGCTCCGTGCCGATGGCCCACTTGGAGCCGGCCGGCGCGGCCTCCAGGGCCTTGATGATGTACTCCGTCGAGCCGACGTAGTCCGCCGCGCCCACGACCTCGTGCCGGCACTCGGGGTGGACCAGGACGTTCACGCCCGGGATGCGCTCGCGCACGTCGTTCACCGAGTCCAGGCTGAAGCGGCCGTGGACCGAGCAGTGGCCGCGCCACAGGATCATCTTCGCCGCGCGCAGCTCGTCGGCGGTCAGGCCGCCGTTGGGCTTGTGCGGGTTGTAGAGGACGCAGTCCTCCAGGGACATGCCCATGTCCCGCACGGCGGTGTTGCGGCCCAGGTGCTGGTCCGGCAGGAACAGCACCTTCTCGCCCTGCTCGAACGCCCAGTCCAGGGCCCGCTCGGCGTTGGACGAGGTGCAGATGGTGCCGCCGTGCTTGCCCGTGAACGCCTTGATGTCGGCGGAGGAGTTCATGTACGAGACGGGCACGACCTGCTCGGCTATGCCGGCCTCGGTCAGCACGTCCCAGCACTCGGCGACCTGCTCGGCCGTCGCCATGTCGGCCATCGAGCAGCCGGCGGCGAGGTCGGGCAGCACGACCTTCTGGTCGTCGGAGGTCAGGATGTCCGCGGACTCCGCCATGAAGTGCACGCCGCAGAACACGATGTACTCGGCCTCCGGGCGGGCGGCCGCGTCCCGGGCCAGCTTGAACGAGTCACCGGTCACGTCGGCGAACTGGATGACCTCGTCGCGCTGGTAGTGGTGGCCGAGCACGAAGACCTTGTCCCCGAGCTTCTCCTTCGCCTTGCGGGCGCGCTCCACCAGGTCCGGGTCGGACGGCGAGGGCAGGTCGCCGGGACACTCCACACCGCGCTCGCTCTTCGGGTCGGCCTCACGGCCGAGGAGCAGCAGGGCGAGGGGCGTCGGCTGTACGTCGAGCTCCTGGGTCTGGGCGGTGGTCACGACACGCACCCTTTCTGTTTCTGCGACTTTTCGTCGATTTGACGCTATCTATCATAACCGCTTCACGTCACTTTGACGATGGCCATAGCGTCTGTGTGACGTGAATCCCGGTGAGCCGCCGTTCATTCCCGGGAAGACCCGGAAAGAGCCGTTTTCCGGTTCCCGGTGCGTGTGCGAGCATGAAAAGGAGCCGAGATCGAGCGCCCGGCCCCGGAATGAATCCGAGGCCCCGCCGGTTGGAACCGTCGGCAAGCAGTCTCCGTACAACCCGGGAGAGATGTAGATGTCCGTATCGGACGAGACCAGCACCGTCACCGACGGCATCATCCTGACCGACGCCGCCGCGTCCAAGGTCAAGGCGCTGCTCGACCAGGAAGGCCGCGAAGACCTCGCGCTGCGTGTCGCCGTCCAGCCCGGCGGCTGCTCCGGCCTGCGCTACCAGCTCTTCTTCGACGAGCGCGCCCTCGACGGCGACGTCGAGAAGGACTTCGGCGGTGTGAAGGTCGTCACCGACCGCATGAGCGCCCCGTACCTGGGCGGTGCCACGATCGACTTCGTGGACACCATCGAGAAGCAGGGCTTCACGATCGACAACCCGAACGCGACGGGCTCCTGCGCCTGCGGCGACTCCTTCAGCTGAGCCGGCCGAGCCGCCACCGGCGGACGCGGACACGACGAAGGCGGCGGCCCCCTCCGACGGGGCCGCCGCCTTCGCGCTGTCCAGCCGCTCCTACCGCTCCCGCGCCGGGGGAGCCGGCAGCCGCGCGCCCTCCTTGGCCAGCGGGACCGCCTTGCCGTCCGCGTCGACGACCGCCCGGTCACCGAGCGGCTCGTCCAGCCGCACGGTCTCCTGGAACTGTTTGGCGATCATGACGCAGACCTTGTCCGGCCACGGGGTCGACGTCACCGTGACCGTCACCTCGTCGCCCTTCTCGCCCGCCTTCACGTCGTAGTCGGCGCACACCCCGCCCGTGAAGGTCACCGTCAGCTCCGAGCCCTCGGCCCGGTAGCCGTCCACCTTCACCTCGCGCGGACCGGGAGCCTGCGTCGGCTGGTCACCCGGCTCGCTCGGCTCGGGGGAGGCCAGGTACTTCGGCTCCACCGCCGGGTACGTCACCGTGAACGGGTCCTGCGCGCCCGGCGCCCTCACCTCGAACAGCCAGGACGGCACCAGTGCCTGCCGCCCGTCCACGACGTGCGCGGCCAGCCCGAACACCGCGTTCTCGACCGTGACCGCGTCCTGCCCGGGAGCGCCGCTCGCCGGCTGCTCACAGGGCTGCTCCAGCCGGTCCTTCAGCGGCACGGGACTGGCGCAGCCGCCGATGCCCATCCGGTGCTCGTTCTTCGGCTGCCCGTTCATCAGCTCCAGTGCCTTCTCGGCGCCGACCACGGGGTACGTGTCGCCCTTCACCGGCGTCTTCAGCTGACCGCTGCCGCCGACGACCTCGCCGTCCGAGCCGACCGTGATCCCGGTCGTCCAGCCGTGCGTGGGCAGTCCGCCGACCTCGGGAGTGGCGTTCACCACCCGCTGGGCCCCCATGACCTGGCTCGCATCACGCTTCGCGTCGTCCTGACCCACCGCCTTCAGGACGGGCGAGGCGGCCTTCTCGGCCACCTCCTCGCTCACCGGTGTGCCACCGGACTGCGGGGCGGTGCAGGTGTCGGTGCCCTTGCAGTTGTCGGTGCCGGGGGCGTAGCGGGTGAACGTCCAGGACCCAGGCGCCTGCCGGTTCACCTGGAGGCTCGGCCCCGACCCGTCCTGGCCCCCGATCTTCCAGGCCTCGCCCTGCGCCACCGGCGTCCCCTCGACCCCGAGGGCCTTCGCCAGCCGGGCCACGTCCTCCTTGGCGACCTCGCCCCGCGCCCGGTACACCGGCGCCTTGCCGGGGCCGTCCGGCAGGGTGCCGTCGACGCGGTAGGTGGCGCCGTAGGGGTTGGGCTCGCCGGGTGCGATGCCGTTGCCGCCGGCCGTGGAGTCCGAGTACCCGTCGAGGGCGAGCGGCGGGGGAGTGCCGTCCCCGCCGGGCGCACCGGACGTCGTACCACCGCCCGATCCGCTCGACGCGTTGGAGGCGAGCCAGGCCCCGCCGCCGCCGATCAGCAGCACGGCCGCGGCGACGGAGGCGATGATCGCGGGCGTACGGGGGCGGCCACCGCCGTGCCGGACCAGCACCTCGTGGTCGCGGGGGAGATCACCGCCCGGCGTGGAGGTGGAGCCGGAGCGGACCGCGTCGCCGCCGGAGCCGTCCGCCGCGAGGCCGCGATCCAGTGCCGGTGCCGGGGCCGGTGCCGGTCCGGGACGGGCTTCCCCGGCCTGTGTGTCGGCCCCTGCGGCGTCGCGGGCCGGGCCTGGTCCGGAGTGGGCTTCCCCGGCCTGTGTGTCGGCCCCTGCGGCGTCGCGGGCCGGGCCTGGTCCGGAGTGGGCTTCCCCGGTGTCTGAGTCGGTTGCCGCGGTGTCACGGCCCAAGGTCGGGGCCGATCCGGAGGCGGCGTCTTCGGCGCCTGTGCTTGTGGCGGCGGCCTCGCGATCCGGCGCCGATTCGGTCTCGGCGTCCGGAGCCTCGGCCGTCATGGCCCGCTCGCCGTCGGCTTGCGGGTCTTCGGGCGCGGCCGTCTTCCCGGCTTGCGGCGCACCGGCCCTTGCGCCGGGCGGGGCCGAGTCGCCCTGGCCGCCGCCCTCGGCGGCATCCCCCTCGGCGGCGCGCGTGTCAGCACCTGCTACCTCGGAAGCTCCTGCGGCCTCGGCGGAAGCCTCTGCGGCCACGGTGGCGGCCTCTGCGGCCTCGGCGGCAGCTTCTGCGGCCTTGGCGGGTGCCTCTGCAGCCTTGGCGGGTGCCTCTGCAGCCTCGGCGGAAGCTTCTGCGGCGTCGGTGGGTGCCTCTGCGGTCTCGCCGGAAGCCTCTGCGGCCCCGGCCGGCTCAGCGGTGCCCGGCGACGCCCCGGCCTTCGCCGACGCCCCGGTGTCCGCCGCGCCCGGGTCCCCGGCCTCCGGGGCGTCGGCGGTTCCGGCGGCGCCCGCTTCCCTGGCGTCGTCGTCGTTGTCGGGTCGCTCGGTGTTCACCGCATCGCTCCTTCGGCTGCACAGCTGTCCCATGGGACCCGGCCCGTCACATACGGGCCCGCTGGTGGGTCGTATCCCGCCTCCCCTTTACGGGGGACAGCGATGGGACGCAGCGGGGGAGCACACGGTTCCCGCGAATGCGCCGTTCAGTCCCCGTAGTCCTCCATGGCGTCGAGCAGCCGCGCCGACGCCGGGGGTACGGACACGCCGTGGATGAGGGCCGGGGAGACCGGCCGCGAGGCGACCCGGTCGGGGACCGCCCAGTGCGGAGCCATCCGCGCCCCGTCACCGGGCAGCGACGCCAGTTCGCCTTCCAGATCGACCGGAGCGGGCGCGTGGACCTTGAGGTTCGCCATAACGGCACCGTATGCACGGTCGAGCTCACGGAGAAAGATCTACTATCGGGTAGTTTCGATGTCTTCAGAGCCGCCCTGCCCACCCGATAGCGTGAACCGTCAAGGTCCGCCTCCCTCAGGAGAGTCCACGCCGTGCGCATCGCAGTCTCCGGCTCCATCGCCACCGACCACCTCATGACCTTCCCCGGCCGCTTCGCCGACCAGCTCGTAGCGGACCAGCTGCACACGGTCTCGCTGTCGTTCCTGGTCGACAAGCTCGACGTCCGCCGCGGCGGCGTCGCCGCGAACATCGCGTTCGGCATGGGACAGCTCGGCACCCGGCCGATCCTGGTCGGCGCCGCGGGCGCGGACTTCGACGAGTACCGGGCCTGGCTGGAGCGGCACGGCGTCGACACCGACTCCGTCCGCATCTCCGACACGCTGCACACCGCCCGCTTCGTGTGCACGACCGACGCCGACCACAACCAGATCGGCTCCTTCTACACCGGTGCCATGAGCGAGGCCCGCCTCATCGAGCTGAAGACCGTCGCCGACCGCGTCGGCGGCCTCGACCTGGTCTCCGTCGGCGCGGACGACCCGGAGGCCATGCTCCGCCACACCGAGGAGTGCCGCTCCCGCTCGATCCCGTTCGCCGCCGACTTCTCCCAGCAGATCGCCCGGATGGACGGCGAGGAGATCCGCATCCTGCTGGACGGGGCGACGTACCTCTTCTCCAACGAGTACGAGAAGGGCCTCATCGAGTCCAAGACCGGCTGGAGCGACGAGGAGATCCTGTCCCGCGTGGGCCACCGGGTGACCACCCTCGGCGCGCGCGGCGTACGCATCGAGCGGGCCGGCGACGACCCGATCGAGGTCGGCACGCCCGACGAGGAGCGCAAGGCCGACCCGACGGGCGTCGGCGACGCGTTCCGCGCCGGTTTCCTCTCGGGTCTGGCCTGGGGCGTCTCCCTGGAGCGGGCCGCGCAGGTCGGGTGCATGCTGGCGACCCTCGTCATCGAGACCGTGGGCACGCAGGAGTACCAGCTGCGGCGCGGGCACTTCATGGAGCGGTTCACGAAGGCGTACGGGGACGAGGCGGCGACGGAGGTCCGGGGGCATCTGGCCTGACCGTCGACGGCTGCGGGCGCGTGGGGGCTGGTCGCGCAGCGCCCCGCGCCCCTGAGCCGGTCAGCTCGCTCGGCGGATCAAGTACGACGTTCCTCGGTCCGCCGGCTCCTCGCCCACGTACTCCTGGTTCCTCATCTCGCACCACGCCGGGATGTCCAGGCGGGCCGCCTCGTCGTCGGACAGGACCCGGACCAGGCCGCCCACGGGCACGTCACCGATGACCTTCGCGAGTTCGATGACGGGGATGGGGCAGCGCTTGCCGAGGGAGTCCACGACCAGGACGTCCTGCTCGCGGACCACGTCCGAGGCGGCCGGCGCGCCCAGCTTCTCCCGCACCGCCGCCACAGCCCGGGGAAGCACCTCCAGGAACCGCTCCACGTCCTCCTCCGCCACCCCGGACGGCAGCGACACCCGCACATTTCCCTCACTCAGCGCGCCCATCGCCCGCAGTACGTGGCTGGGCGTCAGCGTGCTGCTCGTGCAGGACGATCCGGACGAGACGGAGAAGCCCTCCCGGTCCAGCTCGTGCAGCAGCGCCTCCCCGTCGACGTAGAGGCAGGAGAAGGTGACGACCCCGGGCAGCCGGCGCACCGGATGGCCCACCACCTCTACGTCGGAGACCAGGCGCGGCACCCGGGCCCGGATCCGGTCCGTCAGCTCCCGCAGGCGCACGGCCTCCTCGGCAGCCTCCGCCCGCACGGCCCTGAGCGAGGCGGCCGCCGCGACGATCGCCGGGATGTTCTCGAAACCGGGCGCCCGCCCCGACTCCCGCTCGTCCACCGGCCCTTGCGCCGCGAACCGCACACCCTTGCGGACCACGAGCAGCCCGACCCCGGACGGCCCGCCCCACTTGTGCGCACTGGCCGTCAGCAGCGACCAGCCCCCGTCCACCGGCCCCCACCCCAGCGACTGCGCCGCGTCCACCAGCAACGGCACCCCGGCCTCCCGGCACACCTCGGCCACCGCCCCGACCGGCTGCTCGGTCCCCACCTCGTGGTTGGCGGACTGCAGACACGCCAGCGCGGTGTCCTCGCGCAGGGCGTCGCCGTAGGCCGCCGGGTCCACCAGCCCGGTGCGGTCCACCGCGACCTGGGTGACGGCCCCTCCGGCCCCCTCGAGGAGCTCCGCCGAATGCAGTACAGAGGAGTGTTCGACCGATGACACGATCAGGTGACGCCCGATCCGCCTGCGTCCGGCCAGCGCCCCGGCAACCCCCGTGTGCACGGCACGGGTTCCGGAGGAGGTGAAGGCCAGCTCGTCCGGCCGGCACCCCACCGCCTCGGCGGCAGCCTCCCGCGCCGCGTCCAGCAGCACCCGGGCACGCCGCCCCTCCCTGTACAGACGTGCGGGATCCGCCCACCCCTCGTCGAACGAGGCCAGCAGCGCCTGCCGGGCAACGGGATGGAGAGGAGCACTGGAAGCAGCGTCGAAGTAGGGCACACGGCAACGCTAGAACGTTCCTGGGGGCAGCGGACCTCAGGGGCGCGGGGAACTGCGCGAACAGCCACAAACAACCCGCAGCCGCCAAATCAGCGAACCACCCGGGTGACTAGGGACCCCTCCCCGAGAACCCCCGGAGGGCGTCGGCTAGGGTTTGGTCCGCATAAACATCCAAACCCCTGCCCGACGCAGGGCCGCGACCGACCAGCGAGAAGGCCAGGCCGCAGCCGATCCGCGCGGGCGAGACTCTCGGGAAGGCGCTACGTGAGTCCCAACGGCTCCGACCGCTCGCCGCGGCGCCCGATGCGGCGGAAGCTGCTGCAGGCACTGACCGCGGGCTTGGTCTTGGCGACAGCCACCGGTTGCTCGTACAACTGGGAAGACTTCCCCCGCCTTGGTATGCCCACCCCGACCACGGAAGAGGCTCCGCGGATCCTCTCCCTGTGGCAGGGGTCCTGGGCGGCTGCGCTCGCCGTTGGCGTGCTGGTGTGGGGTCTGATCCTGTGGAGTGCTTTCTTCCACCGGCGCAGCCGCACCAAGGTCGAGGTTCCCCCGCAGACCCGGTACAACATGCCCATCGAGGCGCTGTACACCGTGGTCCCGCTCATCATCGTCTCGGTGCTGTTCTACTTCACCGCCCGTGACGAGTCCGAGCTGCTCAGCCTCAAGAAGAAGCCCGACGTCACGGTCAACGTGGTCGGCTTCCAGTGGAGCTGGTGCTTCAACTACATCGAGCCGGTCGCCGGTTCCACCGGGGACGCCAAGACCTCGAAGGACCTGGACGCGATCCCGGACCGCTTCAAGAAGGACTTCCCGGCCAACGCGGGCGGCGTCTACGACTGCGGCACCCCCGGTACGCGGAACCCCCAGACCAACAACCCGGGCCCGACGCTCTGGCTCCCCGAGGGCAAGACGGTCCGCTTCGTCCTGACCTCGCGTGACGTCATCCACTCCTTCTGGGTGGTGCCCTTCCTGATGAAGCAGGACGTCATCCCGGGCCACACCAACTCCTTCCAGGTGACCCCCAACAAGGAGGGCACCTTCCTGGGCAAGTGCGCCGAGCTCTGCGGCGTCGACCACTCCCGGATGCTCTTCAACGTGAAGGTCGTCTCCCAGGAGCGTTACGAGCAGCACCTCAAGGACCTCGTGGACAAGCAGCAGAACGGTTACGTTCCTGCCGGCATCGCGCAGACGAGCCACGAGAAGAACCGGGAGACGAACAACCTGTGAGCATCCTCAACGAACCCCAGGGTGCCGCGGCGGCAGGGTCCCACTACCAGGACGAGCTGCCGGTCAGGCGCCAGAACCGCGGCAGTGTCGTGGTCAAGTGGATGACGACGACGGACCACAAGACCATCGGCACGATGTACCTGGTCACGTCGTTCGCGTTCTTCGTCATCGGCGGCGTGATGGCGCTGCTCATGCGCGCCGAGCTGGCCCGGCCTGGTCTGCAGATCATGTCGAACGAGCAGTTCAACCAGGCGTTCACGATGCACGGCACGATCATGCTGCTGATGTTCGCGACGCCGCTGTTCGCCGGTTTCGCGAACTGGATCATGCCGCTGCAGATCGGCGCGCCGGACGTGGCGTTCCCGCGGCTGAACATGTTCGCCTACTGGCTGTACCTGTTCGGCTCGCTCATCGCGGTGGGCGGCTTCCTCACCCCGCAGGGCGCGGCCGACTTCGGCTGGTTCGCCTACAGCCCGCTCTCGGACGCGGTCCGCAGCCCGGGTATCGGCGCCGACATGTGGATCATGGGTCTGGCCTTCTCCGGCTTCGGCACCATCCTCGGCTCGGTCAACTTCATCACCACGATCATCTGCATGCGCGCCCCGGGCATGACGATGTTCCGCATGCCGATCTTCGTGTGGAACGTGCTGCTGACCGGTGTCCTGGTCCTGCTCGCCTTCCCGGTGCTGGCCGCGGCCCTGTTCGCGCTGGAGGCCGACCGCAAGTTCGGCGCGCACATCTTCGACTCCGCCAACGGCGGGGCGTTGCTGTGGCAACACCTCTTCTGGTTCTTCGGCCATCCAGAGGTGTACATCATCGCGTTGCCGTTCTTCGGCATCATCTCCGAGGTCATCCCGGTCTTCTCCCGCAAGCCGATGTTCGGTTACACGGGTCTGATCGGCGCGACCATCGCGATCGCGGGTCTGTCCGTGACGGTGTGGGCCCACCACATGTACGTCACCGGCGGTGTGCTGCTGCCGTTCTTCTCCTTCATGACGTTCCTCATCGCCGTCCCGACCGGCGTGAAGTTCTTCAACTGGATCGGCACCATGTGGAAGGGCTCGCTGTCCTTCGAGACACCGATGCTCTGGGCGACCGGCTTCCTGATCACCTTCACCTTCGGTGGTCTGACCGGTGTCATCCTGGCCTCGCCCCCGATGGACTTCCACGTCTCCGACTCGTACTTCGTGGTGGCGCACTTCCACTACGTCGTCTTCGGCACCGTGGTCTTCGCGATGTTCTCCGGCTTCCACTTCTGGTGGCCGAAGTGGACCGGCAAGATGCTGGACGAGCGCCTCGGCAAGATCACCTTCTGGACGCTGTTCATCGGCTTCCACGGCACGTTCCTCGTCCAGCACTGGCTGGGCGCCGAGGGCATGCCGCGCCGGTACGCCGACTACCTGGCGGCCGACGGCTTCACCGCGCTGAACACGATCTCGACGATCAGCTCGTTCCTGCTCGGCATGTCGATCCTGCCCTTCCTCTACAACGTGTGGAAGACGGCCAAGTACGGCAAGCCGGTCGGCGTCGACGACCCGTGGGGCTACGGCCGCTCCCTGGAGTGGGCGACCTCCTGCCCGCCGCCGCGGCACAACTTCATCACCATGCCGCGGATCCGCAGTGAATCCCCGGCGTTCGACCTGCACCACCCGGAGATCGCGGCTCTCGACCAGCTCGAGAACGCCGGTCACGGCGAGAAGGCCATCGCTGGTGGCAAGGAGGCCGGCAAGTGAAGATCCAGGGTCAGATGTTCATGTGGCTGAGCGTCTTCGTCCTCGCCATGGCTGTGGTCTATGGCTTCTGGTCGAAGGAGCCGGCCGGCACCACGGCCCTCTTCCTGACCTTCGGCCTGTGCATCATGATCGGCTTCTACCTCGGCTTCACGGCCAAGCGGGTCGACGTGGGCGCGCAGGACAACAAGGAGGCGGACGTCGCGGACGACGCCGGCGAGGTCGGGTTCTTCAGCCCGCACAGCTGGCAGCCGCTCTCCCTGGCCATCGGTGGTGCCCTCGCCTTCCTGTCGATCGCGATCGGCTGGTGGCTGATGTACTTCTCGCTGCCGATCATCCTGATCGGCATCTGGGGTTGGGTCTTCGAGTACTACCGCGGTGAGAACCGCACCCAGTAACACGCGCCGAGCGCCGCAGGGGCCCGGACACTCCGAGAGGAGCGTCCGGGCCCCTGCTTTTGCCGTAATGCGCGTCACTCGTACGAGTCGCTCGGCGTGCCGCTCTTGACGCGGCTTCCTAGCGTGAGGTCATGAGCCACACAGCGATCTCCCGCCCCCGCACCGTCGTCAGCTGCACGCTGCTGGTGATAGCCCTCTGCGCGGGCGTCACCGCCTGCGGCTCGGACGGCAACCCGCTCGCCGCCCGCCCCTACGACGCGGCGGACCAGATCTCCTTCAACGCCCCCGACGGCGGCCGTAAGAAGGCCGACCCGGACAAGCCCCTGGAAGTCGTCGAGGACTCCGACGGGCGCATCACGGACGTCACGGCCCACGACGCCTCAGGACGCTACGTGGCGGGCGAACTCGCCGCCGACGGCAGCCGCTGGCACAGCACCACCCCGCTGGCCGCCAACGCCAGCTACACGGTCCGTGTGAGCACCGAGGACGAGGACGGGGCGCCCGGCCGCAAGGTCGTCACCTTCGACACCGGCAAGCCCACCACCAAGAAGCGCCTGGACGTCACCTTCGGTCCCAGGACGGGCACCTACGGCGTCGGCCAGCCCATCACGGCCGAGCTGAGCCTGCCCGTCAAGGACAAGACCCAGCGTGCCGTCGTGGAACGGGCCCTCAAGGTCTCCTCCACGCCCGCCACGGACGGCGCCTGGCACTGGGTGGACGACAAGAAGCTCCACTACCGCCCGAAGGACTACTGGCCCGCCCAGGCGACCGTCCAGGTCCGCAGCAACCTGCAGGGCATCAAGATCGGCGACCGGATGTGGGGCGGCAAGGCCAAGCCGCTGACCATCACGACCGCGGACAAGCTCATAGCCGTCACGGACGCCTCCGCCCACCAGATGACCGTCTACAAGAACGACGAGATCGTCCGGCAGATCCCGGTCACCACCGGCATGCCCGGCTACGACACCCGCAACGGCGTCAAGGTCGTCCTGGCCAAGGAGGGCACCGTCCGCATGACCAGCGCCAGCATCGGCGCCTCGGACTTCTACGACCTGATCGTGCACCACTCGGTCCGGGTCACCAACAGCGGCGAGTACGTCCACGCCGCCCCCTGGTCCGTCGGCTCCCAGGGCTACGCCAACGTCAGCCACGGCTGCACCGGCATGAGCACCGAGAACGCCGCCTGGTTCTACGACACCGTCCGCGAGGGCGACATCGTCAAGGTCATAAACTCCGGCGGCGACACGATGGCCCCCTTCGGCAACGGCTTCGGCGACTGGAACCTCGACTGGCCGAAGTGGCGCACCGGCAGCGCCCTGGTGGGCGGCACCCCGGACGGCCCGACGGAGGCCGACAGGGCCCGGCTGCGGCCCCAGAGCGTCTAGACGCCCTCAGGGGCATCGCCCCTTCAGGGGCGCGGGGAACTGCGCGAACAACCCCCACGCGCCCGCAGCCGCCGAACAACAAGGCGAACCGCACCCCTAGGCGTTCAAAGCCGCCTTCTCCCGCAACAGCGAAGCCAGCGCGGAGGCGAACTCCACCGGCTCCACCGGCAGGGTCACCGCGGACTCGGCCCGGCTCCACGTCGCCAGCCACGCGTCCTGAGGCCGTCCGATCAGCAACAGAACCGGCGGACAGTCGAACACCTCGTCCTTGATCTGCCGGCACATCCCCATGCCGCCCATGGGCACGGCCTCACCGTCCAGCACACAGATGTCGATCCCGCCCCGGTCCAGCTCCGTGAGGACCGCGGCGGGAGTCGCGCACTCCACGAACTCCACCACGGGAACGTCCGGAGCCGGCCTCCGTCCCGTGGCGAGCCGCACCTGCTCGCGGGTGTTGGAGTCGTCGCTGTAGACCAGCACCGTGGCGGTCGGCTGCATTGTTCCTCCGTGACGTCAGCGTCGTAAGGACAGGCCCGTTGGGCCGGATGCTACTCCCTTGAACACCACGTCAACACCGGTACGACCGGCAAAGACACTCCGAACGGCACCCCCCGGAGTGAGGGCGGGATAAGCGACCGACATAATGTCGGTCGTGGCGACAGCAACGACAGTAGAAACCGGGCACGCGCACCCGTCGGTCAACCGGCCGAACCTCACCAGCGTCGGAACCATCATCTGGCTGAGTTCCGAGCTGATGTTCTTCGCGGCCCTCTTCGCGATGTACTTCACCCTGCGATCGGTGACGGGTCCCGATCACTGGAAGGAGATGGCGAGCCATCTCAACTTCCCGTTCTCGGCGGCGAACACCACCATCCTGGTGCTCTCCTCGCTCACCTGCCAGCTCGGCGTCTTCGCCGCCGAGCGCGGTGACGTGAAGAAGCTGCGGATGTGGTTCATCGTCACCTTCGTGATGGGTGCGATCTTCATCGGAGGTCAGGTCCTCGAGTACACGGAGCTGGTCAAGGAGGCGGGCCTGTCCCTGTCCTCCGATCCGTACGGCTCGGTGTTCTACCTGACCACCGGCTTCCACGGCCTGCACGTGACGGGCGGTCTCATCGCCTTCCTGCTGGTCCTGGGCCGGACCTACGCGGCCCGGAGGTTCACCCACGAGCAGGCGACGGCCGCGATTGTCGTGTCCTATTACTGGCACTTCGTCGATGTCGTCTGGATCGGTCTCTTCGCCACGATCTACATGATCAAGTAGCAGGGCCCGCATCCGCGCGTGCTCGACGCAGCGCGCATCCCAGAAGCATCGACGCAGAAGATCCTGACACCGGGGTAATCCGTGAAAAAGCTCTCCGCACGACGACGCCACCCGCTGGCGGCGCTCGTCGTCCTACTCCTCGCGCTGGCATGCACCGGGGGGCTGTACGCCGTGTTCGCACCCGCGGACAAGGCGCAGGCCGACGAAACCGCCCAGTCCCTCACCATCGAGGAGGGCAAGAAGCTCTATGCCGTCGGCTGCGCCAGTTGCCACGGCACCGGCGGTCAGGGCACCTCCGACGGGCCGAGCCTGGTGGGTGTGGGCGCCGCGGCCGTCGACTTCCAGGTGGGCACCGGCCGGATGCCGGCCGCCACCTCCCAGGGTCCCCAGGTCCCGGAGAAGAAGAACATCTACTCGCAGGCCGAGATCGACCAGCTCGCGGCGTACATCGCCTCGCTGGGTGCCGGTCCGTCCGTCCCGACGGAGGAGCAGTACGGCCCCGAGGGTGCCGACATCGCCAAGGGCGGTGAGCTGTTCCGCACCAACTGCGCGCAGTGCCACAACTTCACCGGCAAGGGCGGCGCGCTGACGCACGGCAAGTACGCGCCGACCCTCGAGGGCGTCTCCCCGAAGCACATCTACGAGGCCATGCAGACCGGCCCGCAGAACATGCCGTCCTTCCCCGACACCACGCTGTCGGAGAAGAACAAGAAGGACATCATCGCGTACCTCGACGCGGTCAACAGCGAAAAGACCGAGAGCCCCGGCGGCCTCGAACTGGGTGGCCTCGGGCCGGTCAGTGAGGGCCTGTTCGGCTGGATCTTCGGTCTCGGCGGTCTGATCGCCGTCGCCGTGTGGGTCGCCGCCCGGACCGCAAAGGCCAAGAAGTCATGAGTAGCCAAGACATTCCAGAAGAGAACCTGCCTGCCGCGCAGTCCGCAGGGCATGACGAGCACGGGCACGGCGCGGTGAGCCCCGCGGACGACAAGCACCCGTTCGCCGACCCGGGCCTGCCGCCCCACGAACACCGGATCCAGGACGTCGACGAGCGGGCCGCCAGGCGGTCCGAGCGCGCGGTCGCCCTGATGTTCACGGTGTCGATGCTGGCCACCGTCGCCTTCATCGCCTCGTTCGTGGCGATCCCGGTCGACAAGTCGGTCTACATCTTCCCGCTCGGGCACATCAGCGCGCTGAACTTCGCGCTGGGCATGACGCTCGGCATCGCGCTGTTCTGCATCGGCGCGGGCGCCGTCCACTGGGCCCGCACCCTGATGTCGGACGTGGAGATCGCCGACGAGCGGCACCCGATCGAGGCGGAGCCGGAGGTCCGCGAGAAGGTCTTCGCGGACTTCAAGCAGGGCGCCAAGGAGTCGGCGCTCGGCCGTCGCAAGCTGATCCGCAACACGATGTTCGGCGCGCTCACGCTGGTGCCGCTCTCCGGCGTCGTGCTGCTGCGCGACCTCGGTCCGCTGCCCGGCACCAAGCTCCGCCACACGCTGTGGTCCAAGGGCAAGCTGCTCGTCAACATGAACACGAACGAGCCGCTGCGTCCCTCCGACGTCGCGGTCGGTTCGCTGACCTTCGCCAAGCCCGAGGGCCTGGAGGAGCACGACCACGAGTTCCAGAACGAGATCGCCAAGGCCGCCCTGATGATCGTCCGGATCCAGCCGGACAACATCAAGGACAAGCGCGAGCTCGAGTGGTCGCACGAGGGCATCGTCGCGTACTCGAAGATCTGCACCCACGTCGGTTGCCCGATCTCCCTGTACGAGCAGCAGACGCACCACGTGCTCTGCCCCTGCCACCAGTCCACCTTCGACCTCTCCGACGGTGCCCGAGTGATCTTCGGTCCCGCCGGTCACGCCCTGCCGCAGCTCCGCATCGGCGTGAACGACGAGGGCTACCTCGAGGCGCTCGGCGACTTCGAAGAGCCCGTCGGCCCTGCTTTCTGGGAGCGCGGATGAGCACTGCACAGACACGCCGCAAGGCGCCCGCGGGTGAGCGGGTCGCCGACTGGGCCGACGGCCGCCTCGGGATCTACTCCCTGGCCAAGGCCAACATGCGCAAGATCTTCCCGGACCACTGGTCCTTCATGCTCGGTGAGATCTGCCTCTACAGCTTCATCATCATCATCCTCACGGGTGTGTACCTGACGCTGTTCTTCCACCCGTCGATGAACGAGGTGGAGTACCACGGCAGTTACGTCCCGCTCCAGGGGCAGCTGATGTCGGAGGCGTTCGCCTCCACGCTGGACATCAGCTTCGACGTCCGCGGCGGTCTGCTCATCCGGCAGATCCACCACTGGGCGGCGATCATCTTCCTCGCCGGCATGTTCGTGCACATGATGCGCGTCTTCTTCACCGGCGCGTTCCGCAAGCCGCGTGAGATCAACTGGATGTTCGGCTTCCTGCTGTTCGTCCTGGGCATGTTCACCGGCTTCACCGGTTACTCGCTCCCGGACGACCTGCTCTCCGGCACCGGTGTCCGCTTCACGCAGGGCGCGATCCTGTCCGTGCCGATCGTGGGCACGTACATCTCGATGTTCCTGTTCGGCGGGGAGTTCCCGGGCACCGACTTCGTCGCCCGGTTCTACTCGATCCACATCCTGCTGCTGCCGGGCATCATGCTCGGGCTCGTGGTCGGCCACCTGATCCTGGTCTTCTACCACAAGCACACCCAGTTCGCGGGTCCCGGCCGGACCAACAAGAACGTCGTCGGCATGCCGCTGCTGCCGGTCTACATGGCCAAGGCCGGAGGCTTCTTCTTCCTGGTCTTCGGTGTCATCTCGGCCCTCGCCGCCATCGCGACGATCAACCCGATCTGGGTCCTGGGCCCGTACCGGCCCGACCAGGTGTCGACCGGTGCCCAGCCCGACTGGTACATGGGCTTCGCCGAGGGTCTGATCCGAGCGATGCCGGGCTGGGAGATCAACCTCTGGGGTCACACCCTCGTTCTGGGTGTGTTCATCCCGCTGGTGCTCTTCGGTGTCTTCCTCGGGATCATCGCCCTCTACCCGTTCATCGAGTCGTGGGTCACCGGGGACAAGCGCGAGCACCACATCCTGGACCGGCCGCGCAACGCCCCGACCCGCACCGGCGTCGGTGTCGCGTGGGTCACCGGCTACATCATCATGCTGATCGGCGGTGGCAACGACATCGTCGCCACGCACTTCCATCTGTCGATCAACGCGGTCACCTGGTTCGTCCGGATCGGGTTCTTCGTCGGACCGGTCATCGCCTTCATCGTCACCAAGCGCATCTGCCTCGGGCTGCAGCGCCGGGACAAGGAGAAGGTGCTGCACGGCCGCGAGACCGGCATCATCAAGCGCCTGCCGCACGGTGAGTTCATCGAGGTGCACGAGCCGCTCAGCCAGGAGCAGATGTACACGCTCACGGCGCACGAGCAGTACGAGCCGGCCGAGATCGGCCCGACGGTCGACGAGAACGGTGTCGAGCGCAAGGTGAAGGGCTCCGAGAAGCTGCGCGCCAAGCTCAGCGACGCCTACTTCGGCGAGGGTGCCCAGATCCCCAAGCCCACCGCCGAGGAACACCGGGAGATCACGAGCGGCCACGGCCACCACTGATCACTGCTTCGCCACGCCACACGAAGGGCCCCGTCCGATCGTCGGACGGGGCCCTTCGCCCTGCCCCGGGCTGGATAGGGTGGACCTCGTTGAGACTCTCGTCCCGTAGTGCGGGACGCCTGACCCTGGAGCGGCTTATGAGCGCTGTGACCCCCGCTGGAGGCGACACCGCGGCGGGCCGCTCCTGGCCCCTGCTGCTGAACGGCCTGCTGGACGGCCGGCACCTGAGCGCGGACGACACGGCCTGGGCGATGGACCGGATCATGCGCGGCGAGGCGACCGAGGCGCAGATCGCCGGGTTCGTCGTGGCCCTGCGCGCCAAGGGCGAGACCGTCGAGGAGATCAACGGCCTCGTCCGCACGATGTACGAGCACGCCAACGTGATCGAGGTGCCCGGCGCGACGGTCGACATCGTCGGCACGGGCGGTGACGGCGCGAAGACGGTCAACATCTCCACGATGTCCTCGATCGTCGTCGCGGGCACCGGCGCGAAGGTCGTCAAGCACGGCAACCGGGCCGCGTCCTCGGCGTCCGGCGCGTCCGACGTGCTGGAGAAGCTCGGGGTCAACCTGGAGCTGCCGCTGCACCGGGTCCCGGAGGTCGCCGAGGAGGCCGGGATCACCTTCTGCTTCGCGGTGAAGTTCCACCCGGCGCTGCGGCACGCGGGTGCGGCCCGCGGCCAGTTGGGCATCCGCACGGTGTTCAACGCCCTCGGCCCGCTCACCAACCCGGCCCGGGTCCGTGCCCAGGCCGTCGGGGTGGCCGACCCGCGCATGGCGCCGATCGTCGCGGGCGTCTTCGCCGAGCGCGGCAACTCGTCCCTGGTCTTCCGGGGCGACGACGGCCTGGACGAGCTGACCACGACGGCCACGTCCCGGGTGTGGATCGTCCGGGGCGGCGAGGTGACCGAGGAGGCCTTCGACCCGCGCGACGTGGGCCTCGAACTGGTTCCCGTGGAGGCGCTGCGCGGTGCGGACGCCTCCTACAACGCCGAGGTGGCCCGCCGTCTGCTGGAGGGCGAGACCGGCCCGGTCCGTGAGGCGGTCCTGCTGAACTCGGCGGCGGCGCTGGTCGCTCTGGAGCCGACGGCGGCACCACTGGCCGACCAGATCCGTGCCGGGATGGCGAAGGCGGCGGAGTCGATCGACTCGGGGGCGGCGAAGCGGACACTGGAACGCTGGGTGGCGGCCAGCAACGCGTAACCGAGGTGAGCGTGGTCCCGCGATGCGGACTCGACTTGCGGGACCGCGCTCACGTCACGTACTTTCCTGATCAGGTCATGAGTGACAGTCAAAAGGCCCCGGCCGACTGTCCGGCAACCCTCCGTCCGTGGCGGGGTGCCCCGGGTGAAGACCAGGCCGCAGGCAGCGAGGTCTGTGGCAAGCGCGTGACGAGGAGTCTCTCGTGAACCAGCGAATGCGATAGGGCCGCAGAGCCCCGCCTCCGCATCCCTCTTTTCTTCACCCCCCGCTTGTAGCCGTACGTGCTCGCGGGCGGATTCCACCTGCCTTCACGGGAGTTCACCCATGTCCGTCTCCACCGTTGTCACCGCCCCGTCGGTTTGTGCCCCGCTGCCCGTTCTGGGGCGGGATGTCACCGTCCCCCTCGTGACCGGCGGCGAGGTCACCTACGCCGCGCTCGACTACGCCGCCAGCGCCCCGGCGCTCCAGCGGGTCTGGGACGATGTCGCCGCCTACGCGCCGTACTACGGCAGCGTCCACCGCGGTGCCGGGTACCTCTCCCAGCTGTCGACCGACCTGTTCGAGAACGCCCGCCGGACCGTCGCCGAGTTCCTCGACTGCCGCGAAGGCGACCAGGTCGTGTTCACCCGGTCGACCACCGACTCCCTCAACCTCCTCGCCGCAGTGCTCCCCGCCGACTGCCAGGTCTTCGTCTTCGAGACCGAGCACCACGCCTCCCTGCTGCCGTGGCGCAACGCCCGCGTCACCTTCCTCGACGCCCCGCGCGGCCCCCGCGAGGCCGTCGAGACCCTGGAGCGGGCCCTGGCCGACCGGGACTCCAACGGGCCGGCCCTCGTCTGCGTCACCGGCGCCTCGAACGTCACCGGCGAGCTGTGGCCCGTACGGGAACTCGCGGCGGCCGCGCACGCCCACGGCGCGCGGATCGTGCTGGACGCCGCCCAGCTGGCCCCGCACCACCCGGTGTCCCTCGCCGGCCTCGACGTCGACTGGGTCGCCTTCTCCGGGCACAAGCTGTACGCGCCCTTCGGCTCCGGCGTCCTGGCCGGGCGGTCCGACTGGCTGCGTGCGGCCGAGCCCTACCTCGCGGGCGGCGGCGCCAGCCGCAAGGTCAGCCGGCGAGAGGACGGGGGAGTGGACGTGGAGTGGCACGACAGCGCCGCCCGCCACGAGGCCGGGTCGCCCAACGTCATCGGCGCCTACGCCCTCGCCTCGGCCTGCAAGGCGCTGACCGAGGCCGGCTTCGACACCCTCGTCGCCCGTGAGGAGTACCTGGTCCGCGCGGTGCGGGAGGGGCTGGCCGACGTCCCTCAGGTGCGGTTCCTGTCCCTCTTCGGGGACGACGCGCCGCGCGTCGGCGTGCTCTCCTTCGTCGTCGAGGGCTGGAACAGCTCGCACTTCGCCGCCGCCCTGTCCGCCGAGTACGGCATCGGCGTACGGGACGGGCTGTTCTGCGCCCACCCGCTGGTGCGCACGCTGCTCGGCAGCGACCCGCAGTCGCAGGGCGAGTGCGGGTCGCCCGAGGCCGAGCCCGGGGAGAAGTCGCTCAACGCCATCCGGGTCAGCTTCGGCGCGGGCACGCCGGACGAGCACGTGGAGCGGTTCGTGCGGGCGGTGAAGGAGCTCGTGACGGACGGGGCGAAGTGGAACTACCGCACGGAGGACGGGCGCTGCGTGCCGGACACCTCCGCCTGAACCGGTAGCCGGGTGCCCAGGACGATCATGCGCAGGGCGCGTTCGGTGGCGTCCGTGAGGAGTTCGCTCGCGCGGAGCAGGGCCTCGGCCAGCTCCATCGGGGCGGGCAGGATGCCGTGGCAGGCGTCCACGCCCGGCACCTCGCCCGCGCCCTCCCCGAGCGTGCCGGCCAGGGCCAGGACGGGACGGCCGTAGAGCTTGGCGCGGCGGGCCACCTCGGCGGGGACCTTGCCGCGCGGCGTCTGGAGGTCCAGGGCGCCCTCGGCGGTGACGACCAGGTCGGCGCGGGCCAGCCGGGCGTCCAGGTCGAGGTGGTCCAGCAGCACGTCGAAGCGGGGGAGCAGCCGGGCGCCCAGGGCGGCCAGCCCGGCTCCCAGGCCGCCGGAGGCTCCCGTGCCGGGCCCGCAGCGAAGGTCGCTGTCCGGCACGGCGGCGTCGCGGGTGAGGACGAACGCCCAGTTCTCCAGGGCCGCCGACAGCTCCTCCACCTGCGCGGGCGTCGCGCCCTTCTGCGGACCGAAGACCCGGGCCACGCCCCGCTCGCCGCACAGCACGTTGTACGGGTTGCAGGCGACGAGCAGCTCCACCTCCGTCAGGCGGGGGTCCAGGCCCCTCGGGTCGACTCGGTGCAGGCGGGTCAGCTCCCGCCCGCCCCGGGCGAGTTCCCGGCCGGCCTCGTCCAGCAGCCGGGCGCCCAGCGCCTGGAGCGCGCCCGCGCCCCCGTCCGAGGTGCCCGAGTCGCCGCAGCCGACGAGGATCCGCCGGACGCCCGTGTCCAGGGCGGCGCGGATCAGTTCGCCGACGCCGTACGTGGTGGTGGCGCCCGGGTCGCGCAGGTCGCGCGGGACGAGGGAGAGGCCCGCGACCGCCGCCATCTCCACCACGGCGGTGTCCCCGCCGCCCAGCAGGGCGAAGTGCGCGGCGATGGTCTCCCCGACCGGGCCGGTGGCCGGTGTGGTGACGATCCTGCCCCCGGTCGCGGCGGCCAGGGCGAGAGCCGTGCCCTCACCGCCGTCCACCAGCGGGATCAGGTCGATCTCGGCGCCGGGCAGGACTCGGCGTACGCCGGCCGCGATGGCGTCGGCGGCGGCCTCCGCGGACAGGGACTCCTTGAAGCCGCTGGGGGCTACGACGACACGGTTCAGCATGGAGAGCTCCTCAACGGGTGACGGACACGCCGAGCAGCGGCCACACCGCGACGGCGAAGAACAGGACGAGCGCCGCGGTCAGCGGGGCCAGGACGGCGGACAGCCGCAGCAGGTCGCGCGGGGCGTAGGTGGGAGCCCCGGTGATCTGCGAGAAGAGAGTGACCGGCTTGGCCGAGGCAGGCAGGGTGTGGCAGAAGCCCGCGGCGGCGGTCGAGGCGAGGGCTGCGGCCACCGGATTGACGCCGACTCCGACAGCGGCCGCCACGACCAGGGGGACCAGGACCGACGAGCGGGCCGAACGGGACTGCAGGAGCAGGTGGGCCGCCGTGCTGACCGCGATCACGACCGTCAGGAAGAGCACCGGGGACTCGTTCGTCGGCAGCCCGGACACCAGCCACTGCGCCGCTCCCGAGTCGGCGAGCGCAACCCCCATCGCCATCGTCGCGGCCATGAACAGCAGCAGCGACCAGGGGACGGTCTTCAGCGCGTCCTTCAGGCGCACCGTGCCGAGGGCGGGCGAGGAGGCGATGACGGCGCCGATCAGGGCGACGAGCGCCGGCGGCACCCGGTGCAGCGGCTCACTGCACCACAGGACGATCACGGTGGCGAGCAGCAGGGTGCAGCGCTTCTCGGCCTGGCTCCAGGGGCCGGTGACCGGCTGCTCGCTGTGCCGCTGGATCTGCTCGGGGGTGATGTGCACCGGGCCGCGGCGGTCCGCGCGCCGGGTCGTCGTCAGCAGGACCAGCTCCGCGGCCAGGTGGGAGGAGGCCACGGCCAGCGGCAGGCCCAGCAGCAGCCACTGCGTGAAGCCGATGTGCTGTCCGGTCGTCTCCCACAGCACCGACACGGTGATCAGATGCGCTCCCGCGCCGATCAGAGTCGCCACCGCCGACAGAAGGATCACGGTCGGAAACAGCAGCGCCAGCATCACGACCAGTCGTTTCCGGTCGGCCAGGACCTTCGCGAGGGCGAGGAACACCGGCAGCGCGAGCGCGGCCCGGCCGGAGGTGGCGGGCACCGCGAACGCCGTGACGACCAGGGCGGCCGTCGTGAGATGCACCAGCTGCCGGACGGTGCGCGCCCCGCTGACCAGGAACACCGCCGCCCGGCCGGCGAGCCCGGTCCGGCTCACCGCGGCCGCCAGCACGAAGGCGCAGATCAGCAGCCACACCGTGGCGTCGCCCAGCGTGCCGAACAGGGTGTCGCTGCTGATCACCCCGGTCACCGTGAGGGCGAGCCCGGCGCCCAGCGCGATGTAGGTGTCGTCGATCGACGTCCCGATCCAGGCGCAGGTCGCGAGTACGAACACGACGAGCGTGAGCCGGGCGTCGCCGCCGAGCCCCGGGAAGTTACGGGGGATCGCCAGCAGCGCGCACAGCGACAGCGCCACGCACAGGGCGGTGGTGGAGCGCAGATTCAAGGTCACGCCATAGACGATCGGCGAGAGCGGTGAGCCGCCCATGAGCCCCACATGAAGGAGTTTTCACACGCCTTCAGGGGCGCGGGGCTGTATCGATCTGCGGCTCCGCCGCGGGGGCGCGCCAAGCCACGGACGACCCGCACCCGGCAACGGCGCCCGAGCGCCACTACGGCAGCCGGTACCCCATCCCCCGCACCGTCTCCACCCGCTCCGCGCCCAGCTTCTTCCGCAGTGTCCGCACGTACACGTCCACGATGTTGGACCCCGGATCGAAGTCGTAGCCCCACACGTGGGACAGGATCTGCTCCCTCGACAGCACCTGCCCCGGGTGCCGCAGGAACAGTTCCAGGAGGACGAACTCACGGGCCGTCAGGTCGACCGTCCGCTCCCCGGAACGGGCCCGGCGCGTACGCAGGTCCAGGCTGAGGGAGCCCGACCTGAGGACCGTCACCTCCGGCGCCCGCGCCGCCGTACGGAGCCTCAGCCGCACCCGGGCGAGCAGCTCCTCGAAGCGGAACGGCTTGGTCATCCAGTCGTCGGCACCGCCCTCGAGACCGGCCACCGTGTCCCGTACGGAGTCCCGCGCGGTCAGCACGATCACCGGCACCGACACCCGCGCCTCACGCAGCCCCCGCAGGACCGTGAAGCCGTCCCGGCCGGGCAGCCCGATGTCCAGGACGACGAGGTCGAAGCCGCCGGTCAGGGCGTACTCGTAGCCCGCGTCGCCGTCGGTGACGACGGTCGTGGTGAAGCCGTTGGAGCGCAGGCCCTTCTCCACGAAGGAGGCGATGCGCTCCTCGTCCTCGACGATGAGGATGCGGTTCACGTGGGGTCCCCTTCCGGTGCCCGGGGCGCGTGCAGGACGAGGGCGAAGGTGGCGCCGCCCCCGGGAGTGCCGTAGAGCCGTACGTGGCCCCGGTGGCCCTCGGCGATCGCCTTGACGATGGACAGCCCGAGTCCGGCGCCGGAGCCCCGGGCGCCGCGGCGGGCCGTGCCGCGCCGGAAGCGTTCGAAGATCACCTCGGCGTCCTGAGGCTGCACTCCGGGCCCCGAGTCGGCGACGTACAGCTCCAGGTGCGGGCCGTTTGTGCGGGAGCCGATGCGGATGGCCTGGCCGGCCGTGGTGTGCTGCACGGCGTTCTGGGCGAGCTGCACCATGGCCTGGGTGATCCGCTGCGGATCCAGCTCGGCCTCCAGATCGGCGACCTCCGCGAGCTGCCAGTCGCGGTCGCCCAGGGTGCGGGCCTTGACGTAGACGTCGGCGGTGAGTTCGGCGACCTGGAACGGCTCTGGGGAGACGAAGTCGGGGCGTTCGGCCTTGGCGAGCAGCAGCAGGTCCTCGACGATGCGGCTCATCCGGTCCAGTTCGTCGGTGACCAGCCGGACGGTCTCCTCGCGTTCGGCGGGGTCGTCGCCCATGACCTCCAGATGCCCGCGCACGATGGTGATGGGGGTGCGCAGCTCGTGGCCGGCGTCGTCGACGAACTCGCGCTGCGCGGCGAAGGCCCGCTCCAGCCGGTCGAGCATGCCGTTGAACGTCTCGGCGAGGGCCGCTATGTCGTCGTGGCCGTGCACCGGGATCCGGCGGGTGAGGTCCTGCTCGGTGAGCTGCGCCGCCGCCGTGCGCACCACCCGCACCGGTTTGAGGATCCGCCCGGCGACCGCCCAGGCGATGCCGACGGTCAGCAGCAGGGCCACCCCGGAGATGACGAGCAGCGTGCGGAACACGCTGTTCACGCGCGCCTGCTCGCGCCCCGGGTGGAACGCCACGACGAACGCGGCGTCCGGTGCCCGGCCCGGCTGGGCCACGGTGACCTTCGCCCAGCGGATCTCGCCCTGCGGCCGGCCGAGCACGCCGGAGGACGCGGGCGAGCCGAAGATGCGGCGCCGGGCCTCGGGATCCTCGTGCAGGGGCAGGGCGACGGGCAGGTCGTGCGGCTGGCGGATCTGCCGGGGGCCGGCACCCGCCCGGCCGACCAGGCCGATCAGCTCCTCGTCGCTGTCGGGGTACTGCCGTTCCAGGAACACCGTCAGCAGCCGGTCCGCGTCGGTGAACGGGCGGCCCGTGCGCGGATCCCCGCCGCGCTCCTCGAAGTTCGCGAACTCGCCGGTCTCCTGGGCGAGCAGGCGGTTGACCCGGTGGTCGACGTCCCGCAGCAGGAACGAGCGGGTGGTCATGGCCACCGAGGCCAGCGCGAGCGCCATCACGAGCAGCAGCCACAGCAGGATCCGGACCCGGGCGGAGACCCGCCGGTGGCCGGTGTCAGTGGTCGGAACCGGGGCCGTCGTCGTCGCCCGGTCCGTCGTCTCCGGTGCCCTGGCCGCGGTCGTCGTCATCATCGTCACTCGCTGAGCTGTCGGTCACCGGAGGCCGGGAGACGACCTCGTCATCCGGCGTGGTGCCGGGCGGCGTGGCCTGCGGGGTGGGCCGGAGCGTGGAGGTGGGCGTGGGCGTGGGCGAGCCGTGGTCCAGCTCCACCTGCTGGGAGGGCACCTTGGGCGACTCGGGGCTGTCCGCGAGCGCGTAGCTGGTCGCGGCGATGCCCAGCGGGATCAGCACGACGGCGGACAGTGCCGCCATCCGGCGAGTGAAAACCATGGGCCCGATCCTGCGGGCGGAACCCGGGGCGCGGGATGAAGCCCGGATGAAGAACTCTTCATCCGGCACACCCGGCATCCGGCATCCGGCGGCGGCCCGGACGGTCCTAGTTGTCCAGCCCGATCGAGAACGCCGCCTCGAGGTCGTGCTGCGAGTACGTACGGAACGCCACGTGCGTGTCCGTCCCCTCCACTCCGGGGATCTTGCTGATCCGGCCCGGGATGACCTCCGCCAGGTCCTCGTGCTCCTTCACCCGGACCATCGCGATCAGGTCGTAGGTGCCGGTGACGGAGAAGACCTCGCTGACGCTGTCCAGCGCCGCGATCGACTCGGCGATCTCGGGGATCCGGTCCACGCTGGTCTTGATCAGGACGATCGCGGTGATCACGGCTGGTTCTCTCCCTCGGGGGCCGGAGCAGGGGCGGCCTTCACTCTAGTAGGGCCGGTGGGGCGGCCGTAGCGGACCGACGCATAGCCGAAGCCCAGACCGAATCCGATGAGGTGGGCGAGGTAGGCGACCCCCGGCCCGTCCGAGGCGCGCCCCGCCGCCAGCCACTGCAGCGCCGCCCAGAACGGCAGCACGACCCACGCCGGGAAGCGCACCGGCAGGAAGAAGAGGAACGGCAGGAGACTGGTCACCCGGGCACGGGGGAACAGGTACAGGAACGCACCGAGGACCGCGGAGATCGCCCCCGAGGCACCGACCAGGGACTGCCCGGAGTCCGCGTTGGCGACGGCGTACCCCAGCAGGGCCAGGTAGCCGCAGCCGACGTAGAACAGGGTGAAGTGCACCCGGCCCATCCGTTCCTCGGTCATCGCCCCGAAGACGTAGAGGAAGAGCATGTTGCCGAGCAGGTGCACCCAGCCGCCGTGGACGAAGAGCGCGGTCGCGGGGGTGAGGGCCGACCCCGCGGACCCTTCGAACAGTTCTGCGGGAATCACGCCCCAGCGCCGGAAGTAGGCCCGCTGCACGGCGAGCAGCTCGTCGCCCGTGCCGTACGCCGGATTCAGGCCCGAGGCGGGTCCGGCCAGGAAGGTCAGGCAGCACAGGGCGATCAGTGAGTACGTCACCGGCGCCGACGACCCCCTGACCGATCTGCCGGCCCGGACGATCGACGCACTCCACTTGCGGATCATGAACACAGAGCATGACGTAACCGGACGCAACCTCCCAGACCGCCTCGCCGCCGTGGGCGCGCAGGCGGCGAGGACCCGCCAGGCCGTAGGGTTACGAGCCACACGCACCGGGGATGCCGGTCGCGTCACGGACACTAGAAGGAAAGAGAACAGGTCACGATGACGGTTCCCCTGCCGACCGCCGAGACGCGGTGGCGCTGCACCCTCTGCGGCAACCTCACGAGGTTCGACGTGACCCGCTCGTCGAAGGTCGTCGAGTACGTCCACCTCGACCTGGCCGGAGAGCCGAAGGTCGAGGAGCGCGACGTGCTCAGTGAGACCATCGAGTCGGTGCGCTGCCGCTGGTGCAACGCGGTGGACCAGGTGGAACTCGTGGACAGGCCGGGCGCCGGCTCCTGAACGGGAGCCGGCCCCGCACAGGCATTGGGGTGTGACGGATGGCGGAGACCACGGGCGGGGGGCCGGGCGACGGCGCCGCCGAGGTGCTCGACCGTCCGCTGCCCGACGGCGTGCGCCGCAGGGTCGTGCAGATCGTCTCGGACGGCTTCGGCTCGCTGACGGTCGCCGAGCTGCCCGCGCAGCTCAGGCAGTACGCCCGGTTCGCACCGAACCGCCGGGCGAAGTTCGCCGGCAACGCGATGGCGGCCGCGCTGGAGACCGATCCGCTGTTCCGCCAGCGCATCGGGGAGAAGCTCAGAGAGACCCAGCCGGAGCTGACCGGCGCCCTCGACTCAGGCTCCCCGCCCCCGGCCGCGGACCCGCTCGACGTGGCGGCCGCGGCCTACGTACTGCGGCCGACGGACTGGGTGAAGCTGGTGACCGCCGCCGGCGAGGAGGCCCAGCGGGCCGACGCCGAGCGCGCCGACGAGGAGAGCCGGGCCGAGCTGGAGCGGCTGCGCGCCGAACTCGACCGGGCCCGCGACCACACCCGGGCCGAGACCGAGCGGCTGCGCACGGAGCTGGAATCGGCCAAAAAGGAAACCGAGTCGCTGCACCGCAAGCTGCGCGCCGCCCTCAGCGACGTCAAGCGCGGCGCGGCCGCCCTGCGCAAGGCGCACGGCGAGACCGAGGCCGTCCGCGCCGAGGCGCACGCCCAGGTGTCCGCCGCCGAGAGCGAGACCCGGCGGCTCAAGTCCCGGCTGGGCGAGACCGAGGCCGCCCTGGAGGCCACGCGCCGGGCCGCCCGCGAGGGCCGCAGCGTCGAGGACATGCGGGTACGGCTGCTGCTGGACACCCTGCTGGACGCCACCCAGGGGCTCCGCCGCGAACTGGCCCTGCCGCCGGTGTCGGTGCGGCCCGCCGAGACCGTCGACGCCGTCGAACCGGGCCGGATGACCCCGAAGGACATCGCCGCCCGCGCCCTGTCGGAGAACGACCCGCAGGTCCTGGACCAGCTGCTGGCGCTACCGCAGGCCCATCTGGTCGTCGACGGCTACAACGTCACCAAGACCGGCTATCCGCAGATGCCGCTGGAGAAGCAGCGCCTGCGACTGCTCGGGCAGCTCTCCCAACTGGCCGCGCAGACCGGCGCCGAGGTGACCTGCGTCTTCGACGGCGCCGAGCTCGCCGCACCGGTGCTGCTGGCCCCGCCGCGCGGTGTACGCGTCCTGTTCTCGAAGCCGGGCGTCACCGCCGACGAGCTCATCCGCCAGCTGGTGCGCGCCGAACCCCCGGGCCGCCCGGTCATCGTGGCGTCCACCGACCGCGAGGTCGCCGACGGGGTGGCCCGGGCCGGTGCCCGCCCGGTGGCCTCGGCGATGCTCCTCAAGCGCCTTTCGAGGGCCTAGAGGGCATACGCCCCATGCGTAACCTCCGAGCGTGATGCCCGAATTGATGGGACCTGTGGGCCACGTTGCGTCAAGTGGGTCTCACCGCCTGTGAGTCCAGATGAAAAGATGGCCTACCGTGACGCGATTTTTCATCTGAGGATTTGAACTGATCACAGGAAGGTCACTAGGGTCAGGCCGAACCTCCGCTCGGGTGATCACTCATCGGGAGAGACGGCGGAGGGGCCAGAAGGAGCTTTTCACCCGTGGCGTCCCACCGTCGTCCTAAGCAGCCGAGCCGCGCACGTGTGACCGTGCTGACCACCGCCGCCGCCGCTGCCGTCGCCTTCAGCTCGCAGGCCGCCAACGCGGCCCCCAGTGAGAAGCCGAGCAAGGACGAGGTCAAGGCCAAGGTCGACAAGCTCTACGAAGAGGCGGAGCAGGCCACCGAGAAGTACAACGGGGCCAAGGAGAAGCAGGAGAAACTCCAGAAGGAGATCTCCACCATCCAGGACAACGTGGCCCGCGGCCAGGAGGAGCTCAACGAGCTCCGCGACAGCCTGGGTCTCGCCGCCGCGTCGCAGTACCGCACCGGCTCCATCGACCCCTCCGTGCAGCTGTTCCTCTCCGCCGACCCGGAGGACTACCTCGACAAGGCCTCCACGCTCGACCAGCTGAGCAGCCAGCAGGTCGAGGCGCTGAAGAAGGTCCAGGAGAAGCAGCGCGAGCTCGCCCAGGAGCGCGCCGAGGCCTCCGAGAAGCTGAAGGACCTCGCCTCCACCCGGACCGAACTCGGCAAGAAGAAGAAGGAAGTCCAGGGCAAGCTCTCCTCCGCGCAGAAGCTGCTCAACAGCCTCACCGCCGCCCAGAAGGCCGAACTGGCCGCCGAACAGAACCGCGCCAGCCGCACCAGCGAGCGCGACGCCCTCGACGTCGACGTCCCGCCCGGCTCGGGCCGCGCCGCCGCCGCCTTCGCCTTCGCCCAGAGCCAGCTCGGCAAGCCCTACGTCTACGGCGCCACCGGCATGAGCTCCTTCGACTGCTCCGGCCTCACCTCCCGGGCGTATGCGGCGGCCGGCGTGCAGATCCCGCGCACCTCCGAGGCGCAGACCGGGGCCGGCACCAAGATCTACTCGGTCAGCCAGCTCAAGGTCGGCGACCTGGTCTTCTTCTTCAACGACCTGCACCACGTGGGCCTCTACGCCGGCAACGGGCAGATCATCCACGCCCCGCGCACCGGCACGGTCGTCCGCTACGAGTCGATGGACACCATCGGCGGCCCCTTCATGTTCGGCGTCCGGGTCTGACATCCGACCTGCGAAACCCGCTCGGCGTCCTCAGGATCAGGACACCGTGTCCGCCGTTCGGGCGAATCACGACAGCCTTGAGTGAGCCCACGCCCCGCCATTGACCTGCGTCAGCGGCGGGGCGCCCTGCCGGATACCCACGGATGGTCGTTGGCGGCCC
Source organism: Streptomyces hawaiiensis (assembly GCF_004803895.1). Lineage (NCBI taxonomy): Bacteria > Bacillati > Actinomycetota > Actinomycetes > Kitasatosporales > Streptomycetaceae > Streptomyces > Streptomyces hawaiiensis. Next base: position 2,476,106 of record NZ_CP021978.1, on the reverse strand, counting down.
CCTGTCGCGGGGCTACTGTCTGCCGCGTTCCAAGTCCGCCAGCGGAAGGAGAGCGGCTTCCCGTGGGGTCCCATCGCCGCCTTGCACCGTCCGGGTTCGACCGGGGCGCCAGTGCCGCGGTCAGCTTCCTGTCCGTCGCGGCCGCCGCCGTGGGCGCGGTACCGGCCGCCGCCGCACCGTACGACGACACCCGGGCCAAGGTGGACCGGCTCTACGAGCAGGCCGAGAAGGCGACCGAGGTGTACAACCAGGCCGACGAGCGCGCCGACGAGCTGCGCGATCACGTCGGCACCGCCCGGGACCGCATCGCCCGCCAGCAGCAGCGCGTCAACTCCATGCGGGAGTCCCTCGGTTCGCTCGCCGGCGCCCAGTACCGCGAGGGCGGCATGGACCCGTCCCTCGCCCTGCTGTTCTCCGACGACCCGGACGACTACCTCGACCACGCGTCCCGGCTCGACCGCCTCACCGCCCGCCAGGCGAGCGAGCTGAAGGAACTCCGGATCGCGCTGCGCGAACTGGCACAGGACCGCGAGGAGACCGCCGGGAAGCTCCGCGAACTGGACAGGAGCCGTAAGGCCGTCGCCGCCCACAAGAAGACCGTCGAGCAGAAGCTCGCCACGGCCCGGCGGCTGCTCAACTCCCTGCCGGACGCCGAGCGCGACGCCTACGGCCGCGCCTCCCGCTCCGGCCGCCCCGGCATGCCCGACCTCGGCGGCGCCACCGCCGCCTCGGGACGCGGGTCCGCCGCGGTCGCCGCAGCCCGCAGCGTGCTCGGCAGGCCCTACGTCTGGGGCGCCAACGGACCCTCCGGCTTCGACTGTTCGGGCCTGATGCAGTGGTCGTACGCGCAGGCCGGGGTCTCCCTGCCGCGCACCTCGCAGGCCCAGCGGTACGCCGGCCGGCAGGTCCCGCTGTCCGAGGCGCGCCCCGGTGACCTGGTCGTCTACCGGGGCGACTCCAGCCATGTCGGGATGTACATGGGCAACGGCCAGGTCATCCACGCGCCCTACCCCGGCGCGCCCGTGCGCTACGACCCGGTCGGGATGATGCCCGTCTCGTCGGTCACCAGGGTCTGACCAGGGCGGCCCGGCGCCCGTACGATCGGGAACGTGGCTGGTCGAAGGTGGGGGTCCGCGCTCGTCGTGCTCGTCGTGCTGCTCACCGCCCTGGCCGGGTGCGGCGGGCGGTCCGCGGCCGACAGTGCCACGGCCGACGTCCAGCGGCTCCTGGACAGGCGGGCCGCCGCGGTCGTCGACCGTGACGCGCGGGCCTACGAACGGACGGGCACGGGGACGGATTTCGCCGCACTGCGCGCGCTGCCCGTGGCCGCGTGGTCGTACCGGGTGACCGCGGTGCGCCGCACCGGCGACACGGCCACCGCCGACGCCGAACTGCGCTATCGCGTCGCCGGGTACGACCAGGCGCCGGTGACCGCCGGGCGCACTCTGCGGCTGAGCCGGGACGCGGACGGGCAGTGGTCCGTGGACACCGACCGGCCGGCAAGGAAGTCCGCGCAGCAGCTCTGGGACCAGGGGACGGTGCACCTCGTCCGGGGCCGGCACAGCCTCGTCCTCGGCGTCGGGCAGTCCGGGCGGTCGCTGCGGGACTTCGCGGACCTGGCCGACCGTGCGGTGCCCGCCGTGTCGGACGCGTGGGGCACGGACTGGAGCCGGCGGGTCGTCGTGCTCGTACCGAAGTCACTGGAGGGGATGGCGGGGCTGCTCGGCTCGCCCGCCTCCTCCTACCGCGGGATCGCGGCGGTCACCACCGGCGAGACGGGCGCGCGGGACCGGGCGCCGGCGGACCGGATCATCGTCAACCCGGACGCGTTCGCGCTCCTCGGCGGTTTCGGTGAGCAGGTCGTCGTCACCCACGAGACGACCCATGTCGCCACCCGCGCCCGCACCACGGCCGCCACGCCCCTGTGGCTGTCCGAGGGGTACGCCGACTGGGTCGGCTACCGCGACGGCGGCCGCACCCCCGCCGAGGCCGCGCCCGAACTGTCCCGGGCGGTCGGTGAGGGCCGCGTCCCCACGGCACTCCCGGACGACGAGGACTTCGGCTTCACCGGCGACGCGAGCCGCCTGGCCCGCTCCTACGAGAGCGGCTGGACGGCGTGCCGGCTGATCTCCGACCGCTGGGGCGAGGCCCGGCTGGGCGATTTCTACCGGGCCGTCGGGGAGCACCGGGAGCGGGCCGGGGCGGTGGAGGACGCGATGCGGAAGGTACTGGGGACGACGCCGGAGGCCTTCACGGAGCAGTGGCGGGCATATCTGCGGGATCAGCTGGGCTGACCCGGGGCCGGGCAGCGGCCGGCGTGGCGGGCGGTACGGTCGCCCGCCACAGGGCGCCGGCCGCGATCAGCGTGGCGGCCACCAGGAGGCCGTTGCGCAGGAACAGCAGGGTGAGGCCGAGACCGTCGCTCGCCACGACGTTGGCGAAGTAGTACGGGAACTCCAGCACCGTCACGAAGCACGCCACCAGCACCAGGACGACCGGCAGCCGCATCCGGCTCCCGGGGAAGTACACGCACACCGCCGCCAGCCCGATCAGCCACACCATGTACTGCGGGCTGATCACCCGGCTGGTGGTGGTGAACATCAGCACCGCCACGAAGGCCGCGTCGGCGAGCGTGTGCTGCTCGAAGCGCCGGGCCAGCAGCCGCCACAGCACCAGCCAGCCGAAGGCCGTCCCGGTCAGGAACAGTGCGCCCGTGCTCACCTCGCTCACATACGGCCCGATGAACTCGATCGAGCCGTAGTTCAGCCTCACCTCGCCCTGCCAGCCGAAGTGTCGGGCGACATGGAAGACCAGCGCGCCCAGCGACTCGACCTCGGTGCCCCGGTCGCGCTGGAAGGTCAGGAACGCGAACGCGCCCGGCATGGCCAGCGCGAACACACCCGTCACCGCGATGCCGGCCGCCAGGGCCGACATCCAGGCGCTGCGGCTCCGGGCGGCCAGGAGCAGCATCGCCGGCCACACCTTCAGCAGCGCCCCGAAAGCGGCCAGGGCCCCCATCGCCTTCGGGTGCCGGGCGCCCGCGAGCAGCGCGGCCATCGCCACCGCCGTGACCATCACGTCGTAGCGGGCGTACACCGTGGGGCCCAGCAGCGGCACGCCGATCACCCACACCCAGGCGCCGCGCAGCGAGCGGCCCGGGCGGCGTCCCGCGTACGTCATCAGGGCCAGCACGGCCAGGTCGGTTACGCAGACCAGCACGAAGAACGCGGTCGCGTAGTCCAGGAAGGGCAGCAGGCCGGGGGAGAGGATCGCCAGCGCGGCGGCGGGCGGGTACTGCCAGGTGACATCGTTCAGCGGGAACGTTCCGGTGCTCAGGACGTCGTACCAGCCCTGGTAGATCACGTGCACGTCGCTCGTGACGTCCGGGCCCGGGAAGACGTACACCTTCAGCACGAACAGCAGCAGCATCAGCCTCGTGAGACACCAGACCACCGGCAGCCATGCCAGGGACCGCCTCGTGCCCGTCGTCTTCACGTGATCCCTGCCCGTTCGCGTGCCGTGCTGATGGGGCCATGATGGGCCCGTCAGCTGTGAGCGTGCCATACCTGCTGCCGCGCACGGCTGTGAGGGGCGGTTCGGTAGGGTCGGCGGCGTGCGCAAGACCCTGATCGTGACCAACGACTTCCCGCCCCGGCCCGGTGGCATCCAGGCGTTCCTGCACAACATGGCCCTGCGGCTGGACCCGCAGCAGCTGGTCGTCTACGCCTCGACCTGGAAGCGGACCCGGGAGGGCGTCGAGGCGACCCGCGCCTTCGACGCCGAGCAGCCCTTCACCGTCGTACGGGACCGGACGACCATGCTGCTGCCGACGCCGGGTGCCACCCGGCGGGCCGTCGGCCTGCTGCGGGAGCACGGGTGCACCTCGGTGTGGTTCGGGGCGGCGGCCCCGCTCGGCCTGATGGCCCCGGCCCTTCGGGGCGCGGGCGCCGAGCGGCTGGTCGCCACCACGCACGGCCACGAGGCCGGCTGGGCGCAGCTGCCCGCCGCCCGGCAGCTGCTGCGCCGGATCGGCGACGCCACGGACACGATCACCTACCTCGGCGAGTACACACGCTCGCGCATCGCCTCCGCCCTGACACCCGAGGCGGCCGCCCGGATGGCGCAGCTGCCGCCCGGGGTCGACGAGAAGACCTTCCACCCCGGCTCGGGCGGCGAGGAGGTGCGGGCCCGGCTGGGCCTGACGGACCGGCCCGTGGTGGTCTGCGTCTCCCGCCTCGTGCGGCGCAAGGGGCAGGACACCCTGATCCGGGCCATGCCCCGCATCCTGGCCGCCGAGCCGGACACCGTGCTGCTGATCGTCGGGGGCGGCCCGTACGAGAAGGACCTGCGGCGGCTCGCGCACGAGACCGGCGTCGCCTCCGCCGTCCGCTTCACCGGCGCCGTGCCCTGGTCCGAACTGCCCGCTCACTACGGCGCCGGCGACGTCTTCGCGATGCCCTGCCGCACCCGCCGCGGCGGCCTGGACGTCGAGGGCCTCGGCATCGTCTATCTGGAGGCCTCCGCGACGGGCCTCCCGGTCGTGGCCGGCGACTCGGGCGGCGCCCCGGACGCGGTCCTCGACGGCGAGACCGGGTGGGTGGTGAGAGGCGGCTCCCCTCAGGCGGCCGCCGACCGCATCACGACCCTCCTCGGCGACGCCGAGCTGCGACGCAGAATGGGCGAGCGGGGCAGGGAGTGGGTCGAGGAGAAGTGGCGCTGGGACCTGCTTGCGGAGAACCTCAAGAGCTTGCTTTAGGGACACAAGGGGCGCGGGGAACTGCGCGACAAGCCACCAAAGGCCCGCACCCGCCCACAAGGATCAAGTGGCACCCCACTAGGCGGAACCCCAAAATCCGCCGATGCTGCGCCCATGACAGCAAACCTGACACATCGTCACCTGACAAGACGTCAAATCCTGGGCGTGGCAGCTCTGCAGACCGCTGCCACCCTCGGCTTCACCCGCATCGGCCTCGAAAGCGCCCGAGCCGCCCAGCCCGACGCGGCCGACACCGCCCCGGCGATCGTCGTCGGATCCGGCTACGGCGCAGCGGTCGCCGCCCTCCGTCTAGGCCAGGCCGGCATCCGCACGATCGTCCTGGAGATGGGCCGCCTCTGGAACACCTCCGGCCCCGACGGCAAGGTCTTCTGCGCCACCAGCGCACCCGACCACCGCTCCATGTGGTTCCGTACCCGCACCGAGGCTCCCCTGTCCACGTTCCTGTGGCTGGACGTGGTCAACCGGGACATCAGCCCCTACCCCGGCGTCCTGGACCGCGTGCACTTCGACCACATGTCCGTGTACGTCGGCCGGGGCGTCGGCGGCGGCTCCCTGGTCAACGGAAGCATGGCGGTCACCCCGCCCCGGTCGTACTTCGCCGAGCAGTTCCCCACCGTCGACGCCGACGAGATGTACGGCACCTACTTCCCGCGCGCCCGCGCCGCCCTGGGCGTCAACACCGTCGACCCCGCCTGGTTCGAGTCGACGGAGTGGTACCGCTTCAGCCGCGTCTCCCGCAAGCACGCCGAGAAGACCGGCCTGCGGACCACCTTCGTGCCGAGCGTCTACGACTTCGGCCACATGCGGCGCGAGGCGGCCGGCACCGCCCCGAAGTCGGCGCTCGCCGGCGAGGTCATCTACGGCAACAACCACGGCAAGCGCAGCCTCGACAAGACCTACCTCGCCGCCGCGCTCGGCACCGGCAACGTCACCATCCACACCCTGGAGAAGGTGCGCGCGATCAGCCGCGCGCCGGACGGGACCTACGTCCTGACCGCCGACCGCGTCGACGAGACCGGCCGCGTCGTCGAGACCAAGGAGTACGGCTGCGCGTACCTCTTCCTCGGCGGTGGCAGCCTCGGCACCACCGAACTGCTGCTGCGCGCCCGGGAGACGGGCACCCTGCCCGGCCTCGACGCCAGTGTCGGCGCGGGCTGGGGCACCAACGGCAACGTGATGCTGGGCCGGGCCAACCACCTGTGGGACACGGTCGGCGCGAACCAGTCGACCATGCCGGTCATGGGCATCGACGACTGGGCCAACACCGCCAACCCGGTGTTCGCCGAGATCGCCCCGCTGCCGACGGGCCTGGAGCACTGGGTGAGTCTCTACCTGGCGATCACCGGGAACCCGGAGCGGGCGTCCTTCTCCTACGACACCGGCTCGGACCGATTGCGGCTCGGCTGGACGGCCGCCCACTCCGCGGTCTCCGTGGCCATGGCCAAGAAGCTGTTCGACCGGATCAACGCGGCCAACGCGACGATCTACCGGTACGACCTGTTCGGTTCGGGGAACAAGGTCTTCGCCGACGACTTCACCTACCACCCGCTGGGCGGCTGCGTGCTGGGCAGGGCGACGGACCACTACGGCAGGGTCAGGGGATATCCCCGGCTGTATGTCACCGACGGCTCGCTCGTGCCCGGGTCGCTCGGGGTGAACCCCTTCGTGACCATCACCGCGCTCGCCGAACGCACGATGGCGCGAGTCCTCGCCGAGGACACCGCGCCATAGGCGACCCGACCCGGTGGGTCACTTCGCGTAGATCGCCTCGATCTCGTGCGCGTAGTCCTTCGCCACCACGTTCCGCTTCAGCTTCAGCGAGGGCGTCAGGTGGCCCGACTCCTCCGTGAACTGGGAGGACAGAATGCGGAACTTCCGCACCGATTCCGCCTTCGACACCGCGGCGTTGCCGTCGTCGATCGCCGCCTGGATCGCGGCCAGCAGGTCCGGGTCCTCGCTCAGCGACGCCGCGGTGGCACCCGCCGGTTTGCCGTGGTCGGAGCACCAGCGGCCCAGGAACTCCTCGTCGACGGTGACCAGCGCGCCCACGAACGGCCGCCCGTCGCCCACCACCATGCACTCCGCGACCAGCGCGTGCGCCCGGATGCGGTCCTCGATCACGGCCGGGGCGACGTTCTTGCCGCCCGCGGTGACGATGATCTCCTTCTTGCGGCCGGTGATCCTGAGGTAGCCGTCCTCGTCGAGGGTGCCGATGTCACCGGTGTGGAACCAGCCGTCGGCCAGGGCCTCCGCGGTCGCGCCGGGGTTGTTCCAGTACTCCTTGAACAGGTGCTCGCCGTGCAGCAGCACCTCGCCGTCGTCGGCGATCCGCACCACCGAGCCGGGCAGCGGCTGGCCGACCGTGCCGATCTTCTGCCGGTCCCAGGGGTTGAACGCGGTGGCCGCGCAGGACTCGGTCAGGCCGTAGCCCTCCAGGACCGTGAAGCCGATGCCGCGGAAGAAGTGGCCGAGGCGCTCGCCGAGCGGGGCGCCGCCGGAGATGGCGAACTCGCCCCGGCCGCCGAGGACCGCGCGGAGCTTGGTGTAGACGAGCTTGTCGAACGTCTTGTGCTTGATCCTCAGACCGAGGGACGGGCCCGAGGGAGAGTCCAGCGCCTTGCTGTAGGCGATCGCGGTGTCGGCGGCCTTGTCGAAGATCTTGCCCTTGCCGTCGGCCTGGGCCTTGGCACGCGCCGAGTTGTAGACCTTCTCGAAGACGCGCGGCACGCCGAGGATCAGCGTCGGGCGGAACGCGGCCAGCTCGTCGGTGAGGTTCTTGATGTCCGGGACGCAGCCGAGCTTGATCGGCGCCATCATGGGCGCGATCTGCACCAGCCGGCCGAAGACGTGCGCGAGCGGCAGGAAGAGCAGCACCGAGCACTCGCCGGTGCGGAACAGCGGACGCAGCCGCTCCACGATGTTGCCGCACTCCGCGAAGAAGCTGCGGTGGGTGAGCACACAGCCCTTGGGGCGGCCGGTGGTGCCCGAGGTGTAGACGATGGTCGCCGGGTCGTCGGCCTTGGCGAACGAGCCGCGCTCCTCGACCGTCTCGTCCGTGACGTCCTGGCCGAGCCGGCCCAGCTCGTCGAGGCCGCCGCCGTCGATCTGCCACACGTGCTTGAGCGCCGGCAGCCCGTCGCGCACCGACTCGATCGCGGCCGAGTGGGCGTCCGACTCCACGACGCAGGCGGTCGCGCCCGAGTCGCCCAGGATCCACTGCACCTGCTCCGGCGAACTGGTCTCGTACACCGGCACGGTCACCGCGCCCGCGCTCCAGATCGCGAAGTCCAGCAGCGTCCACTCGTAGCGGGTACGCGACATCAGGCCCACCCGGTCGCCCGGCTGGACCCCGGCGGCGATCAGGCCCTTCGCCGCCGTGTGCACCTCGGCGAGGAAGGTGGTGGCCGTGACGTCCTGCCAGCTGCCGCCGATCTTGCGGGCGATGACGGCGACGTCCGGATGCTGCGCGGCGTTTCTGCGGACGATGTCGGTCAGATTTCCGTCCGCAGGGACCTCGTACAAAGCCGGAAGGCTGAACTCGCGCAAGACTGCTGCTCCTCATAGGGCGCCGGCGCCACGACGGTGTGTGCTGCGACGGTGCGGTCCAAGGCTCGGGGAGGTACTCAGGCATTCACTTGTTGAAATGCAGAGCACGACTGGACTGCCCGGACGTTACCCGCCGGTATGGCTTCTCCGACAGGGGGTCCCGTCGAGATGTTCGCTGCGTCACACAGTTGGGTATTCCTTCGCGCACAGTAGTCCACGCACTAACTGACTGGCCAGTAACCGCAGGCCCGGCCGCCACTGTTCACCTCTGCCGCACACGCTTACGCTTGATCGTCATGGCACCCACACCAGCCGGAAACCACCGGACGCGCGTACACGTGGTCAGCGACGTGCACGGCAACGCCCGTGACCTGGCCAGGGCCGGCGAGGGCGCCGACGCCCTGATATGCCTGGGCGACCTCGTCCTCTTCCTCGACTACGCCAACCACTCGCGCGGCATCTTCCCCGACCTGTTCGGAGTCGAGAACGCCGACCGCATCGTCGCGCTGCGCACCGCCCGCCGCTTCGAGGAGGCCCGGGTGCTCGGGACCGAGCTGTGGGCCTCTCTCCAGGGGAACCGTGCCACGGTGATCGAGGAAGCGGTGCGCAAGCAGTACGCCGAGCTGTTCGCCGCGTTCCCCTCTCCTACGTACGCCACCTACGGCAACGTCGACATGCCGACGCTGTGGCGGGAGTACGCGGGCCCCGGCACGACCGTCCTCGACGGCGAGCGCGTCGAGATCGGCGGCAGGGTCTTCGGCTTCGTCGGCGGCGGCCTGCGCACGCCGATGCGCACGCCGTACGAGATCAGCGACGAGGAGTACGCGGCGAAGATCGAGGCCGTGGGCGAGGTCGACGTGCTCTGCACGCACATCCCGCCCGAGGTCCCCGAGCTCGTCTACGACACCGTCGCCCGCCGCTTCGAGCGCGGCAGCGGGGCCCTGCTGGACGCCATCCGCCGCACCCGGCCCCGGTACTCCCTCTTCGGGCACGTGCACCAGCCACTGGTGAAGAGGATGCGGATCGGGGCGACCGAGTGCGTGAACGTGGGGCACTTCGCGTCGACCGGAACGCCCTGGGTGCTGGAATGGTGAGGACGCCGCAGCTCGGGTGAGATCGGCGGGTCCCGTGCGCGGTAGCCTTCACGCTGCACACGCGTGCGCACGACCTCATATTCGGCCCGCATCTGGAGGAGCCACGGCGATGGCGGAACACACCAGCTCGAGCATCACCATCGAGGCGGCCCCGGCCGACGTCATGGCGGTCATCTCCGACTTCGCCCGCTACCCGGACTGGACCGGCGAGGTGAAGGAGGCGGAGGTCCTGAAGACCGACGCCCAGGGCCGCGCCGAGCAGGTCCGCCTCGTCATGGACGCGGGCGCGATCAAGGACGACCAGGTTCTCGGCTACACCTGGACCGGAGAGAACGAGGTGTCCTGGACGCTGGTGAAGTCCCAGATGCTGCGCTCCCTCGACGGCACGTACCTCCTCAAGCCGTCCGGCGCGGGCGGCACGGAGGTCACATACGTACTGACCGTGGACGTCAAGATCCCCATGCTCGGCATGATCAAGCGCAAGGCGGAGAAGGTCATCATCGACAGGGCGCTGGCAGGTCTGAAGAAGCGCGTGGAATCGGGCCAGTAGGAGCCGCGCCGTAGCGGGTTGCCCGCGTAGTGCCGGGTGCGGGTCCCTCGTGGCTGGTCGCGCGGTTCCCCGTGCCCCCGGCCGCCAGCCCCGGGGTAGCGTTCCACCCCATGCGCACCATCCTGATCACCGGCCCCGGCGGCAGCGGTCGTACCACCCTCGCGGCCGCGACCGCCCTGGCCGCGGCAGCCGAGGGCACCCGCACCCTCGTCCTCGGCACCGACCGCGCGGACACCCTCGGTGCCGCCCTGGGGGTGCGGACCGGCCCGGCCCCGGTCCAGGCAGCCCCGCAGCTCACCGCCTGGCGACCCGACGCCGCCCAGGACTTCCGCAGGGACCTCACCGCCCTCCAGGACCGCGCCGCCACCGCCCTGGACTTCCTCGGCGCCTCCCGCCTGGACCCCGAGGAACTCACCCCCCTGCCCGGCGCCGAGGAACTCGCCGTGCTGCGCGCCCTGCGCGACGCCGTGCTGTCAGAGAAGTACGACACCCTCGTCGTCGACCTCCCCCCGGCCCCGCAGGCCCTCGCCCTCCTCGCCCTGCCCGAGGAACTCCGCCGCTACCTGCGCCGCCTGCTCCCGCCCGAACGGCAGGCCGCCCGCGCCCTGCGCCCCGTCCTGGGCCGCCTCGCCGGCGTCCCCATGCCCGCCGAGTGGCTCTACGAGACGGCAGCCCGCTGGGACCTGGAACTGGCCGCCGTCGAGGCGGTCCTCGCCGACCGCGACACCGTCGTACGCCTGGTCGCCGAACCCGGCCCGGCCGGCGCCGACGCGCTGCGCACCGCCGGCCTCGGCCTCGCCCTGCGCGGTCTGCGCACCGACGTCGTGGTCGCCAGCCGCGTCCTGCCCGAGGCCTCCCCGGACACCTGGCTCGCCGGCGCGGTCGCCCAGCAGCGCAAGACGCTGGAGGAGTGGCGGGAGACCTACGACGTCCGCACCGTCCCCCACCTCGGACACGACCCGCGCGGCACCGACGACCTCACCGCGCTCGCCGTACCCGGCGTCGGGCAGGCGCCCCCCGCGGCCGACTGGCCCGTGACCGACCGGCTCGGCGATGACGGCGTCCTCGTCTGGCAGATCCCGCTGCCCGGCGCCATACGCGAGGAACTGGACCTCGTCCGGCGCGGTGACGAACTCGTCGTCACGGCGGGGCGGTTCCGCCGGATCGTCCCGCTGCCCTCCGTGCTGCGCCGCTGCACCGTCGACGGAGCCGCCCTGCGCGAGGGCGAGCTGCGGATCCGCTTCGCACCCGACCCGAAGCTGTGGCCGCGGGCCCGGTGAAACAGCAGGGCGCCGGACCGGGGAGACACGGCAGGCCCCGGCCCGTGAACGCGGTACGCCCGTTCGGGTAATGTCGTAGGGACGAGCCGTAGTCAGGAGTCCGTCATGAGCGAAGAACTCCCCCCGTTCGACGCCGCCCGCGATGAGGCCGCGGACGAGGTGCGGGCGAGCGACACCGACGCCTGGGCGACCGCATGCGCCGAGGACCTCCAGGCGGAGAAGACCCGCCGCCGCACCCAGTACGGCACGCCCCCGGGCTCCGCCGCCGAAGAGCTGAAGAAGCTCGTCGACACCGTCGCCGAGAAGCTGTCCGGCGTCCAGTCCCCGCTGCTCGGCGCGGTCGCGGGGCCCGCCGCGCAGCAGGTCGTCCGGCAGGTCGTCCAGCAGGCCAAGGGCGCCGTGGAACCCGTCATCGAGCGCAATCCGGATGTCTTCGACCACCTGGCAGCGGCCGGGAACGAGCTGCTCGCCGCCTACCGCTCCGCCGTCCAGGCCCAGGAGCGCCGCTGGACCGGCCGCGACGATCAAGGCGACCCCCGTGACCAGGGCGAACGCCGGGACGGCGGCGACGACGCCGGTCCCGGGGAGCGCATCGACCTGGACTGAGTCCCCGGCCCCGGCCGAGCGGCGGGCCCGGAGCGGCCGGCCGGGGTGCCCACCGTGCGGACGACAGCCAACCCGACGGCAGGGCCTCGGGTACCGTTGGCCGTAGCGGGGCTCGACCGAAACTGAGGGATTCATGGGACTCACCATCGGCGTCGACATCGGCGGCACGAAGATCGCGGCCGGCGTGGTCGATGAGGAAGGCAACATCCTCTCGACCCACAAGGTGCCGACCCCGGGCACGGCCGAGGGCATCGTGGACGCCATCGCCTCGGCGGTGGAGGGCGCACGCGTCGGTCACGACATCGTCGGCGTGGGCATCGGTGCCGCCGGCTACGTGAACCGCCAGCGCTCCGAGGTCTACTTCGCGCCCAACATCCACTGGCGCAACGAGCCGCTCAAGGAGAAGGTCGAGGCCCGCGTGGGCCTCCCGGTGGTCGTGGAGAACGACGCGAACGCGGCGGCGTGGGGCGAGTACAAGTTCGGTGCCGGCAAGGGCCACCGCAACGTCATCTGCATCACGCTGGGCACCGGCCTCGGCGGCGGCATCATCATCGGCAACAAGCTGCGCCGCGGGCACTTCGGCGTGGCCGCCGAGTTCGGCCACATCCGCATGGTGCCGGACGGCCTGCTGTGCGGCTGCGGCTCGCAGGGCTGCTGGGAGCAGTACGCGTCCGGCCGGGCGCTGGTGAGGTACGCCAAGCAGCGCGCCAACGCCACCCCCGAGAACGCCGAGATCCTGCTCGGCCTCGGCAACGGCACGCCCGACGGCATCGAGGGCAAGCACATCTCCATGGCCGCCCGCCAGGGTGACCGGGTCGCCGTCGACTCCTACCGCGAACTGGCCCGCTGGGTCGGTGCGGGCCTCGCCGACCTCGCCTCCCTCTTCGACCCCTCGGCGTTCATCGTCGGCGGCGGCCTCTCCGACGAGGGCGAACTGGTCCTGGGCCCGATCCGCAAGTCGTACAAGCGCTGGCTGGTCGGCGGCAACTGGCGCCCGGTGGCCGAGGTCCGGGCAGCGGAACTGGGCAACAAGGCCGGTCTGGTAGGAGCGGCCGACCTGGCCCGCGAGCCCGACCCGATCATGTAAACGCCGTCAGGGTGCGCGCCCAGGGGCGCGGGGAACTGCGCGATCGACCACATGCGACCGGCATTCGCGCACCATCCCCGCGCCCCGCCCCGTTGGGCGTAAATTGATCACATGTCGCTGCTCCCCAACTCCCGTACCGAGCCCGACGGTTCCGCGGTCATCAGGGTCCTCGGTTACAACATCCGCTCCCTGCGCGACGACACCGACGCCCTGGTCCGGGTCATCAGGGCGTGCGAGCCCGACCTCGTCCTCGTCCAAGAAGCCCCCCGCTTCTTCCGCTGGCGCAAGAAACTCGCCCGCCTGGCCCTCGCATCCGACCTGGTGATCGTCACCGGCGGCGCCACCACCACAGGACCGGCGATCCTCAGCTCGCTCCGGGTCGGCGTCGAACGCACGGAGGACATCCTCCTGCCCCCCACCCCCGGCCTGCACCGCCGCGGCTTCGCCACCGCGGTCGTCCGCGTCGCCGGCACCCGCCTCGGCGTACTCAGCTGCCACCTGTCCCTCCAGAAGGACGAGCGCCACGAGCAGTCCGGCATGCTCCTGGACCGGCTCGCCGGCATGGGTGTGGAGCACGCGATCGCCGGCGGCGACCTCAACGAACGCCCCGACGGCCCCGCCTTCCGCCGGCTGGCCGACAGCCTGACCGACTGCCGGGCCGCGGCCCCCTGGGGCGGCGAGCACACCTGGACGCCCGGCGACCCCTACCAGCGCATCGACGCGATCTTCGCGACGCAGGACATCGAGGTCCTGGGCTGCGGCGTGCCTTCCGGGCACCCGGGGGTGTCCGACGCAGACCTGAGGGCGGCCACGGACCACCTCCCGGTCCTGGCCGCCCTCAGAGTCCCGGCTTCCTAGACGACCGCGCCCCGCCCGGGGTCGTCATCGCCCTCGTCGTCCGTCCGCATCCGCATCACCAGCGTCGTGAACCCGCCGAGGAACCCGCCGATCCCCAGCGTGGCCAGCCACCAGGTCATGTCCCAGCCGAGCAGTACGGCCAGCAGGAGCAGCACCGGGCCGCCGAGCACGCCGAGCCAGGCGAACTTGGCCGTCGGGTCGGCGGTGGGCAGCGGGGGAGGCTCCGGGGGCACGAAGTGGCCCTCGTCGTCCTCGTCGAAGTCGTCCTCTGCGGGCTCGGACACGGAGTAGTCGCGCGGGCCGGTGCCGGGCGCGAAGGAAACCGAGCCGCCCAGGGGCTTCACGGGCTGGTCCCCGGGCTCCCCGGAATCCTGCGGCTCGGCGGGCTTGACGGCGTCCTCGGACTTCACGGCCGTGTCGCCCCCGCCGCCGTCGATCACGGCGTCGTTGGTCCCGGTCGCCGGCAGGGCCAGGTCCTCGACCGACTTGAACGGCTTGGCGCCCGGCGGGTCCGGCGGCTCGTCGCCGTACCCGGCGACGATCGCCGCCCAGGCGGCCTCCTCGTCGATGGGGACGCCCTTCTCGTCCGGCTCCCGGCCCTCGCGGTCGGAGTCGTGCTCAGCCACCTGCGGTCGTCCCTTCCTTGCCGAACCCGGGCTCCTTGCCGAGGCCGGACGCGATGCGGCCGATGAACGCGAGGCTCTCCTCGTGGATCCGGTCCGCGTCATGGTCCAACGTGGCGACGTGGTAGCTCTGTTCCAGGATGACCTCTTTCACATCCGTCGACGAGATACGGCTGAGGATCCGGGCCGAGTCGGCGGGCGGCACCACATGGTCCTGCGGGCTGCGCAGCAACAGCACCGGCTGGGTGACCTGCGGCAGCTCGCGGTCGGTGGCCTGGAAGAACCGGCGCAGCGAATGCGCCGCGTGCAGCGGCACCCGGTCGTAGCCGAGCTCCCTGCCGTCCGGCTTGGCGATGTCGCTGGCGATGCCCTTCGTCGCGGGGACGAGGTGGCGCACCACCGGCAGGGCGTGCGCGGCCAGGCCGTGGACCTTGTTCGCGGGGTTGACGACCACGACACCGCGGACGGCGTCGCCGTGCTTCGCGGCCAGTCGCAGGGCCAGTGCGCCGCCCATGGACAGACCGGCCACGAAGACCGTTTCCCGGCGCTCGCACAGGAGGCGCAGCTCGCGGTCCACCTCCGCGTACCAGTCCTGCCAGCCGGTGATCCGCAGGTCCTCCCAGCGCGTGCCGTGCCCCGGCAGCAGCGGCAGGGAGACGGTCAGGCCATGCTCGGCGAGGTGCTCCGCCCAGGGGCGCAGCGACTGCGGTGATCCGGTGAAGCCGTGGCAGAGGAGGACGGCGACCTCTCCGCCCTCGTGGTGGAACGGCTCGGCTCCGGCAAGGACCGGCACCTTCGGCCTCCTGGTCGTGAGAAGGGACTGGCACGATCACGGAATGTCACGGAACGTCATGGAAGGTGTTCGCGCGTCGTGCGCGGGACCTTCACCGTACGCGACCGCACTGACACCGACCAGGGCCGTCGGAGCCTTTGACAGTGCTCCGGGTTAAGGTCTGACCGACACATACAGGAGGCACTCGGTTGTTGTACGGCGCGATGAAGGTCACCATCGGGGGTCCGCTGAAGCTCGCCTTCAGACCCTGGGTGGAGGGCCTGGAGAACGTACCCGCCGAGGGCGCTGCGATCCTGGCGAGCAATCACCTGTCGTTCTCCGACTCCTTCTTCCTGCCTGCCGTCCTCGACCGCAAGGTCACCTTCATCGCCAAGGCCGAGTACTTCACCACGCCCGGTGTGAAGGGCCGGCTGACGGCCGCCTTCTTCAAAGGAGTCGGGCAGCTCCCCGTGGACCGCTCCGGCGCGCGCGGCGCGGGTGAGGCCGCCATCAGGAGCGGCATAGAGGTGCTGGAGCGCGGTGAGCTGTTCGGGCTCTACCCGGAGGGCACGCGCTCGCCCGACGGACGGCTCTACCGGGGCAAGCCGGGCGGCCTCGCGCGCGTGGCGCTCGCGACCGGCGCGCCGGTCATCCCCGTCGCCATGATCGACACGGAGAAGATCCAGCCACCCGGGAAGGTCATGCCGAAGCTGATGCGGCCCGGCATCCGGATCGGCAAGCCCCTGGACTTCAGCCGCTACCAGGGCATGGAGAACGACCGGTTCGTGCTGCGCGCCGTGACCGACGAGGTCATGTACGAGATCATGAACCTCTCCGGCCAGGAGTACGTCGACATGTACGCGACGGCCATGAAGCGGCAGCTCACGGAAGCGGCGAAGGCGGAGAAGGAAGCCGAGAAGGCGGCCAGGGCCGCTCTCGCGAAGGCCGAGAAGGAACAGGCCGAGAAGGAAAAGCAGACGGAGCAGCGGCGGACCGAGCCCTAGCGGGGGCTTCGGTCGGGGGGCGGGGGAGATGGCCGAGCGCGAGCGTGTCATGAGGATGTCGGTCGAGCAGCCGCTGTGGCGTGCGCTCACCGCCTACCGGGTGCTCACGATGCTGTACGCGGTCGGCCTGTTCGCCACCGCCTACACCGAGTTCGTCCGCCCCTGGATCGCCGTCGCCTACTACGCCGTGCTGTGCGGCTGGACCCTGGCCACCCTGCCCCGGGTCGCGAACGCCGCCCGCTGCACCAAGCGGTTCCTCGCCGCCGACCTCACCATCGCCGTCGTCGGCATCCTGCTCACGCCCGTCGCCGACGCGCACGAGCGGGTCCAGGCGGGCGGCCCGACCCTGCCGTCGATATGGACCGCCGGTGCCGTCCTCGCCTTCGCCGTCAAGGGCGGCTGGCGCTGGGCGGCCCTCGCCTCCGGCCTCGTCGCCGTCGCCAACCTGATCGAGCGCGGCAGCCCGGCCCGCGACACCGTCCACAACGTCATCCTGGTCTGCATCGCCTCCGTCGCCATCGGCTACGTCGTCGAGGTCGCCCGCGCCTCCGAGCGCACCCTCGCCCGCGCCCTGGAGATCGAGGCCGCCACGCGAGAGCGGGAGCGCCTCGCCCGGGACATCCACGACAGCGTGCTCCAGGTGCTGGCCATGGTGCAGCGCCGCGGGGCCGTGATCGGGGGAGAGGCGGCCGAGCTGGGCCGGATGGCCGGTGAGCAGGAGGTCGCGCTGCGCACCCTGGTCTCCGGCGGACTCGTCCCCGTCTCCCGGGTCTCCGAAGACGCCGCCGAGGGCGCGCTCGTCCGGGCCGTCGACGAGGAGCCGGACGAGCGCGGCCCCGTCGACCTGCGCGCCCTGCTCGCGCCGTACGCCGGGGCCATGGTCAGCCTCGCCGAGCCCGGCGCGCCCGTGCCGCTGGCGCCGGTCGCCGCCCGGGAGGTGGCCGCCGCGGTCGGGGCCGCCCTGGACAACGTCCGCCGGCATGCCGGGGAGGAGGCGCGCGCGTGGATCCTGGTCGAGGACGAGCCGGACGAGGTGATCGTCACCGTACGGGACGACGGACCCGGCATCCCGGAGGGGCGGCTCGTCGAGGCCGAGGGCGAGGGGCGGCTCGGCGTCGCCCTGTCGATCCGCGGCCGGCTGCGTGAGCTCGGCGGCAGCGCGGAGCTGATCTCGGTGCCGGGCCAGGGCACCGAGGTCGAGCTGAAGGTACCGAAGGCCGTGACGGACACACGGGGGAAGGCGGAGCAGCGATGACGGAGACCACCGGAGAGCGGCAGGGCCCGATCAAGGTCATGGTCGTCGACGACCACCCCATGTGGCGTGACGCCGTCGCCCGCGACCTGGCCGAGTCCGGCTTCGAGGTGGTCGCCACCGCGGGCGACGGCGACCAGGCCGTACGCCGGGCCAAGGCCGCCGCACCCGACGTCCTCGTGCTCGACCTGAACCTGCCCGGCAAGCCCGGCGTCCAGGTCTGCAAGGAGGTCGTCGCCGCGAACCCGGCGCTGCGGGTCCTCGTGCTGTCCGCGAGCGGTGAGCACGCCGATGTCCTGGAGGCGGTGAAGTCCGGCGCGACCGGCTATCTGCTGAAGTCGGCCTCCACCGGGGACCTCCAGGACGCGGTCCGCCGCACGGCCGTCGGCGACCCGGTCTTCACCCCCGGCCTCGCCGGGCTGGTCCTCGGCGAGTACCGCCGCCTGGCCTCCGAACCCGCCCCCGCGCAGGACACCGGCGAACCGAAGGCGCCCCGGCTCACCGACCGCGAGACCGAGGTGCTGCGCCTGGTCGCCAAGGGCCTGAGCTACAAGCAAATCGCCGAACGCCTGGTCATCTCCCACCGCACGGTGCAGAACCACGTCCAGAACACCCTCGGCAAGCTCCAGTTGCACAACCGAGTGGAGCTCGTCCGGTACGCGATAGAGCGCGGCCTCGACGACGAGTGAGGCGCGCGTCACACTGACCCTTCGTCAGGCACCTGCGGCGAAGGGACTGTTCCATGCGCGTCGGAGTACTGACCGGAGGCGGCGACTGCCCCGGCCTCAACGCCGTCATCCGGGCCATCGTCCGCAAGGGCGTGCAGGAGTACGGCTACGACTTCACCGGCTTCCGGGACGGCTGGCGAGGACCCCTGGAGAACGACAGCGTCCGGCTCGACATCCCCACCGTGCGCGGCATCCTGCCCCGCGGCGGCACCATCCTCGGCTCCTCGCGGACCAACCCGCTGAAGGTGGAGAACGGCATCCGCCGGATCAAGGAGAATCTCGCCGAGCTGGAGGTCGGGGCGCTCATCGTCATCGGCGGCGAGGACACCCTCGGCGTGGCCGCCCGCCTGTCCGACGACCACGGGCTGCCCTGCGTGGGCGTCCCGAAGACGATAGACAACGACCTGTCCGCCACCGACTACACCTTCGGCTTCGACACCGCCGTCGGCATCGCGACCGAGGCCATCGACCGGCTGCACACCACCGCCGAGTCCCATATGCGGGTCCTGGTCTGCGAGGTGATGGGCCGGCACGCCGGCTGGATCGCCCTCCACTCCGGACTGGCCGGCGGCGCCAACGTCATCCTCATTCCCGAGCAGCGCTTCGACGTCGAGCAGGTGTGCACCTGGGTGACCTCCCGCTTCCGGGCGTCGTACGCGCCGATCGTGGTCGTCGCCGAGGGGGCGATGCCCAAGGACGGCGACATGGTCCTCAAGGACCAGTCGCTCGACTCCTTCGGGCACGTCCGGCTGTCCGGGGTCGGCGAGTGGCTCGCCAAGGAGATCGAGAAGCGCACGGGCAAGGAGGCCCGCACGACCGTGCTGGGCCATGTGCAGCGCGGCGGCACCCCCAGCGCCTTCGACCGCTGGCTCGCCACCCGCTTCGGGCTGCACGCCATCGACTGCGTCCGCGACCGCGACTTCGGCAGGATGGTCGCCCTGCGCGGCACGGACATCGTCCGCGTCCCCATCGCGGACGCCACGGCCCGCCTGAAGACGGTGGATCCGGCGCTGTACGAGGAGGTCGGGGTGTTCTTCGGCTGACCGGGAACGGACGTCCGGGGGCGCCGGCCCCCGGACGGCTACACGGTCGTGTTGCGCACCTGGCAAACCAACTCCCGTACGACAGCCGCGCCGTTCAGCGTCAGGACCGACTCCGGGTGGAACTGGACACCCGCGAACCCGGGACCGCGCAGCGCGTGCACCTCCCCGTTCGCGGCGCGGGAGACCTCGACGCCGTGCGTCCTCAGCCCGGCCGCCGCCTCGTCGTCGCAGCGCGCCACGAAGCTGTTGTAGAACCCGACGGTCTCCCGCCGCCCGAACAGCTCGATCTCCGTCTGCGCCCCCTGGTACGGCACTTCCTTGCGGACGATGTCCAGCCCCAGCTCGGCCGCGATCAGCTCGTGTCCGAGGCAGACACCCAGCACGCCCTGCCCCTCGCCCCTGATCACCTCGGCGGTCAGCGAGCGCAGGAACCGCATCTTCGGATCGGCGAGGTCGCAGGGGTCGCCCGGGCCCGGGCCGAGCACGACCGGCCCTTCGTGCGCGAGCACCGCTTCCCGGAGCCCGTCCTCGTCGTACCGCCGCACGCTCACCTCCAGGCCGCTGGAGCGCAGCACGTGCGCGAGCATCGCCGTGAAAGTGTCCTCACCGTCGACGACCAGGGCGTGGCCGGTCAGTTCCCCGGAGCGCTCCTGCATCCGCAGCCAGAAGGGCGCGAGCGAGGCCCGGCGGCCGTCCAGCGCCGCCCGGACCCGCGGGTCGTCCGTCAGCTGTGGCCCTACGGCCTCCGCGCACGGCCGGGACGGGCGTACGCCCAAGGCCGCCAGCACACCCGCCGCCTTCGCATGGGTCTCCGCCACCTCGCTCGCCGGGTCCGAACCCCGCACGAGCGTGGCGCCGACGGGAACCCGCAGGCGCCCCTCGGAGGAGATGTCGGCGGTGCGGATGAGAATGGGGGAGTCGAGGGTCTGGGCCCCGCCCGGGTCCCGGCCGATCAGGGCCAGCGCCCCGGCGTAGTACCCGCGCCCCCCGCTCTCGTGCCGCTCGATCACCCGGCAGGCGTTCTGCACGGGGGAACCGGTGACGGTCGCCGCGAACATGGTCTCCTTCAGCACGTCCCGCACGTCCAGCGAGGACTTCCCGCGCAGCTCGTACTCCGTGTGCGCGAGGTGCGCCATCTCCTTCAGCCGGGGCCCGATCACGACCCCGCCCATGTCGCCGACGGTGCACATCATCTTGAGCTCCTCGTCGACGACCATCGACAGCTCCTCGATCTCCTTGCCGTCGGCGAGGAAATCCAGCAGGTGCCCGGGCGTGGGGCCCTCGGCGGGGTAGCGGTACGTGCCGCTGATCGGGTTCATGACGACCGTGCCGCCGGACATCCGGACGTGCACCTCCGGGCTCGCCCCGACCAGGGTCCGGTCCCCGGTGTGCACGACGAACGTCCAGTACGCCCCCCGCTCGCCCTCCAGCAGCCGCCGGAACAGCGCCAGCGCGTCGGCCCGCCCGAACCCGGGGACCTCGCCCTCGTACGTCCGCCGGATCACGAAGTTCGCGCCCTCGCCCCGCCCGATCTCCTCCCGCAGCACGCGTCCGACGATCTCCGCGTACTCCTCGTCGGCGACATCGAAGCCACCGCCCTCGACGCGCACGTCGTGCGCCGGGAGTTGCTCAAGGGCGTCGGCCAGCGGGACGCCGTACGACTCCTGGGGCGTGAGTGCCAGCAGGGGCGTGCCGTCGTCGCGGACGTCGAAGCCCCGCTCGCGGATCTGCCGGAAGGGCACCAGCGCGAGGCTCTGGTCGGGGAGGTCGGCGAGGCGGTCGTGCGGGGCGACCGGGCCGATGAGGACCTCGACCAGGTCGTGGTCGTGGCCCGGGGCGCGGCGGCGCAGCAGGGCGAAGGGACGGGGGTCGTCCAGCAAGCCGAGCAGGTTCATGGGTCCGTGCTCCATCTCGGTGAGAGAGGAACGGACCCCGGGAAACACCGAAGGCCGCCCCTCGGGCGGCCTTCGCGAAGTCTTGAGTACGCGCAGTCAGCGGGCCGCCGGATGAGCGGTCCACCACCAGGTCTGGGTCGAGTGCGCGAACATGCGAGGCACCCTACCCCACGTCCGAGGGGTGTTCGCGGTGTCTCACTTGCTGGGCATGGGTCAGGACGTCCGACACGACCCCGTAATGTGGAGGTCGTGACCGTGAACGCTAAGACCAGCGCCTCCGCTGGCAACACCTGGCGAGACCTGCCCGCGGCGCAGCAGCCCGAGTACCCCGACACCGAGGCTCTGCGCGCAGTGATCGCGGACCTCGAGTCGTATCCGCCGCTCGTCTTCGCGGGCGAGTGCGACCAGCTGCGCGCCCGGTTGGCGGCCGTCGCCAAGGGAGAGGCGTTCCTCCTCCAGGGCGGCGACTGCGCCGAGGCCTTCGACGCGGTGTCCGCCGACCACATCCGCAACAAGCTGAAGACGCTGCTCCAGATGGGCGCCGTGCTCACGTACGCCGCGTCCGTGCCGGTCGTGAAGGTCGGCCGGATCGCCGGGCAGTACTCCAAGCCGCGCTCCAAGCCGACCGAGACCCGCGACGGCGTGACACTGCCGACGTACCGGGGCGACTCCGTCAACGGGTTCGACTTCACCGAGGCCGCCCGCATCCCGGACCCCGAGCGCCTGAAGCGGATGTACCACGCGTCCGCCTCCACGCTGAACCTGGTGCGCGCCTTCACCACCGGCGGCTACGCCGACCTGCGCCAGGTGCACGCCTGGAACCAGGACTTCGTGAAGTCGTCCCCGTCGGGGCAGCGCTACGAGCAGCTGGCGCGCGAGATCGACAACGCGCTGAACTTCATGCACGCCTGCGGGACCGACCCGGAGGAGTTCAAGACGGTCGAGTTCTACGCTTCGCACGAGGCGCTGCTGCTCGACTACGAGTCCGCGCTGACCAGGGTCGACTCGCGCACCGGGCAGCTGTACGACGTCTCCGGGCACATGGTGTGGATCGGTGAGCGCACCCGTCAGCTGGACCACGCGCACATCGAGTTCGCCTCGCGGATCCGCAACCCGATCGGCATCAAGCTGGGCCCGACGACCACCGCCGAGGACGCGCTGCAGTACATCGAGCGCCTCGACCCCGAGCGGGAGCCCGGCCGGCTGACCTTCATCGTCCGCATGGGTGCCGACAAGGTCCGCGACAAGCTCCCCGAGCTGGTCGAGAAGGTCACCGCCTCGGGCGCGACCGTGGCCTGGATCACCGACCCGATGCACGGCAACACCTACGAGGCGGCCTCGGGTCACAAGACCCGCCGCTTCGACGACGTGCTCGACGAGGTCAAGGGCTTCTTCGAGGTCCACAAGGCCCTCGGCACCCACCCGGGCGGCATCCACGTGGAGCTCACGGGCGACGACGTCACGGAGTGCGTGGGCGGCGGCGACGAGATCTTCGTCGACGATCTGCACCAGCGCTACGAGACGGCCTGCGACCCGCGGCTCAACCGCAGCCAGTCGCTCGACCTGGCGTTCCTCGTGGCCGAGATGTACAGGGACCAGTAACGGGTCCGCCTGTTACCGGGGCATGGACTGGGGCGCGGATCACACGATCCGCGCCCCTCTCCACTTTTGCGCTCCGGACCCGCCGGGTAAGGTTAGGTTAGCCTCACCGATCAACGGGGACGGCGCCAGAGAACGACCCCGTCGGGAGGTGAACCGCGTGTACGTCTGCAGTTGCTTCGGGATCACCGAACAGCAGGTCAAGCAGCACGCGGACGGCGGCGCCTGCACCCCCCGCCAGATAGCCTCCGCCTGCAAGGCGGGCACGGACTGCGGGTCCTGTGTGCGCCGCATCCAGGCGATTCTGGGCAGGGGAGCATGCCCTCGCCGCGATCTGGCCGAACGGGGCGAGCCGGTGCTCGCCGAACTGGAAGACGCCGCCTGACGGCAGGGGCCCTAGCTCGGCTGCTCGATCTGCTGCGCGAGGTACAGCGCCTCGCCGAGCTTGTCGATCAGCTCCAGCTGCGTGTCCAGATAGTCGATGTGGTGCTCCTCGTCCTCGAGGATCGACTCGAAGAGGTTCGCGGACGTGATGTCGCCCTTGCTGCGCATCACCTCGACACCGCGCTTGAGCCGGTCGATCGCCTCGACCTCGACCTGCCGGTCCGCCTGGAACATCTCGGTGACCGTCTGGCCGACGCGTACGTGGAAGAGCCGCTGGTAATTGGGCAGGCCGTCCAGCATGAGGATGCGCTCGGTGATCTTGTCCGCGTGCTTCATCTCATCGATGGACTCTTCACGCGTGTACTTGGCGAGCTTGGTCCAGCCTTTGTTGTCCTGGATCCGGTAGTGCAGCCAGTACTGGTTGATCGCCGTCAGCTCGCCGGTCAACTGCTCGTTGAGGAATTCGAGGACCTCGGGGTCGCCCTGCATCGCAGAGGCTCCTTCCGCGCGGGGGGAACTGGCAAGATGCGCCGCATGATTCCACTGGTGAAGAAGATCGTCCAGTAAGTCTCCACTTACTAAGTAAGGGCATGCTTAGTTCGGTTTGTCCCGTTTCGAAGTGGGTCCGGTCAGGGGCATCACCCAGGGTCTGTCAGGATGGAGTCATGGGTCAGCCGCTGGAACACGAACCGGGAGAAGGGCGCGATTCAGCAGGAGCGACGCAGCCGGAGCTGCCCCCGGGACAGCGGCTGCAACGCGGCTGGCCGGTCACGCACTACGGGCCCGTCCCCAAGTTCCGGCCCGAGCGCTGGGAGTTCCGGGTCTTCGGCGCCACCGCCGGCGGCGGCAAGCACTGCTGGACCCACGAGGAGTTCACGGCCCTGCCCCACACCACCGTCGTGGCCGATCTGCACTGCGTGACGAAGTTCAGCATGCTGGGCGCGGAGTGGGGCGGCATCCCCGCGCGCACGGTCCTCGACCTCGCCCCGCCCGCGGACGATGTCACCCATGTGATGGTGTGGGCCGAGTACGGCTTCAGCTCCAACCTCCGGCTGTCCGATTTCGCCGACGAGCAGGTTCTGTTCGCCACGCACAAGGACGGCGAGCTGCTCACCGCCGAGCACGGCTTCCCGCTGCGCCTGATCGTGCCCCGCCTCTATGCGTGGAAGGGCCCGAAGTGGGTGCGCGGCGTGGAGTACATGACCGCCGACCGGCGGGGCTTCTGGGAGGAGCGCGGCTACCACAACATCGGCGACCCCTGGCAGGAGCAGCGCTACTCGTACCAGGAGGAGCCCGGGGACGGCCCCGACCTCTGACGCGCTCAGCCGTCGCGCAGCTTCTTCAGCCGCTCCACGTCGGCCGCGTGCCCCTGCTTGCCGCCCGGCGTCTCGATGATCAGCGGCACGCCCTCGGTCGCGGGGTGCGTCATCAGGGCCCGGAACGGGTCCTCGCCGATGTGGCCGACGCCGATGTTCTCGTGCCGGTCCTTGTGGGCGCCGGCCACGTCCTTGGAGTCGTTGGCGTGGATCAGCTTCAGCCGGCCCTCGCCGACCGTGTCCACCAGCAGGTCCAGCGTCCGGTGCATGCCGCTGGGGCCGGTCAGGTCGTGCCCGGCGGCGAAGATGTGGCAGGTGTCCAGGCACACGCCGAGCATCGGGTGGGCGTCCAGCGCCTCGAAGTACGGGCCGAAGTCCCATGTCCGCGAGCACAGGGAGGCGCCCTGGCCGGCGGTCGACTCCAGCAGCAGGAACGGGTCGTCGTCGTGGGTCAGTTCGTCCAGCAGCGGCAGCAGGTGCTCCCGTACCTGCTTCAGCGCCACGGACCGCTCCCGGCCGCCGGTCGCGCTGCCGGTGTGCACGACCACGCCCAGCGCCCCGATCTTCCGCCCGCGCCGCAGCGAGTGCCGCAGCGACTCCACCGACCGCTCCACGGTCGCCTCGGTGTGCGAGCCGAAGTTGATCAGGTAGGGGGCGTGCACGTACGCCGGGATCGACTCGGCCGCGCACGCCGCGCGGAACGCCTCGTCCTGCTTCGGGTTCCCGGTCGGCGTGGCCCAGCCGCGCGGGTTGGCGACGAAGACCTGGACGGCCTCCGCCTTCAGGTCACGGGCGTACGACAGGCCTACGGAATGGAGCCCACCGGCCACGGGGACGTGGCCGCCCACGGGGTTGCGGGAGGGGCCGGACAGCTGACTGTTCACCCGTTCAGGGTGTCATGCGTCCGGCCCTGCTCCGGCCACTGGCCTGCGCCCGTGCCCGTCACCTGATCTTGATGGTGATCGTCGAGCCCTTGGGCGCACTCTCGCCGCCCTCGACGGACTGGCTCTTGACCTCGTCGCCGAACAGGCCGAGCAGACCGCGGTCCTCGTCGACCTGGAACCCGGCGCCCTCCAGCTTCCGCTTGGCGTCGTCGACGCTGTCGCCGACCACGTCGGGGACCTCGATCATCTCGGGGCCCTTCGACAGCGTCAGCGTCACCGTGTCGCCCTCGGCCGCCCGGCCGCCGGACTTCGGCGTCTGCCGGACGACCTGGCCCTTGTCGTACTCGGAGGAGTTGACCCGCTCGGTGGCGATCTTCACCTTGAGACCGGCGTCCCGCAGCTCGGACCGCGCGTCTGCCTCGTCCGAGCCGGTGACGTCGGGAATGTCGATGGGGCTGCCCTTGCTGACGACCAGCGCTACGGCCGTGCCCGCGCGCACCTTCGTGCCGTCCGCCGGACGCGCGGAGACCACCGAGCCGCGCGGCACGTCCTCGCTGAACTCCCGGGTGACCATGCCCGGCTCCAGCCCGTCCTCCCTCAGCTGGTCCCGCGCCTTGTCCAGCTTCTGCCCCGCCAGGGCGGGCACCCGCACGGTCTCGGGGCCGTCGGAGATGGTGAACGACACGGAGTCGTTGACGCGGATACGGGCGCCCGGCCCGGGGTCGGTGCCGATGATCGTGCCGCGCTTGACGGTGTCGCTGTGGGCGTGACTGACCTTGCCGACCTCGAGACCGGCCTTCTCCAGCTGGTCGTGGGCCTGCGCCTCGGTCTTCGCCAGCAACGGCGGGACCTTGGTGAACTGGCCGGAGTTGATGTACCAGACGCCCGCGCCGACGCCGAGGACCAGCAGCAGGGCGACGACGATCGAGACGGCACCACGGCGCGGCAGTCGCCGCCGGGGTGGTGGCGGAGGCGGTGTCTCCAGCCGGCTGGTGCGGTGCACCACCGGCTCGGCGTCCTCGTTGACGGGCAGGAGCCGCGGCACCGTCAACGAGCGCGGGATCACACTCGTACGGTCGTCGGCGTTGTCGTGCTCCAGGACGACCGCCTGCGGCGGCAGCGCGTCCAGCTGGTCCGCGCCGAGTTCCTCGCGCGACTGACGGGTCTGCGCGAGCAGAGCCACGGCGTCGTACGGGCGCAGATCGGGGTTGCGTGCGGTCGCCGACGCGACCAGCTCGTCCAGCTCGTAGGCCAGACCGGGCACGGCGGCCGAGGGCGGCGGCACGTCCTCGTGCAGGTGCTTGTAGAGGATCACCGCGGGGGAGTCCCCGTCGTGCGGCTTGTCGCCGGTCAGCATCTCGTACAGCATCACGCCGCACGCGTACACGTCGACGCGGGGATCGGCGGTGCCGTCCTCTATCTGCTCCGGGGCGAGGTACGCGACCGTGCCGAGGACGGTGCCGGTGGTGTTCGTCACCGTGTCCACGGCCCGGACGAGTCCGAAGTCGGCGACCTTGACCCGGCCGTCGTCACCTATGAGGACGTTCTCGGGCTTCATGTCGCGGTGCACGAACCCGGCGCGGTGCGCGGCGCCCAGCGCGGCCAGCACCGGCTCCAGGATGTCCAGGGCGGCGCGCGGCTGCAGGGCCCCGCGCTCGCGCAGCACGTCGCGCAGGGTGCAGCCCGCGACGTACTCCATCGCCAGGTACACGTACGAGCCGTCGGTGCCCTGGTCGAAGACCTGCACCACGTTCGGGTGGGCCAGCCGGGCCACGGACTTCGCCTCGCGGATGAACCGCTCGACGAACGAGGCGTCGACCGCGAGCGCGGGGTGCATCACCTTCAGCGCGAGGACCCGGTCGAGCCGGGTGTCCACGGCCCGGTAGACCGTGGCCATCCCGCCGACCGCGATCCGCGCGTCGATGCGATACCGGCCGTCGAGCACCTGCCCGACCAAGGGGTCCTGAAGGGTCGTGTCCACGCAGGCGAGTGTACGAGCCACGACCGACAGCCCCGTCCCCCCGGCGGTTTTCGCGGCGGGACTGCAGCCGACCTGTGACGTGTGTCGCGCGCCCTACCGGAACGCGGGCCGCTCCGGGTCCAGCGCGGGCATGCCCTCCGTCGGTGAGGAGGCCTCCGCGAAATGCCGCCGTGGGATACGCCCGGCCCGGTACGCCAGCCGCCCCGCCTCCACGGCATGCCGCATGGCGTCGGCCATCAGCACGGGCTCCTGTGCCCGCGTCACCGCCGAGGCGAGCATCACAGCCGCACACCCCAGCTCCATCGCCAGCGCCGCGTCCGAGGCCGTACCGGCGCCCGCGTCCAGGATCACCGGCACGCGCGCGTGCTCCACGATCAGCTGGAAGTTGTGCGGGTTGCGGATCCCGAGCCCGGAGCCGATCGGCGAGCCCAGCGGCATGATCGCCGCACAGCCCGCGTCCTCCAGCTTCCGCGCCAGCACCGGGTCGTCGTTGGTGTACGGCAGCACCGTGAACCCGTCGTCGACCAGTGTCTCGGCGGCCTCCAGTGTCTCGATCGGGTCCGGCAGCAGGGTGCGCTCGTCGGCGATGACCTCCAGCTTGACCAGGTCCGTGCCCAGGGCCTCGCGCGCGAGGCGGGCCGTGAGGACGGCCTCGCCGGCGGTGAAGCAGCCCGCCGTGTTGGGCAGCACCCGGATGCCGAGCCGGTCCAGGACGGACAGCACCGAGCCGTGCACCGAGGCGTTCACCCGGCGCATCGCGACCGTCGTCAGCTCCGTCCCGGACGCGACCAGCGACCGCTCCAGCACGTCGAGGCTGGGCGCCCCGCCCGTGCCCATGATCAGACGGGATGTGAAGGACGTACCACCGAGGACAAACGGATCATCGGCCATGGTCAGCCTCCTTGGACGGCGGTGAGCACTTCCACGCGGTCTCCCTCGGCGAGGGATGTGGCGGGCCACCGCGTGCGCGGGACGACGGTTTCGTTGAGGGCGGCGGCCACGCCCGAGGGCGAGGCGGTGAGCGACTTCACGACGGTGTCGAGAGCGGTGCCGGGCCGGACGTCCCGGGGCTCCCCGTTGACGGAGATGTTCATGCGGGCTGCTCCGTGAGTGCGGTGGCGGGGCTGAAGCGCTTCGGGCTGAAGGGGCGGGCCTCCTCGGGGAGTTCACCCGTCGCCAGGACGTGCGCCATGGCGTCGCCGGTCACCGGGGTGAGCAGGACGCCGTTGCGGTAGTGCCCGGTGGCCAGCAGCAGGCCCTCCAGACCGGTCGGGCCGAGCAGCGGCGCGTTGTCCGGGGAGCCGGGCCGCAGTCCGGCCCGGGTCTCGGTGAGCGGCAGCTCGGTGATGCCCGGGACCAGCTCGTGCGCGTCGCGCAGCAGCTCGTACACGCCGCCCGCGGTCACGGTGGTGTCCCAGCCCAGCTCCTCGCTGGTGGCCCCGACGACCAGTTCACCGCTCGCGCGCGGCACCAGGTAGACGTGGCTGCCGCGCACCACCGCGCGCACGGTCCGGCTCAGGAACGGCCCGTGCCGCTGCGGCATGGTCAGCCGTAGGACCTGCCCCTTCACCGGGCGCACGGGAGGCAGCACATCCTGCGGTACGCCCGCCAGCCGCCCGCTGAGGCTGCCCCCGGCGAGCACCACCTGCCCGGCGGCCGGCTCGGTCCCGTCGGCCAGGACGACACCCGTGACCCGGTCCCGTACGACGGTCAGCCGCTCCGCCCACACCCGGTGGAAGACCACGCCCGCCCGCTCGCACGCGGCGACCAGGGCACCGGCCAGCCGCCGCGGGTCGATCTGGTGATCGCCGTCGACCCGCAGCCCGCCGCGCACGCCCGGCGCGAGCATCGGCTCCAGGCGCCGGCACTCGCGCCCCGACAGCCACTGCGACTCCAGGCCCGACTGCTGCTGCAGGGCGTGCAGTTCGCGCAGGTGGGCCCGGTCGTCGGCGTCCAGGGCCACGGCGAGGGTGCCGCAGCGGCGGTAGCCGAGGTCCTGGCCGGTCAGCTCGGTGAGCTCGGCGGCGAAGTCCGGGTAGCGCCGGGCGGAGGCGAGGTTCAGGCCGAGCAGGGTCTGCTCGCCGTAGTGCAGTTCCGTGACGGCGGCCAGCATGCCGGCGGCCACCTGCGCGGCTCCGCCGCCCGGCTCGGGGTCCACGACGGCCGTGGCGAACCCGCGTTGCGCGGCCCGCCAGGCCGTGACCAGGCCGATGATCCCGCCCCCGATGACCAGGACGTCTGACGATGTGGACGTAGGCGACATGGGCGTCCAGCCCCTCCCTTCGCCGGCATGACCCGGATCAGGTTCGTACGGTCGGAGGCCGCCAGCCTCCCTCTCAGCCCGGTGCGTCCGGGCTCCCGCGAGTGCTTTACGTTGGCCACCCTAGCCCGATGCCGTGTGCCGCAGTAAGGGAGCCTCCGCCCATGGCCCGATCCCTCGACGGTCTCGTCCTCGCCCCGGTCGCCGACCAGGCACCGGGCCAGGTGGGCACCCGCACCCGGTTCACCTACCACGAGCGGGAGGGCGAGATCTGGGCCGAGTACGCGGGCGGCGACGTCGTACGCGGGCATCTCGTGGGTACCCGGGAAGGTGACCGGCTGGACTTCCGGTACGTCCAGCTCAAGCGGGACGGCACCACCTCCTCGGGGCACTGCGTGTCCACGGTCGTGGAGCTGCCCGACGGGCGGGTGCGGCTGGAGGAGACCTGGGAGTGGGAGTCCCGGCGGGGCAACGGCACGAGCGTTGTGGAGCAGGTCACGGCGCATGAGCACTGACTGACAATTCGTCAGGTGTCTATGGTGATCAGGTGAGCGAGCAGACGCAGGAACCAGGTTCGTCCGCGCCGCGGCGCGTCGTCGTGGCGGGTGCGGGCATGGCCGGCGTGCAGACCGCCGTCGCGCTGCGTGAGCAGGGCTTCGCCGGCGACGTGATCCTGATCGGCGCCGAGCCCCACCAGCCCTACGACCGGCCCCCGTTGTCCAAGGCCGTCCTGCTCGGCAAGTCCGAGGGTTCCGCCTTCGACGTCGACTTCGAAGCCCTCGGCATCGAACTGCGGCTCGGCTGCGAGGTACTGGGCCTGCGCCCCTCCGACCACGAGCTGGACACCGAGGACGGGCCCGTGCCGTACGACGTCCTGGTCGTCGCGACCGGCGCCGAACCGGTCGGGCTGCCCGGCGCGGAGGGCGTGCCCGGCGTGCATCTGCTGCGCACCCTGGACGACGCCGAGCGGCTGCGGCCGGTGCTGGCCCGCCGACACGCCATCGTGGTCGTCGGCGCGGGCTGGATCGGCGCGGAGTTCGCCACGGCCGCCCGCGAGGCGGGCTGCGCGGTGACCGTCGTGGAGGCCGCCGAACGGCCGCTCGCCGGGGCCCTGCCCGCCGAGGTCGCCGCCCCGATGGCCGGCTGGTACGCCGACGCGGGCGCGGTCCTGCGGACGCACGCGCGCGTGACGCGCGTCGAGCCGGGCGCGGTCCTCCTGGACGACGGCTCGCGGCTGCCCGCGGACGCGGTCGTCGTCGGTATCGGCGCCCGCCCCGCGACGGCCTGGCTGGCCGGCTCCGGGATCGAGCTCGGCTCCCACGCGGAGATCGTGGCCGACCAGCATCTGCGCACGGCCGTGCCGGATGTGTACGCCGTCGGCGACTGCGCCTCCTTCCCCTCGGCGCGCTACGGCGAGCGCCTGCTGGTCCACCACTGGGACAACGCCCTCCAGGGGCCGCGCACGGTCGCCGTGAACATCGTCGGCCGGGCCACGGGGGAGACACCGGCGGTGTACGACCCGGTGCCGTACTTCTGGTCCGAGCAGTTCGGGCGGTTCGTCCAGTACGCCGGGCACCATCCGGCCGCGGACACCACCCTGTGGCGGGGTGACCCCGCAGGACCGGCCTGGACGGTCTGCTGGCTGCGCGGTGAGCGGCTGATCGCACTGCTGGCGGTGGGGCGGCCCCGGGACCTGGCGCAGGGCCGCCGTCTGATCGAGTCGGGCACGCCGATGAACCGGGTGCTGCTGGCGGATCCGGCCAGGCCCATGAAGGCCGCGACGGCGTAGGCGCCGGGGCCGTCGCGGAGGGCCGGGGACGGCGCTGCCGGGTCCGACGCGTCCGCCCGGGTGGGCCGGGCCGACTTCCGACTGTCAGTGGCAGATGGCAGGCTGGTTTCCGTGACCGAGATTGACGCAAAGATCGATGCTCTCGTCCCCGCCTGGCTCACCCTCCCCGACATCGCCGAACAGTTCGGTGTCGAGGTGACGCGTGTGCGGCAGCTGGTCAAGGACGGCCAGCTCATCGCCGTACGCCGCGGTGAGAACCGCGCGCTGCACGTCCCCGCCGCCTTCATCGACGGGGACAAGGTCGTCAAGGGCCTGTCCGGGACCCTGACGCTCCTGCGGGACGACGGCTTCACGGACGAAGAGATGCTGGAGTGGCTCTTCACCCCGGACCCCAGCCTGCCCGGCACCCCCGCGCAGGCGCTCAGTGAGAATCGCGGCACGGAGGTGAAGCGCCGCGCCCAGGCGCTCGCGGTCTGACCCGGCCGCGACGGAACAACCGTCCGGTGCCGTGTGAGCGGGGCCGGACCTGAACAACCGCCCGATGTGGGGGCCGTGGCCGAGAGGTCACGGCCCGGGTCGGCCCGCGCCCTGTCGGGGGCTTTGGACGCCCCCGACGGGCCGGATCTACGCTGCTGACGCACGTGCGGGCCCACCCGGCCCGCATGCCACGACACCCTGGGGGACACGCATGACCGCCGCCGCCACCGCACGGGCCCAGCTCGCCGACGCCCGGGTCTATCTCTGCACCGACGCGCGCAAGCGGCAGGGCGATCTCGGGGAGTTCCTCGACGCCGTGCTGGCCGGCGGGGTCGACATCGTGCAGCTGCGGGACAAGGGCATGGAGGCCGGTGAGGAGCTGGAGCACCTGGCCGTCTTCGCCGACGCCTGTGCGCGGCACGGCAAACTGCTCGCGGTCAACGACCGGGCGGACGTCGCCCACGCCGCCGGCGCCGACGTCCTGCACCTCGGCCAGGGGGACCTGCCGGTCCCCGCGGCCCGTGCGCTCCTCGGCGACGCCATCCTGATCGGCCGCTCCACCCACGCCGAGTCCGAGGCCGCCGCGGCCGCCGTCCAGCAGGGCGTGGACTACTTCTGCACCGGCCCGTGCTGGCCGACCCCCACCAAGCCCGGCCGCCACGCGCCCGGCCTGGACCTCGTCCGGTACACCGCCGCCCTCGGCACCGACCGCCCCTGGTTCGCCATCGGCGGCATCGACCTCGGCAACCTCGACCAGGTCCTGGAAGCGGGGGCCCGGCGCGTCGTCGTCGTACGGGCGATCACCGAGGCCGACGACCCGGGTGCCGTGGCGGCCGAGTTCGCCAAGCGACTGCGGGAGGAGTAATCAGGACGGATTGTCCAAGGGGTGGACAGCGAGTGGACAATTCGGGCAAATGTCGGCCCACTGTTGGGGGACCGACCGCCCCTGGCTAACCTGCCGGTATGGCCCTCGGCACCGCATCCGTCAGATCGGACCACGCTCGCACCGTCCGCGACATGCTCGCGGCCGGCAAGACGACGTACTCGTTCGAGTTCTACGCCCCCAAGACCCCGAAGGGCGAGCGGAACCTGTGGAACGCGCTGCGCCGGGTCGAGGCCGTGGCGCCCGACTTCGTCTCCGTCACCTACGGCGCGGGCGGCTCCACCCGCGCGGGGACGGTCAAGGCGACCGAGGCGATCGCCTCCGACACCACCCTCACCCCGATTGCCCACCTCACCGCGGTCGACCACTCGGTGGCCGACCTGCGCAACATCATCGGCCAGTACGCCGACGCCGGGATCCGCAACATGCTCGCCCTGCGCGGCGACCCGCCCGGTGACCCGATGGGCGACTGGGTGCCGCACCCCCGGGGCCTCGCCTACGCCGCCGAGCTCGTCGAGCTGATCAAGGCGTCCGGCGACTTCTGCGTGGGCGTCGCCGCCTTCCCGGCGATGCACCCGCGCTCCGC
This sequence comes from Streptomyces hawaiiensis, assembly GCF_004803895.1. Lineage (NCBI taxonomy): Bacteria > Bacillati > Actinomycetota > Actinomycetes > Kitasatosporales > Streptomycetaceae > Streptomyces > Streptomyces hawaiiensis. The sequence goes on along the minus strand of NZ_CP021978.1, from coordinate 2,442,832 downwards.
CGACTGGGAGACCGACGTCCGCCACTTCGTCGACAAGTGCCGGGCGGGCGCGGACTACGCCATCACGCAGATGTTCTTCCAGCCGGAGGACTATCTCCGGCTGCGCGACCGGGTCTCGGCCGCCGGCTGCGACACCCCGATCATCCCCGAGGTGATGCCGATCGCGAGTGTGAAGACGCTGGACCGGATCGGGTCCCTCACCAACGCCGCGTTCCCGGCTGCCCTGAAAGAGCGGATCCTCACAGCAAAAGACGATCCGGCCGCTGTACGCTCCATTGGGATCGAATTCGCCACGGAGTTCTGTGCGCAGCTGCTCGCCGAGGGCGTGCCCGGCTTGCACTTCATCACGCTCAACAACTCCACCGCGACACTGGAAATCTACGAGAACCTGGGCCTGCACCACTCACCGCAGGCCTAGACCGTTCGCACGGGTCTACGACACACTGCGTAGCGGCCACTGGGAGAGGGGCGTACATGGGCTGGGCGGTCCTCTACATCGCGTTCGGCATCGTCGCGCTGTGGCTTCTGGGCGAGGTGCTGCTGCAGTACAAGGCGCGGCTGCGCTGGCGGCTGCTGGCCTTCGCCGGGTTCCTCGGTGTCGTCGTCGGTGTCCTGATCCCCTCGGTCGTCGTGATCGGACTGGGCGCGGCCGCCTTCGCGGTCGGGCAGACCTACGTCACCCTGTCGTTCCGCAGCGGCTTCGCGGCCGGCTGGGCGATGAACGCGCCCGCGCTGGGCGGCAGCAAGCGCCGCCGCGGTGAGCGCGGCCGTCAGGAGCCGACCCTGGAGGTCTCCGGCCTGGAGGCCGAGGGCCGCCAGGACGACGAGGCCGGCGGCTACCGCCGCGACCCCGCCGCCTACGGCCAGGACGACGACTACGACCGCGACGACGTCTTCACCCCCGCCCGCCCCGCCCACCGGCCGACGGCCGGCGAGACCACCGCCGTCTACGATCCGCAGCCCATGCCCGAGGACACCGGCTCCTACGGCGTCTACGACAACGGGTACCAGGCCGGGGAACAGCAGCCCCAGGACCAGTACGCCGCCCAGGCCGCCGACCAGTCCTACGGCTACGACTACTCCGGCTACGGCCAGCAGCAGGGCTACGACGCCACCGGTCAGCAGCAGTACGCCGCCTACTCCGACCCGTACATCGGCTCGTCGAACTACGGCCAGGCCGCCTACGACGGCACGTACGGCGACCAGCAGTACTACGGCCAGCAGGGCTACGGCCAGGACCAGTACGCCGGCACCTACGCCGGCGAGGCCCCGCCCGGCGGGGTCTGGGTCCCGCAGCAGCGCAACACCGACGAGTACGGGCAGGAGCTGCCGCCGGAGCAGCCGTACCCGTACCAGGGCGGCGGGCAGCAGCCCCAGGGGAACGGTTTCGACGAGCAGTACCGTTTCTGAAGCCTGAGTCCCGCCGGGGCGTCCCGCTCACTGCGAGCCGCGGAACTCCGGGCCCTCCACGATCAGTCCCGCGACCAGCGCCCCCGACATGCCCGCGTGCGGCAGTCCGCCGCCGGGGTGGGCCCAGCCGCCCACGGTGAACAGACCGGGCAGCCGCGTGCTGTTGGACGGATGCAGCAGCCGTCCGCCGGCCGCCGCCAGGGCCGGCACCGGCACCGCCCCGCCCTCCGCACCCGTCGCCTCCGCGATGTCGGCGGGGGTGCGCACCTCGTGCCAGAGGAGGCGCCTTCGCAGGCCCAGTACGGCGCGTTCGGCGACGGTGAGCATGTGATCCACGAGGTCGCCGTGGGGCCGGCCGGGCCGCGCGGGCACCACCGTCGTGAGGGTGACCGCCTCGTGGTCCGCCGGGGCCAGGCGCGGGTCGTCGGGCCGCAGCACCGTGACCGTGGGACTCGGATTTACGGCCGCCGTGCCGAACAGGGCGTCCAACTCGGCCTCGCGGTCCCGGGTGTGCACCACCGTGCGGTGCGCCGTGCCCCCGGGGCGGGGGCCGCGCAGGGCCAGCAGGAGGGTCAGCCGGGCGGCCGCCGCGGGCTGCGCGAGCACCTCGCCCTCGCCCCGGACGACGCTTCCCGACGTCAGCCGGTCCAGGACACCGGGCGCGACGCCGGCGACCACGAAGTCCGCCTCCGCGACCGACCCGTCGGCGAGTTCCACCCCCGACGCCCGGCCGTCCTTCTCCAGCACGCCGGTGACGTCCGCGCCGAAGTGGAACTCGACCCTGCGGGCCAGACACCGCTCGTACACCGCCCGCGCCAGCTCGCGCAGGCCGCCGCGCACGTACCAGATGCCGAAGGCGTGCTCCAGGTACGGCAGTACGGCCGCGCTCGCCGGGGCGGCCCGGGGATCCAGGCCGTACCCGAGGGCGTGGCTCTCCAGGAGTGCCGCGAGCCGGGGGTCGCGCAGCTCCCAGGCGCCGATCTCGGCGAGTGTGCCGGCCCGGCGGGTGCGCAGCAGCCGCTTGTGGGGCACCGACGGGTAGGGCTCGCGCTCGGCCAGCACCTGCCAGTTCGGCCAGAGCGGCTCCTCCAGCAGGGGCCGGCGGGTCCGGTCCCAGGCCTCGCGGGCCCGGACCAGGAAGTCGCCCCAGCGCTGTCCGGCGCCCGCGCCGAGCCCCTCGTCCAGGGCGGCGACGACGCCCGCGCGCGAGGCGTTCGGCAGCGACACCTCGGTGCCGTCCGCGAACACGTGCCGGGACGACGGGTCGACCTGGACCACCTCGACGCAGGACTCCAGCGGCTCCTTGCCGGTCTTGACGAACAGGTCGCGGTAGACGGCGGGCAGCGGCAGCAGGGCGGGACCCGTGTCGAAGGAGAACCCGTCGCGCTCGAAGCGGCGCAGCGCTCCGCCGTAGGTGTCCGTCCGCTCGTACACCGCCACCCGGTGGCCCGCGACGGCCAGCCGGGCGGCAGCCGCCAGCGCGCCCATCCCGGCGCCGATCACCGCAATCCGTGCCATGCCGGCGACTTTATCGGCCCCCGCTGACAGCCCCCGCCGGCCACCCCCGAGTACGGGCGCGGGCGTGATCGTGACCAGGCGGCGGTGGAGCGTTCTGGGCCCGGGTGCGCAGGAGTGAGTACCGCGTACCTAGCCGGGGAGTTGAGTACGCGCGCGGATGGGGGACGACCTGCGCGGACGAGAGAGTGGAGACACGGAGAGGGGCACGGCTCCGGCACCGGCGACACGGGGCGCCGGAACGGAGCCGGCCCATGATCCGCTCCTTCCGCCGGCGGTGTCGGCGGGAGCGAGGCACGGGGGAGTACCGGGGGACGACCGAACGGGGGTCCTGCGGGGGGACGTACGGGGGAGCAGGGAAGGCGCCGGTTCGAGGTGGCCCGCGGGGGACGCGGCCACACCGGACCGGCGCTTTCACCTGTGCACCGGGAGTTCGGTCAGCGGCGGCCGCTCACCCGGCCCTGAAGCAGCCGGGACAGTGCCGCGTGGACGTCGTCCAGGGAGCGTTCCGGCTGGAAGGACTTCCAGTCGAGGGCCGCCACCAGGACCATGCCGACCAGCGCGGACGCCGTCAGAGAGACATCGATCTCCTCGCTGAACTCGCCGCCCGCCACGCCGTCGCGCAGGACGTCCTCCACGACCGCGACGGCCTGCTGCCGGACCACCATCAGCGTGGACTGCCAGGCCCGGTTGGTGCGCCACAGCTCGGCCACGTACAGCTGGGTGAAGGCCGGGTAGCGGTCGATGAAGACCAGCCCCGCGCGGATCATCGCGTCCAGGGCGTCGACCTTGCTGCCGCCCTCCCGCGCCGTCCGCTCGGCCGCTTCCCGCAGGGAGGCGGTCAGCAGACCCACTCCGTGCCGCAGCAGTTCCTCGAAGAGGACGGACTTGCTCGCGAAGTTGTAGTAGACCGTGCCCTTCGCGACTCCCGCACGCTCGGCGATCTCGTCCACGGTCGTGGCGGAGAACCCCTGCTCGGCGATGAGCGTGACGGCCGCCTCGTAGAGCTTTTGCCGGGTGGCCTCGCGGCGCGTGCTGCCGCCCGACGCGGCACTGCTGCTTTCCATGGCCCTGATTGTCACAGGAACCTTTCCGGGGGAAGTGACGGTGGTGCTCCTGACGGTGGGGCTCACAGGCTGAGCTCCGGGTGCAGCCGGTCCAGCGTCCACACCTGGCGCCGGCGGGCCGCCACGGCGGTCAGCGCGAGGGCGCCCGCGGTGAACGCCGTCAGCACCACGCACGCGTGCCACACCGGTGCGAGTCCACCGCCGGTGATGAGCCGCCTGAGGGCCTCGACGACGTAGCTCATCGGGAGGAACGGGTGGAGCGCGTTGAAGAACCCGGGGCTGGTCTGTACGGGGTACGTGCCGCCCGCCGAGGTCAGCTGGAGCATCAGCAGCGCGAGGACGAGGATCCGGCCCGCCGCCCCGAAGCGCGCGTTCAGCCATTGCACGATTGCCGCGAAGCAGGCCGTCACCAGGAACAGGAATCCCACCGTCCCGGCCGCTCGCGCCATCTGAAGGCCGACCGCCCAGTGCAGCACCGACATCAGCGCCACCGTCTGCAACACGCCGATCGCCACCACCGGCAGCCAGCCCGCCAGCGCGATCCGCCACGCCGAGGCGCCCGCGGCGAGCGCCCGCCGGTTCATGGGCGCGATCAGCATGTACGCCACCATCGCGCCCACCCACAGGGACAGCGGGATGAAGTACGGGGCGAACCCGGTGCCGTAGTTGGGCGCCTTGTGCAGGTCCTGGGAGGCGAGCCGCACGGGATCGGCCATGACCTCGGTGCGCCGGTCGCGGTCCCGCTCGTCGTAGTCGGGGATCTGCTCCGCCCCGTCGTGCAGGCCGCCGGCGAGCTTCCCGGAGCCGTCGACGAGCTTGAAGATGCCCCCGTTGAGGTCGTCCGCGCCGGTCTTCAGCTTGCCGACGCCCTTGTCCAGGTCGACGGCGCCGGTCTTGGCCGTGCCGATCCCCTTGTGCAGCTTCTTCGCCCCGGCGGCGACCTCGGCCGCCCCGTCGTTCAGCTTGTTGATCTTCTTGACGGCGTCGGCGAGGTCCTCGGAGAGGTGTGGCGCGCGGTTCGCGAGGGCCTGGGACTGCTTCTGGAGAGTGGCGAGGTTCTTGTCGAGCTTGTCCAGATCGCCGTCCTGGTCCGCGATCAGCGTGTTGAGGTCGTCCGCGATGACGGTCACGTCGGCGGCGGCGTCCTTGGCCTTCTTCAGGTCGGAGCAGGCCGCGTCGGGCAGGACGGGATCGTCGCAGCGCCGGGCGTACACGTCGTTCAGGGTGCCGGACGCCGCGCGGGCGCCCTTCGCGGCGGTCGGGGCCGTCTTCACCAGGGTGTCCAGATGCTTGCGGATCACCCCGGAGGAGTCGGCGACCAGCTGGGCGGTGTCACCGATGGTCTTCTCGTTGCCCTTCAGGAAGGGACCGATCTTGTCGGAGGTGCCGTTGACCCGGTCGGCGAGCTTCTGTGTGCCCTCCGCGACCCGCTTCGAGCCGTCCTCCAGGTCGCCCGCGCCGGTGTTGAGCTTCTTCAGGCCCGTGGACAGCTTGCCGCTGCCGTCCTTGGCGTCCTTCAGGCCGTCGGCGAGGTCCTTGGAGCCCTTCTCGGCCTTGCCTATGCCGCCCTTGAGCCGGTCGGCGCCCTTCGCCGCCTTCACGGTCTTGCCGTGGATGTCGGAGAACGACACGAAGATCTTGTCCAGGAACGACCGGGACGTCTTCGTGGACGCCGCCTGCCGCACCTCGCCGAAGACCGTCCGGGAGATCTGCCCGACGATGTAGTTGTTCGCGTCGTTCGTGCGCACCTGGAGGGCGCCGGTCTCCGGGGTGTTCCCGGAGCTGGAGGCGATCCGCTCGCTGAAGTCGGCGGGCATGGTGAGCGACAGGTAGTAGCTGCCGTCCTCGACGCCCCTGCGGGCCTCGGCGGCGCTCACCTCCTGCCAGTCGAAGGTCTTGCTGTCGCGCAGGCCCTTCGTGATGTCGTCGCCCGCCGTGATCTCCTTCCCGTCGGCGGTCGCCCCCTTGTCGTCGTTCACGAGCGCCACGGGGATCCGGTCCAGACGGCCGTACGGGTCCCAGAACGACCACAGGTACAGCGCGCCGTACAGCAGCGGCAGCATCAGCAGCGCTACCAGCGCGGCGCGCGGAAGCTTCCCCCGCCCGAAGCGGCGCAGCTCAAGCGCGGCCAGTCTCGGCGAGCGCATCGGCCTTCTCCTCTCCCTGATCGGCCTGATCGGCCTGATCGGCCTGGCCTGCCTCGGCGGCCGGCTCTTCGGGGCTCTCCGCGGTGGAGACCCTGACGGCCCCATCGGGGACCTCGCTGCACACGGCCACGACCGTCGTCCCGGCGTCGGCGAGGGACCTGAGCAGCGCCCAGACCTCCTTCCGCTCCCCGTCCGAGAGCTTGAGGTCGGTGTCGTCGATGCCGAGCAGCCGCGGCCCGCCGACCAGGGCGAGCGCCACCGACAGCCGCAGCGCCTCCAGGCGCTCCAGGTCCCGTACGGCCGTGCGCGGCCCCTTGGGCAGGGCCTCCAGGTCGAGCCCGGCGGCTTCGAGTGCGGCGTCGACGTGCTGCCGGGCCTCGGCCGCCCGCTCGGCGCGGGGTCGCAGGAGGCCGCGCAGCGAGGCGCCGAACCGGCGCTGGAGCAGCGCTCGTTCCCGCAGGTGCTCGCCGACGGTCAGCGCCGGGTCGAGGTCGGTGACCCCCGGGACGTGCGCCAGCGCGCTGAGGCCCCGCACCGCCGCCATCTGCTTCGGCAACCGCGCGTCACCGACGGCGGCCGTGCCCTCCGAGACCTTCATCCGCCCCGTCAGCGCGAGCAGCAGGCACGTACGGCCGGACCCCGACGGGCCCTCGACCACGATGAGTTCCCCCGGCCCGGCGTCGACGGAGATCCCCCGGACCGCCCACCCCCGTGGCCCCTTGATCCCGAGGCCGTCGGCGGTGACCCGCACCCCTCCCGCTTGTTCCCCCACGAGGCTCCCTCGCATGTGCGTGGAATTGAACTGACTGGTCAGTGCAAAAACTACTCCGAACCTACGAGCGAAGCAAAACACCAGGTCAGAACGGATTGTCAGTGCCATACCTCACGATGGGTCACATACGGCACTTCGTGACCGGACGTGCCGTCACACAGACGACAGGAGGTTCGTCATGGCCAGCTACCACGCAGCAGCCGCCCGTCGGCGCCGCGCCACCGGCCCTGCCCCCTCACTGACCGGACCGGCGAGCGACGTGCACCCCGTGCTGCGCCGGGCCACGGCCCCGCCCGCCGCCCTCGACCTGCTCGCCCAGGCCCGCGCGAGCCTCGACGAGGCCACCGCCCTGGAAACACCGAACGAGCGCTACGCGACGGCCCACCTCGCCGCCCTGCGCACCGCCGCCGCGGTACTCGCCGCCCGGGGGCGCCCGGAGACCTCGCCCCGGGCCCGGGCCAAGATCCGGAGCGCCTGGGAAGTGCTCCCCGAGATCGCACCCGAACTGACCGACTGGAGCGCCCTGTTCGCCTCCGGCGCCCGGCGCCGGGCCCGGGCCGAGGCGGGCATCCAGGGCGCGGCCACCGGCCGGGACGCCGACGACCTGATACGGGACGTGGCGATGTTCCTGCGCCTCGTCGAGCGGATGCTGGTCCTCCAGCCGGTCCTCCCACAGCCCCGCCCGGACCAGGACCAGCCGGACCCCGGCACGGGAAGGGGCATGCCGGACGCGGGCTGACCGGGCAGCGGCGGTCCTGGTCCTGGGCTGATCAGGTGCCGTGCTGATCGGTGGCCGGCGGTCCGGGCCCGCCCGGTGGCACGGGCTCGTCCGACCCGTGAGCCATCCCGGCACCGGGTCATCCGGACGCCTCGGCCGAGGCAATAGGGTGGGGGACGCCTGAAGTCTTCCCTCCCCGTGGCCGGGGCCGGGAAGACGCCCCGTTCGCGCCGCCGTGCCAGAGGCGGTGCCGCGCCGAGGAGTCAACTGCCGTGTCGGACCCGATGCGCCCCCGCGCCTCACTCCGTACCGCCGTGGTCTGGGAGGTCCTCCAAGACGCCCTGGACCGCCGGGTCAAGGCCACGGGTCGGGAGTCGCTGGACGTCCTCGACACCGGAGGCGGCAGCGGCAACTTCGCGGTGCCCGTCGCCCGTCTCGGTCACCGGGTCACCGTCGTCGACCCCAGCCCCAACGCCCTGTTCGCCCTGGAGCGACGCACCGCCGAGGCCGGCGTCGCCGACCGGGTCAAGGGCGTCCAGGGCGACGCCCACGGCCTCTTCGACGTGGCCGAGCGCGGTGGCTATGACGTGGTGCTGTGCCACGGCGTCCTGGAGTACGTGGACGACCCGGCCGAGGGCGTCCGCAACGCGGTGGCGGCCCTGCGCGCGGAGGGCGTCCTCAGCCTGCTCGCCGCCGGCCTCGGCGGTGCCGTGCTGGCCCGCGCCCTCGCCGGGCACTTCAAGGAGGCCCGGCAGGCGCTCGACGACCCGAACGGACGATGGGGCACGGGTGACCCCGTGCCGCGCCGTTTCACCGCCGAGCAGCTCACGGGACTGGTGGAGGCCGCGGGCCTGCGCGTCGGTGCCGTGCACGGGGTGCGGGTCTTCGCCGACCTCGTGCCCGGCGTGCTCGTGGACACCGAGCCCGGCGCCCTGGAAGCGCTGCTGAAGCTGGAGGAGGCCGCGGCCGAGCTCCCCGCGTTCCACTCGGTGGCCACGCAACTGCATGTGCTCGGTGAAACCGGCGGGACTGGTGCGACAGGTGATGCTGGCGAGACCGATGGGGCGGTCGAGGCCTGAGCCGTTTCGTGAGGTACGGCCGCTGATCAGCGCCTTGGCTGCGCATGGAGTACGCCACAGGCCCCCCGAACGGGGGCGGCGCGCCGTATGATCGAGGGAGACCGTTCCGGCATGACGGGTCGGCCGCCGGGGAATGGAAGCCTCAGCGAGCCGGGACGCGCATGGCGGGTTCCGGTTGGTCAATTGGCGCAGAGGGGCGGGTTTCACGGGGGCGATTCCCTGCCTATCCTGAAGGGACCCCCCGGGTCGCCCCGGCGACTGCACGATGAGGAGGACTCCGTGCCGCTCTCGGAGCACGAGCAGCGCATGCTCGAGCAGATGGAGCGAGCGCTGTACGCCGAAGATCCCAAGTTCGCGACAGCGCTCGAGGGAAGCGGGCTGCGCACGTACACCCGGCGACGGGTCTACCAGGCGGTCGCGGGCTTCCTCGTAGGTATCGCGCTCCTCATGGCTGGAATGGTCGCCAAGCAGGTCTGGCTCAGCGTCGTGGGCTTCCTCGTCATGCTGGGCTGTGCGGTGCTCGCCGTGACCGGCTGGCGCAAGGCTCCCAAGCCGGGCGAACAGACGGCCGGTGCCGCCGGGCCCCAGGCCGGCCGACAGGGCCGGCAGCGCCGGTCCGTGATGGACCGCATCGAGCAGCGCTGGCAGAAGCGCCGCGATGAGCAGGGCGGCCACTAGCCCTCCGCGCAGCCTCTCCAAACCTACGTGAACACGTACGTCAGGGGGTGACCACCGGTTCGGTGGTCACCCCCTGACGCATGCCACGCACCGGCAGCCGGGACCAGGCCCTCGTACGCCGCCCCCCGGACACACACATGGCCGGCCGCCCCGGACGCGACCAGGCCGGCCGGCGCACCCGCGCCGGCCGGCCTGAGCCGCACGTACTCCTCAGCCCTGCTGGCCCGACGCCTTCCACCACGTCGGCCGCATCGCCACGGCGCGTTCCCGGACCCTCGTCCACCAGGCCGACGCCGCCCACACCACACGCACGGTGGAGCGGGGGACCAGCAGCGCGCGGAGCCTGGCCGCGCGGCCGGCCGCCGCGCCGAGACCCGCCGCCGCACGGTGGACGTCGTCCGTGAGCCCGGCCGCCGGGCGGGGGTGCGGTGCGTAAAGGACCTGCTCCACCGCGTTCGCCACCCGGTGCACCGAGGCCGCGGCCGTCGCGTCGAGGTCGCCCAGCCGGACGATACGGGCGGCCGCCGTGCGCGGCGTCTGCGACTCGTCCGGCACGATGCCGAAGTCCCACGCCGTGTCGGTCAGCTCCTGCCAGACGGCCAGCGTGCGCAGCGCCACGTCCGCCTCGTTGCGGCCGTGCGCCCCGAGCCGTACCGCCCGCGTCCGCTGCCGCCACAGCATCGGTGCCAGGGGGAGCGCGAGGACGGCGAGACCGGCGAGGGCCCACAGCAGGAACGCGTACCACTTCGGCCCGTCGTCGTCCGTGGGCAGCGCCGCCTGCGGCGACTCGCTCGCGCAGCCGCCGTCCAGCTTCTTCTGCTCCGGCGTGCAGCTCTCGCTCGCCGAGGGCGTCGCGGAGGGCGCGGTGGACGCCGCCTGGGACGGACGCGCCGGGTCCGGGACCGAACCGTCGGGGCTGTCCGGCAGGGTGTACGACGGTATCGAGCCGCGGTTCGGAGTGGGCTCGAAGCGGGTCCAGCCCACGCCCTCGAAGTACAGCTCCGGCCAGGCGTGCGCGTCCCGCAGCCCCACCGACACCGAGCCGTCCGCCTGCGGGGAACCGGGCGCGAAGCCCACGGCGACCCGGGCCGGTATGCCCAGGGAGCGGGCCATCGCCGCCATCGCGAAGGAGAAGTGCACGCAGAAGCCCTGCTTGTCCTTCAGGAAGCGGGCGATGGCCTGCGAGCCGCTGCCGACCTGCACCTGCGTGTCGTACTCGAAGCCGCCGGTCACGGCGAACCAGTCCTGGAGCTTGACCGCCTGGTCGTAGGGGTCGGCCGCCCCCGCGGTGACCTGCCGGGCGGTGCGGCCCACCACCGACGGCAGTGAGTCGGGCAGCTCGGTGAAGTCACGTTCGACGTCCGCGGGCGGTGGACCCGCCGAGGCCAGCTGCTCCGCCGACGGCCGCACGTCCAGGCTCCTGACCTGGTACGTCAGACCGCGGGTGTTCTGGCCGTGGTCGCCGACCAGCGTCATGCCCTGCGGCTCGTACCGCCAGTTGCCGCTGATGCGGACGTCGCTCGGCGGGTACGGCATGGGCAGCCAGTCCTGGGCATACCAGTCGGCCGCCGAGATCGTGGTGTCGACCTCCGTGCGCTTGACGTCCGGGCTGAGGCCGACCGGGGCCGGGAACGGGCCGTCCGGGACGGCGGTGATGGACCGCCTCGACGGCTTCCACGTGGTGCCGTCGAAGTCGTCCAGGGACACGATCCGCAGATACAGGTCCGAGACGTCCTCCATCTCGGTCTTCACGGACAGGACCTGCTGGTCGTCGTCCGCGTTCAGGCTGTCCCGCAGCGACACCAGCGGGTTCACCGCGGAGATCGTGCCCCCGCCGCCGGGGCCGCCGCCCGCGCCCGCGCCCACCGAGTCCAGCAGGCCGCCGTTCATCGCGGGCAGGCCCAGCGGCACCACCAGGGCGATACCCAGCGCGACCACACCGATGCGCCGGCCGGTGCGGACCGGGGCCACGGCACCGCCCGGCTCCCCGCCTGCCCCGCGCGGGGCACCACCGAAGACCCGCCCCCACTGCGAGAGCCGGTCCCGCCCCTCGGCCAGGAGCAGCATCAGATAGCCGGCCGCCGCGACCAGGAACCACAGCCAGTCGGTGCCCCCGTCGGACAGCCCGGCGGCCACGGAGTACAGGGCGAGCAGGGGCAGCCCGGCCGGGGCGGCGCTGCGGAAGGTCACCGCGAGGGTGTCCACCAGCAGTCCGATGACCAGGACCCCGCCGATGAGCATCAGCCGGATGCCGTCGGACTCCAGGGGCGCCGGGATCGCGTACCGGGCGATGTCGTCCCCGCCCTGCTGGAGCAGGAGCGCGAAGCGGTCGAAGGCCTGCGGCCCGGGGATCAGTCCGGCCAAGGCCTGCTCGCGGGCGAACACGAAGGTCAGCAGCATGACGGTGACCACGGCCTGCGCCGCGACGGTCAGCGGCCGGGCCAGCGGCACCCTGCGGGCAGCGGCACCCACACCCGACTGCAGGGCCAGCAGGAAGGCCGCCTGCACGATCCACGTGGCCGGCTTCACCAGGGGCAGCAGGGCGCAGGCGGCCATCAGCGTGGCCGCCCAGGCGCCCAGCGTCAGTCGTACCCGCCCGCTCATCACGGTCCCTCCCCGCCGCTCGCGGCGGCCACGCCCCTGCGCTCGCGGTCGGCCTGCCGCCACACCTCGTCCACGGAGGCGCCCCGCGGCACACGCAGGGCCGTCCAGCCTGCCTCACGCAGCATGCGCAGCCGTTCTCCGCTCCTGTCCGACGGGCCCGGGACGTCGCCCGGTTCCCGCGCCCAGGTGTCACTGTCCAGCACGAAGGCGACCGCGCCCGGGCTGCGCTGCCGCATCCGGCCCAGCACGGCCGCCTGGTCCTCGTCCAGGTCGCCGAGGAAGGCCAGCAGCAGCCCCTCGTTCCCGCCGCGCAGCACGTCGTAGGCCCGGGACAGGCCGGCGCCGTCGGAGTGGTCGATCACCGCGAGGGTGTCCATCATCAGCCCGGCCGCGTCCGCCGTCTCCTGACTCGCGCCCGCGAAGCCGTCACCGCCCTCGCCGGGCACCGCGTTGCCGGTGTCCGTCAGCAGCCTCACGGAGTAGCCGCGTTCGAGCATGTGCACCAGCACGGACGCGGCGCCCGACACGGCCCACTCGAAGGCCGAGTCCGGTCCCGCGCCCTGATAGGCGATGCCCCGGGTGTCCAGCAGCACCGTGCAGCGGGCGCGCTGCGGCTGCTCCTCGCGGCGCACCATCAGCTCGCCGTAGCGGGCGGTGGAGCGCCAGTGCACGCGGCGCAGGTCGTCGCCGTAGCGGTAGCCGCGCGGGATCAGGTCGTCCTCGCCGGCCAGGGCGAGGGAGCGCTGCCGCCCGTCGCCGTACCCCTTCGCCTCACCGCTGAGGCGCACCGGCGCCAGCGGCTCCACGCGCGGGATGACCGTGAGGGTGTCGTGCGCCGAGAAGGACCGGGTCAGCTCGCACATGCCGAACGGGTCGGTCAGGCGCAGCTGGAGCGGGCCCAGCGGGTAGCGGCCGCGCAGGTCGGAACGGACCCGGTAGGACACCTCGCGCCGGCCGCCCGCCTCCACCCTGTCGAGCACGAAGCGGGGCCGGGGGCCGAGCACGTACGGCACCCGGTCCTGGAGCATCAGCAGGCCCGTGGGCAGCCGCGAGACGTTGTCCATCCGCAGGTGGACCCGGGCCTCGCTGCCCGCGGGCACACGCGCGGGGGAGAGCCGGCGGCTGCCCGCGACCCGGTAGCGCGTGCGGTACAGCACCGCCGCGCACACCAGCGGCAGCACCGCCAGCAGCAGACCCACGCGCAGCAGGTCGCTCTGTCCGAGCACGTACGAGCAGATCGCGGCCGCGACGCCGGCGGCCAGGAAGGAGCGTCCGCGGGTGGTCAGACCGGCCAGGGCGGTGCGGATGCCGCCCTTCTCGCCCCGGTCGGCTTCCGCGTGCCCCGTCCCCGCGGTGGTCATCACAGCCTCCGCGGCGGCTGCTGAGGATACGCCGGCGCCGTACGGCCGAGGCCGCCGAAGCCGCTCTGCTGCGGCGCCGCCGGCACCGGGGTGCGCTGCAGGATCTCCTCGACGACCTGCTCGGCGGTGCGGCGGTTGAGCTGTGCCTGGGCGGTGGGCAGCAGCCGGTGGGCCAGGACTGCGGGGGCGAGGGCCTGCACGTCGTCCGGCAGCGCGTACTCCCTGCCGCTGAGGGCCGCGGACGCCTTCGCCGCGCGCAGCAGGTGCAGCGTCGCGCGCGGGGAGGCGCCGAGTCTCAGGTCGGGGTGCGTGCGCGTGGCGCCGACCAGGTCGACGGCGTAGCGCCGGACCGGCTCGGCGACGTGCACCCCGCGCACCGCCTCGATCAGCTTGAGGATCTCGTGCGCGTGGGCCACGGGCTGGAGGTCCTCCAGCGGCGAGACGCCGCCGTGCACGTCCAGCATCTGCAGCTCGGCCTCCGCGCTCGGGTAGCCGACCGAGACCCGGGCCATGAAGCGGTCGCGCTGGGCCTCCGGCAGCGGGTAGGTGCCCTCCATCTCGACCGGGTTCTGCGTGGCCACCACCATGAAGGGGCTGGGCAGCTCGTAGGTGGTGCCGTCGATGGTGACCTGGCGCTCCTCCATCGACTCCAGGAGCGCGGACTGCGTCTTGGGCGAGGCACGGTTGATCTCGTCGCCGATCACCACCTGCGCGAAGATCGCGCCCGGCTTGAACTCGAAGTCGCGGCGCTGCTGGTCCCAGATGGACACACCGGTGATGTCCGAGGGCAGCAGGTCCGGCGTGAACTGGATACGCCGCACCGAGCAGTCGATGGACCGCGCCAGCGCCTTGGCCAGCATCGTCTTGCCGACACCCGGGACGTCCTCGATCAGCAGATGTCCCTCGGCGAGCAGTACGGTCAGCGAGAGCCGTACGACCTCGGGCTTGCCCTCGATCACGCCTTCGACCGACTCCCGCACGCGCTCCACCACGGCGGTCAGATCATCCCCCACCCTCGAATACGCTCGGTCGGGGGCGCCCCCATGGCTCGCACGATCCTCATAGGTCGTCACCCGGCCCTCCTCGGCCTTTCCCGCGCTCTCAGGGAGCACGGGATACCCCATTTTCCCGGGCCGACGCCGCATGACGCGGGCCGGCCCACCCCGAACCACGGACACCACGCGTGAAAAGTTCCGCGCGACGCCACACCCGCATTCTTGCTGCCGTTACCGTTTCGTGTCACTCGACTGTGGACAACTGGCCGCGATATGTCGGTCTTACAGTCATTCGAACGCGTGACTGACAGGCTTTCGACAGCTACAGCAGGTGGCCTTGCGGGGCGGGCGGCCCGCGGCGCCCAGTCGGCAGGCGGGTCAGGAGGCCGGGTCGACCTCCCGCAGCAGGCCGGTCTTCACGTCGAACACGAAGCCGCGCACGTCGTCGGTGTGCGGCACGAACGGCGAGGTGCGCACACGCTGCATCGACTGCCGTACGTCCTGGTCGACGTCCCGGAAGGACTCCACGGCCCACGCCGGGCGCTGGCCGACCTCGGCCTCCAGCTCGTTGCGGAAGTCCTCGGTGAGGCTCTCCAGACCGCAGCCGGTGTGGTGGATGAGCACCACGCTGCGGGTACCGAGCTTGCGCTGGCTGATGGTGAGGGAGCGGATCACGTCGTCGGTGACGACGCCGCCCGCGTTGCGGATCGTGTGGCAGTCGCCGAGCTCCAGGCCGAGCGCCGCGTGCAGGTCGAGACGGGCGTCCATGCAGGCCACGACGGCGACGTGCAGCACGGGCCGGGCGTCCATCCCCGGGTCGGTGAAGGCGTCGGCGTACCGGGCGTTGGCCTCGACGAGGCGGTCGGTGACCGTGCCGCCCGCCGCTATGGCGCTCTCCGAACCTGTGGGAACCGATGCAGAAGTCGTCATAGGTATGACGCTACTGGTCACACCCCGTCCATGCCTCCTGTGGGAGTGGACAAAGAATGACGCCGAGGGGCGGTTGTGAGGTAACCCACAAGGGTGGTGCCCTGGTCTGCGTGCGAACGGCGGCGACGCGCAGGCCGGTTGATTGACCGGGCGACAGGGTGGACTAAAGTGACGCGAAGCGGGAGGCGAGACTCTCCCCGCTGGACTGAATTTCTTCGGAGACCCCGGCGACGACCGGAGATCTCCCCGCGTGCGCGGCGCGTACGTACGGCTCGGCCTCCTCCCGCTCCCGGTGGGCTGACGCTTCCGGCGCCGGCAGGCCTCCCTTTCACCGGGGCCCCAGCGAAGCTGGCGGCGGGCGGAGACCCGGCGGTGCGTACGGCCGCGCCGGATCTGAGAGGGCCCCTTGAGCGAGAGTCGACACGTCCCGGTGATGCTCCAGCGGTGCCTGGATCTGCTGGCACCCGCCCTGGAGGGCCCGGAGGCCGTGGTCGTCGACTGCACCCTCGGCCTCGGCGGGCACAGCGAGGCACTCCTCGAGAGGTTCCCCGACGCCCGGCTCGTCGCCCTGGACCGCGACAAGGAGGCCCTGCGGCTGTCCGGCGAGCGCCTCGCGCCCCACGGCGAGCGCGCCACCCTCGTCCACGCCGTCTACGACGAGCTCCCCGAGGTGCTCGACAGGCTCGGCATCGCGCGCGTGCAGGGCGTCCTGTTCGACCTGGGCGTGTCCTCCATGCAGCTCGACGAGGCCGGCCGCGGTTTCGCGTACGCCCAGGACGCCCCGCTCGACATGCGCATGGACCAGACGACCGGCGTCAGCGCCGCCGAGGTCCTCAACACCTACCCGCCGGGCGAACTGGTCCGCATCCTCCGGGCGTACGGCGAGGAGAAGCAGGCCAAGCGGATCGTGAGCGCGATCGTGCGCGAGCGGGAGAAGGAGCCGTTCAGCAACAGCGCGCGCCTGGTCGAGCTGATCCGCGATGCTCTGCCGCAGGCCGCCAAGCGCACCGGAGGCAACCCGGCCAAGCGCACCTTCCAGGCCCTGCGCATCGAGGTCAACGGCGAGCTCTCCGTCCTGGAACGGGCGATCCCGGCCGCCGTGAAGGCGCTCGACGTGGGCGGCCGGATCGCCGTGCTGTCGTACCACTCGCTGGAGGACCGGCTGGTCAAGCAGGTCTTCGCGGCGGGCGCCGCCACCACCGCGCCGGCCGGACTGCCCGTCGTCCCCGAGCGCTACCAGCCGCGGCTCAAGCTGCTCACGCGCGGTGCCGAACTCCCCACCGACGAGGAGATCGCCGAGAACCGGCGAGCGGCGCCGGCGCGGCTGCGCGGGGCCCAGCGCATCAGGGAGGACGTCGAGTGAGGCGCGTGCAGGCCGGACCGAGGGAGCGTGCGTGAGCGGCAAACCCGAACTGAAGGGGAGGGCGGCCCGACTCGCGCGGCTCCTCCCGACCGGCTCCGGGCAGGCGGCCCGCACGCCCTTCGTCCTCCTGGTCGTCCTCCTCCTCGGTGGCGGTCTCATCGCCCTCCTGGTGCTGAACTCGGCCCTCAGCGAAGGCGCGTTCAAGCTCGACGACCTCCAGCGCGGGACCAAGAACCTCACCGACGAGGAGCAGGCCCTCCAGCGGGACATCGACGCCTACTCCGCTCCCGGCGCCCTGCAGCGCCGCGCCCGCGAGCTCGGCATGGTGCCCGGCGGCGACCCCGCCTTCCTCGGTCCCGACGGCACCGTCAAGGGCGTCCCCAGCGCCGCCCCCGGCATCCGGCAGTCCTCCGTGCACACCCCCCTGGTCCTCGCCCCCGAGGCCATGACCGACGGCCCTACTCCGACCCCCGGCAGGTGACGGAAGTGTCCGACAGGGAACCGCCACGTCGCCGCGTGCCCGGCCCGGCCAGGCCCGCCCGCCCCGACGCCCGGCGCCGCCCCGGCCCCGGTGCCCGTCCGGCCCGTCGGCCGGGGCAGGGCCGCCCGGCGGCGCCCCGACCGCTGAGGCTCGGCAGCCCCCGCCCCCGCCTGCGCCTGGTCGGACTCGCGCTGACCCTGGTCCTGAGCGCCTTCGTCGTACGGCTGTTCCAGGTGCAGGCCGTCGACGCGAGCACATACGCCGCCAAGGCCGAGCAGAACCGCTACGTCGGGCAGATCCTCGCCGCGGACCGGGGCGAGATCACCGACCGGTCCGGTGTGGCCCTCGCGACCAGCGAGGACGCCTACGACATCACCGCCGACCCCACCATGTTCGCCCCGGACATGGTGAAGATCGGTGACGGGCCCGAGCAGGCGGCCGCACTCCTCGCGCCGATCCTGGGCCAGGATCAGGAAGACCTGGTCAAGAAGCTGCGCCCGAAGAACAAGGCCCTGCGCTACGTCAAACTGGCCTCCCGCCAGACCCCGCAGGTCTGGAAGCAGATCAAGGACCTCAAGTCGGCGCTCGCCAAGAAGGCGGAGACGGACAAGTCCACGCACAACGTCCTCTCCGGTGTCTTCTCCGTCGCCACCAGCAAGCGCGTGTACCCCGGCGGCGACCTCGCCGCGGGGATACTGGGCTGGGTCAACGCCGAGGGCAAGCCCGGCGGCGGCATCGAGCTGCAGCTGAACAAGCAGCTCGCCGGCAAGGACGGCAAGATCCGCTACGCCCAGTCCGGGGGCCGTCTCGTGCCCACCGCGGGCTCCACCGAGACACCCGCCGTCCCCGGCAGCGACGTCGAGCTCACCATCGACCGCGACATCCAGTGGGCCGCGCAGAACGCCATCAGCGACCAGGTGAAGGAGTCCGCCGCCGACCGTGGCTACGTCATCGTCCAGGACACTCGCACCGGGCAGATCCTGGCCATGGCCAACTCGCCCGGCTTCGACCCGAACGACCTGTCCGACGCCGACCCGGCCGCCCTCGGCAACGCCGCCCTCCAGGACGCCTTCGAGCCCGGCTCCACCGCCAAGGTCATGTCGATGGCGGCCGTCCTCCAGGAGAAAGCCGCCACACCGGGGACCCATGTGGTCGTGCCCAACCGGCTGCACCGCGGCGACCGGCTCTTCAAGGACGACATCGACCACCCGACCTGGTACCTGACGCTCAACGGCGTCCTCGCCAAGTCCAGCAACATCGGCACCATCCTCGCCACCGGACAGCTCGGCAGGACCCAGGCCCAGGCCAACAAGGTCCTCTACGACTACCTGCGTAAGTTCGGCCTCGGCAGCTACACCGGGCTCGGCTTCCCCGGCGAGACCAAGGGCATCCTCGCCCCGCCCGACAAGTGGTCGACCTCGCAGCAGTACACGATCCCTTTCGGCCAGGGCGTCTCCATCAACGCCATGCAGGCGGCCTCCGTGTACTCGACCATCGCCAACGGCGGCGTCCGTGTCGAGCCCACCCTCGTGCGCGGCACCAAGGGCCCCGACGGGCGCTTCACACCCGCCCCCAAGCCCGCGAAGAACCGGGTCGTCGGCGCCGCGACGGCGAAGACCCTCGCCCAGATGCTGGAGTCCGTCGTGGACGACGAGGAGGGCACCGGCACCAAGGCGCGCATCCCCGGCTACCGCGTCGCGGGCAAGACGGGCACCGCCAACCGCGTGGATCCGGCCACCGGCAAGTACCACGGCTACACCTCCTCGTTCGCCGGGTTCGCGCCCGCCGACAAGCCGCGCATCACCGTCTACTGCGCCATCCAGAACGCCACCCAGGGCAGCTACTTCGGCGGGCAGATCTGCGGACCCGTCTACAAGAAGGTCATGGAGTTCGCACTGAAGTCCCTCCAGGTCCCGCCGACCGGCGCCAAGCCCGCGAGGCTGCCCGTCTCCTACAAACAGTGATCAGGGCGAACCCGCCCTGATCAGCACTCAGCCCCACCGAGCCACCAGGACCGCCTCCGTGACAACGATCACCCCCGAGCCCGGCAACCAGCGCAGCCCCAGCCCCTCACTTCGCCCGGAGGCGGGTACGCCCGGTACGCTCACCGCCGTGCCACACGCTGATCAGTCCCAAACCACCCAGAAGGGCCATCCCGTGACATACCCCGGGCCGCCCAGGCCGGTGCAGGTCTCCGCCACACCCCTCGCGGAACTCGCCGATCAGCTGGGTGCTTCCACACCGGAGAGCGCCGCCGAGGTCACGGGCATCACCCACGACTCACGCGCCGTACGCCCCGGCGACCTGTACGCCGCCCTCTCGGGGGCCCGGCTGCACGGCGCCGACTTCGTCAACCAGGCCGCGGGCCTGGGCGCCGCCGCCGTGCTGACCGACCCGACGGGTGCCGAGCGCGCCGCCGCGTCCGGACTGCCGGTCCTGGTCGTCGACGACCCGCGCGCACGGATGGGCGAACTGGCCGCCACGATCTACGGCCACCCCGGCCGGGACCTGCTCCAGATCGGCATCACCGGCACCTCCGGCAAGACCACCACCGCCTACCTCGTCGAGGGCGGCCTGAAGACGGTCAGGTCCACCGGCCTGATCGGCACGGTCGAGATGCGCATCGGTGACGAGCGCATCAAGTCCGAGCGCACCACCCCCGAAGCCACCGACCTCCAGGCCCTGTTCGCCGTCATGCGCGAACGCGGTGTCGACGCGGTCGCCATGGAGGTCTCCAGCCACGCCCTGGTCCTCGGCCGGGTCGACGGCTGCGTCTTCGACATCGGCGTCTTCACCAACCTCAGCCCGGAACACATGGAGTTCCACTCCGGCATGGAGGACTACTTCCAGGCCAAGGCTCAGCTGTTCACGCCGGAGCGCGGCAAGCTCGGTGTGGTCAACGTCGACGACGAGTACGGCCGCAGGCTGGCGAAGGAGGCCACCGTCCCGGTCGTCACCTACTCCGCCGAGGGCCACCCCGACGCCGACTGGCGCGCCGAGGACGTCGAGATCGGCCGGCTGGACTCGACGTTCACCGCCATCGGGCCCAAGGGTGAGCGGATCGCCGCCAAGTCGCCGCTGCCGGGGCCCTTCAACGTGGCCAACACCCTCGCCGCGATCGTCGCCCTCGCCGTCGCCGGTCTCGACCCGCAGGCCGCCGCCGACGGCGTCGCCGCCGTCCCCGGCGTGCCGGGCCGGCTGGAGCGCGTGGACGCCGGTCAGCCGTTCCTCGCGGTCGTCGACTACGCGCACAAGACCGACGCCGTCGAGTCGGTGCTGCGCGCCCTGCGCAAGGTCACCGAGGGCAAGGTGCACATCGTCCTCGGCTGCGGCGGCGACCGCGACAAGACCAAGCGCGAGCCGATGGGGGCCGCGGCGGCCCGGCTCGCCGACACCGCCACACTGACCTCCGACAACCCCCGCGGCGAGGACCCCCTCGCGATCCTCGCCACGATGCTCCAGGGCGCGGCGTCCGTGCCCGCGCACGAGCGTGGCGAGGTGCAGGTCTTCGAGGACCGGGCCGCCGCGATCGCCGCCGCCGTCGCCCGCGCCGAACCCGGCGACACCGTGCTGGTCGCGGGCAAGGGCCACGAGCAGGGCCAGGACATCGCCGGGGTGGTCCGTCCCTTCGACGACCGCCAGGTGCTCCGCGAAGCCATCCAGAAGACCCAGGGATGAAAATCCAGAAGACCCAGGGGATGAACTTGTGATCGCCCTCTCCCTCGCCGAGATCGCAGAAGTCGTCGGCGGGCAGACGCACGACATACCGGATCCGTCCGTCCAGGTCACCGGGCCGGTCGTCCGGGACTCCCGGGAGGCGGGACCGGGCAGCCTGTTCGTGGCCTTCGCCGGGGAGCGCGTGGACGGCCACGACTTCGCCGCGGCGGTCGTCGAGGGCGGAGCGGTGGCCGTGCTCGGCACCCGCCCCGTCGGCGTGCCCGCGATCGTCGTGGACGACGTCCAGAACGCTCTCGGCGCCCTCGCCCGGCACGTCGTGCGGCGCCTCGGCGCCACCCTCGTCGCCCTCACCGGCTCGGCGGGCAAGACCAGCACCAAGGACCTCATCGCGCAGGTGCTCCGGCGCAAGGCCCCGACGGTGTTCACGCCCGGCTCGCTCAACAACGAGATCGGGCTGCCGCTGACCGCGCTCAGTGCCACCGAGGAGACCAGGTTCCTCGTCCTGGAGATGGGCGCCCGCGGCATCGGACACATCCGCTACCTCGCCGGCCTGACACCCCCGAAGGTCGGCCTCGTCCTCAACGTCGGCAGCGCCCACATCGGCGAGTTCGGCGGCCGCGAGCAGATCGCGCAGGCCAAGGGCGAGCTGGTGGAGGCACTCCCGGAGGACGGCACCGCGATCCTCAACGCGGACGACCCCTACGTACGGGCCATGGCCTCCCGTACGAAGGCGAAGGTGATCTTTTTCGGAGAGTCCGGCGAAGCGGACGTTCGAGCCGAGAACGTGCGACTCACGGACACCGGACAGCCCTCGTTCAGGCTTCACACACCCTCCGGTGCAAGCGATGTGACCATGCGCCTGTACGGTGAGCACCACGTGTCGAACGCGCTCGCCGCGGCCGCCGTCGCCCACGAGTTGGGCATGTCCGCTGACGAGATCGCCGTCGCGCTCTCCGAGGCGGGCTCCCTCTCCCGCTGGCGGATGGAGGTCACCGAGCGCCCGGACGGCGTGACGGTCGTCAACGACGCCTACAACGCGAACCCCGAGTCCATGCGAGCCGCTCTGCGCGCGCTCGCGGCGATCGGCAAGGGGCGTCGTACGTGGGCGGTGCTCGGCAAGATGGCCGAGCTCGGGGACGAGGCTCTCGCCGAGCACGACGCGGTCGGGCGGCTCGCCGTCCGGCTCAACGTCAGCAAGCTCGTCGCGGTCGGTGGCAGGGAAGCCGCCTGGCTGCAACTGGGCGCATATAACGAGGGTTCGTGGGGTGAGGAGTCGGTGCACGTGTCCGACGCACAGGCGGCGGTCGACCTGTTGCGCAGCGAGTTGCGCCCGGGGGACGTCGTGCTCGTGAAGGCGTCCCGTTCGGTCGGCCTCGAGAGCGTGGCGCAGGCGCTCATGGAGACCGGTGCCGAGGGTGAGGTTTCCGCCCGATGATGAAGCAGATCCTGTTCGCAGGAGTCATTGGTCTCTTCCTGACGATGGTCGGCACCCCGCTGCTGATCAAGCTCCTGGCCCGCAAGGGCTACGGCCAGTACATCCGCGACGACGGCCCGCGCGAGCACGCCAGCAAGCGCGGTACGCCGACGATGGGCGGTATCGCCTTCATCTTCGCGACGGTCGCCGCGTACTTCCTGGCCAAGGTGATCACGGGCTATCTGGACCCGGACGTCGACGCGGCGCCGACCTTCTCGGGCCTGCTGGTGCTCGGCCTGATGGTCGGCATGGGCCTGGTCGGCTTCCTCGACGACTACATCAAGATCGTCAAACGGCGTTCCCTGGGCCTGCGCGCCAAGGCGAAGATGGCCGGCCAGCTGATCGTCGGCATCGGCTTCGCGGTGCTGTCACTGCAGTTCGCGGACGCCCAGGGCCAGACCCCGGCGTCCACCAAGCTCTCCTTCGTCCATGACTTCGGCTGGTCCATCGGGCCGGTGCTGTTCGTCGTCTGGGCGCTGTTCATGATCCTCGCGATGTCGAACGGCGTGAACCTGACGGACGGTCTGGACGGCCTCGCCACCGGCGCGTCCGTGCTGGTGTTCAGCGCCTACACGTTCATCGGCGTCTGGCAGTTCCAGGAGTCCTGCGTGAACGCGGAGACCCTGACGAACCCGACGGCCTGCTACGAGGTGCGCGACCCGCTCGACCTCGCGGTCGTCTCCTCCGCGCTGATGGGCGCCTGCCTCGGCTTCCTGTGGTGGAACACCTCGCCCGCCAAGATCTTCATGGGGGACACCGGTTCGCTCGCCCTCGGCGGTGTGCTCGCCGGCCTTGCGATCTGCTCCCGCACCGAGCTGCTGCTCGCCATCCTCGGCGGCCTGTTCGTCCTGATCACCATGTCGGTGGTCATCCAGGTCGGCTCCTTCCGGCTCACCGGCAAGCGCGTCTTCAGAATGGCGCCACTCCAGCATCACTTCGAACTCAAAGGCTGGTCCGAAGTGCTCGTGGTGGTTCGTTTCTGGATCATCCAGGGCATTTGCGTGGTAGTCGGGCTGGGTCTTTTCTATGCGGGATGGGTAGCGGACAAGTGATCTCCTCGGAGCCCTTCGACTTCCAGGGCAAGCACGTCACCGTCGCCGGGCTCGGCGTCTCCGGCGTCCCGGCGGCCAAGGTGCTGCACGGCCTCGGCGCGAGCGTCACGGTCGTCAACGACGGCGCCGACGAGCGCGCGCGGGCGCAGGCGGCCGACCTGGAGGCGCTCGGCATCACCGTGCGCCTCGGTGACGGCGACTCCCTGCCGGAGGGCACCGAGCTGATCGTCACCGCGCCCGGCTGGAAGCCGGACAAGCCGCTGTTCGCGGCGGCCCGTGACGCGGGTCTGGAGATCTGGGGCGACGTCGAACTGGCCTGGCGCCTGCGCGGCCCCGACGCCGCCCCGTGGCTGGCCGTCACCGGCACCAACGGCAAGACCACCACCGTCCAGATGCTGGCGTCGATCCTGAAGGCGGCGGGCCTGCGCACGGCCGCCGTCGGCAACATCGGCGTCTCGCTGCTGGACGCGGTCCTCGGCGAGGAGCAGTACGACGTCCTGGCCGTGGAGCTCTCCAGCTACCAGCTGCACTGGGCGCCCTCCCTGCGCGCCCACTCGGCCGCCGTGCTGAACCTCGCCCCCGACCACCTCGACTGGCACGGCTCCATGGAGGCGTACGCCGCCGACAAGGGCCGTATCTACGAGGGCAACCGCGTCGCCTGCGTCTACAACGTGGATGCCACCGACAAGCCGTCCACCGAGGACCTGGTCCGCGAGGCCGACGTCGAGGAGGGCTGCCGGGCCGTCGGCTTCACCCTCGGCACCCCGGGCCCGTCCCAACTCGGCGTCGTGGAAGGCATCCTGGTCGACCGCGCCTTCGTCGAGAACCGGCACAAGAACGCCCAGGAGCTCGCCGAGGTCGCCGACGTCGACCCGCCGGCCCCGCACAACATCGCCAACGCCCTCGCGGCGGCGGCCCTCGCCCGCGCCTACGGCGTGCCCGCCGGGGCCGTACGGGACGGCCTGCGGGCCTTCACCCCGGACGCGCACCGCATCGCGCACGTGGCGGACGTGGACGGGGTCGCCTACGTCGACGACTCCAAGGCCACCAACACACATGCGGCACAGGCCTCGTTGGCGGCGTACGAGCCGATCGTGTGGATCGCGGGCGGGCTCGCCAAGGGCGCGACCTTCGACGAACTGGTCACCGAGTCGGCCAAGCGGCTGCGGGGCGCCGTACTGATCGGCGCGGACCGCGCGCTCATCCGGGAAGCCCTCGCGCGACACGCCCCGCAGGTACCCGTCGTCGACCTCGACCGGACCGACACTGGGGCGATGCGCGCGGCGGTCCAGGAGGCGCGGAAACTCGCTCACGCGGGCGACACGGTGCTACTGGCCCCGGCCTGCGCCTCCATGGACATGTTCGCCAACTACAACAAGCGCGGGGACGCTTTCGCGGACGCCGTTCGTGAGCTCGGCTCCGCCGACGGCTGACCCGGGTCCGCCTCGCCCGGCGGCGGTGCCGGGCGTACCTGGGAGGGACGCGTGACACGGATGTGGCTGGTGCCCGAGCGGCCGGGGGGCGTTCACCGCGCAACGCTCCCCTCCGGCATGGCAGGGTGAGCGGCGATGCCCACCAGCCGCACCGGACGGCCTCCGACCCCGCGCGCCCCCAAGCGCCCCGCCGCGCCCCGGCTCGCGCGGGAGAACCGCGTCCTGAGCCTCTACGCCCGCGCGCGCAAGGGCTGGGACCGGCCGCTGACCGCCTACTACCTGATCCTCGGCGGCAGTCTGCTGATCACCGTGCTGGGACTGGTGATGGTCTACTCGGCCTCCCAGATCACCGCGCTGCAGATGTCGTTGCCGGGTTCGTACTTCTTCCGCAAACAGTTGCTCGCGGCGGGGATCGGCACCGTTCTGCTACTCGCCGCATCGCGCATGCCGGTGAAACTGCACCGCGCGCTGGCCTACCCCATCCTCGCGGGCGCCGTCTTCCTCATGGCCCTGGTGCAGATCCCGGGGATAGGAGTGTCGGTCAACGGCAACCAGAACTGGATCGCCGTCGGCGGCTCCTTCCAGATCCAGCCCAGTGAGTTCGGCAAGCTCGCCCTCGTGCTGTGGGGCGCGGACCTGCTCGCCCGCAAGCAGGACAAGAGGCTGCTGAACCAGTGGAAGCACATGCTCGTGCCGCTGGTGCCGGCCGCCTTCATGCTGCTCGGTCTGATCATGCTCGGCGGCGACATGGGCACCGCGATCATCCTCACGGCCATCCTGTTCGGCCTGCTCTGGCTGGCCGGGGCCCCCACGCGGCTGTTCGCCGGGGTGCTGTCGATCGCCGCCGTCCTGGGCCTGATCCTCATCAAGACCAGCCCCAACCGCATGGCCCGCCTGCAGTGTCTGGGTGCCACCGAACCCCAGTCCGGGCCCGTCGACTGCTGGCAGGCCGTGCACGGGATCTACGCCCTCGCCTCGGGCGGAATCTTCGGTTCCGGGCTGGGTGCGAGTGTGGAGAAATGGGGCCAACTCCCCGAAGCCCACACCGACTTCATCTTCGCCGTCACCGGTGAGGAACTGGGCCTGGCGGGGACGCTGTCCGTACTCGCCCTCTTCGCGGCTCTAGGCTATGCGGGTATCCGCGTGGCCGGACGCTCGGAGGATCCCTTCGTGAGGTATGCCGCGGGAGGTGTGACCACCTGGATCACGGCGCAGGCCGTGATCAACATCGGTGCGGTGCTCGGTCTGCTGCCGATCGCCGGCGTCCCTCTCCCGCTGTTCTCCTACGGAGGATCCGCCCTGCTGCCGACCATGTTCGCCATCGGGCTGCTGATCGCCTTCGCGCGTCAGGACCCCGCTGCGCGGATGGCGCTTGCGATGCGGCAACCCCGCTTTGGTAGAAAGCGGGGGGCGGGGGGCACCGGTTCCGGTCGGAGTCCCCGGAGATGGAACACGATGCGACGGCGTGCCTCGGTGGCGCGCTCGTCCGGAGAGCGGTGAATTTCGGTGCATGTCGTACTCGCCGGCGGAGGAACCGCGGGCCACATCGAGCCCGCGCTCGCCCTCGCGGACGCCCTGCGCAGGCAGGACCCGAGCGTGGGCATCACGGCCCTGGGCACGGAGCGCGGCCTCGAGACCCGTCTCGTACCCGAGCGCGGGTACGAACTCGCGCTGATCCCCGCCGTTCCGCTGCCGCGCAAGCCCACCCCCGAGCTGATCACCGTCCCGGGCCGGCTGCGCGGCACCATCAAGGCGACCGAGCAGATCCTGGAGCGCACCAAGGCGGACGCCGTGGTCGGCTTCGGCGGCTACGTCGCCCTGCCCGGCTACCTCGCGGCCAAGCGCCTGGGCGTGCCGATCGTGATCCACGAGGCCAACGCCCGCCCGGGCCTGGCCAACAAGATCGGCTCGCGGTACGCCAGCCAGGTCGCCGTCTCCACGCCCGACAGCAAGCTGCGGGGCGCCCGCTACATCGGCATCCCGCTGCGCCGCTCCATCGCCACGCTCGACCGGGCCGCCGTACGCCCCGAGGCCCGGGCCGCGTTCGGGCTCGACCCGAACCTGCCCACGCTGCTGGTCACCGGCGGCTCCCAGGGCGCCCGCCGCCTGAACGAGGTCGTCCAGCAGGTCGCGCCCTGGCTTCAGCAGGCCGGAATCCAGATCCTGCACGCGGTCGGCCCGAAGAACGAACTGCCGCAGGTCCAGCAGATGCCGGGGATGCCCCCCTATATCCCGGTAAGTTACCTGGACCGGATGGACCTCGCGTACGCCGCGGCCGACATGATGCTCTGCCGCGCGGGCGCGATGACCGTCGCCGAACTCTCCGCCGTCGGGCTCCCGGCCGCCTACGTCCCGCTGCCCATCGGCAACGGCGAACAGCGGCTCAACGCCCAGCCGGTGGTCAAGGCAGGCGGCGGACTGCTGGTCGACGACGCGGAGCTGACCCCCGAGTGGGTCCAGCGAAACGTCCTGCCCGTGCTCGCCGACCCGCACCGGCTGTACCAGATGTCCCGCGCCGCCGCCGAGTTCGGCCGCCGGGACGCCGACGACCTGCTCGTCGGCATGGTGTACGAGGCGATCGCCGCCAGCCGTGCACACCGATAGGACTGTATGACGGAAGGCAGGGAGCGTGGCCGGATCGACCACCGCCGAGCGCGGTGAACGCCAGCGGGAGTCGTCCGGCCCGCCGCCCCTCCTGCGGTCCAGGCGGGCCCGGCTCCGCGCGATCGTCCTCCTGGGCCTCGTCCTGGTCTTCCTCGGCATCCCGACGGTCTGGCTGTTCTACGGCTCCGACTGGCTGCGCGCCGAGCACGTCTCCGTGTCCGGCACCCGGGTCCTGACGCCCGCTCAGGTCAAGGCTGCCGCGGAGGTTCCGCTCGGGAAGCCGCTGATTTCCGTCGACACCGATGCGATCGAGACGCGATTGCGCCGGAAATTGCCCCGCATTGACGCGGTTGACGTGGTCCGTTCCTGGCCCCGTGGAATCGACCTGAAAGTGGTGGAGCGGACTCCGGTTCTGATTGTCCAAAAGGGCGGAAAGTTTGTCGAAGTGGACGATGAAGGTGTCCGCTTCGCCACGGTTTCTGAAGCCCCGAAAGGCGTCCCCGCACTGGAATTGACGCTCTCCCGGTCCAGCTCCGCCGCCGCGAGCCTGCGCCGCTTCGGCGAGTCCCGGCTGGTGCGCGAAGCGGTCGGCGTCGCCCGCGCGGTTCCGGCCGCCGTCGCGCGCGACGCACGGACCGTCAAGGTCCGTTCCTACGACGACATCTCGCTGGAGTTGAGGGACGGGCGCACGGTCGTCTGGGGAAGCGGCGAGAAGGGCGCCGCGAAGGCCCGCACACTCACCGCTCTGATGAAAGCCTCGCCCGGTGCGCGGTACTTCGATGTGAGTGTCCCCACCGCGCCCGCGTCATCAGGGAGTTGACGCACATCCGCGCAGGCCAGCACCCTGGTTGGGCAGTGCTACGGCTGATCACATAGGGTGAAAAGAAAAACGGGAGGTTCGGCGTGTTCGTTGAACGTGCGCCACTTGTCGACTTAGTGTCCTGTTCAGAAGACTCCAAGGAACGGACACACTGGTAACCCTAAACTTCAGGGTTAGGGTTCGGGTCGGCGATACGGACCGTCCCATTCGGCATCAGTCGTCGGGTCGCGGGGCGCAGGGCGTCACGCTGATTCGGCGACACGTAACTCGAGGCGAGAGGCCTTCGACGTGGCAGCACCGCAGAACTACCTCGCAGTCATCAAAGTCATCGGTGTCGGCGGCGGTGGTGTCAATGCCATCAACCGGATGATCGAGGTCGGTCTCAAGGGCGTCGAGTTCATCGCCATCAACACCGACGCGCAAGCTCTGTTGATGAGCGACGCCGACGTCAAGCTGGACGTCGGCCGTGAACTCACCCGCGGACTCGGCGCCGGAGCCAACCCGGCCGTGGGCCGCAAGGCCGCCGAGGACCACCGCGAGGAGATCGAGGAGGTCCTCAAGGGGGCCGACATGGTCTTCGTGACGGCCGGTGAAGGCGGCGGCACCGGCACCGGCGGCGCACCCGTCGTGGCCAACATCGCCCGCTCGCTCGGTGCCCTCACCATCGGTGTGGTCACGCGCCCGTTCACCTTCGAGGGACGGCGCCGCGCGAACCAGGCCGAGGACGGCATCGCCGAACTCCGCGAAGAGGTCGACACCCTCATCGTCATCCCGAACGACCGGCTGCTGTCCATCTCGGACCGCCAGGTCTCGGTGCTGGACGCCTTCAAGTCGGCCGACCAGGTCCTGCTCTCCGGTGTCCAGGGCATCACCGACCTCATCACCACCCCGGGCCTCATCAACCTCGACTTCGCCGACGTCAAGTCGGTCATGTCCGAGGCAGGCTCGGCCCTGATGGGCATCGGCTCCGCCCGCGGCGACGACCGCGCGGTGGCCGCCGCCGAGATGGCGATCTCCTCGCCGCTGCTGGAGGCGTCCATCGACGGCGCCCGCGGTGTGCTGCTCTCCATCTCCGGTGGCTCCGACCTCGGTCTGTTCGAGATCAACGAGGCCGCCCAGCTGGTGAGCGAGGCCGCCCACCCCGAGGCCAACATCATCTTCGGCGCGGTGATCGACGACGCCCTCGGCGACGAGGTCCGGGTCACCGTGATCGCCGCCGGCTTCGACGGCGGACAGCCGCCCGCCAAGCGGGACAACGTCCTCGGCTCGTCCTCGGCCAAGCGCGAGGAGCCGGCCCCGGTACGGCAGACCGAGAGCCGCCCGTCCTTCGGATCGCTCGGCAGCGTGACCCCGAAGGAGGACCCGGAGCCCGCTCCGGAGCCGGTCAAGGACATCCCGGTCGCCCCGCCGGTCCCGCCGGCGCCGCGGACCTACTCGGACAGCGCGGCCGAGGAACTGGACGTACCGGACTTCCTCAAGTGATCCTTCAGTCGTGATAGGACAGCGCGAAAGCGCGAGCGGCGCGCACTTCGGCTTCACCGACCGGTGGGGCGGGGTGAGCGCCGCTCCGTATGAGGAGCTCAACCTCGGCGGAGCGGTCGGCGACGACCCCGACGCCGTACGCACCAACCGTGAGCTGGCCGCACAGTCCCTCGGCGTCGAGCCGGACCGGGTGGTCTGGATGAACCAGGTGCACGGGGCCGACGTGGCGGTGGTGGACGGACCCTGGGGATCTTCGACCCGGATCCCGCCGGTCGACGCGATCGTCACCGCCCGCCGGGGGCTCGCCCTCGCCGTACTCACCGCCGACTGCGTGCCGGTGCTGCTCGCCGACCCCGTCGCCGGGATCGCCGCCGCGGCCCACGCGGGCCGGCCCGGCATGATCGCCGGAGTCGTCCCGGCCGCGCTACGCGCGATGACGGAACTGGGCGCCGAGCCCACCCGGATCGTCGCCCACACCGGCCCCACCGTCTGCGGCCGGTGTTACGAAGTGCCCGAGGCGATGCGCGCCGAGGTGTCCGCCATCGAGCCGGCGGCGTACGCCGAGACGGGTTGGGGCACACCGGCGGTCGACGTGAGCGCCGGAGTGCACGCCCAGCTGGAGCGGCTCGGGGTGTGCGACCGGGAGCAGTCGCCGGTGTGCACGCTGGAGTCGCGCGATCACTTCTCGTACCGCCGCGACCGCACCACCGGTCGGCTCGCGGGTTATGTGTGGCTGGACTGATAGGGCATGACGGACCGTAAGAACGAACTCGCCGCGAATCTGGCGAAGGTGGAACGGCGCATCGCCGACGCGTGCGCCGCCGCGGGGCGCGCCCGCGACGAGGTGACCCTGATCGTGGTCACCAAGACCTACCCCGCGAGCGATGTGCGGATCCTCGCGGAACTCGGCGTGCGGCACGTCGCCGAGAACCGCGACCAGGACGCGGCCCCGAAAGCCGCCGCCTGCGCGGATCTGCCCCTTACTTGGCATTTTGTCGGTCAACTCCAGACCAACAAGGTGCGATCCGTGGCCGGTTACGCGGATTTCGTGCAGTCCGTCGACCGGTCCAAGCTCGTCACCGCCCTGTCGAAGGAAGCCGTCCGGGCCGGGCGCGAACTGGGATGCCTGCTCCAGGTCGCACTGGACGCCGGTGCGAGCGGCCGGGGCGAGCGCGGAGGGACCGGCCCTGGCGGAATCGGGGAGTTGGCCGACCTCGTGGCCGGGGCCCCGGGGCTCCGGCTCGACGGACTGATGACCGTGGCGCCGCTCACCGGGGAGTACGCGGGACGCGAACAGGCGGCCTTCGAGCGGTTGATGGATTTGTCGACCGACCTGCGCCGGAGTCATCCGGCTGCCACCATGGTCTCGGCAGGGATGAGTACGGACCTCGAACAGGCCGTGACGGCCGGAGCGACACATGTGCGCGTCGGCAGTGCGGTACTCGGAGTCCGCCCCAGGCTCGGGTAACGTCGCCAAGAAGTCGGACCACAGCAGAAAATATGGTCATTGCCGCCGAAAGGCGGATTCAAGGACCTCGTGGATCGCGGGCACTTGGCAGTCGTCAGCCGATCCACCACAGAGCGGAGGACTCAGAGCATGGCCGGCGCGATGCGCAAGATGGCGGTCTACCTCGGCCTCGTGGAGGACGATGGGTACGACGGCCGCGGATTCGACCCCGACGACGACTTCGAACCCGAACTGGACCCGGAGCCCGAGCGGGACCACCGACGGCACGAGCCGTCCCACCAGCCGCACGTCTCACATCTGTCCCAAAGGGACGAAGAGGTACGAGTCGTACAGGCGCCCGCGCCTCGCGAACCGGCCGCCCGCTCCGCTTCGCTCCCCGCGGAATCCAGCCGCCCGGCGCGCATCGCGCCCGTGGCATCCATCACACAAGAACGCGCAAGTCTGGAGAAGAACGCACCGGTGATCATGCCCAAGGTCGTGTCCGAACGAGAGCCTTACCGGATCACCACGCTTCACCCACGGACCTACAACGAGGCCCGTACCATCGGGGAACACTTCCGTGAAGGCACCCCGGTGATCATGAATCTGACTGAGATGGACGACACAGATGCGAAGCGACTTGTCGACTTTGCGGCCGGTTTGGTGTTTGGTCTTCACGGCAGCATCGAGCGGGTGACGCAGAAGGTGTTCCTGTTGTCGCCTGCTAACGTCGATGTCACGGCGGAGGACAAGGCCCGCATCGCAGAGGGCGGGTTCTTCAACCAGAGCTGAGACGCACCACCGGAAACAGCAGTAGACAGCACGACACAGCAGGGCACAGGGGAGAGGGAAGCAAGAGATCATGAGCGTGGTTTTGGATGTCGTCTACATCGCGCTGATGTGCTTCCTCATCGTGCTCATCTTCCGGTTGGTCATGGACTACGTCTTCCAGTTCGCCCGCTCATGGCAACCCGGCAAGGCGATGGTGGTCGTTCTGGAGGCCACCTACACTGTCACTGATCCACCGCTCAAGCTTCTGCGGCGGTTCATTCCGCCGCTGCGTCTCGGGGGCGTGGCGCTCGACCTGTCCTTCTTCGTACTGATGATCATCGTCTACATCCTGATCTCGATCGTGAGTCGGCTGTGAGCGATGTGAACTACGGTCTTGCCGAATGCCGACGACTACGTTGAGGTGAAGAGATGCCGTTGACCCCCGAGGACGTGCGGAACAAGCAGTTCACGACCGTCCGCCTCCGAGAAGGCTATGACGAGGACGAGGTCGATGCCTTCCTCGATGAGGTCGAAGCCGAACTGACCCGCCTGCTCCGTGAGAACGAGGACCTGCGCGCCAAACTGGCCGCGGCCACGCGCGCTGCTGCGCAGAACCAGCAGAACATGCGCAAGCCTCCGGAGCAGCAGGATCAGCAGCAACAGCAGCAACAACAGCAGCAGCAGGGCATGCGCGGTCCTGGTGGTCCCGTACCCGCCGGCATATCGGGCCCGCCGCAGCAGCAGATGGGTGGCCCCATGGGTGGTCCGCCCCAGCTGCCGAGCGGTGCCCCGCAGCTGCCCGCCGGTCCCGGCGGTCAGGGTGGACCTCAGGGTCCCGGCCCGATGGGTCAGGGTCCGGGTCCGATGGGCCAGCCCCCGATGCAGCAGCAAATGCAGCAGCAGATGGGCGGCCCGATGGGCGGCCCCGGCCCCATGGGCGGTCCGATGGGCGGCCCCGGTCAGCAAGGTCCCGGTGGCGACAGCGCCGCCCGTGTCCTCTCGCTGGCCCAGCAGACCGCCGACCAGGCGATCGCGGAGGCCCGTTCCGAGGCCAACAAGATCGTCGGCGAGGCCCGTTCGCGTGCCGAGGGTCTGGAGCGTGACGCCCGTGCCAAGGCCGACGCCCTGGAGCGGGACGCGCAGGAGAAGCACCGCGTCGCGATGGGCTCCCTGGAGTCCGCCCGCGCCACGCTGGAGCGCAAGGTCGAGGACCTGCGCGGCTTCGAGCGCGAGTACCGCACGCGCCTGAAGTCGTACCTGGAGTCGCAGCTGCGTCAGCTGGAGACCCAGGCCGACGACTCGCTGGCCCCGCCGCGCACTCCGGCGACCGCGTCCCTCCCGCCGTCCCCGGCGCCTTCCATGGCTCCGGCCGGCGCGAGCGCCCCGTCCTACGGCGGCAACCAGACGATGGGCGGCAACCCGTCCCAGTCCGCTCCGTCCTACGGCGGCGGCCAGCAGCAGATGTCTCCGGCCATGACCCAGCCGATGGCGCCGGTACGTCCGCAGGGCCCGTCCCCGATGGGTCAGGCGCCCTCGCCGATGCGGGGCTTCCTGATCGACGAGGATGACAACTGACGGCCTGATGGCCAGTAGTACGGCATAGACGTCGGCAGCGTTCAGGGCGAGGCCCCGGGTTCCTACCCGGGGCCTCGCCCTTTTGCCGCGCGCGTTCGTGTCTGCGTCCTCACGTTCGTGCGTACGCAATCGCGTTCGTGCGCACGCAACGCCGAAGGCCCGGACCCGCCAAGATCTTTGGCGGGTCCGGGCCTTCGGCCTGAGGGTTACGCCTTGCGCAGGCGGAACGTCAGGGACAGTCCCTCGTCGGTGAAGGGCTCGCCGTAGGTGCCGTCAGCCTCGCCCTGGGCGCTGTGCTCATTCAGGAAGGCCGTCGCCAGGACCTCGTCGGCGATCAGGCCGGCGTGGTCGGTCAGGGCCTCTACTGTCGCCTGGTCCGTGGCGGTCCAGCGCAGCGCGATGCGGTCGGCCACGTCGAGGCCGCTGTTCTTGCGGGCCTCCTGGATCAGGCGGATCGCGTCACGGGCCAGGCCCGCACGGCGAAGCTCCTCCGTGATCTCCAGGTCCAGAGCGACCGTCGCGCCCGAGTCGGAGGCCACCGACCAGCCCTCGCGCGGGGTCTCCGTGATGATGACCTCGTCGGGAGCCAGCGTGATGGTCTCGCCGTCGACCTCGACCGACGCCGTGCCCTCGCGCAGGGCCAGGGACAGGGCGGCCGCGTCCGCGTTGGCGACGGCCTTGGCGACGTCCTGGACGCGCTTGCCGAACCGCTTGCCCAGCGCACGGAAGTTGGCCTTCGCCGTGGTGTCGACCAGGCTGCCGCCGACCTCGCTCAGCGTCGCCAGGGACTCGACGTTCAGCTCCTCCGTGATCTGCGTGCGCAGTTCGGAGTCCAGCGTCTCGAAGCCCGTCGCCGCGATCAGCGCGCGGGAGAGCGGCTGACGCGTCTTGACGCCCGACTCCGCGCGCGTGGCACGGCCGAGCTCCACCAGCCGGCGCACCAGCACCATCTGCTTCGACAGCTCCGGGTCGATGGCGGTGAGGTCCGCCTCCGGCCAGGACGACAGATGGACCGACTCCACAGCGCCCGGGGTGACCGGGACGATCAGGTCCTGCCACACCCGCTCGGTGATGAACGGGGTCAGCGGGGACATCAGCTGCGTGACCGTCTCGACGACCTCGTGCAGCGTGCGCAGGGCCGCCTTGTCGCCCTGCCAGAAGCGGCGACGGGAGCGGCGCACGTACCAGTTGGACAGGTCGTCGACGAACGCGGACAGCAGCTTGCCGGCGCGCTGGGTGTCGTAGGCGTCCAGCGCCTGGGTGACCTGGTCGGTGAGCGCGTGCAGTTCGGACAGCAGCCAGCGGTCCAGGACCGGGCGGTCGGCCGGGGCCGGGTCGGCCCCGGAGGGGGCCCAGTTCGACGTACGGGCGTACAGGGCCTGGAAGGCGACCGTGTTCCAGTACGTCAGGAGCGTCTTGCGGACGACCTCCTGGATCGTGCCGTGGCCCACGCGGCGGGCCGCCCACGGGGAGCCGCCGGCCGCCATGAACCAGCGGACCGCGTCGGCGCCGTGCCGGTCCATGAGCGGGATCGGCTCCAGGGTGTTGCCCAGGTGCTTGGACATCTTGCGGCCGTCCTCGGCGAGGATGTGGCCGAGGCAGACGACGTTCTCGTACGAGGACTTGTCGAAGACGAGCGTGCCGACCGCCATCAGCGTGTAGAACCAGCCGCGGGTCTGGTCGATGGCCTCGCAGATGAACTGCGCCGGGTAGCGGGCCTCGAACAGCTCCTTGTTCTTGTACGGGTAGCCCCACTGCGCGAACGGCATCGACCCCGAGTCGTACCAGGCGTCGATCACCTCGGGCACGCGCGTGGCCGTCTTCCCGCAGCCGCCCTGCGGGCAGGCGAACGTGACGTCGTCGATGAACGGGCGGTGCGGGTCCAGGGCCGACTGGTCCGTGCCGGTCAGCTCGGTCAGCTCGGCGAGGGAGCCGGCGCAGGTGAGGTGGTCGTCCTCGCAGCGCCAGATCGGCAGCGGCGTGCCCCAGTAGCGGTTGCGGGACAGCGCCCAGTCGATGTTGTTGTTCAGCCAGTCCCCGTAGCGGCCGTTCTTGACCGTCTCCGGGAACCAGTTGGTGCCCTCGTTCTCCGCGAGGAGGCGGTCCTTGAGCGCCGTGGTGCGGATGTACCAGGAGGGCTGCGCGTAGTAGAGCAGCGCGGTGTGGCAGCGCCAGCAGTGCGGGTAGCTGTGCTCGTAGGGGATGTGCTTGAAGAGCAGGCCGCGGCTGTCGAGGTCCTCGGTGAGCTTCTCGTCGGCCTTCTTGAAGAAGACGCCGCCGACGAGCGGGACGTCCTCCTCGAAGGTGCCGTCCGGGCGGACCGGGTTCACGACGGGGAGGCCGTAGGAGCGGCAGACCTTGAGGTCGTCCTCACCGAAGGCGGGGGACTGGTGGACCAGACCCGTGCCGTCCTCGGTCGTGACGTACTCGGCGTTGACCACGAAGTGGGCCGCCTCGGGGAACTCCACCAGCTCGAAAGGCCGCTGGTACGTCCAGCGCTCCATCTCGGCGCCCGTGAAGGACTGGCCGGTGGGCTCCCAGCCCTCGCCGAGGGCCTTGGCGAGGAGCGGCTCGGCGACGACCAGCTTCTCCTCGCCGTTCGTCGCGACGACGTAGGCGACCTCGGGGTGGGCGGCGACGGCGGTGTTGGACACCAGGGTCCAAGGGGTCGTCGTCCACACCAGGAGCGCGGCCTCGCCGGCCAGCGGGCCGGAGGTGAGCGGGAAGCGGACGAAGACCGAGGGGTCGACGACCGTCTCGTAGCCCTGCGCCAGCTCGTGGTCCGACAGGCCCGTGCCGCAGCGGGGGCACCAGGGGGCGACGCGGTGGTCCTGGACCAGCAGGCCCTTGTTGAAGATCTCCTTCAGCGACCACCAGACCGACTCGATGTACTCGGGGTCCATCGTGCGGTACGGGTCGTTCAGGTCGGTCCAGTAGCCCATGCGGGTCGTGAGCTCTTCGAAGGCGTCCGTGTGCCGGGTCACCGACTCACGGCACTTCGCGTTGAACTCGGCGATGCCGTACGCCTCGATGTCCTGCTTGCCGGAGAAGCCGAGCTCCTTCTCGACGGCGAGCTCCACGGGGAGGCCGTGGCAGTCCCAGCCGGCCTTGCGGGCCACGTGGTAGCCGCGCATGGTGCGGAAGCGGGGGAAGACGTCCTTGAAGACGCGCGCCTCGATGTGGTGGGCACCGGGCATGCCGTTGGCGGTGGGCGGGCCCTCGTAGAACACCCACTCGGGGCGGCCCTCGGACTGCTCCAGGCTCTTGGCGAAGATCTTCTGCTCGCGCCAGAAGTCGAGCACGGCGTGCTCGAGGGCGGGCAGGTCGACCTGGGCGGGTACCTGGCGATACGTCGGCGATGTCATCAGCGGGCTTCCTCCGGCGGACTTGCTGCCTTCCGTCCGGAGGGACGAGAGCTAGGTCTGCCTGCGCCGCCTTCGGCGCGCTCCCGCGGTACCACCCTCCTTGGCCCTCCGGCACGGGGTGTGCGCCGACGAGCCCCCTCATTGGGGTCGCGATGCCGGGTCTACTGGCCGTCGCTCGCTGGCTCCGGTGTTCTTCCGGCGGCTCCGGGGTGATCTTCACGTCGCGCTCGCCCCCGGGCTTCCACCGTCCCCGGGTCGCTCTGGGCTGCGTACGCCGCTACTCGTCCCCATCCACGCTTTTCGCTCCGCCCAGTGTACGGCGCCGCGCGGATGGCGGCCGACCGGTTTTCGGGGCGGTCGGGGGTGAGGTGGCGGGTGGGGTGCGAAATGGGTTTGGTGACCCGAATGGGGTGGTATGGGTGTTCGGATCCTGGGACGTCTCGCCTGGCGGATTACCGGGCGGGGAGCTGGGCACAACGGATGCAGGTTCGCCGCGCGGCGTGCGCGAGGCGGGCGAATCGGGCGGTGTGCCCCGTTGCCGCGGGACTCGAGTCGATTTATCGTCCCAGCACGATGCGCGAGCAAGATCACAATATGTGAAGGGGCCGCGGCCATGGTGGCGAAGAAGACCGCCGTACAGCAGCCGGCGTCCGGCAGGTCCTCGGAGGCCTCCGGCGGTGCGGCCAAGGACGTGGGCGGGAAGAAGTCAGCGCAGGGGGGCTCGGCGGGGCGGGCGGCGAAGGAGGGCGGGGGGAAGGCGGCCGAGGGGACGAAGGCGGCCGGGAAGAAGGCGACGGCCAGGAAGGCCGCGGCCAAGGAGACCGCGAGCAAGGAGGCCGGGGCCAAGCCGGCCGGGGCCGAGGAAGGCGGGGCCGAGAAAGCCGTGGCCGAGAAGGCGGCGGCCAAGGCGGCATCGGCCGGAACGGCAGGGGCCAAGAAGGACACGGCCAAGGCACCGGCGGAGAAGGCATCAGCCAAGGCTCCGGTGGAGAAGACGTCGGCCGAGGCACCGGCGGAGAAGGCACCGACGGAAAGGGCGCAGACCAAGCCATCGGCAGCGAGGGCGTCGGCCGAGGCGCCGGGAGAGAGGGCATCGGCCAAGGCATCGGCAGCGCGGGTGCCGGCCGAGAAGGCGGCAGGGAAGAAGACGGCGAGGAAGACCGACCCGGCCGACAAGGCCGCCGTCAGGAAGA
This sequence comes from Streptomyces hawaiiensis, assembly GCF_004803895.1. Taxonomy (NCBI): domain Bacteria; kingdom Bacillati; phylum Actinomycetota; class Actinomycetes; order Kitasatosporales; family Streptomycetaceae; genus Streptomyces; species Streptomyces hawaiiensis. The sequence goes on along the minus strand of NZ_CP021978.1, from coordinate 2,404,818 downwards.
AGGCGGGGAAGAAGGCGGCCGCGAGGAAGACCGCCGCCAAGAAGGCCCCGGCCGAGAAGGTCGCCGGAGGCAAGAGCACCACCACGAAGAGCGCGGCCGGCAAGGGCACTGCCCGGACCGGCGCGGTCACACAGGACATGGCCGCGAGCAGCACGGCCACAAAGGCGGGCGCGGCCGAGGCCGCGCAGCAGACGGGAGCGACGACGGTGGTTGCGAAGAAGACTCCTGGCACGGCGACGGCGGCGAAGACCGCCGTTCCGAAGGCACGCATCGCCGCGGCGGACCCCGGTGAGCTCGCGGTACGCCCGGGCGAGGACCCCTGGACGGCGGAGGAGGTCGAGGAGGCGCGGTCCGAGCTGACGTCCGAGGAGACCCGGCTGAGCGAGGAGATCTCCTCGTCGGAGCGGTCGCTCGCCGGTCTGATGCGGGACTCCGGGGACGGCGCGGGCGACGACCAGGCGGACACCGGCACCAAGAACATCACCCGCGAGCACGAGCTGGCCCTGGCCGCCAACGCGCGGGAGATGCTGATCCAGACCGAACGCGCCCTGGAACGCCTGCACGCGGGCACCTACGGCCTGTGCGAGAACTGCGGCAATCCCATCGGCAAGGCGCGCATGCAGGCCTTCCCCCGGGCCACGCTCTGCGTGGAGTGCAAGCAGAAGCAGGAGCGCCGGTATTGACCGGCCGCCGAATGCCTCCTGAGCACGTGGGGCGTACGGGGTGTGCCGTACCCTCGTCCTCAGTCAGGCACCTAGGTTGAGGGACTCACGTGGCAGAGGCGGAGCGCATCATCGGTACGCCGGACACACCGGACGCGGCCGGGGGCGGCAAGGAGCGGCCCGACTCCGAGGGCACCCCCGCCGGCGAGCCCGGCGCCGGGCGGGGCCGGCGCCGGATCGCGGTGCTGTTCGCCGTCGCCTCGTTCGCGTACGCCCTCGACCTGATCAGCAAGATGATCGTGGTGGCCAAGCTGGAGCACCACCCGCCCATCGAGATCATCGGGGACTGGCTGAAGTTCGAGGCGATCCGCAACGCGGGCGCGGCCTTCGGCTTCGGCGAGGCCTTCACCGTGATCTTCACCATGATCGCGGCGGCGGTGATCGTGGTGATCGCCCGTCTCGCCCGCAAGCTCTACAGCCTGCCCTGGGCGATCGCGCTCGGCCTGCTGCTCGGCGGTGCGCTGGGCAACCTCACCGACCGGATCTTCAGGGCGCCGGGCGTCTTCGAGGGCGCGGTCGTGGACTTCATCGCGCCCAAGCATTTCGCCGTGTTCAACCTGGCCGATTCGGCGATCGTGTGCGGCGGCATCCTGATCGTGCTGCTGTCGTTCAAGGGGCTCGACCCGGACGGGACCGTCCACAAGGACTGAGCGCGCGTACGGCCCTGTCGGTGCCGTCCGGCATACTCGACGGGTGAGCACGCTTCCCGAGATCCGTACCCTGCCCGTGCCCGACGGCCTGGAGGGCGAGCGCGTCGACGCCGCCATCTCCCGCATGTTCGGCTTCTCCCGTACCAAGGCGGCCGAGCTCGCCGCCGCGGGGAAGGTCACGGTCGACGGGTCGGTGGTCGGCAAGTCGGAGCGCGTGCACGGCGGCGCCTGGCTGGAGGTCGAGATGCCGCAGGCGCCCGCGCCGGTGCAGGTGGTGGCCGAGCCGGTCGAGGGCATGGAAATCGTGCACGACGATGATGACGTGGTCGTGATCGTCAAGCCGGTCGGCGTCGCGGCGCACCCGTCGCCGGGCTGGACCGGGCCGACCGTCATCGGGGGCCTGGCCGCCGCCGGGTACCGGATCTCCACCTCCGGCGCCGCCGAGCGCCAGGGCATCGTGCACCGGCTCGACGTGGGCACGTCGGGGCTGATGGTGGTCGCCAAGTCGGAGTACGCGTACACGTCGCTGAAGCGCCAGTTCAAGGAGCGCACGGTCGACAAGCGGTACCACACGCTCGTCCAGGGCCACCCCGACCCGACCAGCGGCACCATCGACGCGCCCATCGGGCGGCACCCCCAGCACGACTACAAGTGGGCGGTCACGGCCGAGGGCAAGCCGTCCGTCACGCATTACGACCTCATCGAGGCGTTCCGCGCGGCTTCGCTGCTCGACGTGAAGCTGGAGACCGGCCGCACGCACCAGATCCGCGTCCACATGGCCGCCCACCGGCACCCCTGCGTCGGCGACCTCACCTATGGCGCCGACCCGACGCTCGCCAAGCGTCTCGGCCTGACCCGCCAGTGGCTGCACGCGGTGCGGCTCGGCTTCGAGCACCCCGGGGACGGGCAGTGGGCGGAGTTCTCCTGCGACTACCCGGAGGACCTGGAGAAGGCTCTGGAGCAGGTCCGCGAGGAGACGTACGCGTGAGCACCCCGTACATGGTGCGGGTCGCCGAGGGTCCGGCCGACCGTGAGGCGTGCTTCGCGGTGCGCAAGGAGGTCTTCGTCGGCGAGCAGGGCGTGCCGGAGGACCTCGAGTACGACGCGTACGACGCCGACGCGGTGCATGTGCTGGCGGTCCGGGAGGACGGTGTGCCGCTCGGGACCGGGCGGCTGCTGCACGGGGCGGCGGCCGTGGCGCAGACCGGCGCCGGCCCGTCCGTGGGCTCCCTGGGCCGGCTGGCCGTGACGGGTTCCGCGCGCCGGCTCGGTGTCGGTGCCGCCCTGGTGCGGGCCGTCGAGGACGCGGCACGCGCGCGGGGGCTCGCGGCCGTGGACCTGCACGCGCAGACGCACGCGCTCGGCTTCTACGAGCGGCTCGGCTATGAGCCGTACGGGCCCGAGTACTTGGAGGCGGGCATTCCGCACCAGGGGATGCGGCGTTCGCTCTAGTTCTCGGTGGCGGGTGCTGAAACGGTTTGTCATGGGAGTTGCGTGGCAGGCTTGAAGTCAGTCGTGTGACCACTTGACCTCCCGGAGCGCTGACCGTGGATCAGTTGGCCCTGCTGTTCGTGCTGCTGCTCGGGGCCGTGATCAGTGTCCCCGTGGGTGACCGGTTCAAGATGCCCGCGCCGGTGCTGATGACGCTCCTGGGGATAGTCCTCGCGCTGCTGCCGTTCGTACCGAACGTCGAGATCGCGCCGGACCTGATCCTGCCGCTGCTGCTGCCGCCCCTGCTCTACGCAGCCGTGCGGCGCACGTCCTGGCGGCAGTTCGCGGCGAACAAGAGGCCGATCTTCCTGCTGGCCGTGGCGCTGGTGTTCGTCACCATGGCCTGCGTGGCCGCCGTGGCCGACGCGATCGTGCCGGGGCTGCCGCTCGCCGCGGCGTTCGCGCTGGGCGCGCTGGTGGCGCCGCCGGACCCGGTCGCGGCGACCGCCGTGGCCGGGCAGCTGGGACTGCCGCGCCGGCTGGTGTCGATCCTGGAGGGCGAGGGGCTCTTCAACGACGTGACGGCCATCGTCCTCTACCACGTGGCCATCGCCGCCGCCGTCAGCGGGACGTTCTCCCCCTGGAAGGCCGGGCTCGATCTGGTGCTGTCGGCCGTGGTGGCGGTGGCCGTGGGCCTCGCGCTGGGCTGGGGCGCGAACAAGCTGATGGAGGTGCTCGGCGACGCGACCCTGCAGATCGGGCTGACCCTGCTGGTGCCGTACGCCTCGTACGTCATGGCCGAGGAGCTGCACGGGTCCGGGGTGCTCGCTGTGCTCACCACCGCGCTGTTCCTCGCGGAGTACGGCTCCGACGCCGACGACGTCATGACGCGGCTGGCCGGGCACACGTTCTGGAACATCGTCGACACGCTCGTCACCGGCGTGGCGTTCGGGCTGGTCGGTCTTGAGCTGCACAACGCGATCCGCACGGCCTCCGGGCGGTGGGGCGAACTGCTCTGGTGGGCGGCGGTGGTGGTGGTCGTCGTCGTGTTCGCCCGGCTGCTGTGGCTGCTGCCGGCGACCTGGCTGACCAAACGGCTGCACGCGCGGCGGGACTACGACGAGGACATCCCGGTGAGCTGGCGCGAGACCGTGGTGATGTGGTGGTCGGGGATGCGCGGGGTGGCCTCGGTCGCGCTGGTGCTGGCGATTCCGCTGGAGACCGACGCGGGCACGCCGTTCCCCAGCCGGGACGAGATCATCTTCATCGCCTTCGGGGTGATCATGGCGACGCTGGTGCTGCAGGGGCTGACGTTGCCGTGGCTGGTGCGGCGGCTCGGGGTGAAGGCCGACACGGACCAGGAGAAGGAGTTCGCGAAGACGCTGGCGATCCGGGCGGCCAAGGCGGCGAAGCAGAGACTGCGGGAGATCGAGGACAACGAGGAGCTGCCGGAGGAACTGTCCGAGCAGATGCTGCGCCGGGCCTACGACATCGGGGTGCGGATCAGTCCCGAACTCGCGGAGGACGAGCGGCGGGAGGCGTACCGGGAGGGCGCCCGGCGGGTGAAGCGGTTGCGGCGCATCCAGCAGGAGATGCTGAGCGCGGCGCGGCACGAGGTGCTGGCGGCGCGCAGTGAGCCGGGCGCGGATCCCGAGGTGGTGGACCGGGTGCTGCGGCACCTCGACGTCCGCAGCCTGCGATGAGCGGGCTGCTGTCGCCGGTTTGACGGAGGACGATCACGGCGTCGTAGGGTCGGTCGTATGGCACGAAACGTAATAATCAGTGGCGGAGGTACGGGAATCGGGCTCGCGGCGGCCCGGCTGTTCGCCGCCGGCGGGGACCGGGTGCTGCTGCTCGGGCGGCGGGCGGATGTGCTGGAGAAGGCCGAGGTGCCCGGCGCGCTGACGTACGCCGCCGATCTCGCCGAGCCGGCGGACGTGCGCGGTGTCGCCGCCTTCGTGGAGCGGGAGTTGGGGGCTGTGGACGTGCTCGTGCACAGCGCCGGGGGCAGCGGACTGCTCGAACCGGACGCCCCGGGTGACGATCCGCTCGCGGCCGTCGCGCACACCTGGAGCGTGAACTTCCGGCTCAACACCCTGACCGCGGTCCTTCTCACCGAGGCGCTGAAGCCGCGGCTCTCCGAGCCCGGGGGACGGGTGCTGTTCCTCAGCTCCATCGCCGCCTACCGGGGATCCGGGAGCGGGGCGTACGCGGCGGCCAAGGCGGGACTGCACCCGTACGCCCACGATCTGGCCCGGGAGCTCGGGCCGCGTGGCATCACCGCGAACGTGGTCGCGCCCGGGTACATCGAGGACACCGAGTTCTTCGGGGACGCGATGGCCGAGGAGCGGCGGGCGCGGCTCATCGATGAGACCTCGAACGGCCGGGCCGGGACCCCGGGGGACGTCGCCGAGACCCTGCACTGGCTGGCCTCCCCGGGCGCCGGGCACATCACCTCGCAGATCATCCAGGTCAACGGCGGCGCCGAGCGCGGCCACTGACCCGACAGCACGGAGGAGGGCTGCCCGCGGCGCGGGCAGCCCTCCTGTCGTCCGTGCGGGCGCCGGCCCGTGTCGTCACCGCTCCGGCCGGCCCGAGCCGTTGCCGTGGTAGCGACGCTGCTGGGCCGGTACGGCCTCCTGCGGGGACGGGCGGTGGCCGTTGCTCCCCGGAGACGGCGGAAGGACCGCGTCCGCCGTGTTGACCCGGGGCAGGGCGTACGGGTGCTCGCGGGTCAGCCAGCGGATCATCTCCTCGCGGACGGTGACCCGCACCGTCCAGATGTCGTCCGCGTCCTTGGCCGTCACCAGGGCCCGCACCTGCATGGTGTTCGGAGTGGTGTCCGTGACGGACAGGTTGTAGGCGCGGCCGTCCCAGGCCGCGCACTCGCGCAGGATGTCGCGGAGCTTGTCGCGCATCGCCTCCACGGGGGCGGTGTGATCGACGTGCCAGAAGACGATGCCCGTCATCTGCGGCGTGCCGCGCGACCAGTTCTCGAACGGCTTGGACGTGAAGTACGACACCGGCATGGTGATGCGGCGCTCGTCCCAGGTGCGGACGGTCAGGAAGGTCAGCGTGATCTCCTCGACCGTGCCCCACTCGCCGTCCACCACCACCGTGTCCCCGATGCGCACCATGTCGCCGAAGGCGATCTGGAACCCCGCGAACATGTTGCTCAGCGTGGACTGGGCGGCGACACCGGCGACGATGCCGAGGATGCCGGCCGAGGCCAGCAGCGAGGCACCCGCCGCGCGGAACGCCGGGAAGGTCAGCAGCATGCTCGCCGCGGCCACCACGCCGACGATCGCGGACACCACGCGCATGATCAGTGTCACCTGGGTGCGCACCCGGCGGACCCTGGCCGGGTCGCGGTGGGCCCGGGCGCTGGCGTACCGGCTGTACGACGTCTCGACGATCGCCGCCGCGATACGGATCACCAGCCAGGCGGTCGACCCGATCAGTACCAGGGTCAGCACCCGGCCGACGGCCTCGTCGCGGCTCTCCAGCAGTTGGGCCTCGTCGTACGACCCTCTCAGCAGGGCCGCGCACAGCACGAGCTGGTAGGGGATACGGCCACGGCGGAGCAGATCCCACAGTGGGGTGTCGTGGTGCCGTTCGTCGGCCTTGCGCAGCAGGAAGTCGGTGGCCCAGCCGATCACCAGCGTGAGCACGACCGAGCCACCGACCACGATCAGCGGTCGTAGCAGGTTCTCCATGCCACCGAACCTAACCGGCTCCCGGGGTGCATGAACATGTGACTTCCGTTGCGTCGGGGGTAGTGCCGGGATCCCGGCCGGTCACACCCGGCTGGCACCATGGCCTCATGAACATCATGCTCTTTCACTCGACCCATGGACTGCGGCCCGCGGTGCTCCAGGCCGCTGACCGGCTGCGGTCGGCCGGACACGAGGTGTGGGCGCCCGACCTCTTCGAGGGGCGCACGTTCGAGTCGGTCGAGGAGGGCATGGAACACAAGGAGAAGATCGGCAAGGACGAACTGCTGAAGCGGGCCGTGCTGGCCGCCGCTCCCTACTCCGAGCGCGGGCTGGTGTACGCCGGGTTCTCGCTCGGCGCCTCCATCGCCCAGACCCTCGCCCTGGGCGATGACAAGGCGCGGGGCCTGCTGCTCCTGCACGGCACCTCGGACATCGCGCCGGACGTCACGGCCGAGGACCTGCCGGTCCAGCTGCACGTGGCGGAGCCGGACCCCTTCGAGACGGACGACTGGCTCAGCGCCTGGTACCTCCAGATGGGCCGCACCGGCGCCGACGTGGAGGTGTACCGGTACGCCGGGGCCGGTCATCTCTATACCGACCCCGACCTGCCGGACTACGACGCCGAGGCCGCCGAGGCCACCTGGCGGGTGGCACTCGGCTTCCTCGACACCCTGTAGCGGCGGTTACACCGGGTCGTAGGAGCGCTCGGCCTTCTGCGTACCGCTGCGCGTGCGGTACGAGCGCGTCCACTTGGCCGTCGCGTCACGCTTGGCGCGGTCGGAGATGACGTAGTAGTCCATCTGCGCGCGCTCGGCCGTGATGTCCAGGACGCCGAAGCCGTGCCGGTCGGTGTCGACCCAGTGGACATGGCGGTTGGCGGCGCGGATGACCGGCGCGGCGACCGCGGAGACCGTGCCCTGCGGGACCTTGACGATGTCGTCGAGGTTGTCGGAGGTGACCGACGTGACGACGAACTCCGTGGCGGCCGAGGGGGACAGCGGATACGTGCCGGCGTCCACCGGCACGTCGTTGGCCCAGGCCATGTGGATGTCGCCGGTGAGGAAGACCGTGTTGCGGATCGCGTTCGTCCGCAGGTGCGCCAGGATCTCGCGGCGGTCGTCGGTGTAGCCGTCCCACTGGTCGGTGTTGAGGGCGAGGCCCTCCTGCGGCAGGCCCAGCAGCTTGGCGAGGGGCTTGAGCAGGTCGGCGGAGAGCGAGCCGATGGCGAACGGCGAGATCATCACCGAGTTGCCGACCAGTCGCCAGGTGGTGTCGGACGACTTCAGCCCCGCCTTGAGCCAGTCGAGCTGGGCGCGGCCGGTGAGCGTGCGGTCCGGGTCGTCGACCTCGCCGTCACCGACCTTGACCTGCTGCGAGCGGAAGGAGCGCAGGTCCAGCAGCGACAGGTCGGCCAGCTTGCCGAAGCGCAGCCGGCGGTAGGTGGTGCCCGCGGTCGCGGGGCGTACCGGCATCCACTCGAAGTAGGCCTGCTTGGCGGCGGCCTGCCGGGCGGACCAGGCGCCCTCCGCGCCCTCCGTGTGGTTCTCCGCGCCGCCGGAGAAGGCGTCGTTGGCGAACTCGTGGTCGTCCCAGATCGCGACGACGGGGGCCGCGGCGTGCAGTGCCTGAAGGTCGGGGTCGGTCTTGTACCGCGCGTGCCGGACGCGGTAGTCGGCGAGCGTGAGGATCTCGTGGGCCGGGGCGTGCGGGCGGACGACCTTGTCGCGGGTGCCGTACTCGCCGGTGCCGTACTCGTAGATGTAGTCGCCCAGGTGCAGCCAGGCGTCCAGGTCGCCGCGGGCCGCGAGATGACGGTACGGGGAGAAGTAGCCGGCCTCCCAGTTGGCGCAGGAGACCACGCCGAAGCGCAGGCCCTGGACGGCGGCGTCGTGGGCCGGGGCGGTGCGGGTGCGTGCGGCGGGGGAGTCGGTGCCGCCGGCGGAGAAGCGGAACCAGTAGTCGGTGCCCGGCTCCAGGCCGCGGATGTCGGCCTTCACGGTGTGGTCGGAGGCGGCCGTCGCGGTGGTGGAGCCCTTGGCGACGACGGTGCTGAACGCCTTGTCCCTGGCGACGATCCAGCTCACCTCGGTGTCCGGGCCGACTCCGGAGCCGGGTATCGCCTCCGGCATCGGCGTGACGCGGGTCCACAGCAGGATGCCGTCCGGCAGCGGGTCACCGGAGGCGACGCCGTGCAGGAACGCGGGTGCCTGGTCGACGGCGCGCGCGGGCAGGGTCGCCGCCAGCGGTCCGGCCAGGACAGCGGTCGCCGCCGCGGCCTTGACGACCGAACGGCGGCGCGGGGTGAGGGAGTTGAAGCCCTCCGACGTATTCGATGATCTGTATCGACTGGTCACAGCCGATCAGGTTACTGGTCGGTATGCACCGGAGCGGGCGAACTCCGGAAGTTCGCCCGCTCTTCACATGCCGACCGGTCCCCGACCTGCCGTCACTTCTTGAGGGCCTCGCCCACGACCCGGTTGAAGTCGGCCACCGTCATCAGCGGCGTGCCCTGGCTGTCGGCGGTGAGCTGCTTGCCGTCCATGACGAAGCCCGGCGTGCCCTTCACCCCGTCCTTGTTGTCGTCGAAGGTCTTCGACATGGCCATCGCCCAGGCGTCGTAGGTGCCCTTCTCGACCGCGTCCTGGAACTTCTTGTTGTCCTTCAGTTCGGGGACGGTGTTCGCGACCTTGATGAGGTAGCTGTCGTCCTTGAACTTGTCGGTCGTCTCCTCCGGGTGGTACTTCGCCGAGTACAGCGCGGCCTTGTAGTCGAGGAACGCCTCGTCGCTCACGTTCAGCGCGGCGCCCAGGGCGCTCAGCGCGTTCTTGGAGCCCTCGCCGTTGTCCTTGTTGTCGATGAACGTGGCGCCGATGAACTGCATCTTGAACTTGCCGTCGTCGATGTCCTTCTTCACGGTCGGACCGACGGTCTGCTCGAACTGGGCGCACACCGGGCAGCGCGGGTCCTCGTAGATCTTGAGGGTCTTCTTCGCCGAGTCCTTGCCGATGACGACCGTGGTGCCGTCGGTGCCCGTGGTGTTGGCCGGGGCGACGACCTTGGCGTCCTTCTGGCCTTCCCAGTAGGTGGGCTTGTTGGCCTGGACGACGGCGTAGCCGATGCCGCCGGCTATCGCCAGCACGCCGACTATGGAGGCCGCGACGATGATCTGGCGCTTGGCCTTGGCGCGCTTGGCCTCGCGCTCGCGCTCGGCGCGCAGCCGCTCGCGGGCTGCCATCTTCGCCGCCTGGGTGTTCCGCTTGCTCATGGTGATGTCTCCGTGGGGGACGCGCACATCTGTGTGTGCGGGCTACGTAAGGGGGACTGCTGGTGCTCGAAAGTGCCGAGGAGAGGGCGGGAGCCTTCCGCGGCGAGTGCCTCGTGCGAAGACGCGTGCCTTACGCGAAGGCGGGCGAGCACGGCGGTCCGCGCCGTCCCAGGGAGTAGGCGAGGATCCGGTCGCGCGTGGTGGGCGTGCGGTCGGCGGCGCGCGCCGGCAGGCGCCGCCCGGCCGGGGCCCGCTCCACCGTGACCGCGGCGACCGCCAGCAGCAGCGGCCGGAACGTCGTCGCCGTCACCGCCCGCAGCAGCTGGGCCAGGGCCCGCTCGCCGCGGCGCAGCCAGACGGCGGCGAGGAGCCCGACGCCGATGTGCGCGCCGAGCAGAAGCCAGGCTGTGGCCGGGTCGGCATGGACCACCGCGGCCGCCAGCCGGTCGGTGCCGGTGGCCCCGGCCATCCGGGCCAGGGGGGTGCCGACCTCGCCGCCGCCGCAGAGCACGTCCAGGCCGACCGAGCGCAGGGGGCCGGTGACCGGGCCGCCCGCCCGCCCGTAACAGGCGTGCTGGCCCGTGGTGAACACCGTGTCGGCGGCCAGTTCCAGCGGGATCAGCAGGGCCGCGATCCTCCCGAAGGAGCGCTCGCGGCCCGCCAGGGCGAACGCGATCACGAACACGGCGGCGGCGACCGCGGCCACCGTGCCCACCGGCAGCGGGGCCCGGGACAGCAGCACGTGCGACGCGGTGCTGAGCGTCACGACCACGGCCGTGAACAGCGCCGCGCGTACGGCTCTGAGCTGGATCCCGGATATGTCCATAGCGATAGGAGAGTGTGTCACGCGGTCCCGTAAGAGACCCCTAAAGGATGCCTGTGTGAGCCCGCTTCCGTCACAGACCCGGAATCCGGCCGTTGCGGAACAGGTCCACGAAGGTCTGGTGGTCGGCACGCGCGCGTGCGCCGTAGCTGTGCGCGAAGTCGACCAGGAGGGGGGCGAAGCCCTCCTCGTCGGCCGCGATCGCCGCGTCGATGGCCCGCTCCGTGGAGAACGGCACCAGGGACTCGCCGGACTGGTCGTCCGCTGCCGCGTGCATCGTGGCCGTCGCCCGGCCGAGGTCGGCCACCACCTGGGCGATCTCCTCCGCCTCGTCGATGTCGCCCCAGTCGAGGTCCACCGCGTACGGCGAGACCTCGGCGACCAGCTGGCCCGCGCCGTCCAGCTCGGTCCAGCCCAGCCACGGGTCGGCGTGCGCCTGGAGGGCGCGCTGGGAGATGACCGTGCGGTGCCCCTCGTGCTGGAAGTACCCGCGGATCGCCTGGTCCGTGATGTGCCGGGAGACGGCCGGCGTCTGGGCCTGCTTGATGTAGATCACGACGTCGTTCTCCAGGGCGTCGCTGTGCCCCTCCAGCAGGATGTTGTACGACGGCAGACCCGCCGAGCCGATGCCGATGCCGCGCCGGCCGACGACGTCCTTCACGCGGTAGGAGTCCGGGCGGGTCAGCGAACTGTCCGGGAGCGTCTCCAGGTAGCCGTCGAAAGCGGCGAGGACCTTGTAGCGGGTGGCCGCGTCCAGCTCGACGGAGCCGCCGCCCGGCGCGAAGCGGCGCTCGAAGTCGCGGATCTCCGTCATCGAGTCCAGCAGGCCGAAGCGGGTCAGCGAGCGGGCGTCACGCAGCGCGTCCAGCAGCGGGCCCTGCGCGGTGTCCAGCGTGAACGGCGGCACCTCGTCGCTCTTCGCGCCCGTCGCCAGGGCGTGGATCCGCTCGCGGTAGGCGACCGCGTAGATCGTCACCAGCTCGGAGATCTGCTCGTCGCCGAGAGCCTTCGCGTACCCGATGAGGGCGACGGAGGCGGCGAAGCGCTTCAGGTCCCAGGTGAAGGGGCCGACGTAGGCCTCGTCGAAGTCGTTGACGTTGAAGATCAGGCGGCCGTTGGCGTCCATGTAGGTGCCGAAGTTCTCCGCGTGCAGGTCGCCGTGGATCCACACGCGGGAGGTGCGCTCGTCCAGGTACGGGCCGCCCCGCTTCGACCCGAACTGATCAGACACAGTGAGGTCGTGGTAGAAGAGGCCGGCCGTGCCCCGGTAGAAGGCGAAGGCCGAGGCCGCCATCTTGCGGAACTTCACACGGAACGCGGCCGGGTCGGCGGCCAGCAGCTGCCCGAAGGCGGTGTCGAATACGGCGAGGATCTCCTCACCGCGGTGCTCGTCGTCGAGCGGCGGGAACGACATCGCTGGGTGCCTCCTGGTGCGTACATTTCAGGGCGGCAGGTCCGCCCTCTGCCTAACGTGCGGCGGCTCGCGGGAGTGCCCGCGAAGCCTCGCACGAAGGTACGCGGGTCAGCCCTCCGGGTGTCAGTGCCGAGGCATAGACTTCGACGCTGTCCCCCAGACTGTCCGCAGCCTGCCGGACCCATTCGACCGACGTTTTCCCTGGAGGCCGCAGCCGTGTCAAAGCCGCCGTTCACGCACCTGCACGTCCACACCCAGTACTCGCTGCTGGACGGTGCCGCGCGGCTGAAGGACATGTTCAACGCGTGCGACGAGATGGGCATGACGCACATCGCCATGTCCGACCACGGCAACCTCCACGGCGCCTACGACTTCTTCCACACCGCCCAGAAGGCCGGAGTGACCCCGATCATCGGGATCGAGGCCTATGTCGCGCCCGAGTCCCGGCGCAACAAGCGCAAGATCCAGTGGGGCCAGCCGCACCAGAAAAGGGACGACGTCTCCGGTTCCGGTGGTTACACCCACAAGACGATGTGGGCGGTGAACAGCACCGGCCTGCACAACCTCTTCCGGCTGTCCTCCGACGCGTACGCCGAGGGCTGGCTGCAGAAGTGGCCCCGGATGGACAAGGAGACCATCGCCAAGTGGTCCGAGGGGATCGTCGCCTCCACCGGCTGCCCCTCCGGCGAGGTCCAGACCCGGCTGCGCCTCGGCCACTTCGACGAGGCCCTGAAGGCCGCCGCCGACTACCAGGACATCTTCGGCAAGGACCGCTACTTCCTGGAGCTGATGGACCACGGCATCGAGATCGAGCGCCGGGTCCGCGACGGCCTGCTGGACATCGGCAAGAAGCTCGGCATCCCCCCGCTGGTCACCAACGACTCGCACTACACGTACGCGCACGAGTCGGTCGCCCACGACGCCCTGCTGTGCATCCAGACCGGCAAGAACCTCTCCGACCCCGACCGCTTCAGGTTCGACGGCACCGGCTACTACCTGAAGTCCACGGACGAGATGTACGCCATCGACTCCTCGGACGCCTGGCAGGAGGGCTGTGCCAACACCCGTCTGATCGCCGAGATGGTCGACACCACGGGCATGTTCGAGAAGCGCGACCTCATGCCCAAGTTCGACATCCCGGAGGGGTACACCGAGGTCAGCTGGTTCCGCGAGGAGACCCTGCGCGGCATGAACCGCCGCTTCCCGGACGGCATCCCGGACGACCGCATGAAGCAGGTCGAGTACGAGATGGACACCATCATCTCGATGGGCTTCCCGGGCTACTTCCTCGTGGTCGCCGACTTCATCATGTGGGCCAAGAGGCAGGGCATCGCGGTCGGCCCCGGCCGAGGCTCCGCGGCCGGCTCGATCGTCGCCTACGCCCTCGGCATCACCGACCTCGACCCCATCCCGCACGGCCTGATCTTCGAGCGGTTCCTCAACCCCGAGCGCATCTCCATGCCCGATGTCGACATCGACTTCGACGAGCGCCGGCGCGTCGAGGTGATCCGGTACGTGACGGAGAAGTACGGCGCCGACAAGGTCGCCATGATCGGCACCTACGGCACCATCAAGGCCAAGAACGCGATCAAGGACTCCGCGCGCGTGCTGGGCTACCCGTACGCGATGGGCGACCGCCTCACCAAGGCCATGCCCGCCGACGTCCTCGGCAAGGGCATCAACCTGGACGGCATCACCAACCCCGAGCACCCCCGGTACTCGGAGGCGGGCGAGATCCGGGCGATGTACGAGAACGAGCCGGACGTCAAGAAGGTCATCGACACCGCCAAGGGCGTCGAGGGCCTGGTCCGGCAGATGGGCGTGCACGCCGCCGGCGTGATCATGTCCAGCGAGACCATCACCGACCATGTGCCCGTCTGGGTCAGGCACACGGACAAGGTCACCATCACCCAGTGGGACTACCCGAGCTGCGAGTCGCTCGGCCTGCTGAAGATGGACTTCCTGGGCCTGCGCAACCTGACGATCATGGACGACGCCGTCAAGATGGTGAAGTCCAACAAGGGGGTCGACATCGACCTCCTGAGCCTCCCGCTCGACGACCCCACGACCTTCGAACTGCTCCAGCGCGGCGACACCCTCGGTGTCTTCCAGTTCGACGGCGGCCCCATGCGCTCCCTGCTCCGGCTCATGAAGCCGGACAACTTCGAAGACATCTCCGCCGTGTCGGCCCTGTACCGCCCGGGCCCCATGGGCATGAACTCCCACACGAACTACGCGCTGCGCAAGAACGGCCAGCAGGAGATCACGCCCATCCACCCCGAACTGGAGGAGCCGCTCAGGGAGGTCCTGGACGTCACCCACGGCCTGATCGTCTACCAGGAGCAGGTGCAGAAGGCCGCCCAGATCATTGCCGGCTACTCGCTCGGCGAGGCCGACATCCTGCGCCGCGTGATGGGCAAGAAGAAGCCCGAGGAACTGGCGAAGAACTTCGTCCTCTTCCAGGAGGGCGCCCGCAGGAAGGGCTTCAGCGACGAGGCCATCCAGGCTCTGTGGGACGTGCTGGTCCCCTTCGCCGGCTACGCGTTCAACAAGGCGCACTCCGCCGCGTACGGACTCGTCTCGTACTGGACGGCGTACCTCAAGGCGAACCACCCGGCCGAGTACATGGCCGCGCTGCTCACATCAGTGAAGGACGACAAGGACAAGTCGGCCGTCTACCTCAACGAGTGCCGCCGCATGGGCATCAAGGTGCTCCCGCCGGACGTCAACGAGTCGATGTCCAACTTCGCGGCCCAGGGCGACGACGTGATCCTCTTCGGCCTCTCCGCCGTCCGCAACGTCGGCACGAACGTGGTCGAGTCGATCATCAGGTGCCGCAAGGCCAAGGGGAAGTACGTCTCCTTCCCGGACTACCTCGACAAGGTGGAGGCGGTGGTCTGCAACAAGCGCACCACCGAATCGCTGATCAAGGCCGGCGCCTTCGACGCCATGGGCCACACCCGCAAGGGCCTCACCGCGCACTACGAGCCGATGATCGACAACGTGGTCGCGGTCAAGCGCAAGGAGGCCGAGGGACAGTTCGACCTCTTCGGCGGCATGGGCGAGGCCGAGACCAGCGAGCCGGGCTTCGGGCTCGACGTGGAGTTCTCGCCCGACGAGTGGGACAAGACCTATCTGCTCGCCCAGGAGCGGGAGATGCTCGGTCTGTACGTCTCCGACCACCCGCTGTTCGGACTGGAGCACATCCTGTCCGACAAGGCCGACGCGGGTATCTCCCAGCTGACCGGGGGCGAGCACTCCGACGGCGCGGTCGTCACCATCGGCGGCATCATCTCGGGCCTGCAGCGCAAGATGACCAAGCAGGGCAACGCCTGGGCCATCGCGACCGTCGAGGACCTCGCCGGCTCGATCGAGTGCATGTTCTTCCCCGCGACCTACCAGCTCGTCTCGACGCAACTCGTCGAGGACGCCGTGGTGTTCGTCAAGGGCCGCCTCGACAAGCGCGAGGACATCCCGCGGCTCGTCGCGATGGAACTGCAGGTTCCCGATCTGTCGAACGCGGGCACCAACGCGCCCGTGGTCCTCACCATCCCGGCCACCCGGGTCACCCCGCCGCTGGTCAGCCGCCTCGGCGAGGTCCTCAGCCACCACAAGGGCGACAGCGAGGTCCGCATCAAGCTCCAGGGGCCGACCAAGACGACCGTGCTGCGGCTGGACCGGCACCGGGTGAAGCCGGACCCGGCGCTCTTCGGTGACCTGAAGGTGCTGCTCGGACCGTCCTGCCTGGCCGGGTGACACAGGGCTTTCGATGCGCGTGAGGGGCGTACCCGGCTGCGGGTACGCCCCTCGTGCGTGTGTGGGCGCAACAACCCGTCACACGATGTCAGTTGTGGCCGAAGCTGCGCTTTCGCTTGCCGGCCGGTGCCATGTCGCCGGGGGCCACCTCGACCTCGGGCTGGGGCTCCGTCTGCGAGGCGGGGCTGCGGTCCGCCCGCTGACCACGCTCGGTCGGACGCTGCTGCTTACGGTCACGGTTCTTGTTCTTGGCCATGGTGATGCCTCCTGTAGGGGACTAGGGGCCAGGGCCGGGACCAGATTCACACAGGCCGACAACGATCGCATGTCGGACAATTACCGTGCGTGACAGGGGTGGTCGGAGCGGCGCGCCCCGAAACGCCACGCCGAAGATCGAGTTCCGGCCGTTAACCTCCGCGCCGTCGGGCAGACTCGAAGCAAGCCCGAAGCAAACCTCCTGGGAAGAGGGTGAGTCGCGTGGACCGCTGCATCGTCCTGGTGGACGCTGGGTATCTGCTGGGAGCCGCGGCGAGTCTCCTCGCCGGGGAGCCCTCGCGGTCCCGCATCACCGTCGACCACACCGCCCTCATCCAGGGGCTGCGAGAACGTGCCGAGTCCGACACGCAGCAGCCGTTGCTGCGCATCTACTGGTTCGACGGCGCCCCTGACCGCGTCCCGCAACCCGAGCACCGCAGGCTGCGCGTGATGCCCCGGGTCACCGTCCGGCTCGGCGCCCTGACCCGCAGCGACGGCCGCTGGGCGCAGAAGGGCGTGGACGCCGCGATGCACGCCGAGCTCACCGAACTGGCCCGCAACCGTGCCTGCTCCGACGTCGTCCTCGTCACCGGCGACGGCGATCTGCTGCCCGGCATGATGGCCGCCAAGGAGCACGGCGTCGCCGTCCACCTGTGGGCCGTCCAGGCCGCCGACGGCGACTACAACCAGTCCGAGGACCTGGTCGCCGAGGCCGACGAGCGGCGGGTCCTGGACCGCACGTGGATCACCAAGGCCGTCCGCGCCAAGGACCACACCGGCGGGTGCGCGCCGCAGCCCGCCCCCCGGCCCGAGATCGCCGCGATCCTCTCCGCGCCGCTGCCGGAGTCCGCGCTCGGCACCACGACCGAACGGCCCGACCCGCAGCCCCGGCACCCGGCGGCCGGCCCCGGGCAGAACGGCACCGAGGAGCGGGTGCCGGCCGCCAAAGGGGTCCCCACCCCCAAAGACCTGGCCGCCCTGCGCGCCCCCGGCACCCAGCCCCCCCAGCACCCCGCCTCCGCCACCCTGCGGTGGTCCTCCGACAAAGGCTGGGTCGACCGGCCCACGGCCGAGCCCCCCGAGGCCGCCTCGATGCCGACGCTCGCCCAGCTGACCACCGCAGAGCAGCGGTGGGCCGACCGCGAGGAGGACATCACCACCGTCGGCGGTGACCCCTTCGAGGTGGGGCAGGTCTTCGCCCGGCGCTGGGTCGAGCGCCTCGGCGACCAGAGCCACCTGCCGAAACTGTCAGGGATGTACCCCCGCATCCCGCACCGCGTCGACGGGGAGCTGCTGCGCTACGCCGCCCGTTTCGGCCTGCTCGCCCACAAGGACGACCAGATCGACGAGCGGGACCGGTACGCCATCCGGGCCGGCTTTTGGCGGGAGATCAGCGTGCGCACGGGCGTGGAGCACCCACCCCTCGACGGCTGAGTTCTCCGCCGGCGGATTTCCCGGTATCGGCCGACCCGAGAGCGGACCGGGGCCGCCGACCCCGTAGTCTCGTCCCTTGTGAGGAAGCAGGCGGCACAGGCATTTCGGCACGATGGTGACGTCGTGTGCGCGGTGCGCGGGCTGACCAAGACCTATGCGGCGGTCCGGGGCCGGCGCGGCGCACCCGGAACACCCGAGGTCCGGGCCACGGACGACGTGACGCTGGACATCCGCCGAGGCGAGATCTTCGGCCTGCTCGGTCCGAACGGCGCCGGAAAGTCCACCCTCGTACGCCAGCTCACCGGGCTCATGCGGCCCGACCGCGGCAGTGTGGAGATCCTCGGGCACGACATCGTGCGCCACCCCGAGCGGGCAGCGCGGATCCTCGCCTACCTCGGGCAGGAGTCGAGCGCCCTCGACGAGCTGACCGTGTCGCTCGCCGTCGAGACCACCGGACGGCTGCGCGGCCTGGACGTACGGCAGGCGCGGGCCGAGCGGGATGCCGTCCTCGACGAGCTGGGCCTCGCGGCGCTCGCCGGGCGGCCGCTGAAGAAGCTCTCGGGGGGCCAGCGGCGCCTGGCGTGCTTCGCCGCGGCCCTGGTGGGGGAGCGGCCGCTGCTCGTGCTCGACGAGCCGACCACCGGCATGGACCCGGTGGCGCGGCGGGCCGTGTGGTCCGCCGTCGACCGGCGCCGGGCCGAGCGCGGGACGACGGTGCTGCTCGTCACCCACAACGTCATCGAGGCCGAGACGGTGCTGGACCGGGTGGCCGTCCTGGACCGGGGGCGGGTGATCGCCTGCGACACCCCCGCCGGGCTCAAGGAGCAGGTCGCCGGTGAGGTGCGCGTCGACCTGGTGTGGCGGGACGCGGCTCCGCTGCACGTGCCAGAGGTGGCCGCGCTGAAGGACCGCGTCGTGGAGTCGGGCCGCCGCTGGACGCTGCGGCTCGGGCCCGAGGAGGCCCGGGCGGTCGTCGCGACCGTCACCGGCGGGGCCGCCTTCGCCGCCCTGGACGACTTCACCCTGGCCACGCCGAGCCTGGAGGACGTGTACCTGGCCCTCGGCGGTGCCGCGCAGCAGGGGCTGGTGAAGGTGTGAGCACGAGGGCGCCGGGCGCGCGGGTCGTGAGCACACCGGCCGCCGCATCCGTACCGAACAGGCGACTGCCGCAGTGGACCCGAGCGAAGGGGAGCAGCGCGACGTGAGTGTCGTACCCGCCGATGTCCTGCCGGGCAGTGTCCTGGCCGTGGAGGAGCCCGCCGCGTGCGCGGCCGAGCTCGGACCTCGGGCACGGCTGTGGCCGTCGCTGGCGGCCGTGTACCGGGCCCAGCTGTCCCGGGCGAGGGTGGCGCGGATCCCGCTGCTGTTCGTGGCGACCTTCCAGTCGGTCGGGATCATGATCCTGATGCGCGGGGTCGTGGACGACGGGGCGGAGGCGCAGGCCGTCGTCGCCGGGTCGTCGGTCCTGGTGGTGGCCTTCGTCGCACTGAACCTGCTCGCGCAGTACTTCGGGCAGCTGCGGGCCAGCGGCGGGCTCGACCACTACGCGACGCTGCCGGTGCCGCCGGCGGCCGTGGTGCTGGGCGCGGCGGGCGCGTACGCCTCGTTCACCGTGCCCGGGACCGTCGTGACGGCGGTCTTCGGCTGTGTGCTGTTCGGGCTGCCGATGGCCCATCTGTGGGTCCTCATGGCGGTGATCCCGCTCGCGGGCGCCGCGCTCGCCGGGCTCGGTGCGGCGCTGGGGCTGCTCGCGCCCCGGCCGGAACTGGCCACGCTGCTCGGGCAGCTGGGCATGTCGGCGGCGCTGCTGCTGGGCGTGCTGCCGGCGGACCGGATGCCGGAGGCCGTGCGCTTCACGCGGGACCTGCTGCCGTCGACGTACGGCGTGGAGGCCTTCGCGCGGACGTTCGGACCGCACCCCGACTGGGCCTTCGTCCTCGGTGACCTCGCCGTGTGCGGGGCCGTGGGCGTCGTCTCGCTGGTCGTGGCGACCTGGGCGTACCGCCGGGCGGCCGTCCGGTGAGCGCGGAGCGGTCGTCCGGTGACGCGGCACACAGGCGGGCCTGGCACGATGGCAGGGTGACCGCACCACTGACTCCGCCACCGCCGCCGCATGAGCATTCCGCACAGGGTTCGTGGCAGCCGCCGGCCGCCGGGCCTCAGGCTCCCGGGTCCCAGCACGCCGAGTATGCCGAGTACGCCGGGCACGGCTGGTACGGACAGGACGGCCCCGGGATGAAGACGGAACTGCGGGAAGCCGCCTGGATCGCGGTGGCCGTGGCGCTCGGCGGGGTGCTGCTCGGAGTGCTGTGGTGGTGGCTCGCGCCGCACGTGCCGCTGATCGGCGACGTGGCCGAGGGGAACTGGGTCGTCTACCTCCAGGACACCGAGGGTGAGCAGGGCATCGGTGTCGACGGCACGTTCACGCTGCTCGGTCTGGGCTTCGGAGTCGTGAGCGCGCTCGTGGTCTTCCTGCTGCGCCGGCGTGGCGGTGTGCCGCTGGTGGCGGGGCTGGCCCTCGGAGGGCTGCTCGGGTCGTTGCTCGCCTGGCGGGTGGGGGTGTGGATCGGGCCCGCGGAGGATGTCGTCGCCCACGCGCGGGAAGTGGGGCGGGGGGTGACGTTCTCCGCGCCGCTGAAGCTGGGGGCGAAGGGGGCGTTGCTGGCCTGGCCGTTCGCCGCGCTGGTGTTGCATCTCGGGCTGATGGCGTTGTTCGGGCCTCGGGATCCGGAACCCGAGCCGTATCAGGGGACGCCCGCTTCGTAGGGGCTCGGCGTTGGGGCTGAGGGCGGGCGCGTTGCGGTGCCGCCCTCTTTGGGACGGGTGCCGCGTCGGCAGCACCATCGCCCGCAGCTCAGCGAGATCTAGGCGCGGCCGATCGGGGCCAGGACCGCCTCCGTCAGCTTCTGCAAGTCCTGCGGCGACAGCTCCACCTCCAAGCCCCTCCGCCCCGCCGACACGCAGATCGTCGCGTGGGTCGTAGCCGAGTCGTCCAGGACCGTCGGCAGGCGCTTGCGCTGGCCCAATGGTGAGATGCCACCCCTGACATAGCCCGTCGTGCGTTCCGCCAGGGTCGGGTCGGCCATGGTCGCGCGTTTGCCGCTCACCGCTGCTGCCAGGGCCTTGAGGTCCAGTTGGCCCGCGACCGGGACCACCGCGACCGTCAGCGTGCCGTCCACGTCCGCCACCAGCGTCTTGAAGACCCGATCGGGCGAGACACCCATCGCCTCGGCGGCCTCCTCGCCGTAGGAGGGGTGTGAGGGATCGTGGTCGTAGGCGTGGACGGTGTACGTGACGTCCGCCGCCGTCAGGGCCACGGTCGCGGGCGTGCCGCCGGACTGCTGCTTCTTCGACTTCTTCGCCATGGAGCGGCATCCTTCCAGACGGTGGAACGCGGACCGCCCCGCCCGGAGAGGTCCCGGACGGGGCGGCACACGAGGTCGGTCACACCTGCTGAGCCTGGGTCAGCAGGTCGCCCACGGGGTCTCGAAGGTCCCCTGGCCCTCGACCTTGATCAGGCCCTTCCAGTCCACGTCACAGCGGTAGCTCATGGTCCAGGTCGAGACCTCCCGGTCGCCTACCGAGATGGTGTCGGTCCCTCCGTACGTGGTCCCGCCGTTGGTGGTGCGGTAGCCCAGTTGCGCCCTGATCTGCCCGCCGGACTTCTTCGTGTAGAAGACCTCGACACGGCTGGGGCTCGTGTTCAGCGATATGCACAGCTGCCCGTTGCTCAGGCTGGTGCACTCGACGCGGTCCTGGGCCTTGGCGGGCGCCGCGTGCGCGGGCGCGACCAGGAGCGTGGAACCGATCGCGACACCGGCGGCGACGGTGAGAATGCGTGCACGACTCATTGGGTATCCCCCTTGATGCGGTCATGGCCATGATCATGGCCGGTCGGGCTTGATCATAAGCAGGTCGATCACGGGGGTCCCACAGGTTTTCAGTCGTCCCGGTGGCCGGATTCGCCCCTTGCACCCCGGCGGGAAACCGTCCTCTTCGTCTCCGTCGAGACGTGTCCTTCCCTCAGTTGAGACTCATCGGGCCGCGCGTCAGCTCCGACGCCGGCAACGACGGCAGACTACGGATGATCGCCGTCTCGGAGCGAAGGAGCTTCAGCTCGTCGCGCAGCCGCGACGCCGTGTCGGGGGCCTGGAGCAGGCGCTGCTTGGCCGGGGTGTCCAGCATCATTGCGGCCGCCACGAGGTACGACACCACGCCCGGCTCGTCCGGCAGGTCGGCCCCCGTCGCCAGGGACCTTTCCCGGGCCCCGGCCAGCCGCTTCTGGTACTGGCGGAAGGACCGCAGCACTCCCTCTGCCAACGGCGCGGCCTCGTCGCCCGGTTCCTCCGCCAGCGGCTCCAGTTCGGCCGTCAGAAAGGGCCCGGACGCCTCGACGGACAGCAGCTTCACCCGGGTCGTGCCCGTCGCCAGCACCTCGAAGGAGCCGTCGGTGTGCTCCCGGATCGTCGCCGCGTCCGCGATACAGCCGACTGTGTGGAACGCCTTGACCGGGTCCGTGCCGAAACCGGCCGCGGGTCCCCGCTGGGGCAGGGCTGTCGGGTCGGGCATGCCCGGTGCGGTCGAGGCCACCTCGTGGCCGTCGCGGATCGCCACGACGGCGAACCGGCGCGGCTCGTCCTCAGGTGTCTTCAGCAGCTCGCGCATCATGGCGCGATACCGCTCCTCGAAGACGTTGAGCGGGAGCACGAGCCCCGGGAACAGCACCGAGTTCAAGGGGAAGAGGGGAAGCCGGACGGTGGTCACGACGCAAAAGCCTAATGGTCGCCGGGGCGGACTCGTCCGCCCCGTTCACTGCGTGGATGCCCGAAGGGGCCTCCGGCCGCCGCGGCCCGGATGTCCTCGCGTACCCGCAGGAAGTGGCCGAGCGGGTCGTCCGACACCTGGTCCCAGGGGAAGGAGGTGGCGTACGGGCCGTTCAGGCGCAGCTGTTCGGCGGCGTCCGGCCAGCGCTCCAGACACACCAGGACGAAGATCAGCAGGTTGCGCATCCGGGCCGGCCAGGGGTCGGCCGCCGGCAGCCGCGGGGACAGCGCGATCGCCCGGTCGACGGCCGCGTCCAGCCGCTCGCGCGGCACCTCGGGCCCGCAGTCGTCGGTGAGGTAGCCGAAGGCGGCCCGCAGCGGCAGGGCCTGGACGAGCGCTCCGGCCGGAGCGTCCTGCGCGGCCCGGTCGGCGAAGTCGAAGCACTCGTGGTGCGATCCGTGCCAGTAGGTGGCCAGGTAGCGCAGGGCCGCCCCGTGGCAGCCGTAGTGGTGCGGGGCACGGCGGACGGCCGCCGTCCACAGTTCCTCGAAGTACGTGTGCCCGGCCTGTGCGCCCCGGGCGTGGTCGAGCGCGAGCCGCCACGGCACCGGGTCCCGCTGGTCGCCCCGGGCCGCGGCCGTGATCAGCGGGCTCACCTCGCGCAGCAGCTCGGCCCGGGCCGGTGACCGCCAGGCGCGGTCCACCGCCAGCTGGGCCCCGAGCAGCAGCGCGTCGGGGTCCTGCGGGGCGGTGGCGAGCCAGGCGTCCAGCCACTCGGGCCGCGAGCGCGCGAAGGCGGCCAGCCGGGTCACGTACCGGTCGCGCCGCTCCCACTCGCCGGCCACGCGCGTGGCCCGGAGCAGCGTGGCGGCCGGCCCGTGGTCGCCGCGGGCGGCGGCGACCAGGGCCGGACTCAGCCGGGCGTCGGGCGCGTCGAGCAGCACCTCGTCGTCGGCGCGCGGCTCGCCGACGAGGTGGGGGGCGGGCCTTGCCATCCGGCTCGCGCGGATGAACGGGAGCTGCATTGCCATGGTGCCGACCATTGAAAGTCGGCCGGTCCTGACGGCGCCAGACTGTTCATGGAACCTACGGAAAGTTGTACATCCGATGGTCAAGAGAACGTAAAAACGTGACAGTTTCACAACTGTGGTCACACCAGCACCATCAGTTGCGTCGCAGCAGCCGCGTCGCCCCCGCCGCCACCGTCGTCGCCAGGATCCAGCCGAGCAGGATCATCGCCGCCGCCAGCCACTGCCAGCCGCCGCGCAGCTGCCAGAAGCCCACCTGGCCCAGGTCGATGACCGGCAGCAGCAGATCGAGGGTGAACAGCGCGGGGTTCCACTCCGGATGCTCGCCCCGCTTCATCGGCGGATGCCCGGCCTGCGCGAAGGCGAGGGAGCCCGCCGCCCACAGCACCGCCATCCACACCGCGGCCCGGCCCGGCCGGTACCCGTAGGCGACCGTCCAGTCCTGCGCGTAACCCCACAGCTTGGCCGCCATCGGCAGGCTCTCGCGATGCCGGCGCTGCTTGGCGAGCAGCACCTCGCGGGCGTCCTCGTCCTCCCCGCCGGCCCGCAGTACGGCCGCGAGCCGCTCGTACGGCTCCGGGTTGTACTCGGCGGTCGCCGCCGCCACCCAGTCCAGCCGCTCGGCCAGCGGGAACGGCCCGCGTGGCACCAGGTTCTCGTAGGCGAAGCCGCCCATGTGCAGCCGCCCCGGGCCCGGCCAGGCGTCCGCCCGGTCCATCAGGTTGATGACCTTCGCCCCGGACAGCACCACCCGGCCGCGCACCGGCTGCTCCCCGAGGAAGCGCAGCTCCGGCGTCTGCACCCGGCGCAGCGACAGCTCCTGGTCGTCGCCGAGGGTGAACCGGGCCTGCTCGAAGTCGACGGCGTCGCCGAAGCGGCCGTCGTCCAGCCGGATCCCGCCCTCGCACGCGAAGCGCTGGATCAGCGTCCCCTGCGCCGGGGTCATCCCGCTCATCGCCTGGGCGCCGACCCCCGCCGGCGTCAGATACAGGCTGCGCTCGACGGTCAGCTGCGGGGCGTTGAGCGCGAGCCGCTCGAAGGGGTTGGACAGGCGCGCACCGCGCAGGCTCAGGGAGACGCCGATGGTGGCCGCGCGCAGGCTCAGCTCGCCGTGCGACTCCAGCAGCTCCGCCTGTAAGTCCTGGCCGACGGTCATACCGTCCCCGGCGATGGACCGGCCGCTGCGGTCCCGGTGCACGATCGTCTGGTTGAGCATCAGGTCCGTGCCGATCTGCGCGTCCGTGAGCCGGATGCCGCGGCGGAAGCGGCAGCGCGGCAGATGCAGGTCACCCTCCGTGTGCACCCGCGCCGCCTCGAGCCGCGGCACCGAGCAGTCCACCATCCGCAGCGTCGTGAAGCGGGCCTCCGGCAGCAGCACGTCCCGCTCGAACCGGCACCGGCGCATCTCGACGTACGGCACCACCGTGCCGCCGGCGAGGTCCAGTGAGCCGCTGACCCGCACACCGGTCAGCTTCAGCGACGACACGCGGCCGGCCAGGGCGGGCGGGCCGTCCAGGAGCAGCCAGCACACGATCCGGGCCCTCACGGTCCGCTCCTCGCCCCACGGGTGGCCGCCGTGCGGATCGTCCACCAGGGCGTCGCCGCCGCTCAGGTCGTACACGGTGCCGTTGCGGAAGGCCTGCCACATGCCGGCCTCGGCCGCTGTCAGGTCGTCGGGCACATCCCCGGCACGGACGCCGGCCCCCTCGGTCACAGCTCTTCCTTCCTCCCCGGGTACTCGCGGGTCACTTCCCTCGTACACCAGTTCATGCCCGCCGCGTGACGCGCCGAACACACAAAGTGAGGTGGATCTTCCGCGTGCCTGCGGCGTTCTGTATCAGCCATTGATACGCGCGAACGGTGCCTCACCCGGGTCTGAGAGAATTGGGCACGTGCTGCGAAATTCCCTCCTGGCCCGAATCGATCTGCGCGGCGACGCCCTCCCCGAGGGCCCCGCCCTGCGCGACCTGCTGCCCCGAGCCGACTTCGACGTGGCGGCCGCCCTCGAGAAGGTGCGTCCGATCTGCGAGGACGTGCATCATCGGGG
The DNA here is from genome assembly GCF_004803895.1 of Streptomyces hawaiiensis. Taxonomy (NCBI): domain Bacteria; kingdom Bacillati; phylum Actinomycetota; class Actinomycetes; order Kitasatosporales; family Streptomycetaceae; genus Streptomyces; species Streptomyces hawaiiensis. The sequence goes on along the minus strand of NZ_CP021978.1, from coordinate 2,379,513 downwards.
CGACGCGGCGCTGATCGACGCGGCCGAGCGGTTCGACGGGGTCAGGCTCGACCAGGTCCGGGTGCCGGCCGCCGCGCTCACGCGCGCGCTGGAGGAGCTCGACCCGGCCGTGCGCGCGGCCCTGGAGGAGTCCATCCGCCGCGCCCGGATCGTCCACCGCGAGCAGCGCCGTGCGACGCACACCACCCAGGTCGTGCCCGGCGGCACCGTGACCGAGAAGTGGGTTCCAGTCGACCGCGTCGGGCTCTACGCGCCCGGCGGCCGGTCCGTGTATCCGTCCTCCGTGATCATGAACGTGGTGCCCGCGCAGGAGGCCGGCGTCGGGTCCGTCGCGCTCGCCTCTCCCGCCCAGGCCGACTTCGGCGGCCTGCCGCACCCGACCATCCTCGCCGCCTGCGCGCTGCTCGGCGTCGACGAGGTGTACGCGGCCGGCGGTGCCACGGCCGTCGCGATGTTCGCCTACGGCACCGAGTCCTGCGCCCCCGCGAACATGGTCACCGGCCCCGGCAACATCTGGGTCGCCGCAGCCAAGCGCTACTTCACCGGCAAGATCGGCATCGACGCCGAGGCCGGCCCGACCGAGATCGCGGTCCTCGCCGACGACACGGCCGACCCGGTGCACGTCGCCTCCGACCTGATCAGCCAGGCCGAGCACGACCCGCTGGCCGCCGCCGTCCTCGTCACCGACTCCGCCGACCTCGCGGACGCGGTCGAGAAGGAGCTGGACCCGCAGCTCGCGGCCACCAAGCACGTCGACGACCGGATCGTCCCGGCCCTGTCCGGCAGGCAGTCCGCGATCGTGCTGGTCGACGGTATCGACGAGGGCCTGAGGGTGGTCGACGCGTACGGCGCCGAACACCTGGAGATCCAGACGGCCGACGCGGCAGCCGTGGCCGACCGGGTCCGCAACGCCGGCGCGATCTTCATCGGCCCCTGGGCGCCGGTCTCCCTCGGCGACTACGCGGCCGGCTCCAACCACGTCCTGCCCACCGGCGGCTGCGCCTGCCACTCCTCGGGCCTGTCCGTCCAGTCCTTCCTGCGCGGCATCCACATCGTCGACTACACGCGGGACGCCCTGGCCGAGGTCGCGCACCACGTGGTGACGCTGGCGGAGGCGGAGGACCTGCCCGCGCACGGCGCGGCGATCAAGGCCAGGTTTGTCGGAGACGAACACGTCTCGCGTGGCTGGAAGGTACCCGAGAGCCAGTGAACGACGTACGTATCGACGATCTCCCCGTACGGGACGAGCTGCGCGGCAAGTCCCCCTACGGCGCGCCCCAGCTGGACGTCCCCGTACGGCTGAACACCAACGAGAACCCCTACCCGCTGCCCGAGCCGCTGGTCGAGCGGATCGCCGAGCGGGTCCGTGAGGCGGCCCGCGACCTCAACCGCTACCCGGACCGGGACGCGGTCGAGCTGCGCACGCAGCTGGCGAAGTACCTCACCGACACCTCCGGCCACGAGGTCGGCGTGGCCAACGTCTGGGCGGCCAACGGCTCCAACGAGGTCATCCAGCAGTTGCTGCAGACCTTCGGCGGACCGGGCCGCACGGCCATCGGCTTCGAACCGTCGTACTCGATGCACGGCCTCATCGCACGCGGTACGGGCACGGGCTGGATCTCCGGACCCCGCCACGAGGACTTCACGATCGACCTCGCCGCCGCCGAGAAGGCCATCGCCGAGAACCAGCCGGACGTCGTCTTCGTCACCACCCCCAACAACCCCACGGGCACCGCCGTCCCGCCCGAGACGGTCCTCGCGCTGTACGAGGCCGCGCAGGCGGCGAAGCCCTCGATGGTGGTCGTCGACGAGGCGTACATCGAGTTCAGCCACGGCGACTCCCTGCTGCCGCTGCTTCAGGGCCGCCCGAACCTCGTCGTCTCCCGCACGATGTCGAAGGCGTTCGGCGCGGCGGGCCTGCGCCTCGGCTACCTCGCGGCGCACCCCGCCGTCGTCGACGCCGTCCAGCTGGTCCGGCTGCCCTACCACCTGTCGGCCGTGACCCAGGCGACCGCCCTGGCCGCCCTGGAGCACACCGGAACGCTGCTCGGCTACGTCGAGCAGCTCAAGACCGAACGGGACCGCCTGGTCACCGAACTGCTCGCGATCGGCTACGCGGTGACCGCGTCGGACGCGAACTTCGTGCAGTTCGGCCGGTTCGAGGACTCCCACGAGACCTGGCAGAAGATCCTCGACCGGGGCGTCCTGGTCCGGGACAACGGCGTACCCGGCTGGCTCCGGGTCACCGCCGGAACCCCCGAAGAGAACGACGCGTTCCTCGACGCGGTCCGTGAACTGAAGAAGGAGCAGGAGCTATGAGCCGCGTAGGACGCGTGGAACGGACGACCAAGGAGACGTCCGTCCTTGTCGAGATCGACCTCGACGGCACCGGCAAGACGGAGATCTCCACCGGCGTCGGCTTCTACGACCACATGCTCGACCAGCTCGGCCGGCACGGTCTGTTCGACCTGACCGTGAAGACCGAGGGCGATCTGCACATCGACTCGCACCACACCATCGAGGACACCGCCCTCGCCCTCGGCGCCGCCTTCAAGCAGGCCCTCGGCGACAAGGTGGGCATCTACCGCTTCGGCAACTGCACGGTCCCGCTGGACGAGTCCCTCGCCCAGGTCACCGTCGACCTCTCCGGCCGCCCGTACCTCGTGCACACCGAGCCCGAGAAGATGGCGCCGATGATCGGCGAGTACGACACCACCATGACCCGGCACATCCTGGAGTCCTTCGTGGCCCAGGCGCAGATCGCGCTTCACGTGCACGTGCCCTACGGGCGCAACGCGCACCACATCGTGGAGTGCCAGTTCAAGGCGCTCGCCCGGGCCCTGCGTTACGCGTCCGAACGCGACCCGCGTGCGGTCGGCATCCTCCCGTCCACGAAGGGCGCCCTGTGAACGGCACCTCGACCCTGCTGATCGTCGTCGGTCTCTTCCTCCTCGGCGGGATCTACTCCTTCATCAAGCAGAAGATGCCCAAGGGCCTGATCGTGCTGCTCTCCATCGGCGCCGCGATGTGCCTGGCGGCCGGTGTCGTGAGGCTGGAGGTGTGGAATTGAGCGCCCTTCAGAAGAAGGTCGTCGTCTTCGACTACGGCTTCGGCAACGTCCGTTCCGCCGAGCGCGCCCTCGCGCGCGCGGGAGCCGACGTCGAGATCACCCGTGACTACGACAAGGCTCTGAACGCCGACGGCCTGCTGGTGCCCGGCGTCGGCGCCTTCGCCTCCTGCATGACGGGCCTGCGCGAGGCGCGCGGCGACTGGATCGTCGACCGCCGGCTGTCCGGCGGCCGCCCGGTCATGGGCATCTGCGTCGGCATGCAGATCCTCTTCGCCCGCGGCATCGAGCACGGCGTGGAGAGCGAGGGCCTCGACGAGTGGCCCGGCTCGGTCGAGCCGCTCCAGGCCGAGATCGTGCCCCACATGGGCTGGAACACCGTAGAGGCGGCGCCCGGTTCGCGGTTGTTCGCGGGCCTGGACGCGGACGCCCGCTTCTACTTCGTGCACTCCTACGCCGTCCACGACTGGTCGCTGGAGACCCACAACCCGGCGATGGAGGCCCCCAAGGTCACCTGGTCCACGCACGGCAAGCCGTTCGTCGCTGCCGTCGAGAACGGCGCCCTGTGGGCCACGCAGTTCCACCCCGAGAAGTCCGGCGACGCCGGAGCCCAGCTGCTGAACAACTGGATCGGAACCCTCTGATGGTCTCGAAGCTCGAACTCCTGCCCGCTGTCGACGTCCGTGACGGCCAGGCCGTCCGCCTGGTGCACGGCGAGTCCGGCACGGAGACCTCCTACGGATCCCCGCTGGAGGCCGCCCTCGCCTGGCAGCGCTCCGGCGCCGAGTGGCTGCACCTGGTCGACCTGGACGCCGCGTTCGGCACCGGGAACAACCGCGAGCTGATCGCCGAGGTCGCCCGGGCGATGGACATCAAGGTGGAGCTGTCCGGCGGCATCCGCGACGACGACACCCTCGCCGCCGCCCTCGCCACCGGCTGCAAGCGCGTCAACCTGGGCACGGCCGCCCTGGAGACCCCGGAGTGGGTCGCCAAGGTCATCGCCGAGCACGGCGACAAGATCGCGGTGGGTCTCGACGTGCGCGGCACGACCCTGCGCGGGCGCGGCTGGACCCGCGACGGCGGCGACCTCTACGAGACGCTGGAGCGCCTCGACCAGGAGGGCTGCGCGCGGTACGTCGTCACCGACATCGCCAAGGACGGCACCCTCCAGGGCCCGAACCTGGAGCTGCTGCGCAATGTGTGCGCCGCGACCGACCGCCCGGTCGTGGCCTCCGGCGGGGTCTCCTCGCTCGACGACCTGCGGGCCATCGCCGACCTCGTCCCGCTCGGTGTCGAAGGTGCCATCGTCGGGAAGGCGCTGTACGCGAAGGCGTTCACCCTGGAAGAAGCCTTGGAGGCTGTGTCGTCATGACCGTACGGCGTGTGCAGAGCGGAAGTCCCTGGGAAGAGTCCTTCGGTTTTGCACGAGCCGTCGCGGCGGGCGACCGCGTGCTGGTCGCGGGCACGACCTCCTTCAAGGGCGACGTCGTCTACGGCGACGGCGACCCGTACGAGCAGGCCAAGGTGGCCTTCGCCACCGCTCTGGAGGCGATCGGCGAGTTCGGGCTCGGAGTCGAGTCCGTGATCCGCACCCGTGTGTACCTGGCACACGCCCGGGACGTCGACGCGGTGGGCCGGGCCCACAAGGAACTGTTCGACGCCGTACGCCCGGTCACGACCCTGCTGGTCGTGCAGGGCTTCATCGACTCCCGGGTCCTGGTGTCGGTGGAAGTGGAAGCATTCAGAGGGACACCCTCACAGGAACACTAAGAGGAGCAGGATTCATGACCCTGGCGGTCCGAGTCATCCCCTGCCTGGACGTGGACAACGGCCGGGTCGTCAAGGGCGTCAACTTCCAGAACCTGCGCGACGCGGGCGACCCCGTCGAGATGGCCAAGGTGTACGACGCCGAGGGCGCCGACGAGCTGACGTTCCTGGACATCACCGCCTCGTCGGGCAACCGCGAGACCACCTACGACGTGGTGCGCCGCACGGCCGAGCAGGTGTTCATCCCGCTCACGGTCGGCGGCGGCGTCCGCACAGCCGAGGATGTGGACAAGCTGCTGCGCGCGGGCGCGGACAAGGTCGGCGTCAACACCGCCGCCATCGCCCGCCCGGAGCTGATCCGCGAGATCGCCGAGCGCTTCGGCCGCCAGGTCCTGGTCCTGTCGGTGGACGCCCGCCGTACGGAGTCCGGTTCCTTCGAGGTGACCACCCACGGCGGCCGCACAGGCACCGGCATCGACGCCGTCGAGTGGGCCCACCAGGCCGCGGAACTCGGCGCGGGCGAGATCCTGCTCAACTCGATGGACGCGGACGGCACCAAGGACGGCTACGACCTGGAGATGATCCGGGCCGTCCGTAAGCACGTCACGGTCCCGGTCATCGCCTCGGGCGGCGCCGGCAGGCTCACCGACTTCCCTCCGGCCGTCGGGGCAGGCGCGGACGCGGTCCTGGCGGCGTCGGTCTTCCACTTCGGCGACCTGCGGATCGGCGAGGTCAAGCAGACGCTCAGGGAGGCGGGCCACCCGGTGCGGTGACGCCCCCTCCCTCGCACAAGCCCCGGTCGCGTGGCGCGGCCGGGGCTTTCTCGCGGGAAGACACAAAAGAGAAGTTGGGCAAAATTTATTGCGCAACCTTCCCTTCCTGTCCTGATCGGGGTGTCGTTACCGGTGTTGTGGGTCCTGCGGGCCGGTGGACCGGTGCCGGACGAGAAGGACACGTCCACCCCCGACGAAGGCCGCCCCCGCCGCACCGCCCGGGCCGACCTGCGCGACGGACTGCGCCACATCGTCCACGACCGCGTCCTGCGTCCCCTGGCCATCGCCATGGCCCTGGCCGATCTCGGCTTCGTCGGGCCGATGAATCTGGGGCTGACCCTGCTGGCCCGGGAGCAGGGATGAGGGTCCGCCGGGACGGGGTGGGTACTGGCCGGGTTCGGGGTCGGCGCCGGGGGCGCGTCGCTGCTGCTCGCACTGCGCGGGCGGATTGCCCGGGCCGGGCTGGTCATGGCCGTGGGGGAGCTCATCGGCTGCTTGGCGATCGCCGCGCTGGCACACGTGCCGTCCGTGCCGGCGGCGACCGCGGTGGGCCTGGTCATCGGCCTGGCGGCCGGGCTCGGCGGTGCCCTGAGAGGGGCGCTGCTCCAGGTCACGGCCGGTCCGGCCTATGTCGGCCGGGTCACCTCCGTCGCCACCCTGGTCGGCTTCGGCGTCGCCCCGCTCGCCTTCCCGCTGGTGGGCGCCGCGGTCGAGCGCTGGTGGGCGGGCCCGGTCTTCGCGGTGTGCGCGGCGATCTGCGCCCTGGGCGTTGTCGTCACGTTGTGCTCGGCGCCGCTGCGCCGCGCCGAGCTCCCGCGCTGACCGGTCCGCCGGTCCGTGGTGGCCGCCTCAGATCCCGAGCTGCTTCGTCTCGTGGAGCTTCGCGATGGCGTTCTCGTCGCCGTCCAGGTCGACCTTGGCCGCGCTCTGGCGGCCGTAGCAGAACAGGACCAGTTCCGACGGCTCGCCGGTCACCGTGACCACCGGGGTGCCGCGGTGGGCGACCGCCGTCTGGCCGTCGGGGCGGCGCAGGACCAGGCCTGTGGTGACGCCGCGGCCCATCAGACGGGCGGTGCGCTCCAGGCGGGACCACAGGGCGTCCTGGAAGACCGGGTCGAGCTCGCGGGGCGACCAGTCGGGCTGGGCGCGGCGGACGTCCTCGGTGTGGACGTAGAACTCGATGATGTTCGACGCCTCGTCGAGCGGCTTGAGGGAGAAGGGCGAGAAACGCGGGGGGCCCGTACGGATCAGCTGGATCAGCTCCTCGTACGGCTTGTCGGTGTACTCCGCCATCACCTTGTCCAGGCGCGGCGCGAGCTGCTTGATCAGTATCCCGCCGGCGGCGTCCGGGCGGCGCTCGCGCACCACCACGTGCGCGGCGAGGTCCCGGGTCGTCCAGCCCTCGCACAGGGTGGGCGCGTCCGGGCCCGCGGTCTCCAACAGGTCGGCGAGGAGAAGTCGTTCACGCTTGGCATGGGTCGACATGCGCCCCAGCCTACGGCCGGCCCCCCGGTCCGCCCAGTGGACACTCCACCTGGGCTGTCAGCGGTGCGCGGCACAATGGACGGCATGACCAGCACGCCCGCCCGTCGCCCGGCCACCGCTCCTCACGGGGGCGCTCCGCGCCACAGTGCTCCATCCAGTCGCCTCGACCCGGAGATCGCCGCGCGTCTCAAGCGCAGCCCCGACGGTCTCCTGCCCGCCATCGCCCAGCAGCACGACACCGGAGAGGTGCTCATGCTCGGCTGGATGGACGACGAGGCGCTGTATCGCACCCTGACCACCGGCCGGTGCACCTACTGGTCGCGCAGCCGCCGGGAGTACTGGGTCAAGGGCGACACCTCCGGCCACTTCCAGTGGGTGAAGTCCGTCGCCCTGGACTGCGACGCCGACACCGTGCTCGTCAAGGTCGACCAGGTCGGCGCCGCCTGCCACACCGGCGCGCGCACGTGTTTCGACACCGACGTGCTGCTCAAGGACGGCCGTCCCGACGGCTCCGCCACGGATCAGTAAGGTCAGCCGCCATGGACCTCGAGACCTTCCGCAAGCTCGCCACCGACCGGCGGGTCATCCCCGTCACCCGCAAGCTCCTCGCCGACGGCGACACCCCGGTCGCGCTCTACCGCAAGCTCGCCGCCGAGCGCCCCGGCACCTTCCTGCTGGAGTCCGCGGAGAACGGCCGCTCCTGGTCCCGGTACTCGTTCGTCGGCGTACGCAGCCACGCCACCCTCACCGCACGCGACGGGCAGGCCCACTGGCTCGGTGCCCCACCGGTCGGCGTCCCCACGGACGGCGACCCCCTCGTCGCCCTGCGCGCCACCATCGAAGCCCTGCACACGCCCCACCAGGAGGGCATGCCGCCCTTCACCGGCGGCATGGTCGGCTACCTCGGCTACGACATCGTCCGCCGTCTGGAGAAGATCGGCCCCGGCGAGCGCGACGACCTGAAGCTGCCCGAGCTGACCATGCTCCTCACCAGCGACCTGGCCGTCATGGACCACTGGGAGGGCTCGGTCCTGCTGATCGCCAACGCGATCAACCACAACGACCTGGAGACGGGCGTCGACGAGGCCTACGTGGGCGCCGTCGCCCGCCTCGACGCCATGGAGGCCGACCTCTCCCGCGCGGTCGCCCAGCCCCCGGCCGTGCTCCCGCCCTCCGAGCTCCCCGAGTACACGGCGCTGTGGGGCGGCCCCGACTTCCGGGTGGCCGTCGAGGACATCAAGGAGCGCATTCGGGCGGGCGAGGCCTTCCAGGTGGTCCCTTCCCAGCGCTTCGAGACGCCGTGCACGGCGAGCGCGCTGGACGTCTACCGGGTCCTGCGGGCCACCAACCCGTCCCCGTACATGTACCTGTTCCGCTTCGACGGGTTCGACGTCGTCGGCTCGTCCCCCGAGGCCCTGGTCAAGGTCGAGGACGGCCGGGCCATGGTCCACCCCATCGCCGGCACCCGCTGGCGCGGCGCCACGCCGCAGGAGGACCAGGCCCTCGCCGACGAACTGCTCGCCGACCCCAAGGAGCGCGCCGAGCACCTGATGCTCGTCGACCTGGGACGCAACGACCTGGGACGGGTCTGCGAGCCCGGCTCGGTCGAGGTCGTCGACTTCATGTCCGTCGAGCGGTACTCGCACGTCATGCACATCGTCTCGACCGTGACGGGCCGCGTCGCCCCGGGCCGCACGGCCTTCGACGTCCTCACCGCCTGCTTCCCGGCCGGCACCCTCTCCGGCGCCCCCAAGCCCCGCGCCATGCAGATCATCGACGAACTCGAACCGTCCCGGCGCGGGCTGTACGGCGGCTGCGTGGGCTATCTCGACTTCGCCGGCGACTCCGACACCGCCATCGCCATCCGCACGGCCCTCCTGCGCGACGGCACCGCCTACGTCCAGGCCGGCGCGGGCATCGTCGCCGACTCCGACCCGGTCGCCGAGGACACCGAGTGCCGCAACAAGGCGGCCGCGGTGCTGCGGGCCGTCCACACGGCGAACCGGCTCGGAAAGGGCTGAGATGAACCCCGGGTGACGGTTCGCCCGGGGTTCAGGCGATAGTGGGGTACGTGACTGCTGTACCGCACCCCCGTTCCGAAGCCCCCGGATCCGCCCGGGCCGGCCGCCTGAGCCTCGCCGTCGCGCTGCTGAGCGGCGCGCTCGGCGCGGCCGTGGCGCTGCTCGCCACCCGCCAGCAATGGTCGGAGGGCACCGCGACGGTGGCCGGTGGCGCCTTCCCCCTGACCGCCAAGGGCAGCGACGTCACGGGCGTTCCCGCGGCGCTCGCCATAGTGGGCCTCGCCGCGCTCGTCGCCGTCTTCGCCGTCCGCCGCGCCGGCCGCTTCGCCGTCGCCGCGCTGCTGGCGCTCTCCGGCGCCGGCATCGTCGCCGCGGCCCTGCTCGGCGCCTCCGACAGCTCCGCGCTCGACGAGCAGGCCGCCCAGGCCTCCGGCGACACCTCGGCCTCCGTCGACGCCCTCAGCCACACCGCCTGGCCGTACGTCGCGGTCGTCGGCGGTGTCCTGATCCTCCTGGCCGGACTGCTCGCCCTGCGCTACGGCCGGCTGTGGCCCGCCATGTCCGGCCGCTACGAGCGCGGCGGCACGCCCCAGCCGCGCCGCAAGGCACCCGCCGTCGACCCCGACCGGCCCGAGGACCTGTGGAAGGCACTCGACCGCGGTGAGGACCCGACCGGGGCCTGAGCCCACGCGGGGGACCCCGGGGGCCCGGGGGAGCACCCCCGCTCACCCTGCGGGCGCGCGTGCGGGACAATGACCCCGAGCGTCCTGCTCAGACACGCACACAGCAACGAGGAGCAAGCAATGGCGGGCAGCAGCCACGGTCACACCCCGGCCGCCTGGACCGGTGTCACGATCGCCTTCATCGGTTTCTGCGTCTCGGGCGCGTTCATGGTGATGGACCAGCCGGTGGGCTTCTGGGCGGGCATGGTGGTCGTGCTCCTCGGCGGTGTCGTCGGCGCCATCATGCGGATGATGGGCCTCGGCCAGCCCAAGGAGCTGCACCGGCCGCACCAGATGACCGGCGACCGCGAGCCGGCGCGCGCCGAGGGCTGATCCGCGGCGGAACACAGCGTTGTCGCGTGAGGGGCGGCCGGCACACGTGCCGGGACCGCCCCTCACGCGCGTGCGGGGCACAATGCATACCGTGAACGCCGAGAGCCGAAGGGTGACGCAGAGCGTCCCGAGCCGCCTGGCCGTCCCCGCCGGGGTGCTCGCGGCCGTCGCCGCCGCCTTCGCCTACGTGGGCACCGTGGACCCCAACGAACCCGGCCACTACCCCGCCTGCCCGCTGCTGCGCTACACCGGCCTGTACTGCCCCGGCTGCGGCGGACTGCGCAGCGCGCACGCCTTCATCCACGGGGACCTGCCGACGGCGCTGCACGCCAACGCGCTCGCGACCCTCGGCTATCTGGGCTTCGCCGTGCTGTGGACCGTATGGGTGGTGCACGCGGCCCGCGGGCGCCCGCTGCGGATCGACCCCCGCCCCGGGCTGGTGTGGAGCCTCGGGGCGTTGCTGCTGGTCTTCACGGTTGTCCGGAACCTGCCCTTCGGTGGCTGGCTCCATCCTTGATCAACGGGCGGACGTCCAGGTAGTGGGACCGGCGTCAACCGGATGTGAGGCCTACGCCCCGCTGCGGATACCATCGCAGTGACCATCGGTTTTCCGATCGGTCGCTGGAACTGTCAAGAGTCTGGAAGGGGGCCGCTCGCGTGAGTGTGCTCGACGAGATCATCGACGGAGTCCGTGCCGACCTCGCGGAGCGGCAGGCGCGCGTCAGCCTCGACGAGCTCAAGGAGCGCGCGGCGAAGGCTCCCGCGGCCAAGGACGGCGCGGCCGCACTGCGCGGCGACGGCGTGAAGGTCATCTGTGAGGTCAAGCGCTCCAGCCCGTCCAAGGGCGCGCTGGCCGCGATCGCCGACCCGGCCGGACTCGCCGCGGACTACGAGGCGGGCGGCGCGGCCGTCATCTCCGTCCTCACCGAGGAGCGCCGCTTCGGCGGCTCACTCGCCGACCTGGAGGCGGTCCGCGCCCGCGTGGACATCCCGGTCCTCCGCAAGGACTTCATCGTCACGTCGTACCAGCTGTGGGAGGCCCGCGCCTACGGCGCCGACGTCGTGCTGCTGATCGTCGCCGCCCTCGACCAGGCCGCCCTGGAGTCCCTCATCGAGCGCGCCGAGTCCATCGGGCTCACGCCGCTCGTCGAGGTGCACGACGAGGACGAGGTCGAGCGCGCGGTCGACGCCGGCGCCCGTGTGATCGGCGTCAACGCGCGCAACCTCAAGACCCTCGAGGTCGACCGCGGCACCTTCGAGCGCGTGGCTCCCGAGATCCCGGACCACATCATCAAGATCGCCGAATCCGGCGTCCGCGGCCCGCACGACCTCATCGCCTATGCCAACTCCGGTGCCGACGCGGTCCTGGTCGGCGAGTCCCTCGTCACCGGCAAGGACCCCAGGACGGCGGTCTCCGACCTGGTGGCGGCGGGCGAGCACCCCGCACTCCGCCACGGCCGGAGCTGATTCACCCGCTAGGCTTGCCCCGATGACTCCCACCCTGACGACCGTGGACCGGTACGCCCGCCTCGCGCGCGGCTGCCGCCCCCGCGGCTGCCGTGCGCCCGCGCGCCGCGTTCACGGCCGCCGCGTCCGGTACGTCATCGGTGACGAACCCGGGCAGGTCAACGGCATGCGATGGCAGCAGCGCCCCTTCCTTTAGGGGCGCGGGGAACTGCGCGAGCAACCACACACAGCCCGCAGCGGACAGACAATCCTCGCCCCCACGGCGATTAGTGATCAACACGCACTCACCGTGAGGTATTCGCATGCCCAGTCAGTTCTTCATCCCCGACCCCGAGGGTCAAACGCCCAACCCCGAAGGCTACTTCGGGGCCTTCGGCGGCAAGTTCATCCCCGAGGCCCTCGTCGCAGCCGTCGACGAGGTGGCCGTCGAGTACGACAAGGCCAAGCACGATCCGGAGTTCGCGAGGGAACTCGACGACCTCCTGGTCCACTACACCGGCCGCCCCAGCTCCCTCACAGAAGTGCCCCGCTTCGCCGAGCACGCCGGAGGCTGCCGCGTCTTCCTCAAGCGCGAGGATCTGAACCACACCGGCTCCCACAAGATCAACAACGTCCTCGGCCAGGCCCTGCTCACCAAGCGCATGGGCAAGACCCGGGTCATCGCCGAGACGGGCGCCGGCCAGCACGGCGTGGCCACGGCCACCGCCTGTGCGCTGTTCGGCCTCGAGTGCACGATCTACATGGGCGAGATCGACACTCAGCGCCAGGCCCTCAACGTGGCCCGCATGCGCATGCTCGGCGCCGAGGTCATCGCCGTGAAGTCCGGCAGCCGCACGCTGAAGGACGCCATCAACGAGGCCTTCCGGGACTGGGTCGCCAACGTCGACCACACCCACTACCTCTTCGGCACCGTCGCCGGACCGCACCCCTTCCCGGCGATGGTCCGCGACTTCCACCGGGTCATCGGCGTCGAGACCCGCCGCCAGCTCCTGGAGCGCGTCGGACGCCTCCCCGACGCGGCCGTCGCCTGCGTCGGCGGCGGCTCCAACGCCATCGGCCTCTTCCACGCCTTCATCCCGGACACCGACGTCCGCCTCATCGGCTGCGAACCGGCCGGGCACGGCGTCGAGACCGGTGAGCACGCCGCGACCCTCACCGCGGGCGAGCCCGGCATCCTGCACGGCTCGCGCTCCTACGTCCTCCAGGACGAGGAGGGCCAGATCACCGAGCCCTACTCGATCTCGGCCGGGCTGGACTACCCGGGCATCGGCCCCGAGCACTCCTACCTGAAGGACTCCGGCCGCGGCGAATACCGCGCGGTCACCGACGACGCGGCGATGCAGGCCCTGCGCCTGCTGTCGCGCACCGAGGGCATCATCCCGGCCATCGAGAGCGCCCACGCGCTGGCCGGCGCCCTGGAGGTCGGCAAGGAGCTGGGCAAGGACGGGCTGATCGTGGTCAACCTGTCCGGCCGCGGCGACAAGGACATGGACACCGCCGCGCGCTACTTCGGCCTGTACGACACCGACGCCGAGGTCGCCGAGGACGCCTCCGGCACCGCCGAGATCGAGGGGGACGCCAAGTGAGCGGGACCATCCAGCTGTTGAGCGACACCCTCGCCGCGGCGAAGTCCGAAGGGCGCGCCGCGCTCATCGCCTACCTCCCGGCCGGGTTCCCGACCGTGGACGGCGGCATCGACGCGATCAAGGCCGTCATCGACGGCGGCGCCGACGTCGTCGAGGTGGGTCTGCCGCACAGCGACCCCGTCCTCGACGGCCCCGTCATCCAGACCGCCGACGACATCGCCCTGCGCGGCGGCGTCAAGATCGCCGACGTGATGCGCACGGTCCGCGAGGCCCATGCCGCCACCGGCAAGCCCATCCTCGTCATGACGTACTGGAACCCCATCGACCGCTACGGCGTCGAGCGGTTCACCGCCGAACTCGCCGAGGCGGGCGGCGCCGGGTGCATCCTGCCCGACCTGCCCGTGCAGGAGTCGGCCCTGTGGAGGGAGCACGCGGAGAAGCACGCTCTCGCCACCGTCTTCGTCGTCGCCCCCAGCAGCAAGGACGAGCGGCTCGCGCAGATCACCGCGGCGGGCAGCGGCTTCGTCTACGCGGCCTCCCTCATGGGCGTCACCGGAACCCGGGCCAGCGTCAGCTCCCAGGCCCAGGACCTGGTGGAACGCACCCGGGCCACGGGGACGGACCTGCCGGTCTGTGTCGGGCTCGGTGTCTCCAACCCCGCCCAGGCCGCCGAGGTCGCCGGCTTCGCCGACGGCGTGATCGTCGGCTCTGCCTTCGTCAAGGCGATGCTGGACGCCCCGGACGACGCCGCCGGTCTTGAAGCCGTGCGCGGGCTCGCGGGCGACCTCGCCAAGGGCGTGCGCGGACAGGCGTAAGAAGGCGGGAAGTCATACAGGTCCCTCGTACGGGTGGACCTGGGGCCGGGGAGGCGCGGTGCGCCTCCCCGGTTCGTTTCCGGGGTGTGAGCGAGAAGAACCGTGAGGGTAAGCGCACCGCCCGGGAGAAGCTGGCGGTCGAGCGCGAGAAGCAGAAGTCCGCGGACAAGCGCCGGCGCGCGCTGGTCGTGGGCGGGGCCGTCGTCGCCGTCCTGGGGCTCGCGGCGGTGATCGGCGTCGTCGCGGCCAACGCCGGCAAGGACGACGGCGGCGAGGCATCGGGCCCGGTCGTGGCCCCTTCGGGGGCGCAGGGCAAGGACGGCCTCGCGATCCCGGTCGGCAAGGACAGCGCCAAGTCCACGCTCACGGTGTGGGAGGACTTCCGCTGCCCCGCCTGCAAGTCCTTCGAGACGGCGTACCGGCCGGTGATCCACGAGCTGACGAACGCCGGCCGGCTGAAGGTCGAGTACCACCTGGTCACCCTCATCGACGGCAACATGCGCGGCACCGGCTCCCGCAACGCCGCCAACGCCGCGGCCTGCGCCCAGGACGCCGGGAAGTTCCCCGCGTACCACGACGTGCTGTTCGACAACCAGCCCTCGGAGATCGACGACGCCTACGCGGACAACGGCAAGCTGGTCGAGCTGGCCGGCAAGGTCGACGGCCTGGACACCCCGGCCTTCCGCACATGCGTCGAGGACGGCACGCACAACGCCTGGGTCGCCAAGTCCCACCAGGCCTTCAACAAGGGCAACTTCTCGGGTACGCCCACCGTGCTGTTCGACGGCGAGAACATCTACCAGGACCGGACGATGACCCCGGCCAAGCTGAAGCAGATGGTGCAGGAGGCGAACCAGGGGTAAGGGACATTCACCCGCCCCTGTTATGGACCCGTAGCCGGGCCGCCCACCGCGGGCCCGGTCCGGCACGGTAGCGTCGACCTTGCCATGGAACTTGCCTTCATTCCCAGCCCGTCGCGCGGGGTGCTGTACCTCGGCCCCATTCCGCTGCGCGGCTACGCGTTCTGCATCATCATCGGCGTCTTCGTCGCGGTCTGGCTCGGCAACAAGCGCTGGATCGCCCGGGGCGGGCGGGCCGGCACGGTGGCCGACATCGCCGTGTGGGCCGTGCCCTTCGGCCTCGTCGGCGGCCGGCTCTACCACGTGATCACGGACTACGAGCTGTACTTCAGCGAGGGCCGCGACTGGGTGGACGCCTTCAAGATCTGGGAGGGCGGCCTCGGCATCTGGGGCGCGATCGCGCTCGGCGCGGTGGGTGCGTGGATCGGCTGCCGCCGCCGTGGCATCCCGCTGCCCGCGTACGCCGACGCCATCGCCCCCGGCATCGCCTTCGCCCAGGCGATCGGCCGCTGGGGCAACTGGTTCAACCAGGAGCTGTACGGCAAGCCCACCGACCTGCCGTGGGCCCTGGAGATCACCTCCTCCTCGGACGGGCGGGTGCCGGGCACGTACCACCCGACGTTCCTGTACGAGTCGCTGTGGTGCATCGGCGTGGCGTTCCTGGTCATCTGGGCGGACCGCCGCTTCCGGCTCGGACACGGCCGGGCGTTCGCGCTGTACGTCGCCGCGTACTGCACGGGCCGGGCGTGGATCGAGTACATGCGGGTCGACGACGCCCACCACATCCTGGGCGTCCGGCTGAACGTCTGGACCGCGCTCTTCGTGTTCCTGCTCGCGGTGACGTACCTGATCGTGTCGTCGAAGAAGCGGCCCGGGCGGGAGGACGTGGTGGAACCGGCTGCCGCGGTCTCCGGAGACGACGCCGACGGCGGCGAGAAGCCGGAGAACGCCGACAAGGACGACGAGGTCGCGGACGACTCCGAGGCGGACGCGGGGGCCGGGTCGGGCAAGAAGACCTGACGGCCTGCCTCATCTGACGGTCCGAGAGCGCCCGGGAAGAATCCCGGGCGCTCTCGGCATGTCAGCGGCGGCGGGCCAGGGACAGGGTGCGCTGGGCCGCCGTCACCACCGCCGCGTCGATGAAGCGGCCGTCCGCGAGTGCCTGGGCGCCCTGCTCCGTGGCGGCTGCCTTGAGGACCGTCTCCGCCTGCTCGATCTCCGCCCCGGTGGGCAGGTAGGCGCGTTCGATCACCGGGAGCTGGCGGGGGTGGATCGCGGCGCGGCCGAGGAAACCCAGGGCGCGGCCACGGGCGCAGGAGACGGCCAGCCCGTCCAGGTCGCGGGTGTCCGGGTGGACGGACTGGGGCGGCGGGGGCAGACCGGCGGCCCGGGCCGCCACGACCACCCGGGAGCGGGGCCAGTCGAGGCCCGTGTCGTCGCGTACGCCGAGGTCGGCCAGCAGGTCGGCCTCGCCGAGTGCGATGCCGCGCAGGTGCGGATGGGCGCAGGCGATGGCGTACGCCTGCTCCACGGCGAGGGCCGTCTCCAGCAGGGCGTACAGATCGGCCCGAGCGGCCCGGTGCGCGACGTGGGTGACCTCGGCGGATGAGGTGATCTTGGGGAGGCGGAGCCCGGAGAGCCCGGGAGCCGGGGCCAGGGCCGCGATGTCCTGCTCGCCCCAGGGGCTGTCCAGGGCGTTGACGCGGACGTGGACCGGGACGGCCGGCACGTCGTGGAGCAGGTCGGCGGTGGCGGCGCGGGCGTAGGCCTTGCGGTCCGGGGCGACTGCGTCCTCCAGGTCGGCGACGACCACGTCGGCGCCGGAGGCGAGGGCCTTCGCCACTACGTCGGGGCGGTCGCCCGGGGCGTAGAGCCAGGTGAGGGGGTACGCCGTCACAGGGCGCCCTCCGCGCGCAGCGCCGTGACGTCGTCCGGGGACAGGCCCAGCTCGGTCAGGACCTCGTCGGTGTCGGCGCCGTGCGGGCGGCCGGCCCAGCGGATCGCGCCGGGGGTGGCGGAGAGCCGGAAGAGGACGTTCTGCATGCGCAGCGGGCCGAGTTCGGGGTCGTCGACGGTGGTGATGGTGTTCAGGGCCTGGTACTGCGGGTCCGCCATCACGTCCCGGACGTCCTGGACCGGGGCCACCGCCGCCTCGGCCTTCTCGAAGGCGGCCATGACGTCGGTGCGGGTGCGCGCGGCGATCCAGCCGCCGACCGCCTCGTCCAGGACGTCGGCGTGCCGGGCGCGGTCGGCGCCCGAGGCGAACCAGGGCTCGTCGATCAGTTCCGGGCGGCCGACCAGGCGCATCACGCGCTCCGCGACCGACTGGGCCGAGGTGGAGACGGCCACCCAGGTGCCGTCCGCGGTGCGGTAGACGCCGCGTGGTGCGTTGTTGGGGGAGCGGTTGCCGGTGCGGGGCTGGACGTGCCCGAGCTGGTCGTACCAGAGGGGCTGGGGGCCGAGGGCGGCCAGGATCGGTTCGATCAGGGCCAGGTCGACGACCTGGCCCTCGCCGGTGCGGTCGCGGGCGGCGAGCGCCGTCATCACCGCGTACGCCGTCGTCAGGCCCGCGATGGAGTCGGCCAGGCCGAACGGCGGGAGCGTCGGGGGCGCGTCCGGTTCGCCGGTGATCGCCGCGAAGCCGCTCATCGCCTCGGCCAGGGTGCCGAAGCCGGGGCGGTGCGCGTAGGGGCCGAACTGGCCGAAGCCGGTGACGCGGGCCAGGACGAGCCGGGGGTTGACGGCCGACAGCTCCGGCCAGCCCAGGTCCCACTTCTCCAGGGTGCCGGGGCGGAAGTTCTCGATGATCACGTCGGTGGTGGCGGCCAGCCGCAGGAGGGTGGCGCGGCCGCCGGGCTTCGACAGGTCGAGGGTCATGGTGCGCTTGTTGCGGCCGAGCATCTTCCACCACAGGCCCGCGCCGTCCTTCGACGGGCCGTGGCCGCGGGAGGGGTCCGGCTTCCGCGGGTGCTCGATCTTGACGACCTCGGCGCCGAAGTCGCCGAGCAGGGTGGCGGCCATCGGGCCGGCGAAGAGGGTGGCGAGGTCGAGGACGCGCAGGCCGGTGAGGGGCGCGGTCGTGGGCGCGGTCATGGGCGGTGGGTCTCCCGGTGCGTGAGGTGGGCGAGGGTGTCGAAGCCGATGCCGTTGAAGTCGCCGACGGACGTGGCCAGCCGGTTCTTCAGGGGTGCCGTCCAGCGGTCGGGGAGCGCCGCGGGGTGTCCGGCCAGCAGCCCGGCGATGGAGCCGGCGGTCGCGCCGTTGGAGTCGGTGTCCCAGCCGCCGCTCACGGCGCGGCAGACGGAGCCGGCGAAGTCGCCGTTCGCGTGGGTGAGGGCGGCGGCGATCAGGGCGGTGTTGGGGACGGCGTGCACCCAGTGATGGGTGCCGGCGTGGGCGGCGTGGAGTGCGTCGACGACCGTGTCGAAGTCTTCGTGCCGGTGGGCCAGTTGGACGGCTCGGCGGACGGCCCGGGCCAGGCGGGAGCGCGAGGGGACGACGGTGAGGCCGGTGCGCAGGCAGGTGTGGATGTCGTGCCCGCCGCTCGCCGCCGTGGCGATGGCGGCCGCCGTGAACATCGCCGCGTAGACGCCGTTGGCGGTGTGGGTGAGGGCGGCGTCACGGTGGGCCTGTTCGGCTGCCGCGGCCGGGTGGCCGGGGTTGGTCCAGCCGTGGACGTCGGCGCGGATCAGGGCGCCGATCCACTCGCGGAACGGGTTGCGGTGGCGGGCGGTGTGCGGGGGTTCCAGGCCGGTGAGGAGGTTGCGGTAGGCGATGCGTTCGGCGGTGAAGGTGCGGCCGGCGGGGAGTTCGTCGAGCCAGACGCGGGCCACGTCCATGGTGGTGAAGGCCTTGCCGTGGCGCTGGAGGAGGACGAGGTTGAGGAGGGGGTAGTTGAGGTCGTCGTCCTCGGGCATGCCGTCGATGTTCTCGGCGAGGGAGGTGCTCGCCGAGCGGCGGTTCCAGGGGTGCTGCCGCAGGAGGCCTTCGGGGACGCCCCGGGCGGTGAAGTAGGTGGTGAGGGGCCAGTTGCCGGTGGACCGGGCGAGTCGGCGGATGGCGTCGAGGGGGAGCTTCTCGACCGGTTTGCCCAGGAGGCAGCCGGTGGCGCGGCCGAGCCAGGCGGCTTCGAGGTGGTGCGGGGTGGTGGCCGGGGTGCCCGCGGGCTCTGGCCAGTCGGGGCAGGCGGACCTGATCTTCTCCAGGTCCGTTGGTTCGTCGTCCGCCAACGCGCTCGGGAGGTCGGCCAGTTCGTCCAGGAGGTCCTCCGCCAGCTGGCGGAGGTATCGGGACGCCGGGGTGGGGGAGGCGCCCGCGGTGGCCGGAGCCTCCTGGCCGCCCGCCGCTCGCCAGCGGGCCGCGATGGCCTTCGGCTCGCGGCCGTCCTGGACCGCCTGGCGGAGTTCGTGGCCGATCAGGTCCTCCGGCTGGACCCAGGTCAGTCGGAGCATTCCTGGCCTCCGAGGGACGCGAAGGCCTGCTCGTGGGTGCGGCGGCGGGCCACGTCCCGGGCGAAGATCTCGCGGGTCACGGCGGTGAGGGTGGCCGCCGGTTCCCACAGATCCAGGCGGCTGGCCTCCGCGACCGTCTTGGCCCACTCCTCCGGGACCGGTGAGCCCAGGGCGCCTGCCAGCGCGCCGGCCATCGTGGCGATGGAGTCGCAGTCGCGGCCGTAGTTCACCGCGCCGAGAACGGCGTGGCGGTAGTCGCCCCGCGCCACGAGCAACATGCCCAGCGCGATGGGGAGTTCCTCGATCGAATGCAGGCGGGAGGGGCGGCGGGCGCCGAGTGACGGGGCGCGGTAGTCGGGGCCCACCGTGTCGTAGGGGGCCACCGCCTCGCGCAGTGGGCGCAGCGCCGACTCGACATCCGTGTGGCGGGAGGCCTCCTCGCAGACCCGCTCGATCGCGGCCCGGGTGCCGTCCTTCGCGAGGGAGAGACACGTCGAGACGACGGAGTCCGGGGTCGCACCGGGGGTGCACGCCGCCGCCACGGCAGCGGCCAGGACGCCCGCCGCCTCACGGCCGTACGACGACTGGTGCGCACCGGCGATGTCGAGGGCCTCGGCGTAGGCCGCACGCGGATCGGCCGCGTTGACCAGGCCGGCCGGGGCCATGTACATCGCCGCCCCGCAGTTGACGATGTTGCCGCTGCCGGCCTCGCGGGGGTCGGCGTGGCCGTAGTGGATCCTCGTCACCAGCCACTTCTCCGCCAGGAAGATCCGCTGGAGGGGTAGTGCCTCGGACTCCAGTTCCGGGATCCAGCGTGGCTCGGTCATCAGGTCCGGGACCAGGTGGTCGGCGATCGCGTAGGCGTCGAGGTGGTCGCGGACCCGGGCGTAGACACGGACCAGGGCGTGGGTCATCAAGGTGTCGTCGGTGACGTGGCCGTCGCCCTTGTGGTACGGGGCGAGGGGGCGGGCCGTGCGCCAGTCGTCGCCGTGCCAGGGGCCGACGATGCCGTGGACGCGGCCGCCGTGGCGTTCGAGGATCTGCTCGGGCGCGTAGCCCTCGACGGGGCCGCCGAGAGCGTCGCCGACCGCGGCCCCGACCAGGGCGCCGGTGATCCGCTCGTCCAGGGAGGTGTTTTGGTGTGGTTTGGGCTGCATGGCCGCATCATCCACCCGGGTGGGCCGCTTGTACGGCTTCCAGGAGTTCGGCGAGTTCCACGAGGTCCGTGCCGGTGAGGCGGGGGAGGACACAGCCGGAGAGGGTGCGGCAGGTCTCCCGCCAGGAGGCGGGGATCGAGGCGCCGCCGCCCAGGGCGCCGGTCAGGGCGCCCGCCAGGGCCGGGGCGGAGTCCGCGACACGGGACAGGCAGGCCGCCGCGGGGATCGCCTCCGCGATGCGGCCGCGGGCTGCGGTGGCCAGGGCGAGGGCGACCGGAACCGTCTCGGCGGCGGCGATGCCGTAGCTGTAGACGTGGTCGACGATCTGGTGCTCCAGGGGCGGGACCAGGGCGAAGGCACTGTCCGCGGCGGCGGCGAGCTTCAGGGCGTGCCGGGCGTTGCGGCCGATCTCCGTCTCATCGGGGAGTTCGGCCAGGGCCGCCGTGACGCAGGCGTCGACGTGTGCGCCGGCCAGGGCGAGGGCGAGCGCCGCCGCCATCGCGCGGGCGCCGTGGACACCGTCGCCGTCCTGGGTGTAGCGGGCGTCGAACTCGGCGAGGTCGGCGGCGCGCCGGGGGTCTCCGGGGTGGGCCACGGCCAGGACGCAGGCGCGTACGCAGGCGGCGTCGTCGAAGTAGTGCGGGTTGTCGTGGCCGGTGGCGGGCGGGCGCAGGCCGGTGGCGAGGTTGCCGAGGCCGGCGCGGACGGAGATGCGGGCGCGCAGGGGGAGGACGGCGGACTCGATCTCGGGGGCGCGGTCCGCCGCGGCGGCGACCTCGCTTGCGAGGGTGTTCCAGGTGAGGTCGATCGCGGCGCGGGTGCGGCGTTCCCGGCTGAGGTCGTTCAGGACGGTGTCGTCGCCCGCGCGCAGGAGGGCTTCCGCGGCGAACGCCGCCCATTCGGCGTCGTCGGAGGGGCCGAGGCGGAGGGGCTCGGAGGGCTGGTTCAGGGCGATGGGGACCGGGAGGGTGGTGGTGGCGTTGTGTTCGGCGAAGGTGTCCAGTTCGCGGGTGAGGCGGCGGGTCCAGTCGGGCATGCGGGCGGCTCTGTGGCGGGCTGCGGGCCAGCCTGCGGCGTCGCCTGCGGCCAGTCCGAGCAGGAGGCCTTCGGCCCTTCGTGTGGCCTCGGCTTCGCCTTCGGCCCGTCTGTCTCCCACCCGCGCACCGCCCGTGACCGTCACCCGAGGGGTCCTGGTCACCCGTGGGGCGATCCCGCCATCGGCGGCTTCCGCTTCGTACGTCGTCACGAGAGAACCTCCGCCGGTGTCAGCAGGTCCGCCACGTCCAGGACGTGGTAGCCCGCCATGGCCGGCAGGCATGACCCGCGGGCCGGGGTGATGGCCGCGGCCCACGCCGCGGGGATCGCCGACACGCCCCGCGTCGCTCCCGCCAGCGCCCCCGCCACCGCCGCCGTCGTGTCCGCGTCGCGGCCCATGTTCACCGCGGTCAGGACGGACTGCTCGAAGTCGCCGTCGGCCGCCGCGTAGGCGCCGAAGGCGAGGGCGACCGCCTCGGGGGCCAGGTCGGTCCAGGGGTAGCCGCCGATGACGACCGCGGAGCGGACCGCGCGTTCGCCGCGATGGGCGACGGCCACCGCGCGGCGCAGGCTGCGGGCCGTCCAGGAGTCGTCGGGTACGACCGCGAGGGCCGCGGCCACGACCGCGGTCGACGGGGCGCCCGCCATCGCCGCCGCGACGCCCGCCGCCACCGCCTGGCCGCCGTAGATGCCCTCGCCGTCGTGGCTCACCGAACCGTCGATCGCGACCAGCCGGGCCGCCTCCGCCGGGCGGCCCGCCGCGAACACCCCGAAGGGGGCCGCCCGCATGGCCAGACCGTCGCTCCAGGCGTGCCGGTGCTGGGCGGAGATCGGGGCGGCCAGGCCCCGGCGCAGGTTCTCCAGCGTGCCGCGTTCGCTGAAACCGGCGCCACGGAAGGGGCCCTCGTCGCGGTCGGCGATCCACTCGTGCCAGGCCGCTTCCACATGGAGCGGGGTGAGCGCGGAGCCGTGCCGGGACAGCAGGAGGCCGGAGAAGATCGCGTACTCGGTGTCGTCGGTACCCGCCGGCTTCTCGGCGACGTACCCGGTGATCCGGCCCCACCGGGCGCGGATCTCGGAGGGCTTCATGTTCTCGGCCGGCGCCCCGAGGGCGTCACCGACGGCCAGGCCCAGCAGCGCGCCGCGGGCCCGTTCGCGAAGTCCGGCGGCGTCCCCGGGCGCCGGGACGGAGGGGATGCAGGCGATCGATGCCATACGGCATGTGTCCCACTCCGCTGACTCCGCTGAGCCTCACGAGCCCCAGCATCACCCGGTCGACATCTGCGCACAGTGATGATCAAGTGAGCGCGAAACGGTAAAACCGCAGGTTAGCCCAGCCTTTCCTTGCTGGCGGCGACGGAATCCGGGGCGTAGTTTTGGTGTTGTAAAACTCTGGAACTTGTCCAAAGAGCGGGGAGTGGGGATCTTCCATGGCCATCATCGAGACCGAGGCGACGCTGCACGAGGCGCACCGGGACAACCACACGCACCGGGACGTGAACGGCGGCTGGCTGCGTCCCGCGGTGTTCGGTGCGATGGACGGCCTCGTCTCCAACCTCGCCCTGATGACCGGTGTCGCGGGCGGCAATGTCAGTCAGCACACCGTCGTCCTCAGCGGGCTCGCGGGCCTGGCCGCCGGTGCCTTCTCCATGGCCGCCGGTGAGTACACCTCCGTCGCCTCGCAGCGCGAGCTCGTCGAGGCCGAGCTGGACGTGGAGCGGCGCCAGCTGCGCAAGCACCCCAAGGACGAGGAGGCCGAGCTCGCCGCGCTCTACGAGTCGAGAGGCGTCGAGCCGCGACTGGCCCGCGAGGTGGCCCGGCAGCTGTCGCAGGACCCCGAACAGGCACTGGAGATCCACGCCCGGGAGGAGCTGGGCATCGACCCCGGCGATCTGCCCTCGCCCACCGTGGCCGCCGTGTCGAGCTTCGGCTCCTTCGCACTGGGCGCGCTGATTCCCGTGGCGCCCTATCTGCTGGGGGCGAGCAGCATGTGGCCGGCCGTGCTGCTGGCGCTGCTCGGGCTCTTCCTGTGCGGTGCGGTGGTCGCCAAGGTGACGGCACGGACCTGGTGGTACAGCGGGCTGCGGCAGCTGCTCCTGGGAGGCGCGGCGGCCGGTGTGACGTACGCCCTGGGTACCTTGTTCGGAACGGCCGTAGGATAGTGCGGCCCGGATTTATGCGATGGGCCGCATAAGTAGCCGTTACTCGCTGGTTTCGAATGTGCGACCACCGGGCATGAGCCGTAAGCGCTGCGGGCAACGACGCTCGCCGCGCACCCGCAGCAGGGTGGGCGAAGACGCCTGCCCCGCTCCCGGGCCGACGGAAACCGATCTGACCGATCGTTCCGTGCGGTCCCTCCATAGCTTCCACTGCTGGCGCGGCATCCCGCCGTGAACCCGCGGTGTCCGCATGCTGGAACGGATTATCCCGGTTCCCGAGAACCGCTCCATCATGTAACCTGCACGAAATTTTGCGATCACGCGAGGGCCAACGTCGTCCCTCGGCACTTGCATATGCCATGACGACGACGGGAGAGCCGATGCGTACGCCGCGCCAGCCGTCCCAGCATTCCGCGAATGGCCAGAACTGGTCCTTCATGGATGCTCGCCCTGCTGCGCAGGGTATGTACGACCCCCGCAACGAGCACGACGCCTGCGGCGTCGGCTTCGTCGCCACCCTCACCGGCGAGGCGTCCCACACCCTGGTCGAGCAGGCTCTGACCGTCCTGCGCAACCTCGAACACCGCGGTGCCACCGGCTCCGAGCCCGACTCCGGCGACGGCGCCGGCATCCTGTCGCAGGTCCCGGACGCCTTCTTCCGTCAGGTGGCCGGATTCGAACTGCCCGACGCCGGTTCCTACGCCGTCGGCATCGCCTTCCTGCCGGAGGACTCCACCGCCGCCGCCGTCTCGCAGATCGAGACGATCGCCGCCGACGAGGGCCTGACCGTCCTCGGCTGGCGCGAGGTGCCGGTCGCGCCCCAGCTCCTGGGTGCCACCGCCCGGTCGACCATGCCGGTCTTCCGCCAGATCTTCGTCGGCGACGGCGCGACCGTGCCCGCCACGGGCATCGCGCTCGACCGCAAGGCCTTCGTGCTGCGCAAGCGCGCCGAGCGCGAGGCCGGCGTGTACTTCCCGTCACTGTCCGCGCGGACCATCGTCTACAAGGGCATGCTGACCACCGGCCAGCTGGAGCCCTTCTTCCCGGACCTGTCCGACCGCCGCTTCGCCTCCGCGATCGCGCTCGTGCACTCCCGGTTCTCGACGAACACGTTCCCCTCGTGGCCGCTGGCCCACCCCTACCGCTTCGTCGCGCACAACGGTGAGATCAACACCGTCAAGGGCAACCGCAACTGGATGGTGGCCCGCGAGTCGCAGCTCGTCTCCGACCTGTTCGGGTCCGACGACAAGGCCATCGACCGGATCTTCCCGGTCTGCACGCCCGACGCCTCCGACTCCGCCTCCTTCGACGAGGTCCTGGAACTCCTGCACCTGGGCGGCCGTTCCCTGCCGCACTCCGTGCTGATGATGATCCCGGAGGCGTGGGAGAACCACGACTCCATGGACCCGGCCCGGCGCGCCTTCTACCAGTTCCACTCCACGCTGATGGAGCCCTGGGACGGCCCGGCCTGCGTCACCTTCACCGACGGCACCCAGGTCGGCGCGGTCCTCGACCGCAACGGCCTGCGCCCCGGCCGCTACTGGGTCACCGACGACGGCCTCGTCGTCCTCGGCTCCGAGGTCGGCGTCCTGGACATCGACCCGGCCAAGGTCGTCCGCAAGGGCCGCCTGCAGCCCGGCCGGATGTTCCTCGTCGACACCGCCGAGCACCGCATCATCGAGGACGACGAGATCAAGGCCGAGCTCGCCGCCGAGAACCCGTACGCGGAGTGGGTGGAGGCCGGCGAGATCGAGCTCTCCGACCTGCCCGAGCGCGAACACATCGTGCACACCCACGCCTCGGTCACCCGACGCCAGCAGACCTTCGGCTACACCGAGGAGGAGCTGCGCGTCATCCTCGCGCCGATGGCCAAGGCCGGCGCCGAGCCGATCGGCTCGATGGGCACCGACTCGCCGATCGCCGCGCTGTCGGACCGCCCGCGGCTGCTCTTCGACTACTTCACGCAGCTGTTCGCGCAGGTCACCAACCCGCCGCTGGACGCCATCCGCGAGGAGCTCGTCACCTCGCTGCGCTCCGCACTGGGCCCCCAGGGCAACCTGCTGGACCCGAACGCGGCCTCCTGCCGCAGCGTCCTGCTGCCCTTCCCGGTGATCGACAACGACGAGCTGGCCAAGCTCATCCACATCAACGCCGACGGCGACATGCCCGGTTTCAAGGCCGCGACGCTCTCCGGCCTGTACCGGGTGCACGGCGGCGGTGACGCGCTGGCCGCGCGCATCGAGGAGATCTGCACCGAGGCCGACGCCGCCATCGAGAACGGCGCCCGCCTGATCGTCCTGTCGGACCGCCACTCGGACGCCGAGCACGCGCCGATCCCGTCGCTGCTGCTCACCGCGGCCGTCCACCACCACCTCATCCGCACCAAGCAGCGCACCCAGGTGGGCCTGCTGGTCGAGGCCGGTGACGTCCGCGAGGTCCACCACGTCGCCCTGCTCATCGGCTACGGCGCCGCCGCCGTCAACCCGTACCTGGCGATGGAGACCGTCGAGGACCTGGTGCGCGCCGGCACCTTCCTGCCCGGCATCGAGCCCGAGCAGGCCATCCGCAACCTCATCTACGCCCTCGGCAAGGGCGTGCTGAAGGTCATGTCCAAGATGGGCATCTCGACCGTCGCCTCCTACCGCGGCGCCCAGGTCTTCGAGGCCGTCGGTCTCGACGAGGCCTTCGTCGTGAAGTACTTCAACGGCACGGCCACCAAGATCGGCGGTGTCGGCATCGACGTCGTCGCCAAGGAGGTCGCCGCCCGCCACGCCAAGGCCTACCCGGCCTCCGGCATCGCCCCGGCGCACCGCGCGCTGGACATAGGCGGCGAGTACCAGTGGCGCCGTGAGGGCGAGCCGCACCTGTTCGACCCGGAGACGGTCTTCCGCCTCCAGCACTCCACGCGCTCCGGCCGCTACGACATCTTCAAGAAGTACACCGAGCGTGTGAACGAGCAGTCCGAGCGGCTGATGACGCTGCGCGGTCTGTTCGGCTTCAAGTCCGGCCGACAGCCGATCTCCATCGACGAGGTCGAGCCGGTCTCCGAGATCGTCAAGCGGTTCTCCACGGGCGCCATGTCGTACGGCTCCATCTCCCAGGAGGCGCACGAGACCCTCGCCATCGCCATGAACCAGCTGGGCGGCAAGTCCAACACCGGTGAGGGCGGCGAGGACCCGGAGCGCCTGTACGACCCGGCCCGCCGGTCGTCCATCAAGCAGGTCGCCTCCGGCCGCTTCGGTGTGACCTCCGAGTACCTGGTCAACTCCGACGACATCCAGATCAAGATGGCCCAGGGCGCCAAGCCCGGCGAGGGCGGCCAGCTGCCCGGCCACAAGGTCTACCCGTGGGTCGCCAAGACGCGTCACTCGACGCCGGGCGTCGGCCTCATCTCGCCGCCCCCGCACCACGACATCTACTCCATCGAGGACCTGGCCCAGCTGATCCACGACCTGAAGAACGCGAACCCGCAGGCGCGGATTCACGTGAAGCTGGTCTCCGAGGTCGGCGTCGGCACGGTCGCCGCGGGTGTCTCCAAGGCGCACGCGGACGTCGTGCTCATCTCCGGCCACGACGGCGGTACGGGTGCCTCGCCGCTCACCTCGCTGAAGCACGCCGGCGGTCCCTGGGAGCTCGGCCTCGCCGAGACCCAGCAGACGCTGCTGCTCAACGGCCTGCGCGACCGCATCGTCGTCCAGACCGACGGCCAGCTGAAGACCGGCCGCGACGTGGTCATCGCCGCGCTCCTCGGCGCCGAGGAGTTCGGTTTCGCGACCGCGCCGCTCGTCGTCTCCGGCTGCGTCATGATGCGCGTCTGCCACTTGGACACCTGCCCGGTCGGCATCGCCACGCAGAACCCGGTCCTGCGCGAGCGGTACAACGGCAAGGCCGAGTACGTCGTGAACTTCTTCAAGTACATCGCCGAAGAGGTCCGCGAGATCCTCGCCGAGCTGGGCTTCCGCTCCATCGAGGAGGCCGTCGGCCACGCCGAGACCCTCGACGTCACGCGGGCCGTCGACCACTGGAAGGCGCAGGGCCTGGACCTGGCACCGCTGTTCCACGTGCCCGAGCTGCCCGAGGGCGCGGCGCGCCACCAGCTCATCGCGCAGGACCACGGCCTGGAGAAGGCGCTCGACAACCAGCTGATCAAGCTGGCCGCCGACGCGCTCGCCGCGTCCGGTGCCACCGACGCCCAGCCGGTCCGTGCCCAGGTGCAGATCCGCAACATCAACCGCACGGTCGGCACCATGCTCGGCCACGAGGTGACGAAGAAGTTCGGTGGCGCGGGCCTGCCCGACGACACCATCGACATCACCTTCACCGGCTCCGCGGGCCAGTCCTTCGGCGCCTTCGTGCCGCGCGGTGTCACCCTCCGCCTGGAGGGCGACGCCAACGACTACGTCGGCAAGGGCCTGTCCGGCGGCCGGATCGTCGTCCGCCCGGACCGCGCGGCCGACCACCTCGCCGAGTACAGCGTCATCGCCGGCAACACCATCGGCTACGGCGCCACCGGCGGCGAGATGTTCCTGCGCGGCAAGGTCGGCGAGCGCTTCTGCGTCCGCAACTCCGGCGCGACGGTCGTCGCCGAGGGCGTGGGCGACCACGGCTGCGAGTACATGACCGGCGGCCACGCGGTGGTGCTCGGCGAGACGGGCCGCAACTTCGCGGCCGGCATGTCCGGCGGTATCGCGTACGTGATCGACCTGGACCCCGACAACGTCAACGTCGGCAACCTGGACGCCGTGGAGGCGCTGGACGACACCGACAAGCAGTGGCTGCACGACGTGGTCCGCCGCCACCAGGAGGAGACGGGCTCCACCGTCGCCGCGAAGCTCCTGGCCGAGTGGGACACCGCTGTCGAGCGCTTCAGCAGGATCATCCCCAGCACGTACAAGGCAGTGCTCGCCGCCAAGGAAGCCGCCGAGCGAGCCGGTCTCTCCGAGACCGAGACCCACGAGAAGATGATGGAGGCGGCGATCAATGGCTGACCCGAAGGGCTTCCTGAACCACGGGCGTGAGCTCGCCAAGTCCCGCCCCGTCGAGGAGCGCGTCCGGGACTGGAACGAGGTCTACGTTCCCGGCTCGCTGCTGCCCATCATCAGCAAGCAGGCCAGCCGCTGCATGGACTGCGGCATCCCGTTCTGCCACAACGGCTGCCCACTGGGGAACCTGATCCCCGAGTGGAACGACTACGCCTACCGCGAGGACTGGGCGGCCGCGCAGGAGCGCCTGCACGCCACCAACAACTTCCCGGAGTTCACCGGCCGCCTGTGCCCGGCTCCGTGCGAGTCGGCGTGTGTCCTCGGCATCAACCAGCCGCCGGTCACCATCAAGAACGTCGAGGTCTCGATCATCGACAAGGCGTGGGAGACCGGGGACGTCGCCCCGCAGATCCCGGAGCGCCTGTCCGGCAAGACCGTCGCGGTCATCGGCTCGGGCCCGGCGGGTCTCGCCGCCGCCCAGCAGCTGACCCGTGCCGGCCACACCGTCGCCGTCTACGAGCGCGCGGACCGCATCGGAGGCCTCCTCCGCTACGGCATCCCCGAGTTCAAGATGGAGAAGCGGCACATCAACCGCCGTATCGAGCAGATGCGCGCGGAGGGCACCCGCTTCCGCACGGGCATCGAGATCGGCCGCGACCTGAAGGCCACGGACCTGAAGAAGCGCTACGACGCGGTCGTCCTGGCCGTCGGCGCGACCATGGCCCGTGACCTGCCGGTGCCGGGCCGTGAGCTCAAGGGCGTCTACCAGGCCATGGAGTACCTGCCGCTGGCCAACAAGGTCCAGGAGGGCGACTTCGTGGCGCCCCCGATCTCGGCCGAGGGCAAGCACGTCGTGGTCATCGGCGGCGGCGACACCGGCGCGGACTGCGTGGGCACCGCCAACCGCCAGGGCGCGGCCTCCGTCACGCAGTTGGAGATCATGCCCCGCCCGAGCGACGAGCGGCACCCGATCAACCAGCCCTGGCCGACCTTCCCCATGCTGTACAAGGTCACCTCGGCCCACGAGGAGGGCGGCGAGCGGGTCTACTCGGTCTCGACGACCCACTTCGAGGGCGACGAGGACGGCAACGTCCAGTGGCTGCACCTCACCGAGGTGGAGTTCATCGACGGCAAGCTGACCCAGAAGCCGGGCACCGAGCGCAAGATCCCCGCCCAGCTGGTCACCCTCGCCATGGGCTTCACCGGCACCGACCGCGAGAACGGCCTGGTCGAGCAGTTCGGCCTGGAGCTCGACGAGCGCGGCAACATCGCCCGCGACGCCGACTTCCAGACCAACGTGCCGGGCGTGTTCGTCGCCGGTGACGCCGGCCGCGGCCAGTCGCTCATCGTCTGGGCGATCGCGGAGGGCCGCTCGGCGGCACGCGGGGTGGACCGCGCCCTCACGGGTGCGAGCGAGCTGCCGGCGCCGATCCGCCCGACGGACCGCGCCCTGATGGTCTGACCGCCTCACAACACGTCCCGCACAACGGCGTGCGGAACACTGACAGCGCCTGCCCCACAGTCCCCGACCGGACGACCGGGCAGGCGCTGTCGCACGTCCTCAGCCGGTTCCGTTCCCGTTCTCGTCGGGCCACACCTGGATGTGGTCCTCCTCCAGCTCCAGCAGCACCCGGTCCGCCATGCCCAGGGCCGCCGTGTACTCGGCCGGCAGCTGAAGGCGGCCCGCGCGGTCGAGCATCGCGTACTCACGCGCCACCACGGACTCCCGGCCCGCCTCGTCGACCTCCGTGCGGCGCAGCACCTCCGTCGAGGTGCGGCCGTCACGGATCGCGACCGTGCGGCGGACCTCACCGGCGACCGCCTGGTCGTGCGTGACGATGACGATCGTCGTGCCCAGCTCCTCGTTGGCGCGGCGGAACGCCGCGAAGACCTGCTGCCCGGTCGCCGAGTCCAGCTCGCCGGTCGGCTCGTCGGCGAGCAGGACCGCGGGGGCGTTGGCGAGGGCGACGGCGATCGCGACGCGCTGCTGCTGGCCGCCGGACATCGCTTGCGGGCGCCGGTCCCGGCAGTCGGCGACACCGAGCAGGGACAGCAGGTCGTCCGCCCGTCCGGCCCGTTTCCGCCGGGAGCCGCCCGCCAGCTGCATCGGCAGGGCGACGTTCTGCACCGCCGTCAGATACGGCAGCAGATTGCGTGCCGTCTGCTGCCAGACGAAGCCGACCACCTCACGCCGGTACCGCAACCGCGCCTTCGCGTCCATCGTCAGCAGATCGCGCCCCGCGACTTTCGCGGCCCCCGCGGTGGGGACGTCCAGGCCCGCGAGGATGTTCATCAACGTCGACTTGCCGCTGCCGGACGCCCCCACCAGGGCCATCAACTCACCCTCCCGCACCAGGAGATCGAGTCCCTGGAGCGCCTGCACCTCGACGGCGGCGTCCCCGGCACCGCGCCTGGCGAAGATCCGCACCAGCCGGTCGCAGGCGATCAGGGCGTCGTGCCCGTACGCGGGCCGGTCGCGGTGGTGCGCCACCCGCCGCTCCAGCTCCTCGAGCGACTCCGTCGTACCGCTCATCGCATGTCTCCTGCCCTGAGGTGAGTGATCGGTGTCCGGCGCCCCGCCCACCAGGCCTGCGCGACGGCCACCGCCCCCGCCAGCAGCACCGCGCCCACGGCCGGCAGGGCCAGCGACCACACGTCGGCCCGCAGCACGGCAGCCGGCGCCGAGACACCGGATGTGCCGGCCAGGGCGAGCCGGTCCAGGTCGATGCCGGGGGCGAGCAGTCGTACCGTCGCCCAGCCGGCGGCCATGCCCCCACCGGCCGCGAGCAGCGTCTGGGGCAGGGACTCCAGGCCGAGCAGGCGCCGCCCCCGGCGGGCCGTCATGCCGAGGGTGCGCAGCCGGGCCAGCAGCGCGGCTCGTTCCGGCGCGGACCGCAGCAGGCCGAGCACCAGGGCGAGTACGGCGTACCCCGCGCCCGCGGCGACGGCCCAGACGTAGATCCGTTCGGCGCCCGCCTGCAACGGGGAGTCGGACAGCGCCGCGCGTTCCTCGCTCCGCAGGGTCACGGAGAGGTGCGGCCCGGCGCCGCGCACCGCCGCCCGCAGCGCCTTGGCGTCGAGCCCGGCACCGGCCGCCAGCAGGACCGTGGGGTCGCCGGAGCCCTTCAGGCCCGCCGCGTCGAGAAGGAGGAACTCGCCCTCGGGGACGGCCGGGGTGCGGGGGCGCACGGCGGTGATCCGCACCGTGACCGGTCCGCCCTCCGTCACGATCCGGCGCGGAGCCCGCCCGAGCCGCTTTGCGACCGCGGGGGAGGCGACCGCGTCCAGCACCCCGCCCCGGATCCGCAGCCGGTCGGCCGCGAAGCCCCCGAGTCCCGTCCGCCCGGCCAGTTCCGCGTACGCGTCCGGCTCGACGCCGGCCACGGTCAGCGACCGCGTCTCGTCCTGCGCGCGCTCCGAGGCGTACCCGATGCCCACGGCCGTGACCTGCCGTACGCCTGCCACATCCCGTACGGTCCGCGCCAGTCCCGCCGGGAGCGGGGTGCCGTCGGCGGTGGCGATCCGCGCGTCCGCGCCCGTCTCCAGCAGCGCGGCCCGGTCCCGGGCGTCCGCCACGCCCGTCAGCACGGACCCCCCGAACGCGGCCGTGGTCAGGGCCGTCAGCAGGGCGAGCAGCGGCAGCGTGGCGACTGCCGCCGGTGAGCGGCCCGCGCGGGCCAGCGAGAGGAACCCGACCGCGCCGCGCAGCCGCCCGGCCGGTCCGGCGGCCCACCGCAGCGGCAGCGGATACAGCCGGACGAGGACCAGCGCGGCGACCAGCCCGACGAGGACCGGGGCGGCGCTCACCAGCAGATCGCCCGCTCCGTCCGTGCCGCGGCGGCGCAGCGTCAGCACCGAGCCGCCGGCCAGCACCAGCACGGTCAGTTCAGCGACCGTGCGGCGCCCGCCGGGCCTGGCGTGGGCGAGGTCGTCGCGCTGCCGGTACGCCCGCGGTCTGCGATGTGCCGCGGCGGCGCGCACCGGCAGCGCGGCACAGGCGAGCAGCGCCACGGCACCCGCCCCGAGCACGGCGGGCAGCAGCCGGGCCTCGTCCACGACGAGCAAGGCGAGCAGCAGACCGCAGGCCGCGGCGGGCAGCGCCGGCACGGCGTTCTCGGCCAGCAGCCGCCCGGCGATGCCGTGCAGGGAACCACCCCGGGCCCGCAGCAGGGCGAGTTCGCCGTCGCGGCGGGCGGCGGCCAGGCCACCACTCATGACCAGGACGACGAAGGCGATCGCGGTGATCCCGAAGACCGCGACGGCGACCACGGGCGTGATCGCGTCACGCGTCTGCCCATAGGAGGCGACGACCTGCTCCAGGCCGGTGGACAGCTGCGCCGTCGGACCGGCGGCCCCGCGCATCCGCACCAGCCCGGGCCCGTCCTCCAGGGACGCGACCGTCTCGACGAGCGCCGAGGTGTCCGCCCCGGTGAGCCGCCCGGTCGCGGGGGCGAACCGCCAGTACCGCTCCGGCTCTCCCTGACCGCCGAGCAGGGCCGGGGCGGCTCCGGGCGCGAGCAGGACGCCCGCCTCCCAGTAGTACTGCGGCGGCCGGCCGCCGTTGCTCGCCATGGTCGGTGTACGCAGGACCGGTTCCGCGGACCAGTAACTCCGCTCCGGATGCCGGGGCTGGAGGACGCCGGTGACACGGACCGTCAGCGGTCCGTTCGCGAAGCCGCCCAGCGTGAGCGTGGAGCCGGTCCGCAGCCGCAGCGTGCGGGCCGTCTCGGTGGTCACGGCACCTTCCAGCGTCCGGTTGTCCACGGTGACCGAGCCGTCGGCGGTGGGCAGCCGGCCCTCCCGCACGGTGGCGTGGCCGGCCGCTCCCGACTGGGCGAGCAGGGTGAAGCGGGGCAGCAGCCCGTCGGGCCGGGGCAGCCACGCGTCCAGTGCCTGCAGGCTCTTCCCGGTCCGCACCCCGTACGCCGACTCGGCCGGGTCCACCCGCAGCGGCTCGGGCAGCAGCGCCCGCGCCCGGTCGTCGACCGCCGCGAGTGCCTCCGGCCGGACCTCGTCGGCCCGGGCCTCCTCCGGCCGTTCGAGACCGGGCTGCGCCGCCTTCAGCTCCAGCACCGTCGACTCGGGGGCGGCCGTCGCGACGGCCTCGCGCAGCCCGTCCGTCTCGTAGGCCTCCACGGCCCGGGGCAGGACGGCCGCGAGGAACGCCGTGACCAGCACCAGCACACCGAAGGCCACGGTGGACACGGGCATGGCCCGCAGCCGGGTCCGCACCCAGGGCGCGCCCTGCGCGTTCGGCGGCATCTCAGTCCTCCCCCTGGTGGCGGAGCGCGACCGCCGGTTCGGCACGGCGCAGCGCCGAACCGGCGGTGATCAGCAGCAGCGGGGCGGCCACCCCCAGGAGGAGCAGGGCGACCCGGTGCACCGGGAGTTCGACGAGGACGGGCGGGACCGGCCGCCCCGCGTCGGAGGTCAGGACGATCAGCGGTACGACGGCCCGGGTCAGGAGGGTGCCGAGACCCAGCCCGGCGAGCAGCCCGGCGCCGACGAGCAGGCTCTGCTCCGTCGCGACCAGCCGGGCGAGATCCCGGCGGGAGGTGCCCAGGGCGCGCAGCACCGCGAACTCCGCGGACCGCTCCCGCCGCGCACCGGCGGCGCTCACCGCGAAGCCCCCGGCGGCCAGGGCCGCCGCGGCCACCGCCACCGCCGTCAGCGCCGAGCGCGGCCCGGCACCGAGCGGATCGCGCAGCAGTTCGGCCGCGGTCTCGTCCCGCACCAGGACCTGCTGCGGTTCGAGGTCCGGGCGCGCCCGCAGAGCGGCGGCGACCTCGGCCGCCTTGCCGGGGGCCGCGCTCACCCACCACTCCGTGGGGCCGAGCGGCGCGGCGGCCCGCTGGGCCAGCACGGCGTCGACGGCCCGCAGATCGAGCAGCAGCGCCCCGCCGTCCGTCGTCTCTGCGTCCGGTCCGGGGCCGGTGGTCGGCAGCTCCTCGACCGTCCGGACGATCCGCACCCGCAGCTGCTCCCCGGACAGCGGTACGTCGATGGTGTCGCCCGGCCCGGCCCCCGCCGCCCGCAGGAAGTCCCGGGTGGCGACGGCGGCGATGCTCCGCGGCGCCCCGTCCCCTGCGGTGGTGACACGAACGGTGTAGAGCGGGGCGGCGTTGAAGCTCTCGTCGGGGTCGGCGCCGGTGCCGTACGACACGGTCAGCGGCGCGGTCCCCGACACGGTGGGCTTCATGACCGCACGGGCGAGGACGGTGCCGTTCTCCGTCACCGTCCAGCCGCCCCGCCAGCGCGTCCCGTCGGGTGCGGGAACGGTCCGCGCGGCGCCGTCGCGGCCGGTGGCTCGCAGCCGTTCGACGGTGAACCGGTGCCGTTCGGCGCGGCCGACGGGCGCGGTGTCGTCGAGCTGGAGCCCGGTCAGCCGCAGCGGCCCGGCCGGGGCGGCGCGGCGGCCCGTCGCCGTCACGCCCAGGTCGAGCGCGACCGGGTGAACCCGTCCGTCCACCGGGACCTCTCCGGCGCCCAGCCGGTAAGAGATGCCGTACCGGTCCTCGACGACCACCGTGAGCTGGGGCGCGCGGCCGGAAGGAGACTGTCCCGTCCGGGCCCGCAGGTCGGTGATCCGCACGTCGAGGCCGAGCCGCCGGGTGCCGTCGGGCAGCCGTATCGCCCGGTCCGCGTCCTGCTCGGGCAGGGCCAGTGTCCGCAGCAGCTTCGCCGCGGGCTCGTCGGCGAGATCGCCCCGCATCAGCATCCCGTCCGCGGCACGGGCCGTGTCCAGGGCGAGGACCGTCGCGTCACGACCGCCGGACAGGGTCAGGCCGGTGCGGTGCGCGGGAGCGGCGTCCCGGGCCCCGGGCAGCGCGGCGTAGAGGCCGGTCTGTCCGGGACTGCCCGGCCTGTAGTCGAGAACCCGTACGGAGGCGCCCGTCCTGAAGTCGGCCTGGTCGTCCTGCGACCGGTCCCAGGACGCGCCGTGCCCGATCGCCAGCATCCCGGTCGCCACGGCGATGACAAGCAGCAGCACCGGACCCGCTCCGCGCAGCGGGCGCCGGCTGAACTGCCAGCCCGCCAGCGCCGCCGGCAGCCCGCGCCCGCTCGCCGAACGCCGCTCCGCGAGCCGGGCCGCGAGCGGCAGCAGACGCAGCGTCAGCACTGTGCCCGCCAGCAGCGCCAGCGCGGGCGCCGCGACCAGCAGCGGATCGATGCCCAGCTGTCCGGCCCGGTCCCGGCTGAGCACACCGCCGTCGCTCGCCGCGGTCTGCCGTTGGAGCTGCCAGTACGCCACGCCCGCGATCAGCAGCAGCCCGGCATCGGCTCCGGCGCGCACGGGCGCGGCCGTCGTGGCGGCACGCACGCGCCGCAGCCGTGCGGGTACGCCTGCCGTCGCCGCCAGCGCGGGCGCCACGACCGCCACACCGCACGCCAGCGCCACACCGCCCGCGACCAGCCAGACCCCGCCCGACGGGGCGGCCTCCAGCCGCAGCCCGATCCGGTCGAGCGAGGACCAGCGGGCCAGCAGCCGGGCCAGCGGGCCGGACATCAGCGCGGCACAGACCGCGGCCGGTACCGCCAGCAGCAGCGCCTCCAGCGCGGCGAGCCCCGCGATCCGGCCGCGCGAGCTGCCCCGGGCGCGCAGCAGCTCGGTCTCGCCCGCCCGTTCGCTGTCCAGCAGCCGGGCCACCAGCAGCAGCGCGTACCCGGCGAGCAGGACCAGCTGCACGGAGACGATCATCAAGGTGGACCGGGACACCAGCAGGGCCCGCCCGGTCCGGTCGAGCAGCTCCGGCAGCCCGGTGCGCACGGTCGCGTCGCCTCCGAGCACCGGGTCCTTGCGCAGCGCCCCGGCCGCGCGCACGGCATCCGCGCGGAGCGCGCCGATGCCGTCGGTGGTGACGGTGCGGTAGTCGGCCGTCGCCACCCAGCCGGTGTTGTCCACGGAGGCGCGGCCGGAGGCGAGCACCGACGCGTCGGCCAGCAGCGGCCCGTAGGTGGTGAAGGCGAGGGTGCGTACGCCCTGGCCGCCGACGGTGTCCGCCTGCCAGTAGGGATCCGAGCCGTCGGCCGCCCGGTACACCCCCGTCACCCGTACCCGGATCGGTGCGCCGCCCAGCCGGTCGGTGAGCGCGAGGTGCGCTCCGGACCGCAGCTTCAGCCGGTCGGCGGCCGCCTCGGGCAGGGCGACGGGCACGGCGGTCTCACCGCCCGCCCGGGCCGGGCCGGGCAGGGCGCCCGAGACCAGTCTGATCCTGGACCGGTCGAGGGCGGCGAGATACGTGAGGTCGGGTTGCCCGGCCCGGGCGTCCGCGTCCCGCAGGGACCGGGGCAGCGCGTACGGCCCGGACCGCTCCAGCCTCCGCACGGTCACCGGCAGCCCGCCGAAGGCCTCCCGCGCCCCGCGCACCACGGTCCGGTGCGCCGCGTCCCGCCGCTCCCGGGGCACGTCCGCCTCGACGACGAGGGAGGCGGGCACCGCGGCCCGGCCGCTCAGGGTGCCGCGCAGCGCCGCGTTCCCGACGGAGCCGGAGAAGGCCGCGAGGGTGGCGAGAACCGAGGTGGTCAGCAGGACGGCGAGCAGGGCGGCCGTGAGCAGCAGCCGATGCGCGCGCAGGCGCAGCAGCAGTAAGCCCGTCACTCTTCCCCCACCCGATGGCCGAGCCGCTGTTCCCCAACCCGGCATGCATATCACGGAGTTACGGGCCCGGCACATGAGTTCGAACGCGGGTCGTCCGGCCCTTGACCGCCCGGACCGCTTCCGTATGGGATGCGGTGATGACCGAGAACACCAGCCCGCGGCCCGGTGCCACCCTCGCCGACGACGCATCCGGCGGGCCGATGCTACGGGTGGAGGACGTGCACCACTCCTACGGCACGGGCGCGGCGGCCGTGCACGCGCTGCGCGGGGTGTCCTTCACCGTCCGGCGCGGTGAGCTGGTCGCTCTCAAGGGCCGCTCAGGCTCCGGCAAGTCGACGCTGCTCCATCTGATCGGCGGTCTCGACTCCCCGCACAGCGGCCGTGTCGTCGTGGCCGGCGCCGACCTGTCGGCGCTGAGTGAGAACGAGCTGCTGGAACTGCGCCGCGACCGCATCGGCTTCGTCTTCCAGTCCTTCGGGCTCATCCCCATCCTCACCGCCGCCGAGAACGTGGGCGTGCCGCTGCGGCTGCGCCGGACCGGGCCGCGTGAGCGCGAGGAGCGGGTGGCGCTGCTGCTCGCCCTGGTGGGACTGGCCGGACACGAGGCACAGCGGCCCGCCGAGCTGTCCGGCGGGCAGCAGCAGCGGGTCGCCATCGCCCGGGCGCTCGCCAACAGCCCGGCCCTGCTGCTCGCCGACGAGCCGACCGGCCAGCTCGACGCCGCCACCGGCCTGGCGGTGATGGAGCTGCTGCGGGCGGTGGTCCGCAGCGAGGGCGTCACGGCCCTCGTCGCCACCCACGACCCGCAACTCCTCGGTCTGGCCGACCGGGTGCTGGAACTGAGCGACGGAGTGGTCGTCGAGGAGTGAGAGGATGCGGGCCATGGCCGCGATCACTCTCACCAAGGTCGAAGAGACCGCTCCGTCCCTGGTGAACCTCTACAAGAGCGCCGGGGTGTCCCTCGCGAAGCACGGCCTCGGCGGGCTGCGGGCCGCGGTCTACCTCGTGGTCGACCACTCCGGCTCGATGAAGCCGTACTACAAGGACGGCAGTGTGCAGGCGCTGGCCGACCGGGTGCTCGGGCTGTCGGCGCATCTGGACGACGACGGCAGCGTGCCCGTGGTGTTCTTCTCCACCGACGTCGACGCCGTCACCGACATCGCGCTCGCCGACCACCGCGGAAGGGTCGAGCGGATCGTGGCCGGGCTCGGGCACATGGGGAAGACCAGCTATCACCTGGCGATGGACGCCGTGATCGACCACTACCTCGACAGCGGGGCGGCCGAGCCCGCCCTGGTCGTCTTCCAGACCGACGGCGGGCCGATCAACAAGCTCGCCGCCGAGCGGTACCTCTGCAAAGCGGCCGGGCTCCCGCTGTTCTGGCAGTTCGTCGGGTTCGGCGACCCGGGCAGCAGGCAGTTCGACTTCCTGCGCAAGCTCGACGAGCTGGCCGTGCCGGGCAAGCGGGTCGTCGACAACGCCGGGTTCTTCCACGCGGGGGCGGATCCGCGGAAGGTCTCGGACGCCGAGCTGTACGACCGGCTGGTGGGCGAGTTCCCGAAGTGGCTCGTGGCCGCACGGGCGCAGGGCATCGTGAGGGACCCCGGCAGCAGCTGAGCCGCCCGCTCGCCTCCCCGGCCCAACCCGCTCCGCCCCTTGGCCCAACCGCCCGTACGCCCCGTTTGCACGGCCGCGGCGCCGTGCCACGCTGGGAAGGATCCGACCGGGAGGCGACGACGTATGGGCGACGACGGCGCACGACGGATGTACGGGACGCAATCCGCTGACCGGAGACCTCCCGCCGGCCAGGGCGAGAAGCTCGCCGACTGGGCGGACGGGCGGCTGGGGCTCTACGCCCTGGCCAAGGCCAACATGCGCAAGGTCTTCCCGGACCACTGGTCCTTCATGCTGGGCGAGGTCACCCTCTACAGCTTCGTCGTGCTGATCCTCACCGGCGTCTACCTCACCCTGTTCTTCGAGCCGAGCATGCAGGAGGTCGTCTACGACGGCACCTACACGGAGCTCAACGGCGTTCTCATGAGCAGGGCGTTCGAGTCCACCCTGGACATCAGCTTCGATGTGCGCGGCGGGCTGCTGATCCGGCAGATCCACCACTGGGCGGCGCTGGTGTTCATCACCGGCATGCTGGTGCACATGATGCGGGTGTTCTTCACGGGCGCCTTCCGCAAACCGCGCGAGCTGAACTGGGTGTTCGGCTGGACCCTGCTGATGCTCGGCATCATCACCGGCCTGACCGGCTACTCCCTGCCCGACGACCTGCTGTCCGGCACCGGCCTCCGCTTCGCGCACGGCGCCATCCTGTCCATCCCGATCGTCGGGACGTACGTGGCGTTCTTCCTGTTCGGCGGGGAGTTCCCGGGTGAGGACATCATCTCGCGGCTGTACCCCGTCCACGTCCTACTGTTGCCCGGGATCATGTTGGGCCTGGTGACCGCCCATCTGATCCTGGTCTTCTACCACAAGCACACCCAGTTCCCGGGCCCGGGACGCAAGGAGCGCTCGGTCGTCGGGATGCCCTTCCTGCCGGTCTACCTGGCCAAGGCCGGGGGGTTCTTCTTCCTCGTCTTCGGCGTCCTGACGGTGATGGGCGCGATCGCCCAGATCAACCCCGTGTGGGCGTTCGGCCCCTACCGCCCCGACCTGGTCACCACCGGCGCCCAGCCCGACTGGTACCTCGGCTTCTCCGAGGGGCTGATCCGGGTGATGCCGGGATGGGAGATCAACCTCTGGGGGCACACGCTCGTCCTCGGCGTGTTCATTCCCTTCTCGCTCTTCCCGCTGATCCTGCTCGCCCTCGGCGTCTACCCCTTCATCGAGGCGTGGATCACCGGCGACAAACGCGAGCACCACATCCTGGACCGGCCGCGCAACGCGCCCGTGCGCACCGGCCTCGGCGTGGCCTGGCTGACCTTGTACGCGGTACTGCTGATCGGCGGCGGCAACGACATCGTCGCCACCCATCTGCATTTGTCCATCAACGTGATCACGTGGTTCGTGCGGATCGGCGCCTTCGTGCTGCCGGTCGCCGCCTTCATCGTCACGAAGAAGATCTGCATGGGTCTGCAGCGCCGCGACCGTGCCATGGTGCTGCACGGCCGGGAGAGCGGCACCATCAGGCGGCTGCCGACCGGCGAGTACATCGAGGTCCACGAGCCCCTCACCCAGGCCGACCTGTTCACGCTCACCCAGCACGAGCAGAAACCGCCGTACGAGGTCGGGCGCGAGGTCGACGCGGGGGGTGTCCGCCGCAGGGTCAAGCGGTCCGAGCGGCTGCGTGCCCGGCTGGCGAAGGCCATGTTCGGGCCCGACGCGCGGATCGAGAAGCCGACGGTGGAGGAGTACCGGGAGATCACCAGCGGCGATCACCGGCACTGACGACCAGGGCCCGGCACGCCTCGGGATCGCCCCAGGCCGTGCGCAGGGCCCGGGCCTTGGTCAGCCACAGCGACAGGCCGTACTCCGCGGTGTAGCCGATCGCCCCGTGCAGTTGCAGCGCGGTACGGGCGGTGGCGTACGCCGCCTCGCACGCGGCGGCCTTGGCGGCGGCGACGTCGGCCGGACGCATCGTGAGCGCGGCACCGAAGAGCAGGGGACGCGCGAACTCCAGGGCCGTCCTCGCATCGGCCAGCCGGTGCTTGACCGCCTGGAACGATCCGACGGGGACGCCGAACTGGGTGCGCCGTCTGACGTATCCGACGGTTGTGCCGAGCAGAGAGAGGCCCACGCCGAGGGCTTGCGCGGCGGTGGCGAGGCGGGCCCAGGTGAGGGCCTCTTCCGGGGGCGGACCGAGGAGCTCACCGCCGGGGGTCAGGGGGGTGAGGCGGCGGGCCGGGTCGAGGGAGGGCAGGACGGGGCCGTGGCCGGGGGAGAGGCGGACGCCGTCGGGCTCCCAGGAGAGCCGGAGGGTGGCCGCGTCGCCGTCCAGGGCGTACGCACCTTCGGGGGCCACCGTCGCCATCGTCTCGCCGGATGCCAGTGCCGGCAGCAGCCGTTCGGCGATCTCGGGGCCGGCCCCCGTGAGGAGCGCCGCCGCCGTGACCGTCTCCACCAGCGGTCCTGGCACCGCGTGGCGGCCCAGCTCCACGAAGGCCACGGCCAGTTCGACGGGTCGCGGGCCCAGCCCGTCGTACGCCTCCGGCACCGCCAGCGCGAACACGCCCGCTCCGGCGACACGGGACCACAGTGCCCGCCCGCCCGCATGGTCGCCCCGGCTCCAGGCCCGTATCACCGCCGGGGTGTCCGCCGCCGTCAGCAGGGCGTCCAGCGACGCGGCGAAGGCCCGCTGCTCGGGATCGAGGAGGAAGCGCATCAGAGACGCCCCTTATACGGAGTTCCCGGCATCAGAGGCGCTCCTCATGCGGAGTCCCCGGCATCACAGGCGCTCCTTCCGCAGAGTCCCCGGCATCAGCGGCGTCCCTTCGGCAGGCCGAGCAGGCGCTCGGCGATGATGTCGCGCTGGATCTCGTTCGTGCCCGCGTAGAGCGGTCCGGCGAGGGCGAAGACGTACCGCTCCGCCCAGTCGGTGTCCGCCCTCTCGCCCTCGGGGCCGAGCAGGTCGAGGGCCGTCTCGTGCAGCGCGAGGTCCAGTTCGGACCAGAAGACCTTGTTGAGGCTCGACTCCGGGCCGACGGCCTCGCCCTCCAGGAAGCGGGAGGCGGCCGCGTACGTGAAGAGCTGGTAGGCGCGGGCGCCGATCAGCGCGTCGGCCACCCGGCCGCGCGCCGCCTCCGGGCTGCCCCGCTCCCGCCACAGCTCCTCCAGCCGGCGCGCGGCGGCGAGGAAACGGCCGGGGGAGCGGAGCATCAGACCGCGTTCGCTGCCAGCCGTCGACATCGCGATCCGCCAGCCCTGGCCCGGCTCGCCGATCACGTCCTCATCGGGCACGAACACCTCGTCCAGGAACAGCTCCGCGAAGGCCGGCTTGCCGTCCAGACGGGCGATCGGGCGGACCGTGACCCCGGGAGCGCGCAGGCCGAACATCAGGTACGTCAGACCCTGGTGGGGCCTCGCCGCGTCCGGGTCGCTGCGGAACAGGCCGAAGGCGCGGTCGGCGAACGCGGCCCGGGAGGACCAGGTCTTCTGGCCGGTCAGCAGCCAGCCGCCGTCCGTGCGCACGGCCTTCGCCCGCAGGGACGCCAGGTCCGAACCGGCCTCGGGTTCCGACCAGGCCTGCGCCCAGACCACCTCCCCGGAGGCCATCGGGGGCAGGACCCGGGTCCGCTGCTCCTCGGTGCCGTGATCGAGGAGGGTGGGGGCCAGCAGCTGGATGCCGTTCTGACCGACGCGGCCCGGTGCGCCCGCCGCCCAGTACTCCTCCTCGAAGAGCAGCCACCGCACGAGCCCCGAGTCACGGCCGCCGTACCGAGACGGCCAGTTGACCACTGACCAGCGGTCCGCGGCGAGCTCCGCCTCCCAGGAGCGGTGCGCGGCGAAGCCCTCCTCGGTCTCCAGGGAGGGCAGGGGTACGCGCGGCACGTGCGCGTGCAGCCACTCCCGCACCTTTGCGCGGAACTCCTCGTCCGCAGGGGAGAACGCCAGGTCCACGACCGCTCCCTTCTTCCCTAACAAGTGTTTGGTAGGTTAGCGTGAACCCATGACAGACGTCGAGAGTCCGTCGTACGTGCCCGGCCACGGCCTGCTGAAGGGACGGACCGCCGTCGTCACCGCGGCGGCCGGCGCGGGGATCGGCGGGGCCACGGCGCGGCGCTTCCTGGAGGAGGGCGCGCGGGTGCTGATCAGCGACGCGCACGCGCGCCGTCTCAAGGAGTACGAGGCGCGGCTGGCCGGTGAGTTCGGCGGAACGTCGGTCACCGCGGTGCCCTGCGACGTCACCGACGAGACGCAGGTACGCGTGCTCTTCGAGACGGCCGCGGCGGAGCACGGCCGCCTCGACGTCGTGGTCAACAACGCCGGCCTCGGCGGCACGGCGGACTTGGTCGACATGACCGACGAGCAGTGGTCCCGCGTCCTGGACGTGACGTTGAACGGCACGTTCCGGTGCGTGCGGGCCGCGCTCCGGCACATGAAGGGCACCGGCGGCGGAGTGATCGTCAACAACGCCTCCGTCGTCGGCTGGCGCGCCCAGGCCGGGCAGGCCCACTACGCCGCCGCCAAAGCGGGCGTGATGGCGCTGACCCGGTGTGCGGCGGTCG
This sequence comes from Streptomyces hawaiiensis, assembly GCF_004803895.1. NCBI lineage: Bacteria > Bacillati > Actinomycetota > Actinomycetes > Kitasatosporales > Streptomycetaceae > Streptomyces > Streptomyces hawaiiensis. The sequence continues at coordinate 2,336,061 of NZ_CP021978.1, read as the reverse complement.
AGGCGGCCGGGTACGGGGTGCGGGTCAACGCCGTGGCGCCCAGCCTCGCCATGCACCCCCACCTGGTGAAGGTGACCACGCCCGAGCTGCTCGCCGAGCTGACCGCCCGAGAGGCCTTCGGGCGGCACGCCGAGCCCTGGGAGGTGGCCAACGTGATCGTGTTCCTGGCGTCCCGCTACTCCTCGTACATGACGGGAGAAGTGGTGTCCGTCAGCAGCCGGCACGCCTAGGACGACAATGGACCCGTGCCTCCTACGAAGAAGAATCCCCAGGTGACCGCCACCGAGCCCCCAGCCGCTGCCGCCGCCCGCGACCGCCGCGGCGAACTCCTCGGCACCGCCGCCGAGGTCTTCGCCGAGCAGGGCTACAACGCCACCACCGTCCGCAAGATCGCGGACCACGCGGGGATGCTCGCAGGCAGCCTCTACTACCACTTCGACTCCAAGGAGTCGATGCTGGAGGAGATCCTGCGCACCTTCCTCGACGAGCTGTGGGACGGCTACGACACCGTCCTGGCCGCCGGGCTCGGGCCGCGCGAGACGCTTCAGGCCCTGGTCACCGAGTCGTTCCGGGAGATCGACCGGCACCGCGCGGCCGTCGCGATCTACCAGAAGGAGAGCAGGCAGCTCGTGGCGCAGGAGCGGTTCGCGTTCCTCGCCGAGTCGCAGCGCAGGTTCGAGAAGGCCTGGCTGTCCACGCTGGAGCGCGGCGTCGCCGAGCGGGCCTTCCGGGCCGACCTCGACGTCCGGCTCACCTACCGGTTCGTGCGCGACACGGTGTGGGTCGCCGCGTCCTGGTACCGGCCGGGCGGACAGCACAGCCCGGACGAGATCGCCCGGCAGTACCTGTCGATGGTGCTGGACGGGATCGCCGTACGCGAATAGCCCCTACTTGCCAGGGAGTTGTCATGGCCGAGGCCTACATCGTCGAAGCCGTCCGGACGCCCGTCGGGCGACGCGCGGGAGGACTGAGCGCGGTCCACCCGGCCGACCTCGGCGCGCACGTCCTGGGAGAGCTGATGAGCCGCTCGGGCGCCGACCCGGCCGCCGTGGAGGACGTCGTCCTCGGCTGCCTGGACGCGGTCGGGCCGCAGGCCGGGGACATCGCGCGGACCTGCTGGCTGGCGGCCGGGCTGCCCGAGGAGGTGCCGGGCGTGACCGTCGACCGGCAGTGCGGCTCCTCGCAGCAGGCCGTGCACTTCGCGGCGCAGGCCGTGCTGTCCGGCACCCAGGACCTGGTGGTCGCCGGCGGGGTGCAGAACATGTCGATGATCCCCATCGCCTTCGCCACCCGGCAGGCCGCCGAACCGCTCGGGCTGACGCAGGGCCCCTTCGCGGGCAGCGCCGGCTGGCGGGCACGGTACGGGGACCAGCCCGTCAACCAGTTCGTGGGCGCCGAGATGATCGCCGCGAAGTGGGGGATCACCCGGCAGGACCAGGAGGAGTTCGCCCTGCGCTCCCACCAGCGGGCGGTGCTCGCCATCGACGAGGGCCGCTTCGCCCGCGAGAGCGTGCCCTACGGGGAGGTCACCGCCGACGAGGGGCCGCGCCGGGACACCTCCCTGGAGAAGATGGCCGGACTCAAACCCGTCCTCGACGGAGGCACCGTCACCGCCGCCTGCTCCTCGCAGATCTCCGACGGGGCGGCGGCGATGCTGCTGGCCTCCGAGCGGGCCGTGCGCGACCACGGGCTCACCCCCCGCGCGCGCGTGCACCACCTCTCCGTGCGCGGCGAGGACCCGATCCGGATGCTCACCGCCCCCATCCCGGCCACCGCGCACGCCCTGAAGAAGACCGGCCTGACCATCGACGACATCGACCTCGTCGAGATCAACGAGGCCTTCGCCCCGGTCGTCCTGGCCTGGCTGAAGGAGACCGGCGCCGACCCGGAGCGGGTCAACGTCAACGGCGGCGCGATCGCCCTGGGGCACCCCCTCGGCGCGACCGGCGTCAAACTCATGACGACCCTGCTGCACGAACTGGAGCGCACCGGCGGCCGCTTCGGTCTGCAGACCATGTGCGAGGGCGGCGGCCAGGCCAACGTGACGGTCATCGAACGGCTGTGAGCCGCCTCAGCGTCTCCTCGGCCTCCTTCACGATCCGCTCCACCAGCTCCGCGCACGAGGGCAGGTCGTCGATCACCCCGGCGACCTGCCCGGACGCCATCACGCCCAGGTCCGTACGGCCGTCCACCATCGCCGACTTCAGCAGCATCGGAGTGTTCGCGGCGAGCAGCACCTGACTCCAGGACAGGTCCTTGCCGTGCTTGAGGGCCAGCCCGTCGTGGGCCAGCTGCCGCCAGGTCAGCCCGGACAGCCTGCGGAACCCGGCCGCCGCGCGCACGGCCCGCACCAGCGCCCCGGCCCGGCCGGCGCCCTCCAGGGCTGCCACCAGTTCCGTACGCAGCATGCGGTGCGGCAGCCCGTCCACCGCCCGGGTCACCGTCACGTCCCGCACGGTCGCCGCGAGGTACCGCGCCTTCACCGCGTCCGGCACGGTCGAGTCGGAGGTCAGCAGGAACCGCGTGCCCATCGCCACGCCCGCCGCCCCGTAGGCGAGGGCCGCGGCCAGCCCGCGCCCGTCGAAGAACCCGCCCGCCGCGACGACCGGTATCGGCACCGCGTCCACCACCTGCGGCAGCAGCACGGTCGTGGCCACCTCGCCGGTGTGCCCGCCGCCCTCCGAGCCCTGCACCAGCACCGCATCGGCGCCCCACGCCGCGACCTTCTCGGCGTGCCGCCGCGCCCCCACGGTCGGCATGACGACCACACCGGCCTCCTTGAGCTCGCCGATCAGCTCCCGGGAAGGGGCGAGGGCGAACGAGGCGACCCGGACGCCCTCCTCGATCAGGATCCGGACGCGGTCGCCCGCGTCGGCGGCGTCGGCACGCAGGTTCACCCCGAACGGCGCGTCGGTCCGGGCCTTCACCTCCCGTACGGCCTCGCGCAGCCGGCCGGGCGTCATCGTGGCGGACGCCAGGATGCCGAGGGCGCCCGCGTTCGCCGTGGCGGAGACCAGACGGGGACCGGCCACCCAGCCCATCCCGGTCTGCACGACCGGATGGCGGACGCCGGTGAGCCGGGTCAGTGCCGTCTCCCTCACGCGCCGACCTCCCTGGCCCGGGCGCCGGCCGGGTCGACGACCTCCCGGATCAGCCGGAGCTCCTCGGCGGTCGGCTCACGCGTCGGCGGTACGTCGTCCGGGACGGTCAGCCCGAAGCCCGTCGCCGCCCTGACCTGCTCGACCGTGACACCCGGGTGCAGCGAGGCCAGCCGCATCGAGTGGTCGGTGGTGGCGAAGTCGAAGACGCCCAGGTCGGAGACGACGCGCGGGATGCGGTGGTAGCGCGCGCCGGCCGCACGGTCGTAGCCGACTCCGCAGACCATGTCGACCCGCTCGACGAAGACCCGCCGGGAGTGCCTCGGGATCCAGTAACTGGTCGGGTTGTTGAGGGTGTTGACCGGCGCGCCGCGCACCCCGAGCAGCTGCCGCCTCGGCCGCTCCCAGTCGCCGATGCACGCGATGTTCTGGTTGCCGTAGCGGTCGATCTGGCTCGCACCCATCATCACGTGCCGCCGCCCGCCCGTGACCCAGGCCAGATGCTCGCGGTACGGCAGCCAGCCCTCGGGTGTCCCGTCCGGGCGGACGAGCAGCGCCTCGCCGTCGGTCAGCAGCAGGTCCGGCGCGAAGGTGAGCCGGGCCAGCCGGGCGCCGATCGAGGGGATCAGCCCCATGGGGCTCGCCAGCACCTCGCCGTCGCCCCGCCAGGCCTCCGCGCAGGCGATCACGCAGTACTCGGCGCGCGTGGGTCCGCTCATGTGCCCTCCCGCACGGCCGCCTGGTACGCCTGCTCGTCCCCGCCGAGGTACCCGGCCTTGAAATCGGGCCAGGGCGTGGTCGCATACGTCTTCTGGAAGGCCTCGTCCCGGCCGTAGTCGGGCGCGCAGGACGTGAAGTGCGCCCCGTTCGGGGTCTCGACCACACCGGTGACGGTGTGCCGCCTGACCAGCAGGGTCTGCGGCGGGCCCTCTTTCGTCAGCTCGGCCGTGTCGACGATCCGCTCGCAGCTCACGTACGCCGTGTCGGCCGCCGCGCAGAACAGGTCGTCGAAGTACGGGTCCGGGCCCAGGTACTGCCCGTTGCCCGACCGGTCCGCGCGGTTGACGTGCACCAGGGCCGCGTCCATGCGCAGGGCGGGCACGGCGACGAACGTCTCCCCGTCCTCGTACGGCGAAGTGACCGTCCTCAGACCGGGGTTGACCCGCATCACGTCCGAACCGAATCCGGCCCGCACCGGCAGGAACGGCAGCCGGTTCGCCGCCGCCCGCAGGCCCCACAGGAACATCGCCTCGTCGATCTCCGTCAGTGCGAAGGCACCCCGCTCGCGGGCCGCCCGGTAGTGCGGTTCCAGGGGGATCGAGTCGAGCGTGACGAAGGCCGTGACCAGTCTCCGGATCCGCCCGGCCGCGGCCAGCATGCCCACGTCGGGGCCGCCGTACGAGACGACCGTCAGGTCGGTGATCCCCGACCGGAGCAGCCCTCTCACCAGGGCCATCGGCTTGCGGCGCGAGCCCCAGCCGCCGATGCCGAGGGTCATGCCGCTGGACAGCCGGGACACGGCCTCGTCCGCCGACATCGTCTTGTCCCTCATCGCGCTCCCTCCTGACCGGATGTGCCGGGGCTGCCGGAGTCCCCGAAGCTGTCGCGCACTCGCGCTCCCACCCCGCTGAGGCCCGCCTCGAAGGTGAAGCCCTGCTCGAAGCGGTAGCTGCGCCGCACGTCCACGGGGTCGATGCCGTTGAGCGCGGCCTTGGCCAGGCGGAGCAGCCGGCCGTCCTTGGCGGCGATCTCCCGGGCCAGCTCCAGTGCGGCGGCGCCCAGTTCGCCACGCGGCACCACCCGCCACACCGATCCGTGCGCGTGCAGGTCGGTCGCGCTCGCCGTGCGCGCCGTGTAGTACAGGGCCCGCATGAGGTGCTGGGGAACCAGCCGGGCCAGGTGCGTGGCCGCGCCCAGGGCGCCGCGGTTCAGCTCGGGCAGCCCGAACACCGCGTCCTCGCTGGCCACGATCGCGTCCGCGTTGCCCACCAGGCCGATGCCGCCGCCCAGGCAGAAACCCTGCACGGCCGCCACGACCGGCACCTCGCACTCGTAGACCGCCGCGAACGCCTCCGCGCAGCCGCTGTTCGCGCCGCGCAGCGCGCTGTGCTCCCGGTCGTCGGCCTGCAACTCCTTGATGTCCACCCCCGCGTTGAACCCGCGCCCCTCGGCGGCCAGCACCACGCACCGGACCTCCGGGTCGCGTCCGGCCGCGCGCACCGCGCCGGCCAGGGAGAACCAGCCCGCCACCGGCAGGGCGTTCACCGGCGGGAAGTCGACCGTGACGACGACGATGCCCTTTTCCCCGCACGAGGTGGAGACACCCATGGCCGCATCAGCTACCTTTCCACCAAACGTTTGTTAGGTGGAAGGTAGCAGTGCATGGAGCTGGACGGGAAGGTCGCCGTCGTCACGGGCGGTACCCGCGGCGTCGGCGCCGGCATCGCGCGTGCCTTGGTACGGGCGGGCGCCGAAGTCGTGGTCTGCGCCCGCCGGCCACCGGAAGTCCCGCTCCCCGGCACCGAGTTCGTGCCGCTGGACGTCCGGGACGCCCACGCCGTCGGGCGCCTGTTCACCGCTCTGCCCAGGCTGGACGTCCTCGTCAACAACGCGGGCGGCGCACCCCACCGGCTGCTCACCGAGGCCGGGGCGGACCGGCACGCGCGCGTGGTGGAGCTCAACCTGCTCGCGCCGCTGACCGTGTCCCTCGCCGCATACGAGCACCTCCGGCGGGCGAGGGGCTCGATCGTCATGATCGGCAGCGTCAGCGGCGGCCGCCCCTCGCCCGGCACCGCCGCCTACGGTGCCGCCAAGGCGGGCCTGGAGAGCCTCGCCCGTTCGATGGCCGTGGAGTGGGCGCCCGGCATCCGGGTCAACACCCTCGTCGTGGGCATGGTCCGCACGGAACTGTCCCCCCTCCACTACGGCGACGAGGACGGCATCGCCGCCGTCGCCCGCACGGTCCCGCTGGGGCGTCTCGCCGAGCCGTCCGACGTGGGTGGCGCGGCCGTGTTCCTGGCGTCCGACGCCGCCGCGTACATCAGCGGGGCGAGCCTGCTCGTGCACGGCGGCGGGGAGCGGCCGGCGTTCCTGGACGCGGCCACCGCCTGCCACCCGCCTGCCGCGGACAAGGAGAGCTGACATGAGCGGTATCTGTGCCGGCCGGGTCGTGGTCGTGACGGGCGCGGGGCGTGGGCTCGGCCGGGCCCACGCGCTCGCGTTCGCGGCCGAGGGGGCACGGCTGGTCGTCAACGACCTCGGGGTCGGGCTCGACGGCACGCCCGGCACCCCCGGCCCCGACAGCCCTGCCGCCCGGGTCGCCGAGGAGATCCGCGCGGCGGGCGGCGAGGCGGTGCCGCACGGTGGTGACATCGCCACGACCGAGGGCGCCGCCTCGCTCGTCCGGACCGCCCTGGAGACGTACGGCCGGCTGGACACCCTCGTCAACAACGCGGGCTTCCTGCGGGACCGGATGCTGGTCAACCTCGGCGAGGACGACTTCGACGCGGTCGTACGCGTCCACCTCAAGGGCCACTTCCTGCCCCTGCGGCACGCGGCCGCGCACTGGCGGTCCGAGGCGAAGGCGGGCCGCCGGTCCGAGGCCCGGATCATCAACACCAGCAGCGGCGCGGGCCTGCTGGGCTCCGTCGGGCAGGGCAACTACAGCGCCGCCAAGGCCGGAATCGTCGCCCTGACCCTGGTCGCGGCGGCCGAACTGCACCGCTACGGCGTCCAGGTCAACGCGATCGCTCCCGCCGCCCGGACCCGGATGACGGAACGCACCTTCGCGGACACCATGACGGCCCCCGACTCGGGCTTCGACGCCATGGCCCCGGAGAACGTCTCGCCCCTGGTCGTCTGGCTGGGCTCAGCGGCGAGCACGGGGGTGACGGGCCGGGTCTTCGAGACGGAGGGCGGCCGGATCACGGTGATGGAGGGGTGGAGGCCCGGGCCGAGCGCGGACAAGGGAGGGCGGTGGAGCCCGGCCGAGGCGGGGGAGCAGGCACGGAAACTGCTGGCGGAGACGGGAGTGCCCGGGGCCGTCTACGGCGCTTAGAGGAGACGCAGGCACCTCGCACGCGACGACGCCGGACCGACGGACAGCCCACCTCACAGGCAACCGGGACGGCTTGCGAGTCGGGCGGGGGTAGGCCGGGGGACTGGGGGCGGGCTGCGGCACAGCCCGCCCTGCACGCTCCGGGCCGGCTGGCAGGGGCACACGCCCGCCTGCCTCGTACTGCTCCGGGCAGGAGCGTAGGCCGGGGCCGGGGCCGGGGCCGGGGCCGGGGGCCAGGGGTCGGGCTTCAGCCCAGCCCACCCTGCACGTTCCAGGCCGGGTGGCAGGGGCACACGCCCGCCAGCCTCCTACGCTTCGGGCCGGAGCGTAGGCCGCCGGTGTCTGGGGGCGGGCTACAGCGCAGCCGCCTCGACACTCCGGGCCGTATGGCAAGGGCACAGCACGGCCCGCCTCACATGCTCCGGGCCGGATGGCAGGGGCCCCCGCGCGCCCTACGTGTCGCACTCCAGCACGCTCCGGCACAGCGCACACCGCGCCCTGACCCGCCCCCGCACCGGCACCCTGATCCGCTGGTGACACGTAGGACAGGGGAACGACACCCGCAACCGCCCGACCCCGTCAGGGGAGAACGCGTACCGCACCCCCGGCTGCGGCGGATCCGACGGCCCGTGCCGCCGGTCCCGGGCGTACCGCCGCCGCCCCGCCCACCCCGCCGCGGTCAGCGGCGGCTGCTGCTCATCACGGCGGGCCAGCTCCATCCCCTTCACATACGCCGTGTACGCCTGCGCACTGGTGAACCACACCGACGGGTCCTCGCCGAAGACCAGCGCCCGCTTGGCCAGCACATAGCCGAACTCCTCCGGCGTGAGATACCCCAGCTTCTGCGACGACGCCCCGTCCTCCCGGTACGCGTCCAGCAGCAGCCACCCCGCCCCCAGATACGTCGTCGCCGTGTCCGTGAGGATCTCGTTGTCCCGGACGCCCGGGAAGGACAGGTCGAGGCGATGCAGGTACACGTGCATCACCTCGTGCGCGAGGGCCGCTCCGATGTCCCGCCGATGCGAACGGAACCGGTCGTTCAGCTCCACGAAGTACTCAGGCCCGGCCGCGAGCTCCACGTTCGCCGCGTGCCGCATCTCCCGGAAGCTCACGATCAGCCGGGCATCCGGCAGCCGGTAGTGCCGCACCAGCTCGCGCGCCACCCGCTGCGCCCCCAGATACAGGTCGTCGGTGTCGCAGAACGCCATGTCGGCGGGGACCACACTGGTCGCGAACGTCTGGATGGTGTCGTACGACAGTCGCCTGTACAGCGCCGTGATGGCGGCCCGCACCGTCTCCAGATGCGGGTAGCCGTGCTCGACCGGCCCGTCGTTCGCCACGCCTCACCCCCAAGACGCCCCTGAACCCGGTTCCACTGTACGAGGACGCGACCCGCAGGGGACGGGCCGTACCACGGCGAAAACCGGTCGTCGCCGCCCGGCACCTCCGGCAGAATCCGGGCCGTGACCAGCGAACAGCACACCGTCGCCGCCGCGCTCCGGGTGGGCGGCCGGGACGACGACCTCAGCGCCCGGCTTCTACCCACGCCTCGGCTACCGGGAACGCGGCCGGATCGAAGGCGTCCCCGGCGGTCACGAGGACGTCTACTTCCACAAGCGACTCTTACCGCCGAAGAATGAGACGGCCCACGGCCACCCGGCGTGGTCCCCGTAGGCTGACGCCCCATGACCACCAGCAACACCGGTTCCCGCGACGTCGACCCCGCCGTCCGTGAAGAGCTCGCCCGGCTGCGCGACAGCATCGACAACATCGACGCGGCCGTCGTCCACATGCTCGCCGAGCGTTTCAAGTGCACCCAGCAGGTCGGCCACCTCAAAGCCCGGCACCAGCTGCCGCCCGCCGACCCGGCCCGCGAGGCCCGCCAGATCGCCCGGCTGCGCGCGCTCGCCGAGAGCGCCAAACTGGACCCGGCCTTCGCCGAGAAGTTCCTGAACTTCATCGTCGCCGAGGTCATCCGCCACCACGAGCGCATCGCGGACGAGGCGCTCAACGGCTCCGCCACCGGCGCCAACTGACCCCACGCGCGCCCCGGGGGAGTGACACGGCGGCCCGCCGGGGGCATGCTGCGCTCTACACAGCATGTCAACTGACGGGCACTGCGCGTCAGTGTCCCGGACTACTCTGGTCCTCCACGAGGGAGGGGCGTCGGGCCATGCCGTCGGATACCAGGATCCTCATCGTCGACGACCACGAGGACACGCTGTACGCACTGGAGAGCGCCCTGGCCCCGCTGGGCTACCAGCTCAGCCGGGCCACCAGCGGCGACGAGGCACTCAAGCAGGTCCTGCGCGGCCAGGTCGGCCTGCTGCTGCTCGACGTACGCATGCCCGGCGTCAGCGGGCTGGAAGTCGTGCGCTACATGCGGCGCGTGGAACAGACCCAGCACATCCCCGTCATCCTGCTCACCGGCTTCGGCGCCGACCACGAACTGACCACCACCGCCTTCGGGCTCGGCGTCGCCGACCTCGTCCTGAAACCCGTGGACCCCTGGGCCCTGCGCACCAAGGTCCGCTACCTCTACGACGCCCACCGGCGCCATCTCGCCCTGGAACGAGAAGTGCACCGCCTGCGCACCCTCGTCGGGGAGCACACCGAAACCGCCGCACACCCCCGCCCCGGCCTGCCGCACCCCGACGCGCGCGTCCCCCTGCAACGGCCCATGGGGGCGCACGCCGGGGAGCTCGAAAAGGACCGCACATAAGACCGGACATTGGGCACGTACCGATCCGCCTCTGTGCCTTGCCGACGCCATCAGGCAGCATGTCACGCATGTCCGTACTGACGCGCGACGAAGCGCAGACCCGAGCAGACTTCCTCGACGTCCACCACTACACGATCGAACTCGACCTGACCTGCGGAGACGACACCTTTGACTCCCGCACCCTGATCAGGTTCGGCACCCGCGTGGACGGGGACACCTTCGTCGAGCTCAAGCCCGCCGAGCTGCGCTCCGTCACCCTCGACGGACACCCCCTGGCCCCGGAAACCCTGGACGGCAACCGGCTCGCCCTGCCCAACCTCACCGCCGGCGAGCACGAACTGCGCGTGGACGCGCGGATGCGCTACTCCCGCACCGGTGAGGGCATGCACCGCTTCACCGACCCCACCGACGGCGAGACCTACGTCTACACCCAGCTGTTCATGGACGACGTCCAGCGGGTCTTCGCCGCCTTCGACCAGCCCGACCTCAAGGCCGTCTTCGAACTGTCGGTGAAGGCCCCGCAGCACTGGACCGTCCTCGCCAACGGCATCACCGAACAGGCCGACGGCGTATGGAAGGCGGCCCCCACACCGCTGATCTCCACCTACCTCGTCGCCGTCGCCGCAGGCCCCTGGCACTCCGTACGCACCGAGCACCGCGGCCTGCCCTTCGGCCTGCACTGCCGCCGCTCCCTCGCCCCCTACCTGGACGCCGACTGCGACGAACTCCTCGACGTCACACGCGCCTGCTTCGACCGCTACCACGAGAAGTTCGACGAGCCCTACCCCTTCGACTCCTACGACCAGGCCTTCGTCCCCGAGTTCAACGCCGGCGCCATGGAGAACCCGGGCCTGGTCACCTTCCGCGACGAGTTCGTCTACCGCTCCGCCGTCACCGACACCGAACGCCAGACCCGCGCCATGGTCATCGCCCACGAGATGGCCCACATGTGGTTCGGCGACCTCGTCACCCTCAAGTGGTGGGACGACATCTGGCTGAACGAGTCCTTCGCCGAGTACATGGGCTACCAGACCCTCACCGAAGCGACCCGCTTCACCGACACCTGGACCGACTTCGGCGTCACCCGCAAGTCCTGGGGCTACGACGCCGACCAGCGCCCCTCCACCCACCCCGTCGCCCCCGAGGCCGTCGACGACACCGCCTCCGCCCTGCTCAACTTCGACGGCATCTCCTACGCCAAGGGCGCCAGCGCCCTGCGGCAACTGGTCGCCTGGCTCGGCGAGAAGGACTTCCTCGCCGGCATCAACACCCACTTCGCCCGGCACAAGTTCGCCAACGCCACCCTCGCCGACTTCATCGACAACCTCGCCGGCGCCACCGACCGCGACGTCCACGCCTGGGCCGACGCCTGGCTGCGCACCACCGGCGTCGACACCCTCACCCCGCGGATCACCCCCGGCGAGCACGGCACCTGCGCCCTCACCGTCGACCGCGCCGGCAGCCGCCCGCACCGCATCGCCGCCGGCCTCTACGACCGCGACCTCGGCGACGACGGCGGCCAGCTCGTCCTGCGCGAACGCCTCCACCTGGACCTCCCGCAGACCGACGCCCACCCCATCGGCAAGCGGCCGGCCCTGCTCCTCCTCAACGACGGCGACCTCACCTACGCCAAGGTCCGCTTCGACCCCGAGTCCTTCGAAACCGTCCGCAAGGAGCTGTCCGGCCTGCCCCGGCCGCTCACCCGCGCGGTCGTCTGGAACACCCTGAGGGATGCCGTCCGCGACGGCGAACTCGCCCCCGCCGCCTACCTGGAGACCGCCAGGGCCCACCTCCCGCTGGAGACGGACCTCGCCATCGTCCAAGGTGTGCTCGCCTTCGCCTCCACCTACATCGCCGACCGCTACCTCACGCCCGAGGAGCGGCCCGCCGCACTCGCCACCCTCTCCGAACTGTGCCGCGACCTCATCCGCCGCACAGAAGACGGCGACAACCCCGGCCTGCGCCTGATCGCCGTACGCCACCGCATCGACGTGGCCGCCCACCCCGACACCATCGCCGCCTGGCTCGCCGACGGCACCGTCCCCGGCGGCCCGGAACTCGACCCCGAGCTGCGCTGGCGCGTGCTCGCCCGGCTCGCCGTCCTCGGCGCCACCGACGAGGCCGCCATCGCCGCCGAACTGGAACGCGACCCGAGCGCCACCGGCCAGGAAGGCGCCGCCCGCTGCCGGGCCGCCCTGCCCGACCCCGAGGCCAAGGCCCGCGCCTGGGAGGCCATGTTCGGCTCCGACGACCTGTCCAACTACCTCTTCACCGCCACCGCCCGCGGCTTCTGGCAGCCCGAACAGGCCGACCTGGTACGCGAGTACGTGGCGCGCTACTACCCCGACGCCCTCGCCGTCGCCGACCGCCGAGGCCCCGCCATCGCCGAGGCGGCGGGCCGCTGGGCCTTCCCCGCGCACGCCGTCGACCCGGACACCCTCCGCCTCGGCGAGGCCTGCCTGCGCGACGCCGACCCGATCCCGGCGCTGCGCCGCAAACTCGTCGACCAACTGGACGACCTGACACGGGCATTGCGGGTCCAGGGGATCGGGAAGGACTAGGACCGTCCACCCGGCGCACCTGCGGGGCGGCCGGCCCCCACCGCTGATGCGGCGTGCCGGCCGCCCTGTTCGAGGGCAGATGTCCAGGCGGGCGGCGACCTGAACCCCGGGCCTGTCGGCCGCGCTCCCGGCCTGCCGGTCGAACCCCGGGCCTGTCGGCCGCGCTCCCGGCCTGCCGGTCGAACCCCGGGCCTGTCGGCCGCGCTCCCGGCCTGCCGGTCGAACTCCGGGCCTGCCAGCCGTGTTCCCGGCCTGTCGGCCGAACCCCCGGCCTGCTGGCGGCGGCGCGAGCCGCCGGGGCGCGCCACACAGCCCGCCCCTTCACCGCCTGGGACGCGGGCCGCGGGCCGGCTTCGAGACCTTGAGACCGCAGGCCGCGACCGACGCCGAGACCTGAGACCGCGGGCGCGGCCGGCCTCGAGAACCGACACCGCCGGCCAAGCGACCCCGACCGGTTTTCCCGTACGGAGGTACCTCCACCCGGGTTGGGTCGTTGGGCTCTTCGGGCGCGCCGCCCCGCGCACCGGAGGTCAGCCCCATGAGCACGCCGCCCCTCGCCTCAGGCCCCGAAGGCCCCCGCGCCCTGCGGCCCTTGCTCGACACCGTCCTCGAAGCGCTGGACACCGGTGCCCGGGCACGGGGCGGGCCGCTGCCGGCGGGCGGCCCGGAGGCGGTCGCGGCCCGGATGCGAGCGGCCGTGGGAGACGTCCTCCCCGATCGGGGCGACCCGCACGCCGTCCACACCCTGGTCCACGCCTTCGCCGAAACCGCCGCCGACCCGGCCCACCCCCTGTGCGCCGCCCACCTCCACTGCCCCCCACTCGCCGTCGCCGCCGCAGCCGACCTCGCCGCCTCCGCCCTCAACCCCTCCCTGGACTCCTGGGACCAGGCACCCGGAGCGTCAGAACTGGAGAAGCTGGTCGCGGGAGCACTGGCCCGCGAGATCCACGGCAGCGGCGGGCCCGGAAAACCCGACTCCCTCATCACCACCGGCGGCACCGAAGCCAACCAGCTCGCCCTCCTCCTCGCCCGGGAGACCCACGGCGCAAACGTCCGGCTCGTGTGTGGGACCAACGCCCACCACTCGCTGCCCCGCGCCGCCTGGCTGCTCGGGCTGCCCGAACCCGTCGTCGTACCCGCCCCCGGCGGGAGGCTCGACCCCGACGCGCTCGACCGGGCCCTCACCGGCCTGACCGGCCCGCTGCTCGTCGCCGCCACCGCCGGCACCACCGACGCCGGACACATCGACCCGCTGGACGAGATCGCCGCCCGCTGCACCGCCCACGGCGCCCGGCTCCACGTCGACGCCGCCTACGGCGGAGGCCTCCTCTTCAGCGACCGGCACCGGAACATGCTCGCCGGCCTCGACACCGCCGACACCGTCACCCTCGACCTGCACAAACTCGGCTGGCAGCCGGTCGCCGCCGGCCTCCTCGCCGTCCGCGACACCCACGATCTCGCCGCCCTGCGGCAGCACGCCGACTACCTCAACGCCGACGACGACACCCAGGCCGGACTGCCCGACCTGCTCGGCCGGTCCCTGCGCACCACCCGCCGCCCCGACGTCCTCAAAATCGCCGTCACCCTCAAAACCCTCGGACGCAGCGGCTTCGGCGCGCTCGTCGACCAGGTCTGCGCCCACGCCCGGCAGTTCGCCGACCTCGTCGACGCGCACCCCGGCTTCGAACTGCACGCCCCACCCGTCATCAGCACCGTGCTGTTCCGGCCCACCGACGCCACCGACGCCACCGTGGCCGCCGTACGCCGCGCGCTGCTCACCGAAGGCCGCGCCGTCCTCGGCCGGGCCCGCCTCGACGGCCGGCTCTGGCTCAAGGCCACCCTCCTCAACCCCGCCACCGGGCCCGACGACCTGGCCGCCCTGCTGCACCTCGCGGCAGCGAGCCGAGCGACACTCGTGGAAGGACACACCCCCCGATGAACCCCGCGCAAACCCCCCGTCCCGACGCCCCCCGCGACCTCGTCGGCATCGGCATCGGCCCCGCCAACCTCTCCCTCGCCGCACTCGCCCACCCACTCGGCGGCCTCGACACCGTCTTCTACGACCAGCGCCCCGCCTTCGGCTGGCACCCCGGCCTGCTCATCGACGGCGCCACCATCCAGGTCCCCTTCCTCGCCGACCTGGTCTCCCTCGCCGACCCCACCAGCCCCTGGACCTTCCTCAACTACCTCAGGTCCCGCGAGCGGCTGTTCCCCTTCTACTTCGCCGAACGCTTCCACATCCAGCGCGCCGAGTACGACGCCTACTGCCGCTGGGTCTGCGAAAACCTCCCCGGCCTGCACTTCGGCCACCAGGTCGACGCCGTCCGCTGGGACCCCGAACGCGACCTCTTCGAAGTCGACTTCACTCAACTCGACACCGACGGAGAAGCCGAGGCCCTCGGCCGGACCTACACGCGAAACGTCGTCCTCGGCATCGGCACCGAACCCTACGTCCCCGACCCCCTCAAGCCCCTCGTCGAAGCCCCCGGCGTGCCCGTCCTGCACGCCGCCGACTACCTCGACCACCGCGCCGCCCTCCTCACCGCCGAGCACGTCACCGTCGTCGGCATCGGACAGTCCGGCGCCGAGATCTTCCTCGACCTGCTCCGCAACAGGCCGGCCGGACGCGAGAAACTGCACTGGCTGGGCCGCACCGAGGCCTTCGCACCCATGGAGTACTCCAAGCTCGGCCTGGAACACTTCACCCCCGACCACACCCGCTACTTCCACGCCCTGCCCGAGTCCACCCGCGACCGCCTCGTCGACGGCCAGTGGCAGCTGCACAAGGGCATCGACGCCGCCACCATCGCCGCCGTCCACGACGAGCTCTACCGCCGCACCCTGCACGGCGGCTGGCCCGACGCCGTCCTCACCCCCGGCGTCCGCGTCCGCACCGCCGGCCGCGTCGCCACGACCAAGGTGGAACTCCACCTCGAACACGGCCGGCAGGACAGCCGCTCCCGCCTCACCACCGACGCCGTCGTCCTCGCCACCGGCTACCGCGAACGCCCCCTCGACCGGATCCTCTCCGGCCTCGACCCCTACATGCGCCGCGACAACCGGGAACGGCCGCGTGTCGACGAGGAGTACCGGCTCGTCCTCGACCCGTCCGTCACCGGCACCGTGTACGTCCAGAACGCCGAGACCCACACCCACGGCGTCGGCGCCCCCGACCTGGGCCTCGCCGCCTGGCGCAGCGCGATCACCCTCAACTCCCTGACGGGCAGGGAGGCCTACGCTCTCCCTGCCCGCACCGCCTTCACCACCTTCGGCCTCACCCAGCGGGGCCACGTCCCGCCGCCCCGCGAGGCACCGGCACTGACCCCCCTCGTCGACGACCGAAGGTGACGAACAGCGCGGCTCAGAAGACGGGCGTGCCCTCGCGCGTCAGCTTCCAGTCCACCGAGGCGAACCCGGCCGGGTCGATCGCCCCCTTCGCCTTCACCCAGGCGATCATGGTGTTGCGGATCTCGTCCGAGTTCGACCACAGCAACTGGGCCGCGGCGACATGCGGGAAGTTCCCGCCGCCGTTGGCCCGGTAGTTGTTCACCGCGAACACGAACTGCGCGTCGTCCGCGAGCGGCTGCCCCTCGAACCGCACATCCGCCACCCGCGACCCGGCCGGCCTCGCGATGTCGATCTCGTACGTCAGACCGCTCACCACGTCGTAGTTGTAGTCCGGCGTGCCGTTCGCGTTCGTCAGCTTCGCCGGATCCACCGGGGCGCCCGGCGCCGTCTGCACGAAGTAGTTCGCCGAGAACTCCAGATACGCCTTCATCTGCGCACCCGTCATCAGACGCGCCTCCAGCGTGTTCTCGAAAACGTACAGACCCGCCACGTCCCGGATCGTCACCTCACCCGCCGGAATCCGGGCACTGCGCGAGAAGCACGCCGCCTGCGACAGCACCGGCAGCGCCGCGTGCTCCGTGCCCGCCAGCGCCTGCTTCACCGTGTCCGCCTGGATGTGGTTGATCAGATCGATGATCGGCACGTCCTTGTACGGCGCCTCCGCCGACGTCATCTCCGCCGCGTTCGTGCCGATCACCTGGTTGACGTACGCCACGACCTTCTCGTGCTCGTCCGACAGCAACCCGACGATCTTCGGGTCCTCCTCCACCGCGTTGGAGTTCAGGACCTTCGCCCCCACCTTCTCGACCTTCCAGCAGCCCTTCTCCCAGACCAGCTCGAAGTCGAACACCGTCAGCCGCTGCCCCCACTTCAGCGGCTCCGACAACAAGACCTGCTGACCGGTCGCCTTGTTCGTGACGAAGTACTCCGGGATCTCCGTGTGCGCGTGCCCGACCAGGATCGCGTCGATCCCCGGCACCTGCTCGGCCACCAGACCCGCCGCGTTCTCGACGTACGGCAACTGGTCACCGTAGGACGACGTCCCCGACGAACCACTGTGCGCCGACACGATCACCACGTCCGCGCCCATCGACCGCAGCTTCGGCACCCACTTCGCCGCCTGCTCCTCCAGACCCGGGAACGTCATCTTCCCCTGCACGTTCGCCTTGTCCCAGATCGCGATACCCGGGTTGGTCAGCCCCAGCACCGCCACCTTCACATCCCGCCCGTGCGGCGTACGCAGCCGGTGCATGCTGTACGGCGCGAACGCCGGCCGCAGCGTCTTCGCGTCCAGCGCGTTCGCACCCAGCAGCGGGAAACGGCACTGCTGCTCGAACTTCCGCAGCACCGGAATGCCGTAGTTGAACTCGTGGTTGCCGAGCGCCGCCGCGTCATAGCCCATGGCGTTCATCGCCTGCGCCATCGGATGCACCGGACCGCCCTTGGCCGTGATCGGGTCCACCTTGGCGTAGTAGTACGACAACTGCGTGCCCTGGATGGTGTCGCCCGCGTCGATCAGCAGCGTGTTGCGGCGGCCCTTCTCCTCGCGGACCTGGTTCACCAGGGTCGACACCTTGGCGAGACCGATGTCGTTGTGGTCCTTGTCGTCGAACTCCTTGTCCGTGAAGTAGTCCCAGTTGAAGACGTTGCCATGCAGGTCCGTCGTCCCCAGCACGGTGAACGCGTACCGCTTCGCACCCCGCTCCGCCTCCGCCGCCTGCGCACCCGGCGCTGCGACCGCACCGGCCAGCGCCACCCCCGCCCCGGTCACAGCGGACTTCTCCAGGAACTTCCGGCGGTTCAACGGCATGTCTGGCTCCTCGCGGAATCTGTGGAACGACGCGCGTAGATAACGCGCGTAGATTCTGACCCGCCCACGACCGGCCGCAACAGACCCGGCAGGTTGCGATCTGATGACTCGACCTCCCGGAACCCAAGCCCCCAACCAGCCCAGACATGACAGAGTGGGACGTATGACCGCGGCCACCCCAGACGCCTCCCAGCCCGCCGTCCCCTACGGCACACCAGAGGCCCCCCGCATCGCCGTCCGCGGCGAAGCCCGCCTCGAAGTCGACCCCGAGATCGCCCGCATCGGCATCACCGTCGCCGCCCGCGGCCGCGACCGCCGCTCCGCCCTCGACGACCTCACCCGCCGCAACGCCGGCGTCCTCGACCTCGTCAAGTCCTACGGCGACGCCGTCGAACGCCTGGAGACCGGCGCCTTCTCCATCACCCCCGAACTCACCAAACACGGCCGCGGCGAACGCGTCCGCACCTACCACGGCAACGTCCGCGTCACCGCCGAACTCACCGACTTCACGGCCCTCGGCGAACTCACCACCCGCCTCGCCGACCTCGAACTCACCCACGTCGACGGCCCCTGGTGGGCCCTGCGCCCCGACTCACCCGCCCACCGCGAGGCCAGGAAGAAGGCCGTACGCGAAGCCGTCCAACGCGCCCGCGAATACGCCGAAGCCCTCGGCACCAGCCTCTCCGCCCTCGTCGAACTCGCCGACATCGGCGCCGAAAGCGCCCCGCCGGCCTACCCCCAGGCCCCCGGCCGCATGCGCTCCGCCGCCTTCGCCGGCAACGCCGAGGACACCCCCGCCCCCCTCGACCTCGAACCCCAGCGCCAGCGCGTCCACGCCCAGATCAACGCCCGCTTCACCATGGTGCCGCCACAGCTGTAATCCCCACCGGGCGATTTCCCGAAAGCGCGACCGAATTCCCCCGGGTGCTCATCGGAGCACCCGGCCGCACAATTCAACACTTGGCAATAACACTTCACCCAAAGTCTGTTGAGTGGTCACACCCGACCAATTCACTACCAGTCGGTAACTCATAGGCTCGTTCCATGCGCCGAGCAAAAATCGTCTGCACCCTTGGACCCGCCACCGACTCGTACGACCAGATCAAAAACCTGGTCGACGCCGGAATGGACGTAGCCCGCTTCAACCTCAGCCACGGCGACCACGCCGAACACGAGGAGCGCTACCACCGGGTCCGCAAAGCCGCAGACGAAACCGGCCGCAGCGTCGGCCTCCTCGCCGACCTCCAAGGCCCGAAAATCAGACTCGGCCACTTCACCGAAGGCCCCGTACTCCTTGAACGCGGCGACACCTTCACCATCACCGTCGAAGACGGCGCCGAAGGCGACGGCCAGACCTGCGGCACCACCTACGCCGGCCTCGCCACCGACGTCACCACCGGCGAACGCATCCTCATCGACGACGGCAAGGTCTGCCTCGAAGTCACCTCGGTGGACGGCCCCCGCGTCCACACCGAGGTCATCGAGGGCGGCGTCATCTCCGACCACAAAGGCCTCAACCTCCCCGGCGTCGCCGTCTCCGTCCCCGCCCTCTCCAAAAAGGACGAAGACGACCTCCGCTGGGCCCTGCGCACCGGCTTCGACGTCATCGCCCTCTCCTTCGTCCGCACCGGCCGCGACATCCAGGACGTCCACCGCATCATGGACGAGGAAGGCCGCCGCCTCCCCGTCATCGCCAAAGTCGAAAAACCACAGGCCGTCGAAAACATCGACGACATCGTCGCCGCCTTCGACGGCATCATGGTCGCCCGCGGAGACCTCGGCGTCGAAATGCCCCTGGAGCAGGTGCCGATCGTCCAAAAGCGCGCCATCAAACTGGCCAAACGCAATGCCAAACCGGTCATTGTCGCCACGCAAATGCTCGACTCCATGATCGACAACGCCCGCCCGACACGCGCGGAGGCGTCGGACGTCGCCAACGCCGTCATCGACGGCACCGACGCGGTGATGCTCTCCGGCGAGACCAGCGTCGGCAAACACCCCGTCGAAACCGTCCGCACCATGGCCCGCATCGTCGAAGCGGCGGAGGAAGACATCCTGGCGAAGGGCCTCCCGCCCCTGACCGAACGCAACAAGCCCCGCACCCAGGGCGGCGCGGTGGCCCGGGCTGCCGCAGAAATCGGAGACTTCCTCGGCGCGAAATTCCTCGTCGCCTTCACTCAGTCCGGCGACACCGCCCGCCGCCTCTCCCGCTACCGCTCCCCGATCCCCCTCCTCGCCTTCACCCCCGACCAGGCCACCCGCTCACAGCTCGCCCTGACATGGGGCGTCGAGACCTTCCTCGGCCCGTGCGTGGACTCCACGGACGCGATGGTCGACCAGGTCGACGAGCTACTGCTGCGCTCCGGCCGCTGCGAGAAGGGCGACATGGTCGTCATCACGGCAGGCTCCCCGCCCGGCGTCTCCGGCTCGACGAACATGGTCCGGGTCCACCACATCGCGGAGTAACCAGGTCAGTACTTGGGACCGACGTGGGCGTCCATGAGAGCGACTGAGGCTTTGCGGGCGACGGAGATGTTCCGCGCGTTCGCCTGCTTCCACTCGACGCCCACGTAGTCGAGCGTGGTGGTGAAGAGGCGGATGATGTCGGGCGAGAGGTTGGTGAGGAAGTACCGGGGATATTCGTAGCGCTTCTGCTCACCGGCAACGGTTCGGGTCGTCCAGTTGGTGATTCGGCAGCCGTCGGAGTGGATGAGTCCGCGGATGAACTCCCAGGGATAGGCGTCGACGATGACTTGTTGCCAGGGTTCGAGGACGATACGGCGTTCGTGCTTCTTGCCCGGCCCGTGCTGGGGGAAGAAGTGCGGCCAGTGCCTGCTGTAGCTGACCACTGAGACGTATCCCTGCGCCTGAGTGCGAGAGGCGCACCCAGTCGGGTTGATGGCGCGCATGGCAATCTCGCATGCTTCGATCAGACCGGGCCATGAGTTCGCGCACGCGATTCTCAGGTAATAGCCGGTGCTGCGAGGGTGGCCGCTGATGCAACCATCTCCGAGATATAGGCCTAGCAGGTAAGCGTACGCGCACTCGTCGGCGGGCGGCCCCGGGGTCGGAGGCGCCATTCGGGGCAGCGGTTCGAGGCGGTCCTGCCAGGAGCGGATCGCGGCCCGTGAGATGCCCGTCTCACGGCTCACCGAGTTCAGGCTGCGGCCCTGGGTCATCAGTGCGAGTGCTCGCTTGCGTGTGCTGACGTCGTACATGAGGCCACTGTGCGAGTGTGGCCATGGCGACACGCAGCAAAAAACGGATGTTCACGAGAACGTGGACATCCGCTTCAGAGTGACCTTGGAATCAAAGGAAAAGTGCCCCGGGTGGGATTCGAACCCACGCTGTCGGTGGTTTGAGCACCGTGTCTCTTCCGCTGGACTACCGGGGCTTCCTGCAAAACAAAGGCGGGCAGCCACCCGCCGTGCCCCCACCTTACCGCAGCTAGGTACGCTCTTGGGAGCAGTACCGGCCTGCCCCTACCAAGGAGCCCACGTGAGTGCCCCCGAGTCGCCCCAGCCTGTTGACGTGCCTGAAGAGGACAAGTCGCACGTGCCTCCGTTGACGACGCGGGTCGTCATCGCCGAGGACGAGGCGCTGATCCGGCTCGATCTGAAAGAGATGCTGGAGGAGGAGGGGTACACCGTCGTCGGTGAGGCCGGTGATGGTGAGCAGGCGGTGGAGCTGGCTCGTGAGCACCGGCCCGATCTCGTCATTCTCGATGTGAAGATGCCGAAGATGGACGGTATCTCCGCGGCGGAGAAGATCGCGGAGGAGAGCATCGCGCCGGTGCTGATGCTGACCGCGTTCTCGCAGCGTGATCTGGTGGAGCGGGCTCGGGACGCGGGTGCGATGGCGTATCTCGTGAAGCCGTTCAGCAAGACGGACGTCGTGCCGGCGATCGAGATGGCTGTCTCGCGGTTCACGGAGCTGAAGGAGCTGGAGAAGGAGGTCGCCGACCTCACGCTGCGGCTGGAGACGCGGAAGCTGGTGGACCGGGCGAAGTCGATTCTGCAGACGGAGTACGGGCTGTCGGAGCCGGCGGCTTTCCGGTGGATCCAGAAGACGTCGATGGACCGTCGGATGTCGATGCAGCAGGTTGCGGAGGCGGTCATTCAGGACGCCGACGAGAAGAAGGCCGACAAGGGCTGAGAGCTCGACGCGAGAGGCCCGCTTCCCTTCTGAACTGAAGGGGAGCGGGCCTCTCGGCGTACGGGGTGGGACGTCAGTCCTCGCCCAGGTATGCCTTGCGTACCGACTCGTCGTGGAGCAGGTCCTGCCCGGTTCCGGAGAGGACGATGTTGCCGACCTCCATGACGTGGCCCTGGTCGGCGAGGGAGAGGGCGGCCTGGGCGTTCTGTTCGACGAGGAGGATCGTCGTGCCCTGGGACTTCAGCTCCGAGATGGTCGCCATGATCTTCTGCATCATGATCGGGGAGAGTCCCATGGAGGGCTCGTCGAGCATGAGGAGCTTGGGCTGGGACATGAGGGCGCGGCCCATGGCGAGCATCTGCTGTTCGCCGCCCGACAAGGTGCCTGCTGCCTGCTTCCTGCGTTCCCCGAGGATGGGGAAGAGGTCGTAGGCGCGCTGGATGTCCTTTTCGATGCCTTCTTTGTCCTTGCGGAGGAACGCTCCGAGCTGGAGGTTCTCGGCGATGGTGAGGCGGGGGAAGATGTGCCGGCCTTCGGGGGAGTGGGCGAGGCCGAGGGCGACGATCTTGTGGGCGGCGATGCCGTTGAGGGGTTTGCCGTCGAAGAGGATCTTCCCGGAGGTGGGCTTCAGCAGGCCGGACAGTGTGCGCA
The DNA here is from genome assembly GCF_004803895.1 of Streptomyces hawaiiensis. NCBI lineage: Bacteria > Bacillati > Actinomycetota > Actinomycetes > Kitasatosporales > Streptomycetaceae > Streptomyces > Streptomyces hawaiiensis. The sequence continues at coordinate 2,313,659 of NZ_CP021978.1, read as the reverse complement.
GGGTGGTTGTCTTGCCGGCGCCGTTGGTGCCGATGAGGGTGACGACCTGGCCTGCTTCGACGCTGAAGGAGATGCCTTTGACGGCTTCGATCTTGCCGTAGGAGACCCGGAGGTCTTCGACCTCGAGGAGTGCGGTCACTTGGCTTCTCCCTTGGTGCTGCTGGTGGTGCTGGTCGCGTCGGCGGCGGCTTCGGCGGCCTCGACCTCGGCGGCTTCGGCTTCTCCGGGGTCGCCTTCGAAGGGTTCGCCGAGGTAGGCGGCGACGACGCGTTCGTCGGCCTGGACGACGTCGGGGGTGCCTTCGACGAGCTTTTCGCCCTGGACGAGGACGGCGACGCGGTCGCTGAGGTTGAAGACGAAGCGCATGTCGTGCTCGATGAGGAGGACGGCGATGCCCTTGTCGCGGATGGCGAAGACGAGTTCCTCGGCGGCCCTGGTCTCTTGGGGGTTCATGCCGGCGGTGGGTTCGTCGAGCAGGAGCAGGCCGGGGTCGGAGGCCATGGCGCGGGCGATCTCCAGCTTGCGCTGTTCGCCGTAGGGGAGGTTCCGTGCGAGGTGGTCACGCTTGTGGGCGAGGCCGATGAACTCGAGGAGTTCCATGGCGCGTTCTTCGCTGGCGCGTTCGGCCTTCTTGAAGCCGGGGCCGCGCAGGAGGGCTGACCAGAGGCCTTCCTTGGTCCGCGTGTGGCGTCCGACGAGGACGTTTTCCAGGACCGTCATGTTGGCGAACAGGCGGATGTTCTGGAAGGTGCGGGCGATGCCTGCCTGGGTGACCAGGTGGGGCTTCGGCGGCAGGACCGTGCCCTTGTAGGAGACGGTGCCCTCGGTGGGGACGTAGAGGCCGGTCAGGCAGTTGAAGAAGGTGGTCTTGCCGGCGCCGTTGGGGCCGATGAGTCCGACGATCTCGCCTGCGTTGACGGTGAAGTCGACGGAGCGTACGGCGGTGAGGCCGCCGAAGCGCATGGTGACGCCGCGTGCTTCGAGTACAGGTGTGGGCTGTGTGGTCATCGTGGTTACGCCCCCGCCTTGGTGACGGCCGGTTCGTCGGTCAGCGTGGTCTGTTTGGGTACGTCGAGTTGGCCGGTCTCGTGGAATTCGAGCTGGCGCCGGCGGTTGGCGATGATGCCTTCGGGGCGGAAGCGCATCAGGAGGATGAGCGCGATGCCGAAGGCGAGGAGTGACTTCTCCTGGAGGAAGACGAGCTTCTCGGGGAGGAGGTAGAGCAGGGCTGCGCCGAGGAGGGGTCCTGCGACCGTGCCCATGCCGCCGAGGACGACCGCGGCCAGGAGGAACGCGGAGTTGGGCGGGGTGGAGCCGGCGAACTGGTACGGCGTCGGGACGACGCTGTAGGTGACGTGGGCGCTGACGGTGCCGGCGAGGCCGGCGAGGGCGGCGCCGAGGGCGAAGGCGACGAGTTTGACGCGGAAGCCGTTGATGCCCATGGCGGTGGCGGCGGTCTCGTCCTCGCGGATGGCGATCCAGGAGCGGCCGATGCGGGAGTCCGCTGCACGCGTGTAGACCAGGACGACGATGGCCATGACGAGGACCATCAGCAAGTAGTAGTTGGCGAACCGGCCGAGGGTGAAGCCGCCGATGTCGTGCGCCTCGCCGAAGTTGAACCCGAGGAGCTTCAGGTCGGGGATGGAGGGGATGCCGTTGGGGCCGTTGGTGACGTCGGGTCCGGACTGGCCGTCCATGTTGTTGACGGCGATGCGGAAGATCTCTCCGAAGCCGAGGGTGACGATGGCGAGGTAGTCGCCGCGCAGTCGCAGGGTCGGGGCGCCGATGAGGACGCCGAAGACGAGGGAGGCGGCGGCGCCGGCCAGGGCGGAGGCCCAGAAGGGCAGGTGGAAGCCGGAGATGGTGGAGAACTCGGAGCCGGAGACGAGGGCGGCGGTGTAGGCGCCGACGCCGAGGAAGGCGACGTATCCGAGGTCGAGGAGTCCGGCGAGGCCGACGACGATGTTCAGGCCGAGGGCGACGGTCCCGAAGATCAGGATGTTGACGCCGATGTTGGCGTAGTGGTCGTCGGTCTGGGTGAAGGGGAAGGCGATGGCCGCGGCGAAGCCCATGGCGAGGGTGAAGCTGCGGTTGCCGGCGACGAGTGCGGAGAAGCGGTCGAGGAGGCCTGCGGTGTGCAGGGCCCAGATCGCGAAGGTGACGACGAAGAGGTAGCCGACGAAGAGTTCGCCGTACTCGGTGTCGATGCCGTAGGTGAAGACGCCGAGGCCGATGATGGTGACGACGGTGATGACGGCCCGCTGGATCCAGGGTGCGGTGGCCTGGGGGGCGGGGATGCGGTCGGGTTTGGCGATGTAGGCCTTGAGGGCCTCCTTGGTGCCGGCGGTGCCGGTGCGCTCCTGGGGGAGGGCGAAGGCGCCGATGACGGGCAGCAGGGAGGCTATGGCCGCGATCCAGCCACCGGGTTCGAGGTTGACGACGCCGCCGAGCTTGGTGCTGATGGCGATGACGGTGAACCAGGTGACGGCGAAGCCGCCGAGGGCGGTGAGGGCGAGCGGCGCGTTGTTGCGGGCGGGCAGCAGCCAGCCGAGGCCGCGGACGCCGTAGGAGGCGAGGGCGAACAATGCGGTGAGGACGCCGGCGGTGAAGGTCAGCCACTGCAGGCCGCCGGGGTAGCCGTTGAAGGTGAGGTCGCCGGGGAATTCCGCGGTCCAGGTCCAGGCGAGGTACGCGGAGGCGGCGGTGGCGATGCCGCCGGCGAGCAGCAGGGCGCGGGCGGCCGCGGTGGGCAGTGGTATGAGACCGCGCGGTGCGGGCGTCGGGGTGGGGACGGCGTCCGGGACTGGGGTCTTGGTCGTCTCGGTCATGTGATCACGCCCTGTCCGCGACGCGCTCGCCGAGCAGGCCCTGTGGCCTGAAGAGGAGCACGAGGATGAGGAGGCCGAAGGCCCAGACGTTGGCCCAGCTCTGGCCGCCGAGCTGCTGCATGCCGGGGATCTCGTCGATGTAGGCGGAGGCGAGGGTCTCGGCGACACCGAGGACGACGCCGCCGAGCATGGCGCCGTAGATGTTGCCGATGCCGCCGAGGACGGCCGCGGTGAAGGCCTTGAGGCCCATGAGGAAGCCCATGCGGTAGTCGACGTTGCCGTACTTGAGTCCGTAGGCGACGGCGGCGACGGCGGCGAAGAAGCCGCCGATGGCGAAGGCGATGACGATGATGCGGTTGGTGTCGATGCCCATCAGCTGCGCCGTGTCGGGGTCCTGCGCGGTGGCCTGCATGGCGCGGCCGGTGCGGCTGCGGCGCACGAAGAAGGCGAGGGCGGCCATGCAGCCGATGGCGGCGAGGATGAGGAAGATGTCGGCGTCCTTGATGGTGACGGAGCCGATGTCGTGGGTGGTGTCGAGGCCGGGGAAGGCGCGGGCGCGGTCGGCGCCGGGGTAGAAGTTGCGCACGACCTCCTGGAGGGCCAGGGAGAGGCCGATGGCGGTGATGAGTGGTGCCAGGCGTGGTGCTCCGCGCAGTGGTCGGTAGGCGAACCGTTCCGCTCCGACGGCTATGAGGATGGCCACGAGGGCTCCGCCGAGGAGCATGAGGGGTACGGCGAGGGCCATCGAGGTGCCGTCGGGGAGGATGTAGAAGTAGACCGTGAGGGCGCCGAAGGCCCCGGTCATGAAGATCTCGCCGTGCGCGAAGTTGATGAGCTGGACGATGCCGTACACCATCGTGTAGCCGATGGCGATCAGCCCGTACATCGAGCCTAGAAGCAGCCCGTTGGCCAGCTGCTGCGGCAGGGTGTTCACCGCATGGCCTCCATGTCGCTGGTGGTCGTGTGCACTGGATGTGTGCGTGGTCGCGTGCTGTGTGGGGGTGTGGAAACGGGCCGCGCGGTCGGGGTCCCCTTCCGCGCGGCCCGTGGTGGGGCGTTGTGGCGGGCCGGACTACTGCAGGTCGGCGGTGCCGGTCTCCACGTCCTTCCAGGCACCCTTCTCGACCTGGTAGACCGTCAGCTGCTTGTTGGTGGTGTCGCCGTACTCGTCGAAGGAGATCTTGCCGGTGAGGCCTTCGAAGTCGGACTTCTGGACACCGTCGACGACCTTGGAGCGCAGGTCGTTGATGTCGGTGGGCACCTTGCCGCCGTTGGCGTCGGCCGCGGCCTTGACGGCCTTGATGATGGCGGTGGTGGCGTCGTAGGCGTAGGCACCGTAGGCGCCGTAGTCGCCCTTGTAACCCTTGTCCTTGTACGTCTGGATGAAGGTCTTGGCGGCGGGCAGGGTGTCGGCGGGGACGCCGATGGCGGTGGCGAGGTCGCCCTCGGAGGACTTGCCGGCGGCCTCGATGTAGGTGGTGGCGAACATGCCGTCGCCGCCGAACAGCGGGATCTTGACGCCGGCGTCCTTGAGCTGCTTGGTGATCAGCGCGGACTCGTCGTACTGGCCGCCGTAGTAGAGCAGGTCGGCACCGGAGTTCTTGATCTTGGTGACGAGGGAACCGAAGTCCTTGTCGCCGGTGTTGACGTGGTCGGTGCCGACGACCTTGCCGCCGAGCTTCTTGTACTGCTCGTTGAAGATTTTCGCGAGGCCGGCGCCGTAGGTCTGCTTGTCGTCGACGACGAAGGCCTTCTTCTTCTTGAGGCCGTTGTAGGCGTACCCGGCCGCGAAGCTGCCCTGGAGTTCGTCGGTGGTGGCGGTGCGGAAGTACGTCTTGAACGGACGCTTCTTGTCCGTCTGCCAGTTCTTGCCCTGGGTCAGCTCGGGGGCGGTGTTCGCCGGGGAGATCTGGACCATGTCGGCCGAGGCGAAGACCTGCTGCATCGTCTGGGCGACGCCGGAGTTCAGCGGGCCGACGGCGCCGACGGCGGTCTTGTCGCCGACGATGTTGGTGGCGTTGGACTGGCCGGTGGCGGGCTGCGCCTTGTCGTCGAGGGCCTTGAGCTTGAACTTCACGCCCGGGACCCAGTTGTTCTTGTTGGCGTCGTCGACGGCTATCTGGGCGCCGTACTGGATGCCGAGGCCGGTGGTGGAGTTCTCACCGGAGAGGGGGGCGTCGACGCCGATGGTGAGCGTGGTGCCGCTCCCGTTGTCTCCGCCCTTGTCACCGCTGTCGTCTCGGGAGCCGCAGGCGGTGAGAGTCAGAGCTCCGGTCGTGAGAACGGAGGTAAGAATCACCAAGGAACGCTGTCGCACAATCAGTCCTTTCACAGGCAGGCCCCGCCCTGGTCGGGGGGTGAGTGCCGCGCTGGTACCGAACTCCCGATGGAGGCGGTGACTGGCCGTGACTCTAAGCCCGGGGTAAGGGCAGGGTCAGCGGCGTGGGCTGGCTTGTGACTTTCTTGTTATGACGCGGTGGATGCCCGGTCTCGGCGGCGGGCCCTCTCGGCGGGTTTGGTGGATTTTCGTCGAGGTCCGCATTCTGAGAACGCGCACTTCCGGTTGGCCATGGCTGGGATCGTGCGGTGCCCGGGCCGCTTGCGGGCCGGAAGAGATCAGAAAGGCCCCCGGGCGTGGGCGCGGCCGAGGATGAATGTGTGGCGTTGTATTGCGCGCGCGTTACGGAGCGTTACGTGGAGAGAAGTGGATGGCGGGCGTGCGGGGGCAGCGCCGGGCCATCGGAATCGGCGATTTCCGCGGTGCTCCGCGGGGGGTGCCGGGCGACGCGGGCGGTGCCGGCCGGGTGGGGGGTGCCTGGATGAGGGCTTCTATTTCGTGTCCGTCGAGTTGGCCGGTTCGAACGGGGCCGGTGCCCCGCCGCTTCGCGGGTGCGCGATGCGGCGGGGCGGTCGGCCGTGCCGTGCGGCCGGTGGCCGTCGGTGCGGGTGACGCCGGTGAGGGTGACGGTGGTACGGGTTACGGCAGCTTCACGAACGGTGAGAGGAACGCGCGGGCGCCGGGGGTATCCAGGCGGTACGTCACGTTGGTCGCGTAGCAGGGGGTGTCGCCGGTGATGGTGGTGGCGGCGAGGATGCTCCTGCCGCCGATCACGGCGAAGTTGGGGCCGCCCGAGTCGCCGTAGCAGGCGCCTCCGTTGCCCTGGGGTGCGGTCATCGCAAGCCGGGCCCACGAGTCGTTGAGGGCGTTGAAGGTGACGGGTGCCTTCATCCGGACGCCGCCGCCGGGGTGGGTCTGGCCGCCGGGGCCGTTGACGGCCTCCTGGGTGCCGTATCCGGCGACGAGCCAGTCGGTGTCGTTCAGGCCCTGCGGGCCGAGTCTGCCGAGCTGGTCGGCGGTGGGCAGGGTCGCGGGGGTGAAGCTCCAGCGGGCCTTGACCTGTGCGGCGGGCAGCTGGATCACCGCGATGTCGTGGGTGTCGGAGGCGGGCCCCGGGTAGCCGGGGTGGCTGTGGGCGGTGCCCGGGACGGCGACGGCGGCGGCCTGCGCGGCCGGGTCGCCGGGGTACTTCTTCGCCGCCGCGTCGAGCCCCAACTGCACGTCCTGGTCGAGGGAGACGTAGAACCGCACGTTGTCGGGCCAGTCCGAGGTGCAGTGCGCGGCGGTCAGGAAGGTGTCCGCGTCGATCATGGTGCCGGAGCAGACCCAGTCGGCCCGGTCGGGGGTCGTGGGGTCGCCGTCGTCGTCCCAGGTGGCCACGAGTGCGCCGACCTCGGTGCGTTCGGGGGCGGGTGCGGCGTTGTAGGAGTTGATGGCGGAGGAGGGCAGCGCGGTGGCGAGCACGGTGGCACAGGCCGCCGCGGTGACGGCGAAGGCGCGTACGGAGGTCAAGAGAAACCCTTCTGCGGGTGGGACGGGTCTTCTCCTGTGGGGGTGGGGCGCCAGTGAAATGCCCGGAGGGCGGTCGCGACAAGAGCGCGTCCGCCTCTCCAGGGTTTTCCCTACGTCGCTCAGTTCGCGGCGCGGATGAGTTCCTCGTCGCCCGGATTCACGTCGCGCAGGAGGCAGGTCAGCCGGGCCGTGCACACCCTTTTGTCGTTTTCGTCCGTGATGACGATGTCGTATGTGGCGGTCGACCGCCCCCGGTGCACGGGCGTGGCCACACCGGTGACCAGCCCGGAACGCACGCCGCGGTGATGGGTGCAGTTCAGGTCGACGCCCACGGCGATCTTGGAGCTGCCGCCGTGCAGCATCGAGCCGATCGAGCCGAGGGTCTCGGCCAGCACCGCGGAGGCCCCGCCGTGCAGCAGTCCGTAGGGCTGGGTGTTGCCCTCCACCGGCATCGTCCCGACGACCCGGTCCGCCGACGCCTCGGAGATCTGGACGCCCATCCGGTTCCCGAGGTGGCCCGCGGAGAACAGGGCCAGGAGGTCCACGCCGAGCGCGGCGTACTCGTCGATGACCTCTTGCGGGAACTTCACATGCTGCTGCTCACCCATCGGGCCCGGCTCCGTTCGTCCTCGTCACTCGGCTGCCTCTGTCACTGAGCGAACGCTCAGTCGGTCGCCGATTGTTCCAGACGCACCACCACGGACTTGCTGGCCGGGGTGTTACTGGTGTCCGCCGTGGCATCCAGCGGCACCAGCACGTTGGTCTCCGGGTAGTACGCGGCCGCGCAGCCCCGGGCCGTCGGGTAGTGCACGACGCGGAAACCGGGCGCCCGGCGCTCCACCCCGTCCTTCCACTCGCCCACCAGGTCGACGTAGACGCCGTCCGCCAGCTTCAGGGTCCGCGCGTCCTCGGGGTTGACCAGCACCACCCGGCGGCCGTTCCTGATGCCCCGGTAACGGTCGTCGAGGCCGTAGATCGTGGTGTTGTACTGGTCGTGCGAGCGCAGCGTCTGCAGCAGCAGACGGCCCTCGGGCAGCTGCGGGTACTCCACGGGCGCGGCCGTGAAGTTGGCCTTGCCGGTGGCCGTGGGGAAGCGGCGCTCGTCGCGCGGGGCGTGGGGGAGCGCGAAGCCACCGGGGCGCGCCACGCGCGCGTTGAAGTCCTCGAAGCCCGGGATCACGCGCGCGATACGGTCCCGGATCGTCGCGTAGTCCTTCTCGAACTCCTCCCACGGCGTGCGGCTGTTCTCGCCGAGCACGCGGCGGGCCAGACGGCTGACGATGGCCGGCTCCGACAGCAGGTGCCGGCTCGCGGGCTCCAGGCGGCCCCGGGAGGCGTGCACCATGCCCATCGAGTCCTCGACCGTCACGAACTGCTCGCCGCTGCCCTGCAGATCACGCTCGGTGCGGCCGAGCGTCGGCAGGATCAGGGCCCGCGCGCCCGTGACCGCGTGCGAGCGGTTCAGCTTCGTCGACACGTGCACGGTCAGCCTGGCCCGGCGCATGGCCGCCTCGGTGACGTCCGTGTCGGGCGACGCCGAGACGAAGTTGCCGCCCATCGCGAAGAAGACCTTCGCCTCGCCGTCACGCAGGGCGCGGATGGCGCGCACGACGTCAAAGCCGTGCTCGCGCGGGGGCGCGAAGCCGAACTCCTTCTCCAAGGCGTCCAGGAACGCCGGGGCGGGCCGCTCGAAGATGCCCATCGTGCGGTCGCCCTGCACGTTCGAATGCCCCCGCACCGGGCACACGCCCGCGCCCGGGCGGCCGATGTTGCCGCGCAACAGCAGGAAGTTGACGACTTCCCTGATCGTGGGGACGGAGTGCTTGTGCTGGGTGAGGCCCATCGCCCAGCACACGATGGTGCGTTCGGAGGCCAGGACCATGCGGAGGGCCTTCTCGATGTCCTCCTGGCTCAGGCCGGTCGCGGTGAGCGTCTCGTCCCGGTCGGCGGCGCGGGCGGCCTCGGCGAACTCCTCGTAGCCGTGCGTGTGCTCCCGCACGAACGCCTCGTCGACCGCGCCGTCCGTCTGAAGGATCAGCTTGTTCAGGAGGCGGAACAGGGCCTGGTCGCCGCCGATGCGGATCTGCAGGAACAGATCGGTGAGCGCGGCGCCCTTGACCATGCCCTGCGGTGTCTGTGGGTTCTTGAACCGCTCCAGGCCCGCCTCGGGCAGCGGGTTGACGCTGATGACCCGCGCGCCGTTGGCCTTGGCCTTCTCCAGCGCCGACAGCATGCGCGGGTGGTTCGTCCCGGGGTTCTGCCCGGCGACGATGATCAGGTCGGCCTGGTAGAGATCCTCCAGCAGGACGCTGCCCTTGCCGATGCCGATCGTCTCCGACAGGGCCGAACCGGACGACTCGTGGCACATGTTCGAGCAGTCGGGGAGGTTGTTCGTGCCGAACTCGCGGGCGAACAGCTGGTAGAGGAACGCGGCCTCGTTGCTGGTGCGGCCGGAGGTGTAGAAGACGGCCTCGTCCGGGGAGGTGAGCGCGGCGATCTCCTCGCCGATGATGTCGAAGGCGCGCTCCCAGGTGACCGGCTCGTAGTGCGTGCCCCCCTCGGGCAGGAACATGGGGTGGGTGAGCCGGCCCTGCTGGCCCAGCCAGTAGCCGCTGCGGCCCGCCAGGTCGGCGACCGGGTGCGCGGCGAAGAACTCGGGCGTGACCCGGCGCAGGGTGGCCTCCTCGGCCACGGCCTTCGCGCCGTTCTCGCAGAACTCCGCCTTGTGCCGGTGTTCCGGCTCCGGCCAGGCGCAGCCAGGGCAGTCGAAGCCGTCCTTCTGGTTCACGCTCAGCAGCGTCAGCGCGGTGCGCTTCACACCCATCTGCTGCTGGGCGATCCGCAGCGTGTGCCCGATCGCCGGGAGCCCCGCGGCCGCGTGCTTCGGCTCGGCGACCTGCGGCGCGTCCTGAACCGGATCGCTCTTGGGCGGCTTCGACGCCATCGCACACTCCCCTTCGACTGCGCTGTGAGGTACGTCTCCGATCCTCGCACGCGGTGGTGACAGCGGGTGAGGGCGGGCCGGGGAGGCAAGGGCCTGTGCGGTGTCCCCGCGGGGCCCGCCCACCCGGGCACCTCCGTGGGGCCGGGGCCGAGTGTCAGTGGGGCGTGGCAGGATCGGGGGCGTGGCAGAGACAGCATCGAAGACGACCGACCAGACCTCCGGCGGCAGCCGGCCGCGACTGATGCTCATGGACGGGCACTCGCTGGCCTACCGTGCGTTCTTCGCGCTGCCCGCGGAGAACTTCACCACCGCGACGGGCCAGCCGACGAACGCGATCTACGGCTTCGCGTCGATGCTGGCCAACACGCTGCGCGACGAGGCGCCCACGCACTTCGCGGTCGCCTTCGACGTCTCCCGCAAGACCTGGCGCTCCCAGGAGTTCACGGAGTACAAGGCGAACCGCTCCAAGACCCCGGACGAGTTCAAGGGTCAGGTCGAGCTGATCGGCGAGCTGCTGGACGCGATGGGCGCCCAGCGCTTCGCGGTGGACGGCTTCGAGGCGGACGACGTCATCGCCACGCTCGCCACCCAGGCCGAGGCCGAGGGCTTCGACGTGCTGATCGTCACCGGCGACCGCGACTCGTTCCAGCTGGTCAGCGAGCACACCACGGTGCTGTACCCGACCAAGGGCGTCTCCGAGCTGACCCGCTTCACCCCGGAGAAGGTATTCGAGAAGTACGGGTTGACGCCCGCGCAGTACCCCGACTTCGCGGCCCTGCGCGGCGACCCGTCCGACAACCTCCCCGGCATCCCCGGCGTCGGTGAGAAGACCGCCGCGAAGTGGATCAACCAGTTCGGCTCCTTCGCCGAACTCGTCGAGCGCGTCGAAGAGGTCAAGGGCAAGGCCGGCCAGAACCTCCGCGACCACCTCGAATCCGTCAAGCTCAACCGTCGGCTCACCGAGCTGGAGCGCCGGGTCGAGCTCCCCAAGGGTGTCACCGAACTGGAGCGCGCGGCCTACGACCGCAAGGCCGTCGCGATGATCCTGGACACCCTGGAGATCAGGAACCCCTCGCTGCGCGAGCGGCTCTTCGCCGTCGACCCCGGCGCCGAGGAGGCCGAGACCACCCCGGTCAGCACCGAGGGCGTCCAGCTGGACGGCGCGGTGCTCGGCACCGGCGAGCTGTCCGCCTGGCTCACCGAGCACGGTACACAGCCCCTCGGCATCGCCACGGTCGACACCTGGGCGCTCGGCACCGGCTCGGTCGCCGAGGTCGCCCTCGCCGCGCCCGGCGGGCCGGCCGCCTGGTTCGACCCCGCCGAGCTGGACGAGGCCGACGAGAAGGCATTCGCGGCCTGGCTCGCCGACGCCGGCCGGCCCAAGGTCTTCCACAACGCCAAGGGCGCCATGCGCGTCTTCGCCGAGCACGGCTGGAGCGTCGAGGGCGTGCGCATGGACACCGCGCTCGCCGCCTACCTGGTCAAGCCGGGCCGCCGCTCCTTCGACCTGGACGCACTGTCCCTGGAGTACCTGCACCGCGAGCTGACCCCGGCCGCCGCGGCCGACGGCCAGCTCGCCTTCGGCGCGGACGAGGGCGCCGAGGCCGAGGCCCTGATGATCCAGGCCCGGGCCGTCCTCGACCTGGGCCAGGTCTTCGAGAGCCGCCTGGAGGAGGTCGGCGCCGCCGACCTGCTGCGCGACATGGAGCTGCCCACGTCCGCGCTGCTCGCCCGCCTGGAGCGGCACGGCATCGCGGCCGACCGGCCCCACCTGGAGGCCATGGAGCAGATGTTCGCCGGCGCCGTCCAGCAGGCGGTCAAGGAGGCCCACGCGGCGGCCGGACACGAGTTCAACCTGGGCTCCCCCAAGCAGCTCCAGGAAGTCCTCTTCGGCGAGCTGGCCCTGCCCAAGACCAAGCGGACCAAGACCGGCTACACCACGGACGCCGACGCCCTCGCCTGGCTCGCCGGCCAGACGGACAACGAGCTCCCGGTGATCATGCTCCGCCACCGCGAGCAGGCCAAGCTCCGCGTGACCGTCGAGGGCCTGATCAAGACGATCGCCGCGGACGGCCGGATCCACACGACGTACAACCAGACCGTCGCCGCGACGGGCCGCCTGTCCTCGACCGACCCGAACCTGCAGAACATCCCGGTCCGCACCGACGAGGGCCGCGCCATCCGCCGGGGCTTCGTCGTCGGCGAGGGCTTCGAGTCGCTGATGACGGCCGACTACAGCCAGATCGAGCTGCGCGTGATGGCGCACCTCTCCGAGGACGCGGGCCTGATCGAGGCGTTCACCTCGGGCGAGGACCTGCACACCACGGCCGCCTCCCAGGTGTTCGCGGTAGAGCCGACCGCGGTCGACGCCGAGATGCGCCGCAAGATCAAGGCCATGTCGTACGGCCTGGCCTACGGACTGTCCGCCTTCGGCCTCTCCCAGCAGCTGAACGTCGAGGCGGCGGAGGCCCGCGCCCTGATGGACGCGTACTTCGAGCGGTTCGGCGGCGTACGGGACTATCTGCGCCGGGCCGTCGACGAGGCCCGGGCAACGGGCTACACGGCGACGCTCTTCGGACGCCGCCGCTACCTCCCCGACCTCAACAGCGACAACCGCCAGCGCCGCGAGGCCGCCGAGCGGATGGCCCTCAACGCGCCCATCCAGGGCACGGCGGCCGACATCGTCAAGATCGCCATGCTCAAGGTCGACGACGCCCTGAAGGACGCCGGCCTCGCCTCCCGCATGCTTCTCCAGGTCCACGACGAAATCGTGCTGGAGATCGCCCCCGGAGAGCGGGCCGCCGCCGAGGAACTGGTCCGCCGGGAGATGGCGAACGCCGTCCAGCTCCGCGTCCCGCTGGGCGTCTCGGTGGGCGCGGGCCCGGACTGGGAGTCGGCGGCCCACTAGCCCGCTGCCCGGCGGCCCGGGCGAGGTCCGACGGGCGGGGTGGGACCGGCGTGGGCGGGGAGTACGCCCACGCAGCCCGGGCCCTGACTCGGCCGGGCCACTGGGGTCCCGTCCCGGCAGAAGCACTGGGGCCCTGGCCGGGGCGAGGTCCGACGGGCGCCGGCCGTGGGCCTGCTTGAGCCGGGGCGCTGCGGTTTCCTCCGTCGGAGCTCGGGCGGGGTGGGACCGGCGTGGGCGGGGGAGTACGCCCACGCAGCCCGGGCCCTGCCCCGGCCGGGCCACTGGGGTCCCGTCCCGGCAGAAGCACTGGGGCCCTGGCCGGGGCGAGGTCCGACGGGCGCCGGCCGTGGGCCTGCTTGAGCCGGGGCCCTGCGGTCCCCTCCGTCGGAGCTCGGGCGTGATGGGGCCGGGGTGCGCGGAGAGTACACACCCAGCCCGTCCTGCTGAGCCGAGGCCCTGGGCGTCCGCCTGAGCCGAGACGCAAGGCTCCGCCCGAGCCAGGGCCCCCGGGGCGCCCCGGGGCCCAGCCGCCCCGGGCCCCGGCCCCGGCCCCGCGGAAAAATGTCACTCTCGTGGCCCCCGAGAAGGCGCCTCCCCTCCCGGCGGTCGCAAAGATGCGGGGCATGGGTATACGCACGCTCCTCAGCCGCACGGCACCAGGCGTGGCACTACCGCCGGTCCCGGCATTCGAGGCCGCCGCGAGTACGGTTCGCGTCCCCGTCACCTTCTCCACGGCCCTGCGCCACGCGACGGCGGACCTCCGGCAGCGCCTGACCGCCCGCGGACGGCGGCCCGCCGCCGACACCGGCGACCCGACTGTCGCTCCTGCTCTCCCCGGCGGCGCTGGTGGCCTGGCCGCCGCTCCTGCCCTCGCCGGCAGCGAGGCGCCGGCCGCCCTCACCGGCCTCATCGGCGCCGACGCCACGCCGACCGGCACCGGTCCGCACGTCGCCACCGGCCGCCCACCTGCCGAGGCCCGGCTCTCCGGCACCCCAGAAATTCCGGGCAAACCCTCCCGCCCCTGGGCCCGACTGGCCCACGACTACCTGACCCTCGTCCTCACCCTGCTCCCGCGCCCGCACCCCGCGCACACCACCATCAGCGTGTACATCACGACGACGGACAGTGTCCTCAGCGGGCGGCCGGGCGGCTCGGCTCCGCATCGGCGGCAGGGGCAGGACCGGCGGGGGCCGGAACCGGACGCCACACCCTGACTGCCACGGCGTAGAGCAGCAGCGCCGGGACGAGTCCCGCGCCCGCGCCGAAGCACACCGTCGGGATGATCTCCCACGGCTTCGCCGCCGAGCCCCAGTACGCCCACCAGCGCGACGCCCGCTGCACCGCCCCCACCAGCGCGAAGCCGCAGATCACGGCGGCGGCCGCCCACCGGTCTCCTACGGCGAGCACGGGGACTCCCACCGGCTCGCGCTCGGGCGCCCGCCGCAGCGCGTGCGCCACGAACACGGCGATCACGACCGTGGCCACCGCCGAACCGCCGTACTGCAGGTACCAGTACAGCGGCGAGCCCGCCACCTCCCGGCCCAGCGCCGGAAACACCCGCATCCCCCACTGGTCGAGATGCGTGAACGCGTCCCACACCACATGGGTCGACGCACCGAGCACCGCGGACACGTACCACCACGCCACCAGCGACGGCCGCACCCGCGCGCGTGGGGCCCCGCACCGCAGCAGGGCCGCCACCCGCCCCTGCCGGGCCCGCGGCAGCAACGCCACGAGCGGCTCACGCACCAGCAGCCACAGCCCCACCAGTGCCCAGGCGATGAGCACATCGACCGTGAAGACACCCGGGAACGCGTGTGTGACGTCACCGAACTCCATCGCCCCGGACAGCACACTCGCCGCGTAATAGGTCATGTCGGGCGCGAAGGAACCTGCCACGAGCACGGCGGGCACCAGCGAGCCCCGGCCGGTGCCGTCGGCGCGTACGGCGGGCAGTACGGCTGCCGCATGGCTCAACGTGAACGGCAACTCGGCTCCTCGCGACGGTCGTTGCACCAGGCCCGGGGTGCCCGGCGGTCAGTGGCCCAGTATGCGGGATACGGCTCCGTCGACGACGTCACGAGCACATATGACCAACTGGTGAAAAACGGTCACGAACGGGTGCCCGAGCAAAGGAAGTTGTCGTAGGGTCGCCAGAGTCGCCGCGCGGGGAGTGCGTCGACCACGTGAACGCGGTAAAGAGCAGAGCACGCAAGAGAACAGAGTTGTGGCCGTCGGAGGGCAACCCCTCGGGCGGTTGGATCGTCACAACAGGGCGAACACTGCAGACGTAGACCGGGCGCTCGGGCGTCCACGGGAGGGGTTCACTCTATGGCGGCGCAATTCGGCAGGAGGCTGTGCAAGGGGGCGGCGACCACCGCCGTGGCCGCGGTAGCGGTCGCGGCCCTGTCCGCCTCCCAGGCTCCGGGCGTGAACGACCACGGCGGACAGGCCGCTGCCGACGCCACCTCCTCACCCGAAGCGAGTGCCTCCGACGGCAGTGCCACCGGCAACTCGCCGTACTACACGGACCTGCCCCCGCTCAAGAGCCCGAACCCGTCACCGTCCACGGGCCCCGGCCCGGGCGGCACGGGCACCACGGAAGCCGGTATCCCCGCGACCGTCCTCGACGCCTACAAGAAGGCCGAGGCTTCGCTCCGCGAGGCCAAGCCCGGCTGCAACCTGCCCTGGCAACTCCTCGCCGCCATCGGCCGGGTGGAGTCGGGACAGGCTCGTGGCGGCCAGGTCAAGGCCGACGGCACCACCATCAAGCGGATCCTGGGCCCGCAGCTCGACGGCAACGGCTTCGCCCTCATCAAGGACACCGACGACGGCGCGTACGACGGCAACAGCTCGTACGACCAGGCCGTCGGCCCCATGCAGTTCATCCCCTCCACCTGGGCCTGGGCCGGCCGCGACGGCAACGACGACGGCAAGAAGGACCCCAACAACATCTACGACGCCGCGCTCGCCGCGGGCCACTACCTGTGCCGCAACAACTGGGACCTGTCCGACCAGGGCGACCTCGACCGGGCGATCCTCAGCTACAACAACTCGCGGGACTATTTGAACCTCGTCATGAGGTGGCTGGAGTACTACCGCAAGGGCACGCACGAGGTCCCGGACGGCACCGGCACGCTGCCCGACAACCGCAGCGACGACGGCGCGGGCGCGAGCCCGACACCCACCACACCCGGCACGACCGTTCCGGGCGGCTCGACGCCGAAGCCCGGCCCCAAGCCCGAGAAGCCCGGCGGCGCTCCGACCACCCCGAAGCCGCCCACCACTCCACCCACGACCCCGCCCGGTACGCCGTCCACGCCGCCCACGACGCCCCCCACCCCCACCGACACGGTGGACCACCTGGAGGACGCCGGAACCGCCAAGCTCACCGCGATGGCCGGCGACGCGTTCAGCCGGCGGATCAGCACGCGCGCCGAGACCGAGGCAGGCAAGGCCGTCGCCAAGGTCAGGGTCCGCTTCACGATCCTCGGCGACACGGACACCACCTTCACCGGCGGTGAGAGCGTGGCCACGGTCGCCACCAACAGCTCCGGCGTGGCCGTGGCGCCCGCCCTGCAGGCGGGGGAGAAGACCGGCGCCGTCACCGTCCGCGCCACCGTGGTGGGTCGTGCCGTCCCGGGCCTCGACTACAAGGCCACCGTCACCGAGCGGGCCGCCGACGCCCTCGCCCGCACCGGTGACGCCGCGCTGACCTGCGCCCCGGGCGGCGAGTTCGCGAACCAGGTCGAGGTGAAGGCCACGTACCAGGGCGCCGTCGCCGACGGTGTCGCGGCCACCGCCACGCTGATCAAGTCGGCGGACGACCCGGCTGCCAACGACAAGGGCCCCTACTTCAAGGACGCCGACGGCAAGACCGTCCGCACCCTCACGGGCCTGAAGACGGACGCGAAGGGCCTGCTGAAGCTGCCCGAGCTGTACGCGGACGACACGACCGGCACGTTCCTGCTCCGCATCACCACGGCCGGCGGAGCGACGCTCACCGTCGAACTGACCGTGGCGGCGGCCGAGACGTCCTCGCCGAGCCCGTCGGCCAGCCCGAGCGCGTAGCTCTCCGGTACGACAGACGACGCCCCTCCTTGTAAGGAGGGGCGTCGTTGTGTGTGCAACGTGTTCTCATCTCCGCCGCGCGTTGCTACGGTGCCGAGAAACCTGACGGAGCATCAGTTCTGCCCGTCACGACCCGTGGGGAGGCTCGTATGCGCGCCCTTGTCGCCGCCGCCACCGGTCTCGCCGTCGCGTTCGCCGTGGTCCTGACGCTGACCGCCCTCGGCTCCCCCTCGGGGGAGACGTCCCCGAAGCCGCTGCTGACGACGGTGCCCGCACACCCCTGACCGCCCGCCCGGGAGGGAGGCCGAGATGCGCCGCAAGGCCGGCCTGGTCCTGCTCGCCCTCGCCGTGTTCTTCGCGGCCCTGTCCCCGCTGCTGCGCTGGTACGCCTTCCCGCGCCTGGCCAAGGTCCCCGCGCACCAGTACCAGGACATGGTCCTGGAGGCGAAGGACGCCACCCTCCTCGACTACGGCACGATGCGGGCGAAGAAGGTCTCCAAGGTCACCATCGTCCAGACCCTCAAGGGCGACGTGGAGGCCTCCGAGCGGATCGAGGAGTCGGCCGGCCGGGACGTCGTCGTCTGGGACGGCCTGTCCTACGTCGTCGGCCCCGACGGCAAGATGGTCTCCAAGATCCCCGAGCGCTACATCTTCGACGCCCACACCCAGGAACCCGTCCACGCCACCGGCGAGACGGTCGACGGCGACCCGGTGCGCCGCCAGGGTATCGAGTTCAAGTGGCCCTTCCTGACGGAGAAACGGGACTACGAGTACTTCGACGCCCAGGCCCGCATCACCGCGCCCATCGAGTACAAGGGCACCGAGGACTTCCGCGGCCTGGAGGTCTACTACTTCGAGCAGACCATCCCCTGGACCAAGGTGAAGATCCCGAAGACCCTGCCCGTGAAGGGCCTCACCGCCGAGGCGGTGGCCCGGACCGGCACGACCCGCTGGTACACCACGGTCCGCAAGTTCTGGGTCGAACCCCTCACAGGCGCTCCCGTGTACGGAGAAGAGATCCACCAGGAGGAACTGCGCGGCGGTGCCCTCCTCGGGGACCGTGACAAGGTGACCGCGTTCGCCGGCCACGTGAAGATGCGCGAGGACTACATCACGCACACCGTCGACCTGGTGAAGTCCCAGCGTCTGCTCGTCCTGCTGATGACGTCCTGGCTGCCCTGGGGCTTTCTGACCCTCGGCGTCCTCCTGCTGGCCGTCGCGCTGTACCTGGAGGCCCGCAGCCGCCGCCCCTCGGGCCCGGCACCCACGGCGGCCGAGGAACCGTCGTCGGTCACCGCCTGAGCCGCGCGTTGGTGTGCCGGGTCGGCTCGGCGCCCGCCGGGTCCTCGGGCCACGGATGCTTCGGATAGCGGCCCCGCAGCTCCGCCCGTACACCCTTGTAGCCCTCCCGCCAGAACGAGGCGAGATCGGCGGTGACAGCGGCCGGCCGGCCCGCCGGGGACAGCAGATGCACGAGCAGCGGCACCCCGGCGACCCGCGGCGACTCCTGGAGCCCGAACATCTCCTGCAACTTCACCGCCAGCACGGGCTGCTCGGGCCGGGAGTAGTCGATCCGGATCCTCGACCCGCTCGGCACGGTCATCTGCTCCGGGGCCAGCTCGTCGAGCCGCCCCGCCACTCCCGAGGCCCAGGGCAGCAGCCGGGCGAGCGCCTGCCCGGCATCGATCCGTGCCAGATCGGCCCGCCGCCGCGCCCGGCCGAGCTCCGGCTCCAGCCACTCCTCCACGCGCGCGTGGAGCGCGTCGTCGGACACGTCCGGCCAGGGCGCACCGAGATGCAGCCGCAGGAACGCGAGCCGCTGCCGCAGGGCATCGGCCTCCGCCGACCACCGCAGCAGCCCGAACCCCTCCCGCCGCAACCCGTCGAGCAACGCGTCGCGCACGAGCCCGGGATCGGCGTCCCTCAGCGCCCGCACCGCCAGCTCCACCGCCCCCAGCCGCTCCACCCTCCGCGCCACGACGTCCCCGTCGTCCCACCCGACCTCATCCCGCTCCTCCAGCAGGGCGCCGGCCGCGAGCCGGGCCGTCTCCTCGTCGATCACAGCCCCGAGCCGCACACGCGCGTGCCCCTTGCCGACGGGCCGGTCGGCCATGGCGACGGCGATCCAGGGTGAACCGCGCAACGCGCTCCCGTCCCCGGCCTCGGCACGGGTCCCGGACGCCATGAGATACGACCCTCCGTCGGCCTTGGCGACGCGCTCGGGAAAGGCCAGAGCGGCGACGAGGCCCACCTGCTGGTCATCGGAGAGGTTCTCCGGCCCCTGGGAAGTGCCCGGGGCTCCCGGAGAGGCGGCCCGCAGCCGCCGTACTTCCGCCCGCCACCGCCCGGCATAGGCGTCGCCCCCACGCCGAGCACGACGCAAGGCACCCGTCAGGTCATCCCCGTACTCCCGCGGAGCCTCCTCACTGAGCAGCGCGATGACCTCAGCGGCCCTGTCCACCCCGACCGAGCCGGACCCGTCCAGCAGCGCCCGCCCCAGCCGGGGATGCAAACCCAGCCGGCTCAGCCGGACTCCCCGCTCGGTGGCGCGCCCGACGGAGTCCACCGCCCCCACCGCCGTCAGCACATTCCGCGCCGCCGCCATCGCCCCACCCGGCGGCCCGTCCAGCAGCGCCAGCCCGGACGCGTCCGGATCCCCCCAGCACGCCACCTGCAGCGCGAACGCCGTCAGGTCGGCCACCTTGATCTCCGGCGACGGATAGCGCGGCAGACGCGCGTCCTCGGCCTCCGCCCAGCAGCGGTACACCGCCCCCGGTGCCTCACGCCCGGCCCGCCCCGCCCGCTGCCGCCCCGCGGCCTGCGACGCCCGTACCGTCGTCAGCGCGCTCAACCCGCGCGCGTGGTCCACCCGCGGCTCGCGCGCCAGCCCCGAGTCCACGACCACGCGCACCCCGGGCACCGTCACAGACGACTCCGCGACGGACGTGGCCAGCACGACCCGCCGCCGCTGCCCGGGCACCAGTACCGCGTCCTGGACGGCCGCCGGCGCCCGCCCGTGCACCTGGAGCACCTCGACGTCACCGAGCCCCCCGAGCTGCCCGGCGACGCGGGCGATCTCGCCCACGCCCGGCAGGAAACACAGCACGTCCCCGTCCCGCTCGGCCAGCGCCCGCCGCACCACGGACGCCACATGCGTCAGCAGCGCCGGATCCACCCGCATCCCGTGCGGCGGACGCACGGGCCGCACCGGCGGCACCCACACGGCCTCCACCGGATACGCCGTCCCCTGCGCCTCGACCACCGGCGCCCCGCCCAGCAGCCGCGCCCACCCCTGCGCGTCGGTCGTCGCCGAGGCGGCCACCAGCCGCAGCTCCGGGCGCAGGGTCTGCCGCACGTCCCAGAGGAAGGCCGCCGCCGTGTCCGCGTCCAGGTGCCGCTCGTGGCACTCGTCGAGCACCACCACGTCGGCACCGGCCAGCTCCTGGTCCCGTTGCAGACGCTGGACGAGCACACCGGTCGTGACGACCTCCACGCGCGTGTGCCGCCCGACGACCCGCTCCCCGCGCACGGTGTAGCCGACGCTCTCGCCGGGCTTCTCGCCCAGCAGCCACGCCATCCGCCGCGCCGCGGCCCGGGCCGCGATCCGCCGCGGCTCGGCCACGATCACCCGCCGCTCGGGCCCCTCCCCGAGCAGTCCCGCCAGTGTCGGCGGCACCAGGGTCGTCTTGCCGGTGCCGGGCGGCGCCACGAGGACGGCGGTGCCGTGCCCCTCCAGGGCTTCGGCCAGGGCAGGCAGGGCAGCGCGTACGGGCAGGGCGTCCAGAGCGTCGTAACGGATCACGCCATCAGTGTCGTACGCCCGGGAAGAGGGGCCACGCGCGTGGATCAGTCCCGCTCGCACACGAAGATCGCCGTCCCCGGAATGAGGTTCCCGCGCAACGGCGACCAGCCGCCCCACTCGGAGGTGTTCCAGACGGGCCACTCCGGCTCCACCAGGTCGACCAGACGCAAGCCCGACGCCACGACGTCCCGGACGCGGTCGCCGAGCGTGCGGTGGTGCTCGACATAGACCGCCTGCCCTTCGTCGTCCTGCTCGACATAGGGAGTGCGGTCGAAGTACGAGGCCGACACCGAGAGCCCCGCCGGCCCCGGCTCGTCCGGGAAGGCCCAGCGGATCGGATGCGTCACCGAGAAGACGAGACGGCCCCCGGGGCGCAGCACCCGGCGCACCTCGTGCAGGACCTGACGCGGGTCGGCGACGAAGGGCAGCGCCCCGTACGCCGAGCAGGCCAGGTCGAACGAGCCGTCCGCGAAGGGGAGCGCACCGGCGTCGGCGCACACCAGAGGGAAGGAACCGCCGATGCGCAGCGCGTGCTGCAACTGCCGGTGCGAGATGTCCAGGGCCACCGGGCGCGCGCCCTGGGCGGTCAGCCAGCGGGAGCACTGCGCGGCGCCGGCGCCGATCTCCAGGACGTCCCGGCCCTTCAGCTCCTCCGGCGGGCCGAGAAGTTCGGCCTCCACCTCGTCCAGACCCTCGGGGCCCCATACGAAACGGTCGTCGCCGAGGAACGTGCCGTGCTCGACCTGGTAGTCGTCCGCGTTGCGGTCCCACCAGCCACGATTGGCGCGGGAGCTCTCCGTGGTCCCGGCATCACGCCGGGTGGCCTCGGGTTCGGGTGCTTCGGACTCTTGGATGATCGGCTCCCTCGTCGTACTCTTCCGTCCAGCCGGTCCCGGCGGTGTCACACAGGGGGCGTCGTACGGCCAGCGTGGCCTCGGACGACAGGACTTGTGCCGGGTATGCGGCGATCCGCCCCGCGTGGGCGGCTTCGCGCATTGACCCTGCCCGGCTGCCCCCGTATGCTACAAGTTGCGCTGCGGGCCTGCGCACCTCAGACGTAGCAGGTTGCGCTCGCATCTGTATGTATGTCCCCTCGGTTCTCGAGGCGCCACCGTTTCTGTGTGGCGCTTCCTTGGCTGTCCGGCTTCTGCAGAGCGAAACGGGCTCCCGGCGTAGCAGTACCTACGACTCAATGTCCGTACCGGAGCCCTTTCCCACATGACGAGCAGCACCGAGACCACCGCAACCACCCCGCAGGTAGCGGTCAACGACATCGGTAACGAGGAAGCCTTCCTCGCCGCGATCGACGAGACGATCAAGTACTTCAACGACGGCGACATCGTCGACGGCGTCATCGTGAAGGTCGACCGGGACGAGGTCCTGCTCGACATCGGTTACAAGACCGAAGGCGTGATCCCGAGCCGCGAACTCTCGATCAAGCACGACGTCGACCCCAACGAGGTCGTCGCCGTCGGTGACGAGATCGAGGCCCTTGTTCTCCAGAAGGAGGACAAGGAAGGCCGCCTGATCCTCTCGAAGAAGCGCGCTCAGTACGAGCGTGCCTGGGGCACCATCGAGAAGATCAAGGAAGAGGACGGGATCGTCACCGGTACCGTCATCGAGGTCGTCAAGGGTGGTCTCATCCTCGACATCGGCCTCCGTGGCTTCCTCCCGGCCTCCCTGGTCGAGATGCGCCGCGTTCGCGACCTCCAGCCCTACGTGGGCAAGGAGCTCGAGGCCAAGATCATCGAGCTGGACAAGAACCGCAACAACGTGGTCCTGTCCCGCCGTGCCTGGCTGGAGCAGACCCAGTCCGAGGTCCGCCAGACGTTCCTCACGACCCTCCAGAAGGGTCAGGTCCGTTCCGGCGTCGTCTCCTCGATCGTCAACTTCGGCGCCTTCGTGGACCTGGGTGGCGTCGACGGCCTGGTTCACGTCTCCGAGCTCTCCTGGAAGCACATCGACCACCCCTCCGAGGTTGTCGAGGTCGGCCAGGAAGTCACCGTCGAGGTTCTCGACGTCGACATGGACCGCGAGCGTGTCTCCCTGTCGCTGAAGGCGACCCAGGAAGACCCGTGGCAGCAGTTCGCCCGCACCCACCAGATCGGCCAGGTCGTGCCCGGCAAGGTCACGAAGCTGGTTCCGTTCGGTGCGTTCGTCCGCGTGGACGAGGGCATCGAGGGTCTGGTCCACATCTCCGAGCTGGCCGAGCGCCACGTGGAGATCCCGGAGCAGGTCGTCCAGGTCAACGACGAGATCTTCGTCAAGGTCATCGACATCGACCTCGAGCGCCGTCGCATCAGCCTCTCGCTGAAGCAGGCCAACGAGTCCTTCGGTTCGGACCCGGCCTCGGTCGAGTTCGACCCGACGCTCTACGGCATGGCCGCGTCGTACGACGACCAGGGCAACTACATCTACCCCGAGGGCTTCGACCCCGAGACCAACGACTGGCTCGAGGGCTACGAGACCCAGCGCGAGGCGTGGGAGACCCAGTACGCCGAGGCGCAGCAGCGCTTCGAGCAGCACCAGGCGCAGGTCATCAAGTCCCGCGAAGCGGACGAGAAGGCCGCTGCCGAGGGTGTCGACACCGCGGGTGCGGCTCCGGCCGCGTCCGGTGGTGGCGGTTCGTACTCCTCCGAGGGTCCGGACAACTCCGGCGCGCTGGCCTCGGACGAGGCGCTGGCCGCGCTTCGCGAGAAGCTGGCCGGTGGGCAGAGCTGAACGCCCGCTGAGCTGTAGCTCCTGACTGAAGGCCTGCACCTTTCGAGGTGCAGGCCTTCAGCGTGTTTCAGGGCCCGTCGTCCGGCTGCCGACCGGTGGGGGCTGGTCACGCAGTTCCCCGCGCCCCCTGAGGGGCGTTGCCCCAGCCGCCAAGATCAATGTTCTCCTCCTCCGGGGAATGCCCACGCCCGCAACGGCGTTGTGGAGTGTGAACACGAGGAGGAGCGGTCACTGTGCTTGATCCGCAGGATTTGTACGCCTGGGAGCCGAAGGGGCTGGCCGTCGTCGACATGGCGCTCGCCCAGGAGTCGGCCGGACTTGTCATGCTCTACCACTTCGACGGATACATCGACGCGGGCGAGACGGGCGACCAGATCGTCGACCGGGTGCTCGACTCTCTGCCCCACCAGGTCGTCGCCCGCTTCGACCACGACCGGCTCGTCGACTACCGCGCCCGCCGCCCGCTGCTGACGTTCAAGCGCGACCGCTGGAGCGACTACGAGGAACCCGCTCTCGAGGTGCGGCTCGTGCAGGACGCGACCGGCGCGCCCTTCCTGCTGCTGTCCGGCCCCGAGCCGGATGTGGAGTGGGAACGCTTCGCCGCCGCCGTGAAGCAGATCGTGGAGCGGCTCGGCGTCCGTCTCTCCGTGAACTTCCACGGCATCCCCATGGGCGTCCCGCACACCCGGCCCGTCGGCCTCACCCCGCACGGCAACCGCACCGACCTCGTCCCGGGCCACCCCAGTCCGTTCGAGGAGGCGCAGGTGCCCGGCAGTGCCGAGTCCCTCGTCGAGTACCGCCTGCTCCAGGCCGGGCACGACGTCCTGGGTGTCGCCGCCCACGTCCCGCACTACATCGCCCGCTCCCCGTACCCGGACGCGGCCCTGACGGTCCTGGAGGCCATCACGGCGGCGACCGGACTGGTCCTGCCCGGCATCGCCCACGCCCTGCGCTCGGAGGCCCACCGCACCCAGACGGAGATCGACCGGCAGATCCGCGAGGGCGACGAGGACCTCACCGCGCTCATCGACGGCCTGGAGCACCAGTACGACGCCGTCGCGGGCGCCGAGACCCGGGGCAACATGCTCGCCGAGCCGGTGGACATCCCGTCGGCGGACGAGATCGGCCAGGAGTTCGAGAAGTTCCTGGCGGAACGAGAAGGCGACAACTGATCCCGGTGGACCTGGGCGAGGGCTCTGTCAGTGGCAGGGCCTAAGCTGCGGAACATGCTGAAGGTGGGCCTGACCGGCGGCATCGGCGCCGGCAAGAGTGAGGTGTCACGGCTGCTCGTCGCGTGCGGGGCCGTGCTGATCGACGCGGACCGCATCGCGCGGGAGGTCGTCGCACCGGGGACGCCGGGGCTCGCCTCGGTCGTCGAGGCCTTCGGGGAGGAGATCCTCGGCGCCGACGGCAGCCTGGACCGGCCCCGCCTCGGCGCCATCGTCTTCGCCGACGCGGACAGACTCGCGACCCTCAACTCGATCGTGCACCCCCTGGTGGGCGCCCGCTCCCGCGAGCTCGAGGAAGCCGCCGCCGAGGACGCGGTCGTGATCCACGACGTCCCGCTCCTCACGGAGAACGGCCTGGCACCGCTGTACGACCTCGTGATCGTCGTCGACGCGGCTCCCGGGACCCAGCTCGACCGGCTCGTCCGACTGCGCGGCATGACCGAGGAGGACGCCCGCGCGCGGATGGCCGCCCAGGCGACACGCGAGCAGCGCCGGGAGATCGCGGACATCCTGATCGACAACGACGTCCCGCTGGAGCAGCTGGAGCAGCGCGTGAAGGACGTGTGGGCCGACCTGGTGCGCAGGGCGCAGGCGCCCCGGCCGTCTCCCGCGGAATAGCGGCACCCCGTGGGGGCGTTGAACCCGTCGAGTGAGGGAAGGACTCTGCCGTGCCCGAGACCAGCGGTTCGACCGGACCCAGCCCGGAGACGCATGTCATCGACTTCCGTGCCGCCGAGCAACTGCTCGCGGCGCGGGACCCGCGGGGCGCGGTGAAGCTGCTCGACGGGGTCATCGCCACGCACCCGGAGAACACCGCGGCGCGGCTGCTGCGGGCGCGTGCCTTCTTCGCGGCGGCGCAGCTGAGGCCGGCGGAACTCGAGTTCCAGATCGTCCTGGAGCGGGAGCCGGACAACGCCTTCGCGCACTTCGCGCTCGCCCGTACCTATGAGCGCCAGGGCCGCCCCGACCAGGCGAAGCGCCACTTCCGGCTGGCGGCCGCGCTCGACCCGAATCCGGAGTTCGTGAAGGCGGCGCGCTTCGACTCGTGAGCGGCCGCGCCCGTCTGCTTCAGGGGCGTCGGTCCGGCGGCCGGTAGGGCGGGATGCCGGGGCCCGGCTGGTAGTGCGGACCCTGACGGATGCGCCGCAGGACGACGGCCAGGTCGATCGTGACGATCAGCAGCAGCACACCGCAGGCGATGGCCCACCCGGTCCGCCCGGCGAGCGCGAACGCCACCGTCCCGACGAGCGCCCAGACCAGCCCCCACACACTCAGCCAGAAGCGCGCCCGCAGGGCACTGCGCGCGGTCCGCGGTTCATTGCCTGTACGCATCCTTCGATCACCACTCCTGCTTGCAACGTACTCTTCGTGGCGTGTGTTCACCAAGGTCGACAGGGGGAGCCGCGCATGCTGCCGGACGCCGGCACACGGCCCGAGCTCCTGCTCGACCTGGCGGTGCCGCAGACATCAACGACCTGGTCGCCCTGCGACGGACCTCGTCGCGGACGCCGAGGCCGTGAGACTCCTGGCGGAGTGCGTCGAGGAGCTGGTACGGGACATCGGAGAGTTCGGGGTGGAGGTGCCGCTCGATGCTCGCGCGTCGCCGAAGCCCGTCCGCTTCGTCTTCGAAGTCCCGGACCTGCCGGTGGCCGGTCTGCCGAGGCGCACGTCGGTGGAGCGGGCGCTGGCGGACCCTCTGCGGGCGGGCCGTCACTGGCACATCGGGCACGGCTGGTTTCCGCTGTAGCCATCCATGGTCCTCAACTCCTGGCGCTCGCTGCCCCGTTCACTCGGTCGGGTGAAGAAGGCTGTCACGGGAACGGGCGTGCGGATGTGGCCCGTTGGACGGACATGGAGATGAAAATGCGTGAGGGGTACGAGGGGACGGGGCCGGGGACCATCACCCCGGACGGCTGCGCGGTGGAGCTCTACTCACGGCTGCCCGTCGGGGACGAACCGGATGTCATCGCCGCCGCGGCCCCCGAGGGCGCGCGCATCCTGGAGCTCGGCAGCGGAGTCGGACGCATGACCCACGCCCTGCTGGAGCGCGGCTTCACGGTCACGGCGGTGGACGAGTCCGCCCCGATGCTGGAGCGCGTGCGCGGCGCGCGGACGATATGCCGCCCGATCGAGGAGCTGGACCTGGGCGAGAGGTTCGACGTGGTGCTGCTCGCGTCGTTCCTCGTGCACGCGGGAGACGTCGAGGTGCGGCGCGGCATACTGCGCACCTGCGCACGCCATGTCTCGGAGACCGGCTGCGTACTGATCCAGCGGGAGGGCGAGGACTACCACGACGACGTGCCGCGCGAGCGCGAGGACCCCAGCGGCTTCACCGTGCGGATCGCGTCGTCGGAGCCGGTCGGCGCCGGGGTCAACTCGGTGCGGGCGGAGTACGAGTTCCCGGACGCGGTCTGGACCCAGACGTTCCGGGCGCGCCCCCTGACCAGGGAGCAGTTCGAGGAGGCGCTGGAGGAGGCGGGTCTGACGGTGGACCGGTATCTGACGCCTGACCGTGTGTGGGTGAGGACGGTGCCGAGGGACTAGCCGGGGCGAGGGGGTGGGAATGACCGGGCGAGGACGTCTGACCGCCTACGACTCTGTCTCGACACACCTCGCGTTGTGCGGGGACGCCGAACTGCGCGCACTGCTGGACACCGCCGTACCGCTGGGCACCGGCATCGGAGGGAAGTCGGCCCGGCTGGACGTGGCCGGAACACCGGTCTTCGTGAAACAGGTGCCCCTGACGGACCTGGAGCGGCGGCCGGAACACCTGCGGTCCACGGCCAACCTGTTCGGGCTGCCGGCCATCTGCCAGTACGGCATCGGCGGGCCCGGGTTCGGGACGTGGCGGGAGGTCGCCGTCCACACCATGACCACGAACTGGGTGCTCTCCGGGCAGCATCAAGGCTTCCCCCTGATGTACCACTGGCGGGTGCTGCCGGGCGAGGCGCCCACGTTGTCGGAGGAACTCGCGGACGTGGAGCGGATGGTGGCCTACTGGGACGGCAGCGTGGAGGTACGCCGGCGCGTCGAGGCGCTGCACCAGTCCTCGGCCGGCGTCGCGCTGTTCCTGGAGTACATCCCCCACACTCTGCACACGTGGCTCACCGACCAGGCGCGAGCCGGTGGCGAGGCTCTCGACCGGGCGTGCTCCCTGGTGGAGGAGGAGCTGGCGGCCGGCACAGCCTTCATGAACAGCCGTGGGCTGCTCCACTTCGACGCTCACTTCGAGAACATCCTGACCGACGGCCGGCGCCTGTACTTCGCCGACTACGGCCTCGCCCTGTCCGACCGTTTCGACCTGACGCGCGCCGAGGCCGACTTCTTCCACCGGCACAGCGCCTACGACCGCTGCTACACGGCCAGCTGGCTGGTGAACTGGCTGGTCACCGCCCTGTACGCGGACGACGGGGACGCGCGAGAGGCACGGATACGGGCGTTGGCCCAAGGCCGGCGGCCCACCGGGACACCACCCGGGATCACGAAGATCCTCACTCGGCACGCGCCGGTCGCGGCAGTGATGACGAACTTCTACCGCACCCTCCAGAGGGAGAGCAGGAAGACCTCGTATCCGGCGGAGAGACTCCGGCAGCTCAGCCCCTGAGGGACGGCGGCGGCGAACGAATCGTGCGGAAATCGCCTGGGGCGCGATGAGTTCGGCGCCATGAGCCGGTCTACCCCAACGACAGCATCACGGACCACTTGCCCCAGGAGACCTCCATGTCAGAGACCACCGCTCCCACCACCGCGCCCACCGCCTCCGCCCCGGCCGGTGTCGTCGTCGCCGAGTCCGCGACCGCTCGCGGGCGGCGGGCCCGGATAGCGCTGCGCGGTCTCCAGGTCCTGCTGGCCCTCTTCTACGTGATCGCGAGCGCCCTGCCCAAGCTCATCGCGCACGCGTCGGCCGTCGAGTCCTTCGATGAGCTGGGCTGGGGCAGTGCCGGGATGTACACCATCGGTGTGCTCGAACTGGCAGGAGGGGCCGCCCTGTTGATCCCGGTGCTCCAGTCGGTGGCGGCGATGGCGCTGGGCGCGCTGATGGTGGGCGCGTTCGTCGTCCAGGTCACCGTCTTCGACGGGCAGTACGCGGCGACGCCGCTCATCCTGATCGTGCCGCTCGCCCTGATCGCCTGGGCGAGGCGGAGTCACAACGCCGACCTGGTGCGACTGCTGAAGCGACAGGCCTGACCGTGTCGGGTGCGACTCCGGCCGCTTCCGGGAGGGCCGAGAGGCCCGTTCCGGGCGCGGGCGCCGGCGTGCCGCTCCGGCTCAGGGCTCCGGCTCAGGGCTTCGGTTCAGGGCTTCGGTTCACCGAAGTCGGGGCCGGCACCAGGACCGGGGGCCGGGCCGGGGCCGCCCAGGCCGCGGAGGCGTTCCAGTTCACGGCGGTCGCGCTTCGTCGGGCGGCCCGCGCCGCGATCGCGGATGCCGGCGGGGGCGACGGCCTCGCGGGGCGGGGGAGGCGGGGAGTTGTCGACGTAGCACTGGGTGGCGACAGGGGCCCCGACCCGCTTGCGGATCAGCCGCGTGACGACGACGACCCGCTCGCGGCCCTCGTGCCGGAGACGTACTTCGTCACCGACGCGGACGCCGTGTGCGGGCTTCACACGCTCGCCGTTGACCCGCACGTGGCCGCCCCGGCAGGCGGTGGCTCCCATGGAACGGGTTTTGACGAGGCGTACGGCCCAGATCCAGCTGTCGACGCGGACGGTCGTACCGCCCTGCGGGCCCGCGGCCTCGGCCGCGGCGATCGCCGCGGCGACCTTCGGGTCCACGGGCTTGGTGTCGTCTCCCGCGGAGGTGCCGACCGGCTCGGGGGACTCGGGCGCCGTTGCGTCGGTCCCGTCCGCCCTGTCGTACTGCGCACCTTGAGAAGCCATGTCCCCGACCTTAGTCCTCCGCGTCGTGCTGCCGGGCGGAATATCGCCCCCCGAGGCAACTCTGCCAAACAAGTTTTGCAAAAACTCTTTTGCCGAGTGGGTCCGGCTGCCTAATCTCGCGGCATGGACAGTGACGAGCACAAGCGCGTACTCGATCCCGAGCACGACACCGCCGCCCTGAAGGCGCTCACCCACCCCCTGCGGATCCAACTGCTCGGGCTGCTGCGGCAGGACGGGCCCGCCACGGCGAGTGAGCTGGCAGCGCGGACGGGGGAGTCGTCGGCGTCGGCCAGCTATCACCTGCGGGTGCTGGCGAAGTACGCGTTCATCGCCGAGGCCGAGCACCGCGACGGCCGGGAGCGGCGCTGGCGGGCACTCCATACCCTCACGTCCTGGAGCAACGAGACGATGGAGTCCACCGCCGCGGGCCGGGCCTTCGTCAGCCTGGCGCGGCGGCGGCAGATCGAGCACCTGGAGAGATCCCTCGCCCGGCACGAGGCGGACATGGCCGCCGGACGGCTCGGCCAGGAGTGGGTGGAGGCGTCCGGGATCAGCGACCTCCTGCCCCGGCTGACGGCCGAGTCGCTCACCGAACTCCTCGACACCGTCGCCGGGAAGCTGGCGGAGCTGACCGCCCGGGACGCGGACGACCCACGCGCCGCACAGGTCGTGTTCCTCGCCGCCGGACTGCCGCTCGCCGCGCACGAACACGCCGACGTCGACGCCGAACACGCCGACATCGACCCCGAAGACCTCAAGGGTTCCCACCCCGAGAACCCCGACAGCGGAAACGCCCCGTGACGCGGCTCATGACCGAGCCGTCCGGGGAACGGACCGCTCGGCGCCGGTACGTCACCGTCTGTGCGCTCCTCTGGCTGCCGCCGGGTCTGGGCATGGCCACGATGGTCCTGCTGTTCAGCGAGCGCGGCATGTCCCTCGCCGCGGTCGCGGGGCTGTTCGCCGCGCACTCACTGACCGTGGCCGTGCTGGAGCTGCCCACGGGAGGGCTCTCCGACGTCCTCGGGCGCCGGCCGGTCCTGGCCGCGGCCGGCGCACTCAACGTGGTCGCCTTAGCGCTGGTCGGCCTCGGCACCACCGCCTGGCCGCTCACCGCCGGCATGGTGCTCATGGGTGCGGCCCGGGCCCTGGCAAGCGGTACCGCCGAGGCCTGGTACGTCGACACCGTCCAGGCGTGTTCCGGCCCGGACACCGAACTGCGCTCAGGCCTGGCCCGGGGCGGCTCCGCGACCTCCGCCGCGCTCGCGGCCGGCATGCTGCTCGGCGGTGCCCTGCCCTGGCTGCTCGGCCTGGGACCCGACCTGGGTGCCCGGCTGAGCGAGGCGACGGACGGGGCGGTGCTGCCCCTGTCCGTTCCCCTGTTGCTGGGAGCCGCGCTGAGAATCGCCTTCGTCGCCTACGTGCTGACCGCACTGCGGGAGCCCCCGCGACCGCCGGCGACCCTGCGTTCGGTGCTGCGCGGCGTCCCCGTCACGGTGCTGGACGGGCTGCGGCTGGGCGGACGGGACGCGATGGTCCGCAGGATCCTGCTCTGCGCCGCGGCCGCCGGAAGCGCCCTGGCGGCCATCGAACTGCTCGTACCGGGCCGTACCACCGCACTGACCGGCGCGACCGGCTCCGGAGCGATGGTCTACGCCGCACTGTCCTGCGCGGGCTTCGTCTGCTCCGGTGTCGGCAGCCACTTCGCGCCGCTCACCGCCCGGCTCGCGGGCAGCGGCGAACGAGCCGTGCTGGTCGCTCTCGCGGCCGGAGCGGGCGGCCTGCTGCTGCTCGGGGCCACCGCGTCCTCCGTCCACCCCGCGGCCACGACCCTCGCGGCCGTCGGCTTCGGAC
Source organism: Streptomyces hawaiiensis (assembly GCF_004803895.1). Lineage (NCBI taxonomy): Bacteria > Bacillati > Actinomycetota > Actinomycetes > Kitasatosporales > Streptomycetaceae > Streptomyces > Streptomyces hawaiiensis. The sequence continues at coordinate 2,282,575 of NZ_CP021978.1, read as the reverse complement.
TGGTCTACCTCGGTCTCGGCGCGGCGGCCCCGAACGAGAACGAGCTGCTGCACCGCCGGGTCGCCGGCCCGGGCCGCGCCACCGCCCTGTCCGTCCAGTCCCTCGCCCAGCAACTGGTCGGCGCGCTCACCGGCCTGGCCGTCGGGGTGTTGCGCCCGGGCCCCCTGCCCTGGCTGCTGACGGGCGCCGTACTGCTGGCGGGGGCCCTGCTCTGGCTGCGCCGGAGCGACGCACGGGCCGTGCGCGTCACCGGCGTCTGAGCCCGGCGGAGAGCGGGCCCGGACAGGTCCGCGCGGATCTCGCCCCCGTGACGAGCGCGACCCCGCCTGCGCCTACGGTGGAGTGATGGATGCCAGCGGCCTTCCCCTCCTCGACCGGCGCATCGCCGACTGCCGGGCCTGCCCGCGGCTGGTCGCCTGGCGCGAGGAGGTGGCCGGTGCCAAGCGGGCGGCCTTCGCGGACTGGACGTACTGGGGCCGGCCGGTGTCGGGTTTCGGGCCGGCGGATGCCCGGCTGCTGATCGTGGGACTCGCCCCCGCCGCCCACGGCGGCAACCGCACCGGCCGGATGTTCACGGGCGACCGCTCCGGGGACGTCCTCTTCGAGGCGCTGTACGACGTCGGCCTCGCCTCCCAGCCCACCGCCGTGCACGCCCATGACGGTCTGGAGCTGTACGGCGTGCGCGTCACCTCGCCCGTGCACTGCGCCCCGCCCGCCAACAAGCCCACCCCGGAGGAGCGGGACACCTGCCGCCCCTGGCTCGTGCAGGAACTGCGGCTGCTGCGCCCGACGCTGCGGGCCGTGGTCGTACTCGGCGCCTTCGGGTGGCAGGCCGCGCTGCCGGCGTTCGCCGAGGCCGGCTGGCCCGTGCCCCGGCCGCGCCCCGCCTTCTCCCACGGCGCCCGGTTCCACCTCGACGGCCTGGAGCTCTTCGGCTGCTTCCACGTCAGCCAGCGCAACACCTTCACGGGCCGGCTCACCCCCACCATGCTGCGCGACGTCCTACGGACGGCCGGACGGGCGGCGGGACTGCCCACCGCCGACGGCTAGGCCGTGTCCGCGAAGTCCCGTCGTTCGCCCGTAGGGCAGGCGGGACTTCGCGGACACGGCCTCTAGGGAGCCTCCTCGCCGAACAGGTGGCGGACCGTGGAGCGGTAGTTGGTCCGCACGTGCGTCAGCGCGTGCGCGCGGGCCCGGTCCGGGTCGCCCGAGGCGATGGCCTCGTACAGCTCGCGGTGCTCCACGAGGAGCTGGGGCCACTCCTCGTTGCGCCGGGTCATCCAGCGCAGCCGGCCGGCCACCGGTTCCAGGGCCTCGGTCAGCAGGCTGTTGCCGGCCATCGCCACGATGCGGTCGTGCAGACGACTGTTGACGTCGGTGATCACCTCGGCGTCCGCGGCCTCGGTGGCGGCGGCCGCGCGGTCGATGAGCTCCCGGACCTCGGCCAGGTCCTCCGGTGTCGCGCGGGACGCGGCGAGTCCGGCGGCGTAGACCTCCAGGGCTTCTCGCAGTTCGAACAGTTCCTTGACGTCGGTCGGGGTGAGGCGGCGTACTACCGTGCGACGGGGTGTCTCGAAGTGGACGAAGCCCTCGGCCACCAGCGCCCGGATCGCCTCCCGGACCGGCACGCGCGAGACACCGAAACGCTCCGCCAGTTCGCGCTCGACCAGGCGGTCCCCGGGACGGAGGCTGCCCGCGATGATCTCCTGGCGCAGCTCGGCCGTGACGCGTTCGCGTACCGCTCCGAGAGGTTCGATCTTCGTCATGCAGCCCATCCTCGTCGACGCGAGGTGTCTTTTACGCGGCGTTAACGAGAGCGACATCGGTCGGAACGGTTGACGGGGGACCATGACGCAGTTTGGTATACCAAACACCTCGCAGGGTGGCCGTTCGCGGTCCTGCTGAGCAGTCCTCCGTCGTCCCCTTGCTCTGGAGGCCCCCGTGTCCCTCGCCGACCGTGCCGCGACCACCGGCACTCCAGCGTTCGTCCCAGACCCCCGGCTCACCAACGAAGACCTCGCGCCCGCCAAGAAGCGCAACTGGAAGGTCTTCGACCTCTTCGCCATGTGGATGTCCGACGTCCACAACCTCGGCAACTACACCTTCGCCGCCGGGCTGCTCTTCCTGGGCATGAACGTCTGGCAGATCTTCACGTCCCTGCTCGTCGGATTCGTGATCATCTACATCGGTATGAACTGGATGGGGAAGATCGGCCAGCGCCACGGCGTGCCCTTCCCGGTGGTCAGCCGGATCGCGTTCGGCATCTGGGGCGCCAACATCCCGGCGCTGATCAGGGCCGTGATCGCCATCATGTGGTACGGCATCCAGACCTACCTCGCCTCCGTCGCCGTCAACGTGATGCTGCTGGCGGCCTGGCCGGGCCTGGAGTCGTGGACGCACAACTCCTTCCTGGGCCTGGACGCGCTCGGCTGGGTCTCCTTCATCGCCCTGTGGCTGGTCCAGGCGGCGATCATCAGCCGGGGCATGGAATCGGTCCGCAAGTTCCAGGACTTCTGCGGCCCGGCGATCTGGCTCGTGATGATCGCACTGGCCGTGTGGATCCTCGCCAAGGCCGGCTGGACGATCTCGCTCACCTCGACGCCGCACCCGGTCTCCGTCGGCGAGCAGTGGCGCCAGTGGTTCGGCGCGATCGGCCTGGTCCTCGCCACGTACGGCACGCTGATGCTCAACTTCTGCGACTTCTCCCGCTTCGCCCCCGACTACAAGTCGGTCAGGCGCGGCAACTTCTGGGGCCTGCCCGTCAACTCCACGGCCTTCGTGATCGTGTCGGTCATCGTCACCGCGGGCGCCTTCGAGGTCTTCGGCAAGGAGATCACCGACCCGGCCTATCTCGTCGCCGAGATCGGCAACACCTGGGTGCTGGTGGTGGGCGCGCTGACCTTCGCCATCGCCACCATGGGCGTCAACATCGTCGCCAACTTCGTCTCACCGGCGTACGACCTGGCCAACGTGTGGCCGCAGAAGATCACCTTCAAGGTCGGCGGCATGATCAGCACGGTCGCCGCGTTGCTCGTCACCCCGTGGAACCTCTTCTCCAACCCGACCGTCGTGAACTACTTCCTCGGCGGCCTCGGCGCCTTCCTCGGCCCGCTGTTCGGCGTGATCATGGTCGACTACTACTGGGTCAAGCGCGGCCGCGTGAACGTGGACGAGCTGTTCGACGCCTCTCCCGGCGCCCGCTACCACTACCGCAGGGGCTTCAATCCCAAGGCGCTGTGGGCGTTCCTGCCGGCGGCCGGTGTCGCGGCGGTGCTCGCGCTGGTGAAGACCTTCAGCGACGTGGCCCCGTACTCCTGGTTCATCGGCACGGCGCTCGCCGCCGGTCTGTACGCGGCCCTGTGCCGTCCCGAGCGCGCCACCGCGGAGGTCTGAGAGACGTGCGGATCGTCGTCACCAACTGCAACACCACGCAGGAGATGACCGAGGAGATCGTGCGAGGTGCCCGGGCCGCCGCAGGCCCGGGCACCACCGTGACCGGACTGACCCCCACCTGGGGGCCCGAGTCCGCGGAGGGCTGGCTCGACAGCTACCTGTCCGCCGCGGCCGTCCTGGACACCCTGCGGACCTACGACGGACCGCCCTACGACGCCGTGGTCATGGCCGGATTCGGGGAGCACGGGCGGGAGGGCGTACGGGAGCTGGTGGGTGTGCCGGTCGTCGACATCACCGAGGCCGCGGCACACCTCGCCTGCCTGCTGGGCCGCCGCTACGGCGTCGTGACCACGCTGGAGCGCTCGTGCGGCCAGATCGAGGACAGCCTGGCGACGGCGGGCGTGGCGCGGAACTGCGCGGCGATCGTCGGAACGGGCCTGAACGTGCTCGACCTCGGCGACGACGAGCGGACCGAGGCGGCGTTCCTGGCCGCCGCCGAACGGGCCTGCGCGGCCGGGGCGGAGGTGCTCGTCCTGGGCTGCGCCGGCATGACGGGGCTGCAACGGGTCGTCGGGGAGAAGCTGGGCCTGCCGGTCGTGGACGGGGTCGGCGCGGCGGTCAAACTGGCGGAGTCGTTGGTGGCGCTGGGGCTGACGACGAGCCGGGTGGGGAGCTATGCCGAGCCGCTGCCGAAACGGAGGACGTGGGGGAGGCCCGCAGGGCGGTAGCTCAGGCCGGGCCGTCGAGGGTGACGTCGTCGCGGTGGGCCCCGTAGAACCCCGCCTGCAGGGCCATGACCTCCCGCATGGAGGTGCCGCGCGGGATGCCGTACACCGTGCCGGGGAAGTCCAGCGCCTCCTGGATCTGCCAGAGTTCGTGCGGGCCGACGAGCACCGCGTCACCGATCACGGCGGATGCGCGGACCGCCCCCGCACCAGCGCGTTCTCCATGACGACGACGTCGGAACCGACCCGTACCTCCCCGTCCTCCGCGGTGAGCACGGCCCCGTGCAGCACCCGGCTGCGCTCACCCAGGACGACGGCCCCGCACAGGACGGCCGTCGGCGCGACGTACGCGGACTCGGGAACGACGGGACGCAGCCCGCGGTGCTCGATCAACAGGGGACTCTCCTCAGGCGGACGACCCCTCGGGTACGACGGCTGTCGCCGTAATCTCCACCAGCTGTCCCGTGTACCCGAGACACGCCACGCCGATCAGCGTCGACGAGTGCGGGCCCGTACTGAGGCCGGACGCCTCGACCACACTCCAGACGGCGGACAGCACGGCCGGTTCACCGCTCACCACGTACACCTCGGTCGCCACGACATGCGCCAGGTCGCTCCCGACGGCGGCCAGTTGCTCCCGCAGATTGCCGATGACCTGCTCCGCCTGCCGCACCGGATCCCCGGGCCCGACGAGTGCGCCGTCGGGGCCCAGCGGTACGGACCCGGCGAGGAACGCCAGCCGCGTGCCGGCCTCGACCACGGACACGTGGGAGTAGGCGGGCGGCGGGAAGAGGCTCGGGACGGTGACGCGGCGGATCACGTGAGGGTCTCCGATCTGTGGGTGGCGACAGGACAACCCACCGATCATGGGCACCACGGCACGCGCACGCACCCGTATTTCGGTTTCCGGCGACCAGGCCGTCCCTCTACGCTTCCCCGGACCCCCCGCCTGCCCAGGAGCCCGCCGTGCCCACCCTCCCGGACCACGCCTTCCTCGCCACCACCGCCGACCGCCTCGCCGCCCTGCCCGCCGTCGAGGCCGTCGCCCTCGGCGGCTCACGGGCCCAGGGCACCGAACGGCCCGACAGCGACTGGGACCTGGCGGTCTACTACCGCGGCGGCTTCGACCCGGCCGATCTCCGCGCGGTCGGCTGGGAGGGCGAGGTCTGCGAGATCGGCGCCTGGGGCGGCGGCGTCTTCAACGGAGGCGCCTGGCTGACGATCGAGGGCAGGACGGTGGACGTCCACTACCGCGATCTGGCCGTCGTCGAACACGAGCTGGCCGAGGCGGAGCAGGGCCGCTTCCGCGTCGAACCCCTCATGTTCCACCTGGCGGGCATCCCGACCTACCTGCTCGTCGCCGAACTCGCCGTCAACAAGGTGCTGCGGGGCGACCTGCCGCGCCCGGGCGCCTATCCGCCGGCACTGCGCGCAAGCGCCCCGGCCCACTGGCACGGCATGGCCGCGGCCACCCTCGCCTACGCCAAGGCCGGCCACGCCCCGAAGGACGCCGTCACCCAGGTCGCCGGCGCGATCGCCCTCGCTACGACGCAGACGGCACACGCGGTGCTGGCGGCGCGCGGGGAGTGGGTCACCAACGACAAGGGGCTGGTGGCACGGGCGGGGTTGCGGGAGGTGGACGCGGTCGTACGCGATCTCACGGACGGCCCGGCCGCGCTCACCCAGGCCGTCACCGACACGGAGACGCTCCTCGAGCGGGCCGTGAGAGCCGTCACCGCCGGGTGAACTGCGCGCGGGCCGGCTGGACGGTGTCCGGGCGGATTGCGATGCCGTCGAGGGTGAGCTGTTCGCCGTAGATGTCGGTGAGCCTGAGCGAGCCGCCGCAGCCGGTGCCGTCGGGGGAGAGGAAGTAGTTGTACTCGGTGCGGGTCAACCGGCTCCAGCCGCTGCCGGTCCTGACCTCCAGCCGGGCCAGCGGGTTGCGGTGGCCGAGCGCCTGGATGCCGCACCAGTGGCGGCTGGAGCCGGTCTTATAGCGGATCGAGACCGTCTCGGACGTGCCCGGGCTCAGCAGGCTCCACGTGATCGGTATCCGGCCCGCGGAGAGTCCGGCGAGCTTCGCGAAGGCCTCCTTGCTCAGGTCGAGCTGGCCGGGGGCGCAGGGCAGCGGGCACTCGTTGGTGATCCGGACGGTGACAGTGGCGCCGCTCGCGGCGCGGACCAGGACGTACGCCCCGCACGCCCGGGACGTCTCGTAGTCGGCGTGGTTCATCGCCGCGACCATGAGGTCGGGGCTCGGACCGTACAGGCAGGCGCCGTCACCGTCCTTTGCGTCGTAGTGGGTGGCGACGCCGTTGTAGGTGGTTCCGGGCTTGATCCGTCCTGCCAGGGGCGCGGCGCCGGACGCCGGGCGCGGCGCGGACGACCGGGTGGGCGTGGGCGAGGGCCGCGCCGGCGTGGTGGCCGGGGTGGGCGTCGCAGTCGGGGAGGCGGAGGGCTGCGGTGCCGGTGTGGGCTTGCGGGTCGTCGGCGTGGCGCTCGGCCGGGTGCTGGTGGCCGCCCCGGCCGCCGTCCGTACCGTGTCCGGTTCGCCGCCGGGGCGCAGGGCGATCACGAGGGACACGAGGAGTCCCACGGCTGCCACGGCGACGGCCCAGAAGAGGGCCGTGCGCCGCTTGCGGAGGGGACGGCGGTGGGATGCGGATGCCACGGATGAGTCCTTCGAGTCCTTGCGTGGTTCAGGAGAACGCGCGCTCACGACTCACAGTGGCCGCCGGGCCCGGAAAGGTTGCCGGGGCCGGTTCTTGATCACGTACCTGCCGGTTCTTGATTACGTACATAAAGAACGCCGCTTTCGACCCGTCCGACACGTTCCGGAAACCTAACCTCCAGGAACCCCGCCTACCGTGGGCAGCCACACCCCGCCCCGGCCGCCGTCGCCCGAAGGCTCACCCCTGCCCTCGTCGAGACGACAGGAGCCCCGTGTCCCGCCGCATCGCCCCGCATCTTCCGCCCTGGCTCGCGCACGCCCTGCGTGCTCAGCGGGGGCCCGTGCCCTGGAGCGCGGTGACGCGAGGGGCCCTGTCCGCCGGGCCCCTGCTGCTCGTGGCCGTGCAGACCGGTCTCACCTCCCTCGGCGTCGTCGCCGCCGTCGCCGCCATGCTCGCCGGGATCAACGACCGGCCCGGGAGCCGGCGCGTCTCGGTCAAGCGCATCGGAGTGCCCGCCCTGGGCGGTGCGCTGGGGCTCGTCGTCGGGACGTACACCGGGCAGGAGACCGGGGCGGTGGTGCTGACCGTGGTGCTCACGGCCGTCGGGCTGGTCGCCGGGGGGATGAGCGCCGTCGGGCCCGTCGCGTCCGCCGTCGGGACGCAGCTGCTCGTCGGCGCGGCGATCGGCGCCGGGATGCCCCTGCCGGAGCCGGGATGGGAACGGGCGCTCGCCTATCTCGCCGGGGCGGGGTGGCTGCTCGTGCTGCGGCTCGCCCTGCCCACGCCCGGCTCCCTCGCCGGTGACTTCCGGTTCGACGGGGAGCGCGAGGCCGTGGCCGGTGTGTACGAGGCCGTCGCCGAACTGCTCGACGCCGTCGGCGGGCCGGACGCCATCCGCCGCCGGGCCGCCCTGACCGCCGCCCTCGACCACGCCCAGGACGCCCTCGCCGGACCCCGCCTGCGGAGGTACGCCGCCTCCTCCACCGAGCGGCGGCTGCACGCGCAGTACGCCGCGGCCCTGCCCCTCGCCGAGGCCGCCACCGCCCTAGCCTGGGCCGAGGAGACCGTCGCCGAGCGGGCCTCCGCAGGCCCCCGGCGGCTGGCCGCCGCCGTACGCGGCAACTCCCACACCGGGCCGCTGCCCGCACCGTCCCGTTCGGCGCCCGCCCTGCGTGCCCTGGACGACGCCCTCCTGCAGGCCGCCGAGGTGTTCGACCAGGGCGGGGGCGGCGATCTGCACACCCGGCCCCGCAGCGCCGGGGACCGGCTGCGGGCCGCCTTCGGCAGTGCCGGACGCGAGTACGGGCTCCGCGTCGCCCTCTGCTTCGGGGCAAGCTCGGCGGTCGCCCAGGCCCTGCACCGGTCGCAGTGGTACGGGCAGCACGAGCACTGGTACTGGCTGCCCGCCACCGCCGTGTTCCTGGTCAAGCCCGACCTGGGGCCGCTGGCCTCGCGCGTGCTGAACCGGGCCGCCGGAACCGTCTTCGGGGCGCTGCTCTTCGCGGCGCTCGCAGCCGTCCTGCCCCGCCCGGAAGGGCTCATCGCGCTCGTCGCCCTCAGCGGAGCGCTCATACCCGTCGCCACCCGGCACTTCGCGGCCCAGACCGCCGTCGCCACCGTCCTGGTCCTCGCGCTCGTCATGGTCGGCGGCGAGCCCCAGGCCTCCGCCGGACGGATCGGCGAGACGCTGCTGGCCTGCGCGATCGTGCTGATCGTCGGGCACCTGCCGATGCCCGGCCAGCGCGGCGGGGGAGTGCGCGCCCGGCTCACGGCGGCGAGCGAGGCCGCGTACGCCTACCTCACGCACGTGCTCGCCGAGGCCGAAGCGCCGCGCATCGGGACCTCGGGCACTCCGTCCGACCACCGCGCCACCCGCTGGACCCTGCGCCGCGAGGCCTACCGCACCCTGGCCGAGGCCCGCTCGGCCATCTCCCTCTCCGCGCACGAACTGCCCGCCCTGGCTCGGCACACGGAGGGCGCGGACGAGGTGGCCCACCTCCTCGAACGCCTCGTCGACACCACGACCGCCTGCGCCGTGCACCTCGACGACACGGGTCGGATCGGCCCTCGCCACAGGGAACGCCTCGCATCCGTCCTCACCGAACTCGCCGGGCGCGGAGAGCGGATGGGACTACGGCCGCCTGGGACACCCCTCGCCGGATAGCGCGTCCGGCACTGTCGCCGGGTCGCCGTCTCGCGTCGGCATCGCCGCCGGGTCGCCGCCTCCGCGCCCCTGATCCCAGCAGGCCCCGGGCACCGGCCGCGTGCTCAGCCGCCGATCCGTACCCACACCGGAGCGTGGTCCGACCCGGGCTCGCCGCGGCGCTCCGCCGGATCCGGGCCGACCGACGGCAGGCCGGGCGGGCCCTCGCCGGGCAGGCCCGTGCCCGCCGCCGTCGCCCGGTGCACCAGCCGGTGGCTCAGCAGCACGTGGTCGATCAGCTCGCGCCGCCCGGAGTTCACCCGGGACCAGCGCTGCCCGGGCGGGATGAGCGGGGCCACGTCCCACAGCCGCGTCGCGTCGCCCCCGTCGGCCCGGTCGTAGCCCGGTGTGCCGATCTCCGAGCCGGGCGGGCCGAGCAGGATCTGCGTGGTCGCCGCCCGCACCTCGTCGTTCAGGTCACCCAGCACGGCGACGTCCCGCGCCCGCCCGTCACCGGCCAGCAACTCGTCCGCGAGTGCGCGCAGCGCCGTCGCCTCGGCGGCCCGCCGGTACAGGGCATAGGCGCCGTAACGGGCCCGTTCGCCCTCGTCGCGCGGCTGGAACCGGCCGTTCGGATACGACAGCAGCTTCGACTTCAGGTGGCAGACGGCCACCCGCAGCGGCCCGTCCCCGGCCTCCACGGCCAGCAGGCCCCGCCCCGCCCGCGTCACCGTCAGCCCCGAGTCGTCCGCCTGCACGGGGTGCAGCTTCGCCGGGAACGCCGTTGTGTCCGCCACGACCGTCAGGGGCATACGGCTCAGGAACCCGACCCGTATGCCCCGGCTGTCCGCGTGCTCTGACAGGGCGACATGCCAGTCCTCGTCGAGCATCCCGGCCAGGTCCTTCAGTGCCTCGGGGTCTCCGACCTCCTGCACGCCGAGCAGGGTCGGATCGAGTTCCGTGATCACGGCGGCGAGCGCGGCGAGCTTCGCCTCGTAGGCGCCCTCGTCCTTCGGGCCGTACGGGCCGCCGGGCCGGTAGAGGTTCTCCAGATTCCAGGTGCCGAGGAGCATGCCGGGCTCCTTTCAGAAGCCGACAGACGGGGTGGTGGGGCCAGGGTGCGCGCCCGGCCCGCCCCGCGACAGAGCCGTGACGGGATGCGCGGTTCGGCTCATGCCGCCCTACGACGCCGTCGTACGTTGGCGTGATGACGCCTTCTGCCGCGGACAGTCCCGCCGACCTCATCATCAGCGCATGTACCGTCCTCGTGCACGACGATCAAGAGCGGATCGGGTTCGCGCAGGACGCCGCGATCGTCGTACGGAACGGCGTCGTCGAGGCGGTCACGACCACCGCCGAGGCCGCGCACCTGTCCGCCGCCGAGCGGATCGACGCCCCCGGCCAGGTCGCCCTGCCCGGCCTGATCAACTGTCACACCCACGCGCCGATGGTCTCGCTGCGCGGCCTCGCCGAGGACCTCCCCACCGAGGAGTGGTTCAACGACGTCGTCTGGCCGGTCGAGTCCAACCTCACGGCGCGGGACGTCGAGTTGGGCGCGCGGCTCGCCTGCGCCGAGATGATCCGCGCGGGCGTCACCTGCTTCGCCGACCACTACTTCGCCATGGACGCGGTGGCCCGCGTGGTCGCGGACTGCGGCATGCGGGCGCTGCTGGGCGAGGCGTTCTTCTCCTCGCAGGGCCCCGAAGGCCGGGAGCGGTCACTGGAGTTCGCGCTGCGGCACCGAGGAGCGGCAGGCGGCCGGATCACCACCGCGCTCGCGCCCCACGCCCCCTACACGGTCGACGACACCGACCTCGCCGCCACCGGCGAGCTCGCCCGCACACACGGCCTGCCCGTGCACCTGCACGCCGCCGAGAACCGCGACCAGACCGAGGCCAGTCTGGCCCGCCACGGCGCGACCCCGATCGAGGTCCTGGAACGCACCGGCATCCTCCACACGGACCTGCTCCTCGCCCACGGCACCGGCATCGTCGACAGTGACCTTCCCCTGCTGGAGCGGGCGGACGGTCGTAAGGCCGTCGCCACCGCGCCCCGCGGCTACCTCAAGTTCGCCTGGCCCGACACCACACCCGTCCGCGCCCTGCGCGACATCGGCGTCGACGTCGGACTCGCCACCGACGGCGCCGCCTCCAACAACTCCCTCGACGTGTGGGAGTCCATGGCCCTCACCGCGCTGGTCCAGAAGTCGGCCGAGGGCGACCCCCGCCGGCTCACCTCCCGCCAGGCCCTGCACCACGCCACCCTGCAGAGCGCCCGTGCCGTGGGCCTCGGGGACAGCGCCGGCAGCATCGCCCCCGGCCGGCGGGCCGACATCGTCCTGGTCGACCTCAGCGGGCCGCACACCCAGCCCGTCCACGACCTCGCCGCCACCCTCGTGCACAGCGCACGCTCCGCCGACGTCCGCACCACGATCGTCGACGGGCGGATCCTGATGCGTGACCGGGAACTGCTGACGATCGACGTCCCGGCGGTGGTACGGGAGCTGGAAGAGCGGCTGCCCGCGCTCGTCGACCGCAGCCACGGCCGGCGCGTCCAGCGGTACGACACCTGACGGCACGCGAAGACGTTCCAGCCGGCAGGAGGGAGTGGGAGGAGCCCAGGGGCGCGCGTGGGCCTTTGGGGCGCCTGCGGGAAGTGAGCGCATCCGGTATCACGACGAGTGCGGCGACAGATACGTAAAGTGAGCACATGCGCCAAGAGGCTGAGAGGTTGGTCACACTAGGCGGTGAACACGTGTCAACTACGTCTCAGTACCGTCACTTCGCGAGCCGTTCACCCCATGGTTGGCGTTTAACTCTACGAGTACAGCGCTACATGGAGGTGCAGGGTGAACGGGCGAACGGTGCTCGAGCGCTTTCCCGCCGGTGGGCCGCGTGGCTCCTGGCCTGCGGAGGAGTTCGCGCAGGCGCGGCGCAGCGAGGGCCTGCCTGCCGAGGTTGTGATGGACCTCGCCACGGACATGTTCCTGGTGATCGTGCGCAGCGGGGACGTGGCCGACGCCACGGCCTGACGTGTGCCCTCAGCCCGCCTTCGGCGACGGCACCTTCCTGACCGGCGCGGGTGCCGAGGCGAACTGCTCCGCCTGGAGCGCGTACAGCTCGGCGTAGAGCCCACCGGTCGCCAGCAGCTCCTCCGGTGTCCCGGACTCCACGAGCCGGCCCTGGTCCAGGACGTGCACCAGATCCGCGTGCCGTACGGACGCCAGCCGGTGCGTGATCAGTACGACCGTCTGGCCGCTGCCGGCCAGGGCGCGGATCCGCTCGAAGACCTCCAGCTCGGCCCGGGCGTCCAGGGCCGCCGTCGGCTCGTCCACGATCAGGATGCGGCCCCCGCGATAGGCCGCCCGGGCGATGCCCAGCCGCTGCCACTGGCCGCCCGACAGTTCGTGCCCGCCGCTGAAGTCGCGGGCGAGCAGGGTGTCCAGCCCGCGCGGCAGGTCCGCGACCACCGTCTCCGCCCCGGCCTCGGCGACCGACGCGGCCAGCCGGTCCTCGCACACCGGCGCCGAGGTGCGCCCCAGGGCGATGTTCACCCGGGCCGTGAACGGCCACCGCTTGAAGTCCTGCGCCACCATCGCGATCCGCTCGGCCAGCCGGTGCCGGTCCGCGGTCGCCGCGTCCACGCCGTCCCACAGGATCCGCCCACGCTCCGGCTTGTAGAGCCCGGCGAGCAGCTTGACCAGGGTCGTCTTGCCGGAGCCGTTCTCGCCGACCAGAGCGATGATCCGGCCCAGCGGCAGGTCGAGCGTCACGTCGTCGAGAGCGGGGCTGGCCGAGTCGCCCGGGTAGCGGAACGTGACGTTCTCGAAGCGGATCTCGCGCGGATCCTCCGGCAGCGGAGCGCCGCCCGCAGGGATCGCCCACTGGTCCGCCTCGGTGTACAGCCGCTGCAGGTCGCCCACGAAGAGCGCCTCCTCGTGCAGCGCGTTGACCTCCACCACGAGCGTGTCGAGGCTCTGCGAGCCGGTCCGGATCGCGATCACGGCCGTACCCGCCACCGACAGCGCCATCGCCCCCGCCAGCAGCAGCCCGCCCAGCGTCGCGTACGTCGCCACCGTCGCCAGGCCCGTGAACGCCGCCGCGATCAGGCCCGTGCGCGCGGCGAGCTCCGCCAGGCGGGCCTGCTCGGCCTCGGCCGTCTCCGACATCGCGCGAAAGTGCCGCAGCAGGAAGGAGCCCACCCCGTGCACCCGGATCTCGGGGGCCGCCTCGGGCTCGATCAGCAGGTTGCCGAGCAGCCGGCCCGCGCGGACGTGCTGCACCCAGGCGTGGAAGGACTCGTAGCGCCGCCGGGCGACGGTCAGCGCGCTCCAGGCGCTCGGCAGGGTCATCGTGACCAGCAACGGCAGCAGGGCCGGGTGCAGCACGGTCAGCACGCCCGCCGCCGCGACCAGCGAGATCATCGCGTTGATCACGCGCGTGCCGTAGGAGATCATCCGGCGCGCGGAGGCGGCGCCGTACTGCGCGGTGTCCAGCAGCTTGTGGAAGGCGTGGTCCTCGATCGCGGCCAGCTCCACGGCCGCGGCCCGCTCCAGGTACCGCTCGGTCGCCACCCGCTCGACCTTGGGCTCCAGCCGGCCCGTGGCGTAGGTGCTCGCGGCCCGCAACAGGGCCGCGAGGAACATCACGACGGCCACCGTGACCAGAGCGGGGACGGCTCCGCGCAGCCGGTCGTCGATCGGGCCGCCGCCCATCAGCCCGGCCAGCACACTGTTCACCGCGAGCAGGCTCACCGCCTGCGCCACGCCCCGGCCCGCCTCGGCGGCCAGCACGATCCGCGCTGCGGCCCGGTCGGCCTGCCGGGCGAGCCTGAGGCTGGACGCGAGCAGGGACGGCAGCCGGGTGATCATGGCGCGGAAGTTCAGCTCCAGGAACGCGTCGGCGTGCTGGCTCCAGCCCATGTCGTAGCGCAGCGGCCCGCCGAAGAGCAGCCGCTCCGACTCGGACACCTCCGGCGCGGTCCGCTTCTTCCCCACCGTCGACCGCCTCCCCGCCTCGTGCCCCGCCCATGAGCGGCCCACTATCGCGGGGCGGACCTCATCCCGGGCAGGGCGCAGCCCGGGGCGCCGGATGCGCGCGGGCGCACGACCTGGCCGGGAGGAAGTGCGGGGCGGCGCGGGGCCGCGCCGGGGGAGCGGACGGAGTGCGGCACCCGGGTCGGCGGTGGTCAGGCCGGCGGGCGGGCGTCGGTCGTGCGCGGGGCGGCCGTGCGGGGCTGCTGCGCAGGCGTTGTGCTGCGGGCCGGGCCTGCGGAGGTGGAGACCGGGCGTCCGACGGGCCGTCCGCGTGGGGGTTTGTCGTGCGGCTGGGTGGCGATCGGGCGGACGGGGGCCGGTCCGTGTGCGGGTTCGTCGTACAGGGTCGCCTCGGGGTCGCCTGCGAGAAGATCGGGCGGGCGGAGGCCGGGTCGCGCGAGGCCGGGCGCTCGGGGCTGCCGTGCGAAAGACGGTCGTGCGAGGGGCGGTCGCGGGCCCGGGTCTACGCGCTGACCGGGCGGGACCAGGACGGGGCCGTTCCCGTCACGCGGCACAGTGCCAGGTAGAGGGGGATCGGCGGGGTGTACGGAAGCGTGCCGTCCGGGCGGTGGACCAGGTCGGGGATCTCCGGCAGATCCGGGACGAGCGCGCCGGTGACGTACCGCGCCGGGGCGGGCCACTCCAGGGCGTGGTCGGAGTCGGACGGCACCAGCCAATACCAGTGCGTCTCGTCGGCGTAGACGCAGCCCACGCGGGGCAGCCGCGGCATGACCAGCGGGCCGACGTGGGCGGGGACGGCGATCGCGTCGCAGCCGAGCGGGGCGGTCATGCCGTCGGGCACGGGCAGCCGCAGGGCCGGGCCGGGCGTCCGCAGCCCGCGCCGGACGCGCACCAGTGTGTCCAGGTTCAGCACGCGGCCTCCCTGCACCGGGCTCATGCGTGCCCCCGATCTCGGCGACGCTCCTGAGGGGGAACCTCCGGGGCGCCCCGCGTGTGGCGTGCCTGACGGGTTTCGTCCCCGTCGTCCGGGGCGTCGGACGGGCCGCGCTTGGGGCGGGCGCCCCAGCCCAGGTCCCCCTGGGGCTCGACCGGATCGTGCGGGGTGGTGTCCGCCGTGCGCGGCAGCTCGGCCCAGACCAGCAGTCCGGGGCCGTTCTCATGGGCGCCCCAGGAATGGCAGAGAGCGTCGACGAGAAGCAGTCCCCTCCCGTGCTCCTCCTCGGGCCGTGTCCGGCTGGCGGCGTGGGGCTGACCCGGGGCGCAGCCCTCGTCGCGCACGGCTATCCGCACCAGGTCGTCACTGTCGTGCAGCTCGCACACTATGTGGGTGCTCGCCGTGTGCACGATGGCGTTGGTGACCAGCTCGGACACCACCAGGGCCGCGCTGTCGCAGGTGTCCGCGCACACCGACCAGCCGGTCAGCCGGGCTCGCGTCAGGCGTCTGGCCTGGGCGGGAGAACCCGGATGTGCGGCCAGCTCGAAACGGAACCGGCGCTCGGCAGCGGTCCCGAGGGAGACCTCTCCCGTGGCGGCGCCCAGCCCGAGAGGGCCTGCGGCGGCATCTGTTCCTAAGGGCGCGGACGGAATCACGCTTGCCACTATCGCCCCGCCGTGAACACTTGGCAAGTGTCACTCTGAAAATTGCAGAGTGCTGTGTGACGGTCTGGAAGGCCGTGGCACACTGCTCGCAACAGCACCCCGCGCGGCGCCAGTTGAGATCGTCGAAGATGCGTTCGGAACGTTTGTTCGGATCGGCTTTTCGAAAAGGTCTTCGCATGGCGCCGCCGGGCTGTCAGCGTTTTCTGTGACCGGCTCGTCACAACTCTTCGTGGAGGTGGAGCGTGAGTGAACCGCGGTCCGCGCCGACGGTCGGTCAGGTCGTTCTCGGCCGACGTCTGTTGGACCTGAGGGAACGCGCCGGGATGAAGCGCGAGGAGGCCGCGCGCATCCTCCGTGTCGCCCCCGCCACGGTCCGCCGTATGGAGATGGCCGAGGTCGCCCTCAAAATCCCGTACCTGCAACTGCTCCTCAAGGCCTACGGAATCCCCGACGACGAGGCCGAAGCCTTCGTCGAACTGGCCGAGGACGCCAACAGGCCCGGCTGGTGGCAGCGTTTCCACGACATCCTGCCCGGCTGGTTCTCGATGTACGTGAGCCTGGAGGGCGCCGCCGACGTCATCCGCAGTTACGAGCCCCATTTCGTCCCTGGGCTGCTGCAGACCGAGGACTACGCGCGCGGCGTGCTCCGGTCGGGAGCCATCGGCCAGACCCGGCCCGAGGACATCGAGGGCCACGTCGCCCTGCGCATGCAGCGCCAGGACCTGCTCACCCGCGAGGACGCGCCCCGGCTGTGGGTCGTGATGGACGAGACCGCGCTGCGGCGTCCGGCCGGCGGGCCGGAGGTGATGCGTGACCAGATCGACAAACTGCTCGACGCCACGAAGCTCCCCAACGTGACGCTGCAGATCGCCCCGTTCGCCAATGGGCCGCACCCGGGCACGTACGGGCCGTTCGTGCTGTTCCGATTCGCCATGCCCGAACTGCCGGACATGGTCTACAGCGAGTACCTGACCGGCGCGGTCTATCTCGACGCGCGCACCGAGGTGGCGACCCACCTCGAGGTCATGGACCGCATGGCGGCGCAGGCCGCTACGGCACATCGCACGAAGGAGATCCTCCGGGATCTCCGCAAGGAGCTGTGAATGGATCGCATCAAGCCGCGCAAACACGTCTACAACGGCATGCCCGCGCGCGACTTGGGCAGCGAAGGCTGGCACAAGCCGTGGAGCGGCGGAAACGGAGGCAACTGCCTGGAGGCGATGAAACTCGCCGACGGCCGTATCGCCGTCCGGCAGTCCACCGACCCGGACGGTCCGGCGCTGATCTACACCACCGACGAGATGACGGCCTTCATCGAGGGAGCGAAGGCGGGGCAGGCGGACTTCCTGCTGTCCTGACGTGATTGCCGTCGCCGTCGCTCGACCCATCCAGCCGACATTGCATCGCTGGTGCTGAATTGACCACCCTCTGTGCCTTACGGAGTGCCTCATGACCGGGCAGGACCCCACGTCGGCCGTCCAGATCGACACCACCAGACCCCATCCCGCACGGATGTACGACTGGTACCTCGGCGGCAAGGACAACTACCCGGTCGACGAGGAGATGGGCCGTCAGATGCTCACCCTCGACCTGCGGGTGCCGGTGATGGCGCGGGTCAACCGCGCGTTCATGCACCGGGCCACGCGCTGGCTGGCCCGCAGCGGCGTAAGGCAGTTCCTGGACGTCGGCACCGGCATCCCGACCGAGCCCAACCTCCACCAGGTCGCCCAGGAGACCGCGCCCGGCGCCCGGGTCGTCTACTGCGACAACGACCCCATCGTCCTGGCCCACGCGGCGGCCCTGCTGCGCGGCACGGACGAGGGTGCGACCGAGTACCTCCAGGCCGACGTGCGCGACCCGGACGCCATCCTGGAGGGGGCGAGGAAGGTCCTGGACTTCACCCGGCCCGTCGCGCTGTCGCTCGTCGCGCTGCTGCACTTCGTCTCCGACGAGGACGGCGCCCACGACCTGGTCCGGCGGCTGCTCGCCGAACTGCCCTCCGGCAGCTACCTGGTGATGACCCACGCGACCGCCGACTTCACCCCGGAGGAGTCGAAGGCGGCGACCGAGAAGCTGCGCGCCGCGGGTGTCACCCTGGCCCTGCGCTCCCGCGAGGAGTTCACCCGCTTCTTCGACGGCCTCGACCTCGTCGAACCCGGCGTCGAGGTGCCCCACCGCTGGCACCCCGAGCTGGGCGAGCCCGTGCCCGGGCAGGACGACGGGGTGATTCCGGGATACGGGGCCGTGGGGCGCAAAACCTAGGCCGCCGCGGGGGCTTCCCAGGGTTCCGCTTCGGGCCGGTCACGGTGGCGGCAGTGCACCGCACAGCGCCTCCAGGGCCGGCCCGTAGGCGTGCTCGGAGGGGGTCGCGTACCCGACGACGAGCCCGTCGCCCACCGGCATGTCCGTCTCCGGGTGCCGGAACGCGGCGAGGCCGTCGAGGGCGATGCCCTGCCAGGCGGCGGCCTTGACCGCGGACGCCTCGGTGCCGGGCGGCAGCCGCAGCACCGCGTGCAGCCCGGCCGCGATGCCGGTGGCCTCGATGTGCGGCGCGTGCTCGGCGAGCGCCGCGACGAGCCGGTCCCGGCGGCCGCGGTACCGCAGCCGCATCCGCCGCACGTGCCGGTCGTACGATCCCGAGGCGATGAAGTCCGCCAGGCTCAGCTGGTCGAGGACGCTCGCCCACGCCTCGCGCTCGCCCTTGGCGGCCAGGGCGGCGTCGACGTACCGCTCCGGGAGCACCATCCAGCCCAGCCGCACCGCCGGCGACAGGCTCTTGCTGACCGAGCCGATGTGGATCACGCGCTCGGGGTCGAGCCCCTGGACGGCGCCGACCGGCTTGCGGTCGTAGCGGAACTCCCCGTCGTAGTCGTCCTCCAGGACCAGCCCGTCACGCGCGCGTGCCCAGTCGATCACGGCTGCCCGGCGCGCGGGATGCAGGAGGCCGCCGGTCGGGAACTGGTGCGCCGGCGTGAGCAGCACGGCCCGCTCGCGCCCCAGCCGGTCGATCCGCGCGCCGTCTTCGTCGAGGGGCAGCGGAACGGTCCGCACCCCGGCCGTGGCCAGGACCTCCCGGTGGAACCCGAGCCCGTACGCCTCCACCGCCAGCGGCCCGCGCAGGACGCCGCCGCCGAACAGCAGCCGCAGCGCGTGGGCGAAGCCGGAGCAGATCACGATCCGGCCCGGCTCGGTCCGCACGCCACGCGCGCGTGCCAGGTACTCCGTGAGCGCCTCCCGCAGTTCGGCCCGGCCGGCGGGGTCGCCCGGCCCGAACACCTCGTTGGGTGCCTGTTGCAGGGCCCGTCGGTAGGACGCCAGCCAGGCGGTGCGCGGGAACGCCGAGGCGTCCGGCGTGCCCTGCGTCAGGTCGTGCCGGGGGCCACGCGCGCGTGGCGGCGCCTTCTTGGGCAGGCGAGCGGCGGGCCGCAGCGGTTCGGCACGCTCCGCGACCCGCGTCCCCGAGCCCTGCCGGGCGGTGAGCCAGCCCTCCGCGACGAGCTCCGCGTACGCGTCCGCCACCGTGTTGCGGGCGACGCCGAGGTCCGCCGCGAGCGAGCGGTACGGCGGCAGCCGCGTGCCCGGAGCGAGCCGCCCGCTGCGCACGGCCTCGCGCAGGGCCCGGATCAGAGCCGCCCGCCGGCCGCCCGGCCCGGTCAGCTCCAGATGCAGATCGGACCCGATGCGCTCCGCTGAATTGACCCACGATGACCCCATGAAAGTGCACCATACAGCGGGTCTTTCCGGCACGTAGGTTGAAGGGCATGACGACGGACACGAACACGAACAGCACCCCTGTGGCGGCGACCCGGCTGGACTTCGGCACGTCCGCCCCGAAGGCCTTCCGGGCCCTCATCGCCCTCGACGCCGCCGCCCGCGAGGGCATCGACCCGGCCCTCGTCGAACTGATCCAGATCCGCTCCTCGCACCTCAACCACTGCGCGTACTGCCTTCACATGCACACGGACGACGCCCGCAAGGCCGGCGAGAGCGAGGACCGGCTGCACATGGTCGCCGTGTGGCGCGAGGCCCGCCACTTCTTCACCGAGCGGGAGCAGGCGGTTCTCGCCCTCACGGACGCGATGACCCTCGTCGCCGACGCCGGTGTCCCGGACGACGTCTACGCGCAGGCCGCCGCTCGGTTCGACGAGCGGGAACTGGCCCGGATTCTCGCTCTGATCTGCACGATCAACACGTGGAACCGGGTGGCGCTGTCGACGGGGAAGGTGGCGGGGACGGACGAGCGGTGATCGTCCCCGGACGGGGCGGCGGCCTACGCCATCATGGGCCGGTCGTACGGCCCGATCGGCGCCGGCAGCCTCGAACTGCCCGTCAGATGACGGTCGACGGCCGCCGCCACCGCCCGCCCCTCGGCGATCGCCCACACGATGAGCGACTGTCCCCGGGCCGCGTCCCCCGCGGCGAACACCCCTGGCACGTTCGTCGCGAAAGCGGAATCCCGCGCGATCGTCCCGCGCGGTTCCATCTCCAGCCCCAGCTGATCGACGAGCCCGTCCCCCCGGTCGGGCCCGGAGAAACCGAGGGCGAGCAGCACGAGGTCGGCGGGGAGCGTCCGCCCGGTGCCGTCCACCGGCCGGCGCCGCGCGTCCACCTCGACCAGGTGCAGCGACCGCACATGCCCCTGCGCGTCACCGTCGAAGCGCAGCGTGGACGCCGCGAACAGCCGCGCATCCGCGTCGGCGACCGGGGCGGTCCGCAGGTCACGGGCCTCTTCATGGGCGGCGGACAGCCGGTAGACCCGCATCGGGTACGTCGGCCAGGGTTCGGTGTCCTCGTCGCGCTCGGTGTCCGGCAGCGCGTAGATGTCCAGCTGGGTCACGGACGCGGCACCCTCCCGGACGGCCGTCCCGAGGCAGTCCGCGCCGGTGTCGCCACCGCCGACGATGACGACGTGCTTCCCGGCGGCCGACAGCGGGGACGTCTCCAGATCCCCCTCGCACACCCGGTTGGCCGGCGGCAGGTACGCCATCGCCTGGTGAATGCCTGCCAGCTCCCGCCCCGGAACCTGGAGTTCACGCCATGCGGTCGCCCCGGTGGCGAGCACCAGGGCGTCGTAGCGGCTCCGCAGCTCGTCGGCCCCGATGTCCCGCCCGACCGCCGTCGACGTCCGGAACTTCGTCCCCTCGGCCCGCATCTGCTCCAGCCGCCGCTCCAGATGGCGCTTCTCCATCTTGAACGCGGGAATGCCGTACCGCATCAGACCGCCGAGCCGGTCGTCCCTCTCGTACACGGCGACCGTGTGCCCGGCTCGCGTCAGCTGCTGGGCCGCGGCCAGCCCGGTCGGACCCGAACCGATCACCGCGACCGTCTTGCCGGACAACCGCTCCGGCGGCCTCGGCGGCGCGAACCCCTCCTCCCAGGCCCGGTCGGCGATCGCGCACTCGACGTTCTTGATGGTGACGGCCGGCTGGTTGATCGCCAGCACGCACCCCGCCTCGCACGGCGCCGGGCACAACCGTCCGGTGAACTCCGGGAAGTTGTTCGTGGCGTGCAGCCGGTCGGCAGCCGCCCGCCAGTCCTCCCTGGACACCAGGTCGTTCCACTCGGGGATCAGGTTGCCCAGCGGGCAGGCCTCGTGGCAGAAGGGGACGCCGCAGTCCATGCAGCGGTCGGCCTGCTTGCTGATGATCGGCAGCAGCGCCCCGGGGACGTAGACCTCGTCCCAGTCCCGCGCCCGTTCCTCGACCGGCCTGCGCGGCCAGTCCTGGCGGGGCGTGGTCATGAAACCCTTGGGATCGGCCATGGCCGTCTTCCTCGCGTGCGCGTGTGACAGGCCGCGCGTCGGCGGGCGGCCCTCTTCTCACTCCTCGTGCGGCACTCCTTTCGTCACGATACGTCCGCCTCCCGGCCGGTGCCTGTCGCCGCGTGCGTGGACGTCAGGTGAGCGGCCGGCTCGGGTGTCAGGTGAGCGCCAGCACGTACGCCAGCGCCGCCCCGGCCGAGGCGGCCGTGCGGACGTGGTTCCACAGCGTCCACTCGCGTACGTACGCCGGCCAGTACGCCGCCGCCTGCGGTGTGCCCGGCTCCAGCTTGGCCAGCGCGTCGTTGCGCGGCACGTTCGCGACCATGGTCGGCCCGAACGAGCCGAACAGGTACAGCGCGCTGCCCACCAGCAGCTCCACCGTCCCCTCGTCCGGCCACAGCACGAACGTCACCACGGCGATCACCGCGCACAGCACGGCCGATCCCAGGAACACGATCATGAAGGGCAGGGTCACCGCCGCCACGTTGATCGCGTTCATCGCGGCGACGCCCTGCGCGGGCGGCAGCATGCCGAGGCCGCGCATCACGAAGGTGGAGAACCCGCAGAACACCCCGGCCACCAGGCCGGTCCCGAGCACCCCCAGCACCGTCAGCACGAAGTACGGTCCGTCGATCATGTCCCTCTCCCGCCCGTCGAGCCGGGATCCTGCCCGGCGCCCTTTCGCACCACAAGTGAATTCCCGTACGGGCACAGTGACCATGGCCGAGGGCCGCAGGGCCATAAGCAGACGTCCACGTCCACCGAACGGCCGTGTCAGCCCGGCTCACCGATACCGCCACGTCACCCCGCGGAACCGAGCCCCGCCTCGGTCCAGCCCCTCAGCACCGTCGCCACCGCCGGCGCGATCCGCCGCCGCGCCTCGTGTCTGGGCACGCCGCTCATGAGCAGCCGGTCGTACGGCGTGTCCAGATGCCGTACGGACGCCACGACCGCCGAGGTCACCGCACCCTCGGTCAGCGCACGCCCCGCCGCGCTGCGGCCCACCCGCCCGCTGCCCCGCTCCGAGGCGTGCAGGGCGATGGCCCGCGCCCGGTCGGCCGGGCACCCGGGAAACAGCCGGAGTATCTCCGCCGCGAAGGCCTGGGCGAACAGGGCGTCCTGAGCCGCCCGCCGCCGCGCGTCCCGCACCCGCCGCCGCCGTCGTGCCTCGGCGTCCGCGAGACACCGCTGCTCGGCCCGCGCGAGCGCCGCCTCCTCGACCAGAACGCCCTGCCGCTCGTAGCGGCCCTTGCGCCGGTTGAACCGCACGACCACCGCCGACAGCGTGCTCTCCTCCCGCGCTCTGCGCGTCAGCGCGGTGTCGCCGCTCGGCAGGAACACCAGATGCCCGAGGTCGGCGCAGTCGAGGCAGCGCGGGGCGCCGTCCTCGAGGACGAGCAGCGGAAGCGGCCCTTGCCGGCACTCGGCGCAGTACCGCCGCTTGAGGGGCTGGAAGACGAGAAGTCCGGTGAGGGGCGGAAGCGTCGCGCGGGGGACCATAGGTGGTTCATTCCCCCTGACGGCAGCGCGAACTACGCACGCCATGACAGACCCTGGCGATCCGGTCGCCGCTCCTTCCGGACGTCCGCGGGCGGGGCGGCTCCTGCCCCGGCCTGACGCATCATGGGCCGTGTGCGACTCGAAGCGATCACCTGGGAACGGCTCGGCGACCTGCTCGCCGAGCGCCTGCTCGACCTGAAGCCCGCCGACGGCTCTCCCTGGCTTCGCATCGCCCTCGACGGCGCCCCGGCCGCCCGCCCGGGAGACCTCGCCCACCGCGTCGGTGAGGCACTGCGCATACGCGGTCGATCCTCGCTCGTCGTGGGCACGGAGGGCTTTCTGCGCCCCGCCTCCGTACGGCTCGAGTACGGCCACCAGGACGTCGAGGCCTACTACAGCGGCTGGTACGACACCGGCGCTCTGTGGCGCGAGGTGTTCGGCCCGCTCGAAGCCGACGGCGACGGCCGCGTCCTGCCCGATCTGTGGGACCCGGCCGCCGACCGCGCCACCCGCAGCCCCTACGCCGAGCTCCCGCCCGGCGGCGTGCTGTTGCTGCACGGACCCTTCCTCCTTCGGCACTGGTTCCCCTTCGATCTGAGCGTCCACGTCCTCCTCTCCCCGGGCGCCCTGCGCCGCCGCACACCCGAGGCCGAGCACTGGACCCTCCCGGCCTTCGAGCGCTACGAGCACGAGACGGACCCGGTGGACACGGCCGACGTCCTGGTGCGGGCCGACGACCCCCGCCATCCCGCGTGGAGCGGCTGAGCAAGCCGCCGGGGTTCGGCGGCGGGCGGGTGGTCCTGCACCGAGCCGTGATGGCGTCCTGCACCGAGCCGTGATGGCGGCCTGCGGCGAGCCGTGGTCGCGGGTCCCGTGTGCGGGCATCCGGGGGCGCGGCGAGAATGAAGGGCGTCGGGACTCGCGGTGCGTCCCGCGCCGCGCCGGCCGTCCGGCACCGGGAGGTACCCCATGACCACCGCCGGAGACATCATGCACCGCGGTGCCCAGTGGATCCCCGCCCACGAAACCCTCGACCGCGCCGCCCAGCTCATGCGCGAGCTGAACGTCGGCGCCCTGCCCATCAGCGACGAGAACGAGCGGCTCTGCGGCATCCTCACCGACCGCGACATCGTCGTCGGCTGCGTCGCCATGGGCCACGACCCCGCCAGGATCACCGCGGGCGAGATGGCCAAGGGCACGCCCCGCTGGATCGACGCGGACGCCGACGTCGGCGAGGTGCTCCGCGAGATGCGGGAGCACCAGATCCGCCGGCTGCCCGTGATCCGGGACAAGCGCCTGGTCGGCATGATCAGCGAAGCCGACCTGGCCCGGCATCTCGCGCAGGACCAGATCGCTTCGTGGGCGGAGAGCGTCTACGCCACGACCGCCATGCGCTGACCTCGCCGATCACCCCACAGACGCCCCACAGACCCTTCGCGGATCACGGCCCGCGTCAGAGCCAGCCGCTGCGCCGGAACCCCCGGTACAGGGCAAGACACGCGACAGATATCACGCCGATGACCATGCCGTAGCCGTACCGCCAGTGCAGCTCCGGCATGTGGTCGAAGTTCATGCCGTAGACCCCGCAGACCATCGTCGGCACGGCGACGATCGCGGCCCACGCCGTGATCTTCCGCATGTCCTCGTTCTGCGCGACCGTGACCTGCGCGAGGTGCGCCTGCAGGATGGAGTTGAGCAGTTCGTCGAAGGCGGCGATCTGCTCTTTCGCCCGCAGCAGATGGTCCGAGACGTCACGGAAGTACGCCTGTATCTCCGGGTCGACCGCCCGGATCGGCCGGGTGGCGAGATCCTCGAGCGGCCGGCTGAGCGGCACCACCGCCCGCTTCAGCTCGAGCAGTTCACGCTTGAGCTGGTAGATACGCCCCGGGTCGGCCCGCGCGCCGGCCTCGGAGAAGACGTCCGTCTCCACCTGGTCGATGTCCCCCTGCACCGCGTCCGTGACCGTCAGGTAGTCGTCGACCACGTGGTCCGCTATCGCGTGCAGCACCGCCGACGGGCCCTTGGCGAGCTGGCCGGGATCGGATTCCAGCTCCTCGCGCAGCGGGCCCAGCGAGCCGTGCCGGCCGTGCCGCACCGTGATCACGAAGTCCGCGCCGACGAACACCATGATCTCGCCGGTGTTCACCACCTCGCTGGTGGCCGTCAGTTCCTCGTGCTCGACGTAGCAGACCGTCTTGAACACCGCGAAGAGCGTCTCGTCGTAGCGCTCCAGCTTGGGGCGCTGGTGGGCCTCGATCGCGTCCTCGACGGCCAGCGGGTGGAGGTCGAAGAGCTCGGCGATACCCGCGAACTCCTGATCGGTGGGTTCGTGCAGACCGAGCCAGACGAAGCCCTCCCGGCTCTTGCGTACCCGCTCCACGGTGTCCACCAGATCGCCGCGCGCGGGGGTGCGGACGCCCTCCCGGTACGTCACGCAGTTCACCACCGAGGAGCCCAGCGGGGACCGGGCCGGGTGGCTCAGGTCGACGCGCGGGCGCCGCCGGGCCAGCCGGGCCACCTTGCGAAGGCCGCCGACCCCGCCGAGGCTCGTGACCTTCCGCAGATTCCCTGCCATGGACATCCGGATCTCCTTGCGTGGAACTCCTCGCGCCGTTCCTGCGCCTTGGCGCGTCAGTCTGCCAGGCCTGCGTGAGCTGCGGGTAAGCCTGTGGAAACGGCCCATTCCGCTTGGTTCCCGGCTGTGGACGAACCACGCCCCGACGCCGTGGCCCTGCCACATCGACGCAGTCCCGTGCCGGGCGGTTCTCGTACCGGCATGCATCCGACGCGGTTCTCCGCGCCGGAGCGTCGACGGGCACGGATAAGTCGGACAACTGGGATGATCGCGGCATGACGCGAACCGACGGGTACCTCCTCGACCACCGGCAGACCGCGGCGGCGGAGCACTTCAGCGCCTTCGCCGCTCTCTTCGATCCCACGACGTTCCGGCACCTCGAAGCGCTCGGTATCGGATCCGGCTGGCGGTGCTGGGAGGTCGGCGCCGGCACCACCGTGGTGTCCTGGCTGGCGAAGAAGGTCGGTCCGACCGGACGCGTCATCGCGACCGACACCGACACCTCGCGGCTCGCCTCCGCCGCCCGGCCCCCCGTCGAGGTGAGGGCCCACGACCTCGGCGCGCAGGAGCCGCCCGGGGAGGGCTTCGACCTGGTGCACGCCCGACTCGCCCTGGTCCATGTGACCGACCGGGAACAGGCGTTGCGGTCCATGGCCGCATCCCTGCGCCCCGGCGGACGCATCCTCGTGGAGGACGCCGACCCCGCCCTGCAGCCCCTGCTCTGCCCCGACGAGCACGGTCCCGAGCAGCAGCTCGCGAACCGGCTGCGGCAGGGCTTCCGCAGACTGCTCACCGAGCGTGGGACCGACCTGCCGTGCGGCCGCGCCCTGCCGCGGCTGCTCCGGGACGCCGGTCTGACCCGGGTCCACGCCGACGCCTACTTCCCCCTCGCCTCGCCGGCCTGTGCGGCCCTGGAGTCCGTCACGATCCGCCAGATCCGCGACCAGCTCGTCACGGCGGGCCTCGCCACGGACCAGGACATCGACCGGCACCTCGAGAACGTCACCTCCGGCGCGCTCGATCTGACGACGGCACCTATGATCTCGGCGTGGGGGCGCAAGCAGTAGCCGATGGCCGGTGGCCGGTGGCTTCAGACCGTTCAGGCCGTTCAGGCCGTTCCGACCGTTCAGGCCGTTCAGGCCGTTCCGACCGTTCAGGCCGTTCAGACGGGGCCTGCGTGTTCAGCCCGGCAGGGGCGGTCTGCCGCCCACCCGCTCCACCGCCCGCGCGCCCGCGCGGCAGCCCTCCGCCGCGGCACTCTCCGGCCCGGCACCCGCGAGCAGCGCGGCGAGGAACGCGCCGGTGAAGGCGTCACCGGCACCGGTCGTGTCCCGCGGAGCCGCCGGTACGGCCGGAACGCGGGCGCGCACCTTCCCCGAGCGTGCCACGACCGCCCCCTCGTGGCCCTGCTTGGCGACGACCAGCGGTCCGCGCAGGCTCAGCCGGGCCGCCGCCTCGGCCGCGTCCGCCAGCCCCGTCAGCAGGCACGCCTCGTCCCGGCTGGGCAGCAGGACGTCCACACCCTCGACGAGCGCCAGGAACCGCTCGACGCCCAGCTCGGCGAGGAAGCCGGCCGAAGCCGGGTCCAGACTCACCGGCACTCCACGCGCGCGTGCGGCTTTGAGTGCCACCTCCACCAGGGCCCGGCTCGGCTCGGCGAACAGGAGGTAGCCCGACAGATGCAGCCGGGCCACGCCGTCGAGCAGCGCGTCCGACCAGTCGGCGGGTCCGAGCCGCACCGAAGCGCCGCTGTCGGTGAGGAACGTCCGCTCCGCCGAAGCGCCCCCGTCGACCATGCAGATCACGGTGCCGGTCGGCGCCAGCGGGTCGACGACGAGCTGCGGACGCACTCCCTGGGCGACCAGCTCCCGCTCGTGCCAGGCCGCCGACTCCGCCCCCACGCGTCCGAGCATCCGCACGTCCGCCGCTCCGCGGTGCGCCGCCCAGCACGCCACATTGGCGCCCGCCCCGCCCGCCACCGTCCGGATCGAGGCAGCCGTGTCCGTCCCGGCCGCGAGCGGCCCTCGATGCCGCGCGACGACGTCGGTGATGACATCCCCGACGACCAGCAGCCCCCGTCCCGCCACCGGGCCGGCGCTGGTCTCCCCCGGGCCGGTGCCGGTCACCGCCGAGCCGGTGCCGGTCTCCCCCGAGCCGGTGCCGGTCACCGCCGAGCCGGTGCCGGTCACCGTCGAGCTCGCGCCCCTGGAACCCGGTCCCGCGCCGCCGTCCGCCGTCATCTCCGGGCCCAGGCCGCCGCGATCCGGGCCGCCAGGCGTACATTGCCGCGGACCGCCGCCAGGTTGGCGCTCAAGGAGGCGCCGTCCGTGTGCCGCACCAGATAGTCGAGCAGGAAGGGCGTGACCGCCTGGCCGGTGATCCCCTCCTCCTCGCACGCGTGCAGCGCGTCCGCGAGCACGCGCGCGTGCAGCTCCGGATCGAGCTGCTCCTCCTCGGGGACGGGGTTGGCGACGATCAGAGCCGACTCCGGCCCGCCGAGCGCGCCCTGGGCCCGCATGACGCCCGCCACCTGCTCCGGCGTCCCCAGCGTCCAGTCCACCGGATGCCCCGAGTCCGAGAGGTAGAAGCCGGGGAACCGGTCGGTGCCGTATCCGGCCACGGCGACACCCAGCGTCTCCAGCCGCTGCAGGGTCGCGGGCACGTCCAGGATCGACTTCACCCCGGCACACACCACCGTGACGCGCGTGCGCGCCAGCAGCCCCAGGTCGGCCGACTCGTCCTGCGTCACCGTCCACTCCCGGTGCACCCCGCCGAGCCCGCCCGTCGCGAAGACCCGCACGCCCGCCAGCGCCGCGAGCAGCGCGGTCGCCGACACCGTGGTCGCCCCGCTCGCCCCGGACGCCGCCGCGAGCGGCAGGTCACGGTGGCCGAGCTTGCGGATCCCGTCCTCGTTCGCGACCCGTTCCAGCTGCTCCTTGTCCAGGCCCACATGAGGGCGCCCGTCCAGCACGGCGATCGTGGCGGGCACCGCGCCCTCCTGGCGCACGGCCGTCTCCAGCTCCAGCGCCACCCGGAGGTTGCGCGGCCGCGGCAGCCCGTGGGCGATGATCGTGGACTCCAGGGCCACGACCGGCCGGCGCGCGTCGATCGCCTCCCGCACTTCCTCGGACACCACCAGCACCACGCGCCTGCCTCCTGTCAGCCGGTCAGTCGTCTTCCCTCATCTCTGGCGGGCGGCGCGCCGGGCCAAACCCTTGCGGGCCGACCGAGTCGTCACGAGCCTGGGGTGCATGACGGACCACACAGCACGTCTTGACCACGTCGTCCTCTGGGTGCGCGACCCGCTCGCCGCCGCAGACTTCTACGAGAAGGCCGTCGGCTTGGAGGCCGTCCGGCTCGCGGAATTCGCGGCGGGTGAGGTGCCGTTCCCCTCCGTGCGCGTCAACGACGAGACCATCCTCGACCTCATGCCGCTGAGCTTCGTGGCGCGCATGACGATGCTGCCCGGCTCCGCCGACAGCGCGGGGCACCCGGTCAACCACGTCTGCCTGTCGCTGCCCCGCGACGGCTTCGACGCCCTCCTCAGCCGCCTGGCGGAACGCTCCGTACCGATGTCCGACCTCGCGCACGACTCTTTCGGAGCCCGGGGCAAGGCCACCCGCAGCTTCTACTTCCGCGACCCGGACGGCAACGTCTTCGAGGCCCGGCACTACGACTGACCGGGCTCGGCGCTACCACTGACAGGACTCGGCACTACCACTGACAGGACCGGTACTCAGAAGAGCGGCTCGGGAAGCACCCCTTCCAGGGCGAGCAGCCTCCGCTTGGTCTCCAGGCCGCCTCCGAAGCCGCCGATGCCGCCGCCGCTCTCGACGACCCGGTGACAGGGCACCACCACCGGCAGCGGATTGGCGCCCATCGCCATGCCCACGGCCTGGGCGGCCCCCGGCTGGCCGACCCGCCCGGCCAGGTCGCCGTACCCGACGACCGTGCCGTACGGCACGCCCGAGGCCAGTGCGCGCAGGACCTCCCGGTTGAAGCCGGAGATCAGCGACCAGTCGAGCGGCAGGTCGAAGTCGCGTCGCGCACCCGCGAAGTACGCCTCGATCTGGCGTATCGCCTCGGCCAGCAGCGGGGAGCCGGGCGCCTCGACGGGCTCGGTGCCCAGCCGCGACGCCAGCCGCTCGACCGTCCGGTCCCGCACCGCGTCCGTGGCGTGGAACACGACGTTGACCAGGCCGTCCCGGCTCGCGGCCAGCAGCAACGGCCCGATCCCGCTCTCGACGACCGCCCACACGATCCGCGGCTCGGCCTGCCCTCTGCTCTCCATGCGCCCACAGTAGGACCCGCCACTGACATCGCCGCCCGGGCGCAACGAGGGATCAGCCGCCGACGGCCTTCCGCACCACATCCGGCTTGTTCGTGATGATCCCGTCGACCCCGTACCCGGCGACCCGCTGGGCCGTCCGTGCGTCGTCGACCGTCCAGGCGAACACCTCCATCGGCCTGCCGTGCGGGCCGTCGAACGCCTGCACGGAGGACACGTACGCCCGGGAGAGCGAGCTGTACGAGGGGTTGATCTGGTCGGCGAACTCCGCGCAGTCGAGCAGGTCCGACACCGCCGGCGTCCCCAGGAGGCCCGTCTTCACGCCGGACTTCAGCTCGTGCACCGTTCGCACGCTGTCCGCGCTGAAACTCTGCACGATCAGCCGGCCCGCCAGATGCGACCGGTCGAGCCAGCCCTCGTTGCTGAGGACCTTCAGCGTCTGCCGCTCGATGCCCGGGTACAGCTCCGGGTTCTTGATCTCCAGGAGCAGCTTCTGATGATGACGCTCCAAGCGGTGCACGAACTGCTCCAGCGTCGGCACGCGCGCGCCCCCGTGCGCGGGTCCGAACCAGCTGCCCGCGTCCAGCCGTGCGATCTCCGCGGCGGTGAAGTCCTTCACCTTCCAGGGAGCCCGGCCGGGGAAGACCTCCTCGGCGTCGGTGGTGCGCCGCAGGTTGTCGTCATGGATGACGACCAACTCGCCGTCCCTGGTCCGCTGCACGTCGTTCTCCACCCAGCGGATGCCCAGCTCCGCCGCTCTGTCCACAGCGGCCAGGGTGTTCTCGGGCGCGTACGCGGAGGCACCCCGGTGCGCGATGACCAGCGGCGACGTGGCACCTCCCGCGGCCCGCGCGGGGGAGACGGGGACCAGCAGGGCGGCGGTCCCCAGGAGTGCGGTGGTCGAGGCGGCAACAGCGCGCGCGTGCATGCGTACTCCTCGCGACGAGCGATCGGCGACATCACAGACAGCACAACTGTGACAGCAGAGGGTCAACGCGAGAGGGGTACAGGATGGCCACACGTTGAACGGAGGTGACCCAACTCCGCTCACTGGTACCGCACAACTGCGGCAAGGGCGTGTTTCTTTGCCGGAAAGTCGTTCGACCATTCCGGTGGGGGTCATACTCTCTGCGTCAACCCTGACCGCTCGTGCGGTCCTGGGAGGGGGCGCACATCAGAAATTCCGGGACGTACACGGGCGGGAAGGGCAGCCGCGCATGCAGGGCACGGTCGACGGATTCAGCTATGGCCTGGTCACACCCCTCGTGGCCTACTTCATGGCCTGCCTCGGCGGCGCTCTGGGGCTGCGCTGCACCACGAGATCCATGCTCGTCTCCCAGTCGTGGCGCCCCGGCTGGCTCGCCCTCGGCTCCGCCGCCATCGGCTCCGGCATATGGACCATGCACTTCGTCGCGATGATGGGATTCACGGTCCGGGGGACGCCGATCCACTACGACAAGGCGATGACCTTCGCGAGCCTGGCCGTCGCGATCATCATGGTGGGCGTCGGGATCTTCATCGTCGGCTACAAGGGGGCCCGCGGTACGGCCCTGTTCACCGGCGGCACCATCACCGGCCTGGGCATTGCGTCGATGCACTACCTCGGCATGGCCAGCATGAGCCTGGACGGAAAGCTGGAGTACAACACCGTCACCGTCGGCATCTCCGTCGCCATCGCCATGGGCGCCGCCACCGCCGCCCTGTGGGCCGCCGGCCAGGTCAGGGGCTTCCTGTGGAGCGTGGGTGCCAGCCTCGTCATGGGGCTCGCCGTCAGCGGCATGCACTACACCGGCATGGCCGCCCTCAGCGTCCACCTGCACGGCACGGCCGAACCCACCACCGGAGAGTCGCCCGCGTCCCTGCTCGCGCCCATGCTGATCGGCCCGCTGGCCTTCTTGCTCCTCGCGGGCGTCGTGGTGATGTTCGACCCGCTGATGGTCATGGGGAAGCCCACTGTCGTCCCCGTCGAGCACAAGCCCGGCATCCCCGCCCACACTCCCGTCCGGCACTCCGCCCACCGCCTGCGGTTCCGCCCCCGCCGCACCGTGGAGCACCGGGGCTCCCGCACCCCGCAGAACCGCTGATCAGAGCCCGTTGTCAGTGCGGGGTCGTACGGTGGATCCCATGCGGCCAGTTTCCAAGATCGAACGCACGGTGGCGCCCTTCGAGGTCGTCAGCTCCTACCAGCCGAACGGCGACCAGCCGGCGGCCATCGCCGATCTCGCCCGGCGCGTCCAGGCAGGCGAGAAGGACGTCGTCCTGCTGGGCGCGACCGGCACCGGCAAGTCCGCCACCACCGCGTGGATGATCGAGAAGCTCCAGCGCCCCACGCTCGTGATGGCGCCGAACAAGACGCTGGCCGCCCAGCTGGCGAACGAGTTCCGCGAGCTGCTCCCGAACAACGCCGTCGAGTACTTCGTCTCGTACTACGACTACTACCAGCCCGAGGCGTACGTCCCGCAGTCGGACACCTACATCGAGAAGGACTCCTCGATCAACGAGGAGGTCGAGCGCCTGCGCCACTCCGCGACCAACTCGCTGCTCACCCGCCGCGATGTCGTCGTGGTCGCCTCGGTCTCCTGCATCTACGGCCTCGGCACCCCGCAGGAGTACGTGGACCGCATGGTCCCCCTCCGCGTCGGCGAGGAGATCGACCGCGACGAGCTGCTGCGCCGCTTCGTGGACATCCAGTACACGCGCAACGACATGGCGTTCACCCGTGGCACCTTCCGCGTCCGCGGCGACACCATCGAGATCTTCCCGGTCTACGAGGAGCTGGCCGTCCGCATCGAGATGTTCGGCGACGAGATCGAGGCGCTGTCCACCCTGCACCCGCTCACCGGCGAGATCATCAGCGACGACCAGCAGCTCTACGTCTTCCCGGCCTCCCACTACGTCGCGGGACCCGAGCGCCTGGAGCGGGCCGTCAACGACATCGAGAAGGAGCTGGGCGAGCGCCTCGCGGAGCTGGAGAAGCAGGGCAAGCTCCTGGAGGCCCAGCGCCTGCGGATGCGCACCACCTACGACCTCGAGATGCTCCGCCAGATCGGCTCCTGCTCCGGTGTCGAGAACTACTCGATGCACTTCGACGGCCGCCTGCCCGGCTCCCCGCCCAACACCCTGCTCGACTACTTCCCGGACGACTTCCTGCTCGTCATCGACGAGTCGCACGTCACCGTTCCGCAGATCGGCGCCATGTACGAGGGCGACGCCTCCCGCAAGCGCACCCTCGTCGACCACGGCTTCCGGCTGCCCTCCGCCCTGGACAACCGCCCCCTGAAGTGGGAGGAGTTCCAGGAGCGCATCGACCAGACGGTCTACCTGTCGGCCACCCCGGGTACCTACGAGATGTCCCGCTCGGACGGCGTCGTCGAGCAGATCATCCGCCCCACCGGCCTCATCGACCCGGAGGTCGTCGTCAAGCCCACCGAGGGCCAGATCGACGACCTGGTGCACGAGATCCGGCAGCGCACCGAGAAGGACGAGCGCGTCCTGGTCACCACGCTCACCAAGAAGATGGCCGAGGACCTCACGGACTACTTCCTGGAGCTGGGCATCCAGGTGCGCTATCTGCACAGCGACGTCGACACCCTGCGCCGTGTCGAACTGCTGCGTGAACTGCGCGCGGGTGAGTACGACGTGCTGGTCGGCATCAACCTCCTGCGCGAGGGCCTCGACCTGCCCGAGGTCTCCCTGGTGGCGATCCTGGACGCCGACAAGGAGGGCTTCCTGCGCTCCGGCACGTCCCTGATCCAGACCATCGGCCGCGCCGCGCGCAACGTGTCGGGCCAGGTCCACATGTACGCCGACAAGATCACCCCGGCGATGGAGAAGGCCATCGACGAGACCAACCGGCGCCGCGAGAAGCAGGTCGCGTACAACACGGAACGGGGCATCGACCCCCAGCCGCTCCGCAAGAAGATCAACGACATCGTCGCCCAGATCGCCCGCGAGGACGTCGACACCGAGCAGCTGCTCGGCTCGGGCTACCGCAATGCCAAGAAGGACGGCGGGGGCACCAAGGCGCCCGTACCGTCCCTCGGCAAGGCCGCGGGGACGGCCAGGTCCGCGAAGGGCAAGGCCAAGGAGACGGTACCGACCGACCGCCCCGCGGCGGAACTGGCCGGGCAGATCGAGGAACTCACCACGCGGATGCGGGCAGCCGCCGCGGAGCTCCAGTTCGAGATCGCGGCCCGGCTGCGCGACGAGGTCTCCGAGATGAAGAAGGAACTGCGCCAGATGAAGGAGGCGGGCCTGGCCTGACAGAGCGCCGCGCACGCGCAGTGTTGCAACACCGACACAAAGTGCGGACCGGGGTACGTCGCTGTCAGTGCCCCTGCGTAGGGTTCTGGCAACCGCGATCACGCGGCAACAGGGGACGTTCGAGAGGGGAATCAGCGCGTGACCGTCAACATGACCAAGGGTCAGGCCATCAGTCTGCAGAAGAACGACGGCGGCAGCCTGACTGCGGTTCGCATGGGTCTCGGCTGGCAGGCGGCTCCCCGGCGCGGCCTGTTCGGCTCGCGCACGCGAGAGGTCGACCTCGACGCCTCCGCCGTCCTGTTCGCGGACAAGCAGCCGGTCGACGTCGTCTTCTTCCGCCACCTGGTGAGCGACGACGGCTCGGTGCGCCACACCGGTGACAACCTCGTCGGCGGTGTCGGCCAGGGCGGCGACGACGAGGCGATCCTCGTCGACCTCGCGCGGATCCCGGTCCACATCGACCAGATCGTCTTCACCGTGAACTCCTTCACGGGCCAGACCTTCCAGGAGGTGCAGAACGCGTTCTGCCGCCTGGTCGACGAGACCAACGGCCAGGAGCTCGCCCGCTACACGCTCGCCGGCGGCGGCCAGTACACGGCCCAGATCATGGCCAAGGTCCACCGCTCCGGCCAGGGCTGGGCGATGACGGCCCTGGGCAACCCGGCCAACGGCCGTACCTTCCAGGACCTGATGCCGGCGATCCTGCCGGTGCTCTGAGAGCACTCGGGCCCCGGACCGGCGGGCCCGGCGGGCAGTACCCGACTCCACACAACGACACAGGGGGACGAAGGCGATGACGGCGGAGCTGGTGCGGGGGCAGAACCACCCGCTCTCCCAGGCCCGTCTCGAGATCAGGGTCTCGGCCGGTACGCCGATCGTGGCCGTGGCCGCGCTGGGTGACGAGAACGGCCGTATCCACGGCGCGGAGTGGGTGGCCCACCCGGGCGCACCCACCCAGCCGGGTCTCGAGGTCTCCCGGCAGGCCGCCGCCGACCATCGCCTCGCGGTGGATCTCGACGCCGTGCCGGAGGCCGTCCACCGGGTGAGCGTGTTGCTCGCCCTGCCTGCCGGGGGGACGGGCCCGGTCCGTTTCGGCGTGGTGGCGGCCCCCTTCGTCGCCGTCACCGGCCTCGACGGCGGCGAGGTCGCCAGCTACACCATCACCGGCCTGGAGGCCGAGTCGGCGGTCGTCGCCCTGGAGCTCTACCGCCGGCAGGGCGCCTGGAAGGTGCGCGCCGTCGGCCAGGGCTACGCGGGGGGCCTCGCCGATCTCCTCACCGACCAGGGCCTGCCGCAGGCCCACCAGCTGGCCGGCTCCATCAACGACGCGGTGGCCCAGGGGCTGGCCCGTTCGGTGCAGGCGCCCCCGCCGCGCACGGCGGACGGCGACCGTTCCCGGCAGGCGGCGGCTCCCGCCCTCGGCCCGGACCAGGGCGGCGCCACGCCTCAGTCCGGTCCCGTGCCACCGATGTCCCCCTACAGCGCCGGCGGTCAGACGCCCGGCGGCCCCGGGCAGCCCGCTCCGCAGCAGTCGTCGTATCCCGCCGCCACGCCGGACCCCAACGCCGTCAGCCAGCCGTCCGCGCCCACGGCCGGCGGCCCGATCGACTACAGCCACCCCCGCCGCCGGACCGCCGCTCCGCCCCCGCCTCCGCCGACCGCGCCCCCGGCCGCACCCGGGCAGTCCGCACAACCCGTCGCGGGCGACGCGACCGGCTGGTCCATGGAGGAGCGGCTCTACAACCAGGTGTGGGGCATGTTCGAGGACCTGGCCCGCACCACCGCCGCCTACCGCAGCGCCGTCGACTTCGCCGAGTCCCGCATGGACAAGGAGCTGGAGCAGGTCCTCTCCGACCCGCGCAGCAGGATCGGCGGGCAGGGCGACGCCGCCCGGGAGGCGGCCCGGGCCCGGCACGCCGAGCTCGTCGCCCGGGCCCGGGAGGCCCTCGACCGGGACCTCACCCAGCTCGAGGCCGAGGCCGACGTCGTCGAACCGGCACTGCCACCCGCGTACGCCCACTGGGACAACCCGGTGTGGCACGCCTACCGGGTGCCGATGGAGATCCCCATGGCCCTGCGCCTGGGCGACCTCCACCTCCCCGAGGCCGACCGGATCCGCATCCCGATGCTGGTCCGGCTGCCGCTGGAGCGCGGCCTGTGGATCGACAGCGCACCGGCCGGATCGTCCGACGGCTCGTTCACCGACTCCCAGGCCATGAGCCGTCTCGCCATGGAGACGGCGGTCGCGCACGCGGCCCGGCTGCTCGCCGTCTACCCGGCGGGCGAGTTCACCGTCCATGTCATCGACCCGGCCGGCTCGGGAGCGCAGCCGCTGGCGCCCCTCGTGCAGACCGGTGTGCTCGCGGCCCCGCCCGCGCTCGGCGCCGCCGGGGTGGCGGACGTACTGGGCCGGCTCACCCAACGGGTCGACCTGGTGCAGATGGCGGTCCGGGGCGGCGCCGCCGACTCCCTCCCGCCCGGCTTCGACACCTCCCAGCAGCTCCTGATCGTCAACGACTTCCCGCACGGTTTCGACGACCGGGCGGTGAACCAGCTGCGCTACCTCGCCGACGAGGGCCCCGCCTTCGGCGTCCATCTGATGATGGTGGCCGACCGGGAGGAGTCCTCCGGGTACGGGCCTTTGCTCGACCCGCTGTGGCGTTCGCTGCTGCGACTGACACCGGTGGCCGACGATCACCTCGCCGACCCGTGGGTCGGTCATGCCTGGACGTACGAGCCGTCGCTCGTGCCGCCCGGCAGCCAGGTCCTCCAGCAGGTGCTCACCCAGGTCGCCGCCGCCCGCACCAAGTTCAGGTAAACCAACCTGACCAGGGGTTTTGGCCTTTCTTTGCCAAGCGCTTTACCTGTTCTTGGTGATTGGGGTACTGTTGACGGCACGGAGGGGAGTACTCCCTGTCTGCTGCGGCGTACCCGTCAATACGGATCAGGCCAGATCCCGGGGCGTCGGCCCATCATTGGGTGGAAGAGACCTCCGGCAGCGACGACGCTGACATTTGCCGTTACGACTGCCGGAGGCGCAGTGGATGTTTCCATGACCCTATGGGTCCTGACGATCGTGGGGCTCGCCGCCCTGATAGCGGTCGACTTCTTCATCGGCCGCAAGCCGCACGACGTTTCGATCAAGGAAGCCGGAATCTGGACGGTCGTCTGGATCGTTCTGGCCGCCCTCTTCGGGTTCGGCCTGCTCCTGTTCGCCGGCGGCCAGCCCGCCGGTGAGTTCTTCGCCGGCTTCATCACCGAGAAGTCGCTGAGCGTCGACAACCTCTTCGTCTTCGTCCTGATCATGGCGAAGTTCGCGGTGCCGTCGCAGTACCAGCAGCGGGTGCTGCTGATCGGTGTTCTCATCGCCCTGGTCCTGCGAGCGATCTTCATCGCCGCCGGTGCGGCGATCCTCGCGAGCTTCGCGTGGGTGTTCTACATCTTCGGCGCCTTCCTCATCTACACCGCCTGGAAGCTCATCCAGGAGGCCCGGGCCGACGAGGAGGACGAGGAGTTCGAGGAGAACAAGCTGCTCAAGGCCGCCGAGCGCCGCTTCGGCGTGGCGGACCGGTACCACGGCACCAAGCTGTGGATCGAGGAGAACGGCAAGCGGGTCATGACCCCGATGCTGGTCGTGATGCTGGCCATCGGCACCACCGACGTGCTGTTCGCCCTCGACTCCATCCCCGCGATCTTCGGTCTGACCCAGGACCCGTACATCGTCTTCACGGCCAACGCGTTCGCCCTGATGGGTCTGCGCCAGCTGTACTTCCTCATCGGCGGTCTGCTGAGGAAGCTGGTCCACCTCAGCTACGGCCTGTCGATCATCCTTGGCTTCATCGGCGTGAAGCTGGTGCTGCACGCGCTGCACGAGTCCGGGGTGCATGTCCCCGAGATCAGCATTCCGGTCTCGCTCGGCGTGATCTGTTCCGTCCTGATCGTCACCACGATCACCAGCCTGCGAGCTTCCAAGAAGCAGGCGGAGGCCGAAGCGGCGCAGGGGAAGAGCGGAGACGCTCCGAAGGACAGCATCGACGTCTGACCGCGCCGGACGCAGGAACAATCATCACCGGGGCCGGTGGTCGGCGAATTGCCGACCACCGGCCCCGGTGCTTGCTTGGTTCCTGAGCGCGTTCCCCAGGCCCGGGGGCGCCCTGGCCGGCTGGAGGCTCCATGAAGTTCGTACAGATCATCGACTTCGAGACCGAGCGCCTGGAGGAGATGCAGCAGGTGCTCGAGGAGGCGGGGCAGCGCAACGCCGACCGGACGGGAGGCCCCACCCACAGCATGCTGCTGAAGGACCGGGACAGGCCCAACCGCTATCTGGCGCTGATCGAGTTCGAGTCGTTCGAGGAGGCCATGCGCAACAGCGACGACCCCGAGACGAGCAGGATGGCGGAGCGGCTGGACTCGCTCAGCACGGGCGAGCGGGTGTTCACCAACTGCGACGTCCTGGACGTGCGCGACCTCAAGTAGCCCGACAGGACGTCCCCGGGGGCCCGGCGTGACCGGAGTGCGGGGCCCCTGCACGTCTGCGACGATCTCTCCATGATCGCTCGGCACAGGCGGCTCGCGGCTCAGTGGACGACCCTGGTGCCCCTGCTCGCGGCGGTGCTGCTGGTCCTGACCTGGGGTCGAGATCTACCGGTCGCGGTCGTCGCCCTGGTGACCCTGGT
The DNA here is from genome assembly GCF_004803895.1 of Streptomyces hawaiiensis. Classification (NCBI taxonomy): domain Bacteria; kingdom Bacillati; phylum Actinomycetota; class Actinomycetes; order Kitasatosporales; family Streptomycetaceae; genus Streptomyces; species Streptomyces hawaiiensis. The sequence goes on along the minus strand of NZ_CP021978.1, from coordinate 2,243,984 downwards.
CCTCGCGGGAGCCGTCCTGGCCGCCGTGCACCACGCGGAAGTGGTGGCTCATCGGGTCGGTGAGCCGTTCGGCTCCCTCGTGCTCGCCGTCGCGGTCACGATCATCGAGGTCGCCCTCATCGTCACCCTGATGGCCGATGGCGGCGAGAAGAGCTCGACCCTGGCCCGGGACACCGTCTTCGCGGCCGTGATGATCACCTGCAACGGCATCGTGGGCCTGTGCCTCCTGGTGGCCTCGCTGCGGCACGGTACGGCCGTCTTCAACCCGGAGGGCACCGGCGCCGCACTCGCCACCGTCGCGACCCTGGCCACGCTCAGCCTGGTCCTGCCGACGTTCACCACGAGCAAGCCGGGGCCCGAGTTCTCCACCGTCCAGCTGACCTTCGCGGCGCTGTCCTCGCTGATCCTGTACGGCCTGTTCGTCACCACGCAGACCGTGCGGCACCGGGACTACTTCCTGCCGATCACCCGGCACGGCGAGGTGATCACCACCGAGGAGCACGCCGAGGCGCCGACCACCCACACCGCCCGGATCAGCCTGGCCCTGCTCGGCCTGGCCCTGGTGGGCGTGGTCGGCCTGGCCAAGGGCGTCTCGCCCACCATCGAGTCCGGAGTGGAGGCCGCCGGGCTCCACCATGCCGTCGTCGGAGTGATCATCGCGCTGCTGGTACTGCTCCCGGAGACGATCGCCGCCCTGCGCTCCGCCCGCCGCGACCGCGTGCAGACCAGCCTGAACCTCGCCCTCGGCTCCGCCATGGCCAGCATCGGACTGACCATTCCCGCCGTCGCACTTGCCTCCCTCTGGCTCTCCGGCCCGCTCGTCCTCGGCCTCGGCGCCACCCACATGGTGCTGCTCGCCCTGACCGTGGTGGTGGCCTCGCTGACCGTGGTGCCGGGTCGGGCCACGCCGCTCCAGGGCGGGGTCCACCTGGTGCTGTTCGCGGCCTACCTGGAGCTGGCGATCAACCCGTAAGCGCGCGCAAACGCTCACGCAATCGCTTGCGCGCACCGGCACGGCACCAGGAGCCCCGGCCCGGCTCACCCCGGAGCGACCTCCGCAGCCGCACCCACCCGCACCGGACGCGTCTCCGGCAGCAACGCGAAGCACCCCAGGCTGAACAGAGCGATCACCGTCAGATACGCCGCCACACCCCACGGCACCCGCCCGCCCTGCTCGGCCAGGGCGGTCGCCACGATCGGTGTGAGCGCGCCTCCGATCACTCCTCCGAGGTTGTAGCCGACGGCGGCGCCGGTGCAGCGCACCCGCGGCTCGTACAGCTCCGGCAGATACGCGGCGATCACGGCGAACATCGTGATGAACGCGAGCATCGCCCCGAGGAAGCCCAGGAACATCGGCAGCGGTGCCCCGGTGGCGAGGAGCGCGACCATCGGGAACATCCACAGGGCGGCGGCCGTACACCCGGCCAGGCACAGCGGCCGCCGGCCGTAGCGGTCTCCGAGCAGCGCCATCAGCGGGGTGAGCGCACCCTTCACGAGCACCGCGCCCATGATGCAGGTCAGCATGACGTTGCGGCTCACCCCGAGCCGCTCCGTCCCGTAGGCGAGGGACCAGGTCGTCACGGCGTAGAAGATCGCGTAGCCGATCGCGAGTCCGCCGCCGGTCAGCAGGAGGAGCCGCCAGTGGTCGCGGACGACCTCGGCGAGCGGCACGCGCGCGTGGTCGTCGATCTCGAGGAAGCTGGGGCTCTCGGTGAGCGACGACCGCAGCCACAGTCCCACGACGGCCAGCACCCCCGCCGCCCAGAACGGCACCCGCCACCCCCACGCGGCGAACTGCGCCTCGGTCAGTGTCGAGGACAGCCCCAGCACCACACCGTTGGCGAGCAGGAACCCCAGCGCGGGCCCGACCTGCGGGAAGCTCGACCACAGGGCGCGCCGCTCGGCCGGCGCGTGCTCCACCGCCAGCAGCACCGCCCCGCCCCACTCCCCGCCGAGCCCCAGCCCCTGGAGGAAGCGCAGCACCAGGAGCAGTAGGGGAGCGGCCACGCCGATCGTGTCGTACGTCGGCACGCAGCCGACCGCGACCGTGGAGGCCCCGGTCAGCAGCAGGGAGGCGACGAGGACCGGCCGCCGCCCCCGCCGGTCCCCGATGTGCCCGAACAGCACCGCCCCGAGCGGCCGGGCCACGAAGCCCACACCGAAGGTGGCGAAGGCGGCCAGCGTCCCGGCCACCGGGGAGAAGGTCGGGAAGAACAGCGGCCCCAGGATCAGGGCCGCCGCGGTGCCGTAGACGAAGAAGTCGTAGAACTCGATGGCAGTGCCGGCGAGTGAGGCGGCCGCGAGGCGCGGCATGGAGGGTGCCCTTACGGTGCGTACGTCGTGCATGCCGCGTCAACCACCCACCGTGACCGCCGGTTACGGGGGCGCGCGGAGGGCTTGGGGGCCCTCAGTACGTGACCGTGATGCGCCGGGCGGGTCCGTCCATACGCACGGTGCCGCCGTAGGGGATCACCAGTTGCGGATCGGTGTGCCCGAAGTCCACGTCGAAGACGATCGTGGCCTCGGGGGCGTACGTCCGCATGGCGCGCAGGACGGCCTCCCGCTGGTCGGCCGCGTAACGAGCGGCCTCCTCCGGGGTGTTGGGCCGCTCGAAGCACCAGGTCTTCGGTCGGCCCATCAGCAGGGCAGAGAAGCGCCTCAGCAGCCCGCGCTCGCCCATGCCGCGCAGGGTGTGGAAGACCTCCGTGGCGCTCGGCATGTCCTCCGAGGTCTCCATGAGCAGCACGCCGCCGTCGTACTCGGACAGGTCGCGCGCGATCTCCCGGTCGGCCATCAGCAGCCAGGCGACGATCTCCAGGCAGCCGCCCCAACTACGGCCTTCTATGACCCGGTCGGGGTTCACCCAGGTCCAGCCGGTGCCGGGCCGGGTCTCCGGCTCCGCGTCGAAGGTCGCCGGGTCCGCCCAGTCCCGGTCGGTGTCACGCCACCGCTCGGCGGGCCTCAACTCGTACGGTCCCGAGGTGAACAGGGCGGCGCGCAGGGACTCGGCGGTCTGCGGATGCATGGCCCCCGGTCGGCCCAGTTCGCACATCACGCTCCCGCCGTGGAAGCCGACGATGCCGCAGGTGCGCAGGAACGCGAGCAGGTTCGTGTTGTCGCTCATACCGAAGAACGGCTTCGGGTTGGCCCGGATCAACTCCCGGTCCAGGTACGGCAGCACGGTGATCTGGTCGTCGCCGCCGATCGACGCGATGACGGCCTTGATCTCCGGGTCGGCGAAGGCGGCGTGGATGTCGTCGGCCCGCTCCTGGGGCGTGGAGCCCATCGTGCAGGTCGCCGGATACTCCACCGGCTCCAGCCCGTACTCCTTGCGCAGCCGCTCCAGGCCCAGCTCGTAGGGGAGCGGGAAGAGCCCCGGCAGACCCGAGGAGGGCGAGATCACGGCGATGCGGTCACCGGGGGACGGCTTGGGCGGATAGACCGGGCTGGTCAGGCTCGTCATACCGGGAGGCTACGGCCCGGTGGGCTGCCGGCGCACCGTGATAAACGGGCCCCGTGCGCACCAGGACAAGCTCGATGCGCCGCGCTGAGACGAGATCGGCGGGCGACATCGAGACAGGACGGGCGCACGCACCAAGACGAGACCAGCGCGCGCATCTAGGCAAGAACGGCGCATGCACCGAGAGAAGACCAGCGCACGCACCGTGATAGACCGGCTCTGAGCGGTGGTCCGCCACGGGCCGCCCGACCCTGAACGGACCGGAGGAACCGTGCCCCGCACCCTGGCCCACGCCCCGATCATGATCCTCAACGGCCCCAACCTGAACCTCCTCGGCCAGCGCCAGCCGGAGATCTACGGCTCCGACACCCTCGCCGACGTCGAGGCCCTGTGCGCCAAGGCGGCGGCCGCGCACGGCGGCACGGTCGACTTCCGCCAGTCCAACCACGAGGGCGAACTGGTCGACTGGATCCACGAGGCGCGGCTGAACCACTGCGGCATCGTGATCAACCCCGGTGCCTATTCGCACACCTCCGTCGCCATCCTGGACGCCCTCAACACCTGTGACGGCCTGCCGGTGCTGGAGGTCCACATCTCCAACATCCACCAGCGTGAGGCGTTCCGGCACCACTCGTACGTCTCGCTGCGCGCCGACGGGGTCATCGCGGGCTGCGGGGTGCAGGGGTACGTGTTCGGCGTGGAGCGCGTCGCGGCGCTGGCGGGGGCGGGCAAGGCGGACACGTGAGCCGTTGCCGGTAAGCCCCGCAGGCCATGGCGGACGCCCCTTACAGCCCGCCTTCCTACAGCCTCCCCGCCTCCACGATCCGCCGCAGGAAGCGCCGCGTGCGCTCCTGCTGCGGATCCCCGAACACCTGCTCGGCGGTGCCGCGTTCCAGCACCACCCCGCCGTCCAGGAAGCACACCTGGTCGGCGACCTCCCGGGCGAAGCCCATCTCGTGGGTGGCCAGCACCATGGTCATGCCCTCGTCCTTCAGTCCGCGGACGACGGTGAGGACCTCGCCCACCAGCTCGGGATCGAGGGCGGCGGTGATCTCGTCGAGCAGCAGCAGCCGGGGACGTACGGCCAGGGAGCGGACGATCGCCACGCGCTGCTGCTGTCCGCCGCTCAGCCGGTCCGGGTACTCGCCCGCCTTCCCGCCCAGCCCCAGCCGCTCCAGCAGTTCACGCGCGCGTGCCTCCGCCTCGGCTCGGGGCACCCCGTGCACGCGGCGCGGGGCGAGCGTGATGTTGTCCAGGACCGTCATGTGCGGAAACAGGTTGTACGCCTGGAAGACCACGCCGATCCGGCGGCGCACCGCGTCCTGGTCGGCGCGCGGGTCGGTGATCTCCTCGTCGTCCAGCCAGATCGCCCCGTCGTCGATCTCCTCCAGCAGGTTGGCGCACCGCAGCAGTGTGGACTTGCCGGAGCCGGAGGCGCCGATCAGCGCGGTGACCGTGTGGGGGGCGACCTCCAGGTCGACGTCCCGCAGGACGACCGAGTCGCCGAAGGTCTTGCGGACGGACTCCATGCGCAGCACGGGCGTCTCGCTCATGTGGCTCCTCCCTGGGCCTGCCGGCGGTCCATCCGTGCCGTCACCCAGTCCGTGAAGCGGGTCATGGGGATGGTCAGCGCGACGAAGACCAGACCCGCGACGATGTACGGCGTGTAGTTGAGGCTGCGGCCGACGATGATGTCGGCGGCCCGTACGGCGTCCACCGCACCGCCGATCGAGACGAGCCCGGTGTCCTTCTGCAGCGACACCAGGTCGTTCAGCAGCGGCGGCACCTGGCGGCGCACCGCCTGGGGCAGCACCACGTACCGCAGTGCCTGCCGGTTGCTCAGTCCCAGCGAGCGGGCCGCTGCGCGCTGCGAGGGGTGCACGGACTCGATGCCGGCGCGGAACACCTCGGCGACATACGCCGAGTACGTCAGGGTCAGCGCGGTGCCGCCGAGCAGCACCGGGTCGACGGTCACCCCCTGGAGCCGCAGCGCCGGGACGCCGAGGACCACGATCATCAGGTTGATGATGAGCGGCAGCCCCCGGAAGAAGTCCGTGTACGCGGCGGCCAGGAAGCGCAGAGGGAAGAACACCGGGCCGCGCAGCGTACGGGCGACGGCGATCAGCATGCCGAGGACGAGCACCGCGGCCCCGCAGACCAGCAGCAGCCGGACGTTCAGCCACAGTCCTTCCAGGACCTTCGGGAGCGCCTCGCGTGCGTACCCCCAGTCGAAGAAGGTCTCCTTGGTGCGCGGCCAGCCCGGGGCGCTGACGACGACCAGGTAGAGGACGACCGCGGTGACGAGGGTCGAGAGCGCGCCGATCGCCGTCGCGCGCCGGGCGCGGGCGCGCTGGTAGCGCTCCCGGTCCAGGCGCCGCTGCGACGGGACGTAGTCGTCCGCCGCATCGTGCTCGCCGGAGCCCGGCTCTGCCTTGTTCAGGGTCACTTGAGCACCGGTGCGTCGACGGCGTCCGACAGCCACTGCTGCTCGATCTTCGCGAGCGTGCCGTCCTCGCGCAGGGCGTCCACGGCCCGCGAGACGCAGGAGGTGAGCGCGCTGCCCTTGTCGAGCACGAGACCGAACTGCTCCGGCGTGCCGCCCTGGTGCTCGAACTGACCGACGATTGTCGCGTCGGTGACCTCGGCCCCGGTGATGTAGAAGGCGGTCGGCAGGTCGACGACGATGGCGTCGACCTGGCCGTTCTTCAGCGCGGACTTGGCCTGGTCGTTCTTGCCGTAGACGGCCGCGGCCTGCGTGGGCCGCACCACGGCGTCGATGTAGTCGAGGCTGGTGGTGCCGACCTGCGCGCCCAGCTTCACGCCCCTCAGGTCCGCGATGCTCTTCGCCTTCGCGGCCTTGGAGCCCTTCAACGCGACGACGGCCTGGCGCACGTCGTAGTAGCCGGTGGAGAAGTCCACGGCCTTCTTGCGCTCCTCGCTGACGGACACCTGGTTGATGTCGAAGTCGAAGGTCTTCTCGCCGGGCGCGAAGGCCTTGTTGAAGGGGACCGTCTGCCAGGCGACCTTGTCCTTGGCGTAGCCGAGCTGTCCGGCGACGGCGTAGGCGACCGCCGACTCGAAGCCCTTGCCGTTGGCGGGCTCGTCGTCCTTGAACCAGGGCTCGTAGGCGGGCTCGTCGGTGGCGATCGTCAGCTTGTCCGAGGTCCGGGTGGCCAACTCGCCCTTCTGGCACGCGCTCCCGGCGGAGGACGACGGCTTGCCGGCCTCCTCCGGCTGCGGAGCGCAGCTCACGGCGGCGGCGAGGAGAACGACGGCGGCGGCGCGGCGCAGGACACGCGGGGCAGGATGCATGGCGGGAGATTGACAGTCGGCGGTCCCGTTTGTCGAGGTCACGGCACCATCTGTCCGGATCGTGGGAACGGGTGTTGCGATCACGTGAACGGGCCTCGAACGGCGCCGTGTTCGGCAGGTGCCGGTGCCGGTGCCGGTGCCGGGGCCGCCGGCCGAGGGCGGGGATCGACAGGCCGGCGGCCCATCCGCTCAGGAGCCGTCATCCTGCGCGGGGCTGATACCAGTTGACTGCGCAACCACAGAGGAAGGGAGCGCACGTGCGACCCTCGTATGTGCGAACGATTCACACGGGGCGCGGGCGCGGCTCACCACCCCACGCGTTCGCGCCCCGCGCAGTCACGCACCACTCGTGCCCGTCCTCACCACCCGCGCGGCTTCACCACCCGCGCGCGTGCCACTCCGGCAGGTGCGGGCGCTCCGCGCCCAGGCTCGTGTCGTTGCCGTGCCCCGGGTACACCCAGGTCTCGTCCGGGAGAGCACCGAAGATCTTGGTCTCGACGTCATGAAGGAGACGGGCGAACGCCTCCGGGTCCTTGTGCGTGTTGCCCACGCCGCCGGGGAACAGGCAGTCCCCGGTGAACACATGGGGATGCCCGTGCGGGTCGTCGTAGACGAGGGCGATCGAACCGGGTGTGTGCCCGACCAGGTGGCGCGCGGTGAGTTCCACGCGCCCCACCCGGATGGTGTCGCCGTCGTCGACCCGCACGTCGGTCCGTACGGGGATGCCGTCGGCGTCCTCCCGGCCCGCGTAGGTTCGGGCGCCGGTGGCCGCCACGACCTCGGCGAGCGCCTGCCAGTGGTCGCCGTGCTGGTGAGTCGTGACGACGGACGCGATGCCGTCGTCACCGATCATGCCGAGCAGTGTGCCCGCCTCGTTCGCGGCGTCGATCAGCAACTGCTCGTCCGTGGCCCGGCAGCGCAGCAGATAGGCGTTGTTGTTCATCGGACCCACCGCGATCTTGGTGATCATCAGGTCCGCGAGCTCGTGCACATCGGCCGGTCCGCCGACCGTCACCTCTCCGCTGTACGTCATGTCCGCCAGCCTATAGCGGGAGAGTGGCCCCGGTCCCGCGGCCGGGGAAGCGGTCCTAGAGAGGCGGCAGCGCGGGCAGCGGACCCCCCTCCACCGCCGGCGCGGCCCCGGTGCTGCGGCCGGCGAGCCAGCCCAGCAGGTCCGCCGGCGAGCCCGTGACGGTCACCTCCGGTCCGCTCGCCGCCTCCCGTCCCGTGCTCCACGCGCGCGTGCCGTCCGTGAGGCGAGTGGACGGTACGTCGGGATGCCCGGCGAACCGGTCGGCGAGAAAGTCGATCTCCCGCTCGGTGAACTCCGCCGGCAGATCCTCCAGCTCGTACCCGATCCCCAGGTCCACATGATGCAGCTCCACCTCGGCCCACCGCCGGAACGGCACCCGGGAGGCGGAGTCCGTGACCCCGTTGCGCAGCTCCACGGTGCGCGACCAGTCCGCCGGAGCGTCCCCGGCGGACTGGAAGCGGGCCGCGCTCTCGCGCAGGTCGTCGAGCTGGAGATCGATGCCGCGCGGGGCGTCCCGCTCGATGTCGGCGTCCCGGGTTTCCCCGGAGACGTACATGGGGCGCCCCTCGAGCACGTTCACGAGGGCGTCCGCGTTGCGGGCGAGGTGGGCCAGGACATGGCCGCGGCTCCAGCCGGGCAGCCGTGACGGGTGGGTCACAGAGGCGTTGTCCAGTTTGCCGACTGCGGTCAGCAGCCGTTCCGTCGCGTCACGTACAGACGCCAGGTCATGAGCGTGATCAATCATGGTGCTGACCCTAACTCCGCCACTCCTTCGGGTGAAGGTGGTGAAGCAGTGCCATAAATCGAAAGCACGTGCTATATGGTCGGACGTGGCGTCGGGCATGCTGGAGAGCCGGGGTTTGTTGGCAACCCGTGAATCCGTCCGGCGTTGTCAGTGGCCTCCCCTAGTCTGAGAAAGACGGGGGCCCCGCCCCTGTCACTTCTCTCAAGAAAGGTGCGGACCGGCGTGGCCGACCGTCTCATCGTCCGTGGAGCGCGCGAGCACAACCTCAAGAACGTCTCGCTCGACCTCCCGCGCGACTCGCTCATCGTCTTCACGGGCCTGTCGGGGTCGGGCAAGTCCTCGCTGGCCTTCGACACCATCTTCGCGGAGGGACAGCGGCGCTACGTGGAGTCCCTCTCCTCGTACGCCCGGCAGTTCCTCGGCCAGATGGACAAGCCGGACGTCGACTTCATCGAGGGCCTTTCCCCGGCCGTCTCCATCGACCAGAAGTCGACCTCGCGCAACCCGCGCTCCACGGTCGGCACCATCACCGAGGTCTACGACTACCTGCGTCTGCTCTTCGCGCGCATCGGCAAGCCGCACTGCCCGCAGTGCCGCCGCCCGATCACCCGCCAGTCGCCGCAGGCCATCGTCGACCGGGTCCTGGAGCTGCCCGAGGGCAGCCGCTTCCAGGTGCTCTCGCCGCTGGTGCGCGAGCGCAAGGGCGAGTTCGTCGACCTCTTCGCCGACCTCCAGACCAAGGGCTACTCCCGCGCGCGGGTGGACGGCGAGACGATCCAGCTGTCGAACCCGCCCACGCTGAAGAAGCAGGAGAAGCACACCATCGAGGTGGTCGTCGACCGTCTCACGGTGAAGGACGGCGCCAAGCGCCGCCTCACCGACTCCGTCGAGACCGCCCTCGGTCTGTCCGGCGGCATGGTCGTGCTCGACTTCGTCGACCTCCCCGAGGACGACCCCGAGCGCGAGCGCATGTTCTCGGAGCACCTGTACTGCCCGTACGACGACCTGTCCTTCGAGGAGCTGGAGCCGCGCTCCTTCTCCTTCAACTCGCCCTTCGGCGCCTGCCCGGACTGCACCGGCATCGGCACGCGCATGGAGGTCGACCCGGAGCTGATCGTCCCGGACCCGGACAAGAGCCTCGACGAGGGCGCCATCCACCCCTGGTCGCACGGCCACACCAAGGACTACTTCGGCCGCTTGATCGGCGCCCTCGCCGACGCGCTGGGCTTCCGTACGGACATCCCCTTCGCGGGCCTGCCGCAGCGCGCCAGGAAGGCCCTGCTCCACGGCCACAAGACCCAGGTCGAGGTCCGCTACCGCAACCGCTACGGGCGTGAGCGCCGGTACACCACGGCCTTCGAGGGTGCCGTCCCCTTCGTCAAGCGCCGGCACAGCGAGGCCGAGAGCGACTCCAGCCGCGAGCGCTTCGAGGGCTACATGCGCGAGGTGCCGTGCCCCACTTGTGAGGGCACGCGCCTGAAGCCGATCGTCCTCGCGGTCACGATCATGGACAAGTCCATCGCCGAGGTCTCCGCGATGTCCATCAGTGACTGCGCGGACTTCCTGGGCGAACTCAAGCTCACCGCCCGCGACAAGAAGATCGCCGAGCGCGTGCTGAAGGAGGTCAACGAGCGGCTGCGGTTCCTGGTCGACGTCGGCCTGGACTACCTCTCGCTGAACCGCGCGGCCGGCACCCTCTCCGGCGGCGAGGCCCAGCGCATCCGCCTGGCCACCCAGATCGGCTCCGGCCTCGTCGGCGTCCTGTACGTCCTCGACGAGCCGTCCATCGGTCTGCACCAGCGCGACAACCACCGGCTGATCGAGACCCTGGTCCGGCTGCGCGACATGGGCAACACGCTCATCGTCGTCGAGCACGACGAGGACACGATCAAGATGGCCGACTGGGTCGTCGACATCGGCCCCGGCGCCGGTGAGCACGGCGGCAAGGTCGTGCACAGCGGCTCCCTGAAGGGGCTGCTCGCCAACGACGAGTCGCAGACCGGGCAGTACCTGTCCGGCAAGAAAGCCATCCCGCTGCCCGACATCCGCCGCCCGCTGGACCCGTCCCGGCAGCTCACGGTGCACGGCGCCCGGGAGAACAACCTCCAGGACATCGACGTCTCGTTCCCCCTGGGCGTGTTCACCGCCGTCACCGGAGTGTCCGGCTCCGGCAAGTCGACGCTGGTCAACGACATCCTGTACACGCACCTGGCCCGCGAGCTGAACGGCGCCCGGAGCGTGCCCGGGCGGCACACGCGCGTGGACGGCGACGACCTCGTCGACAAGGTCGTGCACGTGGACCAGTCGCCCATCGGCCGCACCCCCCGCTCCAACCCGGCCACGTACACCGGCGTCTTCGACCACGTCCGCAAGCTGTTCGCCGAGACGACCGAGGCGAAGGTCCGCGGCTACATGCCCGGCCGCTTCTCCTTCAACGTCAAGGGCGGACGCTGCGAGAACTGCTCGGGCGACGGCACCATCAAGATCGAGATGAACTTCCTCCCGGACGTCTACGTCCCGTGCGAGGTCTGCCACGGCGCCCGGTACAACCGGGAGACCCTGGAGGTCCACTACAAGGGCAAGTCCATCGCCGAGGTGCTGAACATGCCGATCGAGGAGGCCACCGACTTCTTCGAAGCGGTCCCCGCGATCGCCCGGCACCTCAACACGCTGAAGGACGTCGGCCTCGGCTATGTCCGCCTCGGCCAGGCCGCGACCACCCTGTCCGGCGGTGAGGCGCAGCGCGTGAAGCTCGCCAGCGAACTGCAGAAGCGCTCCACCGGCCGCACGGTCTACGTCCTGGACGAGCCGACCACCGGCCTGCACTTCGAGGACATCAGCAAGCTGCTGACGGTCCTGTCCGGACTGGTCGACAAGGGCAACACGGTCATCGTCATCGAACACAACCTCGACGTGATCAAGACCGCCGACTGGATCGTCGACATGGGCCCCGAAGGCGGCGCCGGCGGCGGTCTGGTCGTCGCCGAGGGCACACCCGAGCAGGTGGCCGGAGTCCCGGCCAGCCACACCGGCAAGTTCCTGCGGGAGGTCCTCGGCGCCGACCGCGTCAGCGACGCGTCCTCGGTGAAGGCGCCGCGCAAGACGACGGCCCGCAAGACGGTCGCGGCCAAGACGGCATCGGCCCGCAAGACCGCCACCAAGACGGTCAACAGCACGGCCACCGAGAAGACGGCGGCCAAGACCACCAAGGCCGCCGCTAAGAAGACGACCAGGGCCGGCAAGGCCTGAGGTCTCCTGCTGCACGCGCCGTGCCCCACAGGCAACCTCCTGTGGGGCACGGCGCGTTCGGTGCGCGGTCAGGCCGTCTTCGGCTCCACGAACTGCATGTCGAGCTGGATCTTGACCACTTCGCCGAGCAGACCGGGGGCGAAGTCCAGTCCGAAATCGCCGCGCCGGATCTCGCCCGTCGCCTCGAACCCGGCGTGCCGGCTGCCGTCCATGGGCACCTCGACCAGTCCGCCGAACTCCACGGCGAAGGTCACCGGGCGGGTCACGTCGCCGATCGTCAGCTCGCCCTCCATGGCCCAGTCCTCACCCTCGCCCGACACCCGCGTCGAGCGGTACGTCATCGTCGGGCGCTTCTCCACGTCCAGCAGGTCGGAGGCGCGGACGTGCCCGTCCCGGTCGGCGTTGCCGGTGTTGACCGAGGCCAGGTCGACGGTCGCGGAGACCCGCACGTCCTCGATCCGCTCCCCGACGAACAGTTCGGCCTCCAGCCGCTCGAAGCGCCCCCGCACCTTGGCGATGCCCAGGTGCCGGATGGTGAAGTTCACGGAGGAGTGGAACGGGTCGAGGGCCCACTGACCGGAGGCCAGCGGCAGGGCGGTGATGGCGGTGTCATTCGTCATGCCCTCCACTGTGCGAGCCGCGCGGCCCGGAAGGGAGACCGGCCGGAGCCTGGTAGTGACGGGGCCACCCTCCGCGCCCCGGGGCGCTGTACGTTCGGCAGGTGAGCGACAACGAGTTGGGCACGTTCCTGCGCACCTGGCGTGAAGCCGTCACCCCGGCCGAGGCAGGTCTGCCCGCAGGCCCCCGGCGCCGGACCCCGGGCCTGAGGCGGGCCGAACTGGCCACACTCGCCGGCGTCAGCGTCGAGTACCTCACCCGGCTGGAACAGGGCCGCGACCGCAACCCCTCCGCCCAGGTGCTCGGCGCCCTCGCCGACGCCCTGAACCTCTCCCTCGGCGACCGGATGCTGCTGCGCCGCCTGACCAAGGAGGCGGACGGCGGCGACCCGCTGGTCTGCGCGGCGGCCCCGCCGCTCAGCCGCGCGGCGCGCCCCACCGTACGGGCCGTACTGGACCGCCTGGAGCCGACTCCCGCACTGGTGGTCAACTGGATCGGCGACGTCCTCGCCCACACGGCCGGGTACGAACGGCTGGTCGGCCCCCTCGGCCTGCTGGATGGCGAGCGGCCCAACCTGCTCCGGTACCTGTTCACCGACGAGCGGGCACGCAGCGCCTACCGTGACTGGGGCCGGGTGGCCGACGACCTCGTCGCCCGGCTCCGGCACAACGTCCCCCTGAGGGACCCGTACCTCGCCGAGCTGGCCGACGAGCTGACGGTGACGGCGGGCGCGGACTTCACCGACCGGTTCGCCGACCTGGCCATGGCACCGAGGCGGACGGGCTCCCAGCACATCGAGCACCCGGAGGCCGGTCCCCTGCGGCTGCTGCTCGAGACGCTCGCGCTTCCCGGCGAGGGGCAGCAGCTCATCATCCACCTGCCCGAGGACGAGGCCACGGCCGCCGCCCTGGACCGCCTCGACGGCCGGCGCCCCGGCGCGCTGCGGGCGGTGACGATGGGAGAGACCGGCTGAGGCCCCCGGCCGCTGTGGGGGCTTCCGTCCGTGTCAGCCCTCCAGCTCGTGCGCGTACGGCGGCTCAGCCCCGGCCCGTGAGCAGGTGATCGCCGCCGCGCGGGCCGCGAAGCCCAGCAGCTCCGTCCAGCCGCCGGGGCCCAGCCCGGAAAGCGCCCGGGCGCTGAGGGCGTCCCGTACCGCGAGCCCGTGCAGCAGGGCCGCGTTGACCGTGTCGCCCGCGCCGATCGTGTCCACGACCGCCACGCGTTCGCCCGGCACTGCGTACTCGCCGCCGTCGGCGGTGAAGGCGGTCAGCCCGTCGCCGCCCCGGGTGATCACCACCGCCGCCGGACCGGCCGCCAGCCACTCCTGAGGCGTCCCGCCCAGCCACTCGGCGTCCTCCGCGGACAGCTTCAACAGCGACACCGACGGCAGCCAGCTCTTGAACCGCGCCCGGTAGGCGTCCGCGTCCGGGATCAGCCCGGCCCTGATGTTCGGGTCCAGTGCGGTGAACACGCCCTGCGCGGCCGCCCGGCGCATCAGCTCCTCGTACGCGCTCGCCCCCGGCTCCAGCACCAGCGAGCAGGTGCCGAAGGACACCGCGCGGGTGCCGGACGGCAGCGCCGAGGGCGCCTCGAACAGCCGGTCCGCCGTCCCGTCGACGTAGAAGGAGTAAGCCGCCGAGCCGTCCGCGCCGACCGTGGCGACGGCGAGGGTCGTCGGCTCGGTGCCCCGCTGCACCGAGGACACGCCGACCCCGGTCTCGAGCAGCCGGTCCAGCAGAGCCTCTCCGAAGGCGTCGGACGACACCCGGGAGCAGAAGGCGGCGGGGGAGCCGAGGCGGCCCAGCGCCACGGCTGTGTTGAACGGGCCGCCGCCGAGCGCGGGCCGCAGCGCCGCCAGGGCACCCCTGCCCTGCGGTACCAGGTCGATCAGTGCCTCACCGGCGACGACGATCACGACGACATTCCTTCCTCGGACGGGCTGGGGCAGCCGCACGACGTGCGGTGCACGAAGGCAGAGGGCAGGCGCACGGTCCGGGCGGGCCGGTCCGGCTCGGCGAGACGCTCCAGCAGCACGCGGACGGCCCGGGCGCCGATGTCCCTGGCGGGCTGCGCGATCGCGGTGAGGCGGGGCGAGAACAGGTCCGCCCAGGCGAAGTCGTCGAAGCAGCACAGGGCGATGTCGCCCGGCACGGACAGGCCGTGCGCGCCCAGGGCACGCAGCACCCCGATGGTCATGGCGTTGTTGCCGGTGACCAGCGCGGTGGGCGGCACGCCCAGGGACAGCAGGGCCTCGATGGCCTGCTCGGCGCCGGCCGACTGCGAGTCGCCGTGCACCAGCAGCCGCTCGTCGTACGCCAGCCCCGCGAACGCGAGACCGCTGCGGTAGCCGGTGATCCGCTCGCTCGTGGTGCTGAGCCCCGGCCTCCCCGCCACCAGCCCGATCCGCCGGTGACCGAGGCCGGCGAGATGGGTGACCAGCCGGGACGTCGGTTCGGCGTTGTCGGCGCACACCTGGTCGAAGCGCGGACCACCGTCCGTCCCGGCCGCGTCCACCAGCCGGTCCAGGAACACGGCCGGTACGTCGTGCCGCCCCAGGTAGGCGAGCAGCCCGCGCGGATCGGCGGAGGGCGCGACGATCATGCCGTCCACCCGGCGCTCGTGCAGCAGCCGGACGACCTTGCGCTCGTGCTCCGGGTCGTCGTGCGGATCGGCGATCAGCAGGCTGTAGCCGGCCTCCAGCGCGGCGGCCTCGACGCCCTGGAGGATCTCCGTGAAGTACGGGTTGCTGATCGCCGACACCGCCAGCCCGATGGACCGGGTACGGGCCGTCACCAGGGAACGGGCCAGCGTGTTCGTGCTGTAGCCGAGCTCCTCCACGGCGTCCAGGACCGCCTGCCGGGTGTGCGGCAGCACCGGACGGGTGCCGTTCAGCACATGCGAGACCGTCGCCACGGAGACACCGGCGCTGCGCGCGACGTCGGCCATGGTCGCCATGCCGCTCCCGCCTCCTCCGTCGGTCTCCTGGCGGGGAACGTATCGCATCCGGCGGCAGACGTAAACGCTTGCGCAAACGCTTACGTCCGACCGCGCGTCCAGGGAAAGGTCAGACAGGAGGGCAGATCCAGATCCGTGCGGTTACTCCCAGTCCCAGCCGATCCCCAGGAACCCCGCCCGCACCCGTGGCTCGACCAGATGGACCGACCGGTGCCTGCCGCTCAGCGCCAGGTCCTGGCAGCCGTTGCGGGGCGCCGCGGCCGAGTGCTGGGCGAAGCGGTGGCAGCGCACCGGCAGGGCCGCCGCGTCGAAGCACACCTGGAGGGCGTACTGGCCGCCGGGGGCGTCGAAGCCGCGGACGTACTCGCGTGACACGCCCGCCGTGCCGTCCTCCACGCCGTAGCGGAACAGGAAGGTGTCCCCGGCCCGCAGCCGGGTGTCGAAGAGCAGCTCGGCCGCGAGCACTCCCGTGTCGCGGTGCCAACGGACCCGCCCGGTACGGCAGTTCTCCAGGGCGTGCACCCGCATGCGCTCGGGCGTGGCCCCCCGGTCGCCGTGGTGGACGGCCACGAAGCGGTCGATGCCGTCCCGGTGGGCGCGCACGATGTGGTGCGACTCGCGCTCGGCCAGCTCGCGCCGCGCCCCGATCCGGAGCCGTTCGTGGTGGCCGAGGGTGTGCAGGCCACCGTCCGGCGGGCAGCCCAGCTCGGCCAGCAACTGGTCCAGGACCCCGGACGCCTCGACGAGGGAGCGGTAGGAGCGGGCGGCGGACCGCACCCCGGACGGTCCCTCTCCGGACTCGGAGAGCAGCCGGATCAGCGACTCCTCGGGAAGCTCCAGGATCTCCTCCAGCGCGCGTACGGCCCGCAGCGACTCGGGACGCTGCGGACGCCGGGCGCCCTGCTGCCAGTAACTCAGGCTCGTGACGCCGACCTTCACACCGTGGCGGGACAGATGGTGCTGCACACGCTGCAGCGGCAGCCCGCGGGCGGCGATCGCTGCCCGCAGGGCGGCGTGGAAGGGGCCGCCTCGCAGGGCCGAGTCCAGTTCCGCGGTGGCGACGTCCGCGTGCTGTGGGGCGTGCGGCATGCAGGGGCCTCTCTGTGAGTCGGCGACGGCTGGTCAGACCGTCGGCGCGGGCCGCCCGGGGCCGTCCCGCCGGCGCGGGGGAGGTCTTCACATCCGTACGCCGTCGTTCAGGGCCCTGAGTTCCCCCGCATTGAAGCGTGTTGACCTGGTCCCGACAACACCTGATGCCGGACAGTGACGTACGTGCTCCCGCCGGCTCCGTCCGGACATGCGAACGCCCGGGGCGTGCGCCCCGGGCGTTCGCGGTGGAGGTGTGCTTCTAGGAGCGGTCGCTTCCGCGCTGTTCCCGCAGGGCCAGGCGCTTGGCCCTCGCGATGTCGGGATCGCGCGGGTCCAGGGCGTCGCGCAGCGCCAACGGCTCGTCCGTGTACCGGCGGGCACGGGCCGCCCGCCGGGTTTTCTCGATCCGCATCTGCTTCATGTGCGCAGCCCTCCGACCCGTGGCCCGTCCGCTCCGCACCGGGAACGACGGTCCGCACCGACAACCTGTGCCTGCACCGGGACGGACTCCGTCCGCCGGACGTCGCCGTGTCCCGTGGGTGAGCCCCATTCCCGCTCCGGGGTGGCCGTAACCCCGGGGCGGGACATGCCGTTGGAATCTGCCCTCCCGCCGGGGCCGTGATCTGTCCCGTGGCCGCGCCGGACTGTCGGTGCTCGCCAGTAGGGTGTGAGACATGGCCGACCCCTCCAGCTACCGCCCCAAACCGGGTGAGATCCCCGACTCGCCGGGGGTCTACAGGTTCCGTGACGAGCACCGCCGGGTGATCTACGTCGGAAAGGCGAAAAGCCTGCGCCAGCGCCTGGCGAACTACTTCCAGGACCTGGCGGGCCTGCACCCGCGCACCCGCTCCATGGTCACCACAGCCGCGTCCGTGGAGTGGACGGTGGTGTCCACGGAAGTCGAGGCGCTCCAGCTGGAGTACTCCTGGATCAAGGAGTACGACCCCCGGTTCAACGTCAAGTACCGCGACGACAAGAGCTACCCGTACCTCGCGGTGACGATGAACGAGGAGTTCCCGCGCGTGCAGGTGATGCGTGGTCACAAGAAGAAGGGCGTGCGCTACTTCGGGCCGTACGCGCACGCGTGGGCCATCCGGGACACGGTCGACCTGCTCCTGCGCGTCTTCCCCGTGCGCACGTGCTCGGCCGGCGTCTTCAAGAACGCCGCCCGCACGGGCCGCCCCTGCCTCCTCGGCTACATCGGCAAGTGCTCGGCGCCCTGCGTCGACCGGGTCTCCGCCGAGGAGCACCGGGAACTGGCCGACGAGTTCTGCGACTTCATGACCGGCCGGACGAACACGTACATCCGCCGCCTGGAGAAACAGATGGGCGAGGCGGCCGAGGAGATGGAGTACGAGCGGGCGGCCCGGCTGCGCGACGACGTCGGGGCCCTGAAGAAGGCCATGGAGAAGAACGCGGTCGTGCTCGCCGACGCGACCGACGCCGACCTGATCGCGGTCGCCGAGGACGAGCTGGAGGCGGCCGTCCAGATCTTCCACGTGCGCGGCGGACGCGTGCGCGGCCAGCGCGGCTGGGTCACCGACAAGGTGGAGGAGATCACCACCGGCGCCCTCGTCGAGCACGCCCTGCAGCAGCTGTACGGGGAGGAGACGGGCGACGCCGTCCCCAAGGAGGTCCTGGTCCCGGCCCTGCCCGACCCCGTGGAGCCCGTCCAGGAGTGGCTCACCGGCCGACGCGGCTCGAACGTCTCCCTGCGCATCCCGCAGCGCGGCGACAAGAAGGCCCTCATGGAGACCGTGCAGCGCAACGCCCAGCAGGCGCTCGTGCTGCACAAGACCAAGCGTGCCTCCGACCTGACCACACGCTCGCGTGCCCTGGAGGAGATCACCGACGCCCTCGACCTGGACAGCGCCCCGCTCAGGATCGAGTGCTACGACATCTCCCACCTCCAGGGTGACGACGTCGTGGCGTCCATGGTGGTCTTCGAGGACGGGCTCGCCCGCAAGAGCGAGTACCGCCGCTTCCAGATCAAGGGCTTCGCCGGGCAGGACGACGTCCGCTCCATGCACGAGGTGGTCACCCGCCGCTTCCGGCGCTATCTCGCCGAGAAGGAGAAGACGGGCGAGTGGACCGACGGCGAGAACGCCGAGACCCCTGAGACCGACAGGAACGGCGAGATCGTCGGGACCGGCCCCACCGAGGACGACGGCCGCCCCAAGAAGTTCGCCTACCCGCCCCAGCTCGTGGTCGTCGACGGCGGCGCCCCCCAGGTCGCCGCCGCCCGGCGCGCCCTGGACGAGCTCGGTATCGACGACATCGCCGTGTGCGGCCTCGCCAAGCGCCTGGAGGAGGTCTGGCTGCCCGGCGACGACGACCCGGTGGTCCTGCCCCGCACCAGCGAGGGCCTGTATCTGCTCCAGCGCGTCCGTGACGAGGCCCACAGGTTCGCGATCACCTACCAGCGCACCAAGCGGTCCAAGCGCTTCCGCTCCAGCCCCCTGGACGACGTCCCCGGCCTCGGGGACACGCGCAAGCAGGCACTTCTGAAGCACTTCGGTTCGTTGAAGAAACTGCGATCCGCCACCATCGACCAGATCTGCGAGGTCCCCGGCATAGGCCGCAAGACGGCCGAGACGATCGCCGTGGCCCTCGCCCGGTCGGCCCCGGCCGCACCCGCCGTCAACACGGCGACTGGAGAGATCATGGAAGAGGAACCCGGCACCATGGGTTCCAGTGGGGAACCCGTGACGCTGGGCGCCCCGGACGAACGACGGGGGCAGGAGACATGAATGTGAACGAGCACGACGGGCAACAAGAGCAAGCCGGAGACGGAGCACAGGTGAGTACGGGCACGCCCAACGAGAAGACCCCGGTCCCGGACGCGGCCATCCCCGAGCTGGTGATCATCTCCGGCATGTCCGGAGCGGGACGCTCCACGGCGGCGAAGTGCCTGGAGGACCTCGGCTGGTTCGTCGTCGACAACCTGCCGCCCGCGCTGATCCCCACCATGGTGGAGCTCGGCGCCCGCTCCCAGGGCAATGTGGCGCGGATCGCCGTCGTCGTCGACGTGCGCGGCCGTCGCTTCTTCGACAACCTGCGCGAATCCCTCGCCGACCTCGAGGCGAAGAACGTCACGCGGCGGATCGTCTTCCTGGAGTCCTCCGACGAGGCCCTGGTCCGCCGCTTCGAGTCGGTGCGCCGCCCGCACCCCCTGCAGGGCGACGGCCGCATCGTCGACGGCATCGACGCCGAGCGCGAGCTGCTGCGTGAGCTGCGCGGTGACGCCGATCTGGTCATCGACACCTCCAGCCTGAACGTGCACGAGCTGCGCGCCAAGATGGACGCCCAGTTCGCCGGAGAGGAGGAGCCGGAGCTGCGGGCCACGGTCATGTCGTTCGGCTACAAGTACGGCCTGCCGGTCGACGCCGACCTCGTCGTCGACTGCCGCTTCCTGCCGAACCCGCACTGGGTCCCGGAGCTGCGCCCGTACACCGGCCTCAACGACGAGGTCGCCGGGTACGTCTTCAACCAGCCCGGTGCCAAGGAGTTCCTCGACCGCTACACGGAGCTCCTCCAACTGGTCGCCACCGGCTACCGCCGTGAGGGCAAGCGCTATGTGACCATCGCCGTGGGCTGCACGGGCGGCAAGCACCGCTCGGTCGCCATGTCGGAGAAGCTCGCCGCCCGGCTCGCCGCCGAGAGCGTGGAGACGGTGGTCGTACACCGGGACATGGGACGCGAATGACACGACGTACTCCGCGGCTGAGCCGGCTGCGCCGGGTGGTGCCCGAGGGCAACGGCGGCAAGGGCGACCCCGGCGGAAAGGGCGGCCGGCCCGCCGAGGCCCGGGGCGGCAGACCACGCCGTCGCGGTACCCAGCCCAAGGTCGTCGCCCTCGGCGGCGGCATGGGCCTGTCCGCCTCGCTCGCCGCACTGCGCCGGATCACCGGCGACCTCACCGCCGTCGTCACTGTGGCCGACGACGGCGGCTCCAGCGGCCGGCTGCGCGACGAGCTGGGCGTGCTGCCGCCCGGCGACCTGCGCAAGGCACTGGCCGCGCTGTGCGGCGACGACGACTGGGGCCAGACCTGGGCCCGGGTCATCCAGCACCGCTTCCAGTCCCAGGGCGACCTGCACGAGCACGCGGTCGGCAATCTGCTGATCGTCGCCCTGTGGGAGCAGCTCGGCGACCATGTCCAGGCCCTCGACCTGGTCGGACGGCTGCTGGGCGCCCAGGGCCGCGTCCTGCCGATGTCGGCCGTGCCGCTGGAGCTCCAGGCCCTGGTCAAGGGCCACGACCCGGCGCGCCCGGAGGCGGTCGACACGGTCCGCGGCCAGGCGACCGTCGCCCTCACCCCGGGCGAGGTGCAGTCCGTGCACCTCGTGCCGAACGACCCGCCGGCCGTGCCCGAGGCAGTCGCGGCCGTCCTGGACGCGGACTGGGTGGTGCTCGGTCCCGGCTCCTGGTTCTCCTCGGTCATCCCGCATCTGCTCGTGCCCGAGCTGCTGGACGCGCTCACGCAGACGAAGGCCCGCCGGGTGCTCTCCCTGAACCTCGCGCCGCAGCCCGGAGAAACCGAGGGATTCTCCCCGCAGCGTCATTTGGAGGTTTTGGGACGACACGCCCCTAAACTCGCCCTGGACGTGGTGCTGGCCGACGAGGCCGCCGTGCCCGACCGTGACTCCCTGACCGATGCCGCCAAGCGGTTCGGAGCCGCGGTCGAGCTGGCGCCGGTGGCCGGACCCGACGGAACCCCGAGGCACGACCCGGAGCTGTTGGCCGCCGCGTACGACCGTATTTTTCGGATGCATGGAAGGATCGGCCCATGGCGATGACGGCAGCGGTGAAGGACGAGATCTCCCGGCTCCCCGTCACCCGGACCTGCTGCAGAAAGGCGGAGGTCTCCGCCATTCTGCGGTTCGCCGGCGGCCTTCACCTGGTGAGCGGTCGGATCGTGATCGAGGCAGAGCTGGACACGGCGATGGCGGCCCGCCGTCTCAAGCGGGACATTCTGGAGATCTTCGGCCACAGCTCCGAACTGATCGTGATGGCTCCGGGCGGGCTGCGCCGCGGCTCGCGCTACGTGGTGCGGGTGGTGGCGGGCGGTGACCAGCTCGCACGCCAGACCGGCCTGGTCGACGGGCGGGGCCGCCCGATCCGCGGCCTGCCCCCGCAGGTGGTCTCGGGGGCCACCTGCGACGCCGAGGCCGCCTGGCGTGGCGCCTTCCTGGCGCACGGCTCGCTCACCGAGCCCGGCCGCTCCTGCTCCCTGGAGGTGACCTGCCCGGGCCCCGAGGCGGCGCTCGCCCTGGTCGGCGCCGCCCGCCGGCTGTCGATCCCGGCGAAGGCCCGCGAGGTGCGCGGCGTGGACCGGGTCGTCGTCCGGGACGGTGACGCGATCGGCGCCCTGTTGACCCGCCTCGGCGCGCACGAGTCGGTGCTGGCCTGGGAGGAGCGCCGGATGCGCCGGGAGGTGCGCGCCACGGCGAACCGGCTGGCCAACTTCGACGACGCCAATCTGCGCCGCTCGGCCCGCGCGGCCGTCGCCGCCGGGGCCCGGGTGCAGCGCGCCCTGGAGATCCTCGCCGACGATGTGCCCGAGCACCTCGCCGCCGCCGGCCGGCTGCGCATGGAGCACAAGCAGGCCTCCCTGGAGGAGCTGGGCGCGCTCGCCGACCCGCCGCTGACCAAGGACGCGGTCGCCGGCCGGATCCGCCGCCTGCTGGCCATGGCCGACAAGCGCGCCTCCGACCTCGGCATCCCGGGCACGGAGGCCAACCTCAGCGAGGAGCTGGCCGACAACCTGGTGGGCTGATCCCACACAGCGTCAGGAAGCCGGTGCCGGAGCCCACTTGGGTGACCGGCACCGGCTTTTGCGTGTCGCTGAGGCACCCTTGACTCGATCATGGTCTGTCATGAGCCTGGCATCTGTTCGCTGCTGTGGCGGACCCACGCTAGGGGGGTTCATGAGACGAAGAGCGAGATCGATCCTCGCCGTCGGCGCGCTCCTGATCGGCGGAGCGAGCTTCGCACCCATCGCCCAGGCACAACCGGGGCGTTCGACCGCGTCCGACCCGGACGAGGTCAAGGTCTTCCGCGCCGAGGTCACCCAGCAGCAGGTACCCCTGCTGCTGGCGGCCGGCCAGGACGGCCACGAACTGAGTGAGCGGGTGCCCGAGAAGGGCACCGCGACCGTCGAGGTCTATCTGACGGACCAGCAGGCGAAGAAGCTGGAGAAGCAGGGCGTCCGCCTCACCGAGCACGAGCTCTCCAGTCGGGCCGAGGCCCGGGCGAAGGCCGCCGCCCAGGGCGTGTTCCGCCCGTACAGCGGCAAGGGGGGCCTGCGGGAGGAGCTTCTGCGGACCGCGCGGGAGAACCCGGACCTCACCAAGGTCGTCTCCATCGGCAAGACCATCGAGGGCCAGGACATCCTCGCGCTGAAGCTCACCAAGGGCGCGAAGAAGACGAAGGACGGCTCCAAGCCCTCCGTTCTCTACATGTCCAACCAGCACGCGCGCGAGTGGATCACGCCGGAGATGACCCGGCGCCTGATGCACCACTACCTGGACGGCTACAAGAAGGACCGGCGCGTCAAGAAGATCGTCGACTCCACCGAACTGTGGTTCCTGCTGTCGGCCAACCCCGACGGCTACGACTTCACCTTCGCCGACCCCGACAACCGCCAGTGGCGCAAGAACCTGCGGGACGTCAACGGCGACGGCACCATCACCACCGGCGACGGCGTCGACCTCAACCGCAACTTCGCCTACAAGTGGGGCTACGACGACGAGGGCTCGTCCCCCAACCCCACCAGCCAGACCTACCGCGGCGCGGGCCCCAACTCCGAGCCCGAGACCCAGGCTCTGGACGCCTTCCAGAAGCGGATCGGTTTCACGTACGGCATCAACTACCACTCGGCCGCCGAGCTCCTCCTCTACGGAGTCGGCTGGCAGGTGGCCACACACACCCCGGACGACGTCCTGTACGAGGCGCTCGCCGGTACGCCCGAGAACTCCGCGGTCCCCGGCTACCACCCGCAGCTCTCCTCCGAGCTGTACACCACCAACGGTGAGGCGGACGGCCACGCGGCGAACGTCAACGGCCTGGCGATGTTCACCCCCGAGATGTCGACCTGCCAGAGCGCCTCGGACCTCGACCCGAACGACGAGTGGAAGGCGTCCGACTGCCAGTCGGTCTTCACCTTCCCGGACGACGAGAAGCTGATCCAGCAGGAGTTCACGAAGAACGTCCCGTTCGCGCTCTCCGTCGCCGAGTCCGCCGCCCACCCCGACCGGCCTTCCTCGTCGGTCGGCCTGAAGGCCGCGGACTTCACCCCGGCCGCGTTCGGCACGTCGTACTCCCGCGGCGCCGACCAGGAGGTCTCCGTCGTCGTACGGAAGGCGGTGCGCGACAAGGAACTCAAGTACCGCGTCAACGGCGGCCGCACCCTGGACATGGCGCTCAAGCCCTGGAAGGGCGGCGAGACCTACGGCGGTGAGGACAACCTCTACTTCGACGAGTACCGGGCCAAGGTCAAGGACGGCGAGCCGGGCGACAAGGTCGAGGTGTGGTTCACCGGCGAGACGAAGAACGGCAAGAAGGTCTCCAGCGAGCGCTTCACCTACACCGTCGCCGAGCGGCCCCGGGCGAACACCCTCGTGGTGGCCGAGGAGGGCGCTGCCGCCACACACGCGCAGACGTACGTCGACGCGCTCAAGGCGAGCGGCCGCAAGGCGGTCGTCTGGGACGTCGCCAAGCAGGGCGCGCCGGACGCGCTGGGCGTGCTGAGCCACTTCGACACCGTCGTCCACCACACGGGCGCGAGCATCCCGGGCGTGGCCACCCAGCTCCAGCTGCGGGCCTTCCTCAACGAGGGCGGCCGGCTCATCGAGGCCGGTGAGCAGGCCGGCGGCAACGTCGACCTCGGCGGCGGCGCGCTGTCGAACGACTTCAGCCAGTACTACCTGGGCGCCTACACCCGCACCGCCACCCCCGGGGCCACCGGCTTCACCGGCTCCGGCGAGCTGGGCGGCGTCACCAGCCCGCTGAGCGCGGCGCCCGGCAACCCGCTCGACAGGGCGGGCACCTACAGCGTCACCTCCGACGAACTGCCCGCCGACCGGTTCCCGCAGTTCGCCGGCAAGGGCGCCGGGCAGTTCGCCGGCACGGTCAACCCGTACGGCCCGTACGCGGGCTCCTCGATGGCCGCCGCCGTCCACACCGACGACGCCTACAAGCGCCTCACCCGCACCGTGGACCTCACCGGTACCGCGGCGGCCGACCAGCCCACCCTGCGCACCCAGCTGCTGTGGGACACGGAGTCCGGTTACGACCACGCCATCGTCGAGGCCCACACCACGGGCGCCGACGACTGGACGACCCTTCCCGAGGCGGGCGGCGCCACCAGGAACGCCGTGCCGACGGAGTGCCAGGGCGGGTTCTACGTCAACGGGCACCCCTGGCTGAAGCACTACCTGACCGTGGCGGACGACGGCTGCACCGCGACCGGCACCACCGGCACGTGGAACAGCCTCACCGGCGCATCCAACGGCTGGCAGCAGATGAACTTCGACCTGAGCGCCTACGCCGGCAAGACGGTCGAGGTCTCGATCAGCTACGTCACCGACCCGGGCAGCGGCGGGCACGGCGTCCTCGCCGACGACGCCTCGCTCGTCGTCGGCGGCACGGCGAAGGAGACCGAGGGCTTCGAGACCTCACTCGGCGCCTGGAAGGTCGCCGGACCACCCGGGGGCAGCCCGGCCGTCCTCAAGGACTGGGCACGCACCGGCGCCCTGTTCCAGACGTACGGCGCGGTCACCACGGACGACACCGTGCTGCTGGGCTTCGGTCTGGAGCACGTCACCGCGGCGGCCGACCGGGCCGCACTGATGAGGAAGGCACTCGCTTCCCTGGACGGGTGACATCCCTGGTCAACGGGGAACTCGCCCGGTAGCGAAATCGAATGATCCTTCTCTCGGCCGTGGGCGGTCCGTACCCCTACTGGCGGGTACGGACCGCCCTGCCGTGTATGGGGCATCTGGATGTCACCAGCGGTGCTTCAGAGAGGTAGGGTCGTAGGCGGTCGGGGACATCCCAAACAGAGCTCGCCGGCACCTCATGGCCGGCGTACCAACGAGGAGATCGGTTCGTGACGATCCGCGTAGGCATCAACGGCTTCGGTCGTATCGGTCGCAACTACTTCCGCGCGCTGCTGGAGCAGGGTGCAGACATCGAGATCGTGGCTGTCAACGACCTGGGTGACACCGCGACCACCGCCCACCTGCTGAAGTACGACACCATTCTGGGCCGCCTCAAGCAGGAGGTCACGCACACCGCCGACACGATCACGGTCGACGGCAAGACCATCAAGGTGCTCGCCGAGCGCAACCCCGCCGACATCCCGTGGGGCGAGCTGGGCGTCGACATCGTCATCGAGTCGACCGGCATCTTCACCAAGAAGGCCGACGCCGAGAAGCACATCGCCGGTGGCGCGAAGAAGGTCCTCATCTCGGCTCCGGCCAAGGACGAGGACGTCACCATCGTGATGGGCGTCAACCAGGACACGTACGACCCGGCGAGCCACCACGTCATCTCCAACGCCTCCTGCACCACCAACTGTGTGGCGCCGATGGCGAAGGTGCTCGACGAGAACTTCGGCATCGTCAAGGGCCTGATGACGACGGTCCACGCGTACACCAACGACCAGCGGATCCTGGACTTCCCGCACAAGGACCTGCGTCGCGCGCGTGCCGCCGCCGAGAACATCATTCCGACCACCACGGGCGCCGCCAAGGCCACCGCGCTGGTCCTGCCGCAGCTCAAGGGCAAGCTGGACGGCATGGCCATGCGCGTCCCGGTCCCGACCGGCTCCGTCACCGACCTGGTGATCGAGCTCTCCCGCGAGGTCACGAAGGAAGAGGTCAACGCCGCCTTCCAGAAGGCCGCCGAGGGCGAGCTCAAGGGCATCCTCGAGTACACCGAGGACCCGATCGTCTCCTCCGACATCGTGAACGCGCCGGCGTCCTGCACCTTCGACTCCTCCCTGACCATGGTCCAGGAGGGCAAGAGCGTGAAGGTCATCGGCTGGTACGACAACGAGTGGGGCTACTCCAACCGCCTCGTGGACCTTACGGTCTTCGTCGGCAACCAGCTCTGATCAACCGAGCAGGCACGTCCATGTGAGTGCAGGGCTCGGGCGGCGCGAGGACGCGCCGTCCGAGCCCTGACGCACGTACAGATCAGAGCTGTTCGATCACGAGCGCTTACGAGCGATCACGAGCTCTTTCAGGAGTCCCCTCATGAAGACGATCGACGAACTCCTCACCGAAGGGGTCGCGGGCAAGCGGGTCTTCGTCCGCGCCGACCTGAACGTGCCGCTGGACGGCACGCGCATCACCGACGACGGCCGCATCCGCGCGGTGCTGCCCACGGTCAAGGCCCTCGCCGACGCGGGCGCCCGGGTCGTCGTCGCCTCCCACCTCGGCCGCCCCAAGGGCGCCCCGGACCCGAATTTCTCCCTCGCCCCTGCCGCCGCGCGCCTCGGTGAACTCCTCGGCTCGGACGTGGCCTTCGCGACCGACACGGTCGACGAGTCCGCCCGCGCCACCGTCTCCGGCCTCGCCGACGGCCAGGTCGCGGTCGTCGAGAACCTGCGCTTCAACGCCGGTGAGACGAGCAAGGACGACGCCGAGCGCGGCGCCTTCGCCGACCGGCTCGCCGCCCTCGCGGACGTCTACGTCGGCGACGGTTTCGGCGCGGTGCACCGCAAGCACGCGTCCGTCTACGACCTCCCGGCCCGGCTGCCGCACTACGCCGGCCACCTCATCGCCACCGAGGTCGGCGTCCTGCGGAAGCTCACCGACGACGTCAAGCGGCCCTACGCCGTCGTCCTGGGCGGCGCCAAGGTGTCCGACAAGCTCGCCGTCATCGACCAGCTGCTCGCCAAGGCCGACCGTCTGCTCATCGGCGGCGGCATGGTCTTCACCTTCCTCAAGGCCAAGGGCCACGAGATCGGCACGTCCCTGGTCCAGGAAGACCAGCTCCCGGTCGTCCGGGAGTACATCGAGCGCGCCGAGAAGAACGGCGTCGAACTGGTCCTGCCCGTGGACGTCGTGGTCGCGCCGGAGTTCCCGGACCTCAAGACCAAGTCTCCGGCCCGGCCCACCACCGTCGCCGCGGACGCCATGCCGGCCGGCCAGATGGGGCTGGACATCGGCCCCGAATCCCGCAAGCTGTACGCCTCGAAGATCGTCGACGCCGCCACCGTCTTCTGGAACGGCCCCATGGGCGTCTTCGAGCACCCCGATTTCGCCGAGGGCACCAAGGCGGTCGCCCAGTCTCTCCTCGACTCCCAGGCCTTCACGGTGGTCGGCGGTGGCGACTCCGCCGCGGCCGTCCGCATCCTGGGCTTCGACGAGAACGCATTCGGCCACATCTCGACCGGTGGCGGCGCCTCCCTCGAATACCTCGAGGGCAAGACGCTCCCCGGCCTCGCCGCACTGGAGGACTGACCCCTTATGGCTCCATCCAATCTTTCCGGGCGCACGCCGCTGATGGCGGGCAACTGGAAGATGAACCTCAACCACCTCGAGGCCATCGCCCACGTGCAGAAGCTCGCCTTCGCCCTGGCCGACAAGGACTACGAGGCCGTCGAGGTCGCCGTCCTGCCGCCCTTTACCGACCTGCGCTCCGTGCAGACCCTGGTCGACGGCGACAAGCTCAAGATCAAGTACGGCGCCCAGGACATCTCCGCGCACGACAGCGGTGCCTTCACGGGCGAGATCTCCGGCCCCATGCTGGCCAAGCTGAAGTGCACGTACGTCGCCATCGGCCACAGCGAGCGCCGCCAGTACCACGCCGAGACCGACGAGCTGGTGAACGCGAAGGTCAAGGCCGCCTACAAGCACGGCCTGACCCCGATCCTGTGCGTCGGCGAGGAGCTGGAGGTCCGCGAGGCGGGCAACCACGTCTCCCACACCCTCGCCCAGGTCGAGGGCGGTCTGAAGGACCTCCCCGCCGAGCAGGCCGAGACCGTCGTGATCGCCTACGAGCCCGTCTGGGCCATCGGCACCGGCAAGGTCTGCGGCGCCGAGGACGCCCAGGAGGTCTGCGCGGCGATCCGCGGCAAGATCGCCGAGCTGTACTCGCAGGACCTGGCCGACAAGATCCGCATCCAGTACGGCGGCTCGGTCAAGGCCGGCAACGTAGCGGAGATCATGTCCCAGGCCGACATCGACGGGGCCCTGGTCGGCGGCGCCTCCCTGGACGCCGACGAGTTCGTCAAGATCGTGCGCTTCCGTGACCAGTGAGTAGGCCGTAGCGGCGATCCGTCGTACCCTTGCGGGGTCCAGCTCTGTGCTGGGCCCCGCGTCGTCCATCCGCATCCGAGGAAGTTGGTCCAGCCGTGGTTCTGGGGTTCTCCATCGCCCTGATCGTCTTCAGCCTGCTGCTGATGCTGCTGGTGCTGATGCACAAGGGGAAGGGCGGCGGTCTCTCCGACATGTTCGGTGGCGGCATGCAGTCCTCCGTCGGCGGCTCCTCGGTCGCCGAGCGCAACCTCGACCGGATCACCGTCGTGATCGGTCTGGGATGGTTCGCGTGCATCATCGTGCTCGGCATCCTGATGAAGGTGAACAACTGACCGAGCCGCAATCCGCACGGAACTCGTACGTAAGGCCCCATGTTCGGTACGCGCAGCTGAGCGCCGCCTATCATGGGGCTTGCGTCTAGGTGTGAGGGTTGTAACTCCAATCACTGGACGCGCGTTGGGCCTTACGTAGACTGAGGCGCTCGCAGCGAAGCGGAACGCCGACTCGCTTCGCGGCACCATCACGCAGGGAGTTACAACCGTGGCAAGTGGCAACGCGATCCGGGGAAGCCGGGTCGGGGCGGGGCCGATGGGCGAGGCCGAGCGCGGCGAGTCCGCGCCGCGGCTGCGCATCTCCTTCTGGTGCTCCAACGGACACGAGACCCAGCCGAGCTTCGCCAGCGACGCGCAGGTGCCCGATACCTGGGACTGTCCCCGCTGCGGATTCCCGGCCGGCCAGGACCGGGACAACCCCCCGGACCCGCCGCGCACCGAGCCCTACAAGACGCACCTGGCGTATGTACGGGAGCGGCGCAGCGACGCGGACGGCGAGGCGATCCTCGCCGAGGCGCTCGCCAAACTGCGGGGCGAGATCTAGAAGTCGAGACCGGCCGGGCACCAGCAGGTGCCCGGACGGAGCTGCTTTCCCGCCTTCGGCGCCGACCGGTTGTCAGTGGTGCCCTCTACGGTTTGTGCATCGGACGAACCATGAGGGGGAGCGGTGGCGACGGTCGAGGCGCTGAGCATGCGCGCGCCCTCGTGGCGCGGGGGCTTCGGGCGGCTGTGGAGCGCCGCCGTGCTGTCCAGCTTCGGCGACGCACTGCGGACTGCCGCGCTTCCCCTGCTGGCCGTCACCCTGACCGACGATCCGCTGCTCATCGCCTCCGTCACCGCCTGCGGCTATCTGCCCTGGATCGTCTTCGGCCTGCTCGGCGGGGCCGTCGCCGACCGCGTGGACCAGCGGCGGGCCATGTGGATGGTGGACGTATCACGTGCGCTGCTGGTCGCCGCCTTCGCGGTGGCCGTCGCGCTCGGACACGCCTCGATCGGCCTGCTCATCGTGCTCGCCGTCGCCCTCACCACCCTCCAGACCCTCTTCGACAACGCTGCCACGGCACTGCTGCCCGCCCTCGTCGAGCGGGACGCGCTCGGCAGCGCCAACGCCCGGCTGATGACCGGCCAGCGCATCGCCGGCGGCCTGCTCGGCGGCCCCGTTGTGCCGCTGCTGCTGGCAACCGGGACGGCCGTGCCGTTCGCGGCCGACGCCGTGACCTTCCTCGTGGCCGCCGTACTGATCGCCTCCCTGCCGGCCGCCGGGCCCGACCGGAAGCCGAGACCGGCGGGCAGCACATTGCGCCGGGAGATCGCGGAGGGACTGCGCACCCTGTGGCGCGACCGCGCCCTGCGCGCCCTGTGTGCCGCCACGGCCCTGTGCAACATCGGCATGGGCACCCAGCTCGCCATGCTGGTCGTCCTCGTCACCGACTGGCTCGGTGCGGGCCCCGCGGGATACGCGGCGGCGGGCACCGCCTTCACCCTGGGCAGCCTGGCCGGGGGAGTGGTGAACGGCCGGCTGGTGGCACGCCTCGGCCGGCTCCGGTCGGTGCTGCTCGCCGGTTCGGTGCAGACCGCGCTCCTGGTCGTCATGGGCACCGTACGCAGCCTGGCCGTGCTGGTGGGCGCGCTGGCCGTCTTCGGACTCATGGGCATGGTGTGGAACGTCAACACCACGACCCTCATGCAGGAGCGCAGCCCCGCCGGACTCCTGGGCCGGGTCAGTTCGGCCTTCCGGACCCTGGCCTTCGCCGGAGTGCCCCTCGGCGCCCTGCTGGGCGGCGCCGTCGCCGCCGCCTGGGGGCCGAACACCCCACCCCTGCTCACGGCCGCCTTCTTCGTCCTCGCCGTCATCGCGCTGATACCCGTGCTCACGGTGAACGTATCTGTGGTCGGGCCGCAGGACGGCGCCACGACAGCCGACGTCCCGCGCTGATCAACTAGGTTGGGACCGGCAGCGGGGCAAGGTACGCAGGCAGGACAGGAAAGAAGGTCGAAGTCCCAGATGAACGCAGACGGCCGTACCAGGCTCAACCAGAGGCCCGAGTGGACGGCACTGGCCAAGCACCGCGAGGAGCTGGGCGAAGTCCGGCTGCGCGAGCTGTTCGCCGCCGACTCCGGCCGCGGCACCGCGTACACCCTCCGGGTCGGCGATCTGTACGTCGACTACTCCAAGCACCTCGTCACCGACGACACCCTGCGGCTGCTGCGCGAACTGGCCGCCGCCACCGACGTCTTCGGGCTCCGGGACGCCATGTTCCGCGGCGAGAAGATCAACACCACCGAGAACCGGGCCGTGCTGCACAGCGCGCTGCGCGCCTCGCGGGACGCGGTGATCGAGGTCGACGGCGAGAACGTGGTGCCGGACGTGCACGCCGTGCTCGACAGGATGGCGGACTTCGCGGACCGTGTGCGTTCGGGCGCGTGGGCGGGCCACACCGGCAAGCGGATCCGGAACATCGTCAACGTCGGCATCGGCGGCTCCGACCTCGGCCCCGCGATGGCGTACGAGGTGCTGCGCGCCTTCACCGACCGCTCGCTGACGGTGCGTTTCGTGTCGAACGTGGACGGCGCCGACCTGCACGAGGCGATCCGGGACCTGGACCCGGCGGAGACGCTGTTCGTCATCGCCTCCAAGACCTTCACCACCATCGAGACGGTCACCAACGCCACGTCCGCGCGCTCCTGGCTGCTGGCCGCGCTCGGTGACGAGTCCGCCGTCGCCAAGCACTTCGTCGCGCTCTCGACCAACGCCGAGAAGGTCGCCGCGTTCGGCATCGACACGGCCAACATGTTCGAGTTCTGGGACTGGGTCGGCGGCCGCTACTCCTACGACTCCGCGATCGGCCTGGCCCTGATGATCGCCATCGGCCCGGACCGCTTCCGCGAGATGCTCGACGGGTTCCGCATCGTCGACGATCACTTCCGGACCGCGCCGGCCGAGTCCAACGTGCCGCTGCTCATGGGCCTGCTGGGCATCTGGTACGGCAACTTCCACGACGCCCAGTCGCACGCGGTGCTGCCCTACAGCCACTACCTGTCGAAGTTCACCGCCTACCTCCAGCAGCTCGACATGGAGTCCAACGGCAAGTCGGTGGACCGTGACGGGCACGGCGTGGAGTGGCAGACCGGGCCCGTCGTGTGGGGCACGCCGGGCACCAACGGGCAGCACGCCTACTACCAGCTCATCCACCAGGGCACGAAGCTCATCCCGGCGGACTTCATCGGCTTCGCGAGGCCGGTCGGCGAGCTGAGCGAGCAGCTGAAGGCGCAGCACGACCTGTTGATGGCCAACTTCTTCGCCCAGACGCAGGCGCTCGCCTTCGGCAAGACACCCGAGGAGGTGCGGGCCGAGGGCGTTCCGGAGGAACTGGTGCCGCACAAGACGTTCCAGGGCGACCACCCGACGACCACGATCCTCGCGCCCGAGCTGACACCGTCCGTCCTCGGTCAGCTGGTCGCCCTCTACGAGCACAAGGTGTTCGTGCAGGGTGCGGTGTGGAACATCGACTCCTTCGACCAGTGGGGCGTCGAACTCGGCAAGGTCCTCGCCAAGCGCGTCGAGCCCGCGCTGACCGAGGGCGCCGAGGTCGAGGGCCTGGACGCCTCCACCAAGGCGCTGGTCGCCACGTACCGGGAGCTGCGCGGCCGGCAGTGACGAGCGCCGGACGGGAAGCCGGGCGGGAAGGCGGGCGGCAGCGCACCGTCCGCTTCCCGTAGACTCCCGGTCGATCATCACGGCGAGTGCTCGGGGGAGCGCGAAGTGGCACGCACACGCGGAAGTTGGACCGGCGGCGCACTGACGGCCCGGTCGCTGCTCAAACCCCAGGACGTGGCGCGGGCGGTGTTCCACCCCGCGTGGATTCCGCAGCCGCTCGATCCGTCGGTGGAGCGGCTGAAGAGGTTCCGCGTCGTGGCCGGGGCGGTCGCGTCCCTCGGGGTCTACACCTTCATCGAGGGCGGCTTCGACTTCACAGAGCTGCTGGAGAACGCGATGACGGCCTCCGTCGTCCTGCTCTTCCTCACCCCGCTGACGGTCGGGGCGATGCTCTGGGTCTGGCGGCGCGGCGGCACCGTACGGCAGTTGCGGGTGCCGCTCCTCAACTCCCTCAAGCTGCTCCTGCTGTTCGTCGGCTGTGTCGCTGCGCTGCTGGTGCTGGTGCGGACGACGAACGCGGCCGGCAGCGTGGTGATGATCCTGGCGGTCGGCCTGACGATGATGTGGATGCTCATCTTCACGGCCTACGGAGCGGTGCGGGTCTCCGGCAACTTCTTCGGCACGGCCGCCGTGCACCGCGGTCTGCCGCCGCTGCTCGCCGTGGTGACCAGCTGGCTGATGGCCGTTCCGGACCTCGTCACCGGTGATCTGCACGGGCTCAGCCTCACCCTGGGGATCGTCTTCATCCTGGGAGCGCCGCTGACGGTCACCGCCCTCGCGCTGCTGGAGATGGGGCGGCTGAAGCGGCGGTACGGGATCCGGCTGAAGGCCCATCCGGCGACGCAGGCACCGGCACCCGGGCCGGTTCCGCCGATGCCTCCGGCGGGGGCGCCGTACCTGCCACCGCAGGGGAACCCGTACGGCCATCCCTACGCGCCGGGCGGGCAGCACCCGTACGCCCCGCACCCGCAGCACCCGTATGCCCCGCACCCGCAGCCGCCGTACCACCCGCAGGTCCCCAACGGCGGTTGATCGGCGTCGAGGTCAGGCCACCGCGCTCAGCGTGTCCGCGAGGCGCCGTCGGGCGGACCGGGCCGCGGGGACGGCCGCCAGCGCGGCGGCGCAGAGGACGGCTGCCGCCCCGAGCGGCACCATCAGGATGGCGGAGGGGCCCTGGGCGATGCCCGCGCCGACGCCGCTGGACCGACCCTGGGCGTCGATCAGCCAGTGGGCGAGCGGCAGCCCCAGGGCAGCGGCGGCGAGGACGGCCGCCAGCGCCGTGAGGCCGGTGGCCGTGACGGTGATCGCAGTGATCTGCCGGGGGGACAGGCCGATGGCCTTCAGGGCCAGCAGGTCCCGTTCGCTCTCGCGGACGGTGCCGCCGATCGCGGTCAGCAGCTCGATGAGCCCGATGAGGGCGAGCACGGCGATCAGCCCGGCCACGACCGCGCGCAGCGGGGACAGCCCGTCCGCCGGGTTGGCCACCGTGTGCACGTCCAGGTGACCGCGCCCGGCCGTGGCGATCCGGTCGGCGACCTCCCGCGGGTCGGCGCCGGGGTCCAGGCGCAGCTCGTAGAGGGTCGGGCGCAGCCCCGGGTCGTTCGCGCGGAGGGTGTCGAGGGACGTGGAGATGACCCGGCCGGCGTTCTCCGGCTCGATGCTGCGGCCCACGATGTGCAGGATCAGCGGCTGGTCGCCGACGGTCATCCGGACCCAGTCGCCGACCCGCGCGTCGAGCAGATCGAGCAGCCCCTGCCCGGCCACGGCCTCGTCGGCACCGCGGGCGGGCCGGCCCTCGGCGAGGGTGTGGGGGTAGGGGTCCCGGTGGGTGCCGAGACCGCGCAGCGCGATGGTCGCCGTCTGGCTCGGACCCAGGGCGGCCGTCTCGACGCCCGGGTAGGCGGCGGCCACCTCCGGGTCGCGTTCCAGCAGCGTGCGGATCTGCTCCTCGCTCCGTCCGGCGTCGGCACGGACGCTGAGCGACGTGGGCAGGCCGACCTGCTCGGGCTCGCTGTGGAAGCGGTCGATGGTGCTCCAGGCGCTCATCGCGACGACGATCAGCAGCAGCGGCAGGGTGAGGCGGGCGACGGTGGCCAGGGAGCGGGGGCGGCGGGTGAACGCCTTGTGCCAGCCCAGCACCAGCGCGGGCGCGATCCGTACGCCGAGGGCCCGGCGCGCCAGGCCGGACAGCCGTCCGCCCGAGGTCGCGGCGGGTCTCGGCACCGGCACCGGCGGCACGCGTCCGGCCCGCCAGGCGGCCAGCCCGGTGGTGGCGCCGATGAACAGCACCGCGCCCACCGGGACCACGAGCAGTGCCACGGTGTGCCCGGGCAGCCCCTGCCACACCCCGACCGCGTCCCCGAGCCGCCCCGGGATCCGGCTGCCCAGGGCCTCGGCGAGACCGGCGGCGGCCAGGGCGCCCAGCAGTGCGTAGGCGAGGTGCTGGAGCAGGAAGATCCGGACCACCTGGCCGGGGGTGAAGCCGATGGCCTTCAGGACGGAGAGGTCGCGCAGGTGTCCGCGGATGCGGGTGGCGATCGCCCCGTGCACGGCGAGCCCGGCCGCGACCAGCGCGCCCAGCCCGAACAGGCCCAGCACCTGACCGAGCAGCCGGTTGTCGCCCTGGGCCTCGGCCCGGGCTTGCTGCCAGGTGGAGACCTCGTCGATCGCCCCGGTTCCCAGCACGGTCACGGCACGCTGGACGACGTAGGAGGTGTCGCCCGGGTCCGTCAGCCGCAGCCCTGTCACCTGGCCGCCCGGGTCCGGCACGGCCGACGGCAGGGCCCATACCAGGCCCGGTTGCTCACCGGGCCGGTAGCGCGGCTCTGCGCTGTCGGCGAGGCCCACGACGGTCAGCTCGCGGGCGGTGCCGGGCACGGTGAGGGTGTCGCCGGGCTCGGCCAGCAGGGCGCGGGCGAGGCGGCTCTCCAGGACCACGCCGTTCGGTGTCGCGGGGTCCAGCCAGTGGCCGGAGACGACCGGCGGGCGGCCGGTGGAGGGCCGCTCGACAGTGGCGCGCAGTTCGACGGAGGCGCGGCTGCCGCGGGAGGAGACCGTGGTGGAGGCGGTGGGGTAGGTACCGGTGACGGAGGCGACGCCGTCCAGCCCGGCCAGTTTCCCGGTGTCGGCCGACCTTTCGGTGTGCAGCCACACATGCGCGCCGTGCGACTGCGTGAAGACACGCTGCCAGGGGTTGGTCGCGTAGCCGAACAGGGCCGTGGCCAGCAGCAGGGAGGCGACGATGCCCGCGGTGGCGAGGACGAGGAACAGCGCCTCGCCGCGGTGCGTGCGCAGATCGGAGTGCGCCCAGCGCAGGGTGGCTCGCACGGGCCTCAGCCTCTCGGCCCGGGCGCGGGGCAGCCGTCGTACACCCTCATGTCAGTCCTTGAGCTCCAGCACACCGGATATGCCGGCGCGGCGCGGCGCAGTGGTGCCGCCGTCGAGTTCCGCGTCGTCGGCGATCCGGCCGTCGAAGAAGCTGATGACCCGGTCCGCGGCGCTCGCCAGCCGGGCGTCATGCGTGACCAGCACGATCGTCTGGCCGCGCTGGTGGAAGCGGGACAGCAGCCGCATCACCTCGCGGGTGCCCTTGCTGTCGAGGCTGCCCGCGGGCTCGTCGGCCAGCAGCAGCGGCGGGTGGTTGACCAGGGCCCGGGCCAGGGCGACGCGCTGCTGCTCGCCGCCGGACAGCTCGCCCGGCATGCTGCGCTCCTTGCCCGTCAGGCCCAGCTCGGCCAGCAGCGCCGCGCGCTCGGCGCGTGCCTGTTTCGGCGGGGTCCCGGCGAGCAGCGCGGGCAGCTCCACGTTGTCGGCGACGGACAGGTTCGAGACGAGGTTGAAGAACTGGAAGACGATCCCGATCCGCTTTCTGCGCTCCACCGCCCAGCGGGCCTCGCCGTAGGTGTCGGTGGACTCGCCGTCGAGCCAGATGTGGCCGGCGTCCGGTCTCTGGAGCCCGCCGAGCAGATGCAGCAGCGTCGACTTGCCGGCGCCGGACGGGCCGGTGATCGCCACGAACTCGCCCTGCCGTACGCACAGGTCGACCCCGCGCACGGCATGCGCCGGGGCGCCCTCGCCGTGGTGCGTCTTCACCAGCCCCTCGGCGCGCAGCACGGGAGCGGGACGGTCGTCGCTCACTCCAGCTCCTCCAGCTCTTCCTGGCACCGTTCCAGCCAGTCGAGGTCGGCCTGCAGGTGCAGCATCGCGCCCTCGATCAGCAGCTGGGCGATGCGGTTGTCGCGGTCTTCGGCGGCGGCCAGCTTCGACAGCTGCCGCATGGTGTTCAGATACTGGCGCCGCTGCTGGTTGATCAGGGTGATCTGTTCGGCGAGACCGGTCTGCGGAGCGAGCGCCAGTTTCATGAAGAAATCGTCCCGCACCCGCGGCTCGTCCTCGGGCTCCTCGAACCAGGCGCGCAGCGCCTCCCGCCCGGCGTCGGTGAGGTGGTAGACCTTTTTGTTGGGCCGGCTGGACTGCGCCACGTCCTCGCCCTCGATCAGTCCCGACTTCTCGAGGCGGCCGAGGGTCACATAGATCTGGCCGACGTTCGGCTGAGGGTACGCGGAGCCCAGCAGTTGCTCAAGGTCCTGCTTGAGCTCGTAGCCGTGGGCGGGCCCGCGGGCGAGGAGGGCCAGGAGGGGCAGGCGCACGCGTGCAGTCCTCCTGTCCGGTCCAATGTGCTCCAGGCCCTAGTATCGCCCATACCTAACAGGTATACATGGCCTCTGATTCCGGGCAAGGGTGCCCAGCGCCGGTGTACAGGGAGGAACCTATGCGGTGGATCCATGCCGCGGGTAGGGGCCTTCTCGTTCTCGTCGTGGTTCTGACCGGCTACGTCGCCGCCGGAGCGCAGGCGGGCGAGCCCTCGGAGGGCGGCCGCGGCCCCCTCACCCTGGCCACCGCCGGAGACCTCACCGGCTACCTGGGTCCTCTGCTGGAGGGCTGGAATCGTACCCATCCCGGCGAGAAAGTCACCCTCGTCGAGTTGCCGGACTCGGCCGACGAGACCCAGGCGCAGATGGTCACCGACCTGCGCGACGGCGACCGCAGCCGGTTCGACGTGCTCAACATCGACGTCAACTGGACCCCGGAGTTCGCCGCGGCGGGCTGGATCAGGCCCCTGCCCAGGGACCGCTTCCCCTTGAAGACCTTCCTTCAGCCGGTCGTGGACACGGCGACCTACGACGGGCAGCTCTACGCCGTCCCCTACGTCACCAACGCCGGCCTGCTCCTCTACCGCAAGGACGTCCTCGCGAAGGAGGGCGTCGAGCCGCCGCGCACCTGGGCGGAGCTGGAGCGGTACGCGAAGACCATCGCCCCGAAGCACGGCCTGGACGGCTACGCCGGACAGTTCCTGCCGTACGAGGGCCTCACCGTGAACGCGGCCGAGGCCGTCTACTCGGCGGGCGGCTCGATCCTCGGCGACGAGGGCGAGCGCGTCACCGTCGACTCGGCGGCGGCCCGTGAGGGCATCGGGTTCCTGGCGCGCGGAGTGCGCGAGGGCTGGATCGCCAGGGAAGCGCTGACGTACAAGGAGGAGGAGTCCAAGCAGGCCTTCCAGGACGGCCGGCTGCTCTTCCTGCGGAACTGGCCGTACGCCTACGTCGGTGCCTCCGCCCCCGGTTCGAAGGTCGCCGGGAAGGTCGGCGCCGTTCCGCTTCCCGGGCCCGACGGGCCGGGTACGAGCGTCCTGGGCGGCTCCAACCTGGCTGTCAGCGCGCACACGCGGCACCCCGACTCGGCGGCCCGCCTGATCGCGTACCTGACCAGTGAGCGCGTCCAGCGCCAGGTCCTCACCCGGGGCGCGCTGCCGCCCGTCCGGGCCGGCCTCTACGAGGACCCCGCGCTCATCCGCAGGTTCCCGTACCTGCCGACCCTGCGGACGAGTGTGCTCGCGGCCGAGCCGCGTCCCAAGAGCCCGCGCTACGACCAGGTCAGCCTGGTCGTGCAGGCGGTCGTGCACGACGCGATGGCGGGGCACCAGACGCCCGCCGCGGCGGTGCGGCGGCTGGCGCGAGAGCTCGCGCTCATCTCGCGTCGCTAGCGCGCTCGGCAGCCCCCTGCTACTTACTTGTTAGGTAACGCCGGGGTCTCATCTTGCTTTATTGCACCCGATAAGTCCCGGTATGGCGCCTCAACCTGTCGGTAGCTTCTGCCTTTTCATTGACACCCTCTCGACACGCCTACTTAACATGCATGCATAACCGCTGCCCTCCTCAGAGACAGGTCGATGGGTTGAACAGGCACCACTGGTGGCGTGACGCAGTGATCTATCAGGTGTACGTCCGCAGCTTCCTCGACAGCACCGGCGACGGCATCGGCGACCTCGCCGGCGTCCGGGCCGGACTGCCGTACCTCAAGAAGCTCGGCGTCGACGGGATCTGGCTGAGCCCCTTCTATCCCTCGCCGCAGCACGACCACGGCTACGACGTGGCCGACTACTGCGACGTCGACCCGCTCTTCGGCGACCTCGGAGAGTTCGACCAGCTGGTCGGGGCCGCGCGGCGGCTCGGCATCAAGGTGCTGCTCGACATCGTCCCGAACCACTGCTCCAGCGAGCACCCCTGGTTCCGCGAGGCGCTCGCCGCGCCCGCCGGCTCTCCGGCCCGGGCCCGCTTCCACTTCGCCGACGGCCGCGGCCCGGACGGCGCCGAGCCGCCCAACAACTGGCACTCCATGTTCGGCGGCCCCGCCTGGAGCCGGGTGACCGAACCGGACGGGACGCCCGGCCAGTGGTACCTGCACATGTTCGCGCCCGAGCAGCCCGACTGGAACTGGCGCGACCCCGAGACCGGCGCCGAGTTCGACCGGGTCCTGCGCTTCTGGCTGGACCGGGGCATCGACGGCTTCCGCA
This sequence comes from Streptomyces hawaiiensis, assembly GCF_004803895.1. Lineage (NCBI taxonomy): Bacteria > Bacillati > Actinomycetota > Actinomycetes > Kitasatosporales > Streptomycetaceae > Streptomyces > Streptomyces hawaiiensis. Next base: position 2,204,410 of record NZ_CP021978.1, on the reverse strand, counting down.
TCGACGTCGCCGCCGGCCTCTTCAAGCACCCCGAGCTGCCCGACTCCGACGACCCGGAGGCCGACGCCCGCACCCGCGACTCGGTCAACCCGCTCGCCTGGAACCAGCCCGAGGTGCACGACGTGTGGCGCCGCTGGCGCTCCATATGCGAGGAGTACACCGAGCGGGACGGCTGCGAACGCCTCCTCGTCGGCGAGGTGTCCGTCCCGACCGCCCGCGAGCACGCGCAGTACGTCCGCCCCGACGAGCTGCACCAGGCCTTCTTCTTCGACCTGCTCAGCGCCTCCTGGGACGCCGACGCCTTCCAGAAGGTCATCTCGGAGGCCATGCAGGACATCGCCGGGACCGGCTCGACCGTCACCTGGGTCCTCAACAACCACGACCAGGTCCGCACCGTCACCCGCTACGGCGAACCCGCCACCGAGGGCCACGGTCTCGGAGCCGCCCGTGCCCGCGCCGCCGCGCTGCTGATGCTGGCGCTGCCCGGAGCCGCCTACATCTACCAGGGCGAGGAGCTCGGACTGCCCGAGGTCGTGGACCTGCCCGACGACGTGCTCACCGACCCGATCTTCCGCCGCACCGGCAGCCGGGCCCGCATCCGCGACGGCTGCCGGGTGCCGCTGCCCTGGTCGGGCCAGGCCTCACCGTTCGGCTTCACCCCGGGAGTGGAGAGCGCCAAGCCGTGGCTGCCGCAGCCGGAGTACTTCGCCGAGTACGCCACCGACCGCGCCCTCGCCGACACCCGCTCCTTCTGGCACCTGTACCGCGACGGCCTGCAACTGCGAGCCCAGCTACCCCAGTTGGGCGAGGGCACGCTGCGCTGGCTGGACGCCCCGCCCGGCGTCCTGGCCTTCGAACGCGGCGACGACCTGGTCTGCGCCGTCAACTTCGGTACCGCCCCCACCCCCGCGCCGGTCTCCGGCTCCCCCCTGCTCGCCAGCGGCCCCTGCCCGCTCGGAGTGCTCTCCGGCTCGACGGCCGCCTGGTGGATCCGTACCTGAACCTCCGCAAGCCAACTCCCCCGAAGGGACATCAACGATGATGCGACGACGTACCACCCTGCTCACCGGCTGCACCGCCCTCGTCCTGGCGCTCGGCGCGACCGCCTGCGGCGGCGGACCCGTCTCCGCCGGCGGCGGCGACAAGGCGCTCAGCGGCCAGTCGATCACCGTGGCCGGGGTCTGGTCCGGCACCGAGCAGAAGAACTTCCAGAAGGTGCTGGACGCCTTCACCGAGAAGACCGGCGCCAAGACGCAGTTCACGTCCACCGGCGACAACGTCTCCACCGTCGTCGGGAGCAAGATCGAGGGTGGCAACGCCCCCGACGTCGTGATGGTCCCGCAGGTCGGCGTGCTCAAGCAGTTCGCGCAGAAGGGCTGGCTCAAGCCGCTGTCGAAGAAGACCGAGCAGGCCGTTGACGCCGGCTACGCCCCCGTGTGGAAGAAGTACGGCAGCGTCGACGGCACCCTCTACGGCCTGTACTTCAAGGCCGCCCACAAGTCGACCGTCTGGTACAGCCCCGACGCCCTCGAACAGGCCGGCGTCAAGCCCCCGAAGAGCTACGACGAGATGCTCAAGGCCGGGCAGACCGTGTCCGACTCCGGCCTCGCCGCGTTCTCTGTGGCCGGACAGGACGGCTGGACCCTCACCGACTGGTTCGAGAACGTCTACCTCTCCCAGGCCGGACCCGAGAAGTACGACGCTCTCGCCGCCCACGAACTGAAGTGGACCGACGCGTCCGTCGTCGACGCCCTCACCACCCTCGGCAAGCTCTTCAAGGACAAGCAGCTCATCGCCGGCGGACAGAAGGGCGCCCTGAACACCGACTTCCCCGGCTCCGTCGAGAAGGTGTTCGGCCCGGAGCCCGAGGCCGGCATGGTCTACGAGGGTGACTTCGTCGCCGGTGTCGCCAAGGACCAGTTCGGCAAGAAGGTCGGCCAGGACGCGAACTTCTTCCCGTTCCCGGCGGTCGGCGGCGGAGAGGCACCGGTCGTCAGCGGCGGTGACGCCGCCGTCGTCCTCAAGGACGGCAAGAACCAGAAGGCCGCCCAGGCCCTCCTGGAGTACCTCGCGACCCCCGAGGCCTCCGCCGTGTGGGCCGAGGCGGGCGGCTTCCTCTCCCCGAACAAGAAGCTCGACCTCGCCTCCTACGGCGACGACGTCACCCGCGCCACCGCCAAGTCCCTCGTCGACGCCGGCGACTCCGTCCGCTTCGACATGTCCGACCAGGCCCCGGCGGCCTTCGGCGGCACGAAGGGCACCGGCGAGTGGAAGCTGCTCCAGGACTTCCTGCGCGACCCCTCCGACCCGAAGGGCACCGCGGCGAAGCTGGAGGCCGCGGCGGCCAAGGCGTACCAGGACTGATACGCCATGACAGCGACCCTCGTGAAAGAGACGAGCTCCCCACCGCCCGGCCCGGTGGCCGACCGCACCCGGCGACTGCGCCGGCGCGGGAAGATCATTGCCCTGCTGTTCGTGCTGCCCGCGCTGCTGCTGCTCGGCGCGCTCGTCGTCTACCCCGTGCTGTTCAGCATCGGCCGCAGCTTCTTCGACGCCTCCGGCACGAGCTTCGTCGGCGGCGACAACTACACCGAGATGTTCCGCGACCCGGCGACCCTCAAGGCCGTCCGCAACACCGCCATCTGGGTCGTCATCGCCCCGGCCCTGCTCACCGGCCTCGGGCTGATCCTCGCCGTGCTGGTGGAGAAGGTCCGCTGGGCCACGGCCTTCAAGCTGCTCCTCTTCATGCCGATGGCGGTCTCCTTCCTCGCCGCCGGCATCATCTTCCGCCTCGCCTACGACGAGGACCCCGACAAGGGCGTGCTCAACGCCGCGGTGGTCTCCGTCCACGACGCCTTCAAGGCGCAGTCCTCCTATCCGACGGCCCGGGCGCGTGACGGGCAGAGCCTGACCAAGGACAAGGACGGCTCGTACCGCACGAGCACGAGCGTGTCGCCCGGGGACGCGGTGGCGCTGGGCCTCGTCGGCGTGCGGCCCGGCGACCTGCCGGGCGGTGCCGAGCCCGCGTACACGGCGGCGGGACAGAAGGCCGCCGCCGACGAACTGCGCGGCGTCGTCTACCTGGACTTCACGCCCGGCGGGGGAGGGGAACAGGGCAAGGTCGACCGGCGGGAGAGCGGACTGCCCGAGATGAAGGTCGAGGCGGTCCGCGACGGCAAGCAGATCGCCTCGACCGCCACGGCCGCCGACGGCTCCTTCCGCTTCGAGGGACTCGAACCCGGCTCCTACGAGGTGAGACTGCCGTCGTCCAACTTCGCCCAGCCCTACGAGGGTGTCTCCTGGCTCGGGCCGGCGCTGGTCACCCCGGCGATCATCGGCGCCTACCTGTGGATCTGGACCGGCTTCGCCATGGTGCTGATCGGCGCGGGACTGTCGACGCTGCCGCGGGACGCCCTGGAGGCGGCACGGATGGACGGCGCGAACGAGTGGCAGATCTTCCGCCGGATCACGGTGCCGCTGCTGGCACCCGTCCTGTCGGTCGTGTTCATCACCCTCGTCATCAACGTGATGAAGGTCTTCGACCTCGTCTACATCATCGCGCCCGGGCCCGTGCAGGAGGACGCGACCGTGCTCGCGACGCAGATGTGGCTGGTGTCGTTCGGCGGCGGCAACAACCAGGGGCTCGGCAGCGCGCTGGGCGTGCTGCTCCTGCTGCTGGTCGTCCCGGCCATGGTGTTCAACGTCCGCCGCTTCCGAAGGAGCCAGCGATGAACGTGATTCGGCGCGGGTTGGGCAACGGGGCCGTCCAGGCCTTCCTCGTGGTGACCGGCCTGGTGTGGATGACGCCCCTGGCCGGGCTGTTCCTCTCCTCGCTGCGGTCCGCCGAGGACACGGCGAAGGGCGGCTGGTGGACGGTGTTCTCCAGCCCCGGGCAGCTGTCCTTCGACAACTACTCGTCGCTGCTGGGGAACGCCGGGATCACGCAGGCGTTCTGGAACACGGTGCTGATCTCGGTGCCGACGACGGTGCTGGTCGTGGTCGTCGCGGCGCTCGCTGGCTATGCCTTCGCGTGGCTGGACTTCCCCGGGCGGGAGGCGATCTTCCTGGTCGTGGTCGCGCTGCTGGTGGTGCCCGTGCAGATCGGTCTGCTGCCGGTCGCCAAACTCTTCGGGCAGCTGGGCCTGTTCGGCACGATCCCCGGTGTCGTGCTCTTCCACGTGGCCTACGGTCTTCCCTTCGCGGTGTTCCTGCTGCGGAACTACTTCGCCGAGATGCCGAAGGAGATGCTGGAGGCGGCGCGGATGGACGGCGGCAGCGAATGGCGCATCTTCACGCGGCTCATCCTGCCCGTGGGGCGGCCCGCGATCGCCTCCCTGGCCATCTTCCAGTTCCTGTGGGTGTGGAACGACATGCTGGTGGCATTGCTGTTCGCGGACAGTGCGTCGCAGCCGCTGACGGTGGAACTGCAGTCCCAGATACGGCAGTTCGGAAGCAACATCGACGTCCTGGCACCCGGGGCGTTCGTGTCCCTGGTCGTCCCTGTCGTCGTGTTCTTCGCGTTCCAGAAGCACTTCGTGCAGGGAGTCATGGCCGGGTCGGTGAAGTAAGCACTGCCGATGCACGACCAGGGGGCTCCGCCCCCTGGACCCCCGCCTATGCCCACCCGCCATCCGAAACTGCCCTTGATGGGGGCAACTCGCGAGTCCAGCCTCCTGGCTGACTGCTTCGGATGGTGGGTGGGCGAAGGCACGAGGGTCCAGGGGGCAAAGCCCCCTGGTCGCCTAAGCCGAAGCCGGCGGGTACAAGGAACGGGGCAGTTGGGAAGCCGCCGGCCCGTCCAGCAGCCACAGTGTCCGGCTGCGGCCGTACGCCCCGGCCGCCGGGGCCTGGATCTCGCCCGCTCCCGAGAGGGCGATCGCCGCGGCCTGTGCCTTGTCCTCACCGGCAGCCAGGAGCCACACCTCCCGGGCCGAACGGATCGCAGGCAACGTCAGCGTCACCCGGGTCGGCGGCGGCTTGGGCGCGCCGTGGACCCCGACGACCGTACGGTCGGTCTCACGCACCGCCGGCAACTCCGGGAACAGCGACGCGACATGCGTGTCCGGTCCGACGCCCAGCATCAGCACGTCGAACGTGGGCACGGGACCGTGGTTCTCCGGGCTCGCCGCCCGCGCCAGTTCCTCCGCGTACGCGGCCGCCGCCGCGTCCACGTCGGTGCCGTGGGGCCCGTCCGACGCGGGCATCGCGTGCACCCGCTTCGGATCGAGCGGCACCGAGTCGAGGAGAGCCTCCCTCGCCTGGGTGACGTTGCGCTCCGGGTCGCCCTCGGGCAGGAACCGCTCGTCGCCCCACCAGAGGTCGAGCCGGCTCCAGTCGATCGCGTCCCGGGCGGGCGCCGCGGCGAGGGCGGCCAGCAGGCCGTTGCCGTTGCGGCCGCCCGTCAGGACCACGGACGCCGAGCCCCTGGAGGCCTGCGCGTCCACGATCTTGGTGATCAGCCGGGCCGCCGCGGCCTGCGCCATCAGCTCCTTGTCGCGGTGCACGACCAGCTGCGGTGCCGTACTCACTTCGTCGTCGCCTTCCGTACCGGTTCCAGCTCGGGCGGTTCCCGCCTCACCGGTGCCTGCGCCGTCGCTTCCGCAGCGGGTGCTTTCGCAGCCGTTTCAACGGGAGCGGGGAGGGCGAGTCCTGCTCGCCCCTCACTTTTGGGCACCGACAGCACCGACGACGAGGACTTCAGCCGGTCCACCCCGTACCGCAGCGCCGACGCGTACGTGTCGTCCGGGTCCAGCCGCCGCAGTTCCTCCGCCATCAGCTCGGCGGTTTCCCGGCGCTTGAGCGCCACCGCCCGGTCCGGCTGGCCCTCGATGGAGAGCGTCGCGAGGGAGCCGTCGGCGCGGTCCAGCTTGATCGGGCCGCAGTTGGTGTCCATCCGGACGGCCGTCAGACCGGGGCCGCTGGACAGCGAGCGCTTCACGGGAACGTCCAGCCGGTCCGCGAGCCACATCGCCAGCAGCTCGCAGCTCGGGTTGAACTCCTCGCCCTCCACCTCGACGGCCCGCACCTCGCAGGCGACCTGGTCCAGGGCCGCCGCCAGCATGGAGCGCCAGGGCGTGATGCGGGTCCAGGACAGGTCCGTGTCACCGGGGGTGTAGGTCCCGGACCGGGTGGCCAGGTCCCGCACCGGCTGCTCGGAGGCGTACGTGTCGGTGACGCGGCGCTGCGCGAGGGCACCCAGGGGGTCCTTCGCCGGGTCGAGCGGCGCGTTCACCGGCCACCACACCACCACCGGGGCGTCCGGCAGCAGCAGCGGCAGCACCACCGACTGGGCGTGGTCGGCGACCTCGCCGTACAGACGGAGCACCACCGTCTCGCCGGAGCCGGCGTCCGCCCCGACCCGGACCTCCGCGTCGAGGCGGGACTGCGTACGGTCGCGCGGTGAGCGAGAGACACGCTTGATGACCACGAGCGTGCGCGAGGGATGCTCGTGCGCGGCGTCGCTCGCGGCCCTCAGCGCGTCGTAGGCGTTCTCCTCGTCCGTCACGATGACCAGCGTGAGCACCATGCCGACCGCCGGGGTGCCGATCGCCCGGCGGCCCTGCACCAGCGCCTTGTTGACCTTGCTGGCCGTGGTGTCCGTCAGGTCTATCTTCATGGCCGGCGCCAGCTCCGTCCGTGTCGCTCGAGCATTTCGTCCGCCTCGACGGGCCCCCAGGTACCGGCCTGGTACTGGGCGGGTTTGCCGTTCCTGTCCCAGTACTCCTCGATCGGGTCGAGGATCTCCCAGGACAGCTCGACCTCCTCGGTGCGCGGGAAGAGGTTCGAGTCACCGAGCAGAACGTCCAGGATCAGACGCTCGTACGCCTCCGGGCTCGACTCCGTGAAGGACTCGCCGTAGGCGAAGTCCATCGACACGTCCCGGATCTCCATCGAGGTGCCCGGCACCTTCGAGCCAAAGCGGACCGTGACACCCTCGTCCGGCTGGACGCGGATGACGATCGCGTTGGAGCCCAGCTCCTCGGTGGCCGTGGAGTCGAAGGGGGAGTGCGGGGCCCGCTGGAAGACGACCGCGATCTCCGTCACGCGGCGGCCCAGGCGCTTGCCGGTGCGCAGGTAGAAGGGGACGCCCGCCCAGCGGCGGTTGTCGATCTCCAGCTTGATCGCGGCGTAGGTGTCGGTCTTCGACGAGGCGTTGATGCCGTCCTCGTCGAGATAGCCGATCACCTTCGCGCCGCCCTGCCAGCCGGCCGAGTACTGGCCGCGCACGGTGTCCCGGCCCATGTCCTTGGGCAGCTTCACGGCGCCGAGGACCTTGGTCTTCTCGGCGGCCAGCGCGTCCGCGTCGAAGGAGGCGGGTTCCTCCATGGCCGTCAGGGCCATCAGCTGGAGCAGGTGGTTCTGGATGACGTCACGGGCGGCGCCGATGCCGTCGTAGTAGCCGGCCCGGCCGCCGATGCCGATGTCCTCGGCCATGGTGATCTGCACATGGTCCACGAAGGACCGGTTCCAGATCGGTTCGAACATCGTGTTGGCGAAGCGCAGCGCCAGGATGTTCTGGACGGTCTCCTTGCCCAGGTAGTGGTCGATGCGGAAGACCTGGTCCGGGGCGAAGACCTCGTGGACGACCTTGTTGAGCTCCTCGGCCGAGGCGAGGTTGTGGCCGAACGGCTTCTCGATGACCGCGCGCCGCCAGGAGCCGCCCGTCTGGTCGGCCAGCTGGTGCTTCTTCAGCTGCTGGATGACCACCGGGAAGGCCGACGGCGGCACGGACAGGTAGAAGGCGAAGTTGCCGCCCGTGCCCTGTGCCTTGTCCAGCTCCTCGATCGTGGAGCGCAGACGCTCGAACGCGTCGTCGTCGTCGAAGGTGCCCTGCACGAAGCGCATGCCCTGGATGAGCTGCTGCCAGACCTCCTCGCGGAAGGGCGTGCGGGCGTGCTCCTTGACCGCGTCGTGGACCTCCTGCGCGAAGTCCTCGTGCGCCCACTCGCGGCGGGCGAAGCCCACCAGCGAGAAGCCCGGCGGCAGCAGACCCCGGTTGGCGAGGTCGTACACGGCGGGCATGAGCTTCTTCCGTGACAGGTCGCCCGTGACGCCGAAGATGACCAGGCCCGACGGCCCCGCGATACGCGGGAGCCGTCGGTCCGCGGGGTCACGCAGCGGGTTGCTGCTCGACACCTGTTCAGCCCTCCGACGGGGCGAGGCGCTTGAGCTCGGCCTCGGTCGACTTCAGCAGGTCGGTCCAGGACGCCTCGAACTTCTCGACGCCCTCCTCCTCCAGCAGCCGGACCACGTCGTCGTACTTGATCCCGAGCTTCTCGACCGCGTCGAGGTCGGCGCGGGCCTGCTCGTACGTGCCGGCGACGGCGTTGCCGCGGATCTCGCCCTGCTCCTCCGTGGCGAACAGCGTCGCCTCCGGCATGGTGTTCACCGTGTTGGGAGCGACCAGCTCGTCGACGTACAGGGTGGCCTTGTACGCCTTGTCCTTCACACCGGTCGACGCCCACAGCGGACGCTGCTTGTTGGCGCCCGCCTTCTCCAGCGCGGTCCAGCGCTCGGAGGAGAAGACCTCCTCGTACGCCTGGTAGGCCAGGCGCGCGTTGGCGACGCCGGCCTTGCCGCGGGCGGCCTTGGCCTCGTCGGTGCCGAGCGCGTCGATCCGCTTGTCGATCTCGGTGTCCACGCGGGAGACGAAGAACGACGCCACGGAGTGGATCTGCGACAGGTCCAGGCCGCGCTCCTTGGCCTTCTCCAGGCCGGTCAGGAACGCGTCCATGACCAGTCGGTAGCGCTCCAGCGAGAAGATCAGCGTGACGTTGACGCTGATGCCCAGGCCGATGGTCTCGGCGATGGCCGGGATGCCCGCCTCGGTCGCCGGGATCTTGATGAGCGTGTTGGGCCGGTCCACCAGCCAGGCGAGCTGCTTGGCCTCGGCGACGGTCGCCCGCGTGTTGTGCGCCAGGCGCGGGTCGACCTCGATCGAGACCCGGCCGTCCTGGCCACCGGTGGCGTCGAAGACCGGGCGCAGGATGTCGGCGGCGTCACGGACGTCCGCCGTCGTGATCATGCGGATGGCCTCTTCGACGGTGACCTTGCGGGCGGCGAGGTCGGTCAGCTGCGTGTCGTAGCCGTCGCCCTGCGAGATCGCCTTCTGGAAGATCGACGGGTTGGTGGTGACGCCCACGACGTGCTGCTGGTCGATCAGCTCGGCGAGGTTGCCGGACGTGATCCGCTTGCGCGACAGGTCGTCCAGCCAGATCGCCACGCCTTCCTCGGAGAGGCGCTTGAGTGCGTCTGTCATGGAAATTCCATCTCCTACGTGTCGTATATGAGCGTCAGCGCTGAGCTGCGGCGATCGATTCCCGCGCGGCGGCGGCCACGTTCTCGGGAGTGAAGCCGAACTCGCGGAAGAGGACCTTGCCGTCGGCCGAAGCACCGAAGTGCTCCAGGGAAACGATGCGGCCGGCGTCCCCCACGTACTTGTGCCACGTGAGACCGATACCGGCCTCCACCGCGACACGAGCCCGCACGGACGGCGGCAGGACGCTGTCCCGGTACCCCTGGTCCTGCTGCTCGAACCACTCCACCGACGGCATGGACACCACGCGGGTGGGCACGCCGGCGCCCTGGAGCTGCTCGCGCGCCTCGACAGCGACGTGCACCTCCGAGCCGGTGGCGATCAGGATGACCTCGGGCTCGCCGCCGTCGGCCTCGAACAGGACGTAACCGCCCTTCGCGGCATCGTCGTTGGGCTCGTAGGTCGGCACACCCTGACGGGTCAGCGCCAGACCGTGCGGCTGGCCCTTGCCGAACTCCTTCGTCCAGCGCCCCAGGATCTCCCGCCAGGCGATCGCGGTCTCGTTGGCGTCCGCCGGGCGCACGACGTTCAGGCCCGGGATCGCCCGCAGCGACGCCAGGTGCTCGACCGGCTGGTGCGTCGGGCCGTCCTCACCCAGGCCGATGGAGTCGTGCGTCCACACGTACGTCACCGGCAGGTGCATCAGCGCCGACAGCCGCACCGCGTTGCGCATGTAGTCGGAGAAGACCAGGAAGGTGCCGCCGTAGATCCGGGTGTTGCCGTGCAGCGCGATGCCGTTCATCTCGGCGGCCATCGCGTGCTCGCGGATACCGAAGTGGATCGTGCGGCCGTACGGGTCCGCCTCCGGCAGCGGGTTGTCCGCCGGGAGGAAGGAGCTGGTCTTGTCGATCGTGGTGTTGTTGGAGCCGGCCAGGTCGGCCGAGCCGCCCCACAGCTCGGGGATGACCCCGCCGAGCGCCTGGAGGACCTTGCCGGAGGCGGCACGCGTGGCCACACCCTTGCCGACCTCGAAGACCGGGATCTTCTCCTCCCAGCCGGTGGGCAGCTCACCCTTGGCGACGCGGTCGTACTCCGCGGCGCGCTCGGGGTTGTTGTCCCGCCACTGCTGGTACGCCTTCTCCCACACCGCGCGGGCCGCCTGGCCCCGCTCCAGCGCCCTGCGGGTGTGCGTGATGACCTCGTCGGAGACCTCGAAGGACTGCTCCGGATCAAAGCCCATGACCCGCTTGGTCGCCGCGACCTCGTCCTCGCCCAGCGCCGAGCCGTGCGCGGCCTCGGTGTTCTGCGCCTTCGGGGCCGGCCAGGCGATGATCGAGCGCATCGCGATGAACGACGGCCGGTCCGTGACGGCCTTGGCCTTCTGGATCGCCTCGAAGATCGCGGCCGGATCCAGGTCGCCGTTGGCCTGCGGCTGCACCCGCTGCACATGCCAGCCGTACGCCTCGTACCGCTTGGCGGTGTCCTCGGAGACGGCCGTCTCGGTGTCGCCCTCGATCGAGATGTGATTGTCGTCCCACAGCAGGACCAGGTTGCCCAGCTTCTGGTGACCCGCCAGCGACGAGGCCTCGGCGGAGATGCCCTCCTGCAGGCAGCCGTCACCGGCGATGCAGTAGACGAAGTGGTCGAACGGGGACTCGCCCTCGGCGGCCTCCGGGTCGAACAGACCGCGCTCGTAGCGCGCGGCCATCGCCATGCCCACCGCGTTGGCGACACCCTGGCCGAGCGGGCCGGTGGTCGTCTCCACACCGGTGGTGTGCCCGTACTCGGGGTGGCCGGGAGTCTTCGAACCCCAGGTGCGGAAGGACTTCAGATCGTCCAGCTCCAGGCCGAAACCGGCCAGGTACAGCTGGGTGTAGAGGGTCAGGGACGAGTGGCCGGCGGACAGCACGAAGCGGTCCCGCCCGACCCAGTCGGCGTCCGCCGGGTCGTGCCGCATCACCTTCTGGAAGAGGGTGTAGGCGGCAGGCGCCAGGCTCATCGCCGTACCCGGATGGCCGTTACCGACCTTCTGTACGGCATCGGCGGCCAGGACACGCGCGGTGTCGACGGCCCGCTGGTCCAACTCGGTCCACTCGAGGTCTGTGGTGGTCGGCTTGGTGCTCACCCTGGGTCAGGGCTCCTCTCCACATGTCGGAAGCCGGTGTATCGGGGCGCCCACCGGCCGCAGTCGAGCCTACCCCCGTGGGACGTGCGTTTTTTCGAGTCACTCCAGAGTGCCGGGGCTGATCCCGATCCGCCTCCTGACTGGGCCGTACCGCATTCGACAGGTGAATACGGAGCCGCTCATCCGGGTGCTCAATCGAGCTTCGGGGCGCCCTTCGGAAGGTGCCTGCCAACACGACCCGACCCCCGCGAATGTCCGAGTCTGGGCAACGTCTAAAGTGGCGTGGTACGCGCGAGCCTTTACCGGGACTTCACAGGGTGGGGCTTGCTGGGATGTCTCTGTAGGGGTGTGCGTGACGGCCGTTGAATCCCGTCCAGCGGGGATGATCGGGGCGGACCAGAGCCCGGCCCACCGGCCGCTCCGGGCCCGTGTCATGGCGTTCGTGGCTCTCACCAAGCCGCGGATCATCGAGCTGCTGCTGATCACGACGGTGCCGGTGATGTTCCTGGCGCAGCAGGGCGTGCCCGACCTGACGCTGGTGCTGCTGACGTGCCTCGGCGGCTACCTGTCCGCGGGCGGCGCCAACGCGCTCAACATGTACATCGACCGGGACATCGACGCGCTCATGGACCGCACCTCGCAGCGTCCGCTGGTCACCGGCATGGTCAGCCCGCGCGAGTGTCTCGCCTTCGGCATCACCCTGGCGATCACGTCCACCCTGCTCTTCGGCCTCGCCGTGAACTGGCTGAGCGCCTGGCTCTCCCTCGGCGCGCTCCTGTTCTACGTGGTCGTCTACACGATGATCCTCAAGCGCCGTACCTCGCAGAACATCGTGTGGGGCGGCATCGCCGGCTGTCTGCCGGTGCTGATCGGCTGGTCCTCGGTCACGAACTCCATGTCGTGGGCGCCGATCATCCTGTTCCTCGTCATGTTCTTCTGGACGCCGCCGCACTACTGGCCGCTGTCCATGAAGGTGAAGGAGGACTACGCGCGCGTGGGCGTGCCGATGCTGCCGGTGGTCGCGTCCAACAAGGTGGTCGCCAAGCAGATCGTGATCTACAGCTGGGTCATGGTCGCCGTCTCGCTCCTGCTGCAGCCGCTGGGCTACACCGGCTGGTTCTACACGTCGGTCGCGTTGCTGACGGGAGGCTTCTGGCTCTGGGAGGCGCATGGCCTGCAGAACCGCGCGAAGGCGGAGGCGACGGGCGCGAAGCTGAAGGAGATGCGCCTGTTCCACTGGTCGATCACCTACGTCTCGCTGCTGTTCGTGGCGGTCGCGGTCGATCCGTTCCTGCGCTGACGTACGTCACACCGCCCTGCCCTCGCGAGTCGATCTACTCGTGAGTAGCATCCTGGCCATGGCAGACACGCAGCAGGTTGACCCGAAGGCCGAGCGCAAGGCGGCCCGGCTGGCCAAGCAGATCTCCTCCTTCTCGCAGGCCCACGGCGGCGCCGAGGGACAGGTCGCCCACCTCGGCGAGCGCGGGGCCCGCATCGTCCTGGTCGGCGAGGACGGCAACTGGGGCGACCTGGTCGCCCCGTCCTTCGAGATCGCCGAGAAGGCCGTGGAGAAGTCGGGCATCACCCGCCACGAGTCCTTCGACGGCGAATTCGCGGCGAAGGTCAAGACGGGCCGCTACGAGTGGTCGCGTATGGCGGGGATCCAGGTGGGCGGCCCCAAGAACGACTGACCCCGCACCCCCTCCGGTGCCGGGGGCCGCGACCTCGAACCCGGTTCACCCGTTAGGACCCTTAAGAACAACAGGGTCCACCCCGGGGAGCCCGGATGATCGAAACGCCGTCCCTAGTGGACCAGTACTGCCACGGAGTACTCCGCACAGAGCTGGGCCTCGGCACCTTCGAGGCCCACCTCAGCCGCACCGAGGGCCCACCCGCTCCCGGCACCACGCTCTTCGACACCCAGACAGGCTTCGCCGTCAGGCGCTGGTGCCCACCCCTGCTCGGCCTCGAACCGCACTGCGCGCCCGCCCGCTACCTGGCCCGACGCCGGGAACTGGGTGTCCTCGAGTCCGGCCGCCGGCTCCTGCGCGGCAGCGGCATCACCACGTACCTGGTCGACACCGGCCTCCCCGGCGATCTGACGGAACCCGGCGAGCTGGCCTCCGCCGGGGCCGCCGAGGCCCGCGAGATCGTGCGCCTGGAACTCCTGGCCGAGCAGGTCGCCGACACCTCCGGAACCGTCGAGTCCTTCCTCGCCAACCTCGCCGAGTCGGTGCACGCGGCCGCCGCGCACGCCGTCGCCTTCACCTCGGTCGCGGGTGTACGGCACGGCCTCGCGCTCGCGCCGGAGCCGCCGGGGCCGGGGGAGGTGCGGGGGGCCGTCGGCCGCTGGCTCGCCGGGCGCGGGGTCGGCGGGGAGCTGAGCGACCCGGTGCTGCTACGGCATCTGCTGTGGAGCGCGGTCGCCTCGGGCCTGCCGCTCCAGCTGCACGCGGGGCTGGGCGCGCCGGGGCTGCGGATCGACCGTACGGACCCGGTGCTGCTGACGGACTTCGTGCGGGCCACCGCCGGGCTCGGCACGGACCTCGTCCTGCTGCACGGCTACCCGTACCACCGGCACGCCGCCCATCTCGCCGGTGTCTTCCCTCATGTCCACGTCGACTGCGGCGCCGCCCTGGTCCGCACGGGCGCCCGGGCCGCGACCGTCCTCGCGGAGATCCTGGAGCTGGCCCCGTTCGGCAAGGTCCTCTTCTCCACCGGCGCGCAGGGCCTGCCCGAACTGCACGTGGTGGGCGCCCGCCTGTTCCGCGAGGCCCTGGGGCGGGTGCTCGGCACCTGGGTCGCGGAAGGGGCGTGGTCCCTGGCCGACGCGCAGCGGGTCGCGGGCATGCTGGCGTCGGCGAACGCGCGCAGGGTGTACGGGCTCGGCTGAGACGTCGCCCGACCAGATCTCGGTCGGGCCGGCCCTAGGCCTTGGTCAGGGTGGCTTCGTGGGTCGCGGGGCCGGGCAGGTCGGTCACGGCCTCCGGCCGCTCGCGCAGCGACAGCACCACCCGCAGCACCCAGATCCACATCACGGCCGAGCCCAGCATGTGCAGGCCGACCAAAAGCTCGGGCAGGTCCGTGAAGTACTGCACGTAGCCGATGACGCCCTGCGCGAGCAGGATCAGGAACAGCTCGCGGGTGCGGTTCAGCGGATCCTTGGGCGCGCCGACCGCCTTGAGGACGAACCACAGGGCGAACGTCAGCGTCACCACGATCCACGCCAGCACGGCGTGCAGCTTGCTCACCGTCTCCCAGTCGAACGGCATCCGCTCGACCTCGCTGGAGTCGCCCGCGTGCGGGCCCGAGCCGGTGACGACCGTGCCGACCAGGATGAGCAGGACGGCCGCTGCGGCCAGGAACCACACCAGCTGCTGCACGGCCTTGCCGACCAGCGGGCGGGGTGCCGCGTCGCCCTCACGGGTGCGCTGCCACATCACCGTGGCCACCGCGATGAGCGCGGACGTCGCCACGAAGTGCGCCGCGACCGTGTACGGGTTGAGACCGACCAGCACCACGATGCCGCCGAGCACCGCGTTGCTCATGACGATCCAGAACTGCGCCCAGCCCAGCCGGGTCAGGCCGCGCCGGTAGGGCTTCTGCGCGCGCGCGGCGATGATGGCCCAGCCGACCGCGGCGCACAGCACGTACGCCAGCATGCGGTTGCCGAACTCGATGGCGCCGTGGACGCCCATCGCGCTGGTGGCGGTGAGCGAGTCGTCGGTGCACTTGGGCCAGGTCGGGCAGCCCAGGCCCGAGCCGGTCAGCCGTACGGCGCCGCCGGTGACGACGATGATCACCGCCATCACCAGCGCGGAGAGGGCGGCGCGCTGGACCGTCCGGGGTTCGGGGGTCCAGCGCTCGGCGATGAAGGCGAGCGGGTTGCGCAGGGCGGCCTTGGCGTCGGCGCGAGTCACGTTTGGCACGCCGTCCATCGTAGGCCGCCGCTTGTGCACGCTTTCACGAGGGTCGGTCACAGGGCCCCTTCCCTACTCCCAGCGGAAGAACTTCCCGGCCGCCGCCAGCCCCACGACCGCCCAGACGGCAAGGATCCCCAGATCGGCCCAGGGCATCCCGGCGCCGTGCTGGAGGACGTCTCGCAGCCCGTCGGACAGCGCCGAGATCGGCAGCACACCGAGCACGTCCTGGGCGCCGGCGGGGAACTTGTCGAGCGGCACGATGACCCCGCCGCCGACGAGCAGCAGCAGGAACACCAGGTTGGCCGCGGCCAGCGTCGCCTCGGCCTTCAGCGTCCCCGCCATCAGCAGACCCAGGCCCGAGAAGGCCGCCGTGCCGAGGATCAGGAGCAGCAGGACGGCGACCGGGTTGCCCTGCGGTGACCAGCCGAGCGCGAAGGCGATCACCGTCAGCAGGACCACCTGGAGCACCTCGGTGACCAGGACGGACAGCGTCTTCGCCGTCATCAGCCCCCAGCGCGGCAGAGGCGAGGAGGCCAGCCGCTTCAGCACGCCGTAGCGGCGCTCGAAGCCGGTCGCGATGGCCTGACCGGTGAACGCGGTCGACATCACCGCGAGCGCGAGGATGCCGGGGGCGAGGAAGTCGACCGCCTCGCCGGCGCCCGTGTCGACGATGTCCACGGTGCTGAACAGCACCAGGAGCAGGGTCGGGATGACGACGGTCAGCAGCAGCTGCTCACCGTTGCGCAGCAGCATCTTCGTCTCAAGAGCGGCCTGGGCCGCGATCATGCGGGGGAGGGGCGCCGCGCCGGGCTTCGGCGTGTACATCCCCGTGCCGGTGGCGGTCACGAGCGCAACTCCTTGCCAGTCAGCTCCAAAAACACGTCTTCGAGGGTGTGCCGCTCCACCGAGATCTTCTCTGGCATCACGCCGTGCTGGGCGCACCAGGAGGTGACCGTCGCCAGGAGCTGCGGGTCGACCTTGCCGGTGACCCGGTAGGAGCCGGGCGTCAGCTCGGCGGCCGAGGAGTCGGCGGGCAGGGCTTTGAGCAGCGAGCCGACGTCCAGGCCCGGCCGGCCCGAGAAGCGGAGCGTGTTCTCCGCGCCGCCCCGGCACAGCTCCTCCGGGGATCCCTGGGCGATGACCCGGCCCGCGTCGATGATCGCGACGTCGTCGGCGAGCTGCTCGGCCTCGTCCATGTAGTGGGTGGTGAGGATCACCGAGACACCGTCCGCGCGCAGGTCCCGGACGAGGTCCCAGGTGGCGCGGCGGGCCTGCGGGTCGAGCCCGGCGGTCGGCTCGTCGAGGAAGACCAGCTCCGGTCGCCCGACCACGGCCATGGCCAGCGCGAGCCGCTGCTGCTGCCCGCCGGAGAGCCGCCGGTACGTCGTACGGCCGCACGAGCCGAGCCCCAGCCGCTCGATCAGCGTGTCCACGTCGAGGGGGTGCGCGTGCAGCCTGGCCACGTGGCGGAGCATCTCGTCGGCCCGGGAGCCCGAGTAGACGCCGCCGGACTGGAGCATCACGCCGATGCGGGGCCGCAGGTCACCGGAGTGTCTCACCGGGTCGAGGCCCAGGACGCGCACCGTGCCGGAGTCCGGCTTCCGGTACCCCTCGCAGGTCTCGACCGTGGTCGTCTTGCCCGCCCCGTTGGGGCCGAGCACGGCGGTCACACCCACCCGGGCCACCAGGTCGAGCCCGTCCACCGCGGTCTTCGTGCCGTACCGCTTCACCAGGGCCTGGACCTGGACCACGGGCTCGCTTCGCATGGGTCCAGAGTCTAGGTTCGTGCGCCGGGGCTCAGAGCGGCGGGTGCGGGAACTCCTCCTCACGGGGCCGGTGGACCGCCAGCCACCGCTCGGCGTAGGCCACCGCGTCCGCCACCGGGAACAGCCGCGCCTCGGCCGCGCCCACCTTGCCGCGGACGACGGGCCGGTCCCGTTCGAAGTCGTAGCCCAGCTCGTCGAAACGGTCCGAGCTGATCGACACCTCGGTCACGGTCTCCCAGCCCTCGGGGCCCGGCCGGCCCACGGCGACGCGCGGGGACGGTATCCGGTACTCGGCGAGGTGGAAGCTCGTGCAGGAGGCGTAGCCGGCACCGAGCAGCAGCACCCGGGCGCCCATCGCCTCCAGCTTCGCCAGCGGGCTGCGCTCACCGAGCCGGCAGTCGGGCGCGTGCCCGTCGAGCACCTCCGCCGCCTGCGGGCCGAGCGCCGCGAACGAGGTCTGCGGATGCGCGCTGCGCAGGGCGCCGGGCCAGGTGCGCACGGTCTCCGGGACGACGCCGACCCCGCGGGCGGGCGTGATCCGCGGGTCGTAGGCGGGCATGGTGGCCCGGATGGCCGCCCACCATTGCGGGGGTACGGGCGGCTTGCTCCACAGGGCCGGGTCGGAGAGGTCGCCGGTCTGGGTGGGGACCACGAGCGTGCCCATCTGGCCGAGCGCGTCGAGCAATCCTCGCACCACCGCGACGGCACCGCCGTTGACCCAGCCGAGGGAGCTGAGCGAGGAGTGCACGAGGAGGGTCTCGCCGGGGCGTACACCGAGCTCGGCGAGCTGTGTCCGGAGCGTCTCGCGGGTGACAAGAGGGCCGGTCGGAGGGGGTGTGGGCATGGTTTTGGAGTGTCCCCGAAGCGGCTGCCGCATGCCACCGCTTTGATCGATCAGAGATCGTTTCCGCAGGTCAGATTAGGTTTACCTAAGTGACGCAGGGCACCGTGGCCCGCGGCATGCGCGGCTTGCCCGGTCCGGAAGAATTACGCAACAATGGCGTTGTGAAAAACGTCGGCGAGGCACCTCACGAGGAGCTGGCGACCGGGGAGCGGTCCACCCGCAACCGGGTCGCGCGGTCCATCCTGGACCACGGCCCCTCCACCGTCGCCGAGCTCGCCGAGCGGCTGGGCCTCACCCAGGCGGCCGTGCGCCGACACCTCGACGCCCTCGCGGGCGACGGTGTCGTGGAGGCGCGCGAGCAGCGGGTGTACGGCGCGCGGACCCGCGGCCGGCCGGCCAAGGTGTTCGCCCTGACGGACTGCGGCCGGGACGCCTTCGACCAGTCCTACGACAAGCTCGCGACGGACGCCCTGCGCTGGATCGCCGACCGCGAGGGCGGCAACGAGGCGATCGCCGCCTTCGCCCGCGCCAGGATCGCGGCGCAGGCCGGCGCCTACCGCCAGGCGGTCGAGACCGCCGCGCCCGAGAAGCGGACCGAAGCGCTGGCCAAGGCCCTGAGTGCCGACGGGTACGCTGCTACGGCGCGCAGCGCGCCCCACCCGCAGCAGGGTGAGCAGCTCTGTCAGCACCACTGCCCGGTCGCCCACGTCGCCGAGCAGTTCCCGCAACTGTGCGAGGCGGAGACGGAATTTTTCGCCGAGCTGCTCGGTACGCACGTACAGCGGCTCGCCACCATCGCGCACGGCGACGGCGTCTGCACGACGTTCATCCCCAAGATTTCCCATAACGCATCTGCAAGCACGGCCGGGAGGAACCCCGCATGACTCTCCCCACGGAGACTGCCCACCCCGAGCTGGAGGGCCTGGGCAACTACGAATACGGCTGGGCCGACTCCGACACGGCCGGCGCCTCTGCCAAGCGCGGCATCAACGAGGACGTCGTCCGGGACATCTCCTCCAAGAAGAACGAGCCGGAGTGGATGACCAAGCTCCGCCTCAAGGGCCTGCGCCTGTTCGAGAAGAAGCCCATGCCGAACTGGGGCTCGGACCTCTCGGGCATCGACTTCGACAACATCAAGTACTTCGTGCGCTCCACGGAGAAGCAGGCGGAGTCCTGGGAGGACCTGCCCGAGGACATCAAGAACACGTACGACAAGCTCGGCATCCCCGAGGCGGAGAAGCAGCGCCTCGTGGCCGGTGTCGCCGCGCAGTACGAGTCGGAGGTCGTCTACCACCAGATCCGTGAGGACCTGGAGGAGCAGGGCGTCATCTTCCTCGACACCGACACCGCGCTGAAGCAGCACCCGGAGCTCTTCAAGGAGTACTTCGGGACCGTCATCCCCGTCGGCGACAACAAGTTCGCGTCGCTGAACTCCGCCGTGTGGTCGGGCGGCTCCTTCATCTACGTGCCGCCGGGCGTGCACGTCGAGATCCCGCTCCAGGCCTACTTCCGTATCAACACGGAGAACATGGGCCAGTTCGAGCGGACCCTGATCATCGTCGACGAGGGTGCCTACGTGCACTACGTCGAGGGCTGCACCGCCCCGATCTACAAGTCGGACTCGCTGCACTCCGCGGTCGTCGAGATCATCGTCAAGAAGAACGCCCGCTGCCGTTACACGACCATCCAGAACTGGTCGAACAACGTCTACAACCTGGTCACCAAGCGCGCCGTCGCCTACGAGGGCGCGACCATGGAGTGGATCGACGGCAACATCGGCTCCAAGGTGACGATGAAGTACCCGGCCGTCTACCTCATGGGCGAGCACGCCAAGGGCGAGACCCTGTCCATCGCCTTCGCCGGCGAGGGCCAGCACCAGGACGCCGGCTCCAAGATGGTCCACATGGCGCCGAACACCTCGTCCAACATCGTGTCGAAGTCCGTCGCCCGCGGTGGCGGCCGTACCTCGTACCGCGGTCTGGTCGAGATCGGCGAGGGTGCGCACGGCTCGAAGTCCAACGTGCTCTGTGACGCGCTGCTCGTCGACACCATCTCCCGCTCGGACACCTACCCCTACGTCGACGTCCGCGAGGACGACGTGTCCATGGGGCACGAGGCGACCGTCTCCAAGGTCTCCGAGGACCAGCTCTTCTACCTGATGAGCCGCGGCCTCTCCGAGTTCGAGGCGATGGCGATGATCGTGCGCGGCTTCGTCGAGCCCATCGCCAAGGAACTCCCCATGGAGTACGCGCTGGAGCTCAACCGGCTGATCGAGCTGCAGATGGAGGGCGCGGTCGGCTGACCGCCCCCTCGACAGCAGACGTCCCACTCAGGAAAGAGAGCACTACGACAGCCATGGCTGAGGCCCAGAATATCCCCGTGGGATCCACCACCGCGGGCTCGATCGCGGTCGCCGCGGAGTCGACCGTCGCCACGCGTATGAGCGCGCCCCCCTCCTTCGACGTGGCGGACTTCCCCGTCCCGCACGGCCGTGAGGAGGAGTGGCGATTCACCCCGCTGGAGCGCCTGCGCGGCCTGCACGACGGCACCGCCGTCGCCACCGGCAACGGGCTCAAGGTCGAGGTCCAGGCCCCCGAGGGCGTCACCGTCGAGGCCGTCGGCCGCGACGACGCGCGGCTCGGCAAGGCCGGTACCCCGGCGGACCGCGTCGCCGCCCAGGCCTACTCGGCCTTCGAGAAGGCCTCGGTCGTGACCGTCCCCAAGGAGACCGTCCTCACCGAGCCCATCCGCATCGCGGTGCACGGCGAGGGCGGCACCGCCTTCGGCCACCAGGTGATCGAGCTGGGCGCCTTCGCCGAGGCCATCGTGGTCATCGACCACACCGGTGACGCCGTGCTCGCCGCCAACGTCGACTACCTCCTGGGCGACGGCGCCAAGCTCACCGTCGTCTCCGTCCAGGACTGGGACGACAAGGCCGTCCACATCGCCCAGCACAACGCGCTCGTCGGCCGCGACGCCTCCTTCAAGTCCGTCGTCGTCACCTTCGGCGGCGACGTCGTGCGGCTGCACCCGCGCGTGCGGTACGCCGGCCCCGGCGGCGAGGCCGAGCTGTTCGGCCTGTACCTCACCGACGCGGGCCAGCACCAGGAGCACCGCCTCCTGGTCGACCACAACGTCCCGCACTGCAAGTCGAACGTCGTCTACAAGGGCGCGCTCCAGGGCGACGGCGCGCACGCGGTGTGGATCGGCGACGTGCTCATCGAGGCCAAGGCCGAGGGCACGGACACGTACGAGATGAACCGCAACCTGGTCCTCACGGACGGGGCGCGCGTGGACTCCGTACCGAACCTCGAGATCGAGACCGGCGAGATCGTCGGCGCCGGCCACGCCTCGGCGACCGGTCGCTTCGACGACGAGCAGCTCTTCTACCTCATGGCCCGCGGCATCCCGGAGCAGGAGGCCCGCCGGCTGGTGGTCCGCGGCTTCTTCGCCGAGCTGGTCCAGCAGATCGGCCTCCCCGACATCGAGGAGCGCCTGATCGCCAAGATCGAGGAGGAGCTGGAGGCGGCGGTCGCATGACCTTCGTACGCGCCTGTGGACTGGGCGAGCTGGAGGAGGACACCCCGAAGCGGGTGGAACTCGACGGCACACCCGTGTCCATCGTGCAGACCGAGGGCGAGGTGTTCGCGATCCACGACATCTGCTCGCACGCGAACGTCTCCCTGGCGGAGGGCGAGGTCGACGACTGCCACATCGAGTGCTGGCTGCACGGCTCGCGCTTCGACCTCCGTTCCGGCAAGCCCGACGCCCTTCCGGCGACGCGCCCCGTCCCCGTATACCCCGTAAAGATCGATGGGGACGACGTGCTCGTCTCCCTCACCCAGGAGTCCTGAGGCACCCATGGCAACGCTTGAAATCCGAGACCTGCACGTCACCGTCGAGGCCGACAACGCCACGAAGGAGATCCTCAAGGGCGTCGACCTCACCGTGAAGCAGGGCGAGACGCACGCCATCATGGGCCCCAACGGCTCGGGCAAGTCGACCCTCGCCTACTCCCTCGCCGGTCACCCGAAGTACACGATCACCGGCGGCACCGTCACCCTCGACGGTGAGGACGTCCTGGAGATGTCCGTCGACGAGCGCGCCCGCGCCGGCCTCTTCCTCGCCATGCAGTACCCGGTCGAGGTCCCGGGCGTGTCCGTGTCGAACTTCCTGCGCACCTCCGCCACCGCCATCCGCGGCGAGGCCCCCAAGCTGCGCACCTGGGTGAAGGAGGTCAAGGAGGCCATGCAGCGCCTCAACATCGACCCGTCCTTCGCCGAGCGCAACGTCAACGAGGGCTTCTCCGGCGGTGAGAAGAAGCGCCACGAGATCCTCCAGCTGGAGCTGCTCAAGCCGAAGGTCGCGGTCCTCGACGAGACCGACTCCGGCCTGGACGTCGACGCCCTGCGCGTCGTGTCGGAGGGCGTGAACCGCGTCCGCGAGACGGGCGAGGTCGGCACCCTGCTGATCACGCACTACACGCGCATCCTCCGCTACATCAAGCCCGACCACGTGCACGTCTTCTCCGGCGGCCGGATCGTCGAGTCCGGCGGCGCCGAGCTCGCCGACAAGCTGGAGAACGAGGGCTACGAGGTATACACGAAGGGTGGCGCATCCGCGTGACATTGCTGCCGGGCCTCCTCGACACAGAGGCGATCCGCAAGGACTTCCCCATCCTGGACCGCCAGGTCCACGACGGTAAGAAGCTCGTGTACCTGGACAACGCGGCGACCAGCCAGAAGCCGCGCCAGGTGCTGGACGCACTCAGCGAGTACTACGAGCGCTACAACGCCAACGTCCACCGCGGTGTGCATGTGCTCGCCGAGGAGGCCACGGCGCTGTACGAGGGCGCGCGCGACAAGGTCGCGGAGTTCATCAACGCGCCCTCGCGCAACGAGGTGATCTTCACCAAGAACGCCTCGGAGTCGCTCAACCTCGTGGCGAACATGCTGGGCTGGGCCGACGAGCCCTACCGCGTGGACTCCGACACCGAGATCGTCATCACGGAGATGGAGCACCACTCCAACATCGTGCCGTGGCAGCTGCTCGCGCAGCGCACGGGCGCGAAGCTGAAGTGGTTCGGCCTCACCGACGACGGCCGCCTGGACCTGTCCAACATCGACGAGGTCATCAACGAGAAGACGAAGATCGTCTCCTTCGTGCTGGTCTCCAACATCCTGGGCACCCAGAACCCGGTCGAGGCGATAGTGCGCCGCGCCCAGGAGGTCGGTGCGCTGGTGTGCATCGACGCCTCCCAGGCCGCGCCGCACATGCCGCTGGACGTGCAGGCCCTCCAAGCCGACTTCGTGGCCTTCACCGGCCACAAGATGTGTGGCCCGACGGGCATCGGCGTTCTGTGGGGACGGCAGGAACTCCTTGAGGACCTGCCCCCCTTCCTCGGCGGCGGCGAGATGATCGAGACGGTGTCGATGCACTCGTCGACCTACGCCCCGGCGCCCCACAAGTTCGAGGCGGGCACGCCCCCGGTCGCCCAGGCGGTCGGTCTCGGCGCGGCGATCGACTACCTCAACTCGATCGGCATGGACAAGATCCTCGCCCATGAGCACGCGCTCACCGAGTACGCGGTGAAGCGGCTGCTGGAGGTACCCGACCTGCGCATCATCGGCCCGACCACGGCCGAGGAGCGGGGCGCGGCGATCTCCTTCACGCTCGGCGACATCCACCCGCACGACGTGGGCCAGGTCCTCGACGAGCAGGGCATCGCGGTCCGGGTCGGCCACCACTGCGCCCGGCCGGTCTGCCTCCGCTACGGAATTCCTGCGACCACGCGAGCGTCGTTCTATCTGTACTCCACGCCGGCCGAGATCGACGCACTGGTCGACGGCCTGGAGCACGTACGGAACTTCTTCGGCTGAGGGGCGTGCTGAACGGTGAAACTGGACTCCATGTACCAGGAAGTCATCCTGGACCACTACAAGAACCCGCACGGGCGGGGCTTGCGGGATGGCGACGCCGAGGTGCACCACGTCAACCCGACGTGCGGTGACGAGATCACACTGCGCGTGAAGTACGACGGCACCACGATCGAGGACGTCTCGTACGAGGGCCAGGGCTGTTCGATCAGCCAGGCGAGCGCGTCCGTACTGAACGAACTCCTCGTCGGCAAGGACCTCTCCGACGCGCGGAAGATCCAGGAGACCTTCCTGGAGCTGATGCAGTCCAAGGGGAAGCTCGAACCCGACGACGCGATGGAGGACATCCTGGAGGACGCGGTCGCGTTCGCCGGGGTGTCCAAGTACCCGGCCCGGGTGAAGTGCGCCCTGCTGAGCTGGATGGCCTGGAAGGACGCGACGGCCCAGGTACTGGGCGGAGCCGACGCCGAGAAGGAGACGACGGCATGAGCGAGACCGTTGAGATGAAGCCGGCCTCGGAGGAAGAGGTCCGTGAGGCGCTGTACGACGTCGTCGACCCCGAGCTGGGCATCGACGTCGTCAACCTCGGCCTGATCTACGGCATCCACATCGACGACGCGAACATCGCGACGCTCGACATGACCCTGACCTCGGCGGCCTGTCCGCTGACGGACGTCATCGAGGACCAGGCGAAGTCCGCCACGGACGGCCTCGTGAACGAGCTGCGCATCAACTGGGTCTGGATGCCGCCGTGGGGCCCCGACAAGATCACGGACGACGGGCGTGAGCAGCTCCGCGCTCTCGGCTTCAACGTCTGAGATCCACTGACGCACATGAGGGCGGCACCCTTCCGGGTGCCGCCCTCACGCATGCTCAGTCCAGCCCGGACACGATCTGGAACGACGTGTCCGAGTGGTACTGGTGACTGTGCTCGTAGGGGTCCAGGCGGAGCTGGAAGTTGCGGTGCCGCAGGAAGCGCCCCGGGTAGTTGACCGACTCCAGCGTGAGCGTTCCCGAAGGGGACCAGAAGCGGGGGCAGAACGTGGCGTCCTTGCGGAACAGGGACGAGCCGTCGTCGCTGTTCGCGACCAGGACGAAGCTGCGGTGGCGGAGGTACCGGCCGTCCGCGGTGGTGAAGGAGTAGCAGGAGGAGTCGGAGAGGCCGCTGACGCGCTTGAAGGTGGCGTCCTCGCGCTGCTCGGGGCCGGAACCGATCTGGTCGAGGCGCACAGAGCCGTCGCGCACCCGCCAGTAGCGGTCGGGGAAGCTGACCGAGCGTATGGATATGCCGTGGGAGGACGGGGGCTTCGGGCGCTTCGAAGGAGCGGGGGACGCCTTCGGTGGCTTCGGGGCCTTCGTCTGGGGCTCCGGACTCGGGGCGGCCGTGGGAGCGCTGCTGGTCGGGGTGGGGGACGGGTGGGCGCGGTCCGCGCCGGGCTTCTCGGTGCCGTCCTCGGACGGGGTCGCGAAGGAGATTAGGCCGCCGGGGGCCGAACTGCTGAGGGTGGTCGGCTCCGCCGCCCGGTGTTCCGGCTCGCCGGACTCGCTCTCCATCACTGTGATGGCCGTGACGCACGCGGTGATCGTGGCCAGGGCCAGCGTGCCCGCCAGCCACAGCCGTCGCGTCCCCGGTGCCCGGGTGGTGTCCGGGGCCCAGCCGCTCTCCCAGGGGCGGTCCTGGGGCGGCCGGGACTTGTCTTGTGACATGCGCTGTTCCTCCGGCGGGGCACCCTTGACGGCGGCGCAGTTGTGGTGGCCCGGTGTGTGATCGGTGGACACCGTAGTGGACTCGTGGGGCGCCTGTGGCGCGTTTTATGAGAGCGGTGTGAGAGCGGTTTCTCCTTGAGATCAAGGCCCGCGACATGTACGGGTGTACATATGTTGTGTACGGTCGTACACATGGGTTATCTGCTGCTGGCCGGCGCCATAGCCGCCGAAGTGGCCGCGACCACGGCCATGAAGTACAGCGAGGGGTTCAGCAGGATCGGGCCCTCGCTGCTCACGCTTTTCGGCTACGTCCTCTCTTTCGGGCTGCTCGCGCAGACCCTGAAGACCGTGTCGGTCGGCACGGCCTACGCCATCTGGGCCGGGGTCGGCACCGCCGCCATCGCCACGATCGGGATCGTGTTCCTGGGGGAGGGCATGACCGTCGCCAAGGCCGCCGGGATCGCGCTGATCATCATCGGGGTCGTGGTGCTGAACCTGGGAGGTGCTCACTGATGCCCCGGCGCCACGACCCCGAGCGGCGGCAGCGGATCATCGACGCGGCGATCCGGGTCGTCGGCTCGAAGGGCATCGCCGGACTGAGCCACCGCACCGTCGCCGCCGAGGCGGATGTGCCGCTCGGCTCCACGACGTACCACTTCACCACCCTCGACGAGCTGCTGGTCGCCGCACTGCGGCAGACCAACGAGGGCTTCGCCAAGATGGTCGCCTCGTGCGGCGGCCTGGAGGATCCCCGGGCCGATCTGGCCGCCGAACTCGCCGGGTGGATCGGGCAGTGGCTCACCGGTGACCGTACGGGTGTGGAGCTGGAGTACGAGCTGTACCTGGCCGCCCTGCGCCGGCCCGCCCTGCGGCCCGTCGCCGCCGAGTGGGCCGAGGGGGTCGCCGAGCTGCTGTCCCCCCGGACGGATCCCGTCACCGCCCGGGCGCTGGTGGCGGTCGTCGACGGCATCTGCCTCCAGGTCCTGCTGACGGGGGCACCGTACGACGAGGGGTACGCGCGGGAGGTGCTGGGGCGGGTGCTCGCGGGGGCGGCGGCTGGATGAGCCGGTGCGCGGGGGCGCACCGGGGGCGTCTGTGGGCGGGTCGTCCGTGGGTCGAGGGTGTCGGTATGGGGAGGAGCGTCTGTGGGCGGGGCGTTCCGGGCGGGGCGTCAGTCGAGGGGAGCGGCCATGGGAGGGCGTGCGTGGGCGGGGGCCCTGCCGGCCCCTGCCCGGCGGGGCCTCCGTGGGGGAGGCGTGTGGTGGGGTGTCCGTAGGGCGGGGATGTCGGTAGGGGAGGGGCGGCCGCGGGCGGGGCCCTGGCGGGGGTCTGCCCGGCCGGGGCGTCGTGGGGGCTCCGCCCATCGGCGGAGCTGTTGGTGGGGGAGGCGTGCGTGGGCGGAGCGTCCGTAGGCCGGGGCGCCGGTATGGGAGGGGCGACCGTCGGGCGGGGGCTGTCCCCCGGAGGCGTGCGTGGGTGAGGTGTCCGTAGGCCGGGGCGCCGGCATGGGGAGGGGGGACCGTCGGGCGGGGGTTGTCCCCCGGAGGCGTGCGTGGGTGGGGTGTCCGTGCTGCTGAGGGGCGTCTTCGACGGGGGGATACCGCCCGTCCCGTGAGACGCCCCCACACCGGTTCGCATCCATCGGCGTCCGCCGGTTAGGTTGCCCTCATGACCGACACGACTGCTCCTCGCACCACCGGCGCCGTGGCCGCCGGCCTCGCCACGATCGCCGCCGACGGCACCGTTCTCGACACCTGGTTCCCCGCGCCCGAGCTGGCCGACCAGCCCGGCCCGTCCGGCACCGAGCGGCTGTCCGCCGAGCGTGCCGCGGAGCTGCTCGGTGGTGGCGCGACCGCGGCGATCGGCCCGGACGCCCGCCGGGGCGTCGAGGTGGTCGCGGTCCGCACGGTCATCGCCTCGCTCGACGAGAAGCCGATCGACGCGCACGATACCTACCTGCGTCTGCACCTGCTCTCCCACCGCCTGGTCAAGCCGCACGGCCAGAGCCTGGACGGCATCTTCGGCTTCCTCTCCAACGTCGCCTGGACTTCGCTCGGCCCGGTCGCCGTCGACGACCTCGAGAAGGTGCGGCTGAACGCCCGCGCCGAGGGCCTGCACCTCCAGGTGACCTCCGTCGACAAGTTCCCGCGCATGACGGACTACGTGGCCCCCAAGGGCGTCCGCATCGCCGACGCCGACCGGGTGCGCCTCGGCGCCCACCTCGCCGAGGGCACCACGGTCATGCACGAGGGCTTCGTCAACTTCAACGCCGGCACGCTCGGCACCTCGATGGTCGAGGGCCGCATCTCCGCCGGTGTCGTGATCGGCGACGGCTCGGACATCGGCGGCGGCGCCTCCACGATGGGCACCCTCTCCGGCGGCGGCAACGTCATCATCTCCATCGGTGAGCGCTGCCTGATCGGTGCCGAGGCGGGCGTGGGCATCGCGCTCGGCGACGAGTGCGTCGTCGAGGCCGGCCTCTACGTCACCGCCGGCACCCGCGTCACCATGCCCGACGGCCAGATCATCAAGGCCCGCGAGCTGTCCGGCGCCTCCAACATCCTCTTCCGCCGCAACTCGGTCACCGGCACGGTCGAGGCCCGGCCGAACAACGCGGTGTGGGGCGGGCTGAACGAGATCCTCCACAGCCACAACTGACGGTCCCGCGATGATCCCGTACGGATGACCCGGCGTGACCTCGCGGTGGTTTTGGCAGATGAACGGGTGGACGCAGTGTCCGATCAGACGCCGAACGACGAAACGAGGACCGGGTCATGAGGAACGAGCGGGGGCGGGCCGGGCTCCGGCTGGCCGGGGTGGTCGCGGCGCTGGCGGTGTGCTGGCTGCCGGCGGGCGCCGCGCACGCCGACGAGACCAACACGGGCTCGCACAACGGCCACCGGGTCGGTCTGGTCAACGTCAACGTCGGTCAGATCGACGACCCGGCGGAGGACGTGCTGGAGCACACGCTGCTGTTCGGTGACGGGTACGCCTGGAACTGAGCCGGCAGACAAGACGGGACGGCCCGCACCGCAGGTGACTGCGGTGCGGGCCGTCCCATTCTCGTTGCCGGCCGGTGGCATAGCGGCGCGCCCCCGCACGCGTCACAGGGAGTACGGGGGCCGGACACAGGGTTTCGCCCCGGGGGAGAGCGAAGGTGACGATGGATGCCGAAGCGCAGGAGAGTTTCCGGGAGTTCGTGGCGAACCGGTCGTCCGCGCTACTGAAGACCGCCGTCCTGCTCAGCGGCGGCGACCGGCACGCGGGCGAGGACCTGCTCCAGAACGCGCTGATCAAGGCGGCGGGTCGCTGGCACCGCATCGACGAGCCCGAGGCGTACGTCCGGCAGGTCCTCTACCGGCAGCAGGTCAGCCGCTGGCGGCTGAAGTGGCCGAGGCGTGAACTGAGCGTCGCCGAACCGCCGGAGACCGGCACCGAGCCGGACGCCTCCGGCGCCGCCGAGCTGCGTCTGGTGATGCGCGGCGCGCTGGCCCGGCTGACCGCCCGGCAGCGCACCGTGCTCGTGCTGCGCTACTTCGAGGATCTGCCCGAGGGCGACGTGGCCCGCATCCTGGGCTGCTCCGTCGGCACCGTACGGTCCGCCACCCATCGTTCCCTCGCCCGGCTGCGCGCCCTCGCGCCCGAGCTGGCCGCCCTCGGCCCGGCCGCCGCCGAACAGCGGCCCTCCCCCGACTACTCGCCCGTGGAGGTGCGTCAGTGAACGTCGACGAACTCGTGCGTGACGCACTGCGCGACCAGGCCGAGGGGCAGCCGCCCGCAGGTCCCGGCTTCGCTGAGCGGGTGCTGTCGGTCCGGCGGCGCCGTCGCAGCCGACGGCTCGCGACCGTCGCCGCGGCGGCAGCAGCCGTGATCGCCGTCGTCGTGGCCGTGCCCGTCCTGGACTCCGGCAAGCAGGACGTACGCCCCTCGGGCGGGGTCGAGCAGACCGGCATCACCCCCCACCCGGACCAGTCGCCGCCGCGCGACATGATCGCGGCCGGGCGGGTCGCGCTGGCCGCGTACTTCATCGGAACGGTCGTCGAGCAGTCCGCCGACCGTGCCGTTTCGCAGCGCACGTACTGGCTGCTGAACCCGAAGACGAAGAAGTACGCGAAGGACGACCGGTGGTCGTACGTCGCGATCGCCCCCGGAATGACGACCGCCGCCGTGCTGGAGCGGAACCTGCCCGTACCGCGCATCGGGCTGCTCGACCTGGCGAGCGGACAGGTCAAGCGGTGGATCCCGGTCGACCGGCCGGTGGCTGGAGTGGAGTTCTCCACCGACGGCAGGAAGCTCGTCGCGACGACGTACAGCAAGAATCCCGACCGCCGGGTGAAGGTCGACGGGGCGGAGGGCTGGGAGGCCCCGTTCACGCAGTCGGACCGGACCGGGTTCCATGTCATCGACGTGGCGTCCGGGAGCAGCTCCTGGACCGGGGTGGAGATCGGCGGCGGTGCGCACAACCCCGAGACGTTCATCAACTCCCGTCAGGACTTCGCCTTCACCCGCGACAGCCGTCTCGTCTGGTCCGGGATGCCCACCGAACCCGGCGAGAAGTTCTACGACTTCACCGGCCGGGAAGTCGCCCCGCCGGCGCTGGAGCGGTACCGCGACTGGTCCGTCGACGCGGGGGTGTCACCGGACGGGCAGCTCGTCGCCGGCCCGTTCGCGGGGCGGAACTGGAAGACGTCGTCCTTCGTCCTCGACGCCCGCACCGGGAAGCAGCGCGAGGTACGTGGGCAGCAGCTGCTCGCCTGGGCGGACGGGAACTCGCTCGTCGCCTGGGACATCGGGCCGGACGGGAACGAGTTCCACCAGCGGCTGGTGCTGGTGACCATCGGCGGCCAGAAGACCACCCCGCTCAGCGACTTCCGGTCTCCCAAGGACAACAGCAAGGGGCGGTGGGAGCCGGTGTTCGCGGAGCGGTGATCAGGTCCCGGCGAGGTCCGCGTGGAGCGACAGCAGGCTGGCGGTCGTGGCCGGGCCGGCGGCCCGGAGCGGGGCGCGGACCGGCCCTGCGGGGAGGGCCAGGGCGCTCAGGAGTGCCTTGACCGTGACGGAGCCCGGCAGGCCCGCCGACATGATCGCCTCGATGAGGGGGGTGGCCTGCTGCTGGAGGCGGGCCGCCCGGGCCGTGTCGCCCGCGTCGAACGCGTCCAGGACCGCTCGGAGATGGTTCGGGGTCACGTTCGCGACCGTACTGACGTAACCCGTGCCGCCCACGGCGTACAGCGCGAGGTTGTGTTCGTCGCATCCCGCGTAGTACGCCAGGGCCGTGCGGGCCAGTACCTTCTGGGCGCCCAGGAAGTCGTAGGAGCAGTCCTTGACCGCGACGATCCTGGGATGGTCGGCGAGGCGGAGGATCGTCTCCGGCTCGACGCGGGAGCCGGTGCGGGCCGGGATGTCGTAGAGCATGAGCGGGAGTCCGGAGGCGTCCGCGACCTCTCGGAAGTGGGCCTCGATCGCGTCCTGCGGGGGGCGGCTGTAGTACGGAGACACCACCAACAGGCCGTCCGCTCCCGCCTTTTCGGCTTCCCGGGCCAGTTCGGTGGTGTGGCGGGTGTCGGGCGTGCCGATGCCGGTGACGACCTTCGCCCGGTCGCCCACCGCCTCCCGGACGGCAGCGACGAGGGCCGACTTCTCGGCGTCCGTGGTGGTGGGGGACTCGCCCGTCGTGCCGGAGAGGACCAAGCCGTCGCAGCCGTTCGCCACCAGGTGGGTGGCGAGGTGCTGGGCGCCGTCGAGGTCCACGGCCCCCGACGGGGTGAGGGGAGTGATCATGGCACAGAGGGTGCGGCCGAAGGGTGTCGTCATGCGGGTAGTGTCGGCAGCCCCTTCGTGTAGCTCCACTTAATTTTGCTACCGAGTAGCGTTAAGTTCTGCTTGGGTTTGACGGTGGGGTCGTTCTGCTCGCGCCCTGTCGCGGTGGGTGTCCGCGGGGTCGACCGTCCGTGTCGCCGGGGGCGACTCTCAGGGGTAGCGGCGGGGCCGCCCGGGTACCCGGGTGTTCCTGACTTCGAGAGGAGGCGGAACACCGTGACAGGGACCATGGATCATCGGGCCGTGCGCGACGAGCGCCACTCCGTGGGCGAGCTCGTCGGGCAGGCCACGGAGCAGCTCTCCACGCTCATGCGGCAGGAAGTGGCTCTCGCCAAGGAGGAGCTGGCCGAGAAGGGGCGGCGCGCGGGACGCGGCGGCGGGCTGCTCGGGGCGGCGGGTGCCGTCGCGTACGCCGGGTTCCTCGCCCTGGCCGGGACGGGTGCCGCCGCGCTCTCGCTGGTGCTGCCCGTATGGGCCGCCGCGCTGATCGTGACGGGGGTGCTGTTCGCGATCGCGGCCGTCCTGGCGGCTGTCGGGCGGGGCCAGCTGCGGAAGGCCGCGCCGCCCACGCCTGAGCGGACTCTCGGCAGTGTCAGGGCGGACGTGGAGGAGATCAAGGAGAGGGCGCATCGATGACGGACGCGACGAGTGGGGCGAAGGGGCCCGATGAGCTGCGGCGGCAGATCGAGCAGACGCGGAGTGAACTCGGTAACACGGTGGAGCGGCTGGCGGGGAAGGCGGATGTGAAGGGCCGTGCCCGGGCGCGGGCCGCTGATTGGCAGGACAAGGCCGGGGCGATGACGGTGCAGTTGCGGAGCAGTGCCGCGCAGGCCGGGCGCACCGTGCACGACAGGGCGACGCATGTGGGGCCTCGTCCGGTGCGGTCCGTCGTCCAGGCCGGGATGCGGCATCCGAAGCCGGTGCTGGTGGCCGGGGCGGCGGGGGCCGTGGTGGCTGTCGGGGTGCTGCGGTGGAGGCATGCGCACGGGCATCACTGAGCGACGGGGTCGCGTGTGGGGCGCGGCCCCTTCTTGACCTCAAGCTTGGTCGAGGTTGAAAGGTGGGGTGTGTTCGCGACCGGCGCTACGACTGGAGTGTTCATGAGCCGTCGAACCGAGCAGCACCCCGACCCCGCCGACCCCCGGATCGGCGCCCCGTTCTTCAGCACCTGGCGGGTGGGAACCCCCGAGCGGCAGCGGCAGGCCGTCGAGGCGATCGGGCGGACGTGGGAGCGGCGGCCCTGGCCCACCGACGATCTGCTGGGGTACCACGTGTACGCCGGGCACGACGGAGACACCCTGCTGCACTACTCGCAGTGGAGGAGCGAGCAGGCCTTCGAGGCGTTCGTGAAAGCCCACCGGCAGGAGCGCGTCGACGAGATCGACACCGCCGTGCCGGGGATCGAGCGGGTGGAGATCGGGCGGTACCGGCACTATCGCAGTGCCGGGCGGGAAGGCGCGGCGGCGCCCGTTCCGGGATGCGTCGTCATCGTCGACGTCCGCTTCGAGGGGCCCGACGAGGACCGGCAGCGCGCCTGGGTCGACGCGGTGTTCGAGGCCCTGGCGAGCGAACCGGAAGCGCGCCCCGGCGGCATCTCCGCCCACTTCCACCTCAGCACCGACGGTACCCGGGTCCTCAACTACGCCGAGTGGGAGAGTGCCCAGGCGCATATCGATGCCTTGGCGGCGCCGGGGGAAGGGGTCGGTTCCGCGACCGAGCGGTGGAAGCGTGTGCAGAACTGGCCGGGCCTGCTGCCCAGCGGCTCCGTCAGCCGCTACGACCACGTCCTCGGGCTGACGCCGTGAGGGGCGGGCCGGCCGAACCGCGCGTTCGGCCGGCCCCGACCGGCCGTCCTACGGGCGGAAGCGCAGAACCTGAGGGTCGTGGTCGCTGATCTGGTCGTGGAACTCCGCGTTGACGTGCACGCTGTCGTACTCGAAGTCGCAGTCGCGGCGGATCGACGGGCTGATCAGGATCTGGTCGAGGACCTGGCTGTTGCCCTGGTAGACGTAGGAGTAACGCTCGCTCCTGGGCAGCGACTTGATCGCCGACCAGAGTTCGCCGCGGCCCTCGAGGAGCTTCGTGGTCTGCGAGAACTCGAAGTCGTTGATGTCGCCCAGCGTGACGACGTCCGCGTTCTTCTGGGTGTCGAGGATGTCCTTGACGAAGGCGTTCACCAGGGTGGCCTGCTGGTGGCGCTGGGTCTCGGAGCCGCGGGACGGCGGCTGGTAGTGGGCGGTCAGGCCCTGGTCGCCGCCCTTGGAGTTGAAGTGGTTGGCGATCACGAAGACCGAGCGGCC
The DNA here is from genome assembly GCF_004803895.1 of Streptomyces hawaiiensis. Lineage (NCBI taxonomy): Bacteria > Bacillati > Actinomycetota > Actinomycetes > Kitasatosporales > Streptomycetaceae > Streptomyces > Streptomyces hawaiiensis. The sequence continues at coordinate 2,170,793 of NZ_CP021978.1, read as the reverse complement.
GCGGAAGACGAACTCGCCGGCCAGCGGCTTGCGGCTGCTCTTCCAGGCCTCGTCGGCGGGCGCGATACGGCCGGGGCTGAGCGTCAGGTGCGCCTTGCCGCGGATCTTCGTCACGCCGGTGGCCGTCGTGGCGTCGCCGCCCGCGCGGTCCGCGAAGGAGACCCGCTCCGGGTTGAACAGGAACGCCTGGCGGATGTTGCCGCCCGGCTCGCCGCCGTCGATGCCGTCGGCCGGGTCGATCGAACGCCAGTCGTACGTCGGGCCGCCGGCCGCGACGATCGCGTCGATCAGCTTGGTCAGCGTCTGGTCGGCGGCGACCGTGCCGTCGTTCTTCGCGCCGTTGTTGTCCTGGATCTCCTCCAGGGACACGATGTCGGGCGACTTCAGGTTGTTCACGATCGCGGAGGCGTGGGCGGCGAACGTGTCGTCGGCCGGGTCGAGGTTCTCGACGTTGTAGGTGGCGACCGCGAGTTCGGAGGAGCGCTGCCTGCGGGTCGTCTCGCGCTCCAGGCCCGCGCTCTTCAGCGTGCCCAGCTCGCTCGCGACCAGGGTGTAGCCGCCGAACTGGTTGTAGTCCAGGGGGCCGGTGGTGGTCCCGGTGAGGGTGTCGCCCACGTTCGCCTTCGGGAAGTCCGCCGTCGGGCCGAGGGACTGGATCTGGAGGCGGCCCGTGTTCTGGGCGTCGTAGGAGCCGTAGATCGTGCCGCCGTGGCGGTTGCGGTTCTCGTGCGGCTTCACCGTCACCCAGAGCTCGGTGTACGGGTCGGTGGCGCCGACGACGCGTGTGTCGGTGACCCGGACGGACATGCCCTCCAGCGCCTCGTAGTGGTCCAGGGCGTACTTCGAGGGCTTGAGGGGGAGCGCGTTGACGGAGCCGCCCGCGGCCGTGTCGCCGGCGGGGGCGTAGGCGGCGGGGACCGAGCGCGAGGTGATCGCCGTGGCGGCGGGGAGCGCGTTGCCGCTGGAGACGACCGTGGTGATCGGCTTGGTGATCTCCGTCAGCGACTGGTTGCCGGAGGTCGTGCCGCCGGGGACGTACTCCGAGACCGTGCCGCTGACCGTGACGGAGTCACCGACGGCCACGCCCTTCGGGACGGAGCCGGTGAAGACGAAGACGCCCTCGCTGGTCGCCGGGTCGGCGTCGGGCTGCGGGTCCTGGATCCAGAAGCCGCGGGACGAGCCGTAGGTCCGGATGCCGGTGACGATTCCGGCCACGTCCGTGACCTGCTTGCCGGCATACGGGGATATCCGGGTGCTGCCCTGGACGTCGTGGATGCGGACCGACTCCGCGTGCGCGGGGCTGGTGAGGACGATCGTGGATGCCGCGGAACACGCGGCGGCGACGGTGAGCGCGGCGAGACGCGCGGACGACTTGCTCGGCAACGGGTTTCCCTCCGGGGACGTGACAGGGCGCCGGGACGAGGGCGGAAAGGTGTGGAATGGCTGACTGCCGCTACCTGTGGGGCGGATGCGGTGACGCGCGTAGAGCACGGTGGACGGAGGGCCTGGTGGGGCCGGCCCGGTGAACAAGTGTCCGCCAGCTTCTACGCGCGTCAATCTCCAGCCTGGTCACGCCACTTGTCAAGGTTTCGGCCATGTACGGCGGCTGACGGGGAGATGAAGCAGGCGGCATGGGTGGAAATCCGTCTAGGCTGAGCGGCTGAGTCGTAAGAGGCGCCCTAGGAGAAACAGCCGATGTCAGACAGCTCCCCCCTGCCGCCGGTGCGGCTGCACCCCGAAGCGGAGCTGGCGCGCGACGCACTGTCCACGCCGTTGCTGTCCCGGGCCGCCCGGCTCGCCCGCTGGGCCGGGCCGGACACCCGCGTCGACGCCGGGGGAGGGCTCGTGGACGAGCAGCTGCCCGCGGCCGTCGAGGCGCTCGGGCTGAGCGGGGACGACGCCGCCGCCGACGCGAGCGAGGCGTGGCGGGTCGCCGTGGACGCCGGGCTCGTCGAGGTCGTCGACGAGGAGGAGGGCACCGTCACGGCCGGTGAGGATCTGGCCCTGCTCACCGGTGGCTCGCCGCAGGACGTGCTCGCCGTCTGGCTCGCGGCGCTGGAGACCGTGCTCGCCGACGCGAGCGTGCCCGACCTGGACGGGCTCGTGGACGAGACCGGCGAGGTCGACCTCTCCGCCCTCGACTGGGACCCCGAGGACGAGGCCGCGTTCCTCGACGGCGTGCTCGGCAACCTCTACCTGCTGACCGCCGGTGAGGACACGCCCGGCGGCGCCCCGGTGCCGCTGCCGGCGCTGGCCGCCTCGGTGATCGTGCCCGGCGACATGAGCGAGCCCACCAACGACGTCCTGGAGCAGGTCTCCGACGCGATGATGCGGCTGGACGACCAGTTCCGGATGCTGGAGCCGGTGGGGCTCGTCGCGTACCAGCCCGTGGACGAGGCGCTCATGGCCGACGCCGACGAGGAGCCCGCGGCGCCTGTCGACGACACCGACGTCTCCCGGTACGGCATGGTCCGGCTCACCCCGCTCGGGCTGTACGGCATGCGCGCGCGGCTGATGGAGGCCGGGTACGAGGCGCCGGCCGTCGGGGACCTCGCGGACAAGGGGGCCGACGTGCTGCTCGACGGCACGGCGGAGTTCCCGCCCGGTGCCGCGCAGGCCGAGACCGAGCAGTGGCTCCAGCGGCGGGAATCGCTCGCCGCCGCGCGGGAGTTGCTGGCGGCCGCCCGGGGTTCCGATGCCGGGGCGCCGTTGCGGCGGTTGCGCTGCCAGCAGGCCTTGTCGCTCGTCGGGGCTTCGGCCGAGCCCGCCCTGCGGGAGGTGCTCGACGACGCCGAGCTGGGCGGGCTGGCGCGGGTGTGGCTGACCGAGCACGGGGCGGCGGACGTGCCCGCGCCGTCCGAGGAGATGGTGTACTGGCTGACCATCGACACGGTGGCCGCGCAGCTGGCCGCGGAGGGGAACTCCGAGGAGCTGCGGGCGCTGGTGGAGGGGCTCGCGCAGCAGCACGGCGGGTTTTTCGCGGCGGTGTGGCGGGTCGATCACCCGGCCACGGCTGATGTGCTGGAAGCGATGGGGCGGTTGCATCCCGACAAGAAGGTCGCGAAGGAAGCGCGGAAGGCTGCGTTCAAGGCGCGATCCCAGCAAGGGGGCTGATCCTGTGTCGCGGGTGCGGCGGCGTCGTGGCTTGTCGCGCCCGTGCGGCGGAGCCGCATAGGAGAACGTCCCGCGCCCCTTGGGGCGGTGTTCAACCGGCGTTCATGGATGAGCGGGACGGTGTTGCCACACGAGGTCCGCCACCTCCCACGGCATTCTCACCGTCACAGGAGACACCAATGTCGCTCACCCGCAGGGACTTCGCCAGGAACTCCGCCATCACCGGGGCCGGTGTCGCGCTGGCGGGCAGTGTCGGCGCCCTCGCCACCGCGCCGAACGCCCTCGCGTCCACCGACGCCGACAGCGCGGGTGACGGGGCGGCGGACGCTCATCACGGAGTCGGCTACGGGCCGCTCCTCCCCGACCCCAAGGGCGTCCTCGCCCTGCCCGCCGGCTTCACGTACCGGATCATCACCTACAGCGGCAGGACCAAGCTGGAGTCCGGCGAGTCCACGCCGTCCAACCACGACGGCACCGCCGCCTTCGACGGCCCCCGCGGCACCACCCTGCTCGTCAACAACCACGAGCTGAAGGGCCCGCGCGCCGACTGGAAGCACCCGGTGCCGCTCACCGAGGGCCTCGTCTACGACCCGGCCGCGGCCGGCGGCTGCACGGTCGTCGAGGTGCGCCCCGACGGACGCGTCGCCGAGTGGGTGGGCATCGCCGGCACCTCCACCAACTGCGCCGGCGGCGCCACACCCTGGGGCACCTGGCTCACCTGCGAGGAGAACTCCGACAAGGCCGGCGTCAACGGCATGACCAAGGACCACGGCTACGTCTTCGAGGTCGACCCCTGCGACCGGCGCGCCAACCGCGGTCCCAAGCCGCTGAAGTTCTTCGGCCGCTACGACCACGAGGCCGTCGTCATCGACCCCAAGCGCGGCCACGCCTACCTCACCGAGGACGCCTCCGACCCCAACGGCCTCTTCTTCCGCTGGACCCCGCCCAGGGGCTTCGAGTACGGCCCCGGGAAGTTCCGCGGGCTCGCCGACGACGCCGGTGTCCTCCAGGCGCCCAAGTGCTTCGACTCCGGCGGTACGTTCGTCGACGATCTGTCCCGTGCCACGAAGACCGGCACCGTCTACGGCGTCGACTGGGTGGACGTCCCCGACCGCGACGCCCGCGCCACCCCCGTGCGCAAGCAGTTCGAGGACGGCCAGGTCACCCGCGCCCGCAAGCTGGAGGGCATGTGGTGGGGCGACGGCGGCGCCTACATCGTCTCCTCCTACGCCCGTGAGGAGAGCCCCGTTCGGCACGACGGCCAGGTCTGGTTCTACGACCCCAAGCGCCGCACGCTGACGCTGAAGGTCCTGCTCGGCGTGAACCCCGACCCCTCGAAGGACGGCGCGTTCGACGGGCCCGACAACATCACCGTCTCCCCGTACGGCGGCCTCGTCATCGCCGAGGACGGGGAGGGCGTGCAGCACCTGTTCGGGGCCACCGACAGCGGACGCACGTACCCGATCGCGCGCAACGAGCTCAACAACGGCACCGAGAAGGAGCCGGAGTACAGCGAGTTCACCGGCGTCACCTTCTCGCCCGACGGCCGGACGCTGTACGCCAACATCCAGACGCCGGGCATCATGCTCGCGATCACCGGCCCCTGGAAGCGCCAGAAGCGGTAACCGCCTCAGTCCCTCGAACGAGTGGCCTTTGTTCGGCTTGCCCGGCGTATCCCCCCATCGCAATGGTGTCTGCCCTCGCGCTGGTTCTCGTTCGACGCGGGGGTGAGCTGTGGAAGCAGAGTCGCCCCTGCCCCGACCCAGCCCTGGGGATGGGACATGTCGGGGCACAGTCTTGCTCTGCCGCACACTGACATCTAACATTTCAGTTCATGGAAGCCCTCCGGCCCGTGCCGCGCACCCTGCTCAGGGACCGGGCGTACGCGGCGATCCGGGACGCCATCGTGGCCGGGGAGATCGAACCCGGCGCGGTGGTGCGGGACGCCGAGCTCGCGGAGCGGCTCGGACTGTCCCGGGCGCCGGTGCGCGAGGCGTTCTCCCGGCTGGTGGACGAGGGGCTGCTGGAGAGCAAGCCGCAGAGCTACACGCGGGTCACCCCGCTGGTGGCCGCCGACGTGCGGGACGCCGCCGCCGTGGTCGGTGCCCTGCACGAGCTCGTGACGCGGGTCGCCGTGCCCCGGCTGGGTGCCGCGGACATCGCCGCGATGCGCGCCGCCAACGCGCGGTTCGCCGCGGCCGTGGGCGCCGGGGACGTCGACGCGGCGCTGCGGGCCGACGACGAACTGCACGACGTCCTCGTCCGGGTGAGCGGCAACCGGGCGGCCGCCGCGACCGTCGCCCGCTACACCCCGCTCATCCGCCGCCTGGAGCGACGGCGCTTCGGCGAGGGCGGCAGCTGCCGTTCCGCCGGGTTGCACGAGCGGCTGATCGAGGCCTGCGCGGCCGGTGACACCGCCGAGGCGGTCCTCGTCACGGCGGAGATCTGGCGGGGGCTCGAGGAGCTCGCCGACTGAGACCGACCCCACCCAGGAAGGACGACCCGTGTCCCTTTCCTCGTACGAGCGTTACCCCCTGCTCTTCGGGCCCTCGCCCGTCCACCCCCTGGAGCGGCTCACCGCGCACCTCGGCGGTGCGTCCCTCTGGGCCAAGCGCGAGGACTGCAACTCCGGTGTCGCCTACGGCGGCAACAAGACCCGCAAGCTGGAGTACCTGGTCGCCGACGCGCTCGCCCAGGGCTGCGACACGCTCGTGTCGATCGGTGGGGTGCAGTCCAACCACACCCGCCAGGTCGCGGCCGTCGCCGCCCGGGCCGGGCTCAAGTGTGTGCTCGTGCAGGAGAGCTGGGTGGACTGGCCCGACGCGGGGTACGACAAGGTCGGCAACATCCTGATCAGCCGGCTCGCCGGGGCCGATGTGCGGCTGGTGAGGGCCGGGTTCGGCATCGGCTTCAAGGAGAGCTGGGAGCAGGCGCTCAGGGAGGTCGAGGAGGCCGGCGGGAAGCCGTACGCCATCCCGGCCGGCGCCTCCGACCATCCGCTCGGCGGGCTCGGATTCGCCGGGTGGGCGTACGAGGTCGCCGAGCAGGAGCGGGAGCTGGGGGTCTTCTTCGACACCGTCGTGGTGTGCTCGGTGACCGGGTCGACCCAGGCCGGCATGGTCGCCGGGTTCGCCGCGCTGGAGGAGGCGGGCGGGTGGCCCCGGCGGGTACTCGGCATCGACGCCTCGGCGAAACCGGCCGCGACCCGCACCCAGATCGCCCGGATCGCGCACGGCACCGGGCAGCTCATCGGCGTCGCACGGGAGCTGACCGAGGCGGACGTCGCACTCGACGAGCGGTACCACGCCGGCGTCTACGGCATCCCCGACGACGCCACCCTGGAGGCGATGCGGCTCGCGGCCCGGACCGAGGGGATGGTCACCGACCCCGTCTACGAGGGCAAGTCCATGGCCGGGATGATCGACCTGGTGTCGAGGGGCGAGATCCGCCGCGACTCCACGGTGCTCTACGCCCACCTGGGCGGGCAGCCGGCGCTGAACGCGTACAGCGCGTTGTTCTGACCGCTCGGCGGGGTGCGTACGGGAATCTTCCGGCCGGCCGTCGGGTTGTCGCGGTCAGCCGATGACCTGGAGGAGCCGCCATGTCCGACGAGCCAGCCGTTCGCGAACTCCGTCTGGTCGTGACCGCCGAGGACTACGACGCCGCGCTGCACTTCTACCGGGACGTGCTCGGGCTGACCGAGCAGGCCGCGTTCGCCTCGGAGGACGGGCGGGTCACGATCCTCGACGCCGGGCGGGCCACCCTGGAGCTGACCGACCCGAACCACGCCGCGTTCATCGACGAGGTCGAGGTGGGGCGGCGGGTGGCCGGGCCCATCCGGGTCGCCTTCCAGGTGGACGACTCCGTCGCCACGACGGCGAAGCTGGCCGCCGCGGGAGCCGAGGTCGTCGCCGAGCCGACACGCACCCCCTGGAACTCCCTGAACTCCCGGCTCGAAGGCCCGGGCGCCCTCCAGCTGACGCTGTTCACCGAGCTCGGCGACTGACGGGGGTGGTGGGTGCCGGGGCGGGGTGATCGGCCGGCTGCGGCGGCGTCTGGGGCGCCTGACGCCGGGTGGTGGGTCGAGGCCGCGCAGGGGGGTGTCCGTCCTCGGAACGGCGCGATGGACCCACTTACCGACTGACTGGCGTTGACGCGCCAACCGCTGCGGGCGGACACCCCCCGACACGTCCCCTTCTCGCCGTGCGCGGGTGCGGAGCGGCGGGTGCGTCTGTACCGGGGGGCATCCGGAGGGCGTTCGTCCGGCTTCCCCTGCCGGGCAGGCTCCGGCGCCGGATACAGTGCTGACCGTGTGGACGGACAATCAGCGTGCGGAGCCGAGTGCCGAGCGGCCCGGCGGTGCCCGGCGCCGGGCCACGATCCACGACGTCGCACGGCTGGCCGGGGTGTCACGCCAGACGGTCTCCCGGGCGGTCAACGACAAGGGTGAGATCGACCCCGGCACCAAGGAACGGGTCCTGGAGGCGGCGCGGCTCCTGGACTACCGGCCGAGCCGGTTCGCGCGCGGACTCGTCCAGAAGGGGGCCGTCACCGCGGGCCTGGTCATCCCCGACCTGCGGAACCCGTACTTCCCGGAGGTGGCCGCCGGGGTGCTGGAAGCCGCCGAGCAGCGCGGCTGGCAGGTCGTGGTGTGGGACTCCCGGATCGACGAGGCCAGGGAGCGTGAGGCGCTCGACGTGCTCTCCCACCAGGCGGACGCGGTCGTGGGCTACTTCAAGGACCCGGACGACGTGCTCACCCGGCACCTCGGAGGCGTACCGCTGGTGCTGCTGGAGCGCGGCCCGCAGCAGACCCGGTTCGCAGCCGTGGGCATCGACGCCGCCACCGGTGTCGAGCAGGGCATGAACCATCTGTTCCGCGCGGGGCACCGCAGGATCGGCATGCTGGACGGCGTGCACGGCCCCGGCCCTCGCCGGCAGGCCTTCCTGGAGCAGGTACGACGGCTGGGCCTGCCGGTCGACGAGCGGTGGGTCGTGGTGTGCCCCGAGCACAGCGTGGCGGGCGGCGAGGCCGGCATGGACCGGCTGCTGACCGCGCGGCCCGAGATCACCGCGGTCTTCGGCTTCAACGACCTGATCGCGGTCGGGGCGATGCGCACCGCCCGCCGCCGCGGCCGGAGCATTCCGGACGACCTGGCCGTGCTCGGCTTCGACGGCCTCTCCCTGGGCGAGCTGGTCGAACCCGCCCTGACCACCCTGCACATCGACAAGCGGCAGCTGGGACGGCTGGCCGTGGAGCAGGTGGCCCGGCTGCGCGCGGGTGAGGAGCCGTTGCGGGGCGCGGAGGCGTGGGTGACGCCCGAACTCGTGGTGCGCGATTCCGCCTGACGTTCCCTCGCCGCCCGTCCGCCCGGCGCCTCGGTAGATCAGCGCCGCCGTTCCCTTGACACCGGATTTCGGGCGCCCCGATACTCGACGGCAACGCTCACGTGAACGTTCACGGACGCTCACGGACCCCCACCGCGAGACCCGGCGGCCCCACACCCACTGCACGCCGACATCGTTGTCTTCCACTTCCGCATCCAGGAAGCCTCCCCCCATCCCCCGTGAGAACGGGCCCGCGGCAGCGCTGTGCCCCGGCCGCGGCACGCCCGGAAAGCGAGTGCGCGCCCATGGAACACCGAATGATGTCCCGCAGACGCTTTCTGGGGGCCTCCCTGGGCGGCGCGGGCGCCGGCCTGCTGACGCTCTCGGGGTGCGGGACCGCCGAGGGATCGGCCTCGGCCGGCTCCGGCCACCTCAGCCTCTGGTACTGGAAGGGCTCGCTCAGCGACAGACTCCTCGCCACCGCCGCCCGCGGGGTCCCCGGCGTCCCGGGGCTGAAGGTGAAGGGCTCCCAGGTCCCGGACGGCGACATCGACTCCAAGGTGCGCACCAGCCTCGCCGCCCGCGCCTACGTGCCGGACCTGACGGTCGTCAACAACGACAACCTCGCCACGTTCTTCCCCGACGAGGACGAGTTCCTCGACCTGCGCACGCTCGGTGCTCAATCCGTCCGCGACCAGTACCTCGACTGGAAGTGGAAGGCCTGCTTCACCCCGACGGGCCGGATGATCGGCTTCCCCCTCGACGCCGGCCCCACCGCGCTCTACTACCGCCGCGACCTCTTCGACCAGGCCGGACTGCCCCACGAGCCGGTGGACGTCGCCGAAGAGCTCTCCTCGTGGGAGGACTTCATCGCCGCCGGACGGACGCTGCGGCGAAAGGTGCCCGGCACGCCCTACCTCGTGAGCAACATCGGCAACGTCTTCCAGCAGGTGCTGCTGCAGAGCCCTAAGCAGTTCGTGGACGCGGACAACCGCTTCATCGGCGACCAGGAGCACATCCGGCGCGCCTGGGACCTGTCCGTGGACATCCTCCGCCAGGGCCTCAGCGCCAGGATCACGGACGGCACGCCCGACTTCAACGCGGCCATGAGCGGCGGCCGCGTCGCCACCATGACCACGGCGGTGTGGGCCATCAACAGCCTGAAGGACACCGCGCCGAAGACCTCCGGGTCCTGGCGACTGACCACCCTGCCGGACGGCCCCTGCAACTACGGCGGCTCCTATGTGACGTTGACCCGCTACTGCCGGGAACCGGAGGCCGCCTTCGCCTTCCTGAAGTGGCTGCTCAGTCCGGCGAACCAGCTCGAGAGCTACCAGGAGATGGCCCTGTTCCCCACCACTCCGGCCTCCTACGCCGACCCGGCGATGCACAAGCCCGACCCCTTCTTCGGCGGTCAGCAGCCCATCGACGTCTTCGGCCCGGCCGCCCGGAAGGCCCCGGTCGTCTACTTCAGCCCCTACGAGGAGACCGCCAACACCCCGTTCTTCCAGGAGCTGACCAACGTGGAGACGCTCGGCAAGAACCCCGAGCGGGCCTGGCGGGACGCCGTGAACACTGCCGGGACCGCGCTGACCCGGCTGGGGGTGAGCTGACATGGCCACGGTTCTCGATCCGGCCGGGGCGTCGGCGGCCGACGAGCGGCGCCCTGTCCGCCGTAGCGAGTCCGCCCCTCCCGGCGGACGCCGGCGGTTCCTCCCGCCGCTGCTCGCCATCTCCCCGTTCTACGTGCTGTTCGCCGTGTTCGGCGCCTTCCCGGTGGTTTTCTCCATGTACCTGTCCTTCCAGGACTGGGACGGCATCGGGGACATGCGGTTCGTCGGGCTCAAGCAGTACGGCTGGCTGCTCCAGGACACGGTGTTCTGGCACGCGGTGCTCAACACCTTCGAGATCTGGTTCCTGTCGACCGTTCCGATGCTCTTCCTGGCACTCGTGCTGGCGTTCCTGCTGCACTCCCAGGTCCGCTTCGCCGGCGCCTACCGGGTGGCGTACTTCATCCCCAACGTCACCTCGATGGTCGCCATGACCATCGTCTTCGGCTCGGTCTTCGCCCAGGCCGGCCTGGCCAACGCGCTGCTCAGGGCCGTCGGTCTGGACGGGATCGGCTGGCTGTCCTCCGAGTGGGGCATCAAGTCGTCCGTGTCCGTCATGATCATCTGGCGGTGGGTCGGCTACAACGCGCTGATCTTCCTCGCGGGCATCCAGGCCATCCCCACCGAGCACTTCGAGGCCGCGCGCGTCGACGGCGCGAACAGCCGGCAGACCCTGTTCCGCGTCGTGGTGCCGCAGTTGCGTCCGGTGGTCCTCTTCGCAGCCGTCACCTCCACCATCAACGGCCTGCAGATCTTCACCGAGTCCCAGGTGCTCTTCCAGTCGACCGACGTCGGCACCACCGGCGGCCCCGGTCAGGAAGGGATGACCATCGTGCTCTATCTGTGGCAGAAGGCCTTCAAGGAGCACCAGTTCGGCTACGGCGCCGCCATGGGCTGGCTGCTCTTCGCCATCATCGCGGTGTTCACGATCATCAACTGGCGGCTGGTGTCCGGCTCCGACCGCGACGACCGCCGGCCCGGCATCGCCGGACTGCTGCGCCGCAAGGGGGCTCGCGATGGCCGCTGACCACAGGACGACCGGCACCGCCGGGCTGGCGATCGGCTCCGGCGGCAGGCTCTCCCGGATCTGTGTCCGGGCGGTGCTGCTGCTCGGTGTGCTGATCTCGCTGTTCCCCTTCTACTGGCTGGTGGTGATGGCCTCCGGCACGACCCAGGACATCTACAGCTACCCGCCCGAGCTGGTGCCGGGCCCGCACCTGCTGGACAACATGGGGCGGGTGCTCGACACGATCGACTTCTTCGGCTCGCTGTTCAACACGGTCGTGGTGTCCGTGGTCGGCACCGCGCTCGTGCTGTTCTTCGACTCACTGGCGGCGTTCGCCTTCGCCAAGTACGAGTTCCCGGCGAAGAAGTTCCTCTTCGGCATGCTGCTGGTCACGTACATGATCCCCGCCCAGCTGTCCCTGGTGCCGCAGTTCGTCACCATCGCCGAGTTCGGCTGGGCCGGTTCACTGAAAGCGCTGATCATTCCCGGCGCGGCCAACGCCTTCGGCATCTTCTGGATGCGCCAGTACGCCCAGAACTCCCTGCCCGACGAACTGCTGGACGCCGGGCGGATCGACGGCGCCGGCTTCTTCCGCCTCTACTGGCAGGTCGCCCTGCCCCTCTTCCGCCCGGCCCTGGCCTTCCTCGGCATCTTCACGTTCATCGGCCTCTGGAACGACTACATCTGGCCCCTGGTCGTGATGATCGACCCGGAGAAGGTGACCTTGCAGGTGGCGCTGGCGAACCTCAATGTCCTCTACAACGCGGACTACGCCCTGGTGATGGCAGGAGCGCTGATGAGCGTCATCCCGCTGATCGTGGTGTTCCTGTTCGGGGCGCGGCACTTCCTGCGGGACCTGGCGGCGGGGGCGATGAAGATGTAGGGCCGGGCCCGGGGTCTGCCGTCTCGGTAAGGTGCGGAGAGAGTCCCCGGTTCGTGAGGAGTGGTCGCGTGGCGCAGGTCCGGCCTATGCGGGCGGATGCCCGGCGCAACTACGAGCGGTTGCTGACGGTCGCCGTGGAGGCCTTCGCCGAGCATGGGGAAGGCGCGTCGCTCGACGACATCGCCAAGCGTGCCGGGGTCGGCTCCGGCACGCTGTACCGGCACTTCCCGACCCGGCGGGCGCTGCTGGAGGCCGCGTATCTGGACCGCGTCGAGGCGATAGCGGCCCGGGCCGATGTGCTCGCGGCCGAACTGCCGCCGGGCGAGGCGCTGGGGGAGTGGCTGTACGAACTGGGTGCCGGGCTGACCCGGATACGGGGGCTGAAGGCGCTGCTGGGCCCGGCCGTCACGGACTCCGGCTCCCTCGTGAACACGGCCTGCGGCGACTCGGTCAAGGCCGCGGCCGGGCGGCTGGTCCGGGCGGCGCAGGAGGAGGGCACGCTGCGGCGGGACGTCGACCCGGTCGACGTGCTGCGGCTGGCGCACGGGGTGGCGACGGCGTCGGAACTGGCGGACGGGGAGGGCCGGCACATCCGGCGGTATCTGACGCTGCTGATGGAGGGGCTGGTGGTGGGGCGCCGCTGACCCGGTGAGCCCGGACGCCCCCTGGGTGAGGGGGCGTCCCCGGAGGCCGGTTCGGTCGGGTTACAGGGACTGTGCCGCCGGCTTCACCATTCCCCTCACCGTGCGGGACTTCACGAAGTCGCCCATGGCCGTCATGTCCCACTCGCCGGAGAACTGGCGGATCAGCTTGGCCATCATCACGCCGGTCTGCGCCTCGGCGCTGGTGAGGTCGAAGCGGACCAGTTCCTCGCCGGTCGCGCCGTCCAGGAGGCGGCAGTAGGCCTTGGCGACCTCCGTGAACTTCTGGCCGGAGAAGGAGTTGACCGTGAAGACCAGGCCGGTGACCTCCTGGGGCAGGCGGCCGAGGTCGACGGTGATGACCTCGTCGTCGCCTCCGCCCTCGCCCGTGAGGTTGTCGCCGGAGTGCCGGATGGCGCCGCCCACGATCTGGAGCTTGCCGAAGTAGCAGCTGTCGATGTGGTTGCGCTGCGGCCCGTAGGCGATGACCGAGGCGTCCAGGTCGATGTCCTTGCCGCGGTAGGCCGGCTCCCAGCCGAGGCCCATCTTCACCGAGGAGAGCAGGGGGCGGCCGCCCTTGATCAGGGAGACGGTCTGGTTCTTCTGGAGGCTGACGCGGCCCTTGTCGAGGTTGATCTTCCCGGCGCCCGGGGCGGGCGGAGGAGGCGTGGCCGGGGCGGCCGGGGGCGCGGCGGGGGCGCTGACGGGCGGGGCCGGCGGCTGCACCGGGGCCGGCGGCGGGGTGACCGGCTGGGGCGGGGTCACCGGCTGGGCGGCCGGTTCCTCCACCGTGACTCCGAAGTCCGTGGCGATGCCCGCGAGGCCGTTGGCGTATCCCTGGCCGACGGCGCGGGCCTTCCACTGGCCGCCTCGCTGGTAGACCTCCACAATGACCAGGGCCGTCTCGCTGCCGAGCTGCGGAGGCGTGAACGTGGCCAGGACGGAGCTGTCGTCGGCGTTGCGGATGGTGGCCGTCGGCTCGATGCCCTGGAAGGTCTGGCCCGCGGCGTCCGGGCTCGCCGTGACGACGATCTTCTCGATGCCGGGGGGCACGGCCGTCGTGTCGACCACGATCGCGTCGGGCGCACCACCGCCGCCCGAGCGGTACGTCACGCCCGGGCCCGACGGCTGGTTGTAGAAGATGAAGTCGTCGTCGGAGCGCACCTTGCCGTCGGCGGTGAGCAGCAGGCCCGATACGTCGAGCCGCACCGGGGCGGTGACGTCCACCGTCACGCGGGCGGCGGACAGGGGGATGTTCGAGCCGGGGGTCATAGCTGTCATGCCGGGTGAACGAGCGAGGTGGTTTTGCCGTTCCCTTACCTTGGGGCCAATCGGGTCACCGGCGATTTCGGGGGTGGGCGCGGGCGGTGCGTTCGTTGCCCCGCTTGTAGTTGCCGGTCCAGCGGGCCATGACCAGCTGTGGGTCGGCGGTCTCGACCTCGGCGAGGAACCGCGTGGCCCGGGGCCCGTTCAGGGTGGTGGCGGGGCGGCCGTGGTGGCTGATGCGGACCGTGCCGCCCGTGTGCTGCTCGTAGGTGAATCCGTGGGGTCGTGGCATGCCGCGAGCGTAGAGATGCGGGGGCGGGCGGCCCACTGAATTTCCGCCCGCCCCTCCTACGGTGGTCCGTGGCCCTACGGCACGACCACGATCTTGCGGCCGACCCCCGCCGCGAACTGCTCCAGCGCCTGCGGGTAGCGCTCCAGCGGTATGCGGTCGCTGATGAAGATCTCCGGGTCCAGGACGCCGTTCGCGAAGAGTTCCGCCGCCCGCTCGAAGCTGTGCAGGACCGCCATCGAACCCGTGATGGTGATCTCCTGGTTGTAGATGCGGTAGGGGTCGATCGTCACCCGCGTCGCGTAGTCGGCCACCCCGAACTGCAGGAACGTGCCGGCCTTCGCCACCCGGTCCAGGCCGTCCTGGATGGCCGCCGCGTTGCCCGTGGCGTCGACGACCAGGTCCCAGCCCTGCGGACGGTCCAGTTCGTCGGGGTTCGCCGCCGACGCCGAGACACCGAGGCGGCGGGCGGTCTCCAGGCGGGCCGGGTTCACGTCGACGACGTCCACGCTCGCCGCGCCCGTGCGCTTGGCCAGCTCCAGCATCATCAGGCCCATGGTGCCGGAGCCGTAGATCAGCACGTGCGCGCCCAGGCGGGACCGGAGCACGTCGTAGCCGCGCACAGCGCAGGACAACGGCTCCACGAGCGCCGCGTCCTCGGTGCGGACGTGCTCGGGGAGCTTCACGCAGTTCGCCACCGGCGCGACCGCGTACTGCGCCGCGCCACCGGCCGTGGTCACGCCGATCGCCGCCCAGCGTGCGCAGAGGTTGTTGTGGCCGGTACGGCAGTAGCGGCACTCGTAGCAGTAGAGGGACGGGTCGACGGCGACCCGGTCACCCACCGCCACCTCGGTGACCTGGGTGCCGACCCCGACGACCGAGCCTGCGAACTCGTGCCCGGGCACGATCGGGAGCTTCGGGGCGAACTCGCCCTGGAGGATGTGCAGGTCCGTGCCGCACAGCCCGCAGGCCGCGACCTCGACGACGACCTCGCGCGGCCCTGGCGTCGGGTCCGGGACCTCGGCGACGACGGCCTTGCCCACGGACTCGATGACGGCGGCCTTCATTTCACGGCTCCCAACGACAGGCCCTGGACCAGCTTGTCCTGGGCGGCGAACCCCGCGGCGAGCACCGGCAGGGAGATGACGAGCGACGCGGCGCACACCTTCGCCAGGAACAGGCCCTGGCTGGTGATGAAGCCGGTCAGGAAGACGGGGGCGGTCTCGGCGACCACACCCGTGAGCACCCGGGCGAACAGCAGCTCGTTCCAGCTGAAGATGAAGCAGATCAGGGCGGTGGCGGCGATACCGGGGAGGGAGATCAGGGCGACCACGCGCGCGAGGACCGTCGGCAGCCGCGCCCCGTCCACCCGGGCCGCCTCGATCACCGCGACCGGGATCTCGGCGAGGAACGACTGCATCATCCACACGGCGATCGGCAGGTTCATGGAGGTGTAGAGGATGACCAGCAGCCAGATGTTGTCCAGCATCCCGGCGTTCTTGGCGAACAGGTAGATCGGCAGCAGGCCGGCCACGACGGGCAGCATCTTCGTGGAGAGGAAGAAGAACAGCACGTCCGTCCACTTGCGGACCCGGTTGATGGACAGCGCGTACGCGGCTGGGAAGGCCAGCAGCAGGACCAGCAGCGTCGAGGCCACGGACGCGACCAGGGAGTTGACCAGGGCCGGCCAGGGACTCGCGCCGCCGCCCGCGCCGAAGAACTCGCGGTAGCCGTCCAGGGTCAGCGAGGCCGCGAAGGACGGCGGGTTGGTCGCCGCGTCCGCCTCCGAGTGGAAGGACGTCAGCGCCATCCACGCGATGGGCAGGAAGAACGCGATGCCGAGCAGCCAGGCCAGCAGGCCCAGGCCCGCTCCCTTGCCACGGACACGGGGGGCACGCGGTGCGGTCGTGCTCATGCGCGGGACACCTCCTCGCGGAACAGGGACGACACCACGCGCAGGGCGAAGGTCGCGATGACGATCGAGCCGATGACGACCAGGACGCCCGCGGCCGAGGCGAGGCCGTTCTCGTGGGCCTGGTAGAAGCTCTGGTAGACGGTGTAGGGGAGGTTGGCGGTGCCCAGGCCGCCGGACGTGATCGTGAAGACCGCGTCGAAGTTCTGGACGATGTAGATCGAGCCCAGCAGGGCGCCAAGTTCGAGGTAGCGGCGCAGATGCGGAAGCGTCAGATGGACGAAGATCTGCCAGTCGCTCGCGCCGTCGACCCGGGCCGCCTCGATCTGCTCGTGGTCGCGGCTCTGCAGGCCGGCGAGCAGGATCAGCATCATGAACGGCGTCCACTGCCAGACGAGGGAGGCCTCGACCGCGAGCAGCGGGGTGGTGGAGATCCAGTCGGGCTGTGGTCCGCCCACATAGTGCAACAGCCCGTTGAGCAGCCCGTATTCAGGGTTGTAGAGCACATGTTTCCAGAGCAGGGCCGCCGCGACGGGTACCACCAGGAAGGGTGCGATCAGCAGGGTCCGTACGATGCCCCGGCCGCGGAACCTCCGGTCCAGCAGCAGCGCCAGGACCAGTCCGAGGACCAGGCTGGCCAGGACCACAGCCACCGTCAGCAGCACGGTCGTCCACACCGAGTGGCGCAGGTCCGAATCGGTGAGGACCTCCTGGTAGTTGTCGAGGCCCGCGAAGTGCCGGGCGTCGGGGTAGAGGCTGTTCCAGTCGAAGAAGGAGATCACCAGCGTGGCCACGAAGGGCAGCTGGGTGACGACGATCATGAAGATCAGGGCGGGCAGCAGCGGGGCCCGGGTCGCCCAGGCACGCAGCCGGGCTGAGGGGCGGCGGACCGGGGTGCGCGTCTCTGGTGCGGCCACGGGAGCCGTCGTCGTGGCGGTCATCGTCCCTCGTACTCCTCGGAGATCTTCTCGGCGAGCGCCTGAGCCTTCTTCAGGGCCGACTCGACGGACTGGCGTCCGGCGATGGCCGCGCTGATCTCCTGGGAGACCTTGGTGCCGAGGTCGGTGAACTCGGGGATGCCGACGAACTGGATGCCGGGCGCGGGCCGCGGCTGCACGCCGGGATCGTTCGGCCGGGCCTTCTCGATGGCCTCCTTGGTCATCTCCTGGAAGGCACCGGCCTCCTTGCGGTAGTCGGGGTTGGCGTAGGTCGAGGCCCGCTTCCCGGCCGGGACGTTGGACCAGCCGGCCTTGTCCCCGACCAGTTCCTCGTAGCCCTTGCCGGACGCCCAGGAGACGAACTTCCAGGCGTTGTCCGGGTTGCGGGAGGCCTTCTGGATGCCCCAGGCCCAGGTGTAGAGCCAGCCGGAGGACTCGGTCTTCTCGACGGGGGCGGGGGCGTAGCCGACCTTGCCTTTGACCGGGGAGTTCGCCGCCTCCAGGGATCCGGCCGCGGAGGTGGCGTCGTACCACATGGCGACCTTGCCCTGGGTCATGTTGTTCAGGCACTCGGCGAAGCCGGACTGGGCGGCGCCGGACTCGCCGTGCTCGCGTACCAGGTCGACATAGAACTTCGTCGCCTTCTCGAAGGCCGGGGAGTCGAGCCGCGCCTTCCAGTCCTTGTCGAACCACGTGCCGCCGAAGGTGTTCACCACCGTGGTGAGCGGGGCCATCACCTCGCCCCAGCCGGGCAGGCCGCGCAGGCAGATGCCCTTCATTCCGGGCTCGGCGCCGTCCGCCCGCGCCGCGAGGTCCGCCACCTGCCGCCAGGTGGGGTGCGCGGGCATCGTCAGGCCCTGCTGTTCGAACACGTCCTTGCGGTACATCAGGAACGACGACTCGCCGTAGAAGGGCTGGCCGTAGAGCTTGCCGTCGTCGGCGGTGAGGGACTGGCGCATCGGCCTCAGGACGTCCTGCTCGTCATAGGCCGGGTACTTGGCGACGTAGCCGTTCATCTCGCGCAGCCAGCCGTTGCGGGCGTAGATCGGTATCTCGTAGTTGGACAGCGTGGCCACGTCGTACTGGCCGGCCTGGTTGGCGAAGTCCTGGCTGATCTTGTCGCGGACGTCGTTCTCGGGGAGGACGGTGAAGTTGACCTTGATGCCCGTCTCCTCGGTGAAGTGGGCACGGGTCAGCTTCTGCAGCTCGACCATCTGCGGGTTGTTGACCATCAGGACGTTGATGGCGTCGCCGCCGGATCCGGCCCCGCCCGCGCCGACCCAGCAGCCGGACAGCAGCGGGGCGAGCAGCGTCCCTGCGGCGGCCAGGGCGAGCGTGGCTCGCGGTGGCCGTCGTCGGCTCTGGGTTCGCATGGATCGCTCCTGGATGTATGGGGAGATATGGGGCACCGCAGGGCCGTGCGGGTGCCCTGGGGAGACGTGGGGTCGGAGTGGGGTCAGACGCGGATGACCTGTGGTCCGAGCAGCGAGTACCGGTGGGCCTCGGCGGTCGGCAGCAGCGTGCTCGTCACGATCGCCTCCAGTGCGGCGACCTCGGCGAACCGGCAGAAGCTGACGGCTCCGAACTTGGTGTGCACGCCCGCGAAGACCACGCGGCGGGCGGCCCGGATCGCCTGTGTCTTGACCTCGCTGACGGCCGGGTCGGGGGTGGTGAGGCCGTGTTCGCGGGAGATGCCGTTGGCGCCGATGAACGCCAGGTCGACGACGAAGCCGGACAGCATCTTCGTCGTCCAGTGGTCGACGGTGGCGAGGGTGCCGCGCCGCACCCGGCCGCCGAGCAGCAGCACGGACATGTGCTCGGCCTCGGCGAGGGCGCCCGCGACCGGCAGGGACGCGGTGACCACGGTCAGCGGCCGGTCCCGGGGGAGCGCCTCGGCGATGAGCTGCGGGGTGTAGCCCTCGTCGACGAAGACGGTCTCGGCGTCGCCGAGCAGCTCGGCCGCGGCGGCCGCGACCCGGCGCTTCTCGGGTACGTGGCTCGTGGCCCGGAAGGCGAGCGTCGTCTCGAAGCCGGCGCTCTCCACGGGGTAGGCGCCGCCGTGGGTGCGGCGGAGCAGGCCGTGCTCCTCCAGGACGCGCAGATCCCGCCGTACGGTCTCCTTGGCCACGTCCAGCTCGGCGGCGAGGGCCGTGACGTCGACCGAGCCGTCGCGCCGTGCGGCCCGCACGATCTCGCGCTGGCGTTCTTCCGCGGTCCTGTTCATGGCCGTCACCCGCCTTTCCGCTGTGCTGCCCGTTCGGGCCCTCGGTCGGGCCTTGGGGGAAGTTCTACAGCGGGTGTTCGGCGGTGGCCAGGTCTGTTGCGGGCGTGATCCTGCCCGTGTGTGCCCGTTCGGTCTTGCGGATGCGCGCGGTGCCGCGGGGAGGTCGTGGCCGTCCTCGCGTGCGTTGTGGCTGGTCGCGCGGTTTCTCGCTCCCCTGAGGGCGTTGGCCTGCCGCTTGCAGGCCGTGCCCGAATGCCCGAGCGGGCGGGCCCGTTCTGTGCCCGCCCGCCCTGGTGCGATGACTCTTTCCGGTCAGTACGGCCAGATCGGGGGGTCCGTCACGAACTGGCCGCCCAGGTAGGCGTGTGCCTCGTTGCCGTCCTGCAGCTCGCCCTGCTCGGCGATGAGCTTCTCGGCGAACGGCTCGGAGTCGTCCTGCGGCTCGTAGCCGAGCGCCCGGGCGGTGCCGAGGTCCCACCACAGCCGGGTGTTGGCGGAGGAGCCGTGGACGACGGTGTGGCCGACGTGCTCGGCGGTCAGGGCCGCGTGAAGGAGACGGGCGCCGTCGGCGGGGCTCATCCACACCGAGAGCATGCGCACGCTGGTCGGCTCGGGGAAGCAGGAACCGATGCGCACCGAGACCGTCTCCAGGCCGTGCTTGTCCCAGTAGAGCTGGGCGAGGTCCTCGCCGAAGCACTTGGACAGGCCGTAGAAGGTGTCCGGGCGACGGGGGGTGTCGATCGGGATGAGCGCGCTCGGATCGAGAGGTGTGTCGCCCTGGGGGCGCGGGGTGTAGCCGACGGCGTGGTTGGAGGAGGCGAAGACGATCCGGCCGACGCCCTCCTCGCGGGCGGCCTCGTACAGGTGGTAGGTGCCCTCGATGTTCGCCTTGAGGATCTTCTCGAAGGGGGCTTCCAGGGAGATGCCCGCGAGATGGATGATCGCGTCGACACCCCGGACCGCCTCGCGCACGGCGTCCCGGTCGGCCAGGTCGGCGGTGATCGCGTCGGGCACGCCCTCGATCGGGCGCATGTCCAGCAGGCGCAGGTCGTAGCCGTAGTCCGGGAGCAGGTCCCGCATCAGGGTGCCGAGGCCGCCGGCGGCGCCGGTGAGCAGGACGGTGCGGGGAGCGGGCATCCTCGGGTCTCCTTGATCGCCAACCGTGCACATGAGCGCACGGCATTCATATGCGTGGACACGCTAAGGATCTGGGGCGGAGCCCGTCAAGTATGCCGCGGAGGGGGTGAATCCGCAGGTGCGTCGCGGGTATGCACGCTTGACCGGCGCCGAGGGGGCGCCTTAGCGTGAAGTCGTTCAGAAATATAGACGCCAATCATGAATATGGAACCGGGAGAGCTTTGTGACGTCAGCCCTTCTCGCTGCTCGACTCGACATCCCCAGCGGGCCGCTGTTCTTCCCGGTCACCGCCTACGGACCCGACGGCTCCGTGGACCTCGACACCTACCGCACGCACGTCCGGCGCGGCGTGGAGGCCGGAGCCGCCGCCGTGTTCGCCTGCTGCGGCACCGGCGAGTTCCACGCGCTGACGCCCGAGGAGTTCGAGGCCTGCGTACGGGCCGCCGTCGAGGCCGCCGACGGGCGTGTGCCGGTCGTCGCGGGCACCGGGTACGGCACCGCGCTCGCCGTGCGCTACGCCCGCCTCGCCGAGGCCACCGGGGCGGACGGGCTGCTCGCCATGCCGCCGTACCTCGTCGTCGCCGGGCAGGAGGGGCTGCTGCGGCACTACCGGGAGGTGGCCGCCGCGACCGCCCTGCCGGTCATCGTCTACCAGCGCGACAACGCCGTGTTCACCCCCGAGACGGTCGTCGGACTCGCCCGCACGGACGGGATCATCGGCCTCAAGGACGGGCTCGGCGACCTCGACCTCATGCAGCGCTTCGTCAGCGCTGTGCGCACCGAGGTCCCGGGCGACTTCCTCTACTTCAACGGCCTGCCGACCGCCGAGCAGACCCAGCTCGCCTACCGCGCCCTCGGTGTCACGCTCTACTCGTCCGCCGTGTTCTGCTTCGCGCCCGAGATCGCCCTCGCCTTCCACCAGGCCCTGCGGACCGGCGACGACGCCACCGTGGAGAAGCTGCTGGACGGTTTCTACCGCCCGTTCGTCGAACTGCGCGCCCAGGGCCGCGGCTACGCGGTCGCCCTGGTCAAGGCCGGTGTACGGCTGCGCGGCCTCGACGTCGGGGAGGTGCGGCCCCCGCTGCACGAACCGGCCGGGGATCATGTGAAGCAGCTCGCCGAACTGATCGAGCGGGGTTACGCGCTGCTGGAGGAGACCAAGTGAAGGCGTCGGCATTCGTCTACCCCTGGGACGTCAACGGGGACCCGGAGGCGGCCGCGCGGATCGCCGCGCTCGGCGTGCGGCAGGTGACGCTCGCCGCCGCCTACCACTCCACGCGCGCGCTCACGCCCCGCCACCCGCGCCACCGCATCGTCACCGCCGAGCACGCCGCCGTGCTGTACCCGGCGGACGACCGCTGGACCGGGCGGGAGCTGCGCCCTTACCCGGCCGGTGACTGGGCCCCCGGCGACGCCGTCGGTGAGGCCGCCGCCGCGCTCGCCGAGGCCGGTCTCGAGGTGCACACCTGGGTCGTCCTCGCGCACAACTCCCGCCTCGGCGCCGAGCACCCGGACACCTCGGTCGTCAACGCCTACGGCGACCGCTACCCCTGGGCGCCGTGCATCGCGCAGCCCGCCACGCGCGCGTACCTGACCGACCTGGCCGCCGAGGCCGCCGTCCGGCCCGGGGCGCGCGGCACCGAGCTGGAGTCCCTGGGCTGGTACGGCCTGCAGCATCTGCACGCCCACGACAAGACCGGCGGTGTCGGCCTCGGGGACGCCGGGCAGTACCTGATGGCGCTGTGCTTCTGCCCGTCCTGCCGGGACGGCTACGGCCGGCACGGCCTGGACGCCGACGAGCTCGCTGCCGCCGTACGGACCGCGCTGGAGCCGGTGTGGCAGGGCACGCCCTCCGACGGGGGCTGGGCCGGCATCGAGAAGCTCCTCGGCGAGACCCTCGCGCACACCACGCGCACGTACCGCGACGAGACCGCCCGTACGCTCCAGGAACAGGCCGTCGCGGCGGTCCGGACGGCCGCCCCCGACGGCTTCCAGGTGCTGCTGCACGCGGACCCCGTGTCCTACCACGTCGGCGCCAACCCGGGGGTCGACCCGGCGCACATCCTGTCCGTCGCCGACGGTGTGGTCGTGCCCTGCGCGGGCGGGACCGGAACGCTGACGCCGTTCGCGCGGCAGGACCGCCGGGGCGCCGTCATCGCGGCCAACTTCACCGTCGTCTCGGGGATGGGCGGCAGCCCCGGCACCCTCGCCGCCGACGCGGCCGGGGCGCGGGAGCTCGGCGCCACCGAACTGCGGCTGTATCACGCCGGGTTGGCGTCCGACGACGACCTGGAGACGGTCCGCTCCGCCCTCGCCGGCCTCTGACACAGCGCGGCCGCCGTCACCAGCAGGGCCACGCCCAGGGCCACCAGCACCAGCCGGTGGCCCACCAGCTCGACCAGGGCCGCCCCGGCGGCCAGCCCGACCACGTTCGGTGTGTACACCAGGGTGTTCGCGGTGGCCGTGACCCGGCCCAGCAGCGCACCCGGCGTCTCACGCTGCACGGACGTCAGCGCGGCGATCAGCACCGCGGCCAGCCCCACGCCGATCGCCGCGCCGCACACCAGCGCCACCGGATCGGACGGCACCGCCCGCAGGGCCACGGCGAACGCCAGCAGGGCGATCCCGGAGGCCGCGAAGCGCCGAGCACCCAGGTGACGCAGGGCGGAGCCGGACAGCAGGCCGGCCGCGACCGAACCGGCGCCCTGCACGGCGTACAGCACGCCGGTGTACGCGGGGGAGTGCCCGAGGCCGTCGACAACGGCGTACACCATCGCCCCGTTCAGACCGGCGCACAGCATCGTGACGCCGCCCGCCAGGACCAGGGGGCGCAGCACGGGGTGCGCCCACAGGTGGCGGACGCCTTCGGTGGTCCGCCGCCGGCGGCTGCCGGTGGGCGGCGCGGGCTTCCCCTCCCTCACCCGCAGCATCGCGTACAGCCCCGTGGCCAGCACGAACGTCGCCGCGTCCAGGAGGGCGACGCTCGCGCCGCCGTGCGCCGCGTAGAGGCCCGCGCCCGCCAGCGGGGCCAGGAGCTTCATGCCCTCGGTGGCGGTCATGCGCAGGCCGTTGAAGTCGCCCAGCAGGGACGGGTCGACCGCGGTCGCCACGAGGGCCGACTCGGCCGCGTCATGGACGACGCCCGCCGCGCCGTACACGAACAGCACCGCGTACAGCAGCCACAGGCCGCCCGGGGCGTCGACGCTCACGAGGGTCAGCAGGAGGGCGGCCAGGAGCAGGTTCACGCCGATCAGCAGGGGCTTGCGGCGGACCCGGTCGGCGAGAGTGCCCAGCAGCGGGCCGGCCAGGGTCGGCAGCCACATGGCGAGCACGCACAGCGCGGCCAGGCCGTCCGAGCCGGTCAGGTCCTTGACCCACACGCCGGACGCCAGCCACAGGGCCGAGGTGCCGAAGCCGGAGACCACCACGCCGGAGAGGTAGAGCCCGGCGTCGCGGTCGCGCAGGACGCGCACGAGCGGCCGGGTCGTCTTGGTCGTCATACCCGGCCATCGTGCGGCTAAGGACCCGGGGAGTGGATCGGGCAGGTTCCTTAGTGGAGCGTCCAGGAGTCGCCGGATCTCTGCCACTTGAACGAGACCGCCTGTTCCGCGCGCCAAAGGGGGCCGAAGGACCTGCGGCCGGAGCCCCACCCACTCAGGCTGCTTCCTTCAGGCCCTGACCTGGCCGGGAATCGTGATTGCTGCGTATCGATCTTGTGTGTGACTGAGGTGGCCCATGAGGCTGAGGAGGAGCGCTAGTGCGTCACATGCAAAAGTTACGTCGTGACAGATTTCGGGGGAGGATCGGAGACGCCGATGCGGCGCTCCCGACTTGCCGAGTACGCAGAGATGACCTTGCGGCCCGAGCCACCCGTGCCTGAGAAGTCCGGTCCTGACGAGGAGAATCGACCGGTTGAGCCGGACGGTGCTCCCAGGCCACCTGAGGCCTCGGGGGCCGCCGAGGTGCCGTCGCTCAACGAGGCGTCAGAGCCCACCGAGGAGGAAGTGGCCCTCCGGCGAAGCGAGTTCGCCGTGCTGCTGGAGGCGTTCCGGGACACGGCGGTGCTGGTGCCGCTGCACGACGGCGGCTGGCTCACCGCCGACTTCGGCGGGATCCGCTGGATCCTGGCCTTCTCCGACGAGTCGGCGCTGTCCCGGTACGCGCTCGCTCGGGACGAGGCCGACCGGGAGTGGACGTACCAAACGGTCCTCGGGGCGAGGCTGTTGGACGTGGCGGTACCGGAGGCCGGTGTGCCGTGCGGGGTGGCTCTGGACGCGGCCGACGGTGCCGAACACGCGCTCCTGCTCCCGCCGGTGACCGGAATCGTGCCCGACGCGTTCGCAGTGGACCAGGTACAGCAAGGAGGGACGCCTCGATGACGGGGGGCGGCGGCAACGGCAACGATCTGACGGCGATCGGTCTCGACGAGATCGCCAAGGGACTGACGGCGGCGCTGGGCGAGTTGAAAGAGCTCGGCATGGTCGGTGAGGCAGGCGCGGGCCGTGGCTTCGGCGACATCGCATTGTCCGGTCTGGAGCTGGGGGCGGAGGGCCTCACCGGCGCCTTCGGCTCCTTCTGTGAGCGGTGGGAGTGGGGTGTTCGTTCGCTGATCCAGGAGGGCAACGGGTTCGCGCTGAAGACGGGGCTCGCGGCCGGGACGTACTACGAGACCGACCAGTACGTCGCAGGAGCGATGAAGGTCGGCGTCAACTCGGTGATCGGCAATCCGCACGCCTCGGAGGACGAGATCACCGGCAAGGACTGGGGCGAGGTCTGGTCGAACAACCCGGTCACCCAGATCAGGGACGCCGACTACAGCAAGGAGTCCTTCGACCGGGCTTGGGAGACCAGCGCCCAGGGTTGGCGGGACGCGGGCCGGGACGTCATGACGTCCGAGAACCTGGCCGGCGCGGGGTCGCTGGCGCCCGAGAACATCCGCGAGCGTTCGGGAGTCTCGGAGGCCGCGTGGGAGCGGATGCTGGACGAGCAGTTCGGCCCCTCGCCGGAGGAGCGCGCCCGTATGCAGGGTGGCGGGGGTGAGGGCTGATGGGCGTCCTCGACGACATCGGCAGCGGCCTGGGCAGGCTGAAGGACGGCGTCAACCACGGCCTGAACGTTCTCGAGGACGGTGTCGACGCCGGTAAGAAGGTCGTCGGCGAGGGCATCGACTGGGGCACCGACCGGCTCGGTGACGGCCTTGACCGGGTCGGCATGGAGGATGCCGCGGACGCGGTGGAGGATTGGGGCGACGAAGTCGCGTCCGACCTCGGGGCGACACCGGGAGAGCAGCAGCTCGGCCAGACCGAGGAGGCCAACGAGCTGATCCACGGCAACGCCGAGAAGATCCGGAGCAGTGCCAAGCACCTGCGGGACTTCTCCGCCGCCTTCGACAAGGTCGGCTCGGGGATGAAGAAGGTCGACTCCTCCGCCTGGCGCGGCAAGGGCGGGGACACCTTCCGTGAGAAGTTCGGCGTCCATCCCTCGAAGTGGCTCCAGGCCGCCGACGCATGCGAAACCGCCGCCACTGCGCTGGACGCCTACGCGGGCACGGTGAAGTGGGCGCAGCAGCAGGCGCAGGAGGCCATCGAGCTGTACGCACGCGGCAAGAGCGCGTCCGAGAGAGCCATCGGGGAGTACAACCAGAAGGTCGACGCCTACAACGCCAAGGTGCGGGCGGACCAGGACCCCGGCCCCACTCCCGGGCCGTTCCACGACCCCGGCAAGGAGACCATCCGGCAGGCGCGGGAGCAGCTGGCCCGGGCCCGCGCTCAGCGGAACACCGCCGCCGGTGACGCCGAGGCGGACATCAGGAGGGCCCTCGCCCATGCCCCGGCGGAGCCGCCGCCGCTGGACCGCCTGACCGGCAACGTGGTCGACGGCCTCGTGGCGACCGGCGTCGAGCTCAACCATTTCGTGGGCGGTGTCGTCAAGGGCAGCGCGGGCCTGGTCAGCTTCGCCCGGGGCCTGAACCCGGTCGACCCCTACAACCTGACGCACCCGGCGGAGTACCTCCAGAACATCTCCCTGACGCTCTCCGGCCTGGTCTCGACCGCGGCCCACCCCGAGCGGGCACTGAACGCAGCGGTGGAGGGCTTCAAAAAGGACCCGTCCGAGTTCATCGGCCGCCTGGTACCCGAGCTCATCGGCACGAAGGGGGCGGGGTTGGCGCGCGGGGGTCTGCGCATGGCCGTGAAAGAGGGTGCGGGGACCGCCGACAATCTGGCAGCGTCCGGAGCGAAATACGCCGACGAGGCCGCCGGCTCGGCGCCCAAAGGTTGGAGCGACCTCGCACGGTCGACGGACCACGTCAAGGAAAAAGCCATCCATTACGACTCCGTGGACCCGCAGAAGGCCCAGGAGTTTTTGGACAGCGAATTTCCATGGCTGAAAGAAATTAACAATACCGGCACTCCTGGATATCGAGACAACTGCAGCCACAACGTCGTCTCCGTGGACCGCAGGCTGGATGGGATCGAAGTGAGTGCGGCGCCCAAGCCGCAGCCCGATCACATTCCCCCGGAGCAACTCGGCCTCAAGGACAGGGCCAAGGGCCACTACGACATGGTGGACAGCTACGATGACATCATCCGAGACCTCCAGGCGCGGGGAGAAGGTTCAAGGAGTGCCATGTACGTGAGCCGGCCCGACGGCAGCGCCCACGTGTTCAATGCCGTGAACACCAAGCACGGGGTCGTTTTCCTCGACGGGCAGTCAGGAACCCTCGCCATCCTGGAGAAAAGCGTGTCATCGATCGGACACATTCCTTACCGTAATGGGAGCTCCTAAGTGCTGAGCCGTGACGAGGCCGTGGCAGCAGCCGCCGAATACCTGAAAACCAAGGCTTTCCCTGAGAAGCCCGATTCGGTAGTGATGCTGCCGGATACAGCGGTCCGGTTCACCTACGGCTGGACCGTGCGTTTCGATTTCAAGGAACACATCGACACGGGCGACCCCACGCAGGCTCCGTTCTCGTCGCTCATCGTGGTACCGCACGACGGCACCGCTCCGCACTTCTCCCCGACCAATCTTCCGGGGGATAGGTACATGGAACTCCGTGAGACGGGCGAATGGCCTCATGGATGGCCGCCGAAGAGGGGGCACTAGAAGATGTCGAGTCCCGACCAGCGGGCAACCGCCTGGCTGAACGCCACCTATGGTGGCCTCGTGCGGCTGGCCGTCGGGCACCCCGTGCACGAAACGGCCGCCGCGTGGCTGATGGCCTGCCGGCCGTTGCCGCAGCCGGGGTTTCCCGAGACGCCGATGATGGCCGCGTCGGTCGTCGTGCCCAAGGACGGCGGGACCCCGTTCCACCCGGCGCCCAGTGCCCCACTCGTGGACCTGGAGCCCGTGCCGCCGGAGGATGCGGCTCGCCGGGCTGCGACGCAGGCCCGTCGGATCAACATCCGCGGATGTGTCGTGACTCTGCACTCCGCGATCGACGGCGCCCCGTCCACGCCCCTGCCCTGGCAGCCCTCGGACGAGGCGCCCGGCTGGTGGGATCGGCTGACCCGCCGCTATTTCCCTCAGTTCACGCGGGTCGAGGTCGGCGGCTGGGACGACGTGATCCGGGCGGTCACGGAGACCGGGCCGGACACACGTGGCGTGGTCTGGGTCCGCCGGGAGGTCGGTGGCCATGAGGCCACCGGCAACCTGCTCTACGCGCACAACCACAAGGGACAGGTGGTTCTCCTCGACGCGCTGACGTCCTCCCTCGCCCGCCTCGACCCGTCCCTGGTCCGCGAGCTCGTGCTGATCCGCGCTCTGCCGGGCGCGTGCACGCCCCGCCTCGCCCCATGGGAGCACGCGGCACCCGACTTCGCCTCCGCGGTCGACAAAGCACGCCGTTGGCTCCAGGACGCCTACCACGGCGAAGTGGAACTACACGCCCCGACGGCGCAGGACGAGACCACTCGCGGCTGGGTCTTCTCCTGCAACACGAGCCGTTTCCTGAGCGCAGGCCACTGGCCGGACTGCATGCTCGACGCGACAGTCGTGGTCCCGAAGGACGAGGCCGCGCCTTTCGGCCTGCCCAACACCGACCCTTGGGCCTGGCTCGCCCGCTGGGACGCGGGCGGTACCGTCGGAACGGCGGACCTTCCGAAGCCACCGCCGCCCGCCCGCGCCGCGTGGTTCGAGCCGACACTCGACGACCTCGGCCCCGTGCTGTCCGTGTCCGAGCACCAGGACTGGGCGGCGGCGGTCGAGGCGGCTTCCGCACTGCCGGTCGCAGCCCGGGCCCTGATCTGGGCCCGCCGTACGGACGGCCGGGGCCGCGAGGCCGTCGGCCAGTTGGTGAACGCGCTCCGCCTGGAGGACGGCGTGGTCCTCGTCGACGGTTCGTCGGGCGAGCCGGCCGTCCTGGACCCGACGGGAGTCCACCGGTTGCACGTCGTCCGGTACCGCTGAGGAACGACGGGACAGGCGACGCCGATGAGCACCCGACACGCGATGGCCGGGCGCTCCGCGTCTCGCGCAGGACACCCGGGGCGTCATCCTGCCCGCTGAGCCGCCCCGCTACGCCCCTCACACCGACCGGCCCGTGTGAAGCGGTATCGGACGCGAGGGGCGCAGAAGTGCGGGCGATGAGTTCCGCGGCCGGCGTCGGTCTACTCCCCAGGACCACATCCTGAGGAGCTCGCATGACCGACATCACCGGGACCGGCACGACCCTTGACCTCGGCCCCCAGACGGAGGAGCTGGCGCGGCTCGTCGCCGGCGTCACCGATGAGCGGCTGGCCGGCCCGACGCCCTGCCCCGAGTACGCGGTGCGCCACCTGCTCGGCCACCTGGCGGGGCTGGCCGCCGCCTTCCGTGACGCCGCCCGCAAGGACCTCGGCGCCACCACCGACACCAGCCCGGGCTCCGCGCTCCCGGACATCACGCCCGGCTGGCGCGAGGAGCTGCCCGAGGTCCTCGCCGAACTGGCCGAGGCCTGGCGCGACCCGGCCGCCTGGACCGGTATGACCCGGGCCGGCGGGGTCGACCTGCCCGGTGACATCGCGGGCCTCGTCGTCATCGACGAGCTGGTCATCCACGGCTGGGACCTGGCCCACGCGACCGGCCAGGGCTACGACCCCGACCCGGCTGCCTTGGAGACCTGCCACGCCTTCCTCGCCGCGAGTGTCGACGACCCCGACCGCGGTGAGATCTTCGGGCCCGTCGTCACCGTCGAGCCGGAGGCATCCCTGCTGGCCCGGGCGGTGGGACTCGCCGGGCGCGACCCGGAGTGGGCGCCCAGGCCATAGAAAGCGATTGCAGTTTCTTTGCCGGAAGCATTGACGCAGCGAACGCGCCCTCCTACCGTCATCGCGTCGTACTTCGTACGTCATATATGAGACGCGATACGCGAGATCCGATACGCGATCCACCGAGACGCGAGATCCGAGAGGCGCGCATGACCTCTGTGCCCACGCCGATCCCCTCACGCACGCAGTACGTGCTGGAGGGGATCAAACACCGCATCCTCACGGGGCAGTTGACGCCCGGGCAGGCGCTGGTCGAGACCGAGCTCGCCGCGCAGTTCGGGGTGTCCAAGACCCCGGTGCGTGAGGCGCTCAAGACCCTCGCCGGGACCGGGCTGGTCGTGATGAGCCAGTACAAGGGCGTCACCGTGCGCATGGTGGACGCGGACATGGCGCGCGAGGTCTACGACGTCCGGCTGTTGCTGGAGCCCGAGGCGCTGAAGCGGGCTGTGCAGCGCGGGGCCTCCCTGGACGTCGCCCGCGAGGCGCTGACCCGGGCCGACGCCGCCACCGACACCGCCGAACGCTCCCTCGCCAACCGGGAGTTCCACCGCGCCCTGTATCTGCCGTGCGGCAACCCGCTGCTCGGCCGGATGCTCGACGAGGTCCGTGACCAGGCCGCCCTGGTCTCCGCCGTCGCCTGGGCCGCCTCGCCCTCCTGGGAGCGGGAGGCCGGCGAGCACCGGGAGATCCTGCGGCTCGCCCTCGACGGCGACGCCGACGGCGCGGCGCGTGCCCTGCACGCCCACATCGCGTCCTTCGTGCAGCGCGCTTTCCCCCAGGCAGGACTGGAACAGGAAGGTCAGGAATGAGCAGCGTGGCGTTCGAGACCCAGCGTGCGGCCCTGGCCGACGTGGTGGCGATCCCGGTGACCCCGTTCGCCGAGGACGGCTCCGTCGCGCAGGACACCCACCGGGCCCTGCTGCGCCGCCTGCTCGACGGCGGCATCACGACCCTCACCCCGAACGGCAACACCGGCGAGTTCTACGCCCTGACCCCCGAAGAGCGCCGCCTGGTCACGGAGCTGACGATCGACGAGGCCGGGGAGCGGGCCGTCGTCCTGGTCGGCGTCGGGCACGACATCCCCACCGCCGTCGCCTCCGCCCGGCACGCCCGGGAGCTCGGCGCCCACATGGTGATGGTCCACCAGCCCGTCCACCCCTACGTCTCCCAGGCCGGCTGGGTCGACTACCACCGCGCCATCGCCGCGGCCGTGCCCGAGCTGGGCGTCGTGCCGTACATCCGCAACGCGCAGCTCACCGGTGCCCGGCTCGCCGAACTCGCCGACGCCTGCCCGAACGTCATCGGCGTGAAGTACGCCGTCCCCGACGCGGCCAGATTCGCCGCGTTCGCCCGGGACGCGGGTCTGGAGCGGTTCGTGTGGGTGGCGGGGCTCGCCGAGCCGTACGCCCCCTCCTACTTCTCCGCCGGCGCCACCGGATTCACCTCGGGGCTGGTGAACGTCGCCCCGGCCGTCTCCCTGAACATGATCGAGGCGCTGCGCTCCGGCGACTACCCGGCCGCGATGAAGGTCTGGGAGCAGATCCGCCGCTTCGAGGAGCTGCGCGCCGCCAACGGCTCCGCCGACAACGTCACCGTCGTCAAGGAGGCCCTCGCCTCCCTCGGGCTGTGCCGCCGCGAGGTCCGCCCGCCGAGCAAGTCGCTGCCGGAGAGCGAACGCGCCGAGGTCGCCGCCATCGCCGCCGGGTGGTCGATATGACCGGCCGGAAGCGTCCCGAGGAGCTGCGGAGCCACCAGTGGTACGGCACCGAGGGGCTGCGCACCTTCAGCCACCGCGCCCGCACCCGGCAGCTCGGCTATCTGCCCGAGGAGCACCTGGGCAAGCCGGTCATCGCGATCCTCAACACCTGGTCCGACATCAACCCCTGCCACGTCCACCTGCGCGACCGCGCCCAGGCCGTGAAGCGGGGGGTGTGGCAGGCCGGCGGTTTCCCCCTGGAGTTCCCGGTCTCCACGCTCAGCGAGACCTTCCAGAAGCCGACCCCGATGCTCTACCGCAACATGCTCGCGATGGAGACGGAGGAGCTGCTGCGGTCGTATCCGGTCGACGGGGCCGTGCTGATGGGCGGTTGTGACAAGTCGACGCCCGCGCTGCTCATGGGAGCCGCGTCCGCCGATCTGCCGGCGGTGTTCGTGCCGGCCGGGCCGATGCTGCCGGGCCACTGGCGCAACGAAATCCTCGGCTCCGGCACCGACATGTGGAAGTACTGGGACGACAAGCGGGCCGGCGTCATCGGCGACTGCGAGATGCAGGAGCTGGAGAGCGGCCTGGCCCGCTCGCCCGGCCACTGCATGACGATGGGCACGGCCTCCACGCTGACCGCTGCCGCCGAGGCCCTCGGCGTCACCGTCCCGGGTGCCTCCAGCATCCCGGCCGTCGACTCCGGGCACGACCGGATGGCCGCCAGGGCGGGCATGACGATCGTCGAACTGGTCGACAAAGACCGCAAGCTGAGCGACATCCTCACCGCCGAGGCCTTCCAGGACGCCGTGACGACCGTGCTCGGACTCGGCGGCTCCACCAACGCCGTGATCCACCTGATCGCCATGGCGGGCCGCGCGGGGGTCCGGCTCACCCTCGACGACTTCGACCGCGTCGCCCGCACGGTCCCGGTGCTGGCCAACGTACGGCCCGGCGGACAGACGTACCTGATGGAGGATTTCCACTTCGCGGGCGGCCTGCCCGGGTTCCTCTCCCGGATCACGGACCTGCTCCACCTGGACCGGCCGACCGTCTCGTACGACACCCTGCGCGAGCAGATCACCGGCGCCCAGGTCCACAACGACGACGTCATCCGCACCCGGGACAACCCGGTCGCGCCGGAGGGCGGAGTCGCCGTGCTGCGCGGCAACCTCTGCCCGGACGGCGCGGTCATCAAGCACATCGCCGCCGAGCCGCACCTGCTCAAGCACACCGGGCCCGCCGTCGTCTTCGACGACTACAAGACCATGCAGCGCACCATCAACGACCCGGCGCTCGGCATCACCCCCGACCACGTGCTCGTGCTGCGCAACGCCGGCCCCAAGGGCGGCCCGGGCATGCCCGAGTACGGGATGCTGCCGCTGCCCGACCACCTGCTCAAGCAGGGAGTCCGGGACATGGTCCGGATCTCCGACGCCCGGATGAGCGGCACGAGTTACGGCACGTGTGTGCTGCACGTCGCGCCAGAGTCGTACGTCGGCGGACCGCTCGCCCTCGTGCGCACCGGCGACAGCATCACCCTCGACGTCGAGGCGCGCGCCCTCCATCTCCACGTCGACGACGAGGAACTGGAGCGGCGCAGGGCGCAGTGGACCCCGCCGCCCGTCCGGTACGAGCGCGGCTACGGCGCGCTCTACAACGAGCAGATCACGCAGGCCGACACCGGCTGCGACTTCGAGTTCCTGGCCCGACCGGGCAAGGTGCAGGACCCGTACGCGGGCTGAACAGGAACGACTCACGCGCCACCGCACCACCTTTGCTCAGCACGACCCGGCACGACCCTGCCCGGGGAGAAAGCGCTTCCCGCGCACGTACCGACGCACGACGTACCACGACGTACTGAGAACGGAGAACAGTCATGGCCCAAGCCGCAGCCGTGGCGAAACCGCCCGCGCCACCCCGGCGGCGCCGGGCCTCCGCCACGCCGCGCAGGCTCCCGTACCTGCTGATCGCACCGGCCGCCCTGCTCATGGTGGGGTTCATCGCCTATCCGGTCATCAGCGTCTTCTACTACAGCCTGCAGAACTACAACCCCACCAAGCCATGGCGGAACGGTTACGCGGGCTTCGACAACTTCGTCCACGCCTTCACCAAGGACCCGATCTTCTGGGACACCCTGGTCTTCAGCGCCAAGTGGGTCGTCGTCGAGGTCGGGCTCCAGCTGCTGTTCGGCCTCGCGCTCGCCCTGATCGTCAACCAGACCTTCGTGGGCCGGGGCCTCGGGCGCGCCCTGGTCTTCTCCCCATGGGCCGTCTCCGGCGTGCTGACCTCCGCGATCTGGGTGCTGCTCTACAACTCCCAGACGGGCATCACCCGTTACCTCGCGGACATGGGCATCGGCTCCTACGGCACGAGCTGGCTGTCGGACACCTCGACCGTGTTCCCGGCGGCGATCGTGGCCGACCTGTGGCGAGGGGTGCCGTTCTTCGCGATCCTCATCCTCGCCGACCTCCAGTCGGTCTCCAGGGACCTCTACGAGGCCGCCGAGGTCGACGGAGCGAGCCGGATCAAGCAGTTCTGGCACATCACGCTGCCGCACCTGAAGGACGCCATCATCCTGTCCACGCTGCTGCGCGCGGTGTGGGAGTTCAACAACGTCGACCTGCTCTACACCCTGACCGGCGGCGGCCCGGCGGGTGAGACGACCACGCTGCCGCTGTACATCGCCAACACATCCGTCGACGCCCACAACTTCGGCTACGCGTCGGCCCTGACCACGGTGGCGTTCGTGATCCTGCTCTTCTGCTCGATGGTCTACCTGCGGCTGAGCAAGTTCGGAGGCGAGAAGTGAGCGTCAAGGAAGCCACCAAGGCCGCACCCGCCCCCGTGCGCGCCACCACCGAACCGCCGCGCCCCGCCAAGGGCCACCGCGCCTGGGACGAGGCACCCCGCTGGCAGATCTACCTGCCCCTGGGCATCTACCTGCTCTTCACCCTCGTCCCCTTCTACTGGATCCTGCTGTTCTCGCTGCGCCCGGCCGGCTCGACCTCGCTCGTGCCCTGGCCGATGACCTTCGACCACTTCGAGAAGGTCTGGACGGAGCGCAGCTTCGGCACCTACTTCGCCAACAGCGTGCTCGTCGGCGTCGCCACCCTGCTGATGACGACGCTCGTGGCGCTGGCCGGCGGCTACGCCCTCGCCCGGTTCGACTTCAAGATCAAGCGGGCGTTCATGCTGGGCCTGCTGTGCTCCCAGTTCGTGCCGGGCGCGCTGCTGCTGGTGCCGCTGTTCGAGATCTTCGCCGAACTGCAGATGATCAACTCGCTGGGCAGTGTCATCCTCGCCGAGACGGTCTTCCAGCTGCCACTGTCGATGATCCTGATCAGCAACTTCATCAAGAACGTGCCGTACTCCCTGGAGGAGGCGGCCTGGGTCGACGGCTGCAACCGTATGACGGCCTTCCGGATCGTGGTGCTGCCGCTGCTGCGGCCCGGCCTGATCGCCGTCGGCTCGTTCGCCTTCGTCCACTCCTGGAACCACTTCCTGTTCGCCCTGATGTTCCTGAACAACCAGGACAAGCAGACGATCCCCGTCGGCCTCAACAGCCTGATGAGCGCCGACAGCGTCGACCTGGGCGCGCTCGCCGCGGGCGGCATCATCGCGGCCGTTCCGGTGGTGCTCGTGTTCGCCTTCATCCAGAAGTGGCTGATCACCGGGTTCAGCGCGGGGGCGGTGAAGGGATGAGGGGCCGACACCTGGCCGTCGCGGCCGGGCTGCTGGGGGTGCTCTGCGTGCCCGCGCACGCCGAGGCCCGGGACATCGGCCGCGACACCCTGCCCGCGAACGACGGCTGGGCCGCCGAGGGAGCGGGCACCACCGGAGGCACGGCCGCCGACGCCGACCACGTGTACACGGTGACCGACCGCGCAGGGCTCGTCCGGGCCCTCGACGGCGGCAGCGACACCCCGAAGATCATCAAGATCGCCGGGACGATCGACGCCAACACCGATGCCGAAGGCGACCGGCTGGACTGCTCCGACTACGCCACCGGCGGCTACAGCCTGAAGAAGTACCTCGCCGCCTACGACCCCCGCACCTGGGGTTCCGCCAAGCCCGGCGGCCCCCAGGAGGAGGCCCGCCAGGCCTCCGCCGCGCGCCAGGCCGAACGGATCGTGCTCCCCGTCGGCTCGAACACCACCCTCGTCGGCCTCGGCGACTCGGCCGTCCTCAAGGGCGCGAGCCTCCAGGTGAGGAACGCCGACAACGTGATCATCCGCAACCTCGACGTGCGCGACGCCTACGACTGCTTCCCCGTCTGGCAGCCCAACACCGGCGGCCTCGGCGACTGGAAGACGGCGTACGACAACATCTGGCTGACCGGAGCCACCCATGTGTGGGTGGACCATGTGACCCTGAGCGACAAGGGCCACCCCGACGCGAAGGAACCCACCTACTTCGCCCGCAACTACCTGCGCCACGACGGCCTGCTGGACATCACCAACGGCTCCGACCTGGTCACCGTCTCCTGGAGCCGCTTCGCCGGCCACGACAAGGCGATGCTCATCGGCAACGGCGACACCGCCACCGGCGACCGCGGCAAGCTCCGGGTCACCCTGCACCACAACCGGTTCGAGTCCGTCGTCCAGCGCGCCCCGCGCGTCCGCTTCGGCCAGGTGCACCTCTACAACAACCGGTACGACATCACCGGCGACGACCACCGCTACTCGCTCGGCGTCTCCACCGAGTCGAGGATGTACGCGGAGAACAACGCCTTCCACGCGCCCGGCCATGTGGAGGTCGCCGACCTGGTCAAGAGCTGGAACGGCAGCGCCCTGCACCAGAGCGGCACGCTCTTCAACGGCTTCCCGGTCGACCTGCTCGCGATCCACAACGCATACAACTCGGGCAGCGAGCGCGATCTGACGGCCGACGTCGGCTGGACGCCCGCCCTGCACGGGCGGATCGACAGCGCCCGGGAGGCAGACCGGGCGGTGGCCCGCGGCGCGGGTGCGGGGAGGATCCCATGAGCGGTCGCATGATCGATCCCATGAGCGAACCCCTGAGCACGCCCCTGCCCGTCGTCCTCGCCGGTGCCCGCGGTCACGGCCGCTGGCACGTGGAGAACATCCGCCGTCTACAGCGCAAGGGCATCGTCCGGCTCGTCGGAATCTGCGAGCTGACGCCGCTGACCGAGGAAGAACTGGGCGACCTGGGCACCCCCGAGCAGTCCGCCGACTTCGGCGCCCTGCTCGACTCCACCGGCGCCCGGATCGCGGTGATCTGCACCCCGATCCCCACCCACACCGACCTCGCCCTCACGGCGGCCGAACGGGGTGTGCACCTCCTCCTGGAGAAGCCGCCCGCCCCCTCCTACGCCGAGTTCCGCCGGATGGCCGACGGGGTCGCCGCGGCCGGAGTCGTCTGCCAGATCGGCTTCCAGTCGCTGGGCTCGCACGCCCTGTCCGCCGTCCGCGAGCTGATCGAGAAGGGCGCGATCGGGGAGCTCGTCGGGATCGGCGGCGCCGGTGCCTGGGTGCGCGACGAGGACTACTTCCGGCGGGCGGCCTGGGCGGGCAAGCGGCGGCTGAACGGCGTCGACGTGATCGACGGGGCGCTGACCAACCCCCTCGCCCACGCCGTCGCCACCGCCCTCGCCCTAGGCGGCAGCACCCGCGCCGAGGACGTCACCCGCATCGAGACCGAGCTGCTGCACGCCAACGACATCGAGTCCGACGACACCTCCTGCGTCCGGATCACCACCGCGCAGGGCCACCCGGTCACCGTCGCCGCGACCCTGTGCGCCGAGCGGGCCGACGAGCCGTACGTGCTGGTGCACGGCAGCAGCGGCCGGATCACCTTCTGGTACAAGCAGGACCGCGTGCTGCTCCAGCGCGCGGGGCACGGCCCGGAGGAGTCCGAGCACGGCCGCACCGACCTGCTGGAGAACCTCGTCGACCACCTCACCACCGGCGCGGACCTGCTCGTCCCGCCGGACGGGACCGGCGCCTTCATGAAGGTCGTGGAGGCCATCCGCACCGCTCCCGACCCGGCATCGCTGCCCGACACCGCCTGGCACCGGATCCCCGGCGAGAACCGCCGGGTGGTGCCCGGCATCGACGGACTCGTCGCGGCCGCCGCCGACACCCTCTCCCTCTACTCCGAGCTCGGCGCCCCCTGGGCACCCCTGTCGAACGAGGTGAGCACCCGATGACCGGCAACGACACAGCGGTCCTGCGCGTCGCCGGCCGGCCGGTCGGCCGGTACGTCACCCGGCCCGAGCTGCCGGCCCGGCTCTCCCCGCGCCCCTACCTGCACCCCGTCACCACCCTGGCCGGCACGGCCGTGACCGAACTCGCCCCGGCCGACCACGCACACCACCTCGGCGTCGGTGTCGCCGTTCCCGACGTCGAGGGGTTCAACTTCTGGGGCGGGCGCACCTACGTCCGCGACCAGGGCCCGACCGAACTCGACAACCACGGCTCGCAGCGGCACATCGCCTTCCAGCTGCGCGACCCGGACGGCTTCGTGGAGGAGCTGCGCTGGGTGAGCCCGGGCGGCGAGCTGCTGCGCGAGCGCCGTACGGTCGCCGCCACCGAACTCACCGGCCACGCCTGGGCGCTGGACCTCACGTTCTCCCTCACCAACGTCACCAGGAGCCCGCTGTCGATCGGCAGCCCCGCGACCAACGGGCGCCCGGGCGCGGCCTACGGCGGCTTCTTCTGGCGGGCCCGCAAGGAGTCCACCGCGCCGGAGGTCTTCACGGCCGGGGCCGACGGTGAGGAGAAGGTCCACGGCCGCCCCGCCGACTGGCTCGCCCTCCGCGGCGGCACCTGGACGCTGGTCTTCGCCGGCGCCACCGAACAGACCCGCCGCGACCCGTGGTTCGTGCGCACCGAGGAGTACCCGGGCGTCGGCTCCTCCCTGGCGTACGACGCACGCGTGCCGCTCCCGCCGGGCGAGACCGTCGTGCGCCGGGTGGTCACCGTCGTCGCCGACGGCCGGCTCGACCGGGACGCCGCGGCGTCCCTCGTCCGCAAGGCGGTGAGCCCGTGACCTCCGGGACCTACCGCAACCCGGTCCTCGACGCCGACTGGTCCGACCCGGACGTCGTCCGCGTCGGCGACGACTTCTACCTGACCGCCTCCAGCTTCGGCCGCGCCCCCGGACTGCCGCTGCTGCACTCCCGGGATCTGGTCAACTGGACCCTGGTCGGCCACGCGCTCGAATGCCTTGAACCGGCCGCCGAGTTCGGCAGACCCCGGCACGACTGCGGTGTCTGGGCCCCCTCCCTCAGGTATCACGACGAACGCTTCTGGATCTTCTGGGGCGACCCCGACCAGGGCATCTTCCAGGTCAACGCCCCGCAGATCAGGGGCCCCTGGACCCGCCCGCACCTGCTGAAGGCCGGCAAGGGCCTGATCGACCCCTGCCCCCTGTGGGACGAGGAGACCGGGGAGGCCTACCTGGTCCATGCCTGGGCCAAGTCCCGCTCCGGCGTCAAGAACCGCCTCACCGGCCACCGGATGCGCCCCGACGGCACCGGCCTCCTCGACGAGGGCAAGGTGATCGTCGACGGCGACCGCATACCCGGCTGGTTCACCCTCGAAGGCCCCAAGCTGTACCGGCACGACGGCTGGTTCTGGATTTTCGCCCCCGCCGGCGGCGTGGAGACCGGCTGGCAGGGTGCCTTCCGCTCGCGCGGCTTCTTCGGGCCGTACGAGGAGAAAGTCGTCCTGGAGCAGAAGGACACCGACGTCAACGGGCCCCACCAGGGCGGCTGGGTACGCACCCCGTCCGGCGAGGACTGGTTCCTGCACTTCCAGCAGCGCGGCGCCTACGGCCGTGTCGTCCACCTCCAGCCGATGCGCTGGGGCCCGGACAGCTGGCCGGTGCTCGGGGACGACGGCGCCCCCGTCCGCGAACACCGCCGCCCCGCCCTGCCGCCGCAGCCGCCCGCCGCGCCGGCCACCGACGACGACTTCCCCGGCGGACGGTACGGCCGCCAGTGGCAGTGGACCGCCAACCCGGGCGACGGCTGGGCCACCCAGCACTCCGGGGACGGGCTGCGACTGACCTGCGTCCGCTCGGCCGACGCTCACGACCTGCGGAAACTGCCCCACGTGCTGACGCAGCGGCTGCCCGGAAAACCCTGCACCGCCGAGGTGGAGCTACGCCTCGACAGCGACGATCCCGGGGCCCGGGCCGGACTCGCGGTCCTCGGGGACGCGTTCGGCTGGATCGGACTCCAGCGGGGCTCGGACGGCACCGTCCACCTCGTGCACCGGTTCGCCGAGGGTGTCGCCGAGGCCGAACGTGACGCCGCCCACCCCCGACTCGCCCCCGAGGGCCGGGTCCGGCTGCGGATCGAGATCGGCGCGGACGCCCGCTGCCGCTTCTCCTCCGACGTCGGCGACGGCTTCCGCCCGTCCGGCCCAGTCTTCGCCGCCACCCCGTGGCGCTGGGTCGGCGCCCTGCTCGGCCTCTTCGCCCTCGCGCCCGCCGGTCAGGGACACGCCGGCGCGGCGACCTTCACCCAGTTCCGGATCAGCTACTCGTAACGAACCCTTGTCGTACGCCTGTTGGGAGCCGCAATGACGCACCTCCGTAGCAAGCGCTTGTCGAGACCGGGGCACGGCAGGATCGCGGCCGCCGTGCTCGGCCTGGTCGTCGCGCTCGGCCTCGGCTCGATCGAGGACGCCCAGGCGGCCCCTGCATCGCGGCCCGGCCCCACCGCGGACCGCTGGACCGACCGGCCGCACGGCTTCGCCTCCCTCGCCGGCGGCACCACCGGCGGGGCGGGCGGCAAGGTCGTCACCGTCACCGACCAGGCCGCACTGGCGAAGTACGCGGCGGCCGAGGAGCCGTACGTCATCCGCGTCGAGGGCACCCTGGAGATGGAGCCCTTCGGTACGGAGATACCCGTCGCCTCGGACAAGACCATCATCGGCGTCAGCGACACCGCCGAGATCGTGCACGGTGGCTTCACCCTCGACCCCGGCACGCACAACGTCGTCATCCGCAACCTCACCATCCGCGACACCGCCATCGAGGGCAACTGGGACTGCAAGGACACCGACTACGACGGCATCCGCCTGGACACCGCCCACCACGTGTGGATCGACCACATACGGTTCTCGCGGATCTGCGACGGGCAGCTCGACATCCGCAAGGACAGCGAGTACGTCACCGTCTCGTACAACCAGTTCACGGACAACAACAAGACCTTCGGCATCGGCTGGACCCCGAACGTCAGGACGCAGATCACCGTCGACCACAACTGGTTCCGGGGCACCAAGCAGCGCAACCCGTCCGCCGACAACTGCGCCTACGCGCACCTCTACAACAACTACCTGTCCGCGCAGCTGTCCGACGGCGACCCGGTCTGGACGTACGGCAACTGGTCGCGCGGCAGGACGAAGATGGTCATCGAGAACAGCTTCTACGACGGCGTCCAGCACCCCTACCAGGCCGACGCGAGCGCCGAGCTGGTGCAGCGCGGGTCGATCCTGCGCAACACCACCGGCCGGCACGACGCGTGGGGCACCGCGTTCGACCCGCGGGACTTCTACTCCTACCGGCTCGACCCGGCCGCCGCCGTGCCCGCGCTGGTGAAGCGGTTCTCCGGGCCGCAGCAGCGGATCGGCGGGCCGGTCACGCTGCGCGTCCCGGGCGACTACCCGACCGTGCAGGCCGCCGTGGACGCCGTCCCCGACGGCAACGACATCCCGCTGACGATCGCCGTCGCGCCGGGCACCTACCGCGAGAAGGTGTTCATCCCCGCGAGCAAGCCGGACATCGAACTGCGCGGCACCGGACGGGACCGCTACGACACCGTCATCGTCTTCGACACGCCCGCCGAGTACGGGGGTTCGACGGGGAGCGCCACCGTCCGGATCGCCGCGAACGACGTCACCGCCCGCAACCTCACCTTCAGCAACGACTTCGACGAGGCCGCGCACGAGCTGAAGGGCGAGCAGGCCCTGGCGATGAAGACGACCGGCGACCGGATCGTCTTCGAGGACACCGCGTTCCTGGGCAACCAGGACACCCTCATGACCGACAGCCCCAAGCTGACCACCGTCAGCCGGGTCTACGTCCGCGACTCCTACATCGAGGGCGACGTCGACTTCGTCTACGGACGGGCCACGACGGTGATCGAACGGTCGGTGATCCGGGCACTGAGCCGCGGCTCGGACTCCAACAACGGCTACATCACGGCGGCTTCGACATGGAAGGGCAACCCGTACGGGTTCCTGATCACCAAGTCGAAGATCGTCAGCGACGCTCCCGCCGGGACCTATCACCTGGGACGGCCCTGGCACCCGGGCGGCGAGCCGGACGCGGTCGCCCAGGTGCT
Source organism: Streptomyces hawaiiensis (assembly GCF_004803895.1). NCBI lineage: Bacteria > Bacillati > Actinomycetota > Actinomycetes > Kitasatosporales > Streptomycetaceae > Streptomyces > Streptomyces hawaiiensis. The sequence goes on along the minus strand of NZ_CP021978.1, from coordinate 2,129,184 downwards.
GATCCGGGACACCCGGCTGCCCGCCGCGGTCAAGTCCTCGCCGTGGACCGACATGAGCGGCTTCTCGTGGAAGGACGCGCGGTTCACCGAGTACCGGAACCACGGCCCGGGCGCGTCGGTCACCGCCGACCGTCCGCAGATGAGCGACCGGGATGCGCGCTCCCACACCGTCACCGCCTACCTGGCGGGCACCGACGGCTGGGCGCCGCACACCCGCCACTGACCCCCCCACACCTTCAAGTTCCGCTGGATCCAGAAGAAGAGAGCCGACCAATGAAGATCAGCAATCGCACCAGCAGCAGAGGCGGGCGCCGCACCTCGGCCGCCGTCGCCCTGGGGGCCGTGCTCGCGCTGACCGCGACCGCCTGCGGCGACGACGGCAGCGGGGCGGGCGGCGACAAGGGCGCCGACGGAAGCGGCAAGGGCAAGATCGTCTTCTGGGACAACAACGGCGGTGTCCGCACCGAGAGCTGGAAGGAGATCATCGCCGACTTCGAGAAGGCCAACCCGGACATCGAGGTCGACTACGTCGGGATCGCCTCGACCGAGTACCAGTCGAAGGTCGACACGGCCCTCCAGGGCGGCGGCCTGCCGGACGTCGGCGGTGTGGGCGCGGCGATGCTCGCGGGGTTCGCCGCGCAGGGCGCGCTGGAGCCGCTCGACGAGCGGCTCGGCTCGTCGTCCCTGAACGGCAAGCTCAACAAGGACATGGTCGAGTCGCTGAAGGCCGCCGGCGGCGGGGACGACAAGCTGTACTCGATCCCGACCTCCGCGAACAACGGTGTGCTGTACTACCGCACCGATCTGTTCGAGAAGGCGGGGCTCCAGGCGCCGACGACGTGGGACCGGTTCTACGAGGCCGCGAAGAAGCTGACGAACGCGGGCAAGAACGAGTTCGGCTACACCATTCGCGGCGGTGCGGGTTCCATCGCCCAGGCGCTGGACGCCATGTACGGGCAGTCCGGCATCACGTCGTTCTGGGACTCCAGTGGTGAGAAGACCACGGTCAACGACCCCAAGAACGTGGCGGCGCTGGAGAAGTACGCGGCGCTGTACAAGAAGGTCACTCCGGCCGCCGACCTCAACAACGACTTCACGAAGATGGTCGCGCAGTGGGACTCCGGCACGATCGGGATGCTGAACCACAACCTCGGGTCGTACCAGGACCATGTGAAGGCGCTCGGGGTCGAGAAGTTCCGGGGCATTCCCCAGCCGGTCGGCTCCTCCGGCAAGCGGGTGCAGGTGTCCAACCCCGTGGACGGGCTCGGGCTGTTCAAGAGCGGCAAAAACAAGGACGCGGCCTGGAAGTTCATCGAGTTCGCCACGTCCAGGGCGGAGAACTCGAAGTTCAACGAGGCGGCGGGGCAGGTGCCGTCGAACACGGACGCGGCGAAGGACGCGTGGATCTCGAAGGCCGAGCCGACGAAGCTGGCCGCTGACGCGTTGTCGGACGGGTCGACGACGATTGTGCAGCTGCCGTATTACCTGCCGGACTGGAACACGATATCCAAGGCCGACAACGAGCCGAACTTCCAGAAGGTGCTGCTGGGGAAGATGAGTGCGAAGGAATTCCTGGACACGATGGCTGAGCAGCTGAATGCCGCGCAGGAGGAGTGGGACCAGCAGAACGGGTAGTTCTGGACATCGCCGTGGGGCGGCCTGTGGTTCGCAGGGTGCGGGCCGTCCCTGGCTTGTCGCGCCCACGCGGCGGAGCCGCATATTGATACAGCCCCGCGCGCCCCTCGGTGAGTTGACCAGCCCCCCGCTGAAAGGAACTCCGCGTGTCTCTGAGTCGTAGACAGGTTGCTGTTGCCGCGGCCGCCGTGCCCCTGGCGTTTGCCGCCACCGGTACCGCTCACGCCGGTGCCCGTCGTACCCCCATCCTCTACATCGCCGGTGATTCCACCGCCGCGCAGAAGTACAAGGACGCCGCGCCCGAGACCGGGTGGGGAATGGCGATTCCCTTCTTTCTGCAGAGCTCCCGGCTTGCTGTGTCCAATCACGCCGTGAACGGGCGGAGTTCGAAGAGCTTTGTCGACGAGGGGCGGCTGAAGGGGATCCTGTCCGCCATTCGGCCGGGGGACTTCCTCCTCGTGCAGTTCGCTCACAACGACGAGAAGGCGGAGGACCCCACCCGGTACACCGAGCCCTGGACGACGTATCAGCAGTATCTGCGGATGTACCTCGACGGGGCCCGGGCCCGTGGGGCGCGGCCGGTGCTGGCGACCTCCGTGGAGCGGCGGCGGTTCGACGCCGCCGGGAAGGCCCTGCCGACGCACGGGGAGTACCCCGCGGCCATGCGGGCGCTCGCCGCCGAGGAGCGGGTGCCACTGCTCGACGTCCAGGCGCTGTCGCTGGCCCTGTGGCAGCGGCTCGGCGTCGAGGAGACCAAGAAGTACTTCAACTGGACCGCGACCGAGCAGGACAACACGCACTTCAACCCGCCGGGGGCCATCGAGGTGGCCCGGCTCGTGGCGCGGGAGCTGCTGCGGACCCGGGTGCTCGGGCCGCGTGATGTGCGGCGGCTGGACGGGCGGATCCCCGAGTCCTGGATCACCTGGCCGGAAGCCGCCGCGTAACACCCCGACGGCCGCGTAACACCCCCCGACGAAGAAGGAAGAGAGCCGCACCATGCACCTTCAGAAGTGTCATGATCATGTCATGGCGAGAGCCGGCGTGCTCGTCGGCTGCACCGCGCTCGTGCTGTCCCTGAGCGGCACCGGCGCGCACGCCCAGCCACGGGATCTCGCCCGGCAGACCCTCGGGGCCGGCGACGGCTGGGGCTCCCACGGCACCGGTACCATCGGCGGCTCCGAGGCCGACGCGGAGCACGTCTACACCGTCACCACCTGGGAGCAGTTCCGGGCCGCCCTGAAGGACGGCGGGTCGGCGCCCAGGATCATCAAGGTGAAAGGGGTGATCGACGCCGTCTCCGAGGGCTGCGACGCCTTCGCGGCCGAGGGTTACGACTTCCAGAAGTACCTCGCCGCCTATGACCCCTCCGCCTGGGGCCACGACAAGCCGGTCAGCGGTGAGCAGGAGGACCTGCGGGCCGCGTCCGCCGCCGCGCAGGACAAGACCATCAAGGCGAGCGTGCCCGCCGACACCACCATCGTGGGCGTGGGGAAGGGCTCCGGGATCCGCGGCGGCAGCTTGCAGATCAAGGGCGTGGACAACGTCATCGTCCGCAACCTCGCCTTCGAGGCCCCGGTCGACTGCTTCCCGCAGTGGGACCCGACCGACGACAACAAGACCGGCGCCTGGAACTCCGAGTACGACGGCGTGGTGGTGTACGGCTCTACCCATGTGTGGATCGACCACAACACCCTCACCGACGGGCGCTACCCCGACAGCAGCCTGCCGACCTACTTCGGCAAGATCTACCAGCAGCACGACGGCCTCGTCGACATCGTGCGCGGCGCCAACCACGTGACGGTGTCCTGGAACTCCTTCGAGGACCACGACAAGACCATGCTGATCGGCAACAGCGACGGTGCCGCCGCCGACGACACGGGCAAACTCAAGGTCACGCTGCACCACAACCGCTTCGAGGGCATCGTCGAGCGGGCCCCGCGCGTGCGGTTCGGGCAGGTCGACGCGTACAACAACCACTTCGTGGTGACCAAGGACCAGCCGTACGCCTACACCTTCGGCATCGGCGCCTCCTCGCAGCTCCACGCCACGGACAACGCGTTCTCGCTGCCCGCCGGCATCGGCGTCGGCAAGACCCTGAAGAAGTGGAACGAGTCGCCGCTCACCGCCGAGAACAACTACGTCAACGGCAAGCGGACCGACCTCATCGCCGTGCACAACGCGGAGATCCCCAGCGAGATCCTCAAGTCCGGCGCGGGCTGGAAGCCGGTCCTGCGCACGAAGGTCGACTCGCCGAAGGCCGTTCCGCGGATCGTCGACCGGCAGGCCGGCGCGGGCCGGATCTGCTGACGTCCCCTTGATACCGGCCGGGGCGGCCCGCATCGCATCCCCCACCCCGGGGATGCGCCCGCCCCGGCCCCCGCGCAGTGACAGAGAAGGAGCACCCGCATGCCCCTGTCCAGAAGAGGATTCCTGACAGTGAGTGCCGGAGCGGGCGCCGCGCTCGGTCCGGCCTCCGTTCCCGCACGGGCCGCCGGCCGCCCGCGCCCGTTCGGCCGGTACGGCTCACCGGCCGCGCGCCTGACTCCCAGGACGCTCTACGTCCATCCGGGCGGCGCCGGGGACGTCACCACCGTCCGGGACGCGGTGGCCGCGGCGAACGGGGCCGGGCACACCCTCGTCATCGCCCCCGGCACCTACCGGGAGACAGTCGCCGTCGACCGCACCCGCACGGGGATGACCTGGATCGGGGCGAGCGAGAACCCCCGTGACGTCGTCGTCGTGTACGACAACGCGGCCGGAACCCCCAAGCCCGGCGGCGGCACCCACGGCACCACCGGCTCGGCCACCACCACCCTGCAGGCCGACGGCTTCACCGCCCGCTGGATCACCTTCGCCAACGACTGGCTGCGCGCCGACCACCCCGGGACCACCGGCACCCAGGCCGTCGCCCTCAAGGTCCAGGGCGACCGGTCCGCCTTCCACCACTGCCGGTTCCTCGGCCACCAGGACACCCTGTACGCCGACTCCATGGCCCTGGGCACCTTCGCCCGCCAATACTTCACCCACTGCTACGCCGAGGGCGACGTCGACTTCGTCTTCGGACGGGCGACCGCGGTCTTCGAGCAGTGCCACTTCCGGACCCTGACACGGACCGACCTGGCCGGCGCCCCCTACGGGTTCGTCTTCGCGCCGTCGACCGCCGGCGCCAATCCGCTCGGTTACCTGGTGACCCGCAGCCGCGTCAGCAGTGAGGCACCCGACGGCTACTACAAGCTGGCCCGGCCCTGGGTGCCCAGCTTCGACACCACCGCCCGCCCCATGCTCACCGTGCGGGACACCCGGCTCGGCCCGGGCATCGACGCGGTCGCGCCCTACGCCAACATGTCGGACTCCCACCCGTGGCAGGCCCAGCGGTTCGCCGAGTACCGGAACACGGGGCCGGGGGCGGCGGTCCCCGTCCCCGAGAACCGGCCCCGACTGAGCCGCGAGCAGGCCCGGTCGCACACCAGGCAGACCTACCTGGGTGACTGGCGGCCGTATGGACGCCCATGAGGCGCTGGGGCGACGGACGTTCGTGGTCGGGGCGGGGACCGCGCTGCTGGGCGGGGGAGCGGTGAGCGGGGCGCGGGCGGCGGTCGTGGACGGTCCGCTGCCCGACTTCCACCCGGCGCTGAAGGACGCCCTGACCTTCCCGCTCGCCTGGGGCCGGTCCCCGATCCGCGACGTCCGCGCCTGGCGGCGTACCGCCCGGGCCACCGTCGAGGAGCACCTCCTCGTCGAGCGGCAGGACGTCACGCCGTACGCGCCGGAGTTCACCGGCCGTTCCCGGACGCGTGACTACACCCGCGAGCTGGTGACCGTGTCCCTCACCCGCTACGAACGGGTCCGCGGCGTCCTGCTGACCCCGCACGGCCGCGGGCCCTTCCCCGCGGTGCTGCTCCTGCACGACCACGGCGCCAGGTTCGACATCGGCAAGGAGAAACTCGTCCGGCCCTGGTACGACGACACGCGGCTCGCGTCCGCCCGAGCGTGGGCCGAGAAGTACTTCAGCGGGCGGTTCGTCGGCGACGAACTGGCCCGGCGCGGCTATGTGGTGCTGTGCCTGGACGCGCTCGGCTGGGGCGAGCGCGGGCCCCTGGCCTACGAGCAGCAGCAGGCCCTGGCCGCCAACTTCTACAACCTCGGCTCCTCACTCGCCGGGCTCATGGCCCGCGAGGACCAGCGGGCCGCCGCGTTCCTGGCGGGCCTCGACCGGGTGGACGCCCGGCGGGTCGCGGCCGTCGGCTTTTCCATGGGCGCCTACCGGGCCTGGCAGACCGCCGCCCTCAGCGGTCACGTCGCGGCCTCCGCGAGCGTGTGCTGGATGACCGGCCTGAAGGAGATGATGGTGCCCGGCAACAACACGCTGCGCGGGCAGTCGGCGTACTACATGCTCCACCCCGGCCTCGCCCGGCACCTCGACATCCCCGACGTGGCGAGCATCGCCGCACCCAAGCCGATGCTGTTCTTCGACGGTGGACTCGACACGCTGTTCCCGGCCGAGGGGGTGCGGGTCGCGTACGACAAGCTGCGTGCCGTCTGGCGCGCGCACCACGCCGAGGAGCGGATACGGATGAAGACGTGGCCGGAGCTCGGCCACGTCTTCACCGACAGGATGCAGGACGAGGTCGTCAGCTGGCTCGACGACGTCCTGTGAGACTCACCGCCGTACCGGTTTGATGCCCTCCAGGGTCGGTATCACGGGCTTGATCGTCCCGTCGGCCGCGAACTCCATGCGGTCGATGGTGGTCTCCCGGTGCATGCCGTCGCCGCCCGGCCTGCCGGGGCCGTTGAGGGCGAAGCGGTGGTAGACGGCGTACCAGTCGTCGGTGCCGGGGGTGTTCACCACCGAGTGGTGGCCGGTGCCGAGGATGCCGTACTCGGGCCGCTTCTCGAGGATCGTCCCGCGCTTGGTCCACGGGCCGAGCGGGGACGGTCCCGTCGCGTACGCCACGTGGTAGTTCTCGCTGCGGGTGTCGTCCTCCGACCACATGAAGTAGTACGTGCCCTTCCGCTTGATCACGAAGGAGCCCTCGCGGAAGTTGTCCGGGGTGATGTCCTGCACCTTCGACGCGTCGTACGACACCATGTCGTCGTTGAGCGGCACCACGTACCCGTGGCCGTTGCCCCAGTACAGGTAGGCCTGGCCGTCGTCGTCCGTGAAGACCGCCGGGTCGATCATCTGGCCCTTCAGCGATCCGCCCTTGGCGACCAGGGGCTTGCCGAGCGCGTCCTTGAAGGGGCCGGCGGGGGAGTCCGCCACCGCGACTCCGATCTGCTGCTCGGCGCAGAAGTAGAAGTAGTACTTGCCGTTCCGCTCGGCGATCGCGGGTGCCCAGGCGTTGTTGTCGGCCCAGCTCACGTCCGGCCCGAGGTCGAGGATGACGCCGTGGTCCTTCCAGTTGACCAGATCCTTCGACGAGTACGCCTTGAACCTGGTGCCGCTCCAGCCCTGGAAGCCGTCCGTCGTCGGGTAGATCCAGTACTGGCCGTTCAGGTAGTGCACGTCGGGGTCGGCGTTCAGGCCCGGCAGGATCGGGCTGCGGGTGCGGACCGCCTCGACCGTCCAGGTGCGCTGGGTGCCGTCGGCGGCCGTGACCGTGTACTTCTGCGGCGTGCGGAAGTCGCGGCGCGTGCCGGACTTCGGGCTGAGCTTCGCGCCCTCACCGACCCACAGCTTGGGGGCGAGGTTTCGCGGATCGGCGTCCGGCTCGAGGGGCAGGACGACCTTCGAGGCGCTGTCCGTGACGATCGAGTACCCCTTCTGGTGCTTCGCCGTCGCGTCTACGACCGAGGTGGGTGTGGACGGGTAGGCGGCCAGCAGGCGGTCGTACTCCTTCTGCGTCACCGGCAGGACCGTGCCGTGCCGGGGGCTCGCCGGGAGCTGGTAGTCCGTGGACGGGGTCCACTTGCCCGAAGCGAGGTCGGTGGTCTCGAAGGGGAGGTAGCCGCGGCCTCCGTACTCGTCGATGAACAGGTACCACTTCTTCTCGGTGTTCGATTTGAACACCGTCGGGCCCTCACCGCGGTCCATCGCGCCCTTGCCGACGCAGTCGGCCACGAAGTCGTACTTCGTCGAGGTCAGGGAGGTGGACTTCTCCCCGGTGATGAACTTCGAGCAGGGGCTGGAGGAGCTGGGGTCGCGCTCGTCCTTGGTGTAGCGGTAGTACTCGTCCTTGTACTTCACGACCGTGGAGTCGATCACCGAGTAGCCCGGGTCGTTCCAGACCTTCGGCTCGCTGAAGGTGCGGAAGTCCTTGGTGGTCGCGTACAGCATCTTGTTGTACGTGTTGCCCTTGTGGTCCGGGTCGTCGTCGGCGTACAGCTTCGACGCCCAGAAGACGACGTACTCACCGAGTTTGTCGTCCCAGTAGGCCTCCGGGGCCCAGGTGTTGCCCGCGCTGTCCGGGGAGACCTTCACCAGGCGCTGGTCGGTCCAGTGGACCAGGTCGGTGGACTCCCAGACCATGATCGACTTGCTGCCGTGCCGCTGGACCTGGTCCCAGCTGCCGCTGGAGTTCTTGTACATCCGCAGGTCGGTGGCGATCAGGTAGAACTTGTCGCCCTTGGGGGAGCGGATGACGAACGGGTCGCGCAGGCCCTTCTCGCCGGTCGTGGACGTCAGCACCGGCTTGCCGGCGTTCAGCTCGCGCCAGTGCAGCGGGTCGTTGCCGCGGCTGAGGGCGTAGCGGATCTGCTCGCCGTCGGCGGTGCCCTCGCCGGTGAAGTAGGCGAAGAGATAGCCGGCGTACTTGCTGTGCTTCACGGGTGGGGCTCCGGGGTCTGCGGTGCTGGGCGGTGCCGAGAGAAAGGTCAGGAGGAGGCCGGTCAGGGCAAGGAACGGAAGCAGGAGCGTGCGGGCGATGCGGGGGCGCATGACACTTCCTGTCGGAGTGTGGGGGATTCTGTTGGATAGCGGCCCTCGGAGTTTCACCGGAGGGACGCAGGGCGTCAACGGGTGCGCGTGAGGCCGGTGGCTCCGAAACTTTCGGAGCATCGAGGTCTCCGGCGCACGTGACGGCGGCAACCCTTTCCGGCGCGGCGGCGACTGCTGGACGGAAACGGGCCGGAGCGGGCCCCTCCGAGCCGTTTCCGTCCCCGGTCCCCCAGGAAAGGAACGCTCCGTGCTGCCGAGCGCCGGACGTCATCGCAGGACCCGTACGCTCTCCATCGCCGCAGCCGTGGCCTGTGCCGCGGGGGCCGGCGGCGTCTACCTCGGGCTGTCGACCGGCGGCGCGCAGGCCGCCTCGACGACGGTCACCGTCAGCGCCGCGGCCCAGCTCGAACAGGCCGTGAAGCACGCCACCGCCGGCACCGTGATCCAGGTCCGCGGCGGCACCTACTACCCGGCCGCCACCCTCAAGTCCACGGCCGACGGCACGAGTTCCGCGCCCATCACCCTGCGGGCGTACGGCGCTGAGAAGGTGCGGATCGACGGATCCAAGCTGCCCGCCGGGTCCTGGCTGGCCGGGATCTACGGCGACCACTGGACCGTCCAGGACCTCGCCTTCGTCAACTCCCCGGCCCAGGGTTTCGTCGCCACGTCCTCGGTCGGCGGCATCTTCAGGAACCTGGTCACCGCGGACAACGGCGGCTCCGGCTTCACCCTGCGCGGCGACGGCACCACCGGCAACCTCGTGCAGAACCTGGACAGTCACGGCAACTACGACCCGGCCGGACACGGCCAGAACGCCGACGGCATCGCCGTCACGTTCGGCTCCGGCACCGGCAACCGGATCACCGGAGGCCGGCTGTACGGCAACGCCGACGACGGCCTCGACCTGTGGCAGTTCTCCTCGCCGGTCACCATCGAGCACTCCTGGGCCTTCGGCAACGGCGAGAACCGCTGGAACGACGCGGCCTTCGAGGGCAACGGCAACGGCTTCAAGCTGGGGGGCGGGGGCGCGTCCGTCGCCCATGTCGTCAACGACAACGCGGCCTGGGACAACACCCTGCACGGCTTCACCGAGGGCTCCAACACCGCAGCCATCGCCCTGAACCGCAACACCGCGTACGCCAACGCCGGGAACGGCTTCTCCTTCGCCACCGGCAAGGCCCGCCTCGGCGGGAACCTCGCCGTCGGCGACAAGGGCGGGGCGGCGAAGCTCGGCTCCTCGACGGTCTCCGCCGGCAACGCCTGGGACAGTGGCATCGCCACCCCGCCCTTCCGGTCGACGGACGCGGCGGGCGCGTACGGGGCGCGCCGGGCGGACGGTTCCCTGCCCCCGACGACGTTCCTGACGACCGGCTCCACGACCATCGGCTCGACGATGGACTAGGGACGCCCGCACACAGGACGACGCCCCCGCCGGTGCGAAGCGGCGGGGGCGTCCTGCCGACCGGCCGAGGGGGGCTCGGCCGGTACTGTCCGGCCGTCCGGAGGGGGGCTCCGGAGGGCCGTGGTGCCGGGACGTCCGGCTGGGGGGCCGGACACCCGGCGTTCCGGCGGGCCCAAGGGGGGACGAGGGCCAACCGGAGTCACAGGGGGGCAGGCCCTACTGGTAGCTGATGTCGGAGGCCTTGAACTTGCAGCTCTTGCCGTCCGGGCCGGGCGGCGTCAGCTCCTTGGGCTCTTTGCCCGTGTTGTTGCCCTCGAAGCGCACACACGTCTTGATCTTCTTCTTGCTGTCGCCGTGGATACGGATCTTCGACAGCGTCGCCGTGTCGCCGTAGTTGGCGTTCACTCCGACGATCGAGTTCATCGGCGCCGTCACGTCGATGTCGCTGAGCACGATCGTGCGCTTGTACTGCGTCTTGCAGTTGCCGCAGGAACGGACCAGCTTGCCGGCGTTCTGAACCTGGAAGCCGGACACGTTCAGGGTGCCGGCGCCGTTGAACTGCAGCACCTTGTCGTCGGCGTTCCGCGCGCCACCGCCGATCACCTTGTACACCGCGGACGAGGACTTGCCCTTGAAGCTGGCCGCGTCCTCGCCGACGTCCGTCCACCAGACGTTCTGCAGCGTGCAACTGCCCTTGCAGTGCACACCGTCCGCTGCCGGGGTGCCGATGATGACGTTCTTGAGGACGGCGCCGTCGGCCAGCTCGAAGAGCGGGGCCTGACCCTCGTCCTGGCTGCCGCCGCCGAGCGCGCCGGTGCCGTAGAACATCTTCATCCCGCCGTCGCGCACACCGGAGACCGGGATGGTCTTGGAAACGGGCGTCTTGCCCTTGTCCGTGGGCCAGGAGGACGCGGCGCCCGCCGTCGACAGCATCGACGTGGTGACGATCGCCGCCCCCGTGATGCCGAACGCGGACACCGCGGCGATCACCGCCCGCCGCTTGGTGACCCTGCGGCGGTGGCGGACGCGCTGTTCTGCTGGTGCAGTCATGTACTGATTCCTCAGCTGCGTGGTGACTCTTGCGCATAGTGGTCGCCACACGTGAGGAAAGGGTTGCCGCCTCTTCAGGAAGTTTTCACGAATCGCCGTCACCGTCGTCGGCGGCGGCGAAACCACCGCCGACGGACAGCTGCCGCGAACCGGCGGTGGCCGTCAGCGTGTAGGCGTCCTCCCCCGCGTCGCGGCCGCCGCGGGCGTGGTCGAACTGACCGGCGAACACCCACTCGCCCGCCGGGACCGTACGGCCTTCCCGGAGGGTCCAGGTGTAGACGAGGAAGCCGTCCTGCTCGGCGACCGCGAGGGTGAAGTCGTTCTCGGGCAGGGAGCGCCAGGCGCCGGCGTCGGAGACCCCGCCGGTCTGGGCGACCTTCAACCGCACGGTCAGCGCGGTCAGTTGCGCGCTGGTCCTGAGGGTGATGTTGCTCTGCGCCCAGAAGTCGTTGCTGTGCGGGTCGACCGAACCGTCCGACCACAGCGGGCCGTCCTCGGTGGCCGCGGACGGCCGCTCGCCGGCCGGAGCGCTCGGCGTCCTCGACGGCGGCGGGCCGGACTCGCGGCGCTCGGGCGACCGGCTCGGCGCCGGCTCCACCGGTGCCGGAGGCACGGGGGCCCGGCTCGTCGCCTCCGGGGACGGCGTGGGTGTCGGCGACGTCGCCACTTCCTGCTGCCGCGGGGTCGTCTCGTCCTTCACCGCCGATGCCACCGCGTAACCGCCCACCGCCAGCACACCGGCGACCGCGGCCGTCGCCCCCGCGACCCGCATCCAGCCGAACACCGGCGGACGCGTCGCCCGGTGGCCGGAACCGGCCGGACCGGCCATGCCGCGCTCGACCCGGGCCAGCATGCGCTCCCGGTCGGGCTCGTGCGCCCCGGCCGCCTCGTGCAGCCGGGTGCGCAGCTCCTCGTGCACGTCCCGCCGCATGGTCATCGGTCCCTCCCTCCGCCCTCGCCGGTGCGCACACCCTCCACGGCGGGCGAGCGGCGGGGAGCGACCAGCGCCGCGTGCATCCGCTGCGGCACTCCCTGCGTCCCCAGCAACCGCTGGAGTTCGGCCATTCCCTTCGAGGTCTGGCTCTTCACCGTACCCACCGACACACCCAGTGCCAGCGCGGTGTCCTTCTCCGACAGGTCGAACGCGTGCCGCAGCACCACACAGGCCCGCTTGCGGAACGGCAGCATGCGCAGGGCCTCCTGCACGTCGACCACGCCCGCGATGTCCGGGTTCTCGGTGTTCTCCTCGCGCTGCGACCAGAACAGGGCGATGCGCCGCCGCTCACGCACCGCGCTGCGGATGCGGGTCCGGGCCAGGTTGGCGACCACACCGCGCGCGTACGCCGCCGGATGGTCGGCCGCGCGCACCCGGTCCCAGCGGTGCCACAGCGCCAGCAACGCGTCCGCCGCCAGGTCGTCGGCGGTGTCCGGCTCGCCCGTCAGCAGATGGGCGAGGCGGGACAGTTCGGCGTAGTGGCGCTCGAAGAAGGCGTGGAACTCCACGGAGGCGGCGTCGTCGACGACTGTGCCCACGGGCGACCTCTCCTCGCAGCGGCTACGGGCGTTCCCGGACGGGGCACCCTGTGGCTGTCATGTAGATGACATGTGATCATCCGGGGGAGGCCCGGACGAGATCGGGAAGCGTAGCAGCGATCGTCAGATGGTTCGTACGGAGCTTCGAACGGCGTATGGCAGGCCGGACTCTGATTCCGTAACACGGAGAAAACCTGAACAGGGTTCAACGCGGGCACAATCCGGCCAGCATCCGCACACCGATCACCCAGGCACCGAGGAGCACGCGCCATGTCCGAACCGCAGCAGGTCACCGACCGGCCGCCCACCACCCCACCCCCGGCGAACAGCGTCGACCGGTTCTTCCGGATCTCCGAGCGGGGCTCCACCTTCGGCCGGGAGATCCGCGGCGGCTTCGCCACCTTCTTCACGATGGCCTACATCCTTGTCCTGAATCCCATCATCCTGGGCAGCGCGAAGGACAAGTTCGGACACCAGCTGGACGCCGTCCAACTCACCACCGCCACCGCCCTGGTGGCCGCGGTCATGACGATGATCATGGGCGTGGGCGGCAACCTGCCCCTGGCGCTCGCCGCCGGACTCGGCCTGAACGCCGTGGTCGCCTTCCAGATCGCCCCGCTGATGAGCTGGGACGACGCGATGGGCCTGATCGTCCTCGAAGGCCTGCTGATCTGTGTGCTGGTCGTGACCGGTCTGCGCGAGGCCGTCATGCACGCGATACCCCAGCCGCTCAAGCAGGCGATCAGCGTCGGCATCGGCCTGTTCATCGCCTTCATCGGCTTCGTCGACGCCGGGTTCGTCAGCCGCATCCCGGACGCCGCGAACACCACCGTGCCCGTTCAGCTGGGCGGCACCGGCACCCTCACCGGCTGGCCCATGCTCGTCTTCTGCCTCGGCGTGCTGCTGACGATCGGACTGCTCGCCCGCAAGGTCAAGGGCGCCATCCTGATCAGCATCGTCACCATGACCGCCCTGGCGATCGCGATCAACTCCCTGGCCGACATCAAGTCCTGGGGCCTGACCACACCCTCCTGGCCGGACCAGCTCGTCGACGCCCCCGACTTCGGGCTCATCGGCGACTTCGACCTGTTCGGCGCCTTCAGCGCCCCCGGCGTCGGCGTCATCACCGTCGTCCTGCTGATCTTCACCCTGATCCTGTCCGACTTCTTCGACACCATGGGCACGGTCGTCGGCATCAGCGCCGAGGCCGGGCTGCTCGACGAGGAGGGCAAGGTCCCGAACCTCGGCCGGGTACTGCTCATCGACGGGGCCGCGGCCGTCGCGGGCGGTGCGGCCTCCGCCTCCTCCGCGACCTCCTACATCGAGTCGGCGGCCGGTGTCGGCGAGGGCTCGCGCACCGGCTTCTCCAACCTCGTCACCGGCGGCCTGTTCGGCCTCGCGCTGTTCCTGACCCCGCTGCTCACCATCGTCCCGCTCCAGGCGGCCGCCCCCGCCCTGGTCGCCGTCGGCTTCCTGATGATGACCCAGGTCAAGCACATCGACTGGGACCGCTACGACATCGCCATCCCCGCGTTCCTCACCATCGCCGTGATGCCGTTCACCTACTCCATCACCAACGGCATCGGCGCCGGGTTCCTCGCCTACGTCGTCATCAAGACCGTGCTCGGCAAGGCCAAGGAGGTGCACTGGCTGCTGTGGGGGACCTCGGTGCTGTTCCTCGTGTACTTCGCGATCGACCCGATCGAACAGCTCCTGGGAGCGAAGTGACGCCGGGCGGGCGATGACATGAGGACGGGCCGCCCCCGGGGGGAAGGGGGCGGCCCGTCTCGTCTGTACAGACGGCTCATCGACGGCTGAGGTTCAGTCCGTCAGCGGCTCATCGACGGCTGATGTTCAGTCCTTCAGTGCCGCTTGCATCATCGCCTTGGCGACCGGCGCCGCCAGGCCGTTGCCGCTGACCTCCGAGCGGGCCGCGTCCGACTGCTCCACGACGACCGCCACGGCGACCTCCTTGCCCGACGAGTCGGACTTGCCGTACGACGTGAACCAGGCGTACGGCACCTGGCTGTTGTTCTCGCCGTGCTGGGCCGTACCCGTCTTGCCGCCCACGGTCGCGCCCGGCACCTGGGCGTTGGTGCCCGTGCCCTTGTTCACGACCGTCTCCATCGCCGACTGCAGCTGCTCGGCGGTCGAGGAGCTGACGATCTCCTTGGTGCCCGCGTCGTCGTCGTAGTCCTGCAGTACATCGCCGCCGCTGTCGGTGATCTGCGAAACCATATGCGGCGACACCAACTTGCCGCCGTTGGCTATGGCCGCCGACACCATGGCCATCTGCAACGGGGTGGCGGTGACATCGAACTGGCCGATGCCCGTCAGGGCCGTTTGCGAGGGGTACATGTCCGAGGGGTACACGCTCGTGTAGGCCCGGACCGGCACGTCCAGCTTGTCGTCGTTGAAGCCGAACTTGTCGGCCATCGCCTTCACCTTGTCCTGGCCCAGCTTCACGGCCATCTTCGCGAAGACGTTGTTGCACGAGTACTCCAGCGCCGTGCGGATCGTGGCGTTGGTGCAGGGCGCGTTCGGGTTCTCGTTCGTCAGGTCCCGCGTGGTGCCCGGCAGCGTGTACGGGTCGGGGCTGTCCGTCTTCTCGTCCACCGACGAGTACAGCCCGTCCTCCAGCGCGGCCGCCGCCACGACCAGCTTGAACGTCGAACCGGGCGGCAGCGGCTGCCGCAGCGCACGGTTGACCAGCGGCTTCTCCGGGTCGGTGGTGAGCTTCTGCCAGGCCGCCCCCGCGGTGTTGGCGTCGGTCAGTGAGGAGGGGTTGTACGACGGCGTCGACACGACCGCGAGGATCTTGCCGGTCTTCGGGTCGATGGCGACGGCGCCGCCCTTCTTGTCGCCGAGCGCCTCGTAGGCAGCCTTCTGCACGTCCGGGTCGATGGTCGTGACCACGCTGCCCGGCTCGGCCCGCTGGTTGGTGAGCGTGTCCAGCACGGACTTCAGCCGGCTGTCCGTGCCGTTGAGCAGGTCGGTGTAGATGCCCTCCAACTGCGTCGGGGCGTACGCCTGAGACGCGTAACCCGTCACCGCCGCGTACAGCGGGCCGTCCGTGTACGTCCGCTTGTACCTGAGGTCGCCCGTCTTCGTCGGCGCCGAGCCGGTGACCGACCGGCCGCCCACGATGATGTTGCCGAGCGGCGCCGAGTACGTCTCGATCGCGTTCCGCCGGTTGTCCTTGTCGTCTGCCAGCGCCCGGCCCTCGTAGAACTGCACCCAGGTCGCCCTGACGAGCAGAGCCAACACCAGGAGCAGTGCGAAGACCGAAGCGCGCCTGATCGTCTTGTTCATTGCGAACAGGAAGACGAGCCACACCGGGCGGATCGTTCCCGTCCGTCCTGGTTTCTCATGCAGAGGGCCGGATTCTCATCCGCCGTTCAGAAAGCCGGCTTCGTACGCCGCGATCACCGCCTGCGTACGGTCCCGGGTGCCGGTCTTGGCCAGGACCGCCGCGACGTGCGACTTCACCGTGGCCGGGCCGACCTCCATCCGGCGGGCGATCTCCGCGTTGGTCAGCCCCTGCGCCATGTGCCGCAGCACCTCCCGCTCGCGACCCGTGAGCTTCGCCACCCACGCGGGCGGCGCCGGGTGCGCGCGGGCGTGTTCGGTCGCGAGGGTGCGGACGGCCGCCGGGAACAGCAGGCTGTCGCTGCGCGCCACCAGCCGGACCGCCTGCACGAGCGCGTCGGCGTCCGCCCGCTTCAGCAGGAACCCGGCGGCTCCGGCCCGCAGCGCGTCGTACACGTAGGAGTCGTTCTCGAAGGTCGTCACCACGACGATCCGGGGCGGCTCGTCCAGGGTGGCGAGTATCTGCTCGGTGGCGCGGATCCCGTCAATCTCCGGCATCCGGACATCCATGAGGACGACGTCCGGACGCAACTCCCGGACGACCGACACCGCCTGCGCGCCGGTGGCCGCCTCGCCCACGACCTCCAGGTCCGGCTCGGCGGTCAGGATGGCGCGCAGCGCGGTGCGCACCATGCGCTCGTCGTCGGCGAGGACGACACGGATCGGGGCCGGGCGGGTCATGCGGGTCCTCTCATCGGCAGGCGGGCGTGCAGCCGCCAGGTCTGCGCAGCGGTCGGTCCGGCCGTCGCGGTCCCGCCCAACAGCCGGGCCCGGTCCGCGATGCCCCGCAGCCCGTGGCCGCCACCGGTGCGGGAGGGCGCCGGGCCGCTCACCGGATTCTCCACGGTGATCTCCAGACCCCCGCGCGCCACCGCGATCCGCACCTCCACGGCGGCCCGCTCACCGGCGTGCTTGAGGGCGTTGCTCAGCCCCTCCTGCACGATGCGATAGGCCTCGCGGGACAGCAGCGGGGGCAGCGCCTCCGGGTCGGCGTCCACAGTGGCGCGCACCCGCTGTCCACCCGCCCGGGTGCGTCGCAGCAACCCGTCGAGGTCGGCGGCGAGGGTGGGCGCCGGGGCTGTGCCGGGGGCGTCGCCCTCGCGCAGCACACCCAGTACGGCGTCGAGTTCACCGACCGTACGCCGGGTCGTGTCCTCGATCGCGACGAGTGCCTCGCGGACGAACTCCGGGTCGGAGCCGAGGACCCGGCGGGCCGCGCTGGCCTGCAGGGTGACCGCGCTCAGGGCGTGGCCGACGGAGTCGTGCAGCTCCCGCGCCAGCCGGTTGCGCACGGCCAGGTCGGCGGCGCGTGCCTCGGCGGCCGCGAGCCGGCCCTCGGGAGACGGGCCGAGCAGCTCGGGCGCCCAGCGGGCCAGCAGCGCACCGCAGCCGGCCGCACAGCCGGCGAGGGCGACGAGCATCGCCGCGCCCGCGACCGGGGCGAGCGCCAGGACCCAGGTGTGGTCGAAGACTTCGGGCAGCCCGAGCCGGCCGCCGCGCAGTGCCGCGAAGACCGGCAGCACGATCAGCACGGCGGCGAACGGCGGCAGCGCCAGCGACATCCCCGCGATGATCCCGCCGAACCCGAGATGCAGCGTGAACCAGGCCGCCGTACGCCCCTTCTCGCCCCGCGTCCCGGCGGGCCCGGACGCGAGCCGGTCCGCCTCCACACCGCACAGCCAACGCACGGCGGCGGATTCCAGCGGCCGGGTGAGCGGGAACAGCGAGGTGACGGCGGCGATCGGCAGGCCCACGCCGAACGAGGCGAGCTGGAGGGGGAAGGACCCGAAGACGTCCGTGGCGCCGGTGGCCGGACCGATGATCACCGAGCCGACCAGGACGTACGGCATGGCCAGCGCGCCGCCGAGGATCAGATGGATCCAGCGCAGGCGCGCCCGCCGGCCGAACAGCGACCGGGCGACTGGGTTCACGCGGACCGCCGCGCGGCACCGGCCGAGCGCTCCGCGAAGTGGTAGGCGCCGATGGCGGCGACGAGGAGGCCGACGAGCATCTGGCCAGCGTAGGCGAGGTTCATCAGCGGCGTGGGGCGGTCGGCGAGGTCCGCCGCGCCGCCGACGGAGGCCAGCGACAGCCACCCGCCCCAGCAGGCCACGGCACCCGAGCCGACCCAGGCGAGAGCGAGCGGCACCGACACGGGCAGGGCCCGGCCACGCCGGAAGGACAGCAGCACGGCACCGGTGACCGCCGCGAGGAGGAACACGACGAACAGGGCCTCCAGGACGTAGAACTCGCCGCCCCGCTCCGCCGCCCGGCCCTCGCCGAGGCCGGCGGAGACACCGCAGACCCAGAGGGCGTGGAGAGTGAGCGGCAGCAGGGCGAGCACGGCGGCGGCCACCGCGAGGGCCCGGTGGGCCGGACCGACGGCACCGACGGGCAGGTCCCCGATCCGCCCGCGCCACAGGTGCCCCCAGCGGTCCCTCGCGTAGAGCACGAAGAGGCCGCCGAGAGCGAGCCCTTGTGCGATGAACCCCGTGTACACGACGGCGAACACCCACTCGTCCAGGAAGGCCTCCCGGCCCCCGGACGAGGCGCCGCCTCCGCCGGACGCCCTTACCACCAGCTGCGCCGGAAACCCGGCCATGACCGGCGCGAGCAGCCCGGTCGCGACCCACACGGGGAACGTGAGCAGCCACGCGGGCGCCCGCAGCCCCCACGGCCGGGTCAGCACCAGCGCCAGCACGATCACCGCGCTGTCCAGCAGCATCGACACACCGTTGACGACGGCCATGGCGAGGCGGTCGTCGAGCAGCGAACTCCCCTCGGGGATCCCGATGCGACTCCCGGCGACCCAGGCGGCCTTGAGGGCGAGGTACGGCCCGCAGGAGACGACGGCGACGGCTCGCAGGATCCGCCGCGGGCGGCCGGTACGGACGGCGGGGCCGGGAGCGGCGGGAGGAGCGATCGACTGCGTCATGCGATCAGGCTCCCGCGGGAGAGGCCGTCGGCACCTCCTGCCCGGTGACGATCCGCCTCCGCCGGGCGGGGGAGAGGTCCGGGTCCGCTCAGCCCTCCAGGATGAGCACCGTCTCGTCGATCTCGGCACCCCGGGCCGGGGCGAACCCCTGGGCCGTCGCCGCCACCCGGAACCCGCACTTCTCCAGCACGCGCAGCGACCCCGCGTTGTCCGACGCCGCCCGCGCGTACAGCGGGCGCTCGGGCACCTCGGCGAGCAACGCCCGCAGGGCCAGCGTGGCGATGCCCTTGCCCCAGTAGGCGCGGTCGACCCAGTAGGTCACCTCGCGCTCACCCGGCACCCCGTACACCGCCGCGCTGCCGACCACGTCACCGTCTGCGAGGACCGTACGGGCGACGATGTCGGGGGAGGAGCGCTGCCGGGACCACCGGGTGTCGAAGGCGGCCCGGTCGGCCGGATCCTCCGGGGTGAAGGCCGCCATAGTCAGGGACTCGGGGTCGTTCATCTGCCGGAAGAAGACCGGCAGATCGCTGTCGTGGACCTGGCGCAGCTCGACGTTCATGCCTCAGAGCCTACGGGTTGCCAGTGTCAGCCGGTCCCGGGCGTCGAAGAGCGCGTCCTTCACCAGCTGCTCGTGCGCCGGGGTCAGCCGGGCCACCGGCACCGAGCAGCTGATCGCGTCCCGCGCCGGGGTGCGGTACGGGATCGCCACACCGAAGCAGCGCAGCCCCAGCGTGTTCTCTTCGCGGTCCACGGCGAAGCCCTGCTCCCGCACCTGGCGCAGCTCCTCGATGAGCTTCTCCCGGTCGGTGATCGTGTGCTCGGTCAGCGCGGGCAGCGTCTCCGGGAGCATCTTGCGGACCTGCTCGTCGGAGTAGGTGCTCAGCAGCGCCTTGCCGAGGGACGTGGAGTGCGCGGGCAGCCGGCGGCCGACCCGGGTGAAGGGTCGCAGGTAGTGCTGCGACTGGCGGGTGGCCAGGTAGACGACGTTGGTGCCGTCGAGGCGGGCGAGGTGGATCGTCTCGGTCGTGTCGTCCGAGAGCCGGTCCAGCGTCGGGCGGGCCGCCGCGACGACCTCGTCACCGTCGATGTACGAGGTGCCGACCAGCAGGGCCCGCACCCCGATGCCGTACCGCGTGCCCGTCGCGTCCGTCTCCACCCAGCCCAGCTCGACCAGGGTGCGCAGCAGCATGTAGAGGCTGGACTTGGGATATCCGACGGCCTCCTGGACCGCCGCGAGGGAGTGCATGCCGGGGCGTCCGGCGAAGTATTCGAGCAGTTCAACCGTTCGTACCGCGGACTTGACCTGCGCCCCGCCGCCCGTCTCGCCAGCCGACATCGCCCTTGACCCCTTCGTTGGACGCGAAATAGTCTCCACAGCATATTCATCATCAGAGACAGCGTTCAGCATATCGAACGCCCCTGGTGGATGACCCAGTACTGCGGCAATACATGTGTGGAGGGACCCGCGGTGGCAGCAGCACCAGTCTGGAGTGTCGACCCCCGAACCGGGAAGCAGCGTGAACAGGTTGCGGTGGAGGCCACAGCCCAGGAGGTGGACACCGCCGTCCGCGCCGCGCACGAGGCGCGCGGCGCCCTCGCCGACCGTACGGTCCGCGCGGCCTTCCTGCGCACCGCCGCGGACGAGCTTCAGGCGGCCAAGGACGGCCTCGTCGAGACCGCCGACGCCGAGACCGCGCTCGGCCCGGTCCGGCTGACCGGCGAGCTCACCCGCACCTGCTACCAGCTGCGGGCCTTCGCGGACATCGTCGACGAGGGCGCCTTCCTCGACGTCGTCATCAACCACCCCGACGACACCGCGACCCCGCCGATCCCGGACCTGCGCCGCTACAAGGTGTCGTTGGGCGTCGTCGCCGTCTACTCGGCGTCGAACTTCCCCTTCGCCTTCTCCGTCGCGGGCGGCGACACCGCGAGCGCCCTCGCGGCCGGCTGCCCGGTCGTCGTCAAGTCCCACCCCGACCACCCGGCCCTGTCCGAGTACGTCGCCAAGGTGCTGCGCCGCGCCGCCGCCCGGCACGACATCCCCGAGGGCGTCGTGGGCCTGGTCCACGGCTTCGAGGCGGGCATCGAGCTGATCAAGCACCCGCTGGTCGCGGCGGCCGGCTTCACCGGTTCCGTGCGCGGTGGCCGGGCGCTCTTCGACGCGGCGGCCGCCCGCCCGGTCCCGATCCCCTTCCACGGCGAGCTGGGCTCGCTGAACCCGGTCGTCGTCACGGAGGCAGCCGCCGCCGAGCGGGCCGAGGCGATCGGTACGGGGCTCGCGGGTTCGATGACCATGGGCGTGGGCCAGTTCTGCGTGAAGCCGGGCCTCGTCCTCGCGCCGGCCGGCGCCGCCGGTGACGCCCTGCTGAAGTCCCTGACCGACGCCGTCAGCGACACCGACGCCGGAGTGCTGCTCGACCACCGCATGCGCGACAACTTCGTCGCCGGCGTCGCCGAGCGGGCCGGGCTGCCCGACGTCGACTCCCCGGTCACCCCGGGCGCGGGCGGCGAGCACACCGTCAGCGCGGGCTTCCTCACGGTGCCGGCGAGCAGGCTGGCGGCGGAGGGCGAGCACGACCTGCTCCTGGAGGAGTGCTTCGGGCCGGTCACCGTGGTGGCCCGCTACGAGGACGAGACCGAGGTGAAGGCGGTGCTGTCGCGGCTGCCGGGCAACCTGACGGCGACGGTGCAGTTGTCCGAGGAGGAAGCGGCGGGGCAGGGCCGCGGCGCCGAGATCCTCGCGGAGCTGACGCCGCTGGCCGGGCGCGTGCTGGTGAACGGCTGGCCGACGGGGGTCGCCGTCGCGCCGGCTCAGCATCACGGTGGTCCGTACCCGGCCACGACGTCCACGTCGACGTCGGTCGGTGGGACGGCGATCGAGCGGTGGATGCGGCCGGTCGCGTATCAGAACACGCCTGAGGCGTTGCTGCCGGCGGAGCTGCGGGACGACAACCCGCTGGGGCTGCCGCGGCGGTTCAACGGGCGTTTGGAGCGATAGCGCCGCCGGGGTGCGGTGAGCTGCGGGGTGCCGGTCCGTTGTGGCCTGTCGCGCAGTTCCCCGCGCCCCTGGGGGGCGGAGCTGGAAGACTCGGTTGAATGGATCTCGAACTTCCCGAACTTCCGTTCCTCCTGCGTGCGTACGGGCCCGAGGCGCAGTGGTCCTACGAGGGTGGCGTGCTCACCGGGTGGGCCGGGCCGCGGCAGGATCGGTTCGTTCCGCCCACCGGTGAGGGGCTGGACCCCGCTTCCGACGCGCCTCGGCTGCTCGGGGCGCCGGAGGGCGACTTCCAGCTGATCGCGAAGGTCACCGTCGGGTTCGGCGCGGCCTTCGACGCCGGGGTGCTCTACGTCCACGTGGGGGAGCGGGCCTGGGCCAAGCTCTGCCTGGAGTACTCCCCGGACGTCCCCACCGTCTGCACGGTGGTGACCCGGGGCCACTCCGACGACGCCAACTCCTTCACCGTGGACGGCAGTTCCGTCTGGCTCCGGGTCAGCCGCACCGGCCGCGCCTTCGCCTTCCACGCCTCCCGCGACGGCGAACGCTGGACCTTCGTCCGCCTCTTCACCCTCGGCGCCGAGAAGGAGACGGACGCGGCCCTGGTCGGCTTCATGACCCAGTCCCCGATGGGGGAGGGCTGCGTGGTGACGTACGACCACATCGAGTTCAGGGCGTCCTGGCCGAACGATCTGCGCGACGGCGGCTGAGGCCGCGCCGGGAACCGTTTCCCGGCCCGAGCACGTCATCGATTCCATGATCAGGGACCGAGTGACCTCAGACCGTGTGATCCGTACCGTCCTGCCCGCCGAGGTGGCGGACGTGGTCGCGCTGCACGCCCGGGCCAGGGCGACGTACTACCCCGGCGGAGTGCCGCAGGACGGTACCGACTGGACCGCCTCCTGGCGCAGCGCCCTCACCCGGCCGGACGGCCGTGTGCTGTGCGTCGTGGAGGCGGGCCGCATCATCGGCCTGGCCTCCTTCCGCACCCCCGAAGGCGGCCCGGCGGACACGGTGAAGCTGTTCCAGTTCCACGTCGACCCCGACCACTGGCGCGCCGGCGTCGGCACCGTGCTGCACGCGGCCTGCGTCGAGGAGTGGCAGGCCGACGGCAGGCGTACGGCCGTGCTCGAGGTGCACGTGGACAACCGGCGGGCGCAGGGGTTCTACCGGCGGCAGGGATGGGTCCCGGAGCCGGCCGGGCCGGCCCATCACCACCTGCGGATGCGGTTCGCCCTGGCCGGGGAATGAAGTCCGCTGCTTGAACGTTCATGCACTTGGTGGAGAGAGTCTCCGAACCCGTACGACCTGGAGAGAGCCGAGACATGCGCGTCGAGATCTGGAGCGACATCGCCTGCCCCTGGTGCTACGTGGGCAAAGCCCGCTTCGAGAAGGCGCTGCGGGACTTCCCGTACCGCGACGAGGTCGAGGTGGTGCACCGCTCCTTCGAGCTGGATCCGGGCCGCGCCAAGGACGACATCCAGCCCGTGATCACGATGCTCACCAAGAAGTACGGGATGAGCGCCGCCCAGGCCGAGGCCGGGGAGGACAACCTGGGGGCCCAGGCCGCCGCCGAGGGGCTCGACTACCGCACCCGGGGCCGCGACCACGGCAGCACCTTCGACATGCACCGCCTGCTCCACTTCGCCAAGGAGCAGGGCCGCCAGGAGCAGCTCCTCGACCTGCTGTACCGGGCCAACTTCGCGGAGGAGCGCTCCGTCTTCGACGACGACGAGCTGCTGGTGGAGCTCGCCTCGGCCGCCGGGCTGGACGCTGAGGCCGTGCGCGCGGTGCTCGCCGACCCGGGTGCGTACGCCGACGAGGTCCGCGCCGACGAGCGCGAGGCCGCGCAGCTCGGGGCGAGCGGCGTGCCGTTCTTCGTCCTCGACCGCAAGTACGGCGTCTCCGGCGCCCAGCCCGCCGAGGTCTTCGCCCAGGCCCTGACCCAGGCGTACGGCGAGCGACCGCCCCTGAAGATCGTCGACGGCGTCGACGGCGTGGACGCCTGCGGCCCGGACGGCTGCGCCGTGCCCCAGCACTGAAACGCCCAGCTCGGAGCGCATGCATAAGCGCTCCTTGGCGGCGTCATACAGAAACCGGCCATGGACGGGGAGATCCAGGGGACGCACAGTGGTCCCATGGAGACCTTCGAGAACCTCGTCCGTGCCGAGTTCACCCCGAAGCAGACCTTCCTCAACACCGCGAGCAACGGGCTCCTGCCCGCCCGCACCGTCAGCGCTGTCCAGCAGGCGGTGCGGATGCGCGCCGAGGGCGCGCCCCTGGGTCCCCTGTACGAGGACGTGGAGGCCGCCCGCGCCGCCTTCGCGCGGCTGGCCGGCGTTCCGGCCGAGCGCGTCGCGACCGGGGCGTCGGTCGCCGAGTACGGCGGGCTGATCGCCGCCTCGCTGCCCGCCGGCGCCGAAGTCCTCACGGCGGAGGGCGACTTCGCGTCGCTGGTGAACCCGTTCCATGTGCGCGGCGACCTCAAGGTGCGTGCCGTGCCCCTGGAACGGCTCGCCGAGTCGGTCCGCCCCGGCACCGCGCTCGTCGCGGTCAGCGCCGCCCAGTCCGCCGACGGCCGCCTCGCCGATCTGCCCGCGGTGCGCGAGGCGGCCCGGGCGCACGGCGCCCGCACCTATGTCGACGCCTCCCAGTCGGCCGGCTGGCTGCCGATGGAGGCCGACGCCGACGGTTTCCTGGCCGCCGTCGGATTCAAGTGGCTCCTGGGCCCGCACGGGGCCTCGTTCTTCGTCGCCCCGCAGGACTTCGGCGGGCTCACACCGCTGCTCGCCGGCTGGGTCGCCGGGGAACGCCCCTGGGACAGCTGCTACGGCCCCGTCGAGGAACTCGCCCACTCCGCGCGGCGGTTCGACGTCAGTCCCGCCCTCTTCACCTACGCGGGGCTGCGCGCCTCACTGGAGCTGCTGGAGGAGATCGGCGTCGACGTCGTGCACGCCCACGACGTCGGCCTCGCGGACCGCTTCCGCGCCGGGCTCGCCGGGCTGGGCCACGAGCCGGTGCCCGCACCCGGCTCGGCGATCGTGTCGGTGCCGGGGCTGGGCCACCGGCAGGACGAACTGAGCCGGGCGGGCATCGAGGTCTCGAACCGGGCCGGGAACCTGCGGGCCGCGTTCCACCTCTACAACACCCCGGCGGACGTCGACCGCCTCCTGGAGGTCCTGTCGGCATGACAAAACCGGGCGGGGCCTCCCGTCCCACACGAGGAGGCCCCACCCGGCAGCTCTGTCACACGGTCACTTCACCGGCGTGAAGTCCCGCGCCCCGATGAACTCCGGCCGTCGCACCGGAGCCGCGAACGGTTCCACCGCCGTGTTCTCCACGCTGTTGAACACGATGAACACGTTGCTGCGCGGGAACGGCGTGATGTTGTCGCCGGAACCGTGCATGGCGTTGCAGTCGAACCAGGTCGCCGACCCCGCCTTGCCCGTGAACAACTTGATGCCGTGCTGCGTGGCCATCTGGGTGAGCGCCTCGTCGGAGGGCGTGCCCGCGTCCTGCATCTGCAGCGACTTCTTGTAGTTGTCCTTCGGCGTTTCCCCCGCACACCCGAGGAACGTCTTGTGCGACCCCGGCATGATCATGAGTCCGCCGTTGGTGTCGTAGTTCTCGGTCAGCGCGATCGAGACCGACACCGTGCGCATCCGCGGCAGGCCGTCCTCGGCGTGCCACGTCTCGAAGTCCGAGTGCCAGTAGAAGCCACTGGCGCCGAACCCCGGCTTGACGTTGATCCGCGACTGGTGGACGTACACGTCCGAGCCGAGGATCTGCCGCGCCCGTCCGACGACCCGCTCGTCGCGGACCAGCCGGGCGAACACCTCGCTGATCTTGTGCACCTCGAAGACCGTGCGGATCTCCTTGGACGTCGGCTCGACGATCGACCGCTCGTCGGCCCGCATGTCCGGGTCGTTCACCAGCCGGTTCAGCTCGTTGCGGTAGACCGCGACCTCGTCCTCGGTGATGAGCTCGTCGATGGCCAGGAAGCCGTCACGCTCGAAGGACAGCAGGTCGGCCGGGGCGACCGGGCCCGGGGCGTCGGGTGCGCCCCAGACGACCGGGTCCTGGCGCGGGGTCAGTGCCTCGGCGGCACCGCGACTGGGATAGAGGTCCGGGATACCGGTGGTGGTCTCGGTGGTGGCGGTCATGGAAACGTCACACCTCCTCGGTGAGCAGCGGGTAGACGCCGTTCTCGTCGTGGTCCTCCCGTCCGGTCACGGGCGGGTTGAACACGCAGAGGCAGCGGAAGTCCTGCTTGACCCGCAGCGTGTGCCTCTCGTGCCCGTCCAGGAGGTACATGGTGCCGGGCGTGATGGTGTGCTTCTGCCCGGTCTCGTGGTCGGTCAGCTCGGCCTCGCCCTCCACACAGACGACGGCCTCGATGTGGTTCGCGTACCACATCGACGTCTCCGTACCCGCGTACAGGACCGTCTCGTGCAGGGAGAAACCGACCTTCTCCTTGGCGAGGACGATGCGCTTGCTCTCCCACGTACCGGACGCGGCCTTCACGTGCCGGTCGGTACCTTCGATCTCCTTGAACGAACGGACAATCACGGTGCTGCGATGCCTCCTAGATGAGTGGTGCTCGGTTGGTCAGGCGGTCTCTCGGACGGCGCGGGCCAGCGTGCTCAGGCCCTCGTCCAGTTCCTCCGGCGTGATGGTGAGGGCGGGAAGCAGCTTCACGACCTCGCTCTCCGGACCGGACGTCTCGATGAGCAGTCCGAGCTCGAAGGCGCGCTGGGCGACCTTGCCGGCGCGCGCCTTGTCGTGGAACTCCATGCCCCACACCAGGCCGCGGCCCCGGTACTCCTTCACGTCGGCCAGGTTCTCCTCGGTGATGGAGATCAGGGCCTGCTCGACCTGCTCGCCGCGCTTGCGGGTCTGCTTCTCCATCGCGGAACCGTCGGCCCAGTACGTCTCCAGGGCCGCGGTGGCCGTGACGAACGCGGGGTTGTTGCCGCGGAAGGTGCCGTTGTGCTCGCCGGGCTCCCAGACGTCCAGCTCGGGCTTGAACAGGCACAGCGACATGGGCAGGCCGTAGCCGCTGATCGACTTGGAGACGGTGACGATGTCCGGCGTGATGCCCGCCTCCTCGAAGGAGAAGAACGCGCCGGTACGGCCGCAGCCCATCTGGATGTCGTCGACGATCAGCAGCATGTCCTGCCGCTCGCACAGCTCGGACAGGGCGCGCAGCCACTCGGGCCGGGCCACGTTGATGCCGCCCTCGCCCTGCACGGTCTCGACGATCACGGCGGCGGGCTTGTTGAGGCCCGAGCCCTGGTCCTCCAGGAGCCGCTCGAACCACAGGAAGTCCTCGACCGTGCCGTCGAAGTAGTTGTCGAACGGCATCGGGGTGCCGTGCACCAGCGGGATCCCGGCGCCGGCCCGCTTGAAGGCGTTGCCGGTCACGGCCAGCGAGCCCAGCGACATGCCGTGGAAGGCGTTGGTGAAGGACACGATCGACTCGCGCCCCTTCACCTTGCGCGCCAGCTTCAGCGCGGCCTCCACGGCGTTGGTGCCGGTCGGGCCGGGGAACATGACCTTGTACGGCAGGTCCCGCGGGCGCAGCAGCAGATTCTGGACGGCCTCCAGGAACGTGCGCTTGGCGGTGGTCGACATGTCGAGCCCGTGCGTGACGCCGTCCCGCTCCAGGTAGTCGATCAGCGCGCGTTTCAGCACGGGGTTGTTGTGCCCGTAGTTCAGTGACCCGGCTCCGGCGAAGAAGTCGAGGTACTCATGGCCGTCCTCGTCGTACATGCGGCTGCCCACCGCACGGTCGAAGACGGTGGGCCAGCCGCGGCAGTAGCTGCGCACCTCGGACTCGACGGTCTCGAAGACGCTCAGGTCGGGCTGGGTGATGGTCACGACGAATCGCTCCTCGGTACGTGGGGAAGTCTGCGGGAGTGGGGTGGGGCGGGAAGTCTCAGTGGGGCAGCGGGCCGATGCGGTACAGCACCTCTGCGTCGTGCGGCCCGTCGGGGAACAGGCCCGCGTCGAACAGCACCTCGCGCTCCAGCCGCGCGCCGTGACGCTCGGCGAACGAAGTGAACAGGCGCTCCGAGGCGGTGTTGCCCGGGGTGATGGTGGTCTCCACCGTCGTCACCCCGCGCTCGGCCGCGGTCCGTGCGACGAGGCCGTCGAGCAGCGCGGCGGCCAGTCCACGCCCGCGGTGGGCCTCGTCCACCGCCACCTGCCAGACCAGCAGGGTGCGCGGGCTGTCCGGCCGCACGTACCCGGTGATGAAACCCATCGGCTCGCCGTGCTCGTCACGGGCGACGGCCGATGTGGCGGCGAAGTCCCGGCACCACAGCAGATAGCTGTAGGACGAGTTCAGGTCGAGAACCTTCGAGTCCTTCGCCATCCGCCAGAGTGCGGCTCCGTCAGCCACCGTGGGGCGGTCGATTTGCGGATCTGCTTGTACGGCAGTCATGTGAATTCAACTTACCCAGCCAAATTCAAAATCGCATCGTCGATCGGGGTTACATATGGGCCACGTCTGTGTTATCGCGCGAGCGCGAAGGTTCATGTACTGAGGTGGCGATATGCCCGATATTGCCTGGGAATTACCGGGCAAAATGGTCACAGTGTGTAACGCGTCACAGCCGTGTAAGCCCCGAGAGGGCTGTCAGGATTTCCCCTCCGAGTGTCCGCAAAATCTGCGTGTTTAGGAACAGGAAAAGCGGGCAGAAGAATACGGGAAGCTGTTCTTGAAAGAATTCTTAATTGTGTGCCATCTTACATGTGAGATATCGCGGAAAGCGCATGGAATTCAGGCCCCCGTCGCTCCGTCGATGCGTTCCCGCAGGAGATCGGCGTGACCGTTGTGCCGTGCGTACTCCTCGATCATGTGGATGAGCACCCAGCGCAGGCTGACCTCCATCCCGGGCACCGGCCCCTCGGCGACCCGCCCGATGTGGTCCAGCGGCAGCCCGGCGCACAGCTCCCGCCCCCGGGCGATCTCCCGCCGCCAGATCCCGAGCGCCTCGTCGAGCCCCCGCGCCGGATCCAGCGCATAGCCGGTCGGGTCCTCGAACACGGGCGGTGCGGTGAGCCCGCCGGCCACCCGCTGGAACCAGTTCCGCTCGACCTCGGCGAGGTGCTGCACCAGCCCGAGCAGGGTCAGCGACGACGGCTCGGCCGCCGCGATCCGCGCCTGCGCGTCGTCCAGACCGGCGCACTTCAGCTCCAGCGTGGCCCGGTGGAAGTCCAGCCAGCTCTCGAGCATGGCCCGCTCGTCACCGGTGAGGCGGGGCACGGGGCGGCCGTCGGGGAGGGCCGGGGTGTCAGGTGTGTCAGCGGTCATACGCGGAGCTTGGCACGGGGCACTGACAACGGTGCCCCGGCGCATCTCGGCCGAGGACTACCGCCACGCCTCCTCGGCGGCCCGCAGTGCCCCCTGCACGTCGACCGGCAGACCCGCCTCGGACAGTGCCGCCCCCAGCGCCGCCAGGCTCGCCCGCACAGCCCCGGGCGTCGCCTCCGCGCCGTAGTGGTTGACCCGGATCATCTCCTTGGCCAGCGCACCCCCGCCCGCGGCCAGCGGCACCGCCGGATCCGCTTCCAGCGCCCGCCGGACCAGTTCCGACGCCACCACCCCGGACGGCGCCCGCAGCGTCGTGGCGACGGGCGCCGCGTCCCGCGCCTCGTACACGTACGGCTCCAGCCCGCCACCGAGCGCGACCGCCCCGGCCCGGGTCGCCGCCGCGGCGGACGCGTGCCGGGCCATCACGGCCTGCGGCCCCGCCGCCTCGATCCGCTCCACACAGGCCTCCAGGGCCAGCATCTCCAGCTGCGCCGGCGCATGCAGCAGCGCCCTGCGGCCGCCGTCGATCCACCGCTCCTTCCAGTCGAGGAGCGACAGATACGACCGGCGCGGAGCGTTGGGGTTCGCCGCCATCCGGGCCCAGGCCCGCTCGCTCACCGACACCGCCGACACTCCGGCCGGACCGCCCATCGCCTTCTGCGCCCCGATCACGCACAGGTCCACGCCCCACGCGTCCGGCAGCACCGGCTCGGCCCCGATCGACGCCACGGCGTCCAGGTAGAACAGCGCCCCGTGCGCCCGTACGACCTCGCCGATCTCCGCGACGGGGTTGGTGTTGCCGGTCGCCGCCTCCGCGTGCACCATGGACACGAAGTCGATCTGCGGGTGTGCGGCGAGGGCCGCGCGGATCTGCTCGGCCGTGGCCGCCGTGTGGAAGGGCACCGCCAGGTCGATCACCGTGGCGCCGCAGTCCCGCAGCCAGTCGCCGAACGTCTGCCCGTACGGCCCCGTGATGACGTTCAGCGCCGTCGTGCCCGGACCGGCCGCGGCGCGGATCGCGCCCTCCAGCGGCAGCAGCGCCTCGCCCTGCATGATCACGACGTCCTGCCCGGTGCTCAGCAGCCGCGCCACACGGTCCTCGATCGCGGCGAAGCGGTCCGCGCCGAGCGGGGCCAGGTCCAGAAACGGATGCGTCACGGCAGTGCTCTCTTCACTCACAGCAGGTTCGATCGCATCGAGGGTAACCGGCGGCCCTCGCGCCCCTGCGCGGCACGTCCCGCGGACACCGGCCCCCGTCGATGCCCGGCGGCCGGCTCACTAAGGTGCGGTGCATGAGCGATCGCACGGTGCTGCACGTGAAGGGACGGGTGCTCGTCGGGCCCGAGGACGTCCGGGACGACCTGTGGGTGGTCGACGGCCGCATCTCCTACGACCGTCCCGCCGGCGCCCGCGACATCCGCACGGTCGTCGGCTGGGCCCTGCCCGGCCTCGTCGACGCGCACTGCCACGTCGGACTCGACCGGCACGGCCCTGTTCCCGAGGACGTCGCCGAGAAGCAGGCGCTGACCGACCGGGACGCGGGCACGCTGCTCATCCGCGACGCCGGCTCCCCCTCCGACACCCGCTGGATCGACGACCGCGAGGACCTGCCGAAGATCATCCGGGCCGGGCGGCACATCGCCCGCACCCGCCGCTACATCCGCAACTACGCCTGGGAGATCGAGCCGGAGGACCTGGTCGCCTACGTGGCCCAGGAGGCCCGGCGCGGCGACGGCTGGGTCAAGCTGGTCGGCGACTGGATCGACCGCGACCTCGGCGACCTGTCGGCCTGCTGGCCCCGCGAGGCCGTCGAGGCGGCGATCGCCGAGGCCCACCGCCTGGGCGCGCGCGTGACCGCGCACTGCTTCTCGGAGGACTCCCTCAAGGACCTCGTCGAGGCGGGCATCGACTGCATCGAACACGCGACGGGCCTGACCGAGGACCTCATCCCGCTGTTCGCCGAACGCGGCGTCGCCATCGTGCCGACCCTGGTCAACATCGCCACCTTCCCGCAGCTCGCGGACGGCGGCGAAGCCCGGTTCCCCCGCTGGTCGGCCCATATGCGCAGGCTCCACGAAAGGCGTTACGACACCGTGCGGGCCGCCTACGACGCCGGGATCCCCGTCTTCGTCGGCACCGACGCCGGCGGCGGCCTGGCGCACGGCCTGGCCGCGGCCGAGGTCGGTGAACTCGTCACCGCCGGCATCCCGTCCGTCGAGGCCCTCGCCGCGGGCACCTGGACGGCCCGCACCTGGCTCGGCCGCCCCGGCCTGGACGAGGGCGCCCCGGCCGACCTCGTCGTCTACGACGAGGACCCGCGGGCCGACGTACGGGTGCTGGCGTCGCCCCGCCGGGTGGTGCTGAACGGGCGCGTGGTCGGGTAGGGCCGTGGTCGGGCAGGGCCTCTCCGTGGTCCGAACGGCGGGGCTTGCGGCCGTGAGGGTGACGCCGGGGAACGCGTGTGCCGGGGGATTCGAATGGATCCTCGATATCGCCACGTTGGAGTGAAGCGGCGTCAGATCGCTGACGCGATACGCGCGGTGCGGCGATTCTTTCCGGGTCCCGAGCCTGTCTCCCCTGGAGTCCCCACCGTGAACAGCCCTTCCTTCCGCATGCCCGCACGCCGGCTGGCGACCGTCGCGACCGCCACGGCCCTCGCCGCCGGGCCCGTGGCACTGACCGGCGTGAGCCCGGCGCACGCCACCGGCGACCACGGCCGCGCGAGCGCCGTCGTCCTGCGCACCGGCCTGGACGTCTCCCTGCTGAACAAGTCGGTGAACGTCCCCCTCGCCGTCTCCCTCAACGACGTCCAGGCCCCGCGGAGCGCCGAGAAGACCACGCTGACGGCCACCCTCGACGCGGTGGACGACGGCCGGCCCTTCACCGTGCTGCGCGCGGAGGTCGCCGAGGCGAGAGCCACGTCGAGCGCCACGAAGGCCGAGGGAACCACCACCCTGGCCCACGCCCGCCTCCACGTCCCCGGCCTGCCGCTGCTGTCACTGATCGAGGTCGACCAGGTCACGGCCAAGGCCACCTGCGAGGCCGGGAAGAAGCCGGTCGCCACGACCGGCCTGCCCGGCTCGGTGACCGTGCTCGGCAAACGCGTGACCCTGACCGCCGGCGGCCCGACGGACGTCAGGGTGCCGGGCGTCGGCGACGTGCGCCTGGACCTGTCCAGCACCCGGACCACGGCCCGTACGGCCGCCGCCACCGCCCTCGAACTCAAGGTGTCCGTCAACCCGTTGAAGCTGAACGTCGCGGAGGTCGACGGCACCGTCACCCTGGCCGAGGCGACCTGCGAGACCCCCCGGCCCGAGGCGGCGGCACAGCCCCCGGCCGAGCCGTCCGCCCCGCCCGCCGGCGTCGAGCCGCAGGGCGAACCCGCCGAGGCGGACCTGGCCGACACGGGCGGCAGCCCGACCACGCCGTACGTCGTGGGCGCCGCGATCGCCCTGCTCGCGGCGGGCGGGGGAGCGGTGGCCCTGGCCCGCCGCCGGGGCTGACCCACCGGCGATCCGGGGCCGGATGGCGGGGCCCGGCCACCTCTGCGAGCGTGGGAGTCACAGGGGGAGGACCCTGCCGGCAGGAGGACTCCATGCGCATCGCACCTCTGAGCGGACTGGTGGCGGTCGTCCTGACGCTCGTCGGCTTCCTGCTGTTCGGCGACACCCCCGGCTACGACGCCACCGGTCCACAGGTCAGGGCGTTCTACGAGGACCACCAGGGGCAGACCGGAGCGAGCCTGTACCTGCTGGTGCTGGCGGCGGTCTTCTTCGTCTTCTTCGCCGCCCACCTGGCCCACGTCGTCCGGGACGTCCCGGCCGCGGGCGGCTGGCTGCACCGGGTGGTTCTCGGCGGCGGGCTGCTGCTCGCCCTCGGTTTCCTGGCCGGGTCGGCGTTCACCCTGGCCCTGGTGGACCTCGCCGACGAGCCGACGGCATCAGGGCCCGCGCTGCAGGCCCTCAACGCCCTGAACGAGGACTTCTTCATCCCGTTCGTCGGCGGCATGGGCATCATGCTGCTGGGCACGGGCCTGGCCACCGTCCGCGCCGCGGTCAGCCCCCTGCCTCGCTGGCTGGCCTGGGCCGCGGTCGTCATCGGCGTGCTGATCTTCATCCCCTGGGCGGGCTTCTTCGCCTTCATGGCCGCCGGCCTGTGGGTCGCCGTCACCAGCGTCCTGCTCGCCCGCCGCCCCCGGGAGGGCATCCCCGCCGAGCCGGTGACGGCCGGGCACGCCGGCGGGTGAGGCGTCAGTCCGTCAGCGCCCGCTCCAGCGCTCGCAGAAACCCGTCGGTGGTTCCGCGGTCTCGCACCGCCAGGCGCAGCCACTGTCCGTCCAGGCCGGGGAAGGTGTCCCCGCGCCGCACGGCGTAGCCGAGTTCGCGCAGGCGCCGGCGGACCGCGGACGCCCGCTCGACGCGGACCAGGACGAACGGGCCCTGCGCGGGTCCGGCCACCCGCAGGCCGGCCGGGGTGAAGCGGGCGAGGCCCGCCAGCAGGTGGGCGCGGTCCGCGGCGATGCGGTGTGCCGCGTGGGCCGCCTCCGCCACCGCACGCGGCCCCACGCACGCCTCGGCCGCGGCCAGCGCCGGGCTCGACACCGGCCACAGCGGCTGCGCCCGCTGAAGGTCCTCGACGGTCTCCGGCGCCGCCAGCACGTACCCGATCCGCAGCCCTGCCAGCCCCCACGTCTTCGTCAGGCTGCGCAGCACCACGAGGCCGGACACGTCCACGCGCCCGGCCAGGGCCTCGCGCTCGCCCGGCACCGCGTCCATGAACGCCTCGTCCACCACCAGCACCCGCCCGGGCCGGGCGAGTCCGGCGATCACGTCCGCCGGGTGCAGCACCGACGTCGGGTTCGTCGGGTTGCCGATCACCACCAGGTCCGCGTCCTCGGGGACGGCCGCCGGGTCCAGCCGGAAACCGTCCTCCTCCCGCAGCAGCACCCGGCCGACCGTGTGCCCCGCGTCCCGCAGCGCCGCCTCCGGCTCCGTGAACTGGGGGTGGACGACGACCGGCCGCCGCACCTTCAACGCCCGCGCCAGCAGCACGAACGCCTCCGCCGCACCCGCCGTCAGCAGCACCCGCTCCACCGGCAGCCCATGCCGCGCGGCCACCGCCGCCCGCGCGGCACGCCCGTCCGGGTAGGCCGCGAGCCCGCCCAGGGACGCGGCGATGTGCTCCCGCAGCCAGACCGGCGGCGTGTCCGCGCGGACGTTCACGGCGAGGTCGACGAGCGAGCCGCCGTCGTCCCGCACCTCCGCGTCCCCGTGGTGGCGCAGGTCGTGCCCGTCCTCAGTGCGCATGCGAGTGAGCGCCGTGATGGTGCCCGTGACCGTGACCATGGTGGTGGTCGTCGTCGTCCGGGTGGAAGTGCGGCTGCTGCGGCATGCCCACCTTGTCCTCGAAGCCCGGCAGCGCGATGCGGTACACGCACGAGTCGCAGTTCATCCGCAGATCGCCCTTGACGGCCTCCTCGTACCGCTCCCACACCAGGTCCAGCAGCTCCGGCTCCGGCCCGATGACGTCGGCCGAGAGCACCTCGGCCTCCGGGTGCGCGGCCGCCCAGCCCTCCGTCTGGTGCCGCACCCGGTCCGGCAGGATGCCCGTGAACAGGAAATAGGGCAGGACCACGATCCGGCGGGCGCCCAGCCGCACACAGCGGTCGAGCCCGCTCGGCACGTCCGGCGCCGCCAGCGACACGAACGCCGTCTCGACACCCGCGTACCCGCGCCCCTCCCACAGCAGCCGGGCCGCCTTGTGCACCTCGGCGTTGGCGTCCGGGTCCGTGGAGCCGCGCCCCACCAGCAGCACCGTCACGTCGGCCCGGTCCCCGGGCGTGCGGCCCGCCGACCCCAGGGCCTCGTCCAGCCGCCGCTCCAGCACGTTCAGCAGCGCCGGATGCGGGCCGAGCGGACGCCCGTAGGCGTAGGAGATGCCGGGGTGCCGCTCCTTCTCGCGGGCCAGGGCCGCCGGGATGTCGCCCTTGGCGTGCCCGGCGGACACCAGCATCAGCGGGACGGCGGCGAACCGCCGTACGCCCTGCTCCACCAGCTCGGTGACGGCCTCGCCCAGCGGCGGCGGGGACAGCTCGATGAAGCCGCCCGCGACGGGCAGTTCGGGATGCCGGGCGCCCAGCCGCCGTACGAAGTCGCGGAACGCCTCGGCTCCGGCGTCGTCCCGGGTGCCGTGGCCGGCGATGAGCAGGGCGGGCGGGGTGGTCACAGGTTCTCCTTGGCGGAAGTGGGGTGGTACAGCAGGGCGTTGAGCGCGGCGGCGGCGACCGCCGACCCGCCCTTCTCGGACACGTTGCTCACGGCGGGCAGTCCGCTCTCGCGCAGCGCGGCCTTCGATTCGACGGCTCCGACGAAACCGACGGGCAGTCCGATGACGAGCGCGGGGTCGGCGTCGAGCGTCAGCAGTTCCTCCAGCGCGGTCGGCGCGTTGCCGATCACCCAGAGGGCGCCGGGGCCGACCTGCTCGTGGGCGAGCCGGATCGCGTGCGCGGAACGGGTCAGTCCCGGCCCGGCCACGGCGTCCTTCAGACGGCAGACGGTCTCGCGCCGGGTGATCCCGGCCCCGACCATCTCCACGTCCACGACCACGGGCGCCCCGGCGTGCAGCGCCGCGTGCGCCTTCTCCAGGTCCGCCTCGGCCATGACGAGGTCGGCGGCGTAGTCGAGGTCGGCGGCGGAGTGGATGACCCGCTCCACGACCGCCCGGGTCAGCGGCGGGAAGTGCGAGGTGTCCAGCCGGGCGCGCAGCCGCCGGTAGGACTCCTCCTCGATCGGATGAACGACGCGGTTCACTCGGCGCCCTCCCGTGCTCCCTGCCAGCGGTAGCCACGCGGGGTCACCATGCGCCCCGCGATGTCCCGGGTCGCCGTGTTGCCCACGGTCACGACCGTCATCATGTCGACCGTCGCCGGGTCGAGCGCGCCCAGCGTGGTGAGCCGGCTGGACTCGTCCGGCCGTGAGGCGTTG
The DNA here is from genome assembly GCF_004803895.1 of Streptomyces hawaiiensis. NCBI lineage: Bacteria > Bacillati > Actinomycetota > Actinomycetes > Kitasatosporales > Streptomycetaceae > Streptomyces > Streptomyces hawaiiensis. The sequence goes on along the minus strand of NZ_CP021978.1, from coordinate 2,093,084 downwards.
CGTACGACACCGACCGGCGTGGCCGGCGTCCGGTGCTCGGCGAGGATGCCCAGCGCCTTGGGGAGCTGCCAGTCGCGGCCGCGTGAACGCGGGTTGTAGAAGGTGACCACGATGTCGGCCTCGGCCGCCGCCCGTACCCGCCGCTCGATGACCTCCCACGGCGTGTGCAGGTCGGACAGGCTGATGGACACGTGATCGTGGCCCAGCGGGGCGCCCAGGATCGCGCCGGCCGCGAGCGCCGCCGTCACGCCGGGCACCCCGACCACGTCGATGTCGTCGGAGGCCTCGGCCAGCGCGGGGGAGGCCATGGCGTAGACGCCCGCGTCCCCGCTGCCGATCAGCGCGACGGCCTGCCCCGCACGGGCCTCCTCGACCGCCGTGCGCGCCCGCTCCTCCTCGGCGCCGAGCCCCGACTCCAGGATCCGGGTGCCGGGCCGCAGCAGGTCACGGATCTGGTCGACGTACTGGTCGAGCCCCACGAGCACGGAGGCCCGCCGCAGTTCGGCCTTGGCACGCGGCGTCAGCAGGTCCCGGGCGCCCGGCCCGAGCCCGACCACCGCGAGCCTCCCGCGCCCCGGCCGCCGCACGACGGCACAGGTCGCCATCGCCGGGCTCGCGGCCGACTTCCGCTTGGGGACGAGGAGTTCGCCCCCGCCGACGAGCGCGGCGGCCTCCGCCACGGACGGGGTCCCGACGGCCGCGAGCGGCGCGTCGGACGGGTTGGGCACCTCGACCCCGGCCAGTTCCCCGGCGGAGTAGGTCACCAGGGGCACGCCCAGCCGCCGCGCGGCCTCGGCGATGCCGGGCTCCCCGGCCTTGGCGTCGACGGTGGCCAGCTCGGCGACGGACGCCACGGACAGCCCGGCCTCCCGCAGGGCGTCCTCCACCAGCCCGAGGACCTCCTCCACGGGGGCGCCCCTGGACGCCCCGACCCCGACGACCAGCGTCGGCGGACGCAGCACCACCTCGCGCCCGGCCGCCGCCACGAGCCGGTCGGTCAGCCGGATCGTGTACGCCCCCTCGTCCGTCACCGGCAGCGGCGGCAGCGGCCAGGCCACCTCGGCCCGCAGCGCCACCGCCTCGCCGTCCAGCAGCGCCCGCGACACCCCGGCGACATCGCCCTCCACGGGCAGGCCGAGGGTGTCCAGGCCCGGCAGGTCCACGGCGTCCGTGGCCGTCGTCACGACCGGCTCGGCACCCAGCAACCCGCCCACCTCGCGGGCCAGTTCATTGGCCCCGCCCGCGTGCCCGCCCAGCAGGGACACGGCGAACCGCCCGCCCTCGTCGACGCACACCACGCCCGGGTCCTCGGTCTTGCCGGACAGCAGCGGTGCCACCAGCCGCACCACCGCCCCCGTCGCCAGGAAGCACACGAGCTGCTCACACTGCGCGAACGCGGCCCGTACGGCGTCCCCGACGGGGCCCTCGTACACACGCGTGCGGTCCGGCCAGGCCGCGGCCAGCCGGTCCCGCGCAGCCGCTCCCGCCGCGGTGGCGGAAATGAGGCCGATCACTGAGCGACTCCTTCTTCGACAGCTGCCGGAGGCCGGATGCCCCACAGCAGGAAAACGGGGTTGGTCGCCGCGAGCCGGGTCACGTCCCCGGGCAGCGGCGCGAGCCGCGACGACTGCAGCAGCACGCCGTCGCAGGTGAAACCGGCCTTCGTCAGGGCTTCGCGCGCGGCCGGTACCCGGTCGAGCGCGGCCATGGCGACGACCACGGTGCGCCGGGCACGCCGCGCGCAGGCCGTGACGACGGCGGGCAGTTCGCGCCCGCCGCCGCCCACGAACACGGCGTCCGGGGCCTCGGCGAGATCCGCCAGCACGTCCGGCGCGACGCCCCGCACCACCCGCAGGTCCACACCGTGCGCGGCGGCGTTGGCGCGGACCCGCTCCACCCCGTCCGCGGTCTTCTCCACGGCGGTCACGGCCGCACCGAGCCGCGCGCACTCCACGGCCACGGACCCCGAGCCCGCGCCCACGTCCCACACCAGGTCGCCCGGGCGCGGCCCCAGCCGGGCCAGGGCCAGCGCCCGCACCTCGAACTTGGTGATCATCGAATCCCGGTGGGCGAACTCCGCCTCCTCCAGGGCCCAGCCCGCGGGCCGCTCCCCAAGACCCGCGACCGTCCGTACGGTGCCGAGCGCCCGCGCCTCGTCCAGGCACAGCACCACGTTCACCGCCGTACCCCAGTCCCGGGTGGCAGCCTCGGCGGGCGTCACCCGCTCCACGCGCTCCGCCCGCGAACCGAGCCCGGAGGCGACGACCAGCACTCGCGCCGTGTCCCGCAACGCGGCGCCCAGCTCCGCCGGACCCGCGCCCGGCCCGGTCAGCACGGCCGTCTTCGCCTGCGCCCGGCACACGTTGACGGCCGTGCGCAGGTCCCGGCCGTGGGCGCTCACCACCACGGCGTCGTCCCAGGGCAGCCCGATCCGCGCGAACGCGGCGGCGACGGACGACACCCCGGGCCGCACCTGAAGCCGCTCCGGCCCGAACCGCTCGGCCAGCGCCCGCACGATCCCGAAGAACCCCGGGTCCCCGGACGCGAGCACGACGACCCGACCGCCCGTGTCGACATGCCGCTCGACGGCGTCGAGTGCGGGCGCCAGCGGCCCGAGCACGATCCGCTCGGCCGACTCAGGCAGCCGTACGGCGTCCAGATGCCGCCGGCCGCCGACGACCAGTCCGGCCCCGGCCAGGACGTCCTCGCCCACCGGGACCCCGGTGCCGGTCCCGACCACGGTGATCATGTACTGGCACCCCGTTCGCGCAGGGCTCTGCGGGCCTCGGGGTCGGCCTTGCGGTACCCGTGGAAGTGACCCGGGTGGTACAGGTGTGAGCGTGTGCCGTGCGCGTCGAGCGCCGGGCCGACCAGGAACAGGGTGTGCTTCCAGAGCTTGTGCTCCTTGACCGTCTCCTCCAGCGTGCTGATCGTGCACTTCACGATCAGCTCCTCCGGCCAGGTCGCCTGGTACGCCACCACGACCGGGGTCGACGTCGGGTAGCCGCCCTCCAGCAGCTCCCGCACGAGCTGACCGCTGCGGGCGGCGGAGAGGAACACCGCCATGGTGGTGCCGTGCTTGGCGAACTCCCGGACCTCCTCGCCGGGCGGCATGGGCGTCTTGCCGCCACCGAGCCGGGTCAGCACGACCGACTGCGCGACCTCCGGGATGGTCAACTCGCGCTGTGCGAGCGCCGCGACGGCCGAGAAGGAGGACACCCCGGGCACGATCTCGGTCGCGATGCCCACCTCGGCACACCGGTCGACCTGCTCCTGTGTGCCGCCCCACAGGGCAGGGTCACCGGAATGGATACGGGCGACCTTGAGCCCCTCGCCGCGGGCCCGCTCGTACACGGCGACGACGTCCTCCAGGGACATGGTCGCCGAATCGAGGATCTCCGCGTCCTCGCGGGCGTGCTCCAGGACCTCCTCCTGGACCAAACTGGCCGCCCAGATCACGACGTCGGCCTCGGCGATGGCGCGCGCGGCGCGGAACGTCAGCAGGTCGGCGGCGCCGGGGCCGGCGCCGACGAAGGTCACTTTGCCGGCGGGGGCGTCGGCCATGGGATGGGTCCTCTCGTACGGGGGGTTGACCAGGGATGGAGTGGGGGACGGGCGGGTCAGAGCTTTCCGCCCCGTCCGCCGTCGCGCCGGGCGGGTGCGATGAGCGTCGACAGATAGGGCAGGGGCGTGTCGCCGAGCTCGGCGGCCGGACGTACGGACTCCTCCGGCAGCCCGAGCGCCGATCCCCACACGGCGTCGGCGAGCCGCCCGGTCTCCCGCAGCGCCTCGGCGACCTCATGGGCCTGCCGCCCGAACTTGTAGGCGACCACGGTCCCCGGCCCGGCCAGGGCGTCCTTCAGCACCGCCGCCCCGGCGGTGACGGGCACCAGCGTGAGCGGCTCGGTGCCCTCGGTCAGCACGGCGCCCGACCGGGCGGCGAGGTCCTGCATCGCGGTGATCCCGGGCACGGTCTCCACGACGGTCCCCGGCACCAGCTCGGCGATCGTCTGCGCGAGGTACGTGAACGTCGAGTACACGTTGGGGTCGCCGATGGTCGCGAAGGCCACGGCGGCATGACGGCGCAGCAACTCGGCGACCCGGCCCCCGGCCGCGTCCCAGGCGGCCTCGCGCCGCCCCCGGTCACTGCGCTCGTTCAGCGCGAACACGACCCGGACGACCTTCTCCTCGGGCACGTAGTGCAACACGGTCGCCTCGGCCCGGCCGCGCTCTCCCGTGTCCATCACGGGGACCACCACGACATCGGCCTCCCGCAGGGCGTTGACGCCCTTGACGGTCACCAGCTCCGGATCCCCGGGCCCCACCCCGACTCCGACCAGCCTGCTGCTCATGACGTCCGGCACCTCTCCACGAACCGACGGGCCACACCGGGCTCGGACGCCCAGTGCGTGTGCAGATAGCTCGCGTGCACACCGCGTTGTACGAAACCTTCGACCCGCGGCCGGGGGCCGCGGACCCCCCAGGCGGGCTCCGTCCCCGAGCCGGGCTCCACGACGGTCCGGTGGAACTCGTGCCCCCGCATCCGGGTCCCGGCCGCCGCGAGCACACTGTCGCCCACGGCCACGGCGTCCCGGTAGCCCAGAGTGAGCCGCTCGGTCATCCGCGCCCCGGCGTCCAGCACCCCACACATCGGCAGCCCGTCCAGCTCCCGGCACAGATACAGCAGCCCGGCACACTCGGCGGCGACGGGAGCACCGCTGCTCGCCAGCTCGGCAACGGCCTTGCGCAGGGGTTCGTTGGCGGACAGCTCGGCGGCGTATACCTCGGGAAACCCGCCCCCGATCACCAACCCGGCGGTCCCGTCCGGGAGTTCCTCGTCCCGCAGGGGATCGAAGGGCACGACTTGCGCCCCGGCGGCGGTGAGGAGCTCGGTGTTCTCGGCGTAGGAGAAGGTGAACGCCTCACCCCCGGCAACGGCGACGACCGGCGCGGCTCCGGCGACCACGTCCTGCGGGTCCTGCTTCTTGTCCGACCGTGTCGGATGGTGGGTGGGCGAGGAAACAACCCCGGCCACGTCCCAAGCCGCACACGACAACGCACCCGCACTCCGCGCCAGCCCCGCCAACGCGTCCAGATCACACCCGGCGGCAACCTGCGAAGCCATCGCCGCCACGGCCTCCACAGCGGCAGCGTGCCGCTCGGCGACCGGCACCAGCCCCAGATGCCGCGACGGCGTATCCACCTGCGGAGCCCGCCGCAACACCCCGAGCACCGGCACGCCGGCCTGCTCCAGCGCCTCCCGCAACAGCTCCTCGTGCCGGTCCGAGGCGACCTTGTTCAGGATCACGCCCCCGACCCGCACCTCCGGGTCCCAGGACGCGAACCCGTGCACCAGCGCCGCCACCGACCGCGACTGCGACGACGCGTCGACGACCAGCACCACCGGCGCCCGCAACAGCTTCGCGACATGAGCCGTCGACGCGAGCTCACCCTCGCCCGCGGCCCCGTCGTACAGCCCCATCACGCCCTCGACGACGGCGATGTCACACCCCCGCGCCCCGTGCAGGAACAGCGGCCCGACCAACTCGGGCCCGCACAGGTACGCGTCGAGGTTCCGCCCCACCCGCCCGGTCGCGAGCGCGTGGTACCCGGGGTCGATGTAGTCCGGCCCGACCTTGTGCGGGGACACGGCGAGCCCCCGCGCGGCGAACGCGGCCATCAACCCCGTGGCGACGGTGGTCTTGCCGCTGCCCGAGGAGGGCGCGGCGATGACCAGCCGAGGGACGGAAACACTCACCACTCGATGCCCCTCTGGCCCTTCTGGCCCGCGTCCATCGGATGCTTGACCTTGGACATGTCGGTCACGAGGTCGGCGAAGTCGACCAGCTTCTGGGGCGCGTTCCGCCCGGTGATCACCACATGCTGGGTCCCGGGCCGATTGCGCAGCACGTCGATCACCTCATCGGTGTCGACCCACCCCCAGTGCATCGGGTACGCGAACTCGTCGAGGACGTACAGCCGGTACGTCTCGGCCGCCAGGTCCCGCTTGACCTGCTCCCAGCCCTCCCGGGCCTTCTCCTCGTTGTCCATCTGGGCGTCGCGCTGCACCCAGGACCAGCCCTCGCCCATCTTGTGCCAGTCGACGGAGCCGCCCTCCCCGGAGGCCCCCAGCACCCGCAGCGCGTTCTCCTCGCCGACCTTCCACTTCGCCGACTTGACGAACTGGAACACCCCGATCGGCCACCCCTGGTTCCAGGCCCGCAGTGCGAGCCCGAAGGCGGCGGTGGACTTGCCCTTGCCGACGCCCGTGTGCACGACGACCAGCGGCCGGTTCCGGCGCTGCCGTGTGGTCAGTCCGTCGTCCGGCACCACACTCGGCTGTCCCTGCGGCATTACGCGGCCCTCCTCTGCACGTCCTTCACGAGCCCGGCGATGCTGTCCGCCCGCAGCTCGTCCAATGTCACGGCGGTCCCGCCCAGTTCACCGGCGAGCTGCCCGGCGAGCCCCAGCCGTACCGGCCCCGACTCGCAGTCCACGACGACCGAGGCGACACCGTCGGCCGCGAAGAGCCGCGCCGCCCGCCCGGCCAGGGCGACCGGCTCGGGGCCGCCGGTGGCCCGTCCGTCCGTCACCAGCACGACCAGGGGCCGCCGCGCGGGATCGCGCAGCCGCTCCACGCGCAGTACGTCGTGGGCGCGCAGCAGCCCGGCGGAGAGCGGCGTACGCCCGCCGGTCGGCAGCGTCTCCAGCCGGGCCGCCGCCGCGTCCACCGACGAGGTCGGCGGCAGCGCGACGTCCGCGCCCGAGCCGCGGAAGGTCACCAGGCCCACCTTGTCGCGCCGCTGGTAGGCGTCCAGCAGCAGCGACAGCACCGCGCCCTTGACGGCGCTCATCCGCTGCCGTGCCGCCATCGACCCGGAGGCGTCCACCACGAACAGCACGAGATTGCCCTCGCGCCCCTCGCGGGTGGCCTGCCGCAGATCGTCCCGGCGCACGACCAGGCCCGGCCCGGACCGGCCGCGCGCCCGCTGGTGCGGCGCCGCGGCCTGCACGGTCGCCGCCAGGTGCAGCTTGGTGAGCGCGCCCCGGGGCCGCCGGGCCCCGGTCGTCCGCCCGTGCTCGGTCCTGGCCCGCGAACGCCTCCCGGCGGCGCCCTCGCCGAGCCCGGGCACGCTCAGCACCTTGGTGCGGAACGGCTCGGAAGCCCGTACGGCCGACTGCTCGCCGGCCCCCGAGGGCTGCGGCTGCCCGTCCTCACCGGCCTCGGGCCGGGCCGCGGCGTCGCCGTCGCCCTGGGGCGCGTCGTCGGGTTCCGGCTGTCCGCCGCCCCCGCCGGGCCCGTCCGGCCCGGGGTCCGGGTCCGGATCGTCGTCGTCCGAGCCGCCGAACTCCTCCAGGGTCTCGTCCAGCTTGTCCTCGTCGAGCCCCGGCGCGTCGAAGGGGTTGCGCCGCCGCCGGTGCGGCAGCGCGAGCAGCGCCGCCTGCCGGACGTCCTCGGCGAGCACGTCCGTACGCCCGGCCCAGGCCGCCAGCGCGGTGGCGGTGCGCGCCATCACGATGTCCGCGCGCATGCCGTCGACCTCGAAGGCCGCACAGGTCGCCGCGATCTGCCGCAGCGCCCCGTCGCCCAGCCGCACGGACGGCAGCAGCTCCCGAGCGGCGATGATCCGCGCCCGTACGGCGGCCTCCTCCTCGGCCCAGCGCGCGGCGAATCCGCCGGGGTCGTCGTCGTAGGCCAGCCGTCGCCTGACGACCTCCACCCGCTGGTCCGGCTCCCGTGAGGCCGCCACCTCCACGGTCAGCCCGAACCGGTCGAGCAACTGCGGCCGCAGTTCGCCCTCTTCGGGGTTCATGGTGCCGACGAGCAGGAAGCGCGCGGCGTGCCGCACGGAGACGCCCTCGCGTTCGACGTACGAGGCGCCCATCGCGGCGGCGTCCAGCAGCAGGTCGACCAGGTGGTCGTGGAGGAGGTTGACCTCGTCGACGTAGAGGATCCCGCGGTGCGCGTCGGCGAGCAGGCCGGGCTCGAAGGCCTTCACACCTTCCGAGAGGGCCCGCTCGATGTCCAGCGCGCCCACCAGCCGGTCCTCGGAGGCGCCGACGGGCAGTTCGACCATGCGCGCGGCCCGGGTCTCGAACGCCCCCGCCTCGTGCGGCCCGTCCGGGCAGCCGGGGTCGGGGGAGCCCGGGGCGCAGGAGAACCGGCAGCCGGAGACGACGTCCAGCGTGGGCATGAGCGCCGACAGCGCCCGCACCGCGGTCGACTTGGCCGTGCCCTTCTCGCCGCGCACCAGCACACCGCCGACCGCCGGTGACACCGCGTTCAGCAGCAGCGCGAGCCGCAGGTCGTCCTGGCCCACGACGGCCGTGAACGGAAAGGGAGTGGTCACTTCTCGTCGCCCTCCAAGTCGCCTTCGAGCTCCAGATAGGTGGCACGCAGCCGTTCCAGCGTCTCCGCGTCCGGCTCGGCCCACAGCCCTCGGTCGGCCGCCTCCAGCAGCCGCTCGGTGATGCCGCGCAGCGCCCAGGGGTTGGACTTCTTCATGAAGTCCCGGTTCTCCGGGTCGAAGACGTACTCGGCGCTGAGCTTCTCGTACATCCAGTCGTCCACGACCCCGGCCGTGGCGTCGTACCCGAACAGGTAGTCCACGGTCGCCGCCATCTCGAAGGCGCCCTTGTAGCCGTGCCGCCGCATGGCCGCCATCCAGCGCGGGTTGACCACCCGGGCGCGGAACACGCGGTGCGTCTCCTCGCCGAGGGTGCGGGTCTTCACCTGGTCCGGGGTGGCCGAGTCACCGACGTACGCCTCGGGGCTCGCGCCCGTCAGGTGCCGCACCATGGCGACCATGCCGCCGTGGTACTGGAAGTAGTCGTCGGCGTCGACCAGGTCGTGCTCACGGGTGTCGACGTTCTTCGCGGCGACGGCGATCCGCTTGAACGCCGTCTCCATGTCCCCGCGCGCCGCCCGCCCGTCGAGCCCCCGGCCGTAGGCGTAGCCGCCCCACACCGCGTACACCTCGGCGAGGTCCGCGTCGGAGCGCCAGTTGCGGGCGTCGATCAGCGGCAGCAGACCAGCCCCGTACGCCCCCGGCTTGGAGCCGAAGATGCGGGCCGTGGCCCGGCGGCGGTCGCCGTGCTCGGCGGTGTCCTCGTCGGCGTGGGCCCGGACGTAGTTGGACTCCGCCGGCTCGTCCAGCTCGGCGACCGCGCGGACGGCGTCGTCGATCAGCCCCACCACGTGTGGGAACGCGTCCCGGAAGAAGCCCGAGATGCGGACCGTCACGTCGATGCGCGGCCGGCCGAGCTCCGCCGGGGGGATCACCTCGAACCCGGTCACCCGGCGCGAGGCGTCGTCCCACACCGGCCGGCAGCCCAGCAGCGCCAGGATCTCCGCGATGTCGTCGCCCTGGGTGCGCATGGCCGAGGTGCCCCACACCGTCAGGCCCACGGACGTGGGGTACTCGCCGGTGTCCTGCAGATACCGCTGCACCAGCGAGTCCGCGAGCGACTGCCCGACCTCCCAGCTCAGCCGGGATGGAATGGCCTTGGGGTCGACGGAGTAGAAGTTCCGGCCCGTCGGCAGGACGTTGACGAGCCCGCGGGTCGGCGAACCGGAGGGACCCGCCGGGACGTAGCCGCCGTTCAGCGCCCGCAGGATGTGCCCGATCTCGTCGGTGGTCTTCTCCAGCCGGGGCACGACCTCGGTGCAGGCGAACCTCACCACCGCGACCGCCTCGGGCAGCTCGGTGCCGAGGACCTCCCGGACCAGGGGCGCGCTCTCGGCGGCCGCCCAGCCGCGTTCCTCCATGCCCTCCGCGATCCGCCGGCACAGCTGCTCCAGCAGGTCGATCGCGTCGGCGGCGCTGCGGGCCGGGCCGTCCACCAGGTCCGTCAGCTCGGCGGGCACCTTCACCGGGGCCCCGGGCTCGGCCAGCAGCTCCTTCTCCGCCAGCCCGAAGTGCTGAGCCAGCGACGCCCTGAGCCCGGGCAGCGCGTTGGCCTGCCCGCCCCACACCTGCGAGGCGCGCAGCACGGCCAGGACGAGGTTGACACGCGGCTCACCCACCGGCCCGCCGCCCAGGATGTGCAGCCCGTCGCGGATCTGCACATCCTTGATCTCGCACAGGTAGCCGTCGATGTGCATGACGAACTCGTCGAACGCGGCGTCGTCCGGCTGCTCGTCGACATGCAGGTCGTGGTGGAGTTCGGCCGCCTTGACCAGCGTCCAGATCTGGGCGCGCACGGTCGGGGCCTTCGCCGGGTCCAGGTCGGAGACGAGCGCGTACTCGTCGAGGAGCTGCTCCAGCTTGGCCAGGTCGCCGTAGGTGTCGGCGCGGGCCATCGGCGGCACGAGGTGGTCGACGACCGTGGCGTGCCCGCGCCGCTTGGCCTGGGTGCCCTCGCCGGGGTCGTTGACGATGAACGGGTAGATCAGCGGCAGCTCCCCGAGGACCGCGTCCGGGGCGCAGCCCCCGCTGAGCCCGAGGCCCTTGCCGGGCAGCCACTCCATGGTGCCGTGCTTGCCCATGTGCACGATGGCGTCCGCGCCGAAACTGTTCTCCAGCCAGCGGTAGGCCGCCATGTAGTGGTGGGACGGCGGCATGTCCGGGTCGTGGTAGATCGCGATCGGGTTCTCGCCGAAGCCGCGGGGCGGCTGGATCATCACGACGACGTTCCCGAACTGCAGGGACGCCAGCACGATGTCGTCGCCGTCGACGTAGAGGCTGCCCGGCGGCTCGCCCCACGCCTCGGTCATCGCGTTCTTCAGCTCCGGGTCGAGCTTGTCGAACCAGGCCCGGTAGTCCGCCAGCGGCACCCGCGCGGGCGCGGCGGCCAGCTGCTCCTCCGTCAGCCACTCCACGTCGTGCCCGCCGGCGCTGATGAGCCGGTGGATCAGCTCGTCACCCTCCGCCGGGTGCCCCTCGACGACGTATCCGGCGTCCCGCAGCGCGTCCAGCACCCGCACCGCCGAGGCCGGGGTGTCGAGCCCGACCGCGTTGCCGACCCGGGAGTGCTTGGTCGGGTACGCGGTGAAGACCAGGGCGAGCCTCTTCTCGGCGTTCTCCTTGTGCTTCAGCCGCGCGTGCCGTACGGCGATGCCGGCGACGCGCGCCGCCCGCTCAGGGTCGGCGGTGTACACGGGCACGTCGTCCGGGCCCTGCTCCTTGAAGGAGAACGGCACGGTGATCAGCCGCCCGTCGAACTCCGGGATCGCCACCTGCATCGCGGCGTCCATGGGGGAGAGGGCGGCGTCCGAATCCGCCCAGGCCTGCCGCGAGGAGGTCAAACAGAGGCCCTGCAGTACGGGGATGTCCAGCTCGGCGAGGGCGCCGATGTCCCAGGCCTCCTCGTCGCCGCCCGCCGAGGCCTGCGAGGCGTGGGTGCCGCCGGCGGCGAGGACGGTGGCGACCAGGGCGTCCGCCCGGCCGAGGATCTCGTACAGTTCCTCGTCCGCCCCGCGCAGCGAACCGCAGAACACCGGCAGCGCGTTGGCGCCGTGTGCCTCGATCGCGTCGCACAGGGTGTCCACGAAGGCGGTGTTGCCGCTCAGCTCGTGGGCCCGGTAGAAGAGCACGCCGACGGTCGGACGGCCCTCCACCCGGGCGCGCTCGCCGTGGACGCCGAACTCCGGCATCTTCCGCGGCTCGACGAACCCCTCGCCCGTCAGCAGCACGGTGTCGGAGAGGAACCGGGCCAGCTCGGTGAGGTTGTCCGGCCCACCCTCCACGAGGTACTTCAGCGCCTCGGCCACGACACCGGCCGGGACGGACGACTCGGCCATCAACTCCGCGTCCGGCACGGCCTCGCCGCCGAGCAGCACGGTGGGGATGCCGGAGGCCTTCAGCGCGGCGAGACCGTCCTCCCAGGCCCGCTTGCCGCCGAGCAGCCGGACGACGGCGATGCCGGCCCCGTCCAGCAGGGCCGGAAGCTCCTCCTGGACGTCCACGCGGGTCGGATTGCCGATCCGGTAGTCGGCCCCGGAGGCGGCCCGGGCCGCCAGCAGGTCCGTGTCGGCGGTCGACAACAACAACACTGTGCTCATGCGGGCGCTCCCGGTGGAATGAAGGGCAGTCCTTGCGGCGCGCCGGACTCGATGAGCCGCCACAGCGCGTCCGTGTCCGCGTGCTGTTCGATCAGGTCGCCGAGCCGGTCGAGCTGCTCCTCGCGCAGCGCGGCGAACGAGGTGTCCGGCGCCGGCACGAAGCGGCGGCCCGCGGCGGCCGCCACCTCGCGCAGAAAGGCCCGCCGGAAGCCGTCCGACTCCAGTGAGCCGTGCCAGTGCGTGCCCCAGGTCTGGCCGACCCGGCAGCCGTCCAGGAAGGGGATTCCCCCGGTGACGTCGGCGACGCCGTGATGGATCTCGTAGCCCTCCACCCGCTCGCCGAGGGCTTCCCCCGCCGGCCGGGTGAGGGTCTTCTCGCGGGCGAACCGCACCCGCACGGGCAGGATCCCGAGCCCGTCGACGTGGCCCCGGCGGCTCTCGACGTCGTCCTCGATGTGCTCGCCGAGGATCTGGAAACCGCCGCAGACACCGAGGACGGGCCGCTGCTCGGCGGCCCGGCGGACCAGGGCCTCGGCGAGCCCCCGCTCACGCAGCCACTCCAGTGCCCGGACCGTCCCGCGGGTGCCGGGCACGATGACGAGGTCGGCGTCGGACAGCTCCTCCGGCCGGTCCACGAACCGCACCACGACCCCGGGTTCGGCGGCCAGGGCGTCCACGTCGGTGAAGTTGGACATGAGCGGCACGGCACAGACCGCGACCCGCAGCACGTCCTCGCCGACGGGCGGGGCGACGACGGATTCCCGCACGGCGCCCCGCAGGGAGACGCGCAGCCCGTCCTCCTCGTCGATCCCGAGCCCGTGCCGGAAGGGCAGTACGCCGTACGTGCGCCGCCCGGTGAGGCCGAGCAGCATGTCCAGGCCCGGCTCCAGCAGGGAGACGTCCCCGCGGAACTTGTTGACGAGGAACCCGGCGACGTAACGCTGGTCCTCGGGCGACAGCAGCGCCACCGTCCCGAAGAACGAGGCGAACACACCGCCCCGGTCGATGTCGCCGACCACGAGCACGGGCAGCCCGGCGCCCCGGGCGATCCCCATGTTCACGATGTCCGTCCGCCGCAGATTGATCTCGGCGGGAGAACCGGCCCCCTCACAGATCACCGCGTCATACGTGCCCCGCAACTGCTCCAGGCAGTCCAGCACCGTCCCGAGCAGCCTCTGCTGCCGCCCGCCGTGGTAGCCGCGCGCGCTCATCTCGCCGACCGGCTTGCCCAGCAGCACGACCTGACTGCTCTGCTCGCCACCGGGCTTGAGTAGCACGGGGTTCATCAGCGCGGTCGGCTCGACCCGGCAGGCCTGCGCCTGCATGGCCTGGGCCCGCCCGATCTCGGCCCCCTCCTTCGTCACGAAGGAGTTCAGGGACATGTTCTGCGCCTTGAAGGGCGCGACCTTGACGCCCTGGCGCACCAGCCACCGGCAGATCCCGGCGGTCACGACGCTCTTGCCGGCGTCGGAGGTGGTACCGGCGACGAGAAGACCACCGCCCATGTCATTTCCCCCTCTTCAGCAACCGCGCACTCCTCAGCAGCCGCGCACCGGCGCACACCCCGAGCGCGAGCCAGGTGACCCGCCGCGAGAGCCGCACGGCCCGTTCGACGTCGTGCGTACCGACGGCACGTCCTTGCGTGTTCAGCACGGGCCGGTGCTCCATCCGCCCGCCGTACGAGAGCGTCCCGCCCAGCCGCACCCCGAGCGCCCCCGCGAACGAGGCCTCCACAGGCCCGGCGTTGGGACTCGGATGCTTCGCCGCGTCGTCCCGCCAGGCCCGCATGGCCCCCCGCGGATCCGGCCCGGCCAGGGCGGCGAGTACGGCGGTCAGCCGTGCTCCCGGCCACCCCGCGAGGTCGTCCAGGCGCGCGGAGGCCCACCCGTACCGGCGGTACCGGGCCGACTTGTGCCCGACCATGGCGTCCAGCGTGTTGACGGCCCGGAAACCCAGCAGCCCCGGCACCCCGCCGACGGCCCCCCACACCAGCGCCCCCACCACCGCGTCGGAGGTGTTCTCGGCGACGGACTCGACCACGGCCCGGGCCATACCGTCGGCGTCGAGGGCCTGCGGATCCCGCCCGCACAGATGCGGCAGCCGGGCCCGGGCCGCCTCGACGTCCCCGGCCTCCAGGGCACGCCCGATGGTCCGTGCCTCCCGGGCGAGTGAAGTCCCCCCGACGACACCCCAGGTGGCGGCTCCGGTCAGCGCGACGGAGGCGACGCCGGAGGTCCGCACGGCACGCGCGGCGACGGACCCGAGGGCGATTGTCCCTCCGGCACACACGGCGGTGTGCAGCGCGCCCCACCCGCGGTGGTCCCGCCACAACACCCGTTCCACGGCGCCCGCGGCCCGCCCGAACGCGGCGACCGGATGCCCTCGGCGAGGATCACCGAGCAGCAGGTCACCGATCAGACCGGCGGCGGCGCCGTACGCGAAGACGCGACCGGCACCCATGGGCTCAGCCGGCCGGAAAGGCAGGCAGGGGTGGGATGTTGAAACCGGATGGGCAGCCGCGCATGGCGATACGTGTCCTCACTCAGGGTGTCCACGCCCTGGTTCGACGAGACCGGCGGTGAGAGTTCCTGGCTCCCGGGGATTGCTACCCCGGTGACAGTGGCGGGACCGCGCCGGACTTTCACCGGCTTCCTCTCCTGCCGCCGTACTGGCCCCGGCAGTCCACCACGGCCGGGAACCGCCGTCAACTTGCCGTTGACCTGCGAGGGGAGAGTGTGCAGAACCCCACATCGTCCCCTTCCGTACACACGACGACCGGGCGGCACAGGACCGAAGTCCCGCGCCGCCCGGTGGACGATGTGCGGTCGGGCCGTCAGGCCACGATCAGGTAGATGCCGTACCCGACAGCCGCCGCGCACGCCGCGAAGCACGCGTACGCGCCGGTGACCGCGAGGCTCGCGGACCCGCCCTCCGCCACCGCACGCTCGCGGCGCGACAGGCCGGTGATGCCGAGGGTGAACAGGCCGACGAGGGCCACGGTGACCACGAGGCTGACACCGAAGACGGAGCCGAGGGCCGCCCAGTCGATCTTCATCTCAGAGACTCTTCCTTGTAACCGGGTGGCGGGGTCAGACCGTCGTGGTCGTGGTCGGCGTCCGTTCGACGGTGGCCTGGGCCGGGAACGACGGCACCGGCTCCTCCGCCGGCGTACCGGCCGGCGGCGGCGTCACGGCGGCCATCGCCGTGGTGACCACGCCCGCGGGCTCCGCCTCGTCGGTGTCGTTGACGTTGGTGTGGTCGACGATCTCACGCCGCGACAGCTTCCAGATCGCCGCGCTGGAGGCGATGAGGAAGACGGCCACCACAGCGGTGCCCCAGGCGCCGAAGCCGGTGACGTACTCGGCGAGAGCACCCACCAGGGCCGCCGCCGGCAGCGTCAGACCCCACGCGACGAACATCCGCGTCGCGGTCGACCAGCGGACGACGCCGCCCTTGCGGCCGAGCCCCGCGCCCATCACCGCGCCGGACACGGAGTGGGTGGTGGACAGGGAGAAACCGATGTGCGAGGAGGCCAGGATGACCGTGGCCGCGGAGGTCTGGGCGGCGAAGCCCTGCTGCGGCTGGAGGTCGGTCAGGCCCTTGCCCATGGTGCGGATGATGCGCCAGCCGCCCAGGTAGGTGCCGAGCGCGATCGCGACGCCCGCGGAGAGGATGACCCACATGGGCGGGTCGGAGTCGGGGGCGAGGGTGCCGCCGGCGATCAGGGCGAGGGTGATGATGCCCATGGTCTTCTGGGCGTCGTTGGTGCCGTGCGCCAGGGAGACCAGGCCCGCCGAGGCGATCTGGCCGGCCCGGTAGCCCTTCCGGGACGCCTTGCCGTCGGCCTTCTTGCCGAGGGAGTACGTCAGCCGCGTCGCCAGCATCGCCGCGAGGCCCGCGACCAGCGGGGCGGCGATCGCCGGGATCAGCACCTTGGTGACCAGCACGTCACCGTGGACCGCGCCGACGCCCGCCGAGGCGATCGTGGCACCGATCAGACCGCCCATGAGAGCGTGGGAGGAGCTGGACGGCAGGCCGACCAGCCAGGTCAGCAGGTTCCAGAGGATCGCGCCGACCAGGGCGGCGAAGATGACCTCAGGACGGATGCCGGCCTCGTCGACGAGGCCCTTGGAGATCGTGTTGGCGACTTCGACGGACAGGAAGGCGCCGACCAGGTTGAGGACCGCGGACATGGCCACCGCAACCTTGGGCTTCATGGCGCCCGTGGAAATGGTCGTGGCCATCGCATTCGCGGTGTCGTGGAAACCGTTCGTGAAATCGAACGCGAGTGCGGTTACCACCACAATCGCGAGGATCAGCGAGAAGCTTTCCATTTACCCAGGCAATCGTTCGAGGTCGTTGGCTGTATGAACGTAGGCAACCTGAGTGAACGGAAGATGAACTGAGAGGGGCGCAGGGGTGACCGCAACGGGGGGTCGCGGCGACGCCCCGGAGCGGCGGCCCGGCGCCCCGGTGGCTAGGTGCCTCGCGCGAACCGTTTCAGCTGATCGAGCGACCCGTTGAAGAGATTCTGGTCACCCGGGAAGGTCCCGCTGCCGTTGTCGTGCTGCCAGAAGGTCCAGGAGGACCAGCCGGCCGGCAGCGTCCCGGGGCCCGACGTGTCGTAGCGGGCGATCCACAGGGCATGACCGGCGGCGAGGACGCCGCTGTCGCCCGTGCACGTGCTCCACCGGTGGGCGGTCGTGTAGATCACCGGGCGGCGGCCGGTGAGCCGCTCGACCTCGTCGCTGAACGCCTTGATCCAGCCGACCATCCCCGTCTTCGTCAGGCCGTAGCACTTGTGCTTCTTGTCGTACGGGTTGTATTCGATGTCGAGCGCGGGCGGCAGCGTCCAGCCGTCCGCGGTCCAGCTGCCGCCGTTGCGCGCGAAGTACGCCGCCTGCGCCTGACCGGAGGACCGGTTCGGCAGGGCGAAGTGGTACGCGCCGCGCACCAGGCCCGCCGCGCGCGAGCCGTTGTACTGCTGCCCGAAGTAGGGGTTGCGGTAGGCGGTGGACTCGGTCGCCTTGACGTAGACGAACCGGGCGCCCTTGCTCTTCGCGTCCTGCCAGTCGACGTTCCTCTGATGGGACGAGACGTCGTGCCCCTTCGGGCGGCCCGCCGCCGAGGCCGGAACTCCGGCGAGCGCGGTCCCGGCCAGGGCGAGTGCCGCCGCGGATGCCGCCAGTAAGCGGCCGCGGCGGCGGGTCGGTGTGCGGTCACGGGCCATGTGGTTCCCCCCGGAAGGGCGACATGCACGGCAAATCCACCAGATAGTATGGGAAGATCGTTGAATGACCGGAGATCTCCGGTCACGAGAAGTGCCCCCTCCGCGCGGCGCGTTGCCATCCTGCCTGGCAGGATCGCGGCATGGCTGAGCAGCGGGGCGACGAGCGGGGCACGGGGGACGCACGGAAGGGCGAACGGGGCGCGGGGGAGCCGCGGCGCCGGAGTGCGCGCCCCGAGGAGGCGCGCGCCTGGGAGGACCTCGTCGCGACGGCCCGCCGGACGGTCTCGGACGGACTCGTCGTCGGCACGTCCGGCAACGTCTCGGTGCGCGTCGGGGAAACCGTCCTGGTCACGCCGTCGGGCGTCCCCTACGACCGGCTGACCCCGGACGACGTGACCGGCGTCGGCCTCGACGGCCGGCAGGTCCTCGGCACCCTCGTCCCGACCAGCGAGCTGCCGATGCACCTCGCGGTCTACCGCACGACCGGCGCCCTGGCCGTCGTCCACACCCACGCCGTGCACGCGACGGCCGTCTCGACGCTCGTGAGCGAGCTCCCGCTGATCCACTACATGGCCGCGGCGCTCGGCGGACCCGTCCGGGTCGCACCGTACGCCACGTACGGTACCGACGAGTTGGCCGAGAACATGCTCCGCGCCCTCGCCGACCGCTCCGGCTGCCTCCTGCAGAACCACGGCACCGTCACCTACGGCACCACCCTCGCCCAGGCCTACGACCGCACCGCCCAGCTGGAGTGGATGTGCCGCCTGTGGCTGACCGCCGCCTCGGTGCCCGGCCTCACCCCGAGCCTGCTGTCCGGGGAGCAGCTGACCGAGGTGGAGGAACGCCTGCGCGGCTACGGCCAGCGAGGCTGAGTGCCGTCCGCACGGCACCCGCGGGCATCACCCCGCCGCTCCCGCCCACTGGTCGCCCACGGAATCCGCCAGGACACTGAAGCCGTGCGCATTGTCAAAGCGACGGCCGCTGCCGTCACCGCCGTGCTCGGGGCCGGTGCCGCCGCGGTGGCCGCCGGCCGGCTCGCCAGCGACGCCGCGCTCAAGGCGCCCCCAGGCAGGCCCCTGCCCACCGAGCCCCGTCTCACCGTGCACGGCACGGCTGCCGGGCAGATCAGCCTCACCCGGGACCTCGCCGCCCTGCGCCCCGGCCGCTACGGCCTGTCCGGCGACGGCTCCCACGCGGTCGTCGGCCCCGTCCTGACCGGCGCCCCGCACCCCGCCGACACCGTCGTGCGCCGTCTGGAGAGCGTCACGCACGGCACGCTGAAGTCCGGTGACAAGGTCTGGCTCACGCCGAACGTATACGTCGGCAACCCGAGCGCCGCCCTCGGGATCGAACACGCCGACGTCGACGTCCCCGGTGAACTCGGCGCCCTGCCCGCGTGGTTCGTGCCGGGCAAGCGGGACACCTGGGTGATCGCCGTGCACGGCCTGGGCGCCACCCGGGAACTCGCCATGAACGTCATGCCGTTCCTGCACCGCAACCACTTCCCGGTGCTCGCCCTCGCCTACCGCGGCGACCTGGGCGCACCCCGCCCGCCCGACGGCCTGAACCACCTCGGCGAGACCGAGTGGCGTGACCTCGACGCGGCCATCCGCTACGCCGTGCGCTACGGAGCCCGGCAGGTCGTCCTGCACGGCTGGTCCACCGGCGCCACCATGGCCCTGCGCGCCGCCGAGCGCTCGGGGCTGCGCGACCGCGTCTCCGGGCTCGTCCTGGACTCACCGGTGCTCGCCTGGGAGACCACCCTGCGCGCCCTCGCCTCGGCCCGCCGCACCCCGGGCGCGCTGCTGCCCCTCGCGGTCCGCGCCGCCCAGGGACGCACCGGCCTGTCCGGCGACCGCGTCGCGGGCCCGGCCCCGTCCGACGGGCTGCGCGTCCCGGCGCTGGTCTTCCACGGCCCGGACGACACCGTCGCCCCATGGCAGCTCTCCCGCCGGCTCGCCGACGCCCGCCCCGACGCGGTCACCCTGCGCACCGTCGGCAACGCTCCCCACGGAGCCATGTGGAACGCCGACCCGAAGGCCTACGAGGAAGCGCTCCGGCGCTTCCTGACGCCCCTCATGTGACCCCCTGCCCGCACACCCGTCGATGCGGCCTGCCGTGCCGGCTTCTCACGCACCCCCCGTTCACGCCGCCTTCGCCCCGTCGCGACCGCGTCCCGTCGCGCCCCGCACCGACCGGTCGCCACGATTCCGTTTAGCGGCGTACCACTGGCCTGTTCCCGGCCCTCGACCGCTCACGGGAACCGGTGCGTTGGCCATCCCCGTCGCCCGCCGTGACATTCCGTTTGGGTTTTCGGACCGTCAACCGGAAGACTGCCCCCGTGACGTCCCGTATCCCGCGCGACTCCAGGCTTCGACTCGTCCGCCCGCGACCCCTGGCCGCCGCCCCCCCAGCGATGAACCAGCGGCGCTCGCGCCGCCCCGCACCCCGCCCCCCGGAGGGCACCCCGGCACCGGCGGAGCTGGCCAGAAGCGCACGCTCAGGTCTCGCCGACGCGGCCCGCGTCGCCCGCTGGGCCGACGCCGCGCTCGGCCCCGGCCGCGACAGCGCCACCGACGGCGGCAAGGCCACCCTCTCCGACGCGACGGCCGAACGGGCCGCCCGCGATCTGGGTCTGACCGCGGCTCAGGTCAGGGCCGACTGGGACACCGCCCGCCTCGCCGGCCTCGTCGAGGTGCACGGCGACAGCGCCCGCCCCGGCTGGCGGCTGCGCGCCTGGGACCGCGACGACAGCGCCGTGCTGCGCGGCTGGGTCGCGCTCTTCGACGCCTGGTCGCTCGCCCATCCGGAGCCCGCGGAGCACGAGCCCGCCGCCGTCGCCGAGGTCGTCTCCGCCATGCCGCAGGCGCTGTCCTTCCTCCAGCTGTCCGCCGGGCCCGTCCCCGTGGAGCAGCTCCTCGACCTCCTGGAGCAGCGCGTCACCGAGCTGCGCACCGCCCGCTGTGAGATCCCCTACGGCCCCCGGCCCGAGCCGCCGGTCGAACCGGAACCCACCGACGCCCCGCTCGCCCCCCTGCTCGACTGGGCTCTGCGTGCCCTCGCCTCCGTCGGCGCCCTCACCTACGGCGACGGCCATGCCACCCTCACCCCGCTCGGCAGCTGGGCGGTCTGGGTCAAGCTGGAGCAGATCTGCGTCGCCGCGCAGAGCCCCGCCGGGAACATCGAGCAGGCCGCCGACGGCATGCTCCGCGGCTGCGCCCAGCTGCGCCCGAACGCGGCCCGCGCCGAGTACCGCGCCTGGCTCGCCGCCCGCCCCGTCGGCAGCGCCGTCACCGAACTCCTCGGCGCCGCCCGCGGCGAGGACGCCCTGCTGCGCGGCCTCGCCTTCGAGGCGCTGCGCGTGGTCGGCGCCCCCGCCGAGCCGGACGTCCGCGGCGTGCTGGACGAGCCCACGCTCCGGCCGTACGCGCTGCTGTGGCTGGCCGAGCACGACGGCGCCGACCCCGAGGACGCCCACGAGGTCCTCACCCGCGAGGAGGCGACCTGGCTGTGGGTGGACACCGCGGCCGCCGTCGCCGACCACGGTGAGGCGCCGCTGCTGGTGCGCCATCTGGAGTCCGCGGTGCAGCCGACCATCCCGATGCTGCTGGACGAGGTACGCGCCGTGGGGCACCCGCGCACCGTGCAGGTCCTGGTCGCCCTCGCCGCCGCACACCCCGACCCGGCCCTGGCCAAGGCCGTGCGCCGGGCCGCCTTCCAGGTGCACACCGGCGGCAGCTAGCCCCCGCGGCCCGCCCCGCGGGTCGTCAGCCCGCTATCTCGGGCGCGTACGTCCCGAAGCTCCACACGTTGCCCTCGAGGTCCCGGGCCATGTAGTCCCGCGAGCCGTAGTCCTGGTCCGTCGGGGGCATCAGCACCTCCACTCCGTGGTCCACGGCGCGGCGGTGGTGCCCGTCGACGTCGTCCACCACCACGTACACCCCCGTGGTGCCCGCGTTCTTCATGGCCGCGTCGAACAGGCCGCCCCGGCCCTTGGTGCCGACCATCACCGCGCCGTTGCCCTGCGCCAGCTCGGCGTGCATCACCGAGCCGTCCTCGCCCTCGTACACCGACAGCTCCGTGAAACCGAAGGCCTCCGTGAGCTGCCGGATCGCCGCCTTCGCGTCCGTGTACAGCAGCGTCGGGTAGATGCTCGGACGTCCGCCGGACGTGCCTGCCATGGCGATCACTTCCTCGTGTCTCACTGCGTGTCCCACCGCTGGGAAAGCCGGAGTCCGGCCCGCTGCTCAGTCTTCCACCGGCCACTGACAACGGCCCTTCGTCCGGCCGCCGGTGATCGAACACCCGCACACAGAAAAAGTGGTTGCACGTCCCCGTTAGACTGTCCTCATGGCCATTCTCCTCGCGCATTAGACGGCGGGAACGTCCTCAGCCGTCCATCCCGCCCCCGTATCCGCCCTGGAGTCTGTCCGTGATCTCCGCCTCCGGTATCGAGCTGCGCGCCGGTGCCCGCGTCCTCATCGAAAACGCCTCGTTCCGCATCGCCAAGGGCGACCGCATCGGCCTGGTCGGCCGTAACGGCGCGGGGAAGACCACCCTCACCAAATGCCTGGCGGGCGAGGGCATGCCCGCCGGCGGCACCATCACCCGCTCCGGCGAGGTCGGCTACCTCCCGCAGGACCCCCGCACCGGCGACCTCGACATCCTCGCCCGCGACCGCATCCTGTCCGCGCGCGGCCTGGACGTGCTGATCCGCAAGATGCGCGACAACGAACAGCGCATCGCCAACGGCCAGGGCGCCACCCGCGAGAAGGCGCTCAAGCAGTACGAGCGCCAGGAGACGGAGTTCCTCACCAAGGGCGGGTACTCCGCCGAGGCCGAGGCCGCCACCATCGCCGCCGCGCTCAACCTGCCCGACCGGGTGCTCGGCCAGCCGCTGCACACCCTCTCCGGCGGTCAGCGCCGCCGTATCGAGCTGGCCCGCATCCTGTTCTCCGACGCGGACACCCTGCTCCTCGACGAGCCCACGAACCACCTCGACGCCGACTCGATCGTCTGGCTCCGCGACTACCTGAAGACCTACCGCGGCGGCTTCATCGTGATCTCCCACGACGTCGACCTGGTCGAGACGGTCGTCAACAAGGTGTTCTACCTGGACGCCAACCGCGCCCAGATCGACATCTACAACATGGGCTGGAGGCTCTACCAGCAGCAGCGCGAGGCCGACGAGAAGCGCCGCAAGCGCGAGCGGCAGAACGCCGAGAAGAAGGCCTCCGCGCTGCATTCGCAGGCCGACAAGATGCGGGCCAAGGCCACCAAGACCGTCGCCGCGCAGAACATGGCCCGCCGGGCGGACAAGCTGCTGGCCGGCCTGGAGGCCGAGCGGAAGTCCGACAAGGTCGCCAAGCTGCGCTTCCCCGAGCCCTCCCCGTGCGGCAAGACCCCGCTCATGGCCGAGGGCCTGTCGAAGTCCTACGGATCGCTGGAGATCTTCACCGACGTCGACCTGGCCATCGACAAGGGCTCGCGGGTCGTCATCCTCGGTCTCAACGGCGCGGGCAAGACGACCCTGCTCCGCCTGCTCGGCGGGGCGGAGGAGCCCGACACCGGCAAGGTCATCGAGGGCCACGGCCTCAAGCTGGGCTACTACGCGCAGGAGCACGAGACCCTCGACCCGGAGCGCACGGTCCTGGAGAACATGCGCTCGGCCGCCCCCGACCTGGACCTGGTGGAGGTCCGCAAGACGCTCGGCTCGTTCCTGTTCTCCGGCGACGACGTCGACAAGCCGGCCGGGGTCCTCTCCGGCGGCGAGAAGACCCGCCTCGCCCTCGCCACCCTCGTGGTGTCCTCGGCGAACGTGCTGCTCCTCGACGAGCCGACCAACAACCTCGACCCCGCCAGCCGCGAGGAGATCCTCGGCGCGCTGCGCACCTACAAGGGCGCGGTCGTCCTCGTCACGCACGACGAGGGCGCGGTCGAGGCCCTCCAGCCGGAGCGGATCATCCTGCTGCCCGACGGTGTCGAGGACCTGTGGGGCGCCGACTACGCGGATCTCGTCGCCCTCGCTTGATCGAATGCGTGATCAACGGCGTATGGATCATTCGGCCTAGCGGTGATCCATCATCTGTGTGAGATCTCCTCGTACCGAGGTGTGTCCTACATCGATTTCGCGGCCGAGCCCCCGATTCTTCCGGGCTCGGCCGCGCCGCCTTTCTGACCTGGCCTTTTCCTCCATCATCCGTTCGGCCGTACGGACGCCAGTCTTCGGAATTTTGTATTCCGCATGTGGGGACGCGCTCCCGTCGTCACAACCTTGTCTCACGGACCTTGCCGAATGGGTGGCCATGACGGCCCGGAGGGGTGATCATGAGGAGACCAGAGCGCACTTCCCATGAGGAGGCACGGGTGGCCGAGACTCTGAAGAAGGGCAGCCGGGTGACCGGCGCCGCGCGCGACAAGCTCGCGGCAGACCTGAAGAAGAAGTACGACGCCGGTGCGAGCATCCGGGCGTTGGCCGAGGAGACCGGCCGCTCGTATGGCTTTGTGCACCGCATGCTCAGTGAGTCGGGCGTCACGCTGCGAGGGCGTGGTGGGGCGACCCGGGGCAAAAAGGCCACGGCCTGACCCCGGGTGGCCCCTCGGCTCCGATGGTGGCCACCCGGTCGGTCGACTGACCGGCCGGGTGGTTACTGTGCAGTCACTTAAGCGTGGCCTGCTACGGCGGTGAAGCCGTCGTACGGCACGCAAGACGACCGCACACATCGGAGGCGTCCCATGGCTTCGCCCGACAAGGACCTCGTTCCCGTACTCGACAAGGACGGCGTACGGCTCACCGTCGACGACGCGATCGCCACGGTGATGCTGACCAACCCGGCCAAGCGCAACGCGCAGAGCCCCGCTCTGTGGCGCGCGCTGACCGAGGCCGGGCGGCGGCTGCCGGGCTCCGTCCGCGTCGTGCTGCTGCGGGCCGAGGGCAAGTCCTTCTCGGCCGGGCTCGACCGGCAGGCGTTCACGCCCGAGGGCTTCGACGGCGAACCGTCGTTCATCGACCTCGCGCGCGGCGCCGACGCCGAGTTGGACGCGACCATCGCCGAATACCAGGAGGCGTTCACCTGGTGGCGGCGCAGCGACATCGTCTCCGTCGCCGCTGTCCAGGGGCATGCCGTCGGGGCGGGCTTCCAACTCGCCCTCGCCTGCGACCTGCGCGTTGTCGCCGACGACGTGCAGTTCGCCATGCGCGAGACCAGCCTCGGACTCGTGCCCGACCTGACGGGCACGCATCCGCTGGTGGGACTCGTCGGATACGCCCGCGCGCTGGAGATCTGCGTGACCGGGCGCTTCGTCACGGCCGAGGAGGCCGTGAACACCGGCCTGGCCAACGTCGCCGTGCCCGCCGACCAGCTCGACGACACCGTGCGCGACCTCGCCTCGGCCGTGCTCGCCGCGCCCCGTGACGCGGTCGTCGAGACCAAGGCCCTGCTGCGCGGCGCCCAGGACCGCACGTACGAGGAGCAGCGCGTGGCGGAGCGCCAGTCCCAGGCCCGCAGGCTGCGGGACCTCGCGGGCGTCGGGGACTGAGGACCGCCGGGCCGGCCGGGAGCGCGGTCAGCCGATCGCGCTCACCACGACCGCCACCGTCGGGTGATCCGGCAGCGCCCTCCTGACCACCGTCCGGACCTCGCGGGCCACGTCCCGGGCCCGCTGGTCCGCGCCCACCGCCAGCTCCAGCCGGACATGGCGGTGCGGCAGCGCGGCCTCCTCGCCGGGGAGTTCCTCGATGTGCACGGGGTGGCCCAGCGTGCCGGTCAGATGGAGCACGCCCTGGACTCCGAGCGCGGCGGCGGCCACCCGGGCCTCGTCGCCGCCGTCGGCCGATGCGGCCCGCGGAGGCTCGGGGAGGCCCGTCCCGGCCCCGGCTTCCGCGGGCCGCTCCTCGTCCAGCAGGCCCGTCACCCGCAGGTCCACCTCCGCCACCGTCAGGCCGAGCCGCCGGGTCGCGGCGGTCGCCAGCGTCGCCCGCAGCAGGGTCGCCGTCGCCGGCAGGGGCTGCGAGGCCGTCGCGGCGAACTCCGCCGTCACCCGCAGCGGCCCGGGCGGCAGCGCACTCGGCGGTGCCGGTACGGCCGGTTCCGCGGTGTCCGCCGTGCCGGCGGCCGTGACCCGGAGCGCGTCGAGGCGCACGCCCGGCGCGTCCCACGCCGCGCTCCGCAGCACCGCCTCGGCTGCCCGCTCCGCGATCCACGCGCCGTCCCGCGCGTCACCCAGCGGCAGAAGCCTGCCGATTCCCAGCTGATGTCTCACTGCTTGCGTCCATCGATCGGCCGTCATTCCTCCAGCCTGCCGCATCAGGGGCGCGCTCCCACGCAACCGTGCTTACGGTGGTCCAAGGACGACGACCGAAAAGGACGTACGGCGATGACTGACATGACCGAGAACCAGAGCGGGGAGTCCGAGACGCCGGCGGCGCGCAGGAGCCCGCTGGTCAAGCGCGGTGGAGGTGACCCGGGTTCCCGGGGCCGGACGACCATCGCGGACGGCGTCGTGGAGAAGATCGCCGGCCTCGCCGCACGCGACGTCGACGGCGTGCACGCCATGGGCAGCGGCATGTCCCGCACGTTCGGAGCAGTGCGCGACCGCGTGCCCGGCGGCACCAAGTCGGTGTCGCGCGGCGTGAAGGCCGAGGTCGGTGAGGTGCAGGCGGCCCTCGACCTGGAGATCGTGGTCGAGTACGGCGTGTCGATCGCCGATGTGGCCCGGGACGTGCGGGAGAACGTCATCACCGCTGTGGAGCGGATGACGGGCCTGGAGGTCGTCGAGGTCAACATCGCGGTGAGCGACGTGAAGCTGCCGGACGAGGAGGAAGAGGAACCGGAGCGCCGGATCCAGTGAGGCACGGGCCATCGGACAACACAGCGGCTGAGGAGCTGAGGAGCGCATGAGCATGGCCGTGGTCGGCATGATCGCCGGCATGGCGCTGGCCTTCGCCGGATATTTCGGCGGATTCGGTGCCTTCCTGCTGGTGGCGGCACTGGGCGCCGTCGGCTTCGTCGTCGGCCGGTTCCTGGACGGGGACCTGGAGTTCGGCGACTTCTTCCGTCCCCGTGAACGGCGGCGGTGACGCCCGTGAGCACGGGGGCCGGTGAGCTGGACAGACCCCGGACCGTCGTCCCGCCGGGCGAGCGCGGGGCGACCCGGATCGCTGACCGGGTCGTCGCGAAGATCGCCTCGCAGGCGGCCCGCGAGGCGGTCGGCACACTGCCGCCGGACGCCGGCCGGCCCACCGCGTCCGTCGTCGTCCACCACGAGGTCGCCCACGTCAGGGTCCACATCGAACTCGACTACCCCTGCGACATCGGCGCCCGCTGCCGCAAGGTGCGTCACCAGGTCGTCGAACGGGTGGGCGCCCTGGCCGGGATGCAGGTGCCCGAGGTCGTCGTCCAGGTGGAGCGGCTGCACCTGGTCGCGGGGCCCGGCGCGGTACAGGGGAGGACGCGATGAGCGAACCCCGGGGCGCAGAGCCCCCCGAGAACGCCACACAGCGCCTGCCCGTCCTCGGCCGGCAGGAGCCGGAGTACGACGACCTCGACCGGTCCGAGTCGTCGGCCGCCCACGGACCACCGTCCGAACTCGAGGGCGAGGGCGGCCGCGAGGGCCGCTTCTGGTCGGCGCGCCGCGTCCCCGCCGGCATCGTCGCCCTGCTGCTCCTGGGCCTCACCGGGCTGTTCCTCTACGACGTCGTCTCCGTGCGCGCCGGCCGGCCCGGCATGTACTGGCGCCGGGAACTGGCGCGGCAACTCGCCGAACGGCCCCTGGACGACACCTGGGTGCTGGTCGGCGCCGGGATCACCGCCGTCCTCGGCCTCTGGCTGCTGATCCTCGCCCTCACGCCCGGCCTGCGGGACATGCTCCCGATGCGGCGCACGCACGCCGACGTACGCGCCGGACTGCACCGGGACGCCGCCGCCACCGCGCTGCGGGACCGGGCCATGGAGGTGGCCGGCGTGCAGTCGGCACGGGTACGGGTGCGCCGGAGGCGGGCGGACGTCCGCGCCGTGTCGCACTTCCGGGAACTGGACGACGTACGGACCGATCTGGACGCCGTGCTCGCCGACGCGGTCCGCGGGCTGGGGCTGTCCAAGGTGCCCTCGCTGTCGGTGCGCGTCCGGCGGCCAGGCCGGAAGGGGTGAGAGCGGTGCTCAGGACCGTCAACCGCGTGTTCCTCGGCCTGGTGGGCCTGGTCCTGCTGGTGCTGGGCGGCTCCGTCCTGGCCGTCGGCCTCGGCGCCCCGGTGCCCTCGTGGTGGATCCACGACAGCGAGCACGACGTGCTGCTGAGCAACGCCGAGCGCACCCGCTGGCGCGACGACGGCTGGTGGTGGCCGGTCGTCATCGCCGCCCTCGCGGCCCTGCTGCTGCTCGCCCTGTGGTGGCTCGTCGCGGTCCTGCGCCGGCGTCGCCTCGCCGAGGTCCTCGTCGACACCGGCGACGGCGAGGGCGCGCTCCTGCGCGGCCGGGCCCTGGAGAACGTCCTCACCCAGGAAGCGGCCCACGTCGACGGCGTGGACGGAGCCCACGCCCGTCTGAAGGGCCGCCGCAGCACCCCCGAGGCCCACGTACGCCTCGCCTTGGAGCCCCACGTGGACCCGGGGACCGCCCTGCACGACTTCACGACCGGCGCCCTCACCCATGCCAGGACGTCGGCGGGCCTCGCCGCACTTCCGGCGGAGGTGAGGCTGAAGGGCGTCAAGCACGGCGCGGAACGGGTGAGTTGAGTACCGGGCGAGCCGGGTACGGGCGAGTTGAGTGCGGCCCGTCAGAAACCGTGCCGCGCGCCACCGTCGACCGGCACCATGACCCCGGTCAGATACGAAGCCGCCGGCGACATCAGGAACGCCGCCACCCGCCCGAACTCCTGCGGCGCCCCGTACCGCCGCAGCGGAATCCGCGACTCGGAGGCCGCCCGGGTCGCCTCGGGATCCGCCGACAGCGCGTCCAGCTGCCGTACCCGGTCGGTGTCGATCCGTCCGGGCAGTACACCGACCACCCGGATCCCCCGCGGCCCCAGCTCGTCGGAGAGCGACTTGGCGAATCCCGCCAGCCCGGGCCGCAGCCCGTTCGAGATGGTCAGCCCCGGAATCGGCTCGTACACCGACCCGGACAGCACGAACCCGATGACGCCCCCGGCCTCCATCTCGGCGGCCGCGGAGCGAGCCAGCCGCACCGCACCGAGGAACACCGACTCGAACGCCGTCTGCCACTGCTCGTCCGTGTTGTCCGCGACGAACCCGGCCGGCGGCCCTCCCACGCTGACGAGGACACCGTTGAAGCGGCCGAAGTGCTCCCGCGCGGCCCCGATCAGCCGGGCCGCCGCCTCCGGGTCCGCGTTGTCGACGGCCACCCCGACCGCGTTCGGTCCCAGCTCGGCCGCCGCCTCGGCGACACTCTTCTCGTCCCGCCCCGAGACGACCACCTTCGCCCCGTCCGCGACGAGCTCACGCGCGGTGGCGTTGCCGAGGCCCCGCGTGGCCCCGGTGACGACGTACACCCGGTCCTTCAGTCCAAGATCCATGGTCCCTATCCTGCCCCGTCCCCACCGAACAGGGCGAGGGCGGTGTTCACCAGCCCGATGTGGCTGAACGCCTGCGGGAAGTTGCCGAGATGCCGGCCGGTCACCGGATCGAACTCCTCGGACAGCAGCCCGACGTCGTTGGCGAGCCCCGCCAGCCGTTCGAACAACTCGCGGGCCTCCTTCGCGCGCCCCGTCATGTACAGGGCGTCCGCGAGCCAGAACGAGCAGACCAGGAACACGCCCTCGCCGCCGGGCAGCCCGTCGACGTCCGCGTCGGCCGTGCTGTAGCGGCGCAGGAAGCCGCCGTGGGTCAGCTCCTCGCGGACCGCGTCGATCGTGCCGATCACCCGTGGATCGTCCGGCGGCAGGAATCCGACGCGCGGGATGAGCAGCAGCGCCGCGTCCAGTTCGCGTGAGCCGTAGGACTGCGTGAAGGTGTCGCGTTCCGCGTCGTAGCCCTTCTCGCACACCTCCCGGTGCACCTCGTCGCGCAGCACGCGCCAGCCGTCCAGGTCGCCGTCCAGCTCCGGATGGTGCTCCAGGGTGCGTACGGCACGGTCGGCGGCCACCCACACCATCACCTTCGAGTGCACGAACTGACGCCGGCCGCCGCGCACCTCCCACAGCCCCTCGTCCGGCTGCCGCCAGTTCGTCCGCAGGAAATCCAGCAGGGCCGTCTGCAGCGCCCACACGTCGGGCTGGGGGGACAGGCCCGACTCGCGGGCGAGCGACAGGGAGTCCATGACCTCGCCGTAGACGTCCAGCTGGAGCTGGTTCACGGCGTCGTTGCCGATGCGCACGGGGGCGGACCCGACGAACCCGGAGAGCCAGGGCAGCTCGAACTCGGGCAGCCGCCGCTCGCCCGCCACGCCGTACATGATCTGCAGATCCGCCGGGTCGCCCGCGACCGCGCGCAGCAGCCAGTTCCGCCAGGCCTCCGCCTCCTCCTGGTAGCCCGCCGCGAGCAGCGCGTTCAGGGTGAGGGTGGAGTCGCGCAGCCAGCAGTAGCGGTAGTCCCAGTTGCGCACGCCGCCCGGTTCCTCGGGCAGTGAGGTGGTGGGGGCGGCGACGATGCCGCCCGTCGGAGCGTAGGTGAGCGCCTTGAGGGTGATCAGGGA
Source organism: Streptomyces hawaiiensis (assembly GCF_004803895.1). Classification (NCBI taxonomy): domain Bacteria; kingdom Bacillati; phylum Actinomycetota; class Actinomycetes; order Kitasatosporales; family Streptomycetaceae; genus Streptomyces; species Streptomyces hawaiiensis. The sequence continues at coordinate 2,063,203 of NZ_CP021978.1, read as the reverse complement.
GCGGACGACGGCGTCCCGGTACGGGCCGTCGTAACGGCAGCGCGAGACCCAGGCCCGCCAGTCCTCCACGCTGTGGCGCAGTGCGTCGTAGGGGTCGACGAGCGGGGGGCGCGGCTCGTGGGAGGGGTGCCAGGTCAGGACGAACGCGACCTTGTCCCCCTTCTTGACGGTGAACTCGGCGTGTGTGCCGAAGTCCTCGCCCCAGCTGGTCACCTCCGGCTCGCTGCGCAGCCAGGTCGAGTCCGGGCCGGCGACGGCGACGCGGTGGCCGTCGGCCCGGCGCACCCAGGGGACGATCGAGCCGTAGTCGAAGCGCAGCTTGAGGGCGCTGTGCAGCGTCACCTCGCCGTCGAGGCCCTCGACGACGCGGACGAGGTCGGGAGCACGGTCGCGTTGGGGCATCAGGTCGGTGACCCGGACCGCCCCCTGCTCGGTCTCCCACTCGGTGTCCAGAACGAGCGTGTCGCGTCGATAGGAGCGCCGGGTGCAGCGTTCCGCCCCCACGGGGGCGATGCGCCAGTGGCCGTTGTCCTCGTCACCGAGCAGTCTGGCGAAGCAGGCGGCCGAGTCGAAGCGGGGCAGGCACAACCAGTCGACGGACCCGTCCGTACCGACCAGGGCCGCGGTCTGCTCGTCGCCGATGAGCGCGTAGTCCTCGATGCTGGGGTGCACGGAGTGCGGGTTCCCGGCAACTCGGCGTGGCAATCAGGGCGGGAGCCGGGGGAGTGATGGGCCCTGGCCGGCAGGGCCGGGACTTCCTCACTTTCCGTCGCGGCCGGCCGGGTCTCGACAGGGCCGGCTTCAGTCGCGGCCGGCCGGGTTCCGGCGCGGGGCGAGCTCGGTGCCCCTGGCTCGGTTCGGGCGGGGCGGATGCGCCGGTGGCGTCTACACCGCTGCCGGCTCGGACTTCGCCGTGTCGGACTGCCCGGCTGTCTTCTGGGCCCGGTCCCGGGCCTCGCGGCGGGCCAGGACCACCCAGCCGACCGGTACGGCCGCGGAGAACAGCCACCACTGGAAGGCATACGCGTAGTTCAGCGCGGCGTCCTCCTTGCCGGGGTCGCCGAGCAGCTCGGGGACGTCGCCCTTGGGCTCGGGAGCCGTCTGGGCGATGTAGCCGCCGAGTACCCGGGCGTCCAGGCGACGGGCCTGCTGCTCGCTGTTGATCAGCATGATCTGCCGGTCCGGCAGGCCCTGGAGGTTCTTGATGCCGCTGGCCGCGGTCGTCTCGCTCGGCATCAGCCGGCCCTCGACGGTGACCTCGCCGCTCGGCGGGGCGGGGACCTTCGGGAACGTGGTCTGGCTCGGGCCGTCGGAGGGGATCCAGCCCCGGTTGACCAGCAGCACCTTGCCGTCGTCCAGGACGAACGGGGTCAGTACGTGGTAGCCGACCTCGTCGTCGGAGTTGGTGCGGCGCCGGACGACGACCTCGTCCTCCGTGTCGAAGCGGCCCTTGGCCGTCACGGTGCGGTAGCGCTCGGTGCTGGTCACGGTGTGCCCGGGCGCGGTCAGCTTCTCCACGGGCACCGGCTTCGCCGCCAGCGCGTCGGTGACCAGCTGGTTCCGGGCGGTGCGCTCCTCGTAGCGATGCATCTGCCAGATGCCCAGCCTGATCATCGTGGGAATGAGAAGCATGGCGATCAGCGTGAGGATCACCCACTGCCGGGACATCAGGAAGCGGTACACCCCACGACCGTACAACTCGGTCGTGGGGTGTATTCATGCGGGTGCGGGTTCACACCTTGTCGACAATTCCTGCCTTTCCCTCCGCGCGGGCGCAGTGGGCGCCGCAGTACCAGTGGCCCTCGACCTCGACACCCTGGCCGATGATCTGCACCCGGCAGTGCTCGCAGATGGGGGCCATGCGGTGGATCGCGCAGGAGAAGCAGTCGAAGACGTGCACCGCGCCCTGCGCGTGCACCTCGAAGGTCATTCCGTACTGATTGCCACATACCTCACAGGTCGCCATGCGCCACAGGGTGAGCCGTCCTCCCCGTGCGGGCGAGCGGTCGCCGGGCGAGTCGCCCGGCAATCACCCGTCCGTACGGTCACCCCTGCGAGGTAGGTCACCCCTCCGGCGCCGGCTCCACATCCGCGAGGAGCTGCCCGAAGGCCGCCTCGTCCACGACCGGCGTACCGAACTGACGGGCCTTGACGACCTTGGACGTGCCCGAGTCCGGGTCGTTCGTGACGAGCAGGCTGGTCAGCCGGGACAGGCTCGTGGCCACATGCAGCCCCGCCTCGGTCGCGCGGTCCTCCAGCAGGTCCCGCTCGGTGGAGGTGTCACCGGAGAAGGCGACCCGCATGCCCTGCTTGAGCCGCCCGCCCGCCTCGTACCGCCCGGGGTTGGGGTAGGGGCAGGCGGGGCGCTTGCGGGACGGGCGCCAACTGCCCGGCCGGTAGCTGCCGTAGCCTCCGGGGCCCGCCTGCTGCCCGATGCGGGCCGCGGCGGGGCGGTCCGTCCATTCGGTCAGCGGCCGGCACTCGTGCAGTGGCAGCCGTACGTTGTTCGCCGCCGCGGCCCGCAGGCTGGGCCGGAACGCCTCCGCCAGCACCCGCGCGTCGTCCAGCGCGTGGTGCGCCCGCTGCTGGACGACGCCGAAGTGCGCGGCGAGGGACTCCAGCTTGTGGTTGGGCAGCGGCAGCCCGAGCTCCTTGGAGAGCGCGATGGTGCACAGCCGCTGCCGCACCGGCGCCTCGCGCTCGGCGCGCGCGTACTCCCGGGCGATCATCTGCCAGTCGAAGACGGCGTTGTGCGCGACGAGCACCCGCCCCGCCAGCCGGGCGGTGAACTCCTCGGCGATGTCCGGGAAGAGAGGGGCCCCCTCGAGCGCCTCGCTCGTCAGTCCGTGGATCCACACGGGGCCCGGGTCGCGCTCGGGGTTGACCGTGGTGTACCAGTGGTCCTCGACCTCGCCGCGCTCGTCCAGCCGGTAGACCGCCGCGGAGATGATGCGGTCGTCCCGGGCCAGGCCCGTGGTCTCCACGTCAACGACCGCGTACCCCTTGGGATACGCGGTCGGCCACGGCGTGGCAGAGAACACTGCGGTCGTCAGGTCTTCCAGCATGGTTCCTGAGGATACGGGCCACGACTGACACCGCCGTCCGCCAGGTGTGCCCGCCGGGGTCTTCCGATGCCCCCTCAGGCGTGTTGTCCGGTCTGTCCGTTCGCGGGGCGTACGTCTGATCGACACTCAGTCGATCTGCCGGGCGTCTCGTCCGCCGTTGCCCGTCTTCGCCCGTGCCGGATTGGCGGAGATCGCCAAGAAGCAAGCGCGTACCGTCGGTAATACTTGTGGGTAACAACGTCTAGTCGGGGCAGGACGCCGGTCCTACGGTCATTGCATGCCGAACCTGCCCGATGTCGTGCTGTGGTCCATCCCCGCCTTTGTGCTGCTCACCGTGGTCGAAATGGTGAGCCACCGGCTCCATCCCGACGAGGACGCGGAGGGCTACGAGGCGAAGGACGCGGCGACCAGCGTCGGCATGGGGCTCGGCAGCCTCGCCTTCGACTTCCTGTGGAAGATCCCGATTTTGGCGATCTACACGGCCCTCTACGAACTCACGCCGCTGCGCGTGCCCGTGCTGTGGTGGACCGTCCCGCTGATGCTGCTCGGGCAGGACTTCTTCTACTACTGGTCCCACCGCGGCCACCACGTCATCCGCATCCTGTGGGCCTGCCACGTCGTCCACCACTCCAGCCGGAAGTTCAACCTCACCACCGCGCTGCGCCAGCCCTGGACGTCCCTGACCGTGTGGCCGTTCTACGTCCCCCTCATCGTCGCGGGCGTGCATCCCGCCGCGCTGGCGTTCTGCTCCTCCGCGAACCTCGTCTACCAGTTCTGGATCCACACCGAGCGCATCGACAAGATGCCCCGCTGGTTCGAGTTCGTCTTCAACACCCCTTCGCACCACCGCGTCCACCACGCCTCCCAGGGCGGTTACCTCGACCGCAACTTCGGCGGCATCCTCATCGTCTGGGACCGGCTGTTCGGGTCGTTCGTCGCCGAGACCGAGCGGCCGCGGTACGGGCTGACCAAGAACATCGAGACATACAACCTGCTCAAGGTGGCCACGCACGAATACGTGTCCATCGCCAGGGACCTGAGGGCGGCGCGGAGTTGGCGCGAGCGGGCGGGACGCGTGTTCCGGGGGCCGGGGTGGGGGCCGGGGCCGGGTCCGGCCGCCGTACCGGCTCCGTCACCGGCCGACGCGACCACGTCCCTCGGCGAGACCGCGCCGGTCCCTGAGAAGAGCACGTCCGCGTGAATCCCCCCCGCCTGCTCCTGGCCGCCTTCGGCCTCGCCGCCGCCGTCGACCTCGTCTCCCTCGCTGCCGGTTTCGACGCCGGTCACACCGTCGCCAAGCCCCTGCTGATGCCGCTCCTCGCCCTGTGGGGTGCCCTGCGCAGGGCACCCCGGCCGCTCCTGGCCGCCCTGCTGTTCGGCTGGGGCGGGGACGTCCTGTTGCTGTCGGACGCCGAGCCGGCCTTCCTGGCGGGCATGGCCTCCTTCGCGGCGGGGCACGTCTGCTACCTCGTGCTCTTCGCGACGTACGGCAGCCGGAACGCGGTCCCACGCGCGCGTGCGGGCGCCCTTGCCCTCGGCTACGCCGCCGCCCTCGTCACGACCGTCGCGCTGCTGTGGCCGGACCTGCCCGCCGACCTGCGTGTGCCCGTCGCCGGCTACAGCCTCCTGCTGACGGCCATGGCGTACCGGTCAGCCACCCGGCTCGGCCTCTTCGCCGGGCTCGGCGGGGCGCTGTTCCTGCTGTCCGACACGCTCATCGCGACCGGTGTGGCCGAGTGGCCGCAGCCGCCCGGGCCCGACTTCTGGATCATGCTCACGTACATCGCCGCGCAGGCCCTGCTGACCTGCGGCACACTCGGGGCGCTCGACGCGCGCAGGGCCCCGGCCGCGACGTACGGCGAGATGCGCGCCGGCTGAGACGCGCCGGCGTCACCAGCGGATGGGCACCGGAAGCGCCGTCAGCAGTCCGGACGCCGCGACCGCCAGGCCCAGGGCGGCCACCTCCGCCCGGGCCGGCGCACAGGCGGTCAGCGGGTCGGCCGCCCGGCGCAGCCGTCGCCGGGCCCACACGGCGAGGGCGGCGACGACCGCCACGAGAAGCACCTTGGCGAGCAGCGCACGCCCGTACGCCGTTCCCGTCAGCTGCTCCAGGACCGTCTCCGGCGGCATCCGGCGCAGTGAACTGCACGCGCCCGTCGCGGTGACGGCGGCGAGCAGTACGACCGCCACGCGCGCGTAGAGACCCAGCAGGGCGGCGCCCGCCGTGCGGGGCCACAACCGGAGGGTGCGCAGGGCGTGCAGCAGACCGCCCGCCCACAGCGCCGCGCACGTCAGATGGACGAGCGTCAGCCCGGAGCCGGTCAGCGGGCTGTGCTCGGTCGTGGGGTGGGCGCGCAGGGCCTCGGCGACGACCACGGCGGCCAGCGGCCACACCTGCCTGACCGGCCGGCGCGACGCGGCGCACAGCCCCGCCAGGAGGAACGCGTTGACCTCCAGCAGGGCGAGCTTGCCGTCCCGGGACGCGTAAAGCCCGCCGACGTCGATGTCGGCCACATCGTCCGGCACGAGGTTGCCGGTGGCCACGACCGAGGCGAGCCCCAGGGCAGCGACGAAACCGGCTGCGGCCGCGAAGAAGGACCAACTGCGAGGCCCGGCCGGGCGCCCCGCCCCGGTGTCGGTCTCCGCGCCGGGCAGCGAACGCGCCAGCCGGTTCACGAACAGTTCACCGACGGGTATGCACAGCGCCGCGAACAGCACCGTGCGCAGCAGGGCGATACCGCCCGCACCGGGCGTTTCGGCCTCGCCGGTGCCGTGCAGCGCGGCGGACGGGCCGAGCAGCGGGATCAGCGCGGCCAGTGCCACCAGCACCAGAACGGCGACGGCCCGGCCCGCACCGGCGCGTCGCACGGGCCCGCGCGGATCGGGCACCCCGGGCGTGGATCTCGTCAAAGTCACCCCAGGATCTTCACCAACCTCCACACGACCGGGCAAGTCAGCAGCACCTGATCAACCCTCGACGGGAAGCAGGCCCGCGACGTGTCGCTGGAAGGGGTGAGGGCATCGGCGAACGGGCTGACGACGATGCGGCCGCGGACACGAACCGGGCCGGGCGGGTGTCCCCGTCCGGCCCGGATCACCTTCGCATCAGCTCTACTTGGTCACCGCGTCCAGCGCGTCCGCGATGCCCCAGCCGTAGAAACCGTTGCGGTTCTTCGAGCCCTCGCACACCGCGTCGATCTTGCCGTCGGCGTTGATGTCGTACGGGTCCGTGCACGGCGTGGCGTCGGCCTCCGCGTACAGCAGGGCCTTCACCAGGGCCGGAGAGGCGTACGGGTGCGTCGACTTGATGAGGGCGGCGACGCCCGCGACGTGCGGGGAGGCCATCGACGTACCGGCCATGTAGCCCCACTTGCCGCCCGGCAGCGTGCCCAGGATGAGGCCGCTCGTGGCCGGCGCCTCCGGCTTCTGGTAGGCGGTCGAGTCACCGCCCGGGGCGGCTATGTCCGCCACGCCCAGCCCGTAGTTGGAGAAGGACGACTTGATGCCCTTCGCGCCCGTCGAGGCGACCGTGACGACACCCGGCAGCTGGGTCGGGATGTCGAGGCACTTCGAGGGGTCGACGACCCGGTCGCCCGGCGTGGTGTCGTTCGGGGACGACGGGTCGGTGATCTCGTCGGAGGCGAGGTCGTAGTTCTCGTTGCCGGCCGCGGCGACGTTGACCGCGCCCTTCTTCTCCGCGTACCGCGAGGCCCGGGTGACGGCGTCCACGAGCGCCTTCTGGTCCGGGTCGTTCTTGCAGTTGAAGTACCAGGGGTCGGTGTAATAGCTGTTGTTCGTCACGTCGACCCCGTGCTCGGCCGCCCACACGAAACCGCACACCACGGCCTCCGTGTAGAAGAAGCCGGCCGTGGTGGACACCTTGATGCCGGAAACCTTCACCCCGGGCGCGACACCCGTCATCCCGACGCCGTTCTTGGCGGCGGCGATCTCACCGGCGACGTGCGTGCCGTGCGGGCTCTCCTCGGCGCTCGGCCGCCAGGCCCCGTCGGTCGTGTCCGGCTTGCCCGACACGCAGTTGACCGACGCCTTACGGTCGAAGTTGGGCGCGATGTCGGGGTGGGTGTCGTCGACACCGGTGTCGATCACGGCGACCGTGACCTTCTTGCTGCCCAGCGACTTCTCGTGCGCCTTGTCCGCCTTGATGGCCGGCAGGTCCCACTGCTGGGGCTCCAGCGGGTCCTGCCCGGCGGGCGCTTCGGCCGCGGCGACCTCGGCCGCGCTCAGCACCTTCGGCGCGCCCAGGTCGCCGGTGGACGCCGAGGGCAGCGGCGCGGTACGGGTGGCCCCCGCCGACTGCACGCCGCGCACCTTGCGGATGGTCTTGGCGAAGTCGGCGTCCGAGGAGTGGACGACGATGACGCCTATCTGGTCGTACGACGTCACGATCGTGCCGCCCGCCTTGGCGACGGCCTTCTTCACATACGCCGAAGTGCCGTGCCCCGGCCTGACGTTGACGACATAGCTGAGCGGGGTCGCGTCGGCCCGGGCCGACGCGGGAGCCGGGGCGTCCTCGGCGGCCGTGGCCGCGCTGTTCGGCAGGAACGCGAGGGCCGCGGCCATGGCCATCCCGGCCGGGATCGCGACGGCGCGACGGTGGCGCGCGTGCGGCGCAGTCATGGTGTCTCCAGTTCGTTCACGATACGAGCTGATCTTGCGGAAGGTCTCGGTGGCGAGTCGGGTCACTTGACCGCGCGCAGCGCGTTGACGATGCCGTGGCCGTAGAAGCCGTTGACGCGCTTGCCGCCCTCGCAGACCGCGTCCTGCGTGCCGTCACCGTCCTGGTCGTAGGAGGCGGGGCAGGCGGTCTTGTCGGCCTGTGCCTTCAGCAGCGCCTGGAGCTGGGCCGGAGACGCCCAGGGGTGCTTGGACTTCAGCAGCGCGGCGACGCCGGAGGCGTGCGGCGAGGCCATCGAGGTGCCCTGCAGGAAGCCCCACGCGCCGTTCGGCATGGTGGACAGGATGCGGCCGTTCTTCGAGGGCGTGTCGGGTATCTGGTAGCGCCCGTCGCCACCCGGCGCGGCGACGTCGACGACGCCCTTGCCGTAGGTCGAGAAGTACGACTTCTCGTTGTCGACACCCGTCGAGCTCACCGTGACGACACCCGGCAGCTGGGTCGGTATGTCGAAGCACTCGTGCGGGTCGATCGTGCGCTCGACGGGCGTGGTGTCATTCGGGCTGGAGTCGTCGACGATCGCGTCCGCGTCCAGGTCGTGGTTGGAGTTGCCCGCCGCGGCGACGTTGAGCGTGCCCTTCTTCTGGGCATACAGCTGAGCCCTGTTGACCGCGTCGACGATGGCCCGCTGGTCCGGGTCGTCCATGCAGTTGTACAGCCACGGGTCGACGTAGTAGCTGTTGTTCGTGATCTCGACGCCGTGGTCGGCGGCGAACACGAACGCGCACACGACGCTCTCCGGGTAGAAGAGGCCGTTCGCCCGGTCGGTCACATTGATGCTGGACACCTTCACACCGGGAGCGACGCCCGCCACGCCGATGCCGTTGCGGGCGGCGGCTATCTCACCCGCGACATGCGTGCCGTGGTAGTCCTCGGGCGTGTAAGGCCGCCAGGCGCCCTCACTGGTGTCGGGCTTGCCGCCCGCGCAGTTGGCGGACTGGGACGCGGAGAAGTTCGGGGCGATGTCGGGGTGGGTGTCGTCCACGCCGGTGTCGATCACGGCCACGGTCACCTTGCGGCTGCCCGGGTTGATCTGTGCGGCCTTGTCGGCGCCGATCGCGCGCAGGTCCCACTGGTCCGCCTCGAGAGGCTCGCTCTCGGGCGTCTTCGCCGAGGCGGCCTCGGTGCGCTTCGCCTGGGCGGCCGTCAGGTACTCGACCGCGCCCTCCTCCTTCGTCCCCGCGGCCGTCAGCGGCGCCGTCCGCGTCGCACCCGCCGACTGGACCCCGCGCACCTTGCGGATGGTCTTGGCGAAATCGGGGTTCGAGGAGTGGACGACGATCACGCCGATCCGCGCGTACGTGGCCACGACCGAACCGTCGGCCTTCCCGATCGCCTTCTTCACCGAAGCGATCGTGTGGCGGTCCATTTTGGTGTTGACGACGTACGCCAGCTTCGGCGCATCCGCCGTGCGGGTGGCCGGCGCCGCCTGCGGGGCCGCCGACGCGGCGGCCGGCAGGAAGCCCAGCGAGGCCGTCAGGGACAGCACGACGGGCACGGCGAGAGCGAGCCGGCGTCTGGAACGCAAGTGAGACATGGGGTCTCCACATCCTCCGGAAACGAAACCGGCCCGAGGCACAGGTGGTGCTCGGGCAGGTACATGACGTAGTGGTGCAGGGTGAAGCTATCCCGGCCTCTCGCTGGCCAGCAACGCTTTGCCGAAATGACTTCGGAAAGAACGCCGGGCAGTTGAACCGGTTCTCGTGTGCCGCCGTGACGTTGAACAAGGAGCGCGAGGACACTCGCCTCCGCCCCCGTTCCCAACCGCTTCCGTCATTGCGAGGAGACTCCGTGGCCACCGACGCACCGCCCCCCTCGAAAGAGCAACACAAGCTCCCCTCACCCGAGGAGTTCGTGGAGGTGCAGGAGAGCGCGGAGTTCAGTGAACTGCGCCGCTCCTACCGCTCCTTCGCCTTCCCGCTGACCGTCGGCTTCATCGCCTGGTACCTGCTGTACGTCCTGCTCTCGAACTACGCGGGCGGCTTCATGGGCACCAAGCTGTTCGGCAACATCAACGTCGCCTTCGTCCTCGGCATCGCCCAGTTCGTCACCACGTTCCTCATCGCCTGGTGGTACTCGCGGCACGCCGCCGCGAAGCTCGACCCCAAGGCCGAGGCCATCAAGACCCGGATGGAGAGCGGCGCATGAGCCCCGTACAGCAGACCTTCCTCGCCGCGAACGAGGCCAGCGAGCACCGCCCGCTGATCATCACCCTGTTCGCGCTGTTCGTCCTGGCCACGCTCGGCATCACCATCTGGGCAGGCCGCCAGACCAAGGACGCCGCCGACTTCTACGCGGGCGGCCGCCAGTTCAGCGCCTTCCAGAACGGACTCGCGGTCTCCGGCGACTACATGTCGGCCGCGTCATTCCTCGGCATCGCGGGCGCCATCGCCCTCTTCGGCTACGACGGCTTCCTGTACTCCATCGGCTTCCTGGTCGCCTGGCTGGTCGCCCTGCTCCTGGTGGCAGAGCCGCTGCGCAACTCCGGCCGCTACACCATGGGCGACGTCCTCGCCTACCGCATGCGCCAGCGGCCGGTGCGCACCGCCGCCGGTACGTCCACGATCGTCGTTTCGATCTTCTACCTGCTGGCCCAGATGGCAGGAGCGGGCGTCCTCGTCTCGCTGCTGCTCGGCATCACCTCCGACGCCGGCAAGATCCTCATCGTGGCCCTCGTCGGCCTCCTGATGGTCGTGTACGTCTCCATCGGCGGTATGAAGGGCACCACCTGGGTCCAGATGGTCAAGGCCGTGCTGCTCATCGGCGGCACCATCCTGATCACCTTCCTGGTGCTGCTGAAGTTCAACTTCAACATCTCCGACCTGCTCGGCACGGCCGCCGAGAACAGCGGCAAGGGCGCCGCCTTCCTGGAGCCCGGTCTCCAGTACGGCGCGACCGGCACCTCCAAGCTGGACTTCATCTCCCTGGGCATCGCCCTGGTGCTCGGCACCGCCGGCCTGCCGCACATCCTGATCCGCTTCTACACGGTGCCCGACGCCAAGGCCGCCCGTAAGTCCGTGAACTGGGCGATCGGCATCATCGGCGGCTTCTACCTGATGACCATCGCGCTCGGCTTCGGCGCCGCCGCGCTCATCTCGCAGGAAGAGATCATCGCCTCCAACCCGTCCGGCAACACGGCGGCGCCCCTGCTCGCCCTGCACCTGGGCGGCGTCGACTCCACCTGGGGCGCGATCCTGCTCGCCACGATCTCGGCGGTGGCCTTCGCGACGATCCTCGCCGTCGTCGCCGGCCTCACCCTCGCCTCGTCGTCCTCCTTCGCGCACGACATCTACGCCAACGTCATCCGCAAGGGGAAGGCCTCGGGTGCCGAGGAGGTCCGCGCGGCCCGCTGGGCGACCGTCTTCATCGGTGTCGTCTCCATCGGCCTCGGCGCCCTCGCCCGCGACCTGAACGTCGCCGGCCTGGTCGCCCTCGCCTTCGCTGTCGCCGCCTCGGCCAACCTCCCGACGATCCTCTACAGCCTGTTCTGGAAGCGCTTCACCACCCAGGGCGCGCTGTGGTCGATCTACGGCGGTCTGATCGTCGCCGTCGGCCTGGTGCTGTTCTCGCCCGTCGTCTCCGGCGACCCCAAGGCGATGTTCCCCGAGGTCGACTTCGCCTGGTTCCCGCTGAAGAACCCGGGCGTCATCTCCATCCCCTTCGGCTTCCTCATGGGCTGGCTCGGCACGGTCCTGTCCAAGGAGGAGCCGGACGCCAAGAAGTTCGCGGAGCTGGAGGTCCGGTCCCTGACCGGCACCGGAGCCCACTAGCACGACCCTTTCGACGCGGCCGTGTCGTAGGAACCTCCAGGTCCCTGCGGCGCGGCCGCGTCGTGCGTCGTGTGATCGAGGCCTGTGGAGTTGTCGGTGGGGTCACGTAGGCTCACAGGTGCCGGGGAAACAGTGCTCCGGGCACGATCCGCATCGAGGGAGGGGGCCCACGTGCTCATCGACACCTACGGCCGGGTGGCCACCGACCTGAGGGTCTCGCTGACCGACCGCTGCAACCTGCGCTGTACGTACTGCATGCCCGAGGAGGGCTTGCAGTGGCTCGCCAAGCCGGACCTGCTCACCGACGACGAGATCGTCCGCCTGATAGACATCGCGGTCACGTCCCTCGGGATCGAGGAGGTCCGCTTCACCGGCGGCGAGCCCCTGCTGCGCCCGGGCCTGGTCGGCATAGTGGAGCGGGTCGCCGCCCTGGACCCGCGCCCGCAGATGTCCTTGACCACCAACGGCATCGGCCTCAAGCGCACGGCGGCCGCCCTGAAGGAAGCGGGCCTGGACCGGGTCAACGTCTCCCTCGACACGCTCCGCCCCGACGTCTTCAAGACCCTCACCCGCCGCGACCGCCACAAGGACGTCATCGAGGGCCTGCACGCCGCCCGCGACGCGGGCCTCACGCCGGTCAAGGTCAACTCGGTCCTGATGCCTGGCCTCAACGACGACGAGGCGCCCGACCTGCTGGCCTGGGCCGTGGAGCACGACTACGAGCTGCGCTTCATCGAGCAGATGCCCCTGGACGCCCAGCATGGCTGGAAGCGCGACGGCATGATCACGGCCGGCGACATCCTGGCCTCCCTGCGCACGCGCTTCGAGCTGACCGCCGAGGGCGAGGAGAAGCGCGGCTCGGCCCCGGCGGAGCGCTGGCTCGTGGACGGCGGCCCGCATGTGGTCGGCGTCATCGCCTCCGTCACCCGACCGTTCTGCGCGGCCTGCGACCGCACCCGCCTCACGGCCGACGGCCAGGTGCGCACCTGTCTGTTCGCCCAGGAGGAGACGGATCTGCGCGCCGCCCTGCGCTCGGGCGCCCCGGACGAGGAGATCGCCCGCGTCTGGCGCCTGGCGATGTGGGGCAAGAAGGCGGGAGCGGGCCTCGACGACCCGACGTTCGTGCAGCCGGACCGGCCTATGTCAGCCATCGGGGGCTAGGCCCCCGGGGACTCCCACTCCTTGAGCAGGACCACGTCCTTCAGAAATCCCCGCACCCCGAGGAACTGCGACAGATGCTCGCGATGCTCCTCACAGGCCAGCCACGTCTTGCGCCGCTCCGGCGTATGGATCTTCGGGTTGTTCCACGCCAGGACCCACACGGCCTCGGCTCGGCAGCCCTTCGCGGAACAGATGGGCGTCTCGTCACTCACAGCTTCGTCTCACCACTGCACACAGAAAAGGCGACGCCGAGCAGCCACGGGGGGAGCTGCCCGGCGTCGGTCCGTCGCTCCGACGGGGGATGCGGAGCGCGTACGAAGTATGTCACGGGTCACCCTGAGCACGGCACCGGAACAACATGATTGATCTGAGCTTTTCTTGAGCTTGGCGGGAAGCTGACTTCCCCGCCTGATCACCCGTGATCTCTCCCCGGAGCCCCTACCGCTCGGGCGATTCGGTCCGAGCGCCCGGCACCGGCTCGGACGCGGCATCTTCCGCGACGGATTCCGCCGGCTCGTCATCCGGACCCGGCGGCGCGATCATCGGACGCACCGGCGGCGCCACGAACGTCGACGGCAGAGACGGCGCGTTCTCGCGCCCGGCGTTCGCGACCACCACCGCGATGTATGGCAGCACCAGCCCGAGCACCAACGCCACCATGGCGACGTGCCGTTCGACGTTCCACAGGGTGGCCGCGAGGATCACGGAGATCGTGCGGACCGTCATCGAGATCACGTACCGGCGCTGCCGCCCGCGTACGTCCTCCTGGAGTCCCGTCCGGGCGCCGGTGATCCGGAAAACCTGGACGTTGCCGCCGCCATGCTGCTTCCGCATCGCATTCCACCATCCGCCCGTATCGGACTCTCCCCGCCCCGTAGCCGCCCGCGGCCGGTCGGGGAACCTGACCGGGACAGCTCCCACGTTACGCCGCGGCTGCGCCGGCCACGAGACCGGGTGGCGCACCGTCCGGGCGAACGGACTGCGCCGTGACGCGTACGGCCCGCGTCGGCATGCGGCGTACGGCACCTGGGCCGACACTGGCCGTAGTGCTCACGTCGAGCCGTACGAGGAGGCAGCGATGGGCTGGTTGTGGGCGATCATCGTAGGACTGGTACTCGGCCTGATCGCCAAGGCGATCATTCCGGGCAAGCAACATGTTCCCCTGTGGCTGACCGTCATCCTGGGCATGATCGGCGCCATCGCCGGCAACGCCATCGCCCGGGCGGCCGGCGTCGACGCCACATCGGGTATCGACTGGTGGCGGCACGTCTTCCAGCTGGTGATGGCGGTCATCCTCGTCGGTCTCGGCGACCGGGCCTGGACGGCTGCCAGAGGAGACAAACGCAGGGCATGACGGGGCACACGGCGAAGGGGGCGGCCTCCGGCACCGGAGACCGCCCCCTTCCCCGCGCTCTCAGCCGCCCGTGACCTCGACGGCCGCCAGGTTCTTCTTGCCCCGGCGCAGCACCAGCCAGCGGTCGTGCAGCAGGTCCTCCTTGGCTGGGACGGCGTCCTCACCGGCGACCTTGACGTTGTTCACGTAGGCGCCGCCCTCCTTGACCGTGCGGCGCGCGGCCGACTTGCTGGCCACCAGGCCGACCTCGGCGAACAGGTCCACGGCCGGGCCGAGCTCGGCGACCTGGACATGCGGCACCTCCGACAGGGCCGCGGCCAGCGTCTTCTCGTCGAGCTCCGCCAGCTCGCCCTGCCCGAAGAGCGCCTTGGACGCGGCGATCACGGCGGCCGTCTGGCCGGCGCCGTGCACCAGCGTCGTCAGCTCCTCGGCCAGCGCGCGCTGCGCGGCCCGGGCCTGCGGACGCTCCTCCGTCTGCCGCTCCAGCTCCTCCAGCTCCTCGCGGGAACGGAAGGACAGGATGCGCATGTACCGGGAGATGTCCCGGTCGTCCACGTTCAGCCAGAACTGGTAGAACGCGTACGGCGTCGTCATCTCGGGGTCGAGCCAGACGGCGCCGCCCTCGGTCTTGCCGAACTTGGTGCCGTCCGCCTTGGTCATCAGCGGCGTCGCCAGCGCGTGCGCGGTCGCGTCGGGCTCCAGGCGGTGGATCAGGTCCAGGCCCGCCGTGAGGTTGCCCCACTGGTCGCTGCCGCCCTGCTGCAGCGTGCAGCCGTAGCGCCGGTAGAGCTGGAGGAAGTCCATGCCCTGCAGGAGCTGGTAGCTGAACTCCGTGTAGCTGATGCCCTCGGAGGACTCCAGGCGCCGGGCCACGGAGTCCTTCGTCAGCATCTTGTTGACGCGGAAGTGCTTGCCGATGTCCCGGAGGAACTCGATCGCGGAGAGGTTCTCCGTCCAGTCGAGGTTGTTGACCATGACGGCCGCGTTCTCGCCCTGGAAGTCCAGGAACGGCTCGATCTGGGCGCGCAGCCTGCCGACCCAGCCGGTGACCGTCTCCGGGTCGTTCAGCGTGCGCTCCGCGGTCGGGCGCGGGTCGCCGATCAGGCCCGTGGCACCGCCGACCAGCGCCAGCGGCCGGTGACCGGCCTGCTGGAGCCGGCGCACGGTGAGCACTTGCACCAGGTGCCCCACGTGCAGCGACGGCGCCGTCGGGTCGAAGCCGCAATAGAACGTGACGGGACCGTCCGCGAGCGCCTTGCGCAAAGCGTCCTCGTCAGTGGACAGGGCGAACAGCCCGCGCCACTTCAGCTCGTCGACGATGTCCGTCACGGTTCTCGTATCTCCTCGGGTGGGCTCGTCATCAGGTACGAGGTTATACGCCCTGGCTGACAGAGCTCATATTGAAATCGGGGACGCGCAGCGCGGGCATCGCCGCCCTGGTGAACCAGTCGCTCCACTCCCTGGGCAGCGTCTTCTCGGTCCGCCCCGCCTCCGTGGCCCGGCCGAGCACGCCGACCGGCGACTCGTTGAACCGGAAGTTGTTCACCTCGCCCGTCACCTCGCCGTTCTCCACGAGGTAGACACCGTCCCGGGTCAGGCCCGTCAGCAGCAGCGACGCCGGATCGACCTCGCGGATGTACCACAGGCAGGTCAGCAGCAGCCCGCGCCCGGTGTTCGCGACCATCTCGTCCAGGGACCGGTCCTCACCGCCGTCCAGGACGATGTTGTCGATGCCCGGCGCCACGGGCAGCCCGGTCAGGCCCGCGCTGTGGCGGCTGGTCGTCAGATGCCGCAGCTCGCCCTCGCGCATCCACTCGGTGGCCGTGAGCGGCAGCCCGTTGTCGAACACCGACTGGTCGCCCCCGGAGGAGTGGGCGATCACGAAGGGTGCCGATTCCAGGCCCGGCTCGTTCGGGTCGCTGCGCAGGGTCAGCGGCAGGCCGGTCAGCTTCTCGCCGACCCGCGTGCCCCCGCCCGGCTTGGAGAACACCGTGCGGCCCTCGACCGCGTCCCGGCCCGAGGCCGACCACATCTGGTAGATCAGCAGGTCCGCCACGGCCGTCGGCGGCAGCAGCGTCTCGTAGCGCCCGGCGGGCAGCTTCACGCGCCGCTCGGCCCATCCGAGGCGCACCGCCAGCTCCGCGTCCAGGGCCCCCGGGTCGACGTCCTTGAAGTCCCGCGTGGAACGCCCGGCCCACGCGGACCGGGTCCGGTCCGGCGACTTGGCGTTCAGCTCCAGCGTCCCGTTCGGCTGGTCGTGGCGCAGCCGCAGCCCCGTGGAGGTGCCGACGTACGACGACACCATCTCGTGGTTGGCGAAGCCGTACAGCTCCCGGCCGCCCGCACGCGCGCGTGCGAAGGCCTCGCCGAGCGCCGGAGCGAAGTCGGCGAACACGGCGGAGGAGGTCTCGGCGGGCGCCTCGGTGAACTCCGGCGACCGCTGCACGCCCGTGACCAGCGGCTGCGCGTCCTCGGCGGGTCCGGCGCCGCGCGCGGCAGCCTCGGCGGCCCGCACCAGGGGCTCCAGCTCATCGGGGGTCACGGCGGACCGTGACACGACCCCGGAGGCCGTGCCCTCCTTGCCGTCGACCGTGGCGATCACGGTGAGCGTCCGCCCGCGCGTGACGCCGTTCGTGGTCAGCGCGTTGCCCGCCCAGCGCAGGTTGGCGGTGGACTGCTCGTCGGCGATGACGACACAGCCGTCCGCCCGGGACAGTTCGAGGGCGCGCTCGACGACCTCGTGCGGCTTGCTGGAACGCGCGCTCATCGACCGGCCTCCTGGGTCGTGTTCAGAATGTTGACGCCCTTGAAGAGGGCCGAAGGACAGCCGTGCGAGACGGCCGCGACCTGACCCGGCTGGGCCTTGCCGCAGTTGAAGGCGCCGCCGAGCACATAGGTCTGCGGCCCGCCCACGGCGGACATCGAGCCCCAGAAGTCGGTGGTCGTCGCCTGGTAGGCCACGTCCCGCAGCTGCCCGGCGAGCCGCCCGTTCTCGATGCGGTAGAACCGCTGACCGGTGAACTGGAAGTTGTAGCGCTGCATGTCGATCGACCAGGACCGGTCGCCGACGACGTAGATGCCGCGCTCCACACCCCCGATCAGATCCTCGGTCGACATCCCGGCCGGGTCCGGCCGCAGCGACACATTGGCCATGCGCTGCACCGGCACGTGCCCGGGGGAGTCGGCATAGGCGCAGCCGTTGGACCGCTCGAAGCCGGTCAGCTTCGCGATCCGCCGGTCCAGCTGGTACCCGACGAGCGTGCCGTCCTTGACCAGGTCCCAGGACTGGCCCTCGACGCCCTCGTCGTCGTAGCCGACGGTGGCCAGGCCGTGCTCGGCGGTGCGGTCGCCGGTGACGTTCATCAGCTCCGAGCCGTAGCGCAACTTGCCCAGCTGGTCGAACGTGGCGAACGAGGTGCCGGCGTAGGCGGCCTCGTAGCCGAGCGCGCGGTCGAGCTCGGTGGCGTGCCCGATGGACTCGTGGATGGTCAGCCACAGGTTGGACGGGTCGACGACCAGGTCGTACAGGCCCGGCTCGACGCTCGGCGCGCGCATCTTCTCGGCGAGCAGCTCCGGGATCCGCTCCAGCTCGCCCTCCCAATCCCAGCCGGTGCCCCGCAGGTACTCCCAGCCGCGTCCCACGGGCGGCGCGAGGGTGCGCATCGAGTCGAACTCGCCGCTCGACTCGTCCACCGACACCGCGTTGAACACCGGGTGCAGCCTTACGCGCTGCTGTGTGGTCACGGTCCCGGCGGTGTCGGCGTAGAACTTGTTCTCGTGGACCGTGAGCAGCGAGGAATCGACATGGTCGACCCCGTCGGCCGCCAGCAGCCGTGCGCTCCACTCCGCGATCAGCCCGGCCTTCTCCTCGTCGGGCACGGAGAAGGGGTCGATCTCGTACGACGAGATCCACGTCCTGTCCGCGTGCACCGGCTCGCCGGCCAGCTCCACGCGCTCGTCCGACCCGGCCGCCTTGATCACCTGGGCGGACAGCTTGGCCATCGCCACCGCCTGCCCGGCGACCCGGGCGGCGGCGTCCATGCTGAGGTCGACGCCGGACGCGAATCCCCAGGTGCCGCCGTGCACCACCCGCACCGCGTATCCGAGGTCGGTAGTGTCCGACGACCCGGCGGGCCTTGCGTCCCGGAACCGCCAGGAGGCCCCCCGCACCCGCTCGAACCGGAAGTCCGCGTGCTCGGCGCCCAGCGCACGCGCGCGTGCGAGGGCCGCGTCGGCGAGGGCGCGTAGGGGGAGGGCCGTGAAGGCCTCGTCGATGGTATGAGGCACCGCCGTCTCTTTCTGTCGAGGTGAGCGTGGTTGCCGTGCGTGGTGACTGCTCCGATCATGTCGTCCATCCCGCGCGCGGGCCATGAGTTTGTGGAGCCGGACCCGCGGCTTTCTGTAGGGACCCGACAGCGAGTCCCGTTCGCCACTGTCGGTGCCCGATTGTCCGCGGGCCTGCCCGGACCGATAGGTTTTCGAGGAAGCCGCCTGTCATCACCGCCTGTCGTCCAGGCGGCCGGGCGGGCATCAGACCGCAAACGAAAGGGTGATCCGTTGAGCCGCTCGGTTCTCGTCACCGGAGGCAACCGGGGCATCGGCCTCGCCATCGCCCGCGCTTTCGCCGATGCCGGCGACAAGGTCGCCATCACGTACCGCTCGGGTGAGCCGCCGGCGGCCCTGACGGAACTGGGCTGCCTGGCCGTCAAGTGCGACATCACCGACACCGAGCAGGTGGAGCAGGCCTACAAGGAGATCGAGGAGGCCCACGGCCCCGTCGAGGTCCTCGTCGCCAACGCCGGCATCACCAAGGACCAGCTCCTGATGCGCATGTCCGAGGAGGACTTCACCTCGGTCATCGACACCAACCTCACCGGCACCTTCCGCGTGGTCAAGCGCGCCAACCGCGGCATGCTGCGCGCCAAGAAGGGCCGCGTGGTGCTCATCTCGTCGGTCGTCGGCCTGTACGGCGGTCCCGGCCAGGCGAACTACGCCGCCTCCAAAGCCGCCCTGGTCGGCTTCGCGCGCTCCCTCGCCCGTGAGCTGGGCTCGCGCAACCTCACCTTCAACGTCGTCGCGCCCGGCTTCGTCGACACCGACATGACCAAGGCGCTCACCGAAGAGCAGCGCGAGAACATCGTGAAGCAGGTCCCGCTCGGCCGGTACGCCCAGCCGGAGGAGATCGCCGCGACGGTGCGGTTCCTCGCCTCCGACGACGCCTCGTACATCACTGGAGCCGTCATTCCCGTTGACGGCGGACTGGGAATGGGTCACTGATCACCATGAGCGGAATCCTCGAGGGCAAGCGCATCCTGATCACCGGGGTGCTGACGGAGTCCTCCATCGCCTTCCACACCGCCAAGCTGGCCCAGGAGCAGGGCGCCGAGATCATCCTGACCGCGTTCCCGCGGCCCACGCTGACCGAGCGCATCGCCAAGAAGCTGCCCAAGCCCACCAAGGTCATCGAACTCGACGTCACCAACGACGAGCACCTCGGCCGGCTCGCCGACATCGTGGCCGAGGAGCTCGGCGGCCTCGACGGCGTCGTCCACTCCATCGGCTTCGCCCCGCAGGACGCCCTCGGCGGCAACTTCCTCAACACGCCGTTCGAGTCGGTCGCCACGGCCATGCACGTCTCGGCGTACTCCCTGAAGTCGCTCACCATGGCCTGCCTGCCGCTGATGCAGAACGGCGGCTCCGTCGTCGGTCTGACCTTCGACGCGCAGTTCGCCTGGCCGCAGTACGACTGGATGGGCCCGGCCAAGGCCGCCCTGGAGGCGACCAGCCGCTACATGGCCCGCGACCTGGGCAAGCAGAACATCCGCTGCAACCTGGTCTCGGCCGGTCCGCTCGGCTCCATGGCCGCCAAGTCCATCCCGGGCTTCGGCGAGCTCGCCTCCGTGTGGGACTCCCGCGCCCCGCTGGAGTGGGACCTGAAGGACCCCGAGCCGGCCGGCCGCGGCGTCGTCGCCCTGCTGAGCGACTGGTTCCCGAAGACCACCGGCGAGATCATCCACGTCGACGGCGGCCTGCACGCCATCGGCGCCTGATCTCGGTACGTCCGCGACGCCCCGTTTCCCGCAGCGCACGGGGAGCGGGGCGTCACCCGTTCGGCTCAGCCGGCCGGGCGGGACAGGCCCGCAACTGGGCACTCTGGAGTACGCGTTCACCACCCGAGCCCCTCCCCAGCACGGCCGAGGAGGTCCCCTTGTGCGCTTGCCCCGCCGAACGGCCTCAGTGTCCCTCGCCGTCGCCCTCGTACTGACCGTGGCGTACGAGGCGGTGCCCCACGCGCGCGTGCCCGCCGACGACCACGACTCCGCCGATCCCTTCGGCGCCGCCTGCCGGATCCGCGTGACCGGCTCCAAGGTGAGCGCGTACTGCCACAACCCCTACCCGGAGACCGACCGTGTCAGCCTGCACGTGGAGTGCGCCCGCTGGTGGGACATCGACACCGACAGCTCACCGGTCGAGGCCGGGCCCGCGCAGACCGTGCGGCTGACGGGACGGTGCTGGAAAGAGGTCGGCGACGTGTGGATCAGTCACCGGCGGGAGAGCTGATCCCGCCCAGCCGGCACAGGAACGGGTAGCGGGCGGCCTCCGCCGCGGCCGCGTCCGCCTCGCCCGCGCGGATCGCATCGAGCAGCCGCCCGTGGTCCATGTACGTCTCCGGGGTCAGCTTCTCGCCGACGTCCTCGCGCAGCCAGTCCCGCAGCACCTCGCCCAGGTCCGCGTACATCGCGGTCATCACGTCGTTGTGCGAGGCGGACACGACGGCCAGGTGGAAGGTGGCGTCCGCGGTCACGAACGCCTCCTTGTCGCCCGACTCCCAGGTCTCCTCGCGCCGCAGCAGCAGCGCGTCGAGCTGCTTGAGGTCCTTGTCCGTACGCCGCTCGGCGGCCAGCCGGGCGGCGGCCGACTCCAGCGTGGAGCGCAGCTCGGCGATGTGCCGGGGGTCGGCCTCGGCGAACCGCCGCTGCATCACGCCCGCCAGCTCGCTCGTCGCCACCACGTACGTGCCGGAACCCTGGCGGATGTCCAGCAGGCCGTTGTGCGACAAGGCGCGGACGGCCTCACGGACCGTGTTGCGGGCGACGCCCAGCTGCTCGACCAGTTCCGGCTCGGTCGGGATGCGGGAGCCGACCGGCCACTCGCCCGAGGTGATCTGGGCCCGCAGGGCGGCGATGACCTGCTCGGAGAGCGCCGAACGGCGGGGATGGCTCAGGGGCATGGCTCACCTTCGCACGGCCGGGGCACCCGGGGGCAGCCGACGACTGGACAGTCAATCATCCCATGATTCTATGATGGGTCTCATGCCTAGCGAGGAAACCCGCACGATGACGCCCCCGACCGTACGCAGCCCGGCCGCGCACGACGCCGGGAAAGAGGGCGGCGCGTCCGGGCGCGCGTGGACGATGCGACTGCTCGTCCTCGGCATCGTGCTGTCCGCGCTGAATCTCCGCCCCGCCATCACCAGCCTCGGCGCCCTCCTGGAGGAGGTCCGCGACGGGCTCGGCATGAGCGGCAGCGTGGCCGGGCTGCTCACCTCCGTGCCGCCGCTGTGCTTCGCCGTCTTCGGCGTCATGGCCCCGCGGCTCGCCCGCCGCTTCGGGGCGGGCGCCGTGGTGTGCGCCGGCATGGTCGCCATCGCCACCGGCCTGCTGGTGCGCCCCTACGCCGGCGGCACGGCCGGCTTCCTGGCCGGCAGCGCCCTGGCCCTCATGGGCATCGCGGTCAGCAACGTCCTGATGCCGGTCATCGTCAAGCACTGGTTCCCCGACCGCGTGGGTTCCATGACCGGCCTGTACTCGATGGCCCTCGCCCTCGGCACGGCCCTCGCGGCCGCCGTGACGGTGCCCCTCACCGACGCCCTCGGCGGCAGCTGGCAGACGGGCCTGGCCCTGTGGGCGGGGCTCGCCGTGGCGGCCGTCGTGCCGTGGCTGCCCTTCGTCCGGGGACGCGCGACGCCGCCCGGGGCGGGGGAGAAGGCCACGGAGGTTGCGACGCCCACGCAGGGCTCGGCCCCGGCCTCGACGGAGCACGCGCGCGTGGAGGCGCCTCGGCTGCGGATGTCCCGGAGCCGCACCGCCTGGGCGCTCGCCGTCTTCTTCGGACTCCAGGCCACCGCCGCCTACATCACCATGGGCTGGATGGCGCAGATCTTCCGGGACGCCGGTGTGCCCGCCGGCACGGCGGGACTGCTCCTGGCGGTCACCATGGTGATGGGCGTGCCCCTGGCCTTCGTCATACCGCGCCTGGCCACCCGGCTGCCCCACCAGGGCCCGATCGTGCTCGCCCTGGGCGTCTGCGGCCTCGCCGGCTACGCCGGGCTGTACCTCGCACCCGCCGCCGGCGCCTGGGTCTGGGCCGTGCTGCTCGGCGTCGCCAACTGCGCCTTCCCGCTCGCCCTGACCATGGTCGGCATGCGGGCCAGGACCGGCCCGGGCGTGGCCCAGCTGTCGGCGTTCGCGCAGAGCACCGGGTACCTGATCTCCATCCCCGGACCGCTCCTGGTCGGCATCCTCTACCAGCACAGCGGCGGATGGGGCCTGCCGATCGCGCTGATGAGCGCCCTGATGATCCCGCAGATGGTTGTGGGCTTCCTGGCCGGCCGCGACCGCACGGTGGAGGACGAGGCGGCCCGCTGAGCCACGCCCGCGGGGCCGCGGAGTCACCCCGGGGCGCCGGGCGGGCACGGGGGGTGGGAGACTTGCCCCATGCCAGTGCTCGACCCGAATCCCCAGCACGGTCAGAAGAAGATGCTGCTCGTGTTCGGAGCGTTCTTCGCGATCTTCATCGTCATCGCCGTCATCGCGACCCTCGCCTCGCCATGACCGGCGCACACGCGGCCCATGGTGGGGTTAGCCCCCCTGTCCCCTAGGGGGTGAGGGTCAGGGTCAAGTGGGTGGATCACCGGATGGGGCGGCAGCTGCGGATTCCGTAGCTTCGAGTGTGTGACCGCGAGACGGTCACCGACCACTCGAAGAGCGGAGGCACTCATGTCGGCCCCTACGCACACCCGGCCCCACCCGGCGACCCGGGCCGGCGCGGCCGGCCGGCTGCCCTGGTGGGCTCTCGCCCTGCCCGTGCTCGCCTTCACCGCACTGCTCACCCTGATCCTGAACCCGTCCGACGCGCACGCGGCCACCGGCGACCCGGCGATCGCCCACCTCTTCGAGCGCGTGGAGCAGCTGATAGCCCGCTGATCACGGCCGAAGCCGGTGGTCAACTCCCTGCGCCCCGTGGCGTGTTTCATGCGAAGCTGGATCTCATGAGCGTCGCAGAACCCCGCAGGATTGTCCTCTTCCGCCATGCGAAAGCCGACTGGCCACAGATGACCGATCACGAGCGTCCGCTCGCCGACCGGGGCCGAATGGACGCGGCGGAGGCCGGGCGCAGGCTGACCGACACCGGAATCGCCTTCGACCTGGCCCTGTGCTCCACCGCGGTCCGGACCCGGGAGACCTGGAAGCTCGCCGTCCAGGAGTTCCCGCAGCGGCCGAAAACCGTCTACGAGGAGCGGATCTACGAGGCCTCGCCGGGCGAGCTGATCGCCCTGCTCAACGAGACCCCCGACGACGTGCGGAACGTCCTCATGATCGGGCACAACCCGGGCATCCAGGGCCTCGCCGACGTCCTGGCCGGCTCGGGCGAGGACGACGCCCGGGAGCGGATGACCCGCCGCGGGTTCCCGGCCTCCGCCTTCGCGGTGCTGTCGTTCGGCGGCACGTGGAAGAGCCTGGAGCCGGGCGCGGCCTCGTTGCGGGACTACTGGGCGCCGGCCGAGTGACGACCCACGCGTGACAGGGGCCCGGCGCCGGCGCGGTGCCGGGCCCCTCCTGGCCGGTTCAGACGACGTCGAGGGTGTCCGCCGCCTCGACCTCTTCGCGCGTGACGCCCAGCAGATACAGGACCGTGTCCAGGAAGGGGAAGTTCACCGCGGCGTGCGCGGCCTCGCGCACCACCGGCTTGGCGTTGAAGGCGACACCTAGGCCGGCCGCGTTCAGCATGTCCAGATCGTTGGCACCGTCACCGATCGCCACCGTCTGCGACAGCGGCACACCCGCCTCCGCGGCGAACCGGCGCAGCAGCCGGGCCTTGCCCGCGCGGTCGACGATCTCGCCGGTGACCTTGCCCGTCAGCCGGCCGTCGACGATCTCCAGCGTGTTGGCCTGGGCGAAGTCCAGCCCGAGCCGCTCCTTCAGATCGTCGGTGACCTGGGTGAAGCCACCCGAGACGACACCGACTTGGTAGCCGAGCCGCTTCAGCGTACGGATCAGGGTGCGGGCGCCCGGCGTCAGCCGCACCTCGCTGCGCACCTTGTCCACGACCGAGGCGTCCAGCCCCTCCAGCAGCGCCACACGCGCGTGCAGGGACTGCTCGAAGTCCAGCTCCCCGCGCATCGCGGCCGCCGTCACCTCGGCGACCTTGTCCTCGCAGCCGGCGTGGGCGGCGAACAGCTCGATGACCTCGTCCTGGATCAGCGTCGAGTCGACGTCCATGACGACCAGGCGCTGCGCGCGCCGGTACAG
The DNA here is from genome assembly GCF_004803895.1 of Streptomyces hawaiiensis. Classification (NCBI taxonomy): domain Bacteria; kingdom Bacillati; phylum Actinomycetota; class Actinomycetes; order Kitasatosporales; family Streptomycetaceae; genus Streptomyces; species Streptomyces hawaiiensis. Next base: position 2,038,628 of record NZ_CP021978.1, on the reverse strand, counting down.
ACCGGCGGCGACGACCGCCACGTCGATGCCGAGCCTGGCCGCGTCCGTCACCAGGGCGGTGCGCAGCGGTTCGGTCTCCACGCCGGAGACGGCGAACTCGACGGCGGTCACGGGGTACTTCGCGAGCCGGAAGATACGGTCGATGTTGCCGCCGGTCTTCGTGATCCGCGCGGCGATCGCGGCCGTCGCCTCGGCGGTGAGCGGGTGCCCGAGCACGGTGACCAGGGAGCGGCCCAGCCCGCGCGGGCGGTTGTCGCCCAGGCCGGAAATGATCTCCGCCTGCATCCTCATCGACTCGGCCCAGCTGTGGACGGTCGCCCGCAGATCTCCCTCGAGCCCGGGGGGCGGCTCGGTCACGAGCGCGCACAGCACCATCCGGCCACGGGTGACGACCTGCTCGATGTCGACGACGTCGACGGAGTAGGCGGCGAGGGTGTCGAAGAGGCCGGCGGTGATGCCCGGCCTGTCCTTGCCGAAGATCTTCACAAGGAGGGTGGGGACGTCGGCAGGGACGTCGGAAGACGAGGTCTGCGAAGCGCTCATGGTGGTTCCACCGTATCCGGCGGGCCGGGCACACCGCCCCTGAGGTCCGTCTGGCGGACAGCGAACACTGCATGTCGCGTCGGTGGCGTGAACATTGCGTGCCGGTACGGCGTCCGGTGCCCTCACCGGTCACCTCCCGCCGTGCGGTTTCCGCGGCGGGGGAGGCGGAGGCGGAGGGGGCGGCGGAGAGGGCGGCCCGTTCCCGTTCGTCGGCCCGGGCGACTGCCGGGGGCCACGCGGCGGCGGTCCGGCCGGCCGTACGACGGTGGGGGCGCCGTAGACGTCACCGGGGGCGGGGGGCTCGTCGTCCGGCGGCCTCGGCCGGCCGGCTTGCGGGGGAGGGTCCGGGCGCTGCGGCGGGCCGGGCTGCTGAGGCCTGCCGGTGATCGGCTGAGGCCCGGGGTGATGCCGGTCCGGCGGGGACTCCTCGCCGGGACGCCGCCCCGCGGCCCCTGGCTGCTGTTCCTCGCCGTCCCGCGGCCCCTCTCCGTACGCCCCATCCACCGGCGGTCCGTCCGACAGCCGCTCCTCGCCCGCAGGCCTGGCGTCCTCCGGCACCCGGAGGTACGGGTTGGTCCCCGGGTTCGGTGGCCGGTACGGCGTACCCGGCACATAGGGCCCGGCTTCCCCACCACGCTCTCCACCCCGGACTCCGGCCTGCCCGGCACCGGCATCGTCCCCGGCCCGCCCGGCGCCGGCGTCGGGCCAGGATTGCCTGGCGCTCTCGTCGTACCTCGCTTGGTCCGGGCCGGCTTGCCCGGCAGCGGCGTCCTCCCCGGGCCGCCCGGCGCCGGCGTCGGGCCAGGCTTGCCTGGCGTCCTCGTCGTACCTCGCCGGGCCCGGGCCGCCCCAGGTCTGGGCTTGCCCGGCAGCGGCGTTGTCTCCGGGGCGCGCGGTGTCTGCGTCCCCCGGCCAGGCCTGCCTGATACCCCGGTCGTACCTCGCTTGGTCCGGGTCGGCTTGCGCAGCATCGGTATCGTCCCCGGGCCGCCCGGCGCCGGCGTCGGGCCAGGCTTGCCTGGCGTCCTCGTCGTACCTCGCAGGGGCCGGGCCGCCCCGGGTGTGGGCTTGCCCGGCACTGGCATCGTGCCCGGGCCGCACCGTGCCCGCCCCAGGCCACGCCTCCCGGCTGCCCTCGTCGTAGCCAGCCGGTGTCCGACCGCCCCAGGGCTCCGCCTCCCCGGCCCCGGCCCGGTACTCATCCCGCGAAGTTCCCGTTCCGGCCTGTCCGGCCTCGGCCCGGTACTCATCCCGCGAAGTTCCCGTTCCGGCCTGTCCGGCCCCGGCCCCGTACCCACCCCGCCAAGTTCCCGCTCCGCCCCGACCGGCCCCGTACTCGGCCCACTCGGTGCCCGGCAGGCCCGCCGCACCGTCGGCCGGGGCCAACTCCTGCCCCAACCCCTGCACCCGGGCCAACGCCGTAGCCCGTCGCCCCGCCGTCCCGCACCCCCACGCCAGCAACGCCCCGACCGCCCCGGCCCCCGCGCCCCACACCGCGCCCAGGAGCAGGGCCAGGCCGAGGTGGCCGTGCAGTTCGATGCCCGCGCCGAAGGCGTCGAAGCCGAGTACGGACAGGGCCGCGGTCACGGAGACGTCCGTCAGCCAGGCCAGCAACGGCAGGGCGAGCGCGGTCGCGACCCCGAGCCGCAGCGCACACCGGCCCGCGAAACGAAGGGCATCTTCCCCCGCCCCGACCGGCGTCCGCACCGCCGCCAACACGCCCGCCAGCAGCATCATCGACCCCGCCGCCACCCCGAGCAGCCACACCCGCCCGTCCAGCTCGGCCAGCCGGCCCAGCGTCACCGACCCGCCGGACCCGCCACCGAGCAGATCGTCCAGCGGGTCCGGCAGGAACCGCGTCAGTTCACCCGTCGCCCGTCCGTCCCACGGCACGAACAGGCCGAGCGGGATGCCCAGCCACACCCCGTTCGGCGCCCCGAGCAGCGCCGCGCCGGCGATGCGCCCGGGACGGTCGTCGCCGATCGCCGCGTACGCCGCCGCAGCGAACCCCGCCGCCACCGCCACCAGCAGCACGGTCACCACCGCCGACACGGCCGGCCGCACGACCCGGTGCACGGCCTCCCAGCCCCGGGGCAGCGGCGTACGGCGCGAGGCCAGCAGCGCGATGAGGAGGATCCCGGCCGACCAGCCGAACCCGCCGAGCAGCGTCGGGGCGGTGTCGACCGTGAAGCCGACCGCGGCCTGCGCGTCGACCAGATCGCCGAGCCGGTCCGGCAGCAGCCCCCCGATGTCCCCGAGCCCCGGGATCTCGACACCCCCGCTCCCGCCGGTCACGTCGTCCAGCCCGAGCGAACCCCCGTCGATCGTGATGACGTCGTGCCCCGCCCACGCCAGCCCGCCCAGCATCGCCACGAAGAGCGCGACCACCGCGCCCGCCCGTGCGAGCAGTTCGGCCCGTGAGATCACAACTCCCGCCGCCCGCAAGGACCGCAGGAAGAACCACGACAGCAGCACCGCCCCGACCAGGCTCACTCCCAGTGGCGTGATCTCGACGGCCGTGTCCGCCTCCGCGCCCGTGAGGCCGAACGCCGACACTTCACCGGACGGCGTGACCGACCCACCCGCCCCTAGCGCCACCACCGCAGCGGTCATCGGCCCCAACGACCCCGCCGTGTCCGCCTCCAGCAGCCGCAGGCCCAGCGCCGCCGTCCCCGCCATCCCGATCAACGCCCAGCTCACGGCGGCCACGGCGGACATCAGCACGTCCCCCCACGGCACGCGCTCGTCGTCCCTCGCCGTCCCGACCCTTGCGGCAGCACTCATGGCAGACCCCCCGATCCGCTGCGCGGCGGGAACACCACGCATGTCCCCCTCGCGTCGAAATACCACTCTCCGGCCCGGTTTCAACCCCGTCAACGGAATCGGCCGATGCGTCCGAAGGCGGTCTTCACAAGGCCCGACTTTCGGTCAGAGGGCAGCTCCTGAAATAGTTCCCCCCGATGTTCGACATCCCTAGACTCCCCATGTCGGGGGTAAATCGGGGGACAACTCAGTGGGGCATGGAGTGCCGGAACTCGTACTGGAATCAAACGGACGTACCTGGACGCTCGATCCGTCCAGGGCATACACCCTCGGACGTGATCCGCAGGGGGACGTCGTCTTCGACGACGCCAGGGTCTCCTGGCGTCACGCCACGGTCAGTTTCAACGGCCGCAGTTGGGTCATCGAGGACCACGGCAGCACCAACGGCACGTTCGTGCAGGGGCAGCGCATCCATCAGATGGAGCTCGGTCCCGGCTCGGCCGTCAACCTGGGCAACGCGACCGACGGCCCGCGCCTGAACCTGTCCGGCGCCGCGGCCTCCGCCGCCACGCCGCAGGCCCAGCCCCAGCAGCAGCCGTACGCCGCGCAGGGCGCGAACCCCGGCTGGGGCCAGCAGGCCCCGGCCCAGCAGCCGCCGCACCAGCAGCCGCACCAGCAGGCCCCCCAGGCCGGCTGGCAGCAGCCGCAGCAGGCCGCGGCGCACATCCCGCAGCAGCAGGGTCCCGGCGGCGCCGCGGGGGCGCCGCCGGTCTACGGCGACCGCAGTCCGACCACGTTCCACCAGTTCTCCCTCGGCCGCGTGATGCGCATCGGCCGTGCCCTGGAGAACGAACTGGTCGTCTCCGACCTGCAGGTCTCCCGGCACCACGCCGAGTTCCACGCCACGCCCGACGGGCGCATGGAGATCCGCGACCTCGGCTCCCACAACGGCACGTACGTCAACGGCCAACCCATCGCCAAGGGCGGCTCGCAGCTGCTCGGCCCGACCGACGTCGTCGGCGTCGGCCACTCGACGTTCCGTATCGTCGGCGACCGGCTCGAGGAGTTCGTCGACACCGGTGAGGTGTCCTTCTCCGCCCGCCACCTGACCGTCACGGTCGACGGCGGCAAGCAGATCCTCAAGGACGTCTCCTTCGGCGTCCCGGAGAAGTCGCTGATCGCGGTCATCGGCCCGTCCGGCTCCGGCAAGTCGACCCTGCTCAAGGCGCTCACCGGCTACCGCCCCGCCAACCAGGGCGAGGTGCTGTACGACAACCGGAACCTCTACAAGCAGTTCGCCGAGCTGCGTCAGCGCATCGGTCTGGTCCCGCAGGACGACATCCTGCACAAGGAGCTGACCGTCAAGAAGGCCCTCAAGTACGCGGCCAAGCTGCGCTTCCCGGCCGACACCACGGGCGCCGAGCGCGAGGCCCGCATCGACGAGGTGCTGCGCGAGCTCAAGCTCGACATCCACAAGGACAAGAAGGTCACGTCCCTCTCCGGCGGCCAGCGCAAGCGCGTCTCGGTCGCCCTGGAGCTGCTGACCAAGCCGTCGCTGATCTTCCTGGACGAGCCGACCTCCGGCCTCGACCCGGGCATGGACCGCGATGTCATGCAGCTGCTGCGCGGCCTGGCCGACGACGGCCGGACGGTCCTCGTCGTCACCCACTCCGTGGCCGAGCTGGCGATCTGCGACAAGCTGCTGGTGATGGCGCCGGGCGGCTCGGTCGCCTACTTCGGCCCGCCCGAGGAGGCGCTGAACTTCTTCGGCTACGACACCTGGGCCGATGTCTTCTCCGCCTTCGAGAACTACCGCGACTACGACTGGGCGGGCCGCTGGAAGGGCTCGCAGCACTACCAGATGTACGCCGCGGACATCGACGCCGTCGCGCCGCAGTCCGTACAGGTTCCGCACATGCAGGCGATGAAGCCGCCGAAGCCGCAGGGCTGGATGTCCCAGTTCATCACGCTTGTCCGGCGTTACGTCTCGGTGATCGTGTCCGACAAGGGCTTCCTCGCCCTGATGGTGATCCTGCCGGCCGTACTCGGCGCGGTCAGCCTGCTCATCGACGCCGACAAGGGCCTGCTGCCGAACCCGGCGAACCCGCAGACCGGCCGGATCATCCCGAACGGCACGGCCACCACGGTCCTGCTCATCCTCGCGGTCGGCGCGTGCTTCGCGGGTGCGGCGAACTCGGTCCGAGAGCTGATCAAGGAACGCGTCATCTACGAGCGGGAGCGCGCCACCGGCCTCTCACGCTCGGCGTACCTGATGTCGAAGGTGTTCGTGCTCGGCATGATCACCGTGCTCCAGGGCCTGCTGGTCGGCGTCATCGGCTTCTCCAGCCGAGAGATCCCCGAGGAGGGCCTGGTCCTCGGCGGCGCGACCCTCGTCGAGCTCTCCATCCCGATCATGGCGCTGGGCTTCACCTCGATGATGTTCGGCCTGATCATCTCCTCGCTGGTGAAGACCGCCGAGAAGACCATGCCGCTGCTGGTGATGTTCGCCATCATCCAGGTCGTCTTCACCGGCTGCCTGTTCACGCTGCACGGCTCGATCGGCGTCAACCAGTTCTCGTTCCTGATGCCGTCGCGCTGGGCGGTCGCCGCCTCCGGTGCCACGCTGGACTTCAACAAGATCAGCCCGCCCGAGACGGCCGGCGACACCGACCCGCTGTGGGAGCACACGGTCGGGGCGTGGGCCATGGACATGGGCGCGCTCCTCGCGATCGGCGTGCTCTGCGGCTTCTTCGTGGCCCGCTTCCTGCGCCGCCACGAGCCCGAGGTCATGCGGAAGTAGTCGCCGCCGTACGACGCCCGAAGGGCGGCACCCCGTCAGGGGGTGCCGCCCTTCGGCGTTCGTGCAGCGAGCAGAGGTCCGCGCCGGCCTCAGTACGCGCTGTCGACGTTGTCCATCGAGCCGTACTTGTCGGCCGCGTAGTTGCAGGCGGCGGTGATGTTGGCTACCGGGTCGTAGATGTCCCAGGAGGTGCCGGGGACGTGCCAGTGCTTGAAGGTCGGCGGGATGACCTGCAGCAGACCCTTCGACGGGATGCCGTTGATGGCGTTGATGTCCCAGTTGTTGATCGCCTTCGGGTCACCCGAGGACTCCCGGATGATGTTGCGCTTGATGCCGTCGTAGGAGCCCGGGATCCCGTGCTTCTTCATGACGTCGAGCGACTCGCGGATCCAGCCGTCGAGGTTGTTCGGGTAGCTCTTGGCGGCGGCCTTCTTGACCTGGGCGCGCTTGGCGTCGCGGCTCGCGGCCTCCTTGGCTTCGCGCGCGGCCTCGGCCTTCTTCTTCGCCGCCTCGGTGGCGGCCTTCTTCTTGGCGGCGGCCGCGGCGTCGGCCTTCTTCTTCGCCGCTATCTGCTCGGCCTTCAGGCTGGCGCCGGCCATCTGGTCCGTGACGCTCGCCTTGACGTCCTTGATCTGCTCGTTGCTGTACGCCACCGCAGCCGGCTGAGCGGCCTCGGTCGTGGTCTTGGTCGAGGCGCCGCTCGGTACCGCGGAGAATCCGATGGCGGCGGCACCGAGGGTGGCGACACCGGCCATGGCGATCTTGTGGTGACGGGTCAGGCTACGACTGTGAGCACGGCTGAAGATGTTCTTGGGCATGCTGCTGTGGACCTCTTCGAATAGCGCGGGAGTCGCTCGGCGTCCGGCGTTGGACTCGGTGTGTTTCCGACACAAACGCCGCGGAGGTGAACCCACGGCGCTGAGCGACGTCGCCAATTCTTAGCGGCCGCAAAATGGCGTGGCAAAGGTGTGACGTACGAAGGAAGATAGTGGATCAGGGATGGGTAAATCGGGGCAGACTGGACTATCCGCGCCGCTCAAAAGGTGGGGCTTTGTCTCCTACGCACTTTCGTACGTGACGTGCGCCCTATGCGCGGGCTCACACCGGTCGGCATGCGTTCTCACCGCACGTTGCACGAGCGATGCTCTGTGTGAGGCCCTTTCAGGGCAGCACGAGGTGCACGTCCCCGAACTCGTGCCACAGGTACCGGCCCTGGAGCGCGGCCTCGTATCCCCGCTCGATCGCCACCCGCCCCGCGACCGCCTCCAGCATCAGCAGATGCGAGGCCTCCGGCTCGTGCAGCCCGGTCAGCAGCCCGTCCACCACCCGCACCCCGCGCTCCGGCGTGACGACGAGATCCGTCCATCCCGCACGCGCGCGTACGGCTCCGTCGGCGCCCACCGCCGACTCCACGGCCCGCACCGCCGTCGTCCCGACCGCCACGACCCGGCCCCCACCGGCCTTCGCCGCGTTGATCAGCCGTGCCGACGCCTCCGGCACCGCGAAACGCTCCGGGTACGGCGGCTCGTGCGCCTCCGCCGAGGCCACCCCCGTATGCAGCGTGACCGGCGCGAACCGCACCCCCCGGCTCACCAGCTCCGCCACCAGCCGGGCCGTGAAGGGCCGCGCCGCGCTCGGCATCTCCGCACTGCCCGCCCCGTCCGCGGCCGGCAGCGCGAACACCGTCTGGTAGACGGACAGCGGCTGGTCCCGCCGCGTGTAGGCGTAGCGAATGGGCCGCCCGTACGCCCGCAGCAGCCCCGGCACCCCCGGCCCGGACACCCGCGCCCACCACAGTCGCTCGCTCCGGCCGCTCAGCGGCTCCTCCAGAACCAGCCGCACGCCTCCCGGCAGGCACACCTCCCTCCCCGCGGGCCCACCCGCTCGCGCGCGCGAGGTGCCCCGCCCGTCGGGCTCCCGCAGCTCCACCGCCCAGCGGCCGTCGTCCCCAGGGGTGGAGAAATGCACCACCACACGCGCGTGCCCGGTCCATCCGTCCACGGCGGCCGCCAGCGTGGCCGAGGTGTTGACCACGAGAAGATCCCCGGCCCCCAGCAGCAGCGGCAGCTCCGTGAACGTGTGATGCGCCACCTCGGCACCCCGCGACACCAGCATCCGCACGGCGTCCCGCTCCAGCCCTGGCCCCCGCTGCTCGACGGGCACCCGGGCCGACAGCTCCTCCGGTACCCGCACGGCCAGTGTCATCGGACCCCCTCCAGCAGAGCCGGAGCCCCGTACCGACCGCTCACCGGACGCTCGTCCAGCAGCCGCAGGAACCCCGGCACCACAGCCGCCGGCTCCGGCCGGGGTTCCCGGTCCTCCGGTACGGCCGCCGCGTACAGGTCCGTGGCCATGTCCCCGGGATCCACCGCCCAGACCCGCAGCCCCGGCTCCTCCACGGCGAGCACGGCCACCAGATGGTCCAGGGCCGCCTTGGACGCCCCGTAGCCGCCCCAGGTCTCGTACGCCTCGGCCGCCGCGTCCGAGCTGACCGCGACGACCGCGCCCGCCAGCGAGGCCCGCAACAGCGGCAGAGCCTCCTGGACCATGCCGAGCCCCGCGACCAGGTTCACCTCCAGCGCCCGCCGCAGCCCCTCCATAGACAGCTTCTCCAGCCGCACCAGCGGCTCGGCGCCCAGCGCGCTCGCGTTGTGCACCAGCAGATCGACGCCGCCCAGCCGCCAGGCCGCCGACACCAGCTCCGCCCGGTGCGCCGCGTCGGTGACGTCCCCGGGCAGGGCGGTCACGCGCGTGCCGTGCGCGGAGACGACCTCCGCCGTGCCCGCCAGAGCCTCGGCACCCCTGGCGTCGAGCACCAGGTCCCAGCCCCGCCCGGCCAGGGCCTCGGCCAGCGCCCGCCCCAGGCCCTTCGACGCCCCGGTGATGATCGCAACCGGCATGATGTGCTCCCTCGTCGTGATCGCGTGCCCACAACCTAGGAACGGGCCCGCCCCCGCCGCCTCGGGCGCGGGCCGCAATCCGCCGGGTCCCTTCGCCCTACGCCATGGGCCCGGCGCTCCCGGTCCTACACCTCCCACCCGGCCGTCTCGGTCCCGCGACCTAGGCCCACCGACCGGGCGCCCGCCGCCACCGGTCCGATCCGCGCTGTCACTGCCCGCCGGTACCGTGAGGACATGAGTCACGGTCCCCGGTCCGGCCTCGCCGCGGTGAGTTCCGCGTTGCTGGCCATGAGCAGGCATCTCGAGGTGCGCGACGTCCTCAAGACGATCGTCGCCTCGGCCCGCGAGCTGCTCGACGCGCAGTACGCCGCGCTCGGCGTCCCGGACGACCACGGCGGCTTCGCCCAGTTCGTCGTCGACGGCGTCAGCGAGGAGCAGTGGAAGGCCATCGGCCCCCTCCCGCGCCAGCACGGCATCCTCGCCGCGATGCTGCACGAGGCCAGGGCCGAGCGCCTCGCAGACGTCCGCAAGGACCCCCGCTTCGAGGGCTGGCCGAAGGCCCACCCGGACCTGGTCGACTTCCTGGGCCTGCCGATCCGCGACGGCGACGAGGTCATCGGCGCTCTGTTCCTCGCCAACAAGCTGCGCCCTGTGGGGGGAGACCCCCCACACCCCCCGTGCCCGAAGCCCGAAGGCGGTTGCGGCTTCACAGCGGACGACGAGGAGCTGCTCGGCATCCTCGCCCAGCACGCGGCGATCGCCCTCACCAACGCCCGCCTCTATGAACGCAGCCGTGAACTCACCATCGCCGAGGAGCGCTCCCGCCTCGCCCACGAACTGCACGACGCGGTCAGCCAGAAGCTCTTCTCCCTCCGCCTGACCGCCCAGGCCGCGGCCCGCCTGGTGGACCGCGACCCCGCCCGCGCCAAGGGCGAACTCCAGCAGGTGGCGGCCCTCGCCGCCGAGGCCGCCGACGAACTGCGCGCGGCGGTCGTCGAGTTGCGTCCCGCCGCCCTCGACGAGGACGGCCTCGTGGCGACCCTCCGGACGCAGATCCAGGTACTCGACCGGGCCCACAGCGCCCGCGTCACCTTCGCCGGCCACGGCGTGAAGGCCCTGCCCGCCTCCCAGGAGGAGGCGCTGCTGCGCGTCGCCCAGGAGGCCCTGCACAACGCCCTGCGCCACTCCGGCGCCGACCACGTCGACGTGACCCTGGACCGCCGCGGCAGCGGAGCCGTCCTGCGGGTCACGGACGACGGCAGCGGCTTCGACCCGACGGTGGTCCGCCGCGCGGGACGCCATCTCGGCCTGGTCTCGATGCGGGACCGGGCGAGCGGCGCCGGCGGCACGCTGACCGTGGGGTCGGCGACCGGCAAGGGCACCGTGATCGAGATGGAGGTCCCCGGTGGCTGACGCAATCAGGGTGCTGCTCGTCGACGACCACCAGGTCGTCCGCCGGGGCCTGCGCACCTTCCTCGAAGTGCAGGACGACATCGAGGTCGTCGGCGAAGCGGCGGACGGCGCCGAGGGAGTCGACCGCGCCGAGGAGTTGCAGCCCGACGTCATCCTCATGGACGTCAAGATGCCGGGCATGGACGGCGTCAACGCCCTGCGCAGACTCCGCGAGCTGGACAACCGCGCGCGCGTGCTGGTCGTCACCAGCTTCACCGAGCAGCGCACGGTGGTCCCGGCCCTGCGCGCCGGCGCCGCCGGGTACGTCTACAAGGACGTCGACCCCGACGCCCTCGCCGGGGCCATCCGCTCGGTCCACGCCGGGCACATCCTCCTCCAGCCGGAGGTCGCCGGCGCCCTGCTGGCGCAGGAGGAGACCAACTCGGGCACCGGAAGGACCGGTTCACTCACCGAGCGGGAGCGCGAGGTCCTCTGCCTGATAGCGGACGGCCGCTCCAACCGGGAGATCGCCCGCGCGCTGGTCCTCTCCGAGAAGACCGTCAAGACCCACGTCTCGAACATCCTCATGAAGCTCGACCTGGCCGACCGAACACAGGCCGCCCTGTGGGCCGTTCGCCATGGCGTGACCGGCTGACACGCTTGCCCCACAGCAACACGGAAGGTTGCGTTCCGGACTGAGATTCATACTGTCGTGGGAACGTCCCTCACATGGCGCAACCTCGATGGATCTGCGCCGTTCTTCAGTGCGTGCTGCGGCGCCTGCCGCGGCAATCGCAAGGAGGGCTCAGAAGTGAAGAACCTGAAGAAGGCAGCGGCCGTGACGATGGTGACGGGTGGCCTGCTGGCCGCCGGCGCGGGCATGGCCTCCGCCACCAGCGCGCACGCCGACGGCCAGGCCGTGGGCTCCCCGGGCGTCGGCTCGGGCAACGTCGTCCAGGCCCCCGTGCACGTCCCGGTCAACGTGTCCGGCAACAGCGTGAACGTCGTGGGCATCCTGAACCCGGCCTTCGGCAACCTCGCCGTCAACCACTGACGCACCACCTCCGTCTCCGAGCCGGAGGTGACCACCGGCCTCCCGGCATCGCCTGGGAGGCCGGTCTGCTCAGCGGCGGGCACCCGTCCCGCTCAGCGGCGGGCACTCGCGCTGCCGGGGGCGGCACGGGTGGTCGCAGCGGCACCCCGCAGCGCCGGGTTACGTACCCACGCAGCCCCAGCAGCAATGCCGAGCACCAGACCGACCCCGGTCAGCGCCTCCACCGCACCGCTGCCCAGTACCACCACAACCCCCAGTCACCGCACCCCCCGCTCCCGCTCCTCCACAACGGAGTTGTACGCGGCGACCTGTGCCCGCCGAGCCGTCCGCTCCACCGGCCGCAACGCCTCCCGCCGCGCAGAGATCTCGGACGAACTCACCGCGCCGCCGTGCCCGCTCTCCGTCGCCACGCCGATCAGCGCCCCCACCCGCTGCGCCAGCTCCAGCACCCGCACCGCCCGCGGCGGATACCCCGGCGCCAGCACCTCCCGCCCCCGCTCGGCCCGCGCCCGATACGCATCGACCGCCGCCTCCGTCACCGGCCCCGACCCGGCCACATCCAGCCTCGTCAGCACCTCGGTGGCCTCCCGCAGGGCCTCCGCGAGTTCCCGCTCCGCCTCACCCAGCGACGGCACATCCGCGGGCGGTGCCTCCCGCACGGGCAGCGCATGCCACACCACCTCGTCCCGCACGCCCTCGGGCCCCGCCTCGTACACGTCCGGCACCAGCCCGAGGGCGGCCCCATGACAGACCACCGCCTCCTCGGCCTCCAGCGCCCGCGCGTTGAACTCCGGCGGCCCGCTCAGCCCCAGCGGATGCCCCGGCGCGGGCAGCGCGACCCGCAGCCCGGTCACCCCGAGCGTCCGCAGCCGCCCCAGCGCGAGGGTGAGCCCCACGGGCGACGACTCCCCGGGCAGCCCCTGCACCCGGTGCACCGCGTCCTCACCGACGATGGCGAGCACAGCGTCATCGGGAGAGACAAGTCCGGCCAACAGGGCATTTCCCCAAGCCGCAAGACGTCCAGCACGTGGTTCCGAGAGCATGCACCCACCCTAGGACCCTCCAAGGACCGGACCGAGGGAATGCCCCGGTCGGCCGGTGGCGTAGATTTCATGGAGGGCTGCGCCCACCGGCGCGGCGGACCGAGCCACAGGCTTACGCGACAGCCGAGACCGGCCACACTGCAAGGGGAGACAACGCGCTCATGAGCGATGTTCTGGAGCTTCAGGACGTATCCGTGGTCCGTGAGGGCCGGGCTCTGGTGGACCAGGTCTCCTGGTCGGTCAAGGAGGGCGAGCGCTGGGTCATCCTCGGCCCGAACGGCGCCGGCAAGACCACCCTCCTCAACCTCGCTTCCACCTACCTCTTCCCCAGCTCGGGCACCGCCGCCATCCTCGGCGAGGCCCTCGGCCGCCCCGGCACCGACGTCTTCGAGCTGCGCCCCCGCATCGGCATGGCCGGCATCGCCATGACCGAGAAGCTCCCCAAGCGCCAGACGGTCCTGGAGACGGTCCTGACCGCCGCGTACGGCATGACCGCCACCTGGCACGAGGACTACGAGGACATCGACGAGCAGCGCGCCCGCGCCTTCCTCGACCGCCTCGGCATGAGCGACTACCTGGAGCGCAGGTTCGGCACGCTCTCCGAGGGCGAGCGCAAGCGCACCCTGATCGCCCGCGCCCTGATGACCGACCCCGAGCTGCTCCTCCTCGACGAGCCCGCCGCCGGCCTCGACCTCGGCGGCCGCGAGGACCTCGTCCGCCGCCTCGGCCGCCTCGCCCTCGACCCGATCGCCCCCTCGATGCTGATGGTCACCCACCACGTCGAGGAGATCCCCCCGGGCTTCACTCACGTCCTCATGATCCGCCAGGGCAAGGTCCTCGCCGCCGGCCCGCTGGAGCTGGAACTCACCTCCCGTAACCTCTCCCTCTGCTTCGGCCTCCCGCTCGTCGTCGAACAGTCGGGCGAACGCTGGACCGCGCAGGGCCTCCCGCTCTCCTGAGTCTGCCCACCACCCCGCAAATCCCAGAGCAAGAACGGGATTTCACACCACGGGCGCCCTGTCGGCGACAGGGCCCGCGGACCTACCATGACCATGTGGAAATCGACGCATGGCTGTGGTGGCTGATCGGCGCGGCAGCGCTCGGCATCGCGCTCGTGGTCACCGCGATGCCCGAACTCGCGATGCTGGCGGTGGGCGCCGTCGCCGCGGCGGTGGTCACCGGCGTCTTCGGCGGCGGAGCCGTCGCCCAGGTCGTGGTCTTCGCCGTCATCTCGACCGCGGGCATCGCCGTCGTACGGCCCATCGCGAACCGGCACCGTGCCCAGCGACCCCAATTCGCTTCCGGAGTTGACGCCTTGAAGGGCAGACAAGCCGTCGTCCTGGAACGCGTCGACGCCTCCGGCGGCCGGATCAAGCTGGCCGGCGAGGTCTGGTCGGCCCGCGCCCTCGACACCGGCCGCGCTTACGAAGCGGGCCAGGAAGTGGATGTCGTGGACATCGAGGGAGCCACCGCGATCATCATGTGACCTCGCAGGACGTAACTGGAGTGAACTCCTCGCCAGCTACGCGACGGTCTGTCAGACTCACCAGCAAGATCTTCGACAACCATAAGATCTGCCGAAGGCGCCGAAGCGGAGAAGGGACACGGGGAACGACGATGGAACCGGTCATCATCGTCCTGATCATTCTGGTGGTGTTGGTCTTCATCGCCCTGATCAAGACGATCCAAGTCATCCCACAGGCCAGCGCGGCCATCGTCGAGCGCTTCGGGCGCTACACACGGACTCTCAACGCGGGCCTCAACATCGTCGTCCCGTTCATCGACACCATCCGCAACCGCATCGACCTGCGCGAGCAGGTTGTGCCCTTCCCGCCGCAGCCGGTGATCACCCAGGACAACCTGGTCGTGAACATCGACACCGTCATCTACTACCAGGTGACCGACGCACGGGCCGCGACGTACGAAGTCGCCAGCTACATCCAGGCGATCGAGCAGCTCACCGTCACCACGCTCCGCAACATCATCGGCGGCATGGACCTGGAGCGGACCCTGACCTCCCGCGAGGAGATCAACGCGGCCCTGCGCGGCGTCCTCGACGAGGCCACCGGCAAGTGGGGCATCCGCGTCAACCGCGTCGAACTCAAGGCGATCGAACCTCCCACCTCCATCCAGGACTCGATGGAGAAGCAGATGCGCGCCGACCGCGACAAGCGCGCCGCGATCCTCCAGGCCGAGGGTGTCCGGCAGTCCGAGATCCTGCGCGCCGAGGGTGAGAAGCAGTCCCAGATCCTGCGCGCCGAAGGCGAGGCCAAGGCCGCGGCCCTGCGCGCCGAGGGCGAGGCCCAGGCCGTCCGCACGGTCTTCGAGGCCATCCACGCCGGCGACCCCGACCAGAAGCTCCTCTCCTACCAGTACCTCCAGATGCTCCCCAAGATCGCCGAAGGCGACGCCAACAAGCTCTGGATCGTCCCCAGCGAAATCGGCGACGCCCTCAAGGGCCTCTCCGGCGCCATGGGCAACTTCGGTGGCCTCGGCGGCGGTTCCGGCGGCAACGGGGGCGCGTCCGGAGGCGGCGTCCCCGCCCAGGAACGCCGCGAGAAGCCGTCCATCGACTGACCCGGCACATACGAAGGGGGCCCGCTTCCCAAGGAAGCGGGCCCCCTTCGTACGACAGCTCTAGGCCGCGGGCCGGGCCAGCCACTCCGGCAGCGCGGCGAAGTCGTCCTGCCCCAGCGTCAGCAGCATCGCGTTCGCCGGAGTCGGCTCGAACGGCTGCCGCAGCAGCGGCATCCCCGCCTCCTCCGGAGTCCGGTTCGCCTTACGGTGATTGTCCTGCGCACACGAGGCCACCGTGTTCAACCACGTGTCCTTGCCCCCCTGCGACCGCGGCACCACGTGGTCCACGGTCGTCGCCCGCCTCCCGCAGTACGCGCACCGGTGCCGGTCCCTGACCAGCACACCCCGCCGCGACCACGGCGCTCGTCTTCGGAACGGCACCCGTACGTACTGGCACAGCCTGATCACGCGGGGCGCCGGTATGTCGACCGCGGCTCCCCGCATCCGCAGTTCGGGGTGGGACTGCTCGACGACGGCCTTGTCCTGAAGCACCAGAACGACGGCTCGGTTCAACGTCACCGTCGACAGCGGCTCGAAGCTCGCGTTCAGTACCAGCGTGTCCCGCATACCAGCCCACCTCCCGTGTGCACCGGCCCACCCCCTGGCGGGCGGGCTGGGATCAACTCTGGCCGGGCACGCCGAGATGGACAACGCAATATCTGCTGCTCCCACGGGGGGCGACCCCCCCGCGACCCCCGGCAACAAAAATGCCCGCTCCTGATCAATTCCAAGACCAGGAGCGGGCAAACGTTCCATGAACGCCGGGATCGCGGGCGACTCGCTCAGCCCTCGGCGGGCACCTCGTACTCACCGATCAGCTGGGCCCGCCCGATCGTGTGGAACCGCAGGTTGAAGCCCACGACGGCCGGTGACGCGTCCGCGTCCGGACCGAGCCTCTCCTGGTCCACGGCGTACACCGTGAACACATACCGGTGCGGCCCGTCCCCGGGAGGCGGCGCGGCACCGCCGAACTCCTTGCCGCCGTAGTCGTTACGAGCGTGGATCGCACCCTCCGGCAGACCCTCGAACTCGCCGCTGCCCGCGCCTACCGGCAACTCGGTCACCGACACCGGGATGTCGAACAGCACCCAGTGCCAGAACCCGCTGCCCGTCGGAGCATCGGGGTCGTAGCAGGTCACGGCGAAGCTCTTGGTCTCGGGCGGGAAGCCCTCCCACCGCAGCTGCGGCGAGGTGTTGCCGGCCGCTTGGACCTGAGCGTCCTTGAGCGTCGCACCTTCCTCGACGTCCTCGCTCGTCACCGTGAACGACGCGACGGGCGGATGGAAGTCGTGGGGGAGCGGCCGCCGCTTGAGCTCGGTCACCTCGGTACCTCCTGATCGTTACTTGCAGTCGCCCCCGAGCCTAGAACCAGTTGCGCTTGCTGCCGACCTCCGACAGCCACTGGTTGAGATACGCGGTCCAGTCGGTCCCCTGGTAGTCGTTGAGACCCACCTGGAAGGACCGGAAGGTGTCGCTGCCCTCGCTGAAGAGCCCCGGCTTCTTGTCCATCTCCAGCACCACGTCCATGGCCCGTTCGTCGGCCACGAAGCTCAGCTCGACCTGGTTCAGCCCCCGGTACTGCTGCGGCGGGTGGAACTCGATCTCCTGGTAGAAGGGCAGCTTCTGCCGCGTACCCCGGATGACACCGCGCTCCATGTCCGCGTTCTTGAACCGGAAGCCCAGCTGGATGAAGGCGTCGAGGATCGCCTTCTGCGCCGGCAGCGGGTGCACGTTGACCGGGTCCAGGTCACCGGAGTCCACCGCACGTGCGATCTCCAGCTCGGTGGACACCCCGATGTTCATGCCGCGCAGGGACTGACCGTCGATCGTCGTGATCGGCGTCTCCCACGGGATCTCGAGACCGAACTGCACCGCGTGCACCGCGTTCGCCTGCAGCTCGAACGCCCCGCCCAGCCGCGACTTCGTGAACTCGATGTCCTGCTTGTACTCCTGGTCGCCGCTCTCCACCTCGACCTTGGCCTGCAGCCCGACCGAGAGCCCCTCGATCTGCTGGTTGACGGACCCGCCCTGGATCCGCACCTCACCCTGGACGACGCCGCCCGGGACGACGTTGATCTCGTGGAGCACCGTCTCGACCGAAGCCCCGCCGGCCCCCAGGCTCGCGAGCAGCTTCTTGAACGCCATGTCTCTCCCTCTCGCCCACTACGGGTGGATCCTTGATCCATACAAACGCGATCCGGCCGTGGCCGGTTCCATGTCCCACCCTGGCAAGGCCGGTGCCCGAGGGCCACCCCGCGGCACGACTCGTCTCCAGTACCCTCGGACGGCATGATCGCGACCCCTGACCGTACGCCCCTGTCCAGGGAGTTCTTCGACCGGCCCGTCCTCGATGTCGCTCCCGACCTCCTCGGCCGCATCCTGGTCCGCAGCACCCCGGACGGTCCGATCGCCCTCCGCCTCACCGAGGTCGAGGCCTACGACGGCGCCGACGACCCCGGCTCCCACGCCTATCGCGGCCGCACGGCCCGCAACGGCGTGATGTTCGGTCCGCCCGGTCACGTGTACGTCTACTTCACCTACGGCATGTGGTTCTGCATGAACCTGGTCTGCGGCCCCGAGGGAAAGGCGAGCGCGGTCCTGCTCCGTGCCGGCGAGATCATCGAGGGCGCCGAGCTGGCCCGCACCCGTCGACTCTCGGCCCGCAACGACAAGGAACTGGCCAAGGGCCCGGCCCGTCTGGCCACGGCCCTGAACGTGGACCGCTCCCTCGACGGCACGGACGCGTGCACCTCCGAGGACACCCCGCTCCGCATCCTGACGGGCACTCCCATCCCCTCCGACCAGGTACTCAACGGCCCCCGCACCGGTGTGGGCGGGGACGGAGCCGTGCACCCCTGGCGCTTCTGGGTCGCCAACGACCCGACGGTGAGCCCGTATCGAGCCCATGTCCCGAGGCGCCGACGAAGTTGACGCGTCCTGCCAGGGTGCGTAATGTAGTCCGAGCCGCTGAACCGGGTACGGCAATCGCCAGCAGCCGGAAGCGACAAAACCACTACCTAGCGACTCCCCTCAGCAGGGGCGAATTCGGCGTGCCCGCATGCCTGAATTCGACGCCGACAGACTCGATTATGAGTTGGACGGGGAATCGGCTAACGTAGTGAATGTCGAAAGGCCGACGAGCGAAAGCCCGGGCCGGACGGCAAATCCCACCGACAGGGAATCAGATCGAAAAGGATCTGATAGAGTCGGAAACGCAAGACCGAAGGGAAGCGCCCGGAGGAAAGCCCGAGAGGGTGAGTACAAAGGAAGCGACCGTTCCTTGAGAACTCAACAGCGTGCCAAAAGTCAACGCCAGATATGTTGATACCCCGTCTCCGGCCATCACGGCTGGGACGAGGTTCCTTTGAAGAAAACACAGCGAGGACGCTGTGAACGGTCGGGCCTATTCCGCCTGACTGTTCCGCTCTCGTGGTGTTCATCCCGATTACGGGAAAACATTCACGGAGAGTTTGATCCTGGCTCAGGACGAACGCTGGCGGCGTGCTTAACACATGCAAGTCGAACGATGAACCACTTCGGTGGGGATTAGTGGCGAACGGGTGAGTAACACGTGGGCAATCTGCCCTTCACTCTGGGACAAGCCCTGGAAACGGGGTCTAATACCGGATAACACTTCCATCCTCCTGGGTGGAGGTTAAAAGCTCCGGCGGTGAAGGATGAGCCCGCGGCCTATCAGCTTGTTGGTGAGGTAATGGCTCACCAAGGCGACGACGGGTAGCCGGCCTGAGAGGGCGACCGGCCACACTGGGACTGAGACACGGCCCAGACTCCTACGGGAGGCAGCAGTGGGGAATATTGCACAATGGGCGAAAGCCTGATGCAGCGACGCCGCGTGAGGGATGACGGCCTTCGGGTTGTAAACCTCTTTCAGCAGGGAAGAAGCGAAAGTGACGGTACCTGCAGAAGAAGCGCCGGCTAACTACGTGCCAGCAGCCGCGGTAATACGTAGGGCGCGAGCGTTGTCCGGAATTATTGGGCGTAAAGAGCTCGTAGGCGGCTTGTCACGTCGGGTGTGAAAGCCCGGGGCTTAACCCCGGGTCTGCATTCGATACGGGCTAGCTAGAGTGTGGTAGGGGAGATCGGAATTCCTGGTGTAGCGGTGAAATGCGCAGATATCAGGAGGAACACCGGTGGCGAAGGCGGATCTCTGGGCCATTACTGACGCTGAGGAGCGAAAGCGTGGGGAGCGAACAGGATTAGATACCCTGGTAGTCCACGCCGTAAACGGTGGGAACTAGGTGTTGGCGACATTCCACGTCGTCGGTGCCGCAGCTAACGCATTAAGTTCCCCGCCTGGGGAGTACGGCCGCAAGGCTAAAACTCAAAGGAATTGACGGGGGCCCGCACAAGCAGCGGAGCATGTGGCTTAATTCGACGCAACGCGAAGAACCTTACCAAGGCTTGACATACACCGGAAACGTCTGGAGACAGGCGCCCCCTTGTGGTCGGTGTACAGGTGGTGCATGGCTGTCGTCAGCTCGTGTCGTGAGATGTTGGGTTAAGTCCCGCAACGAGCGCAACCCTTGTTCTGTGTTGCCAGCATGCCCTTCGGGGTGATGGGGACTCACAGGAGACCGCCGGGGTCAACTCGGAGGAAGGTGGGGACGACGTCAAGTCATCATGCCCCTTATGTCTTGGGCTGCACACGTGCTACAATGGCCGGTACAATGAGCTGCGATACCGTGAGGTGGAGCGAATCTCAAAAAGCCGGTCTCAGTTCGGATTGGGGTCTGCAACTCGACCCCATGAAGTCGGAGTTGCTAGTAATCGCAGATCAGCATTGCTGCGGTGAATACGTTCCCGGGCCTTGTACACACCGCCCGTCACGTCACGAAAGTCGGTAACACCCGAAGCCGGTGGCCCAACCCCTTGTGGGAGGGAGCTGTCGAAGGTGGGACTGGCGATTGGGACGAAGTCGTAACAAGGTAGCCGTACCGGAAGGTGCGGCTGGATCACCTCCTTTCTAAGGAGCACTTCTTACCGAGTTCGCTCGGTCAGAGGCCAGTACATCGGCGAATGTCTGATGCTGGTTGCTCATGGGTGGAACGTTGACTATTCGGCCAGGACCTCGGGTCGGAGGCTGCTAGTACTGCTCGTAAGAGCGTGGAACGCATGATCTCCGGACGGGATTTGGTTGGGCACGCTGTTGGGTGTCTGAGGGAATGGATTTCCTCAGTCGCCGGCCCCAGTGAACTCGCCTGTAAGGGTGGGGTGATGGGTGGCTGGTCGTTGTTTGAGAACTGCACAGTGGACGCGAGCATCTGTGGCCAAGTTTTTAAGGGCGCACGGTGGATGCCTTGGCACCAGGAACCGATGAAGGACGTGGGAGGCCACGATAGTCCCCGGGGAGTCGTCAACCAGGCTTTGATCCGGGGGTTTCCGAATGGGGAAACCCGGCAGTCGTCATGGGCTGTCACCCTTGCCTGAACACATAGGGCAAGTGGAGGGAACGCGGGGAAGTGAAACATCTCAGTACCCGCAGGAAGAGAAAACAACCGTGATTCCGGGAGTAGTGGCGAGCGAAACCGGATGAGGCTAAACCGTATACGTGTGAGACCCGGCAGGGGTTGCGTATGCGGGGTTGTGGGATCTCTCTTTTACGGTCTGCCGGCCGTGAGACGAGTCAGAAACCGTTGATGTAGGCGAAGGACATGCGAAAGGTCCGGCGTAGAGGGTAAGACCCCCGTAGTCGAAACATCAGCGGCTCGTTTGAGAGACACCCAAGTAGCACGGGGCCCGAGAAATCCCGTGTGAATCTGGCGGGACCACCCGCTAAGCCTAAATATTCCCTGGTGACCGATAGCGGATAGTACCGTGAGGGAATGGTGAAAAGTACCGCGGGAGCGGAGTGAAATAGTACCTGAAACCGTGTGCCTACAAGCCGTGGGAGCGTCGGACGGAGAGCTTGCTCTTCGTCTCGTGACTGCGTGCCTTTTGAAGAATGAGCCTGCGAGTTTGCGGTGTGTTGCGAGGTTAACCCGTGTGGGGAAGCCGTAGCGAAAGCGAGTCCGAATAGGGCGTTTCAGTAGCACGCTCAAGACCCGAAGCGGAGTGATCTAGCCATGGGCAGGTTGAAGCGGAGGTAAGACTTCGTGGAGGACCGAACCCACCAGGGTTGAAAACCTGGGGGATGACCTGTGGTTAGGGGTGAAAGGCCAATCAAACTCCGTGATAGCTGGTTCTCCCCGAAATGCATTTAGGTGCAGCGTCGTGTGTTTCTTGCCGGAGGTAGAGCACTGGATAGGCGATGGGCCCTACCGGGTTACTGACCTTAGCCAAACTCCGAATGCCGGTAAGTGAGAGCGCGGCAGTGAGACTGTGGGGGATAAGCTCCATGGTCGAGAGGGAAACAGCCCAGAGCATCGACTAAGGCCCCTAAGCGTACGCTAAGTGGGAAAGGATGTGGAGTCGCAGAGACAACCAGGAGGTTGGCTTAGAAGCAGCCACCCTTGAAAGAGTGCGTAATAGCTCACTGGTCTAGTGATTCCGCGCCGACAATGTAGCGGGGCTCAAGCGTACCGCCGAAGTCGTGTCATTCACACAATAGGGCCAACGCCTGTGTGGATGGGTAGGGGAGCGTCGTGTGCCGGGTGAAGCAGCCGCGGAAGCGAGTTGTGGACGGTTCACGAGTGAGAATGCAGGCATGAGTAGCGATACAAACGTGAGAAACGTTTGCGCCGATTGACTAAGGGTTCCTGGGTCAAGCTGATCTGCCCAGGGTAAGTCGGGACCTAAGGCGAGGCCGACAGGCGTAGTCGATGGATAACCGGTTGATATTCCGGTACCCGCTGTGAAGCGTCAAACATCGAGCATCGTGATGCTAAGGCCGTGAAGCCGTTCCGGACCCTTCGGGGAAAGGAAAGTGGTGGAGCCGCCGGACCAAGCGGTTAGTAGGTGAGTGATGGGGTGACGCAGGAAGGTAGTCCATCCCGGGCGGTGGTTGTCCCGGGGTAAGGGTGTAGGACGTCAGGTAGGTAAATCCGCCTGGCAATAGTCTGAGACCTGATGCCGAGCCGATTGTGGTGAAGTGGATGATCCTATGCTGTCGAGAAAAGCCTCTAGCGAGTTTCATGGCGGCCCGTACCCTAAACCGACTCAGGTGGTCAGGTAGAGAATACCGAGGCGTTCGGGTGAACTATGGTTAAGGAACTCGGCAAAATGCCCCCGTAACTTCGGGAGAAGGGGGGCCATCACTGGTGAGAGGACTTGCTCCTCGAGCTAGGGGTGGCCGCAGAGACCAGCGAGAAGCGACTGTTTACTAAAAACACAGGTCCGTGCGAAGCCGTAAGGCGATGTATACGGACTGACGCCTGCCCGGTGCTGGAACGTTAAGGGGACCGGTTAGTCATGATTCGTCATGGCGAAGCTGAGAACTTAAGCGCCAGTAAACGGCGGTGGTAACTATAACCATCCTAAGGTAGCGAAATTCCTTGTCGGGTAAGTTCCGACCTGCACGAATGGCGTAACGACTTCTCGACTGTCTCAACCATAGGCCCGGTGAAATTGCACTACGAGTAAAGATGCTCGTTTCGCGCAGCAGGACGGAAAGACCCCGGGACCTTTACTACAGTTTGATATTGGTGTTCGGTTCGGCTTGTGTAGGATAGCTGGGAGACTTTGAACTCTGGACGCCAGTTCAGGGGGAGTCGTCGTTGAAATACCAGTCTGGTCGTGCTGGATGTCTAACCTGGGTCCGTGATCCGGATCAGGGACAGTGTCTGATGGGTAGTTTAACTGGGGCGGTTGCCTCCTAAAGAGTAACGGAGGCGCCCAAAGGTTCCCTCAGCCTGGTTGGCAATCAGGTGTTGAGTGTAAGTGCACAAGGGAGCTTGACTGTGAGACCGACGGGTCGAGCAGGGACGAAAGTCGGGACTAGTGATCCGGCGGTGGCTTGTGGAAGCGCCGTCGCTCAACGGATAAAAGGTACCCCGGGGATAACAGGCTGATCTTCCCCAAGAGTCCATATCGACGGGATGGTTTGGCACCTCGATGTCGGCTCGTCGCATCCTGGGGCTGGAGTCGGTCCCAAGGGTTGGGCTGTTCGCCCATTAAAGCGGTACGCGAGCTGGGTTTAGAACGTCGTGAGACAGTTCGGTCCCTATCCGCTGTGCGCGTAGGAATATTGAGAAGGGCTGTCCCTAGTACGAGAGGACCGGGACGGACGAACCTCTGGTGTGCCAGTTGTCCTGCCAAGGGCATGGCTGGTTGGCTACGTTCGGGAGGGATAACCGCTGAAAGCATCTAAGCGGGAAGCCTGCTTCGAGATGAGTATTCCCACCTCCTTGAGAGGGTAAGGCTCCCAGTAGACGACTGGGTTGATAGGCCGGATATGGAAGCACGGTAACGTGTGGAGTTGACCGGTACTAATAGGCCGAGGGCTTGTCCTCAGTTGCTCGCGTCCACTGTGTTAGTTCTGAGACAACGAACAGTTGTCGGCTTTGAGCAGAACAGACAATAGAAGAGTGTGCTTGTTCGCTCGAAACCATTAGGGTTTCGGTGGTTATAGCGTAGGGGAAACGCCCGGTTACATTTCGAACCCGGAAGCTAAGCCTTACAGCGCCGATGGTACTGCAGGGGGGACCCTGTGGGAGAGTAGGACGCCGCCGAACAATCTTTGGAAAGGACCCTTGGTCCCAGCGTTCAGCTGGGACCAAGGGTCCTTTTTGTTTTTGCAGTGCGCGCCGG
The DNA here is from genome assembly GCF_004803895.1 of Streptomyces hawaiiensis. NCBI lineage: Bacteria > Bacillati > Actinomycetota > Actinomycetes > Kitasatosporales > Streptomycetaceae > Streptomyces > Streptomyces hawaiiensis. The sequence goes on along the minus strand of NZ_CP021978.1, from coordinate 2,014,850 downwards.
GCAGCCGGCTGCGCGAGAATGACTTGCAGTACCGATGACAGGAGTCACCATGTCCACCAACTCTCCCGACGACCGACCGGAGCGCGACCAGCGGCGACGGGAGGGGGACCGGAGTGAGCGGAACGACCGCGGCGGTCAGCGCGGGGGTCGCGGGGACCGTGGCGGCTTCCGCCGCGACAACGACCGTGGTGGCAACGACCGTGCCGGCAACGACCGCCCGGGCTACGGGCGTCGTGAAGGAGACCGGGGCGACCGGGGCGACCGGGGTGGTCGGGGCGGTCGCCCCGACCACGGGGACCGTGGCGGCTTCCGACGGGACGACAACCGCGGTGGTGGATATGGCCGGCGTGACGACCGTGGCCGTGGACCGCGCAGGGATGACCGCGACCGTCCCGCCGTCCGTCGTGACGACCGCGGCGACCGTCCCGCCGTCCGACGTGACGACCGCCCCGCCGTCCGTCGTGACGACCGCGGCGACCGCCCGGCCTTCCGGCGGGACGGCGATCGGCGTGACGGCGACCGAGGCGGTTTCCGCCGCGACGACAACCGTGGTGGTGGGTACGGCCGGCGTGACGACCGTGACCGTGAGCCGCGCAGGGATGACCGCGACCGCGGCGGGTACCGTCGTGACGACCGGGGTGACCGTCCTGCCGTCCGACGTGACGACCGGCGCGATGATCGGCGGGGCGAAAGGCGCGAGGGTGACCGCGGTGGCTTCCCCCGCCGCGATGACCGTGGCGGCTTCCGTCGCGACGACAACCGCGACCGCGGCTTCCGTGGCGACGACCGCGATCGCGACCGCGGCTTCCGCAGCGACGATCGAGACCGACCCAGGGACGGTGACCGCGGCATCCGGCGTGACGACCGCGGGGGGTTCCGGGGCCGTGACGAGCGCCGCGGAGACGACCGTGGGGAGCGTGGAGGTTTCCGTCGAGACGACGCCGGCCGGGGCGGACGTCCCGGCTTCCGTCGCGAAGACGGCCCCCGCAGCGACCGTGGCGAGTTCCGTCGCGAAGACGGCCCCCGCGGCGACCGTGGCGAGTTCCGTCGGGACGACAACCGCGGCGACCGCGGTGGCTTCCGCGGCCGTGACGACCGTGGCGGGCGCGGTCCCCGGCGTGACGACCGTGGCGACCGCCCGGCGTTCCGGCGTGACGGCGATCGGCGTGACGGCGACCGGGGTAGTTTCCGCGGCCGTGACGACCGGCGTGGTCCCGGCGGGTTCCGTGAGGAGCGGGAGCGGGACAGGGAGCCCATCAAGCGGCTGCCGATCCCGGAGGACGTCACGGGCGAGGAGATCGACAAGGACGTACGGCAGGAGCTTCTGAGCCTGCCCAAGACGCTCGCGGACGATGTCGCCAGGAACCTGGTGATGGTCGCGCGGCTCCTCGACGACGACCCCGAGGGCGCGTACGGCTACTCCAGGGTGGCGCTGCGGCTGGCGTCGCGTGTGGCCGCCGTACGAGAGGCCGCCGGGTTCGCCGCGTACGCCAGCCAGAAGTACGGCGAGGCGCTGGCCGAGTTCCGGGCCGCCAAGCGGATGACCGGGAACATCGACCTGTGGCCCGTCATGGCCGACTGCGAGCGCGGGCTCGGACGGCCGGAGAAGGCGCTGGACATGGCCGGGGCGCCCGAGGTGCACAAGCTCGACAAGGCCGGGCAGGTCGAGATGCGGCTCGTCGTGGCCGGCGCGCGGCGGGACATGGGGCAGCTGGACGCGGCCATCGTGACGCTGCAGAGCCCGGAGCTGGCCGCGAACTCCGTGCAGCCGTGGACCGCGCGTCTGCGGTACGCGTACGCCGACGCGCTGCTCGCCGCCGGGCGGGAGAGCGAGGCGCGGGAGTGGTTCGCGAAGGCCGTCGAGGCCGATCGCGACGGCAGCACCGACGCCTCGGACCGGCTCGCCGAGCTGGACGGCGTGGAGTTCGTCGACGCCCTGGTCGAGGACGAGGACGACGAGGCCCAGGCTCCGGCCTCGCCGAAGGCGGACGAGGACGAGAGCGACAAGGGCGAGAGCGACGAGAGCGAGACCGACAACGACGAGTCCGACAAGGACGAGTCCGACAAGGACTGACGTCCGTAGGGGAAGGGGCGGGATCCCGGCTGTGAGGCTTCAGGGTCCTGCCCCTTCGTCGTGTCAGCGCTGTTGCGGTCCCGTCAGAGGTCCAGCGCCCGCAGGACCAGACCCGTCGCCGGTTTCGGGCCGAACGACGTCGACTTGCGGGGCATCGTGACGCCCTGGCGGGCTAGGTCGCGGACGACCTCCTCGCGGACCGGGTGCATCAGGACGGCCGTGCCGCCGTCGCGTTCCGCCTTCTCCACCGTGGCCGTCGTGTCGTGGATGTAGGCGACGTGGGCGGGGGAGTCCTCGGAGATGCGCCAGACGTGCTCCAGGAGCGTGGCGTGCAGGACCGTCGCGTCGAGGGTGCGCCAGGCCGCAGGGCGGTCGGCGGGGATCGTGCGGGCCAGCAGGTCCGGGTCCGGGTGGTCGACGAGGTGGAAGGCGCCGTCGCCGGCCAGCAGGAACGCGTTGCCGGCGCCGGCCGCGTCGGCCAGTGTGTCCAGGGCCTCGGGCAGCGGGACTTCGAGGCGGCGTACGCGGAAGTGGTCCTCCAGGGCGGCCACGGCGTCGCCGACCGGCAGGTCGTGCAGGAGGCGGTGGATGGCGCGCACCCGGAGGGGGTAGCGGGCCGTGTCGACGAGGAGGACCAGGCCGTGGTCCCACGGGCTGGGGGAGGGGTGCTCCGTGCGGAGGCGGCGGTAGGTCGCCCAGCGGTGGTGGCCGTCGGCGATGAGGGCCTGGTGCCGGCCGAGGTCGGTCTGGATCGCGGCCAGGTCGTCGGGGGAGGTGACCGACCACAGGCGGTGGCGGAAGCCGTCCTCCGTCGTGGTGGCGAGGAGCGGAGGCCGTTCGGCGGTGCGCTCGATCAGGTCCGCCGTGACGGCCGTCGAGCCGTCGCCCCGGTAGGTGAGGAGCAGGGGTTCGAGGTTGGCGGAGGTGGCGCGCATGAGGGCGGCGCGGTCGGCGACGATGTGCGGCATGACGTCCTCGTGCGGCAGCACCACCTGCTCGGCGGGGTCCGACACGCGCAGGGCGCCGATGATGCCGCGTTGCAGCATGCCGTTGCCGTCCTGCTGCTCGTAGACGTAGAGGCCCGGTTCCGGGTCGGTGGTCAGGACGCCCTCGGACAGCCAGCGGCGCAGGGTGTCGGCGGCCCGTTCGTTGCGGGCACTGGGAGTGGCGGCCTGGGGGAGGATCAGGCGGACGATGTTGTACGGGTCCGAGGACTCGAGGTGGTGCAGGCCGTCGGGGCGCACCACGACGTCGTACGGCGGAGATGTGACGGCGGCAAGGCTGCCGACCCGGTCGGGGTCGTAACGAAGGCCTCGGAACGGGGTGAGTTCCAGGCCTCGGTGCGCCGTTGCCTCCGAGTGACCTGCTGTCTTCATCCCGGCATCGTACGGCTGTCGGTGGCATGGGGGATGATCGGGGGGAAAGCCGTCGAACGAGGAGCGATGCGGGATGAGCCGGAGCGTCAGGACGAGGCCCGAGGCCAGTGGGCAGGCCCTGAGCGAGGCGTACGACACGGCGCTGCTCGATCTGGACGGTGTCGTGTACGCGGGCGGGAACGCGATCGCGCACGCGGTCGAGTCGCTGGCCCGGGCCCGGGCGGGCGGGATGCGCCTGGCGTACGTGACGAACAACGCGCTGCGGACACCGGACACGGTGGCCGGGCATCTGACGGAGCTGGGGATACCGACGGGCGCGGAGGATGTCGTCACCTCGGCGCAGGCGGTCGCGCGGCTGATCAGCGAGCAGGCGCCGCAGGGGGCCCGGGTGCTGGTGATCGGCGGTGAGGGGCTGCGGGTCGCGCTGCGCGAACGCGGGCTGGTGCCCGTGGAGTCGGCGGACGACGATCCGGCGGCGGTGGTGCAGGGGTTCGGCGGGCCCGATCTGCCGTGGGGCCGGTTCGCCGAGGCGTCCTACGCGGTGGCGCGAGGCGTGCCGTGGTTCGCGTCCAACACCGACCTGACGATTCCGAGCGGCCGCGGGATCGCACCGGGCAACGGAGCCGCGGTGGAGGTCGTCCGCATCGCCACGGGTGCCGAGCCGCAGGTCGCGGGCAAGCCGCTGCCTCCGATGCACCGGGAGACGATCCTGCGCACGGGGGCGAAACGGCCGCTGGTGGTGGGGGACCGGCTGGACACGGACATCGAGGGTGCGTTCAACGGGGAGGTCGACTCGCTGCTCGTCCTGACCGGTGTCACCGACGGCCCGCAGTTGCTGGCCGCGCCGCCGCAGCACCGGCCGACGTTCGTGGACGCCGATCTGCGCGGGATGCTCGGCGGTCAGCCTGAGGTCGTCGAAGTGGGCGAGGGCGGGTTCCGGTGCGGTGGCTGGACGGCGACGGCCGGTGCGGACCGGCTGGAGCTCGCCGGGGAGGGCGGGGCTCTGGACGGGCTGCGCGCCCTGTGCGCCGTGGCGTGGACGGCGGCCGGTGAGGGTGTGTGCGAGCTGGACGGGGGGAAGGCGCTGGCGCGGCTGGGTATCTGAGCGCCTGTCAGCGCCCGAGCCGGGTGGCAGGTGCAGGGCTGGGTGGCAGAGGCAGGGCCGGGAACCGAATCTTGCTCGAATGCGAGGGTAGGCTAACCTAACTACGTGTTGGTCGAGAGTCCCCCCGAACAGCGCGCGGAGACCGCCCCCGCGCCCCCGACCCGACGGGCGGTACGAGCCTTCGGGCTGCTCATGTCCGTCGCGATCCTGGTGCTCGTCGCGCTGGCGAGTATCGCGATCGGAGCGAAAGAACTGTCCCTCGGGCAGGTCTGGCACGGCTTGTTCGAGGACTCGGGGACCTACGGGGACGTCGTCGTGGCGGAGCGACTGTCGCGGACCGTGCTCGGGCTGCTCGCCGGCGCCGCACTCGGCCTGGCCGGGGCGGTCCTGCAGGCCCTCACGCGCAACCCGCTGGCCGATCCCGGCCTGCTCGGCATCAACGCGGGCGCGTCCGCCGCGGTCGTCACGGCCATCACGTACTTCGGGGTCACCTCGCTCACCGGCTACGTCTGGTTCGCGTTCTTCGGCGCGGCCGCGGTCGGGGCGCTGGTCTGGTTCCTGGGCGGCAGCAGGGGCGCGACACCGGTGCGACTCGCACTCGCCGGTACGGCGATCAGCGCCGCGCTCTACGGCTACCTCCAGGCCGTGATGATCATGGACGAGGCCGCGCTCGGCAAGATGCGGTTCTGGACGGTCGGTTCGCTGGCCTCGGCGACCGACTCGACCATCACGCAGGTCCTGCCGTTCCTGCTGACCGGCACGGTCCTGGCCCTCGCCCTGGCCCGGCCGCTCAACGCGATGGCCATGGGCGACGACACCGCCAAGGCGCTCGGCGCCAACCTCAACCGCACGCGGGCGCTGTCCATGCTGGCCGCGACCGTGCTGTGCGGGGCCGCGACCGCCGCCTGCGGGCCGATCGTGTTCGTCGGGCTGATGGTGCCGCACGTCGTGCGTTCCTTCACCGGGCCCGACCTGCGCTGGATCCTGCCGTACGCGGCGATCCTGTCGCCCGTGCTGCTGCTCGGCGCCGATGTCCTCGGGCGGATCGTGGCCCGGCCCTCGGAGCTCCAGGTGGGCATCGTCACCGCGATCCTCGGCGGACCGGTGTTCATCTTTCTCGTACGACGGCGGAGGACGGCGCAGCTGTGAAGACCACCAACCGTGCCGTGCGGACTCCGGGCGGGCTCTCGATACGCCTGGACGTGCGGGCCGTCACCGTCGTGCTCCTGCTGCTCGTCGCGGCGCTCGTGGCGAGTGTCGTGCTCATCGGCACCGGCGACTTCCCGATCCCGGCCGCCGACGTGCTGCGGACGCTGGTCGGCGAGGGCAACCCGGGCCAGGAGTTCATCGTCAACGAGCTGCGGCTGCCGCGGGTCCTGGTCGGGCTGCTGGTCGGCGCCTCACTGGGGCTGGGCGGCGCTCTGTTCCAGGCCATCTCGCGCAATCCGCTGGGCAGTCCGGACGTGCTCGGCCTCGGGCAGGGGGCGACGGCCGGCGCGCTCATGGTGATCGTGCTGACCTCCGGGACCGCCAACCAGGTCGCCGCCGGGGCGCTGGTGGGCGGCCTGTTGACCGGGCTCGCCATCTACGTGCTCGCCTGGAAGCGGGGTGTGCACGGCTACCGGCTGGTCCTGGTCGGTATCGGCGTCTCCGCGATCGTCACGGCGGTCAACGGCTATCTGCTCACCAAGTCCGACATCGTGGACGCGGCCCGCGCGGTCGTGTGGATGACCGGCTCCCTCGACGGCCGGGACTGGGATCAGGTGTGGCCGCTGCTCGCGCTGACCGCCGTGCTGGTGCCGCTCGTCCTCGTCAACGCGCGCGGGCTGCGGATGATGGAGATGGGCGACGACGTGTCGTACGCCCTCGGGGTGCGGGTCGAACGCGTACGGCTGCTGCTCATGGTCGCGGCGGTGCTGCTCACCGCGTCCGCCACCGCCGCGGCCGGTCCCGTCAGCTTCGTCGCGCTCACCGCGCCGCAGCTGGCCCGGCGCCTGACCCGCTCGCCCGGGCCGAACCTGGTGCCCTCGCTGTGCATGGGAGCGGCTCTGCTGGTCGTCGCCGACTGGGTCGCCCAGCGGGCGTTCGGCGCCGAGCAGCTGCCCGTGGGCGTGGTCACCGGCGTGCTCGGCGGGGTCTACCTGCTGTGGCTGCTGGTCAGCGAGCGCAGGGCGGGCCGGATATGAGGGCGGGCATGCGTCCCGAGAGCAGGACCAGCAGCGGACTGAACCATCAAAGGAGCACCGTGAACCGCCTGTCCGCCGAGAACGTCACCCTCGCCTACGACCAGCGGGTCATCGCGGAGCAGTTGTCGGTGGAGATACCCGACAACTCCTTCACCGTCATCGTGGGCCCCAACGCGTGCGGCAAGTCGACGCTGCTGCGGGCGCTGTCGCGGATGCTCAAGCCGAGTGAGGGCCGGGTGCTGCTGGACGGGCAGGTCATCCAGTCGATGCCCGCGAAGAAGGTCGCGCGGACCCTCGGCCTGCTGCCCCAGTCGTCCGTCGCGCCCGACGGCATCACCGTCGCCGACCTGGTGGGCCGCGGCCGCTACCCGCACCAGGGCATCCTGCGCCAGTGGTCGGCCGAGGACGAGCGGGTCGTCCAGGAGTCCATGCGGCAGACCGGTGTCGCCGAGCTCGGCGACCGCTACGTCGACGAGCTGTCGGGCGGCCAGCGCCAGCGGGTGTGGATCGCCATGGCGCTCGCCCAGCAGACGCCGCTGCTGCTGCTCGACGAGCCGACGACGTTTTTGGACATCCAGCACCAGATCGATGTCCTGGACCTGTGCGCGGAGCTGCACGAGGAGCAGGGGCGCACGCTGGTCGCCGTGCTGCACGACCTGAACCACGCCGCCCGCTACGCCACCCACCTCATCGCCCTGCGAGAGGGCCGGGTCATCGCCGAGGGCGCCCCGAAGGACATCGTCACGGCCGAACTGGTCGAGGAGGTCTTCGGGCTGCGCTGCCAGGTCGTCGACGACCCGGAGACGGGCACACCGCTGGTCGTGCCGGCGGCGCGCAAGGCCCGCGCCGAGAGGGCGGGCGGGAAGGTCGCGGCTACAGAAGCTTCCTGAGCTGGAACAGGTCCCGCACCGACGCGTGCAGCTTCACGCGGCCGGAGCCCCAGGCCTTGGCGAAGTGCAGCTCGCCGCCGACCAGGGCCACCAGGTCGTCGCCGGTCATGGCGAGTCTGATCTCGGCCTTGCCGGGCGGCGGCCCCGGCACGGTGTCGTGCACCTCGATCCGCCCGCCGCGCATCCGGCCGACGAAGGTCACGTCCAGGTCCGTGATGTGACAGCTCACCGAGCGGTCCAGGGCCGCGGCGTCGCGGACGTCCCCTTCGGCGCGCTGCATGCTGTCCGAGAGCTTGTCGAGTGCGCTGCGGCACTCCTCGATCGTGGCCATCGCGGTCGACGGTACCGCAGCGGTTCGCGGTAGCGTCGGGGCATGGACGACGCAGTTCCCGAGACCCCGCCGGCGGCGGAGGAAGAGCCCGCCCGCGACCCCGCCGCCCCCGCCCCCCTGAACGTGCCGCGCACACCGACCGGCGACGCCGGTGTGGACGCGGCCCTGGGCCGGCTCGGCGACGCGGACCACCTCGCCACGGACGGGCATGTCGAGGTGTACGAGGATGTACACCGGGGGCTGCGCGACGCGCTCACCGCGCTCGACGTACGCCCGGGACCTCCCGCGCCCCCGACGCCGCCTGGACCTAGGAGCTGAACCGAACGTGGCAGGAGTCGCACGTCGCCGTCTGGACGCGGAGCTGGTCCGCCGGAAGCTCGCGCGCTCGCGTGAGCACGCCGCGCAGCTGATCGCCGCCGGGCGGGTCTCCGTCGGCAAGACCGTCGCGGCCAAACCCGCCACGCAGGTGGAGACGGCGGCCGCGATCGTGGTGAGCCAGGACGACAGCGACCCCGACTACGTCTCGCGCGGCGGCCACAAGCTGGCCGGCGCGCTCGCGGTGTTCGGGCCGCAGGGGCTGGCCGTCGAGGGGCGCAGGGCGCTCGACGCGGGCGCGTCCACCGGAGGTTTCACCGACGTCCTGCTGCGCGCGGGCGCCGCCCATGTCGTCGCTGTTGACGTCGGATACGGACAACTCGCGTGGTCCCTCCAGAAGGATGAACGCGTCACTGTCAAGGACCGTACGAACGTACGCGAGTTGACGCTTGAAGCGATCGATGGGGAGCCTGTGGATCTTGTCGTGGGGGATCTGTCCTTCATCCCGCTCGGGCTGGTCCTGCCCGCCCTGGTGCGGTGCGTGAAGCCGGACGCCGATCTGGTGATGATGGTCAAGCCGCAGTTCGAGGTGGGGAAGGAGCGGCTGGGCAGCGGGGGAGTGGTGCGCAGCACCCAGCTGCGGGCCGAGGCGGTACGCGGGGTGGCCGAGAAGGCCTGGGGGCTGGGGCTCGGGGTGAAGGGCGTGACGGCCAGTCCGCTGCCCGGGCCGTCGGGGAATGTCGAATACTTTCTGTGGCTGCGGTCCGGGGCACCGGAACTGGACCCGGCCGAGGCAGACCGTGCTGTGGCGGAGGGGCCGCGTTGACCGAGAACCGAGCTCGTACTGTTTTCCTGCTCGCCCACACGGGCCGGCCCGCGGCCGTGCGCAGTGCCGAGCTCGTGGTGAAGGGGCTGCTGCGCTCCGGCCTCGGTGTGCGCGTCCTGGAGGCCGAGGCGCGCGACCTGCCGCTGCCGGCGGAAGTGGAGCTGGTCAAGGAGGCCACTCCGCAGTGCCTCGACGGGTGTGAGCTGCTCATCGTCCTGGGCGGCGACGGCACGCTGCTGCGGGGCGCCGAGTTCGCGCGGGCGTCGGGTGTGCCGATGCTCGGCGTCAACCTCGGGCGCGTCGGGTTCCTCGCGGAGGCCGAGCGGGACGACCTCGACAAGGTCGTCGACCGGGTGGTGTCCAAGGCGTACGAGGTCGAGGAGCGGATGACCGTCGACGTCGTCGTGCACCGCAACGGGGACATCGTGCACACGGACTGGGCGCTGAACGAGGCGGCTGTGCAGAAGGTGTCCGCCGAGCGGATGCTGGAGGTCGTCCTGGAGATCGACGGACGGCCGGTGACCGGGTTCGGCTGCGACGGGATCGTGTGCGCGACGCCGACCGGGTCGACCGCGTACGCCTTCTCGGCGGGCGGGCCGGTGGTGTGGCCGGAGGTCGAGGCGCTGCTGATGGTGCCGATCTCCGCGCACGCGCTGTTCGCGAAGCCGCTCGTGACATCGCCGGATTCTGTGTTGGCTGTGGAGGTTCTGCCGCACATTCCGCCGGGTGTGCTGTGGTGTGACGGGCGGCGGACGGTCGAGTTGCCGCCCGGGGCGAGGGTGGAGGTGCGGCGGGGGGCGGTGCCGGTTCGGCTGGCCCGGCTGCACCATGCTTCGTTCACGGACCGGCTGGTGGCCAAGTTCGCGCTGCCTGTTTCCGGGTGGCGGGGGGCTCCTCACTAGCCGTCCGTGGGGGTGGTTGCCCATCGTCGGAGGGTGCGGGTGCGGGTGCGTTGTGGCTTGTCGCGCGGTTCCCCGCGCCCCTGGAGGGCGCTGCCACTCTCGTGGGTGACAAGGCCGGGCCGGTCGCACTTTCCGGCCCGGACCTCGTAAGGTCGTGTCCGTGTTGGAGGAGATGCGGATACGGTCGCTGGGCGTGATCGACGATGCTGTCGTCGAGCTGTCGCCCGGGTTCACCGCGGTCACCGGTGAGACGGGTGCCGGCAAGACGATGGTGGTCACCAGCCTGGGGTTGCTGCTGGGCGGGCGGGCCGACCCTGCGCTCGTGCGGATCGGGGCCGGCAAGGCCGTCGTGGAGGGGCGGATCACCGTTCCCCGGGGCGCCACGGCCGCGATGCGCGCCGAGGAGGCCGGGGCCGAGCTCGACGACGGGGCCCTGCTGATCAGCCGTACCGTTTCCGCCGAGGGGCGCTCACGGGCGCACTTGGGCGGGCGCAGCGTGCCCGTGGGCGTGCTGGCCGAGCTCGCCGACGAGCTGGTGGCCGTGCACGGGCAGACCGACCAGCAGGGGCTGCTCAAGCTGTCCCGGCAGCGGCAGGCGCTCGACCGGTACGCCGGCGACGCGGTCGCCGGGCCGCTGGCCAAGTACGGCGAGGCCTACAAGCGGCTGCGGGCCGTCTCCGCCGAGCTCGACGAGATCACCACCCGGGCCCGTGAGCGGGCCCAGGAAGCCGACCTGCTGCGCTTCGGGCTCGACGAGATCGCCGCCGTCGAACCCCGTCCGGGTGAGGACGTGGAGCTGGCCGAGGAGGCCGAGCGGCTCGGGCACGCCGAGGCACTGGCGTCCGCCGCCGCGGCCGCGCACGCCGCCCTCGCCGGCAACCCCGAGGACCCGGAGGGCGTCGACGCCGGGACGCTCGTCGCGGGCGCGCAGCGGGCCCTGGACGCCGTACGGTCGCACGACCCGGCGCTGGCCGCGCTCGCCGACCGCATCGGGGAGATCGGGATCCTGCTGCGCGACGCGGCGGGCGACCTGGCGGGGTACGCCGACGACCTGGACGCCGATCCGCTGCGGCTGGCGGCCGTCGAGGAGCGGCGGGCCGCGCTCACCGGGCTGACGCGCAAGTACGGCCAGGACATCGCCACCGTGCTGGCCTGGGCCGAGCAGAGTGCCACCCGGCTGACCGAACTGGACGGCGACGACGAGCGGATCGGGGAGCTGACCGCCGAGCGGGACGCGCTGCGGTCCGAACTGGGCGGGCTGGCGCAGGCGTTGACGGACGCCCGGACGGAGGCCGCCGAGCGGTTCGCCGCCGCCGTGACCGCCGAGCTGGCCTCCCTCGCCATGCCGCACGCGCGGGTCTCCTTCGACATCCGGCAGACCGAGGACCCGGAGGGCGTCGAGGTCGGCGGGCGTCCGGTCGCCTACGGGCCCGCGGGCGCCGACGAGGTCGAGCTGCTGCTGGCCCCGCACCCGGGAGCGCCGGCGCGGCCGATCGCCAAGGGCGCGTCCGGCGGTGAACTGTCGCGGGTGATGCTGGCCGTGGAGGTCGTGTTCGCGGGGACGGATCCGGTGCCGACATACCTCTTCGACGAGGTCGACGCAGGGGTCGGCGGCAAAGCCGCGGTCGAGATCGGCCGGCGGCTCGCACGGCTGGCGAAGAACGCGCAGGTCGTGGTGGTGACGCATCTGCCCCAGGTGGCCGCCTTCGCCGACCGGCAGCTGCTGGTCGAGAAGACCAACGACGGGTCCGTGACCCGCTCCGGCGTCAAGGTCCTCGAAGGCGAGGACCGGGTCCGGGAGCTGTCGCGCATGCTCGCCGGGCAGGAGGACTCCGAGACGGCACGGGCGCACGCGGAGGAACTGCTGGCGGCGGCCCGGGCGGACGGCTAGGGGGCCGGAGCGGGCCCCGGCCCGGAGCGGCCCCCGGCCCGGAGCGGTGCACGGCGGCGGTGGACAAGGCCGGGCGGGTCGCCCGAAGTCACTCGTGTGGGTGACCCGGCCCGGCGCATTCCCCCGACGCCCCGCCCCACTGTCGCGCCGCAGGGGTTCCGGCGTTCCCGGAACCCCCCTATGGCCTGGCATCCTTGGCGGAGTACGCGTCGTGACCGCCCGACCCGAACCAGGAGCCCGGCCACGTGACCCCCGTGAGCAGCCACTCACCGCATGGCCAGTTGCCGCTGCGCACCGTGCAGGTACTGGGCGGAGGCAATGCCGCCAGCAGTGCGCATGTGCGCTCGCTGGCCGCGGGGCTCGTCGCGCGGGGCGTGAAAGTCACGGTGTGCGCCCCCTATGAGGCCGATCGCGCCTATGACTTCAGCGGTGCAGGGGCCGACCACGTGCACGTTCCGCGCAGCAGCGACCCGGTGTCGGTGGCCGCCCTGCGGGCGGCCTGCGCCGGCGCCGATCTGGTGCACGCGCACGGGCTGCACGCCTCCTTCCGCACCGTGCTCGCCCTCAGCGGGCGGCGCGTGCGCACTCCGCTCGTCGTGACGTGGCACGACCGGGCGCACGCCGACGGCGCGCGGTCCCACATGCTCCGCGTGCTGGAGCGAAGGGTCGTGAAGGCGGCCACCGTGGTCCTGGGCACGACCTCGGCGCTCGTGGACCGGGCCCGGCTCACCGGCGCGCGGGACGCACGGCTCGCGGCCGTCGCGCTGCCCGGCCCCCGCCGGCCCCGCGAGCCCGACGACCCCGACCGACGGCGGTCCAAGGTGCGCGCCGAACTCGGAGCCATCGGACGACCGTTGCTGATGGCCGTCGGCTCCCTGGAAAGCCACCGCGGATACGACGTGCTGCTGGACGCCGCGCGTGCCTGGCGCCGCCTCGATCCCGTGCCCCTGGTCGTGATCGCAGGGGAGGGGCCGCTGCGTGGTGAACTCCAGGGGCGGATCGAGGAGGAGGGGCTGCCGGTCCGGCTCATCGGGCGGCGCGACGACGTCACCGACCTGCTCGCCGCCGCCGACCTCGCCCTGCTGCCGAGCCGCTGGGAGGCGCGCTCCGTCCTCGCCCAGGAGGCCCTCCACGCGCGCGTGCCGCTCGTTGCGACGCGTGTCGGCGGCATCCCCGAACTCGTCGGCGACGCGGCCGAACTCGTCCCGTACGGGGACGCCAAGGCCCTCGCCGACTCCGTCGTACGGCTGCTCGGCGACCGGGCGGGTCGCGAACTGCTGACGGCCAGGGGCACCCGGCAGGCCGCCACCTGGCCGACCGAGGACGAGACGGTCGCCCAAGTCCTCAGCGTGTACGACGAGTTGACCCAGCCCCGACCCCTCCCGTAAGCCCCTACGGCACGTGCCTGCGGGCCCGCAGGGCCAGGCTCAGGGCCAGGACCGTCTGCGGGTCGTCGAGGTCGGTGCCCAGCAACTCCCCGATGCGTGCCAGGCGGTTGTAGAGGGTCTGCCGGTTCAGGTGCAGCTCCCGGGCCGTCTCCGCCTTGCGACCCGCGTGGGCGAGGTACGTCGTCAGCGTGGGCAGCAGCGGCGGCCGGGAGCGGCGGTCGTGCTCCAGGAGCGGGCCGAGGGCGCGGTCGACGAAGGCCGCCAGATCCGGATGGTCGCGCAGCCGCCACAGCAGCAGGTCGATGTCGAGGCGGCGGGCGTCGTACCAGGGCCGGTCCGGCAGGCCCCGGGCCGCCGTGGCCGTCTCGGCCGCGTGCCGCAGGCCCGAGGCCGCCGCCGTCCAGCCCCCGGCCATTCCCACGACCACCACCGGCGGCTGCCCGCCCGGCCGCGGCAACCCGGCCCGGCCCACACCGGCCCGCAGTGCCGCCGCGACCCGGTCCGCCACCGCCGCCCGCTCCGGTTCCGCACGCAGTCCGAGCAGCACCAGCACCCGGCCTTCCACCGGCCGCACCCCCAGCAGCACGGGCACGCCCACCGACGCCAGCTCCTCCGAGATCGCCCGGGCCGGCACGGCCCAGCCGCCGCCCTGGGAGAGAGTGTCCCCGAGCCGCATGACCACCGGCAGCAACGGGCCCTCGCCCGGCCTGAAGCCCAGCACGCGTGCCTGCGCCGGGGCGTCCTCCGCCGTGACCCGGCCCTCGGCGAGGTCGGTGGGGAAGTCGCCGCGCCCGCGCGCCGCCAGTTCCTCCTCCTGCCGTGCCTGCATCAGCACCACGGCCAGGATGCCCGCGGCGCGCTCGGCGGCCATCCGGTGCACGGGCGTCAGGGGAGTCCGCACGGGCAGCAGGACCAGACGCGCCCGGACGCCCCCGCTGCCGGGCCCGCCGCCCGGCACGTCCACGAACACCGAGCCCGCGAGCGGCGGCTCGTCCTTGTGCTGCCCGCGCAGCCCCTCCCACACCTGGAGCGGGTCCGCGCCCTCGGGACCGGCCCCGGCCGCGTACAGCAACTGCCCTTCCGCCGTCTCCAGGAACATGGGATTGCCGGCGAAGTCGGCCAGAATGCCGAGCACGCGGGGCACACCGCCGCCGCCCAGCACGGCCTGCGTGCACCGCCGGTGCACCTCCTCGGCCCGCTGGAGCAGGGCGTAGTGGCCGTTGACGATCTCGGTGTGGACCTCCTCCGTCACCGTGACGAACGGCACCTCTCGGTGCAGTTGGACCAGCGGCAGCCCGGCCGCGCGTGCCGTGTCGACGAGGGACGCGGGAAGCCGGGTGAAGCGCGGACCGAGTTCCACGACCAGGGCCGAGATGCCGCGCTCGGCCAGGGTGCGCACGAACGCCCGCTGCTCGGCGGGGCGGGTGCCGAGGCCGTAACCCGTCGTGAGCAGCAGTTCGCCGCCCTTCAGCAGCGAGGCGATGTGCGGCACCTCGCCGGCGTGCACCCAGCGCACGGTCCGCCCGAGCCGCTCGGCGCCCGCCAGCACCTCGGGCAGACCGCTGCGCAGCCCGGGCAGCTCCAGCGCCCGCTGCACGGTGATCCCGGCGCCCTGGGTGTCGTAACCGCTGTCCGTCCCGCTGTCCATGTGCCGGACGCTACCCGCGCTTGTGCCTCCCGGACATCTGCGGAGGGACACGAGGACGATCACGCCCTGGAATACACGGTGATCGGCCGGGTACGGGCGCCCTCATGGACATAAGCGTGGTCGCCGTGGGGCGGGAGGACGACAGTCCGGTCGAGGAACCGTTGCGGGTCGCGGTGCTCGCCGACCGGCTCGGGTACCGGGAGGTCTGGGCGGGCGAGGGGCCCACGTGGGACTCGTTCGTCCTGGCGGCGGCGATCGGCGCGGCCACCGAGCAGGCCGCGCTGACCGCCGGACCCGTGCCGGTGTCGGTGAGGGACCCGCTGACCATCGTCCGGGGCGCCGCCTCGACCGCGGTCGTCACCGGCCGGCCCGTGGGCGTGGCCCTGGGCACGTCCAGCAGGCGGGTCGTCGAGGGTGTGCACGGCCGGCCGCGGACCCGCCCGGCCGCGGCCCTGGAGGAGTCGGCGGCGGCCGTGCGGGCGCTGATGGACAGTGTGCCGGGCGAGCCGATCGTGCCCGGCAGCGGGTTCCCGCGCCGGCTGCCGCCGCCCGGCGGCATGGTCACCGTCGCGGCTTTCGGGGAGCGGGCGGTCGCCGCGGCCGTCGCGCACGCCGACCGGATGCTGCTCGACCTCGTCTCGCCCGAGCAGGTCCGCGTGCTGCGGGACCGGATGCTCACCGCGGCCGAGAAGGCGGGCCGTACGCCGCCCCGGCTGGCCGCCTGGCTGCCCGCCGCCGTCGATCCGGAGCCGGAGTCGCTCACGCAGGTTCTGCGCAGCGTCGTCGGCTACCTCGCGGTGCCGGGCTACAGCGACATGTTCGTCGACGCGGGGTTCGCCGAGGTCGTCGAGCTGGCCGCCAAGGGCGCCGACGCGGACACCCTGCTGCGGGCCCTGCCGCCCGAGGTCGCCGGCACGGTCGCCCTGGTCGGCGACGCCGACACCGTCCGCGCCCGCATCGACGCCTACGCCGAGGCCGGACTCGACGAGATCGCCCTCGTCCCGGCCACGGCCGGGGACTTTGCGGGGGAGCGCACGCTCACGGCTCTCAAGCCGCGGTGACACCCCCGCGGGCCGCCCCGCTCAGCCGCCGTACGCGCCCGAAGCCGTCAGACGCAGCGCCGTGTCGATGAGCGGCACATGGCTGAACGCCTGCGGGAAGTTGCCCACCTGGCGCTGCAGGCGCGGGTCCCACTCCTCGGCCAGCAGACCGAGGTCGTTGCGCAGGGACAGCAGCTTCTCGAACAGCTTGCGGGCCTCGTCCACGCGGCCGATCATCGCCAGGTCGTCGGCCATCCAGAACGAACAGGCCAGGAACGCGCCCTCGTCACCGGGCAGGCCGTCGACGTTCTCGTCGCCGCTGGCGGTCGGGTAGCGCAGGATGAAGCCGTCCGACGTGGACAGCTCGCGCTGGATCGCCTCGATGGTGCCGATGACCCGCTTGTCGTCCGGCGGCAGGAAGCCCATCTGCGGGATCAGCAGCAGCGAGGCGTCCAGCTCCTTCGAGCCGTACGACTGCGTGAAGGTGTTGCGCTCCTTGTCGTAGCCCTTGTCGCACACGTCCCGGTGGATGTCGTCACGCAGCTCCCGCCAGCGCTCCAGCGGGCCGTCCGCGTCACCGGACTCGATCAGCTTGATCGTGCGGTCCACGGCGACCCAGGCCATCACCTTGGAGTGCACGAAGTGGCGGCGCGGGCCGCGCACCTCCCAGATGCCCTCGTCCGGCTCCTGCCAGTGGTCCTCCAGGTAGCGGATCAGCTTCAGCTGGAGCAGCGAGGCGTAGTCGTTGCGCGCGAGGCCCGTCATGTGCGCCAGGTGCAGGGCCTCGGTGACCTCGCCGTACACGTCGAGCTGGAGCTGGTGGGCCGCGCCGTTGCCGACCCGGACCGGGGTGGAGTTCTCGTAGCCCGGCAGCCAGTCCAGCTCGGCCTCGCCGAGCTCGCGCTCACCGGCGATGCCGTACATGATCTGCAGGTTCTCCGGGTCGCCGGCCACGGCCCGCAGCAGCCACTCGCGCCAGGCGCGGGCCTCCTCGCGGTAGCCGGTGCGCAGCAGCGAGGACAGCGTGATCGCCGCGTCCCGCAGCCACGTGTAGCGGTAGTCCCAGTTGCGCACGCCCGCGATGTCCTCCGGCAGGGAGGTGGTCGGCGCGGCGACGATGCCGCCGGTCGGGGCGTACGTCAGGGCCTTCAGCGTGATCAGCGAGCGGACCACGGCCTCGCGGTAGGGGCCGTGGTACGTACAGTGGTCGACCCACTCGCGCCAGAAGTCCTCCGTCGCCTCCAGCGACTGCTCCGGCTCGGGCAGCGGCGGCGGCTCCTTGTGCGAGGGCTGCCAGGAGATCGTGAAGGCGATCCGGTCACCCGGCGCGACCGTGAAGTCCGCGTACGTCGTCAGCGACTTGCCGTAGGTCTCCGCGGATGTGTCGAACCACACGGAGTCGGGACCCGCGACGGCCACCGTGCGCCCCTCGTGCTTGTGCACCCACGGCACCACCCGTCCGTAGGAGAACCGCATCCTGAGCGCCGAGCGCATCGGCACCCGGCCCGAGACACCCTCCACGATCCGGATCAGCTGCGGGGCGCCGTCACGCGGCGGCATGAAGTCCGTCACGCGGACCGTGCCCCGCTGGGTGTCCCACTCGGACTCCAGGATCAGCGAGTCGCCCCGGTAGCTGCGCCGCGCGGCGGTGGGTGGCTGCTGGTCGGAGGCGTGCGCGGGGCCGAGCCGCCAGAAGCCGTGTTCCTCGGTGCCCAGCAGGCCGGCGAAGATGGCGTGCGAGTCGAAGCGGGGCAGGCACAGCCAGTCGACTGTGCCGTCCCGGCAGACCAGGGCGGCGGTCTGCATGTCTCCGATGAGTGCGTAGTCTTCGATGCGCCCGGCCACGTGCAACTCCAGTCGAACGGCCACGTCACCCCACGAGGGGGCTGTCGCTAGTGCGGTCAAGGGGGGGTTTCAGCAGGTCTTGCAATGCGTCGTTGAGCGATGAAGCAAAACAGGTCACTCAGCCGTGATGCAAAGCGCCAATTGTTGCTCAACGAACTGACGAGCTCACGTTGTTCCGGTGCTTACGGGCGGAGGGTGGTGCCGTTGGGCCGGACGGGCTCGGCAGCGAGTGTCCGAGCAGGATACGACGCATGCGGATGATCCGGGTGCCCGTCCAGGCAAGGCGAGTACGCCGAACGAGTGAGCAATGGGTGAGAGACCGGTGAGGGTGATCGCCTCCGTGTCGGGATGTGTGCGGAGCGTGGCCGGAAGCCATCGCCTCGCGGCGCTGATACGCTGGTAGCCCGTGGACCGGTGGGCCCCTTCCCGACAGGGAACCCCGGAACCGCAGCGACGGCACCCCGGAGATTTCCGGCGGGCAGCCGCACCGCACCCCCAGACCGCGACCACGGGAGCCCCGTCTTGGCCATGCCGCCCGCCGCTTTTCGTAATTCGACGACCAAGCACATCTTCGTCACCGGAGGTGTCGTCTCCTCGCTCGGCAAGGGCCTGACGGCCTCCAGCCTCGGCATGCTGCTCAAGGCCCGGGGCCTGCGCGTCGTGATGCAGAAGCTCGACCCGTACCTGAACGTGGACCCGGGCACGATGAACCCCTTCCAGCACGGTGAGGTGTTCGTCACCAACGACGGCGCCGAGACCGACCTGGACATCGGCCACTACGAGCGCTTCCTCGACCGCGACCTCGACGGCTCCGCCAACGTGACCACCGGCCAGGTGTACAACACGGTGATCGCCAAGGAGCGCCGCGGCGAGTACCTGGGTGACACCGTGCAGGTCATCCCGCACATCACCAACGAGATCAAGCACCGCATCCGCCGCATGGCGACGGACGAGGTCGACGTCGTGATCACCGAGGTCGGTGGCACGGTCGGCGACATCGAGTCGCTGCCGTTCCTGGAGACCGTGCGCCAGGTCCGCCACGAGGTCGGCCGTGACAACGTCTTCGTCGTCCATATCTCGCTCCTGCCCTACATCGGCCCCTCGGGTGAGCTGAAGACGAAGCCCACCCAGCACTCGGTTGCGGCCCTGCGCAACATCGGTATCCAGCCGGACGCGATCGTGCTGCGCTGCGACCGCGAGGTGCCCACCGCGATCAAGCGGAAGATCTCGCTGATGTGCGACGTCGACGAGGCCGCCGTCGTGGCCTGCCCCGACGCCCGCTCGATCTACGACATTCCGAAGACGGTGCACGGCGAGGGCCTGGACGCCTACGTCGTCCGCAAGCTCGACCTGCCGTTCCGCGACGTCGACTGGACGACCTGGGACGACCTGCTCGACCGCGTCCACAACCCCGACCACGAGATCACCCTCGCCCTGGTCGGCAAGTACATCGACCTGCCCGACGCCTACCTGTCGGTCACCGAGGCGCTGCGCGCGGGCGGCTTCGCCAACAAGGCCCGCGTGAAGATCAAGTGGGTCACCTCCGACGACTGCAAGACCCCGGCCGGCGCCGCGGCGCAGCTCGGCGACGTCGACGGCATCTGCATCCCCGGCGGCTTCGGCGACCGCGGCGTGCTCGGCAAGGTCGGCGCGATCAAGTACGCACGCGAGAACAAGATCCCGCTGCTCGGCCTCTGCCTCGGCCTGCAGTGCATCGTGATCGAGGCCGCGCGCAACCTCGCGGACATCACCGACGCCAACTCCACCGAGTTCGACCCGGCCACCTCCCACCCGGTCATCTCCACCATGGCCGAGCAGCTCGACATCGTCGCCGGTGAGGGTGACATGGGCGGCACCATGCGGCTCGGCATGTACCCGGCCAAGCTGGCCGAGGGCTCGATCGTGCGCGAGGTGTACGACGGCAAGGAGTACGTCGAGGAGCGCCACCGGCACCGCTACGAGGTGAACAACTCCTACCGCGCCGAGCTGGAGAAGCAGACGGGCATCCTGTTCTCCGGCACCTCGCCGGACGGCAAGCTCGTCGAGTACGTCGAGTACCCGCGCGACGTCCACCCGTACCTGGTCGCCACGCAGGCGCACCCGGAGCTGCGCTCGCGGCCGACGCGTCCGCACCCGCTGTTCGCCGGGCTCGTCAAGGCCTCGGTCGAGCGGAAGACTTCGAAGTAACACACCAGTTGTACGGTGGCCGGGGTGCATCCCTTCAAAGGGTGTGCACCCCGGTTTCGTTTCGGCAGGTCGTGTGGCACGTGGAAGGACAGGCATGACGATCAAGGACACCCCGCAGGAGTGGGAGATCCGGGCGACTCAGACCCCCTTCGTGGGCAACAAGACCTCCGTCCGCACCGACGACGTGGTCATGCCCGACGGCACCGTGGTCGGCCGCGACTACCAGGTCCACCCCGGCTCCGTGGCCGTCCTCGCCCTGGACGAGGCCGACCGCGTCCTGGTCCTGCGCCAGTACCGCCACCCCGTGCGCCACAAGCTGTGGGAGATCCCGGCCGGACTGCTCGATGTCCCCGGTGAGAACCCGCTGCACGCCGCGCAGCGCGAGCTGTACGAGGAGGCGCACGTCAAGGCCGAGGACTGGCGGGTGCTGGCCGACGTCTACACCACGCCCGGCGGCTGCGACGAGGCCGTCCGGATCTTCCTCGCGCGCGATCTGTCCGAGGCCGAGGGCGAGCGCTTCGCGGTCGAGGAGGAAGAGGCCGACATGGAACTCGACCGGGTGCCGGTCGAGGACCTCGTGAGGGGCGTGCTGGCCGGCGAGCTCCACAACAACTGCCTCGTCGTGGGCGTGCTGTCGCTGGTCGCCGCCCGGGGCGGCGACGGCCTGGACGCGCTGCGCCCGGCCCAGGCGCCGTGGCCGGCGCGTCCGTTCGAGACGTGAACCCTCCGGGGGGTGCGCGGGGCCGGGGGATCGCCCGCGGGCGGGTTTCCGGTGCGTGGGGCTCGGCTGGTGTCTCTGTTCGAGTGTGAACCCGCCAGAGGCGGAGTGAGCCATGTGCGCGCTTCCCCGCCCGGCGCGAAACCAGGTCTGCCGGCATCGGCCTGCGACCCGACGGTCACCCTGCCGGCCGGGGAGCGAAGCGACCTGCGAGCTCCGGTCGTCCGTCTGGGGCGATCGGACACTGCCCGTGCCCGGCCCCGGGCCGGCGCCGCCTCTGCCCGCCCGCCGGGTGCGGATCCCGGTTCCCGGACCGGCTCCGTCCGCCGGCCCGGACCGGTCTCCTCGTGGTGCATCCGCCCGGAACCCTCGCGGTGTGAAGATCGGCTGATCCGATCGGGGGAAGCGGCCGTCCCGCCCGTCGTGCTCCACCCGGAACGTTGCAGAGCGTGAACTAGGCTCTGAGCACGCCCGAACCGGAGTCCCGGCGGGCTTGCGTGTGCGGTGGGACGGGAGTGTGGCCCGTGGCGGATCAGGTCGTGGAGACAGACGACGTGCGGCTGACCGGGCGCCCTGCCGGGGCGAGCGAGTTCCTGGGCCGCACACGGGAGTTGAAGGAACTGCGCGCCGACATCGAGCGCGCCGGACTGGACACCCTGGCCGGCCGCAAGGCACCCCGCGCGCGCGTGCTGCTCATCGCCGGCCGACCCGGCTCGGGCCGCACCGCACTCGCCGAGGAACTCGTGCGGCAGGTCGCGGACCGTTACCCCGACGGGGTGCTGTGCGCCCGCCTGACCGACCCCGACGGCAGCCCCGTACCCGTCGGGCGCACCGCCCGGGACCTGCTCATCACCCTGGAGGAGGAGGCCCCGGCCGGGGCAGCCGAGGACGACCTCACCGACGCCCTGCGCACCGCCCTGGCCGACCGCCGGGCCCTGCTCCTGCTGGACGACGCGGCCGACGCCGAGCAGGTCGACGCCCTGCTGCCCGACACCCCGGACTGTCTCGTCGTCGCGGTCTCCGACGGCCCGCTGACCGGCATCTGCGACGTCCGCCCCTGCACCCTGGGCGGCCTGGACGCCAAGTCGGGCGTGGAGCTGCTGACCCGGCACACCGGCTCGGTCCGGATCACCGTCGACCCCCGGGCCGCCGAGGGGCTCGCCGAGGAGTGCCAGGGCCAGCCCGCCGCGCTGATGCTGGCGGGCGGCTGGCTCGCCGCCCGCCCCAAGGCCGCCGTCTCCGACCTCGCCAAGCAGCTGCGCGCCGAGGACACCGAGGGCACCGCCCTGACCAGGGTCTTCCGGCTCGCCTACGCCGCTCTTCCCTCGACCGCCGCCCGGATGCTGCGCCTGCTCTCCCTCGCCCCGGCCGGACTGGTCGACCCGCAGACCGCCTCCGCGCTCGTCGGCTGCTCGGTCGGCACGGCCCACACCACCCTGGACGACCTCGTCGCCCTCGGCTTCCTGCACGCGGTGGACTGCCCGCTGCCGCAGTACGAGGTGCCCGGCTGCCTGCATCCCCAGCTCAAGATCCTCGCCGAGCATCTCGAACGTCCGGCCGAACTCCAGCTGGCCCGCGCCCGCATGCTGGAGCGGACCGTACGGCTGCTCCAGGCCTGCCGGGCGATCACCGAGACCGACAGTCCCCAGGCACGCCAGAAGCTCCTCGACATGCCGCGCGCCCTGCGCTTTCCCACCCCGCGGGCGGCCGCCGACTGGCTGCGTCTGACCCGGCCCGCCCTGCTGGCCTCGGCCCGGCTCGCGGTAGCCGACGGGGAGCTGGACACCCTGGCCCGACGGCTGATGTCCCAGCTGGTGCGGGCGATGGCGGCCCACATCGGCACCCAGGCCGCCGCGCCCGACCTCTACGACATCCACCGCATGGTCCTCGGCGTCGCCGAGCGCCGGGACCTGCCCCGCGAGCGGGCCGCCGCCCTGCTCAACCTCGGCGACCTCGACGCCCGCACCGGCCGCACGGCCGACGCCCTGGCGCGCTACCGGGCCGCGCTGGACGCCGGGCGCGAGGTGAACGACCCGTATGCGACCGGCCGCGCGATGGAATCCGTAGGCGGCGCACACCTGGAGCTCGGCGACTTCGACCGGGCCGCCGACTGGTTCGGCCGCGCGCTGGTCGAGCGGCTCGCCCGGGGCGAGCGCGCGGGGGCCGCCCGGCTGTACGGGCGGATCGCCGCCGCCCACACCTTCGCGGGCCGCTACGGCGAGGCCCTGCGGAACTGGCGCGCGGCGATCGCCGGCCACCGCAAGAACGGCGATGTGGCCGCCCAGGCCCGGGCCTTGAGCGAGCTGGCGCGGGTCCAGGAGTACGCGGGCCGGCCCGAGGAGTCGCTGCGCACCTGCCGGGAGGCCGTGGAGTGGGCGCGGCGCGCCGAGGACCCGCGGCTGCAGGCCGCCCTGCATCTGCGGGTCGCCGACACCCTCGAACACCTGGGTGATCCCGCGTCGGCCGGGCTGCACCGGGGCGCCGCCGAGCGGATTCTCGACGACTCAAACCTTCAAAATGAACCGGACGCCTGCGAAATCCGTACCGCATCAGCTGAAGATTGACGCAATGAAAGGCTAGACACCGAGAACACCTTCATTAGACTGGCTCTGCCGCACGTTCTCCTGCGGTCTCCCGGTGTGCCCGTGCGTGCCCGGGTATGTCTTAGTAAGACCCCCATACCCTCTGAGCCAAGGACCGTGATCGACGTGAAGGTCGGCATCCCCCGCGAGGTCAAGAACAACGAGTTCCGGGTGG
Organism: Streptomyces hawaiiensis; assembly: GCF_004803895.1. Classification (NCBI taxonomy): domain Bacteria; kingdom Bacillati; phylum Actinomycetota; class Actinomycetes; order Kitasatosporales; family Streptomycetaceae; genus Streptomyces; species Streptomyces hawaiiensis. The sequence goes on along the minus strand of NZ_CP021978.1, from coordinate 1,991,371 downwards.
CCATCACCCCCGCCGGCGTGCACGAGCTGGTGCGCCACGGCCACCAGGTCGTCATCGAGCGCGGCGCCGGCGTCGGCTCCTCGATCACGGACGAGGAGTACATCGCCGCGGGCGCGCACATCCTGGACACCGCCGACGAGGTGTGGGCCGCCGCCGACCTGCTGCTGAAGGTCAAGGAGCCCATCGCCGAGGAGTACCACCGCCTCCGCAAGGACCAGACGCTCTTCACCTACCTGCACCTGGCCGCCTCCAAGGAGTGCACGGACGCGCTCCTGGAGTCCGGCACCACCGCGATCGCCTACGAGACCGTCGAGCTGCCCAGCCGCGCGCTGCCGCTGCTCGCCCCGATGTCCGAGGTCGCGGGCCGGCTCGCCCCCCAGGTCGGCGCCTACCACCTGATGCGCGCCAACGGCGGCCGCGGTGTGCTGCCCGGCGGTGTCCCCGGCGTGCTGGCCGGCCGGGCCGTCGTGATCGGCGGCGGCGTCTCCGGCTGGAACGCCGCGCAGATCGCCATCGGCATGGGCTTCCACGTGACCCTGCTCGACAAGGACATCAACAAGCTCCGCGAGGCCGACAAGATCTTCGGCACGAAGATCCAGACCGTCGTCTCGAACGCCTTCGAGCTGGAGAAGGCCTGCCTGGAGGCCGACCTCGTCATCGGCGCGGTGCTGATCCCCGGCGCCAAGGCCCCGAAGCTGGTCACCAACGAGCTCGTCTCGCGGATGAAGCCCGGAAGTGTTCTTGTCGACATCGCGATCGACCAGGGCGGCTGCTTCGAGGACTCCCGCCCGACCACCCACGCCGAGCCGGCCTTCCGGGTCCACAACTCGGTCTTCTACTGCGTCGCCAACATGCCCGGCGCCGTGCCGAACACCTCCACCTACGCGCTGACCAACGCGACGCTGCCGTACATCGTCGAGCTGGCCAACCACGGCTGGGCGGACGCGCTGCGCCGCGACCCGGCTCTGGCCAAGGGTCTCAACACCCATGACGGCAAGGTCGTTTACCGCGAGGTCGCCGAGGCGCACGGCGTGGAGCACGTGGAGCTGACCTCGCTGCTCGGCTGAGCCCGCACAGCCGGAAAGTCGGCTAAGTGACCAACCGGCAAAGGCGACACGTCAACATGGGTCGTCAACGCCCCGCACCCGGCCGGACCTTGCCCGACAAGGTCCGGCCGGATGTGTGTATGGTCACTTCGCGATTCTCGCGTAACTCGCCTCGAACGTAACCCTTCAACCGATTCGCACACCGGTGAAACCTGCCGTGCGACGGCCGTACGCCCTTGACAGCGGGATGTTTCATTGCCGACACATCGGGCCGGGTCCGGCGGATTGTGTTGCTGTGGACGCCCGACACGCCATAGAGTCGCCAGCTGTCGGCATGGTGCCACGCTGACCTGTCTAGAAGTTTCCTGGTCACCAAGGAGGTAAGACGACTTGTGAATGAGTCGACATTTACTCCCGGGGGTGGTCAACCAGGAATGCCTGCACCGGGCCAGGGGCCCGCGGGGTTCGAGGCTGTCGGCTCCGTCGCTGTGCGCACCTTCGCAGCCCACCAGAGTCAGCAGGCGACTCACACTGCACACCAGAAGATGGATGGCCATCACGTGAACGCCATGGCCGGCGACGGAAGTGGCGCGCCCCACAACCACTTCGCCGACTACGACGAACTGCCCGAGGGGCACTTCTACGACCCCGACGCGGAGTACGAGCCCGACCCCGAGTACGCGGCCACCCTCGCGCCCGACGCGGCCAGACAGCGCCGGGAGCGCGTCGGCCCGACCGGGCGCCCGCTGCCGTACTTCCCGATCCCGGGCCCGCTGCCCGACCACGGTCCCGCGAAGATCATCGCGATGTGCAACCAGAAGGGCGGCGTCGGCAAGACGACGTCGACCATCAACCTGGGTGCCGCGCTCGCGGAGTACGGACGCCGGGTCCTGCTCGTGGACTTCGACCCGCAGGGCGCGCTGTCGGTCGGACTCGGTGTCAATCCGATGGAGCTCGACCTCACCGTCTACAACCTGCTCATGGAGCGGGGGATGGCGGCCGACGAGGTGCTGCTGAAGACGGCGGTCCCCAACATGGACCTGCTGCCCAGCAACATCGACCTGTCGGCGGCCGAGGTCCAGCTGGTCTCCGAGGTCGCCCGCGAGTCGACGCTGCAGCGCGCCCTGAAGCCGCTGCTGCCCGACTACGACTTCATCGTCATCGACTGCCAGCCCTCGCTCGGCCTGCTCACGGTGAACGCCCTGACGGCCGCGCACAAGGTGATAGTGCCTCTGGAGTGCGAGTTCTTCGCGCTGCGCGGTGTGGCCCTGCTGACGGAGACCATCGAGAAGGTCCAGGAGCGGCTCAACCCCGAGCTGGAGCTCGACGGCATCCTCGCCACGATGTACGACTCGCGCACGGTGCACAGCCGTGAGGTGCTCGCGCGTGTGGTCGAGGCGTTCGACGACCACGTCTACCACACGGTCATCGGGCGCACGGTCCGCTTCCCGGAGACCACGGTCGCCGGTGAGCCGATCACCACGTACGCCTCCAACTCCGTCGGTGCCGCCGCCTACCGCCAGCTCGCCAGGGAGGTGCTCGCCCGGTGTCACGCCGAGTGAGTCTGCCGGGGGCCGACGAACTCTTCCGTACGACAGGGGGGATGGGGCTTCAGTCGTCCCAGCCCAGGCGTCAGGCCAACGGCGACGCCCGGGTGCCCGCTCCGGCGGGGGAGGGCGACGCGGCAGCGGCCGCGGAGGACGCACCGCAGTCGGTGCCCGCGCAGGGCGGTGACGGCGAGGGTGCCGAGCATGTCGCGGCGGATGCGGAGCCGGCCGAGGCCGGGGAGGCCCACAGCCGTTCCGCGGCCGCCGAGCGCTCCGGCACCGCCCGGCGGCAGACGGCGCAGGAAGGTTCTGCCGCCGGTGCCGCAGGGGCCGCGCCCCGCAAGCGCGGACGGAACCCCTCGCGCCGCCCCAGCGGCCGTGAGCGGCACGACGAGAAGATCACGGTGTACGTGTCGGCCGAGGAGCTCATGGACCTCGAGCACGCCCGTCTGGTGCTCCGCGGCGAGCACGGCCTGGCCGTCGACCGCGGGCGCATCGTCCGCGAGGCGGTCGCGGTGGTCCTCGCCGACCTGGAGACCCGCGGAGACGCCAGCATCCTCGTACGACGACTGCGCGGGCGGTAGCGGTAGCCTGCGAGGGCCATGACCTCGAATGCTCCCCCACCCCCTCCCGGCGGCCCGGCAGGCCGCCGGCGTGCGCTGGGGAGGGGGCCGGCGGCTCCATCAGCCGAGCCGCCGGTGCCTCCGGCGGAGGCGGACGGGGCAGCTCCAGGGGCTGAGCAGTCGGAGATCGAGACGGGACCTGCGCTTCCGGACGCCCAGCCGATGCCGCCGACGGGGCCGGTGGAGACGGCCGGGCCCGGAATTGCGCCCGCGGGCGTGGCAGGGGTGGACACAACCTCCGCGGATGCGGACCCGGTGATCCCGGCGGCCGAGCCGGCTGAGGCGGTTCAGGCGGACGTCTCACTCGTGGAGGCCGGGCCCGTGACTCCCTCGGCCGAGCCCGTGGCGGCGGCCGGGTCGGCGGAGCCGGTCGGGCCCGAGGGGCCTCCTGCGGGTGGTGCCGGGCCGGCCGAGCCCGGGGTACTGCTGGCGGCGGGCCCGGCCGAGGCAGGCGGGTCGCCCGGAGCCGTGGAGCCGGCCGGGTCGGTGGTCGTGGCCGGGTCCGGCGGGTCTGCCGATGAGGCGGCATCCGCGGTTCCGGCGGACGGGGCCGACGACGGGGTCTTCAAGGTCCGGCTCGCCAACTTCGAAGGGCCCTTCGATCTGCTGTTGCAGTTGATCTCGCGGCACAAGCTGGATGTCACCGAGGTCGCGCTGTCGAAGGTGACCGACGAGTTCATGGCCCACATCCGGGCGATGGGGCCGGACTGGGACCTGGACGAGACGACCGAGTTCCTGGTCGTCGCCGCCACGCTGCTGGACCTGAAGGCCGCGCGGCTGCTGCCCGCCGCCGAGGTGGAGGACGAGGGCGATCTCGCGCTGCTCGAAGCGCGGGACCTGCTGTTCGCCCGGCTGCTGCAGTACCGCGCGTACAAGCAGATCGCCGACATCTTCAGCGGACGGCTCGACGACGAGGCCCGGCGCTACCCCCGCACCGTCGGGCTCGAAGCGCACCATGCCGAACTGCTGCCCGACGTCGTCATCAGCATCGGCGCGCAGGGCTTCGCCAGGCTCGCCGTGAAGGCCATGCAGCCCAAGCCCAAGCCGCAGGTCTACGTCGACCACATCCACGCCCCGCTGGTCAGCGTGCAGGAGCAGGCGCAGATCGTCGTGGCCCGGCTCCGGGAGCTCGGCGAGGCCAGCTTCCGGTCCCTCGTGGACGACACCGACGACACCCTGACCGTCGTGGCGAGGTTCCTCGCACTGCTGGAGCTTTACCGCGAGAAGGCCGTGGCGCTGGAGCAGGAGGCCGCGCTCGGGGAACTGCTCGTGCGGTGGACCGGCGGGGACGGGGACGAGACCCCGGCCGTCACCGACGAGTTCGACCGGCCGCCCGAGCCGCCGAAGGAGGAGAAGAAGGCGTGAGCGAGCAAACGACCGACCTGCCGGACGGGCTGCGTACCGTCGCCGGTCTCGACCTCAAGCCGGCCCTGGAGGCCGTCCTCATGGTCGTGGACGAACCCGCGACCGAGGAGCACCTCGCGAAGATACTGGAGCGGCCGAAGCGCCAGATCGCGGACGCCCTGCGCGAGCTGGCCGACGAGTACACCGTCCAGGGCCGCGGCTTCGAGCTGCGGTACGTCGCGAACGGCTGGCGCTTCTACACCCGCGCCGCGTACGCCCCGGCCGTCGAGCGCTTCGTGCTGGACGGCCAGCAGGCCCGCCTCACCCAGGCCGCCCTGGAGACCCTGGCCGTCGTCGCCTACCGCCAGCCGGTCAGCCGCAGCCGGGTCTCGGCCGTCCGCGGAGTCAACTGCGACGGCGTCATGCGCACCCTCCTCCAGCGCGGTCTGATAGAGGAGGCGGGCGCGGAACCCGAAACAGGTGCGATCCTGTACAGGACGACGAACTACTTTCTGGAGCGGATGGGCCTGCGCGGTCTGGACGAGCTCCCGGAGCTCGCGCCCTTCCTCCCGGAGGCGGAGGCGATCGAGGCCGAGACCCAGGAAGGCGTACCGTCGTTCGACCCGGACGCGCCTGACGACGACGTGCCGGGCAGCCGCCCGGCCACCCCGGGTACCGACGACGAAGACGACCAGACGGAACTTTGATGCGAAGCAGCGGCAGCGGCAAGAGCGGCGGACGCGGTAACCACCGCGGCGCCGGCAACAACAGGGACCAGAAGCAGGGGCAGGGCCGCCCCAGCAAGCCCCGCCCCGAGGAGCGCCGCTACGACGTGGGCCCCGGGGGGACGAAGGAAGGCCCCAAGTCCGGGCGTGGCGGTGCCGCGCGCGGCGGCGCCAAGGGCGGGCCCAAGCAGCCCCACAAGCAGGGGCGTACGGCCCCGGCGCGCCCGCGTGAGTACGAGGCGCAGGTCGAGGAGCGCAACCGCGACCGGTACGCCGGGAAGAAGGAGGTCAAGCTCCCGAAGACCTTCCCCGGAGCCGAGCAGGAGGGCGAGCGGCTGCAGAAGGTCCTCGCCCGCGCGGGCTTCGGCTCCCGGCGCGCCTGCGAGGAGCTGATCGAGCAGGCCCGGGTCGAGATCAACGGCGAGATCGTTCTGGAGCAGGGCCGGCGCGTCGACCCCGAGAAGGACGAGATCAAGGTCGACGGGCTGACTGTCGCCACGCAGCGCTACCAGTTCTTCGCGCTGAACAAGCCCGCCGGTGTCGTGTCGACGATGGAGGACCCGGACGGCCGGCAGTGCCTCGGTGACTACGTCACCAACCGCGAGACCCGGCTCTTCCACGTCGGCCGGCTCGACACCGAGACCGAGGGCGTCATCCTGCTCACCAACCACGGCGAGCTGGCCCACCGGCTGACCCACCCGAAGTACGGCGTGAAGAAGACCTACCTCGCGCACATCGTCGGACCCATCCCGCGCGACCTGGGCAAGCAGCTGAAGGACGGCATCCAGCTGGAGGACGGCTACGCCCGCGCGGACCACTTCCGGGTCGTCCAGCAGACCGGCAAGAACTACCTCGTCGAGGTCACCCTCCACGAGGGCCGCAAGCACATCGTGCGCCGGATGCTCGCGGAGGCCGGCTTCCCGGTCGACAAGCTGGTCCGGGTCGCCTTCGGGCCGATCACCCTGGGCGACCAGAAGTCGGGCTGGCTTCGGCGGCTGTCCAACACGGAGGTCGGGATGCTGATGCAGGAGGTCGACCTCTAGATACCGCGGTCTCCAAGGGCTTGTGAGCCACCTGCACCCCCCTTTATAGTCATCACGACTATAAAGGGGGGTGCAGGTGCATGGACGGCTACGACAAGTACGCCCACGAACCCTTCGCCGTCACCGTCGACCTCGCGGTGTTCACCCTCCGCGACGGCGCGCTGCACGTCCTGCTCGTCGAACGCGGGCAGGAGCCGTACGCCGGGCGCTGGGCCCTGCCCGGCGGGTTCGTGCAGCCCGACGAGTCCGCGGAGACGGCAGCCCGGCGTGAACTCGCCGAGGAGACCGGCCTGTCCGACGTCTCGGGGCTGCATCTGGAGCAGCTGCGGACGTACAGCGAGCCCGGCCGCGACCCCCGGATGCGGGTCGTGTCGGTCGCCTTCGCCGCACTGCTGCCCGACGCTCCCGAGGCGCACGGCGGCAGCGACGCCGCGCAGGCCCGCTGGGTGCCGTACGGCACGGCCGGGTCGCTCGCCTTCGACCACGACCGCATCCTGGCCGACGCCCACGAGCGGATCGGCGCCAAGCTCGAGTACACCTGCCTCGCCACCGCCTTCTGCCCGCCGGAGTTCACCCTCGGCGAACTCCGGCAGGTCTACGAGACCGTGTGGGGCACCGAGCTCGACCGGCCCAACTTCCGCCGCAAGGTGCTCGCCACGTCCGGCTTCGTCGAAGCCGTCCCGGGCGCCGCGCGGCTGACCGGCGGCCGCGGCAAACCCGCCGCGCTGTACCGCGCCGGCACCGCCACCGCCCTCCACCCGCCTCTCCTCCGGCCCACCCGGGAAGGACGCCCCACATGACCACGCTCGTCCACAAGCAGGCCGCCACCGGAGCACTCACGGGCCTCGCCCTCGGGGACGCGCTGGGGTATCCGACCGAGTTCAGTGACGTTCCGTCGATACTCGCCAAGTTCGGTCCCTGGCGACAGATGGGCCTTCCGGCGCCGGCGATCGTCACCGACGACACGCAGATGACGCTGGCGCTCGGGCGGGGCATACGGACGGCGATGGACCGGGGTGTGCTCGGGCCTCAGGGGATGGCCGAGGCGGTGCGCCAGGAGTTCATCACCTGGAACCGTTCTCCGGAGAACAACCGTGCCCCCGGCAACACCTGTCTGCGGGCCTGCGCCCTGCTGGAGCACGCGGACCGCCCCTGGCAGGACGCCAGTCAGATCCACTCCAAGGGCTGCGGCGCCAACATGCGGGTCGCGCCCCTGGGCCTGGTGTCCGGCCTGAGCGACGAACAGCGGGCCGGCGCCGCCCAGTTGCAGGCGGCGCTGACACACGGCCATCCGACGGCTCTGGCGGCCTCCGACCTCACCGCGCACACCGTACGTCTGCTCGCGCAGGGCGCCGAGCCGACCGGGCTGGTCGGTCTGCTCCGCTCGTACGCCCTGGAGAACCGCGGCCACTACCACGAGCGCTGGCTCGGCGACCTGTGGCGCCGGGCCGAGGACCCGAGCCCCGAGCGGTTCATCGCGCGCGGCTGGGACGAGTGCCTGGAGATCCTCGACCGCCTCCAGCACGCTCTGCGCACCGTCTCGCCCGAGACCGACCCGTGCCTGGCCACCGGCGAGGGCTGGATCGCCGAGGAGGCCCTGGCGACTGGGCTGCTGTGCTTCCTGCTCTTCGTCGACGAGCCGGTGACGGCCCTGCGCCGCGCCGCCTGCACCGCCGGCGACTCGGACTCGATCGCCTGCCTGGCGGGCGCCTTCGCGGGCGCGTACCTGGGCACGGAGGCCTGGCCCACCGAGTGGGCCGACCGCGTCGAGTACCGGACCGACCTGCTCACCCTCGGGGCGCTGTGGGACGCGTGACGCCGCGGAGCCGGTCGCGGGCCCTCACGCCAGGCGAACCGAGTTGCCCTCCACGGTGATCTGCTCGGCGGGCAGCGACCGCGTCGCCGGGCCGTGGGCCACCGCGCCGTCGGCGATCTGGAACTTGCTGCCGTGGCAGGGGCAGTTGATCGTGCCGCCGGAGACGGATCCCACCGTGCAGCGCTGGTGGGTGCAGATCGCCGAGAAGGCCTTGAACTGACCCTGCTCCGGCTGGGTCACCACGACCTCCTCATCCTTGAAGATCTTGCCGCCGCCGACCGGGATCTCGTCGATGTTGGCCAGGACCTGGCCGGCGGGGGCGTTCGTCGCGTCCTGGCCGGTGGGGGAGCTCGTCGACGCGGAGCCGTTGTCGTCGCCTCCGCCGCCGCAAGCCGCGACGAGCGCCGCCGCGCCCGTCGCACCCGTCGCGAGGAGAACCGTGCGGCGCGTGGTCTCGTAAGTCATGTCGTCACTCCGAAAGTACCGAAGGGGGGGTAAATCAGAATGTGCACCATATTGGCACTGAACTTACCCAAAGGTGCCAATCCCGGCGTCTCACCGGACGGGCGCCGCCCACCCGGGCCGCGCGGGCTGACTAGGCTGGTCGGACGTAGAGCGACACGCACGTCAGCTAAGGAGCATCGCCGTGGCGGTACGAGCGGTCCGGGGCGCCGTCCAACTCGAACGGGACGAGGCCGGGCACATGGACGAGCAGGTCGGAGCCCTGCTCACGGAGATCCTCGAGCGCAACGATCTCGCCGCCGACGACCTGATCAGCATCTGGTTCACGGCCACGCCCGACCTGCACAGCGACTTCCCGGCGGCCGCCGCCCGCAAGCTGGGCATCGTCGACGTGCCGCTGATCTGCGCCCAGGAACTGGACATCGAGGGCGCCATGCCTCGTGTCGTCCGGGTCCTCGCGCACATCGAGTCCGACCGGCCCCGGGCCGACATCGCCCACGTCTATCTCGGCTCCGCGGCCGCCCTGCGCAAGGACATCGCCCAGTGAGGACCGCACTCGTCATCGGTACCGGCCTCATCGGCACCTCCGCCGCCCTGGCGCTGTCCCAGCGGGGCGTCACCGTGCACCTCGCCGACCCCGACCCCGAGCAGGCCCGTACCGCGGCCGCCCTCGGCGCCGGCACGGACCAGGCGCCGGACGGGCCCGTCGACCTCGTGATCGTCGCCGCCCCGCCCGCACACGTGGCCGACGTGCTCACCGACGCTTTGCGCCGCGGTGCGGGACGCGGCTACCTCGACGTCGCCAGCGTCAAGGGAGGGCCGCGCCGCGAGCTGGAGGCACGCGGCCTCGACCTGTCCGCGTACATCGGCTCGCACCCCATGTCGGGCCGGGAGAAGTCCGGCCCGCTCGCCGCGACCGGGGACCTCTTCGAGGGCCGCCCCTGGGTGCTGACCCCGACCCGGGACACCGACACCGAGGTGCTGAACCTCGCCCTGGAACTGGTCTCGCACTGCCGGGCCGTGCCGGTGGTGATGGACGCCGACGCCCACGACCGTGCCGTCGCCCTCGTCTCCCACATGCCCCACCTGGTCTCCAGCCTGGTCGCCGCGCGGCTGGAGCACGCCGAGGAGGCCGCCGTGCGGCTGTGCGGGCAGGGCATCCGGGACGTGACACGGATCGCCGCCTCCGACCCCCGGATGTGGATCGACATCCTCTCCGCGAACCCCGCGCCGGTCGCCGACCTGCTCACGGACGTCGCCGCCGACCTGGAGGAGACCGTGCGGGCCCTGCGCGCTCTGGAGTCCTCGGACGACCACAAGCGCCGCGAGGGCGCCGGCGGGATCGAGGACGTGCTGCGGCGCGGCAATGCCGGACAGGTCCGCGTCCCCGGCAAGCACGGGTCCGCACCCCGGGCCTACGAGGTCGTCGCCGTGCTCATCGACGACCAGCCCGGACAGCTGGCCCGGATCTTCGCCGACGCGGGCCTGGCCGGCGTCAACATCGAGGACGTACGGATCGAGCACGCGACGGGGCAGCAGGCCGGTCTGGTGCAGCTGATGGTGGAGCCGAAGGCGGCCACGGTACTGAGCGCCGCGCTGCGGGAGCGGGGCTGGGCGATCCGGCAGTAGGAGCCGCCTGCCGCAGGCCGCACACGCGTCGGCCCAGAGGCCCACCGCACAGCCGTCGACCTCCTCGCCGCCGACGCCGCGGCCGGACGAGTGACCCGCACCCAGTAACCTTGTGCGGGGCACTCGCGCCCTCACCCCGCCGAGCCCGGTTCAGGAAGGTCCCCACTGTGGAAAGCGCCACGCCAGTGATTGTCGCCATCGACGGTCCCGCCGGCACCGGCAAGTCGAGCACCTCGAAGGCCGTGGCGGCCCAGCTCGGGCTGAGCTACCTGGACACCGGCGCCCAGTACCGGGCGATCACCTGGTGGATGGTGAGCAACGGCATCGACATCGACGACCCGTCCGCCATCGCCGCCGCAGCGGGCAAGCCCGAGATCGTCTCCGGCACCGACCCGCAGGGACCGGCCATCACGGTCGACGGCGTGGACGTGGCCGGTCCGATCCGCACCCAGGAGGTCTCCTCCAAGGTCAGCGCGGTCAGCGCGGTGCCCGAGGTGCGCGCCCGGATCACCGAGCTGCAGCGCTCGATCGCCGCCTCCGCCGAGCAGGGCATCGTCGTCGAGGGCCGGGACATCGGCACGACCGTGCTGCCCGACGCCGACCTCAAGATCTTCCTCACCGCCTCCCCGGAGGCGCGTGCGGCCCGCCGCAGCGGCGAGCTGAAGGGCTCCGACGTCCACTCCACCCGCGAGGCCCTCATCAAGCGGGACGCCGCCGACTCCAGCCGCAAGACCTCCCCGCTCGCCAAGGCGGACGACGCCGTCGAGGTGGACACCACCGAGCTCACGCTGGCCCAGGTCATCGAGTGTGTCGTCACCCTCGTCGAGGAGAAGCGGGCCGGAAAGTGACCGATCTGCCTTCGGCGCGGGGCGCCGAGGTCGGGCGGCGCATCGGCGTCGGCCTGATGTACGGGCTGTGGAAGCCGCGCGTACTCGGCGCCTGGCGGGTGCCCGCGAGCGGCCCCCTGATCCTCGCGGTCAACCACTCCCACAACATCGACGGCCCGATGGTCATGGGCGTGGCGCCCCGGCCGACGCACTTCCTGATCAAGAAGGAAGCGTTCATCGGGCCCCTGGACCCCTTCCTGCTCGGCATCGGGCAGGTGAAGGTCGACCGCGACACCACCGACCGCACGGCGATCACCCGGGCGCTCGGCATCCTGGACAACGGCGGCGTGCTCGGCATCTTCCCGGAGGGCACCCGGGGCGAGGGCGACTTCGCCTCGTTGCGTGCCGGGCTCGCGTACTTCGCGGTGCGCGGCGGCGCCCCGATCGTCCCGGTCGCCGTGCTGGGAAGTTCCGACAGGCCCGGACGGTTGATAAGGGGGCTGCCTCCGCTGCGCTCCCGCGTCGACGTCGTCTTCGGCGAGCCCTTCGAGGCGGGCGACGGCAGCGGCCGCCGGACGCGCAAGGCGCTGGACGAGGCCACCGGGCGCATCCAGAAGCAGCTCGCGGCCCACCTGGAAAACGCCAGGCGCCTCACCGGGCGCTAGGCGACACTGAGTAGTGGATCAGCCCGCCACCACGGCGGGCACTCCACCGACCACCACGATGAACGACGAGGTACGGACTTCATGAACGACCACATCCAGCCCGACGGCTCGGACGCGTCCGAGGGCGCGTACGAGCACGACCACGGGGCGCTCGGCGACGCCGAGTTCGCGGAGTTCATGGAGCTCGCCGCGGAGGAGGGCTTCGCCCTCGAGGACGTCGAGGGCGCCATCGAGGAGGCGGGCCACGGTCCGCTGCCCGTGCTCGCCGTCGTCGGCCGCCCCAATGTCGGCAAGTCGACTCTGGTGAACCGCATCATCGGGCGCCGTGAGGCCGTCGTCGAGGACAAGCCCGGAGTCACCCGCGACCGTGTCACCTACGAGGCCGAGTGGGCGGGCCGCCGCTTCAAGGTCGTCGACACCGGCGGCTGGGAGCAGGACGTCCTCGGTATCGACGCCTCCGTGGCTGCCCAGGCCGAGTACGCCATCGAGGCCGCCGACGCGGTCGTCTTCGTCGTCGACGCCAAGGTGGGCGCCACCGACACCGACGAGGCCGTCGTCCGGCTGCTGCGCAAGGCCGGCAAGCCGGTCGTGCTGTGCGCCAACAAGGTGGACGGCCCGAGCGGCGAGGCCGACGCGTCCTACCTGTGGTCGCTGGGCCTGGGGGAGCCGCACCCGGTCTCCGCGCTGCACGGCCGCGGCACCGGCGACATGCTCGACCGGGTCCTCGAGGTGCTGCCGGAAGCGCCGCTCCAGACCTTCGGCGGGGGCGGCATCGGCGGCCCGCGCCGCATCGCCCTGATCGGGCGCCCGAACGTCGGCAAGTCCTCCCTGCTGAACAAGGTGGCGGGCGAGGAGCGCGTCGTCGTCAACGAGCTGGCGGGCACCACCCGCGACCCGGTCGACGAGCTGATCGAACTCGGCGGCGTCACCTGGAAGTTCGTCGACACGGCGGGCATCCGCAAGCGGGTCCACCTCCAGCAGGGCGCCGACTACTACGCCTCGCTGCGCACCGCCGCCGCCGTCGAGAAGGCGGAGGTCGCCGTCATCCTGATCGACGGCTCCGAGTCCATCTCGGTGCAGGACCAGCGGATCGTCACCATGGCCGTCGAGGCGGGCCGCGCGATCGTCCTCGCGTACAACAAGTGGGACACCCTCGACGAGGAGCGCCGCTACTACCTGGAGCGGGAGATCGAGACCGAGCTCGGCCAGGTGTCATGGGCGCCGCGGGTGAACGTCTCGGCGCTCACCGGGCGGCACATGGAGAAGCTGGTCCCCGCGATCGAGACGGCCCTGGCGGGCTGGGAGACCCGGGTCCCGACGGGCAGGCTGAACGCCTTCCTCGGTGAGCTGGTCGCCGCCCACCCGCACCCGGTCCGGGGCGGCAAGCAGCCGCGCATCCTGTTCGGCACGCAGGCGGGCACCAGGCCGCCGCGGTTCGTGCTGTTCGCCTCCGGTTTCATCGAGGCGGGCTACCGGCGCTTCATCGAGCGCCGGCTGCGCGAGGAGTTCAGCTTCGACGGGACGCCGATCCACATCTCCGTGCGGGTGCGCGAGAAGCGCGGCAGGAAGAAGTAGCGCGAAGCACTGGAAAGGGCGGCCCCGAACGGGCCGCCCTTTCCAGTGTCCGGTGCTCGCTCAGACGCCGCCGCGCCGTCCCGGCGGCAGTGCGGCCGGGACGTAGTGCATCCCCGTGCTGTACGTGCCGACGGTCCCGACGCGCTGCCACTGCGGCTGCTGTCCGGCCGCATGGCGGGCGCTCTGGGCGCCCGCGCTGTAGGCACTGTACGAGCCGCCGTACGTCCCTCCGTACGAGCCCGAACTGTGCGGGTTGTTCCCGAAGGCGGTGAAGCCCAGCTTCTCCTCGCCGCTGCGGTCGCCGGGCAGTGCGCGGAAGGACTTGACGTACTCAGCGTAGAGCGCGTCGTAGATCGGCGTGGCCGATGGGCCGCCCAGGGACTCCTGAGCCGATCGCGCGGACGGGATCGGCGAGAAGGACTGGCGGCGGGAAACGTCGTATGCGTGCACGTATGTCCAAACGACCCCGCGGGTCAAGGGATGCGGTTCGGGTACGGCTTTCGCGGGTGTACGGGGTGCGCGGGTGACGCGCGGCTCAGGTGCCGGCCAGCGGCAGCGCCGAGGCGACCAGCTTTCCGTTCGCCGCCGCCTTGTCCAGCGCGTCGCGCAGCAGGTCCTCGCGCGGCTGGCGGCCGATCGAGCCGACGGGCGCGGCGAACATCAGCACCTGCTGGTGCTTGTTGGCGGCCGCGCGCCAGCTTTCGGTCACCTGGAGCGGCTGGTGCGCCTGCCACCAGGCCACCGGCTGGCCGCCGTTGCCGCCCGGCTGGAGCACCGCGTGCAGCTGGCCCACTGCGAGCAGCACCGACCAGCCGTGCAGCACCGGCGGTACGGCCGACAGCTCCGTCAGCGGCGTGAAGCCCTGCTCGATGAGCAGCGGCAGGAAGTCGTCGCCGCCGCCGGTCGTGCCGGGCCGGGCGACGGGCCCGGTCGGTTCCACCACCAGGGCCGGGTGCAGCTCCCCGCCGATCAGGACGAGCCCGCTGGTCACGCCGAGCACCGCCTGCTCGGGCACCACCTTGTCGGGCTCCAGGTCGACGGTGTCGCCGGCGATGGACTTCACGGCGCCCCGCAGCTGTTCCTCGGTGACCTGCACGACCTGCGAGGGCAGGCAGCCGGCGTGGGCGAAGGCGAGGACGGCAGTCTCGTCACCGATGAACAGGACGGTGCTGGTGCGCTCCTGCTCGGAGTCGCCCGGAGTGCGGCAGGACGTGCAGTCGTAACTGCCCGGGGCGGTCTCTCCGGCGAGCAGGCGGTCGGCTTCTTCGTCGCCGATCTCGGCGCGTACCTCGTCGCTGACGTCGAGCATGCGCGGCACGGGTGGCTCCCTCGGGGATGCGGTGCGTGGCAAAGCCGGGTGGCTCCCGGCCCGTGGTCCGGGTAGGTCCCGGCTCATGAAGAAGACAACGGGCGATCTGTGGCGGGAGTCACGCCCCAGGGGGAACGGAATCGAACCAACCAGCGCACAGGGTCACGCTCGGCGCGGAATCGCGCACTCACCGTCAACTCACTGATACGTAAAGGGCGTTGAGGGGGTGAAGTGGGTCACAGATCGCGAGGGGGGCTGGTCGACAAATCCGGAAATCAACGAATGAAGTGGGTGTCCGGAAATTGCCGTTACCCGAGGTATCGGTGAACTGGCCTGCCCGGACGGGTGACTGGTTGATGTCGCCCGTCGACCTCCTTAGATTCCTCCGCCGTGTGCAACGAGCACCGCTCGGGTACGTCCGCCGGCCGCCGGGTTCCCAGGAACCGGGCATGGCACCGCTCCGGTGGACGGGGCGAGCGCGACCCTCGCGCCCCATGGCGCGGGAGTGGCGCTCCGCCTTGGGGGATCCCGGGTGTTTCGAGAGGGACCTACATGTCCGAATGTGCCGATACCACTCGCCCCGACGCTCGGAAGAACCAGGTTCGTACGACGGCGGTCCTCGCCGGGGCGGCACTGCTCGCGCCCCTCGGACTGCTGGCCGCGACCGGAAACGCCGCGGCGGCCGACAGCGGAGTGTGGGACCGCATCGCCCAGTGCGAGAGCGGCGGCAACTGGCACATCAACACCGGCAACGGCTACTACGGCGGACTCCAGTTCGCCGCATCCACCTGGAACGCCTACGGCGGCACGGCCTACGCGCCCACCGCCGACCGGGCGAGCAGGTCCCAGCAGATCGCCGTCGCCACCAAGGTCCAGCGCGCCCAGGGATGGGGCGCCTGGCCGACCTGCTCGGCACGCGCCGGGGCGAGCGGCGGCGCACCCGCCGCCGATCCGGTCACTTCCGCCGAGCCGGCCCCGGCGAAACCGTCGAAGGCGCCGGCGCGTGCCACGGAACACGCGGACCGCGGCTCGTCCCGGGGCGACTACACCGTCCGCCAGGGCGACACGCTGAGCGGCGTCGCCGCCCGGCACGGAACCACCTGGCAGCGCCTCTACGCCGCCAACAAGGCCGCCATCGGTGCGGATCCCGACGTGATCGTGCCCGGCCTGCGCCTCGCATTCTGAGCCGCTGCTCCCCCTCGCCGGGACACGGGCCCCGTCCGGTCGACCGACCGGACGGGGTCTCGGCGTCCGGGGTCAGTCCGTGAGCTCACTCGCCTCCCCGGCGAACGCGACGGTCCCGCGGCGCAGTTCGTAGACGATCGCGGACCGGTCCCGCAGGGCGGGCGGCAGCCGCTGCTCGGCGACCACCACGCACGCGTCGAGCGAGCCCAGCAGTTCGTACGTCCGGGCCGCGACCGAGGGCGCCATGCCCTGGGCGGGCTCGTCGACGAGCACCACGCGCGCGCGTGCGAGCAGGGCCCGGGAGAGGGCGAGCATGCGCTGCTCGCCGCCGGAGAGGGTGCCGGCGCGTCGCTCCAGCAGGGGCCGCAGCTGCGGGTAGGCGTCGAGGGCCACGGTGTGGTCGCGCGCGGTGAGTCCGAGGTTCTCGCGCACGGTGAGCGAGCCGAACACCGCCCGCCGCTCCGGCACCAGGCACATGCCGCGCCGGGCGCGTTCGTGGGCGGGTACGCGGGTCACGTCGGCTCCGTCCCACACCACCGTGCCACCCGACAGCGGCACGGTGCCGGCCAGGGCGCGCAGGGCGGTGGTGCGGCCGGAACCGTTGCGGCCGAGCAGCACGGTGAGGCCCGGACCGGGGGCGGCGAGGGTGACGCCGTGCAGGGCCTCCAGGGGGCCGTAGCGCACGCGAGCGTGGCGCAGGGAGACAGTCGTCATCGGCCGGCCCCCGAATCCAGGGCGTCCAGCACGCTCCCGGGCGGGCCGGAGGCGACGATCCGGCCCGCGCTCATCACGTGCACCATGTCGGCGAGACCGGCCACCAGGTCCAGGTCGTGCTCGACGACGAGGAGGGCCGTGCCGTCGGCGGCCAGGGCCTTCAGCACCCGGGCCAGGGCGGTCACTTCGGCGGTGTCGAGACCGGCGGCCGGCTCGTCGAGGAGGAGGACGTGGGGGCTTCCCGCGAGGGCCCGAGCCAGTTCGACGCGGCGCAGCGTCCCGGTGGGCAACCCGGCGGCGGGCAGTGCGCGCACGGGTCCGTCGAGCCCGAGCAGCCTGAGGGTGCGCTCCACGGCGCCCGGGTCGGTCACCCGGCCCTGCTCGGCGCCGACGCGGACGTTCTCGGCCACGGTCAGCGAGGGGAAGACGGCCAGTTGCTGGAAGGTCCGGGCGACACCGAGCCGGGTGCGGGCATGGGCGGGCAGCGTGGTGATGTCCCGCCCGCCGAGACGCACGCTCCCGCGCGCGGGCCGCAGCGTCCCGGCCAGACAGTGGAACAGGGTGCTCTTCCCGGCCCCGTTGGGCCCGACGACCGCGGTGACCCGGCCGGGGGAGACGTCCAGGTCCACTCCGTCGAGGGCGGTGAAGCCGCCGTAGCGGGCGTGGAGGTGGCTGGCGCTGAGGAGCCGAGCGCCGGGCGCCGTGGCGGTCGGGCCCGTGGGCGGCGGGGTGTCTCCCACGTGTGTTGCGGCGCGAGGCCGGCGGGCCGGGGAGGGTTGGGGGGTTGGCTCGGGCCGGGTGGCCAGGGGAGGTTCGGGGGTCGGCTCGGGCCGCGTGGCTGAGGAAGGCTTGGGCCGGGTGGCTGGGGAGGGTTGGGGGGTTGGCTCGGGCCGGGTGGCCGGGGAAGGTTCGGGGGCGTCCTTGGGCTGGACGGTCGAGGGGGGCTCGTGCGCGGCCGCACGCGGTTGACGGCCCGGGGAGGACTCGGGGGTCGCCTCGGTCCGGGCAGCTGGGGAAGGCTCGGGCTGGGTGGCCGGGGAGGGGCCGGGGGTCGGCTCGGGCCGGGTGGCCAGGGGAGGTTCGGGGGGCGGCTCGGGGCGGGTGGCCGGTGGGTGGTTGCCGTCGTGGGGCAGGTGGTCGGCGGCCCGGCCCGGCGGGACGCGCTTCGGGCGGACCTCGCCGTTTCGGCGCTCGCGCCGGCCGGCCGCTTCCGGGCTCTCCGTCCTGCGTGCCCCGGTCGGCACCGGTGCCCCGGGGACCGCCTCCGGCTCCGCCGGGCGCAGCCTCCCGCGGGCCCGCGCGCCCGCCGCCGTCAGGGCCGGGGTGCGGCCCAGCCGGAGGCGTTCCGCCGCTGTGCGCAGGGCCTCGTACAGGCCGCCGGGGAAGCGGCCCACCAGGATCGCCAGGACGCCGATCAAGGCCGCCGCGACGCCGCCCCGGGTACCGGCGTCCAGCCCGACCAGGAGGGCCGCGGCGCCGAGGGCGCCGAGCGTGCTGTCGGCGCCCAGCACCACCACCGCGGCGAACCACAGCAGACCGCGCACCGGGTCGTAGGCGGCGGCGTCGAAGGCGCGCAGGCCCATGCCGAGCATGCCGCCGCCCAGCGCGGCCAGCGCGGCGCCCGCGACGAAGGCCAGCAGCTTGAGGGACGGCACCGGGACGCCCGCCGCCTGCGCGCCCCGCTCGTGATCCCGCAGGGCGGCGAGGGCCCGGCCCGTCCGCCCCCGGCGCAGCGCGTGCGTCGCCAGCAGCGCGACCCCCAGCAGGAGCAGCTCCAGGACGTAGTACGCCCGGTCCCCGTCGAAGCCCGCAGGGCGGCCCAGTGACAGGCCCGAGGTCGCGTACGGCTGGGCGAAGACGAAGCGGCTCACCCCCACGCCGACCGCGAACGTCGCGAGCGCGAGCGCCAGGCCCCGGCGGCCGATCGCCGGCCAGCCCGTCAGCAGGCCCAGCGGCGCCACCAGGACCACCGACACCGCGAGGGCCGCCAGCTCCGGCAGGGCGGGCAGCCCCGGGAAGCGGCCCGCCGCCAGCAGCGCCGTGAACAGGGCACCCAGCCCCGCGTACGCCGCCTGCCCCAGCGAGATCTGGCCGCCGCGGCCGGTGACCACCACCAGGGACAGCAGGATCACGGCCAGCGCCGGCACCTGGACCGAGGTGTGGAGGTCCCGGCCGGCCAGGCCCAGCGGCAGCAGGAACAACACGAGCACCACGATCCAGGCGCCCGGCGGCGTCGGCACCCGCGCCGTGGCCGTGCGCGGCAGCGCGTCCCGCTCCCCGGCGCCCGGCAGCACCAGCGCCGCGACCAGCAGCGCGACGACGAACAGGTTCGTGGCCGCCGCCTGGAGCAGCGGCTCGGCCCAGCCCGACGGGTGCAGCCGCGTCAGCTGGCTCTGCGCCACCCCGATGCCCAGCGCCACCACCACCGCGATCGGCAGGCTGCGCATCCGCGCGGCCACCGCGACGGCCACGACCTCCATCACGAGCAGCGAAAGACCGTACGGGTCGAGCCGCACGTACGGCGCCAGCAGCACACCCGTCAGACCCGCCGTGAACGAGCCGAACGCCCAGCCCGCCGCCGCGACCCGGTCCGCGTCGATCCCACCCAGCACGGCGAGCCGCCGGTCGTCCACCACGGCCCGCAACTCCCGCCCGAACCGCGTCCGGCGGACCACCACCGCGACCCCGGCGGCCAGCACCAGCACCACCGCCAGCTGCCCCCACGGCTCGTCCGGCACCAGCACCGGCGCGTCGTCCCGCGCCCCCTGCCCCCACAGCAGCGCCGCCCCGCCCACCAGCAGCACGAACACCCCGATGGACGCCACCAGCGTCTGCGCCGGGTCACCGCCGAGGACCGCCAGGGGACGGAAGACGAACCGCTCCAGTGCGACCCCCAGCCCCGGCGCCAGCACCAGCAGCGTCACCACCGCCCCGAGCCACAGCGGCCAGCCCCACTCGACCACGCACTGCCGCAGCGCGTACGCGCACACCATCGCGATCGCGCCGTGCGCGAAGTTCAGTACTCCGGTGGCGCGGTACGTCACGATCAGGCCGATCCCGGTCAGCGCCGCCGCGCTGCCCACCGAGAGCCCGGCGAGGGTGAGGTCGTACGTCAGCGACGACATCAGTCGGTTTCTTCGGCCGGCTCGCAGATCGGGCAGGGCGCCAGCTCACCGCTCGCCACCAGCTTGGAGTCCACCGGGACCGCCTCCGCCTTGCCCGCGACCAGCGGGCAGTCCGCGCGGTGCCACAGCGTGCCGCCCGGCACCATCAGCAGGTCGCCGCTGACCGCGAGCGGCGCGAGCGCGGCCCGGCCGGCCTCCTCCGGCTCGCCCGGCTCGGCCGCCACCAGCAGGCCGTACAGCTCCTCCACGCGCGCGGCGGCGATCGAACTCCGGCCCCGGGCCAGCAGCACCGCCCCGGCGATGATCAGCGCGGCGCCGGGAATGCTGCAGGAGGCGAGGTAGGGCAGCTGCCGTTCGGCGTAACGCTCGCCGGAGACTCCGTACCAGCCGACGACGCACAGCACCGCGCCGGCGGCCAGGGCCGCCCAGCCGGCCCACAGGACGGGATGTACGGTCCGCGGTCGGCTGGTCCGCATCGCTGCCTCCCACACGTCGCATTCGGCTGTGCGCGCGTCCGGCTGCCTGTTCAAGTCCGCCGATCGCTTGCACTATGCCCTGTGGAAGCTGACCCTGAAAGCACCGGGCGCACATGGCCCGGACCGACACCCGGTGGTGAGCCAGATGGTTCTCGGCAGCGACCTCAGGCGGGCGAACGCGACGCGGCGTCCACGAGTCGCGGGACGGGGCACGGCGATCGCGGCCGCCCTGGTCCTGGCCCTCGCCCCGGCCCTGGCGGCCTGCAGCGACGACAGCGGCGGCAGCGAGAGCACCCCTCCCATCCCGACCGCGGAGCGCACCACGAGCGCGCCGGCCACCGCACCGGCCGACCGGGCCGCCGCGGAGGCGGAGATCCGGCAGAACTGGCAGAAGTTCTTCGACCCGAAGACCTCGGCCGAGGACAAGCAGGCCGTCCTGGAGAACGGCGACCGGATGGGCCCGGTGCTGCAGGCCTTCAGCGGTGACGAGCGCGGCGGGCAGGTCCAGGCGAAGGTCACCAAGGTCGAGTTCACCTCGGCGACCGGGGCGGACGTCACGTACACGCTCACCCTGAAGGGCGCCACCGCCCTGCCCGACGCCTCCGGAAGCGCCGTGGAGCAGGACGGCACCTGGAAGGTGTCCGCCAAGACGCTGTGCGCGCTGGTGCAACTGAGCGGCAATGCGTCCCCGATTCCGGGCTGCTGAGGCACTGGCCGCGGTGCTGCTGCTCGCTCTGAGCGCGGCCTGCGGCAGCCGGCTCCCGGAGAGCGACTTCGAGCACGACGACCGCACCCCCGCGCCCCGCGACGCCGCGCCCCTGCGGGTCGGCATCATCACGAGCGCCACCAGCCCGGTCGGCGGCAGCGCCTTCACCGGCCCGCGCGACGGCGCCCGGGCCTTCTTCGACCGGCTCAACGCGCGCGGCGGCATCGACGGGCGCCGGGTCGAGGTCCGCAGCTGTGACGACGGCGGCAGCGGCGTCGGCAACAACGAGTGCGTCCACAAACTCGTCGAGGAGGACGAAGTCGTCGCCCTGGTCGCCACCACGGCCCTCGACTACGCGGGCGCCTCCCGTGTCTCCCGCGCGCGCGTGCCCGACATCGGCGGCCAGCCCCTCGGCACCGCCTACGACACCTACCCGCACCTCTACGGCATCTACGGCAGCCTCGCGCCCCGCAACGGCACCCCAGGCTGGGACGGCACGCTGTACGGCGGCACCGAGGTCTACCGCTATTTCAAACGTGAGCACGGTGCCCGCACCGCCGCCGTCGTCTCCTACAACCAGTCCGCCTCGGCCGCCTACGCCCGGCTCGTCGAGCGGGGCCTGCGCGCCGAGGGCTACCAGGTCGTCACCGAGCAGGTCGACTTCGCCCTGCCCAACTTCCGCGCCGTAGCCGCCGACCTCAAGGAGCAGGGCGCCGATTTGGTCTTCGACGCCATCGACGGGCACGGCAACGCCCGGCTCTGCCAGGCCATGGACGAGGCCGGCGCCGACGTCACCGCCAAGGTGACCAACGTGCAGAACTGGACGTCCACGGTCCCCGACGCCTACAAGGACGCCCCGCGCTGCCGCAACGCCCTGTGGGCGACCGGCGCCAGCCGCAATCACGAGGACACCGGCCACCCGGCCGTACGGGAGTTCCGTGAGGCGACGAAGGACCTGAAGACGCACTCCCAGTGGCAGCTGGAGGGGTGGGCGGCCGCCCGGTGGTTCACGGACGCGGCGAAGTCCTGCACGACGACGGGCATCACGCGCGCGTGCGTCGACGCGTTCATGAACCGCAGCCAGGGCTACACCGCCGGAGGGCTGCTGCTTCCCGTCCGGTTCGAACACTCGCCCGTTCCGCCGAAGAGCAGCAGGACCTGCCTGTCGGTGGCCCGCTGGCAGGACGGGAAGGGCTGGGCGAGCCAGGGGGACATGAACCACACATGCTTCACCGTCCCGCAACTGGCCTACGAGCCTTGAGGACAGTGGCTGTCCGCAAGGGCTGGCAGACTCGCTCCCATGTTGGAGACCTCGGCCCGTCTGCTGCGTCTGCTGTCCCTGCTCCAGGCCCACCGCGAGTGGTCCGGCGCCGATCTGGCCGACCGGCTCGGCGTCAGCGCCCGCACCCTGCGCCGGGACGTCGACCGGCTGCGCGAACTCGGCTACCCGGTCAACGCAAGCCCCGGCACCGGCGGCGGCTACCAGCTCGGCGCCGGCGCCGAACTGCCGCCGCTGCTCCTGGACGACGACGAGGCCGTCGCCGTGGCGGTCGGACTGCGCACAGCCGCCGGACAGGGCATCGACGGCATCGGCGAAACCTCCGTACGGGCCCTCGCCAAGCTGGAGCAGGTGCTGCCGAACCGGCTGCGCCGCCGCGTGGGCGCCCTGAACGCCTTCACCGTGCCGATGCTGCGCAGCAGCCTGCCCTCCTCGGTCGACCCGGCAGTCCTCACCGAACTCGCCCATCTGTGCCGGGACGCCGAACGGCTGCGCTTCGAGTACCGCGGCCACGACGGCACCCCCACCCGCCGCACCGTCGAACCGCACCGCCTGGTGTGCACCGAGCGCCGCTGGTACCTGGTCGCCTGGGACCTCGACCGGGACGACTGGCGCACGTTCCGCGTGGACCGTGTCACGCCCAGGCCGCCGCACGGCCCGCGCTTCACCCCGCGCAAGGCACCCGCCGAGGATCTCGCCGCCTACGTCTCCCAGGGCGTCTCCACGCGCGCGTACGCCACCCACGCCGTCGTGCGGCTCCTGGTGCCTGTGGAGGAAGCCGCCGAACGCATCTCGCCCTCCGCCGGCGTGCTGGAGGCGGAGGGCCCGGACAGCTGTCTGCTGCGCTGCGGCGCCGGCAGCCTCGACGTGATGGTCATCCACGTCGTGATGCTGGGCTTCGAGTTCGAGGTGCTGGAGCCGGACGGGCTGGTCGAGGCGATCAGGAGGACTCGGGACCGGCTTGATGGCGCTTTGGCTCGGGCTGCGCAGTCACCGCCGCGTACTGCGGATGATGCAGGTCGAACGCCGGCGACTCGGAGCGGATCCGGGGCAGCGTCCTGAAGTTGTGCCGCGGCGGCGGGCACGAGGTCGCCCACTCCAGGGAACGGCCGAAGCCCCAGGGGTCGTCGACCTCGACCTTCTCGCCGTACTTGGCGGTCTTCCACACGTTGTAGAGGAACGGCAGCGTCGACATGCCGAGCAGGAACGCGCCGATGGTCGACACGGTGTTGAGCGCGGTGAACCCGTCCGCGGCGAGGTAGTCCGCGTACCGGCGGGGCATGCCCTCGGCGCCCAGCCAGTGCTGCACCAGGAACGTGGTGTGGAAGCCGGTGAACAGCGTCCAGAAATGGATCTTGCCGAGCCGTTCGTCGAGCATCTTCCCGGTGAACTTCGGCCACCAGAAGTAGAAGCCCGCGAAGATCGCGAAGACGACGGTGCCGAAGACGACGTAGTGGAAGTGCGCGACCACGAAGTACGTGTCCGTCACGTGGAAGTCCAGCGGCGGCGACGCCAGGATCACCCCGGTCAGCCCGCCGAACAGGAACGTCACCAGGAAGCCCGTCGCCCACAGCATCGGCGTCTCGAACGACAGCGAGCCCTTCAGCATGGTGCCGGTCCAGTTGAAGATCTTCACGCCGGTCGGCACCGCGATCAGGAAGCTCATGAAGGAGAAGAACGGCAGCAGCACCGCGCCGGTGGCGAACATGTGGTGCGCCCACACGATCATCGACAGGCCGGTGATCGCCATCGTCGCCCCGACCAGCGTCAGATAGCCGAACAACGGCTTGCGGCTGAAGACCGGGATGATCTCCGTGATGATGCCGAAGAACGGCAGCGCGATGATGTACACCTCGGGATGGCCGAAGAACCAGAACAGGTGCTGCCACAGGATCGCACCGCCGTTGGCCGCTTCGAACACCTGCGAGCCGAACCGCCGGTCCGCCTCCAGCACCAGCAGCGCCGCCGCCAGCACCGGGAACGCCATCAGGATAAGGATCGACGTGAACAGGGTGTTCCACACGAAGATCGGCATCCGGAACATCGTCATGCCCGGGGCGCGCATCCCGATGATCGTGGTGATGAAGTTGACCGCGCCGAGGATCGTGCCGAAGCCCGACAGCGCCAGCCCCATGATCCACAGGTCGGCCCCGATACCCGGCGTGCGCTCCGGGCTGTTGAGCGGGGCGTAGGCGGTCCAGCCGAAGTCCGCCGGCCCGGAGGGCACCAGCAGCGAGCCGAGCACGATCAGCCCGCCGAACAGGAACAGCCAGTACGAGAACATGTTCAGCCGCGGGAAGGCGACATCGGGCGCGCCGATGTGCAACGGCATCAGCTCGTTCGCGAAGCCCGCGAAGGTCGGCGTCGCGAACAGCAGCAGCATGATCGTGCCGTGCATCGTGAACGCCTGGTTGAACTGCTCGTTGTCGATGATCTGCAAGCCCGGCCGGGCCAGCTCGGCGCGCATCAGCAGCGCCATCACACCGGCGACCAGGAAGAACACGAACGACGTGATCAGGTAGAGATGGCCGATCTTCTTGTGGTCCGTCGTCGTCAGCCAGTCGACCACCACCCGCCCGTGCCGCTTGCGCGGCGCGGGCGGCGCCACCGCCGTTACGGTCTGCGTCCCCATCGCTCGCTCGCCCCTTCGCTCATCGCGCACCGGGCCCGCCGCAGCCCGCGCCTCACGTACCCGCGAGCTCACGCCATGATGCTCGCGTCACCGTGCGCTCCGACAGGGGGCGTACCGGCCTCTCTGTGCCGAAGCCATGCATTTCCCCGTACCGGCCGACTCCGCCGGGCCGGTACGGCACCGGAAAGGAATGGCGCCCCGGAGGCACTTCACCCGGCACTTTCCGCCGGGCTTTTCCATGAGCTCATGTGACACGCGGGAATTACGATCGAATGCCTGCGGAAGGCGTACGGAACCGCTCGTCCGTGTGACGGACAGCTCCCGAAACTCCTGTCGTGATCTTGTGACAGAAGCGTGACGGGAGGCGGACAGTGACCGGGGCGGCGGGCCCGGACTTCCGCGGTCGGCGGGCAGCACATAGCGTGGCGGCATGGCACCGACTCCGACACCTTCCGCGGAACCCGACGACAGCCCGGACACGTATGTCGGCCTGGAGGCCGGCCGGGCCGAAAGCCTCGCGCGTGAGCGCGGCTGGCCGACGGTGCGCGCGCTGCCGCCGGGCGCGATCATCACGATGGAGTACCGCGTGGGCCGGCTGAACTTCGAGGTCAAGGGCGGCCGGGTGGCGCGGGCCTGGAAGGGCTGAGACCCGGCGAAGGCCCCGGTTCCGCTCCGGAACCGGGGCCTTCGCGATGCCGTACGCGGTGCGCACCGGCCTGTGGTCAGCCGCCCGTCAGGGGGCGGGCCGACGGGGTCGAACCGCGCGGGTGGCGCTCCGGGTGCGGCGGGCGGCGGCTGCCGGCCGGGGTGACCGGCGTGCGCTCCGAGCGGGCCGTGTGGGGGCCCGGCGTCAGATAGACCGGGGCCCGGGACGAGCAGGCCCCGACATCGTCCCGGTCGTCGGCGGGCAGGGGCGTGACCACCACGGGCGGCGCTTCCACCGGGGTGGCCGAGGTGCGGCGCCTGCGGGCCAGCAAACGGTCGCGGAGGTCGAAGATCCTGGTCTCGGCACGGGCGATCAGCGGCTCGAACCACGGCAGGCCGAGCAGAATCAGCAGACCGGCGGTCCAGCCGAGGATCACATCGCTCAGCCAGTGCGTACCGAGGTAGACCGTCGCCATCCCGACGCCGAGCGAGGTCACCGCGGACACGGCGGACAGCCAGCGCTGCGCTCTCGCGGAGGACGCCAGGTAGGCCAGGATTCCCCAGGTCACGACGGCGTTGGCGGTGTGACCGCTCGGAAATATATCGCCGCCGAGCCACATCTCGTTCGAGCCGATCGAGGTCGCGTAGTGCGGTCCCAGACGGCCCATGCCGTACTTGGCGGCGCCGACCGTGATGTTCAGCAGCAGCAGTGAGACGCCGAGCGCGAGCAGCGGCCGCAGGGTGTGCTGCCGCCAGGAGCGCCAGCCCAGCCAGGCCGCGACCATCACGGCGGTCGGGCCGCGCTGGCCGAGGACCACGTAGTAGTCGACGAACCAGTGGATCTCCGACCACTGCTGGTACGGGCGGAAGAACATGACCTGCCAGTCGAGCCGGACCAGCCAGGACGTGATCACCACGGCCCACACGATCGCGCCGTAGAAGGCCAGGGTCGCCGCGAAGAGCACGATGCGGTGCCTGCTCATCTTCGGCACATCGATGTGGGCCGGTCGTTCCGGCTCACGGTCCAGCCGGGCGAACACCCGGTCCAGACGGGTGAGCTTCGGTTCGGTACGCACCCAATCGACGTTACAGCGAGTGAGCTCAGATCCCCGGCGAATCAACGGCTTTGTGATGACGATGTGATGTGGGATTCCTCTCAGGCGGAGGTTTATTTCCAGCGAATCTGCAATCGCCGGACGCTGTGGCCTTCAATTCCTTTGATCATTCCGGATGCGGGTTTTATTGCGCTTTTGAATTCGTTCACCGGAGCATGGGGCGGAATTCCCCTTGCGCTCACAGCGGGTCAGGGCGGACCGGAGCCGTTCAGCCAGAACGCCCCGTACACCGCAGAGGCGACCGCCACGGACCCGAGCACCATCGCTGACCTGCGCATACGCAGTCCGGCCAGGGACCGCGCGAAGGGCAGCAGCAGAGGGAAGGCCGGCAGCAGCAGACGCGGTTTCGAGCCGAAGTAGCTCGACGCGCACAGGGCGAGCGCGGTCACGACCCCGGTGTAGACCAGCAGCGGCAGCGGCTGGCGCTGACGTACTCCGGTCACATACAGCCAGATGACTGACGCCACCCCGAGGATCAGTCCCACGCCGGCCAGAGCCGCCGGGAACGACGTGAACTTCTCGGCGACGAACCGGGCGAAGGCGTATCCGCCGTCGAAGCCGTTGCGCCATCCGGCCTGGACGTCCAGATAGCCCAGCGGGCCCTTGCCGGTGCGGTGACCGACCCAGAGCACGTAGCCGACGGTGCCGAGGGGTGCCAGGAGCATGCCGAGCCCACGCCGGATGCGGGTCCCGGGGCCGGCCGGGGCGCGCGGGGCGTCCTGCTCGGCCGTGCGTCTGTCGTCTGCCGAGTCGGCCGTACGCCGGTTCCGTACGAAGGAGGCCACCGCCGCCACCCACACCGCCGCCACCACGGCCAGCCCCACCGGACGGGTCAGCCCCGCGAGCAGGGCCAGCGTGCCCGCCGTCACCCAGCGGCCGGTCAGCACCGCGTACAGCGACCATGCCGCGAGCGCAGTGAACAGGGACTCGCTGTACGCCATCGACTGCACGATCCCGACCGGCAGCACGGCCCACAACAGCACCGCGCACACCCCGGCCCGGCGGCCGTACACCCGGTCCGCCACCGCGAAGATCCCCCAGGCCGCGGCGAGCGAGGCGAACAGGCTGACGAGGAACCCCCCGTCCGCGTACGACAGCGGCGACACCGCCGCCACCAGCCGCTCCAGCCAGGGCAGCAGCGGGAAGAACGCCAGGTTCGAGTGCACGTCCCCGTTGGCGAGCCGCACCTCGTAGCCGTAGCCGAGCTCGGCGACCCTGACGTACCAGAGCGCGTCCCAGCGGGCGGTCAGCAGCGTGTACGCGCTCTTGTCCCGCGCCGCGCTCCACAGGAACAGGGCGAGCAGGCCCAGGGCGCGGACAGCCGCGTACCCGGCGAGCGCCGGGGCCGCTCGGCGCAGCGCCCCGGCGCGGGGCGGGGCCGCGCGCGTCTCAAGATCGGTCACGGGCCCGATTATCGACCCGGGGCGGAACCGCCCGGCCGACCGGGGCGTGGACGACACAGGAGCGAGTGGCGTACGCCACATCGTCCCGCCGGAGGTGTGAGAGGTCCGCCACTGGTCTCCGTCGGGGACTCGCGTACGCTGACGTGTCACTCGCTTTTCGTTTGCGCGGGCCGGAGACCACCGCTCCTCTCCGGCCGAGTCGCGGGGGCGTCCCCCACCCCGTGAGCCCGCCGATCGCGAGGGAACATCTGGGAGGTACGTACATGTCCGGGACGACCACGGCCGCCGCAGCGCTGCGCCGTAGGGCGGCCGGGGCCGGTGCCAACCGCTGGGTGGTTCTCGTCGTCCTCTGCGCCAGCCTGCTGCTGGTCGCCGTCGACGCCACCGTGCTGCACGTGGCGGTCCCCGCCGTCACGGAGGACCTGAAGCCCGGCGGGATAGAGCTGCTCTGGATCGTCGACGTCTACCCACTGGTCTGCGCCTCGCTGCTGATCCTGTTCGGCACGCTGGGCGACCGCGTCGGCCGCCGAAGAGTCCTGCTCCTCGGATACACGCTGTTCGGCGTCGCCTCCGGCCTCGCGGCGCTGGCCGACAGCGCGCAGGTACTGATCGTGGCGCGGGCGCTGCTCGGCGTCGGCGGGGCGATGATCATGCCCGCGACCCTGTCGATCCTGCGGCAGGTCTTCCCGGACCGGCGCGAGCGGGCGCTCGCGATCGGCATCTGGAGCGCCGTGGCCGCGGTGGGCGCGGCGGTCGGTCCGCTGCTCGGCGGCTTCCTGCTGGAGCACTTCTGGTGGGGCTCGGTGTTCCTCGTCAACATTCCGTTGATGCTGGTCAGCCTCCCGGTGGGACGACTGCTGCTGCCCGAGTCGAAGGGGGACGGCAAGGGCCCCTGGGACGTGGTCGGTGCGCTGATGGCGGCGGCCGGGCTGTTCGGTGTCGTGCTGGGCGTGAAGCGGCTCGGCGGCGGAGAGTCGGTGGGCAGTCTGCTCACCGTGCTGCCACTGGTGGTGGGCGCGGCGCTGCTGGTCGGCTTCGTACGGCGGCAGCGGCGGCGGACGTATCCGCTGGTCGACCTCAGGATGTTCGCGCGGCCGGCGTTCAGCACGTCCGTCGGGTGCATCGTGCTGGCGATGCTCGCGCTGGTGGGCCTGGAACTGATCGCCGCGCAGTACCTGCAGCTGGTGCTCGGGCTGTCGCCGCTGGAGACCGGGCTGCGGCTGCTGCCGCTGACGTTCGCGGCGATGGCGGCCGGGCTGGCCGGGGCGCGGATGCTGCGGCGGTTCGGGCCGCGGCGGATGGTGTGCGCCGGGTTCTGCCTCACGGCGTTCGCGGTGGTGCTGCTGACGGGGCTGGGCCGGACGGACGACTGTGCGCTGATGCTGAGCGGGTTCGTGCTGCTCGGCTTCGGGCTGGAGACGACGCTGTTCGGGGCGTACGAGTCGATGCTGAGCGAGGCGCCGCAGGACCAGGCCGGTGGGGCGGCGGCGATCGGGGAGACGTCGTACCAGCTCGGGGCGGGGATCGGGATCGCGCTGCTCGGCACGGTGATGAACGCGGCGTACGCGCCCGGGCTGTCGGGTGTGCCGGGGGTGTCGGCGGCGGCGTCCTCCTCGGCGGGGCATTCGCTGGGGGAGGCGTACGAGGTCGCCGCGCGGCTGGGCGGGTCTGCCGGTGCTGCTTTGCGGCATGCCGCCCGGGATGCGTTTGTGCACGGGCTGCATGTGACGTTGCTGGTGAGTGCGGGGTTGTTGCTGCTGGGGGCGGTGATGGCGTTGCGGTTGCCGCGGGTCATGCAGTGCGAGTCGGGGCCGGTGGAGTTGCCCGCCCCCAGGGACGCGGCGGAGTCACGCGTCTCGGTATGACCCCCCCTCTTCGCCCACCCACGCGCCGCCCGTAACCGCTCCTGAAGGGGTGGAGGTCGCCCGCGGGGGCGGGCCGCCGTCGGCGGCTTGCGGGCCTCGCATGCGGGCACCTCCTGGGCCGCGCCCGGAGGAGGCAGGACCGCGCCCAGGCCGAAAACCGACTGGCTGTCACCTCGACACGCGTCTCCCTTGACCCGGCATCCGGTGTCCGCACCCGGCTTCCATGCCCGGCGTCCGGCGCTTCGGCCCGGTTGCCGTGCTCGCGGTGGGGGTTCCCGGCGCGGGGAGACCGTGCTCGGGGCGGGGGTCTTCCTGCGTCCGGCGTGGCGTTTTGCCGCTTGGCCATGGCTCGCAGTCGCGGGGCGGCGCGGGGACCCCGCGGGAGACCAGGACTGGTCAGTTGGCGGCTACGGGTGGTGCGTGGGTGGGTGGGCGTCGTAGCGTCTTGGTTAGCGGTGCTAGTTAAAGAGTTTCGGAGGGTGTCGATCATGTCCGGTTCGTCCAAGCTGCCTCCCTTCGATCCCGGCGATCCCCTCGGCCTGGACGACCTGCTGGAGCCCGAGGATCTCGGGATCAGGGACACCGTGCGGGCCTGGGCCGCGGACCGGGTGCTGCCGTATGTCGCCGAGTGGTACGAGAAGGGGGAGCTGCCGGGGATCCGGGAGCTGGCCGAGGAGCTCGGCGGGATCGGTGCCCTCGGGATGTCCCTGGACGGGTACGGGTGTGCCGGCGCGTCGGCCGTGCAGTACGGGCTGGCCTGTCTCGAGCTGGAGGCCGCCGACTCCGGGATCCGGTCCCTCGTCTCGGTGCAGGGCTCCCTCGCCATGTACGCGATCCACCGCTTCGGCAGCGAGGAGCAGAAGCAGCGGTGGCTGCCGCGTATGGCCGCCGGCGAGGTCATCGGCTGCTTCGGGCTCACCGAGCCCGATCACGGCTCCGACCCCGCCGCCATGCGCACGTACGCCAAGCGCGACGGCTCCGACTGGATCCTCAACGGCCGCAAGATGTGGATCACCAACGGCTCCGTCGCCGGCGTCGCCGTCGTGTGGGCGCAGACCGAGGACGGGATCCGCGGGTTCGTCGTGCCGACCGGCAGCGGAGGGTTCTCCGCACCCGAGATCAAGCACAAGTGGTCCCTCAGGGCCTCCGTCACCAGCGAGCTCGTGCTCGACGACGTCAGGCTGCCCGCCGACGCCGTCCTCCCGGAGGTCACCGGCCTGCGCGGACCCCTCAGCTGTCTGTCCCACGCCCGGTACGGAATCGTCTGGGGTGCCATGGGCGCGGCCCGCAGCAGTTTCGAGGCCGCGGTCGACTACGCGAAGTCACGGGAGCAGTTCGGGCGCCCCATCGGCGGCTTCCAGCTCACCCAGGCCAAACTCGCCGACATGGCGGTCGAACTGCACAAGGGGATTCTGCTCGCCCATCATCTGGGGCGGCGTATGGACGCCGGCCGCCTGCGTCCCGAGCAGGTCAGCTTCGGCAAGCTCAACAACGTCCGGGAAGCGATCGAGATCTGCCGCACGGCCCGGACCATTCTCGGCGCCAACGGGATCTCGCTCGAATATCCCGTGATGCGGCACGCGACCAACCTCGAATCGGTGCTCACCTATGAGGGCACCGTCGAGATGCACCAGCTCGTGCTGGGCAAGGCGCTCACCGGACTCGATGCCTTCCGGTAGACCGGTCCGGTAACCCTGCGCGGGGGCAGGGCCGGTGAGCGGCCCTGCCTCAGCTCTGGTTGAAGAAGCCGTCCGTGCGGTGCGCGGCCGGGTCGCCGTTGACGATCTCCGTGTTGGCGGGGGTCAGCAGGAACACGCGGGTCGACACTCTCTCGATCGAACCGCGCAGGCCGAAGATCAGCCCGGCCGCGAAGTCGACCACGCGCTTGGCGTCGGAGGCCTCCATGGCCGTGAGGTTCATGATGACCGGCACGCCCTCGCGGAACAGCTCGCCGATGGCGCGCGCGTCCCGGAAGCTGTCCGGGGTCACCGTGCCGATGCGGCGGCCCTTCTCCTCGGCGACGTCCGAGGCCACCTTGACGCGCGGATCGGTGACCCAGGCCTCCCCGGGCTCGGCCCCATCGGAGTAGTCGTCGTCGTAGTAACGCTCGTCTTCGTTGTCGTCGACGAGGCCAAGCCAGGCACTTGCCTTGCGTACCGATCCCATGGACGCCTCCTCTCACAGCGGTCTTTTCTGCTTTCCGCATCCCTATGGTCGTCCATGATGCGGATGGCGCGCCAAGTGGATAGACGCCGCACGGGGGGTTTGTGACGGTACTGGTGCACAGCGATTCCGTCGAGAGTCCGTGTGTCCCAAGGGCCGTTTCCCAAACGGCTGCTGACTGTGAGTGAAATATGATTCTTCTCGGCGTACGGGTGACGGCCGGGGCGTACGGGTGAATGCGTGGACCGATACGATGCCGCAGCTCAGCGTCGTTACGAAGCTCGGGGGAGCGTTGTGTTCGGAATCGTCAGGCCCTGTAGACACCGGCTCGGGGAGAAGCTCACCAGCCAGTGGATGGCGCATTTGTGCGGGCTCTGCCTCGCCCTGCGCGGTGACCACGGACAGTTCGCGCGGATAGTGACGAACTATGACGGACTTCTCATATCAGTTTTGACGGAGGCTCAGACGGACAGTGACGGGACCGGTCGGCGTACGGCCGGACCGTGCCCGCTGCGCGGTATGCGCACCGCCTCCGTCGCGCACGGCGAGGGGGCCCGGCTCGCAGCCGCCGTCTCCCTGGTGCTGGCCTCGGCGAAGATGCGCGATCACGTCACCGACGGTGACGGGCTGTTGGCCCGCAGGCCGGTGGCGCGTGCCGCCCACCGGATCGCCGCGAGCTGGGACACGGCCGGCGCCCGGAGCGGCACCGCTGTGGGATTCGACACCGCCCTCCTGGTCGACGCCGTGGACCGGCAGGCCGGGATCGAAGCGCTGGCCGGGCCCGGGACGCCGCTCCTGACGGTCACCGAACCGACCGAGACCGCGACCGCCGCTGCCTTCGCGCACACGGCGGTCCTCGCCGGCCGGCCGCGCAACGCCGGGCCGCTCGCCGAGGCCGGACGGCTCTTCGGACGCCTCGCGCACCTGCTGGACGCCGTGGAGGACCGGCACACTGACGTCGCGTCAGGCGCCTGGAACCCCATCGCCGCTACCGGCACCTCCCTCGCGGAGGTCCGCCGGCTCGCCGACGACGCGCTGCACGGCATTCGGCTCGCGCTGCGCGACGCCGAGCTCGCCGACGCGCAGCTCGTGCATCTGCTGCTCGTACACGAACTGCGGCGCTCGGTGGACCGGGCGTTCGGCACGGTGCCGGTGTGCGCCTCCCACCAGGGCGGCGGACCCCATGGACAGCAGGGACCCCACGGACAGCCGCCGCAGGGGCCCTACGGCTCCCCGCACCACCCGTACGCGGGCGGTGGCGTACCTCCGTACGCCGGTGGGGGAGACGGGTTCGGCGGGTTCGGCGGAGGCGGGTTCGGCGGGGGCGGGTTCGGCGGGGGCGCGCCGGTGCCCCAGCCACCCCGCCGGCGTGGGTTCTGGGCCGGCTGCGGGATGTTCTGGCTGCTGTGCTGCACCTGCAAGCTGTGCTGCGCAAAGGAGTACGAGGGGCCGTGGTCCCGCAAGAAGCGCGAGGGCGTCTGCCGGGACTGCGACTGCGACGGGTGCGACTGCTGCTGCCCGTGCGACTGCTGACACGCCCCGCGTGGCAGGGGCGCGCGTAGGGCAACGGAGCCAGCCCAGGACTGGCTGCGGTGGCAGCGGTGGCTGCGGTGGCACGAGCGGTGCTTCGCGACGGTGTCGGCGCCGAGCGCGCCCGCGGCTGTCGCGCAGCCGTACGCCCCCTCGCGCTCGCCGGCACGCTCCCCCAGTGCGGGGGCACCCTCAGGCTCGAGGACTATCCGGATGGTCGACTTCCGGACATCCCCGGACGCGGTCGGGCTGACCGCCGCCGCGGCGGACGGATTCATCGTCGGCGGACGGCCCTTCGGTGGTGAGGTGCGGCTCGCGGCCAACCCGGGCTCCGCGAGCAGGGCCCGGGCGGCGTACGGCGAGCGGCGGCTGGTCGTGCTGGTGCGCGAGGGGGCGTGGGGCGTATGGGACTTCGACCCGGAGCCCGCCGCGCGCCGGGCGTTCCGCGGCCTCCGGGTGACGTGCGGGCGGGGGCCCCGGAAGCCGGCCGCGGGGGCGACTTCGTAAAGATCCCTCAAAGGTTGAAGTCCGAAAGGCACTCTTGCGCCGACCGGCCGTTCGGCCGAATACTCCCCCTCAGCGCTTGTCAGGGGCACGGCGTGTTCGGAATCCGAACCGCCGGTCCCAGGCTGCGCCTCACGGGCCCGAAACCCCACGAGGGCCCCCTACTTCCTTTGTGGAGGAACGAAAAGTGAGGATCAAGCGCACCACCCCCCGCAGTGGCATTTCGAGACGGACCCGGCTGATCGCCGTTTCCACCGGACTCGTTGCCGCCGCAGCGATCGCGATCCCCAGCGCGAACGCCTCCGACGCCCCCTCCACCTTCAGCACCGCGGAGCTCAAGAGCGCCAGCGGCTCGTTGCTGAAGGCCGACATCCCGGGTACCGCCTGGGCCGTCGACAGCAAGACCAACCGTGTGCTCCTGACCGTGGACAGCACGGTCACACAGGCCGAGATAGCGAAGATCAAGCAGCAGGCCGGCGGCAACGCCGACGCGCTCACGATCAAGCGCGTCCCCGGCACGTTCAACAAGCTCATCCAGGGCGGCGACGCCATCTATGCGAGTAGCTGGCGCTGCTCCCTCGGCTTCAACGTCCGTGCCAGCAACGGCACCGAGTACTTCCTGACCGCCGGTCACTGCACCGACGGCGCGGGCACCTGGTACTCCAACTCCGGCCGCACCACGGTCATCGGCTCGACCGCCGGCTCCAGCTTCCCGGGCAACGACTACGGCCTCGTGCGCTACAGCGGGTCCGTCAGCCGCCCCGGCACCGCGAACGGCGTGGACATCACGCGCGCGGCCACCCCGAGCGTGGGCACCACCGTCATCCGCGACGGCTCAACGACCGGTACGCACAGCGGCCGTGTCACCGCCCTCAACGCCACCGTCAACTACGGCGGCGGTGACATCGTCTCCGGCCTGATCCAGACCACTGTCTGCGCCGAGCCCGGTGACTCCGGCGGTTCGCTGTACGGCAGCAACGGTGTGGCCTACGGCCTGACCTCCGGCGGCAGCGGCAACTGCTCGTCCGGTGGCACGACGTTCTTCCAGCCCGTCACGGAGGCCCTGAGCGCCTACGGCGTCAGCGTCTACTAGGCGCCCCCGGCGGCAGTTCGCGGCACTTCACGGCCCCCGCACGCACCGCGTGCGGGGGCTTTGTGCTGTGTGCGGGCTCCTCCGGAACTGGACGCCGGAGGGGCGAAATTCAGCCACGGGTAGACCTCGTAGAGTGCGTGCACATTACTCACCCGTAATGTTTGCAGTGTGAACGCGTGGGAGTTGGGTCCGTTTTGATCGTGGACGGTCAAAATGAGGGGGCGTGCGAAGCGCTGTCTACGCGCGTCTCGAACTCACCCTTGTGTGCTCCCCGTTGTCCTCGGAATAGTGGGCGCTCGTCAACGAAGCCTTCCGGCTCGTGAGGTCCCCACAACCTCTCGTGCCGACCCCCCACAGGAGGACACAAGTTGAAGCACCGACGCATACCCAAGCGGCGTGCAGCCGTGGCAGGCGCGGGCATCGCCGCGCTGGTCGCCGCGGGAGTGACGTTCCAGACCGCGAACGCCAGTGAGACCCCCGAGGCGTCCGCACCCCGGACCCTGTCGGTCACGGCGGCCGGAAAGCTCGCCTCGACGCTGGCCGAGGACCTGGGCGGCGACGCCGCCGGGACGTACTACGACACCAAGAGCAAGAGCCTTGTGGTGAACGTGCTCGACGAAGCCGCCGCGCAGGCCGTCGAGAAGGCCGGCGCCAAGGCGAGAGTCGTGGCGAACTCCCTCGCCGAACTCAAGAGCGCCCGCAGCACGCTGAAGCAGGACGCGACGATCCCGGGCACGGCCTGGGTGACCGACCCGACGACGAACAAGGTCGTCGTGACCGCCGACCGCACGGTCTCCAAGGCCGAGTGGGCGACGCTGACGAAGGTCGTGGACGGGCTCGGGGCGAAGGCCGAACTCAAGCGGTCGAAGGGGGAGTACAAGCCCTTCATCGCCGGTGGCGACGCGATCACCGGTGGCAGCGGGCGCTGCTCGCTGGGCTTCAACGTGGTCAAGGGCGGCGAGCCGTTCTTCCTGACCGCCGGGCACTGCACCGAGGGCATCTCCACGTGGTCGGACTCCAGCGGCAAGGAGATCGGCACCAACGCGGACTCCAGCTTCCCGGACAACGACTACGGGCTGGTCGAGTACACCGCGGAGGTTGCTCACCCGAGTGAGGTGAACCTCTACAACGGGTCCACCCAGAAGATCTCGGGCGCCGCGGACGCGACCGTCGGCATGGCGGTCACCCGGAGCGGGTCGACCACGCAGGTGCACGAGGGCAAGGTCACGGGGCTGGACGCCACCGTGAACTACGGCAGCGGCGACATCGTGAACGGGCTGATCCAGACCGACGTGTGCGCGGAGCCGGGTGACAGTGGCGGGTCGCTGTTCTCGGGTGACAAGGCGGTCGGGCTCACGTCCGGTGGCAGCGGTGACTGCACCTCCGGTGGGGAGACGTTCTTCCAGCCGGTGACCGAGGCGCTGTCGGCGACCGGGACGCAGATCGGCTGACACGCGAGTGTGTGAAGTCCCGCCCCTTGTGCGAGGGGCGGGACTTTTGCGTGTACCTCCGGTGGTGGGCGGCGCCTGCGCTGGGGCGGGGGGCGCGTCGTCTGCGCCTGCGCGGTGGTGGTGGGTCGGGGCCGTGTCGGGGGGTGTCCGTCCTCGGAACGGCGCGATGGGGTCTCACGCCGACTGACTGTCCGTTGACGCGCCAACCAGCTGCGGGCGGACACCCCCCGACACGTCCCCTTCCGTGCGTGCGCTGGTGCGGGCCGCTGCGGGCGGTCCCCTTCCGTGCGTGCGCGGGTGCGGGCCTCCTCTGGCTGTGGTTACGGCGTCCGCGGCGTGTTCGCGCGTCTTCGTAGTGTGGCCGCCGCCATGGTGATCGCGGTTCCCGCCACCGCCCATGCCGCCAGAACCAGGAGTGACGTCGTCATCGCGTTGTTGCCGAAGTAGGCGATGGAGCGCGTCGACCAGGTGCCGGCGCCCGGGGGCAGGGCCGGGCCGATCGCCTTCCAGAAGGGTGGGAGGAGGGGTGGGGGCAGGGCGCCACCCGCGCTGGGGTTGCCGAGGATGACCACCAGCAGGATGACCAGGCCGATGCCGATCGTGCCGAAGACGCCCTGGAGGGCGAGGGTGGCCGCGCCCACGGCGAAGATGATCAGGGTGCCCAGGCCCCAGAGGGCCGCGGTGCTGCCCGGCAGGGCGTCCAGGACCGGGCCGGTGATGAGGGCTCCGCCGAGACCGCCGGTGAGGGCGACCAGGGCCATGACGGCCAGGCGGATCGCGGCTCGGGTGGGGCTGGAGGGTTTCGCCCCGGCGCTGATGGCCAGGGCCGCGGCACCCAGATAACCGCCCACGCACCAGCCGATCACCAGGTAGAAGGACGACAGTCCGTTGGGGTCGTGGGGCGCGGACGGGATCACGTCGATCGTCCGGATGGTGCGTCGCTCGGACTTCTCCAGGGTGGTGACCAGGGTCGTCAGTGTGGTGGAGAGGACCCTGCCGCCCCCGGAGGCGACCAGGAGGGTGTCGGTGCTGCCCCCGGGGTCGATGATCAGAGCCGCGTCGATGTCGCGGTGGGTGAGCTGGGTCCGGGCCGTTGCCTCGTCGGGCAGGGCGCGGGGGTCCAGGGGGGAGCCGGGAAGGCGTTCCAGGCGGGTGAGCGCCTGGTCGGCGGCGGCCTGGGGGGCGACCAGGCCGAAGGGGACGTCCTTGGGTTTCGGGTCGTGCAGTGCTCCCACGTAGGAGGCGATGAACAGCAGCTGGAGCGCGATCACGCCGACGATGAGCAGGGTGGCCCGGGGGGTGACGGCGTCTCTCACCTCGGCGAGGAACGAGCGGTGCGGCATGCCTCCACGGTCGGGGGGCGGGGGGTGTTTTCGCAGGTGGGACGGGGCCGAACGGATGTCGTACATACATTCGAGGATGGAGGTATGGTGGGGGTGAGGTAGCTGGGAACAGATGTTCGAGAGCTGGTGTGGCTCACGAGTGCGGGAGGTGCGTGTGCCGGGGTTCACGCATCTGCACACCGTCTCCGGATTCTCGTTGCGCTATGGAGCCTCGCATCCGGAGCGGCTGGCCGAGCGTGCCTCCGAGCGGGGCATGGAGGCCCTGGCGCTGACCGACCGCGACACGCTCGCCGGTGCGGTGCGGTTCTCGAAGGCCTGCGGGAAAGCGGGGGTCCGGCCGCTGTTCGGAGCCGATCTGGCGGTGGCGGGTGCGGAGCCCGAGCGGCGGGAGCGGCGCAGGACTCCGGTGCGGGGTGGTGCCTTCGTCGACGAGTCGGCTCCCCGCGTGACTTTTCTCGCCCGGGACGGCGCCCGGGGGTGGGGGGAGCTGTGCCGGCTCGTCTCGGCTGCTCACGAGGGGGAGGGGACGCCCCTGCTGCCCTGGGAGCGCAATCACGCCGAGGGGCTGACCGTGCTGCTCGGGCCCGGATCGGACGTCGGGCGAGCCCTGGCCGCGGGGCGGCCCGACCGTGCGGCGCGGCTGCTCGTGCCCTGGCGTGACATCTACGGCGACGACCTGCGGCTGGAGGCCGTCTGGCACGGCCGGGAGGGGACGGGGCCGGGGTCGCTGCGGCTGGCCGCCCGTACCGTCGGGTTCGCCGCCGAGCAGCGGATCCGGCCCGTGCTCACCAACGCGGTGCGGTACGCGGACCCCGGTCTCGGGCCGGTCGCCGACGTGCTGGACGCCGCCCGGCGGCTGGTGCCCATCGATCCGGCCAAGGGGCTGGACTCCGGTGAGGCCTGGCTCAAGGGCGCCGGGGACATGTTCGGTGCGGCGGAGCGGATCGTGGAGGCCGCGGGGTTCCGGCGGGAGACCGCACACCGGCTGGTGGCGCAGACGGAGGCCGCGGCCGCCGAGTGTCTGGTCGATCCCGAGGACGATCTCGGGATCGGTACCGTCCACTTCCCCGAGCCGCATCTGGTCGGCGCCGGGCGTCGCACCGCCCAGCGGACGCTGGCCTCGCGGGCGGCGGCCGGGATGGTGCTGCGCGGATACGACCGGCGGCGGGAGTACTGGGAGCGGATGCACCACGAGCTGGACATCATCGCCCACCACGGGTTCGCCTCCTACTTCCTGACCGTCGCCCAGGTGGTCGACGACGTCAGGGAGATGGGCATCCGGGTCGCCGCCCGCGGGTCCGGGGCCGGGTCGCTCGTCAACCATCTGCTCGGTATCGCGCATGCCGATCCGATCGAGCACCGGCTGCTGATGGAGCGGTTCCTGTCGAAGGAGCGGGTCGTGCTGCCCGACATCGACATCGACGTGGAGTCCGCGCGGCGGCTGGAGGTCTACCGCGCGATCATCGACCGGTTCGGCACCGAGCGGGTCGCGACGGTCGCGATGCCGGAGACGTATCGCGTACGGCACGCCATCCGTGACGTGGGGGCCGCCCTGTCCATGGACCCGGCAGAGATCGACCGGGTCGCCAAGTCCTTTCCTCATATCCGGGCGCGGGACGCTCGCGCGGCGCTGGAGGAGCTGCCCGAGCTGCGCGCGCTGGCGGGGGAGAAGGAGAAGTACGGGAGGCTGTGGGAGCTGGTCGAGGCGCTGGACGCCCTGCCGCGTGGGGTGGCCATGCACCCGTGCGGGGTGCTGCTGTCCGACGCCTCGCTGCTGGCGCGTACGCCGGTCATGCCGACCAGCGGCGAGGGCTTTCCGATGTCGCAGTTCGACAAGGACGACGTCGAGGACCTCGGGCTGCTGAAGCTCGATGTGCTGGGCGTGCGGATGCAGTCGGCCATGGCGCACGCGGTGGAGGAAGTGGAGCGGGTGTCGGGGGTGAGGGTCGATCTGGACGGGCTGCCGCCGGGGGATCCGGAGACGTACCGGCTGATCCAGTCCACCGAGACCCTCGGGTGCTTCCAGATCGAGTCGCCCGGGCAGCGGGACCTGGTCGGGCGGCTCCAGCCGGCCGGCTTTCACGATCTCGTCGTCGACATCTCGCTGTTCCGGCCCGGGCCGGTCGCCGCCGACATGGTGCGGCCGTTCATCGAGGCGCGGCACGGGCGGGCGCCGATCCGGTATCCGCACCCGGATCTGGAGGGGCCGCTGAAGGAGACGTACGGGGTCGTCGTCTTCCACGAGCAGATCATCGACATCGTCGACATCATGACCGGCTGCGGGCGCGGCGAGGCCGACCGGGTGCGGCGCGGGCTGTCGGATCCGGAGTCGCAGGAGCGGATCAAGGTGTGGTTCGCGCAGCACGCGGCGGCGAACGGCTATGACGCGGAAACGATTCAGCGGACCTGGGAGATCGTCGAGGCCTTCGGGTCGTACGGCTTCTGCAAGGCGCACGCGGTCGCCTTCGCCGTGCCGACGTACCAGTCGGCGTGGCTGAAAACGCATCATCCCGCCGCCTTTTACGCCGGGCTGCTCACCCACGACCCCGGGATGTATCCGAAGCGGCTGCTGCTGGCGGACGCGCGGCGGCGGGGGGTGCCCGTGCTGCCGTTGGACGTGAACGCGTCGGGAGTCGCACACCGTATCGAACTGGTGTCCGGTAAATGGGGGCTGCGGCTGGCCCTCTCCGATGTGTACGGCATCAGCGAGGCCGAGGCGGCGCGGATCGCCGTGGGACAGCCGTACGCCTCGCTGGTCGACTTCTGGGAGCGGGGCCGGCCCAGCCGTCCGCTGGCCCAGCGGCTCGCGCAGGTGGGAGCGCTGGACGCGTTCGGCGCCAACCGCCGGGATCTGCAACTGCATCTGACCGAGCTGCACCGGGGCGCCCGGGGCGGCGGCGGTGGCCAGCTGCCGTTGGCCGGGGGGCGGAAGACCGCCCCGGCCGGGCTGCCCGACCTCACCTCGTCGGAGCGGCTCAGCGCCGAGCTGGGGGTGTTGTCCATGGACGCCTCGCGCAACCTGATGGACGACCACCGGCAGTTCCTCGACGAACTGGGCGTGGTGTCGGCGCGGCGGCTGCGTGAGGCCCGGCACGGGGAGACGGTGCTGGTCGCGGGCGCCAAGGCGGCCACCCAGACGCCGCCGATCCGGTCCGGCAAGCGCGTCATCTTCTCCACCCTGGACGACGGCACCGGCCTGGTCGACCTCGCCTTCTTCGACGACTCCCACGACGCCTGCGCCCACACCGTCTTCCACTCCTGGCTGCTGCTGGTGCGCGGGGTGGTGCAGCGCCGCGGCCCGCGCAGCCTCAGCGTGGTGGGCGCCGCCGCCTGGAACCTCGCGGACCTGCTGGAAGTGCGCCGGGAGGAGGGGCTGGAAGGGGTCGCGGCCCGGCTGGCCGGCGCCGGCGGTTCCGGGGACTCCGGCGACGACGCCGAGGGGGCCGCGCGCAGGCGGCTCGCCGGGTCGGACGGAGCGCCCGCACCGGCGGGTTCCGCGGCCCAGGACCCGATGGAGCAGCGGAAGATCCGCATGGCCACGGGGTACGAGATGCACCCCTGGGCCGATCTGCGCCCCGCGGGGGAAGGACCCGCGGCGGTCGGAAGGAAGTTGTGGCACCAGAGTCCGGGGAGTGCGGGATGACCATCCTCTGCGTACGTTTCCAGCTGCCTCCGACGAGCGAGGCGGACCTGCCCCACCTGCTCGGGATGCTCGAGGAGTTCACCCCCGTCGTCCAGGCCCTGCCGCCGGACGGGGCGCTGGCGGACCTGCGCGGCGCCGAGCGGTACTTCCGGCGGGACGCC
Organism: Streptomyces hawaiiensis; assembly: GCF_004803895.1. Taxonomy (NCBI): domain Bacteria; kingdom Bacillati; phylum Actinomycetota; class Actinomycetes; order Kitasatosporales; family Streptomycetaceae; genus Streptomyces; species Streptomyces hawaiiensis. The sequence goes on along the minus strand of NZ_CP021978.1, from coordinate 1,949,727 downwards.
GTCGAACTGTCCTCGGTGATCCGGGTGCGGTCGCTCGCGCTGTACGGCGTCGACTGTGCGATCGGGGCAGGTCCCGGGCCGATGCTGGCCCGGATGGCGCTGCGCGACGCTGTCCCCGGGGTGACGTGTGCGGTGCCCGGCGAACCGGACGCCGTCGCGGAGTTCCTCGCGGACAAGCCTGTCGCCGCGCTGCCCGGTGTGGGCGCCGCGACCGCCCGCACGCTGGGCGACTACGGCCTCGACACCCTCGGCCGGGTCGCCGCCGCGCCGCTGTCCACGCTCCAGCGGCTGATCGGTGCGAAGGTCGGCCGCGAGCTGCGTGAGAAGGCGAACGGCGTCGACCGCGGCCGGGTCGTACCGAACGCCGTCTCCCGGTCCCTGGCGACGGAACGCCCCTTCGGACGCGACGAACTGGACCCCGACCGGCACCGCCGGGCGCTGCTGTCGGCAGCCGAGGAGATCGGCGCCCGGCTGCGCGCCCTGGAGAAGGTCTGCCGCACGCTCACCCTCACCGTGCGCTACGCCGACCGGTCGGCCACCACCCGCAGCCGCACCTTGACCGAGCCGACCGCGCACTCCCCGGCGCTGACCAAGGCCGCGTACGGCATGTACGAGGCACTCGGACTGCAACGGGCCCGGGTGCGGGTGATCGCTCTGCGCGCCGAGGGGCTCGACCCCGCCGACCGGGCCGCCCACCAGCTGACCTTCGACCCGGTGGACGAGAAGGTCCGCCGTATCGAGGAGGTCGCGGACCGCGCGCGGGCCAAGTTCGGGCCGCGGGCGGTGATGCCCGGGGGATTGGGAGGGGCGGCGGCGTAGACCCCTCCGCCTGACGTCAGTTGGCCCACGGCGGCGCGATGCGGGTGCCGTCGGCCAGCCGTGCCTCCAGGCCGATCGAGGTGGTGACCCAGGAGTAGGCGGTCCGGTCGGTCGGGTTCTCGACGGTCAGGGTGGCGCCGGCGTTGACGATCACCGTGTCGCCCGCGGCGATCCGCTCGGTGCGGCCGTCAAGGGTGATCAGCAGTTCGCCGTCGAGCAGATGGAAGATCTCCTCCCGGCTGACCGTGTGCGCGGGCGCCTTGAGGCCGGCCGGGATCTCGCCGCGCCAGGCGCACAGCTCCTTGCTGCCGCCGGCCGGGGTGGCGTACGAGACGAAACGGGCGCCGTGGATCTCGTGGGTGACGGCTTCGGACGAGCGGACGATGGGCATGAGACCTCCAAGTGGTCAAGTAGCTTGACTATATAGTCAAGCTACTTGACCATCACGTCAAGGGTGTTTCAATGCACGGGTGCAGAACTCCGAGGCCATGGCCCTGTCCGCCGCCCTGCTCGCCGCCGCCGGCGGGCTCACGCAGCGCATCCACGAGGGCGTGATCGCTCGCGGCTTCGAAGGGCTGCGGCCCGCGCACGGCTTCGCGTTCGCCCGGCTCGCCCCGGACGGGGCGACGGTCACCGACCTCGCCGCCCATCTCGGAGTGACCAAGCAGGCCGCGAGTCAGCTCGTCGACGAGATGGTGCGCAAGGGGTATGCCGAGCGGCAGCCGCATCCCGGGGACGCGCGGGCGCGGCTGGTCGTGCTGACCGCGCGGGGCTGGGAGTGCACGCGGGCGGCGGAGGAGGCCGCCGCGGAAGCCGTGCGGGAGTGGCGGGATCTGCTGGGGGAGCGGGAAGTGCGGTCACTGGGGGAGCAGTTGCTGCGGATCGCTCCTCACGGGCCCATTCGGCCTGCCTGGTGAGGGGGCGTCGGGCGGGAGTCCGGGCGGCGCCGGTTAGCACCGCAAGTTTTACTGACGCGTAACTTCCCAGTTCGACTACTCGCTCGTAACTTGACGAGTGAACAGCATCCTCGTGATCCGGATCACAGGGCCCGTGCCGCCGCACCTCCCTTGAGCCGCAAGGAGATCACCCGATGCTGCCCTGGAAACGAGTGCTCAGACCCCTGGCCGCGCTGCTGCTGACCGCCGCAGCCGTCACCGTCCCCGCCACCACCGCCCAGGCCACCGGCGCCCCGAGCTCCGGCTGGAACGACTACTCCTGCAAGCCGTCCGCCGCCCACCCCCGCCCCGTCGTCCTCGTCCACGGCACCCTCGGGAACTCCGTCGACAACTGGCTGGGCCTCGCCCCCTACCTCAAGGTCCGCGGCTACTGCGTCTTCTCCCTCGACTACGGGCAGCTGGAGGGGGTCCCCTTCTTCCACGGCCTCGGACCCGTCGAGAAGTCCGCCGGACAGCTGAAGGACTTCGTGGACAAGGTGCTCGCCGCCACCGCGGCCGCCGAGACCGACGTCGTCGGGCACTCGCAGGGCGGCATGATGCCCCGCTACTACCTGAAGTTCCTCGGCGGAGCCGCCAGGGTGAACGCCCTGGTCGGCATCGCGCCCAGCAATCACGGCACCACTCTGAGCGGGTTCACCCGCCTGCTGCCGTACTTCCCGGGCGCCGCGGACCTGTTGGCGAAGAACACCCCCGCCCTCGCCGACCAGGTCACCGGCTCCGCCTTCCTCGCCAAGCTCAACGCGGGCGGCGACACCGTGCCCGGCGTGCGCTACACCGTCATCGCCACCCGGTACGACGAGGTGGTCACGCCGTGGCGCAGCCAGTACCTGACCGGGCCCGACGTGCGCAACGTCCTGCTCCAGGACCTGTGCCCCGTCGACCTGTCCGAGCACGTGGCGGTCGGGCTGCTGGACCGGGTCGTCTTCCACGAGGTGGCCAACGCCCTCGATCCGGGGCGTGCCAAGCCCACCACCTGTGCTTCGGCGTTCGAATGACACGTGTCAGTGATGGGCGACTGCCCGGGAAACGATTCGGGGCCTGCCCGGCCTGAGCCGCCGGACAGGCCCCGGGTCATGGGGCGGTGGACGTCAGCCGCCGTGCCGTCCGCCACTCACCGTGCGGCGCCGGGCCGACAGGAACAGGGCCGACGAGCCGAGCGCCAGCGTGGCCGCGCCGCCGATCGCGAGATAGGTGGTGCCGCTGTCGCCGCCGGTCTCGGCGAGGTTCTCGGTGGCACCGGCCGCCTTCGGCCGGTTGGGCGCGGGTGCGGCGGCCTTCGGCCGGCCCGGCGTGCTCTCCTGCGGGGCCGCGGCCGGCTCCGCAGAGGTGCTGGGGTCGTCGTCGCCGTGCCCGTGGTGCTCGACGGTCGACCTGTCGTTGCCCTCCTCGATCTGCTTCTCGCTGGGAGCGGAGGCGGACGGGGCCGTAGCGGCGGCGCCGCCCGCCGTGCTGTCACCACCGCCGAAGCTGACGTCCGAGCAGGAGTAGAACGCCTCCGGGCTGTCCGAGCGCTGCCAGACCGCGTACAGCAGGTGCTTGCCGGAGCGCTGGGGCAGGGTGCCGGAGAAGGTGTAGAAACCGCCGGTGGCGGCCGGGTCGGTGGACGTCGCGACCGGGTTCGCGAGATCCAGGTCCTTCCAGGCGAGCGGCTCGGCCGGATCGTAGCCGGGCTTGGTGAGGTAGACCTTGAAAGTGCCCTTGTGAGGGGCCGTCACGCGGTACTTGAAGGTGTGCGAGCCGCTGCGCACGCTGGTCGCGGGCCAGTCGGCGCGGGCCAGGTCGAGGCCCTTGAACTGCTCGTTGTTCGCGCTGCACAGCTTGCCGTCCGGGATGAGCCGCTGGTGGCGTCCGCCCGCGTCGCCGATGCGGATGCCGTTCCAGTCGTAGAGGGCCTGGGTGCCGCCCGCCACGACCGCCGCCCCGCACGCGGCCGACTTCGGGCTCTCGGGACCCTCGGCGTAGCACTGCGAGACCCGGCTGACCGGGTCGCCCATCGAGCCGTGTGCGGCGGCCGGGGCGGCGGTCAGCGCGGTCAGGGCGAGCGGGAGGCTGCCGAGAGCGGCGACGGTGGCTGCCTTGCGGCGTGCGGGCATGCGGGAACTCCTCGGAACGGTTTCATGGGACAGGTCCGGGCCCGGGTGGGCCGGATCCCGTGGGGTGCTCCCGAAGCTAGCCCCTGAAAACCGTGAAATCGCCTGCTGAGGGCGGGTGGAGGAGATCCTTATGGCCCGCTTAAGGGAGTGTTCGGACTGGGATCAGGTAGGTACCGTCGCGGCATGGCAGACGAGGAGATCCGGCTGGCCGGGGCCGTCGACGTACCGGTCGTCGCGGGCGTGATCGACGCGGCCTTCCGCCCCTACATCGAGCGCATCGGGCGCGTGCCGCAGCCCATGGAGGAGGACCACGCGGCGAACGTGGCCGCGGGCAAGGTGTTCGTGACGGGCGATCCCGTGACCGGCCTCGTCGTGGTCGAGGCGTTCGAGGACCATCTCTTCCTCGACACCATCGCCGTCCACCCCACCACGCACGGCGGGGGAGTGGGGCGGCGGCTGCTCCGGTTCGTGGACGCACACGCGCGTGCGCTGGGCCTGCCCGAGGTCAGGCTCTGTACGAACGCGCTGATGTGGGAGAACCAGAAGATCTATCCGAGATACGGCTACGAACTGGTGGAACGCCGCGTGGACGGGCCCTACGACCGCGTGCACTACCGCAAGCGGCTGTTCTGAGGCGTGCGTCTCATGACCGGCGCCGGCCGTTCAGCCCTCAGGCCACCAGGTGCGGGCGATGTCCTTGCGGACCTCGGGGCGCCCGGCGGGGCACTCGTCGACCTCATCGCGGACCCGGCGGACGTCCGTCTTCTTCAGGGGCTTCTGCACGGTCACACGGCGCATGGCTGCCTCCTCAATGGTCTACCGGGTTCCGCGTTCTCACGGAGGTAGACCTTTCGGGGGAGAGTTACTCATCGCTCCTGGTTTGTCAGTGGCGGCAGTCACGATGGGCGTGTCAGTGGCGGGTGTCACTCTTGGGCCCATGACGAACGTGGACTGGGACGCCGAGGCCGCCTCCTTCGACGAGGAGCCGGACCACGGCCTGCGCGATCCCGAGGTGCGCCGCGCCTGGGCCGGGCGACTGCGCGGCTGGCTGCCCGGGCGGGCGGGAGACGTCCTCGATCTCGGGTGCGGCACCGGCAGCCTGTCACTCCTCGCGTCCGAGCAGGGACACCGGGTGAGGGGCGTCGACCTCTCCCCGGCGATGGTGACGCTCGCCAGGGAGAAACTCGCCGGGCGTGACGCGGTGTTCCTCGTCGGTGACGCCGCGGCACCGCCGATCGGGGAGCAGCGCTTCGATGCCGTGCTCGTCCGGCACGTCCTGTGGGCCCTGCCCGATCCCGGCCGCGCCCTCAGGCACTGGTGCGGGCTGCTGCGGCCGGGCGGGCGGCTCGTGCTGGTCGAGGGCGTGTGGGGGAGCGTCGAGCCGGTCGGCGTACCCGCCGAGCGGCTCACCGGCCTGCTCGCCCCGATCGCCGGTCGGGTGTCCGTGGAGCGGCTCTCGCACGATCCGCTGCTGTGGGGCGGGCAGGTGACGGACGAGCGGTACGCGGTGATCGCGCAGGTGAGGACGTCAGGCCAGGAGCGCGGTGAAGCCGCCGCCGCGGGCCAGTGACTCCAGCTCGTCGAGCGCGGCCAGGGCGGCCCGTGCCGCCTCCGGGTCCGACTCGTCGAGGCCGCTCTCGGCGAACTCGTCCTCGTCCAGGCGCCGTACGTCCGCACCGTCCGCGGAGCGCCACAGGTCCAGGTCGAGATCCTCCACGACCAGTTCCGCACCGGAGCGCCGGGCGGGGCGGGTGACGTCGCAGTACCAGCCCTTCAGCGCGCCCTTGGCGGAGCGGACCTCCTTCACCGCGTACCAGCGGTCGCGCCAGTAGTACTCCGTGAAGACGTCCCCGGGCTCGAAGCGGACGAACCCGAAGTCGCGGACGCCGGAGCCCGCCCACGGGGCCCGGACCGCGACCCGGGTGCCGTCGTCCGTCAGCAGCTCGCCGGTGTAACGGATCTTCGTACGGCCCGCCTTGACGAGTACGACGTCCAGCTGCGGGAGCCGGTCAGCCGAGTTCGCGGACATAACGCACTTCCTTCGCGCAGATTTCGTAGCCGAACCACTTGTTGATGGCGATCATCGGCTCGTTGCCGGTGTCGTTGCCGGTGAACGCCTCCTTGTACCCCGCGGCGCGGGCGCGGTGCAGGGAGTCGTTCTTGGCGAGCTTCGCCAGGCCACGGCCGCGGAAATCCCGGGCCGTGCCGGTCATCGCGGTGCTGTAGCGGGAATCGCCGTCGGTGTACGCCACGCTGAAGGCGGCGGGCCGCCCGTCGACGACGGCGACCGTCGTCAGGTCGCGGTTCAGCAGCGGGTGCTTCCAGTTCTCCTCGAGCCAGGCCTCGTAGTCCGTGAACTCCACGTCGATGTCGCTCGGTTCGTCCGACGAGGTCTCCGCGTCCAGTTCGAACATCGGGCGCGGGTCGTCCGCGAAGCCGGCGGCCGTGCGCAGCTCGACGCCCGCCGGGAGGTCCTGGCGGGGCGGCAGGGTGCCGGCCGCCAGGTCCAGGCGCAGGAACCAGGCGGAACGGCTGGCCCGGAAGCCGTGCCGCTCGGCGAAGGCGAGGTTGTCCGGCTCGTCCAGCACCCAGGTGAACAGCTTGGTGACGCCCAGACGTCCCAGGCGCTCCTCGGCGGTGCGCAGCAGGAGCGAACCGGCGCCGCGACCCCGGTGGCCCGGGCGCACGTAGATGTTGGCGGAGCCCTGGCCGGGCTCCGGGCTGTCGTGGGCCACACTGACCTGGGCCGTGCCGATGATCTCGCCGTCCTCCTCGGCGACGAGCTGCCCGAAGTGGGCGTCCGGGTGCGCGTGCGTCAGGGTGTGCACCACGGACTCGGGTGTGGACAGCATGTAGGGCAGGGCGAGGCGGCGGGTGTCGGAGAACCCCTCGGCGTCGGCTCGGACGTCGGGACGCAGGTCGCGCACGATCATGGTCATGGAGACGCACGCTACGTGTGGACCCGTCCGGGGTGCCTCTCATTTTCCGTCGGGTGCGCGACAATCGGCCTGTGACCTTGAAGATCGACATCGACGACAGTGCTCCGCCGTACGAGCAGGTGCGGGCGCGGATCTCCGAGCAGGCGCGGTCGGGTGCGCTGCCGGTGGGGTACCGGCTGCCGACCGTGCGGGGACTGGCCGGGTCGCTGGGGCTGGCCGCGAACACGGTCGCCAAGGCGTACCGGGCGCTGGAGGCGGACGGGGTGATCGAGACGCGGGGCCGCAACGGCACGTTCGTGGCTGCCGCCGGCTCGGCGGCGGACCGCGAGCTGGCCTCGGCCGCGCAGGCCTATGCGGAGCGGGCCAGGAGGCTCGGGCTGGGCGAGGACGTCGCGCTCGCAGCGGTCCGGGACGCCCTGCGGGCGGCTTACGGCGAGTAGGAAGTCCTAACCGGACCGCTGCGTCAGCCGCTCGGGGGTCCGCGTGACCTCCAGCCCCGCCGACCTCCCCGTCCGTGCGAACGCCATCGCGTCCTCCACCGCGGCGCCGCCCGGGTCGTTGTTGAAGTACGCGTAGACGTCCTCGCCGCCGGGCCAGGTCGTGGCGATGCGGTCGAGCCAGGTGGCCAGCGAGCGGCGGCCGTAGCGGGGCCAGGGCCGGGCGCGGCCCTGGTGGAAACGGACGTAACCCCAGTCGGTGGTGCGCCACAGGGGTGTCGCCGGGCGGGCCAGGATGTCGGCCCAGCACAGGGCGGCGCGCCGGGACTCCAGGACACGGCGGACCTCCGGCGTCCACCAGGAGTCGTGGCGCGGCTCGACCGCGATCCGGGTCGAGGCGGGGAAGCAGGCCAGGCAGGCGTCCAGCAGGCCCGGGTCGGCGCGCAGGGTGGGCGGGAGCTGCAGCAGGACCGGGCCGAGCCTTTCACCGAGGCCCGCCGCGTGGCTCATCAGGCGGTGCACCGGCTCCTCGGGGTCCTTGAGCCGCTTGATGTGGGTCAGATAGCGGCTCGCCTTGACGGCGACGACGAAGTCTCCGGGCACCCGTCGCCGCCAGTCCTCGAAGGTGTCCCGGGCCGGCAGTCGGTAGAAGGCGTTGTTGATCTCGACGGTGGCGAAGTGCCCGGCGTACTCCTCCAGCCAGAGCCGCATCGGCAGCCCCGACGGGTACAGGACATCCCGCCAGTCCTTGTACTGCCACCCTGACGTGCCGACGAAAAGGGTCATACGCCTATCAAAGCACCGCGCAACCTTGGAGGGTGGCCGTGGCGACCTGGTTCCCCGGAACCGCTACGCGTCAGCGCGCGCGTGGAAGCGGTAGAACAGCAGCAGGAAGACGGCTGCCGTGACCAGCAGCGTCGTGATGACCACGGGACGGATGTCGTCGCCGGTCTGGCTGTAGAGAAAGCCCAGCGCGACGCCGGCGAAGGCGGCCCGGAGCAGGGCGTGCAGGGCGTGCAGGTCGCGCCTGAGGCGCCGGGTCACCTGGACCACGGCGACGCAGAGCGCCATGAAGGCGAGCGCGCTCCACACACCCGACGCCACATCCGGTCCGGTGATCGGACCGCCGTGACGCCGGTTCACCGCGACCCAGTTGCCGTAGACGGCACCGAGGACGACGGGCAGGACCCACCGTGCGGCGCGGTGGGCGGGTTCGCTGAGCACGGTGGGCGCCGTGTGCGCCATCGGAGGCCTCCCTGGTCCATGCGGAGCTCGGCGTCGCTCCGCCGCACACCTTGGCACGCCCGGGTAACAGGGAGGTGAGAGGCGGTTGTGAGCGAACCGGACGGGTGGCCCCGCTACAGATACAGCCCCGCGTCGACGCCGCCGCGTGGCTCCGGCAGGGACGTCGGGGACGTGCCCCGGCGCAGCGCGTACAGCTCCGCCAGCGTCGCGCCCTCGCGGCCGACGCCGTCCTCGTGGCCCAGCCAGGTCACGGCCTCCCGGCGGGTCAGCGGGCCCACCTCGATGCGGGCGAGGCAGCGGCCCGGGCGGACCACGGCGGGGTGCAGCCGCTCCAGATCCTCGTTGGTGGTGACGCCGACCAGGACGTTGCGGCCCTGGCCGAGCAGTCCGTCCGTCAGGTTCAGCAGCCTCGACAGCGCCTGGCCCGCCGTGTGCTTGGCCTCGCCGCGGATCAGCTCGTCGCAGTCCTCCAGGAGCAGCAGCCGCCAGCGGCCCTTGCCCGCCGCGTCCTCCTCGCCGATGGCGATGTCCATGAGGTAGCCGACGTCGGAGAAGAGCCGCTCGGGGTCCAGGACGCAGTCCACCTGGCACCAGTCGCGCCAGGAACGGGCCAGCGTCCGCAGCGCCGACGTCTTGCCGGTGCCCGGCGGGCCGTGCAGCAGCAGGAGACGGCCCGCGATGTCCTCGGGGGTCGTCTTCATCAGCCGGTCCATGGCGTCCGCCACCGGCGCGGTGTAGTTGGACCGGACCTCGTCCCAGGTGCCCGCCGCGATCTGGCGGGTCGTGCGGTGCGGGCCGCGGCGCGGGGAGACGTACCAGAAGCCCATCGTGACGTTCTCCGGCTGCGGTTCGGGCTCGTCCGCCGCGCCGTCCGTGGCCTGGTCGAGGACCTTCTTCGCCAGCTCCTCGCTGGTCGCCGTCACCGTGACGTCGGCGCCCCGGTTCCAGCGGGAGACCAGCAGCGTCCAGCCGTCGCCCTCGGCGAGGGTCGCGCTGCGGTCGTCGTCCCGGGCGACGCGCAGCACCCGGGCGCCGGACGGCATCAGCGTCGCCCCGGCCCGCACGCGGTCGATGTTCACCGCGTGGGAGTACGGCTGCTCGCCCGTCGCGAAGCGGCCGAGGAACAGCGCGTCGACGACGTCGGACGGGGAGTCGGAGTCGTCGACGTTGAGCCGGATCGGCAGCGCCTCGTGCGGGTTTCCAGACATGCCGCCATGATCCGGCACGGCGACGCCGCGTGCACCCGTTTTCCCGGTGCGCGCGGCGCGCTGCCCCTGTGCAGGTCAGCCCCCGGAGCGGGCGACCAGCCGGCGTGCTTGGCGGGCCCTGCGGACCACGGCGTACCCCTTGGTCAGGGCACGGTCCCCGGCGAACGTACGGGCGATCGCGCGCCCCTCGATGACCCGCTCGAACTCCTCGGCACCCGTGCTGCGGCGCACCGTCACCCGCCGCAGCGCGTACGGCCCCTGCGCACGCTGGGCGAGGCCGTTGCCGACGGCGAGGGCCTGGGCGTAGCCCGTCTCGCGCACCGTCTGCCGGACCCGGCGGCTGGAGTAGCCGTAGGGGTAGGCGAACGAGGCCGGTGCGGCGCCCAGTTGGTCCGAGATGATCTCCTTGCAGTGGATCAGCTCGAACCGCAGGGTGGCGTCGGAGACCTGGTCGAGCTGCGGGTGGCTGTGGCTGTGCCCGCCGATCTCGACACCCCCCGCCGCGAGTTCGCGGACCTGGTCCCAGTCCAGCATGGTGTCCAGGCCGCCCCCGGTGTCGTACGGCCCCCTGAGCCACCCGGTCGAGACGAACAGGGTGGCCGGGAAGCCGTGCTTGGCGAGCACGGGGAGGGCGTGCCGGTGCACGCCCTCGTAGCCGTCGTCGAAGGTGATGAGGACCGGCCGCTCGGGCAGCGGCCGGCCGGAGCGCCAGCACGCGGCCAGTCCGGCCGTGGTGAGGGGCCTCAGGCCCCGGTCGGCGAGCACCGCCATCTGCTCGGCGAACGCCTCCGGGGTCACCGACAGGGCGCGGGTCGCGTCGTTCGGGTCGGTCGCGACCGCGTGGTACATGAGGATCGGGACGCGGGCGTCACTCACGGGCCGCCACCTCCACCTCCGGCACCCGGAACGTGGTGCCGCCCCGGCGGGCCCGGACGCTGCCGACGACGTAGCCGCCCGCCGCCGTCAGCACCCCGGCCACGATCGCGCCGGCCCGTCCCGCACCGCCCGGCCGGGCCAGCACGGCGTCCCGCAGACCCCGGGCCACCCCGGCCGGCAGGACCCGCGTGGCGTACCGGCGCTCCGACTCCAGGCCCTTCTGGGCGCCGACGCTCCGGGCCACCAGGGCCTTGGACAGGCCCTCGGCGTAGGCGCGGGTGCGGAAGTAGCCGAAGTGCTCCCGGATCTCGGGAACACGGTGGTGGATCACCGCCCGGTCGTCGATCAGCAGCACCGCGTCGGGCCGTGCACGGCTGAGGCGGATGCACAGTTCCGTCTCCTCGCAGCCCAGCGGGCGTTTGTCCCCGTCCCGGCCGATGCCGGTGGCGAAACCGCCCGCCGCGTCGAAGGCGCTGCGGCGGAACGAGGCGTTGCCGCCGAGCACGTTGCGCACCCGGACCCGGCCGCGCGGCAGACCCCGGTACGTGCAGCCCACCACCCAGTCGAACTCCTCCGGGAACCAGTCGGGCCGCCGCCCCGACGCCCAGACCGGCACCGTGCGTCCGCCGACCGCCATCACCCGCGGGTCGGCGTACGCCTCGGCGAAGTGCCGCAGCCAGTCGCGCTCGGCCACGGCGTCGTCGTCGAGGAAGGCCACGACCTCGCCGCGCGCGGCGGCGATGCCGGTGTTGCGGCCGGCGGACAGGCCGCGGGGGCCCGCGTTGGCGAGCACCCGCACCGCAGCGGCCCCGGAGGACTCCTTGTACTCCCTGGCGAGCCGCTGCCGGAGCGTGTCGTTGTGATCGACGACCAGCAGCGTCTCCAGGGCCGGCCGCGACTGCGTGTGGACCGAGGAGACCGCCGCGAGGATGTCCTCCCAGCGGTCCTCGGTGTACGCGCAGATCACGACGGAGACGTCGGGACCGCTCAAGACACCTCTCCCCGCATCGCGGCCGGCATCGATGACCGGGGCGAACGGCGGCGCAGCGCACGGCGGTTGGAGCGCTCCTGAAGGATCACCCGCAGCACGCGCAGACCGTCCCGCACGGCCCTGAGGTTGCTGGTGCCGTGGATGCGCAGGTACTCGTGGCTCGGGATCTCCTGCACCTTGAGCCCGGCCTTGACGACCCGGATGTTCATCAGGGTCTCGACCTCGAAGCCGGTGCAGTCGAGGTCGATCTTGTCCAGGCAGTGCCGCCAGAAGGCGTTGTAGCCGTAGCACAGGTCGGTGTAGCGGGCGCCGAACTTGCGGTTGACGACCGTGCACAGTGCCCAGTTGCCGAGCTTGCGGATGAAGGTCATGTCGTCGGTGCCGCCGCCGTTGGCGAAGCGGGAGCCCTTGGCGAAGTCCGCGCCGGAGACCAGGGCGGAGACGTAACTGAGGATCTCGCCCCCGTCCGCCGAGCCGTCCGCGTCGACCATCACGATGATGTCGCCGGTGCAGGCCTGGAACCCGGTGATCAGGGCGTCGCCCTTGCCCTTGCCGCGCTGCTCGACCACCTTGACCTCGGGCCACAGCTCGCGGGCCACCTCGACGGTGTTGTCCCTGGAGTTGCCGTCGACCAGGACCACTTCGTGGATCCAGTCGGGCAGGGTCTTGAAGACGTACGGAAGGTTCTCGGCCTCGTTCATGGCCGGGATGACCACGCTCACCGGCGGCGCTATGGCCAGGTGCGAGGAGACGGGCCGGTACTTCCCGGCGGTCGGCGGATGCGGGTCCGCCGCGGCCGGCTGCAGTACGGAACTCATGAGTCTGGTCCCTCTCGTCCGGTGGACCGCCCCCCCAGGGCAGTCCGGATCCAGTCCGGTTCGAAAGGGGGGTTCTCACCCGTGGCACGCCGAGATGGAGCTTCGGGCACGCCGGGTGAGCTGGCAAAGCTGGCCGGCGGCGAAAAACGGCAGCCGACCGCGCGGCACGGCCCGGAGACAGTTGCGATCACCGAGCACGGCACCCCCCTACCGCGCCCCGCGCCGGTTCGTCGCGGTCCTTGAGCCCTCCCCTAGAGCCGCGTACTGACGGACCGATGCGGGTGAGATGTATGACGGTATTGACGATTGAACCCGTATGGCAAGACCTGGAACGGCCTCTCACGTTTTTGTTGGTTTGGCCGTTGTGGCAGGCGTCTTGTGCGACGCAAGTTGCACGTTCCCGTCGCATAAACATGCGTTCCCCGGAGGCCGGGGTGGACGAGGTGTGGCCCGCCAGGCAGACCGCCGCCGCGCCCGCGACGTGCGGGGTCGCCATCGAGGTGCCGGAGATGGTGTTGGTCGCGGTGTCGCCGGTGCGCCAGCCGGCGGTGATGGAGGAGCCGGGGCGAAGATGTCCAGCGCGGAGGGCGCCGGAGTAAAGCCTCGGTCAAGCATGGAAGAGGACAAGGGAGTTGAGCACCAGTCAACAAACCTGTCATGGGCACGTAACAAGAGAGTCGGACGTGTGACAAGAGGCGTGGTGAACGCGCCGAGCATCGGGGAGAGGCCGAAAAGACTTGGCATGAACACTTCCTGTCAACACGCGTAGCTGCTACGACGGTTATGGCAGAGATCCTGCTAAAGGGAGGTTCCATGAGACGTTCCCGATTTGTCGTCCTCGTGAGCTCGCTCCTCCTCGCCGTCGGCACCGCCCTCACCGGGGCAGCAACGGCGCAGGCGTCCTCACTCGCCGCAACTGGCGGCTATGTGGCCCTCGGTGACTCCTACTCCTCCGGAGTCGGAGCCGGCAGCTACATCAGCTCCAGCGGCGACTGCAAGCGCAGCACCAAGGCCTACCCCTACCTCTGGGCCGCCGCCCACTCACCCTCGACCTTCGACTTCACGGCCTGCTCGGGCGCCCGAACGGGTGATGTTCTGGCGAGTCAGCTCACCCCGCTCGGCGCCTCCACCGCCCTCGTCTCGATCAGCGTCGGCGGCAACGACGCCGGATTCGCCGACGTCATGACGACCTGTGTGACCCAGTCCGACAGCTCCTGCGTCTCCCGCATCAACACCGCCCGGGCGTACGTCGACTCCACGCTCCCCGGCAAGCTCGACGGCGTGTACTCGGCCATCCGCTCCAAGGCCCCCGCGGCCCGGGTCGTCGTCCTCGGCTACCCCCGCTTCTACAAGCTCGGCGCCACCTGCCTCGGCCTGTCCGAGACCAAGCGCAAGGCCATCAACGACGCCTCCGACCACCTCAACACCGCCATCGCAAAGCGCGCCGCGAACCACGGCTTCGCCTTCGGTGACGTACGCACCGCCTTCACCGGCCACGAGATCTGCTCCGGCGACTCCTGGCTGCACAGCGTCAGCTGGCTCAACATCGGTGAGTCTTACCACCCGAAGGCACCCGGCCAGTCGGGCGGCTACCTGCCCGTGCTCAACAACAACGACTGACCGCTCAACCGGAGTCCCCGTCCGAATTCGAGCCGGAATTCGAGTCGGAATCCGGGTCCGAGCCCGGGTCCGTGCCGGAAGGAGAAGGGGAGGCCCCGTCCGTCGGGGTCTCCGTCTCGCACGTCACCGAGAACGGCACCGACGCGGACGTCGTCCGCACCGGTTCCCGCACCTCGACGCCGATCTCGTTCTCGAACGTCCCGGTCTCCGCATCGGTCGTCACCCGCACCGTGTCCTGCTTCGAACGGCCGCCGTCCTCCGGGAACGACAGCGTCTTCCAGCCCCCGTCGAGCACCTGGCCGTCCTGCGTCACCCAGCGGTAGCTCACCTCGGCCGGCAACCGCCCCACCGTGAGCGTCGCCGTGAACTCGGGCGCCTGGGCGTTCGGCGGCGGACAGCTGCCCGAGTAGTCCGTGCGCCGGCCCTCCAGGGCGACCCGCACCGACTGCGGCGGCGGACTGCTCTCCTCGCTCTTGCTCGGTGTCGGCGACGGGCTGGACTTCTCGGTCCCGGTGTTCCGCGGCGGGCTCTTGGCCGCGGTGGGCGTACTCTCCCCGGCCCCCTGGTCGTTGCCGCCGGAACCGTCCCCGTTGTTCAGCAGCGCGTACGTCAGCCCGCCCACCGCGAGCGCCAGCGCGATCACGCCCGCGACCAGCACCCGCCCGGCCCTGCGGTCGCCGCCCCTGCGGTCGCCGTCCCGGCCGGTGGCCGTCGTGGGGGCGGTCGAACCGGACGGCGCCGACCGACCCGGGAACGGCATCGGGGGCGTGGGAGCGGGCTCGGGGTGGCCCGCGACCGTCGGTGGGAACGGCACCGCCCGCGTGGTGTCCGCGCGCGGTGAGCCACCCGCGGCGACGACCCGCAGATCCTCTTCGGCCCGCTCGGCCGGCAGCCGCTGCTCGGGGTCCTTGCGCAGCAGCCCCTCGATCACCGGGGCGAGCGGACCCGCCCGGTACGGCGGCGGCAGCTCCTCGTCGACGATCGCCCGCAGCGTGCTCAGCGGGGTGTCGTGACGGAAGGGGGAGTGGCCCTCGACCGCCGCGTACAGCAGCACCCCGAGCGACCACAGGTCGGACTCCGGGCCCGGCGTACGGCCGAGCGCCCGCTCCGGGGCGAGGAACTCGGGCGAGCCGATCACCTCCCCGGTCATGGTCAGCGCCGAGCTGCCCTCGACCATGGCGATGCCGAAGTCGGTCAGCACGATCCGGCCGTCGTTCGAGATCAGCACGTTGGCCGGCTTCACATCGCGGTGCAGGACCCCGGCCTCGTGCGCGGACCGCAGCGCCGCCAGCACCTCGGCGCCGATGTGCGCGGCCCGCTGCGGTGTCATCGGGCCCTCGGCGTCCAGGACCTCCGCGAGGGAGAGGCCGCGGACCAGTTCCATGACGATCCACGGCCGGCCGTCGTCCGTCGCCACGTCGTACACCGTCACCACGTTGCGGTTGGCGACCCGGGCCGCCGCCCACGCCTCCCGCTCCAGCCGCGCGTACATCCGCTGCACGTCGTCACCCGCCAGCCCGGCCGGGGCGCGCACCTCCTTGACGGCGACCTCGCGGTGCAGCACCTCGTCGCGGGCGCGCCACACCGTCCCCATGCCGCCCTCGCCGAGCGGTGCCAGGAGCCGGTAGCGGCCCGCGATCACACGCTCATGGCCCGGTTCTTCGAACACGGCGCCCCCATTCGCAGCCCGGGCGAAATCTCCATGAGGTGTCTTTTCCCCATGAGGTCGGATTTCCTCACGACGTCCGCTTTTCTCCTGACGTCCGATGCCTCACGAACGTAACTCAGCCGAGTGCGGATGCCGCCCCCTTGAACACCAGTCCGGCACCGAGAACCACCACGGCGAAGGCCGAGCCGAGCGGAGCGGTCCGGCGCACCAGGGCCGCCATCGGGCCCGCCGTCCAGCGGGGGCGTCGGTCCATGAGCCGGGTCATGCCGCTGCCCGCCTTGACGACGGCGTACCCGGCGGCCGTGAGGGTGAGCGCCAGTCCGACGCCGTACGCGACGACGAGCAGCAGCCCGAACCAGGCCTGGCCGAGGGCCGCGGCGCCGACCAGCACCACCACGGCGGACGGGCTGGGCACGAGTCCCCCCGCGAAGCCCATGAGGATCGTGCCGCGGAGGGTGGGGGCGACGGGGTGGCTGTGGGTGAAACCGCCGTGGGTGTGCTCGACCGTGTGGGGATGGGAGTGGGGGTGGGTGTGATCGTGCGGATGGTCGTGGTCGTGGTCGTGGTCGTGATGGTGGTCATGGTCGTGCGCGTGGCCGTGGTGGTGGCTGTCGTGGTCGTGGGTGTGGCTTCCGTGGTCGTGATGACGGCCGTGCGGGTGGGCGGGCGCGCGGTTGCGCAGGGCGCGGCGGACCAGGCTCGCGCCCGCCAGGGTCACCAGGAGGCCGCTGGCGACACCGAGCCAGGCGATCACCGACGGCGCCGCCGCCGAGCCGGCCGTGACCAACAGGCCCAGGGCGACCACGCCCAGGGTGTGCGTGACCGTCACCGAGGCGGCCATGGGCAGGACGTCCTTCATCCGGGCCTGGCCGCCCCGGGCCGCCGCCGTCGCGGCCATGATCGTCTTGCCGTGCCCCGGGGCGAGCGCGTGCATCGCACCCAGGACGACGGCGATGAGGAGGGCCAGCGCGGCGAAACCGGCGGTGAGGTTCTGCCGGGCCACCAGGTCGTCCAGGGCACGCGTCCAGCGGTCCGCGCCGCGCGGGAGCACGGAGGCCGCGGGAGCGTCCGACTCCTCCCCGGCCAGGGCGGCGCCGCCGGGGCGCACCCGCAGGGCGGCCGACCCGGTGTCGGCCGGGGAGGACAGCAACTCCTCCGGGTAGCTGGTCAGCTCGGCCGATATCGACTTCTCCGGCACGTCCGACGCGGCGAGCGTCATACGGTCGCCCCGCGCGGTGACCTCCCGCCAGCCCGGGCCGCCGGAGGCCCCCGCGCCGCGGAAGCCGAGGGACACCGTCTTCTTGCCCGCCGGGAGAGGAGCGGTCAGCTCGCACTCCACACGAAGAGTGTCGAGCCCCGCCTGCCCGGGCCGCACGCGCGCGTGGCTGCGCTCGGCGGTGAGGGCGACCCCGCGTCCGTCGACGGTCGCCCTGCTGTCCTCGGCGGCCGCGGCGCACCGCTCGCGGGCCCACATGGCGATGCCCAGCCGCTCGATGTCCGGCCCCGCCTGGGTCGCCGGGATCTCGGCGAGGTCCTCCACATGATGGACCCGCAGCTCGCCGGGGGCGGCGACCAGACCGTCGTAACGGTTGACGGTGAAGTTGCCCAGCGGGTGGGCGCTCGCCGTGGCGGCGGGCAGCAGGGTGAGCGCGCAGGCGGCCGTGAGGACGGCGGCGCCGGACGCGAACAGCCGGCGCAGGGTCACCGGTTGTCCTCCAGGTCCTTGAGTGCGGTACGGGCCTCGCGCGCGCCGAGGGGCGAGAAGCCGGGGTTCAGGTCCAGCGCGGCCTTCAGATGCGTGCGGGCCTCGTCTTCGCCGCCGGTGGCGCGTTCGATGACGCCGCGGTGGTAGAGGAAGGCGGCGTTGCGGTAGCCGGTGGCGGTCGCCCGGCGGGCGTACGGCAGGGCTTCCTCGTCGCGGCCGTTGACGTGCAGGGCCCAGGCGAGGGCGTCGGCGGTGTGCACGCTGTGGCGGCGCTCCCACTCGGCGCGGGCGGAGCGCAGGGCTTCCTTCTTGTCGCCGTGGTCGGCGGCGGCCATGGCCGAGTCGAGGTCGGCGTTGACGCCGCCGGCGCGGGCGAGGGCCGTCCAGGCGTCGACGAGGGCGTACTGGTCGCCGGCCTTCGCCCGGTCGCCGTCGGCGTCGCGGTCCTCGTACAGCTCGCCGAGGGCGACGAGCGGGCCGGGCAGCGGGAAGCGGGCGACGACCTGCTCCAGCCCCGTCACGGCGCCCGCCCGGTCACCACTCGCGGCCTGGGCGCGGGCGCGTCCCTCCAGGGCGGGCAGGTACGCGTCGTCGGCGGCGAGGGCACGGGCGTAGTGGCCGAGGGCCGTCTTGTACTCGCCCTGGTTCCAGGCGAGTTGCCCGAGAGCGGTGGCGACGTACGCGACGTCGGCGGGCGCGTTCGCGGAACTCAGGGCGCGCTCCAGCACCTCACGCGCCGTGCGGACGTCGCCGCGCAGCTCGTGCACGTACGCGTACCGCGTGAAGACGGGCACGCCGGGGCGCCTGTCGTCGGCGGTCTCGGCGGCCTTCGCGGCGTCGTCGTACCGGCCGAGTTCGACGAGGGCGTCGATGCGGGTGCACAGGGCGCGTTCGTTGTAGGGGTTCTGCTTCAGGGCCCGGTCGGCGTGGTTCAGGGCGCCGGGGAAGTCGTGCCGGGCGGCGGCGAGGGCGGCCTGCCCGGCCAGGGCCCGGTCGTTGCCGGGCTCCAGTGCGAGGGACCGCTTCAGGGCGCGCTCGGCCTGCGGGTACCGGGAGGGGTCACCCTTCGTGCGGGCCTGCTCGACGTAGGCGACGCCGAGGGTGGCCCAGCCGCCGAAGTCCCTCGGCTGGGCGCGGAGGTGCTTCTGCAGGGACGCGATCCCCGCGTCGAGGTCCCCCCGGGCGAGATCGCCGGGCGACAACGCCCCGGCCGCCGACACGGCGTCGACGCCGGCCCCGCGGTCCTGCACGCCCCCGATGGCGACGGCCCCACCGGTCACCGCGACCGCCAGCAGCACGGCACACCCGGCCAGATGCAGGGCCCGCCACCGCCGCCCCCCGTCGGCGGCCCGCCGCATCGCGGCGACCCGCTGACCGGCGCCGGGCTCCGTGCGGGAGTCGCTCCCTTCGGGGCAGACGCGAGACGTGCCGTCGCTGCCGGTGCCGGTGCCGGTGCGGTCCTCACCGAGTGCCGAGAGGTCGACCCGGTCCCCACCACAGGACCCAGCCGTGCCCTCGGCTCCGCCGCCTTCCGTGCGGGCGGTGCTCGCCCGGGGCCCGGCTTCGCCGGTTTCCGTGTGCGCGGTGCTCGTCCGGGTCTCGGCCTTGCCGGTTCGCGTGCGGGTGGTGTTTGTCTGGTCCTCGGCTTCGCCGGTTTCCGTACCGGCGGTCGCCGTCCGGGACTCGGTCTCCTCCTGCTCCGGGTCTGTCGTGGCGGGTTGGTTCTGGCCGGGGCCGGACGCGTCCTTCGTCGTGGCCCGTGGCACGGTCGCCCCGGCCCCGTTCGCTCCGCCCGCGGCCGGCGCACTGCCCTGCGGAGCACCAGGCTCGGCGGCCCCCGCCCCGGCGGCCGAGCCACCGTGCCGCTCCGCGGGCTCCGGGTCCGTCGACGGCGCTCGGTCGTCGCCGCGCCTCTCCGGTGTGCTGTCGGTCGTACGCGGAGGCATGACCTCTCCTCGGTCGGATGTGCTGGTGCGGGAGTCGGCGGCGCGGCCCGTGCCGTGGGGGTTGGGGAACGGGCCGCGCCGGTCGGTGGGAGCGGAGCGGGTCAGTACGCCCGGTTCCGCATGCGGCGCCACCACATCAGGGCCGCGCCGACCAGGACGATGCCGCCCGCCCCGGCCCCCGCGGACGCGGCGATCAGGCGCATGTCGTCCGAACCCTGCGCGCCGGCCGGCTGGAGCGCGTCACCGAGCTGGCTGCGGACGTCGTTGCCGCCGTCCACGCCCTTGGCGAGCGGACCGCGCGAACCCTCCGTCGGCAGCGCGACGTACGGGAAGGCCTTCTCGAACTTCTTGTCGTTCTTGTCGACCGCGTCACCGAGGTCGTTCTTCGCGCCCAGCAGCTCGCCCTCGACGACCTGGAGCGAGGCGTCGATCACGTCGTCCGTCAGGCGACGGCCGTTCGGGAAGCCCGCGTTGTCGCCGTCCAGGACACCCAGCCGCTTGGGCTTGGCGGCCGGCTTGATGGACGTGTTCAGACGCAGCTGCTCCGACGGCGTCACGTGCGGGGGCTGGTTGAGGTCCTTGACGCCCTTGAGGAACACGTCGACCAGGTCGTTGCGCGGCTCGGCGGGCGCCGGGATCTTGTAGATCGCCTCGATGAGCTTCGGCAGCTCCGGGTTGGTGACGTTCTGCAGGAACTGGGCGTCGTCCCGCGGCGCGGACGCGTTGAACTTGTCCTTGTCCTTCAGCGGGTTGACGACCTCGTTGACCAGCGGGTTGCCGAGGCGCGAGACCTGAGCGAAGTAGCCCTGGGCGTTCTTGCGCTGGGTCGTCGACCAGATGCCGACGACCGGCTGCTCGTGCGACTCGGTGATGAAGCTGTTGGGGACCTGCAGGGCGATCGAGTTGACGTTGTAGCCCTTGAGGGTGTCGTTGCCGACCTCGGAGAGGTTCCCGCCGTACAGCAGGTCGAAGACGCGCAGGTCCAGGAAGAAGGGGTCGTCGGCCTGCCCGGCGAACGTCTGGGCGCCCCCGGCGAGCTTGTGCACCGCCTGCTTGCGCAGGGTGTCGTAGTCCGGCATCGACGCCTTGCCGACGTTCGACGGCGCCACCGGCACGTCGTCGGCGACCTTGGTCTTCGACACCGCCTTCAGATTGCGCAGCTTGACCAGCTCGAGGTCGTACGTCTGCGTGATGTTGAGGTCGGCGTCGTCGAGGCTCTCGACCGGGCCCGTGTTGTACAGGAACGTCTTGTCGTTCTTCGTGTGCGTCTTGAACGTGTACCGGAAGAGGAGGTCCTCCTTCGCGTCACCGTCGCTGTCGATGCGCAGGTCGTACTGGGCGTCCTCGGCGAACGTGAAGAAGTTGGGCCCGCCGGCCGGTTCCTCGAAGGGGATCCAGTTCGCGACGATGGTCGTCGTGTCCGGCTTGTCCGGACTGACGAACGCGTACACGTCCGTGTTGTCGTACTGCGGGGTGCCCGAGATCAGCGGGGCCTCACGGTGGCTGGAGGCGGAGGCCGCCTCAGGTTCCAGCGCGGTCACACCGGCGGCTGCGAGCCCGCCGGCGGCCAGCGCGCCACAGATCACGGTCGCGATGTTCGCGCGTCCCGCGCCGGTCCTGGAGATAGGTGTCATGCCGTCCGTCCTCCGTGCCAACTTGCCTGACACACGCCATTCGGAGCGGTCGGCGAAGCGGATTGGTCGAATCTCAAACGTTCTTACGGCGCATCTGAAAAGTTGTTTCATCGCCGGCGACCCGCATTTTCGGCGCGTTGATCCGTAACCCCATCCGGAGGTGTGTGCGTTGCGAATGCCTCGTACGAGGGGACAGGCCCGGTGCGGCCTGGGAGAGGGGGACCGAGTGGGGGCGGACGAGCTGCTGTTGCGCGTGGCGGGCGGAGACCAGCAGGCCTTCGAGGAGCTGTACGGACTGGTGTCCGCCCCCGTGTTCGGGCTCGTACGGCGTGTGGTGCGCGACCCCGCCCAGTCGGAGGAGGTGGCGCAGGAGGTGCTGCTCGAACTGTGGCGGTCCGCGGCGAAGTTCGACCCGGGCCGGGGCAGCGCGATGTCGTGGATCCTCACCCTCGCCCACCGCCGCGCCGTCGACCGGGTGCGCAGCGCCCGGGCGGCCGGGGAGCGCGAGCAGCGCGAGGCGCTCCGCGCGAACCAGCCCGCCTTCGACCAGGTCACCGAGGAGGTCGAGGCCGGCCTCGAACGCGAGTGGGTGCGCCGCTGCCTGGACCGGCTCACGGACCTGCAGCGCCAGTCGGTCACCCTCGCCTACTACGAGGGCTACACGTACCGTGAGGTGGCCGAGCAGCTCTCCCTGCCGCTGGGCACCGTCAAGACGCGGATGCGGGACGGGCTGACCCGTATGCGCGAGTGCCTGGGAGGTGTGGCATGAGCCTCTTTCGCCGCGAGGATCCGCACTCGCTCGCCGCGCCCTACGCTCTCGACGCCCTGGAGCCCCCGGAACGCGTCCGCTTCGAGAGGCACCTCAGGGACTGCGGCCGCTGTGCCGCCGAGGTGCGCGCACTGACGGAGGACGCCGTCCGGCTCGCCTGGTCCGCGGCGGCCCCGCCACCGGCCGCGATGCGCGACCGGGTCATGCTCGCCGTACGGACGA
Organism: Streptomyces hawaiiensis; assembly: GCF_004803895.1. Classification (NCBI taxonomy): domain Bacteria; kingdom Bacillati; phylum Actinomycetota; class Actinomycetes; order Kitasatosporales; family Streptomycetaceae; genus Streptomyces; species Streptomyces hawaiiensis. Next base: position 1,927,780 of record NZ_CP021978.1, on the reverse strand, counting down.
CTCCGCAGGACCCCGCACCGCAGGGCGCGCCGCGCGAGCCGGCACGAGCGCGTGCGACACAGCTGCCGCCGCACGTGTGGGGCGCCCAGCCGCCGCCGCGGCAGCGGCAGCGGCGCCGGATTCCGCTGTTCGTGCCCTTCGCGACGGCCACCGCAGCCGCGGCCCTCGTCGTCGCGTCGCTGTTCGCCGTGCAGGCGAACCGGGCCGAGGACCGGCTGACCGCCGAGCAAGATCGGTCACGTGAGATCGCCCACGTTCTGGCGGCTCCGGACGTCCGTGCGGGCAGTGGCCGGGACGGACGGGGCCGCATCATCGGAGTGATCGCTTCCGCCACGGAGGGGAGTGCGGTGGTCACCCTCGGCGGATACGGCGTCCCGCCGGGCGGACGCGTGCACCAGTTGTGGGCCATGCGCCCGGGCGCGCAACCGCGCTCCCTGGGGCTCTTCGAGGGCGACACGCCCCTGGTCGCAACGGGTTTGGGCACCTCCGCGACGTCACTGGCCGTGACCGTCGAGCCCGCCGGGGGATCGCCGCAGCCCACTACCCAGCCGGTCGTCCAACTCGCCCTGAAATCTGTTGGATTCGGAGAGTAATCGGAGATACATCGTCAACCCCCTTATGGGGAAGGTGAATCCTGTGACCGCGATACACGAGTGCCGGGACGGGGCGATAGGGTTAACCTGCCCGGGCCGGGTGGACTCGTACGGGTGGGGAGTGACATGGATCAGATAACAGTGCGCAGCAGGGCCAGGGTCCCTGCGATCACCTGCGGGAGCAGCGCGACCAGTTCGCGCCTCGACCGCCACCTCTCGGTGCTGGGCGGCCCTGCCGTCCCCCAGCGGGAGACGGTCGAGGCGACGTCGCTGATGCGGGAACTGACCGCGCGTCAGCCGCACGACCGCAGTGGCAGGGGTGCGCGTGTACGTCGCGTCTCGCTCTTCGCGCCGCTGCGCCGGTTGCGCCGCTCGTTGTTCGGCAGCAGGTAGGGGCCCGCGCTCGGGCGGTCACACCGCCCCGACGCCAGCGCTGCGACACCCGTCGTCCGTCATCCCCGCGGCACGCAGCGGCGCCAGGTGTGTTCCCGAGCGCGGCACGCCCCCTGTCGGTGCCTCATCCCCGCCCGGCAGTGACCGGGGGCGACGTCCGCGGCTCCGGCCGCCCGTTCACCGCTCCCCGTGCGCGTACTGACGCACGGCCAGCGGCACGAACACCCCGAGCAGCACGGCGCACCACACGAGCGACCCCGCGACGGGGTGGGCCACCGGCCAGGCCGCCCCGTCGGGCACGGGCGCGTTGCCGAACAGATCCCGCAGGGCCGTCGACACCGCGCTGATCGGATTCCACTCGGCGACCGTCCGCAGCCAGCCCGGCAGCCCGCTCGTCGGGATGTACGCGCTGGACAGCAGCGGCAGCAGGAACGTCGCCCCGCCCAGCTGACCGGCCGCCTCCTCGTTGCGGGTGAGCAGGCCGAGGTAGATCCCGGCCCACGTGCAGGCGAAGCGGAACAGCATCAGCAGCGCGAACGCCCCCACCGCCGCGAGCACGCCGCCCTCGACCCGCCAGCCCACGGCCAGACCCACCAGCAGGAACGGCACGGTCCCGGCGGCCGTGGCCACCAGGTCCGCCGCGGCCTGCCCCAGCGGTACGGCCGCCCGGCTCATCGGCAGTGTGCGGAAGCGGTTCGTCACGCCCCGGTGCGTGTCCTGGGCCGCCTGGAACATGCCGGCCATGATCCCGCCCGAGGCGGTCGCGACCAGCAGCCCCGGCACGAGGAACGACCGGTAGGCCTCGCCCGGCACCGCCAGCGCGCTGCCGAAGACGTAGCCGAAGAACAGCAGCATGCTGATCGGCATGGTCTGGGTGAGGACCAGCAGCCCCGGGTTGTTCCGCAGCCGCAGCAGCTGGCGGCCCAGCATCGCGGTCCCGTCGTACGCCAGCATGCTCATGCGGCACGCTCCTTCTCGTCGGTCGTTGCGGTCGTGGTCTCCGTCAGGCGCAGGAACACGTCGTCGAGGGTCGGCGGGCGCAGGCTCACGTCGAGCAGCGGCACACCCGCCGTGTCCAGGGCGCGCACCAGCAGCGGGATCGTGAGTGTCGGGTCCTTGCTGACCGCGCCGACGGCGTTGCGCTCGTGGTCGAACGACGGCTGCGCCCCCGTCAGCCGGTCGAGCACGGCCGCGGCCTTCGTGAGCACGCCCGCGTCCGGCACGACGACTTCGGCGTGCGCCCCGACGAGCGACTTGAGCTGCGCCGGCGACCCGGTGTGCGCGACCCGGCCCCCGTCCACCAGGGCGATGTCGTCGGCCAGTTGGTCGGCCTCCTCCAGGTACTGCGTGGTGAGCAGCACGGTCGTGCCCTCGGCGGTCAGGCCGCGCACCACGTCCCAGATGAGGGTGCGGCTGACCGGGTCGAGGCCGGTCGTCGGCTCGTCCAGGAACAGCACGTCGGGGCGGCGGATCAGGCTCGCCGCGAGGTCCAGGCGGCGGCGCATGCCGCCGGAGTAGGTGGACGCGGGGCGGTCGGCGGCCTCCGTCAGCCCGAAGCGGTCGAGGAGTTCGGCGGTCCGCCCGGCCGGTTCCCGCACCCGGTGCAGCCGGCCGAACAGCTGGAGGTTCTGGCGTCCGGTGAGGTCACCGTCGATCGAGGTGTCCTGTCCGGTGACGCCGATCCGGCCGCGTACCGCGGTGGCCTCGCGGACGAGGTCGTGCCCCGCGACCCGGGCGGAGCCCGCGTCCGGCCGCAGCAGTGTGGTCAACAGCTGTACGGCCGTCGTCTTGCCCGCCCCGTTCGGCCCGAGGACCCCGCAGACCGTGCCCTCGGCGACCGCGAGATCCAGCCCGCGCAGGGCATGGACCTGCCCGAACCGCTTCTCCAGACCCTCACTAAGTACAGCGTACGTAGAAGTCATGGCAGGACCATAGCGCACTACGTACGCTGTACGTAACTAGGATGGTGGCCGAGGTGATGACCGATGGCGGGCCGAGCGGCCGTACCCGAAGTGATCTGGGCGCGCCCCGAGCGCACCGGCCGTGGGCCGAAACCGGCGTTCACCCGCGCCGACATCGCGGCGGCGGCGGTGCGGATCGCCGACGAGGCGGGGCTGGACGGGGTCACCATGCGGCAGGTCGCCGCGGAGCTGGGCTGCGGCACCATGTCGCTGTACAACTACGTCCCCCGCAAGGAGGACCTGTACGAGCTGATGATCGACGCCATCGGCGCCGAGCACGAGATGTTCGAGCCCACGGGCGACTGGCGCGCCGACATGCTCCGCAACGCGGAGGAGACGCGCGCCATCATGTACCGCCACACCTGGGTGCCGCGCCTGATGCCGGGGGTGTTCGGCTTCAGCCCCAACACGCTGCGCTATCTGGAGCACTGCCTGGCCTGCCTCGAACCGCTCGACGTGCCGGCCGGCACGAAGACGGAGCTGATCGCGCTGCTCAACGGCGTCGTGACGACGTACACCGGGAACGAGATCGCGACCGCTGAACGCACCCGCTCCATGCCGTGGTCGGCGGAGGACGAGAACGCGGTCCGCATGGCCTATCTGGGCCGTCAGATCGCCACCGGCGCGTATCCGCGGATGACCGCGGCCTTCATGGAGCAGAGCGGGCCGGTCGATCTGGAGGCGATCTTCAGACGGACGCTCGAACGCGTCCTGGACGCCTTCGACCCCGAGCTGCGCCAGAGCGGCCCCGAGCCGCGTCAGAGCGGCCCCGAGCCGCTCTAGAGCAGCGCCAGTTGTCCCTCGGGGCCCTCCTCGGGCCCCTCCAGCACCGACGCCGGGCGGCGGGCCGCGCTCGGTACCGGGAGGACGCCCGCCTCGCGCAGCTCCGTCGCCGTGATCGGCTCGGGGAGTTCCGGCTCTTCCAGGGGCCGCAACCCGGCGAGGAGCGCGAGGACGGTGATCAGCTCCAGCAGCTCCGACGTGAAGGTCTGTGGCCAGGTGGCGGGACGGATCGCCGCCAGTGTGCCCGGCTCGGGGGCGGCGACGCGGCTCGCGAACCACTGCTGAAGGACGCGGACTCCGCCCACCTCGAAGTCCCAGGCCTCCGGCGGCACCGGGGAGATGCGGCCCTCGTCCAGGAACAGGGCCTCCTCGTCCCGGTCGTAGTGCAGCTCCACGGGCCGGGAGGGCAGCGGGGCGCGGACGTAGGGGCGGCGGCCGCCGGGCAGTTTCGGGCGTTCGCCGTCGCGGCACATCAGCCACAGCGTCCGGTGGCCCAGCTCCAGACCCCGCTCCCACGCGTCGGCGTCCCCGGTGAGCGGGACGGTGAGGTCCGGGCGGGCCGTGGCCGTGATCCAGGCCAGTACGTCCAGCGGCTGCGGGGGGCTGCCCAGGCGGGTGCCGAGGTGCTCCAGCAGGCCGGGGGCCAGGTTCGGCTCGCGGCCGCCCGGGCGCCGGAAGAGCGGGCGGACGCGGCCAGGACGCAGCAGCGGGAGCAGCGAGGTGACGAGCAGGGGCGGGGTGGCCCCGGGCGCCTCCACCACGAAGACCTGCCGCTCGTCCGCCACCCGCCACAGCTCCGGGCGGGCCGCGTCGATCAGCCGCTGGTCGGGGATCAGCCACTGCTCGTCATAGGGCGCGAGCAGGACGCGCTCCGGCTCCGGGCAGGGTCCCGAGACGCGCACCAGCTTCTCCGTGCCGCTGCCGGTCCGGCCGGGCAGCTGGCCGACGGCCGTGTGCAGGGTGCGCGAGCGGGTCGGCTCGAACAGGGCCTCGCGGTCGGGCCCCTCGGCCTTCACCAAGGCGTCCCAGCGGGCCTTCAGGGACGCCGCGTCGGGCGCCGCCGGCCAGCCCCGGCCGAGCCGCGGCGGTGCGACGGACCACGGCATGAGGTCCGCCAGCGGCGGAGCGTCGTCGTGCGTCACGCACCGCATCGTACGACCTGCAGACGACACGCGGGTCAGGTGGCGTCCAGGGTCACCGTGAAGGAGAACCGGTCCCCCCGGTAGTGGATGACGGCCACATCCAGAGCCCGCCCTTCGGGGTCATACGTCACGCCCGTGTAGTGCAGGATCGGGCTCAACAGGGGGACCTGGAGCAGCTTCGAGGTCTCCGGGTCGGCGAGCCGCGCCTCCACCGTGTCCGTGATGCGGCTGATGTCCGCCCCCACCACGTCCCGCAGCACCTTGGTCATGGGCCACCGGACGAGGTCGTCCAGGTCGATCCGCGCGGCCAGTTCGGGCCGCACATAGTTGCGGGCGTGATTCGTCGGCTCACCGGTCTTCTCGTCACTCCGCAGCCGGTGGTACGTCGAGACCTCTCGCACCTCCGGGAAGAACTCGGCGAGTTCGCCGGGCACGGGCGCGCTGCCGTGGTCCAGCAGTTCGGTCGTCATGCCGGACTGCTGGGCCACGATCGCGTCCACCGAGCCGAGCAGCCGCACCGGGGAACCCCGGCGCGCGTGCGGCTCGATGAACGTGCCACGCCGGCGGTGGCGCGTGATCAGCCCCTCGTCCTCCAGCTCCTTCAGCGCCTGCCGCATCGTCAGCACGCTCACGCCGTAGTGCCCGGCCAGCTGCTCCTCGGTGGGCAGCCGCAGCGGGTCCCGGGGCGAGCGGCCGAGGATCGAGGCGCGCAGCGACTGCGACACCTGATACCAGAGCGGCAGCTTGCGGTTCAGGACGATGGAGTCCGGGGCGAAGGAGGTCACGGGCCATCCGTACCGGTAGGAAATGATCAGTGCAAGGGGGCTTCTGACGGATCTCCGGCGACGCCGTGGAGATCCGTCAGAAGCCCGCCTAGGGGCGGAAGTGCCGCTCCAGGCCCTGCCAGACGTCGTCGTAGCGCTGCTGGAGGTGTTCGGCGCGGGCCGCGTGCGGGGTCAGGGCGAGCGGCCAGCGCGTCTCGAACATGAACGCCAGACCGTCGTCGATCTTCTGCGGCTTCAGCTCGGCGGCGCTCGCCCGGTCGAACGTCTCCCGGTCCGGGCCGTGCGCCGACATCATGTTGTGCAGCGAGCCGCCGCCCGGCACGAAGCCTTCCGCCTTCGCGTCGTAGGCGCCCTCGATCAGGCCCATGTACTCGCTCATCACGTTCCGGTGGAAGTACGGCGGGCGGAACGTGTCCTCGCCCACCAGCCAGCGCGGCGCGAACACCACGAAGTCGGCACCGGCCAGCCCCGGGGTGTCCGACGGGGACGTCAGCACCGTGAAGATCGACGGGTCCGGGTGGTCGTAGGTGATGGTGCCGAGCGCGTTGAAGCGGCGCAGGTCGTAGACGTAGGGCACATGGTTGCCGTGCCAGGCCACCACGTCGAGGGGGGAGTGGTCGTAGGTGGCCGTCCACAGGTTGCCGCAGAACTTGTTCACCACCTCCGCCGGGCCCTCGACGTCCTCGTACGCGGCGACCGGGGCGCGGAAGTCCCGGGGGTTGGCGAGCCCGTTGGCGCCGATCGGGCCCAGGTCGGGGAGGCGGAAGGGCGCGCCGTAGTTCTCGCACACATACCCGCGGGCAGACTCGTCGAGGAGGTCCACACGGAAGCGGACCCCACGCGGAATCAGCGCCACATGTCCCGGCTCCACATGGAGCAGGCCGAACTCGGTGCGCAGCAGCAGCCCGCCGCGCTCCGGGACGATCAGCAGCTCGCCGTCGGCGTCGCTGAACACCCGGTCCATCGAGGCGTTGGCCGTGTAGAGGTGCACGGCGATGCCGGTGCGCTGGGTGGCGTCGCCGTTGCCGCCGAGGGTCCACAGGCCCGCCAGGAAGTCGGTCTCGGGCGCCGGGTCGGGCAGCGGGTTCCAGCGCAGGCGGTTGGGGTCGGGCACGGTCTGGGTGAAGGGGGCGGTGCGGACCGAGCCGTTGTGGCCCCGGGTGAACGCCGGATGCGCGGCCGAAGGGCGGATCCGGTACAGCCACGAGCGGCGGTTGTGCGCCCGCGGCTCGGTGAACGCCGAACCGCTCAGCTGCTCCGCGTACAGCCCGAGCGGGGCCCGCTGGGGAGAGTTGCGGCCCTCGGGCAAAGCCCCCGGGACGGCCTCCGAGCTGTGCTCGTTGCCGAAGCCGGAGAGGTAGGTCAGCCCTTCGGCGGTCTTCCGCGCTTCCCCACGCTCGATCCCGCTCGTGCGGGAGGTACCCCCATCGCCCATGATCGCTGCTCCCTTGCCGTTCGATTCCTATGCAGTACCGTAGGATTGCGTTTTCCCCGACGCAAGAGGGGCGCGCCCCTCCTCTTGACGGATGACCCGAACCCGACTTGAGAACGATCCGCCGGACCGGACGTGTGTTCTACGCTCCCGGACATGACGTGGACACGGAGACCTCTCGCCGCGCTCGCGCTCTGTGTCCTCCTCCTGGCCGGATCCGCGGGCTGCGGCTCCGGCGATGCCCGGAAGGGCGACGCGTCGCCCACGCCGGTGGGCAAGATCCTGGAGGACCGGGACCATGAGGGGCGGCCCTATCGCGACGTCGGGCAGGAGGGCGCCCCCGACGTCGGAATCGAGGTCCAGCCCGGCACGGCCGGTGGCTGGGACGTACGCCTGACCGTGCGGAACTTCCGCTTCTCGCCGGCCGGCGCGGCGGCCCGCGCGGTCGCCGGGCGAGGCCTCGCGCGCCTCTTCGTCGACGGCCGTCCCGTCGCCCGGCTCCGCGCCCCCGCCTACCGCCTGGACGCCCGCCTCGTGCCGCGCGGCACGCACCGCCTCACGGCCCGCCTCTACGCCGACGACGGCACCGTGTGGGCGGTGGACGGCAAGCCCGTGGAGAGCACGGCCGACATCACCGCGTCGGAGCCGGGCCCGGGGGCGACGCCGGACACGGCCTCCCGGCGCAAGGCCCGGACGCAGGGCGCGGACACCGGGGGGCGAGGTTCACCGGCCCGCCCCGGAAGGGCATCATGAAGCCCGTGCCCCACGCGACATCGCTCCGTCGTGCGCCCGTGCAGCGGCGCAGCGCCGAACGCCTGACCAGGATCCTCGACGCCTGCGCCGACCTCCTCGACGAGGTCGGCTACGACGCCCTGAGCACGCGTGCCGTCGCCCAGCGGGCCTCGGTCCCGATCGGCTCGGTCTACCGCTTCTTCGGCAACAAGCGCCAGATGGTCGACGCGCTGGCACAGCGCAACCTCGAGCGGTACTCCGAGCGCGTCACCCAGCGCCTGCGGCAGGCCGGTGCGGACGGCGGCTGGCGCACGGCCATGGACGCCGTGCTCGACGAGTACCTGGAGATGAAGCGCACCGCGCCCGGCTTCTCCCTCGTCGACTTCGGCAACCAGATCCCGGTCGGCGCCCGCGACGGCGAACCCAACCACCGCGTCGCCGACCGCCTCACCGAACTGCTCTCCGGCTACCTCGACCGCGAGCCCGACGAGGATCTGCGCCGCGTCTTCCTCATCGCCGTCGAGACGGCCGACACCCTCGTGCACCTGGCGTTCCGGGTCGCGCCGGAGGGGGACGAGCGGATCATCGGCGAGGCCCGGGAGATGCTCCGCGGCTATCTGGCCCGGGCCCTCGACTGACCTCGATCCCGTAAGGCCCTCCCCGTCGGGCATACCGGTCGGTATGCTCGGGCGCGTCAGCGCGTCAGCGCGTCACCGTAGCCGCCGCCCCGGGAGGACCCGTGTCCCGCACCGCCCTGCGTATCTGCCCCCTGTGCGAGGCCACCTGCGGCCTGACCCTCACCATCGAGGGGACGCGCGTCACCCACGCCCGCGGGGACCGCGACGACGTCTTCAGCCAGGGGTTCATCTGCCCCAAGGGCGCCTCCTTCGGGGCGGTCGACTCCGACCCCGACCGGCTGCGCACACCGCTCGTGCGGCGGGACGGCGAGCTGCGCGAGGCCACCTGGGAGGAGGCCTTCGACGCGGTCGCCGCCGGCGTCCGGCCCGTCGTCGAGCGCCACGGCCCGAACTCCGTCGGGGTCGTCCTCGGCAATCCCAACGTGCACACCATGGCCGGTGCCCTCTACCCGCCCGTCCTGCTCGCCGGGCTCGGCACCCGCAGCGTCTTCACCGCCTCCACGGTCGACCAGATGCCCAAGCACGTCTCCAGCGGCCTCCTCTTCGGCGACGCGAACGCCATCCCGGTGCCCGACCTCGACCGCACCGACCATCTGCTCCTGATCGGCGCCAACCCGCTGGAGTCCAACGGCAGTCTGTGCACCGCCGCCGACTTCCCGGGCAAGCTGAAGGCCCTCAAGGCCCGGGGCGGCACCCTCGTCGTGATCGACCCGCGGCGCACCCGCACCGCCAAGCTCGCCGACCGGCACATCGCCGTCCGGCCCGGCACCGACGCGCTGCTGCTGGCGGCGATGGCGCGGGTGCTCCTCGACGAGGGCCTCGTCGAGCCGACCCCACACGTCCAGGGCATCGAGGAACTGGCCCAGGAACTGAGCGAGTTCACGCCCGAAGCGGTCGCCGGGGCCTGCGACGTCGAGGCCGGCGTCATCCGCGCCCTCGCCCGCGACCTGGCCGCCGCCCCGACCGCCGCCGTATACGGCCGCATCGGCAGCTGCACCGTCCCGCACGGCACCCTGGCCAGCTGGCTCGTCGACGTCCTGAACATCCTCACCGGCAACCTCGACCGCCCCGGCGGCGCGCTCTTCCCGCAGGCCGCCACCGACAAGACCCCGCGCCCTGCCGGACCCGGCCGCGGCTTCGCCCTCGGACGCTGGCACTCCCGGGTGAGCCGGCACCCCGAGGCGAAGGGCGAACTGCCCCTGTCGGCCCTCGCGGAGGAGATCGACACCGCCACCGAAGAGGGCGAGCCGGTGCGCGCGCTCATCGCCGTCGCCGCCAACCCCGTGCTGTCGGCACCCGACGGCGACCGGCTCGACAAGGCGCTCGACTCCCTCGACTTCATGGTCAGCGTCGACCCGTACCTCAACGAGACCTCGCGCCACGCCGACGTCGTGCTGCCCCCGCCCCCGCCCTCCCAGAGCCCGCACCACGACTTCGCCTTCAACACCCTCGCCGTACGCAACCAGGTCCGCTACACCCGCCCCGCCATCCCGCTGGAGCCCGGCCGCATGGCGGAGACGGAGATCCTGGCCCGGCTCATCCTGGCCGTCACGGGCATGCACGGAGCCGACCCCGCCGCCGTCGACCAGATGGTCATCGACCAGACCCTCGGCAAGGCCGTGAAGGAACCGCACTCCCCGGTCCACGGCCGCGACCCCCGCGAGCTTGCCGCGCTGCTCACCGGCGACACCGGCCCCGAGCGACGGCTCGACATGATGCTGCGCCTCGGCCCCTACGGCGACGGCTTCGGCGTACGACCGGACGGCCTCGGTCTGGAGAAGCTGCTCGCGCACCCGCACGGCATCGACCTCGGCCCCCTGGAGCCTCGCCTGCCGCAGCCCCTGAAGACCCGCAGCGGCCGGGTGGAGCTGCTGCCCGGCCCGATCGCGGACGACCTGCCCCGCCTGCGGGCGGCCCTGGCCGAACGCCCCGAGGGGCTCGTCCTGGTCGGCCGCCGCCATCTGCGCTCCAACAACAGCTGGATGCACAACGTGCCCGCCCTCACCGGCGGCTCCAACCGCTGCACCCTGCACATCCACCCCGAGGACGCCGAGCGGCTGGGTGTCGAGGACGGGGCGGCCGTGCGCGTCAAGGGCGCCGGGGGAGAGGTCACCGCACCCGCCGAGGCCACCGACACGATCCGCCCGGGCGTGGTGAGCCTGCCGCACGGCTGGGGCCACAACCGCCCCGGAACCCGCCTCAGCCACGCCTCCACCGACCCCGGCGTCAACGTCAACCAGCTCCTCGACGGCCGTCTCCTCGACCCGCTGTCGGGCAACGCGGTCCTCAACGGAGTGCCGGTCGAGGTGGCCCCCGCGACGGCCCCGGAAGGCGCATCCGTGACCGAAAAGCTCACCGCTCTGACCTGAGCAAAGCTGTGACCAGCAGTTTTGCGCTTATTGCTCGCACGTCAACGTCTTGTTAACGCTGCTTGAACGCACCTAACGTCTCGGACACCGCCGGCCCTGGTGGGAGTTCAAGGGCGAACGTTAGGTATCCACTCATGCTGACCATCCTCGGCTTCGCCATGATCGCGACCTTCCTGGTCCTGATCATGATGAAGAAGATGTCGCCGATCGCGGCGCTCGTGCTGATTCCCGCGCTGTTCTGCGTGTTCGTCGGCAAGGGCGCCAAGCTCGGCGACTACGTCATCGACGGCGTGACCAGCCTCGCCCCCACCGCGGCGATGCTCATGTTCGCGATCGTCTACTTCGGCGTGATGATCGATGTCGGTCTCTTCGACCCGATCGTCCGCGGCATTCTCAAATTCTGCAAAGCCGACCCGATGCGGATCGTCGTCGGCACCGCCGTGCTCGCCGCGATCGTGTCGCTGGACGGCGACGGCTCGACGACCTTCATGATCACCGTCTCGGCGATGTACCCGCTGTACAAGCGCCTGAAGATGAGCATGGTCGTGATGACCGGTGTCGCCGCCATGGCCAACGGTGTGATGAACACCCTCCCGTGGGGCGGCCCCACCGCCCGCGCAGCGACCGCGCTGAAGCTCGACGCCAGCGACATCTTCGTCCCGATGATCCCGGCGCTCCTGGTCGGCCTGCTCTTCGTCTTCGTCCTCTCCTACGTGCTCGGTGTGCGCGAGCGCCGGCGGCTGGGCGTGCTGACGCTGGACGACGTCCTGGAGGAGGAGAAGGAGACCGAGACGGTCCTCGTCGGCTCCGGCGGCTCCGACGACGGCAAGGTCTCGATGCGCAAGGGCGGCACGGCTGCCGCCACGGGCGCCACGGGTGGTGCGGGCTCCGGCACGGATGCTCCCGGGGACGCTGTGGACTCCGCCGCATCCGCGGACGACGACGGCTTCCAGGGCCTCGACCCGAACCGGGCCACGCTGCGCCCCAAGCTCTACTGGTTCAACGCGCTGCTCACGGTCGCCCTGCTCACCGCCATGATCATGGAGTGGCTGCCGATCCCGGTGCTGTTCCTGATCGGCGCCGCGCTCGTCCTCTCGGTGAACTTCCCGAACATCCCCGACCAGCGGGCCCGCCTGGCCGCCCACGCCGACAACGTCCTGAACGTCTCCGGCATGGTCTTCGCCGCCGCCGTCTTCACCGGCGTCCTCCAGGGCACCGGCATGGTCGACCACATGGCCAAGTGGATGGTGGACGTCATCCCCGGCAGCATGGGCCCGCACATGGCCCTCGTCACCGGCATCCTGAGCCTGCCGCTCACCTACTTCATGTCGAACGACGGCTTCTACTTCGGTGTCCTGCCCGTCCTCGCCGAGGCGGGTGCCGCGCACGGGGTCACCCCGCTGGAGATGGCCCGCGCCTCCCTGGTCGGCCAGCCGCTGCACATGTCCAGCCCGCTCGTCCCGGCCGTCTACGTCCTGGTGGGCATGGCCAAGGTCGACTTCGGCGACCACACCAAGTTCGTCGTGAAGTGGGCCGCCCTCACCTGCCTCGTCATCCTCGGCGCGGGCATGCTGTTCGGGATCATCTGAGCCGCTTTCATGGAGGACGTCATGGTGAGGCCCGGTGGGAACCGCGGCTGGCTGCTCCGCCTCGTCATCGCCTTCAGCTTCGCGCAGGGGGCGGTGTCGATGGCCCGGCCCGCCGTCTCCTACCGGGCCCTCGCGCTGGGCGCGGACGAGCGGGCGATCGGCGTGATCGCCGGTGTGTACGCGCTGCTGCCCCTGTTCGCGGCCGTGCCGCTGGGCCGCCGCACCGACCACGGCCGCTGCGCGCCCCTGCTGCCGGTCGGCGTGGTCCTCATATCCGGCGGCTGCGCCCTGAGCGGCGTCGCCGGCTCCCTGGGGACGATGGCCCTGTGGAGCGGGGTGATGGGCCTCGGGCACCTGTGCTTCGTCATCGGCTCCCAGTCCCTCGTCGCCCGCCAGTCCGCGCCCCACGAACAGGACCGCAACTTCGGCCACTTCACGATCGGCGCCGCCCTCGGCCAGCTGGTCGGCCCGGTCGCCGCCGGCGCGCTGATCGGCGGCGAGGACATGGCCGGCAGCAGCGCGCTCGCCCTGATCGTGGCGGGCGCCACGGCGGCGGTCGCGTTCACCTCGCTGTGGCGCATCGAGCATCGCCGTACGGCGTCCACGTCCCGCGCGGACAAGGGTGACCGGGTCCCGGTCCGGGGCATCCTGCGCACCCGGGGGGTGCCCGCGGGCATCTTCATCAGCCTCGCAGTGCTGTCCGCGACCGACATCCTGACCGCCTACCTCCCGGTGGTCGGCGAGCACCGGGGCATCGCGCCGTCCGTGATCGGGATCCTGCTCAGTCTGCGCGCGGCGGCGACGATCGCCTGCCGCCTGGTGCTGACGCCCCTGCTGCGGCTGCTCGGCCGGACCCTGCTGCTGACCGTCACCTGTCTGCTGGCGGCCCTGCTGTGCGCGGGCATAGCCCTGCCGGTGCCGGTGTGGGCGCTCGCGCTGCTGCTGGTCGCGCTGGGCTTTTGCCTCGGGGTCGGTCAGCCGCTGTCCATGACGACGGTCGTCCAGGCCGCCCCCGACGACGCACGTTCCACGGCCCTGGCCCTGCGCCTGACCGGCAACCGGCTCGGCCAGGTCGCCGCGCCCGCCGCGGCCGGGCTGATCGCCGGAGTCGTGGGTGTGGCGGCGCCGTTCGTGATGCTCGGAGTGCTGTTGCTGGTGTCGTCCGGGGTCGCCGTCCGGTCGCCGCGGGAGCCGGAGGAGGCGGGCGAGGCGGACGAGGTAGACGAGACGGGCGAGGCGGACGAGCCAGGCCCTGCGGTCGGGCCGGAGACGGGCGGTGCGGGCCGCGCGGCGCGAAGACGCCTCAGGTGTGGGGTGCCGCTGCGCCGGAAGAGCGATATCTGACGCGTCGTAGGGCGGTGCTGCGCCCTTTTCGGCGGTGGGGTGACAGAGAGTCAGGTGACGAGGTGTCTGTATGTAAATCATCTGACTTGGAGGCATGTTCATGCCCGTCGTACCCCTCGCGCGTCGTGCCGGCACCCGTACCGCCGTCCTCGCCGCCCTCACCCTCGCAGGGACCACCCTGAGCGGGGTGTCCGCCGTCGCCGCTCCGGTCCCGGGGGACAACGGAGACGTCAAGATCCACGCCAGCACGACGGCCTCGGACAACCAGCGCAACGACCCGAAGGTCTGCGACTTCTACCTCGCCGCGTTCAACTTCGACTCGGGCGAGAAGGTCAACTGGACCATCCAGACCCAGCCGGAGGTTCCGGGCGGGGCCACGCGCACCGGCAGCTTCACGGCCGACCCGACCGGCCAGGGCCGTACCGCGGCCGTCGACCTGCCCAACGGGCAGTACAAGCTGACGTGGCTCACCGACCAGGCCCACGGCGCCGGCAAGTTCAAGGTGTTCAAGGTCGACTGCCCGACCTCCAAGCCGACGACGCCGGTCGGCGGCCCGCCCGCCGGCGGTGGCGGCATTGCCCGCGGTGAGGCCTTCACGCCGGTCACCGGCGCGGCCGCGGTCGGCCTGGCCGCCGTCGCCGGGACGGTCTGGTTCCGGCTCCGTCGCCGCCCCGATGGCGCCGCGTAGGCCACGTTCCACGGATCGCTCCGCCCGTCTCGGGCAGGGCGGGGGCGCGCTCGGGTCCGACGCCGGGTCGGTGAGGCGGCGTGGAGGCGGTGCCGGGCCCGGCGCCGCCTCGGCGGTTCGGCGTGGGACCGGCTCCGGTTCCGCCGACGTGCCGTCGGGGCGGCGCGGGGGCGGGGCCGGGGCTGTCGCGGTTCCGGTGGGGCGGCGGGGCGCTGCCGCCGGCCTCGGGACCCGGTCCGGCTCCGGTTCTGCCGCCGTGCCGTCGGGGCGGCGCGGGGGCGGGGCCGGTCCTGCCCGTGTGTCGCCGGGGCGGCGTGGGGCCGGGTCCGCCGCGGCCCCGGTGGTCCGGCGTGGTTCCGGATCCGGCTCCGGCGCCGTTCCGGCGGGGCGGTACACCACAGCCGCCGGCGTCCCCGGGGCGTGGTCCCGGCGGCCCCGTAGGCCCTGGTACCGCAGGCGTGCCTACCGGCTGACGCGGACGATCGTGGTGGCCGTCTCGCTGGTGCTGGTGGTCGGCGTCTGCTGGGATCGGGGCGAAGAGCCCGGCGCGACGGTGACGGCCCTCCCGCCGGACTTCACCACGGCCGCCCACCCGGCCGGCACCGGCACCGGCACGGCCGCCCTGCCCGCCGACTCCACCGCCCCCGGCCCCCGCACCGGCCCACCCCGGGCACAGGCATCCCCTCCGGCCGCGGCCCGCGGCAACGGGCGCGCCCCCGGGCCGCCCGTCAACGGGGCCCGCACACCCGGCCCCGCCGTCAACGCCCCCGCCGCCAACGGCCCCCGCACCCAGAGGCCCCGCACCCCCGAGCCCTCACGCCCCGGGCTCCGCAAAGACAGGCCCGTCACGTCGCACCACCGGCCCGGAGCCGCCACCCCGCGCCCCGCTCCCAAGCCCGCAGCCCCACGCCCCGCTCCCCGGCCTGTCACCCCCGTCACCCGGAAGCCTCGCCCCCCGGCCGGCCTCCGCCCCCTGCCCCGCTCCCGGGCCACCCGCCTCCTCATCCCCTACCTCCGCCTCGACGCCCCGGTCATGGACCTCGGCCTCGACCGCGACCGCCGCCTCGCCGCACCGCCGGACGACGACCCCAAGCTCGTCGGCTGGTACCGGCACGGCGCCTCGCCCGGCGAGCAGGGCACCGCCGTGGCCGTCGGACATCTGGACACGGACAGCGGGCCCGCCGTCTTCGCGGGGCTGACCGAGCTGAAACGGGGCCGGATCGTCAAGGCCCGCCGCGCCGACGGACGGATCGCCGTCTACACGGTCGACAAGATCAAGTCGTACGAGAAGGCGCACTTCCCGAGCCAGGAGGTGTACGGCGCCCGGGGCCGCCCCGAGCTGCGTCTGATCACCTGCGGCGGCAGCTACGACCGCAGGAAGGGCTACTCCGGGAACGTGGTCGTCTTCGCCCACCTCACCGGCATCCGCTGACCCGGGCAGGTCCCGCCCGAAGGCCGAAACCGGGCCGTCCGCCTTCTCACCAGATGGACCGATGCCCCCGATCTCGCCCGGTGTCTTCCCCCGGCCGCACACATTCCGTTAACTTCCGTGACCCACAGCCCCGTACGACCCGCACGGGGCTTCCGACCGCGGAGCACCAGCGCCCTGATGACCCCTCGGGGGCACCCCATGACACGCGCCATCTCCCTGCACGACGTCAGCAAGGCCTACACGCGGGGCGCCCGCGTGGTGGACCGGCTGTCGCTGGACATCTCGCCCGGCGAGTTCCTCGTGCTGCTCGGCCCGTCCGGCTGCGGCAAGTCGACCGTGCTCAGAATGATCGCCGGGCTGGAGGAGATCGACGAGGGCCGGCTGCTGCTCGACGGCGAGTACGCCAACGACCTGCCGCCGTCCGGCCGGGACATGGCGATGGTCTTCCAGAACTTCGCCCTCTACCCGAACATGACCAGCCGCGCCAACATCGGCTTCCCGCTGCGCATCGAGGACCCGGCCACGGACCCCCGCCCCCGCGTCGACGCCACCGCCCGCATGCTCGGCATCGAGGACCTCCTCGACCGCCTGCCCGGCCAGCTCTCCGGCGGCGAGCGTCAGCGCGTGGCCATGGGCCGGGCCATCGCCCGCCACCCCTCCGCCTTCCTGATGGACGAGCCGCTGTCCAACCTCGACGCCAAGCTCCGCACCCATCTGCGGGCCGAGATCTCCCGGCTCACCCAGGAGCTGGGCGTCACCACGATCTACGTCACCCACGACCAGGCCGAGGCCATGTCGCTCGGCGACCGGGTCGCCGTGCTGCGCGGCGGCGTGCTCCAGCAGGTCGACAGCCCTCGCGCGGTCTACGCGCTGCCCCGCAACGTCTTCGTCGCCGCGTTCATCGGCACCCCGCGCATCAACCTGCTGCGCGGCCTGGTGCGCGCTCCGCTCGACGGGGCGATGACCATCAGCCTGGGCAAGCAGTTCCTGCGCCTGCCCGAGCCGCTCTCCCTGGACCACCAGCTCCTGCGTGTCCAGCAGGGCCGCGAGGTCATCGTCGGCCTGCGCTCCGAGGCCGTCCGGATCGCCAAGCACAGCGCGGCCCGCCCCGGCGAGGTGCCGATCACCGGCCTGGTCGAGCACGTGGAGTTCCAGGGGCACGAGATCCTGGTGCACTTTAACACCGGCTCCAGCCCCGCCGTCGTCCCCGAACTGGAGGCCCCGCGCCCCCGCCCCGGCCGCCCCGCCCGGCGGCGCCGCCGCGACGGCTCGGTCCTCACGCGGTTGCGGGAGCGGACCGGGGCCGGGCGGGCGGGCCCCGTCGTGACCCTGGACGACCCCCGGGACGACGAAGTGCGGCAGCCGTCCGCCGAGCCCCGCCTGCCCGGCGACCTCATCGTCCGCACCACCCCCGACCTCGCCCTCCGCCACGGCATGCAGGTGCCGCTCCTGGTCGACCTCGCCCACCTCTTCGTCTTCGACCGGCAGGGCGACCGCATCTGCCCGCACCCGGCCCGCCTGCCCGACCTGGGGGACTGAGGAGCCGCACACCAGGGCGAACAGGCCGTGCTGTGACGACCCGGACCCCGGGACGTCTGGCGCCGGAAAACTATCGCCGCTAGTTTATGTTCCGGACGATGACGCCCCGCCCCGGAGGAAGCGCGATGAAGGCACACGACGGCATGTACATCCAGGGTGCCTGGCGCCCCGCCGCCGGCCAGGACGTGATCGAGGTCGTGAACCCGGTCGACGAGCAGGTCATCGGCACGGTTCCCGCGGGCACCGCCGAAGACGTCGACTGCGCCGTACGCGCCGCTCGCGCCGCCCTGCCGGAGTGGGCCGCGACCCCGCCCGCCGAGCGCGCGGCGCGTCTGTCCGCCCTGCGGGACGTGCTCGTGGCGCGCGCGGACGAGATCGCCGAGACCGTCACGGCCGAACTCGGCTCGCCGCTGAAGTTCTCGCAGGCCGTCCACGCGGGCGTGCCGATCGCGGTGGCCGGCTCGTACGCCGAGCTGGCGGCGGCCTACGCCTTCGAGGAGAAGACCGGCAACTCGGTCGTGCACCAGGAGCCGGTCGGTGTCGTGGCCGCCATCACGCCCTGGAACTACCCGCTGCACCAGATCGTCGCCAAGGTCGCCCCGGCCCTGGCGGCCGGCTGCACGGTCGTGGTGAAGCCCGCCGAGGACACCCCTCTGGTCGCCCGCCTCTTCGCCGGCGCGGTGCACGAGGCCGGGCTCCCGGCGGGCGTCTTCAACCTGGTCACCGGTCTCGGCCCGGTCGCCGGCCAGGCCCTCGCCGAGCACCCCGGCGTCGACCTGGTGTCCTTCACCGGCTCCACCGCCGTGGGCCGGCAGATCGCCGCGATCGCCGCCGGGCAGGTCAAGAAGGTCGCCCTCGAACTGGGCGGCAAGTCCGCCAACGTCATCCTCCCGACCGCCGACCTGGCCAAGGCGGTCAACGTCGGCGTCGCCAACGTCATGTCCAACTCCGGGCAGACGTGCAGCGCCTGGACGCGGATGCTGGTCCACCGCGACCAGTACGACGAGGCGGTCGGGCTCGCCGCGGAGGCCGCCGCCAAGTACGGCGACCGCATCGGCCCGGTCGTCAACGCGGGGCAGCGGGACCGGGTGCGCGGCTACATCGAGAAGGGCGTCGCCGAGGGCGCCCGCCTGGTCGCCGGCGGCCCCGAAGCCCCGCGCGAGCAGGGCTACTTCGTCAGCCCGACCGTCTTCGCCGACGTCACCGAGGACATGACCATCGCGCAGGAGGAGATCTTCGGCCCGGTCCTGTCGATCCTGAGGTACGAGGACGAGGAGGACGCCCTGCGCATCGCCAACGGCACGGTCTACGGCCTGGCCGGCGCCGTCTGGGCCGGGGACGAGGCCGAGGCGGTGGCCTTCGCGCGCCGGATGGAGACAGGCCAGGTCGATATCAACGGCGGCCGCTTCAACCCGCTCGCCCCCTTCGGCGGCTACAAGCAGTCCGGCGTCGGCCGCGAACTCGGCGTGCACGGCCTGGCCGAGTACCTCCAGACCAAGTCCCTCCAGTTCTAGACCCCGTTCGAGTCAGGGAGTCCCTTCCGTCATGGCTGTCCGCGCCGCCGTCCTGCCCGCCGTCGGCTCCCCGCTGGAGATCACCGGCATCGACCTGCCCGACCCCGGACCCGGCCAGGTCCGCGTCCGGCTCGCCGCCGCCGGGGTATGCCACTCCGACCTGTCCCTGTCCGACGGCACCATGCGGGTGCCCGTCCCCGCCGTCCTCGGCCACGAGGGCGCCGGCACGGTCGTCGCCGTCGGCGAGGGCGTCGCTCACATCGCACCGGGCGACGGCGTCGTCCTCAACTGGGCCCCGTCCTGCGGCGCCTGCCACGCCTGCTCGCTCGGCGAGGTCTGGCTGTGCGCCAACGCCCTGGGCGGTGCCGCCGACGTCTACGCCCGTACCACCGAGGGGATCGACCTCCATCCCGGCCTGAACGTCGCCGCGTTCGCCGAGGAGACGGTCGTCTCCGCCTCCTGCGTCCTGCCCGTCCCGGACGGCGTCCCGCTCACCGACGCGGCCCTGCTCGGCTGCGCGGTCCTCACCGGCTACGGCGCCGTCCACCACTCGGCCCGCGTCCGGCAGGGCGAGACGGTCGCGGTGTTCGGCGTCGGGGGAGTGGGCCTCGCCGCCCTCCAGGCCGCCCGGATCGCGGGCGCCTCGAAGATCGTCGCGGTGGACGTGTCGGCCGGGAAGGAGGAGCTGGCCAGGGCGGCCGGCGCCACCGACTACGTCGTCGCCTCCGACGCCACGGCCCGCGAGATCCGCGGCCTCACCGGCAAGCAGGGTGTCGACGTCGCCGTGGAGTGCGCGGGCCGCGCGGTCAGCATCCGCGCGGCCTGGGACTCCACCCGCCGCGGCGGCCGCACCACGGTCGTCGGCATCGGCGGCAAGGACCAGCAGGTCACCTTCAACGCCCTGGAGATCTTCCACTGGGGCCGCACCCTCTCCGGCTGCGTCTACGGCAACTCCGACCCGGCTCAGGACCTCCCGGTCCTGGCCGAACACATCCGGGCGGGCCGCCTCGACCTGAGCGCACTGGTGACGGAACGCATCTCCCTGGACGGCATCCCGGCGGCCTTCGAGAACATGCTGGCGGGCAAGGGCGGCCGGTCACTGGTCGTCTTCTAGCCCGATCTTCCCGGTGCCCCGGCCTCCTCGCGAGGCCGGGGCCGTCGGCATGCCCGGATCCGCGGTGGATGCCCCCTAGTCGATGCCCAGTACAGGCAAAAGTCCTGGTGCGTGATCCGTTGACGTACATACCGTCCGGTCAGTACGTTCCCCGGAACTCAAGCCACCCCCCGTTCCGTCCCCCGCACCCCCCGGAGCGTGCACCGCATGGACACAGCACCTTCCGCTCAGCCCGTCACGACCACGCCCGCCGTCGGCAACCGCCGCAAGGTGGCCACCGCGGCGGCGCTCGCCTCGGCCGTCGAGTGGTACGACTACTTCGTCTTCGGCATCGCCGCCGCCCTCGTGCTCGGCGATCTCTACTTCCCCGCCGGCAGCTCCACGGCAGGCGTCCTCGCCTCGTTCGCCACCTTCGCCGTCGGCTTCCTCGCCCGGCCCATCGGTGGCATCGTCGCGGGCCACCTCGGCGACAAGCGCGGCCGCAAGCCGATGCTCGTCCTCGCGCTCACCCTGATGGGCGTGGCCACCACCGGCATCGGCCTGCTGCCCACGTACGACACGATCGGCGTGGCCGCCCCGATCCTGCTCGTCCTGCTCCGCGTCGCCCAGGGCGTCGCCGTCGGCGCGCAGTGGGGCGGCGCGATGCTCCTGGCCACCGAGTACGCCCCCGAGGGCAAGCGCGGTGTCTACGGCAGCGTCGTCCAGCTCGGCGTCCCCATCGGCGTGGTCACCGCCAACACCGTCTTCCTGCTGGCCGGCGCCCTCACCACTGACTCGGCGTTCGCGGCCTGGGCCTGGCGCGTGCCGTTCCTGGCCGGCCTGCTGGTCCTCGTCCTCGCCTGGTACATCCACACCCGCGTCGAGGAGACCCCGGCGTTCCGGGAGGCCGAACGGGCGCTCGGCGAGAAGGAGAAGTCCGAGCAGAACTCGCCGCTGCGCACGATCATGCGCGGCCACCTGGGCACGGTCTTCCTGGCCGGCGGCTCCTTCGCCGTGAACACCGCCACCTTCTACATCCTCATCACCGGCGTCCTCGACTACACGACCCGCGAGCTGGACATGGACAAGGGCGCGGTGCTCACCGTCTCGCTCTGCGTCAGCCTCACCCAGCTCGTGCTGATCCCGGCCGCCGCCGCGCTCTCCGACCGCATCGGCCGCATCCGGATCTACGCCTTCGGCGCGGCCGGCATCGCCCTGTGGGCCGTACCGCTCTTTCTGCTGATCGACACCGGCTCGCTGCTGTGGCTCGCGGTCGGCACGTTCGTCGCCAGCTGCTTCCTGAGCATCATGTACGGCCCCCAGGCCGCCCTGTTCGCCGAGCTGTTCACGCCCGAGATGCGCTACACCGGCGCCTCCCTCGGCTACCAGATCGCGGCCGTCGCCGGCGGCGGGCTCGCCCCCTTCGTCATGGTGCTGCTGCTGGAGGCGACCGGCACGTCCATGGCCGTGTCCGGCTACATCATCGCGCTCTCGGTGATCGCCCTGGTCTCCATCAAGGTCCTCGCGGACCGGGCGCGTAGGGCGGAAGCGGAGAGCGCGCCCGAGGCCGAGGCGGAGGCCGAGTCAGCGAGCTGAGTCCGTGGCCTCTTCGGGCCGGGGCTCCGGAACCGCTCCCGGAGCCCCGGCCCGAGCCGCCGCCCGCGGCCGCGACCGGGACACCGCCACACCCGCCAGGCACAGCACACCGCCCACCAGCGTGAGCAGCCCGGGCACCTCGCCCAGGAACAGCCAGGACATCAGGACGACCAGCGCGGGCGCCGCGTACGTCGTCGCGCCCATCCGGCTCGCGGTCGTCCGGGACAGCGCGTACGCCCACGTGGTGAAGGCGAGGGCGGTCGGGAAGACGCCCAGGTAGACCATGTTCAGCGTCGCGGAGGCCGGAGCGTCGGCGGCCTCCTGGACGAGCTGCCCCGCGAACGGCAGGCACAGCACCGCGCCGACCAGGCAGCCGTACGTCGTCACCTGCAACGGGCTGGCCGTGCCCAGCGCCGGCTTCTGCGCCACGACACCACCGGCGTACGCGATGGCCGCCAGCAGGCACAACGCCACCCCGAGCATCGAGGAACCGCCCTCGCCGGACATCGACAACCCCACGGTCACCGCACCGGCGAACGACACCGCCATCCCCGCCAGCAGCCGCGGCGGCATCGGGTCGCCGAGCAGCCGGGAACCGAGCAGCGCGATGAGGATCGGCCCGGTGTTCACGACCAGGGCGGCCGTGCCGGCGTCGACCTGCTGCTCGCCCCAGTTGAGGGCGACCATGTAGAAGCCGAACCACAGCAGCCCCGATATCGCGATCCCGCGCCAGGCCGAGCGTGGCGGCACCCCCTCCCGCCGCAGCAGGCAGATCGCCCCCAGCGTCAGCGCTCCGGCCAGCAGCCGCCCGAGCGCCAGCGCGCCCGGCGAGTACGCGTCACCCGCGCTGCGGATCGAGACGAAGGCGGACGCCCACAGCACGACGGTGACCGCAGCCGCACCGGCGGCCAGCAGTTCCGCCCGGCGGGCGGGACGGGAGGGGGAGGTGTTCGACATCATGCTCCTGAGGCTAGGTGGGGGAGGGACCCGGAAGCTCGCGTATTTCGGACGGGGCACCGGACGCGGCCAGGGCCTGTCGTTCGGATCAGGTCCGCGGGGAGGGACTGCGCCGTTCAGCCACCCGAGCGGGCCGCAGACGGCCTCAGCGCAGCGCCGCCGCCTCCACGCCCAGCAGATCGAGGAGGGCGCGTTCACCGGCCGCCGTCACCTTCACGGCCCGCTCCGAGCCGATGCGCACGCACCACCCCGCGTCCAGGGCGTGCCGGCACAGGGCCGCGCCCGCCACGCCCGCGAGATGAGGACGGCGTTCGGTCCAGTCGAGACAGGCCCGGACCAGCGGACGCCGGCCCCGCCGTTCGAGGCCGATCCCGGCCGCCTCGAACCAGGCCAGTCCGGCGTCGGTGAGCGCGAACCCCCTCTCCTGCTGCAGCAGCCCGCGGGTCGTCAGCGCGTCGGTGACCGCGATGCCGAGCCGCCCGGCGAGATGGTCGTAGCAGGTGCGTCCCCGGGCCATCGCCGAGCCGGCGCTCGACTCCCGCAGATTCCGCGGCCGTACGGCCGTGCCCGGCGAGACCTGGGCGGCCAGGTCCTCCACCAGCTGCGCGACGCGGGCGTCGGCGAGCCGGACGTACCGGTGCCGGCCCTGCCGCTCCTCGGCGAGCAGCCCGCCCGCGACGAGCCGGCCCAGGTGCTCGCTCAGCGTCGACGCGGCGACCCCCGCGTGCCGCGCCAGCTCGCTCGCGGTCCAGGCCCGTCCGTCCAGCAGCGCCAGCAGGCACGCGGCCCGGGTCTCGTCCGCGAACAGCGCGGCGAGCCGGGCCAGGGCCGTGGCCTGCGGGTCCCTCGTCGTCATGCCTCCAGCATGGAACACGGACGGTTCGGTCCCCGCCGAAGTATCGCTACGCCGTGCGGCGCACCTGTTCGTACTGCTGCGCCAGTCCGTCCAGCAGGGCCGTCAGCCCGGTCTCGAAGGCGCGCTCGTCGATCTTCTCCTGCTGCTCGGCGAGGAGGTGGGCCTGCTGGAGATGCGGGTAGTCGGCGGGGTCGTAGGCGCTCGCGTCGTCCACGAAGCCCCCGGCGAAGGAGCCGAGCGCGGAGCCCATCACGAAGTAGCGCATCAGCGCGCCGATGGACGTGGCCTGCGCCGGCGGCCAGCCCGCGGCGACCATCGCGCCGTAGACGGCGTCCGCGAGGCGCAGTCCGGCCGGGCGGCGGCCGGGGCCGCGGGCCAGCACCGGGACGATGTTCGGGTGGTCGCGCAACGCGGCCCGGTAGGAGACGGCCCAGTCGTGCAGCGCGGTCCGCCAGTCCCGGCCGTCCTGGAACATCGACAGGTCCACCTGGCCGCTCACCGAGTCGGCGACCGCCTCCAGGATCTCGTCCTTGGTGCGGAAGTGGTTGTACAGCGAGGGCCCGCTGACCCCCAGTTCGGCGGCCAGCCGCCGTGTGGAGACGGCGGCCAGACCCTCCGCGTCCACGAGCGCGCGGGCCGTCTCGACGATCCGGTCGGTGCTGAGCAAGGGCTTGCGCGGTCGGGCCATGGCGCACATAGTAGGGCTGCACAGAGAAACTAGCAGTGCTAATTTAAATGTACGGCTTTCAATGGGGTGACCTGTGGTGAATCTGGAGCTCAGTGAGGAGCAGAGCGCGGTCCGGCAGCTCGCGCGGGACTTCGTGGAGCGCGAGATCACCCCGCACGTCGTCGCCTGGGACCGCGCCGAAGAGGTCGACCGGGCGATCGTCGAGAAGCTCGGCGAGGTCGGCTTCCTGGGTCTGACGATCGACGAGGAGTACGGCGGCTCCGGCGGCGACCATCTGGCGTACTGCCTGGTCACGGAGGAACTGGGCCGGGGCGACTCGTCCGTGCGCGGCATCGTCTCCGTCTCCCTCGGGCTCGTGGCCAAGACCGTCGCCGCCTTCGGGAGCGAGGAGCAGAAGCGGCGCTGGCTGCCCGGACTGACCTCCGGCGCGTCGGTCGGCTGCTTCGGTCTGACCGAGCCGGGCACCGGCTCGGACGCGGGCAACCTGGCGACCCGGGCGGTACGGGACGGCGACGACTACGTCCTCAACGGCACCAAGATGTTCATCACCAACGGCACCTGGGCCGACGTCGTCCTGCTCTTCGCCCGCTCCACGGACGCACCCGGCCACAAGGGCGTCTCCGCCTTCCTCGTCCCCGCCGACGCCCCCGGCCTGACCCGCCGCACCATCCACGGCAAGCTCGGGCTGCGCGGCCAGGCCACCGCCGAACTCGCCCTGCAGGACGTGCGCGTACCGGCCTCCGCCCTGCTCGGGGAGGAGGGCAAGGGCTTCTCGATCGCCATGTCGGCTCTCGCCAAGGGCCGGATGTCGGTCGCCGCGGGCTGCGTCGGCATAGCTCAGGCCGCCCTCGACGTCGCCGTGCGGTACGCCGGGGAGCGCGAGCAGTTCGGCAGGACCATCGCCCACCACCAGCTCGTCCAGGAGCTGCTCAGCGACATCGCCCTGGACGTCGACGCCGCCCGGCTGCTGACCTGGCGGGTCGCCGACCTGATCGACCGGGGGCAGCCCTTCGCCGTCGAGTCGTCCAAGGCCAAGCTGTTCGCCTCGGAGGCCGCCGTCCGTGCCGCGAACAACGCGCTCCAGGTCTTCGGCGGCTACGGGTACATCGACGAGTACCCGGCGGGCAAGCTGCTGCGTGACGCCCGCGTGATGACCCTCTACGAGGGCACCAGCCAGATCCAGAAGCTGGTCATCGGGCGGGCGCTGACGGGGGTCTCGGCGTTCTGAGTACGCGTCTGAGTACTTCGGCGGATGTGGCGCGGGCCACGTCCGCCGATGCTTTCCCCCATGAGTGACACACCGGGCAAGCAGCAGAACACGGCCGCCTTCTACGGCCAGGCCGTCGCCTCCTTCGCCGTCGCCATGGCGGCCACCGCCATCGGCATCTACCAGCTGAGCGCCGACGCCTGGGTGCGGGCCTTCCTCGCCATCGCCGTCCTGTACCTGGTCACCTCCTCCTTCACCCTGGCCAAGGTGATCCGGGACCGGCAGGAGGGGGCGGTCCCTTCGTACGCCCCCTTCGAGAAGCGCTGAGCGGCCACACTAAGCGCTCGCTCACCTTCGGCGGTATGGTGTTGCTCCTGCCAGTGGAGAGGGGCGATCGATGAGTACGGCGGAGGAGACGGCCGGCGGCGAGGCGCAGGCGTGGGGCGAGGTCACGCCCGACGCGGCGCGGCGGCTGCTGGTCGCCGCGGTGGAGGCCTTCGCCGAGCGTGGCTACCACGCCACGACGACCCGTGACATCGCGGGCCGCGCCGGGATGAGCCCGGCCGCGCTCTACATCCACTACAAGACCAAGGAAGAGCTGCTGCACCGCATCAGCAGGATCGGGCACGAGAAGGCCCTGGAGATCCTGCGGACGGCGGCCCGCCGCGAGGGCAGCCCCACCGAGCGGCTCGCCGACGCGGTGAGCTCCTTCGTGCGCTGGCACGCGGGCGGGCGTACCACCGCGCGGGTCGTGCAGTACGAACTCGAATCGCTCGGGCCCGACGCCCGCGCCGAGATCCTCGCGCTGCGCCGCAAGGTCGACGGCGAGGTGCGCGGGATCATCGAGGAGGGCGCGCGGTCGGGCGAGTTCGAGGTCATCGACGTGCACGGCACGACGCTGGCCGTGCTGTCGCTCTGCATCGACGTGGCGCGGTGGTTCAACGTCGACGGGCCCCGTACGCCGGAGCAGGTCGGCGAGCTGTACGCCGACCTCGTGCTGCGGATGGTCGGGGCCCAGGTCCCGGCGGCCTGAGGTCCGGGAGTCCCGCCTCAGAAGTAGTAGCGCGCCACGGACTCGGCGACGCAGACCGGCTTGTCGCCGCCCTCGCGTTCGACGCTGAAGGCGACGGCCACCTGGACGCCACCGGGCACCTCGTCGACCGCGCTGATCGTCGCGGTGGCGCGCAGACGGGAGCCGACGGGGACCGGGGCGGGGAAACGCACCTTGTTCGTGCCGTAGTTGACGCCCATCTTCACGTCCTCGACGGCGATCAGCTGCGGTCCGAAGAGGGGCAGCAGCGACAGGGTCAGATAGCCGTGCGCGATGGTGGTGCCGAAGGGGCCCGCGGCGGCCTTCTCCGGGTCGACGTGGATCCACTGGTGGTCGCCGGTGGCCTCCGCGAAGAGGTCGATCCGCTTCTGGTCGATGTCGAGCCAGTCGGTGTACCCCAGTTGTTCGCCCACCGCCGACTTCAGGTCGTCGACGGACGTGAAGATCCTCGGCTCTGCCATGTCTTCCAGGCCTCTCGTGTGCAGGGGGTCTGCCGCTCATATGTCTAAGCGACTGCTTAGCATGGTCGGCCGTAGGGGCTGTGTCAACGGACTCGGTAGGGTTCGAGGGGTGCCTCAGATTCCAGAGAAGATCCATGAGCTCACCGTCGGCCAGCTCGCGGCGCGGAGCGGCGCCGCCGTTTCCGCCCTGCACTTCTACGAGTCCAAGGGCCTGATCAGCAGTCGCCGGACCTCGGGCAACCAGCGCCGCTACTCCCGTGACACGCTCCGCCGGGTCGCCTTCATCCGGGCCGCGCAACGGGTCGGCATCCCCCTGGCGACGATCCGCGACGCGCTCGCGGAACTCCCCGAGGAGCGCACGCCCACCCGGGAGGACTGGGCGCACCTCTCCGAGGTCTGGCGCACCGAACTGGAAGAACGCATCAAGCAGCTGAACCGCCTCAGGGATCACCTCGCCGACTGCATCGGCTGCGGCTGCCTCTCCCTCGACACCTGCGTCCTGTCCAACCCGGACGACGTCTTCGGTGAACGCCTCACGGGTTCCCGCCTGATGGTCGACCGCAGCGGTCGCGGGTAGCGCCTGCCCGGCCCGCCCCGTACTCCGTCAGCCCGGCCGCGACCAGTTGCGCGTTCGACCCCGCCCGTTGCCCGCCGGGCAGGACCAGGACGTCCTCCAGCCCGACGCGCGTGGCCAGGCCGAGCCGGCCCGCGAGCCGCAGCACCGGCCAGGCGCCCCCGTCCTCGCCGTGCAGCAGGACCGGCCGTCCGTGGGCGGCCCCGATGCCGGACAGCAGCGCTCGCGCGCAGGAGACGGCGCCCAGCGGGTCCGTGTCCGTCACCTCCGCCAGAACCCTCAGCACCTTCGGTCCGAGCGGAGAGGCCGCGAACCGCTCGGCGCCGTCCGTCCCGGACCAGATGCCGGCCTCGACGCCCACTCCGAGCTCCATGAGCAGCGCGGCCGTCTCCTCCGCGCCCGGTTCGTGCCAGTTGACCGAGGCGTGGTCGGGCAGCACGGTCCACTCACGGATCCGCTCCAGCCGGGCGGCCGGGTCGGGCTCCGCCCACGCGCCCGTGGTCACACCGAGCGGCACCGGCACCCGCGCCCGGATCACCGGCAGCGTCATCGCGAGCACCCGCGGCGACAACGTGTCCCGCCCGCACGGCGTCTTGGGATGGACGTGAATGTCCGTCGCACCGGCGGCGACGGCCTCGGCGGCCGAGTCGGCCAGCGACTCGGGTGTCAGCGGCACGGCCACACCGTCAGCGGCCGTCCGCGAACCGTTCAGGCACACCTGCATCATGCCGCCGATGGTGCCAGTCACCACCGACAGTGGGGGTACGGCATCCCCGGCGCACCCCCCGCGCACCCGCATCCGTCAAGCCGACACCAACAACCTCGCCCGCCTGGCGTACGCCAGGGACTCGGGCGTGAGCACCGGACGCGGCACCAGGATTCCGCAGTCCGCGCAGACCGGACCGGACGAGGGTTCGTGGTCCAGGTCGTACCTCCAGACGAGCTGCTCACCGCCGCACACCGGGCAGGCCGAGCCCGGCTCGCGCTCCAGCGCGGCGATCAGCCGGCGCAGCACCTCGGCCAGCGGTTCACGGGGATGGACCGCCGGATCGTCGCACCACGCCACACCGAAGCCGCCCCAGGTCAGCCGGTGCCAGTCGTCCACACTGCCCGGCCTGCGCAGTCCGTCGTGCTTCTCCTTCTTGCGGCGCTCGGCGAACTCGACCTCGTAGGCCAGCCAGACCGCCCGCGCCTCCTCCAGTTCGTCCAGTGCGGCCACGAGCCGCACCGGATCGGGGGAGCGGTCCTCGGGACCGAACCCCGCCCGGGAGCAGAGATGGTCCCAGGTCGCCCTGTGTCCGTAAGGGGCGAACCTCTCAAGGCACTTGCGCAGCGAATAGCGCCGCAAGGCCAGATCGCACCGCGGATCGCGGACCTGTCTCGCCAGACTTCGGAAACCGGCCATCGTCCTGCACCTCCGTCACACCTGCACCTGTAATCCGGTCACTTCGGCGTCGTCGTACGGACGTCGCCGAATAGACGTATCGACAAGCGAATCGGCTCCATCCGATTTCAAATGGCCTCCATAAGCGGCCCGAAGAGGCTCGCGTGTCGACTGCCGTGTTTCGTGTGCCTGTTGTGCTGACTTCAAAAAGTGACGCTTGTTCATCTTCAAGCCGGGGGATACCGGCGGTAACATCCGGCCCACCCCCGTCGGGAGGAGCCCCCCATGCCACGGCGTGACCCACGCACCGTTCTCGACAGAATGAGAACTCCCAGCGGAATCCCCGGGTTCCTGAAGACAGCATCGGTATGCGCCCTGATCGCAGGTTGTTTGTCGCCGCTTGCCCCGGCCGCCGCCTCGGAAACAGCGACCGCGCAGGCCACGGCCGCCGCGAACGACCACTGCGGCAACCAGTGTTCGGACATCCTCCCGCCCGGCCAGAACGGCAATGCCACCCTCGCCCAGATCCTCCTCAACCAGGCCTTCGGCACCCAGCCCGAGCACGCCGAGGACCAGCTCGGGCCCTACGCCGGGCTCGCCAAGGGCTACTCCGGCCTCACCAACGACAAGATCAACGACTTCTTCAACGACGCGTCCTTCGGGGTCCCCGCCGATCAGGTCGCCTCCAGCGTCAAACCCGCCGGACGCGGTGACGTGACGATCGTCCGGGACAAGAAGACCGGTGTGCCGCACATCACCGGAACCACCAGATACGGCACGGAGTTCGGCGTCGGCTATGCGGCAGCCCAGGACCGGCTGTGGCTGATGGACGTCTTCCGGCACGTCGGGCGCGGTCAGGTGACCTCCTTCGCGGGCGGCGCGCCCTCCAACCAGGGTCTGGAGCAGCAGTTCTGGCGGCACGCCCCGTACACCGAGGCCGAACTGCAGGCGCAGATCGACAACGCCGTCGCCACCAACGGGGAGCGGGGACAGCAGGCCCTCGCCGATGCCAAGGCCTACCTCGACGGCATCAACTCCTACATCGACGCCTCCGACAGCGGCCGCTCCTTCCCCGGGGAGTACGTGCTCACCGGGCACAAGGACTCAGTCACCAACGCCGGGACCATCGAGCACTTCAAGATCACCGATTTGGTCGCGCTGGCCTCCGTCATCGGCGCGCTGTTCGGCTCCGGCGGAGGCGGCGAGGTCAACAACGCCCTCTCGCTGCTGGCCGCCCAGGAGAAGTACGGCGTCACCGAGGGCACCAAGGTCTGGGAGTCCTTCCGGATGCGCAACGACCCGGAGGCCGTCCTCACCCAGCACGACGGCAGCTTCCCGTACGGGACCAAGCCCGCCGACCCGCAGGGCACTGCCCTGCCCGACGCCGGCTCCGTGGAACCGGAGCCGCTCGTGTACGACCGCACCGGCAGCGCCACCACGGCCGGTGCGACCGGCGCGTCGGGTGACGCCGCGAAGGCGGCCACGTCGTCGGCCAGGCGCGGCATGTCCAACGCCCTCGTGGTCAGCGGCAAACACACGGCCAGTGGCCACCCCGTCGCCGTGTTCGGCCCGCAGACCGGCTACTTCGCCCCTCAGCTGCTCCTGCTCCAGGAGATCCAGGGCCCGGGCATCAGCGCCCGCGGCGCCTCCTTCGCCGGCCTGAGCATGTACGTCGAACTCGGCCGCGGCCAGGACTACGCGTGGAGCGCCACGACCTCCGGCCAGGACATCATCGACTCCTACGCCGTCGAACTGTGCCAGGACGACTACCACTACCTCTACCGCGGCACCTGCACGCCGATGGAGAAGATCGAGCAGAAGAACGCCTGGAAGCCCACGGTCGCCGACGGCACCGCGGCCGGCTCGTACACCATGCGCGTCTGGCGCACGAAGTACGGCCCCGTCGAGTACCGCGCGACAGTCGGCGGCAAACGGGTCGCCTACACCACCCTGCGCTCGTCCTTCATGCACGAGGCCGACTCCATCATCGGCTTCCAGATGCTGAACGACCCGGGCTACGTCAAGGGCCCGGACTCCTTCCAGAAGGCCGTGCAGCACATCAACTACACCTTCAACTGGTTCTACGCCGACTCCGAGCACACCGCGTACTACAACAGCGGTGACAACCCGGTCCGCGCGAGCGGCGTCGACGCCGAGTTCCCGGCGTGGGCGCGGCCGGCGTACGAGTGGCGCGGCTGGGACCCGGCGACCAACACGGCCGACTACACCCCGCCCTCCGCCCACCCTCACTCCACCGACCAGGACTACTACGTCTCCTGGAACAACAAGCAGGCCAGGGACTACACGACCGCGCCCTGGGGCAACGGTCCCGTGCACCGCGGCAACCTCCTGGATGACCGGGTGAAGAAGCTCGTCCAGCAGGGCGGGGTGACCCGGGCCGCCCTGGTGAAGGCCATGGCCGACGCCGGACTGGCGGACCTGCGGGCCGAGGACGTCCTGCCCGAGCTCCTGAAGGTCGTCACCAGCTCGCCCGTCGGCGACCCCGCCGCCGCGGCCGCCGTGAGCAAACTCCAGGCCTGGGCCGCCGCCGGAGGCAAGCGCACGGAGACCGCCGCCGGATCCAAGAAGTACGCCGACGCCGACGCGATCCGCATCCTGGACGCCTGGTGGCCCCTGCTGGTCAAGGCCCAGTTCGAACCGGGCCTCGGCAGCGAGCTGTACACGGCCGTCACGGCCGGCCTCCCCGTCGACGAGTCCCCCTCGGCCGCGCACGGCCCGACCGGCTCGCACGCGGGCAGCTCCTTCCAGTACGGCTGGTGGAGCTACGTCGACAAGGACCTCCGGGCCGTCCTCGGTGAACAGGTGAAGGGGCCGCTGGCTCGCGAGTACTGCGGTGACGGCAGTCTCGGCGCCTGCCGGGACACCCTCGTCAGCACGCTGAAGGAGGCGGCGGGCAAGACCGCCGCCCAGGTCTACCCCGGCGACGACGTGTGCGCGGCGGGCGACCAGTGGTGTGCCGACTCGATCAACCACCGCACCCTCGGCGGCATCAAGCACGGCAAGATCAGCTGGCAGAACCGGCCGACCTACCAGCAGGTCGTGGAGTTCACCTCACACCGGTGACGCGCCACGCGGCGGCGGGTCAGCGAACGCGACCCGCCGCCAGCACCAGCCGGGCCAGTTCCGCGTGCAGGATGTCGCTGTGCGCACCGGCCGGCGGGCCACCGCGTCTGACCACCGCCGCCGCGTCGACGTTCACGCACCCCGAAGCGGGCAGTTTCGCCTCCAGGGCCTCGGCCAGGGTGTACGCGCGCGTGCCCGGCACCGCCCGCACCCCGCCGTAGCCCATCGCGCCCCACTTGGCGCCCAGGGCCCGCCCCATGTCCAGTCCGCCGGCCGAGCGGCTGTCGCCCGCCATCCGCGAGGCCAGTGGATACATCGTGCCGAGAGCCGCGTCGTGCCGGGAGTGGCAGCACACCAGGGGACCGTCGACGCGGTTGTGCTGTCCCTGGAGCACCCCTCCCGCGCGGGCGTCGTGCGGCAGCCGGGCCGCGAACGCGTAGTGCGAGAACGCCCCTTGGAGCAGCGTCAGCGACTTCACCGTGCGCACGCCCTCGGGAAGACC
This sequence comes from Streptomyces hawaiiensis, assembly GCF_004803895.1. NCBI lineage: Bacteria > Bacillati > Actinomycetota > Actinomycetes > Kitasatosporales > Streptomycetaceae > Streptomyces > Streptomyces hawaiiensis. Next base: position 1,895,393 of record NZ_CP021978.1, on the reverse strand, counting down.
CCGCAGCGCGAACGACACCAGCCGCGCGCCGAAGCTGTGCCCGACCAGGTGTACGCGCACGCCCGGAGCCGCTTTCGCGAGCTGTCCGACGACCCGGCCCAGCCCCCGTTCCCCGACCGTCCCGGCGCGCCGCTTCATCGCGTAGTACGTCGCCTGCCGCAGCAGTTCGTGCGCACCGTCCCAGGGGTTGGGGATCCTGAACCCCCGCTGCGCCCCGGGCGCCTCCAGTTCCGCCAGCGCCCGCGCGAAGTCCTCGCAGGCCGCCGCCGACGACCCGGCGAACATCTCCGGCTCGCTCTGCGGCACGCCCTCCGCCACCGTGTCCGCCGCGAACAGCGCCTGCGGCCCCGGAGCCACCACCTCCACCAGCGTCCGCACCAGCCGCCCGAACTCCTCCAGCTCGGCCTCCTCCGGCGGCTGCTGCTCCAGCAGCCGGGCGATCTGGTCGACCAGGATCGCCCGGCCCGGGAAGGTCTCCAGCAGGGCGTGGCGCGTGTCCTTGTCCAGCACCGGGCGCCTCGGCGGCTCGGCCGCCACGGCCCGCGGGAAGTCCGGGATCGGCTCGTCGGAGAACCGCATCGCCGGCCACAGCACGCCGACGTACCCGATCCGGGCCGCCGGGGCCAGCCGCGGCACGGGCGCGAAGAAGCGGTCGTAGAGGCGGGTCGCGCCCGAGCGGTCGGTGTTCCAGCCGTGCGCGAAGACGATCAGATCGCGCACGCCGCGCTCGGTCACCCCGGCGAGCAGCCGGTCGCGCCGGCGGCCCTCCGGGTCCCCGTCCGCGTCGAAGGCCAGCTCCCAGTAGGGAGTCACACTCATCGCCGGATCCGCCATGACAGGCCCCCTGCTCCCCGGGTGACGCCACGATGTGGGCGCATCGTCCTGCCAACGGAGGAGCTTGGCCATACGTCACGGGCGCATTCGGCTCAGCGGTAGAGGAGGTACGTCCGCCGCATCGCGCGGAACGCCGCGAGATCCTCCTGCCACCCGGCCACCACCTCGTCGGTGTCCGCACCCGCGTCGATCATCGTCCGTACGCGCGTGGAGCCGGTGAGCTTGTCGATCCAGTGGTCCGGGCGCCAGGCGAAACCGCTCCAGACCTGCTTGGCGGTCACGAGCAGGGCGATCCCCGTCCGTACGGGATCGAACGCCGCCCGGTCGTGCACATGGAGCTGTACACCGCCGATCGTCCTGCCCTGGAACTTCGAGAAGGCGGGCGAGAAGTACGCCTCCCTGAACCGTACCCCGGGCAGGGCGAGTTCGTTCGCCGCGGCTGCCCAGCGCCGGTCGACTCCCTCCGCGCCCAGCAGTTCGAACGGGCGGGTCGTGCCGCGCCCCTCCGACAGGTTCGTGCCCTCGAACAGGCACGTCCCCGAGTACACCAGTGCCGTCTGAGGCGTCGGCATGTTGGGGCTCGGCGGCACCCAGGGCAGCCCGCAGGCGTCGTAGAACTGCGAGCGCTTCCAGCCCGACATCGTCACGGTCTCCAGCGGCACCGGCTCGGTCAGGAACTCCTGGTTGAACAGCCGCGCCAGCTCGGCGACGGTCATCCCGTGGGCCTGGGCGATGGGCTGCCGTCCGACGAACGTGGCGAACTCCTTGTGCAGGACCGGGCCGAGGGCCGCCCGACCCGTCACCGGGTTCGGCCGGTCCAGGACCACGAACCGCTTGCCGGCGAGCAGGGCGGCCTCCATGCAGTCGTACAGCGTCCAGATGTACGTGTAGAAGCGGGCGCCGACGTCCTGGATGTCGAAGACGACCGTGTCGACGCCGGACGCGGTGAAGATGTCCGCGAGCGGCCGGCCGCTCTTGAGATACGTGTCGTAGACGGGCAGGCCGGTCGCCGGGTCGTCGTAGCGGCCTTCGGAGCCGCCGGCCTGGGCGGTGCCGCGGAAGCCGTGTTCAGGGCCGAAGACGGCCCTGAGATCCACTCGGGCGTCCGCGTGCATGACGTCGACGATGTGCCGGACGTCGCGGGTGATGCCGGTGGGGTTGGTGACGATGCCGATGCGCTGTCCGCGCAGGGGTTCGTAACCGGACGCGGCGAGGTTCTCGAAACCGGTTCGCCGGTGAGGCCGGGCTTCGGCTGTGGTGGGGGTGAGCGACGCGGCTGCCGCAGTGGTCGCTGTGAGTAAGGTCCGTCTGGAAAGGCGCATGGGGTGACCTCCGTGATCCGTTCCGGGCCGCTTTCGTGGTGGCTGGTTGCGCCCACGCGGCGGAGCCGCAAATCGGTACAGCCCCGCGCCCCTTAGGGTGCTGCGCCACCCCCTTCCTTGAAACATACCGACCGGTTAGTCTGGCGCCACTGCAGAGCCGCGACTGAGGAGACCGATGATGGGAGCCTTTCAAGAGGCCGGAGTCGTTGTCACGGGGGCCGGTGGCGGGATCGGCGCCGCGCTCGCCCGGCGGTTCGCCGCGGAAGGGGCCCGGGTCGTGGTCAACGACCTCGACGCCGAGCGGGCCAAGCAGGTCGCGGACGAGGTCGGTGGCATCGCCCTGCCCGGCGACGCCTCGGCCATCGTCGACGACGCCCGGGACGCACTCGGCGGGACCGTCGACGTGTACTGCGCCAACGCAGGTGTCGCCTTCGAGGGCGGGGCCGCCGACGGACCGTTGGACGACATGGCCTGGGCCGCCTCCTGGGACGTGAACGTGATGGCGCATGTCCGGGCCGCCCACGCCCTGCTGCCCGGCTGGCTGGAGCGCGGCAGCGGCCGGTTCGTCTCCACCGTGTCCGCCGCCGGGTTGCTCACCATGATCGGGGCCGCTCCCTACGCCGTCACCAAGCACGGGGCGCTCGCCTTCGCCGAGTGGCTGTCGCTGACGTACCGGCACCGGGGCGTGAAGGTCCACGCCATCTGCCCGCAGGGCGTCCGCACCGACATGCTGGCCGCCACCGGCAGCGCGGGCGACCTGGTGCTCCAGCCGACCGCGATCGAGCCGGAGGCCGTGGCGGACGCCCTGCTCAAGGGCGTGGCGGAGGACCGGTTCCTGATCCTGCCGCACCCCCAGGTCGCCGCCTACTGTCAGGCCCGGGCCGGTGACCCGGACCGGTGGCTGTCCGGCATGAACCGCATCCAGCAGCAGTGGGAGGAGTCCCGGTGACCGAGTCCCGCTACGCGGCCAAGCCCTGGCTCGACCTGCTCAGCGACGCCCAGAGGGGCGCGATCAGCCCCGACGACTCCCTCGTGCACGCCCTGCGCCGGGCCGTGGCCCAGACGCCCGGCAGCGACTTCCTGGCCTACTTCGACGGCCGCCTGACCTACCGGGAGGTCGACGAGCTCAGCGACTCCGTCGCCGGGCACCTCGCGGCGCGCGGCCTGGAACCCGGCGACCGGGTCGCGGTGCTGCTGCAGAACTCCCCGCACTTCGTGCTCGCGCTGCTGGGCGCGTGGAAGGCGGGCGCGGTCGTCGTGCCCGTCAACCCGATGTACAAGTCGGGTGAGGTCTCCCACGTCCTGCGGGACGGTGAGGTCGCCGCGCTGATCTGCTCGGACCGGGCCTGGGAGTCGTATCTGCGCGAGACGGCGGCGGACTCGCCGGTGCGGATCGTGCTCACCGGATGCGAGCTGGACTTCCAGAGCCGCGGCGACGCGCGCGTGCTGACCTTCGAGCGCCTGCCGCAGGCCCCGGACGCCGACGACCTGGTGACCGTCGCGCGGGCCGGGCACAAGCCGCCCGGGGACCGGGACCCCGACCCCTCCGGGATCGCGCTGATCAGCTACACCTCGGGCACGAGCGGCACGCCCAAGGGCGCCACCAACACGCACCGCAACATCATGTACAACGCCGAGCGGCAGCGGACCGGGCTGGGGCTGCCCGAGCGGCCGGTGTACTTCGCGCTGGCGCCGCTGTTCCACATCACCGGCATGGTCTGCCAGTTCGGCGCCTGCCTGAACAGCGGGGGCACGCTCGTGCTGGCCTACCGCTTCGAGTCCGGCGTGGTGCTGGACGCGTTCGCCGAGCACCGCCCGCACTACACCGTCGGGCCGTCCACGGCCTTCATGGCGCTGGCCGCCCACCCCTCCGTCACCCGCGACCACTTCTCCTCCTTCCGGGTGATCTCCTCCGGCGGCGCCCCGCTGCCGCCCGCGCTGGTGGAGAAGTTCCGGGCCGGTTTCGGGCCGTACATTCGCAACGGCTACGGGCTGACCGAGTGCACCGCCCCCTGCGCCTCGGTGCCGCCCGGCCTGGAAGCACCGGTAGACCCGGTGTCCGGAACCCTCGCCGTGGGACTGCCGGGCCCCGACACGGTCGTCCGGATCGTCGACGACGCCGGTGAGGAAGTCCCCTTCGGCAAGCAGGGCGAGATCGTCGTCGCCGGGCCGCAGGTCGTGCCGGGCTACTGGCGCCGCCCCGACGCCACCGCCGCCACGTTCCCCGGTGCCGAACTGCGCACCGGCGACATCGGCTTCATGGACGAGCGGGGCTGGCTGTACGTCGTCGACCGCAAGAAGGACATGATCAACGCGTCGGGCTTCAAGGTGTGGCCGCGCGAGGTCGAGGACGTCCTCTACACGCACCCGGCGGTGCGCGAGGCCGCCGTCGTGGGGGTGCCCGACGGGTACCGCGGGGAGACCGTCAAGGCCTACATCAGCCTGCGTCCGGACGCCGACACGGACCCGGATGCACTCGCCGCCTACTGCAAGGAGAGACTGGCCGCCTACAAATATCCGCGCCAGGTGGAGATCCTGCCGGACTTGCCGAAGACGGCCAGTGGGAAGATCCTCCGTCGGGAGCTTCGTTCCCGTACGCAAGGCAACTGACAGCAGAACGGAAAGGCAGGTGGCGGCAGTGCCCAGGACCACGGACTCGGACGGCACGCCCGTGCCTCAGCGGCTCCTGGCCGCCGCCACCCGGCTCTTCGCCGAGCAGGGCTACGACCGCACCTCGGTGCAGGAGATCGTCGAGGCGGCCGGAGTCACCAAGGGAGCGCTGTACCACTACTTCGGCTCCAAGGACGACCTGCTGCACGAGGTGTACGGGCGCGTGCTGCGCATCCAGCAGGAGAGACTGGACGCCGTCGCGGGCGCCGACGAGCCGGTCGAGAAGCGGCTGCGGGCCGCGGCCGCGGACGTCGTGGTGACGACCATCGACAACCTCGACGACGCGATGATCTTCTGGCGGTCGATGCACCACCTCAGCCCCGAGAAGAACAAGCAGGTCCGCGCCGAACGCCGCCGCTACCACGAACGCTTCCGCGCGCTGGTCGAGGAGGGCCAGCAGTCGGGCGTCTTCTCCACGGCGACTCCCGCGGACCTGGTCGTGGACTACCACTTCGGGTCCGTCCACCACCTGTCGACGTGGTACCGCCCGGAGGGCCCGATGAGCCCCCAGCAGGTGGCCGACCACCTGGCGGACCTGCTGCTGCGAGCCCTGCGTCCGTAAACATTGACTTGGGCTGGCCCGACCCAGCCCGTCCGGCGCTTGAGGACGAGGCCGTTCAGGCCGAAGGGGGGTCTGGGGGCGCAGCCCCCAGCGGGGTCGAAGGGGCGGAGCCCCTGGTGATGGGACGGGTAGGGGCGGCGGGGGCGAAAAACCCTCCCGCCGCCCCGCCGCGTCACACGTACCGCTTCAACTCCCGCCGCGCCAGCGACCGCTGGTGCACCTCGTCCGGCCCGTCCGCGATCATCAGCGTCCGCGCCGCCGCGTACAGCTCCGCCAGCGGGAAGTCCTGGCTCACCCCACCCGCCCCGTGCAACTGAATCGCCCGGTCGAGGATCTCCACCACCGCCCGAGGCGTAGCGATCTTGATGGACTGGATCTCGGTGTGCGCCCCCCGGTTGCCCACCGTGTCCATCAGCCACGCCGTCTTCAGCACCAGCAGCCGCAACTGCTCCACCGTCACCCGCGCGTCCGCGATCCAGTTGTGGACCACACCCTGCTGCGCCAGCTCCTTGCCGAACGCGGTCCGGGACACGGCCCGCCGGCACATCAGCTCGATCGCCCGCTCCGCCATGCCGATCAGCCGCATGCAGTGGTGGATGCGCCCCGGCCCGAGCCGCGCCTGGGCGATCGCGAAACCGCCGCCCTCCTCACCGACCAGGTTCGGCACCGGCACGCGCGCGTGGTCGAAGACCACCTCGGCGTGCCCGCCGTGGTGGTGGTCCTCGTAGCCGAACACCCGCATCGCGCGCCGGATCGTGACGCCCGGGGTGTCGCGGGGGACCAGCACCATGGACTGCTGGCGGCGGATGTCCGCCCCGTCCGGGTCGGTCTTGCCCATCACGATGAAGATCTTGCAGTCCGGGTTCATCGCCCCGGAGATGTACCACTTGCGGCCGGTGATGACGTACTCGTCGCCGTCCCGCTCGATCCGCGTGGTGATGTTGGTGGCGTCCGAGGAGGCCACCTCCGGCTCGGTCATGGCGAACGCCGAGCGGATCTCACCCGCGAGCAGCGGCTCCAGCCACTGCTTGCGCTGCTGATCGTCGCCGAACTGGGCCAGCACCTCCATGTTCCCGGTGTCGGGCGCCGTGCAGTTCGTCACCGTCGGAGCCAGCTGCGGTGAGCGGCCCATGATCTCGGCGAGCGGCGCGTACTGGAGGTTGGTGAGCCCGGCCCCGTACTCGGAGTCCGGCAGGAACAGGTTCCACAGGCCCTGCCTGCGGGCCTCGGCCTTGAGTTCCTCGACCACCGCCGGGGTCTGCCACGGCGAGCCGAGCCGGGCGCGCTGCTCCTCCGCGACGGCCTCGGCCGGGTACACGTACTCGTCCATGAAGGCGAGGAGTTTGGCACGCAGCTCTTCGGTGCGCGCGTCGAAAGCGAAGTCCATGTGGATCAGCCCTCCTGGAGGCCTTCGTGGAGCGTGGTCAGTCCGTGCCGGACGAAGACGGGAACGAGATCGCCGATGCGGTCGAAGCCGCGGCCGACCGTCTGGCCCAGCGTGTAGCGGTAGTGGATGCCCTCGAGGATCACGGCGAGCTTGAACCAGGCGAACGCCGTGTACCAGGAGACCGCGGAGACGTCGCGCCCCGAGCGCGCGGCGTACCGCTCGATGAGTTCGGACGGTGCCGGATGCCCGGGGGCCTCGGCGGTCGTCGAGACGGGGGAGTCGGGCATGCCGAGCGGCATGCTGTACATCACCAGCAGGCCGAGGTCGGTGAGCGGGTCGCCCAGCGTCGACATCTCCCAGTCGAGGATCGCCCGGATCGAGTCGTCCTCGCCGATCAGCACGTTGTCGAGCCGGTAGTCGCCGTGCACCACGGCCGGGGCGGGGGAGCGGGGCAGCTCGCGCCCGAGGGCGGCGTGCAGCTCGTCGATGCCGTCCAGGTCGCGGTTGCGGGAGGCGTCCAGTTGCTTGCCCCAGCGCCGCAGCTGCCGGTCCAGGAAGCCCTCGGGCCGGCCGAAGTCCGCGAGACCCACCTCGCCCGGGTCGACCGCGTGCAGCTCCACCAGCGTGTCGACGAGGTTCAGCACCGCGCCCCGGGTCCGCTCCGGACCGAGCGGGGCCAGCTGGTCGGCGGTGCGGTAGGGGGTGCCGTCGACGAACTCCATGACGTAGAACGGCGAGCCGAGCACCTCCTCGTCCTCGCACAGCAGCACCGGCTCCGGAACCGGCACGGCGGTCGGGTACAGCGCGCTGATCACCCGGTGCTCGCGCTTCATGTCGTGCGCGGTGGCCAGGACATGGCCGAGCGGGGGCCGTCTCACGACCCACCGGGAGGTGCCGTCGGCGACGGCGTAGGTTAGGTTCGACCGTCCGCCCTCGATCAGCCGGCCGGACAGCGGACCCTTCACCAGGCCGGGCCGCTCGCGGTCGAGCAGGCCGCGCAACCGGTCGAGATCGAGTCCGGGCGGATGGTCGGGGCTCATGGATCGCTCCTCCGGGCAGGTGAACAGTTCCCGACTCATGATGCCGACCGGTCGGTATGTCGTCCAGAGCGGGACCGAAACGTGATCGGAGCCACGATAGGCCGACGGCTCCTCCCGCGAGTCGGCAGGGGAGGTTTCGGCCGGTTCGTTCAGGCCATCCGGCTTGCGTGCCCCGCGACGACCCCGGAAGGTCAGAGCCATGAAGGCCATCAGCTACTCACGGTACGGCGGTCCCGAGGTGCTGGCGTTCGGGGAGGTGCGCGACCCGAAGGTCGGCCCCGACGCTGTGCTGGTGAAGGTACGGGCGGCATCCGTGAACCCCGTCGACTGGAAGGCCCGTGAGGGGTACCTCGACGGCATCCTCGCCCCCGTGTTCCCCGTGGTGCCCGGCTGGGACGTCTCGGGCGTCGTCGTACGGCCCGGTGTGGCCGTCTCGGAGTTCGACGTCGGGGACGAGGTCATCGGGTACGTGCGTGAGGACTTCCTCTCCCGCGGCACCTTCGCCGAGTACGTGGCCGCACCCCTGCGCACCCTCGCCCGCAAACCGCGCAACCTCTCCTTCGAGGAGGCGGCCGGGCTGCCGCTGGTCGGGCTCACCGCCTACCAGGTGCTGATCAAGGTGCTCCAGGTCAAGCGGGGCGAGACCGTCCTCGTGCATGCCGCGGCCGGCGGCGTCGGCTCGATCGCCGTGCAGCTCGGCATCCACCTGGGTGCCCGGGTGATCGGTACGGCGAGCGAGACCAATCACGACTTCGTGCGCGGCCTCGGCGGCGAACCGGTGGTGTACGGCGAGGGCCTGGGCGAGCGGGTGCGGGGGCTGGCGCCCGAGGGTGTGGACGCGGTGTTCGACACCGTCGGCGGCGACGCGCTGAAGGTGTCGGCGAACCTGCTGGCTCCCGAGGGCCGTCTGGTGTCGATCGCCGACAACGAGGTCGTGAACTACGGCGGCCGTTACTACTTCGTCCGCCCCGACGCGCAGGACCTCCAGCGCCTGGCCGACCTGGCGGAGCAGGGCGTGGTGAGCGTGCACGTCGACGAGACGTTCCCCCTGGAGCGGGCGGCGGACGCGCACCGGCTGAACCAGGAGGGCCGCACCCGGGGCAAGATCGTCGTGACGGTGGACTGGGAGAGCGACGGCGAGTGAGGAAGTGAGGGACCGGGGTGCCCTAGAGAACGAGGGCGGTCCCGCACACCGCCATCGCCACCGTGCACAGCACCGCGAGCGCCGCGTGCCGGGGCGCGAACGCGGCAGGGCTCGCGGTGGCCGCGAGGGTGCGGATACGCCGGTGGGCGACGCTCAGGACGCCCAGCCAAAGCACACAGCACAGGGCGCCCGCGACGATCCCGACCGCCGACGCCCCGCCGTGCAGCACGGTCTTCACCGCGAGCACGGCGACTACGGTGCCCGACAGCGTCGTACGCCGCCAGGCGAGCCGGGTCCGCTCGGGCTGGAGGCCGGGGTCGCGGTCGGGGTCGTGCCGCCGGGCGGCCGGGGCGCTCACTGCTCGTACTCCGTGAGCACGGCGGGGGTGGTGCCCGGCGGTGTCGTGCGCCGCCGGGCGAGCCGGGTCCGCTCGGGCTGGAGGCCGGGGTCGCGGTCGGGGTCGTGCCGCCGGGCGGCCGGAGCGCTCACTGCTCGCCCCCTGGCGGCCGCCGCGCTCACCCCTCCCACCCCACGAGCACCACCACGACCATGGCGACGGCCACGACCGCGACGACGAGGCTCAGCAGTGCCGGGAACCGGGACACCGGCAGATCCTCGCCCCGGCGCATGGCCCGCTCGCAGCGGACCCAGTGGTTGACGGCCCGCAGCGAGCACAGCACGCCCGCGGCCAGCAGCGCGAGCGCCAGCCCCGCCCGCCAGGCCCACCGCAGGTCCGGCAGGAACTGGTCCACGGCGAAGCCGCCGCCGATCAGCGCCAGCGCGGTGCGCAGCCAGGCCAGGAAGGTACGTTCGTTGGCCAGCGAGAACCGGTAGTCGGGCGTCTCGCCGTCCTCCCGGACCTCCGCGGGCGCGAACCACAACCGGACGTTCCGTACCAACTCGATCACATGCGCGACCCTACCCGGGAGCCCGGTCCGGCCCCGCGTCAGCCTGCCGACCGGAACGCCTTGAGCCGCTCGTACGCCGCCAGCCCGTCCGGCACCCACTCCCAGTCGCCCAGGCGCCGCTCGATCTCGGCCTCGGGCAGGAAGTCGTGCCAGGCCACCTCCTCGGCCTGCGGCCGCACGGGCAGGTCGCAGCGGACCTCGTGGACCGCCGACCACCAGCTCCGGCCGGAGCCGTCGTCGTAGAGGAACGTGAAGAGGTGCCGTGGCTGCGGCAGGCCGCTCACGCCCAGTTCCTCCTCGGCCTCGCGCAGGGCCGCCGTCTCGTAGGACTCGCCCGCGCCGACGACTCCGCCGACGAACATGTCGTAGAGGGAGGGGAAGACCAGCTTGGTCGGGGTGCGCCGGTGCACGAAGACGCGGCCCTCGGCGTCCCGGGCCTGGATGAACACGCAGCGATGGCGCAGCCCCCGGGCATAGACCTCACCGCGGGGGAACTGCCCGATGACCTGGTCGTTCTCGTCGACGATGTCGAGGATCTCGTCAGCAGCGCTCATGCCCCCATCCAAGCAGGGCACGCGCCCCCGGCGGGGCGGGGTCCGTCAGGGCGAGGCCGGGCTCACCGCGGGCGCGGCCACCCGTGCCCGCTCCGGCGCCCCCTGCGGCATCGCCGGATGCAGCCCCAGCAGCACGATCCCGGCGACCACCGCGAGCAGACCACCGGCCTCCCAGCTCAGGGCCACCGCGTCGGTGCGCAGCCGGTCGCCGAGGAAGCCGACGCCGCAGACGATCCCGGCGAGCGGCTGCGCCGCGGTCAGGGCGGGCAGCGACTTGCGCAGGGACGCGGTCTCGAACGCGCTCTGCACGAGGACCAGCCCCGTGACGCCCAGCGCGAGCACCGCGTACGGCTCCCAGCCGGTGAGCAACTCGGCGATGCCGCCCTGCGCGGCCTTCTGCCCGCTGACCCGGGTCAGCGCGTCCTGCACGCCGTAGAGCAGTCCGGCGGCCAGGGCCAGCAGGACCGGACCGGAACTCAGCCGGGACCGCCTGCCGTGCGTCGTGAGCACCAGCGCGAGCCCGATCATGACTCCGATGATCAGCCACTGCCGCACCGGATCGGCCGTCGCGGCGCCGCCCTCCGGCTGACCGGCCACGATGAACGCGGTCACCCCGCCCGCCAGCAGCAAGAGGCCCGCCCAGCCCTGGCGGCCCAGCGGCTGCCGGGTCTGCTTGCGGGAGAGTGCGAGCGCGAAGAGCAGGTTCGTCGCCAGCAGCGGCTCCACCAGCGACAGCTCACCCTGCCCCAGCGCGGCGGCGCCCAGTCCCATGCCGACCACCATCAGCGCGATGCCGCCGAGCCAGCGCGGCACCTTCACGAGGTCGATCAGCAGCCGGAAGGAGAGGAAGTCGCTCAGCGGGGCCCGCTGAGCCGCGTTCTGCTGGAGGACGAAGCCGAAGCCCAGACAGCAGGCGGCGCCCAGGGCGAGCGCCAGAACTAGAACCGACACGCGGTGTACCTCGATCGTCAGGTCGGGTCACGGTTGCGTAAGGGCCGACTGTACCGGCCGGCTCCGCCCGGCGCGCCCGTACGTCATGCCATCGTCGGCGGCGGTGGCAGCCCACGCTATGGCGTACGCCACAAAGGGCAAAAGGGAAGAATCGGATCACGAACCCACCGGCCCCCCGCGCCCCTTGGATCACAAAACCCTCACAACTAACGGCAGTTGACGCGTGTAACGCTCCGGCGACCCTTGACGACGACCATTGGCTGAGGGTTGGCTGTGCGTGATCAGTTCATGGCAAAGCGCACATCCGCGCTCCCTCTGCCGCCGTGAGCCGAAACACCAGAAGAGCGCGTGAGGAAGTTCCCGCGGTGTCCCCACCCCCGCCTCCCCTCGGCCGTGGCCGCAGACGTGCGTCTCAGGCCTTCGACGAGGCTCTCGACGACGCCGACCTCATGGCCGCCCGCGCCGCACTGGCGCAGGGCCGCTGGCAGAATGCCCGTTCCCTCCTGGTTCACACCGGGGACGACTGGGACCGGCGCGGCCATCGCGTCACCGTCCTCGCGCTCGAGTCCTCCTGCGCGGCATGGGCCCGGGAGTGGCTGCTCGCCGAACCCGAGTCCGCCGACGCCTCCGTGCTGCTCGCCCTCGCCCAGGTCCGGCGCGCCCTGCACGGCAAGGCCAAGCCGGACCGCGCCCGCGAGGCCTGCCAGGCCGCCGCGGCCCGTGCCCCCGCCGACCCCACCCCCTGGCTCGGCCTGCTCATGCTGGAGTGCGCGGTCGGCGGCGACCAGGACGTGGTCCGTGGCTTCGAGGCGGTCCGCGGCCGGTACGCCGACCACCACCATGCCCACCATCTGATGGTCGCCCGGCTCGCCGGCCGCCGCGCCGAGGCCGGCCCGGACCCGCTGCACGAGGTCTACGACTTCGCCAACTGGGCCGCCGAGCAGGCCCCCGCCGACTCCCCGCTCGCGATCCTTCCGGTCATCGCGCACGCCGAGCGCTACCGCGTGCTGGCCGCCGCCGGGCACGGACCCGCCGACCCGGCCGCCTCCGGCCACTGGACGGGCCGCCGCGCCCGGCAGGTCATGAAGGCCGCATTCGACTGGTGGCTGGAGTGGGAGCTGGAAGGGCACCCGCGGCGGCTGATCGACCTGAACTTCCTCGCCCACGCCAAGTTCTGCGAGGGGCGGGGCGCCGAGGCCGCCGCCCTGTTCCACCGGATCGGCCGCCACGCCACCCCGGCGCCCTGGTCGTACCCGGACCGCGACCCGCACACCGCTTTCGCCGCCGCCCGCGCCGGCGCGCTCGGCACGGCCTGACACCCCCGACCCGAAGAGTGAGGACGCTCCCCCGATGACCACGGACAGTTCGAGAACGAGCACATCCGCCTCCGGCGGCATCAGTACGTTCAAGGGGCAGGAGCGCGCTCTGCGCGCCAACCGGCTCGGCACCGGGGGACTGCTGCTCTCCGTCCTCGCCGCGACCGCCCCCCTCATGGTCGTCGCCGGTGTCATGCCCACGACATTCGCGGTGATGGGTATCGTCGGCCAGCCGCTGCTCTTCGTCGTCCTCGGCGTCGTCCTGATCCTCTTCAGCGTCGGATACGCCGAGATGAGCCGCCACGTCCACAACGCGGGCGCCTTCTACGCGTACATCTCCCGGGGCCTCGGCGGCACCGCCGGCGCGGGCGCCGCCCTGGTGGCGCTCGTCGCCTACAACGCGCTCCAGGTCGGCATCTACGGCATCTTCGGCTTCGAGGTCTCCGGACTCCTCGCCACCTACGCCGACCTGGACATCGCCTGGTGGATACCGGCGCTCGTGGCCGGGCTCGCCGTCGGGCTGCTGGGCTGGCTCAAGATCGACGTCAACGCCCGCGTGCTCGGCGTGCTGCTGGTCATCGAGGTGCTCCTGGTCGTGGTCTTCGACGTGGCCGCCATCGCCGACCCCGGGAAGGAAGGTCTCTCGCTGCACGCCTTCAACCCCGACACCCTCACCGGCGCCGGTGTCGGCACCGCGCTGTGCTTCTGCATCGCCGCGTTCCTCGGCTTCGAGCAGGCCCCGGTGTACGCCGAGGAGACCAGCCGCCCGCACGTCCTGGTACCGCGCGTGATGTTCCTCGCCGTCGGCGGGGTCGCCGTCTTCTTCGCGCTGAGCTCCTGGGCCCTCACCGTCGCCACCGGGCCCTCCGCCATCGTCGGCACGTCCCAGAAGCAGAGTGCCGGACTGCTGTTCTTCCTCACTGACTCCCGCCTCGGCGGTACCTTCACGGACGTCCTGCACATCCTGTTCGTCACCGGCATGTTCGCCGCGCTGCTCAGCTTCCACAACGTCGTCGCCCGCTACGCCTTCGCCATGGGCCGCGAGGGGCTGCTGCCCGCCGCCTTCGGCCGCACCAGCGGCAGCAGCGGCGCCCCGGGCACCGGCTCGCTGCTCCAGACCGTCGTGGCCGTCGTGGTCGTGGTCGCCTTCGCGATCGCCGACGACAAGCCGGCCGGCGACCCGACCGCGCCCGTTCTGCACCTGTTCACCTGGTTCGGCAACATCGGCGCCCTCGGCGTGATCGTGCTGATGGCGACGGCGTCCCTGTCCGTCATCGTCTTCTTCGTCCGCCGCGGCGCCGCGGGCGCCCAGGCCTGGCGGCTGGTCACGTCCGCGCTGGCGGGCATCGCCCTGCTGGTGATCGCCGGCTACACGGTGAAGGACTTCGAGGTGCTGGTCGGCGCCGGCCCCGACTCGTCGCTGAGCTGGGTGCTGCCCGGCATCATCGGCCTCGCCGCGCTCGCCGGCGTGGTCCTCGGCCTGGTGCTGCGCGCCCGCGCCCCCGAGAAGCACGCCCGGATCGGCCTCGGCAACGAGGCGTTCCAGCTGGACAAGGCGGCCTCCTCCTGAGGCGGCCCGCGTAAGAAGTCGTTACGGAAGTCTGACGAGCACCCGCGAACCCTGTCCTCCCGGGGCCGCGGGTGTTCGAATGAGTACGTGAACGAGGACGTACCCAAGGGTGTGAACGACGACCACCCCGAAGAGCGGGGCACCCCGATCGGCCGCCGCGTCTTCCTCGGCACCCTTGCCCTGGGTGCCGTCGGCGTGGTCGCCGCGCCCCCGCTGCAACGCGGCCTGGAGGGCTTCCTCGGCGGCGCGGCCGACAAGGACCCCACGGGCCTGACCGGCCTGCTCCCCAACGGCGGCGGCTTCCGCTACTACTCGGTCGCCTCGTCCGTCCCGCGCAAGAACGCCGACAGCTACCGCCTCACCCTGGACGGCCTGGTCGACCGCCCCACCACCTACACCCTCGACGACCTCAAGGCCCTGCCCCAGACCCGCATGGTCCGCGACGTCCAGTGCGTCACGGGCTGGCGCGTCCCCGACACCCCCTTCGAGGGCGTACGCCTGTCCAGGCTCCTGGACGCCGCCCGGGTGCGCCCCACGGCCAAGGCCATCCGCTTCACCTGCTTCGACGGCACGTACACCGAGAGCCTCACCCTCGACCAGGCCCGCCGCGCGGACGTCCTGGTGGCCCTGCGCATGCAGGACAAGGACCTCGGCCACTCCCACGGCGGCCCGGTCCGCCTCTACGTGGCACCCATGTACTTCTACAAGTCCGCCAAGTGGCTCTCCGGCATCACCGTCACCGACGAGGTCCGGCCGGGCTACTGGGAGGAGCGCGGCTACGACGTCGACGCCTGGGTGGGCCGCTCGAACGGACGCGACGATGACCCTACGAGCTGACACACCGCCGGCCACGCTCCAAGTGCGCCGCTTCACCACCCTGCAGCGCTGGACCCACCGCACCACGGCCGCGCTGATGGGCATCTGCGTCCTCACGGCGGCCTGCCTCTACGTCCCGCAGCTCGCCGAACTCGTCGGCCGCCGCGCCCTGGTCGTCACCCTGCACCAGTGGTCCGGCCTCGCCCTGCCCGTCCCCGTCCTGGCCGGCCTCGCCTCCCGCGCCTTCCGCGCCGACCTCGGCCGCCTCAACCGCTTCGGCCCGCACGACCGCACCTGGCTGCGCGCGGTCCTGCACCGCGACAGACGCCAAGCGTCCCGCCCCGCGGCCAAGTTCAACGCCGGCCAGAAGCTCTACGCGGCCTGGATCGCCGGCGCCACGCTGGTCATGCTCGCCACGGGCCTGATGATGTGGTTCACCCACCTCACCCCCATCCTCTGGCGCACCAGCGCGACCTTCGTCCACGACTGGCTGGCCCTCACCCTCGGCATCGTCGTGGCCGGCCACATCGGCATGGCCCTGGCGGACCCGGAGTCCAGAAGGGGCATGCGCACGGGCAAGGTCACCAAAGCCTGGGCAGACCAAGAGCACCCCTTGTGGCGCCCGTAAGTCTCAGGGGCGCGGGGAACCGCGAGACCCGTCACGGCGCGAGGGCGAAATCCAACAGCACCTTGCAGGACCGACTCCGATCAGCGGCCAGCGCAAACGCGGACTCGGCCTCCCCCACGGGAACCACCGCACTGATCAGCCCGTCGAACGCCGGCTCCCCGGCCAGCAACGCCAACGCGTCATCGAACTCACGGTCGAAGCGGAACGCCCCCCGCAGCTCGATCTCCCGGCTCACCACCAGATTCCCCGCGAACGGACTGTGCCCCGCGGGCAACATCCCCAGCTGCACGACGACCCCACCCCGCCGCACCAGCCGCAGACAGGTGTCGAGCCCCGCCGCCACCCCGGACGCCTCGACGGCCACATCAACCTCGTCCGGCCGGCCCCGGTCGTCGGGATCATCGGCCCGCACGACCGTCCCGGCCCCGGCGATCCGCCCGTACGCGAGCGCCTCGGGCAGCAGATCCGTGACGGTGACGTGCCCGGCCCCGGCCGCCTTCGCCGCCGCGACCACCAGACACCCGATGGGCCCGGCACCCGTCACCAGCACATGCCGCCCCGCCACCTCCCCGGCCCGCCGCACCGCGTGCAGGGCGACCGACAAGGGCTCGGCCAGCGCGGCCCGCCGCAGCTCCAGCCCGTCCGGCAGCGCCCGCACCTGCCCACACGGCACGACCACCTGAGCCGCGAAACCCCCCTGAACATGGGGAAACCGGGCCGCACTCCCGAGATAGCGCGTATCCCGGCAGACGTTTCGCCGCCCGGCCGCGCACTCCGGGCAGACCCCGCACGGGGTGGCCGGATGCACGGCGACGGCGCTACCCGGTGCCGGTCCCGACGCGCCGGCACCGTACTCCACGACGGTCCCCACGACCTCGTGCCCGAGTACCATCGGCTCCCGCAGCCGGAAGTCACCGACCCCGCCGTGCCGCCAGTAGTGCAGATCGGACCCGCACACCCCGCCGTACCGGACGGCGACCAGCGCCTGCCCCGGCCCGGGCTCCGGCGCCGGCAACTCCGCCACCCGCAGATCGCGCTGACCGTGGATCACACAACCCAGCATCACAGCCTCCCGGCAGGTCACAGCACGCTCGTCATACCGCCGTCGACATACAGAACCTGCCCGCTGACGAAGTCCGCCGCGGGGGAGGCGAGGAACAGCACCCCGCCCACCAGGTCCCGCGTCCGTCCCCAGCGCCCGGCCGGGGTGCGCCGCCGCACCCAGGCGCTGAACTCCTCGTCCTCAACCAGCGGCCGGGTCAGCCCGGTCTCGATGTAGCCCGGGCCGAGCCCGTTGACCTGCACCCCGTGCGGGCCCCAGTCCGCGCACATGCCCTTGGTGAGCATCTTCAGCGCGCCCTTGGTGGCGGCGTACGGCGCGATCCCGGGCCGCACCACCTCGCTCTGCAGCGAGCAGATGTTGATGATCTTCCCGTGGCCGCGTTCCGTCATCCGGCGCGCCGCCTCACGGCCGACCAGGAAGGCACTGGTCAGGTTGGTGTCCAGGATCCGGTGCCAGTCGGACTCGCCGAACTCCAGCAGCGGGGCACGCAGTTGCATGCCCGCGTTGTTGACGAGGATGTCGAGCGGGCCCACCCGCTCCTCGACCTCGGCGACCCCCGAGGCCACCGAGGATCCGTCGGTCACATCGAACGCGACCGTGTGCACCCGGTCACCGGGCAGCCCGGCGGCGGCCTCGGCGAGCCGGTCCTTGTCGCGGCCGTTCAGGACGACCGTGCAGCCGGCCTCCGCCAGACCGCGCGCGAGGGCGAGTCCGATGCCCCGGCTGGAGCCGGTGACCAGCGCCGTACGACCGCCGATGTCGAAGAGAGGGTGAGCCGTCATCGCCGTGGCACTCCTAGATCACGAGGGACAACAGCAGGACGAGAGCGCCGGCGACGACCGAGATGATCGTCTCCATGACGGACCAGGTCTTGATGTTCTGGCCGACGCTGAGGCCGAAGTACTCCTTCACCATCCAGAACCCGGCGTCGTTGACATGGCTGAAGAAGAGCGAGCCGGCGCCTATGGCCAGGACGAGCAGGGCGGCGTGCGTGGTCGACATGTCGGCCGCGAGCGGGGCGACCAGACCGGCGGCCGAGACCGTGGCCACCGTCGCCGAACCGGTCGCGAGGCGGATCACCACCGCGATCAGCCAGGCCAGCAGCAGCGCGGGGATGGACCAGTCCTCGGAGATGTCGAGGACCATCCGGCCCACCCCGGTGTCGATCAGCGTCTGCTTGAAGCCGCCACCCGCGCCGACGATCAGCAGGATGCCCGCGATCGGCATGAGGCTCTTCTCGACGAGCGGCGAGATCCGCTCCTTGGAGAACCCCGCGGGCCGCAGCAGTGTGAAGATGCCGACCAGCACCGAGGCGAGCAGGGCGATCATCGGGGCGCCGATGACGTCGAAGACCCGCTGCACCGGGTTCTCGGGGTCGTCCACGACGATGTCGACCAGCGCCTTGGCCAGCATGAGGAGCACCGGCAGCAGCACGGTGAAGAGCGTGGCACCGAAGCCGGGACGCTTGTCGAGCTCCTCGGAGGCGCGCTGCGGGATCATCTTCTCGGGGGCCGGGACGTCGACCCAGCGGGCCGCGTACTTCGAGAACACCGGCCCGGCGATGATCACCGTGGGGATGGCGACGAGGACGCCGAGCCCCAGCGTCACGCCGAGGTCGGCTCCGACGGCGTCGATCGCGACCAGCGGACCGGGGTGCGGCGGCACCAGGCCGTGCATCACGGACAGGCCCGCGAGCGCCGGGATGCCGATGCGCATCAGCGAGTAGTTGCCGCGCTTGGCGACCATCAGCACCACGGGGATCAGCAGCACGATGCCGACCTCGAAGAACAGCGGCAGCCCGATCACGGACGCGATCAGCACCATCGCCCACGGCATCGACCGCCCGCCGGCCTTCTCGAGGATGGTGTCGACGATCTGGTCGGCGCCGCCGGAGTCGGCGAGCATCTTGCCGAGGATCGCCCCGAGGGCGATCAGCACACCGACGCCGGCGACCGTGGAGCCGAGGCCGGTGCTGAAGCTGAGAAGCACCTTGTCCAGCGGCGCCCCGGCGATCGCGCCGAGCGCCAGCGACCCGATCGTCAGCGACAGGAAGGCGTGCAGCTTGAACTTGGTGATGAGCAGGACGATGACGGCGATGCCCGCCAGGACGGCGATGCCCAGCTGAGCGTGGCCGGCCGAGGTGATCGGCTCGGGTGCGTCCGCTGCCAGCATCTCGACGCTGAGTCTGGTCACGGTGGGTTCCCTTGCGTTGGGGAGAAGGGGAGGGGGAGGGGAAGGGGAAACCGCCAGGGGCTACTGGGCGGGCTCGGGGAGGTCCCGCAGGGCGTGCGCCGCCCGTTCGGTGATCTCCTCCGGGCCGCCCGTGACGTCCACCGTGACCCCCGCCTCGTCCGCCGCGAGGGGCTGGAGCGTGGCGAACTGGGAGTCGAGCAGCGCCGTGGGCATGAAGTGCCCCTGCCGGTGCGACATCCGGTCCTCGATCAGCGCGCGGTCACCCGAGAGGTGCACGAAGACCACGCCGGGCGCGGCGGCCCGCAGCCGGTCGCGGTACGACCGCTTCAGTGCCGAGCAGCTGACCACCCCGCCGAGCCCGGCCCGCCCGTGCGCCCACTTGCCGATGGCGTCGAGCCAGGGCAGACGGTCGTCGTCGGTGAGCGGGGTACCGGCCGACATCTTGGCGATGTTGGCCGGCGGGTGGAAGTCGTCGCCCTCGGCGTACGGAACGCCGAGCCGGGCCGCGAGCAGGGGACCGATGGTGGTCTTGCCGGTGCCCGCTACGCCCATGACCACGACGACATGGGGGGTGTTCATCGCTGCCTCACTGTCTGCTGTCCGAGGTCGACACGTGATGTCGACGCAACTGAAACCCATTAGGTACGACGAATTCAAGAGGTCGTGCTCAATAAGTCTGACTTTTCGTCTCCGTGATCTACCCCGTACGCTGAGTGCATGAGCACACCGGGCCGGGGGCTGCACGGCCATGTACTGGACACCCTCGGCCCCGAGATCACGGCGGGTGAGTACCCCCCGGGCAGCGTCCTGCGCACCGACGAACTCGCCCAGCGTTTCGACGTGTCGCGCTCCGTGATGCGCGAGGCGGTCCGCGTCCTGGAGTCCATGTACCTGGTCGAGTCCCGCCGCCGCGTCGGCGTGACGGTCCGCCCGAAGTCCGAGTGGAACGTCTACGACCCGCAGGTCATCCGCTGGCGGCTGGCCGGCGCCGACCGCCCTGGACAGCTGCGTTCCCTCACGGTGCTGCGCTCGGCGATCGAACCCGTCGCGGCCGGCCTCGCCGCCCGGCACGCCACGTCCGAGCAGTGCGCCGCACTCACCGAGTGCGCCCTCGGCATGGTCGCCCACTCACGCGGTCACAAACTGGAGGGGTACCTCCTCCACGACGTCGCCTTCCACCGCGTCATCCTGGACGCCTCCGGCAACGAGATGTTCGCCCGCCTCGGCGACGTCGTCGCCGAGGTCCTGACGGGCCGCACCCAGCACGACGTGATGTTCGAGGACCCCGACCCGGCCGCCGTCACCCTGCACGTCCAGGTCGCCGAAGCGGTCCGGGCGGGCGACGCCGCCCGCGCGGAGGAGCTGACCCGCGAGATCACGGTCGGCGCCCTCCAGGAACTCGACATCCTGGCGCCGTAGCCCCCGCTACGCCAAGAACTCCCCGGCGATGTAGACCCAGGCCCCGTCGACCCGCTCGAAACCGCTCCGCTCGTGCAGCGAACCGCCCCGGTACGACGCCCGGAACTCCACGGTCCCGGTGGAGTGGAACGCGGACCCGTCGCCCGTCCCCAGGATCTCCAGCCCGGTCCACCGCGTCCCCGGATCCAGCTCCAGCGTCCCGGGCCGCGTCCGCGGATGCCACGTCCGCAGCAGATACCCGGCGTCCCCCTTCACGAAGGCGCAGTACCGCGACCGCATCAGCGCCTCGGCGGTCGGCGCGGCAGCGGCGGCGGAGTGGAACCGGCCGCAGCATGCCTCGTAGGCCTGGGGGAGCCCGCAGGGGCAGGAACGCCTGGTCATGGTCACCTCTCCGCGGCAACGACCGAGGGCCGCGACCTCGCGGTCACGGCCCTCAGTTTCATGTGTCCGAGGGGGGACTTGAACCCCCACGCCCGATAAAGGGCACTAGCACCTCAAGCTAGCGCGTCTGCCATTCCGCCACCCGGACAAGGTGTCTGTCGCGCGGGTTCTCCCCGCGGCGACGACGTAAACATTACCAGGCTTTCAGGGGTGGCCGATCACCCCCGTCCGCACCCCGAGAGGGCGTGAACGGCGTGTGACGGGCCGGCAGGGCCCTTGGGGAGCGGGCCGTGGAGAGAGAGGATGAGGGGGACCCACCAGCAGTGACACCGGGAGGAAGCACGTGAGCGAGACGGACACGGCCAGGAGCGTCACCGGCGAGGACGAGGTCGTGGACCTCTGCCGCGAGCTGATCCAGATCGACACCAGCAACTACGGCGACCACTCGGGTCCGGGCGAGCGCAAGGCGGCTGAGTACGTCGCCGAGAAGCTCGCCGAGGTCGGGCTCGACCCCCAGATCTTCGAGTCCCACCCGGGCCGCGCCTCCACGGTGGCCCGGATCGAGGGCGAGGACCCCTCCCGGCCCGCGCTCCTCATCCACGGCCACACCGACGTCGTCCCGGCCAACGCGGACGACTGGACCCACCACCCCTTCTCCGGCGAGGTCGCCGACGGCTGCGTGTGGGGCCGCGGGGCCGTCGACATGAAGGACATGGACGCGATGACCCTCGCGGTCGTCCGCGACCGGCTGCGCAGCGGGCGCAAGCCCCCGCGCGACATCGTGCTCGCGTTCCTCGCCGACGAGGAGGCCGGCGGCACGTACGGCGCCAAGCACCTCGTCCGCAACCACCCCGACCTGTTCGAGGGCGTCACCGAGGCGATCAGCGAGGTGGGCGGATTCTCGTTCACCGTGAGCGAGCAGCGGCGGCTCTACCTGATCCAGACGGCCGAGAAGGGCATGCACTGGATGAAGCTCACCGTGGCCGGCACGGCCGGGCACGGGTCGATGATCCACCGGGACAACGCGATCACCGAGCTGTCGGAGGCCGTCGCCCGGCTGGGCCGGCACAAGTTCCCGGTCCGGGTCACCAAGACCACCCGCGCCTTCCTCGACGAGCTCGGTGACGCGTTCGGCACCGAGCTCGACCCGGAGGACATGGAGTCGACCCTCGCGAAGCTCGGCGGCATCGCCAAGCTCATCGGCGCGACCCTGAGCAACACGGCCAACCCCACGCAGCTCGGAGCCGGTTACAAGGTCAACGTCATCCCGGGCGAGGCGACCGCGCACGTCGACGGACGGTTCCTGCCCGGACACGAGGAGGAGTTCCTCGCCGACCTCGACCGGATCCTCGGCCCGAAGGTGCGGCGCGAGGACGTCCACGCCGACAAGGCCGTGGAGACCACCTTCGACGGGGCGCTCGTGGCGGCGATGCAGTCCGCGCTGCTGGCCGAGGACCCGACCGCCAAGGCGGTCCCCTACATGCTCTCCGGCGGTACGGACGCGAAGTCCTTCGACGACCTGGGCATCCGCGGGTTCGGCTTCGTGCCGCTGAAGCTGCCGCCGGAGCTGGACTTCGCCGGCATGTTCCACGGCGTGGACGAGCGGGTGCCGGTGGAGGGACTGCAGTTCGGCGTGCGGGTGCTCGACCGCTTCATCGACGCGTCCTGAAACCACCCCTGCGAAACGGTGATATTCGGTCGCGCGTACGGAATCGACTGGGAAGAGTGAATGCGACCATAAGCTCGTAGCCTCATTACTCCAGCCTCGTTACAGGTAATGCGATCGCAAGATGGGTCGCTTTGCCAACTAGGAGGAATAATGATCAAGAAGGTCGTCGCTGCTGCGGCTGCCACCGGTGGGCTGGTTCTCGCGGGCGCGGGCCTGGCCGTCGCCGACTCGGGTGCTCAGGGTGCCGCCGTGCACTCCCCGGGCGTCCTGTCCGGCAACGTTGTTCAGGTGCCCGTTCACGTCCCGGTGAACGTCTGCGGCAACACGGTCTCCGTGATCGGGCTGCTGAACCCCGCCTTCGGCAACACCTGCATCAACAAGTGATGCGTCCCCCTCACTGAGGGGAGTCCAAAGCCATCGGTCCCGGAGCGCGAGCCATGCGCTCCGGGACCGAACGCTTCTTTCGCGGAATTCGAGAAGAATTCGAGACAGGGTCGAAGGCAGGTATTCAGCAATGCGACAGGCTACCCGCAAGGGTCTGATGACCGTGGCGGCCGCGACCGGCGTGATCGCCGCCGCGGGCGGCTCCGCTCACGCCGACTCGGGCGCCCAGGGTTCGGCGTCGGGCTCGCCCGGCGTGCTCTCCGGAAACTCGGTGCAGGCGCCGGTGCACGCGCCGGTCAACGTGTGCGGGAACACGGTCAACGTCGTCGGTGTGCTCAACCCTTCGGTGGGCAACTCGTGCGCCAACCAGGGCGGTGGATCGTCGTCGGGGGGATACGGCGAACACGGCGGCAAGGGCGGCTCGCACGTGGACGGACACGCCACCGACTCACCCGGCGTCGGCTCCGGCAACCACGTCCAGGCGCCGGTCCACGTGCCGGTGAACGTCTGCGGCAACAGCGTCGACGTCATCGGTGTGCTCAACCCGTCGCTGGGCAATTCGTGTGCCAACGGGGGCGGCGGACCGTCGTCGGGGGGACACGGCGGTCACGGCGGCTCGCACGCGGACGGACACGCCACCGACTCACCCGGCGTCGGCTCCGGCAACCACGTCCAGGCGCCGGTCCACGTGCCGGTGAACGTCTGCGGCAACAGCGTCGACGTCATCGGCATCGGCAACCCCAGCACGGGCAACGACTGCTCGAACGGTGGCGGCGGCCACCACGGCACCCCGCCCGGCGGCGGCCACGAGAACCCGGGCCAGCCGGGCGACCCCGGCCATCCGGGGAACCCCGGTGACCCGGGCGACCCGGGGAACCCCGGACATCCGGGTGACCCTGGTCACCCCGGCAACCCGGGTGACCCCGGCACTCCTGGTCACCCCGGCAACCCCGGTGAGCCCGGCCACCCCGGCACCCCGGGCACCCCGCCCTCCACCGATGGCGAGACCTCGGGCGGCTCCTCGCACGGCAACAAGCCGGGCGGCCAGTTCGTCACCCAGCCCGAGGGCGACGCCCAGCTCGCCAGCACCGGCAGCGACCTGCCCCTCGGCCTCGCCCTTCCGGCCGGCGCGGGCGCGCTGCTCGCGGGCGCGATCCTCTACCGCAAGGCGCGCGCCTCGGCCTGATCCCCCCGCAAAACGGAGCGGGCCCCGCCGATGCGGGGCCCGCTGCGTCATGTGCCTTCTTCCCGTGCCCGTCTCCGCTCACCACGTGGCCCGCACCTGGCGGATGATCCGCCGACGCAACCGCACCTTGCGGCTGCCGTCGCGCAGCAGGCTCAGACGGTGCAACTCCCAGTGTCCGTACTCCGCGTGGTCCGTCAGCAGACGTGCCGTTTCCTTGCGGGAGACCCCGCGCGGAACGTACACGTCGACAAATTCGTATTCCGGCATCGCATCTATTGTGCGGGCTGGGGCCTGGTACGGATAGCGTCTGCACTATGTCTGATGCTGCGCAGTCCACCGCTGCCGAGGTACGCGCCGCCGCCGAGGCGGTCAAGACCGCGCTCGACCGCCACCTGGCCGCGGTCGAACGCAGGTCGGGAGAGGACGACCCGGCTGTCTACGAGGCTTTCAACCAGCTGGCCGCGGCCGCAGAGGTGTACGACGAACTGCTCTATGACCGCTACGACGAGGTCACGCCCTTCGAGATCCCCGGTGCGGAGGACGCGCTGCCCCCGTACACGGGTCCCGAGGAACCGAACGCGCTGAGCGTACTGATCCGCCGCGACTACGCCGTCGCCGAACCGCAGCGGCTGCTGGCTCAGGCACAGCGGATCGAGGCGGCGGAGGGTGAGGACGGCGCTCAGGCCTCCGGGACGGTGCACGGCGCGCTCGGGCTGCTGTTCGGCGAGTTCGAGCCCGACGAGATCGCCTCCCGGCACAAGGAGTTCGGGCTGGAGGAGGGCGACTCCACACTCTGGGTGACGGCGGCGGACGACCCGGCCGAGCCCGGCGAGTGGCTGGAGGCACCGTTCGAGCAGGTCGACCCGCAGCAGGTGGTCTGCCGCTTCGACGTCAGTGCCGTCTTCGACGAGGAGATCGACGACGTCGACGTCGACGATGACGGAGACGGGGACGAGCTCGAGGGCGACCTGGACGAGGACGAGGACCTGGAACCGCTGGACGCGGACCGCCGCTGAGCGCGCACGCCGGCGACCACGGGGGTGGTGGTCATGGGCCCCGGCCCATGACCACCACTCCTCTCACGTGCCGCTGATCTGCGGCGCGAGCAGCACCGGAAGCCGGGTCGTCCGCGGCTTCGCGGGAATCTCGGCCACGGCCCGGGGAAGCGCCTGCTCCACGCCGTGCACCACGGACAGATGCCGGTCGGCCCGCCCGAACGCCGTGTACACCCACGGCCGGCTGAGAGCCTGGGACGCATCTCCCGGCAGCACCACGACCACCGCGGGCCACCGGCTCCCCACGGCCTGGTGCGCGGTCAGCGCCCACCCGTGCCGCACGGACTGCTCCACCCGCTCCTTCGGTACGACGACGTTCTCGCCCTCGCACGACAGGTGCAGCCCCTCGCCGTCCGCCGTCACCACACGACCCTGCAGCGCACGCCCCGGCACGGGGGAGTAGACGATCCGGTCCCCGGGGTCGAAGCCGCCGAAGCGGCCCGGGCCCGGGTTGAGCCGTTCCTTCAGCGCCGCGTTGAGCGCACGCGTCCCGACGGCCCCGCCGTGCCCGGGGGTGATCACCTGGGTCTCCTCGGCCGGTACGCCGATCGCCCGCGGCACCGAGTCCACGACGAGCTGCACCGTCCGGTGCACGGCCTCGCCCGCGTCCCGCACGGGCACGATCACGACCTCCTTGCCGGGGGCCTCGACCTGGTTCAGCTCGCCGATGCCGATTCCGGAGACCAGCTCGCCCAACGGCCCCTGATCCGGCCGCCGCGAGGCCACTTGGGGGCAGATCCGCGCCGCGAGCAGGTCCGCGAACACCCGCCCCGGCCCCACGGACCACAGCACCGCCGGATCCCCGGCCAGCACCAGCCGTGCCCCGTCCGGCAGCGACTCCGTCAGCAGAGCCGCCGCCTCGACATCCAGCTGGGGCGCGTCGAGCACGACGAGCAGATCGAGATCGAGGGCCCCGTCCGCGTCCCGGCCGGGCCCTTCGAGGCCGGCGAGCAATCCGGAGACGGTGGCGACGGGGGAGTCGGCGGGAGCCTCCTCAGCTCGCGCGGAGACGTCCGCCGCCTGGCCGGACCGTCGCAGCAGCGCCGCGAAACGGTTGCGGCCGATCGGGCCGTGTGTGGCCGCCCAGGCCCGCAGCCCGAAGGACCGCGCGGCGTTCAGCAGGGCCGCGGGCTCGGCCAGGGACGCCTCGCCGCCGGTGTGCAGCACCAGGCCCTGCCCGGCGACCGCGCGGATCAGCTCCGCCGTCGACCTCTGGGCCGCGGCGGCGGCCCGCTCCCAGTCCTCGGCCGAACCGTCCTGCTTGGGCACCGAGTTGACCAGCCTGGCCAGGCCGTCGGCCAGGCTCTCCTCCGCCAGCGCGTACCGCTCCAGCCCGACCAGGACACGGACCGGCCGCTCCTCGTCCTCCTCCGCGCCTTCCTCGTCGCTCCGGGCCGGGGCACCGGCCTTCACCTCCAGGGCGTCCTGGAAGACCAGTGCCTCACCCTCCGCGATCGCGTCCTGCACGGCGCCGGCGGGTTCCGGCACGCCCCGCTGGGCCAGGGCCGCGAGGAGCGCCGGCATCTCCAGGGCGGTGTGCCCGGCCAGCGCCGCCTGCTCCAGGAGCCAGCCGGTGAGGGCCCGGCCCCGCCGCTCGTCGTCCGGGCCGCACTCGGCGCCGAGCAGGGCCCGGGCGAAACCGTCGGCCTGCTCGGGTCGCACGCCTGCGATCCGCAGCAACTGCCAGGGGTCGGTGCGCAGCTGTTCGTCCGCACCCTCGCCCAGTGCGGCGGCGATCTGCGGCGCGAGCGCTTCCGGCGCGCCGCCCTCGGCGAGCACCTGCCGCACGGCTCGGACCGCCTCCGGCGCGGGTGCCGCCGAGGTCGCGACAGGCTCGGGTGCCACGGGCTGCGGCCGCCGTTCCGGCTCGGGGGCGGAGCGCCGGGGGGCGGGCCGGGGCTCTTCGAACACCGCGGCCACCGGCTTCTCGCCGCTCTCGACGGCCCGTACGGCCGCGAGCAGATCGGCGGCTTTGCCGCTCAGCTTGGTACCGCTCGCGATGGGTGCCTTCTTCTCGGCCTTGCGCTGCTCGATGCGCTCCCGCTCGGCCTGCTGAGCCCGCAGCTCGGCCTCGGCCTCGGACACCTGCCCGGCTCCGGTTTCAGTGCTCTGGGCGTCGGATGCCTGCGCGTCGCCGGTTTCAGTGCTCTCGGCGTCCGATGCCTGCTCGGCTCCGGTTTCAGTGCTCTGGGCGTCGGATGCCTGCCCGGCTCCGGCTTCAGTGCTCTCGGCCTTGGACGCGTGTTCGGTGCCGGCTTCAGTGCTCTCGGCGTCCGATGCCTGCGCGTCGCCGGCTTCAGCGCTCTCGGCGTCCGATGCCTGCCCGGCGCCGGCGTCACCGCCCTCGGTGTCGGGCGCCTGCTCGGTGTCGGCCGCACCACTCCCCGCCCTGTCGGCCGGCCCCGGTGTGCTGTCGGCGCCCGGCGTCCCCGGCTCGGCGTCCTCCGTGGTCTCGGGCTCCGTGCTCACAGCGTGCTCCAGTCGTGATCGGGATAGCGGTGCACGGGCGCCGACACATCGTCGAGCGCCCGGCAGATCTCGTCAGGAAGACTAAGGGTCTCCACTGACAATGCCGCCGTGAGCTGCTGCGCGTTGCGCGCGCCGACGATCGGGGCGGTCACGCCGGGCCGGTCGCGGACCCACGCCAGGGCCACCTGGAGCGGCGTCACCGCCAGCCCGTCGGCCGCGGTCGCCACGGCGTCCACGATGCGGCTCGCCGTGTCGTCGAGGTACGGCGCGACGAACGGCGCGAGGTGCTCCGACGCACCGCGCGAGTCCGGCGGCATCGCGTCGCCCCGGTACTTGCCCGTCAGCACCCCGCGCCCGAGCGGCGAGGACGGCAGCAGGCCTATGCCCAGATCGAGCGCGGCCGGCAGCACCTCGCGCTCGACGCCACGCTGGAGCAGGGAGTACTCCAGCTGCGCACCGGCCAGCCGGGTCCGGGTTCCGGGGGCCGCCAACTGCCAGGTCGCGGCCCTGGCCAGCTGCCAGCCGCAGAAGTTGGAGACGGCGGCATAGCGGGCACGCCCGCTGGAGACTGCCAGGTCGAGAGCCTGGAGCGTCTCCTCCAGCGGGGTGTCCGGGTCGAACGCGTGCACATGCCACAGGTCGACGTACTCGGTGCCGAGCCGGGAGAGCGAACCGTCCAGCGCGGAGAGCAGATGGCCGCGGGAGCAGTCGAAGCGGCGGTCGGGGTCCGGCACGCTGCCGGCCTTGGTCGAGATGATCAGATCACGACGGGGCACCAGCCCGTCCATGAGCCTGCCGAGCAGGTACTCGGCCTCACCGTCGCCGTACACGTCCGCGGTGTCGACGAGGGTCCCGCCCGCTTCCCAGAACGACTTCATCAGGTCCGCGGCGTCGTGCTCGTCGGTGTCCCGCCCCCAGGTCAGGGTGCCGAGCCCGATCCGGGACACACGAAGGCCGGTGTGGCCGAGATGCCTCTGCTCCATGAACGCCGAGATTACTGGCCAGAACCTACGGTGTGGGTGGCTGCGGACCACCGATTGCTAGCACTTGCCGTCCGAGACCTGAAGGCCCTTGCCGGCGCCCGCCGTTCGGTTCACGATGGCCGGCACGCAGCCGGCGGCGTCCGCAGTGAACGAGTACGGGAGGGTGACGGTGGTGTTCGACTTCGGGTCGGGGCCGGCCGGACGGTTCTCGCTGCCGGGGCTGGACCAGGTCACGTTGTCGAAGATGTTGCCGCCGACCTGCCAATAGCCGGCCTGGTCGGTGTAGAAGGTGCCGAGGACGTCCTTGGAGTCCTCGAAGTAGTTGTTGTCCACCTTGGCGCGGGCGCCGGCCCGGGAGTTGATGCCGGACTCGTTGAGGCGCACGTAGTGGTTGTTGTAGATGTGCGCGATGCCGCCGCGCAGCAGCGGGGCGCGCGAGTCGATGTTCTCGTACCGGTTGTGGTGGTACGTGATGTAGCCGTTCGACCGGTCGCTCTCGCTGTTCCCGACCAGGCCGCCCCGGCCGGAGTTGCGCAGGACGCTGTAGGACAGGGTCACGTACTGGGTGTTGTCCTTGAGGTCGAACAGGCCGTCGAAGCCCTCCGACTCGCCGCCCGAGGCCTCCAGGGTGGTGTGGTCGATCCAGACGTTGCGGACGTTGCGCTCGATACCGATGGCATCCCCGCCGTTGGACGTGGGGGAGCCCGACTTCTTGACGTTCCGGACGGTCACGTTCTGGATGATGATGTTCTTCGATTCGCGGATGTGGATGCCCAGTTGGTCGAAGACGGCGCCACTGCCGACTCCGACGACGGTCACGTTGCTGACCTTCTTGAGCTCGATCACGCCGTCGGCGGTGTCGCAGCCGCTGCCGGAGACCTTCTTGGTGTTGGCGTGGTTGATGGTTCCCGCGACCTCGATGATGATCGGGGTGCTCGTGCTCGCCCGGCCGCACAGGGCCTGGTGTATCGCCGTTCCCGTCGTCGCCCGGACCGTCCGGCCTCCGGCGCCGCCGGTGGTTCCTCCGTTCTGGGCCGCGTAGCCGGTGGCGCTGCCGGTCGCCGCCGATGCCTCGGGCATCGACACCAGCGTGCCGGTCGCGGCGGCGAGGGCCATCGTGGCCAGTGCCGCGTGGAGCCTCAGGGGGAGTGCTCGCTTCATCCTTGCCTCTCCGTTCGTCTGCGGAAGGTGGGTGATGGAAAGCGCTTTCCAGCGAAAGTACGAACTTGCCGTGCACGCGTCAATGGTCGCGTCCTTGATTTTTGTTCACGCATCTGAAAGGCAGATCGGGGTGTGGCCGTGTACCGCGCCCCCGCGCCCGCGCTAAGGTGCCCGCACAAGGCACGTTACTGATCAGTAAGGGGATGTGGCATGCAGCTCGGTATCAACCTCGGCTACTGGGGTGCCGGAATGGACGCGGACAACCTGGCCGTCGCCCAGGAGGCCGACCGGCTCGGATACGCCGTCTGCTGGGCCGCCGAGGCCTACGGCTCCGACGCCGCCACCGTACTGAGCTGGGTCGCCGCCCAGACCGAGCGCATCGACGTCGGCTCCGCCATCTTCCAGATCCCGGCCCGCCAGCCCGCGATGACGGCCATGACGGCAGCCACCCTCGACTCCCTTTCCGGCGGCCGCTTCCGCCTCGGCCTCGGCGTCTCCGGCCCGCAGGTCTCCGAGGGCTGGTACGGCGTCAAGTTCGACAAGCCGCTCGCCCGCACCCGCGAGTACGTCGAGATCGTCCGCAAGGCCATGACCCGCGAGCGTCTGTCCTACGAGGGACAGCACTGGACGCTGCCCCTGCCCGGCGGCCCGGGCAAGCCGATCAAGCTGACCGTGCACCCGCAGCGCGAGCACATCCCGCTGTACATCGCCGCGATCGGCCCGAAGAACCTCGAGCAGACCGGCGAGATCGCCGACGGCGCTCTGCTGATCTTCCCGTCCGCCGAGCACCTCGAGGACACGACGATCAAGCACCTGCGCGCCGGGCGAGAGAAGGCCGGCAAGACCCTCGACGGGTTCGACGTCTGCCCGACCCTGCCGCTCGCCGTCGGCGACGACAAGGACGTGGCCACGCTCGCCGACACCTTCCGCCCCTACACTGCGCTGTACGTCGGCGGCATGGGCAGTCCCAAGCAGAACTTCTACAACCAGCTCGCCCAGCGCATGGGCTACGAGCAGGAAGCCGCCGAGATCCAGAGCAAGTACCTCTCCGGCGACAAGCAGGGCGCCGCGGCCGCCGTGCCGCACGACCTGATCGACAAGACGACCCTGCTCGGTTCCGTCGACCGGATCGCGGACCGGATGAAGGCCTATGCCGCGGCCGGAGTCACCACCCTGTCCCTCGCGCCCGCGGGCTTCACGCTCGACGAGCGGCTCGCGTCCCTGAGGGCCGGCACGGAGGCCCTGGAACGCGCCGGGCTCGCCTAGGGGCTCCCCGCAAAGTCCGCCTGCCGCGCGACGCGGGGTGCGCCCACTCGCCGCGCCGGACGCCGCAGGGCCTGTTGTGAAAGTGGCGCCTGCCCCCGACGCCCGGCACTCCGCCAAGCTCCGCGAGGAGGGGGCACCCCCTCACCACGCACCGGACGCCGCGCCGCCAGCCCGAAGGGCGGGCGGCGGCGATCATCGGACGGGCCCGAGAGGTTTCAGCGGCCGTGGTGGGGGCTCGGGGGTCTTCCCCGCCACGGCCGTCACGCGGAACAACGCGCCGGGCCCCCGGGGGTTACGGCGGAGCGTGTGTGCCGGACCCGGCACACACGTCCCCGGGTCCTCCATTCGGCGGAGTTGTCCCTCACACCTGTTGCACTGCCCTCCACCCCGCACTTGACTCGGTCTTCGCGGAAACCTGCGGAATGCCGCAGTACGCCCACGCGCGCGCGGGAGAGGTGCCCACGATGCTTTCGGCCAAGAGTCTGTTCCAGGAGATCCTCGACAACGACGAGTCCTTCGCCCTGTTCTGCTCCATCGCCGCGAGCGGTGAGTCCCAGGGCGGCTGGGAGAACGCCCGTATCGCCGCGCTCGTGCCCGAGACCGAACGTGAACTCGCCCCCAAGATCAGCCGGCACGGCGCCGACGAGGACAAGCACGGCCGGATCTTCAACGCGCTGATGAAGAAGCGCGGCCTCGACCCCGTCCCGGTCCCGCCGGAGACCGACTACACCATGCTCCTGGAGAAGAACGGCATCGGCCTCGCCCACGAGCAGCTCAAGCGCGACGAGCGGCTCACGGTCCAGGACATCGTCACCTACCTCTCGCACAGCAGGGTCACCGAGCAGCGCGCCTCCGAGCAGATGGACCTGCTCCGCAAGCACTTCGCCGACCACCCCGGCATCGGCCGCGCGGTCAAGCAGATCTCCCACGACGAGGACAACCACCTCGCCTACTGCCACGAGGAACTGCTGCGCTTCGCCCACGCGGGCCACGGCCGGGCCATCCAGCGCACCCTGCGCGAGTGCGCGCACGCCGAGATCCGGATCTACCGGGACGTCAGCCTCGCCGTCATGGCGCACATGGGCCGCATCCTCGGCTGGTCCAAGGCCAAGTCGGCGGTGCTCGCGGCGGGCATCCACGCGATGTACGCGTACGAACGCATGGGCGGCTGGCGCCGGATGGTGTCGCTGACGGCGCCCGAGCGCCGCAACGCCCTCGGCGGTCCCGCGTCGCCGGAACCCGAGTTCGCCTGAGCCGGCTCGCTCTACAGCCAGCCCCGGCGCTTGAACAGCCGGAACACCATCACCTCCAGCCCGGCCATCAGCACCAGCAGCGCCGGATAGGACCAGACCCAGCGCAGCTCGGGCATGTGCTCGAAGTTCATGCCGTAGATCCCCGCGAGCATCGTGGGGATCGCGGCCATGGCCGCCCACGCGGAGATCTTCCGCATGTCGTCGTTCTGCCGGACGCTCATCTGCGCCAGGTGCGCCGAGAGAATGTCCGACACCAGCCGGTCCAGGTTCTCCACGGACTCGTTCACGCGCGTGAGGTGGTCGCTGACGTCGCGGAAGAACGGCCGGGCCCGGTCGTCCACGAACGGCACGGTCACCCCGGACGACGCCGTGCCCGCCAGCCGGCTCATCGGCGGGGCCAGCGGGCCGGTCGCCCGGCGGAACTCCAGGACCTGCCTCTTGAAGTCGTAGATCCGGGACGCCGTGTTCCGTGAGCCCCCGCCGTCCGGCGAGAACACCTCGGCCTCCAGCCCCTCCAGGTCGGTCTGCAACTCGGTCGCCACGTCCAGATAGTGGTCGACCGTGGCGTCGGCGACCGCGTACAGCACGGCCGTGGGGCCTTTGACGAGCAGCTCCGGCTCCTGCTCCAGCCGGTGGCGCACGGCCTTGAGCGGGGAGCCCTCGCCGTGCCGGACGGTCACCACGAACGAGTCGCCCAGGAAGATCATGATCTCGCCGGAGGAGACGGTGTCGCTCTGCGGCTCGTACGCCACCGGCTTGAGCACCACGAAGAGCGAGTCGTCGTACACCTCCAGCTTGGGTCGCTGGTGGGCCTTGAGGGCGTCCTCGACGGCCAGCGGGTGCAGCCCGAATTCCCGGGTCACATGGTCGAATTCGCCTTCCGTCGGCTCGTGCAGCCCGATCCACACGAACCCGCCCGCCGTGCGGGCCTCACCCAGGGCGTCGGAGAGGTCCTCGGGCCCTTCCGTCCGCTGTCCCTCGCGGTAGATGGCACAGTCGACGATCACGAAGCGAGTCTCCCGTCACTCGAACAACACCGTACGCGCGCGTGCGCCTACGCTGGACCGCATGCCCACGCTGATCCTGGTCAGGCACGGACGCTCCACCGCCAATACAGAGGGACTGCTCGCCGGCTGGACGCCCGGTGTCGCCCTCGACGAGCGCGGCGCCGCGCAGGCCGCCGCGCTCCCCGGGCGGCTGGCCGAACTGCCCCTCGCCGAAATCGTCACCAGCCCGCTCCAACGCTGCCGGGAAACCATCCGGCCGCTGCTCGAGGCCCGGCCGGACCTGAGCCCGCACACCGACGAGCGCATCGGCGAGTGCCACTACGGCGACTGGTCCGGCCGCAAGCTCGCCGAGCTGACGGACGAGCCCCTGATGGAGGTGGTGCAGGCGCACCCCTCCGCGGCGGCGTTCCCCGGCGGGGAGTCCATGCGGGCCATGCAGACGCGCGCCGCCGAGGCCGTACGCGAGTGGAACGCGCGCGTGGAGCGCGACCACGGAGCCGACGCCGTCTACCTGATGTGCTCGCACGGCGACATCATCAAGTCGCTCGTCGCGGACGCACTCGGACTTCACCTGGACCTCTTCCAGCGGATTTCCGTCGAACCGTGTTCCATCACCGCGATCCGCTACACACGACTGCGTCCGTTTCTCGTCCGGCTCGGCGACACCGGCGACTTCACGACCCTCGTGCCGCGCGAGGAACCGCCGGGCGGCGAGGCCGAAGTCGGGGGTGGTGCGGGCGCACCGTGATCGTTCGCCGCAGTAGGGTGAAGCGGTCGCAGCAGTGCCGTGGTCACACGGTTCCCACGATTCCAATGGAGACAGGACGTGTCCCGTCAGGTGTTCCTCTACGACCATCCGGAGCGTTTCGTAGCCGGTACGGTCGGACTGCCCGGGCGCCGTTCGTTCTTCCTCCAGGCCTCCGCCGGCTCCCGGGTGACCAGCGTGGCCCTGGAGAAGACCCAGGTCGCCGCGCTCGCCGAACGCATGGACGAACTGCTCGACGAGGTCGTACGCCGTAGCGGCGGCAGCGCCCACGTCCCCGCCGTCGCACCGTCGGACACCGACACCGCCCCGCTGGACACCCCCATCGAGGAGGAGTTCCGGGTCGGCACCATGGCGCTCGCCTGGGACGGCGACGAGCAGCTCATGATCGTCGAGGCGCAGGCGCTCGTGGAGCTCGACGCGGAATCCGAGGAGGACCTCGCCGAGGCCGAGGAGCAGCTGCTCCAGGACGAGGAGAACGGGCCCCCGATGCTGCGGGTCCGGCTCACCGGCGCGCAGGCCAGGGCCTTCGCCAAGCGCGCTCTCGACGTCGTCAACGCCGGGCGGCCGCCGTGCCCGCTGTGCAGCCTCCCGCTCGACCCGGAAGGACACGTATGTCCGCGCCAGAACGGATACCGCCGCGGAGCGTGACACCTCCACCGGACGCCGCCGAGCTGCTCGCCCGGGGCGAACTGACCGTGCGCGGACGCATCCGTGAGGCCTCCAACGCGGCCCTGTACTGCACGGTGTCGTACGACGGCGAGGACGCGGCCTGTGTCTACAAGCCGGTCGCGGGGGAGCGGCCCCTGTGGGACTTCCCGGACGGGACGCTGGCCCAGCGCGAGGTCGCCGCGTACGAGGTCTGCGAGGCGACCGGCTGGGGCCTCGTGCCGCCCACCGTGCTGCGCGACGGCCCCTACGGCGAGGGCATGTGCCAGCTGTGGGTCGAGGTGGCGCCCGAGGCGGAACTGCTCGCCCTGGTCGACGGCGAGGAACCCGAGCCGGGCTGGAAGGCGATCGGCTTCGCCGAGGTCGGCCAGGGGCGCACCGCGCTGCTCGTGCACGCCGACGACGAACGGCTGCGGCGGCTCGCGGTCCTCGACGCGGTCATCAACAACGCCGACCGCAAGGGCGGGCACCTGCTGCCCACCGGGGACGGGCGGTTGTTCGGCATCGACCACGGGGTGACCTTCAACGCCGAGAACAAGCTGCGGACCCTGCTGTGGGGATGGGCGGGAGAGCCCCTCACCCAGGAGGCCGCCGACGTCCTCGAAGGCCTCAGGAAGGGCCTGGCCGAGGGCGGGACGCTCACCGCGCGGCTCGAACCGCTGATCACCGGCGCGGAGATCGACGCCACCCGCGCGCGAGTCGCCGCGCTGCTGGCCTCGGGGACCCACCCCGAGCCCAGCGGGGAGTGGCCGGCGATTCCCTGGCCGCCCGTGTAGCAGCACAGTCGCCCGAGCACCGCAAGAGCGCCTTCTCGGCCGTGTGGCCCGCTCCCATTCGTATATGGAACTTCAGTCCGGTTAGGCTCAGGGCATGCATGCCTGGCCCGCTTCCGAGGTCCCCGCCCTGCCTGGTCAGGGCCGCGACCTGAGGATCCACGACACCGCGACCGGCGGTCTCGTCACCCTCGACCCCGGTCCCGTCGCCCGTATCTACGTCTGTGGCATCACCCCGTACGACGCCACGCACCTGGGACACGCGGCGACCTACAACGCGTTCGACCTCGTGCAGCGCGTGTGGCTCGACACCAAGCGGCAGGTTCACTACGTCCAGAACGTCACCGACGTCGATGACCCGCTCCTGGAGCGGGCGCAGCGCGACGGCCTCGACTGGGCCGCACTCGCCGAGAAGGAGACCGCCCTCTTCCGCGAGGACATGACGGCCCTGCGGATGCTGCCGCCGCGGCAGTACATAGGCGCCGTCGAGGCCATACCCGGGATCGTCCCGCTCGTCGAGCGGCTCCGGGACGCCGGCGCGGCCTACGAACTGGACGGGGACGTCTACTTCTCCGTCGAGTCCGACCCGCACTTCGGCAAGGTCTCGAACCTGGACGCCGCCGCGATGCGGCTGCTGTCCGCCGAGCGCGGCGGCGACCCGGACCGCCCCGGCAAGAAGAATCCCCTCGACCCGATGCTGTGGATGGCGGCCCGCGAGGGCGAGCCCAGCTGGGACGGCGGCTCGCTCGGGCGCGGACGGCCCGGCTGGCACATCGAGTGCGTGGCCATCGCCCTCGACCACCTCGGCATGGGCTTCGACATCCAGGGCGGCGGCTCCGACCTCGCCTTCCCGCACCACGAGATGGGCGCCTCGCACGCCCAGGCCCTCACCGGCGAGTTCCCCATGGCCAAGGCGTACGTGCACGCCGGCATGGTCGCCCTGAACGGCGAGAAGATGTCCAAGTCCAAGGGCAACCTGGTCTTCGTCTCCAGGCTGCGGCACGACGGCGTCGACCCGGCCGCCATCCGGCTCGCGCTGCTCGCCCACCACTACCGCGCCGACTGGGAGTGGACCGACCAGGTCCTCCAGGACGCCGTCGCACGGCTCGGCCGCTGGCGGGCCGCCGTGTCCCGGCCCGACGGGCCGCCGGCGGAGGCACTCGTCGAGGAGATCCGCCAAGCCCTCGCCAACGACCTGGACGCCCCGGCGGCGCTCACCGCGGTCGACCGCTGGGCCGCGCTCCAGGAGCGGAGCGGCGGCACGGACATCGGCGCGCCCGGGGTGGTCTCCCGGGCGGCGGACGCGCTGCTGGGCGTAGCGCTGTAGCCGAGAAGTAGACCGAGGGGCGTCTCCCGGCCGGGAGACGCCCCTCGGGTGTTCGTGCGGTGCCTCAGTCCTCCGACGACTCGTCGTCGTCCGTGCCCGGCTTCGGCGGGCGCGTGCGGCCACTGGGGTTGTCCCGCAGGTACGACGTGCTGTCGCTGCCGTCCGCCGTGGCGTGACCGCCGGCCGCGGGCGGCCCGCCGCCGTCGTGGCGCCGCAGATAGCGCTCGAACTCCCGGGCGATCGCCTCGCCGGACGCCTCCGGCAGCTCGGCGGTGTCCCGGGCCTCCTCCAGCGACTGGACGTACTCGGCTACCTCGCTGTCCTCGGCGGCCAGCTGGTCCACGCCGACCTGCCAGGCGCGCGCGTCCTCGGGCAGCTCGCCCAGCGGGATGCGCACGTCGATCAGGTCCTCCAGGCGGTTCAGCAGGGCCAGCGTGGCCTTCGGGTTCGGCGGCTGCGACACGTAGTGCGGCACCGCCGCCCACAGCGAGACGGCCGGGACGCCCGCGTGCGTGCACGCCTCCTGGAGGACGCCGACGATGCCCGTGGGGCCCTCGTACTTGGTCTCCTCCAGGTCCATGCGGCGGGCCAGGTCCGGGTCGGACGTCGTACCGCTGATCGGAACCGGACGGGTGTGCGGGGTGTCACCGAGCAGCGCGCCCAGCACCACCACCAGTTCCACGCCCAGTTCGTGCGCGAAGCCCAGCAGTTCGTTGCAGAACGAACGCCACCGCATGGACGGTTCGATGCCCCTCACGAGGACGAGATCACGCGGCTTCTCACCGCCGACGCGGACCACCGACAGCCTGGTCGTGGGCCAGGTGATCTTGCGGACGCCCGCTTCCATGAACACCGTCGGGCGGTTGACCTGGAAGTCGTAGTAGTCCTCGGCGTCCAGCGCCGCGAACACCTCGCCCTTCCATTCCCGGTCCAGATGCGCGACCGCGGTGGAGGCGGCGTCGCCGGCGTCGTTCCAGCCCTCGAACGCGGCCACCATGACCGGGTCGATCAGCTCGGGAACCCCCTCGAGCTCGATCACCCAGCGCCTCCTTCCGACGTGCCCTCGCTTGACCACCCAACCTTACGGCGTGCCGCGGGGGCGCCCGCAGCCCCCTTGCAGGGGGAGTGCCCCCATCACTGCCCCGCGATCCGCCCCTGAACACCCCGGGTTCCTCCGAGCGGTCAGTGAGGCCCTGGTCACAGCGTGGAGCGCAGCCACTGCTCCACACTCGCGATGTGCACGGTCGCCCACGAGCGCGCCGCCTCGGCGTCCCGGTCGCGCAGGGCGGCGAGGATCGCACGGTGCTCGCGCAGGGTGCGGGCGACGGCGTCCTCCTGCGTGAG
Organism: Streptomyces hawaiiensis; assembly: GCF_004803895.1. NCBI lineage: Bacteria > Bacillati > Actinomycetota > Actinomycetes > Kitasatosporales > Streptomycetaceae > Streptomyces > Streptomyces hawaiiensis. Next base: position 1,857,326 of record NZ_CP021978.1, on the reverse strand, counting down.
GCCGCGCCAGATCCGGGCCCGGGTGGTGGGGCCCGACAGCCCGTCGAGCAGCGAGCACAGCACGGAGTTGCCCGAGCTGTGCACGATGCCCCGGTGGAACTCCAGGTCGCAGGCGACCAGATCCTCCACGGACGGGTTCTCGCCGAGCTTGTCCAGCTGGGCCGTCAGCGCGTCCAGCTGCTGCTCGCTGATCCGCACGGCCGCCATCGCGGTCGCGGCCGGCTCCAGGATGCGGCGTACGGCCAGGAACTCCAGGACCGTGTCGTCGCGGTGGAAGTCGACGACGAAACTCAGCGCCTCCAGCAGCAGTTGCGGGTCGAGGCTGGTGACGTACGTGCCGTCGCCCTGCCGTACGTCCAGGATCCGGATGAGCGACAGGGCGCGCACGGCCTCCCGCAGGGAGTTGCGGGACAGCCCGAGATCGGCGGCGAGTTCGCTCTCCTTGGGCAGCCGGTCGCCCGGGCGCAGCGCGCCGGAGACGATCATCCCCTTGATCTTCTCGATCGCCTCGTCGGTGACTGCCATGGCGGCCTCCCTGTCGCTTAAGACCTCCGACGTATTCAGGTCATTATGCGGGGGAGGGACGCGGAAGGGGCGGCTCCGTCGGCGTGGAGCCGCCCCTTCCGCAACGAGGTCCCCTCGGACCCGCGGCTACTTCTTGTCGAGCAGGTCCTGCACCTTGGCCCGCACGTCGTCGGTGGCGAGGCCGCGGATCGTCAGCGTCGTGCGGCGGCGCAGCACGTCGTCCTGCGTCTCGGCCCACTCGTGGTCCCGGGCCCAGACGACCTGCGCCCAGATCTCCGGGGCGTCGGGGTGGACGCGCTCGGCGAGTTCGGGGCTCTCGTTGGCCAGGCGGGCGATGTCGAAGGCCAGCGAGCCGTAGTGCGTGGCCAGGTGCCTGGCCGTGTCGGCCGCCATGCGCGGGCCGGGCGCCGGCCGGTCGGTGAGCAGCCGGTGGGCGACCGCGCGCGGGTTGGCGATGCCGGGCAGCGGCAGCTTCTTCGGCAGCGCGCTGATCGGCTCGAAGTCGTCGCCCAGCGGGTGGCCCGGCAGCGCCTCCAGCTTCTTCATGATCGTCCGGCCGATGTGGCGGAAGGTGGTCCACTTGCCGCCCGCGACGGACAGCATGCCGCCCCGGCCCTCGGTGACCACCGTCTCGCGCTTGGCCTTGGCGGTGCTGCCGGGGCCGCCCGGCAGCACGCGCAGACCCGCGAAGGCGTACGTGATGAGGTCGCGGTCCAGCTGCTGGTCGCGGACCGAGAAGGCGGCCTCGTCGAGGATCTGGGATATGTCCTTGTCGGTGACCGAGACATCCGCCGGGTCGCCCTCGAACTCCTCGTCGGTGGTGCCGAGCAGCAGCATGTCCTCCCAGGGGAGGGCGAAGGTGATGCGGTACTTGTCGATCGGGGTCGCGAGCGCGGCCTTCCAGGGGGAGGTGCGCTTGAGGACCAGGTGCGCGCCCTTCGACAAGCGGATGGACGGCGCCGCGTTCTGGTCCTCCATCTTCCGCAGGTGGTCGACCCAGGGGCCGGTCGCGTTCAGCACGAGCCGGGCGCTGACGCCGAACTCGTCGCCGGACAGGCGGTCCTTCAGCTCGGCGCCGGTGACGCGGCCCTGGGTGAAGCGCAGGCCGGTCACCTCGGCGTGGTTGAGGACGACCGCCCCCGCCTCGACGGCCCCGCGGACCGTCATCAGCGCCATGCGGGCGTCGTTCATCTGGTCGTCGCCGTAGACGGCCACGGCCTTGAGGTTCTCCGTGCGCAGCTCCGGCACGTCCTGCGCGGCCTTGGCCGGCGAGAGCAGGTGCCCGACGCCGTCACCGAACGCGGAGAGCGCGGAGTAGGCGAAGACGCCCGCGCCGAGCTTCGCCGCGCCGTGCGGCCCGCCCTTGTACACGGGGAGGTAGAACGTGAGCGGGTTCGCCAGGTGGGGAGCCACCTGGCGAGAGACCGCACGGCGCTCGAAGTGGTTCTCCGCCACCAGCTTCACCGCGCCGGTCTGCAGGTAGCGCAAACCCCCGTGGAGCAGCTTGGAGGAGGCGGAGGACGTGGCGCCGGCGAAGTCGCCGGCGTCGACCAGAGCCACCCTGAGGCCGGACTGCGCGGCGTGCCAGGCGGTGGAGATGCCCAGGATGCCGCCGCCGATCACGAGAAGGTCGTACGACGCCTTGGAGAGCTGCTCCCTGGTCTCGGCTCGGCTCGGGTTCGAGCCGAAGGCCGGGTGCGTCCCCAGGGCAGGCACGGACTGCAGGGTGGACTTGGTGGTCATGCTGTTTCTTACTCCTCGTCCTCGAGCCAGCCCATGGTCCGCTCGACGGCCTTGAGCCAGCTCTTGTACTCACGGGCGCGGGTCTCCGCGTCCATGCGGGGGGTCCACTCGGCGGCCCGCCGCCAGTTGGCGCGCAGGTCGTCGGTGCTGTTCCAGAAGCCGACGGCGAGACCGGCGGCGTAGGCGGCGCCGAGGCAGGTGGTCTCGGCGACCATCGGGCGCACCACGGGGGCGTCCACGAAGTCGGCGAGCGTCTGCATCAGCAGGTTGTTGGAGGTCATGCCGCCGTCGACCTTCAGGGCGGCCAGCTCCACGCCGGAGTCCTTCGTCATGGCGTCGGCGATCTCGCGCGTCTGCCAGGCGGTGGCCTCCAGGACGGCACGCGCCAGGTGCGCCTTGGTGACGTACCGGGTCAGGCCGGCGATCACACCGCGGGCGTCGGAGCGCCAGTACGGGGCGAACAGGCCGGAGAAGGCCGGCACGAAGTAGGCGCCGCCGTTGTCCTCGACCGACAGGGCGAGAGTCTCGATCTCCGCGGCGGTGGAGATCAGGCCCATCTGGTCGCGCATCCACTGCACCAGCGAACCGGTGACGGCGATCGAGCCTTCGAGGGCGTAGACCGTCTTCTGGTCGCCGATCTTGTAGCCGACGGTGGTCAGCAGGCCGCTGTAGGAGTTGATGATCTTGTCACCGGTGTTCATCACCATGAAGGTGCCGGTGCCGTAGGTCGACTTGGTCTCGCCCTCGGCGAAACAGGTCTGGCCGAACAGGGCCGCCTGCTGGTCGCCGAGCGCGGAGGCGACCGGGATGCCGCCGAGCAGGTCGCCCAGCTTGCCGCCGGTGATCTCGCCGTAGACCTCGGCGGAGGAGCGGATCTCGGGCAGGATCTGCTTCGGGACGCCGATGGACTCGCAGATCTTGTCGTCCCACTGCATGGTGTGCAGGTTCATGAGCATGGTGCGCGAGGCGTTGGTGACGTCCGTGACGTGCTTGCCGCCGTCGGCACCGCCGGTCAGGTTCCAGATGACCCAGCTGTCCATGGTGCCGAAGAGGATGTCGCCCGCCTCGGCGCGCTCCTTGAGACCGTCGACGTTGTCGAGCAGCCAGCGGGCCTTCGGACCGGCGAAGTAGGAGGCCAGCGGCAGGCCCGTCTCGCGGCGGAAGCGGTCCTGGCCGACGTTGCGGCCGAGCTCGCGGCACAGGGCGTCGGTGCGGGTGTCCTGCCAGACGATGGCGTTGTGGACGGGCTCACCGGTGTTCTTGTCCCACAGAACGGTGGTCTCGCGCTGGTTGGTGATGCCGATGGCCTTGATGTCGTCGCGGGTGATGCCGGCCTTCTGGATGGCCCCGGCGACGACCTCCTGGACGTTGGTCCAGATCTCGTTGGCGTTGTGCTCGACCCAGCCCGGCTTCGGGAAGATCTGCTCGTGCTCCTTCTGGTCGACGGAGACGATCCGGCCGTCCCGGTCGAAGACGATGCAGCGGCTGGAGGTGGTGCCCTGGTCGATGGCGGCGATGAAAGGGCCGGCGGTGTGCGCGTCGGTCACAGTGTGCTCCTGGTAATTCCGGGTTTAAGGGGCTTTACGTACGGCGCGTGCTGGAAGTTTCGCTTCGGGCGCGAGGATCGCTCCTAGGCGAATGCGACGTTGTAGATGCCTGCCGCGATGGCGCCGCCGATCAGCGGACCCACCACGGGGACCCAGGCGTAGCCCCAGTCGGAGCCGCCCTTGTTGGGCAGCGGCAGCAGGGCGTGCACGATCCGCGGACCGAGGTCACGGGCCGGGTTGATCGCGTACCCCGTCGGACCGCCGAGGGACAGGCCTATGGAGACCACGACGAGCGCGGTGATCAGGGCGCCCAGGGTGCCCAGGCCGTTGCCCTTGTCGTTCAGGCCCTGCGTGAGCACGGCGAGCACCAGCACGATGGTGCCGATGATCTCCGTCGCGACGTTCTGCCAGGCGACCCGGACCTCGGGGCCGGTGGAGAAGACGCCCAGCACGGGGCCGGCGCCCTTCTCCCGGGCCTCGACGGCCTTGGCCGTGGTGTCCTGCGCACCGGGACCGCCGACGATCTCGCGGTCGGTGAGGTGGGCGTGGAACTGGCCGTAGTAGGCGATCCAGACCAGGGCCGCGCCGATCATGGCGCCGAGGATCTGTCCGGCCCAGTAGACCGGGACGTTCTTCCAGTCGCCGTCCTTGATCGCGAGGGCGAGGGTGACGGCCGGGTTCAGATGCGCGCCGGACAGCGGCGCCGAGGTGTATACGGCCGTGAGCACCGCGAAGCCCCACCCGAAGGTGATGGCGAGCCAGCCGGCGTTGCGGGCCTTGGAAGCCTTGAGCGTGACGGCGGCGCAGACGCCGCCGCCGAGCAGGATGAGTATGGCGGTACCGATGGTCTCGCCGATGAAGATGTCGGAGCTGGACACCCGCGACTCCTTTGTCCTTCGTCCAGGGGTGAAGTGCGATACCGGCCTGGCGTTGTCACACTCTAGCGCGTATTGCCGGTAGCTGTTCGACAATGTCGACCGATGGACGGGAGTCTTGCTTCGGGGTTACGAGCACGTCAAGAGCTCTGTTGCCGAAAACACGATCGTTACTGATCGAGCCGTACTTATGGATCTTTGCCGCAGGTGAGCGCGGACATGCCGAGGACCGGAACGCCGTACGGCGCCCCGGTCCGGTGGTGTGCTCTCAGAACCGCCCGGCGCCCAGGTCCCGGGAGACCGCGCGGGCGCAGTCCCGGACCGCCGCGATCAGCTCGGGCCGCAGCGCTCGCTCTTCGTCGGGCCGGCACAGTCGCTCCACGGCGCCGGTGATGCCGACCGCGCCCACCGGCATGCGCCGGCGGTCGTGGATGGGCGCCGCGAGCGAGGCGACGCCCTCCCAGGTCTCCTCCACGTCCGCCGCGTACCCGCGCGCGCGGGTCACGTCCAGGATGTGCTCGAAGCCCTCCGGCTCGCACACCGTCCGGTCGGTGAACGCCTTGCGGTCGGCCTCCAGGGCCTCGCTGTGCGCCACCGGGTCGTAGGCGGACAGCACCTTGCCCAGGGCCGTGGAGTGCAGCGGCTGCATGGCCCCGATCTCCAGGACCTGCCGGCTGTCGTCGGGCCGGAAGACGTGGTGCACGATCAGCACGCCCTGCTGGTGCAGGACCCCCAGGTAGACACTCTCGCCACTGGAACGGGCCAGGTCGTCGGTCCACACCAGGGCGCGTGCCCGCAGCTCGTGCACATCGAGGTAGGTGGTGCCCAGGCGCAGCAGCTCCGCGCCCAGCTGGTAGCGCCCGGAGGCGTCGTCCTGCTCCACGAAGCCCTCCTGCTGGAGGGTGCGCAGGATGCCGTGGGCGGTGCCCTTGGCCAGGCCCAGCGACGAGGCGATGTCCGACAGGCCGAGCCGCCGCTCGCCGCCCGCGAGCAGCCGCAGCATCGCGGCCGCCCGTTCGAGCGACTGGATGTTCCGTGCCATCGCCGTACTGCCTCCGTCCCCTTAGACCGCCGACGAGCCGGGCCCAGAGCCCTCGTTCGGCAATGCCGAACACTACCGGTCGTTGCCGACCTCTCGCTAATGGCCGGTCGCCATTTGTTGTGCCACCGGTGACCGATGCGTCGCCCGCGGCCGTCCCGGCGCCATGGAAGTCCGGCCCGTGGACGCGGTGCCCATCCGAGCCCCCTCCCGGTTACGCTGGCGCGGTGCGCCCTTCCCGGATGCCCGCCGGCTGTCCGGGAACCGCAAAGCCGACAGCCGTCGCATCCGAGGGAGCCCTTTTCATGGCCTCGTTGCCGCCGACCCCTTCCGCAGACAGCCGGACCCGCGTGTCCGCGCTCCGAGAAGCCCTGGCCACCCGCGTGGTCGTGGCCGACGGAGCCATGGGCACCATGCTCCAGGCGCAGGACCCCACGCTCGAGGACTTCGAGAATCTCGAGGGCTGCAACGAGATCCTCAACCTGACGCGCCCGGACATCGTCCGTTCGGTCCACTCCGAATACTTCGACGTCGGTGTGGACTGCGTGGAGACCAACACCTTCGGCGCCAACCTCACCGCCCTCGGCGAGTACGACATCCCCGAGCGCGTCACCGAGCTGTCCGAGGCCGGCGCCCGGATCGCCCGCGAGGTGGCCGACGAGTTCACCCGCAGCACCGGACAGCAGCGCTGGGTGCTCGGCTCGATGGGACCCGGCACCAAGCTGCCCACCCTCGGCCACACCACCTTCGGCGCCATCCGGGACGCCTACCAGCAGAACGCCGAGGGCCTGCTCGCCGGCGGCGCCGACGCGCTGCTCGTGGAGACCACGCAGGACCTGCTCCAGACCAAGGCCTCCGTCATCGCCGCCCGCAGGGCCATGGAGGCCACCGGCCTGTCCGTACCCCTGATCGTCTCGGTGACCGTCGAGACGACCGGCACCATGCTGCTCGGCTCCGAGATCGGCGCGGCCCTGACCGCGCTGGAGCCGCTCGGCATCGACATGATCGGCCTGAACTGCGCCACGGGCCCGGCCGAGATGAGCGAGCACCTGCGCTTCCTGTCCCGGCACTCGCGCATCCCGCTGTCCTGCATGCCCAACGCGGGCCTGCCGGTGCTGACCAAGGACGGCGCCCACTACCCGCTGACCGCGCCCGAGCTGGCCGAGGCGCAGGGCACCTTCGTCCGGGACTACGGCCTCTCCCTGGTCGGCGGCTGCTGCGGCACCACACCCGAGCACCTGCGCCTGCTGGCGGAGCGCGTCCGGGACGTCGCCCCGACCGAGCGCAGCCCGCAGCCCGAGCCGGGCGCGGCCTCCCTGTACCAGTCGGTGCCGTTCCGGCAGGACACCTCCTACCTGGCCATCGGCGAGCGCACCAACGCCAACGGCTCGAAGAAGTTCCGCGACGCCATGCTGGACGGCCGCTGGGACGACTGCGTGGAGATGGCCCGCGACCAGATCCGCGAGGGCGCGCACATGCTCGACCTGTGCGTGGACTACGTTGGCCGCGACGGCGTCGCCGACATGGAGAAGCTGGCCGGCCGCTTCGCCACCGCCTCCACCCTGCCCATCGTGCTGGACTCCACCGAGGTCGACGTCATCCGGGCCGGTCTGGAGAAGCTCGGCGGCCGCGCGGTGATCAACTCGGTTAACTACGAGGACGGCGACGGCCCCGAGTCCCGCTTCGCCAAGGTCACCGCACTCGCCCAGGAGCACGGCGCCGCCCTCATCGCGCTGACCATCGACGAGGAGGGCCAGGCCCGCACCGCCGAGAAGAAGGTCGAGATCGCCGAACGGCTCATCGACGACCTGACCGGAAACTGGGGCATCCACGAGGAGGACATCCTCGTCGACTGCCTGACCTTCACCATCTGCACCGGTCAGGAGGAGTCCCGCAAGGACGGCATCGCCACCATCGAGGGCATCCGCGAGCTGAAGCGGCGCCATCCGAAGGTACAGACCACGCTGGGCCTGTCCAACATCTCCTTCGGCCTCAACCCGGCCGCCCGCATCCTGCTGAACTCCGTCTTCCTCGACGAGTGCGTCAAGGCGGGCCTGGACTCCGCGATCGTGCACGCGTCGAAGATCCTGCCGATCGCCCGCTTCAGCGAGGAGGAGGTCCAGACGGCGCTGGACCTCATCCACGACCGCCGCGCCGAGGGCTACGACCCGCTGCAAAAGCTCATGCAGCTGTTCGAGGGCGCCACCGCCAAGTCCCTCAAGGCCGGCAGGGCCGAGGAACTGGCCGCCCTGCCGCTGGACGAGCGCCTCAAGCGCCGCATCATCGACGGCGAGAAGAACGGCCTGGAGGCCGACCTCGACGAGGCCCTCCAGGAGCGTCCCGCCCTCGACATCGTCAACGAGACCCTGCTGGACGGCATGAAGGTCGTCGGCGAACTGTTCGGCTCCGGCCAGATGCAGCTGCCGTTCGTCCTGCAGTCCGCCGAGGTCATGAAGACGGCCGTCGCCCACCTCGAACCGCACATGGAGAAGACCGACGAGGCCGGCAAGGGCACCATCGTGCTCGCCACCGTCCGCGGCGACGTGCACGACATCGGCAAGAACCTCGTCGACATCATCCTGTCCAACAACGGCTACAACGTCGTCAACCTCGGCATCAAGCAGCCGGTCTCCGCGATCCTGGAAGCCGCCGAGGAGCACAAGGCCGACGTCATCGGCATGTCCGGTCTCCTGGTCAAGTCCACGGTGATCATGAAGGAGAACCTGGAGGAGCTGAACCAGCGCGGCCTGGCCTCCGGCTACCCGGTGATCCTCGGCGGCGCCGCCCTCACCCGGGCCTACGTCGAGCAGGACCTGCACGAGATCTACCAGGGCGAGGTCCGCTACGCCCGCGACGCCTTCGAGGGCCTGCGCCTGATGGACGCCCTCATCGGCGTCAAGCGGGGCGTGCCCGGCGCGAAGCTGCCCGAGCTCAAGCAGCGCCGGGTCAGGGCAGCGGCCCCGGCCGTCGAGGAGGAGCGCCCCGAGGAGGGGCACGTCCGCTCCGACGTCGCCATCGACAACCCCGTGCCCGAGCCGCCCTTCCGCGGCACCCGCGTGATCAAGGGCATCCAGCTCAAGGAGTACGCGAGCTGGCTCGACGAGGGCGCCCTGTTCAAGGGCCAGTGGGGCCTCAAGCAGGCCCGCACCGGTGAGGGCCCGTCCTACGAGGAACTCGTCGAGAGCGAGGGCCGGCCCCGGCTGCGCGGCCTGCTGGACCGGCTCCAGACGGAGAACATGCTGGAGGCGGCCGTGGTCTACGGCTACTTCCCGTGTGTCTCCAAGGACGACGACCTGATCATCCTCGACGAGCAGGGCAACGAGCGCACCCGCTTCACCTTCCCGCGCCAGCGCCGGGGCCGCCGCCTGTGCCTGGCCGACTTCTTCCGGCCGGAGGAGTCCGGCGAGACGGACGTCGTCGGCCTCCAGGTCGTCACCGTCGGCTCGCGCATCGGTGAGGAGACCGCGCGGCTCTTCGAGGCCAACGCCTACCGCGACTACCTCGAACTGCACGGGCTGTCCGTGCAGTTGGCCGAGGCGCTCGCCGAGTACTGGCACGCGCGCGTGCGTTCCGAACTCGGCTTCGCCGGCGAGGACCCGAACGAGATGCAGGGCATGTTCGAGCTGAAGTACCGCGGTGCCCGCTTCTCCCTCGGTTACGGCGCCTGCCCCAACCTGGAGGACCGCGCCAAGATCGCCGACCTGCTCCAGCCGGAGCGCATCGGCGTCCAGCTGTCCGAGGAGTTCCAGCTGCACCCCGAGCAGTCCACGGACGCCATCGTGATCCACCATCCGGAAGCCAAGTACTTCAACGCCCGCTGAGCGGCCCCACCGGGCACACGGGCCAAAAGAGGCGCTTCGACCGCGCACGACGTAGACTGGTCGGTCCACCGCAGGCCGGTTCCCCTCGTGGGAACCGGCCTGAACGTCCCTCAAGGAGGTACGTGGATGACCAGTACGGTCCCCGCGCTCGGAACACGCACGGCCGAAGACTCCGCCCTTCAGGCGGTACTCCTCGACATGGACGGCACCCTGGTGGACACCGAGGGCTTCTGGTGGGACGTCGAGGCCGAGGTCTTCGCCTCCCTCGGCCACACGCTCGACGAGTCCTGGCGGCATGTCGTGGTCGGCGGCCCCATGACCCGCAGCGCGGGCTTCCTCATCGAGGCCACCGGTGCCGACATCACCCTCGCCGAACTCACCGAGCTCCTGAACGACGGCTTCGAAGACCGCATCGGCCGCGCCCTGCCGCTGATGCCGGGCGCCGGACGGCTGCTCGCCGAGCTGTACGAGTACGAGATCCCCACCGCCCTGGTCTCGGCCTCGCACCGGCGCATCATCGACCGGGTGCTGACGTCGCTCGGCGCCCACCACTTCAGCCTCACCGTGGCCGGTGACGAGGTGCCGCGCACCAAGCCCCACCCCGATCCGTACCTCGCCGCCGCCGTCGGACTCGGCGCGGACCCGGCCCGGTGCGCCGTCATCGAGGACACCGCGACCGGGGTCGCCGCCGCCGAGGCAGCGGGCTGCCACGTCGTGGCCGTGCCCTCCGTGGCTCCCATCGCCCCGGCCCTGCGCCGCACGGTCGTCACCTCCCTGGAAGAGGTTGACCTGACATTTCTGCACGGGCTGATGACGGAAATGCGCTAGCCGTTCACCCAGCGTGCAGCGGCGTTAGGGCGGTAATTCCGAAGGCGAATTCGAACCCCTCCGGATGTGCGAATTCCCATACCTTCGAACCCGTTTACGCGTGTGACGTTCCCCACCCGGCCCGGGGTCGACAGCCGATCCGGCATGTGCTGCGCAACCCCTCCGCAGGGCTGTCGGCGTGCCCTTGTGTCCCGATTGATGGAACGCTGCACCAAAGCTTCCGCTGTCGGGTTTTCGGTCTGTCCACGCCCGGTTCCGCAGCGTGATGGGTGCTCAACTCCGGTGGCTGCGAACCCTCCTGCCGGTCCGGACTAATCTCGTTGCGAGAACATCGCCCCACCCCCGTGATCCGCTGCGCCACCCCTGCATGCCGGGTACACGGAGTCGACAGCTCTGGAGAAACTCGAGCATGAACCGCAAGACTTTGGTGCTGCCGGCCGTGATCGGCCTGCTCGCGCCGGTGCTCGCCGCCTGCGGCGGGTCCGACAGCGGGAGCGGCGACAGCGGCGCGATCGTCGTCGGCACCACGGACCGGTTCACCGCCTCGAAGGACGCCCCCGCGCCCCTCGACCCGGCGTACGCCTACGACGTCGGCACCTGGAACATCCTGCGCCAGACCGTGCAGACCCTGATGATCCAGCCGCGCGGCGAGGGCGAGCCGGTACCGGAGGCCGCCGAACGATGCGGCTTCACCGACACCGGCAACGAGCGCTACGCCTGCACCCTGCGCGACGGCCTGAAGTTCGCCAACGGCAACGCTGTCACCGCGGCCGATGTGAAGTACTCCATCGACCGCGCGCGCTCCCTCAAGGCCGACAGCGGCGTGTTCGCGCTGCTGTCCACCATCGACACCGTCGAGACGCAGGGCGACCGCGAGGTCATCTTCCACCTCAAGACCGCCGACGCGACCTTCCCGTTCAAGCTGTCGACCCCGGTCGCCGGCATCGTCGACCCCGACGACTACCCGAAGAACAAGCTGCGCGACGGCTTCGACCTGGAGGGCTCCGGCCCGTACACCCTCAAGGCCGACGTCGACAACGGCGAGCTGGTCAAGGCCGAGTTCACCAAGAACCCCGACTACAAGGGGACCCTCGAGGTGAACAACGACAAGGTCGACATGGTCTCCTTCAAGGACGCCGACGCCATGGGCAAGGCGCTGGACAAGGGCGACATCGACCTGATGACCCGCACCATGTCGCCGGATCAGATCCGCGAGCTCTCGGGCGACGCGGACTCCGGCGTCGACCTCGTCGAGATGCCCGGCCTGGAGATCCGCTACCTGGGCTTCAACACCGACGCCCCGACGGTGAAGTCCAAGGCCGTGCGTCAGGCGATGGCCCAGGTCGTCAACCGCAGCGAACTGGTCTCCAAGGTCTACGGCTCCCAGGCCGAGCCGCTGTACTCGCTGGTCCCGGCCACTGTCACCGGCCACTCCAACTCGTTCTTCAACAAGTACGGCGAGCCGAACGTCACCAAGGCCCGTTCCCTGCTCAACCAGGCGAACATCACCACGCCGGTGAAGCTCACGCTGCACTACACGACCGACCACTACGGCCCGGCCACCAAGAAGGAGTTCGAGGTCCTGCGCGACCAGCTGAACTCCAGCGGCCTGTTCGACGTCGGCATCAAGGGCACCCCGTGGGACACGTTCCGCCCGGCCGAGAAGAAGGGCGAGTACGACGTCTACGGCATGGGCTGGTTCCCGGACTTCCCGGACGCCGACAACTTCCTCGCGCCGTTCCTCGACGCGGACAACACGCTCGGCTCGCCGTACGACAACAGCCAGATCCGCAACACCCTGATCCCGGAGTCCCGCCGTGAGGCGGACCGGCTGTCCGCCGCCTCCAGCCTGACGGACATTCAGGACATCGTCGCCGGTGACGTGCCGGTGCTGCCGCTCTGGCAGGGCAAGCAGTACGTCGCCGCCCGCGACGACATCACGGGTACCGCCTACGCGCTCAACTCCGCCTCGACGCTCCAGCTGTGGGAGCTCGGGCGGGGTGTGAGCGGCTGACGGACCCGCTGGATCCCCGGGGCCTGTGACCGCGGCCCCGGAGAACCGTGCCCCGGAGCCGGGGACATGCTCCGGGAGTTCTCGAGAACCGACGACAAGGCACACACGTGAACATACGCAACCAGTGGCCGGTCCTGCCCATCGTGGCGGGGCTCGCCTCCGGACTGCTGACCGGCTGTGGCACGGAGAGCGGAGACGCCGCGGGGGGCGGCTCCAACGTGGTGGTGGGGATGTCCGACGACGTCCTGGCCACGGACCCGGCCTCCGGCTACGACCCCGGCTCCTGGCTGTTGTTCAACAACGTCTTCCAGTCCCTGCTCAGCTTCCCCAAGGGCGCCACGGAACCGCAGCCGGAGGCCGCCGAGAGGTGCGCGTTCAACGACACGCAGACCACGGTCTACACGTGCACGCTGAAGGACGGGCTCAAGTTCAGCAACGGTGACGAGCTCACCTCCGAGGACGTCAAGTTCTCCTTCGACCGCATGCTGAAGATCAACGACCCCGACGGGCCCGCGATCATGTTCCCCATGCTGGACAAGGTCGAGACGCCGGACGAGAAGACGGTGGTATTCCGCCTCAACACGGCCGACGCCACCTTCCCGAGCAAGATCGCCTCCGGTGCCGGCTCCATCGTCGCCCACGGCCAGTACGACGCCGACGGGCTCCGCAAGGACGGCAAGGCGGTCGGCTCCGGCCCCTACCAGCTCGACTCGTTCGACGACGGGCAGGCGGTCTTCTCCGTCAACGAGCACTACAAGGGCACCGCCAAGGTGAACAACACCGGCGTGACGCTCAAGTTCTTCGACGGCGACCAGACGGCCCTGAAGCAGGCCATCCAGGACGGGGACGTCGACATCGCCTACCGCGGTCTCACCGCGGGCGACATCTCGGACACCGAGAAGGCCGGCGACGGCAGTGGCGTCGAGGTCGTCGAGGGCAGCAGCGCCGAGGTACAGCACCTGGTGTTCAACATGGACGACCCGGTCGCCGGGAAGCTCGGCGTCCGCAAGGCCATCGCCCACCTGCTCGACCGCGAGGCCCTCATCAAGGACGTCTACCAGGGCACCGCGACCCCGCTGTACTCCATCATCCCGGCCGGTATCGCGGGCCACAACACGGCCTTCTTCGACACCTACGGGGCCCGCCCCTCCCGGTCCAAGGCCCAGGACGCGCTGCGCGAGGACGGCATCACCGGCAAGGTGAAGCTGACCCTGTGGTCGACCCCCTCCCGCTACGGCCCCGCGACGGACCAGGAGCTGAAGGCCATCGCCGGCCAGCTCAACGCCAGCGGCCTGTTCGACGCCGACGTCAAGTCCGTCCCCTTCGGCCGGTACGAGAAGGACATCGCCGCCGGCAAGTACGGCGTGTACGTGAAGGGCTGGGTGCCCGACTACCCGGACGCCGACAACTTCACGGGCCCCTTCTTCGGCAAGGGCAACGTGCTGAACAACAACTACGACAACAGCACGATCACCGGCTCGCTCATCCCGCGCACCGCCGCCCTCACCAACCGGGCCGCCACCGACAAGGAGTTCGGGGAACTGCAGGACATCGTCGCCGACGAACTCCCCGTCCTGCCGGTGTGGCAGGCCAAGCAGTACGCGGTCGTCCGCGACGGCGTCTACGGCCTGGAGTACTGCCTCGACGCGTCGACGGTGTTCCGCTTCTGGGAGCTCAGCAAGGACGTCTGACACACAGGTGTGAAGAAGGGCGCCCCCCGCTCGGCGGGGGGCGCCCTTCTGTCATGCCCAGCGCGCTGGCCTACTGCGCGCCTGGGCGCACCAGCCCGCTCTCGTACGCGTACACAGCGGCCTGCACACGGTCGCGCAGGCCCAGCTTGGTGAGCACATGCCCCACGTGTGTCTTGACGGTGGTCTCGCTGACGAACAGATCGGCGGCGATCTCCGCGTTGGACAGCCCGCGCGCCACCAGCTTCAGCACCTCGACCTCACGGTCGGTGAGCGTGTGCAGTGTGTCCGGCACCGGCTCCTCACCCGACGGCAGGTGCGTGGCGTACTTGTCGAGCAGCCGGCGCGTGATGCTCGGCGCGAGCATCGCCTCGCCGGAGGCGACCACCCGGATGGCCTGCACCAACTCGTTGGCGGGAGCGTCCTTGAGCAGGAACCCGCTGGCCCCGGCCCGCAGTGCCTCGACCACGTACTCGTCGAGATCGAAGGTGGTCAGCACCAGCACCTTCGCCGGGCCGTCCCGCCCGGGTCCGGTGATCTGCCGGGTCGCCTCCACACCGTCCATCCGCGGCATGCGGATGTCCATCAGGACCACGTCGGGCTGCAGGGCCCGCACCTGGTCGAGCGCCTGGAGGCCGTCTCCGGCCTCGCCGACGACCGCGATGTCCTGCTCGGCCTCCAGGATCATCCGGAAGCCGGTACGCAGCAGGGGCTGGTCGTCGACCAGTAGGACGCGGATGGCCACGTAAGTCTCCTTCGCTAGTCCGGCCCCATTCTGCCCTGCGCGGACCCGCCGGACTCAGCCGCCCTCACCGGTTGCGCCGGCAGTTCCGCCGCGCGCACCGGCAGCGGGTACGGCGGGGGAGTGCCGCCGAACTCCGGGCAGTGGGCCTGGTGGTCGCACCATCCGCACAGCTTCGTGGGACGCGGCCGCCAGTCGCCCGTCTCGGTGGCCAGCCGGATCGCCTCCCACAGCGCCAGCAGCTTGCGCTCGACCCGCTCCAGGTCGGCGAGGACCGGGTCGTACGTCAGCACCTGGCCGCTGCCGAGATAGACCAGCTGGAGCCGCCGGGGGACCACGTTCTTCAGCCGCCACACCACCAGGGCGTAGAACTTCATCTGGAACAGGGCGCCCTCGGAGTACTCCGGCCTGGGCGCCTTCCCCGTCTTGTAGTCGACGATCCGGACCTCACCCGTGGGGGCCACGTCGACCCGGTCGATGATGCCGCGCAGCCGCAGCCCGGACTCCAGCTCGGCCTCGACGAACAGCTCCCGCTCGGCCGGCTCCAGACGGCTGGGGTCCTCCAAGGTGAACCAGCGCTCGACGAGCTGCTCCGCCTCGCCCAGCCAGCGCGCCAACCGCTCGCCCTGCGGATCGTCGGCGAACAGCTCCACGACCTCCGGCCGCGACTCGCGCAGCCGGTCCCACTGGCCCGGGACCAGCGACTTCGCCCGGGGCGCCGTGCGCTCGGCGGCCGGGGCGTCGAAGAGCCGCTCCAGGACCGCGTGCACCAGCGTGCCCCTGGTCGCCGCCTCGCTCGGCTTCTCCGGCAGCCGGTCGATGACACGGAAGCGGTACAGCAGCGGGCACTGCATGAAGTCACTGGCACGCGAGGGGGACAACGAGGCGGGCGGTATGGCGGTGGACCCGGTCACGAGGTCGCTCACGGCGGCGGTCTCGGCCGCCGCCTCCGCCACCGTCTGTGTCTCTGCCGCCGTCTGCGCTGCCGTCTCCGCGGGCCCGGCCGGGACCGGCGGATCCGCCGCCGCGGCAGGACCGCCCCCGGGCGGCGCCGCGCCCTCGCTGCTCGTCTCCATGCCCCAGACCATACGGCCCGCCACTGACAGTGACCCAGCCGCGTTCCGTGGGGGAAGCCGGGAGAGGAGGTCGACGTACGGGAAACACAGGGGTGCCGGGGCGGAGCGCACTCCGACGGACGCATACCATCGACTCGAGACCCTCCCGCCCGGCAGGCGCGGGAGACGCTTCGACGAGGGGAAACCGGTGGACGAGAGCGGCGGGCGCGGGCAGCCGCGGTCCGGCAACGACGAGTCGGCCGAGCGCCACGAGGGGCTCCCGCCCCGGGCCACCGACCCGGCCCCCGCCGACGAACAGCCCACGGACGAGCACCGTTCCGCTCCCGAGCAGCCCGCCCCGGGGCCAGAGCCGACCGGTCCGGCCGCGCCCGCCGGCACCCCGGCAGCCTCTCCGGACGCCCCGAAGGACGACTCGGCGGACCGGCACGGTGCTTCGCCGGACCCGCGGAGCCCGAACGCCACGGCCCCCGCCCCCGCCGAGCGCAACGCAACCCCCGCCCGCCGGAGGCGGACACGCACCCCGACCGCGCAGACGCCGACGTACCGGAGTCGGCAGCCGCCCGCGCAGACGCCGACGTACCGGAGTCGGCAGCCGCCCGCGCAGACGTCGACGTACCGGAGTCGGCACCCGACGGCGCAGACGCCGACGGCCCGCACGCGGCAGCCGCCCGCGCAGACGCCGACGTACCGGAGTCGGCACCCGGCCGCGCCGACGTCGACGGCCCGCACGCGGCAGCCGCCCGCGCCGGGGGTGGTGAAGGCGGTTCACCGGAGGCGGACACGCACCCCGACCGCGCCTACGCCGATGGTCCGCATGCGGCACCCGACCGCGCCGATGCCCACCCTCCGCACGCGGCACCCGCCCGCGCCAAGGGTGATGAAAGCGGTTCGCCGGAGGCCGACTCGCACCTCGACCGCGCCTACGCCAGCGGCCCGCAGTCGGCCTCTGCCGCCGGGCGGCCCGAGCCGGACCGGCTGCACAAGGCACAGGCCCCGTCCCCGGCCCCGGGCTCCGGTGATCCGAACCGCCGGCAGCAGCCCGCCGCCGCCCCGGATCCCGGCCACCCGAACCACCGCCCGGACCCTTCCGTCCCCGCCCACGGCGACCGCCCCCTCGCCCGCTCCGCCGAAGGCAAGGGCCCCGCCCCCCAGCGGCCGGAGCCCCGGGGCGGGCTGCTCATGGGGCGGCCCTTCGGGGTGCCCGTGTACGTCGCGCCGAGCTGGTTCCTCGTCGCCGCGCTGATCACCTGGGTGTTCGGCGGCCAGCTGGAACGCGTGCTGCCCGAGCTCGGCGCCGCCCGCTACCTGGTCTCCCTCTTCTTCGCGGTCGCCTTCTACGCCTCCGTACTCGTCCACGAACTGGCCCACACGGTCGCCGCCCTCCGCTTCAAGCTCCCGGTCCGCCGCATCCAGCTCCAGTTCTTCGGCGGCGTCTCCGAGATCGAGAAGGAGGCCGAGACCCCCGGCCGGGAGTTCGTACTGGCCTTCGTCGGGCCCCTGCTCTCCCTCGTCCTCTCCGGCGTCTTCTACGCCGCCATGCAGGCCGTGGAACCCGGCACCGTCCCGGGCGTCCTGCTCGCCGGCCTGATGATCTCCAACCTCATCGTGGCCGCGTTCAATCTCCTGCCCGGCCTGCCCCTCGACGGCGGCCGCATGCTCCGCGCCGTCGTCTGGAAGATCACCGGCAAGCCGATGAAGGGCACCATCGCCGCCGCCTGGGTCGGCCGCGCCCTCGCCGTCTCCGTCCTCATCGGCCTGCCCCTGCTGACCCAGTCAGGCGCCCTCGGCACCAACGCCGTCGACAACGTCGGCATGGACACCGTCCTCGACGCCCTGCTCGCCGCCATCCTCGCCGCGATCATCTGGACCGGCGCCGGCAACAGCCTGCGCATGGCCCGCCTGCGCGAGCACCTCCCCGAGCTGCACGCCCGGACGCTCACCCGCCGCGCGGTCCCTGTCGAGACCGACACCCCGCTCTCGGAAGCCCTGCGCCGCGCCAACGCCGCCGGAGCCCGCGCCCTGGTCGTCGTCGACGCCGACGGCCAGCCCCTCTCCCTCGTCCGCGAGGCCGCCATCGTCGGCGTGCCCGAGCACCGCCGCCCCTGGGTCGCCGTCGGCTCCCTCGCCCAGGACCTCACCGACGGCATGCGCGTCTCGGCGGAACTGTCCGGCGAGGAACTCCTGGACGCCCTGCGCACCACCCCGGCCACCGAGTACCTGGTGGTGGAGGAGACCGGCGAGATCTACGGCGTCCTCTCGGCGGCCGACGTGGAGCGCGCCTTCGTCAAGGCGATGGCGAGGCCGTCCTAGGGCGGCAGGTCCCCGTGGTCGGAGGCCCTCTCCGGGGCCGGTAGGCTGGTCACATGTCCGAACCGACCGGTGCCGCCCGCAGGCGCGGGCCCTTCAAGGTCGGGGACCAGGTTCAGCTGACCGACCCCAAGGGCCGCCACTACACGTTCACGCTCGAGGCCGGGAAGAACTTCCACACCCACAAGGGTTCCTTCCCCCACGACGAACTGATCGGCGCTCCCGAGGGCAGCGTTGTCCGCACCACGGGAAACGTCGCCTACCTCGCGCTGCGCCCCCTGCTCCCCGACTACGTCCTGTCCATGCCCCGCGGCGCCGCCGTGGTCTACCCCAAGGACGCGGGGCAGATCCTGGCCTTCGCCGACATCTTCCCCGGCGCACGCGTCGTGGAAGCGGGCGTCGGCTCCGGCTCGCTCAGCAGCTTCCTGCTGCGGGCCATCGGCGACCAGGGCATGCTGCACAGCTACGAGCGCCGCGCCGACTTCGCCGAGATCGCCCAGGCGAACGTGGAGCGCTACTTCGGCGGCCCGCACCCGGCCTGGCAGCTCACCGTCGGCGACCTCCAGGACAACCTGTCCGACGCCGATGTCGACCGCGTCATCCTCGACATGCTCGCCCCCTGGGAGTGCCTGGAGGCCGTCTCCAAGGCGCTCGTCCCCGGCGGCATCCTGTGCTGTTACGTCGCGACCACCACCCAGCTCGCCCGGACCGTCGAGTCCATCCGCGAGATCGGCTCCTTCAACGAGCCGACCTCCTGGGAATCGATGATCCGCAACTGGCACGTCGAGGGCCTGGCCGTCCGCCCGGACCACCGGATGATCGGCCACACCGGCTTCCTGCTCACCGCCCGCCGCCTCGCCGACGGCGTCGAGCCGCCCATGCGCCGCCGCCGCCCCGCCAAGGGCGCCTACGGCGAGGACTACACCGGCCCCAACGCCGACGGCGGCACCGCCCGCTGAGGCGGCCCCTCACCGCACCCAACGCACAGGCGCCGTGCCGGAGTTACCGGTTCCGTACCGGAACTCCGCCACGGCGCCTCTTTGTTGCCGCCCCGGGTGAATCCCCGCGGAACGCCGTTGACCTGCCGCGAAGGCCGTAACGGCCCACGTCGTGCCGCAGCAGGGGCCCTGCCCGCACAGGCCGCTGACACAGCGGCAGGGACCGTAACCCTTCTGACTTCCCCGGCGCGAGACATGCACACCCCGCCGTTCCCTCGAGGTGTGACGTGTGGCACCATGCTGGCCACCCCACCGGCACAGCCTCAGGAGACCCTCCTAGTGCAGTCTTCCGCCGTCCCGGAGCTCGCCCACACCCACACCCGCCCCATCCACTGGCTCGCCACCGCGACGGCCGTCGCGGGCGTCGTGGCCTTCTCCTCGGTCCTGCAGCCCGGCGCGGCGACGGCGGCCCAGTCCGCCGCCCCCGAGACCAAGAGCGCTCCCGCGCACACCACTCCGCCCGACCCGGCCGCGGTGACGTTCCCGATCGACTGCGGTCCGGTGAAGGCCGTGGTGAAGAAGCGCGCTTTCGGAGACCTCGACGGCGACGGCAGGCCGGAGACGGTGGCCGTGGTCCACTGCGACTCCCCGATGGGCACCCCGCCGGACGGCGTGTACGTCCTCACGCGCGGGGCCGACGGCGGCAAGCCGCGGATCGTGGCCACCCTGCTCGACCTCGAGGACGGCACCACCGTCACCGACTTCGCCGTGCGCGACGGCGCCGTCACGGCCACGCTCCTCGGCTACTCGTCGGCCGACGTGCCGCGTTGCTGCCCCGACGAGAAGAGCGACGTGAAATGGCGTTGGCACAGCGGCTCGTTCGTCCGCTCGGCCCCGGCCGGAGCCCGCAGCGTCTGAGGCACCTGCGACGGCACGTGTGAGATATCAGACAGTAGTAACAGAACGTAGAGAAGTGGTCACTCCGCGTCCGGTCCGTAGACCTCGGCCCTGTCCGAAACCCGACGTACGTGGATGCAGTCGCCCGGACACTCCTTCGCGGAGTCGATCACGTCCGTGAGGAGCGGCAGCGGAACGGGCGTTGTCGCACCCTTGTCCTGGAGCAACTCGTCGTCGGCGCTCTTCACATAGGCCAACCCGTCGATGTCCAGCTCGAACACCTCGGGCGCGTACTGGGCGCAGATGCCGTCACCGGTACACAGGTCCTGGTCGATCCAGACCTCCAGCTCCGCGCCGTCGACCCCGGCCACCTGCTGCACGCTCATCTCTCCTGCCGTTTCTCCGCCGAGCCGTATCGGGAATCCGGCCAGCTCCGGCGGGTGTTGAACAGTTCGACCCTACCTCCGGCTGGGTTCCAATCATGTTCGCTGGGTATTCCCCTGGCGTGAGGGAGAGCGCAAGGGTGAAGATCGGACACACCCCGACCGTCTTTGTGATCTAGGGGTTTCAATCGACACCCGCCCAGGTAGGGTCTGGAAGCGTCCAGCTCCCCATGGAGGAGGTGAGGACCGTGGCAGCCCACGACGACGACATGAACCGCGGCATCCGCCCGGGACGCGGGTCCGACGACCCGGCCGGGCAGATTGCCTACCTTGAGCAGGAGATCGCCGTCCTGCGACGCAAGCTCGCCGACTCTCCGCGACACACGAGGATTCTCGAAGAGCGGATCGTCGAGCTGCAGACCAATCTGGCCGGCGTGTCCGCGCAGAACGAGCGACTCGCCAACACACTCCGTGAGGCTCGTGACCAGATTGTGGCCCTCAAGGAGGAGGTCGACCGGCTCGCACAGCCGCCGGCCGGCTTCGGCGTCTTCCTGACGGCCAACGAGGACGGCACCGCCGACATCTTCACCGGCGGCCGAAAGCTCAGGGTGAACGTCAGCCCCAGCGTCGAGCTCGAGGAGCTCCGGCGCGGCCAGGAAGTAATGCTCAACGAAGCGCTCAACGTGGTCGAGGCCATGACGTACGAGCGCGTCGGTGACATCGTCACCCTCAAGGAGATCCTCGAGGACGGCGAACGGGCCCTGGTGCTGGGACACACCGACGAGGAGCGGGTGGTACGGCTCGCCGAGCCGCTGCTGGACGTCACCATCCGCCCCGGCGACGCCCTCCTGCTCGAACCCCGCTCCGGCTACGTCTACGAGGTCGTGCCGAAGAGCGAGGTCGAGGAACTCGTCCTCGAAGAGGTCCCCGACATCGGCTACGAGCAGATCGGCGGTCTCGGTGGCCAGATCGAGGCCATCCGCGACGCGGTCGAGCTGCCGTACCTCTACCCGGACCTGTTCAAGGAGCACGAGCTGCGCCCGCCCAAGGGCGTCCTGCTCTACGGTCCTCCCGGATGCGGCAAGACGCTCATCGCCAAGGCCGTCGCCAACTCGCTGGCCAAGAAGGTCGCCGAGGTCACCGGCCAGGCCGCCGGCAAGAGCTTCTTCCTCAACATCAAGGGCCCCGAGCTCCTGAACAAGTACGTCGGCGAGACCGAGCGGCAGATCCGCCTCGTCTTCCAGCGTGCTCGTGAGAAGGCCAGCGAGGGCACCCCCGTCATCGTCTTCTTCGACGAGATGGAGTCCCTGTTCCGCACCCGTGGCTCCGGTGTCAGCTCGGACGTGGAGAACACCATCGTCCCGCAGCTGCTCGCCGAGATCGACGGTGTGGAGGGCCTGCAGAACGTGGTCGTGATCGGTGCCTCCAACCGCGAGGACATGATCGACCCCGCCATCCTGCGGCCCGGCCGCCTGGACGTGAAGATCAAGATCGAGCGTCCCGACGCCGAGGCCGCGAAGGACATCTTCGGCAAGTACCTCACGGAGCGCCTCCCGCTGCACTCCGACGACCTCGGTGAGCACGGCGGCAGCAAGGCCACCACCGTCCAGAGCATGATCCAGACGGCGGTAGAACACATGTACACCGAATCCGAGGAGAACCGCTTCCTGGAGGTCACCTACGCCAACGGTGACAAGGAAGTCCTCTACTTCAAGGACTTCAACTCCGGCGCCATGATCGAGAACATCGTCGGCCGCGCCAAGAAGATGGCGATCAAGGACTTCCTCGAGAAGAACCAGAAGGGCCTTCGCGTCTCCCACCTCCTCCAGGCCTGCGTGGACGAGTTCAAGGAGAACGAGGACCTGCCGAACACCACCAACCCGGACGACTGGGCCCGAATCTCCGGAAAGAAGGGCGAACGGATCGTGTACATCCGCACGCTCATCACCGGAAAGCAGGGTGCGGACACCGGACGCTCCATCGACACGGTGGCGAACACCGGTCAGTACCTGTAAAAGGCAGGGCGGCTGCGGGTGCCCTCGGCGGGTACCCGCAGCCGACTGTTTTTCAGGCCACGGCTGGAGCACGCAATGACGCAAATGATCTCCCCACCAGCGCAAAGGCGTTCTAGGCTCTTGCGTACCGCCGAGTCGCGCAGTGCGGGGACGGGCACCGCACACGCAACCGAGCGCCAGCGGTATCTGAGCGGCGCCCACGACCGAGGGTGCCGCCGGGCAAGGAGGGCCGCATGACCGTACGGCGAGTAATGGGCATCGAGACGGAGTACGGGATCTCCGTCCCCGGCCACCCCAACGCCAATGCCATGCTCACCTCGTCCCAGATCGTGAACGCCTACGCGGCGGCGATGCACCGGGCCCGCCGGGCCCGATGGGACTTCGAGGAGGAGAACCCGCTGCGGGACGCGCGAGGCTTCGACCTCGCCCGCGAGGCCGCCGACTCCAGCCAGCTCACCGACGAGGACATCGGCCTGGCCAACGTGATCCTCACCAACGGTGCACGGCTCTACGTCGACCACGCACACCCCGAGTACAGCTCCCCCGAGGTGACCAACCCCCGGGACGCCGTCCTCTGGGACAAGGCCGGCGAGCGGATCATGGCCGAGGCCGCGGAACGGGCCGCCCAGCTGCCCGGTGCCCAGCCGATCCACCTGTACAAGAACAACACCGACAACAAGGGCGCGTCCTACGGCACGCACGAGAACTACCTGATGAAGCGGGAGACCCCCTTCTCGGACATCGTGCGCCACCTGACGCCGTTCTTCGTCTCCCGTCAGGTCTTCGCCGGAGCGGGCCGCGTCGGCATCGGCCAGGACGGACACGAGCACGGCTTCCAGCTCAGCCAGCGGGCCGACTACTTCGAGGTCGAGGTCGGCCTCGAGACGACGCTCAAGCGCCCGATCATCAACACCCGCGACGAGCCGCACGCGGACGCCGAGAAGTACCGGCGCCTGCACGTGATCATCGGCGACGCGAACCTCTCGGAGATCTCGACCTACCTCAAGCTGGGCACGACCTCGCTGGTGCTGTCGATGATCGAGGACGGTTTCATCGCCGTCGACCTGGCCGTCGACCAGCCCGTCCGCACGCTCCACCAGGTCTCGCACGACCCGTCCCTGAAGCGCCTGGTCAAGCTCCGCAGCGGCCGTACGCTCACGGCGGTCCAGCTGCAGATGGAGTACTACGAGCTGGCGCGCAAGTACGTGGAGGAGCGGTTCGGGGCCGACGCCGACGACCAGACCAAGGACGTCCTGTCCCGCTGGGAGGACACCCTCACCCGTCTGGAGCACGACCCGATGAGTCTGGCCGGAGAGCTGGACTGGGTCGCCAAGCGGGAGCTCATGGAGGGCTACCGGCGCCGGGACAGCCTCGACTGGGACGCGCCGCGACTGCACCTGGTCGACCTCCAGTACGCCGATGTACGGCCCGAGAAGGGCCTGTACAACCGTCTGGTGGCCCGCGGGCGCATGAAGCGGCTGCTGACCGACGCGGACGTCGAGCGGGCCCGTACGGTGCCGCCGGAGGACACCCGCGCCTACTTCCGCGGCCGCTGCCTGGAGCAGTACGCGGACGACGTCGCGGCGGCCTCCTGGGACTCGGTGATCTTCGATCTGCCGGGCCGGGACTCGCTGCAGCGCGTCCCAACCCTGGAACCGCTTCGCGGAACGCGTAATCACGTCAAGGAGCTCCTGGACCGCTGCCGCACCGCGGAAGACCTGGTCAGGGTCCTGTCGGGCGGGTGAACGCGTTGAGCGGGTACTCGTCGGGAACCGGCCGGACAGGGTGGAAAATCCCTGGCCCGGGAATCATCGAGGTGGTCCCCGTACGTTGGAGCAACTGCGGGGCCATTGTCAGACCCGGCGAGTAGGGTCTGATCTTGACCGAGCAACTGTGTCGGGCGAACCGAGCGGGGTGAGGGATATGGCGACCAAGGACACCGGCGGCGGACAGCAGAAGGCCACCCGGTCCACCGAGGAGGTCGAGGAGCAGGCGGCGGAGACGCAGGCTTCCGAGGACCTCAAGGAGCGTCAGGAGAAGCTGAGCGACGACGTGGACTCGGTTCTGGACGAGATCGACGACGTCTTGGAGGAGAACGCCGAGGACTTCGTGAGGTCATTCGTTCAGAAGGGTGGCCAGTAGCCTTCGAAACGAAGGTGGCGGGGGAGCTCGAGTTGGCAAATCAAGAAGGTGTGAAGCGCTGCGTGCGGTGCGGTGAAGACAAGCCGTACGCGGCCTTCGCTCGCAGGCGGTCCAACCTGGACGGCCTCCAGCGGCACTGTCGGGATTGCGCTTCGGACTATCACCGGACGCGTCAGGAGAGCCTGGGGCGGAAGGTCCGCCCGAAGGCTCAGGTGCCCGAGGGTCACAAGCTCTGCTTGAAGTGCGGCGAGGTGAAGCCGTGGAGCGAATGGCACCGCAACGCAACGGCGTCGGACGGGCTATCGACGCGCTGCAAGGCGTGTAGGGCGGCTGAAGGCCGTGCGGGGCATCTCTTGCGAAACTACGGCCTCACAGAAGCCGAGCGGGACGAGATGGTCTCCTCTCAGATGGGGCTCTGCATCATCTGCCTAAAAGCCCCGGCTGCTCATGTGGATCACTGCCACGAGACGGGTAAGGTCCGTGGCGTACTGTGCTTCAACTGTAATTCGGCCATCGGCAAGTTGGGAGACGATCCCGACGCCGTCCGCCGGGCCGCCGCTTACTTGGAAGGAATCGCGTGGAAGCCAACACTCGTAGCACCGGGCGTCTACCGGCTGCCTTCCTGACGCCAGGGTCCTCCTCCTTCATGGACTTCCTGTCCGAGCACCAGCCGGAGATCCTGCCCGGCAATCGGCAACTGCCTCCCACCCAGGGCGTGATCGAGGCGCCGCACGGGACGACCATCGTCGCGGCGACGTTCCCCGGCGGTGTGGTGCTCGCCGGTGACCGGCGGGCGACCATGGGCAACGTCATCGCGCAGCGGGACATCGAGAAGGTCTTCCCGGCCGACGAGTACTCGGCGGTGGGCATCGCCGGTACGGCGGGCCTGGCCGTGGAGATGGTGAAGCTGTTCCAGCTGGAGCTGGAGCACTTCGAGAAGGTCGAGGGTGCGCAGCTGTCCCTCGAGGGCAAGGCGAACCGGCTGTCGACGATGATCCGCTCCAACCTCGGCATGGCCATGCAGGGCTTGGCCGTGGTGCCGCTGTTCGCGGGGTACGACGTGGACCGCGGCAAGGGCCGCATCTTCTCCTACGACGTCACCGGCGGTCGCTCCGAGGAGCTGAACTACGCGGCCACCGGTTCCGGGTCGATCTTCGCGCGTGGCGCGATGAAGAAGCTCTTCCGGGACGACCTCAGCGAGGCCGAGGCCACCACGCTCGTCATTCAGGCGCTCTACGACGCGGCAGACGACGACTCGGCGACCGGTGGTCCCGATGTCGCCCGCCGGATCTATCCCATCGTCACCGTGATCACCGACGACGGCTTCCGCCGGCTCACCGAGACCGAGGCGTCCGAGATCGCGCGCTCGATTCTCGAGCGGCGGCTGGAGCAGCCCGACGGGCCGCGGGCCGCCCTGCTGTAGCGGCGATCGTCTTCGTGAGGGTGGTCCAGTGAACCGACGGAATCTTCAAGAGAGGGACGGATAACCGGTGTCGACGCCGTTCTATGTCTCACCCCAGCAGGCCATGGCCGACCGGGCGGAGTACGCCCGGAAGGGCATCGCCCGTGGCCGCAGCCTGGTCGTGCTGCAGTTCGCCGACGGCATCGTCTTTGTCGGCGAGAACCCCTCCCGTGCGCTGCACAAGTTCAGCGAGATCTACGACCGGATCGGCTTCGCGGCCGCCGGCAAGTACAACGAGTACGAGAACCTGCGGATCGGCGGCGTGCGCTACGCCGACCTGCGGGGTTACACCTACGACCGGGACGATGTGACGGCCCGGGGCCTGGCGAACGTCTACGCGCAGACGTTGGGCACGATCTTCTCCAGCGCGGCCGAGAAGCCGTACGAGGTGGAGCTTGTCGTCGCGGAGGTCGGGGAGACGCCCGAGGGCGACCAGATCTACCGGCTGCCGCACGACGGCTCCATCGTGGACGAGCACGGCTCGGTCGCGGTGGGCGGCAATGCCGAGCAGATCAGCACCTATCTGGACCAGCGCCACCAGGAGGGCATGACGCTCGCGGAGGCGCTGAAGTTGGCGGTGCAGGCGCTGTCCCGTGACACCAACGGCAGCGAGCGGGAGATTCCCGCGGAGCGGCTGGAGGTGGCGGTGCTGGACCGCACGCGCCCGCAGAAGCGCAAGTTCAGGCGGATCACCGGGGGCCAGCTGTCCCGGCTGCTCGACGCGGCGAACGGTGGCGGTACGGAGGATGCGGGGTCGGAGGACGCCGAGTAGTCCTGGTGTGGTGCGGCGCGTCCCGGGCCGGGTTCGTGTCCGGGGCGCGCTGTCGTGTGCGTGCCTGCGCGTGCGCCGCCGGGTGGTGGGTCGGGGCCGCGTCGGGGGGTGTCCGTCCTCGGATTGGCGCGATGGGGTTGCGTACCGGCTGACTGTTCGTTGACGCTCCAACCGCTGCGGGCCAACACTCCCCGACACGTCCCCTGTGCGTACGCGGGTGCGGGAGCGTCCCGCTTGGCGCCGCAGACGCACTGCTGCGGGCCGCCCCCCCCCGCTGCGGGCATGCGTGCCGCTCAGGGCGGCACGGGTGGGCGCAGCGGTACCTCGTCGCGCCGAGTTGCGCGACGCCTCGGCCCCTGCACCGACGCCGGGCACCGTCAGCTGGGCCCGGCCGTGGAGCCTCGTAGCACCAGTTGCACCGGGATGTCCCCTTCCTCGGGCGCTCGGCCCTCCAGTACGGCCAACAGCGCCCCCATGCCCCGCTCCCCGAACAACTCCGCGTTCAGGCGGACCGTCGTCAGTTCCGGGTCCATGGCCGTGGCCAGGGCCAGGTCGTCGACGCCCGTGACCGACAGGTCGTCCGGGATGCGCAGCCCCAGGCGGCGGGCCGCTTTGTACGTGCCGGCGGCGAGCTGGTCGTCGTCGCAGATCACGGCGGTGGGGCGAACGCCGGGAGCCGAGAGGCCGGCTTCGGCGGCCGCGACCGCTCCCTTGATGGAGATCGGAGAGCGGGCCGTGCGGATCGACGTGCCCGCTACCTCCGACAGCCGCGCCGCCAGTTCCCGGGCGCGTACGTCGAAGGTCCAGGAGGGGACGTCCGCTGCCAGATGGAGGAAGCGGCGGTGGCCCAGGGACAGCAGGTGCTCCGCGGCCTGGCGGACGCCGTCGGCGATGTCCAGGTTCACCGTCGCCGCGCCCAGGCTCCCGGTGGGGTCGCTGTCCAGCATCACCAGGGGGAGTGCCTCCCCACGGATCGCGGTCAGCGCGTCCGCGGCCATCGAGGAGGCGATCACGCCGTCCAGTGCGGCCTGCGCGGAGGCGAAGGGGTCGCGGGCGGGGCCGATGCCCTCGGGGGAGGGGTAGAGGACCACGCCGAAGCCGTGCTCGGCGGCGACGCGGGCGGCGCCCGTGTAGACACCGGCGAAGAACTCAGTGGTGAGGGCCGGGACGACCAGGAGGACCGTGCGGGTGCGGCCCAGGCGCAGGTTGCGGGCGGCCAGGTTCGGTCGGTAGCCCAGGTCGCGGGCGGCCTCGCGGACGCGCTCGGCGGTCGCTTCCGCGACGCGGCCGCGCCACTTGTCGCCCAGGACCAGGGACACGGCCGCCTGGGAGACGCCGGCGGCCTGGGCGACGTCCCGGCTCGTGGGGCGGGTGCTGCCTCGTGCCACCGTCGGCCTGCTCCTTCGTCTGGACTCGCGAACAGCGGCCATGGTACGTATGGAAGCCGACGTTATACGTAAAACCTAAGGCGGGGACATGGCCACGGGATACCTGGAGATCCTTCGGGCGCGACACGCCGCCCGGCTGCTCGTCGGCACGCTCGTGGGCCGGCTGCCCAACGCCACGGCGGCCATCGCGATCGTGTTGTTCGTCCGGGCGGAGGGCGGGACGTACAGCCTGGCGGGGGCCCTGGCGGCCGTCTACGGCGTCGCCAACGCCGTGGGACAGCCCGTGCTGGGCAGGATCGTGGACCTGCGCGGGCAGCCCCGTGTGCAGCTTCCTGCGGCCGTCCTCTCCGGGCTCGCGATGGCCGTCTTCGCCTTCTCCGGGATCGGGTCGCTGCCGCTCGCCTACGCAGCCGTCGCCGGCGCCGGGCTCTTCACGCCGCCCCTGGAGGGCGGGCTGCGGGCCCTGTGGTCCTCGGTCCTGAAGCGGGAGGACCAGGTGCACACGGCGTACGCCATGGACGCCGTGGCCCAGGAGGTGATGTTCACCGTCGGGCCGCTGCTCGTGACGCTGTGCGTGTCCCTGTGGTCGGCCCAGGCCGCGCTGCTCGTGCTGAACGTGGTCGGGGTGCTGGGGGCGCTGTCCGTGGTGGTGTCGCCGCCCTCGCGCGCGTGGCGGTCGGCGCCGCGCGAGGCGCACTGGCTCGGCGCGCTGCGCTCGCCCGGGCTGCTCGCGCTGCTGGCGGCGTTCCTGTTCATCGGGATGGCGCTCGGCTCCATCACGGTCGCCTCGGTGCCCTACGCGGACGACCACGGCGGGGACGCCGTGTACGGCTGGCTGATGGCCGCCCTGGGCTTCGGGGCGCTGGTCGGCGGTGCCGTCTACGGGGCCCGGCAGTGGGCCGGTGAGCCGGCGCGGCGACTGCGGGTGCTGGTGGCCCTTCTGGTGGTGTGTTATCTCCCGCTGATGCTCATGCCGGACGCGGTGCCCATGGTGGCGCTCACCGCGCTCGCCGGGGTCTTCCTCGCGCCCGCCATCGCCTGCGCGTTCGTCCTGGTCGACCGGCATGCCCCGCGCGGCACGGTCACCGAGGCGTTCTCCTGGCTGGTGACGACGTTCACCGTGGGCCACTCGGTCGGAACGGGCGTCGCGGGGCCCGTGGTCGAGGCGGGCGGGGCTCTGTGGGGCTTCGCGGTGCCGGGTGTCGCCGGTGGCGTGTCCTTGCTGGTTTTGACCGCGACAGGACGGGTAGTCGCAGCTCCCGGCGAGGGAGCGGTTGTTGCGGCCGGTTCGGAAAATGATCCAAACCGTGCTGCCGAACCCCGTTTCAGTTCAGGGGATCGGGCGTAATGTTCCCTCATGGACCGCCGCATTTTCGGGCTGGAGAACGAGTACGGCGTCACGTGCACGTTCAGGGGACAGCGCCGCCTGTCTCCTGACGAGGTGGCGCGGTACCTCTTCCGCCGTGTCGTGTCATGGGGCCGCAGCAGCAATGTCTTTCTGCGAAACGGCGCCCGCCTCTATCTCGACGTGGGATCGCATCCGGAATACGCGACACCGGAATGCGACAACGTGACCGAACTGGTCACCCACGACAAAGCAGGCGAGCGCATTCTCGAAGGACTCCTGGTGGACGCCGAACGACGCCTGCACGAGGAGGGAATCGCGGGCGACGTCTACCTCTTCAAGAACAACACCGACTCGGCGGGCAACTCCTACGGCTGCCACGAGAACTATCTGGTCGCCCGGCACGGGGAGTTCTCCCGGCTCGCGGACATTCTCATTCCGTTCCTGGTCACACGGCAGCTGCTGTGCGGTGCCGGCAAGGTGCTGCAGACGCCGCGCGGCGCCGTGTACTGCGTCAGCCAGCGGGCCGAGCACATCTGGGAGGGCGTCTCCTCGGCGACGACCCGCTCCCGGCCCATCATCAACACACGAGACGAGCCGCACGCCGACGCCGAGCGCTACCGCCGCCTGCACGTCATCGTGGGCGACTCCAACATGTCCGAGACGACCATGCTGCTCAAGGTCGGCGCCACCGACCTGGTGCTGCGCATGATCGAGGCGGGCACGGTGATGCGCGACCTCACCCTGGAGAACCCGATCCGGGCGATCCGCGAGGTCAGCCACGACATCACCGGCCGGCGCAAGGTGCGCCTGGCCAGCGGACGCGAGGCCTCCGCCCTGGAGGTGCAGCGCGAGTACTACGAGAAGGCCGTGGACTTCTGCGAGCGCCGGGGCATCCGCACCGGCACCGTCGAGCAGGTCCTGGAGCTGTGGGGCCGCACCCTGGACGCGATCGAGGCCGAGGACCTCGACCGCATCGGCACCGAGATCGACTGGGTCATGAAGTACAAGCTCATCGAGCGGTACCGCGCCAAGCACAACATGACCATGTCGAATCCGCGGGTCGCGCAGATAGACCTCGCCTACCACGACATCCACCGCCGTCGTGGCCTGTACTACCTGCTCGAGAAGAAGGGCCAGGCGGCCCGTATCTGCAACGACTTGAAGATCTTCGAGGGCAAGTCCGTTCCGCCGCAGACCACTCGGGCCCGGCTGCGCGGCGACTTCATCCGGCGGGCCCAGGAACAGCGCCGTGACTTCACGGTCGACTGGGTTCACCTCAAGCTCAATGACCAGGCTCAGCGGACCGTGCTGTGCAAGGACCCGTTCCGTTCCGTGGACGACCGGGTGGAGAAGCTGATCGCCGGAATGTGAGCCGGCGCCGGCCGGATTCGTCTCCGTCCGTCCGTGATCCCGCTGCCCGGAGGTGTTCGCGCCTCCGGGCAGCGGGCTTTCCGCGTGTCTGCTGTAAGAGGTTTCACTTTGGGGAGGTTGAGCCGCCTGAGCGGAATCATTCCTCGGCACGCTCCGGTCGCTCGACGGCGGCAGCGCTTCCTGACCGTCCGTCCGCGAGCCGCACACCCAGTGACGTCGCCCGGGCCGGAGAACCGGCCCGGGTGACGTCGTGTCGCGCGGTGAACCGAGCGGGGAGCGTGTACGCCGTAGAGTGGCGGCCATTGCCCCCCACCCCCGATCCCAGTTGGACTGATGAACTACAACACGAAACGACTCGTGGCCGCGCTGCTGGCCGTTCCCGCCCTGTTGTTCACCGCCGCGTGCGGGTCGGACGACGGGAACAACGGTGACGCGGCGGGAGGCGTCGCCGAGGTCAAGGGGAAGGTCGGGGCGAAGCCCGAGATCTCCGTGCCCAAGGACGGCAAGCCGTCCGACAAGACCGTGGTCGAGACGGTCTCGGCGGGCAGCGGGGCCCCGATCAAGGGCTCGGACTTCGTCCGCCTGGACTGGACCGTCGAGAAATGGAGCGGTGGCCAGGAGCTCGGCGGCACCTGGGCCGCGGGATCGACGGGTGACAACGCACCCCGACGGCAGTCCATCGAGCAGATCGGCAAGCCGAGTCAGCAGCTCCCCGAGAAGGTCCTCGACGCGGTCAAGGGCAAGAAGCCCGGCAGCCGGATCCTGGTGCAGGGCACCGCGGGTGATCTGATCGGCCAGAGCCTGAACACGTCCTCCGGGATCTCCGCGAAGGACGTGCTGATCTGGGTGGTCGACCCGGTCGGGGCCGCGAGCGTCGACGTCAAGGGCGAGGCCAAGGGCGAGCAGGCGGCCTCCGAGGCGGGCATGCCCGAGGTGAAGTCCCCGTCGCAGAAGGCCGCGGTCATCACCGTCCCCAAGGGCGAGAAGGCTCCCAAGGACCTCAAGCAGCAGGTGCTGATCAAGGGCGACGGCAAGAAGGTCGAGGCCGGCCAGGGCCTCATCGCCCAGTACACCGGGGTCAAGTGGGAGGACGGCAAGAAGTTCGACTCCTCCTGGGACCACGGCGGCGCGACCGCCTTCCAGATCGGCAACGGCTCCGTGGTGGCGGGCTGGGACAAGGGCCTCGTCGGCAAGCACGTGGGCGACCGGGTGCTGCTGGTGATCCCGCCCTCCCTCGGCTACGGCGCGAGCCCGAACAGCGAGCTGTCCAAGAACACGCTGGTCTTCACCGTGGACATCCTCGGCACGGTCTGACCCGGCCGGTCTGTGAGACTGTTCCCGACGCAGGTCACGTAACAAGGAGAGATGAAGTGAGCATCGACAAGCCCGAGATCGACTTCCCGGGCGGCGAGCCCCCGGCGGACCTCGAGATCAAGGACATCTGGGAGGGCGACGGCCCGGTCGCGCAGGCCGGCCAGACCGTCACCGTGCACTACGTGGGTGTCTCCTTCAGCACTGGTGAGGAGTTCGACGCCAGCTGGAACCGCGGCACCCCCTTCCGCTTCCCGCTGGGCGGCGGCCGGGTCATCAAGGGCTGGGACCAGGGCGTACAGGGCATGAAGGTCGGCGGCCGCCGTCAGCTGACCGTTCCCGCCCACCTCGCCTACGGCAACCAGAGCCCGACCCCTCTGATCAAGCCGGGCGAGACGCTGATCTTCGTGGTCGACCTGCTCGGGGTCTGAGCAGGATCCGAACAGACTCGATCATGTGGGGCCCATGCCTGTTCGGGCATGGGCCCTCGGCTTTTGCCGTGCCACCGTGTGGCGGTACGGTCATCGCTCGTAAGCACCATAGGGAGGCGAAGCGCGTCGATGGCCATTGCCAAGGCCGAGCGGCTGATGAACCTGGCGCTGTGTCTGCTCGGGACACGCCGGCCGCTCAGCAAGCGTGAGCTGCGCGACTCCATCGAGGCCTACGTCGAGGCCTTCGGGCCGGGCAACGGCGCGAGCGGCTCCGATGATTCGTTCAACCGCATGTTCGAGCGCGACAAGGACGACCTGCGTGAACTCGGGCTGGTCATCGAGACCGTCGAGAGCCTCGACGGCGACGTCGGCTACATGGCCCGCCGCGACAGCAACCGCCTCCCGCCCATCACCCTGGACGCGGAGGAGGCCGCCGCTCTCGGGCTGGCCGCCAAGGTGTGGCAGCAGGCCCGGCTCGCCGGAGCGGCCAGCGGCGCCCTGCAGAAGCTGCGCGCGGCCGGACTCCCCGAGGACGTCGACCCGTACGGGTCGCACGGCGCGCTGGAGCCGCGCATCCCCGTGCACGAGTCGGCGTTCGAGCCGCTGATGCTGGCCTGCCGGGACCGTCGGCCCGTCGCCTTCGACTACCGCAAGGCCACCGCCGCCCACCCCGAGCAGCGGCACGTGGAGCCGTGGGCGCTGGAGTGCTGGCGGGGCCACTGGTACCTGGCGGGCTGGGACCGCGACCGGGGCGCCGAGCGGGTCTTCCGGCTGTCGCGGATCACCGGCAAGGTCCGCTCGCGCGGTGGCCGGTACACCGCTGACGTGCCGGACGTCGTCACCGTCCGGGAGACCGTCGCGGGCTGGGCCGGGGAGACCGCCGACCGCTCGGCGCGGATCCGGCTGCGTACGGGATCGGGATACCCCCTTCGGGCGAAGGCCACCTCCGTTCGGGAACTCGGCGACGGCTGGGACGAGTTGGAGATTCCGTACGGTCACGGCTTGGACGCCTGGCTGGTGGAGTTCGGGCCGGACGTGGTCGTCCTGGAGCCCGCCGAGCTGCGGGCCGACGTGGTGGACCGGCTGCGGGCCGTGGCCAAGGGCTGAGGGGGAGCGGAGAGACAGTGGCAGGCAAACCGGTCAGGCCCGTGAACGCCATCGACCAGACCCGGCGGATGCTCTCGCTGGTGACGTATCTGAAGGAGCGCCCCGGAGCCCGGGTCGAGGACGTCGCGCGCGCCTTCGGCATCAGCGAGGACGAACTGGTCTCCGACCTCGACGTGCTGCCCATGTGCGGCACCAGCTTCCGCGGTGGCGACCTGCTCGACATCGACACCGACGGCGAGCGCATCTGGTGGCACAACCCGGCCGCCCTCGCGGCGGAAGCCGCCGAGCCGCTCAGACTCGCCGCCGACGAGGCCACCGCCCTGCTCGTCGCCGCCCGGGCGGTGTCCACGCTGCCCGGACTGCGCGAGAGCGACCGGCAGGCGCTGCTGCGGGCGACGGCCAAGGTCGAGACCGCGGCCGGCGAGGCGGCGGGCGCCAGCTCGCGCCTGTCGGTGACCTTCGAGTCCGAGGGCGGCGTGTTCGCGGACGTCGACCGGGCGATCGCCGAGCGCCGCCGGCTGTGGATCCGCTACTACTCGCCCGCGCGCGACGAGGTCACCGAGCGGGAGATCGACCCGATCCGCCTGGTCAGCGTCGGGCACACCTATGTCGAGGCCTGGTGCCGCCGTTCCGAGGCGCGCCGCACCTTCCGGCTCGACCGGGTCGCCGAGATCAAAATCCTGGACGAGCCGTCGGCGCCGCCCGAGATCGAGCTGCGGGACCTCTCGCAGGCGCTGGTGCAGCCCGCGGCCGAGGACCCGGAGGTCGTGGTCGAGGTCGGGCCCGGAGGCCGCTGGGTCGCGGAGTACTACCCGCACGACAGTGCGGATGAGCTGCCGGACGGCGGGCTGCGTATCACTCTGCGGACCCCCGAACCGGCGTCGCTCCGGCGCCTGGCGCTGCGGCTCGGGCGGGACGGCCGGATCGTGTCGCCGCCGGAGCTCGCCGACAGCGCCCGGCAGGCGGCCCGCGAGGCCCTGGCGGCGTACGACGGGATCGAGGCGGTGCGGACGGCTCGAGTCGTGGAGGCCGGCGTGCGCGGGCCGCACGCGGTTCCGGACGGGTCGGGCGACGGACCCGAGTGAGCCGCAGGCGCCCACCGGGGTCCACGGCCGGGCACGGCCCGATCCGCGACACCGGCCGTGGCGCCCCGGAGGCGAACGACCCCAGAAAGAGGAGCGAGGGCTTGAGCGAGTCGGTGACGTCCGGTGTGCGGGGCATGACGGTGGAGTCCGCGTTCGCCGGGATGAGAAGCGTGACCCCGGTCGTGTTCAAGGCGGGCTGCCCCGACTGCCGAGGGTGCTTCGAGCTCGCCGCGGGCGCCCTGCGCCTGGCCATCGGCGCCACGAGCCGCACCACCTTCTACTCCTTCACCTGCCCGGAGTGCGGCGCGTCCGTCCGCAAGCCCGCGGGGGAGCGGATCGTGGAGCTGCTCACCGGCGGCGGTGTGCGGACCCTCAGGCTGCACTCCACCGTCTAGTGGGCCGGGGCGTTCGCCCGCTCGGGAAGGTCTAGGCTCGGCGTCATGTTCTGGCCGATGTTCGCGGTTGCTGTGGGTTTCGTGGGTCTCGTCGTGCTCGGGGTGCTCGCCGTGCGGGTCTTCGTGGCGGCACAGCGTCTGGGCAGGCAGGTCACGGACTCGGCGCGCCGTATCAACCGGGCCGCCGAGGACCTGGAGCGGGCCGCGGAGAGCGCCGCCCGTTCCGCGGACGCTCTCTGAGCCGTCCGGCAGGCGGCTGTGAGTTGCGTTTCGGGACACTTCGCCCTGTCACGTCGGCGGTTCGTACAGGTACTCTGCTGGTCGCGGCCCGGTTAACGAGGCACTGGTCGCGGACGGGAGTACGCACAGGGGATGCAGAGGGATTGCCCCACGTTTACCCCTGAGCGTTACGATCGCTGCCAGCACGATCGTTCGGACACTTGTCCGACCGGTCGGACAGCACCCCACCACAGCCGCCTCGGTGAGAAGGTAAAGACTTATGTTCGGAAGGCTCGGAGCCCCCGAGATCATTCTCATCCTCGTCGTCATCATCCTGCTGTTCGGCGCGAAGAAGCTTCCGGACATGGCTCGGTCGCTCGGCAAGTCGGCCCGCATCCTCAAGAGCGAGGCCAAGGCGATGAAGGACGAGAACAAGTCGTCCACGACGCCGGCCGGCCCGCCCAACAACGACGAGCAGTCCGCGCACCGCACCATCCAGGCAGCGCCCGGCGACGTGACCAGCTCGCGTCCGGTCAACGAGCCCACGGACACGACCAAGCGCTGACGCAGGGCCGGTGACCTCCGGCCCGCCGCACGAGATGGGAACGTGGGTTGCTGAAGTCTGCCCGCAAGCAGGAGAGGGATCCCGAGGGGCGCATGCCCCTCGCGGAGCACCTTCGCGAGCTCCGCAACCGGCTCGCCAAGGCGATTGTGTCGATCGTCGCCGTCACGGTCGTCGCCGCCTTCTTCTACAACGACATCATCAACTTGATCACCAAGCCGATCCTCGACTCGGTCGGCTGTGACAAGACCTTCGCGGAACTGGCCAAGTCGCAGGTGGGCACGAAGCCCTGCGCGCAGATCACCATCAACGGCCTGCTCACGCCCTTCACGCTGGCGCTGAAGGTGTCCTTGATGGCCGGTGTCGTGCTGGCCTCGCCGGCCTGGCTCTACCAGCTGTGGGCCTTCGTCGCCCCGGGCCTGCACCGGCACGAGAAGAAGTACGCCTACGCCTTCGTCGCCACGGGCGCCCCGCTGTTCATCGTCGGCGCCTACTTCGCGTACACGGTGCTTCCCACCACGGCGAAGGTGCTCCTCGAGTTCACCCCGGGCGGCACGTCCAACCTCCTTCCGCTGGACGACCTGCTCGACCTGGTCATGCGGATGGTGCTCGTCTTCGGCCTCTCGTTCGAGCTGCCGCTGCTGCTGGTCATGCTCAACCTCACCGGGGCACTCACCGGCAAGCGCATGCTCGGCTGGTGGCGCGGCATGATCATGGGCATCACGGTGTTCGCGGCCATCGCCACGCCCAGCACCGACCCGCTGACCATGCTGGCGCTCGCCGGGCCGATCTGGATCCTGTACTTCGCGGCCACCGCCTTCTCGCTGCTCAACGACCGCCGACGCAGCCGTCGCGAGGCCCTCGGCCCCGACGACGACGAGGCCTCCGAACTGGATCTCACCCCCGACGACATCGGCGAGATCGAGGCCGTGACCACCAGCCGGGCCGCCCTGCCCGAGCAGGCGAGCTCGGACCGCTCGGACCGGGTCAACGGTTATGACGACGTGACCTGAAGATCGGCAGGCAGCTCATAGGGTCGGTCGCGTGACCAGCGAGATCACCCTCTTCGTCAACCCCACCGCGGGCCGCGGCCGGGGCGCCCGCGCGGCGCAGCCGGCCGCTTCCGCGTTGCGGGCGGCCGGCTTCTCGGTGCGGACGATCCTCGGGGAGGACGCCGCGGACGCCCTCGTACGCGCGCGTGCGGCCGTCGAGGGCGGCACGGGCGCGCTGATCGCCGTCGGCGGTGACGGAATGGCGGGCCTCGCGCTGCGGGCGGTCGCGGGCACCCGCACCCCCCTCGGCCTGGTCGCCGTCGGCACCGGCAACGACTTCGCCCGCGCCCTCGGCCTGCCCGTGCGGGAGCCCGCCGCCGCCGGCCGCATGATCGCCGACGCCCTCAAATGCGGCCGGCTCCGCGACATCGACCTCGGGCAGGTCGGCGACCGCTGGTTCGGCACGGTCCTCGCCTCCGGCTTCGACTCCCGCGTCAACGACCGGGGCAACCGCATGCGATGGCCCACCGGCCGCTTCAAGTACGATCTGGCGATGATCGCCGAACTCGCCGGGTTGCGGCCCGTCCCCTACCGGATCCGGCTCGACGACGGTGAGGTCCGCGAGGTCGAGGCGACCCTCGTGGCCGTCGGCAACGGCTCCTCGTACGGCGGCGGCATGCGGATCTGTCCCGGCGCCGACCTGACCGACGGGCTGTTCGACATCACCGTGGTGGGGGACTGCAGCCGTACGACGCTGCTGCGGGTGTTTCCGAGGGTGTACCGCGGGACGCACGTCGGCCATCCGAAGGTGACGGTGCTGCGGGCGGCCCGGGTCGAGATCGCCGCCGAGGGCGTCACCGGGTACGCGGACGGGGAGCCGCTCGGCCCGCTGCCGCTGAGCGCGCGCTGCGTACGCGGGGGCGTGCGGGTCGTCGGCCCCTGAGGCCCGCTGCCCCTGAGCTGCGCCGATCCCGGGTTTCACAGGAACGGATCCGGATAATGATCGTCCTGTTGTCAGTGCGGCCCGGTACGCTCGAAAGCACGATGACAGAGGACCTCTCACCGGCCGAGCGGTACGCGGCAGCCCGCAAGCGTGCTGTCGAGCAGGCCACCGCGCTCGCCACCTTCCGCGAGATGTACGACTTCGGCCTCGACCCCTTCCAGATCGAGGCCTGCCAGGCGCTCGAGGCGGGGAAGGGCGTGCTGGTCGCCGCGCCCACCGGCTCCGGCAAGACGATCGTCGGCGAGTTCGCCGTCCACCTCGCCCTCCAGCAGGGCAAGAAGTGCTTCTACACGACACCCATCAAGGCGCTGTCGAACCAGAAGTACGCCGACCTGTGCCGCCGCTACGGCACGGACAGGGTGGGCCTGCTCACCGGCGACAACAGCGTCAACTCCGACGCCCCGGTGGTCGTGATGACCACCGAGGTGCTGCGGAACATGCTGTACGCCGGTTCCCAGACCCTCCTGGGCCTCGGCTACGTGGTCATGGACGAGGTGCACTACCTCTCCGACCGGTTCCGGGGCGCCGTATGGGAAGAAGTGATCATTCATCTTCCCGAGTCGGTCACGCTCGTCTCGCTCTCGGCGACCGTGTCGAACGCGGAGGAGTTCGGCGACTGGCTCGACACGGTCCGCGGCGACACCGAGGTGATCGTCTCCGAGCACCGGCCCGTGCCGCTGTTCCAGCACGTGCTGGCCGGGCGGCGGATGTACGACCTGTTCGAGGAGGGTGAGGGCCACAAGAAGGCCGTCAACCCCGACCTCACGCGCATGGCGCGCATGGAGGCCAGCCGGCCCTCGTACCAGGACCGCCGGCGCGGCCGGTCCCTGCGCGAGGCCGACCGCGAGCGCGAGCGCCGTCAGCGGTCCCGGATCTGGACGCCGAGCCGGCCCGAGGTCATCGAGCGGCTCGACGCCGAGGGGCTGCTGCCCGCCATCACCTTCATCTTCAGCCGCGCCGCCTGCGAGGCCGCCGTCCAGCAGTGCCTGCACGCGGGTCTCCGGCTCAACGACGAGGAGGCGCGCGACCGGGTCCGCACCCTGGTCGAGGAACGCACGGCGTCCATCCCGACGGAGGACCTGCACGTCCTCGGCTACTACGAGTGGCTCGAGGGCCTGGAGCGCGGCATCGCCGCCCACCACGCGGGCATGCTGCCGACCTTCAAGGAGGTCGTCGAGGAGCTGTTCGTACGCGGCCTGGTCAAGGCCGTGTTCGCCACCGAGACCCTCGCCCTCGGCATCAACATGCCCGCCCGCTCGGTGGTGCTGGAAAAGCTCGTCAAGTGGAACGGCGAACAGCACGCGGACATCACCCCGGGCGAGTTCACCCAGCTGACGGGCCGGGCCGGGCGGCGCGGCATCGACGTCGAGGGCCACGCCGTGGTGCTCTGGCAGCGCGGCATGAGCCCCGAGCACCTCGCGGGCCTGGCCGGCACACGCACGTACCCGCTGCGCTCCAGCTTCAAGCCGTCGTACAACATGGCGGTCAACCTGGTCGAGCAGTTCGGGCGGCACCGCTCGCGCGAGCTGCTGGAGACGTCGTTCGCGCAGTTCCAGGCGGACAAGTCGGT
The DNA here is from genome assembly GCF_004803895.1 of Streptomyces hawaiiensis. Classification (NCBI taxonomy): domain Bacteria; kingdom Bacillati; phylum Actinomycetota; class Actinomycetes; order Kitasatosporales; family Streptomycetaceae; genus Streptomyces; species Streptomyces hawaiiensis. The sequence goes on along the minus strand of NZ_CP021978.1, from coordinate 1,817,730 downwards.
CGTCGGCATCTCCCGGCAGGTGCAGCGCAACGAGGAGGGCCTGGAGGGCTACAAGGCCTCCATGACCTGCCACCTCGGCGACTTCGAGGAGTACGCGCGGCTGCGCCGCAACCTGAAGGACCGGGAGAACGAGATCGCCCGGCAAGGCGTGGCACAGCGGCGCGCGGAGGCCGCCGTCGCGCTGGAGAAGCTGAAGCCCGGTGACGTCATCCATGTGCCCACCGGCAAGTACGCGGGCCTGGCACTGGTGCTGGACCCGGGCCTGCCGGCCGGCCGTTCGAACGGCCACCGCGGCTTCGAGCACCACGACGGGCCGCGTCCGCTGGTGCTGACCGCCGAGCGGCAGGTGAAGCGGCTGGCGTCCATGGACTTCCCGGTGCCCGTCGAGCCGCTGGAGCGGATGCGGATCCCCAAGTCCTTCAACCCCCGTTCCCCGCAGTCCCGTCGGGATCTCGCCTCGGCACTGCGCACCAAGGCCGGGCACATCCCGGCCGAGCGGCACCGCAAGCAGCGCTCCCAGGCGGCCGACGACCGCGAGATCGCCCGGCTGCGCACCGCGCTGCGCGCGCACCCCTGCCACGGCTGCAACGACCGCGAGGACCATGCCCGTTGGGCCGAGCGGTACCACCGGCTGCTGCGCGACACCTCGCAGCTGGAGCGGCGGATCGAGGGCCGTACGAACACGATCGCCCGGACGTTCGACCGCATCGTGGCGCTGCTGACCGAGCTGGACTATCTGCGCGCCGACGAGGTCACCGAGCACGGCAAGCGGCTCGCGCGGCTGTACGGCGAGCTGGACCTGCTCGCCAGCGAGTGTCTGCGCGAGGGCGTCTGGGAGGGCCTCGGCCCGGCGGAACTGGCCGGGTGCGTCTCGGCGTTGGTGTTCGAGTCGCGTGTCGCGGACGACGCGATGGCCCCGAAGGTGCCGTCCGGGAAGGCCAAGGCCGCCCTGGGCGAGATGGTGCGGATCTGGGGGCGGCTGGACGCGCTGGAGGAGGACTTCCGGATCTCCCAGACCGAGGGGGTCGGGCAGCGTGAGCCCGATCTCGGCTTCGCCTGGGCCGCGTACGAGTGGGCCTCCGGAAAGGGGCTCGACGAGGTGCTGCGCGAGGCGGAGATGCCGGCAGGGGACTTCGTGCGGTGGTGCAAGCAGGTCATCGACGTGCTGGGGCAGATCGCCGCGGCTGCTCCGCAGGGGTCCAGCGTCGTGAAGAACGCGCGTAAGGCCGTGGACCTGTTGTTGCGGGGAGTCGTCGCCTACTCGTCGGTGGGGTGAGCTTGTAGCGCGGGTGCCGGTGGTTCGTGGCTGCTCGCGCCCGCGCGGCGGAGCCGCACAGTGACACAGCCCCGCGCCCCTGAAGCAGCGTTGTACTGAGGCCCATTCACCCTCACGGTGAGTGGGCTTTCGTATGCCCGTTCGTCGCTACGCACAGTATTCGAACGATGTCGCAACGTGTAAACGACTGAGCGTACTATCCCTTCGCGTCCGGTTTCCGGCAGTTGCTGAATATGACACGGCGATGATCCGGTCGGACTAAGCTCGCCCGCAGCGCACCGTCTTGAGATGAATTCGTGCGCTTGTTCCCCAATGTGCGGAAGATCCAGACAGTTTCATGACATACCCCCTCGCACGTCCCTCCGAACCTCAGTCGACTCCTGTCAGAAGGCCCACATGGTGAGTGTTCAATCCCCTCCCGGTCGCCGTGAACTTCCCTACGCGCGCGTGCTGTTGCTGCCTGCCATAGTCATGGCGGCGGCGACCGGAGCCGCCGTCGCCCTGGTGACGGAGCCCGCCCGGACCGCCGTCGGCTGGTGCGGCGGCATCGCCACCGCGCTGGTGCTCGCGACGGCTGCCGAGGCGGTGCGCCGCGGCCGTGCGCTGCGCAACCAGCGTGCGGAGCACGCCCGGCACAGCGCCCATCTGGAACAGCGGATCGCCGCCCACGAGAACGAACTGGTCCGCTTCTCGAGGGAGATCGTGCCCGCCGCGCTCGACCTGCTGCGCACCGGAGAATCCCCCAGGGAGGTGATTCGCAAGCTCGGCCTCGCCAACCCCGCGTTCCGCAACCTCCCCGCGCCGCAGGCCGAGACGCTGCTGACGGTCCTCAAGATCGTCGACCGCGAAGTGACCATGCGTGACGCCGCCGCGCGCTCCTTCGTCAGTGTCGCCCGCCGCGTCCAGGCGATCATCCACCAGCAGGCCGAAGAGCTCCGGGAGATGGAGGAGGACCACGGCCGCAACCCGGAGGTCTTCGACGACCTGCTGCGCATCGACCACGGCAACGCCCTGATCGGCCGCCTGGCCGACTCCGTCTCCGTCCTCGGCGGCGGACGCCCCGGACGGCAGTGGCCCGAGCCGGTGTCCCTCTACAGCACCCTGCGCGGCGCCATGTCCCGCATCCTGGAGTACCGGCGCATCCAGCTGTCCTCCATCGCCAAGGTCAGCGTCAAGGGCATCTACGTCGAGCCGGTCATCCACGCCGCCGCCGAACTCCTCGACAACGCCACGCGCTACTCACCGCCGCAGACCAAGGTGCACGTCACCGCCACCGAGGTGCAGACCGGCGTCTGCATCGAGATCGAGGACGGCGGTGTCAACCTCAACGAGGAGGCACGCGCCCGCATCGAGGGCATGCTGGAGGCCGCCAAGGCGGGCGTCGACCTGCAGGACATCGGCGAGCACCCGCGCCTCGGCCTGGCCGTCGTGGGCCGCCTCTGCACGGCGTACAACATGCAGGTCTCGCTGCGCGCCTCCGCGTACGGCGGCGTCCGCGCCATCCTCATCGTGCCCAGCCAGATGATCACCCACGAGCCCGGTGTCGGACTCGCCCACGGCATCGGCGCCACCGGCATCCCGATGACGGTCGGCATCCCCGAGGGCCCGAAGCGCGCGCCCAAGAGGCGACGCCCCACCAGCCCGAAGATCCCCGCCACGGTCTCCCTGGAAGACGACGACGTCCCCGAGGTCACCGAGTGGACCGCGAACGGCCTGCCGCAGCGCCGCAGCCGGGTGAAGATGCCGCTCGCCGAGCGACTCGCCCAGCAGGCCGCCAACGAGAAGGCCGACCGGGAGGCCGCCGAACGCGGCGAGTACAACCCATGGGCGGCGACGCAGGAGCCCGAGACCAAGCCCCTGCGCGACATGTCGGCGCCCGACGCCCCCGGCAAGGGCCTCGAGGCCTTCTGGGAGGGGCTGAAGCAGGGCATCGAACCCGGCACGCACCCGACCGACTTCATCCGCAACCCGACCAAGTACCTGCACCTGATCAACGACCCGGCTCCCACCGAGGCCGACGACGAGGGGGACCTCAAGTGATCCAGCAGCGAGGCAACTTCGACTGGATGCTCAAGCAGCTCGCCGACGGCGTGCCGGGCATCGAGATGATCGTGGTGCTCTCGGCCGACGGTCTGCGCATCGCCCGCTACGGCGGTGAGCCCGACGCGGCCGACCGGGTCGCCGCGGCCTGCGCCGGCCTGCAGTCCCTCGCGGGCAGCGTCTGCCAGGAACTCACCGTCGGCGACGGCGAGATGAAGCTCGTCATGATCGAGATCGACCGCGGCTACTTCTACCTGATGTCCGCCGGTGCCAACGCCTTTCTCGCGGTGCTCTCCGACGTCCGGTGCGAACCCGGCCGGATGAGCGCGATGATGCGCGATCTGGTCGTCCGGATCGGCGGCCATCTCACCAGTCCGCCCCGGCGGAACGGGCAGATCGTATGACGCCTCCCCAACGCCAGAGGCGCGACCCCGCATCGGAACCGCCCACGCCCCAGGAGGGCGACGGCAAACCCGGGAATCCCGAGCGGATGTACGTGGTGGCCGGCCCGGACGGTGAACGGGCCGAGCTCGACCTGGTGACGTTAATCGTGGCGCGTGCCACGGATCCGCCGCCCTCCGCCTCTCCCGAGCAGGCGGCGCTGCTCCGACTCTGCGCCGCCCCCCTGTCCGTGGCCGAGCTGTCGGCCTACCTCCACCTGCCGTTCAGCGCGATGGGCGTGCTGCTCACCGAGCTGCTGACGGCGGAACTGGTGCAGGCGCGTGCCCCGATCGTCCGCAAGGCGCGCTCCGACCGTTCCCTCCTCGAAGCGGTGATGAATGGACTTCAACGGCTCTGACACCATCCCGGGCCCCCGGACCGAGGACCAGCTGCCCCACACGGCACAGGCCGCGGCCAAGATCGTGATCGTGGGTGGCTTCGGCGTCGGCAAGACGACCATGGTCGGCTCGGTCAGCGAGATCACACCGCTGACCACCGAGGAGACCATGACGCAGGCCGGCATCGGTGTCGACGACAACTTCGGCTCCGCGTCCAAGACGGCCACCACCGTCGCCATGGACTTCGGCCGGATCAGCATCACCGACCAGCTCGTGCTGTACCTCTTCGGCACGCCCGGCCAGCAGCGCTTCTGGTTCCTGTGGAACGGCCTGTTCGAGGGCGCGCTCGGTGCGGTGGTGCTGGTCGACACCCGGCGGCTGGAGGTCAGCTTCGACGTCATGGGGCGCCTGGAGGAGCGCGGCGTGCCGTTCGTGGTCGCCATCAACTCCTTCCCCGACGCACCCCATTACGCCGTCGAGGAGCTGCGCACGGCCCTCGACCTCACGCCGGACATCCCGATCATCGAGTGCGACGCACGGCGGCGGGCCTCCAGCCGCGACGTCCTGATGACGCTCATGCGCTTCCTGCACTCGCTCGCCATGACGGGCTCACGCACCTGATCCGTGTCCGTCCGCCCCATCCCCCCATGCCACCTGGAAAGCTTCGGAGCGACCACTGTGACGCCTGAATCCCACGCCCCGACCAGTACGGACGACGACCTCCGGCCCGGCCCGCCCCCCGGCTGCCCCGCGCACGGCCTCGGGCCCGGGGGGCTGCACCGGCTGCACGAGGCGGAGGACCTGGGAGCGCTGTACGAGCAACTGCGGGACCAGCACGGTCCCGTGGCGCCCGTGCTGCTCCACGACGACGTGCCGATGTGGGTCGTCCTCGGCCACGCCGAGAACCTTCACATGGTGCGCTCGCCCTCGCAGTTCTGCCGGGACAGCCGTATCTGGACCCCGCTCAGGGAGGGCCTGGTCAAGCCCGACCACCCACTGATGCCGCACATCGCCTGGCAGCCCATCGCCTCGCACGCCGAGGGCGACGAGCACAAGCGGCTGCGCGGTGCCGTCATGGGCGCCATCTCCACCATCGACTTCCGCAGCCTGCGCCGCTACATCAACCGCAGTACGCAGGTGATCGTCAACCGGTTCTGCGAGGCGGGTGAGGCGGACCTCGTCAGCCAGTTCACCGAGCACCTGCCGATGGCGGTGATGTGCGAGATCCTCGGCATGCCCGACGAGTACAACGACCGGATCGTCGAGGCCGCCCGCGACGCCCTCAAGGGCACCGAGACCGCGATCGCCAGCCACTCCTACGTCATGGACGCCCTGAGCCGGCTCACCGCCACCCGCCGCGCCCAGCCGGAGGAGGACCTCGCCAGCTACCTGATCACCCACCCGGCCCGGCTGAGCGACGACGAGGTCAGGGAGCACCTGCGCCTGGTGCTCTTCGCCGCCTACGAGGCCACCACCAACCTGCTGTCCAACGTGCTGCTCACGGTGCTGATCGACCCGCGCTTCCGGGCCCAGCTCAACGGCGGCCAGATGACGGTGCCGGAAGCGGTGGAGCAGTCCCTGTGGGACGAGCCGCCGTTCAGCACGGTCTTCGCCTACTTCGCCAAGCAGGAGACCGAGCTGGGCGGGCAGCGCATCCGCCGGGGCGACGGGCTGCTCTTCGCGCCGCTGCCGGCCAACGTCGACCCACGGGTGCGGCCGGACCTGAAGGCCAGCATGCAGGGCAACCGCTCCCACCTCGCCTTCGGCGGCGGACCGCACGAGTGCCCCGGACAGGACATCGGCCGCTCCATCGCCGACGTGGGCGTCGACGCGCTGCTGATGCGGCTGCCGGACGTCGAACTCGACTGCGACGAGGAGGAGCTGCGCTGGACGGCGTCCATCGCCTCCCGGCACCTGGTGGAACTGCCGGTGCAGTTCGTGCCCAAGCCGCCGCAGGACGTGCAGGAGGTGCCGAACCACAAGCCGGTCGCCGCACAGCGCTCGGACTGGCAGATCGGCACCGCACAGCCGCAGGCCGCACCGGCCGGCGCGCAGCCCCAGCCGGCCGCCCCACAGCCGCAGCCGGCCGCCGCGCAGCCCCAGCCGGCTCACGTGCAGGCCCAGCCGGTGTCGGGGCCGCCGCAGCCGGCCGTCGCGGAACCGCCCCGCCGCAAGGGGGTCTGGCAGCGGTTCCTGAGCTGGTGGCGCGGCTACTGACCGTCTGACGGGCCGTCGTACGTCCCGGCGGCCCACCGGTCGTACGACGCCCAGGCCGCGAGCACCCGGCCGCTGCGGAACCGGTGCTCCTCGCCCGTGACCGGGTCGGCGAACTCCAGGGACCGCGCCAGCAGCTGGAGCGGACGGCGGAAGTCGCCGGCCGGCCCGGGGGCGGTCACCTCCGGGTAGAGCGGGTCGCCGAGGATCGGCACCCCCAGCGCGCTCATGTGGACGCGCAGCTGGTGGGTCTGCCCGGTGGACGGTGTGAGCCGGTACCGGGCGATTCCGCCCGGCCCGTCGGGGCGGTCGCGGTGTTCGACGAGCTCGACGTGGCTGACGGCGTTGGGCTCGCCCGGGACTTCCCGGGCGGTGAGCACCCCGCGCTCCTTCAGGATCCGGCTGCGGACGGTCCGGGGCACGGTGAGGGCGGGGTCGTACGGGGCGACGGCCTCGTACTCCTTGCGGACCAGACGGTCGCGGAACAGCGTCTGGTACGCGCCGCGCTCCTGGGGGCGCACGGTGAACAGCACGAGTCCCGCGGTGAGCCGGTCCAGGCGGTGCGCGGCAGTGAGCGCCGGGAGGTCCAGCTCGCGGCGGAGCCGGGCCAGCGCGGTCTCGGCGACATGGCCGCCGCGCGGGGTGGTGGCGAGGAAGTGCGGCTTGTCGGCGACGACGATGTGCTCGTCCCGGTGCACGACCTCCACCGGGAAGGGCACCGGCACCTCCTCGGGCAGGTCCCGGTGGAACCACACGAACAGTCCGGGCACGAAGGGGGCGTCCGCCGCGACGGGGCGCCCGTCCGCCCCGACGATCCGGCCCGCGGCGAACATGCCGTCGACGACCCCGGCGCCCGCCCCGGAGAGCCGCTCCACCAGGTGCTCGCGCACCGTGCCCCACGTCCCCGCGGCGGGCAGCCGCACGCGCACCGGGTCCACGCCGTGGCGCTGCGGCAGGGGAGAGGGCGGGGTGGGGGTCTTGCGTCTCATCGCGGCCCAGCGTACGAGGCCGGTGCGCGGGGGCGGAAAACCAGTGGGGCCGCCCGGCCCGCCCTTGTCAGGATGCGGGCATGCCGTTCCTCATCAGCCCGGTTCTGAACGCCGGAACCCTCGCAGACCGCCCGCAACCGACACTCCCCGCCGACGGCGGACTCGTGCTGCGCCCCTGGCGGGCCGGGGACGCGCCCGCGGTGTACGAGGTCTTCCAGGACCCGGTGATGCACCAGTGGCACGCCCGCGCCGCCGACTCCGTGGCGGAGGCCGGGGAGTGGATCCGCGAGTGGCGACAGGCATGGGAGGGGGAGCGGGAGGCGCACTGGGCCGTGGCCGACGCGGAGTCCGGCGCGCTGCTGGGCCGGGTGGCGCTGCGCGAGCTTCGGCTCGACGACGGGACGGCGGAGGTGGCGTACTGGACGGTCCCGGCGGCCCGGGGGCGGGGCGTCGCCGCCCGCGCCACGACCGCGCTCACCCACTGGGCCCTCGACGAGACCGGCTTCCACCGTCTGGAGCTCCTGCACGCCGTCCACAACGAGGCCTCGTGCCGCGTCGCCACCAGGACCGGCTTCGACCTGGAGGGCACCAAGCGCAGTGCGATCCTGCATCCGGACGGATGGCACGACATGCACCTGCACGCGCGGGTCGGCTCCCGCACAGCTCCGCCTCGGTGAGGAGCGTCCTCAGGCCGCGGACACGCTCTCCTGCTCCGCCTCGATCCGGGCGTTCCACTCGCGCTTGGAGGCCTGCCAGCCCTCCTCGTCGTGGCCGCGGCGCCAGTAGCCGGAGATCGAGAGGTCCTCGCGCGGGACGTGGCGCTCGATGCGGAGCAGGTGGCGCAGCTGCTTGACGAAGTGCGCCTCGCCGTGGACGAAGGCGTGCACGCGGCCTTCGGGGAACTCCAGGTTCCGTACGGCCTCGACCAGCGCCTCACCGTGCGGCCGGGCGCCGCGGTGCAGCCAGACGACCTCCACGTCCGAGTCGATCTTCTGCTCCTCCTCGGGGCCGGAGATCTCCACGAAGGTGTACGCCCTGGCCCCGCGCGGCAGTGCCTCCAGGGCGCAGGCGATCGCGGGCAGCGCGCTCTCGTCACCGACGAGCAGATGCCAGTCGGCGCCCGGGTCGGGCGCGTAGGCCCCGCCGGGTCCCATGAAGCGCACGGTCTCGCCGGGCCGGACCCGCATGGCCCACGGACCGGCCAGGCCTTCGTCGCCGTGGATGACGAAGTCCAGGGTCAGTTCGCGGTGCTCGGCGTCCCACTGGCGGACCGTGTAGGTCCGGGTCACCGGCCACTGTTCGCGCGGCAGTTCGTCCCGGACGCGCTGCAGGTCGAAGGGTTCCGGGTAGGTGACGCCCACGGGCGGGAACAGCAGCTTCACATAGTGGTCGGTGCACGTGCCCGCCGCGAAGTCGGCAAGGCCCTCGCCGCCGAGCACCACACGCTGCATGTGCGGGGTCAGCCGCTCCGTGCGCACGACCAGCGCGGAGTGGACCCTGCGCGGCTGGCGTCCCGGTCGCTCTGCCATGAGGACCTCCCTGTCTCACATAGTTAGGCTAACCTAAGTTAGCACCTCGCCCTCACTTCACACCTCTGGTGGCGAGGATCAGGTCGCGAGAGTCGTCAGCAGGCGCTCCAGTGACCCGCCCAGGCCCCAGCGGGCCGCCAGTGCCTCCTGCGCCGCCGGGTCTCGTGGCGCCCGCGGCAGCGCCGTGGAGACGCTCGGCAGGGGCACGTCGTCCGCGACCCGGACGACCTTCGGCGCGACCGCGAGATAGGGACGCGCCTCGTCCAGCCGCCTGCGCTGCGTCGGCGTCAGCTTCGACCGCCGGTCCTCGACCGCAGCCAGGATCCCGGCCAGGTTCCCGAACTCGGCCAGCAGCTTGGCGGCCGTCTTCTCGCCGATGCCCGGCACGCCCGGCAGGCCGTCGCTGGGGTCGCCGCGCAGCAGGGCCAGATCCGCGTACCCGCTGCCGTCGACCCCATACTTCTCACGCAGCGCCGCCTCATCGGTGCGCTGCAGGGTTCCCACGCCCTTCAGCGGGTACAGCACGCGCACCCCGCGCGCGTCGTCCACCAGCTGGTACAGGTCGCGGTCGCCGGTGACGATGTCGACCGGGCCCTTCGCCCGCGCGGTGAACGTGCCGATCACGTCGTCCGCCTCGTACCCGGCGACGCCCACCCGCGCGATGCCCACCGCGTCCAGCACTTCCTCGATGACCGGCACCTGCGGCGACAGCGTGTCGGGCACCTCCTCCTCGTCCGGTCCCACCGCGTGCTCCTCGGCGACACGGTGCGCCTTGTACGAGGGGATCAGCTCCACCCGCCACTGCGGCCGCCAGTCGGCGTCCATGCAGGCCACGAGCTCGTCCGGCCGGTGGTCCCTGACCAGGCGGTCGATGAAGTCGAGCAGTCCGCGCACGGCGTTCACCGGCGTGCCGTCCGGGGCCCTGACCGAGTCCGGGACGCCGAAGTAGGCGCGGAAGTACAGGGAGGCGGTGTCGAGAAGCATCAGTCGTCCGGTCACGCCACGCATCATGCCGTACACCGCCGACAGCCACTCGCCGCTGCGCAACACGTTGCGCCCTGCGCCTCCTGTGTGAAGCGCCCCACTCTTCTGTTTGCTTTCCGAAATTGGGGGGAGGCGCCGCCCCGGAGCGAGGCTGGTTGCGCATTTCAACTGTTTGCGCCCTGTCATCGCTCTGTTCTGTTGCCAAGGAAATAGAGGTCCACGTGTCAGCGACGCTTGAGGCAGAGAGCCTGTACAAGGTGTTCGGCAGAAGACCGGACCGGGCGGTCGAGCGGCTGCGCGACGGAGCCGACCGGGAGGAGCTGCGGGCCGAGGGCGCCACCGCCGCCGTGATCGACGCGTCCTTCACCGTCGAGCCCGGCCAGATCTTCGTCGTCATGGGCCTGTCCGGCTCCGGCAAGTCCACGCTGCTGCGCATGCTGAACGGCCTGCTCGAGCCGTCCGCCGGACACGTGCGCTTCGACGGCCAGGACCTGACCACGCTGACCGACCGCGAACTGCGCGAGGTCCGCTCCAAGAAGATCAGCATGGTGTTCCAGCACTTCGCGCTCTTCCCGCACCGCAGCGTGCGCGAGAACGCCGCCTACGGTCTGGAAGTGCAGGGCGTGCCCCGCGCCGAGCGCGCACGCCGCGCCGACGAGGCGCTCGCCCTGTGCGGCCTGGCCGGCTGGGAGAAGTCCTGGCCCGACGAGCTGTCCGGCGGCATGCAGCAGCGCGTGGGCCTGGCCCGCGCGCTCGCCACCGACGCCGACCTGCTGCTGATGGACGAGTCCTTCAGCGCCCTGGACCCGCTGATCCGCCGTGACATGCAGGACCAGCTGCTGGAACTCCAGCAGAAACTCAAGAAGACGATCGTCTTCATCACCCACGACCTGAACGAGGCCATGCGCCTGGGCGACCGCATCGCCGTCATGCGCGACGGCCGCATCGTCCAGATCGGCACCGCCCAGGACATCCTGCTGCGGCCGGAGAACGACTACGTCGCCTCCTTCACCCAGGACGTCGACCGCTCCCGCGTGCTGACCGCGGGCGAGCTCATGGACACCTCGGTCACCGCCGACGCCCCGGGCTGCCACTGCGAGACCGCGACCCCCGACACCCCGTTCACGGAGCTGTGCGCGATCAGCGCCCGGCTCACCCACCCGGTCTCGGTCGTGGACGAGGACAGCAAGCAGATCGGCGTCGTCCAAAGGCAGCGCCTGATCGGCTTCCTCGGAGACGAGCGGGACGCCGCCCCGCGGCCCTGCGACTTCCCGCGCGACAAGGGCGGAGAGAAGGTGATCGCCCGTGCCTAGAATTCAGCTCGGCAGCTGGGTCAACGACGCGGTCGACTGGCTCACCACCCACATGGCGTGGCTCTTCGACTTCTGCAAGACCGTCTTCCTCGGCCTCTACGACGGCATCAACGCCGTCCTCCAAGCGCCCGAACCGCTGCTCCTCGCCGGCATCTTCGCGGTGATCGCCTTCTGGCTGCGCGGCACCCTCGCCGGTGTCCTCACCTTCGTGGGATTCGCGTTCATCGACTCCCTCGCACTGTGGGAGCACGCGATGATGACCCTGTCGCTCGTCCTCGTGGCGACCGTCATCGCACTCGTGATCTCGATTCCCATGGGCATCTGGGCAGCCCGCTCCGACCGGGTCAGTGGTCTGGTGCGGCCCGTCCTGGACTTCATGCAGACGTTGCCGGCGATGGTCTACCTCGTTCCGGCGATCCTCTTCTTCGGCAGCGGCGCGCCCGCGGGCATCGTCGCCACCCTGATCTTCGCGCTCGCCCCGGGCGTGCGGATGACCGAGCTGGGCATCCGGCAGGTCGACAAGGAGCTGGTCGAAGCCGCCGACGCGTTCGGCACCACCCCTCGCGACACCCTGCTGCGCGTCCAGCTCCCGCTGGCACTGCCCACGGTCATGGCCGGTGTCAACCAGGTGATCATGCTCGGCCTGTCCATGGCCGCCATCGCCGGCATGGTCGGCACCGACGGCCTCGGCGGCGACGTCAACCAGGCCATCGGCCAGCTCGACGTGGGCCTCGGCGCCGAAGCCGGTGTCGCCATCGTGATCCTCGCGATCTACCTCGACCGCATGACCAGCGCCCTGGGCACCCAGGTCTCCCCGCTCGGCCGCCGCGCCGCCGCCAAGCTGCGCGCCGCCCAGGGCCTGAAGATCTGGTCGTACCGGCCGCGGCCGGCGGTCGCCGTGATCGGCGTCGTCGTCCTCGCCCTCGCCGCGGGCGGCATGGGCGTCTTCGGCGGCGGCACCACCGGCTCCACGGCCGCGGCCGGCAGCAAGAACGTCGGCCAGGGCAAGAAGATCAGCATCGGCTACATACCGTGGGACGAGGGCGTCGCCTCCACCTTCCTGTGGAAGGAGGTCCTGGAGCAGCGCGGCTACGACGTCGAGGCCAAGCAGTTCGACGCGGGCCCGCTGTACACCTCCCTCGCTCAGGGCGATGTCGACTTCCAGACGGACGCCTGGCTGCCGACGACCCACGCCCAGTACTGGAAGAAGTACGGCAAGCAGCTCGACGACCTCGGTGCCTGGTACGACAAGACGTCGCTGGAGCTGAGCGTGCCCTCGTACATGAAGGGCATCGACTCCCTGGCGGACCTCAAGGGCAAGGCCTCCGAGTTCGGCGGCAAGATCACCGGCATCGAGTCCAGCGCCGGGGAGATGGCCCTGCTGAAGAGCAAGGTCCTCAAGGAGTACGGCCTGGACAAGGAGTACAAGGTCGTCGCCAGCTCCACACCCGCCATGCTGGCCGAGCTGAAGAGCGCGTACGCCCAGAAGAAGCCGATCGTCGTCACACTCTGGTCGCCGCACTGGGCGTACAACGACTACGACCTCAAGAAGCTCAAGGACCCGAAGGGCGCCTGGGGCGCGGGCGACGGCGTGCACACCCTGTCCCGCAAGGGCTTCGCGGACGACGACCCGACGGTCGCCAAGTGGCTGAAGAACTTCAAGATGAGCGAGAAGGAGCTCACCAGCCTCGAAGCCGAGATCAACAAGGCGGGCAAGGGCAACCAGCAGGACGCCGTCCGCGCCTGGCTGAAGCAGCACCCCGGCCTGGTCGACAAGCTCGCCCCGGTGCAGGGCGGCGCCGGCAGCACGCCCGCCGAGGCGAAGCGGCCCCTGGACGTGGCCTGGTTCCCCTGGGACGAGGACATCGCCGTCACCTACCTGTGGAAGAACGTCCTGGAACGGCGCGGCTACCAGCTGAACCTGAAGCAGATGGACGTCGGCCCGGTCTACACGGGTCTGGCCTCGGGCGATCTCGACCTCAACTTCGACGCCTGGCTGCCCTACGCCCAGAAGAACTACTGGGACAAGAACAAGGACCGGCTCAAGGACCTCGGCACCTGGTACGAACCGACCTCCCTGGAGATCGCCGTGCCGTCCTATGTGAAGGGCGTCGACTCCCTGGAGGACCTCAAGGGCAAGGCCGGCACCTTCAAGGGGAAGATCATCGGCATCGAGCCGGGCACAGGTGAGATGAACCTGCTGAAGACCAAGGTCCTGCCCGGCTACGGCCTCGACAAGGAGTACGAGGCCGTCGCCGGCTCCACGCCCGCGATGCTGGCCGAGCTGAAGCGCGCGTACGCCAAGAAGGAGCCGATCGCCGTCACCCTGTGGTCGCCGCACTGGGCGTACAGCGACTACGAGCTGACCAAGCTGAAGGACCCCAAGAAGGCCTTCGGCGAGGGCAACACGATCCGCACCATCTCCAACGAGAAGTTCCCCGAGCAGTACCCGCAGCTCACGAAGTGGATCAAGAACTTCAAGATGAGCGAGGACGAGCTCGGCAGCCTGGAGAGTGAGATCAAGAACCGCGGCCAGGGCCATGAGGAAGAGGCCGTGGCCGCGTGGCTCGAGCAGCACCCGGACATGGTGCGGCGCATGACACCGCAGTAGGGTTCCGGGGTGGGACGCGCGACACGCCGCGTCCCACCCCGCCCCCCGATCCCACGAGCGGGATCCGGACAACCACAGAGCGCTACGGCACCCCCCGAACCCCCTCTCCCGCCCAGTTCTTCCGGCAGACGGAAGGCATTCCCCGCCCTCGCCGGCGGCGGATCCCCTGGCGCGAAGTGTGAGGTCGTGCACCGTCCCGTATGACGTCGATGTGACGGGCGCGGGAAACGGTGTGCCGAACATGCGTAGGGTGCAGACAACTCAACAGAAGCAGTGCGCCGGGACACCGCCGCACGGGGAGCGGATCGACGGGCGAAGGAGGGAGCCGGAGCGATGGGCGACCACAAAGAACAACCCCTTCGGGTGGGCGCGGCCGTGCGCCGGCGGCGCCGCGCGCTGGAGCTCACCCTCGCCGTCGTGGCCGCGCGCAGCGGCCTGTCGGTCCCGTTCCTGAGCCAGATCGAGAACGACCGGGCCCGGCCCAGCACCAGTTCCCTGGAGAAGGTCGCCGACGCCCTGCGCACCACCGCCGTGGAGCTCCTCGCCGCGGCCGACCCGGCATGCAGCGTGGACGTCGTCCGCGCCGACGGCACCGAGCCGCTGCCCCAGCCCCGGGCCCGCTCCCTGGTCCGCGGCCACCACCAGATGCACGCCTCCGAGTTCACCGGCGACCATGACGGCGGCCGTGAAGTCCGGTACCGCAACGACCAGTTGATGTACGTCGCCGACGGCGCGGTGGAGATCGAGGCGGAGGGCCGCGCCTACCGCCTGGGCCGCGGCGACACGCTGTACCTGACCGGCGGCGTACGGCATCGCTGGCGGGCGGCCGAGTCGGACACCCGCGTGATCGTCGTCGCCGTGGCGGAGCACATCGAGGCGGTCCGGGACCGGCCGCGCCGTTGAGGGTCGTCTCGCTGGTCCCCTCGCTGACCGAGGCCGTGGCCCGGTCCGCGCCCGCAACCCTGGCCGGCGCCACCGACTGGTGTACGCATCCCGCCGGCCTGGACGTCGTACGCGTCGGCGGCACCAAGAACCCCGAGACCGGCCGGATCCTCTCCCTCGCGCCCGATCTGGTGATCGCCAACGAGGAGGAGAACCGCGCACCCGACCTCATGGCCCTGCGCGCGGCGGGCGTCGAGGTGCTGGTGACGGAGATCCGCGACATGCCGCAGGCCTTCGGGGAACTGGCCCGGGTGCTGGACGCCTGCGGAGTGACGGCCCGTCCGCGCTGGCTGGACGAGGCGGAGGAGGTCTGGTCGTCCCTGCCGCAGCCGGAGAAGCGGCTGACGGCGGTCGTGCCGATCTGGCGCCGCCCGTGGATGGTGCTGGGCCGCGACACCTTCGCGGGCGACGTCCTCGCCCGCCTCGGCGTCGACCTCGTGCACGCGACGCACCCCGACCGCTACCCCCGCGTCCCGCTCGAGGAACTCCGTGCCCGCGCACCGGATCTGGTGGTCCTCCCGGACGAGCCGTACCGCTTCACCGCGGACGACGGCCCCGAGGCCTTCCCCGGCCTGCCCTGCGCGCTCGTCAGCGGGCGGCACCTGACGTGGTACGGACCGTCACTGGCCGAGGCGCCGAGGGTACTGGGGCGGGCCCTGCGAGCAGCTCGCCCCTGAGCAGCCCGCGTACGGTACCCGCGACGGCGGTGCCCCATGCCGCGACCAGCACCGCGTACAGCATGACCGCCGGACCCGCGTAGGCGATCAGCCCGGTGTGCCGGCCCAGTGCCTCGGCGCCCGTGACGCAGGTCCCGACCGGGAAGGTGAACGACCACCAGGTCATCGAGAACCGCATCCCGTGCCGCCGGGCGCGCAGCACATGGGCGGCGGCCAGGCAGAACCACAGCAGCGCGAACCCCATCACGGGCACGCCGTAGAGCACGGCGAGGGCACCGAACCCCTCGCTGTACGGCTCGGGTACGGCCCCGGGCGCGATGTCCGCGAACGTGCCGACGGCGGTGGTGGACTGCCCGAGCGGGCCCAGCACCAGGAACAGCGTCGGGGCGAGGGGGAGGGGCAGCGGCCCGCCGGTGAGCAGCCTGGCGAAGACCAGGGGCAGCATGACCAGGGTCGCGAGCAGGCTGAGACCGAACAGCGCGAAGCAGCCGAGCAGCAGCGTCTCACGAGCCTGCCCGGGCGGCAGGTGCGGCACCAGCGGCGGTCCGACGGAAGCCGACACCATGGGCGCGACGAGCGGCAACAGCCAGACGGGCGTGGCCTGCCCCGGCTCCACCCGATGCCGTACGGCCATCAGATACGGCACGGCGACAGCCGCGGCGAGCCCGAGAACCGTGCCGGCGGTGAACAGCACCGCGTCGAGCGCCACGGCCACCCGCATGCCGATCCAGTCCCGGCCGACGGTGAGCGCACCGCCGCCCACGGCCAGCAGGGCCATGGCGAGACAGCCGTAGAAGGGTGCCGTCGCCGGGTCGAGGAGGTGGGCGCGGGCCTGGTCACGGTGCCGGGCCCAGTGCGCGGCCCGTCCTGCGAGCAGCGCCAGGAGCAGGGCGAGCGAGACGGCCCACACGCCCACGAGCACGCCGTGCAGCCCCGGGACGTGCGGGGGAAGGGTGGCTCCGGCGGTGGCGACGACGGCGGTGCCCATCACCGTGGCGTACCAGTTGGGTCCGAGATGACGGACGGAGAGCGGGTACGTGAGGGGCTGGGCTGCGGTGACCATGTCTCCACGGTGGGGCCGGGGGAGACGCACCACCAGGGACCATGCCTCTATGGCGACATAAGCTGGGTTTATGAGCAACGCGGATGAGCAGGCAGGGCCGACGGCCGCCGGGGCCCTGGCGCACCGGGTGCCGGATCTGGGCGCCCTGGAGCTGCTGCTGGCGGTGGCGCGGCTCGGCAGCCTGGGCGGGGCGGCGCGGGAGATGGGCATCACCCAGCCCGCGGCCAGCAGCCGGGTCCGGTCGATGGAGCGGCAGCTCGGGGTGGCGCTGGTCGACCGGTCGCCCCGCGGGTCCCGGCTGACGGACGCCGGGGCGCTGGTGACGGACTGGGCGCGGCGGATCGTGGAGGCGGCGGAGGCGTTCGACGCGGGGGCTCAGGCGCTGCGTGTCCGTCGCGACTCCCGGTTGCGGGTGGCCGCGAGCATGACCATCGCCGAGTATCTGCTGCCGGGCTGGCTGCTCGCGCTGCGCGCGCAACGGCCCGATACGGCGGTGTCGCTGCACGCGGGGAACTCGACGGTGGTGGCGGAGCGGCTGCTGTCGGACGAGGCGGATCTGGGGTTCGTGGAGGGGGTGTCGGTGCCCGCCGGTCTCGACTCGGCGGTCATCGCCCATGACCGGCTGATAGTGGTGACCGCGCCGGGGCACGCGTGGGCTCGGCGGCGGCGGTCGCTGGCCGCGGAGGAACTGGCGTCGACGCCGTTGATCCTCCGTGAGAAAGGGTCGGGGACGCGGCAGGTGCTGGACGCGGCGCTCGGTGGGCTGGCCCGGCCGCTGATCGAGTTGTCCTCCACGACGGCGGTGAAGGCGGCGGTGGTGAGCGGGGCGGGGCCGGCGGTGCTGAGTGAGCTGGCGGTGGGGGAGGAGCTGGCGATGCGGCGGCTGGTGCGGGTGCCGGTGGAGGGGGTGGCCCTGGCGCGGGATCTGAGGGCGGTGTGGCCGACAGGGCATCGTCCTACGGGCCCGGCGCGGGATCTGCTGTCGCTGACGCGGGGGTAGGGCGCCCCGTAGCCAGGGGGCTCCGCCCCCTGGGCCCCCGGCCTGCGCCCACCCCACCGCCCGAATCAGTCGGCCAGGAAGCCCGGCTCGCGGCCTCCACCGGAGTCGAGGGGCGAAGCCCCTTGGTACTCAGCCCGCCGCTGCCGCCTCCACCAGCGCCCGCATCACCCGCACGTCCTCGCCCATCTCCGGATGCCACTGCACGCCCAGGACCCAGTCGGCAGAGGGCAGTTCCACCGCTTCCACCGTGCCGTCCGCCGCGTACGCCGAGGGGACGAGGCCCTCGCCCAGGCGGTCGACGGCCTGGTGGTGATACGTGGGAACGAACGTCTCCTCCGGTACGACACCGGCGTACAGACTCCCCGGCACCGGCTTCACGGCATGCCCACCGAACACGCCCACAACCTCGGCGTGCCCGTCGACGTGCTGCGCGAGCGTCCCTCCGAGAGCGACGTTCAGCAGCTGCATCCCCCGGCAGATCCCCAGCAGCGGCACACCGCCGGCCAGCGCCGCGTCGATCAGCGCCAGCTCCCACGCGTCCCGCTCCGGCGCCGGCGGCCCGGTCCGCTCCTCGCGCTCCGCGCCGTAGCGGACCGGCTCCACGTCCGGCCCGCCCGCGATGACCAGCCCGTCCAGCCGGGCCACGGCAGCCGCGGCGAGGCGCGGGTCGTCCGGCGGCAGCATCGCGGCCAGGCCGCCCGCCCGCTGAACGAGCCGGGGGTAGCCGACCGGCAGCAGGGCGGCCTCCAGCTCCCACACGCCCCAGCGCGCACCGGACTCCAGATAGGTGCTGACCCCGATCAACGGCCTGCCCACGGAAACTCCCTCACTCTCGACGCCTCAGTCCCGTGCCAACTCTGCCTCGGCGGCCGCCAGGGCCGCGAACTCCTCCTCCGGCGCCTTCGCCACCAGCCGCTTACGGCTGTACAGGCCGAAGTACCCGACGGCCACGGCGTAGACCACGAGCGCGATCAACGCCGCCGTCACGTCCACCAGGAACGTCGCGACCAGCGCCGCGCACGCCAGTACCAGGGCGATCGAGGACGTCACCACCCCGCCCGGCGTGCGGTACGGCCGCGGCAGATCCGGCTCGCGGCGGCGCAGCACGATGTGGGACAGGGACATCAGCGCGTAGGAGATGGTCGCGCCGAAGACGGCGATGTTCAGCATCCGCGCGCCGTTGCCGGAGAACGCCGCCAGCAGGAAGCCGATCGTGCCGGGCACCAGCAGGCCCAGGTAGGGCGCCTTGCGACGGCTGGTGAGCGACAGGAAGCGGGGCAGATAGCCCGCGCGGGACAGGGCGAACAGCTGGCGCGAGCCGGCGTAGATCAGGGAGAAGAACGACGCCACCAGACCGGCGAGGCCCGCGTAGTTCACGATCCGGCTGAGGGTGGTCGCCTCGCCGTTCGGCTGGAGCGCCTCGACCAGCGGGTTGCCCGCCTCCTGGATCGCGTCGGAACCGCGGGCCCCGGCCGCCGCGAAGAACGTGACCACCGCCAGCACCACCAGGATGCCCATAGACCAGCGGATCGCCTTCGGCAGCGTACGGGCCGGATCCCTGGTCTCCTCGGCGGCCAGGGGCACGCCCTCCACGCCCAGGAAGAACCACATGCCGAAGGGGAACGCCGCCCAGATGCCGAGCAGGCCGAACGGCAGCCAGGAGCTCGACCCCGCGGCGGAGGCGTCGACCGGGATGTCGTCCAGCGAGGCGAAGGAGAAGTCGGGCAGCGCCGCCAGCGCGAACACGATCAGGGCGACCACCGCGATGCCGGTGACGACGAAGCTGAAGCGCAGCGCCTCGCCCACGCCCCACAGGTGGATGCCGAGGAAGATCGCGAAGCAGACCAGGTACATCGGCCAGCCGGACTCCAGACCGAACAGGCCCAGCGACTCGACGTAGTCGCCGATGAAGATGACGATCGCGGCGGGCGCGAGGACGTACTCGATCAGGATCGCCGTGCCGGTCAGGAAGCCGCCCCACGGGCCGAGCGCCCGGCGGGCGAAGCCGTAGCCGCCGCCCGCCGTGGGCAGGATCGAGGACAGCTCGGCGAGGGCGAAGACCATGCACGCGTACATCGCGCCCATGAGCACCATGGCGATCGCGAGGCCCCCGAAGCCGCCCTCGGCCAGGCCGAAGTTCCAGCCCGAGTAGTCGCCGGAGACGACGTAGGCGACGCCGAGGCCGGTCAGCAGCACCCAGCCGGCGCTGCCGCGGCGCAGCGCTCTGCGTTCCAGATAGTCGTCGCCCTCCGGGGCGGCGGGTGTGACGGTGGGTTCCTGGGGCATGGGCAGACTCCCGACGGGGCGGCGGCGGTCACGAGGGGCGAGCGGACTACGACTCAATGGAATGGAGCCATACCTTTGCGGCGCCGACCGAGGGAATGCAAGACCCGTGCGTTAATCGCCCGTAAATCCTCACCGCGCCGCGACACCGCCCGGCTCAGCCGAGGAAGCCCCGCAGCAGCGCCGCCGTGCCCCCGCAGTGCTCGCGCATGATCTCCCGCGCCTGGTCGGCGTCGCCCTCGATCACGGCCTCCACCAGAGCGGTGTGCTGCCGCTGGGAGTGCTCCAGGTTGCGCACCAGCAACGGGATGCAGTCGAGCAGGTCGTTGACCCTCGCGCGGACGGCCGCGTACTGGGCGGTCAGCGTGGGGGAGCCGGACAGCTCGGCGACCGTGAGATGCAGCAGCGTGTCCAGGCGGCGGTACTCGGCGAGCGGCGCGTCGTGCGTGCGCGCCAGGGCCTCACGCAGCCGGTCCGCCTGCTTCTCCTCCAGCCCGTGCGCCGCGCACAGCCCGGCGGCGCCCACCTCCAGCACCTCCCGGAACCGCAGCACGTCCTCTATGTCGACCTCGGCCACCCGGCGCCGCAGCTCGTCCTCACCGACGGCCTCGGCCCGCGGCAGCACGAACGTGCCGCCGTACCGGCCCCTGCGCGATTCGACGAGCCCCTGGTCCTGGAGCACCTTCAGCACCTCGCGCAGCGTCACCCGGCTGATCCCCAGCCGCTCCGCCAGCTCCCGCTCGGCCGGCAGCCGCTCGCCCCCCGGTACCAGTCCCAGCCGTACGACCTGCAGGATCTGCTCCAGAGCCTCCTCGAAGCCGTTGCCCGCGCGCACCGGTCGCAGCACCGGCGTCAGCCCGTCCCGCAGCTCGCCCCCACCGTATTCGTCCGGCATGTGGCCGCACCCCCTTCCCAAGCAATGGTTCTCCGCAATACCTTATGGCTCCCGGCGGACCCAAGGAGCCTAGGAGGCCTTCCCGTGGCAGACCGCACACCCCCGCTGAGCGTCGAGGAACTGCACACCCTCGTCGCCGGCGGTGAGATCGACACTGTCGTCCTGGCCTTCCCCGACATGCAAGGGCGGCTCCAGGGCAAGCGGTTCGCCGCACGCTTCTTCCTCGACGAGGTCCTCAAGCACGGCACCGAGGGCTGCAACTACCTGCTCGCCGTCGACACCGAGATGAACACCGTCGACGGCTACGCCATGTCCTCCTGGGACCGCGGCTACGGCGACTTCGCCATGCACCCCGACCTGTCCACCCTGCGCCGCGTCCCCTGGAACGAGGGCACGGCCATGCTCCACGCCGACCTCGCCTGGCTCGACGGCTCCCCGGTCGTCGCCGCCCCCCGCCAGATCCTGCGCCGCCAGCTGGAGCGCCTCGCGGAGCTCGGCTACACCGCCCAGGTCGGCACCGAGCTGGAGTTCATCGTCTTCAAGGACACCTACGAACAGGCCTGGGACGCCGGCTACAAGGGCCTGACCCCCGCCAACCAGTACAACATCGACTACTCGGTCCTCGGCACCGGCCGCATCGAGCCCCTGCTGCGCCGCATCCGCAACGAGATGGCCACCGCGGGCCTCACGGTCGAGTCCGCCAAGGGCGAGTGCAACCCCGGCCAGCACGAGATCGCCTTCCGCTACGACGAGGCCCTGGTCACCTGCGACCAGCACTCCGTCTACAAGACCGGCGCCAAGGAGATCGCCGCCCAGCAGGGCATGTCGATCACCTTCATGGCCAAGTACAACGAGCGCGAGGGCAACTCCTGCCACATCCACCTCTCGCTCGCCGACGCCGACGGCACCAACGCCATGGCCGGCGACCGCGAAGGCGGCATGTCCGAGGTCATGCGCCACTTCCTCGCCGGCCAGCTCGCGGCACTGCGCGACTTCTCCCTCCTCTACGCCCCCAACATCAACTCCTACAAGCGGTTCCAGCCCGGCTCCTTCGCCCCGACCGCCGTCGCCTGGGGCCAGGACAACCGCACCTGCGCGCTGCGCGTGGTCGGCCACGGCCGCTCCCTGCGCTTCGAGAACCGCCTGCCCGGCGGCGACGTCAACCCCTACCTCGCCGTCGCCGGACTGGTCGCGGCCGGACTGCACGGCATCGAGCAGAAGCTGGAACTGCCCGAGCCCTGCCCCGGCAACGCCTACGCCGCCGGCCTGGCCCACGTCCCCACCACCCTGCGCGAGGCCGCCGAGCTCTGGGAGAACAGCACCGTCGCCCGGGCCGCCTTCGGCGACGAGGTCGTCGCGCACTACCGCAACATGGCGCGCGTCGAACTGGACGCCTTCGACGCCGCGGTGACCGACTGGGAGCTGCGCCGCTCCTTCGAACGCCTGTGAGGTCCCTCTTGTCTTCCGAGCACCTTCTGGAAGTACTGAACCCCGCGACCGAGGAGGTCGTCGCCGCCGTCGCCGGAGCGAGCCCGGCCGACGTCGACGCGGCCGTCACCCACGCCACCAGGGCACAGCGGGTCTGGGCCGCCCTCGCCCCCGGCGACCGCGCCCGGCTGCTGCGCCGCTTCGCGGCCACCGTCGACGAGCACCTGGAGGAACTGGCCCGCCTGGAGGTACGCGAGGCCGGCCACCTCATCGGCAACGCCCGCTGGGAGGCCGGCAACGTCCGTGACCTGCTGGACTACGCGGCCGGGGGAGTGGAGCGGCTCACCGGCCGGCAGATCCCGGTGCCCGGCGGCCTGAACGTCACGATCCTCGAACCGCTCGGCGTCGTCGGCGTGATCGCGCCCTGGAACTTCCCCATGCCGATCGCCGCCTGGGGCACCGCGCCCGCCCTCGCGGCCGGCAACGCCGTCATCCTCAAGCCCGCCGAGACCACCCCGCTCACCGCGCTGCGCCTGGCCGAACTCGCCCTGGAGTCAGGACTCCCGGAGCACCTCTTCCAGGTCCTGCCCGGACGCGGCGACATCACGGGCGACGCCCTGGTCCGGCACCCCGGAGTCGCCAAGATCGTCTTCACCGGATCCACCCGGACCGGGACGCGCGTCGCGGCCCTCGGCGCCGAGCAGGTCAAGCCCGTCACCCTCGAACTGGGCGGCAAGAGCCCCAACATCGTCTTCGCCGACGCCGACCTCAAGACCGCCGTCGACCCCTTCTCCTTCCTGGACAACTCCGGCCAGGACTGCTGCGCCCGCACCCGTGTCCTGGTCCAGGAGTCCGTCTACGACGAGGTCCGCGAGCTGCTCGCCGAGGCGCTGGCCGCCGTGGTGGTGGGCGACCCGGCCGACGACAAGACCCAGATGGGCCCGCTGATCTCCCGGCAGCAACTGGACCGCGTCCGCGGCTTCGTGCCCGACGACGCACCGGCCCTGCGCGGCAGCGCCCCCGAGGGCCCCGGCTTCTGGTTCCCGCCGACCGTCCTCACCGGGGAGAGCCCCGACTCGGCCGCGGCCTGCGAGGAGATCTTCGGCCCCGTCGCCGTACTCCTGCCCTTCACCGACGAGCAGGACGCGATCCGCCTCGCCAACGGCACCCCCTACGGCCTCTCCGGCTCCATCTGGACCCGGGACGTCGGCCGGGCCCTGCGCGTCTCCCAGGCCGTCCGCGCCGGCAACCTGTCCGTCAACTCCCATGCCAGCGTCCGCTACTGGACCCCCTTCGGCGGCTACAAGCAGTCCGGTGTCGGGCGTGAGCTCGGCCCCGACGCCCTGGCCGCCTTCACCGAAACCAAGAACGTCTTCATCAGCACGGAGGGCCCCGCACAGTGACTGCCCAGGAAAACATCTGCCGCCGCCTGGTCGGCCGTACCGCCGTCGTCACCGGAGCAGGCAGCGGCATCGGCCTCGCCGCCGCCCGCCGCCTCGCCTCCGAGGGCGCCCACGTCGTCTGCGGCGACGTCGACGACACCCGCGGCAAGGCCGCCGCCGAGGAGACCGGCGGCACCTTCGTGAAGGTCGACGTGACCGACCCCGAGCAGGTCGAGGCCCTCTTCAGGACCGCCCACGACACCTACGGCAGCGTCGACATCGCCTTCAACAACGCCGGCATCTCCCCGCCCGACGACGACTCCATCCTGGAGACCGGCCTGGAGGCCTGGAAGCGCGTCCAGGAGGTCAACCTCACCTCCGTCTACCTGTGCTGCAAGGCCGCCATCCCCTACATGCGACGCCAGGGCCGCGGCTCGATCATCAACACGGCGTCCTTCGTCGCCAGGATGGGCGCGGCCACCTCGCAGATCTCCTACACGGCCTCCAAGGGCGGCGTGCTCGCCATGTCCCGCGAACTGGGCGTGCAGTTCGCCCGCGAGGGCATCCGGGTGAACGCCCTGTGCCCCGGCCCGGTCAACACCCCGCTGCTCCAGGAGCTGTTCGCCAAGGACCCGGAGCGGGCCGCGCGCCGCCTGGTGCACATCCCGCTGGGCCGGTTCGCCGAAGCCGAGGAGATCGCCGCCGCCGTGGCCTTCCTGGCCAGCGACGACTCCTCCTTCGTGAACGCCACCGACTTCCTGGTCGACGGCGGGATCGCGGGGGCGTACGTCACACCCCTGTAAGCGGGCATCCGGACGGCCCGGGTCGCGCCCTACAGTGCCGGGATGAGCATGACGCCCCCGCCCGGCTGGTATCCCGACCCGCACGCCCCGCACCGGCAGCGCTGGTGGGACGGCACGGCCTGGACCGAGCACCGCCGCGCGCCCGAGGCCCCCGCCGCCCCGCCACCGGGCGGCGGCACCGGCCGGACGAAGGTGGTCGCCCTGACCGCCGCCGGCACCGTCCTGGTCGCGGCGATCGTCACCGGAGCCGTCGCCCTCAGCGGGGGCGACGGCGGCGGCCCGCAGACCAGGACCGCCCCGACCTCCACCCCCGAGGCCACGCCCGGCTCGCCGGAGCCGACCCCCGAGGCGTCCGCGCCAAAGCCGCCCGCCGACGACCCGGCGGTCGTCGAGGACCAGCTCAACGGCGTCACGTTCCCCCTGCTCGACGGCTGGGTCCGCCCGCAGCACGTCGCCCAGGACGACGTCGTCATGACGACCGACGGCACCTACGACTGCCCTGGCGGCGTGGGCCTGTGCCGTCACGGCATGGTCTTCTCCCGCACGGTGACCGAGAACGACGAGAAGTCCCCCGAGGCCCTCGCCGAGGAGGACATCTCCGAGGCCGCCGACGAGGCCTACGACCGCGACCGGCTCGGCCGCGAGCTCTACGGGGGCCTCCGGTCGCGCCAGGTCGTCAAGTCCGGACCGGTCGCGGTGGCGGGCCGCGCCGGGTACCTCGTGCGCTGGCGCGTCACGACGGCCAAGGGCCCCGGCGGCTACGTCCAGTCGCTCGTCTTCCCCTCCAGCGTCGGAACCGAGTCACCGGTCCTCGTCCGGTACGTCTTCGACGCCGGCGAGGACGGCCCGCCGCTCGCCGACATGGACCGCATCACCAAGGGCATCCGCCCGGCCGGCGACGCGGACACGGGCGGCGGCGTCGGCAGCAGCATCGGACCGACGGACTGACGCCCTACAAGAACGTGTGGCCCTCGCCGCGGTAGGTGGGCACGGTCTCCGTCACCGCGTCGCCCTCGACCA
The DNA here is from genome assembly GCF_004803895.1 of Streptomyces hawaiiensis. Taxonomy (NCBI): domain Bacteria; kingdom Bacillati; phylum Actinomycetota; class Actinomycetes; order Kitasatosporales; family Streptomycetaceae; genus Streptomyces; species Streptomyces hawaiiensis. The sequence continues at coordinate 1,792,502 of NZ_CP021978.1, read as the reverse complement.
GGTGCAGCCGGTCGAACCGCTCGCACAGCTCACCGGCCTTGGCGTGCCGGAACCACACCTTGTCACCGAGGAGCAGATCGTCGGCGGGCGAGCCCAGCAGCGGCGTCTGCACCTCACCGGCCCCCTCCTGCGGGTCGTAGCGCAGCCCCTCGGGCAGATACGGCACCGGCGACCGGTCGGCCCCGGCCGCACCGGACGCGGGATACCCACCGCCGAGGACCGTCACGACCCCGACGCCCGGCCGGCGCACGACCGGCTGGGCGAAGAGGGCCGACGGACGCCCGCTGAACGACGTGTAGTTGTCGAACAGCCGCGGCAGATACAGCCCCGACCCGGCGGCGATCTCGGTCACCGCGTCCTCGGCCGCCGTGTGCTGCACCGAGCCGGTGCCGCCGCCGTTGACGAACTCCAGCCCCGGCACCACGGCCCGTACCGCGCGCACCACCTCCGCACGCCGCTCGGCGAGTTCACGCTTGGCGGCGGCCTGCATCAGCCGGATGGCGCGGGACCGCAGCGGCCGCCCGGCCAGCGCGTCCCCGACACCGGCGACATGCCCCTCGTACGCCATGATCCCCACGACCTCGAAACCAGGCCGCCGGGCCACGGCCCGGGCCACGTCGGCGACCTGGGCGGGGGAGTGCAGCGGCGAACGCAGGGCCCCGACCCGCACCCGCCCGCCGAACAGCTTCAGCGACGTGTCCAACTCCAGGCACACCCGCACCACTTCACGCCCGCCACCTCGGGAGGCGTCGATCAGATCCAGCTGGGCGACGTCGTCGACCATGACGGTCACGGCGGCGGCGAGCTTGGGATCACCGGCCAGTTCGGCGTACGCGGCACGGTCGGCGGACGGGTAGGCGAGCAGCACGTCCTCGAACCCCGACCGGGCCAGCCACAGTGACTCGGCGAGGGTGAACGACATGATCCCGGCGAAGCCGTCCCGGGCCAGGACGCGTTCCAGCAGCGCCCGGCAGCGCACGGACTTGCTGGCGACCCGGACGGGCTTGCCCCCGGCGCGGCGGACCAGATCGGCGGCGTTGGCGTCGAAAGCCTCCAGGTCCACGATCGCGAGTGGGGCGTCGAGATGGGCGGTGGCCCGGTCGTAACGGGCCCGGTCGGCGGCGCGCGCAGTCATGAGCGCAGCCTGCCAGACTGGATTACCGCAGGGTAGGGGGACGTTCCGGGCAGATGCCCCGGCCTTGTGGACTGGTTCCCGTTCGCCCAGGAACAAGCCGTAGAGTGACGCGCACGTACGGCGGGCGACGCCGGCCGGGGATCCGCGCCGGGATGACGCTCCGTCCGTACGGGTATGTGTGCCCGGGACGATTCGTACCGGGCCTCGGGCAGGACGCCACCGGCCCGCGCGAGACGAGCGGCCCGGGCATGAGGAAACGGGGGGTGCATGAGCACGGAAGCGCAGCGCGCCTCCTTCCCCCACGCCCCGCCACGCCACCCCGCCCCTCGCACCCTCCGGCCGCACCGGAAGCCCCGGCGACGGACGAGCGGGACACCCCGGGCACAGCCTCCAACCCTGCGACGGGACCCGAAGCCACCACGGCCGGGCCGGCCGGGGGCTCGGACGGTGTGAAGTCCTCCGACAGGCCCCACGGCCGCCCCCGCTTCCCGAGCCTCGGGGCCGCGAACTTCGGCGCCGCCGCACCCCGGCGCACCGAGCCGGCCGCACCGCCCCCGCCCCACGCCTCCACCCGCTTCCCGGACGAGCCACCCGGCGTCGGCGGCGAGAGCCGCGGTGCAACCCGCTCCGACTTGGACAGGCCGCTCGGCGTCGGTCGCGAGACTCGCGGTGAGACCCGCTCCGACTGGAACAGGCCGCTCGGCGTCGGCGACGAGGACCGCGGTGCAACCCGCTCCGGCTCGGACAGGCCGCTCGGCGTCGGTCGCGAGACTCGCGGTGAGACCCGCTCCGACTGGAACAGGCCGCTCGGCGTCGGCGACGAGGACCGCGGTGCAACCCGCTCCGACTTGGACAGGCCGCTCGGCGTCGGTCGCGAGACCAGCGGCGCAACCCGCTCCGACTCGGACACGTCGCTCGGCGTCGGCCGCGAGGCCCGCCCTGACTCGAACATGTCGCCCGGCGTCGGCCGGGAAGCACGAACCGACTCGAACACGTCGCCCGGCGTCGGCCGTGAGACCCGTCCCGACTCGGGCAGGCCTCCCACCTCCCCGGCACCTGACACCCCGCTGCGGCCGCGTCACCTCCCCACGCCGGGCTCCTCCGGCCGGGCAGGGCGCTCGGACACCCCGGACGCGACCTCACCGGAGACGTCCGGCCGTCCCTTCCGCCTCTCCGCACCCGGCCGTTCGGACGCCTCGGCCGGAGCGCCCCCGGAGCCGGCCGGCCGGCCGTTCCGCCTCCCCGCGCCCCGCCGTCCCGGCGCCCCCGGCGAGAACTCGTCCGAGACGACCGCGCGCCTGCGCCCGATCCCCGCGGACCCGGCACCGGATGCCCCCGCCGCACCCTTCGGCCGCCCTTCCACGCCGGGGGCGACGGCAGCCCGCCCCGGACCCGTGCGCCCCGCCACCCCACCGCGCCCCGCACACGAACCGCGGGCGTCCTCCATCCCGCCGCCCCGCAACCCCGCCCCCGTCTCTCCTGACCCCGCCCTCTCCTGGAGCGCCACGCGCCCCCTGGTGTCGTTCGGCGAGCCCGAAGGCTACGACCGCGATGCCCGGCCCCGGCTCCTCGGCCGGCGTGGGACGTCGCAGGCCGCCGCGGCCGCCGTCTGCCTCGTGCTCGGGCTGGGACTCATCTCGGGTGCGGCCACCGGCAGCTGGCTCGTCGGCGGCTCAGGGGAAGACGGCACGCTCAGCACCTTCGCCGCCGCGGGAAGCCTCTGGCACAGCGTCCCGGTCGACCAGCTGTTCCCGCCCACCGTGCAGGGCCGGGGCGCCGGCCCCGGCGGAGCCGACCGCACCTGGACCCGCGTCGCCGTCGCACCCGACAGCGGCTGCAAGGACGCCTTCGACCCGCTGCTGCGCAAGGCCCTCGCCCCCGTCGGCTGCGAACGCCTCCTGCGCGCCACATACACCGATGCCACCGAGAGCTACGTGACCACCGTCGGCCTGCTCTTCACCACCGCCGACGCCCCCGGCATGACCGCCCTCGCGAACCGTTTCCGCAAGGAACGCCTGGACCGCCGCAGCGACCTGATGCCCCTGCCGTACGCCGCCGAGGGCACGCCCGCCGCCGGCTTCGGCGCCCGGCAGCGCGCCTCCTGGACCGTCTCCGTGCTCACCGAGGCCCCCGTCGTCGTCTACGCCGTCTCCGGCTGGGCCGACGGCCGCGGCGTCGACGACCCGCAGCCCGCCGGGGACGCCGTGGATGCCGACGCCACCACCCCCGCCGCACAGGCCGGCCTCGGCAACGAGGCGAAGGGCCTCGCCGACCGCGTCGAACGCGACTTCCGCAGAAACGTCCGCTCGGCCTCGGAGCAGCCCTCGTGACCGCTGTGCCCACCCCGGCCGGGAAACGCCCGCGCAGGCCGTCCCGGAAGGCCGCCGCCCTCGGCGTCCTGCTCACCGCCGGACTCGTCCTCCTCCCCGCCGCCACCGCGCACGCCGACGGCATCCGCGCCCAGCAGTGGGCCCTGGAGGCCATGCACACCGAGCAGGCCTGGCAGACCACGAAGGGCGAGGGCGTCACCGTCGCCGTCCTGGACACCGGCGTCGAGGCCGACCACCCCGACCTGGCCGGCAACGTCCTGCCCGGCAAGGACCTGGTCGGCTTCGGGGCCGAACCCGGCGACCGCGCCTGGGCCCGGCACGGCACTGCCATGGCCGGCATCATCGCCGGCCACGGACACGGCCCGGGCAACGCCGACGGCGTCCTCGGCATCGCCCCCGAGGCGAAGATCCTCCCGGTCCGCGTGATCCTGGAGGACGGCGACTCCTCCCGCGCCAAAGCCCGCAGCACCCGCGGCAACGCCCTCGCCGAGGGGATCCGCTGGGCCGCCGACCACGGCGCCGACGTCATCAACCTCTCCCTCGGCGACGACTCCGCCTCCGCCCACCCCGAACCCGCCGAGGACCAGGCCGTCCAGTACGCCCTGAAGAAGGGCGTGGTCGTCGTCGCCTCCGCCGGCAACGGCGGCGAGAAGGGCGATCACATCTCCTACCCGGCCGCCTACCCGGGCGTGATCGCCGCCACCGCCGTCGACCGCGCCGGGACCCGCGCCTCCTTCTCCACCCGCCGCTGGTACGCCACGGTCAGCGCCCCCGGCGTCGACGTCGTGATCGCCGACCCCGACCACAAGTACTACGAGGGCTGGGGCACCAGCGCCGCCGCCGCCTTCGTCTCCGGCGCCGCCGCCCTGGTCAAGGCCGCCCACCCGGACCTGGACCCGGCCCAGATCAAAACCCTCCTGGAGGACACGGCCCGCAACGCCCCCGCCGCGGGCCGCGACGACTCCCGGGGCTTCGGCTTCATCGACCCGGCCGCCGCCCTCGAGGCCGCAGGACGGCTCAAGCCCGAGGACCTCCAGTCGGCGTCCTACGGCGCGAAGTACTTCGGCAGCGGACCGGACGCCGACGACTCCGGCGACGACACCGCCGACTGGGCCGCCCCCCTCGCGGGCGGCACCGGCGGCGTCCTGCTGGTCGCGGCGGTCGTACTGTGGCGCGGCCGCCGTACGGGCCGCGAGGACTTCTGAGCCACTGCCGGGAGCGCACCGCCCGGCCGATAGGGTCGACGCGTGGCGAACAAGAACATCCCGGACTCCGGCTTCTCCGACGACGACGGCTGCGCCGACCCCCGGCTGAGCGCGGCGCTCACCGCCTGGTCCGCTGACCGGGGCGCCGTCGGCCCGGTCCTCGCCGCCCTCAAGGGCGCCCGGCTGCTCGTCCCCGTCGTGGCCGTGCTCGGCGAGGCCGAGGAGGACGAGCGGGGACTGCGCCGCGAGAAGACCAGCGACATGGCCGTACCGACCCTGAAGGCCGGCGACCGCACCGCTCTGCCCGCCTTCACCTCCACGGACTCCCTCGCCCGCTGGGACCCGCAGGCCCGCCCCGTCGCCGTGCCGCTGCACCAGGCCCTGCAGGCCGCCGCGCACGAGAAGGCGGACACGATCGTGCTCGACATGGCCGGGCCGGTGCCCTTCGAGCTGACCGGCCCCGCCCTGCTCGCCCTCGCCGAGGGCCGCACGACCACCGACCCGCTCACCGACCCGGCCGTCGTCGGAGCCGTACGCGCAGCCGTGGCCGCCGAGCCCGCCGTCCTGCGCGCCCATCTCGGCCCGGGCCGGGCCGACGGCACCCTCGCCCTGGTGCTGGACCCGTCCGCGGAACCGGCCGAGGCGGCGAGGGCCGTCGCCGAGCGGCTCGCCGCCGACGAAACACTCAGGGCCCGCCTGGTGCGCGGCCTCGACCTGGCACTGCTGCCGGCCGAGACGACGCCACCGGGCGAGCCCCTGTTCGTACGCTGAGGTTCCCGCTAGCCGTAGACCGGGCCCGTGTACTTCTCGCCCGGGCCCTGGCCCGGCTCGTCCGGGACGAGCGACGCCTCGCGGAAGGCCAGCTGCAGCGACTTCAGGCCGTCGCGCAGGGGAGCCGCGTGGAAGGAGCTGATCTCGGTCGCGGTCGCGTCCAGCAGACCGGCCAGGGCGTGGACCAGCTTGCGGGCCTCGTCCAGGTCCTTGTGCTCCTCGCCCTCCTCGGTCAGACCGAGCTTCACGGCAGCGGCGCTCATCAGGTTGACGGCGACCGTCACGATCACCTCGACCGCCGGGACCTCGGCGATGTCGCGGGCCATGGCGTCGAAGTCGGGGGACTCAGGAGGGGTCTCACTCATGCCCCACACGATAGGCGCAGGGAGCGGGTGCGCCCCACGTGCCCCCGGCACGCCCCAATTGGCCGTTGCCGGCCAATGCTGGTAATCTCGTGTAACGACCGGTCGGACACGTATGCCTCACAGCCCGCGAGCCCGGCCCACAAGTGGAGGCTTTCGAACTCCCACCCGATCGCCCTCAGGGCGGTGGGTCACCGGTCAGGCGGTCCCGTCCCAGCGGCGGCGATCCGTCCGAAAGCGCGCCCCGCGGCTTCCCGCGGCGGTGCTCCGGTAGTTCGAGGAGCCCCGCCTGGGATCGTCCGGGGCATTTTTGTTGCCTCGGCGCGGTTAGGTCTATCGAACACAGACGTTACGCGGCCGTCCGCCAGACCGCCGCGTGGTGCTACCGAGGAGGATCCATCAGCGCCGAGCCCCGCATCAACGACCGGATTCGCGTTCCCGAGGTGCGACTTGTCGGTCCCAGTGGCGAGCAGGTGGGCATCGTCCCCCTGGCCAAGGCACTGGAGCTTGCGCAGGAGTACGACCTGGACCTGGTCGAGGTCGCGGCGAACGCCCGTCCGCCCGTGTGCAAGCTCATGGACTACGGGAAGTTCAAGTACGAGTCGGCCATGAAGGCCCGTGAGGCGCGCAAGAACCAGGCGCACACGGTCATCAAGGAGATGAAGCTCCGGCCGAAGATCGACCCGCACGACTATGACACCAAGAAGGGTCACGTCGTTCGGTTCCTCAAGCAGGGCGACAAGGTCAAGATCACGATCATGTTCCGTGGTCGCGAGCAGTCCCGGCCCGAGCTGGGCTACCGGCTGCTGCAGCGTCTCGCGGAGGACGTGGCCGACCTCGGGTTCGTGGAGTCGAACCCGAAGCAGGACGGCCGAAACATGATCATGGTTCTCGGTCCGCACAAGAAGAAGACCGAGGCGATGGCCGAGGCTCGCCAGGCGCAGGAAGCCCGCAAGGCGGAAGCGAAGGCCAACCCCGGCAAGTCGCAGAACGCCGCGGAGTCCGACGACTTCGAGGACGCCGAGGCGCCGGCCGAGGCCCCCGCCGAGGAGCCCGCCGACGCGTGACCCCCGGGACGCCAGTCCCAGGAAGCAACCGAAACAAGACGACGCTCCAACCGTGCCCGGTTTCGCGACCGGGCACCGGAGCGCCACCGACGAGGAGAGAACGGCGCTATGCCGAAGAACAAGTCGCACAGCGGGTCCAGCAAGCGCTTCAAGATCACCGGCTCCGGCAAGGTGCTCCGCGAGCGTGCCGGCAAGCGCCACCTGCTCGAGCACAAGTCGTCCCGTGTGACGCGTCGCCTCACCGGCAACGCCGAGATGGCCCCGGGCGACGCCAAGAAGATCAAGAAGCTTCTCGGCAAGTGACGTCCCGGCGCGCGAGCGCCGTGCGTACGTCAGACCGGGACCCAATCGATTTCGGGTCGTGTGAGCACCCCCACGACCCCGCTACAAGGAGTTAACAAGTGGCACGCGTCAAGCGGGCAGTCAACGCCCACAAGAAGCGCCGGGCGATCCTCGAGCAGGCCTCCGGCTACCGCGGTCAGCGCTCGCGCCTGTACCGCAAGGCCAAGGAGCAGGTCACCCACTCGCTGGTCTACAACTACAACGACCGCAAGAAGCGCAAGGGTGACTTCCGTCAGCTGTGGATCCAGCGCATCAACGCCGCTGCCCGCGCCAACGGCATGACCTACAACCGCTTCATCCAGGGTCTGAAGGCCGCGAACATCGAGGTCGACCGCAAGATCCTGGCCGAGCTGGCCGTCAACGACGCCGGTGCGTTCGCCGCGCTCGTCGAGGTCGCCCAGAAGGCGCTGCCGAGCGACGTGAACGCGCCGAAGGCTGCGTGAACCCGGCTCGAGCCGATGTGACTGAAGGACCCGCAGGCCGGACATGGTCTGCGGGTCCTGCTGTGTAGCTACCGAGAAAGCGAACCGGATGCCTCCCGCCACCCCCGAGCTCATCTCCCCCCGCTCCCCCCGCGTCCTGGCCGCGCGGCGGCTGGCCAAGCGGAACTTTCGGGGGAAGGAGCGGCTGTTCCTGGCGGAGGGGCCGCAGGCCGTGCGGGAGGCGGCCGGGCACCGGGCTGGGGGTGCGGCCACGCTCGTGGAACTGTTCACGACGCTGGAGGCCGCCGAGCGCTACGCCGACATCGTCGGGGCCGCCCGGGATGCCGGAGCCCGGGTGCACCTCGCCGACGAGCAGGTCATCGCCGACATCTCCACCACCGTCACCCCGCAAGGCCTCGTCGGCGTCTGCCGGTTCCTGGACACGCCCTTCGAGGAGGTTCTCGCGGCCCGTCCCCGGCTCGTCGCCCTCCTCGCCAACGTCCGGGACCCCGGCAACGCGGGAACCGTGCTGCGCTGCGCCGACGCCGCCGGGGCCGAGGCCGTCGTGCTGACCGACGCCTCCGTCGACGTGTACAACCCCAAGGCCGTCCGCGCCTCCGTCGGCTCTCTGTTCCACCTGCCGGTCGCTGTCGGCGTCCCCGTGGAAAGGGCGGTCGAGGGGCTGCGGGACGCCGGTGTCCGGATCGTCGCCGCCGACGGGGCGGGCGACCGCGACCTCGACGACGAGCTCGACAAGGGCACCATGGGCGGGCCGACCGCCTGGGTCTTCGGCAACGAGGCGTGGGGTCTGCCGGAGGAGACCCGTGCCCTCACGGACGCCGTCGTACGCGTTCCGATCCACGGGAAGGCCGAGAGCCTGAACCTCGCCACCGCCGCCGCCGTATGTCTCTATGCGTCGGCGCGTGCACAGCGCGCCTCCGGAGGGTGCCGCTCCGTCACCGGGAACTAGTAGGGTGACCAGCTCAGGACCCCTCTGCGGAGCCTTGGAGGTGGGGTACGGGGATGAGTGTCGGCACGAGCAGCGCACCGGGAGCCCAGGACGCCGGGAGCCCGCCCGCCGTGTCCCCGCCACCCGGTGATACCGCCGGCCTCGGCATCGACCCCGACCAGTTGCCCGACGGGCTCGTCGTCGCCGACGAGCAGGGCCGCGTCATCTGCTTCAACGCGGCCGCCGAGCGCATCACCGCCGTCCGCGCCCGCGACGCCCTCGGACAGCCGCTGGAGAAGGCCCTGCCATTAGAGGACCTGGAGGGCCGGCGCTGGTGGCAGCTGACCGATCCGTACGGCGGCCTCGCCATCCGCGTCGGACAGCCCGAGCGCAACCTCCTCCTCCCCGGCGGCCGCGAGGTCCTGGTCTGCGCGCGCTACGTCCGCACCCGCCCCACCGGACCCGTCAGGCGCCTGGTCGTCACCCTGCGCGACACCGAGGCCCGCCGCCGCACCGAGCGCAGCCACGCCGAGCTGATCGCCACCGTCGCCCACGAACTGCGCTCCCCGCTGACCTCCGTCAAGGGCTTCACCGCGACGCTGCTCGCCAAGTGGGAACGCTTCACCGACGACCAGAAGCGCCTGATGCTGGAGACCGTCGACGCCGACGCCGACCGGGTCACCCGGCTCATCGCCGAGCTGCTCGACATCTCCCGGATCGACTCCGGTCGCCTGGAGGTGCGGCGCCAGCCCGTCGACATCGGCGCGGCCGTCGGACGGCACATCCAGGCCTACGTCGCCGCCGGGCAGCCCGCCGACCGGTTCCTGCTGCGCGTCCAGCAGCCGCTGCCCGACCTGTGGGCCGACCCCGACAAGATCGACCAGGTGCTCAGCAACCTGCTGGAAAATGCCGTGCGGCACGGCGAGGGAACTGTCACGATCGACGTCACGGCCACGGCGTCCCTCCGCGAGGGCGAGTACGCCGAGAACGCAGCCACGTCGGTCACCGTGAGCGACGAGGGGCCCGGCATCCCGGAGGAGTCCATGAACCGCGTCTTCACCCGCTTCTGGCGGGGCAGCAAGCGCGGCGGGACGGGCCTCGGGCTCTACATCGTCAAGGGCATCGTCGAGGCCCACGGCGGCACCATCACGGTCGGCCGCGCCCCCGGCGCCGGCGCCGAGTTCCGATTTACGTTGCCCGTGAGCGCTCCGGCCTATCTCGCCTGAGCCCCCACGGGCGCATTCGCCTACCTGAGGGCCCGCTCGGACCGGGCGTCCGAGAGGGGCCCTCCACCCCGTTAGACTCGGCCAATGGCACCTTTGTGTCCCGGAGACGGCCGTCCGAGTCGGTGACGGGGACCTTCAGCCAGCCAATCGGAAGCACGGGAAGAGATGTCGGCACCGAATAAGTCGTACGACCCTGTCGAGGTCGAGACGTTGAAACCGGAAGAGATCGAGCGCATGCGGGACGAGGCGCTCGCCGCCTTCGCTGCCGCGGACTCCCTCGACGCGCTCCACGAGGCCAAGGTCGCCCAGACCGGCCCCACCTCGCCGCTGGCCCTCGCCAACCGCGAGATCGGCGCCCTGCCCCCGCACGCCAAGGCCGAGGCCGGAAAGCGCGTCGGCCAGGCCCGCGGCGCCGTGAACAAGGCCCTCGCCGCCCGCCAGGTGGAACTCGAGGCCGAGCGGGACGCGCGCGTGCTCGTCGAGGAGGCGGTGGACGTCACGCTGCCGTACGACCGCGTACCGTCCGGCGCCAGGCACCCGCTGACCACCATGATGGAGCGGGTCGCGGACGTCTTCGTGGCCATGGGCTACGAGGTCGCCGAAGGCCCGGAGGCCGAAGCGGAGTGGTTCAACTTCGACGCCCTCAACTTCCTGCCCGACCACCCGGCCCGGCAGATGCAGGACACCTTCTTCGTGCAGGGCCCCAAGGGCACCGACGAGTCCGGGTCCGGCGTCGTCCTGCGCACGCACACCTCCCCGGTGCAGGCCCGCGCGCTGCTCGACCGTGAGCTGCCGGTCTACATCGTCTGCCCCGGCCGCGTGTTCCGCACGGACGAGCTGGACGCCACGCACACGCCCGTCTTCCACCAGATCGAGCTGCTCGCGGTGGACGAGGGCCTGACGATGGCCGACCTCAAGGGCACGCTCGACCACATGGTCCAGGCCCTGTTCGGCGCGGACATGAAGACCCGGCTGCGGCCGAACTTCTTCCCGTTCACCGAGCCGAGCGCCGAGATGGACATGCTCTGCTACGTCTGCAAGGGCGAGTCCATCGGCAACCCCGACCGCCCCTGCCGCACCTGCTCCTCCGAGGGCTGGATCGAGCTCGGCGGCTGCGGCATGGTCAACCCGCGGGTGCTCACCGCCTGCGGCGTCGACCCCGAGAAGTACAGCGGGTTCGCCTTCGGGTTCGGCATCGAGCGGATGCTGATGTTCCGCCACAACGTCGAAGACATGCGAGACATGGTCGAGGGTGACGTCCGGTTCACCCGGCCGTTCGGGATGGAGATCTGATGCGGGTCCCGCTTTCTTGGCTGCGGGAGTACGTCGACCTGCCGGAGACGGAATCCGGCCGCGACGTCCAGGAGAAGCTCGTCTCGGCCGGTCTCGAGGTCGAGACCGTCGAGCAGCTCGGCGCCGACCTCAAGGGCCCGCTGGTCGTCGGCCAGGTGTCGACGATCGAGGAGCTGACGGAGTTCAAGAAGCCGATCCGCTTCTGCACCGTCGACGTCGGCCGGGCCAACGGCACCGGTGAGCCCCAGGAGATCGTCTGCGGCGCCCGCAACTTCGCCGTCGGCGACAAGGTCGTCGTGGCCCTGCCCGGCGCCGTCCTGCCCGGTGACTTCCAGATCGCCGAGCGCAAGACCTACGGCAAGATGTCGCGCGGCATGATCTGCTCCAGCGACGAGCTGAACATGGGCGACGACGGCACCAAGGGCATCATCGTCCTGCCGCCGGAGACCGAGATCGGCAAGGACGCCGTCGAGCTGCTCGAACTGGTCGACGAGGTCCTCGACATCGCCGTCACGCCCGACCGCGGCTACTGCCTGTCCATCCGCGGCGTGGCCCGCGAGACCGCCATCGCCTACGGGCTGCCGCTGCGCGACCCGGCGCTGATCGACGTGCCCGGCCCGAACGCCTACGGCTACCCGGTGCGGATCTCCGACCCCCTCGGCTGCGACCGCTTCACGGCCCGCACGGTGACCGGCCTGAGCGCCGAGGCCCGCTCCCCGATCTGGCTCCAGCGCCGGCTGCAGAAGGTCGGCATGCGCCCGATCTCGCTCGCCGTCGACGTCACCAACTACGTGATGATGGAGCTCGGCCAGCCGCTGCACGCCTACGACCGCGGCCTGGTCCAGGGCACCATCGGCGTGCGCCGGGCCGAGCCGGGCGAGAAGCTCACCACCCTCGACGGTGCCGAGCGCACGCTGGACGCCGAGGATCTGGTGATCACCGACGACCGCGGCCCGATCGGGCTCGCCGGCGTCATGGGCGGCGCCAACACGGAGATCGCCGACCACGACAACGTCGAGAACGCCACGGCCGACGTCGTCATCGAGGCCGCGCACTTCGACGCGGTGTCGATCGCGCGCACGGCCCGCCGGCACAAGCTGTCCTCCGAGGCGTCTCGGCGCTTCGAGCGCGGCGTCGACCCGCAGGCCGCGGCGGCCGCCGCGCAGCGCACCGTCGACCTGCTGGTGCTGCTCGCGGGCGGCACCGCCGAGGTCGGCGTCACCGAGGTCCTCGCCCCTTCCGCGCCGCGCACCATCACCATCCCGGCCGATCACCCGGACAAGGTCGCGGGCGTGGTCTACGGCCGCGAGACCGTCGTACGCCGCCTCCAGGAGGTCGGCTGCGACGTGTACGGGCAGGACGAGCTGATCGTCACCGTGCCGTCCTGGCGGCCCGACCTCACCGACCCGAACGACCTGGCCGAAGAGGTCATCCGGCTGGAGGGCTACGAGAACCTGCCCTCCACGCTGCCCAAGCCGCCGGCGGGCCTCGGCCTGACCGACCGGCAGCGGCTGCACCGCCGCGTGGGCCGCGCCCTGGCCGGTGCCGGATACGTCGAGGCGCTGAACTACCCGTTCATCGGCGAGCAGGTCTTCGACCAGCTCGGCCTGGAGGCGGACGACCGGGCCCGGCGCGTCGTGAAGCTCAGCAACCCGCTGAGCGACGAGGAGCCCGTGCTGCGCACGTCGCTGCTGCCGGGTCTGCTCGCCGCCCTGCGGCGCAACGACGGCCGGGGCTCGCACGACCTCGCGCTGTTCGAGTCCGGTCTGGTCTTCCGGCCGCGCGAGGAGCAGCGGATCGCGGCCGTGCTGCCGGTCGACCGCCGCCCGACCGACGAGGAGCTCGCCGAGCTGAACGCGGCGCTGCCCGAGCAGCCGCGGCACGTGGCCGTCGTCCTCGCCGGTGCGCGTGAGCAGGCCGGCTGGTGGGGCAAGGGCCGTCCGGCCGACTGGGCCGACGCGGTCGAGGCCGCGCGGTCCGTCGCGCGGGAGGCCGGCGCCGAGCTCGTCATCCGCAAGGGGCAGTACGGGCCGTGGCACCCGGGGCGATGCGCCGAGCTGGCGGTCACCGTGGACGGTGCCGAGCGGGTCGTGGGGCACGCGGGCGAGCTGCATCCGCGGGTCGTGAAGGCCCTCGGCCTCCCCGCGCGCACCTGCGCGACGGAGATCGACCTGGACGCGGTGGAGGCCGCCGGTGACGCCACGGCGGCGGCGCCGCGGATCTCCACGTTCCCCGTGGCCACGCAGGACGTCGCCCTGGTCGTCGACGCCGTTGTTCCGGCGGCGGAGGTCGAGGAGGCCTTGCGTGAGGGGGCCGGGGAGCTGCTGGAGTCGATCCGGCTGTTCGACGTGTATGAGAACGCGGAGCAGCTGGGTGACGGACGGAAGTCGCTCGCCTACGCGCTGCGGTTCCGGGCGGCCGACCGGACGCTGACCGTGGACGAGGCGTCCGCGGCCCGCGACGCGGCGGTCGCCCTCGCGGGCGGGCGTGTGGGCGCCGAGCTGCGGAGCTGAGTGCCCAAGGGGCGGGGAACCGCGGTGTGCGGGCGGCTGCGGCTTCGTCGTGGTCGTCCGCGCGGTTCCCCGCACCCCAGACGGTCCGGCCGGCGGAGCCGTCCGCCCCGCCACGGAGTGTCGGGCAGGCGGCCGGGCGGACGGCGATAGCGGGCCGCCGCACTGTACGAGGGGGAGCCGGCGGCCCGGCCGGCCTCTTTCGAGGCGATTCAGTCAACCGGCCGGCGACTCTCAGCGACAGCGCGCACACAGCGCGGATGCGGGCACTCCGTTCACACCCCGTGTGAAGACGGACCCACTAATCTGGCCGCACCGAGCCATCCGGGGGCCCACATGCAGCCCAACACTCTGCTCGACGCGATCCTGGACGAGGCGGGGATCTCGCACGCGGGGCTGGCCGCACACGTCAACCAGGCGGGACGGGCACGTGGCCTGTCCCTGAGGTACGAACACACCGCCGTCGCCCGGTGGTTGAAGGGGCAGCGCCCCCGGGGCCAGGTGCCCGACCTGATCTGCGAGGTGCTCGCGGCCCGGCTGCAGCGGCCGGTCACCCTCGACGACATCGGCCTCGGCGTGCCCGGCGAGCCGTCCGCCCCGCACACCGGCTCCCTGTCCGGGTTCGTCGAACGGGCCACCGCCCTGTGGCGCTCCGACCAGCAGCAGCGCCCGCACATCCTGGGCGCGCCCGCGCTCACCGGCACGCCCGCCGTGATGCCGGTGTGGGAGTGGGAGAACCCGCCCGAGGACGTGGACGTCTCCCGCGGCGGCAGACACCGGGTCACCGCGGGCGACCTGGAGATGCTGCGGTCCGCCCGCACGCACTACGAGCAGATGTACCGCAAGGCCGGGGGCATCGCGACGCGGGCCCGTATCGTCGGCTTCCTCAACGCCGAGGCCGCCCCGCTGCTGCGCGGCAGCTACACCGACGAGACCGGCCGCCAACTGCACCGGGCCACCGGCGGGTTGGTGGCGGTCGCCGGCATTTGCGCGTACGACTCCGACGCGCACGGCCTGGCCCAGCGCTACTTCCATCAGGCGCTGCGGCTCGCCAAGGCCAGCGGTGACCGGGGACTGGGGGCGTATGTGATCGCCCTGCTCGTCAACCAGTCGCTGTTCATGCGGGAGTACCGTCAGTCCGTCGCCTTCGCGGAGGCGGCGCTGCGGGCCGCCGGCAAGCACATCACCCCAGCGCTCGCCTCCGACCTGTACGCGATGCAGGCCAAGGCGTACGCGCATCTCGGCGACGGCGGCGGCGCCCTGTCCTGCATCCGGCGGGCCGAGCAGGCCGCCGAGCGCATCCGGCGCGGCCACGAGCCCGACGAGACCGGTTATGTCCAGCCCGGGCTCGTCAATGTGCAGGTGGCGGAGGCGCTGCTGAGCCTCGGGGAGATCGCGGCCGCCGGGGAGCATGCCGCGGCCGCCGTCGGCAACCCGGCGCACGACCGCGGCCGGGTGCACCGGCTGGCCATGCTCAGCACCATCGAGCTGCGGCAGGGCAACGCCGACAAGGCGGTGGTCATCGCCGTGCAGATGGCCGAGCAGGCCCGGGGCATGGAGTCCCAGCGGCTGCGCGACCGGCTGCGCGCGGTGCGGGAGCACCTGGCGCGCAGTGGCTGCGCGGGCACGGCCGAGGCCGCCGAACTCATCGACGGAGCACTGCGCGTACCGTTGTAGGTCCGGGCGGTGGCGCCCGTGTCTCGCTCCGAGGCGCTTCCTGTGCGCCTGCTGTCCGTACGTCCCTGCTGCGATATTGCCACTTACTCGACGGAAGGTGGCAGAACCGTGCAGTGGACGAAACACAACGAACAAACTGTGTACTCAAACCGCTGGTTCAGCGTCAATCTCGCGGATGTCGAACTGCCGGACGGCAGGCACCTGGACCACTTCCTCATACGGCTGCGGCCCGTCGCGGTGGCCACGGTCGTGAACGAGGCCAACGAGGTGCTGCTGCTCTGGCGGCACCGTTTCATCACCGACAGCTGGGGGTGGGAACTCGCGGCCGGGGTGGTCGAGGACGGCGAGGACATCGCCCGCGCGGCCGCCAGGGAACTGGAGGAGGAGACCGGCTGGCGGCCGGGGCCCCTGCGCCACCTGATGAGCGTGGAGCCGTCCAACGGGCTCACCGACGCCCGGCACCACGTGTACTGGGCCGACGAGGGCGAGTACGTCGGGCACCCCGTGGACGACTTCGAGTCGGACCGCCGGGAATGGGTGCCTCTCAAGCTCGTCCCCGACATTGTCGCCCGCGGCGAGGTCCCGGCCGCCAACATGGCGGCCGCGTTACTTCTGCTGCACCATCTCAGGCTCGGTCAGGACACGCTGCCCTGAGTCAACGGCCGAGCGCCTGCCAGATCGCCATGACGAGGGCACCCACGGCGGTGAGGGCGCAGACCGCGGGCAGCGGCCAGCGCGCGTGTTCGAGCGTGTGGATCCGGGTGTTGAGCTCCTCGATCTCCTTGGCGGTCTCCTCGGTGCGGTGGCTGAGCAGAGCCAGTCCGCCCTCGACGCGGGCATAGGCCACATCGAGGCGGCGTCGTAACTCTGCGAGTTCTCCATGGACGACGGGATGCTCGGGATCGGCGGTCACGAGTCCGCTCCTTTCCGTAGTCGTTTCACATCCCTTGCATGCGTATGAGGAGTCAACTCGCCTGGTGGGCGCCTGGGGAGAGTGTGCGAGGGGCATATGCGAGCCCGGCGCGCACACGGTGTGTGAATGCCGCGAGCCCGGCACCAAGTCCGGTGCCGGGCCCGCAGCTTGGCCGAAATCTGACCGTCCGTAACCGGCCTCGGGGGTACCCGGGACGGCATGACGAAGCGGCAGAAGTACGCGGCGTACGCGATGGCGCTCTACGCGCTGCTGGTCGTGGTGTTCCGGTACTCCTCGGGCGGAACGGGGTGGGGCACGGCGCTGCTGCTCGCCCTGGCCGCCACTCCGCTCGCCCTCTGGATGGGCTGGCTGCGCGGGCGCCTCAACGAGCGGGCGGCGGAATGGGGACGCCGCCGGTTCCGGCCGTGGCCGGAGGAGCGGCGGCGTTGAGGTGGCTGCTTCAGCCGGGCGGTCAGCCGTAGGTGTAGAAGCCCGAGCCCGTCTTGCGGCCCAGCCGGCCCGCGTCGACCATACGCTGCAGGAGCGGGGGAGCGGCGTACAGGGGCTCCTTGTACTCCTCGTACATGGACTGCGCGACCGAGGCGACCGTGTCCAGGCCGATCAGGTCGGACAGCTTGAGCGGGCCCATGGGGTGGGCGCAGCCCATCTCCATGCCGTTGTCGATGTCCTCGCGGCTGGCGATGCCCGTCTCGAACATCCGGATCGCGGAGAGCAGGTACGGGATCAGCAGCGCGTTGACCACGAAGCCGGAGCGGTCCTGGGCGCGGATCGCGTGCTTGCCCAGCAGCTTCTCGGTGAACATCTGGGCGCGGCTGATCGTGCCCTCGGACGTGGTGAGCGCCGGGATCAGCTCGACGAGCTTCTGCACCGGGGCCGGGTTGAAGAAGTGGATGCCGATGACCTGGTCGGGCCGTGACGTCGCCACTGCCAGCTTCACCAGCGGGATCGAGGAGGTGTTGGACGCCAGGATCGCGTCGGGCCGGGTCACGACCTGGTCGAGCACCTGGAAGATCTCGGACTTGACCTGCTCGTTCTCGACGACGGCCTCGATCACGAGGTCACGGTCGGCGAACTCGCCGAGATCCGTGGTGAAGCTCAGGCGGGCCAGTGTGGCCTCCTGCTCCTCCTCGGTGATCTTGCCGCGTTCGGCTGCCTTGGCCAGGGAGGTGAACAGCCGGGTGCGGCCGATCTCCAGGGCTTCGCCGGTGGTCTCGGCGACCATGACGTCCAGGCCGGCCCGGGCGCACACCTCGGCGATCCCCGCGCCCATCTGACCGCAGCCCACGACTCCGACGCGTGCAATGTCTCCCGCTGGGATGTCCGTCACATCGTCCCTTTCGCTGCTGATCCACGACCGGCAGGCCGGCCGGGTCCCGGCGCCTGCTCCGTTCGTGCACGTTACCGCCAAGTATCGATGATCGATCGCGGGGGTCGGGTCCGCTTCGGGCATGCTGGGCGCGGAGCGATCCGCGACCGGGCGGATCCGCGGCTTTTTGGGGCATGCGGATGGGACGAGTCTCACGCAGGGCGTTCGCGGTGGCGGCGCTGTCGGCTTTCACGATGATGCCTCAGGCGTCGGCCGCCCCCGGGCGGAAGGGCGGGGCGCCGGAATCCGAGATGCGGGGCGTCTGGATCGCCTCCGTGGCCAACCGCGACTGGCCATCGAAGCCCGGGCTGACCGCGTCGCAGCAGCGCGCCGAGCTGCTCACTCACCTCGACACGGCGGTCAGCAACCGGCTCAACACCGTGTTCCTCCAGGTCCGGCCCACGGCGGACGCCCTGTGGCCCTCGCCGTACGAGCCCTGGTCGCAGTACCTCACCGGCACCCAGGGCAAGGACCCCGGCTGGGACCCGCTGGGCACGGCAGTGCAGGAGGCGCATGCCCGGGGCCTCCGGCTGCACGCCTGGTTCAACCCGTACCGGATCGCCGCTCACGCCGACCCGACCAGGCTCGTCGCCTCCCACCCCGCCCGCCGGAACCCCGACTGGGTGGTGACGTACGGCGGGAAGCTGTTCTACAACCCGGGGCTGCCCGAGGTCCGCGCCTTCGTCGAGGACGCGATGCTCGACGCGGTGGCGAAGTACCCCGTGGACGGCGTCCACTTCGACGACTACTTCTACCCGTACCCCGTGGCGGGGCAGAGCTTCGACGACGACGCGGCCTACGACGAGCACGGCGGCGGCTTCCCGGACCGGGCCGCCTGGCGGCGGGACAACATCGACCGGCTGGTGCGGGAGACGGCGGACCGCATCAAGGAGGCCCGTCCGGGCGCCCGCTTCGGTATCAGCCCCTTCGGCGTGTGGCGCAACGCCGCGACCGACCCGCTCGGCTCGGACACCCGGGCGGGTGTGGAGACGTACGACGATCTGCACGCCGACACCCGGAAGTGGGTGCGGGAGGGCTGGATCGACTACATCGTCCCGCAGCTGTACTGGAACATCGGCTTCGCCGCCGCCGACTACGCGAAGCTGGTGCCCTGGTGGGCGGAGGTCGCGCGCGGCAGCTCGACGCAGCTCTATGTGGGGGAGGCGCTGTACAAGGCCGGCGACCCGGCGCAGCCCGCCCCGTGGCAGGAGACCGGCGAGCTCTCCCGGCACCTGACGCTGGCCGGGGAGTACCCGCAGGTGCGCGGACACGTCTACTTCGCCGCCAAGGACGTGGCGGCCGACCGGATCGGGGCGATGGCGCGGGTGGTCGCCGACCACTACGGGCAGCCGGCGTCGCCCCCGCGCTGAGTCATGGCCCGGTGGTGGTCTCCCTGTGCCGGATCTCCGTGTCGGGTCCCGGGGAGCACACGCCCTCGTGTCCGTCCTCGAACCGGACGCGGTACGGCGGGTTGCCCTCCTGGCCGAGCACTTCGACGATCTCGCCGACCTTGTCGTGCTGACCGACCACCCTGCCGTGCTGGACAAGCTGGTCACCCACGGTTGCGCGCATATGGGGCCTCCTCACGATGTGCGGAGCAGCGGTCCGTGGCCTTGAGTCTACGGCGGGGGGCGCCTGTAGGCAGTGGCCGTGCGCCGTCCCGCTCAGCCGCGTGATCGCTGTGTGACGGCGATGCAGACCAGCACCGCCGCGGCCGTCAGCGGGGCGGCGACCGTGAGGTGCTCGCCCAGCAGCAGCACCGACCACACCAGTGTGAGCAGCGGCTGGGCGAGCTGCAACTGGCTGGCCTTGGGGATGCCGATGGCCGCCATGCCGCGGTACCAGACGACCAGCCCGGCGAACTGCGAACCCGCCGCGACCCACAGCAGGCCGGTGACGCTGTGCGCGGTCAGCCGGACGGGTTCGTGCGCCAGGGCGAGGGCGGCGACGGGCACGGTCAGCGGCAGGCACAGCACCAGCGCCCAGCCGATCACCTGCCAGCCCGGCATGACCCGGGCCAGCCGGCCGCCCTCGGTGTAGCCGGCCGCGCAGACCAGCAGCGCGGCGAAGAGGTACAGGTCGGCGGTGGTCAGGGCGCCGCCGCTCTGCTGCACGGTGAAGGCCAGCACCGCCGCCGCGCCCGCGAGGGCGGCGATCCAGAAGGTGCGCGAGGGCCGCGTGCCGACGCGCAGGGCCGAGAAGAGCGCGGTGGTCAGCGGGAGCAGGCCGACCACGACGGCGGCGTGCGCGGTGGTGGAGGTCTCCAGCGCCAGCGTGGTCAGCAGGGGGAAGCCGAGGACGACACCGGCCCCGACGACCGCGAGGCCCGGCCAGTGCCGACGGGCGGGCAGCGGCACCCGCAGCGCCAGGAGAGCGACGCCCGCGATCACAGCGGCCAGGACGCTCCGCACGGCGACCAGCGACCAGGGACCGAAGCCCTCCAGCCCCCAGGCGGTGGCCGGGAACGTGAGGGAGAAGGCCACGACGCCGAGGGCGGCCTGGAGGGTGCCGAAGCCGGGGCGCTCCGGGGCCGGGGTGGCGACTGCTATCGAGGCCACCGCAGTAGCGCTACTCTGTGCTCTCATGCAAGAGCGTAGCAGTGTGGGTGATCTGGCAGAACAGCTGAGGCGGGAGCTCGACCGCTACTCGCCCGGTGGAAAGCTGCCGTCGAGTCGGGCCCTCGTGGAACGGTTCCGGGTGAGCCCGGTAACGGTGTCGCGTGCCCTGGCGCAGCTCGCCGCCGAGGGCCTCGTGGTCACTCGGCCCGGCGCGGGCGCGTTCCGTGCGCAGGCCCGGACGTCACCGGCCCCCGGCGGGGACACCTCCTGGCAGGAGGTCGCGCTCAGCGCCGACGGCGCCGCCGATCTCGTACCGCGCTCGGTCGACGCCTCGGGGGTGCTGGTGTCGCTGGCCGCGCCGCCGCCCGGCGTGATCGAGTTCAACGGCGGCTATCTGCACCCGTCGCTGCAGCCGGAGCGGGCGATGGCCGCCGCGCTCTCGCGGGCCGGGCGCCGTCCCGGTGCCTGGGGGCGCCCGCCCATGGAGGGGCTGCCGGAGCTGCGCGAGTGGTTCGCGCGGAGCATCGGCGGCGCGGTCACGGCCGCCGAGGTGCTGGTCACCGCGGGCGGACAGTCCGCGCTGACCACGGCCCTGCGCGCCCTCGCCCCACCCGGCGCCCCCGTTCTGGTCGAGTCGCCGACCTACCCCGGCATGCTCGCCATCGCCCGCGCCGCCGGTTTGCGCCCGGTACCCGTGCCGGTGGACGCCGACGGTGTGCGGCCGGCCCTGCTCGCCGACGCGTTCCGCGCCACCGGCGCCCCGGCCTTCGTCTGCCAGCCGCTCTTCCAGAACCCCACCGGCGCCGTACTCGCGCCCGAGCGGCGCGCCGAGGTGCTGCGCATCGCGCGGGAGGCGGGTGCGTTCGTCGTCGAGGACGACTTCGTACGGCGGCTCGTGCACGAGGACGCGGGGCCGCTGCCGCGGCCGCTGGCCGCCGACGACCCCGACGGCGTCGTCGTCCACGTCTCCTCGCTCACCAAGGCGACCTCTCCGAGCTTCCGGGTGAGTGCCCTGGCCGCCCGCGGACCGGTCCTGGAACGGCTGCGCGCCATCCAGGTCGTCGACACCTTCTTCGTGCCGCGCCCCCTCCAGGAGGCCGCGCTCGAACTCGTCGGCTCGCCCGCCTGGCCGCGCCATCTGCGGGCGGTCTCCGCGGAGTTGAAGGCCCGCCGGGACGCGATGACCGGTGCCCTCGCCCTGCACCTGCCGGAGTTCGCCCTGGCGCACATCCCGTCCGGCGGCTACCACCTGTGGCCGCGCCTGCCCGACGGCACGGACGAGTCGGTCCTGACCTCGGCGGCCCTGCGGGCCGGCGTCGCCCTCACGCCGGGCCGCCCGTACTTCAGCGCCGAACCACCGGCCGCGCACGTCCGGCTGAGCTTCGCGGCGGTCGCCGGGACCGGGGAGATCGCGGAGGGCGTCCGGCGGCTGCGTACGGCCTGCGACGAGGTGCTGGGATAACCGCTCGACGCGCCTCCGGGCGGCCTGCGAGCATCGCGGCCATGACCGACACGCCGAGCCTGCCCGAGGGCTACGAGATCTCCACCGACCCCGCCCGCGTCGACCGCGAGCGCGTGCACCACTGGCTGTCCACCGACGCCTACTGGGCACTGGGGCGCCCCCGTGAGACGCAGGAGCGGGCTATCGAGGGGTCGCTCAACTTCGGCGTGTACGAGACGGTGTCGGGGGAGCAGGTCGCGTACGCCCGGGTGATCACCGACCGGGCGACCTTCGCATGGCTGTGTGACGTGTACGTCGATCCGTCGGTGCGCGGCAAGGGCGTCGGAAGCGCGCTCGTGGGCGCCGTACGGGACGAGTTGCGCTCGTACGGCGTGCGGCGGGTGCTGCTCGCCACGCACGACGCGCACGGGGTGTACGAGAAGCTCGGGTTCGCCGGGCTGGAGCGGCCCGAGCACTGGATGGCGCTCGTCTTCGGCCAGTGAAGGTCGGTGCACCCTGGGTAACTCGTAGGTAACACCTCTTGACCTGCGCACTTGTGGCGCTCACGATCGCCGCATGCCACTTCGGGTCACCTTCGTCGCCGCCGCGCGCAGCTCCCCGCTGCTCGCCGAGCGTTTCGAGGACGAGCGGCCGCTGGACCAGGCCGGCTGGGGCGAGGTGGAGCGCGCCGCCCACGAGCTGCTGCCGCTCGCCGCGGCCGAACTGCGCTACTGCTCGCCGACTCCGCGCAGCCGGTCGACGGGGGAGGGGCTCGGGTACGCGCCGCTGGTGCAACTCGGTCTGCGCGACTGTGACATGGGCCGGTGGCGCGGGCTGACCCTGGGCGAGGCGATGGCCCGGGAGCCGGATGCCGTGGACGCATGGCTCGCCGACCCCCGCGCCACACCGCACGGCGGTGAGTCGCTGGTCGACTTCATCACCCGGGTCGGCGGCTGGCTCGACACCCGGCCCGTCGAGGACGGCTGCCGCGTCGTGGCGGTGGCCGAGCCGTCCGTGATCCGGGCCGCCTTGGTGTACGCCCTGAAGGCACCGCCGTCGACGTACTGGAACATCGACGTCCGCCCGCTGTCGACGACCTCCGTGACAGGTCGTGCGGGCCGCTGGAACCTGCGTTTCGACGGGGCGTCGGCTCAGCCTTCACGCGCGTAGTCGGGGCGTCGGCTCAGCTTTCACGCGCGTAGTCGGTGCGCAGTACGAGGTCCTTGGCGGGGCCGCGCACGTGCCACACCGTCCGCCAGTGGTCCGCGTCCCGGACGGTGAACTCGCCGCGGTAGAGGTCCGCGGCGCAGGGGTGGTCGGCGATGTGCCGCCCGGACGTCAGATCCAGCTCGTGGAACGGCCGGCCGTCGGCGAACCGCACGTCCGCGCTGCCGCCCGGGCCCGGCAGGAACCGCAGGGTCCGCTCCGCGGGCCGGGCCACGCCCTGCCAGACGAAGACGCCGGACTCGTGGTGCAGCAGCCCGCCGGTCTCCTCGGTACGGAACTCGGTGGTTCCGGTGAACTCCCCCTCCGCGCCGCTCGCGAGATCCCACACCGACCGCGTCACGCCCCAGCGACCGGCCAGGTACGCCAGCACCTCGGGCACTGGCCAGCACTCGCCCATCCCGAACCGCTCTCCGTCCCAAGCGTTGCTGCGCGACCCATTGACGCGCACCGGTACCCTCCCTATCTTGCCGTTCGAAGTGCTGATCAATGTCTGATATTTCGAACACTCCTCTACCAGAGAGCCGCGGAGTATCCATGCCACGCACCGCCGCCCGCACCCGATGGAGAGTGGGTCTCGCGACCACCGCCCTCCTGACGGCAACAGCCCTCGTACCGGCCCCCGCGCACGCCGAGGACGTCACCGACTACGCGATCAGCGTCGACCCGTCCGCGAAGGGCGCCGCGATCGACGACACGATGTACGGCGTCTTCTTCGAGGACATCAACCGGGCCGCCGACGGCGGTCTGTACGCCGAACTCGTGCAGAACCGCTCCTTCGAGTACTCCACCGCCGACAACGGCTCCTACACGCCCCTGACCTCCTGGGCGGCCGGCGGCACGGCCCAGGTGCTGAACGACTCCGGCCGGCTCAACGAACGCAACCGCAACTACCTCTCCCTGGGCGCCGGTTCGTCCGTCACGAACGCCGGCTACAACACCGGCATCAGGGTCGAGCAGGGCAAGCGGTACGACTTCTCCGTGTGGGCCCGCGCCGAGAGCGGCAGCGCCCTCACCGTCTCGCTGAAGGACGCCGCGGGCAGCCTGGCCACCGCCCGCAAGGTCGCCGTGAAGGGCGGCTGGGCCAAGTACAAGGCCACGTTCACGGCAACCCGCACGAGCAACCGCGGCCGGCTCGCCGTCGCCTCGTCGAACGCCGCCGCGCTGGACGAGGTGTCCCTCTTCCCGCGCGAGACGTACAAGAACCAGCCGAACGGGCTGCGCAAGGACCTCGCCGAGAAGATCGCCGCCCTGAAGCCGGGCTTCGTGCGCTTCCCCGGCGGCTGCCTGGTCAACACCGGCTCCATGGAGGACTACAGCGAGGCCTCGAACTGGCAGCGCAAGCGCAGCTACCAGTGGAAGGACACCATAGGCCCGGTCGAGCAGCGCGCCACCAACGCCAACTTCTGGGGCTACAACCAGAGCTACGGCCTCGGCTACTACGAGTACTTCCGCTTCTCCGAGGACATCGGCGCCATGCCGCTGCCCGTCGTCCCCGCCCTGGTGACCGGCTGCGGCCAGAACAAGGCCACCGACGACGACGCACTGCTCAAGCGGCACATCCAGGACTCCCTCGACCTGATCGAGTTCGCCAACGGCCCGGCGACCTCCAAGTGGGGCAAGGTCCGCGCGCGGATGGGCCACCCCAAGCCCTTCCACCTGACCCACATCGGGGTCGGCAACGAGGAGAACCTCCCGAAGGAGTTCTTCGCCCGCTTCGAGCAGTTCCGGGCCGCCATCAAGGACAAGTACCCGGACATCACCGTCATCTCCAACTCGGGCCCGGACGACGCCGGCACGACCTTCGACACCGCGTGGCAGCTCAACCGCGAGGGCAAGGTCGACATGGTCGACGAGCACTACTACAACAGCCCGAACTGGTTCCTGCAGAACAACGACCGCTACGACTCCTACGACAGGAACGGCCCCAAGGTCTTCCTCGGCGAATACGCCTCCCAGGGCAACGCCTGGAAGAACGGCCTCTCCGAAGCCGCCTTCATGACAGGCCTGGAGCGCAACGCGGACGTCGTCAAGCTCGCCTCGTACGCCCCGCTGCTCGCCAACGAGGACTACGTGCAGTGGAAGCCCGACATGATCTGGTTCAACAACCGGGCCTCCTGGAACTCGGCCAACTACGAGGTCCAGAAGCTGTTCATGACCAACGTCGGCGACCGTGTCGTCCCGTCGAAGGCCACGACCACGCCGAACGTCAGCGGCCCGATCACCGGTGCCGTCGGCCTGTCGACGTGGGCGACCAGCGCCGCGTACGACGACGTGTCGGTCACCTCGGCGGACGGCTCGACCCTGCTGAGCGACGACTTCTCCGGTGACGCCTCGAAGTGGAAGCACTCCGGCGCGGGCAGCTGGAGCGTCCAGGACGGTGCCTACGTCCAGACCGACACCGCCGCCGAGAACACCCTGGTCACGGCGGGCGACCCGGCCTGGAAGGACTACGACCTGCATGTGAAGGCCACCAAGAAGTCCGGCAAGGAGGGCTTCCTCGTCGCCTTCGGTGTCAAGGACACCGGCAACTACTACTGGTGGAACCTGGGCGGCTGGAACAACACCCAGTCCGCGATCGAGCAGGCCGTGGACGGCGGCAAGGGCACCCTGATGACGAAGCCCGGATCGATCGAGACCGGCCGGGCCTACGACATCGACATCAAGGTCCGAGGCCGCCAGGTCACCCTCTTCCTCGACGGCAAGGAGTGGGGCGGCTTCAAGGACGACAAGCCGGCCGAGCCCTTCCGCCAGGTCGTCACCAAGGACGCGAAGACCGGTGACCTGATCGTCAAGGTCGTCAACGCCCAGGCGGCCGAGGCCCGTACGGCCGTCGACCTCGGCGGCGCCAAGGTCGCCTCCACGGCCCGCGTGACCACGCTGGCCGCCGACGAGGACGCCGTGAACACCGAGACGGACACCCCGGTGACGCCGGTGACGTCCACCTTCCGGGGCGTGGCCAAGAAGTTCACGTACACCTTCCCGGCGAACTCCGTCACGTTCCTGAGGATCAAGCAGAAGTAGGACCCGGCGGTGTGGGCCGCTGCCCCTTGGCGGCGGCCCACACCATCGACGTGGCCGGGCGCGGGCTCAGCCGCGCGCCTTCCAGCCCGGGACCCTCGGCAGCACCGACTCCGCGACGCGCAGCAGCACCGCGTCGTCGGGTACCACTCCGTCCGCGCGCCACAGGGTGACGTCGAGGGAGCCGCCGCGGTCCTTCGCGTCCAGGGCCACGGTGAGGGCCCGGGCCGGGACGCCGGGACCGCTGTCGGCGTCGCCGCCGTCGAGCCGGAAGCTGATGCTGATGGTGCGGGTGGAGTAGAGAACCCCGGGGCGGCCCAGTACCTTCTGCGGGCGGGCGTAGCTACCGAGCAGGCCTTCCGACCCGGCCACCGGAAGGCCGTCGTAGGTCGCCGAGAGCGTCACGGTGTACGTCTCGAACTCGACCTGCGCCTGCGGTGTGGCGATGTCCTTGCCGCCGGCGGTCCCGGTGGAACTGTCGCTGCCGGAGGCGGTCTTCGCGATCTCGGCCGGCGTGCCCAGCAGCGCGGCCAGGTCGGACCGGTTCAGCGCCTCGCACAACTGCGCGCCGGAGAGGTGCTTGCCCTTCGGGGCCGGGCTCTCCCCGTCGGAGCAGGTGGCAGGCTTCGGCTCGCTCTCCGCGGCCGACGTCTTCGCCAGCCCCCAGAAACCGACGCTGAGCGCCCCCACCAGCGCCACGGCGGCGAGCGCCTGCCCCCACGCGCTCGCGCTCTTCATGGACGCGTCGTTTTCCTTGGCCATGTCCCCCACCCACCGTGATCCCCTGAAATGTGCCCGGGGACCTTAACCTGTGGTCATGGCCAGGACAAAGCCGGTTTCCGGGGCCGACGCCGCGGCAGTCGCGCCGCCCCTGCAT
Source organism: Streptomyces hawaiiensis (assembly GCF_004803895.1). Lineage (NCBI taxonomy): Bacteria > Bacillati > Actinomycetota > Actinomycetes > Kitasatosporales > Streptomycetaceae > Streptomyces > Streptomyces hawaiiensis. The sequence continues at coordinate 1,765,792 of NZ_CP021978.1, read as the reverse complement.
GGGATTGCATAAACGTGCAGAGAAACGTATAGTCATGCCCTCTGAGGAGGAGGATCCATGGCGGTACGTGCGGCAGTGGCCGGAGCGAGTGGGTACGCGGGCGGGGAACTGCTGCGTCTGCTCCTGGCACACCCAGAGGTCGAGATCGGCGCTCTGACGGGCAACTCGAACGCGGGACAGAAGCTCGGTGCGCTCCAGCCGCACCTGCTGCCCCTGGCCGGCCGCGTGCTCCAGGAGACCACCCCGGACGTCCTCGCCGGTCACGACGTCGTCTTCCTCGCACTGCCGCACGGGCAGTCCGCCGCCGTCGCCGAGCAGCTCGGCCCGGACGTACTCGTCGTCGACATGGGCGCCGACTTCCGGCTGACGGACGCCGCCGCCTGGGAGCGCTTCTACGGCTCGCCGCACGCCGGAACCTGGCCCTACGGCCTTCCCGAACTGCCGGGCGCCCGCGCCGCGCTGGAGGGGTCCAAGCGCATCGCGGTGCCCGGCTGCTACCCGACCGCCGTCTCCCTGGCCCTCTTCCCGGCGTACGCCGCGGGCCTGGCCGGGCCCGAGGCCGTGATCGTCGCCGCGTCCGGCACGTCCGGCGCGGGCAAGGCACCCAAGCCGCACCTGCTGGGCAGCGAGGTCATGGGGTCGATGTCCCCCTACGGCGTCGGCGGCGTCCACCGGCACACGCCCGAGATCACCCAGAACCTCAGCGCGGCCGCGGGGGAGCCGGTCTCCGTGTCCTTCACGCCGACCCTCGCGCCGATGCCCCGCGGCATCCTCGCCACGTGCAGCGCCAAGGCCGCCGACGGCGTCACGGGCGAGTCCCTGCGCGCCGCCTACGACAAGGCCTTCGCCGACGAACCGTTCGTGCACCTGCTTCCCGAGGGCCAGTGGCCCGCGACAGCGTCCGTCTACGGTTCGAACGCCGTTCAGGTGCAGGTCGCGTACGACGCGGCCGCCGGCCGGATCATCGTGATCAGCGCCATCGACAACCTCACCAAGGGCACCGCGGGCGGTGCCGTCCAGAGCATGAACATCGCCCTGGGTCTCGACGAGACCACCGGACTGACGACGATCGGAGTCGCGCCGTGAGTGTGACGGCAGCAAAGGGATTCACGGCGGCGGGCATCGCCGCCGGGATCAAGGAGAACGGCAACCCGGACCTGGCCCTCGTGGTCAACACCGGGCCCCGCCGCGCCGCCGCCGGCGTCTTCACCTCCAACCGTGTCAAGGCCGCGCCGGTGCTGTGGTCCGAGCAGGTGCTGAAGAGCGGTCAGGTCTCCGCGGTCGTCCTCAACTCCGGTGGGGCCAACGCCTGTACGGGCCCGAAGGGCTTCCAGGACGCGCACGCCACGGCCGAGAAGGTCGCCGAGGTCCTCGGGCGGGGCGCCATCGAGGTCGCCGTCTGCTCGACCGGTCTGATCGGCCTCCTGCTCCCGATGGACAAGCTGCTCCCGGGCGTCGAGACGGCCGCGGCCCAGCTCTCCGAGCACGGCGGGGAGAAGGCCGCCATCGCCATCAAGACCACCGACACCGTCCACAAGACGTCCGTCGTCACCAAGGACGGCTGGACCGTCGGCGGCATGGCCAAGGGCGCGGGCATGCTCGCCCCCGGCCTCGCCACCATGCTCGTCGTCCTCACCACCGACGCCGACCTGGACAACGACGTCCTGGACAAGGCCCTGCGGGCGGCCACCCGGACGACCTTCGACCGGGTCGACTCCGACGGCTGCATGTCCACCAACGACACCGTCCTGCTGCTCGCCTCCGGCGCCGCCGGTGTCACCCCGGACCACGCCGAGTTCGCCGAGGCCGTCCGCCAGGTCTGCGACGACCTCGGCCAGCAGCTCATCCGGGACGCCGAGGGCGCCAGCAAGGACATCAAGGTCGAGGTGGTCAACGCCGCGACCGAGGACGACGCCGTCGAGGTGGGCCGCTCCATCGCCCGCAACAACCTCCTCAAGTGCGCCCTCCACGGCGAGGACCCCAACTGGGGCCGCGTCCTGTCCGCGATCGGCACCACTCGGGCCGCCTTCGAGCCCGACCGGCTCAATGTCGCCATCAACGGCGTCTGGGTCTGCAAGAACGGCGGCGTCGGCGAGGACCGCGACAAGGTCGACATGCGCTACCGCGAGGTGCACATCGTCGCCGACCTCGCCGCCGGGTCCGAGACCGCCACCATCTGGACCAACGACCTCACCGCCGACTACGTCCACGAGAACAGCGCGTACTCCTCATGAGCACCGGATCGACTCGTAAGCACACCGCGCTGCCCAAGGCGCAGATCCTCATCGAGGCGCTGCCCTGGCTGGTCCGGCACAACGGCAAGACGGTCGTCATCAAGTTCGGCGGCAACGCCATGATCGACGAGGACCTGAAGGCCGCCTTCGCCCAGGACGTGGTGTTCCTGCACCACGCCGGCCTCAAGCCCGTCGTCGTGCACGGCGGCGGACCGCAGATCAGCGCCGCCCTCGACCGGCACGGCATCGTCAGCGAGTTCAAGGCGGGCCTGAGGGTGACCACCGAGGACGCCATGGACGTCGTACGGATGGTGCTGGCCGGACAGGTCCAGCGCGAACTGGTCGGCCTGCTCAACCAGCACGGGCCGCTCGCCGTCGGCCTGACCGGCGAGGACGCGCACACCATCACCGCCACCAAGCACCAGCCCGAGATCGACGGCGAGCTCGTCGACATCGGGCGGGTCGGCGAGATCACCGCGATCGACACGGGCGCGATCCAAGCCCTGCTGGCCGACGGCCGCATTCCGGTCGTCTCGTCGATCGCCCGCTCCCAGGACGACGGACATGTCTACAACGTCAATGCTGATACGGCGGCTGCGGCACTCGCTGCTGCACTGGACGCCGAAACCCTCATGGTCCTCACGGACGTCGAGGGCCTCTACGAGGACTGGCCCCACAGCGACGAGGTGATCAGCCGCCTCACCGCCGTCGAACTGGAGCGGCTGCTGCCGGACCTGTCCTCCGGCATGGTGCCGAAGATGGAGGGCTGCCTGCACGCCGTCCGCAACGGCGTCACCACCGCCCGCGTCATCGACGGGCGGGTCCAGCACTCGATCCTGCTGGAGATCTTCACCGACGAAGGCATCGGCACGATGGTCGTGCCCGACGAGCAAGAGGGGGATGCCGTATGACCGCCCATCAGGAGTACGCCGAGCGGTGGCAGGGCGCGCTCATGAACAACTACGGCACCCCGCTGCTGCCCCTGGCACGCGGCGAGGGCACGCGCGTCTGGGACGCCGACGGCAATTCCTACCTCGACTTCGTCGGCGGCATCGCCACCAACGCCCTCGGCCACGCCCACCCGGCGGTAGTGGAGGCCGTGACCCGGCAGATCGGCTCCCTCGGCCACATCTCCAACTTCTTCATGGCCGAGCCGACCGTCGCCCTCGCCGAGCGGCTGCTGCGCCTCTTCGGCCGGGACGGCAAGGTCTTCTTCTGCAACTCCGGAGCCGAGGCCAACGAGGCCGCCTTCAAGATCGGCCGGCTGACCGGGCGGACCCACATCGTGGCCACCGAGGGCGCCTTCCACGGGCGGACCATGGGCGCCCTGGCCATGACCGGCCAGGCCGGCAAGCGCGAGCCGTTCCTGCCGCTGCCCGGCGACGTCACCCACGTGCCGTTCGGCGACGCGCAGGCTCTGGCCGCAGCGGTCACCGAGGAGACCGCGCTCGTCATCCTCGAACCGGTCCAGGGCGAGCTCGGAGTCGTCGTCCCGCCCGCCGGCTACCTCAAGGCCGCCCGGGCCATCACGGCGGCGACCGGGGCGCTCCTCGTCCTCGACGAGGTGCAGACCGGCATCGGCCGGACCGGGCACTGGTTCGAGTACCAGGCCCACGAGGGCGTCCTGCCCGACGTCGTCACGCTCGCCAAGCAGCTCGGCGGCGGGCTGCCGCTGGGCGCCACCGTCGCCTTCGGGCGCGCGGCCGACCTGCTCCAGCCCGGCCAGCACGGCACGACCTTCGGCGGCAACCCCGTCGCCTGCGCCGCCGGACTCGCCGTCCTCGACACCATCGAGAACGAGGGGTTGCTGGAGAACGTCAAGCGGCAGAGCGAGAGGTTGCGGGACGGAATCGAGGGCCTCGGCCATCAGTTGATCGATTTCGTCCGGGGTACGGGACTACTCCTGGGTATCGTGCTCACCGAGCCGCTCGCGCCCCAGGTGCGCCAGGCGGCTCAGGAGGCCGGATTCCTGGTGAACGTGCCCGCCCCCGACGTCGTCCGGCTGATGCCGCCGCTGAACCTCGGCGACGACGAGGTGGACGCGTTCCTGGGTGCACTGCCCGGCATCCTCCAGGCAGCGAGCGGGGACGGACGATCCGGGGGATCCAGGGAATGAGACGACGATGAGCCAGGCGCAGGACCACGAGCAGCCGGGGGCGAACGGGCCCGCCGTGCCGCAGACCCGCACCGCACGCCACCGCCGGATCGTGGACATCCTCAACCGGCAGCCGGTCCGGTCGCAGAGCCAGCTGGCGAAGCTGCTCGCCGACGACGGGCTGAACGTCACGCAGGCGACGCTCAGCCGGGACCTGGACGAGCTGAACGCGGTGAAGATCCGCAACGCCGACGGTGACCTGATCTACGCGGTGCCCAGCGAGGGCGGGTTCCGTACGCCCCGGGCGCCGCTGGGCGGGTCGGCGAAGGAGGAGCGGATGCGGCGGCTCTCGCAGGAGCTGCTGATCTCCGCGGAAGCCTCGGCGAATCTCGTGGTGCTGCGTACCCCTCCGGGGGCGGCGCAGTTCCTGGCCTCGGCCATCGACCAGGCCGAGCTGCACGACATCCTGGGGACGATCGCCGGTGACGACACGTTGCTGCTGATCAGCAGGGAGCCGACGGGTGGGCAGGCGCTGGCTGATCATCTGCTGAGGCTGGCGCAGAACGGGCACTGAGCGCCGTGGGCGTGCCGGTGGTGGTGTGTGCGGGTGCGCCGCGGCTGGTCGCGCAGTTCCCCGCGCCCCTGGGTCGGTTCCGCCTGGCTGCGGGCATGCGTGCCGCCAGGGGCGGCACGGGTGGGCCCAGCGGCACCCCGCTATGCCGGACTGCGGACCCCCCCGCCCTCCAGCCACATCTCACCCCAGCCGCGCCGCCAACCCCCCGGTACAGCGCACCTCGTCCCCGGCCGTGATCAGCAGCGCCTCAACACCCGGCAGCGACTCCAGCCACGCCAGGCCCTCCCGCGAGCCCATCGCGAACGCCGCGGTCGCCCAGCAGTCGACCCACGTCAGCCGGGGCCCCACCACCGTCACGGCGACCAGGTCGGTCACAGCCGAGCGCCCGGTCCTCGGGTCGACGATGTGGTCGCCCCGTTCCGCCGTACCGGACGTGGCCACGGACAGCTCCTCCACCCCGGCCGCGGAGATGACCGCCGCCAGGCCTCCCGGCCGCAGCGGGTCGGCGACCCCCACCCGCCACGGCCGCTGCGCCCCCGGCGTACCGAGGAGCTGCACGTCCCCGCCGCCGTTGAGGTTCACTCCGCACACCCCGGGCACCGCCGCCAGCCGCCGCGCCGCCCGCTCGACCGCCCAGCCCTTGACGATGCCCGTCGGATCGAGGCGGCCCCGGTACGACGTGCTGAACCAGCCGTCGCTCAACCGTTCCGCCTCGGCGGCCAGTTCCAGCACCTCGGCGACCTCGGGATCGCACTCCTCGACCGTCAGCTCCCCGCGCTGCAGCCGCGAGATCTGGCTGTCCTCGCGGTACGTGCTGAAGACTTCGTCGACCCGGTGCAGCCCGGCGACGGCCTCGTCCAGGGCCGCGCGCACGATGGCCGGTTCCCCGCCGCGGACGTCGAAGGAGAAGACGGTCCCCATCGTCTCCTCGGCATGACGTACCGCGGCGGGAGCCTGTGCGGAGTCGGCCACCGTGTCAGCCACCGGCCTGGTCCAGCGCGGACTGGAGGGACTGCTTGTAGCCGGCGCTGGTGTACGTCGCCCCGGACACGGCGTCGATCTGCGCGGTTCCGGCTGCCACGGCCGCCTGGTTGAGGCGGGGGACGGAGGAGGAGGTGATCTGGTCGCTGCGGCCGCCCTTGGGGGCCTGGACCGCCTCGGCCTTGGTGATCTTCCCGCCCGCGACGGTCACCCGTACCTGGACCGGCCCGTACTGCGTCTGCGCCACACTGCCGGTGAGCGTCTGCGTCGCGGCCTGGCCGCCCCCGGAACCCGCGGCCTGCGAGGAACCGCCCCCGGCCGGAGCCTTGTCCAGGGCCGACTGGAGGGACTTCTTGTAGCCGGCGCTGGTGTACGTGGCGCCGGAGACCGCGTCGATGTCGGCGGTTCCGGCCGCGACGGCCGCCTGGTTGAGGCGGGGGACGGAGGAGGAGGTGATCTGGTCGCTGCGGCCGCCCTTGGGGGCCTGGACCGCCTCGGCCTTGGTGATCTTCCCGCCCGCGACGGTCACCCGTACCTGGACCGGCCCGTACTGCGTCTGCGCGACATCGCCGGTCAGCGTCTGCGCGCCGCCCGAACCCTGCTGCGATCCGGCCGACGCCTTCGCCTTGTCCAGGGCCGACTGGAGGGACTTCTTGTAGCCGGCGCTGGTGTAAGTGGCGCCGGAGACCGCGTCGATGTCCGCGCTCTGCGCCGCCACCACCGCCTGGTTCAGGCGCGGCACCGAGCTGGCGGTGATCTGGTCGCTGCGGCCGCCCTTGGGCGCCTGGACCGCCTCGGCCTGGGAGATCTTGCCGTTGTTCATCGTCAGGCGGACCTGCACCGCGCCGTACTGCGTCTGCGCCGCGTCGCCGGTGACCGCGCCGTTCACGCCGCCCTGCGGGGCCTGCCCGGCAGCCGCGGGCGGCAGCTGGCCGTCCGCCGCCTGGGCGGAACCCGGGTCGGACGCCGGCTTCAGCGACAGCAGCAGCACGATCCCGGAGACGGTGGCTGCGCCGGCGAGCACGGCACGCCGGACGGGGTGAGACTTCCTCATCGTTTCCCAAACTCCTGAAGGGGCGTTGGTGTCCCGTCGCTCACATCTCGAACGACTCGTGATGGATACGGCGGGCGGGGACTCCCGCTCCGCGCAGTGCCTCGTAGACCGACTGCGCGAAGCCGGGCGGCCCGCACATGAAGACGTCGTGGTCGTCGATGTCCGGGATCTTCCGCTGGAGGGACTCCGCCGAGATGTCGGGGCGTTCCCCCTCCGGGCTGTTGACCGCGTACATCAGCCGGGCGCCGCGCTCGTCGGCGATCTTGGCGAGCTCGCCCCACAGGGCGAGGTCCTGGGTGCTGTTGGCCCGGTAGAGGAGCGTGATGTCACCGGACGCGCCCGGCAGCGTCTCGAACAGGGCCCGCATCGGGGTGATGCCCACCCCGCCCGCCACCAGCAGCACCTTGCCGCGGCTGCGGCGCTGCGCGGTCATCGCGCCGTAGGGGCCCTCCGCCCACACCTTGGTGCCGGGCGTCAGTTCGCGCAGCCGCTCGGTGTGGTCGCCGATCGCCTTGACGGTGATCCGCAGCATGTCCGGGCGGGGCGCCGCCGACAAGGAGTAGGGGTGCGAGCTGAAGCGCATGCCCGGCGCCATGAACCGCCACCGGAAGAAGTGCCCGGCCTCCGCGCCCATCCGGTGCAGCTTGCGCCCGCTGATCAGCACGGACACGATCCCGGGAGTCTCCTCGATGACCGCCTCCACCCGCATGCGGTGCCGCAGGTTCAGCCGGATCGGGGTGAGGATCCGGTACCAGACGACCAGCGCGGTCACCACGCCGTACAGCCCGTACCAGAAGGTCTTCGCGGCCGGCTCGACGGCGAACTCGTTGCCCGTCGTGATCTGGTGCCAGAACGTCATGTACACCGAGGCGTACGTGAGCAGGTGCACGTGGTACCAGGTGTCGTACCCGATCAGGCGGCGAACCCCGCCGATCGAGAGGATCCCGATGACGAACAGCAGGCCCGTGCCGATGGCGGCCTTGCCCATGTCCGGCAGCTGGTTGATGGAGTCCGTCGTCTGCTGGACGATGTCGCCCAGCCCCTTGCCCGCCTGCAGGGCATAGCCCCACATGATGAGGAAGACGTGGGCGAGGACCAGGCAGAGCGTGTAGCGGCCGGTCATGGCGTGCCAGCGCGCGACCCGGTCGGTACCCACCCGCCGCTCCAGCGCGGGCACCCTGGCCATCTGGAGCACCACCAGCGCCATGAGGTAGCCGGCGAGCAGTCCGGTGATCCGGCCCGCGGCCAGGATCTTGCTCGTGTTGTCCGCGAGGGACGGTGTGTTGTCCCACCACAGCCACAGCACAGCCGCCGCACCGGCCCACAGGGCGATCAGCAGCGGGACGGCCGGGGAGCGGCGCGGGCGGATGCGGCGCATCGTCTGGCGGCGGGCGGCACGTCCGCCTGCGAGCGTGGTGGTCACGGTTCCTCCGTGGGGACTTGACCCTTGGCCCACAGATACGTGCCGGGACACGGGAGTGTTCAGCCGCGTGCCGAGTCGGGTGCGGACAGGAGTGACCGCCGGTAACACGCACACGGCCGCCGGTCCGTCACAGGCGGGTGACGGCCGTGTTCCCGCTCTTCGTGCCGATGGCGATGTGCGGCCGCCGCGCGGGGTCGGCCCAGCCGAGGATCCGCCGCATGGCCTCCTCGGACACGGAGACACAACCTGCCGTCGCACCCCGCCCGTTGACATGGAGGAAGATGCCCGCGCCGCGCCCTCGCACGGGGCGCCCGTAGTTGAAGCCGATGACGAGCGCGTGCGCGTACTGCGCGCGGTAGGTGATCAGGTGCTCGGACTCGGCGGCCCGGCAGTCGGCCGCGCGCGGCTCGGTCCAGCGGTTGTAGGAGCGGGAGTCGTTGTCCTGGCACCACCAGGAGCCCCGGTGCACCCTGCGGTAGGTGTACGCCGTCCCGCGCGGCGCCGCCTTGATGCCGAAGGCGTACGGCAGGCCGTACAGGCCGGTGGGTGTGGTGTTCGTGCCCTGCTTGCGGAAGACGCCGGCGACGAGCCCGTTCGCTCCGAACCGGGCAGGCGTGGAGCCCCTCTTCACCCAGCGCCCGTCCGCTCCGCGGTCCCACCAGGTGACCCTGCCCGTCGTCGAGGCCCGCTTCGGGGCCACCGCGGTGATCAGCTGGGTGCCGCCGCCGGTGTCCGCCATCCGGGCCGGCAGCGGCGGCCCGGGGGCGGGCGGCCCGGCGCCGAGCGCGACCAGGGGGGAGACGGCGAGAGCGACGGCACCAAGGCGCATGCCTCAGACCGTAGAGGGCGGCAGCGGCAACGGCAGCCCGGGTAGTCCGTCCAGGCTGGTGGCGATGTGCTCCTTCTTGCCGAAGTACGCGCTGAGCGAGGCGTCGTCCTCCCGGGCGAACCGCTTGCCGTGCAGGTCCCGGTCCTCCTCGTACGCCATGAAGGGGACCGCGTAACCGCAGGTGTCGCGGACGAGTTCGGCGGTGACGACGATGATCGCGCGCAGGCCGTGCTGCGTCGGGTCGATGTCCGGGAAGTGCGCGAGCAGGTCCCCGAATCGGGGGTCGTCGCGGAAGACCGGTTCACCCCTGCCGTGCACGCGGACGATGTTCGGCGGGCCCTGGAAGGCGCACCACATCAGGGTGATCCGTCCGTTCTCCCGCAGGTGGGCGATGGTCTCGGCGTTGGAACCGGCGAAGTCGAGATAGGCCACCGTGAGCTCGTCGAGCACCGCGAAGGAGCCCGTGAGGCCCTTGGGGGAGAGGTTGACGGTGCCGTCGGCGGCCAGGGGCGCGGTGGCGGTGAAGAAGACCGGCTGCGCCTCGATGAACGTGCGGAGCCGGCCGTCTATGCGCTCGTGAGTCTTTCCCATGTCGAACGATTATGGCCGCAGGTCTTTCGACTGTCTAAGGAATTGCGGGATCCGGTCACCTCTGCCGGATCCCGCCTCCAGGCGTCGTCCGTGGCCGCCCCGGCCGGCGCTCCCACGGGGCGGCCACAGCGCCTGTCACCTCACTTGGTGAGCGTGCAGGCGGCCAGGGAGTCCAGGCCGGCCGGCTTCTCGGCCGTGCGGCCGATGGCCGTGGCGATGCGGTTGACGGTGGAGATCCGCTTGTCCTCCAGCGGGCCGAGGATGGCGTTCTGGACGAAGTTGGGTCCACCCTGGCCGACCGTGTCGACCAGGCGCTTGTTGGCCTCGGCGACCTGCGTGTCCAGCAGGGTCAGGTTCCGGTCGACCTCGGCCTGGGCCGACGCGGGGATCGCCGGCAGCTGGGAGGCGACGTCCGGGCAGCTGATCGTGCCGGCACCGGCGTTGCCCGCCTCGCCCGCACCGGCGCCGCCCTCCTGGGCACCCTCGCCGGCCTCCGCGCCGGCGCCCGCCTCGGCACCCGCGCCGCCCTCTTCGGCACCCGCGCCGGCTCCCGCCTCGGCACCCGCCTCCGCGCCGGCTCCGGCCTCCGCGCCGGCGCCCGCCTCGCCACCCGCCGCCTCGCCCGCTCCGGCGTCACCGCCGGCGTTGAGCTGGCAGGCCGCGAAGGCCTCCAGGCCCTCCGGCTTGTCGGCGGCCCGCCCGATGGCCGTCTCGATGCGGTTGAGGGCGGCGACGCGCTTGTCCTCCAGCGGGCCGAGGATGGCGTTCTGGACGAAGTTGGGCCCGCCCTGGCCGACCGTGTCGACCAGGCGCTTGTTGGCCTCCTGGATCTGCGTGTTCAGCTGGGCGAGGTTGCGGTCGACCTCCGCCTTCGCCGAGGCGGGGACCGCGGGCAGCTGGCCGGTGACGTCCGGGCACGTGATGGTGCCGGGGCCCGCCAGCGTCCGGGCGTTCGCGGCGCCGCTGTCGGGCGTCTCCCCGGCGAGGGCGAAGCCGGCGATCACCGTGCCGGACAGTGCCACCGCGGCGGCGCCGCCGATGAACGTGACGCGACGCTTGTTGTACTTCGGAAGAGCCCTGGACATGCGGATGCCTCACTAGGGGTCGGGGGTGTCGTCGGTGTTCGTAACGCGGCGCCTGCGTTCGGCGAGAGGTACGGGTAAGCGGTTTCCCGTGTTCAAGGGATCCTCAAATTCCTCTCGCCTGACCGGAAACAGTCCCTCTGCCACGGGCGGATTGACGAATCATGCAGAGGTCTGCATACTCATGCATGTCGGTGATCTGCCCTGAGCAGTAGCGTGATGACCGTCTCCATGCCCCACGGGCGGGGAGGCGGTGGCACATCCACACCCATTGAGGAGCGCAGCAGGTGAGCAGCAACAGCGGTGACGTCCGGCTCTGGGGCGGCCGTTTCGCCGACGGCCCCGCCGAGGCCCTGGCGAAGCTGTCCGCGTCCGTCCACTTCGACTGGCGGCTCGCGCCGTACGACATCGCCGGTTCGCGTGCCCACGCGCGCGTGCTGCACAAGGCGGGCCTGCTCACGGCCGACGAGCTGACCCGCATGGTCGCCGGGCTGGACCAGCTGGAGGCGGACGTCGCCGACGGCTCCTTCGTGGGCACCATCGCCGACGAGGACGTCCACACCGCACTGGAGCGCGGCCTCCTGGAGCGCCTCGGCCCCGACCTCGGCGGCAAGCTGCGCGCGGGCCGCTCCCGCAACGACCAGGTCGCGACCCTCTTCCGTATGTACCTGCGCGACCACGCCCGGATCGTCGGCGGCCTGGTCGCCGAGCTCCAGGACGCGCTGATCGGCCTCGCCGAGGCCCACCCCGACGTGGCGATGCCCGGCCGCACGCACCTCCAGCACGCCCAGCCCGTCCTCTTCGCCCACCACGTCCTGGCCCACGTCCAGTCCCTCTCCCGGGACGCGGAGCGGCTGCGTCAGTGGGACGCGCGCACGGCGGTCTCGCCCTACGGCTCGGGCGCCCTGGCGGGCTCCTCCCTCGGCCTCGACCCGGAGGCGGTGGCGAAGGACCTCGGCTTCGAGCACGGCAGCGTCGGCAACTCCATCGACGGCACGGCCTCCCGCGACTTCGTCGCCGAGTTCGCCTTCATCACCGCGATGATCGGGGTCAACCTCTCCCGGATCGCCGAGGAGGTCATCCTCTGGAACACGAAGGAGTTCTCCTTCGTGACCCTGCACGACGCGTTCTCGACGGGCTCGTCGATCATGCCGCAGAAGAAGAACCCGGACATCGCCGAGCTGGCCCGCGGCAAGTCCGGCCGTCTGATCGGCAACCTGACGGGCCTCATGGCCACCCTCAAGGCCCTCCCGCTCGCGTACAACCGCGACCTCCAGGAGGACAAGGAGCCGGTCTTCGACTCCATCGACCAGCTCGAAATCCTGCTCCCGGCCTTCACCGGCATGATGGCCACCCTCACCGTCCACCGCGAGCGCATGGAGGAACTGGCCCCGGCCGGCTTCTCCCTCGCCACGGACATCGCCGAGTGGCTGGTCAAGCAGGGCGTCCCGTTCCGCGTGGCCCACGAGGTCGCCGGCGAGTGCGTGAAGGTCGCTGAGGGCGAGGGCAAGGAACTGGACGAGCTGACGGACGAGCAGTTCGCCAAGATCTCCACCCATCTGACCCCCGAGGTCCGCACGGTCCTCAACGTCCACGGCGCCCTGGCCTCCCGCAACGGAAGGGGCGGTACGGCCCCGAGCGCGGTGGCGATCCAGCTGGCAGAGGTGAAGGCCGATGTGGCGGCCCAGCACGAGTGGGCAGTGGCCAAGAAGCAGGGCTGAGGGGAACGCCCTCAGGGGGCGGGGCTTGTATCGACGTGCGGCTCCGCCGCGTGGGCGCGACGAGCCACAGCGATCCCGCACCCGCCGAAACACCGTGAGAACCGAGCGCCGAGGCGAAGGTCATCGCGGGTTACGTTGGTCGTCAGCCGCCGACCGAACGGAGCCAGCGATGCCCTTCGCCCGCCTCGCGAACGCCACGACCCCCACCTGCCACATCGGCCTCGGCCTCGCCGCCGTCGGACGCCCCGGCTACATCAACCTCGGCCGGGACGAAGACCTCGGAGACGACCGCAGCGTCGAGACGCTGCGTACCCGCACCCACGAACTCCTGGACGCCGCCTACGCACAGGGCGTCCGCTACTTCGACGCCGCCCGCTCCTACGGCCGCTCGGAAGAGTTCCTCGCCGACTGGCTGCACACGAGGCCCGGCCTCGATGACATCGTCGTAGGCAGCAAGTGGGGCTACACCTACACCGCCGACTGGTCGACGGACGCCGAGAAGCACGAGGTCAAGGACCACACCCTCGCCACCTACGAACGGCAGCGCGCGGAGAGCGACGCCCTGCTCGGCGACCGGCTCGACCTCTACCAGATCCACTCGGTGACTCCGGACAGCCCGGCCCTCACCGACAAGGAACTGCACGCGAAGCTCGCGGAAGCCGCCGCGCAGGGCCTCACCGTCGGCTTCTCCACCAGTGGCCCCGCCCAGGCGGACGCGATCCGCGCCGCCCTCGCCGTGACGGTCGACGGCGAACCTCTCTTCCGTACCGTGCAGTCCACGTACAACGCGCTGGAGACCTCCGCCGCCCCCGCCCTCGCCGAGGCGCACGAAGCCGGGCTCACCGTGATCGTCAAGGAGGGCATGGCCAACGGCCGACTGGCCGGGCCGCACGCCCCGGCCGTGGTGAGGGACATCGCCGAGCGGACCGGGCTGGGCTGCGACGCGGTCGCCCTGGCCGTGATCCTCCGGCAGCCCTGGGCCGGTGTCGTCCTCTCCGGCGCGGCCACCGCCAACCAGCTCGCCTCGAACCTGCACGCGGCCGTCGTCGACCTCGACGACGACCAGCTGACCCGCCTCGCCACGCTCGTGGAGGAACCGCACGCGTACTGGGAGCGTCGCGCTCAGCTGCCCTGGCACTGATCACTCCGTCACCCCCGCACAGCAGCCGTGAGTCACGCATGCCCCGGATGAGACATTGATGTCTCATATGGATTATGGTTGTCTCATGGCTGTCGATCCTGAGCACGTGCTGCGCGCCGCCGCGGCCCTGCTGACCCGCAAATCCACCGCGACCATGGACGAGGTCGCCAGGGCCGCCGGAATCAGCCGGGCCACGCTGCACCGTCACTTCGCCGGACGTGACGCCCTCGTCCGGGCCCTGGAGGCGCTCGGCATCGCGGAGTGCGAGGCCGCTCTGGAGGCGGCCCGGCTCGACGAGGGCACCGCGAGCGAGGCCGTACGCCGACTGGTCGGAGCGGTCGAGCCGGCCGCCGGGCTGCTCGCGTTCCTCTACAGCGAGAACCAGCTGTTCGAGGGCGAGGAGCAGAACGCGGGCTGGGCCCTGATCGACGACCGGATCTCCGCCCTGTTCCGGCGCGGCCAGCTCGGCGGCGAGTTCCGCATCGACCTCACGCCCGCCTGGCTCACCGAGGCGCTCTACGGCCTCCTGGCCTCCGGCGCCTGGATGGTGCAGAGCGGCAAGGGCGCCCCCAAGGACTTCCAGCACATGATCGTCGAGCTGCTGCTCGGCGGCGCACTCAGGAGAGAGGAATCATGACCAGCACCCTGCAGCCGGCGGACCGCACCGAGACGGTGGAGCGCCCGGGCCGCTGGCTCGCGCTCGGCGTTCTCGTGCTGGCCGTGCTGCTGGTGGCCGTCGACGCGACCGTCCTCGGTCTCGCGACCCCCTACATCAGCGAGGACCTCAAGCCCTCCGGCACCCAGCTGCTGTGGATCGGCGACGTCTACTCGTTCGTCATCGCCGGTCTGCTCGTCTCCATGGGCAGCCTCGGTGACCGGATCGGCCGCAAGCGGATCCTGCTGGTCGGTGCCACGGCGTTCGGCGCGATATCCGTCTTCAACGCCTACGCCACGACCCCCGAGATGATGATCGTCGCGCGGGCGCTGCTCGGCGTCGCCGGAGCGACTCTGATGCCGGCCACGCTCGCCCTGATCCGCAACCTCTTCCACGACCCGCGCGAGCGCAGTCTCGCCGTCGGCATCTGGGGCGCCACCGCCTCCGCGGGTACGGCCGTCGGCCCGATCGTCGGCGGGTTCCTGCTGGAGCACTTCTGGTGGGGCTCGGTCTTCCTGATCAACCTGCCCGTGATGGCCGTGCTGGTCCTGGTGGGGATCAAGCTGCTGCCCGAGTCGCGCACCGCGAATCCCGGCCCCTGGGACCTGGTCAGCGTCGTGCTGTCGCTGGTCGGCATGATCGGCATCGTGTACGCGGTCAAGGAGGCCGCCACCCATGGCTTCGCGTGGAGCACCCTGGCCGCGGGCCTGCTGGGCGGGGCCGCCCTGTACGGGTT
Source organism: Streptomyces hawaiiensis (assembly GCF_004803895.1). Classification (NCBI taxonomy): domain Bacteria; kingdom Bacillati; phylum Actinomycetota; class Actinomycetes; order Kitasatosporales; family Streptomycetaceae; genus Streptomyces; species Streptomyces hawaiiensis. Next base: position 1,750,676 of record NZ_CP021978.1, on the reverse strand, counting down.
CGTCCGCCGTCAGCTCGGGCTGCCGACGCCGCTGCTGGACATGCGGCTGTTCCGCAACCGCGGCTTCAGCGGGGCGGTACTGGCCGATCTGCTGACCATCCTCGGCCTGTCCGGCCTGGTGTTCTTCCTGTCGCAGTACCTGCAACTCGTCCAGGGCAGGCGCCCGTTCGAGGCGGGCCTGGCCGAACTGCCCGCCGCGATCGGCGCGGTGGTGGCGGGCCTGCTCGCGGGGCGGGTGGCACGCCGCTTCTCGGTGAGGGCCGTGGTCTCCGGCGGCCTCGCGGCGATCGGCCTCGCGCTGGCCGCGCTCACGGTGATCGACCAGTCCACCGGCTATCCGCTGCTCGGGGCCGCGTTGCTGGTGGTGGGTGTCGGTGCCGGATTCTCGTTCACCGTGACCGCCGACGTGATCCTCTCCAGCGTGCCCAAGGAACACGCGGGCTCCGCGTCAGCCGTGTCCGAGACGGCGTACGAACTCGGTGCCGCGCTCGGCATCGCCGTCCTGGGCTCCATCGTGACGGGCGTCTACCGCGACTTCACCGGCCCCGCGGGCACCCCCGCCGCGGCCCACGAGTCGCTGGGCGGAGCCGTCGAGGCCGCCGCGGACATGCCCGCGCACACCGCCGCGACCATGCTGGACGCGGCCCGCACGTCCTTCGTCGACGGCCTGGCCCTCGCGGCGGGCGTCGGAGCGGCGGTCCTGCTCGCCGCCGCGGCGGCCGCGTGGTTCCTGCTGCGGGGGCAGCGGCTGGAGAGCGGCGCGGCACAGCACCCCTAGGTCGGGTCCAATGCGGGGCGGTGCGGTGCCAGGGGCGCTCACCGCAGCGCCCTCAAGCCCGTTTCGCCTTCGCCTGAAGGTCTTGGCTCGTACCCGACGTCGTTCCCCACGGCCGAAGGGAGCCACCGGCATGAGACGTCGTACGAAGAAGGCGATCGTCACCGTCTCCGTCCTGGCCGCCGCCGGGCTCGCGGGCGGGGTGCCGCGGCCGGACGAATGGTGGCCCGCCGGACGAGGCACCCCTGTCGGGCAAGCCCTCACGGACGAGGCGGCCCCTGTCGGGCAAGCCCTCACGGACGAGGCGCCCCTGTCGGGGCAAGCCCTCACGGGCGCGAGGAACCGCGCGACAGGCCCTCACCCACTCATGGCCGGCGAACTACGCGGCCTCTTTCGCCTTGCTCGCGTACATGTCCACGTACTCCTGACCGGACAGCCGCATGACCTCGGTCATCACCGAGTCGGTCACGGCCCGCAGCACATACCGGTCCCGGTCCATCCCCTCGTACCGGGAGAACTCCATCGCCTCACCGAACCGCACGGTGACCTTGCCGGGGCGGGGCAGCCCCGCCCCGCCCGGCTGGAGCTTGTCCGTTCCGATCATGGCGAAGGGCACCACGGGCGCACCCGTCATCAGGGTCAGCCGGGCGATTCCCGTCCGCCCCCGGTACAGCCGCCCGTCGGGCGACCGCGTTCCCTCCGGGTAGATGCCGAACATGCGGCCCTCCTCCAGCACCCGCCGCCCGGTCATCAGCGCGGCGACACCGCCCCGGCCGCCGTCACGGTCCACCGGGATCATGCCGACGCCCGTGAAGAACCAGGCCATCAGCCGGCCCTTGAGGCCCTTGCCGGTCACGTACTCGTCCTTGCCGATGAAGACGACCTGACGGTCGCAGACCAGAGGCAGGATCATCGAGTCGATGAAGGTCAGGTGGTTGCCGGCCAGGATGACCGGGCCATCGCCGGGAATGTGCTCCGCACCCTCCACCTGTGGGCGGAACATCAGGCGCATGGTCGGGCCGAGCACTGCCTTGATGAGCGCGAAGCGGGACAACGGACCCTCCGGTGTCAAGGGGTTCTGTATAAGTCTGTGCAGGTGAGGACGATACTCGTGGCCCCCGGCATCGCGCACATCGGGCACGGCGACTTCACCGACGCCTTACGCATTGTTGACGCGTGTTTACCTGCGGTGGCGCGCCGCCGAGGCCGCGTAACGCGGCCGACACGATGTGACGCACATCGCCCCGGGCACACCGGACGCGTTCCCAGAACGTCCTGACCGAATCGAACAGAGACGACGGACCGTCAATTCATCCTCCCCACCGGCCACTACGACATCCGACGTCACCCGCGTGTTCCGCCCGGGGTCTCCCACCCGTCATGTACGCGCCCCTACGATCGGCCCGCACCGAAGAGCCGAACGGCCAGGGAGGGCGCTCATGGGAACGCAGGAGTCGAACGAAGAAACGAGCGGTACCGGACGGCGGGCCCTGCTCGGCGCGGCGGTGCTCGGCGCCGGGGGAGCGGTCCTCGGCATGGCCGGCACGGCGCGAGCGGACGGCGCCCGGCACGGCGGCGGACCGAGGAGCCTGCCCAAGCCGACGATCATCGGCCACCGCGGCGCCAGCGGCTACCGCCCGGAGCACACCTTCGGCTCGTACCAGCTGGCCCTCGACCTGGGCGCCGACATCGTCGAGGCGGGCGACCTGGTCCCGACGAAGGACGGGCACCTGGTCTGCCGTCACGAGCCGGAGATCGGCGGCACCACGGACGTCGCCGACCACCCCGAGTTCGCCGGCCGCAAGAAGACCAAGCTGCTCGACGGCGTCTCCACCACCGGCTGGTTCACCGAGGACTTCACGCTCGCCGAGCTGAAGACGCTGCGCGCGGTCGAGCGCATTCCGGCCAACCGCCCGCACAACACGCTCTACAACGGCCGCTGGGAGATCCCCACCTTCGAGGAGGTCCTCAGGTGGCAGGACGAGCAGACCCGCAAGCGCGGCAAGCAGGTGTGGATCTACCCCGAGCTCAAGCACCCCACCTACTTCCGCGAGCAGGGCCTGCCGCTGGAGGAGCGCGTCGCCAAGCTGCTGCGCAAGTACCGCAAGGACCGGCGCACCTCCCCGGTCATCCTCCAGTCCTTCGAGCCGACCAGCATCCAGCGCCTGCACAAGCTCGTCGACAACCCGCTGGTCGTCCTGCTCTCCTCGGCGGACTCCCGCCCCTGGGACTTCGTCGAGACCGGCGACCCGCGCACCGTCGCCGACCTGGTCAAGCCGGCCGGCCTCAGGGAGATCGCCTCCTACGCGCAGGGCATCGGCCCGACCCTGGACCTGGTCGTCCCGCGCGACGCCCAGGGCAACCTCACCCGGCCGACGACGCTCGTCTCCGACGCGCACAAGGTGGGCCTGATCCTGCACCCGTACACCATGCGCAACGAGAACCCCTTCCTGCCCGCGAACTTCCGCAAGGGCACGGACGCGGACGCCTACGGTGACGTCTTCGGCGCTTACAAGGCGTACTTCGCGACCGGCATCGACGGCGTCTTCACCGACCAGCCCGACACCGGTCTGCTGGCCCGCGAGGACTTCAACGGCTGAGCTCGTCAACACCTGAGCCCACACCCCCCGGTCGAGTGGGCTTCGGCCGTCCGGGCAACCCGCCGCCCGGGCGGCCGCGTCGCTCCGCATATGACGCACGACCTGGTCACCGCCCTACGCCCGCTGCTCACCGCCGAGGCCTCCGCGGAGGCATATTCCACCGGAACCGAGCCGGGCGACCTGGAGCAGGCGGTCTGGCTCCGCCTGCTGGAACGCCTCGACACCGAGGGCCCGCCGCTCGACCCCCAGCAGTGGCTGCGCCGCGCCGTCCGCTCCGAAGCGCGCCGCACCCGCCGTACGAGCCGCCTCGAACGGCCGTACGCCGGTGAACCGGTCGACGACCCGGACCGCGACCCCGAGCAGCTCGCCCTTGCCGCGGCCCGCGGCCGGGCCCTGCGCGAGGCCGTGCGCCGCCTCCCGGGCCGGTGCCCCCGGCTCATGGAGGCCCTGCTCTCGCCGGAGGACCTGACATACCGGGAAATCGCAGGGGAGTTGGGTATCTCACAGGGGAGTCTTGGTCCGGAACGTTCCAGATGCCTGGGATGTCTCCGGAGATTGCTCGCGCCGGAGGTTGCGGCCCGCTGAGGACGGGGATAGGAGTGGGGGACAACAGGTGATCAGATGAGCGGGAGGCGTGCGCACATGGGCATGAGCGTGACCATCTCTGCGGCGACCGAGCAGGACGCGGAGCAGATCTTCAGACTGCAGTACCTGTGCTTCCAGCCGGAGGCGGCGCTGTACGGCAACTACCGCATCGACCCGCTCGTGCAAACCCTCGACTCGGTCCGCGAGGAGGTCGCCCGCGACTGCGTCTTCGTGGCCCGGCTCGGCGAGGAGGTCGTCGGCTCGGTCCGCGGCTCGGTCACCGAGGACGGCGCCGCCGCCATCGGCAAGCTCTGCGTCCACCCCCGCCTCCAGGGCCACGGCATCGGCGCCCGCCTTCTCCGAGCGGCGGAAGCGGCCCTCGCCGGCCAGCACGGCGCCACCCGCTTCCGCCTCCACACCGGCCACCGCAGCGAGGGCAACCTCCGCCTCTACCGCAAGGTCGGCTACGAGACGGTGGGTACGTCCCAGGGCTCCGACGGCGTACCGATGATCGTGCTGGAGAAGCCGGCCGGGACCTACGCGGCGACGGCTTGATGACCGGCCTTTAGGGGCGCGGGGAACTGCGCGAGCAACCACACACGGCCTGCGGCCGCCTGACGAATCTCAGGCGGCGTTCCCCTTGGGCGCACCCTTGCGCAGCCAGTAAATGGCGGACAGCGGCAAGAGCACGGGAATGAAGAGGTACCCCATCCCGAAGTCGGACCACACGGTCGCGTCCGGGAAGGCGGACGGCTCGACCAGCGTCCAGGTGCCCACGGTCAGCACACCCACCAACTCCGCGACACAGCAGACCAACGCCACCTGCCGAGCCGTCTCCCCACCCCGAACCAACGTGTACGTGATGAACCCGTACACCACACCCGCCACGGCCGACAGGGAGTACGCGAGCGGCGCCCGGTCGAACTCCGTCGCGATCTGATACGCGGACCGCGACACCGCCCCCACGACCATCACGCCGTACAGCCACACCAGCAGCGTGCCCGGCCCGCTGGTCAGCCGCCGTCGGCTCACCTCAGCCTCCCCAGATGTCATAGAGCCGCACCTCCAGCACCGCCAGCACCACACCGCTCGCGGCCACCGTCACCGAACCCCACCGGGTCCGCTCGGCCAGCGACATGAACGCCGCCGCCGGGACGCACGCGAACGCCCCCAGCAGATACGCCACGAAGATCGTCGTGCCCTGCTCCGGCTCCTCGCCGCGCGCCAGCAGTACGATGCCGGCCACCAGCTGGATCAACGACAGCAGCGTGACGACCGCCATCCCGATGAAGTGCCAGTCCTTCGTCGGCTGGTCGCGGTAGGCCGCCCAGCCGCACCAGGCGGCGAGCAGCAGCGCGGCGACACCGGTCACCAGCGTCAGGGCAGTCAGCATGCAGCGACCTTATTACGGCCGAAAAGGCCCCCTGCTTCCGGCCCTGGCCTGCACCGTAGGGTCGAGGACATGACGATCCACGCGCAGGCCCTGCTGTTCGACAACGACGGAACCCTCGTCTCCTCCCTCGCCTCGGTGGACCGCTGCTGGACGCGGTGGGCCGTGGAGTACGGGATCACGGCCGAGGCGTTCGCGCGGGTCGAGCTGCACGGGCGGCCGGCCGCCGAGATAGCCGCCGACCTGCTGCCCGCCGAGGTCGTGCCGCAGGCCGTCGCGCGGATCGAGGAGCTGGAGGTGGACGACGTACCCAACGGCGGTGTGCACCTGCTGCCGGGCACCCGGGCCTTCCTCGACGTCCTGCCGGCCGACCGCTGGGCCGTCGTCACCTCCGCCACCCGACGGCTGGCCGAGGCCCGGCTCGACGCCGTCGGCATCCTGCCCAAGACGCTCGTCGCCGCCGACGACATCACGCGCGGCAAGCCCGACCCCGAGCCCTACCTCCTGGCCGCCCGCGCGCTCGGTGTCGACCCCGCGCACTGCGTCGTCTTCGAGGACGCCCCCGCGGGCCTGGCGTCCGGCCGCGCCGCCGGCATGACCACCGTGGCGTTGACCACAACGCACCAGGCCCACGAACTCCAGGCCGATCTGGTCGTCGAGAACCTCTCGACCCTGTCCGCACTGGTCACCGAGCACGGCGTGGAAATCTCCCTCAACGCCTGACAGCGCCGACCCCGTCCACCGCTGTCCAGCATCCGGACAGCGGGGGGCCGGTAAGGACCGTACGCATGTTTTACTGACGGCATGACCACGACGAGCGACCGCATCCCCGCGACCGAGGCGACCATGACGCCCGGTGCTCGTTGTATGTGCCGAATGTGCGCCTTCTAGAGGGCCCCCGCACCACCCCCTGAGCTCGCGCCCCGAAGCGAGACCGCGGCCTGTCCGCACGCCCTGAGCGCTGCGTGACCCGGAGCCGCCCCGCGCACATGTTCTCCCGGTTCCACTTCCCAGCGAGAACCGTGTCGCGTCCCTGACCGAATGCACCTGTGCCCGGGCACACCCACGCCCCGCGTACTCGACAGTGACGGAATCCCAGTGATCACCACCTCGGGCCTGACCAAGGTCTACCGTGCACGCGGCCGCGAGGTCACCGCCCTGGACGGCGTCGACCTGCACGTCCGCGAAGGCGAGGTGTACGGCGTCATCGGCCAGTCCGGCGCCGGCAAGTCCTCGCTCATCCGCTGCGTCAACCTGCTGGAGCGACCCACCTCCGGCACCGTTACCGTCGCCGGACAGGACCTCACCGCCCTGGCCGGCCGCGGCCCGCGCGCCGGAAGGGAACTGCGGCAGGCGCGCAGCCGTATCGGCATGGTCTTCCAGCACTTCAACCTGCTGTCCTCCCGGACCGTCCAGGACAACGTCGAGCTGCCGCTGGAGATCCTCGGGAAGTCCGGGCGGGACCGCTCCCGCAAGGCGCTGGAGCTGCTCGACCTGGTCGGCCTCGCCGACAAGGCGGGGGCCTACCCCGCGCAGCTCTCCGGCGGTCAGAAGCAGCGCGTCGGCATCGCCCGCGCGCTCGCCGGCGACCCGAAGGTGCTGCTGTCCGACGAGGCCACCAGCGCCCTCGACCCGGAGACGACCCGGTCGATCCTGGCGCTGCTGCGGGACCTCAACCGGCAGCTCGGTCTGACCGTCCTGCTCATCACCCACGAGATGGACGTCGTGAAGTCGGTCTGCGACTCGGCCGCGCTGATGGAGAACGGACGCATCGTCGAGTCCGGCACGGTCACCGAACTCCTCGCGACCCCCGGCTCCGAGCTGGCCGCCGCGCTGTTCCCGCTCGGCGGCGAGGCCACCGGCGAGGACCGCACCGTCGTCGATGTCACCTTTCAGGGTGAGAGCGCCACCCAGCCCGTCATCTCGCAGCTCTCACGCACCTACAACATCGACATATCGATCCTCGGTGCCGCCATCGACACCGTCGGCGGTCTCCAGGTCGGCCGGATGCGCATCGAACTGCCCGGCCGCTACGAGGACAACGTCGTGCCGATCGGCTTCCTGCGTGAACGGGGCCTCCAGATCGACGTCCTGCGCCACGAGCCCGAACTGGTGAAGGAGAGTGCCAAGTGACCTGGTCCGAGATGCAGCCCCTGCTGGAACAGGCGTGTTGGGACACGCTCTACATGGTCGGCTGGTCCACGCTCATCGCCGTCGTCGGCGGACTGCCGCTCGGCATCCTGCTGGTCCTGACCGACCGCGGCGGCCTGCTCCAGAACCTCGCCGCGAACAAGGTCATCGGGCAGATCGTGAACATCGCCCGCTCCCTGCCCTTCATCATCCTGATGGTCGCGCTGATGACCTTCACCCGCTGGATCACCGGCACGACCATCGGCCGCGAGGCCGCCATCGTGCCCCTCGCCGTCGGCGCCATCCCCTTCTTCGCGCGCCTGGTCGAGACGGCCGTCCGCGAAGTGGACCACGGGCTCGTCGAGGCCGTGCAGTCCATGGGCGGCAACACCTGGACCATCGTCCGCAAGGTCCTCGTCCCCGAGTCCCTGCCGTCGCTGATCGCCAGCACCACCACCACGATCGTCGCCCTCATCGGCTACTCCGCCATGGCGGGCACCGTCGGCGCCGGCGGCCTCGGAGACATCGCCATCCGCTACGGCTACCAGCGCTTCGAGACCCAGCTGATGTGGATCACCGTCGCGATCCTCGCCGTCGTCATCTCGGTCATCCAGTTCGCCGGCGACTACGCGGCCCGCTCCCTGCACCGCCGCGGCGCCCACTCGGGCCCCGCCCCCAAGCTGCGGCTCCTCAAAGCCGCCTCCTGACCCCCCCCGTCCACCCACAACGGGGCCGCACCACCCGCAAGGTCACAAGGAAAGGCACTTTTCGTGCGTAACACCGCCAAGATCACCACCGCCGTCCTCGCCGCCGGAGCCCTCACCCTCGGGCTCAGCGCCTGTGGCGCGGGCAAGGACGCCTCCGACACCTCCGGTCCGCTGGTCGTCGCCGCGAGCCCTGTCCCGCACGGCGAGATCCTCAACTTCGTCAAGGACAACCTGGCGAAGAAGGAGGGCCTCGACCTGGAGGTCAGGGAGTTCACGGACTACACGTCGCAGAACCCCGCGACGCAGGACGGCTCCGTCGGCGCCAACTACTTCCAGAACAAGCCGTACCTCGACGACTACAACAAGAAGAACGGCACCGACATCGTGCCCGTCGTCACGGTTCACCTGGAGCCGCTCGGCCTCTACTCCCACAAGGTCAAGAAGGCCGACGACCTGAAGAGCGGTGCGACCGTCGCCCTTCCCAACGACACGGTCAACGAGGCCCGCGCCCTCAAGCTCCTCGCGTCCAACGGGCTCATCACCCTCAAGGCGGGCGCCGGCAACGAGGCGACCCCCTCCGACATCGCGAAGAACCCCAAGAACCTCAAGTTCAAGGAGCTGGAGGCGGCCCAGACCCCGCGCTCCCTCGGCGACGTGGACGCCGCCGTCGTCAACGGCAACTACGCCATCGAGTCCGACCTCAAGCCGTCCAAGGACGCCCTGATCCTGGAGTCCCCGAAGAACAACCCCTACGGCAACTTCCTCGCCGTGAAGAAGGGCAACGAGGACGACCCGCGCGTGAAGAAGCTCGCCAAGCTCCTCACCTCGCCCGAGGTCAAGAAGTTCATCCAGGACAAGTACGCCGGCTCCGTGCTCGCCTCCTTCTGAGCCCACCCCCGGCACTCGCGCACAGGGCCCCTCCCCCACCCGGTGGGGGGAGGGCCCGTGATGCGGATGAGTGCTTTCATGCTGCATGCTGGGCAGTTCAGCATGCCCTGAAGGTTCACCGAAGGTTACGGAGCGGCGGATGACGAGCACCTTCCCCAACATCTCCATCAGCACGGAGCGGTTGGTGCTGCGTCCCCTCGACGAAGACGACGTCGCCGCCCTGGCGGCGATGATGAACGACGAACAGGTGGCGGCCTGGACCTCCGTCCCCCAGCCGTTCACGGAAAGCGGCGCCCGCACCTGGATCACCGATTACGCCCCCGCGCAGCGCACCGAGGGACACGGAATCGACTTCGCCGTCACCGAGTTCCTCACCCAGCGCCTGGTCGGCGTCATCCAGCTCGGCAAGACCAACTGGCACGTACGCTCCACCGAGCTGTCGTACATCATCGCCCCCTGGGCCCGCGGCGAGGGGTACGCCTCCGAGGCCGCGCTGGCCACCGCCCAGTGGCTCCTGGGGGACCAGAAGTTCGAGCGCATCGAACTGCGCACGGCGGCCGACAACACCGCCTCACAGCAGGTCGCCCAGAAGATCGGCTGTATCAGCGAGGGCGTGCTGCGCAACGCCTGTATAGCCCGGGCCCGTGCCGAGGACGGCACGTGGAGCGACGTACGCACCGACTTCATCGTCTGGAGCCTGCTCCCCGAGGACCTGGAAGGCGTGGGCGACCAGCTCCGCGACGGCTTCACGTCCTTCGGCGACTGGAACTGACCACCACCACCCGGAGGACGACGGCGGCGACGACACCGGCGCCCCCTCCGGCACCTCCACCGGGTACCCTCACGGAGCCCGCCCCCGGGCTGCTCCCCACAACGCCACGCAGACGACCTGCGAAAACCCCTGGAGACTGACGACGATGGCCGACCGGGTCACGGTGATCGGCTGGGACGGTTCGCCGCTGACCGCCGCGGCGAGCGCCGCCCTGGGTGCCGCCACGCTCGTGGCCGGTGCCGCCCACCACCTGGCGCTGCCCGAGGTCCCCGCCGGCGCCGAGCGCATCCGCCTCGGCAGTGTCGCCCTCGCCGCCCGCCGCATCGCCGGCCACCGCGGCACGGCCGTCGTGCTCGCCGACGGCGACCCCGGCTTCTTCGGCGTCGTACGCACCCTGCGCGCCCCCGAGTTCGGCCTGGAGGTGGAGGTCGTCCCCGCCGTCTCCTCCGTCGCCGCCGCCTTCGCCCGCGCCGGTATGCCCTGGGACGACGCACAGGTGGTCGTCGCCCACCCCCGCACCCTGCGACGCGCGGTGAACGTGTGCCGCGCCCACACCAAGGTGGCGGTCCTCACCTCACCCGGCGCCGGCCCCGCCGAACTCGGGCTGCTCCTCGAAGGAGTCCACCGCTCCTTCGTCATCTGCGAGGAACTCGGCACCGCCCGCGAACGCGTCTCGATCGTCACCTCCGACAAGGCCGCCGACCACACCTGGCGCGACCCCAACGTCGTCATCGTCCTCGGCGGCCCGGCCGGACCCGGCACCGCGGGGGAGGCCGGCGGCTGGATCTCCGGCCGCGACCCGTCCGCCGGACCGCGCGGCTGGACCCTGCCCGCCGACGCGTACGGCGCGGACCTCGGCGAGGGCGAGACCCAGCTGCTGCGCGCCTCCCAACTCGCCCGCCTCGGGCCCCGCGTCGGCGACCTCGTGTGGGACATCGGCTGCGGCAGCGGCGCCTTCGCCGTCGAGGCCGCCCGCGCCGGCGCCGCCGTCCTCGCCGTCGACGGCGACTGGGCCGCCTGCGCCCGCACCGACGCCGCCGCCCGCCGCCTCGGCGTCCAGCTCCAGATCGTGCACGGCACCGCCCCGTACATCCTGGAGAACCTCCCCGAACCGGACGTCGTCCGCGTCGGCGCCGGGGGAGCGGCCGTCGTCTCGGCGGTCGCCGACCGCCGCCCGCAGCGCATCGTCACGCACGCCGCCACCCGCGACGCCGCCGAACTCATCGGCCGCGACCTGAACGAGCACGGCTACGACGTCGAATGCGCCCTGCTGCAGGCCGTCGAACTCGACACCCGGGCCTGGACGGAGAAGGAGCGGAGCGTCGCGTTCCTGCTCAGCGGCGTGCTGCCGCGCCGCGGTGCCTGATCCCGCCGCAGTCCCCGTGATCGGGTTGTCGTACTGCGCGCGGTAGGCTGGCCGATCGCTGCACCGCACAAGGACGCCCGGCGCTTCGTCGGTCAATGTCCGGAAAACCCGCCCGTTTTGGGGTGTGTGTGGTACGGCAGAACCGGAGGACGCGCAACGTGGCGCAGTCCACAGCGGAACCCTCGCGGATCAAGCTGCCGAGAGGGTGGTACGGCCGCAACAATGCCAGTGAATGGCTTTGTCGCCTTTTCCGGGCGGACCGTTCGTGCCGCTGGGGACGCACGCTCGTTCTTCACTGCGGGGCGGTCGGTGCGCCGTTCCGGGCGAGCTGGTCGTAGGAGCACTAACCGATGGGCGAGGGGTACGCATGACCGACACCGGCCAGGTCCCGGGCGAGGGACTGCCGGAGAGCGCAGGCATGGTGGAGCAGCCGGGCGCCCCCGCGCACGGTGCGTACACCTACCTCTCCGAGACCACCGCCGAGGACGAAGACCTGCTGCTGTTGCCGGGCGCCCAGGGCGCCTGGGGCAACGAGGTCCCTCCGCCCGCGCCGGAGCCGGTCCTCGAGACCGTGCACCAGCCGGGCCCGCACGAGATCTCCGGCCGCGACAGCGGCTCGGTCGACCTCGGCGGCGTCCGTCTGCCGGACCCGCCGCCGATCCCGCCCATCACCCCGCGCCGGCCCCTGCACCTCGGCCCGCCGCTGCCCGACAGCTCCGCCAGCCCGGTCCGCTCCCTCGCCGACCGAGGCCCCGCGGACGCGCCCGTGCGCCAGCCGGCACCGTCCGCGGCGGGCCCCGAGTACCTCGACGGTCCCCGCGCCCCCGAGATGCCCTCGCCGCCCGCCGCCCCCTGGGGCGCACCGGTCACGCCCCCGGGCCCGGTGAGCGCCGGGGCGGCGCCTGCGGAAACGGTTGTTCCGGCAACGGAACCGATGGGCACGGCCCAGGCGGTCGCGACCCGCGTGACGGCGGAGACCAGCCACACGACACCCCCGGCACCGGCCGAGGCCGGGCAGGCCGCGGTGGGTGCCCCTGTGGGGCCGGGTGTTGTCCCCGCAGAAGTTCAGGCAGCCGCAGCCGGCGCCGTTCAGCCCCCTGCGGACCCCGCGGGTGCGGGCGTCGGCCCGGGCGGAGCCCACGTGGCCGCCGCAGGGGTGGCCGCCGTGGAGCAGGTCATGCCCGCGGCACAGGGGGAAGACCCCGCGGACGTGGGTGTGGACGCGGCAGAGGGCCGGGTGGCCGCCGCCCAGGCCGGACTCGCCGCTGCCGGTGACGCCCCTGGTGTGGTCGAGGCCCAGGCGGCCGAGGCCGGGTATGCGGTTCCCGGGCAGGGTGCGGCGGTTGCGGACTACCCCGCTGAGGCCGGGGCCGGTCCGGACACGGGCCAGGTGGATGCCGCCGAGATCGCGGCCGCAGCCGCCCCGGCACCGGTTGCGCCGTCGGCTTCGCAACCCGGGCCGGTCATGGACGGCTCCGCGCAGGGCGGTGAGCCGGCCGGTGCTTCTGCTGAGCCTTCCGTGCCGGATGCCTCCGGCGGACAGGGCCCGGCGGTGGCCGCCGAGCAGACCGTGGCGTCGGCTCCTGCTGTGGAGGCCGGCCAGGTTCCTGAGGCGGTCCCGTTCCCCGAGGCCGCCGCCGGCCCGGAGTTCGCCGTCGTCGCTCCAGTCGAGGCCGCCGGTGGAGAGGCTCCCGCTCCCGCCCAGGTACCGGACGCTGCCGTTCACGCGCCCGACGCTGCCACTTACGCGCCCGACGTACCGGCCCCGGAGGCCGTTGCGCAGATGCCGGCCGCCGGCGTTGCCCCGGAGGCCGCCGCGCCGGGCCCAGCGGTGTCCGCCCCCGAGGCCGTCGCGCCTGAGCCGGACGCCACCGCCGACGACACTGCGCCCCAGCCCCCGACGGCAACTGATGCCGCGCCAGTCACGCAGGAGCCCGAGGTGACGGTTCCACAACCCGCCACTCCTGGCCCTGAGGCGCCCGGCCAGGCCACGGTTGCCCCGGCCGCTGAACCGGTCGGTCAGGAAGCGGTCGCTCCGTCCGCCGAGGCCGTCGCCGCTCCTGAGCCCGCCCCGGCCACCGAGCCGGTCGATCAGGAAGCGGTCGCTCCGTCCGCCGAGGCCGTCGCCGCTCCTGAGCCCGCCCCGGCTGCTGAGTCCGTCGCCACTCCGACCCCGGCTGCTGAGTCCGTCGCCACTCCGACCCCGGCTGCTGAGTCCGTCGCTGCCCCTGCCCCTGCCCCGGTCGCCGAGGCTGTCGCCGCCCCGGCCCCGGCCCCGGATCCGGTAGCGCAGGCCGCCGTGCCTGCCGACGACGCACCTGACCCCGCCGCGCCCGCCGAGCCGGAGGCCGCCCCGGAGGCGACCGCCCCGGATCAGCCCACCGCGGCGACGGCGCACCCCGAGGCCCCGGCACCCGCTCAAGCACCCGAGGCCACGGCGCACCCCGAGGCCCCCGTACCCGCTCAAGCACCCGAGGCCCTCGTGCCCCACCCCGCCACCGAAGCGGCAGCTCCGGTTCAGGCGGCCCCCGAGGCGGTCACAGCCGCCCCCGCCGCCGAAGCCGTCGAGCCCGGCCCCGCCCCCCAGGGAACCGCCCCCGACCCCCCGGCACCCGCCGAGGACGTCACCGTCGTACTCCCCGCCCCGGCCGCGGACGAGCAGGCCGGGCAGCCCGTGCAGGGCCCGCAGCAGTCCCAGCCGGCGCAGCCCGAGGAGCTGGAGCCTCCCGCACCCGCGGTCACCGTCCCGGCTCCTCGCGACGGCGACGCCGAACTCGCCCAGAACGCCGACGACCTGGACACCCGGGCCGCCGAACAGGAAGACCTGGCGGACCAGGAACGTCGAGACGAAGAGAGCGCGGCCGCAGTGGCAGAAGCACGACAGTCCACCGGTCCCGCCGCCCCCGGCTACGACCCCGCCGAGCGCGAGGCCGTCCTGAAGGTCATGCGTGAACGCCGCGACATCCGCAACGGCTTCCGCAGCGACCCCATCCCGCACGAGGTGCTGTTGCGCGTCCTGGAGGCCGCCCACCACGCTCCCTCCGTCGGCCACTCGCAGCCGTGGGACTTCGTCGTCATCCGCTCCGCCGACACCCGGCGCGCGATGCACGAACTGGCCATGCGCCAGCGCGACGCGTACGCGAAGTCCCTCCCCAAGGGCCGGGCGAAGCAGTTCAAGGAACTGAAGATCGAGGCCATCCTCGACACGCCGGTGAACATCGTCGTCACCGCCGACCCCACCCGCGGCGGCCGTCACACCCTCGGCCGTCACACCCAGCCCCAGATGGCCCCGTACTCGGCCGCCCTGGCCGTGGAGAACCTCTGGCTCGCCGCCCGCGCCGAAGGCCTCGGCGTCGGCTGGGTCAGCTTCTTCGACGAGCGCGAGATGGTCCGCGCCCTCGGTCTGCCCGAGCACCTGGAGATCATCGCCTACCTGTGCGTCGGCTACGTCGACGAGTTCCCGGACGAGCCCGAGCTGTTGCAGGCCGGCTGGTCCAAGCGCCGCCCGCTGTCCTGGGTCGTGCACGAAGAGACATACGGCCGCCGTGCCCTGCCCGGAGAGGAGCCCCACGACCTGCTCGCCGAGACCGTCGCGCAGATCCGCCCGCTGGACGCCAAGGCGCTCGGCGAGGCGTGGGAGCGCCAGAAGCGTATGACCAAGCCGGCCGGTGCGCTGGGCATGCTGGAGATCATCTCCGCGCAGCTGTCCGGCCTGTCCCGTCAGTGCCCGCCGCCCATCCCGGAGCCCGCGGCCGTCGCGATCTTCGCGGGCGACCACGGTGTGCACGCCCAGGGCGTCACCCCCTGGCCGCAGGAGGTCACGGCCCAGATGGTGGCCAACTTCCTCGGCGGCGGTGCGGTCTGCAACGCCTTCGCCACCCAGGTCGGTGCCGAGGTCTGCATCGTGGACGTGGGCGTCGCCGCCGACCTCCCGGCCACCCCGGGCCTGCTGCCCCGCAAGATCCGTGCCGGTACGTCCGACCTGACGACCGGCCCCGCGATGACCCGCGAGGAGGCCAGGCAGGCCATCGAGGTCGGCATCGAGACCGCCCGCGACCTGGTCGCCGCCGGCAACAAGGCCCTGCTGACCGGCGAGATGGGCATCGCGAACACCACCGCGTCCGCCGCCCTGATCTCCGTCTTCACCGGTGCGGACCCGGCCGAGGTCACGGGCCGGGGCACCGGCATCAACGACGAGACCCTCGCCCGCAAGACCGAGGTCGTCCGCCGCGCCCTGGAACTCCACCAGCCGGACCCGGCCGACCCGATCGGCGTGCTCGCCGCGATCGGCGGCTTCGAGCACGCCGCCATCGTCGGCCTCCTCCTCGGCGGCGCCTCCCTGCGTACGCCGGTGATCCTGGACGGCGTCAGCGCCGGGGCCGCCGCCCTGGTCGCCCGCGCGATCGCCCCCGAGGTCCTGGCCGCGTGCATCGCGGGCCACCGCAGCGCCGAGCCGGGCCACGTCGCCGCCCTCAACAAGCTGGGTCTGCGCCCCCTGGTCGACCTCGACCTCCGCCTCGGCGAGGGCACCGGCGCCCTGCTCGCCCTCCCGCTGGTCCAGAGCACGGCCAGGGCGATGCACGAGGTGGCGACGTTCGATTCGGCAGGAGTGACGGAGAAGTAGGGCTTCCGTCGTCCACGTGGATCCGGGGGCGGGCGTTCCGCATGACGGAAATGCCCGCCCATCGGTCGCCCACCGGCTGACGGGCGGGATGCCCAGCCACCGGACCACCCGCGCCGCCCGCCCTCCTGCCCATTAAAATCCGCACGTCAGGGCACTGAACCACCGCCGCAACAGGAGCCGCACCTCATGGCCGAACACCCCGCCTACCCCGTAGGCCTCCGCCTCACCGGCCGCCGCGTGGTCGTCCTCGGCGGCGGCCAGGTCGCCCAGCGCCGCCTCCCGGCACTGCTCGCGGCAGGCGCGGACATCCTTCTCGTGTCTCCCGAGGCCACCCCCTCGGTCGAGGCCATGGCGGACGCCGGCGAGATCACCTGGCAGCGGCGCTCGTACGAGGAGGGCGACCTCGCGGACGCCTGGTACGCCCTCATCGCCACCAGCGACCCCGAGGCCAACACCGCCGCCTCGGCCGAAGCGGAGCGGCACCGCGTCTGGTGCGTCCGCTCCGACGACGCCGACCGGGCCACCGCCTGGACCCCGGCCACCGGTCACAGCGAGGGCGTCACGGTCGCCGTCCTCACCACCGACGCCAAGGGCCGCGACCCCCGCCACACCGCCGCCATCCGCGACGCGGTCGTCGAGGGCCTGCGCGACGGCACCCTCGTCGCCCCGCACCACCGCACCCGCACACCCGGAGTCGCCCTGGTCGGCGGCGGCCCCGGCGACCCGGACCTGATCACCGTGCGCGGCCGCCGCCTGCTCGCCGAGGCCGACGTGGTCATCACCGACCACCTCGGCCCGCGCGACCTGCTCGCCGAACTGTCCCCGAGCGTCGAGGTGATCGACGCGGCGAAGCTGCCCTTCGGCAGGTTCATGGCCCAGGAAGCCATCAACGACGCCCTGATCGAGCACGCGCGCAAGGGCAAGTCGGTCGTCCGGCTCAAGGGCGGCGACCCCTTCGTCTACGGGCGCGGCATGGAGGAGGTCCAGGCGCTGGCCGAGGCCGGCATCCCGTGCACGGTCGTGCCGGGCATCTCCAGCTCCATCTCGGTCCCGGGCGCCGCCGGCATCCCCGTCACCCACCGGGGTGTCGCCCATGAGTTCACCGTGGTCAGCGGCCACATCGCCCCCGACGACGAGCGCTCCCTGGTCGACTGGCCGTCCCTGGCCAAGCTGACCGGCACGCTGGTGATCCTCATGGGGGTCAGCACGATCGGCAAGGTCGCCGAGACGCTCATCGCCCACGGCAAGTCCCCGGACGCGCCCGTCGCCCTGGTCCAGGAGGGCACGACGGCCGGCCAGCGCCGCGTCGACGCCACTCTCGCGACGGTCGCGGAGACCGTGCGGACCGAAGACGTGAAGCCCCCGGCGGTCATCGTCATCGGCGAGGTCGTGAAAGTCGGCCCCACGGCCCCCGCGCCCCGAAAGTAACCCCGGGTAACACAACCCGTACCGAGCCGTTGGCACCGCACCCAGGACAAGGCAGTATCACCCTGTGGCCGATCTCATCACCGTCGAGGATCCCGACGACCCGCGTCTGCGCGACTACACCGGCCTGACCGACGTGGAGCTGCGCCGCAAGCGCGAACCCGCCGAGGGCCTGTTCATCGCCGAGGGCGAGAAGGTCATCAGAAGGGCCAAGGAAGCCGGGTACGAGATGCGGTCCATGCTGCTCTCGGCCAAGTGGGTCGACGTCATGCGCGACGTCATCGACGAACTCCCCGCCCCGGTCTACGCCGTCAGCCCGGAGCTCGCCGAGCAGGTCACCGGCTACCACGTGCACCGCGGCGCGCTCGCCTCCATGCAGCGCAAACCCCTGCCCACCGCCGCCGGCCTCCTCCACAGCGCCCGCCGCGTCGTCATCATGGAGTCGGTCAACGACCACACCAACATCGGCGCCATCTTCCGCTCGGCCGCCGCCCTCGGCATGGACGCGGTCCTGCTCTCCCCGGACTGCGCCGACCCCCTCTACCGCCGCAGCGTGAAGGTCTCCATGGGCGCGGTCTTCTCCGTCCCGTACGCCCGTCTGGACACCTGGCCCAAGGGCCTGGACTCGGTCCGCGAGGCGGGCTTCACCCTCCTCGCCCTCACCCCTGACGAGAAGGCCCGCCCCCTCGACGAGGCCGCCCCGCACACCATGGACCGGGTGGCCCTCATGCTCGGCGCCGAGGGCGACGGCCTGTCCACTCAGGCCCTGGTCGCCGCCGACGAGTGGGTCCGCATCCCCATGTCCCACGGCGTCGACTCCCTCAACGTGGGCGCGGCGGCTGCCGTGGCCTTCTACGCCGTGGCCACCGGCCGGCCCCAGGCCTAGGGGCGCCACGTGGAGCAGCGCCAAGCCGTCGTCGCCGTGCTCCTGCGCGGCGAGCGCCTGCTCGCGATCCGGCGCGGCCCGGCGGTCGTCCGCCCCGGCTACTGGCAGCCGCTCAGCGGCAAGATCGAGCCGGGGGAGTCCCAGGAGCAGGCGGTCGTCCGGGAGGTCCGCGAGGAGGTCGGTCTCACCGTCGTACCGGAGGCGAAGGTCTGGGAGTCGGAGACCGACGACCACCTCTTCCGCCTCCACTGGTGGACCGCCCGCGCCGACACGGGAGAAGTGGTCCCCGACCCGCGCGAGGTCGCCGAGACCCGCTGGGTCACCCCGCAGGAGTTCCTGGCCCTGGACCCGGTCTTCGACGGTGACCGCGAGTTCTTCGAACGGATCCTGCAGGAGCTGTGACGCCCCGCTGAACAGCCGGCCGTCGCCTGCGGCCGGAGTCCTACGGCTCGAAATCCCGCGGGTCGTGGCCCTGCTGGACGCGCTCCTGCCGGGCCCCGCCCCCGTCGCCGCCGAACCCCCGCGCCGGGCCCTGACAGCCCTGCACCAGGGCGATACCGACCGCCACCAGCAGCGTCACCACGACGAACACGAACAGCCGCTGCCGCAGCAACCGCGGATTGGCGGGCCGCAGCCCGGTCCCCGTGTTCCTGGACGCCGGACGCCCGGTGCCGCTGTGCGGGGCGGGGCGGCTGCCGCCGCCCGACCGCGTCCCGTTGCGCCCGGTGGGCGTCGGCCGCGACCCGGACCGCGGCGGGTTGCCGCCGCGCGAGGCACCGGACCCGCGCACCGGAGTCCTGCCACGGTTCGCGCCCCCCGTCGACCGGTTCCCGCCCCCGGTCGCCCGGGCTCCGCCCCGGGCCCCGGGCCCGCTCTGGGAAGCCGGACCGTCCTGCGACGGCTGGCCGTCCCGGGACGGAGCGGAACCCCGCGGCGGGGGAGTGCCCCGGCCCCGCTGCGCCCCGGACGTCCCGGCACCCTGCTGTCCCTGCGGACGCCGGGTGCGCTCGGGGTAGGTGTCGGCGAGCCGTTCGGTGTCGGAACCACGCGGGGCGGGCGGCCGGACGCCGGCGAGGTCCTGCGACTCCCGGGCCGCGATCTCCTTGAGCCGCAGCGACAGTTGGAGCGTGCTGGGCCGCTCCTCGGGGTCCTTCGCCAGACATGCCCGGACGAGAGGGGCCAGCGCGTCGGGCACGCCGTGCAGCTGCGGCTCCTCGTGCACCACGCGGTACAGCATCACCTCGGAACTGCCGTGCCCGAAGGGCGAGTCGCCCATCGAGGAGTACGCGAGCGTGGCACCGAGCGAGAAGACGTCCGTGGCCGGTGTGACGGTGGCCCCGCGCACCTGCTCCGGCGCGAGGAAGCCGGGGGAGCCGACCGCCGTGCCGACGTGGGTGAGCGTCGACGCGCCGGTGGCCCAGGCGATGCCGAAGTCGATGATCCGCGGCCCCTTCGGGGACAGCAGGATGTTGGACGGCTTCAGGTCCCGGTGCACCACCCCGGCCTCGTGCACCGCGACCAGGCCCTCCGACAGGGCGGCGCCGACGGCCGCGACGTCCGCCGCGCCGAGCGGTCCCTCTGCCGCGACCTTGTCGTGCAGGGAGGGGCCGGGCACGTACTGCGTGGCGAACCAGGGGCGCTCCGCGTCGAGGTCGGCGGCCACCAGCCGGGCCGTGCAGCCGCCGCGGATCCGCCGGGCCGCCGAGACCTCTCGGGCGAACCGTGAGCGAAACTCCTGATCCTCCGCCAGGTCGGGCCGGATGACCTTGAGCGCGACCCGCTGCCCCTTCTTGTCGGAGCCCAGGTAGACCACGCCCATCCCGCCCGCGCCGAGCCGTCTGTGAAGCTTGAACGAGCCGACGACGCGCGGGTCCTCGCGCCTCAGGCGCATCATCGCCATGTTCATCCCCGCTGCCCGGTCCTGTGACGAGCCACAGCTTACGTTTCCACGGCCGCCCGCGCGCAGAGGCCGCGCCCTCTCACAGTGATGGATTGTCAGTGGTGGGTGGGAGACTTGAAAGGTGGTCAGGGAGGGCGCGAAGAGGCGGACTTCGCGCGGCGAGTGATCCCAACCACCCGTCGCAGAAGGGGGATTGGTCCTGTGAAGGGTGATCGCGTGGAGATAGTCGTGGACGCGGGAGACACGACGCGCACGTATGAGGTGGTGGCGAGCAGGGCGGGCCGCAGGGTGGAGACGGCGGTACGCCGAGGTGTCGTGGAAGTGAGCGAAGTCACCCGTAGCGGAACGGTCGTACGTACCGCCCGCTTCATGGCGAATCGGGTGCTGGCCCTGGTGGAACAGCCGATTCCGCGGGAGGAGAGCTCGGACAAAGAGGGCTGATCCGGGCGCCCCGTCGGGGAAGACCCTGAGACCTGCGTCCCCGTCTCCACCCAGGGGAGTACGTCGTAGGTGGCGGCTCATCCTCCGGGAGGCCCGGCAATCGGTACGAGGGCATGACGCCGGGGGAGGGCCGGACGCCTAGATTTGGGGTCAAGCGGCGGGTGCAGCACTCGTCCCCCGAGGTCAGACGCCCGCCGCTTGCCGACGACAACCGATAACGGTCAGGAGAGGGACCATGGCCCAGACGGCTCCGCGGACGCTGCTCCGCGAGGAGGGACGCAAGGTGTACGCCGCCGCGTTCCGCCGCCGCCAGGGCCGTCGCCACCCGGTGGTGGCGACGCTGATGGCCCTTCCCCTGGCGGCCCTGCTCCTTCTCGTCTTCGACGGGTGGGAGACAGTGGCCACACAGGCGTCGTCCGTGGGAGAGATGCTGGGGCGCTGAGCGGCGACCCCAGGCCCGGAAGAGCGGTCCGGGCGGGGACATCCCGACCATGAAACCCCGTGGGGACGGGGGTGCGGCGGACGGCAAAAGATGCCGGCGCAGCTGGGGAGCTGCGCCGGCATTGCTTTGCCTGCAGCCGTCCTCCGCCGCGCGCGGGTGCCTGCGGCGGCCTGTAGCTGCTTGGGTGGGGGTGGACGTAGCGCCTTACGCCGGGTGGGGTCGGGGCCGTGTCGGGGGGTGTCCGTCCTCGGAACGGCGCGATGGGGTCTCACGCCGACTGACTGTCCGTTGACGCGCCAACCAGCTGCGGGCGGACACCCCCCGACACGTCCCCTTGCGTACGACGGCGGGTGCGGGCGCGTCCCACCTGACGTCACCGACGCACAGTTGCGGGTCGCCCTGCCCGCCCTAGGCGCAGGGCCCGCCCCGCCCTAGCCGCGGGCGCCCGTCCCGCCCCAGCTGCGGGCATGCGTGCCGCTGGGGGCGGCACGGGTGGGCGCAGCGGCGCCTCGTCGCGCCGAGTTGCATAACGCCCCGGCCTCAGCAACAACGCCGAGCACCTGAGTACGACAGCTACCAACGCGCCGCCCCGCCCTGCCCGGCTCCGCCACGTACGCTCACCCCAGACCGACCCCCCATGGAGCCCCGTGAACCCCACCCCGCTCATACCTGCCCTCACCGCCAAGGCCCGAGCCACAGCCCACGCACGCACATCGACCTGCCCGTGCGGCACAGCCACCCTCGCGGACAGCCCGGACGCCACCGTCGTACGCCACGCGAACACCGTCGCGAAGGCCCACCCCCCGGACACCACTCCCACCGAACTGGCCCGTCGTCTCGCCGTCGCCGCCGGCCACCCCGAGGTCCTCCTCCCTCCACTCGACCCGGCGCCGGTCGACCTGCACGGCCGCCTCGTGACGTTCTGGCCGTACGGCACGCCAGTGGACCCCGCCGATCCCGACAGCGCACCCTGGGAAGCCGCCGCCACCCTTCTCGCCCGCCTCCACCGCACCCCGGCTTCGGAGGACCTGCCCGTCATGCGCGGCCCGGCTAAGGCGGCTCGGGCCATCGCCCGGCTCCGCGAGGCCGGCCCGCACCCCGCGGTCGCCCCCGTCCTGCGGGCCTGGGCCACCCTCCCGCCCTGGGCCCGGGCCGAGACCCCGATGCCGCACACCGGCACCTTGTGCCACGGCGACCTTCACCTCGGCCAGCTCGTACGTCACCCCGCCGACGACGGCCCCTGGCTGCTGATAGACGTGGACGACCTCGGCGTCGGCGTTCCCGCCTGGGACCTCGCCCGGCCCGCCGCCTGGTACGCCTGCGGCCTGCTCCCACCCGGCGAATGGACCCGGTTCCTCACCGCCTACCGGGAGGCCGGCGGCCCAGCCGTCCCCGTCGAGGGCGACCCCTGGCCCGCCCTCGACGTCCCCGCCCGCGCCCTCACCGCGCAGACCGCGGCCCGGGCCGTCGCCAAGGCGGCAGCGGCCGGCCGTCCCCTGGACGAGGTGGAGCAGTCGGTCGTGGACGCCTGTGACCGAATGGCGGCCGTCCCGCCGCAGTTGGCGCAGGAGCACGCGAAGTAGGGTGCAACCGACCACAGCGGGACAGAGTCTGTCCTGGCGAGATGTGAAGCAGGACCGACCGGCGAGGAGTTGAACGACCATGCAGTGTCCGAAGTGCCGTGCGCCGATGCACACGTACAACCGCAACGGTGTCCAGATCGAGCAGTGCAGCGGCTGCCGCGGGATCTTTCTCGACTACGGCGAGCTGGAGTCGCTGACCCGTCTGGAGGCCCAGTGGTCCCAGACCGCCCCGCCGCCCCCGGCGGCCCCGCAGGCCTACCCGGCCCCGCAGGCCTACCCCGTCCCTCCGGCCCCCGCATGGGGTGCCCCGCACGGCGGCCACGGCCATCACGGTCACCACCGCAACAAGAGCTTCGGCCGCATGCTGTTCTCGTCCTGAGCCGTGACATCACAGGAGCCCCCGGCCGCGAACGGCCGGGGGCTCCTGTGTGGTGTGGACGATACTGGGATTGAACCAGTGACCTCTTCCGTGTCAGGGAAGCGCTCTCCCGCTGAGCTAATCGTCCTCGGGACCATGACCACCGAGTGCAGCGGATCATGGGCATTGCGTGCGCGATACTGGGATTGAACCAGTGACCTCTTCCGTGTCAGGGAAGCGCTCTCCCGCTGAGCTAATCGCGCGGGTCGGGATCTTGAGAGATCCAGTGGACGATACTGGGATTGAACCAGTGACCTCTTCCGTGTCAGGGAAGCGCTCTCCCGCTGAGCTAATCGTCCTTGGAGGTGGAGACGGGATTTGAACCCGTGTAGACGGCTTTGCAGGCCGTTGCCTCGCCTCTCGGCCACTCCACCAGGAGTGTAGGGGGCCGGGAAGCCCCCTCTTCCTTCGAGCGGACGACGAGGTTCGAACTCGCGACCTCAACCTTGGCAAGGTTGCGCTCTACCAACTGAGCTACGTCCGCCTGTCGTTTCGGTTCCGCTCGCGCGGCCCGGCGACGTGTTGAACTCTAGCGGATTCCGCGGCCAGCACAAAAACGCGTTTGTGCAGCGTGCTGCGCCTGCCCTGCTCAGGGAGGTCGCAGTGCCCGCTGAAGGGACATCCCCCGGTCACCCGCGGGACACCCGCCATAGACTCGACCGCGTGCTCGACCTCCCTGCCCTCGCCCGCTTCGGCGACCGTGTCGCCACCGGGCTCCTCGACGTCACCGACGATCCCGAGGCCCTGGAGTCCAGCGGCTTCTGGGCCGTCTGCGCCGACTTCGAGGGCCGTCTGACCTGCGCCCGCTTCGCGCACGTCCGGACGGCGGACGTGCGGGCTTACGTGCCCGGCGCATGGCGGGGACCGGCTGCCGGTGACTGGACGTCCTCGCTCGATCGCGCCGCGTACACGGCCGCGGTACAGCGGATCCGTGATCACATCGCGGCCGGCGACGTCTACCAGGCGAACCTGTGCCGGGTGCTCTCCGCGCCCGTCCCGCCGGACGCCGACGTGGACGCCCTCACCGCGCTGCTGGCCCGCGGCAACCCGGCGCCGTACGCAGGAACGATTCGGCTCCCCGGGCACGGAGTGGAGATCGCCACCGCCTCCCCCGAACTGTTCCTGCGGCGCGACGGCCGGGTCGTCGAGTCCGGGCCGATCAAGGGCACCGGCCGTACCGAGGCGGACCTGCTGGAGAAGGACTACGCCGAGAACGTGATGATCGTGGACCTCGTCCGCAACGACATCGGTCGGGTGTGCGCCACGGGCAGTGTGACGGTGCCCGACCTGTGTGCCCTCGAGAAACACCCGGGGCTGGTCCACCTCGTCTCGACGGTTCGAGGCGAGCTGGCGGACGGGGCCGGCTGGGCCGAGCTGCTCGGCGCCGCCTTCCCGCCCGGCTCGGTCACCGGCGCACCCAAGTCCAGCGCGCTGCGGATCATCGACGCGCTGGAGACGGCGCCCCGAGGGCCGTACTGCGGCGGGATCGGCTGGGTCGACGCCGACCGGGGGGCCGGAGAGCTGGCCGTCGGCATCCGCACCTTCTGGATCGACCGGGCGGACGGCATGCTGCGCTTCGGCACCGGCGCGGGCATCACCTGGGGCTCCGATCCGGAGGGGGAGTGGCGGGAGACCGAGCTGAAGGCGTCCCGGCTGCTCGCGATAGCGTCGGGAGCGTATGAGGTGAGTGGAGAGGACCTGACGTGAAGATCTGGCTCGACGGCGGGCTGCAGGACACCGAGTCCGCCCGCGTCTCCGTCTTCGATCACGGGCTGACCGTGGGCGACGGCATCTTCGAGACCGTGAAGGCCGTGGACGGCCGGGCGTTCGCGCTCACCCGGCACCTCGACCGGCTGACCCTCTCGGCGCGCGGCCTCGGCCTGCCCGACCCGGATCACGACGAGGTGCGCCGCGCCTGCGCCGCCGTCCTCGACGCCAACCCCGTACCGCTCGGCCGCCTCCGTATCACCTACACCGGCGGCCACGGCCCCCTCGGCTCCGACCGCGGCGAGCACGGCCCGACCCTCGTGGTCGCCCTCGGTGAGACGACCCGCCGCCCCGACTCCACCGCCGTCATCACGGTGCCCTGGACCCGCAACGAGCGCGGCGCGCTCACCGGCCTGAAGACCACCTCGTACGCCGAGAACGTCGTCGCTCTCGCCCGCGCCCGTGAACAGGGCGCTTCCGAAGCCCTGTTCGGCAACACGGTGGGGCGGCTGTGCGAGGGCACCGGGTCGAACGTCTTCGTCGTCCTCGACGGCGAGATCCACACGCCGCCGCTCGCCTCGGGCTGCCTCGCGGGCATCACGCGCGCACTGACGGCCGAATGGACCGGCGCCAGGGAGACCGACCTGCCGCTGGACGTCCTGGAGCGGGCCGACGAGATCTTCCTGACGTCCACCCTGCGGGACGTGCAGGCCGTGCACCGCGTCGACGGCCGTGAGCTGCCCGGCGCGCCGGGCCCGGTGACCGCCAAGGCCATGCGGATCTTCGAGGAGCGGGCCGGGAACGACCTCGACCCCTGACAGCCCCCGCAAAAGTCGGCTGACCAAAGCCGTGGTTGCGGGTAGAACACCCCTGATGACCACGACCCTGCGGCCGACCGAGCCGCTTCAGCAGAACGCCGACGGGACGCGCTCACGCCGCTTCCAGGTGTGTGTGAACAGCCGTTCCGTGGGGGCGATACACCTCGGCACACATCCCGTGTTCGGCACCGGGGTGGCCCGGATCACGAAGCTGCACATCGACGAAGCGGACCGCAGGCGCGGCCGGGGCACGGTCGCCGCGCTCGCCGCGGAGGAGGTGGCGCGCGGCTGGGGGTGCCGCCGTATCGAGGCGGTGGTCCCCGCCGCGTCCGAGGCAGGCCTCCGGCTCGCCACCGCGCTCGGCTACGTCGTCCGCAACCGCGGGATGGAGAAGGCGCTCGCCGACACCCCGCCGGACCTGCCGGAGGGCAGCCGGGCCCGGCCCATGACCGAGGCGGAGTTCGGCCCCTGGCTGGAGAAGGGCAAGGAGGACTACGCCCGCAGCTGGGTCGAGCGGGGCGTCCCGGAGGCCGAGGCCCGGGCCAAGTCGGAGCGCGACCACGCCACCCTGCTGCCCAACGGCCCCGCCACCCCCGGCATGCTCATCAGCGTCGTCGAACACCGGGGGACACCGGTGGGCACGCTGTGGCTGGCGGTGCGCGAGAGCAGCGCCTTCGTCTTCGACGTCGAGACCGACCCCGCCCACCGGGGGAAGGGGCACGGCCGGACCCTGATGCTGCTGGCCGAGGCCCAGACCATCGCCGAGGGCAGGCGGACCCTCGGCCTCAACGTCTTCGCCGGCAACGCCCCGGCCGAACGGCTCTACGCCTCACTCGGCTACGAGACCGAGCAGTACGCCATGTACAAGCCGCTGCTGTAACACCCTGGGACCGGAAGCCGGGCAAGGGTGATCAGTGCCCTTGCCCGGCCAGCAGCCGGTCCGCGATCTCCTCGATCCGCTCGCGCAGCCCCTCCTGGCTCTTGCCGCCGTCGAGCCGCTCACCGCCGATGACGTACGTCGGGGTGCCGGTGACACCGATCGCCTTGCCCTCGGCCTGGTCGGCGTCCACGATCAGGATGTGCCGGCCGTCGACCAGCGCGGTGTCGAACTCCTCGGCGTCCAGGCCCAGTTCCCGGGCCAGCTCGACCAGGAAGGGTTCACCCGCACGGGCCAGCTCCTCGACCCGCCCCAGCAGGGCCTCCGCGTACGGCCATCCCCGGCCCTGCTCCCACGCCTCCTCCGCGGCCTGGGCGGCGGCGAAGGCGTGCTTGTTCTTCTCCAGCGGGAAGTGCCGCAGTCGCAGCTCCAGCCGGTCGCCGTAGCGGGCGCGCAGGGCACGGAGATCGTCCAGCGCGGTGCGGCAGTCCGGGCACTGGAGGTCGCACCAGACCTCGAGGACGGGGGCGGCGGAACGGTCGGGGGTGGAG
This sequence comes from Streptomyces hawaiiensis, assembly GCF_004803895.1. Taxonomy (NCBI): domain Bacteria; kingdom Bacillati; phylum Actinomycetota; class Actinomycetes; order Kitasatosporales; family Streptomycetaceae; genus Streptomyces; species Streptomyces hawaiiensis. Next base: position 1,723,791 of record NZ_CP021978.1, on the reverse strand, counting down.
TCGCTCATGCCGACAGTCTTCCAGCAGTCGTGGCCGGGGGCGGCCCGCACCGGCACCTGCGGAGGAGGTGACCCGGAGATGTCCCTGATGTCGGGCCGGGGCATGGCCCGCCGGGGGACGGCGGGTGCAGGATGGAAGGGACGAAGTGCCCGACCCGACCGCGCCACGCCTGGAGGACCGGATGATTGCCGAGACCGTCTGCTCCGCCGTGTCCGCGGCAGGCCTGGGCATTGCGGTCGTCACGGCGTACCGCAAGCGCTACCTCGCCGCGGTCCGTGTCGCGGCGTACTCCCTCGTCCCGATCGGCCTGGTGATGACGGGGGTCGTCGAGTGGCTGGCCGACACCGCCTTCAGCCCGACGGCCTGGGCCGGGTTCGGGGTGCTCGGCGTCGCGTGGGTGCTCTTCATGACCACACGAACCGTGGAGCGCCGCCGCGGCGGCACTCGCAAGGAGCGCCGGGCGGCGGCCCGCGCGGCCGACCGGCCCGACGCGGTGGCCCCCGCTGCCTCGGCGCCCTCCCTGGGCCAGGGCTCCCGCCCGGCGACCAGGCCCGCGCCGGCGTCCCGCGGCGACGACTTCAGCGACATCGAGGCCATCCTCAAGAAGCACGGCATATGACGACCGCCCCCCCGGGGCTGAATCGTCACAGTGGGTCCTCCGGTGCGCGGAAGTGATCACAACCTGAACCGGACCTCACGGAATCGGTGCACTCCCGCACGGAACGAGGGCACTGATCGCGTGCGGCGGGGCGACTGCGTCATCATCGCGGCGAGATGCTGGACACGACGAATCAGAGCGACCCCGCACCGCCGCGGGACGGGCTATGTCCCCCGCTGGACGAGCCACTTCCCCGGCAGCACGAGCCGCGCGGCTGCCTCTTCGCCCTATCCCAGCCACCGCTGATGATCTTCCTGGCGGTGATCGGGAGTCTGCTGCTCATGGCCTCGCTGCACGACCTGCTGCTGCTGTGAGCCTTACCCGCGGCACCCGGCGCCATCCGCCGGGGCCGCGTCGGCATCGACGCCCTCCCGAGCCAGCGCCCCGGCGACGGCTGTCAGCCCGCGGCCTCCTTGCGGCGCGCCCGGTACGCGGCCACGTGCAGGCGGTTTCCGCAGGTGCGGCTGTCGCAGTACCGCCGCGAGCGGTTGCGGGACAGGTCGACGAAGGCGCGCCGGCAGTCGGGCGCCTCGCACCGCCGCAACCGCTCCTGCTCCCCGGCCACCACGAAGAACGCCAGCGCCATCCCGCAGTCGGCGGCCAGATGATCGGCGACGGAGGCACCGGGCGCGAAGTAGTGCACATGCCAGTCGTAGCCGTCGTGGTCCGTGAGCCGGGGGGTGGTGCCGGCCGCCGCGACGAGCTCGTTGATCTGGTGGGCGGCGGCCCGGGCGTCGGGGGCGGCGAAGACGGCGGCGAAGCGCCCGCGGATCTTGCGCACCGCCGAGAGGTCGAACTCCGAGAGCACCCCGACATCGCTGATCTCGTGGTTCCGCACGAAGTCCGCGAGGGTCGCCAGGTCCGGCAGCCCGTCCGCCGCCGTGTCGTCCTCCGGTGCGGTGTTCACCAGATCGACCACGGTGTCGAGGGCGCACCGGGTGTCGTGGGTGATCAGCACGATTCGCTCCCTGGCCTGAGGGTCGGGCGGGCGCCCGCCGATGCTGGCCGATGGTAACGGCTCCACCACCGCCGGACCGCCCACATGCCCGCACATGGCTTCGAATACAACGCTGCCGGGTCCGCCGGGGTTCCCGCGCGGCGACAGCGGGGGAGGGGCGCCCGCACGCGAACCGGCGCCGTACCGCGTGAGCCGCGGTACCGGCGCCGGTGTCATCCCGTATGCGGTTGTCCAAGCCCGAGCCGTCTCCCCGAGTCGACGGCGCCGGGCGGCTTTGTGAGGGCCTCGCCCTAGCTTTCCGCCAGGATGTGCGAGAGCTCCTGGTCGAGGTCGAAGTGCCGGTGTTCCGTGCCGGGCGGCACGGCGGCGTCGGTCCGCTTCAGGAAGGACTCCAGGGCCCGTGCCGGGGCCTCGAGCAGGGCCTCGCCCTCCGGCGAGCTCAGGGCGATGCACACGACGCCCTGACCGTGGCTGCGCGACGGCCAGACGCGGACGTCGCCGGTGCCCGTAGGGCGGTGAAGTCCCTCGGCGAGGAGGTCGCGGGCGAACACCCACTCGACGGTTTCCTCGGCTCCGGTGTGGAAGGTGGCGTGCACGGCGTAGGGGTCGGCCGTGTCGTACCGCAGGCCTGCGGGGACAGGCAGGGAGGACTCGCTCGACACAACGAGGCGCAGGTGCAGCTCGCAGCTGACCGTGGTGTTCATAAGCGCCAGGGCCTTTCGCTCAGTGTGCGCTCGGGGATTCGCACGTCGGCGAAATCGACATGCCACCTACGGTGCCGTTGTAAACCCCTCTGAGTGTTTTGCGTGCGTTTACGTAACTCTTCCGGCCGAGAGATCGTTCGCGTCGTGCGTCCATTCCGGTGACTGGTTTCGCTCGGGTAGTGTTTGCCCGTATGAATGCGGGGAGTAGCGAGCCGGGCGAGGTGGCCGTGGCGTCGAACGAGACGGGGACGGGCGAGGTGCGCGGCGAGCAGGACCGTGGGCTCGGATCACGGGCGCCGGAATTCATCAAGGCCCGTCGCGTGCTGCACCTGAGCTGGCAGGTCGGCGTTTTCATCCTCGGGCTCGCGGTCGTCGTGGCCGGCATCATCATGCTGCCCCTGCCCGGACCGGGCTGGGTCGTGATCTTCTGCGGTATGGCGATCTGGGCGACGGAGTTCGTCTGGGCCCAGCTGGTGCTCCGCTGGACCAAGCGGAAGGTAACCGAGGCGGCGCAGCGCGCCCTCGATCCCAAGGTGCGGCGTCGCAACATCATCCTGACGTCGATCGGGCTGGTGATCGTGGGCGTCCTGATCGGCATCTACCTGTGGAAGTTCGGCATCGTCATGCCGTGGAAGATCGAGGACCAGTGAGCGTCACAGGCACCCGCTGACATGGGGTAATGTTCTTCCTGCGTCCGGGCGATTAGCTCAGTGGGAGAGCGCTTCGTTCACACCGAAGAGGTCACTGGTTCGAACCCAGTATCGCCCACCCGGACCGGCGGCCCACCTGCGATTGAGCAGGTGGGCCGCCGTTGTTGTATCCCCCAGTGGCCGTCGGGCCGGGGCCTCCGGTGCGGGTGCGGGTGCCGATGCCTGTGCCGGCACCGGAGGGCGGTCCGCCGGGTGCTCGCCTCCGTCCGACGGCGCCCGGGCCGCTGGAACGCCGAGAATCGTGCAGGTGCGGGGCGGGACGGGGCGGGGCGGGGCGTGCCGGGAACTCTGCGTAGCGGGCCGCTCGCGTGACCCCGTCGGGCCCGGCAGGTGCCGAGGTCCGCCATCAGGCCGATTTCGCCACCGGTCCGCCACCGGTCCGCCGCCGGACCGACCCTGTCCGCCAGGGCGCCCACGGCGCTCCTGACCTTCCGCCCGTGCGGTCGCCAGGATCTGGCGTCGGGCCGCTCGTACCATCGCCCTCTCGGTCGGCTCGTGCGGTCGTCGGGTTCTGGACGTGGGCTCGCCCGGCGGGTGTCTTCTCGGTCGGCTCGTGCGTCGTCAGGTTCTGGCCAATCGGGCCACCCGCACCGGCACGCCTCGGCCGGCTTGTGCGGGCGCCGAGCCCTGGAGGGTTCCGGGCGTCGGGCCCGCCCGTGCCGCCGCGCCTCGGCCAGCCCGCACGGCCGCTGTCCCGGACGCCGGGCAGCCAGTACCGCCACCCCCTCGACCAGCCCGCACGTCGCTGTCCCGGACGCCGGGCCACCCGTGCCGCCGCCCCCGCCGTAGCGTCGTACGGCGGCCGCCGTCGATCCTGGACAGCGCCCCACCCGCGCCGCGAGCCCCCGCCCGCCGAACCAGCCGTCGCGAGCCCCGCCTCCGGGCTGTCCACCCGCGGACCCCCCAGCAGGCCCACCCGCCCTCATCCAGCCCTCTCCGCCGCCCCGAGCCGCGGCCGTCCCGAGTCGCTGCACCGCGGCTGCGCGCCGCCCTCAGCGCAACCCCGCACCCGCAACGCCCCCCCACCCCAACGCCACATGGCCAAAACCGGCCCCCACCGCCCCCAATCCCCTCCCTCCACCCCACCGTCGTCTTTCGGTCGCGCCCGAAATCAGCCCGGCTCGTCCCTCTCCGTTCGGCGCTTCGGCCACGCGGCTGTCACCAGCGACGTCGTCCGAGCCCGCCCCCGGTTCCACCCCCTCGGTCCGCTCCGCCGCCCGGCTCCTCGGTAAGAAAATCTTGTCCGAATCATTGACGCACCCTCAGCCCCTCCGTACCTTGTGCCAGCAAGCGCTTACTTGAAACGATTCATGCGAGCGGGACGACGTGCGGGGAGGTCCAACCGTGGTGAACGGCAGGAATGTTGAGAGACGTACCGTCCTGAAGGCGGCCGGAGCCACGGCAGCCACGCTGGGGCTGGCCGCGACGACCGGCTGCGGTGGTGACGGAGGGACCTCCGCGGACGGGACGGTGACGATCCGTTACGCGTGGTGGGGTGCGGAGGACCGCGCCCAGAGAATCAACAAGACCATCGCGCTCTTCGAGAAGAAGTACCCGAAGATCAAGGTGAAAACGGACTTCCAGCCTTATCTCGACTTCTGGAAGAAGTTCAACACTCAGGCCTCCGGCGGAAATCCGCCGGACGTGTTCCAGAATGCGATCGGCTTCCTCCGGAAATACGACGCGAAGAACGTGCTGCTCGATCTCAGCGAGCAGGCCAAGGCCGGCAACCTCCGGATGGAGGGATTCCGCGCGGGCCTGGAGAAGTTCGGCGAGATCGACGGCAAGCTCCTCGGCGTTCCGGTCGGTTCGAACTCGATGGCTCTGGTCATCGACAAGCCCGTCTACACCCGTGCCGGCGTGAAGCCGGAGCAGGGCTGGACGTGGGACGACTTCGAAGCGGGCATGAAGAAGATCCGGGACAAGACCGGGCGCGCCGGCGACAGCGGCATGTACGGCACGATGTACCTCTACGACCTGTACCTGCGCCAGAACGGCAAGGCGTTCTTCACCGAGGACGGACTCGGCTTCACCGAGGCCGATCTGACGGACTGGTGGACGCGGGCCAGGAAGGGCGTCGAGGAGGGTCTCTACTCCGACCCCAAGAAGGTCGCCCAGATCAAGCCCAAGTCCGCGCTCGCCGCGGAGCTCTCGGCCGGCGAGTACACCTGGGACAACTTCACCGTCCGCTACACCTCCGAGGGCAAGAGCGAGTACGGCCTGGCTCCCATCCCGACGACGGACGGCAAGAAGACCGGGCAGTACCTCGGCTCCCTCATGCTGAGCGCCTCCAAGCGCACCCAGCACCCCAAGGAAGTCGCCCAGTTCATCGACTTCATGGTGCACGACCCCGAGGTCGCCAAGATCATGGGCTACGACCGCGGTGTACCCGCGACCCAGGCCCAGTTCGACGCGTACAAGCCGACCGACCCGGTCAACCAGGCGATAGCCGCCTACGAGGAGTCCCTCGTCAAGGCGGGTGTCCTGGAGCCCATCACCCCGCACCCGAACGGCGCGGACATCTGCGAGTCGGCGTTCCTGCGCATCGCCGAGGAGATGGGCCTGGGCAAGAGGTCGGTGGCGGAAGCCGTCAAGCAGTTCTTCAACGAGTCGAAGACGGCTCTCGGCACCTGATGGGAACCACCGTGACACACGCCCCTGCGATGGAGGGCCTGTCCCAGGACTCCGAGCCGCGGCACGGTCCGGTGAAGCCCGCGCGCCCCGCCGCCCTCAAGCGGCGGCGGCGCCGGGAGAACCTGGCCGGCTATCTCTTCATGTCCCCCTGGATCGCCGGGTTCCTGCTCCTCACAGCGGGCCCGATGGTCGCCTCGCTCTACTTCGCCTTCACCGATTACAACCTGTTCGACGCCCCCAAGTGGATCGGCCTCGACAACTTCTCCGAGATGTTCGGCGATCCGCGCTGGCGCCATTCGGTGCAGGTGACGCTCTGGTACGTCGTCGTCGGTACGCCGCTGAAGCTGCTCGCGGCCCTCGGCGTGGCGCTGCTGCTCGCCCAGAGCCGGCGGGGGCAGGCCTTCTACCGGGCCGCCTTCTACGCGCCGTCGCTCATCGGTGCGAGTGTCTCGGTCGCGATCGTGTGGAAGGCGATCTTCTCGGACGACGCGGTCGTCGACCGTACCCAGAAGATCTTCGGGATCAATGTCGGCGGCTGGACCGGCGACCCGGACATGATCATCTACAGCCTGGTGGCGCTCACCGTCTGGCAGTTCGGCGCCCCCATGGTCATCTTCCTGGCCGGCCTCAAGCAGGTCCCGCGTGAGCTGTACGAGGCGGCCGAGGTCGACGGGGCGGGCAAGATGCGGCGGTTCTGGAACATCACGCTGCCGATGATCTCTCCCGTCCTCTTCTTCAACGTGCTGCTCGAGACGATCCACTCCTTCCAGATCTTCAGCTCGGCGTACATCGTCGGCGGCGGCGCCGGGAGCAACGCCTGCGGTCCGGCCGACGGCTCGATGGTCTACACCTGCTACCTCTACGTCCAGGGCTTCGAGAACAGCCGCATGGGTCTGGCCTCCGCGATGGCCTGGCTCCTGCTGATCGCGGTCGCCCTGGTGACGGCGGTGCTGTTCTGGTCCCAGAAGCGCTGGGTGCACTACGAGGAGGGCGCCCGATGAGCGCGCAGGCCACCGACATCAAGCCCTCCGCCGGAGGCGGGGCGCTGCGTCACAAGCTGCCCGGCTCCCTCGCCTGGCACATCGGGTCCCTGCTGATCCTCGCGGTGATCCTCTACCCGGTGATCTGGGTCATCGGCGGGTCCTTCAAGAAGAGCGAGGACATCGTCGGCAGCCTGGACCTCTTCCCGGGGGACCCGGTCGTCGAGAACTACAAGAGCCTCGCCGACGGCATCGCCGACATCGCGATCTCCACGTTCTTCTTCAACTCGCTGTTCCTCGCGGTCGGCTCGGTCATCGGCATCCTGGTGTCCTGTTCGCTGACGGCCTACGCCTTCGCGAGGATCAGGTTCGCGGGCCGCAATCTGCTGTTCACGCTGATGATCGGTACCCTCCTGCTGCCGTACCACGTGCTGCTGATCCCGCAGTACGTGCTGTTCCGCAACATGGAGATGATCAACACCTACACGCCGCTGCTGCTCGGGAAGTACCTGGCCACCGAGGCGTTCTTCGTCTTCCTGATGGTGCAGTTCATGCGCAACATGCCCAAGGAACTGGACGAGGCGGCCCGCCTCGACGGCTGCGGGCACTTCCGGATCTACTGGTCGATCGTGCTGCCGCTGAGCAGGCCGGCCCTGATCACCAGCGCGATCTTCACCTTCATCAACTCCTGGAACGACTTCATGGGGCCGCTGATCTACCTCAACGAGCCCGACAAGTACACGGTCTCGCTCGGCCTGAAGATGTTCGTCGACCAGGAAGGCCTGGCCAACTACGGCGGCATGATCGCCATGTCGCTGGTCGCGCTGCTGCCGGTCCTCGCCTTCTTCCTGGCCTTCCAGCGCTATCTGATCGACGGCATGGCCACGTCGGGTCTGAAGGGCTGAGGCGGGCATGGCCGGGACCCGAGTGAAGGCACGGGGCGAGTCGGCACTGGCCGAGCGGTTCGCTGTGTTCGCCGAGTGTCTGCTGACCGGTGTGTGGATCGCGGTGGCTTCCCTGGGTGTCGTCACGTATCCCGCGGCCTTCGCCGCCGGGGCGCGGCATCTGCGGCGCCGTACCGCCCATGAGGACGGTGGCTGGCGGGAGTTCGTCTCCGACTTCCGGACGGCCGTGCGCGGCGGGTGGCTCGCCGGGCTCGCCGGATGGGCGGCGGGGGCCGCCGTGTGGGTGGACGTCCAGGCGGCCCGGGCGGGGATTCCCGGCGGGCCGCTCGTCGGGGCCGTCGGGGTCGTCGCGCTGATCGGGCTCGTCGTGACCGGGCTGCGCGCGGCGGCGGTCTGGCAGCCGGGCGCCCGCTGGCGGACGCTGCTGGCCGCCGCCGGGCGGCGGACGGTGCTCGATCCGGCCGGATCCTTCCTGATCGTCGGCGGGCTGGCCGTGGTGGCCCTGTCCGCCTGGTTCGCCGCACCATTGGCGATCGCCGTCCTCGGTGCCGTGGCGGCGGCCGCCGTCGCCGTGGAGGAGCGGTACCGGCACCGCTGAACGGCGGTGCCCCCTTCCAGGCCGGCGCCCCCGCACCGCACCTCTCTCAGTCATGCCCCTGACCACAGCGTACGGATTTGCTTCCCGCACGGACGAGGAAAGGCAGCATCGCCATGTCTCCCATCCCCCGCAGGTCCCTCCTCAAAGCGGCCGCTGTCGCCGGAGCCGCCGCACAGTTCAGCTGGGCGCTAGGGGCGCAGGACGCGCAGGCCGCCCCCAGAGCCGAACCCGCCGACGCCGACCCCGTGACCCTCGACTGGCTGGAGGACGGCGGCCTCGGCGCCGCACCCGGCTCCACCGTCGGTGTGCCCTGGCCCAAGGGCGCGTACCAGAAGGACCAGACCTTCGCGCTGACGGACGCCGGCGGCAAGTCCGTGCCCGTGCAGTCCTGGCCGATCGCCTACTGGCCCGACGGCTCCCTCAAGTGGACCGCGCACGCGGTCGCCTCGGGCGACGGCAAGCTCACCCTCGCCGCCGGGACGCCCACCGCACCCGAGAAGAAGGTCACCGTCGAGAAGCGCGGCGGAACCATCGACATCTCCACCGGCGTCATCACCGCGAAGATCGGCAAGTCCGGCTCCACCCTCGTCAAGTCCGTCACCCGCGGCTCCACGGAGATCGCGAAGAACGGCCGGCTCGTCCTGATCCGCCAGCCCGAGATCGAGGACGAGGACCAGGGCGCGGTCAAGACCGAGCGCTTCGACGGCGCGATCTCCAAGGTCGAGGTCGAGCAGGCGGGCCCGGTCCGCGCGGTCGTCCGCATCGACGGCAAGCACCGCAAGGGCGGACGCAGCTGGCTGCCCTTCTCCATCAGGCTCTACTTCTACGCGGGCGCCGACTCCTTCCGCATGGTGCACACCATCACCTACGACGGCAAGCAGGAGCCGGGCAAGGCCAGCGGCGACTTCGTCCGCGGCCTCGGAGTCCGCTTCACCGTGCCCCTGCGGGACGAGTCGTACGACCGCCACATCCGCATCGGCGGCGACGGCACCGGACTGCTGCGCGAGGCCGTCAAGGGCATCACCGGACTGCGCCGGGACCCGGGCGCGGCCGTGCAGGCGGCCCAGTTCGAGGGCAAGAAGCTGCCCGACCCCGCCACCTGGGACCAGCGGGTGACGACCCGGCTGCAGTACATCCCCGAGTGGGGCGACTACACCCTCTCCCAGCTCTCCGCCGACGGCTACACGCTGCGCAAGCGCACCAAGAAGGGGCACGGCTGGGTCGCCGCGGGCGGCGGCCGGCGCGCCTCCGGCTTCGGCTACGTCGGCGGGGCGAGCGGCGGGTTCTCCTTCGGGCTGCGCGACTTCTGGGAGAAGTTCCCCGCCCAGCTCGACATCCGGGACGCCCACACCGACGAGGCCGAGGTCACCCTCTGGCTCTGGTCGCCCGAGGCGCAGCCCATGGACATGCGCTTCTACCACGACGGCATGGGCCAGGACACCTTCCCGGAACAGATCGAAGGCCTCAACATCACGTACGAGGACTACGAGCCGGAGTTCGGCACCCCGTACGGCATCGCCCGCACCTCCGAACTCCTCTTCTGGGCCAACGACTCGACCCCGAGCCCCGACCGGTTCGCCGAGCAGGTCGAGGCCGTCCGCGTGCTGCCCCAGCTGGCCGCCCCACCCAAGCAGCTCATCAAGGCCAAGGTCTTCGGGCCGAACCTGTACGCCGAGCCCGACCGCTCCACCCCGGCCAAGGCCAAGATCGAGGACCACCTCGACTTCCTCTTCACCTACTACAAGGACCAGGTGGAGCAGCGCCGCTGGTACGGCTTCTGGGACTACGGCGACATCATGCACACCTACGACACGTTCCGGCACCAGTGGCGGTACGACATCGGCGGCTACGCCTGGGACAACTCCGAGCTGTCGCCGGACCTGTGGCTCTGGTTCGCCTACCTGCGCTCCGGCCGCGCCGACATCTTCCGCTTCGCCGAGGCGATGACCCGGCACACCGGCGAGGTCGACGTCTACCACCTGGGCAAATGGGCGGGCCTGGGCACCCGGCACGGTGTGCAGCACTTCGCCGACAGCGCCAAGCAGCAGCGCATCGCCAACACCACCTACCGGCGCTACTACTACTTCCTCACGGCGGACGAACGGGTCGGCGACCTCATGCACGCCAACGTCGACTCCGACGAGACCTTCCTCGCCCTCGATCCGCTCCGCAAGATCCGCACCGAGCCCTACACGCCCGACCGGCACGCCCTGTCGATCGGCTTCGGCACGGACTGGAGCGGCCTGGTGTCGGCCTGGCTGACGGAGTGGGAACGCAAGGGCCCCAAGTGGGAGAAGGCCAAGGCGCGCGTGTTGTCCACGATGGAGACCATCGCCGCCCAGCCCAACGGCTTCGTCCAGGGCAGTGGCCTGTACGACCTGGACACCGGCAAGTTCGCCGTCGCCGGGGCACCCAAGGTGGAGGTCTCGCACCTGTCGGCCGTCTTCGGCCTCAACGAACTGTGCGCCGAGCTCATCGACCTGGTCGACATGCCGAAGTTCAACGAGGCGTACTTCGACTACTGCCGCTACTTCAACGCCACCAAGGCCGAACAGGCGGCCCGCTACGGCTCCAACTTCGGCAACCTGCTGCTCTTCCAGGGCCACTCGCGCCTCGACGCCTACGCGGCCGTCAAGACCGGCGACGAGAAGCTCGCCAAGCGGGCGTGGGAGAAGTTCTACAACTCCGACGGCTACAAGGAGTCGGCGCCCTGGCGGACGGAGAAGCTGAGCGGCCCGGTCGCGCTGGTGCCGGGCAGCGAGGCCACCTGGGTGTCCACGAACGACACCGCGCTGTACGGCCTCGCCGCCATCGAGAACCTGGCACTGCTCGGGGACAAGATGCCGTAACGGGGACTGGACGAGCGGATCCCGTGGCGAGGCATCGGGATCCGCTCGTCCGTGGCCTGTCGCGACAGCGGCGCCTGCCGTGCGATGCCCGGCACGCCCTAGTCGATGATCTGGTTGAAGAACAGGACGGCCGGGGCCACCACCCCGCCTCCGACGCTCACCGCGACCGGCCACACATTGCCGGCCAGCGCAGCCAGGACAGTGGCACCGATGCCGACCAGGGCTGCGAGCAGGAAGACGATCGCGGCGCGCTGACTGAGGAGCGGCCCGTCCCGGCCGGGCCCCCGGCGGTCGGCCTGTGCCACCTCGGTGCTCCCTTACCCGACGCCGTGAACGGGCTCGTGCGCCGGTTGCCGCAAGGGCGCGGCGTAGCCTTCCGAGCCCGGCACGTCCCACGGATCCTGCGCGGGACGCAGGAGTTCGAAGCGGACACCGCCGCCGTCACCGCCCGTCCGGACCCCGTGCACGGCGGGCTCCGGCAGGCTGTTGTAGTGGAAGGGCGTCGAGAAGTAGTAGGCGCCGGTGTCCGGGACGGTGATGATGTCGCCGGGCTCCAGGAGCGGCAACCCCCGGTCACGCGCCAGCAGGTCCCCGGCGAAGCAGGCGGGTCCCGCGATGTCCTGGCGGACCGGCCCGCCCCGCTTGGCCCTGCCGCTTGCGTCGTGCGCCTCGATCCGCAGGGGCCAGGCGTCGGGGTTGAACACCGTCCGGGTGGCCACCTGTACACCGGCGTGGGTGACCGCGATCGGCCGGCCGCCCATGCTCTTCGTGTACTCGACGTACGCGGCGGTGAACCCGTTCTTCGCGAGGACCGAACGCCCGAACTCGGTGACGATCTCGTACCCGCCGGAGAACAGCGCGGGCGCCTGGGCGCGCAGCTGCTGGACGTACGTGCCGAAGGTCGGCGCTGTCTCGTCGTCGGCGAAGTTGACGGGCAGTCCGCCGCCGATGTCGATGCCGACGACCTGGCGCCGGCCGAGCGAGGCGTTGACCTCCTCGGCGAACGCCACGGCCCGCGCGACCCCGCCGGCCATGAGGTCGAGCGGGCAGCCCTGCGAACCGGCGTGGGTGTGCACCCAGGTCAGCCACGGGTGGTCGTGGTAGGCGCGCAGGAGCCGCCGTCGGCTTCCCGGGTCCGCCAGGGGAACGCCGAATTTCGAGGTGCTCGTCGCCGTGCTCATCGCGGCGATGCTGCCGCCGCCGAGCTGGGAGTTGACGCGCACCCCGATCCGCGACACCGGGGCGCGATCGCCCAACGCCCGGTCGATCCGGGCCAGTTCCTGGTAGTTGTCGGCGTTGACGGTCACACCCAGGTCGAGGGCGTACCGAAGTTCGGCCTCCGTCTTGGCCGGAGAGTCGAACACGATCCGGTCCGGTGCGAATCCGGCGGCCAGCGCACGCGCCAGCTCACCCGCGGTGGCCACCTCGCAGCCCATGCCGAGCCGCCGCAGCTCCGCCAGCACCGGTACCAGGCAGTTGGCCTTGGCGGCGAACGCGTGCAGCACGCGCGGGGGAGAGGGGAAGGCGCGGTGCAGGGACCCGACGGTCGCGGCGACGCCGTCGAGGTCGACGAAGGCGGCCAGCGGGGACCGCCCGGCGTCCAGCAGTCCCTGCCGCACCGCTTCCTGGAGGATCCGTTCGCGCCGCTCGGCGGCGGCTGTCAGTCCGGTCATGGTGAGCCTTCCGGTGTCGTACGCGCAGCGCCCGGGACCGCCCCGGGGTGGAGTACCAGGCTGCTGTCCGCACCGGGACGGCGTCTTCGTCGAGTCGGCAAAGACGCGGGCCTCGCCCACGGCGGTCGAACGCAACAACCCCCGTGCCGGGCAGAGGCGTTGTGCGGTACGACGAAGAAGCGGCCCTGCGATGGTGGCCGCGGCTGAACGGCGGACGCCACGCCCGCGGCCCGCCTCGGCGCCGGTCGCTCAGGGGCGGGCGCCGTCGGCGTCCCCACCCAGACGCAACTGCACCTGGGCGAGCAGCCGGGCGTCGGAACTCTCCAGGTTCAGCCCCGACACCTGCGTGATCCGCCGCAACCGGTAGCGGAGGCTGTTGGAGTGCACGCCCAGCGCGCGCGAGGCGGCTGACACGTCACCGAAGTGGTCGAGGTAGGCGCGCAGGGTCTCCACCAGGCAACTGCCGCTGTGACCGGCGTCGAACTCCCTCAGCCGGGCCACCGAGGTCCGCGGTGGCAGCGCCACCTCTCGCAGCGCGTCGACGACTTGAAGGATGCCCACGGTGTCCGCGACGTCCTCGCTCCGCGCGACGGTGCGTGGCCCGGCGGCCGCGATGAGCGCCTGCAGGGTCCGCTCGGCCGACCGACGTGACGCGGGCGCCCCCGCCAGGCCTTGGACCACGTCGCCGAGCCCCACTTTCACCACCGGGCCGATCGTCGCCGACAGTTGATCGGCCAGTGCTTCCCCGAGCCGCCTCACCTGGTCGTCGGCCCGCCCCGCGTCGCGCTCCAGCCCGCTCAGCAGCACCAGGATCCTGCCGCCCGCCGGGACCACCACGACTCTGTGGCCCAGGGCCGCGCAGTGCAGGGTGAGCAGCCCGTGCAGCCCGGACGGGTCATCGTCCCCGGGGCGGCCGGACCCGGTTCCCACCGCCAGGACGGCACAGGGCTGCCGGGGCGGAAGCGAGGCCCGCTCCGCGAGCACCTCGACGGATCCACGGTCCTCCAGCAGCGCCCGAGCCGCGTCCTCCACCAGGCGGCCGTCCGAGCTGTGGGTCCGGTGGTGCAGCAGGTGGGCGGCGGCGGCCCGGACCGCCGCGCGCAGTGTCTCCGCGGCGTTCGGTGACAGCGGGCGGCCCGCGACCGCCGCCACCCAGATGGACCCCAACGTCTCTCCGCCCGCCCGTACGGCGCCGACCAGACGCTCCGGGTCCTGGCCGTGAGCGGGCCGGTGCAGCACGTCGCCCGCCCCCCACAACGCCTGGAAGAATCCCGCCTCCCGCATGGCCGCCACCCGCCAGGGCGGCACACGACGGCCGAGGATGGTCAGTCGGCGCATCTCGTCCACGTTCTCCTCGGTGGAGGAGTAGGCCAGCACCCGCGACTCCGTGTCCTCGATGGTCACCGAGCCTCCCACCAGGGCCGCCACCGCGTCGGCCAGGGAATCCAGATCGCCCAGGCGCACGCCGCTGGTCGCCGGCAGCGGGGGAACCCCCGCCGCCGCCAGCCCCGCCCTCAGCACCCCCACCAGTTGTGCCCAGGTGCACCAAGCGGTACGGAAGAGCACCGCCGTGCCGCTCTCCTCCGCGGCCGCCTGCAACGCCCGCGCGGTGGGCTCCGGCCGCCCCGGGCCGAACACCACACCGGCCGCACCGGCCTCACCGGCCCGGCGCACCACGTCGACCGCATGCGCCGAGCGCGGGTCGACGCCGACGGCGAGCAGTAACTCCTGCGGTCTGATCACGGGCTCCAGGGCGTCCAGCACATGGACACCGGTGACGCTCGTCCGCAGTCCCTCCGGAGCCGTGTGCAGCTCCACGGCTCCCGCCCCCACCACCGAGAGCAGGCGCTGCAGTGTCCCCTGATCCTCGGCGCCGCTGCCGCGGCCCGGTGATTCCCCCAGGTCCGTCAAGATGCCTCCCCCATCCCCCTCCGACCGTGCCGCCGGCGGCACGGTCGGACCATGTATGACATCACGGGCCCTGTCCGCAGTCGAGACGACCCCACGGCACGCATACGGACCGACGGCGCTAGTCCATCCTCCCCAGGGCCTCCCGCACCCGCCGGACGTCCCGGATCCGCTGCTCGTACGTCGCCCCGAGTGCGAGCAGCAGGAGCCCGGCCAGGGCGGGAGGGGCCCAGCGGGGGAGCGCCCCCGTCACCTGCACGACGTACGGGGCGAGTTCGTGCAGGGTGACCAGGGCCAGCACCGAGCCGCCGAGCACCAGCGGCGCCCGGAGGTGGTGCCGGGCACCCAGCAGGGTGACCAGCAGCGCCGCCGTGCCCAGCAGCAGCGGGCGCGTCCAGTGCGGATCGGCCCAGGCCGCGACGAGGCTCGGCACCAGGGTGGCGGCCAGCCCGGGGCCGTATGCCGTCCAGGACGAGGCCTGCGCGTCCCGGCGCCGGCGCAGCGCTCCGACGAGCAGCGCCGGGACGGTCACCGGGAGGGTGTACGCCTCGGGCGTGCCGACGTCCCAGGCCGCCAGGCGCACCCACGCGGCCAGCACGAACAGGGCCGTGGCCGCGTAACCGACGGGACGGCGCCCGGCACGCAGGGCCGTGCCCGCGGCGATCACCCCGTACAGGGCCAGCACCAGGGCGAGCATCGGCGGGTCGGTGACGGCGAGAGCCGCGGCGAACAGACCGAGGGCGGCGCCCGTAGCCTCGACGGGCACCGTCGTCCGGGACGTGCCCAGGCGTGCCGCGAGCAGGGCGGCAGCAGCGGCGACCACCAGAACCAGCAGGGCGGTTCGGGCCGGCGGCCAGTCCGCTGCGGCACCGGACGCCGAGGCCAGCGCGGCGGCGTACAGGAGAGCCGCCGGGGCCGTGAACGGGGCGACGCCCGCCCGCCAGGAGGCCGCGGCGAACAGCGCCGTCAGCACGGACAGCACGACGAGGGTCGCGGACTGGGAGGCGAGGCTGACCAGGGTGAGGCCGAGGGCCGTGACCAGGGCGAGGACGAGGGCCGTGACCCGCGCGGCCGACGCCGGGATCCGGCACGCGTACAGCGCTGCCGCCGTCACGACGCCCAGGACCAGCATCCCCACGGGGTAGGGAGCCTCGAAGACCGCCGGAAGCAGCAGAGCCGTGGCCCAGAGCAGACCCAGCGAGCCGAGCCGGGCCCGCCCACGCCACTCCACCGCGCGGACCGCCAGGGCGAGAACGGCGGCGACAACCACCAGCACAACGGGAGCCACCGCCGCGTCCGGCGGCCAGGGCACCTCGACGGCCACCGCCGAACGGGCGTCCGACGGGGCGCCGCTCCACGCCCGGCCCAGCCGACCGGCCGGGCCCAGCAGCACCACGGCGACGACGGGCAGCGTCCACAGCACCGCCAGCGCCTGTACGGCACCGGAGGCCCAGGCGAAGCCCCTCCGCAACGCGTCCGGCAGCCGTTCGGCCCGCACTGCCCCCAACAGGGCGATGCCAACGGCCAGATAAGCCGGAACCGCCCACTCCGACGGCACCCCGGAACGGGCCACCCCACCGAGCGCACCCACGACGAGCAGCCCGGACGTGATCGCGAGGCCGAGGGCGTGCCGGATGCCCGGCCCTCGCCGGGCCGCACCCAGGGCGATCGCCGCCGCGAGCACGAGCAGCGCCCCGGCACGGGAAGCGTCACCCGGGCCGTCGGCCGTCAAGGACAGCCAGCCGGCACCCAGAACGCCCCAGCCACCCATGCCGTACGCACCGACGACGGCCGTGATCCGCACGGCCCCGGCCGTCAGCCGCACCACCGCGACCGCGTCGAGCCCGGCCGTCACCAGCAGCGCGGCCGTGATCACATACGGACCCGCGTCGGCGGACAGGGCCCACAGCAGCAGCGGGAACTGGGCGGCGGCCAGGGCGGAGGGCAGGGGCAGGCGCAGCGCGGCCGTGACCGGCAGCAGGCCGTACGCCGACCAGGTCGCCGCCAGCACCGCGGACGCGGCGGCCGCGTACCCGGTGCCGTCCGTCCCGGAGAGGGCCGCCGCGTGCAGCGCGTAGGCGTCGAGGACGGTCAGGGCGAGCCCGAGGCCCGCCACGGACTCAGCCGTCGACCGCAGCCCCCGCTTCAGCAGTGCCACGGGCGCGGCGAGCGTGGCCAGCGTGACCGCGCCGAGCACCAGAGCCCGCCCGCCGATGCCCATGTGCCCCCAGCTGACCAGCGTGAACACCGCAGCCGCGAGCGTGAGCAGGACACCGCCGAGGACCAGCAGCATGTTCTGCACACTGGGCGCCGCCGTCTCGGGGCGCGGCGGTGCGGCGGTCGGGGGCTGCGCCGAGGCCCAAGGCCGCGACTGCTGCCGCGTCTGCTGCAGGGCCGCGACCAGCCAGGCGCGACGGGTCAGCAACTGGGAACGCCGGGCGTCCAGTTGCCAGAGTTCGGCGTCGAGGAGCCGCAATTCCTCGGCCGGGGGCGGAAGGTGGGTCATGGATCGCAGTGTGGCCCGTGTCACCCCGCCCGGCATGAGCGCGGATACTCATGCGCGTACTCAGACAGTCCGTGCCGCGAGTGGGCAGACTGCCGGGATGGACTGGAACCATTACCGCTTCCGCAGTCTGTGGACCCTGCCCGCGCCCCCCGCCGCCGTGTACGACGTGCTGGAACGCCCCGAGGACTACCCGCGCTGGTGGCCCCAGGTCCAGGAGGTGACCCGGCTCGACGACACCACCGGGGTCATCCGCATCCGCTCCGTCCTGCCGTACGACATGACGTTCACCGCGCGGGAGGTGCGGCGCGATGCCGCGGCCGGTGTGCTGGAGACCGTCCTGTCCGGGGACATCGAGGGCTGGGCGCGCTGGACGGTCACGCCGCAGGGGACGGGCAGTCTCGCCCGCTACGACCAGGTGGTCAGCGTGCACAAGCCGCTGCTGCGGCGGTTCGCCGTACCGGGACGGCCCGTCTTCCGCGCCAACCACGCGCTGATGATGCGGTCCGGGCGGCGCGGACTCCGCAGGCACCTCCGAGCGGTTTGAAGGAAGCGTGCCCGGGCCTGTATTGTTCACCGCGTTCCCGGGCGATTAGCTCAGTGGGAGAGCGCTTCGTTCACACCGAAGAGGTCACTGGTTCGAACCCAGTATCGCCCACCGGAAACAGCCGGTCCGTCGCAGACGGACCGGTTTTTTCATCGTCGGGACCGCTCTGCTCAGGCCGCCGCCGGCAGGTCCGGACGCAGCGGCCACGCCGGGTCGACGGCCTCGTCCACGCCGCTGCGCGCGAACCACGCCTGCAGACCCCGCGCCTGCGCCGCGTGCCACACCGCCTGCAGGGTGTGCAGCTCACCCGGGGCGAGCCGCTCCAGCCGGGACGCGAACCGGCGGCCCACCGCCCGGGTGACCTCCAGCGCCGCCACGGCGTCGGCCGCCGCGTCGTGGGCGCCCTCCAAGGCGACGCCGTAGTGCGCGCACAGGTCCGTCAGGGTGCGGCGGCCCTTGCGGTAGCGGTCCAGATGCTTGTCCAGGACCCGCGGGTCGAGCACGGACAGTGGCGCCGACTCGAACCAGCGGTCGAGCGCCGAGGCGCGATGGCGGCGCAACTCCCGGTCCAGCATGGTCAGATCGAACGGCGCGTTCATCACCACCAGCGGGCGCCCGGCGTGCGCCTGCTCGGCCAGCGCCCGCGCTATCTCGTACATGACCGGAGCCGGCCACCGGCCGTTGCGCTGCAGGTGCTCCTCCGTCAGCCCGTGCACCTCCGTCGCCTCGGCGGGCACCGGCACCCCCGGGTTCACCAGCCAGCGGCTCACCCGCGGCCGGATGCCCGGGGCATCCTGGACGACGACGGCGGCCGACACGATCCGGTCGGTCTCGACGTCCACGCCCGTCGTCTCCGTGTCGAAGGCGGCCAGCGGCCCCTCGTACCAGCACGTCGTCATAGCCACACAACCCCTCACTCACCTTCGGCAGTTGACGCTCCGTCCGCTGCCCGATTCGGTGATACCCGGGCTGTTTGCGCCGTACGCCGGAAGGAGACAACAGGAGTACGGGTTGGTGCAGTTCAGCGGCCCGCAGCGGGGAATCACTTGTTCTGGAAGGCTGTTGGCCATGGCCATAGCGCAGCCCGAACGGGGCGGGCTGCTGCCCGAGCGCACGGCTCCCTCTCGCGGCACACTCGCCACCACCGCCTGCATGGAGACACTGCAGGTCGGCTATCTGCACGCCGTCGCGGCAGCCGCCGGCTGCTCCCTGTCCCAGCCCTTTCCCGACAACGGCATCGACTGGCACGTCAGCCACAGCGCCCCCGGGCACACGGTCGACGACGAGGTCACCATCAAGGTGCAGCTCAAGGCCACCTACCAGGTGCCGCCCAACCCGCCGGGCCGCACCTTCTCCTTCACGCTCGACAACGACCACCTGGCGAAGCTCGCCCGCACACCCGTGTCGGTGCACAAGATCCTCGTGGTGATGCTGGTGCCGCGCGCCCAGGACGACTGGCTGCGCGCCGGCCACGACCGGCTGGACCTCCGGCACTGCTGCTACTGGACCAACCTCGCCGGACAACCGATCACCGGCCGCCGCCGCACCACCGTGCGCATACCGACCTCACACATCTTCGACGACCGGGCCCTGTGCGAGATCATGACGCGGGTCGGGACGGGAGGGAAACCGTGACGCACCGCCCGACCGAGGGGCCACTGAGGCCCGTACGGCCCCACCCCGCCGAGACTCCCTTGAGCGGCTCCGCACCCGACGCCGTGGACGTCGACCCGGCCGTACTGAGCGCCCTGCTGCGCCGGCACGGCTGGCAACGGCGCGGCGGCGCCCCCGGGCGCTACGGCCGCTGGACCCCGCCCGGCCCCGGCGGCAGCGGCACCAGCCTCCTGGTGCCCGAGAGCCGCGCCTTCCCCGACAGCGACGACCTGCTCGGCGAGGCCCTGCTCGCGCTGTCCCGCAGCGGCACGCCGTCCGCCCGCGAGGTCCTCGTCTCCCTCGCCGTGCCCAGCGACGAGATCCGCTGGTGGCACGACGTCCCCGCCGGCCCCGCCGGCGCGGCGTCCTGGACCGTCGAGGACCGGCTGCGCGGCGCCGCCCGCCGGATGCTGCTCGCCGCGGCCCTCGCCACCCGCGCGCGGGCCGGCTACCACGGCGCCCGCCACCGGCGCTCCGCCGCCGCGGCTCTGCGACACGTCCTGGTCGGCTCCGCCGCCGACGGCCGGCTCACCGCCTTCGTGCCCGTCGCCGGCGGCCGCCCCCTCGCCGTACGCCTCCACCAGGCCCTGTTCGCCGCCCGGGAGGCCATCGACTACCAGCGGGCCACCGGCGGCATGGACGCCTTCGACGCCGCCGTCGAGGCAGGAGTGAGCCACGAGCTCACCGAATCCCTCGTCGCCCTCGTCCGGGGCACGGAGGGCGCCCGGATCGCCGTCGCATGGGACCCGGCGGCCGGTGTGCCCGAGGGCTGCGCACCCTCCGCCGAACCCGTCGAGTTCTCACCCGGCGACCTGGCCGCGCTGCGCGAGGCGGGTGCCCGCTACCTGCGCGAGGAACCCGCCGTGCCGGTGCGGATCACGGGAGCGGTGGTACGGCTGCGCAGGTCCGGGCCGCGCGGTGACGGCACCGTACGGCTGCGCGTGCTGTCCGGGGCCGACGTGCCGAACGTCCGGATCACCCTCGACGAGGAGGCGTACCGGATCGCCGGGCACGCCCACCTCGTCGGGCTCCCGGTGCGGGTGCAGGGACGGCTGGAGAGCCGGGGCGGATTCCGCCGCCTCACCGGTGCCCACGGGGTCGTCCCCGTACAGGTCGACGACGCCGAGCGGGACCGGCTGATGAAGGAGCTCCACGAGAACCTCGACTTCTTCGAGGAGGCCTGCGGAGGGGACTGCGGGGACTGATTTCGCGAAGGGTGCTCCCGGGTCGGTACGATCCTTACTCGTGCGCGCGCTCCGGTATGGCGCCCGCGGCCCCCTTCAGTCAGGAGAGACCGGTGTCAGACGTCCGTGTGATCATCCAGCGCGATTCCGAGCGGGAAGAACGCGTGGTGACGACGGGCACTACGGCCGCCGAGCTCTTCGCCGGCGAGCGCTCGATCATCGCCGCGCGCGTGGCCGGCGAGCTCAGGGACCTGTCGTACGCCCTGTCCGAGGGCGACGAGGTCGAGGGCGTCGAGATCTCCTCCGAGGACGGCCTGAACATCCTGCGCCACTCCACCGCGCACGTCATGGCGCAGGCCGTGCAGGAGCTCTTCCCCGAGGCCAAGCTCGGCATCGGCCCGCCCGTCAAGGACGGCTTCTACTACGACTTCGACGTCGAGAAGCCGTTCACGCCCGAGGATCTCAAGGCCGTCGAGAAGAAGATGCAGGAGATCCAGAAGCGGGGGCAGCGCTTCTCCCGCCGCGTGGTCACCGACGAGGCCGCCCGCGAGGAGCTGGCCGACGAGCCGTACAAGCTGGAGCTGATCGGCCTCAAGGGCTCCGCCTCCAGTGACGACGGCGCGGACGTCGAGGTCGGCGCCGGCGAGCTGACGATCTACGACAACCTGGACGCCAAGACCGGCGACCTGTGCTGGAAGGACCTCTGCCGAGGCCCCCACCTGCCGTCGACCCGTGCGATCCCGGCGTTCAAGCTGATGCGCAACGCCGCCGCCTACTGGCGCGGCAGCGAGAAGAACCCCATGCTCCAGCGCATCTACGGCACCGCCTGGCCCACCAAGGACGAGCTGAAGGCGCACCTGGAGTTCCTCGCCGAGGCCGAGAAGCGCGACCACCGCAAGCTGGGCAGCGAGCTGGACCTGTTCTCCATCCCGGAGCAGATCGGCTCCGGCCTCGCCGTCTTCCACCCCAAGGGCGGCATCATCCGCCGGGTCATGGAGGACTACTCGCGCCGCCGCCACGAGGAAGAGGGCTACGAGTTCGTCTACACCCCGCACGCCACCAAGGGGAAGCTCTTCGAGACCTCGGGCCACCTGGACTGGTACGCCGACGGCATGTACCCGCCCATGCAGCTCGACGAGGGCGTGGACTACTACCTCAAGCCCATGAACTGCCCCATGCACAACCTGATCTTCGACGCGCGCGGGCGTTCCTACCGTGAACTGCCGCTGCGCCTCTTCGAGTTCGGGACGGTGTACCGCTACGAGAAGTCGGGCGTCGTGCACGGCCTGACCCGCGCGCGCGGCTTCACCCAGGACGACGCGCACATCTACTGCACCCGTGAGCAGATGTCGGAGGAGCTCGACAAGACGCTCACCTTCGTCCTCGGCCTGCTGCGCGACTACGGCCTGACCGACTTCTACCTGGAGCTGTCCACCAAGGACCCGGAGAAGTTCGTCGGCTCGGACGAGGCCTGGGACGAGGCCACGGAGACCCTTCGCCAGGTCGCCGAGAAGCAGGGCCTGCCCCTGGTGCCCGACCCGGGCGGCGCCGCCTTCTACGGCCCGAAGATCTCCGTCCAGACCAAGGACGCCATCGGCCGCACCTGGCAGATGTCGACCATCCAGCTCGACTTCAACCTGCCGGAGCGCTTCGACCTGGAGTACACCGGCCCCGACGGCTCCAAGCAGCGCCCGGTCATGATCCACCGCGCGCTGTTCGGCTCGATCGAGCGCTTCTTCGCGGTGCTCCTGGAGCACTACGCGGGTGCCTTCCCGGCGTGGCTCGCCCCCGTCCAGGCCGTCGGCATCCCGATCGGCGACGCGCACGTGGAGTACCTGGAGAAGTTCGCCGCCGCGGCCAGGAAGAAGGGCCTGCGCGTCGAGGTCGACTCCTCCTCCGACCGCATGCAGAAGAAGATCCGCAACGCCCAGAAGCAGAAGGTGCCCTTCATGGTCATCGCGGGCGACGAGGACATGTCCCACGAGTCCGTGTCCTTCCGCTACCGCGACGGTTCGCAGGAGAACGGCATCCCCTTCGACGAGGCCATCGCGAAGATCCAGAAGGTCGTCGAGGAGCGGGCGCAGGTCTGATCTCACACGGTGTACGGGCCCCCGGGGAGATCCGGGGGCCTTTGCCGTCCCCCCAGCTCGACGCCATATGCTGCACTGCATGACGAGTGAGCCGGAGCAGCAGCTGGGAGTAGGGACGCAGGACGCGTTCCAGCGTCTGTGGACGCCCCATCGGATGGCCTACATCCAGGGCGAGAACAAGCCCACCGGCCCGGGTGCCGGCGACGGCTGCCCCTTCTGCTCGATCCCGGCGAAGTCCGACGAGGACGGCCTCGTCGTCCGGCGCGGCGAGCAGGTCTACGCGGTGCTCAACCTCTACCCGTACACCGGCGGGCACCTGATGACGGTGCCTTACCGGCACGTCGCCGACTACACCGACCTCACGGCGGGGGAGAGCGCCGAGCTCGGCGAACTCACCAAGCAGGCGATGACGGCCCTGCGCACGGCCTCCGGCGCACACGGCTTCAACATCGGCATGAACCAGGGCACGGTCGCCGGCGCGGGCATCGCCGCGCACCTGCACCAGCACATCGTGCCGCGGTGGGGCGGGGACACGAACTTCATGCCCGTGGTCGGGCACACGCGGGTGCTGCCGCAGCTGCTGGCGGACACGCGCAAGATGCTGGCGGAGGCCTGGCCGACCGCCTAGCCTGCGGGCAGTCGTGCCGCTGGGGCGGCACGGGTGGGCGCGGGCGGCACCCCGCAGCGCCGGGTTGCGCACGCACCCCGCCCCAGTAGCAACGCCGGGCGCCTCAATACCTACGCGTCGTACACATCGGCCTTCTTCGGCGAAGCCTCCTGCACAGCCCCACTGAGCGCCGCCGACCTGGACCCGAACTTCTCCACGTCCACCCCGTTCTCCCGCAGCACCTTCAGCGCCGCCGTATGCACCACCCGCAGCACGGGTGTGGCCGCCCGCAACGCGTCGTCGGCCATGAACCGGTGCCGCCACGGCTGGTCGGCCCAGGCGTGCCGCAGACCGAACGGCTCCGGCAGCGTCAGACTGCCGCCGAGCCAGTTCAGCAGCGGCGGGTACCAGGTCAGCGGGGCACGCGCGGCCAGCCGTACCACCTCGTCGGCGTCGATCAGGGGCATCTTGACGGTGCGGGTCTCCCAGAAGCGGAAGGCCTTCTGGACCGTCTTCTCCTTGGCCGCCGGCTTCTCGTTGAACAGCGGGTTGACCGGCCCCAGCGCGTGCCCGGTGACCTCGATGCGCAGCGTGTCGTGCAGCACGGTCACCGTGATCAGCATCGTGATCACCAGGTGGCCGTCCCACAGGGTCCACTGCACGCCCAGGTAGTGCCGGTCGCCGCTGCCGAACTGCTGCTTGTTGCAGATGTCCTGTATGGCGTGATTTCGGACCGTGTACGCGTCGACGTCCGTGCCGCTCGGCCGCGACACCTCCGTCGCCTTCTCGCCGATCGGGGAGACGACCCAGTGCGTGATGGACGGCTTGGGGAAGCCGCCGGTGTTGATGGACGTGCGCTCCAGCATGCCGAGACCGCCCTGGATCGCCACGATGACGTCCCAGCTGCGGAACGGATGGAACTCCTTGCCCGGATCGGCGGAGACCAGCTCCTCGGCCAGCTGCCAGCTGCCCCACCGCGTGCCCATGCCGAGTATGCCCTTGGGGCCGGCGTAGAAGACCGAGTTGGACCGCTGCTCGGCGGCGAGGCGGGCCAGCTCCTTGCGGACCTGCTCGGCCGCGTCACCGGGGTTGCCGGGGACGGCCTCGGGGATCTTGGCGCCCACGCCGCCGCCCGAGAGCATGCTCGACCAGCGCTCCCGCAGGTCGCGGGCGGTCCGCTCGCAGATCTGCTTGGCCCAGAACCAGCCGACCACCGGCATGATCACCGCCGCGCGTCCGTACAAGGCCCAGAAGCCCGTGAACGGCATGCGGATCACGAACAGCACGGCGAGCGCGCCCATGGCGAGCAGCAGGGTCGTGGCGAGGGCGCCGGCGCGCTTGTCCTCGCGCTTGGCCATGGTGGTGCGCAGCGTGAACACCAGCAGCCACACGAGGAAGCCGGGCAGGAAGAGCACCCCGCAGATCACCGTGATCGCCGAGAGCCAGTTGTCGCGGTCGCGGCGGATGCGGTGGGCCGCCAGGCAGTGCTCCACGACGACCTGGGGCTCGATGCCGAAGGACTGGATGACCGGCTTGCGCCCGGCACCCAGCATCCGGTCGATCACCGCGCGGGAGAAGGCCTCACCGAACCTGGGGCGGAAGATCTTCGCCCACGAGCGCGGGGGAGTCACCTTCGACCGGTGCCACTCGTTGTCGGCGGCCAGGATCTTGGTGACCTCGTCGTCCCGGTACGCCGCCGCGGCCAGCGCGTAGGTCGCCGCCGTCTGGCCGCTCGCACCCGCCAGGGGAACCTGGGCTCCCGGGCTGAAGTCGAATCCGTCCGTCACTGCCGCCCCCATCGCTGCCGCATCCGCATCTGCGGCCTTCCCGACTTCCGCGCTCCGCACACCTGTTGATCAGGTCATCAGCGTATCCGTCCGCACCGGCACGCGGGGGCGGGCGGCCCGTCAAGCCGCCCGCCCCCGCGGAGGGGGGCCCTCAGGAGGGCACTTGGTGGCGCCCGGCGCCAACTACGAGGCCTTGCGCTCCTCTTCACGCACCCGGTCCGCGACCTGCTGCGGCATCGGTTCGTGCCGCGCGTACCGGCGGCTGAACCCCGCCGTGCCGTGCGCCATGGACCGCAGGTCGATCGCGTACCGGCCGATCTCGATCTCGGGCACCTCGGCCCGGATCAGGGTGCGCCCGCCGGGTGTCTGCTCGGTGCCGAGCACCCGGCCGCGCCGCCCCGACAGGTCGCTCATCACGGCGCCCACGAAGTCGTCGCCGACCAGCACCGACACCTCGGCCACGGGCTCCAGCAGATGGATCTTCGCGTCGGCCGCGGCCTCCCGCAGGGCGAGCGCCCCGGCCGTCTGGAAGGCGGCGTCGGAGGAGTCCACCGAGTGCGCCTTGCCGTCCAGGAGGGTCACCCGTACGTCGATGAGCGGATACCCGGCCACCACTCCCCGGGCCGCCTGGGCCCGTATGCCCTTCTCCACCGACGGGATGAACTGCCGGGGCACCGCGCCGCCCACGACCTTGTCGACGAACTCGATGCCGGAGCCACCGGGCAGCGGCTCGACCTCGATCTCGCAGATCGCGAACTGCCCGTGCCCGCCGGACTGCTTGACGTGCCTGCCCCGGCCGGCCGACTTGGTCGCGAACGTCTCGCGCAGGGACACCCGGTGGGGGACGACGTCGACCTGGACGCCGTACCGGCTGCGCAGCCGCTCCAGGGCGACATCGGCGTGGGCCTCGCCCAGACACCACAGGACCACCTGGTGGGTGTCCTGGTTCTGCTCCAGCCGCATCGTCGGGTCCTCGGCCACCAGCCGGGCCAGGCCCTGGGACAGCTTGTCCTCGTCCGGTTTGCTGTGCGCCTGGATGGCCAGCGGCAGCAGCGGGTCGGGCATCTGCCACGGCTCCATGAGCAGCGGGTCGTCCTTGGCGGACAGGGTGTCCCCGGTCTCGGCGCGGTTCAGCTTCGCCACGCAGGCCAGGTCGCCCGCGATGACGTGCGACACCGGGCGCTGCTGCTTGCCGAACGGCGTGGACAGGGCGCCGATCCGCTCGTCGACGTCGTGGTCCTCGTGCCCGCGGTCGGCCAGCCCGTGCCCGGAGACGTGGACCGTCTGGTCGGCGCGCAGGGTGCCGGAGAAGACGCGGATCAGCGACAGGCGGCCCACGTACGGGTCCGAGGAGGTCTTCACGACCTCCGCGACCAGCGGGGCGCCCGGGTCGCACGGCTTGAGCGCGCGCGGCTTGCCGTCGGTGGTCGTGACCCGCACCGTCTCGTGCTCCAGGGGCGTCGGGAAGCCCCGCGTGATCAGTTCCAGCAGTTCCACGGTGCCGATCCCCTGCCGGGCGCCCTCACCCGCGGGGGCGGCGGCCAGGACGGGGAAGAAGACCCCGCGCGCGACGGCCCGCTCCAGGTCCTCGATGAGTGTCTTGACGTCGACCGGCTCCCCGGCGAGGTAGCGGTCCATGAGGGTCTCGTCCTCGCTCTCCGAGATGATCCCCTCGATCAGCCGGTTACGGGCCTCCTCGATCATCGGCAGCTGGTCCTCGCCCGGCTCGGACTCCTTGCGCTCGCCGGTCGAGTAGTCGAACAGCTTCTGCGACAGCAGCCCGATCAGCCCGGTCACGGGCGCGTGCCCGTCGGGCGCCTGGGGGCCGTGCAGCGGCAGGTAGAGCGGCAGGACCGCGTCGGGATCGTCCGCGCCGAAGGCCTCCGCGCAGGTCCGGGTCATCTCCTCGAAGTCGGAACGCGCCGACTCCAGGTGCGTGACGACGATGGCCCGGGGCATGCCCACGGCCGCGCACTCCTCCCACACCATGCGGGTCGAGCCGTCCACACCGTCCGAGGCCGAGACGACGAAGAGGGCCGCGTCCGCCGCGCGCAGACCGGCCCTGAGTTCACCGACGAAGTCGGCGTATCCGGGGGTGTCGAGCAGGTTGACCTTGATGCCGTCCCACTCGACGGGTGCCAGGGAGAGCTGTACCGAGCGCTGCTGCCGGTGCTCGATGTCGTCGTAGTCGGAGACGGTGCCGCCGTCCTCCACGCGGCCCGCCCGGTTCACCGCCCCCGCCGTGAGTGCGAGGGCTTCCACCAACGTGGTCTTGCCCGATCCGGAGTGGCCGACCAGCACCACATTCCGTACGGACTGAGGGTGGTCGGCCGCTCGTGCCCTGCCGGCGGCCCCAGGGTGTGTCTGTGCCTTGTCGCCCATGATCCTGCCTCCCGTGCACGGTGAGGTCCCTGTGGGCGCGGACACGCGGGACCCTCCCCCACACTCCGTCCGGGGGTACCCCCAGCGGTGCGGCTCCGGCGACGCCCGCGGTCATTCGACCTTCCCACTCCCGTCACGGTGCGTCCATACGAACGACGTGACCGCCCCGCCGACCAGCGCCCCGAGGTTCCCCCGAAAGGGGTGCGGGTGCCCGCACCTCGGCCACGCGCGCGCGTGACTACGATGGGCCAGCCGGTGGCCAGCAGGGGCCAGACGGCGACACCGACCCTCGGGAAGGCCATGCTGAACAAGTACGCGCGTGCATTCTTCACGCGTGTCCTCACACCGTTCGCCGCGTTTCTGATCCGCCGGGGCGTCAGCCCCGACACCGTCACGCTCATCGGTACCGCCGGTGTGGTCGCGGGCGCGCTGGTCTTCTACCCCATGGGCGAGTTCTTCTGGGGCACGGTCGTGATCACGCTGTTCGTGTTCTCCGACCTCGTCGACGGCAACATGGCCCGTCAGCTCGGCCGCTCCAGCCGCTGGGGCGCCTTCCTGGACTCCACGCTCGACCGGGTCGCCGACGGCGCGATCTTCGGCGGCTTCATCCTCTGGTACGCCGGCGGGGGCGACGACCTCGTCCTGTGCGCCGTCTCGATCTTCTGCCTGGCCAGCGGCCAGGTGGTCTCGTACACCAAGGCCCGGGGCGAGTCGATCGGCCTGCCGGTCGCGGTCAACGGGCTCGTCGAGCGGGCCGAGCGCCTGGTGATCTCCCTGGTCGCGGCCGGGCTCGCGGGCCTGCACACGTTCGGGGTGCCGGGCATCCAGTACCTGCTGCCCGTCGCCCTGTGGATCGTCGCCGTGGGCAGCCTCGTCACGCTGATCCAGCGGGTCGTCACGGTCCGCCGGGAGTCCGCCGAGGCCGAGGAGGCGGCGGCCGCCCAGGACGACGCGGCCACGCAGGACAATGAGGGCAAGCAGCAGAACGCCTCCCACGGGAGCGAGGCGGCCACGTGAGCGCACAGGACCGGCTGACGGACGCGCTGTACGGCCTCGGCTGGAGCACGGTCAAGAAGCTCCCCGAGCCGGTCGCCGTACGGCTCGGCCGGACCATCGCCGACCTGGCCTGGAAGCAGCGCGGCAAGGGCGTCCAGCGCCTGGAGAGCAACTACGCGCGCGTGGTGCCCGGCGCGAGCCCCGAGCGCCTCGCCGAGCTGTCCCGCGCGGGCATGCGCTCCTACCTGCGCTACTGGATGGAGTCCTTCCGGCTCCCGGCCTGGAGCGCGGAGCGGATCAAGGGCGGCGTCGAGGTCAAGGACCTGCACCACCTCACCGAGGGCCTGGCCGCCGGCAAGGGCGTCGTCCTCGCCCTGCCGCACCTCGCCAACTGGGACCTCGCCGGCGCCTGGGTCACCACGCGGCTCGGCATCCCGTTCACCACGGTCGCCGAGCGCCTGAAGCCCGAGACGCTCTACGACCGGTTCGTCGCCTACCGCGAGGGCCTCGGCATGGAGGTCCTGCCGCACAGCGGCGGCACCGCCTTCGGCACCCTGGCCCGGCGGCTGCGCGACGGCGGCCTGGTCTGCCTGGTCGCCGACCGCGACCTGTCCGCGTCGGGCGTCGAGGTGGACTTCTTCGGTGACACGGCCCGCATGCCGGCCGGACCGGCCCTGCTCGCCCAGCAGACGGGCGCCCTGCTGCTGCCCGTCACGCTCTGGTACGACGACTCGCCCGTGATGCGGGGCCGGGTCCACCCGCCCGTCGAGGTCCCCGAGTCAGGCACGCGCGCCGAGAAGACGTCCGTCATGACACAGGCGCTGGCCGACGCCTTCGCCACGGGCATCGCCGACCATCCGGAGGACTGGCACATGCTGCAGCGCTTGTGGCTCGCGGACCTCGACCCCGAGAAGGGGCGCCCGTGAGGATCGGCATCGTCTGCCCGTACTCCTGGGACGTACCGGGCGGCGTCCAGTTCCACATCCGGGACCTCGCCGAGTACTTCCTCCGCCTCGGCCACGAGGTGTCCGTCCTGGCCCCGGCCGACGACGACACCCCGCTGCCGCCGTACGTGGTCTCGGCCGGACGCGCGGTGCCGGTCCCGTACAACGGGTCGGTGGCCCGGCTGAACTTCGGCTTCCTGAGCGCCGCCCGGGTGCGCCGCTGGCTGCACGACGGCGCGTTCGACGTCATCCACATCCACGAACCGACCTCGCCCTCCCTGGGCCTGCTGACCTGCTGGGCCGCCCAGGGGCCGATCGTGGCCACGTTCCACACCTCCAACCCGCGCTCCCGCGCGATGATCGCCGCGTACTCGATCCTCCAGGCCGCCCTGGAGAAGATCAGCGCCCGGATCGCGGTGAGCGAGTACGCCCGCCGCACGCTGGTGGAGCACCTCGGCGGCGACGCGGTCGTGATCCCGAACGGCGTCGACGTCGGCTTCTTCGCGGAGGCCGAGCCCAAGGCGGAGTGGCAGGGCGACACGATCGGCTTCATAGGGCGCATCGACGAGCCCCGCAAGGGGCTCCCGGTGCTGATGAGGGCCCTGCCGAAGATCCTCGCCGCGCGCCCGCAGACCCGGCTGCTGGTCGCCGGGCGCGGTGACGAGGAGGAGGCCGTGGAGTCCCTGCCGGCCGGGCTGCGCCCCCGCGTCGAGTTCCTCGGCATGGTCAGCGACGAGGACAAGGCCCGCTTCCTGCGCAGCGTCGACCTGTACGTCGCCCCCAACACCGGCGGCGAGAGCTTCGGCATCGTCCTCGTCGAGGCGATGTCCGCCGGAGCCCCTGTCCTCGCCTCCGACCTGGACGCCTTCGCCCAGGTCCTGGACCGGGGGGCGGCCGGCGAACTGTTCCCCAACGAGGACGCCGACGCCCTGGCCGACGCGGCCGTGCGGCTCCTGGCGGACCCGGAGCGGCGGGCGGAGCTGCGCGAGCGGGGGAGCGCCCACGTGCGGCGCTTCGACTGGTCGACCGTGGGCGCGGACATCCTGTCCGTCTACGAGACGGTGACGGCCGGAGCGACGGCGGTGGCCGAGGACGAGCGGACGACCGGACTGTGGGGGCGGCTGGGGTTCGCCCGGGACTGACACCGGGCCGGCGGCCGGCCACGGTCCGGGCGGGGTGAACGGCGAGGACGCTCGTGCCGCTAGCCTTGCCGCCCGTGACCACCACTCTGATCTGGATCGCCGTCGCCCTGGTCGCGGTCGGGCTCTACCTGAGCTGGACCGCCGGCCGGCTCGACCGTCTCCACGCCCGGATCGACGCCGCCCGGGCCGCCCTGGACGCGCAACTGCTGCGCCGGGCCTCGGTGGCGCAGGAACTGGCGACGTCGGGGGTCCTGGACCCGGCCGCCTCGATCGTGCTGTACGAGGCCGCGCACGCCGCCCGACAGGCCGAGGAGGAGCAGCGGGAGGTCGCCGAGAGCGACCTGAGCCAGGCGCTGCGGGCCGTCTTCGGGGAGGCCCCGCAGGTGGAGGCGGTGCGCGAGGCGCCCGGGGGAGAGGAAGCGGCCCGGGAACTCACCGAGGCGGTCCGCAAGGTGCCCATGGCCCGGCGCTTCCACAACGACGCGGTACGGGCGGCCCGGGCCCTGCGCCGGCACCGCAAGGTGCGCTGGTTCCGCCTGGCCGGTCACGCGCCCTTCCCGATGGCCTTCGAAATGGACGACGAGCCTCCGGCGGCCCTGGTGGACCGGGCCGCCTGAGCCCTGTTCCCATGGCGTTTTCCGGCCGACCGACGCAAAAGGATCCACGGCGTTCCCATTGGCCCTTGCTGTGGCCTGGTTCTCTCACGTTTCCTCAGTGCTGCAGAAACCCCCTTTCCCATCAGCGAGGTCACCCGTGTCCATCTCCGAAAACCAGGCTCCCGAGACCGGCACCGCCCGTGTGAAGCGCGGCATGGCCGAGCAGCTCAAGGGCGGCGTCATCATGGACGTCGTCACGCCGGAGCAGGCGAAGATCGCCGAGGACGCGGGCGCCGTCGCCGTCATGGCGCTGGAGCGGGTCCCGGCCGACATCCGCAAGGACGGCGGCGTGGCCCGCATGTCCGACCCGGACATGATCGAGGGCATCATCGAGGCCGTCTCGATCCCGGTCATGGCCAAGTCCCGCATCGGCCACTTCGTCGAGGCCCAGGTCCTGCAGTCCCTCGGTGTCGACTACATCGACGAGTCCGAGGTCCTCACCCCGGCCGACGAGGTCAACCACTCCGACAAGTGGGCCTTCACCACGCCGTTCGTCTGCGGCGCCACCAACCTGGGCGAGGCCCTGCGCCGCATCGCCGAGGGCGCCGCGATGATCCGCTCCAAGGGCGAGGCCGGCACCGGCAACGTCGTCGAGGCCGTCCGCCACCTGCGCCAGATCAAGAACGAGATCGCCCGCCTGCGCGGCTACGACAACAACGAGCTGTACGCCGCCGCCAAGGAGCTGCGCGCCCCGTACGAGCTGGTCAGGGAAGTCTCCGAGCTCGGCAAGCTCCCCGTGGTGCTGTTCTCCGCCGGCGGTGTCGCCACCCCGGCCGACGCGGCCCTGATGCGCCAGCTCGGCGCCGAGGGTGTCTTCGTCGGCTCGGGCATCTTCAAGTCCGGCGACCCGGCCAAGCGCGCCGCCGCCATCGTCAAGGCCACCACCTTCTACGACGACCCGAAGATCATCGCCGACGCCTCCCGCAACCTCGGCGAGGCCATGGTCGGCATCAACTGCGACACCCTCCCCGAGGCCGAGCGCTACGCCAACCGCGGCTGGTAAGGCACAGGAATCCATGAGCGACACCCCCGTCATAGGCGTCCTGGCCCTTCAGGGCGACGTTCGGGAGCACCTCGTCGCCCTGGCCGCGGCCGATGCCGTGGCCAGGCCGGTGCGGCGCCCCGAAGAACTCGCCGAGGTCGACGGCCTCGTCCTCCCCGGCGGCGAGTCCACCACCATCTCCAAGCTGGCCGTCCTGTTCGGCCTGATGGAGCCCCTTCGCGCGCGCGTGCGGGACGGCATGCCCGTCTATGGCACCTGCGCCGGCATGATCATGCTCGCCGACAAGATCCTCGACCCGCGCTCGGGCCAGGAGACCATCGGCGGCATCGACATGATCGTGCGCCGCAACGCCTTCGGACGGCAGAACGAGTCCTTCGAAGCGGCCGTCGCCGTCCAGGGCGTCGAGGGCGACCCGGTGGAGGGCGTCTTCATCCGCGCTCCCTGGGTGGAGTCCGTCGGCGCCCGGGCCGAGGTGCTCGCCGAGCACGACGGCCACATCGTCGCCGTCCGCCAGGGCACCGCGCTGGCCACGTCGTTCCACCCGGAACTGACCGGCGACCACCGCGTTCACGCCCTGTTCGTCGACATGGTGCGGGCGGACCGGACAGCCGAGTCCTTGTAGGATTCCTGCGTTCGTTGCTGAGATGGGTTACGCGAAGGAGACAGGCAGATGTCCGGCCACTCTAAATGGGCCACGACGAAGCACAAGAAGGCCGTCATCGATGCCAAGCGCGGCAAGCTCTTCGCGAAGCTGATCAAGAACATCGAGGTCGCGGCGCGGATGGGCGGCGCCGACATCGAGGGCAACCCGACGCTCTATGACGCCATCCAGAAGGCGAAGAAGTCGTCGGTCCCCAACAAGAACATCGACTCGGCGGTCAAGCGCGGCGCGGGCCTGGAGGCCGGCGGCGCCGACTACGAGACGATCATGTACGAGGGCTACGGCCCGAACGGTGTCGCGGTGCTCATCGAGTGCCTCACCGACAACCGCAACCGCGCCGCCTCCGAGGTCCGCGTCGCCATGACCCGCAACGGCGGCTCCATGGCCGACCCGGGCTCGGTGTCGTACCTGTTCAACCGCAAGGGCGTCGTGATCGTCCCCAAGGCCGAGCTGACCGAGGACGACGTGCTGACCGCCGTGCTCGACGCGGGCGCCGAGGAGGTCAACGACCTCGGCGAGAGCTTCGAGGTCCTCAGCGAGGCCACCGACCTGGTCGCGGTCCGCACCGCCCTCCAGGACGCCGGCATCGACTACGACTCCGCCGACGCCAACTTCGTCCCGACCATGCAGGTCGAGCTGGACGAGGAGGGCGCCAAGAAGATCTTCAAGCTGATCGACGCGCTGGAGGACAGCGACGACGTGCAGAACGTCTTCGCCAACTTCGACGTCAGCGACGAGGTCATGGAGAAGGTCGACGCGTAGCGCGCCGCGCATGCCGCGATCTCGGCGGGCCGGGGGACACACGTCTTCCGGCCCGCTGTCGTTGTCGGTGGCAGCGGATAGCCTGGCGTAGCCAATGATCACCGTCCACGGACCGCGACCATCAATCGAGGAACCACGACGGTGCTCAGCCAGGTCCGCGAGAGCGGCGGCGGTTCAGCCGCGAAAAGGGGAGGGCGCGTGCGCGTACTGGGGGTGGACCCGGGGCTGACCCGGTGCGGTGTCGGTGTTGTCGAGGGCGTCGCCGGACGGCCGCTCACGATGATCGGCGTCGGTGTCGTCCGCACGCCCGCCGACGCCGACCTCGGCCACCGCCTCGTCGCCGTCGAGCAGGGCATCGAGCAGTGGCTCGACGAGCACCGGCCCGAGTTCGTCGCCGTCGAGCGCGTCTTCAGCCAGCACAACGTCCGGACGGTGATGGGCACCGCCCAGGCCAGCGCCGTCGCCATGCTCTGCGCCGCCCGCCGCGGCATCCCGGTCGCGCTGCACACCCCGAGCGAGGTCAAGGCAGCCGTCACCGGCAGCGGCCGGGCCGACAAGGCGCAGGTGGGCGCCATGGTCACCCGCCTGCTCCGGCTCAGCGCACCGCCCAAGCCCGCCGACGCGGCCGACGCCCTCGCCCTCGCCATCTGCCACATCTGGCGCGCCCCCGCGCAGAACCGACTCCAGCAGGCCGTCGCCCTGCACACCGCCAAAGCACCGAAAGGCCGTACGGCATGATCGCCTTCGTCAGCGGCACAGTGGCCGCACTCGCTCCCGACGCCGCGGTCGTCGAGGTCGGCGGTGTCGGCATGGCCGTCCAGTGCACGCCGAACACGCTGTCCACGCTCCGCATGGGCCAGGCGGCCAAGCTGCACACGTCCCTCGTCGTACGCGAGGACTCGCTCACCCTGTACGGCTTCGCGGACGACGACGAGCGGCAGGTCTTCGAGCTGCTCCAGACGGCCAGCGGTGTCGGTCCCCGCCTGGCCCAGGCCATGCTCGCCGTGCACAGCCCGGACGCCCTGCGCCGGGCCGTCGCGACCGCCGACGAAAAGGCCCTCACCGCCGTCCCCGGCATCGGCAAGAAGGGCGCGCAGAAACTCCTCCTGGAGCTGAAGGACCGGCTCGGCGCGCCGGTCGGCGCACCCGCCGTCGGGGCGCCGGCCGGCACCGGCTGGCGCGACCAGCTGCACGCGGCCCTCATCGGCCTCGGGTACGCGACCCGGGAGGCCGACGAGGCCGTGACCGCCGTGGCCCCGCAGGCCGAGGCCGCCGGGGGCACGCCCCAGGTGGGGCAACTGCTGAAGGCGGCCCTGCAGACGCTGAACCGCGCCCGCTAGTCCGAGCAGTCCGCACCTCCGTACCGAGATTCCGAGGCACACTCCATGAACTGGGACGACACGACCGACGCCGATGCCGCCGAGCAGCCCGGCGGGCCCGCCGCGGAGCGGCTGGTGGACTCCGTCGCCGACCGTGAGGACCAGGCCGTCGAGGCCGCCCTGCGCCCCAAAGACCTGGACGAGTTCATCGGCCAGGAGAAGGTCCGCGAACAGCTCGACCTCGTGCTGCGCGCCGCACGCGCGCGAGGCGCGACGGCCGATCACGTGCTGCTCTCCGGCGCCCCCGGCCTCGGCAAGACCACCCTGTCGATGATCATCGCGGCCGAGATGGGCGCCCCCATCCGCATCACCTCGGGCCCCGCCATCCAGCACGCCGGCGACCTCGCCGCGATCCTCTCCTCCCTCCAGGAGGGTGAGGTCCTCTTCCTCGACGAGATCCACCGCATGTCCCGGCCCGCCGAGGAGATGCTGTACATGGCGATGGAGGACTTCCGCGTCGACGTCATCGTCGGCAAGGGCCCCGGCGCCACGGCCATCCCGCTGGAGCTGCCCCCCTTCACCCTGGTCGGCGCCACCACCCGGGCCGGCCTGCTCCCGCCCCCGCTGCGCGACCGCTTCGGCTTCACCGCGCACATGGAGTTCTACGAACCGGCCGAACTGGAGCGGGTCATCCACCGCTCGGCCAGCCTCCTGGAGGTCGAGATCGACCCGGAGGGCGCCGCCGAGATCGCCGGCCGCTCCCGTGGCACGCCCCGGATCGCCAACCGCCTGCTGCGCCGCGTCCGCGACTACGCGCAGGTCAAGGCCGACGGCCTGATCACCAGGGACATCGCCGCGGCGGCCCTCGCCGTGTACGAGGTGGACGCCCGCGGTCTCGACCGCCTCGACCGGGGCGTGCTGGAGGCCCTGCTCAAGCTGTTCGGCGGCGGTCCGGTCGGCCTCTCCACACTCGCTGTCGCCGTGGGGGAGGAACGTGAGACCGTGGAGGAGGTCGCCGAGCCCTTCCTCGTACGGGAGGGCCTGCTGGCCCGCACCCCCCGCGGCCGGGTCGCCACCCCCGCCGCATGGGCGCATCTCGGCCTCACCCCGCCACGCTCCCAGAGTGCCGGAAACGGACAACAGGACCTGTTCGGGGCGTGACGGCGCCGTCACGGCTCCGGGCGGCGAGGTCAGTGGCCGGAGCAGGAACCCCGGTGCCATGCTGAGCGTTGTTCCATGCGCGCGGACTCGCTTAGACTCCGCCGATGCCGCCTTTGCCGGCGGCGTACACACCCCCAACCATCTGGCCGCTCACAGCGCGGTCGTGTGAAGGAAGTACCGACCCGTGAGTCTC
Organism: Streptomyces hawaiiensis; assembly: GCF_004803895.1. NCBI lineage: Bacteria > Bacillati > Actinomycetota > Actinomycetes > Kitasatosporales > Streptomycetaceae > Streptomyces > Streptomyces hawaiiensis. The sequence goes on along the minus strand of NZ_CP021978.1, from coordinate 1,687,624 downwards.
CTGACCCTCCTCCCGTTCATCGTGCTCATCGGGGCCATGTTCCTGATGACCCGGTCGGCAAAGAAGAAGCAGCAGCAGGCCGCCGACATGCGGAACCAGATGCAGCCCGGCAGCGGTATCCGCACCATCGGGGGCATGTACGCCACGGTCAAGGAGGTCAACGAGGACACCGTCCTCGTCGACGCCGGCCCCGGCGTCGATCTCCTCTTCGCCAAGAACGCCATCGGTTCCGTCCTCACCGACGACGAGTACAACCGCATCGTCCACGGCGTCGAGCACGACCTGAAGTCCGACGCCGACATCGTCCCGGACGACGCCTCCTCCCTCACCGAGACCGGCGACTCCACAGCCGACGCCCCCGCTGACGACAAGGCCGTCGACCTCGGCAAGAAGGCCGAGGAGCCGGCCGACGAGGCCGCCGAGGCGAAGGCGGACGCAGAGCCGAAGACGGACGCAGAGCCGAAGAAGACCGACGGCGACTCCGAGGCGAAGTAGTCGTGTCCCGGGGTGCGCGGGCCCGGCCCGCGCACCCCGGGACACGCCCAGCTCGCACGGAATCCCGACACCATGTCATGGCCGCCCGTCCGCCGATCCGGAGCGAGGTGGCCCGAGAGGGAGTACGAGAAGGTGGCCACACCTAAAAAGGGCAGGAACGCGAGCGCCCAGAGCAAGCCGGGGCGCTCGCTGGCCCTGATCCTGATCGCCATCGCGGCGCTCACCGGTGGGATGTTCGCCTCGGGGCACACGAAGCCGCGTCTCGGCATCGACCTGGCCGGCGGTACGAGCATCACGCTCCGCGCGGTCCCCGAGGCCGGCAACGAGGCGGCGATCAACAAGACCAACATGGACACCGCCGTCTCCATCATGGAGCGCCGTGTCAATGGTCTGGGCGTCTCCGAGTCCGAGGTCCAGACGCAGGGCCGGGAAAACATCATCGTCAACATTCCCAAGGGCACCAACTCGGAGCAGGCCCGCAAGCAGGTCGGCACCACCGCCAAGCTCTACTTCCGTCCGGTCCTCGCCACCGAGGTCTCCGGCGGCAAGGGCGCGGCCAGCCCCTCCCCGAGCCCCACCGGCAGCCCCTCGGACCAGCCGTCCGGCAAGGCCAGCGACAAGCCCGAGGCCACCGACAAGGGATCCGCCTCCCCGTCCGCCACGCCCACCACCCAGGGCCGCGCGGTCACCGACGCGCTGAAGGCCGACGCCACGCCGTCCGCGAGCGCCTCGGACAAGGCGAAGGCCAGCCCCTCCCCGTCGGCGAGCGGCGGCAGCGCCGAGGCCGACGCGAGCGCGCTGCAGGCGAAGTACGCCAAGCTCGACTGCACCGAGGAGAAGACCCGCTCCACCGTGGGCGACGGCGTCAAGGCCTCCGACCCGACGCTGGCCTGCGGCAAGAACTCGCAGGGTCAGTGGCAGAAGTACGTCCTCGGCCCCGCCGAGGTCGACGGCACGGACGTCGACAAGGCCCAGGCCGTCCTGAACACGCAGACCGGTGCGGGCTGGACGGTGACGATGGACTTCACCGACGGCGGCGCCAAGAAGTTCGCGAACATCACCGGCAAGCTGGCCCAGAACCAGTCCCCGCAGAACCAGTTCGCGATCGTCCTGGACGGCGAGGTGGTCTCCGACCCGTACGTCCGGCAGGCCCTGACCGGCGGAAACGCCGAGATCTCCGGCAACTTCAACCAGCAGTCCGCCCAGGACCTCTCCAACATGCTGTCGTACGGCGCGCTGCCGCTGACCTTCAAGGTCGACAGCATGACGACCGTGACCGCCGCGCTGGGTGGTGACCAGCTGCAGGCCGGGCTGATCGCCGGCGCGATCGGTCTCGCGCTGGTCGTCATCTATCTGCTGGCCTACTACCGCGGTCTGTCGTTCATCGCGATCCTCTCGTTGCTGGTCTCCGCCGCTCTCACCTACACGCTCATGGCCCTGCTCGGCCCGGCCATCGGCTTCGCGCTGAACCTGCCGGCCGTCTGCGGTGCCATCGTCGCCATCGGCATCACGGCGGACTCGTTCATCGTGTACTTCGAACGCGTCCGCGACGAGATCCGGGAGGGCCGCTCGCTGCGCCCCGCCGTGGAGCGGGCCTGGCCGCGCGCCCGGCGCACCATCCTGGTCTCCGACTTCGTGTCGTTCCTCGCCGCCGCGGTGCTCTTCCTCGTCACCGTCGGCAAGGTGCAGGGCTTCGCGTTCACGCTCGGCCTGACCACCCTGCTCGACGTGGTCGTCGTGTTCCTCTTCACCAAGCCGCTGCTCACCCTGATGGCCCGTCGCCCGTTCTTCGCGAACGGCCACAAGTGGTCCGGCCTCGACCCGAAGAGCCTGGGCGCCCAGCCGCCGCTGCGCCGTACCCGTCGCCCCGCCGCCCCCGTCGACCCGAAGGAGGCCTGAGATGTCGAAACTCGGCACCCTCGGCGCCCGACTGCACCGTGGCGAGATCGGCTACGACTTCGTCAAGAACCGCAAGATCTGGTACGGCCTCTCCATCCTGATCACCATCCTGGCCATCGCCGGCCTGGCGGTCCGCGGCCTGAACATGGGCATCGAGTTCCAGGGTGGCGCCGTCTTCAACACCCCGAAGAACACCAGCGTCTCGGTGTCCCAGGCGGAGCGGTACGCGGAAGAGGCCTCCGGCCACGACGCGATCGTCCAGAAGCTCGGCGACGGCAGCATGCGCATCCAGGTCGCCGGCATCGACACCGGCGCCGCGAACGAGATCAAGAGCACGCTCGCCGACGACCTCAAGATCGACTCGGAGCAGATCAACGCCGAGCTGGTCGGCCCCAGCTGGGGCGAGCAGATCGCCAACAAGGCCTGGCAGGGCCTCGGCATCTTCCTGGTCCTAGTCGTGATCTACCTGGCGATCGCCTTCGAGTGGCGGATGGCCGTCGCGGCGTTCGTCGCCCTGATCCACGACATCACCATCACGGTCGGCATCTACGCCCTGGTCGGCTTCGAGGTCACACCGGGCACGGTGATCGGTCTGCTGACCATCCTCGGCTACTCGCTCTACGACACGGTCGTGGTCTTCGACAGCCTCAAGGAACAGACGAAGGACCTCACCAAGCAGACCCGCTGGACCTACAGCGACGTCGCCAACCGGTCGATCAACAGCACCCTGGTCCGCTCCATCAACACCACGGTGGTCGCGCTGCTGCCGGTCGCCGGCCTGCTGTTCATCGGCGGCGGCGTCCTCGGCGCCGGCATGCTGAACGACATCTCGCTGTCGCTGTTCGTCGGCCTCGCCGCCGGTGCGTACTCCTCGATCTTCATCGCCACGCCGCTCGTCGCCGACCTCAAGGAGCGCGAGCCGGCGATGAAGGCACTGAAGAAGCGCGTCCTGGCCAAGCGGGCGCAGTCCGCCGCCCAGGGCGAGAGCGAGGTCCACGACGAGGAGGCGTACGCCGACGAGCCCGAGGACGACGCCGCACCCGCGGTGGTCGGGCCGCGCAACCAGCCGGCCTCCCGCAGCCGCGGCCGCGGTCGCCCCTCGGGGAAGCGCCGATGACCGACATCAGGGAGCTGCTGCTCAGCCGCATCCGCGACGTGGCCGACTACCCGGAGCCGGGCGTGATGTTCAAGGACATCACCCCGCTCCTGGCGGACCCGGCGGCGTTCACCGCCCTGACCGACGCCCTCGCCGAGATCGCCGAGCGCACCGGCGCCACCAAGGTCGTCGGCCTGGAGGCCCGCGGCTTCATCCTCGGCGCCCCGGTCGCCGTCCGCGCCGGCCTCGGCTTCATCCCCGTACGCAAGGCGGGCAAGCTCCCCGGAGCCACCCTCGCCCAGGCCTACGACCTGGAGTACGGCTCCGCGGAGATCGAGGTGCACGCCGAGGACCTCGCCGCCGAGGACCGCGTCCTGATCGTCGACGACGTGCTCGCCACCGGCGGCACCGCCGAGGCCTCGGTCCAGCTCATCCGCCGGGCCGGCGCCGAGGTCGCCGGTCTCGCCGTCCTCATGGAGCTCGGCTTCCTGAGCGGCCGCGCCCGCCTGGAGCCGGCGCTGAACGGTGCCCCGCTGGAGGCGCTGCTCACGGTCTAGCGACCGCGTAGCGGGCCGGTGGACACCGGCACGACACCGCGCAGGCGGGCCCGGAGGAGCCGGTGCCCGCCTCGTGCGTTTCCGGGGTAGACGGTCCTCACATTGGCCTGAAGGCGATCCTTGGGCTCAGGATCGCTACCATGGGGGTCCGGAGCCTGACCGGGGGACCCGGATCGCGCACGAGGAGCCCTCTTGCCAGACGAGGCCCAGCACCTGACCGCCGCCAAGCCCGAGTCCGCCTCGGCAGCCGCGGCGAAGCCCGCGCCGAACGCGCCCCACGCGAAGAACGACACCCGCGGGCCGGTCGAGCACGCCCAGGCGGCACCGGTCGACAAGCCCGCCGAGCAGACGCGGCCCAAGCCCAACCCGCCCGCGGTGCGTCAGGGCGCCGGACAGCCGGCCCGCTCCGGCTCCTCCAACCGCGTCCGCGCCCGTCTGGCCCGGCTCGGTGTGCAGCGCGCGAACCCGTACAACCCGGTGCTGGAGCCGCTGCTGCGGATAGTGCGCGGCAACGACCCGAAGATCGAGACGTCGACGCTCCGCCAGATCGAGCGCGCCTACCAGGTCGCCGAGCGCTGGCACCGCGGCCAGAAGCGCAAGAGCGGCGACCCGTACATCACGCACCCCCTCGCCGTGACGACCATCCTCGCCGAGCTGGGCATGGATCCGGCCACGCTGATGGCCGGCCTGCTGCACGACACGGTCGAGGACACCGAGTACGGCCTGGACGACCTGCGCCGCGACTTCGGCGACGTCGTCACCCTGCTCGTCGACGGCGTCACCAAGCTCGACAAGGTCAAGTTCGGCGAGGCCGCGCAGGCCGAGACCGTCCGCAAGATGGTCGTCGCCATGGCCAAGGACCCGCGCGTCCTGGTCATCAAGCTCGCCGACCGCCTGCACAACATGCGCACCATGCGCTACCTCAAGCGCGAGAAGCAGGAGAAGAAGGCGCGCGAGACCCTGGAGATCTACGCGCCGCTCGCCCACCGCCTGGGCATGAACACCATCAAGTGGGAGCTGGAGGACCTCGCCTTCGCGATCCTCTACCCCAAGATGTACGACGAGATCGTCCGCCTGGTCGCCGAGCGCGCCCCGAAGCGCGACGAGTACCTCGCGATCGTCACCGACGAGGTCCAGCAGGACCTGCGGGCGGCCCGCATCAAGGCGACCGTCACCGGCCGCCCCAAGCACTACTACAGCGTCTACCAGAAGATGATCGTCCGCGGCCGGGACTTCGCGGAGATCTACGACCTGGTGGGCATCCGCGTCCTCGTGGACACCGTCCGCGACTGCTACGCGGCCCTCGGCACGGTGCACGCGCGATGGAACCCGGTCCCCGGCCGGTTCAAGGACTACATCGCGATGCCCAAGTTCAACATGTACCAGTCGCTGCACACGACGGTCATCGGCCCCGGCGGCAAACCGGTCGAGCTGCAGATCCGCACGTTCGACATGCACCGCCGCGCCGAGTACGGCATCGCCGCGCACTGGAAGTACAAGCAGGAGGCCGTCGCCGGCGCCTCGAAGGTGCGCTCCGACGCCCCCAAGTCGTCCGGCAAGGGCAAGGACGACCACCTCAACGACATGGCCTGGCTGCGGCAGCTCCTGGACTGGCAGAAGGAGACCGAGGACCCGGGCGAGTTCCTGGAGTCCCTGCGCTTCGACCTCTCCCGCAACGAGGTCTTCGTCTTCACCCCCAAGGGCGACGTCATAGCGCTCCCGGCCGGGGCCACCCCGGTCGACTTCGCCTACGCGGTGCACACCGAGGTCGGGCACCGCACGATAGGCGCCCGCGTCAACGGCCGGCTGGTCCCGCTGGAGTCCACCCTCGACAACGGCGACCTGGTGGAGGTCTTCACCTCCAAGGCGGCCGGCGCCGGTCCCTCCCGCGACTGGCTCGGCTTCGTCAAGTCACCGCGTGCCCGCAACAAGATCCGGGCCTGGTTCTCCAAGGAACGCCGCGACGAGGCGATCGAGCAGGGCAAGGACTCCATCGTCCGCGCGATGCGCAAGCAGAACCTGCCGATCCAGCGCATCCTGACCGGCGACTCCCTGGTGACCCTCGCGCACGAGATGCGCTACGCCGACATCTCCGCGCTGTACGCGGCGATCGGCGAGGGCCACGTCTCCGCACAGAACATCGTGCAGAAACTGGTCCAGGCCCTGGGCGGCGAGGAGGCCGCCACCGAGGAGATCGACGAGTCGGTCCCGCCGGCCCCCGGCCGCAGCCGCAAGCGCCGCTCCAGCGCCGACCCGGGCGTCGTCGTCAAGGGCGTCGACGACGTGTGGGTCAAGCTGGCCCGCTGCTGTACACCCGTCCCGGGCGACCCCATCATCGGCTTCGTCACCCGCGGCAGTGGCGTATCGGTTCACCGCAGCGACTGCGTGAACGTCGACTCACTGTCCCGGGAGCCCGAGCGCATCCTCGAGGTCGAGTGGGCGCCCACCCAGTCCTCGGTCTTCCTGGTCGCCATCCAGGTCGAGGCCCTGGACCGCTCCCGGCTGCTCTCGGACGTCACCCGTGTGCTGTCCGACCAGCACGTCAACATCCTCTCCGCGGCCGTCCAGACCTCCCGCGACCGCGTTGCCACCTCCCGCTTCACCTTCGAGATGGGCGACCCGAAGCACCTCGGCCATGTGCTCAAGGCGGTCCGGGGCGTGGAGGGCGTCTACGACGTGTACCGAGTGACGTCGGCGCGCAGCAGGTCGTAGCCGCCCGTCGCACACGACCACACGAAAGGGGCTCCCGTACGGCGTGTACGGGAGCCCCTGTCGACCGACTGCTCAGCCTCCGAACTCCTGCAGACCCTTCAGCGCCTGGTCCAGCAGCGCCTGGCGGCCGTCGAGCTCACGCTGGAGCTTGTCGGCCCTGGCGTTGTTGCCCTGCGCGCGGGCCTGCTCGATCTGGCCCCGTAGCTTGTCCACGGCGGCCTGGAGCTGGCCGGTCAGGCCCTCGGCACGCGCGCGTGCCTCCGGGTTCGTCCGGCGCCACTCGGCCTCCTCGGCCTCCTGGATGGCCCGCTCGACCGCGTGCATCCGGCCCTCGACCTTGGGCCGGGCGTCGCGCGGCACATGGCCGATGGCCTCCCAGCGCTCGTTCACGTTCCGGAACGCGGCGCGGGCCGCCTTCAGGTCCGTGATCGGCAGGAGCTTCTCGGCCTCCTCGGCCAGCTCCTCCTTGAGCTTGAGGTTCTCCGACTGCTCGGCGTCCCGCTCCGCGAAGACCGAGCTGCGGGCCGCGAAGAAGACGTCCTGGGCGCCGCGGAAGCGGTTCCACAGGTCGTCCTCGTGCTCGCGCTGGGCACGGCCGGCGGCCTTCCATTCGGACATCAGCTCGCGGTAGCGCGCCGCCGTCACGCCCCAGTCCGTCGAGTTCGACAGCGCCTCGGCCTCGGAGACCAGCCGCTCCTTGGTCTTGCGGGCCTCCTCGCGCTGCGCGTCCAGCTGCGCGAAGTGCTGCTTGCGCCGCTTGGAGAACGCCGACCGCGCGTGCGAGAACCGGTGCCACAGCTCGTCGTCGGACTTGCGGTCCAGGCGCGGCAGGCCCTTCCAGGTGTCCACCAGGGCCCGCAGCCGCTCACCGGCGGCCCGCCACTGGTCGGACTGCGACAGCTCCTCCGCCTCGGCGACCAGCGCCTCCTTGGCGTGGCGTGCCTCGTCGGACTGCTTCGCGCGCTGCGCCTTGCGCTCCTCGCGGCGCGCCTCCACCAGCTCCACGAGCTTGTCCAGCCGGACCCGCAGGGCGTCCAGGTCGCCCACCACGTGATGAGCGTCGACCTGCTCACGGATGTGGTCGATGGCAGCCTGGGCGTCCTTCGCCGACAGGTCGGTGGTCTTCACTCGCTTCTCGAGGAGGCCGATCTCGACAACCAGGCCCTCGTACTTGCGCTCGAAATAGGCCAGCGCCTCCTCGGGGGAGCCTGCCTGCCAGGAACCGACGACCTGCTCGCCGTCGGCCGTACGCACGTACACGGTCCCCGTCTCGTCGACGCGGCCCCACGGGTCGCTGCTCACAGCGCCTCCTCCACATGATGCCAGCGAGTCGCCTCAGCTCCCCCGGGCATCGTCCACAGTTTCGTCACGGCCAACATAGGCGACCGGCGGGGGGCCTGTCCGCATCCCGCGCGACCGAAATTTCGCAGTTGAGGGGTCAGGATTTCGTGATCGTGGCCTTGTTGATCACGACCGTCGCGTTGGGTGCCGTATTGCCCGTCTGAGGGTCTGGGGCCTGTGCTCCGGCGTCGGCGATTTTCTTCAGGACCTTCATGCCCGCCTCGGACACCGTTCCGAACGGTGTGTAGTCGGCCGGCAGCTGACTGTCCTGGTAGACGAGGAAGAACTGGCTGCCGCCGCTGTTGCGGCCCTGCTTCGTCTGGGCGTTGTACTGGTTCGCCATCGCGACCGTGCCCGCCGGGTACATCCCGCCCTTGAGGCTCTTGTCCTTGAGGTTCTCGTCCGGGATGGTGTAGCCCGGTCCGCCCATGCCGGTGCCCTTCGGGTCGCCGCACTGCAGGACGTAAATGCCCTGGCTCGTGAGCCGGTGGCACTTGCTGTGGTCCAAGTAGCCCTTGGCGAGCAGGAAGTTGAACGAGTTGACGGTGTGCGGGGCCGCTGACGCCTTCAGCGCGACGTCTATCTCGCCGCATGTCGTGTCCAGCTTCATCGTGTACTTCGCCGACTCGTCGATGGTCATCGCCGGTTCCTTCTTCCAGGTCTCCGACTTGACCTTGCCCGGGGCCGGCTTCTCGCACGGATCCGGGGCCTTGCTGGGAGTGGCGCTCGGCGTGACGTCCGCGTTCGCGTTCTCCGTCTTGCCGTTGTCCTCGAACGGCTTGGTCAGGAAGACCGTCACCGAGAGCACCACGATCACACCGAGAGCCGAAGCGATCACGGAGTTGCGGATACGGGCCTTGCGTCGCGCGTCCGTGCGTCGCTGCTGCTGCCGCAAGAACTTCTCCCGGGCGAGCTGACGCCGCCGCTGTTCCTGGCTGACCACCGGGTTCTCTCCTCATGGGTCTCGAACGTCGACCGGTACGCGTGCGTCCTGTGTGCCGACCGCCTGCGTGTGCCCCGTACCGTATATGGGTTCGCTGAGGAATCGGCAGCGCCGGTAGGCTCTGTGAGCAGCCGTAGCCGCCCGTATCGACACAACGAAGGACGATCGTGCTCATTGCCGGGTTCCCCGCCGGGGCCTGGGGGACGAACTGCTACCTCGTCGCCCCCGCCGCCGGTGAGGAGTGCGTGATCATCGACCCCGGCCATCAGGCCGCCGACGGCGTCGCCGAAGCGATCGCCAAGCATCGGCTCAAGCCCGTCGCCGTCGTCCTCACCCACGGCCACATCGACCACGTCGCCTCGGTCGTCCCGGTGTGCGGCGCGCACGACGTGCCGGCCTGGATCCACCCCGACGACCGGTACATGATGAGCGACCCCGAGAAGGCGCTCGGCCGCTCCATCGGGATGCCGCTGATGGGCGAGCTGACCGTGGGGGAGCCCGACGACGTCAAGGAGCTGGCCGACGGGGCGAAGCTGGAGCTGGCGGGCCTGGAGCTGTCCGTCGCGCACGCGCCCGGCCATACCAAGGGGTCGGTGACCTTCGGCATGCCCGAGGCGGCGGACATCCCGCCGCTCCTCTTCTCGGGCGACCTGCTGTTCGCCGGCTCCATCGGACGCACCGACCTGCCCGGCGGTGACATGGCCGAGATGCTCGACTCGCTGGCCCGCGTGTGCCTGCCGCTCGAGGACTCGACCGTGGTGCTGTCCGGCCACGGCCCCCAGACGACCATCGGCCAGGAGCGCGCCACCAACCCGTATCTGCGGCAGGTGGCGGCCGGCCAGGGAGCATCCCCGGCTCCCCGACGAGGAATGTGACGAGACCTTCCGTGAGCACCTTCAAGGCCCCCAAGGGCACCTACGACCTGATCCCGCCGGACAGCGCCAAGTACCTCGCCGTCCGTGAGGCGATCGCCGCTCCGCTGCGCGACTCCGGCTACGGCTACATCGAGACGCCGGGCTTCGAGAACGTCGAGCTCTTCGCGCGCGGGGTCGGCGAGTCCACCGACATCGTCACCAAGGAGATGTACGCCTTCGAGACCAAGGGCGGCGACCGGCTCGCCCTGCGCCCCGAAGGCACCGCGTCCGTCCTGCGCGCGGCGCTGGAGGCCAACCTGCACAAGGCCGGCAACCTCCCGGTCAAGCTCTGGTACTCCGGCTCGTACTACCGCTACGAGCGTCCCCAGAAGGGCCGCTACCGCCACTTCTCCCAGGTCGGTGCCGAGGCGATCGGCGCGGAGGACCCGGCGCTGGACGCCGAGCTGCTCATCCTGGCCGACCAGGCGTACCGCTCGCTGGGCCTGAGTAACTTCCGGATCCTGCTCAACAGCCTGGGCGACCAGGAGTGCCGCCCCGTCTACCGGTCGGCGCTGCAGGAGTTCCTGCGCGGTCTGGACCTGGACGAGGACACCCTGCGGCGTGCGGAGATCAACCCGCTGCGCGTCCTGGACGACAAGCGCGAGTCGGTCCAGAAGCAGCTCGGGGACGCGCCGCTGCTGCGCGACTACCTGTGCGACGCGTGCAAGGCGTACCACGAGGAGGTACGCGAGCTGATCACGGCGGCGGGCGTCTCCTTCGAGGACGACCCGAAGCTGGTCCGGGGCCTGGACTACTACACCCGCACCACCTTCGAGTTCGTCCACGACGGCCTCGGCTCGCAGTCCGCGGTGGGCGGCGGTGGCCGCTACGACGGCCTGTCCGAGATGATCGGCGGCCCCGCGCTGCCGTCCGTCGGCTGGGCCCTCGGCGTTGACCGCACTGTCCTCGCCCTGGAGGCGGAGGGCGTCGAGCTCGAACTGCCCGCCACCACCAGTGTGTTCGCCGTCCCGCTCGGCGAGGAGGCCCGCCGGGTCCTGTTCGCCAAGGTCACGGAGCTGCGCAAGAACGGCATCGCTGCCGACTTCTCCTACGGCGCCAAGGGCCTCAAGGGCGCGATGAAGAACGCCAACCGCAGCGGCGCCCGCTACACGGTCGTCGCCGGCGAACGCGACCTCGCCGACGGCGTCGTCCAGCTCAAGGACATGGAGTCGGGCGAGCAGACGGCGGTGGGCGTGAACGAGATCGTCGCCGAGCTGGAAGCCCGGCTCGGCTGAGCAGCCGGCACACAGGGAAGGCGCCGGTTGCCCGGCGCCTTCCTCACTGCTCCAGCAGCCCGTACCGCATCGCGCTGGTGACGGCCGCGGTCCGGTCGTCCACTCCCAACTTGCCGAAGACCCGCAGCAGATACGTCTTCACCGTCGACTCCCCGATGTACAACCTGCGTCCGATCTCCGCGTTCGTGCAGCCCTCGGCCACCAGCCGCAGCACGGCCGTCTCGCGTTCCGACAGCCGTGGCCGTTCCGGCCTCGTCCTCAGCTGGTCGACGAGCCGGGCCGCCACCGACGGGGCCAGGACCGTCTCGCCGCGCGCAGCGGCCCGCACGGCCTCCGCCAGCTCCGCCCGCGGCAGGTCCTTCAGCAGGTAGCCCGCGGCCCCTGCCTCCACCGCTCGCAGGATGTCCCGGTCCGTCTCGTACGTCGTCAGGACCACCACCCGGCAGGGGAGCCCGGCCCCGGCCATCCGCACGATGGAGTCCACGCCCGAGCCACCCGGCATCCGCAGGTCCATCAGCACGATGTCCGGCCGCAGCTCCGCCGCCAGCGCCTCCGCCTGCGGCCCGCTGGACGCGTCGGCGACGACCTCCAGGTCGGACTCCGCACTGAGCATCGCCCGCAGCCCCTCCCGCACGACGGGATGGTCGTCGGCCAGGATGATCCGGATCACGGTGTCCGCCTCCTCACGACCGGCAGCCGGACGGTCACGTCCGTGCCGTCCCCCGGGGCGCTGCGCACCTCGGCGGTGCCACCCACCTCGGCGGCCCGGGCCCGCAGCCCCGCGAGACCGTACCCGCCGCGGACGGCAGCGGGATCAAACCCGCGGCCGTCGTCCCGTACCGACACCGTCAGCGAGTCGTCGGCGTACGCCAGTGACACGCCGACCGCCACCGAAGCCCCCGCGTGCTTACGGGCGTTCGCCAGCGCCTCCTGGCAGGCGCGCAGCGCGACCACCTCCGGGCCGGCGGGCAGCGTGCGGACCGGGCCGGTCACCTCCAGCACCGCGTCATGGCGCGCGGCGAGCCGCCGCAGCGCGTCCGGCAGGGACGCGCCCTCCAGGTCGGCCGGCGCGCCCCCGGCGACCAGGGCCCGGGCCTCGGCGAGGTTCTGCCGGGCGGTCTCGTCCATCAGCCGCAGATGACGCCGTGCCTCGGGCACGTCGTGCTCCAGCTCCGCCTCGACCGCCTGGATCAGCATCACCACACTGGTGAACCCCTGCGCCAGCGTGTCGTGGATCTCCCGAGCCAGCCGCTCCCGCTCGGCCAGCGCCCCATGGGCCTCGGACAACCGGCCGACCTCATGGCGGCTCGCGTCCAGCTCCGCGATCAACTCCGCCCGCTCCTGGCTCTGCTCGATGATCCGGATGACCCAGCTGCCGACGGCCACCGAGAACACCAGGGTGACCACCGAGAACAGCACGTCGAAGGCCACCTCCCGCGCTCCGGGCCACCACAGCAGCGCCCAGCCCGCCACGGGCACTAGGTTCATCACGGCCACCGCCACCAGCGCCGACCGCAACCGCAGCGTCATGAAGCACTGCGGGATCAGGGCGAAGGTCAGCACCCGCGTCTCACCGGCGAGCACCGCCGACGGCAGGAACAGCGCCAGCGCCGCCGCCAGATAGCCGATCGCCTGCCGCTGGTCGGGCGGATCGCCCCGGATCAGACGCCGCCCGGCCACCACGTACAGCGGGACGAGCGGCACGAGCAGCGCCGCCGCGACCGCGCGCAGCGGCCAGCCGGGCTGCTCCGTGGCCAGCACATAGGCCACCGTGGCCACCCAGATCAGCGCGAAGTACGTGTCCCAGAGCCGGAACGAGCGCTCCCAGTGGTAGGCGCTCGCGGCATCGCTCATCCGGCGCGCCGGTCCTTCCAGCGGAACGTCAGCAGACACAGGGCCAATCCTCCGACGCACCAGGCGGCCAGCACCAGAGCCACGCGCCCCGGCTCCCAGCTCCCCGCCTGCTCCAGCACCTGCGCGGACTCCGGCAGGAACACCCCGCGCAGCCCCTGGCACATCCACTTCAGCGGGAAGAGCGCGCCGATGGTCAGCATCCAGTCCGGGATGGTGCCGATGGCGATGTACACCCCGGAGATGAACTGCAGCACCAGAAAGGGCAGGACGACCACCGAACTCGCGCTGTTCGCGGAGCTCGGGACCGAGCTGATCGCGATGCCGAGCAGAGCACAGGCGGTGATGCCCAGCACGAAGATCCACGCCAGGTCGAACCAGCGGCCCGCGTCCGCGGGCAGGTCCACGCCGTAGCAGGTCGTGCCGACGAGGAGGAGGATCGCCGTCTCCAGCAGACCGGTGAAGAGAACCAGCCAGATCTTGCCGAGAAAGTAGGCCGCCGGCGGCATCGGCGTGCCCCGCAGCCGGCGCAGCACCTTGTCCTCCCGCTCGATCGCGATCGAGATGCCGAGCGCCTGGAAGCTCGTCGACATGATCCCGGCGGCCATCATCGCCGGCACGTACAGCTGCGAGGCGGTGATACCCGCGCCCTCCACGTCGTCCCGGAAGATCGACGCGAACAGGAACAGGAGGACCACCGGGAAGGCGAACGTGAACACCACCTGGTCGCGCTGGCGGAAGAACTGCCTGATCTCCAGGGCGCCCCGCCGCAGCCCGAGCCCCCACGCGCCGGGCAGCCGTCCGACGCCGACCTCACCGCGCTCCCGTACGACGGTCGTGCTCACCGTGCCTCCTCCTGGGACTGTCCGGTCAGCCGGAGGTAGACGTCCTCCAGCGTGGGGCGGCTCACCGTCAGCCCCGGGATCTCGCCGCCGAAGCGATGCGTGAGTTCGGTGACGGTCCGGGTCGGCGTCCCGGTGCGCTCCGCGCGCGGGGTGCCGTCCGGCTCGGTCCACGCGACGGTGGCCTCGGTGCCGTACCGCTCCCGCAGGGTTCCGGGATCGCCCTCGGCGACGATCCGGCCCTTGGCGACGATGGCCAGCCGGTGCACGAGGGCCTCCGCCTCCTCCAGGTAGTGCGTGGTCAGCACAATCGTCGTGCCGTCGTCGGCCAGGGCGCGGATCAGCGACCAGAACTGCCGCCGGGCCGCCGGGTCGAAGCCGGTCGTCGGCTCGTCCAGGAGCAGCAGGTCGGGGCCTCCGATGACGCCGAGCGCCACGTCCAGACGCCTGCGCTGGCCGCCCGACAGCGCCTTGATCCGGCTCTCCGCCTTCGCCTCCAGACCGACCAGGGCGATGACCTCCTCCGGGTCCCGCGGCCGGGGGTAGTAGCCGGCGAAGTGCCGCACGGTCTCCCGGACCGTCAACTCGGCGGGCGCGGATTCGTCCTGCCAGACGATCCCGACCCGGGAACGCCACGCGCGCGTGCCGGTCGCCGGGTCCGACCCCAGCACGGACACCTCGCCCGCGTCCCGGTCGCGGTTGCCCTGGAGGATCTCCACCGTGGTGCTCTTGCCCGCGCCGTTGGGCCCGAGCAGGCCGAACACCTCGCCCCGCCGGATGCCGAGATCGATTCCGTCGACGGCGGTCACGCCCCCGTAGCGCTTGATCAGCCCCCGCACGTCCACGGCGAGTTCGTACTCCTGTGCTGTCATGCGACGAGCGTCGGCCGGAACACACCCCTCAGGGACGACCGGGCGGACATCCTTATGTCCACTGAACGGTGGACGCGGGCACCGGTGCGGCACAATGGCCCTGCCCGAAGATGGTCAGGTCTCAAGTGACGGAATCGGCGTGATGAGCAAGACGACAGTCAAGGACGTCTCCATGGAGCCCAAGCCGGAGCGCGCCGAGATCGCACCCCACGCGGAGGGCGGCAGCCGGGCCCTCGCCCTGCTGCTGGTGATCACCGGCGCGGCCGGACTGCTCGCCGCGTGGGTCATCACGATCGACAAGTTCAAGATCCTCGAGGCCAAGGTCGCGGGGACGACGTTCACGCCCGGCTGCAGCCTCAACCCCGTCGTCTCCTGCGGCAGCGTCATGGAGAGCAAGCAGGCCGCGGTCTTCGGCTTCCCGAACCCGATGCTCGGCCTGGTCGCCTACGGCATCGTCATCGGTGTCGGCATGAGCCTGCTCGCCCGCGCCCGCTTCCCGCGCTGGTACTGGCTCACCTTCAACGCCGGCTGCCTCTTCGGCGTGGTCTTCTGCGCCTGGCTGATGTTCCAGTCCCTGTACCGGATCAACGCGCTCTGCCTGTGGTGCAGCCTGGCCTGGGTCGCCACGATCCTGATGTTCTGGTACGTGACGTCGTTCAACATCCGCAAGGGCTTCCTGCCCGCCCCGAGCTGGCTCAAGAGCTTCTTCGGCGAGTTCACGTGGGTCATGCCCGTGCTGCACATCGGGATCATCGGCATGCTGATCCTGACCCGCTGGTGGGACTTCTGGCTCAGCTGATCCGGGCCCGTCGCGGTCCCCGGGGCGGACTGTCAGTGCCGTGACTTAGGGTTTCTGACGTGGAGCCCGACCTGTTCACCGCCGCAGCCGAAGAACGCCAGGAGAAGGAGCCGTCCAGCAGCCCCCTGGCCGTGCGGATGCGCCCGCGCACCCTCGACGAGGTCGTGGGCCAGCGCCATCTGCTGAAGCCGGGCTCACCCCTGCGCAGACTGGTCGGCGAGGGCGCCTCCGGCCCGGCCGGCGTCTCCTCCGTGCTCCTCTGGGGCCCGCCCGGCACCGGCAAGACCACCCTCGCCTACGTCGTCTCCAAGGCCACCGACGCCCGCTTCGTGGAACTGTCGGCGATCACCGCCGGCGTCAAGGAGGTCCGCGCGGTCATCGACGGCGCCCGCCGCGCCTCCGGCGGGTACGGCAAGGAAACCGTCCTCTTCCTCGACGAGATCCACCGCTTCAGCAAGGCCCAGCAGGACTCCCTGCTCCCGGCCGTCGAGAACCGCTGGGTGACGCTCATCGCGGCGACGACCGAGAACCCGTACTTCTCGGTGATCTCGCCCCTGCTGTCCCGCTCCCTGCTGCTCACCCTCGAACCGCTCACGGACGACGACGTCAAGGGCCTCATCCGGCGCGCCCTCACCGACGAGCGCGGCCTCAAGGGTGCCGTCACCCTGCCCGAGGAGACCGAGAGCCACCTCCTGCGCATCGCCGGCGGTGACGCCCGCCGCGCCCTGACCGCCCTGGAGGCGGCCGCCGGGGCCGCCCTCGACAAGGGCGAGGCGGAGATCGGCCTGACCACCCTGGAGGAGACGGTCGACCGGGCCGCCGTGAAATACGACCGAGACGGCGACCAGCACTACGACGTGGCCAGCGCCCTGATCAAGTCCATCCGCGGCTCCGACGTCGACGCCGCCCTGCACTACCTGGCCCGGATGATCGAGGCCGGCGAGGACCCCCGCTTCATCGCGAGGCGCCTGATGATCTCCGCCAGCGAGGACATCGGCCTGGCCGACCCGACCGCTCTGCAGACGGCGGTCGCCGCCGCCCAGGCCGTCGCCATGATCGGCTTCCCCGAGGCCGCCCTCACCCTCAGCCACGCCACGATCGCCCTCGCCCTGGCGCCCAAGTCCAACGCCGCGACCACCGCGATCGGCGCCGCCCTGGAGGACGTCCGCAAGGGCCTGGCCGGGCCCGTCCCCGCGCACCTGCGCGACAGCCACTACAAGGGCGCGACCAAGCTCGGCCACGGCCAGGGCTACGTCTACCCGCACGACCTGCACGAGGGCATCGCGGCCCAGCAGTACGCCCCGGACGAGCTGAAGGACCGCGAGTACTACGAGCCGACCCGGCACGGCGCGGAGGCCCGCTACGCGGACGCGGTGGAGTGGACCCGGAAGAACCTCGGTCGAAAGCGGTCCTGAGCACCCTGTAAACTCGTCCGGAGTGCCGCGTCCCGTGCAGTCAGAACGGGACAGTCGGCCGGAGCCCGATCCTCCGGGATCGGCTCCAGGAGCGTCGCGCACCGTCGAACGGTGTCGCGGGCAGCCCACCACCACGCGTCGCACGACGGGACCGGTCGGTGGGCCACTCGCGTGCTGCACGTATGTGCCCAGACCAGGGGAGCGGCTGCCCACCGAGGTCCACCAGGACCGAGGCGGGTTTCCCCGGCTGCGGATGCGACCTCCCTCAACCCTGACAAGCCGATACAAGGAAAGCGAAAAACTGTGGCGAACCAGTCCCGCCCCAAGGTCAAGAAGTCGCGTGCCCTCGGCATCGCGCTGACCCCGAAGGCCGTCAAGTACTTCGAGGCCCGCCCCTACCCGCCCGGTGAGCACGGCCGCGGCCGCAAGCAGAACTCGGACTACAAGGTCCGTCTGCTCGAGAAGCAGCGCCTGCGCGCGCAGTACGACGTGTCCGAGCGCCAGCTCGTCCGCGCCTACGAGCGTGCCGCCAAGACCCAGGGCAAGACCGGTGAGGCCCTGGTCATCGAGCTGGAGCGCCGTCTCGACGCCCTGGTCCTGCGTTCGGGCATCGCCCGCACGATCTACCAGGCCCGTCAGATGGTCGTCCACGGCCACATCGCGGTCAACGGCAAGAAGGTCGACAAGCCCTCCTTCCGTGTCCGTCCGGACGACGTGGTGCAGGTCCGCGAGCGCTCCAAGGAGAAGACCCTCTTCACGATCGCTCGTGAGGGTGGCTTCGCCCCCGACGGTGAGATCCCGCGCTACCTCCAGGTGAACCTCAAGTCCCTGGCGTTCCGCCTGGACCGTGAGCCGAACCGCAAGGAGATCCCGGTGATCTGCGACGAGCAGCTCGTCGTCGAGTACTACGCCCGCTGATCCCCGGCAGGCACGCGGTACTTCAGCCCGTCGTCTCCCCGCCCTTCCCGGCGGGCGAGGCGGCGGGCTTTCGCGATCGGCCCACGCCCGGGCGGTAATCCGGTACGGAGCGCCACCCCCGGCGCGATAGGCTCGTCGCACGACTTTTTGATGTTCAGGCACGTTTCAGGGAGCGGGTGCACACAGTGTCCGGTGGAGAGGTTGCCGGGATCCTGGTGGCCGTCTTCTGGGCGATCCTGGTCTCCTTCCTCGCCGTCGCGCTGGCGAGGGTGGCCCAGACGCTCAAGGCGACCACCAAGCTCGTGGCGGAAGTGACCGACCAGGCCGTCCCGCTGCTGGCCGACGCCTCCGCGACGGTGCGCTCCGCGCAGACCCAGATCGACCGGGTCGACTCGATCGCCTCCGACGTCCAGGAGGTCACGTCGAACGCCTCCGCGCTGTCGACCACCGTCGCCTCCACCTTCGGCGGCCCCCTGGTCAAGGTCGCGGCCTTCGGCTACGGCGTGCGCCGGGCCCTCGGCGGCCGCAAGGAGGACGTGCCCGCCAAGGCGCCCAGGCGTAGCGTGATCGTGGGCCGCACGGTCACCCGGCGCAGCGCCCGAGGGAAGAGGGACTGAGAGCCAGCGATGTTCCGCCGTACGTTCTGGTTCACCACGGGCGTCGCCGCCGGTGTGTGGGCCACCACCAAGGTCAATCGCAAGCTGAAGCAGCTGACCCCCGAGAGCCTCGCCAGAACCGCCGGCAACAAGGCGATCGAGGCCGGCCACCGCATCAAGGACCGTGCCGTGGGCTTCGCGCTCGACGTCCGGGACAACATGGCCGTGCGGGAGGCCGAACTGGGCGACGCCCTCGGGATCAACGAGAATCCCGAGCTTCCCGCGCCCCGGCGTCACATCGCCATCGAGAACCGCAACGACCCGAAGTACGTCGAGGGTTCGACGTACCAGACGTACCCGTACAACCGGAATGAGGACCACTGATGGAGTCGGCTGAGATTCGCCGCCGCTGGTTGAGCTTCTTCGAGGAGCGCGGTCACACCGTCGTCCCTTCGGCGTCGCTCATCGCGGACGACCCGACTCTGCTCCTCGTCCCGGCCGGCATGGTGCCCTTCAAGCCCTACTTCCTTGGTGAGGTCAAGCCGCCCTACGCCCGCGCCACCAGCGTGCAGAAGTGCGTGCGCACGCCGGACATCGAAGAGGTCGGCAAGACCACCCGGCACGGCACGTTCTTCCAGATGTGCGGCAACTTCTCCTTCGGCGACTACTTCAAGGAAGGCGCCATCAAGCTCGCCTGGGAGCTGCTCACCGGCTCCCAGGACAAGGGCGGTTACGGCCTCGACCCCGAGCGCCTGTGGATCACCGTCTACAAGGACGACGACGAGGCCGAGCGCATCTGGCACGAGGTCGTCGGTGTGCCGAAGGAGCGCATCCAGCGCCTCGGCATGAAGGACAACTACTGGTCCATGGGCGTCCCCGGCCCCTGCGGCCCGTGTTCCGAGATCAACTACGACCGCGGCCCCGAGTTCGGGGCCGAGGGCGGCCCCGCCGTCAACGACGAGCGGTACGTGGAGATCTGGAACCTCGTCTTCATGCAGTACGAGCGGGGCGAGGGCATCGGCAAGGACAACTTCGAGATCCTGGGTGACCTGCCGAGCAAGAACATCGACACGGGCCTCGGCATGGAGCGCCTCGCCATGATTCTGCAGGGCGTGCAGAACATGTACGAGATCGACACCTCCATGGCCGTCATCAACAAGGCCACCGAGCTGACCGGCGTCCGCTACGGCGACGCCCACGACTCGGACGTCTCCCTGCGCGTGGTCACCGACCACATGCGCACCTCCGTGATGCTCATCGGCGACGGCGTCACCCCCGGCAACGAGGGCCGCGGCTACGTGCTGCGCCGCATCATGCGCCGCGCCATCCGCAACATGCGCCTGCTCGGCGCCACCGGTCCGGTCGTGAAGGACCTGATCGACACCGTCATCGAGATGATGGGCCAGCAGTACCCCGAGCTCATCACCGACCGCGAGCGCATCGAGAAGGTCGCCGTCGCCGAGGAGAACGCCTTCCTCAAGACGCTGAAGGCCGGCACCAACATCCTCGACACGGCCGTCACCGACACCAAGGCCTCCGGCGGCACCGTCCTGCCCGGCGACAAGGCCTTCCTGCTCCACGACACCTGGGGCTTCCCGATCGACCTCACCCTGGAGATGGCCGCCGAGCAGGGCCTCTCCGTGGACGAGGACGGCTTCCGGCGCCTGATGAAGGAGCAGCGCGAGCGCGCCAAGGCCGACGCCCAGGCCAAGAAGACCGGGCACGCCGGCACCGGTGCCTACCGTGAGATCGCCGACCAGGCCGGAGCCACCGACTTCATCGGCTACACCGACACCGAGAGCGAGTCCACGATCGTCGGCATCCTCGTCGACGGCGCCTCCTCCCCGGCCGCCACCGAGGGAGACGAGGTCGAGATCGTCCTCGACCGCACGCCGTTCTACGCCGAGGGCGGTGGCCAGATCGGCGACACCGGCCGCATCAAGGTCGACACCGGTGCCGTCATCGAGATCCGCGACTGCCAGAAGCCGGTCCCGGGCGTCTACGTCCACAAGGGCGTCGTCCAGGTCGGCGAGGTGACCGTCGGAGCCAAGGCCCAGGCCTCCATCGACGACCGCCGTCGCAAGGCCATCGCCCGCGCCCACTCGGCCACGCACCTGACTCACCAGGCCCTGCGTGACGCCCTCGGCCCGACGGCCGCCCAGGCCGGTTCCGAGAACCAGCCCGGTCGCTTCCGCTTCGACTTCGGCTCCCCGTCCGCCGTCCCGACGGCCGTGATGACCGACGTAGAGCAGAAGATCAACGAGGTGCTCGCCCGCGACCTCGACGTCCGCGCCGACGTCATGGGCATCGACGAGGCCAAGAAGCAGGGCGCCATCGCCGAGTTCGGCGAGAAGTACGGCGAACGCGTCCGCGTGGTCACCATCGGCGACTTCTCCAAGGAGCTGTGCGGCGGCACCCACGTGCACAACACCGCCCAGCTCGGCCTGGTCAAGCTGCTCGGTGAATCGTCCATCGGCTCGGGTGTCCGCCGGATCGAGGCCCTGGTCGGTGTGGACGCCTACAACTTCCTCGCCCGGGAGCACACGGTCGTCGCCCAGCTCCAGGAGCTGATCAAGGGCCGTCCGGAGGAGCTCCCGGAGAAGGTCTCCGCCATGCTCGGCAAGCTGAAGGACGCCGAGAAGGAGATCGAGAAGTTCCGCGCCGAGAAGGTCCTCCAGGCCGCCGCCGGTCTCGCCGAGTCCGCCAAGGACATCCGTGGCATTGCTGTCGTGACCGGCCAGGTCCCGGACGGCACGACCGCCGACGACCTGCGCAAGCTGGTCCTCGACGTGCGCGGACGCATCCAGGGCGGGCGGGCCGCCGTCGTCGCCCTCTTCACGGTGGCGAACGGCAAGCCGCTCACGGTCATCGCCACCAACGAGGCCGCCCGCGAGCGCGGCCTGAAGGCCGGGGACCTGGTCCGCACGGCTGCCAAGACCCTCGGCGGCGGCGGTGGCGGCAAGCCGGACGTCGCCCAGGGCGGCGGCCAGAACCCGGCCGCCATCGGTGACGCCGTGGACGCCGTGGAGCGCCTGGTCACCGAGACGGCCAAGTAAGAGACGGGTCGGAAAAGCATGCGCAGAGGACGTCGACTCGCGATCGACGTCGGGGACGCCCGCATCGGGGTCGCCTCGTGCGACCCCGACGGGATCCTCGCCACCCCGGTGGAGACGGTCCCGGGGCGTGACATCCCCGCAGCTCACCGACGGTTGAAGCAACTCGTCGAGGAGTACGAGCCCATCGAGGTGGTGGTCGGTCTGCCGCGCTCCCTCAAGGGCGGCGAGGGCCCGGCAGCGGTGAAGGTCCGGGGCTTCGTCCAGGAACTGGCCCGCATGATCTCCCCGGTTCCGGTGAGACTCGTGGACGAACGGATGACGACCGTGACGGCCAGTCAGGGACTGCGCGCCTCGGGCGTGAAATCCAAGAAGGGCCGGGCTGTCATCGACCAGGCGGCAGCCGTGATCATCCTGCAACAGGCCCTCGAATCCGAACGGGTGTCAGGTAAAGCACCCGGCGAAGGCGTCGAAGTGGTCATCTGATCGCGATACGGTAACGTTCCGCGCGATGCGACGGCATTCGAACAGCCGCCGCACAGCAAGAGGCGGGACGGGAGCCGGGCCGGAAGCCGCGTGACCGCCGCCTCGCGGCTCTAGGGGATCGATGACTGAGTATGGCCGGGGCCAAGGCTCCGAACCGTGGCATCCGGAGGACCCGTTGTACGGGGACGGCGGATGGGAGGGACAGCAGGCCCACCCCGGCCAGCAGTCCCCCTACGGCGGCCAGCCGCAGCACTATCCAGAGCAGCCGCAGCAGCCGCAGCAGTACGGCGACTGGGGCACCGGCGACCAGTCCGGATACGGTCAGGCGCAGCAGCAGTATCCGTACGACCAGCAGTACGCGGCACAGGCCCAGGGGCACCAGCAGTACCCCGGGCAGCAGGACCCAGGACACCAGCAGGCTCAGGGCTATCACCAGCAGCAGGCCCAGGGCTACCACCCGCAGCAGGACCCCGGACATCAGCAGGCCCAGGGCTACCACCCGCAGCAGTACGACAACAGTGGCTGGGTCAACGACCCCCACCAGCAGGTCTCGTACCCCGGCGACCCCCAGGACCCGTACGGACAGCAGGCCGGCACCTACGGCGGGGGGCAGCAGGACTACTACGGCACCCCCGACGCGTATCCGCCCCCGGAGCCGCCGGGCCGGCGAGGGGTCGAGCCCGGGCAGCCCGCGCCGGAACCGGAGACCGACTGGGACCCCGGCCCCGACCAGGGCGAACACGCCTTCTTCGCGGGCGGCGACGACGATGACGACGGCGACGAGCCGGGGGAGCGCCGGGGGCGCGAGGACAAGCGCGGGCGCGGCGGCGGCAAACCGAAGAAGCGCCGCAACGGCATGGCCTGCCTGCTGGTCGTCGTGATCCTCGGCGGCGGTCTGGCAGGCGTCAGCTACTTCGGCTACCAGTTCTACCAGGACCGTTTCGGCGACGCCCCGGACTTCGCGGGTGGGGGCAACGGGCAGCAGGTGTCCGTCGAGATCCCCGAGGGAGCACTCGGGTACAAGATCGGTCAGGTGCTGAAGGACGCGGGGGTCGTCAAGAGCGTCGACGCGTTCGTCGCGGCCCAGCAGGGCAACCCCGAGGGCAAGAGCATCCAGGACGGCGTATACACGCTGCAGAAGCAAATGTCGGCCGAAAGTGCGGTCGAACTGATGCTCAGTCCGAAGAGTCGCGACAACCTGATCATTGCCGAGGGCAAGCGCAACGCCGACGTCTACCGCCTCATCGACAAGCGGCTGGGCGTCAAGCAGGGCACCACCGCCAAGGTCGCCGAGAAGGACTACAAGAAACTGGGCCTGCCCGCCTGGGCGCTGAACCACCCGGACGTCAAGGATCCGCTTGAAGGATTCCTCTATCCCTCCAGCTATGGCGTCAGCAAGGGGCAGAAGCCCGAAGCCGTGCTGAAGCAAATGGTGGCGCGGGCCACCCAGACGTACGAGAAGCTCGGCGTCAAAAAGAAGGCCGAGAGCCTCGGGCTCGAGAACCCGTGGCAGCTGATCACCGTCGCGAGTCTCGTCCAGGCCGAGGGCAAGACCCACGACGACTTCCGGAAGATGGCCGAGGTGGTCTACAACCGCCTCAAGCCGACCAACACCGAGACCAACCAGCTGCTCCAGTTCGACTCGACCTTCAACTATCTGAAGAACGAGAGCAACATCCACATCAGCGAGTCCGAGATCAACAGCAACAAGGACCCGTACAACACGTACACGAACAAGGGCCTGCCGCCCGGCCCCATCGGCAACCCGGGGGATGTCGCGTTGCAGGCGGCTCTCAAGCCGACGAAGGAGGGCTGGATCTACTTCGTGGCGACCGACGGCCACACCAAGACCGAGTTCGCCAAGACGTACACCCAGTTCGAGAAGCTCAAGGAAAAGTTCGATGCCACCACCGGCAACTGAAGCCCCTCGGGCCGCGGTGCTCGGCAGCCCCATCGCCCACTCGCTCTCCCCGGTCCTGCACCGTGCGGCCTACGCGGAACTCGGGCTGACCGGCTGGTCGTACGACCGCTTCGAAGTCGGCGAAGCGACGCTGCAGGGCTTCGTCGAGAAGCTCGGACCCGAGTGGGCCGGGCTGTCGCTGACCATGCCGCTGAAGCGGGCGGTCATCCCCCTGTTGGACGAGGTCAGCGAGACCGCCGCCTCCGTGGAGGCGGTCAACACCGTCGTGTTCACCGAGGACGGGCGACGCGTCGGCGACAACACCGACATCCCCGGCATCGTCGCCGCCCTGCGCGAACGTGGCATCGAGCAGATCGACTCCGCCGCGATTCTCGGAGCCGGCGCCACCGCCTCCTCCGCGCTGGCCGCGCTGTCCCGGATCTGCCCGGGCGAGATCGCCGTGTACGTGCGCAGCGAGGTCCGGGCCGCCGAGATGCGGCAGTGGGCGGAGCGGCTCGACGTCGCCGTGCGCATCGCCGACTGGGCGGACGCAGAGCAGGGCCTGCGCGCCCCTCTGGTGATCAGCACCACGCCGGCCGGTGTCACCGACGCCCTCGCCCGGTCCGTGCCGGAGCGTCCGGCGGCCCTCTTCGATGTCCTCTACGACCCCTGGCCGACCGAACTCGCCGCCCGCTGGTCGGCGTACGGCGGTGCCGTCGTCAGCGGCCTCGACCTGCTGGTGCACCAGGCCGTACTCCAGGTCGAGCTGATGACGGGGTTGGCCCCGGCCCCCCTGGACGCCATGCGAAAAGCGGGCGAGCGGGCTCTCGCAGCCCGATAAGATCCGCTCTCGGTTCCGCAGGGGGCGGAACAGGGGAGGGGAACGCCCGTCATGTCCGCAGGTCTGTCTCAGGCGTCCGTCAAGGCCCAGATATTCGAGTCCTTGCTGGGGTTCCTGCCCGACTGGGTGCACATCACGGTGCTCGCCCTGATCGTGCTCGCCGTCGTGGCGTCCTGGGCCGTCAAGATCAAGCGCAAGATCGCCTACCGGCGTGCCGTCCGCACCGGTCAGCCCGTCCTCGCGGCGGCTCAGTACGGGCAGGGGAGCGGCGCCAACTATCTGGGGGAGTACGCGCCGCAGCAGGCACAGCAGGCACAGCAGGCACAGCAGGCACAGCAGGCACAGCAGCCGAGCGGCGCCGACTTCCTGGGGGCGTACGCGCCGCAGCAGCGTCAGGGAGAGGGCCCGTCCGCGAACGCGTCCGCTTGATGGACCGCCCACCGGGCGAACAGCCCCGGCGTGGGAGGATCGGAGATGGTGGACCGGGCCGCGCACCCGGTCGCGCCGTCGCCGTACGCGACGAGGCGCGTACGCAGGGCAGTACCAGGGCGCGAGCATTGAGGAGCACCGTTGAGCAGGTTGCGCTGGCTGACCGCGGGGGAGTCCCACGGTCCCGCACTCGTCGCGACGTTGGAGGGTCTTCCCGCCGGCGTGCCGATCACCACGGACATGGTGGCGGACCATCTCGCGAGGCGGCGCCTGGGCTATGGGCGCGGTGCCCGGATGAAGTTCGAGCGGGACGAGGTCACCTTCCTCGGCGGCGTCCGGCACGGCCTCACCCTCGGCTCCCCGGTCGCGATCATGGTGGGCAACACCGAGTGGCCGAAGTGGGAGCAGGTCATGGCGGCCGACCCCGTCGACCCGGAGATCCTGGCCGGTCTGGCCCGCAACGCCCCGCTGACCCGCCCGCGCCCCGGCCACGCCGACCTCGCCGGCATGCAGAAGTACGGCTTCGACGAGGCCCGACCGATCCTGGAGCGCGCCTCCGCGCGTGAGACGGCCGCTCGCGTCGCGCTGGGAGCGGTGGCTCGGTCGTACCTCAAGGAGACGACCGGCGTCGAGATCGTCAGCCACGTCGTGGAGCTGGCCGCGGCGAAGGCGCCCAAGGGCGTGTACCCGACCCCGGCCGACGTCGAGAAGCTCGACGCGGACCCCGTGCGCTGCCTGGACGCCGACGCGTCGAAGGCGATGGTCGCCGAGATCGACCAGGCCCACAAGGACGGCGACACCCTCGGCGGCGTGGTCGAGATCCTGGCCTACGGCGTGCCCGTCGGTCTGGGTTCGCACGTGCACTGGGACCGCAAGCTGGACGCCCGGCTCGCCGGCGCGCTCATGGGCATCCAGGCGATCAAGGGCGTCGAGATCGGTGACGGCTTCGAGCTGGCGCGGGTGCCCGGCTCCAAGGCACACGACGAGATCGTGAAGACCGACGACGGCATCCGGCGCACCACCGGCCGTTCCGGCGGCACCGAGGGCGGCCTGAGCACCGGTGAGCTGCTGCGGGTCCGCGCCGCGATGAAGCCGATCGCGACCGTGCCGCGCGCCCTGCAGACCGTGGATGTCACCACCGGCGAGGCGACGCAGGCCCACCACCAGCGCTCCGACGTGTCCGCGGTCCCGGCGGCCGGCATCGTCGCCGAGGCCATGGTGGCGCTGGTGCTCGCGGACGCGGTGGCGGAGAAGTTCGGCGGCGACTCGGTGACCGAGACCCGCCGCAACGTGACCTCGTACCTCGACAACCTCACCATCCGATGAGCGGCCCACTGGTGGTCCTGGTCGGCCCGATGGGCGTGGGCAAGTCCACCGTCGGGCAGCTCATGGCCGAGCGGCTCGGGGCCTCCTTCCGGGACACCGACGACGACATCGTCGCCGAGCAGGGCAGGACCATCGCCGAGATCTTCGTCGACGAGGGCGAGCCCGCCTTCCGAGCGATCGAGAAGGCGGCCGTGCGCCGGGCGCTCGCCGAGCACGACGGCATCCTGGCCCTGGGCGGCGGCGCGATCCTCGACGCCGACACCCGCGCGTTGCTCGCCGGGCAGCGGGTGGCGTACCTGTCGATGGACGTCGAGGAGGCGGTCAAGCGCACCGGCCTCAACGCGGCCCGGCCCCTGCTCGCGGTCAACCCGCGCAAGCAGTGGCGCGAGCTGATGGAGGCCCGCCGCCATCTGTACGAGGAGACCGCCACGGCCGTGGTCGCCACCGACGGCCGTACTCCCGAAGAGGTCGCCGAAGCCGCCCTGGACGCACTGGAGTTGAAGGAAGCATGAGCGAGGCAGTGACGCGGATCCAGGTCGGCGGGTCCGCCGGGACCGACCCGTACGAGGTCCTGGTGGGCCGGCAGTTGCTGGGTGAACTCGGCGGGCTGATCGGCGACAAGGCCGAGCGGATCGCGATCCTCCACCCCGAGGCGCTGGCCGAGACCGGCGACGCCCTGCGCGCCGACCTGGCCGGGCAGGGCTACGAGGCGGTCGCCATCCAGGTGCCCAACGCGGAGGAGGCCAAGACCGCCGAGGTCGCCGCCTACTGCTGGAAGGCGCTGGGCCAGTCCGGCTTCACGCGCACGGACGTCATCGTCGGCGTCGGCGGCGGAGCGACCACGGACCTCGCCGGGTTCGTGGCCGCCACCTGGCTGCGCGGGGTGCGCTGGATCGCCATCCCGACCACCGTGCTCGCCATGGTCGACGCGGCCGTCGGCGGCAAGACCGGCATCAACACCGCCGAGGGCAAGAACCTCGTCGGCGCCTTCCACCCGCCCGCCGGTGTCCTCTGCGACCTGGCCGCGCTGGAATCGCTGCCGGTCAACGACTACGTCTCCGGGCTCGCGGAGGTCATCAAGGCCGGCTTCATCGCCGACCCGGCGATCCTGGACCTCATCGAGTCCGACCCCGAGGCCGCCCGCACCCCGGCCGGCCCGCACACCGCCGAACTCATCGAGCGCTCCATCCGGGTCAAGGCCGACGTCGTGTCGTCGGACCTGAAGGAATCGGGCCTGCGCGAGATCCTCAACTACGGCCACACCCTCGGCCACGCCATCGAGAAGAACGAGCGCTACAAGTGGCGCCACGGCGCCGCGGTCTCGGTCGGCATGCACTTCGCCGCCGAACTGGGCCGTCTGGCGGGCCGGCTGGACGACGCGACGGCCGACCGCCACCGCACGATCCTCGAAGCGGTCGGTCTGCCCCTGCACTACCGGTACGACCAGTGGCCCAAGCTGCTGGAGACCATGAAGGTCGACAAGAAGTCCCGCGGCAACCTGCTGCGCTTCATCGTCCTCGACGGTCTGGGCAAGCCCACCGTCCTGGAGGGACCCGACCCGGCCGTGCTGCTCGCCGCGTACGGCGAAGTGGGCCAGTAAGTCCTCCGGCGCGCCTTCCGCCCGGAATCACCTTACGGGGCCGGGCACTTCGGACCGCCCCCGGCCGTTCACACATCGACGACCGGGGGCGGTACCGTTCGGTAGCAGCGGGTTCCGCCCCCGCTGTCAGCGCCCATCGCCTGTACGAGACGGAGTGGCACCGGATGCAGCACGCAGTGGGTTCTCCGCTGCCGCCGCCCCATCAGCCGGGGCACGGACCGGCCACCGGCTGGTCGCCGGCCGCACATCACCCGGTTCCGCCGAACGCGGGCGCGCACCCAGGCTCAGTGCCTCCGCCGCCCCCGGCACCGGGCTATCCGGCGCCCCCGCCCGGACCGGCCGCGACCCCGCCCCCTGCTTCCGCCCCGCCGGCGCCGGAGACCACCGGCCATGTGCCGCTGCCGCCCGGCGGCCCGGTCGCCATGCCGATGGCCCCGCCCGCCGCGGCGGTTCCCGACCCCACCGCCACGACGCTCGCGGTGCTGCTCATCGGCCCCGCGGGTGCGGGCAAGACCAGCGTCGCCAAGTTCTGGGCGGACCACCGCCGAGTCCCCACGGCCCACATCAGCCTCGACGACGTACGCGAGTGGGTCCGCTCCGGCTTCGCCGACCCCCAGGCCGGGTGGAACGACAACTCCGAGGCCCAGTACCGCCTGGCCCGCCGCACCTGCGGCTTCGCCGCACGGAACTTCCTGGCCAACGGCATCTCCTGCATCCTCGACGACGCGGTCTTCCCCGACCGCCCGGTCGTCGGCCTCGGCGGCTGGAAACGCCACGTAGGGCCCGGCCTGCTGCCGGTCGTCCTCCTCCCAGGGCTGGACATCGTCCTCGAACGCAACGCGGAGCGCTCGGGGAACCGGCGGCTGTCGGACGAGGAGGTCGCCCGCATCCACGGCCGTATGGCCGGGTGGTACGGGTCCGGCCTGCCGATCATCGACAACTCGCAGCTGGACGTACCGGAGACGGCGAGAATCCTGGACGACGTACTGGCCAGGTCGATAGCGAGCCCGCCGCAGTGGTAGCAGCCCGGCGTCGCCGCTGAGGCCGGGTGGGCCCGCAACCCGGCGAAGCGGGGCACAGCTGCGCCCACCCGTGCCGCCCCCAGCGGCACGCATGCCCGCAGCTACGCCGGACGGGTGCCCGTAGCTGTGCGCTCCTACGGTGCGAGGCGGGACGTGCCCGCACCCGCGTACGGCGAGCAGGGGACGTGTCGGGGGGTGTCCGCCCGCAGCTGGTTGGCGCGTCAACGGACAGTCAGTCGGCGTGAGACCCCATCGCGCCGTTCCGAGGACGGACACCCCCCGACACGGCCCCGACCCACCACCCGGCGGCAGGCGAAGCACGACGCAGTACCGAGGACGGACCCCCCGACACGGCCGCACGGCGCAGTACCGAGGACGGACCCCCCCGACACGGCCGCACGGCGCAGTACCGAGGACGGACACCCCCCGACACGGCCCCGACCCCACCCGGCGAGAAGGCGCAGGCACCCGCACCCCCACTTGGCCCCGCCCGACCGGCGACATCCCGCGGTCGCTCGTAGGCTCGGGTCATGTCAGAGGTGTACGCGGCCCGCCGGACGCGTCTGAGGGAATACTGCAACGCGGGCGGCAGCGCGGCGGCGCTGGTCTCCCGCCCCGCCAATGTGCGCTATCTCGCGGGCGGCGCCCCGCCCGGCGCCGTTCTGCTGCTGGGCAGGACCGAGGAGCAGGACCTCCTGGTCTGTGCCGGACCGACGGCCGACCGCCCCACGCAGGAGCGCCCCGACGAGGCCCTGCGCGTACAGACCCTGCCCGGGGTCGGAGCCGGTGACCCTGCCGTCGCGGCCGCCGGTATCGCCGCCGGCCAAGGCGCCGACCCCCTCGCCGTGGAGGAGCACCATCTCACCGTGGCCCGGCACCGAGCCCTCGACTCGGTCGCCCCCCGGCTGCGCCTGGCCAACCTCGGCAGCGCCGTCGAGCAGCTGAGAGTCGTCAAGGACGAGGAGGAGATCTCCTGCCTGCGCATCGGCGCCGAGATCACCGACCAGGCCCTCGGCGAGCTGCTGGAGTCGATCCTCGTCGGCCGCACCGAGCGCCACCTCGCCCTGGAACTCGAAAGACGCCTCGTGGATCACGGAGCGGACGGGCCGGCCTTCCCGACGTCCGTGGCCACCGGGCCGAACGCCGGCCGCCCCGGCCACCGGCCCACCGACCGCCGCGTCGAGGAGGGCGACCTCCTCTCCGTCTGCCTCGGCGCGACGTACCGCGGCTACCGCTGCGAGATCGGCCGCACGTTCGTCATCGGCACCGCTCCCGCGGACTGGCAGATCGAGCTGTACGACCTCGTCTTCGCCGCCCAGCGGGCCGGGCGTGAGAGCCTGGTACCCGGCGCCGCCTGCCGCGACGTCGACCGCGCTGCCCGCCAGGTCTTGGACTCCGCGGGGTACACGGAGGGCCTCACGGCCCTGACCGGACACGGCGTAGGGCTCGAAATCGACGAGGACCCTCAATTGAGTCCCGCGGCCATGGGTAAACTGGACGCTTGCGTGCCGGTCACCGTCGAACCGGGAGTTCACCTCCCGGGCCGGGGCGGTGTCCGGATCGATGACACGCTCGTCGTCCGCCCCGAGGCGGACGGCGGACCCGAGCTACTCACCATCACGACCAAGGAGCTGCTCGCCCTGTAGGTAGGCAGGTGCGTGCCCCGGGGTCGTACGTCAGTCCAGGAGATTCCGCAACCGTGGCTTCCACGAACGACCTCAAGAACGGCATGGTGCTCAAGCTCGAAGGCGGCCAGCTCTGGTCCGTCGTCGAGTTCCAGCACGTCAAGCCCGGCAAGGGCCCGGCCTTCGTGCGCACCAAGCTCAAGAACGTGCTCTCCGGCAAGGTCGTCGACAAGACCTTCAACGCCGGCGTCAAGGTCGAAACGGCCACCGTCGACAAGCGCGACATGCAGTTCTCCTACATGGACGGCGAGTACTTCGTCTTCATGGACATGGAGACCTATGACCAGCTGCACGTCGACCGCAAGGCCGTCGGCGACGCCGCGAACTTCCTGATCGAGGGCTTCACCGCCACCGTCGCGCAGCACGAGGGCGAGGTGCTCTTCGTCGAGCTGCCCGCCGCCGTCGAGCTCGTCATCCAGGAGACCGAGCCGGGCGTCCAGGGCGACCGCTCCACCGGCGGCACCAAGCCCGCCATCCTGGAGACCGGTCACCAGATCAACGTGCCCCTCTTCATCACCACCGGTGAGAAGATCAAGGTCGACACCCGCACCAGCGACTACCTCGGCCGGGTGAACAGCTAACCGTGGCTGCCCGCAACACGGCCCGTAAGCGCGCCTTCCAGATCCTCTTCGAGGGGGACCAGCGTGGCGCCGAAGTGCTGACCGTCCTCGCGGACTGGGTCCGGCTCTCCCGGGCGGACACCCGGCAGCCGCCGGTCAGCGAGTACACGATGGAGCTGGTCGAGGGCTACGCGGGGCACGCGAAGCGCATCGACGAGCTGATCGCGCAGTACTCCGTCGGCTGGACCCTCGACCGGATGCCCGTCGTCGACCGCAACATCCTGCGGCTCGGCGCCTACGAGCTGATCTGGGTCGATGCGACGCCGGACGCCGTCGTCCTCGACGAGATGGTGCAACTGGCGAAGGAGTTCTCCACGGACGAGTCGCCCTCGTTCGTGAACGGCCTGCTCGGCCGGCTGAAGGACCTCAAGCCCTCGCTCCGCCGCGACGAGGTCTGAGACAGACCACACGCCGGAGGGCCCGCAGCGTGACTGCTGCGGGCCCTCCGGCGTTCCCGTACGCTCCTGGGTCCATTTCCTGCGGCCCGAGCCCCGCCGGACCCCGCGGCTGCCCCCCCCGCAGGACCTGTGGCCGAGCCCCGCAGGACCCCTGCAACGCCGCCGGGGTGGCCGATAACCATACGGTTTCGGCCACCCCGGCGGCACGTTTCTGCTGGGCCCGCGGAGCGGGTCAGGCCTCCTCGTGGGACGCCACCGCGCGACGCGCGTCCGCGTCCAGGACACCCCAGCTGATCAGCTGCTCCGTGAGGACGGACGGCGACTGGTCGTAGATGACGGCGAGTGTGCGCAGGTCGTCCTGGCGGATCGAGAGCACCTTGCCGTTGTAGTCACCGCGCTGCGACTGGATCGTGGCCGCGTAGCGCTGAAGAGGGCCCGCCTTCTCGGCCGGCACCGTGGCCAGCCGCTCCAGGTCCAGGACCAGCTTCGGCGGCGGCTCGGCGGCGCCGCCCGGGGTCGTGCCCGGAAGCAGCTCCTGCACCGGAACGCCGTAGAAATCCGCCAGCTCGGCAAGGCGCTGTACGGTCACGGCACGGTCGCCGCGCTCGTACGAACCGACCACGACCGCCTTCCAGCGTCCCTGGGACTTCTCCTCGACACCGTGGAGGGAAAGGCCCTGCTGGGTGCGGATCGCCCGGAGCTTGGCCCCGAGCTGTTTGGCGTATTCGCTGGACATATAGCTCCCCGGCACTGTGTCGACGCGTCTGGCGTGGGTGCCAGCCCGCGCGGCTGGTAACTCACTGTGAGGTTACGCAGCGTTACTCTGCCGCGTCAAGCCGAATGGTCCGCACCGACTCTTCCGTGGTATCAACGTTCCGTTAGGCCGAGCGGGTGATCCAAGGGGGCCGTTCGGGCGATCGCGAGGACCTGCTACCGTGTATGGCGCAATCTTGACGTCCTTTAAGGTCCGTCCCGTGAGGCGGAGAAGGAGGTCCGTTTCATATGGACACGCACGACTCGCAGTCCGATGCCCGGCCCGTTCTCGAAGGGCCCGACATCGCACGGGTACTGACCCGTATCGCCCACGAGATCGTCGAACGCGCCAAGGGCGCCGACGACGTGGTCCTCCTCGGCATTCCGACCCGGGGCGTCTTCCTCGCCCGCAGGATCGCCGACAAGCTCGAGCAGATCACCGAGCGCAAGGTTCCGTGCGGCTCGCTCGACATCACCATGTACCGCGACGACCTGCGCATGCACCCGCCGCGTGCGCTGGCCCGCACCGAGATCCCCGGTGACGGTCTCGACGGCAAGCTCGTCGTCCTCGTCGACGACGTGCTCTTCTCCGGCCGCACCATCCGCGCCGCCCTCGACGCCCTGAACGACCTCGGGCGCCCGCGCGCGGTGCAGCTCGCCGTCCTCGTCGACCGCGGACACCGCGAACTGCCCATCCGCGCCGACTACGTCGGCAAGAACCTCCCCACGTCGTTGCGGGAGACGGTCAAGGTCCAGCTCGCCGAGGAGGACGGTCGCGACACCGTGCTGCTCGGTGCCAAGCCGGCCCCCCAGTAGCGCTCCAGTCGTACGCCGCTGTCGTACGCCCGCGCAGTGCGCCCTCGCGCGCCCGTCTGCCCCAATCTCCCGAATGAACTGCCTTACGGAGCCTGACAGATGCAGCGTCATCTCATCTCGGCCGCCGACCTCACCCGCGACGACGCCGTCCTGATCCTCGACACCGCCGAGGAGATGGCCCGGGTCGCCGACCGGCCGATCAAGAAGCTGCCGACCCTGCGCGGCCGCACGATCGTCAACCTGTTCTTCGAGGACTCCACCCGGACCCGGATCTCCTTCGAGGCCGCCGAGAAGCGGCTGTCCGCGGACGTCATCAACTTCTCCGCCAAGGGCTCCAGCGTCTCCAAGGGCGAGTCCCTGAAGGACACCGCCCAGACCCTGGAGGCCATGGGCGTCGACGCCGTGGTCATCCGGCACGGCGCCTCCGGAGCCCCGTACCGGCTGGCGAACTCCGGCTGGATCGACGCGGTCGTCGTCAACGCCGGCGACGGCACCCACCAGCACCCCACCCAGGCCCTGCTCGACGCCTTCACCATGCGCCGCCGCCTGATCGGCCCGGACGCCGGACTCGGCCAGGACCTGGAAGGCAAGCGCATCACGCTCGTCGGCGACGTCCTGCACAGCCGGGTCGCCCGCTCCAACGTCGACCTGCTGCACACCCTCGGCGCCGAGGTCACCCTCGTCGCCCCGCCGACCCTGCTGCCGGTCGGCATCGAGACCTGGCCGTGCGAGGTGTCCTACGACCTCGACAGCACGCTGCCCAAGTCCGACGCGGTGATGATGCTGCGCGTGCAGCGCGAGCGCATGAACGCCGCGTTCTTCCCGACCGAGCGCGAGTACTCCCGGCGCTACGGCCTCGACGGCGACCGCATGGCGCGGATGCCCGGGCACGCCATCGTGATGCACCCCGGCCCGATGGTCCGCGGCATGGAGATCACCGCCCAGGTGGCCGACTCGGACCGCTGCACCGTCGTCGAGCAGGTGGCGAACGGAGTCTCCATCCGGATGGCCGTCCTGTACCTGCTGCTCGGTGGCAACGAGCCCGCCGTCACCCACCCCCGTACCGAGGAGAAGTAAGACAGATGAGCAAGATCCTGATCCGTGGTGCGAAGGTGCTCGGCGGCGAGCCGCAGGACGTGCTGATCGACGGCGGGACCATCGCCGAGGTGGGCGGCGGGCTGTCCGCCGAGGGCGCCGAGGTCGTGGAGGCCGAGGGCAAGGTGCTGCTGCCGGGCCTGGTCGACCTGCACACCCATCTGCGCGAGCCCGGCCGCGAGGACTCCGAGACCGTCCTCACCGGCACGCGCGCCGCCGCCTCCGGCGGCTTCACCACCGTCTTCGCCATGGCCAACACCTTCCCGGTCGCCGACACCGCCGGTGTCGTCGAGCAGGTGTGGCGGCTCGGCAAGGAGCACGGCTACTGCGACGTCCAGCCCATCGGCGCCGTCACCGTCGGCCTGGAGGGCCGCAAGCTCGC
The DNA here is from genome assembly GCF_004803895.1 of Streptomyces hawaiiensis. Taxonomy (NCBI): domain Bacteria; kingdom Bacillati; phylum Actinomycetota; class Actinomycetes; order Kitasatosporales; family Streptomycetaceae; genus Streptomyces; species Streptomyces hawaiiensis. The sequence goes on along the minus strand of NZ_CP021978.1, from coordinate 1,652,733 downwards.
CGAACTGGGCGCCATGCACGAGTCGGCCGCCGGCGTCACCGTCTTCTCCGACGACGGCAAGTGCGTCCACGACGCCGTGATCATGCGCCGCGCCCTGGAGTACGTGAAGGCCTTCGGCGGTGTCGTCGCGCAGCACGCGCAGGAGCCGCGGCTGACCGAGGGCGCCGAGATGAACGAGGGCATCGTCTCCGCCGAGCTGGGGCTCGGTGGCTGGCCCGCGGTGGCCGAAGAATCGATCATCGCCCGGGATGTCCTGCTCGCCGACCACGTCGGCTCCCGCGTCCACATCTGCCACCTGTCGACCGCCGGGTCCGTCGAGATCGTCCGCTGGGCCAAGTCCCGAGGCATCGCCGTCACCGCCGAGGTCACCCCGCACCACCTCCTCCTCACCGACGAGCTGGTCCGCACGTACAACCCCGTCTACAAGGTCAACCCGCCGCTGCGCACCGAGCGCGACGTGATGGCCCTGCGCGAGGCGCTCGCCGACGGCACCATCGACATCGTCGCCACCGACCACGCCCCGCACCCCCACGAGGACAAGGACTGCGAGTGGGCCGCGGCCGCCATGGGCATGGTCGGCCTGGAGACCGCGCTGTCAGTGGTGCAGGAGACCATGGTCGACACGGGCCTGCTGGACTGGGCCGGCGTCGCCGACCGGATGTCCGTCAAGCCCGCGCAGATCGGACAGGCCACGGGCCACGGGCGTCCCGTCTCGGCAGGTGAGCCCGCCAACCTCACCCTGGTCGACACGGCATACCGTGGGCTCGTGGAACCCGCGGGCTTCGCCTCGCGCAGCCGCAACACCCCCTACGAGGGGCGTGAGCTGCCGGGCCGTGTGACGCACACGTGGCTGCGGGGCAAGGCCACGCTCGTCGACGGGAAGCTCACGTGACACCTGTACTCCTGCTGGCCGCCGAGAAGGAATCGGCGCAAGTGACCGACTGGGCCGCCCGCATCGGCTGGGTCGTCGGTCTCGCCCTGTTCGTCGCGCTCGTCTACTGGCTGATGCGCGAGGGCTGGAAGTGGCGCGGCACCCTCCAGGGAGACCTGCCCGAGCTGCCCGTGACACCGGACGACCCGGGGCCCGCGAAGCTCACCCTGAGCGGCCGCTACCACGGCTCCACCACCGCCGGACAGTGGCTCGACCGCATCGTCGCGCACGGCCTGGGCACCCGCAGCCGAGCCGAGCTGGCCCTGACGGACGCCGGCCTCGACGTCGTACGCCCGGGGGCGAGCGACTTCTTCGTCCCGCTCGCGGCGCTGCGCGAGGCCCGGCTCGACAAGGGCATCGCCGGGAAAGTGCTCACCGAGGGCGGCCTGCTCGTCGTCACCTGGGCGCACGGCGACCGGCTGATCGACTCCGGGTTCCGCTCCGACCACGCGGCCGAGCACAACGAGTGGGTCGAAGCCATCAACTCCATGATCGAAACGAACACCAGGGAAGGCGCCGAACGATGACCACCTCCACCAGGGGAGCCACCAAAACTCCCGCCGTACTCGTCCTGGAGGACGGCCGGATCTTCCGCGGCCGTGCCTACGGGGCCGTGGGGGAGACCTTCGGCGAAGCGGTGTTCTCCACCGGCATGACCGGCTACCAGGAGACCCTCACCGACCCCTCGTACCACCGCCAGGTCGTGGTGATGACCTCCCCGCACGTCGGCAACACCGGGGTGAACGACGAGGACATGGAGTCCAAGAAGATCTGGGTCTCCGGCTACGTCGTGCGCGACCCCGCGCGCGTGCCGTCCAGCTGGCGCTCCCGGCGCACCCTGGACGAGGAGCTGGACGCCCAGGGCGTCGTCGGCATCAGCGGTATCGACACCCGCGCCCTCACCCGCCACCTGCGCGAGCGCGGCGCCATGCGCGTCGGCATCTTCAGCGGTGACACGATCCAGGACGACGCCGCACTGCTGGCCCGCGTCCAGGAAGCCCCGCAGATGAAGGGCGCGAACCTCTCCGCCGAGGTCGCCACCACCGAGCCGTACGTCGTCCCGGCCATCGGCGAGAAGAAGTTCACCGTCGCCGCCGTCGACCTCGGCATCAAGGGCATGACCCCGCACCGCATGGCCGAGCGCGGCATCGAGGTGCACGTGCTCCCGGCGACAGCGACCGTCGAGGACGTGTACGCGGTCAACCCGGACGGCGTGTTCTTCTCCAACGGCCCGGGCGACCCGGCCACCGCCGACCACCCCGTCTCCGTGATGCGGGGTGTCCTGGAGCGCGGCACACCGCTGTTCGGCATCTGCTTCGGCAACCAGATCCTGGGCCGCGCGCTCGGCTTCGGCACCTTCAAGCTGAAGTACGGCCACCGCGGCATCAACCAGCCGGTGCAGGACCGGACGACCGGCAAGGTCGAGGTCACCGCGCACAACCACGGCTTCGCCGTCGACGCCCCGCTCGAGAAGGTCTCCGAGACCCCGTTCGGCCGCGCCGAGGTGTCCCACGTCTGCCTGAACGACAACGTGGTGGAGGGGCTCCAGCTTCTCGACCGCCCCGCCTTCAGCGTCCAGTACCACCCCGAAGCGGCAGCCGGCCCGCACGACGCCGCCTACCTGTTCGACCGCTTCGTTTCCCTGATGGAGGGCCAGCGTGCCTAAGCGCACCGATATCCAGTCCGTCCTGGTCATCGGCTCCGGCCCGATCGTCATCGGCCAGGCCGCCGAGTTCGACTACTCCGGCACCCAGGCGTGCCGCGTCCTCAAGGCCGAGGGCCTGCGGGTCATCCTGGTGAACTCCAACCCGGCGACGATCATGACCGACCCGGAGATCGCCGACGCCACCTACGTCGAGCCGATCACCCCCGAGTTCGTCGAGAAGATCATCGCCAAGGAGCGGCCCGACGCGCTGCTGCCCACCCTGGGCGGCCAGACGGCCCTCAACACCGCGATCTCGCTGCACGAGGCGGGCACGCTGGAGAAGTACGGCGTCGAGCTGATCGGCGCCAACGTCGAGGCCATCAACAAGGGCGAGGACCGCGACCTCTTCAAGGACGTCGTCGAGGCCGTACGCCAGAAGATCGGCCACGGCGAGTCCGCCCGCTCGGTGATCTGCCACTCCATGGAGGACGTCCTCGCCGGCGTCGAGACGCTCGGCGGCTACCCGGTCGTCGTCCGTCCGTCCTTCACCATGGGCGGCGCCGGCTCCGGCTTCGCCCACGACGAGGAGGAGCTGCGCCGCATCGCCGGGCAGGGCCTCACGCTCTCCCCGACCACCGAGGTGCTCCTGGAGGAGTCCATCCTCGGTTGGAAGGAGTACGAGCTGGAGCTGATGCGCGACAAGCACGACAACGTCGTGGTCGTCTGCTCCATCGAGAACTTCGACCCCATGGGCGTGCACACCGGCGACTCGATCACCGTCGCGCCCGCGATGACGCTCACCGACCGCGAGTACCAGACCCTGCGCGACATCGGCATCGCCGTCATCCGCGAGGTCGGCGTCGACACCGGCGGCTGCAACATCCAGTTCGCGGTGGACCCCGAGGACGGCCGCGTCATCGTCATCGAGATGAACCCGCGTGTGTCGCGCTCCTCGGCGCTCGCCTCCAAGGCCACCGGCTTCCCGATCGCCAAGATCGCCGCCAAGCTGGCCGTCGGCTACACGCTGGACGAGATCCCGAACGACATCACCCAGGAGACTCCGGCCTCCTTCGAGCCGACGCTCGACTACGTCGTCGTGAAGGCCCCGCGCTTCGCCTTCGAGAAGTTCCCGAGCGCGGACTCCACCCTCACCACCACCATGAAGTCGGTCGGCGAGGCCATGGCCATCGGCCGCAACTTCACCGAGGCCTTCCAGAAGGCGCTGCGCTCGCTGGAGAAGAAGGGCAGCCAGTTCACCTTCGTCGGCGAGCCCGGCGACAAGGGCGAGCTGCTGCGCGAGTCGGTCCGCCCCACCGACGGCCGCATCAACACCGTCATGCAGGCCATCCGCGCCGGCGCCACGCCCGAGGAGATCTTCGCGTACACGAAGATCGACCCCTGGTTCGTCGACCAGCTCTTCCTGATCAAGGAGATCGCGGACGAGCTGGCCGAGGCGCCCGAGCTGACCCCCGACCTGCTCGCCGAGGCCAAGCGGCACGGCTTCTCCGACCAGCAGATCGGCGAGATCCGCGGCCTGCGCGAGGACGTCGTCCGCGAGGTCCGGCACGCGCTGGGCATCCGCCCGGTCTACAAGACGGTCGACACCTGCGCCGCCGAGTTCGCCGCGAAGACGCCGTACTTCTACTCCTCCTACGACGAGGAGACGGAGGTCGCCTCCCGCGAGAAGCCGGCCGTCATCATCCTGGGCTCCGGCCCGAACCGCATCGGCCAGGGCATCGAGTTCGACTACTCCTGCGTCCACGCCTCCTTCGCGCTGAGCGACGCGGGCTACGAGACCGTGATGGTCAACTGCAACCCGGAGACCGTCTCCACGGACTACGACACCTCCGACCGCCTGTACTTCGAGCCGCTGACGCTCGAGGACGTGCTGGAGATCGTGCACGCCGAGCAGCAGGCCGGACCGGTCGCGGGCGTCATCGTCCAGCTCGGCGGCCAGACCCCGCTGGGCCTGTCGCAGGCGCTGAAGGACAACGGCGTGCCGATCGTCGGCACCTCCCCGGAGGCCATCCACGCCGCCGAGGACCGGGGCGCCTTCGGCCGTGTCCTCGCCGAGGCGGGCCTTCCGGCTCCCAAGCACGGCACCGCCACCACCTTCGCCGAGGCCAAGGCCATCGCCGACGAGATCGGCTACCCGGTCCTGGTGCGTCCCTCGTACGTCCTGGGCGGGCGCGGCATGGAGATCGTCTACGACGAGACCCGGCTGGAGTCCTACATCGCGGAGTCGACCGAGATCAGCCCCTCGCGGCCGGTCCTGGTCGACCGGTTCCTCGACGACGCGATCGAGATCGACGTCGACGCCCTCTACGACGGCGAGGAGCTCTACCTCGGCGGCGTCATGGAGCACATCGAGGAGGCCGGCATCCACTCCGGCGACTCGGCGTGCGCCCTGCCCCCGATCACGCTCGGCGGCTTCGACATCAAGCGCCTGCGCGCCTCCACGGAGGGCATCGCCAAGGGCGTCGGGGTCCGCGGCCTGATCAACATCCAGTTCGCGCTCGCCGGCGACATCCTCTACGTCCTGGAGGCCAACCCGCGCGCCTCGCGCACCGTCCCCTTCACCTCGAAGGCGACCGCGGTGCCGCTGGCCAAGGCCGCCGCGCGTATCTCGCTCGGCGCCAGCATCGCCGAGCTGCGTGCCGAGGGCCTGCTCCCGGCCACCGGTGACGGCGGAGAGCTCCCGCTCGACGCGCCGATCTCCGTCAAGGAGGCCGTCATGCCGTGGTCGCGCTTCCGCGACATCCACGGCCGCGGCGTCGACACGGTCCTCGGCCCGGAGATGCGCTCCACCGGCGAGGTCATGGGCATCGACTCCGTCTTCGGCACGGCGTACGCCAAGTCGCAGGCCGGCGCCTACGGCCCGCTGCCCACCAAGGGCAGGGCGTTCATCTCGGTCGCCAACCGCGACAAGCGCTCGATGATCTTCCCGGCCCGCGAGCTGGTCGCCCACGGCTTCGAGCTGCTCGCCACGTCCGGCACCGCGGAGGTCCTCAAGCGCAACGGCATCAACGCCACCGTCGTGCGCAAGCAGTCCGAGGGCACCGGTCCGAACGGCGAGAAGACCATCGTCCAGCTCATCCACGACGGCGAGGTCGACCTCATCGTCAACACCCCGTACGGCACCGGTGGCCGCCTCGACGGCTACGACATCCGTACGGCGGCCGTGGCGCGCTCCGTGCCCTGCCTGACGACGGTCCAGGCGCTCGCGGCGGCGGTCCAGGGCATCGACGCCCTCAACCGCGGCGACGTGGGCGTCCGATCGCTCCAGGAACACGCGGAACACCTGACCGCGGCCCGCGACTAGCAGCCCCGAGGGGGACACCGGAAACGGTGTCCCCCTCTTCGTGAGGACGCCATGTCTTCGTGAGGACACCCATGTACAAGATCTTCTTCCGTCTCGTCTTCAAGCGGCTGGACCCGGAGCAGGCCCACCACCTGGCCTTCCGCTGGATCCGCCTGGCCGCCCGCGTGCCCGTGCTGCGCACCTTCCTCGCTGCCGCCCTCGCGCCCCGCCACAGGGAGCTGCGCACCGAGGCCCTCGGGCTGCGCATGCACGGCCCCTTCGGGCTCGCCGCGGGCTTCGACAAGAACGCCGTCGGCATCGACGGCATGGCCATGCTCGGCTTCGACCACGTCGAGATCGGCACGGTGACCGGCGAACCGCAGCCCGGAAACCCCAAGCAGCGGCTGTTCCGCCTGGTCAAGGACCGGGCGCTGATCAACCGCATGGGCTTCAACAACGACGGCTCGCTCCGCGTCGCCGCCCGCCTGGCCTCCCGTACGCCCGTCTTCAAGCCGGTCGTCGGCGTCAACATCGGCAAGACCAAGGTGGTACCGGAGGAGGAGGCCGTCGCGGACTACGTGAAGTCCGCCGAGCGGCTCGCGCCCTACGCCGACTACCTGGTGGTCAACGTCTCCTCCCCGAACACGCCCGGTCTGCGCGACCTCCAGGCCACCGAGGCGCTCCGTCCGTTGCTGACCGCCGTCCGGGAGGCCGCCGACCGCACGGTGTCCGCGCGGCGCGTCCCGCTCCTGGTCAAGATCGCGCCGGACCTCGCCGACGAGGACGTCGACGCCGTCGCCGACCTCGCCGTGGAACTCGGCCTGGACGGCATCATCGCCACGAACACCACCATCGCGCGCGACGGCCTCGGCCTGAAGTCCGACCCCTGCCTGGTCAAGGAGACCGGCGGCCTGTCCGGGGCGCCCCTGAAGGAACGCTCTCTGGAGGTCCTGAGGCGCCTCTACGCGCGCGTGGGCGACCGGATCACCCTGGTGGGCGTCGGCGGCATCGAGAACGCCGAGGACGCCTGGCAGCGCATCCTGGCCGGTGCCACGCTGGTCCAGGGCTACAGCGCCTTCATCTACGAGGGGCCCTTCTGGGGCCGCACCATCCACAAGGGGCTCGCCGCACGTCTGGCCACGAGCCCCTATGCCACGCTCGCCGACGCGGTGGGCGCCGACGTGAGGAAGACGGCATGAGTGGTCTCGAACCCTTCGGCGCGCGCCTGCGCCGGGCCATGGACGAGCGCGGCCCGCTGTGCGTCGGCATCGACCCGCACGCCTCCCTGCTCGCCGAGTGGGGCCTGAACGACGACGTGGCGGGCCTGGAGCGGTTCAGCCGCACGGTGGTGGAGGCGGTGGCCGACCGGGTCGCCGTGCTCAAGCCGCAGAGCGCGTTCTTCGAGCGTTTCGGCTCGCGTGGCGTCGCCGTACTGGAGAAGTCGGTCGCCGAGGCCCGGGCGGCCGGCGCGCTGGTCGTGATGGACGCCAAGCGCGGCGACATCGGCTCCACCATGGCCGCCTACGCCGAGTCCTTCCTGCACAAGGACGCCCCGCTGTTCTCCGACGCGCTGACGGTCTCGCCGTACCTCGGCTACGGCTCGCTCAGCCCGGCCGTCGCACTGGCCCGGGAGAGCGGCGCGGGCCTGTTCGTGCTGGCGCTGACCTCCAACCCGGAGGGCGGCGAGGTCCAGCACGCCGTGCGTTCCGACGGCCGGAACGTCGGAGCGACGATGCTCGCGCATCTGGCCGCCGAGAACGCGGGGGAGGAGCCGCTGGGATCCTTCGGCGCGGTCGTCGGCGCCACCCTCGGTGATCTGTCGACGTACGACCTGGACATCAACGGCCCGCTCCTCGCGCCCGGCATCGGCGCCCAGGGGGCCACGCCGGCCGATCTTCCCGGGGTCTTCGGGACGGCGGTGCGCAACGTCGTGCCGAACGTCAGCCGGGGAGTGCTACGCCACGGTCCCGACACGGTCGCTCTGCGTGACGCCGCGGAGCGCTTCGCGGAGGAGATCCGTCACACCGTGACGGCCTCGTGAGGCGGTCCAGACCTTGTCGCGAGACCTCCGATGGGTGGCCCGGGACCCGCTTGAGTCTGAATACATCCTCAAATCCGGGGCAGTATGTCCTAGATGTCCGTTCAGATGAAGGCTGACCAGGACTTTTCCGCTGTTCTCGCTGACTCTGGCGGACTTGCCCGCTAGTCTCCGACGGGTGGGGGCACCTCCCGCACCCATTAGGTAGTGGGGGAGAACGGGCAAGCGTGTTGCTCGTAGCTCCCCAGGTGTGGGGCGACTAGGTTCCTCACCGGTCCGTATCCGACAGTTCGACATCCGAGGTGACGTAGGCGTGGCTCTTCCGCCCCTTACCCCTGAACAGCGCGCAGCCGCGCTCGAAAAGGCCGCCGCGGCTCGCCGGGAGCGGGCCGAGGTCAAGAATCGACTCAAGCACTCCGGCGCCTCCCTTCACGAGGTCATCAAGCAGGGCCAGGAGAACGACGTCATCGGCAAGATGAAGGTCTCCGCCCTCCTGGAGTCGCTGCCCGGCGTGGGCAAGGTCCGCGCCAAGCAGATCATGGAGCGACTCGGCATCTCCGAGAGCCGCCGCGTGCGTGGTCTCGGTTCCAACCAGATCGCCTCCCTGGAGCGCGAGTTCGGCAGCACCGGCTCCTGAACCGGGCACTCCGGGGAAGCGAGTCCCGGGCACTCCGGGATTGCTGGATAATCGCTGCATGGCTGCAACACCCCGGGGGACGACCCCCGTGCCCCCGGACGTACGTCCGCGGCTGACCGTGCTCTCCGGCCCCTCCGGGGTCGGCAAGAGCACGGTCGTCGCCCATATGCGCAAGGAACACCCCGAGGTCTGGCTCTCCGTGTCGGCGACGACCCGCAGGCCACGCCCCGGCGAGCAGCACGGAGTCCACTACTTCTTCGTCTCCGACGACGAGATGGACAAGCTGATCGCCAACGGGGAACTGCTGGAGTGGGCCGAGTTCGCCGGCAACCGCTACGGCACGCCGCGTGCGGCCGTGCAGGAGCGCCTGGAGAACGGCGAGCCCGTACTCCTGGAGATCGACCTGCAGGGCGCTCGCCTGGTCCGGGAGTCGATGCCCGAGGCCCAGCTGGTGTTCCTGGCTCCTCCCTCCTGGGAGGAGCTCGTGCGCAGACTCACCGGGCGGGGCACCGAACCGCCCGAGGTGATCGAGCGCCGGCTCGAGGCGGCGAAGATCGAACTCGCGGCCGAGCCGGAGTTCGACACCACCCTGGTCAACACCTCCGTCGAGGACGTGGCGCGCGAGCTGCTAGCCTTGGTGGACGTGGTGTGACCATTGCTGATCGTTCCGGTCTGCTGATCACCCCGACAAGTTCTTTCCCATCCATCGGAAGGTAGAGCGTGTCCTCTTCCATCTCCGCGCCCGAGGGCATCATCAACCCGCCGATCGACGAGCTCCTCGAGGCCACCGACTCGAAGTACAGCCTCGTGATCTACGCGGCCAAGCGTGCCCGCCAGATCAACGCGTACTACTCGCAGCTCGGCGAGGGTCTCCTCGAGTACGTCGGTCCTCTCGTCGACACTCACGTCCACGAGAAGCCGCTCTCGATCGCCCTCCGCGAGATCAACGCGGGGCTCCTGACGTCCGAGGCCGTCGAGGGTCCGGCGCAGTAAGTAGGATCTACAGCTTGACGTTGACTTATCCACAGGCCCGGCAGGCCGACTGCCGGGCCTGTGGTGTGTCATGGAGTCGTACGGTGTGCCGGTTGCCGAGGTCCGGGGAGAGACGTGGACAAGCCGAAGGTCGTTCTGGGGGTCAGCGGAGGCATCGCCGCGTACAAGGCCTGTGAGCTGCTGCGGCGGCTGACGGAGTCGGGCCACGACGTGCGCGTGGTGCCCACCGCCTCCGCGCTGCACTTCGTCGGTGCCGCCACCTGGTCCGCGCTCTCCGGCAACCCGGTCTCCACCGAGGTCTGGGACGACGTGCACGAGGTTCCGCACGTCCGCATCGGGCAGCACGCGGACCTGGTCGTCGTCGCCCCGGCCACCGCCGACATGCTCGCCAAGGCCGCCCACGGCCTCGCCGACGACCTCCTCACCAACACGCTCCTCACCGCCCGCTGCCCGGTCGTCTTCGCCCCCGCCATGCACACGGAGATGTGGGAGCACCCGGCCACCCAGGAGAACGTGGCGACGCTGCGCCGCCGCGGCGCCCTGGTCATCGAGCCGGCCGTGGGCCGCCTCACCGGCGTCGACACCGGCAAGGGCCGGCTGCCCGACCCGGGCGAGATCTTCGAGGTCTGCCGCCGCGTGCTGGCCCGGGGCGTGAGGGAGCCGGACCTCGTGGGCCGGCATGTCGTCGTGAGTGCCGGCGGCACCCGCGAGCCCCTGGACCCCGTCCGGTTCCTCGGCAACCGCTCCTCCGGCAAGCAGGGCTATGCCCTCGCCCGCACCGCCGCCGCCCGCGGCGCCCGGGTCACGCTGATCGCGGCCAACAGCACCCTGCCGGCCCCGGCGGGGGTGGACGTCGTACCGGTCGGCACCGCCGTGCAACTGCGTGAGGCGGTGCTGCGGGCCGCCCCCGAGGCCGACGCCGTGGTGATGGCGGCCGCGGTGGCGGACTTCCGCCCGGCGGCGTACGCGGCAGGGAAGATAAAGAAGAAGGACGGCCAGGAACCGGAGCCGATCACTCTGGTGCGGAATCCGGACATTCTCGCGGAGATCTCCGCGACCCGTGGCCGCGCCGGACAGGTGATCGTCGGTTTCGCCGCGGAGACGGACGACGTCCTCGCCAACGGCCGCACGAAGCTCAAGCGCAAGGGCTGCGATCTGCTGGTGGTGAACGAGGTGGGGGAGCGCAAGACCTTCGGTTCCGAGGAGAACGAGGCGGTCGTGCTCGGCGCCGACGGCAGCGAGACCGCGGTGGCGCACGGCCCCAAGGAAGCCCTGGCCGAAACCGTATGGGACCTGGTCGCCGAGCGCCTCCGCTGATGTCGCAGTCGCCGCGTACCCCCTCGAAAGCGGGCGGATCGGGGCGTGGCGCCTCTGGCCAACGCCGCTCGGCATTGGGCAGAATGCCCGTGCCGCAGGTCACAGCACTCCCGAGTGGCGAGACGGGGGACCGTGGCCGAAGCGTGACCCGTAAACTGTTCCACGGACGGCGCCGGGTGCAGCCCCCGCCGTCCGCCAATGATCAGCCAGCAGCCGCTGCAACCCCAGGGAGCGTTGTGTCCCGTCGTCTGTTCACCTCGGAGTCCGTGACCGAGGGTCACCCCGACAAGATCGCTGACCAGATCAGCGACACCATTCTCGACGCGCTCCTGCGTGAGGACCCGTCCTCCCGGGTCGCCGTCGAGACCCTGATCACGACCGGCCTGGTGCACGTGGCCGGCGAGGTCACGACCAAGACGTACGCGGACATCGCGACGCTGGTCCGGAGCAAGATCCTCGAGATCGGCTACGACTCCTCCAAGAAGGGCTTCGACGGCGCCTCCTGCGGCGTGTCGGTGTCGATCGGCGCGCAGTCCCCGGACATCGCCCAGGGCGTGGACACGGCGTACGAGACCCGGGTGGAGGGCGACGACGACGAGCTCGACAAGCAGGGTGCGGGCGACCAGGGCCTGATGTTCGGCTATGCGACGGACGAGACGCCGACGCTGATGCCGCTGCCGATCTTCCTGGCGCACCGCCTGTCGAAGCGTCTGTCCGACGTGCGCAAGAACGGCACGATCCCCTACCTGCGCCCGGACGGCAAGACGCAGGTCACCATCGAGTACGACGGTGACAAGGCGGTCCGTCTGGACACCGTCGTCGTCTCCTCCCAGCACGCCTCCGACATCGACCTGGACTCGCTCCTGGCTCCGGACATCAAGGAGTTCGTCGTCGAGCCGGAGCTGAAGGCGCTGCTGGACGAGGGCATCAAGCTCGACACGGAGAACTACCGTCTCCTGGTCAACCCGACCGGCCGTTTCGAGATCGGCGGCCCGATGGGCGACGCCGGCCTGACCGGTCGCAAGATCATCATCGACACCTACGGCGGCATGGCCCGTCACGGCGGTGGCGCGTTCTCCGGCAAGGACCCGTCCAAGGTCGACCGTTCCGCGGCGTACGCGATGCGCTGGGTCGCGAAGAACGTGGTGGCCGCGGGCCTCGCCACCCGCTGCGAGGTCCAGGTCGCGTACGCGATCGGCAAGGCCGAGCCGGTCGGCCTGTTCGTCGAGACCTTCGGCACCGCCAAGATCGACACGGAGAAGATCGAGAAGGCGATCGACGAGGTCTTCGACCTCCGTCCGGCCGCCATCATCCGCGACCTCGACCTGCTTCGCCCGATCTACTCCCAGACCGCGGCGTACGGCCACTTCGGCCGCGAGCTGCCCGAGTTCACCTGGGAGCGGACGGACCGCGTGGACGCGCTGCGCAAGGCCGCCGGGCTGTAAGTCCCGCCATCGTGAGGCCCGGCCCCCTCGGGGGCCGGGCCTTGCCGTGTCCCGGCGGCGCCTACCGGGCGGCGCCGGTTGTCAGTGGTGTTTGGTAAGAATGCAAGCGTGAGCAGCGAGAACGAACAGACGGGCGGCGGGGCCGACGGTGCGCCGCCCGAGCAGCTCGCGCTCATCCGGGACAGTGTGCGCAAGGCCAAGACGCCCCGGGCCAAGCCCCGGACCTGGCGGGGGGCCGCGCTCGCCGAGGAGCTGCCCGTCGCGCGCGTCCTCGTCGACAAGGGCGTCCTGCATCTCGACCGGTACTTCGACTACGCCGTGCCCGAGGAGCTGGACGCGGACGCCCAGCCGGGTGTGCGGGTGCGGGTGCGCTTCGGGGCCGGGCGGCATCGCGTGCGGGGAGGGCGGCGCGAGGGGGGCGGGCTGATCGACGGGTTCCTCGTCGAGCGGCTGGCCGAGTCCGACTACTCCGGGCCGCTGGCCGCCCTCGCCCAGGTCGTGTCGCCCGAGCAGGTGCTGAGCGAGGAACTGCTGGGTCTGGCCCGGGCGGTCGCCGACCGGTACGCGGGCAGCCTCGCCGACGTCCTGCAGCTCGCCGTACCGCCGCGCAACGCACGAGCCGAGCAGCGGCGCTCACCCGAGCCGCTGCCACCGCCCCCGGCGCCCGAGGCGGGATCCTGGCAGCGGTACGAGCGGGGCGCGGCCTTCGTGGAGTCGCTGGCCTCCGGTGGAGCGCCCCGGGCCGTGTGGAACGCGCTGCCCGGGCCGCAGTGGAGCGAAGAGCTGGCCCGGGCCGTCGCGGCGACGCTGGCCTCCGGGCGTGGGGCGCTCGCCGTCCTGCCCGACGGACGCGCGGTCGCCCGGGTCGACGCCGCCCTGACCTCCCTGCTGGGGGAGGGGCGGCATGCGGTGCTCACCGCCGACGCCGGCCCCGAGAAGCGGTACGCGCAGTGGCTCGCGGTGCGGCGCGGTTCCGTACGGGCCGTGATCGGGACCCGGGCCGCGATGTTCGCGCCGGTCCAGGACCTCGGCCTGGTCGCCCTCTGGGACGACGGCGACGACAGCCACAGTGAGCAGCACGCCCCGCAGCCCCACGCCCGCGAGGTGCTCCTGCTGCGGGCCGCCCAGGACAAGTGCGGCTTCCTGCTGGGGGGCTGGGGCTGCACGGTGGAGGCCGCGCAGCTCGTCGAGAGCGGCTGGGCACGGCCGCTCCTCGCCGGCCGGGACCAGGTGCGGGCAGCCGCTCCGCTCGTCCGGACCGTCGGAGACCAGGATCTCGCCCGGGACGAGGCCGCCCGGGCCGCCCGGCTGCCGACTCTCGCCTGGCAGGCGGTCAGGGACGGCCTGCGGCACGGCCCGGTGCTGGTGCAGGTGCCCCGCAGGGGGTACGTGCCGCGCATGGCCTGTGCCGGCTGCCGGGCGCCCGCGCGGTGCCGGCACTGCTCCGGGCCGCTGGAGGCGCCGGACGGCGGCTCCCTGAACTGCGGGTGGTGCGGACGCGAGGAGAGCGGCTGGCACTGCCCGGAGTGCGGTTCCTTCCGCCTGCGCGCCTCGGTCGTCGGAGCGCGGCGGACCGCCGAGGAACTCGGCCGGGCCTTCCCCGCCGTACCGGTACGCACCTCGGGGCGGGAACACGTGCTCGACACGGTGCCGGGGGCGCCCGCGCTGGTCGTGAGCACGCCGGGGGCCGAGCCCGTCGCCGAGGGCGGGTACGCGGCGGCGCTGCTGCTGGACGGGTGGGCCATGGTCGGGCGGCCCGATCTGCGGGCCGGGGAGGATGCGCTGCGGCGGTGGATCGCGGCCGCGTCCCTCGTCCGGCCGCAGTCGGGCGGCGGCACGGTGGTGGTCGTGGCCGAGCCGACGCTGCGGCCCGTGCAGGCACTCGTCCGGTGGGACCCCGTCGGTCACGCGGTGCGGGAACTCGCCGAGCGGGCCGAGCTGGGATTTCCGCCGGTGTCGCGGATGGCGGCCGTGTCGGGCCCGGCGGAGGCGGTGGCCGACTTCCTCCGCACGGCCGAACTGCCGGTTGAGGCCGAGGTGCTGGGGCCGGTGCCGTTGCCCGTCCCCGCCGCCGGGCGCCCGCGGCGGACGGGGGCGCCGCCGCCCGGTGAGCAGTGGGAGCGGGCGTTGGTGCGGGTCCCGCCGGGGAGAGGGGCCGCGCTGGCCGCCGCGCTCAAGGCAGCGCAGGCCGCGCGGATGGCCCGGGGGAGTGGAAGCGGCCCCGGTGTGTGGGTGCGGGTCGATCCGGCCGACATCGGGTGAGCCGTGGCCGGCGGGAGCGGGCGCGTCGGGTCGGGCACCACGGCGCGGGTGACCTGCCCTGCTGATCCGTGGCCGGCGGTAGCGGCGCCGGGTGGTGCCGGGCGTTGTCCGGATACGTGGCTGCCCTCCCGAAGGTGTTCCGGGAGGGCAGATCCGAGCGTGAGTCAGCCGTTGCGCGGGCCCGGGAAAGCCGTGGGCCTCGCCTCGTCGCGGAGAGCGGGGCTGCCGGCCGTCGGCTGCGTGGGCATGGAGCGGGCGGCGGGGACCGTCGGCACCGTGGGCAGGCCGGTGGTCACATTGACCGAGCGGCCGCCCGTCGGCGTCGGCTCCGGCGTGCGCTCCGGCTCGGGCGTGGCCGGCGGGGCCGTGGCCCGGCGGGCGCCGTAACGGCGGTGGACCGCCTGCTTGGTGACGCCGAGCGCGGAGCCCACCGCGTCCCACGAGAAGCCGAGTGAGCGGTCGAAGTCCACGGCTGCCGTGACCAGGGTCTCGACACTGTCCCGCAGTTCCTGGGCGAGACGTACCGTCGGGGCGGGGGCGCGTCCGTAGACGACGAAGCCCGTGGAGGGGCCGGAGCGGCGCGGGCGGTAGACGTTGCCCAACTGGGCGGTGAGTGTGCGCAGTGCGTCCACCTGCCGGCGGACCCGCTCGATGTCCCGCACCAGCAAGTGCAGGCTGGCCCGAGCCTGGGCGTCGTGGGTTGCGTGGTCGGCCATGAACAAGCCTCTCGAACCGGCGTTGAAAGGAATGGGCCGCGATCGCGGCCCGTTGTGGTCAACTCTGTCTTGACCAACGCGGATTCGCTCCACGGGTCACGGTGTGGGGGCGTGGGGGCATATGCGTGCGCCCGTTTGCGCGGGGTGTGCGCCTCGGCCCTCGGCCGTCGGCTTTGGTCTCCCAGCCGCGCAGCGCCCGCGCACCGCCCGTAACCGTCCGTCCGGACGCCCGGCTCTCCCGCGGGGGCTGAGCGCCGTCGGCGGCGTACCGTCCCACGGCTCATAGACTTGTGTGCTGCCCGTCATCGACCCCAGCCCGAGAGGCCCCCACCACCCCATGAAGCTCGTCTTCGCCGGTACACCCGAGGTCGCCGTTCCCGCTCTGGACGCTCTGCTCGCCTCCGGGCGCCACGAGGTGGCCGCCGTCGTCACCCGGCCCGACGCGCCTGCCGGGCGTGGACGCAGGCTCGTCGCGTCGCCCGTCGCCGACCGGGCGGAGGAGGCCGGGATCGAGGTGCTGAAGCCCGCGAAGCCGAAGGACCCCGAGTTCCTGGAGCGGCTGCGGGAGATCGGGCCGGACTGCTGCCCCGTCGTCGCCTACGGAGCGCTGCTGCCCCGGGTCGCGCTCGACATCCCCGCGCACGGGTGGGTCAATCTGCACTTCTCCCTGCTGCCCGCCTGGCGCGGAGCCGCGCCCGTGCAGCACGCCATCATGGCCGGCGACGAGATCACCGGGGCGTCGACCTTCCTGATCGAGGAGGGGCTCGACTCCGGGCCGGTGTACGGCACGGTGACCGAGGAGATCAGGGCCACCGACACCAGCGGGGACCTGCTGACACGGCTGGCGTTCGCAGGTGCCGGGCTGCTCGCGGCGACCATGGACGGCATCGAGGACGGCACGCTGAAGGCCGTACAGCAGCCGGCCGACGGGATCAGCCTCGCCCCGAAGGTCAATGTCGAGGACGCGCACCTGGACTGGAGCGCGCCCGCCCTGCGCGTCGACCGGATGGTGCGGGGCTGCACCCCGGCCCCCGGCGCCTGGACCACCTTCCGCGGGGAGCGGCTCAAGCTCATCCAGGTCACCCCCGTGCCCGACCGCACGGACCTGGCCCCCGGGCAGATCGCCGCGGGGAAGAACAACGTGTACGCGGGCACCGGCTCGTACGGCGTCGAGCTGCTGTGGGTGCAGGCCCAGGGCAAGAAGCCGATGCGGGCGGCGGACTGGGCGCGCGGGGTGCGGATCGGCGAGGGCGAGCGGCTCGGGGGCTGAAGCCCGGGCGGGGCCGACGACGCGGCTCGGTCCCCCCGCTGCCGGTTCCTCCCCGCTCCCGGCGGCGTAGGCTGGACGGCGCACTTCTTCTCACCCCCGGAGCACCTTTTTCGTGAGCGAACAGCCCCGCCGAGCCCGCACGTCGGGCAAGCCCTACCGCCGGCCCAAGAAGGACCCCGTCCGCATCATCGCCTTCGAGGCCCTGAGGGCCGTGGACGAGCGGGACGCCTACGCCAACCTCGTCCTGCCGCCCCTGTTGCGCAAGGCGCGGGAGAAGGAGGGGCCCGAGACGTTCGACGCCCGGGACGCGGCGCTCGCCACCGAGCTGGTGTACGGGACGCTGCGGCGGCAGGGGACGTACGACGCGGTCCTGGCGTCCTGCGTGGACCGGCCGCTCAGGGAGGTCGACCCGCCGGTGCTGGACGTGCTCAGCCTCGGCGCGCACCAGCTGCTCGGCACGCGGATCCCGACGCACGCGGCCGTGTCCGCGACCGTCGAGCTCGCGCGGGTCGTGCTCGGCGACGGGCGGGCCAAGTTCGTCAACGCCGTGCTGCGCAAGGTCGCGCGGGACGATCTGGACGGCTGGCTGGAGCGGGTCGCACCGCCCTACGACGAGGATCCCGAGGACCATCTCGCCGTCGTCCACTCGCATCCGCGGTGGGTCGTGTCCGCGCTGTGGGACTCCCTCGGCGGCGGGCGCGACGGCGTCGAGGAGCTGCTGCGCGCCGACAACGAGCGGCCCGAGGTGACCCTCGTGGCACGGCCCGGGCGGTCCTCCGCGGAGGAACTGCTCGACGAGGACGCCGCTGTGCGGGGGCGCTGGTCGCCGTATGCCGTGCGGCTGACCGAGGGCGGGGAGCCGGGCGCCATCGCGGCTGTGCGCGACGGCCGTGCGGGTGTGCAGGACGAGGGCAGCCAGCTCGTCGCGATCGCCCTGGCCAACGCGCCGCTGGACGGGCCCGACCGCCGCTGGCTGGACGGGTGCGCGGGGCCCGGCGGCAAGGCGGCGCTGCTCGGCGCGCTGGCCGCCGAGCGGGGCGCCCTGCTGGTCGCCTCCGAGAAGCAGACCCATCGCGCCGGCCTCGTCGCGAAGGCGCTGGACGGCAATCCTGGGCCTTATCAGGTGATCGCCGCCGACGGGACGCGTCCGGCGTGGCGGCCCGGCAGCTTCGACCGGGTGCTGGTCGACGTGCCGTGCACCGGCCTCGGCGCCCTGCGGCGCCGCCCCGAGGCGCGCTGGCGGCGCCGCCCGGAGGACCTGGAGGGCTTCGCGCCGCTCCAGCGCGGGCTGCTGCGCACCGCCCTGGAGTCGGTACGGATCGGCGGCGTCGTGGGCTACGCGACCTGCTCGCCGCACCTCGCCGAGACCCGGGCCGTCGTCGCCGACGTGCTCAAGCAGCACCCGGACACCGACCTGCTCGACGCCCGGCCGCTGCTGCCCGGCGTACCGGACCTGGGCGAGGGGCCCGATGTGCAGCTGTGGCCGCACCTGCACGGGACCGACGCGATGTACCTCGCGCTCATTCGCCGGACCGGCTGACCCCCGCTCCGACGCTCTCCCGGGCCGACGCGCCGCCGTCCTGGCGCGCCAGCCGGTGCGGCCACCACACCTTCGGCCCGACGTCCAGGAACAGCGACGTCACCAGGACCGAGCGGACGATGAAGGTGTCGATGAGGACGCCGAGGGCGACCGTGAAGCCGATCTCGGCGAAGGCGACCATCGGGAGGGTGCCGAGGGCGGCGAAGGTGCCGGCCAGGACCAGGCCGGCGGAGGTGATGACCGCCCCGGTGGCGGCCAGGCCGGTGACCACGCCCGCTCTGGTGCCCTGGCGGGCCGCCTCCTCGCGGATGCGGGTGGTCAGGAAGATGTTGTAGTCGATGCCCAGGGCGACCAGGAACACGAACACGAACAGCGGGAAGTCGGTCGCCTCGCCCGCGTAGTCGAAGACGTACCGGAACGCGAGCGCGCTGATGCCGAGCGCCGCCGCGAACGACAGGATCACCGTCCCGATCAGCAGCAGGGGGGCGATCAGGGCCCACAGCAGGACGCAGAGGATCAGCAGGACGACCACCAGCACCAGCGGGATGATCAGCTTGTTGTCGTGCGTGGTCGCCTTGTCCGCGTCGAGCAGGGCCGCCGTACCGCCGCCCACCTTGGCGTCGGCGTCGGGCACCGCGTGCACGGCGTCCCGCACCCGCTCGACGGTCTGTTTGGCGGCCTCGCTGTCCGCCGGGGCGGTCATGGTGGCCTCGAAGAGGACCTTGCCCTCGAAGGCCGGTTTCGCGCCGGGCGGCAGACCGAGGGACTGGGGGACCACGCCCTGCGTTGCGGCGACGGTCCGGCCCACCTGCACGGCCTGCGCCTGGTTGCTGACGATGACCAGGGGGTCGCCGCTGCCCGCCGGGAAGTAGCGCGCCGAGACCTCCTGCCCGGTGATCGAGTCCGGTTTCCCGGTGAACGCGTCCGCGTTGCCGATGCCCTCCGCGCGCAACTGGATCAGGCCCAGCGAGCAGACCGCCAGCGCGAGCGCCGTCACGATCCAGGTCATCCGCGGGCGGCGGGCGATACGGCGGCCCGTGCGGGCCCAGACGCCGCGATCGGTCGGGTCGGGCGAGCCGTGGTGCGGGATCACCGGCCAGAAGATCCAGCGGCCGAAGATCACCAGCAGGGCCGGGAACAGGCTCATCATCGCCACCAGGGCGACCGCGACACCGATGGCGGCCACCGGCCCCAGGCCGCTCGTGGAGTTCATCTCCGCGGCGAGCAGCACCAGCATGCTCAGCACGACCGTCGCGCCGGAGGCGAGCACGGCCGGGCCGGCGCGGTGCAGCGCCAGGGCCATCGCCTCGTGCCGGTCCTCGTGGCGGCGCAGTTCCTCCCGGTAGCGGGCCACCAGCAGCAGGGCGTAGTCCGTCCCGGCCCCGAAGACCAGCACCGTGAGGATGCCGGCGCTCTGGCCGTTGACCGTCAGTCCGCCGTGCTCGGCGAGCAGGTAGATCAGCGCCTGGGAGGTGAACAGCGCGCAGACCACCGCGACCAGGGGGACCAGCAGCAGGGTCAGGCTGCGGTACGTGATGAGCAGCATGACGACGACGACCACCATCGCCGAGAGCAGCAGGGTCGAGTCGATGCCCTCGAAAGCCTCCGCGAAGTCCGCGGAAGTGCCGCCCGGGCCCGTGATGTGCACGCTCAGTCCGTCGCCGCCCGTACCGACGTCGTCCCGGATGGACTCCACGGCGGGTGAGATCCGCTCCCAGCCCTCCTCGTCCATCATGATCGGCACGAAGACCTGGGCCGCCCGCGGATCGGTCTGCCGGTCGAACACCGGCCCCCGCGTCTGCTCCCCGAGAATGCCGTGGTCACGCAACTGCTTCAGCTGCGTGACGTCCTCGGCGATCTCCGTACGGTCCTGCGCCGTCAGGCCGCTCTCCCGCGCGTAGATCACCACCGCCGGGATCTGCTCCGGCCGGAAGTCCTCGGAGATCTGGAGCACCTGCGTCGACTCCGCGGACCCCGGCAGCCACGACGCGGCGTCGTTGTCCTGCGCGTCGGTGAGCTTCATGGCGAACGGCGCGGCGATGAACAGGACGACCACCCAGAAGACCAGCACGAGCCACTTGGCCCGCCGCCCGCAGACGAGATGCGCGATGCCCTGCTTCATACCGACCCCCTCGGCGGCAGCGCCCCGTAAGAGGCGCGGGTGACTGCGCGAGCGACCCACAACGGTCCGCGGCCGACGTCCCACCATTCCCACCCGGGACCGATGCCCACAACCCCCGAACGGCATGGCAGTCTTAGGCCATGGCCGCGCAGATCAACCCCAGCATCCTCTCCGCCGACTTCGCCCGCCTCGCGGACGAGGCGAAGGCCGTGGAGGGAGCCGACTGGCTCCACGTCGACGTCATGGACAACCATTTCGTCCCGAACCTCACGCTCGGCGTGCCGGTCGTAGAGTCGCTCGCCCGTGCGACGGACACCCCGCTGGACTGCCATCTGATGATCGAGGCCCCCGATCGCTGGGCGCCCCAGTACGTGGAAGCGGGGGCGGGTTCCGTCACCTTCCACGTCGAGGCCGCCGCCGCCCCGGTCAGGCTCGCCCGGGAGATCCGTGCCAAGGGCGCCCGCGCCTCCATGGCGCTGAAGCCCGCGACCCCCATCGAGCCGTACGAGGACCTGCTCCCCGAGCTCGACATGCTGCTGATCATGACGGTCGAACCGGGCTTCGGGGGACAGGCCTTCCTCGACATCATGCTTCCGAAGATTCGCCGCACCCGCGAGTTGATCAGCAAGCACGGACTGGAGCTCTGGCTCCAGGTCGACGGTGGAGTTTCCGCTTCCACGATCGAGCGGTGCGCCGACGCCGGAGCCGACGTCTTCGTGGCCGGATCGGCGGTCTACGGGGCAAACGACCCGGCCGAGGCGGTACGTGCACTACGCACACAGGCCCAGGCGGCGACCGCGAAGGCCTCCTGGGCCTGCGACCACTGAGCCACAGCAAAGTGAACGGCTCTCATCAGGGCTGATCAACCGCGCCGGATCTGCAAGGATGAACGGCGAATCCAGATGTGAACAGCAGTGAGGAGAACGCCGTGTCGGGTATGTCGGCGGGCCGGTCAGCCATGCGGATGGGACCCGCTGAGCTGGTGCAGGCGGCGGCCATGGCCCGCCGCTTCTACCTCGAGGGGAAGTCCAAGATCCAGATCGCGGAGGAGTTCGGCGTCAGCCGCTTCAAGGTGGCCCGGGTCCTGGAGACCGCCCTCGAACGGGATCTCGTACGCATCGAGATCCGTGTGCCCGCCGAGCTGGACGCCGATCGCTCGGACGCGCTCCGTGCCCGCTACGGCCTCAGGCACGCTGTCGTGGTCGAGTCCCCGGCCGAGGCCGAGGAGTCGCCCGACCCCGAGAACCTGGGAGAGGTGGCCGCCGACCTGCTCGCCGAACTGGTCGACGAAGGTGATGTGCTGGGCCTGGCCTGGGGCCGCTCCACCATCCACATGGCGGCGGCGCTCGACCGGCTGCCGCCGTGCACGGTGGTGCAGTTGACGGGCGTGTACGACGCCGGGACCGCCGAGCGCGGCTCGGTCGAGGCCGTGCGCCGCGCCGCCCAGGTGTCCGGCGGCGACGCCCACCCCATCTACGCCCCGATGCTGCTGCCCGACGCGGCCACGGCAACGGCGCTGCGCAACCAGACGGGCATCGCCCGGGCCTTCGAGCACTTCGACAAGGTCACCGTCGCGTGTGTCTCCATCGGCTCCTGGGAGCGGGGCATCTCCACGGTGCACGACATGCTCAGTGACGAGGAGCGCGCGCACTACGCCTCCCTCGGTGTCGCCGCCGAGATGTCCGCGCACCTCTTCGACGCCGAGGGCCGACGGATCGGCCGGGACCTGGGCGAGCGGTGCATCACCGTGAAGGCCGATCAGCTCCGCCGGATCCCCGAGGTCGTCGCGATCGCGGGCGGGCAGCGCAAGGGGCCCGCGATCGACGCGGTGCTGCGCTCCGGGCTCGTCACCAGCCTGGTGACGGACACGTCGGCCGCGGACTACCTGATGACGGCCGGTCCGGCGCCGAAGTCAGCGCTCAACAGGTCCGACCCGGACGGAGCCTGACGGGTGGCCGGGCAGACGCACGCAGTGCACGACCCGGCGGGCCGGATCGTGGTCGTCCTGGACCTGGACGGGGTCACGGACAAGGCGGGCCTCATGGACCGCTGCGCCCGTGACCTGGCCCTGCCCGACTGGTTCGGCCGAAACTGGGACGCCCTCGCCGACTCCATGGCCGACCCCGCCCTCTGGCCCGAGGGGGCAGGGGAGCGGGGCCTGCTGGTCGTCGTCCGGGGCTGGCGGAAGTACGCCGAGACGCGGCCCGAGGAGTGGCAGGTCGCCGAGGAGATCTTCGCCGAGGCGACCGACCGGGGCCCGGGGCTGTTCGTGACCCTCGGCCTTGGAGAATCCTCCGAGAGGCCCCCTGACCAGCCTGGATGATCCGCTGGGGGTGGTTGGGGCGCCCGTCATGGGAGAATGAAGTACGTGCTCTTTCCCCCTGGCCGGCCGGTCCGGGGGTCACCTCTGATCGACTGGGATGTGCGGCACGTGCGTTTCCTCAATGACATCCAGCCCGGGTACGACCTGACGTACGACGACGTCTTCATGGTGCCGAGCCGCTCCTCGGTGGGCTCGCGGCAGGCCGTCGACCTCAGCTCCCCGGACGGCACGGGCACCACCATCCCGCTCGTCGTCGCCAACATGACCGCCATCGCCGGCCGCCGCATGGCCGAGACCGTGGCCCGCCGCGGCGGCCTCGTGGTGATACCGCAGGACATCCCGAACGACGTGGTCACCGACGTCGTCTCCTGGGTGAAGAGCCGGCACCTGGTGCTGGACACCCCGATCATCCTGTCCCCGCACCAGACCGTCGCGGACGCGCTGGGGCTGCTGCCCAAGCGTGCGCACAACGCCGGTGTCGTCGTCGACGAGAACCACAAGCCCATCGGCGTGGTCACCGACTCCGACCTCTCCGGCGTCGACCGCTTCACGCAGCTCGCCGAGGTCATGTCCCGGGACCTGCTGCTCATCGACGCGGACAAGGACGCGGGCGAGGCCTTCAACACCCTCGACCACGCCAACCGCCGCTACGCCCCGGCCGTGCACAAGGACGGCACGCTCGCCGGCATCCTGACCCGCAAGGGCGCCCTGCGCGCCACGCTCTACACGCCGGCCACCGACGCGCAGGGACGGCTGCGCATCGCCGCCGCCGTCGGCATCAACGGCGACGTCGCGGGCAAGGCCCAGGAGCTGCTGGACGCGGGGGTCGACGCGCTCGTCATCGACACGGCCCACGGCCACCAGGAGTCGATGATCAGCGCATTGAAGCTGGTGCGCGACCTCGACCCGCAGGTGCCGATCGTCGCCGGCAACGTGGTCGCCGCGGCGGGCGTGCGCGACCTGATCGAGGCGGGCGCGGACATCGTCAAGGTCGGTGTCGGCCCCGGCGCCATGTGCACCACGCGCATGATGACCGGCGTCGGCCGGCCGCAGTTCTCCGCCGTCCTGGAATGCGCCGCCGAGGCCAGGAAGTACGGCAAGCACGTCTGGGCCGACGGCGGTGTCCGCCACCCGCGTGACGTCGCCATGGCCCTCGCGGCCGGTGCCTCCAACGTGATGGTCGGCTCCTGGTTCGCGGGCACCTACGAGTCCCCGGGCGACCTCCAGCACGACGCCCAGGGACGCGCCTACAAGGAGTCCTTCGGCATGGCCTCCGCCCGTGCCGTGCGCAACCGCACCTCGGAGGAGTCGGCGTACGACCGCGCCCGCAAGGCGCTGTTCGAGGAGGGCATCTCCACCTCCCGCATGTTCCTCGACCCGGCCCGCCCGGGCGTCGAGGACCTGATCGACTCGATCATCGCGGGCGTCCGCTCCTCCTGCACCTACGCCGGTGCCGGCTCCCTGGAGGAGTTCGCCGAGAAGTCCATCGTCGGCATCCAGAGCGCGGCGGGCTACGCGGAGGGCAAGCCGCTGCACGCCAGCTGGAGCTGACGACCCCGACGCCTCTTCGAACGGCCCCCGTCGCCCCGCCCCGCGGGACATCGGGGGCCGTTTCGCATGCCAGGGCCCTGCCGTCGGCACATGGAGCTCGCCGAGTGCGGGACCGAGGACCTTGAGTGCAATGAACACCCGCCCAGCCCCGGGGAACGCAATGATCTTGCGGGGATGCGCAAGGTTGCTGCATTTCGACAGCAACGCCGTTGCTCATAGGCTGTCGCCTCGTACGTGGCGTGGCGGGGACTCCGCTCGGTGGGTCCCTGCTCAAGGGCGCCCGCGGTCCCCGCCGCCCTGACCGGCAGCGATAAGGAGCCAGCGCGTGCTCGACCAAGGCGCACCCCCGCAGAACCCAGGCCAGACAGCCGCCCCCGCGCCCCCCGGCATCGGTGCGCGCCTCATGCGCCGCAAGCCCGTGGAACGCCTGGTCGCGGAGGGTGGCCAGGGCGAGGGAGGGTCGCTGCGCCGCACCCTCGGACTGTGGCAGCTGACCATGATCAGCATCGGCGCCACCCTCGGCACCGGCATCTTCGTCGTCCTCGGCGAGGCCGTCCCCAAGGCCGGCCCGGCCGTCACGCTCTCCTTCGTCATCGCCGGCCTCACCGCCCTGTTCTCGGCCCTGTCCTACGCCGAACTGGCCGGCACCATCCCGGTCTCCGGCTCCTCCTACTCGTATGCGTACGCAACGATGGGCGAGCTGATCGCCTGGATATGCGGCTGGTGCCTGATCCTGGAGTACGGCGTGTCGGTCGCCGCCGTCGCCGTCGGCTGGGGCGAATACCTCAACGAACTGCTCGACGGGACCATCGGCGTCACCATCCCGGCCGCCCTGTCCGCCCCGCCCGGTGACGGGGGCGTGTTCAACCTGCCGGCGCTGATCGTCGTGCTGCTCGCGATGGCGTTCCTGCTGGGCGGCGCCCGCGAGTCCGCCCGCGCCAACACCGTCATGGTCATCGTGAAGATCGCCGCACTGGTGCTGTTCTGCGCCATCGGCGTCCAGGGCTTCCGCTCCGGCAACTACGACAACTTCATGCCGCTCGGCATGGCCGGTGTCAGCGCCGCCGGTGCCACGCTGTTCTTCTCCTACATCGGCTTCGACGCGGCCTCCACCGCCGGCGAGGAAGCGAAGAACGCCCAGCGCGACCTGCCGCGCGCGATCATGCTGTCGCTGGTCATCGTCACCGCGCTGTACGTCCTGGTCGCCGCCGTCGCGGTCGGTGCCAAGCCCTGGAAGAACTTCACCGACTCCGAGGCCGCCCTCGCCCAGATCATGCGCGAGGTCACCGGGCAGACCTTCTGGGGCACGCTGCTGGCGTTCTGCGCCGTCATCGCCATCGCGAGCGTGGTCCTGACCGTGCTGTACGGCCAGACCCGCATCCTGTTCGCCATGTCCCGCGACGGGCTCGTGCCGAAGGTGTTCGCCAAGGTCCACCCGAAGACCGGCGCCCCCCGCGCCAACACCCTGATCGTATCGCTGTTCTGCGGTGTCCTGGCCGCCGCGATCCCGCTCGGGCAGCTCGCCGACGCCACCAGCATCGGCACCCTGTTCGCCTTCGCGCTCGTCAACGTGGCCGTCGTGGTGCTGCGCCGGACCAAGCCGGACCTGCCTCGCACCTTCCGGGTGCCGCTCTCCCCGGTCCTGCCCGCGCTGGGCTTCGCCTTCTGCCTCTGGATGATGGGCAGCCTGTCCGCCGTGACCTGGGTGGTCTTCGGTGTCTGGATGGCCGCCGGGCTCGTGTTCTACTTCGTGTACGGCTATCGCCGTTCCCGACTCGCGCCATCCGAAAAGTGACCGACCCACTGTGCTGAACGATCTCGACGAACGCATCGTGCACGCCCTCGCCGAGGACGCCCGCCGCTCCTACGCCGACATCGGCGGGCTCGTCGGCCTCTCCGCGCCCGCCGTGAAACGGCGCGTGGACCGGCTGCGGGCCACCGGAGCCATCACCGGCTTCACCGTACGGGTGGACCCGGGCGCCCTCGGCTGGGAGACCGAGGGGTTCGTCGAGATCTACTGCCGCGGGAACACCTCCCCGGAGACCATCCAGCGGGGCCTGGAGCGCTATCAGGAGGTCGTGGCCGCGTCCACCGTCACCGGGGACGCGGACGCGATCGCCCAGGTCTTCGCCTCCGACATGCGCCACTTCGAACGGGTCCTGGAGCGGATCGCCGGGGAGCCGTTCGTCGAGCGGACCAAGTCCGTGCTCGTGCTCTCGCCGCTGCTGCGGCGCTTCTCCTCCGGTTCGCCCACGTAACTCTGTGGCCCGATCCGTACGCCAGGCCTAGCATCGGTGCCATGACCTGGCGACATTGATCCACCAGCCGTGCCTCCCGAGGACCGCCTCGGACGCCGTACCTCCGGCGTCCGATCCGTCCTTCCGGGAAGGCCTCATGACACTCTCACCCGCACGCGTGCCCGCCACCGGTGTCCGGCGGCTGACGACCACGCTGTACGGCTACGCGTTCCTCGACGACTTCGTCCTGCTCTACCCGGTGTACGCGCTGCTCTTCGCCGACACCGGGATGTCGCTCTGGCAGATCTCCTCCCTGTTCGCCCTCTGGTCGCTCACCTCGGTGCTGCTGGAGGTCCCCTCCGGCGTCTGGGCCGACGCCATGTCGCGCCGGAGACTGCTCTGGACCGGCCCGTTGCTCACCGCCGCCGGCTTCGCGCTGTGGGTGGCGGTCCCGTCGTACGGGGCCTTCGCGGCCGGCTTCGTCCTGTGGGGCGCGGGCGGCGCCCTCGGCTCCGGTGCGCTGGAAGCGCTGGTCTACGACGAGCTGGACCGGCTCGATGCCGCCGGCCGGTACGCGCGGGTCATGGGCCGGGCCAGGGCCGCGCGCCTGCTGGGCACCGTGGCCTCCATCGGCCTGGCAGGGCCTGTCCTCGCCCAGGGCGGATATGCGGCGGTCGGTGCCGCGAGCTTCCTGGCCTGTGTGCTGACCGCCGTCACCGCGACCCGGTTCCCGGAGCACCGGGTGCGGCCCGAGAGCGCCGGCGAGAGCTGGGCGACGACCCTGCGGACCGGACTCGCCGAGGTCCGCGGGGACCGTAAGGTGCGCGGCGCCCTGCTGCTGGTCCCCGCCGTGGCCGCGGTGTGGGGCGCCCTCGACGAGTACACCCCCCTGCTGGTCCGGGACATCGGTGTGGCCGAGGCGACGGTGCCCTACCTGATCATGCTGATCTGGGCGGGCGTCACCGTCGGCAGCCTCCTGGCCGGACCGGCCGAACGCCTCGGCACCAGCGGGCTCGCGGTGCTGCTCGCGGGCGCCGCCCTCGCCCTGGCCGTGGGAGCCATGACCCGCTCCCTGGCCGGTATCGCCCTCGTCAGCCTCGCCTTCGCCGGGTTCCAGCTGGCCGAGGTACTCGCCGACGCCCGTCTCCAGCACCGCATCGACGAGTCCCGCCGGGCCACGCTGACCTCCGTGGCGAGCCTGGGCACCGAGCTGGCCACGGTCGCCACGTTCGGCGTGTACGCGCTGCTCGGCACGGACATGGCGCACAGCACCGTCTTCGCGGTGCTGGCGATCCCTTATCTGGTGACGGCGGCGGCGCTGGCTAGAGCTCGGGCTGCCACGGCACGACCGTGAAGTCGCCCGTCCCCCTCTTGACCTGCTCGAACGGGGCGGAGCTCACGCACGGGGGCAGCTCCTTCGTCTCGACGGGGCTGCCCGTGGCAGCCCAGCTGTAGCCGAGCCGGTCGTGGCGGCCGAGGTCGTGGACGGTGACGCCGACCCGCTTGCCCTCGGCGCCCGGCAGGTCGGACTCGGTGATGACGCCGGAGACGACGGCCACCTGGCCCCCGGTCACCAGACAGTCGACCTCGACCTCGGCCCGGGCGCCGGAGCCGTTGAGGTAGTGGCTGAACTCGAAGGTGCCGGTGGCCTTCGTCGGGTCGGCCTTGTCCTTCGCGGCCAGATGAGCGTCGAAGGAGAACCTGATGTCGTCCCCGGCCGAGCGGTACAGCTCGGCGGTGCCGGTGAGCGCTGCGGCCTCCCGCTGCCGGGGCGCGTTCGACGCGGTGGCGGCCGAGGCCGCTCCGGCGGTGAGCAGCAGCGCGGAGCCGAGCACGACGATCTTCGTACGGCGCTTCATTTCGTTCCTTTCCGCAGGTCGGGTGGACAGCCCCAACTCTCCCGGCCCGGCGGGGAAGGGACATCGCGCTCCGGGCGGGGCTCCGTCTCCGCCGGGCGGCGGGGGAGAGGGGACAGACCCGGGCTGCGAGGAGGAGCCGGGCTACGCCTCAGGGCGCGCAACGAATCGCCGTCCGCCCCCGGACGCACGCAACGAACCGTTCACCGGCGCGCAACGGCTCCTTCTTGTCCGCCCTGGTCAGCCGCCCGTACCGTCTACGTGGCCCCTCCAACCACCCTTCCGCCCGGTGAGGAACACGCATGCGCACCGCCCTGCTCCAGAGCTCCGGCCGCCCCGGCTCCACCGTCGAGAACCTCAAGGTCCTCGACGAGGCCGCGGGCCGGGCCGCCGCCGCGGGCGCCGGGCTGCTCGTGACGCCGGAGATGTTCCTGACCGGGTACGCGATCGGCGACGACATCGGCCGCCTCGCCGAGCCCGCCGACGGCGACTGCGCGGACGCGATCGCCGAGATCGCGACGAGCCACCGCCTGGCGATCGCCTACGCGTACCCCGAGCGCGAGGGCGACGCCGTGTTCAACTCCGCCCAGCTGATCTCCGCCGACGGCAACCGGCTCGCGAACTACCGCAAGACGCACCTCTTCGGCTGCTTCGAGCGCGACCACTTCACGCCCGGGAACCAGCCGGTGGTCCAGGCCGACCTCGACGGCCTGCGGGTCGGCATCCTGATCTGCTACGACGTGGAGTTCCCGGAGAACGTCCGCGCCCACGCCCTCGCCGGCACCGACCTGCTCGTCGTCCCGACCGCGCAGATGCACCCGTTCCAGTTCGTCGCCGAGTCGATGATCCCGGTGCGCGCCTTCGAGAACCAGATGTACGTCGCGTACGTCAACCGGGTCGGCCGGGAGGGCGAGTTCGAGTTCGTGGGGCTGTCCACGCTCGCCGGGCCCGACGGGGTCGCCCGCACCCGTGCCGGACGCGGTGCGGACCTCGTGCTCGCCGACGTCGATCCCGCCTTCCTCGCCGTATCGCGCGAGGCCAACCCGTATCTACTCGACCGGCGGCCCGGCCTCTACGGCCCGCTCGTCTGACACCCCCCGCCCAACCGCCCGTTCGTACCCTGCAAGGAGTCCGTACCCCATGACGTCCACCGTGCCCAACGCCGTCGAGCACGCAGACGCGCAGCAGCCGCCGATCACCATGTTCGGCCCGGACTTCCCGTACGCGTACGACGACTTCCTCGCCCACCCCGCGGGCCTCGGGCAGATACCCGCGACCGAGCACGGCACGGAGGTCGCGGTCATCGGCGGCGGCCTGTCCGGCATCGTCGCCGCGTACGAGCTGATGAAGATGGGCCTCAAGCCGGTCGTGTACGAGGCGGACCAGATCGGCGGCCGGCTGCGCACGGTGGGCTTCGACGGCTGCGACGAGTCCCTCACCGCCGAGATGGGCGCGATGCGCTTCCCGCCGTCCTCCACGGCCCTCCAGCACTACATCGACCTCGTCGGCCTGCAGACGCGGCCCTTCCCCAACCCGCTCGCCGAGGCGACCCCGTCGACCGTCGTCGACCTCAAGGGTGAGTCCCACTACGCCGAGACGATCGGCGACCTGCCCCAGGTCTACCGGGACGTCGCCGAGGCCTGGAACCGCTGCCTGGAGGAGGGCGCCGACTTCTCCGACATGAACCGGGCCCTGCGCGAGCGGGACGTGCCCCGCATCCGCGAGATCTGGTCCCGGCTCGTCGAGAAGCTCGACAACCAGACCTTCTACGGCTTCCTCTGCGACTCCGAGGCGTTCAGGTCCTTCCGGCACCGCGAGATCTTCGGCCAGGTCGGCTTCGGCACGGGCGGCTGGGACACCGACTTCCCCAACTCCATCCTGGAGATCCTGCGCGTCGTCTACACCGAGGCCGACGACCACCACCGCGGCATCGTCGGCGGCTCGCAGCAGCTGCCGCTGCGCCTGTGGGAGCGTGAGCCGGCGAAGATCGTCCACTGGTCCCAGGGAACCTCGCTCGCGAGCCTGCACGAGGGCGGCGAGCCCCGCCCGGCCGTGACCCGGCTGCACCGCACCGCCGGCAACCGCATCACCGTGACCGACGCCCGCGGCGACATCCGCACCTTCCAGGCGGCCGTCTTCACCGCCCAGTCCTGGATGCTGCTGTCGAAGATCGCCTGCGACGACTCCCTCTTCCCGATCGACCACTGGACGGCGATCGAGCGCACCCACTACATGGAGAGCTCCAAGCTCTTCGTCCCGGTGGACCGCCCGTTCTGGCTCGACAAGGACGAGGAGACCGGCCGGGACGTCATGTCGATGACGCTCACCGACCGCATGACGCGCGGCACTTACCTCCTCGACGACGGCCCGGACAAGCCCGCCGTCATCTGCCTCTCCTACACCTGGTGCGACGACAGCCTGAAGTGGCTGCCGCTGTCCGCGAACGAGCGGATGGAGGTCATGCTGAAGTCGCTCGGCGAGATCTATCCCAAGGTCGACATCCGGAAGCACATCATCGGCAATCCGGTGACCGTCTCCTGGGAGAACGAGCCCTACTTCATGGGCGCGTTCAAGGCCAACCTGCCCGGCCACTACCGCTACCAGCGGCGCCTGTTCACGCACTTCATGCAGGACCGGCTGCCCGAGGACAAGCGCGGCATCTTCCTCGCCGGAGACGACATCTCCTGGACGGCCGGCTGGGCCGAGGGCGCCATCCAGACCGCCCTCAACGCGGTCTGGGGCGTCATGCACCACCTCGGCGGCACGACCGACCCGACCAACCCGGGCCCCGGCGACGTCTACGACGAGATCGCGCCCGTCGAACTGCCGGAGGACTAGGGCCGGAAGCCGGGCTCGGCCAGGGGCGTGAGCAGCATGCGACCCGCGAAGCCCACCGCCGTGTCCAGGCGCTCCGTGAACTCGTCGGTGACGTCGGGGAGTTCACGCAGGGCCCACAGGGCCCGGGCCGCCGTCCACGCGGCGGCCCGGGCGCGGTCCAGGCTCCAGGAGCCGAGCAGGTGGGTCAGCGGGTCGGCGATCCGGAACAGGTCGGGGGCCGGCATCAGATCTTCGCGGATGCGCTCCTCCAGCGAGACGAGGAGATCGCCCACCAGGTCGAACTCGTCCTCCAGATCGACGGGTGCGCAGCCGAGCGTACGACAGGTGTCCACGACGGCCAGCGCGAGATCGTGCCCGATGTGCGCGTTGATACCCGCCAGCGCGAACTGTAACGGCCGTACCCCGGGATGGCGGCGGAACTGGAACAGCGGCCGCCAGCAGGCGGGCGGGCGCCGCTCGTCCGCCACCGTCTCGACGGCCGCCAGATACCGCTGCGCGAACCGTACGTCCAGCGTGATCGCGGCGTGGGCGTCCGCGAACCGCCCGGTGTCGACGTACCGGTCCACCGCCTCCGTCACCGCGAGGTAGACGCGGTTGAAGACCGCCACCCCGTCCCGCGGGTGCAGGGCCGCGTCGAGCGCGCGCATACGGGAGATGACGGCGTCGACCGGAGTGTCCACGGCTGGGGGGACTTGTTCGCATCGCGGCATGCGGGCAGAGTCGCAGCTCTAGGCTGGCGGAAGTACCGGCGGGCCCGGGGCTTCCCCGAAACGGGGGAACACCGCCCGCCGCAGGGGGAGGGGGAGCAGCACCGTGTCAGGCTCGCGTGCGCAGCGCCTGGCCGCCCGCAGGGCCGGGCGCAGGCGAGCCGCCCGGCGCGGCGTGATGGTCGTGGCGGCCTCGCTCGTCGTCGCGGCCGGCGCGGTCGCCGGGGTCCTCTCCGCGTTCGACGACAGACGGGCCTCGGACGAGGCCGCGCCCCCCGAGGTTTCGGCCTCGCCCCGCCTGGCGCCCCTGCCGGCCGTGCCGTCGCCGTCCGCGTCGGCCACCACCGAGTCCGCTTCGCCCTCGCCCTCGCCGTCTCGGTCCGTACGCCGGACGCAGAGCCCCACGCCGTCGAAGACCGAGAAGAAGCGGGAGCGCGCCCCCACCGTGGCCGGACGGCTCTACCGCCACCCCGAATCCCAGGTGCTCGAGTGGGTCCGCTCCCACTCCGGCGACCCCCGGCACGCGGTCATCGCGTCCCGCATCGCCCAACAGCCGGCGGCCGTCTGGTTCGCCGACTACTCCCCGGAAACCGTCACCGCCCGGGTCGCCGCGGTGACGTCGGGCGGCGCCGCGCTCGGCCGGACGCCCGTCCTCGTGCCGTACGCGATCCCCGGCCGGGACTGCGGCGGCCACTCCCAGGGCGGGGCGCCCGGCCTGGACGCCTACGACACCTGGATCGACCGGTTCGCTGCCGGGCTGGGCTCCGGGGAGGTCATCGTCGTCCTGGAGCCGGACTCGGTCGCCCAGTCCGAGTGCCTCTCCGCCGGTGAACGCGCGGACCGCTACGCGTCGCTGGCCCGGGCCGGCCGCGTCCTGAAGGCCGCCAACCCCCGGGCCCGTGTGTACTTCGACGCCGGTCACTCGGGCTGGAACGCGCCCGCGAAGCAGGCGGCCTGGCTCAGGCAGGCCGGTGCCGCCTCGCCCGAGTCCTCCGACGGCATCTTCAGCAACGTCTCCAACTTCCACACCACCGCCGACGAGGTCGCCTACGACCGGCGGGTCCTCGACGCGCTCGGCGGCCCGGCGGGCCTCGGCGCCGTCATCGACACCAGCCGCAACGGCAACGGCGCCCCGGCCGACGGCGAGTGGTGCGACCCGGCGGGCCGGGGGCTCGGCCGGTCCCCGACCCTGAGCACCGGCGAGTCCCGGATCGACGCCTACCTGTGGGTGAAGCTGCCGGGGGAGTCGGACGGCTGCAAGGGCAGGCCGGGGACGTTCACGGCGTCGTACGCCTACGACTTGGCGTCGTCGTAGGAGGAGGTGCCCTCGTCCAGCAGCGGCGCCTGCGTCTTCAAGTGGGCCGGGGCGAAGGCCCGCAGGGCGTGGTAGCCGGTGATGACGACCACCGTGCCGAGCGCGATGCCGCTCAGCGAGAACGTGTCCGTGAACTCCAGGGAGACGTTGCCGACACCGATGATGATGCCCGCCGCCGCCGGGACCAGGTTCAGCGGATTGCGCAGATCCACCCCGGCGTTGATCCAGATCTGCGCGCCCAGCAGGCCGATCATGCCGTACAGGATGACGGTGATGCCGCCGAGCACCCCGCCCGGGATCGCCGCCACGACCGCGCCGAACTTCGGGCAGACGCCGAACAGCAGGGCGAAGCCGGCGGCGGCCCAGTACGCGGCCGTCGAGTACACGCGGGTCGCGGCCATGACGCCGATGTTCTCGGAGTACGTGGTGTTGGGCGGGCCGCCCACCGCGGTGGACAGCATCGAGCCGACGCCGTCGGCCGCGATCGCCGTGCCGAGCTTGTCGTCCAGCGAGTCGCCGGTCATCTCGCCGACCGCCTTCACGTGCCCGGCGTTCTCCGCGACCAGCGCGATGACGACCGGCAGGGCGACCAGGATCGCCGACCACTCGAAGGACGGGGCGTGCAGGGTCGGCAGCCCGATCCAGTCGGCCCGGCCCACGCCGGAGAGGTCGAGACGCCAGTGGTCGGTGAGCTTGCCGCTCGCGTCCACAGAGTGGATCTTGCCGAAGACCAGGTCGAACACCCAGGAGATGCCGTACCCGAAGACCAGTCCCAGGAAGATGGCGATCCGGGACCAGAAGCCCCGCAGGCAGACGACCGCCAGACCGGTGAACAGCATCACCAGCAGTGCCGTCCACTGGTCCTGCGGCCAGTACGTCGAGGCCGTCACCGGCGCCAGGTTGAAGCCGATCAGCATCACCACCGCGCCGGTCACGATCGGCGGCATCGTGGCGTGGATGATCCGCGCACCGAACCGCCGCACGGCCAGCCCCACCAGGAACAGCGCGCCCCCGACGACGAACACCGCTCCCGTGACGGTCGCGCTGCTGCCGCCCTGCGCCCGGATGACCGCCGCCACGCCGACGAAGGAGAGGGAGCAGCCCAGGTAACTGGGCACGCTGCCGCGGGTGGCGAGCAGGAACACGACGGTCGCGACGCCCGACATCATGATCGCGAGGTTGGGGTCCAGGCCCATCAGGACAGGGGCGACGAAGGACGCCCCGAACATCGCCACCACGTGCTGTGCGCCCAGTCCGGCCGTGCGGGGCCAGGAGAGCCGCTCGTCGGGGCGGACCACCGCGCCGGGCGCCGGGGTGCGTCCGTCGCCGTGCAGTTTCCAGCGGACGCCGAGATCCATGGTGCGGTTTCGCTTTCGTCGTGCCTGCGAGTGTCCGGACCATTGTCGGGGTGCGCCCGCAGCGGCGGTGACCGGGGCTGACCTGGACGGTCGCCCGTCCGCTCAGGGGCGGGGGCCGGGG
Source organism: Streptomyces hawaiiensis (assembly GCF_004803895.1). NCBI lineage: Bacteria > Bacillati > Actinomycetota > Actinomycetes > Kitasatosporales > Streptomycetaceae > Streptomyces > Streptomyces hawaiiensis. Next base: position 1,618,210 of record NZ_CP021978.1, on the reverse strand, counting down.
ACCGCCGCGTCCGGGCGGCCGACCTTCGTCCGCTCGCCGGGGCGCAGCACGCCCGCGAACGCCACCAGCCCGCACGACAGCGCCGTCACCAGGCAGAACGACACCATCAGGCTGGTCGCCTGGGCCAGCATGCCGATCGCGCTCGGCGCGATCAGGCCCGAGGTGTAGGTGATGGTCGCCACGCCCGCGATGGCCAGGCTCGGGTTGGATCCGCTGCGGCCCGCCGCCGCGAAGCACAGCGGCACGACGACGGCGATGCCCAGACCCATCAGTGCGAACCCGCCCATGGCCACCGCCGGATGGTCCGCGAGGACGATCAGCAGCCCGCCGAGGACGGCGAACACACCGCTCGCCCGCACCGTCCGCACGGCGCCGAAGCGGTCCACGATCTTGTCACCGGCGAGCCGGGCGACGGCCATGGTGAGCGTGAAGCCCGTCGTGCACGCCGCCGCCAGACCGGCCGAGGTCTCCAGCTGCTCGCGCAGATAGACCGCCGACCAGTCCAGGCTCGCGCCCTCCGCGAACACCGCGCAGAACCCGATCGCGCCGATGAGCAGCGCCGAGCGGGGCGGCAGCGCGAAGCGCGGCGGCGGCTCCTCGTCCTCGGCGGGCTGCAGGTCGAGCACCCACTGGCAGGACAGCACGCCGACGACGGTGAGGACCGCGGCGGCCAGGACGTGGTGCAGCCGGGCGTCCGAGCCGAGGTGCGCGGCGAGCGTGCCGGCCGCCGAGCCGACCAGGGCGCCCGCGCTCCACATGCCGTGCAGCCCGGACATGATCGACCGGCCGAGACGGTTCTCGACCTCGACGCCCAGCGCGTTCATCGCCACGTCGGCCATGCCCGCGGTCGCCCCGTAGACGAACAGGGCCAGGCAGAGCGTCAGGAGGTTGGGGGCGATCGACGGCAGGACCAGCGACAGCGTCCACAGGGCGATCAGCCCCCGCAGCGCGTTGCGGGCGCCGAAGCGGTGGGTGATGCTGCCGGCGAGCGGCATCGCCACGGACGCGCCGAGCGCGGGGAAGGCGAGGGCGATCCCCAACTGGCCCGCGCTCACGCCCGCGTGGTCCTGGATCCACGGCACGCGGGTCGCGAACGAGCCGGTCACGGCGCCGTGCACGGCGAAGACGGCGGCCACCGCGTACCGGGACCGCTTCACCTCGCGCTGTTCGTCGACCACCTTGCCCATTCTGCGGTCCCCCTCCAGGTCGCTGCCGCGCTCGTGCCCGGCGCGGGCCGTAAACTATCAGGAACCCTGCCTGATAATAAGAGGGGCTCCCGGCGGGCCACGGTCGACGGCCCCGCCGATCTGGAAGGATCCCGGCATGCCCGCATCCCCGAGCACCGCCCGGGCCATCAACGACCGGCTTGCCCTGCGTCTGCTCCAGCAGGAAGGCCCGTTGACGGCAGGGCAGTTGAAGCAACTGACCGGTCTGTCCCGGCCGACCGTCGCCGATCTCGTCGAACGCCTCACCGCCGCCCGGCTGATCGCGGTGGTCGGCGAGGCGGGGGAGCAGCGGCGCGGCCCCAACGCGAAGGTCTACGGCATCGTCGCCGACCGGGCGCACCTGGCCGCCCTCGACGTCCGCACCGAGGGCGTCGCCGTGGTCGTCGCGGACCTGGTGGGGCGGGTGCTGGCCGAGGCGTCGGTGCCGATCGGCGCAGACACGGGGACGGGCCCCGCCGTGGAGCAGGCGGTCACACTGGTCGAGCGGGTGGCGAAGGAAGCCGGCGCCGACCGCTTGCACACCGTGGGGATCGGGGCGCCCGGCCTGGTCGACCCGTCCAGCGGCGAACTCCGCGACTCCACCGGGCTGCCGCAGTGGCACCGCCGGTTCGTCGCCACCCTCCAGGAGCGACTGCCCGAGGCCCGCGTCAGCGTCGAGAACGAGACCAACCTCGCGGCGCTGGCCGAGCAGCGCGACGGGGCGGCCCGGGACCGGGACACGTTCGTCCTGCTGTGGCTGGGCCACGGGACGGGGGCGGCCGTGGTCCTCGACGGCGCCCTGCGCCGCGGCGCCTCCGGCGGCACCGGCGAGATCGGCTTCCTCCCGGTCCCGGGTACGAGCGCGCTGCCGACATCCACGGACTGCGAGGGTGGTTTCCATTCGCTGGCCGCCTCGGCCGCGGTCGTGGACCTCGCGGCGCAGTACGGGGTTCCGGCGGCGGGACGAGAAGCCCCGGTGGTGGGGATCGTGCGGGCTGCCGCCGGAGTGGTGAGGGAGGCGGTGGGCCGGGTGTCGGGCACGGACCTGTCGCGGCCGGCGGACCCGGTGCGGGAGGGGGCGGCCGGGGCGCCCCAGTCCGGGACTTCCGGCACCGCCGCCGCCTTTCTCGATGCCCTCGCCGACCGCATCGCCGTCGGTGTCGCCTCGGTCGTCGCGATCCTCGACCCCGGTTGCGTGGTGCTCGGTGGCGAGGTCGGGCAGGCCGGCGGCGCCGATCTCGCCGCCCGCGTGCAGGACCGGATCGCCCTGATGACGCCGCTGTCCACGGAGGTGCGGGCCACCACCCTGGGCGGTGGCGCGGTCCTGCGCGGTGCGCTGCTGACGGCCCGGGACCGGGCTCAGGAGGAGCTGTTCACGCCGGGGGGCAGGGGAAGGCCCGACGGCGGGCAAGGGCCGTCGTCACCGCCGCCGGGCCGGTCTGCGGGGGGTGCCGACCCCGGCGTCGACCCTAGAAAGGACTAGACCACTGCGTCAATAGGTGCGTACCAATCCGGGGCGCCAAGAGGGTGCGACCGCCGGGAAGTTGGGGCTCCGGTCGCGCTGGGGAAGGGGTGTGACACGTTCTGTGAGGCAGCCCACACACTTCGCCCCTTTGAACATCGATCAGGCGTGGCACACTGGCCGTGTACCAGTAGCAGCGCACTCCGGGGTCGGTGAAAGTCCGAACCGGCGGTTACAGTCCGCGACCCGGTCGCCTCCAGCGGCCGGTTGACCAGGTGAAATTCCTGGACCGACGGTTAAAGTCCGGATGGGAGGCAGTGCGCGGCGAGCGGGCATTCGTGCGCGCCGCCCAGAAGTCCGTCCTCGCGGCGGGCTCCGTCCGGCGTCGTCCGTGGTGTCCCTGCTCGTATCCTCTGTCGTCATCGGCAGCCCCGGAGTCCGTGCCCGAAGAGGCAGGAGGACCCGGGACGTGTTCACCGGAATCGTCGAAGAGCTGGGCGAGGTCACCGCCGTCGAGATTCTCGACGACGCCTGTCGCTTCCGCCTGCGCGGCCCAGTCGTCACCGAAGGCGCCAAGCACGGCGACTCGATCGCCGTGAACGGCGTCTGCCTCACGGTCGTCGACCACGAGGGCGACGAATTCACCGCCGACGTCATGGCCGAGACCCTGAACCGCTCCAGCCTCGGTGTCCTCACGGCCGGCTCCCGGGTCAACCTCGAACGCCCCATGGCCGTCGGCGAACGCCTCGGCGGGCACATCGTGCAGGGCCATGTGGACGGCACCGGCGAGATCCTGGAGCGCAAGCCCTCCGAGCACTGGGAGCTCGTGAAGATCTCCCTCCCCGCGGACCTCACCCGGTACGTGGTCGAGAAGGGCTCCATCACCGTCGACGGCATCAGCCTCACCGTCGTCGACGCGGGCCCCGACCACTTCACCGTGAGCCTCATCCCCACCACCCTCGCCCTGACCACGCTCGGCCACAAGCAGCCCGGCGACCCGGTCAACCTCGAGGTGGACGTCATCGCCAAGTACGTCGAGCGGATGCTGGGTGACCGGGCGCAGGGGGCGACCCGGTGAACACGCTGAACTCCGAGGCGTTCGTCCTCTTCGGCCAGCACATCCTCTGGTCCGACATGGTCGGCAACCTCTTCGGCCTGGCCGCCCTGGCCCTCGGCTGGCGGCGCTCCATCTGGACCTGGCCCGTGCAGTTCCTGGCCGGCCTCATCCTCTTCGGCGCCTTCTTCGGCCACCTCACCGGCAGCGCCGGCAAGCAGGCGGTCGTCATGGTCGTCGCGCTGTACGGCTGGTGGCAGTGGCAGCGCGGCAAGGAGCAGGGCGAGGACGGCCACATCGCCGTCCGCTTCGCCACCTGGCGCGAGCGCGCGGTGATGGCCGCGGCGGCTGCCGCCGGCACGGTCGCGGTCGCGCTGCTCTTCAAGGCGTACCCGACCCTGTCCTGGGACCCCTGGCCGGACGCGTACATCTTCGTCGGCACCGTCGTCGCCATGTACGCCCAGGCGCGCGGCATGGTCGAGTTCTGGTTCGCCTGGCTGCTCGTCGACCTCGTCGGCGTGCCTCTCAACTTCGCCAACGGCTACGCCTTCTCAGGCTTCGTCTACGTCATCTACGGCGCGCTCGTCCTGTGGGGCATGCGCGACTGGTGGCTGCGCTCGCGACAGGCCGCGCGGCCCACCCTGGAAGGAGCGCCGGCATGAATTCCGCAACCGCCCTCTACGGCACCGACGACGCCGAGAACTTCGCGCTCGACCCCGTCGAGCAGGCCATCGCCGACATCGCGGCAGGACGCCCCGTCGTGGTCGTCGACGACGAGGACCGGGAGAACGAGGGCGACCTCGTCATCGCCGCCGAGAAGGCGACCCCCGAGATCGTCGCCTTCATGATGAGCGAGTGCCGCGGCCTGATCTGCGCCCCCATGGAGGGCGACGAGCTGGACCGGCTGAAGCTCCCGCAGATGGTCGAGGACAACACCGAGTCGATGAAGACCGCGTTCACAGTCTCCGTCGACGCCTCCGCCGCGCACGGCGTGAGCACCGGCATCTCCGCCTCCGACCGCGCAACCACCCTCCAGCTGCTCGCCGACGGCGTGTCCGGGCCCGGCGACTTCGTCCGCCCCGGCCACATCTTCCCGCTGCGCTCCCGGCCCGGCGGGGTCCTCACCCGCAACGGCCACACCGAGGCCGCCGTCGACCTGGCCCGCCTCGCGGGCCTGCGCCCGGCCGGCGCGATCGTCGAGATCGCCGGCGAGGACGGCACCATGCTGCGCCTGCCCGAGCTGATCCCCTTCGCCCGCAAGCACGGCCTGACGATCATCTCCATCGAGGACCTGATCGCCTACCGCCGCAGCAGCGAGCCCACCGTCCGCCGCGAGGCCAGGACCCAACTGCCCACCGCCCACGGCACGTTCACGGCCTACGGCTACCGCTCCACCGTCGACGGCGTCGAACACGTCGCCCTGGTGCACGGCGAGATCGGCGACGGCCAGGACGTCCTCGTCCGCGTCCACTCCGAATGCCTCACCGGCGACGTCTTCGGCTCCGCCCGCTGCGACTGCGGCCCCCAGCTCGACGCCTCGCTGGCCCGTATCCAGGCCGAGGGCCGGGGAGTCGTGGTCTACCTGCGCGGGCACGAGGGCCGCGGCATCGGCCTGATGTCCAAGCTGCGCGCCTACGAACTCCAGGAGCGCGGCCGCGACACCCTCGACGCCAACCTCGAACTCGGCCTGCCCGCCGACGCCCGCGACTACGCGGCGGGCGCCCAGATCCTCGCCGACCTCGGCGTGCGCGACGTCCGGCTGCTGACCAACAACCCCGACAAGTCCGACGCGCTCGTCCGTCACGGCATCGCGGTGAAGGCGCGCGTGCCGATGCCCGTGAGCGCCGGCGAGCACAACCTCCGCTACCTGCGCACCAAGCGGGACCGGATGGGCCACGACCTGCCCTGGCTGGACACGACCACCGTGCCGGCCTGCGGCAACCAGTAAGAGAGCACAGAGGGAGAGACGTGAGCGGCAAGGGTGCACCGGAGCTGTCCGTACGCAATGTGGGTGACCTCCGGGTCGCCGTCATCGCGGCGCAGTGGCACGAGAAGGTGATGGACGGTCTGGTCGACGGCGCCCTGCGCGCCCTGCACGACCTGGGCATCGACGAGCCGACCCTGCTCAGGGTCCCCGGCAGCTGGGAGCTCCCGGTCGTCGCCAAGGTCCTCGCCGGCCGCGGTTACGACGCGATCGTCGCTCTCGGCGTCGTCATCCGCGGCGGAACCCCCCACTTCGAGTACGTGTGCCAGGGCGTGACCCAGGGCCTCACCCAGGTCTGTGTCGACACCGGCGTCCCCGTCGGCTTCGGCGTGCTGACCTGCGACACCGAGGAGCAGGCCCTGGACCGGGCCGGCATCGAGGGCTCCAGCGAGGACAAGGGGCACGAGGCGGTGACGGCGGCGGTGGCGACCGCGGCCACCCTCCGCTCAGTATCCGAACCCTGGCGCTGACGAAAGCCGTGTGTGGCATAGGCTGAGCGACACCATGTCCAAGAAGACGTTCGAGGAGCTCTTCACCGAGCTCCAGCACAAGGCAGCCCAGGGCGATCCCGCCACTTCCCGCACCGCAGAACTGGTCGAGAAGGGCGTCCACGCCATCGGCAAGAAGGTCGTCGAAGAGGCCGCCGAGGTGTGGATGGCCGCCGAGTACGAGGGCAAGGAGGCGGCAGCCGAGGAGATCTCGCAGCTGCTGTACCACGTCCAGGTGATGATGGTCGCCCGCGGCATCTCCCTCGACGACGTCTACGCCCACCTGTAAGCCGCACCCGCTCCCGTACGACACCACAGACACCACGCGAAGGAAGCCGACCTCATGCTGCGCATCGCCGTCCCCAACAAGGGTTCCCTGTCCGGCCCTGCGGCGGAGATGCTGCATGAGGCCGGCTACCAGCAGCGCCGCGAGTCCAAGGAACTGCGGATCGTCGACCCGGTGAACGAGGTCGAGTTCTTCTACCTCCGCCCCCGCGACATCGCGATCTACGTCGCCTCCGGACAGCTGGACATCGGCCTCACCGGCCGGGACCTGCTCATCGACTCCGGCGCCGAAGCCGAGGAGATCCTCGCCCTCGGCTTCGCCCGCTCCACGTTCCGCTACGCCACCAAGCCCGGCACCATCAGCGGCCTGGCGGACCTGGCGGGCAAGACGATCGCCACCTCCTACGAGGGCATCGTCGCGGCGCACCTCGCCGAGCACGGCATCGACGCCTCCGTCGTCCACCTCGACGGTGCCGTGGAGACCGCCATCCAGCTCGGTGTCGCCCAGGTCATCGCCGACGTCGTCGAGACCGGCACGTCCCTGCGCAACGCGGGCCTGGAGGTCGCCGGCGAGCCGATCATGCAGTCCGAGGCCGTGGTGATCCGCCGCACCGGCGCGGACGCCGACGACCTCAAGGTGCAGCAGTTCCTGCGCCGCCTCCAGGGCGTCCTGGTCGCCCGGACGTACGTGATGATGGACTACGACTGCCGGGTCGAGCAGCTGGAGAAGGCCGTCGCCCTCACCCCCGGTCTGGAGTCCCCGACCGTCTCCCCGCTGCACAACGAGGGCTGGGTCGCCGTCCGCGCGATGGTCCCGGCCAAGGAAGCCCAGCGGATCATGGACGACCTGTACGACATCGGCGCCCGGGCCATCCTGACCACGGCCATTCACGCCTGCCGTCTCTGAGAGGCGCGGTCCGATGTCCGAGCTGCCCACCCTGCCCGTCACGTTCCGGCCTCGCAGCACCCGCGTGGTGCTGCTGACCGCAGCCGTCGCCATCTTCGTGGTGATCACGGCGGTCGCGATGCTGCTGAAGCAGCTCAGCCCCGGTGAGCGCGTCAGCTTCGTCTTCACGGCGCTCCTTCTGGACGTCGTGCTGCTCCTGCTGGCGCGTCCCAAGGTCGTCGTCGACGAGGACGGCGTCACTGTCGTCAATCTCACGAACAAGCGTCGGCTGGAGTGGGCCGAGATCCTCCAGGTGACCCTCCGGGCCGGTGACCCGTGGGTGTTCCTCAACCTCAGCGACGGCACCAGCCTGCCTGCTCTGGGCATCCAGCCGGGCCTGGCCAGGCAGCGTGCGGTCGCCGACGCCCGGGCGCTGCGGGCGCTCGTCGAGGCCCGTTCCGCAGCGGACCCCGAAGGGCGTCAGGGCTGATTCGGGCGATCCTCGGGCGGCCGCCACTGCCGCACCGGGCCGTGTCTTGATTAATCTGTTGGCGGAGGCGTGATGGATGCGCCTCCGCTTCTGCTGCCCCGACCGGTGCGCAGAGGCTCCTGCTAACCGAGGAGTGACCCCCTCCGGCGATGGACGGATCGTCCTGCAGTACCTGCGCCGCCCCCTGCCGACATAGCGCGGACCCCGTTTTCGAGGTCCGCGACCGTGCGGAGGCGGCGGCATCATGACCACCCCCCTGCTGCTCCTGGCAGCCGCGTTCCTGCTGATTCTCGCCAACGGATTCTTCGTGGCGGCCGAGTTCGGACTCGTCACGGTCGAGCGGGCGGAGGCCGAGAAGGCCGCCGCCGAAGGCGACCGGCGCGCCCACCGGGTCGTCGAATCACTCAGGGAACTGTCCTTCCAGCTCTCCGGCACCCAGCTCGGCATCACCATCACCTCGCTCGTCGTCGGCATGCTCGCCGAACCGGCGCTCGCCGAGCTGCTGCACGGCCCGTTCACCTCGATCGGCATCCCCCAGGGAGCCGTCTCCGGTGTCACCGTCGTCGTCGGCATGCTGCTGGCCTCCGCCGTGCAGATGGTGATCGGCGAGCTGCTGCCCAAGAACTGGGCGGTGTCCCGGCCGCTGCAGGTCGCGCGCTTCGTCGCGGGCCCGCAGCATGTCTTCGCCCGGCTGTTCCGCCCGGTCATCGCCGGCCTCAACGCCGTCGCGAACCGGCTCGTGCGCGCCCTGGGCATCGAACCCACCGCGGAGCTGGCCTCCGCCCGCACCCCCGGCGAGCTCGTCTCCCTGGCCCGCCACTCGGCCCTGGCCGGCGCCCTGGAGCAGGACACCGCCGACCTGTTCGTCCGGACCCTGTCGCTGGGCGAGCTGACCGCGCAGCACGTGATGACGCCGCGCGTGAAGGTCAGTGCCCTGCAGTCCTCGGCCACCGCCGAGGACGTCGTCAACCTGACCCGCGCCACCGGCCTGTCCCGCTTCCCGGTCTACCGGGAGAAGATCGACGAGGTCGTCGGCATGGCCCACCTCAAGGACGCCCTGGCCGTGCCCGTCCAGGACCGGCTGCGCACCCCCGTCGGCCACATCGCCCGCCCGGCGCTGCTCGTCCCCGAGACGCTGCCCGTACGGCCGCTCCTCGCCCGCCTGCGCAGTGAGCAGCCCATCGCGGTCGTCGTCGACGAGTACGGCGGCACCGCCGGTGTCGTCACGCTGGAGGACATCGTCGAGGAGCTCGTCGGCGAGGTCCGCGACGAGCACGACGGACACGACCTGCCCGAGCTGGCCGCCGCGCCGCCGGAGGACGGCAGGCCCGCCTGGGACGTCGACGGCAGCTGCCGGGTCGACGTCCTGCAGCGCATAGGCCTCGACGTGCCCGAGGGCCCGTACGAGACGGTCGCGGGCCTGATCGCCGACCTGCTGGGCCGTATCCCGGCCGTCGGCGACAAGGCGGAGCTGCCCGGCTGGCGGCTCTCGGTGCGCCAGGTCGGCCACTACCGCGCGGAACGGGTCCGGCTCGTGCGGACCGCCCCGGTGGTCTCCATGGCGGAGGCCGTCCGATGAGCGTGCTCCAGCTTCTCTTCGCCGCGCTGCTCGTGCTCGCCAACGGCTTCTTCGTCGGCGCCGAGTTCGCGCTGGTCTCCGTACGCCGCAGCCAGATCGAGCCGCTCGGCACCGCCCGCTCCCGGCAGGTCCTCTACGGGCTGGAGCGGCTGCCGCAGATGATGGCGGCAGCCCAGTTCGGCATCACGATCTGCTCACTGACCCTCGGCGCGGTCGCCGAACCGACGGTCGCGCATCTGCTGGAGCCGGTCTTCGAGCGGATCCATCTGCCCGAGGGCGTGATCCATCCGCTGACCTACGTCATCGCTCTCGCCGCCGTGGTCTTCTTCCACCTCGTCATCGGCGAGATGCTCCCGAAGAACCTCGCGATGGCGGCGCCGGAGAAGGCCGCGCTGTGGCTCAGCCCCGGCCTGGTCTGGTTCGCGCGCTTCTGCAGGCCCATCACCGCCGCCCTCGGCGCCTGCTCCCAGGGCATCCTGCGGCTCTTCCACGTCGAGCCGAAGGACGAGGTCGAGGCCGTCTTCACCAGCGAGCAGCTCAACCGGCTGGTGGAGGACGCCGGCCAGGCGGGCCTGCTCGACCCCGAGGAGGCCGAGCGCCTCGAGGACGCCCTGGAGCTGGGCTCCCGCCCGGTGACGGACGTCCTGCTGAAGCGGGAGTCCCTGGTGACGGTCAGCCCGTCGGTCACCCCCGGGCGCATCGTCGAGCTCACGGCCCGCACGGGTTACTCCCGGTTCCCGGTCGCCGCGGACAACGGGGTGTTCATGGGCTACCTGCACGTCAAGGACGTCCTCGACCTGGAGGACTCGGACCGGGCCGTGCCGCAGCACCTGTGGCGTCCCATGACGACCCTGCGGTCCGAGCTGCCGCTCGACGACGCGCTGACGGTGATGCGGCGGGCGGCGACGCACCTGGCCCAGGTGGCCGACGGGTCCGGGAAGGTGCTCGGGCTGGCCGCACTGGAGGATGTGCTGGAGCTGCTAGTGGGGGAGGTGCGGGATCCGGCGCACCGGCAGATGCCGGAGGTTCGGGTCACCGAGCCTCGGGGCAGCGAGGAGGCGTTGGCTTCGTAGGTGTGCGGCTGCGGGCGCGTGGGGCTGGTCGCGCAGTTCCCCGCGCCCCCAGACAGGTGGGCACAGCTCGACTGGCCTTCACGGCACCCACTCAGGGGCGCGGGGCACTGCGCGACCAGCCCCTACCGGCCCGCGGCCGATGAGCTCACATGGCCGACGGATCCTGCGGCCCCCGCCCCGACAAGACCTCCCCGTACGCCTGCATCAGATCCGGCAGCCGCAGCGTCGCCAGATCCTCCCTGCCCAGCACCCCGGGGTAGACGGACAGCCTCAGATCCCGGTAGGCGCAGCTCTTCTCGTACAGCGTCCGCAGGAACCGCCCGTTGCCCAGCTCGTCGATCCACCCCTGGTCCACCACATGTCCCGCGATGGACCGCAGCTCGTCGAGGGCCTCCTCGTCCCAGTGGTCCCCGTTCTCCGCAGCCAGCACCTGGCCGATCTCGGTGAGTTCGAGGGGCCGGTACGACGGGAAGTCGACGCGGGTGGTGAAACGGGACGACAGGCCGGGGTTCGCGGCGAGCAGGCGGTCCATGCCCTCCGGGTAGCCGGCCAGGATCACCACGAGGTGGTCGCGGTTGTCCTCCGCGCGCTTCAGCAGCACCTGCAGGGCCTCGTCGCCGTACGCGTCCCCCTTGCCGTAGCCCGAGTTGGACAGCGCGTAGGCCTCGTCGACGAAGAGGACCCCTCCGAGGGCCGAGTCGATCAGTTCGTTCGCCTTCACGGCCGTCTGCCCGAGGTACTCGCCGACCAGGTCGGCCCGCTGGGCCTCCACGAGATGGTCGCCGCCGAGCAGCCCGAGGGCGTAGAAGACGCGGCCGAGGATGCGGGCGACGGTGGTCTTGCCGGTGCCGGAGGGGCCGGAGAAGACGAAGTGGCGTTTCGGCGGCTGGACAGGAAGGCCCTGCCCGGCCCGCAGCCGGGCCATGTTCAGCTGCGCCGACAGCGCCTTGACCTGGCGCTTCACCGGCTCCAGACCCACCATGCGCTCCAGCTCGGCGAGTGCCTCGTCCAGTAACGCCGGGTCGGTGGGCCCGGCGGGCAGGGAGGGAGCGGGGCCGGTCCTCTCACGGACCGGCGGGCCGGTCACCGGCGGCAGGGGAGCGAGCGGCGGCTCGGGATCGGGCAGCCTCAGGTCGCGCCCCTCGAGGCCGAAGAGCGGATCGAACCCGTCCGGCCCGTCCACGGCGTCCTGGCCCGCGCCGGTGAGCGTGATTGCCGCGAGGTCCGCCGCGTCGTCGTATCCGTCGCCCTCGGCGATGGCGGCGAGCCGGGCGGAGGTGTCCATGAAGGCCGGGTCGACGCGGTGCACGGCCCGGTACAGAGGGAGGGCGGCGGCGCTGCGGCCGGTGCCCTCGTGCGCCCGGGCCAGCCAGTAGCGCAGCTCCTTGCGCTGGGGCTGCTCGCTGCGGCAGCGCATCAGAGCGGCGGACAGCAGGGGTTCGGCCTGGCCGTACATCTCCAGGCGCACCCGGGCCATGCCGCCGAACAGGCCCGCCTCGATGCCGAGCATCGCATCGTCGAGCAGCGGATCGGTGTGGCGGACCAGCTGCTCCCAGTCCTTGACCAGGTAGGCGCGGCAGGAGTGCAGGAAGCGGACCTGGTGGTCGGTGTCCACCGGCGGCAGTCCGGCCAGCGCCCGGTCCAGCTCGGGGACGTGGCGGCCGTCCAGCCAGTGGGAGGCGTGCGCGAGCAGCAGGTCGCGGGGGCTCTCCAGCACGGGCTGCACCCACCAGCCCAGCCAGTACCAGGAGTTGAGCGCGCGGCGATAGCGGGAGCGCTGCTCGCCGAAGCGGTCCCGGTGCCGGAACATCCGCAGCAGCGCGGTCGTGGTGTCGACGCGCAGTGCGTGCAGTCCGAGCCAGCCGTCGGCCATCCCGGAGTCCATCCGCACGGCGGCGCGGAACTCCTCCTCCGCCTGCGGATACGCGCCCATGGTGTAGGCGTCCACGCCTCGCAGCCAGGCGAGGTCGGCCGGGGCCTGAGGGCCCTGCGTGCCGAAGTCCATCACGTCCCCCACAAACCGTGCCCCCGTCGGTATGCCAACGAGCCGTCCCCCAGCCGGCTGCCCTGCTCGAACCGCTGTGCCACGGACTGGAGTTGCACCGTGCGCGAAGCAACCGTCCGTAGGTCGCACCGAGGGCATCGTACCTGCGGGTGCGGCGCCCCCGTAGGGTGCCGCACGGGCCGTTCGGCGAGGTGGGAGCGGATGCGTCGGACCCGCGCGCGGTGACCCAGGGTGAGCACTCCGTGCCCCGTGGCGGCCGGAAAACCGGAAGAAGACAGAACGAAGCCCCCGATCACGGGGGAACAACCGGGGGCTTCGCGTCTGTGGGCGGCCCCGAAAGGCCGCACATTGAGAACGTAAGACCTGTACGGCCCAGCGGTCAAGCCGAGTTGAAGCACTCCGGCGACTTGTCCCGCAAGGCCCTTCACAGGTTCAGCACACTGCGGGCGGTTCGTCACCGTGCGTGAAGGGCTGGTCCGGTCCAACGATCCCAGCAGGCCCCGCGAGCACCTCATATCCCTGGTCTCGCTGCCGTACCAGAAGGTCGGCGAACGGCCGCGAGGGATCGTCGGCGAAATGCCGGCGCTCCGACGGAACCCATCCGTTCCAGAACTCCCGCTGCTCCTCCCCGTCCCGCGACCTCCCCCGCGCCCACGCCTCCTCGGGCGGCAGCTCCATCCACAGCAGCAGGGCCAAGTGGGGGCGCAGCGCCCGGCGCCCTGCACCGACGCCCTCCACGAGGAGCACCGGTGCGGGCGGGAGCGGACGCGGCGGGCCGAAGCGGTGGTCCCGCCAGTCGTAGGGGGCGTAGTGCGCGGTCCGGCCGTGGGAGAGCGGCTCGATCACCTGGTCCAGCAGCCGCCCGGTCCAGTCGAACAGCGCGTCGTGGCTGGCGATGTCGTCCAGACGCAGCACCGGCGCACCGTCCAGGGCCGCGGCCAACTGCCCGGCGAACGTGCTCTTTCCGGACCCCGCGTGCCCGTCGACACCGACGAGCCGGACCGGGCCGCAGGAGGGGGCCAGGCGGCGGGCCCGGGCGGCCAGGTCGCGGACGGCGGCGTCCCGTGCGGGGCGGAAGGGCGGATTCATCTCGCTCAGCACTCTAACGACGGGGCCCGCCGCGGATGCCACTGGTCGACGCCAATATTGATGGGCGCGGCGCGCGTCGAAGTGCTGGCAGGACACGTCGGGCTGTGCTCATATGTGGCGCACGCACGGATGCGACCGACCGTGCGCGGACCTGCCCCGCCCCTGCCCGACTCCGACATCCGGGGGTCCCCGCCATGCGCAGAGCCGAACCGCCGTCCCGCAGAACCGTCCTGGCCGCCGCGGTCGCCGCCGCCGTCACCGCGGGCGCGGCTCCGGCGGCCGCCGACCCCGAGGCGCTCGTGACGACCGACACCGCAGACCCCGCCCGGGCCCTGCCGGCCCGCACCGTCGACAACCGGGCCTGGGTCTCGTACGGCGACTGGTGCGGCGGCACGGCCAAGGGCACCCGGGCCGTCTCGGGCGCCCGCCCGGGCCTGGTGATCGCGAAGCCCGCCGGAACCGCCGACTACACGGATCCGCACACCGGCACCACCGCCGCGTGGGAGTACGGCACCTGGACGTCCCCCGTCCACCGGCTCGCCGTCCCCGCGACCGAGGCGATCGTCTCCTGGAACGCCCGCACCCCGGCCGGCACCTGGATCCAGGCCGAGGTCAAGGGCACCTACACCGACGGCACCGGCACCCCCTGGTACGTGATGGGCCGCTGGGCGGCCGGCGACCAGGACATCCGGCGCACCTCGGTCGACGACCAGAGCGACGGCAGGAGCACCGTCTGGACCGACACCCTGGCGATCGACGACCCGTCGACCGGCCTGCGCCTGACGTCGTACCGGCTGCGCCTGACCCTCTACCGCAAGCCCGGCACCCGGGCCACCCCCACCGTGTGGCGGCTCGGCGCGATGGGCTCCGACGTGCCCGACCGGTTCACCGTCCCGGCGTCCGCACCCGGCCTCGTGAAGGAACTGCGCGTCCCGCGCTACTCGCAGGAGACCCACAAGGGCCAGTACCCCGAGTACGACAACGGCGGCGAGGCCTGGTGCAGCCCGACGTCCTCCCAGATGATCATCGAGTACTGGGGCGGCCGGCTCACCGACGGGCAGCTGGCCTGGGTCGATCCCTCGTACGCGGATCCGCAGGTGTGCCACGCGGCCCGGTTCACCTATGACTACCAGTACGCGGGCTGCGGCAACTGGCCGTTCAACGCCGCGTACGCGGCCACGTTCAAGGACCTCCAGGGCGTGGTCACCCGGCTCGGCTCGCTCACCGAACTGCAGACGCTGATCGCCGCGGGCATCCCGGCCATAACGTCCCAGTCGTTCCTCAAGGAGGAACTGACCGGCGCCGGGTACGGCACGGCCGGGCACCTGATGACCGTCATCGGCTTCACCGCCGACGGCGACGTGATCGCCAACGATCCCTACTCGGCGAGCAACGAGGCCGTACGCCGCGTCTACCGGCGACGCGAGTTCGAGAACATCTGGCTGCGGACCAAGCGGTACAACGCCTCCGGCAAGGTCGTCTCGGGCACCGGCGGCGTCTGCTACCTGTACTTCCCGGCGCGCCCGAGCGCGGCCCAGCGCACGGCACTGGCGGGCGTGGGCGTTCGCGTGTGACCAAGCTCTCGGCCGCAAAAGCCACTCCCGGTGGCAAGGTGGACAGAACTCCGGGGGGAGTCCGCCCGCACCACCGACCCTGCGAGAAGCCATGAACGCGCACTCAGTCACCGCCCCACGCGTCCGCACCGGCGGCCCTCGGGAAGACGGCCCGAAGATCGTCGAGCAGGTCATGGGCTGGGCCCTCGTCGTGGTCGTCGCGATGCTCGTGACCCAGCTCGGGCTGCTGTGACCTGACCCGTGACCCGGCAGTGTGGCCTGCCATACTGCGGAGGTCCCGCCCCGCCCGTTGAGACCAGGGTCGAAATTGAATATCAGCCCCCAGCCTGCCGCGCGCCCCAGGGCCCGCGGCACCGAGCGCTCGATGGCGCGCCGTGCCGAACTCATCGCCATCGGGCGGAGGTTGTTCGCCGACACGTCCTACGACGCCCTGTCGATGGACGACATCGCCCGGCAGGCGCACGTCGCCAAGGGACTGATCTACTACTACTTCCAGTCCAAGCGGGGCTACTACCTGGCCATCATCCAGGACTCCGTCACCGAGCTGCTCACCCTGGCGGCCGGCGGACTCGAACTGCCCCCGGTCGACCGGGTCCAGCGCACCATCGACAGCTATCTGCGCTACGCCGAGCACAACCAGGCCGCGTACCGCACGATCGTCAGCGGCGGCGTCGGCTTCGACACCGAGGTGCACGCCCTCCGCGACGGGGTGCGCGAGGCTGTCGTGACGACGATCGCCGAGGGCGCGTACGGCCGCGCCGGCATCAGCCCGCTGGCCCGTATGGGGCTGCTGGCCTGGGTGTGCAGTGTCGAGGGCGCCACCCTGGAGTGGATCGACCGTCCCGAACTGCCCCGCGCGACCATGTGCGAGCTGCTGGTGAAGACGCTGGGCGGTGCCCTGCGCGCGATCGAGGAACTGGACTCCGCCCACCCGGCCCCGCAGCCGGCCCGTCGGGGCGCATGAGAAAGGGGCGGAGGGTCCGCCACGCCCCCTCCGCCCCTTCTCCCAGCCCTACTTGATGGCCTTGATCAGCTCACCGTCCGACGTGTCGCCGCTCAGCTCCCAGAAGAACGTGCCGCCCAGCCCCTGCTGGTTCTTGTAGTTCATCTTGGTCGCGATGGTTGCCGGGGTGTCGTAACTCCACCAGTCGCTGCCGCACTTGGCATACGCCGTGCCGGCCACCGTCCCCGTCGCCGGGCACTTGGTCCTGAGTATCTTGTAGTCCTCGATGCCCTGCTCGTACGTGCCCGCCGCCGGGCCGGTCGCGGTGCCGCCCGGGGCGGACTGCGTGACGCCGGTCCAGCCGCGGCCGTAGAAGCCGATGCCGAGCAGCAGCTTCGAGGCGGGGATGCCGAGGCCCTTGAGCTTGGCGATCGTCGCCGAGCTGTGGTGGTCCGCCTTCGGGATGCCGGCGTACGAGGTCAGCGGCGAGTGCGGGGCCGTGGGGCCGGCGGCGTCCCAGGCGCCGAAGAAGTCGTACGTCATCGGGTTGTACCAGTCGACGTACCGGGCGGCGCCCGCGTAGTCCGCCGCGTCGATCTTGCCGCCCGGGGTGGCGTCGGCGGTGATCGCCGCGGTGACGAGGTTCCGCGGGCCGAACTCGGCGCGCAGCGCCCGCATCAGGTTCCTGAAGGCCGCCTTGCCGCTGGTGTCGCAGGTGGCGCCGCAGGTGTTGGGGTACTCCCAGTCGATGTCGATGCCGTCGAAGACGTCGGCCCACTGGGAGTTCTCGACGAGGTCGTGGCAGGACCGGGCGAAGGCGGCCGGGTTCTTCGCGGCCTCGCCGAAGCCGCTCGACCAGGTCCAGCCGCCGAAAGACCACAGGACCTTGAGGTTCGGGTGCTTCTGCTTGAGCTTGCGCAGCTGGTTGAAGGTGCCGCGCAGGGGCTGGTCCCAGGTGTCGGCCTTGCCGTCGACGGACTCGGCGGCCGTGTAGGCCCGGTCGGTGGCGGCGTAGCCGTCGCCCATGGCGCACTTGCCGCCGGTGACGTTGCCGAAGGCGTAGTTGATGTGGGTGAGCGCGGCGCCCGATCCCGACGTCTCGATGTTCTTGACGTAGTACTCGCGGTCGTAGGTGCCCCATTCGGTGAAGTACCCGATGACCTTGGATCCGAGGGCTTTGGCCCGGGGAGCGGCCTTGGAGTCTGCGGCGGCCTCCTGAGCCGAGGTCGCCGCGGTGGCGGAGGTGCCCGCGCCGGCCAGCAGACCGGCGCCGAGGACGGCGCAGCAGGCCGCGGACACGATGGCCCGGAAGCGGGAACGGTGGGGGGTGTGCATCCGGTGTCTCCTCGTGGGGAGGGGAGCGCGCGCTGATTGGCATGAACGCGGTGAATCGGTGGAGCGAAACAGTAGGAGGACTAGACCAGTTGGGTCAATGGTTCGGACCAATTTCGCCGCTTCGGTCGCGCCCGGCCATTTCTTGAAGTAAGCGGTCGTTAACTGGTGACGGGATGCCTCCGATCGGGCATACTCACAGCGCACAGCCGCTGGTCAGCAGCTTCCGAGACCCGGGACTGCCAGCATCGGCCAGGCACCAGAACGACCCGGCGGCGCCGCCCCCACCCATGGGCCCGTCCGCCAGTGCCCGACAGGGAGGAGAGCGTCGCCATGCCCGACCGCGCCCCGCAGCCGGTGGACCGACAACTGCCCACGGAGGAGGCCCGGGACCTGATCTCGCTCGTCCGCGACATCGCGGCGCAGGAGATCGTTCCGAACGCGGCCGAGGAGGAGGACGCCGGCCGCTTCCCGCGTGAGCTGTTCACCCTGCTCTCCCGCTCCGGCCTGCTCGGCCTGCCGTACGACTCAGAGTACGGCGGCGGCGACCAGCCCTACGAGGTCTATCTCCAGGTCCTGGAGGAGCTCGCCGCGGCCCGCCTCACCGTCGGTCTCGGCGTCAGCGTCCACTCCCTGGCCTCTTACGCGCTCGCCGCCTACGGCTCCAAGGAGCAGCAGGTCGAGCACCTGCCCGCGATGCTGGGCGGCGGCGAGCTCGGCGCCTACTGCCTCTCCGAGCCGCATTCCGGATCGGACGCGGCGGCCCTGCGCACCAAGGCCGTGCGGGACGGCGACGGCTGGGTGATCACCGGCACCAAGGCCTGGATCACGCACGGCGGGATCGCCGACTTCTACACGGTGATGGCGCGCACCGGCGAGGAGGGCCCGCGCGGGATCAGCGCCTTCCTGGTGCCCGGCGACGCCGAGGGGCTGAGCGCCGCCGTGCCGGAGAAGAAGATGGGCATGAAGGGCTCACCCACCGCGCAGGTCCACTTCGACGGCGTCCGCGTACCCGACGACCGCCGCATCGGCGAGGAGGGCCAGGGCTTCGCGATCGCCCTGTCCTCGCTCGACTCCGGGCGGCTCGGCATCTCGGCGTGCGCCATCGGCGTGGCGCAGGCCGCGCTCGACGAGGCCTTGGCCTACGCGGCCGAAAGGCGCCAGTTCGGCAAGCCGATCGCCGACTTCCAGGGGCTGCGGTTCATGCTCGCCGACATGGCGACGCAGATCGAGGCGGGCCGCGCGCTCTACCTCGCGGCGGCACGGCTGAAGGACGCGGGCCGTCCGTTCGCGCGGCAGGCCGCCATGGCCAAGCTGCACTGCACCGACACGGCGATGCGGGTCACCACCGACGCCGTGCAGATTCTCGGCGGCTACGGCTACACCGCCGACTTCCCGGCCGAGCGCTACATGCGCGAGGCCAAGGTGCTGCAGATCGTGGAGGGCACCAACCAGATCCAGCGGATGGTCATCGCCCGCCATCTCGTGGGTCCAGAGGGACGCTGAACTGATCGAGGCCCCGCCAAGGGGCCGCGAGCCGCATCCACTCCGGGTCGTGCCGGCCCGGCAGGGTGCGGCCCCCTTCGGCCCAGGTCCGCATCAGGTCGCGGTAGATCGGCGGGTCCTGGTAGCGGGGCGGAGCCGGCCGAACCGATTCTGCGGGCGGCGGGACGTACAGGAGGCGCTGACGCCCGGTCGCTGAGGAGATGGGGGTCATACCAGGGCAACGCGGCAGAGCCCGGACAGGTCACCGGATGGTGGAATCGGGCGTTCGTTCAGTGCCGCGCGCTCAGGGCGCACTGAACCGCACCACGGCAGTCTGCGGACCGTGGTGCGGGGCAGCTACGGGAGTGGAGCGAGCGGGCGAGGAAGGCCCGCGCTCAGGCCGCTTGGCGGCGCATGACCGGGACCCTGAGGGGGCGCGAGCCCGGGCCGCCGACGTGCGAGAAGGGCTGGGTCCGCCAGTCGAGCCCCTGAGGGAGCGTCAACAGCAGGGCGGTGTCCTGCTCCTGAGGTTCCACGGACTCGTCCGCGGGGCGGGCGTCCGTGGCCCTGCGGCCGGTTCCGGCGCAGACCGTGAGTCCGAACGGGTTCCACGGCGAGGCGCACAGCGCGTGCTCCGGCAGAACCTCCTCGTCCGCCAGCAGGGCGATGGGCTGCGCGCAGTCCGGGCAGACGACCCGGAACATCTCGAACGTGTCGTAGGCGTCGAGTTCGTCGTCGAAGGCGTCGGGTTCGACACCCTCCGGCTCGGGCTCGACGACGAGCTGCTGCCGCTTGGGTGCGGTGCGACCAGGGCGCTTAAGACTCTGCATTGGGTTCTCCCCCTCGGGCTGGGCCGTATCAGGCATGCGGCCTCGACCACAGCAAGCACTTCCCGTCCCCCCTGGGCGGTAATCACGAGAACATCACGGAGACCGTTCGAGCCCTGTGGCGTTCGTCACATGCCCCGTGCAGGTGTCCACTGCGGCGGATTTGTCCCCCGGACGGCTGACCGTCGGCTTCCGGCCACATCACGAACCGGGCATGACCTGGGCCGCTCAGGTATCCGAGGAGATCAACCGCACTGTAGGTTCTTGCGCCATGGAGGAGCTGGACCGACAGATCGTGCAGCTGCTCGTCAAGGACGGGCGGATGAGCTACACCGACCTGGGCAAGGCCACGGGGCTGTCCACGTCGGCCGTGCATCAGCGGGTGCGGCGGCTGGAGCAGCGGGGTGTCATCCGGGGCTACGCCGCGGTCGTCGACCCGGAGGCCGTGGGGCTGCCGATGACGGCGTTCATCTCGGTCAAACCGTTCGATCCGAGTGCGCCGGACGACATCGCGGACCGGCTGGCCGGCGTGCCCGAGATCGAGGCCTGCCACAGCGTCGCGGGGGACGAGAACTACATCCTCAAGGTGCGGGTCGCCACGCCGCACGAGCTGGAGGAACTGCTGGCGCGGCTGCGGTCGCTGGCGGGGGTGTCCACGCGGACGACGGTGGTGTTGTCCACGCCGTACGAGGCGCGGCCGCCCAGAATCTGACCGGTCGTTCGGCGGCTGCGGGTCGTGTGTGGCCGATCGCGCGGTTCCCGGCGCCCCTTGCAGGGCGTTGCACCAGGGCCTGTGAGACTGTGCTCCATGAGTGAGTCCAGTGCGCCGCCGAAGACCGTTCTGCTACGCCGCGGCGAGGTCCATAGCCCTGCCGATCCCTTCGCCACCGCCATGGTCGTGGAGCGGGGGCAGGTCGCCTGGGTCGGATCCGAGGGGGCCGCTGACGCCTTTGCGGGCGGGGTCGACGAGGTCGTCGATCTCGATGGAGCGCTGGTCACTCCGGCGTTCACGGACGCGCATGTGCACACCACCGCCACCGGTCTCGCCCTGACCGGTCTCGACCTGTCCTGCGCTCCCTCCCTCGACGCCGCCCTCACCCTCGTACGGGACTTCGCCGCCGCACGCCCCGACGACCGCGTCCTGCTCGGGCACGGGTGGGACGCCGCCCGCTGGCCCGGGGGCCGGCCTCCGACGCGGGCCGAGCTCGACGAGGCCACCGGCCACCGGCCTCTCTACCTCAGCCGGATCGACGTCCACTCGGCGGTCGTCACCACGACCCTGCTCAACCTGGTTCCCGATGTCACCCGTGAGGATGGTCCGCTCACCGCGGACGCCCACCACGCCGTGCGGGCCGCCGCGTTCGCCGCCGTGACGCCGCAGCAGCGCACCGAGGCGCAGCGCGCCGCCCTCGCGCACGTCGTCTCGCTCGGGATCGGGACCGTCCACGAGTGTGCCGGGCCGGAGATCTCCGCCGAGGACGACTTCACCGGACTGCTGCGCCTCGCGGGGGAGGAGCCCGGGCCGCGGGTCGTCGGCTACTGGGCGGAGCAGGACGTCGCCAAGGCGCGGGAACTGGGCGCGGCCGGCGCCGCGGGGGACCTGTTCGTCGACGGCGCCCTCGGCTCGCACACGGCCTGTCTGCACCAGCCGTACGCCGACGCCGGGCACACCGGCATCGGCTACCTGGACGCTGCCGCGGTCGCGGCGCACGTCGTGGCGTGCACGGAGGCGGGTCTGCAGGCCGGTTTCCACGCCATCGGCGACGCGGCCGTGGACGCCGTGGTGGAGGGCGTGCGCGCCGCCGCCGAGAAGCTCGGGCTCGGCCGGATCCGGGCCGCCCGGCACCGCGTCGAGCACGCCGAGATGCTCACCCCGGAAAGTGTCGCCGCCTTCGCCGAACTCGGCCTCACCGCTTCGGTACAGCCCGCCTTCGACGCCCTGTGGGGCGGCGAGGAGGGCATGTACGCGCAGCGGCTCGGGCGGGAGCGGGCCCGTGCTCTGAACCCCTTCGCGGCCCTGCTGCGCGCCGGTGTCCCGCTCGCGTTCGGCTCCGACAGCCCGGTCACCCCGCTCGACCCGTGGGGCACAGTCCGGGCCGCCGCCTTCCACCGCACGCCGGAGCACCGCGTCTCCGTGCGCGCCGCGTTCACGGCGCACACGCGCGGCGGCTGGCGGGCCGTCGGACGCGACGACGCGGGCGTCCTGGTCCCGGGCGCCCCCGCCGACTACGCCGTGTGGCGTACCGGCGAACTCGTCGTCCAGGCCCCGGACGACCGCGTCGCGCGCTGGTCTACGGATCCCCGCTCCGGCACCCCGGGTCTGCCCGACCTGACTCCGGGCCGCGACCTGCCCGTCTGTCTGCGGACCGTGGTCGGCGGCCGCACGGTCTTCGTACGGCCGGGCGAGTGATCTACGGGGGTGGCGCGCATGAAGTCGTGCGCCGCGCCCCCGGCGCGCGACCTGCGCATCCTCCGCCCTGACCAGGGCGTTGCCGGAAGATACGCAGATCAAAGGGCTGTTGACAGGCGGCCGCAGGAGGCCGGTAGGTTCGGCCGGGTCCACCACCGGACGCCCGACCGGGGAACGTCCGAGCACTCGCCGCGGCGCCGCCGGGTCAGGGACGGTGTGCCGCACCGGGGCACCGCCACTGGGAGCCAGGCTCAGGCCGGCGCAGCGCCGAGGGAACGTTCCGGCCGGTCGGGGAGGTGTGACCCCGGGTGGGGCCCGGGCGCTCAGTAGACAACGGCTTTCGGTCGATCCGCAGCCGGCGGATCCCAGGTCGGCCCGAAGGGCGCCGGGCCCCCATCCGCCGTACACGCGCACCCGCGGGCGCGCTCTTACCCGTGTCTTGCGGATTCGACACCGCGATTCGAACGTCCTGTCACGTCATCGCAGGCCGGGCCCACTATGGTGGACCTCTGCGTATGAACATGAAGGGGCAGCAGTGAACGACGGCGACGGAGCCCTCGCGGCAGGAGCCCGGGTGAGGAAGTTCGGCCCGCTCGGCACGGCCTTGGTGATCATCCCGACCTACAACGAGGCGGAGAACATCAAGAGCATCGTCGGCCGGGTACGCAAGGCCGTCCCCGAGGCGCACGTGCTCGTGGCC
Organism: Streptomyces hawaiiensis; assembly: GCF_004803895.1. Taxonomy (NCBI): domain Bacteria; kingdom Bacillati; phylum Actinomycetota; class Actinomycetes; order Kitasatosporales; family Streptomycetaceae; genus Streptomyces; species Streptomyces hawaiiensis. Next base: position 1,595,339 of record NZ_CP021978.1, on the reverse strand, counting down.
GACGACAACAGCCCGGACGGCACGGGCAAGCTGGCCGACGAGCTGGTCGTCGAGGACGACCACGTCCACGTGCTGCACCGCAAGGGCAAGGAGGGCCTGGGCGCCGCCTACCTCGCGGGCTTCCACTGGGGCATGGAGCACGACTACGGCGTGCTGGTCGAGATGGACGCCGACGGCTCCCACCAGCCCGAGGAACTGCCCCGTCTGCTCACCGCCCTCAAGAGCGCCGACCTGGTGCTGGGCTCGCGCTGGGTGCCGGGCGGCCGGGTGGTGAACTGGCCGAAGTCCCGCGAGGTGATCTCCCGCGGCGGCAGCCTCTACTCGCGGCTGGCACTCGACCTGCCGCTGCGCGACATCACCGGCGGTTACCGGGCTTTCCGCCGCGAGACCCTGGAGGGCCTCGGCCTCGACGAGGTCGCCTCCCAGGGGTACTGCTTCCAGGTCGATCTCGCCCGCCGCGCGGTCAAGGCCGGCTATCACGTGGTCGAGGTGCCCATCACGTTCGTCGAGCGCGAACTGGGTGACTCCAAGATGAGCCGCGACATCCTCGTCGAGGCACTGTGGCGCGTCACGGCGTGGGGTGTGGGGGAGCGGGTCGGCAAGGTCACGGGGCGCGGCGGCAAACCCTCCAAGCCGTAGCCGCACGCCGCTTCCGGGCCGGCCGCTCACAGGAAGAGCTGATGGCGGCCTTATCCCGTGCTGAGCCGGGGCCAGGCACACTGGAGACATGACGACTGGCGCTCAGACCCCGCTGTCCCCTGCCCGGCCCCGGCGCTCCCGGCTGCGTACGTTCCTGCCGCTGGGCGCCGCCGCCTGGCTCGTGCTGGAGATCTGGCTGCTCACGATGGTCGCGGGGGCCACCAGCGGGCTGGTGGTCTTCCTCGTCCTGCTGGCGGGTCTCGTCCTCGGCTCGGTCGTCATCAAGCGGGCCGGACGGCGGGCCTTCCGCAAGCTCTCCGAGGCGCTGCAACAGCAGCAGAGCGGTGTGATGCCCGACGCGGCCCGGCCGGGCAGCGAGGGCAACGGCCTGATGATGCTCGGCGGCCTGCTCCTGATGATCCCCGGCCTGGTGTCGGACGCGGTGGGCCTGCTCCTGCTGCTGCCGCCGGTCCAGAAGGCCGTGAGCCGCTCGGCCGAGCGCACCTTCGAGCGCAAGCTCCGGGAAGCCCGCCCGGGCACCTTGGGCGGTGCCTTCCAGCAGGCCCGGATGCACCAGCCCGACGGCAAGGTGGTCCAGGGCGAGGTCGTCCGGGACGAGTCCGGGGCCGCCCCGCAGCCGCCGCGCCCGCCGCTGACGCACTGAGCCGCCCCGGGTCCAGGCACCCGGCACCGGACACGCAGAAGACCGCGGGCGCCGTACATTTCGTACGGCGCCCGCGGTCTTCTGATGCGCTGTTTCTTCGGCCAGACCCTGGAGGGACTATGCCGACTTGCGGCTGTCGCGGGGATGAACAGCGATGTTCATCGCACCGGAGCGCAAAACCGCCAGGCGCTCCGCGAGGACCTCTTCGAGTTCCTCGCGGGTGCGCCGCTCCATCAGCATGTCCCAATGCGTACGCGCGGGCTTGCCCTTTTTCTCTTCAGGGACATCGCCGTCCACGAGGAGTGCCTGGGCCCCACAGACCTTGCACTCCCACTCCGGCGGGATCTCCGCCTCGACCGAGAAGGGCATCTCGAAGCGGTGCCCCTTCTCGCATGCGTACTCCACGGCCTGGCGCGGGGCCAGGTCGATGCCGCGGTCCGTCTCGTAGCTGGTCACCACGAGGCGCGTGCCGCGAAGAGCTCGCTCACTCATGAATCGTGCCTCCCGGGCTTGTCGCCCACAGGACAGGTGTCGCTGTCGTCGTCATCCGGTCAACGTCCGGTCGGCGGTAAAGATTCCCGTTCCGAGTCCCGTTCCGGGTCATGCGTCGCCGTCGTAGCCGCCCTTGTTGTACCCACCAGCGCCCGGTTTGTCACATCTGATAGGAGATGTAACCCAGCGTTTCGGCATCTTTGACGCGCAGTAACGGTCCGCCTGGCAGGCCAAACGCGTACACTACAGCCCTTTCGCGCTCAGTGCTAAATCCTGTCAGGAACCGGGTTCCCCGCTTCCTCGATCGCACGCCGCACCGGAACCCGCGCGAGCAGGGCGAACCCGAGCACGAAGAAGACCACCAGCGAGATGATCGCGTCCCGGTAGCTCCCGGTCAGCTGGTAGGTGAGCCCGAACAGCAGCGGCCCGAGCCAGCTCATGCCCCGGTCGCTCATCTCGTACGCCGAGAAGTATTCGGCCTCCTTGCCGGGCGGGACGAGATGGGAGAACAGGGACCGGGACAGCGCCTGGCTGCCGCCGAGGACCAGGCCGATCCCGGCGGCCAGGACGAAGAACCACACCGGCGCCCCGGCCGGCAGGAAGTACCCGGCCGCCAGCGTCACGGTCCACGCGACCAGCGAGCCGAGGATCGTGCGCTGGGCCCCGTACACCCTGGCCAGCCGGCCCATGGTCAGCGCGCCCGCCACCGCCAGCACCTGCACCAGCAGCACGGCGCCGATGAGAGTGGACTGCCCGAGGCCGAGTTCCTCGGAGCCGTAGACCGAGGCCTGGGAGATCACCGTCTGGACGCCGTCGTTGTAGACGAGGTACGCGAGCAGGAAGGCCAGCGTCAGCGGGTGGCGGCGCATGTCGCGGACGGTCGCCGCGAGCTGCCGGAAGCCCGGGAGGGCCGTCTCGCCTCCTGCGGTCCTGCGATCGCGCAGCCGCCGCAGCGGGATGAGGGCGAACGCGCCCCACCACAGGCCGGCCGAGGCCAGGCAGATGCGGACCGCCGCGCTCTCGGACAGGCCGAAGCCGTCGTGCCCGGTGTAGAGGACGAGGTTCGCGACGAGGACCAGTGAACCCGCCGCGTAACCGAAGGCCCAGCCGCGGGAGGAGACCGCGTCCCGCTGCTCGGGCGGTGCGATCTGCGGCAGGTAGGAGTTGTAGAGCATCATCGCCACGGACTGCGCGGCGTTCGCGACGATCAGGAGGGCCCCGCCCAGCAGGTAGCGGTCGCCGTCCAGGAAGAACATGGCCGCCGTGGCCGTGGCACCGGTGTAGGCGGCGGCGGCGAGGAGGGGCTTCTTGCGGCCGGTGCGGTCGGCGGCGGCGCCCACCAGGGGCATCACCAGCACGGCCGCGATCACCGACAGGGACACCGAGTACGCGAAGAAGGAGCCGGCCCGCACCGGGATGCCGAGGGGGTGGACGTACCCGTCGGCGTCGGCCGCCGACTTGGCGACCGAGGTCAGGTAAGGGCCCAGGAACACGGTGAGCACACTCGTCGAGTAGACGGAGCACGCCCAGTCGTAGACGTACCAGCCGCGCTGCTCGCGCCTCAGCTGCGCGGCCCCGTCGGCCGGCGGTGTCCGCACGGTGTCGTTGCCCACCCGTGCCCTCGCTTCCCCGTGAACGCGCAGAGGGACGGGTGCGGGGTCAGACCCAGACGCCGCGGTCCTCCATGACCTTGCGCAACGTGTCGATGTGATCGGTCATGATGCCATCCACGCCCAGGTCGAGAAGCCGGTGCATGCTCTCCGCGTCGTTGACGGTCCACACGTGCACCTGGAGCCCGCGCGCGTGGGCGGCGTGCAGGAAGCGCCGGTCCACGACCTGGATGCCGGAGTGGGTCTCGGGGACCTGAGCGGCCACCGCCGAGCGGCGCACCGCCGCCGGCAGCCCCCAGGAGCGCAGCCGCAGGTTGAACACGCCCCGAGTGCCGTACGACGTGGCCAGGCGGGGACCGGCCAGCCGCCGGGCGCGCACCACACGCGCCTCGGAGAAGGAGCCGAGGCAGATCCGGTCCCAGGCGTCCGTCCGTCCGACCAGGTCGAGGAGGGGCGGCAGGGCGGCCTCCGCCTTGACGTCCACGTTCCAGCGGACGTCGGGGAAGGTCTCCAGGAGTTCCTCGAAGAGGGGCAGCGGTTCCTCGCCCGCCACCCGCGCCTGCCGTACCTCCTGCCAGGGCAGGTCGGCGATCCGGCCCGCGCCGTCCGTCACCCGGTCCAGGGTCGCGTCGTGGAAGGCGACGAGTTCGCCGTCCCGGGTGGTGTGGACGTCGGTCTCGATGTACCGGTAGCCGGCCTCCACGGCACACCGGAACTGCCGCACGGTGTTCTCCAGGCCGTCCGCGGCCCCACCCCGGTGGGCGAAGGCGATCGGGCCGGGGTGGTCGAGGTAGGGATGGCGTATCCGCGGGGTCACGGACGCAGTATCGCCCCTCGGGGTCGACCGGTGGCAACGGCCGTGCTGACACCGGATGCCGCAGGGACGGCGAACACGCGCAGGAACGCCTGGGCGAGGGGGCCGATCGCCAGGGCGTACAGCAGGGTGCCGATCCCGACGGTGCCGCCCAGGGCGAACCCGGTCGCCACGACCGCGAGCTCGATGCCCGTGCGGACCAGACGGATCGAGACGCCGGTGAGCTGGTGCAGTCCGGTCATGAGGCCGTCACGGGGACCCGGGCCGAAGCGCGCCGCGATGTACAGGCCGGTCGCCGCGCCGTTCAGGACGATCCCCGCCACCATCAGCGTCACGCGCGGCGCCCAGCCGTGAGCGTCGGGCGTCAGGGCCAGCGTCGCGTCCATGGCCATGCCGATGACCAGCACGTTGGAGATCGTGCCCAGGCCCGGCCGCTGGCGCAGTGGGATCCACGCGAGCAGCACCGCGGCGCCCACGAGGGTCAGCACGACGCCGATGGACAACCCGGTCCGCTCGGCGAGACCCTGGTGCAGCACGTTCCACGGCTCCAGTCCGAGCCCTGACCGGACGAGCAGCGCCGAACTCGCGCCGTACAGCGCGAGACCGACGTAGAGCTGGATGAGCCGTCGGGCGAGACGCCCCCGCGTGGACATGATGTGCCCCCTGGTGTTAGTGGACTGCTGCATGACACCCTGTGGCTTGGATGGAGAGGCCATCCATGGCCAATCCGGGGACCTCGGCTGTGGGTGCGACGCAGCTCGCCCGGCTCCTCAGCTCCCAGCAGGACCGCCCGGCGGGGCCCGGCACGCGCCGGCCGCCGGCCTACCGCGCGCTGGCCGACGGCATCCGCCTGCTGGTGCTCGAAGGGCGGGTCCCGGTGGCCGCCCGGCTGCCCGCCGAACGCGAACTCGCCCTCTCCTTGTCCGTCAGCCGCACGACGGTCGCCGCCGCGTACGAGGCGCTGCGCGGCGAGGGGTTCCTGGAGTCCCGGCGCGGCGCGGGCAGCTGGACCGCCGTCCCGGCCGGGAACCCGCTGCCCGCGCGCGGGCTGGAGCCCCTGCCGCCGGAGGCCCTCGGCTCGGTGATCGACCTCGGCTGCGCCGCGCTTCCCGCTCCCGAGCCCTGGCTCACCCGGGCCGTCCAGGGAGCCTTGGAGGAACTGCCGCCCTATGCGCACACGCACGGCGACTACCCCGCCGGACTGCCCGCGCTGCGGGCGATGATCGCCGAGCGGTACACCGCGCGCGGGATCCCGACCATGCCCGAGCAGATCATGGTGACGACCGGGGCGATGGGCGCGATCGACGCCATCTGCCATCTGTTCGCGGGGCGGGGCGAGCGCATCGCCGTCGAGTCGCCCTCGTACGCCAACATCCTTCAGCTGATGCGGGAGGCCGGGGCCCGGCTGGTCCCCGTCGCCATGGCCGAGGGGCTCACCGGGTGGGACATGGACCGCTGGCGGCAGGTCCTGCGGGACGCCGCGCCCCGCATCGCGTACGTCGTCGCCGACTTCCACAACCCGACCGGGGCGCTCGCCGACGAGGACCAGCGGCGGCGCCTGGTGGACGCGGCGCGGTCCGGGGGGACGGTGCTGATCGCGGACGAGACGATGAGCGAGCTGTGGCTCGATCCGGAGGTGCGGATGCCGCGGCCGGTGTGCGCGTTCGACCCGGCCGGGTCCACGGTGATCACGGTGGGGTCGGCGAGCAAGGCGTTCTGGGCCGGGATGCGCATCGGATGGGTGCGGGCCGCGCCGGACGTGATCCGCAGTCTGGTCGCCGCCCGGGCCTACGCCGATCTCGGTACGCCGGTGCTGGAGCAGCTGGCGGTGAACTGGCTGTTCGGGACCGGGGGCTGGGAGCAGGCCGTCGAGGTGCGGCGGGAGCAGGCGCGGGCGAACCGGGACGACCTGGTGGCCGCGGTGCGGCGGGAGCTGCCCGGGTGGGAGTTCGAGGTGCCCCGGGGCGGTTTGACGCTGTGGGTGCGCACGGGCGGTCTGTCCGGGTCGCGGCTGGCCGAGGCGGGGGAGCGTGTGGGAGTGCGGGTGCCGTCCGGGCCGCGGTTCGGGGTGGACGGGGCGTTCGAGGGGTACGTGCGATTGCCGTTCACCGTGGGCGGGGCGGTGGCCGAGGAGGCGGCGATGCGGTTGGCCGCGGCGGCGAGGCTGGTGGAGAGCGGCGCGGTCGGGGGTGCGGAGGCGCCGCGCACGTTCGTGGCGTGAGGGCCGGGCGTGGTCGCCCGGGGCTGAGCGCCCCGGCGGCCAAGCAGCCCCGGCTATGTCTCCTTGGTGAGGACCGGCACCGGGTTCGGCAGGGGCTCCCTGGTCAGGACGGGCACTGCCGCCGGCTCCGGAGCCGGCGCTTCCGGCGCCACCGGGGCCGGTCCCGCTTCCTGCTCCCGTTCCTGGTCCATCGGTACCGGCTCCGGCTCGCCCGCCGACTGGTCCTGCTCCGGGATCGTCTCCCCGTCCGCCGGGGTCGTGCGCGGCGGGAGAAGGTCCAGGACCGCCTGGCGCAGGGCGTCGGGCGTCGCGTCGTCGTAGGGGTTCGGGGTGGCCGGCACCTGGAGGCGGTGGACCGGGCCCGTGCCCAGGCGGGCGTAGCCGCGGCCGGGCGGGAGCTCGTCGATCGGAGTGGTGTGCGGCGGTGCGCCCAGGACCGACTCGAGCTGGTCCGCCGTCGCCGGGCCCAGGACCACACGGGCGCGGGTGTGCCGGCGTACCGGATCGCTCAGGGCGTCCATGGCGTCCAGCTGGTCGGCCACTACCACCGTCACGTTCGCCGGGCGGCCGTGCCGGAGGGGGACCTGGAGGAGGGACTGCGGGTCCTTGCGGTCGTCCGCCGCGGCCAGGTGGGTGAACGCCGTCGGGCGGTCGAGGAGGATCCACAGCGGGCGCTTGGTGTCGTCGGGCGGCGGGTGGCCCGCCTGGTGGGCCCGGTTGGCGGCGATGAGACGGCGCTCCGTCTCGGTCGCGGCCCACTCCAGGCTGGCCGTGGCCCCGGCGAGGCCCGCCTCGACCGCCAGGACACCGTCCCGCCCGGTCAGGCAGGCGTACTCGCCGGTGCCGCCGCCGTCCACGATCACCACGTCGCCGTGCTGCAGGGCCTGCAGCGCGATGGACCGCAGCAGGGTGGAGGTGCCGCTGCCCGGCTGGCCGAGAGCCAGCAGGTGCGGCTCGGTGGAGCGCAGGCCCGTGCGCCAGAGGACCGGCGGCACGTCCCGCTGCCGTTCCCCGTAGGTGAGGGGGAGGGTGCGCTGGACCCGGGTGGGGTCGGTGACGCCGAGGACCGTCTCGCCGGGGGTGGTGACGAAACGCTGGGCGGCGATGTCCACGGGTAGCGGCAGGAGCACGCCCACCGTCAACTGGTTGCCCTCCTCGTCCCACGTGAAGTGGTATTCGCGGCCCCGGCCCGACTTGGCCGCGAGGAGGTGCTCGATCCGGGCGCGGGCCTCGGCCTCGCCGTCGGTGAAGTACGCCGGGTAGCGGACCACCAACTGCGAGATCCGGCCCCCGCCGTCGAACGCGTAGGTGGGGAAGGCCTTGTCCCACGCGCCGCCGTGGGAGTACAGCGGCTCGGGGTCCTCGGCGGCGGAGAAGTACGGCACGAGCGCCTCGTACAGCGACTTCAGCCGCTGGGTCTGCGACTCGTCGGGCCCGTCGGACGCCGCCGGAGAGCGGTCCCGGCCCTGCCAGGCCGCCGCCGCCATCAGGGTGATGGCGGCCAGCAGCGGTCCGTACGGCACCAGCGCCACGACCAGGATCACGGAGGCCACCAGGAACAGCAGCGCCCCCCGCCGTTCCTTGGGGGTCTCGGTCCATCTGCGCCGCCCGGCCGCTGCCAGCCGGCGCAGACCCCGCGCGATCGTGATCAGCGGGTGGAGGACGTCGGTGGCGCTGTCGGCGGCCGTCCGGGCCAGCTCCCGGCTCCGGACGAGCTGCGCGCTGCCGTTGCTCAGAATGCGGGGGAGGGGGCGCCGGGCCACTACTGCCTCCAGTGAGTGCGTACGGGCGGGATGCGTACGGGGGGCGGGGTCGTCAGAACTTGATTCCGCCGAGGAGGCTCGCCAGGCTCTCGCCGCCGGCCTTGATGCTCGGGGCGATGGCCGTACTCGCCAGATAGAAGCCGAACAGCATGGCGACCACTGCATGCGACGCCTTCAGTCCGTCCTTGCGGAAGAAGATGAAGACGACGATGCCGAGCAGGACCACGCCTGAGATGGAGAGGATCATTTGAGTTCTCCTGGTTTCGCGGGGACAGTCACCATGAGTACTTCCAGGCTCACAGGATGTATCCATACGATAAAAGGTGCAACTGGGTGAAATTCGGACGATTTCCCCCGAGTGGCGGAGTGGCCCCGGGCCCGGTGGAGCCGGGCTGTTGCGCTTGTCCGGGTCTGTGCTGATCTTTACCTCGGGCACATCGGGTCATGTGCCGCGCGAGCCAGTACCCTGGCGATTCACTCGTACGGCTGCGCCTGCGCAGGCGTACGCCCTGAGCAGACGCGTAGTGGAGAGGCGGTCCGGCCGATGACCGAAGTCCCCGACCCCGAGGTCGTGGAGCTGGCGACCAAGATCTTCGATCTGGCCCGGCGGGGACAGACCGAGGCGCTCGTGGCGTATGTCGACGCGGGGGTTCCGGCCAACCTCACCAACGACCGCGGCGACTCGCTCGTGATGCTCGCCGCCTATCACGGCCACTCCGACGCGGTCCGCGCGCTGCTGGAGCGCGGCGCCGAGGCCGACCGGATCAACGACCGAGGCCAGACCCCGCTCGCCGGAGCGGTCTTCAAGGGCGAGACGGACGTGATCAAGGCCCTTCTGGAGGGCGGCGCCGACCCGTCCGCCGGCACGCCCTCAGCGGTCGACACCGCTCGGATGTTCGGCCGGACGGAATTGCTCGAACTGTTCGGCGAGCGCTGAGCCGACCGGTCTGACCAGCAACGACACGGAAAACGGGGGAGGCGGTACAGGGCCGCCGAAATTTCGGTCGCGGCAGACGAGAGTGCCGAGTCATCATGACGACGTGGTTCACGGACGTGATGGTTGGGCAGGTTTTGCCGCACCGCGCGGACCGTGACACGGTCCGCAAGGGCCACCGACGAGAGGCAGAGGAAGATGGTCTACAGCAAGCAGGAAACGGCGGGCACTCCGACGTGTTGTCGCGCGGCCAGGTAGTACACGTCCCCGGTTGCGTCGACGCTTGATGTGAGGCTGTTTCCCATGTTCGATCCGGTCATAGCGCCCAGCGGTACGCTGCTCGGCCTGCTTCAGCGGGGCCGCGGCGACGGCACGCTGCACGCGCTCACCGCCCCGCGCCCCGAGGCGCTGGCGGCGCTGAACCACTGTGTGCTGCGCGATCCCCGCCACGACTGGCAGGTGGAGAACCGCTCCCTCTACTACGCCCGCCTCTACCTCGACCTCAACGGCGAGCTGGACGAGGTCGAGGCCCATCTCTTCTGCGCCGAGGACGTCCTCGACACCGACGAGTCACGCACCGGGCTCGCCCTCGCCGTCCTCGGGCACCTCGCCTCCTACGGCAGGCGGGACGCGCTCGAACTGCTGCGCAGGTACGCCGCCCACGGCTCCAACTGGGCCTGGGCCCTGGACGAGCTGGCCCTCAGGGACGACGACGCGGGACTTCGCGCCCTCGCCGCACCCGTCCTCGCCCGGTTCCCCGCCGATCCGGAGGGCGACGCCGAACTGGCCGCCACCGTCCGGGACGCCTTCGAGCCCCGCCCATGGCGCCTGTGGGCCGAGGATCCGCGCGAATCCGTCGCCACACGGGTGCGCGCCGCTCACGAAACGGGCTGTTTCGACCGCTGGCAGCGGCAGATGCGGCCTTCCGGCCCCCGCCCGGGGTGGAGCGTGCAGGCCGTCTTCGAGTGGGCTCAGCAGGGCATCGAGCGGGGCGCCGCCCTCCATGTGCCGGCCGCCCGCTGTCTCACCGCCGTGGCGGGCCCCGAGGACCGGGCCGAGATCGTCCGGGCGGCGCAGGACGGCACCGACGGGGCCCGGTGCACGGCCCTCAGGTACCTCGCCGACGGCAACGATCCGCAGGCCCTCGAACTGATCGAGGCCGCCGTGGCCACCGGCTCGACACTCGTCGTGGACGCGGCCGTCGACGCCTTCGAGCGCATGCGCTCACTGGCGGCCGTGGACCGGGCGCGCCGGTGGGCCCGGCGGCCGGACGCCCTTGGAGCCGCCGCCGGACGCGTCCTCGCCTGCCGGGGCGGGGTGCAGGACCGCGACCTGGTCCTCGCGGCACTACGGGAGGCCGTACGCGGCGAAGGCCCCGACGCGCCGACCCTGTGGACCCTCGTGGACGGCACCGGACGCCTCGGCATCGCCTGTGCCGCACCCGTGCTCCGCCACGTCTACCGCGAGACCGCCTCCTCCCACCTGCGCGGCCGGGCCGCCCGGGCCCTCGCCGCCACCGACCCCTCCTTCGCCACCGGCTTCGCCGTCGAGTGCCTGTGGGACTGCGAGGAGACCACCCGGGAGATCGCCGCCCGGCACGCCGAGACCGGAGACGCCCGCGTCGTCGAACGGCTGCGCCGGCTCGCCGCCGACCCGGCCGAGGAGGCCGAGGTGCAGACGGCCGTACGCAGCCGGATAGGTCCCGAGGAGACCGCCGTGTGACCCCTGGGAGAAAACGCCGAGGCCGCATCAGACCGCGGAGATGAACGCCGGATGGCTCGCGGGTCAGGAGGGCATGGACACCGCCTGACCTGCGCGTGTGCACCTCGGAACGCTCATAGGACGTTCCTCGTCCGGACAGATCCACGTTGACGCGGCCACGTCCGGCACGGCGACAACATCGGTATGCGTGTCGTCATCGTGACCGAATCCTTTCCCCCCGACGTGAACGGCGTGGCCCACTGCGCGCTCCAGACCGCCCGGCACCTCGTCGATCGCGGTCACGCCCCCGTCGTCGTCGCCCCGGCCCCCGCGCCCGGCAGCAAACCCGACGCCTTCGCGCCGTGCCCCGTCGTCCATGTCCCCTCCCTCCCGCTCCCCGGCTACCCCCAGGTCCGCGTCGCCCTCCCCAGCCGGCGCCTGGCCGCCACCCTCGTCGAGCACCGCGCCGATGTGGTCCACCTCGCCAGCCCCTTCGTCCTCGGCGTGCGCGGCATGGCCGCCGCCGCCCGCCTCGGCATCCCCGCCGTCGCCGTCTACCAGACCGACCTGGCCGGATACGCCCGTACGTACATGGGCGCCGGAGAGGCCGCCGCCTGGCGGCGCATCCGCTCCGTCCACGGCGCCGCCGACCTCACCCTCGCCCCGTCCAGCACGTCCCTGCACGACCTGGAGACCCACGGTGTGCCCCGGGTGAAGCTCTGGCCGCGCGGCGTGGACACCGAGCGCTTGCGGCCCGACCGGCGCGACGAGGCCCTGCGCCGCGAACTCGCCCCGAACGGCGAGCTGATCGTCGGCTACGTCGGCCGGCTCGCCCCCGAGAAGCAGGTCGAACTCCTCGCCGGTGCCTGCGGCCTGGCGGGCGTCCGGGTCGTGATCGTCGGCGACGGCCCCAGCCGGCCCGGTCTGGAGCAGGCGCTGCCCGGCGCCGTCTTCCTCGGCCGGCGCACCGGTGACGACCTCGCCCGGGTCTTCGCCTCCTTCGACGTGTTCGCGCACACCGGCCCGTTCGAGACCTTCTGCCAGACGGTCCAGGAGGCCATGGCCAGCGGCCTGCCGGTGGTGGCGCCCGCCGCCGGCGGACCGCTCGACCTGGTCGCCCACGGGCGCACCGGGCTGCTGGTGCCGCCGCGCGACCCGGCCGCCGTACGGGACGCCGTGCGGTCCCTGGCCGCCGACGCCGGGCTGCGGGCCGCCTTCGGCGCCGCCGGGCGCGCCACGGTCGAGGGCCGCACCTGGGCGGCCGTCGGCGACCAGTTGATCGGGCACTACGCGAAGGTGCTCGCCGGGCGCCGGACGGCGGTGGCGGCATGAGCGACTCCCGCTCCGGCAGCAGCGGCCCGTCGCTGCGGATCGTCCGGCTCGCCAACTTCGTCGCGCCCTCGTCCGGCGGACTGCGCACCGCACTGCGCGAACTGGGCAAGGGCTTCAAGGCGGCGGGGCACGAACCCGTCCTCGTGGTCCCGGGCGAGCGCAGGAGCGACCGCGAGACCGAGCAGGGAAGGGTGATCACCCTCCCCGGGCCGCTGCTGCCCGGCACCGGCGGCTACCGCGTCCTCGCCGACAAGCGGCGGGTGGCCCGGCTCCTGGAGGAGCTCGCCCCGGACCGGCTGGAGGTGTCCGACCGGACGACCCTGAGGTGGACCGGCAAGTGGGCGCGGCGCGCCCGGGTCCCGGCCGTGATGGTCTCCCACGAGACGGCCGACGGGGTACTGCGCACCTGGGGTGTGCCCGAGGGCGCCGCCCGGCGCGCCGCCGACGCCCTCAACGCGCGTACGGCCCACACCTACGCGCGCGTGGTGTGCACCACCGAGTTCGCCGAGCGGGAGTTCGTGCGCATCGGGGCCCGCAACGTCGTCCGGGCCCCGCTCGGTGTCGACCTGGTGCAGCGGCGTCCGGCGCTGCGCGACCCGGAGGTACGGGCCCGGCACGCGCGCGTGGACGAGACGCTGCTCGTGATGTGCTCACGGCTCTCCGTGGAGAAGCGGCCCGGCACGGCGCTGGACGCCCTGGAAGCGCTGCTGCGGCGTGGTCGCCGGGCCGTGCTGGTGGTGGCCGGGGACGGTCCGCTGCGCGCGCGGCTCGAACAGCGGGCGCGGGAGAGCGGCCTGCCGGTCACCTTCCTCGGGCACGTCACGGACCGAGGGCTGCTCGGCGCGCTCCAGGCGTCCGCCGACGTGGCGCTGGCACCCGGGCCCGCCGAGACCTTCGGGCTCGCCGCGCTGGAGGCCATGGCCTGCGGCACGCCCGTGGCCGCGAGCGCGTCGTCGGCGCTGTCGGAGGTGATCGGCTCCGCAGGTGCCGTCGCGGCGGACCACGGGGAAGCCTTCGCGGACGCCGTGGACCTGCTGCTGGAACGGCTGGAGGCGGACCGGCGCGAGGCGGCACGCGCGCGTGCGGAGGGCTTCGGGTGGAACGCGGCGGTCGACGCGTTTCTCGCCGCGCACGACGTGGCTGTCCCCGTGCGTCCCGCTCGGCCGTTCGTGCCCCGGGGCGCGGCATGAGACCCTCGCGGTTCGAGGGGCCTTCGAGGCTCCACGGGCCCCCGAGGTTCGTGGCCCTCGGTGACTCGCTCACCGAGGGCGTGGGGGATCCCGTCGGTGACGGGGTGTGGCGGCTGGGCCGCGCTGCTCGCGGGCGGGCTCACCGAGGATCCGGCCTGGCCGCCGACGAGCTCCGGCACCGCGCCCGGGGCACGAGCGCCCGTCTCGACCTGCGGGCCTCGGCCGCGGTGTCCGCCGCCCTCGCCGGCCTGTCGGCGGCCCCGGCCGGTCAGCGGTGACCGGTCGTTCAGCGGCGTCGTACGGCCACGAAGCGGACCGGCGTGCCCGGGGCCGCCTGGGCGGCGGCCGGGAGGTCGGCGGCGCGGACCACGGCGATCACCGGGTAGCCCCCGGTGGTCGGGTGGTCGGCCAGGAACACCACCGGCCTGCCGTCCGGCGGGACCTGCACGGCGCCCAGCACCATGCCCTCGCTGGGGAGTTCGCCCGGCCGGGCCCGCTCCAGGGCGGGCCCTTCCGTCCGCAGTCCGATGCGGTTGCTCGCGGAGGACACCCGGTAGGCCCGGGAGACGAAGGTGCGTACGGCCTCGGGAGTGAACCAGCCGTCGCGCGGGCCGAGTGTCACCCGCAGCACCAACTCGTCCGGCGGCGCCGCCTGCGGGGCGACGTCCACGCGCGCGTGCACGGCGGCCGGCCGGCCCAGCGACAGCACCGTCCCGTCCGCGAGAGGGGGCGGGCCCAGCCCCGACAGCAGGTCCGTCGACCGGCTGCCGAGCACCGGCTCGACCGCGATGCCGCCGGAGACTCCCACGTAAGCGCGTACGCCCGACACAGCGGGACCGACGTCGAGCAGCGCTCCCCCGGGTACGCGCACCGGCGCGCCCCAGGCGGCGGGCCGTCCGTCCACCGTGACCCGGCAGGGCGCGCCCGCGACCGCCACCGTGACGGTGGAGCGGGGGCGTACGGCACAGCCGTTGAGGGTCGTCTCCAGCACGGCCGTCTCCGGCGGATTGCCGACGAGCCGGTTGACGAGGTCGGCGGCGGGCCGGTCCAGCGCCCCGGAGCGGGGGACGCCGAGATGGGCGTGACCGGGGCGCCCGCGGTCCTGCACCGTGGTGAGGGCCCCGGCGCGTACGACGGCGAGTGCGCGGTCCGTCATGAACCCGCCTCGGGGACGAACCGCACGCGCGTGCCCGGCGACAGCAGCGCGGCCGGCACGCGCGCGTGGTCCCACAGCACGGCGTCCGTCGTGCCGATCAGCTGCCAGCCGCCCGGCGACGAGCGTGGGTACACGCCCGTGTACGGGCCCGCCAGGGCCACCGACCCCGCCGGGACGGCCGTACGCGGGGTGGCCCGGCGCGGGACGTCGTAGCGCGGCGGCAGCCCGGTGAGGTAGCCGAAGCCGGGTGCGAAGCCGCAGAAGGCGACCCGGAACTCGGTGTCGCCGTGGATGCGGGCGACCTCGTGCTCCGGCACACCCCAGTGGGCGGCGACGTCGGCCAGGTCCGGGCCGTCGTAGCGCACCGGGATCTCCACGACGTGACCCGCGCGCGGGGGAGCGGGCGGCAGGTCGGCGGCGGTCAGTTCGGCGGCCAGCCGGGCGGGGGTGTCGAGGCCGTCGAGGAGGACCGTGCGGGCCGCGGGCACGATCTCGCGGGCCGACAGCGAGCCCTCCGCGCGGCGCCGCAGCAGCTCCGCGTGCAGGGCCTGGGCCTCGTCGCCCGAGGAGACCTCGACGAGCAGGGCGTCCTCGCCGACGAGCAGCACGTTCATGCGAAGGCCTCCACCCGGACCCCCGACGCCTCCAGCCGCTCCCGCACCCGGCGCGCCAGCTCCACCGCGCCGGGGGTGTCGCCGTGCAGGCACAGGGAACGCGCGCGTACCTCGATGCGCGCCCCCGTGTGGGAGACCACCTCGCCCGAGCGGGCCAGGCCCAGGGAGCGCTCCACGACGGTGTCCGGGTCGGTGACCACGGCGCCTTCCTGTGTGCGCGGCACCAGGGTGCCCGCGTCGGTGTACGCCCGGTCCGCGAACGCCTCGGTGACGGCCGGCAGCCCGGCCTTCGCGGCCAGCTCCAGCAGGCGCGAGCCGGGCAGGCCGAGGACGGGCAGGGCGGCGTCCGCGAGGAGCACGCCGTCGACGACCGCGGCGGCCTGCTCCTCGTCGTGCACGATCCGGTTGTAGAGCGCGCCGTGCGGTTTGACGTAGGCCACCCGGGCGCCCGCCGCGCGTGCGAACACCTCCAGGGCGCCGATCTGGTAGGCGACCTCGGCGGCCAGCTCGGCGGGCGGCACGTCCATCGCGCGCCGCCCGAAGCCGGCCAGGTCCCGGTAGGACACCTGGGCGCCGATCCGGACCCCGCGCTCGGCCGCCAGCTCGCACACCCGGCGCATGGTGACCGCGTCCCCGGCGTGGAAGCCGCACGCCACGTTGGCGCTGGTGACGACGGACAGCAGTCGTTCGTCGTCGGTGAGCCGCCAGCGGCCGAAGCCCTCGCCGAGGTCGGCGTTCAGATCGATGCAGGCCATGAGTCCAGTGTCTCCTGTCAGGCCACGCGGTACTGCTCGTCGCGGGCGTCGGTGAGGAACATCTGCCCCGGGGCGTGGGTGAGGGCGAACGGCGGCCGCGAGGCCATCACGGCCGCCTGCGGGGTCACCCCGCAGGCCCAGAACACCGGGATGTCGTCCGGTTCGGCGTCCACCGCGTCCCCGAAGTCGGGGCGGCCGAGGTCGTCGATGCCGAGACCCGAGGGATCGCCGCAGTGCACGGGGCTGCCGTGCACCGCCGGCAGCAGACTGCTCTCCCGGATCGCCGCCGCCAGATGCCGGGGCGGCACCGGCCGCATGGACACCACCAGCGGTCCGTGCAGCCGCCCCGCCGGACGGCACTGGCGGCCGGTCACGTACATCGGGACGTTGCGGCCCTGCTCGACGTGGCGGATCGGTACGCCCGCCTCGCCCAGCGCCCACTCGAAGGTGAAGCTGCACCCGATCAGGAACGACACCAGGTCGTCCCGCCAGTACGCGCGCACGTCCGTCGGTTCGTCCACCAGCTCGCCGTCCCGCCACACGCGGTAGCGCGGCAGGTCCGTGCGCAGGTCCGCGCCGTCGGCGAGCACGGTCGTCCAGGAGCCGGCGTCCGTGACGTCGAGGACCGGGCAGGGCTTGGGGTTGCGCTGGCAGAACAGCAGCATGTCGTAGGCCCAGTCGGCGGGCACCGAGATCAGGTTGACCTGGGTGTGGCCCGCCGCGACCCCGGCCGTGGGACCCGTCAGACCCTCCCGGAAGCGGGCCCGGGCCGTTTCGGGGCTCCACGCGTGCGCGTGCTCGTCGAGGAGGAGCAGGGGGCGGTCCTCGGTGCTCGTGCGGTTCACACCAGCTCCTTTCCACGCGTCTCCGGCAGCCCGAGCAGCGCCAGCGCCGCGATGCCGTAGCCGATCGCGCCGAAGACCAGCGCGCCGCCGATGCCCCAGCTGTCGGCCAGGAACCCGACCGTCGTCGGGAACACGGCACCCACCGCGCGGCCGGTGTTGTACGTGAAGCCCTGCCCCGTCCCGCGCACCGCCGTCGGGTACAGCTCGCTCAGGTAGGACCCGAAGCCGCTGAAGATCGCCGACATGCAGAACCCGAGCGGGAAGCCGAGCACCAGGAGCAGGGTGTTGGCGCCGCTCGGGATGTTCGCGTACGCCAGGATGCAGAGCGCCGACAGCAGGGCGAAGAGCCAGATGTTGCGCCGCCGACCCAGCTTGTCGGTGAGGTAGCCGCCGGTCAGGTAGCCGATGAACGCGCCCGAGATGAGGAACGTCAGATAGCCGCCGGTGCCGACGACCGACAGGTCGCGCTCGGACTTCAGATAGGCCGGCACCCAGGTGGCCAGCGTGTAGTAGCCGCCCTGGACACCGGTCGACAGCAGCCCGGCGAAGATCGTGACCCGCAGCAGGCCGGGCTTGAAGATCGCCGTGAACGAGCCCTTCTGGGCGCTCTGTTCGCGCGCGGCGGCTGCCTCGGGGGCGTCGTGCACACTGCGCCGCAGCCAGATGACGAGCAGCGCGGGCAGCGCTCCGGTCCAGAACATGATGCGCCAGGCCAGATCGTCGCCGGCCACCGAGAAGATGATCGTGTAGGCGATCACGGCCATGCCCCAGCCCACCGCCCAGGAGCTCTGGATCGCGCCGAGCGTGCGGCCCCGGTGCTTGGCGCTCGCGTACTCGGCGACCAGGATCGCGCCGACCGCCCATTCGCCGCCGAAACCGAGGCCCTGGAGGGCGCGGAAGACCAGCAGTGTCTCGTAGTTGGGCGCGAAACCGCAGGCCACGGTGAACACCGCGTAGGTGATCACGGTGACCATCAGCGCCTTCACCCGGCCGACCCGGTCCGCGAGCACGCCGGCGAGGGCGCCGCCGATCGCGGAGACCACCAGCGTGACGGTCGTGAAGAGGCCGGTCTGGCCGCTGCTCAGGCCGAAGTAGGCGGACAGCGCGACCATGCTCAGCGGCAGCGTGAAGTAGTCGTACGAGTCCAGTGCGTAGCCGCCGAAGGCGCCGGTGAAGGCGCGGCGGCCGCGCGGGCCCAGTGCGCGCAGCCAGCCGAACGCCCCGTCGTCCCAGGTGCGTTCAGCGGTCCCTGGGCGGCTGTCGTCGGTCAGGGCCTGCGGTGGAGGGGTCGTGCTCATGGGCACCTCGCAGAGGGAGGACGGAGGGTGCTTCGGGGTGAGCCGTGCCGTACGAAGCCGCTGTGGGGAGGCGGCACCGTGAGAAGCACCGTAGAGGATTGTTCAACGATCCCTCAATACCCATGTTGGTTCGTTCTTGTGATCTGCGATTGAATTCCGGCATGGCAGAGCAGCTGAAGGACCTCGCCGACGACCGGGCCCTCCTGGGGCGCACCAGCACCGCGGAACGGGTCTCGGACATCCTCAGGAGCCGGATCGCCGAAGGCTACTTCCCGCCCGGCACCCGCCTGTCGGAGGACAGCATCGGCGGCGCGCTCGGCGTCTCCCGCAACACGCTGCGCGAGGCGTTCCGGCTGCTCACACATGAACGTCTGCTCGTCCACGAGCTGAACCGGGGCGTCTTCGTGCGGGTCCTGACCGTGGAGGACGTCGAGGACATCTACCGCACGCGGCGGCTCGTCGAGTGTGCGGTCGTCCGCGGTCTCGGTGAACCGCCGTACGGCCTCGACGGCCTGGCCGGGGCGGTCGCCGAGGGGCGGACGGCGGCTCGGGAAGGTGACTGGAAGGCGGTGGGTACCGCGAACATCCACTTCCACCGGGAGCTGGTCGCGCTGGCCGCGAGCGAGCGCACGGAAGAGCTGATGCGGAGCGTCTTCGCCGAACTGCGCCTCGCCTTCCACGTGGTGGACGAGCCGCAGCGGCTGCACGAACCCTATATCGCGCGAAATATCGCCATCCTTCAGGCTCTTCAGGACGGGGACCGTGAGCAGGCCGAAAGCCTCCTCGCCGGTTACCTCGACGACTCACTGGAGCGGGTCGTCGAGGTGTACCGCCGTCGCGTCGGTGAGGACGGCTGAGAGCCGGGCGGCGGGAGGCGTACCGCGTCGTTTGGGCCGATGTCAGACCCAGGACCTAGTCTGTGCACCGTGACTTCGCCTGCATCGACGGACAGTGTTCCGCCCCAGCTCAGCGCGGGGCCGCGCCCCGCCCCGGGGCCGGCCGCCGACGAGGGCCTGGCGCGGCGCCTGCGCGCGCTCGCCTGCACCGCGCCGCTGCACGACCTGGACGCGCGCAAGGCCAACCTGGCCGGCGAGTACTCGGTGTACGGCATGGCGGAGGTCGCCCTCGCGGCCATCGACCTGGTCACTCTGAACATGGACTTCGACACGGGCGCGGACCACGATCAGATCGTCGCCCGCCTCATCCCGCGCATCGCCGCCCAGGCCGAGCGGCGGCCCGCCGCCGAGCACGAGCGGGTGGCCCGCTGGGTCCTGGAGAACCTGATCAACGTCGGCAGCGTCGACCGCGGCTTCCGCGCGGTGTACGGCACGTTCGGGGCGGACGGCACCTATGTGCGCCGCGACTACGACTTCAAGCTGATCGAGGAGGTCCCCGGCCCCGGCGGCACGGTCTACCTCCGTACGACGGACGAGGCGGTCAACGTCCTCGTCGGCGCCCTCGACACGGACGTCACCAGCGCGCAGATCGCCGCCGAGGTCAAGCTGGAGGTGCTGATCAGCCGCGGCCGGCTCGCCGACGCCCAGCTCGCGGCCGAACAGGCCCGCTACCGGACCGTGCAGTACTCGGAGACCCTGCGCCGCGCCCTGGAGGCGACCCGGCGCAACGTGCGCGCGGTGGACTGGCTCTCCACCGTGCCCGACATGATCGCCGAGGCGCTGGAACACGTCGCCGACCGCTACCGCCACGAGAACGCGATCCTCACCAACATCCGCAAGGCGCGTGACGAGTCCGAGGACCCAGAGCACAAGCGCCGCGCCGCCGAGCTCGTCGACATCGTCAAGGACTGCATCCGCCGGCACACACAGTTGCAGTCCCGGCTGCTGGAGGCCGGGCCGCTGTTCCGCGCCGAGCAGGACCGGCAGGCCTTCGCCACCCCGATGACGACCTCGGGTATAGACCTGTACGGCCATCTCGTCTCGCCCGTGCTGCCGCTGCCACTGGAGCAGGCCGTCCGCGTCACCGACGCGTTCTTCGGCCGCGGCACCGGGCTGCGCACGCCGGTGTCCGTCCGGGTCGGCGACCTGGTCGACATACTGCTGACGCCGCCGGTGGAGCGGGAGCACCTGGGCGCCGAGATGCCGGAGCCTGACCTCATCGCCACGCCGGACGACAGCCGGTTCAGCGAGGAGCAGATGGCGGCGGCGCAGGAACTGCTCGACCTGCCGGCGGACGCGCCGCGCCGGTTGTCGGGGCTGCTGGCGCAGGCTCGGCGGCAGGATCCCGAGCTGCCGTATCTGGTGGCCCTGCTGGCGGTGCACGCCGCCAGTCCGCCGGTCGGTACGGCCTACCGCCAGGGCGAGCAGAAGCTGCTGTTCGCCGTGGACGACGGGACCGAGCTCGACGATCCGGAGTTCGGCGGGGCGGATCTGATCGTCGGCACCGCGCTGCTGGACGCGGCGGGGATGGCGGCGGACCGGACGGAAGCAGCATGAGTCAGTACGAGTGGCACAAGGAGTCCCGACCGTGAGCGAGCATGTCGAGTGGAGCGAGCCGGACGGACCGGCCCCCGCGGCCGGTGCCGCCGTCACTCCCGCCGACGCCGCCGACGCGGCCCGGCTCGTGTCCTTCGGGCTGCAGCCCAAGCTGCAGCCCGCCCGTGACCAGGAGTACGCGGACCTGCTGCGGCGCTACCGCGAGGACCCGCCGTTCGCGCGCCTCGCGGACGCCGTGGCGACCGGTCTGGGGCTGATCGTCCTGGAGGTGTCCCCACGCGCGGGCATGGCCGTGACCGCCGCCGAGGACTCGGTGTTCGCCGTCCGCATGGGTGACTACGCGCGTCGTACGTCCGCCGACGGCGGCGACCGGTTCCTGCACGGGCTCGCCCATCTCGCCGTCGCCGCCATGGCGTTCCCGCGCCCCGAGGACCTCGCCGACGACGGCTACATCGGCCGGGTCACGGTCAACGGCGTCGACGCCTTCGTGCGCCAAGCCTGCCGCCGTCTGGAGGAGCGCGCCGAGGAACAGGGCGAGAACACCGACCCGGCCACCGACGCGCCGGGCCTGGAGGCCGCCTGGCGGATCTGGGTGCGGCGCAGCGCCACCGGCGCCACCAAGGACGCGCGCCGGCTCGCCGGTTCGACCACCGGCATCGTCGCCAAGGCCGTCGCCTTCCTCACCGAATCCGGATTCCTGCAGCGCACCGGCGACGACCACGGCGGCACCTACCGCACGACCGCCCGCTACCAGCTCCAGGTCCGCGACATGGCCGGCAGCGCCGCCCTGACCGAGCTGCTGGAACTGGGCGTCGTCCCGGTCACCGACGGCACACCGACGCTGCTGCCCCCGGAGGAGAGCGACGACCTGGAGCTGGTCGCCGACGCCGGGCTGCCGTTCCACTCCTCCTGAACTCCCCCACTTCACGAAGACTTACGAGAGTCCGCCATGTACGAGCTGTCCCGGGTCCGCCTCTACTCGATCGGGCCCGCCGGTGCGCGCTACGCCGACACCGTGCTTGACCTGCGGGGAGTGGGCGAGATCGTGCCCGATCCCGCGCCCACGCAGGCGGAGTTCTTCGAGGAGGAGCCGGCCGGCCCGCCGCGCCGGCCCGCGCCCGCGGGCGTGCTGTTCCTGGAGAACGGCGGCGGCAAGTCGGTGCTGCTCAAGCTCATCTTCTCCGTGATGCTCCCGGGCCACCGCAACACCCTCGGCGGCGCCAGCTCCGGTGTGCTGCGCAAGTTCCTCCTCGCCGACGACTGCGGGCACGTCGCGCTGGAATGGCAGCACGTCCTGACCGGCGAGTGCGTCGTCGTCGGCAAGGTCAGTGAGTGGCGCGGGCGGCAGGTCTCCAACGACCCGCGGAAGTTCGCCGAGGCCTGGTACTCCTTCCGCCCCGGGCCCGGGCTGAGCCTCGACAACCTCCCCGTGGCGGAGGCCACCACCGTACGGGCCGCGGTCGAGGGCCAGTCCAGCGCGCGCGGGCGGCGCCGCACCATGAAGGGCTTCCGGGACGCCCTCACGGAGGCGGGCAAGACCTACCCGCATCTGGAGGTGCACTGGGAGGAGACCCACGACCGCTGGATCGAGCACCTCGGCGACCTCGGCCTCGACCCCGAACTCTTCCGCTACCAGCGGGAGATGAACGCCGACGAGGGTGAGGCCGCCGGTCTCTTCGCGGTCAAGAAGGACGCCGACTTCACCGACCTGCTGCTGCGCGCCGTCACCGACACCCGCGACACCGACGGGCTAGCCGACCTGGTCAGCGGCTTTGGCAACAAACTGGGCCGGCGCGCCGAGCTGATCGCCGAGCGTGAATTCACCGCCGGCTCCGCCGACCTCCTCGGACGGATCGTCGAAGCCGCCGAGGCCCGCTCACGCGCGCGTGACGTCCACGCCGGAGCCGAGCGCCGTACCCGGACCCTGGCCCGCAGACTGTCCGCGCGCGGTGTGCGGGAACGGGGCCGGGCCGCCGACCTGGCCCAGCGGGTCACCGCCGCCGCGTACGCCGTCACACACGCCGAGGCGGCCCGCGAGCGCAGCGCGCTGATCTCCGCCGAACTCGCCTACCGGCACGCCTCGCTGGCGCTCGCCGGGGCCGAGAAGTCCGCCGCCGCACAGAAGCGCGAGCTCGCCGACGCCCGCACGCTCTACTCGGCATGGCAGGCCGCCGAGGCCGTGCTGCGCCACCGCGCCGCCTCCGACCGCGTCACCCGCGTGTCCGCCGCGATCCAGGAGGCCGAGCGCGACGCAGCGCCCGCGCTGGCCGCCCGCTCCAAGGCCGCCGTCGACCTCGTGCGCGCCCTGCACGCGGCCGCGGAGAAGGCGGAGAGCCACGCCAACGAGGAGGAGGAGCGCTCCGCCGCCCTGCAGGAGGTCAGCGACGCGGCCTACCGCGACTCCACCGCCGCCGCCACACAGGCGCAGCGCGCCCGCAGCGAGATCGGTCACCTCAAGCAGCGCCTCGCCGAGGTCGAGCAGGAGACCGCCGAGGCGGTACGAGCCGGCTGGCTGGACGACTCCGCACCCGACGCCGACCCGGCCCGTGCCGCCCTGGCCGCCAGCGACGCCGAGAAGAGCGCCGTCGCGGCCTGGGACACGGCCCGCGAGGCGTCCCGCCGGGCCGCGGAGCACGCGCGCGAAGCCGCTTCCACCGAGAGCCGCGCGGAACTGACCGCGGCCCGCGCGGCCGACGCGGCGACAGCGGCCCAGCGGTCGTACGAGGCCGAGCGCCGCACCGCCGAGGCACTGGCGGGGGAGGAGCGGCTGGCGGAACTGCTCAGTCTCACCCCGGAGCCCCGCCCGGGCATCCCGCAGCCCCGCCACGGAACGGACAGCGAACCGATCGCGCCGGCACCCCCCGGCGGGCGCGGGCTCACCCCCGAGGAACTCGACCGCTTCGCCGACGACCTGCGCGACCTGCTCGACGACGCCGTCTCCTCCGCCGAGCGGCAGCTGTTCGAGCTGCGTACGGCCGCCGCCGACGACTCCCGGATCCTCGGCGCGCTCGGTGACGGCGGGCTGCTGCCTCCCGGCCCGGACGTGCTCGCCACGGTCGAGTTCCTGGGCGAACACGGCATCCCCGCCCTGCCCGGCTGGCGCTATCTCGCGCAGGCCGTCGACCCGGCCGACCACGCACGCGTGCTGGCCGCCCGGCCCGAACTCGTCGACGGCGTGATCATCACCGACCCCGACTCCCACGCCCGTGCCCGGGATGCGCTGGGCGACGCGGCCCTGCTGCCCCGTTCCGCCGTGGCCGTCGGCACCGCCGCCGCCCTGCTCGCCCCGACCCCGGCCCCTGGCACCGACAGCGGCGACGTGTTCCTCGTGCCGCCGAACCCGGCCATGCACGACGAGCACGCCGCCGACGAGGAGCGGCAGGCGCTGCGCGCCCGGGCGACCGAGCGGGACGAGGAGATCCGCACGCTCGCCGCCCGGCTCGGCAAGGACCGCGAGCTGGCCGCCCGGCTCACCTCCTGGCGCACCGGCTGCCCCGCCGGCCGGCTCACCGAACTGGCCCGGGCGGCGCACGACACACGCGAGTTCGCCGAGGAGTCGGAGGCAGAGCTGTCCGAGGCCCGGACCGTGCGGGCCGAGGCCGACGAGGCCGCCGCCGAGGCCGCGCGCGTCCGGGACGAGCGGCAGGAGGCCGCGCAGAAGACCCGCCGCTCCGCCGACGCCCTCGCCGGGCTCGCCTTCCGGCTGCGCGAGCGGGCCGGCTGGCAGGTCAAGCTGCGCGAACTGGCCGACGAGGCGGCCGAGTCCGAGGCGAGCGCCCAGGCCTGCCTGGACCGGGCCCGGGCCGCCGACGAGGACCGGCGTGCCGCCCAGCGCGCCGCTGACGACACCCGCCGCACCGCCCGCGCGCTGCGCGCCGAGCGCTCCGAGATCGCGGGCGCCCCCGACGACGTACCCGAGGACGACGTCCAGACCCCCAAGGTCTCCCTGCCCGCCCTGCGCGAGGCCTACCGTGCCGCGTCCCAGCTGTACGAGCAGGTCGGCGTGGGCGCCGACCTGCGCGCCGAGCAGGCCCGCGCCGAGAGCGACGAAAGCGCGGCCCGCGCGGAGCTGGACCGGCTGAGCAACAAGGTCCGTACGCGCGCGGAGCAGCTCCTCGAATCCCCCGACGGCTCCGACGGGCCCAGCCGCCAGGCCGCCGCCGCCCGCGCCGAGGAGCTGGTGCAGCTCCTGGAGACCCGGATGTCGACCGCGAGCGAGCAGCTCGGGCGGCTGCGCGGCGAGGCCGAACGGCTCGCGCCCGAGGACGGCGAGGCCCACACCGACCTCCCCGAGGACCGCCGGCCGCGCGACGCCGAGCACGCGCAGACCCTGCTGCGCACCGCCACCGCCGAACTCGCCTCCCACACCGAGGCGCTCAACCAGGCCAGGGAGGCGCACGCCGAACTCCTCGACGCCCACCGCGCCGCCGAGGACGCGGCGAGCGGCTTCGACGAGATCGCCGCCATGCTCCGCGACCTGCTGCGCGAGCACGGCACGGAGGAGGAGCAGGAGGAGACGGAGCCCTACCCCGGCAGCCCGGAGGAGGCCCGGCAGTCCGCCGCCGAGGCCCGCCGGTCGCTGCGCGGCTGCGCCGCCGACCTGTCCGCCGCCGAGTCCGCCGTCCGCGAGGCCAGTGACATCCTCGTCCGGCACGCCAACTCCACACGCTACGAGCAGGTCCGCACGCCGGCACGGCAGCAGATCCGCGAACTGCCCGCCTCCGCGCTGCCCGAGCACGCCCAGAAGTGGGCGGACGCCTTCGCGCCCCGCCTCCGTGTCCTGACCGACGAACTGGAGCAGCTGGAGCGCAACCGCGACTCGATCGTGGACCGGCTGCGCGGCCTGGTCGAGTCGGCCCTGGCCACCCTGCGCTCCGCCCAGCGGCTCTCCCGGCTGCCGGAGGGCCTCGGGGAGTGGTCCGGCCAGGAGTTCCTGCGCATCCGCTTCGAGGAGCCCGACCAGGCCACCCTCACCGAGCGGCTCGGCGAGGTCATCGACGAGGCGACCCGCGCCGCCGTCAAGAAGAACTCCGACCTGCGCCGCGACGGCATGTCCCTGCTGCTGCGGGGCGTCGCCGCCGCCCTCCAGCCCAAGGGCGTCGCCGTCGAGATCCTCAAGCCCGACGCCGTGCTGCGCGCCGAGCGCGTCCCCGTCGGGCAGATGGGCGACGTCTTCTCCGGCGGCCAGCTCCTCACCGCCGCCATCGCCCTCTACTGCACGATGGCCGCGCTGCGCTCGAACGACCGGGGCCGCGACAAGCACCGGCACGCCGGCACGCTGTTCCTCGACAACCCCATCGGCCGCGCCAACGCCACGTACCTGCTGGAACTCCAGCGGGCGGTGTCGGACGCCCTGGGTGTGCAGCTCCTGTACACCACGGGCCTGTTCGACACCACCGCGCTGGCCGAGTTCCCCCTGGTCATCCGCATGCGCAACGACGCCGACCTGAGGGCGGGCCTCAAGTACATCAGCGTCGAGGAACACCTCCGCCCGGGCCTGCCGCGTGAGGCTCCCGACGGGGAAGCCGGACACAGCGAGATCACGGCGACCAGGATGTACAAACGCCCGGTTTCCTAGACGCGGGCGTCCTCCCGCAGGAGATCGGCGCACTTCTCGCCGATCATCAGTGCAGCCCGCGGCCGCCCAGTCGTCGAGGTCCTCGGCCGGGGCCCAGAAGGCGATGCTGGAGTTGTGTGGGTCCTCCTTCAGTCTTTCAGTCGGCCGCCGGGGCAGTCGCGGGAGCGCCGGCCACGGTCTCCGAACGGTGCTCGGCCAGCACACCGGTCCGGTGCCGCTGGACGAACCAGTAGTAGGCGAAGCCGCCGCCGGCGATGACGGCGACGAACAGCACCGCGCCCCAGCGCAGGTACCAGTGGTAGGGAGCCGCGGCGTTGTAGACCGCGGCCCGCGGCCAGATCAGGTTGAGCGTCATGGCGGTGCCCCACAGGACGGCCAGGATGTTGACCGGCAGACCCCAGCGGCCCAGCGAGAACCGGCCCGCGCCCGCGGGCTGCCACCTCCCGCGCAGCCGGGCGACCAGCAGCGGCACCGTGACACCCAGGTAGGCGAGGTAGATCATGATGATGCCGATGCTGGTGACGACCGTGAAGATCTGCGGCTGGCGGATGTTGACCACCAGGATCGCCAGCGCCAGGATCCCGATGATCACGGTCGGCAGGACCGGCGTCTGGAACCGCGGGTGGCACTTGGCCAGCTTCGAGGAGGCGGGCAGGTTGTTGTCGCGGGCCATCGCGAACGCCAGCCGGACCGCCGCCGTGTGCACGGCCAGGGCGCACACCGTCACCGCGATCAGCACGCACCACAGCATCGCCTTGCCGGCCGTCGGGCCGAGCACGTCCAGCACGATGTACTGCAGGCCGTCCGTGGAGAGCTTCTCGCCCTTCAGGCTGGACACGCTCATCAGGGCGAGCAGGAGAACGAGGCCGCCGAGAACGAAGGACGCCACGATCGCCCGGATGATGGCGCGCGGCGCGTTCCGGGTCGGGTCCAGGGACTCCTCGCCGAGCGAGGCGGCGGTGTCGAAGCCGTACATGACGTACGCCGAGGCCAGCGAGGCCACCAGGAAGGCACCGAGGTAGCCGTTCCCGTACCCCGCGCCGGTGCCGTGCGTCTCCATGACGACCTGCGGACCACGCGTGATGTGGACCGCGAACATGATGATCAATACGACGGTGGCGATCAGCTCGATGAACACGCCCGCCGTGTTGATCCTTGCCATCAGCTTGACGCCGAAGGCGTTCACGAGGGTCGTGAACAGGATCAAGACCGCGGCCAGGATGACCGCGTTGGTCGCCACGTCGTACGTACCGGTGCCGTCCCCCACGAACTGGAAGAACGACGAGATCTGCGGCAGCGTCAGCTGGTAGGCCAGTGCGACGGCCGATATGGACACGATCGAGGCGATCAGCATCATCCAGCCGGCGAGCCAGCCCAGATGCGGATTGCCTATCTTCTTCGACCAGTTGTAGACGGAGCCCGCCACGGGGTAGCGGGCGGCGAGCTCCGCGAAACACAGCGCGACCATGAACTGGCCGACGAAGACCATCGGCCACGACCACCAGTAGGCGGGGCCGCCGCTGCCGTAGCCGAAGTAGAACAGCTGGAAGGTGCCGGTCAGGATGGAGATGTAGCTGATCCCGGCGGCGAAGGTGTGGAAGTTGCCGAGCGTGCGTTTGAGCTCGGGTCTGTAGCCGAACTCGGTGAGCTCGGCATCGTCCCGGCCGTCTCGGTCGGTCGGCTCCTCGGTCGTCTTCATGGGCGGTTCCTCAATGGGTGTGCCTCAGGGCCTGGTGGATCAGGGCCTGGTGGATCAGTCTGGGGTCAGTCGAACCAACTCTGGGGCGTGGGACGGGTGTTGCACCAGATGTGCTTCGTCCCGCGATATTCGGCCGGCCCCGCGGGCCCGAGTTCGCGGCCGAAGCCGGACTGCTTGAATCCGCCCCACTCCGCTTGCGGGACGTAGGGGTGGTAGTCGTTGATCCAGACCGTGCCGAGCCGCAGCCGGGCCGCCACCCCCGGGCCGCGCGGGCCTCGTCACTGGTCCACACCGCGCCGGCCAGGCCGTAGACCGTGTCATTGGCGAGCCGTGCCGCCTCCTCCTCGCTCCTGAACCGTTCGACGGTGAGAACCGGCCCGAAGGACTCCTCCCGGACGACCGACATCCCCGAGACGTAGTGGTCCAGCACGGTGGGCAGGCAGTAGTAGCCGTCGGCGAGGTCCGGCCGGTCCGGACGCGAGCCGCCGCAGCGTAGCACCGCGCCTTCCGCCAGGCCCTTCGCCACGTACGCCTCGACCTTGGCCCGGTGCGCGGCCGAGATCAGCGGCCCGGTCCGCGCCCGTGCGTCGAACGGCCCGGCCAGCCGGATGGACCGCGCCCGGCGTACGACCTCGTCGACGAACCGGTCGTGCGGGGAGTCCTCGACCTGCAGCCGCGCCCCGGCCGGGCACACCTGCCCCGAGTGCAGGAACACGGCGGTCAGCGCCATGCCGACGGTCGCCTCGAAGCCGGCGTCGGCGAAGACGATGTCCGGGTTCTTGCCGCCGAGATCCAGGGCCACTTTCTTCACCGTGCCGGCGGCCGCCGCCATCAGCCGGCGGCCCGTCTCCAGGCCGCCGGTGAAGGAGACGAGGTCCACGTCCGGGTGGTCGGCGAGCGGGGCGCCCGCCTCCGGCCCGGCGCCTGGGACCAGGTTGCCGACGTCCGGCGGAAGACCGGCTTCCGCCAGCAGCCGCAGAAGATGGATCGCGGTGTGCGGGGTCAGCCGCTCGGCTTCAGCACGAGGGTGTTGCCCGCCGCGAGGGCCGGAGCGACCTTCCACGCCGTCTGCGGCAGCGGGAAGTTCCAGGGCGTGATCAGCCCGCACACGCCGACCGGTTCGTGCACCACCCGGCTCTCGACGTCCGCCCGGCCGGTGTCCACCACCCGGCCGGTCTCGCTCGCCACCAGCCGCCCGAAGCGCAGCAGCAGATCGCCGCCTTCCTGGGCCGGGGTCCGCGGCCAGGAGCCTTCGTCGAAGGCGGGCGGGCCGCCGTGATGGTCTCCGTCGTGTCCTTGCCGCCCGCCTCGTCCACGACCCCCACCAGGGAGCCGTCGGCCGGGCAGCGGATCTCACGTGTGCGCTCGTCTACCGCCCCCCCAGCCACTCACCGTCAATGAACAGGTCAGGCGTACGCGCCTCCCAGCCGCTCGACGAGCCATTCGTGGAAGATCCGGATGTGGTGCTCGTTGGGGACCAGCACACCGCCCTTGCGGTACGCGCGGGAAGCCATCGCCGGCTGCGTCCGTTCACAGGCATCGAAGTCCTGGAGGTTGACCCGGTGAAAGAGTTCCACGGACTTCGCCACGTCCGCCCCGGACTCCACCACCTCGGGCGCGTACAGCCAGTCGCACTCGACGACCGTGCGGTCCTCGGCGAGCGGGAACATGCGGTGCAGGATGACGTGGTCCGGGACGAGGTTGACGAAGACGGTCGGCCTGACCGTGATGGCGTAGTAGCGGCGGTCCTGCTCGGCGCTCACCTCGGGCAGCCTGCCGAAGCCCTCGCTGCCGTCGACCGTGAAGCCCTTGACCTCGTCGCCGAATTCCGCGCCGTGGCCCACGTAGTACTGGGCGGCGTAACCGTCGGCGAACTCGGGCAGCACCTCGGTCAGCTCGGGGTGGATCGTCGCACAGTGGTAGCACTCCATGAAGTTCTCGACGATCAGTTTCCAGTTCGCCTTCACGTCATAGGTGATGCGCTTGCCGAGCGCGAGGTTCTCCGTGCCGTAATGATCGATCGCGGCCACGTCGCCGAGCCGTTCGACCGCCGCGTGCAGGACCGTGGCCTCGAAGGAGGGCGGTTCGTCCGCAAGGCACACCCAGGCGTAGCCGAGCCACTCGCGCAGGGCGACATTGATCAATCCGTACGCGACGCGATCGACGTCCGGCATCTTGATCAAGTTGGGTGCGGCGATCAACTTGCCGTCGAGGTCGTACGTCCACGCGTGGTACGGGCATTGCAGCGTGCGGCGGATCTCGCCCGACTCCTCCGTGCACAGCCGCGCCCCGCGGTGCCGGCACACGTTGAGGAAGGCGCGCAGTTCGCCCTTGCGGGTACGGGTGATGATGACGTTCTCGCGACCGACCTGGACGGTGCGGAAGGCGCCGGGCCGGTCCAGGTCACAGCTGCGGACCGCGCAGAACCACATCGACTCGAAGACGCGTTCCTGCTCCTGCCGGAAGACGTCCGGGTCGGTGTAGTAGCGCCCGGGGAGGGTGGCGATCAGGCTCGGGGAGATCGGGGTCGTCGTCACGTGCGTGCTCCTCGGAGGGGAGAAGGCATGGGGTGCCGGGCGGCGCGGGGCAGGCGGGACTTTGCGGACACGGCCTAGCGGCGGATGCGCGTCATGTTCGGGTCGAACAGCGGCTCGTCGGCGACCGTGGCCGGGACCTTCTCGCCGAAGTACTCGATGTGCACGCCCGTGCCCGTGGGAAGACCGGCGGGCAGCCAGGCGTACGCGACGCAGCGGCCGAGCGTGTAGCCGTACGACGCGCTGGTGACGTAGCCGGCCGGGGTGCCGTCCACGTAGACCGGCTCCTTGCCGAGGACGACGGAGGCGGGATCGTCGAGGAGAAGGGGGTGAGGCGGCGCGCGGGCTCGCCGGCCCGGGCCAGGGCAGCCTTGCCGACGAAGTCCTCCCGGTCCATGCGCACCGCGAAGCCGACACCCGCCTCGAACGGGTCGTGCTCGTCGGTCATGTCGACGCCCCAGGCGCGGTAGCCCTTCTCCAGGCGCAGGGAGTTGAACGCCGAGCGCCCCGCCGCGATCACGCCGAGCTGCCGGCCGGCCTCCCACAGCGTGTCCCAGAGCCGGAGCCCCAGGTCGGCGGTGGTGTACAGCTCCCAGCCGAGCTCGCCGACGTAGCTCAGCCGCATGGCCGTCACCGGGACGTGCCCGATGTACGTCTCCTTCGCGCGGAAGTAGCCGAACGCCTCGTGGGAGAAGTCGTCCGGGGTGAGCGGCTGGACGAGATCGCGGGCGAGCGGGCCCCAGACGCCGACGCAGCACGTGCCTGCGGTGACGTCCCGGATGTGGACGTCGCCGGGCGCGTGGCGCAGCAGCCGGTCCAGGTCGGAGGGGGAGTTGGCACCGACCTGGAAGCGGTCGGGGGCGAGGCGGGCCACGGTGAGGTCGGAGCGGATGCCGCCCGACTCGTCCAGGAGCAGGGTGTAGGTGACCGCGCCGGGCTTCTTGCGGAGGTTGTTGCTGGTCATGCGGTCGAGGAAGCCGAGGGCTCCGGGGCCGGTGACATCGAGGCGGCGCAGGGGTGTCATGTCGTAGAGGGCGACGCCCTCACGGGTCGCCTTCGCCTCGGCCGCCGCGATGGGGGACCAGTGGCGGGCCGCCCAGGCATCCCGCTCGGGGAGGGGCCCGAGAGCGTCCACGAGCGGGGCGTTCGCCTCGTACCAGTGCGGGCGCTCCCAGCCGCCGCCTTCCAGGAAGTAGGCGCCGAGCTGCTGCTGCCGGACGTGGAAGGGGCTGACGCGCAGGGGTCGCGGCCGCTCCATCGGCTGGAGCGGATGGACGACGTCGTACACCTCGACGAACTGCTGCGCACCGCGCTCGAGGACGTACGACGGTGAGCGCTGTGCCTCCTCGAACCGCGTGAGGTCGCACTCGTGCAGATCGATCGACGGCCGCCCGTCCACCATCCACTCGGCGACCGCCTTGGCGACACCGGCGGAGTGTGTGACCCAGACGGCCTCGGCCAGCCAGAAGCCGCTCAGCAGCCGGGACTCGCCGAGGACCGGCATGCCGTCCGGGGTGAAGGAGAAGACGCCGTTGAAGCCGGACTCGATCTCGGCGTCGCGCAGGGCGGGCATGAGCTGCCGGCAGTCGGACCAGCTGGGGGCCCAGTCCTCCTCCGTGAAGGGGTACGAGGACGGCATGTCCATGTTCCGGGCCCGGGCCTCGTCGTACGGCAGGACCGCGAACGGGTCGACGGGCAGGGGCCGGTGGGCGTAGGAGCCGATGCCGATGCGGTCGGTGTGCTCGCGGAAGTACAGGTCGCGGTCCTGGAAGCGGAGGATGGGCTTCGAGGCCTCCGCGGTGGCGTCGCTCAGCTCGGGGAGCGGCCCGGTCCTGGCGTACTGGTGGGCCAGTGGCTGCAGAGGGACGTCGACTCCGGCCATGCGGCCGATGACCGGCCCCCAGAATCCGGCCGCCGAGACGACCTGGTCGGCCGGGAAGGTGCCCCGGTCGGTGACGACGGCGGTGACCCGGCCGTCGGCCTGCTCGATGCCGGTGACCGTGTGCCGGTCCAGGAAGCGGGCGCCCCGTGCCGTGGCCCGGCTCATCTGGGCGCGGGCGGCGGGCAGGGCCCGGGCGAGGCCGTCGTCGGGGGTGTGGAAGCCGCCGAGGACCACCGACTCGTCGATCAGCGGCCACAGTTCCTTGCAGCGGGCGGCGCTGACGATCTCGCCGCGCACGCCCCAGGAGGCGGCGTAGCCGGCCCTGCGGTGCAGTTCGGCGAGGCGCTCGGGGGTGGTGGCCAGTTCGAGGCCGCCGACCTGGTGGAAGCAGGAGACGCCGTCGACGTCGAGGGAGCCGAACTTCTCGACGGTATACCGGGCGAGGGCGGTGAGGGTCTTCGACGGGCTGGTCTGGAAGACGAGGCCGGGCGCGTGCGAGGTGGAGCCGCCGGGGGAGGGCAGGGGCCCCTGTTCGAGGACGGTGACGTCGGTCCAGCCGCGGGCGGTCAGTTCGTCGGCGAGGGAGCAGCCGACGATGCCGGCACCGATGACGACCACGCGGGGGTTTTCGGGAGTGCTGGACATGCCCCTCCTTGCCGGGACGGTGAAACGCGTTGAGGGAGTGGGGCGTTGGGGCCGCGGAGGTACGGGGAGCCGTTGTCCTGTCCGCAGGTCGCGAGGTGCGTGAGACCCGCAGGCTCAGGGAGCGGGGTGTGTGCCCAGCACGACCACCGAGCGCAGCACCTCACCCCGGTGCATCTTCGCGAACGCCGCCTCCACCTGGTCCAGGGCGATGGTCTCGCTGACGAACGCGTTCAGGTCCAGCAGCCCGTACAGGTACTGGTCGATGAGGAACGGGAAGTCCCGGCTCGGCAGACAGTCGCCGTACCAGGACGACTTGATCGCGCCGCCCCGCGAGAACACGTCGATCAGCGGCAGTTCCACCGTCATCCCGGGGGACGGCACGCCGACCTGGACCAGCAGACCGGCGTGGTCGCGCATGGAGAAGGCCTGCCGGAAGGTCTCGGGCCGGCCCACCGCGTCGATCGCGATGTCGACTCCGAAGCCGCCGGTGAGCTCCCGCACCGCTTCGACCGGGTCGGTGCCCCGCGAGTTGACGGTGTGTGTCGCGCCGAACTTCTCCGCCTGGTCGAGCTTCCTGTCGTCGATGTCGACGGCGATGACCTTCATGGCACCGTTGAGACAG
The DNA here is from genome assembly GCF_004803895.1 of Streptomyces hawaiiensis. Classification (NCBI taxonomy): domain Bacteria; kingdom Bacillati; phylum Actinomycetota; class Actinomycetes; order Kitasatosporales; family Streptomycetaceae; genus Streptomyces; species Streptomyces hawaiiensis. Next base: position 1,561,898 of record NZ_CP021978.1, on the reverse strand, counting down.
GCGCCCGCGATCGCCGCGTTGCCCACCCCGCCACAGCCGATCACCGCGACCGAGTCGCCCCGGCCGACGTTGCCGGTGTTGACCGCCGCGCCCTATCCGGCCATCACGCCGCAGCCGATGAGCCCGGCTGCCTCCGGGCGCGCTGCCGGGTCGATCTTCACCGCCTGCCCCGCCGCGATCAGCGTCTTCTCGGCGAACGCCCCGATGCCGAGCGCGTTGGAGAGCGGTGTGCCGTCCAGCAGAGTCATCGGCTGGTCGGCGTTGCGGGAGTCGAAGCAGTACCAGGGGCGGCCGCGGCGACAGGAGCGGCAACCGCCGCAGGGGGCACGCCAGGCCAGCACCACGTAGTCGCCGGGCTGGAGCTCGGTGACTCCCTCGCCGACCGCCTCGATCGTGCCTGCCGCCTCATGGCCCAGCAGGAACGGGAAGTCGTCGTTGATCGCGCCCTGCCGGTAATGCAGATCCGTGTGGCAGACCCCGCAGGCCTGCACACCGACGAGGACCTCCCCGGGCCCGGGATCGGGAACCACGATCGTCCGCACCTCGACGGGTGCACCCTTCTCGACAGCGACTACGGCACGGACCTGGTGTGGCACGAACCACGCTCCTCTGCTGTTGCGCAGTGCACGATGGGTTGCGCGATGGGAAACATAGTGGGAAGCCGTCGAGGAGCCGTCAAGAGGTGCGGGCCATGGTTCGGGTCAACCCTTGGAAAACGGAACGGGACGGGCGAAAGCCGCCGGACACGCAACAGCGCGGGACCAGGGATTTCACCTGATCCCGCGCTGTGCTCCCGCGCCTGCCGGCGACCGGCCGGGGCTACGTCAGAAGCCGTACCCCATACGACGGGACAGCTCGGTCGCGGCCGCTTCCGTGCGCTTGGCGATCTCGGGCAGCCGCTCCTGGGTCAGCCGGTACACCGGCCCCGAGACGCTGAGCGACGCGATGACCTTGCCGTCGTGCGCCCGCACGGGGGACGCCGCTGCCGCCAGCCCGATCTCCAGCTCCTCCCTGGTGATCGCGTACCCCTGCTGCACCGCGGTGTCCAACTCGCCGCGCAGCAGGGACGCGACCGTCGTGGTCCGTTCGGTGAAGCGGTGCAGCGGGCGTGCCAGCAGACCCTCGCGCAGGGTCGGCGGCAGATGGGCGAGCAGCACCTTTCCGCTGGCGGTGGCATGCAGCGGGGTGCGCCGGCCGAGCCAGTTCTGCGCGGTGACGGACGCGGTGCCGCGGGCCTGCATGATGTTGACCGCCGCGTCGTCGTCCAGGACCGCGATGTTGACCGTCTCACCCAGCTCGTCGGCGAGCTCCCGGCAGACCGGGACGCCCTCCTGCGAGACGTCCAGCCGCACTGCCGCCGCCCCCGCGAGGCGCAGTACACCGGCGCCCAGGTAGTACTTGCCGCGGTCCTTCGCCTGGGCCACCAAGCCGCGGTTCTCCAGGACCCCGAGCAGCCGGAACGCCGTGGACTTGTGCACGTCCAGCTCATCGGCGATCTCGGTCACCCCCGCCTCGCCGTGCCGGGCGAGGATCTCCAGCACACTCACGGCGCGATCCACCGACTGAACGGCACTCGCCGCGCCTCTGCCGCTCTTGGCTCCGCTCTCCGTGCGGTTCTCCTCCTGGCCGGGCTGCTTCTGCGTGCGGGTCATGGCTGAACACTCACCACCTGTCGGCCCTGTTTGGGCCGCATCTGCGGGAACCCCTTGACGCGACGGTCGCCCCGCCCGGATTCTGTTGCGTATGGCGCTTGCTCCTGCGCCATGTGAAACATCATGTTACCGAAGCGTCCGGAACTCGGTAGGGGACGAAGCTCCCGGCAGGGGACTCGCCCCGAGGGCTGGACCGGATGACGTGCACCAACACCTTTCCGTGCCCGGACCCGCCCCGGTCCGGCACTCCATGGAACTGCCTACAGTCTGGCCGAACTGGTCCGGACCATGCGTCCCGGACCGAGAGGGGGGCCCGTGATTCCCGTCTGCCGCCTCGAAGACCTCCCCAAGGGTGAGTCCTTCCGCGTCGAGACGACCCCGCCCGTCGCCGTGTTTCACACCGACGACGGCGATCTCTACGCCATCGACGACACCTGCACCCACCAGGACGCCTCCCTCTCCGAGGGCTGGCAGGAGGGCTGCCTCGTCGAATGCCCGCTGCACGCCGCCTCGTTCGACCTGCGCACGGGCGCCCCGACCTGTCTCCCGGCCCGCCGCCCCGTCCGCACCCACCGCGTCACCGTCGACGACGGCTTCATCCACGTCCACCTCGCGGCGGAGAAGGGGACGGCGGCGTGAACGCGCACCGCACGGGAGACGCGAGCGGCGAGGCCGTTGCCGCGGCGTACCGCACCGGGCTCGGCGACGCCGAGGGGCCGTGGACCCGCGGGTGCCGCACCGGGGTTGGTGAGGCCGGGGCGGCGAGAGGGCGGGCGTTCCGCACCAGGGTGGGTGAGGCCGGCGCGGCGGCGCCCCGCGGCTTCCGCACCGCCGCCCGTGAGGCCGACGCGCCCGACGCGCACAGCAGCCGCGCCGGGACGGATGCGGTTGGCGGCGCTTCGGACGCCGCGAGGAGGCACCCCGCATGCGAACCGTGACCATCGTCGGCGCCTCTCTCTCCGGTCTCTACGCCGCCCGGGAACTGCGCGCCCAGGGCTACGACGGACGTCTCGTGATCATCGGCGACGAACCCCACACCCCTTACGACCGGCCACCTCTCTCCAAGGACTTCCTCACCGGCCGAGCCGACGAGACCCAACTCGCGCTCTCCGACGCCGAGGAGAGCGCAGAACTCGGCGCCGAGTGGATCCTCGGCGTCCGTGCCCGCGCCCTCGACGCCCGAGACCGGACCGTGCTGCTGGACGACGGCCGCACCGTCTCCACCGACGGCCTCGTCATCGCCACCGGTGCCTCGGCCCGGCGCCTGCCCGGTTACGCCCTGGCCGGAGTGCACACGCTGCGCACCCTCGACGACGCCCGGGCCCTGCGCGAGGAACTCACCCGGGGTCCGCGCCGGGTCGTCGTCATCGGCGGCGGCTTCATCGGCGCCGAGACCGCGTCGTCGTCCTCCTCCCTCGGCCACTCCGTCACCGTCGTCGAGGCCGCCCCGCTCCCGCTGGTGCCCCAGCTGGGCGCCGAGATGGCCGCAGTGTGCGCCGCACTGCACCGCCGCGCCGACGTGGACCTGGTCACCGGCACCGGCGTGGCCGGGCTGCGGGGTGCCGCCGCCGTCACCGGAGTGGACCTCACCGACGGTCGCACCCTCCCCGCGGACATCGTGATCGTCGGCATCGGCGCTACCCCCAACACCGCCTGGCTGGCCGGCTCGCCCCTCGCCCTGCAGGACGGCGTCCTGTGCGACGACGGCTGTGTGACGGCCCTGCCGCAGGTCGTCGCCGTGGGCGACATCGCCAGCGTCGGCGGCCACCGCGCCGAGCACTGGACGTCCGCCACCCGGCAGCCGAAAGCCGCCGTGACCAACCTGCTCGCCGGACGCACCGCCGAGACCGCCGTCGCGGTGCCTTACTTCTGGTCCGACCAGTACGGCGCCCGCATCCAGTTCGCCGGCCGGCACAGGGACGGCGACACCGTCCGCATCACCGAGGGCGAACTCTCCGGCGGCGCACCGGCCGAAGGCGGCTTCCTCGCCCGGTACGAGCGGGACGGCCGTACGACGGCCGTACTCGCCGTGGACCGCCCGCGTCCCTTCATGCGCGCGAGACGCGAACTCGCGCGGGGCGCGGGGGAGGAGCGGGCACGGTCGGTCCTACGCTGAGGAGGTGCCGACCCGGGCCCCGGCCCGGCGACCGCTCTCGCAGCACCCGGGCCCCGGCCCGGCGGCCGCTCTCGCAGCCGGTCACCTCGCCCGCCGCGCCCGGCCCCCTGCCGTCACACCTCACGAGTGGGACAACTGCCCGGCTGCACCCCGCCGGCGTATCCGCTCCTGCGCCCGCTCGGCGGCCCGCTCCTGCCGCCGGGTCCGGCGCCGCTCGCGCCGCAGGGCCCGCGCCGTGCTGCTCGGCACGGACACCACCCCGTGGCGCTGGTTCCAGACCTGGCGCGTCACCCACACGTCGAGCGCACCCCATGTGGCCGCGATCGTGCTGACCACACTGCTGATCACCATCGGGAACGCCAGCCAGGACCCGGCCATCGTGCACAGGAAGGCCACCATCGCCTGAATCAGCGTCACGGCTATGAGGAGGACCGCCCGTACGGCCGCCGTCCGCACCGGATCCGGCAAGCGCCGCCGCCGCGCGGGCTCCTCGACCCACAAGGGCCGGTAGTACTGCTGCTCCCGGGCGCCAACCCTGGGCGCACCGCGCCGTTCCGCCGTGCCCATCACCGTGTCACTCCCCACCGCCAGCAGACCGCTCGCTCGCATCCGAAGACCCGTGCTCCCCAGTGGCTGCCCGGCTTGCGCTGTTTTACGCCGCCCGGGTGCGGGACGCGGCTCCTGTGGCCGATTCCGCCCCCGTTTCCCAAAGAGAAGGACGAACAACTCCTCACGAAGATTCCCGGGAACCGAAAAATTTCAGCCAACCGCCTTGGCGAAGTTCGAGGATTGAGTCACGCCGCGACCACCGGTTTCGGGGAGACAACTCCCGCAATGCCCGGACAACTCGCCATGCCTCGTGGCTGGCGCGGAAGTTCAGGTTCCGGACCGGTCTTCGAGTTCCCTGTGGGTCGGTAGTAGGCTCGCGCCGTTTGTTGACGCACATGTGTACCCCGGGTAGCCGGGGGCCCGAGCTGGGGGAGGCCATGCGCTTTCGCGGGAAGTCCATCCGCCGGAAGATCGTGGCGCTGCTTCTCGTGCCGCTGGTGTCCCTGACCGCGATCTGGGCTTTCGCCACGGTGCTCACGGGACGTGAGGCGGGCGACCTGTTCAACGTGTCGTCCGTGGTGGAGAAGATCGGCTACCCCATCGAGGACACCGTTCGGGTCCTCCAGGAGGAACGCCGCCAGACCCTCGTCTACCTCGCCGATCCCCGCGCCTCCGACGGGCTCGCCGCGCTCCGGCGCAGCCGGACCGCCACCGACGAAGCCGTCGGCAGCATCCGCGAGAACGCCCGGAACCCGGACGTGCGCGACGCGATGGGCGCGGACACCGACGAGCGGCTGACCGCGGTCCTGGACGCCTTCGACGGCATCGAGTCGCTGCGCCGCAGCGTCGAGGACGGCACCGTCAACCGCACCCAGGCCCTCGACCTTTACAACCGGCTCGTCGACCCCTGCTACGTCCTCCTGGCCAACCTGCACGTGGTCGACAACGTCGAACTGGACAAGCAGTACCGCGCGCTGGTCAATCTCGCCCGTGCCCGCGAACTGCTCTCCCGCGAGGACGCCCTCCTCGGCTCCGCGCTGATCGTCGGCAGGATCTCCCACTCCGAAGAGCGGGACATCTCCGACCTCGTGGCCCAGCGCACCCTGATGTACGACGTCAACCTGCCGCTGCTGCCCGTGGCCGAACGTGACCGCTACCAGAGCTTCTGGAAGAACGCCTCCTCCGCTCCCCTGCGCGTGGCCGAGGAAGCCGCCGTCTCCTCCGGGGCCGGAACCCCCCGCGGCGTCTCCGCCAAGAGCTGGGACAGCGCCGCCGGCAACGTGCTCGACGAGCTCGGCACCCTGAACGACCAGGCCAATGACCGCTACCAGGACCGCGTCCACCCCGTCGCCGTCGGCGTCATCGCCAAGGCGGTCATCGCCGGCGCACTCGGTCTGATCGCGCTCCTGGTCTCCCTCTTCCTGTCCGTACGCGTCGGCCGCACCCTCATCCGCGATCTGCGGCAGCTGCGTCTGGACGCCCACGAGGCTTCCGGGGTGCGCCTGCCCAGCGTCATGCGCCGCCTCTCCGCGGGCGAGCAGGTCGACGTCGAGACCGAGGTCCCGCGCCTCGAGTACGACAAGAACGAGATGGGCGAGGTCGGCCAGGCCCTCAACACTCTGCAGCGCGCCGCCGTCGAGGCCGCCGTCAAGCAGGCCGAGCTGCGCGCAGGCGTCTCCGAGGTGTTCGTCAACCTCGCGCGCCGCAGCCAGGTCCTGCTCCACAAGCAGCTCACCCTCCTCGACGCCATGGAGCGCCGGACCGAGGACACCGAGGAACTCGCCGACCTGTTCCGCCTCGACCACCTGACCACCCGCATGCGCCGGCACGCCGAGGGCCTGGTGATCCTCTCCGGCGCCGCACCCTCCCGTCAGTGGCGCAAGCCCGTCCAGCTCATGGACGTCGTACGCGCCGCCGTCGCCGAGGTCGAGGACTACGAGCGCATCGAGGTCCGCCGCCTCCCGCGGATCGCCGTCACCGGCCCGGCCGTCGCCGACCTCACGCATCTCGTGGCCGAACTCCTGGAGAACGCCACGGTCTTCTCGCCGCCGCACACCGCCGTGCAGGTCCTCGGCGAGCGCGTCGCCAACGGCTTCACCCTGGAAATCCACGACCGCGGCCTCGGCATGGCCGCCGAAGCGCTGCTGGACGCCAACCTCCGGCTCGCCGAGACGCCGGAGTTCGAGCTCTCCGACACCGACCGGCTCGGCCTGTTCGTGGTCAGCCGACTCGCCCAGCGCCAGAACGTCCGCGTCTCCCTGCAGCCCTCCCCGTACGGCGGCACGACCGCTGTGGTCTTCATCCCCGACGCGCTGCTGACCGACGACGTCCCGGACACCAACGGCCTCGGGTTCCGGCTCGACCGTCCCCAGCTGGCCCCGGAGAGCGAGCCGCAGGGCAGCCGCCGCGCCGCGCTGTCCCAGGCACCCGCGCAGCGCCCCGGTCTGCCCGCCTCACTGCTGGACGGTCCGGTCGAGCTGGAGGCCCCCGTCGACCTGGACGCCATCGAAGACTTCCCCGGCGCCATCCAGGACGAGGACAGTGAGCACGGCGGCCTGTTCCGCCCCCGCCACTCCCTCACCCGCGCCCCGGACGAGACGGCGGGCCGTCGCACCGATCCGCGTCGGCAGACCACCGACGCCCGCAGCGAGGGGGACCGGGCAGACAGCGACGACGAGCTGGGTGCTCCGGTCTCGCTGCCCCGCCGCCACACCCCCAAGCTGGTCAGCTCGCACGGGCGCCCCGTCACCGAACAGCGCCCCCGGCGGGGGAAGACGGACGAGGAGACCACCACGGGCACCGGCCGAACGGAGCCCGGTCCCACCGCCGCGCTCCCGCAACGCCGCCGGGGCGAGGAGCCCGCGGGCGGCCGGGCCGCCGACCGGCCGGGACCCGAGCCCGCGTCCGCCCTTCCGGCCCGGCGCCGCGGCGAGAGCTCCTCGACCGGCAGCCTGCGGGGCGACGCCCTCCCGGACGCACCGCCGCCGCTGCCGGCGCGACGTCGCGGGACGGACTCCGCCCGCCGTGGCATCGGCACGACCGGCCGCGACGAGGACCGCACCGAATCCCCGGCCCCGCCCGGCAGTGCCGTCGGCGACCGGCCGGAGCCGTCCACCCTCCCGATGCGGACCCGCCGCGCGGAGGTCGCAGCGAGCGGCCCGGGCGGGCCCGACCACGGCTCCGGCTCCACGTCGGAGATCACCGGCGAGCCCTCGCGCCAAGAGACGGGCTCCGGCACCGCGCCGCTGCCCCGGCGCGTCCGGCAGGCCAACCTGGCCCCGCAGCTGAAGCGGAGCTCGGAGCCGCGTACCGACGACAGGGCCGAGCCCGTCGAACGCGACGCCGATGAAGTACGCAGCCGCATGGCATCGCTCCAGCGTGGCTGGCAGCGCGGCCGCGAGGAGAACGCCGCGGGCGATGCCGCCCACAGCGGCGCAGCACCACAAGGAACGACAGAGGGGGACGGTCGATGACCGCACCGAAGGCGACCGGCCACACCACCAACACGGGCGAGCTGAACTGGCTCCTCGACGACCTGGTGGACCGTGTCGCGAGCATTCGCAAGGCCCTCGTGCTCTCCGGCGACGGTTTGCCGACGGGCGTGTCCAAGGACCTGACCAGGGAGGACAGCGAGCACCTGGCCGCCGTCGCCTCCGGGTTCCACAGCCTCGCCAAGGGCGTGGGGCGCCATTTCGAGGCCGGCAACGTCCGCCAGACGGTCGTCGAGCTCGATGACGCCTTCCTGTTCGTGACGGCCGCCGGCGACGGCAGCTGCCTGGCCGTCCTCTCGGACGCCGACTCGGACGTCGGTCAGGTCGCTTACGAGATGACGCTCCTCGTGAAGCGGGTGGGCGTGCATCTGGCTGCCGCTCCGCGCACCGATCTGCCCGCAGGCGGGTAGTGGGATGACATGAGCGCTGACGGTCAGGGAAGAAGCCACTGGTTCGACGACGAGGCCGGACCGGTCGTCCGTCCGTACGCCATGACCCGCGGCCGCACCAGCAGCCAGGGCCAGCACCGCCTGGACCTGATCGCGGTCGTGGTCGCGGAGCCGCACGCGGACGATCCGGAAGCGGACCACATGCTCTCCCCCGAGCATGTGGACATCGTCGAACTGTGCCGCGACATCCCGCAGTCGGTCGCCGAACTCGCAGCGGAACTCGACCTGCCGATCGGGGTGGTACGGGTCCTTGTCGGAGATCTCGTGGACGCGGAATTCGTGCACGTGAACCGGCCCGTACCCCCTGCCGAACTGCCGGACGAGAGTATTCTGCGCGACGTGATCAACGGCCTCCGGGCGCTGTGAGCAGTGCGGAAGCGAGGTCTGACGTGACTGGCCGGCAGGTGCGGGTGGACCGGGACGACACCTCCACCGACGTGATCGCCCGGCGCCCGGACGGCCGGCTGCTCACCCACAAGCTGCCCTCGGACAGCCCCGCACGCCACGCCGACGCCGCGGTCGGGGACGTCCGCACCCTGCTGCTTGACGTACTCGTCATCGAAACCCCAGGCGGCGGAGGCTATGACCCGCCGTCGCCCGACCCCCATCAAGCAGGAGAAGAGACCGATGATCTTCGGGCGTTCTGAGCGCGGCAAGCCTCCGGTCGAGCCCGTCACGCTCAAGATCCTCGTGGCCGGCGGCTTCGGCGTGGGCAAGACCACGCTCGTCGGCGCGGTCAGCGAGATCAGGCCGCTGCGCACCGAGGAACGGCTCACCGAGGCCGGGCGCCCGGTCGACGACACCAGCGGCGTGGAAGGCAAGCACACCACGACCGTGGCCATGGACTTCGGCCGCATCACCCTCCGCGAGGACCTCGTGCTGTACCTCTTCGGCACGCCCGGCCAGGAGCGGTTCTGGTTCATGTGGGACGAGCTCTCCGAGGGCGCGCTCGGTGCAGTCGTCCTCGCCGACACCCGTCGCCTGGAGGACTGCTTCGCGGCCATCGACTACTTCGAACGGCGCTCGATCCCCTTCCTCGTCGGCATCAACTGCTTCGAGGGCGCTCCCCGTTACCCGATCGAGGACGTCCGCCAGGCCCTCGACCTCGACGAGGGCGTGCCGCTCATGATGTGCGACGCCCGCGACCGCGAGTCGGTCAAGGACGCACTCGTCGGCGTCGTCCAGCACGCCATGGCGTACGCGGCCGATCGCCGCGAGGCCGTGACCGGCTGACACCGCCTCGGCGTAGGCGGCCCGTACCCCCGCCGACCGGGGAACGGGCCGCCGGCGAAGCGACGCTCCACGCGCGCGTGGTCAGCTGTCGCCGTCCTCCTCCCAGCCGAAGCTCTTCTCCACGGCCTTGCGCCAGTTGTGGTACTCGCGGTCCCGCACCGACGCCTCCATGTCCGGCGTCCACTCGACGTCCTTCTGCCAGTGCGCCTTGAGCTCGTCGAGGTCGTTCCACACACCGGTGGCCAGACCGGCCGCGTACGCGGCGCCCAGACAGGTCGTCTCGGAGACCTTGGGCCGCACCACCGGCACGTCGAGCACGTCCGCCTGGTGCTGCATGAGCAGGTTGTTCTTCGTCATGCCGCCGTCGACCTTGAGGGTGGTGATGTGCACCCCGGAGTCCTGGTACATCGCGTCCACGACCTCGCGCGTCTGCCAGCTCGTCGCCTCCAGCACCGCGCGCGCGAGGTGCGCCTTGGTGACGTACCGGGTCAGGCCGGTGACCACGCCGCGCGCGTCGGAGCGCCAGTAGGGCGCGAACAGACCCGAGAACGCCGGCACGATGTACGCGCCGCCGTTGTCCTCCACACTCGCCGCCAGGGGCTCGATCTCGTCGGCGGTACGGATGATGCCCAGCTGGTCGCGGAACCACTGCACCAGCGCGCCCGTAATGGCGATCGACCCCTCCAGGCAGTACACCGGCGCCTCACTGCCGATCTTGTACCCCATCGTCGTCAACAGGCCGCTCTTCGACGCCACCGGGCGGTTGCCCGTGTTGAGCAGCAGGAAGCTTCCCGTGCCGTAGGTGTTCTTCGCCGTGCCCACGTCGTAGCAGGCCTGCCCGAACACGGCCGCCTGCTGGTCGCCCAGCGCCGAGGCCACCGGCACACCGGCGAGCTGGCCGACGGCGGTGCCGTACACCTCGGCCGAGGAGCGGATCTCGGGCAGCATGGCCTCGGGGATGTTCATCGCCGAGAGGATCGAGGAGTCCCACTGGAGGGTCTCCAGGTTCATCAGCATGGTGCGTCCGGCGTTGGTCACGTCGGTGACGTGCTGCCCGCCGTCCGTGCCGCCGGTGAGGTTCCAGATCAGCCAGGAGTCCATCGTGCCGAAGGCGATCTCACCGCGCTCGGCACGCGCCCGGAGGTCGGGCACGTTGTCGAGCAGCCAGGCCGCCTTGGGCCCGGAGAAGTAGGTGGCCAGTGGCAGGCCCGTCTGCTCACGGAAGCGGTTCTGCCCGTCCGAGCCGCCCAGCTGATTGCACAGTGCCGCCGTCCGCGTGTCCTGCCAGACGATGGCGTTGTGCACCGGCTTGCCCGTGGCCCGGTCCCACAGGAGGGTCGTCTCGCGCTGGTTGGTGATCCCCATCGCGCTCAGCTGGTCGGCCCTCAGACCGGCCTTCGCGATCGCCCCCGCCACCACCGCCTGCACCTTGGACCAGATCTCGGTGGCGTCGTGCTCCACCCAGCCGGGTTTCGGGAAGATCTGGCGGTGCTCACGCTGGTCCACGGCGACGATCGCGCCGTCCTGGTTGAAGACGATGCAGCGGCTCGACGTGGTGCCCTGGTCGATGGCTGCGACGTACTTCGCGGAGTTGTCCGTCATGGCTACCCCTTCGGCTGGTCAGAAGGCTGCGTTGTAGATGAGAGCCCCGAGGATTCCGCCGACAACAGGTCCCACCACCGGGACCCACGCGTACCCCCAGTCGGATGCTCCCTTGTTGGGGATCGGAAGGAACTGGTGCACGATGCGCGGACCGAGGTCACGCGCTGGGTTGATCGCGTAACCCGTGGGCCCACCGAGGGAGAGACCGATCCCTACGACCAGCAGGGACACCAACAAGATCGAGATGCCGGAACCGTAGATACCGGCTCCCTCGCCCGGGATCGGACCGATGCCGACGCCCTGGACGACCCTGTTGTCGCCGACCAGGGCAAGGATGGGCAGTACCAGGGCGATGGTCGCGAGGATCTCCGTCATCAGGTTGGCGACCGGGTTCCTGATCTCAGGGATGGTGGCGAAGATGCCGAGCGTCGGCACCGGCTCGTCCGCTGTGCCTTCCGTGGTGCCCGTCTTCCGCACGTTGGCCTGGAACTGGGCGAAGTAGAGCAGGTACGCAAGGACGGCGCCCAGCATCGCCCCCACGATCTGCCCGAGCAGGTAGATCCAGACCTTGTCCCACACGCCTGTGTCGACGGCCAGGCCGAGGGTGACGGCGGGGTTGATGTGCCCGCCCGACAGCGGGGCGGCGGTGTACGCGCCGGCCAGGACACCGAATCCCCAGCCGAACGCGATGACGATCCAGCCTGAAGCCCTGGCCTTCGAGAACCGAAGGGTGACGGCGGCGCAGACGCCCGCACCGAACAGGATCAGAATCGCCGTGCCGATCATCTCGCCGACGAAAATGTCTCCGTTACTCATGGCGGCTCCTCAGCCCTGGCCCGGGACGACCGGCCCCGGTTCTCACCTGCAGGGTGCGTTACCCGTGGCTACTTCAGCCGAAGGCGGGGAGATCCCGCGCCCCGCCCGGCATCCGTGACGAGCGTGCCGTCGCAGCCGAATCGCCCGTGGGAAATGGGCCTTGGCGCAGGCGCATCCACGCGCCGCAGTGCCGGAATACGCCGCCTATGTACGGCGATGTCGACTGACACCGGAAGTGTTCACCGGCACCCAAAGAGCGTCAAGGTCGCCGACCGCAACGGTCCACGGCCTTCGACGGCCGCCGGGCTCGCGCTGGACCGAAGGGCCGGTTGCTCGGCCATGGCGCGCCCGGTCGGGTCGTTGTTCAGATCTGTTCCGGACCCGCGCGGGCCTTGGTGAGCCGCGCGAGGCTTGGCTGATGGTGTCCGGCCTCCGCCGGGCTCCGCCTGGGGGCGAAAGTCCGGCCGCACCTGACTCCTCGCTTGCTAGTGTCCAGGATTCACCTGACCTTGCGGTTTCTCAACCGCAGGAGTCCGGCGGGGCCATGGCCACCACGGAAGGGCCCCGGCGGGCCGCTGCCGGCCGCGTCCGGGCACGACCCCGACAGCGCCGCGACCCCCGCGTGCGCTGCCGACCAGGAACCCACCGGCCTGGATCCCGCCGAAGAGGAGCCCGACGGCCAGAAACCCGCCGGCGGAGTGGATCCCGACGCCAGGAAGCCGGCGCGCGCCCCGAGCCCGGTCGCGTCACCGCGGCTCAGCCGTTTCCCACGCGTCTCAGACGCCCTGCGCGTCCCTCTCGACCGCCACCCCGCACCCCGCTGGCGCCGGTGTCGGTGCCGGTTGCGAGCCCCGGCGGGTTTCGTGGCCCGGCATCCCCGCCCGGCCCACCACCCAACTCGCCCCGTGCAGCGCCTTCGCCGCCTTCTTCAACGGAGCCAGGCAGGCCGCGGCCTGCCGGTGGTCGCTCACGCTGCCCGGCGTGCACACCAGCGTCGCGAGCGACAGCGTGACCGGCCGGCCCCCCGCCGACCAGGAAGCGTCCAGCACCGAGGCGGCCAGCGGACCAAGACCGTCCGGATCGGCGAGCACCAGGAAGTCGTCCCCGCCGATGTGCCCGACGCGGGCGCCGTCCGTCGCGGCCTGTTGCAGCGCCCGGCCCACCGCCCGGATCAGATCGTCGCCGCAAGCGAACCCGGCCCCGTCGTTGACCTGCTTGAAGTGGTCGACGTCCAGCCAGCTCAACGCGAACGTCCGCCCCGCGGCGACCCGCCGGTCCACCTCGGCGGTGATCGCGTCCGAGCCGGGCAGACGCGTCAGAGGATTCAGCCCTGCCGCCTCCTCCACCCGTGTCTCGGCCAGCGCCCGCACGAGGTCCGCGAGCCGCACGACCCCCACGCACCGCCCGCACTCGTCCACCACGGTCACGTCGTCCGAGGTGCGGCCCCGTCCGCCGACCGCGACCACCTCCAGCACTTCCCACGCCGTGGCGTCGACGCCCACCGTCCGTGGCGGGTCCCCGAGCTTGGCCGCAGGCCGGTCGGCGTACAGGGCGTGCCCGTAGCGCCCCGACATCGACAGCAGGAAGCGTGAGCGGTGCACCGACCGGACCGGCACGCCCGTGGGGTCCACGAGCAACACCCCGGACACGTCCGGCGACCCTGTCAGCAGGGCTCGCACCCGGCCGGCAGAGGCGGTGGCCGGCAGCAGAGCGGCGGGCCGGACGAACTCCCGCACCGACGGCCCGGTCCGCGGTGCGGCCACCTCGACGGGGGAGCGGGGCGGGACGTAGACGTGGGCGGCGGGCAGGCGCGCCGGCGGCGCGAACAGATCGCCCTGGGCCAGCTGCGCCCCGCCCGCGAACGCCGCCGCGCACTGCCCTTCGGTCTCCACGCCCTCGACGGCCAGGAGCGCCCCCAGCTCGTCGCACAGCGTCCGCATCGACCGCATCACCGCCGGCCGGGCCAGCAGCGACGCGTCCAGCTTCACCAGGCCGGGCGAGAGGTCGGAGAGCAGCCGCAGGGGCACATCCCCGTCCCCGACACCGTCCGCGCAGATCCGGAAGCCCTGCCCGCGAAGCGAGGCCACCGCGTCCAGCAGAGCCGGCTGCGGCACATGCGTGTACGGCGGACAGACGTCGATCGTCACCTCCCACGGAAGCCGGCCCGCCTCGCGCACGCCGTCGTGCAGTGCCGGGAGCCCGCCGAGGTCCGCTAGGGTCCCGGCGAACACGTTGACGAACAGCGGAAGCAGGGTCTGCTTGCGTACCGCCGCGCGGAGCGCCGACACCGCCAGGCGACCGTCGAGCTCAGGATCCCGGCGGGCCTCGGCGAGGATGTCGCCGGTCTCCGGGCGGGCGAGTATCTCCAGCCCCGCGACCGCGCCGGTCGTCAGATTGACCACCGGCTGAAAGGCGAAGCGGAGAGTGTCCGTCCAGGAGTGCACGGGAGCATGATTGACGCCACCGGCGCACGCCCAAGCGCAGTTCATGAGACGTTCACGCAGGATTCCGGCGCGATCACACAGCGTATGGCTCCGGGCCCGGCCTGATGTGGCGGTACGACCGGCACCAGTTCCAGCACCAGCCGAGGCGCCGGTCCAGCCGCTGTGGCTCACCGCACCGCGATCACCGCTGATCCGTGCCCGAACAGCCCCTGGTTCGCGGTGATCCCCACCCTCGCTCCCACGACCTGCCGGTCACCCGCCTCGCCCCTCAACTGCCACGATAGTTCGCAGACCTGGGCTATCGCCTGCGCCGGAACGGCCTCGCCGAAGGAGGCCAGTCCACCGCTGACGTTCACCGGTATGCGACCACCCAGGGCCGTCGCCCCGTCGCGCAACAGCTTCACACCCTCGCCCTCACCGCACAGCCCCAAGTCCTCGTACCACTGCAACTCAAGGGCGGTGGACAGGTCGTAGACCTCGGCCAGCGACAAGTCCTCCGGCCCGATACCCGCCTCTTCGTAGGCCGTGCGAGTGATCGATCTCCGGAACGTCTCCTCGGGCGGATCCACGGCCACCGCGGAGTCCGTGGCGATCTCCGGCAGGTCCAGCACGGTGTTCGGATAACGCGGTGTCACTGTGGACACGGCCCGGATCCGCACCGGCTCCGCCTGCCCGTGGCCACGCGCGAACTCCATGCTCGAGAGCACCACCGCCGCGCCGCCGTCGGAGGTCGCGCAGATGTCGAGCAGCCGCAGCGGGTCGGCGACGACGGCGGAGCCGGCGACCTCCTCGGCGGTGACGCGTCCGCGGTAGCGCGCGAAGGGGTTCAGCGCGCCCATCGCCGAATTCTTCACCTTCACCTGTGCGAAGTCGTCCGGTGTGTCGCCGTGCAACGCCATGCGTCTGCGGGCGTAGAGCCCGAAGTACACGGGGTTGGTCGCCCCGAGGATGCGGAACCTGAGCCAGTCGGGATCGTCCGGCCTGTCCCCGCCCGCAGGGCGGAAGAACCCCTTGGGAGCGGCATCCGCCCCCACCACGAGCACCACATCGGCGAGCCCGGCGAGGATCTGGGCCCGTGCGGCCTCGATGGCCTGCGCCCCGGACGCACACGCCGCGTACACGCTGGTGACCCGGGCCCCCTGCCAACCCAGTGCTTTCGCGAACGTCGCCCCGGCGACATACCCGGGATAGCCGCCCCGCACCGTGTCCGCGCCGATGATCGCGCCGATGTCCCGCCATTCCAGCCCGGCGTCGATGAGCGCCGCGCGGGCCGCTGCGACGCCGTACTCCGTGAAGTTGCGCCCCCACTTGCCCCACGGGTGCATGCCCGCGCCGAGCACCGCCACTTCTTCCGTCATGCCGTCACCCCCGTCGGCCGCCAGTGCCACGTCGTCCAGGTCGTCTCCGCGTCCTCGTGGAGCACACCGGGCACGACCTCCACCTCCAGGCCCACCGCCAGTTCGGCGACGGTGATCCCGGGAGCCGCCTGTCCCAGCACCACCATCCGCTCGGGCTCCAGCTCCACAGCGATGAACGCGCACGGCTCCCACGAAAGTTCCGGATCGGTCACGTAGGGTGACGGTGGCCGATATCGGCTGTCCGTGAACGACCAGACGCGCCCCCGCCGCGACAGCGGGACCGGCGCCAACTCGCCGCCCCCACAATCGGGGTTGCGGCAGTGATGGTCCTCCCGAGGGAAGAAGACCGAGGCGCACGCCGAACAGCGCGTGCCGAGCAGCCGGAAATCATCGCCCTCCCCGGTGAACCACCCTGCCACCACAGGTGTTCGTGCACGCGCCACAGCACCCTCCCCGCAGACGGGATCTGACGGAACGTCAGGAGTGTGGCACGGCCGGTCGGAGATCGGCAGTCCACGAGACCGAAAACCGGCGGGCGGTCGCCGCGCCGCATCCGATCCCTTTCCACGGTGCCCCCACTCCTGGTAGACGCAGGGGCATGACGCGATTCACCACCGTGGCACGTGCCCTGATCACCGCGTTCGCCGCCTTGCTGGCATCGACCGCCCCCACCGCGACCGCCCGGGCCGGAACCGATCCCAAGGCGCCGAAGGACTTCGTGGCGCTGAGAAGCGTGGACCCGACGATCATCCAGGAGATGCGCTACGTCACCCCGCACAACTTCGTGGGCGAGCGCATCGACGGCTACAGGCAGCCCCTCTGCATCCTCAGCCGCCCCGCCGCCGAAGCCCTCCACAAGGCCCAGCAAAAGCTCCTGCGCCAGGGCTACTCGCTCAAGGTGTACGACTGCTACCGGCCACAGCGGGCGGTGGACCACTTCGTCCGCTGGGCCGAGGACCTCGACGACGAGGCGATGAAGGGCGAGTTCTACCCGAACGTCGACAAGACCCGGCTCTTCGCCGACGGGTACATCGCGGCGAAATCCGGCCACAGTCGCGGTTCGACCCTGGACGTCACGCTCGTCAGACTCCCGGCGAAGCCGACCCGGCCCTACCACCCCGGGGAGCCCTTGACGCCGTGCTTCGCTCCCCAGGGCGAGCGGTTCCCCGACAACTCGATCGACATGGGTACCGGTTTCGACTGCTTCGACACCCTCTCGCACACCCTCGGCCCCCGCATCCAGGGCCAACAGCGCACCAACCGGTTGCTGCTCAAGAGCACCCTGGAAGGCCTCGGATTCGTGAACATGGCAGAGGAGTGGTGGCACTACACCTTCAAGCCCGAAGCCCATCCGGACACGTACTTCGACTTCCCGGTGTCCAGGAAGTCGCTCAGCAGCGCTCACTGAGCAGCCTGCCCGAGGCGCCCTCTCCGTGATCGGCTACAGTCCGCCGCGTGTCCGAAACTCAGCACTCCGCTCCCAACTCCGCGCCGAACTCCCACTGTTCGAGCTGCGGCGCGCCCTACGCAGAGGGCGTCACCGGCTGGCCCCGCACCTGCCCGGCGTGCGGGGCCGTGGCCTACCGCAACCCGCTCCCGGTCGCGGTGGCCCTCCAGCCCGTGTACGACACCAACGGCACCGCCCTGGTCGTCATCACCCGAACCATCGCTCCCGCGCGCGGGGGCATCGCCCTGCCCGGCGGCTACATCGACGACCGGGAGGACTGGCGGCAGGCCGTCATACGCGAACTCAGGGAGGAGACGGGCATCGACGCCGCCGGCCGTGACGTACGGCTGGTCGACGCGATGAGCTCACCCGACGGACACCTGCTGCTGTTCGGTCTCCTCCCGGAGCGCCCGGCCGAGGGCCTGCCCTCCTCCGCCGCCACGGACGAAACAGAGGGCTGGCACCTCCTGCGCCGAGCCGAGGAACTCGCCTTCCCCCTGCACACCCTGGCCGTACGGGCCTGGTTCGAGGGCCGGTACATCTGAGCTCACAGCTCCCCGGCCCCGCGGACGCGCACCGGGTAGAGCGGCGCGCCGCCGTTCTCACCCTCCCGCTCCACGACCACCCGCGAGCCCATCCACCGAGCGGTGTAGCGCTCGATCTCCGGTTCGTCCCACCCCTCGCCCCCGTCGGGCACCACCAGCCCGCCCCCGGTCCGCCCCCGGGCGGGCGCCCACACCTCCAGCTCCAGCCCGCCGTCCTCCCCGCGTACCGGAAGCACGGCACCCGCGCGTGCGAACACCGGGATCCGCGACAGGGGCGCTGCGACAAGCACCTGCCCCGGCCCCTCGTACGCCTGCCCTGTCGCGGTGTCGTACCAGCGCCCCCGCGGCAGCCGCACGGCACGCCGGTCGGTGCCCGGGTCCAGCACCGGCGCCACCAGCAGGCTGTCACCCAGCAGAAAGGCGTCCCCACAGTCACGCAGCGCCCGCTCCTCCGGCGCCGCCCACCACAGCGGCCGCACATAGGGCGCTCCGGTACGCCGCGCCAGATGCGCCAGCGTCACGAAGTACGGCAGCAGCCGCCGGCGCTCGACGAGCGCCACGCGCGCGTGCTCCAGCACCTCGCCACCGAACTCCCACGGCTCCCTGCGCCCCGCCCGCAGACTCGCGTGCGTACGGAACAGCGGCAGATACGCGCCCAGCTGGAACCACCGCAGATACAGCTCGGGGGACGGATCCCCGTCGAAGCCCCCGACGTCCGGCCCCGAGTACGGGACGCCGCACAGCCCCAGCCCCATCACCAGCGCCAAGGACGCCCGCAGCCCCGGCCAGCCGGTGGCCACGTCCCCCGACCACGTCCCCCCGTAGCGCTGCATGCCGGCCCACCCGGAGCGGGAGAACAGGAACGGCCGCTCCTCGGGCAGGAGCTTCCGCAGCCCGTCGAAGCCGGCCCTCGCCATGCACAGCGCGTACACGTTGTGCGCCTCGCGGTGGTCACCGCCCCGCCCCTCCAGGAAGTGGCTGGCCGAACGAGGCAGCGTCGACTCCCCGAAGGCGGTGAACGACGTGGGTTCGTTCATGTCATGCCAGAAACCCGAGAAGCCCTGGGCGAGCCGCTCCTCGTAGAGACCACCCCACCACTCACGCACGCGCGCGTGCGTGAAATCGGGAAACACCGCCTCCCCGGGCCACACGACACCCTCCACCACCCCACCCGAGGCGTCCCGCACGAACGCGTCCTCGGCCGCCCCGCCGTCATACACCGCATGGCCGGGCAGGGCCCTCACGGCCGGATCGACGATCGACACCAGCCGGATGCCGTCCCGCCGCAGCTCCTCGGCCAGCACGGGCAGCTTGGGGAAGCGGTCCTGGTCGACGGTGAACACCTGATGCGCCTCGAGGTGGTCGATGTCCAGGTGCACGGCGTCCAGCGGCAGACCGTGCTCCAGGTATCCCGCGACGATCCGCCGCACCTCCTGCTCGCTGCCGAACCCCCACCGCGCGTGATGATGCCCGAGCGCCCACGCGGGCGGCAGTGCGGGCGCCCCGGTGAGCGACGCCCAGGCGAGCAGCACGCGCGCGGGAGTGCCCACCATCACCCAGCAGCGCAGCGGACCGCCGTCCATCCGCAGCTCGCTCGTCCCGTCACGGTCGTGACCGGAACCCGCGCCCTCCTCGCCCTGCCGCAGCGTCACCGTGCCGTCCCACGAGCTGTCATGGAACGCCAGATGCGTACCGCCATCGGACACCACCAGCTGCACCGGCATCGTGATGTACAGCGGGTCGTCCCCGGGCGCGAAGGCACGGCCGGGATCGGTGTTCCACAGTCGGTACGTCCCGTCCGGCAGCCGAGGACCCGAGGTCCGCCCACCGAGCCCGAAGAACCGCGCGTCGGCGGCCACCTCCGACCGCTGCATCCACCGCGCCGGGCCGCCGCCGACCGGCTCCCACCACCGCGGCGGCAGATCACGACGCAGGGTCACACCACCCGGAGTACGTACCTCCACCGCGCCGTGCCGCGAGATCACCACCGTCACCCGCTCGGCCACCACACGCCAGCCACCGTCCTTGTCCGGCTCCAGGACCGCACGCGGATCCGGCTCCGGACAACGGCCGGCCAGCGCGTACGACGGCTCGGGCTCCGCCCCGTCCCAGCCCCAGAACACGGCACCGGTCACGGCCACCAGGATCCGCAGCTCCGACCGGCTGAACCGGATGACACCGCCTCCGGGCCCCGGCTCCGCGTCCTCCACGGGCCCGGGCACCCGCGCACGCTCCGCCCCACGCGCCGGCAGCCCGGTGGCGTCGGCCCGGCGCCTGCGCCACGCTGCTCGTACGGTTCGCACACCCTGCGCCGCCCCCACCGAAGCCACCGCTTTCACCGAACGCACCAGGTCACGACCGTTCATGCTGCTCACCCTGCCACTGACAGCCCCGCGCACGAGTGTCGTTCAACTGCCGTTCACCCGTGCCAGGACCACATCTTCACGACACGGACTATGTGGGGCGCGCCCTGGTGCCGAAGTCGATCACATGGCATTGTCCGTGCCAGCCGCTCACGCGCACACCCCAGCCCGTGCGCGGAGGACGCACACGACGCGACACAGTCCGGGAGCCGACCATGTCGACCGACAGTTTGCAGCCGCTCTGGCAGCCCGATCCCGAGCGCATCGCCCGGGCACGGATCACCAGATTCCAGGCCTGGGCCGCCGAACACCACGGCGCCCCCGCCGAGGGCGGCTACGCGGCCCTGCAGCGCTGGTCCGTCGACGACTTGGACACCTTCTGGAAAGCCGTCACCCAGTGGTTCGACGTCCGCTTCTCGACCCCCTACGCGCGCGTGCTCGGCGACCGCTCGATGCCGGGCGCCCAGTGGTTCCCCGAAGCGACCCTCAACTACGCCGAACACGCCCTGCGCGCGGCCGAGACCCGCGCCGACGAACCAGCCCTCCTGCACGTCGACGAGACACACGAACCCCGCCCCGTCACCTGGGCCGAGCTGCGCCGCGAGGTCGGCTCCCTGGCCGCCGAGCTGCGCGCTCTCGGCGTACGCCCCGGGGACCGCGTCAGCGGCTACCTGCCCAACGTCCCGCAGGCCGTGGTCGCCCTCCTCGCCACAGCCGCCGTGGGCGGCGTGTGGACCTCCTGCGCGCCCGACTTCGGCGCCCGGAGTGTCCTCGACCGCTTCCAGCAGGTCGAACCCGTCGTGCTCTTCACGGTCGACGGCTACCGCTACGGCGGCAAGGAGCACGACCGACGCGAGGCCGTCGCCGAACTGCGCCGCGAACTGCCCACCCTGCGCGCCGTGATCCACATCCCGCTCCTCGGCACCGAGGCACCCGAGGGCGCGCTGGACTGGTCGGCCCTCACCTCGGCCGACACGGACCCCGTCTTCGAGCAGGTGCCCTTCGACCACCCTCTGTGGGTGCTCTACTCCTCCGGCACGACCGGCCTGCCGAAGGCCATCGTCCAGTCGCAGGGCGGCATCCTCGTCGAACACCTCAAGCAACTGGGCCTGCACTGCGATCTCGGCCCCGAGGACCGCTTCTTCTGGTACACCTCGACCGGCTGGATGATGTGGAACTTCCTCGTCTCCGGCCTGCTCACCGGCACCACGATCGTCCTCTACGACGGCAGCCCCGGCTACCCCGACACCGGCGCCCAGTGGCGGATCGCCGAACGCACCGGGGCCACCCTCTACGGCACCTCCGCCGCCTACGTCATGGCCTGCCGCAAGGCCGGCGTGCACCCGTCCCGCGACTTCGACCTCTCCTCCGTCCAGTGCGTCGCCACCACCGGCTCGCCCCTGCCGCCCGACGGCTTCCGCTGGCTGCACGACGAGGTCCGCGACGACCTGTGGATCGCCTCCGTCAGCGGCGGCACCGACGTGTGCTCCTGCTTCGCCGGAGCCGTACCGACCCTCCCGGTCCACGTCGGCGAGCTCCAGGCCCCCTGCCTTGGCACCGACCTGCAGTCGTGGGACCCCAGCGGCAACCCCCTGGTCGACGAGGTCGGCGAGCTCGTCGTCACCAACCCCATGCCGTCGATGCCCATCCACTTCTGGAACGACCCCGACGGCAGCCGCTACCACGACAGCTACTTCGACACCTACCCCGGCGTATGGCGGCACGGCGACTGGATCACCGTCACTTCCCGCGGATCCGTCGTCATCCACGGCCGCTCCGACTCCACGCTCAACCGCCAGGGCGTCCGCATGGGATCCGCCGACATCTACGAAGCAGTGGAACGCCTTCCCGAAATCAGGGAGTCCCTCGTCATCGGCATCGAGCAGCCCGACGGCGGCTACTGGATGCCCCTCTTCGTCCACCTGGCCCCCGGACACGTCCTCGACGAGGCCCTGCTGAACCGCATCAAGCAGACGATCCGCGAGCAACTGTCACCGCGCCACGTCCCCGACGAGATCATCGAAGTGCCCGGCGTCCCGCACACCCTCACCGGCAAGCGCATCGAGGTCCCCGTCAAGCGACTCCTCCAAGGCACCCCGCTGGACAAGGCGGTCAACCCGGGCTCCATCGACAACCTCGACCTGCTCGGCTTCTACGAGGACCTGGCCCGCGAACGAGCCTGACCCGACTACCCCAGCACACCACTCCCCGTCACCAGGGCTCAAGGCGCAGGCAGCAGCGGATCCCCAGCAGTGACCTGCGCCTTCCGTCCCCGGCCGAGTGCGCGGTCACCGGGCGAAGGGCCCATTGTCAGTGCCGCCGATTACTGTGAGTGAGCATTGATCGACCGTGCACAGGGGGAAACAATGGCGCACACCGACAACCGGACCATGCGACGCGTCCTGCACCGCGAAATCGCCGGCACCATCGGCCTGCTGACCGACGAGCACGACTTCCGGGCCATGCGGCGCTACCGCAGCTTCACCTTCGCCGACCACGCGACCTACCTGAAACAGGTGGAGGCCCTCCTCCGGACCCGCGCCCTGCAGGGCAGCCACACCACGGTGGCCCTCTTCGACCCCGAGGAGTACGCCGAGTTCTGCACACAGAAGGGCCTGGACCCCGACCACCCGTCGAGCCGCACACGCTTCACCGCACAGATCGCCCTCACAGGCCCGACCCTTCCCTACGACGGCCGCCCGCTGGCCGACCTGCTCCCGGCCCTCGTCGACGAAGCCGTACGGCAGGCCACCTGGGAGTACGCGACCACCCGCCTCGCCCGACTGGGCGCCTGCACCTCCTGCGGCGAGGACATCGGACGCGCCGCCTTCACCCGAGCCGCAAACCTCCTCGTCCGCATCCTCGACACGGCCCCACCCGGAAACCGCCACCTCGTCTGCAGCGTCACCGGACCGCCCGAAACCCTCATCGCCGCCCTCCACATCACCGACGACGGGGCCGCCCTGGAACTGGACGAAACCGAAGCCCTCGAGTTCACCACGGTCCTGGCCCTCGGCCTGGCCACCGAAAGCCCCGGGGGACTCGTCATCCGCGCCAGCGCCCCGGACACACCCGACCGCGTCTACGGCTGGCGCATGCGCGCCTACGGACTCGAACCCCTCACCGCAGGAGAGGTCTTCGACGCCTACTGCACCGACGTGGAATCAGGAGACCTGATCTCACCGGAATCCAACGTCGACTACTGCGCGCCGCCCGACCTCCGGGAGGAGAAACCCACCCCAGGACACCAGCACTGAAAATGCCGAAGGGGCGCCCCACCTCAGTGGAGCGCCCCTCCCGGGAATCCGTCGTCGCGGGCAAGGCCCGGCTACTCGCCCGACAACACCGCCTGCGCAGCGCTGCGCGCGTCCTCGGCACTGTCCGTCGCCCGCGCCGCCGCAGCGGCCCGCTCGCACTGCGCCAGCGTGTACTTCGCCAGCGTCGCCCGGACATAGGGAATCGACGCGGCACCCATCGAGAGAGAGGTGACGCCCAGACCGGTCAGCACACACGCGAGCAGCGGGTCGGACGCGGCCTCACCACACACACCACAGCTCTTGCCCTCGGCCTTCGCCGCCTCGGCGGACAGCTCCACCAGGTCGAGCAGAGCGGGCTGCCACGGGTCCTGCAGACGGGACACCGCGCCCACCTGACGGTCGGCGGCGAAGGTGTACTGAGCGAGGTCGTTCGTCCCCAGCGACAGGAACTCGACCTCCTGCAGGATCGAGCGAGCCCGCAGCGCGGCAGAAGGGATCTCGACCATCGCGCCGAACTTCGCCCGCAGCCCGGCCTCACGGCAGGCGTCCGCGAAGGCCCGGGCGTCCGTACGGTCCGCCACCATCGGTGCCATGACCTCGAGGTAGACCGGCAACCCCTCCGCGGCCTTCGCGAGCGCGGTCAGCTGGGTGCGCAGCACGTCCGGGTGGTCGAGCAGCGTCCGCAGGCCCCGCACGCCGAGCGCCGGGTTCGGCTCGTCGGCCGGCGTGAGGAAGTCGAGCGGCTTGTCCGCACCCGCGTCCAGCACCCGCACCACGACACGCCCCTCGGGGAACGCCTCGAGCACCTGCCGGTACGCGGCGACCTGCTTCTCCTCGGACGGCGCCTGCTTGCTGTCGTCCAGGAAGAGGAACTCGGTACGGAAGAGACCCACTCCCTCGGCACCGGCCTCGACGGCGGCCGCCACATCAGCGGGACCACCGATGTTCGCGAGCAGCGGCACCTTGTGACCGTCCGCGGTGGCACCGGGCCCGGTCGACGCCGCCAACGCGGCCTTCCGCTCGGCGGCCGCGGCCTCGAGCTGAGCCTTCTTCTCGTCGCTCGGGTCCACGAAGATCTCTCCCGTGCTGCCGTCGACCGCGATCATCGTGCCCTCGGCGAGCTCACCGGCCCCCGGCAGCGCCACCACGGCCGGCACACCGAGCGCCCGGGCCAGAATCGCGCTGTGGCTGGTCGGACCGCCCTCCTCGGTGACGAAGCCGAGCACCAGAGTCGGATCCAGCAGCGCGGTGTCGGCCGGAGCAAGATCACGGGCAACCAGGACGTAGGGCTCGTCGCTGTCGGGGACGCCCGGCATCGGAACCCCCAGCAGACGGGCGACGATACGATTCCGCACGTCGTCCAGGTCGGCCACGCGACCGGCGAGGTACTCACCGGCGCTCGCCAGCAGCTCCCGGTAGGAGGCGAACGCGTCGTACACCCCGCGTTCCGCCGTGCTGCCGACGGCGATCCGCCGCTCCACGTCGGCCATCAGCTCGGGGTCCTGGGCCATCATGGCCTGCGCCTCGAGCACCGCCTGAGCCTCACCGCCGGCCAGGTTGCCGCGCGCCATCAGGTCCGCCGCCACCGCCTCCACGGCCTTGCGGGCGCGCCCCTGTTCACGCTCCGCCTCTTCCGCCGGGATCTGCTTCGCGGGCGGCTCGAGCACCGCCGTTCCCATGTGCCGAACCTCGCCGATGGCCACACCGTGGCTCACGCCGACGCCTCGCAGCGTTGTCTCCATCTCACCCGTCTCCGATAGAGCGGCGGGCCCCGCCGCCGCGTTGGTTGTCGTTCTCGCCGTCATGCGACGGCACTGACGTCACTTCCAGAGGAAGAGACTGTCGCCGGCCTTCACTTCGCCGTCGATGCGAAGATCGGAGAGAGCTTCGGCCGTGGCCTCCAGTGCCACGACCGGGCACACCGCGGACTTGCCGGCGGCCTCGACGGCGGCCGGGTTCCAGCGCACGACGCCCTGACCGCGCCTGACGGTGTCGCCCTTGTTCACGAGCAGCTCGAAACCCTCGCCGTTGAGTTGCACGGTGTCGATGCCGAGGTGGGTGAGCACGCCGTGTCCGCTCTCGTCGACGACGACGAACGCGTGCGGGTGCAGGGAGACGATGACGCCGTCCACGGGCGAGACGGCCTCGGAAGGCTCACGTACGGGGTCGATCGCTGTGCCCGGGCCGACCATGGCCCCGGAGAAGACGGGATCCGGCACGGCTGCCAGTCCGATGGCGCGTCCTGCGAGCGGGGACGTCACGGTGGTCATGGGAAACCTCCCAGGGGTGGAGATCGATATGGCCGTCCCTGTAGGTACCGGGCGGCACACTGTTCAGCAGCGTATGTCACCTGAAGTGCCGGTTCCGCGTGAGCACTCCGAAGTGGTCTAGACCATACCCCAAATCGATTTGCACCCGCTCCGCAGCCGCGTGTACAGTCGTACTCCTGCTTGGGGCTGAGCGACGCAACTTCGCGTCCCGGCCGGGCAGCAACCAACTTGTCAGATCCTAACTTCGGATCACCTTCTGCATGCCTGCAGGGCGGTGGTCAGGGGGCCGGAAAAACACTGATAGAGTTTGGAACACCGAAGGGAAGCGCCCAGAGGAAAGCCCGAGAGGGTGAGTACAAAGGAAGCGACCGTTCCTTGAGAACTCAACAGCGTGCCAAAAGTCAACGCCAGATATGTTGATACCCCGTCTCCGGCCATCACGGCTGGGACGAGGTTCCTTTGAAGAAAACACAGCGAGGACGCTGTGAACGGTCGGGCCTATTCCGCCTGACCGTTCCGCTCTCGTGGTGTTCATCCCGATTACGGGAAAACATTCACGGAGAGTTTGATCCTGGCTCAGGACGAACGCTGGCGGCGTGCTTAACACATGCAAGTCGAACGATGAACCACTTCGGTGGGGATTAGTGGCGAACGGGTGAGTAACACGTGGGCAATCTGCCCTTCACTCTGGGACAAGCCCTGGAAACGGGGTCTAATACCGGATAACACTTCCATCCTCCTGGGTGGAGGTTAAAAGCTCCGGCGGTGAAGGATGAGCCCGCGGCCTATCAGCTTGTTGGTGAGGTAATGGCTCACCAAGGCGACGACGGGTAGCCGGCCTGAGAGGGCGACCGGCCACACTGGGACTGAGACACGGCCCAGACTCCTACGGGAGGCAGCAGTGGGGAATATTGCACAATGGGCGAAAGCCTGATGCAGCGACGCCGCGTGAGGGATGACGGCCTTCGGGTTGTAAACCTCTTTCAGCAGGGAAGAAGCGAAAGTGACGGTACCTGCAGAAGAAGCGCCGGCTAACTACGTGCCAGCAGCCGCGGTAATACGTAGGGCGCGAGCGTTGTCCGGAATTATTGGGCGTAAAGAGCTCGTAGGCGGCTTGTCACGTCGGGTGTGAAAGCCCGGGGCTTAACCCCGGGTCTGCATTCGATACGGGCTAGCTAGAGTGTGGTAGGGGAGATCGGAATTCCTGGTGTAGCGGTGAAATGCGCAGATATCAGGAGGAACACCGGTGGCGAAGGCGGATCTCTGGGCCATTACTGACGCTGAGGAGCGAAAGCGTGGGGAGCGAACAGGATTAGATACCCTGGTAGTCCACGCCGTAAACGGTGGGAACTAGGTGTTGGCGACATTCCACGTCGTCGGTGCCGCAGCTAACGCATTAAGTTCCCCGCCTGGGGAGTACGGCCGCAAGGCTAAAACTCAAAGGAATTGACGGGGGCCCGCACAAGCAGCGGAGCATGTGGCTTAATTCGACGCAACGCGAAGAACCTTACCAAGGCTTGACATACACCGGAAACGTCTGGAGACAGGCGCCCCCTTGTGGTCGGTGTACAGGTGGTGCATGGCTGTCGTCAGCTCGTGTCGTGAGATGTTGGGTTAAGTCCCGCAACGAGCGCAACCCTTGTTCTGTGTTGCCAGCATGCCCTTCGGGGTGATGGGGACTCACAGGAGACCGCCGGGGTCAACTCGGAGGAAGGTGGGGACGACGTCAAGTCATCATGCCCCTTATGTCTTGGGCTGCACACGTGCTACAATGGCCGGTACAATGAGCTGCGATACCGTGAGGTGGAGCGAATCTCAAAAAGCCGGTCTCAGTTCGGATTGGGGTCTGCAACTCGACCCCATGAAGTCGGAGTTGCTAGTAATCGCAGATCAGCATTGCTGCGGTGAATACGTTCCCGGGCCTTGTACACACCGCCCGTCACGTCACGAAAGTCGGTAACACCCGAAGCCGGTGGCCCAACCCCTTGTGGGAGGGAGCTGTCGAAGGTGGGACTGGCGATTGGGACGAAGTCGTAACAAGGTAGCCGTACCGGAAGGTGCGGCTGGATCACCTCCTTTCTAAGGAGCACTTCTAAGCCGGTCCTTCGGGGCTGGTTCAGAGGCCAGTACATCGGCGAATGTCTGATGCTGGTTGCTCATGGGTGGAACGTTGACTATTCGGCATACTTGATCGTCTTCTCCTTCTAGTACTGCTCTTCGGAGTGTGGAACGTTGAGGGGAGCGGGGAGTGTGTCGGGCACGCTGTTGGGTGTCTGAGGGAATGGATTTCCTCAGTCGCCGGCCCCAGTGAACTCGCCTGTAAGGGTGGGGTGATGGGTGGCTGGTCGTTGTTTGAGAACTGCACAGTGGACGCGAGCATCTGTGGCCAAGTTTTTAAGGGCGCACGGTGGATGCCTTGGCACCAGGAACCGATGAAGGACGTGGGAGGCCACGATAGTCCCCGGGGAGTCGTCAACCAGGCTTTGATCCGGGGGTTTCCGAATGGGGAAACCCGGCAGTCGTCATGGGCTGTCACCCTTGCCTGAACACATAGGGCAAGTGGAGGGAACGCGGGGAAGTGAAACATCTCAGTACCCGCAGGAAGAGAAAACAACCGTGATTCCGGGAGTAGTGGCGAGCGAAACCGGATGAGGCTAAACCGTATACGTGTGAGACCCGGCAGGGGTTGCGTATGCGGGGTTGTGGGATCTCTCTTTTACGGTCTGCCGGCCGTGAGACGAGTCAGAAACCGTTGATGTAGGCGAAGGACATGCGAAAGGTCCGGCGTAGAGGGTAAGACCCCCGTAGTCGAAACATCAACGGCTCGTTTGAGAGACACCCAAGTAGCACGGGGCCCGAGAAATCCCGTGTGAATCTGGCGGGACCACCCGCTAAGCCTAAATATTCCCTGGTGACCGATAGCGGATAGTACCGTGAGGGAATGGTGAAAAGTACCGCGGGAGCGGAGTGAAATAGTACCTGAAACCGTGTGCCTACAAGCCGTGGGAGCGTCGGAACAAGGCTTGCCTTGTTCTCGTGACTGCGTGCCTTTTGAAGAATGAGCCTGCGAGTTTGCGGTGTGTTGCGAGGTTAACCCGTGTGGGGAAGCCGTAGCGAAAGCGAGTCCGAATAGGGCGTTTCAGTAGCACGCTCAAGACCCGAAGCGGAGTGATCTAGCCATGGGCAGGTTGAAGCGGAGGTAAGACTTCGTGGAGGACCGAACCCACCAGGGTTGAAAACCTGGGGGATGACCTGTGGTTAGGGGTGAAAGGCCAATCAAACTCCGTGATAGCTGGTTCTCCCCGAAATGCATTTAGGTGCAGCGTCGTGTGTTTCTTGCCGGAGGTAGAGCACTGGATAGGCGATGGGCCCTACCGGGTTACTGACCTTAGCCAAACTCCGAATGCCGGTAAGTGAGAGCGCGGCAGTGAGACTGTGGGGGATAAGCTCCATGGTCGAGAGGGAAACAGCCCAGAGCATCGACTAAGGCCCCTAAGCGTACGCTAAGTGGGAAAGGATGTGGAGTCGCAGAGACAACCAGGAGGTTGGCTTAGAAGCAGCCACCCTTGAAAGAGTGCGTAATAGCTCACTGGTCTAGTGATTCCGCGCCGACAATGTAGCGGGGCTCAAGCGTACCGCCGAAGTCGTGTCATTCACACAATAGGGCCAACGCCTGTGTGGATGGGTAGGGGAGCGTCGTGTGCCGGGTGAAGCAGCCGCGGAAGCGAGTTGTGGACGGTTCACGAGTGAGAATGCAGGCATGAGTAGCGATACAAACGTGAGAAACGTTTGCGCCGATTGACTAAGGGTTCCTGGGTCAAGCTGATCTGCCCAGGGTAAGTCGGGACCTAAGGCGAGGCCGACAGGCGTAGTCGATGGATAACCGGTTGATATTCCGGTACCCGCTGTGAAGCGTCAAACATCGAGCATCGTGATGCTAAGGCCGTGAAGCCGTTCCGGACCCTTCGGGGAAAGGAAAGTGGTGGAGCCGCCGGACCAAGCGGTTAGTAGGTGAGTGATGGGGTGACGCAGGAAGGTAGTCCATCCCGGGCGGTGGTTGTCCCGGGGTAAGGGTGTAGCCCGTCATCCAGGTAAATCCGGATGGCATGTGGGTGAGACCTGATGCCGAGCCGATTGTGGTGAAGTGGATGATCCTATGCTGTCGAGAAAAGCCTCTAGCGAGTTTCATGGCGGCCCGTACCCTAAACCGACTCAGGTGGTCAGGTAGAGAATACCGAGGCGTTCGGGTGAACTATGGTTAAGGAACTCGGCAAAATGCCCCCGTAACTTCGGGAGAAGGGGGGCCATCACTGGTGAGAGGACTTGCTCCTCGAGCTGGGGGTGGCCGCAGAGACCAGCGAGAAGCGACTGTTTACTAAAAACACAGGTCCGTGCGAAGCCGTAAGGCGATGTATACGGACTGACGCCTGCCCGGTGCTGGAACGTTAAGGGGACCGGTTAGTCATGATTCGTCATGGCGAAGCTGAGAACTTAAGCGCCAGTAAACGGCGGTGGTAACTATAACCATCCTAAGGTAGCGAAATTCCTTGTCGGGTAAGTTCCGACCTGCACGAATGGCGTAACGACTTCTCGACTGTCTCAACCATAGGCCCGGTGAAATTGCACTACGAGTAAAGATGCTCGTTTCGCGCAGCAGGACGGAAAGACCCCGGGACCTTTACTACAGTTTGATATTGGTGTTCGGTTCGGCTTGTGTAGGATAGCTGGGAGACTTTGAACTCTGGACGCCAGTTCAGGGGGAGTCGTCGTTGAAATACCAGTCTGGTCGTGCTGGATGTCTAACCTGGGTCCGTGATCCGGATCAGGGACAGTGTCTGATGGGTAGTTTAACTGGGGCGGTTGCCTCCTAAAGAGTAACGGAGGCGCCCAAAGGTTCCCTCAGCCTGGTTGGCAATCAGGTGTTGAGTGTAAGTGCACAAGGGAGCTTGACTGTGAGACCGACGGGTCGAGCAGGGACGAAAGTCGGGACTAGTGATCCGGCGGTGGCTTGTGGAAGCGCCGTCGCTCAACGGATAAAAGGTACCCCGGGGATAACAGGCTGATCTTCCCCAAGAGTCCATATCGACGGGATGGTTTGGCACCTCGATGTCGGCTCGTCGCATCCTGGGGCTGGAGTCGGTCCCAAGGGTTGGGCTGTTCGCCCATTAAAGCGGTACGCGAGCTGGGTTTAGAACGTCGTGAGACAGTTCGGTCCCTATCCGCTGTGCGCGTAGGAATATTGAGAAGGGCTGTCCCTAGTACGAGAGGACCGGGACGGACGAACCTCTGGTGTGCCAGTTGTCCTGCCAAGGGCATGGCTGGTTGGCTACGTTCGGGAGGGATAACCGCTGAAAGCATCTAAGCGGGAAGCCTGCTTCGAGATGAGTATTCCCACCTCCTTGAGAGGGTAAGGCTCCCAGTAGACGACTGGGTTGATAGGCCGGATATGGAAGCACGGTAACGTGTGGAGTTGACCGGTACTAATAGGCCGAGGGCTTGTCCTCAGTTGCTCGCGTCCACTGTGTTGGTTCTGAAACCACGAACGGCCCCATGCCATGGTCACGGTATGGTGCGGCATGGTTCGACAGTTTCATAGTGTTTCGGTGGTTATAGCGTAGGGGAAACGCCCGGTTACATTCCGAACCCGGAAGCTAAGCCTTACAGCGCCGATGGTACTGCAGGGGGGACCCTGTGGGAGAGTAGGACGCCGCCGAACTCCTTTTAGAGCTCTGGCTCTTGGGCACACAGCCCAAGAGCCAGAGCTTTTTTGCGTTGAGGTAAGGTCAGGGGGCATCGTCGGCACATTTCCCACAGGAGGCCCCCGGGTGGAGGTTCAGGAGACTCGCGTCCAGACGGACCGTGTGCTCACCATCCCGAACATCCTCAGCATGGCGCGCCTCGTCGGTGTGCCCGTCTTCCTGTGGCTGATCCTGTGGCCTGAGTTCGGTGGGCCCAAGAGTGACGGCTGGGCCCTTCTGGTACTGGCCTTGAGCGGCGTCAGTGACTATCTGGACGGCAAGCTCGCGCGGCGCTGGAACCAGATCAGCAGCCTCGGCCGGCTCCTCGATCCCGCGGCCGACCGGCTCTACATTCTCTCGACCTTGGTCGGCCTCACCTGGCGCGAGATTCTGCCCCTCTGGTTGACCGCTGCACTTCTGGCGCGCGAGCTGGTTCTGCTGGTGATGGTGGGCATCCTCCGCCGGCACGGCTATCCGCCGCCCCAGGTGAACTTCCTGGGCAAGGCCGCCACGTTCAACCTGATGTACGCCTTCCCTCTGCTTCTGCTCAGTGACGGAAGTGGCTGGATCTCGTCACTGGCTGCTATTTTCGGATGGGCGTTCGCCGGATGGGGTACAACGCTGTACTGGTGGGCAGGAGTCCTCTACGTGGTACAAGTCCGCCGCCTGGTCCGTGCGGACGCCATGACCGATTGAACTCCCGGATGGTCCTGCTGCCATAGCGGAGCGATGGCCCGTGCTGGATAAGTGCGGGACAATCCTGGCGGGGGAAGTCGGCTAGACCGTCTCTTCGAGGAGGACGCTTCCGACATGAAGGCCGTCGTGATGGCCGGAGGCGAAGGCACGCGCCTTCGCCCTATGACCTCAAGCATGCCCAAGCCGCTCCTGCCGGTGGCGAACCGGCCGATCATGGAGCATGTTCTGCGGCTGCTCAAAAGGCATGGGCTCAACGAAACAGTCGTGACTGTCCAGTTCCTGGCCTCGCTGGTCAAGAACTACTTCGGTGACGGCGAAGAGCTTGGAATGGAGCTCACCTATGCCAATGAGGAGAAGCCACTCGGTACCGCCGGAAGCGTCAAGAACGCCGAAGAGGCGTTGAAGGACGATGCCTTCCTTGTCATCTCCGGCGATGCTCTGACGGACTTCGACCTCACCGAGCTCATCAATTTCCACAAGGAGAAGGGTGCTCTCGTCACGGTCTGCCTGACGCGTGTGCCCAACCCGCTGGAATTCGGTATCACCATTGTCGACGAAGAAGGCAAGGTGGAGCGCTTCCTCGAGAAGCCCACCTGGGGCCAGGTCTTCTCCGACACCGTGAACACCGGCATCTATGTGATGGAGCCCGAGGTCTTCGACTACGTCGAGCCCGATGTGCCCGTCGACTGGTCCGGCGACGTCTTCCCGCAGCTGATGAAGGAAGGCAAGCCCGTCTACGGCTATATCGCCGAGGGCTACTGGGAGGACGTCGGAACCCACGAGAGCTATGTGAAGGCGCAGGCCGATGTCCTGGAGGGCAAGGTCGACGTCGACATCGACGGGTTCGAGATCTCCCCGGGCGTATGGGTCGCCGAGGGGGCGGAGGTCCATCCCGACGCTGTCCTGCGTGGCCCCGTCTATATCGGTGACTACGCCAAGGTCGAGGCCGGCTCCGAAATCCGTGAGCACACCGTCGTGGGCTCCAACGTGGTCGTCAAGAGCGGGGCGTTTCTGCACAAGGCCGTCGTCCACGACAACGTCTACGTGGGGCCGCACAGCAATCTGCGCGGCTGCGTGGTCGGCAAGAACACCGACATCATGCGCGCGGCGCGGATCGAGGACGGGGCGGTCATCGGTGATGAGTGCCTGGTCGGTGAAGAATCGATCGTCCAGGGCAATGTGCGGGTCTATCCGTTCAAGACCATCGAGGCCGGCGCCTTCGTCAACACCTCGGTGATCTGGGAATCCAGGGGCCAGGCGCATCTCTTCGGTGCCCGCGGTGTGTCCGGCATCCTGAACGTGGAGATCACGCCGGAACTCGCGGTGCGGCTCGCAGGCGCGTACGCGACCACGCTGAAGAAGGGCTCGACCGTCACCACGGCCCGCGACCACTCCCGTGGTGCCCGCGCGCTGAAGCGGGCGGTGATCTCCGCGCTGCAGGCCAGCGCGATCGACGTGCGGGACCTGGAGAACGTGCCGCTGCCCGTGGCCCGGCAGCAGACCGCGCGGGGCAGTGCGGGCGGCATCATGATCCGTACCACGCCCGGGGTGCCGGACTCGGTCGACATCATGTTCTTCGACGGGCAGGGTGCCGACCTGTCGCAGGGCAGCCAGCGGAAGCTGGACCGGGTGTTCGCGCGCCAGGAGTACCGCCGTGCCTTCCCCGGGGAGATCGGTGACCTGTACTTCCCGGCCAGTGTCTTCGACTCGTACACCGGGTCGCTGCTGAGGAACGTCGACACGACCGGGATCGCGGACTCCGGCCTGAAGGTCGTCGTGGACGCGTCCAACGGAAGCGCGGGACTAGTCCTGCCGAGCCTGCTCGGCAAGCTCGGGGTGGACTCGCTGACGATCAACCCCGGCCTCGACGAGTCCAGGCCGACGGAGACGGCCGACATGCGGCGGTCGGGGATGGTACGTCTCGGGGAGATCGTGGCGTCCTCGGGTGCCGCGTTCGGTGTGCGGTTCGACCCCGTCGGTGAGCGGCTGTCGCTCGTCGACGAGAAGGGGCGGATCGTCGAGGACGACCGGGCGCTGCTCGTGATGCTGGACCTGGTCGCCGCCGAGCGGCGCAGCGGCCGGGTCGCGCTGCCGGTGACCACGACCCGGATCGCCGAGCAGGTGGCGGCGTACCACGGGACGCAGGTCGAGTGGACGACCACATCGCCGGACGACCTCACGCGCGTGGGCGGTGAGGAAGGGACGATCTTCGGCGGTGACGGCAAGGGCGGTTTCATCGTCCCCGAGTTCAGCAGCGTGTACGACGCCACCGCGGCGTTCGTACGGCTCATCGGGCTCGTCGGGCGCACGCAGCTCACGCTCAGCCAGATCGACGCGCGGATCCCGCGGGCGCACGTCCTGAAGCGGGATCTGGCGACCCCGTGGGCCGTCAAGGGGCTTGTGATGCGGCGGGTCGTCGAAGCGGCCGGAGACCGCTTCGTGGACACCACGGACGGTGTGCGTGTGGTGGAGACCGACGGTCGCTGGGTGATGGTGCTGCCCGACCCGGCCGAGGCCGTCACCCACCTGTGGGCCGAGGGACCGGACGACGCCTCCGCGCAGGCCCTGCTGGACGAATGGTCGGCGGTCGTGGACAGCGCCGGCCGGTAGAACGGGCTGCACGCGTGCGTGCCGGACAGGTGTCCCCAACGGGGCCTGTCCGGCACGCCGCTGGGGCCGTTCGGAGGTAGTGCTCCCGACGTGCGACGATGTGCGGCATGCCGCAGCAACCCCCCGTTCGGAGCACACCCACGCGGCCCCGGCGCCCGGATGCGTCCATGTCGTTGCTCACCAACGTCATGGACCACAGCCTCGACGACGGATACGCCGAGGCCGCCGCGCGCAAGAAGGCCGCGGGCGACAGCGGCATGCCGAAGACGCTCAGGGCGAAGCTGGGACTTGCCGCCGGACTGGTGCTCGCGGCCCTCGTCGTGACCGTCGGAGCGGCGCAGGCGCGGGTCGCCGCCCCGGTCGTCGCCAAGGAGCGGGAAGAGCTGGTCGACCGCATCGACCGGGAGACCGAGGCGGCGGACAAGCTGGAGGACTCCGTCGACGAGCTGCGCGCGGACGTGAGCTCACGGCAGCGCGAAGCGCTGAAGAACAGCGGCGGCAACGCGGACTCCGATCTGGCGGGCATCCTGTCGGGCGCGGTCGCGGTGCACGGTCCCGGTGTGAAGCTCGTGGTGAACGACGCCAAGGAAGCCGCCTCGGGTGGCGACGGCAACCCCCGTGAGACCTCCGGGTTCTCCGACACCGGCCGGGTGCGTGACCGGGACATGCAGCGCGTGGTCAACGGCCTGTGGGAGTCGGGTGCCGAGGCCGTCTCGATCAACGGGCAGCGGCTGACGGCGCTGTCCGCGATCAGGGCCGCGGGGGACGCCATACTGGTCGACAACAAGCCGCTGGTGCCGCCGTACACGGTGCTGGCGGTGGGGGACGGAAAGCGGCTGAGCACGCGGTTCCAGAACAGCGCGGACGGGTTGTATCTGAACGCGCTGCAGGAGAGCTACGGCATCAGGACAGGCATCTCCGTGGAGGACGACCTCCGGCTGCCTGCCGCGCCGAGTGTGACCGTACGTACAGCACAGCCGCGCAGTGAGAAGAGTGAGAAGGGCACATCGTGATCGCCGTACTGGGCCTCGTCGTGGGAGTCGTGGCCGGCCTGTTGGTCCGGCCTGAGGTTCCGGCGGTGGTCGAGCCTTATCTGCCGATCGCTGTCGTCGCGGCGCTCGACGCCGTCTTCGGCGGCCTGCGGGCCATGCTCGACGGCATCTTCGACGACAAGGTCTTCGTGGTGTCGTTCCTGTCGAACGTGGTCGTGGCCGCGTTGATCGTGTTCCTGGGCGACAAGCTGGGCGTGGGTGCCCAGCTGTCCACCGGTGTGGTGGTCGTCCTCGGCATCCGGATCTTCTCCAACGCCGCGGCGATCCGCCGGCACGTGTTCCGGGCGTGAGGCATATGAGTGATCACGACGAGACGCCCGCCGAGGACCAGGACGACACGCGCGCCGGCCGGGGCGACGGCGGCGGCGAGTCCGGGAACAGGCTGCGCAAGGAGCTGCCCCAGGAGGTGCCCGCATCGGCACCTGCCGCCGAGGAGGTCCCGCAGGAGCCGGAGCCCGAACCCGAGCGGGCACCGGAACCGCAGCCTGATCCCGAGCCGCGTCTGACCGGCCGGCAGCGGCTGGTGCAGGGGGTGTGGCCGCCGCGTGTCACCCGGGCCCAACTCATCGTCGCGGTGCTGTTGTTCGGTCTCGGATTCGGGCTGGCCGTGCAGGTGGCCTCGAACAGCGACAGTGACAGCGCCCTGCGTGGCGCTCGGCAGGAAGATCTTGTCCGCATCCTCGATGAACTGGATGACCGTACTCAGCGTCTTGAGGACGAGAAGCAGGGTCTCGAGAAGCAGCGCGACGAGCTCGAGAACAGCTCTGACCAGGCCGAGGAGGCTCGGAAGCAGACGATCGAGAAGGAGCGGCAACTCGGCATCCTGGCGGGCACCGTGGCCGCGCAGGGGCCCGGCATCACCATGACGATCGAGGACACGAAGGGGACGGTCGAGGCGGACATGCTGCTCGACGCGATCCAGGAGCTGCGTGCTGCGGGTGCGGAGGCGATCCAGGTCAACGGCGTCCGGGTCGTCGCGGGCACGTATCTCACGGACGCGGGCAAGGGCGTGAGCGTGGACGGGAACAAGATCAACGCGCCCTATCGTTTCAAGGTCATCGGCAAGCCGCAGGACCTCGAGCCGGCGCTCAACATCCCCGGAGGCGTGGTGCAGACTCTCGAGAAGGAACAGGCCACCGTCACGATCGAGCGGTCGACCGACATCGTCGTGGACGCCTTGCGAGCAGCGAAGCGGCCTGACTACGCTCGGTCGTCCTCGCAGTGAACCGGGGGTGCATGGGCGGAGTCCGGCGAGGGCATGAGGTTGCGGGGGGTCGGCGCACCGAATGGGCGGTGCGTGGTGGAAACTGTCTGGTGCAGACGGACGTTGTCAGGATGTCCGGGTCGGCCAGAGTGTTCAGTCAGGGTTCGTCCTGCCCCACGGGCGGGTCTGTTTCGGTCAAGGGGAATCGCCCGTGAAGTTGTTTGCGAAGTTGTTCGGCAAGAGCGCGCGAGAGGGCAGCGACAATGCGACCGCTCGTCATCGCGCACAGCCTGACGCGGAGGGCCAGAGGCCGCTGTTCCGGGACCAGGTCGGCGGCCCGGGCGGCGACGTTTCCGGAGGTCAGGGCGCGCCGTCGGTTGACCCTGCGCAGCCCGGCGGCATAGGTTTCGGGCAACCGTCAACCTCAGGTGCGGGTGGAGGGTTTTCCGACCCGTATGCGTCCAATGCCCCCGGTGGGCAGCCGCGGCAGGAGGATCCGATGTCGGCCCTGGTGTGTACGAGGTGCGGTAACCGCAACGCGGAGAACAGCCGTTTCTGCTCCAACTGCGGCGCGCCGCTGCGGGCGGGGGCGGCCCCGGAGCGGCCGTCCGAGACGACTTCCACGATCTCCATCTCCGGTCTCGAGGCCTACGACAGCGAGACCACCGGCCAGACGCCGATGCCGACGCTGTCCCCTGAGGCTCAGGCCGCCGTCGACGCGCTCCCGCTGGGTTCCGCGCTCCTGGTGGTGCGCCGCGGGCCGAACTCGGGCAGCCGCTTCCTGCTGGACGGCGATCTGACCACGGCCGGGCGGCATCCGCAGAGCGACATCTTCCTGGACGACGTGACGGTGTCCCGGCGGCACGTGGAGTTCCGCCGCGGTCAGGACGGTTCGTTCACGGTGGCCGACGTGGGCAGCCTGAACGGCACGTACGTGAACCGCGAGCGGATCGACCAGGTCGCCCTGAACAACGGTGACGAGGTGCAGATCGGCAAGTACCGGCTGGTCTTCCACGCCAGCCAGCGGGGCTACTGACCGGGCCGCGTCCGGACAGAGCCCAGCGAAGGCCCATCCGTCAGGGAAGGTCCATGCTTCAAACACCGAGCGGCGGTGCCGGGCACGGCGCCGCCGCCACGGACAGTGGGCTGATGAGCATCGGCACGGTGCTGAACGTGCTGCGTGACGAGTTTCCCGAAGTGACCATCTCCAAGATCCGCTTCCTGGAGTCGGAAGGGCTCATCGAGCCGCAGCGGACCCCGTCGGGGTATCGCAAGTTCAGTGCCCATGACGTCGAGCGCCTCGGTCACGTCCTGAGGATGCAGCGGGACCACTATTTGCCCCTGAAGGTGATCCGGGAGCACTTGGAGGCCATGGAGCGCGGTGAGGCCGTGCAGCTGCCGGTCGTGGGCCGTCAGCGGGACGGCGAATCCGCGTCCGAGTCGTTCGAGGGGCCCACAGCGGCCAGGATCGGGCGTGAGGAGCTGCTCGCCGCCGCCGGTGTCGACGAGCAGGAGTTCAAGGAGTGGGAGTCCTACGGCCTCCTCACCCCTCTGGAGGACGGGGCCTACGATGCCGAGGCGGTCACCGTCGCGCTGCTCGTCGTCGAGCTCGGGCGGTTCGGGATCGAGCCGCGGCACCTTCGGGCGATGAAGGCCGCAGCCGACCGTGAGGCCGGGCTCGTGGACCAGGTGGTGGCCCCGCTGAGGCGGCACCGGAACCCGCAGACCAGGGTTCATGCCGAGGCCCGTACCAAAGAGCTGGCGGGGCTCACGGTGAAGCTGCACGCCGCGTTGGTGCAGACGGCGCTCGGCGTACGGCTGCCCTGAGGCGCCCGCGCGCTCGGGGCCCGGATCAGGCGCCCGAGCCGGGCCCGACTACCCAAACGTCCCGAGCACGGCCTAGGGTTGCTGTGTGAACGAGCTCGATGTCGTAGGTGTCCGGGTCGAAATGCCCTCCAACCAACCGATCGTGCTGCTGCGTGAAGTGGGAGGCGACCGTTACCTCCCCATCTGGATCGGACCGGGGGAGGCGACGGCGATCGCCTTCGCCCAGCAGGGCATGGCTCCCGCGCGGCCGCTGACACACGACCTGTTCAAGGACGTGTTGGAAGCCGTCGGCCAGGAGCTCACGGAAGTGCGCATCACGGACCTGCGTGAGGGCGTCTTCTACGCGGAGCTGGTCTTCGCCAGCGGCGTCGAGGTGAGCGCCCGCCCGTCCGACGCCATAGCTCTCGCGCTGCGCACCGGGACGCCGATCTACGGCAGTGACACGGTGCTCGACGACGCCGGCATCGCGATCCCGGACGAGCAGGAGGACGAGGTGGAGAAGTTCCGCGAGTTCCTCGACCAGATCTCCCCGGAGGACTTCGGCTCCAGCAGTCAGTGAGCTCCTGGGGAGCGGCAGTGGTCTGAGAGGCGTGTGGGCGGCCCGGCGGACGATGTGGTCCGGGGCGGGGCCGCCCGCCGTATGTGTGACGGGTGAAATGCCCGCATGCGCCGGTGGTGAGTCAGAGCGTCATACGGCCCGTTCCGGGGACATTCGGCTAGCCTTTCCCCGCGGTGGGGCACGGGAAACCACTCTCAGGGTGATTATCACTCGGCGTGGCGAGTGTGGCGATCGTTGACGCACCCCTGGTGACTGCCTACCGTCGAGAAGGCAGGTCAAGGACGGAGGTCGGCGTGAGAAGCAGCGGCGACGGTACGGCTGGGGGCGGCCCCGAGCGCAGTCTCAGGGCGAGCGGTCCGTACCCTCCCCCCGGCTCACGGCCCCTCCCGGGCGGAGGATGCCCCCAGCCCGGTGGCGCGGCCGAGCACGTTCCGCAGCGACCGACAGCGGTGCCGAGCAGCGGAGGGACGACGTCCATGGCGTCCGAGCAGATCGGCTATCGCGGCCCCACGGCCTGTGCGGCCGCCGGTATCACCTACCGGCAATTGGACTACTGGGCCCGCACGGGGCTCGTCGAGCCGAGCGTGCGCCCCGCGCACGGGTCCGGGACGCAGCGGCTGTACAGCTTCCGGGACGTGGTCGTCCTGAAGATCGTCAAGCGGTTCCTCGACACCGGGGTGTCACTGCAGAACATCCGCACGGCCGTCCAGCACCTCAGGGAACGCGGTTTCAGCGACCTGGAACGCATGACGCTGATGAGCGACGGCGCGACGGTCTACGAGTGCACCTCGCCCGACGAGGTCCATGCCCTGCTCCAAGGCGGTCAGGGTGTGTTCGGGATCGCCGTGGGCGTGGTGTGGCGGGACGTCGAGAGCGCGCTGTCCCAGCTGCATGGTGAGCGGATCGACACCGGCGAGACCCTGGTCGGGCCCAACCCGGCGGACGAGCTGGCGCGTCGGCGCAACCGAGCCGTCTGAGCCGTCCGGCGGCGCGGGACGCACGCGGTCGCAGGAGGCGGGACGTTTCCGCGCCGGGGCGTAAGCGGTTTCTCGTGGGGCGTTCAGGGCCCCGCGCGGGGCGTTCAGGGTGGCCGCGGGGGGCATTGTCAGTGGTGTAGGGCAGCATCGGAGTTGTGAGAACCGCACCCACGATCCTGCATCTCGACATGGATGCCTTCTTCGCCTCGGTGGAGCAGGCGTCCAAGCCGAGTCTGCGCGGGAAGGCCGTGGTCGTGGGCGGGCTCGGGCCGCGGGGTGTGGTGGCGACCGCGTCGTACGAGGCGCGGGTCTTCGGGGTGCATTCGGCCATGCCCATGGGCCAGGCCCGGCGGCTCGCGCCCAACGCCGCGTATCTCGTGCCGCGCTTCACCTTCTACCGGTCAATCAGCGAGCGGGTCATGGAGCTGCTGCGTGCGCTGTCGCCGCTGGTGGAACCGCTGAGCCTCGACGAGGCGTTCGTGGACCTGGAGGCCGGGGGAGTGGCCTGGGACGAGCGGTCGGCACGGCTGGCCGGGGTGAAGCTGCGCGCGGACATCCGGGCTGTCACGGGCCTCACGGGGTCGGTGGGGCTCGCCGCGTCCAAGATGCTCGCGAAGATCGCCTCGGAGGAGGCCAAGCCCGACGGGCTGGTGGTCATCGAGCCGGGGAGCGAGCGGGCGATGCTCGGGCCGATGTCGGTGCGGATCCTGCCGGGGGTGGGGCCGGCGACGGGCGACCATCTGCGGCGGGCCGGGATCACCACGGTCGAGGAGATCGCCGAGGCGGGCGAGGACGAGCTGGTCCGGCTGCTGGGGAAGGCGCACGGGCACGGTCTCTACGCCATGGCGCTGGCGCGGGACGACCGGCCCGTGGTGGCGGAGCGCGAGACGAAGTCGGTGTCGGTCGAGGACACCTACGACGTCGACATCCACGACCGGACGCGGGTCGGGCTGGAGGTGCAGCGGCTCGCCGAGCGGTGCGTGCGGCGGCTGCGCGGGGCCGGCCTGTCCGGGCGGACCATCGTGCTGAAGGTGCGGCGCTACGACTTCTCGACGCTCACCCGGTCCGAGACGCTGCGCGGGCCGACGGACGATCCCGCCGTGATCCGTGAGGCGGCGGGCAGACTGCTGGACTCGGTGGACACGACGGGCGGGGTGCGGCTGCTCGGGGTGGGGGTCAGCGGGCTCGCCGACTACACGCAGGAAGACCTGTTCGCACAGGCGGCGGGGGAGCGGGCGGTCGCGGAGGGCCCCGTCGAGGAGCACGCCCCGGCGCCGGCCGAGGAGCAGCCGTCACTGGCCGAGCGGCGGTGGCCCGCCGGGCACGACGTGCGCCATGCCGAGTTCGGGCACGGATGGGTGCAGGGCAGCGGCCTGGGGCGGGTCACCGTACGGTTCGAGACGCCCTCCTCGGAGCCCGGGCGCGTGCGGACCTTCCGGGTCGACGATCCGGATCTGGAGGCGGCCGACCCGCTGCCGTTGGTGTTACGAGGGCCCGAAGAGGGAGACGGAGTGCCCGGGGCAGGGTCTCAGGCCGTCTCGTCGGTGCCCGCCAGCTTGCCGAAGTCGTGGTCCGGCAGCGGGGGCGGGGCGGCGACGTCGAGGCCGTAGTGGTGATAGAGCTGCAGTTCCTGCTCGGGGGAGAGGTGGCGGCCCACGCCGAAGTCGGGGGCGTCCTTGATCAGGGCGCGGTCGAAGGGGACGTGGAGGGAGCCCTCGATCAGTTCGCTGGGCTCCAGGGGGACGAAGGCGTCCCTGCTGAACAGGCCGGTGCGTATGGCCGCCCATTCCGGCTCGCCGGTGGCGTCGTCGAGGTAGACCTCGTCGATCGTGCCGATCCTGGTCCCGTTGCGGTCGAACGCCTTGCGGCCGATCAGGTTGCGCGGATCGATATCGGTTCGCACGGGCCCTCCACATGGTCGCACCTCATCCGTAAACACTACAAAACGGTACAAGCGGGGATGCGGCCACTCGAAGGTTCGTGCGTTGACCCCGCTGGTACGCTGGCAGCGGCTGTTGACACCGTGCGGGAGAGTCCTCCAGACGTCATGGAGGCGCCGAAGGAGCAAATCCTCCCCGGAATCTCTCAGGCTCACGTACCGCACGGACGAGGTCACTCTGGAAAGCAGGGCGGGTGTCGACGGCTTCCGCTCTCACCGACGGTGAAAGCCGGAGGCCTTCGGGCGATCCGGTGAAGCTCTCAGGTTGAGATGACAGAGGGGGAGGCCGTCCGGGTACCCGCGCCGTGGTGCCCCTCGAAGGTCGTGTCGACCAGGAGGCCTCCGTAATGACCGCCCACCGCACTCCGCTCTCCGAGCTCGAAGAGGCTGTCCCCTTCGAGCAGCGCCATATCGGCCCCGACCACGAGGCCTGCGCCAAGATGCTCGCACACGTCGGCTACGGCTCACTCGACGAGCTCACCGCCGCCGCGGTCCCGGCCGTGATCGCGAGCGCCGAGGCACTGGACCTGCCGGGCGCCCGCAGCGAGGCCGAGGTGATCGCCGAGCTGCGCTCGCTGGCCGACCGCAACCAGGTCCTCGGTTCCATGATCGGCCTCGGCTACTACGGCACGTTCACCCCGCCGGTCGTGATGCGCAACGTCATGGAGAACCCGTCCTGGTACACGGCCTACACGCCGTACCAGCCGGAGATCTCGCAGGGCCGGCTCGAGGCGCTGCTCAACTTCCAGACGATGGTCGCCGACCTGACCGGACTGCCGACCTCCGGCGCCTCCCTGCTCGACGAGGGCACCGCGGCCGCCGAGGCCATGGCGCTGTCGCGGCGTCTGGGCAAGAATAAGAAGGGTCTGTTCCTGGTCGACGCGGACGCGCTGCCGCAGACCATCGCCGTGATCCGGACCCGGGCCGAGCCGACGGGGGTCGAGGTCGTCGTCGCCGACCTCGGCGATGGCATCCCCGCCGAGGTCGCCGGGCGCGAGATCAACGGTGTGCTGATCCAGTACCCGGGCGCCTCCGGTGCGGTGCGGGACATCAAGCCGGT
Organism: Streptomyces hawaiiensis; assembly: GCF_004803895.1. Taxonomy (NCBI): domain Bacteria; kingdom Bacillati; phylum Actinomycetota; class Actinomycetes; order Kitasatosporales; family Streptomycetaceae; genus Streptomyces; species Streptomyces hawaiiensis. The sequence goes on along the minus strand of NZ_CP021978.1, from coordinate 1,518,644 downwards.
CATCGACCAGGCGCACGGGCTCGGGGCACTCGTCACCGTCGCCGCCGACCTGCTGGCGCTGACGCTGCTGAAGTCGCCCGGTGAGCTCGGCGCGGACATCGCCGTCGGGACGACGCAGCGCTTCGGCGTGCCCATGGGCTTCGGCGGACCGCACGCCGGCTATATGGCGGTCCAGGACAAGATGGCGCGCAGCCTGCCCGGGCGGCTCGTCGGCGTGTCCGTGGACGCCGACGGGAACAAGGCGTACCGGCTGGCGCTGCAGACGCGTGAGCAGCACATCCGCCGGGAGAAGGCCACCAGCAACATCTGCACCGCGCAGGTGCTCCTCGCGGTCATGGCCGGCATGTACGCCGTCTACCACGGCCCGCAGGGCCTGAAGGGCATCGCGCGGCGCACCCACCGGTACGCCACGGTCCTCGCCGCCGGGCTCGAGGGCGGCGGTGTCGAGGTCGTGCACGGCGCCTACTTCGACACTCTGACCGTGCGCGTCGAGGGCCGGGCCGCCGAGGTCGTGGCCGCCGCGCGGGACAACGGGGTCAACCTGTGGCCCGTGGACGCCGACCACGTCTCGATCGCCTGCGACGAGACCACGACGCGCGCTCAGCTGCGGGCCGTCTGGGCCGCCTTCGGGGTCGAGGGCGTCGTCGAGGCGCTGGACACGGCCACGGAGGACGGGCTTCCGGGCGCGCTGCTGCGGACCGACGACTACCTGACGCACCCCGTCTTCCATCAGCACCGCTCCGAGACCGCCATGCTGCGCTACCTGCGCCGGCTGGCCGACCGCGACTACGCGCTCGACCGGGGCATGATCCCGCTGGGCTCCTGCACCATGAAGCTCAACGCGACCACCGAGATGGAGCCGGTCACCTGGCCCGAGTTCGGGCAGATGCACCCCTTCGCGCCCGCCGGGCAGGCCGCGGGCTACCTCACCCTCATCCACGAGCTGGAGGACCGGCTCGCCGAGGTCACCGGCTACGACAAGGTGTCCCTCCAGCCGAACGCCGGCTCGCAGGGCGAGCTGGCCGGTCTGCTCGCCGTTCGCGGGTACCACCGGGCCAACGGGGACAAGCAGCGCACGGTATGCCTGATCCCGTCGTCCGCGCACGGCACCAACGCCGCCAGCGCGGTGATGGCGGGCATGAAGGTCGTCGTCGTGAAGACCGCCGAGGACGGCGAGATCGACGTCGAGGACCTGCGGGCGAAGATCGAGCAGTACCGCGACGAGCTGGCCGTGCTGATGATCACGTACCCCTCCACGCATGGCGTGTTCGAGGAGCACGTCGCCGACATCTGCGCCCAGGTGCACGAGGCCGGTGGCCAGGTCTACGTCGACGGGGCGAACCTCAACGCGCTCGTCGGGCTCGCCAAGCCGGGGCACTTCGGCGGGGACGTCTCGCACCTGAACCTGCACAAGACCTTCTGCATCCCGCACGGCGGCGGCGGTCCCGGCGTCGGCCCGGTCGCGGTGCGCGAGCACCTCGCCCCCTATCTGCCGAACCACCCGTTGCAGCCCGACGCGGGACCGGAGACGGGTGTCGGGCCACTCTCCGCGGCGCCGTGGGGCTCCGCCGGCATTTTGCCGATCTCGTGGGCGTACGTCCGGCTGATGGGCGGCGAGGGGCTGAAGCGGGCCACGCAGGTGGCCGTGCTCAGCGCCAACTACATCGCCAAGCGGCTGGAGCCGCACTACCCGGTGCTCTACACCGGTCCCGGCGGGCTCGTCGCGCACGAGTGCATCATCGACCTGCGGCCCCTGACCAAGGCGACCGGCGTGAGCGTCGACGACGTCTCCAAGCGGCTGATCGACTACGGCTTCCACGCGCCGACCATGTCGTTCCCGGTGGCAGGGACGCTGATGATCGAGCCGACCGAGTCGGAGGACCTGGCCGAGCTGGACCGGTTCTGCGAGGCGATGATCGCCATTCGCGCGGAGATCGAGAAGGTCGGCTCCGGCGAGTGGCCCGCGGACGACAACCCGCTGCGCGGTGCCCCGCACACCGCCGGCGCGCTCGCCGGGACGTGGGAGCACGCCTACAGCCGTGAGGAGGCCGTCTTCCCGGCCGGGGTGTCGACCGCCGACAAGTACTGGCCGCCGGTGCGCCGCATCGACCAGGCCTTCGGCGACCGGAACCTGGTGTGCTCCTGCCCGCCGCTGGACGCGTACGAGGACTGACCGGCCGACCGGTCACAGGGAGGGGCTCCGCGGTTGCGGGGCCCCTTTCGTCGTTCACCGCCGCGTCATGTGGTGGCGAGTGACACCTCGGTCGCCTTGATCAGGGCGATGACGGGGATCCCGGGTGACAGGGCGAGGTCTTCCGCCGCGTCCCTGGTGATCGCGGCGGTCAGTTCGCCGCCCTCGACCGTGACGCGGACGGACGCCATCGCGTCGCCGGCCGCGATGTCCGTGACCGTACCGGGGAGCTGGTTGCGGATCGACAGGCCCTCGATGGGCGCGGTGGCCAGGGAGACCTCCGTCGACTTCAACAGGGCGCGCACTGGGGTGCCCGGAGTGAGACGGAGGTCTTCCGCGGCCTCGCGGGTGATCGCCGCGGTGAGGTCCTGGCCGCCGGTGAGGCGGACCCTGACCGTCGCCATGGCCTCGCCCGGGGTGACGGCCGTGACGGTGCCGGGGAGCTGGTTGCGGATACTCAGGCTCATGGGTGCACCGTAGCCCGGTGGGTGCTTCTGGCCCGGTATGCCTGCGTCTGCGTCGCTGGACTGTTCAGACGCGGTCGATGTGGACGTTCGTCGACTTCACGCGGGCCGTCGCCTCCATGCCGACCTCCAGGCCGAGTTCCTCCACCGCCTCGCGGGTGAGCAGGGAGACGAGCCGGTGCGGGCCCGCCTGGATCTCCACCTGGGCGGCGACGTCGCCGAGTTTGATCGCGGTGACGATGCCGGGGAAGGCGTTGCGGGCCGAGGTGTACGGGGCGTCCTCCTCGGCGGCGCCGGACCGGGCGAGTTCGACCGAGAACGCGGCCAGGTCCCGTCCGTCGATGAGCCGTCGTCCGGCCTCGTCGCGGTGGGTCGTGACGCGGCCCGCGTCCGCCCAGCGGCGGGCGGTGTCCGGGCTCACGCCGAGCAGCCGTGCTGCCTGGCCGATCGTGTAGGACTGCATGCCGGTCACGATAGGCGTGCGGGAGGGGAACAGCGGATGCGGGGTTGGCCGTTGGGTATAACGCGATATAGCGTTAGTCTCGACTGGTGGCCGGGTGCCGTGCCCGGGGGGATCGGGGTGGAGTGATGACGGCGGAGATCGCGCGGACCGGCGGATCGCCCGAGGTGAGGGCGTCGCACGCGGACCGGGACCGGACCGTGGATGTGCTGCGCGTCGCCGCGGGCGACGGTCGGCTCACTCTGGAGGAGCTCGACGAGCGGCTGGAGGCCGCCCTGTCGGCCCGTACGGTGGGCGAACTCGTGGTGCTGACGGCGGATCTGCCCGCGGCGGCCGGAGGGGCACCCGTCGAGGCCGAGGAAGTCGTCCGGATCCGGCAGGAGGGGGCCTCGACCCGGCGGGGCGACGGCTGGGTGGTGCCGCGGCGGCTGGAGATCCGTTCGGCGTGGGGCGAGGTGACACTCGACTTCACCGACGCGGTGATCACACACGACACCCTGGACGTCGACCTGGACCTGCACGCCGGTGCCCTGAAGGTGATGACCCGGCCGGGCGTCGTCGTGGACACCGGCGGCCTGGTGATGAACTACTCCGAGATCAAGGCGCGCCGGCCGGTCGAGGCCCCTGTACTGCTGCGGGTACGGATCACGGGTGAGATCCACTACGGGCAGATCGTGGTGCGCCCGCCGCGCAGGGGTTTCGGCCGGCGGAGCGCGACGGCCTGACTCAGCCCACGTGCACCTTCGGCCGCCGCTTCCGGTCGGGCTCCGCCTCACGCAGGACCTCGCGGGTCACCGGCGCGACCTCGCCCTGGCCGAACAGGAAGAAGCGCAGGAAGTTGGCGAAGGGTCCGCCCTCGGTCCACTCGAAGTAGATGTGCGGGGTGCAGCCCGTCGAGTCGCGGGCGTGCAGCAAAAGCGCGGCCAGGGCGTTGGGGATGGAGGACGACTCCAGGGTCAGGACGCGGTAGCGCCCGTGCAGCACCTCGCCGCGTACGGTCAGGCCCGCCTCGAACTCGGACGGGTCGGTGACCGTCACCTCGACGAAGACGAAGTCCTCCTGGTCGGGCACGTCGTTGTCGTGCCGGATCTGGTCGATCTTGTCGCGGTACTCGGCGATGTCGCGCCGGTCGGGTTCGTTGGCGATGAACCGCATCCGGCGGCTGGCCATGTCCCGGACGAAACGCTGCGCCATGTCGTCCAGCGTCACGCCGGTCACGCGGAGCTCGAACGCCCGGGCCAGCCGTGACAGCAGGGAGACCAGGATGATGCCGGCGATGAAGCAGGCGCCGATCTTCACGCCGTCCGGGCGCTCGATGACGTTGAGCACGGTCGTGTAGAGGAACACCGCGGAGATCACCGCGAAGGCGACGGTCCAGTTCCGCTGCCGGGCCTTGCGGGCGGCGATGGTCACCGCGATCGCGGCGGAGCTGATGAGGACCAGCACACCGGTGGCGTAGGCACCGCCCTGGGCGTTGACGTCGGCGTCGAAGATCCACGTGACCAGGAAGGCGATCAGGGTGAAGACGATGACCATGGGCCGCACGGCGCGGGCCCAGTGGGGGGCCATGCCGTAGCGGGGCAGATAGCGCGGCATCAGGTTGAGCAGTCCGGCCATCGCGGAGGCGCCGGCGAACCAGAGGATGGCGATCGTCGAGACGTCGTAGACGGTGCCGAAGGTGTTGCCCAGGTAGTCGTGCGCCAGGTACGCGAGCGCGCGGCCGTTGGCCTGGCCGCCCGCCTCGAACTCCCTCTCCGGGATGAGGAGGGTGGTGATGAAGCTGGTGGTGATCAGGAAGACGCTCATGATCAGCGCGGCGGTGGTGAGCAGCTTCTTCGTGTCGCGGATGCGGCCGGTCGGCCGTGCCTCGGTGTCGTCCGGGTCGCCCTGGACGTGCGGCATCACGGCGACGCCCGTCTCGAACCCGGAGAGGCCGAGGGCCAGTTTCGGGAAGACGAGCAGCGCGACGCCGATCATGGCGAAGACGTTGCTGTGCTGGGTGGTGAGGGCGCTCGACCAGTCGGTGACCACATGACCCGCCGTGATGACGTGGTAGAGGCCGACGACCACCACGACCACGTTCAGCGCGAGGTAGGCACCGACGAGGGCGACCGCGACGCCGATCGCCTCCATGAAGCCCTTGAGGAACACCGCGCCGAGCAGGGCCACCAGCACCAGCGTGATCAGCATCTGCCGGTCGTGCAGGACGCCGGTCAGATGCGGGTTCTCCACGAGGTGGGTGGAGGCGTCGGCGGCCGACAGGGTGATGGTGATGAGGAAGTCGGTGGCGGCGAAACCCAGCAGGGTCAGCACGAACAACTTGCCCTGCCAGAAGGAGAGCAGCCTTTCCAGCATGGCGATCGAGCCCTCGCCGTGGGGGCTCTCCTCGGCCACCCGGCGGTAGACGGGCAGGGCGCCGGCCAGCGTGACGACGACCAGGACGATGGTCGCGATCGGTGACAGCAGTCCGGCGGCGAGGGCCGCGATCCCCGGCTGGTAGCCGAGGGTCGAGAAGTAGTCGACGCCGGTCAGGCACATCACCCGCCACCAGCGCTGTCCCCCGTGCGGAGGCTCCGGTTCTGCGTGGGGCCCGGTGTGGCCGCCGCTCTTGCCCATGTCGGCCAGGCCCTCCAGCATCCAGGCGCGCAGGCGGCTGGGTGGAGCGGGCTCCGGACGGCTCGGTGCCGGGTGCTCGGTGGTGGCCATCGACGTGCTCCCGATGTGCGGCTCAGCGTGGTTTCCGGCCATCACTGGACGGCCCGATCAGCGTAAGCGGAGCGTGATGCAGTGGCCCGTGGATGAGGGGGCTGTGCGCGTCAAGCTTCCGTTAAGACTCGCGGCCGGGGCGGCCGGAGGTGCGAAAAACGCGAGCTGAGAGCCCATGGGAGGGCTCGGTCTGTGAAGTGGGCGGTGTCGGTGTGCGGCTCGCGGGTGGACACCCTCTGTGATCACGACGAGGTCTGCCTCGTAACGTTCGTCTATAGAGCCGAATGTTTCGCTGCCCCACCACGTCCCTGTGGTGACCCAAGATTCAGCGTGTACAAGGGGTTGCCACCGTTTAGCGGCTGTCTCTAGGGTTCGGCAGCAACGAACCTTTCTGGATCTATGTCGAAACTTTCGAGGAGCGCATGATGGGCGACCCGGCACTGTCCCGCCGCGGCTTCATGGCGGCCTCCGCCGCGGCCGGTATCGGAATGACGGCACTGACCGCATGCGGCGGGGACTCGGACGGAGGGTCGTCCGGGACGACCACGATCGAATGGTGGAACATCTCCACCACCGAGCCGGCCAAGGGCGTCTGGGCCGCCCTCGCCCGGAAGTTCGAGGCGCAGAACCCCAAGGTCAAGATAAAGATCGTCCAGCTGGAGAACGACGCCTACAAGTCGAAGATGACGGCCCTGACCGCCTCCGGGAAGCTCCCCGACATCTTCCACACCTGGGGCGGCGGCGTACTGAAGCAGCAGGTCGACGCCGGGCTCGTCGAGAACCTCACGGACAGCACCAAGCCGTGGGGCGACGCCCTGCTGCCGGTCGCCAGGGAGCCGTACCTGTTCGACGACCAGGCCTACGGCATACCGTTCGACATCGGCATGATCGGCTTCTGGTACAACAAGGCGCTCTTCGCGAAGGCCGGCATCGCCGAGCCCCCGACCACCTGGAACGGCTTCCTCGACGCCGTACGCAAGCTCAAGGCCGCCGAGGTCACCCCGCTGGCACTGGCCGGCAAGGAGAAGTGGCCCGGCATGTACTACTGGGCCTACCTGGCGATGCGCACCGCCGGCGCCGAGGCGCTCCAAAAGGCCTACGACGACAAGGACTTCACCGGCGCCCCCTTCGTTGAGGCGGGCGAGCACCTGGAGGAACTCGTCGGCCTCCAGCCGTTCCAGAAGGGCTTCCTCGGCGCCGCCTACTCCTCGCCCACCGGCCAGGCCGCCGCCGTCGGCAACGGCAAGGCGGCGATGGAGCTCATGGGCCAGTGGGCGCCCACCGTGCAGGCCGACTCGGGCAAGGGCCTCGGCAAGGATCTCGGCTTCTTCCCGTTCCCCGCGGTCGAGGGCGGCAAGGGCGCCATCACCGAGGTGTTCGGCGGCGGCGGCGGGCACGCACTGCGCCGGGGTGCGCCGCAGGAGGCCGTGGACTTCCTCAAGTTCTTCGCGTCCGAGGCCACCGACCTGGAACTGGTCAAGAAGACCGGTGTCCTGCCCGTGGTCCCCGCGGCCGAGAGCGCCATCACCGACCCCAACATCAAGGCCGTACAGGCCCAGCTGAAGGCAGCCACCGGCTTCCAGCTCTACCTCGACCAGGCGTACGCGCCCGCCGTCGGCCAGGAGGTCAACGACAGCGTGGCCGCGCTCATCGCCGGCTCCAAGTCGCCCGGGCAGGTCGCCCAGTCGATCACGAAGACCGCGAAGGAAGAGCAGTAGCCGGCGATGACCTCCACGTTCCTGCCGGACAAACGGACCGGCCCCGGCGCCGGTTCCCCGCCCCCGGTCCCGGGCCGGCCCACGGGACGGTCCCGGCGACGCGCGCTGCACTGGCTCACGGCGGCCGGCTTCCAACTCCCCGCCTTGGTGCTGTTCATGGGGCTCGTGCTGCTGCCGATGCTGTTCGCCCTGTACGCCGCGTTCTTCCGCTGGGGCGGCTTCGGCATGCCCTCCGACTACATCGGCGGCGAGAATTTCACCCGGCTCTTCCAGGACGACGTCTTCCTCGGCGACCTGTGGCGCTGCCTGCTCCTGGTGGTGCTCTCGCTCGCGTTCCAGCTGCCGTTCGCGCTCGCCATGGCCGTTCTGCTCAACCAGCGGATGCGCGGCCGGGCGGTTTACCGGATGCTGTTCTTCGCCCCGTACGTCCTGTCCGAGGCCATCACCGGAATCCTCTTCGGCATGATCTTCGCTCCGGACGACGGCTTCGCCGACCAAGTCCTCGGCAAGGTCGGCCTGGAAGGGCTGGGCGGGGAGTGGTTCGCCGATCCGTCCACCGTCATGGCGACCGTCTTCCTGGTCATGACCTGGAAGTACTTCGGCTTCCACATGATGCTGTACCTCGCCGGGCTTCAGGCCGTCCCCCGGGAACTGACCGAGGCGGCGCTCATCGACGGGGCGAGTGCCTGGCAGCGGTTCCGCAACGTCACCCTGCCGCTGCTCGCGCCCACCCTGCGTATCAGCGTGTTCCTGTCGGTCATCGGCTCCATCCAGCTCTTCGACCTGGTGTGGGTGACCACCGCGGGCGGCCCCGACCACCACTCCGAGACCATGGCCGTGACCATGTTCCAGTACGGCTTCAAGCGCTACCAGGTCGGCTACGCCAGCGCGATCAGCGTGGTCATGTTCGGCATCAGCCTCGTCTTCGCCCTCGCCTACCAGCGGTTCGTGCTCCGGCGCGACCTCGAAGGGGCCACCACGACCATGCGGGGTGACGGAAAGTGACCACCAGTCAGAGGACCCGCGGGGGAAGGAAGACCTGGGGCCTGCACCTCGTCCTGGCCGTCGTGGGCACGGTCATGGCCGTCCCCCTGCTCTACGCCGTGCTCTCCGGCTTCAAGTCCACCGACGAGCTCTCCCGCAACCCGGTCGGTCTGCCCGAGTCGTGGGTGACCTCCAACTACACCCAGATCCTCGGCTCGGGGGACTTCTGGCGGCTGATCGGCAACAGCACGCTGATCGCGGTGGGCACGACCGTCCTGATCGTCGCGGTCTCCGCCCTGTCGGCCTTCTCCTTCGCGCGGTTCGCCTTCCGGGGCCGGGAGACGCTGTTCACGCTGTTCACCATGGGGCTGATGTTCCCGTTCGCGGTGGCGGCCCTGCCGCTGTTCCTGCTGCTGCGCTCCCTGGACCTGCTGGACAACCCCCTCGGCGTGATCCTGCCGCAGGCCGCGTTCGGACTGCCGATGACGATCATCATCCTGCGCGGCTTCTTCCGGCAGATCCCCGGCGAGCTGGAGGAGGCGGCCACGCTCGACGGGTGCAGCTCGTTCGGCTTCTTCTGGCGGGTGCTGCTGCCCATGGCCCGGCCCGCGCTCGGCACCGTCTCCGTGCTGGCCGTCGTCACCAGCTGGAACAACTTCTTCCTGCCGCTGCTCGTGTTCACCGACTCGCAGTGGTGGACGCTGCCGATCGGCGTCCAGCAGTTCCAGGGGCAGTACTCCGCGGAGTACGCCAAGGTCTTCGCCTATCTGGTGCTGGCCATGGTCCCCGCCCTCGCCTTCTACTCGGTCGCCGAGCGCCAGCTCGTCGGCGGCCTCACCGCCGGCGCCACCAAGGGCTGACACGCGCCGCGAACGTACGGCTCTACCCACCCACCTGTCGTGAGGAGTCGCACCATGCGCACCACCCGTCTGAGACTCGTCAGCACCGTCGCCGCGCTCCTGGTCGCCGCCGGCATCGGAGCCGGCACTCCCGCCCAAGCGGGTCACCAGCAGCCCACCCTCGCCGACCTCGCCCAGCGGCACGGCCGCTACTTCGGCAGCGCCACCGACAACCCCGAGCTCGTCGACGGGCCGTACAAGGCCCTGCTCGGCAGCGAGTTCGACCAGATCACGCCCGGCAACGGCATGAAGTGGTACGCGACCGAGCCCCAGCAGGGCGTGTTCGACTTCTCCCAGGGCGACGAGATCGTGAACCTCGCCCGGGCCAACCGGCAGAAGGTACGCGGCCACACCCTGGTCTGGCACAGCCAGCTGCCCGGGTGGCTCACGGGCAGGGAGTGGACGGCCCCGGAGCTGAGGGCCGTGCTGAAGAAGCATGTCCAGACGGAGGTACGGCACTACCGGGGCAAGGTGTTCGCCTGGGACGTCGTCAACGAGGCGTTCAACGAGGACGGTACGTACCGCGAGTCGGTCTTCTACAAGACGCTCGGCCCCGGCTACATCGCCGACGCGCTGCGCTGGGCGCACCAGGCCGATCCGCGCGTCAAGCTGTACCTCAACGACTACAACATCGAGGGGATCGGCCCGAAGAGCGACGCGTACTACAAGCTGGCCAAGGAGCTGAAGGCTCAGGGCGTCCCACTGCACGGCATCGGCCTCCAGGCCCATCTCGCCCTGCAGTACGGCTATCCGACCACCCTGGAGGACAACCTCCGCCGCTTCTCCCGGCTCGGTCTCGACACCTCGCTGACCGAGGTCGACATCCGGATGCAGCTGCCCGCGACCGAGGAGAAGCTGGCCCAGCAGGCCGAGTGGTACGGCGACCTGACCGAGGCGTGCCTGGCGGTCCGCCGGTGCGTCGGAATCACCCTGTGGGACTACACCGACAAGTACTCCTGGATCCCGGCGTTCTTCCCGGGCGAGGGCGCGGCCCTGCCGTGGGACGAGGAACTGCGGCGGAAGCCCGCGTACTTCGCGATCCGTGAGGCGCTCCGGGGACGGTAGCGGGGGTGGGTGGCGCCCTGCCGTACAGGGGGCGGTGGGGCGCCATCCGCTGGTGCCGGGCTTCAGGCCGGTGGTGCCGTGCTGGCCCGGACCACCAGGTCGGTGCCCAGCTCCACACGCGGCGAGTCCGGCTGTTCGTCGCGGGTGAGACGGAGCACCGTGCGGACGGCCAGTTTGCCCATGTCGGCCAGGGGCTGGCGGACCGTCGTCAGGGGCGGAGCCGACCAGCGCACTTCCGGAAGGTCGTCGAAACCGACCACGCTCATGTCCTCGGGCACCCGCAGCCCGCGCCGGCGCAGTGCCTCGATCGCGCCGAGTGCCATCTGGTCGCTGGCCGCGAACACGGCGGTCGGCGGCTCGGGCAGGTCGAGCAGGGTGGTGCAGGCGGTGAATCCGGACTCGGGGCGGAAGTCGCCGGGGACGACGAGGGACGCGTCCGGCGTGATGCCGGCGCCCTCCAGGGCCGCGCGGTAGCCGTCCAGCCGGGCCCGGGAGCACAGCAGGCGGGGCGGGCCGGCGATCAGGCCGATCCTGCGGTGGCCGAGGGACAGCAGGTGCTCGGTGGCCGCCAAGCCGCCCGACCAGTTCGCGGCGCCGATCGTGGGGGCGTCCAGGGCGGGGGAGCCCGCCGGGTCGACGACCACCAGGGGCACGCCGAGGATCCGCAGCTCCTCGTGCAGCGTCGGATCCAGGGCGGAGGTCACGAGGATGACGCCGTCGGAGGCGCGGGCCCGCAGGTTGCGCATCCACTCGCGGGCGTCACCGGAACGCCCGTGGATGGCCGACACCACCGTGCCGACCCCGGCGGCGTGCGCGACCTCCTCGACCCCGCGGATGATCTCCACGGCCCAGGGGCTGTCGAGGTCGTTGAAGACGAGGTCGAGCAGGGAGGCGCGGGCGCCCGGGGCCGCGGGACGCTTGCGGTAACCGTGCCGGCGCAGCAGGTCCTCGACCCGGGCCCGGGTCTGCGGCGACACGTCGGACCGGCCGTTGACGACCCGGGACACGGTCGGTACGGACACGCCGGCCTGCCGGGCGATCTCCGTGATCGTGACCTTGCCCTCGGCGTCGGCCCCACGTGCTCCCACTTGCCCCACCTCCGTCGACGGTGACCGCGAAACTTCCAGGAGTCTTCCGGAAAACGGGCATCCGTGGGAAGGCGTCCGGGCCGGGAACGGGACGTCGCGGGGGGTGACGGTGCGTGACGGCCCCCGGACATGCGTCGGGGCCGGTTCGCAGGGTGTCCTGCGGCCGGCCCCTCATGTCAGACCGGCGGGGCGACGCCCCGCCGAGCGGCCTCAGGCGGCCGTCATCACCTGGCCGGCCAGCGGACGGTGCGGGGCGATGGCCCGGCCGTCCGGCAGCAGCTCGCCGGTGTCCTCGAAGAGCACCACGCCGTTGCACAGCAGGCTCCATCCCTGTTCCGGGTGGTGCGCCACGAGGCGGGCGGACTCCCGGTCGGCGGAGTCGGCTGAGGGGCACTGGGTCTGGTGCTGGCACATGGGTGGGATCTTTCGCTGGGTAGAGACGGACGACGAGGCTGAGTCGTCCGAGTTGACTGAGTCGGCTGTCGTGTCTGTTCCGCGGCTAGAAGTGTCGTTCATGGCCGCCCCCCGTTGTGTAAATCGTCGGAACCCAGTGTTGCCCCACGAGCGTCGATCCGCAGGTATTTCGCGGCACCGCTTCTCACAGGTTGATGACGCATCCACCCGCGCGGACGGTTCATCCCAACTGGGGTGTCCCTTCGGGTGGTTCGCAGTGGTCGGATGGGGCTAGTCCGCTCGGGTCGACGGCCATTCCGGCTCGTACGAGCCATTGAGTGCTCGGACGAGCGATCGAGTGAGCGGAAAGGCGATCGTGCGAGCGGCCGGGCGGTAAATGAACGACCCCGCCGCCGGAATTCGGCGACGGGGTCCGCAGAAGCCGCGCGACGCTTCAGGCGGGTGAGCCGAGCAGTCTCGTGGGGGTCACCCGGTGGGTCAGCACCGGGAGGAGTTCGGCGACGCGGTGCGGGCGATGGGCCGCGATGCCGGGGGGTGCGGGCGCCAGCGGGACGAGCAGATCGGTGGCGGCGGGGTGGCCGACGGCACCGTCCGCGGTGCAGTCCTCATGCAGCCAGAGCGTCAGCATGTACAGGCCGGGCACCGACAGCAGCCGGGGCTGGTACGGCTGCGGCATCGTCTCGGCCTGGCGCAGGGCGCGCTCGGTGGAGGTGATGTACGGGCCCTCGAAGAAGTGGGAGAAGGCCCAGCCGTCGGGGGTCAGCATGGTGTCCGCCGCGGCCACGGCGCGGTCGCCGCAGCGGATCAGGAAGCGCCACCCGGCCAGCCGGGTCGCGGACACGCCCTCGGCCGTCACGTGGTCGAGGACGTGCACGGGCAGGGGGAGCTCGGGTGTGGCGGGTCCCTGGATGCCGAGCAGGGAGGGAGTTCGGGCTTCGCGGACCGCGGTGGGAGAGGAGAGCGCAGTGAGGACGGAACGGAGTGCGGGCGCGGGAGCCGGAGGGACATGCAGCGGCATGGTGAGTCGCCTCTCATTCAAAGGCACGGTGGCGCGAGGGCGGGGGCGGACGGCGCTGTCAGCTCACGAGGGTCAGAGAGGCAGGGGCCGGGTCGTGAACGAGAGGGGGGTGGGGTCCGCGTCGCCTGGACGCCAGGACCCATCGACCGTGGGCGCCAACCTTCTGCCTTGTTCGCGGAGTTTATACGACACGGGTTCAGACTGTGTTTCGTCTAGCCGTTTCCGGTGAGTAGAACAAGGGTACATTCGGTCGGCGATACGCGAGAATTATCCCGATTCAAGACGGGGGTGCACGGCGATGACCTCGGCGAATGCCCGCGAACCGGTCGGCCCATTCTCGTCGGCGTTTTTCACGAGTTCCCGGGTCCCGAAACCTGGCCTCTGCGTCATGCCGAGTGAATGTGCCACCGGTCACTTGTGACCAGCGTAGCGGCCGCCGGGTCCGCCCGGGACGTTATCGATCGCTTTCGCTGGGCATCCTCCACGTGACCGGGACCCCGGCGGCCGGATCCCGGCCCGCATCATCCGAGAAGGGACGCCTCGATGGGGGAGAAGGTCGTGGCAGGCCGGTTCGACCTGTCCGATCGCCAGCGCTACCGCGACAAGCTGCGTCAGTGCCTGACGGGCTTGGAGCGACTCCTGGCGGAGCAGCGGTTCGATCGCCCCAAGAACCTCATGGGGCTGGAGATCGAGTTGAATCTCGCGGGCGCCGACGGCATGCCGAAAATGTTGAACGGGCAAGTCCTCGAACGTATCGCGAGCCGCGATTTCCAAACAGAACTCGCCATGTTCAACCTGGAAGTCAACATTCCCCCACACCGTCTGGGGGGCCGGGTATTCGACCGTCTCGCCGAGGAACTCCGCACGTCACTGGCATATGCCGACCGGAAAGCCGGCGAGGTCGACGCGGGTATTGTGATGATCGGTATTCTGCCGACTCTCGACCGTGACGACCTGGTGTCGTCGAACCTCTCCGACGTCGACCGGTACACCCTCCTCAACGACCAGATCGTGGCCGCCCGCGGCGAGGAGTTCACCCTCGACATCAACGGCGTGGAGCACCTGAGCTGCACCTCGAAGTCCATCGCGCCGGAAGCCGCTTGCACCTCCGTGCAACTGCACCTCCAGGTCACCCCGGCCCGCTTCGCCGACGTGTGGAACGCGGCCCAGGCGGTCGCCGCCGCGCAGATCGCCGTCGGCGCCAATTCGCCCTTCCTCTTCGGCCGCGAGCTGTGGCGCGAGTCGCGGCCCCCGCTGTTCCAGCAGTCCACCGATACCCGCCCGCCCGAGCTCCAGGCCCAGGGCGTCCGGCCGCGCACCTGGTTCGGGGAACGCTGGGTCACCTCGGCGTACGACCTCTTCGAGGAGAACCTGCGCTACTACCCGGCCCTGCTGCCGATCTGCGACGACGAGGACCCGCTGAAGGTGCTCGACCAGGGCGGCACGCCGTCGCTCGCCGAACTCGTCCTGCACAACGGCACGATCTACCGCTGGAACCGCCCGGTCTACGGCATCGCCGACGGCGTCCCGCACCTGCGCGTGGAGAACCGCGTCCTGCCGGCCGGGCCCACCGTCATCGACGTGATCGCCAACGCGGCCTTCTTCTACGGCGTCGTCCGGGCTCTCGCCGAGGAGTCCCGGCCGGTGTGGACCCGGCTGCCGTTCGAGGCGGCCGCCGCCAACTTCGACGCCGCGTGCAAGGACGGCATCGACGCCCGCTTCACCTGGCCCCGGCGCGGCCGGTACAGCGGCACCACCCAGGTCGACGCGGTGAGCCTGATCCGCGACGAACTGCTGCCGCTCGCCGAGGCCGGGCTGGACGCCTGGGGTGTCGAGCCGGCCGACCGGGACCTGTACCTGGGCGTGATCGAGGAACGGTGCCGGCGCCGGGTGAACGGGGCGAGCTGGCAGGCCGCCACCTTCCACAAGGCACTGGACGCGGGCCTGTCCCGGGATGCCGCGCTGGCCGCCACGACCCGGCGTTACCGCGAGCTGATGCACCGGGGCGCCCCGGTGCACAGCTGGCCGGTGGGTCTGCCGGAGCCGGTGTCGCTGGGCTGACGCCCGCCGCCGGGGTGACATCCCGCTGCCGCCATACTGATCCGACAGATCGGTGAAGTGGAGGCGGGTGTGCAGGCGGAGGCGAGCCCGGTGGGCGATTCCATTCCCCAGCAGGGACTCTCACGGCGGATGCTCATCAACGAGACGCTGCTGGTCCTCGCGCTGTCGCTGGGCGCGAGCGGAGTGTCCGCGCTGATCAGCTTCATCGGGTCGGTCACCAAGCCGGGCGGGCTCAAGGACCAGGCGACCACGATGAACGCCTCGGCCGCGCCCGGCCGGCCCTGGCTCGACCTCGCCTGGCAGCTCTTCGGGATCACCACGGCGCTCGTACCCGTCGCGCTCGTCGCGCACTTCCTGCTGCGCGAGAACGCGCGTCTGCGTTCGATCGGCTTCGACCGCACCCGCCCGTGGCCCGACCTCGGGCGCGGAGCGGCGATCGCGGCCGTCATCGGCAGCACGGGCATCGCCTTCTACCTCGCGGCCCGCGGTCTCGGTTTCAACCTCACCGTGGTGCCCGAGGCGCTGCCGGGGGTGTGGTGGAAGTACCCGGTGCTGATCCTCTCGGCGATCCAGAACGCCGTGCTCGAAGAAGTGATCGTCGTCGGCTATCTGCTGCGCCGCATGGGGCAGCTGGGCTGGACGCCGACGGCCGCGCTGGCCGGCAGTGCCGTGCTGCGCGGCTCGTACCACCTCTACCAGGGCATCGGCGGCTTCATCGGGAACATGGTCATGGGCGTCGTCTTCGTCTACCTCTACCGCCGGTGGGGGCGCGTCGGCCCGCTTGTGGTGGCCCACTCGCTGCTCGACATCGGGGCGTTCGTCGGGTACGCGCTGCTGGCGGGCAAGGTGGGCTGGCTGCCAACGGCGTGAAGCAGTCGGCGAAGGGGCGTACGACACCGTCGTACGCCCCTTCGCTCGTCTCAGGCCAGCAGCTCGCCCTCGATGACGGTGACCGCCCTGCCGGTCAGCAGGGTGCGGTCGCCGCGCAGCTCCGTGCGGACGCGGCCGGAGCGGGCTGAGGCCTGGAGTCCGGTGAGGCGGGGGCGGCCGAGGCGCTCGGACCAGAACGGGGCGAGTGCGGTGTGGGCGCTGCCGGTCACCGGGTCCTCGTCGATGCCGGCGTTCGGGAAGAAGCAGCGCGAGACGAAGTCGTAGCCACGGGCGGGGTCCTCGGCGCGGGCGGTGGCGATGACGCCGCGCTCGGAGTGGGCGGCGAGGGCCTTCAGGTCGGGGGCGAGGGCGTGCACCGTCTTCTCGTCGGCGACCTCGACGAGCAGGTCACCCACGTTCGGGCCGGTGTCGAGGACCGTGAGCGGCTCGGTGCCCAGGGCTTCGGCCAGGCCGCCGGGCGGGTCGACCCGGGTGAGCGGGGCCGTCGGGAAGTCCAGCGTGACGGAGCCGTCCGCGGCGGGCGTGGCGACGAGGACGCCGCTGCGGGTGGCGA
The DNA here is from genome assembly GCF_004803895.1 of Streptomyces hawaiiensis. NCBI lineage: Bacteria > Bacillati > Actinomycetota > Actinomycetes > Kitasatosporales > Streptomycetaceae > Streptomyces > Streptomyces hawaiiensis. Next base: position 1,502,132 of record NZ_CP021978.1, on the reverse strand, counting down.
ACCGCACCGGGCCCTCGTGGGCGCCGGTCGTGTGCAGGACGTGGGCGGTGGCGAGGGTCGCGTGGCCGCACATCGCGACCTCCGTGGCCGGAGTGAACCAGCGCAGCGCCCAGTCGGCCTCGGCGCCCTCGGGGAGCGGGTGGGCGAAGGCCGTCTCGGCGTGGTTGACCTCCAGGGCGACGTGTCGCAGCCAGGTGTCGTCCGGGAAGGCGTCCGCGCCGGTCAGGAGCAGGACCCCGGCCGGGTTGCCGGAGAAGGGGCGATCGGTGAAGGCGTCGACGATTCGAATCCGCATGCCCCGACGCTATGGCTCCCATGAAGCCGCGGGCCAAGGCCAATGCGCGAGTGCCGGCCCGGTTCTGGCGGGCGGGCCACGCCGGCCGGGCCTTGTCGAACAAGGTTTACCGATATATCGTTGAAGCATCGCGACAGATCAACGATGGAATGGAAGTGGTTGGTAATGCGTACCCACGGATTCGAGCGTGGACATGGACACGGCGGCCCGCATCACGGTCGGGGTGGCTTCGAAGGGATGCGCGCGGCCTTCGGTCCCTTCGGGCCGGGCGGCCCGGGTGGCCCCGGCGGACCGGGCTTCGGTCCCGGCTCGTGGGGTGGGCGAGGTCGCGGGGGGCCGAGGGGGAGGGCGCGGCGCGGTGACGTACGCGCCTCGATCCTGGCCCTGCTGAAGGACCGGCCGATGCACGGCTACGAGATGATCCAGGAGATCGCCGAGCGCAGCGGCGGAGCGTGGAAGCCCAGCCCCGGCTCGGTGTACCCCACCCTTCAGCTGCTGGAGGACGAGGGGCTGATCATCAGTGAGTCCGAGGGCGGCAAGAAGCTGTTCTCGCTCACCGAGGCGGGCCGCGAGGCTGCCGGGGAAGGGCCCGAGGCGCCCTGGGAGGAGGCCTCCCGCGGGGTCGACTGGGAGGCGCTCGGCGAGATCCGCCAGGCCGGCTTCGGTCTGATGGAGGCCTTCGGCCAGGTCTGGAAGACGGGCAGCAAGGAGCAGCGGGAGAAGGCGCTCGGCGTCGTCAACGATGCCCGCAAGAAGCTGTATCTGATCCTCGCCGACGAGGACTGAGCCCCCGTGGACGAGGGCTGAACCCCCGTAGGAGAAGAAGCGCCCCCGGAGTGGTCCGGGGGCGCTTCGGCGTGCCGGGTGTCAGGTCACCAGCCCGTCCAGCCTGCGCAGCGACTCGTGCAGGGCCGCCGTGGCCGAGTCCTTGAGCTTGCCCGCCATCAGGGACACCGTCGCGCCCGTGAACTCGCCGTCGATGCGGACGGTCGTGGCGTCGCCGCCAGGTGTGAGGGTGTAGCGCGTCGCGACGGTCACCGCCATCGGGCCTTTGCCGCGGATGGCGAGCACACGCGCCGGTTCCAGTTCCTCCACGGTCCACGCCACCTCGGCCGGGAAGTTCATGAGCCGCATGTTCTCCTGGAACGTCGCGCCCACCTCGAGGGGTTCCGGGCCGCCTGCCGGGAAGCTCGTGTGGGTCACGTTCCACTCGCCGTACGCGGACCAGTCCGTGAGCCTCGCCCACACCTTCTCGGCCGGCGCCCCGATCTGTGCCTCCGCGCTGACTTCGGCCATGCGACCACCTCTTCGTGTCGGGCTGGGTGTCGCGGAACGTAGTGGTGACGGCCGCAATGTTCAAGACTGACGAACTGTCAGCAGGTTGGTGTCTCCCGCCGAATCTGCCAGATCTCCTCCGCAAGGAGGAGATTCCGGCCGGTGGAGTCCACTTCCCGTGGGACGCGAAGATGCTTCCCGCCGGGGATGACCCGGGCCCGCGGGGCTGATGAGGTAGGGGATGTGCACTCCCCTTTCCCCCGGCAGTCGGCCCATGAGCACGGCATTCAGCGCGTGGACAACGATGCCAGGCTCAGTGACGAGCTGGCGTCGGTGGTCGGCGGTGCCCGGCGCCGGGCCGTCCGGGACGGGGACCGGCAGATCGACACCGCCCATCTGCTCCACTCGCTGCTGGAGTCCGACCCCGAGGCGCGTGCCGTCTTCGGTGACGGGCCGCAGATCGCGCGGCTGCTCGGCTATCTCGTCCAGCGCAGCATCGGCTACGGCCTGCGCTGGCAGAGCGGTGTCGAGGACTCCGGCGCGGTCCCCGTGGTGACGGAGACGGCGGGCTTCTCCCCGCTCGCCGCCGCGTGCATGGAGTACGCCTGCGAACGCGCCGCCGAGCGTGGCGGACCGGCCCGTGGCATCGACCTGCTCGCGGCGATCGTCGTCGACCCGCAGGCACGCGCGGTCGAGGTGCTCGAACGGGCCGGCATCGACCCGCGCGAGGTGCTCGCCCGGCCTGGCGACCGGTCCGGCATCACCGAGGAGTGCGGCGAAGCCGGTCGCTGAGCCGCGCGGCGCGGGGTCGTTCGCTGAGTCGCAGGGCGCGGGGCTGTACGCCCCGTCCATGGTGTGAGACAGGTGCCATAGGGGATGACGCTCCTGTCATGGCCTGCCATCATGTGCCGGTGCGTACCTCTGACAGCAGCGCGAGCGGGCGCGGCAGGGGTGTGGGGCTCGGCCTCGCGCTCCTGTCCGCGGTGGCCTTCGGCGGATCCGGTGTCGCGGCCAAGCCACTGATCGAGGCGGGCCTGGACCCGCTGCACGTGGTGTGGCTGCGGGTGGCCGGGGCGGCCCTGGTCATGCTGCCGCTCGCCGTGCGGCACCGCGCCCTGCTGCGCCGGCGCCCCGGGCTGCTCGCCGGGTTCGGACTGCTCGCCGTCGCCGGTGTCCAGGCCTGCTACTTCGCCGCGCTCTCCCGAATCCCCGTCGGGGTGGCGCTGCTCATCGAGTACCTTGCGCCCGCGCTGGTGCTGGGCTGGGTGCGGTTCGTGCAGAAGCGGCCCGTGACGCGTGCCGCAGCGGTCGGTGTCGTGCTCGCGGTCGGCGGACTCGCCTGTGTCGTCGAGGTCTGGTCGGGGCTCGGCTTCGACGCCCTCGGACTGCTGCTGGCGCTGGGCGCGGCCTGCTGTCAGGTCGGCTACTTCGTCCTGTCCGACCAGGGCAGCGACGCCGGGGACGAGGCGCCCGATCCGCTCGGTGTCATCGCCTACGGGCTGCTCGTCGGCGCGGCCGTGCTGACCGTCGTCGCCCGGCCCTGGACCATGGACTGGTCGGTGCTCCAGGGCACCGCGAGCATGGACGGCAGGCCCGTCGCCGCCGTCGTCCTGCTGGCCTGGATCGTCCTCGTCGCCACGGTCGTCGCCTATGTCACCGGTGTGGTCTCCGTGCGCCGGCTCTCCCCGCAGGTCGCGGGAGTCGTGGCCTGCCTCGAAGCGGTCATCGCCACCGTCCTGGCCTGGGTCCTGCTCGGCGAGCACCTCTCGGCGCCGCAGATCGCCGGTGGGGCGATCGTGCTGGTGGGCGCGTTCATCGCGCAGTCCTCGACGCCCTCGAAGGGTTCCGAGCGGCCGGTCGCGAGCGGCGGCCCCGAAAGGGAGTTGTCCAGGCGCGGGACCAGCGCATAAGGTGTCGATCATGCCTTCGAACGCACTCGTTCTTCCGCCTCCGGCCGCCTGAGGCGGGCCCTCCGGAGAAACCGCGCCCGGCGACTCGCCGCCGCGCACAACGGTGCTGCCCGCAGACGAAGTCCATGGACCCCCGATCCGACCGACCCGGGGTCCTTCCCGAACTTCCGCGCACCGGCCGCCGCTCGTCATGAGCGAGCCTCGTGCGCGTCTGCGGAGAGAACGCGTGTCGAACACTGCCTCCGGCCTGCCCATCGGGCGAGGCCTCCTCTATCTGATCGTCGCCGGTGTCGCCTGGGGCACCGCGGGCGCGGCCGCCTCCTTGGTCTACCGGGCCAGTGACATGGGGCCCGTCGCCCTCTCCTTCTGGCGCTGCGCCGCAGGTCTCGTACTGCTGCTCGCGGTCCGCCTGCTGCGGCCGGGCGCCAAGGCCCCCGTGCGTGAACCGCTCGGCCGCCGCGCGCTGCGGGCCGGGATCACCGGGCTCGGGCTCGCCGTCTTCCAGACCGCGTACTTCGCGGCCGTCTCCGCCACCGGCCTCGCCGTGGCCACCGTCGTCACCCTGGGCGCCGGGCCCGTCCTCATCGCGCTCGGCGCCCGGCTGACCCTGGCCGAGCGGCTCGGCCGGGGCGGCGCCGTCGCCGTCGTGGGTGCCCTCGCCGGGCTCGCGGTTCTCGTCCTCGGCGGCGGGGGCACGACCGTACGCCCCGTGGGTGTGCTGCTCGCTCTGCTGTCCGCGGCCGGGTACTGCGTGATGACGCTGCTCACCCGCCGGTGGGGCCGCGACGGCGAGGCCGACGCCTCCCGGACCGCCGGGGCCTTCGCCGTCACGAGCCTGTGCCTGCTGCCGTTCGCCCTGGCGGAGGGACTGCTGCCGCACACCGCGGAGCCCGGCCGGCTCCTGCTCCTGCTGGTCTACGTCGCAGCCGTCCCCACCGCGCTCGCCTACGGCCTGTACTTCGCGGGCGCGGCCGTCGTGCGGTCCGCCACCGTCTCGGTGATCATGCTGCTGGAACCGGTGAGCGCTGCGGTGCTCGCCGTCGTCCTGCTCGGCGAGCACCTCACGGCGGCGACGCTGGCCGGGACCCTGCTGATGCTCGGCTCGGTGGCGGGCCTCGCGGTGGAGGAGGCGCGAGGTGCCCGGACGCGCGAGGAGCCGGTGATGGCCGTGTGAGGCGGGCCTCGCGGCCTACACCTGCCGCCTGTGCAGGAGATGATCGCGGGCCCTCGAGTCGCCCGGACCGCCGCGGGCCGTGAGGCCCGCGGCGATCCGGTCCCGGACCTCGGCGGGTTTGTGGTTCGCGTACTTGAATTTCGCTCGTACGTCCGTCACTTCGAGGCGCAGTCCGCGGATGCCGGCGAGCATCCTGCCGTACGGGGCCTCGCCCGCCGCTGCCCGTGCGGAGCCGCCCCGCGGCTGGAAGTGGTCGACCTGGCGGTTGAGCAGCGCGGCCTTCTCCGCCGGGTCGTCCACGACATGGGCGCGGCAGCGGAGCTGGACGGCCGTGTAGAAGCTCGTCGGGGTGCCGTGCTCCGCCGGGACGTCCGGGGCGGCCTGCCAGGGGCCGGGTACGAACACGTAGTCGTCGACCACGCTCAGCAGGACGTCCGCAGAGGCCTCCAGCGCGTGCCAGAGGGGGTTCGGACGGGCGAGGTGGGTGACGACCTCGCCGCGTGCGGCGTCGTAGGCGAAGTGCAGGGGCTGGACGTGGGGCGGTTCGCCCGGCAGGCCGTTGACTGCGAGCTGGCCGAAGTCGTGACCGGCCAGCCACCCTTGCCACTCGGTGTCGTCGCGGGGCGCGTCCCAGGGGTGGATCAGCATCACAGGGTTTCGAGGTAGGCGGGCAGTTCGGTGCCGGGGGCGAGGCCCGGGTCGGGGATCGGCGTGCCGTAGGTGCGCCCCACCGGGACGACGCCGGCCCAGTGGGGGAGGGCGAGGTCCTCCGGTTCGTCGTTCACGCCGCCGGTGCGCAGCTTCGCGGAGACCTCGTCCAGATCCAGGCGGATCACCGCGGTGGCGGCCAGCTCCTTCTTGTTGGCGGGCCGTGAGTCGGCGGAGCGGCCGGGCACGACGTGGTCGACCAGCGCGTCCAGCGCCTGCCGCTTCTCCTCGGGGTCCGTCACGTCGTGGGCGACGCCGTGCACCACCACGGAGCGGTAGTTGATCGAGTGGTGGAAGGCCGAGCGGGCCAGGACCAGTCCGTCGACGTGCGTGACCGTCACGCAGACCGCAAGGCCCGGGTCGGCCTGTCCGGCCGCCCGCAGCGGACGCGAGCCCGTGGAGCCGTGCACGTACAGCCGCTCGCCGACCCGGGCGTAGAGCGTGGGCAGGACGACCGGCGCCCCGTCGCGGACGAAGCCGAGATGGCAGACGTACGCCTCGTCGAGTATCGCGTGCACCATGTCCCTGTCGTACGAGGCCCGGTCCGGGGAGCGGGTGGGGACGGTGCGGTCGGTCGGGGTGTAGCCGGTGTCGGGCTGCGACGGCGTCTGCGCGGTCCCCTGCATGGCGCTCTCCATTGCACTAGTGCATAATCAACTTTGTGCTAGGAGAGTATCGGATCAGTGGGCGTCGCGCAGCGGACATTTCCGCGAGCATCGAGCGCGCGGTGGGCGCAGGTGAGCTGCGGCCGGGTCAACTGCTGCCTCCTATGCGGGAGTTGGCGGAGCGGCTGGGGGTGAACCCCAACACGGTCGCTGCCGCGTACCGGACCCTGCGCGAGCGTGGGGTCATCGAGACCGCGGGCCGGCGCGGTAGCCGGGTGCGGCCCGCACCGGCGACGACCGGACGGGACCACATCAGGGTGGACGTCCCCGAGGGCGTGCGGGACGTCGCGCAGGGCAATCCGGACCCGGCGCTGCTGCCGCCGCTCGCGGGCGCGTTCGCGGCGGCGGCCGCCGAGGGCGACCGGGCGCCCGTGCTCTATGGGGACACCGCAGTGGAACCGGAGCTGGCCCGGATCGCGCGGGCCGGCCTCGACGCCGACGGGGTGCCGGACGGGCCGTTCGCCGTGGTCTCCGGGGCCCTCGACGGAGTCGAACGGGTGTTGGCGGCCCACCTCAAGCCCGGCGACACCGTCGCCGTCGAGGATCCTGGCTGGGGTCGCACGCTCGATCTCGTGCCCGCGCTCGGACTGCGGATCGTCCCCGTCGGCGTCGACGACGAGGGCCCCTGCGCGCAGGACGTGCGGCGGGCGCTGGAGGCCGGGGCACGGGCCCTGATCGTCACGGACCGGGCGCAGAACCCGACCGGCGCCGCGGTGAGCGCTCCTCGGGCGCGTGCCCTGCGCGCCGTGCTCCGGGAGCACCCGGAGGTCCTGCTGATCGAGGACGACCACGGCCACGGCATCGTCGACGTGCCGCTGCACCCGCTGGCCGGAGTCACTCGCCACTGGGCGTTCGTTCGCTCGGCCGCCAAGGCCTACGGGCCCGATCTGCGTCTCGCCCTGCTCACCGGGGACGCCGTCACCGTCGACCGGGTCCGCGGGCGGCACCGGCTCGGACCGGGCTGGGTCAGCCGGCTGATGCAGCGGGCCCTGGTGCGGCTGTGGGCCGACGGCGCGGTGGACACGGCCGAGGTGGCGGCGTCGTACGGGCGGCGGCGGGACGCGCTGATCGGCGCGCTGGAACGGCGCGGTGTCGCGGCGTACGGACGCAGCGGCATGAACGTGTGGGTGCCCGTGCCGGACGAGACCGGTGCCGTCGCCCGGCTGCTGCACGCCGGCTGGGCGGTGGCCCCCGGGGCCCGCTTCCGGCTGAACGCGCCGCCCGGCATCCGGGTCACCGTCTCGACGCTCGCCGGGGCCGAGATCGAGACGCTGGCCGACGCGATCGCCTCAGCCGCCGGGCCCGCCCCCGCGCGCAGCTACGACTGAGACCGGCTCGGGTTCTCGTGCCGGCGCCGGGTTGTGGCTGAGGCGCGGCGTGGGTTCTCGGGGTCTGGGTGGGCTGTGGCTGGGGCGTGGCCTCGGTGCGGGAGCCTTGCGTGGGGGTGTGACTGGGCGCCGGCGGTTTGGGTTCTCGGGCCGGCGCTGGGCTATGCCCTGAGGCGCGGTGTTGGTCCTCGGGCTCTGGGTGGGTTTGGCTGAGGCAGGGCCTCGGTGCGGGAGTCTTGCGCGGGGGTGGGACTGGGAGTCGGTTTGGTTCTCCTGCCCGTGCCGGGCTACGGCTGTGGCGCGGCGTTGGCTCTTGGGTCCTGCGCCGGCTGCGGCCTTGGCCTTGGGCTCTGTACCGGCTGCGGTTGTGGCGCGGCGTTGGCTCTTGGGTCCTGCGCCGGCTGCGGTTGTGGCGCGGCTTGGCCTTCGGGCTCTGCGCCGGCTGCGGCTGAGGCGCGGCCCTGGCCCTCGGGCCCTGCGCCGGCTGCGGCTGAGGCGTGGCACGGAGTTGCGGCTGGGACACGGTCTCCGTGCCGGAAGCACGTGCGGAGCTACGGCTGAGGCGCCGGCCGGGGCTTCGGCCGCATCTGTGTGAGTGCTGCCCCCGTCAGCACGATCACCGCACCGACCGGTGTCGACCAGGTGAGCGTCTCGCCGAGGAGGGCGACGCCCGCGGCCGTGGCGATGACCGGGGTGAAGTACGTGACCATCTGGGCGGTCGTCGGGCCGACCTCGGCGACCAGGCCGTACTGGAGAAGGACCGCGAGACCCGTGCCCAGCGCGCCCAGGGCGGCGATCGCCAGTAGCGGCACGACGGAGACGCGGGTGGGCAGGGTGGTGAACAGCGGGGTGACGACGGCCAGCTGGACCGTCGCGAGCAGCAGCTGGGCGCCGGTCATCGACAGGTGCGAGTGGCCGGTGCCGGCCAGGGTGCGGCGGACGTAGATCCAGCCGATCGGGTAGCTGAGGGAGGCGAGCAGGGCCAGTGCCGTCCCGGTGGCGTCCAGGCCGTGGAAGCCCTGCCAGGCGCCCAGCACCGTGAGCACGCCGAGGAAGCCCAGCCCGAGTCCCGCGACCCGCACCCGGGTCGGCCGGTCCTCCGACAGTGCGACCAGCGACAGCGCCATGCCCCACAGCGGCGACGTCGCGTTGCAGATGCCCGCCAGCGCGGACGGAATGGTCAGCTCGGCGTAGGCGAACAGCGAGAAGGGCAGGGCGTTCAGCAGGAACGCGGCGACCGCCAGATGCCCCCAGACGCGGGCCCCGCGCGGCAGCCGCTCGCGGCGCACCGCCATCGCGGCGGCCAGCACCGCCGTGCCGAACACCAGTCGGCCGAGCGTCACCTGGAACGGCGCGTACCCCCCGGTGCCCACCTTGATGAGGAGGAAGCTGAAGCCCCAGATCAGGGACAGGGCGGCGAACCGGAGGCGCCAGTCGAGGCGGCGGCGGGGCGGCGCGGACGGGGCGGTGGCGGCCTGCCCGGGCGAGGTGGTGACGGTGCTCATGCCAACCACGATGCGGCACCGGAACCTCGTAGCACAATCGAGATTTCGCACCCGGTACTGCGTAGCATTGCTTACATGTTGAACCTGGAGCGTCTGCGCACCCTCGACGCCCTCGCCCGGCACGGCTCGGTGAGCGGCGCGGCCGAGGGGCTGCACATCACCACGTCCGCCGTCTCGCAGCAGCTGTCCAAGCTGGAACGGGAGGTCGGCCAGCAGCTCCTCGCCAAGAACGGCCGGGGAGTGCGGCTCACCGATGCGGGGCGGCTGCTCGCCGAGCACGCCGCGCGCATCCTGTCCCAGGTCGAACTCGCCCAGTCCGACCTGGAGGCGCAGCGCGGGCAGGTCGTCGGCGAGCTCAGACTCGCGGCGTTCCCGACAGCCGCACGCGGCCTGTTCCCCCACGCGGTGACCGCGCTGCGCGAGCGGCATCCCGCGCTCCGGCTGCACTCCTGCGAGCTCGAACCGGAGCAGAGCATCCCCGGAGTCGTGCGCGGGGACCTCGACCTCGCCGTGGTGCTCGACTGGTACAACAAGCCGATGGCGCTGCCCGACGGGCTGGTCAAGGCATCGATCCTGGAGGACCCGGCCGAGGTCGCCATGCCGGTGGACCACCGGCTCGCGGAGCGCGCGGAGGTGGATCTCGCCGAGTTCGCCGGCGACGAGTGGATCACCTGGGGCGAGGGCGAGTTCTGCCACGAGTGGCTGATGTTCACGCTGCGCTCCAAGGGCGTCGAGCCGATCATCGGCCACCGTGCCGCCGAGAACCACACGCAGCTCGCGCTGGTCGCCGCGGGCCTCGGGGTGTGCGTCGCCCCGGTGCTGGGCCGTCGTCCCGTGCCCGCCAGGGTCGTGACCGTCCCCCTCAGACAGCGGGTCCGGCGGCACGTCTACGTCGTCTGGCGCGCGGACGCGGACCGCCGCCCGTCGATCCGGGCGGCGGTGCAGGCCCTGCGGGCGGCGGGGGAGAGCGTCGGCTGAACGTTCCGGGGAGAGCTACTGCCCCGCCAGTTTGCGGAAGTCCCAGGAGACGATCTTCTCTGGCGTCAGACGGACCCAGGCGTGCCTCCCGTCGTGCGGCATCTCCTCCAGGCCGAAGTTCTTCCGCGCGAACAGCGTCTCCGGGACGTCCAGTTCGGCGCGCAGCTCGCCCGTGCGCGGGATCTCGCCCACGAACTCGACCGTGCCGGACAGCTCGGCGCCGCGCAGCTCGTCGTACTCCTCGCCGGTGTCGACCACGATCGCCACTCGCTGGTCGCGCCGCAGCTGGGTCCACCGCTTGCTGCGCACGACCGAGTACAGCCACATCGAGGCGCCGTCCCAGGCGAACCAGAGCGTGCTCACGTGCGGTGCGCCGTCGGCCGACACCGTGGCGACCCGGCACGTGCGCTGGCCGGCCAGGAAGTCGTCCAGCTCGCCCGGCGTCATCATGATCTTCCGGCCTCTGCGCTGCTGCGTGACGGTCATGCGCCCCCTCTTTCTCCCACGTCGTGTCAGAGGAGATCCTCTGACATCACGTCAGAAAAGGATGAGTGCTCTTCCGTCCGTGCGCAACGGTGGCTACGCTCGCCCGCCCAGCCGCCGGCGACAGGGGGAGACGTGCCCTCGTACCAAGCGCTCAAGGAACTCCTCGATCCGGACACCACCGTGCTGCTCACCGTCGAGTGCCAGGAGGGCGTCGTCGGGACGGACAGCGCACTGCCCGAACTCGCCGGCCAGGCGCGCGCCGGCGGGGCGCTCGCCAACATCGCCCGGCTGGTGGACGCCGCCCACGCCGTCGGTGTCCAGGTCGTCCACGCCGTCGCCGAGCGCCGCCCCGACGGCCGCGGCGCCAGCCGCAACGCCCGCCTCTTCCGGGCCGCCGAGCGCCTGCCCGTCCAGCAGTTGACCGGCACACCGGCGGTGCGGGTGGCCGCCCCGATCGAGGTCGCCGAGGAGGACCTCGTCGTACGGCGGCTGCACGGGCTGTCGCCCCTGCAGGGCACCGACGTCGACCCGCTGCTGCGCAACCTCGGCTGCCGCACGCTGATCGTCACCGGGGTCTCGGCCAACGTGGCCGTACCCAACGCCGTGTTCGACGCCGTGAACCGCGGCTACACCGTCGTCGTCCCGGCGGACGCCATCGCGGGAGTGCCCGCCGACTACACCCCCGCGATGATCCGCCACACCCTCGCGCTGGTCGCCACGGTCGCGACCACGAACGAGGTGCTGGCGTGCCTGGAGCGTCAGCGTGGGATCAGGCCAGCGTGATGGAGTCGCCGTTCACCGTCACCTGCTTCGCCTCCAGCGGCTTGACCGCGGGGCCCTTCTTCACGCTGCCGTCGAGGACGGAGAACTGACTGCCGTGGCAGGTGCAGGAGATGATGTCGTCCTTGAGGTCCACCATCGGACAGTTCTGGTGGGTGCAGATCGTCGAGAAGCACTTGAAGTCGCCCGCGGCCGGCTGGGAGACGACGACCTTCTCGTCCTTGAAGATCTTGCCGCTGCCCTCGGGGATGTCGGCGGTCTTCGCGAGCGCCGCACCACCGGCTCCCGCTCCGGCGGACGAGCCGCCCCCTTCGTTCGTCGCGCCGCCGCCGGCGGCGCCCTGTTCGGTGGACGGGTCGGACGCGTTGTCCTCCGACCCGCACGCCGTCAGCGCCACGGTGAGCCCCGCCGCGCCGACCGCCGCCACGACGGTGCGGCGGCTCGGTCCCGACATCGGCTGAACTGATTCGCTGGTCATGCTGACGTTCCTTCCGGGGATGTTCGTGATCTGCCGAGAGGTACGGCCCCTGGGGACCGGCTGTTCAGACAATGTCGAAATCCTGACTCGTTCGCGGAAGGACGCGGGTAAAGCGGAGCTGTCGGTTCGCTGTCAGGTTCCGGCCCGCCGCCGCGAGGCCGTCGCCGCGGCGGCCGCCGGCGTCAGTAACCTGGGGCGATGCTCAAGGAAGTGATCGCGACCCGTTTCATCGCGCCCCTGCGTGAGGGCGGTTCGCTCCCGGGCCTGGTCGAGGCCGACGACTTCGGCACCTACGTCCTGAAGTTCACCGGCGCGGGACAGGGCCGCAAGACGCTCGTGGCCGAGGTGGTCTGCGGGGAACTCGCCCGCCGCCTGGGGCTGCGCATGCCGCGCCTGGTCACCGTCGAGCTCGACGCCGAGCTGGGGCTCGGCGAACCCGACGAGCAGGTGCAGAGCCTGCTCCGGTCCAGCGGCGGCACCAACCTCGGCATGGACTTCCTCTCCGGCGCGCTCGGCTTCGACCCGCTGGCGTTCCCGGTGAGCGCTCAGGAGGCCGGCCGGGTGGTCTGGTTCGACGCGCTGATCAACAACGTCGACCGGTCCTGGCGCAACCCCAACCTGCTGAGGTGGCGGGGCGAGCTGTGGCTCGTCGACCACGGCGCGACGATGATCTGGCACCACAACTGGCCCGGCGTGGAGGCCTCCGCCGCCCGCCCGTACGACGCCTCCGACCACGCGCTGGCGTCCTTCGCCCCCGACGTCGCCACCGCCGCCGCCGAGTTGGCGCCCTTGGTCACCGAGGAACTCCTCGCCGACGTCACCGCGCAGATCCCGGACGCCTGGCTCACGGACGAACCCGGCTTCGCCGCGCCGGACGACCTGAGGCAGGCCTACGCGCGTCCGCTGCTCGCACGGGCCGCCGTCATCCACGACCGCATCCAGGGGCTCAAGTGAACGACCGGCACATCATCAAGGGCGGGCCCCGGGACCGCCACGTCTTCGAGTACGCCGTCCTGCGCGTCGTCCCGCGCGTCGAACGCGGCGAGTGCGTCAACGCCGGGGTCCTCGTCTACTGCCGTGCCGAGGCGTACGTCGGTGCCCGCACCCACCTCGACGAGACCCGCCTGCTGGCCCTGGACCCCCGGGCCGACGTGGCCGGGGTCCGTGCCGCCCTGCGGGCCGTGGAGAGCCTGTGCGCGGGCGGCCCCGCGGCCGGCCAGGCGGCGTCCGACGACCCGGGCCGCCGCTTCCGCTGGCTCGTCGCCCCTCGCTCCACGATCGTCCAGCCCGGCCCCGTGCACACCGGCCTGACCACGGACCCGGCGGCGGAGACCGAGCGGTTGCTGGACCTGCTGGTGAGGTGACGGACACCCCTCGGGCCGTCAGCGCCGACGGCGCTTCACCACGTAACCGGCGGCGACGGCGGCACCCGCCGCGAACGTCAGGCCGATGGCGACGTCCCAGTCGCTCGGTCCCGACGCCACCGCACCCCCGAGCCCGCCTCGCACGCCCTGGGCAGGGGAGCCGGTGGGAGCGCCGGTGACGGGAGCGGAGGGACTGGCAGGAGTGCTGGGTGATGACGGGGTGGGGGATGTGGTGGGGGAGATGACACCGCGGCGGGCCAACGCCTCACACGCGATGCCGTCGTCCGGGCCCTGATCCTCGTCGAGTCGGTGGGGATCACTCGGATCCGCGTCGAAGACGGCCTGCGCCTCCTCCTGGAAGGAGAAGTGGCGGCAGTCCAGGTCCTGCCGGGCGTGAGCGGGGTCGGCCAGCGGCACGATCGCGGCGATCGCGAACAGCGTGCCGATGACACCGGTGCGACGGCGCATGGAGCGCCTCCCTTCGGCCACGGGTGGCTCGCGCTCCGACGCTAGGTGCCGAGGGACGCGGCGGCGCGCGGCCGTAGGCCGATCGGGTGTCCCGGAGGGTGCTGTCGGGCAGGGTGGGCCCGGGTGATGGATCACATGCCGCCCTGGGCCGTTGACACCGCGTGCCAGGGCTTCTAGCGTCACACCCACTGAAGGTACTAAGCGGTCGCTCACCTGAGGAGTAGCAGTCATGTCCACCACTGAGCAGCGGGTTGCCGTCGTGACCGGTGCCGCGCGCGGCATCGGTGCCGCCACCGCCGTACGACTGGCCGCCGAGGGCCGCGCGGTCGCCGTGCTCGACCTCGACGAGGCGGCCTGCAAGGACACCGTCGAGAAGATCACCGCCGCGGGCGGCAAGGCCCTCGCGGTCGGGTGCGACGTCTCGGACGAGGCACAGGTCGAGGCGGCCGTCGCCCGGATCGCCGAGGAGCTCGGCGCGCCGACGATCCTGGTCAACAACGCGGGCGTGCTGCGCGACAACCTGCTGTTCAAGATGAGCGTCTCCGACTGGGACACCGTCATGAACGTGCACCTGCGCGGCGCCTTCCTGATGTCCAAGGCCTGCCAGAAGCACATGGTGGACGCGGGCTTCGGCCGGATCGTCAACCTGTCGTCGTCCTCGGCGCTGGGCAACCGCGGTCAGGTGAACTACTCGGCCGCCAAGGCGGGCCTGCAGGGCTTCACCAAGACCCTCGCCAAGGAGCTCGGCAAGTTCGGCGTCACCGCCAACTCCGTCGCCCCCGGCTTCATCGCCACCGAGATGACCAAGGCCACCGCCGACCGCGTCGGCATGGGCTTCGAGGACTTCAAGGCCGCCGCCGCCACCCAGATCCCGGTGGCCCGGGTCGGCGAGCCGGAGGACATCGCCAACGCCATCGCCTTCTTCACCGGCGAGGCGGCCGGGTTCGTCTCCGGCCAGGTGCTGTACGTGGCCGGCGGACCGCTCGACTAAGGGACGAAGAACATGACTTCCGTGGAACTCTCCGGCAAGGCCGCCCTCGTCACGGGCGCCAGCCGCGGCATCGGCTACGGCGTCGCCGAGGCCCTGGTCGCGCGCGGCGACCGCGTGTGCATCACCGGCCGCAACGAGGACGCCCTCAAGGAGGCCGTCGAGCGGCTCGGCGCCGACCGCGCGGTCTACGTGGCCGGCAAGGCGCACGACGAGGCCCACCAGGCCGTCGCCGTCGAGCGCACGATGGAGGCCTTCGGCCGCGTCGACTACCTGGTCAACAACGCGGGCACCAACCCGGTGTTCGGGCCGATCGCCGACCTCGACCTGAACGTCGCCCGCAAGGTCTTCGAGACCAATGTCGTCTCGGCGCTCGGTTTCGCCCAGCGGACCTGGCACGCCTGGCAGAAGGACAACGGCGGCGCGATCGTCAACATCGCCTCCGTCGCGGGCCTCTCGCCCTCGCCCTTCATCGGCGCGTACGGCGTCAGCAAGGCCGCGATGATCAACCTGACCGTGCAGCTCGCGCACGAGTTCGCGCCCAGGGTCCGGGTCAACGCGATCGCCCCGGCCGTGGTGAAGACCAAGTTCGCCCAGGCCCTGTACGAGGGCCGCGAGGAGGAGGCCGCCGCGGCCTACCCGCTGGGCCGGCTCGGCGTGCCCTCCGACATCGGAGGCGCGGCCGCGTTCCTCACCTCCGAGCAGTCCGACTGGGTCACCGGCCAGACGCTCGTCGTGGACGGCGGCATCTTCCTCAACGCCGGAACCGGCTGACCAGGGCCGCGCACACGGATCGACACGGGCGCCCGTTGACACGAACGGCGCCCGTGTCGGCGTAAAGACACCGCAAAGAGCGATGACAACGTCGTCAAAGGTTTATCGATCAAGAGGTCATGTACCGGGGAGGGTCAGCGGGCGCGGCACTGCGGTATGGTCTGCCGACCCTTGGTATGGCAGATCGAGGAGCGTGCGCGTGTTCAACCGGAACCGATGCCTGCGGCGGGTGGCGGCCATCGCGTCCATATCGGCCCTGCTCGCCGGATGCGGCGTGCTGTCGTCCGACACCCCGGAGGACGAAGGACCGATCGTCGTGGGCACCACCAGTTCGCCCAGCACGCTCGACCCTGCCGCTTCGTGGGACAGCTCCTGGGAGCTGTTCCGCAACATCTACCAAACGCTCCTGAGCTATCCGACGGGCGCGAGCGAGCCCCAGCCGGACGCCGCCGAGAGTTGCGGCTTCAGCGACTCCTCGAACCAGGTCTACCGCTGCGAGCTGCGCGAGGGCCTGAAGTTCTCCAACGGCGACGCGCTCGACGCCCAGGCCGTGAAGTACTCGTTCGACCGGATCCGCAAGATCAACGTCAACGGCGGCCCCGCCGGTCTGCTGGGCAGCCTCGAGCGGGTCCAGGCGCCCGGCGACCGTGAGGTGATCTTCCACCTCAACAAGCCCGACGCGACCTTCCCGTTCGTGCTCGCCACCCCCGCCATGTCGATCGTGTCCCCGAAGGCCTACCCCGAGGACAGCCTGCGCAAGGGCGGCGACGTGGTCGGCTCCGGCCCGTACACCCTCGACTCGTACGCCGACGGCAAGGAGGCCGTCCTCGTCCGCAACGACGACTACAAGGGCTACGCGGAGCGCCGGAACGACGCGGTGACCGTCCGCTACTTCCAGGACTCCGGCGCCATGGTGAAGGCCCTGCGGGACAAGGAGATCGACGTGACCTACCGCGGTCTGGCCGCCGGAGACGTCGTCGACCTCCAGAGCAAGTCCTCCAAGGACGAGGAGATCCAGCTCGTCGAGGGCACGGGCACCGACATCAACTACCTGGTGTTCAACCCGAAGGACTCCTGGGCGAACAAGAAGGCCGTGCGCCAGGCCATCGCGCAGGTCGTCGACCGGGCGGCGATCGCCCACAAGGTCTACAAGGACACGGTCGACCCGCTGTACTCCATGGTCCCCAAGGGCCTCACGGGCCACACCACGGGCTTCTTCGACGACTACGGCGACCCCGACGTCGCCAAGGCCCGCAAGATCCTCACCGAGGCGGGCATCAACCAGCGCGTCCCGCTCACCTTCTGGTACACGAGCGACCGCTACGGCTCCGAGACCGCCGGGGAGTTCAAGGAGCTGGAGCGCCAGCTCGAGGCGTCCGGCCTGTTCACGATCAGCCTGAAGAGCCGCCCCTGGAAGACGTATGTCGAGGGCTACCAGAAGGGCGAGTACCCGGTGTTCGGGCGCGGCTGGTTCCCCGACTTCCCGGACGCCGAGAACTTCATCGCGCCGTTCGTCGGCGACCAGAACGCCCTCGGTACGCCCTACCCGGCCCCCGAGATCACCGGTGATCTGCTGCCCCGCTCGCGCCGGGAGAGCGACCGCGCGAACGTGGAGAAGGAGTTCGAGGCGGCCCAGCGGATCCTCGTGGACGACGCGCGGCTGCTGCCGCTGTGGCAGGGCCGGCAGTACGTGGCGGCCAGCCGGGACGTCTCGGGCGCCGAGCGGGCCATGGACCCGTCGACGATCATGATGTTGTGGGAGCTGCACCGCAAGACCGCCTGGTAGGGGAGCGGGCAGCGGGCTTCCCGGGCGCGTTGTCAGTGGTCGCCTGTAGGTTCTGTGGCCTGCAAGTGACCGCACATCGTGAGGACGTTGACGTGACCGACATCGCCATGCTGCCCGAGTCCTGGCGCGGGGTTCTGGGCGACGAACTGCAGCAGCCCTGGTTCAAGGAGCTGACGGAGTTCGTCGAGGAGGAGCGGGCGAAGGGTCCCGTCCATCCGCCCCGCGAGGAGGTCTTCGCGGCGCTGGACGCCACGCCGTTCGAGAGGGTCAAGGTCCTGATCCTCGGTCAGGACCCGTACCACGGCGAGGGACAGGGGCACGGACTGTGCTTCTCGGTCCGGCCGGGCGTGCGGATCCCGCCGTCCCTGCGCAACATCTACAAGGAGATGCACGAGGAGCTGGGCACGCCGATCCCGGACAACGGCTACCTCATGCCGTGGGCCGAGCAGGGCGTGCTGCTGCTCAACGCGGTGCTCACGGTCCGCGGCGGCGAGGCCAACTCGCACAAGGGCCGGGGCTGGGAGAAGTTCACCGACGCCGTGATCCGGGCGGTGGCCGAGCGCCCCGACCCGGCGGTCTTCGTGCTGTGGGGCAACTACGCGCAGAAGAAGCTCCCGCTGATCGACGAGTCCCGGCATGTCGTGGTCAAGGGCGCGCATCCCTCGCCCCTGTCGGCCAAGAAGTTCTTCGGCTCCCGCCCCTTCACCCGGATCAACGAGGCGGTGGCGGCGCAGGAGCACACGCCGATCGACTGGACGATCCCGAACCTGGGCTGACGCCGGCCGTACGGCCGTGCCGTGACAGGTCCGGCGGTGTCCGGAGCCGCCTGAGCCGGATCGCCCCCGCCTGCGGTTAGCGTCGGCGGGAACAGCAGGCGAGTGCGCGGAGGGCGTCGTGGCGGAGCGACAGGAGCAGGCGGCGCCGGACGCCGTGCTGACGCGGATCGGGCAGGTCGTCATGCTGCACCACGCGGGGGACCGGGAGGAGGCCCGGCGCCGGTTTCTCGGCCTGTGGGCGGAGATCGGCGAGCACGGCGACCCGCTGCACCGCTGCACCCTCGCCCACTACCTGGCCGACACCCAGGACGACCCGGCGGACGAACTCGCCTGGGACCTGCGCGCGTTGACGGCGGCAGAGGAGGCCAGGCAGGAGGCCCTCGCGGTGACCGCGGTGATCGCGATCTCCCCCTCGCTGCACCTGAACCTGGCGGACGACTACTTCGGACTCGGTCGCCGCGACGCCGCCCGCACGCACCTGCGGTGGGCCCGGGAAGCCGCCGCCGCCCTCACCGGCGACCGATACGGCGAGGGCGTGTGGGCGGCCATCGCACGGCTGGAGTGCCGGCTGGGCGAGGGCGGCTCGGGGACGTGGACGCCGCCACGGCAGCGGCCCTGACGCGACGGGTCAACGCCGGTACGTGTCGCGGCAGATCGTCGCCTCCGGGCTGTCCGCCCGCCATCCCCCGTAGCGCCTGCCCAGCGCGCACACGTCCGCGTCGCCGTTCGGGACGCTCTTCTCGACTTCCTGCCGTACCGACTCCGACACGTAGGGGAGGTCGGTTCGCGACCGCTGAGGGCCGCGCCGAGCGGGCTCGGGGCGTTCCGGACGGGCGGGGCGGGGGCGGGCGTCGCGGTGGCCGGGCTGCGGCGCCCCGTGATCCGGCGGGGCCGCAGGGGGTGCGGCCGGACGGGACGCCGATGCGGCCGGCTCCGGGCGGTGGGACGCCTCTTCGATGAGCTGCAGAGCCTCACGGGCCGGCGCCTGCACGATCCGGGTCTCCGCCTCACCCTCCGGCTCCGGCGCCGACGGCCTGGATGGTGCCGTCGGGGGCCCCGGTGCGGGGGGATGCGGGACCGTCGTACAGCCGGAGAGGGCCGAGACCGCCACGGTCAGCAGGAGCGTCGCTGTGGTCGTCGTTCGATGCACCCGCGCAACTCTGGTGTGTCCGGCCCTCGGTGGGGCCTCGGACCTGGCGCAGGATGCCCCGCACGGGTGATCTCGCGCCCCGTACGGAGGGCGCCGGTGTGGCGGGGGTGACGTCAGTCGCCGGTCGCGCCGTCGATGCGCTCGCGGATCAGGTCGGCGTGGCCGTTGTGCCGCGCGTACTCCTCGATCATGTGCGTGTAGATCCAGCGCAGGTTGAAGCGCTCGCCGGTGCGCCGGTGTTTGCCCTCGGAGATGTCGTCGAGGCCGAAGCGGGCCGCGTTGCGCCGGGCGGTCTCGATCTCGGACTGCCAGGTGGCGAACGCCTCCTCCCACGTGTCGGACTCGGAGAGATGGAACTCGCCGTCCGGATCCTCCTCGGTGTAGTAGACCGGGCCTGCGTCCTCGGCCGCGAGTACCTTGCGGAACCAGCCCCGCTCCACCTCCGCCATGTGCCGCACCAGTCCCATCAGGCTCAGCTCGGACGGCTCCACCGCGGCGGTGCGGAGCTGGGCGTCGGTCAGGCCCTCGCACTTCCAGGCGAGGGTCCGGCGGTGGTAGTCCAGCCAGCCCTCCAGCATGGTGCGCTCGTCGGCGGTGGTGGCGGGCTCATGGCGTTCGTTCGTCATGGACGCATCCTTTCCGAGCCGCCCTCGCCGCACCACAAGATTTTCAGCCCCCGATCATCCCCTCCAGCAGTTCCCGCAGCCCGGCCCGCACCTCCTCCAGGCTCGGCACCTCGGCACCGAACGACCCCGCCACGCAGCTGAACATCAGCCCGTCCGCCCAGGCGATCAGCGACAGGGTGTGCCGGGCCGGGTCCGTCGAGCCCATCCCGGTGACCAGGACGGCGAGCTGGTCCCGGAAGCGGGCGCCGGTGGCGTCGAAGTAGGCCCGCAGCTCGGGGCGGCGCGTCGCCTCCAGGGCCAGTTCGTAGCGGGCGAGCGTGAGGGCGCGGTTGCCCGTCAGGGCCCGGTGGGTCGCCAGGGCCAGCGCGTCCGCCAGGGGGCCGGCCCCGGCCCGGGGGTCCGGCATCTCGTGCAGCCCCAGCACCCGCGCCTCCCGGTCGGCCAGGCGCCGCACCGCGAGTTCCAGCAGGGCCTGCCGGGTCCGCGCGAGGTTGGAGGTGGAGCCCTGGGGGAGCCCGGCCGCCTCGTCGACGGCCCGGTGCGTGAGGCCGCGCATCCCGCGCTCGGCGAGCAGGGCCAGTGCGGTGTCGGCGACGAGGTCGGAGCGGGCGGGGCCGGCGGTGCGTACGGGCATGAGGCTCACGCTACCCGTCCGACTACACCTGTAGTAACGTCGGCGGTGTCACTACAGGTGTAGTCAGACTACTGGAGGAGCTATGACACAGCCGAGGCGGGCCGTCGTGATCGGCGGCGGTATCGGGGGCCTGACGGCGGCGGTCGCCCTGCACCGGCGCGGCCTGCACGTCACCGTGCTGGAGCGCGCCCGCTCACTGGAACCGGTCGGCGCGGCGATCTCCCTCGCTCCCAACTCCCTGCGCGCACTGGACGTCATCGGCCTCGGCGACGAGATCCGCGGCCTCGCCGCCTGGTCGGGGGACGGGGGCCTGCGCACCCCGAGCGGGCGGTGGCTCTCCCGCTCCTCCGCCGAGGCCGCCGCCGAGCGCTTCGGCGGCCCGCTCGTGCTGCTGCACCGCGCCACCCTCATCGAGCGTCTCGCCGCCCTGCTCCCGGCGGACGCCGTCCGCACGGACGCCGCCGCGGCCCTCGCCGACAGCGGCGGCCCCGGCCGGGCGGCCCGCGTCACGACCACGGACGGCGACCTCGAAGCCGACCTGGTGGTCGGTGCGGACGGCGTCCGGTCCGCCGTGCGCGGGGCGCTCTTCCCCCGCCACCCGGGGGCCGTCTACTCCGGCTTCACCACCTGGCGGGTCGTGATCCCCCTCCCCGGAGCCCGGTTCGCCTCGCACGAGAGCTGGGGCCGGGGCCGCATCTGGGGCACCCACCCGCTGAAGGACGGCCGCGTCTACGCCTACGCCGCCGCCCTGACCCCCGCCGGCGGCCGGGCGCCCGACGACGAGAAGTCCGAGCTGCTGCGCCGCTTCGGCGACTGGCACGACCCGATCCCCGCCGTGCTCGCCGCCACCCGCCCCGAGGACGTCCTGCGCCACGACGTCCACCACATCGCCGAGCCCCTGCCCGCCTACCACCGCGGCCGCATCGCCCTGCTCGGCGACGCCGCGCACGCCATGCCCCCGAGCCTGGGCCAGGGCGGCAACCAGGCCATCGAGGACGCGATCGTGCTCGCCCACCACTGCGACGACCTCGCCGCCTACACCGCCGCCCGGCTGCCGCGTACCACCGCCATCGCGCGCCAGGCCGTGAAGACGGCCCGACTCAGCCTCATCCGCAGCCGGGCCGGGACCGCCCTGCGCGACACGGCCATGGCCGCACTGTCGAAGGCCGGGCCCGCCCTGTTCCTGCGCAGCTTCGACGGCATCGCGACCTGGGCGCCCCCGCAGCGGCCGTATGCTTCCGAGCACACCCCGGCAGGCAACCGTTAGAGGAGACCGCCCCGTGAAGGTCGGCTGCATCGGACTCGGCGACATCGCGCAGAAGGCCTACCTTCCGGTCCTCGCCTTCCAGCCCGGGGTCGAACTGCACCTGCAGACCCGTACCCCCGCCACGCTCGACCGGGTCGCCGAGGGCCTGCACATCCCGGCGGAGCGACGGCACACCACCCTCGACTCCTTGCTCGCGGCAGACCTCGACGCGGCCTTCGTGCACGCGCCCACGGTCGTGCACCCGGAGATCGTGACGCGGCTGCTGGAGGCGGGCGTACCGACGTACGTCGACAAGCCGCTCGCCTACGCGCTCGACGATTCCGCGCGGCTGGTGGCGCTGGCCGAGGAGCGGGACGTGAGCCTCGCCGTCGGCTTCAACCGGCGTTATGCCCCCGGCTACACGCAGTGCGCGGACCATCCGCGCGAGCTGATCCTGATGCAGAAGAACCGCATCGGGCTGCCGGAGGACCCCCGTTCGATGATCCTCGACGACTTCATCCACGTCGTCGACACCCTCCGCTTCCTGGTGCCCGGCGAGATCGACGACGTGACCGTGCGCGCCCGCGTGCGGGACGGGCTGCTGCACCACCTGGTGCTCCAGCTCGCCGGGGACGGCTTCACCGCGCTCGGGGTGATGAACCGGCTCAGCGGTTCCGCCGAGGAGATCCTGGAGGTCTCCGGGCAGGACACCAAACGGCAGGTCGTCAACCTCGCCGAGGTCGTCGACCACAAGGGCCAGCCGACCGTGCGGCGGCGCGGGGACTGGGTGCCGGTGGCCCGGCAGCGCGGGATCGAGCAGGCGGTGCTCGCGTTCCTCGACGCGGTCCGGGCGGGCAAGGTGCTCAGCGCCCGGGACGCGCTGGAGACCCATGACCTGTGCGAGCGGGTGGTACGCGCGGTTCAGGATCGGACCGCCTGAGCCACAGGGTCCGCGCGCCCTCGCCGGCGGCCCACAGGGCGAGGATCAGCATCGCCGCGTGCACCGTCCAGTCGCCGTAGCGGACGTAGGGCGTAGTGCCGTGGGCGAGGGGAATCTCGTAGATCCGCGCGGCGGAGGCGTCCGTACCGAGCCACGATCCGATGCGCTGTCCGCTGGGGCCGTAGACGGCGGAGACGCCCGTCAGCGTCGAGTGCACCATGGGGCGGCCGGTCTCGGCGGCCCGCAGCGCGGCGAGCGACGCGTGCTGCTCGGGCGCCCAGCTGTGCTGGAACGTGGACGTCGACGACTGGCCGATCAGCACGTCGACGCCCTCCCGGGTGAGGTGGCGGGTCATGTCGGGGAAGGCGGTCTCGAAGCACACCAGCGGGCCGACCCGCAGATCGTCCCCGATGTTCATCACGATCGGCTGCGAGCCGCGCCTGCGGTCCTCGCCCGCGGCCTTGCCGACGGAGGTGACCCAGCCGAGCAGGGAGCGGGCCGGGATGTACTCGCCGAAGGGCACGAGCCGCATCTTGTCGTAGCGCTCGCCGGTCAGGCCCTCGGGCCCGACCAGGACCGAACTCTTGTAGATGCCGGGTGTGTCGGAGCGCCGGGCGTCCACGTTGACCAGGATGTCGGCGCCCGTCGTGCGGGAGAGGTCCGCGAGCCGCCGGGCGAGGTCGGGCCGGTCCCCGAGGTCGAAGCCGACGCTGCTCTCGCCCCAGACGATCAGGTCGACGTCCTGGCCGGCGAGCCGGCGGGTGAGCTGCTCCTCGCGGGCGAACCGGCTGTCCGGGCCGGCGATGACGCCCGGCTGCACGACGGCGATCCTGACCTGGCCGTCGACGGCGGGGCGGGGTGAGAACGCCCAGGCGGCGGAGGTGGCGGCGGCCGTGGCGACGAGAGTGGCCACGGCGGGCACCCGGGCCCGGCGGACCGCGACGAGGACGGCGACCGCGACGTTGACGGCCACGAGCAGGTAGCTGAGCAGCCACACCCCGCCGACCGAGGCGAGCCGCAGCGCGGGCTCGACCTGCCACTGACTGCTGCCGAGCATGCCCCAGGGGCCGCCCAGCCCCTGCCAGGAGCGGACCAGCTCGGCGGCCAGCCAGCCCGACGGCAGCACCAGGAGCGCCACCGTGACCTGCCCCGCGGAGGGGAGGCCGCCCAGGAGACGGCGTACCAGCCAGCCCCACGGGGCCCACAGGGCGCCGAGGAGGGCGGCGAGGACGATCGTGAACACGTGCAGGCTCGGCAGCAGCCAGTGGTGCATGGCCAGCATGAAGCCGAAGCCGCCGCACCAGCCGTCGAACGCGGCGCGCTTCCCGGTCGGCGCGGTGCGCAGCAGCAGGAGCCAGGGGACCAGCGCGACGTAGCCGCACCACCACAGGGACGGCGCGGGGTAGGCGAGGACGGGGAGGGCGCCCGCGACCGCCGCGACCGCCGAGCGGCGCCAGGGGGAGGTGAGCCAGTGGCCGAGCGTCTTCATAGGCGCCTCCTACCCGCGGGTGCCTCCAGTGTGCGCCCCGCGAACGATCTAGGACACAGGACGCCGGGTCAGTTGACCACAGGTGCCGTCCGCGGCTCGGGAAGGCGCCGCCACATCTCCCGTACGACCACCTCGCTCAGCCGCCAGCCCTCGTTCGTGCGCAGGGCCGCGAAGGCGTACCGGCCGCCGCACACGAAGTCGGGAGCGGACCCCGCGGTGGCCATGGGGTTGACGTAGTCGGCCCGGACCTCGGCCGTGTCGCCGGTGTCCTGCTCCCGGATCCCGAAGCGCACCCGCCGGTTGACGATCAGATGCTGCCGCACCGGGAACAGCCGCAGGCTCTCCGCGAGCCACGCGGCTACGGCCCGGGCCTCTCCCTCGATGCCGCCGGCCGAGCGGTAGTCCGCCCGCCCCCGAGGGGCGAACAGTCCCCGGTATGCCTCCCAGTCACCGTCGTCGACCGCCACCGCGTAGTCGGTGATCAACTCGTCGACGGCCAGTCGGTCTCTCACGGTGGCGAGCTCCACGCGCTGCGTCATCGGATCAGTGTTGGGCATGGCGGGGGCCGGGCCAAGGGCCGTGCGTGGTTGATATTCGGTGGCCGCCGAGGGGCGCGGGGGCCCGGCCTGCCCTTCGCGAACGATCAGAACGAACCGACGATCAGAACGAACCGAGATTCGAGGTACGCCCCTGCCACACCATGTCCACGCAGGCCCTGGGTCAGGCCGCCTTGACGACGCCGCCTCGGATCGCTGCCGCCCACTCGACGACGAGGAGCTCGTACTCCGCGCGCTCCTCGGCCGACAGGGTGCCGCCCGTGCGCTGCCAGAGCGCACGGATCTCGTCGTTGACCTCGGCAGCGGGCCGCACGGAACCAGGGGTCACGAAATCGGGGGACATGCGGACAAGCCTATGGGCAGCCACTGACAGCCCGCTACCGGACGGCTACCCGATCGCTATGCGGTTGGTCACGAGACCCGGGTCACAGGCCCTGCGGGTCAGCCCGCCGACTCGGCCGCGTGCGGGCTCAGGGCACCCATGCTGACCAGGACGATGATGACGATGCCGAGCACGATGCGGTAGTAGACGAACGGCATGAAGCTCTTGGTCGAGATGAACTTCATGAACCAGGCGATCACCGCGTACCCGACCCCGAAGGCGATGACCGTCGCGAAGATCGTCGGGCCCCACGAGACGTGGCCGCCCTCCGTGGCGTCCTTCAGCTCGAACACGCCGGAGGCGAGCACCGCGGGGATGGCGAGCAGGAAAGAGTAGCGGGCCGCGGCCTCGCGCTTGTAGCCCATGAACAGGCCGCCGCTGATGGTGGCGCCGGAGCGGGAGACGCCCGGGACGAGCGCCATGGCCTGGCAGACGCCGTAGATCAGGCCGTCCCGGACGCCCAGGTCCTCGAGGGCCTTGCGCTGCTTGGGCGCGCGGTGCTTGCCGCCGCTCTCGTCGCGGGCCGCGAGCCGGTCGGCGATGCCCAGGACGATGCCCATGCCGATCAGCATCGTCGCGGTGATCCGCAGATCGCGGAACGGTCCCTCGATCTGGTCCTTCAGCGTCACGCCGAGCACACCGATCGGGATCGAGCCGACGATGACCAGCCAGCCCATCCGGGCGTCGGGGTCGCTGCGCAGCGTCTTGTCGGTGAGCGAGCGCGTCCACGCCGAGATGATCCGCCCGATGTCCTTGCGGAAGTAGATCAGCACGGCGGCTTCGGTGCCGATCTGCGTGATCGCCGTGAAGGCCGCGCCCGGGTCCTCCCAGCCCGAGAAGGCCGCCGTCAGCCGCAGGTGGGCGCTGGAGGAGACGGGGAGGAACTCGGTCAGCCCCTGGACGAGTCCGAGGATGAGTGATTCGAACCAAGACATGAGGTAGCGAAGTCCAAGTGGCGATCGTGGGACGGACGACGGGCGCACCGGGCCGCCGTCGTGATGAACCGGATCAGGTGTGCCGAGGGGGAAGCGTAGCGTCCCCGGAAGGCCGCCCGGACACAGGGGTTTGGAAGCCGCTCCCCACCAGCGGCGATCAGGTCGCGGTGGGTCCGGTCACCGTCCAGCCGGGCGTCTGGGGGCGGGCGGTGAGGTCCTCGTGGCGTACTTCGTCGCCGCCCGCCCGGCAGGTGACGGCCGGGGCGGGGGCCCGGCCGCAGGAGTGCTCCAGGAGCATCGGACGGTCGCCGTCCGTCCGGAGATGGCGGTCGCCCATGCCGTGAGGGTCATCAGCACCGGCTCCAGTTCAAGTCACGCCTGAGCGCGGCCGGTACTCGAAGCGCCGGCGGGCGCTCGCTGTAGAGGTGCTTGGCCAGGATCCCGGCGTCGACGAGCCGGCGCAGCCGCACGGCGGGGCCATCGCGCTCGGGCGTCCCCTCGGTGCGAGCGGCACCCGGCTCACGACGACGCTGGTGCACGCGATGCGGAGCGGGGCGCCCGGTACGCGCTCCGGACCATGTGCGAGGCGGGCGGACTCGCCAACGCCATGGGCTGGAACGGGTGTGAGCCTCACGGGCGTGACGGCGCGTCAGAGGCGGCGCAGCTGGTGCCGCTTGCGCCAGGCCACCACCACACCCGCCAGCGCGGGCAGGGCGATGCACGCCAGGGCGATCAGGAAGGCGGGCGAGGTCGGGGCGGAGGCGCGGGCGCCCGCGACGGCGTAGGCGGCGGTGTTCGGGATCGAGCCCAGGCCCGTGGCCAGCAGGAACGGCAGCAGGCCCATGCGGGAGACGGAGGCGCAGTAGTTCGCGGCCCAGAACGGCACACCCGGGAACAGCCGCACCGCCAGCATCGAACGGAAGCCGTGCCGGCTGAGCTGACCGTCGGCGGCCTGCAGCCAGCGCCCCCGCAGCAGCGGCCGCAGGGCGTCCTGGCCCAGCGCCCGGCCCAGGCAGAAGGCGATCCCGGCACCGAGGACCGTGCCCGACAGTGCCACGCCGAGGCCCAGCTGCGAACCGAACAGGGCGCCCGCCGCGAGGTTCAGCAGCGGCCTCGGCACGAACGCCACGGTGCACACGCCGTACGCCACCGCGAACACCGCGGCTGCCGCGGCACCGCCGAGCTGCGGGGGCCAGCCCTCCGTCAGCAGCCGCTGCGGCTCGAACAGCAGCACCCCGCACGCGCCCGCGGCGAGCAGCACGACGAGCAGGGACAACCGCGACCACGGGGAGAGCAGAACTCTCGAGCAGCGAGCGGCGAAACGGTTCGGTACGGCGGGCGAGGCGGTCGTTGCCGGGGGGACGGCGACGGCGAGCTCCGCGGCGGTGGCCCGGGGAGAGGCCGTGGCGGTGCCCCCAGAGCGGGTGGTGGCATCGAGCATCCGGTGACACTAACCGACAAATGTGTGTGATCGCCGTATGGTTCGTCTCACGAGCGTCACAGCCGGCGGTGCGCAACCCCCCCGCGCAGGCAACCGAAAACCATTCGACGTGCGGTAAAGCGTCGGCAATGATCGACGACATGTTCCGGTACGCCTTCACCCTCGCAGCATCCGTGGTCACGGATGCCCCGAAGGCTGCCGTCGCCGTTCTCACGGCCGTTGCCGACGGCGCCCGAAGCTGACCCTCTCCGGTTCGTCCGGCGGACCCCGCAAGGGGAGGGTCGGGCAGCACCTCGGGGTCCCAGTTCCTTCTCCGCTGATCAAGCTTCGAGGTACAGCCATGTCCAAAACGGCCTACGTCCGCACGAAACCGCATCTCAACATCGGCACCATGGGTCATGTCGACCACGGCAAGACGACCCTGACGGCCGCCATCACCAAGGTCCTCGCCGACCGCGGCAGCGGCGCGTTCGTGCCGTTCGACCGGATCGACCGGGCGCCCGAGGAGGCGGCGCGCGGCATCACCATCAACATCGCGCACGTCGAGTACGAGACCGACACCCGGCACTACGCGCACGTCGACATGCCGGGCCACGCCGACTACGTCAAGAACATGGTCACCGGCGCCGCGCAGCTCGACGGGGCGATCCTCGTCGTCTCCGCGCTCGACGGGATCATGCCGCAGACCGCCGAACACGTGCTGCTCGCCCGGCAGGTGGGCGTCGACCACATCGTGGTCGCCCTCAACAAGGCCGACGCGGGGGACGAGGAGCTGGCCGACCTGGTCGAGCTGGAGGTCCGCGACCTGCTCACCGCGCACGGCTACGGCGGTGACTCCGTACCCGTCGTACGCGTCTCGGGTCTGAAGGCGCTGGAGGGAGACCCGCGCTGGACGGCGTCGATCGAGGCGCTGCTCGACGTGGTGGACACGTATGTGCCGATGCCGGAGCGGTATCTGGACGCGCCGTTCCTGCTGCCGGTGGAGAACGTGCTGACCATCACCGGGCGGGGCACCGTGGTGACCGGGGCGGTCGAGCGGGGCGTGGTGCGCGTCGGGGACCGGGTCGAGGTGCTCGGGGCGTCCGTCGAGACGGTGGTCACCGGTCTGGAGACCTTCGGGAAGCCGATGGAGGAGGCGCAGGCCGGCGACAACGTGGCGTTGCTGCTGCGGGGGGTGCCGCGGGATGCCGTGCGGCGCGGGCAGGTCGTGGCGGCGCCGGGGAGCGTGAAGCCGCGGCGGCGCTTCTCGGCGCAGGTGTACGTCCTGTCGGCTCGCGAAGGCGGGCGGACGAGGCCCGTCTCCTCCGGGTACCGGCCGCAGTTCTACATCCGGACCGCGGATGTGGTCGGGGTCGTCGACCTCGGTGAGGTGGCCGTGGCCCGGCCCGGTGACACGGTTGCCATGACCGTGGAGCTGGGACGGGAGGTCCCGTTGGAGCCGGGGCTCGGGTTCGCCATTCGTGAGGGTGGCAGGACCGTGGGGGCGGGGACCGTGACCGTTGTCGGCTGAGGTCGCGGGTGGACCGCGGGGCCGTTGTGGCTGGTCGCGCGGTTCCCCGCGCCCCTTGAGGGGCGTTGCCGCACAGGCACAATGAGGGGGTGAATGAGCCTGTACCAGTCGGCCGGTCCGTCGACCATGGGTTTGCCAAGCTGATGCCCGACGTCGACCGGGCACGGGCCTGGCTGCTGACCGTGGACGGGGCGCCGCAGTCCTACGTCGATCTCGACGAACCCGCGCACCTGGAGTTCGAGTACACACGGCGGCTCGGCCATGTGCTGGATGTCGTGGCCGAGCCGGGGCGGGTGTTGGACGTGGTGCATCTCGGGGGTGGGGCGCTCACGTTGCCCCGGTACGTGGCCGTGACCCGGCCGGGCTCGCGCCAGGACGTCGTCGAGGCCGACCGGGGGCTGCTGGAGCTCGTGTCCGGGCATCTGCCGCTTCCGCAGGGCGCGAACATCGCCCTGCACACGGCGGATGCCCGGGCCTGGCTGGAGAACGCTCCCGCCGCCTCGGCGGACGTTCTCCTCGCGGACGTCTTCAGCGGGTCGCGGGTGCCGGCGCATCTGACGTCGGTCGACTACGTCCGCGCTGCCGCGCGGGTGCTGCGGGGGAGCGGGGTCTATCTCGCCAACCTCCCCGACTCCGCGCCCTTCGTCTTCCTGCGGTCGCAACTCGCCACCCTGGCCACCGCCTTCGAGGAACTCGTGCTGATCGCCGAGCCGGGTGTGCTGCGGGGCCGGCGGTTCGGGAACGCCGTGCTCGTCGCCGGGCATCAGGCGATCGACGTCGCCGCCCTGGCCCGGCTCACCGCCGCCGACGTCTTCCCGGCCCGGGTCGAACACGGCGCCGGGCTGCGGGAGTTCATCGGGGACGCGCGGGCGGTGCGGGACGCGGACGCCGTGCCGTCACCCGAACCCCCCGACGGAGCGTTCGGCATCGGCTGACGCGCGTTCGGTGCCGCCCCGGGCCGGCGGCGGGGTCCGGGGCGCAGATTCGCGTACGTCCGGTACGCACAGCACGGCCAGTGTGACCTGGACAACCAGGCGGGCGCCGCCCCCAGGGCCGGCTTGCGGTCGAAGACCTGCACACCGGGCGCGGATCGACGAAGCGCTCGCCGACAAGACGGGCGGCCGTCGGCAGGCCGCCGATGCCGTCGCCACGCACCGCGCCGGCGACGGCCATGACGCCGAACAGGACGCCGATCGGCACCGGGACAGCGAGAGTGGCCGAGGGCAGGGCCCGGGGCCGTCCTGCCAAACCGATTGCGCGACGTGTCCGCGCCTAGCTAAGTTGATCTTGATTTGACCTTGAAACGGGGAAGGAAACCAATGCACAAGCGCTCTGCGACGTTGCTGGCCACGGCGGCACTCATGGGGGCCGCGCTGCCCCTCATGGGGGCCGGCTCCGCCTCGGCGGCCGGTTTCAAGTGCCAGCCGTCGTCACGTGACTACGTGGTCGTCAAGGAGAAGGCCGCGGTCCACTCCAGCTTCTCGGCCAACGCCAGGGTGGTCGGCTACGTCTACAAGGACAACAAGGTGCACGCCTCCTGGGAGTGCACCAACTCCGCGGGCAACCCCTGGGTCTGCATCGGCAGCTGCCGTGTCGACGAGGACTCCGTCACGGGGCGCTGGGTCTACCGCGGGTACCTGAAGGGCTGAGGCTCGTCCCCGATGCTCCGGTGAGCGGGCCCGCCCCTGTCGCAGGGGCGGGCCCGTCCTCTTTCCCGGTCAGCCGCCGGTCGGCTCGCCGTGCAGCCGGACCGTGCTGAGGATCTTCATGACGGTCTTCTCGGGAACCTCGCCCTTGACGCCCTTGGCGCCGAAGAAGCTCCACGCGACGAAGTCGCCGGCGGAGTTCTTGAAGCCGAACGTGACCGCCTTGCCGTCGCTCGCGCACTTGCCCTTGTCGGGTGTGTTCTCCGAGTGCGCCCAGGCGATGCTGCCCTTCACACCCGAGGCGGTGGTGTAGGGCTCGGCCTTGTCGTCGGTCTTGACGCTCTTCTTGTCCGGCTGCGTGTAGCCGCCGTACACCCACCAGGCCACCTGGTTGACCGCGACCTCGTCCGTGTCCTTGGCGCCGTCGGCACCCTTGGTGCCCGCGCCGGCCAGGGACTCGGTCTCGGACCTGCCGTCCTTGTTGTCGTCGCTCGTGCACCACTTGGACTTGTAGAACGCCGGTGCCGACATGGTGATCAGCGGTTTGCCGTCGTCCGACTTCTCGTCCTCGAAGAAGACGGACGAGGTCGGGGAGGCCACCTCCCAGTCCGCCGGGACGTCGAAGGCGGTGCCCCACTTGGGGTTGATAACGACCTTCCAGCCCTTGACCGTGGGCTGCGCCGCCTCACCGCCGCGGGGGTTGTCGCCCGTGGCGGGGGCGCTCGGCTCCTGGGCCGACGGGCTCGACGACGCCGTGCCGTTCTTGCCGCCACCGTCCGCCGTGTCGTCCTTGTCGCCGCCCAGCACCAGGAAACCGGTGACACCGGCCGCGACGACCACCGCCGTGGCGGCGATGATCGCGACCAGCTTCGTCCGGTTGCCGCCGCCACCGCCCTGCGGAGGCTGCGGTGCGCCGGCCGGCGCGGGGGTGCCCCACTGCGGCTGCTGCCCGTAGGGGCTGGGCTGCTGCTGGTGCCCCGGCTGCTGGTACGGATTCGGCTGCTGGTACCCCGGCTGCTGGTACGGGTTGTTCCCTTGCGGGTTCTGCTCGCCCCCGGGCGGCTGCTGTCCTGGCCACATGGGCAGCCACCCTAGCCGCGCCCCGGACACGATTCGGCCACTGTCCGTGGACGGAGACGTAGCAACCCGGGAACAGGACGGTGTGGATGTCGTGCGGACCGATGCGGCGGTCGTCACACGGCCTGGTCAGCCGTCTCTACTCGTGAGTAACATTCGGCCATGAGCGCAGACCAGATGTCCATCGGCGAGATGCTCGCCGCCACGGTGCCCATGGCCCGGACCCTGAACCTCGAGTTCCTCGAGACCTCGCCGGAGCGGGCGGTGGTGTCGCTGCCGGACCAGGGCGAGTACCACAACCACGTGGGCGGCCCGCACGCCGGCGCGATGTTCACGCTCGGCGAGTCCGCGAGCGGGGCGATCGTGCTGGCCGCGTTCGGGGACCAGCTCGCGCGCGCCGTGCCGCTCGCCGTCAGCGCCGAGATCTCCTACAAGAAGCTGGCGATGGGCGCCGTCACCGCCACGGCCACCCTCGGCCGCCCGGCCTCCGAGGTCGTCGCCCAGCTGGACGCCGGTGAGCGCCCCGAGTTCCCGGTGGCCATCGCCATCCAGCGGGCCGACGGCGCCGTGACCGGTGAGATGACGGTGGTGTGGACCCTGCGGCCCAACGGCTGACCGGGTAGTGGCGGGTGCGGGACCCCGGCCGGGTGCCGGGGCTTTCGCATGTCAGGCCGCCACGTCCCGGCGCCCGGGGCGCGCGCCGTCCAGTTCCCCGAGGAAGCGCCGGAGCCACGCCACGAACTCCGGCCCCAGGTCGGGCCGTTCGCAGGCCAGCCTGACCACCGTGCGCAGATAGTCGGCCTTGTCGCCGGTGTCGTGGCGCAGGCCCTTGAAGACGACTCCGTGCACCGTGCCGCCCGCGGCCAGCTCCTGCAGGGCGTCGGTCAGCTGGATCTCGCCGC
Source organism: Streptomyces hawaiiensis (assembly GCF_004803895.1). Taxonomy (NCBI): domain Bacteria; kingdom Bacillati; phylum Actinomycetota; class Actinomycetes; order Kitasatosporales; family Streptomycetaceae; genus Streptomyces; species Streptomyces hawaiiensis. Next base: position 1,469,859 of record NZ_CP021978.1, on the reverse strand, counting down.
CCCGGCCCGGCGGGGTGCGCTCCAGGACGGAGAAGACGGCCGGGTCGAGGACGTAGCGGCCGATGACGGCGTAGCGGCTGGGCGCGTGCTGCCGTGCCGGCTTCTCGACCAGGCCCGTGACGCGGACGACGTCCTCCTCGCCGGCCGGCTCGACGGCGGCGCAGCCGTAGCGGTGGATCTGCTCCGGCGGGACCTCCATCAGGGCGACCACGCTGCCGAGCCGGCGGTCGCGCACGCCGAGCATCCGGCTCAGCAGGGTCTCGCGCGGGTCGATCAGGTCGTCGCCGAGGAGGACCGCGAAGGGCTGGTCGCCGACATGGCGGCGGGCGCACAGCACGGCGTGGCCGAGGCCGAGCGGTTCGCCCTGCCGGATGTGGTGGATGCTGGCCAGCCGCGCCGGGTCGCGCACCGCGTCCAGTCGCACGGTGTCGCCCTTGGCCGTGAGGGCCTGTTCCAGTTCGAAGGCGTGGTCGAAGTGGTCCTCGATGGCCCGCTTGTGCCGGCCGGTGACCATCAGGACGTCGTCGAGTCCCGCCGCTGCGGCCTCCTCGACGACGTACTGGATGGCCGGCTTGTCGACGACCGGCAGCATCTCCTTGGGCGTCGCCTTCGTGGCGGGCAGGAAGCGGGTGCCGAGACCGGCGGCCGGGACGACCGCCTTGCGGACGGTGCGGGCGGGGGCGGCCGGGGCGGAAGGGTGGGGGGCGATCATGCGGCCCACCCTGGCGCGCGGAGCTGAGAGCGCGCCGAGAGCCGTGTGGGAGCGCGCTGTGAAGTGGGAGATTTCGTGGACCAACCGCCTTTGCGTGCGCACAACTTGCGGCCCTCGGCTGCCCTGTTTTTTCGAATGCCGGTGCGGATACCGCCGGTAACATATCTGAATTCCCCGCGTTTTGAACTTGGGTCATCCGAACTCCTTGTTACCTGTGAGTCGCGTGTGCGAAAGTGAGCCGCCTCACAGCCGGGTCCGCAGCTGACGCGGCATAGGTATGCACCAATCACGCACCTGCTTTCCGACGGACGCGCAATTCGCATGCCGTTCTGCGGCTGGAAGGAAATGGTTCCGTGCAATCCCCCAACCCCCCACGCCCGCCGTACCCGCCACGACCCGGAGCGGGGCCCGCGGAGTCCGACCGCAATCTTCTCGCCCGGGTCGGCGAACCCACTGAAGGGCCGCGCGCCGTCGCGCTGTTGCTGGCGCGGCACTGGCGCTCGGTCTACGACTACGCCGTGATCTGCCTTGCGTCCTCGGAGGATTCCGCGTCGATGGCGGCAGCCGCCGCCTTCCGCGTGGAGCTGGCCCGGCCGGGCGGTGGCGCCCTGCGTCCGCGGCTGCTCACGGCCGTCCGGGAGACGGTCGGGGAGTGGGCCGCGGACGACGGCATTTCCGGAGTACTGCCGGAACTCCGCAAAACCGTCGGCGCCCGCGGCCTGCGCGCCGCCCGGTCCGGTACACCCGAAAGGCGACGCCTCGCGGAGCGGGCTTTCCGCGGTCTTCCGGGGGCTTCCCAATGCCTGCTGTGGCACAGGGAGGTCGAGGCCGAGTCCATATCCGTACCGGCCGGTCTGCTGGGAGTGGACGCCGGCACCGCGTCGGCCGCCCTGGAGCAGGCGCGCGAGCAATTCCGGTCGGGGTGCGTACGGGCGCACCGGGAACTCGCACCGACGCAGGAATGCCGCTACTACAACCGCCTGCTGGACGTTCCCATGCGCCGCGGCGGGGCCCTGCTGCCGGATGTGCAGCGGCATCTCATGGCATGCCGCTACTGCCGTCACGCCGCCGAACAACTCAGCCATTTCGAGGGCGGTCTGGAAGACCTGCTCGCCGAAACGGTGCTCGGCTGGGGCGCACGCCGCTACCTCGCCTCACGGCCGGGCCGCGACGGGGACCGGGGCGACCTGCCCGCCGGCGGACGCCACCGCCTGCGCTCCCGTGCCGAACCGGCGACCGGCCGGCCCGGGGCGCCGAGGAGGCACACGAAGGCGCTGGCCGCCGCGGTCGGGGTGACCTCACTGGTGCTGCTCGCGACCCTGCTCGCCGCCCGGGGCTGGACGGAGGAGGGCGGCACCACCGACTCGCAGGCCACCTGGGGCGCGGTCAGCGGCCACTCCGTCGACCCGGACGGCGCGGGAACCCCGTCCGTGCCGCCGGACTCCGCGACATCCTCGTCCACCGCTTCCCCGTCCGCCGGTTTCCCGTCGGCCGCCTCCGCCGGCAACCCCGCCGAAGTGGCCCGGGGGCGGCTGCGCAACCTCGCCGACGGCCTGTGCCTCGACATCCCGGGCGGCCGGACCCGGGCCGACGCCCGCGTCGTGCTGGCCGCCTGCTCCGCGGGCGGGTCCCAGCAGTGGTCGTACCAGGACGACGGCGTACTGCGCAGCACCGCCGACCCCACCCTGTGCCTCGCCTCCGACACGGCCGAGGGCTCGGTCGTCCTGGCCGGCTGTCTCGTGCACGCCGGAGTCGTCCGCTACGACCTGACCGTGCGCGGTGAACTCCTGCCGCGCGGGGGCAAGGGGCTGGCCCTCGCCCCCGGCAAGGGCCGGGACGTGATCGTCACCGGCCGCGACGGATCCGGGGCGCAACGCTGGACACTGGAACCGTCGTCCGCCCCCGGGGGTCCGGGGGAGTCCAGGCAGAAGCGAGCCGAGGACACTCCGCGCGAGAGCCGCCGGGAGCCCACGCGGCGGCCGTACGGCGAAGCCCCGCCCGGGCACCGGCCCGGACCGCCGCCCAGCACGTCCGGGAAGCTGCCGCAGGAGCGGTACGAGACGCGGTTCGCGCAGGTGGACTGCTGCGAGGAAGCCGGCCCCGGGGCTGGCGAGGCCGACACGGGGCCCGGCCCCGACGTCCTCGGTCCCGCGACCGCCACCGTGACCGACGCCGTGACGGCACTCCACTCCGCCGCCCTGCCGTAGAGCGGGCCGGGGTCGCCCGCCCGGGCGACCCCGCGGGCAGAGGTTCACCCGCCCCGCCCGTGGTGTCCGACGGAGCGTCAAGCGGCGTCTGGCGCATAGTGCGTCCATGACCGACACCGCGCCTCGCATCCCCCGGCGGTCCGCACTGCGTCTGATCGGCGGGGCGATCACCGTCGCCGCGGTGCCGTCGCCCGCCCACGCGCGCGGCGGGCCCGCGCCCCGCGTCGAGGCGCTGCTCGCCCGGCTCACCCTCGACGAGAAGATCTCCCTGCTGCACGGCGCCACCGACCCGCGCCCCCTCGGCCAAGCCGGATACGTGGCCGGAGTGGAGCGCCTCGGCATCCCCCCACTGCGTCTGGCCGACGGCCCGGCCGGTGTCCGTGTCACCCGGCACGCCACCGCCCTGCCCGCTCCCGTCCTGTTGGCCTCCGCCTTCGACCCCGGCCTGGCCCGGCGCTACGGCCGGGTCATCGGGCGGGAGGGCCGCGCCCTCGGCCAGGACGTGCTGCTGTCCCCGATGGTCAACCTCATCCGCACCCCGTACGCCGGCCGCAACTTCGAGACCTTCAGCGAGGATCCGCTGCTCTCCGCCCACCTGGTCGCCGCCGAGATCGAGGGCATCCAGAGCGAGGGACTCATCGCGACCGTCAAGCACTTCGCGCTCAACAACCAGGAGCGCGACCGCGCATCGGTCGACGTGCGGGTGGACGAGCGGACCCTGCACGAGACCGAGCTGCGCGGCTTCGAAGCGGCCGTCGCCGCCGGCACCGGCGCGGTGATGGGCGCGTACAACAAGGTCAACGGCACCTTCGCCTGCGAGAACGAGGCCCTGCTCACCGGCGTCCTGCGCGAGCGGTGGGGCTTCACCGGCTTCGTCATGACCGACTGGTCCGCCGCACACAGCACCCGCGAGGCCCTGCTGGCGGGTCTCGACATGGAGATGCCCGACGGCACCCACTACGGCACCGCCCTCCGCACGGCCGTACGGGACGGCGGCGTGCCCGAGGCGTATGTCGACCGGGCCGTGCGCCGCGTCCTGGCCGTCATGGACCGCTTCGGACTGCTCGACGGCATCGCCCCGCACCGGCCGGAGCGGGACGCGGCAGCCGGTGCGGCCATCGCCCGCGAGGTCGCCGAGGCGGGCGCCACCCTGCTGCGCAACGCCCACAAAACCCTGCCCCTGAGCGACGGCGGCAGCGTGGCGGTGATCGGCCCGACCGGCGCCCGGCCCCTGGTCAGCGGCGGTGGCAGTGCCCACGTCGTGCCCGAGCACGCCGACAGCCCCCTCGACGCCATCCGGTCGCGCGCCGCCCGGGTGACCTACGCGCTCGGCGAGGACGCCTTCGGCAAACCCCTCCCGGCCGATGTGCTCGACCCCGCCTTCGACACCGAGGCGCACCACGTCGAGGCAGGCCGCACCTGGACGTACGACGGCACCCTCACCGTCACCGAGGCCGAGGAGTGGACGCTCGTCCTGCACTACTCCGCCACGCACCCGCTCCGCCCGAAGGTCCTGCTCGACGGCGAGGAACTGTTCCCGCTGGTCCCCGGCTGGAGCGAGTACTTCACCGGAGGCCTGCTCACGCACGCGGCCGACGGCCTGTCCGTGCGCCGCAGGGTCATGAAGCCGACCGAGGGCACCCACCGGCTGTCGATCACCGCCCGGGGCGGGGAGACCGGTCAGCTGTTCCGGCTGCGCCGGATCACCGCCGCGACTCGGGCCGGGGACGTCACGCAGGCCGTACGGGCCGCCCGCGCCGCCCGGGATGTCGTCCTCTTCGCCTACGAGGACGCCATCGAGGGCCAGGACCGCACGACCATCGCCCTCCCCGGCAACCAGGAGCGGCTGATCGACGCCGTGACGGCCGCCAACCCGCGCACCACCGTCGTCCTCAACACCTCGTCCGCCACGTCGATGCCCTGGCTGGAGCGCACCGGCGCCGTGCTCCAGATGTACTACCCGGGCCAGGAGGGCGCCGCCGCGACCGCCGCCGTCCTGTTCGGCGACCGCGACCCCGGCGGCCGCCTCACCCAGAGCTTCCCAGCCGGCGACGACCGGCACCCGGTCGCCGGGGACCCGCGCCGCTACCCGGGCGTCGACGGCACCGAGGAGTACACGGAGGGCATCCACGTCGGTCACCGCTGGTACGACGCCGAGCGCGTGCGGCCGCTGTTCCCCTTCGGCCACGGCCTGTCGTACACGTCCTTCGCCTACGAGGAGCCCGAGGCGGTCTGGACGGCGGACGGCCTCGACGTCGCCTTCACGGTCCGCAACACCGGCGAGCGCGACGGCGTGGACGTGCCGCAGGTGTACGCGGGTCCCTCCCCGGACGTCCCGCTCGACCAGCCGGTACGCGTGCTGGCCGGCTACCGGCGGCTCACTCTGCGGGCGGGGCTGGAGCGGCGCGTCACCGTCCGCGTCGAGCCCCGGGCCCTGTCCTCCTGGGACCCGGACGTCCACGACTGGGTGCTGGGCACCGGGACCCGGACCCTGTGGATCGGGGCGTCGTCACGGGATCTGCGGCTGCGTCTGGACGCGAGGGTGGGCGGCTGACACCGTGCGGGAGGCGGTACGACCGGGAGGCGCCTGGCATCGAACCGGAACAAACTGGTACTCCTCCTGAGGCCGCCCGCAGAAACCCCAGGGAGTCATTCATGCCCGAGGCCCCGCGCCAGGACAGCAGGACCGCACCGACCGACGAGGAACTGCGCACGCTGGACGCCCACTGGCGGGCCGCCAACTACCTGGCGGCTGGTCAGATCTACCTGCTGGCCAACCCCCTGCTCACCGAGCCGTTGCGGCCCGAGCACATCAAGCCGCGGCTGCTGGGCCACTGGGGCACCTCACCCGGACTGAACCTGGTCCACACCCACCTCAGCCGGGTGATCAAGGCACGCGAGCTGGACGCCCTGTGCGTCTGGGGCCCGGGTCACGGCGGGCCGTCGGTCCTCGCCAACTCCTGGCTGGAGGGCAGCTACAGCGAGAAGTACCCGGACGCGTCCCGGGACGCGCAGGGCATGGAGCTGCTGATGCGGCAGTTCTCCTTCCCCGGCGGTGTGCCCAGCCACGTCGCCCCCGAGGTGCCCGGCTCGATCCACGAGGGCGGCGAACTCGGCTACTCCCTCGCCCACGCCTACGGCGCCGCCCTCGACAACCCGGGCCTGCTGGTGGCCTGCGTGATCGGCGACGGCGAGGCGGAGACCGGCCCGCTGGCCGGGTCCTGGCACGCCAACAAGTTCCTCGACCCCGTCCACGACGGTGCCGTCCTGCCGATCCTGCACCTCAACGGCTACAAGATCGCCAACCCGACCGTGCTGTCCCGCCTCCCGGAGGAGGAGCTCGACGCGCTGCTGCGCGGCTACGGCCACGAGCCGATCCACGTCGCCGGCGACGACCCGGCCACCGTCCACCGCGCGATGGCCGAGGCCATGGACACCGCGCTCGACCGCATCGCCGGCGCACAGCGCGCCGCCCGCGAGGACGGCGTGACCGAGCGCCCGCACTGGCCGGTGATCGTGCTGCGCACCCCCAAGGGCTGGACCGGCCCGGCCGAGGTCGACGGCGAACCGGTCGAGGGCACCTGGCGCGCCCACCAGGTGCCGCTGTCCGGCGTCCGCGACAACCCCGAGCACCTGCGGCAACTGGAGTCCTGGCTGCGCTCCTACCGGCCCGAGGAGCTGTTCGACGCCGAGGGCCGCCCGGTCGCGGACGTCCTCGCCTGCGTCCCCGACGGCACCAGGCGCCTCGGCGCCACCCTCTATGCCAACGGCGGACTGCTCGTCCGCGACCTGCCGATCCCGTCCCTGGACGACTTCGCCGTCCCCGTCGACAAACCCGGTACGACGCTGCACGAGCCGACCCGGGTCCTCGGCGACCTCCTCGCCCGGGTCATGCGCGACACCTCCGACCGCCGCGACTTCCGCCTCGTCGGCCCGGACGAGACCGCCTCCAACCGGCTCCAGGCCGTCTACGACGCCAGCGGCAAGACCTGGCAGGCCGAGACCCTGCCCGTGGACGAGGACCTGGACCGGCACGGCCGGGTGATGGAGGTCCTCTCCGAACACCTCTGCCAGGGCTGGCTAGAGGGGTACCTCCTCACCGGCCGGCACGGGCTGTTCTCCTGCTACGAGGCGTTCGTGCACATCGTCGACTCCATGGTCAACCAGCACATCAAGTGGCTGCGCACCTCCCGCCGGCTGCCCTGGCGCGCCCCCATCGCCTCGCTGAACTACCTGCTGACCTCCCATGTGTGGCGGCAGGACCACAACGGCTTCTCCCACCAGGACCCCGGCTTCGTCGACCACGTCCTCAACAAGAGCCCCGAGGTCGTCCGCGTCTACCTCCCGCCGGACGCCAACACCCTGCTGTCGGTGGCGGACCACGCCCTGCGCAGCCGCGACTACGTCAACGTGATCGTGGCCGGCAAGCAGCCCTGCTTCGACTGGCTCTCGATGGACGAGGCGCGGGTCCACTGCGCCCGCGGCGCCGGCGTCTGGGAGTGGGCCGGCACCGAGGACGGCACCGAGCCCGATGTCGTGCTGGCCTGCGCCGGTGACGTCCCGACCCAGGAGACCCTGGCCGCCGCGCACCTGCTCCGCAGGCACCTGCCCGAGCTGGCCGTCCGCGTGGTCAACGTCGTCGATCTCGCCCGGCTGCTGCCGCAGGAGGAGCACCCGCACGGGATGAGCGACCACGAGTACGACGGCCTGTTCACCACCGACAAGCCGGTGATCTTCGCCTACCACGGCTACCCGTGGCTCATCCACCGTCTCGCCTACCGCCGCACCGGGCATCGGCATCTGCACGTGAGGGGCTACAAGGAGGCCGGCACCACGACCACCCCGTTCGACATGGTCGTCCGCAACGACCTCGACCGCTACCGCCTGGTCATGGACGTCATCGACCGCGTCCCCGGCCTCGCGGTCCGCGCCACGGCCGTACGCCAGCGGATGGCCGACGCCCGCACCCGCCACCACGCCTGGATCCGCGAGCACGGCACCGACCTGCCCGAGGTCGCCGAGTGGAGCTGGAACGCCTGAGCCGCGAGGGACGTCCCAAGAGCCGGTAGGCTTCCCGGGGCACGCAGGGAAGCTCAGGGAAAGGAACCGGCGTTGCACGTCCAGGAGTGGCTCGAAACCGTACCCGCGGTCGCCGTCTACACACTGGTGGGGCTGGTCATCGGCCTGGAAAGCCTGGGTATCCCGCTGCCGGGCGAGATCATCCTCGTCTCCTCGGCGCTGCTCGCGTCCCAGCACGGCGAGATCGACCCCGTCGTCCTCGGCGCCAGCGCCACGGCCGGCGCGATCATCGGCGACTCGATCGGCTACGCCATCGGCCGCAAGGGTGGTCGGCCGCTGCTGGCCTGGCTGGGCGGCAAGTTCCCCAAGCACTTCAGCGAGGGCCATATCGCCACCGCCGAGCGCTCCTTCGAGAAGTGGGGCATGTGGGCCGTCTTCTTCGGCCGCTTCGTCGCCCTTCTGCGCATCTTCGCGGGCCCCCTCGCCGGGGTACTCCGCATGCCGTACTGGAAGTTCCTGATCGCCAACGTCCTCGGCGGCATCGTCTGGGCGGGCGGCACGACGGCGGTCATCTACTACGTCGGCATCGTCGCGGAGTCCTGGCTCAAGCGCTTCTCGTGGCTCGGTCTGGTCGCGGCGGTCCTGGTGGGCCTCACATCCATGCTGGTGCTCAAGCGCAAGGCGAAGAAGGCCCAGCCGGTACCCGCCGCGGAGTAGAGCGGCTTCCGTCCTACGCGTGCACCTCGCGGTGCGCCTTCGCCAGCTCGGCGTACATCGTGCCGTTGAGGGTGACTCCCTGCCGCTCCTCCTCCGACAGCTCCCGCCGGACCTTCGCGGGCACCCCCGCCACCAGCGACCCGGGCGGCACGACCATCCCCTGCGGCACCAGCGCCTGCGCGGCGATGAGCGACCCGGCCCCGATCACCGCGCCGTTCAGGACCGTCGCACCCATCCCGATCAGACAGTCGTCCTCGACCGTCGCCCCGTGCACCACGGCGTTGTGCCCGATGCTCACCCGCTCACCGACGCTCACGGGAAACCCCGGGTCGGCGTGGAGCGTGCAGTTGTCCTGGACGTTGCTGCTCGCCCCGACGGAGATCGACTCGACGTCACCGCGCACCACGGCGCCGTACCAGACGCTTGCCCCCGCCGCCAGCGTCACGCCCCCGATCACCGACGCCGTCGGCGCCACGAACGCCGTCTCGTCGATCTCCGGCTCCCTGCCGCCGATCCCGGTGATCATCGCCCGCTGACCCATGTCCGCCTCCCAGCGCCGTAGACAACGCGCACACCGTACGCCACCCCGGTGGGGCGAAGATCACAGGTATCCGGCGCCGCGCGTGGAGCTACCGCTGAGTACCGTGAGCTCGTGCCGAAGCGCAAGAACACGTTCTCATCCTGGCGGCGGGGCCTGACGCAGCGCGCCGTCCACGCGGGCTGGGCCTGGGTGCAGCGCACGGGTTCCGTCACCGCCGAGCACCCCGGCCGCTACCGCTTCGGCGCGATGGGAACAGGTACCAGACTGGCCTTCCCGCTCGGCACGGTCTTCGGTGAACCCTGGATCCGCCTCGGCTCCCACTGCATCATCGGTGAGCAGGTCACCCTCACCGCGGGTCTGATGCCCGACCTCGACCTGGGCCCGGACGCCATCCTGCGGCTCGGCGACGGCGTCGTCCTGGGCCGCGGCAGCCACGTCATCGCCGACACGACGGTCACGATCGGCAGCGACTGCTACTTCGGCCCGTACGTCTACGTCACGTCCACGAACCACTCCTACGACGATCCGCACGAGCCGATCGGCAAGCAGTGGCCGCGGATGGAGCCGGTGGCGATCGGGCCCGGCTGCTGGATCGGCACGGGCGCGGTGATCCTGCCGGGCGCCCGGATCGGGCGGAACGTGGTGGTGGCCGCGGGCGCGGTCGTGCGGGGCACGGTGCCCGACCACGCCGTGGTGGCGGGCGCACCGGCCCGCGTCGTACGGCGCTGGACCGCCGCCGACGGCTGGCAGCCGCCCCTGCGCACCCCGGCGCCGGTCCCGATACCGGAGGGCGTCACGCCCGAGCAGCTGCGCGCGCTGTCGGGCCTGGACGAGGAGACGGCGGCCCGGCTGGCCGAGCTGGACGAGGAGCCGGCGGCCGGACTCGCGGAGCTGGAGCCGGGTTCCTGAACCGTTGGGCTGGCCTGCGTCGGTGGCTCCCCGGGGCCGGCTCCTGAACTGGTTGGGCTGGCTGCGTCGGTGGCTCCCCGGGGCCGGACCTTGAACTGGTTGGGCTGGCCTGCGTCGGTGGCTCCCCGGGGCCGGACCTTGAACCGGTTGGGCTGGCCTGCGTCGGTGGCTCCCCGGGGCCGGACCCTGAACCGGTTGGGCTGGCTGCGCCGGCGGCACCCCGGAGCCGGCCCTGAACCGTTCCGTTCAGCCCGACGCCAGCAGGACCGTCCCCACCAGGGCCAGTCCCGCCCCCGCGGCCTGCACGGCCCGCAGCCGTTCGCGCAGGACGCCCCGCGCGGCCACGGCCGTCACCACCGGGTACAGGGAGGCCAGCACGGCGGCGACCGTCACCGGGCCGTGCTGCGCGGCGATCGAGTACGTGCCGTTGGCGGCGACGTCCGCGAGGCCGACGAAGGCGAGGGCGGGCAGGGTGCGCCAGGGGAAGCCGTCCGCCGGAAGGGCGGGCGCACCACGTCGTACCGACACGAACAGCGCCAGCCCGCCCGCGGCGACGTTGGTCACCCGCTGGACGAACAGGGCGAGGAACAGACCGGTCAGCGTCGTCGACGCCTCGGCGATGAGGGCCATCACCGCGCCGAAGCCGAACGCCGCGAGCAGGGTCAGGGCGACGGCCTGGCGCTGGACGGGGGCGCCGCGGAACTGGGGGCCGCCGGCCAGGCACACACCGGCGACGGCGACCAGGATGCCGACGAACTGCAGCAGGCCGGGGCGCTCGCCCAGCACCAGGCCCACCCCGACCGGCACCGCCACACCGATCGACCCCAGCGGCGAGACCACGCCCATCGGGCCCAGCGCGAGCGCCTTGTAGAAGGCGAGCATCGCCACCGGCCCGACGAGCCCGGCCGCCACGGCGAACCACAGCTGCGGCCCCGCCTCGCTCCAGCCGCCGGTCGCCACCACGACAGCGCCGAGCACCACCGCCGCGATCGACTGCGAGACCACGACCACCGTGAGAGCGGGCGTGCGCCGGGTCAGCAGACCGCCGCCGAAGTCGGCCAGACCCCACAACAGGCTGGTGGCCAGGGCGAAGAGCGCTGTCATGGGACGGATACCTCGCAGTACAGTTCGGTGAACGATCAGGTCAACCACACCATAGTGCAGTCGGTTGCACTGTGTCATACAGAATATTGGACGGAACGTGTCGGACCTCGACCTGCTGACCCAGTCCCTGGCGCGGAGCGTCAAGCACTGGCGCGCGGTGCGCGGCTTCACCCTGGACGTGCTCGCCGCCCGGGCGGGGGTCAGCCGCGGCATGCTCATCCAGATCGAGCAGGCCCGTACCAACCCCAGCCTCGGCACCGTCGTCAAGATCGGCGACGCACTCGGCGTCAGCATCACCACCCTGCTCGACTACGAGCAGGGCCCGAACGTCCGCATCGTCCCGGCCGAGCAGGCCGTACGGCTGTGGCACACCGACGCCGGCAGCTACAACCGGCTTCTCGCGGGCACCGAGGCGCCCGGCCCGCTGGAGCTGTGGGACTGGCGGCTCATGCCCGGCGAGAGCAGCCCGTCGGACCCGCACCCCGCCGGCACGACCGAACTGCTGCACGTCACGGCGGGCGAACTGACCCTCACCGTCGACGGCGTCGAGCACCGGGTGCCCGCGGGCGCCAGCGTCCACTTCGAGGCCAACGTCCCGCACACGTACGGCAACACCGGCGAGGGGCCCATGGAGATGGTCATGGCCGTCTCGGTGCCGCCCGTGACCTGAGACGCCCGGTCCGCCGACGGTCCGCTGTTGTTAGCGTGCGGCCATGCGCGCACCCATCGGACACTTCGACAACGCCCGCCCGGCCCCGCCTGCCTCGACGAACTCACCGCCCCGGTCGCCGACGCCGTACGCCGTTGGCGGGCCAGTGTCCCCGCCGAGCACCTCGTCTACGTCGACACCGACCCCGAGTGGGCCGACACCGCCACCTTCGTGGAGCACTACGGGCAGGACCTGCTGGAGCGGTCGGCGAACTGCGTGGTCGTCGCGGGCAAGCGCGGCGGCGAGTCCACGCTCGCCGCGTGCGTCGTGCTGTCCACCACCCGGGTCGACGTGAACGGCGTCGTGCGCCGCCGGCTCGGTGCCCGCAAGGCCTCCTTCGCCTCCATGGACACGGCCACCGGCGAGACCGGCATGGAGTACGGCGGCATCACCCCGCTCGGACTGCCGGAAAGCTGGCCGGTCCTGGTGGACGCCGCCGTCGTCGACCTGCCGTACGTGCTGGTCGGCAGCGGCCGGCGGCGCGGCAAGCTGCTGGTCCCGGGCAAGGCGTTCGCGGAACTGCCGGGTGCGGTGGTGCTGGAGGGGCTCGGGGTCTCCTGACCTACGCCGCGACGTGGTGAGCCAGTGGCAGATGGGGGTCGCTCTCGCCCGGGGCCGGCTCCGGATCCGCGTGTACCAGGGCCGCGGTCAGGCGCGGTACCGCGTGCAGCAGCGCGTGCTCGGCGTCCACGGCGATGCGGTGGGCCTCGCGCACCGTCACCTCGCCGTCCACCACGACCGCCACCTCGGCGCGCAGCCGGTGGCCGATCCAGCGCAACCGCAGCTCACCCACTCCGCGCACCCCGGGAACCTCGGTCAGGGCCCGCTCGGCCCGGTCCACCAGCGCCGGGTCGACGGCGTCCATCACCCGGCGGAACACCTCCCGGGCCGCGTCCCGCAGGACCAGGACGATCGCCGCCGTGATCACCAGCCCGACGACCGGGTCCGCCCGTTGCCATCCGAGGGCCGAGCCTCCGGCGCCCAGCAGCACGGCCAGTGAGGTGAATCCGTCGGTACGGGCGTGCAGCCCGTCGGCGACCAGCGCCGCCGAGCCGATCGAGCGGCCGACGCGGATGCGGTAGCGGGCCACCCACTCGTTGCCGGCGAAGCCGACGAGAGCGGCCACGGCGACCGCCGGGACGTGTGTGACCGGGCGCGGATCCAGCAGCCGGTCCACGGCCGTCCAGCCCGCGAAGGCCGCGGAGGCGGCGATCGTCAGCACGATCACCAGCCCCGCCAGGTCCTCGGCCCGCCCGTAGCCGTAAGTGAAGCGGCGCGTGGCCGCGCGCCGGCCCAGCACGAAGGCGATCCCGAGCGGGACGGCGGTCAGCGCGTCCGCGGTGTTGTGCACCGTGTCCCCGAGCAGCGCCACCGATCCGGAGAAGGCCACCACGACCGCCTGGGCCAGCGCCGTCACGCCGAGGACGACGAGCGAGACCCACAGCGCCCGCATCCCGCGGGCCGAGGACTCCAGGGCGGAGTCGACCTTGTCGGCCGTCTCGTGGGAGTGCGGGGCGAGGAGGTGGCCGATCCGATGGCGCAGGCCGTGCCGCTGCCGCCGGTCGTGCCGGTGCCCGTGGGTGTGGTCGTGGGGGTGGGAGTGCTCGTGCCGGTCGCTCACGTGGGTCCCCTTTCGGTGCGCGCGAGAGTGGACGTACCCATGCCGAGGCGCCATTATGTGCGTATGAGCGCACGCATGCACCTGTCATCTGCGCATAATGCGCATCCGCGCAGCCCCGGCGAGGAGCAGCTCGCGCTCGCCGCGGAACTCCTCGCCCTGCTGGGGGACCGCACCCGGCTCGCCCTGCTGCACGCGCTGACCGGGTCGGAGGCCGACGTCACGACGCTCACGCAGGCGTGCGGGGCGGCCAGACCGGCCGTCAGCCAGCACCTGGCCCGACTGCGCCTCGCGGGCCTGGTGAACACGCGCAAAGAGGGCCGCCGGGTGATCTACTCACTCCGCGACGGCCATCTGCGCCGGCTCGTCGACGAGGCGCTGAACGTGGCCGACCACCGCCTCAGCGACCGCCCCCCGCACGACTGAGTACGGCCCGCTCAGTGACGCGCCGCCGTCCCGAGGTACTGCTCGGCGAAGGCGGCGGCCGCCGCGGGCGAGGTGAACAGGCGGCGCAGCCGGGCGAGCGTGGTGCCCGCGCGGAAGGGGTCGCCCGCCGCCGTGCCGTGGTACACCTCGGACAGCCACTGCGAGAACTCCTGGTAGTCCCACACGCGCCGCAGACACGCCTGCGCGTAGCCGTCGAGGCCGCTGCCGTCGCCGGTGGTCAGCCGGGCGACCAGGGCGTCGCCGAGCAGGAAGGCGTCGTGCAGGGCGAGGTTCATGCCCTTGGCGGCGATGGGGGCGACCAGATGGGCCGCGTCCCCGGCGAGGTAGAGCCGGCCGTGCACCATCGGCTCGACCACGTAATCGTGCATGTCCAGTACGCGCTTCTCGATCAGCCGGCCCTCGGTCAGCGGCGGCACACCGGCCGCCCCGAGCCGTTCCTGGAGCTCCGACCAGACGCGTTCGTGCGGCCAGTTCTCCGGGTCGTCGCCCGGCGGGCACTGGAGGTAGTAGCGGGTCACCTGCGGACTGCGGGGCATCTGTCCGGCGAAGCCGCGCGCGTGGCAGCCGAACAGCACGCAGTCGGCGGACGGCGGCGCCTCGGCGAGCAGGGCCAGCCAGCCGATGCCGTAGTCGTGCCGCGCGATCCGGACCCGCTCGGGCGGGAGCGAGGCCCGGGTCACTCCGCGTGCCCCGTCGCACCCGGCGACGAAGTCGCAGTGCACGACGTGGCGTTCACCCGTCTCGGGGCAGGTGTACGACACCGACGGCCGGTCGGTGCCGAGGTCCTGGACCCGCACGTCCCGGACGCCGAAGCGGATCCGGCCGCCCCGGACATCGGCGTACTCGCGCACCAGGTCCGTCACCAGCAACGGCTGCGGGTAGACGAAGTGGTGGCTGCCCGTCAGCTCGCCGTACGGGAACCGATAACGCTCCCCGACGAAGCGGAACTCGCAGGCCGTGTGCAGTTCCGCGCTGTCCAGCAGATTGCGGGCGAGACCCCGCTTCTCCAAGCCGCGTACGGCCCATTCCTCGATGACCCCGGCCCGGGGCCGCTGTTCGATGAACTCCCGGGTCTCGGTCTCCAGCACCAGGCAGTCCACGGACGCGGCCCGCAGGATGTTGCCGACCGTCAGACCCGCGGGACCGGCACCCACGACAACGACTGGGAAGCGTTGCGGGGCGCCGGAGTCCGCGGGCGGAAAGGCGTGGGTCATGCGCACATTATGGAGGCCGGTCTCAGTGGACGGGCACCTCCTCGACCGTCACCTCCTCGATGCTTCGCTCGATCTCCCCGGACGGGGAGGCGCAGGCCCGGGCCCAGTAGTAGATCGCCAGCGAGAACACCGCGACGACCAGGATGTCCCACCACAGTCCGAGGTGCCCCTGGCCGCCGAAGCCGCCCTGCCAGGAGATGACGCCCATGCCCAGCAGGTAGACGGGCAGCCACTGGGCGGCCTTGAAGTCGAGGCGGGGCGCGTCGGGCAGACCCTTGCGGGTGGCGTACCAGGCGTAGCCGCCGAGCAGGACGTAGCCGAGGACGATGGCCACGCCGAGCCGCCACAGGGTGTCCCAGGTGGACCAGTAGATGATGAGGTTGGCCACCACGAACGACAGCGGCGAGAGGACCTTCCCGGCGGGCAGGCGGTAGGGGCGCGCCCGGTGCGGCAGCCGGTCCGCGAAGACGCCGTAGGCCAGCGGGGCGCCCGCGTACATCAGCACGCTCGCCGAGGTGATGAAGCTGACCAGCTGCTGCCAGCTCGGGAACGGCAGGAAGCAGACCACGCCGGTCACGAAGGACACGATCAGCCCGAACCACGGCACACCGCGCGCGTCGGTGCGGGCGAAGAGCTTCGGCGCGTAGCCGTTGCGGGCCAGCCCGTAGGAGACGCGGGACGTGGCCGTCGTGTAGATCAGGCCGGTGCCGCCGGGGGAGACCACCGCGTCCAGGTACAGCACCACGCTCAGCCAGCCGAGGCCCACCACGGTCGCCAGGCCCGCCCACGGGCCGCTGATGCCGGGGTAGTCGAGCTTGGTCCAGCCGTGCGCGAAGGAGCTCAGCGGCAGGGCGGCGATGAAGACGACCTGGAGCAGGACGTAGATGGCCGCCCCGATGGCGACCGAGCCGATCGTGGCGCGCGGCAGGTCCCGCTGCGGGTCGCGGCTCTCGCCCGCCAGCTGGATCGCCTGCTCGAAGCCCAGCAGGGCGAAGATGATGCCGCTGGAACTGACGGCGCTCAGCACCCCGTGGGCCCCGAACGGGGCGAAGCCGTGCTCGGTGAAGTTGCCCGGGTGGAAGTTGCCGGCCGCGATGATGAAGATCGCGGCCAGCGGCACGGCCACCTTCCACCAGGTGGCGGCGCTGTTGGTGTGGGCCAGGATCCGCACGCCGAGGAAGTTGACGACGACGAACACGGCCATCAGCGCGACGGCGACGACGAAGCCGCTCGTCGTCAGCGTCCCGTCCTTCGCGTGCTGGAAGCCCCGCGCCCAGTGCCAGTGTCCGGCGTAGCCGATCATGGCCTCGACCTCGATCGGGGCCACCGTCGCCGCCTGGAGCCAGGAGAACCAGCCGAAGGACATGCCGGCCAGCCCGCCGAACGCGTAGTGCGGATAACGGGCCGTGCCGCCCGCGACCGGGAACATGCCGCCGAGTTCCGCGTGCACCAGGGCCAGCAGCACGATCGCAACGGCGCCGATCAGCCAGGACAGGATCGCCGCGGGGCCGGCCGCCACGACGGCCTTCTCGGCGCCGTACAACCAGCCCGAGCCGATGATGGACCCGACCGACGCCCACATGAGCCCGATCAGCCCGACATCCCGGCGCAGGCCGTTTCTTTCCATGAATGCGGGGCCTCTCATCAGTGAACTCGAAGAGTCCGGAGCAAGAGGCCTCAGGTTAGGAATCGGTCAGCCGGCGGAAGAAGACCAGTTGTGCAGCCTTGACCGGGCGCGGGTGTTTCGTGGGAAACGCTTCAGGATTCCTGTACGCGGTGATGAGACAGCCGTGGGATCTCGATCGCCGGGCAGCGGTCCATCACCATCTCCAGCCCCGCCGCGCGGGCCCGGTCGTACGCCCCCTCGTCGATGACGCCGAGCTGGAACCAGACGGCCTTCGCGCCCTTGGCGGCCGCCTCGTCCGCGACGGCCCCGGCGAGGTCGCTGTTCACGAACACGTCGACGACGTCCACGTCGAAGGGGATGTCCGCCAGGCTCGCGTACCCCTTCTCCCCGTGCACCGTCTCCGCCTTCGGATGCACCGGCACGACGCGCTTGCCGAAGCGCTGGAGCACGGCCGCGACGCCGTACGCCGCCCGCTGCTCGTTCGACGACAGGCCCACCACGGCCCAGGTGTCGCCGAGCTCGGTGAGGATCCTGCGGACCGCTGCCTCGTCGCCGTACACCGGCGGCCTCCTCGGGAGTCGTGGACGAACTGCTCTCCCGGCAACGACGCGGAGTGCGCGGTGATTCCCGGGCGCCTCCGTGATAGCTTGCCGAGGCCAGTCGAACCCATGTACGTGGGTCAGGGAATCCGGTGCGAATCCGGAACTGACGCGCAGCGGTGAGGGGGACGGGCGGGGCCTCGGCCACTGGACGACTCGGTCGTCCGGGAAGGCGTCCCGCACCGGGTGAACCCGAGTCCGAAGACCTGCTGGCGGCCCCCGCGGCCGCACGCGGCGGGGGAGCACCGTACGACCGGGCTCCGCGAATGGGCCCTCGACGACTGAGGACTGGTTCCCGTGCCCCTCGCTCCACCCGCCCGTGCCGCTGCCCTGCTCGCGGCCGGCTCCCTGCTCCTGACCGGCTGCGGGGGCGCCGAGGCCACCGACGCGAAGGCCGCCGTCACACTCTCCAACTGCGGGCACGAGGTCCGCGTCGCGGCCGCGCCGCGGCACGCCGTGTCCCTCAACCAGGGCACCACCGAGATCCTGCTCTCCCTCGGCCTGGCCGACCGCCTCGCGGGCACGGCCACCTGGACCGACCCCGTGATGAAGGGGCTGGAGAAGGCCGACGCCGAGGTGCCGCGCATCGCCGACAACACCCCGTCCTTCGAACGCGTCCTGGACGCCGAGCCCGACTTCGTCGCCGCGTCGTTCGTCTCCACCCTCGGCAAGGGCGGCGTCGCCACCCGCGAGCAGTTCGAGAAGCTCGGCGTCCCCACCTACGTCTCCCCGTCCGACTGCGCGGGCAAGGACAACTCGGGCGGCGGTGACGGCGCACGCGACAAGGCTCTGGGCATCGACACCGTCTACGGCGAAGTATGTGACCTCGCGACCGTGTTCGGAGTGAAGGGTCGCGGCGACGCGCTCGTGTCCTCCCTCCGGCAGCGCATGAAGAAGGCCACGGCGGGCATCGACGCCTCCGACGTCACCCTCCTCTACTGGTTCGCGAACTCCGAGTCGCCCTACATGGCGGGCTGTTGCGGAGCGCCCGGCATCATCACCCGGGCCCTCGGCGCGAAGAACGTCTTCGACGACACACACGAGGAGTGGCCGCAGGTCAACTGGGAGACGGTCGCCGACCGCGACCCCGACGTCCTCGTCATCGGCGACCTGACCCGTAAGTCGCAGACCGCCGAGTCGGCCGCGAAGAAGATCGCCTTCCTGGAGTCCAACCCGGTCACCAGGAACATGGACGCCGTCCGGCACAAGCGGTACGTGCTGCTCAGCGGGCAGGCCATGAACCCGACCATCCGCACCGTCGAGGGCGTGGAGCAGGTGGCCGCCGGGCTGCGCCGGTCCGGGCTGGTGAAGTGACCGCCCAAGGTCCGCCGGATGCCGGGGTCCGGCCCCGGCGCGGGGCCGGACTCGCCCTGGGGGCGGCCGGGGCCGTCGCGCTCGCCGCGTCCGTCGCGGTGGCCCTCACCATCGGTCCCGCCGACCTCCGCGTCGGTGACGTGTGGTCCGTCGTGGCCGCCCACCTCGGCCTCGGCAGCTCGCAGCTGACGCCGATCCGGGACGGGATCGTCTGGCAGCTGCGACTGCCGCGCACCCTGCTCGCGGCCGTGTGCGGAGCCGGACTCGCCGTGTGCGGGGCGGTGATGCAGTCGCTGCTGCGCAACCCGCTCGCCGACCCCTTCGTACTCGGGGTGTCCTCGGGCGCCTCCACCGGAGCGGTCCTCGTGGTCGTGCTCGGCGCGGGTGGCGGTGCCCTCTCGGTGTCGGCGGGCGCGTTCCTCGGCGCCCTGCTGTCCTTCGCGCTGGTGCTGCTGCTCAGCCACACCCTCGGCGGCACCACCGACCGGGTGGTCCTCGCGGGCGTCGCCGCCATGCAGCTCTTCTCCGCGCTCACCTCCTTCGTCGTGATGACCTCCGCCGACGCCGAGACCACCCGCGGTGTGCTGTTCTGGCTCCTCGGCTCACTCGGCGGCGCCGGCTGGACCGACGTATGGCTGTGCCTGGCGGTGCTGGCCGTGGCGCTCGTGGTGTGCCTGTCGTACGCCCGTACCCTCGACGCCTTCGCCTTCGGGCAGGACGCGGCGGCCGCGCTCGGGGTGTCCGTCGCCCGCACCCGCCTGGTGCTGCTGTGCGTCACGGCCCTGCTCACCGCCGCGCTGGTCAGCTCGGCCGGGGCGATCGGCTTCGTCGGACTGGTCCTGCCGCACGCCGCCCGGGCCCTGACCGGCCCCGGGCACACGCGGCTGCTGCCGGTCACCGCCCTCGCGGGGGCGGTGTTCCTCGTATGGGTGGACACCCTGGCCCGAACGGTCCTCGATCCGCAGGAGGTTCCGGTGGGGGTCGTGACGTCGCTGATCGGGGTGCCGGCGTTCGTGGCGGTGCTGTACCGGACGCGGAGGGCGCGGTGAGCGGCGCGGGGGCGACGGCGGGGGCGGGGCTGCGGGCCGACCGGGTCAGCCGCAGTGCCGGCGGGCGTCTCATCCTGGACGGCGTCGCCCTCGCCCCGGAGACCGGCTCCACGGTCGGCGTCCTCGGTCCCAACGGCTCCGGCAAGTCCACGCTGCTGCGGCTGCTGGCCGGGCTGCTCACGCCGACCTCCGGAGTCGTCACCCTCGACGGCACACCGCTGGGCGACCTGCCCCGCCGCACGGTCGCACGCCGCCTCGCCGTCGTCGAGCAACAGTCGGACACCCAGGTGGAGTTGACGGTCGAGGACATTGTGCGGCTGGGTCGCGTCCCGCACCGCCGCGCCTGGACACCCGCCTGCGCGGACGACGAGCGGGCCGTGCGCGCCGCCCTGGAGCGCACGGGCCTCGACGGCCGCTCCGGCCGACTCTGGCACACCCTCTCGGGCGGCGAACGCCAGCGGGTGCAGATCGCCCGCGCGCTCGCCCAGGAACCCCGCGAACTCCTCCTCGACGAACCCACCAACCACCTCGACATCCACCACCAGCTCGACCTGCTCACCCTGGTCACAGGCCTGCCGGTCACGACCGTCGTCGCCCTGCACGACCTCAACCTCGCGGCGATGTACTGCGATCGGGTCGTCGTACTGTCCGCGGGGCGGGTCGTGGCGGGAGGCACCCCCGAGGACGTCCTCACGGCCGAGCTCATCGCCGAGGTGTACGGGGTGCGGGCCGCCGTCAGCCGCGAAGGGCCCGAGGGGCGGCCCCATGTGCGGTTCCTGGGCACGCTGGCCTGACAGGAGCGGCCGGGCACGCCATTGGTGGGGCGATTGTCGCCACGGTGGCCGGAAAACGCCGCACCTGCCTGCGCGTGCCCGCCCGCCCGCCTACGCTCACCTCGTGCTGCGCATCATCGACGCCCGAACCCGTGAGCCGGTCGACCCCGCCCCGGCCCGCCGGGGCCTGACCCGTGTCGTGGTGCACGCGCCCGGCTCCGACACGACGAACCTGCGGGTGCTGCTCGTCGGGGACCTGCTCGTGCGGACCCTGGAACTCGGCGGCACACCGGTCTGGGCCCTGCTGACCGGCGGCCGGCGGCAGCCGGAGCTGCGCGCGGGCGCCGCGACGCTCGGCATCCGCCCTTTCGAGGACAGCCCCGACGTCGGTGCGGGCCTGGGCGAGGCCCAGGTCGTCCATGTCACCGCCGAGGGCGGGGCGGTGGCCGACGGGGTACGGATCGCCGTCGCGCCGGTCGAGCCGGGCCCGACGGACCACTGCGACCCCGCCGCCCTGCGCCTCGCCCTGATCTCCCGTCACCACAGCGCCCCCGTCCGGCTGGAGGCGGCCCGACTCGACGACGCCCGCGCCACCCTCGCCCGCTGGCGCGGTGCGGTCGCCCGCTGGGCACGGCAGCCCTCACGGCCGATTCCCGACGCCGTGCGGGGGCGGCTGCGCGACGCCTGGGAGGACGACCTGGACGTGCCCCGGGTGCTGGACGTGCTCCGTCAGGTCGAGACCGAGCCGGACCTGCCCGACGGCGCCCGGTTCGAGACGTACGCCTACGCCGACCGGCTCCTCGGCCTCGACCTCACCCGCGACCTGGGATCCCCGTCGTGATCGAACGCGCCGGAGCAGGCCCGCAGCGCCGCCTGGTCGTGCTGCGGCACGCCAAGTCCGCCTGGCCCCTGGACGTCGCCGACCACGAACGTCCTCTCGCCCCGCGCGGCCGCCGGGACGCCCCCGCAGCCGGGCGGGCCCTGGCCGACGCGGACCTCCTGCCGGACCTCGCGCTGTGCTCCACCGCCGTACGCGCCCGCCGGACCTGGGGCCTGGCCGCCGCCGAGTGGGGCACACCCCCGCCGGTCCGCCACGACCGGCGGCTGTACGCCGCCGGCCCCTCCGGCCTGCTGGCCGTCGTCCACGAGGTGCCCGCCGAGGTGGAGACGCTGCTGCTGATCGGGCACAACCCCGGGCTGGAGGAACTGGTCCTGGCCCTCGCCGGCGACGGCCTCGACGACACCCTGGAGCAGGTCCGTACGAAGTTCCCCACCTCGGCGATCGCCGTCCTGTCCTGGCGCGGCACGGCCTGGCCCGCCCTCGCCCCCGGCACCGCGCTGCTCACGTCCCTGACCGTGCCCCGGGGCGCGAAGAAGTAGCCCCGGGCCCGCGCATAGGCTGGCCGGATGCAGGACGAATACCGCACGGTCGCCGGCGCCGGCGTGCACGAGACCGAGGTCAACCGCTCCCGCTTCCTGTGCGCCCTCGCCCCGGCGGCCACCGAGCAGGAGGCGCAGGACTTCATCGCCACGGTCCGCAAGGAACACGCCGACGCCTCCCACAACTGCTGGGCCTACGTCATCGGCGCCGACGCCTCCGTCCAGAAGGCGAGCGACGACGGCGAACCCGGCGGCACCGCCGGCGTCCCCATGCTCCAGATGCTGCTGCGCCGCGACATGCGGTACGTCGTCGCCGTCGTCACCCGCTACTACGGCGGCGTCAAACTCGGCGCCGGCGGTCTGATCCGCGCCTACGGCGGAGCGGTCGGCGAGGCCCTTGACACCCTCGGCACCCGCACCCGCCGCAGGTTCCGGCTGGCCACGGTCACCGTCGACCACCAGCGGGCCGGCAAACTCGAGAACGACCTGCGCACCACCGGGCACGAAGTCCGCGGCGTGCGCTACGAGGAGGCGGTCACGATCGACATCGCCCTCCCGGACGCCGACGTGGACACCTTCCGGTCCTGGCTCGCCGACGCCACCGCCGGGACGGCCGGGTTCGAACCGGGCGGGGAGGCGTACGGGGACGCCTGACTGCGGCGCCGCCTCGAACGCCGGGTACCGGCGGGGACGCGCGCCGGTGAGCGAGACGACGTGCGGCACAGCCGCCGAGGTCCGCCCCCGCGGCCGGACCGGCCATGCCGGGGCGGAGCGCTGGACCACGACCGTCCTGCTGTCGCCGAGGAGGGTCAGCGGCCGGTGCCGTGACCCGGCCCCGGCCGTCACGGGCTCGACGCCCTCGTGCCCCGCCCCCCGGGCCGCCGCCGGGAGCGGCTCAGTAGCCGTAGGCGCTCGGCGCGTTCTGTCCGCCGTCCCCCGGGAATGTTCGCGCCGTTGACCGCGCCCGGCCCGAGAGCAGGAACGCGATCACCTCGGCGACATCCCGCGGATCGAGCAGGCGGCCGCCGGGGAACTCCTGCTCGAACCGGCGGTAGGCCCCCCCGATCCTCGTCCCGGAGCCTCGCCCAGCCTTTGCCCCGGGCCGACGTCGGTCTCGACGCGGCTGCGCAGCAACGGACTGGAGACCGCCCTCTGCCTCGACCGGTGGGCGCGGGAGTACGGCATCGCGCCGGAATGACCTGGTTCACACCACAGTTGCGGACATTTCCCCTGAATTGCCGCCGGAAGGGCGGGACGGTCCGAGGTTCGTGGTGGACCAGGTGCCCACACGCGTTAGCGTGGTGGGCCTGACAGCGAGCCGGACCGGCTCGTGCCGGCCCGAAGAGCGACAGCAGGGGGAGACATGCAGGCCGGAGCGGCGTCTTGAGGCTGCTGCACACCTCCGACTGGCACCTCGGCCGGGCGTTCCACCGGGTGAACATGCTCGGCGCCCAGGCCGAGTTCATCGGCCACCTCGTCACCACCGTGCGGGAGCGGGCCGTCGACGCGGTGGTCGTGTCGGGAGACGTCTACGACCGTGCGGTGCCGCCGCTCGCCGCCGTCGAGCTGTTCGACGACGCCCTGCACCGCCTCGCCGACCTCGGCGTGCCGACGGTGATGATCTCCGGGAACCACGACTCGGCCCGCCGGCTGGGCGTCGGCGCCGGACTCATCGGGCGGGCCGGCATCCATCTGCGGACCGAGCCGTCGGCGGCCGGCACCCCGGTGGTGCTGGCGGACGCCGACGGGGAAGTCGCCTTCTACGGGCTGCCCTACCTCGAACCGGCCCTGGTGAAGGACGAGTTCGGGGTGGCGAAGGCCGGGCACGAGGCCGTGCTGGCCGCCGCCATGGACCGGGTCCGCGCCGACCTCGCCACCCGGGCGCCCGGCACCCGCTCCGTCGTCCTCGCGCACGCCTTCGTCACCGGCGGCGAACCCAGCGACAGCGAGCGGGACATCACCGTCGGCGGCGTCGCCGCGGTACCGGCCGGGGTCTTCGACGGCGTCGACTATGTGGCGCTCGGGCATCTGCACGGCTGCCAGACCCTCACCGACCGCGTCCGCTACTCCGGCTCCCCGCTGCCCTACTCCTTCTCGGAGGCCGCCCACCGCAAGAGCATGTGGCTGGTCGACCTGGCCGCCGACGGCTCCGTGGACGCCGAGCGCGTCGACTGCCCGGTGCCCCGCGCCCTGGCCCGGATCCGGGGCACGCTGGAGGACCTGCTCGCCGACCCGGATTTGACACGGCACGAGGAGGCATGGGTCGAGGCGACCCTCACCGACCCGGTCCGCCCGGCCGACCCGATGGCCCGGCTCACCGAGCGCTTCCCGCACACGCTCAGCCTCGTCTTCGACCCCGACCGCGCCGAGGACGAGTCCGAGGTGTCGTACGCCCGGCGCCTCGCCGGCCGCAGCGACCAGCAGATCGCGGAGGACTTCGTCGCCCATGTGCGCGGCGCCGGACCCGACCCGCACGAACAGACCGTGCTGCGCGACGCGTTCGACGCGGTGCGGGCCGACGAGACCGTACGGGAGGTGGCCCGGTGAGGCTCCACCGGCTCGCGGTCACCGCCTTCGGACCCTTCGGAGGCACCCAGACCGTCGACTTCGACGAACTGTCGACAGCCGGGCTGTTCCTGCTGCACGGCCCCACCGGCGCCGGCAAGACATCCGTCCTCGACGCCGTCTGCTACGCCCTCTACGGCTCGGTGCCGGGCGCCCGGCAGGGCGGCGGGCAGGGCACGACCCTGCGCAGCGACCACGCCGCGCCCGCCACCCGCACCGAGGTCACCCTCGACCTCACCGTCGCCGGGCGACGCCTGGAGGTCACCCGCCAGCCGCCCTGGGAGCGCGCCAAGAAGCGCGGCACCGGCACGACCCTGGACAAGGCCCAGACGTGGCTGCGCGAGTACGACGCGACGGCCGGGGCCTGGAAGGACCTCAGTCGCTCGCACCAGGAGATCGGCGAGGAGATCACCCAGCTGCTCGGCATGAGCCGGGAGCAGTTCTGCCAGGTCGTGCTGCTGCCGCAGGGCGACTTCGCCCGGTTCCTGCGCGCCGACGCCGAGGCCCGCGGCAAGCTGCTGGGCCGCCTGTTCGACACCCGCCGTTTCGCCGACGTCGAAAAGCGCCTCGCCGAGCGCCGCCGCGCCACCGAGACACAGGTGCGGGACGGGGACACGGAGCTGCTGGCCGACGCCCACCGCATGCAGCAGGCCGCGGGCGACGCCATGGAACTGCCCGAACTCGCCCCCGGCGAACCGGGCCTCGCCGAGGCCGTACTGAGCGCGGCCGCCGTCGCCCGCAGCACCGCCCGGGAACAGCTCACCGTCGCCGCGTGCACGCTCACCGCCGCCGAGGCCGCGCAGGCCGCCGCCGGCCGCGCCCTGGACGACGTCCGCGAACTGGCCCGGCTCCAGCGGCGGTTCGCCCAGGCACGGGAACGGGCGGCGCGCCTGGAGCAGGGAGCCGCCGCCTACCGGGAGGCGCAGGCGCTCATGGACCGGGCCCGCAAGGCGGAGGCGGTCGCGCCCGCCCTGGACCTGCGGGAAGCCTCCGAAGCCGAACACCGCCGGGCGGCCGCCGCCGAGGCACGCGCGCGTGCCCTGCTGCCGGAGGCCTTCGCCGACGCGGGCGCGGCCGGGCTCGCCGCCGCCGCCCGCCGGGCCGCCGAGGAACTGGGCGGGCTCGACTCGGCACGCCGCGCCGAGCGGCGGCTGGCCGAACTCCTCGACGAGCGGGAGGGCCTGGACCGCCAGGAGCGCGCCGACGCGGACCTCTTGCAGGAGGCGGAGGTCTGGCTCGACGACTGGGAGGAGACGCGCACCGCACTCCAGGCGCGGGTCGACTCCGCGCAGCAGGCCGCCGCCCAGGCCGAGCAGCTCGCCGTACGGCGCGAGCCCGCCCAGCAGCGGCTGCGGGCGGCCCGCACGCGCGACCAGCTCGCCCAGGACACGGACCAGGCGGTAGAACGGGTCCGCACCGCGCAGGACGAGACGCTCCGGGCCAAGCAGCACTGGCTCGACCTCAAGGAGCAGCGCCTGAACGGCATCGCAGCCGAACTGGCCGCGAACCTCACCGACGGCGCCCCCTGCGCCGTCTGCGGCGCCACCGAACACCCCGCCCCGGCCCGCAAGGTCGCCGGGCACGTCGACCGCGAGGCGGAGGAGCACGCCCTCACCGCCTACCAGCGCGCCGACGAGCGGCGCGCCGAGGACGAACGGCGCCTCGGCGTCGTACGGGAGGCACTGGCCGCCGCCACCGCGGAGGCAGGTGACACCCCCACCGGGCAACTCGCCCACGATCTCGCGGAGTTGGAGGAGCAGTATGTGCGGGCCCGCGGCGTAGCCGCCGAGCTGCACGCCGCGCAGGAGCGGCTGCGGCAGGCCGGACACGAGCACGAACGGCGCCTCGCCGCCCGGCAGGAGACCGCCGTACGGACCGCCTCCCGGGTCGGTCACCGGGAGCGGCTGGACCGCGAACGGGCCGCCCTGGAGGAGGAGCTGGACCGGACGCGGGGCACCCTGGACAGTGTCGCCGCGCGGGCCGCACAGCTGGAGCGGCGGACCGCGCTGCTCACGGACGCCGCCGACGCCGCCCGCGTCGCCGAGGACAGCGCCCGGCGGCTCAAGGACGCCGACGCCCGCCTCGCCGACGCCGCCTTCCGCGCCGGCTTCGAGACGCCGCAGGCCGCGGCCGCCGCCCTCCTGGACAACGCCGCCCACCGCGAACTGCAACACCGCCTGGACGCCTGGCAGCACGAGGAGGCCGCCGTACGGGCCGTCCTCGCCGAGGCCGACACGGCCGCGGCGGCCCGCGAGCCGCAGGCCGACCCGGACTCGGCACAGCGGACGGCCGACGAGGCGGCCCGGTTCCTGCGCGACGCCGCCTCCGCCCACGACGCCGCCGGCCGGCGCTGCGCCGAACTCGACCGGCTGTCCGCCCGGGCGACCGCCTCCGTGCGCCGGCTGGCGCCGCTGCGCGAGGAGTACGACCGCGTCGCCCGGATGGCCGGACTCGCCGCCGGCACCGCGGCGGACAACGAACGCCGGATGCGGCTGGAGTCGTACGTGCTGGCGGCCCGGCTGGAGCAGGTCGCCGCCGCCGCGACCGTACGGCTGCGCCGCATGTCCTCGGGCCGCTACACCCTCGTCCACTCCGACGACCGCACCGGCCGCGGCCGCAGCGGGCTCGGCCTGCACGTCGTCGACGCGTGGACCGGCCGCGAACGCGACACGGCGACCCTGTCGGGCGGCGAGACGTTCTTCGCCTCACTCGCCCTGGCCCTCGGCCTCGCCGACGTCGTCACGGACGAGGCGGGCGGGGTGCGGCTGGACACCCTCTTCATCGACGAGGGCTTCGGCAGCCTCGACGACCAGACCCTCGACGAGGTCCTCGACGTCCTCGACTCCCTGCGCGAACGCGACCGCAGCGTCGGCATCGTCAGTCATGTGCCCGACCTGCGGCGGCGGATCCACGCCCAGCTGGAGGTCGTCAAGGGCCGGTCCGGGTCGGCGCTGCGCCAGCGCGGTGCCGGCTGAGACCGCCGCCCACCTGCCGACCGCGCTCGTCCCCGTGCGGGCCGGGCCGCTCGGCGAGGGTGGGACGCCGGCGACTGCGGCTGCCGAACCCCTGATCGTTTGCCGCGAGTTGACCCTGTAGGTTCTTGCGCCATGGTGCGATACGCGGAGCCGGGCGTAGTGGAATGGGTGGAGTCGGGAGGCGGGCCGCTGATAGCGGTACCGGAGACCGTCCTGCCGTTCTGGGCGGGCGCCGACGGCGAGGAGACGGCCTCGGACTACGACCGGGCCTGCGAGGTGGACGGCCACGTCGGCCTCCTCCCGGTCGGCGACTGCACCGCCCTGGTCCTGGGTGACGAGCCCGCCTCGACCGCCTATCTGCACGACCACGGCATGTTCGTCCGGTGGCGCGCCGCCAACTCCGAGGACGAACTGCTGGCGAGCGTCCCGCCGGCGACCGCCACGGCGGACTGGGGACCGGAGACGACCTGGAAGGTGCCCGGGCCCGTCCGCCTCTTCGACGCGGCCTGGCCCGGGACGGGCCTCGCGGGCACCGACCAGGTCCGGGTCGCCCTGGAACCGGGCACGTACGCGGTCCGCGCGGCGCGAGTCCAGCCGGGCCCGGAGACCTGGCTGGACCTGATCCGGCTGCGCCTGCTGGCGCCGCGATAGCGACGCCCCGCAGACAGGCGCGCGGGTGCGCCTACAGCTGGGACAGTTCGTCCACCAGGTCGTCCAGACCGAGCGAACCCTGCGACAGCGCGGCCATGTGCCAGGCCTTCGGGTCGAAGGCGTCGCCGTGCCGGGCGCGGGCGTTCTCGCGGCCCAGGAGCCAGGCCCGTTCGCCGAGCTTGTAGCCGATGGCCTGGCCCGGCATGGACAGGTAGCGGGTCAGCTCGCTCTCCACGAAGTCCGCCGGCCGGCTGCTGTGCGAGCCGAAGAACTCCTGCGCCAGCTCGGCCGTCCAGCGCTCACCGGGGTGGAAGGGCGAGTCGTCCGGGATCGTCAGCTCCAGGTGCATACCGATGTCGATGATGACGCGCACGGCCCGCATCATCTGGGCGTCCAGGTAGCCGAGCCGGCGCTCCGGGTCGGTCAGGAAGCCCAGTTCGTCCATCAGCCGCTCCGCGTACAGTGCCCAGCCCTCGGCGTTGGCGCTCACCATGCCGACGCTCGCCTGGTAGCGGGAGAGGTTCTGCGCCACGTGCTTCCACTGGGCCAGCTGGAGGTGATGGCCCGGCACGCCCTCGTGGTACCAGGTCGACACCAGGTCGTAGACCGGGAAGCGCGTCTCGCCCATGGTCGGCAGCCAGGTGCAGCCCGGGCGGGAGAAGTCGTCCGAGGGCGGCGTGTAGTAGGGGGCCGCGGCACTGCCCGGAGGGGCGATGCGGGACTCCACCCGGCGCACCCGCTCGGCCAGGTCGAAGTGGGTGCCGTCGAGCGCGTCCATCGCCTCGTCCATGAGGCTCTGCAGCCAGTCGCGGACCTCGTCGACGCCCTCGATGTGCGTGCCCTGCGCGTCGAGGTGGGCCAGCGCCTCCCACGGCGTGCCGGCGCCCGGCAGGATCTTCTCGGCCTCGCTCTTCATCTCGCCGAGGAGGCGGTGGTACTCGGACCAGCCGTAGGCGTACGCCTCGTCCAGGTCGAGGTCCGTGCCGTTGAAGTAGCGCACCCAGCGCGCGTACCGCTCGCGGCCCACCACGTCCGGCGCGCCTTCGATCGCCGGGGCGTACACGTCCCGCATCCAGTCGCGCAGCTGTACGACGGCCTCGGTGGCCGAGCGGGCGGCGGCGTCCAGCTCGGACCGCAGGGACTCGGGGCCGGCGGCCGCGTACTGCTCGAACCAGCCGTGGCCCTCGCCGTCCGCGTCGGCCCATTCGCCCAGCTGCCGCACGAACGTGGCCGTGGCGCGGGGCCCGCCGTACAGCTTCCGCTCCAGTCCGAGCGCCAGGGACTCCCGGTAACCCTCCAGCGCGGCCGGGACCGCGCGCAGCCGCTCGGCGATCGCCGTCCAGTCCTCCTGCGTCTGCGCCGGCGTCACGGTGAACACCTGCCGCACCGCATGGGCGATGGAGCTCAGGTTGCTGACGGAACGCAGGCTCTCGTCGGCCTCGTGCACCGCGAGTTCGGCGCCCAGCCGCTCGCGCAGCAGCCGCGCGCACCGGCGTTCGATGTCACTGTCGGCGCCGGGCAGCCGCTCGGCCTCGTCCAACCGGGCCAGCGTC
This sequence comes from Streptomyces hawaiiensis, assembly GCF_004803895.1. Taxonomy (NCBI): domain Bacteria; kingdom Bacillati; phylum Actinomycetota; class Actinomycetes; order Kitasatosporales; family Streptomycetaceae; genus Streptomyces; species Streptomyces hawaiiensis. The sequence goes on along the minus strand of NZ_CP021978.1, from coordinate 1,440,176 downwards.
CGGCGCGCCAGCTCCGCGAGTGCCTCCTGGCCCGCGGGCGAGGTGTCGGGCAGCCTGCTCGAACTCTCCTTGTCGCCGAGGAACGTACCGGTGATCGGGTCGAGGGCGACGAGCTCGTCGACGTACGCGTCGGCGACCTCACGGGGCAGCGGGCTCTTGATCTCAGACATGCGGCCATCCTCGTACGACGGACCGCACACGTCACGCGGATTGAGCCGAGGGCGAAGGCGGCAGCAGCGGCCCGCACTCCCACTGCTGGAAGATCAGCCGGGTCTCCACCCGCGCCACCTCCCGCCGCGAGGTGAACCCGTCCAGCACCAGCCGCTGCAGATCGGTCATGTCCGCGACCGCTACATGGACCAGGTAGTCGTCCGGGCCGGTCAGGTGGAAGACCGTACGCGACTCCGGCAGAGCCCGGATCCGCTCCACGAACGGCCCCACCAGCTCCCGCCGGTGCGGCCTGACCTGCACCGACAGCAGGGCCTCGAGCCCTCGCCCCAGCTTGGCCGGATCCAGCTCCAGCCGGTGCCCGAGGATCACGCCCGAGCGGCGCAGCCGCGTCACCCGGTCCAGACAGGTCGACGGGGCCACCCCGACCTGCGCGGCGAGATCCCGGTAGGTCGCCCGGGCGTCGTTCTGCAACAGCCGCAGCAGATGGAGATCCACCGGATCCAGTACGACAGATTCAGCCATCGGCCGAACGTAGCACGGGACGGTCGCGCGACGGCCCGTTCGATGTTCACCCTTGCCCACCATGGACATGGACACAACGAGCACGCGCGCCGACGACGGCGTACGCACCGCACCGCGAGCCCTCGCCACCGAGGCCGTCCACGCCGGGCGGGACGACCTCGCCCGGCAGGGCCTGCACGCCCCGCCGATCGACCTGTCCACCACCTACCCGTCGTACGACAGCCGCGGCGAGGCGGCCCGCATCGACGCGTTCGCCACCACCGGCGCCGAACCCGACGGCCCGCCCGTCTACGGGCGGCTCGGCAACCCGACCGTCGCCCGCTTCGAGACGGCCCTGGCCCGTCTCGAGGGCACCGAGGCGGCGGTGGCCTTCGCCAGCGGCATGGCGGCGCTGAGCGCCGTCCTCCTCGTCCGCGGTTCGATGGGCTTGCGCCACGTCGTCGCCGTACGCCCCCTCTACGGCTGCAGCGACCATCTGCTGACCGCCGGGCTGCTGGGCACGGAGGTGACCTGGACCGACCCCGCGGGTGTCGCCGACGCGCTGCGCCCGGACACCGGCCTGGTCATGGTCGAGTCCCCGGCCAACCCCACCCTCGCCGAGGTCGACCTGCGGGCCGTGGCGCACGCCTGCGGCTCGGTGCCGCTGCTCGTGGACAACACCTTCGCCACACCCGTCCTCCAGCGCCCTGCCGAGCACGGCGCGCGGCTGGTGCTGCACAGCGCCACCAAGTACCTCGGCGGGCACGGGGACGTTCTGGCGGGCGTGGTCGCCTGCGACGAGGAACTCGCGGGCCGGCTGCGCCAGGTGCGCTTCGCCACGGGCGGCGTCCTGCACCCGCTGGCCGGCTACCTGCTGCTGCGCGGCCTGTCCACCCTCCCCGTCCGGGTCCGGGCGGCCTCCGCCACGGCAGCCGAACTGGCCCACCGCCTCACCGCCGACCCGCGAGTGGCCCGCGTGCACTACCCCCGCATCGGCGGCGCGATGGTCGCCTTCGAGGTGTACGACGACCCGCACGGGGTGATCGGCGCGGTCCGCCTGATCACCCCGGCGGTCAGCCTCGGCAGCGTGGACACCCTCATCCAGCACCCGGCCTCCATCAGCCACCGCATCGTGGACGCGGAGGACCGCAGGGGAGCAGGGGTGAGCGACCGGCTGCTGCGCATGTCGGTGGGCCTGGAGGACGTGGAGGACCTGTGGTCGGATCTGGACGGAGCGTTGGGACGACGCCCCGAAAGGGGCGCGGGGAACTGCGCGCACAACCACAACGCGGCCGCACTCGCCAACTGACACACTCCTACGGCGCGGAGGCGCTCCCGAGTCCCTCCGCACTCGTCACGACCGCCTCACCCAGCCGCGCCGTGATGACCAGCGTCCCCTCCTCGACCTGGTAGTCGAGGGGCAGCCCCAGCCCCCGCATCGCGGCGACCATGCCCGTGTTGGACGCCTGCGTCACGGCGTACACGCTGGAGCACCCCGCCTCGACGGCCATGGCCACCAGTCGTGACAGCAACTCCGCCCCCACACCCCGCCGCTGCCACGCGTCCTCGACGAGCAGCGCGACCTCCGTCTCGTCCCCGTCCCACAGGAGGTGCCCGAGCCCGACGATCCGCCCGGAGGCCGTCTGCACGGCGAGAGTGCGGCCGAACCTCGGGCTGAGCAGGTGGTTGAGATACCGGTCGGCGTCACGGACCGGCCCGTGATAGCGAAGCCTCAGCGTGCGTGCCGAGCACCGCTCGTGCAAAGCCCGGGCGGCCTCCAGATCACGCGTGTCGGCCCGCCGCACGGCGATGTCGCCGCCCTCGGCGAGCGTGAGCACGTCCCGTCCGTGCGGGAGACGCGGTCCGAGCCGGGCGTCCAGTTCCACCAGAGCCCTGGCCCGGGCGAACTCGGTCGGCGTGAACGGCAGATACGGCCGTTCCACGGTGATCACTCCGCCTTCGGGGGCGCGCAGGCGCATCACCGTGTCGTCGAGTGCCCCCTCCACCGGAAGGCCCTCCGGCGCCCCGCCGGCACCGGCCGGAGCGGGCCGCGACCGGATGGTGCACCGGCCCAGCAACTGCCGCAGGGCCAGCGGCAGTTCCGCCGCGTCCAGGGCGGTGCGGGCGGCGAGTCCGAGGATCCGGGTCGGCGCGTCCACCAGGTCGTGGGCGTCGGCCCGTTCGATCCAGGTGTCGGCGCCACCGGCCGACTCGACGGCCGTGGTGATCGCGGACGCCGGCAGGGCGGCCGGGCCCCGCAGCAGGAACTCGTCGACCGTGCCCTCGGCCAGCGGGTGCGTCTGGAGGCTCAGGATGTCGACGCGCCGCCCGGCCAGGGCGACGCACAGCGCCGCCAGTGACCCCGGCTCGTCCTGAACCGTGGTGCGCATCCGCCACAGGGTGTTCGTCCCCGGCACCGGCTCCGGTGCCGGGGACTCGGTATCACCCGTCGGCGGTGCGTGTTCCTGACGTCGTGTCCGCCAGGTGCGGAACGCCGCCGCGACCCGCTGCCACGAGGTGGCGGGGCGGCCGTTGTCTTCGGAGTGCGTCACGTGGGTCAGTTCTCGCGTCATGCACCCACTGTGACGGAACGGTGTTGCGTGACCGCGAACGCATTGTGACCGGCGGGTAAAGGGGGCAGTGTGCCCCCTTTGTCGAAGCTTCAAACGTTGCGATCCGTACCTACTGGCCGACCAGGCCCGGCTGAAGCGTCTGCGTGAACAGCACCGTGCCGTCCTGCTCCCGCAGACGGACCGTCAGCTCGCCACTGTGGCCGTCGATGTCGACCTCGCCGAAGAACTGGAACCCCCCGGCGGGGGAGACGTTGGCGGTCGTCGGTGCCTTCACGAACACCCGGTCCGGTCCGAAGGTGCCGTCGAGCGCGTTCGCCGGGAAGGCACCGGCGTTGAGGGGGCCCGAGACGAACTCCCAGAACGGTTCGAAGTCGGTGAAGGCGGCCTTCGACGGCAGGTAGTGCTGCGCCGAGGTGTAGTGCACATCGGCCGTCAGCCACACCGTGCCCGTGATCCGCCGGTGCTTGACGAACCGCAGCAGTTCGGCGATCTGCAGCTCGCGGCCGAGCGGCTTGCCGGGGTCACCCTGCGCCACGGCCTCGATGTTCGGCGCGTCCGGGACGACGAGGCCGACCGGCATGTCGGAGGCGATCACCTTCCACACCGCCCGGGAGCGGGACAGCTCGCGCTTGAGCCACTCCAGTTGCTCGCGGCCGAGGATGCCCTGCGGGTCGGTGGGCTGGTCGTCCGGCGAGTTCGCGTTGCGGTAGGTGCGCATGTCCAGGACGAACACGTCCAGCAGCGGCCCGTGGTGCTGCACGCGGTAGACACGGCCGTGGGGGCGGCGCAGCGTGGAGATCGGGAAGTACTCGGAGAACGCCCGGCGGGCGCGGGCGGCGAGCACGTCGACGCGCTTCTCGGTGTACCGGGTGTCGGTGAGGATCTCGCCCGGGTACCAGTTGTTGGTGACCTCGTGGTCGTCCCACTGGATGATGGAGGGGACCCGGGCGTTGAAGGCCCGCAGGTTCTCGTCGAGCAGGTTGTAGCGGAAGTTGCCGCGGAACTCCCCGAGCGTCTCGGCGACCTTCGCCTTCTCCTCGGTGGTGATGTTCCGCCAGGTCCGGCCGTCGGGCAGGGCCACGGTCGCGGTGATCGGGCCGTCGGCGTAGATGTTGTCGCCGCTGCACAGGAAGAAGTCCGGGTCGAGGGCGGCCATCGCGTTGTAGATGGTGTAGCCGCCGAACTCCGGGTTGATGCCCCAGCCCTGCCCGGCCAGGTCGCCGGACCAGACGAACCGCACGCCGTCGCGGCGCTTGGCGGAGGCCGTGCGGAAGGTGCCGGTGACCGGCTCGCCGGTGCGGCGCGGGTCGTCCGGGTCGGCGAGCAGCACGCGGTAGTGGATCTGCTCGCCGGACGGCAGGCCGCGCAGCGGGGTCGTGCCGGTGAAGTCGGTGCCCGGGCCCAGCAGCGGGCCGCGCCATCTGCGGGGGTTGCGGAACGACTCGGTGGCCGACGTCTCGACGATCATCCGGGCGGGCCGGTCGGAGCGCGCCCACACCAGCCCGGAGTCGCAGGTCACGTCTCCCGCCTGCACACCCCACCCCGCGGTGGGGCGCCCCGAGCGCGCGAAGGCGGGCGCCGCGCCGAGAGCGGCGGGCAGGGACAGGGCCGCCGACGCGGCGAGGGAGCCACGCAGGACGCTACGGCGCCCGGGCAACGGACGGTGTGACATGGATGCGCCTCCAGGGACGGGATCGGCCAAGTGTGCAGAGCCACAACTACTGGCACGCCGCAGCGCACACACGAACCCCAAGTGAACAACTGGCCGCAGGGTGAGGGAACCCGCGAACCGGTCGGCTCACCCGGCCGCCGCCTCCGCCATCAGACGCACGCCGTCGGCGATCCGGGCGGGCGGCACATGGGCGTAGCCCAGGACCAGCCGGATCTCCTCGGCCTCCTCGGGCCGGGCCCTTGTGTGGGCGTAGGCCGACAGCGGGTGCACCGCCACCCCCGCCTCCGCCACGCGCGCCAGGAACCGCTCCTCGGGCCCGTACCGCTGCGGCAGTGTGGCGATCACGTGCAGGCCCGCGGCGATCCCGGACACCTCGGAGCCGGGGAAGTGCGCGTCCAGGGCGGCGACCAGCGCGTCGCGCCGGTCGCGGTAGGCGCGCTGGCAGCGGCGCAACTGGCGGTCGTAGTCGCCGCGCTCCAGGAAGCGGGCGAACAGGGCCTGGTCGAGGGCCGGGTGACCGAGATCCATCGTGCGCTTGCGTTCGACGATCTCCTCCGCCCAGGACTCCGGCACCAGCATCCAGCCCAGCCGCAGGCCCGGCGCGAGGGACTTGCTGACCGAGCCCGTGTAGGCCACATGGTCCGGGTCGAGGCCCTGGAGCGCCCCGACGGGAGCACGGTCGTAACGGAAGTCGCCGTCGTAGTCGTCCTCCAGGACGATGCCGTCCACCGACCGCGCCCAGTCCAGCAGCTCGGCGCGACGCCGGGCCGAGTAGGCGATGCCGGTGGGGAACTGGTGGGCCGGAGTCGTCACCACGGCCCGGACACCCGAGGCCCGCAGCGGCTGCGGGGCGACTCCCTCGTCGTCCACCGGCAGCGGCACGACGGTGACCCCGGCCGCGCCGTACAGCGCGTCGTGCTGCGGGCTGCCCGGGTCCTCCACGCCGACCGTGCGCACCCCGCGCGCGTGCAGCGCGAAACCGAGCAGGGCCGTCGCCTGGGCCACCCCCGAGACGACCACGATCCGCTCCGGGTCGGCCACCACGCCCCGCCGCCGCGCGAGCAGTTCGGCCAGCGCGGTACGCAATCGTGGCAGCCCGCGCGGATCGGGGTAGCCCAGTCCCTGGTGCGGCAGTTCCGCCAGCACACCGCGCTGCGCGGCGGCCCACGCCGCGCGCGGGAACAGCGCCAGGTCCGGCGTCCCGGGCACGAAGTCCGCGCGCGTACCGGGCGAGCGCGGAGCGAGATCGTGCGCCCGCGGCTCCGCGGCCCGGACGGCCGCGCCCACCCAGGTGCCCGCGCCCCGGCCGCTGCGCAGATACCCCTCGGCCGTCAGCTGCTCGTACGCCTCCGTGACCAGCCCGCGCGACACCCCCAGGTCCGCCGCGAGGTCCCGGCTCGACGGCAGCCGCGTGCCCGGCGCGAGCCGGCCCGAGCGGACCGCCTCGCGCAGCGCCGTCTGCAGGGAACGGCCACGTGTACGGGCCGGAGCGGAGGCGGCGGGGAGCAGCAGCTCCCAGGCGGCGGACGCCGCACCTGCGCCCGGGTCGCTCTGCGATGGCCTCATGACGGGAAACCTTAGAGGCTCCGCCGCCCGCCCCGGGGCCGGTCAGCGGCTGCCGTCGAGGACCACCCGGGCCACCAGCGCCGGGTCGTCGTTCATCGGGACGTGGCCGCAGCCGGGCAGCCGCACCAACCGGGCCCCGGGGATGACGCCCTTGGCGCGCACGCCCTGGCGGGGGATGAGCAGCCGGTCCCGGTTGCCCCACGCCACCGTGACCGGCGTGCCCACGATGTCGTCGGTGAACTGCGCGGTCCGGCCGGAGCGCAGCGTCTCGGAGAACCCCTGGGCCCGGGCGAGCGCGAGCGTCTCGGCGACCACGGCCTCGGGGGAACGGCGGCCCGGGCGGGCGTAGATGGTGCTCGTCAGCAGGGTACGGCCGAGGGCCGGGCGGGCCAGCCGCTCGACCATGGGCAGCGGCATCCGCCGGGCGATCTGCCGCATCGTCATCAGCACGGTGAAGGCGTAGCGGCGCTCGGCCTCGTTCCAGAACCCGGCGGGGGACAGAGCGGTCACGGAGCGGACCAGTTGCGCCCGGGCCAGGTCCAGCGCCAGCAGGCCGCCCAGCGAGTTGCCCGCCACGTGCGGCCGTTCGATGTCCAGAGCCCCGAAGAGCGCCGTCAGGACCGTGCTCATCGTGGGCAGGTCGTGCGCCATGCCGTCCGGGAGCGCCGACGACTCGCCGCAGCCGGGCAGGTCCACGGCGATCACGTCGCGCTCGGCCGCCAGCGCCGGGATCACCGGGTCCCACACCTGCCGGTGGTGGCCGATGCCGTGCAGCAGGAGCAGCGGTTCGCCGCTGCCCCGGCGGGTGTAGGACAGGGTCACGCTCTGCTCGCCCTGCGCGGTGGTGACTTTGAAGGAGACGGTGGCGGACATGGGGTGCTCCTCGGCTGTACTCGCTGACGGACGCTGTAGACAGCTTGTCAGCAATTGCTACCCGCCGGTAGCCCCGTGCTGTCGGCACGTTCACGCCACCGGTCCGCTCAACGGGCCCGCCGCACCTCCAGGTTGAACTCGCCGTGCCCGAACTTCCGGAACAGGCCGGCCCACAGGGGCAGCCACATCTCGACGGCCCGGGCCGCCCGGATGCCGCCGAGGTCGAGCACGCGGTCCGCCGGCCAGCTGAACTCCCCGAGCAGCGCCGTCACCTGCGCCTTGGCGTCCGGGTCGTCCCCGCAGACGAAGACGTTGTGCTCGCCCGGCACACCGGCCGGATCCACCATCACCCGGCAGTTGACCGTGTTGAGCGACTTCACCACGCGCGCGAGCGGAAACGCCCGCTGGATCTGCTCGCCCACGCTGTCCGACTCGACGGGCGACAGCCGCAGTTCACCCTCCTCGAGCGCCAGCGGATTGGACACGTCCACGAGGACCTTCCCACCGACGTTCGCCGCCCCGGCCGCCTCCAGCGCGGCGAGCGCCACCCGCCCGCCGACCGCGTTCACCACGACCTCCCCGAACGCCGCCGCCTCCGCGAACGTCCCCACGCCCGCCCCGGGGCCCGCGGCGGCGGCCCACTGCACGGCGGCCGTGTTCTCCCGCGTGCGCGAGCCGAGCCGCACCTCGTGCCCCAGCTCCACCAGCCGTCCGCCGAGCGTGCGCCCGACCTGCCCCGTGCCCAGCACCGCGTACCGCATCGCCACCTCCGCAGCCGTGTCGCCGATCACCGGCGCCTTGCCGGCCATTCTGTCCGGGAAGGGATGGTTCCGCCTGGACAGAGCCGCATCGGTGGGCTGGGATGGAGCCGTGACCACCGAGACCGCGACCGACGTCTTCGAGGCGCACCGTCCCGTCCTGCTGGGCGTCGCCTACCGCATGCTGGGACGCGTGGCCGACGCGGAGGACGTGGTCCAGGAGGCCTGGCTGCGCTGGTCCGGTGCCGCTCGCGACGATGTGCGCGAACCGCGCGGCTACCTCGTACGGATCACCACCCGTCTCGCCATCGACCGGCTGCGCCAGATCAAGGCCCGCGGCGAGACCTACGTCGGACCCTGGCTGCCCGAGCCGTACGCCACCGACTTCGGCGACACCGTGCCGGACACCGCCGAGCGGGCCGTGCTCGCCGACTCCGTCTCCCTCGCCGTCCTCGTCGTACTGGAGTCGCTGTCACCGTTGGAGCGCGCCGTGTTCGTGCTGCGCGAGGCCTTCGGCTTCCCGTACGCCGACATCGCCGCCATGCTCGACCGCGGCGAACCGGCGGTGCGCCAGCTGTCCGGGCGGGCCCGCAAGCACGTCGAGGAGCGGCGCCCGCGCTACGAGGTCGACCCCGCCCAGCAGCGCGAGCTCACCGAACGGTTCCTCGCCGCGGCGGCGGACGGCGACCTCGAAGGTCTGATGGCGCTGCTCGCCCCGGAGGTCCGGCTGGTCGGCGACAGCGGCGGCAAGGCGCGGGCGCCGCTGCGCGTCGTGCAGACCGCCGACAAGGTCGGCCGCTTCCTCGTCGGCGCCGCGCAGAAGGGCCTCCCGGGCCTGACCGTGCGCTTCCTGGAGCTCAACGGCGGCCCGGCCGTGCTGATCCTGTCCGGCGGCAAGCCCGACTCCGTCCTCCAGCTCGACGTGGCCGACGGCCGTGTGCAGTCGGTCTACATCGTCCGCAACCCCGACAAGCTGCGGTCCCTGGCCGCCTGAACGCCCCCACGGGCCCGGTCCGCGGCCCCGTATGAACGCCCCGTGAACGTTCCCGGCCATTGGTCTTGACCAAGGATCAGGGCCGCCCTATGGTCGCAGAGAAGTGCAACAACCTTTAATAAACAAGGGCGCTAAAACGCCGCCGACCACGGCGATTGCGGAGGACAGGGTGGGGACCACGCAGCTGGAATCGGTACAGGAACCGAAGTACTGGCATCTCAAGACGGTGCTCAGTCAAGCGCTCGACTCGGAGTTCTCGGTGGGGGAGATCCTGCCCAACGAGCGCGATCTCGCGGCCCGCTTCGGCGTCGCCCGCGCCACGCTCCGGCAGGCCCTGGAGCAGCTCGAACTCGAAGGCAGGCTGCAGCGCCGCCGCGGTGTCGGGACGACCGTCGCGCCGCCCCGCATGGGCGTCTCCCTCGGCACCGGCCCGCACACCTGGCCGGGCGGCCCCGAGGACGCCTGGCAGCCCGTCGACTGCACGACGGCCGTGCCGCCGGCGGCCGTCGCCGACGCGCTGGAGACCGGCCGGGACGAGCCCGTGCACATCGTGCGGCGCTCCCGCGTCTCGCACGGCCGGCCGGTGGCCGCGGAGCTGCTGTACATCCCGCAGTCCTCGGTGCCCGAGCTCTCCGGCATCGACGCGCCGTCCGGAGCGGCACGCGCGCGTGCGGTGCTGCGGGAGCTGCAGCGACTGGAGCCGGAGCGGCAGGAGAACGCGGTGGAGCTCGGCTCCGCCGGCGCCGACGAGGCGAAGGAGCTGGACCGGCTGCCCGGGGCGCCCGTGCTGGTGGTGACCACGCGGTTCGTCGCCGGGGGGCGGACGGCCGCGTTGTCGGTGGCGACGTATCGCGCTGACACGTGCCGCCTTACCTTCGGTGACTCGGGGGGTGTGGAGATCCACGCCGGGCCTCAGCAGCGGGCGTCCTGACCGTGCCGTACGGGGTGGCGCTCCGCGTGGCGGGCTGCGGGCTCATCGTGGCTGGTCGCGCCCACGCGGCGGAGCCGCATGTCGACACAGCCGCGCGCCCCTAAGAGGGGCGTTCCACTGTGAAGAGCTGTTCCTCCACATGGTCCAGGGCCAGGCGGAGGGCGCCTGTCGCCACTGCCGCGTCCCCCAGACTGGAGAGGGTCACCTCCGGGGGGCGCAGGCAGTAGCGGGCGAGTTCCTGGCGGAGGGGGTCAGGACGCCGTCCAGGCCCGCTGCCCAGCCGCCGATGACGACCAGCTCCGGGTCCAGGGCGAGGGCGAGTGCGGCCACGTCGTGGACCAGGCGCCGGATGAAGCGGTCGACGGCCGCGCGGGCCCGCTGGTCGCCCTCGCGGGCCTGCGCGAAGACCTCGGCGACCGCCTGCTCGTCGAGGGGGTGGAGGGGTTCGTCCGTGGTCGACAGGAGCCTCTCGGGCGTCACCTCCCGGCCCAGCAGGTGCAGCGCGCCGATCTCGCCGGCCGCTCCGCCGTAGCCCCGGTGCAGCCGGCCCCCGATCAGCGAGCCGGCGCCCGGGCTGAGCCCCGCCAGCACGAACACCACGTCGTCCGACTCGGTGGCCGCCCCCTTCCAGTGCTCGGCGACGGCAGCCGCGTTGGCGTCGTTCTCGACCAGCACCGGGCACTTGAACGACCGGCTCAGCCGCTCGCCCAGCCGCAGCCCCGTCCACCCCGGCAGCGCCGTGCCCAGCCGTACCGTGCCGTCGGCCTCGACGATCCCGGGCGTCGCCACGCCCACCGCCCGCAGCGACCCGCGCGCGACCCCGGCCCGCCGCAACAGCTCGGCGACGGCCCCGCGCAGCCGCTCCAGCCGCTCGTCGGCCCCCGCCGTCTCGGACACCTCCCTGGCCTGGGCGCCGATCACCCGGCCGTCCAGGTCGGACAGCAGCGCGGCCACCCGATGCGCCCCGACCTCCAGCCCCAGCAGATGCCCGGCCTCCGCCCGGAACCGGAACCGCCGCGCCGGACGCCCCTGCCGCCGGGCAGCGCCCTCCTCGGCCGCCTTCTCGACCACCAGCCCGGCCTCGATGAGCCCCTCGACGACGCCCTCGACGGTCGGCCGGGACAGCCCCGTCACCCGGGTGATCTCGGTCAGCGTCGCGCAGTCCGTGGCACGCAGCGCGTGCAGCACCACCGCGGAGTTGATCCTTCGCAGCAGCGAGGGATCCCCGCCGGTCAGCCGCCCCACCGTCCGTCCTCCCAGGTCGTGCGCGCGTTGGCCGGATCGTACTTCGACCCGGCACACCCCGGCGAGGGGCAGGCACCGGCCCCTCGGCGATCAGCCCGGCGCCACGAAGCCCGACTCGTACGCCGCGATCACCGCCTGGGTGCGGTCCCGCGCCCCCAACTTCGCCAGCACCGCGCTGACATGCGACTTCACCGTCTCGGTCCCCACGACCAGCCGGGCGGCGATCTCCGCGTTCGACAGGCCCCGCGCCATCAGCCGCAGCACCTCGGCCTCGCGCTCGGTCAGCCGGGCGCGCTCCAGCACGGCCCGTGCCGCGCGGTTCCCGGCGGTGTCGCCGTACTCGGCGGCGAGCTGCCGCACCGAGGCGGGGAACAGCAGCGACTCGCCCTCGGCGATCAGCCGCACCGCGTGCACGATCTCGGCGGGCCGGGCCCGCTTGAGCAGGAACCCGTCGGCTCCCGCCCGCAGCGCCTCGTACACGTACTCGTCGTTCTCGAAGGTCGTCACCACCAGGATCCGCGGCGGATCCGCGACCGTCCGCAGCAACGCCCGGGTGGCCTCGATGCCGTCCAGCAGCGGCATCCGGACGTCCATGGCGACCACGTCCGGCCGCAGCCGCCGCACGAGCGGGATCACCGCCGCCCCGTCCGCGGCCTCCCCGACGACCTCGATGTCGGGCTGCGCCTCCAGCACGGCCCGCAGACCCGCGCGGACCAGGGGTTCGTCGTCGACGAGGAGAACGGTGACCGGCATCGGACCAGCGTAGATCAGCTGAACGGCAGTTCGGCATGGACCTGCCAGTCGCCTTCGTCGGGTCCGGTCCGGGCCCGCCCGCCGAGCAGGGCCGCGCGTTCCCGGATCCCGCGCAGCCCGCTGCCGCGCCCGGAGCCGGGCGTCCCGGCCGGCAGCGGATTGTGTATCGCGAGGACGAGGGTGTCGTCGGTGACGTGCACACGGACGCGCACCGGGACCGCCCCCGCGTGCCGCAGCACGTTGGTCAGCGACTCCTGGAGGATCCGGTAGCCCTCCCGGGCCACCGGGCCCGGCACCGTCTCCACCGGCCCGGTCACCTCGGCGTCGACCTTCGCCCCGGAGGCGCGGGCCGACTCCAGCAGGCGGTCGGCGTCCGCGAGGGTCGGTCTGCCGCTCACCGGCTTCTCCGACTCCCGCAGGACGCCGAGCACCCGCTCCAGATCCTCCAGGGCGGCCCGGCCGGTCTCCTCGATGGCGCCCAGGGCGCGATCGGTGAAGGCGGGATCGCCCGCCGCCCGGGCGGCCCCCGCCTGCACGACGGCGACCGTGAGCGCGTGGCCGATGGAGTCGTGCAACTCGCGGGCGATACGCGTGCGTTCCAGGAGCTGTTCCGTGCGCTCCTCCAGTGCGGCGAGCCGCTCGAGGGGGGAGGGGCCGAGCAGGCGCAGGGCGATGCGGGTGATGAGGTGCCCCGAGCCGACCACGACCGCGGCCGCCAGGACCAGGGGCAGGGGCGCGAGCAGGGCGTGCCACCAGTGATGACCCTCGACGGCAAGCCAGGCACCGCCGGCGCGCTCGCCGCTGAGCGCCGTCGACACCAGGTCCACCCCGAGAAGGAGGAGCTGGAGGGCGAGATGCGACACCAGGGCGCCGAGGAACAGCCGCGTCTGGAGCCACACCACCATCCGCCCGCGGTCGCCCCACGTGGCCGAGGGGGCGACGACGATCTCCGAGCTCTCGCTGCCCTCCCGATGGCCGGTCAGCAGCAGCCTGGCCTGGAACCCCTCCACGACCCGCATGGCGGGGACCAGGCCCGCGAGACCGAGCAGCACGGTCGCCGTGCCCACGGTCCACCACGCCTCGTCGACGAACAGCCACAGGGACGGCCACACGATGGCCACGCAGAGATGCAGCCACCGCGTGTACGTCACCGCCCGGGTGAACGGGCGCAGCATGCGGACCATGGCGTCATGGTGCCAGCCGGCACCGACAGCGAGCCTCCCCCGCACGGGGGAGACGATCTCCACCACCGGGGGAGGACCGCACCCCGGACCAACCGCCACGCTGTCGCCATGACCAGCATCGACGTCCAGGACCTCACCAAGGAGTTCGGCAGCCGGCGAGCCGTGGACCGGCTCACCTTCCGCGTGCGGCCCGGCCGCGTCACCGGCTTCCTCGGCCCGAACGGCGCCGGAAAGTCCACCACCATGCGGCTGGTGCTCGGCCTCGACCGGCCGACCGCCGGTGCCGCCACGATCGGCGGTCGGCCCTACCCGACGCTGCGCGAACCCCTGCGCCACGTGGGCACCCTGCTCGACGCGCAGGCCGCGCACGGCTCCCGCACCGCCCGCGACCATCTCCGTGTCCTGGCGGCGAGCAACCGCATCCCGGACCGTCGGGTCGACGAGGTCCTGGAGGAGACGGGTCTGGCCTCGGTGGCCCGGCGCCGCGTGCGGACGTACTCCCTGGGCATGCGCCAGCGGCTCGGCATCGCCGCCGCTCTGCTGGGCGACCCCGAGGTGGTCATGCTGGACGAGCCGTCCAACGGCCTCGATCCCGAAGGCATCGTGTGGATCCGGACGTTGCTGCGCCGACTGGCGGGGGAGGGCCGCACGGTCCTGGTCTCCAGCCATCTGATGAACGAGACGGCGTCCTTCGCCGACCATCTCGTCGTCCTCGGCCGGGGCCGGCTCCTCGCCGACACCCCGATGCGGGACTTCATCCACGCGCGCGTGCAGCCCCGCGTCCGCATCCGCACGACCGACCCCGCCGCCCTCGAGTCGGCCCTCGCCCGGCACGGCCACACCGCCGAGGAACAGGCGGACGGGCACTGGACCGTGCACGACGCGCGCGTGGACGACATCGGCCGCATCGCCTCGGCCGCGGGCGTGCCGGTTCTGGAACTGGCCACCGAGGAGGGCACCTTGGAGCAGGCCTACTTCGACCTCACCGGGGCCGAGACCGAGTTCGCCGCACAGCCCCAGGAGGCCTGACCATGGAATTCACGCCCGTACTGCGCTCCGAGTGGCTGAAGGTCCGCACGCTGCGCTCGCTCCCGGGAGCGCTGCTGGCGCTGTTCGCGGCCACCGTCGCGTTTTCCGCGATCGCCGGCGTCTCCGATGCCTCGGACCCGGGGTTCGATCCGCTGTTCACGGCCCTGTCCGGCGTCATCCCGGGCCAGATCGCGGCGATTTCGTTCGGGGCCATGGCGGTGTCGTCGGAGTTCCACCAGGGCGCGCTCCGGCTCTCCCTGGCCGCCGTGCCGCGACGCGGCCGGTGGTTCGCGGCCAAGGCGGCCGTCATCGCCGTGCCGACGCTCCTCGTGGGGGTGCTGACGGCCCTCGCCGCCCTCCTCGTCGGGCGGACGGGGCTCGGCCCGGCGGCCGACGGGCTCAGCACCGGTGAGCAGGTGCGCGGTGTCGTGGGCTGCGGCGTCTACCTCATGCTGATGGCCCTGCTCTCCGCCGGGATCGCCGCCCTGCTGCGCAGCGGCGTGGCCACCCTCTCCCTGCTGGTGCCGTTCATCCTCGTCGTGTCGTTCGTGATCGGAGACGCGACGGGCACCGTCGCCGACTTCCTGCCCGACAAGGCGGGGCAACTCGTCCTCCGGGAGACGTACGACGGCACCCTCGGGCCCTGGTCGGGGCTCGCGGTGACCGCGCTGTGGACGGCCGCCGCACTGCTGGCGGGAGCCTGGAGCGTGCGCCGCAGAGACGCCTGACGGCGAGCCGGATGACGCCCCGCCAAGTGTCAGTGGGGCCGGGTTTACTGGACCCATGAACATCGCACAGCACATCGCCCTCATCGACGAGCTGTGCTACCGCCCCTTTCCGGCGGAGCACGGCCCGTCGGACGTCGGCGTCTCGGGACCCGGTCACCACATCGCGGTGTTAGAAGCCGCGACCGGCGACGACCCGGCCGCTCGCGCGGTGACGATCGACCAGTACGAGAAGGACCGGGACACCGTCTACGAGCTCCTCGCCTCCCGCTGGGGCGACACGGACCCCTACAACCTGCAGACCGTTCTGCTGCGCACCGAGCGGGAGGAGATACCCCGCCCCTGGGCCGAGTTGAGCGCGCGGGCGAGCGTCGCCCACCTGTGGGAGGTGGAGGGCACGGGACGCTGGGTCGCCGTGGCGGTCGGGGACCGGGACACGTCCCGGGAGGTCCAGCTGCTGGCCCTGGTCACGGAGACCGACCCGCCCTAGGAGATCAGGCCCCGGCGGCGTCCCGCAGCCGCCCGAACTCCTCCGCCATCGTCTGAATCGTCCAGTGCGCGTTCAGCCCGCTCGGATTGGGCAGTACCCACACGCGCGTGTCCCGGATCGTCCGCGACTGCGGCCCCACCCGCGCCTTGCGGTCGTCGAACGCGGCGCGGTACGCGGTCACCCCCACCACGGCCAGCCAGCGCGGCCGCAGCCGTGCCACCTTCGCCGCGAGCAGCCGCCCGCCCTCCCGGTACTCCTCGGCGCCCAGCTCGTCGGCCCGGGCCGAGGGCCGCGCCACGACGTTGGTGATGCCGAGCCCGTACGACAGCAACTCCTGCTGCTCTGACGGCTTCAGCAGCCGCGGCGTGAAGCCGGACCGGTGCAGCACCGGCCAGAAGCGGTTGCCCGGGCGGGCGAAGTGATGGCCCGTCGCGGCCGTCATCAGGCCGGGGTTGATGCCGCAGAACAGGACGTGCAGACCCTCCGCGACCACGTCGGGCACGACGCGGTCGCGGGCGGCCTCCAGTTCCTCGGGTGTGAAACGCGCCATCGCGGACTCCCCGGCCGGCGCGTCAGAGGATCGCCCCGGGCGTGTAGCCCGCGGCCTGGGGGTGCTGCTTCACGATCTCCTCGACCCGGGCGACGACGGCGGCCACCTGGTCGCCCGCGGCACCGGTGAAGGACAGCTTGTCGGCCATCAGCGCGTCCAGCTGTCCTCGGTCCAGCGGGATGCGGGTGTCGGCGGCCAGCTTGTCGAGCAGCTCGTTGCGCTCGGCGCCCTGCTCGCGCATGGCGAGCGCGGAGGCGACGGCGTTCTCCTTGATCGCCTCGTGCGCGATCTCCCGGCCGACGCCCGCGCGCACGGCGCCCATCAGCACCTTGGTGGTGGCGAGGAACGGCAGGTAGCGGTCGAGCTCCCGGGCGACGACCGCCGGGAACGCGCCGAACTCGTCGAGCACCGTCAGGAACGTCTCCAGCAGGCCGTCCAGCGCGAAGAACGCGTCCGGCAGCGCGACCCGGCGCACCACCGAGCAGGACACGTCGCCCTCGTTCCACTGGTCGCCCGCCAGCTCGCCCGTCATCGAGGCGTAGCCGCGCAGGATCACCATCAGGCCGTTGACGCGCTCGCAGGAGCGGGTGTTCATCTTGTGCGGCATCGCCGAGGAGCCGACCTGGCCGGGCTTGAAACCCTCGGTGACCAGTTCGTGCCCGGCCATCAGGCGGATCGTCTTCGCCAGCGACGACGGGGCCGACGCCAGCTGCACCAGCGCCGTGACGACCTCGTAGTCCAGCGAGCGCGGGTAGACCTGGCCGACCGAGGTGAACGCCTGCGAGAAGCCGAGGTGCCCGGCGATCCGCTGCTCCAGGTCCGCGAGCTTCGCTGCGTCCCCGCCCAGCAGGTCCAGCATGTCCTGCGCGGTGCCGACCGGGCCCTTGATGCCGCGCAGCGGGTAGCGGCCCAGCAGCTCCTCGACCCGGCCGTACGCCACGAGCAGCTCGTCGGCGGCGGTCGCGAAACGCTTGCCGAGGGTGGTCGCCTGGGCGGCGACGTTGTGCGAGCGGCCGGCCATGACCAGCTCGCCGTACTCGCCGGCCAGCTTGCCCAGCCGGGCCAGGACGGCGACCGAGCGGTCGCGCACCAGCTCCAGCGAGAGCCGGATCTGCAGCTGCTCGACGTTCTCGGTGAGGTCGCGGGAGGTCATGCCCTTGTGCACGTGCTCGTGCCCGGCGAGGTCGTTGAACTCCTCGATCCGCGCCTTCACGTCGTGCCGCGTGACCTTCTCGCGCTCGGCGATGGAGGCCAGGTCGACGGTGTCGAGGACACGCTCGTAGTCGGTGAGCGCCGCGTCCGGCACCTCGATCCCGAGGTCCTTCTGGGCCCGCAGCACGGCGAGCCAGAGCTGACGCTCCAGCTTCACCTTCTGCTCGGGCGACCAGAGCGTGGCGAGCTCGGCGGAGGCGTAGCGTCCGGCGAGGACGTTCGGGATGCGGGGCTTGGCGGGAGCGGAAGTCACGTGCACGGATTCTACTGGCGATTCGTGCAGGCCAGCGCCGCGGGTGTCCTTGTCGGAACCTACGAGAGCGTCCCGGCCCCGCCCACCTGCGGCTACGCCAGGTCCTCGTACGGCAGCAGCTCCGGCCGCTTCGGGGGCAGGCCGTCGCCCGAGGAGCGGCCCGTCAGGCGGCGGGCGATCCAGGGCAGCAGGTGCTGCCGGGCGAAGCGCGCGTCGGCCACACGCCGCATGGCCCAGCCCGGCGGCAGCGTCGCCGCCATCGGCGTGTGCCAGTCGGCGTCCTCGGGGTCGTAGCCGAGCGTCTGCCACACGGCCTCGGCGACCCGGCGGTGGCCCTCGGCCGTCAGGTGCAGCCGGTCCACGTCCCACAGCCGCGGGTCGCTCAGGGACGGCGCGCCGTACAGGTCGACGACGATCGCGCCGTGCCGGGCGGCCAGCTCGTCGACGCAGGCGAACAGCTCCTCCATGCGCGGCCGGAACCGCTCCAGGACGGGGCCCTGCCGGCCCGGGCTGCGCATCAGGACGAGCTGCCGGCACGCGGGGGCCAGCTTCTCCACGGCCTCCTCCAGGAGCCCGCGCACCCGGCCCATGTCGCACTTGGGCCGCAGCGTGTCGTTGAGCCCGCCGACCAGGGTGATCACGTCGGCTCCCATGGCCGCCGCGACGTCGACCTGCTCGTCGACGATCTGCTGGATCAGCTTGCCGCGCACGGCGAGGTTGGCGTACCGGAAGCCGGGCGTACGGGCCGCCATCCGGGCAGCGAGCAGGTCGGCCCAGCCCCGGTAGGTGCCGTCGGGCATCAGGTCCGACATGCCCTCGGTGAAGGAGTCGCCGACCGCGACCAGGCTGCTGTAGGTGGGGTTCGTCTGCATGGCGACGGAAATGGTATCCCGTGCACATACCCATCAGTCGGTCGGCCTCCGGGCCCGGGGCTTCCAGGATGCCGGGCGCCTCCTCAGGCGCGCTGACCGAACAGCTCCCGCAGCACGTCCTCCATGGTCACCAGCCCGGCCAGCCGCCCGTCCGCCCCGAGGACGGCCGCGAGGTGCGTACGGCTGCCCCGCATCGCCGTGAGGACGTCGTCCAGCGGAGTGTGTTCCCGCACGCGCGCGATGGGCCGCATGTCCCGCAGCCGGAACGGCGCGTTCCGCCCGGCGGCGTCCAGGGCGTCCTTCACATGCAGGTAGCCGACGATCCGCCGCCCCTCGTCCACCACCGGGAAGCGGGAGAACCCGGACTCCGCCGACAGCCGCTCCAGCTCCTCCGGGGTGACACCCACGCTCGCGGACAGCACCCGCTCCACCGGCAGCACCACGTCCCGCACCGGACGGCGGCCCAGCTCCAGCGCGTCGCGCAGCCGCTCCTGGGCACGGTCGTCGATCAGGCCGGCCTCGCCGGAGTCCTTCACGATCTGCGCTATCTCCGCGTCCGAGTAGGAGGCGGCGACCTCCTCCCGGGCCTCCACGCGCAACAGCTTCAGCAGGGCGTTGGCGAACGCGTTCACCGTGAAGATCACCGGGCGCAGCGCCCGGGACAGCGCCACCAGGGGCGGTCCGAGCGCCAGCGCGCTGCGCACCGGCTCGGCGAGCGCGATGTTCTTCGGCACCATCTCGCCGAGCAGCATGTGCAGGTAGGTCGCGAGGGACAGCGCGATCACGAAGGACACCGCGTGCCCCGCGCCCTCGGGCACGCCCACCGCGTGGAACACCGGCTCCAGCAGATGCGCGATCGCCGGCTCGGCCACCACGCCCAGCACCAGCGTGCACAGGGTGATGCCGAGCTGGGCGGCCGCCATCAGCGCGGACACGTGCTCCAGACCCCACAGCACGCTCTTCGCGCGCCGGTCGCCCCGGTCGGCGTAGGGCTCGATCTGACTGCGTCGCACCGAGATCAGCGCGAACTCGGCGCCCACGAAGAAGGCGTTGACGACGAGCGTCGCCAGTCCGATCAGCAGCTGGACGGCGGTCACAGCTCCACCCCCTTCTCGTCGGGCTTGTGGTCGTCGAGGGGGGCGCGCAACCGGACGCGGGCCGCCCGGCGCCCCGTCGCGTCCAGGACCTCCAGGTGCCAGCCGGCGACCTCGAGGGTGTCACCGGCGGCGGGTATCCGGCCGAGCACCGTCGCCACCAGCCCGGCGAGCGTCTCGTAGGGCCCTTCCGGCGCGCGCAGCCCGACGCGTTCCAGGTGGTCCACGCGCGCGGAGCCGTCGGCCGAGTACAGCGCGTGCCCGGCCTCGTCCGTGCCGGCCGCGGCCAGGTCCGGGGTCTCGTGCGGGTCGTGCTCGTCGCGCACCTCGCCGACGACCTCCTCGACGATGTCCTCCAGCGTGGCCACGCCCGCCGTGCCGCCGTACTCGTCGATCACGACGGCCATCGTGCGCTTGCCGGAGAGCCGGTCCAGGAGCCGGTCGACGGTGAGCGTCTCGGGGACCAGCAGCGGCTCGCGCATCAGCTCGGAGACGTAGATCCGGGTGCGGCGCTCGGCCGGCACCGCCAGCACGTCCTTGACGTGGGCCGTTCCGACGACCGAATCGAGGGTCCCGCGGTAGACGGGGAACCGGGACAGACCGGTCGCCCGGGTCGCGTTCGCGACGTCCTCCAGGGTCGCCTGCACCTCCAGCGCGACGACCTGCACGCGGGGCGTCATCACGTTCTCGGCGGTCAGGTCGGCGAGGTTCAGCGTGCGCACGAACAGCTCGGCGGTGTCGGGCTCCAGGGCGCCCTGCCTCGCGGAGTGCCGGGCGAGGGCCGCCAGCTCCTGCGGCCCGCGCGCGGAGGCGAGCTCCTCGGCGGGTTCCACACCGATCCGCCGCACGACCCGGTTCGCCGTGTTGTTGAGATGCGTGATGAAGGGCCGGAACGCGGCACTGAACCAGCGCTGCGCGTTGCCCACGGTCTTGGCGACGGTCAGCGGCGAGGAGATCGCCCAGTTCTTGGGCACCAGCTCGCCGACGACCATCAGGAAAACCGTCGACGCGGCCGTACCGAGCACCAGCGCGATGCTGTGCGACGCCGAGCGCGAGACGCCGAGGTCCTCCAGCGGCCCGGCGATCAGGGCGGCGATCGACGGCTCGGCGAGCATGCCGACCACCAGGTTCGTGACGGTGATGCCGAGCTGCGCACCGGAGAGCTGGAACGTCAGACTCCGTACGGCCTTCAGCGCGCCCTGCGCACCCCGCTCGCCGCGCTCGACGGCCCGCTCCAGTTCGCCGCGCTCGACCGTGGTGAGGGAGAACTCGGCCGCCACGAAGGCGCCGCAGGCGAGCGAGAGCAGGATCGCCGTCAGGAGGAGGAGCACTTCGGTCATCGGTTCACCCCCGTTCCATGGTTCTCCAGGACGGGGCGGAACGCGCGGTGTCGCGCACGGGGAGGCTCGCCCATGGGCGGACGCTCACAACCTTTCATCGGGACCGAGTGGCCATTCGAGAGTAAAGGATGGGCAAAGTCCTCTGCCGGGTCGCGATCACCGAGTCGTGCCGCGCCTAGTCGGTGAGGGGCTTCACCCAGCGCCGCCACTGCTCCTCGGGCCCGTACCCGGCGGCGCCCCACGCCTGGTGCGCGGTCTCGTTGCGCGTGAGGACCATCGCGTCCGCGCGGCGACCGCCGAGCCGTAGGAACCGCTCCTCCGCGGCGGCGAGCAGCGCGGAGGCGATGCCCTGGCGGCGGTGGTCCGGGTGCACGGCCAGCCGGTACAGATGGCAGCGCCAGCCGTCGAACCCGGCGATCACCGTGCCGGCCAGTTCGCCGCCGCGTTCGGCCAGGATCAGGGCCTCGGGGTCACGCGCGACCAGCCGCTCCACACCACCGCGGTCGTCACTGATGCTCGTGCCCTCGGCGGCCACCTTCCAGAAGGCCAGCACGGTGTCGAGGTCCTCGGGCGTCGCGGCCCGGATGCGCAGGTCGGTCATCCCATGATCACATCACCCGCGCCGGCCCGCGTCAGACCGTTTCACCATACGGACGTCACTCGTGCGCGATGGCCGCCAGGACGTTCATACGGGACGCACGCAACGCCGGCAGCAGCGCCGCCACCACCCCGACCACCGCCGAGCCGACCACCACCAGCACGATCGTGACCCACGGGATCGCCAGGGCCGTCATGCCCTGGAGCGCCAGCACCTGCTGCATGCACACGCCCCACACCAGCCCCAGCACGAGCCCGAGGACCGCGCCGAACACCGCGATCACCACCGACTCCAGCCGGATCATCCGCCGCAGCTGGCGCCGGGCCAGCCCGATCGCCCGCAACAGGCCGATCTCCCGGGTGCGTTCGACGACCGACAGCGCGAGGGTGTTGACCACGCCGAGCACGGCGATGATGATCGCCAGCCCGAGCAGCGCGTAGACGAGGTACAGCAGCACGGCGATCTGGTCGTGGACCAGCTGCTTGTAGTCGGCCAGGTCCCGCACCTGCACCTGCGGGTACGGATCCAGGGTCTCCTCCAGGTGCGCGCGCAGGTCGTCGTCGCCGGTGCCGCCCGCGGCGTTGACGTACAGCGCGGAGTCCTGCCCGCCCGGCGCGTACCGCTCCAGGGTGCCCAGCCCGAAGAACAGCCCGCCCTGGGTGCCGAACCCCTCGGCGGAGTCCTGGTCGGTGAGCGCGCCGACCGTCAGCTCGGCCGAGCGTCCGCCCGGGAACTCCACCGGGAGGGTGCCGCCCACCCGTACGCCGTGGTCGCGGGCGAAGTCCCGGTCCATGGCCAGGTGTCCGCTCGCCAGCGCGGCCGCGGAGTCCCCCTGCGCGTAGGTGATGTTGGCGACCTCGTCGAGCCGCGGACCGTAGCCCGCGGCGGTGGTCTCCACCCGGTCGCCGTCCGGGAGCCGCACCGCGACCGGCGTGAACCGCCCGCGCACCACCAGACCCACGCCGTCGGTGCCGCGCACCTTGTCGGTGACCTCCGGCGGGAACGGCTGGAAGTTGGTGTTCTGGATCACGAAGTCGGCGCCCAGCGTCTTGTCGATCTGCCGGTCGAACGACGCGGTCATCGACTCGCTCGCCACCGACATCCCACCCACCAGGGCGATCCCCACCATCAGAGCCGCCGCGGTGGCCCCGGTACGGCGGGGATTGCGCAGGGCGTTGCGTTGGCTCATCCGGCCGATCGACCCGAACAGCGCGGGGAAGGCCCCGCCGAGCACCCGGATCACCGGGCGCACCAGCAGCGGTCCGGCGATCACGGTCGCGATCAGGGTGAGCACCACACCGAGCCCCAGCAGGGACGCCGCCGACGACGTCTGCCGCGACACCGCGCAGCCCGCGAGCGCCGCCGCCCCGGCCGCGCCGACGATCCCGCCCGCCACCGCGCGCACCCGCAGTGGTCGGCCCACCCCGGCGACCTCGGCGTCCGAGAGCGCCGCCATCGGCGACACGCCCGCGGCCCGCCGCGCCGGGAGGTAGGCGGCGACGAAGGTGACACCGAGGCCGACGACGTACGCCGCCACCGGGGTCACCCAGCCGATCTCCATCTCGTCGGCGTCGATGTTCATCCCGAGCAGGCCCATCAGCTCGATCAGCCCGGCCGCGAGCCCGATGCCCGCGGCGAGCCCGAGCGTGGAGCCGGCCAGCCCGAGCAGCAGGGCCTCGGTGAGCACCGAGTTGCGGACCTGGCGCCGGTCGGCACCCAGCGCCCGCAGCAGGCCCAGCTCGCGGGTGCGCTGGGCGATGAGCATGGAGAAGGTGTTGACGATCAGGAACACGCCGACCAGCACGGCGATCCCGGCGAAGCCGAGCATCACGTACTTGATGACGTCGAGGAACCCGCCCAGCTGCTCGACATCGGACTCGGCCTGTTCGTCGGCCGTCCTGAAGTCGTAGGTGTGCGCGCCGAGCGCGCCGGCCACGCGCTGTTTGAGCTGATCGTCGCCGACGCCCTCAGCCGCGTCGACCGAGATGCCGGTGGCCGCCCCCGGCCGGCCCAGCAGCTTCGTCTGCGCGGTGGGGGTGTCGAAGTAGAGCAGCGCGGAGCCGGGGTTCGTGGTCGTGAACGTGACGATGCCGACCACGCGGACCTCGAACGACCCCGGGGGCGCGATGACGGTGAGGGCGTCGCCGATGCGCACGTCCTTGCGGCCGGCGGTCTCGGAGTCGAGCAGCGCCTCGGCGGGACCGCGTGGGGCGTGGCCGGAGGTCAGCTTCACGGGGCTGCGCTCGTTCGGGTTCCAGGCGTAGCCGAGCGTCGGCGCCCCGGTGGTCGGGCCGACCGGCTCGTTCTCCTCGTCGACGACCGTGAGGCCGTTCACCTTCACGTCGGCGCGGGCCGCCGCGACCCCGTCGACCTGCCGGACGCGTTCGGCGAGCACGGCCGGCAGGGTGGCCGTCCGGCCGGAGGGCACCGCCTCGTCGAGGTCCTCCTTCGGGCTGACCGTGACATCGGCCGCGGTGGAGGCGAACAGCCGGTCGAAGGTGCGGCTGACGGTGTCCGAGAAGATCAGGCTGCCCGTGACGAACGCGACGGACAACAGGACGGCGAGCGCGGAGAGCAGCAGCCGCCCCTTGTGCGCCAGGAAGCTCCTCAGCGTCGCCTTGAGCACGGGCTCAGTTCTCCTCGGGTGACGCCGGGGCGTCCTCGTACCGGGTGCGGATCACGTCGAACCTCTTCATCCGCTCCAGGACCGCCTCCGCCGTGGGGCGCCGCATCTCGTCGACGATCCGGCCGTCCCCGAGGAAGAGCACCAGGTCCGAGTGGGCGGCGGCGCCCGGGTCGTGGGTGACCATGACGACGGTCTGCCCGAGCTGGTCCACCGCCTCGCGCAGGAAGCCGAGCACCTCCAGGCCGGCGCGCGAGTCGAGGTTGCCGGTCGGCTCGTCCGCGAAGATCAGCTCGGGCCGGGAGGCCAGGGCCCGCGCGCAGGCCACGCGCTGCTGCTGCCCGCCGGAGAGCTGCGACGGCCGGTGACCGAGCCGGTCCCGCAGCCCCAGGGTGTCGATCACCCGGTCCAGCCACGTCTCGTCGGGCCTGCGGCCCGCGATGTCCATGGGCAGGGTGATGTTCTCCAGCGCGTTCAGGGTCGGGATGAGATTGAACGACTGGAACATGAACCCGATCCGGTCGCGGCGCAGCCGCGTCAGCTCGCGTTCCCTCAGCCCTGTGATCTCCGTGTCGCCGAGCCACACCTGTCCGGCCGAGACGGTGTCGAGCCCCGCCAGACAGTGCATCAGCGTGGACTTCCCGGAGCCCGACGGGCCCATCACGGCGGTGAACCTGCCCCGGACGACGTCCACGTCCACCGCGTCGAGCGCGAGCACGGCCGTCTCGCCCGAGCCGTACGCCTTGGTCAGAGAGCGGGCGCGGGCCGCGATCCCGTCGGCCGGCGCGAGGCCGGGTGCGTGCTCCGCAGCAGGTGTGGACAAGGCCGCCTCCTCTGGGTGGACGTCTGGACCTCCTGGCCCTGCCCGAGGGTAATGTGACCCGGCCCACACTCGGTATCCTCCGCGGGTCGGACATCGAGGAGCTGGTCAGCCGGGACACCGGCGAAGTGGGCCACACCTTCAGACCGTGAGCGCACGCGCGAAGGTCACCGTTGAACCGTTGGGCGACCTCGGGCAGGTCCGCGATCCCGCCCGGCTGGTCGAGAGCGGCGAGGCGTCCGTGCGGGACATCGGGCGGGAGCCGCGCCGGTGGAGCCCGCGCTCACCCGCCGACCGGGCGCCACGCCGTCCCGAGCACGCAGTACGAGGTGGGCAGCTTCGGCCCCTCCGCCGGCATCAGCAGCTGCCGGTAGGGACCGAGTTCGAACCCGGCGTCCCGCAGCGCCCGCACCGGCTCCCGCGCCACATGGCAGCCCCCGCTCAGCAGCGGCCACACCGTCCGGTCCAGCGCGTGCTGCGTGAAGGTCATCGCCCGGCCGCCGCCCCGGCCGTGCTCGAAGAACCGCACCTCGCCACCCGGGCGCAGCACCCGCCGCAGCTCCCCGAGCGCCCGGGGCACGTCCCGCACACTGCACAGCACCAGTGACACCACGGCCGCGTCGAAGCCCTCGCTCTTGACCGGCAGCGCCTCGGCCGCACCCGGCACGACGTCCACCGGCACCTCGGCGCGCAGCGCGGCCTCCACGGCCAGGTGCCGCAGCCGCCGCTCCGGTTCGATGGCGACGACCTCCGCGACGGTGCCCGGGTAGTGCGCGAAGTTCAGCCCGTTGCCCGCGCCGATCTCGATCACCCGCCCGGACAGCCCGCCGAGCAGTCTCTCGCGTATCCGGCCCATGCCCATCCGGGTCTCGGCGGCCACACTGGCCCGGGCGTAACAGCGGGCGAACAGCGGATGGTGCACGGCGTCCCGTGGCACCTTGCCGGAGCGAAGCGGCATGAGGACCTCCCTGACGAGGCTGGCCTTACCGCGATTCTCCCCGCAACGAGCCCCGCGCACCCATGCCGCCTACCGCAGGCGTACGCGGCCCAGCACCGGAAGGTGGTCGCTCCCCGTCGCCTCCAGCGCCGTCACCTCCGTCACCTCGACCCCTCTCCCCAGCACCTGGTCGATCCTCGCCACCGGCAGGTCGGCCGGCCAGCTGAACGCGAACCCTCTGGGCGGGGCGTGCAGTCGGGAGGTGAGCGGGCCGAGGCCACGGTCCTGCACCGTGCCGTTCAGGTCGCCCACCACCAGGAGCCGGCCGGCCGGGTCGGCGGCGATCCGGGTCCCGAGCAGGGTCGCGCTCTCGTCACGGGCCGCCGAGGTCAGGCCCGTCGGGCCCAGGCGCACGGACGGCAGATGGACCACGTACACCGCGACCCTGCCACCGGGCGCGGACACCGTCGCCCGCAGACCGCGTCGCCAGCTCTCCGGGAAGCCTTCGGGCCGGATGTCCACGGGCCGCACGTCCGACAGCGGATACGCCGACCAGAGCCCGACCGTCCCATGGACCACCCGATGCGGATGGGAGGCGCCCAGGACACCCTGGTACGCGGGTCGCGCCGCGGGCGTCAGTTCCTCCACGGCGATCAGTCCGGCGCGGGTGGCGAGCAGGGCCCGCGCCGTGCCGGCGGGGTCGGCGTTGTCGTCGGCCACGTTGTGCTGGACGACGGTCAGGTCGTGCGGGCCCGGGGAAGAGGAGAACCACATTCCGCCGAACATCCAGAGCCAGACGAGGGCGGGTGCCGGACAGGCGAGCAGTCCCGGCACCGACCGTCCGAGCGCGGCGACGCAGGCCAGGAGCGGCACCGCCAAGCCCAGCCACGGCAGGAACGTCTCCAGCAGGCTTCCCAGCCGCCCGACCCCGTTGGGCACGGCGGAGTGCAGCGCCAGCAGACCGGCGACAGCGGCCGTACCGCCGACGAGCCAGGCGTCCCACGACGTCCTGCCGCGGCCGGCCACGCTAGGCGAGCTCCGCCGCCAGCAGCGCGGCCGTCCGGGCCACCAGCGGGTTGTCGGCCGGGGCGTCCTCCTCCGGCTGGGTGGTCAGCACCGACATCACGATCGGCGGGCCGTCCGGCGGCCAGGTGACGCCCACGTCGTTGTTGCCGCCGTAGCGCCCGCCACCGGTCTTGTCGGCGATCAGCCAGTCGGCCGGCAGGGCCTTGCGGAACTTCTCCACGCTCGTGGTGTTGCGCAGCAGCCAGTCCGTGAGCCGGGCCCGGTCCTGGGGCCGAAGCGCGTCGCCGAGCACGAGACGGGCGTAGGTCAGGCCGATGGCCCGCGGGGAGGTCGTGTCGGTCACGCGCCCCGGCTCCGCGGAGTTGAGCTCGGGCTCCCAGCGGTCCAGACGGGTGATGCGGTCACCGGTCGAACGGGCGAAGCGCGTGATCGCGGTCGGTCCGCCCAGCTCCTCGAGCAGCAGGTTGCCCGCGGTGTTGTCGCTGAAGCGGATGGTGGCGTCGCACAGTTCGCCGACGGTCATGCCGGTCGCGACATGGTCCTCGGTGATGGGGGAGTAGCCCGACTTGGTGACGTACTCCTGCGTGTAACGGACGCGCCGGGCCAGGAACTCGCCGTCACGGTCGAGGTCGCGCAGGACGGCCGCGGCGGCGAGCGTCTTGAACACCGAGGCCATCGGGAAGCGTTCGTCGGCCCGGTACGCCACCGTCCGGCCCGTGCGCATGTTGCGCGCGTACACGCCCAGCCGGGCGGTGTGCTCCCGCTCGATCTCTCTCAGCCGCGCGGTGACGCCGTCCGTGCCGGCCGACGCGTGGGCCGTGCCGCCGCCCAGCGGGAGAACGGCGGCCGCGCCCAGCGCGAGGACCGTGCGGCGTGCCGGGAGTAAGTGCTTCGCGTACAAGGTGGTCCCTTCGGAGCTGATCACGTACGTAGTTCAACACGCGATCACATGCGCGCCGGTTTCACAGCGCGCCCTGGGAATTCAGGACGCCGGGGGCGCCTCCCGCACGCGGAACGCCTCCGCGTCCCACCCGCCGTCCAGGGGCGGAGCCAGCCAGTGCGGAGCCGACGACCGGAACGCGGTGGGGGAGAGGGCCCCCGACCCGGCGGGAACCGCCCCCAGCAGGGGTGCCGCGGCCACCTCCGGCAGATCCGCGAGATTGCAGCGCGCGGCGAGATCCGGCGCGGCGGGCCAGCTCCCGATCACGATCCCGGCCAGGTCCAGCCCCCGCGACCGCAGTTCACGCGCCGTCAGCTCCGTCGAGTTCAGGGTGCCGAGCCCCGCCGGCGCCACGACCAGCACCGGCGCCGACAGCAGTCCGGCCGCGTCCGCCAGGGTGCCGCCGGCCGCGTCGAACCGGACGAGCAGTCCGCCCGCTCCCTCCACCAGCACCAGGTCGTGCTCGGTGGCCAGCTTCGCGGCGGCCTCCGCGACCTCGTGCGGGTGGACCGGGGCGCGACCGGCCCTGCGGGCGGCCGTGGCCGGGGCCAACGGCTCGGGATAGCGGGCCGGCTCCGCCGTCGTCACCGGGCCCGCGAGGCGCGCCACCTCGGCGGCGTCCCCGGGCTCGTCCGGCCCTACGCCCGTCTGCGCGGCCTTCAGCACGGCCACCGAACGGCCGGCGGCCAGTGCCGTCGCGGCGACGGCGGCGGTCACGACCGTCTTGCCGACCTCCGTGCCCGTGCCCGTGATCACCAGTACCGGCATGTCATCCCTCCCGCGCCGCCGCGCACACGGCCCGGGCGATCCGCGTCAGGTCCGCTTCGCCCGTGACGTACGGCGGCATGGTGTAGATCAGATCGCGGAACGGCCGCAGCCACACGCCCTCGCGCACGGCCGCCTCCGTCGCCGCCTTCATGTCCACGGCGTGATCCAGCTGCACGACGCCGATGGCGCCCAGCACCCGCACGTCCCTGACTCCCGGCAGGTCGGAGGCCGCCGAGAGCCCGTCCCGCAGCCCCGCCTCGATCCGCTTGACCTCCGCGAGCCAGTCCTGCCCGAGCAGCAGCTCGATCGAGGCGCAGGCCACCGCCGCCGCCAGCGGGTTGCCCATGAACGTCGGACCGTGCGCGAGCACCGGTACCTCGCCCCGCGAGATGCCGTCGGCCACCCGCGCGGTGCACAAAGTCGCCGCCATCGTCATATAGCCGCCGGTCAGTGCCTTGCCCACGCACATCACGTCCGGCGTCACGGCCGCGTGCCCGGCCGCGAACATCGCGCCCGTACGGCCGAATCCGGTCGCGATCTCGTCGAACACGAGCAGCACGTCGTGCGCGTCGCACGCCTCGCGCAGCACCCGCAGATAAGCGGGGGAGTGGAACCGCATCCCGCCCGCGCCCTGCACCACCGGTTCGACGATCACCGCCGCCAGCTCGTCGGCGTGCCGCTCGATCAGCGACCGCAGATGCTCGGCGTACGCCTCCTCGTACTCCGCGGGGGGCGGGTCGGCGAACACCTGACGCTGGAGCACCCCGGCCCACAACTCGTGCATCCCGCCCTCGGGATCACACACCGACATCGGCTGCCAGGTGTCGCCGTGGTAGCCGCCGCGCCAGGTCAGCAGCCGCTGCTTGCCGGGGCGGCCCAGGGAACGCCAGTACTGCAGGCACATCTTGACCGCGACCTCGACCGACACCGACCCCGAGTCGGCGAGGAAGACATGCTCCAGCCCCTCGGGCGACATGTCGACAAGGAGCTTCGCCAGCCGCACGGCGGGCTCATGGGTGAGGCCGCCGAACATCACATGGCTCATCCGCCCCAGCTGCTCGCGCGCGGCCTCGTTGAGCACCGGGTGGTTGTAGCCGTGGATCGCCGACCACCAGGACGACATCCCGTCGACCAGCTCCCCCGAGCCGTCGGCGAGCCGCAGCCGCACCCCGCTCGCCGACTCCACGACGAGCGGCTCCTGCCGCCCGGGCATCGGGCCGTACGGGTGCCACACGTGCCGCCGGTCGAGCTCCAGCAGCTCGGCGACGATCCGCTCAGGCATTGGGCGCGAGGTCCGTCCCGGCGCCCCGGCGGCGCACGGCGACCAGATCGGTCCGGGGTTCGTCGGTCGGGGACGGCGCTGGGGTGCCGGCGGAACCACCGACCCCGCCGCTCTCCTGCGAGCCGCAGCCACCGCCCTCGCCGCAGCCCCCGGACGCCCGGTGCTCCGGCAGCGTCACCTGGTCGGTGCCCTCCACCTCGAACCCGGCGTCCGCGATCATCTCCAGGTCGGCCCTGCCGGCCTGGCCCTCGCTGGTGAGGTAGTCGCCGAGGAAGATCGAGTTGGCCAGGTGCAGGGCGAGCGGCTGCATCGTGCGCAGATGGACCTCGCGCCCGCCGGCGATCCGCACCTCGGCGTCGGGGCAGACGAACCGCGTCATCGCCAGGATCCTGAGGCACCGCTGCGGGGTCAGGTTCCACTCCTTGCCGAGCGGAGTGCCCTCGAACGGGATCAGGAAGTTGACCGGAACCGAGTCCGGGTCCAGCTCACGCAGCGAGAAGACGACGTCCACCAGGTCCTCGTCCGTCTCGCCCATGCCGGCGATCAGCCCGGAGCAGGCGGACAGACCGGCCGCGTGCGCCTTCTGCACGGTGTCGACGCGGTCCTCGTACGTGTGCGTGGTGGTGATCTCCCCGTACGTCGCCTCGGACGTGTTGAGGTTGTGGTTGTAGGCGTCGGCGCCGGCCTCGCGCAGCCGCTCCGCCTGCCCGTCGGAGAGCAGACCGAGACAGGCGCACACCTCGACGCCCTCGTTGTTGTCCTTGATCGTCCTGATCGTCTCGGAGACCCGGTCCACGTCCCGGTCGGTCGGGCCCCGCCCGCTGGCCACCAGACACACCCGCTTGGCCCCTCCGGCCACACCGGCCGCCGCCGCGTCGGACGCCTGGCCGGGCTTCAGCCAGGTGTACTTCAGGATCCCGGCCGTCGAGCCGAGCCGCTGCGAACAGTACGAGCAGTCCTCGGGGCACAGGCCGGACTTGAGATTGACGAGATAGTTCAGTTTCACCCGTCGGCCGAACCAGTGCCGCCGCACCTTTCCGGCCGCGGCCACCACATCGAGCAGGTCGTCGTCGGACGTCGCGAGGACGGCCAGTGCCTCGTCGCGGGTCGGCAGCTCGCGCCGAAGCCCCTTGTCCACCAGCGTGTTCAGCAGGTCCATGGAAGCCGATCCTGTCCTAAGGAGGTGCTCGGGGCCAAGGAGACTTCGCACAACAGAGTCGCTTCGAGGTGTGGGTATTGCCACACAGTGACCTGCCGGGCGTCCCGCTAGTGTCTGTGCACTGCCTACAAATTCCCCGGAGGACCACCCATGGCGTTCGGCTGGATCGACGAGCAGGCGCAGCTGCGCACCCGCGCCGGTCTCGTACGGACTCTGCGCCCCCGTCCGGCCGATTCGCCGCTCCTGGACCTGGCGAGCAACGACTACCTCGGGCTGGCCCGCCACCCCGAGATCACCGAGGGCGCGGCCCGGGCCGCGCGGACCTGGGGCGGCGGCTCGACGGGCTCCCGGCTCGTCACCGGCACCACCGAACTGCACGCCGAACTCGAACGGGAACTGGCCGATTTCTGCGGCTTCGAGGCGGCCCTCGTCTTCTCCTCCGGCTACGCCGCCAATCTCGCCGCGGTCACCGCGCTGGCTCCGCACGGTTCGCTGATCGTCTCCGACGCGGGGAACCACGCCTCGCTCATCGACGGCTGCCGGCTGGCCCGCGGTGCCACCCAGGTCGTGGCGCACGCCGAGCCGGACGCCGTGCGCAAGGCGCTGGCGACCCACGAGGGCACGGCGATCACCGTGTCCGACACGGTCTTCTCGGTCGACGGCGACGCGGCCCCGCTCGCCGCGCTGGCGGAGGCCTGCCGGGAGCACGGCGCGGGGCTGGTCGTCGACGACGCCCACGGCCTGGGCGTCCTGGGCGACGGCGGCCGGGGCGCCCCGTACGCGGCGGGCCTCGCGGGCGCCGGCGACGTCGTCGCGACGGTCACCCTGTCCAAGTCGCTCGGCAGCCAGGGCGGAGCCGTCCTCGGCCCCGCCCGGGTCGTCGACCACCTGGTCAACGCGGCCCGGACGTTCATCTTCGACACGGGACTCGCCCCCGCGGCGGCGGGAGCGGCCCTCGCGGCCCTGCGGCTGCTGCGCCGCGAGCCGGAACGGGCGGCGCGGGCCCGCGCGGTGGCGGGCGAACTGCACGCACGCCTGACCGCCGCGGGCCTGGAAGCGGTACGTCCGGACGCCGCGGTGGTCTCGGTGCGGGCGCCCTCGCCCGAGGACGCCGTGCGCTGGGCGGCACAGGTCCGCGCGGCGGGCCTGGCCGTGGGCTGCTTCCGGCCCCCTTCCGTGCCGGACGGCATCTCACGGCTCAGGCTGACCGCCCGCGCGGACCTGACCGGTCAGCAGATCGAACGCGCTGTACGGCTGATCGGCGAGACGCGGCCATGAGTCGGCGTGACACGGCCGTGCGTCGCACGATGACGGTCTGATCGAACGCGGTCACATGCGGTCCACCCCGGCCGCGAACGCCGCCCAGCTCCCCGGGGAGAAGAGCAGCGCGGGTCCGGCCGGGTCCTTGGAGTCGCGCACGGCGAGCAGTCCGGCCCAGGGCGGGGCATCCGGACACGCGGTCTCGACGCAGTTGTTCGCGCCGGTGCTGTAGCTGCTGCGCAACCACCGCACACCGTGCAGTTCGATGCTTGAGGGGACGTGACGAGGCAGTGCACGCATGGTGCCTCCTTACGCGCCGGCGGCTGTCCCGGCGATGTAATCCAACGAGTCCTCGGGCGAAAGGGCGTGGATCTGAAGGGCGTTGAAGGCCTCCGTGTAGGCCTGGAGGTCTTCTTTCCGTTCGAGGTAGAGGCTACTCGTCAAGTGGTCGAGAACAACCACATCCAGATCAGAAGTGCTCGAAAATGAGAAGATAACGAAAGGGCCGGTGACCCCGATGTGCGCCCCGGCGGCGAACGGCAGTACCTGAAGGCGCACTTGGGGCAGCCGGGCCGCCTCGACCAGCCGTTCCAGCTGGCGGGCCATCACCCCGGGCCCGCCCACCTCCCGCCGCAGCACCGCCTCGTCCAGGACGGCACTGAGTCTCAGCGGGGGATCCGCGCGCAGCACGTCCTGCCGGGCCAGCCGCACCTCGACCAGCGTGTCGAGCCTGTCCTCCGGGAGCCCCTCCACCGCGGCCCTCGTCACCGCACGCGCGTACTCGGGCGTCTGGAGCAGGCCCGGGACGACGGTGGTCTCCAGCGTGCGCATCGCGCCGGCCTGGGACTCCAGGCTGATGAAGTCCCGGTAGGTCGGCGGCAGCACCCCGCGGTAGGCGTGCCACCAGTGGTGCCGGCCGCCGTTGTCGTCGGATCCGGGCAACATCATGAGCAGTTCGCGAAGTTGGGAGTCGGCCACACCGTAGGCGTCGAGAAGTAACCGAACATCGGCCGGTTTCACCCCGCTCGTGCCCGTCTCGATCCGGCTGACCTTGGACTGGTGCCAGCCCACCAGCCGGGCCGCCTCACCGCTCGTGAGCCCCGCCGAGGTGCGCAGCGCACGCAGTTCGGCGCCCAGTTTCCGGCGGCGCACCGCGGGACCGTGCTGCATGGGCTCCTCCTTACTCCTTCCGAGCCACCCAAATACGGTCTCGCGTCGCAGAGTTCACCGCTTTGAGCGACAGATATATGCATATCTTGGTGGATCGCCGCCCTTCGCGGGTGTTCTGGTGGCACTCTGGCGACGAAGCACCAGTCCGGGACCGTACTCGAACCATCCGCTCCGTGTCGGGCTGCGGTCCCGTGGGAAAGGGACGACGTCGCCATGGCAGACCATTTGGAAGCATCCGTCACTCTGCCGAGCGATCCCGCCTCGGTCTCCGCAGCGCGTGCCTACGTGGTGGGCACGCTGGCGGAGTGGGGCCTGCCGGCGGACACGGAAGTGTCCGACACCGTCCGGCTCATCATCTCCGAACTCGCCACCAACGCCGTCCAGCACACCTTCGGTCAGTCGCCCACGTTCACCGTGGACGTCGAGCTCGACCGCGACGAGCACCTGCGCATCGGTGTCACGGACAGCCACCCGCGTCTCCCCAGACGCCTGCCCGCCGCCGTCCAGCAGGACAACGGCCGCGGCCTGGTCATCATCCGCTGGCTGACCGCGGAATGCGGCGGCAGACTCCGCATCCGCCCCACCCGGGAGGGCGGCAAGACCATCTCGATCGAACTTCCGTGGGTCCTCCCGGTCCAGCCGGTGACGACAGCGGTCCAGCAGGAGCCGTAGTCACGCCCAGCACGACCCGGAAGACCTCCCCAGCGGGTGCCGTACGCGCACCTCGGCCCGCGCGACCCGCGTCCGGGCCGTCCTCAGGGCTGCGACGCCCGCGCCGAGCCTCATGACCCGCCGGAGCCCGCGGCCGTCACTGGTGCCGTGCCGACGCCTCCCGGTGCGCTGCCGCCCCACGAAGCCCTGAGGGCTGTCCGACGGTGCGCCGCAGCGGTGCGGGGATCCTGACGTCGCCCCGCGCCGGCTCCTCCTCGGTGGTCTTCCCGGTGCCGGCCGCCTCCGCACGCGGCCCCGCCCGCCGCACCAGCCGCGGGAGCAGCCCCCACAGGCCGACACAGACCACGAACGTCGCGGCGCCCGCGGCGATACCACCGGCCCGGCCCGTGGTCACATCGACCACCAGCAGCACGGAACCGCTGAACGCGAACACCAGCACACTCAGGCCGGCGGTGGCCAGGCGCGAGGAGACCTGCACGATGCGGGGCTTGGCGCCCTGCTGGAAGAGGGAGCGGTGCAGCGCGGCCGGCGCGGTGAAGAGCGCGGCGGCCAGGACCGCCAGCAGCAGCGTGATGACGTAGGTGACGCGCTGGACCGTGTCGAGGTCCTCGAAGCGCGACGTGAAGGCGAGCGACAGCAGGAAGGCGAAGAGGATCTGCACACCCGTCTGGGTGACGCGGAGTTCCTGGAGCAGCTCGACGAAGTTGCGGTCGGCGCGTTGCAGCGGAGTCTCGTTACGCGCGGTGCAGGGACGGTGCTCGGCCATGGAGTGACGGGTATCCACTCAAGCCCGTGTCACGCTCCGGCGTGCGGCGGCGCGTCAAGGACGCCGCCGCACGCCGGGCGGATCACTTCACGCGCCCGTACCAGACGCTCTTGGTCCAGATCTTCTGCAGCCGCACCACGTCCCCGCTCTTCGGGGAGTGCCAGAGCTTGTTCTTACCCGCGTAGATACCGACGTGGTACACGTTGCTGCCCGAGTGGAAGAACACCAGGTCGCCCGCCTTGCGGTTCTTGGCGGAGATGTGGCGCGTCTTGTTGTACTGCTGGGCAGCCGTGCGGGGGAGCTTCTTGCCGGCCTTCTTGAACGAGTAGAGCGTGAGCCCGGAGCAGTCGAACCGGTGCGGACCTATGGCCCCGTACTTGTAGGGCGAACCCTTCTTGGAGGCCGCGATCTGGAGTGCCTTGGTCGCCGGTGTGGCAGCCGCGGCGTCGGAGGCGAAGCCGGGCGCCACTATCGAACCGCCGACGGCGGCGATGGTGAGCGCCGAGGCCGTGCCGGCCCGGGCCATGAGCGACGGGACACGATTGAGCGCAGTCATGCGCAACCCTTCGTCAGCCGCCTGTGAAGGATGACCTGTCGGATTCGGGCTGGCGAAGTTGCCCGGCCGCTGACGCGGCTTCACCCCAAGGGCTGCTCGGGTCAGGTCATGGCGTGACCGTCCCGGCGACCCGTCGTGCTTGGGTCCTCCACTCCTGCCGATCCACTCCTGTCGACCGGTCATCCGGACGGCGGCAGGACTCGGCGTCCGCCCGGATCGCCCCGCCACAGCGGCGGGGGCTTGTCGTCAGACGGGATCTTGGCGCATGGCTGTCCGGATTTCCCAACGGAACCGGGGATTTGTGTTGTTACTCACCACTCACCCGTTCGGGTGGACACGTGTGCGTTCGCGCCAGTGTCCACGGGTTCGTGGAGCGCCGGACCAGCGACGGAATGCCCCATTCCATCCGAGGGCTACGTGTGTTGCGCAACCGGGACGGTCCCAAAATCAGTTTCCCGTCTACTCCGAACAGGGGTACGTCCATTGGTCCGTTTCGACTCAGGTCCGGACGCTCCGCCGACAGGGCGGGCGTCCGGACCGACGGTTCCGCGTCAACTGACGGATTCCGGGGGCAGAGTGAGCCGCGCCGTGCGCCGCTCGCCGTCCAGCACCCGCAGCGCCCGGGCCAGTGTGCCCGCGTGCAGGTCCGTCTCGCCCCGCTGGTGCATCAGGGTCAGCGCGTCACGCAGCGCGGTCGCCCTGCCGACCAGGGCCTGGGCGGCGCGCAGTCCGCGGTAGGTGTCGCCGTCCTGGGCCGGATTGATGCGGCCGAGCAGGTCGACGACCTCGAGGTAACGGTCGATCAGTTCCGCCTCGGCGCGTGTCAGGGCGGGCAGCGGTGGCAGTTCGGGCGGGAGCACCAGGGCCTCATCGTCCGGTCGGCGGGGCCAGGGTGGCCTTGCGGCTCGGGATGATCCCGTCCACCAGGCCGTACTCCACCGCCTCCTGGGCGGTGAGGATCTTGTCCCGCTCGATGTCCGTGCTCACCTGCTCCCGGGTGCGGCCGGTGTGCAGCGCGAGCATCTCCTCCATCCGGCCGCGGATGCGCGTCAACTCGTCGGCCTGGATGGCCAGATCGCTCGCCTGCCCCGGACCGGCTCGGGCAGCGCGGGCTGATGGATCACCAGGCGTGCGTCGGGCAGCGCGAATCGCTTGCCGGGCGTGCCCGCCGCCAGCAGTACCGAGGAGGCGGCACCGGCCTGGCCCAGGCAGATCGTCTCCACGTCGCAGGAGACGTACCGCATCGTGTCGTAGAGCGCCGTCATCGCGTGGAAGGTGCCGCCGGGGGAGTTGATGTAGAGCGAGATGTCGCGCTCCGGAGCCTGGTGCTCCAGGTACATGAACTGGGCCATCACGTCGTTCGCCGAGGTCTCGTCCACCGGCGCCCCGAGGAAGACGATCCGCTCCTCCAGGAGCTTCGAGTACGGATCCATCGTCCGTTGCCCGGACCCTGTGCGTTCGGTGAACTCGGGCAGCACGTAGCGGGCGGACGGTCGGGTCATGACGAACCCCTCCTCGCGGCGCAGCTGTCTCCGGCGACAGCCGTCTCTGTAAAAAATGTACAGGACGTACGTGACGTTATGATGGGGGCATGGCCTACGAGATTCCGGTGACGCAAGCCAGGGCTGAGCTCGCCGACCTGATCAACCGCGTGGTGTACGCCGGCGAACGCGTCGTCGTCACCCGGCACGGCAAGCCCCTCGTCGCCCTCGTCTCGGCCGATGACCTGCGGCGACTCGAAGAGACCCGGGAGTTGACGGAGACCGCGGAGGAGCAGGTGATCAGCGCGGTCTCCACGGTCCGCGAGGGCGCGTCCGCTCCTGGCGAACCGCAGCGCTTCGGGATCGCGGCGGAACACCGGCGGGGCGGCCACTAGATACGAGCCGGACAGACGAAAGGCCGTGCGTCTCCGTCCGCTACAGCGGGGGACGCACGGTCGCTTCGTGGGGGCGCCGGTCAGCCGACGGCTGAGAGCTCCCGCCGGTCGGCCCCGGGCTCGACGCCCGCCTTCCGCGCCCGGAGCGAGCCGCCGAGCAGTACGGCGCCCAGGCCCAGCACCGCCCACCAGGCCAGGGTCAGGGCGGGTCCGGTCGCCGCCGCGCCGTCGAAGAAGGACACCGAGCGCAGCAGCGTCGTGCCCGCGCCGGGCGGCAGCCACTGGCCGATCGCGCCGGCCGGCTCCGGCAGCATCTGCGGGGCCGACGTGGCGCCGGAGAAGGGGTTGCCCAGCAGCATCACCATGGCGGCGCCGATGCCGATGCCGGCGGTGCCGAGAAGGGCGGCGAGCCCGGCGACGGCACCGCCGACGGCCAGCGTGGACAGGCCGAGCACCGACGCCTCCGTCCACCAGTCACCGCTGAGCGCCCCGAGCCAGCTGTGCGCGATCCCGGCCGCGATCACGCCCACCAGGGCGGACGCTCCGAGCAGCGCGATCACGGCCCGGAAGCCGCGCAGTCTCAGGAGGGTGACCAGCGCGCCCGCCGCGATGCCGGCCAAGGAGAGCGGCAATGCGGCGGCGTTCAGCACTGCACCGCGCGGATCACCGGCCGGGCTGGGTACGACATCGACGGTCTTGACCTGTGCGCCCCCGGCGGCGGCCTGCTGCCCCACGGCCTGCTGGAGGAACTGCGCGACGACTGGTCCGGCCGCGGACGCGGTGAGCAGTTCGGGCCCCTGCCGCGTGACCACGACCGCGCCGTACACGCTCCGGTCCTCGATGGCGTCCCGGGCGGCGGCCTCGTCGGCGTAGCGGTGGATCTCGAAGGCGCTCTCGTGCCGCTCCAGCTGCTGCTCGACCTGGGCCGCCGCGGCCGGCGGTCCGGCCACGCCGAGCGGCAGGTCACGGGGCGCGATACGGGAGGCCGGCCAGGCGAAGGCCCACAGGGCGAGGGCGGCCAGGACGGGCACGAGGGCGACGACCGCGATCACATGGCGGTTGCGGGAAGGCATGAGGGTCTCCTGGGGTGAGCCGACCGGAGCGCTAAAAAGAAGGATCGTTCGTTTTGATGCGCTGTCACCGTGCTCCGCTCGCGGCTCCTTGTCAAGAATGAATATTCGTTTTATGTTGTGGACCATGGCCCGCGTGTCCCAGGAACATCTCGACGCCCGCCGCCGTCAGATCCTCGACGGCGCCGCGCTCTGCTTCGCCCGCAACGGCTTCCACGCCACGTCGATGCAGGACGTGCTGAAGGAGGTCGACCTCTCGGCGGGGGCGGTGTACCGCTACTTCAGCGGCAAGGAGGAGCTGATCGGCGCGATCGTCGCGGAGACGCTCGGCTCCGTCCGCGAGGCATTCGAGGAGGCGGCACGCCAGAGTCCGCCACCGCCGCCGGACGAACTCGTCGCTTCGGTCCTCGGCAGGACGCTCGCCGCCCGTGAGTCCCTGGTCGTGGACGGCCGGCCCGCTTTTCCGCGGCTCGTCATCCAGGTGTGGACGGAGACACTGCGCAACGAGGAACTGGCGGTCCTCCTGCGGGAGGGCTACGGCTCGGTCCGCGCGGCCTGGGGAGGATCGTCGAGGGCTATCAGGAGGCCGGCATGATGCGGGCGGATGTGGCGCCGGACCATGTGGCCCGCACGATGATCGCCTCCGCGCTCGGGTTCATCGCGCAGCAGTCCCTCTTCGGACCCGCCCCGGTCGAGGTCCTCCGGGACGGTCTGCGGGCCCTGACGGGCATGCGCGGCGGGGACACCGGTGGATCACAGCTCGGTTAACGTGCCCGAAACGCGGTCCAATTAGCCTGCCGATCCACGCCACCTGGCACTTTGCCCCGTGGCAGCGGCAGCTGGGCCCCGCACGGCCCGGAGCGAGGACTGTGAGGTGGGACGTGCAACTGACCCCGCACGAGCAAGAACGACTGCTGATCCACGTGGCGGCCGACGTGGCCGAGAAGCGCCGGGCCCGCGGGCTGAAGCTGAACCACCCCGAGGCGATCGCGCTCATCACCTCGCACATCCTCGAAGGCGCGCGGGACGGCCGGACCGTCGCCGAGCTCATGTCCTCCGGACGCAAGCTCCTGACCAGGGACGACGTCATGGAGGGCATCCCGGAGATGATCCACGACGTCCAGGTCGAGGCCACCTTCCCGGACGGCACCAAGCTCGTCACCGTCCATGACCCGATCGTCTGACGGGGAGCCGCCGTGATTCCCGGAGAGATCCTCTTCGCCGAGGACCCGATTGCGTACAACGAGGGCCGCGAGGTCACCCGGCTCACCGTCCTCAACGCCGCCGACCGGCCCGTGCAGGTCGGCTCCCACTACCACTTCGCCGAGGCCAACCCCGGTCTGGAGTTCGACCGCGCCGCCGCGCGCGGCAAGCGGCTGAACGTCGCCGCCGGCACAGCCGTGCGCTTCGAGCCCGGGATCCCCGTCGACATCGAACTCGTTCCGCTGGCCGGCGCCCGGGTCGTGCCCGGCCTGCGCGGGGAGACCGGAGGTGCCCTCGATGCCTGAGATCTCACGTGCCGCCTACGCCGACCTGTTCGGTCCGACGACCGGCGACCGCATCCGGCTCGCCGACACCGACCTGCTGGTCGAGATCGAGGAGGATCGTTCCGGCGGCCCCGGGCTCGCCGGTGACGAGGCCGTGTTCGGCGGCGGCAAGGTCATCCGTGAGTCCATGGGCCAGGCACGGGCCACGCGGGCGGAAGGAACCCCCGACACGGTCATCACCGGCGCGGTGATCATCGACCACTGGGGGATCGTCAAGGCCGACGTCGGCATCCGCGACGGCCGGATCACCGGCATCGGCAAGGCCGGCAACCCCGACACCATGGACGGCGTCCACCCGGAGCTGGTCATCGGCCCCGAGACCGAGATCATCGCCGGCAACGGGCGGATCCTCACGGCGGGCGCGATCGACGCGCATGTGCACTTCATCTGCCCGCAGATCGCCGATGAGGCGCTGTCCTCCGGCATCACGACCCTCGTCGGCGGCGGTACGGGACCGGCCGAGGGCTCCAAGGCCACCACCGTGACGCCCGGTCCCTGGCACCTGGCGCGGATGCTGGAGGCGATGGAGGCCTACCCGCTCAACATCGGGTTCCTCGGCAAGGGCAACACCGTCTCCCACGAGGCGATGCTGTCGCAGATCCGGGGCGGCGCGCTCGGCCTGAAGCTGCACGAGGACTGGGGCTCCACCCCGGCCGTCATCGACGCCTCGCTGACCGTCGCCGAGCGGACGGGCATCCAGGTCGCCATCCACACGGACACGCTCAACGAGGCCGGGTTCGTCGGCGACACCCTGGCCGCGATCGCCGGGCGGGGCATCCACGCGTACCACACCGAGGGCGCGGGCGGCGGGCACGCGCCGGACATCATGACCGTGGTCTCCGAGTCGTACGTGCTGCCCAGCTCCACGAACCCGACCCGGCCGTTCACCGTCAACACCGCCGAGGAACACCTCGACATGCTGATGGTGTGCCACCACCTCAACCCGGCGGTGCCGGAGGACCTGGCCTTCGCCGAGTCCCGGATCCGCCCCTCCACGATCGGGGCGGAGGACGTGCTGCACGACCTGGGCGCGATCTCGATCATCTCCTCCGACTCCCAGGCCATGGGGCGCGTGGGCGAGGTCGTCATGCGGACCTGGCAGACCGCGCACGTGATGAAGCGCCGGCGGGGCGCGCTGCCCGGCGACGGACGGGCCGACAACCGCCGGGTACGCCGCTATGTCGCCAAGTACACGATCAACCCCGCCCTCGCCCAGGGCCTGGCCCGGGAGATCGGGTCGGTGGAGAGCGGCAAGCTGGCCGACCTGGTGCTCTGGGAGCCGGCGTTCTTCGGCGTCAAGCCGCAGCTCGTCATCAAGGGCGGGCAGATCGCCTACGCCCAGATGGGAGACGCGAACGCCTCCATCCCCACGCCGCAGCCGGTCCTGCCGCGACCGATGTACGGGGCGATCGGACGGGCACCGGCCTCCAACTCCGTCAACTTCGTCGCGCCCCTGGCGATCGAGGCCGGGCTGCCGGAGCGGCTGGGGCTCGGGAAGCGGTTCGTGGCGATCGAGTCGACGCGCGGGGTCACCAAGGCCGACATGCGCGAGAACGACGCGCGGCCCGAGGTGCGGGTCGACCCCGACAGCTTCGCCGTGCACATCGACGGAGAGCTGGTCGAGGCGGCCCCGGCGGCCGAACTGCCCATGGCTCAGCGGTACTTCCTGTTCTGAGGGTGGTCTGATGTCGCGTGCAGCGCTTCTCGTCCTGGCCGACGGGCGGTTTCCCGCCGGGGGGCATGCGCACTCCGGCGGCGCCGAGGCGGCGGTCAAGGCCGGGCGGATCAGTGGGGCGGCGAGCCTGGGCGAGTTCTGCCGGGGGCGGTTGCACACGGCGGGGCTGGTGGCGGCGGGGCTGTCCGCGGCCGCGGCGCTCGGGATCGATCCCGTCGCGCTGGACCGTGCCGCGGACGCGCGTACACCGTCGCCCGCGCTGCGGGTCGCCGCGCGGAAGCTGGGGCGGCAGTTGCTGCGGGCGGCGCGGGCGACCTGGCCGTCCGCCGAGCTCGACGCGCTCGGCAGAGCGTTCCCCAAGGGGGCGCACCAGCCGGTGGTGCTGGGGCTGGCGGCCCGGGCGGCGGGGCTCGGGCCGGTCGACGCCGCGTACTGCGCGGCGTACGAGAGTGTGAGCGGGCCCGCGTCGGCGACGGTGCGGCTGCTCAGTCTGGATCCGTTCGACGCGACGAGGGTGTTGGCCCGGCTCGCGCCGGAGGTGGACCGCGTCGTGGACCGGGCGGTGGAGGCGGCCCGGAAGACGGTCGACGAGGGCGTCGACGCGTTGCCCGCCGGGTCGGCGCCTCTGCTGGAGATCGGCGCGGAGGTGCATGCGGGGTGGCCGGTACGGCTGTTCGCCTCGTAGCTGCCCTGAGAAACGCCGCGAAGACCAACCCGCTCAGGGGCGCGGGGAACTGCGCGACCAGCCCCCGCTCACCCGCACCCCGACGCCGGCGCCCGCCATCCCGCATCGCCCGCAAACCCGGGCCCGCCCCACCAGGAGTCAGACATGCACCTCGACCACCACCACAACGCCCCCACCGCCCTCAGCGCAGACGCCCACCGCCCCGACGGCACCCGCAGAGCGCTCCGCATCGGGCTCGGCGGCCCCGTCGGGTCCGGGAAGACCGCCACGGTCGCCGCGCTCTGCCGGGCGTTGCGCGACGAGTTGGCGCTCGCCGTCGTCACCAACGACATCTACACGCGGGAGGACGCCGAGTTCCTGCTCCGTGAGGCGGTGCTGCCGCCCGAGCGGATCACCGCCGTGGAGACGGGGGCCTGCCCGCACACCGCGATCCGGGACGACATCTCCGCG
The DNA here is from genome assembly GCF_004803895.1 of Streptomyces hawaiiensis. Classification (NCBI taxonomy): domain Bacteria; kingdom Bacillati; phylum Actinomycetota; class Actinomycetes; order Kitasatosporales; family Streptomycetaceae; genus Streptomyces; species Streptomyces hawaiiensis. Next base: position 1,397,510 of record NZ_CP021978.1, on the reverse strand, counting down.
AACCTGGAAGCGGTGGAGGACCTGGAGGACGCGGTCGGGCCGCTGGATCTGGTGCTCGTGGAGTCCGGCGGGGACAACCTCACCGCGACCTTCTCCCGGGGGCTCGTCGACGCGCAGATCTTCGTCATCGACGTGGCCGGGGGCGACGACATCCCGCGCAAGGGCGGGCCGGGCGTGACCACCGCCGACCTGCTCGTCGTCAACAAGACCGACCTCGCCCCGCACGTCGGCTCCGACCTCGCCCGGATGGCCGCCGACGCCAAGGCGCAGCGTGCCGAACTGCCCGTCGTCTTCCAGTCGTTGCGCAGCGAGACCGGCGTGGCGGACGTCGCCGCGTGGGTGCGTGCGCAGCTCGCCGCGTGGACGGCCTGACCGTGCGTGCCGGTGCCGGGGTGCGGTCCGTCGCGCGGATCGTCGCCCGTGACGACGGGCGGGGCGGGACCTCGCTGCCCGTGCTGGAGAGCGACGGGCCCCTGGCGCTGCGGCGCACCCGGGCCGTCGGCGCCGAGGCGCGGGTCATGCTGGTCGGTGCGATGAGCGGGCCGCTCGGCGGTGACCACTTCACCGTGGAGGGCCGGGTGGAGGAGGGGGCGCGGCTGTCCGTCGGGTCGGCCGCCGCCACCATCGCGCTGCCCGGGCAGGCGAAGGGCGGTGCCCGCTACGACGTCCGGCTCAGTGTCGCCGACCACGGTGAACTGCAGTGGCTTCCCGAGCAGTTGATCTCCGCCCACGGCAGTGACCTGCGGGTCACCACCCGCGTCGAGCTGGCCGCCACCGCCCGGCTCGTGCTGCGCGAGGAGCAGGTGCTCGGACGCGTCGGTGAGGAACCCGGGCGGCTCGCCAGCCGTCTGACCGTGCGGGTCGCCGGGCGGGCCGTGCTCGACCAGGAACTGGCCTGCGGACCCGGCGCGCCGGGTGGCTGGGACGGGCCCGCCGTGCTGGCGGGGCATCGGGCCGTCGGTCAACTGGTCGTTGTGCGGCCGGAGTTCGCCGCCGAGCCGGTGACGGCCAGGGCGCTGGGGGAGGGGGGCTCGATCGTGCCGCTCGCGGGGCCCGCCGCGCTGGTGACGGCGGTGGCGCCGGACGCCCTGCGGCTGCGGCGGCTGCTCGACGAGGCCCTCGCGTCGCTGCCGAAGACGTAGACGTCCGTAGAGCAGCACGCGTTCTCCGTTTATCGGATTGGCAAAGAAGGGCGTCCGGCTCTGTTGTCAGGGACCTCACAACCGGGAGGATCCCCCGTACTGATCGCAACGAGGTACGGGGAGGTCCCCCTTGAGGGGTTCGAGACCGAAGAGGCGGGTGGCGGCGCTCGGTTCGGCCGGCGCGCTCGTCACGGCCACGCTGATAGCCGGCGCCGTCGCGGCGCCCACGGCGAACGCCGACGCGGGCAGCGGCCACGGCCAGGACCGGGAGGCCCGGGGCGCCGCCATCGCCGCCGCCCGGGCCGCGAAGGCCGGCATCGACTGGCAGGACTGCCCCGCCGACTGGAACCTGGCCAAGCCGATCCAGTGCGGGTACGTCACCGTGCCGCTCGACTACGCCAAACCCCACGGCAAGCAGATCAAGCTCGCCGTCGACCGCATCGGCAACACGGGCACCAAGGCCGAGCGGCAGGGCGCGCTCGTCTACAACCCGGGCGGCCCCGGCGGCTCCGGGCTGCGCTTCCCGGCCCGGGTCACCAGCAAGAACGCCGTCTGGGCCAACGCGGCCAAGGCCTATGACTTCGTGGGCTTCGACCCGCGCGGTGTCGGCAAGTCCGCGCCCATCTCCTGCGTCGACCCGCAGGAGTTCGTCAAGGCGCCCAAGGCCGACCCGGTGCCCGACTCCGAGGCCGACAAGCTCGCCCAGCGCAAGCTGGCCCGCGAGTACGCCGAGGGCTGCCAGGAGCGCAGCGGTGCGATGCTGGCGCACATGACCACGCCGAACACCGCGCGCGACCTCGACGTCATCCGCGCCGCCCTCGGCGAGAAGAAGCTCAACTTCCTCGGCGTCTCCTACGGCACCTACCTGGGAGCCGTCTACGGCACCCTCTTCCCGGGGCACGTGCGCCGCATGGTCGTCGACAGTGTCGTCAACCCGTCCCGGGACAAGATCTGGTACCAGGCCAACCTGGACCAAGACGTGGCGTTCGAGGGCCGCTGGAAGGACTGGCAGGACTGGGTCGCCGAGAACGACGCGACCTACCACCTGGGCACCACCCGTGCCGCCGTCCAGGCGAAGTGGCTCCAGCTGCGCGCCACCGCGAAGAAGAACCCGATCGGCGGGGTCGTCGGCCCGGCCGAGCTCATCTCCTTCTTCCAGAGCGCCCCGTACTACGACTCCTCCTGGGCGCCGGTCGCGTCGGTCTTCAGCAAGTACGTCGCCGGCGACACCCAGGCGCTCGTCGACGCCGCCGCCCCCGACCTGTCCGACACGGCGGGCAACGCGGCCTCGGAGAACGGCAACGCCGTCTACACGGCCGTGGAGTGCACCGACGCCAAGTGGCCCACCAGCTGGCGCACGTGGGACCGCGACAACACGCGGCTCCACAAGGACCACCCCTTCATGACGTGGGCCAACGCCTGGATGAACCTGCCGTGCGCCACCTGGCCCGCCAAGCAGCAGACCCCGGTGAACGTCAAGACCGGCAAGGGCCTGCCCGGCGTGCTCATCGTCCAGTCCGAGCGGGACGCGGCCACCCCGTACGAGGGCGCCGTGGAGCTGCACAAGCGGTTCAAGGGCTCCCGTCTGATCACGGAGAAGGACGCGGGCTCCCACGGCGTCACCGGCCTGGTCAACCCGTGCATCAACCCCCGGGTGGACAGCTACCTGCTCACCGGCAAGCTGGACGGCGCCGACGTGACGTGCGCGCCGCACGCCACGCCGAAGCCGTAGCAGTCGTCCATGCCGTGAGGGAGGGGGACGGTCGCCCCTCCCTCACGGCCCCGCGAACCAGGCGTCCTCCGCCGCGTAGTCGAAGAGATCCGGGTAGACGCGGGCGAGGGTGGGGAACGCCTCCCGCCAGTCCTGCCCGGACAGCCGGCGGGTGAGCCACTCGACCGTCTCCGGCAGGCTGTCCGGGTAGGTCACGACCGGCCGGTAGTCCAGCTCCCGTTCTGCTGCGGACATGTCGCACACCACCGGCAGCTCCACCGACCAGGGCGAGCTGCCCACCGACGCCCGCGCCGGCCCGTCCAGCAGGACGGTCTCCGTCTCCACCCCCATGACCGCGTCCACAGCCGCCCCGATCTCCGACACGGTCGACGGCCGCGGATCACAGGCGTTGAGCACCCGCGAGCCCGGCCGGGCCGCCGCCAGCCGGATCAGTTCGGCGATGTTGCGCGCGGCCGAGGTGTGGAAGAGGCTCTCACCCCGGAAGGCGAGCACCCGCCTGCGCCGGCCGTCCAGGTTCCGCTTGACGAAGTACAGCTCGCGGGGGAGCGGGCTGTACGGTCCGTGGATCGCGCCCGGGCGCAGCACGGTCGTGGGCAACCGGTCCGCCGCCGAGAGGAGTTCACGCTCCAGAGCCACCTTGCCGGTGCTGTACGTGGCGTCCCCCGGCGCAACCGTCACCTGGTCCTCCGCGATCGGCACGGGGTACCGCGGGAGCCCGTCCGGCTCGCCCATGGTGTCGAAGCCGCGGCCCTCGCCGTCCTCGTACACCGACACGGTCGACACCACCACGGCGGCGCCGATCCGGTCGGCCAGGCCCGTCAACTGCCGTGCGTGCCGGGCCCCGTAGGCGACCATGTCGACCACGAGGTCGCAGCCATCGCCGATCAGCGCACCGAGCGCCGCGTCGTCCTCGCGGTCCAGCCGCCGCGTCCGCACCTCGCCGGGCCAGTTCCCGTCCCGGCCGCCGCCGCGCGACGCGGCCGTCACCTCCCAGCCGTCCCGCGCCAGCGCCTGCACCGCCGGCCTCCCGATCTGCCCGCCCGCCCCGATCACCACAGCACGTCTCATGCCGCGACCGTAGATCGCCGCAGGCCGGCCGGGTAACCGGCTTCTGCCGACAGCAGAGCTCAACCGAGGGGCATGCGCCGGAACTTCCGCTCCTTCGTGGCGGCCTCCTCGGCCTTCACCGCGGCCGCGTACCGGTCGACGTACTCCTGCCCGGACAGGGAGAGGATCGCGTACATGATCTCGTCGGTGATGGCGCGCAGGATGGCCTTCTCGCTCTCCATGCCCTCGTAGCGGGAGAAGTCGAGGGGCTCGCCGAAGCGGATCACGACGGGGTGGAGGTTGGGGATGACCTTGCCGGGCGGCTGCGCTTCGAAGGTGCCGATCATCGCGCAGGGAATCACCGGGACGCCGGCCTTCAGCGCCATCACCGCCACCCCGACCTTGCCCTTGTAGAGCCGGCCGTCGTGCGAGCGGGTGCCCTCGGGGTAGATGCCGAGCAGCTCGTCCTTGCTCAGCACGCCGAGGCCCTCGCGGATCGCGGCCTGGCCCGCGTCCTTGCCGGAGCGGTCGACCGGGATCTGCCCCGCGCTGCGGAAGAAGAAGGCCGTCAGGCGGCCCTTGATGCCGGGGCCCGTGAAGTACTCGGCCTTCGCGAGGAAGGTGATGCGCCGTTTGAGGATCGCGGGCATCAGGAAGTGGTCCGAGAACGACAGGTGGTTGCCCGCGACGATGGCGGCGCCCTCCGCGGGAACGTGCTCCAGGCCTTCTATCCGAGGCCGGAAAACCAGTCTCAGCAGCGGGCCCAGCAGCACGTATTTCAGCAGGTAGTAGAACAAAGCGGGCGCTCCTCGACTCTCGCGGTGGACTCAACCGCCGCGTTCCAGCAGGTCAACCGGCATGTCGTGGGGTGCCAGTGTAGGTGCAGGCACGGCCACCGGGCACCTCGTGCGGGTGGACCGCACAGATCCTTCGCCAATTGACTGACGGTCAGTCAGGCGGGTGCATCCGGTGGTGCCCATGCGGCTGGGGAGGACCACGGGACCAGCGTGCTGCGCAGCCCGGGCGAGGGGCAAGCCGAACGGGTGGCCTGGCGCGATAGTGGGGGTGCGTGGCGGGCCGCCGGCTCTTGCGGGCGGACGGCTGCTGTGGGCCGGTGGCCTTCGCCGCTCCGCCGAGTAACCTGCCAGGCATGCGGATCTCTGTTTCCTCGGACATGGACGAACCCGTCGCCCGCTCCCTCGTGGCCGCCCTGCGCGAGCGGGGGCACGAGGTGCGCCCGCACGGCGCACTGCGCCCGGGTGACGACCCGCAGTGGGCGGTGTGCTCCGAGGCCGCGGCCCGCGAGGTCGCCGACGGTACGGCCGACCAGGCGGTGGTGTGCTGCTGGACCGGCACGGGCGCCTCGATCGCCGCGAACAAGGTGCCCGGCGTACGGGCCGCCCTGTGCACGGACGCCTACACGGCCGACGGGGCCCGCCGCTGGAACGACGCCAACGTGCTCGCGCTCAGCCTGCGGCTGACGTCGGAGCCGCTGCTGACGGAGATCCTCGACGCGTGGTTCGCCGGTCGGCCCAGCGCGGACGCCGAGGACCGGCAGAACGTCGACCGCGTCCGGCTGCTCGACCACGGCAAGACCCGCATGTAGGTCACAGACGCACGATTCACAGGCGCACGATGATCAGCGCGGTGTCGTCGGTGGCGCCACCGGGGGGCAGCAACTCCGACAGAACGGTGTCGGCGAGGGTCTCGGGGTCTTGGTCCCGATGGGAGCGCAGGGCGTCGGCGAGCCGGTCCAGACCGGTGTCGATGTCCTCGCGGCGCCGTTCGATCAGCCCGTCGGTGTAGAGCACGAGCGTGGCGCCCGGCAGGAACGTGGTCTCGGCCTGCGGCCTCGGGATCGGGTCCGGGCGTGCGTCGAGCGGCGTGTCCGTCGCCTGGTCGAGAAACTCCGTGCGGCCGTCGGCGTGGACGAGCAGGGGCGGGGGATGGCCGGCGCTGCTGTACGTGATGACATGGCGGTCACAGTCGATGAAGGTCGTCACGGCGGTCGCCGACTCGGCCCCGTCGATCACGTGGGCGTAGCGCCCCAGCACGTCCAGGGCCTGCGCCGGTCCCGCGGCGACCCGGGAGGCCGCGCTGAGCGCACTGCGCAGCTGGCCCATCACCCCGGCGGCCTCCAGCCCGTGCCCGACCACGTCGCCCACGGCCACGCCGATCCGGTCGCCGCCCACCAGATCGACCAGGTCGTACCAGTCCCCGCACACGTTGAGCGCGCCCACGGCGGGCCGGTACCGGACGGCGGCGCGGTGGTGGCCGACCTGCCGGGGCGCGGGCAGCATCGCCTCCTGCAACGCCAGCGCCACCTCCCGCTCCCGGGAGTGCGCCCGGCGCAGCCGCTCGTTGAGCTCCTGCAGCTCACGGGCGCGCGTATACAGCTCGGCCTCCAGCACCCTGCCCCGGCTGCCCCGGCTTCCCGCAGGGCCGCCCCGGGCCCGGATCAGCTCCGTGACCTCCTCCACGCGGTGCAGGATCAGCACGACCTTGCCGTCCGAGCCGAGCAGCGGCGCGTTCACCGGGCTCCAGTAGCGCTTCTGCCACTCGCCGGGCCGCTCCGGATCCTCGACGTCGTAGCGCTGCAGGGCCATGGTGTCGCGCTCCCCGGTGGCCAGGACGCGGTACAGCGACGCCTCCAGGTTGCGCATGCCCGTCGCCGCCGTGTCGTTCGGGTTGTCCGGGAAGACGTCGAACAGATACTTGCCGATCAGCTGCTCGCGCGAGCGGCCGGAGACGCGGACGAACTCCTCGTTGACGTCCGCGTACACGAGCTCGGGTGTCAGGAGCGCCACCATGCCGGGCAGGGCCTTGAACACCGCACCGTAGTCGATCGCCGTCTCCGCCATGGCCGCCGCCTCACCGCTGCCGGGATCACACCAGTTTCCCACGGTATGCGCCAACCTGAACCGGCCTATTCCGGGAGGTCCGCCAGAGACTGCTCGGCCCAGATGATCTTCCCCTCGGGGACGAACCGCGTGCCCCACCGCTGCGTGAGCTGGGAGACCAGCAGCAGTCCACGCCCACCCTCGTCCGTCGTACGGGGATGGCGCAGATGGGGCGCGGTGGCGCCGCCGTCGAGGACCTCGCAGACCAGGGCGCGCTCCCGGATCAGCCGGAGCCGGATGGTCCCGGTGGCGTACCGGATGGCGTTGGTGACCAGCTCGCTCACCACCAGTTCCGTGGTGAAGGCCAGCTCCTCCAGGCCCCAGTGCGCCAGCTGCCGGGTGGCCCTGCGGCGGGCGTCGGCGACCACGGCCGGGTCCGAGGGCAGGTCCCAGGCCGCGACCTGCCCGGTGCCGAGACGTTTCGTCCGGGCCATCAGCAGGGCTACGTCGTCGTACGGGCGGGCCGGGACCAGCGCGTCGACCACGGACCTGCAGTACGACTCGAGGGGACCCGCCCGCTCCAGCGCCCGGCGCAACCGCTCCCGGCCCGCGTCGACGGCCCAGGTCTCGCCCCGGGCCAGCAGCCCGTCGGTGTGCAGCGCGAGCGTGCTGCCCTCCGCCAGGGTCAGCTCGGCCGCCTCGAAGGGCGGGCCGCCCACGCCGAGCGGCGGCCCCTGCGGCAGATCGACGAACATGACCGAGCCGTCGGGGAGCACCACGGCCGGGGCGGGATGCCCCGCCGCGGCCATCGAACACCCGCCGTCGACCGGGTCGTAGACGACGTACAGGCACCCGGAGCCCCACTGCGTCCCCGCCGAGCCCACAGTGCCGGGCTCCGCACCCTCCTCCCGCGCCGACCGCGCCACCAGGTCGTCGAGATGCGCCAGCACCTCCTCGGGCGGCAGCTCCAGCGCCGCGAGGGTCCGTACGGCGGTCCGCAGCTGCCCCATGGCCGCGGCGGCGTCGATGCCGTGCCCGGGCACCTCGCCCACGACCAGCGCGACGCGCGCCCCGGACAGCGGGATGAGGTCGTACCAGTCGCCGCCGAGCCCGGTCAGCTCGTCGGCCGGCCGGTAGCACGCGGCCACCTCGACCGCGTCCTGCTCGGGCAGCCGGTGGGGGAGCAGACTGCGCTGCAGGACGAGCGCGGCGTCCCGCTCACGGGTGTAGCGGCGGGCGTTGTCCACGCAGACGGCCGCGCGGGCGACGAGATCCTCGGCCAGCCGCAGGTCCTCCTCGTCGAAGGACTCCCGGTGGTGGCGCCGGTAGAAGGTCGTGATCCCCAGGGTGGTGCCGCGCGAGCGGATCGGCACGGTCATCACGCTGTGCAGGTCCAGCTCCCGGAACGTGGCCAGGTGGCCGCTCGGGGTGTCCGTGGTCCAGTCCCGGGTCAGCGGATCGAGCCGCTCCTCGCGCCAGGACCGTCCCGTGGCCAGACAGCGGAAGGGCGGCGTCCCGGCCCGGAAGGCCACCACCTCGCCGATCTCGATGACGGCCTCCGCGAGGTCGTCCTGCGCGGACCGGTAGCCGGCGCGGCGCAGCTCCACCGGCTCCTCCGCGTCCGCGAGCGGCCCGGGAGCCGGCTCGGCACCCCGCAGCACCGACTCCAGCAGGTCCACGGTGACGAAGTCGGCCAGCCCCGGCACGGCCACGTCCGCCAGCTCCTGAGCGGTGCGCGTGAGGTCCAGGCTGCGGCCGATGCTCTCGCCGGCCCGGTCGAGCAGCGCCAGCCGCTGCCGCGCGCGGTGCCGCTCGGTCATGTCGACGACCGTGTAGTACACGCCGATCGGATGGCCCCGGTCGTCCTCGAGCCGGGTGAACGACAGCATGTGCGCCGTCTCGCGCAACGGGGCCGAGCGCACATGGCCCACATGCTCGTAGCCGATGACCGCCTCGCCGGTCTCCAGCACGTGCCGCATCTGGGCCTCGACCGCCTGGGCGTCCATGCCGGGCTGGACGTCCGCGAAGCGCAGACCGAGCCGTCGCGCCGCCGGGCCGCCGCCGAACTGCTCCAGGGCGGCGTTCGACCACACGAAGCGCAGGTCCGTGTCCACGATCGCGATACCGACAGGGGCGCCCGCCGCCATCTGTTCCAGGACCGTGCGGCTCATGTCCCAGCCGGGGGCGTCGGCCAGTTCCGACAGGAGCATCAGCCAGCGCGAGCCGCCGTGCGCCTCCTCGGCCGAGGCGATCCGGGCCGCGACCCTCACGAGTTGCCCGTCCCTGCGGCGGGCCGTCAGCAGCCCCGTCCAGCCGCCCTCCCTGCGGCACCGCTCGACCAGGTCCGGCGCACGCTGCGCGTCCTCGGCGGCCAGCAGGTCGGCCAGCTTCCTGCCGACCGCCTCGGCAGCCGGGTACGCCAGCAGCCGCCGGGCACCGCTGGTCCAGCCCGTCACCACGCCCCGTGGATCGAGCAACAGGGGCGCCGCGTCGGCCACATCGAACCGCTGCCGGGCAACGCCGTACACCTCGTCTGCGCCCACGGCCGACCTCTCTGTCGCTGAGAGTGGTCTACCACCTCTTTCCCCAATCTTCACCCTTCCGGCGACGCGGGGCGGCTTGTGCAGGGCCGGCCGGGGCGGCGGGAGGCGGGTGAGACGACGGTGCCGCGTGGGACCGGGGCCGCTCCGCTTGCGGGCCCCCGGCCCTGTCAGCGGGCAGAGGGGAACGACTCGCGACGGCCAGGCCCGAGCCCCCCGCCTACGCGGATTCCGCCCTGCTCGGCTCCCTCTGCGCCTGGCCCTCTGAGGCTCGGTGTTGCCGGAGAGGTGCCGCTGTGGAACGCGGTGGCGGCCTGGCTGGGGTGCGCCGCCTGGGCGGTCGCCTCGGCCTGGGCCGGCGGCCGGCGCTTCCGGGGGGGGTGCCGGCTCGGTGGGCGTCGGCGGTGTGGTGGTGGTCCGCCGCAGCGGCGGCGGGGTGGCGTCGGCGGCCGTGTGGCGCCGAGGTCGGCGAGCCGGGGGGTGGTGGCGGTCTGGGTCGGTGTGTCGCCTGGGTGGTCGTCTTGGCCCCGGGCCGGCCTCCGGCGCTCCCGGGTGGTGCCGGCCGGTGGGCGCCGGCGGTGGGGTGGTGGTCCGCCGCAGCGCGGCGGGGGGCGTCGGCGGCCGGTCGGTGGCGCCGAGGTCGGCGAGCCGGGGGCGTGGTGGCGGTCTGGTTGGTGTGTCGCCTGGGTGGTCGTCTTGGCCCCGGGTCGGCCTCCGGCGCTCCCGGGTGGTGCCGGCTCGGTGGGCGCCTGGCGGTCGGGTGGTCGTCCGCCGCAGCGGCGGCAGGGTGGCCGGGTCGGCGGCTCGGCGGGTCGCGCCGAGGTCGGCGAACCGGGCGAACCGCACGGTCCGCTTGCCCGGCATCGCCGACGTCCTGCTGGAGTGCCTTCAACAAGGCGCGCGGGACAGCCCCGTGCCTGCGGCCTGGTGGGGAGCGGCCGATCCGTGTCGAGGACGCCGCTCCCCACCCCGGTGGTGACCCCCGGGCCCCTACCCCAGCGCCTTCTCCAGCGCCGCGAGCGCGCCCGTCAGCTCCTCGCCGGTGATGGTGAGCGGTGGGGCCAGGCGGATCGTGGAGCCGTGGGTGTCCTTCGCCAGGACTCCCTCCCGCATCAGCCGCTCGCTGATCTCGCGGCCGGTGCCGAGCGCGGGGTCGATGTCGACGCCCGCCCACAGGCCGCGCGACCGGAAGCCGACGACGCCCTTGCCGACCAGCCCCGTCAGACCATCACGCAGGATCACGCCCAGCTCGGCCGCCCGGCGCTGGAACTCGCCCGTCTCCAGCAGCTCCACGACCGCCGTACCGACCGCCGCCGCCAGCGGATTGCCGCCGAAGGTGGAGCCGTGCTCCCCGGGATGCAGCACCCCGAGCACCTCCCGGCGCCCGACCACCGCCGACACCGGCACGATGCCGCCGCCCAGCGCCTTGCCCAGCAGCAGCACGTCCGGCACCACCGGCTCGTGCTCGACCGCCAGCGTGCGCCCCGTCCGGCCGAGCCCGGACTGGATCTCGTCCGCGATGAACAGACACCCCTTGCGGCGGGTGAGCTCACGCACACCGGCCAGATAGCCGTCGTCGGGGATGATCACCCCCGCCTCACCCTGGATCGGCTCGATCAGCACCGCCGCCGTCGTCTCGTCGACCGCCGCCTCCATCGCGGCCAGGTCGTTGTACGGCACCACCCGGAAACCCGGCGTGAAGGGCCCGAAGCCCGCCCGGGCCGTCTCGTCCGTGGAGAAGCTGACGATCGTCGTCGTACGCCCGTGGAAGTTGTCCGCCGCGACCACGATCGTCGCCCGGTCGGCCGGGACGCCCTTGACGTCGTAGGCCCACTTGCGGGCCACCTTCACCCCGCTCTCCACCGCCTCCGCGCCGGTGTTCATGGGCAGCACCATGTCCATACCGGTCAGCGCCGCCAGCCGCTCCGCGAACTCGGCGAGCCGGTCGTTGTGGAAGGCACGCGAGGTGAGGGTCAGCCGGTCGAGCTGACGGTGGGCCGCCTCGATCAGCGCCGGGTGCCGGTGGCCGAAGTTGAGCGCCGAGTAGCCGGCCAGCATGTCGAGGTAGCGCCGCCCCTCCACGTCCTCCACCCAGGCGCCCTCGGCACGCGCGACGACCACCGGCAGCGGGTGGTAGTTGTGCGCGAGGACCGGCTCCTCCGCGCGGATCAGCTCCTGCGAGCCACGGCTCTCCCGCGAGCCACGGGCCCCCTGCGCGTCCTCGGTGCGGACGGGTGCGGTCATGAGCGGATCTCCCGGATCTCCTGGGTGCAGCACTTGATGCCGCCACCGGCCTTGTGGAACTCGGACAGGTCGACGGGGACGGGGACGTAGCCACGGCCGGCGAGCTGCCCGGCCAGGTCCGTCGCCCCGGGTGAGATGAACACATGGCGCCCGTCGGAGACGGAGTTGAGCCCGAACGCCGTCGCGTCCTCGCGGGTGGCGAGCACCGCGTCCGGGTACATCCGGGCCAGCACCTCGCGGCTGCCCGGCGAGAACGCCTCGGGGTAGTAGGCGATGTTCTCCTCGTCGAGGACGAACAGCGCCGTGTCCAGGTGGTAGAAGTACGGATCCACCAGCGTCAGGCTGATCACCGGCGTCCCGAAGTACTCCTGTACCTCGCTGTGGGCCTCCCGGGTCGTACGGAAGCCCGTCCCGGCCAGGATCCAGCGGCCGGTCGGCACCAGGTCGCCCTCGCCCTCGCACACCGACTCGGGGTGGTACACGTCGTAGCCCTCCGTCTTGAACCACGCCTCGTAGGGCACGGACTCGGGACGGCGCTCGGGCGCGTGGAAGAGCGAGCCGAAGACGCGGCCGTCGACGACGACCGCCGCGTTCGCGGCGAAAACCATGTCGGGCAGGCCGGGAACGGGTTTCACACTGTCCACGGTATGGCCGTGGGCACGGTAGGCGTCGACCAGCGCCTGCCACTGGTCCAGGGCGCGGATGACGTCGACGGGTTCGCCGGGACGCATCCACGGGTTGATCGCGTACTGCACGGCGAAGTGTCTGGGTTCGCAGACGAGGTAGCGCCGCCGGCGCGGCACACGGGAGTCGGGCACAGAGGGGTCCCTCCGCTTCCTCACGGTGTGTGACTGTGGGTTGACACAACGGTAGGAACTGACAGAGGTGCCCGACAAGAAACAAAGATTGCGTGTCCGCGCAGGAACGCTGCGTCTTCCGGCCGCTCAGCGCACGTCTGCTGCGCCACCCCGGGGCTCCTGCGGCGCCGGCTGGCTGGCCCCCGCCTCCGGGCTCTCGGGGAGCAGATGGGACAGCACCATCACGCTGATCGTCTTCCGGATGAACGGCTCCTGCCGGATCCGCTCCAGCACCTCCTCGAAGTGCTCCACGTCCCGCGCCCGCACATGCAGCAACGCGTCCGCGCCGCCGGTCACGGTCATCGCCGCGGCGATCTCCGGGTAGTCGCGCACGACCTCGGCCAGCCGTCGCGGCGGGGCGGCGCCCTCGCAGTACACCTCGACGTAGGCCTCCGTACGCCAGCCCAGCGCCGACGGCTTCACCGTCGCCGAGAACCCGGTGATCACGCCCGTCTCGCGCAGCCGGTCGACCCGCCGCTTGACCGCCGTGGCCGACAGCCCGATCGCCGTACCGATCTCGGCGAACGACGTCCTGGCGTTCGCCATCAACGCCGTGATGATCTTCCGGTCGAGTTCGTCGAACGGCGTGGACGACCTGCTGTTCATGCGGGCACTGTATCCACGTGCCCGAACAGCGGGGATCGCCCCTACACTCCACGTTCATGCTGCGCGCCCTGGCTGTCGACGACGAACGCCCCTCCCTGGAGGAGCTGCTCTACCTCCTGCGCGCCGACCCCCGCATCGGCAGCGCGGAGGGTGCCGGCGACGCCACCGAGGCGCTGCGCCGCATGAACCGCGCCCTGGAGTCCGGCCCGGGCGGGCCAGAGGCCATCGACGTCGTCTTCCTCGACATCCAGATGCCCGGCCTCGACGGCCTCGACCTCGCCCGGCTCCTCACCGGCTTCGCCCGGCCGCCGCTCGTCGTGTTCGTCACCGCCCACGAGGACTTCGCCGTGCAGGCCTTCGACCTCAAGGCCGTCGACTACGTCCTCAAACCCGTGCGCAAGGAACGCCTCGCCGAGGCCGTCCGCCGGGCCGCCGAGCTGAGCGGCGCCGCCCCGCGCATCCCCGTGCACGAACCCGACCCGGACCACATACCCGTCGAACTCGGCGGCGTGACCCGTTTCGTCTCCGTCGACGACATCACCCACGTCGAGGCCCAGGGCGACTACGCCCGCCTGCACACCGACAGGGGCAGCCACCTGGTGCGCATCCCGCTGTCCACCCTGGAGGAGCGCTGGCGCACCCGCGGCTTCGTCCGTATCCACCGCCGCCACCTCGTCGCCCTGCGTCACATCGGCGAACTCCGCCTCGACGCGGGCAGCGTCAGCGTCCTGATCGGCTCCGAGGAGCTCCAGGTCAGCCGCCGCCACGCGCGCGAACTGCGCGACCTGCTCATGAGGAGGCCGTGACGGTGCCCCAGGACCACACCGAACGCCGCGTCGTCGTCACCGGCCCGCCCCGCCAGACCGGCCGGGCCTCCTCCGGCTACTACCGCCCGCGCACCGAGATCGACGAGCAGACCACCCTCGGCCACACCTACGTCCGCTCCCTGATGCGCACCCAACTGCGCGCCGCCCTCACCGTGTTCGCCATCCTCGGCCTGCTCGTCGGCCCCCTCCCGCTGCTCTTCGCGGCGATGCCCGACGCCCGCCACCTGGAATGGGCCGTCCTCGGCTTCGGCCTCTACGCCCCCCTCGTCCTGCTCGCCCGCTGGTACGTCCGCCGTGCCGAGCGCAACGAACGCGACTTCGTACGCCTCGTCGAAGACCGATGAACGACCACCGACGGACCGACGCCCGATGAACTCCAGCTACGCCATCCCCGCCGTCGCCCTCGTCGTCGTCGCGACGGTCCTGGTCGGCGCCTTCGGCCTGCGCATCTCCCGCACCACCTCCGACTTCTACGTCGCCTCCCGCACCGTCGGGCCCCGCCTCAACGCCGCCGCCATCAGCGGCGAGTACCTCTCCGCCGCCTCCTTCCTCGGCATAGCGGGCCTGGTCCTGGTCCAGGGCCCCGACATGCTCTGGTACCCGGTCGGCTACACCGCCGGCTATCTGGTCCTGCTGCTCTTCGTCGCCGCCCCGCTGCGCCGCTCCGGCGCCTACACGCTCCCCGACTTCGCCGAGGCCCGCCTCGCCTCCCAGGCGGTGCGGCGGCTGGCCGGTGCCTTCGTCGTCGGCGTCGGCTGGCTGTACCTGCTGCCCCAGCTCCAGGGCGCCGGACTCACTCTGACCGTGCTGACCGGGGCGCCCGACTGGCTCGGCGGAGTGATCGTCGCCGTCGTCGTGACCGCCACCGTCGCCGCCGGCGGCATGCGCAGCATCACCTTCGTGCAGGCCTTCCAGTACTGGCTCAAGCTCACCGCCCTGCTCGTCCCCGCCCTGTTCCTGGTCCTCACCTGGCAGAGCGACGGCGCACCCCGGCACGCCTTCGACGAACCGGCCACCTTCCGCGAGCAGCGTGTGGTCCGCGTCGACGACAGCGTCGACCTCACCCTCGACCGGCCCCTGAGCGTCACGGTGACCGGCACCGTCGACGGCCGCAAGCACACCGGCACCCGCCTCGAACTCCCCGCCGGCACCCACCGCATCGAACGCGGCTCCCACCTCACCTTCGCCGCGGGCGCCCCCGTTCCCCGGGCCGAGCGCAGCGGCGGCGGCGACCTGTCCCCGTCACAGGCCGAGAGCCGCGAGGAACGCCCGCTGTACGCCACGTACGGGCTGATCCTCGCCACGTTCCTCGGCACCATGGGCCTGCCGCACGTCGTGGTCCGCTTCTACACCAGCCCGCACGGTGTCGCCGCCCGCCGCACCACCGTCGCGGTCCTCGGCCTGATCGGCGCCTTCTACCTCCTGCCGCCCGTCTACGGCGCTCTCGGCCGCCTCTACGCCCCCGAGCTCACTCTCACCGGCGACCCGGACGCCGCCGTCCTCCTGCTGCCCGACCGCATGATCGGGGGAGTGGGCGGCGACCTGCTGGGCGCGCTGGTCGCCGGGGGCGCCTTCGCCGCGTTCCTGTCCACGGCCTCGGGGCTGACCATGGCGGTCGCGGGCGTCCTCGCCCAGGACGTCCTGCCGTCCCGGGGCGTCAGGCACTTCCGGCTCGGCACGGCCCTCGCCATGTCCGTGCCCCTCGCGGCGAGCGTCCTGGTCGGCGGGCTCCCGGTCGCCGACGCCGTCGGGCTGGCCTTCGCCGTGTCGGCGTCCTCGTTCTGCCCGCTGCTCGTGCTCGGCATCTGGTGGCGGCGGCTGACCCCGCCCGGCGCCGCCGCCGGGATGCTGGTCGGCGGGGGCTCCGCGCTGCTCGCCGTCGCCGCGACCATGGCGGGCTACCCGGGCGAGGGCGCCGCCCTGCACGCCCTGCTCGCCTGGCCCGCCCTGTGGTCGGTGCCGCTGGGCTTCCTCACCATGATCCTGGTGTCCCTGGCCACCCCCGGCCGGGTCCCGCCCGGTACGGCGGCGGTCCTGGCCCGGTTCCACCTGCCCGAGGAGCTGCGCACGGAGGTGACGGCATGAGCGGCTTCCTGGCGGGCCTGTGCGTCGCCGTGCTCCCGGTGCTCGCCCTGGGGGTCTGGCTGGGCCGGCGCACCGCCCGGGCCAAGAGCCTCGCCGGTCTCGGCACCCCCGTCGAGCACGCCACCTTCGAGACCCTGCACACGGCGTCCCTCGCCGCGCCCCCGCTGCGGTCCGGACTGACGGAGGAGACCGCCCGCAAATCCGCCCGCAAACTGCGTTCCCTGCTCGGCACGGACGCCCTCTGCCTCACCGACCTCAAGCAGGTCCTGGTCTGGGACGGCGACGGCGCCCACCACCGCACCGAGATCATGGAACGCCTCGCGGGCCCCCTGGAGACCGGCCGCGGCGAGGCCTTCCGGCTCACCTGCGACAGCCTCGACTGCTCGGTGCGCTGGGCGGTCGTCGCCCCGCTCACCGTCGACGACCGGGTGCACGGCGCCCTCGTCGCCTGCGCGCCCCGCGAGTCGGCGGTGCTCGTCCGGGCCGCCGGCGAGGTCGCCCGCTGGGTCTCGGTCCAGCTGGAACTGGCCGACCTCGACCAGTCCCGCACCCGCCTCATCGAGGCCGAGATCAAGGCGCTGCGGGCCCAGATCTCCCCGCACTTCATCTTCAACTCGCTCGCGGTGATCGCCTCGTTCGTCCGCACCGACCCCGAGCGCGCTCGCGAACTGCTCCTGGAATTCGCCGACTTCACCCGCTACTCGTTCCGCCGGCACGGCGACTTCACCACCCTCGCCGAGGAGCTCCACGCCATCGACCACTACCTGGCGCTGGTGCGGGCACGCTTCGGCGACCGCCTCTCCGTCACCCTCCAGATAGCCCCGGAGGTGCTGCCGGTGACCCTGCCGTTCCTGTGCCTGCAGCCGCTCGTCGAGAACGCCGTCAAGCACGGACTGGAGGGCAAGGCCGTGCCCTTCGGCAAGTGCCACATCCAGATCACCGCCCAGGACGCGGGCGCCGAGGCCCTCGTCGTCATCGAGGACGACGGCGCCGGCATGGACCCCGGCCTGCTGCGCCGCATCCTCGCCCGCGAGGTCAGCCCCTCGGGCGGCATCGGCCTCTCCAACGTCGACGACCGGCTCCGCCAGGTCTACGGCGACGACTACGGCCTCGTCATCGAGACCGCCGCGGGAGCCGGCATGAAGATCACTGTCCGGCTCCCGAAGTACCAGCCGGGAGTCCACTCGGCGGGCCGGCTGACCCGGGAGTGAGCCGTCAGGTGCTGCGCGTGGTGACCACCAGTCCCAGCGTGATCAGACCCAGCACGACCCAGCCGAACCACAGCCAGCCGTTGCTGCCGAGCGCCACCGTGTAGGCCGTCACCACGACGAGCCCGCCCAGCGTGAGCGCTCCCATGGTCTTCGTAGAGTTGGAACCGTTCGTGGAACCGGGCATCGCAACACCCTCCTCATGGTTCGGTCCCTCCATGGTGCCCGGCGAACGCCCGGCGCGCACGGCCCGTACACGAGTGGTGTTCAGCGCCCCTGCGTGTTCAGCGAGGCCAGATAGGCGTTGTACGCCTGGAGCTCCTTGTCCCCGTCGCGGTCGGCGGCCCGGTCCGTGCGTTTGGCCTGCCGCTGGTCCGAGGCGTGCCACTGGAACAGCAGGGCCACCAGCACCAGCACGGAGGGGATCTCGCTGAACGCCCAGGCGATGCCGCCCGCCGCGTTCTGGTCCGCGAGCGCCTCGATGCCGAGCGAGGCGGACGGGTTCTTGAACGTCTCGACCATCGGCTCGGACGCCATCATCAGCGCGATCCCGAAGAACGCGTGGAACGGCATGCCCGCGAACAGCTCCAGCATCCGCATCAGGTAGCCCGGGCGGTGCGGGCCCGGGTCCACGCCCATGATCGGCCAGAAGAACACCAGACCGACGGCGAAGAAGTGCACCATCATCGCGATATGGCCGGGCTTGGAGCCCATCAGGGTGTCGAAGAGAGGCGTGAAGTACAGCCCGTACAGGCTCGCGATGAACAGCGGGATCGTGAACGCCGGGTGCGTGATGATCCGCATGTAGTGGCTGTGCAGGAACATCAGCAGCAGCTCACGCGGCCCCTTGCGCCCCCGCCCCGCGGTCGGCAGCGCCCGCAGCGCCAGCGTGATCGGCGCCCCGAGCAGGATGAGGATCGGCGACACCATGCTGATGACCATGTGCTGCACCATGTGCACGCTGAACATGACCATGCCGTAGTCGTTCAGCCGGGTGCACATCATGAGCATGATGCTCAGCACGCCCAGGACGTAGGCGACCGTCCGCCCCACGGGCCACTTGTCGCCGCGCCGGACGAGCCGCACGACACCCCACCCGTACAGGGCCAGCCCGGCCAGGCAGGCGACGAGAAAGAACGGGTCCGTGGACCACTCCAGGCCTCGCCCCAGCGTGAACGGCGGCAGATCCATCGTCATGCCGTGCCCGCTGTGATCCATTCCGCCGGCTCCTGTTTCGTGGGGGTGTGCAGCCATCTGTCCGCCCCAAGAGTAGAACCGCCCCCGGTCGCCACTGCGACCGGGGGCGGTACGGGGTTTTCAGGGGCGCGGGGCTGTGTTCGATATGCGGCTTCGCCGCGTGGGCGCGAGCAACCACTCACGACCCGCACCCGGCCGATCACGGCGACCTCAGAGCACGCACTCCGCCTCTTCGTACCGATCCTCCGGCACCGTCTTCAGCGTCCGAACGGCCTCGGCCAACGACACCATCACGATGTCGGTCCCGCGCAGCGCGGTCATCCGCCCGAACTCACCCCGGTGCACGGCCTCCACCGCATGCCACCCGAACCGCGTGGCCAGCACCCGGTCATAGGCGGTCGGCGTCCCGCCCCGCTGCACATGCCCGAGGATCACCGGCCGGGCTTCCTTCCCCAGCCGCCCCTCCAGCTCCACGGACAGCTGCCGGGCGATCCCGGCGAACCGCTCGTGGCCGTAGATGTCCTTGCCGCCCTCGTCGAACTCCATGCTCCCGACCCGGGGCTTGGCCCCCTCCGCCGCCACCACGATCGCGAAGCGCTT
The DNA here is from genome assembly GCF_004803895.1 of Streptomyces hawaiiensis. Lineage (NCBI taxonomy): Bacteria > Bacillati > Actinomycetota > Actinomycetes > Kitasatosporales > Streptomycetaceae > Streptomyces > Streptomyces hawaiiensis. Next base: position 1,378,585 of record NZ_CP021978.1, on the reverse strand, counting down.
GCCCGCCTCGAACCGCTCGCCGACCCGCCGGGTCAGTTCCTCTATGTCGAAGGGCCGCTCGGGGACGACGATGGCGTGCGCGCCGGCCGCCATGCCGGAGTGCAGCGCGATCCAGCCGGTGTGCCGGCCCATGACCTCGACCACCAGGACCCGCTGGTGGGACTCGGCGGTGGTCTTCAGCCGGTCCAGGGCCTCGGTCGCCACACCCACGGCCGTGTCGAAGCCGAAGGTGACGTCCGTGACGGCGATGTCGTTGTCGATGGTCTTCGGCACACCCACGATGGGCAGACCGCTGTCCGACATCAGCCGCGCGGCCTTGAGCGTGCCCTCGCCGCCGATGGGGATGATCGCGTCGAGGCCGAGCTCCTCGACATGGCCCTTGGCCCGCTCCACACCGTCCCGCAGATGGGAGGGCTGGACCCGGGAGGAGCCGAGGATCGTGCCGCCGCGGGCGAGGATGCCACCCACCGCGTCGAGGTCGAGCTTGAGATAGTCGCACTCCAGGAGGCCCTTCCAGCCGTCCCGGAAGCCGATGACCTCGTCGCCGTGGTCGACGACGGCGCGGTGCACGACGGACCGGATGACGGCGTTCAGGCCGGGGCAGTCGCCGCCGGACGTGAGGACACCAATGCGCATAGCCCGAATACCTTCTCCACGTGGGCCGGGTCCGGACCGCGTCGTCCGGCTGGAATCCCCGCCACCCTAGCGGCATCGAGGGGCCGGACCGAAGCACGCGTCCGCCTGCTGGACGACCCCGCTCACCTGTGCGGATGTGCCGTCAGACGGGCTGTTGACCAGCAGGTTGACGCGTGCTTCGCACACGCTGCGGCGCAGTGCTCACGCAGGCTGCTGAGCAGCGGCGATGCGCTCGTTTCGCAGGGCCTCGTACCAGCGGTCGTCGGTCGGCGGCAGCGCGTTGACGTCGAGGGCCAGCTTCAGCAGCAGGTCCGCGATCAGCGGGTTGCGCGCGAGCACCGGCCCGTGCATGTACGTGCCGAAGACGGTGTCGTTGTACGCGCCCTCCGTGCCGTCGCCCGTGCCGTTGCCGTTGCCGAAGCGCACCCGGGCGAGGGGACGGGCGGTGGGGCCGAGGTGGGTGACGCCCTGGTGGTTCTCGAAGCCGGTCAGCGGGGGCAGGCCGAGCCGCCCGTCGACGTCGCCCAGCACGTCACCGACGCAGCGGGCGCCCTCACCGCGCGTCGACACCACGTCCAGCAGCCCGAGGCCGGGCTCGCGCTGGCCGAGGTCGTTGATGAACTCGTGGCCGAGGATCTGGTAGCCGGCGCACACGGAGAACACGATGGCGCCGTTCTCCACGGCCCGGGTCAGTCCGCCGTCCCGGCGCAGCCGCTCGGCGGCGAGCCGCTGCGGCCGGTCCTCACCGCCGCCGATCAGGTAGATGTCGCCGGAGGTGGGGATCGGCTGGTCGCTGCGCACGTCCAGCCGGGCCACGTCCAGGCCGCGCTGCTGGGCCCGGCGTTCGACGACCAGGACGTTGCCCTGGTCGCCGTAGGTGCTGAGCAGGTCGGGATAGATCCAGACGATGCGCAGTTGGTTGTCGCTCACAAAAGTCCCCTGACGTCTCGTGCTCAGTTGCCGACGCGGCGGCGGAGGTCCTGGAACGCCGTGTAGTTGGCGATGACCTCGATCCGGCCCGGCGGGCAGGCGGCCACGGCCTGGTCGAGGTTCTCGTAGACCTGGAAGTGCTGGTCGGCGACCTCCAGGCGCACCGCCAGGTCCAGGCGCCGGTCACCGACCACGCAGATCGGGTGGCCGGTCAGACGCGTGTAGTCGACGTCCCACAGCCAGGAGGTGTCGGTGCCGTCGGCGCCGCGCGCGTTCACGGAGAGGATGACCGGCGTGGGCGGCGGGTCGATCAGGGAGAACGTCTCCAGCCAGCCGGCCGGGTTCTTCGCGAGCAGGAGCCGCAGGTCACGGCCCTGGAACTGGACGACGTCGTACCGTCCGGCCACCGCCTGCACCTGGTACATGCGCTCCAGCGCGACCTGCGGCGGCACGCCGAACACGGCGGCGACGGCGGCCGAGGAGGCGGCGTTGGCCTTGTTGGCGCGGCCGGGCAGCTGGAGATGGATCGGCCAGGCCGAGCCGTGCGGGTCGAGGACGTGGTCGCCGGAGAGCGCCCAGCTCGGCGTCGGACGGCGGAAGCCGCACTCGCCGCAGAACCAGTCGTCGCCGGGGCGCTGCATCACGCCACCGCACGACGGGCACGACCAGGCGTCGTCCTTCCACATCTGCCCCGCCGCGACCCAGATCACATTGGGGGAGGACGACGCCGCCCACACCACCAGCGGGTCGTCGCAGTTGGCCACGACCACGGCCTTGGAACCCGCGAGCCCCTCCCGCCAGTTCTCGGCGAGCATGCGGGTCTCGGCGGCACGGTCGAGCTGGTCGCGCGAGAGGTTGAGCAGGGCGATGCACTTCGGGGCGGTGTCCCGGGCGACGCCGGCGAGGTACTTCTCGTCGACCTCGATGACGCCGTAGCGGGCGTCCGAGCTGCCGGCGAGGGCCGAGGTGATGCCGGCCGGCATGTTGGCGCCGAGCGCGTTGGAGACGACCGGTCCCGCCGCGCGCAGCGCCTCGGCGATGAGCCGGGTGGTGGTGGTCTTGCCGTTCGTCGCGGAGACCAGGATCACGTCCAGGTTCTGGGCGAGCCGGGCGAGGAGGTCGGGGTCGAGTTTGAGCGCGACCCGGCCGCCGATCACCGAACCGCTGCCGCGTCCTGCGGCGCGCGATGCCGCCGCGACCGCCTTGCCCGCGGTCACGGCCAGCTTGGCCCGCGGCGAGAGCGGGTCCGAGTTGCCTGCCATCAGTTCTCGATCCTCCTTGCGTACGCGCCGCGCCTTGAAGCCTGACGGCCACGTGGTGTGGACCTCAGCCTATCGAGATCCATTCGCACTCCCGCACCGCGGCACTGTGGCGAACTCGTGTGGGAGGCGCGGACCGACAGGACCTTACTCTTGCCGCCATGCGACACAGCTCCATCCCCGGCGCCCACGGCCGCGTGAGACCCCTCACCCTGCACGGCGACCCGCTCCTGCACGCACCCTGCGCGGAGGTCACCGACTTCGGCCCCGAACTGGCCCGGCTCGTCGAGGACTTGTTCGCGACCATGTACGCCGCGCAGGGCGTCGGCCTCGCCGCCAACCAGATCGGCGAGCCCCTGCGGGTCTTCGTCTACGACTGTCCCGACGACGAGGACGTCCGCCATGTGGGCCATGTGATCAACCCCCGCCTGACCGAAACGGACGGCGTGGTGATCCGGGGCCCGGAGGGCTGCCTGTCCCTGCCGGGCCTGGAAGCGGGCACGGAGCGCTACGACCACGCGGTGGTCGAGGGCTTCACGATGACCGGCGACCCGGTCACCGTCCACGGCACGGGCTTCTTCGCCCGCTGCCTGCAACACGAGTGCGACCACTTGGAGGGCCGCGTGTACGCGGACCGTCTCAAGGGCTGGCGCCGCCGCAAACTGATGCGCCAGGTGGCCCGTGCCTCGTGGAGCGCCTGAGCGCCATCGCCTCAGGACGCGGGGACGCCCGGGCTCTTGGAGCGCCTGGGCGGCATCGCCTCAGGGGCGCGGGGAACTGCGCGAACAACCCCCACCGGCCGTCAGCCAGGACACGACGGTCAGAACCCCGGGCCTCCGACCCGATCCCCCGCCGCCGCAAGCCGACCCCACAACAGATCAGCCAGACTCCGCACCAACTCCGCACGGGAACAGGGCCGTTCCCCCAGCCACCAGTCCCCGGCGGCGTGCATCATGCCGACTATCCCGTGTCCCCACACCCGCGCCAGCTGCTGCCCGCCCGGCCCGAGGTCCAGCCGCTCCTCGATGACCTGCGCCAGCTCCTCGCCCATCCGCCGCAGCAACGGCGCACTGTGCTTGCCGACATCGAAGCCCTGATCTCCCGGCTGGCCCCCCTCCGCCGGATGCATCAGGAACCGGTACACCTGGGGCCGCGCCTCGATCGCCGCGAGGTACGTGTCCAACGTCGCCTCGACCCGCTCCCGTCGGTCCGCCGGCGCGTCCAGCGCCGCCCGCAGCGAGTCCAGCAGCGCGTCCGTGTGCCGCATGGCAAGGGCCGCGTAAAGTCCGCCCTTGTCGCCGAAGTGCCGGTAGAGAATGGGCTTGGTGATGCCGGCTTCCGCGGCGATCGCGTTCATCGAGGCCTGCGGACCGTCGCGCAGCACCACTCGGTCGGCGGCCTCCAGCAGCTCACGCCGACGGCGATCGGCGGACCGTTGCTGATCGGTCCGCTGCGTGGTGTCCATGGTCTCTCCCCACCCGTGCTGTTTCGATGACGCCTGCGCAAACTAACACTGAAGCATGCCCAGGACACCGAAAGGGTGCCGACCGGTCGGTAGGAGTTGACTTCGACTACCCGTCGGTAACAGACTGGTGTTACCGCAAGTAACATGCACGTGCTGCTGGAGGGGACGACATGGCCGAGTTCACCATGGAGCTCAACGACGAACAGAAGGAGGTCCGCGACTGGATCCACGGCTTCGCCGCCGACGTGATCCGCCCCGCGGCCGCCGAATGGGACGAGCGTGAGGAGACTCCCTGGCCGGTCATCCAGGAGGCGGCCAAGGTCGGCATCTACTCCCTGGACTTCTACGCCCAGCAGTACTTCGACCCCACCGGCCTCGGCATCCCGATGGCGATGGAGGAGCTGTTCTGGGGCGACGCGGGCATAGCCCTGTCCATCGTCGGCACCGGTCTCGCCGCCGTCGGCGTCCTCGCCAACGGCACCGAGCAGCAGATCGGCACCTGGATCCCCCAGATGTACGGCGACGCCAACGATGTCAAGGTCGCCGCGTTCTGCTCCTCCGAGCCCGACGCCGGCTCCGACGTGGCCTCCATGCGGACCCGGGCCGTGTACGACGAGGCCAAGGACGAGTGGGTGCTCAACGGCACCAAGACCTGGGCGACCAACGGCGGTATCGCCAACGTCCATGTCGTCGTCGCGGTCGTCGACGCCGAGCTCGGCTCCAAGGGCCACGCCTCCTTCATCGTCCCGCCGGGCACCGAGGGGCTGTCCCAGGGCCAGAAGTTCAAGAAGCACGGCATCCGCGCCTCGCACACCGCCGAGGTCATCCTCGACAACGTGCGCGTTCCCGGCTCCTGCCTGCTCGGCGGCAAGGAGAAGCTCGACGAGCGGCTCGCCCGTGCCCGGGAGAAGGCCAGGCAGGGCGGGGAGCGCGTGAAGAACGCGGCGATGGCCACGTTCGAGGCCTCGCGCCCGGCGGTCGGTGCCATGGCGGTCGGCACCGCCCGGGCCGCCTACGAGGTCGCCCTCGACTACGCGAAGACCAGGGAGCAGTTCGGTCGCCCGATCATCGACAACCAGGGGGTGGCCTTCCAGCTCGCGGACATGCGGACGTCCATCGACGCGGCCCGGCTGCTGGTGTGGCGCGCGTCCTGGATGGCGGTCAACGGCAGGCCGTTCACGGCGGCCGAGGGGTCGATGTCCAAGCTGTTCGCGAGCGAGACGGCCAAGAAGGTCACGGCCCAGGCGATCCAGATCCTCGGCGGCAACGGCTACACCCGGGAGTACCCCGTCGAGCGGATGCACCGGGACGCGGCCATCTACACCATCTTCGAGGGCACGAGCGAGATCCAGCGCCTGGTCATCGCCCGGACCCTCGCCGGCGTGCCCATCCGCTAGCGGTGTCTGAGCGGCGTCAGCTGCTCGATGTCGTAGCGCGCCCGCAGCTCCTCGATCGCCGCGTGGTCCGGCGGGCCCCCGCTGCCGAGGATCTCCAGCAGCTCCTCGAAGTACCGCTCGTGGTCCGGCGGCGGACTCGCCTGGAAGAACATCTTGGCGGGCTCGTCCGTCGGGTTGGCGAACGCGTGCGGGCACCCGGGGGGTACGACGATCACCGTTCCCGGGGCCGCCCGCACCACCCGGTTGCCGGAAGTGGATTCCCACCGCTGCCAGTTGTCGGGAGTACGGATCCGCGGCTCGAAGGCGAGGACGTCCAGCTCGCCTTCGAGAACGTAGAACAACTCCTCGCTGCGGGTGTGCACATGGGCGCCGACGTCGAAGCCCGGGGGAACGACCACCTCGAAGGTGGAGGCCATGCGGGAGTGCGTGCCGGTCACCTTGAAGGTGACGTGCTGGGCGGGGGCCGCCACCACCCGGCCGTGCCCCGGAGGGACCAGCAGCCCTTCCGTCGCCGTCATCGCGGGCTCACCACGTCACGGGCAGGGCCTCGGGCCCGCGGATCAGCGCGCCCTTCCTGAAGGGCACCTCCCCGGCCGGCACGGCGAGCCGCAGGCCCGGTACGCCGTCGAGGAGCGCGTCGACCAAGAGCTCCGACTCCAGCCGGGCCAGCATGCCGCCGGGGCAGTAGTGCGGGCCGAAGCCGAAGGCGACGTGCGGGTTCGGACTGCGGCCGAAATCGATCGTCTCCGGGTCGGGGAAGACGTCCGGGTCGCGGTTCGCGGCCAGGTACGACACGTAGATCGCGTCGCCCTCCCGGATCTGTACGCCCTGGATCTCCACGTCCTCCATGGCGATCCGGGACAGTCCGACCGCGTTGCGGTGGGGGATCCAGCGCAGCAGTTCGTCGATGGCCCGGGGCCGGATCTCCGGTTCGTCGCGCAGTCGTTCGGCGAGCTCGGGCCGGGTCAGCAGCACGTAGAACATCTGGCCGCTGTTGTTGGTGACCGCCTCGCCGCCGATCTGGAGGAGGACCGCGAGTCCGACCGCCTCGTCCAGGGTGACCTCCCCGCGGCCCACGGCGGCGCCGAGCAGGGAGGCGACGTCCTCGCCCGTGCTGCCCTCGCGCAGGCCGATGAGGTCGCAGAAGTAGGCGCTCATCTCCTTCTTGGCCTTCTCGCTGACCTCGGCGCCGTGCGAGGAGGACAGGATCAGCTGGGTCCAGGTGTGCATGCCCTGCCGATCGGCGGCCGGGACGCCCATCAGCTCGCAGATCACCGCGATGGGGAACGGGCTGAGCACGGCCTCGGTCAGGTCGGCGGGCGGGCCGTCCTGGAGCATCTCGTCGACCAGCTCCGCCAGCATGCGGCGGGACCGCTCGCGTACCCGCTCCACCCCGCGTGCCGTGAACGCGGCGGCGACGCTGCGGCGCAGCCGGGTGTGGTCCGGCGGGTCCAGGAAGCCGACCGCGCCACGGGCCGGGATGAAGTGCGGGGCCAGCCGGGTGACCTGCCGGTCCATGACGGCCTCGCGGCTGAAGCGCGGGTCGTTGGTCACCGTCCGCACATCGTCGTAGCGGGTGACCAGCCAGGCCCAGCCCTCGCCGTTGGGCAGCTTGACGCGGGTGACCGGGCCCTCGTCCATCAGTTCGCGCAGGACCGGGTCGAAGTCCGCGCCGGACAGGTCGAGCGCGGGCCAGTCCCGGACCGGGGGCAGGATTTCGGTCATCGTCTCTTCGCTCATGTCACATCGATTCGTCCGCGCTGTGCCAGCGGCCCAGGGCCATCTCGGCGGTGATACCGGGTCCGAACCCGGCGAGCAGCCCGCGCGCCCGGTGCTCGGCGCCGCCCTCGTCGAACAGCCGGCGCAGCGCGTCCAGGACGACGGCGCTGGCGATGTTGCCGTACTCGGTGAGCGTCGCCCGGCTGAACCGGAAGGCGTGCGGGTCGACCTGGAGGAAGGTGCTGAGGTCGTCGAGGATGCGGGGGCCGCCCGCGTGGACTATGTAGAAGTCCAGGTCGGAGGCGTTCCAGCCGTGGTCACCGGCCAGGTCCTTCAGCGCCGGCGCGAGGGGCTCCATGGTGGCCGGGACCCGCTTGTCCAGCAGGAAGTGGAAGCCGGTGGCCTTCACGTCGTACATGATCCACTCTTCGGTCTTGGGGATCAGGTACGAGCCGTTGCGCTCCAGGACGACGCCCTCGCCGCCCCGGCCGCGCACCGCGGCGGCGGCGATGCCGTCACCGAACAGGCCGTTCGACAGCAGCGAGCCGACGCCGATGTCGGTGGGCTGGTAGCACAGCGAGCAGAACTCGCAGGCCACGATCAGCGCGTTGGCCTCGGGGTAGGCCGTGCAGAAGTCGTGGGCCCGGTTGATCGCCGCGCCGCCGGCCGCGCAGCCCAGCTGGGCTATCGGCAGCTGCCGCGTGGTCGGGTCGAAGCCCATCTCGTTGATCAGCCAGGCCGTGAGCGAGGGCATCATGAAGCCCGTGCACGACACGTAGATGATCAGGTCCACGTCGGTGGTGAGCAGTTCGGCGTCGTCGAGGGCCCGCTGGATGACCGAGGGGACCCGGGCCTTCGCCTCGGCCTCGTAGAGCCTGTTGCGGTCCTCGAACCCGGGGTGTTTCAGCGTTTCCTCGATGGGCTGCACGATGCGCCGCGTGCGCACACCGGTGTTCTCGATCAGCCGGAGGGCCAGCGGCAGTTGGGGGTGGTCGGCGTGGCGCTCACGCGCCAGCTCCAGCGTCTCCTCCATCGTGATCACGTGCTCTGGGACGGATACCGAGGGTCTGCACAAAGTCGCCATGAACCGTGCCTGCTTTCGCCTCCCGGAAGACCCTTCGCCCCCCGGTCAGAAGGTGGTTCACCTCAAGGGGTGGTCCACCCACGATCACCCGGTGGGACGCCGATCTCGCGCCGGACTACTCCGTATCGGGGACGCCGTGCCAGGCTCGTCCCGACACTTCGACGACGGAGGACGCCATGACGCACCCGGCCCGGGACCTGCTGCGGACGACCACGGCGGCCCTCGCCCCGGACCCGGGCGCCAATCCCGTGGTCCCCCGGATCGCCGCCGGCACGGCGCCCCGCGCCACCCTCGCCGCGCTCGCCCTGGAACAGACCTGGGTGATCCCCGCGGACCGTCGCGCGTTCGAGCACCTGGCAGTCCGCGCCGAAGCGACCGACCCCGAGGCCGCGGCCTTCTTCACGACCCTCGCGCAGGGCGAGGCACTGGCGGGCGAGCGACTGGTTGCCTTCGCACGGGCGTGTGGCACGGAGGAGGCGTCGTACGAGCCGCTTCACGGCTGCCAGGCGTACCCCGCGTACGTGGCCTGGCTGGCGCTCAACGCCGCACCGGCAGACGTGGTCCTGGCGCTGACGGCCAACTTCTCGGCGTGGGGCGGCTATTGCGCGACGATCGCCATCGCACTGCGCGAGCACTACGATTTCACCGACGAGGCCTGCGCGTTCTTCGACTTCTTCGCGCAGCCGTCACCCGACCTGGACCGGCTCGCGGCGACGGCGGTGGAGGCGGCTCTGGACGCAGGGCGCCTCGACGAGCAGCGAGCTCACACCTACGGCCGCCTCCTGCAGACCTACGAGGAGATGTTCTGGACCGCCCTGAGCAAGACCCCTTAGGGGCGCGGGGAACCGCGCGACAAGCCCCCACACACCCGCACCCGCACGACTCAGGTCGCACCCCCACTGCTGTGCGCGATACAGGCCACATCGATCCGGTCGGCCAGCTTCGCCAGCTCAATGGCCAACTCGGCGACCGTGTCCTCGTCCAGCCCTGATTCCCCGCTTTCCACCAGCCGCACCCATCGGCCCCCCACCGTCCGCAGGAGCTTGCTGACATCCGCGGCAGCCACCTGCAAGGTCCCGCGGTCGTCGACGATCAGAGGCAGAGTCACTTCGCGGTTCACAGACGGGATCGTAGCCCCGCAACACTCACGCACCATGCCAAACAGTGGTGATGTTGCAGAACTCGCGGATTCCCTGCCCGGACAGCTCACGCCCGTACCCGGACCGCTTCACACCGCCGAACGGGAACGCCGGATGGGACGCCGTCATGCCGTTGAAGAACACCCCGCCGGCCTCCAGATCCCTGACGAACCGGTCGACCTCTCCCTCGTCCCGCGTCCACACGTTCGAACTCAGTCCGAACGGCGAGTCGTTCGCGATCAGTACGGCCTCGTCCAGGTCGGCCGCCCGGTACAGCGTGGCGACCGGTCCGAAGGCCTCCTCCCGGTGGATCCGCATCTCGCGGGTGATGCCGGCGAGGATCGTCGGCCTGTAGTACCAGCCCGGCCCGTCCGGCCGTTCGCCACCGCACAGCACCTGCGCTCCGCTGCGCACCGCGTCGTCGACCAGTTCCTCCAGATCGCTCAGTCCCTGCTCGCTGGAGAGCGGCCCGACCTCGGTGTCGTCGGACATCGGGTCGCCGACCCTCAGCGCCTTCATGCCCGCGGCGAACCGCTCGGCGAAGGCGTCGTAGACGTCCGTGTGCACGATGAACCGCTTCGCGGCGATGCAGGACTGCCCGGTGTTCTGTACGCGGGCGGTCACCGCGACCTTCGCGGCCCGGTCGATGTCGGCGGAGGGCATGACGACGAACGGGTCGCTGCCGCCCAGCTCCAGCACCGTCTTCTTGATCATCTCTCCGGCGGTGGAGGCGACCGCGCGGCCCGCGGGCTCGCTGCCGGTGAGAGTGGCGGCCTTGACCCGCTCGTCGCGCAGGATCTCGTCGACCGCGGCGGAACCGATCAGCAGGGTCTGGAAGGTGCCCTCGGTGAAGCCCGCCCGGTGGAAGAGGTCCTCCAGGTACAGGGCGGTCTGCGGGACGTTGGAGGCGTGCTTGAGCAGGCCCACATTGCCCGCCATCAGCGCGGGTGCGGCGAAACGGACCACCTGCCACAGCGGGAAGTTCCACGGCATCACCGCGAGCACCGGGCCGAGCGGACGGTAGCGCACCCGTACCCGTGAGGCTCCGGAGTCCTTCACGTCGGAGTCGGCGGGCTCCTCGTCGGCGAGCAGTTCCCGGGCGTGGTCGGCGTACCAGCGCATCGCCTTGGCGCACTTCACCGCCTCGGCCCGGGCCTGCTGGACCGGCTTGCCCATCTCGGTGGTCATCACGCGGGCGATGTCCTGCTGGTCCTCTTCGAGGAGGTCGGCGGCCCGGTGCAGCAGCCGGGCGCGCTCGTCGAAGGTCGTCGTCCGGTACGTGCGGAACGTGGCCTCCGCGAGCTGGAGCCGACGCTCGATCTCCTCCTCGCCCATGGCCTCGTACGTCTTGAGCGTCTCGCCGTTCGCCGGGTTCACCGTTGCGATGGGCATGGCTGACCTCCCTCGGAGCGGGCTGTGTCTCGACCTTCCCGCGCGACGGTGGGGACCGCAACGCGGGAGCGTCTCCTCAGGGCGAGTGCTCAGCCAGCCGGTCGAGAAACGCCGCCTGCGCCTTGACGATCAGCGCGCGGGCCCGGTCGAGGTCGAACCACGCCACCCGGTCCAGCTCCGGGAACTCCTGGAGCCGTCCCGAGCGCGGCGGCCACTCCATCCGGAACGTGCCGGGCACGATCGTCGACGGGTCGAGATCCGCCTGGATCGCCCAGGCCGTGACGATCTTGCCGTTGGTCTGCCGGACCTCGCCGAGGTCGATGGCCTTCCCGTCGGGCGGGGGCAGTCCCAGTTCCTCCTGGAACTCGCGGCGGGCGGCCTCCCAGGCGGGCTCGTCCGGCTCGTACTCGCCCTTGATCACGGTCCACGCCCCGGCGTCGCGCCGAGCGAAGAACGGGCCGCCCATGTGGCCGAGCAGTACGTCGAGGCCGCGGTCGGCGGGGTGGAAGAGCAGCAGGCCGGCACTGCGCTTCACGGCTTCACCTCCGGGTGCGCGGCGAGCAGAGTCTCGACCGTGTCGGCATCCTCGGGGCGCTTGTCCTCCCGGTAGCGGATGACGCGGGCGAAGCGGAGGGTGACGCCGGCCGGGTAGCGGGTGGAGCGCTGCAGGCCGTCGTAGGCGATCTCGACGACGAGTTCCGGGCGGACGGTGACGACATGGCCGTTGTCGTCGACGGCGAGCTGCTGGAGCCGTTCGGTCTGCCAGGCGAGCAGCGCGTCGGTCATGCCCTTGAAGGTCTTGCCGAGCATGGCGAGGCCGCCGTCGGCGGTGCGGGCGCCCAGGTGGAGGTTGGAGAGCTTGCCGGTGCGGCGGCCGTGGCCCCACTCGGCGGCCAGGACGACCAGGTCGAGAGTGTGGACGGGCTTGACCTTCAGCCAGGAGGCCCCGCGCCGCCCCGCGCTGTAGGGGGCGTCGAGCGCCTTGGCGACGACGCCCTCGTGGCCGCGCTTCAGGGTCTCGGCGAGGAATTCCTCCGCCGTGGGCGTGTCGCCCGGCCCGGACACCAGCGTGCGCCGCACCCGCATCGGCCCGGGGACCAGGCGGGCCAGCTCGGCGTGCCGCTCGGCGAAGGGCAGGTCGAGCAGGTCGTGGCCGTCGACGGACAGCGCGTCGAAGAAGACGGGGGAGACCGGCACCGCGCGGGCGGCCGTCGCCACGTCCGTGCGGGAGCCGACGCGTCCGGCGGTCTCCTGGAACGAACGGGGACGCCCGCCCTCGTCGAAGGAGATCACCTCGCCGTCCAGGATGAACCGCTCGCCGCGCAACTCCAGTGCGGCGGCCGTCACTTCGGGCAGCCGGTCGGTGATGTCGTCGAGCGTGCGGGTGTAGAGCCGCACGGTGTCGCCGTCGCGGTGCACCTGGACGCGGATGCCGTCCAGCTTCTCCTCGACCGCGCAGGCACCGAGCTTGTCCACTGCCTCCGCGACCGAGGAGGCACTGTGCGCCAGCATCGGCCAGACCGGGCGGCCGACGGTGAGGCGGAAGCGGTCCAGGGCGGCGGGGCCGTCCGCGAGGAGCGCCTCGGCCACCGTCTGGAGGGAGCCGGCGAGCATCACGGCCCGCCGTACGTCCGCGGACGGCGCCCCGGTCGCCTGGGCCAGGCCCTCGACCGCGACGGCGTCCAGCGCGCCCTGCCGGACCTCGCCGGTGAGCAGCCCGAGCAGGAACCGCTGCTCCTCCTCGGTGGCCGCGCCCATCAACTCGCCTACCAGGCGGGCGCGTTCCGCCTGGGAGCCGGGGCCGGACACCTGGGCGAGCTCGGACAGCCGGGCGTGCACGTCCCGTACGGTCAGGCCCGGCTCGGGCGCCGGGTCGACCGGGCGGCCGAGCACCTTCCAGCCGACGCCGATCCGCCCCTGCGGCAGCCGCCCCGCCAGGTACGGGATGACGATGGGCACGTCCTGCGCCTCCGCGTCCCGGAAGAGCTCCGCGAGCAGGGCCGTCTTCCGGGAGCGCGCCGAGGTGGCGGCGACCTCCTGGGACACTCGGGCCAGCCGGTGCAGCAGCATGCAGTCATGGTGCACCGGAGGCGATGTCTCTACACCTGGGCGGCCGCGTCGAGGTCGGTCATCAGCAGGTCCCCGACGATCGCGGACGCCGCCCGGTATCCGCCGCTCGCCGCGTGCACGACCTGCTCGGTGAAGCCGACCGCGTTGCCCGCGGCCCACACGCCCGGGACGGTCGTCAGTCCGGTCGGGTCGACGACCGGGTACGCGCCGAACGGCGTCTCGTGCAGCTCGGCGCCGAGCCGCTCCAGCAGGCCGGTCTGCGGAACGGGGCGCGGGCCGACGAACAGCACGGAACGGAGGTGCGTCGTACCGTCGGCGAGCCGGACACCGGTGAGCCGGTCGTCCTCGGTCACCAGCCCCGCGACCTCGCCGGGCACCACGTCCACCCCGGCCGCGGCGAGCCGGCGCAGGTCCTGGTCGGACAGCTCCTCCTCGGCGACCGTGTGCAGGAAGAACCGCACGTCCTTCGACCACTGGGACACGATCAGCGCCTGGTGCACGCTCGCCGGGCTCGACGCCAGCACCCCGAACGGCTGGTCGCGCACCTCCCAGCCGTGGCAGAACGGGCAGTGCAGCACGTCCCGGCCGAACCGCTCGGCGACCCCGGCGACCGCCGGCAGCTCGTCCTTCAGCCCCGTCGCGACGACCAGCCGCCGCGCCCGCACCGTCCGGCCACCGGCCAGCACCACGGTGAAGTCCTCGTCCCTCTCCACCTCCACCACCCGGTCCCGCACGAGCTCCACGCCGTAGCGCGCGATCTCCTCCCGGCCGACGGCCAGGAACTCGGCGGGCGGCATGCCGTCCCGCGACAGATAGCCCTGCATGTGTGCGGCGGGCGCGTTGCGCGGCTCGCCCGCGTCGACCACCAGCGTGCGGTGCCGGGCCCGCCCCAGCACCAGTCCGGCGGACAGGCCCGCCGCGCCCCCGCCGATGACGACCACTGCGCATGTGTCGGTCATGTGACCACCTCCGCTGCCGAGCGTCGCCCCGGCACTGCGGTATTGACAAACGACTTTGCCGAACCTGCAATACGACCATGACGACGGACGAGGTACTCGCGGGCGTGGGCCCCCGGCTGCGGCAGATGCGCAAGGACCGGGAGGTGACCCTGGCGGCGCTCTCCGAGACCACCGGCATCTCCGTCAGCACCCTCTCGCGGCTGGAGTCCGGCCTGCGTAAACCCAGTCTGGAACTGCTGCTGCCGATCGCGCGCGCCCACCAGGTGGCGCTGGACGAGCTGGTCGGCACCCCGCCGACCGGTGATCCGCGTGTGCGCTCCAAGCCGATCGTGATGGGCGGCCGCACCCACTGGCCGCTCACCCGCCAGCCCGGCGGCCTGCAGGCCTACAAGGTCCTGGAGCCGCAGCGCAGACAGGAACCGGAACCGCGCACGCACGAGGGCTACGAGTGGCTGTACGTGCTGTCCGGGAGGCTGCGCCTGGTGCTGGGTGAGCACGATGTGGTGCTCACGGCGGGGGAGGCCGCCGAGTTCGACACCCGGGTGCCGCACTGGTTCGGGTCGACGGGGGAGGGGCCCGTGGAGTTCCTCAGCCTGTTCGGGCCGCAGGGTGAGCGGATGCATGTGCGGGCCCGGCCGAAGGGGGCATGACGTACGGGGTGTCTCCGGGCGGGACTTTGCCGGGGACTGTTCCCTAGTCGGCAAGCGACCGCTTAGTATGCGAACCGACCCCGGTCAGACGAAGCAGTCCCCCGTGGAGGCCCCGCATGCAGGCATGGCAAGTGCACGAGAACGGCGAGCCGGGCGAGGTGATGCGGCTCCAGGACGTGGAGCCGCCCACGCCCGGTGACGGCCAGGTCCTGCTCAAGGTGCGTGCGGCCAACATCAACTTCCCGGACGCCCTGCTGTGCCGCGGCCAGTACCAGGTCAGGCCGCCGCTGCCGTTCACGCCGGGCGTGGAGATCTGCGGCGAGACCCAGGACGGCCGCCGGGTGATCGCCAACCCGGCGCTGCCCCACGGCGGCTTCGCCGAGTACGCCGTCGCGGACGCCGCCGCCCTGCTGCCCGCGCCGGAGGCCCTCGACGACGCCGAAGCCGCCGCCCTGCACATCGGCTACCAGACCGGCTGGTTCGGTCTGCACCGCCGGGCCGGTCTGGAGGCCGGCGAGACCCTGCTCGTCCACGCTGCCGCAGGAGGGGTCGGCAGCGCGGCCGTGCAGCTCGGGAAGGCCGCCGGCGCCACCGTCATCGGTGTCGTCGGCGGCTCAGGGAAGGCGGCCGTCGCCCGCGAGCTGGGCTGCGACGTCGTGATCGACCGGCGCTCCGAGGACGTCGTCGCCGCCGTCAAGGAGGCCACCGGCGGCCGGGGCGCCGACGTGATCTACGACCCGGTCGGCGGCGAGGCCTACACCCAGTCCGCCAAGACCGTCGCCTTCGAGGGACGCATCGTCGTCGTCGGCTTCGCCAGCGGCACGATCCCCAGCCCGGGTCTGAACCACGCCCTGGTGAAGAACTACTCGATCCTCGGCCTGCACTGGGGCCTGTACAACACCAAGAACCCCAAGCTGGTCCAGCGCTGCCACGAGCAGCTCACCGAGCTGGCCGCCCGGGGTGCGATCAAGCCGCTGGTGAGCGAACGCGTGCCGCTCGGCTCGGCGGCCGCCGCAGTGCAGAAGGTGGCGGACGGTCTGACCACCGGCCGGGTCGCGGTCGTCATGGAGGAGGCAGCATGACCGACACCGAGGAACTGCGCCGCCGCACCCGGGAGTTGCTGGCCGCTCACCCGCCGGCCTCCACCGACCGGCTGGACTTCCTGCGGGCCCGCTTCGACGCCGGACTCGCCTGGGTGCACTACCCGGAGGGCCTCGGCGGGCTTGGTGCCCCCCGGTCCCTCCAGGCCGTCGTGGACGCCGAGCTGGAGGCCGCCGGGGCGCCCGACAACGACCCGCGCCGCATTGGCATCGGCCTCGGCATGGCCGCTCCGACCATCCTGGGCTTCGGCACCGACGAGCAGAAGCGGCGGTACCTCAGGCCCCTGTGGACGGGCGAGGAGGTCTGGTGCCAGCTGTTCAGTGAGCCCGGCGCCGGATCCGACCTGGCCGCGCTGGGCACGCGGGCGGTCCGCGAGGGCGACGGCTGGGTGGTCAACGGGCAGAAGGTCTGGACGTCCAGCGCCCATGTGGCCCGCTGGGCGATCCTCATCGCCCGCACCGACCCGGAGGTGCCCAAGCACCGGGGCATCACGTACTTCGTCTGCGACATGACCGACCCGGGCGTCGAGGTGCGGCCCCTGCGGCAGATCACCGGCGAGGCCGAGTTCAACGAGGTGTTCCTCACCGACGTCCGCATCCCCGACGCGCGCCGCCTCGGTGCGGTCGGGGACGGCTGGAAGGTCGCGCAGACCACGCTCAACAACGAGCGCGTGGCCATCGGCGGCATGCGGCTGCCCCGTGAGGGCGGCATGATCGGCCCGATCTCGAAGACCTGGCGTGAGCGGCCCGAGCTGCGCACCCACGATCTGCACCAGCGGCTGCTGAAGCTCTGGGTGGAGTCCGAGGTCTCCCGCCTCACCGCGGAGCGGCTGCGCCAGCAACTCGTCGTGGGCCAGCCGGGCCCCGAGGGCGCCGGCATGAAGCTGGCCTTCGCCCGCCTCAACCAGGAGATCAGCGGCCTGGAGGTGGAACTCCTCGGTGAGGAGGGCCTGCTGTACGACGACTGGACCATGCGGCGCCCGGAGCTCGTCGACTTCACCGGCCGCGACGCCGGCTACCGCTACCTGCGCTCCAAGGGCAACAGCATCGAGGGCGGGACCAGCGAGGTCCTGCTGAACATCGTCGCCGAGCGCGTCCTGGGCCTGCCCGCCGAGCCGCGCACCGACAAGGACGTCGCCTGGAAGGACCTGGCCCGGTGAAGAACGAGCGCGACCTGTTGTACTCGGAAGAGGAAGAGGCGCTGCGCGCCGCCGTCCGCGACCTGCTCACCGACCACTGTGACGCGCCCGGCGTCATCGCCCGCACCGAGTCGGACGCCCCGCACCACCGGGCCCTGTGGAAGGCCCTCACCGAGGGCATGGGCCTCGCCGGCCTGCTGGTGCCCGAGGAACTCGACGGCCAGGGTGCCACGCACCGGGAAGCCGCCGTGGTGCTGGAGGAGCTGGGGCGCGCGGTCGCTCCCGTGCCGTATCTGACGAGCGCGGTCGTCGCCACCGAGGCCCTGCTGGCCTGCGGTGCCGACGACCTCCTGCGCGGCCTCGCGACCGGGACGACGATCGGCGCCCTCGCGGTCGCCCTCAACGTCGCACCGGGTGCCGCCTACCGGGTCGTCCGGCACGAGGACGGGCTGCTGCACGGCGAACTGACCGGCATCGCGGACGCGGCCGTGGCCGACGTGCTGCTCGTGCCGGCCGACGACGGCGGTCTGTACGCGGTCGACGCCACCGCCGCGACGGTCACGCCCCAGACCTCCCTGGACCTGACCCGGCCGCTCGCGACCGTCACCCTCGACGGAGCGCCGGGCCGGCTGCTGGGCGACGCCGAACCCGCCGTGCGCCGAGCCCTGCGCGCCGGCGCCGGGCTGCTCGCCTCCGAGCAGTTCGGGCTGGCCGAGTGGACGCTGACGGAGACCGTCCGCTACCTGAAGGAACGCAAGCAGTTCAACCGGCCCGTCGGCGGCTTCCAGGCGATCAAGCACCGGCTGGCCCACCTGTGGCTGGAGGTCGTCAACACCCGCGCGGCGGCCCGCAACGCCGCTGACGCCCTGGCCGCGGGCGAGGACGCCGACGTGGCCGTCACCGTCGCCCAGGCCTACGCGGCACCCGTGGCCGTGCACGCCGCCGAGGAGGCGGTGCAACTGCACGGCGGCATCGGCATGACGTGGGAACACCCCGCGCATCTGTACCTCAAGCGCGCCAAGGCCGACTCGATCGCCTACGGCACGCCGGGCGCCCACCGGGAGGCACTGGCCGCACTGGTCGACCTCCAGGCCCCCTGACCTACACCCTGCCGACGCCTGGCAAAGCCCGGAAAGGCCCGTCCCACCAGGGGCGGGCCTTTCCGCGCGCCCCGGTCCGCTGAAGTGAACGCGTCGCGGCAGTCCGGCCAACTCCGTGCGCGGGCCTGCTCCTTGAGCCTGCCGGGACCCCATACTCGCAGGGTTCCCGTACGGCACCTCCAGGGAGGCAGAGCATGGCCCTCACCACCCGTCGCACGGCCCTCACCACCCTCGGCGCGGCCCTCGCGAGCTCGATCGCCCTCCCCGCCGCCCCCGCACCGGCCGGCGAACGCACGCACCGGCCCCGCCCGTTGTGGCGCGCCCACGCCCACAACGACTACGAGCACCCGCGCCCGCTCTTCGACGCCCTCGACCACCGCTTCGGCAGCGTCGAAGCCGACATCCACCTCGTCGGCGACCAACTCCTCGTCGCCCACGACCCGGAGGACCTCGACCCCTCCCGCACCCTCGAGTCCCTCTACCTCGACCCGCTCGCCGCCCGCGTCCGCGCCAACCACGGTTCGGTGTACCGGGGATACCGCGACGCGCTGTACCTGCTCATCGACATCAAGACCGAGGGCTCGTCGACGTACCTCGAACTCGACCGCCGGCTCCGGCGCCACCGGCACCTGTTCACCACGTACGCCCACGGCCGCGTCTTCCGCGGCCCGGTCACCGCCGTCGTCTCCGGTGACCGCGCGGCCCGCGCGCCCATGCAGGCCCAGAGCGTCCGGCGCGCCTTCTACGACGGCCGCCTCACCGACCTCGGCAGCCCGGCGCCGGCCTCCTTCATCCCGCTGATCAGCGACAACTGGACGCTCAACTTCACCTGGCAGGGCGTCGGCGCCTTCCCGGACGCCGAGCGGCAGAAGCTGCGGGGCATCGCCAGGACCGCCCACAAGCGCGGGCAGAAGGTGCGGTTCTGGGCGACCCCGGACCTGCCCGGACCCGCCCGCGACGCGCTCTGGGGCGAACTGCTCGCCGCCGGCGTCGACTACCTCAACACCGACGACCTCGCCGGACTGGAGGCGTTCCTCGACGCCCGGCGGACTACCTGGGGCAGTAATGCGGGCCACCTGGGGCAGTAAAAGGTCACAGAACACCACACGTTCGGCGGACAGGTCATCCGCCCGGACGAACCCTCCGCTACGCCACACTTGCGGCCGAACGCCGTGAACCGGACATGGCGGCGTGGCGGAGGAGTTGACGATGGCCATTTCCATCTCTGTGGTGCTGCTGCTGGTGATCCTGGCGGTGATCTTCCTGCGCAGCGGCGGTCTGAAGATCTCCCATGCGCTGGTCTGCCTGCTGCTCGGGTTCTATCTGGCCAGCACCAGCATCGCCCCCACCATCCACAGCGGACTCACGGCGACGGCGGACATCGTCAGCGGTCTGCGTCCCTGAGGTCACCCCGAGAACACGCCGATACCGTTCGCCACCGGGCGTTCGGCGCCGCCGCTGGGGTGGTTGCGCACGGAGACCGCGCTCGCGCCCGGCTTCCGGGCGACCAGGGTCGACGACCCGCCGCCGTCCAGACTGAAGGCGTCCTCCGAGCCCAGCTTCCGCAGGGTGCCGGCGACTTCGGCGATCGTCAGACCGCTGCGGTAGGCGGCGGCGCCGTCCAGCGCGAGCAGCAGCACGCGCCGCCCGCCGTCGGCGATCCCCACGGCCGTACGGACGGCCGACGTCGCGTTGTCGAGCCCCGGCAGCGGCCGGCCGCCCGAGAGCACCGGGTAGCCGCCGAGGGCGAGCTGGTAGGCGACGCCGTCCGTGGCCGCCACGAGGCCGTGCTCGACCTCGACCGATGCGCCGGTGGAGAACTTGCGCAGCTGCTGGGCGCCCGCCTCCCGGCCGACCAGCACGGTGGTCCCCGCGGCGATGGGGCCGCTGCCCGGAGTGTCGGCGGCCGAGACCACCGTGCCGTCGCGGACCGTCACCTCGTAGGTGTCCGTGCTGCACGGAGCGGCGCGGTCCGTGTCCGTGCCGCAGGTGGCGCGCACCCTGGAGGCGGAGCCCCACTCGGAGGTGAAAGCGCCGATGGAACCCACCGCCAGCGCGTACTGGTTGAGCCCACCGAGAGGCAGCTGCGCCTCGGCCGTACGGACCGAACCCCTGAGCGCCAGCCGGTCCAGCCGGGCCCGCCCGTCGGTGCCGACGCCGAACACGTCCTCGGTGGTCGTGCTGTGCGGCAGCGCCGGCCCGAACCGCTGGCCGTTCGGCACGGCCGCCTTGAGCGTCCGCCCGGCCGCGATCGCCGGACCCACACTCGCGCCGGTCGCCTCGACGCCAGGGTGCTGCGCCTCGGTGATGTTGAAGAAATCTCCGTTGATACCGGCTACCGCGCCCTGGCTGTCCGCCATCGCCGAGACCCGCCCGCGTGCGGCCACAGCCCCCGGGTACAGCAGATCCACCCGCACCTGAGGATTGCCCAGATCGACCCTCAGCACATGCGCGTGCGTCACCCCCTTGGCCGCCCTGATGTCGAACTCCTCGTACGTCACGCCCGGAGCGACCCGTACGCCCTTCTGGACGGCGCCGGCCGGAGCCGCCCCCGCCAGGGCCGAGCCGGTCAGCGCGCCGAACGCCGTGAGAAGCGCCAGTACCGCTCTGCCTGCACCCCGTCGCCTGCGACGACCTGCCACCGTGCCCCCTGATGCCTCGTCAACTGTCGGGACCCTCAGGGGCAGTGCACCAGACCACGGGGGCCGGGGAGGCGGCTGAGCACCTACTACGCGGGAACGGCTGAAAAAACGCACCCCTCTGGGTGCTTCAGCTGTCACCCGTTCCGGTGTCGTACGGCGTGAAATGCGCGGGCGTGTGGTCGATCGGCAGGCCGGGCCGCCAGGCGGTGAGGGCCTGCGCGCTGCACACGAACAACTGCTCCGGCAGCCGGTCCAGGGCGAACCAGCGCCAGCGGCCCACGCTCTCCCCGGGCTGGTCCGACGGCTCGCCCCGCCAGATGGTGACCCGGGCGGGCACGGTGACGCGGACGACACCTCCCGCGTCGTCCAGGAGCGTCCCGAGCAGCCGGACGTCCTCGGGCCGCGCCGCCAGCCCCGTCTCCTCGCCGAGCTCGCGCACGACCGTCTCCCGCAACGACTCCCCGGGTTCCACCGTCCCGCCCGGCAGCTCCCACGTCCCGCGCCGGTGCCGGCCCAGGAGCAGCCCGCGCGGCCCGTACACGACGGCACCCACCCCGAGCGCGGCGTGCGCGGGCGGCGGCTTACCGACGCGCGGCCGGGAGGAGACCCGGACCGGCCGGGTCACCCGGAAGAGCCGGTAGGAGGCCCTGTTGCCGCCCTCCGGCGCGTCGAGGACATCGATCCCCTCCACGCGCAGCCCGTACTCGGCGAGCAGCGCCGTCCAGAGCTCCGGGGTGAGCACCCACATCTGGACGGTGACCTCACCGCCACCCGCCAGCCGCAGGATCTCGGGCCGGGCCGCGACCCGGTCCGACGGCCCGTCACCACGACTGTTGCTGTGCAGCACCGTGAAGCAGAACCTGCCACCCGGCCTCAGCGCCCCGGCGAGGGCGGGCAGCAACCGGTGCGGATCGATGTACGGGACGGCGTTGACGGAGTAGACGACGTCGTACGGCTCGGCCTCACGCAGATGCTCCACCGCGTCGCCCAGGACCAGCCGCAGCCCGGGCAGCGAGCCGTAGCGGGCGCGGGCCCGCTCGTACTGCCCGGCCGAGGCGTCGACCGCGTCCACCAGCGCGCCGTGGGCCCGGACCAGATGGGCGGCGTGCCGGGCCGGACCGCACCCGAGGTCCAGCACCCGCCGGCCCGTCAGCTCCCCGAGAACCTCGCTCCCCGGCCCGCCGCCCTCGAATCCCCAGTCGATCCGTGCCGCTTCGGGCAGCGCCGTGCCCCGTCGCAGATGATGCGCCCCATATGCGCCCCAGGCCTCGGCGTTGACCGCCTCCGGTGCCTCCGCCACGGCTCAGCCGCCCGCCACGGCGTCACGCGGGAGCACCGTGACCCGGTGGAAGTTGCACCCGGCGAGACGTGGCTCGTCGTCATCGGCCTGTGGGGTCTGGTGGGCCTTGAGGGCGATGCTCACCAGGCTCAGCAGCAGGTCGACGTCCGCCTCGCAGTCGAGGTGGACCGTCACCCAGCACGACCCGGGCAGCAGGTGGATCGCGCTCGAACCGGCGAGGTCGTAGTGGATGCGCTGGATGGCCCGGCGAGTGAGGTGGAGGTCCACGTCCCGCGCGGAGTGGAAGTGGACGATCTCGTCACGGACGGAACGGAGCGCCCTTCCGGTACCGCAACTCGCCGGGCCCACCATCAGGTCGGGCCAGGCCTGCAGGCGCTCCATGGCGCGCTGGGCCAGAGTCATGGCCCCATCGTCGCCTGCTCACCGGTCCGCAACCAGAGGTTGAGCGATTTGTAACCGGGACGTGAGGTGGACCGCGGCGGTTCCGACCAGGCTTTCAGGCGGACTTGACGAGTCTGAGGTAGCGCTTCCAGTCCCAGTGCCGGCCGGGGTCGGTGTGGTCGCTGCCCGGTACCTCGTGGTGGCCGATGATGTGCGCGCGGTTCCTCGGGATGCCGTACCGCGCACAGATCGCCGCGGTGAGCCGGGCCGACCGCTCGTACATGGCGTCGGTGAAGTACCCGGGCCGGCCCACCCAGCCTTCGTGCTCGATGCCGATGCTGCGGGTGTTGTAGTCCCAGTTCCCCGCGTGCCAGGCGATGTCGGACTCGCGCACACACTGCGCGACATGCCCGTCGGAGGAGCGCACCACGTAGTGCGCGGACACCTTCTTGCTCGGGTTCCGGAAGACGGAGACGGTGCCGGAGTAGGTCGTCTGCGCCACGTGGATGATCACGTAGTGCAGTGGGTGGGCGCGCGGGCGGTTCGACGGTGTGTAGTTGCTGCGGCTCGCCGGGTGCCATGCCGCTCCGGGGTGGTCGACGGCCTGGGGCCGGGCGTCGGCCGGGGTGCCCGAGAGCAGGGCGGACGGGACGGCGGCGAGGGCGGCGCCGGCGAGGATGCCGCGCCTGCTTGGGAAGGGGGTGGTCCGTTCCATGGGTGTGTGCCTTCCGGGCTCGACAGGAGGGTGTCTCTTGCTCAACTGCGCGGCTGCGGCCGTTGCGGTCGCGGCCCGCGGTGATCAAGTTACGGCGCCTGCCGACTCGTCAGGAGGATGCGGCGCGATTCGGTGGACGGGCCAGCGGATGTGGACAACTCCCCCACCCGGCCGGGTGATTCGGAACGGAGGAGACCCGCCGGCGACCGTTGGCGACGGCCGTTTCAGGCCTGCCCGGCGACGGCCGCCGGATCGTCCAGCACCGCCCGGACCACCGAGTGCGCGGCCCCCAGCAGCGGGCCCTGAGGCCCCAGATGGGACACGGACACGGGGCAGACCGGACCTGCCGTACGGCGCGCCAGCTCGTCCCGCAGCGAGGGCAGCAGCCAGGGCGCCAGTCCGGACAGTTCCCCGCCCAGCACCACGCTCTCCGGGTCGAGCAGGTTGACCGCCCCGGTCAGGGCCACACCGAGCGCCGTCCCCGCGTCGCGCAGAGCACGGCGTACGCCCTCGTCGCCCTCCGCGGCGCGCCCCGCGAGCAGCCCGACCCGGTCCTCGCCGGGTTCCAGACCGGCCGCGCGCAGCACGGCCTCCTCGCCGGCGTACTGCTCCAGACAGCCCCGGCCGCCGCAGGCGCACTCCGGCCCGTCCGGCCGCACCGGCACGTGCCCCAACTCGCCCGCGAAACCGCGGGTTCCGCGCAGCAGCCCGCCGTCCACCACGACCGCGGCACCGATACCGATCTCCGCCGAGACGTGCAGGAAGTCGCGGGGCGTGTCGTCACCCAGCCAGAGTTCGGCGAGGGCGCCGAAGTTGGCCTCGTTGTCCACCGTCAGCGGCAGGTCCGCCGGCAGCAGTGTGCCGAGGTCGATGTCGTGCCATCCGAGGTTCGGGGCGCGCACGACCGTCCGGGCGTCGCGCGCCACCAGGCCCGGCACGGCCATGGCGAGTCCGGCCGGCCACAGGCCCTCGCCCTCCGCCTCGGCGACGACCTGCCGGATCAGCTCGGTGAGTTCCGCGAGCACGGGCTGAGGGGAGCGGCCGCGGTTCGCTCCCTGGCGTATCGCCCGCGACCGGGTCGTGCCGCGCAGGTCGACGGCGCAGACCGCGAGATGGTCGACGCCGACCTCCGCTCCGATGCCGGCCGGGCCGCGTCCGCTGACGGCGAGCGCGGAACCGGGCCGGCCCACCCGTCCGGGCCGCTCGGGCCCCAGCTCTTCGAGGAGCCCCGAGCGGATGAGCTCGTCGACGAGTGTCGAGACCGCCGCCCGGGTCAGGCCGATCCGTGAGGCGACGGCGGCCCGGGACAGCGGCCCCTCGTCGCGGACGGTGTGCAGGACGCGGGCGAGGTTGCGGCGGCGCATGCCCTGCTGGGTGTCGGGCAGGGCGCGCCCCGGCCCGGCGGGACGGGCCCCGTGCAGCGGTGCGGTCATGCCTGACGCCAGTCCTCAGTGGGTGTCGGTGGGCCGCTCCAGCAGCGGAGCCGCGTCGGAGAGTACCCCGGCGATCCTGGCCAGCGTCTCCTCGTCCCGCTCGACGGCGTCGAGCACCGGCCCGGCCGCCGTGTCCCAGCGGCGCGCGACCGCCGCCGGGTCCTCCCCGGTCAGCAACCCGGCCGCCTGCGCGGCAGCGCCGAGCGCGACCAGCTCCCTGGCCTCCGGCACCTGCACGGCACGCCCCGACAGCCGCCGCACGGTCTGCTGCCAAGCGGTGCCCCGGGCGCCGCCGCCGATCAGCAGCAGGGGTTCCGAGGGGTCCGCGTCCTCGTCGAGGACCAGGTCGAGCGCGCCGAGCAGGGAGTGCACGGCACCGTCGTAGGCGGCCTGCAGCAGCTGGCCGGCGGTCGTGTCGTGGCGCAGGCCGTGCAGCAGGCCGGAGGCGTTCGGCAGGTTCGGGGTGCGTTCGCCGTCCAGGTAGGGCAGCAGCGTCACGGCCGTGCCGGGCTCCACGGCCTCGCGGTCCAGACCCAGCAGCGCCGCGACGCGGTCGACGGCCAGCGTGCAGTTCAGGGTGCAGGCCAACGGCAGCCAGTCGCCGCGGGCGTCGGCGAAACCCGCCACCGTGCCGCTCGGGTCGGCGGTGCGCCGCTGCGAGACGGCGTACACCGTGCCCGAAGTGCCGAGGCTCATCACCGGCACGCCCGGCCGCACCCCGAGGCCCAGCGCGGCGGCGGCGTTGTCACCCGTGCCGGGCGCGACCAGGGTGCCCCGGGAGAACGGCAGGTCATGGCCGTCACGAACGCTGCCCGCCACCTCGCCGGGCCGGACCACGCGGGGCAGCAGGGCCGGGTCGAGCCCCACGTGCGCCAGGATCTCCTCGTCGTACGCCTCCGCCGCGGACGCCCACCAGCCCGTCCCGGAGACATCGCCGCGGTCGGTCGTGCCCTGCCCGGTGAGTCGCTCGGTGAGGTAGTCGTGGGGGAGGCGCACGGCTTTCGTGGCGCGCACCGCCTCCGGCTCGTGCTCGGCCAGCCACGCCCACTTGGTGACCGTGAACGAGGCGGCGGGCACGCTTCCGGTGCGCTCCGCCCAGAACTTCGAGCCGCCCAGTTCCTCCGTCAGCCGACGGGCCTGCGGCGCCGAGCGCACGTCGTTCCACAGCAGGGCGGGCCGCACCGGCTCGCCCCGGCCGTCCAGGGTGACGAGGCCGTGCTGCTGCCCTCCCACCGACACGGCGGCGGCCTCGTGCGCCGCGTCCCCGCACTGGCGCAGAGCTTCGCACAGCGCGTCCCACCACTGGCGCGGGTCGGTCTCGCGCCCGGCCCCCGAGGAGACCGTGTGCGGCGCCTGGCCGCTCGCGACCACCCGGCCGGTGGACGCGTCGACGACCAGCGCCTTGGTGGACTGGGTGGACGAGTCCACACCGACGACGAGCGGACCCTCGGCTGCTGACATCGGGCTTCTCCCTACTGCGCGCGGCACGTGTCTCCGTTCGGAGGCACCTTGTCTCTTCCCAGAGAGGTGCTCGCATACTAATTTGTAAATCGGCATGACGAAATAGCCTCAGCGAGCAAGGAGCCGCGGCATGAGCTACCAGCCCACCCCCGAGGACAGGTTCACGTTCGGCCTGTGGACCGTCGGCTGGCAGGGACGGGATCCCTTCGGCGACGCCACGCGGCGTGCCCTCGACCCCGTCGAGACGGTGCAGCGCCTGGCCGAGCTGGGCGCCCACGGCGTGACCTTCCACGACGACGACCTGATCCCGTTCGGCTCGAGCGACACCGAGCGCGAGGCGCACATCAAGCGCTTCCGGCAGGCACTGGACGCCACGGGCATGAAGGTCCCGATGGCCACCACCAACCTCTTCACGCACCCGGTCTTCAAGGACGGCGCGTTCACCGCCAACGACCGCGACGTGCGCCGCTACGCCCTGCGCAAGACCATCCGCAACATCGACCTCGCCGTCGAGCTCGGCGCCCGGGTGTACGTGGCCTGGGGCGGCCGTGAGGGTGCCGAGTCCGGCGCCGCCAAGGACGTCCGCGTGGCCCTGGACCGGATGAAGGAGGCCTTCGACCTGCTCGGCGAGTACGTCACCTCCCAGGGCTACGACCTCCGCTTCGCGATCGAGCCCAAGCCGAACGAGCCGCGCGGCGACATCCTGCTGCCGACCGTCGGCCACGCCCTGGCGTTCATCGAGCGCCTGGAGCGTCCGGAGCTGTACGGCGTGAACCCCGAGGTCGGGCACGAGCAGATGGCCGGACTGAACTTCCCGCACGGGATCGCGCAGGCGCTGTGGGCGGACAAGCTGTTCCACATCGACCTCAACGGCCAGTCCGGCATCAAGTACGACCAGGACCTGCGCTTCGGCGCCGGCGACCTGCGTGCCGCGTTCTGGCTGGTCGACCTGCTGGAGTCGGCCGGCTACACCGGTCCGCGGCACTTCGACTTCAAGCCGCCGCGGACCGAGGACCTCGACGGGGTCTGGGCCTCGGCGGCCGGCTGCATGCGCAACTACCTCGTGCTCAAGGACCGCGCCGCCGCCTTCCGGGCCGACCCGGAGGTCCAGGAGGCCCTGCGCGCGGCCCGCCTCGACGAGCTGGCCCAGCCCACCGCCGCGGACGGCCTGCAGGCGCTGCTCGCCGACCGGTCGGCGTTCGAGGCGTTCGATGTGGAGGCGGCCGCCGCGCGCGGCATGGCCTTCGAGCACCTGGACCAGCTGGCGATGGACCATCTGCTGGGGGCACGCGGCTGAGTCCACGCGCGCGTGCGGGCACGTCGGCCGGTCACCACGGCCGGCCGGCGGGCCCGTCATGCCGCGGAATCGTGCGATCCACGCCATGAGTCCGTATCAGCTTCCGTGCGCCCCTCCCGGCTTGAGCGCTGCCCGGCGACTCTGGCAGGTATGGCCATGCCGCCCGTACCGCCGCACCCGCCCGGGCCGCCCCGGCGCCGGAATCCGCTGCTCATCCTGCTCGCCGTGCTCGTGGCCCTCGCAGCCGTGTCTCTCGTGGCGCTGATGGCCTCGGGACGGGACGACTCGCCGGACGGGGAGCCGGGGGGCGAGAGCACGAGCCGCACTGACGCGCCGTCCTTCGGCATCCCCACCACGCTGCCCACGAGGTTGCCCAGCGAGCTGCCGTCGCGGCTGCCGTCGGGCTTTCCGACCCGGTTGCCGAGCGATCTGCCCAGTGATCTTCCGAGTGACCTCGAATCGCTCGTCCCGTCCCTGGACCCCGGCGAGCTACTGCCCTGACGCCTGCCGTCTCCTCACCCGGCACAGGTTTCCGGGTCCCGTCATTCGGCCCGGCGGTGGAAGTGGCCCTGGCGCGGACCTCACAAAGAGTCTCCTTCTCCTGCCTAAACTTCCGCCGAAACCGGGGCTGTCGCCGATGCCAGGGCCGTCGCCGGGTCCTGGGCGGCGCCTCCCGCGGGCTGCCAGCGGCCGCGTTCCTTGCGGTAGGGCCACCAGCGGCCGTCCCGGCCGAGCCGCAGCTGGACCGGCGCGCCGGCGACCGTCCAGCGGTTGCCCCGCGCCCGCAGCTCCGGCCGTTCACCGGTGTCCCAGGCCGACTCCAGGGCGGCACGCGCGCGTGCGAGCGTTTCGCCCTCCACACGCCACTCCTCGTCGAGGACGGACAGTGCGGCCGCGCCGCCGTGACGCCAGGCGCGCACGGCCGTGGCCAGTCCCTCCCGGCCGCGTCCCGACCCGTCTGCGAGCCGGTCGGTCACCTCCCGGCCGGGGTCACCCGCGGCCAGCCGCACCGCGTCCTGCGCCGGCGTCGCGTGGACGTCGCCCTGGAGCGTTCCCCTGAGCAGGCCGTGAGCCCGTACGGCGGTCTGCGCGGCCAGGAACGCCAGAGCGGCCGGTTCGATGCCGGGGGCGGGCGGTGTCTCGGTGTCCAGGGACGGCGGAAGACCGGGTTCGCCGGGGAGCCCGGGCGGATCCGGGAGCGGCGGCAGGATGTCACCGGCGGCGTACGCCTCGGCCGCGTCCACGCCCTCCGGCTCGGCGGAGCCCGCCGTGGACGCGCCGCCGCGCGCCTGCAGGTCCTCCAGCAGGGTGGTCTCGTCGCGCCCGCGCATCAGCAGCAGCACGAACGGGTCCTGGTCCAGCAGCCGCGCCACCTGGTAACAGAGCGCCGCCGTGTGCCCGCAGTGGTCCCAGGCCTCGCAGTCGCACTCCGGCTCCAGGTCGCCCAGTCCCGGGAGCAGTTCGACGCCCGCGTCCGCCGCGTCCTCGACCAGGTGCGGTGGCATCTCCCGGTCCAGCAGCGCCGCCACATGACCGGCCCGCTCCGCCGTCATGTCCAGGAAACGGTCCCACTGCTCGGGCGAGAGCTCCTCCAGCAGGACGTCGGCCCGGTGCGCCGTACGGTCGCGGTCCTGGACGACGGCTGTCAGCCGCCCCGGGCGCACCGACACCGCGCCGACCGCACCCGCGCGGGCGAGCCGGCGGCCCGTCTTGAGCTGTGCCGAGTCCAGCGCAGTGCCCTCCAGTGCCTTCAGCCAGGCCTGGCCCCACCAGGTCTGCGTGAAGCC
Source organism: Streptomyces hawaiiensis (assembly GCF_004803895.1). Classification (NCBI taxonomy): domain Bacteria; kingdom Bacillati; phylum Actinomycetota; class Actinomycetes; order Kitasatosporales; family Streptomycetaceae; genus Streptomyces; species Streptomyces hawaiiensis. The sequence continues at coordinate 1,349,530 of NZ_CP021978.1, read as the reverse complement.
CCGCCCGTGGGCGGGCGGCAGGGCGGCGAAGGTGCGTTCCATGTCGTCCTCGTGCCGAGTCATCGCAGGCCCCCTCGCAGTTCGACCAGATCCGCCAGTTCCGCGTTTGTTAGTTCCGTGAGCGCGGCCTCGCCGGCGCCCAGGACCGCGTCCGCCAGCTCCCGCTTGCGTATCAGCAGTTCGGCGATGCGGTCCTCGATCGTTCCCTCCGCGATGATCCGGTGCACCTGCACGGGCCGGGTCTGGCCGATGCGGTACGCGCGGTCGGTCGCCTGCGCCTCGACGGCCGGGTTCCACCAGCGGTCGTAGTGCACGACGTGCTCGGCCCGGGTGAGATTCAGCCCGGTGCCCGCCGCCTTCAACGACAGCAGGAACACCGGCACTTCGCCGTCCTGGAAACGCCGCACCATGGCCTCGCGCCCGGCGACGGGCGTCCCTCCGTGCAGGAACTGCGTGGGCGTGCCGCGGGCGGCGAGGTGCCGTTCGAGGAGACGGGCCATCTGCACGTACTGCGTGAACACCAGCACGCCCGCCTGCTCGGCGAGGATCGTGTCGAGCAGCTCGTCCAGCAGCTCCAGCTTGCCGGAACGCCCGGAGATCACCGGCCGCTCCTCCTTGAGGTACTGCGCCGGATGGTTGCAGATCTGCTTGAGGCCGGTGAGCAGCTTCACGATCAGGCCCCGCCGGGCCATGCTGCCGGCGCCGGAGATCTCCGCGAGCGCCTCGCGCACCACGGCTTCGTACAGCGCCGCCTGCTCCTCGGTGAGCGACACGGCGTGATCGGTCTCCGTCTTCGGCGGCAGCTCGGGCGCGATCCCCGGGTCCGACTTGCGGCGGCGCAGCAGGAACGGCCGTACGAGCCGGGCCAGCCGGTCGGCAGCGGCCGGGTCCTGACCGCCCTCGACGGCTTCCGCGTACCGCCTGCGGAAGGTACCGAGCCGGCCCAGCAGCCCCGGAGTCGTCCAGTCGAGGATCGCCCACAACTCCGACAGGTTGTTCTCCACCGGGGTGCCGGTGAGGGCCACACGCGCGCGTGCGCCGATGGAACGCAGCTCCCGCGCGGTCGAGGAGTGCGGGTTCTTCACGTGCTGTGCCTCGTCCGCCACGAGCATGCCCCACGGCACTCCGGCGAGCCGGGGCGCGTCCAGGCGCATCGTGCCGTACGTGGTGAGCACGAACTCCCCGTCGGCCAGGCCGTCCAGGTCGCGCCGCGCGCCATGGAAGCGCCGCACCGGTGTGCCGGGCGCGAACCGTTCGATCTCCCGCTGCCAGTTGCCCATCAGGGACGTCGGGCAGACCACCAGGGTCGGTCCGGCGGACCCGGCGTCGGACTGCCGGTGCAGGTGGAGGGCGATCAGCGTGATCGTCTTGCCGAGCCCCATGTCGTCGGCGAGACAGCAGCCCAGACCCAGCGACGTCATACCGGCGAGCCAGTTCAGGCCCCGCCGCTGGTAGTCCCGCAGGGTGGCGGCGAGGGCGGCCGGCTGCTCCACGGGCCGCTGCGCCTCGGGGTCCGCGAGCCGCTCCCGCAGGGCCGCCAGCCATCCGGTCGGCCGCACCTCGACCCGGCGGCCGTCCACCTCCGCCCAGCCCGTCAGGGCCGCGCCCAGGGCGTCCACCGGCGTCACCTTGCGGTCCTGCCGGGAGCGGGCCAGGCGCGCCTCGTGAGGGTCGATCAGGACCCACTGGTCACGCAGCCGCACCACCGGGCGCTTCGCCTCGGCGAGACGGTCCAGCTCCGCACGGTCCAGCCGCCCCTCACCCAGGGCGAACGACCACGTGAAGGCGAGCAGCGCGTCGGCGGACAGGAACGACGGCATGGCCGCCGAGGCCTCGCCGGACTCCGGACCGCCGTGGGAAGGCCCCACCTCCGCGTGCGTGCGGAGCTCACGGGAGAGCCCCTTGGGCCAGTGCACGTCGACCCCGGCCGCGCTCAGCGCGACGGCGCCCGCACCGAGAAGCTCGGTGACCTCCTCGTCGGCGAGTACGGCCGCGTCCGGCACGGCCGCCGCCAGCAGGGGCGTGAGCGGGGCCCAGGCCCGGGCCGCACGGCGCAGGGCGAGCAGTGCGTCCATCCGCGCGCGTGGACCGAAGGCCTCGCCCCCGGTGCCGGTCCAGACGTCCGCGGCGTCCGCGACGAGCGCCGGATCGCTGACGCTGTGCACCTGCAGCACGGCCCGGAACGTCACGTCCGTGTCGTCGTCCGCCGCGTCCGTCAGGCCGTCCGCCTCGATCCGCAGCGACAGCCGCACGCCCGCGTCAAGTCCCGCGGCGACATCGGCGGCCCAGGCGCGCTGCTCGGGCAGCCGCACCGGCTCCGGCGAGGCGTAGGCGGGGCCGCCCGTCACCAGCGGCGCGGCGGGGGAGCGGGGCAGGGTGTCGGCGACAGCGTCGAGGAAGGCGCGCAGAAGCTGCTCCGGGTCGGGCAGCCGCAGCGGCGCGGCGTCTCCCAGGGGCACGGCGTGCGCCTCGGGCGGCATCGCGGCGGCGAGGCGGCGCAGGGCCTCGACGTCCTGGGCGCGCAGCGGGCCCGCGCGCCAGGCGTCGTGGTCGCCCGGTGACAGCCCCGGCAGCAGCAGTCCCCGGGCCACGAGGTGCAGGGCGTGCAGGGCCGCCGCGCCCCAGAAGACGGTGGACCGGTGCCCCTGCCCGCCGGCACGCGCACGCGTGAGGACCGGCAGAGCCGTGTGCACCGGCACCAGGACGGCGGGCACGCTCGCTTCCTCGACCTCACCGTCATGGGGCACGACGACGGTCAGGTCCGCGACGGATGCCGGCTCCACAGGCGGAGGGGTGACGCCGTCGGGCCGCCAGAAGGCGACACTCCCAGTGCGCGCGGGGTCGCCGGGCAGGAAGACGGACCGGCACAAGGCCAGTTCGGAGAGGTCGGAGGGGGATGCCGGGAGAGTCGGGTGCTCGGCTATGGCGGATTCCTCAAATTTGACTAGTGGAAGCGGAGTCGCCGAGAGTACATCACTTCTGGCGCGCATGGGTATGGCTGGGCTGTGAGCTGGGTCACCATAGAGGTCTCAGGGGTGCGTCGGGGTCGCACCTCAGGGATGTCTCAGGGTTGCGGTCCGGAACCGCCGCGAACGCGGGTCCGTTTTCGAGACAGAGAGCGGCAGTGGCCGCGAAGGAGGCGACAGTCATGTCGAAGAACGCCAAGATCGCCGCGGGCGGTGTGGCAGTCGGGCTCATCCTGCTGATCTGGCTGCCCTGGTGGGCATCGCTCCTGATCATCCTGGGAGTCCCGGCCGCCGCGTACCTCACGCTGGACCCGTCGCAGCGGCGCAGGCTGCGCCGCGCCACCCGCAAGGAGATCGGCCGCTGAGGCGCTGAAGGCCGGTGCCGCCCGGCCCGCACCGCGAAGGCCCGGCCGAACGGGCGCGGCCCCGCCGAACCGGCTCAGTTCGGCCGTACGGCCATCTTGTCCAGTGCCTCGAGGAGTCCCGGCAGTTCCGGCCCCCGGCCCACCGGCAGGACCTCACCAGGTTCCTCGTCGAGCAGCACGAAGGCGATGTCGTCGGTCCTGGCGACGAGCGACCAGCCGGGACCGTCGGCCCGCAGGGTCCGGGCGTCACCCGGCGCGAAGGACGACCGGACCCGGCCCAGAGGCGGCGGCGAGTCGATATAGGTGCGGGCCTCCGCGAGGACGCGCCGGATGCCGCTGTGGCCACCCTTCTGCCCGTTCTCCCCGCGTCCGTCCGGACCGCCGGCGGCCGTCCCGCCCCGTCACCCGGTGTTCCCGAGGGCTCCGACGTCGGGAACGCCGCGTCGTCGACCTGCTCCCGCCACGTCGCCCATTGCAGCGCGATCTCGTCCGCGCCCAGGCGCCGCTGGGCCGGGCCCCACACGGTGGTGTCCGGCGGAGCCAGCGGGGGCCCCTCGTCGGCCTCCGGGCCCGGATCGTGCGGAGCGGGCACCCCGGGGGCCGCGACGGCGACCGCGAGAGGCCAGCCGGGCAGGGCCGCGACGACCGTGCGCTCGTCGGGCGACAGCTCGTACTCCATGCCGCAGTCCCAGGAGGCGATCGCGACGGCCACCAGGGAGACGTCGTCGATGGCCACCGTCCACCGGGCGCCTTCGCCGTCCTGGCCGAGCACCAGCCCGTACCCGTCGGCGAGCGGCGCGAGACCGAGCGCCGCGCATGCCTCGGGGTAGTCGTCGCCCAGCACGCTCGGGAACTTCGCCGGCGTCAGTAGCACCGCCGTGAGCACATAGAGCGCATCGTCCGCGGCGGCGACGGCTTCCTCGTCCGTCCCGGCCATCCCAGCCTCCCCATCGGTTCGTCCACCGGCGCGCACCCTAGTGCGCCCGCAAGCCCCTTGTCACGGCCCCGCATGCGCACGCGGAGCTGCAGTTTTCCGGCGGACGGGGCGAATCGGCCGTCGTGCCGTGCCCCTCACGCCGCCGGCAGCCCCAGCAAGTGGCGGGCCACGGTCTCCGGCGACTCGCCGCGCTCCCGGGCGAGCGCGATCACGGCCCGGCAGGCCAGCTCGTTCACGCCGAACGACAGCGCCTCCGGCGAGACCCAGCCGGCCGCCTCGTCGGCCCGCTCCTGGTCGTCCTCCGCGCAGGCCGTGACATAGGTCGCCGCGGCCTCGAAGAGATTGTGCGGACGCTTGTCCCCACCGGCCTTCGGCTCCGTGCGCAAGACATGAGCGACCCTTCCCCCGGCTTTGAGGAACCTGTCCCACATGCTGACCACCTGCCCCCTGTGTGCCTGCCCTGCATGGTCGTTCATCTCCTGGTCACCAACGTAGAGTTGGAGAACCTGTGGCAGAAGGGGGACGGCACGGTGAAGCGCTTCTCACGGCTCGAGCAGATCCGGCGGATGAACCCGTACGAGGACGCTACGGAGATCTACCGGCTCAGCGTGGCGTACGAGTTCCCCTGGGACTTCACACGCGCCCTGGAGCTGGCCCTGTACCGCACCTACGCCGTCCCGGGCATCGGCAGGCTGCTGGCGCGCACGGCGGAGCTCACGGACCGGACGCAGAAGCGCTACGACGACACCTCGCTGCTCCTGGACACCATCGTCGAGCACGGCTTCGGCAGCGACCAGGGCAGGACCGCGATCCGCCGCATCAATCAGATGCACCGCAGCTACGACATCAGCGACGACGACATGCGCTACGTGCTCTGCACCTTCGTCGTGATGCCCAAACGGTGGATCGACGCCTACGGCTGGCGCCGGATGTCACGCCACGAGATCGTCGCCAGTGTCGTCCACTACCGCACACTGGGCCGCCACATGGGCATCAAGGACATCCCCGAGACCTACGAGGAGTTCGAGACCTGCCTCGGCTCCTACGAGGCCGCCCACTTCGCCTGGGACGGGGACGCCCGGCGCGTCTCGGACGCCACACTCGGCCTGATGGCCTCCTGGTACCCCGGCCCGCTCGCACCCCTGCTGCGCACCACGACCCTCGCGCTGCTCGACGACTCGCTGCTGCGCGCCTTCCGCTACACCCCGCCGAGTGCCGCCACGCGCGCGTGGGTGCGGCGCGCGGTCCGGCTCCGGGGCCGTGCCGTCCGCCTGCTGCCGCCCCGGCGGGCTCCACACTTCGCCCGACAGAACCGGGAGATCAAGGGCTACCCGTACGGCTACCGGATCGCCGACCTGGGCACACGCCCGGTCCCGGGCGTCCGGGGCTGCCCCGTGCGGCACGCGGCCCCGGACGCCGAGGCCGGGTGACGCGGCGCCTCAGTCCTCGCGCACGGCGAGTGCCAGGAAACGGGAGTCCTCGTCGACGTACGACGTCAGGCGCCATCCGGAACCGGCCAGCAGGGGGCGGAGGTTGGGCTCGGCGCGCAGGTCGTCCGGGGTGAGCGGGCGGCCGTGGCGTGCCGCGAGAGCCGCCCTGCCGATCGGGTGGAACAGCGCCAGTACCCCACCGGGGCGCACCACGCGCGCCAGCTCCCTCAGGTTCTCGGCGGGGCTCTCGAGGTGCGAGATGAGACCCGCCCCGAACACGGCGTCCAGCGACCGCGGGCGCAGGGGCAGCGCGGCGACGTCCGTGAGCAGCAACTGCCCGTCACGGTCCCGTCCGGCCCGTACGGCCTCGTGCAGCATGGCGGGTGTCAGGTCGGCCCCGAGGACCACCCCCGAAACCCCCACGGCGGCTCGCAGCGGCGGCAGGGCGCGTCCGGTGCCGCACCCCGCGTCGAGCACCCGGTCGCCCGCCCGCAGCCCGATCTCCGCGACCGCGGCCGCGTAGGCCGGACCGTCGTCGGGGAACCGGCTGTCCCAGTCGGCGGCGCGGGCGGTGAAGAACTCCTGGACACGCGTCTGCTCGTCGCTCATGTACCGCATGATTCCGCACCGGCACGGATGACGCCGCACCGGAACGGGGGACGCCGCACGGGAACGGGGGACGCCGCACCGGAACGAGGGACGCCGCACCGGAACGAGGGACGCCGCACCGGCACGGAGGACGCCCTCACCGGCACGGAGGACGTCTCAGTGCACACGTTCGAGCGTGACCCGATCGTTCCGGTACATCCTTGGGTCATATTCCAACACCTTTCGAAATGCGCCCCCTTCGAGCGCCTCTGCCGGGTCTAGCGTCCCGGGGCCATGGGACACCTGGACCACGCTGCCCTGGGGTGGCTGACCCCCGCACTGTCGTACGTGATGGCCTGCATAGGCGCCGCGCTCGGTCTGCGCTGCACCGTCCGCGCGCTCGCCACCACCGGGCGCTCGCGCCGCAACTGGCTCCTCACCGCCGCCTCGGCGATCGGCACCGGCATCTGGACCATGCACTTCGTGGCCATGCTCGGTTTCGGCGTCACCGGCACCGACATCCGCTACGACGTGCCGCTCACTCTGCTGAGCCTGCTCGTCGCCATGGTCGTCGTCTGTGCCGGCGTCTTCGCCATCGGCTACAGCAGGGACCGCGGCCGGGCCCTGCTCGTCGGCGGGCTGACCACCGGCCTCGGCGTCGCGAGCATGCACTACCTGGGCATGGCGGCCGTCCGTCTGCACGGCGACGTGAGCTACGACCCGCTGCTCGTCGGGCTCTCCGTCCTGATCGCCGTCGTCGCCGCGACGGCGGCCCTGTGGGCGGCCCTCAACATCAAGTCGCCCGTGGCGGTCACCATCGCCTCGCTGATCATGGGGGCGGCCGTCAGCAGCATGCACTACACCGGGATGTTCGCGGTGGGCGTGCGCGTCACGCCCTCCGGGGATGCCCTCCCCGGGGCCACGGCGATGCAGTTCATCTTCCCCCTCGCCGTCGGCCTCGGCTCCTATCTCTTCCTGACCTCGGCCTTCGTCGCGCTGTCGCCGACGGCGGGAGAGCGCGCGGCGTCCGCCTCGGCCCAGCGGCCGGTGCGGAGCGTTGCCCCCCAGCCGCGCGGGTGACCGCTGACGGCGGCTGACGGCCCGGGCGGTGCGGGGCGCGGGCTCACGGACAGTGCACCTGCCGGTCAGGAGGGCCGGCGGTCAGGAGGGCCGGTCCAGCGGCCAAGGTGGCGCCACCAGCGGCTTGAACGGCCCACCCTCACCCGGCCCGCCGTCACCCGGCTCGCCCCCACCCGGCCCGTCCGCTCTGCGCCCGACGGTGCGCTCACCACCCAACGGCGCCCTGAGCCCTACGGCGCGCTCGGACGGCAGCGCGCCGCCCCAGCCAGGACGCCGGCCCGCACGCCCCCGACCCACTCCCGAGCGAGGAGTCCATGCGAACACCCCGTAGGACCGCCACAGCCGGCGCCGAGCCGCCGCCCCAGCCCGTGCGCGGTCGCCGTGCGCACGCCGGGCCACCGGCCGACGAGAGCCCCGACACGCCCGCGGAGGCCGCGCCGGACGTGGCGCCCACGCGCGCGGAGCGCTGGCACATACGCCCCCGCACCGTGCGCGCCAAGATCGTCTGCCTGCTGATGGTGCCGGTCGTCTCCCTCCTGGCCCTGTGGGCCTACGCCACCGTCACCACCGCGCAGGACGTCTCCCGGCTGCGGCAGGTCCAGCGCGTCGACGCCACGGTCCGCGGCCCCGTCTCCGCCGCCGTCGCCGCCCTCCAGGCCGAACGCGCGGCCGCCGTACGCCACGCCACCGAGCCGTCCAGCGTCCGCACCGGCGAACTGGACGACCTCGCCCGGCGCACCGACCGGGCCGTCGCGAAACTGCGGCTCGGCAAGGACACCACCGTCGCCGACAGCGGGGAGCTGCCCGCCGGAGTCGCCCAGCGGCTGAAGGCGTTCGTCTCCGGTGCCGAGCAACTGCGGCCGCTGCGCACCGCCGTGCGGGACCGGCGGGCGGGCTGGGCCGAGACGTACGACCGCTACACCCGGACCATCTCGGCCGCCTTCGACGTCGGCGGCGCCCTCACCGGCATCAGGGACGCCGACCTCGGCTCCGACGCGCGCGTGCTGCTCGAATTCGCCCGCGCGGGCGAAGCGCTGGCCCAGGAGGACGCGGTGCTGGCGAGCGCCCGCCTGGACGGCGCCCTGACCGGGGAGCGGCTCCGGCTTTTCACCGGCGCCGTCGACGTGCGCCGCACGCTCACCGAGTCGGCCGTCGCTGACCTGAGCGGCCCCGAGCGCTCCGCCTGGGACGCCCTCGCCGACAGCAGCGCCTACACCGGCCTGGGCGATGCCGAGGACGAGGTCCTCGCCGGCGGGCCGGGCACGAAGGCGGTGGACGCGGCACCCGAGAGCACCTGGAACACGGCCCACGCGCCCGTGCAGAACGGCATGCGCGTCATCGAGGACGACGCGGCACGCGGGGTCGCGGAGCGGGCCGACCCGTTCACCCGAGGGCTGCTCACCCCGGCCGGTGCCGCCGTCCTGCTCGGCCTCGCCGCCGTCGCCGCCTCGCTCGTCATCTCCGTGCGCATCGGGCGCGGCCTCGTGGTGGAACTGGTCAGCCTGCGCAACGGCGCCCTGGAGATCGCCCGGCGCAAACTCCCCGACGCCATGCGGAAACTGCGCGCGGGCGAGGAGGTCGACATCCGCGCCGAGGCCCCGCCGGGAGCCCCCGCGGAGGACGAGACCGGGCAGGTCGCCGAGGCTCTCACCACCGTGCACCGCGCCGCGCTGCGGGCCGCCGTGGAACGCGCCGAACTCGCCAGCGGCATCTCCGGCGTCTTCGTCAACCTAGCCCGCCGCAGCCAGATCCTCGTCCACCGGCAGCTCGCCCTCCTCGACAGCATGGAACGCCGCTCCGACGACCCGAACGAGCTGAGCGACCTCTTCCGCCTCGACCACCTCACCACCCGCATGCGGCGCCACGCGGAGAGCCTGATCATCCTCTCCGGAGCCGCCCCCGGCCGGGCCTGGCGCATGCCGGTCTCCCTGACGAACGTGGTCCGCGCGGCCGTCTCCGAAGTGGAGGACTACGCGCGCGTGGAGGTAAGGCAACTCCCCGAGGCAGCCGTGGCCGGCGCGGCCGTCGCCGACCTCACGCACCTGCTGGCCGAGATCATCGAGAACGCCGCCCAGTTCTCCCCGCCCCACACGCGCGTGCGCGTCACCGGCGAACCCGTCGGCAACGGCTACGCCGTCGAGGTCGAGGACCGCGGCCTCGGCATGGGCAAGGAGACCCTCGCCGAAGCCAACCGCCGCATCGCCCAGTCCGAGGCGCTCGACCTCTTCGACAGCGACCGGCTCGGCCTGTTCGTGGTCAGCAGGCTCGCCGCCCGGCACGACGTCAAGGTCCACCTGAGGACCTCCCCGTACGGCGGCACCACCGCGGTCGTCCTGCTGCCCACCGCCCTGCTCCACACAGGCGCGGCTGAACGATCCCCCGAGGCGGCGGAACCCGCGCGGCAGCCCGAGGCACGCGCCTACGCGCGCGTGCCCGACGACACCCCCCGTCAGGACGCCGTACCCGCCCAGACCGACCGGCGCGCCCTCGTGGCCCCCGTACCGACCGCAGCGGAGACCAAGGCCTCGCTGCACGCGGACATCTCGGTTCACGCTCACATCTCCCGTCACGCGGACGGTCCGCGTCACCTGGAGACCCCGAGCCAGACCCCACCCCCAGGAGTCGCCACCTTGCGACTGCACCGCCCGCCGCAGCAGCCCGAAGACTCCGACGACCTCCCGCGCCGCGTACGACAGGCCAGCCTGGCTCCCCAACTGCGCGACGAACGCCCCGAGGAGCAGCCACCGGCACCTGCCTTCCGGGACGACGAGCGCACCCCCGAACTCGTACGGGACCGCATGGCGGCCTACCGCGCCGGCTGGGCGCGCGGCGGCGGCAGGCAACCCGGCCGCGCCACCACTCCCGGCCCCGCCACGGGCAGCGACAGCAGCGAAGGAGACCCCGCATGATCCAGGACCCGAGCACACAGTCCGCCCCGCCCTCCGGCGGACTCGACTGGCTGCTGGACGATCTGGTGCTCCGCGTGAGCGACATCCGGCACGCCGTGGTGCTGTCCAACGACGGCCTCGCCGTGGGTGCCTCGACCGGCCTGCGCCGCGAGGACGCCGAGCACCTCGCCGCGGTCGCCTCGGGCTTCCACAGCCTCGCCAAGGGAGCGGGACGGCACTTCGGCGCCGGCGGGGTCCGCCAGACCATGGTGGAGATGGACGAGGGCTTCCTGTTCGTGGCCGCCGCGGGCGACGGCTCCTGCCTCGCCCTCCTCACCGCCGTCACCGCCGACATCGGCCTCGTGGCCTACGAGATGGCACGCCTGGTCAAGCGCGTCGGCGAGCACCTCGGCACGGCGCCCCGCGTGGCCGCGCGGCCCCCCGCCGCAGGATGAACCGGGAGAACGGTCCGCACAGATGACCGAGGACATGACGGGCGCCCCGCGCGAGCAGGGCAGCCAGTGGTACGACAACGAGGCCGGACCGCTCGTCCGCCCCTACGCCATGACGGGCGGACGCACCCGGCCCGGCCCCACGGGCGTTCGGTTCGACCTGATCGCCCTGGTCACGCTCGACCCGGGCGCACCCGGAGTGGACGACGCCCCGCTCGGCCCCGAACACCGCAACCTCCTCGACCTGTGCCGCCCGGAAACCCAGTCGGTCGCCGAACTCGCGGCCGGCGCGGACCTGCCCGTCGGCGTGGTGAGGGTCCTCCTCGGCGACCTCCTGGAACTCGGCTGCGTCACCGTCAGCCGCCCCGTACCACCGGCGCAGCTGCCCGACGAACGCATCCTGCGCGAGGTGATCGAGGGCCTGAGAGCGCTGTAGCCGAACGTCCACCGCCCACACACCGGCTGGGGCTGGACGCACACCACCCCGCACTGACGGAACCCACACCACCCACGCACTCACGACACCCGGCACTCCTGAGAGAAGTGATCAATGGTCTCCGAGCACTCCGACGCCCCGGGCGGCGAGACCGCCGCACTGGCGTTGAAGATTCTGGTCGCCGGCGGATTCGGCGTGGGCAAGACCACCCTGGTAGGCGCCGTCAGCGAGATCCGGCCGCTGCGCACCGAGGAACTCCTCAGCGAAGCGGGCCAGTCGGTGGACGACATCGGCGGCGTGGCCCACAAGACGACCACGACCGTCGCCATGGACTTCGGGCGCATCACCATCCGGTCCGGTCTCTCCCTGTACCTGTTCGGCACGCCGGGCCAGGACCGGTTCTGGTTCTTGTGGGACGAGTTGTCGCAAGGGGCGCTCGGCGCGGTCGTCCTCGCGGACACCCGTCGCCTGGAGGACTGCTTCCCCGCGGTCGACTACTTCGAGCACCGGCGCATCCCGTTCGTCGTGGCCGTCAACTGCTTCGCGGGTGCCCGGCAGCACGGGGCCCCGGACGTCTCGCGCGCCCTCGACCTCGACAAGGGCACCCCCGTGGTGCTGTGCGACGCCCGCGACCGCGACTCGGGAAAGGAGGTGCTGATCCGGCTCGTCGAGTACGCCGGGCGGATGCACACCGTCCGGCTGCTCGACTCGGTCGGCTGACCTGAGGCGGAGGGCGTACCCGTGGTGGTTCGCGCTCAGTTCGCGACGTCCCGCTCCGCCAGCACCCTGTCGACGGTGACACGGACGAGGAGTTCGCCGGGGACGCCGTTGCGCGCGCCGAACTCCTCGGCCCGCTCCTCGCCCATGTACCGGGCACCGATCCGGGTGGCCCAGTGCCGTAGCTCGTCGAGGTCTTCCAAGACACGGGCGCGGCCCCGCAGCACCACGAAGGAGTACGGCGGCCGGTCGTCGTCCACGCACAGGGCGATCCGGCCGTCCCGGACGATGTTGCGCCCCTTCACCGTGTCCTTGCCGGTGTTGAACACCACCTCGTCCCCGTCCAGCAGGAACCAGATCGGAGCCACGTGCGGGCTGCCGTCGGCCCGGACGGTGGACAGCTTCGCGGTGCGGGTGCCGTGGGAAACGAACTCCCGCCATTGCGTGTCGGTCATCTTCTCTGCCATGGCTCCCATCCTCCTTGCCCCGACCGCGGTCGTGGGGAAGTCTGAGATGGAGATCCTCCGGCCAGGAGGGGAATCGCACGGGGAGAAAACGGGGAGAACGGAAGATGGCGCAGAACCAGGGACTCGACTGGCTGCTGGACGACTTGACCGAGCGTGTCCATGAAGTGCGGCACGCACTGGTCCTGTCCAACGACGGCCTGGTGACCGGCGCGAGCACCGGACTGCGCCGCGAGGACGCTGAGCACCTCGCGGCCGTGTCGTCCGGGCTGCACAGCCTGGCCAAGGGCTCCGGACGGCATTTCGGCGCGGGCAGCGTACGCCAGACGATGATCGAGTTCGACGACGCGGTGCTCTTCGTCACCGCGGCCGGAACGGGCAGTTGTCTGTGCGTCCTCAGCGGCGCGGAGGCCGACATCGGCCAGATCGCCTACGAGATGACACTGCTGGTCAACCGGGTCGGCGAGCACCTCGACGTCGATGCCCGCCAGCCCGAACCAAAACCGATCGCGGACCTCTGACCTGCACGTTTGTCATTCCCCGTGGAGTTATCCACAGGCTCGCCACGAGATCCGCCGAAGCGGCTACGGTTTTTTCACGGCGACCGCACACGGCGTGAGCCGCTGACTCCACGGGGGAGACCGACCATGTCACGCACCGGCACCACACCCGACCGCCTCACCTGCGCCCCGAGCCGGGCCGCCCGCGAACTGGACCTCAAGCGGAGCGAGTTCGACCTCGCGGTGAACCTGGGGCTCATCCGGACCGTTCCCGACGAAGGCGGCGGGGGCCGGCGCGTGGCCCGGGCCGAGATCGACCGGCTGCGCTCCGGTGACGGCTTCCCGGACGTCCTGCGCGAGCGCGTCGCGACCGCCGGTACCACCGAGGGCGCCCAGCTCATGGAGGTGACGCCCACCAGGTTCACGAGCCTCGCGCGCTATGGCCTGCTGGTTCCGGTGGCGTTCTACATCAACCGCTATCGGACGGTTGTCTGGCGGTATCTGGCCGAAGAGCTGAGGCAGTTCGCGGCGGAGGGGAGCAACGCCCGGCTACTGACCGCCCGTCGCACACCCGCGGAGATCCGGGAAGGGTTGAAGGCGGGGATGGACCGGCGGCCCCGCAACTGGCGGGGGCGCCACGTCGGATTCCTGACGCGGCAGGCGGGGGACGACCCCTGGGCGCGCGCGGCAGCGGTCGCCTGTCTCCTCGACCCGGTCGACGTGGCGGACGTCGTCCAGGATCCCCACGAGCGCGCCCGTCTGGACCGCTGCCGCCCCCGGCTCCCGGCGCACGGCGCTCCCGGTTCACCCACCGCCGAGCTGGCCGAGACGCTCATGACGGCGAGCGAGCCGGACGAAGTGTCCTGGTTCCGCGCGGACCTGGCCCACACGATGGAGACGGCCCGAAAGCACCACCCCGTGGCGGAGGCACTTTCCCCGACACCTCCGGCAGGCATCGATCCGCTCGCCTCACCTCCGACACCTCCGGCAGGTCTCGATCCGCTCGCGCCACCTCCGAAACCTCAGGCAGGCCCCGATCCGCACGCGCCACCCCCGGCGCCGGCGGCGGAGCGGCCCGCGCCCCTGGACCCCACTCCTCCGCACGGCCTGCTGAGCCGGTTCCGTCGCAGAGGCCGGAGGTCGGCCGGGTGACCCCGGCGGTACCGCATCACCGCTGGTCGGCCCGCTGACCGATGAGTTTCCGGATGCGCCCGGGTCCCACCCTGAGCAGACTGTGTCCGGGAGGCGACCATGTTCGGTAAGACGAAGGCGTTCAGCGGGTTCTCGGTGAACGACATCGACGCGGCCAGGGCGTTCTACGCCGACACGCTCGGGCTCCGGGTGTCGGAGGAGAACGGAATGCTGCTCCTGCACCTCGCGGGGGACCGGGACATCCTGGTCTACCCCAAGCCGGACCACACCCCGGCGGCGTTCACCATCCTCAACTTCCCGGTGGACGACATCGAGGCAGCGGTCGACGAGCTGACCAGCAGAGGGGTGCGTTTCGAGAGTTACGACCACCTCAAGACGGACGACAAGGGCATCTTCCGCGGCGGCGGCCCGCTGATCGCCTGGTTCACCGACCCCGCGGGGAACGTGCTGTCCGTCCTCCAGGAAACCTGACACACCGGTCGTGCCCGAGCTCCCCGACGTCGAGGGCTTCCGGCAGGTGCTCGAGTCCTGCGCGAAAGGACGCGTCATCCGGCGGGTCGACGTGCGGGACACGGGCGTCCTGCACGGGGTCGACGCCCGGCGGCTGCGGGACGCCCTGGAGGGGCGGCGGCTCGGGACGCCGCAGCGGCACGGCAAGTGGCTGCTCGCCCGCACCGGCGGCCCCACCCTCGTCCTGCACTTCGGCATGACCGGGCGGCTGGTGTGCGGGCATGCCGATGATCCCGTCGAGGCGCATGACCGCGTCCTGTTCACCCTGGGCGGTGGCCGTCAGCTGCGCTTCCGCGACCAGCGCAAGCTGCAGGGGCTCTGGCTGGCCCACGACGAGTCCGACATCGAGCGGCTGCTGCGGCGGCAGGGGCCCGACGCGCTGGCGGTGGAGCGTGCGGAGTTCGAGGAGGTGCTCTCGTCGCGCCGCGGGAGCCTCAAGACGGCTCTCACCGACCAGTCCGTTCTCGCCGGGCTCGGCAATCTCCTCGCCGACGAGATCCTGTGGCGGGCCCGGTTGCGCCCCGACCGCGGGGCGCGTGACCTGACCCAGGAGGACCGCCGTCGCCTCTACGTCGAGATGCGCCGCACCCTGCGCTCGTCCGTCACCGCCGGCTGCGTACCGCCGCGTGACTCCTGGCTCACCGGCCACCGGGCCGACCGGGACCCCAGGTGCCCGCGGTGCGGCAGCGGCCTGCGCAGGTCCCGTATGGCCGGGCGGGGCACGGTGTGGTGCCCTCAGTGCCAGCCCGACGGGTGACCCGGTCAGGGCTGGTCGGCCGGCCGGTCAGGCGCGGGGCGTCTTCGCGGCCCTGCGGCTGGGCGCCTCGGCGGCTCACTCACCGGGGGTCAGGACGGCCGGCGCCCCGGCCAGAATGCCGCCGTCCACGATGAACTCGCAGCCCGTCGAGAACGTCGCGTCGGTGACGATGAAGAGCACCATGCGGGCGACCTCCTCGGGCTCTCCGAACCGGGGGATGGGCTGCCCCGCCGTGTAGGCGTCACCGAAGCCGGCCGTCATACGGGTGCGGATGGCGCCGGGATGGACCGAGCAGACCCGGACCCGGTCGGGCGCCAGCTCCAGAGCGGCGGCCTTGGTCAGTCCGCGCAGTCCCCATTTGCTGGCCGCGTACGCGCCGACACCGGCGTAGGCGGTCAGCCCCGCCAGAGAGGACATGTTGACGATGACGCCGCCCCCGGCCCGGCGCAGCGACGGTGCGACCGCGCGCATGCCCAGCCAGGCCCCCGTGAGGTTGACGTCCACGACCCGGCGGAAGGACGCGGGGCTCTGCTCCTCCATCGGGCCCCAGTCGATGATCCCCGCGATGTTGGCGAGGACCGAGACCGGGCCCAGGTCCCGCTCCGTCTCGGCCAGCGCCCGCCGCCAGTCGTCCTCGCTGGTGACGTCCAGGTGCAGGAAGCGGGCCCGGCCGCCGAGCCCGGCCGCGAGGTCCACTCCCTCGGCGTCCCGGATGTCGGCGACCACCACAAAGGCGCCCTCGGCCGCGAGGGCACGTGCCACCGCGGTTCCGATGCCTCCGGCCCCGCCGGTGACGATCGCCACCCGCTCACTGAGGCGTCCCATCGTGGACCTCCTTCGCTCAGGGTGCCGCCGCGCTCTCGCGCTCCTCGTCCGGGGCCACCAGCGACTGCGTGAACGGAATCCGCGCCAGTGCGAGAACCCCCACGGCGATCAGCGCGACGCCGAACACCTGGGGCAGCAGCCACCACCCGGTGCGGATGGTCTCCTCGTACAGGGTGATGCCGAGGGCGAAGCTCACCAGGGCGTCGCCGAGGGTGAGTGCGGGCTGCGAGGCGACCAGCGGGCCGGCCTGCATGGCGTTCTCCAGCAAGAACAGCGCGCACACACCGGTGGCGGCGAAGGCGTACGTCTGCCAGGCGGTGAGGAAACCCACGAGGCCCTGCTCGTCGAGGATGTGGGTGGCGGCCTTCATCAGCGCGGCGGTCACCGCGTAGCTGATGGCCGTCGCGGCACCCAGGCAGGCCGCCCGGGCCCGGCCCTCCGGGCGTCGCAGGGCCGCGAGAGCCAGGGCGACGACCGCCCCCGCGCACACGGCGAGCGCGGGAATCCAGCGGTCCAGCGCCACATGGGTGCGGTTGCCGGCGGGGGAGGCGGCGGCGAGCGCGACCGCCAGACCGGCCACCACCACCGTCACGGCCAGCCAGCCCATGCCCGGCAGATGCCGGTGCATCAGCAGGGAGGCGACGATGAGGGTGAGCGGCAGTTCCAGCACGAACAGCGGCTGCACGATCGTCAGCGGCCCGGTGGCCAGCGCCAGCGCCTGGCAGACGGCGGCGCCGATCACCGCGAGGATGCCGGCCAGCCATACGGGCCGGTGCAGCAGGTCGACGATCAGCCCGGCCCGCAATCCTTGGGAGGCGGGCACGGTGAGCGCGGCCTTGCGTTGCAGCACGGTCGCCACGGCGTTGCTGAAGGCCGCGCAGATCGCGAACACGACGGGGAGCACGGTGTGCAGCGTGGCCACCTCCCGGACCGGCGGGCGTGCGACGTCGGCAGTGCCTGCTCCTGCCATGGTCTCCGGATCCGGTCAGGGGCGCGATCGGAACCCCGGCGCACGGGGCCCCGATCGTCGAACGGCCAGGTCAGCCCAGCTTCCGGAAGAGCCCCTCCTGCACCACGGACACGACCAGCCGGCCCTCACGGTCGTAGATCCGGCCGCGGGCCAGACCACGGCCGCCGACGGCGATCGGTGACTCCTGGTCGTAGAGGAGCCAGTCGTCCGCGCGGAACGGGCGGTGGAACCACATCGCGTGGTCGAGCGAGGCCATGTCGAAGCCGCGCGGGCCCCACAGCGGCTCCACCGGGATGCGGACGGCGTCCAGCAGGGTCATGTCGCTGGCGTAGGTGAGGGCGCAGGTGTGCACGAGCGGGTCGTCGCCGAGCGGTCCGACCGCGCGCATCCACACGGCGCTGCGCGGCTCGGCGTCCTCCACCTCCGCGGCGGTCCAGCGCAGCCGGTCCACGTAGCGGATGTCGAAGGGCTGGCGCCGGGCCATCCGCTCCAGCTGCTCGGGCAGCGCGCCCAGGTGCTCCCGGATCTCGTCCGTGACCGTGGGCAGGGACTCCGGGTCCGGGACCTTGCGGGCCGGCGGCAGCTGGTGCTCGAAGCTGCCCTCCTCCGGCTTGTGGAAGGAGGCGGTGAGGTTGAAGATCGTGCGGCCCTGCTGCACGGCCGTGACCCGCCGGGTGGTGAACGACCGCCCGTCGCGCACATGCTCGACCTGGTAGACGATCGGCACGCCCGGCCGGCCCGGGCGCAGGAAGTAGGCGTGCAGCGAGTGCACGGGACGGTCGCCCTCCGTGGTGCGGCCCGCGGCGACCAGCGCCTGCCCCGCCACCTGGCCGCCGAAGACCCGCTGCAAGGACTCCTCCGGGCTGCGGCCGCGGAAGATGTTGACCTCGATCTGCTCCAGGTCGAGCAGGTCGACGAGCCTGTCGGCCGGGTTCGTCGTCATGGGTGGGATTCTCCTGTGCTCGCTGCTGCCCGGCCCGTCACAGCTGGCCGACGTCGGTGACGCGGACGATGGCCCGGCCCTCCGCGTCCGAGGCGGTGAGGTCGACCTCCGCGCTGATGCCCCAGTCGTGGTCGCCGTTCGGGTCGTGGAAGATCTGCCGGACCCGCCACAGGGCGTTCTCCGGCTCCTCCTCGATGAGCAGCAGCTTGGGGCCGCGGGCGTCGGGGCCGGTGCCGAGATCCTCGTACTCGTCCCAGTACTTGTCCATCGCCTCGCCCCACGCGTCGGCGTCCCAGCCGGACTCCCCGTCCATCTCGCCCAGTTCCCCGACGTGGTCGAGTGCGGCCAGTTCCACGCGGCGGAACATGGCGTTGCGGACCAGGACGCGGAAGGCGCGCGCGTTGGCGGTGACCGGCTTGACCTCGTCGGCCTTCTCCTGGGCCTCCTCGGCGGTCATCTCCGCCGGGTTGGCCAGCTGCTCCCACTCGTCCAGCAGGCTGGAGTCGACCTGGCGCACCATCTCACCCAGCCAGGCGATCAGGTCCTGGAGGTCCTCGGACTTGAGGTCGTCCGGGACGGTGTGGTCGAGGGCCTTGAAGGCGCTGGCGAGATAGCGCAGCACGATGCCCTCGGTGCGGGCCAGCTCGTAGTGGGACACCAACTCGGTGAAGGACATCGCCCGTTCGTACATGTCGCGGATGACCGACTTCGGCGACAGCGGATGGTCCCCGACCCAGGGGTGGCTCTTGCGGTACGTGTCGTACGCGTGGAAGAGCAGCTCCTCCAGGGGCTTGGGGTACGTGATGTCCTGGAGGCGCTCCATGCGCTCCTCGTACTCCACGCCGTCGGCCTTCATCGCGGCGACGGCCTCGCCGCGCGCCTTGTTCTGCTGGGCGGCGAGGATCTGCCGCGGGTCGTCCAGGGTCGACTCCACGACGGACACCATGTCGAGCGCGTACGACGGCGACTCGGGGTCGAGCAGTTCGAACGCGGCGAGCGCGAACGTGGACAGCGGCTGGTTGAGCGCGAAGTCCTGCTGGAGGTCGACCGTGAGGCGCACGACGCGGCCGGTGGCGTCCGGATCGTCGAGCTTCTCGACGATGCCGCCGTCCAGCAGCGAACGGTAGATCGCGATGGCGCGGCGGATGTGCCGCAACTGCTGCTTGCGCGGCTCGTGGTTGTCCTCCAGCAGCCGGCGCATCGCCTCGAAGGCGTTGCCGGGGCGGGCGATCACCGACAGCAGCATGGTGTGCGTCACCCGGAACCGGGAGCTCAGCGGCTCCGGTTCGGAGCCGATGAGCTTCTCGAAGGTCTGCTCCGACCACGCGACGAAGCCCTCCGGGGCCTTCTTGCGAACGACCTTGCGGCGCTTCTTCGGATCGTCGCCCGCCTTGGCGAGGGCCTTCTCGTTCTCGACGACGTGCTCGGGCGCCTGCGCGACGACAAAGCCCTCCGTGTCGTACCCGGCCCGTCCGGCCCGGCCGGCGATCTGGTGGAACTCCCGGGCCCGCAGGGTGCGCACACGGGTGCCGTCGTACTTGGTGAGGGCCGTGAACAGCACCGTGCGGATGGGGACGTTGACGCCCACGCCGAGCGTGTCCGTGCCGCAGATGACCTTCAGCAGACCGGCCTGCGCGAGCTTCTCCACCAGACGGCGGTACTTGGGCAGCATGCCGGCGTGGTGCACACCGATGCCGTGCCGGACGTAACGGGAGAGGTTGCGGCCGAACTTGGTGGTGAAGCGGAAGTTGCCGATCAGCTCGGCGATCTTCTCCTTCTCCTCACGCGAGCACATGTTGATGCTCATCAGCGCCTGCGCCCGCTCCACGGCCTGCGCCTGGGTGAAGTGCACGATGTACACGGGCGCCTGCCGGGCCGCCAGCAGGTCGGTGAGCGTCTCGGTGAGCGGGGTGTAGCGGTACTCGTAGGACAGCGGCACCGGCCGGGTCGCCGAGCGGACCACCGCGGTCGGGCGGTTCGTGCGGCGGGTCAGGTCCTTCTCGAAGAAGGAGACGTCGCCGAGCGTCGCCGACATCAGGACGAACTGCGCCTGCGGCAGCTCCAGGATGGGGATCTGCCAGGCCCAGCCGCGGTCCCCCTCGGCGTAGAAGTGGAACTCGTCCATCACGACCTGGCCGACGTCCGCGTCCTTGCCGTCGCGCAGCGCGATCGACGCCAGCACCTCGGCGGTGCAGCAGATCACGGGGGCGTCGGCGTTCACGGACGCGTCGCCGGTCAGCATGCCGACGTTCTCGGTGCCGAAGATCTTGCACAGCTCGAAGAACTTCTCCGACACCAGAGCCTTGATCGGGGCGGTGTAGAAGGTGACCTCGTCCCGGGCGAGAGCCGCGAAGTGCGCGCCCGCCGCGATCATGCTCTTGCCGGAGCCGGTGGGTGTCGACACGATCACGTTCGCACCGGAGACCACCTCGATCAGCGCCTCCTCCTGGTGGGAGTAGAGCGTGAGCCCCCGCTCTCCGGCCCACGACTCGAAGGCTTCGTACAAGGCGTCGGGGTCGGCGGTCCGCGGCAGCTGATCGATGAGGGTCACGCCCCCCATCTTGCCTGGCCCGATGCCCGATGCGGGAATCGGCTGCGGGCCCGAAGATCACGAACGCTACGCTGGGGCGCCGGCGGGACGTCAGCGCGCCCGGTCAACTGGACAGCGGCACATGAGGAATGGGGCGGGCAGCGGCCATGATGGGACCAGCACACTCACTGTCGGGAGCGGCCGCCTGGCTCGGTGTCGGTGCGGCCGCCGCGGCGGCCGGGCACCCGATGCCCTGGCCGGTCCTCCTCGTCGGTGCCCTGATCTGCGCCGGAGCCGCCCTCGCCCCGGACCTCGACCACAAGGCGGCGACCATCTCCCGGTCCTTCGGACCGGTGTCGCGCTGGCTGTGCGAGATCGTCGACAAGCTGTCCTACGCCGTCTACAAGGCCACCAGGAAGCAGGGCGACCCGCGCCGCTCCGGCGGGCACCGCACCCTCACGCACACCTGGCTGTGGGCGGTACTGATCGGTGCGGGCACCTCCGCCGTGGCGATCACCAGCGACCGCTGGGGCGTGCTCGCGATCCTCTTCGTGCACATGGTCCTGGCCATCGAGGGCCTGCTGTGGCGGGCGACGCGCGGCTCCAGCAGCGAGGTCCTGGTGTGGCTGCTGGCCGCGACCACCGCGTGGATCCTCGCGGGTGTCCTGGACAAGCCGGGCAACGGCGCGGACTGGCTGTTCACGGCGCCGGGCCAGGAGTACCTGTGGCTGGGGCTGCCGGTGGTGCTGGGGGCGATCGTGCACGACATCGGGGACGCGCTCACCGTGTCCGGCTGCCCGATCCTGTGGCCCATCCCGGTCGGGCGCAAGCGCTGGTACCCGATCGGGCCGCCGAAGGCCATGCGGTTCCGGGCGGGCAGCTGGGTCGAGCTCAAGGTGCTGATGCCGGTGTTCATGCTGCTCGGCGGGGTGGGCTGCGCGGCGGCGCTCAACGTCATCTGAGCGCGGCCCCCGAAGCCGAGCGTCAGCCGCCGCCGAGCCTCAGCCGCCGCCGTAGCGCCGCTCGAACGCGGCGACCCGGCCCTCCGAGTCGACCGTGCGGGCCTTGCCCGTGTAGAAGGGGTGGCTCTCCGAGGAGATCTCCACGTCCACGACCGGGTAGGTCTCGCCGTCGTCCCACTCGATGGTCCGGTCGCTGGTGGCGGTGGACCGGGTGAGGAACGCGTACCCGGCGGCGCGGTCGCGGAAGACGACGGGGTGGTAGTCGGGCTGCTTGTCCTGCTGCATGCATGCTCCTCGAACGGCTCGGGCCGGTTCTGTGATCAGCCGGACAGGGTGTCCTCGTCGACGATGTGCACGGCGGCCTCCTCGGCCGACGCCGCGGCGCCGTCGATGCCCACGTCCATGGCGACCAGTGCCTCCTCCTCGTCCTCGTGGGCGCCCTCGTCGGGTGCCACGAGCCGGCCGGAGCGCGCGGCGCCGACCTCGTTGTCCAGGAGTTCCCCGTCGGTGCCCTCGCAGTCCCCGAGACCGTCGCCGTCGGGGGCGGCGGCATCCGGCAGCTCCTCGGAGAGCCGCTGGTCCAGCGTCTCGCCCCGCTGCCGCTCGGCCGCCGTCACTCCGAGATGCTCCACGGCCCAGGGCCGCTCGGGAGGGGACCAGCCCCGGTCCAGGGGATCGTCGACGCCGTCGTTCTCCAGGGTGTCCTCGGCGTCGAGCAGCCCCGTGTCCTCCCTCTGCTCGTCTTGGTCCGGCTGGTAGACGTCGTCTCCCCAGCCGTCGGAGCTGTTCACGGGTACCTCCAGGGGGTGGGGACGGGCCCGTTCTCACGGGGCCCGTGCCGGGCCGCCGCCGCACGGAGCACTGACACCGCCCGAACCGCTGGTTCCCGGGCGTTCCCCGAGCCGGTGCCTGATTCCAGCCTTCCACCCCGGCTCGGGACCGCGCAACGCCAAGGACGCGGCGGCCCCGGAGCGAGTGCCCCTCCCCGCCCCTTCCCGCTCGTCCCGTCCGTCGGCCCACGGGCTCCTCCCGTCCCCCGGGCCACGGCTCACCCGTGCCACGACCTCCACAGCGCCGCGTACGCCCCGTCCGCCACGACCAGCTCCTCGTGGCTGCCCAGCTCGCTGATCCGGCCGTTCTCGACGACGGCGATGACGTCCGCGTCATGGGCGGTGTGCAACCGGTGCGCGATGGCGACGACGGTGCGGCCGTCGAGGACGCGGGCCAGGGACCGCTCCAGGTTGCGGGCGGCGCGCGGGTCGAGCAGCGACGTCGCCTCGTCCAGGACCAGCGTGTGCGGGTCGGCCAGCACCAGGCGGGCCAGCGCGATCTGCTGGGCCTGGGCCGGGGTGAGCGCCACCCCGCCCGAGCCGACCTCGGTGTCCAGGCCCTCCTCCAGCGCCCGGGCCCAGCCGTCCGCGTCGACCGCGCCCAGCGCCGCCCACAGCTCGGCGTCGACGGCACCGGTCCTCGCGAGCCGGAGGTTGTCGCGCAGGGACCCGACGAAGACGTGGTGCTCCTGGTTCACCAGGGCCACATGGGAGCGGACGCGCTCGGCGGGCATCCGGGACAGCTCGGCGCTGCCCAGGGTGATCCGGCCCTCCCGGGGCGCGTAGATCCCGGCGAGCAGCCGGCCCAGCGTGGACTTGCCCGCACCCGAGGGGCCGACCAGGGCCAGCCGGGTGCCGGGGGAGACCTCCAGGGACACCTTGCGCAGGACGTCCACGCCCTCCAGGTAGCCGAAGTGCACCCGCTCGGCGTGCACATGACGCCCCTGGGGGGCCACCGACGGATCCCCGGCGTCCGGCTCGATGTCCCGGACCCCGACGAGCCGGGCCAGCGACACCTGCGCCACCTGCAGCTCGTCGTACCAGCGCAGGATCATGCCCACCGGGTCGACCAGCATCTGGGCGATCAGCGCGCCGGTCGTCAGCTGGCCGACGTCGATCCACCCGTGCAGGGCGAACACACCGCCGATCATCAGGACCGAGGCGAGCACGGTCACGTGGGTGATGTTGACGACCGGGAAGAGCACCGACCGCAGCCAGAGCGTGTACCGCTCCCATGCCGTCCACTCCTGGATCCGGCGCTCCGACAGCGCGACGCGGCGGTCGCCGAGGCGGTGGGCCTCGACGGTGCGCCCGGCGTCCACGGTCTCGGCGAGCGCGGCGGCCACCGCGGCGTAGCCGGCGGCCTCCGAACGGTAGGCCGAGGGGGCCCGCCGGAAGTACCAGCGGCAGCCGACGATCAGCAGCGGCAGGGCGAGCAGCACGGCGAGCGCCAGCGGCGGCGCCGTGATCACCAGACCGCCCATCAGCAGGACCACCCACACCACGCCGATCGACAGCTGCGGCACGGCCTCGCGCATGGCGTTGCCCAAGCGGTCGATGTCCGTCGTGATGCGCGACAGCAGGTCGCCGGTCCCGGCCCGCTCCAGCACCCCGGGCGGCAGCCCGACCGACCGCACGAGGAAGTCCTCGCGCAGGTCGGCCAGCATCCGCTCGCCCAGCATCGCGCCGCGCAGCCGCACCTGACGGACGAACACGGCCTGGACGGCCAGCGCGGCCACGAAGAACCCGGCCGTGAGCTCCAGCCGCAGGTCCCGTGCCCCGTCGGACACCCGCTCCACCAGTCCGCCCAGCAGCCAGGGACCGGCCATCGAGGCGATCACGGCGGCCGTGTTGACGGCGACCAGCAGCAGGAACGCCCGCCGGTGCCGGCGCAGCAGTTCGGCCACGTAGGCGCGGACGGTCTCGGGGGCGCCGACCGGCAGGGTGTTCGCCGTGGTCGGGGCCGCCGGGTCGTACGCCGGTGGCGCGACGCCGATCATGCCTTCTCCTCGATCTCTTCCAGTTCCTGCAGTACGTCGTTCAGGGCGACGGAGCCGTCCAGCGCGGGCTCGTCGTCCGTCTCGCGCGTGACCACCGCCCGGTAGCGGGGCTCGGTACGCACCAGCTCACGGTGGGCGCCGACCGCCACGGCCTCGCCGTCGTGCAGGAACACGACCCGGTCGGCGCGGTCCAGCAGCAGCGGGGAGGAGGTGAACACCACGGTCGTGCGCCCCGCGCGCAACTCCCGCACGCCTTGCGCGATGCGTGCCTCGGTGTGCGAGTCGACGGCCGAAGTCGGCTCGTCCAGGACGAGCGCCTCCGGGTCGGTGATCAGCGACCGGGCCAGCGCGAGCCGCTGCCGCTGACCGCCGGACAGGGACCGGCCGCGTTCGGTGATCCGCGCGTCCATGGGGTCGGCGGCGTCCAGCGAGCCCTGCACCAGCGCGGCCAGCACGTCGTCGCACTGCGCGGCGGCCAGCGCCGCCTTGGGCGGGACGGCACCCGACGCGGGTACGTCGAGCAGCTCGCGCAACGTGCCGGACAGCAGCACCGGGTCCTTGTCCTGGACGAGGACGGCCGTACGGGCGCTGTGCAGCGGCAGTTCGTCGAGCGGCACACCGCCCAGCAGCACCGAGGTGCCCTCCTGGGGCGGGTGCCCGCCCAGTCGTTCCGCCAGCACTCCCGCCGCGTCCGGGTCGCCGCACACCACGGCCGTGAGCCGGCCGGCGGGTGCGAGCAGCCCGGTCTGCGGGTCGTACAGGTCACCGGAAGGGACGTCGGCGGCGCGCGACCCGGCGGTGTCCGTGGGCCGCTGGAGCGACAGCACTCCCGCGGTCCGCTTGGCGGAGGGCCGGGAGAAGGAGTACGCCATGGCGATCTCCTCGAAGTGCCGCAGCGGGTAGGTGAGGACCATCACCGAGCTGTAGACGGTGACCAGTTCGCCGACGGTGATCCGGCCCTCGCGCGCCAGCCGCACGCCGTACCAGACGACGGCGATGAGCAGCAGTCCCGGCAGCAGGACCTGGATCGCGGAGATCAGGGACCACATCCGGGCGCTGCGCACGGCCGCGTGGCGGACCTCCTGGGAGGCGCTGCGGTAGCGGTCGAGGAACAGCTCCTCGCCGCCGATGCCGCGCAGCACGCGAAGGCCGGCGACGGTGTCCGAGGCGAGTTCGGTGGCGCGTCCGGCCTTCTCGCGCTGGGTGTCGGCGCGCCGGGTGGCGCGGGGCAGCAGCGGCAGCACGGCGAGTGCCAGCGCGGGCAGCCCCACGGCGACGACCACGCCGAGCGCCGGCTGGTAGACGAGCAGTCCGACGCAGACCAGCAGGACGGTGACCACGGCCGCGGTGAAGCGGGACAGGGCCTCGACGAACCAGCCGATCTTCTCGACGTCCCCCGTCGAAACCGCCACCACTTCTCCGGCCGCGACCCGCCGGGTCAGCGCCGAGCCCAGATGGGCGGCCTTGCGGGCGAGGAGTTGCTGGACGCGGGCGGCCGCCGTGATCCAGTTGGTGATCGCGGTGCGGTGCAGGAAGGTGTCGCCGACCGCGTTGCCCACGCAGGCCAGCGCCAGCAGGCCGCCGGCCAGGGCGAGCCGGGTGCCGGAGCGGTCGACGACGGCCTGCACGGCGACCCCGACACAGAACGGCAGCGCGGCGACGGAGGCGAAGTGCAGCAGCCCCCAGGCCAGCGAGGTGAGCTGACCGCCCAGCTGATTGCGGAAGAGCCACCACAGGAATCGGGGACCCGAACGCGCGTCGGGCACACCCGGGTCGGGGTACGGAAGGTCTTGAATCTGCATGACGTCCCAGTGGCTCGTGTCAGGGGGATGGGGTCCGGCCGAAGGCAGCAAACCGTGACAGGTTCGCCTCGCCGCGTGGTCGGAGGCAACAGGTTTTCCGTCCACCGAACGGAACCGGCCGACAGGGCGGGAACAGAGCTGCCCCGGCGGGCCGGTACTCATTGCGGAGGCGGCCGGGGCCCCGTAGAACACCGCCCATGAAGAGACGGATCGTCATGTCCATGCTTGCCGGAGCGGCCCTCCTGGCGAGCACCCTCCTCGGCACCGGACCCGCCGGTGCGGCGGACGTCCCGGCCCCGGCCGCCGGTGCCCCAGCCGAGTTCGGCACCGACTGGCACGACCCGGTCACGGCCGCCCCACCCGTCCAGAGGCCCGCTGGAAAGTCCTGCGAAGTCACCCTCGCCCAGGCGCGGTTCCGTGACTTCACCCCGTACCGCGGCACGTACACCCCGCCCGAAGGCTGCGGAGCCCGCTGGAGCAAGGTGGTGCTGCGGCTCGACGGCAAGGTCAAGGGGCGTCAGTACGACCGGCTCGGCCACCTCCACGTCGGCGGGGTCGAGATCTTCCGGACGTCGACGCCGCAGCCCTCACCGGACGGCATCGAGTGGTCCGTGGAGAAGGACGTCACGCGCTACAGCGAGACCTTCCGCACGAGCCGGGACGTCGAGATGCTCATCGGCAATGTCGTCGACGACACCTACACGGGCGTCCTCGACGTCAAGGTCACGCTGACGTTCTACCCGGGCCGCCCCGACGGGAGGAGCCCCGACCGGGTCCTCACCCTCGACGGCGACTCGGCCCTCACGACCCCGCGCAACAGCGAGCGCATCGTCGCCGAGGTGTACGCGACCGGCTCCGGCGGCGGCTGCGAGGAGTACTGGTACCTGACGGTGCCCGAGCCCGCGCCGTACTCCTGCAAGGCCGGTCAGGGCCCGTACCGGGAGGTGCGGGTCAGCGTGGACGGCCGGCTCGCCGGCATCGCCGCACCGTTCCCGACCGTGTGGACCGGGGGCTGGTCCAACCCGTTCCTCTGGTACGTGATCCCGGGCCCGCGCGCCTTCGACGTCAAGCCGATCACCTACGACCTCACCCCCTTCGCCGGGATCCTCAACGACGGCCGCCCGCACCGCGTCGAGGTCTCGGTCGTCGGCGTGCCCGAGGGGCAGGCCGGCTGGAGCACGCCCGTGAACGTCCTCGTCTGGCAGGACGAGCAGCGCGAGCGGGTCACCGGCAAGCTCACCGTGCACAGGGAGGGCGACCTCACCGACTCGTCGGTGTACACGCCCGGTTCGGAGCACCGGGTCGACACCGATGGTGCCCACCGGCTGACCGTCGGCGGCTACGTCGACACGTCGCACGGCCGCGTCAGGACCACTGTCAGCCGCTCGCTCGCCCACGCCTCCACACACCGCTGGACCGACGGCGAGACGCGTGACGCTCTGGAGGCCACCTGGAGCGACGACGAGTCGGTGACCGTCGACGGCCGCACCACGCGCACCCACCGCACCTACACGATGGACGGCACGACCACCCTGGGCGCGGGCGACCGGCTGCGCACCGTGCTGGCGCTCGGGGATCGCGCCATGACCGTCGAGACGCGCGGTGCGCGGCGCACCGCGTGGTCGCGGCTGGACGACACGTACACCGGGGACGCGACGTATACGGCGAACGTGCCGCGCGACCAGCGCCGGGCGGTCGGCACCACCAGCGAGCGCTACCGGCTGTACGGCTCGCGCGGCTGCCACGACCGCACTCTGACCACGGCGCAGGGGGCGGTCACCGGGAACCTCAGCCGTTGCTGAGGCAACGGGTGTGACGCGTGTGACGCGCCTCACGCAGGGCTTTTACATGGCTGAAACGTTGCGGTCTTGTGCGCGATCAAGACAGCCTCCAGAGTGTTCGGTCACGGAAACCGCTTTCCGTATTGCAGAAGTCCCCTCCGGCTTCTGTGTCTCCCGTTCCCCTAGGAGGCCTCGTGCCACCGTCTGTACCGTCCCTGCCGCGGCGCGTCGCCCGCACCCTGCGTACCTCGCTCTTCGCGCAGGTCCTCTGCGCCCTCGTCCTCGGAATCGTCGTCGGAAAGCTGTGGCCGGACACGGCCACGGCTCTCCAGCCGCTCGGCGACGGTTTCACCCGGCTCATCAAGACGGTGATCTCGCCGCTCGTGTTCTGCGTGGTCGTCGTCGGCATCGCCAAGGCCGGTGACCTGAAGGCATTCGGCCGGATCGGGGTCAAGGCCCTCATCTGGTTCGAGATCGCCTCCACGGCCGCCCTGGTCATCGGCCTCGTGGCCGCCAACGTCGTCGGCCCCGGCAAGGGCATGAACGTCGACCCCTCCTCGCTGAACGCCGCCGCGGTGGACGAGACGACGGGCGGTGGCCATCTGCCCACGACGACCGAGTTCGTCCTGAACGCGCTGCCGCAGAGTTTTGTCGGCGCCTTCGCCGAGAACGAGCTGCTCCAGGTCCTCATCCTGGCCTGTCTGGTCGGCGCCGCCCTGCTGCACGTCGGGCACACCAAGGTGCCGAAGATCCTGCCCGCCGTCGAGCAGGCCCAGGAGATCATCTTCGCGGTCGTCGGCTTCATCATGCGGCTGGCCCCGCTCGCGGTGTTCGGCGCGATGGCCCACCTGGTCGGCAGCTACGGCCTGGGCGTGATGAGGACGTACGCCAAGCTCATCGTGCTCTGCTATGTGGCCGCGGCGCTGTTCCTCGCACTGCTCGCCATCGCCCTGAAGGCCGTCACCGGGCTCAGCCTGTGGAAGTTCCTGCGCTACATCCGCGAGGAGATGCTGCTCGCGCTCGGTACCGCGTCCACCGAGTCGGTCATGCCGCGCGTGATGCAGAAGCTGCGCCGGGCCGGAGCCCGCGACGACGCCGTGGGGCTGGTGCTCCCCACCGGCTACTCCTTCAACCTCGACGGCGCCTCGCTCTACCTGTCCATCGGCACCCTGTTCATCGCCCAGGCCGTGGGCGTGGACCTGAGCCTCGGCCAGCAGATCACCGTCGTCCTGGTGCTGATGCTGACCAGCAAGGGCATGGCGGGCATCCCCGGTTCGGCGTTCCTCGCCCTGTCCGCGACCGCCTCGTCCCTGGGGGCGATCCCCGCCGGGGCCGTCGCGCTGCTGCTCGGCGTGGACCGCATCATGGACTCGATGCGCGTCGTCACCAACCTGCTCGGCAACTGCGTCGCCGTCTTCGCGGTGTCCCGCTGGGAGGGGGCCCTGGACACCGCGCAGGCGAAGAGGGTGCTCGACGGGGAGGACACCTCCGAGCCGGACGACGGTGACAAGGGCCCCGGCGGCGAGGTCGGCACCGAAGCGCTGGTTCCGGCCATCCCGGCCCAGAAACCCAAGGAACTCAAGGAGCCCACCACCGGGGCCGGTTGACCGAGGCCGAACGGGCCGCGGCCGGCGCTCCAGCAGGAGAGCGGCGGCCGCGCCCCGTTTCCGTGTTCCGGCCGGTCAGCAGGAGCGCACCGGCGTCCCGTCGATCAGCGTGTCCAGCAACCCCCCGAGTGCTTCCCGCTGATCCGCCGTCAGCGGCGCGAGGATCTCCTCCGCCGCCGACCTGCGCGCCGCCCGCAGCTCGCGCAGTGCGCCCCGGCCGTCGTCCGTGAGCTCGATGCGGATCACCCGCCGGTTCGCCGGGTCCGGGACCCGGCGCACCTTGCCGCTCGCCTCCAGGCCGTCGACCAGCGTCGTCACGGCCCGCGGCACCACCTCCAGGCGCTCGGCCAGATCGGCCATGCGCGGCGGCGAGCCCCAGTGCGCCAGCGTGCGCAGCAGCCGGGACTGGGCCGGGGTGATGCCGAGGTCGCGGTGCTCCAGATGACGCTTCTGGATGCGGTGCACGCGGCGGGTGAGCCGCAGCAACTGCTCGGCGAGCAGGCCGTCGGGGTCGGGCGTGGTCATGCGGGAACAATATCAGGATGACGTTCATTGTGAGTATAGGTAACAATGAGCTGTGATCTGATCCGCCGCGTCCCTCGTAGGAGCCCATGCATCCCGACCGTGAAGCCTCCTGGACCCCGCCGGCCGACTCGAAGGAGCAGCCCCGGCAGGTCCGCCGCATCCTCGGCCTCTTCCGCCCCTACCGGGGCCGCCTCGCGATCGTCGGCCTGCTGGTCGGTGCCGCGTCGCTGGTCTCGGTCGCCACGCCCTTCCTGCTGAAGGAGATCCTCGACGTCGCTATCCCCCAGGGGCGCACGGGCCTGCTCAGCCTGCTCGCCCTCGGCATGATCCTCAGCGCCGTCCTCACCAGCGTCTTCGGGGTTCTCCAGACCCTGATCTCCACGACGGTCGGCCAGCGCGTCATGCACGACCTGCGCACCGCCGTCTACGGCCGGCTCCAGCGCATGTCCCTCGCCTTCTTCACGCGCACGCGCACGGGCGAGGTGCAGTCGCGCATCGCCAACGACATCGGCGGCATGCAGGCCACCGTCACCTCCACCGCGACCTCCCTGGTCTCCAACCTGACCAGCGTGGTCGCGACGATCGTCGCGATGGTCGTCCTCGACTGGCGCCTGACGGTCGTCTCGCTGCTGTTGCTGCCGGTGTTCGTGTGGATCAGCCGCCGGGTGGGCAACGAACGCCGGAAGATCACCACCCAGCGCCAGAAGCAGATGGCCGCCATGGCCGCCACCGTCACCGAGTCGCTCTCCGTCAGCGGCATCCTGCTCGGCCGCACGATGGGCCGCTCCGACTCGCTGACGAAGTCCTTCTCCGACGAGTCCGAGGAACTCGTCGACCTGGAGGTGCGGTCGAACATGGCAGGCCGGTGGCGCATGGCCGTCATCACGATCGTCATGGCCGCCCTGCCCGCCGTCATCTACTGGACCGCCGGCATGGCACTCCAAATGGGCGGCCCCGAGGTCTCCATCGGCACGATCGTCGCCTTCGTCTCGCTCCAGCAGGGTCTGTTCCGCCCGGCCGTGAGCCTGCTGTCGACCGGTGTGCAGATCCAGACCTCGCTCGCCCTCTTCCAGCGCATCTTCGAGTACCTCGACCTGCCGATCGACATCACCGAGCGCCCCGACCCGGTCCGCCTCGACCGGGTCAAGGGTGAGGTCCGCTTCGAGAACGTCACCTTCGGCTACGACGCCAAGGACGGCCCGGTCCTCGACGGCATCGACCTCACCGTCCCGGCCGGCGGCAGCCTCGCGGTCGTCGGCCCAACCGGTGCCGGCAAGTCCACCCTCGGCTACCTGGTGCCCCGCCTGTACGACGTGACCGGCGGCCGCGTGACCCTCGACGGGGTCGACGTCCGCGACCTCGACTTCGACACCCTGGCGCGCGCGGTCGGCGTCGTCTCGCAGGAGACGTACCTCTTCCACGCCTCGGTCGCCGACAATCTGCGCTTCGCCAAGCCCGACGCCACCGACGAGGAACTCCACCAGGCGGCGAAGGCGGCGCAGATCCACGACCACATCGCAACCCTGCCCGACGGCTACGACACCGTCGTCGGCGAGCGCGGCCACCGCTTCTCCGGCGGGGAGAAGCAGCGCCTGGCCATCGCCCGCACCATCCTGCGCGACCCGCCGGTGCTCATCCTCGACGAGGCCACCAGCGCGCTGGACACCCGGACCGAGGGCGCCGTCCAGGACGCCATCGACGCCCTGTCGGCCAACCGCACCACCCTCACCATCGCCCACCGGCTGTCCACCGTGCGCGGTGCCGACCAGATCGTGGTCCTCGACTCGGGCCGCGCGGTCGAACGCGGCACGCACGAGGAGCTCCTGGAGGAGGGCGGCCGGTATGCGGCACTCGTACGCCGGGACGCCCAACTGGAACCGACAAGATGAAAATATGCCGGGTTTGTGACGATATGCGGGTTACCGTGCCCGCATGCAGAAGAACACTCCGCCACGGAGCACGATTCAACTGACGCGCCGGGGCCGCATCGCCCTCGTCGCGACCGGAGCCGTCGTGGTCGGTACCGCCGTGGCGGTGCCGCTGCTGACCCTGGGCACCGAGAAGGACAGCCGGCCCACGACCCTGGCCGTCCCGGAGGGCTGGCGCGCGAGCCAGGTCTACGCGGCCGTCGACAAGGCCCTCGCCCTGCCCGCCGGCAGTACGAAGAAGTCCCTGGACAAGGCCGTGCTGAAACTGCCGAACGAGGCCGAGGGCAACCCGGAGGGCTACCTCTTCCCGGCCACCTATCCGCTTCAGGAGAAGGGCACGCCGGACAAGCTCCTCGCGCTGATGGTCGACACCGCCAACGACAAGTTCAACGGCGCGCCCATCGCGGCCGGGGCGCAGCGCAACGCCATGAACGTGTACCAGGCCGTCACCATCGCGAGCATCGTCCAGGCGGAGGCGGCCACCAGGGCCGACATGGGCAAGGTGGCCCGGGTCATCTTCAACCGCCTCGAGCGCGGGATGCCGCTGCAGATGGACTCCACCCTCAACTACGCCCTCAATCGCTCCACCCTCCGCACGACGGAGAGCGACACCCGCATCGACAGCCCCTACAACTCGTACCAGCGCATGGGCCTGCCGCCCACGCCCATCGACAACCCCGGCGAGGAGGCGATGCGCGCGGCCGTCAACCCGCCCCCGGGCGACTGGCTGTACTTCGTCACGGTCCGCCCGGGCGACACCCGCTTCACCGCGGACTACCAGGAACACCAGCGCAATGTCGCGGAGTACAACGCGCAGAAGAAGAAGAGCGGGGCGCAGGCGGCCGGGTGAGGGCCCGGCGGGCCCGGTCCCGTCTCACGCCGCGACCGGCTCCCGCTCCAGCAGCCGCCTGATGTCCCGTACGGCCGCGCGACCGGCCCGGTTCGCTCCGATGGTGCTGGCCGACGGCCCGTAGCCGACCAGATGGACGCGGGGGTCCGCGGCCGCGTGGGTGCCTTCCATGCGGATGCCGCCGCCGGGGGCGCGCAGCCGGAGCGGGGCGAGGTGGTCGATGACGGGGCGGAAACCGGTGGCCCAGAGGATGACATCGGCGTCGGCATGACGGCCGTCGGTCCAGTCCACCCCGGTCGGCGAGATGCGGTCGAACATCGGCTGCCGGTCGAGCACACCGTCCTCGATGCCCTGCCGGATCGCGTCGTTGAGCGGCAGCCCGGTGACCGAGACAACGCTGCGGGGCGGCAGTCCCTGCCGTACCCGTTCCTCGACGAGCGCGACCGCCGCGCGCCCCGCGTCCTCGTCGAAGGGCCCCTCACGGAAGACGGGCGGGCGCCGCGTCACCCAGGTGGTGGCCGCCGCGTACGAGGCGATCTCCAGCAGGTGCTGGGTGCCTGAGGCGCCGCCGCCCACCACCACGACCCGCTGCCCGGCGAACTCCTCGGGCCCGGGGTACTGCGCGGTGTGCAACTGCCGCCCCCGGAAGGTCTCCTGGCCCGGATAGCGCGGCCAGAACGGCCGGTCCCAGGTGCCGGTCGCGTTGATCAGCGCCCGCGCCGACCAGTCGCCGTCCGAGGTTTCCACGAGCAGCCGCCCGCCGGGCCCCTCGCGCACGGCCCGTACGTCCACCGGGCGCCTGACCCGCAGGTCGAAGGTCCGCTCGTAACGGTCGAAGTACTCGCCGATCACCTCGGCGGACGGCCGCGCCGGATCCGCGTCCGTGAGCTCCATGCCCGGCAGGGCGTGCATCCCGTGCACCTTGCCGTAGGTCAGGGACGGCCACCGGAACTGCCAGGCGCCGCCGGGGCCGGGGGAGTGGTCCAGCACGACGAAGTCGCGGTCCGCCTCGAAACCGGATCGCCGCAGGTGATAGGCGCCTGCCAGACCGGCCTGACCAGCACCGATGACCACTGCCTCGACCTCGCGCGTGTTGTTCACGCTTCTACTAACGGGGACGGGGTCGGGGATCTTCCCGGCGGGGCGGCCCTGCGGCTCCGAACGAATGGACTCCTCCGGCCGGCGGACCGCAGGAAGGCCCCGGCCGGGGGCCGCCTGGTGATGAATTCCCGACCCGCCATCTTCCGGAAGAGGCGCCCCCTCATGCGACGTACTCCCTCCCGCCGTCTGCTCGCCGCGGCACTGCTCGTGGCGTCCGTACTGGCCCCCATGGCGACGTTGCCCGCCACGGCCGCCCCCACCCCCGCCCGGTACGGCCACGACGACGTCCGCCCGCCCGGCCACGACGACGTCCCGCGGCACGGCCTCGGCCCCGAGATCACCGAGCGGCTCGACCGGGCCATCGCGGAGGTCCGCGAGCAGGCCGGCATCCCCGTTGTCGTCGTCGGTCTGTGGATGCAGGGCAAGGGGAGCTACGTCCGCGCCACCCGAGTGGCCGACACCGTCACCCGTCTGCCGATGACCGCCGACTCCTCCGTCCGGATCGGCAGCGAGACCAAGACCTTCACGGCCACCGCGCTGTTCGAACTCGTCGAGGCCGTGACGCGCGGGCCCCCCGCCCGGCGGCGGGGGACCCCACGGCCGCCTCACGAACCAGTGGAAGGGCGCGCCTGTGTCGTCGACGGCGGCAGATCGCCGTTGAAGCGTGTGTCCGTGAACTCGGCGAAGTCCACCTTCCGCGGGATGAGCTTCAACGCCGTGAAGGTGTCGGCGATCTCCTGCTCGGAGGCGATCAGCGGCTTGTCGACGGCGACCGCGATCCGGGTCGTGTAGGTGCGCTTCACCGCGGCCAGCGCCACCTCCTCGGGAAGCCCGGTGTCCTGCGCCCAGACCTTCGCCCACTCCTCCTCGTGGTCGTACACCCAGGTGTAGGCGCGCCGCAGCCGCTCCAGGTAGTCCTTGAGGGCCGCGGCCTTCTTCTTGTCCTTCAGGGCGGCCGGGGCCGCGACCTGGAAGGTGTGGCCGTTGGTCACGCCGTCGCCGTCGGTCAGCACCCGCCCTTGCCGTGCCTGCAGGATCTGCGAGGTGTACGGGTCCCAGACCGCCCACGCGTCGACCTTGCCGGACGTGAACGCGGCGAGGGCGTCGGCCGGCTGGAGGTACTTGACCTTGACGTCGCTCAGCTTCAGTCCGGCCTTCTTCAGGGACGCGACCAGCTGGAAGTGCGCGGAGGAACCCTGGGCGACGGCGACCGAACGGCCCTTGAGCCGCTCGGGGCTCTTCAGGGGCGAGTCCTTCGGGACGAGGATGGTGTCGCCCCTGGACGTGCCGTGCCAGGCGGCCACGACCTTGATCTTCGAACCCGCGCCGGCCGCGAAGACCGGTGGGGTGTTGCCCACCCCTCCGGTGTCGACGGCCCCGGCGTTGATGGCCTCCAGCAGCGGCGGGCCGGAGGTGAACGTCGACCACTTGATCGTGTAGTCGAGATCCTTCAGCTCCCCGGCGGCCCGCAGGATGGCCTCCGAACCGCCTTTCTGGTCACCGACATGGAGAGTGACCGAGCCGTGCCCGTCGGTGCCGCCGTCCGACGTACCGGCTGCCGAGTTGCCGCCGCAGGCGGTGAGCAGGAGGGCGAGGGGGAGGAGCAGGGCGGCGGGGGTGAGGCGTCGTCGTCGCATGGCGGTTCCGTTCGTGTGGGCCGTACGGGGGTGTACGGGCGGTACGCGGGGAGGTTCAGGCGGCTTCGGCGGCCGTCGCCTCGACGCCGAGGCGTTCGAGGAGGCCGGCGCGCAGGGCGGCGAAGCGCGGGTCGGTGATGTCGCGGGGACGTTCGAGGCCGATGTGCTGCTCGTGGGCGATGACCCCGCGGTCCATCACCAGGACGCGGTCGGCGAGCAGCACGGCCTCCTCGACGTCATGGGTGACGAGGAGCACCGCGCAGCCGCGGCGCTGCCACAGCTCACCCACGAGCCGCTGGGCCTTGATGCGGGTGAGCGCGTCGAGTGCGCCGAACGGTTCGTCGAGCAGCAGCAGATCGGGCTCGCGCACCAACGCCCTGGCGAGAGAGGCGCGTTGGGCCTCGCCCCCGGAGAGGGTTTTGGGCCAGGCGTCCGTGCGGTGGCCGAGGCCGACCTCGTCGAGGGCCTGCTCGGCGACGGCGCGCCCGGGCGTGCCGGGCAGACCGAGCAGCACGTTGCGCCACACCTTCTTCCACGGCATCAGCCGCGGTGCCTGGAAGGCGACGGCCTTGCGGCGCGGCACCAGGACGCTTCCCTCGATGTCGCGGTCGAGCCCGGCGAGGATGCGCAGCAGCGTCGACTTGCCGCAGCCGCTGCGGCCGAGCAGGGCCACGAACTCGCCCGGCCGGACGTCCAGTCGCAGGTCGTCGATGACGGCACGGCCGTCGAAGGAACGGGTGAGACCCTCGACGTGGACCGCCTGGGGGGTCACCGGCCGGTGAACGTCGGTCGCCATTGCAGCAGCACCTTTTCGAGAGAGCGGACGATGAAGTCGGCGAGCAGGCCGAGGAAGGCGTAGACGACCAGGCAGACCACGATCACGTCGGTCCGCAGGAAGTCCCGCGCCTGCACCATGAGGAAGCCGATGCCGGAGTCGGCGTTGACCTGCTCGGCGAAGACCAGGGCGAGCCAGGCGATGCCGAGTGAGTAGCGCAGGCCGGTCATGGCGTTGGGCAGCGCGCCCGGGAGGACGACATGCCGCACGAGTCCCCACCGCGACAGTCCGAGGGATTCCCCGGCCTCGATCAACTGGGCGTCCACGCCCCGGATTCCGGCGTAGACGTTGAGGTAGAGCGGGAAGGTCACGCCGAGGGTGATGATGGCGACCTTGGGGGCCTCGCCGATGCCGAACCAGATGATGAACAGCGGGATGAGTCCCACGAACGGCACGGTCCGCAGCATCTGCACGGGCGCGTCCACGAGGTCCTCGCCGATCCGGAACAGGCCCGCGACCAGGGCGAGTCCGGTGCCGACGGCCAGACCGAGCAGCAGCCCGCCGGCGACCCGCTGGAGCGAGGTGCCCATGGCCGCGGGAAGGGAGCCGTCGGCCAGCATGTCTGCGGCGACCCGGGCTATCCGGCCGGGCGAGGCGAGCACGTCCGGGGGCAACGCGCCCGTGCCACTGAGGAGTTGCCACAACGCCAGTAGCAGCACCGGGCCGGTGGTGCGGCGCAGCCAGCGCGGGACGCGGGTGCGGCGGGAGGAGGTGGGGACGAGGGGCTGGAGGTCGAGATCATAAACCGATACAGGCGAAATATCGGGTTCTTCCGACACGGGCGGGGCATGGCTGATGCTCATGAGGGCTCCACAGGGGGAGAGCGTGGGCTGGGGAGAGCGCGGGCCCGGGGGAGGGTGAGGCCCTGGGAGGCGTGCCTCGCCGCCGCCGGGCCGGCGGGATCAGGAGTGATCAGCGGGCAGGCGGAACGTCGGCGAAGCAGCCGGGAGGTGAGGAGAGGAGGGCGTCAGCAGCCGCGGCGACACGCGGCGGAGGCCACCCGCAGCAGGTCGATGTGACCGCGCGTGGTGAGCAGGGCTGAACGCAACATGCCGTAGAACCTAGCCAGCTGGCATGCGCACGGTCAACGGCGTCTCGATCAGTGGGACGTCCGTATCGCCACCGCCCGGTGGCCCGGGGGAGCCCGGGGAAGCTCGGCGCGTGCGTCAGGATGGGGGCATGTCAGATGTCTTCACCACCCGAGTCCTGAACGTCAGCACCGGTGCCGCGGAGAGGGTCCTCGACATCACCGGTGACTGCGAGTCCTTCCTGCGTGAGGCGGCGGCCGGCCGCGACGGTCTCCTCAACGTCTTCGTGCCGCACGCGACGGCCGGCATCGCCGTCCTGGAGACCGGCGCCGGCAGCGACGACGACCTCCTGGCCGCGCTGCACACCCTGCTGCCCGCCGACGACCGCTGGCAGCACCGGCACGGCAGTCCCGGACACGGCCGCGACCACGTCCTGCCCGCCCTCGTCCCGCCCCACGCGACCCTGCCGGTGCTGGGTGGGCGGCTGGAACTCGGCACCTGGCAGTCGGTGTGCCTGGTGGACACCAACAGGGATAATCCGGAACGGAAGGTGCGCTTGAGTTTCCTGGGGTGAGTGCGGTTCCGCCGCCCCGGCCTGCCGGGCGCCGGTTCCGTGTGGCACTGGTGCGCCGTGACGCCTGCCCGTAATGCCCGTATCCTCATCAATGCCAGATTCTCTTCCGAGCAGCGGATTGTCGCGGGCGCAAGTGAGGCGAAGCGTGGTTCGATCCGGCGAGGAACCCAGGCCGGCGGGGCGTGCGACGGACGGCACGGGGCCCGCCAGTCTGCGCGAGCTGTTTCTGCAGGGCGAGCCGGTCGAGACGGGTGTGCGGACGTCCATCCTGAACTCGTGGCAGCGCTGCCGCTCCCTGGGTCTGTCGCCGGACACGTTCGACCTGCCCTACCGGGAGGACTTCGACCCGGGCGGCCGTATCGTCCGGGCGGCCGCGCCGGTGCTCGACCGGTTGCAGGCCACGTTCGCCGGCAGCCAGGTCAACATCTCGGTCGCCGACGCGAACGGGACGGTCCTGCTGCGCCGCTTCGGGGACCCGTCGATGGCCAGGAACCTCCCGGCCATCCAGGTCGTCCCGGGGTTCGTGTTCGCCGAGCAGGTCGCCGGCACCAACGGCATCGGGCTGGCCCTGGCGGAGCGGCAGCTCATCCGCGTCTACGGCGCCGAGCACTTCCCGGAGCGCTCCCAGCAGAGCGCCTGCGTCGCGCTGCCCGTCCGCGACCCGCTCAGCGGACGCATCGAGGGCGTCCTGTGCCTGGGCTATCCGCGCGGCTTCGAGCGGCCCGCGCTGGGCGTCGCGATCCGCAGGGCGGCCGAGGGCATCGAGCGGCGGCTGCTGGGGCAGAGCTCCGCGCGCGAGCGCGCCCTGCTGCGGACGTACCTGGCCACCGGGGCCGGCACCGCCGGTCCGCATCACGGTGTGGCCCTGGACGTGCTGGCGAACGAGTTCCACCCCCGTGACCAGGCGATCCTGCGGGAGAAGGCCGCCGAGCTGATCTCCGGTGCGCAGCGGGGAGCCGCCGACGTGACCCTGCCCGACGGGCGGCGGGTGACGCTCGTGAGCCATCCGGTGACGAGCGGCTCCGGTGTGCGGGGCATCGCCATCGAGGCCGTGCTGCCCGGCTCCCCGGCTGGGGCGCCGCTCGTCATACCGCACCAGATGGACGAGCTGTCCGGTTTGACCGCCCCCGCCGTCCCGCTCTCCGCCGCCCGCCCGGCGATCATCCTGCCGTCCGGGCACCTCGCCGCGGCCCCCGGCCCAGTCGTCACGACCGACGGAGACGGCGGGACAACGCGGCCCGGCGGGACGGAGGGGCCAGGTCCGCCCGTCGAGCCCGGCACGACCGCCTCCGCGCACACCGCCCCGACCCTCGCCGGACCCACCATGGCGGACGGCGCCCGGACCGCCGGGCAGCCCACCACGGCCGACGGTCACCGAAGCAGCACCGAGCCCGTCACGACGGACAGCCACCGCGGCAGCGCCGAGCCCACCCCCGCCGACAGTCGCGGCAGTACCTCCGAGCCCGCCCCGTCCGACGGCGACCGGGGTCTCGGTGAGCCCGGTGCGGCCATCGGGGCCGGCGGAGACGGCGGGGCAACTGGGCTCGATGGGGCCGACGGGCGCGGCGTGCCCGCTGAGTCCGGCATGACTGTCTCAGCCGGTAGCGGCCCGACTCCCGCCGCTCCTGCCACGGCGGACAACGACCGGACCCCCGCGCAGTCCGTCACGGCGGACGGCCGCCGGAGCACCTCCGAGCCCGCCCCGTCCGACGGCGACGGCAGTACCTCCGAGCCCGCCCCGTCCGACGGCAGCCCGAGTCTCGGCGAGCCCGGTGCGGGTTTCGCGGTCGGTGGTGGGCGTGGGGGCCGTGGGGGCGACGAGCCCGGCGGGGTTCTCGCGGCCGGTGGGGGGTCGGGTGCGGCGGGGGAGCACTCCGAAGCGGCGTTCCCGGCCCGGGGGCTGGTGATGCTGGGGGAGCCGCACGTCGGGGCCTACGCCCTGGCCGCGCGCCGCCGTCTGGAGCTGCTGTCCGAGGCCAGCACCCGCATCGGTACCACCCTGGACGTGCGCCGCACCGCCGAGGAACTGGCCGAGACCGCGGTCCCCGGACTTGCCGACTTCGTCACCATCGACCTGCCCGATGCCGTGCTGCGCGGCGAGGAGTCCGCCGACCCCCTCGCCGACCTGCGCCGCACGGTCGTCCTCGGCATCCATGAGGGCCTGCCCTTCACACCGCCCGGCAAGCGCGTCGACTTCGGCCCGACCACGCCCCAGCTGCGCTGCCTCAGCAGGGGCGAGGCCGTGCTGGAACCGGACCTGAAGGCCGCCGCGGGCTGGCTCGCCCAGGACCCGGAGCACACCGCGCGCCTGCTGGCCCACGTCCACTCCCTCATCGCGGTGCCCCTGCTCGCCCGCGGTGTCGTCCTGGGCGTCGCCTGCTTCTACCGGGCCGGCGGCTCCTTCGGCGACGACGACCGCTCCCTGGCCCAGGAACTCGCCTCCCGTGCCGCCCTGTCCATCGACAACGCCCGGCGCTACACCCACGAGCGCACCATGGTCCTGGCGCTCCAGCGCCGGCTCCTCCCGCACGGCCTGCCCGACCAGGACGCCGTCGAGGTCGCCCATCGTTACCTGCCCGCCGAATCGGACGTGGGCGGCGACTGGTACGACGTCATCCCCCTGTCCGGGGCCCGCGTCGGGCTCCTGGTCGGCGACGTGGTCGGTCACGGCATGCTCTCCGCGGCCACCATGGGCCGGCTGCGGACCGCCGCCCGCAGCTTCGCCGAGCTCGACTTCCCGCCCGAGGAGGTCCTCACCCACCTGGACAACCTGGTGGGCCGCCTGGACCGGGAGGACCCCGACGGCAAGGGCGCCGGCGTCATCGGCGCGACCTGCCTCTACGCCGTCTACGACCCGACGTCGCAGCGGTGCCTGATGGCCCGCGCCGGTCACCCGCCGCCCGCGATCGTCCACCCCGACGGAACCGTGACCTATCCCGACCTGCCGGCGGGGCCCCCGCTCGGCCTGGGCGGCCTGCCCTTCGACGCCGTCGAGGTCGACCTCCCCGCGGGCAGTCAGCTGGTCCTGTACACCGACGGGCTCATCGAGGACCGGCACCGCGACGTCGACGTCGTCCTGGAGCAGTTGCGCGAGGCCCTGGCCCATCCCGAGCGCGCCCCCGAGGAGACCTGCCAGGCCGTCCTGGACACCGTGGCACCCGCGCACCCGCACGACGACATCGCCCTGCTCGTCGCCCGCGTCCACGCCATGGACCCCCGCCGGATCGCCACCTGGGAGCTGTCCGCCGACCCGTCCCTGGTCGGCGAGGTCCGGGCGTCCGCCATGCGGTGGCTGTCCGACCGGGGGCTCGACGAGACCGGGTTCGCCGCGGAGCTGATTCTCAGCGAGCTGATCACCAACGCCATCCGGCACGGCGCCGGGCCCATCCGGGTGCGGCTGCTCTACGGCCGGACCCTGATCTGCGAGGTCTCCGACGCCAGCAACACCGCCCCGCACCTGCGCCGTGCCGCCAGTACGGACGAGGGCGGACGCGGTCTGTTCCTCGTCGCGCAGCTCTCGCAGAGCTGGGGCACGCGCTATCTGCCCGAGGGCAAGGTCATCTGGGCCGAGTGCGGGCTCGACGCGGCGTGACGCGGCCACCGGCCCGGACGGGCCGAACGCCTGGTCCTGCTCCGGCCGCCCTGGGGGCCACGCCCCTTTGGCGTCGCGGCGAGCCGAAAAATGCCCGAAATGCTGTAATTTGATCGGGTGCGCGACGCTCCTGACACACCCCCGGAGGCGGCATCACCCTTCGGGCCGGAACCGCTGGTCCGGATCCGCGGACTCAGCAAGCGGTTCGGCGGCACCGTCGCGCTGGCCGGGGCCGACCTCGACGTCCACCCCGGCAGCGTTCTCGCGCTGCTCGGGCCCAACGGCGCCGGCAAGTCCACTCTCATCAAGATCCTCGCCGGAGTCCACCAGGCCGACGCGGGGCAGGTCACCGTCGCCGGGGAACCCCTCGGCAGCCCCGCCGCCACCCGGAGCATGTCGTTCATCCACCAGGACCTCGGTCTCGTGGAGTGGATGACGGTCGCCGAGAACATCGCCCTGACCACCGGGTACGGCCGCCGGACCGGGCTGATCTCCTGGCGCCGCACCCGCGCCCGCTGCGTCGAGGCCCTGGGGATCGTCGCCGCCCACCTCGATCCCGACACGCCGGTCTCCGGCCTCGCGCCCGCCGACCGCTCCCTGGTCGCGATCGCCCGGGCCCTGGCGGCGCGTGCGCGGCTCATCGTCCTCGACGAGCCGACCGCCCGCCTGCCCGCAGCCGACTGCGCCCGCCTCTTCCGCGTCCTGCACGGCCTGCGCGACCGCGGACACGCGATCCTCTACGTCAGCCACCGCCTGGACGAGGTGTACCGGGTCGCCGGCACCTTCGCCGTCCTGCGGGACGGCCGCGTCGTCAGCCACGGCCGGCTCGCCGACCACAGCCCCGCCCGTCTGGTCCGCGACATCGTCGGCGAGGCGGACGAACCGGCCGTCCACCGCCCCGCCGCGTCCCCGGCCGACGCACCCCCCGTCCTGGCCCTGGACGGCGTGCGCACCGCCCGCGCCGGACCCGTCGGCTTCGAGCTCGCGGCCGGGGAAATCCTCGGCCTGGTCGGCCTCTCCGGCGCCGGGCACACGGATCTGGGCCGCGCCCTCGCCGGCGCCCGCCCCCTGCTGGACGGGCAGGCCCTGCTGCACGGGCGGCCGTACCGGCCCCGCACGGTGGCGGAGGCCGTCTCCCTCGGAGTCGGGCTCGTGCCGGGCGACCGGCTCCGGGAGGGTTGCCTCGCCGAGCTGACCGTACGGGAGAACCTCCTGGCCAACCCCCGCGCGGGAGGTCTGCCGGCACCGCGCTGGATCGGCCCCCGCGGCGAACGGGCCCGGGCCGCCGCCCTGATCGAACGGTTCTCGGTGCGCCCCCGCGACAGCGAGACGCCCATCGCCACGCTGTCCGGCGGGAACCAGCAGAAGGTCATGATCGGCCGCTGGCTGCGTGCGGACCTGCGGCTGCTGATCCTGGAGGAGCCGACCGCGAGCGTCGACATCGGCGCCAAGGCCGCGATCCACCGCCTGCTCCAGGAGGCGCTGGAGGCGGGCCTCGCGGTGCTGCTGCTGTCCACCGACTTCGAGGAGGTGGCGAGCGTGTGCCGGCGCACGCTGGTCTTCGTGCGCGGAACCGTGACGGCGGAGCTGAACGGCCCCGCCCTCACCGTCGCCGGACTCACCCGGGCGGCCTCGGCCCTGCCCCCGTCCACGGCCGGTCACCCGTGACGCCGCCGCCCCGGCCGCGACGCCGCCCCGGCCACCACATCGGCGCCTACGGCCTGCTCGTCCTCACCGCCCTGCTCTACCTGGCCTTCTCCCTCGCCCTGCCGGACACCTTCCCCACGCTGGGCACCCTCGACTCGATCCTGTCCAACCAGTCGATCCCGGCCGTCCTCGCCCTCGCCGCCATGGTGCCCGTCGTCACCGGCGCGTTCGACCTCTCCATCGGCTACGGCCTCGGCCTGGCCCATGTGATGGTGCTGCAGCTCGTCGTCCACGAGGGCTGGCCCTGGCCGCTCGCCTGCCTCACCGTGCTCGCCGGAGGACTGGTCGTGGGCGTCCTCAACGGCGTCATCGTCGAGTTCGGCCGGATCGACTCCTTCATCGCCACCCTCGGCACCGGCAGCATGATGTACGCCGTGACCGGCTGGATCACCGACGGCGGCCGGATCGTCCCCGGCCCGCAGGGCCTGCCGCTCGCGTTCACCGACCTCTACGACTCCACGTTCCTCGGCCTCCCGGTCCCCGCCTTCTACGTGCTCGCCCTCGCGGCCGTCCTCTGGCTGGTGCTGGAGCGGCTGCCGCTCGGCCGGTACCTGTACGTCGTCGGGTCGAACCCGCGCGCGGCCGAGCTCGTGGGCATCCCGACCCGCACGTACACCGTCTACGCGTTCGCCGCCTCGGGCCTGATCGTCGGATTCGCCGGTGTGCTGCTCGCCGCCCAGCAGCAGATCGGCAACCCGAGCGTGGGCCTCGACTACCTGCTGCCCGCCTTCGTCGGCGCCCTCC
The DNA here is from genome assembly GCF_004803895.1 of Streptomyces hawaiiensis. Lineage (NCBI taxonomy): Bacteria > Bacillati > Actinomycetota > Actinomycetes > Kitasatosporales > Streptomycetaceae > Streptomyces > Streptomyces hawaiiensis. The sequence goes on along the minus strand of NZ_CP021978.1, from coordinate 1,305,517 downwards.
TCGGCTCCACGGCAATCAAGCCCGGGCGGCCCAACGCCCTGGGCACCGTCGTCGCCGTCGCCGTCCTCGCCGTCGGCCTCACCGGCATCGCCCAGCTGGGCGCCGAGTTCTGGACGGTCCCGCTGTTCAACGGCGGCACGCTGCTCATCGCCGTGGGCCTGGCCGGATACGCCGCCCGCCGCCGGCTGCGCGGCGGCGCGGCCCGCGACACCCCCGCCGCGCCGCCCCCGTCCTCCCCGGCGCGGGAGGGCGGCACGGCCCCGCCCTGACCCTCTCGGCACGCCCCGCCGCGTCGACCCCCTCACTGGAGTTCCCGTGCACCGCACCCGCAAGGCCGCCCCCGCAGTCCGCACCGTGCGGCTCGCCTCCTGCGCCCTGCTGGCCTCGGCCGCCGCCCTCACCGGCTGCGAACGCGGTTCCTCCGACGGCGCGGACGAGACCGCGACGGGCCCCAGCGGCTGCCCCGCCGTCCACGCCCGCGCCCGGGAAGCCGTCACCCGGGCGGAGCGGGCCGAGATCCCCTGGGGAGGGCCCACCAGCGGCCCCGAGGCGGTGTCCGGCAAGAGCATCGTCTACGTCGCCCAGACGATGACCAACCCCGGTGTCGCGGGCGCCGCGAACGGGGTGCGGGACGCCGCCCGGGCCATCGGCTGGAACGTCCGGGTGATCGACGGCGGCGGCACCCCGGCCGGTATCCAGGCGGCCATGAGCGAAGCCGTCGCCCTGCGGCCCTCGGGCATCGTCATCGGCGGATTCGACCCCGACTCGACGGCCCAGCAGGCCGCCCGGGCCAACGCGCAGCGCATCCCGCTCATCGGCTGGCACGCGGTCCCCGAGCCCGGCCCCAGCCGGCAGCCCGACCTGTTCACCAACGTCACCACCCGCGTCCAGGACGTGGCCCGCGTCAGTGCGCAGTGGATCATCTCCGACTCCAACGGCCGCGCCGGGGTCGTGCTCATCACCGACGCGTCGATCCCCTTCGCGCGGAACAAGTCCGACCTGATCCGCGAGGAACTGGCGAGCTGTCAGGGCGTGCGGCTGCTCTCGGTGGAGAACATCCCGATCCCCGACGCCAGCAGCCGCACCCCGAGGGAGATCTCCTCCCTGCTCTCCCGCTTCCAGGACCGCTGGACCCACTCCGTGGCCATCAACGACCTGTACTTCGCCGACGCCGCCCCCGCCTTCCGCGCCGCCGGCGAGAAGGGCTCCGGGCCGCCCTTCAACATCGGGGCCGGTGACGGCGACCCGTCCGCCTTCCAGCGCGTCAACAGCAGGCAGTACCAGGCCGCCACCGTGCCCGAGCCGCTGTCCCTCCAGGGCTGGCAGATCGTCGACGAGTTCAACCGCGCCTTCGCCGGCCGCCCCGACAGCGGGTACGTGGCTCCCGTGCACATCGCCACGGCCGGCAACAGCGAAGGCGCCTCCAGCTGGGATCCGTCGGGCTACCGGGAGGCGTACCGGAAGATCTGGGGGAAGTGACGGCCGGTCAGGTGCCGATCTCTTCACGGAACATGCACGGAACCCCGGAATCCCTTTAGCTTTCAAGCGCTACTGTCGCGTCAGTCGAGTGGCCGCCGGGGGTCGATCCGAGCGGGGCCCGTCCGCGGCGGCCCTCGCTCCCCCCAAGGCACAGGAGACTCGGTGTGGACGACGGCGACGTGGTGGTGATCGGCGGTGGCTACGCCGGTGTCCGGCTGGCCAAGCGGCTGGACGACACGGCCCGGGTCACGCTGGTGGACCGCAAGGAGGTCTTCTTCCACCGCGTCGCCTCCCTGCGCGCCGGAGTGCACCCCGAGTGGACGCACACCCCCTTCATCCCCTACGACCGGCTGCTGCGCCACGGCCGGGTGGCCACCGGCAAGGCCGTCCGTATCGACACCGCCGAGCGGCAGGTCGTCCTGGCCACGGGCGAGCGGCTGCCCTACGACGTGGTCGTGATCGCCACCGGCGCCGACTACCCCGAGCCGGCCCGCTTCACCGGCACCACGACCGAGGAAGCGGCCAAGTCGTTTGCCGAGCACCAGCGCAACGTCGCCACGGCAGAGCACGTCCTGGTCGTCGGCGGCGGCCCCGGCGGCGTCGAACTCAGCGCCGAGATCCGCCTCGCCCGCCCCGACGCCCGGGTCACCCTGGCCCACTCCGGGCCCGCCCTGCTCGACTCCACGGGCAACGCCCGGCCCGGACGCAAGGCCCTGGCCTGGCTGGAGTCCCACGACATCGAGGTACGGCTCGACTCCTTCATGTCGCCCGGCAACGACTTCGGCACCTACCGCGACGCCCGCGGCACCGTCATCGAGGCCGACCTGTCCTTCTGGGCGACGGGCACCACCCCCAACACGCTCTGGCTGCGCCTGGCCGGCCACGGCGACTGGCTCAACGAGGCCGGGCGCGTGAAGGTCGACCCCGCGCTCCGGGTCGAGGGCAGGCCGGACGTGTTCGCCGTCGGCGACGTGAACGACGTCAGCGAACTCAAGGTCACCCCCGCCGCCCTCGCCCAGGCGGACATCGCCACCCACAACATCCGCTCCTACCTGCACAGTTCCGGCAAGCACCGCAAGGAGCCGCGCCTGTACCGCCCGAGCCGGCGCACCCCGCTGATCGTGCCGTTCGGCCCCGCCGACGGACTGACCGTGCTGCCCGTGCCGGGTGGCGAGTCCGCCGTCCTCGGCAGCCGCACCACCACCCTGGCCAAGGCGAAGAGCCTCATGACGCCCTACATGCGCCGTCAACTCGGTTACACGGCCGCCTGACCCGCGCCGGGCCGCCCCCACCACCCCACCCCCGTCGTTACCCGTGGGTTCAGCCTGGGGTAGGGTCCCCACCGTTTCCGGCTACCGACTGATGGTGTGCCGGTACAGGGCGTGTCGGAGGGTGGCAAGACGATGGAATCCCAGTGGGGTGACGGCGGATCCGTGGACCTGGACGACACGAGGCTGGAGGCACTCGATCCCGAGCCGCTGCTGACCAGGGACTACGAGACGCGTCCCGCGCTCGTGTACGAGCGGCTGCGCCAGCAGCACGGCCCGGTCGCGCCGGTCGACCTGCTGGGGGTGCCCGCGTGGCTCGTCCTCGGCTACCGCGAGTCGCTCCAGGTGCTCCAGGACGCCGACGGCTGGCCCAAGGGCCTGGAGAACTGGCGGGCCCGCTCCGAGGGCAGGGTGCCGGCCGACTGGCCGCTCGGACCCTCCCTGGAGGTCAACCACATCCTGATCCAGGGCGGCCCCGGCTACCGGCCGCTGCGCACCGCGTGGGACGTCGCCCTCAAGCCCTTCCAGGACCCCCGCCACCCCCAGGCCAAGCGGTTGAAGTCCGCCGTCACCGCATACGCCGACGAACTGATCACCCTCGTCGGCCAGGGCGGCAAGACCGGCGTGGCGGACCTGTCCGCGCAGTTCTCCCGCCCGCTGCCGCTGATGGTGGCCAGCCATCTGCTGGGCTTCCCCGGCTCGCAGGGCGACGACGCGCTGATGGACATGTGGCGCGTGCTCGACGCGGGCCCGGACGCCGAGGCCGCCCTGGAGCGACTGCTGGCGACGCTGGCCGAACTGGCCGCGCTGAAGCTGGAGAAGCCGGGCGACGACTTCCCCTCGTACCTGCTGGCCGCCCACCCGGGCCTGTCGCTCGACCATCTCGCCCGCGAGCTGTTCATGCTGCTCGGCATGACCTCCGACCACGTCGGCATCCTCATCTCCAACACCGTCGTGGAGGTCCTCTCGGGCGAGGGCAGCGTGCGCGCCAGCCTGTCCGCCGGGATGGTCAGGGAGACGATGAACCGGGTGGTCATGCGCAAGCCGCCGCTGGTCAACTTCGTCCCGCGCTTCGCGGCCCGGGACACCCGGCTCGGCAACTACACGATCCGGGCCGGTGACCCGGTGTGGGTCTCCCCGGGCGCCGCCCACGCCGACCCGCTCTTCGCCGACCACGTCGCCTCGGGCACCGCCATCAGCACCCGGGCCCACCTGTCCTGGGGAGCCGGACCGCGCCAGTGCCCGGCGCGGGAGCTCGCCTCGGCGGTCGCGGCGGCCGGGGTGGGGCGCCTGTTCGAGCGGTTCGACTACCTCGACCTCGCCCTGCCCGCCGACCAACTCCCCTGGCGCTCCTCGCCGTTCATGCGGGGTCTGCGCTCCCTGCCCGTGCACTACGAACTCGCCTCCGCGCCGCCCCCACGGCCCTGGGCGGACGGCCCCGCGCCGGGGGTGGCCGAGGAGGTCCTGCCGGACCCGTCCGCCCGGCAGCGCTCCTCGCTGTGGCGCTATCTGACGGGCCTCATCCGCGGCGGCCGCTGACCGAAGCGACCGAGTCGAACGCCCATCCCGCATCGGCGTTCCGCACGGTTCCGGGATGACGCATTCACGCCGCACGCGTGACAAAAGGTGCTGGTGGGCGGTGCGCCCGTGCTGGGATGCTCGTGGCAGATCCCGGGACAGGGCGCGAGGGCCCGCGGGGGCCGGGCAGGTACACCTCGATGACCTGCCCGGCCGTTCTTCCGTCAGGGCGCGGAACGGGGCGCGAACGGGGGCGCGAGGCTCACACCCAGCCCGACTCCACAGCGATCCGGATCGCGTCGATCCGATTGCGGCCGCCCGTCTTCCGGGTGATCGCCGACAGATGGTTGCGGACCGTCGCGGCGGACAGGCACAGCCGGTCGGCGATCTCCCGCGTGGGCGTACCGTCGGCGGTCAGCCGCAGCACCGGTACCTCGCGCGGGGTCAGCGGGTTCGCTCCCGCGTCCAGCGCGGCCAGCGCGAACTCGGGGTCGACGAACCGCTGCCCCCGTACCAGCTTGCGGACACCGTGGACCAGCCGGTCCGGCGGGGCGTTGGTGCTGATGACACCGGCGGCGTGCAGATCGAGCATGCGGCGCAGCCGCTCGGGTGCCGTCGAGGCCATCCGCAGCAGCATCCGGCACTCCGGCAGCCGCTCGTGCAGCTCGCCCCGGGCGGCGATCTCCTCGCCCTCCCTGGAGTCCACGCCGATCACCGCCACGTCCGGCCGGCACGCCAGGGCGCGCGACCACGTCGCCGTCGCCGTCGGCCTCGGCGACGACCTCGATGTCGTCCTCCCGTGACAACAGGGCGGTGAACGCTCCCCGCACGAGACGGGTCTGCTCGACGAGAAGAACGCGGATCACGGTCGCTCCCTCTCCGCCGTACGCGGCCTGCTGGGCCACCTTGATCGGATTATCGCCGCACATCGCGGGAATTTCAGGTCGGGCCGCGGCGCAATTGGCCGCCCGCACAGCAAGGGCGGCCGCCCGGGCCGGCGTGATCGAGTGGTGAGGCCCGGGGGCCGGGCGTACCGTCGAACGGTGGACACCGCAGGCAGCAGCCCGCAGCCGGCTTCACCACAGGCGACCACCACCAGGGAATCCGGTGGTGGCGGAAACGCGATGGCGCTGCTCGTCATCGCCTCATGCCAGTTGATGGTGGTCCTCGACATCACCATCGTGAACATCGCGCTGCCGCACATCCAGAGCTCGCTGGAGTTCTCCACCACGAGCCTGTCCTGGGTGGTGAACGCCTACACCCTCACCTTCGGCGGTCTGCTGCTGCTCGGCGGCCGGGCCGGAGACATCCTCGGCCGGCGGCGCGTCTTCATCTTCGGCGTGCTGCTCTTCGTGCTCGCCTCCCTGCTCGGCGGATTCGCCCAGAACGCCGGCCAACTCCTCGGAGCCCGCGCCCTGCAGGGCGTCGGCGGCGCCATCGCCTCCCCGACCGCCCTCTCGCTGGTCAGCACGACCTTCCGCGAAGGTCCCGAGCGCAACCGGGCCTTCGGCGTCTTCGCCGCGGTCTCCGCGGGCGGCGGCGCCATCGGGCTGCTGGCGGGCGGGGTGCTCGTGGAGTGGCTGAACTGGCGGTGGGTGCTCTTCGTCAACGTCCCGATCGGGCTGCTCATCGCCCTGGCCACGCCGCGCTGGATCAAGGAGTCGGAACGGCACCCGGGCCACTTCGACATCACCGGCGCCCTCACGTCCACCGCGGGCATGGTGCTGCTCGTCTACGGCTTCATCAGAGCCGCGCAGGAAGGCTGGCGGGACGCCCTCACCCTCGCCTCGTTCGCCGGAGCGGTCGTCCTCCTGGCGGCCTTCATCCTCATCGAGCGGCGTTCGAAGCAGCCCATCACGCCGCTGCACATGTTCGCCGACCGCAACCGCGCGGGCACCTACGGCATCATGCTGTGCCTGGCCGCCGCCATCTTCGGCATGTTCTTCTTCCTCACGCTCTTCGTGCAGAACGTGCTCGGATACAGCCCGCTCGCGGCCGGACTGGCCTTCCTGCCGGTCAGCGCGGTCATCGCCGTCGGCGCCGGACTCGCCTCGCGGTTCCTGCCCGTCTACGGGCCCAAACCGTTCATGGTGATCGGCGCGATCCTGGCGGCGGTGGGCCTGGCCTGGCTGACCCTGACCGACGTCCACTCCACCTACGCGGGCAGCGTCCTCGGCCCGATGCTCGTCTTCAGCCTGGGCATGGGCATGGAGTTCGTGTCACTGACCCTCATGGCGCTGTCCAACGTGTCCACGCCGGAGACGGGCGCGGCCTCCGGACTGCTCAACGCCACCCAGCAGGTCGGCGGCTCCCTCGGGCTGTCCATCCTGGTCACGATGTACGGCACGGCCAGCACCAACGAGGCGGACAAGCAGGTCCCGGCCTTCCTCCAGCAGGCGACCCCGGCCGAACGCATCCGGTTCGAACGAACCGGGCAACTGCCCAAACCGTGGTCCGACGAGATCCTCACCGCCGGCATCTCGGCCGCCTTCATCATGGCGGCGATCTTCACCGCCGTGGCCGCGCTGATCGCCGTGATCGTCATCCAGGTCCGCCCCTCCGACCTGGAACGCCTCAAGGGAGGAGCGGGCCCCGGCCCGATGTGAGGCCCGCCCCCGAACCCTTCAGGCCCTACGAGCCGATCCGCGCCGCGATGACCGGCGCCAGCCGGTCGGCGATGACCCGGTGCCCCCGGTCGTTGGGATGCACCGAGTCCGTCAGATCGCCCGAGCCCAGCCAGCCGGTCGTGTCGACGAAGGACACCCGCCCGTCACCACCGGCGACGGCGGCCTTCACCGCGGCCTCGGTCTGCGGTACGAACCGCCCACGGAACGTCTCCAGCGCGAAGATCCACGCCTGCGGATACGCGGCCCGCACCTTGCGCAGCAGACTGCTGTACGCCGACTGGAACTGCGCCGAACTCACCCCGTGCCCGACGTCGTTGGTGCCGAGGTTGATGACGACCGCGTCGGCCCGGTAGCGGGAGAAGTTCCAGTCGGGCGTCGCCGCGTTCGGCTTGAGCTTGGTGAACTGCCGCTCCAGCCCCACGCATCCGTCCGCCGCGGCCACCAGGCACGCCCCGCCCTGTGCGATCTGCGTGTGCTCGACACCCAGCCGCTCCCCGATCAGCCAGCCGTAGGCGGTTCGGGCGTTCTGCGAGCTCGTCGTGCCCACCGTGATCGAGTCGCCGACGAACTCGACGAGTTCGGCCGGGGCCGGCGGTGTGAACGTCGTCGCGCCGCTGTCCAGGACCAGCCCCTGGAAGACGGCGTCGCCCTTGTAGGATCCGGCCACCACCTGGTAATTGACCTGGAGCGTGTGGTTGCCGGGGGAGAGGGCCGACGGGGTCAGGTTCACCGTGCCCTTGACGTCGTCGAAGAACCTCACGGGCCCGTTGTCGATCCGCGCCCACAGGTCGATGGTGCCCCGCTGCTTCAGTTTGACCGTCCGGCCGGTGAAGCCGACCCGGTAGTACGCGCCGGCCCAGTACGGGGTGTAGGCGGTGCTGGAGCCGGTGGTGTCCCAGCGGCCGACGAACTTGATGTTGGGGTCGCCGGGTTGCCCGGGGGCGGCCGCCGCGATGTCGGGATCGGACACCGAGCCGTCGCCGGGCGCGGCCTGCGCGGGCGAGCCGCCGGCCCAGGACAGCAGGCAGGCCATGAGCACGGCCGCGAGGAGGGCCGACAGGGCGCGTCTGGGGGAGATGTGGGGGGATGTCTGCACGGGGTTCCCTTCATATGGGGAATGGGAGCGCTCCCATAGGCAGCCTTTCGAGGGAACCAGTGAAACGGTTCAACGTCAAGTGGTGGGACGTGGAAGGGCGTTGGTCATGGGTCGGGCCTAAAGGCTCCGGTGCCGCGTCGGGCCCGTCCGGGCGCCGCGCGGTGGCCCGCCCGTGGCTGCCGCCTGTCACGGCCGCGGCCGGGGGAACGTCTCCAGAGCCTCGGCCAGGCCCGCCGCGTCCGTGCCGATCTTGCGGTACACGGACGACAGCAGTTGCCGCACACCCTGCTCGGTGAGGTGCAGTTCCTTGGCGACGACCGCCGTGGCCTGGCCCCGCACCGTCATCTCGGCGGCCTTGCGCTCCTGCGCGGTGAGCGTGTCCGTCTGCGGGTAGCGCAGCGGCAGCGGCCGCAGTCCGGCCGCGGACAGTTCCCGCCTGGCCCGGGCGGCCAGGCCCTCGGCACCGCAGTGCACCGCGCCTTCCAGGCCCTGGTAGAGCCGGTCGGCGGCGTCGTGCAGGCGGCCCACGCGGGCCAGCGCCGCGCCGTGGCCGACCAGGGCACGGGCCAGTTCGTACGCGGCGGGCGACCGCTGCAGATGGTCGACGGCCTGCGCGTGCAGATCGAGGCCCGCCTCACCGCCCGTCGCATCCGCCTCGGCGTGCAGCGCCTGGCCGATCGCGGATGCCGCGCCGAAGTCCCGGGCCCGCTTCACGGCGTCCCGCGCGTGGCGCACCGCCCGGTCGGGAGCGCTGCGGGACAGAGCCGAGGCCAGTCCCAGCTGCCAGGGGCACCACGCGGGATTGCGCCAGTCCCGGCCCTCCAGCCACTCGCCGACGCCGGACAGCAGGGCAGCGGCTTCCTCGGGCCGGCCCTCCGCCAGGAGCAGCTCGGCGTGGACGGTGCGCGGGTCAGGGTAGATGACGGCGTTCGGGATGACGTCGCCGTAGTGGTACTTGTCGGCGAGCCGGCGTGCCGCCAAGACGCGGCCGCGGGCCAGCAGGGTCTCGATCAGGATGCCGATGGCGAACCACTGGGCGGGTACCGCGCCTTCCACCCGGTCGGCGATGCGCAGGCCCTCCCGCACCAGGTTCTCGGCCTCGGCCAGGCAGCCGCGCCGGTACCGGATGTACCCGGAGAGCGTCTGGCCCAGGGCCAGATGGGAGCCGCGCCAGCCCTTCGACGCGCACTCGGCCATGCCCTTCGCGAACAGTTCCTCGGCCCGCCGCGGCTGGTCGCAGTACATGAACACCAGCGCGACCGAGACGGGCACCTCGAAGCCCCGGTTCTCATGGGTCCAGCTCAACCCGCCGCGCAGGGCCTCCTCGGCGTACGCGAGGGCCTTCTGCCGGGGCTCGCCGCGCATCATGGCGTCCCAGGCGCGCGACCCGAGGATGCAGCGCTCCTCCAGACCGCGGCCGGACAGCCGGTCGGCGAACCGGGCCAGCGCCCGCGAACGGCCGGACGAGTCCGCCTCGTCGGTGCGGAACGCGCTCCACACGAAGTGGTCGGCCTGCATCCGCAGCCGGATCCGGGGATGGGCGGCGGCCCGCTGCGCCTCGTCGGCGGCCACCGTCGCGGCCTCCGCCATCCGGTCGGTGTGGGCCAGCGCCTGGGTCAGCCGGTACACCATCGAGGCACGCAGCTCGGGGTCGGTGCCCGGTTCCGCGAGTGCCTCCCGCAGATGCGCCACGGTGGCCGTGGGCTTGATGAGGAAGGTCGCGCAGGCGAGTTCGTGCAGCAGCGCGGCGCGCTCCTCCGGCAGCGGCGGCTCCTGCAGGGCCCGGTTCAGCAGCCGCCGGGCCGCCTCCGGGGCGCCGGAGTGCAGGGCTTCACGGGCGGCCTCCCGCAGACAGGCGACCGCCTCGGTGCTGCCCTCGCAGGGCACCTCCAGCAGGTGCCGGGCCGCGGCGGCATGGCCGAGCCCGGCCGCCCGCACGGCCTCCGCGGCCGAGTTGTGCATGCCCTCCCGCAGGCTCGTTCCGATGGACCGGTAGATCGTGGTGGCGATCAGCGGGTGGACGAACTCCAGACTCTCGCCGGGCCCCTCGCCGTCGGCCAGAAAGCGGGCGGCGCGCAGCTTCTCCGCGGCCTCGGACGCCGCCGTGCTGCCGATCGCCGCGACACGGGCGGCCAGTTCCGGCGAGATGGCCTGCCCGAGGACGGCCGCGGCATAGGCGAAACGGACGGTCGTGGTGCCCAACGCCCGGAGCCGCTCGATCAGCCCCGGTCCCTTCACCGCGGCGGCCAGGTCGCGCATCGTGGGCAGATCCTCGCTGGTGCCCCGCAGATTGCGCTCGCCGAGCCTGATGGAGAGTTCCACCGCCTCGAACGGGCTCCCTCCGGTGACCTCCCAGCATTCCTCGCAGAACCCGTCCTCGGCCTCCTCGCCGACCTCGTCCCTGACGATCCGGGCCACGGCCGTGGCACTGAGCGGCGCCAGGGCGAACGGACGGTTCCCCAGGTCGGCCACCGGGGCGCTGAACGCGGCCGCCTCGAGCGGCAGTTCCTCGGGCCGGAAGGCCACGACGATCAGCAGCGACAAATCCACGGCCCGGGGTGCGAACGAGGCGAGCCAGCTCAGTGACTCGACGTCGGCCCAGTGCAGGTCGTCCAGCAGCAGGACGACGGGGGCCTTCATCACCGCGAGGCGCGTCATGACCCAGTCGAGGCCGTCACGCACCCCGGTCGGATCCGGCACATGGCCGCTCGGCGTCGCGACCAGGCCGAGCGCGGCGGCGACGATGTCGTACCAGCCGCCCAGGAAGGTACGGAGTTCCTTCTCGTCCATCGACGCCAGCGCGGGCTGGACGACCTGGCGCACCAGGTGGAACGCCAGACCCTGTTCCTTCTCACCGCCCCTGCCCGACAGCACGGTGAACCCCTGCGCGCGGGCGCGGGCCCGGGCCTCGGTCAACAGGGCCGTCTTGCCCATCCCTCCCGGGCCGGTGAAGGCGAGGAGCCCCCCGCGTGGCGCCTGGGGAACGCCGTCGACGGTGTCCCGCAGGCCCGTCAACGCCGAGTCGAGCGCTCGGAGCTCCTTGCGGCGCTCGAGCAACGGCCGGGTCTCGGGCGTGGGTTGCCGCAGCTCATGCGCCATGTGCCGTACCGCTTCCTGTCGTCGGCCATCGGGAGGCAGCGTGAGCGTACGCCTCCCGATGGGCGCCGTTCCGGATTCTGGAACGAGCACGACGAAGAAGGGTGAATGACCTGCTATAGCCGCGTGAAGCGGGGGCTGTGCGGGTACCGTGGCTCGAATGGGCACCCGCCCCGCGGCCTCACGAAGCGCTCCCTCACCCCAGGGCCGGGGCCGCCGCGTCCGCGTAGCGCGGCACAGTGCGGGACCAGTAGTAGCAGCCGCGGATCCAGCCGGCCATGCCTTCCACATAGCCGACGCCCGAAGGGCTCAACTCCGGTTTGATCTCGTCGTAGAGCCTCTCGAACTCGCGGATCGTGCGGTTGATCTGCTGGATGGCCAGGGTGACGGCCGTCGGCAGGGGACACTGGTGGGCCCGTTGGTAGGCGAGGGCCAGGTTGATCAGCTCGCCGGACCGTTGTTCCTTGACCGCGGAGAAGAGATCGGGGATCCACACCGCCGCGTCGGCCGACAGCCGGCTGAGGCGCGGCATGAGCGGGTGATGGAGTTCCCCGGAGGTCAGCTCGCACGGCTGCGCGGCTTCGCACAGTGGGTAGAAGGGCTCGACGCCCGCGGTGAGAGACCGTATCGAGGTGCACAGCCCGGCCGGTACGGGGGAGGGGTGGGCCTGGGCCACCGCCTCGTAGAGCAGTCCGTGCACGTACTCACGGCTCTTCCACGCCCAGCGCGCGGCCTGTGCCGGTGTGCACCGTTCGCGGATCTGCCGGTACAGGTCGGACAGGGCCGCTCCCAGCGGGGTGCCGGGGGGTGCGCCGTCCCGCAGGATCGCGATGGACTCGCACAGCATGGGCAGCAGCCGGCCGGGCCGGTGCCGGCCGACCTCCTCGGCCCGGTCGTCGAAGACGAACTGGTAGGCGATCTGATGGGCGACGAGTTGGAGAACGCCGGGGTCGGCATCAGGGCTGTTGTAGGACGCGAGCTCGGCCGGGCGGGTGTGGGAGATCATGGCCGAGACCCCCGGTTCCTCGCTCAGCCCGGTCGCGCGCAGCCACTGGTCGACACCTGCCGCGGCCGCCGGCTCGTGGGGATTGCGCCGGAACGGGAACGGCATGTAGAGGTGAGCGTCGATCAGCTCGACCAAGGTGGTGGGGGCAATCACGTCCTGCGCGACGGTCGCCCTTTCCTCATGCGTGGTGGACACCGTTGTCACCGTTCCTCCGGGTCTTCTCCACCCCGGACGCCGCCGTCGGGGCGCCGGGTGCGAGGGCGACGGCGTGCGGCGCGGTGCCGCCCGGTGTGTCCGCCCGTGAGGTGCAGATCATTGTCAGGGACCTCGGTCCCAGCGTCGCCCCGGGGCGCGGTGGTGCGATGCGCCCGGCCGGATGCCGTAGCCGCCAGCGACCGGCGATGGTCGCCAGGGCCACCGTCATCTCGGCCATGGAGAACAGGTCGCCGATGCACTTGCGGTTGCCCGCGGCGAACGGGATCAGCGCTCCGTGCGGACCGGCGGCGGTCTCGCCCTCGAGCCAGCGCTCGGGCAGGAACCGGTCGGGCTCGGGGAACGACGCGGGGTCGTGGTGCAGGAGATAGGGGCTGTACAAAACCGTGGTTCCCCGCGCCAGCCGCCGTCCGGCCAGCTCCGTCTCCCGGGTCGTGATCCGCGTGAAGAGCCAGCCGGGAGGGGAGTGGCGCAGCGTCTCCGTGAGGACGGACCGGGTGTAGACCAGACGCGGCAGGTCGTCGACGTCCGGTAACCGGCCGCCGAGGACGGTGTCGACCTCGGCGTGCAGTCGCCGCTCCACGTCCGGGTGCTGGGCCAGGAGGCCGAAGGTGGAGGCCAGGCACATCGAAGGGCTCTCGGAACCGGTGAGCAGCAGGGACACCAACTGGTCGTGGACCTCGCGATCGGTGACCGGGATCCCGTCGTCCCCCGCCTCGGCGGCGGCCAGCAGGAGGCCCAGCAGATCGTCGCGCGCGGTGCCCCGGCGGCGCTCGGCGATGGCCGCGTCGATGAGCTCGCCCACCCGCTCCACCGCACGCCGGTAGCGGCGGTTCGCGGGCGTGGGAAGACGGAACAGGGCGTCGACCGGAACGACCGTGCGCACGAACAGGCCGCGGACGATGGCGGCGAGGCAGTGCCGCACCTCGTCGGCCGCGGCGGGACCGAGCGAGTCGGACATCAGGAGCCGGCTGATCAACCGAGTCGTCAGGCTCAGTGTGGCCGCACTGACGTCGACCCTCTGCCCACTGCGCCACTCACGGCACAGCGACTCGGCCTCCTCGGCCATCAGGTCCGTCTGCGCGGCGACGCTGGAAGGGCGGAAGGTGGGTTGCAGCAATCGGCGCTGACGCCGGTGCTCCGCATGCGGGCAGGTGACGACGCCGTCGCCCATCAGGGCCCGCAGCCTCTCGTACTGCGGTCCGCCCTTGTCGAACGTGCGGGTGTCCCGGAGCATCCGGTGGACCAGCTCCGGGTGGCACACCATCCACGCCCGCTGGGGGCCCAGGCGTATCTCGACCAGATCGCCCTGCGCGGGAAGAGAATTCAGAAACTCCAGCGGCCGGCGGAACAAGGCGATACCGTGGCCGATGGATGGGAATATGCCTGGAGCAGTACCAACCGTCCATGCCTGTTCCGATTCAGGAACGCAGCCGTTCATCGAATACCACCTGCTTCAGTCGACCAGGGAAAACGGTGACGTTTCACCGACGTGGCGCTTGCACCATGTCCTGCCCAGTCCAAGCCTTCCGCCGACTTGGCGAACCCTTTCTCCAGGGGGGCGCACGGGTGCACAGGGAAGCGCTGGGTGAATCACTTCCGATGCACGTCCCGCGACAGGCGGTCTTCTTCCGTCACTCGGGTTCCTCGGAGCGTCCATACGTCTTTTCCGTGTACACGGATCCGGAGAAGAACGCGGTGGTGAAGGACCGGGCGGCAGTCATGGCCGACGGACGACTGCGCCCGGTCCACCCCGGTCAGTCGCGGCGGTAACTCTCGGGCGGCGCCAGATACCCGCCCGCCAGTCCACCCGTGTCGATCACGATCTGGTCCACGGCCATCCCCGGATCCACCATGAACACCCTCAGCACATGCTCACCGGGAGCGGACACGGTCACCCGGGCCGTCAGCTTCTCGATGCCCTCCTCCACATTGCGGGCCCAGGCGTCTCCCCGGTTGCCGGTGGCGATGGCCTGGCCCGACAGGACCGTCGGGGGCTGGTCGTCGAGGCCGACCGCGAGGCGCCGCTTGCCGCGCTCGTCGAGGGAGGGCAGCCGGAAGACCGTCACCGGGAACGTGCCGGCCGTGGTGAAACGGAGCCGGTACCGCAGCTCCGGTGACCGGGTGGTGAGGTCCTCGGTGATCGGCTGCGCCGTCGTCGGTACCGCCTCGACGGCGGCCGTACGGCGGCCCAGCCCGCGGACGATCCGCCACCGCGCCCCGCTCCGCGGCACCTCGCGGTCGAAGTGCGCGGCGTCGATCGACACATAGCCGTGGGCCTCCACGAAGCCGCGGGCGCGCCGGCGCGCCCGTTCCCCGTCGTTGACCACGAGCAGCGGCACCTGAATGCTCCGCCCGGCACCGGTGAAGGCCAGCGTCGGGCGGTGGGTGCCCTCCGGCACCCGCGGCCAGTCGATCTCGGCCCACACCCGGACCTGGTCCGTGAGTTCCCCTCCCGTCGTGCTCAGCCGGATCCATGGAGCGCTCGGCTCGGCCCGCCACTCCAGCGGCAGGAAGCCGGTGTTGAAGACGTCCACGAAGCGGCGGTCACGGGTGTAGGAGGAGAACGACAACGGGCGGTCGGCTCCCGTCTCGTTGCCCTCCGAGGCCAGGCCCAGACCCGACGTCTCCTGCCGGGGGACCCGGGTCACGGCCGGGCGGCCCGGTGCCTTCGGGATCTGGGACGGGTAGGGGTTGACGATGCCGTCCCACTTCCCGCCCGCGATCTCGGTGTTGTAGCGACGGGTGATCGCCTGCTCCTCGGCGTGCGCCGCCTCGGCCAGGTCGGCGAAACGGTTCGTGCCCGCCCCGCGGCCCTGACGGACGGCGAGCGCGTTGCGGTCCGCCCAGTAGTACTTCAGGTTCATCAGCCAGGCGCCGTGGACGGGGTATTCGACCAGCTCGTAGTAGGCGTCCCGGTAGGCCTCGGGCAGCTTCGCACCGAGGCGCCGCGCGCGGTCCAGTAACTGCTCGTATGCCGTCATGCGCCGGCCCGCCTCGTCGCCGTGGTGCACCGTCGAGAAGACCGCCTTGTCGATGAACTCCGGGCGCCGCTGCGCCGCCAGGCGGTAGTACTCGGTGCGGATCGCGGCGATCTCCGAGCCGTACCGCCGGCCGAACTGGCGCCCGGCCCACTCCACGAGGAAGTCCTCGACGTTGTCGGGGCCCCAGCGGTCCACGTCCCAGGCCATGTCCAGGCAGAAGGACAGTCCTGTCTCGATCGACTTGATGTCACCGACGTTGAAGATCCACATGCGGTCCACCTGGTGCTCGTGGACCCGGCGCAGCTCCTGCCACACCTTGCTCAGCTGGGTGGTGTCCAGCCACAGATAGCTGCGGGGGCGGCCCCAGTAGGAGAGGTGGTAGTAGATGCCGTTGCCGCCGGGGCGGCGGCGCTCGGCGTCGTTGGGGAGCTGGCGCATGTTGCCGTGGTTGTCGTCCGGCCAGATCAGCGTGACGTCGTCGGGCACCTGGACGCCCGCGTTGTACAGCTCCAGGACCTCCTTGTACGGGATGAAGATCTGCGGCTCGGCGGCCGGGCCCACCTCCTCGGCCAGGATGCGGCGCTGGTCGGCGATGATGTCGTTCATCACCAGGACCTTCTCCGGGACGGTGGTGGCGTACTTCGTCTCCAGCGCGGAGTCGTGCAGGCCCCGCATGCCGATCGTCCAGCTGCTCTCGTAGGCGGCGTTCTGTCGGGCCCGGGCCCGCCAGTAGTCGGAGATGACCGAGGGGTTCACCGTGTAGTCGTAGAGGGGGAGCGTGCCGTCTTCGGCCCGGTGCTCCTCGGCCCACGGCTCCCATTCGTGGACGCCGTTGCGCAGCATGGCCTCGGGGTGGCTGGAGCCGACCACGATGCCGTAGCGCTCCGCCAGTTCGGGATTCTCGCGGTGCTTGTTGAAGAAGTCGGAGTAGGGGTGCATCGCGGGCCAGAGGTAGTTGGCCTTGAGGCGCAGGAGCAGCTCGAAGACCCGCTCGTAGGTCTTCGGGCCGATGTTCTTGTCCGGCTCCTGGGTGCGGTGGGACCAGGTGGTGAGGTTCTGCTCGTCGTTGATGAAGATGCCCCGGTAGCGGACGGCGGGTTCCCGGCGGACGAACGGGCCCGCCGGGACCGTCACCGTGTCACGGCGGGCCACCGGGACGTCGGCCCACCAGTACCAGGGTGAGACGCCGATGCGTTCCGAGGTGTCGTAGACGCCGTAGACCGTGCCGCGGCGATCGCTTCCGGCGATGACCAGGGCACGTCCCACTCCGGGCAGCGGGCGGTCCACGACCTGGGTGACGGACGCCTCCCAGCGTCCCTTCACCCGGGAGACGTCCAGGCGTCTCTGCCCGATGAGCCGGTCGATCACCGGGCTCGCGCCGATCGTTCCCACCAGGACCAGGAGTTCGGCGCGCGGTGGCACGGTGTGCAGGAGCCGTGGTCGCACGCCGCCGACGCGCTCCATGTCCGCCTGGAGGTCGCCGGCCGCGCGGATGACGGCGGGGTCGTCCGCCGCGTCCACGAACACGTCCACGGCGGTGCCGTCCCGGAGCAGGGGGAAGTCGGAGCGGTGGACCGAGGGAGCGGCCTCGGCAGCGGCGACGGGAAGCAGGGGGGCGGCGCCTGCGGCTGCCATCCCCCGTAAGAAGGACTTGCGGGTCACGAAAGGGAACGACGGTCTCTGCGGCACTGGGCACTGCCTTTCCGCGCCGGCTCCGCGGCGGTTCCTCGTACGGGCCGTCGGCGGGGCTGCGCGCACAGGGGATTGGCATGGGCAGGCTAGAAAGCGCTTGCCGCTGCACCCTAGGCGAGGCCACATGGGGGCGTCCAGATGTGGGCGGTGGGTCTGCTGTTGCACCGCATCCGTCATGAGGATCCCTGCCGACCACGCGGTACACGGCGGGACATGGGGCAGCTGCCGGTGCGCGTGCAGGGGCCGGCGCCGTCGTGCGTCCCGAGGGCGATCGGTAGGTTGGCGCTTGCCTCGCCCCCACGGAAGGTCAATCCGGTGCGCCCTCGACGTCTTCGTTCCGCTCTCACCGTCCTCAGCGCCGTCGCGACGGCGGCCACTGTGGCACTCGGCCCGGCCGGCCCGGCCACCGCCGACATCCAACGGCCCGCTCCCGCCCGCCGGATGGCCGCCGCCCACGGCCTCACCTCGGTGACCGACCTGTTCGCCCAGCGGCTGCTGCTGGCCGACAAGGTCGCCGCCGCCAAGTACGGCACGGACACGCCGATCGACGACCCGGTGCGCGAGGCGCAGATCCTGGACGACGTCCGGACCCGGGCAGCCACCCTCGGGCTCGACCCGGACGCCGTGGCCGCCGTGTTCCGGGACCAGATCGAGGCGAACAAGCTGGTGCAGCGCGGTCTGTACGCCCGCTGGGACGCGAACCCGGGCGAGCGCCCCACCGAGCGCCCCGACCTGGCCAAGGAGGTCCGACCGGCCCTCGACCGCATCACCACCGGGCTGCTGGCCGCACTGCGGGACACGGAGCGGGCCCGGGCCGTGCCGTCGTGCGGTCCGCGCCTGGCCACGGCAGCCGGCTGGTCCGCCTCCACGCACCGGCTCGACGCCCTGCACCTGGAGGGACTCGGACGGGCGCTGCCGTCGGTGTGTGCCGGGTCCTGGTAGGCCCCCTGCCGTTCAGAGGGAGCCGTCGGCCTCGACGAGCCGGGCCAGGTTCGCCAGGGCCATGCGCGTGCCCGTCTCGTTGTCGCCGGCGGACACGGCGTCGGGGATGCCCTCGTGGACCATGAGGACGTCGGTGCCGCCGCCCTCCGCGTCGGTGAGCGTGGTCGTCAGCGTCATGGCGCCGCGCAGCGCGGGGTCGGCGGCCTCGAACTCGAGCACCTCGACCACCTGCTCGTCCGGCACCAGCCGCGCGAAGTGGCCGTGGTAGGTGTCGGTGTGCGCGGCCGACTTCCCGGAGGCGTCCGGTGCCTCGTAGGTGAGCGAGACACGGAACCCGCCGCCCTCGCGGGCGTCGAACTCGTGCACCTCACCGCTCATCCCGTCCGGCACCCGCCAGCGCGCGATCGCCTCCGCGCTCACCAGCGCCCGGTAGACGGCGGCACGGGGAGCGTCGACATGGCCGAAGACCCGGGACGTGTACACGGGACCAGCCTAGGGGGCCGCCCCGTTCGGCAGGGGCGGTTGCGAGTCGGGGCGGCACAGTTCCTCGTCGGTGAGGAGGTGGGAGCGGAGCAGGAAGCGGACGCCCTCCGGAGCCTCCAGCGAGAAGCCGCTGCCACGGCCGGGGACCACGTCCACGGTGAGATGGGTGTGCGACCAGTACGTGAACTGGTCCGTGGTCATCCAGAACGGGGTGCCCCCGGCCACGTGCCCCAGCAGGACGTCCGAGGCGCCGACCCGGAACTCGCCGCGCGGGTAGCGCATCGGGGCGCTGCCGTCGCAGCAACCGCCGGACTGGTGGGACATCACCGGCCGTGCGTCCGGGGGCGGCGCCTGCCCGCTCTCGTGGGCCCTGCTTGAATGCCGGGCATGATCGAAACCGACGCGCACGAGAGCGACCGCTGGGTTCAGTACTTCGCCCGCCGCGGATACCCCCGTGCACGGCGGCTCGCCTCCGGCATGGAGGGAACCGTCTACCGGCTCCAGGACGGGACCGTCGCGAAGGTGTGGGCCGGACGCACTCCCGAGGACTTCGGCCTCACCCGACGGCTCTACGCCGACATCGCCGAGCATCCCCTGCCCTTCGGCACCCCCGAGATCCTCGACGCCGAGGAGTGCGACGGCGTGCTCGTCAGCTATGAACGCGAGCTCCGCGGGCGCCCGTCGCGCTCCGGCGCAGACGGCGACCCGCCCGCCCGTGACCTGCACCGCCGGGAGACCGACGCCCTGCTCACCGTCCTGCGCGCACTGGCGTCCGTCCCGGGTACCGAGACCATGCGGCGCCTGGTGGTCCAGGGGGACGACCGGCCCCTCTGGCAGGGACACTCCCGCTTCTCGGACGCGCTCGCCGCCCTCGTGGAGCGGGCCGCGGGCCGGAACCGGGACGCCCTTGCCGCGCGGGTCCCCGGCCTGGCGGACGTCGTGTCCCGCACGGCCGCCTCGCTGCGGGCGCTGCCCGACCAGGCCGACAGCGTCATCCACGGCGACCTGGTGCCGCCCAACATCCATGTGGACGAGGCCGGACACCCGGTCGCCGTCCTCGACTTCGGCTTCTGCACCACCGCCGGCGACCCCGCCTTCGAGGCCGCGGTCACGGCAGCGGTCTGGGACATGTACGGGCCCCATGCCGCCCACCACACCACCGAACTGAGCCGCCTCTTCGCCCGGGAACTGGGCCATGCCGAAGAGGTTCTGGTCCTCTACCGGAGGGCCTACGCCCTCATCACGTACGACCTCTTCGGCATGGGCCCGCACGACGGCCACTTCCGCTGGTGCGCCGCGCGGCTGAGGTGACGCGGGCGGACTACAGCAGGTCGCGGGGGACCTTCTCGTTCCAGGTGCGGGAGAAGACCCGGCGGTCGGCCTCGTACGCGTCGAGGGTCGCGTCGACGAAGAAGTCCGTCTCGTCACACGTGAGCTGGGTGTGGGTGACCACCCGCACGTCCCAGTCGTCCCGCTGGAACCGCATGGTCCACGTGGTCTCGCCGCCGACCGAGGTGAAGTCGTCGGCCACCGCCGTGTAGCGCTCGTGGGCGCGGCGGCCGGCCTCCAGGCCGATGTCCTCGAAGCGGACCGTGCCCCGGTCCTTCACGATGTCCAGCTCGGAGTGGTAGCCGATCAGGTCCCGCTTGACCTCCCAGCGCTCCTCCGGGGGCGTCACCTGGCTCATGGCGAGCGGGGGAGTGCCCTCGGGTTCGCCGAAGGGGGACGAGGGCACCTCGTCGGGCTCGTCGACCGGTCGCACCGGCAGGGTGAGCGCGCTGGAGTGCTCGTGGATGCTCAGCAGGGCCGGCTTCGGCGCCGGCCAGGCCAGCGGCCAGTACGACGTCGACAGGGACAGCCGGATGCGATGGCCCGGCGGGAACGCCTGCGCGACGCCGTTCAGCGGGACGGTGGCGCGGTAGCGCCGGCCCGGCTCCAACGGCTCGGGCGATTCGGTGCTGTCACGGCGGGTCAGATTGAGGATGCCGTAGGAGACGCGCGTCGCGGCGCCGTCGGGGCTCACGTCGGACAGCCGCGCGGCCACCAGGGCCACCGGCTCGCTGACCGACAGGTCGAGCTCCACGCTCGGCGAGCCGAGGATCTCCACCGGCTCGGTCAGCGGCTCGGTGTCGAAGACGAGCGAACCGCCGTCCTCCTCCCGCTGGTCGTAGGGCAGGTCCGGCGGCGCGTTGTAGGAGGCCCACTTGCCCGCGAACTGCCCGACGGACAGCGGGGAGCGCACGGTCATCGCCTCACCGCCCTCGGAGGGCGCCGCCGCAGTGTCCTGCGCGGGTCCGATCGTGTGCCGGGTGAGCGGGTGCCTCTCGGGCCGGATGTGCGGGGACGGCCAGTCCGGCTCGCCGACCCAGCGGCCGGGCCGCTCCTCGTAGGACGTGGAGGGCGGCACGCTGTCCTGCATCCACGCCTGGAGCATGGGCCCGTCCATGACGCCATTGTCGACGCCCTTCAGCCAGTGGTCCCACCACCGCACGAGTTCCTGGAGGTAGCCGATCGCGGGGCCGGGCTCCCCGAGGTGGGGGAACTTGTGCGACCAGGGTCCGATCAGCCCCTTGCGGGGCACGTCCAGGTTCCCGAGCAGCCGGGTCACGGCGTTGGAGTAGCCGTCCGCCCAGCCGCTGGAGGCCAGGACCGGACAGCGCACACTCGCGTAGTCCTCGCACACCGAGGCGTGCCGCCAGTAGTCGTCGCGCCGCTGGTGGCGCAGCCACTCCAGCACCCAGGGCTCGGTGTTCTCCAGCCGCTCGTGCCACATCTCGCGCCAGCGGTCGCCGACCACGGCCGGGTCGGGCGGACAGGTGCCGTAGGCGAACATGGTGCCCGCCTCGGCGAGGTTGTCCGACAGCAGGGCGCCGCCCATGTAGTGCATGTCGTCGGCGTGCCGGTCGTCGGTGAACGAGGCGATGGCGATGGCCTTCAGGCTCGGCGGCCGACGGGCCGCCACCTGGAGCGCCGCGAACGCGCCCCAGGAGATGCCCATCATGCCGGTGCCGCCGTCGCACCAGGGCTGCTCCGCGAGCCAGGCCAGGATCTCCTCGGCGTCCGCCTGCTCCCGCTCCAGGTACTCGTCGCGCAGCACGCCCTCCGAGTCGCCGGTGCCGCGCAGGTCGACGCGGACACAGGCGTAGCCGTGCCCGGCGAGGTAGGGATGGTGGACGGAGTCCCGTACGGCCGTCAGATCGCGCTTGCGGTACGGGATGTACTCCAGTACCGCCGGCACCGGCTCCTGGTCCGAGGCGGTGGGGCGCCAGATGTGCGCGGAGAGCCGGACCCCGTCGGACATCGGGATCGTGACGTGCTCTTCTTCCTTCGTCTCGTACGGCAGGTTGGTCACGTAACGCATGGAAGTGACGTGCTCCTCACTTTCGCGTGGCTTCGGCCTCGGACGGGGCGTCCTCGAAGGCCAGGCCCAGGGCGGCCACGCAGTGGTCGAACTTCTCCCGCAGCTCCGCCTCGTCGGCACCGCCGGTGTAGATGTGCGCCAGCTCGTAGCTGTAGCTGTCCTGCCCGGGGAGCTCCGAGAGCCGGTCGCCCTGCTCGGGGATCACCTCGATGCGCACGCCCGGGGTCTCCCGCTCGATGCGGGCGATGTCCTCGGGGCTCGGCACCCGGCGCACCACACCGTCGGTGAACCAGCGGTGGTACCACTTCGCCGCCATCGCGTACGGGCCCTCGCGGTGCGGCATGTGCGGGTCCTCACCGAGGGCGAGGCTGACCATGCAGTGGTGGTTGGGCACGCCGTCGACGTACTGGAACAGCTCCGCGTGCGACTGGGAGTGCCGGGGGTTGATCTCCAGCAGGTTGATCTCCTGGGTCCGCGGGTCGTAGAAGTACTCGATGCTGAAGGTGGCCGAGTCCATCCCGATCTGCCGCATCACCCGCTCGCTGACGTCGTGCAGCCGGGCGATGACCGGGGGCGGCAGCATCGAGGGGTACTGGTGGCGCAGGAAGCAGGGGGAGTCCGGGTACTGGATGGAGTCCAGGACCCCGTAGATCGTCACCTCGCCCTGATGGACGTAGCCCTCGACGGCGACCTGGACGCCGGACATCGCCTCCTCCGCGAGACAGACCCGGCCGCCCACGCCGTGCATCTCCGGCGGCAGGTCGATGCGTTCGAGGATGTGCTCGAAGGGGCGGCCGATGCGGGATATGCCGTCGCGGATCTCGGTGACGGCCTTGCGGAACTCCTCTTCGTCATCCACCCCGAAGGCGAGTTCGGACGAGTACGAGAGGGCGGGCTTGAGCCACATCGGGTAGCTCACGTTCTCCGGCGGGCGCGGCGGCTCGGCCGACAGGTCGACCTGGCCGAAGCGCGGGTGCCGGTCGGTGGCCTTCTGCTGCTCCAGCCGGCTCCAGTACTTGTGCTCGCACTTGACCACCGACTCCAGGCTGGTGCTGCGGGTGCCGTAGCGCTCGCTCAGCATCGGGACGAGGGTGCTGACCGGGAAGTCCCAGTAGCCGACGATCGCGTCGATGCTGCCGTCGAACGCGTCGAGCACGCCCTGGGCCTTGTCGAGCAGCGTGGGCAGGTGCACCTCGCCGACCTGGAGTTCCTCGACCCTCAGCAGCTGGTGAAAACGCAGCCGGTCGGCTCCTGGGACCTGCTGGAGCGTGGGCAGATTGGCCTCGTCGAGCCCGATCACGAAGACGTTCTTCACCGTCTCGTCAGACACGGCTCTCCTTCCGACGGCGTACGGCCCGAAGGCCGGCTTGCAAGATCGACGGAGTACCCGTCGTGCCCGTCGGCATTCCGGTCCGGGCATCGCGCCCGTTCCGGGCGACCGGGACATGCCTGCCGCCGTTCTGGGAACGCGGCCCGGGCAAGGACGGCGTGGCCGGTGAAGCGGGCCGCGCCGTGGACGACACCGGCAAAGGGGAAGTTGTGCAGCCCGAGCAGGAAAAGTCCGCACCCCAGGTCGTGTCCGAGCCGGACCCGCCCTACGACTCCGACAAGCAGCAGCGCCCCGGCCTCGAGGCCGACATGCGCACCAAGCCGCGCTACCGGGCGAGCCGTTACCGGGCCAGCGGGAAGCTGGAGGGGAAGACCGCGCTGATCACCGGCGGCGACTCCGGCATCGGACGGGCCGTGGCGCTGCTGTACGCGCGGGAGGGCGCCGACGTCGCCATCGTCCATCTGCCCGAGGAGCGGGTGGACGCGGAGCGCGTGCGCGGCGAGGTCGAGGAGCAGGGCAGGCGCTGTCTGCTGCTGCCCGGCGACCTCACCGACCCGGCGTTCTGCCGCGAGGCCGTCGAACGGACGGCGGCGGAGCTCGGCGGGCTGAACATCCTGGTGAGCAATGCCGCCTACCTCAACAGCAAACTGGAACTGGAGCAGTTGACCGCGCAGGACTTCGATCTGACGTTCAAGACGAACGTCTACGCGTACTTCCACCTGCTCATGGCGGCCCTGCCCCATCTGGAGCCCGGCGACGCGGTCATCGCCACCGCGACCGAGGAGGCCCTCAAGGGCAGTACGACGATGATCGACTACGCGGCGTCCAAGGCCGCGCTGATCACCCTGACCAAGTCCGTCGCCGTGCACCTGGCCAAGCGGGGCGTGCGTGCCAACGTGGTCGCACCGGGCCCGACCTGGACTCCCCTCAACGAGGCGGACCCGCACATGCCGCCGGACGGGCTCGCCCACATCGGCAGCGAGGCCCCTCTGGAACGCGCGGCGCAACCCGAGGAGATCGCACCGACGTACGTCTACCTCGCCTCCGACGCCGACTCCAGCTACACCGTCGGCGAGGTCATCGCGGTGACCGGCGGCATCGTCGACACGCGGTAGCCCGGCTCACATCCCGGCGGGCAGGGGCTGCTCCGCCCAGATGGTCTTGCCCGTGGCCGTCTGGCGGCTGCCCCACCGCTCGGCGAGCTGGGCGACGAGCAGCAGCCCCCGTCCGCCCTCGTCGAAGACCCGGGCCCGGCGCAGATGCGGCGCGGTGTTGCTGCCGTCGGACACCTCGCAGATGAGGGTCGAGTCGCGGATCAGCCGCAGCTCGATGGGGGCCCCGCCGTACCGCAGCGCGTTGGTGACGAGCTCGCTGACGATCAGTTCGGTGGCGAACTCCGCCTCCGTCAGCCCCCATTCGGCCAGCTGCTCGCCCGCCATCTTGCGGGCCCGGGCCACGGCAGTGGGCTCCGGCGGCAGCTGCCAGGTGCGGACCTTCCCGGCGCCCAGCATCGCCGTCCGCGCCAGCATCAGCACGATGTCGTCCTCGGGCCGGCCGGCCAGCACGGTGCGCAGCACCCGGTCGCAGGTCTCGTCGAGCGTGCCCGCGGGGCCGCTCAGCGCTCGGTGCAGCAGCCCGATCCCGACCTCGATGTCGTGGTCGGGCGCCTCGATCAGGCCGTCGGTGTAGAGGGCGAGCAGGCTGTTCTCCTCCAGTCGCACCTCGGCGGCCTCGAACGGCAGGCCGCCCAGACCCAGCGGAGGCCCGGCCGGCAGATCCAGGAACCGCACCTCGCCCCCGGGCGTGACCAGCGCGGGCGCCGGATGCCCGGCACGCGCCATGGTGCAGCGCCGGGACACCGGGTCGTACACCGCGTACAGACAGGTGGCGCCGACCTGCCCGGACGCCTCCTGCGCGCCGCGCGCCTCCGGGCCCTCCTCCCGGTCCAGCCGGATGACCAGGTCGTCCAGCTGGGTGAGCAGTTCGTCGGGTGCGAGGTCGACGTCCGCGAGCGTGCGTACGGCCGTCCGCAGCCGGCCCATCGTGGCCGACGCCTGGATGCCGTGGCCCACCACGTCGCCCACGACCAGGGCGACCCGGGCGCCGGACAGCGGGATCACGTCGAACCAGTCGCCCCCGATGTCCGCGCCGGCCCCGGTCGGCAGATAGCGGTAGGCGACGTCCATCGCCGCCAGCTCCGGTGGCCGCTCGGGGAGCAGACTGCGCTGGAGCGCCAGCGCCGTGCGGCGTTCACGGGTGTAGCGGCGGGCGTTGTCCACGCTCACCGCCGCCCGGGCGACGATCTCCTCCGCGAGCAGCAGATCGTCCTCGCTGAACCACTCCGGCGTCCGGTGCCGCAGGAAGTGCACCAGGCCCAGCGTCACACCGCGGGCGCGCAGCGGCACCATCATCACCGAGTGGATCATGTATTTGGACACGGTCTCCGCACGGCCGGGAGAGGCCCTGAGCCACTCCCGCAGCTCCGGGTCCCCCGGCCGGTGCCGGGCGCCCCGGTCGGCGCCCAGGGTCCGCAGCGGCAGCGTCCCCACCGGGTAGCGGGTCGTCTCGCCCGAGGCGACCACCGACTCCGGGCAGCCCTCCAGCACCGACCGCTGCGCGGTGCGCCGCACGCTGACCGGCGTGTCCGGCGGCAGCGGTCCCGGCTCGTCACCGAGGGCGACGGACTCCAGCAGATCCACGGTGATGAAGTCCGCGAACCCCCCGGCCACGGCCACCTCGGCCAGCTCCTCGGCCGTCCGGGTCACGTCCAGGGTGCTGCCGATCCGCAGACTGGCCTCGTTGAGCACCGCCAGCCGGCGGCGACCCCAGTACTGCTCCGTCGTGTCGAACACGGTCGCCGAGAGGCCCTGGACCGCGCCGGCCTCGTCCTTCAGCGGCGACAGGAACATGGACCATGCGTGCGGCCGGGTCTCGCCCGGGGCCTGGCCGTGCTCCTCATGGAAGATCATCTCGCCGGTGCGCAGGACCTCCCGCTGGAGGCGGTCGTAGGTGTCGAAGGGCGGGTTCGGCTCGATCTCCCACAGGGTCAGGCCCCTCATCTCCTCCTCGGACCTGCCCATGACCTCGATCATGATCTCGTTGGCGGCCACCAGCCGGGCGTCCCGGTCGTAGACCGCCACCGGCACGGGGAGCTGGGCGAGCGTGAGGTCCCACAGCGGCAGGGTGCCGTGCTCGGCCCGCGCCGGCGTGTACACCGGCACGGTGCCGGTCACGAGCCAGAGCCGCCCGCCCCTGGCATTCAGCAGCGGCGTCCCCTGCAGCCGGACCACGACGCGGTCGCCGTCCCGGTGGCGCAGCGCCACCTCACCGGCCCAGCGCCGGCCGTCGGCCGCGTGCCGCCGCGTGGACTCCGGCAGCCCGGCGGCGAGCAGGTCGGTGACGGGCCTGCCCACGAGCTCGGCGGGTTCGTATCCCAGCAGGCGGCGAGCACCGTCGCTCCACACCATGATCGCCCCGTCGGCGTCGACGACGACCGCCAAGTCCTCCGGTACGCGTCCCTCCACGGTGCCTCCGGATGTGCCGCCCCGGTCTGCTCACGATTCCCTGCACCGATTGTCCCGCTACCGACGCGCTGAGGCTCGTCTGCCGACAGGCACTGCGGTGACCAGCGTGAACGCTCAGATGGCCGCGCGGATCGCCTGCTCGAACCCCTCGACGTGCCCCCGGGCGAGCCGCGCCGCCTTCTCCGGCTCACCGGCGACGATCGCCTCGATCAGCGGCCCGTGCTCCTCGACGTGCCCCGCCATGTCGGACAGGCGGTCGATGAACAGGCACCAGATGCGGGTGGCGAGGTTGTCGTGACGGACGAGGGTGTCCTCCAGATACGGGTTGTGCGCGGCGGTGTAGACCGCGCGGTGGACCTGGAGATCCAGGTGCATCAGCTCGGTGGCGTCCTGCCGAGCGGGATCAGCGCTCTCCAGACCCCGCCGCAGGGCCGTCAGGACCGCCCGGTCCGCCGCCGTGGCACGCCGCGCGGCCTGGGCGGCGGCCAGGGGTTCCAGCTCCTGGCGCACCTCGGAGATATGGGCGAGGTCGGTGATGTTGACCTCGGTGGCGAAGGTGCCGCGCCGGGGATAGGTCGTGATCAGACGCTCGTACTGGAGCCGCTTCAGCGCCTCGCGCACCGGCGTCCGACCGACACCGAGGGACTGCGCCAGCTGCTCCTCGTGGATCGGCGCGCCCGGGCGGATCTCGAGCATGACGAGCCGGTCGCGGATGGCGCGGTAGGCGCGCTCGGCGAGGGACAGCTCCTCACCGCCGGGTTCCGCGCCCCGGGGATCCCCGCTCCTGCCCTCGGCCGCCAGCTGCCGCATCAATGCCCCCTTGACCTGTCCGGCGAGCTCCCATACCGTACCGCAGAGTCTGATATATCAGTCGCGCATCAGTTGCTCCCAGGATGGTGCACCCATGATGATCGCCTCGGAGAACTTCGCCCCGGCCGCCGTGCTGGAGGCCCAGGGCTCGGTCCTCACCGACAAGCAGGCCGAGGGCTGCCCGGGCCGCCGCTCCTACGGTGACTGCGAACACGTCGACGTCGTCGAGCGGCCGGCCATCAACCGGGTGAGGGACCTGTTCGGCGCCGAGGCCGCGAACGTGCAGCCGCACTCGGGCGCCCAGGCCCTCTGCGTGGACGGAGCCCCGGCATGACCCCCCGACCGCTGCCCGAGCACCCCGACTTCCTGTGGCGCGACCCCGAGCCGCGCTCCTCGTACGACGTCGTCATCGTCGGCGCGGGCGGCCACGGCCTGGCCACCGCCTACTACCTCGCCGAGAACCACGGCATCAGCAATGTGGCGGTCCTGGAGAAGGGCTGGCTGGCCGGCGGCAACATGGCCCGCAACACCACGATCATCCGCTCCAACTACCTCCGGGACGAGAGCGCGGCGATCTACGAGCACGCGCTCAAGCTGTGGGAGCGGCTGCCCGAGGAACTCGACTACGACTTCCTGTTCAGCCAGCGCGGTGTCCTCAACCTCGCCCACACCCCCCAGGACGTCCGCGAGGGCATGCGCCGGGTGAACGCCAACCGCCTCAACGGAGTCGACGCCGAGTGGCTCACCCCGGACCAGGTGGCCGAGGTCTGCCCCATCCTCAACGTCTCACCCTGCACCCGCTATCCCGTCCTCGGCGGCACCTTCCAGCCAAGGGCCGGCATCGCCAAGCACGACCACGTGGCCTGGGCGCTGGCCCGCCGCGCCGACGAGCTGGGCGTGGACCTGATCCAGGGCTGCGAGGTCACCGGCTTCCTCAAGGACGGTGACCGGGTCGTGGGCGTCGAGACCGACCGGGGCCGCATCCACGCCGGCCGGGTCGGTCTCGCGGCCGCCGGGCACAGCAGCGTGCTGGCCGAACGGGCCGGCGTGCGGCTGCCGGTGCAGTCGCACCCGTTGCAGGCGCTGGTCTCGGAGCTGCACGAGCCGGTGCACCCGACGGTCGTCATGTCGAACCATGTGCACGTCTACGTGTCCCAGGCCCACAAGGGCGAGCTGGTGATGGGCGCCGGCGTCGACTCCTACAACGGGTACGGCCAGCGCGGCTCGTTCCACGTCATCGAGCGGCAGATGGCCGCCGCCGTCGAGCTGTTCCCCGTCTTCGCCCGCGCGCACGTGCTGCGCACCTGGGGCGGCATCGTCGACGTCACCCCGGACGCCTCGCCGATCATCGGCCGTACCCCGGTGGAGGGCTTGTACGTCAACTGCGGCTGGGGCACCGGCGGCTTCAAGGCCACGCCGGCCGCCGGCTGGACCTTCGCGCACACCCTCGCCACGGGCGAACCGCATCCGCTGAACGCCCCCTTCGCCCTCGAACGCTTCACGACGGGCGCCCTGATCGACGAGCACGGCGCAGCGGCCGTGGCCCACTGAGGAGGACACCACCGTGCTGCTGATCACCTGCCCGTGGTGCGGCCCGCGGGACGAGACCGAGTACCACTACGGCGGACAGGCCCACGTCCCGCACCCCGAGACCCCGGCCGACCTCACCGACGAGCAGTGGGCCGCGTACGTCTTCTACCGCGACAACCCCAAGGGCCCCTTCGCCGAACGCTGGATGCACGGCACCGGCTGCCGCCGCTGGTTCAACGTCCTGCGCGACACCGCGACCTACGAGGTGCTGACCACCTACCGGCTCGACGAGCCGCGCCCCGGAGGGAACCGATGACCGACCAGCGCTTCCGGCTGCCGCGGGGCGGCCGAGTCGACCGCGGCACCCTGCTGCGGTTCACCGTCGACGGACGGGAGTTGACGGGACACCCGGGCGACACCCTCGCCTCCGCGATGCTGGCGAACGGGCTCGTCGAGGTGGCCCCGTCGCTCTACCGCGGCCGCCCGCGCGGCATCGTCGCCGCGGGCGTCGAGGAGCCCAACGCCCTGGTGCGGCTGGCCGGTTCCTGCTCGGAGGGCATGCTGCCCGCGACGACCGTGGAGCTGTACGACGGCTTGTCCGCCACCACATTGTCCGGGATGGGCCCGCTCGACCCCACCCCCGACCCCGCCGTCCACGACAAGAAGTTCGTCCACACCGACGTCCTGGTCGTCGGCGCCGGTCCGGCCGGACTCGCGGCCGCCGCCGCAGCCGCCGGTTCCGGCGCCCGGGTGATCCTCGTCGACGACCAGCCCGAGCCCGGCGGCTCACTGCACTCCGACACCGAGTGGGTCGCGGGCGTCCGCGCGGCCCTCGACTCCGCCCCCGAGGTCGTCGTACTGCGACGCACCACGGCCTTCGGGTCGTACGACGACAACTACGTGCTCGCCCTCCAGCGCCGCACCGACCACCTGGGAACCGCGGCCCCCGAAGGGGTCTCGCGCCAGCGGCTGTGGCACATCCGGGCCCGCCGAGTGGTGCTCGCGACCGGCGCGCACGAGCGGCCGCTGGTCTTCGCGGGCAACGACCGGCCCGGGGTGATGCTCTCCTCGGCCGTGCGGACGTACCTCAACCGCTACGCCGTGGCTCCCGGCTCACGGGCCGTCGTGAGCACCACCAACGACAGCGCCTACGACACGGTCGCCGATCTGCACGCGGCGGGGATCGGTGTCGCCGCCGTGGTGGACGCTCGGCCCGCACTGTCCCGGCGAGCCGCCGAGGTCGCCGGGGCGACCGGGGTGCGGGTGCTGACGGGCAGCGCGGTGGTCGGCACGGCGGGCTCAGGCCGGCTCTCCGGCGTCACCGTCCAGGGGCTCGACGAGAACGGGCGACTCACCGGCGGCCAGGAGGTGTCCGACTGCGACCTGCTCGCCGTCTCGGGCGGATGGAGCCCGGTGGTGCATCTGCACAGCCAGCGCCAGGGCCGGCTGCGCTGGGACGAGGACCTGGTCGCCTTCGTGCCCGACGGTGCCGTGCGAAACCAGCGGGTCGTCGGCGCGGCGCGCGGGACGTACGACCTCGACGGCTGCCGGGCCGAAGGGGCGCGGGCGGGTGCGCTGGCCGCGACGGAGGCCGGGTTCCCGGTCGCCGTACCGCCCGAGGGCGCGCGGCTCCCCGCCGGCCCGGCCCGCGCCCTGTGGCTGGTCCCCGGCCCCGACGGCGAACCCGGCACCTGGGACAGCCACTTCGTCGACCTCCAGCGCGATGTCACCGTCGCCGACGTCCGGCGGTCCACCGGCGCCGGTATGCGCGGCGTCGAGCACGTCAAGCGCTACACCTCCCTCGGCACCGCGAACGACCAGGGCAAGACGTCCGGCGTCAACGCCATCGGTGTCATCGCCGAGGCGCTCGGCGGTTCACCGGGGGAGATCGGGACCACGGCCTACCGGGCGCCGTACACGCCGATCGCCTTCGCCGCCCTGGCCGGACGGGAGCGCGGCGAGCTGTTCGACCCGGAGCGGACCACGCCCCTGCACAGCCGGCACGTGGCGCACGGCGCGGAGTTCGAGGATGTCGGGCAGTGGAAGCGCCCCCGGTACTACCCCGGGCCGGGGGAGGACATGGACGCCGCCGTGGCCCGCGAGTGCCGTGCGGCCCGTGAGGGGGTGGCCTTCATGGACGCCTCCACTCTCGGCAAGATCGAGATCCGGGGCGCGGACGCGGGCGAGTTCCTCAACCGGATCTACACCAACGCCTTCAAGAAGCTGAAGCCCGGCACGGCCCGCTACGGCGTCATGTGCAAGCCCGACGGCATGATCTTCGACGACGGTGTGACGCTGCGCCTCGACGACGACCGGTACTTCATGACCACCACGACCGGTGGCGCCGCGAACGTCCTGGACTGGCTGGAGGAGTGGCTCCAGACCGAGTGGCCCGAACTCGACGTCCACTGCACCTCGGTGACCGAGCAGTGGTCGACGATCGCCGTCGTGGGCCCGAAGTCCCGGGAGGTCGTCGCCCGGCTCGCGCCCGGCCTCGACCTGTCCGCCGAGGCGTTCCCCTTCATGGCCTTCCGCGAGACCACCCTCGGCTCCGGCATTCCGGCCCGCGTCTGCCGGATCTCCTTCTCCGGCGAACTGGCTTACGAGATCAACGTCTGCGGGTGGTACGGCCCGGCCGTCTGGGAGCAGGTGCACGAGGCCGGGCAGCCGTACGGCATCACTCCGTACGGCACCGAGACCATGCACGTGCTGCGCGCCGAGAAGGGCTACATCATCGTCGGGCAGGACACCGACGGCACCGTCACCCCGCAGGACGCGGGCATGTCCTGGGTGGTGTCGAAGCAGAAGGACTTCATCGGCAAACGGTCCTTCTCCCGCGCCGACACCGCCCGCGCCGACCGCAAGCACCTGGTCGGCCTGCTGCCGCACGACCGTACGACCCGGCTGCCCGAGGGCACCCAACTCCTCGCCCCCGACGCCGCATTGGAGGCGGTGCCGGTGCCGATGCTCGGCCACGTCACCTCCAGCTACCACAGCCCGGCGCTCGGCCGCCCCTTCGCCCTCGCCCTGGTCGCCGGCGGGCGGGCCAGGATCGGCGAGACCCTGCTCGCCCCGGTGGGCGAGGACCTCGTCCCCGTCGAAGTGACCGACTGCGTCCTCTACGACCCGGAAGGGACCAAGCGAGATGGCTGAGACAGGACCCGCGACGCTGCGCCGAAGTCCCCTGGCCCACATGGCGGACCGGATGCGTGCCGCCGCCGTCACCGGCGCCCGGGGCGTCACGCTGAGGGAGTTGCCGTTCCTCACCATGGTGAACGTGCGCGTCGACCCCGCCTCCGAGGCGGCCGGCCGGGTCGAGGCGGCCCTCGGGGCGCCGCTCCCGCGCCGGTGCGGTGACACCACCGCGTCCGGCCCCCGCACGGTCCTCTGGCTGGGGCCCGACGAGTGGCTCGTGCTCTCCCGGTCCGACCAGGCCGCCGCGCTGCGGGAGGCACTGGGGCCGGACCCGGGGTCGGTCGTGGACGTCTCCGCGAACCGCACCACGCTGGAGCTGAGCGGCCCGTCCGCCCGGCAGGTGCTGGAGAAGGGCTGCCCGCTGGACCTGCATCCCCGGGCCTTCGGTCCGGGCCGGGCGGTGTCGACCACGGTCGGGCCCGTCGCCGTACTGCTCTGGCAGGTCGACGACGCGCCGACGTACCGCCTGCTGCCGCGCTCCTCGTTCGCCGATTACCTGGGGCGCTGGATCATCGACGCGATGAGCGAGTTCAGCCGACCGGAGGTGCCGTGACGGAACCGGCCGAGTAGTTCTCACCCCCGGCTGCCCGAGTCGCCCGGCATCGTCGCCGCCGTGTCGCGGTTCCTGTTTCCTTCTGCTTCGCGCTGTCCAGGATTCGGCCCGGCACTCGTCGCGTGCGAGCCGTCGGCCGCGACGCGGAGTCGGCGGCCCTGGCGCGGGCGGTGCGCCGGCACGGCGAGGGCCGGGTGCTCGTCCGGGGCCGGCGCACGGTGATACGGCTTGAGTCCTGGTCCGTCAGCCTGCCAGGCGTTCCACCAGCAGGAACCCGCCGATGGCGATCATCATCGCCCCGGAGACACGGGTCACCGCCCTGGCCGCGGCAGGCCTGGTCCCCAGGACCGTGCGGGCCAGGACTGCCACGGTGAGGTAGACGACGGCACACGCGGTCATGTGCAGCGAGCCGAGCAGGCCGGTCTGGCCGGCGACCGGCCAGGCACCCGCGGGGTCGATGAACTGCGGGAACAGGGAGAAGTAGAGCAGCAGGGCCTTGGGGTTCAGTCCGCTGGTCCCGATTCCCCTGAGCATGACCCGCAGCCGGGTGGAGCCCTCGCAGGCCACTTCCTCCTCGGAGGCCGTCAAGGCGGCCGGCTGCCGGAGCACGCCCCAGCCGAGCCACACCAGGTAGCCGGACCCCGCCACGGTCAGCGCGGTGAGCAGCGTCCCCGAGCTCGCCACGATCACCACCAGTCCCGCCACGGCGAGCAGCGTGTACCCCGCGTATCCGGCGATCAGCCCGGCGACCGCCGGCACGACCGACCGGTCCCGCAGGCCCGCCGTGATGGCGTAGGCCCAGTCCGCGCCGGGGGTGAATATCAGCAGCAGATCCACCGCCAGGAAGGCCGCCAGCGTGGTCGTGTCCATCGATCGTTCCCTCTCACGTGCCGTGGTGCGAGAGGAAGGCTAGGTCGGATCAGCCCGAAGGTGTTCCCTTCTTTACTCCTTGATCGCGGAATCTGGGGCAGAATCTTCTCCATGGATGCCCTGGACCGGAAAATTCTTACCGAGCTGCAGCTGGACGGCCGTCTCACGGTCACCGAACTGGCCGCGCGCGTGAAACTGAGCGTCTCGCCCTGCCACCGCAGGCTGCGCGATCTCGAACGCGAGGGTGCGATCCGCGGGTATCGCGCGGTGGTGGACCCGGCCGCCGTGGGCCTGAACTTCGAGGCCCTGGTCTTCGTCACCCTGCGCTGGGAGGACGCCGACACGGTCTCCGCGTTCGAAGAGGCGGTGGCCGCCGTCCCGCACGTGCTCCAGGCCCAGCGCCTGTTCGGCGACCCCGACTACCTCCTGCGCGTCGCCACCACCGACCTGGCCGCCTTCCAGCAGCTCTACGACCAGCGGCTGGCCCGGCTCCCCGGCGTGCAGCGCCTCAACTCCACACTCGTCATGAAGCACATCGTCGACGACCGCCCGCTGCCCGAGTGAGCGGCCCCGACGCGGGCAGCCGGCTCAGCCGCCCAGCCCCCCGGCGAACGGCATCGACCGCCAGTGCTCGACGGCCGGCTTGAGGGCGTCGACCAGCAGCGGCAACTGCGGCGCGAGCGCGAGGCACGCCACCGCGCGGGACATGCCCACCGCGTTGATGACCCGCAGCACGTCCTGGTCCAGCTGCCGCAGACCCAGGCGCCCGGCCGCCGCGTCGTACGCGGCCTCGCACTCGGGTCCGAGGGCCGCCACGTCCCACTCGACCGGTCCGAGCGTGGTCAGTTCGAAGTCGGAGTACAGCACGCCGTCCGGACCGGAGACGATGTTGGCCGCCGGGGCGTCCCCGTGGATCGGCTGGAACCCGATGCCGGGGAACACCGCCTCGAACCCCGCGCGTGAGCCGACGACCGGCTCCAGCACCTCCCACTCGCGCCGCGCCCGGTCGAGATGGGCCGGGGCCAGGAGATCGGGGCGCGCTTCGAGCGCGGCAAGCCCCTCGGTGACGAACCGCGGTTCGGCCGCCGAGAGGAACGGCAGCTCACCCGGGTAGGAGCGCAGCGCGGTGTGCAGGTCGGCGACCAGGCCGGCGTGGTGCACGAAGTCGGGCTCGGTGCTCTGGTCCAGCTCGACGAACTGCCAGAACGTCATCGAGAACCCGTCCCGCCGCACGGGCTCACGCGGCACGAGCGGGCTCGGCGGGATCACCGGGTGCCCCTGGTCGGCGAGCCACCCCACCACGTCCAGCTCCTGCCGCTGCCGGGCGGCCTGGGAGTCGGCGTCGGCGTACGACGGCAGGACGGTCGGCACCCTGACCACCACGGGTGACGGAGCCAGGTGCACCACGACGGAGAACACGTCGTAGATGACCTTCGCGTCCGCCACGTCGAGCCCCAGATCACGCCCCGCGGCGACGGCCGCGGCGAGGGCACGGGAGGTGCGGGCGGACATCTGATCAGGTGTCATGAACCCTTCCATGCTGCCGATGGTGTCACGCCGGGCGCAGGGGCGCACCGGTTCAAGGATCACCGGCCGCTTGTGCGCTACGGGTCAACGCCGGTGCGCTGTACGGCAATCGGCCCGGCCGTGTCCGTCCTAGCGTGGTGGGGTCCCTTGCATCAGCCGCTCGGAAACGAGGAAGCAGCACATGCCGTACATCACCGTGGGCCAGGAGAACTCCACCGCCATCGACCTGTACTACGAGGACCACGGATCCGGGCAGCCGGTCGTCCTCATCCACGGCTTCCCCCTCGACGGGCACTCCTGGGAGCGGCAGAGCGCGGTGCTGCTCGACGCCGGATACCGAGTGATCACCTACGACCGGCGCGGTTTCGGGCAGTCCGCCCAGCCGACGACGGGCTACGACTACGACACCTTCGCGGCCGACCTGAACACCGTGATGGAGACCCTCGACCTGCGGGACGCCGTACTTGTCGGGTTCTCGATGGGCACCGGCGAGGTCGCCCGGTACGTCTCCCGGTACGGCTCGGCCAGGGTCGCCAAAGTCGCCTTCCTCGCCTCCCTGGAGCCCTGCCTGCTCAAGTCCGACGACAACCCGGACGGGGTCGCCCCGAAGGAGTTCTTCGACGGGGTCGTCGCGGCGGTGAAGGCCGACCGCTACGCCTACTACACGGACTTCTACAACGACTTCTACAACCTCGACGAGAACCTCGGCAGCCGGATCAGCGAGGAGGCCGTCCGCAACAGCTGGCACGTCGCCGCGCGCGGCGGCTTCTTCGCCGCGTCCGCCGCGCCCGCGACCTGGTACACCGACTTCCGCGCCGACATCCCGGCGATCGACGTGCCGGCCCTGATCCTGCACGGCACGGGCGACCGCATCCTGCCCGTGGAGGGGACGGCGCGGCAGTTCCACAAGGCCCTTCCGGCCGCGGACTACGTGGAGATCGAGGGCGCCCCGCACGGTCTGCTGTGGACTCACGCCGAGGAGGTCAACTCGGCGCTGCTCGCCTTCCTGGCGAAGTGAATCGGTTTCTTCCTCCGATTCTTCCTGGACCGCCCCGGGGCGGCATGGTGACATCGTCAAGGCCGGCAGCGGATCCCAGCTGCCGGCCTCGCTGATGCCCAGGGGGGAATCCAGATGCCCGTCGTCCTTTCCACCGCGTCACTGCCGGCGGCCGAACGCGGGGAGCGCTGGCACCACGCGGTGTCCCACACCTTCATCCCGCTCGATGTGCGACTCCTGGAGGACGATCCGTCGCCCGGCCGCATCGTCAGCGACCGGCTGGGTTCCTTACGGGTCTCGCAGGTCCAGGCGGGCCCGCAGGTCGTGACGCGCAGCAGGCGGCTGATCGCTCAGGACGGGAAGGAGTTCCTCATCCTCACCCTGCAGCGGCGGGGCAGCGCCCTCAAGGAGCAGGACGGGAGAGAGACCCGCATCGGGCCGGGCGACTTCTCCCTCTCCGACTCCTCCCGGCTCTTCAGGAAGAAGGTGGAGGGCGCGTTCTGCTTCACCTCCTTCCACTTCCCCCGCGAGGATCTCCGGGTGCGCGACGAGGACCTGCGGGCGCTCACCGCCACGGCGTTCTCCGGCCGGGAGGGCGGCGCCGCCCTGGTGGCGACCTACTTCGCTCGCCTGGCCCGGGAAGCGGCGCATCTCGACGCCTTCGCCGGCCGCCAGTTCGCCGACACGGCGCTCGACCTGCTGGCGCTGCTGATCAACGAACGGCGCGGCCGCTTCGTCCCCCAGGCCCCGGAGACCGCCGCGGCCACCCTCGTGCGCGTCAAGGACCACATCCTGCGCCACCTCGCCGACCCCGGCCTGGCACCGGCCGGCATCGCCGCCGCGCACTTCGTCTCGGTCCGCTACCTGCACAAGCTGTTCCAGCCGGAGGGCGTGACGGTCGGGGAGTGGATCCGCACGCAGCGGCTGGAGCGGTGCCGCCGCGATCTGCAGCGCGCCCCGGCCCTGGAGCACGGGATCGCGGCCGTCGCCCGGCGCTGGGGATTCACGAGCCCCAGCCACTTCAGCCGGGCCTTCCGGGCGGCCTACGGGATGACGCCCCGCGAGTGGCGGATCCACAGCCTGTCCGGGGCAGCGACGACGGGCGCGGCAGAGCGGGAACGTCCCGGCGGACCGGCTCGTTGCCCATGAGTTCGCCCACGTCCGAGTTCGTCCACGTCGCCGACCCAGGGAGCATCGTGCCCGACACCACGCCCGACCCGTCCACCGTCCTCCCCGCACTCCCGGCCCTGAGCGCGCAGGCCGAGCGGCTGATCGAGCTGGGGGTGCACGAGATCGCCGGGCTGTCCGCCGACGAGATCCGCGCGTTCGCCGCGGAGGCCGAAGCCGGGGCCGATGGCCACGGTGGCCTGCTGGCCGTGCACCCGGACCGGGCCCCCGCCTCCGCCCTCGCGCCACTGCTCCGACGCGACGGCAAGCCGGGCTTCGTCGTCGTCGACATGCCCGACGTCGACGAGTTCACCCCCTGCGCCCTCGAACTGCCCGACGCCCCGCTCTACGTCGTCACCGGCATCGACCGCGGCGACCACATGGCCAACTGGTCGCCGGACGAGGCGCTGCCCGCCCTCACCAAGGAGGACCGCACCCCGCTGGTGCTCACCGAGGGCGTCCACTGGGTGCTCCAGCAGCCCGAGGCCCTGGAGCGCAACCTCTGCTTCATGACCATCGGTTCCCGGCTGCGCAAGCCCAACGGCACCCTGGACGCCCGCACCCCGGCGATCTGGATCAGCAACGGCACCGGCCGGGACGGCCGGGAGCGCCGCAACGCCCCCAAGGTCGGCTGGTGCTGGTGGAACAACCGGCACACCTGGCTGGGCTTCGCCTCCGCGACGGGCCGCAGAGGCTGAGGCCCGTCCCTGCCCGTCCCTGCGCGAACCGGGTGAGCGGCGCCGGACACCGCGCGATGACACGTCCGGCGGCCCGTGTCGCCTCCGGGCGCATGCGGTTCGTCACCGTCGCGCTCTTCGCGGCGGTCCCGTACGGGCCGCCGGGTCGCGGACGCTCCTGGCCCACGCGTCGCTCTCCGGCCAGGCCGCCCGGTGCAGCCGGCCGGTGAGCGTCCGCAGGCGCTCCACCAGCTCGTCCGGCTCGTGCACGACGAAGTCGAACCCGAACGCGGCCACCCACACCGCCAGATGGTCCAGGCTGTCCGATCCGATGCGCAGCAGGCACGACTCGTCGTCGACGGGTTCCACCGTGCCCAGCGTGGTCGGCACCTCGTCGGCCACCTCCGTCGCCGAGCCGCGCATCGTCAGCACGGCCCGGTAGCGGTACCGGGCGGTGGTGCGCCCCGTCGACAGGTAGCTCACCAGGTCCTCCGCCGGCAGCGGCCGCGGGCTGAAGCGGGGCCCGGTCGGCACCCTGAGCTCCAGCCGGTCGACCCGGAACCTGCGCCAGTCCGACCGCCGGGTGTCCCACGCGAAGAGATACCAGCGCCGCGCGTCGTGGACGAGCCGGTACGGCTCCACGTCGCGTACCGTGCGCTCCCCGTCGTAGGAGACGTAGTCGAACCGGAGCCGTTCGCGGTCACGCACGGCCGAGGCGATCGCGCTCAGTGCCGAGGCGTCGATCGTGCGGCCCGGCGCGGGCAGGGCGACCATGGCGGCGCCGAGTGTGCTGATCTGATGGCGCAGCCGGGACGGCAGCATCCGGTCGAGCTTCGCCAGCGCCCTGACGGACGTCTCCGCCATGCCCGTGACCGCGCCCGAGGCCGCCGTCCGCAGCCCCACCGCCACGGCCACCGCCTCCTCGTCGTCGAGCAGCAGGGGCGGCAGCGACGCACCGGCCCCCAACCGGTAGCCCCCGCCCACACCGCCGGTGGCGTTGATCGGGTAGCCCAGCGCACGCAGCTTGTCCACGTCGCGCCGGACGGTCCGCGCGCTGACGCCCAGCCGGCGCGACAATTCCCGCCCCGGCCAGTCGCGTTGTGTCTGCAGCAGTCCGAGCAGACGCAGGAGCCGCGCCGAGGTTTCCAACATGGCGCGAGTTTCGCATCGATGGCGGTCAAGAGGTGACCGCGAATGCTCCTAACGTCGCCCGCACCACGGAAGGAGATCCCCCATGACCATTCTCGTAACCGGTGCCACGGGCAACGTCGGACGTCCCCTCGTCGAGCAGCTGCTCGCCTCGGGCCACCAGGTGCGCGCGCTCACCCGCAACCCGCAGAAGGCCGGCCTCCCCGCCGGCGCGCAGGCCGTCGCCGGGAACCTGGCGGACACCGCCGGCCTGGCCCGGGCCTTCGACGGTGTGACCGCCGCGCACCTGATCAGCTTCGACGGCGAGGACTTCTCCCCGCTGACCAACGGTGCGGAGATCGTCGAACTGGCGCGCAGGGCCGGCGTGCGGCGGGTGACGGTCCTCAAGGGCGATGTGGAGAAAAGCCCCCTGGAGGAGGCGGTCGAGGCAGGCGGCCTGGAGTGGACGCACCTCTCGCCGGTGGAGTTCATGTCCAACGCGCTGGAATGGGCCGAGTCGGTCACCTCCGAGGGCGTGGTCCGCGAGGCGTTCGCCGATGCCAGGAGCGCCATGGTGCACGAGGCGGACATCGCCGCGGTCGCCGCCGTCGCCCTGACCTCGGACGGCCACGCGGGCCAGGAGTACTGGCTCACCGGCCCCGAGGCGCTGACACCGCAGGACAAGGTGCGCGTCATCGCCGAGGTCCTCGGCCGGGAGGTGCGCCACGTCGAGTTGTCCCAGGACGAGATCGTCGATCAGTGGCGGCGGCAGGGCTACTCGGACGAGGACATCGAGTTCTTCGTCATGATGCGAACCAACCCGCCGGAGGCCGGTTACACCGTGCTGCCGACAGTGGAGAAGGTCACGGGCAAGCCGGCCCGGACCTTCGCTCAGTGGGTGCGGGAGAACGCGGCCGCTTTCGGCGGCTGAGCAGGAGTCAGGTTCGCCGAACGGTACTTGAACCCGGCCCGGATCTACGCGAATCTTGGCCTTCGGATCGACTTCGTCCGAACTCCTGGTGGGGTCTCGGCGGCCAGAACGGTGGGATCGAGGTCATGGAGGTGAAAGCGGCCGCCGGGGAACTTCTGGCGGCCCTCGTGGCGCAGGCCGACGCGGACTTCGCGGTCAGAATGCAGCGGTACTTCCCGCAGGAGATTCGCGCGCTCGGCGTGCGCAACGCCTCCGTCGTCGAGCTCGCGAACGGCTGCTTCCGTGCGCGGCCGGACCTTCCCGCGGCGACCCGGCTGGCCCTGACGGAAGAGGTGCTGTCACGCGCCTCGTACCACGAAGAGGTCCTGCTGGGTTTCGCGCTCCTGCACAAGGTGGCCAGGGCCGGGCTGGGCAGCGAACTCCTCGACCGCTGTGAGCACTGGCTCGAAACCCATGTCTCCAACTGGGCGCAGTGCGACGACCTGTGCCTGAAACTGCTGTACCCGTTCTTCCGCGGCCACCTCGACCAGATCCCGCGGACGCGACGCTGGGTCGCATCCCGGTCGCCCTGGGCGAGGCGCGCCGCGAACGTGGCCGTCGTGAAGTTCGTCCGGCGCGAGGTGGGGCGGACGGTGTTCGAACTGCCCCTGTCGCACGTCTTCGACAACTGCGCCCGGCTCATGCACGACAAGGACGTGTATGTGCAGAAGGGCTGCGGCTGGCTGCTCAAGGTCACCGCCGAGATCCATCAGGACGAGGTGGCCGCGTTCCTGCGCACGTGGCACACGGAAATGGCCCGCGACACGTTCCGGTACGCGATCGAGAAGATGGACCCGGAAACTCGGACTTCCCTCATGGCGCTCGGCCAGGGGCCGGATCGGTGAATTCGGCAGGGCTTCGGAGTCCGGCTGATTCATCAGCGTGCACGGAGGGAGAAGTGAAGAGTGTTACTCATCGACGCGCAACCGTATGTCGGTCATCACTGCGAATCGACATCCCTGGTCAACCTTCTTCGACAGCGCGAGATCGACTTGTCGGAGCCGCTCGTCTTCGGCCTCGGTAGCGGTTTGTCCTTCACCTACTGGCGTACGAAGCAGATGCCGGCCCCGTTCCTCGGGGGCCGGATAAAACCGGACCGGCTGACCGCCAATATCACCGCATCGCTGGGTCTGCGGCTGACCGTCAGGGAGACCTCCTCGGACAAGTGGGCCCGCGAACAGCTGCTCCAGGAGCTCGACTCGGGGACGGTCGTCGGCCTCAAGCTCGACCGCCACCACCTCGACTACTCCACGGACGAGTACAGGTTCGCGGCCCACTACGTCGCCTGCGTCGGCTACGAGGACGACAGGTTCGCCCTCGTCGAGACCAGGCCGCTGGGGCTTGGAAATGGACCGAGGTGGCAGGACTCCTCCGCGAGGCGGGAACCACCAAGGACCGAGCCCCCATCGAGCACGCCTCGGAACTGGTGCATGAACTCGTGGAGGAGGAGCACCGCCTGATGCGCAGACTCCTGGACCTTGCCTGAACCTGTCCGCTCATGTCCCCGGGAGGCGGGTCACGTCCCGCCCGGTTCGTCCGCGGGGCTCCGCAACGCCTGGTACACCGACCACACCACCGCCACCAGCGGTACGGCCACCACCGCACCGATCACCCCCGCCGCGACCGCCCCGCCGACCACCGCCAGGGCGACCACCACCGGGTGCAGCCGAACGGCCCAGCTCATCACGATGGGATGCAGCAGGTGGCCCTCGATCTGGCCGATGACCACGATCAGGGCCACGACCACCAGGGCGATGAGCGGCCCCTTCGACGCCAGGGCGACGACCGCCGCGACCGCCAGAGCGATGGGCGAGCCGATCAGCGGGATGAACGCGGCCAGGAACTCCAGCAGGGCCAACGGCACGGCGAGCGGCACCCCGAGGGCGAACAGGGCGATGCCCACGAGGACCGCGTTGGTCCCCGCCACCAGCAGGATGCCGTGCGTGTAACCGGTGAAGGTCCGCCAGGCGGCCCCGGCCCCCACCGCGAATCGCTGCCGGGCCCGGCCGGGAAGCTGGTCGCACAGCCACTGCCACTGCTTCTCACCGGAGTGCGTGAAGAACACCGAGCAGAACAGGGCCAGCGCGAGCACGGTCAGCACCTCGACCAGCCGGCTCGCACCGCTGAGAGCCGTACTGATGAGGGTGGAGCGGTGGTCCGACAGGAGCTTGCCGATCCGGGACTGGAGATCGTCGAACGCGTCCGCGGGAAGCCGGAAGGGCGGTTCCTCCAACCGTCGCTCGATCCGGTCGATCCCCTCCACGAACTCCTTCTCCAGCCCGGTCCGCTGATCCGCCACGGTCTCACCCACCAGGGCCAGCGCCCCGAGGACGAGGACGATGCCACCGATGAGCGCGGCGGCGACCGCGAGCGGCCGGGGCATGAACCGGGCCAGCAGTCCGGCCGCGGGGCGGAGCACCGCCGTGATGACGAGACCGAGGAAGACGGCGACGGCGATCCGGTGGAACTCCCCGAGTACGGAGAAGGCGAACCGGACGACGATGCCGACCGCGATGAGCCGCCACGCGTACGCGGCAGCGGTCCGCAGCACGACCGGTACGCGCGACTCGGCGTCGGTCGGGCGCGGCAGCGCCGAGGCGGGTGGATCGGGGGGCGTCGACATCTCATGCCCGTACCACCCACCGGCCGTCGAACCGCGGGGCGAGCCCGGAATTCCCCCGAAGGCCGGTACCGGCCCGGCCGGCGGGGCACGCCGAACAGCGCCTCGCACCCGCCCCGCCGCAAGTCCCCAACGCGCCATGGGGGAAACCCCCATGAATGCGTCGCCATCCGCTTCCTTATCCCCGGTCTGGCCACCGTCAAGGCGGAGTCGACCGTCAGCGCCCCGGGCGGGGAGCCGCCCACCACCGGACGGCAGTCTCGGGACACGGCTACCTCTGCGGC
Organism: Streptomyces hawaiiensis; assembly: GCF_004803895.1. Classification (NCBI taxonomy): domain Bacteria; kingdom Bacillati; phylum Actinomycetota; class Actinomycetes; order Kitasatosporales; family Streptomycetaceae; genus Streptomyces; species Streptomyces hawaiiensis. The sequence goes on along the minus strand of NZ_CP021978.1, from coordinate 1,262,570 downwards.
CCTCGCCCGCCGTCCGACTCCGCCGGCCGCGCCTAGCGCACGGGGAAGCCGAAGGAGTAGCCCTGCTCCTTCAGCCACGGCAGGACTTCTCGCAGAGCGGCGACGGTCTGCGAGCGGTCTCCTCCCGCGTCGTGGAAGAGGAGCGTCGGGCCGTTGGAGATCTCGTTCTTGACGGTGGCGACCATGGCGTTCGTGCCGGGACGCTCGAAGTCCTTGGAGTCGATGTTCCAGCCGAGCGGGCGCATGCCGTGGGACGCGGCGAGGTGGCGGCTGTAGGGGGTGAAGGCCCCGCCGGGCGCCCGGTAGTACAGCGGGCGGACGCCCCCGGACGCCTTGGTGATCATGCGTTCGGCGTCCAGGATCTGCCGGGACTGGTAGGCCTTGGACTTGTGGTCCATGGTGACGTCGTGCGAGACCGTGTGGTCGCAGAGCCGGTGCCCGGCCGCCACCACCGCCTTGACCAGGTCCGGGTGGGCACGGGCCTGCGTGCCCACCATGCAGAACGTGGCCTTCACACCGTGGTCCCGCAGCACCTGGAGCACTTCAGGTGTCCAGACGGGGTCCGGTCCGTCGTCGACGGTGATGTTGACGCCGCGGGCACCGGCGTCCGAGGCGTGCACGATGCCCGCCGGCACGGGCGCCGCCTTCCGGCCCTGCGACTGGGCGGGAGGCGCCGAGACGCCCCGGCCGGGTCGTGACTCGGTGGCACCGAGTTGCGCGTTCCAGAACGAGGTCAGGCCGGCGACCGCGGTCACCCCGAGCGCCGCCGCCAGCACTTTGGCGTACCATCCCCGTCCGCCACTTCGCACCATGTCTTGTGTTCCTTCGCCGTCGCCGTGGAGCCCGTGCATACGGCAAGAGGGCGGAAGGCGGCCGGTGGATCCGTCTGTTACCGATCACGGACAATCCTGCTGCTCGGCGGTATCCGGACGGCCGGCGCGGTGCGTTCGCGCCCGGTCCGCGGACGACGCCTCGATCCAGGTGCGGACGGCCGAAGCCGTTGACTGCGCGTGTTCCCGCATCATCGTCAGATGGTCGCCGGGGACGTCCAGGACGTCGTGCGCCGACGGCCAGGACGTACGCCAGTCGTCGGCGTCCGCGGAGGCGGCCATCGCGGGTGTGGGGCGCAGCGCGCGGACGAGGAGCGTCGGCGTGGTGACCGGTTCGGGGTGCCAGCCGAGGAAGATGCGGTTGTAGGCCCCCATCGCCGCGAGGGCGCTGTCGTCGTCCCCGGTGAACAGGGGCCGTCCGGAGTCCCGCGGCGGGGGAGCGGCCAGGGACAGCAGCCAGTCCTTGCCGTGGTCGTCCGGCGTGATGTGGTACGTGTCCAGCAGGACCAGGCCGGCCGGTACCCGGTCCATGCTCTCCAGCCGGCGGGCCACGAGGTGTGCCACGTTGCCGCCCGCGGACCGTCCTACGATCACGAGGGGACCGTCGCCGGTGTGAGCCAGGACGTTCTCGGCCTGCGTGCACGCCAGCGCGGCGCGGTCCTCCGGTACGGCGGACCCGGCGCCGATCCCGGGGTGCGGGAACTCCAGCACGTCCAGGTCGTCGTGGAACGCGCGGTGGAAGCGAGGGAAATCGCCACCTCCCGACGCGAGCGAGGGGTGGTAGGCGGGAAAGTAGACGACCGTCGGCCTTCCCGAGCCGGGGCGGCCGTGGGAGCGGCGGATCGGGGGCGGCGCGTGCTCGTGGCCCCGGGCGGCCGTGAAGGTGGGCAGCGCCCAGGACGCGGTGACGAGCAGGTGCATCGCCGCCACCGGTTGCCCGCAGGCACTGACACTGCGGAACAGCGAGGAGAGGGTGTACGCGGGCCGCTCGGCCTCCGCGGCCTCGGGAGCTGCCGCGGCGGCCGGGGTGTCGGACAATCGGCCGAGCAGGTGCCGGGCCAGCTCTCCGGTCGTGCGGTGCTCGAACACCAACGCCGCAGACAGCCGGATCCCCAGCGCCGTGCTCCACCGGTTGCGGATCTGCATCGCGGTCAGGGAGTCGAATCCCAGCTCGGTCAGGGACCGCCCGGCCGGGAGGGCGTCGGCATGCGGGTAGCCGAGCACCGCCGCGACATCCTGACGCAGCAGATCCTCGAGCGCCGCCTGCCGGTCGCCGGCGGGCAGCCGGTCCAGCCGCGCCCGCCAGCCCCCGGCTCCGGCAGCCGCCCCGGATCGCCGGAGGAATCGGCCCCTGTCGCCGCGGTCGGCCGTTCGGGACGGACGAAACCGCGCAACGGTGGTGGCAGGTGTCCTCCGCCGGACCGAAGTGCGGCCCGGTCCAGCAGAATCGGTGCCAGGACCGGCTCGGTCGTGCGCAGCGCCGCGTCGAAGAGGGCCAGACCCTGCCGTGTGGACAGCGGGACGAGCACCTCACGCGGCCCGGAACGCTGTCCGGGCAGCCCGGCCGCCATGCCGTCGGCGTGCTCCCACGGCCCCCACACCAGCGACAGCGCGGGGAGCCCTGCGGCGGCGCGCCGCCGGGCGAGGGCGTCGAGGAAGGAGTTCGCGGCCGCGTAGTTGCCCTGACCCGCCCGGCCGAGCAGACCGGAGACGGAGGAGAACACGACGAACGCCGAAAGGCCCATGTCCCGGGTCAGTTCGTGCAGATTCCAGGCCGCGTCGGCCTTCGGCCGCAGCACGGCGGCCATCCGGTCCGGGGTCAGCGCGTCCAGCACGCCGTCGTCCAGGACACCGGCGGCGTGCACCACGGCCGTCAGCGGTGGCTCGCAGCGTTCGATCACCTCGGACAGCGCGGCGCGGTCCGCGGCGTCACACGCGACGACGTCGACCCGTGCTCCCGACTCCGCGAGCTCGTCGCGCAGTTTCTCGGCCCCGGGCGCCTTCGGGCCGCGGCGGCCGGTCAGCAGCAGATGCCGCACGCCGTGTTCGGCGACCAGGTGACGGGCCAGTTCGGCGCCGAGCGCGCCGGTGCCTCCGGTGATGAGCACCGTGCCGTCCGCGCCGAGGGCCGCCGTCCCCGTGTCCGGGGCGTCACCGACCGCGGCCAGCCGGGGAACCGTCACCCGCCCTTCCCGCACGCGCAGTTGAGGCTCGCCGGTGGCGACGGCCGCGGGCAGCGTCCGCAGCGACTCGGGCCGCCCGTCCACATCCACCAGGACGACCCGCCCGGGCAGCTCCGACTGGGCCGCGCGCACCAGCCCCCAGACGGCCGCGCCCGCCAGGTCCGGCACCGGTGCGGTGGCGTCCCGGGTCACCACCACCAGCCGTGAGCCCGCCGCGCCGGGATCGTCCTGCAGGTCCTGAAGCGTCGCGAGCACCCTGCCCGTCAGCTCGTGCACGGCACCCGGAGGGTCGGAATCCGCCGCGCCGGAGACGGCCGTCACGGCGACGAGTTCCGGATTCCCGGCCCCGGGGGGCAGGAACGCGGCAAGGCCGAGTTCGTCCGGCCCGCGCACCGACCAGGCGTGCTCGTCGCTGTCGCTGTCGCTGTCGCCATCGCCGGAGAGTTCCAGGGCCGCCCATCGGGGGCGCAGCAGGGCCCTTCCCACCAGGTCGTCCGCTGCGACGGCCTGGCCGGCGGGGAGTTCTCGCGTGGTCAGGGAGTCCACGCGTGCCACGATCCGGCCGGCCGGGTCGGAGAGGGCCAGCGAGACCGTGTCCGCGCCGGTCCGAGTGATCCGGACCCGCAGCTCCGTGGCTCCGGAGGCGTGCAGGCTCACTCCGCTCCATGCGAACGGCACCCGGATCGGGCCCGCGTCGTCGGGTGCGGCGAGCAGCGGCGCGTGCGACGCCGCGTCGAACAGTGCGGGATGAAGCCCGAAGCGGCCCGCTTCCGAGGCGTGCGAGGCGGGCAGCCGGACCTCGGCGAAGACGTCGTCGCCGCGGCGCCACAGAGCGCCGACCCCTTGGAAGGCGGGCCCGTACGCGAGTCCGGCGTCGGCGAGGGCGGCGTACGCGCCGGTGAGGTCCACCGCCTCGGCATCGTGGGGCGGCCACGGGGCATGCTCGTCGGCAGTGGCAGTGGCAGTGGCAGTGGCAGTGGCAGTGGCCCGGCCTCGGCCGGCATGGGCGGTCCGTGGGACGTGCCCGGCGGCCAGCTGACCGGAGGCGTTCCTGGTCCACGGGACGTCCGCGGCGGACTCCTCCGGCCGGGAGTAGATGTCGAGCGACCGCCGGCCCGAGTCGTCCCTCGCGCCCACCACGACCTGGACACGCACCCCCGCCGAGCCGGGCAGGGCGAGCGGCGACAGCATCACGAGGTCGTCGACCGCGCCGCAGCCCACCTCGTCGCCCGCGCGTACGGCCATCTCCACGAGCAGCGTCGCCGGCACGATCACGTTCCCGGCGACTACGTGGTCGGCCAGCCAGGGGTGGGCCGCGCGGGACAACAGCCCGGTCAGCACCGTCCGTCCGGTGTCCGGGACCGGGAAGGCCGGGCCCAGCAGCGCCTGTTCGCCGGTCGTCGGGCCCGACGCGTCCAGCCAGTACCGCTGCCGCTGGAAGGCGTACGTCGGCAGATCCACCCGCCGCGCGCCGGAACGCGCGTACACCGCCGCCCAGTCGACATCGGCCCCGGCCACGTGCAGCCGCGCCAGGGCCGACAGGAGCGTCTCCGGTTCGCGGGCACCGCCTCGGGTGGCCACGGCGAGCACGGAGCCGCGCGTGTCCGCGTCGGTCAGACAGTCGGTGGCGGCCGCGGTGAGCACGGGCCCGGGGGCGAGTTCCAGGTAGGCCGAGACGCCGTCGTCCGCGAGCCGGCGCACGGCGTCGGCGAAGCGCACGGGGAGCCGGGCGTGCCGCGCCCAGTAATCGGGGGAGCACAGTTCCGCGGGCTCGGCGGGCCGGCCCGTCACGGTGGAGACGATCGGAATCCGCGGCGGTCGGAAGGTCAAGTCACCCGCGACGCTCAGGAATTCGTCGAGCATGGGCTCCACCAGCGGCGAGTGGAAGGCGTGACTCACCCGCAGTCGTACCGTCCTGCGGCCGTCCGACTCGAAACCGGCCGCGACCGCGAGCACGGCGTCCTTCGCGCCTGAGACCACCACCGAGCGGGGCCCGTTGACGGCCGCGATCGACACCCGCCCCTCGAACCCGGTCAGCGCCGGCAGAACCTCCGCCTCGGCCGCCTCCAGCGCCACCATCGCACCGCCGTCCGGCAACGCCTGCATCAGCCGGCCGCGCGCGGCGACGAGGGCCGCCGCATCGGGCAGGTCGAGCACTCCCGCGACATGCGCGGCCGCCAGCTCGCCGACCGAATGGCCCACCAGGCGGTCGGCTCGAACGCCCCACGACTCCAGCAGCCGGAACAGGGCCACCTCGAACGCGAACAGTCCGGCCTGAGCGAAGTCCGTACGGTCCACCAGAGCCGCGTCCGGCGAGCCCGGCCCGGCGGACAGCACCGCGCTCAGGGGCCGGGGGAGACGGTCGTCCAGGTGCCGGCAGACCTCGTCGAACGCCTCGGCGAAGACGGGGAAGGCGGCGCGCAGTTCCGCGCCCATCCGGGGGCGCTGGGCACCCTGCCCGCTGAACAGGAAGGCCGTACGGACCTCCGGGGCGGCCAGTCCCCGCACCACGCCCGGCGCGTTCCGGCCCGCTGCGAGTGCGTGCAGCGCCTCCCGTGCCCGGGTCCGGTCACCACCGGGCACGAGCGCCCGGTGCGGGAGGGCGCCGCGCGACAGCGCGAGTGAGTGGCCGATGTCGGCGGGCACCAGGTCGGGCCGCCGCGTCACCTCGTCCGCGAGCCGTGCTGCCTGGGCGCGCAGGGCCGTCTCGTCGGCGGCGGAGAGCAGCCACGGAACGGGCGGGGCCGAGGCCCGCTCCGGGGGGACGGCCGTCCTGGGCGCCTCCTCCAGGATCACGTGCGCGTTGGTCCCCCCGATCCCGAAGGCCGAGACCCCCGCCCGCCGCGGCCGGTCCGTTGCCGGCCAGGGCCGGGCGGCGGTCAGCAGTTGCACCCGTCCCGAGGACCAGTCGACGTGCGGTGTGGGCGAGTCGGCGTGCAGGGTCCGGGGCAGCTCGCCGTGCCGCATGGCCTGCACCATCTTGATGACGCCGGCGACCCCGGCCGCCGCCTGCGTGTGCCCGAGGTTGGACTTGACCGACCCGAGCCACAGCGGTTCCTCGCGGTCCTGCCCGTAGGTGGTCAGCAGGGCCTGCGCCTCGATGGGGTCGCCCAGTGTGGTGCCCGTACCGTGGGCCTCCACCGCGTCCACGTCACCGGCGCGCAGCCCCGCGTCCGCCAGCGCCCGCGTGATCAGCCGCTGCTGGGCAGGCCCGTGGGGCGCGGTGAGCCCGTTGGACGCGCCGTCGGAGTTGACGGCGGAGCCCCGGAGCACGGCCAGGACCGGATGGCCGTTGCGCCGCGCGTCGGACAGCCGCTCCAGCAGGACGAGCCCCGCGCCCTCGCCCCAGGCCGTACCGTCGGCCGCCGCCGAGAACGACTTGCAGCGCCCGTCCGGCGACAGCCCGCGCTGGCGGCTGAAGGCGATGAACGACCCGGGCGTCGCCATCACCGTGACCCCTCCGGCCAGCGCCATCGAGCACTCGCCCGAGCGCAGCGCCCGCGCCGCCCAGTGCAGGGCCACCAGCGAGGACGAACAGGCCGTGTCGACGGTGACGGCCGGACCGCGCAGACCGTACACGTACGAGATCCGGCCGGAGGCCACACTGCCCGTCGAGCCCAGGCCCAGGTGCGCCTCCAGCTCGTGATGCCGGGGCAAGCGGGTGGCGTAGTCGCCGTACATGACGCCGACGAACACGCCGGTCTCGCTCTCGCGCACCGACGCCGGGTCGATCCCGGCCCGCTCCCACACCTCCCAGGACGTCTCCAGAAGCAGCCGTTGCTGAGGATCCGTCGCGAGCGCCTCACGCGGTGAGATCCCGAACAGTCCGGCGTCGAACTCCGCGGCCCGGTGCAGAAACCCGCCGTGACGCGTGTACGAGGTGCCGATCCGGTCGGGATCGGGGTCGTACAGGGCTTCCAGGTCCCAGCCGCGGTCGGTCGGGAAGCCCGAGACGGCGTCCCGTCCCCGCGACACCAGCTCCCACAGGTCCTCGGGGGACTCGACGTCACCGGGGTACCGGCAGGCCATGGCGACGATCACGACGGGATCGTCCGCGGAGGGCGGGGCCTGCCCGCCGTCCCGCCCTCGCCGGGCCTCGGGCCGGCCCTCGAACAGAGCGGCCCGCAGGTACCGGGCGACCCCGGCCGGTGCCGGATGGTCGAAGACCAGCGTCGACGGCAGGCTCAGACCGGTCAGCGCACCGAGCCGGTCCACCAGCTCGACCGCGCCGACGGAGGTCATGCCGAGGTCGGTGAAGGGGCTGTCCGCGCTCGCCGCTTCGCCCGGAGCGAGTGGGCACACCTCGGCCGTCTCGGCGAGTACCGACTCGCGCAGCGCCCGCTCCTGGTCGTCCCGGGAGAGCGGCAGCAGCCGCTCGAACAGAGCGGTGGAGGTGGTGCCGGACGCGGCGGAGGCGGCCGGGGCCGGGACGGCCAGCCGGTGCCGGGCTGTCTTGCCGGACGCGGTGCGCGGGACGGCGGCGATCTCGCGGATCTCGGTCGGCACCTTGTAGTCGGCCAGCAGGGTCCGGCATTCGGCGAGCACCCGCCGGGCGTCCAACCCGTCCGGACCCGGCACGACCAGGGCGATCGGCACCTCGCCGAGCACGTCGTGCGGCACTCCGACGGCCACGGCGTCGGACACGCCGGGACACCGCAGCAGGGCCTGCTCGATCTCCGTCGGGTGGATGTTCTCGCCACCCCGGATGATCAGTTCGCTGACCCGGCCGGTGACCCGCAGATGGCCGTGCTCGACGCGGCGGCCGAGGTCGCCGGTGCGGTACCAGCCGTCGCGCAGCGCGGCGGCCGTCGCCTCCGGCTGGTCGTGGTACCCGGTCATCAGACCCGGCGACCGCACCCAGATCTCGCCCTCGGCACCGTCCCCGACGGCCTCGCCGCTCTCCGGATCGACAACCCGCACCTCCACGCCCGGCACGGGCGGCCCGCAGGAACCGTCGACCCTGGGCCCCCCGGGACGATCGGCCGCGATCATGCCGCAGGTCTCGGTGCTTCCGTACGCGTCGAGCAGGGGAGCTCCCAGGGTCTCCTCCACGGCCGCGCGCAGTGCCGGACCGCTCGGCGCACCGGCGACGAGGCACAGCCGCAGCGCCTGAGGTGCCGCACCGGCCGAGTCGACCAGCCGGTGATACGTCGCGGGCACGCCGGCGAGCACGGTGAAGGGCCCACCGAGTCCCTCGTACGCCGTGAGCAGCTCCTGCCGCAGACCGCCGGGCGCCGCCGGCTCCCCGGCGATCCGGGCGCTCGCGCCCACGGCCGTCACGCCCAGGATCGCCAGCGAGTGGCTGAAACTGTGGAACAGGGGAAGCGGCCAGAGCAGCCGGTCGCCGGACGAGAGACCGAACAGCGGGACGTAGCAGGCGGCCACGGACCACAGCGCGGCCCGCTGTGTGGACAGCACGCCTTTGGGCCGGTGGGTGGTGCCGGAGGTGTAGAGCATCCACGCCGGGTCGTCGAGGCCGAGTGTGTCGATCTCCGCGGGCCCGTCGCTCTCGACCGCGCTCCGGAACGACCGGGCGCCCTCCGGGACGGGACCGGACCCGGTGACCAGGGCCCCCAGACGGTCGTACGGCGATCCCAGGCGCCGCAGGCGTACGAGGTGCGCGGCGTCCGTGATGACGAACGCGGCGCGGCTGTCCCGCAGGAAGTGGGCCAGCTCGGCGTCGGAGGAGCGTGGATCGAGCGGGACACCGACCATCCCGGCCCGCAGGACCGCGAGGCAACTCTCCACTGCCTCCACGCGGTTGCCCAGGCAGATCGCGACACGGTCGCCGCGGGCGAGTCCGCTCCGGGTGAGGTACCCGGCCAGTGCGCGGGTGCGGCGCTCCAGCTCGGCGTAGGTGACGCCGCGAGCGGAGTCGGCATAGGCGATCCGTTCCGGTGCCAGCTCGGCGTGCTCCTTCAGCAGTGCCGGCACCGGCCGGATCAGCTCGTCCCGTGTCATGCTCCCCGCCCCTTCAAGTTCCCCGCAGTGCAACGACGTTGAGCCTACGTGGGCGGGCGGCGGGCCTTCCGGTCGCCTCGAAGCGGTGGTGGGGCGGCCCGCGGGTGTTTCGCTCTAGTCGGTGTGGCGCTCCAGGACGCGGCGGGCCGCCTCGGCCTCCGCCGCCGGCGGTGACAGCTCGTCGAGGGTGTCGAGCTCGTCGTCCGCTTCCAGTTCCCGCTCCCAGGCCGCCGCGAGGCGTTCCTGCTCCTCGCGCGGCCTGGAGCCGACAGCTTCGCGGTGCTCCGGGTCCAGAGCTGCCAGGAATCGTCCGAGCGGGTCCGTGGGCATGCGGGGCTCCTGTCGTAGGGAGGGGGTGCCACCTGGCCCAGCATGGGTGAACGCCGGCGCGTCGGCCGCTCGACACAACTGGACGCCGGTCCGTATGTGTCGGCAGCTGCGACAGTGCTGTGGAATCTATCGGTCCTCGGTCCGCTCCGGTTCGTCCCTTCCCGTCCGCTCGCCGTCCGCCAGGAGCGCGTCTCCCCAGCCCACCCGGATCACCCCGTAGGTCTCGCCGTCCCTGGGCGGACGCGTCCAGGAACGGGTGGTGAACGTGTGCAGCCGCCCCCTGACGATGGCATGACGGGGCAGACAGACACCGAACTCCCGGGCCACCGCTTCCAGCAGCGACCGTTCCGTCCCGACGCCGTCCTCCAGGTCACCGAAGAACCGGCTCGGGTCCAGCGCCCGCGGGATCTCCCCGCTCGGCCGGACCTCTCCGTCCATCCAGGTGAAGGAGTACTGCTCGGCGCCGTCCCGCGCCACCGACATGTGGAAGAACGGTTCCCGGTGCCCCGCCCTCAGGCCGCTCCACACCACCACCGCGCGAGTGCCGGCACTTGCGGCGGCGGCCGGGGAGACGAACCTCCGTGGGGCGAACGGGGCCGGATCGCCGTCGAAGGCGAAACTCCAACCGGAGCCGGCCCGGCCGGCCGCCATGAGAGCCCTGTCGTCGTAGGACGAGAACTCCCTCTGACGCTCCAGCGACCTGCGGCGCGCCTCCCACAGGGTCATGGGCTGGTTCAGCACCGGGCCGTCCCCGTCCCCGGCTCCCAGGCGTCCGGGCAGTTCTTCCGGCTCCACCCCCTCCACCAGGACGAACCGGTAGGACGTGCGGTTGTTGCCCGGGTCCGGCTCCGCGAGCCACGCCAGGTCGCCCGGGTCGAGCCCGGCCGTCGGCCTCGGCCCCTCGCCGGGCTGCCCGCCCCGGGGAGTGGCCAGCAGTTCGCGGCCCCGCTCCGGGGTCAGCAGCGGCCCGAGCAGGGGGTCCGCCACCCAGCCCAGGGGGGCCAGGTGGTCCGGTCCCAGCGGCTCCCACCGGGGCAGGGCATCGATCAGTGTCCGCCATGCCCCGTCGGTGTCCCCCCACCGCGCCAGCTCCCGCGCGCGCTCGACCGCTTCCCCGAACGGTCCGGCCGCCGTGTACCGGTACGTGCCGCCGCGCATCCGCTCCAGCGTCGCGTGAGCCAGTGACACCAGGTCCTCGTCGGCGCCCCGCAGGTGGAACCTCAGTGTGGAGTCGTGCCGGTAGGAGTGTGCCGCGTGCTCGGCGACCAGCGGCGGCAGCATCTCGCGCGTGTACCGCGGGTCCGTCACCAGTCCGTCGAAGTACACCATGTGGGTCTCTCCCAGCAGGCGGCGTATCTGGTCTCCCAGCCCGGCGGCCCGCGGTCTTCCGTACTCCTTGGCCTCGTCCAGCGCCTTCAGGGCCCGCTCCCAGCGCCCGCCCAGCGCCTCCAGCCGGGCCTCCTCCATCTGCGCGTCCAGCTCTCGCGTCGTGTCGTTGACGAACACCGGCTCCCCGTCGCCCCGGTGCGCCCGCAGGCTGTGGAACTCCCGGTGCATGTCCCGCATGAACGCCAGGAAGTTCGCGTACCGATCCGGTGGCGCGGCCCGCCAGCTCGCCCACGTGTACACGGCCCACTCACCGTCCTCGTCCACGTCCTCGGGATCCATGAGGACGTAGATGGCGTCGGACTCGACGTCGAGCTGCAGCCCGCGCCGCCAGATGTCCGCCTCCCGACGCTCCTCGGGTCCTGCGTCCTCTTCCAGGTACTCCTCGAACGTGTCCGCGAGCTCTGACGCGTTGTCGTGCCAGTGCGCGTCCTCGGTCCCCGCCAGCAGCCACACGAACCCGCCCGCGTGCCGCCATCCGTCGGTGACCTGGAGGAACTCCCGGTACGACGGAGGCATCCGCCGGCCCAGGCGCTCCTCCATGGCGGCGATCCGTTCCTCGGACGCGGGCGGGAAGCCCAGCCACCGTGCGTGCCGAGCGGCCTCGTCGTCCTCGCCCGGCGTTTCGCCGTCCGGCAGGTGATCCGCCCACTCCCCGCTCCACTTGAGCAGGAAGGACCGCCAGTCGAATGCCGTGGTGTTGGTCATGCGCCCGATGCTGCCACCCGCTACTGACAACGCTCCCGGGACGAGGCGCGCCGGCCTGGCTGATCACCACTACGTGTCGGGCGCGCCGTTCGACCTGTCGGACATCGTTCGGAACCTCTTGACGCTGCCCAGGGCGCGGACTGAAACTCTCGCCACACACTTCACCCGCGTGTAACGACAGGCCCCCCTGCAAGGGCTTGCCGTCGCCTCCTCGTCCTTCCGTTCCGCCTTGTCCGTCATCAGCCATGCCTCAGCAGGGAACCTCTCCATGACGCACGTCGCACGACTTCGCAGCCGCGCGAGACGCCGGGCGGGCCATCTCGCCGGACTGACCGCCGCGTCGATACTGCTCACCCTCGCCGGACCCACCGCCCCCGCTCAGGCGGCACCGGCGGCACCGGCGGCCGAGGCCGCGGACATCACCGACGGCCTGGCCCTGTGGTACAAGCTGGACGCAAGCTCCGGCGGCACGGTGACCGACGCCTCCGGCAACGGCCGCAGCGGCACGGTCAGCGGCACCGCCGACTGGTCGGCCTCCGGGCAGGGGCTCGCCTTCAACGGGTCGGACACCTACATCAAGGTGCCGGACGACGTCATGAAGGGCATGAACTCGATCACCGTCTCCATGGACGTACTGATCGACTCCGCCCAGAGCACGCCCTACTTCCTCTACGGCTTCGGCAACACCAGCGCGGGCAACGGCAACGGCTACCTGTTCACCACCGGCAACTCCTTCCGCACCTCCGTCGCGACGGGCAACTGGTCCACCGAGCAGACCACCAAGCCGTCCGACTCCCACAACCTGACCCGCGGCGTGTGGAAGCACATCACCTACGCCCAGACCGGCTCCACCGGCGTGCTCTACGAGGACGGCGCCGAGGTCGGCCGCAACACCTCGCTCACCACCACACCCGGCGCCATCGGCTCCGGCACCACCAAGGCCAACTACATCGGCAAGTCCGTATACGACGGCGACAAGCTCTTCAAGGGCCGGATACGCGACTTCCGGGTCTACGACCGCGCACTGGACGGCTCGGAGGTCGAGCAGCTCTCCCTCCCCGTAGCCACGCAGGGCGTAGCCGACGACAAGGACGCCCTGAGCCTCGGTGACATCAGCGGCGTCACCTCCGACCTGAACCTGCCGAAGACCGGCCCGGCCGGCGGCTCTTCCATCAGCTGGACCAGCGACAACCCGTCCGTGGTGTCGGACACCGGCAAGGTGACCCGGCCCGAGGCCGGCTCAGCGGACGGCCGCGCCACGCTCACGGCGACCCTGAAGAAGGGCACCGTCACCGGCACCAAGGCCTTCGACGTCACGGTCCGGCCCGCGCTCGACGACGCCGCCGCCACCCGGCAGGCGGCCGAGGCGCTCAGGGTCCACAACCTCGACGACGCCCGCGGCAACCTCACCCTGCCCAGGAGCGGCGCCTTCGGCACGGCCGTCACCTGGTCCTCGGCGAAGCCGGACGTCGTCTCCGCCGGCGGCGAGGTCCACCGCCCCGCGCACGGCGACGGCGCCACCACCGTCGAGCTGACCGCCACCGTCACCAAGGGCGAGGCCGAGGCGACCCGCGTCGTGACGGCCAAGGTGCCCGAACTGCCCGCCGAGGCGGCCCTCAAGGGCTACATGTTCAGCTACTTCACCGGCGAGGGCACCTCGGACGGCGAACAGCTCTACGCCGCCCTCAGCAAGGGCGACGACCCGCTGCACTGGCGCGAACTGAACGACGGCAAGCCGGTCCTCACCTCCACGCTCGGCGAGAAGGGCCTGCGCGACCCGTTCATCATCCGCTCCCCGGAGGGCGACAAGTTCTACCAGATCGCCACCGACCTCAGGATCTACGGCAACGGCGACTGGGACGCCTCCCAGCGCACCGGCAGCAAGTCCATCATGGTCTGGGAATCCACCGACCTGGTGCACTGGACGAACCAGCGCCTGGTCAAGGTCTCGCCCGACAGCGCCGGCAACACGTGGGCGCCGGAAGCCTTCTATGACGCCGAGCGCGGTGAGTACGTCGTCTTCTGGGCGTCGAAGCTGTACGACAACGCCGACCACTCCGGCGACACGTACAACCGCATGATGTACGCCACCACCCGCGACTTCCACACCCTCAGCGAGCCCAAGGTCTGGATCGACCGCGGCTACTCGGTCATCGACTCCACGATGATCCGCCACGACGGCACGTACTACCGCCTGTCCAAGGACGAGCGGAACAACACCTCCTCCACCCCCAACAGCAAGTTCATCTTCCAGGAGAAGAGCGACTCGCTCCTGAACCCGTCCTGGACCGCCGTCGCCGAGGGCATCGGCAAGGGCGCGATGAACGCCGCCGAGGGGCCGCTGGTGTTCAAGTCCAACACCGAGGAGAAGTGGTACGCGTTCCTCGACGAGTTCGGCGGCCGGGGCTACATCCCGTTCGAGACGACCGACCTCGACTCCGGCACCTGGACCCCCTCCACCGGCTACGACCTGCCCGCCAAGCCCCGGCACGGCACCGTGCTGCCGGTCACCCAGGCCGAGTACGACCGGCTGCTGCGCGCCTACCAGCCGGACCAGGTCGTGCGGAGCGTCGAGGACGTCTCCGTGAAGACCGCGATCGGCGAGGCGCCGGTGCTGCCGGCCACGGTGATCGCCGAGTACGCCGACGGCGTCAAGCGGCCTGTCTCCGTCGACTGGGAGGACGTCCCGGCGTCGAAGTACGCCCAGGCCGGCACCTTCACCGTCACCGGCAGCCTGCCGGGCGGCGCCGCGATCCCGGTCCGGGCCGAGGTCACCGTGTCCGACGAGGGACCGGACGTCCCGGCCGACCTGCTGCTGCACTACGACTTCGACGAGACCGGCGGCAGCATCGCCCGTGACTCCAGCGGACACGGCCACCACGGCACCTATGTGCGTACGCCCGAGTTCGGCACCGGTGTCGAGGGCGGCTCGTTCAAGATGTCCGGCGACTCCGACTCGCCGTACGTGAAGATCCCCAACGGTGTGCTGAAGAACGCCGACAGCGTGACGGTGTCGACGTACGCCAAGTGGAAGGGCGGCAGCGGCTTCCAGTGGCTGTTCGGGCTCGGACCCGACAGCGACAAGTACCTCTTCGCCACCCCGTCCAACGGCGGCTCCAGCCTCTACTCGGCCATCACGAAGGCCAGTTGGTCGGCGGAGTCGAAGCTGACGGCCGGCTCGCAGCTCACGCCCGGCCAGTGGCGGCACGTCACGGTCACACTGGACGGCGCCACCGGCACGATGGTCCTCTACGCCGACGGCGTCGAGGCGGCCCGCACGACGACCACCATCAAACCGTCCGAGCTGTACGACGCGGCCAAGGACTACAGCGGCTACATCGGCCGCTCCCTGTACACGGCCGACCCGTACTTCGGTGGCGAGGTCGACGACTTCCGCGTCTACGACCGTGCCCTCACCGGCGCCGAGGTCATGGAACTCAGCGGCAACACCGCGGGCATCGCCAAGGCGACCCACCCGGAGCTCAAGGTCGACGCGCTCATCGACAACGCGAGCGGCACGATCACCCTGCCGATGAAGGCCGGCACCGATCTCACCGCGCTGGCACCGGAGTTCTCGCTCGCCGAGGGCGCGACGATCAGCCCCGCCTCCGGCAGCGTGCAGGACTTCACCCAGCCGGTGACGTACGAGGTCACCGGGTCGGACGGCAAGGAGCGCACCTGGAAGGTCTCGGCGCTGATCATGAAGACCCCGGTCCTGCCGGGCCTGAACGCCGACCCGAACATCGTGCGCTTCGGCGACACCTTCTACATCTACCCGACGACCGACGGCTTCGAGGGCTGGAGCGGCACGCAGTTCAAGGCCTACTCCTCCACCGACCTGGTCCACTGGAAGGACCACGGCGTCATCCTCGACCTGGGGCCGGACGTCAGCTGGGCCGACAGCCGGGCCTGGGCGCCGGCGATGACGGAGAAGGACGGGAAGTACTACTTCTACTTCTGCGCCGACGCGAACATCGGCGTCGCGGTGTCCGACTCGCCCACCGGGCCGTTCAAGGACGCCCTGGGCAAGCCGCTGCTGAAGGCCGGTGACTTCCGCGGCCAGATGATCGACCCGGCGGTCTTCACCGACGACGACGGCAAGCAGTACCTCTACTGGGGCAACGGCCGCGCCTACGTCGTCCCGCTGAACGACGACATGACCTCCATCGACACCTCGCAGGTCAAGGACATCACCCCGAGCGGCTACAACGAGGGCACCTTCGTCATCAAGCGCAAGGGCACCTACTACTTCATGTGGTCGGAGAACGACACCCGGGACGAGAACTACCGCGTCGCCTACGCGACCGGCCCCTCGCCCACCGGCCCGTGGACCAAGCAGGGCGTGATCCTGGAGAAGGACCTCTCCCTGGGCATCAAGGGCCCGGGCCACCACTCCGTCGTCCACGTCCCGAACACCGACGACTGGTACATCGCCTACCACCGCTTCGCCATCCCCGGCGGTGACGGCACCCACCGCGAAACCACCATCGACAAGCTGGAGTTCGGCTCCGACGGCCTGATCGAGAAGGTTGTTCCCACGCTCGGCGGCATCGACCCGGTCACCGTCGTCCACGCCGGGCCGGACGCCACCGGTGCCGAGGGCGAGGCGATCACGCTGGCCGGCACCGTCTCCGGGGCCGGCACCTCCGAGTGGACCGTCCAGGACGGCGCCCCGTGCACCGTCAAGGACCCCTCGGCGGCCCGGACGACCCTCACCTGCACCGACGACGGCACCTTCCAGGTCACCCTGACCGGCGGGCGCGGCAGCGACACGGCGACGGTGAAGGTCTCGAACGTCGCCCCGTCGATCACCGCCGCCAAGGGCCCCGGCTCGCCCGTCCCGGCGGGCAGGACCGCCGTCGTCACGGCGTCCTTCGACGATCCCGGCTCTGCCGACGGCCACACCTGCAAGGTCGACTGGAAGGACGGCAGCACGCCGACGACCGGCACGGTCACCGACTCCGGCTGCCGCGCAGCGCACGTCTACGACGACGCGGGCATCCACCGCCCGGTCGTCACGGTCACCGACGACGACGAGGGCACGGACAGCACCACGCTCGCGGAGCTGATCGTCTACGACCGTGCCGCCGGGCCCGCTGCCGGCGCCGGCACCCTCACCTCGCCGGCTGGTGCCTACCCGGCCAAGCCGGGGCTGACCGGCAAGGCGGCGTTCACCTTGGCCGCCCAGTACCGGAAGGGAGCCACCGCCCCCACCGGCAAGGTCACGTTCGTCTTCGGCTCGGCCCGGCTCACCTTCCGCTCGACCGCCTCGGACTGGCTCGTGGTGAACGGCTCACAGGCCGTCTACCAGGGCACCGGCACGGTCGGCGGCAAGGGCGGCTACGCCTTCAGAGTCACCGCCACCGACGGCCCGGACACCTTCCGCGTCAAGATCTGGAAGAAGTCCACCGGCGATGTCGTCTACGACAACAAGACCGGCGCCAGGACGAAGGGCATGGTCACCATCGGGAACCGGCAGTAACGGCTCCCGGCCTCCCGCAGCTGCCGGGCGGTCAGGGTCGCCTCAAGACGTCGTTCAGACCGGCTGGGTGCGGGTCAGCCGCGCCAGCCGGTCGGCGATGACGCCGGTCACCTCGGCCTGCCGCTCCATGAGGTAGAAGTGCCCGCCCGGCATGGTGAACCGCTCGAACGCGCCGGTGGTCTGCTCGGCCCACGCGTCGACGTCCCCGTGCGGCACCTTGGGGTCGTCCTGGCCGTTCAGCGCGATCACGGGGCAGCTCAGCGGCGGGCCCGGACGGTACGGATAGCTCTCCACGGCCTCGTAGTCGGCGCGGATCACCGGCAGCGCGAGCTCCAGCAGTTCCTCGTGGTCGAAGACACGCGGGTCGGTGCCGCCCAGCTTACGCATCTGCTCGATGAGCGTCCGGCCGTCCGGGCGCTCGCCGAACTCCCGCCGATGGCGGGTCGGGGCGACCCGGCCCGACACGAACAGCGCGACCGGCGGACGGCCCGCGGCCTGAAGGCGCCGCGCCACCTCGAACCCCAGCATCGCTCCCAGACTGTGCCCGAACACGGCCATTCCGCGGTCGCTCCACGGCGTCAGCTCGGCGACCAGGGCCTTGGCGAGGTCGTCGATCCGCGTCAGCAGCCGCTCGTGCCCGCGGTCCATCCGCCCGGGTACTGCACGGCGAGGGTGTCGATCCGCGGTCCGAGTGCCTTGGCCAGCCCGGCGTAGAAAGGCGCCGAACCGCCCGCGTGCGGGAGGCACAGCAGCCGGAGCGGTGCGTCAGGTGCGGGCGAGTACCGCCGTATCCACGGGGAGGTGGGAGAACTGCCGGCTGCGGTCATGTAACTCCTCGGTTCTGTGGTGCAGATGGTCGTGCGCCCACAGGACAGTCCCTGACGCCGCCTCACATCGACCAAGCGAAAGCCAGGGATGAGGTGCCGATCCGCCGTACTGGTCCGACGAACAAGTGATCCACATTTTTCGGATGCGCGCCGGCGAGGGACAGACGCTTGGCCTGGAAGAAACGTCGGGCGGGCTCGGCGTTCCGCCGAGCCCGCCACGCCGGCTCCCTACCGGAGCCCGGCTCGTGTCACACCGTCAGCGCCGCAGTGTCAGCAGACCCGGACGGTAGGGCCAGTGGCCGTACTCGCCACCGGAGTTGGGACTGCGTCCCTGGTAGAGGAACTGCAGGTTGCAGGGATCGACGGTGAACGTCTGATCGGCGCTGGTGCGGATCAGTTCGCCATGGCTGATGTCGTTGGTCCAGGTGGCGCCGCTGTTGGCCTTGCCCGCGAAGGGATTGCTCTCAGTCGCGGCCTGGGGTGTCCATGAGCCGTTCAGGCTGGTGGCCGTGAACGAGCGGAAGTAGCGGCCCTGCGAACCCCTCGCCTCGACGATCATGAGGTAGCGGTTCTGGCCCTGGAGCTTGTAGACCTGCGGGGCTTCGAACAGGTTGTCCGCCGTATCGCTCATGATCGTGGTGTAGTTCGAGCCGAAACTGCCCGGGAAGTTCCCGATCGGCATGCTGGCCCGGTAGATCTTGCCGTTGTCACCGGCGAAGAACAGGTACATGTTCGTGCCGTCGGCGATGAGCGTCTGGTCGATGGGGCCTGTTCCGGAGTCGGAGATGCTTCCGGAGAAGAGCACTTTCTGTGCTGACCAGCCATTGGGGTTGGTGGGGTCGCTCGACGTCCGGTAGGAGAAGGCGCTCCCACCGCCCCACTGGTAGGCGAGCACCCAGATGTTCTTCGGCGCGAAGTAGAAGAGCGTGGGCGCGACAGTAGAGGCCGACATCGTGTTCTGGCCGGCCGAGGCCATCTCCGGCCAGTTGGTGAACAGGCCGAAGTTCATCGAACCCCAGCCCGCTCCGGTTCCCGCGGCGCCGTGCGTCGTCGCATAGACGAGGTGCTTGCCGTTGTAGGGGGCGACGGTGAAGTCCTTGAGCGAGGCCCACCCGGCCTTGGGCTGCGCCAGCGCGCCCGTCGATGTCCAGCGGTATGTCGACGGAAGGTTGCACTGGCCGGGGTTGTCGCCGCCGACCTTGACGAGCTGCCACTGCTGGTTGGTGCCGCCCCAGTCGTCGTACTGGACGATGTTCCCGTTGTCGGCGGTGGAGGCGCCTTGTACTTCGAGGGCCTTGTTGCTGTGGCGCGCGATGAGCCTCACGTGGCCGTCCGAGCTGTCGGCCAGCCGCCACTGCTGGTTGGTGGCGTTCAGGTCGGTCCACTGGACGATCGAGCCGCCGTTCGCGGTGGACCAGTTGTGGACGTCCAGGACCTTGCCGGAGTGGCGGGACTTGATGCGGTAGTAGCCGCCCCCGGAATCGACGAACTGCCACTGCTGCTGGGCCTGATCGTTCCTGGTCCACTGGGTGATGCGGGCGCCGTCGTTGGTCGCCATGTTGTGGACGTCCAGGGCTTTGCCGCTGTTGCGGTTGACCAGCACATACGAGGCGTTGGGGTCCACGGTCGCCGCGGCGGCGGGCTGGGCGCCGAGGAAGGTGGCCATGAGCAGCAAGGGCGCAAGGACGGCGAGTAAGTGTCTCAGGCGGACCGGGGACGGAGGGCGAAACCACATCAGAGGGCACTCCTTTGGGGGGCGGGGGTGAGGTGACCCCGATGAACCGTGGAGCGGGGGACTGCCGGGCGGGGAAGATCTCGAAACTTTTCGAAGAATTCCCGGAAGCTTTGACGCCACAAGCTAGGAATGTCGGGCCCTCTGGTCAAGCCCTGTCACGGAACTGTCCACAAACAGCGCCCCGCCCCGGCCCCAGGGCACCCTGCGGCGTGGCGCCCGGGTTCGCCGTCCCGCTCGTGGGACCGAATGTTTCGGGTGAGAAATCGAAACTTCTTCTGCGGAGAGTATTGACGACCCATCGTTAATACCTCAATCATCCGTGTCTGAGAACCCGGCCGTAGTTCGATATGCCGAACCGTGTCGGCCCTGGGCAATCCGTGCCGCACGGCAGATCCACGCACAGCCGCACGACAGATCCGCGCACCGAAGCACCTGCGCCATCCCGTCACGTTCCGGTGAGGTTCGCACCAGCGCATCTGGCTCTTCACACCGTCCGAGAGGTACGCGATGCCGCGCGGCGGTCCCCCGTCCGTAGGAGCGGACGACGCACCCCCCCTGCGCTTCAGTCCTTCCGTGATCCCTACCTTGGAGGCACAGTCATGGGCTCGTACGCCCCACCCAGACCCGTTATCCGCCGGAAGATCCGCGGCCTGCTGCTGGCGCTGGTCGCCGGCGTCCTCGGTGTGGTCGCCGTACTGGTCGCGCCGCCGACCGCACACGCCGCCGAGAACACGCTCGGCGCCGCGGCGGCGCAGAGCGGCCGCTACTTCGGCACCGCCATCGCCTCGGGGAGGCTGGGCGACTCGGCGTACACGACGATCGCGGGCCGTGAGTTCAACTCGGTGACGGCCGAGAACGAGATGAAGATCGACGCCACCGAACCGCAGCGGGGCCAGTTCAACTTCACCGCCGCCGACCGCGTCTACAACTGGGCGGTGCAGAACGGCAAGCAGGTGCGCGGCCACACCCTGGCCTGGCACTCCCAGCAGCCCGGCTGGATGCAGAGCCTCAGCGGCAGCGCGCTGCGCCAGGCGATGATCGGCCACATCAACGGCGTGATGGCCCACTACAAAGGCAAGATCGCCCAGTGGGACGTCGTGAACGAGGCCTTCGCCGACGGCAGTTCGGGAGCCCGGCGCGACTCCAACCTGCAACGCACCGGCAACGACTGGATCGAGGTCGCCTTCCGCACCGCGCGCGCCGCCGACCCGGCCGCCAAGCTCTGCTACAACGACTACAACGTCGAGAACTGGACCTGGGCCAAGACCCAGGCCATGTACGCCATGGTCCGGGACTTCAAGCAGCGCGGCGTGCCGATCGACTGCGTCGGCTTCCAGTCGCACTTCAACAGCGGCAGCCCCTACCACAGCAACTTCCGCACCACCCTGCAGAACTTCGCCGCCCTCGGCGTCGACGTGGCCATCACCGAACTCGACATCCAGGGCGCCTCGGCCACGACCTACGCCAACGTGACCAACGACTGCCTGGCCGTCCCGCGCTGCCTCGGCATCACCGTCTGGGGAGTGCGCGACACCGACTCCTGGCGCCCGGGGGACACGCCGCTGCTGTTCAACGGCAACGGCAGCAAGAAGCCCGCCTACACCGCCGTCCTCAACGCACTCAACGGCGGCTCCACCACACCCCCTGCGAATGCGGGGCCGGTCAGGGGCGTCGGTTCGGGCCGCTGCCTGGACGTGCCCGGCAGCAGTACCACCGACGGCACCCAGCTCCGGCTGTGGGACTGCAACAACGGCACCAACCAGCAGTGGACGCACACCGCCGCCGGCGAGCTCAGGGTCTACGGCAACAAGTGCCTGGACGCAGCCGGCAACGGCAACGGCACCAAGGTCCAGATCTACAGCTGCTGGGGCGGCGACAACCAGAAATGGCGCCTCAACTCCGACGGATCGATCGTCGGGGTCCAGTCCGGCCTCTGCCTCGACGCCGTCGGAGCCGGCACCGCCAACGGCACCCTGATCCAGCTCTACTCCTGCTCGAACGGCGGCAACCAGCGCTGGACCCGCACCTGATGGGACCTGCCACGAACGAAAGGGTGAGTCGATGAAGACCTACGGTGCGGCTTCCCCCGCCCCGCCACGCAGGCATCGCTGGTGGTCCCGGGTCGCCGCCGTGGCGGCGGCGACCCTCGCGATCGGCATGCTCACCGCGGTGAACCCGGCGCCCGCCGAGGCGGCGACGGTGGACACCAACGCCTGGTACGTCCTGGTCAATCGCAACAGCGGCAAGGCGCTGGACGTCCCCGGCACGTCCACCGCCGACGGCGCGCGGGTCAGTCAGTGGACGCGCACCGACGCAGCCAACCAGCAGTGGCAGTTCGTGGACTCCGGCGGCGGCTTCTACCGCCTCAAAGCCCGGCATTCGGGCAAGGTCCTCGACGTGGCCGGCGCCTCCACCGCGGACGGTGCCGCGATCCAGCAGTGGGCCGACCACAACGGGGCCAACCAGCAGTTCCGCCTGGCCGACTCCGACGCTGGCCACGTCCGGCTGATCAACCGCACCAGCAGCAAGGCCGTGGAGGTCCAGGGCGCCTCCACCGCCGACGGCGGCAACGTCGTCCAGTACTCCGACTGGGGCGGCGCCAACCAGCAATGGCAGATGGTCAAACTGTCGTCCGGTGGCGGCGGCGGATGCGGCAGCGCCCCGACTCTCACGAGCGGCACGCACACGATCCAGAGCGGCGGCAAGAGCCGCAGCTTCATCCTCAGGGTCCCCGCCAACTACGACAACACCCACCGCTACCGGCTGATCTTCGCGTTCCACTGGCGGGGCGGAACCGCCGGCGACGTCGCCTCCGGCGGCACGAGCGGGAACGCCTGGTCCTACTACGGCCAGCAGCAACAGTCGAACAACAGCGCCATCCTCGTCGCCCCCCAGGGCCTCGGCAACGGCTGGGCCAACGCGGGCGGTGAGGACGTCACCTTCGTCGACGACATGATCCGGCGCATCGAGGGCGGCCTCTGTGTCAACCCGGCACAGCGCTTCGCCACGGGATTCAGCTGGGGCGGCGGTATGAGCTACGCACTCGCATGCAGCCGGGCGAACGCCTTCCGGGCCGTCGCGGTCATCTCCGGCGCCCAGATCAGCGGATGCAGCGGCGGCAACCAGCCCATCGCCTACTTCGGGATCCACGGCATCAGCGACAACGTCCTCAACATCGGACAAGGACGGTCCCTGCGCGACACATTCGTCCGCAACAACGGCTGCACCCCCCAGAGCCCGCGCGAGCCGGCACCGGGCAGCCGAACGCACATCACCACCGCCTACTCGGGCTGCCGTGCCGGATACCCGGTTCAATGGGCCGCGTTCGACGGAGGCCACATACCCGGCCCGGTCGACGGCTCCTCCGGCGAGAGCGGCGTCACCACCTGGACCAAGGCTGAGATCTGGAGGTTCTTCGCCCAGTTCCAGTGACAGGCCCGCACCACGGCGTGGGGCCAGGACAATCCTGGCCCCACGCCGCGGACGTCTGCCCCAGCCCAGGTCGAGAATTCCGTCCGGCCCGGCAGCGACGTTCCGCAGCGCGGAGCCGAAGGCGGCGGATGGCCTGGAAACGACAGGTCGGCCTGGAACCGTCCCCCGCTCTGAACGGGCGACCGCCTGACTGGATGTTTGTCCGGTACCCGCGTGCCGCCGTACGGGTGACGGGTTCACTCGACCCGACGGACGGGGTCCGGCCCGCGTACCACCGGTGTGCGGCGCCGCGTTTGCCCGGCATGGACAGCACGGAGACGGCGCGGCGCCTTCCCGGGAACGACGCCGCGCCCCGCTCGTACGCCGAACTCACCAGCGGATACGCGGGACATCCGCCGATCTACGCGGCTCTGGTCGCCGAGTGGGAGGCCAGGGGCCACACGGTCCCCGAGCACCGCGACGGCCAGTGGGTCTCCTTCGCCGCGCCGGCCGAGAGCGAGACCTGGACCGCCGTCACCTCGTGGACCGCCGGCCGGCACATGGGCCCGGTCGTCCCCGCCGCCGCTCACCCGGCTGCCGGCCGGCACGCGGCTCCGGCCGCCCCCGCCGGCACCCGCCCTGCCTCCGGCCGCCACCCGGGGACGGCGGGGCCCTCTTCCGGAGCCCGCCTCACCAGCCGTCCAGCACCACCGGCTCCGCGCTGACCGGCGCCAGCACCGCGAGGGTTCCGCTGGCCTCCCGCAGGGCCGATTCGAGCGTGCCCGGGGCGTGCAGCGTGCCGGTCCCGTCCGGCGGGACGAGCCACTCCAGGCGGCCGGCGGGCCGGTACGGCGGCGGCACGGCGACCCAGGAACCCCGGCCGACGTGCCGCACACCGAAGCCGATCCATTCGCTGACCGGATCGGGCGGCAGGAAGAACCCCACTCTGCGGGCCGCGCAGTCCACCAGGGTCGGGCCGGGCACCTTCAGCGGGTCGCGCCACAGGATGTCCAGCGCGAGCAGGCCGAGCCGGTCGGGGACGCTGAGCACGTCCCAATACCGCCCGGCCTCCACAAGCACCGTTCCCGCGCCGTAGTCCCACTCCCGCTTGCACTCCTGGGGGTCCGTGGCGGCCGCGGCGAGCCACTCGACGGCTTGCTTCCACATGACGCTCTGCATGGCCACCCCAGCACAGTCGG
This sequence comes from Streptomyces hawaiiensis, assembly GCF_004803895.1. Classification (NCBI taxonomy): domain Bacteria; kingdom Bacillati; phylum Actinomycetota; class Actinomycetes; order Kitasatosporales; family Streptomycetaceae; genus Streptomyces; species Streptomyces hawaiiensis. The sequence continues at coordinate 1,238,518 of NZ_CP021978.1, read as the reverse complement.
CGGCGCCGCGGTCGGGCGCGCACTGGACACGGGCCGGTGACCCGCGGGGTTCCGCGCGCCGCCCGGCCGTAGCCATGCTCGTAGATATTTCTACGGGCCGGAAGGGGTGGCGTGGTCTGGCGTTTGGGTCGGGCACGTCCCGGTCGAAAGCGGGCACGCGAAGGTACGTCCCGTAACGCCGCGATCAACTTCGCGCACGTCTCGTACGGCTGTCACCAGCGGGGGAGCCTCAGTTCGTACTCCGGCTGGAACCTCTGCATGTAGCCGGTGTCGTCCCGGCTGCGCATCCCCGAGTCGACGTATCGCCGGTGCAGTCGCTCCAGCCGGTCGTGGTCGAGCTCGACACCCAGCCCCGGTCCGGTGGGCACCTTGACCTCCCCGTCGCGTAGTTCCAGTACGCCCGGGACGATCACGTCGTCCGCCGAGTTCCACGGGTAGTGCGTGTCGCAGGAGTGGTCGAGGTTGGGGATGGCCGCGGCGACATGGGTCATCGCGGCCAGACTGATGCCCAGGTGCGAGTTGGAGTGCATCGACAGGGCGAGCCCGAACGCCTCGCACACGGCAGCCAGTTCGCGGGTGCGGCGCAGCCCGCCCCAGTAGTGGTGGTCGGTGAGCAGGACCTGGACGGCGTGCCGCTCGACGGCCGGCCTCAGATGCTCCCAGGCGATCACGCACATGTTGGTCGCCAGCGGCATGGGGGAGTCCTTCGCGACCTCCGCCATGCCGGGGATGCCCTTGGTCGGGTCCTCCAAGTACTCCAGCACGCCTTCGAGTTCACGGGCGACGTACTTCGACGTCTCGACCGTCCACGCCACGTTCGGGTCGAGGCGCAGCGGCTGCCCGGGGAAGGCCTCCGCCAGGGCGCGTATCGCGGCGATCTCCTCGTCGGGCGGGAAGACACCGCCCTTGAGCTTGAACGACTTGAAGCCGTAGCGCTCCTGCATCAGCCGGGCCTGTTCGACGATGCCGGCCGGGTCGAGGGCCGCGCCCCAGTCGTCGCCGATCGCCGCACGGCCGTCGAGGGCGGGGTGTTCGGCCCACTTGTAGAAGAGGTACGCGGCGAACGGCACCGAGTCCCGGACCGTGCCGCCCAGCAGGTCGCTGACCGGACGGCCGAGCAGCTTGCCCTGCGCGTCGAGACAGGCCACCTCCACCGCGGAGGTGGTCCAGCCGCGCTCGTGGGAACTGGGCACGGTCGGCAGCAGCGCCGCGTCGATCGCGGCGGCCACGGCGGTGGTGTCGAACACGTCCATGCCGGCCACCACCTTCGCGGCGGCGTGCAGCCGCTCCAGCCGGGCCGCCCCGCCCGGCGACTCGCCGAGACCCACCGTGCCGTCCTCCAGGACCAGTTGGAGGATGACCCGCAGGGCCAGCGGTTCGTGCACACCGTTGGAGTTGAGCAGCGGCGGGTCGCCGAACGCGATCGGGGTGATGATCAGCTCACGGATGCGTGCGGAGCTCATGCGCCGGCCACCTCCAGTCCGTGGTCGAGGAGTTCGGACAGCCGGGCGACATGCTCCGGTGTCGGATCGAGCAGCGGCGCGCGTACGCCGCCGACGTCCAGGCCCCGCAGGGTCACCCCGGCCTTGACGAGTGACACGGCGTACCCGGGGACCTCGTCGCGCAGGGCGACGAGCGGACCGTAGAACTCGTCGAGGAGCCGGGAGACCAGGGCGTCGTCGTCCGCGGCGAGGGCCCGGTGGAAGGCCAGGGCGATCTCCGGGGCGAAGGCGAACACCGCCGAGGAGTACAGCTCCACGCCGATGCCCTGGTAGGCGGGCGCGGTCATCTCGGCGGTGGGCAGCCCGTTGAAGAACTGGAAGTCCTCCGTGCCCGGCACGGCCCGCACCGCCCGGACGATGCGGTGCATCCGCTCGATGTCCCCGATGCCGTCCTTCAGGCCGACGACCCCCGGCAGGGCGGCGATCTGGGCAGCCGTCTGTGCCGTGAGCCGGGCGGTGCCGCGCTGGTAGAAGACGACGGGCAGGTCCGTGGCCGCGGTGACTTCCTCGACGTACCGCACGAGGCCCTGCTGCGGGGCGCTGACCAGGTAGGGCGGCAGCAGCAGGATGCCGTCGGCACCGGCGCGTTCGACCCGGGCGGCCTGATCCCTGGCGACCGGCGTGGGACCGCCGGCCGCCGCGAGGACCGGCACCCGTCCGGCCGTGGTCTTGACGGCGACCAGGGTGGCCCGCTCGATCTCCTCGGACGACAGCGCGTGGAACTCTCCGGTGCCGCAGGCGACGAACACACCTCCCGCGCCCGCGGCGACACCCGACTCGATGTGCTGGGCCAGCCGTTCCTCGTCCAGTGAACCGTCCGCCGCGAACGGCGTGACCGGGAAGAACAGCACTCCGTGGAACTTCATGTCTCCCTCATTTGTGGGGGGTTGGGGGATCAGCCCTTGGTGGCCCCGGCGGCGATGCCGGTGACCAGCGAGCGCTGGAGGAGCAGATAGACGATCAGGCTGGGGATGAGAGCGATGACCGCACCGGCCAGCACCACCCCGGAGCCGACCTCGGGGTCGGTGCGCAGGATGGACAGGGCGACGGTGACCGTGTAGTCGGTGGGATCCTTGGCGGCGATCAGGGGCAGCAGGTACTGGTCCCAGATCATGATGAAGCCAAGCACCCCGGCCACGCCGAGCGCGGGCTTGCACAGCGGCAGGATGATCTGCCACAGCATCCGCAGTTCGCCGACGCCGTCGAGGCGGGCCGCCTCCTCGATCTCGGTGGGGATGTCCCGCATGAACTCGGTCAGCATCATCACCGAGAAGCCCCAGGCGCCCAGCGGCAGGATGACGCCCCAGACCGTGCCCTTGAGATCCAGGTGGACCACCGGCACGTCACCGAGGACCAGCGACAGAGGGATCGCGATGACCTCCTCCGGCAGCATCAGCGTCATCATGAACAGCATCATGACCAGCGCCTGGCCGCGGAACCGGTGCCGGGCCAGCGCGTACGCGGCGAGCGTGCACACCACGAGCTGGAGCAGCAGCCCGCCGCCCGCGATGACCAGCGAGTTGCCGAGGTAGTCCCAGATGCCGCGCTCGCCCGCCACCGTGAAGTTCGACAGCGTGCTGCCGTGCGGCAGGAACGACAGTGAGGAGCCGCTGGGGTTGGTGGTGAAGGCCCCCGAGAAGATCGTCAGGAACGGCGCCGCGAAGACGGCGAGGGCGATCAGACAGAGCAGGACGCGCAGGGCCCAGGCGAGACCGGGTCCGTCGTTCCAGCCGAGGGCGGTGTCGAAGCGGGCCGGGGTGGTCCGCTGCGCCTTGGTGCTCCGTCCGGCCGGGGTGTCAGGGGCCGCCGGCCGGACGGGGTCGATGACGGGGGCGCTCATCGCGCTCCTCCCCTCTTGCGGAGGTGGTTGACCATGACGGTGAGCAGCAGCGTCACGCAGAGCAGGACGACCGAAGCCGCGGAGGCGCCGCCGATGTCGTTGCGGGTGAAACCCAGGGTGTAGGCGCGGGTCATCCACACGTCGGTGGACCCGGCGGGGCCGCCGCCGGTGAGGACGTAGACCTCGGTGAACACGCGCAGTCCACGGATCGTGGCGAGCGTGAGCACGATCATGAGCGCCGGACGGATCGCGGGAAGCGTGACGTAGCGCAGCCGCTGCCACAGCGAGACGCCGTCCATCGCCGCCGCCTCGTACAGCGAGCGGTCCACGCCCGCGAGACCGGCGAGGAAGATCACCATGTTGTACGGGGCCCAGATCCAGATGCCCATGGCCATAGTCGAGTACAGCGCGATGTCCGGGTTGTCGAGGAACGGGACCGGCCCGAGGCCGAGGAGATGCAGGCCGCTGTTGAGGAGGCCGTCGGAGGTCGGGTAGTACATCAGCCGCCACAGCTCGCCGACGACCGCGGTGGCCGTGACGGCGGGCAGGAAGACGGCGGTACGGAGGATCCTCAGCGAGCGGGCCTGGCCCTCGAGCAGCAGGGCGAGGGCGAACCCGAGCAGGATCGCGCCGACCGCCTGGCCTATGCCCAGGATCAGGGTGTGCCCGATGGCGTCCTGGAAGCGGTGGTCGGTCAGGACCCTCGTGTAGTTGTCGAGGCCGATCCACTGGTCGCCGAGGAAAGGCCGCACGTCGAAGAAGCTGAGCCGGATGCCCTTGACCATCGGCCAGAACTTGAAGACGAGGGCGAGCAGCAGGCCCGGAGCCAGGAAGAGCCAGGGGACGACGGCCTTCTTGCTGAAGGCCCTTTTGCCGGGGCTTCTGCGTGCCGCGGGGGCGGGGACGGTAGCGGTCATTTCAGCAGGTCCTGGTCCTTGAGGTCGCCGGCGAGGGTGTCGTTGAGCGCCTTGAGCTGTGAGCGGACGTCACCGCCGCAGTACGTGAAGATCGAGTTGAGCGCGTCGGCGGTGTCCTGCTTGATCGGGGCGAAGTCCGGCGCGTTGGGGAACTGCTCGGAGGCGTCCTCGTAGGCCTTCTGTACGACACTCCAGCGGGCGTCCTTCGTGACCTTCGCCGCGTCCAGCGTGGAGTTCACGGGGATGCGGACGACGGGCTGGTGACCGTCGACACTGGTCATGGCGATCTTCTGGCCCTCGGGCGAGACCAGGAACGCGGCCAGCGCCAGCTCCTGCTTGTCCTTGCCGGTCTTGGCGCCGAGGTAGACGTTCTCGCCGTCGGCCAGCACATCGCCGCCGGCCGGGCCCGCGGGAGCCGGGACGACCTCGTACGTGTCCTTGCCGAGCGTGCCGTCGAAGGTGGTCATGTTGTACGGACCGGTCATGTACATCCCGGCGTTGCCGTCCTGGAAGTTGGTGGCCGTCGACGTCACGGCGGTGAGCGCGCCGGGCTGGACGACACCCTTCCTGCCGCAGAAGAGGTTGTCCTTCATCCAGGTCACGGTGTCGACCGCGGCGGCCGAGTCCATGGCGGCGGCGTACTTGCCCTGGCCGGCCGACTCGATGATCTTCGCGCCGCCCTGCCACAGGAAGCTCGCGCCCCACCAGGCCGCGTAACCGTTCTGCGCGCTGCCCGGCACGACCATGCCGTAGGTGTCGGCCTTGCCGTCGCCGTCGGGGTCCTTCGTGGCGAAGGCCTTGGCGACGGAGAGCATCTCCTGCCAGGTCGTCGGCGCCTTCAGGCCGAGCTTCTTCAGCCAGTCCGTGCGGATCATCAGGGTCTGGGCCTGCCGGGAATAGGGAACGCCGTAGTGCTTCCTGTCGATGCCCACCGTGGACGACCAGGACTTGTCGGTGATCTGGTCGCCGCCGGTGATCGACGCGGGGTCGATCGGCTTGAGCAGGCCCTGGCTCTGGTAGCTGCCCATCAGCGCCGTGTCGTTGATCATGACGTCCGGCAGGTCCTTGGTGGACGCCCGGCTCTGGAGCTGCTGGTCGAAGTTGATGACCGGCTGGTAGTCGATCTTGATGCCGGTCTTCTTGGTGAAGGCGGCGAAGACCCGGTCGTAGGTGGCGGCCGAGTCCGGATTGCTCCGGGTCCAGACCTCCAGTGTGTTCGGGTCACCGCTGCCGGCGCTGCCGGAACCGGCGTCGCAGGCGGCCGTTCCGAACATGAGCCCCGAGACGGCGAGCACGGCAGCCAGGCGGTGCACGCGGCGGAGCCGCATATCGATGCTGCGTCGGCGATCCCGCATGGGTGGTCTCCGTTCATATCCGTGAACTCACTTCACGAATCTAAATGATCGGCCAAGCTACGGATCGTTTCGTCGGCATGTCAAGACATGGCTGAAAGTTTTCACCGACGACACACGACGCCCAGGGACACCGAGGAAACAGCGACGGCCCCCACCGGATCATCCGGTGGGGGCCGTCCGAAAATGACTGGTGCCCGGGTCAGGCCTGACGTTCGGCGTTCTTCTTCTTGATCCGCTCCGCTTCCTTGCGGACCTCCGCCTGAGTGGTGCGCTCCCGCTCGAGCCACTCGGGGCCTTCCTGCTTCAGCGCCTCGATCTGCTCGGTGGTGAGGGGCTCGGTGACGCCCGCGCGGGCGAGGCCGGCGATGGAGACGCCGAGCTTCGCGGCGACCACCGGCCGGGGGTGCGGGCCGTTGAGCCGCAAGTCCTGCAGCCACTGCGGCGGGTTCGCCTGGAGCTCGTTCAGCTCGGCGCGCGAGACGACACCCTCCCGGAACTCGGCGGGTGTGGCCTCGAGGTACACACCCAGCTTCTTCGCCGCGGTAGCGGGCTTCATCGTCTGGGTGCTCTGGTGCGACGTCATGGAGACCAGCGTATCGAGCGTGTGCACGCCCCCTGACCACGGCCGGTAACCTGGCCCGGTGACAGGCTCGGATGAAACCCCCTCGTTCCGGCTCGCCTACGTCCCCGGGGTGATGCCCGACAAGTGGGTGCGCATCTGGAACGAGCGGCAGCCCGGCGTCCCGCTGATCCTCACCCAGGTGCCCGCCGGAGCCGCGGCCGAACGGCTGCGCGGCGGGGAGGCCGACGCGGGTCTCGTACGGATGCCCGTCGACCGGACGGTCTTCAGCGCCATCTCCCTCTACACCGAGCAGACGGTCGTCGTCGTGCCCAAGGACCACCTGGTCACGGCCGTCGACGAGGTGGCGCCGGAAGACCTGGCCGACGACATCGTGCTGCATCCCCTCGACGACGTCCTCGACTGGCGGAGCCTCCCCGGGCGGCCCGCCCTCGAACGGCCCGCCACCACCGCCGACGCCGTCGAACTGGTCGCGGCGGGCATCGGCGTCCTCGTCGTCCCGCTGTCGCTCGCCCGCCTCCACCACCGCAAGGACCTGACCCACCGGCCCCTCAAGGACGCCCCCGAGTCGAGCGTGGCCCTGGCCTGGCCCGAGGACGCGAAGACGGACCAGGTCGAGGACTTCATCGGCATCGTCCGCGGCCGCACGGCCAACAGCACCCGGGGCCGCCAGCAGCCTCCCGCGCAGGACAAGCCCCAGCGCGACGATCGCCGCAAGCCGCAGCCCGCCAGGTCGCCGGGCGCGAACCGGCGCGGATCCTCCGGCGGTACCTCGAAGGGCGGCAAGCGGGGCAAGCCCCGCCGCCGCTCCTGACCCCCGGCTCCCGCGCCTATCCCGCCGAGGGCGACGGCAGGAGTGCGTTCGGAGCCTCCGTGCGCAGGTCCTCGATGTCCTTGGGGATCTTCAGGGTCAGCACGGGCGAGCCCGGCTGTGGGGGCGGCGGTGTGGTCATCTCCTGGGGCATCTTGGGCGGGCTGGTCTGCATGAGGTTGACCTGCTCGTGGTTGACCAGGCCGGTCTTCTCCAGGATCGTGATGTGGTCCAGCACGGTGGAGTTGGCCTGGTCGGCGAGCTGACGTACCAGTGTGTTCCTCGTGTTGGCGCGGATCTTGGCGATCGTAGAGAAGATCTGGCCGTGGGTGACCCGCATGATGCTCGTCGCGGTCGAGTCGAACTCCTGCCCCTGCGCGCCCTCCACGGTCGCCACGAACTGCTGTTGCTGCGGCGACGCCTGGTTGGGAAGCGTGATGCCCAGCTCGGGGGCGACCCTGCGGCACGCGGCGTCGAGCCGCCCGTGTCCGACGACCAGGTGCTCGCCGGCCTCCTTCATCGCGGCCGACCCGCCGCGCTGCATGACCAGGAGCCCCAGGGGGTGCTCCCACAGCCCGGCCGCGCGCACCTTGACCACGAAGTCGCGGTCCGCCTCGGTCAGCGGCCCGTACTGGGTGTTGGCGATGATCCGGTCCTGGCCGGAAGCCGTGTTCTGCACGCCCAGCATGCTCGGGTAGGCGAGCGCGGTCAGCGTAAGGATCAACGCTCCGCCCACGAACGCGGTTCCTGCCGTGCTGCGCGAGATGCGCATCGTGCCTCCTGGGATATGAACGGCCCAACAGCAAGAGGTACGGATGCCAGGAGCGAAACAATCACCCCCGCCGCAAAAAAGTTCGGGCGTGTGCGGCGCCCACCACGGACGTCGCACACCCCTCGTCCGGCAGGTGCTCAGGGCTGGTACGAAGCAGCCCCCGCCGTCGCCACCACCATGTCCCCGTCCGCCCGGCTCAGCAGCCCGGCCGTCACCCACGCGTTCACCACGGACCGCACCCGGGCCACCAGCGCCCCCTTGTTCCTGAACGGCGCCCCGGCCCAGATCTCGTCCAGGAGCGTGGTGCCGTCGGCCTTCGCCGGGTTGGCGACCCCCGAGTCCCGGCCGCCGAACACGACCTTCGGCTCGGCACGCCGGAAGTAGGCGTGCGTCGGATCCTCCGTCCCCTCCGCGAACGGCACCCACTCCCTTCCGCCCAGGGTGAAGTGCAGCGGCTTGCCCGGCACCGGCGCGAGGGAGGCCGACAGATCGCCCGACAGGCCGGCGTCGCGATACAGCCCGACCTTCAGGTACTCCGTGGCGGGGTCCCGGGCGACCAGGTTGACCGGGCCGTGGAAGAGGGTCTGCAGGGACGGATCGTCCAGCGCCTTCTCCACCCGCGTCCGGAACGGCATGGCGATCCGGACGGTGTCGCCGGCCCGCCAGCTCCGGGACACGTCGAAGTAGGCGCCCGGCTTCGGAGTCCCGGACACCGCACGCCCGTTGACGGTCACCCGGAACCCGGCCGTCGCCCAGGACGGCACGCGCAGCCGCAGCGTGAAGGAGGCGCGACGGCCCCCGAAGGTCAGCGTGCTGCCCTGCTCCTGAGGGAAGCGGGTGGACTGCGTGACCGTCACGCCCTTCTCCACCCAGGTCAGGGTGGACGGGCTGTACAGGTTGACGTACAGGGCGCTGCCGTCGGCCTTCACGAAGTACACCGAGTCCTGGTACTTCGTGGCGCTCTCCATGCCGGTGCCCTCGCAGCAGGTCGTGCCCTGCTTGGGCGTGTAGTCCCGGACATGACCGGGCGACAGCCCGATGAAGTACGTGACGAGTGGCTTCTCCGCGTCCGGCTTGTCCTGCTTCGAGCCGAGCACCTGGTTGTACAGGGCCCGCTCGTAGTAGTCCATGTACTTCGGGTCCTGCTCGTGGAAGAACAGGGTCCGGCTCAGCTTGAGCATGTTGTACGCGCAGCAGGTCTCGGCCGTGGTCGGGCTGATCGTGCCCGCGATCACGTCCCGCGCCTTCCAGAACTCCTGGGTGCTGGTGCCGCCGATGCCGTACATGCGGTGCGGGACGACCATGTCCCAGAAGTTCCTCGCCGACGTGAGATAGCGCTCTTCGCCCGTCTCGTCGTACAGCCGCACATAGCCGGTGAAGATGGGGATGTGCTGGTTGGCGTGCAGCCCGTCGAGGACGTCGGTGTTCGCGGCGCACGCGTCGATCAGCCGGTCCAGGTCGAACAGCTTGGCCAGCGCGAGGTGTTCGGCCTTGCCGGTGATCGTGTGCAGATCGCAGATCGCCTCGACGATGCCGCCGAACTCGCCGCTGGAGAAGATCCCCCACATGCGCTGCAGCGTGGCCTCAGGCAGCTTCGACAGCCGGGAGTACATCCAGTCGCACATGCCGGACGCGAGGTCGAGGGCCCGGTGGTCGTCGGTGGCGGTGTACGCGTCGAGCAGGCCCCGGAGGATCTTGTGCGCGGTGTAGTACGGCGCCCACACCTTGGTGTAGTCGGAGGTGGTCCTCGACTCCAGGTCGATGAACTGCGTCTCCGGGTACGCCGCGAGGAACCCGGGGTGGCTGGGTCCGCCCCAGGTGCGGCGCAGTGTGGCGGTCAGGCCCCGGCCGGAGGAGTCCGCGAAGGTCCCGCCGGCCGTCTCGTCGAAGGCGTACGAGGCCAGGTCGCCCCGGCCGGTCGAGGCGTCGGCGGCCCGGCGGCTCTGCAACTGGGTGATCTCGGCGGCGGTCAGCGCCCGCGAGAAGACGTTGAACTCCTCGTAGGCGCCCGCGAAGACGGGGTCGGCCGAGTAGTTCGAGCGGCCCAGCCAGTTGTTCTTCAGCGTGCCGAGAGCCGCCGGGGTGAGGCTCATCGCCGTGTTGCGCGCCACTGCGGTGCCGTTGACGTACAGCGTGCCGGTGCCGCCCCCGATCGTGACCGCCAGGTGGCTCCACTGGTTCAGCGGCAGCGCGGCCGTGCCGTTCAGGCCCTGCTCACCACCGGCTCCTGACGTGGTGACGGCGAAGCGCGGCACCCCGGCCTGGTTGCGTGCGGCCAGGTACAGGTAGCGGCTGGTGTCGTCGCCGAAGTCGAAGACGCGGGTCCAGTCGGCGTCGTGCGTGGGCCGGACCCAGACGGAGAGGGTGATCGCCGAGGCCCCGCCGAGCACGGCGGCCGGCAGGTCCACGTACTGGTAGGAGCCGCGGACCTGATCCGCGGCGGCCCCGAACTTCCCTGCGACGCTCAGCACCGCCGGATCCCGCCGCAGTGCCGCGCGCACCTCGGTCAGCGCCCCGACCATGGTGGTGATCCGGTCGGCGAACACCTGCTCCTTCGTGCCGCGGTACGCCTGCGCCAGCATGGTCAGGAAGTGGCCGGTGTAGTGGCCCCGCAGGTTGCCGTTGGCCTCGCCGTCCAGGCCCTCCCAGCCGCCGGGCGCGACCGCGCCGCCCGTGGCCAGACCGGCGTTGGCGCGGAACACCTGGAGCAGCCGGTTCACGTCGTAGCCGCGGGCGTGATCCAGCATCAGCCTCCGCTTGTCGGCGAAGACGCCCTGCCCGAGGCTCACGTCCTCCAGCCCGAAGGGCCGTACGGTCCAGGCGGACGGGCTGTCGGCGGCGGCGGAGACGGGAGCCGCCGCGGCCCGTCCCGTCGCCGCCTGCGACAGCCCGGGGACGGTGGCGGCGGCGGTGGCGGCTTGAAGAAGGAATCGTCTGGAGAGGGGCCGTGCCATGTGTGCTCCTCCAAGGGTCCATGGTGATCAGGAGCGTTCTCCTGGTCGATATCCCGAACGCTGTGCGGATGATCGACCAGACCCTAGGGAGGGGACGGGGGAGCGTCAACGGGTCGGGAGAGGCGAGTTCAGGAAAGACCGGCGGAGTTCACGAGCCAGTCGTAGGCGGACCGCGCCGTGAACTCCTCCTGGCCGCCTCGCAGAAGAAGACCGGCGGTGCCAAACTCCGGTGCGTCCGCCTGTGCCGGGACGTACGGGATCGCGAGGCACCGCATGCCGGCCGCGTGCGCGGCGGCGACGCCCGGGGCGGCGTCCTCCAGTACGACGCAGTCGGACGGGGCCGCGCCCAGCCTGCGGGCCGCCTCCAGGAAGACGTCCGGAGCCGGCTTGCCGTGCGCGACCTCGTCGGCGGAGACCACGGTGTGCAGATGCGCGCCCAGCCCGGTTCCGCTCAGCACCGCCGCGATGGCCTGCGGGGACGAGCCCGAGGCCACGGCCATCGGCACGCCCTCGGCCGCGAGCAGTTCGACGAAGGTGCGCATCTCCGGGTAGGCGCGCGTGGCGCTGCGGGCCAGCTCCAGGTAGCGGCGGTTCTTGGCGGCGAGCAGTTCGTCCATCGAGGCGGGCAGCCGGTAGCGGTCCTTCCAGTCGGCGACCGTCTCCTGCGTGCTGATGCCGACGTACCGCTCGTGGTCCGCCCAGGTGAAGTCGTGGACGCCGTACGCGGCGAGCGTCTGACGGCCTGCCTCGTAGTAGTGCGGCTCGCTGTCCACGAGCGTCCCGTCGAGATCGAAGATGACCGATATTCCGCGGAGCTTGCTCATACCGCCATCGTCTCAAAGATCATCCGCGGGCCGGTCGCCCCATCGACTCCACCAGCGGAAGCAGCCGGTGGGACACGCGCTCGCGCAGCGCGACCTCGGTACGGGTGCGCACCACCCCGGGCATGCTGATCAGCTTCTGGACGACGTCCTCCAGGTGCGCGTTGTCCCGCGCCACCACCCGGGCCAGCAGATCCCCGCCGCCCGTGATCGAGAACGCCTCGACGATCTCCGGCACCGCCGCGAGCGCGTCGCCCACCTCGTCGAGATGGCCCTGGGTGACCTCGACGTGCACGAACGCCAGCACCGGATGCCCGAGCGCGGCGGGGGAGAGGGCCGGTGCGGTGCCGGTGATCACGCCGTCGCGCTCCAGCCGGTCGAGCCGGGCCTGAAGGGTGCCCCGGGCGACACCGAGGATCCGGGCGTACTCGCGCACGCTCGTGCGCGGCTGCTCCAGCAGCAACCGCAGGATGCGGGTGTCGAGCTCGTCCACGGGCACGGCGCGTCCTCCTCGTCCGTTGGCTCTGTCACGGCCGATTCCAGACCGCTTCCGCTGTACCAATGGACCAGTCTAGAAGGAGCCTGTTGAGCCAGTGGCCTCCGGGATGCTGGTATAGGTGCGTCGATGGCGCTGCGGACCCCGCGGCGCCTTTTTCATGTGTGCTCATGACCGGTGTTTCGAAGGAGGCGGTAAGCGGTGCTGAAGAGGGTGTTCATGGCTCCGGATCCCGGGCGGACACGGGCGCGGTTCGCCGCGCGTGCCGTGCTCGGCATCACGCTCGCGGTCGCCGTGTGCGGTCTCGCCGGGCACTCCCTCGCGGGTGCCGTCACCGGCGGTCTCGCCGCCCTGCTCGCCCTGTTCACCGTCACCGACGCCACGGTCCGCGGCCAGGCCGTCACGACCGCGCTGCTGCCCGCCGTCGGCCTGCCGGTGCTCACCGCGGCGGCCGAGCTGCACGGCCACCCGGTGGCCCGTGACCTCACCTTCCTCGCCGTGGTCGGCGCGGGCGTGTACGCGCGCCGCTGGGGCCCGCGCGGGCACAGCCTCGGCGTGTTCGCGTTCATGACCTACTTCGTGGCGCAGTTCCTGCACGCCACCACCGACCAGCTGCCTCAGCTGTACGCCGCGGTCCTGCTGTCCGTCCTCGCCGCGTCCGCGGTGCGCTTCGGCCTGTGGTGCTACGAGCGCCGGCTGCCGCCGCCCGTCGTGCCCGCCCCGCCGGGCGGCACCGGCCTGGCCCGGGTGACCACCCGCCAGGCGATCCAGGCGACCGCCGGAGCCGGCTTCGCCCTCGTCGTGGGCCAGCTGGTCTCCGGGCAGCGCTGGTACTGGGCCGTCGGCGCCACCTGGTGGATCTTCGTCAACACCACCTCGCGCGGCGAGACGCTGGTCCGCGGCTTCCGGCGGCTGCTCGGCACGGTCATCGGCATCGGCCTCGGGCTGCTCGTGGCCCTGCCCGTGCACGGCGACCCGGTCGTCACGGCCGCGCTCGCCGCCGCCTGCGTCTTCGGCATCTTCTACACGGCCGCCGTGTCCTACACCTGGATGATGCTCTGGGTCACCCTCCTCGCCGGACTTCTCTACGGCCTCCTCGGCGTCCTCGGCCCGGACCTGCTCGCCCTGCGCCTCGCCGAGACCGGCGTCGGGGCGCTCGGCGCCGCCCTGGCCGTGATCCTCGTCCTGCCCGTCACCACCCACAGCATCACCGACGCCTGGATTCGGCGGGCCCTGCGCTGCGTGCACGCCTGCGCCGTCGAGACCGCCTGGCGGCTGGCGGGTGCGGCGGACGCCGACCCGGCCCCGCGGGTGACGGAACTGGAGCAGCTCCTCGCCCGGGTACGGCTCTCGATCGCCCCGCTCGTACACCCGCTGAACCCCATGCTCGGCCGCAAGCGGCGGGCCCGGCACGTGCTCGCCCTCCTCGACGACTGCGCCCGGGAGATCCGCGGCCTGGTCGCCGTCGCGGCCGACCCGGAGGCCTCCCACGACGCCCGTCTGGCCACGGCCAGCCGACGGGTGGAGGCCGCCGTTGAGGCCCTCACCGAGGGCAGGGACATCGCGGTCCACGCGGACGGACAGCCCCACGCGGAACCGGCCCTGGCCCACCTGCACGGCCTGGAACGAGCCCTGTCAGAACTGGCCCGCCCCCTGCGCACACCGTCGGGCTCGCCGCTGGTGGGCACCTGACGGGGCGCTTCCGCGCTGCCGGGAGCGTGCTGCGCCCGAGCCGGCCCCTTGTCGTACATGCCGCTGGTGGCGGGCTTGAGGGGGCGCTGGGGTGTTGGCTGGCGCGGGCTGCGGCCGTGCTGGCCGCCTGTTGTACGCGCTGCTTGGGGGCTTGAGGGGGCGTTCCCGTGTTGGCTGGAGCGGGTTGCGGCCGAGCGGACCCTGTCGTGCGCGCCGCTTAGGGGCGGTGCTCCCGTGTCGGCCGGAGCGGGCCGTGGCCCGAACTGGCCCTCTGCTCTGCGCGCCGCTGGGGGCCCGAAGGGGTGCTCCCGTGTCGGTTGGAGCCGGCCGTGGCCCGAGCCGGCCCCCTGTCGTGCACGCCGCTGGTGGGGGCTTGGCGGGGCGGTCGCGTGTCACCCGGACGTGCCTCGGCCGAGCTGGTCCGCCCGCTGAGCGTATGCCCGCCGGCGCCTGCCGGGGCGCTTCGCGCGTGGCCGGAGCGAGCCCCGGCCGAGTCGGCCCGGCCGCTGCGTACTCCGTCGGGCCAGGCCTGACGGGCGAACCATCCTTGACCGCTTGGTCTAGACCTTGCATGATCGGTTGCGCGGTCCTCTCGGGCGGCGCGGGCGAGAGGGGACAGCGGTGGCGGACGGCAGGCGACGGGCGTTCATCGGGTCGTTCACGGCGGCCGGCGGCCCCGGGATAGTGACGGCGGAGGTCGACGCCGGCAGCGGCGCGCTGACCGTGCTGAGCAGCGTGAACGTAGTCCAGGATCCCTCCTACCTGACCCTCGCGCCCGACGGGGAGACGCTCTACGCGGTCAGTGAGACGGTTGAGGGTGCGGTGGCCGCGTACCGGGTGGCCGGGGACAAGCCCGAGCCGGCCGGGCGGCCCGTGCCGGTCGACGGCAGCAGTCCCACCCACCTCAGCCTCTTCGCCGGACACGTCCTGACCGCCAACTACGGCTCCGGCAGCGTCACCGCGGTCCCCGTCCGCCCCGACGGCACCCTCGCGCGGTCCGCTTCCGGCGTGCTCCGGCACAGCGGCGCCGGGCCGCACACGCCCCGTCAGCAGCGGCCGCACGCCCACCAGGTGCAGCCCGACCCGAGCGGCCGCTGGGCCGTCAGCGTGGACCTCGGCACGGACTCGGTGCGGGTGTGCACGCTGACGGACGGCGCCCTCGTCCTGCACCGGGAGACCGCCCTGCGGCCCGGCTCGGGACCCCGCCACCTGGCCTTCCACCCGGAGGGCTCGCACGCGTACGTCGTCAACGAACTGAGCCCGTCCGTCACTGTGTGCCGCTGGGACGCGGCCCAAGGCGTCCTGACGCCGCTGTCCGAAACCCCGGTCCTGCCCGGCGCACCGGCGCGCGACGCCTACCCTTCGGGCATCGCCACCTCGCCCGACGGCCGCTTCGTCTGGACCGCCACCCGTGGTGAGGACGTCCTGTCCGTGCTGGCCGTCGAGGGCGAGGAGCTGCGGCTCGTCACCACGGTGCACTGCGGCGGCCACTGGCCGCGTGCCCTCACCGCCAGGGGTGGCTTCCTGTACGTCGCCAACGAGCGTTCCGGGGACGTGACATGGTTCGCGGTCGACCCGCTCACGGGCGTCCCCCGACGAGGCGGCTCGATCAGAGTGACGGCGGCGTCGTGCGTGGCCCTCGGCTGAGGACTTCGTGCGTGCCCCTCGGGTGAGGAGAAGCCACACCCCCCGCCAGGCGCCCCGACGACGAAGGCCCGCTCCGAGTCGGAGCGGCCTTCTCGTCGTTACGCGCAGCGCCTCGCGTCAGCGCACCGGCGCGCTCTGCGCCTGCTGCGGCGCGATGCCCAGCGCCGTCGTGTACTTGGCCAGGGCGAGCTTGCCGATCGCCGGGTACGGGCCGAGCGACTCGGCTGCGGAGCAGCCCGCCTCCTTCGCGGCCTCCTCGACCAGACCCGGCTCGATCTCCGGGCCGATCAGATACGGCGCGAGCGCCAGCTGCTGCGAGCCCGAGGAGCGCAGCTGCTCGGCGACGGACGCGATGGAGCCCTCCTGGTCCAGGGCCGCGGCCATCACCGGCACGGCGAGGCGCGCGGCGAGCAGCATGCCCGTGATCCCGGCCGCCTGCACGGCCTCGTCACCGCCCACCGACGCCAGGATGATGCCGTCCGCGGCGGTCGCCACGGTGAACAGCCGGGCGCGGTCCGCACGGGCCAGACCGGCCTCGGACAGCCGCACGTGCAGCGCCTCGGCGAGCAGCGGGTGCGGGCCGAGGACGTCGGTCAGCTCGGCGGCGACCCGGCTCTCCATGAGGGCCTGACGGACCCGGCGCAGCAGTGCGCTGTCCGGGCCGGCGAGCAGCGGCACGACGACGGCGACGGGGCCGTCGGGCATCTTGACATCCATGCCCGCGGCGCGGGCCCGCTCGAAACGGGCCGTGCGCTCCTCGGCGGCGTGCACGAGCACGGCCTGCAGCGAGGGGAACTCCGCGTTGTCCCCGTCGAGGTACCCGATACGGGCGTCGAGGCCCGGCAGCTCGGAGCGGGCGATGCTCACGACCTCCTCGGCGAGGCTGCGCGTGGCGCTACTGGGCGTCCCCGGCACGGCGAGGACGAGCGCGGGCGCGCCCTCGGGAGCAACCAGCGGCTCGGGACGACGGTGCCGTCCGGGCTGGCGGGGGCGCGGCATTCGTACGGGCAGGCCATCCGCGGGCCCAGTGGGGGAACTCATGGCGCCGCATGTTACTGGCTTCTTGGGTTCCCCTGTTCGGGGAGGGTGCAGGTGAGCGGTATCCGTCCTGTTTTGTCTGATGAGTTACGTACGGGTGGGAGGTGATCGGATCAATCACCCGGCCGAGTGGTCACGGACAGCATCGTCTCGTCACCCGGCAGCGCGAGCGAACCGGTGCTGAGTCCGGCCGCGATGCGCACCGAGCCGTGCAGCGGATCGCCCTCGGCCGGCACCCGCCGCGCGTGCGGGAGCCGCCGCGTCAGTTCCTCGTCCAGGGGCCCGAGCAGCGGGTCGCCCAGCTGGAACAGGCCGCCGGTGACGGCGACGCGTGGCTCACCGCCGGAGGGGCACACGGCCGCCGCGGAGTCGGCCATGTGCCGGGCGGCCACGCGCAGGATGCCCGCGGCGACGGGGTCCTCGCCGGCGCAGGCGGCCACGCCGGGTGCGAAGGAGGCGAGCACGGCGGGACGGTCAGGACGGGGATACAGGGCGCCGGGCAACCCGGCGACGGGCCCGAACACCTCCTCGGCGCAGGCCAGCAGCCGGGCCGAGCCGTCCTCGCGCCCGTCGTGGGCGCGCAGCGCGGCCTCGAGACCGGCCCGGCCGATCCAGGCGCCGCCGCCGCAGTCGCCGAGCAGATGCCCCCAGCCGTCCGCACGCCGCCAGCCGGTGAGGTCGGTGCCGATCGCGATCAGTCCCGTACCGCCGGCGATCACGGCACCGGGGCGTGGCCCGAGCGCACCCACGTAACCGGTCACGGCATCGGCGGCCAGCGCGACCCTGCGCACGCCCCACTCCCGGGCCAGGGCGCCCGGCAGTTCGGCGCGCAGCCCGTCACCGAGGGAGGCCAGCCCGGCCGCGCCGACGACGACGGTGGTCAACGGCACCGGTCCCGCCTCTGCGGTCAAGGCGCGCACCAACGGCACGAGTTGCGCCATGAAGTGCTCGGGGTCGATGCCCCGCTCATCCGTGCGGACCGGCTCACCGGACGCCCGCCGGGCCAGCGGTCCGCGCTCGGCGGTCCCCACCACGGCCCGCAGCCCGGAGCCGCCGGAGTCCACGGCGAGAAACCCGGAGCCCTCCGACGCCCCGGTCACGGCAGACGCCAGTCCACCGGTTGGCCGCCCTGGCGGATCAGCAGGTCGTTGGCCCGGCTGAACGGGCGGGAGCCGAAGAACCCCCGGTCGGCCGACATGGGGGAGGGGTGGGCGGATTCGACGGAGGGCAGGTCGCCCAGGAGCGGACGCAGATTGCGGGCGTCACGGCCCCACAGGATGGACACCAGCGGCTTGCCCCGCCCCGCCAGGGCCCGGATGGCCTGCTCCGTGACCTCCTCCCAGCCCTGGCCCCGGTGAGCACCGGGCTTGCGCGGTGCGGTGGTCAGCGCCCTGTTGAGCAGCAGCACGCCCTGCTGCGTCCAGGGCGTGAGGTCACCGTCGGACGGCTGGGGGAGCCCCAGGTCGGTGGTCAGCTCGCGGTAGATGTTGATGAGGCTGCCGGGCAGCGGCCGCACCTCGGGCGCGACCGAGAACGACAGCCCCACCGCGTGCCCCGGAGTGGGGTACGGGTCCTGACCGACGATCAGGACGCGCACGTCGTCGAAGGGCTGCTGGAAAGCCCGCAGAACGTTCGGCCCGGCCGGGAGGTAGGTGCGTCCCGCGGCGATCTCCGCGCGGAGGAAGTCCCCCATCGCGGCGACGCGTTCGGCCACCGGATCCAGGGCCTTCGCCCAGCCCGCTTCGACGATTTCATGCAAGGGTCGTGGTGCCACGGGCGTCACCCTACTGCCGTACGGGCAGCGGCGATCAACCGGTGGCCAACGCCTGTGCGCACCCTCGTCCCCCGTCTCGTCCGCCGCTCAGCCGACGAGCGCGGCCCGCACGCACAGCACGTCCGGCAGATGCGAGGCGAGCTGTCGCCAGCTGTCGCCGTCGTCCGCCGACGCGAACACCTCGCCGTTGCGGTTGCCGAAGTAGACGCCCGCCGGGTCGGCGTCGTCCGCGCACATCGCGTCGCGCAGCACCGTGCCGTAGTGGTCCTCCTGGGGCAGCCCCGCCGAGAGCGGCTCCCAGCTCTTGCCCGCGTCCGCCGTCCGGTAGACCCGGCACCGGCGGTCGGCCGGGACCCGGTCGGCGTCGGCGTTGATCGGGAACACGTACGCCGTGTCGCCACGGTGAGGGTGCGCCACCGCCGCGAAGCCGAAGGTGGACGGCAGGCCCTCGCCGATGTCCGTCCAGTGCGCGCCCGCGTCGTCGCTGCGGTACACCCCCCAGTGGTTCTGCAGATACAGCCGGTCCGGGGAGGCCGCGTCCCGCGTGACCTTGTGCACGCACTGGCCGAACTCCGGGTTCGGATCGGGCAGGAACACCGCGGAGACACCCGAGTTGGAGGGTGTCCAGCTCGCGCCGCCGTCCAGTGTGCGGAACACGCCGGCGGTCGAGACGGCGACCGTCACCGCCTTCGGGTCGCGCGCGTCGGTGAGGACGGTGTGCAGGCCCTCACCGCCGCCGCCCGGCACCCACTTCGACCGCGTGGGGTGCTCCCACAGGGGCCGGACCAGCTCGAACGTCTCCCCGCGGTCCTCCGAGCGGTACAGCGCGGCCGGTTCGGTGCCCGCGTACACCACGTCCGGCTCGGCGGCGGCCGGGTGCAGCTGCCACACCCGCTCCAGGGACGCCCCGGTGTCCTGGGGGAACTTGACGGCCGGACGGGCCGGTTCGGTCCAGGTCCGGCCGAGGTCGTCGGAGTGGAACACGGACGGGCCCCAGTGCGCGCTGTCGCCGCCGACCAGCAGCCGCGGGGTCCCGGCCCGGGTGTCGATGGCGACCGAGTACACGGCCTGTGCGTTGAAGTAGGGGCTCTCGTCGAACTCCCAGGCGCCACCACCTCGCCGGCGCCCGATGAACAGGCCTTTGCGCGTGCCCACGGCGAGCAGTACCTCGGTCATGCCGATCACCTCCGCGGCGTCTTCGTCGACGCCTTCGTCCCGGACACCGGCCAGTCTGCACCCGACCACTGACAGTCACCTCCGGGCCGCGCTCTGCCGCAGGTCAGCGGGGTGTCGACGGCGTGTGAGCGGAGTCCGGCGGGCCGGCTCCGGAGGGCGCTCGCAGGGGCGGGGCAGAGCCGGGGGCCCGTGGAGCAGGCACGCCGGGCAGGTGCAGTGAGCATCCAGGCGCCGCCGTCCGTATGGGGAGAGCGGCGGGATGGTCGTGGGCTCGTGAGGAGGAGGCCTCCGATGGCGTTACGTGGTCCGAAGGTGTGGCTGTGGCGCTGGCGGCGCAATCCGCTCAAGCGCCGGGCCGACAGGGTGGAGGCCTGGGTCGTCCTGGGCGTGTGGGCGCTCACCGTGTTCGTCGGGGTGCTGGCAGGGACGACGGTGAGCCGTTCCGTGGCGGAGGGACTGGCCCGGGAGCGCGTCGAGTGGCGCCCCCTGGTGGCACGGCTCGCCGAGCGCGCTCCCGGGACTGCCTCCGAGGACGCCCATGTGTCTCACGCGGAGCAGGTGTGGGCGACGGCACGGTGGACCGCCGCGGACGGTTCCGAGCACTCCGGGCAGCTGCGGGTCCCGGCGGGCAGCGCCGCCGGGGCTCCGGTCACCGTGTGGACGGACCCCGAGGGCCGCCAGGTCACCCGGCCCGTCACCGGGTCCCAGGCCCGCGTCCGAGCCTTCCTGATCGGCGGCGTGGCAGGCCTCTGCGCCGCGGCCGTACCCCTGGTCGCCGGCCGCGCCCTCCGCGGCCGCCTGGAGCGTCGCCGCATCGCCCAGTGGGACGATGAGTGGTCCCGCTTCGGCCCGATGTGGGGGCGCACGACGGGGTGAGGCCCCCTGCACGACGGGGTGAGGCCCCTACCGGTTCCCCCGCCCGGCCAGCGCCTCCCGGCACGCCCGCAGCAACCCCAGGTCCTCGTGTATGCCGTGGCCGCCGGAGTCGGTGCGGTGCCGTCGGGGAGAGGCGAGCTCCGCTCGGAGCATGTCGTGCAGGGGCGCTCCCGCCGGTCCCAGTGCCGAGGCGCACTCGGCGATCGTTCTGCGCGTGCGCGGGTGTTCCACCCACGTGGAGCGGAGAACGGGAAGGAAGTGTTCCGGTTCCCCGGTTGTCCGCCACACCGCGCATGCGGCCGTGGCCCGCGCCCACGCGTCACCGGAGCCGGCCAGCTCGCGCAGCCCGGGCAGGGCCGGACGGGCCGCCCGGCCCAGCCGCCCCAGTGCGGCCGCCGCACGCCGTCGGCGGCCGGCCCCGGTGCCCGTCAACTCCCGCAGCAGCACGGGCAGCACGGCATCCGCGTCGCCCGTGACCGACCAGAGCGCCTCCGCCGCCGCGACGGCACAGTCGGTCTCCAGCAGCCCGCGCAGCTCCGGTACCGCCTCGCGCGCGGCGCCGCCGAACGCGCCGAGGGCGCGGGCCGCCGCTTCGGTGACGGTGTCGCGCCGCCGCAGCCCGTCCGGCATGCCGCGCAGCAGACGCAGGACCGCGGGTGTGGACTCGACGTCGCCCAGTGCGGTGAGTGCCGACAGCAGGGGAACGGCCCGCTCGTGGAGGCCGGACGCATCGAGCGGCACACGGGCGAGCCGTCGCCGCAGCGCCGGGGCGAGCGGCACGGCCGCGGGGCCCAGGCGGGGTATCACCAGCCCCAGGTCGTCCGGTACGACCGGGCCCGCCAGCACCTCGGCCAGCACCGGCGTGGCCCGCGCGTCCCCGGTGCCGGCCAGCGCCTTGAGCGGACCGCCCAGCGCCGGCGCACCCCGCTCCCCGTGCCGTGTACGGAGCTCGGGGCGGTACGCCACCAGCGCGTGGAGGTGGTCCGCGGCGGGCGCGGCCAGCTCCGAGAGCTCCACCAGGACGGCGACCGACGCGTCGTGCAACCGGCCCTCCTCCGCGCCCAGTTGATTGCCGATGAGGACGACGGGCTCCGCGTGGCCGGTACGCCACTCACGGAACAGCGCGGCCGACATCCACACGCCGTTGCACCGGTCGAGGGGATCCGGGCTGGTCAACTGCCCGCACAGCAGGGCGACCCGTTCGGCCACCCGGCTGCCGAGCGCGCAGTGCAGGGTCCGCAGCAGCCGGGAGCCCTCCTCGTCCGAGGGGCGCAGCCGCAGCAGCCGGCCGGCGAGCGTGTCCGGACCGGGACAGTCGTACGGGTGCCCCGCCCCGGTCCGCTGCCCGGATCTGTCCCTCAGCAGCCGGACGACGGTCGGGACGAGATCGTTGGGGAGCAGATCAGGGGCGCACCCCGCGAGTTGGCCGAGTGCGGCGAGCCGGAGTCCGGGGCCGTAGGGGGGCCCGCTCAGCTCGGTCAGCAGGCGCACCGCCTCGGCGGCGTGGGCATCGTCGGTGAGGCGGTAGCGCCGCGCGAACAGGCCGAGGCTCTCGGCCAGCGCGAACAGGACCCGGTCGTCCCGCTCCACGGTGATCCGCTCCCGCACCAGGGCGAGCACCCGCGCCGGCCGGTCGAGGAACCGCACCAGTGCCCCGGGGACCGCCCGGCGCACTCCGGCGTCCGCGTCGCCCGCGAGCCGGACGAAGACGTCGGCACGCGCACGCAGGGCGGAACGCGCTCTCACCGCGAGATCATCGCCGGCACCGCCGATGTCGCCGATGCTGACGAGGAGCTCCACCACTCCCGCCCGGTCCCGCACCTCCTCGCGGACGGCGAGCGCGAGAAGAAACGGAACACAGGCGACCGTCGCGTCGTACACATCGCCCCGGTGGTGTACGGCGCCGTACATCCCGTCGAGCGCGGTCTGCCGCTCGGCCGGGTCGGCGGAGGCCAGTCCCCGCAGTAATCCGGGCACGTCCTCCGCGCTGCCGTACGCGTGGCGCAGCGAGGCCCAGTCGACCTCGTCGATCCCCCTGAACACGGTGTCCTCCCCCAGACGATGTGCCACTGACGGGGAGTCTGCACCACGGCACTGACAACGAAGCGGAATCGGGAGATGACTGTGCGCGAACTGTGGCTTGAGTTCGAGTCGGCCCGCCCGGGCGGGCCGGCCCTCCTCGCCCCGTCGGTCGGCTCCGGCGCCCCGTCAGTCCGTCCCGGCGCCCCGGCCGCCGCCGGGCAGCGCCCGTTCCACTATCGCGGCCAGGCCCGCGGCCTGGGGCAGCGTCCCGAACGCGTGCCCCCAGTCACCCCCGAGCCGCGTCGCGCAGAACGCGTCGGCGACCGCCGGAGGGGCGTGCCGGACGAGGAGGGAGGCCTGGAGCGTCAGTGCCGTCTGCTCCACGAGACGGCGTGCCGTCGTCTGTGATGCCTCGGACAGTCCCGTCTTGAGCCGTGCCACGGCCGCGTCCAGCCGGGCGTCCGCCCCCCGGGCGAGGTCCAGCTCGCCGAACAGGGCCTCCGCGGTGCCCGGTTCGCGGCTCAGTGCCCGCAGCACGTCGAGGGCGTTGACGTTCCCCGAGCCCTCCCAGATCGACAGCAGGGGAGCTTCGCGGTAGTGCCGGGGCATGCCCGAGTCCTCCACGTAGCCGTTGCCGCCGAGGCATTCGAGGGCCTCCGCGGTGAAGGCCGGGCCCCGCTTGGTCACCCAGTATTTGCCGACGGCGGTGGCGATCCGGCGGAACGCGACCTCGCCCTCGTCCCCGCGGATCGCCCGGTCGGCCGCCCCCGCCAGCCGGAGGGTCAGCGTCGTGGCGGCCTCGGACTCCAGCGCAAGATCGGCGAGAACGTTGCGCATCAGCGGCTGGTCCACGAGCCGCGCGCCGAACGCGCTGCGGTGGCGCGCATGGTGCCCCGCCTCGACGAGGGACTTGCGCATCAGCGCGGCCGACATCATCACGCAGTCCAGCCGTGTGCAGTTGACCATCTCGATGATGGTCTTCACGCCCTGCCCCTCGGGGCCGACCAGCCAGGCCACGGTCCCGTCGAACTCGGGCTCGGAGGAGGCGTTGGAGCGGTTGCCCAGCTTGTCCTTCAGCCGCTGGATGCGGAAGGTGTTGCGGGTGCCGTCGGGCAGCACACGCGGCACCAGGAAACACGACAGCCCGCCCGGAGCCTGGGCCAGGACCAGGAACACGTCGCACATCGGCGCCGAGGTGAACCACTTGTGCCCGCGCAGCGTGTACACCCCGGGCTCGGCCGTGGGCGTGGCCGTCGTGGTGTTCGTCCGGACGTCGGAGCCGCCCTGCTTCTCGGTCATCCCCATGCCCGCCAGCAGACCGCGCTTCTGCGTCGGTTCCCTGAGGACGGGGTCGTACTCCCGGCTCGTCAGCAGCGGCTCGTAGAGCTTCGCCAGCTCCGGCTGCCGGCGCAGGGCCGGGACGGCCGCGTAGGTCATCGACGTGGGGCAGCCGTGCCCGGCCTCGGTGTGCCCCCACACCAGTCCGCCGGCGGTCCTCACGACATGGGCGCCGGGCCGGTCGTCCGCCCAGGGTGATGCGGCCAGTCCCTCCGCGATCGCCGTGCGCATCAGGTGGTGCCAGCCGGGGTGGAACTCGACCTCGTCGACGCGGTTGCCGTACCGGTCGTGCGTGCGCAGCTCCGGCTCGTGCCGGTTGGCCAGGTCGGCCCACTCCTGTGCCTGGGCGCTGCCGGCCTGCCGCCCGAGCCGCCGCAGGTCCTCCTCGGCCCACCCCGCGCCCTCCCGCCGCAGCCCCTCCAGCAGGGCCGTGTCGTCGGAGGCGTCGTATGGGGTGAGGGGCGGGGCCTGGTTGGTGACGTCGTGCGTGGCGGGTCCGCCGTACGCCTGATGTTCGTGCGGTGTCGAGACCATGCCGCGAGTGTTGCACTATGACTGCGACCGCAGCAATCCTGCAACACCGACGTCCGCCGCGTACAGTACGTGACCATGCCGATGAACGTCCCGGCGCGGTCCGGCGCGCTCGATCTGCGCCCGCTGTCCGCGCGGTCGGTCGTGCTGAGCCTGCTCCTCGGGACGCATCCCCCCGAACTGCCGGTCAGGGAACTCGTGCGGCTCGTGGAGGGCTTCGACGTCGGCGGCTCGACCCTGCGGGCGGCGCTCAGCCGGATGGTGGCCGCCGGAGACCTGCGGCGCACGGACGGCGGCTACCGCCTCAGCGACCGGCTGCTGGAACGCCAGCGCCGCCAGGACGACGCCGTGCACCCGCGCACGCGCCCGTGGGACGGCGACTGGGAGATGGTCGTGATCACCGCGACGGGACGCGGCCCCGCCGAACGCGCCGACCTGCGCACCCGGCTGGCCGCCCTTCGGCTCGCCGAACTCCGCGAGGGCGTCTGGCTGCGGCCCGCCAACCTGACCCGCGCCCTCCCCGGCGTTCTGGACCAGGTGGTCCAGCGCTACTCGGCCCGCCCCGGCCGGCCCTCGGGCGAATTGGCCGAAACGCTGTGGCCGCTGGGCGCCTGGTCCGCCACGGCCCGGGACCTGCTCGCCCACATCGCCGGCGCGCGCCGCCCGGCCGGCCGCCTGACCGCCTTCGCCGCCGTCGTACGGCACCTGCTCGCCGACCCCGTCCTGCCGCCCGGACTCCTACCCGCCGACTGGCCGGGCACCGAACTGCGCGCCGCCTACACCGGCTATCAGCGGGAGCTGATCGGGGAGGTACGCGCGCGCGTGCGCGGCACCTGACACGGACGGCCGTGCGCAGCGCCCAGCGGGACGCTCCGCACGGCCGCCTTCACCGTGGGGGACTGCCCGGGACTACCTGTAGGTGATGTCCGAGGTGGAGTAGAGGCAGTTCTTGCTGTCGGGTCCCGAGCCGACGGCGGTGTTGTTGTTGTACTTCTGGCAGGGGACGACCTTGCGGCCGGAGTCGTTGCGGATCGTGATGTTCCGCAGGGTCGCCACGTCGTTGCGGTTGACGTTGATGCCGACGAGCCGCGCGGTGGAGCCGGTGCCGGTCACGTCGATGGTGTTGAGGTTGACCTTGCGCGTGTACTGCGTGGAGCAGTCACCGCAGGAGCGATAGAGCGTCTTGAACTCCTGCACCGCGAAGTTGGAGATGGTCAGCGTGCCGCCGCCGTTGTGCTGGAAGACCTTGTCCGCCGCCTTCTTCGCGCCGCCGCCGATCACCTGGTAGGTGGCGCCGTTGCCGCCGCGGAAGGTGGCGGCGTCCTCGCCGACGTCCTCCCACCAGACGTTCTGCAGCGTGCAGCTGCCCTCGCAGTGGATGCCGTCGGCCGCGGGGGCACCGAGGATGACGTTCTTCAGCACCGCGCCGTTCGCGAGCTTGAAGATCGGGTCCTGGCCCTCCTCCTGGCCGTCACCGGCCAGTTCTCCGGTGCCGTAGTACCGCTTCATGCCGTAGTCCTTGGTGCCGGACACGGAGATGGTGGAGGAGGTGCCCTGGCTGCCGTTGGGGGTGGGCCAGGTCGCGGCGCTCGCCGCGGGCGCCTGGGTGGTCATGATCATGCCAATCGACAGGCCGAGTGTGGCCAGTGCGCCGGTCAAGGCGCGGCCGCGGGTGTGCGGACGTGTCGCAGAAGTCATGTCCCGATTCCTTCTGTCGTGGGGGTGGATGGGGTCAGGGCCTTCCGGGTCGTGCGTCTCGTGGGGTGCCTTCATGGAGCGTCCGTTTTCATGTACATGAATGACGTTCGCGATGTTGTTCACTGTGCCCGCTACGAGCGCCTCGTTCGCACCAGCGGGTCACACTGCTGAACGGAACGTAGGGGGCAAGCGCTTTCTAGTCAACGCCTCGCGCAGAACACATTCGGCCGCTTCTGGTCACGGCGGCGATCGTGTGGGAGCGCTTCCATGCGAGCCATGTCCATGCCACCATGCCGAACGGACGCTTCCCTTCATGAGAGGGCGAGTCGATGAGGACTCCGTGCATGCGTACGTTCGTCGGTGGGCTCGTGTTCATGCCGGTGTCCGTCGGCGTTCTGATCGGCACGTCCACTTCACGACCGCGGACACCGCCGGGCGCTGGAGCCCGGGTCACACGGGTTTCGCCCGGTGGTCCGAGGCCGCCCCGGCCTCGCGGACGTTCCTCGACGCGAACCCGGACAGGGGCCAACCCCGCGGCGAGCACCACCGGTCGCCGTGGCGGCTCGCGCTGTCGACCCGGACCGACTCCTCCTGCTGAAGCGCCCGTACGACGTCCTGCGCGCCGCACCTCACAACGGAAGGAACCCGGACGTGTCTGCCACCCCCCACGCCGCGACGAGGAGACCCCTGCGGTCGATGCTCCTCGCGCTCGTCGCCGCGCTGCTGGCGCTGCTCGCGGCCCCCGCGCTCACCGCACCGGCGGCCGCCGCGGGCGAGCCCGCCCGTGATTCCAAGCGCCCGGCGGCCGTACCCGCCGCGGCCCTCACCGAGGTCACGGACTTCGGTGCGAACCCCAGCAACCTGCGGATGTACGTGTATGTACCGGAGAGCGTCACACCGAAGCCGGCCGTGGTGGTGGCCGTGCACTGGTGCACCGGCTCGGGCCCGGACATGTACAACGGCACCGAGTACGACACGCTCGCCGACCGGTACGGATTCATCGTGCTCTACCCGTCCGTCACCCGCAGCAGCAAGTGCTTCGACGTCTCCTCGCCCCAGGCCCTGCGCCGCGACGGCGGCAGCGACCCCGTCGGCATCAAGTCGATGATCGACTGGACCACCCGCACCTACGACGCCGACACCGGCCGGATCTTCGCCACCGGCATCTCCTCCGGCGCGATGATGACGAACGTCCTGCTCGGGGACTACCCGGACGTGTTCGCGGCGGGTGCCGCCTTCTCGGGCGTCCCGTTCGGCTGCTTCGCCACCACCGACGGCTCCGAGTGGAACAGCGCCTGCTCGGGCGGCACGGTCACCCGCACCCCGAAGGAGTGGGGCGACCTCGCCCGGGGTGCGTACCCCGGCTACACCGGTCCCCGCCCCCGGATGCAGATCTGGCACGGCACCCAGGACGACGTCCTGCGCTACCCCAACTTCGGGGAGCAGATCAAGCAGTGGACGAACGTGCAGGGCGTGAGCCAGACGCCCGCCACCACCGACACGCCCCAGTCCGGCTGGATCCGCACCCGCTACGGCGGCACGGGTGACCGGGCCCCCGTGGAGGCCATCAGCCTCCAGGGCGTCGGCCACAACCTGTACGCCCAGGGCATGGCGTCCCGCGTGCTCACCTTCTTCGGCCTGGACAGCTCCGGCCCGGCTCCCCAGCCCCAGCCCGGCGCCTGCAAGGTGACGGCCTCGGTCAACGCCTGGAACACCGGCCTGACCGCCACCGTGACCCTGACCAACACCGGCACGACGACCGTCAACGGCTGGAAACTCGGCTTCACGCTGCCCGCGGGGCAGACGGTCACGGGCGGCTGGGGCGCCACGTACACGCCGTCCTCCGGGGCGGTCACCGCCACCAACGTCTCGTACAACGGCACCATCGCGCCGGGAGCGAGCGTGAGCATCGGCTACCAGGCAGGTCACGGCGGCAACAGCGCCGCTCCGGCCGCGTTCACCCTCAACGGGACGGCGTGCGCGGCCGGTTGACGTGGCTCTGCGTGTGCCGGACCGGAAGGCCGGATCAGACCGACCGGTGGTACTGGTCCGGCACCCGCACATCGCCGCCGAGTTCCCGCGCCGCGTGCCGCGCCCACGAGGGGTTGCGCAGGAGCTCGCGGCCCAGCAGGACCGCGTCCGCCTCGCCGTTGGCCAGGATCTTCTCGGCCTGCTCGACGTCGGTGATGAGCCCGACCGCCGCGACCGGCAGACCGGTCTCGTTCTTCACCCGG
Source organism: Streptomyces hawaiiensis (assembly GCF_004803895.1). Lineage (NCBI taxonomy): Bacteria > Bacillati > Actinomycetota > Actinomycetes > Kitasatosporales > Streptomycetaceae > Streptomyces > Streptomyces hawaiiensis. The sequence continues at coordinate 1,210,444 of NZ_CP021978.1, read as the reverse complement.
GCGGCGAAGGGCACCTGGTAGCCGGGACCGGTGGGGATGCGGACGCCGGAGGCGTTGCCGCCGGTGGAGACGTCCAGCAGGTCGATGCCGTGGACCCGCAGGTCGGCGGCGAAACGGACCGTGTCGTCCGCGGTCCAGCCGCCCTCCTCGAGCCATTCGGTCGCCGAGATACGGAAGAACAGCGGCTTGTCGTCCGGCCAGACCTCCCGTACGGCGTCGACGACTTCGAGGGCGAAGCGGGTGCGGTTCTCGTACGAGCCGCCGTAGGCGTCGGTGCGGTGGTTGGAGTGCGGGGAGAGGAACTCGTTGATCAGGTAGCCGTGGGCGCCGTGGATCTCGGCGACCTCGAAACCGGCGGCGAGCGCACGGCGGGCGGCCGCCGCGAACTGCCCGACCACGTCCTTGATCTGATCGGCGGTCAGCTCGGTGGGGGCCGGGTGCTCGTCGTCGAACGCGAGCGGGCTCGGGGCGACCGCGCCCCAGCCGTGGGCGTCCGGGCCGACCGGCGCGCCGCCCTTCCAGGGGCGGTCCGTCGACGCCTTGCGGCCGGCGTGGGCCAGCTGGATCGCCGGCACCGTGCCCTGCGTGGTGAGGAAGCGGGTGATGCGGCGGAACGCCTCGACCTGCGTGTCGTTCCAGATGCCGAGGTCGTAGGGGGAGATGCGGCCCTGCGGGGACACCGCGGTGGCCTCGACGATGATCAGGCCCGTGCCGCCGGTGGCGCGGGCGGCGTAGTGCGCGAAGTGCCAGTCGGTGGGTGCCCCGGTCTCCGGGCCCTCCGGCGCCGCCGAGTACTGGCACATCGGAGGCATCCACACGCGGTTCGGGATCGTCAGCTCGCGCAGGGTGCAGGGCTCGAAGAGCGAGGTCACGGCGGACTCCATTCGTCACGGGGCCGATGTCGACTCGTACGATAGGCATCGTAGTACGGTGGATGTCAAACTACGAAGGTTCTCGTACTATGGAGACCCCGAGGAAGTGGAGTCGCCGTGACGTCCCCCGCCGTCAGCAGTCGTGACCTGCCGCATCCCACGCGTGACGAGATCCGGCTGGAGGGGGTGCTGCACGCGCTCTCCGATCCGATGCGGTTGCGGATCGTGCGGGAACTCGCCGGTGCGAGGGATGAGTTGTCGTGCTCGGACTTCGAGCTGCCCGTCACCAAGTCGACCACCACGCACCATTTCCGGGTGCTGCGGGAGAGCGGGGTGATCCGGCAGGTGTACCGGGGGACGGCCAAGATGAACGGGCTGCGGCGGGATGAGCTCGACGCTTTGTTCCCGGGGCTGATGGGTGCGCTGCTCGACGCGGCGGTCCGGCAGGCCGTCCGTCTGGGTGACTGACGCGTTCGTGACCGCGGAGAGGGCCGTGGCTTGTCGCGCCCGCGCGGCGGAGCCGCCAGGGACACAGCCTCGCGCTCCTCAACGGGCCTTGGCCGCCGCTGCCCGCAACAGGGACTGCCAGTCCGGGAGTTTGACCACTCCGCGGCCCAGTGATGCTCCCAGGTCCGCCTCCGCTCGCTCGATCGACTGCCAGCCCTGCCATTCGACCGGGTCGGTTCCCGCGGCGCGCAGGGCCGGGAGCGGGTCGTCGCGGACGGCCCGCAGGGCGAGCGCGGGCGCGTCCTCCAGGAGCGCCGTCGCCGTCTCCTTCGCGCAGGGGCGATTCGTGCCGATGACGCCGGTGGGGCCGCGCTTGATCCAGCCCGCCACGTACTCGCCCGGGGTCACGACGCCCTCGCGCAGGACGCGGCCGGACAGGTTCGGGACGGTGCCGGTGGCCGGGTCGAACGGAAGGCCCTCCAGGGGGACTCCGCGGTAGCCCACCGAGCGCAGGACCAGCTGTCCCTCGATGACCTCATGGTGGCCCGTGCCCGTCACACCGCCGTGGCCGTCCGGGGCCGTCCGCTCGAACCGCGCCGCGCCCACGTGGCCCTGCTCGGCGAGCAGTTCGGCCGGGCGGAGGAAGAAGCGGAGGTGGATGCGGCGCGGGGCGCCTCGCGGGGGTGTCCCGGCCCAGCCGCGCAGGACCTCCACGTTGCGGCGCTGCTGGGCGGGCAGTGCGGACGGGTCCGTGTACCCCGGATCCATGGCCAGCTCCGCCGGGTCCACGACGACGTCGGTCTCCGGCAGGGTGCCCAGTTCGCGCAGCTCCTTGGTGGTGAACCGGGCCTGGGACGGGCCGCGCCGGCCCACCATGTGGATCTCCGTCACCCGGCTGTCCGCCAGGGTGGTCAGGGCCGCCTGCGGCATGTCGGTCGGGGTGAGCTCGGCCAGCCCCCGGGCCAGCATCCGCGTGACGTCCACGGCGACGTTCCCCACGCCGATGACCACGGCCGACCGGGCGTCCCGCAGGAAACCGGCGTCCACGGCGTCCGGGTGGGCGCTGTACCAGGACACGAACCGTGTCGCCGACCAGCTCCCCGGCAGGTCCTCCCCGGGGATGCCCAGCCGCCGGTCGGTGGCGGCGCCCACGCAGTACACCATCGCGTGGTACAGCTCCCGCAGCCGCGCGACGCTCACTCCCCCGGGGCCGATCTGCACGCCGCCGAGGAACCGGACCCGCTCGTGCTCCAGGACGGCGCGCAGGTTGTTCTGCAGCGACTTGATCTTCTCGTGGTCCGGTGCCACGCCGTAGCGGACGAGGCCGTACGGGCAGGGCAGCCGGTCCAGGACGTCGACGCGCACCTCGGAGTCCAGCTGGACGAGGCTCTGGGCGGTGTAGCACCCGCTTGGCCCGGAGCCTACGACGGCGACTCGCAGCACGGCGGAACTCCTTACCCGGGGGATCCGGCGGATCCCAGGAGAGCGCTGACGCCTCCAGCATCGCACCGGCCGGGCTCCGCTGACAGGGTGCTGTGCTCCACTCGCGGCGCGTGTCCGATCTGTAGGGAATGTAATCATGCGGTTACGTTCAGTGTGTGCTGGAAGCATCCTTTCTGAATCTTTCTGATCGCTCTCCGGCGGACGGTGCGGTGTCCGTGCGCTTCGCCTGGGAAGTGCGGGAGAACGAGGGCGCCACGCGGTGGTTCGAGTTCCGGCTGGCTTTCGCGGACGGCGCCCGGGTCGACGCGCTGGCCGTCGTGGGCGGCGGATGCGTCTGCGTCGAGGAGGTGCGGGCTCAGCCCGCGCTGTCCCTCGACGATTTGGCCGTGCTCGCCGACTGGATCGAGGAGTCGGTGGCCGAGGCGTGCGATGCCGGGCCCGGGCCCGGCGCCTGCGGGGGGCAGGGGCGCCGAGCCCGGCCGGCCTGGCCGCGCGGGGCGGAGGGGCGGCGGCTGGTGGCGCAGGAGTACCGTGCGGCCCAGCAGGACGGTGCCGACCCGGTCCTCGCCGTGATGGGCGCGACCGGGCACAGCCGCCGCACGTCCCTCAGGCTGATCGGCCAGGCCCGGGAGGCGGGCCTGCTGTCACCGCGCCGCGCCCGGCGCTGAACGCGACGAAGGTCCCGCCGCCGGGCGTGCTCAGCTTGTCGTTCAACGTCCCGGCGGCCATGAAACCAGCAGACACCACTTCGGTATCCACGCGATCATGAGTTGCTGACTGCCTTCTACCATGTGTGCTTCGTCGTGCCGGACATCGAGAGGGCTATGGAGGATCTCGGGAGGTCCGTGGGAGCCGACTGGAGTGCTCCTGCAGATGATCGGCTTGGCGAGGGATTACCGCATCACCTTCACCCGCGGCGGACCACCGTTCATAGAGCTGATCGAAGGGCCTGCCGGGTGCCCTTGGGATGCGTCGCAAGGAGCTCGGTTCGACCATCTGGGCTACTGGACCAGCTCTGTGGAGCGAGGTTCTGAGCGGCTGGAGGATGATGGTTTCGCCGCCGACTTCTCCGGCTGCCCCTATGGCCGACCCTTCGCCTACCACCGCTTGGACAGCATCGGCGGCCGCGTCGAGCTGGGGGATGTGGCACGGCAAGCGAGCTTCCTTCAGAAGTGGCACAGCGGCGGAGGCCCGATGCCTGTGATCGACGAGAGCTGACAGCAGGGGCCTCGGGGTTCACCCCGCGCGTCGTGGTTTGGTTCCCTTCCGGCATGTCCGGCAAACGCCCAGGTGGGCGACCGAGTTCGAGTTCGTTTTCGGACCGGGACGTGTGAACGACAAGCTCAGCTTGTTCTTTATCTAGTTCCTCGTGATGTGGCCGGTTGTCTCGGGAGAATGCCGTCATGACGATGATCTCGATGCTTGCCGCCGCAGTCGACGCCCGGAGCCGCGAGGGGTTCGCGCTGGTCGCGCTCGACGGCATGGGAGGTTCCGGGAAATCGACCATGGCGGAAGCCCTCGCCGAGTTGCGCGGCGCCGTGGTGGTGCACGGTGACGACTTCTACCGCCCCATGCATGCGGAGGAGCGCGCCAGTCTGGATCCTGTGCAGGGCTACCACCGCTACTTCGACTGGCAGCGACTCCGTGACGAGGTACTCGCCCCGCTCGCCGCCGGCCGTGATGCCGCCTACCGACGCTACGACTGGGAGACCGGGACCCTGGCGCCAGACGAGACCCACACCGTCTCCCCCTGCGGCATCGTCGTCGTCGAGGGGGTGTACACCGCCCGGCCCGAACTCGCCGACTACTACGACCTGATGGTCTACGTCGACACCCCCCGCGAGGAAACCCTGAGGCGACTTCGCGAACGCGGCCATGACCACGGCCCGATCGATTGGGAATCCCGCTGGCGCCTGGCCGAAGAGCACTACCTGTCCGTGACCCGCCCTCGGGAACGGGCCCACCTGGTGGTCCCCGGGCACTGATCCGCAACTACCAGGATCTACCGGGTCTGCCGATGGCCTTGAGGGTCTCGGGGCGTTTGACGGTCTTACCGACGTCGTAGCGGGGTGCGGGGCGCCGGTTCTTGCTTCCGGGCGGCCGTCCGGGCCCGGCGCCACGAGGTTGGGGAACACGGGCGGGGCAGAGCAGGTGAGCCTGGATGTTTCGGAACCCCCGGCGGACCCGGGCCGGGGTGATGCGTTCGGGCGTGGTCGGCTTCTCCCAGGGGCGGCGGAGGTCGGCGGCGAGCAGCCGGGTGAGACGGAGCTGGGTATGGGCGATGACCAGGAGCCAGGTCCAGCGGTCCGCCGCCTCGGGCGTACGGATCTTCGGGGTGGTCCAGCCGAGCGTTTGTTTTACGAACCTGAAGGTGTGCTCAAGATCGAAGCGGCGCAAGAACACCTGCCAGCAGCGGTCTACGTCGGGCGGGGCGGCTCCGGTCTTCGAGGACCACAGCCATACCGGCGGTGCCTCCCGGTCCTTGGAGAGGTGTTCGACCTTGAGGCGGACCAGGGTGCCTTCGACGATGGGGAGTTCTCCGTCGTGCTCCAGCCAGGCCGAGCGGTGGGTCAGTCGCGGGTGGACCCGGTCCCACGCCTGTGCTTCGGCATTTCCGTAGTGGGTGGTGTCGGTGGCCGTGGTGATCGCCGGTTTGGGCCAGGTCTCGGGCTTTTTGAAGCGGAACACCGGCCCGTGCTTGGGCGGGTGGCCGCCGCGGGGATGGGCGCGATGGAACTCCTCGCGTGAGGGCGCCGGACAGCGCATCACCCGGTCCCCGCGGATCCGCCCGACCAGCTCGACGGGCAGATCCCGCAGGACCCAGGCCAGGCGGGTGACGTCGTAGCCGGCGTCCATGACGATGGTGATGTCCGAGTCGCCAGACGTCCACTGGCCGGCTGCGATGAGCCGCTCGACCACGGCCTTCAGCTGGGCGGCCGTGATGGCGGTCGCGTCGTCCTCGGGTCCGAGCCGCACCACGTCCAGGATCCCTGTCCACGAGGTGGCCCCGGGTTCCAGGACCGCGACGAAGGAGTACGGCCAGCCCGGGATGAACTGCGACGCGGACTTCGCCCGCCCGTAGACATGGCAGAACAACCGGTCCGCCGAGCACGGCGCGTCCGAGCGCAGCCACGGTGATACGTCGACCGCGAGCACCAGGCGGCCACCGTCGAAACGCGGTAAGGGCATGTCGGCCAGCAGGGCCCGCAACCTGTCGACATCGATCCGGCCGCGATTGAGAGCTCCGTACAACGCGCCGTGACCACGCGGGTGCTCAGGTATCAGCGTCAACTCCACCGGTGAGGTGACCGGCCCGTCGACACACAGCAGTGCGTCGGCGAGCTCGAACAACTCATCCCGCCGGGCGGTGAGACACTCGTAGAACTCTCCCCGGAAGCGTGACGCTTCCGCGAACGCTTCCTGGCGGACATCGTGATGCAGCAGACTCACCCCTGGCGGCTTTGGAACGTCTCGTGACGTGGTGAAACTCGCGCTCTGGTCAGCACGAAGGATCACGCCAAAACCGCCCCTACGTCCGCCGAACCCCCTCCTGAGCGATCAAGTTCGGGACACCGTTCGAGGCCGGAAGAAAAAGAACAAGCTCAGAGCATGTTCCGCATCCGTGTGATCTCGCTCGTCTGCTGTGCGATCACCTCGTCGGCCATCTCCTCCACGCGAATGTTGTTGCCCTGCCCCTTCGCGTCCGTGGCCATGGTGATCGCGCCCTGGTGATGGGTCGTCATCAGGGTCAAGAAGAGGTGGTCGAAGGCCTTTCCGTCGGCCGCGCGGAGCTTCTTCAGCTGGGCCCGCGTGGCCATGCCGGGCATCGTGGCGTGCTCGTGCCGCTCGGCCTTCAGTGGCTTGCCGTACGACTTCAGCCAGCCCTTCATGGCCTCGATCTCGGGCTTCTGGCCGGCCGCGATGCGTTCGGCGATCCGCTTCACGTCCTTGGACTCCGCGCGCCCCGGAGCGAGGTCGGTCATCACCAGGGCCTGGGCGTGGTGCTCGATCATCATGCGGACGTAGGAGACGTCGGCCGAGTTGGGGGAGTCGTTCTCCGAGCGCTGGTCGGCGGCTTCCTCGGCGGACAGGGTGCGGTTCGCCTCGCCTGGCTCACCCGGCGCGATCACGGCGGGCCCGTCCGCCGCGGCGGGCTTGCGGTCCGGACCTGAGTCACAGCCCCCGGCCGTGAGCACGGCCAGGGCGACCAGCCCCGTCGTGACGGCACACGCCCGAGACGCACGGCGGAAGAGCACAACGACCTCCTGTGGCAGGTGGGTTGGAACACACCTCGTGTTGTGGACGACGTACTGGCACGCTTCCGCGGGTCATTGATCGGAAAACTTCATTGCGATTCTGTTGCCCTCTGTTGGTATGAGCATGGCGAAGACGATACTGCGTGGTGCGTGAACCGTTCCGCAGTGAACGGAACCAGGGAGGAAAACAGTGATCCTGTTGAACGACCGCAGAACACGCCGCAGACGCTTGGGAGTTGTGGCTGCCGCCGGTGGGCTGCTGGCCGCGCTCCTCACAGCGGCACCGGCAGGGGCCACCCCCGACCCGGGGGATGCGCCGCCCGCGCCGAAGAAGGTCTCCAAGAGCGCCCAGGCCGAGGTCCGCGAGGCCATCCAGAGCGGCGAGATACCCGGCCAGGACGAGATCGTCCACTCCGACAACATCAAGCACCTGGCCCACGTCCCCAAGGACGTGCTGCAGGGCACGAACTCGGACCTCGCCTTCCAGGGCAGGTACGCGTTCGCGGGCAACTACGACGGTTTCCGCATCTTCGACATCAGCAACCCCAAGGTGCCGAAGACCGTCGCCCAGGTGCTGTGCCCCGGCTCGCAGAACGACATCTCCGTCTCCGGCAACCTGCTGTTCCTGTCCACCGACTCCTCGCGCAGCGACAGCAGTTGCTCCAGCACCACCCAGCCGGCGACCGAGAAGTCCTCGTGGGAGGGCATGAAGGTCTTCGACATCAGCGACAAGCGCAACCCGAGGTACGTCGCCGCCGTCGAGACCGCCTGCGGCTCGCACACCCACACGCTGGTGCCCGAGCGCCGCAACGTGTACGTGTACGTCTCCTCGTACTCGCCGAACGCCGCCTACCCCGACTGCCGGCCGCCGCACGACGGCATCTCCGTCATCAAGGTGCCGCGCGGCGCGCCCGAGAGGGCGAAGGTCGTGGGCTTCCCCGTGCTGTTCCCCGGTGAGGGGCCGGACGGCGGCGGCAACCCGGGCGGACCCACCAACCCGGGCGTCTCCAAGACCACCGGCTGCCACGACATCACCGTGCTGCCGTCGAAGGACCTGGCCGCGGGCGCCTGCATGGGCGACGGCATCCTGTTCTCCATCAAGGACCCGGAACGCCCGAAGGTCATCGACCGCGTGCAGGACAACGTCAACTTCGCGTTCTGGCACTCGGCGACCTTCAACCAGAAGGCGAACAAGGTCGTCTACACCGACGAGTTGGGCGGCGGCGGCGCGGCCACCTGCAACGCCGAGACCGGCCCGGACCGTGGTGCCGACGGCATCTACGACATCGTCGGCAAGGGCGACAAGCGCAAGCTCGTCTTCCGCAGCTACTTCAAGATCCCCCGCCACCAGGCGGACACCGAGAACTGCGTCGCCCACAACGGCTCGCTGATCCCGGTCAAGGGCAAGGACATCATGGTCCAGGCCTGGTATCAGGGCGGCGTCTCCGTCTGGGACTTCACCGACTCGGCCAAACCGAAGGAGATCGCCTACTTCGACCGCGGCCCGCTGACCACCGACACGATCAAGTCGGGCGGTTCGTGGTCGGCGTACTACTACAACGGCTACATCTACTCGAACGAGTACGCCCGGGGCTTCGACGTCCTGAAGATCGACGACCGGCGCACGGACCCGGCCCGCCGGGTCCACCAGCGTGAGCTCAACGTGCAGACGCAGCCGGACTACTTCGACTGATCCGGCGGACCGCACTCCGGTGCGGCCCCGGTAGCGAAGAACCGCGACAGATCGCTGTCGCCCCTCCCGCCGGAGACCCCGGTCTCCGGCGGGACACCCGACTCCCAGTCGAGCCGGTAACGCTTGAACAGCTCGGCCCGCAGCACCGGCACCGGCATCGGTACGCCGGGCACCAGGGCCGCGTACACGGCGCCCATCAGCAGGGCGCGCATCATCGGGTAGTCGCTGTCGACGTCCCGCGAGCCGTGCCGGGACATGGTGTCCCGCAGCAGCTCGGCCAGCCGCCGCTGCTCCGGGCACTGCATGAAGCCCTCGGCCTGCAGGATCCCCGCCATGTGCTGGCGCATCAGCACGGGCCGGTCCCTGGCCAGGCCCAGGATCGCGTCGATGGCCCGGGCCATCCGCTCCCGGCCGTTCTCGGTGCGCGGCTCGCGCTCCAGTGCCTCCTCCAGCGTGCGGTGCATCAGCCGGTGCACGGCGGACTGCACCAGCTGGCGCTTGCCGGGGAAGTAGTACGACACCAGACCGCGGGCCGAACCAGCTCGGTCCGCGATGTCGCCGAGGGTGGTCGCGTCGTAGCCGCGCTCGCCCACCAGCTCGACCGCGGCCTGCAGGAGCCGCTCCCGGGAGCGCCGCCGCAACTCTTCATTGACCGAGGCGCTCCGCGGAGACATGCTGTAACTCCTGTGTTGACTGGCTGCCAGCCAACTATACTCAGAGCGTCCGGCCAAGGCCTGTCAGGTCTGGTCCGGTGATGCCGTCTGCCTCGGGCGACGCGGGGGATCGTCCGAGGCGGGCGAGCGGACGGCTCGAAAGGTGGCCTGGGGCTACTTGATACGTCGGGCCGTCCTCCACAAGGACCGTGTGCCGGCTCAGCTCACCAGATCCAGGACCGGCCGCAGCCCGTCCGGCCGGTCGGCCGCCGGCAGATGGTCCACGAAGTGCACCTCGCATCCCAGAGCGCCGGCGCCGCCGTCTGCCCGCCTGTCGTCGCCGACCATGAGGGTCCTGCGCGGATCGGCGCCGAGCGCCTCGCAGGCGGTGGCGAACAGCCGCGGGTCGGGTTTCTGGATGCCGTGCTCGAACGACAGGACGTACGTGTCGACGTACTGGTCGAGACCGTGCGTGCGGAAGACCGGGCGCAGGTCCCAGCCGATGTTGCTGACCACCCCGACGGGAATGCCCCGCTCCCGCAACGCGCGCAGCACCTCGACGGCGTCCGGGTACGGAGCCCAGGCGGCCGGGGTCATGTGCCGGTCGTAGAGCGCGTCGTGCAGCCCCGGGTCGGGAAGCGGGACCTGCCGGGCGAGGCCGGTGTAGGCGGCCCGGTGCAGGGCGGCGCTCTGGTCCCGGACGAGCCAGGTGTCGGCCAGGTCCTCGGGTACCCGCGCCGGATCACCACCGCCCGGCAGCGCCCCGACCGCCTCCAGCGCGCGCACCGCGGCGGTCAACTCCGCCTCGGTGAGCCGGACATCGGTCCCGGCCAGGACGCCACGCAGCCAGGAGTCGGTGGACTCGACACGGAAAAGGGTCCCGGAGAAGTCGAACAGCACGGCCGTCATGGGGAGATCCTACGAGGCCGCCCCGGCACCGCGTCGCCCCGCTGCCGGCTGTACGGCCGGGCGGCGATCCCGGCCGCCCGTGCCGCGGAGGAAGATCACCGGGCTTGCGGTGCCCGTGAGTTCAGGGCTGCCATCGCCGGTGCACCCACACCGCCAGGGTCACCACCGTCGTGCCCAGCAGCCAGCCGCCCACCACGTCCGACGGCCAGTGCACGCCGAGCCAGATCCGCGTCAGCCCGACCCCGGCCACGGAGACGACGGCCACGGTCAGGGCCGTACGCCACACGGCCCGGCTGACGCCGTGCCGGTGCAGGAGCCACAGCAGCAGGCCGCACACCACCGTGGCGGTCATGGCGTGGCCCGACGGGAACGCCGAGTAGTGGGCCGAGTCGACCGGGTCGGGCCACACGGGGCGGGGGCGGTCCACCGCGGCCTTGATGCCCTGCTGCACCAGCGTGCCCAGTGCCACGGCCAGCGCCAGCCACAGCGCCGTCCAGCGCGCCGCGAACCGCATCACCAGCGCCACGACGACGGCCGCGCACAGCAGACGCATCGTCCACGGATCCCACACCCAGTCGGTCAGGATGCGGCAGGCCTGGGTGACGCCGCTCTCGTCGACCGCCCAGCGGTGGGTGGTGGCGGCGATGTCCCCGTCCGCGGTGACCAGCGGGCTCCATCTCGCCGCGACGAGGGTCAGCAGCAGAGCCGAGCACAGGGCCAGGACACCGGCGAGACCGGCGGTGGTGCGGTGCTCCGGACGGGGCGGGGAATCGACGGACGAGGTGTGCATACTGCGATCCTCGCCGAACCGGGGGGTCCGGATCCAGTACGGGGGGCGATCTTCCGTCACCGGGGCGACATGCTCCGGCCATGCCGGGTCCGCCGCAGCGTGCCCAAACGCCCCGGCTACCCGAGGGCCCGCAGCCCCGGTACGAACGCCACCAGCACCGGCACCACCGGCACCAGCGCGGCCGCCGCCGTCAGCCTCAGGCGCCGCGACGGGGACAGCCGGTCCGGGGGAGTGAGCAACCGGTGCACCCGCGCCGGGACATGGGCCTGCGGCGTCGGACAGGGGCCGAACACGCCCCGGTGTTCGTTCAGTTCGACCAGGGCCAAGGCCGTGGTCAGACGGCCGAAGCGGCGCGACGCGGTGTCGTCGGCGGCGAGTTCGACCAGGCGGTGCATCTCGTCGCGGAACGCCGCGAACACCGGGACCTGCGGAAAGCCGCCTGCCAGGGCGGAGGAGCAGTTCAGCAGCCAGTCGTGCCGGGCCCGGGCGTGGCCCTGCTCGTGGGCGAGCACGGCGTCCAGCTGCCGGCCCTTCAGCCGGCGCAACGCGGCCGTGGTCACCACCAGTTGCGGGGGAGTGCCGGGCTGCCACCAGGCGTCGGGCTGCTCGCTCTCCAGGACGACGAGCCGGCCCGAGACGGTCACCTCGCCCGGCAGCAGCGGCGCCCGGACCAGCAGATCGGCGCGCCGCCGTCGGCGCCGGGCGCGGGCCCGGCCGATCTCGCGGGCCAGCATGGCCCCGCTCCACAGCCCGCCGCAGGCCAGCGTGACCGCGGTGGTCGCCGCCCAGGGGCCCGCCGTACCCAGGGCGTAGGCCTCGACGACCCCGGTCGGCGCCGTCGCGAAGACGTGCCCCCCGACCGCGTGCCAGGCCGCCGCCGCGCTGAGCGTCATCGACAGCGCGCAGCACACGAGCACGGCCGCCACCACGCACTGCCACACCCACAGCGCCACCACCGGCTCCCGGTCCGGCCAGTCCGCCCGGGCGAGCAGCCGGGGGGCGGCCACGGCGGTCAGGGCGCCGAGCAGCAACAGCGCGGCGGTGAGCATCATGAGGGCAGCCTATGAGCGCGGCCACGCTCACGGGTACGACCTGTGCCGTCAAAGTGACGCAGGCAACGGATCCGTTGGGCGGGCCGGGCCGGTGCCCCTCACAGCGTCAGCAGCATCGCCACCATCGCGATCCCCATGGACAGCCGGCAGGCCCGTGCCAGTTCCGGCCGGTCACCCCACCCGGCGGGGCCGCCGCCCCCGGCCACGGCGGCGACCGGCACCAGGCGGACACCGGTCAGCAGCACGTACCCGGCGAAGTAGAGCAGCAGCGCCCCGGTAAGGAGCGGAACTCCCGATCCGCCCCGGCCGTGCGCGTGCGCGGGGGAGCCGGCCATGACGACGGACATGTAGACCATCGCCGCGGCCCCCACCAGGTGGTGGAGATGGTGCGCGCCGGCCCGCGCCGCCCACAGCGCGTGCACGCCCGCCGCCCCGAACACCGCCGCGTAGACGGGCCAGGCCCACGAGGGCGGCGTGAACACCGCAGCCGGCACGGCCATCGCGGCCATCCCGAAACCCATCAGCGCCTCGCCGCCCGCGGCGCTGCGCTGCTCCTCGGCGCCACTGCGCATCCGCGCCAGACAGTAGGCGCCGGTCACCGCGCAGAGCGCCACCAGCAGCCAGCCGGACGAAGCCGGTCCGTGCACGCGCACCTCCCCGTTCGACGGTCGGTCATTCGATGCCCGGGCCATGCGGTGCGCACGCGAGCGCAAGGGTGTACACGGGGAGCATTCGACGGAGCACGCCAGGTGAGGATTGATGTTTTACGAGTAAAACACCTGTTAATCTTGCGGCATGAGCAGTGCGCCCCCCACCCCCACCCCCGTCCCCGCCTCCCCGTCCGCCCGGCGTCTCCCGCTGGCGGGGGTGCTGCGCCTCGGAAGGCCCTCGGAGATCTGGTTCAAACCCGCGCTGAGCGTGGTCGCGGCGATCGCTCCGCCCGCGTTCACCCTGGTGGCGCTCGGGCGGCTCGATCTCGTGATGTACGCGATGGCCGGGTCCCTGTGCGCGCTGTACGCCCACAACCGTCCGTACGCCGCCCGGGCCGGGGTCCTGGTGTGGGTGGTGCTGGGCATGCTCGGCGGGCTCGGCGTGGCCCTGGTCGCGGCCTCGCTCACCGGCAGCGCCGTCGTCCTTGTCACCGTCGGTGCGCTGCTGGCCGCCGCGCAGAAGGTCCTGTGCGACGCCACCCGGGTCGGGCCGCCGGGCAACGTCGTCCTCACCTTCGTCAGCTCGGCCTCCCTGTTCGCGCCGCAGGCCCTCGGGCAGGTGCCGGGCCATCTGGCCCTGGCCGCCGCGACGGGTGCCTGGGCCTGGCTGGTCTGCATGGCGCCCGGGCTCGTCCGGCCGCACGGACCGGAACGCCGCGCCACCGCCGCCGCCCTGAAGGCCGCCGCCGTGTACGCCGACACCGGCGGCACGGGGGCGGGCCACGCCCGGGCCCGCGTCGCGGGCTACACCGCTGTGCAGGCCGCCTGGCAGTCGCTGCTGTCCACCCGTGCTCCTTCACGGACCCGGCGGGCCCTCGAACGGCTCGTGGTCCGTGCCGAGGTCGCCCTCGCGGCGCCGACTGAGGCGGACGCGGGGCGACTGCGTGCCTGGGCGGGCTCGCTGCGTGGCACCGGACCCGTCCCAAGGGCCGGACTTCCGGCCGCGGCCGCCGACGAACTGCTCGGCGTGGCCGCGGCCCGGCCCCTCTGGGCACGGCTGGGCCCGCTGACCCCGCTCGCGGTGCGGACCGCCCTCGGCTGCGCGCTGGCCGGGTACGCCTCTCTCGCCCTCGGGATCGGCCGGCCCTACTGGGCGCTGGTCACCGCCGCCTCGCTCTACCAGGCGAACATCGCGCTGACCTGGAGCCGGGCCGTCCAGCGGGTGGTGGGCAACGTCGTCGGCGTGCTCGTCTTCCTTGCCGTCGTGCCGCTCGCGCACCTGGGCCCCGTGGCGCTCGTGCTGTGCTGCCTCACGTTCAGCTTCGGCGCGGAGGTGCTGATCAGCCGGAACTACTGGCTCGGCAGCGTCTGCGTGACGCCCATGGCCCTGCTCATCACGGAGTTCGCCGGATACCAGGAGCCCGGGGAGCTGATGACGGAGCGGGTCGTGGACACCGTCGTCGGTGCGCTGGTCGGGTTCGTCGCCGCCGTGGCCGTCACCAACCGGCGTGCGGGCGACCGCGTCGAACGGGCGCTGACCGCCGCCGACCGGGCCCGCGAGCACGCCGCCCGCCTCCTGGCCGGGCCGGACCCCGGCACCGTTGCCCTGGAATCCGCCCGCCGGGGCCTCGCCGCCGCCCTGGCCGACCTGCGCGCCACGGTCGACGCCGCCGCCGGTGAATGGTGGCAGCGTGCCCTGCCCCAGGAGCGGGTCGTGCTCGCCGAACAGTGCGGACACCGTACGCTCGCCGCGACGGCCCGACGCCAGGGCCTGCTCCCGGACCGGGACCCGGCCACCGAAACGGAGGACGCACGGCCATGACGCCGACCGAAGGACCATCGCCCAGGGGGACCGACGGGGGCGAGGCCCCGCAGCCGGGGGCCGAGGCAGATCCGGCGGCGGAGGGACGATCGGCCGAGGAGGCGGGCAGGGCCGGCGGGGATCCCGCCGGTGGTGCTCAGGCGGCCGGAGGCGACCCGGGTGGCGGGCGGGCGGCCGGGGTGTCGGGGCCGGTCGCAGGGGGATCGGCTGAGGGGGCACGCACATCAAGGGGTGTGGCTGGTGGTGCTCAGGCTGGCGCGGGCGATTCGGCCGACGTGCGGGCGGCCGGGGTCGACCGCACGGCCGGAGGGGGTTCGGCTGAGAAGGCGCGGGCGTCCGGGGAGGGTCTCGCCGGTGGTGCTCAGGCGGCCGGAGGCGACCCGGGTGGCGGGCGGGCGGCCGGGGTGTCGGGGGCGTCCGGAGGTGGTTCGGCTGAGGAGGCGCGCGCGTCCGGAGGGGGGCTCACCGACGACGCCCAGGCGGCCGGGAGTGAGCCTGTGCAAGGACGGACGGCCGGTGACGGAGCAACGGGCGGAGGGGAAAACCCCGCTCCCGACCCGGCGGTCGGAGTCGACTCGGGCGGCAGTCCCTCCGTCGGTGGTGAACCGGCTCCCGACCCGGTGGCCGGAGTCGACCCGGGCGGCAGCGCCCCCCTCGGTGCCGAACCGGCCGATGGTCGCCGGGGGGACACCGTCGCCGCCGTCGTTCGGCAGTGGCGGGTCGTGCATCCCGGGCTCGATACCGGGCCGATGGAGGTCATCGGGCGGATCAACCGCTGTGCCGCTCTGCTGCAGCAGGCCGAGGACGCTCCGTTGCGCCGGGCGGGGCTCACCCGGCCCGAGTTCGATCTGCTCGGTGCGTTGCGTCGTACCGGGCACGAGCTGACGCCCGGGGAGCTGGCCCGGGAGACCTTCTCCTCGGGGGCCGCCGTCACCAAACGCCTCAAGCAGCTGACCGAGCGCGGTCTGGTCGAACGGCGCGGCGACGCCCGTGATCGCAGGGTCGTCCACCTCCGTCTCACCGACGCCGGACGCGACCTCGTCGACGGCATCCTGCCCGTCCAGCTCGCGTACGAGACCGCCGTGCTCTCCGGCCTGGACGGCCCCGAGCAGGGCGAACTCGCGGCCCTGCTCGGGGAGTTGCTCAGCCAGCTGGAAGGGCGGCTCGGCGTGCTGCGGGCCTGACCGGTCACCGGTCAGAGCACCTCGTGCACCGTGCGGCGATGCGTGGAGCGGCGGTCGTCGACCGCCGTCCAGCGGTCGCCGTAGATGTTCCGGGTGATGGCCGGCTCGCGGACGAAGTCGTGCGGGAAACCGAGCGGCACCGCGCTCACCTCGTCGAGCCGGGCGAGGGCGTCCGAGTCGAGGCGGACGTCGACACTGCCCAGATTGTCGGCGAGCTGGCTTACTTTGGTCGCCGCGATGATCGGCACCACGTTGCCCGGCCGGGCCAGCAGCCAGGCCAGGGCGACCTGGGCCGGACTCCAGCCGCCCTGCTCGGCGACCTCCAGCACGGCGCTGATCACCGCCTCCTCACGTGGGTCGGTGTCCCCGCCCGTGGCGTCAAGACGCCCCGCCTCACCCCTGCGGTACTTGCCGGTGAGCTTCCCGGCCGCGAGCGGCGCCCACGCCAGCACGGCCAGGTCGAACGCCCGGGCCTGCGGGAGCAGTTCGCGCTCCGGGGTCCGTTCCAGCAGGCTGTAGCGCAGCTGCGAACCGGCGAACGCGGTCCAGCCCCGCAGCTCCGCCAGGGTGTTGGCCTGGGCGATCTCCCAGGCGGGCCAGTCCGAGACACCGACGTACAGCACCTTGCCGGTGCGCATGAGGTCGTCCAGGGCCCGCATGACCTCCTCGACCGGTGTGAAGTTGTCCCGGGCGTGCACCCACAGCACGTCCAGCCGGTCGGTGCGCAGCCGCCGAAGGCTCGCCTCCACCGACTGGACCAGGTTCTTGCGGTGGTTGCCCGCGGCGTTGACGTCACCGTCGCGGATCGCGCAGGTGTACTTGCTGGCCAGCACGAACGTGTCGCGCCGGCCCGCGAGCAGCTCCCCGAGGATCCGTTCCGAGCTGCCGTCGGTGTAGTTGTTGGCGGTGTCGATGAAGTTGCCGCCCGCCTCCGCGTAGGCGTCGACGATCCGGGCGCTGGCCTCCTTGCCGGCGCCCCAGCCCCAGTCGTCGCCGATGGTCATCGCGCCGAGGCTCAGCTCGCTCACGCGCAGACCGGTCTTGCCGAACAGTGTGTAACGCACTCTCGTCCCCTTCGGGCAGGTCGTACGGGGGACGCTAGGAGCTGGAGCGCACTTCAGCGCAAGCCGGGCCCCGCCCCGGCGTCACACCGTCGTCTCAGCTCTCGTAGTCCGCCCGGTACACACCGAACATCGCCCCCTGCGGGTCCCGCAGCACCGCGATGCGCGGCCCGTCGGGCACGGAGGTGGGCACCATCAGGACCGTGCCGTGGCGCTGGACGACGGCGGTCGTGTCGTCCACGTCGGCCACGGCGAAGTACGGCAGCCAGTGCGCCGGCACCTCGGGCGGGAACTTGTCGTCCATCGTCACCATGCCGCCGAAGTCCGCGCCGCCGATGCCCCACTGGGTGTAGCGGTCCGACGGGGCGACCGTCCAGCCGAACACCCGCGTGTAGAAGGACACGGCCCCTTCCGGATCCCGCGTCATCAGCTCCACCCAGCCCAGCGAACCGGGCGCGTTGAACAGTCCGGCGCCCGGGAAGGTTCCCGCCTGCCACAGCTGGAACACGGCACCGCCCGGATCGGCGGCCACCGCGAACCGGCCCATGTCGAACACGTCCGTCGGGCCGAGCAGCAGCGTCCCGCCCGCCTCGGTCACCGCGCGGGCGGTGGCGTCCGCGTCGGTCACCGCGAACGACACGTTCCAGGCGACGGGCTGCGACGGCTGGTACAGCGGGGCGAGCGCGGCCACGGCCGCGTCCCCGAGGTGCGCGACGGTGTAGCCGCCGGCCTCCTGACGCGCGTCGGTCTCGGGACGCCAGCCGAACAGCCGCGTGTAGAACCGCCGGGCCGCGTCCAGGTCGCCGGTCCCCAGCTCGGTCCAGCAGGGGCCGCCGGTCACCGGTGCGTCGAGCTTCATGGCGTTCCTTCCGCGAGCGGCGGGGGCAGGCCCCCGGGTCCCCCTCCAGCACGCTAAGCCGCCCCCCGGGCTCCCTGCCATCCGGGGAAACCCACTGGTGTGCCGCCGCGGGCCCGACCTACCCTCAACCCGTACCGCACCGCGTGGCGGCCACCGGCTCCTTCACCCTGCCCGGAGGTACCCCATGCCCGCGCCCGCCCGGCCGGGTGTCACGGGCGAGCGCACGCTGGGGGAGTGCGGCACCCGCTTCACGGACCGGTCCGAGGGGGAGACCCTCGGCTTCGTCGAGATCGACACGGCCCAGGCCCGCCCGGAACACCACGCCCGTGCCGCGGACCTCGCCGACATCGGCAACCCGCACATCGACCCCGCGCAGCACGGCACCAGCCTGGAGCACCGGTTGCTCGCCCGGGCCGCCCACTGGCTCAGGCTGTGCGGCGTGGACCGGCTCGTGGCCTACGAATCGGCCGCCGACAGCGCCATGACCGACCTTCTGCACGGCGCGGGCTTTCGCGAACTCACCCCCACCGAACGGGGCTGGGAGCACCGCCCCGGCCGGCCTCAGATGCCCGGCCGATAGCGCATCGGGTGGTCGGCCGGCACCTCCACCAGCACGATCGGCGTCCCGTCCGGATCCGCGATCCACATCTCGACCAGCCCCCAGGGCTCCCTCACCGGCGGCCGCACGATCTCCACGCCCTTCGCCCGCAGTTCCTCCTGCGCCGCCGTCACGTCGTCGACCTGCAGCCACAGGCGTACGGCGGGCGCCGGGGGCGTCTGGGACCGGCCCGAGACCTCGAGGAAGCCGCCGCCCATGAAGAAGACCGTGCCGCGCTCCGCTCCCGTGCCGAACTCGCGGTAGACGGCGAGGCCGAGCTGCTCACCGTAGAAGGCACGGGACCGCTCGGGGTCGGTGGGGCGGAGCAGGATCCGGCTGCTGAGTACATGCACCATGCGGCGGAGCTTAGTGGCGGCGTTACGCTCGTCCCTGCCCGAGCCGCGCCCTACAACGGAGACGTACGCCCATGGAGACCGCCGCCACCGCACTGACCTTCCGGGACGCCACGGACGCCGACGTGGCCGAGCTGGTCGCGCTGATCGAGTCGGCGTACCGGGGCGACGACAGCCGGGCCGGGTGGACCACCGAGGCGGACATCCTCGAAGGGCAGCGGACCGACCCGGAGGGTGTGCTGGAGGTCATCAAGGCGCCCGACAGCCGACTCCTGACGGTGGAGCGGGACGGCAGGATCGTCGCCTGCTGCCAGCTGGAGCACCAGGGCGAGAACGCCTACTTCGGGATGTTCGCCGTCAGCCCCCGGCTCCAGGGCGCGGG
The DNA here is from genome assembly GCF_004803895.1 of Streptomyces hawaiiensis. Lineage (NCBI taxonomy): Bacteria > Bacillati > Actinomycetota > Actinomycetes > Kitasatosporales > Streptomycetaceae > Streptomyces > Streptomyces hawaiiensis. The sequence goes on along the minus strand of NZ_CP021978.1, from coordinate 1,191,420 downwards.
GCTCGGCAAGGTGATCATCGCGGAGGCGGAGCGGCAGGCCCGCGAAACCTGGGGCGTGAAGGAGATGCAGATGACCGTGATCTCCGTCCGCGACGACCTCATCGCCTGGTACGAGCGGCGCGGCTACCGCCGTACGGGACGGACGACCCCGTTCCCGTACGGCGACGAGCGCTTCGGCGTTCCGCAGCGCGACGACCTGATGTTCGAACTGCTGGTGAAGGAACTCCCGTAGACACTAGGTCGTGTCCGCGACACGGCCTCTAGGCCGTGAACCGGCCCGTGCGCTTGATGTCCGGGTGGTCGGTGGTCGCGCCGTCCAGGCCGAACGCCCGGACCAGACGCAGTTGATCCTGCGTGTTCACCACCCAGCCGATGATCTTCAGGTCGGCCTTGCGGGCCCGCTCCACGATCTCCAGGGTGAGCCGACGGATGTTCAGGCAGACGGTCTCGGCACCGGCCTGCACGGCGCGGTCGACGATGTCGGTGCCGTAGCGGCTGGCGATCAGCGCGGTGCGCACGCCCGGCACCAGCGGCTTGATCTCGGCGATCGCCTCGTCGTGGAACGAGGACACCTCCACGCGGCCTGCCAGCCCTCGCCGGTTCATCACCTCGGCCAGGGCCCGCGCCGCCTGCACGTCCTTGATCTCCGCCTGGAGCGGCGACTGGACGGCCTCCAGCACCTCGTCGAAGACCGGGACCCGCTCGCCCCGGCCCGCGTCCAGGGCCCGCAGCTCGGAGAGGGTCTTCTCGGCGATCGGCCCGGTGCCGTCGGTCGTGCGGTCCACATCCGTGTCGTGCATGACGACGAGCGCGCCGTCCTTGCTCAGATGCAGGTCGAGTTCGATGGCGTCGAGACCCGCCTCCTGGGCGGCGACGAAGGACCGGAGGGTGTTCTCGGGCTCCACACCCATGACTCCGCGGTGACCGATGGTGAGGAAGTTCAAGACGCGACTCTCTTCCGTCGACAGGCGGCAGTGGGGGCCGGACAGGCCCCCCTGACCGTATCGCCTGGGCCCGCCCTGTGCAGAGAGTGAGGGCATGGTCGCCGCACATCCGGGCAGAAGCGTGACCGACAGGAAAAAGTGCGGTGAAGGGCAGGGTGAGGCAGGATAATTTCCCGGGTTCGCCCTTGCTGGGAGGAACCTCGTGTGTATACGGTCTGCATACGTGAGATTCTCCCGTGGAAGGTGGGACATGACGGAAATTCTTGTGCAGGTGGGTTCGGAGGAAGGTCTTCCTCCCGTGGCCAGGGTGGTGGAGCACCCGGCATGGCCCGTGCTCAAGGATGCCGTGGAGCGGATCCGGCCATGGCAGTCCAAGGACGGGTCGATCGACTTCGACGCCGAGGGCGCACCCGACCCGGCCGACGCCGAGCTCGCGGTCCGCCAGGTCGCCGACGCCGTCCTGGAGCTCTCCCCGCTGCTCCCGCACGACGAGGCCTATCACGAGGCCCTGGTCAAGGACCTGACCCGGTGGGCCGACAGCGGCTTCCAGGTGCCCGACTTCCTCGACTCGCTGCTGGCCTTCCAGCCCGCCGCGAGCCGCGCGGACGGCCTCCAGCACCTCGTCGTCTTCCCGATGTACACGCAGAACGGCAACCCGGACCGCAACCTCGAGGCGGTCGTGCTGCGCATGGTCTGGCCGGACTGGCTGGCCGAGCTGGAGCGCACCCGCTACGACAACCCGCTGTTCTGCGGCATCACGTTCGAGGACTTCACGGCCGGCTACGACACCAACTCGGCCGTCCTGTTCCCCGAGACCATCGCCGTGCGCGAGGCCCCGGAGCGGTTCACCTGGGGCGGCATCTTCTGCGACCGCGAGGCCGCCCGTTTCCGCCGGGTGACCGACGCCGCCGTCGACATCCTGGGTCTGGAGCTGCCCGAGGACGTCGCCGCGATGGTCCACGACCAGAAGCGCTGCGAGGAGGCGTTCGTCCTGTGGGACATGGTCCACGACCGCACCCACAGCCACGGCGACCTGCCCTTCGACCCGTTCATGATCAAGCAGCGCCAGCCGTTCTGGATGTACGGCCTGGAGGAGCTGCGCTGCGACCTCACCGCCTTCAAGGAGGCGGTGAAGCTGGCCGGGGAGGGCGTCCCGCAGGCCCGTGACGTGCAGGTCGCGGTCCTTTTCGACCGCATGTTCCGCTTCCCGGTCACCGGCGAGCGGGTGCGCAACTACGACGGCCTCGGCGGTCAGCTTCTCTTCGCCTACCTGCACAAGCACGACGTCGTCCGCTGGACCGACAACAAGCTCACCATCGACTGGGAGCGCGCCCCGCAGGTCACCAACCAGCTGTGCGCCGAGATCGAGGACCTGTACCGCGACGGCATCGACCGCCCCAAGCTCGTCCACTGGTTCGCCGGGTACGAGCTGGTCTCCACCTATCTCTCCCCGCACCCGGGCTCGAAGTGGGCCAAGGGCCCCGAGGCGCTGGACACGACGCAGCCGCCGCGCAAACTCGTCGATGACGTGCTTCCGGACGAGTTTCCGCTGAGCATGTTCTATGAGGCACTGTCCAAGAAGCTGAAGAACGTGATCGCCTCCACCAAGGGCATCACGGCGGACGACGCCGAGCGGATCGCCGCGTGAGCGATCGGCGAAGCGAGAACACTGCTCAGGAGGCGAAGACCATGGCGGGGAACGGGGCGCTCAGCGGCGCGGTGATCGCGGTGGCCGGAGCGGGAGGACCCGCGGGCCGGGCCGCACTGCTCAGGCTGGCCGAGGCGGGCGCGACCGTCATCGGCTCGGACAACGATCCGGAACGGCTGGCGGAGGCGGTCGACGCGGCGAGCTATGCGACCGGCGGCGCCACCGTCACCGGTGACACGGTCGATCTGCTGGACCTGGGGGCCACCCGCGACTGGGCCACCCGCGTCGAGAAGGACTTCGGCCATGTCGACGGCCTGGTCCACCTCGTCGGCGGCTGGCGCGGCAGCGAGACCTTCACCCGGACCAGCCTCGACGACTGGGACTTCCTGGAGATGCTGCTCGTGCGCACCGTGCAGCACACCTCCCTGGCCTTCCACGAGGCGCTGCAGCGCAGCGACCGCGGCCGGTACGTGCTGATCAGCGCCGCGGGCGCCAGCAAGCCCACCGCGGGCAACGCCGCGTACGCGGCCGGCAAGGCGGCGGCCGAGGCGTGGACGCTGGCAATGGCGGACTACTTCCGCAAGGCCGGGGGCGCCGAGGGGCCGACGTCGGCTGCTGCGATCCTGGTGGTGAAGGCACTGGTCCACGACGCGATGCGCGCCGATCGACCCAACGCGAAGTTCGCGGGCTTCACCGACGTCAAGGACCTGGCCGAAGCCATCACCAAGGTCTGGGAGAAGCCCGCCGCCGAAGTGAACGGAAACCGTCTGTGGCTCACCGAGAAGCCGTGAACCCGCCGAAGACCGACGCCCGCCGTCATCACGACCCCGAGGTCCGCGGTTTCGCGAGCGACAACTACGCCGGGGCCCACCCGGAGGTCCTCGCCGCCCTGGCCCTGGCCAACGGCGGGCACCAGGTCGCGTACGGCGAGGACGCGTACACCGAGAACCTCCAGCAGGTGATCCGCAGCCACTTCGGACCCACGGCCGAGGCGTTCCCGGTCTTCAACGGCACCGGCGCGAACGTCGTGGCGCTCCAGGCGGTCACCGACCGCTGGGGCGCGGTGATCTGCGCCGAGAGCGCGCACATCAACGTCGACGAGTGCGGGGCCCCGGAGCGGGTCGGCGGCCTGAAGCTGCTGACCGTTCCGGCGCCCGACGGCAAGCTCACGCCCGAGCTGATCGACCGGCAGGCGTACGGCTGGGACGACGAGCACCGGGCGATGCCGCAGGTCGTCTCCATCGCCCAGGCCACCGAACTGGGCACGGTCTACACGCCGGAGGAGATACGGGACCTGTGCGAGCACGCCCACGCGCACGGCATGAAGGTGCACCTGGACGGCTCCCGGCTGGCCAACGCCGCCGCCACCCTGAACGTCCCGATGCGGACGCTCACCAACGCCGCCGGCGTCGACATCCTCTCCCTGGGCGGCACGAAGAACGGCGCGCTGTTCGGCGAGGCCGTCGTGGTCCTCAACCAGGACGCCGTCAGCCACATGAAGCACCTGCGCAAGCTGTCCATGCAGCTCGCCTCCAAGATGCGCTTCGTGTCGGTGCAGCTGGAGGCCCTGCTCGCCCGGGACCTGTGGCTGCGCAACGCCGGTCACGCCAATGAGATGGCCCAGCGCCTCGCCGAGGGCGTGCGGGCCGTGCACGGTGTGGAGATCCTCTACCCGGTGCAGGCCAACGCGGTCTTCGCCCGCCTGCCCCACGACGTGAGCGAGCGCCTCCAGAAGCGGTTCCGCTTCTACTTCTGGGACGAGGCCGCGGGCGACGTCCGCTGGATGTGCGCCTTCGACACGACCGAGGACGACGTGGACGCGTTCCTGGCGGCGCTGAAGGAGGAGATGGCCCGCTAGGGCCGTCGTCGCCGACCATCCGCAGACCTCCGATGCGCATAAGTATGCGGTAGAGCGTAAATCGATTGCCCCGGAGAGGGTCTCGCCCTACGCTCTGCCGCATGCAGCTGATCCAGGAAACTCCCGACCTCTCGGCCTACCTGGCCGCCGATGAGGCGATCGACCATCACCACCCGCTCGTGCGCGAGACAGCGGCGAAGCTCGCCGACGGGGCGGCTAACTCGTATGAATATGCGCGGGTGGCCTTCGAATTCGTACGCGACACCATCCCGCACTCACAGGACTCCGGCGATCTCCGCGTCACCTGGCGTGCCTCCGACGTCCTGGAGCAGCGCACCGGCATCTGCTACGCCAAGGCCCACGCGCTGGCCGCGCTGCTGCGGGCCGAGGACATCCCCACCGCGCTGTGCTACCAGAAGTTCGACGAGGTGCACGGGCTCGTCGCCGTGCGGTTCAACGGGGGCTGGCACCGGCAGGACCCCCGGGGCAACAAGCCCGGTGTCGATGCCCAGTTCTCCCTCGACGGTGAGCGGCTCGCCTTCCTGCCCGATCCCGCGTCCAATGAACTGGACTATCCAGTCTTGTATGCTGCACCGCATCCGGTCGTACTGGACGCCCTCACGGCGGCTCGCGACCGGCCGCACCTCTGGCAGACGCTCCCCACCGCACTCTGAGGCAAGGCGACCATGACGCTCACGCTGACCGTGTCCGACGACGTACGCGCCCTCGCGCCCGGTTTCACCCACGTCGCGATCGAAGCGCACGGCCTGGTCAACGGCCCGAGCAGTGACGCCGGTTCGGCGCTGCTGGACGAAGCGGCACGCCGGCTCGCCGTACGGCTGGACGGGCGGGCGCCACACGAGGACCCGCACATGGCCGCATGGCGCGAGACCTACACGGCGTTCGGCTCGAAGCCGTCCCGCACCCGCAACTCCGCGGAGGCGCTGGCCAAACGGGCCCTCTCGGAGGCCGGGCTGCCCCGCGTCAACCTGCTCGTCGACCTCTACAACGCCATCTCCGTGGCCCACCTGATCCCCGTCGGCGGCGAGGACGTCGACCGCATCGAGGGCGGCATGCGCCTGATCCGCGCCACGGGGGAAGAGGACTTCGTGACCGTCGCCGGGGGCGAGGAGACCATCGAGCACCCCGACGCGGGCGAAGTGGTGTGGCGCGACGACGCGGGCGTGACCTGCCGCCGCTGGAACTGGCGCCAGGGCCCGCGCACCCGGCTCACCGAGCAGACGGCATCGGGCATCTTCCTGCTGGAAAGCCTGGCTCCGATGCCGGTCGCCGAGGTGTCGGCGGCCGCTGCGGAACTCGCCGAACTGCTGGCGAGGTTCAGCCCGGGAGCGGACATCGCCGTCCGTGCTCCGCAGTCCTCCGCCTGAGAGCCGGCCGGGCGGGCGTCAGTGCGCCTCGGCTGCCCGCACCTGCTCCGGCGTCGGGGCCGTGCCGCCGAGGTGGGCCGGCATCCACCAGGTGTCGTCCGGGCCCTTGGGGCGGACGGGGTAGGCGCGCTGTGCCGCCTCGAGGAGCTCCTGGACGCGCTCGCGCAACTGCCGCGTGATGGCGCCCGCGTACTTGTCGCGGGAGGCCTCGATCGCCTCGCCCACCCGGATCGTGATGGGGATGTGGCTGCGCTTGAAGTTGCGCGGGTGGCCCTTGGTCCACAGCCGCTGCGTGCCCCACACCGCCATCGGGATCAGCGGCACGCCGGCCTCCTGCGCCAGGCGCGCGGCACCCGACTTGAAGCTCTTCAGCGTGAACGACTGCGAGATGGTCGCCTCGGGGAAGACCCCGATGATCTCGCCCGACCGCAGCGAGTCCAGGGCGTGCGCGTAGGCCGCCTCGCCCTGCTTGCGGTCCACGGGGATGTGCTTCATCCCGCGCATCAGCGGACCGGAGATCTTGTGCCGGAAGACGGACTCCTTCGCCATGAAACGCACGAGACGTTTCTGCGGCAGCGCCGCCAGGCCGTCGAAGACGAAGTCCAGGTAGCTGATGTGATTGCTCACCAGCACGGCGCCGCCCGAGCGCGGGATGTTCTCCGAACCCTGAAGGTCGATCTTGAGATCCCACACCTTGAACAGCGTGCGGGCGAAACCGACGACGGGACGGTAGACGAGCTCTGCCATGGGCGGGTCGGACCCTTCCTGCTCTGCCTGGGAAGGGATTCCCAGTGGAAGTTACGCAGCCGTAGGTTTACGGCTTGTCGCAGATCGTGCCCGAAGAACGGCCGGGTAGCCAGTCCTCGTGCCCGGCGGCGGCGAGATTCTCGTCACGTCACTCGCCGGTTCCCACCTCGTGCTTTTGCGTCCCCATTACTCCGCGCGGACCGTCACCCGCCGCACGAGCAGGTACAACTCGCAGCCCAGGCAGTACCCGAACGCCGCATTCAGGAAGGCGGCTGCGAGCGCGGCGCCGGTCGCCGCGAGTCCCAGCCAGCCGGGCCCCAGGGTGTAGCCCACGAGACCGAATCCGGCGAAAAGCAGCCCCACCACCTGGGCGAATCGCGGCGGTTCGGGCGCCTCGAACTCCGTCGGCGGCCCGAGCCGCGGCCGTACGGCCCTGGCGAACAGCAGGCCGTACGGGGAGCGGCCGACCCCGCCCGCCGCGCCGAGCAGGAAGGCCAGCGTCTGCCAGGCCAGCAGCCAGGCGTTCCCCGTGACCAGAACGGCCGCCAGGACGGCGGCCGTGACGGCCGCGCCGAAACGCGGCCCCCTCACATCGATGTCCATGGGAACCAAGCATTCCGCAGGATGGCCGGATTGCGGTGGCGGGAATCTTTGCGGTCTCGTGAACGCTTGCAGCAGATGATGACCGGACTGGTGGTGTGCGTGGTGGTGCTCGCGGCGGCGAGCGCCTACGGAGTGCTGCAACGGCGGCGGAGCGGGAGAGTGCGGGTGCGCGGGCGCGACGACGGCAAGCGGCTCGATGCGGCGGAACTGGGCGCGGAACTCGGCGAGCGGGCCACGCTCGTGCAGTTCTCGAGCGCGTTCTGCGCGCCCTGCCGGGCAACCCGGCGGGTCCTGGGCGAGGTCGCCGGCCTGGTGCCGGGCGTGACCCACGTCGAGGTCGACGCCGAGGCTCATCTGGACCTCGTACGGCGGCTGGACATCCTCAAGACCCCGACCGTGCTGGTCCTGGACGCCGACGGCCGGGTGGTGCGGCGGGCCACGGGGCAGCCGCGCAAGGCCGACGTGATCGCCGCGCTCGGGGAAGCGGTGTGACGGGCGGGACGCCGCCAGTGAGCCATCTCCCACATCACGGAACGAGCTTGACTGCGCGTCCCGGTTATCGTCAGCCTGACCCCATGCCTGCGGATCTTCTCGCCACGCCCGACCTCCTGCGCTCGGTCTTCCGGCGGCACGCGGCGGGAGTCGCCGTCATCACCGCTCGTGGCGAGGCGGGTCCGGTGGGATTCACCGCGACGTCCCTGACGTCCGTCTCCGCCGAGCCGCCCCTGCTGTCCTTCGGGATCGGTACCGGCGCCTCCAGCTGGCCCGCGATCGCGGCGGCGGACCACGTCGGTGTCCACGTCCTCGGTGAGCACCAGCAGGAGCTGGCCGCCACCTTCGCCCGCAGCGGCGCCGACCGCTTCGGCCCGCCCACCGCCTGGCGGGAAGGGCCCGAGGGCGTTCCCGTCCTCGACGGCGTGCTCGCCTGGCTGGTGGGCCGCGTCGTCGCGCGCGTGCCCGCCGGTGACCACCGGATCGTGCTCGCCGAGGTCGTGCACGGCGACCCCACCGGCACCGGCCGTCCGCTCCTCTACCACCAGGGACGATTCCAGCGTCTGCGCGACTGAGCCGGGCATCCCCCCGGCTGCGTGACCGTCGAGTTCCGGTTACGCTGCGTTGCGAAGGTCACAGTTCAAAGCGCTTGCTTAGCGGGAACGAACTGGGTGTACTGACGAGTAATATTTCGCTCGGGGCGTGGGTCGCCCCGACCGGGATCGGACGCTAGAGGCGCCTATGCTGCCTGCAAGTAGGCAGCATGGAAATGACGATGCAGTAGGAGAGCCGGCGTGAGCTTGAGGATCGTTGTCACTGTGAAGTACGTGCCCGACGCCACTGGCGACCGGCACTTCGCCGATGACCTGACCGTCGACCGGGACGACGTGGACGGTCTGCTCTCCGAGCTCGACGAGTACGCGGTCGAGCAGGCGCTGCAGATCTCCGAGAACTCCGACGACGACGTGGAGATCACCGTTCTGACGGTGGGCCCCGAGGACGCCAAGGACGCCCTGCGCAAGGCGCTGTCCATGGGCGCGGACAAGGCGATCCACGTCGAGGACGACGACATCCACGGCACCGACGCCATCGGCACCTCCCTGGTCCTGGCCAAGGCGATCGAGAAGGCCGGCTACGACCTGGTCGTCTCCGGCATGGCCTCCACCGACGGCACCATGGGCGTCGTGCCCGCGCTGCTCGCCGAGCGCCTGGGCGTCCCGCAGGTCACCCTGCTCTCCGAGGTCTCCGTCGAGGACGGCACGGTCAAGGGCCGCCGCGACGGCGACGCCGCCTCCGAGAACCTGGAGGCCTCCCTCCCCGCGGTCGTGTCCGTGACCGACCAGTCGGGCGAGGCCCGTTACCCGTCCTTCAAGGGCATCATGGCGGCCAAGAAGAAGCCGGTTCAGTCCTGGGACCTGTCCGACCTCGACATCGAGGCCGAGGAGGTCGGCCTGGAGGGCGCCTACACCACGGTCGACGGCGCGACCGAGCGCCCGGCCCGCACCGCGGGCACGATCGTCAAGGACGAGGGCGAGGGCGGCAAGCAGCTCGCCGAGTACCTCGCGGGCCAGAAGTTCATCTAGGCCCGACGCAGTCGCGATCCGTCCCTCATCTTTCGCAAGCAGGAGAGAAGAAGTCCCATGGCTGAAGTTCTCGTCTACGTCGACCACGTGGACGGCGCCGTCCGCAAGCCCACCCTGGAGCTGCTGACCCTGGCCCGCCGCATCGGCGAGCCGGTCGCCGTCGCGCTGGGCAACGGCGCCGGTGACACCGCCGCCACGCTCGCCGAGCACGGCGCGGTCAAGGTCCTCACGCACGAGGCCGCGGAGTACGCCGACTACCTGGTCGTACCGAAGGTCGACGCCCTCCAGGCCGCACACGAGGCCGTGTCCCCGGCTGCCGTGCTGGTCCCGTCCTCCGCCGAGGGCAAGGAGATCGCCGCGCGTCTGGCGCTGCGTCTGGGTACCGGCATCATCACCGACGCCGTCGACCTGGAGGCCGGCGACTCCGGTCCGGTGGCCACGCAGTCCGTGTTCGCCGCGTCCTTCACCACCAAGTCCCGTGTCTCCAAGGGCACCCCGGTCATCACGGTCAAGCCCAACAGCGCCGCCGTCGAGGCCGCCCCGGCCGCCGGCGCGGTCGAGGCCCTGTCCGTGACCTTCTCCGCGCAGGCCACCGGCACCAAGGTCACCGGCCGTACGCCGCGTGAGTCGACGGGCCGTCCGGAGCTGACCGAGGCCGCGATCGTGGTCTCCGGTGGCCGTGGCGTCAACGGCGCGGAGAACTTCGCGATCATCGAGGCGCTCGCCGACTCCCTCGGTGCCGCCGTCGGTGCCTCGCGCGCCGCGGTGGACGCCGGCTGGTACCCGCACACCAACCAGGTCGGCCAGACCGGCAAGTCCGTCTCGCCGCAGCTGTACATCGCCAACGGCATCTCCGGCGCCATCCAGCACCGCGCCGGTATGCAGACCTCGAAGACGATCGTGGCGATCAACAAGGACGCCGAGGCTCCGATCTTCGACCTCGTCGACTACGGCGTCGTCGGCGACCTCTTCGACGTCGTCCCGGCCCTGACCGAGGAGATCAAGACCCGCAAGGGCTGATCGATTCCGGCTGTGGAAGGCCCCCGTGACCGCGCGAACGGTCACGGGGGCCTCTTCTCATCCCAGGGTCATCGAGGCCTGCACCGGCAGATGGTCGCTCGGATACGTCCCGTCCCTGCTGAAGGTGTTCATCCCGGCCCAGTGCGTGGTCACGCCGGGCGTGGTGAGGATCCAGTCGATGCGCCGCCCGCCGGGCCTGGGCGCCCGATAGCCGTGGTGCGTCCCGTACGCCGGACCCCGCGAGGCCGCCGTGTCCCAGGCGTCCACCAGTCCGATGTCCAGCATGAGGTCGTGCACCCGGTTGTCGTGGGCGGCCGCGTTGAAGTCGCCGGTGACGATGACCGGTAACGACCGGTCCCAGGCGGCGACCGTCTCGCCGATGAGCCCCGCCGAGCGTTCCCGGGCGTACTGGCTGACGCTGTCCAGGTGGGTGTTGAGGACGTAGAACTCCCGTCCCCCGTCGCCGAGATCGGCGAAACGGACCCAGGTCACCATGCGCAGCCAGTCCGCGTCCCAGGTGTTCGAGGCGATCGTGTACGGGGTGTCGGACAGCCAGAAGTGATCGAACTCGATCGGCTCGAGTCTGCGCGTGTCGTAGAAGACCGCCATGAACTCGTCCTTGCTCCCGCCCCCGCGTCCGGTGCCGATCCAGTCGTAGTGCCCGCCGAGGTCCTTCTCGATCGCGCGCACTTGCCGGTAGAGCCCTTCCTGGGTGCCGATGACGTGCGGTCGCTCGCGGCGCAGCAGTTCTCGCATCACCGGTCGGCGCACGGCCCAGCGCGGTGTCTTGTCGACGACGGTCCCGAAGCGGACGTTGAACGTCATGACGTCCAGGGCGCCCGGGTGCTCGCCGGCGGAAGCGGGCTGCGTGGGGCCCGCGGTGGTGAGCAGTGGTCCTGCGATGGCGGCGGCCGCCGCTGCCTTGAGCCCGTGGCGGCGCGTCACTCCGACCTCGTTCGGCACGTGGTCTCCCTCCCCTTGCACGTCAGGATGAAGCTTGCCTTCTGGATACGGAAGATGAGGTCGGGTCGGCAGTGACCAAGGGTGAAGGATGGGGAACCCCACTTCAAGACGGTGTTGACCAGGCCGAAGGTCGGCCGATAACTTCGCTCTACGGATTGTTGATTCCGTACAGCGGAAAAGAGGAGGGTCTCGGAATGGGTCAGGGCCAGCAGGAGAAGGTGGCGACGAGCCTCGCGGGCGCGGTCAGCGAGGAGATCAGCGCCTCCCTCGCGCCGGTCGACGCGGAGCTGGAGCGCCGCTACCCCGGGGACCCCGGCACCCGCCAGCCCGTCCACACCGTCTACGTACCCGGCGACGCCTTCGACGCCGACACCGTCCGCTCCTGGGGCGACCGGGCGCTGGCCGCCCTCGACGAACACGCCCCGGACGCCGCGTCCTTCGCCGCCGTCCTCGGTCTCTCCGAGGAACTCGCCGAGCCCGTCCACGCGCGCGTGCGCGCCAAGCTGGAGCGCGAGCCGATCGAGGACCTGCGCGTCGACTTCGAGGACGGCTACGGCAACCGCCCCGACGCCGAGGAGGACGAGGCCGCCGCCCGCGCCGCCCGGATCGTCGCCGAGGCCTACGAGGACGGCACCGCCGCCCCGTACATGGGCATCCGCATGAAGTGCATGGAGGCGCCCGTACGCGCCCGGGGCATCCGCACCCTCGACATCTTCCTCACCGGACTGATCGAGGCCGGCGGCCTGCCCGGCGGGCTGGTGCTCACCCTGCCGAAGGTGACGTACGCCGAGCAGGTCACCGCCATGGCACGGCTGCTGGACGCCTTCGAGAAGGCGCACGGCCTCGAGCCCGGCCGGATCGGCTTCGAGATCCAGATCGAGACCAGCCAGTCCATCCTCGCCGCCGACGGCACCGCCACCGTCGCCCGCATGATCCAGGCCGCCGAGGGCCGCGCCACCGGCCTGCACTACGGCACCTTCGACTACAGCGCCTGCCTCGGCGTCTCCGCCGCCCACCAAGCCAGTGACCACCCCGCCGCGGACCACGCCAAGGCCGTCATGCAGGTCGCCGCGGCCGGTACCGGCGTACGCGTCTCGGACGGCTCGACGAACGTCCTGCCGGTCGGTCCGACCGCGAAGGTCCACGACGCCTGGCGGCTGCACTACGGCCTCACCCGCCGCGCCCTGGCCCGCGCCTACTACCAGGGCTGGGACATGCACCCCGGCCACATCCCCACCCGCTACGCGGCCGTCTTCGCCTTCTACCGCGAGGGCTTCGAGCAGGCCGCCGCCCGCCTGTCCCGCTACGCCAACCGCACCGGCGGCGACGTCATGGACGAGCCCGCCACCGCCAAGGCCCTCAGCGGCTACCTGCTGCGCGGCCTGGACTGCGGCGCCCTGGACATCGGGGAGGTCGCCCGCCTGGCCGGCCTGACCCGGGCGGACCTGGAGAGCTTCGCGGCGCCCCGGCGCGGGGATCTGACGGCCTCCGCCTGACGGCGTCCGTACGACGTACCGGCCGGCACGTACCGGCCCTGTCACAGCCGTCGCCGGCGGCTTTCGCCGTCACCGCCGCCCCGTAGTCTTTACGCCACGCGCCGAGGGTGTGGGTCGTCGGCGTATCCGCGGTGGGGTCACAGGAACGGGGCAGCGGTGTCAACGGGGGAGTACGGGCAGTCGGACGGGGCCGGACGGCTGCTGGCGGGCCGCTATCGCGTCACGGCGGCGCTGGGGCGTGGCGGCATGGGCGTCGTCTGGAAGGCCGTCGACGAGGTCCTCGGCCGCGAGGTCGCGGTCAAGGAACTGCGCACCTACACCGACGCGGCCGGTCCCGAATTGGCCGATCTGCAGCTGCGGATGCGGCGCGAGGCGCGTGCGGCTGCCCGGGTGCGCCACCCCGGCGTCATCGCCGTGCACGACATCGCCCAGGTCGACGGGCGCCCGATCATCGTCATGGAACTGGTCGACGGGCCATCCCTGGACGACGTCCTGCGCGAGCGCGGCACGCTGGATTCGGGTGAGGCGGCCGGGATCGGCGCGAAGGTCATGGACGCGCTGGCCGCCGCCCACCGCGCGGGCGTCCTGCACCGGGACGTGAAGCCGGGCAACATCCTGCTCGACCGTTCGGGCCGGGTCGTCCTCACCGACTTCGGCATCGCCACGATGGAGGATCCCGGGGACGGTTCGGCCACGCACCTCACGCGCAGCGGCGAACTCGTCGGTTCCCTGGACTACCTGGCCCCCGAGCGCGCCCAGGGCGCCGACCCGGGTCCCGCCTCCGACATCTGGGCCCTGGGCGCCACGCTCTACGCGGCTGTCGAGGGCGCCTCGCCCTTCCGCCGCACGTCCACGTTCTCCACGCTCACCGCGATCGTCACCGAGCCGCTGCCGGAGCCCCGCCGCGCCGGCCCCCTCGCGCCCGTCCTCCAGCGACTGCTGGACAAGCGCCCCGAGTCCCGCCCGGAGGCCGACCACGCCCGCGAACTGCTCCAGGCCGTCGCGGACGGCGGCACGGACGCGCCGACCTCTCCTTTGCGGGGCCCCGCGGTCTCGCCCCCGCGCGCGGAGACGGAGCGCAGCGTCCCGTCGATACCGCCGGGGTTCGGGCCCCCGCAGCAGGACACCGGCGGACCTCAAGAGGGCCCGCGCACACCGGGCTTCGGCACGGCGGCAGCGTTCGGGGCGGCCGGGGTGGCGGGGGCCGCGGGCGACGGCGGCCCGGGGCACTCCGACCCCGGCCACCCCGCGCCGCAAGGCTCCGGCGTGCGGGGCCCGGGAGCCGGCCAGGTCCCGCCGGCGGGCCCGGGTGCGCAGAGGTCGGGTCCCGGCGCGCAGGGGTCGGGCCCTGGGCACTTTGAGAACGCAGGCGCCGGGCATGCGGGGCCCGGGAACCCGGGGCATCCCGGGAATCCGGCGCACGCGGGGTCCGGGAATCCGCCGCACGCGGGGTCCGGGAGCCCGGCGCACGCGGGCCCTGGGAACCCCGCGCACGCAGGCCCCGGGCATGCAGGCCCTGGCCACCCCGCGCACGCAGGCCACGGCCACCCCGCGCATGCCGGACCCGGCCCGCAGGATCCAGGGGCCGGGCCCCAGGGTTTCGGTCCGGTCGGCGCCCGCAGCGCCGCCCACGAGGCCTCCGCTGCCACCGTCCCGGTGATCGCCGACCGCGCGGCGCCCCGCCGCAAGGCTCGCGTCCTGCTCGCGGCCGCGGCCGTCACCGTCGTCCTCGCCGCCGCCGGTACCACGGTCGCCCTGCTCGGCGACTCCGGCGGCAAGGAGACGGGCGCGCGGACCGATGCCGCCCGTGCGGATGCCGGGTCCCCCGAGCCCAGTGGCGCGGACGACGGCTCGAACGCCCCGCGAGCCACGCAACAGGCCGACGACAAGGGCAAGACCCCGTCCTCGAAGCCCCGCGACCAGAAGGACCCCGAGCCCACCGGCCGGGCGACCGACTCGGCCCCTGCCAAGTCCACCGGCGGCGGCACCTCCGGCACCACCGGAGACACCACCGGAGGGACATCGGACGGCGGCACCTCGGGCGGGGTTTCCGGAGGCGGCGCCACGACAGGCGGCGGCTCGACCACCCCGGCCCCGGCCCCGGCCTGCCACGCCATCGGCGGCGGCAAATACAACTGCCAGGTCTGGAAGACCGCTGACTCCTACACCGCCTCCGGCACCAAGGTCGGCATCCTCAAGGCGGGCACCAACTACTTCTACTGCCAGCAGAACCTGGGCCGCCGGGAAACGTCAGGGGAGTGGACCAACGTCTGGTGGGCGAAGACCGACGACGACAGCGGCAACACGAACGTCTGGGTCAGCGACGTCTACATCAAGGGCGGCGACAACGACACGCCGGTCCCCGGGCTCCCGCTCTGCTGAATCCGCGCCGAGGCAGCCACGTACCGCTCGAGACCGGACGCCGTCACCAGCTTCTCCTCGATGAACAGCCGCGTGCCCCGCTCGCACAGCCGCCGGTCCCCGCGGGCCCGCGCACAGAACTCCTCGGGCACGACACCGAACAGCTCCCGCAAGCCCGGCAGTCCGACCAGGAGTTCGGTCAGCAGCTCCCGCTCGCCCGGGTGCGTGCGCGGAGTGCCCGTGCCGTCGTGGAGGACACCGTGCCGGTTGACGTAGGCGTACGCCCCGGGCAGGCGGGTGCCGTCCGCGAGGTCGATCCGGACATCGGACGACGGCAGCCAGGCCCGGTCGAAGTTGCCGCCCGGCACCGGTACGCCCTCGCTCGCGTCGATCACCGCGAGCTGCTCGGCGTCGAGCCACAGCACGAACAGCTCCCGCACGGTGTCCGGGGCGCCGACCGGTGAGGCCGACACGTACCCCATGCGGCTCACATGCGCGGAGACACCGGCGTCGACACCGGTCACCCGGGCCCGCACCATCGGCAGCGGCGACCCGATCCCGAACTCCGTCATCTTGTGCCGCAACTGCCCCGGGCAGCCGTTGGAGCCGATGGCGATGACCGGGGTGCGGTCCTCGTACACCAGCTGCTCCAGCGGCAGGAAGCGGTCCCCGTCGAGGAGCCCGGAATCCGCGGGCCACGCGCCCGGATACAGCAGGGGATGCTCGCGCGGCGCCTCGGCCAGGCCCAGTGCTCGCAGCGTGCGATCGGCGGCGTCGTCCATCGGCCGCTCAGTCCGCCGGGGGGATCTCGCCCGAGCCGCGGGTGATCAGCCGCGTCGGCAGCTCGATGCGCTCGGGTGTGACGAGGGCGCCGTCCAGCTGCCGGAAGAGGCGTTCCGCGGCGGTGCGGCCGATGTCCGACGCGTCCTGGGCGACGACCGTGACGCCCGGCTGGAGCAGGTCGGCGAGCTCGATGTCGTCGAAGCCGACCAGGGCGACACGGCGGGCCTGCTCGGCGAGCACCCGGATCACGGTGACCGTCACCCGGTTGTTGCCCGCGAAGATCGCCGTGACCGGGTCCGGGCCGCTCAGCATCTCCTCGGCCGCCCTGCGCACCCGCTCGGGGTCGGTGACGCCTAGGGACATCCAGGAACCCGCCACCGGTATGCCCGCGTCCTCCATCGCGGCCCGGTAGCCGCGCAACCGCTCGGCGGCGGTGTGGATGCGGGGCATGTCGCCGATGAAGCCGATCCGGCGGTGCCCGTGCGCGATGAGGTGGGCGACGCCGCCGCGGGCGCCGCCGAAGTTGTCCGACAGGACCACGTCGGCGTCGATGTGCCCGGCCGGACGGTCCACGAACACGGTGGCGACACCCGCCTTGAGCTCGGGCTCCAGATACCGGTGGTCGTCGCCGGCCGGGATCACCACCAGCCCGTCCACCCGCCGCGCGCACAGGGCCAGCACCAGTTCCTGCTCTCGGTCGGGGTCCTCCGCGCTGGAGCCGTTGATCAGCAGGGCGCCGTGCGCGCGGGCCACCTCCTCGACCGAGCGGCTCAGGGGCCCGTAGAACGGGTCCGCGAGGTCCTCCAGAACCAGGCCGATGCTCGCCGTGCGGCCCTTGCGCAGCACCCGCGCGCTGTCGTTGCGGCGGAAGCCGAGGGCGTCGATCGCCTCCTGGACCCGCCGCTCCGTCTCCGGGGTGACCCCCGGCTCCCCGTTCACGACACGGGAGACCGTCTTGAGGCCGACTCCGGCGCGTGCCGCTACGTCCTTCATGGTCGGCCGGGTTCCGTAGCGCGTTGCGGATCGGAGGGGGGTCTGGGGCACGGTGCGGTGTCCTGTCCTGTCGTCCACGGGGGTGCGTCGATCCTGGGTTTGTATGAGGATGTGGCGTCGAGCATAGAGCCTGGACAACGTTGTCAGGCTCGGGGGAGACTGTCCATCGCAATCTCCGGCCCCACGCACCGTCGCGGGACCGGTCTGCTGTTTTGCCCTGCTTGACGGCCATTCTCGGCTTGATGGCCTTTCTCGGTGTTTTTCTCATGCCCGACGGGGAGATCCGACTCTGATGCACACCGACCTCGTGGCCGCGCTCGACATCGGCGGCACCAAGATCGCCGGCGCTCTGGTGGACGGCCGCGGCCGGATCCTGGTCCGCGCCCAGCGGCCGACGCCCGCCCGGGAGGACGGCGACACCGTGATGCGGGCCGTGGAGGAGGTGCTCGGCGAGCTCACCACGTCGCCGCTGTGGGAGCGCGCCACGGCCGTCGGGATCGGCAGTGCCGGGCCCGTGGACGCCTCCGCGGGCACGGTGAGCCCGGTGAACGTACCCGGCTGGCGCGACTACCCGCTCGTCGCCCGGGTTCGGGCCGCCGCCGGGAACCTGCCCGTCGAGCTGATCGGCGACGGTGTGGCGATCACGGCGGCGGAACACTGGCAGGGCGCCGCCCGCGGCCACGACAACGCCCTGTGCATGGTCGTCTCCACGGGCGTCGGCGGTGGCCTGGTGCTCGGGGGCCGGCTGCACACCGGGCCCACCGGCAACGCGGGCCACATCGGGCACATCAGCGTGGACCTCGACGGCGATCTGTGCCCGTGCGGCTCGCACGGCTGCGTGGAGCGCATCGCGAGCGGCCCCAACATCGCCCGGCGCGCCCTGGAGAACGGCTGGCGGCCCGGTCCCGGCGGGGACACGTCGGCCGCCGCGGTGGCCCACGCCGCCCGGTCCGGTGACCCGGTCGCCGTCGCCTCCTTCGAGCGGGCCGCCCAGGCCCTGGCTGCCGGAATCGCCGCGACCGCGACCCTCGTGGAGATCGACATCGCCGTGATCGGTGGGGGAGTGGGCAAGGCGGGCGACATCCTCTTCGAGCCCCTGCGCAAGGCCCTGAGCACCTACGCGATGCTGTCCTTCGTCCGGCACCTGACCGTGGTGCCGGCGCAGATGGGCACCGACGCCGGGCTGGTGGGCGCGGCGGCGGCAGCACTGGCGAAGCGGACGGACGCGGCGGCGGCCGGGGTGTGAGACCGCCCCCGGCCGATCCGGCAGGAACGTTCAGCCTGCGGGCGTGCGGGCGTGCGGGCGTGCGGGGCGCTGGGGCGCGGGCCTGTGCGGGGGTTGCCGGGTGCGGTTGCGCGGGTTTCCGGCCTGAGGCCCGCCGGAGGCTGCCGAAACCGCCCGCGTGGGCGCGGGCGCCGGGGGCGGGGGTGAGGCCGCCGATGGGGCGGTCGCGGAGCAGCACCACGCGCGCGTGCAGGGGGTCCTCGTCGCGGTCGCGGTCGCGGACGCAGTCGTCAGGGGCCGGTGCCGGCGGGCGACGAGCAAGGCGCCGGGGGCGGCGAAGCCCACAGGGTGGAGGTCGTCGTCCTCCCGGAGCACGAGGAGCGGGCCAAGGCCCCGAACCGCCACCTGCCGGGCTGAGTGCGGGCCGATCTCGGGGGTTCGGCACCCGGTTCCTCGGAGGCGGTCGAGGTCGGCTGCGTGGGTTCCGGGGGCCGGGGCCGGCTGCCGTACCGGCTCCGTCACCGGCCGACGCCATCGGATGGCCGGGCTGGTCCGGGATAGCCGGAAATCGACCGCGTGTCCGTGTGATGTGGCACGATCGCGCTTGTGAGCAGCAGACCCGCCTCGGCGCAACACCTGCGCGACCTCGCCCGGCTGCGTCGCGTCAAGGACCGGATCGACCGGGAGCACGCCAAGCCTCTGGACGTCGAGGCGCTCGCCCGGGGCGTGCACATGTCGGCCGGGCACCTCAGCCGCGAGTTCCGCCAGGCGTACGGGGAGTCGCCGTACAGCTATCTCATGACGCGGCGCATCGAGCGCGCGATGGCGCTGCTGCGCCGGGGCGACCTCAGCGTCACCGAGGTGTGCTTCGAGGTCGGCTGCGCTTCGCTGGGTACCTTCAGCACCCGTTTCACCGAGCTGGTCGGCATGCCGCCCAGTGCCTACCGGCGCGAGGCGGCGCGCGCGACGGCGGGCATTCCGTCGTGCGTGGCGAAGCAGGTGACCAGACCGATCAGGAATCGAGAAGCGCCCGTCCCGGGCCGAAACTAGCGTGAGAGCCATGGACCTTCGGATTCACGCCAGTTTCCTTCCGCACGACGACCCGGACGCCGCCCTGGCGTTCTACCGCGACACCCTCGGCTTCGAAGTCAGAAACGACGTCGGATACGAGGGCATGCGCTGGATCACGGTCGGCCCCGCCGGCCAGCCCGGCACGAACCTCGTGCTGCACCCGCCGGCCGCCGACCCCGGCATCACCGAGGACGAACGCCGCACCATCGCCGAGATGATGGCCAAGGGCACCTACGCCAGCATCGTCCTGGCCACCACCGACGTCGACGGCACCTTCGAGCGGGTGCAGGCGGGCGACGCCGAGGTGGTCCAGGAGCCGGTGGACCAGCCCTACGGCGTGCGCGACTGCGCCTTCCGCGACCCCGCGGGCAACATGGTCCGCATCCAGCAGCTGAAGGCGTAGGAGCAGCCCCACAGCACGACGCGTCACCCCGCGGGATCCCCGTACGGCCACACAGTGGCCGTACGGGTCCCGCATCCCCCGCGCCGCCCCTCGGCACCGGCGCGGGGGAACGAGACAGTCCGAGCGCGGCAGCCCCGCCCGACAGATGGAGACACCATGAGCAAGGCCATGACGACGGACAGACAGTCGCCCGGGCCGCACGTTGCCGACAGCCATGACGTGATCCGCGTGCACGGCGCGCGCGAGAACAACCTCAGGGACGTCAGCATCGAGATCCCCAAGCGCCGGCTCACGGTGTTCACAGGCGTCTCCGGCTCGGGCAAGAGCTCGCTGGTGTTCGACACGATCGCGGCCGAGTCGCAGCGGTTGATCAACGAGACCTACAGCGCCTTCCTGCAGGGGTTCATGCCGAACCTGGCCCGTCCCGACGTCGACGTGCTGGACGGGCTGACGACCGCGATCGCCGTCGACCAGCAGCGCATGGGTTCCGACCCCCGCTCCACCGTCGGCACCGCCACCGACGCCAACGCCATGCTGCGGATCCTCTTCAGCCGGCTCGGCACGCCGCACATCGGCCCGGCCGGCGCGTTCTCCTTCAACACCGCCTCGGTCTCGGCGAGCGGCGGGTTCACCGTGGACCGCGGTGCCGACAAGACCAGGACCGAGAAGGTGTCCTTCAGCCGCACCGGCGGCATGTGCACGCGCTGCGAGGGCCGGGGGACGGTCTCCGACATCGATCTCACCCAGCTCTACGACGACTCCAAGTCGCTCTCGGAGGAACCGTTCACCATCCCCACCTACACCGGGGACGGCTGGGTGGTGCGGGTCATCGCGGAGTCGGGCTTCTTCGACAAGGAAAAGCCGATCCGCGAGTACACCAAGAAGGAGCGGCACGACTTCCTCTACCGCGAGCCGACCAAGGTGAAGATCAACGGTGTCAACCTCACCTACGAGGGACTGATCCCGAAGATCCAGAAGTCCTTCCTGTCCAAGGACCGCGAGTCGATGCAGCCGCACATCCGGGCCTTCGTGGACCGGGCGGTCACCTTCACCCGGTGCCCCGAGTGCGACGGGACCCGGCTCAGCGAGCTCGCCCGCTCCTCGAAGATCGGCAAGATCAGCATCGCCGATGCCTGCGCGATGGAGATCCGCGACCTGGCGGAGTGGGTGCGAGAGCTCGAGGAGCCGTCGGTGGCGCCGCTGCTGGCCAAGCTTCAGCACACCCTCGACTCGTTCGTGGAGATCGGCCTCGGCTACCTCTCGCTCGACCGGGCGTCGGGCACGCTCTCCGGTGGCGAGGCGCAGCGCACCAAGATGATCCGCCACCTCGGGTCCTCCCTCACCGACGTCACCTACGTCTTCGACGAGCCGTCCATCGGCCTGCACCCCCATGACATCGAGCGGATGAACAAGCTGCTCCTGCGCCTGCGCGACAAGGGCAACACCGTCCTCGTCGTGGAGCACAAGCCGGAGACGATCGCCATCGCCGACCACGTCGTGGACCTCGGCCCCGGCGCCGGCACGGCGGGCGGCACCGTCTGCTTCGAAGGCACCCTGGAGGGGTTGCGGGGCAGCGACACCGTCACCGGCCGTCACTTCGACGACCGGGCCAAGATCAAGGCGACCGTCCGCAAGCCCACCGGCGCGCTGGAGATCCGGGGCGCCACGGCGAACAACCTGCACGGCGTCGACGTCGACATCCCGCTCGGCGTCCTCACCGTCGTCACCGGCGTGGCGGGCTCCGGCAAGAGCTCGCTCGTGCACGGCTCGATCCCCGCCGACGATGGCGTGGTGGCGATCGACCAGACCCCCATCCGCGGCTCCCGGCGCAGCAACCCGGCGACGTACACCGGCCTGGCCGACCCGATCCGCAAGGCCTTCGCCAAGGCCAACGGAGTGAAGCCGGCGCTGTTCAGCGCCAACTCCGAGGGCGCCTGCCCCACCTGCAACGGCGCCGGTGTCATCTACACCGACCTGGCGATCATGCAGAGTGTCGCCACCCCCTGCGAGGAGTGCGAGGGCAGGCGGTTCGAGGCGTCGGTGCTGGAGTACCGCCTCGGCGGCCGCGACATCAGCGAGGTGCTGGCGATGCCGGTGGCCGAGGCCGAGGAGTTCTTCGGCGGCGGCGAGGCCCGCACGCCCGCCGCGCACAAGATCCTGGAGCGGCTCGCGGACGTCGGGCTCGGCTACCTCACCCTCGGCCAGCCGCTCACCACGCTGTCCGGCGGCGAGCGGCAGCGGCTCAAGCTGGCTATGCACATGGGCGAGAAGGGCGGCGTGTACGTCCTGGACGAGCCGACCACCGGTCTGCACCTGGCGGACGTGGAGCAGCTGCTCGGACTGCTCGACCGACTGGTCGACTCCGGAAAGTCGGTCATCGTGATCGAGCACCACCAGGCGGTCATGGCACACGCCGACTGGATCATCGACCTCGGCCCCGGCGCGGGCCACGACGGCGGCCGGATCGTCTTCGAGGGCACCCCGGCCGACCTCGTCGAGGCCCGCTCCACGCTGACCGGGGAGCATCTGGCGGCCTACGTGGGCGCCTGACGGAGGTCTTCGGGGGCCGTGAGGCGAGCGCTCCAGGGCCCGCCTCACGGCCCCCGTATCGAACATAAGCCGCAAATCGGGCGAATATCGGCGCCAGTCGAGGGCACTCCGTCTCCTGAATCCCCCACGGAACGGAGCCGCTGATGATCATCAAGAAGATGCACGAGATGGGCGTCCGCAGCGAGCACGCCTACATGGCCGGCATGGCCTCCATCGGTCTCAGCGTCGTCGCCTGGGTGGGCTCCCTGAAGATGGAAGCCGGCACCGGCCTCGCCCGTGCCGACCGCTGGGGCATCTTCGTCGGCGAATGGGCCCCCACCTTCTTCGGCCTCGGCCTCGCACTGTCCCACTACGAGCAGCACGACGGCACCCTCACCGCCGACGTCCACGAGTTCCGGCAGACGCGGAAGGCGGGCTGAACGGCCCAGTCCGGCGCGCGGCCGGCACCGCTCCCGCGCACCCTGGTGCCATGGCGTCCGTGAAGCCCGTCGTGGTCTACCCGCCTGCCGCGGACGGCGGCCGGCGGGTCCGTGTGGACGACCAGTTCCTCGGCATCGCCTACGGGCCGCTCGACGTCGCCGAGTTCCTGCGGCGAGCCGGGATCGAGGACGCGGACGAGGCGTACGTGGTGGCCACGGGGCTGATCGAGTGGCGCGGCGGGGGTTCCGGAGTGTGGGGCACCGACCGCGACGGTGACCCCGCGTGAAGCCCCGCTTTCGCCCGGTCGTGCGCGGCTGCGTGACTCCGGAGCGGGTCCGGCCGTTGTGTCGGGCATGAAGAAGCGCAGCATGCTCGCCATCGCCTCCCTCGCCACCGGCTTCGTCGTCGCGGCGGTCACCCCGTCCCACGCCATCGGAGAAACGCTCCCCGCCATCAACGTGGACGAGACCCTCAAGACGCTCGACCAGACCGTGGCCAGGGACGGCCTGTCCGTGGACAGGAAGGATGGCGTCCAGAAGAAGAAGAAGGGTGCCCAGAAGAAGGGTGCCCAGAAGAAGGGCTGACGAGCCGCTCCGGCTACGGCCCACGGCGTCGGCGCTCCCCGACTGAGGGGGGCGCCGGCGCCGTCGTCATGCGCCCTCAACTGCGGCTGGTTTCCGTGGCAGGGTGAAGCGGGCAAGCCTCAGGGGGCCAACAGAAGAGGGGGACCTGTGACCGTCGTCTGGATCAACGGCGCGTTCGGTGCGGGGAAGACCACCACCGCACGGGAGCTGATCGAACTGATCCCGAACAGCACGCTCTTCGACCCGGAGGTCATCGGCGGCGCGCTCGCCCACCTGCTGCCGCCCAAACGCCTCGCCGAAGCCGGCGACTTCCAGGACCTGCCGATCTGGCGACGGCTCGTGATCGACACCGCGGCCGCGATGCTCGCCGAGCTCGGCGGGACCCTGGTCGTCCCCATGACCCTGCTGCGCCAGGAGTACCGCGACGAGATCTTCGGCGGCCTGGCCGCGCGCAGGATTCCGGTCAACCACATCCTGCTCGCTCCGGCCGAAACGATACTGCGGGAGCGCATAGCGGCCCGTGAGGTTCCGCGAGACCTGCCCGACGGCGAGATACGAATACGCCAGTGGTCCTCCGACCACATCGAGCCGTACCGGGCCGCCCTCGCCTCCTGGCTCACCACGGACGCCCACCCGGTCGACACCGGCGACCTCACGCCGTACGAGACGGCCGTCCGGATCGCCGAGGCCGTCTCCAGCGGTGCCGTGCCCGTCTGCGACATCGTGCAGACGCCCGAGCCCACCGCCGAGACCGTCGCCGCCGGAGTGCTCCTCTTCGACGAGCAGGGCCGGGTGCTGCTCGTCGACCCCACGTACAAGGCCGGCTGGGAGTTCCCCGGCGGCGTCGTCGAACCCGGCGAGGCGCCCGCACGCGCCGGGATGCGCGAGGTCGCCGAGGAGACCGGCATCAGCCTCGACGAGGTGCCGAGCCTGCTCGTCGTCGACTGGGAGCGCCCCGCACCCCCCGGATACGGCGGCCTGCGCCTCCTCTTCGACGGCGGTCTCCTGCATTCCGCGGAGGCCGGCCGGCTGCTGCTGCCGGGCCCGGAGCTGCGCGCCTGGCGGTTCGTCACCGAGGAGGAGGCCGCCGAGCTGCTGCCCCCGGTGCGCTACGAGCGGCTGCGCTGGGCCCTGCGGGCACGCGAACGCGGAGCGGCGCTCTATCTGGAGGCCGGGGTGCCGGTCGGCTGACGCCGGCCCCCGTCGAAGCGCCCTTTACCCGGCGCGGGGGATTCCGAGGGAAAAGCAAGAGGAAACGGCGCCGCGGCCACGGCCAATCACTGCCCAAGGAATCTCCCGCAATCCTTCACGCTGCGGGCAATCACATTCCCCATTCTCGTCAACACTTTTCCATGAGCGCAAACAATCCCTTTTCTGACCCCTGCGCGGCTTGACCGGACTCGCACGGCATTGCGAAAGTCCGCAATGTCTCACGGCGGCACTTACGACCGCCACCCAATTTCCTTGCCCCAGGGGCAGATCCGGGATGTCCGTACGATGACCACGCAACACCAGCCGGTCGACCCCGGCGGCGGCACCGCGCTGCTGACCGAGCCGTCGACGCAGGACTCCAGACCCGGCGGCACGGTCGTCGCCGGACGCTCACCGGCCCGGATGGCCTGGAGGCGGATCAGGCGGGACAAGGTCACCACGGTTGCCCTGGCGGCCACCCTCCTGTTCATCGCGATCGCACTGCTCGCGCCGGTCCTCACCGCGGTGACCGGCTGGGGACCGATCACCCCCGACAACAAGGCGATCAATCCGGACACGGGTAATTTCCCCTACGGATCGCTGGGCGGCATCAGCGCCGAGCACCTGCTCGGCGTCGAACCGGGCACGGGATACGACCTGTTCGCCCGCATCGTCTATGGTCTGCGCACGTCCCTCTACGTGGGATTCGCCTCGGCCGTGCTGTCCACCGTGGTCGGCGTCGTGGCCGGGCTCGCCGCCGGCTATTTCGGCGGCTGGGTCGACTCCTTGCTCTCCCGCGTCATGGACGTGATGCTGGCCTTCCCGCAGCTGCTGTTCATCATCGCGCTCACCCCGGTGATCCAGAACGCGCTGCAGACCAACAGCCACGGCGGCACCGACGAGAACCTCCGGCTGCTCGTCCTGGTCCTCAACATCTCGGTCTTCGCCTGGGCGTACACCGCCCGGCTGGTGCGAGGGCAGGTGCTGTCCCTGCGCGAGCGGGAGTTCGTCGACGCCGCACGGCTGATGAGCGCCGGCCGGCGGCACATCCTCTTCCGGCAGCTGCTGCCCAACCTGTGGGCGCCGATCCTGATCTCCTTCGCGCTCGCCGTCCCGCAGAACATCACCACCGAGGCGGCCCTGTCCTACCTGGGCGTCGGCGTCATCCCGCCCAACCCCGACTGGGGAGCCCTGCTGTCGGACGCCTCCCAGTTCTTCCTGCAGGACCCGATGTACCTCTTCGTGCCCGGCGTCCTGCTCCTCCTTCTGGTCCTGGCGCTCAACCTTCTCGGGGACGGCGTCCGGGACGCCCTGGATCCCCGCGCCCGGCGCGGCTGACAAGCCACCCCCCGAGTTTCGGCCCGGCGGTCCCACGAACGACCGCCGAGCCCGTAGCAAGAAACGGAGTTTCCTCAATGACGCGCAGCACGCGCAGATCGCGCACGGTCGCTCTCACGGCAACCGCCGTGGCGATCGCCCTGGGGGCCACCGCATGCGGAGGGTCCTCCGGCAACAGCGGCAGTGGCACGCCCGGCAAGGGTGGCACCCTGACCATCCTGAACAAGGCGGACTACGACCACCTCGACCCTCAGCGCGTCTACACGACCGAGGGCCAGAGCATGGACCAGGAGATCGTCCGCACCCTCACCGGCTGGGACGAGACGGGGCCGAAGCCGAAGCTGGTCGGCGACCTGGCCACCGACACCGGAACCGCCAGCAAGGGCGCCACGGTCTGGACCTTCCACCTGCGGCACGGGGTCAAGTACCAGGACGGCACCGAGGTCACCGCACCCGACGTGAAGTACGGCGTCGAGCGGTTCTTCTCCTCCGACATCAACGGCGGCCCGCCCTACGCGGCCCAGTGGCTCGTCGGCGGCGCCGACTACAAGGGCCCGTACCAGGGCAAGGAGCTCGGCTCCATCCAGACGCCCGACAAGTACACGATCGTCTTCCACCTGAACCAACCGGTGGCCGACTTCAACGAGACAACCACGATGACCGGCTGGTCCGCCGTGCCCAAGGCCCACGACACCGGCTCGACCTACGACACCAAGGTCTGGTCCGACGGCCCGTACATGATCAAGTCGTACACCAAGAACAAGGAACTCGTTCTCGCCAAAAACCAGCACTGGTCGCAGTCGACCGACCCGATACGGCAGCAGAACGTCGACGAGATGGACGTCAAGTTCGGGCAGGACGAGGCCGCCATCGACCAGCAGCTCAAGGCCGACGCCGGCACCGCCCAGACCTCGATCCAGCAGTGGCCGATCGCGGGCTCCGACCTGTCCCAGCTCGCCAACGACCCGTCTCTGAAGAGCCGTTACTACAAGATCCCGGCGCCCGGCATCAACTACCTGGCGATCAACACCACCCGCGTCAAGGACCTCCGGGTCCGCCAGGCGATCGAGTACGCCCTCGACAAGACCACGGCCCGCGGCGCCTTCGGCGGCTCCGCGTACGGCGACTACGCCAGCACCATGCTGAGCCCCGGCATCGGCGGCTACAAGAAGTTCAACCTGTACAGCGCCAACCCGGCGGGCAACCTCGCCAAGGCCAAGGCACTGATGAAGCAGGCCGGCAACCCGAAGCCGACCATGTCGATCGCCGTGGAGAACACCGCCACCGAGGAGCACTTCGCCGACGCGGTGAAGACCGCGCTGGGACGGATCGGCATCACCGTCAACATCACCCCCATCAACGCGTCGAACTACTTCAGCACCGTCGACAACGTGAAGAACCAGTACGACCTGACCTGGGTCGACTGGATCGCCGACTGGCCGAACGCCTCCACGGTGCTGCCCACCCTCTTCGACGGCCGGCTGATCAAGAAGAACCCGCAGGCCAACCAGGACCAGTCGTACCTGAACGACCCGAAGGTCAACGCACTGATCGACAAGGCCGCGAAGATGACCGACATCACGCAGCGCAACGCGGTCTACGGCCAGATGGACGAGCAGATCCTGAAGGACGCCGCCGTGGTCCCGCTGATGTACATGAACTTCAGCGAGATGTCCGGCTCCAAGGTCGGCGGGGTCATCCCCGACTCGATCGTGGCCGAGCCGAGCCTGGTCCACGTCTACGTCAAGCACTGACGCATCTCCTCTGAACCCCGCCGGCGGTCCCGGCCGCCGGCGGGCAGCCCACTCACGTCAGGTCCCGGCACCCCATGTTTCGTTACCTCGTCAGACGCCTGCTGGCAGCGGCCCTGATCATGCTGGTGATCACCACGATCACCTTCTTCATCTTCTTCGCGCTGCCGTCCGACCCCGCACTCCTGGCCTGCGGAAAGACCTGCTCGCCCTCCCGCCTCGCCGAGATCAAGCACTCGCTGGGCCTGGACCAGAGCTACCTCACCCAGTACTGGGAGTTCCTCAAGGGACTGTTCGTCGGCCGTACCTTCGGCGACCAGAGCGTCAGCATCCACTGCGGCGCGCCCTGCCTCGGCGTCTCCTTCCAGACCGACACCCCCGTCCTGACCACGCTGCTCCAGGACTTCCCGGCGGACCTCTCCCTCGGTCTCGGCGCCGCGGTGGCGTTCCTGGTCCTGGGTGTCGGCCTCGGTACCGTCGCAGCGGTGCGCAGGGGCAGGGCCGCCGACAAGGCGGCGGTCGGACTGGCCCTGTTCGGCGTGTCGGTGCAGATCTACTTCATCGGTCTGCTCCTGCTGTACGTGTTCGTCGACAAGTTCCAGATCCTGCCGACCTCCGGCTACACGCCGATCACCGAGGACCCGGCCGGCTGGTTCGAGGGACTGATCCTGCCCTGGGCCACCCTGGTCATCGTCTACCTCGCGATGTACACCCGGCTCAGCCGCTCCTCCATGCTGGAGGTCTTCGCCGAGGACTACATGCGCACCGCCCGCGCCAAGGGCCTGCCGGCTTCCACAGTCGTCCTCAAACACGGGCTGCGGGCAGCCATCACCCCGATCATCACCATCTTCGGCATGGACGTCGGCTCCCTGATCGGCGGCTCCGCGGTCATCACCGAGTCGGTGTTCGGCATCAACGGCATCGGCAAGCTCGCGGTCGACTCCGTCCAGAACTCCGACCTGCCGGTCATCCTCGGCACCACGCTCTTCGCCGCGACGTTCGTCGTCCTCGCCAACGTCGTCGTCGACCTCGTGTACGGCCTCGTCGACCCGCGCGTTCGCCTCGCCTGAGCCCTTCTTCGTCCTTAGGAACACCCGTGTCCGTTCAGACCTCACCGCAGCCCGCGGACGTCGCGCCCGCGCCCGCACCCTTCCTCGACGTACGCGACCTGAGGGTGCACTTCCCGACCGAGGACGGCCTCGTCAAGTCGGTCGACGGCGTCTCCTTCACCCTGGAGAAGGGCAGGACCCTCGGCATCGTCGGCGAGTCCGGCTCCGGCAAGTCGGTGACCTCACTGGCCCTGCTCGGACTGCACAAGGGCACCCGTGCCCAGGTCTCCGGCGAGATCTGGCTGGAGGGCAGGGAACTCGTCGCCCTGCCCGAGGCCGGGATGCGCGCCCTGCGCGGCCGGACGGTCTCCATGATCTTCCAGGACCCGCTGTCCGCGCTGCACCCCTTCTTCACCGTCGGCTCCCAGATCGCCGAGGCCTACCGGGTGCACCACAAGGTCTCCAAAAAGGAGGCGAAGGACCGCGCGGTGGAGATGCTGAGGCGGGTCGGCATCCCGCAGCCCGAACGCCGGGTCAGGGACTACCCGCACCAGTTCTCCGGCGGTATGCGCCAGCGCGCCATGATCGCCATGTCGCTGGTGTGCGACCCCGAGCTGCTCATCGCCGACGAACCCACCACCGCCCTGGACGTCACCGTCCAGGCGCAGATCCTGGACCTGATCCGCGATCTCCAGGAGGAGTTCGGCTCCGCCGTCGTCATCATCACGCACGACCTCGGTGTGGTCGCCGACGTCGCCGACGACATCCTGGTGATGTACGGCGGCCGCCGCATCGAGTACGGCACCACCCGCGACGTCCTCAAGCAGCCCCAGCACCCCTACACCTGGGGCCTGTTGCAGTCGATGCCGCACCTCAGCGGCGATGTCGGCGAACGGCTCAACCCGATCCCCGGCACCCCGCCGAGCCTGATCAACCTGCCGGACGGCTGCTCCTTCCACCCGCGCTGCGCCTACAAGGGCTGGGTGCCGGAGGGCGGTTCCACGGCGGAGCGGCCCGAGCTGCGTCTCGTCTCCGGCAGCGGACAGCACCTCGCAGCGTGCCATCTCAGCGACGACGCCAAGCAGGAGATCCGCGGCGGGGCTGGCCCGGACGACCGGGGCGCCGCGGCCGCACGGGCCGCGCAGTGACGGCGGCGGACGAAAGGGAACATGCCGTGAGCACCACCGAGCCCCTCACCGGGCAGAGCACCGACCGCCCCGCCGGCGAGAACCTCCTGGAGGTACGCGGTCTGCAGAAGCACTTCCCGATCCGGCAGGGCATCATCTTCCAGCGGCAGATCGGGGCCGTCCGCGCCGTCGACGGCATCGACTTCTCGGTCGGGCCCGGCGAGTCGCTGGGCCTGGTCGGCGAGTCCGGCTGCGGCAAGTCGACCACGGGCCGACTGATCACCCGGCTGCTCGAACCCACCGGCGGCTCCGTCGTGTTCGACGGCGAGGACATCTCCCACCAGTCGCCCGGGCGGATGCGGGAGGCCCGCCGCAACCTCCAGATGATCTTCCAGGACCCGTACTCGTCGCTGAACCCGCGGCACACCGTCGGCACCATCATCGAGACGCCGATGCGGCTCAACGGCATCAACCCGCCGCAGGGACACAAGAAGCGCGCTCAGGAACTCCTGGAGACGGTCGGGCTCAATCCCGAGCACTACAACCGCTATCCGAACGAGTTCTCCGGCGGTCAGCGCCAGCGCATCGGCATCGCCCGCGCCCTCGCCCTGCGGCCGAAGCTGATCGTGGCCGACGAACCCGTCTCCGCGCTGGACGTCTCCATCCAGGCGCAGGTCGTCAACCTGCTCCAGGACCTCCAGCGGGAGTTCGGCATCGCCTTCCTCTTCATCGCCCACGACCTCGCCGTCGTGCGGCACTTCTCCGAGCGGGTCGCCGTGATGTACCTCGGCAAGATCGTCGAGGTCGCCGAGCGGGAGTCGCTCTACACCCGGCCCCGGCACCCCTACACGCACGCGCTGCTGTCCGCCGTACCCGAGGCCGACCCGGACGCCGTCGAGCGGCGCGAACGCATCCGGCTGGCCGGGGACGTGCCCTCGCCGATCGACCCGCCCTCCGGCTGCCGCTTCCGCACCCGCTGCTGGAAGGCACAGGCCAAATGCGCCCTCGAGGAACCGCGACTGGTGCGCGTCGAGGGCAGCCCCTCGGGTCATCTGACCGCCTGCCACTTCCCCGAGGAGCCGACCGTCGCGCCACGCGAGGAGGACATCGTCCTGGACCCGGCGCTCGGCTAGGGCCCATCGTTCGGATCATGCCGGCGTCGCGCGGCCTCAGGCCCTAGGCGGACCGCCCGAGCGCCGCGTTCCGCAGCGCCCGGGCCGCCCGCCCCGTCACCGGTTCACCGTGTCCAAAACATGCCACGTCCGCCTCCAGTCCGGCCAGGCGCAGACAGGCCGCGAGAACCTGCTCACGATCGAGGTTGAACACCCCCGGCATCACCGTGCCGTCCACGGGTGACGCGGCGACCGTGTCACCCGTGAACAGCACCCCGTGCTCCGGGAGATGGAGTGCGATGCTGCCGTGCGTGTGCCCCGGGACATGCACGACCTGCGCCCCGCCGCCCACGTCCAGCACGTCGCCGTCGGACACCTCGGTGACCTGCCGGGGCCGGGCGAAGTCGCCCTCGGGCAGGAGCTTCGCGGCCTGCTCGTGCAGCGGCCGCTCCCAGTCCTCGAACACCGGCGGCGGGCCCGGGACGTCCCCGCGTACGGCAGGCGCGTCGAGCCGGTGGGCCAGCACCTCGGCGCCGCTCAGCGCGGCGAACTCGCCCGCCCCGCCCGCGTGGTCCTCGTGGAAGTGGGTGAGCACGATCCGCCGCACGTCCCGGGGGTGCAGCCCGAGGGCGGTCACCGCCTCGGCGATCGGGGCGCCGGAGCCGGCCGGGCCGGCGTCGACCAGCGTCAGTTCACCGCCGTCGCGCCAGAGGTAGGCCTGACCGACCGGGAAGCGCAGCAGATGCAGGCGGGGGAGCAGCTCGATGACGTCCATGGGACGACCGTAGGCAAGGCCCCCGTCCGAGGACGAGGGCCTTGGCTGAGGGCAGAGCGGTCAGCTCGCCGCGTAGTTCCGCAGGAACAGCGCCTCCGCCACCGACAGCCGCTCCAGCTCCTCGGGGGACACGCTCTCGTTGACCGCGTGGATCTGGGCCTCCGGCTCGCTCAGCCCGATGAGCAGGATCTCCGCACGCGGGTAGAGGGCGGCCAGCGTGTTGCACAGCGGGATGGAGCCACCCTGCCCCGCGTACTGCATCTCCTGCCCCGGGTAGGCCACCGCCATCGCGGCCGCCATGGCCTGGTAGGCAGGGCTGGTGGTGTCGGCGCGGAACGGCTGGCCCTGGCCGACCTGCTCGATACTCACCCGCGCACCCCACGGTGTGTGCGCCTCCAGGTGCGCCTGGAGCAGCTTGGTCGCCGCGCCCGCGTCCGCCCCCGGCGGCACCCGCAGGCTGATCAGCGCACGGGCGCTCGCCTGCACGGACGGGGTGGCCCCCACGACCGGCGGGCAGTCGATGCCGATGACCGTGACGGCCGGCCGCGCCCAGATCCGGTCGGCGACCGATCCGGACCCGATCAGCTCCACACCGTCCAGAACCTTGGCGTCCTGCCGGAACTGCTCCTCCTCGTACTGCAGCCCCTCCCAGTCCGCGCCCCCGGAGAGCCCCTCGACGGTCGTCGAACCGTCCTCGGCGCGCAGCGAGTCCAGCACGCGGATCAGGGCGGCCAGCGCGTCGGGCGCGGCACCGCCGAACTGGCCCGAGTGCAGGTTGCCCGCGAGCGTGTCGACCCGCAGCCGCACCAGCGTCATGCCGCGCAGGGTGGAGGTGACGGTCGGCAGGCCGACTCGGAAGTTGCCCGCGTCGCCGATGACGATCGTGTCCGCCTCCAGCAGCTCCGGGTGCTCCTCGGCGTACCGCTCCAGACCGCCCGTGCCCATCTCCTCCGAGCCCTCGGCGATCACCTTGACGCCGACGGGCACGCCGCCGTTCGCCTTCAGCGCGCGCAGCGCCAGCAGGTGCATGATCAGGCCGCCCTTGCAGTCGGCTGCCCCACGCCCGTACCAGCGCCCGTCCCGCTCGGTCAGCTCGAACGGCGGTGTCGTCCAGGCGGCCTCGTCCAGCGGCGGCTGCACGTCGTAGTGGGCGTAGAGCAGGACGGTCTTCGCGCCCGCCGGACCGGGCAGGTAGCCGTAGACCGACTGCGTGCCGTCCGGGGTGTCGAGCAGGGCCACGTCCTCGAAGCCCTCGGCGGCGAGCGCGTCCGCGACCCAGCGGGCGGCGCCCTCGCTCTCACTCCTCGGGAACTGGTCGAAGTCAGCCACCGACCGGAAGGCCACCAGTTCGGTGAGCTCCTCCCTCGCCCTGGGCATCAGCGAGGCGACGGTCTCGGCGACCGGATTCGACGACATGGGCACGCTCCTCGTGGGTGCGACGTTGTACGGATGCGTACCTCTCGGTACGCGGTGATCGTGTGGTGCGGGCGCGGCTCCTTGTAAGGGCCGCCCACGTCGCCGATCCTCCCACAGCGGCCTGCGGTGACCGCCGCCGTAGGATGCGGGAGACAGCGGCAGGCGGCTTGATCGGGAGCAGTAGACCATCGTGAGCAGCGAGAACTCTTCGGCGGACGAGGTGCGTCAGGTGTGGGACGTCGTCGTGGTGGGCGCGGGACCCGCGGGCGCTTCGGCCGCGTACGCGGCGGCGGTGGCCGGCAGACGCGTGCTGCTGCTGGAGAAGGCGGAGCTGCCGCGCTACAAGACGTGCGGCGGCGGCATCATCGGCCCCTCGCGCGACGCCCTGCCGCCCGGCTTCGAGCTGCCGCTCCGAGACCGGGTGCACGCGGTGACGTTCTCGAACAACGGCCGCTTCACGCGCACGCGCCGC
Source organism: Streptomyces hawaiiensis (assembly GCF_004803895.1). NCBI lineage: Bacteria > Bacillati > Actinomycetota > Actinomycetes > Kitasatosporales > Streptomycetaceae > Streptomyces > Streptomyces hawaiiensis. Next base: position 1,158,057 of record NZ_CP021978.1, on the reverse strand, counting down.
TCCAAGCAGATGCTGTTCGGGCTGATCAACCGGGCCGAGTTCGACCAACAGCTCGTCGAGCACGCGCAGAAGGCGGGCGCCGAGCTGCGCACGGGCGTCACGGTCCAGCGGGTCGAGCAGCACGGCTCGACGGTCCCGGACCGGCGCACGGTCGCCGTCGTCCTGCAGGGCGGCGAGGTCCTGCTCGCCCGGGCCGTCGTCGGGGCGGACGGCAGCGCCAGCCGCATAGGGGCGCATGTCGGCGTCAAGCTCAGCCAGGTGGATCTCGGCCTGGAGGCGGAGATCCCGGTGCCGGAGACCGTCACCGAGGACTGGAAGGGCCGGGTGCTCATCGACTGGGGCCCCATGCCCGGCAGTTACGGCTGGGTGTTCCCCAAGGGCGACACCCTGACGGTCGGGGTGATCTCGGCCCGTGGCGAAGGCGCCGCGACGAAGCGGTACTTGGAGGAGTTCATCGGACGGCTGGGCCTCGCCGGCTTCGAACCGAGCATGTCCTCGGGGCACTTGACCCGCTGCCGCGCCGACGACTCGCCGCTGTCGCGCGGACGGGTGCTGGTGTGCGGTGACGCGGCGGGGCTGCTGGAGCCGTGGACCCGTGAGGGCATCTCCTTCGCGCTGCGGTCCGGCCGGCTCGCGGGGGAGTGGGCGGTGCGGATCGCCGAGGCGCACGACGCCGTGGACACGCGCCGGCAGGCCCTCAACTACGCGTTCGCCGTCAAGGCCGGACTCGGGGTGGAGATGAGCGTCGGCAAGCGGATGCTGGCGGCGTTCGAGCGCCGCCCCGGCCTGTTCCACGCGGGCCTGACGGGCCTGCGCCCCGCCTGGAAGGCGTTCAAGGACATCACCCAGGGCAAGACCTCGCTGGGTGACCTCGTCCGCACGCATCCGATGGCCCAGCGGGCCCTGGCCGCGCTGGACCGCCGTCCCGCGACGGGCGGCGAGGTCAGCTCACCGGAGTGATCTCGAAGACCGGGTGGTCCGGGGCGATGCGGCGCAGCTGCTCGTCCGGGGAGTCGGGGCCGACTCCGTTGAAGAAGACCCCGACCTCCGCCTTCCAGCGCTTGAGGTAGGCGCGCAGGATCGGGGTCTTGTCGTCGTCGCCCACCTCGGCCGCGGTGAAGGCGTCCACGCGCTTGCCGAGGTGCAGTTCGCCGCCGCCCGCGGCACGCATGTTGTGCGTCCACTGCACATGGCCGCGGGGGGCGACCAGGTACTGCTTGCCGTCCAGGGCCAGCAGGTTGACCGGGGTGGTGCGCCACTGGCCGCTCTTGCGGCCGCGGACGGCGAGGACTCGGGAGCCCCAGACGCTGATGCCGCGGCGGGTCATCCAGGCCACGACGCGGTTGAAGACGTTGACGGTGAACCAGCCGGGCTTCTGGACGTGCGTGGACATGGTGCCCCCTCGGGTGGCGGCGAAGCGGTGCTCTCTTCTGTGAGCACTGCTCTCGCTCTGTCTTGCGTCAGTTTGCACGACGCCCTCACACCAGCGCAAGAGCACTGCTCTCTTTTGTATGCATCGCTCTCCTTTATGTGCACGGCTCTCGTTTGTGGGCACTGCTCTGTTCCCGTGGGAGACTGCCCGGCATGAGCACCGCACACGGCGCCCGTGCCCGGGCGAGGATCGAAGTCACCGCGGCCATCAAGGACGAGGCCCGCAGGCAGCTCGCGGCGCAGGGCGCCGCCCGGCTCTCCCTGCGGGCCGTGGCCCGGGAGCTCGGCATGGTCTCCTCCGCGCTGTACCGCTACTTCCCGAGCCGTGACGACCTGCTGACCGCTCTCATCATCGACGCCTACGACTCCCTCGGCGAGAGTGCCGAGGCGGCCCACGGCGCTGCGGCCGGCGGCCTCTTCGAGCGCTGGATCGCGGTCTGCGAGGCGGTGCGGGGCTGGGCGCTGGAGCACCCGCACGAGTACGCGCTGATCTACGGGACGCCCGTCCCCGGCTACACGGCCCCCGACATCACCGTCCCGGCCGCCGCCCGCGTCGGCCTCCTGCTCATCGGCATCGCCCGCGACGCCCACCGGAGCCCGGGTCTGGCTCGGCCCTCGCTCCCGGCCGACCTCCGCCCGACGGCCGAACGGATGGTCGCCGACTTCGCCCCCGACGTCCCCCCGGAGGTCGTGACAGCGCTCGTCGCGGCCTGGGCCCAGCTGTACGGACTGGTCGGCTTCGAGCTGTTCGGCCAGTTCAACCGGGTGGTGGAGGACCGGGAGGCGTTCTTCCGGCACGCGGTGGGGCAACTCGCCCGGGGAGTGGGGCTGGTACCCGGGCCCGCGTGAGCCGCCGGCGCGGTGAGCTCGCGTACTTCCCGGGGAGTACGCGTGATCACCACGCCGGGGTGACGCCGCCGCGGGGGCATGGCGTCTAGCGTGGCCGGTATGGAAGAGCAGCGTGCGCGGAGCGTTCCGCCACCGTGGTGGCGGCACGGGCCCGCGTGGGGGGACCGCTGGGAGGGGCCGGCGCCGCGGTGGCCCTGGCGGTCCACGGTCCTCGTGACCGTGTTCGTCCTGGCCGGGTCGAACTTCGCCGCCCACGGCCAGCAGGGCGAGCGTGCGGAGCTGGATCTCTTCGCACGGGTGCTGCTGCTGGTGGCCACAGGGCTGCTGCTGTGGCGGAAGCGGTATCCGGTGGCCGTGGTGTTCGGCACGGCGGCCGCCGTCACGGTCTACCTGGGGGCCGGCTATCCCTACGGGCCCGTGCTCTTCACCGTCGCCCTGGCCTGCTTCAGCGCCATCGTCGCCGGGCACCGCCGGGCGGCGTGGGCCGCGATGGGCATGCTCTGGGCCGGGCACGTCCTGGTGGCGCACTGGCTCTTCCGGTGGTTGCCGCCGTCCGGGGACTTTGCCGCCTCCTGGGGTGAGGAGATCGTGGTCGCCACCTGGGTCGTGGCCATCGCGTCGGTGTCGGAGCTGTTCCGCGTCCGGCGCGAGCAGTGGGCCCGCGAACGGGCCGAACGGGCCGAGGCCGCGCGGCGGCGGGCCGACGAGGAACGGCTGCGGATCGCGCGGGAGCTGCACGACGTCCTCGCACACAGCATCTCCGTCATCAACGTGCAGGCGGGGGTCGGCCTCGCGCTCCTCGACACCGACCCCGAGCAGGCCCGTACGGCCCTCACCACGATCAAGGACCAGAGCAAGGAGGCGCTCGGCGAGGTGCGCCAGGTGCTCGACACGCTGCGTTCACCCGGTGACGCGCCGCGCGCTCCCGCGCCCGGGCTCGACCGGCTGCCCGAACTGGTGGAGCAGGCCGCGAGCGCGGGCCTCACGGTGGACGTCGAGGGGGAGCCGCCGCGCCTCGCCCCGGGGACGGACCTCGCGGCCTTCCGGATCGTCCAGGAGGCCCTGACCAACGTCGTACGGCACTCGGGTTCGCGGCACGCGCGCGTGCGCCTCGCGCACGACGCGGGCGTGCTGCGGCTGCTCGTCGACGACGACGGGCCCGCGACCGGCTCCGACGCGGGCGGCAGTGGCAACGGGCTCGCCGGGATGCGGGAGCGGGCCGCCGCCCTCGGGGGCACCATCGAGGCGGGTCCCCGCCCGGACGGAGGGTTCCGGGTGCTGGCCGTACTGCCGCTGACGGCATCCGCCGACGCGTCCCGACGACCGATGCAGGAGGACCGGTGATCCGCGTACTGCTCGCCGACGACCAGGCACTGGTGAGGGCGGGGTTCCGGGCCCTGCTCGACGCGCAGCCCGACATCGAAGTGGCCGCCGAGGCCGCCGACGGCGAGGAGGCGGTGCGCCGGATCCGGGAACTGCGGCCCGACGTCGTCCTGATGGACATCCGCATGCCCGCCCTCGACGGCCTCGCCGCCACCCGGCAGGTGACCGACGACCCCGGCCTGAAGGACGTCAAGGTCGTCATGCTCACCACCTTCGAGCTCGACGAGTACGTCTTCGAGGCGATCCGCTCCGGCGCCTCCGGCTTCCTGGTCAAGGACACCGAGCCGGACGAACTCCTGCGTGCCGTACGGGCCGTGGTCGCGGGCGACGCGCTGCTCTCGCCGGGCGTGACGCGGCGGCTCATCTCCGAGTTCGCCTCCCGCTCCAAGGAGCCGGCGGCGGCCGGCGCCCTGAGCCGGCTCACCGAGCGGGAGCGGGAGGTGATGGCGCTGGTCGGGATCGGCCTGTCCAACGAGGAGATCGCCCGCCGCCTGGTCGTCAGCCCGCTCACCGCGAAGACCCACGTCAGCCGCACGATGGTGAAGCTCGGCGCCCGCGACCGGGCCCAACTGGTCGTGCTCGCCTACGAGTCGGGGCTGGTGCGGCCGGGCTGGCTGGGCTGATCCGCCGTCCGGAACCGGACCAGCACACTGACGACCCGGGCGGCGAAGAGCACCGGCGCGAGCACCAGACCGGCGCCCGGCAGCAGGCGCTCCGCCGTGTCCGGCAGGTCGAAGAGCAGCGCGGGCCCGGCCACGGCCCCGAACACCACCGCAGCCGCGAAGGCCGCACTGCACAGCGCGTACCCGATCTCGACGGTGATCGCGTCGCGTTCGGCCTGAGTACGCCGTCCCCCGTGACTGGTCATACGGCGAGTGAAACAGGGGTGCGCCCGGCGGGCAAGGCAGCCCGCCGGGCGCACGGTGGAGGCGTTCCCCTCCGTTTCGGCTCTCTGCTACGGTGCGGCGCATGGCGGCTCAGCAGGCCGAGCAGGCGCTCGTGGAACAGTGGCGGGACATTCTGGCGCTGCACGCGCGAACGCAGTGCGAACTCGACCGCGCGCTGCACGGCCACGGCCTGTGTGCCAGCGACTTCGAGGTGCTCGACGTCCTCGCCGGGTGCCGGACGCCGCAACGTACGCCGTCCTACCGCGTCCAGGAGATCTCCGAGCGGGTCCATCTGAGCCAGAGCGCGCTGTCGCGGCTGATCGCCCGGCTGGAGAAGGAGGGGCTCGTCGAGCGCGGCATGTGCCCCGAGGACCGCCGGGGCGTGAAGGTCTGCCTCACGGCGAAGGGGCGCGCGCTGCACGGCGAGGTGCTTCCCGTGCAGCGCGCGGTACTGGCGCGGATGCTCACCGACGGCTGATCTCCCGTCGGCAGTTGCTCAGACCGCCGACGCCTCCCGCCACAGCGTGGCGAGCGCCTGGTCGCCCGTGGCGCCGGGCAGGGGCGCCCGGTTCCACAGCGCCAGATACAACTGTTCGGCGGGGCCGGACAGTTCGCACTCGGCTTCCCCGGACGCGTCCCGCGTGGTCACGGGCGGCTCCGGCGACAGCCGTACCGTCCACACCGCGCCGGTGTCCTGCGTGCGGACCCGCAGGACGCGCGGCTCGGGCGTGCGGACCCGGCTCTTGGGGCGGGCGTGGAAGCCGCGCAGCAACTCGTCGATGCCGTCGGTCGCGAACCGGGGAGTGACGGCGGTCGGGTCGCCGCCGCGTGCGGACTCCGCGTCGACCCGGTGCACGGCCGTCTCGTGCGCCTGCCGCCGGGCCCAGAAGGCCAGCGGGGACGGTGCGGGCAGGAAGGTGAAGCACTCCACGTCGGGCGCGGCGGCGGCCAGCGTGCCGACGAGGTGCCGGTGGCTGTCGCGGTACCAGGCCACGAGCTCCGCTCCGTCGAGGTCGGTGGGTTCGACCAGCGGGCGAGGTGCGGTGGCCCGCTCGGCGACGTGGGCGGCGGCCCAGCGGTGCACCGCGCCCGTGTGCCGCAGCAGGTCGCGCACCTGCCACTCGGGGCAGGTGGGCACCTTCGCGTCCGTCCCCGCCTCCTCGGCGGCCGCGGCCAGCCACCGGCCTTCCGTCTCCAGCGTTTGAAGGAACTCCGGGGTCTCCATGAAGCCGAGTCTGCCGTATGGAGCGCGCTCCAGGCCCGGGGTTTTCCTGCGGCCGGCTCCGGCGGCTAGGGCAGCGGCGTCCCGCCCGTCGCGTTGACGATCTCGGCGGTGATGTACGACGCCTCCTGCGAGGCGAGGAAGACGTACGCCGGAGCCATTTCGGCAGGCTGGGCGGGCCGTCCGATGGGGGCCTGCTTGCCGAACGTCTGGGTGTCCGGCAGGGTCGCCGGGATCAGCGGCGTCCACACCGGGCCCGGTGCCACCGCGTTGACGCGGATGCCCTTCTCGATCAGCATCTGCGCCAGCCCCTGCGTGAAGGTGACGATCGCGCCCTTCGTCGTCGCGTAGTCCAGCAGATGCGGACTGGGCTTGTACGCCTGCACCGACGTGGAGTTGATGATGCCGCCACCCTCCGGGATGTGCGGCAGGGCCAGCTTGCACAGCCAGAACATGCCGTACAGGTTGGTGCGCAGCACCCGGTCGAACTGCTCGGTGGTGATCGCCTCGATGCCGTCGGGCTGGGACATCTGGTACGCCGCGTTGTTCACGAGGACGTCGATCCGGCCGAACTCCTCCACGGCACGGTCGATCAGCGCCCGGCAGTTCTCCTCCTCGCGCACGTCGCACGAGACGGGCACGGCACGCCGGCCGGCCTCCTCGATCAGCCGGGCCGTCTCGGCGGCGTCGTCCTTCTCGTCCTCCAGATGGGTGAAGAGCACGTCGGCTCCCTCACGGGCGAACGCCAGGGCGACCGCGCGGCCGATCCCGGAGTCACCGCCGGTGATCACGGCCTTGCGGTCGGCCAGCCGGCCGCTGCCCCGGTAGGACTCCTCACCGTGGTCCGGGGGCGGGTCCATCGGCCCCGTCCAGCCGGGGTGCGGCTGGTCCTGAGAGGGAAACTCCGGGGTCGGGTGCTGCTCTCCTGGGTGCTGCTGTTCGGTCACGGGTCTGCCTCCTTGTACACGGCGTAGGGCCCGATGATCACCACGGGCGTGGCCACGGGTACCCAGGATCACCGGTCTCCCCCCTGGGCCGTGTCCGCACGACCTGGCGGCATCCCCCGTTCAGCCCCCGGCCGCCCGTCGCGCCGGTGCCCCCACCAGCGCCCCCACGAGCGCCGCCACCGCCGCCAGCACCGCCACGCTGGTCAGCGCGGCAGGCAGGGTGAACCAGTCCGCCATGAAGCCGATGGCGGGTGGGCCGAGGAGCATGCCGCCGTAGCCCAGCGTGGAGGCCGTGGCGACGCCGCCCGGGCCGGCGAGGGCGCCCGCCCGTTCCACCGCCACGGGGAAGAGGTTCGCGAGGCCGATGCCCGTGATCGCGTATCCGAGGAGGGCCGCCCAGAGGGAGGGGGCGAGGGAGCCGAGCAGCATCCCGGCCGCCGCGGTGGTGCCGCCGGCGACGACGGTCCGGGTCCGCCCCAGGCGTTCCAGGAGCGTCGTGCCGGACAGCCGCCCCACCGTCATGGCCAGCGCGAAGCAGGAGTAGCCCGCGGCCGCGACGCCCGCCGAGGCGTGCAGATCCTGTTCGAGGTGCAGGGCGCCCCAGTCGGCCAGCGCCCCCTCGCCGTACGCGGTGCACCCCGCGATGAGGCCGAAGACGATCACCAGCGCCCGGGTGCGGCCGTCCAGGCGGCGCGGGGCGCCCTCGGTGGGAACCTCCCGCTCCGGGGGCGCCGGCGGCTCGTGCCGCAGGAGGGCGGGGCCCGCCGCTGCGGTGACGAGCAGGCCGACGAGCGTGAGCAGCAGCAGGTGCCGCGTGGGGGAGAGGACTCCCGCGACCAGCCCGCCCAGCCCCGCTCCGACCATGCCGCCCAGGCTGAACGCGGCGTGGAAGCTCGGCATGACCGGCCTTCGCAGCGCGGCCACCAGTTCGACGGCCGCGCTGTTGAAGGCGACGTTGATCCCGCCGTACGCGGCCCCGAAGAGCAGCAGGACCAGGCCCAGCGCGAGCGCTGAGTGGGTCAGTGGGGGCAGGGCGACGCTGAGGGAGAGCAGGACGGCGCAGACGACGGTGACCCGGTGGTTCCCGTAGCGGCGACACAGGCGTCCCGTGAGGGTCATGGTGATGACGGCCCCGGCGGAGACGCCCAGGAGGGCGAGGCCGAGGGCACTGGCGGAGGCGCCGGTCTGCGCCTTGATGGCGGGGATGCGCACGACCCAGCCGGCGAAGACGAAGCCGTCGAGGGCGAAGAAGACGGTGAGAGCGATCCGTAGTCGGGTCAGGGAGCTGCCGTTGCCCGGCACGTCACTGTGCGTTCGGGGTTTGTTTATTTGCGGCACAAACTCAGGCTAGGTGGGTGCGGGGTCGAGGACAAGGTGCGACTCTGGGACGAGACCCATCCGCTGGGAGCGGACGTATCCGCCGAAGGAGCGCAGGAGGGCACATGGGACGTGACGTGCCGGCCCTGGTGTTCACACGGGAGGACCGCCGTCGGTACCGGGAGAAGATGCACACCGACCTCGAGGTGCTCGCCCGGATGCTCCACGAGTCGGGGTTCGAGAGCGAGCGCCCTCAGGTCGGGCTGGAGATCGAGCTCAACCTTGTGGACGACGCCGGACTGCCCGCGATGCGCAACACCGACGTGCTCCAGGCGATCGCCGACCCCGCCTGGTCGAGCGAGCTCGGCCGCTTCAACCTGGAGATCAACATCCCGCCCCGGCAGCTCACGGCCGGCGGTCCCGGTTCCTGGGAGCAGGCCATCCGGGACGCCCTCAACCACGCCGAGGACCGCGCCGCGGCGGTGGGCGCGCACCTGATCATGGTCGGCATCCTGCCCACCCTGGGCGAGCCGGACGTCAGCGAGTCCGCGCTCTCCGGCGACCCGCGCTACCGGCTGCTCAACGAGCAGATCTTCGCGGCCCGGGGCGAGGACCTGCGGATCAAGGTCGACGGCGTGGAACGCCTGTCGACGTACGCCGACACGATCACTCCCGAGGCCGCCTGCACCAGCACCCAGTTCCATCTCCAGGTCGAGCCGAGGGAGTTCCCGCACTACTGGAACGCGGCCCAGGCCATCGCGGGCGTGCAGATCGCCCTCGCGGCGAACTCGCCGTTCCTGTTCGGCAAGGAGCTGTGGCGCGAGACCCGCATCCCCCTGTTCGAGCAGGCCACCGACACCCGCCCCGAGGAGATCAAGGCCCAGGGCGTACGGCCACGGGTGTGGTTCGGGGAGCGCTGGATCACCAGCGTCTTCGACCTCTTCGAGGAGAACGTGCGCTACTTCCCGGCCCTGCTGCCACTGTGCGAGGACGAGGACCCCCAGCGGGAACTCGACAGCGGCGGCGTCCCCCAGCTGGGCGAACTGACCCTGCACAACGGCACGATCTACCGCTGGAACCGCCCCATCTACGCGGTCACCGACAGCGGCCCGCATCTGCGCATCGAGAACCGGGTGCTGCCCGCCGGCCCCACCGTGGCGGACATCATCGCCAACGGCGCCTTCTACTACGGCCTGACCCGCGCCCTGGTCGACGAGGACCGGCCGGTGTGGTCGCGGATGTCCTTCTCGGTCGCCGAGGAGAACCTGCACACCGCGGCCCGCGACGGCATCGACGCCCGCCTGTACTGGCCCGGCGTGGGCGAAGTACCGGTCACGGAACTGGTGTTGCGGCGTCTGCTGCCCCTGGCCCACAAGGGCCTGGAGCTGACCGGCATGGACGCCGCGTGGCGCGAACCCCTGCTGGGCATCATCGAGCAGCGCTGCGTCACCGCCCGCAACGGGGCCCTGTGGCAGGCGGAGATGGTGCACCACCTGGAGAAGGCCGGCATCTCCGACCGGCGGGAGGCACTGCGGCAGATGACCCGGACGTACATGGACTACATGCACATGAACGCACCCGCGCACACCTGGCCCGTGGACTGACGTCAGGCGGGCCGGCCGTGCCACTGCGCGGCGGCCGTCAGGGGCACGGGCGCGGGCACCTGGGCCGACGTCGTCAGCTCGATCCGACGCCCCTCGGCAGCCGAACGCAGCAGAGCGGTCATCGTCTCCAGCACGTGCAGGGCGAGTTCACCGCTCGCGCGCGGCACCCGCTCCCCGTCGGCGGTGAGGAAGTCGAGCAGTCCCACGCCGCGTGCGCCGTCCGCGTAGCCCGCTGACGCCGCAAGGGCGCGCCACCGGGTGTCGCCGAGGGCGTGGAGGCGTACCTCGCCGTCGAAGCGGTTCGGGTCGGGGACCGAGAGGCTGCCGCTCTCGCCGTGGACCTCGATCGGCGCGGCCGTGGTGGCCACGCCGTCGAAACTCGTCGTGAGCGTCGTCAGCGTCCCGTTCACGTGCTCCAGTACTCCGGAGACATGGCTGTCCACCTCGACCGGTATGCGCTCGCCCGCGCGCGGGCCGGATCCGATGACGCGCTCGGCGCGCAGCCGCCCGGCCGCCCCGGTCACGGCACGCACCGGCCCCAGCAGATGGACCAGCGACGTGAGGTAGTACGGCCCCATGTCCAGCAGCGGGCCGCCGCCGGCCGTGTAGTAGAAGTCGGGGTGGGGGTGCCAGCGTTCATGGCCCGGGGTGACCATCACGGCCGAGGCGAACTGGGGGCGTCCGATGCTCCCCGCCTCCACGGCCGCCCGCGCGGTCTGAACTCCTGTGCCCAGGACGGTGTCCGGGGCGCAGCCCACACCGGTGCCCGCCTTCCCGGCGGCTTCCAGGACGGCCCGGGCGTCCTCCAGGGTCGCCGCCAGAGGCTTCTCCCCGTAGACGTTCTTGCCGTGGCCGATCGCCCCGAGCGCTATCTCGGCGTGGGCTGCCGGCGTCGTCAGGTTCAGCACCGTGTCCACGTCCGGGCTGCTCAGCAGCTCCTCGACCGTCAGCGCCCGGGCGCCGGGCAGTTCGGCGGCGGCCGCGGCCGACCGGGAGGCGTCGAGGTCGGCGACCGCGGTGACGCGCACACCGGCATGGCCGACGAGCGTGTCCAGGTACGCGCGGGAGATGACGCCGAGCCCTACGATCCCGACGCGGTGCGCGTCGCCCACAGCATGCCCCTCTCGATGATGGTGCGGACGTGGGGGTTCTCCAGCACGCCGACGCTGTGCCCCGGGGTCGTCACCACGACCCGCCCGGCACCCCACCGGCGGGTCCAGACCGCGGGTGAGCTGACCGGCCGGTGCCAGGGCTGCCACGGCCGGGCGGGGTGCGTGGTGGTGGCCAGGACGTCGATGAGGTCGTCGTGGAGCACCCAGTACTGCTCGGTGTCCAGTGCGAAGTCCTCGATGCCGGACGTGATCGGGTGCTCGCGGCCGGCCTCGGTGAGGGTGATGGTGTGCGGCAGGAAGTTGTCCGCCGCCTCACCCCGGCGCTCGCACGGTTCCTTGCCGGGGTGCGTGGCGAACTGGCCGCCCACCAGGTGGAGATAGTCCGAGGAGGCGCGGAACGAGTCGGCGATGCCGCCGTGCCAGCCGGTGAAGCCGGTGCCGGCCACGACCGCGGAGGTCAGCCCGGCCAGCTCGTCGTGCGTGATCTCCGACATCGTCACGCACTGCACGACCAGGTCCGTGCCGGCCATCTCGGCGGCATCCGCGTAGATCTCCGTCGACTCCTCGACCCGGACGGCGTACCCGTTGCTCCGGAGGAAGGGCAGGAACAGTTCCGTGGCCTCGACCGGCTGATGCCCTTCCCAGCCGCCTCGGACCACCAGGGCTCTTTTCTGCGTCATCGTGATCTCACTATGCGCCGGTCGCCCGTGCCCGGAAAAGGGGGCCGGATCTCACGAAAGTTTCGCGCCGGCGGCACGCGCCGAGACCATCCAGCAGGCCGCGGTGTAGCGGACCTCCGCGCCTTGCACGAACGGGTCGAAGGCGGGGCGGACGGCCTCGACGATCTCGGCGCGGGTCCGCTCGTCGGCCCCCGGCAGGACCGTGCCGAGCGGACCGAGCCGGGTGAAGTAGGTGACGAGTTCCTTCTCGGGCAGCGCGCAGACCGCGTCGACCGGCTGGATGTCGATCCCGGCCCAGCCGCTCTCCGCCAGGACGCGGTGGACTCGCTCCGGGTCCGCGAAGGCGAACTGGCCCGGCTGGTCCGGCTGCCGGGCGGGCAGGTCCGGCAGGAACGGGGCCGCGGCGCGCTCGGCCGTCGTCATGAACGGGTTCTCCTCGGGGCCCCGCCACACGACGCACCGCAGCCCGGCCCCGTCCCTCACCGTGCCCCGCAGATTGCTGAAGGCCCGCACGGGGTCGCTGAAGAACATGACGCCGAAGCGCGAGATGACGGCGTCGAAGGCACCGGCTTCGAACGCGTACTCCTGTGCGTCGGCCTGGATGAAGGACGCCGGTACGCCCTCCTGCTCGGCGTGCGCCCGGGCCGTCTCGATCATCGGGCCGGAGATGTCGATTCCGACGCAGTGACCGACCCTGCGGGCGACGGCCCGGGTGACACCGCCCGTGCCGCAGCCGACGTCGAGCACACTCGCCACGTGTTCGGCGGTCACGGCGTCGACGAGCAGCTCCTCCAAGGGCCTGAACATGCCGTTCAGCACCCCCTGGAGATCCACCCAGGCATGGCCGGAGGGCCCGTTCCAGCGGGCGGCCTGCTCGTCGTCCGACCTGCGTGATGCATCCATCTTCGTCTCTCCCTCTGCTTGCCTTCGTCGGGACGCGATGACAGCGTTCTACTTCAAGTCGACTTGAGGTCAAGACAATGACAGACCTGGACATCGCCGAAGTGACGCACCGCGCCGGTCTGCCCGCCTCGACGCTGAGGTTCTACGAGGAAAAGGGGCTGATCGCCTCGACCGGCCGGCGCGGGCTGCGGCGTCAGTACGACCCCGGGGTCCTGGAGCGGCTGGCGCTGATCGCGCTGGGGCGGACGGCCGGGTTCTCGCTCGACGAGATCGCGCACATGTTCGCCCCGGACGGGCAGCCGCGGATCGACCGGCGCGCCCTGTCGGACAAGGCGGACGAACTGGACAGAAGGATCCGCGAACTGGGCGTCCTGCGGGACTCCCTGCGGCACGCCGCCGCCTGCCCCGCGCCCAGCCATCTGGAGTGCCCCACCTTCCGCCGCCTGATCGACGCGGCGGCATCCGGCGGTGTCCCGGCACCGGGACGGCGGCTCCCCGAACGCCGTTGACGGACCATCGGCGCTCTTGGTCCAAAACTGGCTCGTGCTTTGCCCGATTCCCGCCGCCGCCTGCCTAGCCTCGGCTGCGAACTTCGGGAGGCCACAGTGCTGAAGACCGTGACAGGGCAGGCAGCGGGTCTGACCAAAGACCAGCGCAACGCCTTCGTGGCCGCCTATCTCGGCTGGGCGATGGACGCGTTCGACTACTTCCTGGTCGTGCTCGTCTACAGCGAGATAGCCGACGACTTCCATGTCTCCCTCACCGACATGGCCTTCCTCACCACCGCGACCCTGGTGATGCGGCCGATCGGCGCACTGCTCTTCGGCATGTGGGCGGACCGTCGAGGCCGCCGCGTCCCCCTCATGGTCGACGTCGTCTTCTACTCGATCGTCGGCTTCGCCTGTGCCTTCGCACCCAACTACACCGTGCTGCTGGTGCTGCGCCTGCTCTACGGCATCGGCATGGGCGGCGAGTGGGGTCTGGGCGCGGCCCTGGCCATGGAGAAGATCCCCACCGAACGGCGCGGATTCTGGTCGGGCCTGCTGCAGAGCGGCTACTCGCTGGGGTATCTCCTGGCCGCCGTGGCGTTCTTCGTCATCGAGCCCGTCTTCGGCTGGCGGGGTCTGTTCGCCTTCAGCCTGCTGCCCGCCCTGGTCGCGCTGTGGGTGCGCAGCAAGGTGGAGGAGAGCGAGGTGTGGGAGAAGAGTGTCCAGCTCAACCGCACCCCCGCACACCACGTGTTCAAGAACCCGGCGGTGCTGCGGCGCTTTGTCTACCTGGTCGCGTTGATGACCGCCTTCAACTGGATGTCGCACGGCACCCAGGACATCTACCCCACCTTCGTGAAGAAGGGCCTCGACCTGTCGGCCAACACGTCGATCGCGATCGCCGTGGTCTACAACATCGGCGCCATGATCGGCGGGGTGCTGCTCGGTGCGTACTCCGAGCGGCTGGGCCGCCGCCGGACCATCATGATCGCGGCGGCCGCGGGGCTGGTCGTGGTGCCGTTCTTCGTGCTGTCCACCACCGTCGGCTGGCTGATGCTGTCGTCCTTCCTGATGCAGGTGTGTGTGCAGGGCGCGTGGGGCGTCATCCCGGCGCATCTGACCGAGATGAGCCCGGACGCCGTCCGGGGCTTCTACCCCGGCGTCACCTACCAGCTCGGCAACCTGATCGCCGCGCTCAACCTGCCGATCCAGGAGGCCCTCGCCGAGCGCCACGGCTACCCGTCGGCTATGGCATGGACCATCGTGCCCACCCTGGCCGTGGTCATCGTGCTGAGCGCGCTCGGCAAGGAGGCCAAGGGGGTCCGCTTCGGAAGCGGCGGGGCGGCGGCGCCGAGCGGCGCGGCGACCGGCACGGCGCGGTCCTGACCGCAGGGCGCCCTACCGGTCGCCGTTGCCGACCGTCGCCGGTCGCTGTAGACGGGTCTTCCCCCTGAGCCCGATCACCGAGGGTCCGGACGCGGTCGCATCCCGCGTATTGGATCAGTCCTTCCCTTGCGTTGTACGGGCGTTGGACGGGTGCTGGCCGGCCTTCCGCAAGAGTGGTCTCACCGCCTTCCACCAGGGACAGCGGCGACCGAAAGGGGACCGCCACATGGCGACCGCCAAAGCACCGCAGCGCAGGGCCATACTCACCGGCGGGCTGGCTGCCGGCGCAGCGCTGCTCACCGCCTGCTCGTCGAAGGACACCGCGGGCACGGGCAAGGCCGCGGCCGCGGCGGGCGCGCCCTCGCCCTCTCCCGCGGCGGCCGCGCGACCGGATTCGCCCTGGTCCGCGTTCGCACGGCTGATGGACGGCAACAAGCGCTGGGTGGACGGCAAGCTGCAGCACCCCGACCGCGATCCGGAGCGGCGCGAGTTCGTCGCCGAGGCGCAGGACCCGTACGGCGTGATCCTCTCCTGCATCGACTCCCGCGTGCCGCCGGAGCTCGTCTTCGACACGGGCCTCGGCGACCTGTTCGTGATGCGCACCGGCGGACAGGTCGTCGGACCGGTCGTCGTCGGCTCCGTGGAGTACGGGCCGATGACGTCCGCAACCCCACTCGTCGTGGTCCTCGGCCACCAGCGATGCGGCGCGGTCAAGGCGGCGTACGGGGCACTCAAGGACGACAAGCCCCTGCCCGGCAACCTCCAGTCGATCGCCGAAGCCCTGCGGCCGGCCTACCGGGAGACCGTCAAGCAGCAGCACGCCGACCCCGTCGACGCGATGGTCCGGATCCACACCAAGCAGACCGCCGCCGACCTGCGGACCAACAAGGATTTCGCGCCACTCGTGAAGCAGGGCCGACTGGCCGTCGTCAGTGCCTACTACTCGCTCGACACCGGTCGTGTGGAGGTCCTCACCGGAGCGCCCTCCGCCTGAGCGGGGGCTGACGGGGACCGGGCGGAGAAAAACGTTCCACGCCCGGTCACGTTATACTTGCGGCGCCCATGAAGGCCATCGTCGTGCCTGGTCGCGCGGCTGCAACAGCGAGGGGGTGGACGCCGTTCCGGCACGCCCCGCCCGCATCCAGGACGTCGCCGCGGCCGCCGGTGTCTCGGTGTCCACGGTGTCGAACGTGCTCAACCGGCCCGAACGGGTCACCGCCCAGACCGCCGAGCGTGTCCGCGTCGCCGTCGCCGCGCTCGACTACGTCCCCCACCCGGGAGCCGCGGGTCTGCGCACCGGTCACTCCTCCGCGATCGGGCTGGTACTGCCCGACGTCACCAACTCCTTCTACGCCCGCATCGCGCGAGGCGCCGCCGACGCGGCCTACGACCACGGCTACTCCCTCGTCCTGTGCCACAGCGGGGACGCCCCCGAACGGGAGCAGGGTTACTTCAGCATGCTCGTCGAGCAGCGGGCGGTCGGAGTCGTCGTCGTGCCGCTCAGCGCCGACCCGGGCCGGCTGGCCCGGCTGCGCGAGCGGGGCATCCCGCTCGTCCTGGCCGACCGCGCGATGTCCGACCGGGAGGGCTGCTCGGCCTCCGTCGACGACATCGCCGGCGGCCGCATCGCCGTACAGCACCTCCTCGACAGCGGGGCCCGCGATATCCTCGTCGTCAACGGCGAGCGCGGCATACGCCAGTGCGCCGACCGCTACCAGGGCGCCCGGCAGGCCGTGCGCAGCCGCCGCGAGGCCCGGCTCGACCAGGTCGTCGCCGAGCGGATGACCGTCGTGTACGGCACGGAGATCGCCCGCGGGCTGAAGGACCTGCCCGACGGGGTGTTCTGCACCAACGACTTCCTCGCCGCCGGCCTCTGCCGGGGCCTGACCGAACGCGGCGTGCGCATCCCCGAGGACGTACAGGTCGTCGGCTACGGCGACCTCGACGTCGCGACCTTCGGGGCGACGACCCTGACGACGGTGCGGCAGCCCGTCGAGGACCTCGGCCGGGCGGCCGTGGAGATGCTGCTCGACGAGATCGAGGCCCGCGCGGACCACCTCCACGAAACCCGCGTCTTCGCCCCCGGCCTGGTTCTGCGCGACTCCACCCGACCGCCCTCGAAGGACTAACCCTCCGTCGGGATCCGCAGCGTCACCGGCCCCCACAGCCCCGACGGCAGCTGGGACGGGAACGCCCAGGCGGTGGGCGTGGCCTCCGCGAGGTACGGCGCCAGAGTCCCCCGGACCGTCACCTCCAGCCGGACGGTCCGCCCCGCGGTAGCGCGCAGCGGGAAGCGGTACGGCGCGCAGAACGCCTCACCGGCGAACTCCCCGTCGACCGACACCTCCACGCTGCCCCGGACCCGCCCCAGATCCAGCACGGGATCGGGCCCGGGCGGCACCTCCACCGCCCGCGCATACGTCACGCCCCCGCTCCAACCGCCCAGCCCCTGCTCGCGCCAGTCGCCCAGGGCCAGCGGCGCCGGCACGGTCCGCACCAAAACCGGCCCGCGCCAGGCGGAGCCGCCCCGCAGGACGGCCGTGGGCTCGGTGACCACCTCGACCGGGGCAGGCACCGACAGCGGCTCATGGAGCGTCAGACGGTCACCCTCCAAAGCCAGTTCCTCCCCGTCCCCGACCCGCACCCGTGCCGGCAGCGCCAACGGCAGCTCCAGCGACACCGTTCCCGGCGGAACGACGAACCGGAAACGCTGCGGCGACGCCTGGACGTCATCGGTGGAGCGCGACGGCCATACGGCACCGCCGAGCACCGGAGGGCCGCCCAGCCACGCGGTGTCCGGCAGCGGGTGCGGCCGTACGGCGGCGTGGCAGTGCCGCAACTCGCCCCGCCTGCGCGCGTCCTCGACGGTCAGGCCCCGCCACGCGCCCGTCTCGGCCTCCCAGCCGGCGCCGCTGACCAGGGCCGTCACCTCGGACCCCGAACGCGCCACCAGGTCGACGAACACAGCGTCCCGGACATCGGCGCTGTCGGCCACGACCTCCAGCGTGTGCTCACCCGCCCCGAGCTCCGGCTCGTGACGGAAGAACATCGGCACCGCGCCCCAGTCCGCCTCGTAGTACTCCACCTTCTCCTGCCGCGCCACCACGTCCCCGTCGAGCAGCACCGTCACCGCCGAGGCGGCTCCCACGACGAGCACCGCCCGCGCATCGCCGGCCGGGGCCCGGAGCCGTGCGCGGTAGGCGACCCGGCCGTCGGGCCGGACCCCGTCGGGCGGGCGCATGAACCGCGGGCGCGGCCCCAGCCCGCCCGGCTCGGAGAGGCAGAAGAAACTCCCGAGCGGCGTGCCGGCGGCGGCCGAGATCGTTGAGGGCCGGTCCTGGGCGTCCGACAGCTCGTACTCGAGCACGTTGCGGTCGCGGACCACCGTGACCGGGGCGGAAGCCAGGTAGCCGCCGCACGGGCCCAGCGGTTCCCCGTTCCACCACACCCGCTTGACCGACTCCGCGCCGACGTGCAGCTCGGCGGGCCCCCGACGGCCGGTCTCCACGATCGCCCGGACCCGGGCGGCCGTTGAGCCGACCGGCACGGGGACGCGTACGAACTCCTCGTTCACCAGCCCCTTGGTGCCCAGCAGCCCGCCCTGGCCGGGGATGCCACGGCTCGACGAGTAGACCCCGCTCTCCCAGCCCGAGTCCGGCGGTACGAGGGGAAGTTCACCGGACAGGACCCGCTCGGCGCACGCCGCGTCCAGCGGCTCGGGGGCCCGGTCGAGCGGCACCGGGGGCAGGATCCGGACCCGGTTGCCGTAGGTGACCCGGGTCCGTTGCCACACCGCCCCCTCGGTCCACTCCATGGCCCAGATCTGCGGCTCCTGCACGGACGCTCCCGGGGGCAGCGCCAGATCGCCCCAGGTGTTGTCCATCGTGGGGACCAGCCGGCCGTGCCAGCCGGCCGAGACGTCGAGCAGCCGGACAGACGTGCCGCCCGCGGAGGGCGTCGGCGCGGGACGGCCCTCACGCCAGACGACCAGGGCCGCCGGGGCGCCGTCCAGCGGCACCTCGATGGTCGAGAGGGCACCGTCGCCGGCGACCGTGACGCGGGCCGGGCTGCGGGAGCCGGTCGCCGGGTTCCAGACCTCGGCCTCCGCGACGCCCGCCCGGACCGTGACGGACGAGGCGCGGACGGGCCCGGGCGCGGAGCCGGGTCGCAGCGGATGCGCGCCGATCTCCGGGAAGGCGGCCGTGACCAGTGCCACTGCCTCGTTCCCCCTCCGCCGGACGAGCAACGGTACCTCGCCCGTCGCGTGCCCGGCCGCGTCGGCCACCGCCTCGGCGGCGGCCTGGGGGTCGCACACCCGCTCCAGCCGGGGATGGGCGAGCAGGGCCGCCACGACCGCGTCGTCACCGGACCGGCCCGCCGCCGACCCGGGCGGACGGCCCACGACCACCACCCGCCCTCCCGCGTCGAGCAGTTCGGCCAGCCGGCGCGCCGTCCCCTCCTCCAGCACGCCCGCCGAGGGCAACAGCACCGCGCGGTACGCCAGGTCCCTGATCCGCAGGGCGCCGTCGGCGGCCTCGGCGCGCTGTACCGAGTCGTCGTCGACGACGTCGAAGGAGATCCCGCGCCGGTCCAGGGCACCGGCGTGCGGGCCGAGCCAGTTGTTCGTGCCGCACAGGTCCAGGTAGTGACGCTGTGTCTCGTCGGCCCGGGCGTGGCCGTCGCCCAGCCGGCCGTCGCCGAAGTGCCGGACCGGCGCGTCCAGCGGGACGAGCGCCTGCATCGTGGCGGTGGGGTGCAGCACCGCCACCTCGGCCGCGTAACCGCCCCACGACATGATCGAGCAGATCCGCGCCACGGCCCGGGAGAACGCCGGGTACTGCTTCCAGTAGGGCTGGCGCCAGTCGGTGGACGGCGGTGCCCACTCGAACCAGCCGCCCGCTGTGCCGAAGTAAGTGGCGTGCGGGTTGTAGAGGTTGGCGCCGCTGCGCAGGAACGGCAGCAGCCAGGCGTAGGTGTCCTCCAGGGTGCCGCCCCAGCCGGAGGAGTGGAACGCCTCGATCCAGACACGCTCGTGGCCGTAGAGGTGGGCCATGGAGGAGTGCACCTTGGCGTCGCCGTGGTGGTCGCTGCCGGCGGCGCCGTACCAGCGGTGGGTGCGGAAGTAGTCGGTGTAGATCTGTGTGGACTGGGCCGGGTAGCCGGCGCGGGCGGGGTGGCTCTGGTCGCTGCCCAGCAGCAGACCGCGCTCGCGGTGCCAGGCGGCGAGCGGCCGGAACAGGGCCTCCTCGGTCAGCTCCGCGCGGACCCCGTAGTAGTCGGCGCGGATCTTCCCCTCCGGCACGCCCGCGTCCGTGCCGAACAGGGCCGGCAGGTGGTCGAGCAGGTCATAGCCGCGTCGGGCGCGGAACTCGTCGGCGAACCGGTGGCTCCAGGCGTTGGTGCCGGGCAGTTCGTCCTGGAAGCTGCCCGCGATGACGGTGCCCAGGTACTGCGGTACGCGGCGGTCGTACGCGTGGTGGACCGTGTCCATCAGCAGGCCCACGGCGTGCGGGTCCAGGTAGTCGAACGCGGTGGGGACGGTGGTGACGAGCCGCACCTCGGTTCCGTCGGGGGCGGCGATGTGCCCGCTCGAGGCGAGGTCGAGCCGCCGGCCCTGCCGGGAGTACGCGGCCAGCGGCGTCCCGGCTTCCGTCAGGGCGACGGCGCCCCGCCGGACGCGCACGTCACGGCAGCGCAGCGCGAGTCCGGCCGCCTCCGGGTGACGCCGTGTCACACCGCCCTGCACATTGGCCCCGGAGAACCCGATCTGGTCGTAGAACCACAGCCGTGTGCCCAGTTCCGCCGCGATCTCGCAGGCGTCGGTGAAGCGCGCCCACCACTCCTCGCCGAACCACGCCGGATCGTCGGCCCGGGCCCCGAACGCCGGGCCGGCCGGGGCCAGATTGATGACGACGAGGTTGTGGACCCCGCCCTTCGCGAACGCCCGTAACTGCCAGGCGAGTCGCTCACGGGTGACCTTCGCACCCGACCACCACCACAGGGGAGTGGGGCCGAAGTCGCGGGGCGGGTCGTCGAACAGTCGCCGGAGCTCTGGGGAGATCACGGACACGGTCCTTCCCCTAAAACGTTTTTAGGCCCTCTTCACCGTAGGCGAGCTGGAGCGGCCACGCCACATCTCCCCCCGGAGCCGGGGGGCCGACGTCACGTCACCCATACGCGCGCGACACCTTGTTGCAACGTTTTTCTCGCCCTATATTCGCTGCGACCAGGCCCCCGGAACCGCGATGTCACCAGACGACGGAGTCGCATCATGGCCGGTACCCGCCCCATCCCCACACCGCTCTGGAAAGCCGCCGCCCTGTCGGGCATGGCCTCCTATCTCGACGCCGGGCTGATCGTGAGCATCTCCGTCAACCTGGCCATCTACCGCGACAGTTACGACATGGGCGTGTGGATGGCCGGAGCGATCAGCGCGATCGTCACCGGCTGCATCGCCGTGGGATCCCTCGTCGGCGGACGGCTCGCCGACCTCTTCGGCCGCCGCCGCGTCTACAACTGGGACATCTTCTGCTTCGCGATCGGCGCACTCGTCATCACGCTCGCGCCGGACGACATCACCCTGCTGATCGGCGTCCTGATCGCCGGGCTCGCGGCCGGCGCCGACCTGCCGACGTCCCTCGCCGTGGTCTCGGACGCGGCGCCCCCCTGGGCCCGGGGCAGATTGGTGGCGTTCACACAGGTCATGTGGATGCTGGGCATCGCCGTCGCCATCTTCCTCGGCTTCGTCCTGTCCACCACGGGCATGACCGGGGCCCGGCTGATCACCGGGCAACTGGCCGTCGCGGCACTCGTCACCTGGGCCCTCCGGTCCCGGCTGAAACTGTCCGAGCCGCCGCGGACGGATACCGCAACCGCCCCGGAAGCGATCTCCCTGAACAGCGTATGGACGCGAGCGGCCCTGCTGCCGATGGCCGCGACGTTCGTCTTCTACGTGACCTGGGGCCTCGGGGCCAACACCTTCGGTCAGTTCGGCACCTATCTGCTCGTCACCGTCAGCGACGCCTCGCAGAGCCTGGCCACCGGGATCAACCTGGCCTTCATCCCGATCGGGGTGCTGCTGACGTTCGCCTTCGTGCGGGTCGCCGACAGCCCCTGGCGGGACCGGCTGTTCCACGTGGCCGCGGTGGTGCAGATCCTCGCCTTCGTCATCGCGTCCCTGACCGCGGGCGCACTCGCCGGCATGCTCGTCTTCTTCGTGCTCTACCAGCTCTCCAACCCCTTCGCCGGAGAGGCCAACTACAAGGTGTGGTCGCAGCTCACGCTGCCCGCGGACACCCGCGGCACCACCCAGGGTCTCACCTACGCCCTGTCCCGGGGCGTCTTCGCGGTCGCCGCGTTCTTCACCCCGGCCCTCGCCGACCACAGCCCGTCCGTCCTGCTCTGGACGATCACCGCCTGCATGACGGCGGCGGCGTTCGCGGGCGTGTTCATCATCCGCGTCCTGGTCCCGCGTGCCGCGAGCGCCGTGCGGGACGGAGCGGATGCGCACCTGCGCGTCCCCAGCACCTCGCCCGCCGGCCCTTCCGACAAGGAGCACTGACCATGGCAACGACCGCGGACCGCGCGGCCGGACGGACCGCCGCCCTGCACGACCTGCTCCCGCCGGTCACCCGGCGCCGCACCCGGATCGGACTGGTCGCCGGCGGACTCGGCACGTACTGGCCGCAGTTCCCCGGCCTCCTCCCGCGGCTGGAGGAGTCGGCCGCCCATGTCGCCGCGCGTCTGCGGGAGATGGACGCGGAGGTGACCGACGCCGGGTTCGTCTCCGACGCCCGGGAGGGCGCCCGCGCCGCCGAGGAGCTGCGGCGGGCCGACTGCGATCTGATCGTGCTGTTCCTGACGACGTACCTCACCTCGTCGATGGTGCTGCCGATCGCGCAGCGCTCGCACACGCCGGTCCTGGTCATCGACCTCCAGCCGTCCGAGAAGATGGACCACGCCTCCTTCGACACCGGGGCCTGGCTGGCCTACTGCGGGCAGTGCCCCGTCCCCGAGGTGGGCAACGTCTTCCGGCGCGCAGGCATCCCCTTCCGGTCGGTGTCGGGCTGGCTGCGCCAGGAGTCCGCCTGGCGGCGCATCGAGCAGTGGATCCGGGCCGCGCACATCCGCGCCGCGCTCCGGCACGCCCGGCACGGCCTCATGGGGCACGTGTATCCCGGCATGCTCGATGTGCAGACCGATCCGACGCTGCTGGCCACGACGTTCGGCTCGCATGTGGAGGTCCTGGAGTTCGACGACCTGCGGCACCGAGTGGAGCGGGTGACCGAGGCGGAGACCCGGGAGCGGATGGCCCTGGCCCGGCAGATCTTCACCCTCGACGAGAGCGTGGTGGAGGAGGACTTCGCCTGGGGCGCGACGGTGTCCGTCGCCCTGGACCGGCTGGTCGCCGACTTCGGACTCGACAGCCTCGCCTACTACCACCGCGGCCTCGACGGTGAACTGCACGAGCGGCTCGGCGCCGGCATGAT
Organism: Streptomyces hawaiiensis; assembly: GCF_004803895.1. Classification (NCBI taxonomy): domain Bacteria; kingdom Bacillati; phylum Actinomycetota; class Actinomycetes; order Kitasatosporales; family Streptomycetaceae; genus Streptomyces; species Streptomyces hawaiiensis. The sequence goes on along the minus strand of NZ_CP021978.1, from coordinate 1,135,359 downwards.
CCTCGGCGCCTCCCTGCTGACCGCCCGGGGCGTGCCCGCGGCCGGCGAGTACGAACTGCGCACGTCCGTCGCCCAGCTCGCGACCCAGAGCGCCGGCGCCGCAGGCTCCTTCACCGAGATCCAGGCCCTCAACTTCGAGGACGGCGTGGTGGAGATGGGCCACGACGGCCCCGCCCACCTCGCCGTCGGCGCCCGCGATCCGCTGTTGCGCGGCCTCGGCGTCTACCACGGCAAACGCGGCTGGGGCGTCAGCGTGGAGTTCGACGTCCGGCAGGGGCCCGTCACCCTGCTCGGCCTCGGCCAGGACGCCGACGGCGGCCTGTCCTTCGTCACCTCCGAGGGCACCGTCGTACCCGGACCGCTGCTGGAGATCGGCAACACCACCAGCCGCGTCGACTTCGGCCGCGACCCCGGTGAGTGGGTCGACGCCTGGAGCGCCACGGGTGTCGGCCACCACTGGTCCCTCGCGGTCGGTCACCACGGCGCCGACTTCCGGGCGGCGGCGAGCCTCCTGGGCATCGAGCACCGGCAGGTCTGACGGGGGCGCCTCGTCGAGGATGGGTGTCGCACCCGCCCGGATGTGGGTGCCGGCACCGATGGTCACGGGTCCGGGGCCCGTGTGAGGCTTGCGGCACCGCCCGGGCCGCCGCGCCTATCGTCATGGCCGCGGCCCCGGGACGCGCACCGACCGCACGGCCCCTGCCGCGCTGCCGAGAGGCGCACGACGCTGCCGTCAAGCCCCTTGAAGGAGGAGCCCCTATCCATCCCCGATCGGTGAAACGATCCGCCTGCGCGTCCACGAAGGTGGTGATCCGTGGGACACGCTGACAGCCTTCTCGCCATGGGCGGAGCCTTCCTGGCCGCCGCCTTCCTCGCCCGCCTCGGCGGCAGGATCGGACTCCCGACGATCCCGCTGTTCATGCTCGCGGGCATCCTGCTCGGCCCCCACACCCCGGGCCTCGTCATCGTCCAGGACGCACACGACTTCGAGATGCTCTCCGCGCTCGGGCTCGTGCTGCTGCTGTTCTACCTGGGCCTGGAGTTCCATCTCGACGACCTCAAGAGCGGTGGCCGGCGCCTGCTGACGGCGGGCGGGATCTACCTGCTGCTCAACGTCGGCGCGGGGCTGGGATTCGGCTTCGCCCTGGGCTGGGGCGTCCGGGAGGCGCTGGTCCTCGCCGGTGTCCTCGGGATCTCCTCGTCCGCCATCGTCACCAAGATCCTCATCGACCTGGGCCGCATCGGCCGCCCGGAGACCCGCCTCATCCTGGGCGTCATCGTGGTCGAGGACATCTTCCTCGCCCTGTACCTGGCCGCCCTCCAGCCGGTCATCAGCGGCGCCCAGGGCGTCGGCGACATGGTCCTGCAGGGCGCCAAGGCCTTCGGCTTCCTGCTGCTGCTGGCCGCCGCGGCCCGCTACGGCACGAAACTCGTCGGGCGGCTCATCGCGACCCGCGACAACGAACTGCTCGTCATCAGCTTCCTCGGCGCGGCCGTCCTGGTGGCGGGAGTCGCCGAGGTCCTCGGAGTCGCCGACGCCATCGGCGCGTTCATGGTCGGCCTGATCCTGGCGGGCACCCCCTCCGGCCCGCGCATACGGGAACTGGTGCATCCGCTGCGCGACGCCTTCGCGGCCATCTTCTTCTTCGCCTTCGGACTCTCCATCGACCCCGGCGACGTCGTCTCCGTCGCCGGACCGGTCGCCGCGGCGGCCGCACTGACCCTCGTCATGAACGTCCTCGCGGGTCTCCTCGTCGCCCGTGTGTACCGCTACGGCATCGAGACCGCCGCCGAGATCGCCACGACCCTCGTGGCCCGCGGGGAGTTCGCGCTGATCCTGGCCGCCATGGCCGCCGGCGCCGGACTCGACGCCCGGCTCGCCCCGTTCATCGCCGGGTACGTCCTCGTCCTCGCGGTCCTCGGCCCCATCGCCGCCGGACACGCCCCCCTGCTCGCCCGCGCGCTCCGGGCGGGGCAGGACCTCCTGCCCCGCCCCACGGCCCCGGCGTACGACAACGAGCCCGAGGGCGCCGGCTCGCCCTCCGCTCCCCGGCACGCCGAGGCCGAGCGCTAGCGGGCGGGCCGGTCGCGGACGCGCTCAGGGCTCGATCAGGCCGACACGGATGGCGTAGCGGGTCAGTTCCAGACGGTCCTTCAGGCCGAGCTTCTGGAGCAGCTTGGCGCGGGGCCGCCCCATCGTCCTGGGGCTGATGACCAGCAGGCCGGCGATCTGCTGCGCGGTGTGGCCATCGGCGACGAGCTTGAGGATCTCCTCCTCGCGGCCGGTGATGGCCCGGGAGGACGGTGCGTGGCCCTCACGGACACGGCCGAGGTGGTCGCGGATCAGCGCGTCGACGGCCCCGGGACACAGGAACGGCTCGCTCCGCATGGTGGCCCGGCACGGCCGTGATCAGCTCGGCGACCTCGGGCTGCCCACCGACCGCCGGACGCGGCAGGCCGATCGTCGCCATGGCCCGTCTCGCCCCCTGGAGCGGGGCGGGACCGGCCCGCGGCAGCAGGGCGTGCGCGGCGAGTCCCGCCGTGAGCACCGCGGCCTCGGTGAGCAGAACCGGCGTGGACACGGTCACCGGGCCCGGCAGCAGTGCCGTGGCCGCGATGAGCACGAGGGCGTTCAGCTGGAAGATCCGCCAGAACAAGGGCACCGCGTACCGCCTCCTGGAGACCGTCCTCACCGAGCGTGTGCGCTGCCCGGCCGCGTCGCCATCCGTGACAGCATCCACCCTCGGACCGAACACCCGTCTGTCGGCCGGGCGTTCATGGGGGGCGGCCACCGGGAAGGATGGGGGTGGGGCCTGATGGTGGAAGCCGCCGGAGGAGGGAGAAGCTGAAGCCCTGGTGAGACAGCCGCGGCCGGCCGCACCGCCGCATCGGCGGCCTGTCTCCCTCCGTACCGCCGCAGGGCCCGACACCCCAGGACTTGTCATGGCCTCGGCCGTGCCCTGCCTCGAAGCGCTCGGGTTCCGGGAAGGAGAAGCCGTGCCCCAGTCCGAAGACCACCGTCTGGTCGATCTCGAAGCACGACTCGAGCGGGAGGACCCCCGGTTCACCCGGGCCATGAGGTCCGGCCGCCCCGTCCGGCCCCGGGAGTACCGGCGTACCGGTGCCTGGTGGGGGCTGGCACTCGGCGTCGCCGTGCTGGGCTGCGGCATCGCCCTGTCCCAGGGGCTGCTCATCGCGGGCGGGCTGGTCCTCGTCGGCATGGCGGCCCAGCTGGCCGATCCGGACCCGGCCCGCATGACGCACCGAGGGTTCGGGCGCCGCTGACGGGGAGCGACCTCGGGGTCCCCGCGGCGACGGCCGGACATCCGGGGCGTGCCGCCGTCAGAGTGCCCTCGTAACCCGTGTGAACGCCCCTGGATGGTGGGACGGCCCGGCGTGACTGACGGTGGTTCACGTCGAGACCGGGTCTCGTGAGCTGGCGAGGGGTCAGCTGCCCGGCTCGCGACGGAAGGACTCACCGATGCGCTCTGCCCGCATGCTGCTCGCGACGGCCACTGCCACGGCCGCCCTCGCGATCGCCGCGCCCGCCGCCTACGCCGAGACGATGGGCGACCGGGACCACGACACCACTTCCTACAGCAAGGAGCACCACAAGGACGGCAAGCACGACAAGCCGCGCGGCGGCGTACACACGGGTGGCGGAGCGCTGGCCGCCGCGGTGACCGCGGACGACGACTGGGACAGCTCCGAGCACGACGAGGACGGCTACGCCGGCAAGCGCGACGAAGAGGGCAAGCACGAGGAGCACGGCAAGGACAACGGGCACGGGAAGGATGCCTGGGAGGGCAAGCACGACAAGCACCACAAGGACGGCAAGCACCACAAGCCGCACGGCGGGATGCACACGGGTGGCGGAGCGCTGGCCGCGGTGACCGCGGACGACGACTGGGACAACCCCAAGCACGACCCGGACACGTACAAGGACGGCGAGCGCGGCGAGGACGACTGGGGCGGCGAGCAGGAAGAGGACGGCTACGGCGACAAGCGCGACGAAGAGGGCAAGCACGAGGAGCACGGCAAGCACGACGAGCACGAGAAGGGCTCCTGGGAGGGCAAGCACGACAAGCACGACAAGCCGCGCGGCGGCATGCACACCGGTGGCGGCGGGCTGGCCTCCGCGCCGGGCGTGACCGCCGGCGGGCTGGCGGCGCTGGCCGTGGCCGGCACCGGCCTGTACGCGCTGCGACGCCAGAAGGCCTCGCAGGGCGCCGCATGACCGAGTCCTGACCGCACAGCCGCCGTGGCCGCCGCACGTGCCCCTCGCGTCGCGGCGGCCCGGCTCGTCGTCCCGCGCCCCGCCGCCGTGCCCGAATGAGGTGGTCCTTGATGGCAGCCGTTCCCCCCGCTCTTCCCGACCCCCGCCCCGAACCGTCGAAGCGGCGGCTGCGCACCCTCGTGACGGTGCTCTGGGTGGTGGCCGCCCTCGTCCTGACGGTGAGCCTGGTCGGCGGCCGCGACGGGTCGTCCGACGCCGCCGGCCCGCCGCACGCGCCGCCGGCCGTGGCCGCCACCTCGGCCGTCCCCGACCTGCCCGACACGCCGTCCACATCCGCCGCGCCGCACCGGTCCGCCGCCTCCGGGGCAGGCCCGCATCTGCCGCGGTCCCGGCCGGTGCGCCTGCTCATCCCCAAGATCTCGGTCGACGCGCCCTTCACCGACCTCGCCATCGGCCGTTCCGGGCAACTGGAGCCCCCGCCGCCGAACGACACCAACCTCGTCGGCTGGTACGCCAAGGGCCACACACCGGGAGAGGCCGGTACCGCGATCATCGCCGGGCACGTGGACACCGTGACCTCCCCGGCCGTCTTCGCCGGGCTCGGCGAGCTGAAGAAGGGCGACCGGTTCCAGGTGGCGCGGGCCGACGGCGGCAAGGCGACCTTCGTCGTCGACGCCACGGAGTCCTTCGCGAAGGACTCCTTCCCCAGCGACCGCGTGTACGGCGACACACCGGACGCCCAGGTCCGGCTCATCACCTGCGCGGGTTCCTACGACCGGCAGGCCCGCGACTACACCGAGAACCTGGTCGTCTTCGCCCACCTCGTCTGACTTCCGGTGCCCCGGCCTGACTTGGTGTTTTAGAGTGGCAGCCACCAGTTGAGCCGACTGTGGGACCTGTGAGGTATTCGCGAACCATGACGACCGAAACGTTTGAGTTCCAGGTAGAGGCACGTCAGCTGCTCCAGCTGATGATCCACTCGGTCTACTCGAACAAGGATGTCTTCCTGCGGGAGCTCGTCTCCAACGCTTCCGACGCGCTCGACAAGTTGCGTCTGGAGAAGCTGCGCGACGACTCGCTCGACGCCGACGTGTCGGACCTGCACATCGAGCTCGACATCGACAAGGAGGCCCGCACCCTCACGGTGCGCGACAACGGCATCGGCATGTCGTACGACGAGGTCGGGCAGCTCATCGGCACCATCGCCAACTCGGGTACGGCCGCGTTCCTGGAGGAACTGCGGGAGGCCAAGGACGCGGCCGGGGCGGACGGACTCATCGGGCAGTTCGGTGTCGGCTTCTACTCCGGCTTCATGGCGGCGGACGAGGTGACGCTGGTGACCCGGCGCGCCGGCGAGAGCCAGGGGACGCGCTGGACGTCGCGCGGCGAGGCCACGTACACCCTGGAGAGGGTCGACGACGCGCCGCAGGGCACGTCCGTCACGCTCCACCTCAAGCCCGCCGACCCCGAGAACCAGCTGCACGACTACACCTCCGAGTGGACGATCCGGGAGATCGTCAAGCGCTACTCGGACTTCATCACCTGGCCGATCCGGATGGTTCCGGAGGCGGGCGACGGGGAGGGCGCGCCCGAGCCCGAGACGCTGAACTCCATGAAGGCCCTGTGGGCGCGCTCGCGCGACGAGGTGTCCGACGACGAGTACCACGAGCTGTACAAGCACATCAGCCACGACTGGCGCGAGCCCCTGGAGACGATCCGGCTCCAGGCCGAGGGCACCTTCGAGTACCAGGCCCTGCTCTTCGTCCCCTCGCACGCCCCGCACGACCTGTTCACGCGGGACTTCAAGCGCGGCGTCCAGCTGTATGTGAAGCGCGTCTTCATCATGGACGACTGCGAGGCGCTGCTGCCGCCCTACCTCCGCTTCGTCAAGGGCGTCGTCGACGCGCAGGACCTCTCGCTCAACGTCTCCCGCGAGATCCTCCAGCAGGACCGGCACATCCGGATGATGCAGCGCCGGCTGACCAAGAAGGTGCTGTCCACGGTCAAGGAGGTCATGACCAAGGACGCCGAGCGCTACGGCACGTTCTGGCGTGAGTTCGGCACCGCCCTGAAGGAGGGCCTGGTCACCGACTCCGAGAACCGCGACGCCATCCTCGCCGTCTCCTCGTTCGCGACCACGCACTCCGACGAGGAGCCGACCACGCTCGCGCAGTACGTGGAGCGGATGAAGGACGGCCAGGACGACATCTGGTTCATCACCGGCGAGTCCCGGCAGAGCATCGAGAACTCCCCGCACATGGAGGCGTTCCGGGACAAGGGCATCGAGGTCCTGCTGCTCACCGACGCCGTCGACGAGGTCTGGGTCGACGCCGTCGGCGAGTACGAGGGCAAGAAGCTGCGGTCCGTCGCCAAGGGCGAGATCGACCTCGACGGCGAGGGCGGGGAGAAGGCCGGCGAGGAGCGGGAGAAGCAGGCCGAGGAGTACGCCGGGCTGCTCGGCTGGATGCGGGAGCAGCTCGACGAGGACATCAAGGAGGTCCGCCTCTCCACACGGCTCACGGTCTCCCCGGCCTGCATCGTCTCGGACGCGCACGACCTGACCCCGGCCCTGGAGAACATGTACCGGGCGATGGGCCAGGAGGTGCCGCGCACCAAGCGGATCCTGGAGCTCAACCCCGGCCACGCGCTGGTGAAGGGCCTGCACCAGGCGTACCAGGCGAGCGAGGACCGTACCGAGCTCGCCGAGTCCGCCGAGTTGCTCCACACCCTGGCGGTGCTCGCCGAGGGCGGCCAGCCCAAGGACCCGGCGCGCTTCGTCAGGCTCGTGGCCGACCGCCTGGAGCGCACGCTGTAGTCACGGGGACGGATCAGGGGTGGTCCGGGGCGCCCGCCGCCCGGGCGCCGGGCGGGACCGTGCCGGTGCCCGGCGGGACGATCTCGCCCTGGACCACCCGTGGCGCGGGGGCCGTCCCGGCCTCCTCGTCCTTCGCCGCGCGGGCCTCGGCCTTGAGGATGCGGGCCGCCTTGCCGGCCGAGCGGGTCAGCTCGGGGAGCTTCTTCACTCCGATGACGGCTATGACGACGACGAGAATGATCGCGAGCTCGCTCAGTCCGAACATGGTGTCCTGTCCTCTCTCGCCCGGGCCGGGCACGGCGCGAGCGTACCGGGCGGGGAGCACGGCGTGATCGCCGTCTCGGGACGCGGCACTAGGTGCCTGCGCAGGTGCGGCAGCATTCCGCGGTCGAGCAGCTCCTGCCGCCAGACCAGTCGGGCGTGCTCCACCTGGCCGGCGGCCGGGGGCGCGCCGCGTCGGCGCAGGGCCGTGTGCAGCAGGGCGGCCAGGGTGACGAGGCCGGTCACGGCCGCCACGAGCGCCAGGGTCCAGCCGGCCGCGACCAGCGATCCGGGCAACGGGCCGAGGGCGTCGGCGACGTGCAGCAGACCGCCGATCAGGAGCAGCGCCGCGGCGGACGTGCCCGCCACGAGCGGTGTGAGCACCGCGAGGGCCGTGAGCAGATTGCCGGCGCCGAGCGGACCCCGGGCCTCGCGCCGGGCGGCCCTGCGCACGGCGAGGTAGGAGCGGTACGGCTCGTCGGCCGCCGCCGCGATGTCGTCGGCGTGGGCGAGCGCGTGGGCGCGCAGGTGCGCTGCCGCCCGGCCGGTCGGGTCGGCGCCCAGGGCGCCACGGATGTCCGCGGTGCCCAGCGCGTGACGCAGGACGGCGTCGAAGTCCGCGCGGTCGTCCGGGCGGAGGCGGGACAGGTCGGCCACAGGGTCTCCCGGTCGGTTGCTGATGCGGCCGCCGGGCCCGGCCGCACGCGGGCGGGTCCGGCGGCGCGGTCGGTCCGTGTCAGACGTTGACGCCGAAGTCGGAGGCGATCCCGGCCAGGCCCGAGGCGTAGCCCTGGCCGACGGCACGGAACTTCCATTCCGCGCCGTGCCGGTAGAGCTCGCCGAAGACCATCGCGGTCTCGGTGGAGGCGTCCTCGGACAGGTCGTAGCGGGCGATCTCCTGGCCGCCCGCCTGGTTCACGACCCGGATGAAGGCGTTGCTGACCTGGCCGAAGCTCTGGCCCCGGTTCTCGGCGTCGTGGATGGACACCGGGAACACGATCTTGTCGATGCCGGCGGGTACGGCGGCCAGGTTCACCTTGACGGACTCGTCGTCGCCCTCTCCCTCACCGGTGAGGTTGTCGCCGGTGTGCTCGACCGAACCGTCGGGGCTCTTGAGGTTGTTGTAGAAGACGAAGTGCTGGTCCGAGGGGACCTTGCCGGAGGCGTCGAGGAGCAGGGCGGAGGCGTCGAGGTCGTAGTCGGTGCCGGTGGTCGTGCGCACGTCCCAGCCCAGGCCGACCAGGACGGCGGTGAGACCGGGCGCCTCCTTGCTGAGCGAGACGTTGCCTCCCTTGGACAGGGAAACTCCCACGGGGTACTCCTTCTTGAGCGCTTGACGTGTGCGGTGCGGATGCCACTCTGAAATCTACATCAATGTAGAAGTAGGTGGGATCGGGCCGGTGGATCTATACGATGTCCGCAAGGGCAACCCTCAGCGGCGAAAGTGAGGCAGGGCGGTGACGGATCCCGGGCAGCGTCCCCGGCGGGGACAGGGTGAGCTGGAGGCGCTGGTGCTGCTCGCGCTGCGGGAGGCGGACGGCCCGGCCACGGCCGGCTGGGTGCAGGAACGCCTCGGCGGCGACCTGGCGTACACGACGGTGATCACGATCCTGACCCGGCTGCTGGACAAGGGCGCGGTCACCCGGGAGCGGGTCGGCCGGTCCTTCGCCTGGACACCGGCCTCGGACCAGGCGGGCCTGGCCGCGCGCAAGATGCGCAAGGTGCTGGACGCCGAGAGCGACCGCGGGGCCGTGCTGGCCAGCTTCGTCACCGGCCTCGGTCCGGACGAGGAGCGGCTGCTGCGCGACCTGCTGGATCAGGCCCAGAGCGAAGGGGAAGACTGAGGCCTCATGGGGGTGTTCGTCTTTCTGCCGCTGGTCCTGCCGCTCACGGCCTGGCCGGTCGCCCGCCTCGCCGAGCAGCATCTGCATCCGCGCACCGCGACCCGGCTGCTGACGGTGCTGGCCGTGGTGCTGGCGCTGTGCAGCACGGTGTGCCTGGCGCTGGTGATGGTCGTCGGCACCGCCCAGCTGCCCGGCAATCCGCTGCCGGACGGCTGGTCCGACCCCGAGGTGCGGGCGGCGGTGCCGTACGACGAGGTCGTGGGCAAGGCCGCGATCCCCGCGCTGTGCGCGGTGGTGGTCGCCTGCGTGCGGACGGTGCGGCGGCACGGGCGGGTACGCCGTCAGGCGCATCTCGCCCTGGCCGGACTGCGGGGGACGGAGGTGGCGGTGCTGCCCGACGCCGCGCCCTACGCGTACGCGTTGCCGCCCGGGTGGCGCCGCAGTGGTCCTGTGTCGCGTGCCGTCGCGGGGCGTGGCCGTGTCGTGGTGACCACGGCCCTGCTGGACCGGCTCCGGCCGGCCGAGCGGCGGGCTCTGTTCGCCCACGAGCGGGCGCACCTCGCCGCACGTCACGACCGCTTCCTGCTCGCCGTGCGGCTGGCGGCCCTGGCCAACCCGTTCCTGCGGCCGCTGCGTACCGCCGTGGCGTACACGGCCGAGCGGTGGGCGGACGAGGAGGCGGCCCGGGCGATCGGCAGCCGCCGCACGGTGGCGAGGGCGATCGGCACGGCCGCGCTCGTCTCGCGGGGCACCCCACTGCCCACGCTCGCGGGACTCGCCGCTCCCGGACCGGTGCCCCGCCGGGTCGCGGCGCTGCTCGGACCGGCCCCCGCCGTGCACCTTTGGCCGCCGGTGTTCACGGCGGTCGGGCTGGCGGCGTGGGGCGCCGCCGCGGGGACGGCCGTCTCGGCGATGTCGTCCGCGAACTCGGCGGTGACGATGGTCCTCATCCTGCACGCGGCGACGCCTCTTTGAGGGGCCGGGGGCCGCGGCGCCCGGTGTCAGCCCTCGTCTTCCTCGTCGCCCTCGAAGAAGTCACCGACCTCGTCGACGACTTCGCCCGCGACCATGCCGCCGACGACCCCGACGGCGAGTCCGGCCGCACCCGCGGCGACGGCCGTGCCCATGCCCGGGCCCGAGCGGCGGCCGTCATGGTGCTGCCCCTCGTGCCCGTGCCCGCCCGGCCCGAAGGGGATGGGGGAGCCGTGGCCCATGGGCGAGCCGTATCCGGCGGGGGAGCCGTACGACGCCCGGTGCTCGACCAGTTGCCGCATCCAGCCGTCGACGGTCGAGGGCCAGTCCTGCTGCTCCACCCCGTCGTGGGACACGGTGAACCGGGTGAGCGCGTCACCGCCCGACGGCAGGAAGCCACCCCGCTTGTCCGCCTCCAGGACGATCTCCATGCCGCCCGGGTTCGCCAGGAACGTCAACTCGATCTCGTTGACCTGCTGCGCGTACCGCGGTGAGGGGACGAGTTCGATCTCCTGGTAGAAGGGCAGCCGCTGGCCCGTCCCGCCGATGCGGCCGTACTCGAGGTCGGCCGACTTGAAACCGAACCCGAGCCCGCCGAGGGCTTCGAGTACGGACTCCTGCACGGGCAGCGGTGAGACGTTCAGCTGGTCCAGGTCGCCCTTGTCCTTCGCGCCCGCCACCGACAACTCGGTGCGCACCCCGAGAACCACGCCCAGGCTACGGTGTCGACCGTGGGGCCGCCGACACCGAGCGCGCCGAGCAGTCGTTTGAACACCATGGTGGCGTCCACTCCTTCGTGTGCGTGAGCTTACTTCTACAAGTATGTAGAAGCATAGGGGATGCGGACGGAGGGAGACCGCGCCGCGCGTCCTCGCGCGCCGGGACCGGCCGAAAAGGGATCACCTCTCGACGCGACAGTGCCGCAGCCCGCCTCCACGGCGGACTGCGGCACCAGGGCCCGCTGACCTGACGTCACCGAGGTTCGTGCGCAGGACGATGCCTCACTCCTCCGCGACCCCACCCGTCACCGCACGGCTCAGCCCACGACCCGGCCCAGCTCGATCCGGTCGATGTTCGGTGCCCAGGCACCGGCGTTGCCGAACGTCACCTTGTTCGCGCCCTTCGCCAGCTCGACCGGGACGCCGACCGTCCAGTAGTCGTCCCAGCTCCAGGTGTTCTTGAAGGTGACCTTCCGCGCCGCGGCACCCCCGACCTCGATGTCCGCCGTACGGGACATGATGTCCGTGTTGTAGGCGTGGCCGTTGTCCCGGCGGTCGTTGTGGGCGTAGTGGACGACCAGCAGGTAGCGACCGGACCTGGGGGCGTCCACCGTGAACTCGGCTGTGCTGGACGCACTGTTGCCCAGCCAGCCGATGTACGAGCCGGCGGACGCGTGCGGGGAGTCCACGAGCCGCGCGCCACCCGCGAGCGTGGCCGAGGCTCCCTCGTGGGAGAGGGTGCCCGAGGCCGAGCCGTCGCCGGAGACGTCGAGGGAGCGGACGGCGGCGTGGCCCGACGTCATCGCGACCCGGTTGTTGCCCGCGACGAGGTACAGCCGCAGCGGGCGGCCGGGCGCCGCCGTGACCGTCTCGCCGTGCAGCGCGAGCTTCACCGCCGCCGACGTCCGCGGGGTCACCGTGTAGTAGCCGTCGCGCGGGGCGTAGACGTCGAAGACGGCCTTGTCACCCGAGCGCAGCACCAGGGCGCCCGTGCCCACGCCGGCCGAGGACGAGTAGTCGTACGACGGCTTGCCGCTGATGTCCGCCAGGGTGGCCTCGTACGACGCGGATGCCGCGCCGGTGCGGGTGGTCAGGTCGATCCGGTCGAGCGTGACCTCGGCGTCACCCTTGGACAAGACCAACTGGTGTGTTCCTGCCTTCAGTCGGATACCGACGTCCTTCTTGGCGCGGTAGGTCCAGTTCTCGGTGGAGGGGTAGGTGACCGTCACCGGGTCGGCGCCGTCGACGATCAGCTTCTGTGTGGCGGGGCCGCCGGACTGGTTGCCGTAGAGGATCGCCAGGTCGTAGGTGCCGTCCTTCGGCACGTTCACCGTGAAGGCGACCTTGCTGCCGGGCTGGTTGAGGGAGCCGACGTCCTTGGTGCCGGAGGCCGCGTAGCCGTTGGCGTTGCTCACCGTGCCCTGGGTGTAGACCTTGCCGTCGGTCAGGGCCGCGTCCTCCGCCTCGTACGACGCCGACCACGGGACGGAGGGGGCGGCCGGGCTGCCCGAGCCGCCGGGGGTGAGGACGATCCGGTACGCCGACATCTTGTGCAGGCCGCGCAGCGGAACCGTCGCCGAACCGTCCTGCGCGACCTTCACCTTGACGCGTGCCAGGACCCGCGGAGCCGCGTGCTGCCCCTCGTACCCGGACCAGGCGGCCTCGGCGACCGTCGCGGTGACCGTACGGCCGAACACGGAGCGGGGGACGTTCTTCACGACCACGTCCGAGTCGCCGTCCGAGCCTCCGAGCACCACCTGGGCCTGGCGGCGGGAGGTGTCCAGGGAGGCGAGCCCCTGGAGGGTGTCGACGGTGTTCGGCTGCGGCGGCGTCACCTTCACGGTGTTCCCGGTCAGGCCCGCGTACCAGCGGAACAGCCACCAGCCGCCGTTGGGGATGTTGGAGCGCACCACCTGGCCGCTGAGATTGCCGGCGGCGTCCCAGTACGCCATGTTGGCGTACACCTTGTTGCGCTCGAACATCGACACCCACTGCACGAGCTGCCCGGGCACGGACAGGTCGCGGCGGTTGGCGTACTCGTCGATGTTGATCTTCAGCGGGGCGACGCCCGCCGCGCGCTCCAGCTTGCGGTAGTCGTCGTAGTGCGCCTGGAAGTCGCGCAGGGAGCCGGAGCCGAGTTCGTGCCAGGTCATCACCTGGGGCACGACGTTCTCCCGCTTGGCGAAGGCGAGGAAGTCCTTCAACAGGCGTGTGTGGTAAGCGGCTTCGTTGGGGCCGGCGATCCGCGCGTCCGGGTCGATCGCGCGGATCCGCTGGTACACCGTCTTCCAGTCCTTGAAGAAGCGGTCGCGGTTCTTCTCGTACTGGGCCTGGTCGGCGACGTCGAGCTTGTACCAGATCTGGTCGGGCTCGTTGAACGGGATGTAGACGAACCGGTCGCTGTTCGGGTCGGCCGAGACCTCCTTGACGATCTTGTCGACCTTGGGGAGGTAGTCGTCGATGCCGAGGTCCTCGTACGGCCACTTGGCGTAGACGTCCTGCATCATCACGTTGATCTCGCCGCCGCCCGTGCGGAAGAACGACTTGGAGACCGTGAGCGCGTCGCCGTTGGGGTGCTGGGCGCCGCCCTCCGGCTTCTGCGAGATGCTGGTGATCTTCAGGGGCTCCATCACGGCGTCGCTGGGCACACCGTCGTCGCTGAGCCCGTAGAGGGAGCCGTTGGCGCCGAGCATCACCGGGCCCTCGGAGGAGTCGAGGTCGACGGTCAGGCGCTGCGGATCCGCGGCCGCGGCCGCGGATCCAGTCGCGGGGAGGGTTGCTGCCATGACGGCTGCTCCAAGTAGTGCTGTGAACAGGGCGGTTCTGGTACGGGATCTCGTGCGGGTGGGGGTGATCACGCTGCTGGACCTCCGGTTACTTGACGGCTCCACTGGTGATTCCGGACACGATCTTTCGCTGGCCGACGAGGAACACGGCGACCATGGGCAGGCTCATCACCACGACGTACGCGAAGACGAGATGCCAGTTGTTGAGGTAGAGCTGGGCGCTGGCGACCTGGTAGAGGTTGAGCGGCAGGGTCGCCCGGTCTCCGCCGCCGAGGACGAAGAACGCGTAGAAGACGTCGCTCCAGGCGTAGAGCATCACCATGATCGTCGCGGTGGCGATGACCGGCCGGAGCAGGGGCAGGACGATCCGCCAGAAGATCCGTGCCGGCTTCGCCCCGTCCATCCGGGCCGCCTCCTCCAGCTCCAGGGGGATGGCCCGGATGAAGCCGGTCATGAAGAAGATCGACGTCGACAGGTACATGCCGGTGTAGACGGCGATCATGCCGGGCCGGGTGTTGGCCATACCCAGCTGCCGCAGCTCCATCACGATGGTGATGACGGCGGGCGGCAGCAGCAGCCCGCTGATGCACAGCGCGTACGCCGCCGACACCAGCTTCGACTTCCGGCGCGCGAAGACCCAGGCGGCGCCCGCACCCAGGATCAGCACCAGGACCACCGAAGGCACCACGACCAGCAGGGAGTTGAGGAAGCCGTGCAGCATCTCGCCCTGGCTCACGGCATCCGCGTAGTTGGCGGACGGCTGCCAGTGCCGGGGCAGGTCCAGGTTCGGATTGATGGCCTCCGCCTGCGGTTTGGCCGAGGTGACGGCGACCAGCCACAGCGGCACGCCCACGGCCAGCCCGGCCAGCAGCAGGACCAGGGCGGGCCGGCCGTAGCGCCACAGCGGCGTCATAGCATCTGCTCCCTTCGCCGGAGCCCCACGACCAGCGGAATCGCCACGGCGACCACGACCAGGAAGAGGACGAGGCTCATCGCGGAGGCCTGCGCGTACAGGCCTTGTCCGAAGATCCGGAACATGTAGATGTTGAAGACCTCGGTGGAGGCCGCGGGCCCGCCGCCGGTCGTGGCCTGCACGATGTCGAAGGTGTTCATCGAGCCGATCAGCGCCGTGGTGACGTTGAAGGTGACGGCCGGCGCGAGCATCGGCCAGCGCACCGACCAGAACGTCCGCCAGGGCCCGGCGCCGTCGATCCGGGCGGCTTCCAGCATGTCGCCGGGGATGCCCTTCAGGCCCGCCAGATAGATCAGCATGGACAGACCCATCCACTTCCACCCGTGGATGAGGGTGACGATCACCAGCGTCCAGGTCGTCGAGCCCAGCCACGGGATGTCCGTGCCCAGCACGGAGTTGACGGCTCCGTCCTGGTCGAGGAGCGCCTGGAAGACGTACCCGGTCGCCAGTGCCGAGATCAGCACCGGCAGGAAGAAGACGGCACGGAAGAACCGGTTGAAGCGGCTGTCGTCCTCCAGCAGCAGCGCCAGCACGAGCCCGAAACCGTTCTGGAACACCGCCGCCAGCAGCGCGTACACCAGCGTCGTGCGGATCGCGCGCAGCAGCGAACCGTCGTCGGCGATGGTCTTGAAGTTGTCCAGGCCCGTGAAGGCGATGTCCGCGAGGTACGAGGACCAGTTGGTGAACGGGTAGTAGAAGTTGAGCAGGTTGGGCACCAGGAAGAAGCCCGCGAAGACGGCGATCGCGGGGAGCGCGAACCACCAGGGGTGGTGCACGGCGGCGCGTGGAAGCCGTCCCACGCCCTTGCGTGCGGGTGCCGGGGAGGGCGCCTTGCGTGTACGTACGACCGTGTCCGCCATCGTCAGAACCCGGGGGCGCCCTGGGCCTTGGCCACCTGCGCGAACTGGTCCTGGATCGCCTGCGCGACCTGCTGCGGGCTCTTCTTGCCGAAGATCATGTCGGCCAGGTAGAGATGCGTGTCGGGGGCGACGATGGCCTTGGCCTGGAACACGCCGATGGCCTTCGGCAGGGCCGCCACCTGGGTCTTGGACGTCTCGGGCAGTCCGTCGGGGGTGGGCACGGACGGCTGCACCGACGGGATCTTCATCGCCTTGATGTAGTCCGGGTAGTCGGGGCCGAGCCAGAAGGCGAGGAACTGCCGGGCCGCGTTCTGCCGCTTGTCGTCACCGGTCTTGAAGGCGACGACACCGTTGGTCTGGTCGGGGGAGTACAGGCCGGTGGCCGAGGAGTTGGCGACCGGGAACCAGCCGATCTTCTTGTCGATCTCTGCGGTGGAGTACTTGGCCTGCAACTGGCTCTGGAAGGAGGTGACGTTGAGGACCATGCCGGCCTCGCCCTTCCACAGCGCGTCGGCCTGCCCGGTGAACGTGCCCGTCCGGTAGTTCTTCTGGGCGAGCCCGGCGTCGAGCAGCTTCTCCTTGTACTTCTTGATCGCGCCGACCACGACCGGGTCGGTCCACTTCTTCTTGCCGGCGTTGAGATCGGCCCACCACCGCTGGTCGAGGTCGGTGAGCTGGATCTGCATCTGCCACTGGAGCGGCCACTTGTCGCCGCCGGCCTCGTAGAAGCCGGCCGCGTCCGTCTTGTCGGCGACCTTGTGGCCGAGGGCGAGCAGCTCGTCGTAGGACGTGGGGAAGTCCTTCTCGGCGATGCCCGCCTGCTGGAAGACATCCTTGTTGTAGTAGACGCCGAGCATGGCGGGGCTGGTGACGATCGCCGCGTAGCGCTTTCCGTCGATGACGCCGAGGGACCTCTCGGTGCCGCCGAGCTTGGCCTCCCACGGCTCCCCGTCGAGGGTGAGCAGGTTCTGCTTCGGCTGGATGAACGGCAGCGTGGAGATGGACGGCTGCCAGAACATCAGGTCCGGGCGGTCGCCGGAGGCCAGCTTCGTCGGCACGTTCTGCTCGTAGAGGTCCGGGATCGCCTGCGTGTCCACCTCGGCGCCGGTCGCCTTCTCGAAGGCGTCGATGACCTGCTTGGGCGCGGTGACCGTGTTCTGCGCGGTCCACATGGTCAGCTTCACGCCGTCCAGCCGAGCGGTCGGATCGACCGCCGTCTGCTTGGCGTCGCCCGAACCGGTGTCCCCGGCGGTGGGATCACTGCACGCGGTGGCGGCCAGGCCGGTGGCGCATATCAGCGCCAGGGCGGGGAGAACTCTTCTGTTCATCTCGTGCCTTTCCGAGCAGTGGTTCGGATCAAGAAGCGGGACTCGACTGCGGTGCGCTCAAGGGCTGTTCAACCATCGGCGGGAGGTGGCCCCGAGCTCTCCCGCACCACCAGTTCCGGCACGGACACGGGATGCGGGGCGACCGGTGCGGACTCCTCCAGGGCGCCGTGCAGCAGGGCGAACGCGGCCCGGCCGAGGCCGGTGAAGTCCAGGCGTACGGTCGTCAGGGCCGGGGTGAGGAAGGCCGAGTGCGGGGCGTCGTCGAACCCGGCCACGCTGACCTCGCCCGGCACGGACCGGCCGGACTCGTGCAGAGCGCGGAGCACGCCGAGCGCGAGGTCGTCGTTGCCGCACAGGATCGCGGTGACCGACGGGTCCCGCGCCAGCTTCAGCCCGGCCGCGTGACCGCCCGCCGGTCCCCAGCTGCTCTGCGCCGGCGGGGGTTCCGGGGCGCCCGCCTCCGTCAGCGCCTGCCGCCAGCCGCTGGTGCGGGCGCTGGTGCGGCGGGTGCTGGACGGGATGGCGACGTAGTGGACGGTCTCGTGGCCCAGGGACAGCAGATGGCGGGTCGCCTGGTAGGCGGCCTCGCGGTCGTCGGTCCACACCCACGGGCTCTCGCCGCCGGGCGGGCTCGCCGGGGTCTCGACCACGCCCACCACCGGCAGCCCGGTGGGCACGGCCTCCAGCGCCCGTACACCGGCGGGATCGTAGGCGATCACGACGATCCCGCCGCCCGCGTCCGTCGCGCGCTGCACCTCGGCGGCGACGGCCGCGTCCTCGGCGGATTCCAGAACACCGATCCCCACGGCGTAGGACGCGGCGCGGGCGGACTCCTCGATGCCCTGCAGGATCGAGGCGTAGCCGTAGTGGGTCGTGTTCGCGGTGAGCACGGTCACGGTACGGGTGCGCCCGCTGGCCAGGGCGAGGGCCGTGGCGTTGCGCCGGAAGCCCAGATCCTCGATGGCGGCCAGCACCCGCTCCCGGGTGGACGGCCGGACGCTGGGATGGCCGTTGATCACCCGCGAGACCGTCTGGTACGAGACCCCGGCGGCCGTGGCGACGTCCCGGATGCTCGCCGGGCGCCTTGTGTGACCGGTCACATTCATGCGAGGATTGTGACCGGTCACACTTGGGTCGTCAAGAGACCGTAACGAGAGATTCACGCGGACCTCCGCTCGTCGGCAACGGGGCGGGGCCAGGAGGGGGAGCACCTTGACCGGCACGGCGGATGCGGCGCACATGGCCTCCAACCAGCGCCAGGACGAGTTCACTTGGGGGCACGAGGCGCTCGACGCCCGGTTCGCGATCGCCGCCGACGGGACACCACGACTGATCCGGCTGGCGCACCCGGACGACGATCGCCGAACCGGCCCGCCGTCCGCCGCGCTCCCGCTGGTGGAGCTCACCGCCCTCGGCCACGGCAGCGGCTGGTCCGGACCCCGCTTCACCGGCACGGCCCTCGGCGCACGGTTCGCCTACCGCGCCCACCGCACCGGCAGCCGCGACGGCTGGGAGTGGCTGACCGTCGAACTCCACGACCCGGAGACCGGGCTGACGGTGTTCGCCGAACTCACCTCACCGACCGGACTGCCCGTCCTGCGCTCGCGGGTCCGGCTCCGCAACGACGGCCGTGAACCCCTGGTCGTCCAGTCCGTCAGCAGCCTGCTGCTCGGCGCTCTGCCCGCCCCGGACGACCTCGACGTCCACCGGGCCCGCAACGACTGGCTCGCCGAGTGCCGTTGGTACGCCGAGCCGCTGCGCGCCTGTGTCGCCGACATCAACACGGACGTCCACGAGCACGACAGCCGGGCCGCCCTCGTCCTCACCGGACGCGGCAGCTGGCCCACCGACGGCCATCTCGCCATGGGCGCACTGACCGAGCGGGCCGGCGGCCGGGCCTGGGTGTGGCAGGTCGAGTCCCCGGCCGGCTGGCGCTGGGACCTCGGCGAACGCGCCCACGGCAGCTACCTGGCGCTGAACGGCCCCACGGACGCGGAGCACCAGTGGCGGATCCGCCTCGAACCGGGCGAGGAGTTCACCACCGTCCCCGGCGCCCTGGCCCTCGGCCCGGACCTCGACGCCGCGCTGGGCGCCCTCACCTCCTACCGCCGGGCCATCCGCCGCCCGCACCCGGACCACACCGCCCTCCCCGTCGTCTTCAACGACTACATGAACACCCTCATGGGCGACCCGACCACGGCCAAGCTGCTGCCGCTGATCGACGCCGCCGCCGACGCGGGCGCCGAGTACTTCTGCATCGACTCCGGCTGGTACGACGACGACACCCGGGGCTGGTGGGACAGCGTCGGCGCGTGGCAGCCCTCGCCGCGCCGCTTCCCCGACGGCGGCATCCAGGCCGTCCTGGACCGGATCCGGGAGCGCGGGATGGTGCCCGGGCTGTGGCTGGAGCCGGAGGTCGTCGGGGTGCGCAGCCCCGTCGCGGCCGAGCTGCCGCCCGAGGCGTTCTTCCAGCGCGACGGCGTACGCCTCACCGAACAGGGCCGCCACCAGCTCGACCTGCGCCACCCGGCCGCCCGGGCCCACCTCGACAAGACGGTCGACCGGATCGCCGGCGACTGGGGCGTCGGCTACCTCAAGCTGGACTACAACATCGTCGTCGACCCCGGCACCCAGGCCCCCGG
Organism: Streptomyces hawaiiensis; assembly: GCF_004803895.1. Taxonomy (NCBI): domain Bacteria; kingdom Bacillati; phylum Actinomycetota; class Actinomycetes; order Kitasatosporales; family Streptomycetaceae; genus Streptomyces; species Streptomyces hawaiiensis. Next base: position 1,115,922 of record NZ_CP021978.1, on the reverse strand, counting down.
CGACCTCGCACCGGGAGCGGGCCTGCTCGGCCACGCCCAGGCCTACCTGGACTGGCTCTCCGGGGTCCTGGACCGCCACCCGGGGCTGGTCGTCGAGAACTGCGCCTCGGGCGGCATGCGCATGGACGGCGCCACCCTCGCCGTGGCCCAGCTCCAGTCCACCAGCGACCAGCAGGACCCGCTGAGCTACCCGCCCATCGCCGCCGCCGCGCCCACCGCCGTCCCGCCCGAACAGGGCGCCGTCTGGGCCTACCCGCAGCCCGAGCACGACGACGACCTGATCACCTGGACCCTCGGCGGGGCACTCCTCGGCCGCATCCACCTCTCCGGCCACCTGAACCACATGTCGGACCACCAGCGCGCGCTCGTCCGCGATGCCGTCGACGTCTACAAGTCGATCCGCGGAGACCTCGCCCGGGCCCTGCCGTTCTGGCCGCTCGGCCTGCCCGGCTGGACGGACGAGTGGCTGGCCCTGGGGCTGCGGGCCCCCGGCGACGGCACGACGTACCTCTCCCTCTGGCGGCGCGGCGGGCCGGAGGAACTCCGCGTCCCCGTCCGGCACCTGGCGGGCCGGGCCGTCCGGGCGGAAATCCTGCACCCGTCGTCGGCGGAAGCGGGCCGGGCCGTCTGGGACGGGGAGCAGCTGACCGTGTCCGTGCCGCGCACACCCGGGGTGTTGCTGATCCGGCTCGGGCCGGAGGCGTGAGAGGGGCTTGTCACGCGCGTACGGCGTTGCGCTCCCGCGCCTGATCGCGCGCGTCCCGGCGGAACGCCCACGCCATGTCGGGCTCGATCACCCAGCGGAACACCCGCCGCACCGGCGGGGTGCACAGCGCGGTCACGAGCACCGCGGCGACGACCGTCACGAGGATCTCGCCCAGGGGCCGGTGCACCCACGCCGGCTCGTACCACCCCCAGAACTTGGACCCCTGCGCGACGAAGCCGTGCAGCAGGTAGCCGTAGAGCGTGCCCGCGCCCAGCACCGTGAACCAGGCGCGGCGCCCGGGCACCCAGGCGAGGAAGCAGGCGGCCAGGACCAGCGAGCAGCCGAAGGTCACCAGCGTCATGACGGGCCCGTACCAGGAGGGCGCCGCGAGCTCCTCGGCGCTGTCGCGGTGGTAGAACCAGGCGCCGCTCATCCGCGGCACCGCCCAGTAGGCCACGGCGAGCGCGCCGGCGAGGACCGGCACGGCGAGGATCCGTGCCGCGCGGCGCCGCACCAGGCGGAAGTGCTCGGGCCGCAGCAGCAGGCCGAGCACGAAGTACGGCAGGAACTGCAAGGCGCGCTGCAGGTCGAGGTCGTCGCCGATCGACGGCGAGAGCGTCGCCAGCATCGCGATGACGAGGGCGATCGGCAGCGGCCACCGCACGCGCTGCCAGATCGGCGTGGTCAGCCGCCAGAGGAACAGGGCAGCCAGGAACCAGGTCAGGTAGAGGGGGTCCAGCAGGCTCACCGGCCGGTCCGGCTCCTGGTCGGTCCACCGGGTGAACAGGGTGTACGCCGTCTCGAAGACGACGTACGGCACGGCGAGCCCGGTGACCAGGCGCCTGATCCGCCCGGGGCTCGCGTCGAAGGAGCGCGAGAAGTAGCCGGAGATCACGATGAACGCCGGCATGTGGAAGGCGTACACGACCATGTAGAGCGCGCTGACGGTCCGGCTTCCGTCCCGCAGCGGCTCCCAGGAGTGGCCGATGGCCACCAGCACGATCGCCAGGTACTTGGCGTTGTCGAAGAAGGCGTCCCGCCGGCCGGCCGGTTCCGTCACGGGCGGCGCTTTCCGTTCCGTCCCGCCGGTCGGGACCGCGCGCATGCGCAGGGTGTCCTCGCTCATCACACCCCCCGCACGGAGTTCGGGGAACCCGGACGGGTGCCTACGCGTCTCGCCGGGGATACGGCGGTGGGGAGCCGGTGCGACATCCCCGCCGCCTGACCACTGCGGGACGGTGTAAACCGCTTCCCGGTGCGGGTGTAGCGCGGATCACAGCGACGGCGCTGCCGCCGGGTCCGGAGCCCGGCGGCAGCGCCGTACCGGGGCGCGGTCAGTTCACGGAGCAGTCCGCGCCGTTGAGGGTGAAGGCCGTCGGGCTGGGGTTCGCGGACGACCGGGAGGCCGTGAAGCCGAGGGTGACCGAGCCCGACGCGGGAATCGTCGCGGTATACGAGGCCGCCGCGACGCTCACCTCGGAGCCGCTCTGGGTCGCCGTACCGCCCCACAGGTTGGTGATGCGCTGACTGTCCGGGAAGGTCCAGCGCAGCGTCCAGCCGTTGATCGCCGACGTGCCGGTGTTGCGCAGGACGATCTCGCCCTGGAAGCCGCCGGACCAGCTGCCCGTCACCTTGTAGCCGACACCGCAGGCCGAGGGTGAGCCGCCGGAAGAGGTCGTGACCGTCACCGTGCCCGAGCGGGGCGAGCGGTTGCCGGCGGCGTCGCGGGCGTAGACGGCGAAGGTGTGGGAGGTGGCGGGGGACAGGCCGGTGAGGGTGGCGGTGGTCCGGGTGCTGCTGGTGACGGCCGTCTCGGTGCCGCCGCTGATCCGCACGATGTCGTAGCCGGTGACGCCGGTCGCGTCGGAGGCGGCGGCCCAGGTCAGGGTGGCCGACGAGGAGGTCACCCCGGAGGCGGCCGGGGTGCCGGGAGCGGTCGGGGGAGTGGTGTCGCCGCCGCCGGAGTAGATCGCGGCCTCCTTGGCGGTGGCGGCGATGCCGTTCGCGCCGTTGAAGAGCCGCTGCCCCCAGGAAGTGAGCTGGTCGGGGTCGAAGTTCGCGACCATGTCCAGATACCCGACGTCGCTGCTGTTGCCGCTCCACGACCAGCCGAGGTGCCCGAGGCGGAGCTGCTGGGTCACGGCCAGGATGGTGTCCTCGTCGGGGTTGCCGTCCGAGTGGTCGTGGCCGAACTCACCCACCACGATGGGGAGCCGGGCGGTGACGAAGCGGTTCAGATAGGCGGTGATCTCGGCGGCGGTGTCGAAGACGCCGTACATGTGGATCGAGAAGATCGTGTTGGCGTCCGGGTCGGCGGCGAAGACCGAGGCGGCGTTGTCGCGCATCGTGAACGCCCAGTCCTGGCCCCAGTTGGGCGCGTCGACCATGATCGTGTGATCGAAGCCGGCATCGCGGAGCTTCTGGATCGCGGCCTTGGTGTCGGCCGTCCACGCCGCGTAGTTGGTGTTGCCGTACGGCTCGTTGCCGATGTTGACGATGACGTAGTCCTCCTGACCGGCCAGCACGCTCCGCACGCTGATCCAGTAGTCGGCGGCGCGGGAGAGCGTGACGGCTCCGCTCTGCTCGCCGTAGCCCGTGGTGTCGTGCACCTCCAGGACGCAGATCAGCCGGTTCTGCTTGCACTGGGAGACCACGTTCGCCACGTCGGCGGCGTCGTTGCGCGTCCAGCGGTCACCGCTGGAGAGGACGACGCGGACGGTGTTGGCGCCCTTGGCCTTGATGTGGGCGAGGGAGCTGATCCGGTCCGGATACCAGGTGTGCGCGTGGTTGACGCCCCGCATCACGAAGTCGTTCCCGGACGCTTCGAGGAGCCGGCCGTTCTCGATGCGGAAGCCGGTGGGGGCGGCCTGTGCGGGGGTGCTGAGGGAGAGGAAGGAGAGGAGGAGCCCGAGCAGGGCCGTGGCCACGGTGGCGAGGCGCGGGGCGTTGCGGGTGTGGGGTCTCATGGCGGCTCCAGAGGTGGGGGTGGGTGGGGAAGGGGCCTGTGCCGGGCGGGGTGCGGGCTGGTGGTGAGGTGGGTGCCGGTGCGCGTCGGCCCGTGACCGGGGTGGGCTTCTCGCCGAGCGGGTGCTCTTGCCGGGTGCGGTCTGTCTGGTGCGGGTGCCGGGTGGTGGGTGCTCTTGGCCCCGTCGGGCGCCCGGGTGCCGGGTGTCGGGGATCAGGTCGTTGGTGCTTGGCCCCGCCGGGCGTCAAGGGGTTGGTGCCTGGTGTCAGGTGGTTGGTGCTTCGGCCGTGCCGGGGGTCGGGTGGCGGGTGCCTTCGTCGTGCCGGGTGTCCGGCGTCATCCGGCCGGTGCCTTCCCCGTGCAGGTGACGGTCGCCGCCGGGGCGCCGGCCGTTGCCGGGGCGGAGGCGACGAAGCCGAACGTGGCGCTCGCGCCGGGGGCGAGGGCGCCGTTCCACGCCGCGTTCCCGACGGTGGCCGTGCCGTCGGCGGCCGTGGTGAGGCTGCCGTTCCAGAGCTGGGTGAGACGCGCGCCGTTCGCCGGTACGACGGTCGTGGTCCAGCCCGAGACGGCGGAGGCCGATGTGTTCGTCACCGTCACCTCGCCCTGGTAGCCGCCCTGCCAGGAGGAGAGGGCCCGGAAGCGCGCGGTGCAGGCGGCGGGGTCCTCGCCCGGGTCGCCGGGACCGCCCGGGTCCTGCGGGACGCCGGCGTCGAGGGCCGCCGCCAGGGGCGGGAACCATCGGGCGGCGATCTTGTTGTCGCCGGAGGCGTTGGGGTGCACGCCGTCGTAGGTGTCGGTGGCCGTGCTGAAACCGGTCCACTGGTCGACCACGGTGACGGGGGAGCGGTCGGTGCCGGTCGCCCGGGCCCAGCCGGGAATCGTCGCGTTGAAGTCGACGACCCGATGCGCACAGGCCGCGCAACTGCTCGGGTTCATGGGGATGAGCTGGGCCACGAGGATCCGCATGTCCGGATTCGAGGCCCTCATCTGCGCCACCAGCTTGGTGTACGCGGCGAGGATGCGGTCCGGGGCGATGCTGCTCCAGACGTCGTTCGTGCCGAAGTGCATGACAACGATGTCCGGACGGGTGGCGGCCAGCCTGCCGGGCAGCAGGTCCCGGTCCGCCACGTTGGTGACCAGTTCGCCGCCGTGACCCTCGTTGTCCCCGTCGTGCGCCTGTCCGCAGCCCTGCGGCGGGAGGGTGCCGACGAAGTCGATGTCCTTGCGTCCGCTGTCGACCAGCCGGTTCCACAGCACGGCCCGCCAGCAGCCCGGTGAGCCGGTGATCGAGTCGCCGAGCGGCATGACGCGCACGGGGTCCGCCGCGGGCGCGGCCAGCGCGCCCGGGGCGAACGTCATGCCGAGGGGGAGGAGCAGGGCGGCCAGGAGACCGAGAACCGTCACGACGCGTAGGTGCGGAGACGAGTGGGGGGTTCTGTGCATGGTGGTCCCTTCCCTTGATGAGGTGGGAGCGCTCCCACCTCATCAAGCCATCGTTGTCATTGACGCGTCAAGAGGTGTGAGGGCGTGAGGGTGAGAGGCGAGCGCACGTGCCGTCGGCGCCCTCTGAGGACTTTTGCCGGGCCATGAGGCATTCATGACCGGATGCCCAGAGAGCCGAGTCCATGATGGTCGGCGTCGGTAAGGCATGCCTTGGCTAACCCGCTTCCGTGGGTGCCGGGGCATTGGGCCGGGAGGGCCGCGATACATGTGGGACGACTCGTTTCCGAGCTTTCTGATCGGGCTGAGGGAGGGGCTGGAAGCCGGGCTCATCGTCTCCGTGCTGGTCGCCACCCTCGTGCGGGCCGGGGCCAGGTCGCGGCTGCCGCAGGTGTGGACCGGCGTGCTGGCGGCGATCGCGCTGTCGATGAGCTTCGGTGCGGTCCTGACCTTCACAGCGGCCTCCCTGTCCACCTCCGCGCAGGAGGCCTTCGGTGGAACGCTGAGCATCGTCGCCGTCGCCTTCGTCACCGCGATGGTGTTCTGGATGCGGCGATCCGCCCGCGGCCTCGCGGGCGAGATCAAGGAGAAGGTCACCGAGGCCCTGGCCATGGGCGCCGGTGTCCTGGTCCTCACCTCCTTCCTCGCGGTGGGGCGTGAAGGCCTGGAGACCGCGCTGTTCCTGTGGACCACGGCCCGCGCGGCGCACGAGTCGGCCGGGCCCCTGACCGGCGCGGGCGTCGGGCTCGTCCTGGCGGCCCTCCTGTGCTGGGGGCTCTACCGCCGGGTGCTGCGCATCAACCTCACCCGCTTCTTCACCGTCACCGGCGCGGTCCTCGTCGTCATCGCCGCGGGCGTGCTCGGCTACGGGCTGCGCGACCTCCAGGAGGGCGCGGTCCTGCCCGGCGGGGCGGCGTACGCCTTCGACCTGAGCGGCAGCGTCGACGCCGGGGCCTGGTACAGCACGCTGCTCCAGGGCGTTCTCAATCTGACTCCGGCGATGACCTGGCTCCAGGTGGCCGGGTACGCCGGCTATCTCGCCGTGGTGATGACGCTGTTCGTGCGGGGAGTGCGCTCAGAGCCAGAGGCGCGGAGCCGCGACACCACCGCGCCGCCCCAGCCCGGGAGCGCGGCACCCGACCGGCCCGCCGGCCCCGCACCGACCCGCCCCCGGTGGCTCCTGCCCGTCGCCGTCGTCGCCGTCCCCGCCGCCCTGGCCGGCCTCGTCGTCGCCCTGGCCCACCCCAAGCCCGCCGCCGGCGAGGCCGTCGCCGTCTCCGAGACGGACTGCGGTCGGGGCTTCACCGCGCCCGAGCCCGGGCGGCAGGACTTCCGGATGCACAACACGGGGAACCAGGCGTCCGAGGTGTACCTGATCGATCCGTCCTCCGACGCCGTCTACGGCGAGATCGAGGGCCTGGCCCCCGGCACCACCCGGGACCTGGTCGCCACCGTGGCGGGCGGCACGTACGCCTGGCGCTGCGTGCCTGCCGACGGCAAGGCCGTCACCTCGAAGGCGGTTCGGGTCGGCGGCACCGCCGGCGCCCACGCCGTCGTCCCCGTCTCCGAGCGGGATCTCGCCGCCCCGCTCAAGGCCTATAAGGCGTACGTGAACCGGGGACTGGCCACGCTCGTCGTCGAGACCCGGAAACTCAGCGACGACATCCGCGCCGGGCACCTGGACACGGCACGCGCCGACTGGCTGACCGCGCACCGCACCTACGCCTCCCTCGGCGCCGCCTACGGCACCTTCGAGAACTTCGACCAGAAGATCGACGGACGGCCCGACGGTCTGCCGGGCGGGGTCCACGACAAGGACTTCACCGGCTTCCAGCGGATCGAGTACGGGCTGTGGCACGGTGAGCCGGCGGCCGGACTCACGGGTGTGGCACAGCAGTTGGCCGAGGACAGCGCCGGACTGCGAAAGGCCTTCCCGCACCAGGACTTCGACGCCTCCGACCTCCCCCTGCGCGCCCACGAGATCCTGGAGAACACCCTCCAGTTCGAGCTGACGGGCGACACCGACCAGGGCAGCGGCACCGGACTGGCCACGGCCGACGCGAACCTCGCCGGCACACGCGAACTGCTCGCCGTACTCCGGCCGTTGCTCACCAGCCGCGCCCCGCACCTGCTCCCCACCGTCGACGCTGACATCGCGCGACTCCAGACGCTGCTCGACGCCGAGCACCGCGACGGCCGCTGGACCCCCGTCGACCGGCTCGGCCGGACCGCGAAGGCCCGGATCGACGGGGCCACGGGGCAGCTCCTGGAAGACCTGTCGCCGGTGCCGGACCTGCTCGAGATCAGGAAGTCCGCGTGAGCACCGGCCGCCCCCAGCACAACGAACACACCGAAGGGAACGTCCCCATGCCGTCCGCTGCCACGCCTGCGCCGGGCTGCCCCGCCCACGCCGGCCGCCGTTCCTTCGTCAAAACGGCCCTGGGCGCCGGAGCCGCGGGAGCCGTACTGGCCGGGGGCGGGTTCGCGCTCGCCGAGAGCGGTGACGGCACGGCCCGAGCCGCCGAAGGGACGGACGGCGCCGCCGTGCCCTTCCACGGCACCCGCCAGGCCGGAATCCTCACTCCTCAGCAGAAGGCCGCCGCCTTCGTCTCCTTCGACGTCATCGCCGGCGACCGCGCGGAACTGGCCGACCTGCTGCGGACCCTGACCCAGCGGGCCCGCTTCCTCACCGCCGGCGGCCCGCCCGAGGACCTCGGAGTCGGCGCCCCGCCCTCGGACAACGGCATCCTCGGCCCGGGCGTCCCGGCCGACGCGCTCACCGTCACCGTGGGGGTCGGCGCCTCCCTCTTCGACGACCGCTACGGACTCGCCCGGGCCAAGCCGCGCCGGCTCACGCCCATGCGGACCTTCCCGAACGACAACCTGAACCCCGCCGAATGCCACGGCGACCTGTCCCTACAGATCTGCGCCGCCCGCCAGGACACCGTGCTGCACGCCCTGCGCGACATCACCAAGCACACGCGGGGCGCCCTGCGGATCCGGTGGCGCGTCGACGGCTTCCAGAACGCGCCCCGTCCCACCGGGGCCCAGCGCAACCTGCTGGGCTTCAAGGACGGCATAGCCAACCCGGACGTCGCGTCGGCCCGCGAGATGGACCACCTGGTGTGGGTCGGCGACGGGCAGGGCGAGCCCTCCTGGGCGGCCGGCGGCAGCTACCAGGTCGTCCGGATCATCCGGATGCTCGTGGAGTTCTGGGACCGGGTCTCACTGTCCGAGCAGGAGCTGATGTTCGGCCGGCGCAAGGACACCGGCGCCCCGCTGGACGGCGCCCGGGAGACCGACAGCCCGAACTACGCCAAGGACCCGCACGGCACGGCGATCCCGCTCGACGCACACATCAGGCTCGCCAACCCCCGCACCCCGAAGACCGACAACTCCCGCATCCTGCGCCGGGGTTACAACTACGACCGGGGCGTCGACCGCGTGGGCGACCTCGACATGGGGCTGGTCTTCTGCTGCTACCAGCAGGACGTGCGCCGCCAGTTCGAGGCCACGCAGACCCGGCTGATCGACGAGCCCCTCGTGGACTACATCTCTCCGACCGGCGGCGGCTACTTCTTCGCCCTGCCCGGTGTGCGGGACTCCTCCGACTGGCTGGGCAGAGGACTGCTCTCGGCCTGAAGCACTTGGACACCGCTACCCCCCGGGCCGAAGTCCCGTCCGTGTCAGAAGTGTTGACCGCGCACTGAAAGCGTTTTAACTTCCCCTCACCGAACTCGCCGAAGTGAGGGGGAACCGTGGCAACTGGCTTACGGGAACGAGCAGGTGTGAAGGGGGTGAGTCCCAGTCGCCGCCCGTCCGGAGGAGCGCGACGCGAGCGTAAAGGTTTTCAGAGAAGCAGCAGCCGGACGCTGTTTCTGCTCATGCTCCCCGGTGTCGCCTACTTCCTGCTGTTCCACTACGGCGCTCTCGTGGGCAACGTCATCGCGTTCAAGGAGTACGTGCCGTTCGACGGCCTGTGGGGGAGCCCCTGGGTGGGGTTCGGCAACTTCCGGCGCATGGCCGAGGACGGTGCCTTCTGGGACGCGGTCCTCAACACCCTCTGGATCGCCGTCCTCCAGCTGGTCTTCTACTTCCCGGTGCCGCTCGGCCTCGCCCTGCTGCTGCACACCCTCACCTGGAGCACGGTGCGCCGGTTCGTGCAGTCGGTGGCGTATCTGCCGCACTTCATCTCGTGGGTGATCGTCGTCGCGCTGTTCCAGCAGGTGCTCGGGGACACCGGTCTGCTCAACAGCGGCCTGAGCGGTGCCGGTCTGCACACCGTCGACATCATCGGCGACCCCGACGCCTTCAAGCCGCTCGTCGTCGCCCAGGTCATCTGGAAGGACGCCGGCTGGGGCACGATCATCTTCCTCGCCGCCCTCGCCCAGGTCGACGAGCAGCAGTACGAGGCGGCCGCCATCGACGGGGCCGGGCCCTGGCGGCGCTTCTGGCACGTCACCCTGCCCGCCATCCGCCCGGTGGTCGTACTGCTGCTCATCATGCGGCTCGGCGACATCCTCTCCGTCGGCTTCGAGCAGATGCTGCTGCAACGCGACGCGGTCGGCCCCCAGGCCGCCGAGGTCATCGACACCTTCGTCTACCACCAGGGCATCGTCGGCGGCGACTACGGATTCGCGGCAGCGGCAGGCCTGTTCAAAGGGCTGGTCGGCGCCCTCCTGGTCTACGCGGCCAATAAGGTCGCCCACCGGCTCGGCGAACAGGGGGTCTACCGGTGAGCGTGTCCGCCCGGCCCGGCTGGATGGAGAAGCCCCGGCCCCTCACCCAGGCCGCCAAGGTCCTCGCCTTGGCCACGGTCGTGCTGCTGGTGTGCGTGCCGTTCCTGGTGATCGTGTCGACCTCCCTGGCCTCCACCCAGGAGGTCGTCGACAACGGCGGCTGGGTGCTGTGGCCCAGCGAGCCCACGCTCGACGCCTACCGCGACATCTTCGACGGCGGCATCGTCACCCACGCCCTCGGCGTCAGCGTCGGCGTGACGGTCGCGGGCACGCTGCTCAGCCTCGCCTGCACGGTGACCCTGGCCTACGCGCTGTCCCGGCCCGGCGTCTTCGGCGGCAGGCCCGTCCTGTTGCTGGTGCTCTTCACGTTCCTCTTCCCGCCCGGCATGATCCCGAGCTTCCTGCTGGTCAAGGAACTCGGCCTGCTCGACTCCTACGCCTCGCTCGTCCTGCCCGTCCTGGTCAACGTGTTCAACCTGGTCGTCCTGCGCGGCTTCTTCCAGTCGATCCCCGAGGAGCTCTACGAGGCGGCCCGGCTGGACGGGGCGGGGGACTGGCGGGTGCTGGTGTCGGTGGTGCTGCCGCTGTCCAAGGCCGCGCTCGCCGTCGTCGGCCTGTTCTACGCCGTCGCCTACTGGAACTCCTGGTTCTACGCCTCGCTGTACCTGGAGAGCGACCACTGGCCGCTCCAGCAGGTGCTGCGCACCTACGTGGTGGCCGGGGCCGGGCTCACCGACGCGACCACCGGCGAGGCCACCGTCACCGCCCCGCAGACCGTGCAGATGGCGGTGCTGGTGATCGCCACCGTCCCGATCCTGCTGGTCTACCCGTTCCTGCAGAAGTACTTCACCAAGGGCGTGCTCACCGGCGCCATCAAGAGCTGACACGAGGTGGTTCATCCATGCCCCGCATGTCCCGACGCACCCTCCTGCGCTCCATGGCGGTGGGCGGTGCCGCCGTCTCCGCCCCCGCTCTGCTGACCGCCTGCTCCTCGGGCTCCGGCGACGGCGATGTCTCCAACGCCGGGAAGAAACTCGCCCCTTGGCCCGCCCACCGTCCCGCCGCCGGGCCGAAGCCGGACCTCGCCCCCACCGGGGAGGGAGTCCAGGCCGGATACACCTCCTACCCGACCGACCTGGTCAAGTCCGTCTCCGGCACCCCCGGCGACGGCTCCACCGTCCGCGTCATGACCGTCTCCTTCGGCACGCCGCCCAAGCCCGCCTCCGCCAACCGGTTCTGGGCCGCCGTCGAGAAGGCCCTCGGCGTGAAGATCGAGTACACGATCATCTCCCAGGCCGACTACCAGAAGAAGATGGCCACGGTCATGGCCGGCGACGCCGACGCCCTGCCCGACATCATCAACATGTTCGCCGGCTTCACACTGCCCCGGGAGGCGCAGTTCGTGCAGCGCCGCGCCCAGGACCTCACGCCCTACCTCTCCGGCGACGCGATCACCGACTACCCCAACCTCGCCAACATCCCCACCCACGCCTGGCGCGACATGGGCCGCATCGGCGGACTCCTCTACGGCGTCCCGCTGGAACGCCCGCTGCCCGGCTCGACCCTGTGGGTCAACCAGGACCTGTTCGCCGACTCGGGCATGAAGGAAGGCTGGAGCGCCGAGGACTTCACCGCGGTGGCCCGGCGCGGCACGCGTGCGAGGACGTACATGCTCGGCGCCGCCAACGGGTCCCTCTTCGGCAACGGCTTCCACTCCGCCGCCCACAACGCGCCCCAGCGCTGGGCCGTCACGAAGGACGGCACCTTCCTGCCGGCAGCGGCCGACGAACGCTACAAGGCGTCCATCGCCTTCCAGGCACAGCTGCGCGAGAACGGCTCCTACCACCCCGACGCCACGTCCATCTCCCAGATCGACCTGACGACCCTCTACTACAACGGCACCGTCGGCTCCATGCAGGACGGGTTCGGCGCCTACCTGCCCAAGTACCGGGAGTCCGAAGGCAAGATGAACCCGGCGGCCGCCCTCCCCTACAGCGTCGGCGGCGAGCCCGGCGGCATCGTCGCCGCCCGCCGCTCCTTCGGCTACACCGTCCTGAAGAAGGCCGGGAAGGAACGCGTCCAGCTGCTCCTGCGCATCCTCGACTACCTCGCCGCGCCCTTCGGCAGCGAGGAATGGGAGCTCGTCCACTACGGCGTCGAAGGCGTCCACTTCACCCGCGGCAAGGACGGCTCGCCCGAACTCACCAAGCTCGGCGAGATCGAGAACAACACCAACCTGCCGCTGAAGTATCTCGCCGAGGGCCCCCAGGTGCTGTTCGTGCCCGGCATGCCCGACGCCGTGCGCGCGCTGCACACCTGGCAGCGGAAGGTCGTGCCGCATGCCATCCGCGACGCCTCCTTCGGGCTGCAGTCCGGGACGAACAACTCCCAGGGCGCCACCCTCAAGACCTTCCTCGACGACACCGTCACCGGGATCATCGCCGGGCGTCTGCCGTTGTCGGAGTGGGACGCGGCGGTGAAGAAGTGGCGCGGCCGGGGCGGCGACAGAATGGCCGACGAGTACGCGAAGGACTACGCGGCCAACGCCTGAACAGCGGTGGGCGGCAGAGGAGACGCGGGGGATGGGGAACGACATGGGGTCCAAGGGGCGGGTCACGATCCGCGAGGTCGCCGAGCGGGCGGGCGTGTCCACGGCGACCGCGTCCCGCGCGCTCAGCGGCAACCACCCGGTGCCCGCCGCGACCCGGGCCCGGGTCCTGCGCGCGGCCCGCGACCTCGACTACGTGGCCAACGCGCACGCCCGCGCCCTGGTCGGCGGCGGCCGGAAGATGGCGGCCGTCGTGGTCCGCCAGGTCACCAGCCCCTTCTACGCCCAGGTCGCCGAGGGCGTGGAGGCCGAGGCCGCCGACCGCGGCTGGCTCTGCGTGGTCGGTGCCACCGGCGGCGACGCCCAGCGTGAGATGGAGTTCGTGCAGCTCATGCGGGAGGAGGGCGCCCGGCTGGTGATCCTGGTCGGCGGGGTCGTCGAGGACGACGCCTACCGCGAGCGCGTCGCCCACTACGCCCACGCCCTGGACTCCTGCGGAGCCCGGCTCGTGCTCTGCGGCCGGCCCGCGCCCGGCCCCGAGATCCCCGCGCTGGTCGTGGAGTTCGACAACGAGGCCGGAGCCCACGCCGTCACCGGCCATCTGCTGTCGGCCGGGCACCGCCGGATCGTGTTCCTCGGCGGCCTGCCCGGCAACACCGCCCTCGACGCGCGCGTCGCCGGCTACCGGGCCGCCCTCGCCGAACACGGGCTGCCGCCGGAGGCCGCGCAGGTCGTCGACTGCGGTCTCGGCCGCGCCGCCGGCCACCGGGCGATGACCGAACTGCTGAAGAAGACAAGGGAGTTCACTGCCGTCTTCGCCGGGGACGACATGGTCGCCGCCGGTGCCCTGCGTGCCATCGCCGAGGCCGGGCTGAGCGTCCCCGGTGACCTCTCCGTCGTCGGCTACAACGACATCCCCCTCGCCGAGGACTTCAACCCGCCGCTCACCACCGTCCGCACCCCCGCCGAGGAACTCGGGCGGGCCGCCGTGCGCATCGCCCTGCGCGACCCCGAGCACGCCGCCGGTGCCCACCACCTGCTCGGCACCCACATCGTCGTCCGCGACAGCGCCGGCCCGCCCCCGCCCGGGCGTGCCCTGTGACCAACGGAGGAACCGCACCCGTATGAGCGCGCCGCACGTGTCGCTCCCCGACCCGACGCACCTCCCCAACCTGCCCGGCCTGCCCCCGCCCGACCCCCGGACCTCGCCGTACACCGGCTGGACCCGCGCTCACTGGGAGGCGATCGCCGACCGCCTCCTCGACGCCCTGACGCCCTACGCCTCCCCGGGCCTTGCCCAGTACCGCCTCCCTGGCCCGCCCAGCCACTCCGGGCCCTGGTCGGACGGGCTGGAGGGCTTCGCCCGCTCCTTCCTGCTGGCCGCGTTCCGCATCGCCGGTTCGGGCGGGCGTCGGACGCCCGGCCTGATCGAGCGGTACGCGGCCGGGCTCGCCTCCGGCACCGACCCGCACAGCCCCGACCGCTGGCCGCCCATCACCGACCGGGGCCAGCCCATGGTCGAGGCCGCGTCCGTCGCGATCGCCCTGCACGAGACCCGCCCCTGGATCTGGGACCGGCTCGACGACCGCGTACGGCAGCGCATCGCCGACTGGCTGGGCGGCTTCGTCGGAGCGGTCGTCAACGACTCCAACTGGCGGCTCTTCCAGGTCATCACCGAGGAGTTCCTCGCCTCCGTCGGCGCCCCGCACAGCCGCCACGAGATCGACGCCGGGCTGGCCCGTCTGGAGGACTGGTACCGGGGCGACGGCTGGTACACCGACGGCGACGGCCGCAAGTTCGACTACTACAACGCCTGGGCCCTGCACCTGTACCCGGTGCTCTGGGCCCGGATCGCGGGGCCGCGCGCCGACCCCCGGCTGGTGGCGGAACACCGTACGCGCCTGCGCTCACTCCTCCACGACCACCAGCACTTCTTCGGCGCCGACGGCGCCCCGCTCCACCAGGGCCGCTCCCTCACCTACCGGTTCGCCACGGCCGCGCCCCTGTGGGCGGGCGTCCTCGCCGACGCCACCCCGCTGCCGCCGGGCCGCACCCGCCGCCTCGCCTCCGGGGCGCTGAAGCACTTCGCCGAGCGGGGCGTGCCCGACGAGCGGGGACTGCTCACGCTCGGCTGGTACCGGTCCTTTCTCCCCGTCACCCAGCGGTACTCCGGCCCCGCCTCCCCCTACTGGGCGAGCAAGGCCTTCCTCGGCCTGCTCCTGCCCGCCGGCCACCCCGTGTGGACCGTGCCCGAGGAGCCCGGCCCGGTCGAGACGGGTGACGTCCGCCGCGCGTTACCCGCCCCGGGCTGGCTGCTGCACTCCACCGCGGCCGACGGGATCGTACGACTCGTCAACCACGGCAGCGACCGCCTGCCACCCCCGCCGGCGACGTCGGACGACAGCCCGCACTACGCCCGGCTCGCCTACTCCAGCGCCACCGCCCCCGAGACCCCACCGGCACCGCACACCGGCCCCGACAACCACATCGCCCTGCTCGCCCCCGACGGCACACCCACCCCGCGCGGCCGGATCCACCCCCTCGCCGTCGAGGGCGCTCGTGCCGCCTCCTGGCACCGGGCCGTGCTCCCGGGCGGCGGCGAAGGGCATCGCATCGAGACGGTCAGCGCGGTCCACGGCCCGTGGGAGGTGCGGGTGCACCGCGTCGAGGCGCCGCCCGGCACGCCCGTGCGCGAGGGGGGATGGGCCGTCGCCGACGACACCGGGCCCCCGACCGGGCGGACCGGCCCATGCCGGGCACTGGCCCGGCGCGCGGACGGGCTGACCAGCGCGATCGTGGGACTGCACGGGTGGCAGGACGCCGGGGCGGCGGTGACGCACGCGGTCGGCACCAACGCCTACGGCCACCACTCGGCGACCCCGCACCTCACCCTGCCCGCCCATCCGGGCGGCACCCACCTCCTGGTGACCCTCGTCGTGCTCAGCGCCGACCCGGAGGTGAACGGCGGCGACCCGCACGCGCGAGGTTCAGGAACGCGCGTACGGGTCACCGCGGCCGGCGAGGTGGAGATCCGCTTCCCGGACGGCACCCTGGAGCGGGTGCCGCGATGACCGGGTCAGGCCGCGGCGCGGCTCCGCGTCACCGCCTTCCTCAGCAGCGGCCACGCCAGCAGCAGCACGATCACCGCGTACACCGTCACCGCGAACGGCGTGTTGACCAGACCCGTGACGCTGCCGTCGCTGATCTGCAGGGCACGCCGCAACTGCTGCTCGGCGTTCGGGCCGAGGATCACACCGATCACGGCGGGCAGCACCGGCAGGCCGTAGCGGCGCATGCCGAAGCCGATCAGGCCGATGATCAGCAGGATCACCAGGTCGATTACCTCGCCGCCCACCGCGTACGCGCCGACCGCCGCGAAGAACATGATCCCGGCGTACAGGTACGGCCGCGGGATGCGCAGCAGCTTCGCCCACACCGGCGCCAGCGGCAGGTTGAGCGCGAGCAGCAGCACCATGCCGACGAACAGGGAGGCGATCAGGCCCCACACCAGGTCGGGTTCGCGCTCGAAGAGGAGCGGGCCGGGCTGGATGCCGTACTGCTGGAAGGCCGCCAGCATCACGGCCGCGACCGCCGTGGTCGGCAGGCCCAGGGTCAGCATCGACACCAGCGTGCCCGCCGCCGATGCCGACGCCGCCGACTCCGGACCCGCGACACCCTCGATGGCGCCCTTGCCCCACTCGTCCTTGTGCTTGGACAGGCGCTTCTCCGTCACGTACGACAGGAAGGTCGGGATCTCCGCGCCGCCCGCCGGGATCGCGCCGAACGGGAAACCGATGAACGGGCCGCGCAGCCACGACTTCCAGGTCCGCTTCACATCGTCGCGCCCCAGCCACGGCAGGCCCACCGGGATCGGCTCGGGCGGCCTGCGCCGCAGGTGCGCCGCCACCCACAGGGCCTCGCCGATCGCGAAGAGACCGACGGCGACGATCACCACGTCGATGCCGTCGGCCAGTTGGAGCGACCCGAACGTCAGGCGCTGCTGGCCGGTCATCTGGTCCAGGCCCACCAGGCCCAGGGTGAGGCCGATCAGCAGGGAGGCCAGGCCACGGATGCGGGACGAGCCGAGCACCGACGTCACCGCGATGAACGCCAGCACCATGATGGCGAAATAGTCCGGAGCGCCGATGTCCACCGCCAGCTTGGCGACCGTCGGCGCGAGCGCCACCAGCAGGAGCGTGCCGATCAGGCCGCCCGCGAAGTGCCCGACGGCGGCCGCCGCGAGGGCCTGGGCGCCGCGCCCGGACTTGGCCATGGGGTTGCCCTCCATGGCCGCCACCACCGCCGCGCTCTCACCCGGTGTGTTGAGCAGGATGGAGGTGGTCGAGCCGCCGAACATGGCGCCGTAGTAGATGCCCGCGAACATGATGAACGCGCCGGTCGGGTCGAGCCCGTACGTCACCGGCAGCAGCAGCGCCACCGCCATCGCAGGGCCGATGCCGGGCAGCACACCGATCGCCGTGCCGAGCAGGACACCGATCACGGCCCACAGAAGGTTGATCGGCGTCAGGGCCGTACCGAAGCCGTCCAGAAGGGAGTTGAAGGCATCCATGTCACAGCACTCCCATCAGCGGACCGCCGGGCAGGGGCACTCCGAGCAGGTTGTTGAAGACCGTGTAGGTCACGAGGGAGAGCCCGGCCGCGATGAGCGGATCGCGGTCGGTCCGGCGGCTGCCCAGCGCGAACGCCGCGCCCCAGAACAGCAGCGCGCCCGCGACGGGGAAACCGACCGGCTCGATCAGGACGGCCGCGCCCAGGAACACCCCGGCGAGCAGCAGCACGGTGCGCCAGTCGGCGGGCTCGGACAGGTCGACGTCCTCACCGCCCTCGGCCTGTCCCCGGCCGCCGCGCAGCACGTCCAGGGCGAGCAGGGCGGCGATCACCAGCAGACCGGCGCCGACCACGACCGGCACGGTCTTCGGGCCGACCGGGCCGCGCTGGGCGATGTCGACGTCCATGGTGAGCGCGTCGGTCAGCACGAGGACGCCCAGCGCCAGCAGCAGGACGCACACGCCGAGTTCGGAGTGCTCGCGCAGCCACGAGCGCCGTTCACCGCCGGTCTCGGCGGGCGGAATGTCGGTCTGTGTCGTCACAGTCCCAGCTCCTTCAGCACCGAAACCACGCGCTTGTCCTCGGCGTCGAGGAACGCGCCGAACTTCTCACCGGTGAGGAAGGCGTCGTCCCAGCCGTTCTGCCGCATGGACTTCTGCCATTCGTCCGAGTCGTGGAGCTCCTCGACCAGCTTCACGAGCTTGTCGCGCTCGGCGTCGTTGAGTCCGGGCGGGGCGACGATGCCGCGCCAGTTGGTGAAGTTCACGTCGTAGCCCGCCTCCTTCAGCGTGGGCGCGTCCAGCCCTTCGACGCGCTCCGGGCCGGTGACCGCGAGGAGGCGCAGCTCGCCCGCCTTGATCTGGTCCAGGTACTCGCCGACGCCGGAGACACCGAAGGCGACCTTGTTGCCGAGGATCGAGGCGAGCAGTTCGCCGCCGCCGTCGAAGGGGATGTAGTTGACCTGCTTCGGCGGGATCCCGGCGGCCTTGGCCATCAGCATCGGCGCGAGATGGTCGGGCCCGCCGGGGGAGGAGCCGCCGCCCACCGGGAGCTTGCCCGGGTTCTCCTTCCAGGCGCCGATCAGGTCGTCGATCGTCTTGTACGGCGAGTCCTTCGCCACGACCACCACGTCCTGCTCCTCGGTGAGCCGGGCGATGGGTGTGGTGTCGCCGAGCGTCTTCGGCGCGTCGTTGGAGCGGACGGCGCCCACGACCCCGAGGCCCATGGACATGGCGAGCTTGCCGTTGCCGTGCTCGCTCACCAGCCGGCTCAGGCCCACCGTGCCGCCGGCGCCGGGCAGGTTGAACACCTCGATGTTGTGGGTGAGTCCGGCGTCCTCGGCGTTCTTCGCGGCCGTGCGGGCCGTGATGTCGTAGCCTCCGCCGGGCGTGTTGGGGACCATGAAACGCAGGCCCGGGATCTGTGTGCCGGTCTCGGATCCGCTGCCGGCGGTCAGCAGCGGCGGTCCGACGAGCACGAGCACGGCGGCCCCGAGCAGGGCGAGGGGAGTGCGCAGGCGCACGAGTGCCACCACCTGTCGGTACGTCGTTGCGGGTAGGGATACGCCCTGTGGGGGAGGGTGACGTGGGCCACATGGTGCCCGGGCGCCGACGCCCTGTCTCGCTTGCGGAACCAACGGAGGTTGTGGTCATTGCGGTAACCGGCCGCCCGCACGACGGCGGAACCCGCACCGCGACCAGCGGATGGCCCCGGCGCCGGCGCGCCAGGGCCATCGCATACGTGGCGGCTCAGTGCCCCCTACGCGGTGTGGATCTCCAGGGCGGCCCGCACGGCGGACTCCAGGGCCCCCTCGATCCATGCCGGCTTGACGGACGTGTGGTCACCGGCGAAGTGCAACGGCCCCTCACGCACGGGGATGACCGGGAGCAGTTCCGTGTGCTGACCGGGCAGCAGCACGGACGCCTCCCCATAGGCGTAAGGGTCGCGCAGCCAGCTCTGCGTACGTCCCGCGCCGGTGTAGAAGACCTCGACGCGCTGGCCGTAGACCTGCTGGAGACCGCACAGAGCGTGCGGGTAACGCGCCTCGTCGTCCAGGGAGTCCCAGCGCAGCGCGTCGTCCGCCCAGCTGTAGGAGGCCAGCACGACACCCCCAGGGCTGCCCGGAACCGGATGGGAGGGATGGAACATGAACCGGTTGGCGTTGTCCGACACCGAACCGCCGCCCACGACACCGGCCGCCTCGGGCTGGTCGCGCGCGCTCGCGCGGTTGGCGGCGTAGTGGGTACGCTGACCGGCGGTGATGTGCCCGCCGGGCACCGAGGGGTGGGCGCCGAGGAGGCTGCCGTCCCCGGCGGCGCGGCCGGTGCGGTACGCGTCGTACAGCCCCGGGTCGACGGCGTTCAGCTCGCGCTTCCAGTCGGCTTCGTCGAACTCCCACCAGCGGCGGCTGAATTCCAGCAGCACCTTGGTCGCGCAGTCGTAGTGCAGTTCGCTGACCGCGCGGCGCTTGCCGTACGACAGGGGCGGGTCGATCTGTACGTGGCGCAGACCGGAGAACGGCACCGTGACCACGGCGACGTCCGCGGTGAACTGCTCGCGTACGACCGGGCCGCCGCGGCCCTCGGACACGGTGTCCACCCACACCTGCGGGCCCTTGCTCCGGACGTGGCCGGCCTCCGGAGCAGGGCGATCGGGGTGGTGGTACTCGATGCGCGTGACACGGCGGTCGAACCGCACCTCCTCGCGCACGCGTTCCAGCAGGGCGTCGGGCAGTACGGCCGTGCCGCCCTCCAACTCGTAGAACGGTGTGTCGGGGCTGATGAGGGAGGAGCCGATGAAGCTGTGGATGAAGGAGAGCGGCAGGCGTGAGGTGAGGTTCTCCAGGGTGCCGATCAGGTCGATGGTCCGCTCGTCCAGTCCGGCGTGCTCGGTGAGGAAGCGGAACATCGACCAGTCACCGAACCGCCGCACCACGCGGGCCCAGCCCCGCAGCCGCTCCGGAAGCGGCTTGTCGACCCGCTTGCCATCGGCGTTGACGTAGCTGAACTCGTCGCGCACCGGGTCCAGTGCGGAGCGCAGGATGGCGGCGGCCGGGGTGTCCCAGTGGGCCTTGGGAACGCCGAAGGACCGGTTCACGCGCCGGGGCGCGCGGGCGTAGTCGGTGCGCCGCACGCGGATGCCGTTGACGTGGATCCAGGTGCGGCCGGCGGGACGACCGTCGGCGTCGACGTCGACGTAGTGAAAGCGCCGCTTCTCGAGGTCGAACTGGTCGATGAGTTCCATCACCAGGGGGTGGCTGCCGGGGAGGCGCATCGCGCCCGCCTCGGCGTACTGGCGGGGATCGGCGAAGGGCTGCTCGGCGTCTTCGTGACCGCCGCTGCGGAAGGTCTTGATGCGTCCGCCCGCGCGGTTGCCGTTGGCTTCCAGGATGGTCACCCGGTGACCGGCCTTCTTCAGCAGCCAGGCGGCGACCAGCCCGGCCGGACCGGCGCCGATGACGAGGACGTTCCTGGTGCGTGTGCGGCGCTGAGCCGGCAGTCCCTTCTTGAGGACGCGCTGGTAACGGGGTACGAGGGGACGGTTGTCGGAGTCCAGGACGAGCAGTGCGCGGGCGACGGCGAGGCATCTGTCGACGTCGGCGCCGCGCCTGTCACCCGGGGCGGCCGGGGCGGCCGGTTTGGCCGGCGTGGCCGGCGCGGGCAGAGCCGTGGCGGTACCGCCGGTCAGGGCCGTCGCCACCGTGGCCGTGCCCGCCACCGCCGCGAAACTCCGCCGGGAGAGACCGCCGTCCGAGTGCGCCATCGCATGATCTTCAGTCATGGCGGCTTTTGTAGTGGCGGTCCGGCCCGGGCGCCGCCCTTCGCCCGGGCGTTGACCCGAAGGAGCGAAGCCGGCCGCAAACCCTGACGTCACAGCGGTCCGCCTGCCTCGGCGACTGCGCGCAACCCGAAGGAATGAATGCGGAGGGAACCGCGCCTGCCACCGCGACCGAGCCCGCACACTGCGACATGCGGATGCACATCCGTCCTCTCCGACCGGCCGTCGACCCGGCGCATCGCGTACGCGGCGGCGCCGACCGGCCGCGGAGGAGTGCGGGGCGACGGAGGGGGAAGAGTGGCGCAGCGTCGCGCTCCGTTGGGTGACCGGGCCCGTTACTGGTTCGACAGCACGCTGGCCCGTGGCGCCTCGGCGATCGTCGGCTGGATGGCGCTGCTGTGCCTGGCCGTCGTCGTCCCGGCCAGCGCGGTGGTGGTGTGGACCGACCCCGACGCGCCGCAGTCGCTGCCGGACCGGCTGGCGGCGGTGTGGCACCTCACCGGCCAGACCCTGCGGCTGGGCGGCGCCACGGGTACACCGCTGCGCGTGACCATGTCGGTGCTGCTCGCCCTGGTCGCCCTGCTGTACGTCTCGACGCTCGTCGGCCTGATCACGACGGCGCTCACGGAGCGGCTCACCGCGTTGCGACGGGGCCGTTCCACCGTGCTCGAACAGGGACACGTCGTGGTCCTGGGGTGGTCGGAGCAGGTCTTCACAGTGGTGAGCGAACTGGTGGCAGCCAACGCCAACCAGCGGCGTGCTGCGGTGGCGGTACTGGCCGACCGGGACAAGACCGCCATGGAGGAGGCCCTGAGCACCAAGGTGGGTCCCGTGGGCCGTACGCGGCTGATCTGCCGCAGCGGCCCCACCACCGACCCGGCGGTGCTCACCCTGACCAGCCCGGCGACCGCCGGAGTCGTGCTGGTCCTGCCACGCGACGAGCCCGACGCCGATGCCGAGGTGGTCAAGACGCTGCTGGCGCTGCGGGCGGCCCTGCCGGGGGAGGGGGCCCGCCCTCCCGTCGTCGCCGCCGTCCGGGACGACCGTTACCGTCTGGCCGCGTCTCTCGCCGCCGGACCGGGCGGCGTGGTCCTGGAGAGCGACACCGTCACCGCCCGGCTGATCGTCCAGGCCGCCCGCCGCCCCGGGCTCTCCCTCGTCCACCAGGAGCTCCTCGACTTCGCCGGCGACGAGTTCTACCTGGTCGCCGAACCGACCCTGACCGGACGCCCGTTCGGCGACGCGCTGCTGTCCTACCCGACGTCGAGCGTCGTCGGGATCGTACGCGGCGACACCCCTGTGCTGAACCCGCCACCGCACACGCCCCTCGCCGAGGACGATCTGCTCGTCGTCATCTCCCGCGACGACGACACGGTCTGGCCGGCCGACTGCGCGGACTCGGTCGAGAAGGCGGCGATGGCGTCCGGCCCCGCGACGCCCGCACGGCCGGAGCGGGTCCTGCTGCTGGGCTGGAACCGGCGAGCGCCGCTCATGGTCGACCAGCTGCGCCGCCGCGCCCGGCCGGGATCAGCCGTCGACGTGGTCGCGGACGCCGACGAGGTGACGGTCCGGCAGGTGAGCGAGGCCGGCGAGCGCCACGGCACCGATCTGGCCCTGACCCTGCACCCCGGTGACGTCACCCGTCCGGAGACCCTGCAGGGTCTGGACGTGCACTCCTACGACAGTGTGATCGTGCTCGGCCAGGACCCCGCTCCCGGGCAGCCGCCGGACGAACCCGACAACCGCACGCTCGTCACGCTCCTGCTGCTGCGCCGGCTGGAGGAAGCCTCCGGGCGCGAACTCCCCGTCGTCACCGAACTGGTCGACGACCGCAACCGGGCACTGGCCCCCCTGGGCCCCGGCGCCGACGTGATCATCAGCGGCAAGCTCATCGGCCTGCTCATGGCGCAGATCTCCCAGAACCGGCACCTCGCGGCGGTGTTCGAGGAGCTGTTCTCCGCCGACGGCACCGGCATCCGCCTGCGGCCGGCCGGCGACTACGTGCTGCCCGGGTGTGAGACGACCTTCGCCACCGTCGTGGCCGCGGCACGTCAGCGCGGCGAATGCGCCATCGGCTACCGGAGCCACGAGGACGCGTCGACGAGTCCGGGCTACGGCGTTCGGATCAACCCGCCCAAGGCCGGGCGACGCCGCTGGACGGCCGGGGACGAGGTGATCGTCGTCGGCGAGGACTGAGACGGTCGGGCAAAAGCGCTCCAGGTGCCCCTGAACAAGTGAAGAAAACACGGAGATTCGGCTGTGTGTTCCCCTGGGCGCGGGGCACCAGAGGGAGCGGAGGTTGATAACTATGGTTCCCCTGCTTCTCGTCCTGCTGCTGGCTCTGGTTCTTTTCGGTGCGGGCTTCGCACTGAAGGCCCTGTGGTGGATCGCGGTGATCGTGCTGGTCGCGTGGCTGCTCGGCTTCGTGCTGCGCAGCGCGGACAGTGGCGGCCGTAGGGGCCGCTGGTATCGCTGGTAGAGCGGCGGACCGCCGTCTGTGGCGAGAAAAACGTCAGGAATGGGGTAAACGACAGTGACCCGATTCTCTCCAAGGAAAGGCGTTCCTTTTCCATGGCCGATACGAAAGACGTCGTAGAACTCATTCTTCAGGACCACCGGCGCATGGAAGACCTCTTCCGTCGGATGCGGAGCGTCGAGGACGACCGGGCGGGCGCGTTGAAGGAGTTCGCGGACCTGCTGATCGCGCACGCGCAGGCCGAGGAGGCCAAGGTCTACCCGGCGCTGAAGCGGTACAAGAACATCGACGACGAAGAGGTCGAGCACGGCGAGCACGAGCACGACGAGGGCAACGAGGCCCTCCTGGAGCTCCTCCAGGTCGAGGAGGTCGGCTCCGAGGAGTGGGACTCGAAGCTCGAGGAGCTGGTGGAGGCCGTCACCCACCACGCCGACGAGGAGGAGCGCACCATCCTCAACGGCGCGCGGGAGAACGTGGCCATGGACCGGCGGGAAGAGCTCGGCCTTGCGTTCGCACAGGAGCGTGAGCGTCAGCTGAAGTCCGGCTGCGGCTCCGTGGAGAACGTACGCAAGATCGTCGAGTCCTGACTCGACCGTGCCGGCCCTGATGGCCACCGCTCGCGGGCGGTGACCATCAGGGCCGGTTGCTGTCCCGGGGCAGCACACCTCTAGGGCCTGTCGGTCGCCGCGCAGCCGATGTCCCGCGCCGGCAGGCGCCCCGTCGCGAGGTACGCGTTCACCGCGTCGTCGACGCACGCGGACCCGTAGACGCCGTACACCGCGTGCTGATCGGCCCCCTTCAGGGTGATCAGGCGCGAGGAGGGCCACATGTCCCTCACGGCCTCGGCAGCGTCGTAGTGGGTGCGCGGATCCCCGGTGGCGTTCACCAGCAGGGCCGGCAGGTCGCCCCGGATCCTGGTCGGACGCTCGCGCGGCCGGTCCCAGAACGCGCACGGGCCGAGGTTGTCCGTGACGGGCGCGAACAGCGGCTCCCCGGCGCGGGTGCGCTGGACGTCGCGCCAGTAGACCTCGGGATCGCGTGGCGCGGCGTTGTCGCCGCACACGATCGCCGTCTGCGCACTGCCGTAGGGGGAGTCGGTGCCCGTGAGTACGAACTCGAGCACTCCGGCGAGCCACGGGGACGGCGGCACCCGCTGCCCCCGCGAGGCCCGCAGCATGTCCCGCACGCCCTGGGCGAAGTCTGCGTAGGCGGTGTCGTTGTGCTGCGAGAGGCCGTTGAGGACGACGATCGGCATCACGTGCTCGTCCAGCCGGTGGCCGCCGAGCCGCAGCGGCGTGCGGGCGGCGGCGACCCGGACGCGCTCCACGGTGGCCAGCACCTCGCCCCGCGTACGGCCCAGTCCGTAGGTCGCGTCACGGGCGGCGGCCCAGGAGGCCCATCCCCGCAGGGCGTGGCGGTTGGCCCCCTCGGTGCCCCGCAGCAGCCGGGCACTGTAGCGGTCCGGGTCGATCACACCGTCCAGGACGACCCGGTCCGTGCGGCCCGGGAACATCGAGGCGTACACCTCGCCGAGGTAACTGCCGTAGGAGTAGCCCAGGTAGGAGATCCGCCGCTCGCCGAGCGCGGCCCGGACGACGTCCATGTCGCGCGCGGTGTTGCGCGTGGTGGCGTGGGGGAGCGTGTCCCCCGCGTGGGTGCGGCACCGGTCGGCGAGGCCCTTGGAGAACGCCGCCATACGGTCGAAGGCGGCCCGGTCCTCACCCGCTCCGCGCCAGGCCGAGCCGGTCGGCCAGCGGCAGTCCAGCGGGGTGCTGCGGCCGATGAAACGGGGGTCCACACCCACCACGTCGTACCGCGCGGCGACGTCCCTCATCGCCCCGCTCACCCAGGGCGGGTCGCTGAGGGAAGGCCCGCCGGGACCGCCGCCGTTGAGGAGCAGGGGGCCGACGCGGCGGCCGGCGTCGGTGGCGCTGATCCGGGAGATCGCGACGGTGATCGTCCGGCCGCCGGGGGCGGAGTAGTCCAGCGGTACGGTCACGTCGGCGCAGCGGGCGCCCGCCTGCTCCAGTTCCTCGCCGGTCGTGTCGTCCGGCCCGAGCACGCAGCTCTTCCAGGTGAGGTGCTGCCGGTGATAGCGGGTGAGAGGGTCCGAGGCCGCCTCGGCCGTGGCGGGCAGTGCCGTGAAGACGAGGGCGGCGGCCGTCAGGGCGAGGGTGGCTCGTGTCGCGGTTCCCGAGGAGCTGGGTAACACGTGGGTGTCCTTTCTGTCGCGGACGTCCCTTCGATGGGCTGGCAGGGACATGCCCGAGAGGGGTGCTGTGCGACAGAACGGTAGGGACGGCCCGCCGCCCGGTCACTCCGGTCGGCAGCCGGTTCGTGGTGGGGTCAGCTCCAGGGAAGGGGCGGGGTCAGCTCCAGCGAAGAAGCGGGGTCAGCTCCAGCGAAGAAGCGGGGGAATGACGTTTCCATGGTGGGGGCAACCACTCGAATCTCTGCCCCAAGCTGGGACAATGCTCGGGCAGACCTTGTGCAGGTCGCCGCAGGGGGGTTGTCCAGACATTCTCTCGCGCCTAGGGTCCCTTCGAGTGCAAGCGCTTTCCAAGCGTGTGTCCGCCGGCTGTCCGAGGAGCGCCGCATGTCCTTGTCCCCCACCCGCCGCCGTGTGGCCGTCGTCGGCACCGGAGCCATCGTCGGCGGTAGCCATCTGCCCGCGCTGCGGGCCCACTCCGACCGGGTGGAACTGGTGGCCGCCGTCGACGTGGATCAGGAGCGCCTCGACGCCTTCCGCGAGTCGGCCGGTGAGCAGGTCGCCGGGTACACCTCGGTGGACGCGATGCTGGACGCCGAACGCCCCGATCTGGTCCTCATCGGCACCCCGCCCTCCCTGCACCGCGACCAGACGGTGGCCGCGCTGAAGGCGGGCGCCTGGGTGCTGTGCGAGAAGCCGCTGACCCTGTCGCTCGCCGAGTACGACGAGATCGCCGCCGCCGAGGAGGCCTCCGGCGCGTACGCCGCGGTCGTCTTCCAGCACCGTTACGGATCCGGCGCCGTGCACGCCCGCGAGCTGATCACGAGCGGCGAGCTGGGAGCCCCGCTGGTCGCGCACTGCCAGACCACCTGGCACCGGGACGCCGCGTACTACGCGGTGCCGTGGCGCGGGAAGTGGGCCAGCGAGGGCGGCGGCCCGACCATGGGCCACGGCATCCACCAGTTCGACCTGCTGCTGCACCTGCTCGGGGAGTGGGAGGAAATCCGGGCCATGGCCGCGCGGCTGGTCCATGACACCGAGAGCGAGGACGTCTCCACCGCCCTGGTGCGTTTCAGGAGCGGCGCCCTCGCCACGGTCGTCAACAGCGTGCTGTCCCCGGACGAGGTGAGCCGTATCCGCGTCGACTGCGCGGACGCCACGGTCGAGCTCACCCACCTGTACGGCCACAGCAACGACAGCTGGGCCTACACCCCGGCCCCGCACGTCGCCTCCGAGCGGGCCACCGCCTGGCGCACCCCCGCGGCCGACGTGCCCAGCTCGCACACCGCCCAGCTGGGCGCCCTCCTCGACGCCTACGACACCGGCACCCGGCCCCCGGGCAGCGGCCGCGACGCCCGCACCACGCTGGAGTTCGCCGCCGCCCTGTACAAGGCGGCGTTCACCGGCCGCTCGGTGCACGCGGGGGAGATCGTCCCCGGAGACCCCTTCTACGAGGCCATGCACGGCGAGTACCCCGACTGGGCCCCCAAGGAGCGCGCATGACCATCCGCGTCACCCACACGCACGGCGAGGACATCGCCGTCACTGCGGCGAACGGCACGGAGATCCTCCGCTACGTCTACCGCCCCGACCCGGACCCCTTCGAGTCCCGCAAGCCCTACGCCCACCCCGTGCGCACGCTCTCGGGCCGCACGGTCACCGGCTACCGCCCGAACGACCACCGCTGGCACAAGGGCCTGCAGATGACCGCGAGCCATCTGTCCGGCCAAAACTTCTGGGGCGGCAACTGCTACGTCCACGGCCAGGGCTACCTGCCCCTGCCCGAGCGCGTCGGCTCGATGCGGCACGACGGCTTCCCGGACTTCACCGTCGAGGACGACCGCCTCAGCGTCACCGAGAACCTCACCTGGATCGAGAACGGCGGCGAGGAGTGGGCGCGCGAGGTGCGCGGCCTGACCGTCC
The DNA here is from genome assembly GCF_004803895.1 of Streptomyces hawaiiensis. Taxonomy (NCBI): domain Bacteria; kingdom Bacillati; phylum Actinomycetota; class Actinomycetes; order Kitasatosporales; family Streptomycetaceae; genus Streptomyces; species Streptomyces hawaiiensis. The sequence continues at coordinate 1,088,567 of NZ_CP021978.1, read as the reverse complement.
ACTCGGTGGACGAGGAGGCCGGTTCCTGGGCGCTGGACTGGTCGATCCGCCTCACCAACACCCGTTCCGAACCACTGGCCTTCGGCTCCCCGACCACCGCGGGACGTGAGATGGCCGGCTACACCGGACTCCAGTGGCGCGGCCCGCGCGACTTCACCGGCGGCACGGTCTTCGCCCCGGACACCGACGCCGACGCGGGCAAGCTGATGGGCACCCAGGGCCCCTGGCTCGCCTTCACCACCGAGCACGACGACGTCGACGGCCACTCCACCCTGGTCTTCGCGCACGCGCCCGAGAACCTCGACGAGACGTCCCCCGTCCACGAGTCGCACTGGTTCGTCCGCTCCGAGCCCTTCCCGACGGTCGCGTTCTCCTGGGCGTTCTTCGAGGAGTTCGAGCTGCCGCCGGGCGAGTCCTTCGGGTACCGGTACCGCATCGTCGTCGCCGACGGCGCCTGGGACCGAGACCGGGTCGGTGCGCACCTGAAGGGCCTGACGTGGTGAGCGAACCCGAGCCGGCGGGTCTTGCGCACCCGCTGCCCGGCGCGATCGGCCTGTCCCACCTGAGCGCCTACGACTGGGAGGCCGCCGACGGCGTCTGCGGCGGCAGCCCGCACCTGCACCTGGTGTGCACGGAGGCGTACGTCGTCACCGGCGGCCGGGGCGCGGTCCAGACGCTGAGCCCCGACGGCTACCGGGACATCCCCCTCGAAGCCGGATCCCTCGCCTGGTTCACGCCGGGCACCGTGCACCGCATGGTGCAGGGCGGCGATCTGCGCATCACCGTCCTGATGCAGAACAGCGGCCTGCCCGAGGCCGGGGACGCCGTGTTCACCTTCCCGCCCGAGGTGCTCGCCGACCCCGACCGGTACGCCGCCGCCGCGGCCCTGCCGCCCGGCACCGGACCGGAGACGGCGGCTGCCGCCCGGCGCCGCAGGGACCTCGCCGTCGAGGGCTACCTCGTCCTGCGCGAGGCCCTCGTCGCCGGCGACAACGGCCCGTACCTGGAGTTCCAGCGGGCCGCCGCCCGGATCGTGCGCGACAAGGTGCCCACCTGGCAGACCCTGTGGCGGGAGGGCGCCCTGGCCACCGCGCGGCGCACCGGCGCCCAGCTCGCCGCCCTGGCCGACGGCGATCCCGTCCACCTCGGCGAAGCCACCGCCCACGAGGCCGCGCCCACCCGGCTCGGCGGCTTCGGCATGTGCGGCCGGCGCGACGAGTACACGCTGCCCGGCACCACGCTGCCGTACCACGCGGAGTAGCGGCAGGGGGACCGGCAGCGGGGGGACCTGAGGGGGCTCAACCGAAACTCCGTGGAGAGGAGCGACTTCGGCATGCCCGGACACAGGACAAAGAGGTTCTGCGCGTCGGCCGCCGCACTGGCACTGTGTGCCCTGCTGGCGGGCTGCGGAGGAACCGGGGAGTCCGCCGGCGGCAAGGTCGTGCTGCGCTACACGTGGTGGGGTAATCCCGACCGCGCGGAACGCACCGAGCAGGCCGTCGCGCTGTTCGAGAAACAGCACCCCGACGTCGACGTGACGACGTCGTTCTCCGGCTACGACGCCTACAAACAGAAGCTCGCCACCCAGGCCGCCGGCGGTGACGCCCCGGACGTGATGCAGCTGGACTACCGCCAGATCGACCAGTACGCCTCCGGCGGCGTCCTGCTCGACCTGGCGAAACAGAAGGCCGTCCTGCGCACCTCCGAGATCGACCAGGGCCTGCTCGCCACCGGCCGCGTCGACGACGTCCAGTACGCGATCCCGCAGGGCCGCGGCACCGAGACCGTCGCCTACGACGTGCGGACCTGGAAGAAGTCGGGCGTCCCCCTGCCCGGCGGGAGCTGGACCTGGAGCCGGTGGGCGGACACCATGCGCGCCCTGGCGAAGAAGACCGGCAAACCGGGGGCGACCGACCCGGGCCAGAGCGAGGACGCCTTCGAGGTCTGGCTGCGCGGCCAGGGCAAGGCCCTCTACACCGAGGACGGAGGACTGGGCTTCACCACCGACGACCTCACCCGCTGGTGGACCTTCACCGACCAGCTGCGCCGCGAGGGCGCCGTCTCGCCCGCCGAGCAGACCACCCAGCTCGACGGCTCCGTCGAGAACACCCCCCTGGGGCGCGGCGAGTCCGTCACCGACGCCAACTGGGACGCCCCGGCCAGCGGTTTCCTCGCCCTCGTACCGACCGGCGTCGCCCTCGCGCCCATGCCGTCCGGCGAGGACGGCACACCCGGCCAGTACTTCAAGCCGTCGATGTTCCTCGGCGTCTCGGCGAACACCGGCCATCCCAAGGAGGCGGCGCAGCTCGTCGACTTCATGATCAACGACCGGGAGGCCGCGAAGATCCTCGGTGCGAGCCGCGGCATCCCCGTCAACGAGACGATCCGTGACGAGATCGGCCCGCGGCTGAAGGACTTCGACAAGACCATCGCCGTCTACCAGGCATCCCTGGAGGGCAAGCTCAAGGACCCGCCCCAGGCGCCGCCCTCGGGCGACAACGCCCTGCAGAGCACCTTCCAGCGCGACTACGACCAGGTGTCCTACGCGCGCATGTCACCCCGCGAGGCGGCCGAGAACTACGTCACCGAGGCGAAGGCGGAGCTGAGGTCATGACCACCACCGCGATCCCCGCGGAGGCGAAACGCGCCCCCGCCGCCGCCCCGAAGCGCCGCCCCAAGCGTGAACGCGAGGGCGCCGCCTGGGTGTTCCTCTCGCCCTGGGTGCTCGGCGCGATCGTCCTGACACTGCTGCCGATGGCCGTGTCGCTGTACCTGTCGTTCACCGACTACGACCTGTTCAACCCGCCGAAATGGGTCGGCCTGCGCAACTACGTGCAGATGTTCACCGAGGACCCGCGCTACTGGCGCTCGGTCGTGACGACCCTGACCTATGTCGTCGTCGCCGTGCCCCTCCAGCTGGCCCTCGCCCTCGTCGTCGCCATGGCGCTGAAGGGCATGAAGCGTGGCAAGGGCTTTTACCGCTCCGCGTTCTACGCACCGTCCCTGCTCGGCGCGTCGATGTCCATCGCGCTCGTCTGGCGGGCGATCTTCAACGACGGCGGCACCGTGGACCACCTGCTCGGCACCGGCGGCTGGGTCAACAAGCCCGGCTGGGCACTGCTGGCCGTGGCCCTGCTGACGGTGTGGCAGTTCGGGGCGCCGATGGTCATCTTCCTCGCCGGGCTCCAGCAGATCCCCGCCGAACTGTACGAGGCGGCGGCGGTCGACGGAGCGGGGAAATGGCGGCAGTTCGTGGCCGTCACCGTGCCGATGCTGTCCCCGGTGCTGTTCTTCAACCTGGTCCTGCAGACCATTCAGGCCTTCCAGGTGTTCACCCCCGCCTTCGCGGTCAGCGCGGGCAAGGGCGGGCCTGCCGACTCCACCCTCGTCTACACCATGTACCTCTACGACCGCGGCTTCGTCGCCTCCCACATGGGCTACGCCTCCGCCATGGCCTGGGTGCTGCTCCTCGTGATCGGCGTCGTGACGGCGGTGCTGTTCCGCACCTCGCGCTCCTGGGTCTTCTACGCCTCCGAGGGGGACCGGTGACCTCTACGACCGCTGCCCGCAAGCCCGTCCGGTGGGGCCGCGTCGCCCTGCACGCGGGCTGCCTGGCCGCCCTGCTGGTCATGCTGTACCCCCTGGCCTGGCTGCTGGCCACCTCGCTCAAGCCCGCCGACGAGGTCATCGCCAGCCTGAACCTGCTGCCCAGCCACCTGGAATGGTCCAACTACAAGACCGCCCTGGACGGCGTCAACGACGTCTCCATCTGGCGGCTGCTCGGCAACTCCCTGCTGATCGCGGGCGGCGCGGTCCTCGGCAACGTCATCAGCTGCTCGCTCGCCGCCTACGCCTTCGCGCGGCTGCGGTTCCGGCTGCGCGGGCCGCTGTTCGCCTTCATGATCGCCACGATCATGCTGCCGCACCACGCGGTGCTGATCCCGCAGTACATCATCTTCAACCAGCTCGGCCTGGTGAACACCTACTGGCCGCTGATCCTGCCGAAGTTCCTCGCCACCGAGGCGTTCTTCGTGTTCCTCATCGTGCAGTTCATGCGCGGCCTGCCGCGCGAACTGGAGGAGGCGGCCAGGATCGACGGCTGCGGCCCGTTCCGCAGCTTCTTCCAGGTCGTGCTGCCGCTCACCCGGCCGGCCCTGATCACCACCGCCATCTTCACCTTCATCTGGACCTGGAACGACTTCTTCACGCAGCTCATCTACCTCTTCGACCCGGACAAGTTCACCATCACCCTGGCGCTGCGCTCCTTCGTGGACGCCTCCAGCACCTCCGCGTTCGGCCCGATGTTCGCCCTGTCGGTGATCGCGCTGCTGCCGATCGTGCTGTTCTTCCTCGCCTTCCAGCGGTTCCTGGTGGAGGGCATGGCCAGCTCCGGACTCAAGGGGTGAGCGGGATGCCCACACGCGAGGCGGGCGAGGTGTTCGGCCCGCGGATGACCCTCTTCGCCGACGTGCTGAGCGTCGGACTCGCCACCGCCGCGGCCTGTCTGCCCCTGGTCACGTTCCCGGCCGCGCTGTCTACGGCGTGCGCCGTGCTGCGCGGCGCGGGACAGGACCAGCCCGTCACGGCGGGGCGGTACTTCGCCCTGCTGCGGCGGCGGTTGCGCGCCGGCGACCTGGTGGCGGGAGCCGTCGCCCTGGCGGGTCTGCTGCTGTTCGCCGCCGACCTGGCGCTGGCCGGGGCCGGGCTGCCGGGGGCGCCGCTGTTCGCGGTGACCGCCGCGGTGATCGGCGCGTGTGCGGCGGTGATCGGCCTGCGGGCCTGCGGGCGCCCCGAGTCCCTCACCGACTGGGGTGCGGCCGTGCGCGGGGCTGGGCGGGACGCCGTCGCGGACGTGGGCGGCAGCGGCCTGGTCCTGCTCGCCCTGGTGACGGCCGCGCTGTGCGCGTGGATGATGCTGCCGCTGGCCTTCCTCGCCCCCGGGCCACTGGCCCTGGCCCTGACCGCGGTCGACGTACGCCGGTCCGCTGCCGTGCTTCTTCCCTAGCAGGGGGGTGCTCGTGCGGCGGTGCGCCACTGCGGGGGCGCCGGGCGCGGGGGTGGGCTTCCGCGCCCGGTCGGCCCACGACTCACCCGCGCAGGGTGCCGCCGATGCTGATCCGCGGCCATGAACGGGCCGCCGTGAGCAGGGCCTGTGTCCTCGCCGACGGGGTGGCCGCTGCCGCCGCCAGGGCCGCAGCGGCACTCGCGATGCCGAGGACGGCGCCGGCCGCCACGTCGCCCGGGTAGTGCACGCCCGTGTGGACGCGGGAGTAGCCGACGGCGCTCGCCAGCGCCCCGAGCGGTACCGCCGCGGGGGGCAGGACCACGCCGACGGCGGTGGCGAACGCGACTGCCGACGCCGTGTGCCCCGACGGGAACGACGCCGAGGTCGGCATCTTGACGTGTCGGTCCACCGTCACCCGGGCCGCCTCCCGGTCGGGCCGCGCGCGCCGCACCAGGCGCTTGCCGAGCAGGTTGGCGGAGGCCGATGCCACGGCGATCGCGCCGACGCCGACGAGTGCGGCCTTGCGCGGCCGCTTCCCGCCCAGGGCCAGGGCGGTGGCGATGGCGAACGAGATCTTGGAGTGATCGGCCGCGTGGGACAGGTGGCGCAGCGTGCGGTCCAGGGTCGGCGTGGGGGTGGCGGCCACCGCCGCGTACAAGGCGCCGTCCACGGCCCTGAGATCGCCGAACACGGCGCCCAGGAGCCGGCCGCGGCCGCCCGCGCGGTCCCGGGCGTTCTGGAGCGGACGGGGGACGTCCGCGTCGGTGGTCGTCGGATCGGTCATGTGCTTCTCCCCGCAGTGGCCTTCCTCAGCAAGGTACCGGCTCACGCCCGGCGCACGCTCGGCGCCCCTGTGAGCCGGTACCTCCCGAGTGCCCGGACGGCCGACGGCCACCCTGGTGAGCCGGGACACTGAGCACATGTCATCTCTGCTCCACCGGGTCCTGCGCGCACTCGAGCGGTTCCACGCCACTCGTCCCTGGGACCACAACGCCCACTTCCACCGCTGGATCCTGCGGCAGTTCCCCGAGCGGGTGGACAGCGCCGTGGACGTGGGCTGCGGCAGTGGCGACCTGGCCCGGCTGCTGGCCGGCCGGGCGCGGCGCGTGCACGGGATCGACGCCGACCCGCGGATCACGGCCCGGGCGCGGGAACTGACCCCGGCGGCGGCCCTGGTGACGTACACGACGGCCGACGCGCTGACCGGGCTCGGTGACCGGTCGTACGACGTCATCACCTGTGTCGCCGTCGTCCACCATCTGCCCTTCACCCGGGCGCTCGAGACCTTCCGCGACCATCTGGCGCCCGGTGGGACCCTGGTGATCGTCGGCGTGGCCCGGGAGCGGACCACCGTCGACCACCTGCTCGGCATCGCGTCGGTCCCGCTCAACATCGTCATGGCGTTGCTGAAGAACCGGGGCGGCCCGGCGCCCCGCCCGGTCTCGATGACCGCCCGCACCCGTCCGGCGGACCTGACCTTCACCGAGATCGCGCGCGAGGCCCGGGCCGTCCTCCCCGGCGTCCGCCTGCGCCGCCGTCTGCTCTGGCGCTACACGCTGGTGTGGCGCCACCGCTGAGCCGCCGTCCCTTCAGCCGGCCTTTCAGCCGCCGGCCCTTCAGCCAGTGGCCCGGAACGTGCGCAGCCGCAGTGAGTTGCCGACCACGAAGACCGACGAGAAGGCCATCGCCGCCCCGGCGATCATCGGGGTGAGCAGGCCGGCCGCGGCCAGCGGCAGGGCCGCAACGTTGTAGGCGAAGGCCCAGAACAGGTTGGAGCGGATGGTGCCGAGCGTGCGGCGGGCGAGCCGGATGGCGTCCGCCGCGGCCCGCAGGTCGCCGCGCACGAGGGTCAGGTCGCCGGCCTCGATCGCGGCGTCGGTGCCGGTGCCCATGGCCAGACCGAGATCGGCCTGGGCGAGGGCCGCCGCGTCGTTGACGCCGTCGCCGACCATCGCCACCGACCGCCCCTCGGCCTGGAGCCGCTTGACGACGTCGACCTTGTCCTGCGGGAGCACCTCGGCGATGACCTCCTCGATGCCCACCTCACGGGCGACGGAACGGGCCACCGCCTCGTTGTCACCGGTCAGCAGGATCGGCGTGAGGCCGAGCGCCCGCAGCCGGCCGACCGCTTCCGCGCTCGTGTCCTTCACCGCGTCGGCCACCTCCAGCACCGCACGCGCCTCGCCGTCCCACGCGACCGCGACGGCCGTACGGCCGGCGTCCTCGGCCGCCGCCCTCGCCCCGGCCAGGCCCTCCGGCAGTTCCATCGCCCAGTCGGCCAGCAGCCGCTCCCGGCCGACGAGCACCGCGTGGCCCTCGACGACGCCCTGCACGCCGAGTCCGGGCACGTTGGCGAAGTCCTCCGGCGTGGGCAGCGCGCCCAGCTTCTCCAGAGCCCCATCGGCCACGGCCCGGGCGATCGGGTGCTCGGAGGAGTGCTCCAACGCCCCGGCCAGCCGCAGCACTTCGGCCTCGTCCGTGCTCTCGGCGGTGTGCACGGCCAGCAGCGTCATACGGCCGGTCGTGACCGTGCCGGTCTTGTCGAGGACGACGGTGTCGACCCGGCGTGTGGACTCCAGGACCTCCGGGCCCTTGATGAGGATGCCGAGCTGGGCGCCGCGCCCGGTGCCCACCATCAGCGCGGTCGGCGTGGCCAGACCCAGGGCGCACGGGCAGGCGATGACGAGGACGGCGACCGCCGCGGTGAAGGCGGCCGTCAGCCCTGCCCCGTTGCCCAGCCAGAAGCCCAGCGTGCCCAGCGCGAGGGCGATCACCACCGGCACGAACACGGCGGAGATCCGGTCCGCGAGCCGCTGCGCGGTGGCCTTGCCGTTCTGCGCGTCCTCCACCAGCCTCGCCATCCGGGCCAGCTGTGTGTCGCCACCCACCCGCGTGGCCCGCACGACGAGCCGCCCGCCGACGTTGATCGTGGCACCGGTGACCGGGTCGCCCGCGCCCACCTCCACGGGCACGGACTCGCCGGTGAGCATCGAGGCGTTCACCGCCGAGGACCCCTCGACGACCGTCCCGTCCGTCGCGATCTTCTCGCCGGGCCGGACCAGGAAGCGGTCGCCGGTCTTCAGCTCCGTGACCGCCACGGTCTCTTCACGGCCGTCGGCCCGCAGCACCGTGACGTCCTTCGCGCCCAGTTCCAGCAGCGCCCGCAGCGCCGCGCCCGCCTTCCGCTTGGCGCGGGCCTCGAAATACCGTCCGGCCAGGATGAAGGCGGTCACGCCCGCGGCGGCCTCCAGGTAGATGTTCCCGGCGCCGTCCGTGCGCTCGATGGTCAGCTCGAAGGGGTGCGTCATGCCCGGCGTGCCCGCGGTACCGAAGAACAGCGCCCACAGCGACCAGAGGAACGCGGCCGAGGTGCCCACCGAGATCAACGTGTCCATGGTGGCCGCGCCGTGCCGCGCGTTGGTGAACGCCGCCTTGTGGAAGGGCCACGCCGCGTACGTCACGACGGGCGCGGCCAGGGTGAGCGACAGCCACTGCCAGTACTCGAACTGCAACGCCGGGATCATCGCCATGGCCACGACGGGAATCGCCAGCACCACGGCCGTGACCAACCGTTCGCGCAGGGACCGCAGTTCGTCGGCGGCCTCGCCCGCGTCGGTCTGTTCCGCGGGGGGCGCGGGCTCCCGCGCCGTGTACCCGGTCGCCTCGACGGTGGCGATGAGGTCGCCGACGGAGACGTCGCCGGCGTAACTGACCTTCGCCTTCTCCGTCGCGTAGTTGACGGTGGCGGTGACCCCGTCCATGCGGTTGAGCTTCTTCTCGATGCGCGCCGCGCAGGAGGCGCAGGTCATGCCGCCGATGGCGAGCTCCACCTCGGCGCCCGTGCCGGTCGTCGTACCGGTGCTCATGGCTCAGACCCTCCCGGTCAGCTCGTAGCCGGCCTCGTCGACGACCTCCGCGATGAGGGCGTCCTCGGGCTCGGCGGCACTGGTGACGTGGCCGTTGCCGAGGTCGACCTCGACACCGCTGACCCCGTCCAGCTCGCCGATGACCTTGGTCAGCGTGGCCTCGCAGTGGCCGCAGGACATTCCGGAGACGGCGTAGGTGGTGGCGGGCATCGGGTGCCTCCTCTGAGTGGATCAACAGATGCGGAGAATACGGGGCGGGGGTATCCACCCGCCGACTTCATGTATACCCCCTAGGGGTATAGGATGCAAACACGAGAACCACTTGACTAGATACCCCCCAGGGGTATGGTGAAGTGCATGGAGGCCCCGCATCCGAGCGGGAGGCCCGGTATCTGAAGGAGCCGACGGCCATGAACACCGGACTGAGGATCACCACCTTCGCCGCCGCCCTGGCAGCGACCTTCGGCGCGGCCTACGGCGTCGGACAGGGCGTCGGCCCCGTCGTCGCCGACAGCCCCCCGAAGCACGAGGACGAACACACCCGGCCCGCGCCCGAGACGACAGGGGGCGGCGGCCACGGCGGGCACGACACGCCCCCGGCCGGCGGACTGCAGGTCTCCGAGGGCGGCTACACGCTCGACCTCCGGACCTCGCGCGTCACCGCGGGCGAACAGGCCGACCTGCGCTTCACCGTCCGGGACGCCGACGGCCGCGCGGTCACCGCCTACCAGCGCGAGCACGACAAGGAACTGCACCTCATCGTCGCGTCACGCGACCTGGTCACCTACCGCCATCTGCACCCCACCCGGGCCGCCGACGGCACCTGGAGCACCCCCGTGGACCTGCCCCGCGCGGGCGGCTACCGCGTCTTCGCCGACTTCACCCCGGCCGGGAAGGACGCCGAGAACCTCACCCTCGGCGCGGACCTCGCCGCCTCCGGCCCGTACGAGGCCCGGCAACTGCCACCGGCGAACACCACGGCCCGGGTCAATGGCTACGACGTGAAGCTGTCCGGCGCGCTGCGCCCGGGCAAGGCGGGCGAACTGAAGCTGAAGGTCTCCCGCGGCGGCAAGCCCGTCACCGACCTCCAGCCCTACCTCGGCGCCTACGGCCACCTGGTCGCCCTGCGCTCCGGTGACCTCGCCTATCTGCACGTCCACCCGAACGGCGAACCCGGCGACGGCACGACCAGGCCCGGCCCGGACATCTCGTTCACGGCCACGGCACCCAGCTCCGGCTCCTACCGCCTGTTCCTCGACTTCAAGCACGACGGGAAGGTCCGCACGGCGGCGTTCACCGTCCACGCCGGGCAAGCGGCGGCCGGGTCCGGTACCCCGAGGGGCATGCGGACGACGGCCACGGGCACTGAGCGTCAGCCGAGCGCCCGGTCCAGGTTGAAGGCCGCGCTGATCAGCGCGAGGTGCGTGAACGCCTGCGGGAAGTTGCCCTGCTGCTCCCCGGTGTGGCTGATCTCCTCGGCGTACAGGCCGAGATGATTGGCGTACGTCAGCATCTTCTCGAAGGCCAGGCGCGCCTCGTCGATCCGCCCGGCGTGCACCATCGCCTCGACGTACCAGAACGAGCAGATGGAGAACGTGCCCTCGTCGCCGCGCAGCCCGTCGGGGCTCGACCGGGGGTCGTAGCGGTAGACCAGCGAGTCGGACACCAGCTCCTCGGTGAGCACGTCCAGCGTCGACAGCCACTTCGGATCGGTGGGGGCGATGAACTTCGTCAGCGGCATCATCAGCACGGCGGCGTCCAGCACGTCACCGTCCTCGTGCTGGACGAAGGCCCCGCGCTCCTCGCACCAGCCCCGGCTCATGATCCGCCGGTAGATCGTGTCGCGGCACTCCCGCCACCGCGGCAGCTCGGCGGGCAGGCCGCGCCGGTTGGCCATCCGGATGGCCCGCTCGATCGCCACCCAGCACATCAGCCGCGAGTACAGGAAGTTCTTGCGCCCGCCGCGCGTCTCCCAGATCCCCTCGTCGGGCTGGTCCCAGTGCGTGCACACCCAGTCCACCAGGGCGCACACGTCGTCCCAGTGGCCGCTGGAGATGGGCTTGGCCCACTTGTCGTAGAGGTAGATGGAGTCGATCAGCGCGCCGTAGATGTCGAGCTGGAGCTGGTCGGCCGCCGCGTTGCCGACCCGTACCGGTGCCGAGCCGTGGTGGCCCTCCAGATGGTCCAGGGTGCGCTCGGGCAGCTCGGTGCGCCCGTCGATGCCGTACATGATCTGCAGTGGGCCGGAGGTCTTGCCGTCACCCGGGCTGATGTGCCGGGTCACGAAGTCCATGAACGCCTCGGCCTCACCGGTGAAACCCAGTCGCAGCAGGGCGTAGACGCAGAACGCCGCGTCGCGCACCCACACGTACCGGTAGTCCCAATTGCGCTCGCCGCCGAGCTCCTCGGGCAGGCTCGTCGTCGGCGCGGCCACGATCGCGCCGGTCGGTGCGTACGTGAGCAGCTTCAGCGTCAGGGCCGAGCGGTGCACCATCTCCCGCCAGCGGCCCTTGTAGCGGGACGACGACAGCCAGCGCCGCCAGTACGCCACCGTCGCCGCGAACTGCTCCTCGGCCTCGGTGCGCGCGCACCGGCGGGGCGTCACATCGCCGCCGACCTTGTCCAGCGCGAACACCGCCGACTCGCCCTCGGAAAGTTTGAAGTCGCCGCGCACCTCCGGCCCGTCGGCCTCCAGCGGCACGGTCGCGGTCAGCGCGAGCGCCAGCCCCTCGGTCTCGAACACCGCGGTGTCGCCGGTCAGCCGGACGGTGTGCGGCAGGGAGCCGTAGTCGAACCGGGGCGCCACCCGCGTACGGAAGGGGATCGAGCCGCGCACGCACACCACCCGCCGGATCAGCCGGTGCCGCTCGGCCTCGGCCGGCCCGCCGCCGACCGGCATGAAGTCCTGCACCTCGCCGACCCCGTCCTCGGTGAAGAACCGGGTGATCAGGACGTTGGTGTCGGGGAAGTAGAACTGCTTGGTCCGCGCCGGCACCGTGGCCGCCAGTTCGAAGCAGCCGCCGCGCTCCGCGTCCAGGATCGAGGCGAACACGCTCGGAGCGTCGAAGGCCGGGCAGCAGTACCAGTCGATGGTGCCGTCGGTCCCCACCAGGGCCACACTGCGCAGATCGCCGATCAGCCCGTGCTCGGCGATCGGTACGTACCGCCGGCCGCCCGGCCCGCCCCGGTCCTGTGCCGTTCCGCCCATGACAGCCTCCCTGCCCGGTAGGCGCCTCAGCCCCAGCCTAGAACCGCCGGCACACCGCCGCCGTCAGACGGTGACGACCCTGAGGCCGGCCTCCTCGAAGCGCCGCACCGTCTCCGCGTCGGCCGCCGTGTCCGTGACCAGCGTGTCCACCGCCTCGGCCGCACAGATCCGGGCGAACGCCCGTTGCCCGAGTTTGCTGGAGTCGGCGGCCACCACCACCCGCTCCGCCCGCTCGCACAGCAGCCGGTTGATCGCGGCCTCCGCCTCGTCGTGCGCCGCCGCGCCGTGCGTCACGTCGAAGGCGACGACACCGAGCACCGCCACATCGACGGTGATCTGCCCGAGCACCCCGTCCGCGAGCGGCCCGACCAGCTCGTACGACTGGGCACGCGCCACTCCGCCGGTCAGCACGATCTTGAACTGGGGCCGCACCACCAGCTCGCCCGCGATGTTCAGCGCGTTCGTCACCACGGTCAGCGCGGGCGACCCGGACGCCAGATCCCCGCGCACGGCCAGGGCCCGCGCCACCTCGGTCGTGGTGGTCCCCCCGGTCAGCCCGACCGCCTCACCCGGAGCCACGAGATCCGCCACCGCCGTGGCGATGCGCTGCTTCTCGGAGGCGTGGCGGGCCGTCTTGTAGCGCAGCGGCAGCTCGTACGACACGCCGTGCACGACAGCGCCGCCCCGGGTACGCACCAGCATCTGCTGCTCGGCGAGTCCGTCGAAGTCACGGCGGATCGTTGCCGCCGACACCCCGAGCTGCGCCGCCGCGTCCTCGACGTCCAGCCGGCCGCGCTCCACGAGCAGTTCCAGCAGCGCCTTCCAGCGGGCGTCGCGCGACATCCGCACCTCCACGTCCTCGATCTCCGGGCGACCCTAGCGCACCCGTTCCGACCAAATGCTTGATGATGCTCGAAAGCTGGCGCTATCTTGCAGGAACAATCAGAGTGGAGGGTGCGGTATGTCGCATGTCGAGGACGAGCTGACCAGCCAGCCCGAGTGCTGGGCCCGCGCCGCGGCACAGGCGCCCCGGTTCGCGAAGGCGCTGCCGGCGCCGGGGGAGCGGGTCGCGATCGTCGGCTGCGGCACCTCGTACTTCATGGCACAGGCGGCGGCGGCCCTGCGCGAGGGCGCGGGCCGGGGCGAGAGCGACGCCTTCGCCGCCTCGGAGTTCCCCCACGGCCGGCGTTACGACCGGGTCGTCGCCCTCACCCGCTCCGGCACCACCACCGAAGTCCTCGACCTGCTGAGCCGGTTGAAGGGCCGCACCCGCACCACCGCGATCACCGCCGACCCGGACACGCCCGTGATGACGGCCGCCGACGAACTCGCCGTCCTGGACTTCGCGGACGAACGCTCCGTCGTCCAGACCCGGTTCGCGACCACGGCCCTCACCCTGCTCCGCGCCCACCTCGGGCTGCACCCCGAGGCCGCCGTCACCGACGCGCGCACCGCCCTGACGGAGCCGCTGCCCGAAGGGCTGGTGGAATGCGGGCAGTTCACCTTCCTGGGGCGCGGCTGGACGGTCGGTCTGGCCAACGAGGCCGGGCTGAAGATGCGCGAGGCCGCGCTGGCCTGGGCCGAGGCCTACCCGGCCATGGAGTACCGGCACGGCCCCATCAGCGTCAGCACCCGGTCCACGGCGACCTGGATGCTGTGCGAAGCGCCGGACGGCCTCGCCGGACAGGTGCGCGGCACGGGCGCGTTGTGGATCGCCGGGCGCCTGGACCCGCTCGCCGAACTGGTCCGTGTCCACCGGCTCGCGGTCGCCGTCGCCGCGTCCCGCGGGCTGGACCCCGACCGTCCGCGCCACCTCACGCGCTCGGTGATCCTCCCCGCAGACCAGCACTGACGCTCTGGAGACCCCGTGCCCCTCACCACCACCGGCGACCTCGTCACCCGCGCCGCCACGGCCCGCTCGGCCGTCGCCTCCTTCAACGTCATCACCCTGGAGCACGTCGAGGCCGTCGTCGCGGGCGCCGAGTCGGTCGGCGCCCCCGTCGTCCTCCAGGTCAGCGAGAACGCGGTGAAGTTCCGTGCCGGACAGCTGCTCCCGCTCGCCCGCGCGGCCGTCGCCGTGGCCGAACGGGCCGCCGTACCGGTCGCGTTGCACCTCGACCACGTGCAGAGTGACACCCTGCTGCACCAGGCCGCGGACGCCGGCTTCAGCTCCGTGATGTACGACGCGGCCCGGCGGCCCTACGCGGAGAACCTCGCCGCGACCCGGGCGGCGGTCGACCGGGCACACGCCCAAGGGCTGTGGATCGAGGCCGAGTTGGGCCAGATCGGCGGCAAGAACGGCCGACCGCCGCTGGACGCGCACGCCCCCGGCGCCCGCACCGACCCCGACGAGGCGCGGTCCTTCGTCGCCGACTCGGGCGTGGACGCCCTGGCCGTCGCCATCGGCAGCTCCCACGCCATGACCACGCGCACGGCGGCCCTCGACCACGCCCTGCTCAAACGCCTGTCGGCCGCACTGGACGTCCCGCTCGTCCTGCACGGCTCCTCCGGCGTCCCGGACGACGAACTCAAGGCGGCCGTCGCCGGAGGCATCACCAAAATCAACATCGGCACGGCCCTGAACATCGCGTTGACCGGAGCGGTCCGGGACTTCCTCACCGAACACCCCGAGGCCGTCGACCCGCGCAGCTACCTGACCCTCGCCCGGGAGGCGATGACCCGAACGGTCGCCAGGACCCTCCAGACCCTGGGCTCCGCTACCGCTTGACGGCCTTCAGCACCACAAACTTCGGATCGCTCGCGACGAGCCGGCTGTTGCCGAACAGCTTGCGCAGCTTGACGTGGTAGCCCAGGTGCCGGTTGCCGACCACCCACAGCTCCCCGCCCGGCCGCAGCGTGCGCCGCGCCCCGGTGAACATCCGCCAGGCCGTGGCGTCCGTCATCGCCTGATGGGAGTGGAACGGCGGGTTGTTGAGCACCAGATCGACACTGCCGGACGGCACCCCCGCCAGCCCGTCCGCGACCCGGAACTCGGCATGGCCCGGCACGCCGTTGGCCTTGTACGTCGCCTCCGCCGAGGCCACCGCCTGGAACGACTCGTCCACGAACAGCACCTCGGCGTCCGGGTCGGCCAGCGCCACCGACGTACCCACCACGCCGTTGCCGCACCCCAGATCCACCACCCGGCCGCCCCGCCCCTCCGGCAGATGCCGGAGGAAGAACCGCGTTCCGATGTCGAGCCGGTCGGCGCAGAAGACCCCCGCGTGGTTGACGACGGTGCCTCGCGCGGCGGGGCCGATGCCGTCCGGCAGCGTGTAGACGTACGGCCACGGGTTGGCGGGCCGCTCCAGCGCGGGATGCGGCGTGCAGAAGATCAACCGGGCCTTCTTCTCGGCGAGCGAGGTGCGGGTCGGGCCGAGGATCCGCTCGAACAGCTGGAGCGTCGAGGTGTGGATCTCCTTCACCATGCCCGTACCGACGACGACCGTCCCGGCGTGCACGGCCGGGGCCAGCCGCAGCAACTGGTCCTCCAGCAGCGCCAGGCTCTTCGGCACCCGCACGAGCAGCACGTCGATCCGCTCCGGCGGCGGATCCTGCGTGGTGAGCAACCGCACCGCGCCCGGCTCGGCACCGGCCCGCGCGAGGTTGGCACGGGTCGCCTCCTGCGCGAGGTGGGAGTCGGTGATCTGCACCGGCCGGTGCGCCGCGAGCACCGTGACCAGTGCGCCCCAGCGGTCCCCGACCACAACCACCGTGCCGTCCAGCGGCACCCGCTCCTGGGCCAGATGCCTCAGCAGGTACTCGTCCGAGGCGTCCCAGGCGCGCAGCCTGTCGTGCGGGTCCTCGGGGAAACGGGTCAGCGCCGGCTCGCCCCACGGCGTCGTCATACGGTCGTTCATCGTGCGACCAGGCTAGCCGAGCCGCACCTCAGGGCGTGTCGGGCACCATGGAAGGCATGGACGCCGAGCTGTTCCCCAGACCCCCTGCGCAGGTCGCGCCCGGCGCCGTGCACCTGCCCGACTGGCTGGACGAGGACCGCCAGAGGGCACTGCTCGACGCCTGCCGCGAGTGGGCCCGCCCGCCCGCAGGCCTGCGCACGGTCCGCACCCCGGGCGGCGGCACCATGACCGCCCGGCAGGTCTGCCTCGGCTGGCACTGGTACCCGTACGCCTACGCCCGCACCGTCGTCGACGGGGACGGCGCCCCGGTGAAGCCCTTCCCGCGATGGCTCGGCGAACTGGGCCGCCGGGCGGTCCGCGACACCCTCGCAGAGCCGGCGCCGGACTACGACATCGCGCTGATCAACTTCTACGACGCCGACGCCCGCATGGGCATGCACCGCGACAGCGACGAGAAGTCCGACGCGCCGGTGGTGTCGCTGAGCCTCGGCGAGACCTGCGTCTTCCGCTTCGGCACCACCGAGACGCGCACCCGGCCCTACACCGACGTCGAGCTGCGCAGCGGCGACCTGTTCGTCTTCGGCGGCCCGTCCCGCCTGGCGTACCACGGCGTCCCCCGGGTCCACGCGGGCACGGCACCGCCCGGGCTGGGGCTGGCGGGCCGACTCAACATCACGCTCCGGGTCAGCGGCCTGTAGGGGCCGCCCGCCCGGCGGATCATGGGAGACTCGCCCTCATGAGCGGGAAGGCGGACCCCCGGCAGGCGGGGGACGGGAGCACCACGAGGACGCGGCTGGACCGGGGGCGCGGAGCGCTCGGACCCGCGCTGGAGCTCGTCCACACCGGACGCGCGCCGACCCGGGCCGTGCTCACCGCCGAGCTCGGGGTGACGCGGGCGACGGCCGGCGCGGTCGCCGCCGAGCTGGAAGCGCTCGGGCTGATCCGGGTCGACCCCCGGCCCGGCGCGGCGGCCGGCTCGCAGGGCAGGCCCTCCCACCGACTGGCCGTCGCCGATGACGGGCCCGTCGCGCTCGCCGCGCAGGTGCACGCCGACGGCTTCCGGGCGGCGCTGGTCGGACTGGGCGGCCGGATCGTCGCCACCGCGCCCGGCTGCGAGGTCGTCGACGCCGACCCGGCCAAAGTGCTCGCCTCCGTCGTCACGGCCGGCGCCGAGCTGCTGCGCGAGACCGGGCTGCGCTGTGTGGGCGCGGGCCTCGCCGTCCCCTCCGCCGTCGCCGAACCCGAGGGCCTGGCCCTCAACCCCCTGCACCTGGCCTGGCCCGCGGGCGCGCCCGTGCGGGACATCTTCGCCGAGCAGGTACGCGCGGCCGGCCTCGAGGGACCCGCGTTCGCCGCGAACGACGTCAACCTCGCCGCACTCGCCGAGCACCGGCACGGCGCCGGCCGCGGCGCCCGCGACCTGCTGTGCGTGGCCACCGGCCACCGCGGCGTCGGCGGCGCGCTCGTCCTCGACGGCCGCCTGCACCGGGGCAGTTCGGGCCTCGCGCTGGAGGTCGGACACCTCACCGTGCACCCCGAGGGCCGCCCCTGCCACTGCGGCAGCCGCGGCTGCCTCGACGTGGAGACCGACCCGCTGGCCTTCCTCACCGAGGCCGGACGCGAACCCGGCCCCGAGGTGTCCCTGCTCCAGCGGTCCATCGACCTGATCCGCCACCACTACGACGACCTGGGCGTCCGCACTGCCGCCGAGGCCCTCATCGACCGCCTCGGTCTCGGCCTCGCCGGCCTCGTCAACATCCTCAACCCCGACCGGATCATCCTCGGCGGCCTGCACCGCACCCTCCTCGACGCCGACCCCGGCCGCCTCCGCGCGGTCGTGGCCGACCGCAGCCTGTGGGGGCAGAGCGGCGGCGTCCCCATCCTGCCCTGCACCCTCGACCACAACAGCCTGGTCGGCGCGGCGGAACTGGCCTGGCAGCCGGTCCTGGACGATCCGCTGGGAGCGCTGTCCACACGGGGGTGAGCGGGCCCGGGCCCCCCGTTCCCGGCGAGTTCGCCGAGCGCGGGCACCCCTCCCTGGTCGGACAGCAGGGCGTACGTCCCCGCTGACGGCCTTCGACGCCCACCCCGTGCACAAGGCCCTGACCGCCGCGTCGAAGCTGCGGCCCTCCGTGGACATCTCGGTGACGTGAGAGTGAGCTGAGACGCAGGGGACGACAGGTATCAGGTGAGCCCGGGCAGGCTTGTCCGCGCCGCTTCCGGGAAGGCTCGCCGCTGAGCGGGCAGGCTGGGGCACGGGCAGTCCGCCCGCACCGCACCACCGAGGAAGTTGACGCAATGACCGACAAGCTCACCGTGAGCGTCCTGGGCACCGGCATCATGGGCGCCGCGATGGCCCGCAACCTCGCCCGGGCCGGTCACACGGTCCACGCCTGGAACCGCACCCGGGCCAAGGCCGAGCCGCTGGCCGCCGACGGCGTGCGGATCGCCGACACCCCCGCGCAGGCCGTCCGGGACGCCGACGTCGTCCTGACCATGCTCTACGACGGTCCCGCGGCGCTGAACACGATGCGCGAGGCCGTCCCCGCCCTGCGCCCCGGCACCGCCTGGGTGCAGTCCACCACCGCGGGCATCGAGGGCGTCGCCGAGCTGGCCGCCTTCGCCCACGAGCACCGCCTGGTCTTCTACGACGCCCCCGTCCTGGGCACCCGCGAGCCCGCCGAGGCCGGGAAGCTGACCGTGCTCGCGGCCGGACCCGCCGAGGGGCGCGAGAAGGTTACGCCGGTCTTCGAGGCGGTCGGCGCCCGTACCGTCTGGTCCGGCGAGGACGGAGCGGAGGGCGGGGCCACCCGCCTCAAGCTCGTCGCCAACAGCTGGGTCCTCGCCGTCACGGCCGCCGCCGGGGAGGCCCTCGCCCTGTCCAAGGCCCTCGGCGTCGACCCGCACGGCTTCTTCGACCTCGTCGCCGGCGGCCCGCTCGACATGGGCTACCTGCGCGCCAAGTCCGATCTCGTTCTCGAAGGCAGGCTCACGCCGCCCCAGTTCGCGGTGAGCACCGCCGCCAAGGACGCCCGCCTGATCGTCCGGGCCGGCGCGGACAACGGCGTCCGGCTGGACGTCGCCGAAGCGGCCGCCGCCCGCATGGAGCGCGCCGCCGCACAGGGCCACGCCGACGAGGACATGGTCGCCGCCTACTTCGCCAGCTTCGACGACAAGCCCCACTCCTAGGAGGTCCCCTCATGTCCGAGCCGCCGCTGCCGCCCGAGGCCGACGCCCTGCTGAGCCGGCCCAACCCCTGCGTCATGGCCACGCTGCGCTCCGACGGCACACCCGTCTCCACCGCCACCTGGTACGTGTGGAAGAACGGCCGTGTGCTGATCAACCTCGACGAGGGCCGGGTCCGCCTGAAGCATCTGCGCCGCGACCCGCGGGTCAGCCTGACCGTCCTCGCCGGCGACGACTGGTACACCCACGTCACCCTCATCGGCCGCGTCACCGAGATGTACGACGACGAGGACCTGGCCGACATCGACCTCCTCGCCCGGCACTACATCGGCAAGCCCTACCCGGACCGCGTCCGCCCCCGGGTCAGCGCCTGGATCGAGGTCGACCGCTGGCACGGCTGGGGTGCGATGAAGGACAGCGACCAAGCCGGCGGCTGAGGCCGGTGACCAGGCCGGTCAGCGCCACTCCACCCCGAACGCCCGGCCCGGGTTCTCCGTGAGGATGCGCGCCACCAGCTCCTCGCCCACGGCATGCACGAGCCGGGGCCGTACCCGGCGCAGCAGGTACGGCATCCCGGGGCCGCCGCTCACCGAGCGGGCGGCGGCCGTCGTGGTGTCCGCGCCCAGCAGCAGCCGGTCGCCGAACCCGGCGTCGGCGAGGGCCCGTACGGCGTCCGGCATCCGCCAGTCCGTGGCGTGGTGGGCGAGTGACGACCCGTCGAAGGCCAGATAGCAGCCGGACTGCGCCGCCTGCCGGTGCACCACGAGGTCGGGGGAGCGGTTGAGGTGCCCGAGCACCACCCGGCGGGGCGGCACCCCCAACTCCCCGCACAGCAGGTCCAGTACGTCCAGCGCACCGGTTCCCATTTCCAGGTGCACGGCGATCGTCGCGCCCGTGGCGTGCTGCGCCTCGGCCGCCGCCGTCATGGTCCAGCGGGCGTGCGCGTCCAGGGCGTGGAAGCCGCCCGCGACCTTGACGAGCCCGGCCCGCACCCCCGACGTCCCGATGCCCTCGGTGAGTTCGCAGACGAAGACCTCGGCGAGCCGGCCGCGCAGCCCGGCGAGCGTGTCCTCGTCGTAGTGCACGGCCTGGTGCAGACCCGTCGCGGCCACCACGTGCACACCGGTCTCCCGGGACAGCGGCGGCAGATCGGCCGCCCGCCGCCCGAGCCCGTACGGCGTCCACTGCACGATGCTCCCACCGCCCTGCTCCCGGAACGCGAGAAGCTCCGCCCGCGCGTCCGCCACGCCGCGCAGCTCCTGGCCGGGCAGCCGGGGACTGCCGAAGAACAGATGGTCGTGGGCGTCGCACACACCCAGGTCTGCGGAAGGCACGTCCCCCAGCACCGTGCGGACCGCGCTCACCACTGGCGTCCCCGGGGCAGCAGGTCCCGGCCCGGCGCGGACAGGTGCAGCACCTCGAACACCTCGCCGCCGGCCTGAGGCGGGTCCTGCTCCCAGAGGGAGAAGTGCACCAGCTCCCAGCGACCGGTGTCGACGGCCGCGGCGGCGAGCAGCGCCCCGTCCGCCACCGCCAGCCGCCGGGCCTCGTCCACCGCGGCCTCCACGGCGTCGGCCAACAGCCCGCCGTCCGGCACCGGTTGACGCCGCCGCAGGGCGAACCGCGCGTGCGACCCCTTCCCCTCCTCGTACGCGAGCCCCGTCCACTGCCGCGCCGACGGCCGACCGAAGTCGTCACCGACCCCCTGGAACCCGCCGCCCCACAGGAAGGCGTTCATGCCGGCCACGGTGTTCCAGAGGTAGAACGGCGCGTACTGGTTGACCGGCGAGCCGCGCAGGCCGCGCTCGCGTATCAGGTAGGCCTTGAGGCCGAGCCCGTCCCAGTCGTCGAGCAGGTGCCCCCGGCGGGCGACGCGGTCCCGGATGATGCCCATGTCGTAACCGGCGGGCAGGGTGAGCTCGTACTGCATGGCGTGCATGGAAGTCTCCTTCAGGAGGTCCGGGGCGCCAGCAGGGAGAGCAGTCCCCGGACCCCCGCGTCGAACGCGGCGGGGGAGCCGGAGGCGCGGGCCAGGACGTAACCGCCCTGGACGGTCGCGACGACCGCCGCCGCGATCTCCCCGCCGTCCAGACCGGGCGCGAACTGGCCCTGTGCCGTGCCCTCTTCGACGATCCCGGCGATCCGCCCACGCAGCCATGCGAGTGTCTCGTCGACCGGCGCGCGCAGCTCGGCGCTCGCGATCACGTCCGGATCCATCGTCAGCCGGCCGACCGGGCAGCCCCGCAGCACGTCCCGCTCGCGCCGCAGATACGCCTCGATGCGCTCGTACGGCGTGCCCGGGCCGTCGAGTACCGCCGCGGCGGTGGCGCGCATCTCCTCGGCGGTCCGCCGGATCGCGGCCAGGGCGAGATCGGGCTTGCCCTTGAAGTGGTGGTACATGCTGCCCTGCCCGGCGTCCGCGCGTTCCAGGATCGCCTTGGGGCTGGTGCCCACGTAGCCGCGCTCCCACAGCAGCTCACGGGTGGACTCGATCAGCCGTTCCGGAGTGCTCATACCCTCACTGTACATACCAGTAGTTACAGAAGTCGAGGCCTGTGCGAAGCGCAGAGACCCGCCCGCCCCCCTACTCCCCATGAGGTACCGCCGGTGCCGCCGGCCGTACGACGACGGGGGCTCCTCGCGCGGCGACTCTGAAAGCGACACAGGACACCGAACCATCAAGGAGTGGGACGACATGCAGACCCTGGCGAACTTCGGCGACGGAGGCGGGCCCGGCCCGTGGATCCTGCTCTTCCCGGTCATCTGGGTGCTGGCGGTCGGCGGCGGCATCGCGCTGCTGCGCCGTACCGTGTGGCGTGGACGCCGCGGCGGTCCCTGGCGGCAGCCCGCCGCCGGGAACGACTCACCCATCGCCGTACTCGGCCACCGCTTCGCCTCCGGCGAGATCGACGAGGACGAGTACTGGCGCCGACTGTCCGTACTGAACGAGGAGTTCGGCCGCAAGCGGGGGGCGGTATGACGGTAACCGCCATGCCCCGCGCACCCGGCCGTCGCGGCCTTCGCGGGGCTGCGGCCGGTCCGGCACGCGGCATGTCTGAACGCGCTGCGGGCCATCGCCACGCGGTGGCGTACGCCGCCGGAGCACACCCGGCGGCGTACGCCCCCGAGGGGACGGTGGTCACCGCCCGGTCAACCGGCAACGGCGGACCGGGCGGGAGCATGGTCGGGCCGGAGCCCGTCGGTGGAAACCCCGACCTCGGCGAACCTGCGCGCGGGCTTCTCCTGGACCGTGCGCCGCGACCGCAGCGAGGGCGCCGTCACCGGGGGGACGGACGTCGGCAGGGTGAACCACACGACCTTGCCGGACTCGCCGTCCGGCCGGACGCCCCAGCTCTCGCTCATGGCGGCCACCATCGCGAGCCCGCGCCCGCAGGTCGCCAGTGGCTCGGCGTCGTCGACCACGGGCATCCGCGGGTCGCCGTCGCGCACCGAGACCGTGAGCCGGTCGAGCAGCAGCTCTATCTCCACGGTGCACGTCTTGTCCGGCTGGGCATGCCGGTGGACGTTGGACAACAGCTCCGTCACGCCGAGCGAGGCCCGGTCGATCAGGGGATCCAGATGCCAGTAGCGCAACTGCGCAGAGACGATTCTGCGGACCTGGCCGATCCGCGACGGCAGGGCTTGGAGCTCCACCGTGCAGTGCCTGCTTGGGTAGCTGATCACGGCTGCGACTCCCCGACGTGAGGTCCGGAAGAACACGGAGTTCGGATCCAGCAGGGCGCCTGCGTGACACTGCCGCCTGCTGTCGTGTCCGGCGGGCTGGTTCGCAGCGTTATCGCCGGTAAACCCAGAGTGACGTGAGACCAGAGTGGCGCAGGGGGTGAGGTACCGCAACTCGCGGACATCTCAGCCGCCACGCCCCGCTGCCCTGCGCACGGCTTCGATGAAGCGCCGCGCGGCCGGCGGGCCCGGCTCTCCCGGGGCGGGGTCGTGATCGCCCAGGGTGAGCAGGTACCGCTTGCCGTTGAGATCCGCCGTGGCCCGGTCATCGGGGCCGAACCAGGGCTTGGAGGCGCGCACGGCCTGCACCGGCGCGCTGTCGATCTCACTGCCGTAGCTGGTCAGCAACTCGAGCCGCCCGTCGCTGATCCTGACCTGCCCCGCCCGGGTGAGCGAACGCAGCCGCTTCCCGATCCGCACGCCCGTGGCCCTGAACTCCGGCTCTCCCATGCCACCCGCCCCCTAGTGTGCGTCGGTGTACCGGCCCGCTCCGCGCGATGCCCGGTACGGGCTCGTGTCCCGATCCAGTGTGCCCCGTCCGGACGCATGGTCCTCTCCGGGTTGGTGCGTCCCGCCCGGTCCGAACCCCGGCCCGGCCGTGCGGAGTGCCCCGCCGACCGTCGCCCCGGGGCGTGCCGTCCGTGCCCGCAAGCCTGCTCCGGAAGGCGATCGCCCCCTGTGGTCACCCCGTCCGGGGCCTTGGTCCCGCCGTGCAGTCTGCCCCCGCCCGGCGTCGAGCACCAGTGCCCGCGACCCCCTCGCCGGGGGGCGCCCGCAGCACACTCGCCCATGCGCCCCCGGGACCGCGCGCCCCCTTGCCCCGGGCCCTGCCCCTGGGGGCGCTTTGGGGGGCTCAAAGCTGCGTTTATGCAGGTGAGATGCGTGCAGAAGGTGCTTATGATCGGGGTGTCGGCCGTGCGCCCCCCTCGCCGGCGCGCAGCGTTAGGAGCCCCCCGTGAGCACCCCCCAGCAGACCCGGACCGGCGTGACCCTCGACGTCGACCACAGCGACGCCGCCTACCGGGCGTGGCTCAAAGAAGCCGTCCGCAGGGTCCAGGCGGACGCCAACCGCTCGGCCGACACACATCTGCTGTGGTTCCCCCTGCCGGAGCGGTGGGGTATCGACCTGTATCTGAAGGACGAGTCGACGCACCCCACCGGCAGCCTCAAGCACCGCCTCGCCCGATCCCTCTTCCTGTACGGCCTGTGCAACGGCTGGATCCGGCCCGGCCGACCCGTCATCGAGGCCTCCAGCGGCTCGACGGCGGTCTCCGAGGCGTACTTCGCGAAGCTGATCGGCGTGCCCTTCATCGCCGTCATGCCGCGCACGACGAGCGCCGAGAAGATCCGCCTCATCGAGTTCCACTCCGGCCGATGTCACTTCGTGGACGACCCCCGCACGATGTACGAGGAATCCGCCCGTCTCGCGGCCGAGACCGGCGGCCACTACATGGACCAGTTCACCTACGCCGAACGAGCCACGGACTGGCGCGGAAACAACAACATCGCCGAGTCCATCTTCCGCCAGCTGCGCCTGGAGCGGTTTCCCGAGCCGGCGTGGATCGTCGCCACGGCGGGCACCGGCGGCACCTCCGCGACCCTCGCGCGCTACGTCCACTACATGCAGTACGACACCCGCGTCTGCGTGGCCGACCCCGAGAACTCGTGCTTCTTCGAGGGCTGGACCACCGGCGATCCGGACGTCACCTGCGACTGCGGCTCCCGCATCGAGGGCATCGGCCGGCCCCGGATGGAACCGAGCTTCGTGCCCGGCGCGATCGACCGGATGATGAAGGTGCCCGACGCGGCCAGTGTCGCCGCCGTGCGGGCCCTGGAACGCGCCATCGGCCGCAAGGCGGGCGGCTCGACCGGCACGGGGCTGTGGAGCGCGCTGAAGATCGTCGCCGAGATGGTGTCCGAGGGCCGGCAGGGCAGCGTCGTGACCCTGCTGTGCGACCCGGGGGACCGGTATCTCGACAAGTACTACTCGGACGCCTGGCTGGCCGCCCAGGGGCTGGACATCGAGCCGTACACGGCCGCGATCGACTCGCTCCTGAAGACGGGCGTCTGGCCCGACTGAGTCCGGGACCTCAGGCCCTCAGCCGCCGGTCCAGCGCCGTCATGGCGTCCCGGAACGCGCGCGCCTGACCCCCGCGCGCCACCTTCATGGCCAACCGGTAGGCAGCCGCCCCGTCGGTGGCGAAGGTCCACCGCACCCGGGTGCCGGTGCCGGCCGGCGCGAGCCGCCATTCCTCGGCTATCGCCCGCACGCCCGGCAGATTGGTGACGTCGACGCGATAGGCGTACACCCCGGGGGCGTCCGCCGCGATGATCGTCTCGCGGAACCGGACGCCGCCGGTGAGCGTGATGTCGCGCCCAGCGCCGGCGCCGGCCGGGCGGGCGGCCGTCACCTGCGGGAACCACTCGGCCCAGCCGGGCACGTCCTCGAGCGCGCCGTAGACCGCCGCCACCGGAGCGGAGACCTCCCGGACGAAGACGTGCCGAACGGGCGCGGTCCCGACGAAGTCCAGCCCCACCGGGCGCAGTCGACGAACCATGGACGGAGCCCTCCTGGACGGGAGCGGTCGGTGACCGGAAGCGCCACCCTAGCTGGCGACCCGTCAGATGTCTGCGTCGTCCTCGGGCTCTCCAGCCACCACCAGCCGCCGCAGATGCTCAGCGACCACCCCGCGCGCCTCGTCCGGCAGGCCGGCGTCCGTCACCAGCGTGTCGATCCGCTCCAGCGAGGCGAACGAACTCAGCCCCACCTTGCCCCACTTGGTGTGGTCCGCGACCACGACCACGCGGCGGGCCGACTGGACGAGCCGCCGGTTCGTCTCGGCCTCCGCGAGGTTCGGCGTCGACAGGCCGGCCTCGACCGATATGCCGTGCACCCCGAGGAACAGCAGGTCGAAGTGGAGCGCCGCGATCGCCTGGTCGGCCACCGGCCCCACCAGCGAGTCGGAGGGCGTGCGCACCCCGCCCGTCAGCACGACCGTGGCCGCGCCCTGCCGCGGGCCCGAGGTGCGCTGCGCCGCGTGGAACACGTCCGCGACCCGCACCGAGTTGGTGACCACCGTGAGGTCCGGCACGTCCAGCAGCTGGTGCGCCAGCGCGAAGGTCGTCGTACCGCCCGACAGGGCGATCGCCGCGCCCGGCGTGACCAGCTTGGCCGCGGCGCGTGCGATGTCCTCCTTGGCGGTCAGCTCCAGGCCGGACTTGGCCTCGAAGCCCGGTTCGTGCGTACTCGCCTCGACCACCGGGACCGCGCCGCCGTGCACCTTCTCCAGCACGCCCTGGCGTGCGAGTGCGTCGAGGTCGCGGCGGACCGTCATGTCCGACACGCCGAGCTTGCGGGTCAGCTCGTTGACCCGGACACCGCCCCGGCGGCGGACCTCGTCGAGGATCAGGGATCGCCGCTGCTCCGCGAGGAGGTTCTGATTCTCGCTCACGTACGCTCCGGTCCTTTCGCCTCAATGCCGTCCGACACCCCTTGCACCGGCTCCGACTAGGACATTCTTCCTGGCTCCGGTGCGAGGGGTGTCCCATCCTCGCATGTCGCGGAGCGGAGAGCGCCACCGCGCCCACTCGTCGCGCGCATGCCGCCGGTGGCCCGACCGTCGCCGCGGTTCATCACGGATCGGGGAGATTCCGTGACAGGAGGTGTGCGGCGCCGCGGAAGTGGAGAACCTTGTGCCCGCACGGACAGAGCCGACGGCGTGTCACGGGGGAAGTGCGAATCAGTGGAACGCGCGCAGGAACATGCGTCGACCGGCGGACCGGACGGTCCCGCCACGCGGCCCGGCGAGACCGGGACCGCCCTGGAACTCCTGGTCCACGGCGTGGGCGGTACCACGCCGCAGGAGATGCTCAACGATCCGCGGACGGTGCGCATCACCGGCGACGACACGGCGGCCGTCTTCCGGCGCGCCGACGACGTCGACGCCGAGCACAGCCCCGACGACCACCGTCGCGACGGCCCGGTGCCCGAGGCCTACGTCTGGTGCAACCTCACCTCCGGCAACGGCACCCGCGCCCTGTGGCTGTTGCTGCTGCCGTTCATGGTCGTCAACCTCGCCCACTGGATGCGCCCCACCGCCCACGGCCGCCGCCGCACCGTGCGCCTGTACGGCCTCCTGGTGCGGCTCGTGGCGCTCACGCTGACGGTGCTGCTCGTCGCGGCGGCCTGCGAGGTCGCCCTCGACCTGGCGGCCTGGCAGTGCGCGGGCGCTGCCGCGTGCGCGGACCGCCACTCCTGGCTGGGCTTCCTCTCACCCACCGTCTCGGACGGCGGCTGGTGGAGCGCCCCCGGCCGCAGGCTCGCCCTCGCCGCCGTCGTGCCCGCCGCCCTGACCGCCCTGCTGTGGTACCTGTCCCGGCGCACGTGGAGCGACTACGAGTCCCAGCAGCCCATCGAACGTGCCCCCGAGCCCGAAGGGGACGGCGGCCCGACCGCACTCGGGCGGCCCGGGTTCTGGTACGGGCGTCGGCTGGTGGCCCGGCTGCGCGCCGCGCACACCGCCGCCGGCCTGATCACGGTCGCCGCCGCGGTCGGCAGTGCCGCCGCCCGCCACGACCGCCGCCCCGGCGGTCCCGCCGTACTCGACACCCTGGGCCTGCTCCTGGAGGTCGCCCTCGCGGCCTGCGCGGTCGCCGTGGTGTGGGTGGTGTGCCGTCGCGGCCGCAGCGAGAGACGGCTGGACCGGAAACTCGACGAGCGTTTCGTACGACGCCTGCCGCTGGCCGCGCTCGTCCTGCTCGCCCTCGCCCTGCTGTACGCCGGGTGGGAGCGCCCGGGGTGGACATCGGAAGGGCGGCTGCCGGGTGACGCGACCTTCGGCGGGATCGCCCTGGTCCAGGGCCTGCTCGTGATCGTCCTCGGTGTCGTCGCCCACGTCCTGCACCGCACCGACCCCGACCGGCGGGCGGTGCTGCGGGGCCTGGGCGGACCGGCCGTGGCGATGCTGGCCTGCGCGCTGGGCGGGGTGATGTCCGGCGGTGTGTCGCAGCGCGTGTCCGACTGGCTGGACGGCACCGGGACGTCGATCGAGGGCCCACCGGTGCTGCTGACCTGGCAGGCGTCCGTGATCCCGCCGCTGCTCGTCGTACTGCTGGGGCTCATCGGCTGGCTGGCCCGTCGCGCCCGGCAGCTCGTCCGCGCCGAGCGCGTCGCCGTGGCACTCGACTACCCGGACGAGGACCTCGACCCCGCCCGCACCCGCCGCATCGCCTACACCCGGGCGATGGCCGCGCTCACCGACCGGGGACCCCGCGTCGTCGCCGTCACCTCCGGCGTCACCCTGCTGCTGGGCGCCGGAGCCCTCGTGGGAGCCCTCGCCACCGACGAGACGCCGGGCGAGGCCGCGCAGGGCGCCTACCCCGTCGTCCACGGCGCCGCCGAGACCGCCCAGGCCCTCGGCTCCTGGCTGATCGGCCTGGGATTCATACTCTTCGTCACCTGGGGCCGGCGCGCCTACAAGGACGCCGCGGCCCGCCGCACCATCGGCATCCTGTGGGACGTCGGCACCTTCTGGCCACGCGCCTCCCACCCCTTCGCCCCGCCCTGCTACGCCGAGCGGGCGGTGCCCGACCTGACCTGGCGGATGGCCACCTGGACCCGTGCCACCGGCGGCCGGCTGGTCATCTCCGGGCACTCCCAGGGCAGCGTGCTCGCCGCAGCAGCGGCCTGGCAACTCGCCCCGTCCGCCCGCAAACGGGTCGCCCTGCTGACCTACGGCTCCCCGCTGGAGCGCCTCTACGGCCGTTGGTTCCCGGCGCACTTCGGCCCCGCCGCGCTCAGCTCCCTGCACCGGGACGTCGACTGCTGGCGCAACCTCTACCGGCTCACCGACCCCATCGGCGGCCCGATGCGCCTGCCCGGCGACCGCGGCCCGCAGGTCGACCACGCCCCCCTGAAGGACCCCCTCGCCTACGGCCGCACCGATCTCCTGCCGCTGCCCGCGCCGATCCTCGGCCACTCCGACTACCAGGCCGATCCGGCCTTCGCCGAGGAACGCCGCAAGCTGCTGGCCCGGCTGCGGCCGGACGTCCCGGAGGTGCCCATGCCGCGCCACCAGCCCGAGCCGCCCGCCGCTTGAGGGGAACCTCAGAGCAGCTCGGGCAGATCCTCGGCGTAGAGCAGCGTCAGGTCGTCCTTGCTCGGCTCCGGGAGCTGGGCGACCCGGCTCGCGTGCCGCTCGACCATCGCCTCGAACGTCTGCCGCGCCGTACGCCCGTTGCCGAACGCCGGGCCCTTGGGGAGCACCGTGAAGTACTTTTCCAGGGCCTCCGCCGCGCCCGCCGCCAGCCGGTACTCGTGCTCCTCGGCCTGCTGCTCCACGATCCGCAGCAGGTCCTCGGGGCCGTAGTCGCTGAAGGTGATGGTCCGCGAGAAGCGGGACGCCACGCCCGGGTTGACCGACAGGAAGCGCTCCATCTCCGCCGTGTAGCCCGCGACGATCACCACGACAGCGTCCCGGTGGTCCTCCATCAGCTTCACCAGCGTGTCGATGGCCTCCTTGCCGAAGTCGCGGCCCGCGTCCTGCGGGGACAGCGCGTACGCCTCGTCGATGAACAGCACGCCGCCGCGCGCCTTCTCGAAGGCCTCCTGGGTGCGGATCGCGGTCGAGCCGATGTGCTCGCCGACCAGGTCGACCCGGGACACCTCCACCAGGTGGCCCTTCTCCAGCACGCCGAGGGAGGCGAGGATCTCGCCGTAGAGCCGCGCGACCGTCGTCTTGCCGGTGCCGGGGGAGCCGGTGAAGACCAGGTGCCGCTTGACCGACGCCGCCTTCAGGCCCGCCTGCTGCCGGCGCCGGCCGACCTCGATCATGTCGGTGAGGGCGCGCACCTCGCGCTTGACGCTCTCCAGGCCCACCAGCGCGTCGAGTTCACCGAGGACGTCCTTGGAGGAGCGGACCGGCTGCTCGGGCTCGGCGACCGGCACCGGGGACGCCGGCTCGGTGCGCTGTCCCGGCACCGCGCCCAGCAGGCCGGGCGAGTGGCTCACCGCCTGCACGGCCGTCGCCGGCGCCGCGGGCGTGCGCAGACCCGCACTCTCGTCGCTCGTGCAGTCCTCGACGACCGGGCCCGCCGCGGACGCCGCGTCCGCGCCGCTGTCCGCGAACTCGTAGCCCCCGCGCGCGCACCGCTCCGTGCGGCACTTCCGCAGCGTCGTACGGCTGCCGTCGATCACATGGAAACCGTAGCCGCCGCTGCCCGTGACCCGGCAGTTCAGGAAGCTGCCCCGGCCGCCGGCCGAGACGTAGACACCGGCCTCCGCCGGGGAGTCGATCGTGCAGCGCTCCACGGTGGGGTCGGCGCCCTTGGTGACGATCACGCCGGTCTGGGTGCCGTCCACCGTGCAGTTGCTGAGCGTGCCGCCGCTGCCGTGGTCGCGGAACCAGGCCCCCGTCGCCGCGTCCCGGATCCGGCAGTCGTCGAGCTGCGCGGTCGCGCCGTCGCTCACCGACACGGCTGTGTTGCGCACCTGCGACAGGTCGCTGTCGACGACGTCCGCACGCGAGCCGCGGTCGAGGACGAACAGCGCGTCCGGCACGTCGTGCACCCGGCAGGAGTCCAGTACGGCGGTGGCGCCGTCACTCACCCACACCGCCGGGTAGTCGCCCGTGCTGTCGAAGATCTCGCACTGGTTGGCGTCCACGCGCGTGCCCGGGTCCCACACCGACAGGCCGTTGCGCCCGAACTGCCGCACCGTGGTGCGGGTCAGCGTGAGAACGGAACGGGAACGCAGGTCGACCGCGTTCTCCGGGATGTCGTGGATGCGGCAGTCGGCGAGTGTCAGCACCGCGTCCGTGTCGAGGGTGACCCCGTCGGCCGTCGTGCGGTGCACATCGCAGTCGGTGAGGTGCGCTGTGGCCCGGCCGGTGATCTGCACACCGCTGCCCCGGACTTCGTAGATCTCGCAGCCCACCGCTTCCAGCGCCGAGTTCTCCCCGGTCGCCGACAGGCCGGAGCCCGACGTGTGGTGGATGCGGCAGCGCTCCAGGCGGGGGTGGGCGCCGCCGCGCACCGCCACGCCCGCCTGGCCGGCCGCGACGACCTCGCACTCCTCGAACACCCCGCCCGCGCCGTCGAGTACGGCGATGCCGATGCCCGCAGGGTTGTCGACCGCGCAGCGCCGCACCGTGGGCCGGGCGCTGCCGCGCACCTCGATCCCGGCCGCCGACCGCGTCACGACCCGCACGTCCCGCAGCTCCGGGGTGCCCTCCTCCACCAGCACGGCAGGGGCGGCCGCGTCCTGGCCCTCCACGTGGAGGTCCTGCACCACCGCCGAGGCGCGCACGGTCAGCGGCACGCCGTCCAAGGGCGCGATCCGCACGGAGCCGGGGGAGCCCTCGGGGCCGCGCAGGGTCACCGCCCGCTGCAGGACGAGGTTCTCCCGGTAGGTGCCGGGGGCGACGGTGAGGACGTCTCCGTCGGCCGCGGCCTCCAGGGCGGCGGCGAGCGATGCGTACTCACCCGTGCGGCGCCGCCACCGCGACGTGCCGGTGTGCGTCACCTGGACCGTGCCCTGTGCCATGGTGTAGCTGTGCCCCCACCTCGGTCGTACTGATGGCTCGTCCGCCCTCGGGGCGCGTCCCTGAGGCCCGCTCGCGCGCGGGTTGTGCCGAACGGTTCGGCCGGACCACCGTAGCGTGCGCGCGGGTGGTGGGTTGACCAGAGCCGGAAGGCCGTCAGTTGCCGGCGCCCGTCCTGCCCCAGTCCGGGCCCGCCTTGTCCCATGCCTGGTCCCAACGGGCGTACCGGCGGCGGACCATGCGCCAGACGATCAGCCGTCTGCCGCCCTCTACGAGACCGCCCGTCGCCAGGGCCGCGCCGAAGCCGGCGAGGACCGCGTGCGTCGAGGCCGTCGCGGAGTCGAGTGGGCGGGCCACCATCCGGCCGTGCCGGTCGGTCCATATCCGGAACTCGTCGCCCTGCCGCGGGTCCTTGAGGCTGGCCAGCACGGGGCCCTGGTGCGAGGTGCCGTCCGGTGCGGTCCAGTCGGCGAGGACGCGGTTGCGCAGATCCCTGCCCGAGGAGGTCTCCGGGTCGGCGTCCAGCGGGGAGCGGTCCAGCTTGCGGACCACGGTAGCCGTCACCAGTTGCCGCGCCTCGTGCTGTGCCCGGACGGAGCGCTGCAGCGCGTCCTCAGCCGTGCCCCCGACCAGCGAGCCGGCCAGCGGGGCGGCCAGCAGGATCAGCATCAGGGCGGCCAGTGCCACCCAGGCCTCGGCCAGGTCGGTCGCGCGGCACAGTGGATTGCGCCGCCAGCGCCACAGTCCGCTGATCGCTCGCACCGCCCGCACCCCCTTCCCGCTCCGTGATACTCCCCGGTGGAGCCGCCCTCGCACGGACCCGTCTAAGAGAGAGCGACATCACCTCTCCCCAGGGTCTCTCACGCATTTCTCACACAAGCCCAACGCCCGAGCCGGCGGCGCGGTTCCCGCGGTGGCCGGAGAGCTATCCGAGGATCCTGACCGGGTCTCCGACGCGGATCGTGCCGCGGGACAGCGGCACCAGGTTCTGCCCGAAGACCAGCTTGCCGCCGAGCCGGCGGTGCCGCCCCAGGCTGAACAGGGGCTCGTGGCCGCGCTCGCCGGTGCCCTGGTCGGTGGTGGTCACCACGCACCGGCCGCAGGCCTTGGGCACGCGGAAGAGCACCTCCCCGACGGCGAGGCGCGACCAGTCGTCCTCGGCCCAGGCTGGGGCGCCCGCGACGACCACGTTCGGACGGAAGCGGTTCATGGGCAGGGGGCCCTCACCGGCGTGCTCGCCCTGCGCGACAAGGGAGTTGAGGGCGTCGAGCGAGGCAGTCGTGGTGAGCAGCAGCGGAAAGCCGTCGGCGAAGGAGACGGTCTCACCGGGCAGCGCGTACTCCGGGGCGAGGGGCCGGCGCGTGGCCGGGGCGTCCAGGTACACCAGGCGCGCATCGATGCCGAGGTAGGAGCTGAACCAGGCGTGCGCGGCCTCGTCCTCGGCCGGGACCGCCTCGACCTTGTCGCGGAAGATCTCCACCGGCACGGTGACGAAGGGCCGGGGAACGGGCACCGTCAACGCCGCCATGCCGGGCGCGGACAGACGGACGTCGCCACCGGGCTGAAGCTCGGCGGCGGCGAGCGCGAGGCGGGGCTGCCGGCGTTGCGTGACGACCTTTCCCCCGTCGTCGATCAGCACCCAGCGCCGGTCTCCGGCCAGCCCCCAGGGCTCCACGACGGCCTCCCGGGGCGCGAGGCCCCGGACCGCCTTGACCGGATATACGTGAATCGAGTGCAGGTGAGCGTTCCCCATGAGGCCATCGTGCCAGTCGGCACCGACAGCCCCCGGAGGTCGGCTCAGTACCCGCGGTACTGCTGGTTGTTGTACGGGTCCTGATAGGGAGCCGGGGCCGGCCGGGGAGCCGCGGGGCGCATCGCCTCGTAGCCCGCGGGGGCCGCCGGACGCGGCTGCTGCGGCTGGGGTCCGGGGTAGCCGCGCGGAGCGGTCGCCTGCTGCGGGATGTACGCCGCGGGCGCCTGCTGCAGAGGGGCGGGTTGCTGCGCCTGCGGATAGCCGTAGGCGGGCTGGGAGGGAGCTGCCGGCAGGGCGGGCAGCGCCGACGGGAGTGCGGGCAGGTTGCCGCCCGGCATGTCGTACTGAGCGGGGACCCGGATCGGGGCGATCTGCGGGGTGCCCCGCTCGGCGACGAGCCTGTCGTAGATCGGGGTGTCCGGGAAGGAGGCGGAGTAGTAGCCGCCGCCATAGGTGGAGCGGGGGGAGGTCATGGCACATAAGTTAAGCCCACGATGTGCTGGTTGGGGAGACCGATAAGAGGGTTGTTTTCCGTGTCCGCAGTGACCAGGGATCCCCAATGCGAGCGAACTCGGCAAAATGGGGCGCCGAACGGGGGCCTGATCGTGTAAAGGCCGAGTTCCGGGCGGTTACCGGGGGTTGACCGCCTGGCCTTCCGCGCGGCGGCGCATGGGACTTCGCCGCGGCAAGGAATAGGTTGTGCGCAGGGAACTCGACGGACGGCCGGGGCGGGCCCGGGCGCGGTGACACGCAATGGGGGCGGACATGCAAATGCTGAAAGGTTCAAATACTCCGGTGCCCACCGCGGCGTTGCGGGTGGAATTGGGGTGGCGGGCCGTGGCGGGCGTGCCCGACGCCGACGCCTCCGCTTTGCTGCTGATCGGCGGAAAGGTCCGCTCGGACGCGGACTTCGTCTTCTACAACCAGCCCGCGCACTCCTCCGGCGCGATCCGGCACGAGGGCAAGCGCACCACCGACGGCCGGGTCACCGACGCGCTCCTCGTCGACCTCGCGCGCGTGGAGCCCGCGATCGAGACGGTCGTCCTCGCCGCCTCCTCCGACGGCGGCCCCTTCGGACAGGTCCCCGGCCTGTACATCGAGGTCCAGGACGCAGCCCAGGGCGCGCCGGTGGCCCGCTTCGACAACCCGGGCGCCACCACTGAAACCGCTTTCGTGCTGGGCGAGTTCTACCGCCGCCAGGGCGCCTGGAAGTTCCGCGCCGTCGGCCAGGGCTACAGCAGCGGACTCGAAGGGCTGGCCACGGACTACGGCATCACGGTGGACGAGCCCCAGCAGGCCGCACCGGCCCCGGCCGTCGCACCGGCGCCCCCCGCGGCCACGCCGCCCGAGCCCGTCCGCCTCACCAAGGTGACGCTCACCAAGGCGGCCCCCTCGGTCTCCCTCACCAAGCAGGGCGGCACCTCCGGCGCGCTGCACGTGAACCTCAACTGGGAGGTGCGCAAGCAGTTCTCGGGGTGGAGCGGCAAGTTCGGGCGCCCGACCGCGATGCACTCCGACCTCGACCTCGACCTGTGCGCGCTGTACGAACTCGACGACGGCAGCAAGGGCGTCGTACAGGCCCTCGGCAACAGTTTCGGGGCGCTGCACCAGCCTCCGTACATCCACCTCGACGGCGACGACCGCACCGGCGCCGTGTCGACGGGTGAGAACCTCACCGTCAACCTCGACCACAAGAACGCCTTCCGGCGCATCCTCATCTTCGTCACCATCTACGAAGGTGCCCGCTCCTTCGCCGACCTGCACGCCTCGGTCACGCTCCAGCCGCAGCACGGGGCACCGATCGAGTTCTCGCTCGACGAGTGCACCGTCCCCTCACTCGTGTGCGCGCTCGCCCTGATCACCAACAC
Source organism: Streptomyces hawaiiensis (assembly GCF_004803895.1). Taxonomy (NCBI): domain Bacteria; kingdom Bacillati; phylum Actinomycetota; class Actinomycetes; order Kitasatosporales; family Streptomycetaceae; genus Streptomyces; species Streptomyces hawaiiensis. Next base: position 1,053,540 of record NZ_CP021978.1, on the reverse strand, counting down.
CGGCGGCGATCTGATCGTCCGGCGGGAGGCGCGCTACCTGGTGCCCGCGCGCGGAGTGAGCCCGCAGCGGACCGTCGACCACGCTTACGGGTGGGGCATGAACTGGACCCCCGGCCGCAAGTGACGCCTCCCGGCGGCCGTCAGCCCTCGTCGGGCACGGCGTCCGGCCGGGCGTAGGTGCGGCCCTTCCAGGCCGCTCCCCGTCCCCGGTGGTGCTGCACCGCCGAATCGACCGTCATGAGGAGATAGAGGAACGCGGTGAACGGCAGCAGGGGAGCGAGCCACAGCGGCTGCCGGTAGTAGCGGAGAATCGGGACGTACGTCCCCGCCATGACGAGCCACGCGAGGCCGCCGATGACCGCGGCCGGCGCCTGGCCGGCGGCGAGACCGGCCAGGACCGCCAAGGGCGGGACCAGATACACCAGCGCCAGCCCGGCGACCGTCCCGGCCAGCAGCGCAGGGTTGTGCCGCAGCTGGGCGTACGCACTGCGCGACACCATGCGCCACAGGTCGTGCAGCCGCGGATACGGCCGCACGCTGTCCACCCGCTCGGCGAGCCCCAGCCAGACGCGGCCGCCGCCGCGCTTGACGGCCCGGGCGAGCGCCACGTCGTCGATCACGGCGTGCCGGATCGCATCCGGGATCCGCGCCCGCTCGGCGGCCTCCGCCCGCAGCAATACGCAGCCCCCGGCCGCGGCCGCCGTCCGGCCCTGCCCGGCGATCCGGCGGAAGGGGTAGAGCTGGGCGAAGAAGTAGACGAACGCCGGCACGACGAGCCGTTCCCACACGCTCTCCACCCGCAGCCGGGCCATCTGGGAGACGACGTCGAATCCACCGGGACGGGCCGCCGCCACCAGCTCCCGCAGACTGTCCGGCGCGTGCGCGATGTCGGCGTCCGTCAGGAGGAGGTACTCGGGCCCACGCGCGCGTGCCAGCCCGATGCCGTGGCGCACCGCCCACAGCTTGCCGGTCCAGCCCGTCGGCGGCTCGCCCGGCGAGCTCACGGTCAGTGGCAGCCCGCCGTGCCGGCGTGCCAGCTCGCGCGCCAGCTCACCGGTGCCGTCCGCACTGCCGTCGTCGACGAGGAAGATCTCCGCCCGCCCCGGATAGTCCTGAGCGAGCAGCGACGGCAGCGCGGCGGGCAGCACGGCCGCCTCGTCGCGAGCGGGGACGACCACGCACACGGAGGGCCACGCGTCCGGCTCCGCGCGCGGCGGCAGTCGCACATCGGTGCGCCAGAAGAAGCCCTGACAGAGCAGCAGCCACAGCCAGGCGAGCAGTGATCCAGCGGCAGTCCACACAACGGCGCTCACGCGCGCAGTCTGCCCCACCGGACCTGCCCGAGACCGCTCATCGTCTATCGTGATCGGGTGAAGATCGCGCTCATGGACTCCGGAATCGGTCTGCTGGCGGCCACCGCGGCGGTACGGCGGCTGCGCCCCGACGCCGATCTCGTGCTCTCCCTGGACCCCGACGGCATGCCGTGGGGCCCGCGCACCACGCAGGACCTCACCGAGCGTGCCCTGGCCGTCGCCGAGGCGGCCGCCGCGCGCCGTCCCGACGCCCTGATCGTCGGCTGCAACACCGCGACCGTGCACGCGCTCACCGCCCTGCGCGCCCGCCTCGAACCGGCACTGCCGGTCATCGGCACCGTCCCCGCGATCAAGCCGGCCGCGGCCGGCGGCGGGCACCTCGCGATCTGGGCCACCCCGGCCACCACCGGCAGCCCCTACCAGAAGGACCTGATCCGGAACTTCGCCGGCGACGTGCCCGTCACCGAGGTGCCCTGCTGGGGCCTCGCCGAGGCCGTGGAACACGCGGACGAGACGGCGATCGACGCGGCCGTGTCCGCGGCCGCCGCCCTCACCCCGGACGATGTGACCACCGTCGTCCTGGGCTGCACCCACTACGAACTGGTCGCCGAGCGCATCCGGACCGCCGTCCAGCGCCCCGGCCGCCCGCCCCTCGTGCTGCACGGCTCCGCCGGCGCGGTGGCCGCCCAGGCGTTGCGCCGGCTCGGCGAGCAGCCCGCGCCGGGAGCCCCACCGCACGGCACGCTCACCGTGCTGCTCAGCGGACGCGAGGGCGCGCTGCCCGCTACCGCCCTGGCGTACGCCGAAGGACGTCTGCTGCAGGCGGTCACGCCCGCCGGCTGACCGCAAACCGGTCACCGAGGGTCATCGGCGAGGCGGATCAGCGCGACGCCCGACCGGCGCAGTCACGCTCCGCCACGAGGTACCAGCGGAGCGAAACCTGAGTACCCTCATAGACATGAGGGACCACCGCCACGGCGAGAACGCCCCCAGCCCGCACCCGGACGTCTGGACCGGCCGAGCCACCAACCGGGTGCAGTGGCTGCTGGCGCTCGTGGGCGCCGCCTGCATGGCGCTCGGCATCGGGCTGGCCGTCGACTCGGCATGGAAGTCCGGCATCGCCCCCCTCGTCATGGCCGTCGTCGGGTGCATCGCCGCCGGGCTCCTGGTCCTCTTCGGCACCCTCGCCTTCGTGCACGTCGCCCTGCGGGTCGACGACAAGCACCTCGAAGTGCGCTGCGGCCACATCGGCGTGCCCCGCCGCCGTATCCCGCTCTCCGACGTGGCCGGCGCCACGTACATCTCTCATGTCACCCCCCGCCACTGGGGTGGCTGGGGTTACCGATGGCGGCCCGAGAAGGGCACCGCGGTGGTCGTACGACGCGGTGAGGGCGTCGAGCTGGAGCTGTGGGACGGTCACACCTTCACGATCACCGTGGACGACGCGGAAGCGGCCGTACGAGTGATCGAGGCACGGCTGCGGCCCACCAAACCGGGCGCTCCCGCGCACTGAGTCGCCGCGCGCTCGTCACCGGTCGTGATCGACGGCAGCGATCACTGACTGTCACTGAGCAGACTGCGTCCCGCTCCCCGCACCTGTGCCTCCGGAGCCCGGCTCGACGGTTCGATGGGACGCGCCGTGGCCATGCCCGCCAGCAGGCCCGCCCCCACCGAAACGGCCGTGAAGCTCAACGCGTTGCCGATCGCGGCGATGGCGGCGAGCGCCGTCAGGGCCGCGCCGGCGGTGAGCGCCACCGGCGTCGGGCGCGGGCCACGCCACAGCGCGTACAGGACCCAGACGAACGCCGCCGCCAGCAGGACCACGCCGACGATCCCCTGTTCCGCCGCCTGCTGCAGAGGCGCCGAGTGGGGCTTGCCGTCGGACAGCAGTGACTGGGCGGACGTCGGGCTCAGCTCCCCGAAGCGGCCCGGGCCGGTCCCCAGCGCGGCGTCGTCGCCCAGCAGATGCCACGCGTCCTGCCACAGCCGCACGCGATGCGGTGTCAGCCGCCCCTCCAGAGCGGCCACGAACCCGCCCGGCACGGCCCGCGTGGCCAGCGCCCAGACCAGGCCGGTCACCACAGCGGCGACCGCGGCCAGTACGGCCATGCCGGCGCCGCGGTGACGGGTGCGGCCGGCGGCCAGAGAGCACACCAGCACCGCGAGACAGGTCACGAAGCCGCTGGTCGAACCGAGCACGGCCGCCAGCACCGCGGTGCCCGCCGCCAGCAGGCGCAGGGCGAACCGAACGGCCGGCACCGGCGCGGCCCAGGCCGCACAGCACGCGGCACCGGCCGACAGCGTCAGCACGGCGGCGGTGGCCCCGGCATGCCCCAGGGGTGCGGCGATCTGCGGGCCCGGAGCGAGGTGCGGAACGGCCACCGTCAGCGCGATGCCGGCCAGAGCTCCGGCCAAGGGCGCGCCGACCGGAAGCAGCGCCCCGCTGATCCGCCCGGCGGCGTACCCGGCGGCCACGGCCAGCACCGCCAGGAGAACCCCCTCGGGCCTGCCGTCGTGCACGGCCGCCGTGATCAGGGACCAGACGGCGCAGGCGCCCAGCACCACGACACCCGCCGCGTCAGAAACGATTCGTCTCTCGCCGTCCGCGTCCGGCCCGGACGCAGACGTCACCCCACTGGAACCCACCCCGCCCGCCCCCCGGCGCACCATCGCCCCCGACTTGTGAAGACCCCGGCCGCCACGGGCCGCCACGGGCCGTACGACTGAGGCTGGGCACACCGTAACGGCTGGTGGAGAGTTTGGGGATGTGTCGTGACGAAATGAACAAGGACTCCGTCACATGTACCGCGCTGTCGACCCCATGGGCACGCGCCTTAGACTCCGGGAGTGACCGTCACCGCAACCTCCGTCGGCGAATCGGACCAGCTGGAGCCGCGGATCGCGCCCGGGGCGCGGACGTGGGCCCGGCGGCTCGTACGTCTTGTTCCGGCCGCCGCAGCCGCGCTCTCCGGCCTGCTCCTCTACGTCTCCTTCCCGCCCCGCACCCTGTGGTGGCTGGCCCTGCCGGCCTTCGCCGTCTTCGGTTGGGTGCTGCGCGGCCGGGGCTGGAAGGCGGCACTCGGCCTCGGCTACCTCTTCGGCCTCGGCTTCCTGCTGCCGCTGCTGGTGTGGACCGGAGTGGAGGTGGGGCCGGGCCCCTGGCTCGCCCTGGTGGCGATCGAGGCGCTCTTCGTCGCCCTGGTCGGCGCGGGGGTCGCGGCCGTGTCGAGGCTGCCCGGCTGGCCGGTGTGGGCGGCCGCCGTGTGGATCGCCGGTGAGGCGGCACGCGCGCGTGCGCCCTTCAACGGCTTCCCCTGGGGAAAGGTCGCCTTCGGCCAGGCGGACGGTGTGTTCCTGCCGCTCGCCGCGGTGGGCGGCACCCCGGTGCTCGGCTTCGCCGTGGTCCTGTGCGGCTTCGGACTGTACGAGGCCGTGCGTCTCGGCCTGGAGCGGCGGGCCACCGGGGTCGTGCGCCGCGCGGCGGCGGCCGTCGCCGTGTTGAGCATGGGCGTCCCGGTCCTGGGGGCGTTCGCCGCCCGGGCGCTGGTCAGCGACAAGGCCGAGGACGGCAGTGTGACCGTCGCGGTGGTCCAGGGGAATGTGCCCCGAGCCGGCCTCGACTTCAACTCCCAGCGGCGGGCCGTGCTCGACTACCATGCGCGCGAGACGGAACGCCTGGCCGCCGAGGTCAAGGCGGGCAAGGTCGCACGGCCCGACTTCGTGCTGTGGCCGGAGAACTCCTCCGACATCGATCCCTTCGCCAACCCCGACGCCCGCGCCGTCATCGACGCGGCGGCGACGTCCATCGGCGTGCCCATCTCGGTCGGCGGCGTCGTCGAGCGGGATGGCAAGCTGTACAACGAGCAGATCCTGTGGGACCCGGTGAAGGGCCCCGTCGACACCTACGACAAGCGCCAGATCCAGCCGTTCGGCGAGTACCTGCCGCTGCGTTCGCTCATCGGCGCGATCAACCCGAACTGGACGGCGATGGTCCGCCAGGACTTCAGCCGGGGCACCAAGCCGGGCGTGTTCACCATGGACGGCGCCAAGGTCGGCCTCGTCACCTGCTACGAGGCGGCCTTCGACTGGACCGTGCGCTCCGAGGTCACCGACGGCGCCCAGATGATCTCCGTGCCGAGCAACAACGCCACCTTCGACCGCAGCGAGATGACCTACCAGCAGCTCGCCATGTCCCGTGTACGGGCGGTCGAGCACAGCCGGACCGTGACGGTGCCGGTGACCAGCGGTGTCAGCGCGATCATCATGCCGGACGGCAGGATCACGCAGAAGACCGGCATGTTCGTGGCCGACTCGCTGGTGCAGAAGGTGCCGCTGCGGTCCTCGCAGACCCCCGCCACGCGCCTCGGCATCCTGCCGGAGGTCGCCCTCGTGCTGGTAGCGGCCGGAGGACTCGGCTGGGCCGTCGGCGCCGGGCTGCGCGGGCGACGCGCCGGTGACGTGTAGCCGTACGCCCGTCGCACGCGGCCTGAATCGCGCCGGGGCGCCGGAATCGGCCCATTAGGGTCGACGGCATGGCTACTCCCGACTTCATCCGCACACTCCGCGCCTCGGCCGGTCATCAGCTGCTCTGGCTTCCCGGGGTCACCGCCCTCGTCTTCGACGACGAGGGCAGAGTGCTGCTCAACCGCCGGGCCGACACCCGCAAGTGGTCCGTGATCGGAGGCATCCCGGACCCGGGGGAGCAGCCCGCGGCCTGCGCGGTGCGGGAGGTCCACGAGGAGACGGCCGTGCGCTGCGTCGCCGAACGGGTCGTCCTCGTCCAGGCCCTGCAGCCCGTCACGTACGAGAACGGCGACACCTGCCAGTACATGGACATCACCTTCCGCTGCCGGGCCGTCGGCGGCGAGGCTCGGGTCAACGACGACGAGTCGCTGGACGTGGCCTGGTTCGATGTCGACACGCTGCCCGAGCTGGACGAGTTCGGCCTGTTCCGGATCAAGCAGGCCCTGTCGGAAGCCCCCACATGGTTCGACCCCACTGCCTCCGGCTGAACTATGGGGCGTGAACACATGGGACGGGGCAGGGACGCTGCCTAGGGTCGAACCATGACCGCGTCCCGTGCCCTCCCGGCCCCCCACGCCTCCCCGCTCGACCTGGGGGGCCGCACCGCGCTCGTCACCGGCGCCGCCGGCGGCATCGGCCGTGCCTGCGCGCTGCGGCTCGCGGCCGCCGGGGCCAAGGTGAGAGCCGTCGACCGGGACGCCGCGGGCCTGGCGACACTGGCCGACCAGGGGCGCGGCCTCGCCGGCACGGTAGAGCCGCACGTCCTCGACCTCACCGATCTGGACGCCGCCGAACTCGCCGCCGTCGGCACCGACGTCCTCGTCAACAACGCCGGGATCCAACTGGTGCGCCCCATCGAGGAGTTCCCGCCCGACGTGTTCCACACGGTGCTCACCGTGATGCTGGAGGCACCGTTCCGGCTCATCCGCGGGGCCCTGCCCCACATGTACGGGCAGGGGTGGGGCCGCGTCGTGAACGTGTCGTCCGTCCATGGGTTGCGCGCCTCGGCCTACAAGTCGGCCTATGTGGCCGCCAAACACGGTCTGGAAGGACTGTCCAAGACCACCGCCCTCGAAGGCGCGCCCCACGGTGTCACCTCGAACTGTGTGAACCCCGCCTATGTGCGCACCCCACTGGTCGAGAAACAGCTCGCCGACCAGGCGCAGGCGCACGGCATGCCCGAGGAGCGCGTCCTGGCGGAGGTGCTGCTCAAGGGCAGCGCCGTCAAGCGGCTGATCGAACCGGAGGAGGTCGCCGAGGCGGTGGCGTATCTGTGCGGTCCGCAGGCGTCCTTCGTGACTGGTACCTCGCTCGTCCTCGACGGTGGCTGGACCGCCCACTGAGCGGCCGGTCTCGTCGGCCGGGGGAGTTGTCCACAGGCCTGACGGGACGGGCCGGTCATGGTGAATCCTGTGAGCATGTCCAGCGATCACGTGCAGTCCACCGAGATGCCGTTCCTCGAGCTCCTGGCCCGGGGCGCGTCGGCCGACGCCTATGAGCAGCCGGAACTGCTCGCGCGTGCCGAAGGGCGCTCGGCGGAGTGGATCGCCACGCTCCGGCAGGCCAAGCCGCTCGCCCTGCGCGTGCGCGCCGAGCTGGAGGGACGACGCCGGCGCGAGGCCGAGCTGTCCGCCCTGTTCGAGACCGCCCACGACCTCGCCGGGCTGCGCGACCTCGACGCGGTACTCCAGGCGATCGTGCAGCGCGCCCGCTCGCTGCTGGGCACGGACGTCGCCTACCTCAGCCTGAACGACACGGAGCGCGGCGACACTTACATGCGGGTCACCGAGGGCTCGGTCGCGGCCCGGTTCCAGCAGCTGCGGCTCGGCATGGGAGAGGGACTCGGCGGCCTGGTCGCACAGACCGCGCGCCCCTATGTCACCGACGACTACTTCAAGGACGACCGCTTCCAGCACACCCTCACCATCGACGCGGGCGTGCGGGACGAGGGGCTGGTGGCCATCCTCGGGGTGCCGCTGACACTCGGGCACCACGTCATCGGCGTGCTGTTCGCCGCGGACCGCCGCGCCCGGGTCTTCGAGCGGGAGCAGATCGCCCTGCTCGGCTCCTTCGCCGCCCTCGCCGCGGCCGCCATCGACACCGCCAACCTGCTCGCCGAGACCCGCTCGGCCGTCGCCGGCCTGGAGCGGGCGAACGAGATCATCCGGGACCGCAGCGGCGTCATCGAGCGCGCCTCCGACGTGCACGACCGGCTCGCCGAGCTCGTCCTGCGCGGCGGCGGGGTGCACGACGTGGCTGCCGCGGTCTCCGAGATCCTCGACGGCACCGTCGAGTTCGCCGAGGCCGGCGCGGCACCCGCCGGAGCCCTGGAGAAGTCCGGTGCGGAGGGGCACGCGGTGCTGCACGAGACCGACTGGGTCGCCGCGGTCGCCGCCGGCGGCGAACTGCTCGGCGCACTGGTGCTGCGGGGGCACCCGGGACTCGACCCCGTCGACCAGCGCACCCTGGAGCGTGCCGCCATGGTCACCTCCCTGCTGCTCCTGGCCCGCAGATCCGCCGCCGAGGCCGAACAGCGCGTGCGCGGTGAGCTGCTGGACGACCTGCTGGACGCCCGTGACCGCGACCCGCGCCTGCTGCGGGAGCGCGCGGCCCGGCTGCACGCCGACCTCGACGCACTCCATGTGGTGCTGGCCGCGCGGCTGGAGGGCGTCGCGGCCGATGCCGACCAGGAGGCGGACGCCCGCAGACGCCTGGCAGCGGCGGCGTCCCACCTGGCCGCGACCCGGCACGGCCTGGCCGCCGTGCGCGACGGCGGCACCGTCCTGCTGCTGCCCCTGCGCCCCGGCGACACCGCCACCGGCCTGGCCCGCCGCGCCGCCCGGCACCTGGGCACAGCGGTCCACGCACCGGTCACGGTCGGCGCATCCGCACCCGCCGAGGACCTTGCCACCTGCCCCGAGACCGTGGCGACGGCCTACGCGGAGGCCCGCCGCTGCCTGGAGGCCCTGCGCGTCCTCGGCCGCTGTGGGGACGGGGCCGCCGCCGAGGACTTCGGCTTCCTGGGACTGCTCCTGGCCGGCGACCGGGACATCCCGGGTTTCGTCGACCGCACCATCGGCCAGGTCGTCGCCTACGACCGGCGGCGCGGCACGGAACTGCTGCGCACCCTCGACGCGTACTTCGCCTGCGGCATGAGCCCCGCCCGCACCAAGGACCGACTGCACGTCCATGTGAACACGGTCGCCCAGCGCCTGGAGCGCGTCGGCCGCCTCCTCGGCGACGACTGGCAGAGCCCGGCGCGGGCACTGGAGATCCAACTCGCTCTGCGCCTGCACCAGTTGTCGGCGCCGGCACAACACTGACCCCCGTACGCAGGGAGGTACGGGGGCCGTGGATCACGCGTCCTCGCTGAGTCAGGTGGTGCGGGCGTCCTGCGCCGCGGCGGTCGTCCGGTCCGCTCCCGGGCCGGTGGGAAGAGCGACGTCGGCCAGGTCCCGGTGGCGCGTTTCCTCGGCCGCCGCCACCGCGATGACCGTGAGCACGGCAGCGGCGATGACGTACAGTGCGATCGGTGTGGAGCTGCCGTAGTCGGACAGCAGCGCGGTGGCGATCAGCGGCGCGGGCGCGCCCGCCGCGACCGAGGCGAACTGGGCGCCGATCGACGCACCGGAGTAGCGCATGCGCGTCGCGAACATCTCGGTGAAGAACGCGGCCTGGGGCGCGTACATCGCCCCGTGCAGGACCAGCCCGACGGTGACGGCGAGGATCAGGTTGCCGAAGCCGCCGGTGTCGATCAGCGAGAAGAACGGGAACATCCACAGCCCGACACCCACCGCACCCATCAGATACACGGGCCGTCGGCCGATCCGGTCGGACAGCGCGCCCCACGCCGGGATGACGGCGAAGTGCACGGCCGAGGCGATGAGCACCGCGTTCAGCGCGGTCTGCTTGGAGACGCCGGCCGAGGTGGTGGCGTAGACGAGGATGAACGCGGTGATGACGTAGTAGCTGATGTTCTCCGCCATGCGCGCCCCCATGGCGACCAGGACGTCGCGCCAGTGGTGCCGCAGTACGGAGACGAGCGGCAGCTTCTCGGCCTCCGCCGCGACGTCCGCCCTGCGGGCCTCGGCCTGCGCCAGCGCCTGCTTGAAGACCGGCGATTCATCGACAGACAGACGAATCCACAAACCGACGATGACCAGCACCCCGGAGAGCAGGAACGGCACCCGCCAGCCCCAGCTTCCGAACGCGGCGTCCGACAGCAGGGCCGTGAGCAGTGACAGCACCCCGGTGGCGAGAAGCTGCCCCGCCGGCGCTCCGGTCTGCGGCCACGACGCCCAGAACCCGCGCCGCCGCGCGTCCCCGTGCTCCGACACCAGCAGCACAGCGCCGCCCCACTCACCGCCGAGCGCGAACCCCTGGACCAGCCGGAGCACGGTGAGCAGCACCGGCGCGGCGGATCCGATGGAGGCGTGCGTCGGCAGCAGCCCGATGGCGAAGGTCGCCCCGCCCATCAGCAGCAGACTCAGCACCAGCAGCTTCTTGCGTCCGAGCCGGTCGCCGTAGTGCCCGAACACCAGCGCGCCCAGCGGCCGGGCGGCGAACCCGACCGCGTACGTCAGGAACGACAGCAGCGTGCCGACGAGCGGGTCGGAGTCCGGGAAGAACAGCTTGTTGAACACGAGCGCGGCGGCGGAGCCGTAGAGGAAGAAGTCGTACCACTCGATGGTGGTGCCGATGAGGCTGGCGGCGACGATGCGTTTGAGGCTGGCGGGGGGTGGGGGAGCGGTTGCGGGGGAGGACATCGGCACCACTTCCAAGCGGTTGGCGGGGACGTGTTCGTGTCGCCATACCGTAGGAATGCGCAGGTCAGTGGCACATGTGGTGGGGCACCATAGTTCTGGGTGTGGAGGTGCGTGCGGCCACCATGAGGGTGCCGCTGGAGTCTCCGCGAGAGCCCCAACCGAGCCCGGCAAAGCGCTGTCCGGGTTGCACTGTTCGGGCATGATTTGGTGGTGGGGTGCTGACTCCCGTGCTGGTTTGGTGCTGACTAAAAGCGCATGTCATCACCCGTTCTCACCTCTCCCGTGCTGACTTGGTGCTGACTACACTGCGTCAAATTGGGCCAGATCGGGCGAGCCTTGGTAGGTGGTCGCCACCGATGTGGCGACATGTATCGCGGAACTATGGGCAACCCCCCGACGAGGGTGCATACCTGCCGGTGTGTCCTCCCGCGGGTAGCAGCACATGGCGAGGTCCCGTCCCTCCCAGCAGATTCTTCGTCTGCTGGTGGTACACCGCCAACACGCCGCTGACCTGCGCACATAGCAGCCATGGACACCTCGTCGGAGTCGTTGGCCCGTGAATGGTCCGGATCTTGATCGACGATGAGGGCCTTCGTCTCGCTCGTTGGATTGATGATCGGCGCCGATGAGTGAAACTCTCGCTCGGGCCGGCCGCCCGACGGCATGCAGCGGTCGGGCCCTGCGTCAACTTGCTCGCACTCCCGGCCAGTCAGTGGCACCGGGCCAACACCGCCCTGCACGCTGGAGCCCGCAAGCTGCTGGCACAGGCCGACAATCCGCCGGCCGTGGTTGCAGGGTGGTGGCCACCCGTTCTGAGCCATGACAGTCCCACCTGGCACCGCCGGACGACGAGCGGTGCGAGCGCCGGGAGTTTCGCCGCTGTAGGAGCGGGCTGGGTGCCGACGCGCTGGAGGGTGTCTTGGTGTTCGTCCAGGTCGAGGGTGATGTCGTGCAACTCGTTCGAGGCGCGGCCCAGAGCGAGCCATACCTCCGCGGGGAGCGTGCCTCGCTCTGCCTGGTCCTTGGCGAACACGCTGCCGGTGGCGACGAGGTGGGTGACGCCGCCGAGGACTCCGGCGTCCGGGTCGAGAACGCGGGCGATGACCTGAGCGGCCTGGGGCGGGGGAAGTTGAGACAGGTGGTCGGCGAGCTGGCCGAGCTGGCGGGTGATCTCGTCGGCCAGACTGACCGGGTAGGGGGCGGGGTGGGACATGCTCCTCCGGGTCCGTGGACGGTCAGTGGTGGTGGGGCTGCCCGACGCGCTGCTTCTCGGCGAGGACGCCCTCCGGTCGGGCGCCGGCCAGCGGGGAGGGGTGGTTGGGGCCGGTCGGGATGCAGGCGCGTAGATAGCGGCGGAAGAGAGCCGTGGCGAGTCGGGGCTTGAGCCGGTTGCTGATCGGTGTGGGTATGCGGGTTTCTCCGGGAATCGGGCGGTGCGGTGGGCGACCCCGGCGTGGTGCCGGGGCCGCCCGGGCGGCTCACGGGGTGCGGCGGGCCGGGGCCGGGACTGGGTGCGAGGGGGATGCGGCCGGTGCCTGTGGCCGTGCGGCAGGGCGGGCCGCTCGGGTGCGGAGGTCGTGCACGGCCTGTCGGTAGGTGGCTTCGTCGAAGACGTCGGGCGCGCAGTTGACCTCGTACCCGGCCAGGAGCAGGGCAGGGATGGCGCGGGTCGCCAGGCGCTTCTGCTCGTCGGCACCGAGGTGTTCGGGCACGGTGTGCCAGATATAGATGGGCGTGTCGGCGGGGTACTCGTGGCGTTCCAGGCCGAGCTGTTCCAGCAGGCCGTGGAGCCCAGCGGGGGCGCCGGTGGGGGTGTCGGCGTGGATGGTGGTCGTCAGGGCCCTGATGTAGATCTCGACGTCCGTGCCGTACTCGTCGGCGAGGTTGGCCATACGTTTCTCTCCGGGGTCAACGGCGGCGGAATATAGGGGGCTGGACGCGGCCCGGCGCAGGCGCGGTGGCTGGCGGCTGCGCAGGGCGGGCGGCGTGGTTGCGGGCGCGCAGGATGACGCGGGCGGCTTCGCTCAAGGAGTCGGCGGTGCCCCCGAGCCGTGCGATGGGCTCGGGTTCCTCACCGGGCCTGGCGCCTTGGAGATCGCTGGCGGCGATCCAGGCTCGGACGATCACTTCCCTGGTCAGGGGCAGCAGCCCGTGCACGGGGGCAGCGACCTCGGTCAGGACCTCGGCCACCTGACTGCTGGTCTCAGCGGCGGCGACCTGCTCGGTGAGACGGGCGAGGTAGCGCAGGGCTGCCTCACGTTCGCCGTCCGGGATGGCCAGCATGTTGAGGGCCGGGTCGAGGTGGACGCTGTGGCCGGCGGCGAGCAGGGCGTGCGAGGCGGTGGTCGCCTTCAGGCGCTGCTGCTCGATGGGCAGCCCGTGCGGAAGACGGTGGTAGTCCCCGCGGGGGCCTGGTGCGGAGAGGAAGCCACCGGTCCGCTGGAGGATGTCCGCCGCCTTCTCGGTGCCGCCGATGGCGACGACCAGGCCGGTGCGGGCGTCCTTGGTGATGGTGACGTACTCCAGGACCCAGAAGTCGGGCTCCTTAGGGTTCATCGAGTCCTGGCGGACGGCGTACGAGTGCCGGCCGGTACGGGTGGCATGGAAGCCGCGGTGGAGGTGGGCGCGTGTCGGCCGGCGGGGTGCTGGAGAGCGGTGCCGATGCCGAGTGCGTCGAGCTGCGGTCCGATCTCGCGCACGGCGCGGGCCTGGGCCTGGGTGTCGTCGCCCCCCAGGCGGTAGATGCCGCTGTCCGGGTCCTGGACGAAGCCGTGGGCGACGAGGATCGGGCCAGCCCGGCCGTCGGCGGGGGCGGCGGCGACGCTGCCGTCCGGCTGCCAGGTCAGGACGACCCGGTCCGGCTGGGAGGGCTGGATGCCGCCCAGGGCGTTGTGCCGGACCTGGGTGAGCGCACGGTCGTAGCGGGCCAGCAGATCACCGGCGACCTGCTCAGCACTCAGGAAAGGGTCGTCCGCCAGGGCGATGCCGTTGGGCTCGGGGACGGCGCGGTACGCCTCGTCGGGCAGGGCACGCGGGGCGACGGCAGCGATCAGGAAGCCGTTGTGCTCGTCGTGCCGGTCCAGAAGGACCAGCTGCGCGCCGTCCGGGCGGCTCAGGATGGCAGCCTGGTTCAGCGGGTGTTCGGCGAGGGAGGCGGCGACTAGGTCCAGGTCCCAGATGCGGTCGGCGAGTTCGGTGAGGTCGTCCTTGGCGTCCGGTGAGAGGTGGGAGCTGGTCCAGGTGTCGGGGAGTTCACCGGCGAGGACGTCGGCGTACGAGGCGAGGCGCTCGGAGGTGTCGTGGTCGTGCATGGTGTCCTTGGGCAGTTGCAGGGGCTCAGCGGCGAAGGCGGGTGGCACCGACGGGCGGCGGTGCCGGGGCCGGCAGCGCACGCGGCGGCGGTGGGCAGGCGCACACCGCGGAGCGTTCGGGCTCGTGGTCGGGAACCTGCTCGTCGCAGTTACGCCGGCCGGGGTGAGGGGCGTGCCGGTCGGCCATCCGTTCGCGGGTGTGCGCGAGGTCGGAGTGGATGACACGTACGTATTCGTCGGCGAGGTAGCGCAGGCGCCGGGCGGTGTGCGGATCGCTCGCGTTGCCAAGGCCGTCGAAGAACTCCGCCAAGGCGCCGAGTGTTTCCCCGAACCCGGCGAGGACGCCGTCGTGGGGCGCGGTCAGTTCGGTGAGGATGTCGGCTGCCTCAGCGGTGTCGGTGGCCTTGCGTAGACGCCCGGCGAGGTGGGAGACCGAGGCACCGAGCGCGGGATAGCGGGCGGGCCGGGCTTCGGTGTCGAAGGGCCCGTCGCAGTCGACGTGGTACCCGGTGGCCCGCAGGCGGGCGACGGCGTCGGTGGCGAGACGGGACTCGTCGCCCTCGGTGAGGCCGGCGGGTGCGCGGTGGTAGGTCTCGTGGAGGCGGACGACGGCGATGAAGCCCGCGCGCTGGAGAACGCTGTGCGCCTCGGAGTCGCCGCCTCGGGCGAGGAGTTCGTCGGAATGCGGGTCACGGCGGATGTCCAGGAAGCGGTCGGTACGGGCCAATGAGGCGTTTCTCCTACGGAGATCGGTGGGCGGTGTTGCGGGCGGTGGCCGGAGCGGCGGCGACTCGGGCCTGGACCAAGTGGGCGGCGGTGGTGTCCAGGTCCTCCTGGATGGCGTAGAGGCGGCGGGCGATCAGCTCCAGGCGGTGCGCCGTGTCGGTGCCGGCGGCCCCCGGCTGGCGGGCGATGCGGTGAGCGGTGTGCTCGACCAATCCGCGGACCGTGGCCAGCGGGCCAGCCTGCTCGTCGGCGAGCTGGGTGAGGACGCTTGCGAACTGCGCGGATGCGGTGGGAGCCGTACGGACAGCGGATCGTGTTGTGGGTCCGGTGCGTGCGGGGATCAGGTTCAGGTCCTGCTCGATGCAGCGCGCCTCGTCCGAGAGGCGCCGCAGGATGTCCGTGGGCGGGCGTGCCACGCGCCGTCGAGGCGGATCAGGTTGGCGATCAGGTCGAGGCGTCCGGATTGGGCCTGAACGGCGATCCACCGGCAGCCGTGCTCCTTGCCGGGAATCTCGACACCGGCGGCCCGCGCGAACCGGTGGGCGATTTCAGCCCACTCGGGACCGGTCAGCTCCCTGTCGCCCGGGTGAAGCCGGGCGTCGAGGTGGAGAATCGCCCGCCGGCTGTTGTCCGGGCTGGCCGCGAACGGATGCTCCAGGTACGGATCTTCGAGGTGCTCGGCCCACTCGACTGACGTCCAGATCCTCTGCTCGTCGCCGAGGGTGTAGTAGTCGAGGCCCGGCCAGTGGGCGACGATGGTGTACTCCATCAGGCTCTCTTTCGGAGAGAGGGATCGCCCCAGCGCCTCGGCGAGTGCATCGCTCGGCGTGTGGCTGCGCTCGTGGAGGCGGGGGATCACCGGCCGCCCCGGATGTCGGCGATGTGCACGAGCTGGCCCAGGGCGGTGGTGGTGTACCAGCCGCAGTCGATCAGCTTGTCGCGGTCGGCGAACCGCAGCAGGAGAGCATTCTCCATGGCCCGCAGGTAGATAAGGCAGTCCGGGCAGCGGCGCGAGAGATGAACGAAGTAGCGGGGGTGGCCGGTGATGTAGGACTGGACTCCGCCGGTCGCATCCCGCAGCCGCCATCCGTCCTCGTCGGTCGGGGTGTGCCAGGACGGGGCCACGACGCGCATCGCGTCCCCCCACAGTTCCCCGCCGGCCACCCCCTTCAGGACGACGACGGTGTCACCGGCCTGGAAGTGGGCGTGGGTGATGTCCCGGTCGGGGGTGAGCGGGTCGGGAGTCGGCGCGAAGGCCGACGTGGGAGGGGGCTGGGACATGAGATTCCTTCCACGCGAGGGGGGCGGGGTGGGAGGAACAATGGTCCGGAAGATCGCCGGTTTGGCTAACCGGCGATCTGCGGCTATGTTGCGCCCGGCTCGGTGGTGCCTCGGCGGGTCAGTTCGCGCCGTAAAGGGCGGCTGCGATCGCGGCGCGCATCTCGGCAGCACTGCTGTACCGCTCCCGGGGATCACGCTCAAGGGCCCGCATGATGATCGTCTGATACGTGGAGGGCAGTGTGGGGAGGATCTGGCTTGGCGGCGTGGCAGGACCCGCGTTCTTGAGCGCCGCCACCTTGGCGACATTGTCGGCAAGGAACGGCGGTTGTCCGGTACACAGTTCGTAGAACACCACCCCCGCGCCATAGATGTCGGCGGATGTGGTCGGAAGTTGGCCGAGGAGACTTTCAGGTGCCATGTAGACGGGCGTGCCCACCATGGTCCCGTCACCTCGGTGCAGGGGTCCCCGCCCCTCCTCTGTGATGACGTGGGAGACCCCGAAGTCGAGGATCTTGACCCTGCCGTTCGGCGTCAGCATGATGTTGCCTGGTTTGACGTCGCAGTGGACCACCCCACGTTGGTGGGCGGCCTCCAGCCCGGACAGCACGTCATGGACGGCCTCCGCAGCCTGATCGGGCGACAGCGGCCCCTCACCGAGCGCAGTCGACAGATCGATTCCCGGGACAAGCTCCATCACGAAGAAGCGCCCGGCCTTGCTCTCGACCACGTCGTGGATCGCAGCCACGTTCGGGTGGCTCAACGCCGCCGCGACGCGTACCTCGGACCAGAAGACCTGCCGCTCAAACGGTTCATCGGCTCCGTGAATCTGAATTGACTTCAACGCGACCCGCCGGTCCAGGAGACGGTCATAGGCCACATGCACGGTTCCCATGCCTCCCCTCCCGAGAGGGAGGAGGATCTCGTATCGCTCGCCGACCGGGGGCGGCTCCGCTCGCTCACTGACCGAGGTCGGTTCCACGTAGCGTCGGTTCGTGCTTCGCACGTCCGCCGGCAGCGGGAACAGCCGGTTGGCCAGTGCCTGCAGATGTGTCCCGGGAACGGGTCGCGGAGCAGCCGCGGGGGTGTGCGGCCGGAAGCCGGGGTTGCGCGCGATGAGCAGGGCGCCGGAGGTGTCGGTACCTGTTCGGTCAGGTGTGGGGCGGCCCCGTGCAGCCAAGGCCGCCTTGACGTGGGCATAGGCGGCGTCGACGCTGATCTCCGCGGGCCCGCCCGCGATGCCATGGGTGAGTACCTGGAGCAGTTCGCCGGTGAAGGCGGTGTAGGTCTCGCCGATCGGTGCGAGCGCGGGCAGGTCGTGGCGGGCGGAGCTGATGACCACCGCTCCCGTTGTTGCCACTTGCACCCGTAGCGCGTCGGCCGCGTCGGCCATCAGCCCGTGTGCTTGTCCGCTGAAGCAGCTGTCGAGGATCACCACCCGGCGTTCCGCCCGGGTTTGGATCAGCACGGACTTCAGCCATGCGTACGGCAGGCAGGTCCACGGCTCGTCTTGTCGGGAGCCGGTGACCGAGACCGAGTACCGCAGTTCGTCGTCGAGATGGCCGTGTCCGCTGTAGTAGACGAGGAGGGTGTCGGTGGCTTCGGCGGCTGCCTGTTGGACCGGGTTGATGAATTCGGATGGCTGTTTGGGGTCGGTGACGACCGTGCAGTGCTCGGGCGGCAGGCCCCAGCCTGGTGCTGAGGTGAAGAAGTCGGCGAGTGCCGCAAGGTTGTTCCGGACGGCCGGGAGGGGCGGCAGGTGGTCGTAGTCCGCGACGCCGATCAGGACCACCCGTGAGGATTCCGGGCGGGGGAGCGGCATCCGTCGGTTACTCGCTCTCCAGTGCCCGGACGATCCGGGTGACCTCAGCCGGGTCATCGGAGTCCACCGTCACCCGTACGCCGTTGCGTTCGATGGTGACCACCGGCGTCGACGGCCGGGTCCGTCGCCAGGCACAGATCGTCAAGGCCAGGCTGGCGGTCGAAAAACCTGACTGCGTGACCAACGCGATGACGTCGAGGGCTGCGCCCATCTGGCCCTCGGCGGGGTGCGCTGGCTGGAGGGTGATGGTTGCCCCCGTCCTGGTCGTCGTGTCCTGACGGAGCCACTGCGTGAGTTGACGCAGGTCCCGTCCCGGCGAGTTCCCGCCCACGGAAATGCGGTACTCCGACATGCCTAGGCCCCTCCCCCTGAGTCCCCGTCCATGGCGGGTGCGAACTGGCGGTCCATCATAGAGCTGGCCGGACTTTGGGGCCGAGGCGGGGCTCGGTGCCGTAGTGCAGCGTGCAGTTGAGTCTGGAGAGCGCGCTGTCGCTGATGAAAGGGATCTTGGTGCTCGTGCTGCCGCGGGAGGGGGCTAAAGGCTGTCCCGTAAATGATCTTTCGGTCACCTCGAGTGTGCTTGGCCGCAGTGTGGCCCGCTCGTTCATCCGGCGAGGGCGAGGTTGTGCATCCGGGCGATGCCGTGCATGGCGTAGTGGACTCCGTCGCCTTTGAGACGGCAGTCGCGGAGGATCTTCCAGGTCTTCATGCGGGCGAAGACGTGCTCGACGCGGGCGCGGACCTGTTTGTGGGACTTGTTGTGTGCTTCCTTCCAGTCGGGCAGCTCTTCGCCTCTGCGTCGGCGATGGGGCATGACGAGTCCCGTGCCGGGATAGCCGCCGTCCGCGATCGTGACTGTCCTGCCGACAGCGGCCTTGGCGCCGGATTCCTCCCACGCCTTGCAGTCGTTGCGGTTCCCGGGCAGCGGTCGGCCGACCACGACGACGAGCCGGGTGTCGGCGTCGATCACGACCTGATGGTTGGTGGAGTACCGGTAGTTCTTCGACTGCTCGGCGATGGTGTGGTCGCGGGTGGGCACCAAGGTGCCGTCCACGATGAGCACGGTGTCCTTGGCGAACCGTTTGCGGGGCTGGAGCGCGAGCATCGGCCCGAGATGGTCAATTACGCGGTCCGTCGCGGACTTGGACACCCCGAACAACGGGGCGAGCTGGCGCATCGTCAAATTTGTGCGCCAGTACGCCGTAACCAGCAGCGCCCGGTCCTCCAGGGACAGGCCCCACGGCCGGCCCTTTCGGACCGCGTCGGCACCCTCGCGCCGCAGCACGGTCACCAGCTTCCCGAAGGCACGCGGGCTCAGCCCGGTGAACGGGGCTATCCAGGACGGCTCCGACGTACCACCTCGGCGTCGGCGCCGATGCCGTGCTCGGCGCACAAGTCCAGCATTTCCTGCGTCTCGGGGATGCCGCCGATCAGGGAGCCGGACAGGGAGCGGCATCCGGCCAGCAGGGAGAAGACGCCGGCGGAGATGGGCTGGTCGGGGACGCCGAGGTAGACCATGGTGCCCTCGGTCGTCAGCAGGGACAGGCGGGCGTCGACGTCCAGCGGGGCGGAGACGGTGCAGATGATGAGGTCGAAGGTGCCTGCGAGTTCTTCGAAGGTCTTCGGGTCGCTGGTGGCGTAGTAGTGGTCGGCGCCCAGGCGCAGGCTGTCGTCCTTCTTGCGCAGGGACTGCGACAGGACGGTGACGTCGGCGCCCATGTCGTGGGCGAGCTTGACGGCGACGTGGCCGAGTCCGCCCAGGCCGATCACGACGACCTTCTTGCCGGGCCGGCGTTCCAGTGCTTGAGCGGGGAGTAGGTGGTGATGCCCGCGCACAGCAGGGGGGCGGCTTCCTGGAAGGAGAGTGCGTCGGGGATGCGGAGGGTGAAGTTCTCGTCGACGACGATGTGGCTGGCGTAGCCGCCCTGGGTGGCCTCGTCATTGCGGTAGCGGTCGATGTCACCGTAGGTTTCCACGGACCCGCCGCCGGTGCAGTACTGCTGTCGGCCGTCGTTGCAGTTGTCGCAGCGGCCGCAGGAGTTGATGATGACGCCGACGCCGACCCGGTCGCCGACCTGGCGGGTGGTGACCTCGGAGCCGGTCTCAGCGACGATGCCGGCGATCTCGTGGCCGGGGACCATGGGGAATAGGCCCTTGCCCCAGTCGCCGTGGACCTGGTGGATGTCACTGTGGCAGACGCCGGTGTAGTGGATCTCTGTCTTTACGTCGTGGGGGCCGAGGTCCCGGCGCTCGGTGGTGGTGCGGGTGAGCGGTTCTCCGGCGGCTGCGTCGGCGTAGGCGGTGACGGTGGAAGTCACGGTCACGTCCTTTCGGATGGTGCTGCGTGGGGGTGCGACTGCGCCGGTGTGGTCAGCTGAGCGTCTGATGCAGTGCGGCGATCGCGGGGGCGTAGGCGCCTTCGGTGACGGCGGTCACGGCCTGCTGGGGGGTGTGGCCGTCGGCGGCGTCGAAGGTGGCGTGTCAGGTGAGGAAGGCGCCTTGGGTGTCGGCTATGGGCCAGACCCGCATGGTCGAGCGGTAGCCGTTCACCGGCAGCGGGGAGTCGAGGAGCTCGTAGGTCAGGGCGCGGTGGGCGTCGTCGAGGCCGACGAGACGCTCGCGGTAGGTGCTGTCATCGGTGCCGGTCAGCACACGGACCGCTCCGGGTGCCGATGGGCTGTCGCCTTCGGTGATCTCGCTGGCCTTGATGGCGGGGTGCCAGCCGGGCAGAGCGTTGAACTGCCGTACGAGCGCTCACAGGTCGGATGCGGAGCTGGTGAAGACCGAACTCCAGTAACAGTATGGTGCGCGACTGAGATCGGGTTGTGTCGGCCTGGCGGGTTGGCTGGTGGTTGATCACCGCTTGGCGGTGCGGTCGGAGACCAGGCCGGCGATCGCCAGGTGGGTTTCGTCGTAGTACTCGCGGCGTCCGACGTATCGCTGGAGGGGCCGCCACTGCTTGTGCTCGGCGTTGGCGTGCTCGACGCAGTTCCGCATCGAGGACTGCTGCTTCCGCGCGGCCTCCCACGCCTCGATCTCCGCGGACGACGCGTCCTTGCCGTGCTTCTTCGGCGGGGCCTGGACCTGGTCGGGAAACCGTTTGGCCAGGCCCCGGTATCCGGCATCGACCTTGGCCTTGACCTGTGGGTACTGCTCGAAGAGGTCCTCGATACCCTTCTATTGCCGCCGTCTGATCGTGCATGCGACCGGGGCGGAAGGCGCCGGTGAACAGGGTGCGGCCCTTCTCGTCGGTGATGACAGTGGCTTTCTTGGTGTTCTGCCGCATCTTGCCGGAGACGAACGGGCGCCGTCCCGGCCTGCCCGCCCGCGGTCGCCGCACTCGCACCTCGGTGCCGTCCAGCGGCAGTTCAACGCCCCGCGTGGCGGCGTAGGCGAAGACATCGGTCAGCGTGTGCAGGCGTACCCCGGCCTCGCCGGGCACCGCGAAACCACGCGCCGCCAGCAGCGGGCGGATCTCGTGGACGGCCCGGGTGACCGTGGAGCGGTCGACTCCGTAGAAGAGGGCCAGGGCGGCGTGCGGGAGCGGAACCGCAGGACCACCAGAGTCGCGATCACCCGATCCGTGAAGACCAGTTGATGGTCCGGCCCGCCGCCTTCGGCGCGCAGCCACTCGTGGCCTCGACGTTCCCGCAGCCGCGAGTTCTCCCGCGCCATCCATCCCGGCGCCAATTCCGCGATAAGCGAACCGAGTCGACGCCGGGAGATGCCAGTGCAGGTACGGTGCGAGAGAGCCGTACGGGCCATGGCAGAGGTCGCAATCTCCCCAACTCGTGCGGCTCGCTCTGCGTTCCGGCCCAGGCCCTGCTGTGACATCGATTCCTTGAGCGCATCACTTTCCGGACCCGTAAGCCACCTCAGGCGCGGGAGTGAGCGTCCAGGAAACGGTGGAGGGATGCCGTCATACTCGCCACGAAGGAGTCACGGGTCCGGTCGGAGACCAGGTCCAGGGACAGGTAGGGGTTGAGGTCCTCCAGCTCGACGAGGAGTAGCTCGCCTTCCCGGGTGCGGCAGGCGTCCACTCGCTGGATGCCGTGGTCGAGGGTGTTCCAGTCGATGAAGCGCCGGGCGAAGGTGAGGTCGGCGTCGGTGGGCTCGTAGGGCTCAAGGACCCAGCGCCGCTCTGGATCAGGGGCGTGAAGGGCGTACTGGAAGGCGTCGTCGACGTAGTAGAAGGACACCTCGTAGCGGAAGTCGATACGCGGCTGGACCAGGATGTCACCGTAGGCAAGGCCGCCCAGCTGCTCCCGGGGCACGAAGGCCAGGCCGATGGAGTCCGCACCTGCCTTCGGCTTGACCGCGTAGTGGCCGACCTCGGGCAGCAGGTGCAGGTCACTGGGTTGGTCGATGGTGGGGATGACCGGGTATCCGGCGGCGGTCAGGTCCAGCAGGTACTGCTTGCCGGCCATGTCGCCCCGGCCGGACAGCGGGTTGTAGATCCGGGTGCCGTGGGCCGTGGCCTGCTCCCGGAAGGTGTCGTACTCCTTCTGGTAATGGAGCACGGGCCCGCTGTTGCGGACCACCACCACGTCGAAGGCGTCCATCAGCGCGGCGGCATCCAGCGGGTGGCACAAGGCGATGTGGAAGTCGTCGCGCAGCCGGGAGGTCAGGAAGATGTCCTCGTCGCAGTAGCGCCGCCCCCGGGCTTGGTAGGCGAGGTCGGTCACGAACAGAACTCTGCGACGGTCAGGCATCGTATATCTCCTTGAGACGGTGACACCAACCTACCTATCCCCCGGGACACGGTCTCGGGCCGCCGCGTGGTCGCGGGATGTCAGCACGCCTCCTAAAGCCTCCTCGATGTCGCCTACCGCTGAAATAGGTGTCCCAGACTTCCGCTGGTCAAGGTTGGGTCACACACGCTCAAGATCCGGTGTCACAGGACACACGCCACGATCGCTGTCGTGCACCATGCCGTAAGCCTCTGCCATGGTTGCTCCTGGTGATGTCGGGCCGGCGGGCGGGACGCGGGTGCGCAGGTCGGCGCGGAAGAATGAGGGGAGTGGGGCTGCGGTTACCAGTTCTGCCGGGTCGGGGAGATGACCAGGTCGTTGATGGTGACGTTGGCGGGCTGGTCGAGGGCGTAGACGATGGCGTCGGCGACGCTTTGGGGGCTGATGGCGACCTGGTTGAGTTCCTGGGCGGCCTGCTTGCCGGTGGGGTCGTTGACCTTGTCGGCCCAGCCGGTGTCGATGACGCCGGGGCTGATGGAGCTGGCCTTGATGCCTTCACGGACGCCGAGTTCCTTGCGCATGCTCTCGGTGATGGCCTGGACGAAGAACTTGGTGGCGCTGTAGACGCCGGCGCCGTCGCCGATCTGGTGGCCGGCCACGGAGGCCATGTTGAGGATGTGGCCCGAGTTGCGTTCGAGCATGACCGGCAGGACGGCGTGGATGGCGTTGAGGTAGCCGCGGATGTTCACGTCGAGCATCCGGTTCCAGTCGTCCAGCGCGCGGTCCTTCCAGAAGGAGAACAGCATCAGGCCGGCGTTGTTGAACAGGACGTCGATGGTTCCGTAGGTGGAGACTGCGAAGTCGGCGAGCGCCTGGACCTGCTCGCGGTCGGTGACGTCGGTGGCCTTGGCTACCGCGGTGCCGCCCGTCTGGCGGATGTCGGCCGCCAGCTGGTCGAGGCCGTCCTGATCGCGGGCGGTGAGGACGATGTTGGCGCCGCGGGCGGCGAGCGCCTTCGCGGTCGCGGCACCGATGCCGGAGGAGGCGCCGGTGATGACAATGGTCTTGCCCTGGAGGTTACTCACGGGATGCTCCCTATGGGGGTGGGCGTCGGCGTGAACGCCGTGTTCTGGGCCCTGCGGGCCGGGTGATGAGTGGGGCGGGCAGGCGGTGCCCGCCGGGGTCAGCTCTTCTTGTTCTTGGCGCGGCGGACGACGGCGTAGCCGTACTGCTCCGGCCAGCGCGCCTCGTCACCGAGTTCGGTGGCGGCGTGGTGGGCCCAATAGGGCTTGCGCAGCAGTTGGCGGCCCAGCATCACCGCGTCCGCCTCGCCTGAGGCAACGACCTCTTCGGCCTGCTCGGGTTCGATGATGAGACCCACCGCGGCGGTGGGGATGCCCGATTCGTTGCGGGCCTGGGCGGCGAAGGGCACCTGGTAGTTGAACCCGGCGGGGATCTTCGCGTCGGGGACCATGCCACCGGTGGACACATCCAGCAGGTCCACCCCGTGTGCCCGGAGTTCCTCGGCGAGGCGGACGGTGTCCTCCCCGGTCCAGCCCTCCCGGGGGTCCTCGGGGTTCTCGGTCAGCCAGTCGGTGGCCGAGGTGCGGAAGAAGACCGGCAGCTCCTCGGGCCACACCTCGCGGACGGCGTCGACGACCTGCAGGGGGAAGCGCAGGCGGTTCTCGAAGCTGCCGCCGTAGGCGTCGGTGCGGTGATTGGAGACCGGGGACAGGAAGGAGTTGATCAGGTAGCCGTGGGCTCCGTGCACCTCGACCACCTGGAAACCTGCGGCAAGGGCACGCCGGGCCGAGTCGGCGAAGTCGCGCACCAGCTGCTGGATCTCCTCCCCGGTGAGCTCGTGCGGGACGGACAGGCCCGGGTACGGCTCCGCGCTGGGGGACACGGGCAGCCAGCCGCCCTCGGACTCGGTCAGGGACCGGTCGCTGAGCCAGGGCTTGTCGACGGACGCCTTGCGGCCGGCGTGCGCGAGCTGGATGGCCGGGACTGCGCCGTGGGAGCGGATCGCCGCGGTGATGCGGGCGAATGCTTCCTGCTGGCGGTCGTTCCACAGCCCCAGGTCCCAGGGGCTGATACGGCCGTCCGGGCGTACGCCGGTGGCCTCGGCCATCACCAGGCCGGCGCCGCCGGCGGCGCGACTGGCCAGGTGGGTGAGGTGGAAGTCCGTCGGCGCGCCGGTCTGCGGCCCGTCGGGGGCGGCGGAGTACATGCACATCGGGGACATCCAGACCCGGTTGGGTATCTCCAGTGATCGCAGCTTCAGGGGGGTGAACAGGGCACTCATGAGTGCAGTCCTCTCTGCTTGGTGCTTGGTGCTTGGTGCTTGGTGCTTGGTCGTGCGGGCGGGCCGCCGCCGTCGACGGCAGTCCCGCCCGGGAGACCGGGGTGGTGTCAGTGGGAGGCGAGCGCCGCGACGGCGTCCGGGACCGGGGTGCCGCCCCCGATGACCTCGACGGTCCGGCCGTCGAGACGGGGTTCGTCGAGCAGCGCGAGCAGGACCGCGGCGACGTCTGCGCGGGGGATGGGGCCGGTGCCGGTCCTCTCGGCGAGGTCCACCCGGCCGGTGCCCGGCTCGTTGTTGAGGAGCCCGGGGCGGATGATCGTGGTCCGCAGCGCGGTCCGGGCACGGATCGCATCCTCAGCGGCGGCCTTGGCCCGCATGTAGATGCCGAACTCTTCATCGAAGGTCGACGGGTCGGCTCGTAGGTGATCGCCCATGGCGGAGACGAGCAGGTAGCGTCCGACGCCGGCAGCCTCGGCGGCGTGCGCGAGGAGGACCGCCGCGTCGCGGTCGACGCTCTCCTTGCGGGCCGCTCCGCTCCCCGGTCCGGCTCCCGCCGCGAACACCACGGCGTCCGCACCTCTCAGGTGCTTCGCCACGTCCTTGGCCGTGGTCTTCTCCAGGTCCACGACCAGGGCCTCGGCCCCGGCCTCCGCGAGGTCGACGGCCTGGGCGGGGTTGCGGATGAAACCTGCCACGGAGCGGCCACGCTCGGACAGGAGCTTTTCCAGGATCAGGGCGATCTTTCCGTGCCCGCCGGCGATGACGACTCGCATCTGTCTTCCTCCTCGCCGTGCCTGTGGTCAGGCGGGCAGGCGGGTGTCGATGACGAAGCTGATCTCGATGAGCTGGCCGGGGAAGAACAGCGAGGCGACACCGACCGTGCTGCTGGTCGGGCGGTGGTCGCCGAAGTAGGCCAGGTTGGCGGCTGCCATCGCGTTGTTGTACCGGGGCAGGTCCACGATGTACTGGGTCTCCGAGACGACCTGGTTTCGGGTAACGCCGAAGTGGGCCAGAACCTTCTCGAAGTTGGCGTAGGACTGCTTCAGCTGGGCGTCGAAGTCGTCCGGGTGGAGGAAGTTGCCCTTCTCGTCGTGCGACAGCTGCCCGGAGACGTAGATCGTCTCGCCGACCTTGACGGCCTGGGCGAAGCCGAACTCGTCCTCGCCGGAGACGTTATGGCTGTAGGAATCGATCGTGGTCATGGTGTTTCTCCTCTTGCGTGAGGATCAGTGGGGGCGCGCCGGGGGCTCAGGCGGTGTGTCGAGGTGTTGCTGCGGTCGCCAGCTGGGCGACGGCGTCGGCGACGGGGGCGTCACCCGAGGTGAGTTCGACGATGACGCGGCTCAGGGCCGGTTCGTGCAGGGCGGCGTCGATGAACGCGGCGACGTCGTCACGGGGCACGTCGCCGTACTCGACGGCCCATCCGGCGGCGACCCGTCCGGTGCCCGGCTCGTCCAGCAGGGTGCCGGGCCGGACGATCAGCCAGTCGAGCCCGGTGCTGGTGAGATACACGTCGGCGGTCTTCTTGACCTTCATGTAGTGCTCGAAGCCCTCGGCGGGCGCCTGGTCGCGCAGGGCGTCGGGGAACACCGAGACGAGCACGAACCGTCGGACGCCGGCACGCACCGCGGCGTCGGCGGCCTTCTCCACGCCGCGGCCGTCGATCAGCGTCGTCTTGTCCATGCCGGTGCCGTGGGCACCGGCCGAGAACACCACCGCGTCATGCCCGGCGAACTTGGCCGCGAGTTCCTCCGCGGAGTCCTCGATCAGGTCACCGGTGACCGGGGTGGCGCCGGAGGCCCGGACCGGGTCGGCCTGTTCCGGGGAGCGGTGCATGCCGCTCACCTCATCGCCCCGGGCGGTGAGCAGTTCCGCGAGCCGGCGGCCGACACCTCCGGCGGCGCCGATCTGGAATACCTTCATGATCTTCTCCTCATCTCTTGCAACGTGCGGAGGTCGTACGAGGGGCACAACGCTGGTGTCAGACGGCGAAGACCTGGGAGTCGTCGGCGAACGCCTTGAACTCCAGGGCATTGCCGGCCGGGTCGAGGAGGAACATGGTCCACTGCTCGCCCTTCTGGCCCTCGAAGCGCACATAGGGCTCGATGACGAACTCCGTGCCAGCCGCGCCCAGCCGCTCGGCGAGCTCGTGGAACCTCTCGATCGTCAGGATCAGGCCGAAGTGCGGCACGGGGACGTCGTGGCCGTCGACCGGGTTGTGTATGCGCTGCGCACGCTCGGGCGCGAGGTGGGTGACGAACTGGTGGCCGTGCAGGTTCCAGTCCACCCAGGTGTCCGCGCTGCGACCCTCCTCAAGGCCCAGCACCTCCCCGTAGAAGCGGCGTGCGGCGGCCAGGTCGTCGACCGGCACGGCCAGGTGGAACCGCGGGATCGGGGAGTCGAGAACGGTCATTGCACTGCCCTTCCTGTGCTGCGACCCAGGTATGGCCGAGACATTGTCCTAATGTTGACATTGCGACACGAGCTGAATGTTAACATTAGAACATCGAGAAGGGGAAATGATGAGTGAGCAGGGCAAAGTGCCCCCGGCGCGACGCCGGGGCTTGGCCGACGAGGTTGCGGACCGGATCCGGGAGGCCATCTTCACCGGGACCTACGCACCCGGGGCGCAGCTGCGCGAAGTGGAGCTGTCCGGCGTACTTCAGGTCAGCCGCGGGCCGGTGCGCGAGGCGCTGCGGGTACTGGAACGTGAGGGCCTGGTCCACTGCGCGTGGCACCGGGGCACCACGGTGACGACGCTGTCGCCCGAGGACGTCGCCGAGCTCACCAGCCTCCGCGGCGCGCTGGAGGATCTGGCCGTGCGGCGTGTGATCGAACTCGCCTCCGACGAGGACCTCGCCTCCCTCGACAAGGTCGCCGCTTTGATGGAGCGCGCCGACGACGAGCACGAGATGGTCCGCCTCGACATCGCCTTCCACGACGCCGTCTTCGCCTCCGCCCGCCACCAGCGTCTCGTCGACGCCTGGGAGGGGATACGGTGCCAGGTCCACCTCTTCCTGCTGACCCGGATCGGCCGCAACACCGAGGGCTACCTCGGCCGCATTCCGCGAGAACACCGTGAGCTCGTCACAGCCCTGCGCGTCCGGGACACCGACAGTGCCCTCGAACTCTTCGCCGCCCATCGTCGTCACGCCGTCGATGTGGTCACCGGAAACACCGGCCCCAGCTGAACAACGGCCAGGCGCCCGACAGGGTGTGGATGACGGCGTCACATCGTCGGCCCCCCGGGGACGGATCACCTGCCTCACGCCGACGCGTGCCCCCGGCGCCAGCCGTACAGCTACCTGAAAGAACGGCAACGAGGAGCCGTAGGCAGGCGGATTCTGCGCTGCCCGCGGTGTGGTGTGAGTGGACCTGGGGGGACGGGTATGAGGATCTTTGCGCTGGCTTGGACGACGGCCGGAGGAGTGCCCGATCCTGCGGGTCCGTTTAGGTAGGGGTGACGGTCTCTGAGACCGCGTTTGAGATCTGCTCTGTCTTGCGGCTGAGGTGTCGCCGGAGTGGCCAGTGCTGTTGAGGGGAGCTACCTGCCGGAGGTGGCAGGTGCGGTACCGGTGAAGCAGTTCCTCATCAGCGAAGAAGGCGAACGGCGGCCCAACCGGCCGTTGCAGAGTCAGCTAACGTCCGAGCATGATGGAGAAGGACATACTCGGGACAGCGCCAGATGACCCTGTGGCAGCCAAGTGGCAGGTCGTGCGGGAAATGGACGCGAACCTCATCGACACGGCTCTGGTAGAGGCGGCATACGCAAACCCTGCCCTCCGGGCTCTGTTTCCGCTGGTCAGCCATGGATCGCTGCAGTTCAGCCGGTGCACCCGCTTCCCTTGGTCGCAAGACCTGCCCTCGATCTTCCCCTACGATGGCGAACGGCACTTCCGTGTTCGTCGACTGCATGAGCCGCGCGGTTCGGGGCGGGAGCAGATCGGTGGCGCTGTTACTGCCGATGAGGCCGTGGAACTCGTGGCCTCGCATCTCCCCCCAGGCTGTGGTCCTGCCCTTGACGGCACGCCCGACGACCTCGAATCGCTCAGCTGAGTCAAATAGCTTGCCCGGCTGCGGTGCGTACAAGCGGGTGCGGGCCCGGCCGCGTCGACGGTCGGCCGCGGGTGAGGCGGCGGACCATGATGCCGATCATTGCCCAGCGGATCACGGTCTCGGACCGGGCCGGAATGGTCTCGTAGTCCCGGGTGAGGCGGCGGTGGGCGGTGAGAGGCCAGGGCGGAAAGTCTTTCGGCAGCTGCCGCCAAGCGCACCCTGTCCGCACCACGTAGAAGATCGCGTCCACGATCCGACGCCGCGGATGCTTCTGCCGCCGGCCGCCCTTTGGTCCTACCCGCGCCGGCGGCAGCAACGGCTCCACCAGCGTCCACTGCTCGTCCGTCAAGTCCGACGGATACCCGCCCCCAACACCACTCACGCGGAGCTCAACGACCGCTCCATCGCACACGCACGGCAGATCTCAAACGCGGTCTGAGAGGTCGTTTTCTCCTGTGAGATCCGCTTCATCCAGGTCTTTTCGATCGGATGTCATTATCCCTGCGGGTCTGGTGGAGTGGATGTGGCGGATGCGCCGCATGGGGTGACGGCTGGGACGGGATGTGGCTTGCGCCTGTCTCATCCCAGGACGCCCGTCGTGTGGCCCGTGCTTCCGCTGCTTGCGGTGCACGCCTGGGCGCACGCCCCGGACCGGCGGTACGTCCAGGTCATGACCGAACGTCGTCCGTATCCGAGTGATCTGTCCGACGCGCGCTGGGAGTTGATCGAGCCGGTGCTGGGCGCCTGGCGGGCCGAGCGGCGCCGGCATGCGCTGAACATCGGACGCCCGCCCGAGCACGACCTGCGCGAGATCATGAACGCGATCCTGTACGTAGACCGCACCGGGGTGCAGTGGCGCTATCTGCCGCACGACTTCCCGCCCTGGGAAACCGTGTACGGCTACTTTGCCAAGTGGCAGAAGGACGGTGTGTTCCCCCAGATCACCGGCACACTGCGCGGGCTGTTACGGCAGCGGGAGGGCAAGGGAGCGGAGCCGTCCGCGTGCGTGATCGACGCGCAGAGCGTGAAGACCTCCACCAGCGTCCCGGCCGCCGGGCAGGGCACGGACGCGGCGAAGAAGATCGTCGGCCGCAAGCGGAGCATCGTTACCGACACCCTCGGACTGCTGGTCACGGCCGCGAGCGTGCAGGACTCCGCGGCCGGCACCCACCTGATCGAGCAGGTCGCCGTCGCCCACCCCACCATTCGCAAGGTCTGGGTGGACGGCGGCTACCGCCAGCACCTCGTCGAGCATGCCGCCACCGTCGGCATCGACATGGAAATCGTCCAACGCACCCCCGGATCCAAGGGATTCTCCCCGCTGCCCAAGCGCTGGACCGTGGAGCGGACCTACGGGTGGCTGATGTTCCACCGCCGCCTGGCCCGCGACTATGAAACCCTGCCCGCCCGCTCCGAAGCCATGATCCACCTCGCCATGACCGACCTGATGGCCCGCCGCCTCACCGGCGAGGCCACCATCTCCTGGCGCGACTCGACATCAACGGATCAAAAACGTAGTACCGGGATGAAGCAACGAGAGAAACGGTCTCTCAGCGACGAGAAACCCTCTTCGCCGAGACCGCCGACCGCCTTCCAGACCTTCCTGGACCAGAACGAGATTCCCCGGTCGAAGTCCTGGCGGTCCTCGGCAGTTGAGTCCGACCATCCAAGATCCCCGACAGAGTCAAGTGAGGAACGCAGGAAGCCCTGTCGGGGCAGGGTGACCAATGGGGCCCCTGCCCCGACGGGGCTCGGTCGGCCGGACGGCGGGTTACCGGCGCCCGGCAGAGGCCGGTGTCGTGTGCGTGCTTTGCGGCTCAGCCGAAGTTCACGTCGCTGCACCACATGTAGGCCTGGTCGAGGTGCGAGGCCTGCCAGATCACGAACAGGATGTGGTGTCCGGTGTAGCCGGAGGTCTGGACAGGGAACGTGATGTTCTGCGCCGGGGCGAAGCGGCCGGTCTGCGTGATGAAGTCGAGGTTGCTCCAGCCCAGGGTCTGCGTCTTGGGGTTGAAGCCCTGCTTGCTCACGTAGACCTTGAAGTAGTCGGCACCGTGGGACGCCTGGTCGTACAGGTGGACCGAGAAGTTATTGCCGACGGTGGTGGTCTTCCACGGTCCGGGCTTGTTCAGGCTGGCGTTCCTCGAGAGGTTGTTGCTGCAGAGCGTCCCGTCGGGGGTCCGTGCCTGGAACTGGCCACCGAGGCCGTCGCGGAGCGCGCTCATCCAGTTCCACATGGTGTCGGGGTTGGCCTGGAAGGCCTGCCAACACATGGGGTCTTGGGTCTGCATGGCCGGGTTCGTGTGGTTGTTGCCCCACGTCTTCCAGCACTGGTACGCGCGGGTGGCGGGGCCGACGACGGTGCCGTGAGCCTGGGCGGGGGCCGACCAGGTGAGTGCGCCGACAACCACGGCGAACAGCATGACGAACGCCTGGAGAGGCCGGCGGAGGGGCGACAAACGCCCGGCTAACGGACTCTGTTTGCGCATGTGGGGGACTCCTTCCAGTTGCAAGGCTGTCATGGGAGCGCTCCCAACGGTAGGTATTCCGAGTGAGATGTCAATGAAACAAACGGAGTTGATTACAGGGATGGGCGGCCAGCAGGGAATCTGCCGTGAGCCGGGAGTCAGAACCGTTCCCGGGTCCGGAAAGCGAGGATGCGGCCTGGACTGGTGTGCCTGGCCGGCGATGCCGCCCTCTCCTGGCGCGACCCTGACATCCGGGGATTAAACACTCATTCCGGGATAAAATATCTGGATAAAACGACCTCTGAGACTCCTCGTGATCGATGCGGGCCAGAACCAGGACGTTGGTGGCGGCGACGCTCCAGTCGGCAGCCTCCAGAGCCATGAGGGCGACGCGGGCCTGCGTGCCGGTCAGGACGGCCTGCACGGCGCTCGGGTGAGTGGGGTGGGTGTCGAGGCGGACGTGGGCGTCGATGGTGGGAGTCACGTGGGGGTCTCGTCTGTTCTGCCGGTGGCCGGGCCTTTCGGGTCCGGCCACCGGCGACGCGGGGGGTATCGGGTTGCTCGTGTGGACCGGGCGGCGTGCGCGACCGTGGTGGTCGGCGGGCCGGCGCGGGTGGTGGGCGCTGGTCGCCGCCGTTGTGGCGGGGTGGCTCCGGTGGCGTGCTGCCGGCGGGTGCGGACGGCGGCGATGTCGACGAGGGCGCGGCGGGCACCGACGACGAGTTGCAACGGGGTGTTCGCCGGGTCACCGGCGTACGCCTCGATGCGCAGGCCGGTGTGTTCGGCTGTGGTCAGGAGGGAGCGCTGCAGGGCGCGCTCGCCCCAGTGCTCGACGGAACCGGCCGGTTCGGCCAGCATGCGGAGGACCTCGCCCGGTTCACAGCTGTCGTCCAGCAGGCCGCGCTGCTGGGCTTCCCATAGGACCGTGACGGGGTGGATGGGCTCGCGGCGGCGGGCCAGGGCGGTCAGGCACTGCCACAGGCCGGCATGCAAGGGCAGGTTGAAGTCGTCGGGGAGCAGCCACCGCACGGACTCGATGTCTGCGGGGTGGGCGGTGGCGGTCGCGAGTAGCAGTTGCTCCTCCTCGACTGCCTCGGCGTAGTCGGGCGTGATGGCTGGCGGCGGTGCTGGGGTGCGGGGCAGGACGCCGGCGCGCGGTGGGAAGCGGCTCGCGATGTCGTCCACGACCGCCGCGAGGGCGTCGGCTGCGGCGAGCACCGTCTGGACGGGGTGCGGGAGGGAGGCGTCATGGACGGTCTGGACGAGGCGTTCGGCGGCACTCTGCAGACGGCGGCGGGCGCGTTCGGCCTCGACCATCCGCGCGTAGGCCGGTGCGTGGCGGGGCCAGGGGCAGACCTGGATGAGCGTGTGCAGGTAGGAGGCGGTCAGCCCGCGCGCCTGCTCGCGTCCCGTGGCGAGCACCTGGTTGAGCCAGTTGGTGTTCTTCACGTGCTCGGCAGGGTCGGGCGGCGGCAGGGAGCTGATCGCGGCGAACAGGGCGGCATGTGCGGCGGTGGAAAACGAGTCGGAGGCGATGCCGGTCACGTCGCCGAGACGGTGCGGATCGAGGAGGAGGGCACCGAGGAGGGCCTGCTCGGCGAAGCGCACGGGCTGCGGCGGATGGGTGTCGGGCAGGTCGTCGAGGTCGTCATCCTCGTATGGGTCAGTGGGGTGGGGCATTTAGGCAGCCAGGGCGAAGTCGTCGGGGGTGAGGGTCTTGCCCAGGTGCGGGGCCAGCAGGTGCGCGGCCAGCCGTGGCGGGACGGCGTTGCCGATCTGGCTGAAGATCTGGCCTTTGTTGCCCTGCCACGGGTAGTCGGCAGGAAAGGACTGCAGGAGGCTGGCTTCCTGGGCGGTGATCCGGATCGGGTCCGGTGGCAGTGAGTTGCCGTCCGGGGCGTGTGTGGGTTCGGCGACCCAGGTGCACTCGTTCGCGCGGTGTCCGAAGAACAAGGTGCCGGCGGGCTCGTCCACGCTGCGGATGGTGGCGTTGGCCTGGTTGTTGCTGCGCAGCGACCAGGACCAGCGGTGCTCCGCGGAGGCGGGCGCCGGTGCCGGGCGGTTCACCCGGAGACCATGCCGGTGTGCCCGGCCAGTACCGCCGCGATGGCGCTGCAGGACGTGCTCCGGGCCGGGCTGTGGTGTCCAGGTGCCGCGGTTACGGGCGTCGATGAGGGCCTTGCGTGAGCCGGACGGGAATGGCTCGGCTCCTCCTCCGGGGCCGCCGCCGGCGCACACGGTCGGCACCGGGCGGTCGGTGGCGCCCCAGCCGAGGGCCTCGGCCATGGACACCCACCGGGCGCGGCCCGGCCCGAACAGGCTCTCCGGCTCGGCGGTCTTGGCGTGCGTGGGCGGGGGAGGTTCGGCGGTACGGGTGCGCGACGCGAGCAGGATCGCCCGCCTTCTCGTCTGGGGGACGCCGTAGTCGGCGGCGTTGAGGATCCCGGCCCATACCGAGTAACCCCAGGTACGCAGGATCGCGGCGTACTGCTTCCACAGGGGCAGGACGTCCGGCACCTCCTCCATGGCGACCCAGTCGGGCTCGCCGACCGTGTTGAGGGCGTGCAGGTAGCGCATCGGCTCAGCTGCGAGCAGGGAGCGCTCGTCACGGCACGCGGCGAGGAGGCTTTCGCGGGTGTCGCGTCCAGCGGCCAGGTCCTCGACCGCCGCGTGCACCAGCGGCTGGTCCAATAGGCCGAGGCGTTTGCCGGCCATGCTCCACGCCTGGCACGGCGGTGAGGCGATGAGCCCGCGCATGCGGCCGATGAAGGGCCACGTCGGATACATCGCCACGTCGGTCCGGACCGTCAACTGCCCTGCGGCGGCACGGGTTTTGCAAGCCCACTCGTCCCATTCGAGACCCACGTCCCGTACGCCGAGGACGTTAAGTGAGTGGCTCCATCCCCCCGGCCCATTGTGTCAGCAGATGCTGTGTCCCGCGCAGGTCGTGTCGCTCTACGGGAGGCCGAACAGTGTCCGGTGTGTCGCCTTCCAGCGCATCAGCGTGTTCCTTTGCGGAGTCCGACACGTGACTGACGTCACGCCAGGTTGTGCCGGGTACGTGCCTCACACTCGACTGATCTCACACGAGCTGAGTACCGCGCACCCCGTCGGCCCGAGGGCAGAGAGTGCTGCGGCGATCCACCGACCCATGCGAGGCTGACAGGGAGCGTCACCATCGTGGCGAATACTCATCCGGCAGCTCCGTCGTAAGGGGCTGCTGCAGGAGATCCTCCATCTCGCCGCGCACCTGGAGGGCGACTACCGGATACGTGCTGGACAGGCTAAGGCCCTCCGGCCCTGGTGGAGGCGGGAACAGCCAGGTCACGAGGGCTGCTTCTCCTGGCTCATGACCCGGGGCAGACGAAGTCGGCCTCCCCCCAACCCTGGCCCAGTACGGATCAAAGAGGGCGCCCATGCGCCGCACTGTCCTGTCAAACACCCCCGGCTCGGCGCGCAGCTCGCTCAGACGCCGCCCCACTCGGGCGAGCAGAATCTGGTAGTGCATGTCGCTGTACGCATCCGGCAGGTTCAGGCTGTAGCCGACGTGCTGGACGTAGCCGTGCAGGATCATGCGGGCGTAGGCGTCCATCGCACTCTCGTGCTCGCCCTGGTGCCAGCACAGGTCTCCGTACGCCCCGGCGACTTCGGCGAGCAGTTCGGGATCCTCTTCCTCGACCGCCGCCGCCTCAGCTTTCTCCAAGAGTGGGTTGACCTGGTCAGGAACACCCGTTTCGAGATAGAGGTTTGCCAGCTCCAGCATCACCCATGCGGCAAGGTACTTGTCGTCATTCTGCTCGAACATCTCAATGCCGTGGCGGTAGTGTCGCTCAGCGGCATCCTTGTCGCCGGTGAATCGTGCGACTTCGGCCATGTGCTGGTCCGTCAGGCCGCGCAGATGGCGATGTTCGGGAGAGTCAAGCCGTGCTCGCCGTCCATCGAGGCGCGCCTCTCTGCGCACGTAGCGCAGGGCGTCGGCCACGGCGGCCCAGGCGGCGTCATCTCGGCCGGCCGCGTCGTCGTGCCAGACGTGACGCGGATATACGTCGTACAGCCGCTGCAGCTGGGCCAACCAGAGCCGGTCGCTGTGGGTCTGGCAGATCACTGTGCCGTCGACGAGGAGCTGCTCGCAGTAGGGGGTGGGAACTAGAAAGCCATCCCACCAGAACGCGTCCAAGAACACCCGAGAGAAGTCGAGCATCGCCGTGACACGGTCGTTCCGGCTGACCAGGCTCAGATGCCACAGCCACTCGGTGCGGTGATGCTGCCACTCGGTTTTCTGATAGCGCATCCACTCCCAGGCGGAAGGAAGTTCCTCGTCGGGCTCACTGTCCTCGATGCATGCCCGGTGGTGCTCCAGGGCACGCCGGTGCAGCTCCACGTGGCGTCGCGGGTTGCGGCGCGCGAGTCGTGATTCCAGTTCATGCCGCAGGTAGTCGTGAATGCGGTACTCGGCCGACATCCCGCCCGGCGAGGGCTCCTCGGTGACAAAGGAGAAGGACACAGCGTTCCCGAAGACCGCGGGGAGATCGTGTCCGGGCATGGTGTCCTCGCCCAGAAGAGCCTCCATCATCGGCAGGTTGAACGACCGGGCCACCGACAACGCCTCCAGGGCGGTCGTCAGGCGGCTGTCGCCGGTGGCGTCCAGGAGACGGTGGACAAGGTCGCCGACCTCCTGTTGAACGAGTGCGCCGCCGTAGGGGCTCTTCACGCCAGCCAGTTCGGCACTCAACGAAGCTTGGTCGGCGATGCCACGCCGCACCACCAGATCCCTCACCGCGCCGACGACCTGGGGAACGCCTGCCGAGAAGGTGTGCACCGTCGCCGCGAGTTCTTCCGCGATCGCGCCGTTCATCCGCTGGGCAAGGTAGTCGCGCACGTCGGCAGCATTCAGCCCCTTGAGGTGGTGCTGGACAGATCCCGGGCACAGCGGCTCAGGCGCACTGTCGGACGCATGCTGCCACGCGACGATGGCCACCCCGGGGCTGATCCTCTCCGCGAACGAGAGGATCCACCGCGCGTGCGCCTGCCCCAGCAGCGCTTCGAACTGATCAAGGAGCAAGTAGAACATCGCCCGAGCTGGGCGGGTCTTCCTCCTGTCGGGCAGAAGCGCGGACAAGACGGTGTCATCGATTTCGTGGCGGACACCTTCCAGCCCGCGTCGATAATGGTCCGGTATCGGCTCCTGTGGCGGGAGTACAACCCGCTGAGCGTTGGTGACCGTGTCGGCCTTGATCCTCATCGTGATGCGCTGGACGGCGGGGCGGGGGAAGGGGCTAGAGGCCAACAGTTCGAGCGATCGGCGCTTGGCCATCTCGATCTCGTCATCGAGCCTCGCCGCGCGTCGCCCGGGCAAGTCGGGCCATTGCCGGATGAGCACGTGCAGGAAGTCGCAGTACGCGGCGAAGGACCGCTGCAGCACGAGGTCCGGCACGTCCGCACCTGCGATGCCCCCTGCGGCACGTACCACCGAATGGTTCGAGACATCGACATGTAACACAGCAACGCCCTGCTCCCGGCCCCCGGCTCCCTCCCCGGAGTCTCCCGCTACCTCCAGGACCCGACGGAGGAGGCGCGACTTGCCGATCCCGGCCTGGCCGGTGATCTCATACACGGCCCGCTCGCCGACCTGGGCAGACATCACGGATTCAAGAACGGCTGTCCGTCCGACAAAGCCATCGCCTCGGTTACCCACCGGTGCTCTACCTGCCGCTCGCACCGCTGGCTACTTTCCCGCCCCACCGACTCCGGGCTCCGATTCGCTATCGGGGCCCAGGTTGATGTGCTGAGATCCAGTCACGGTTGTCCTACGGCCCCGGCGCCCCCGGGTCTTGATGCGCATGCGGACGTCCGGTACTGCCGTGCGGTTCCCGGTGATGCGCTGAGCGTCCCGCACGTGTTCCGCGCCGGTGATGTCCATGCGCACTCCTCCGCGGAGCATGCGGCGGACCTCCAGCACCACCCGGGCGACCACTCCGAGGACCGCCAGTGATGCAACCAGCCACATCACAAGGACGACTGGCCCCTCCGGCACTTGAAGGGCAACAAAGACCAAAAGAAGAGCGATCGCGAACAGGAAGAGCAGCAGGACATCCTTGCGCAGCCCTCGGAGGATGGCCGGAACGAGCGCGCCGAGATCCAGCGGGGGAGCACTGGGCGGCGAAGCGCCTCCGGACTGTGCCGTCGGGTCAACATTGGCCACTGGCATCTCCTTCCCTCCCAGCCACGCTGTGGCAGCAGGACAACGATGTTGAAGAGTTTGCCACGTCTGGTCGAAGTCGTAGTGCGCTCTCAAAACTCGGCGGCATCTCTTGCCTGCAGCATCGGGTGCTCTCGCCGCGCCGCCGAGCGACAGGTGCTCTCACGATTCACGTATAGAGCCAGCCGGGAGTCGGCGGAGGTTGGTGACGTTCGCCGACTGTTGCCGCAGGCGCTGGATCTCGTCGTGCTGTGCGGCCAGGCGGGAGACGGCCAACTCCTTGAAGGCGGTCAGCTCGGCGACGGTCTCGTCGCGTCTGGCGAGGCGCTCTTTCAGCTCGGAGACCTGGGTCTTGAGCCGTTCGATCTGGGCGGCCCGCGGATCGACGATGTGTCCGGTCTCCTGCAGAGCTCGGAGGCGCCGCTCAAACTCTTCGGCGAGGTGCTGGTAAGGGCCGGGACGCTTCGTCCCGTCACGGTTCTTCTTCGGGTAGAACGCGGTGCGGGTCACGCCGGCTTCGGTGGCCAGTGTCTTCAAGTCGCAGCTGCCGCCGTGCGGGAGGTCACCCTTCAAGAGCCGGTCCATCGCGGCCCGGACGGCCTCCTCGTTGCGGGCGCGGGCCTCTGTGCTGATTCGAGCCATGATGTGAGGTTTCTCCTTACGCAGCGGCGGCGTCGATCGAGGCCAGGACCTTCACGTCCCGATCCAAGTCGGCCTGCAGTCTGACCTTTTCGGTCTTGTGGTTGCGGCCGATCGACCCGATGAAGACCTGTTTGGTCCGTACGCTCTCGGCCCACACTGGGCGGTGGCAGGGATGGTGGGTGGCTTGCGGGCAGCGGGCGGAATCGCACATGCCCGCCAGCGGCTTCGTCGCGTTCGGGGTGCCGGCCAGCTTGAGGCACAACGCCTTGGAGGGGTCGATGAACCAGCAGTAGTTCGCCACCCCCAGGTGTAGGACGTCGGCGATCTCGGCGAGGAGGGCTCTGACCTCCTGGTCGCTGCCGACGACCGTGGGATCCTCCGCGGCAGCGCGGGCCAGCTTCCCGTCGACGCTGGCGAAGAAGTTGATCAGATCGCGGGCGCCTGGACCTGATGGCATCTCGCCCTGCTGATAGCGCCGGTACTCGGCCAGCACGAGGTCCTTGTTACGCTCCGCCTCCTCGGCGTTGACTTCCGCGAGGAACTTGGCCTGTGCCCCGCCCGGGCGGGCCGCATATCCTTCCGTTGTCACCACAGACAGGTGCTTGAGCTGCACCTTTGCGGCGAGCAGGCCACCGGGGCGGTAGGCGATCTCCAAGGCGAGTGTGCGCCTGAGCATCCTCGTCGTCAGTTGTCCCTCCGGGATCGGAGCCAGCCCCAGCGCCTGTCCCGCGGCGCCGTTGGCCCACTGGCGGAACAGCGTGAAGCGGTCGCTGTCGAGTGGCGAGGTGAGCAGGGGATCACCGATCTCGGCGCCCGGGCCCAGGATCTGCTCGGCGACCTCTGCCGCCTGATATGCCTCCCAGATCACGACCCACTCGTCAGGCGCACCGCCCAGCGGCTTTCCCTTGACGACCCGGCTCGCCAGCTTGTATCTCTTCAGCCCAGGGCCGGCCTCGATCGGGGGCACACGGCAGCCCACATTCATCTCGCGCAGTTCGCTTTGGCGCATACCGGAAAGCGCCACGATGACCACGTGCGATGCGGTCTTGACCACGCCGGTGAGCGCCCGCAGGCCACGCTCGGAAAGCGGTTTTGACCAGGGCGCCTCGCCCTGGCCGTCGGCTCGCTCCACCATGTCGGCCCCGCGGCAGTACGGTTCCTCGATCCCGACGGCCTCCACCGCCTCCTCCAGGACGTCGCGCACCGACTCCAATGTGGAGGGGCTGATCTCCCTCCGTCCGGCTTCCGCGGCGAGGGCGTAGAGGTTGACCTTGCCCAACGGATCGTCCTTGCTGATCCACTTCCTGGTCTTTGCCCAGTTGACGTTCCCGAAGGGACGCCGCTCTTCGACATGGCGGCGAATGACCGCCTCGAGTTCGCCCCGATCAATCCGTGCTGCGGGCAGCGATGCCCGGTGGGCGACATAGCGCCGTTTGGCGTCCAGTTCGCGCAGCAGGTGCGGGGCCAGGGTCTGGACGAGGTAGAGGGCTGCGCCCAGGAGCGGCTGGAACGTCGGATCCGCGACCGGCGGCGTCTTGTTGGCGTTGCCGCTGGGCTTGCCGGTGGCCTGTCCGGGAAACGGCCGTAGCCCGGGGTGGTAGCGGTCGGTGGTGAACAGCTCGCCGTAACGGGCCAGGCCGGTGATCGTCAGCTCAACCGCTCTGCGGACGCTGGGGCGGTCGTGTGTCTTTTTGCCGTTGGGGCGGTGGGTGGCGCGGTGCTGTGCGAAGGACGTGCAGTGATGTTCAGTGACTTCGCCGAGCTCGGTGACCCCCTGGGCGGTCAGCCAGTTCAGCCAACGGACCAGTTCCAGCAGCTCGGCGTAGAGGCTGTTGACGACGCGGACCGTCCGGTTGGCGTACGGCAGCGTCCGTACGGCTTCGTGCCCGGGGGCCATCTGCGCGGCGATGTACTCCTTGGCCACCGTCTTCCACCGCATATTGATGATCCCCGAGAAGTCCAGGCGCCGTGCGCACTTCGACACGTAGGCGGGGATGCCGATGACCTGGGTGAAGACCCAGACGTCGTCCTCGAAGACCGAGCGGGCCGCCCCGATGGGGAGGACGAAGCCGGCCAGGCCGCAGATGTCAGCCCCGGCGAAGGGCGACGGCACGGTTCCGGACAGCGGGACCCCGGTATGGGCGATGGTGTTCACAGGGTGCTTTCCTCGGGCAGGAGCGGGATCTCGGCGTCGGTGTCCGTGACGTGGGCAGCAGCCGCAGCGAGCTGCGTGGGGTCGTATTTGACCAGGACTTCCTCGATGCGCTGGGCGTAGTGGCCGAAGACGGCCATGAACTGCGCGGCGGGCATCTGCTGCCACTGCCGGGCGAAGAACGCCTTCATGCGCAGGAGGTTCGCCGCGTGCCGCGGCGTGAACAGAGCGAGTGGACACAGAAGGCACACCCAGGGACGAGCCGGGCACGGCTTTCCCTTCGGGCCGTGCACGCCGGCGGTCGGATCGATGCAGGACGCCACGAACACATCGCTCTGGCCGCCCACGAGCTCGGCGATCGCCCGATCGTCCAGCTCCAGCTCGCTGACCAGCTGCGGGAACTGGCCTGCCAGGTCTGCGACTTGTTCGTCCGACAGAACCATGTGCGGTTGGCCCCGGCGGAGGAGATCACCCTGGGCCTGCTCGACAATGTCCTCCAGGGCGCTCTTCTGGGCCTCGGTCATCGCGGACAGGTAGTGGTCGCCTTCCACTGTCGGAGTGTGATTGGGGTCGATCGTCGAGCGCCGGCTGCCGATCCAGGAAGATCGGTCCCGGTGGGACTCGAACGTCGTGCGGATCCGATGGCGGTGCACAACCACCGGTGCCCCGTTGGCGTCGACCACCCCCGCATCGCGAGACCAGTCGACGATGGTGGACTTGTAGGGGCGTCCATATCTCCAAGGCCCCAGGCCCTCGTCGCCCGCGCGACGCGAGGTGTAGGCAATCCACAGCCACAGCCTGTTGCGCAGCTGCGGCGGACAATGTGACCTCGCCAGGTCGGCATAGTCGAGCCAGCGCTCCAGCACCCGTACGGCCTTGCTCGGCAGCGTGATGCTCTCCTCGGATGTACGGCCCTTGACATAGCGGACCAATACCGCGGCGTCGCCAGCCCAGTCAAGGCCGTCGATACCCAGATCGGCGATGCCGTCCGGCACGATGCCGCTATACACGCCGAACAACACCTGGTAAGCGATGACGGCGCGAGCGCTGGGGAAGAGCGCTTCACGTGCTTCCCCGAAGAAGCGCTGGTTACCATCACCGATTCGGTAGCGCATCTGGTTGTACGACAAGCCCGCCCGCTCGCCCAACGACCTTGGTGTTGCGGGACCGTGGTGCACCATCAGCCAGAAGATGTTCTCTCTCGTCCAGCCATGCACGTACGGGTCCTGGCCGGACTCCGCCGTTGCTCGGGCCGCCCGGTAAGCGGCCCATGACCCCTTGGCGATCGTTCGGGCTGCACGAATCAGCCCTGCCCAGGCGACCTCGTCGTACGGCGGCAGCGGCTCGCTGTTCGGATGCCGGTTGTACAGACGCCCTCGGACAAGCTCCCGGACGTCCGGAGCCAGCACGGAGGTCTCGGCGTCCAGCGCGGCGAGCATGCGGCGGCTCTCCGACTCCCGCCGATTTCCCGCCTCCCACCACAGCGCTGCGAGTCCGGCGCGGGTCAGCCCTGCTGCCCCGCCCCGATGACCACGCCTGTCCAGCTCGCCGACGAACCAATCGATGGTCCCCTTGTACTTCTCCGCAGTCCGGTGCGAGTCACCCTGGCCGTGCGGATGCATCAGATAGACCAGGCCCGTCAGCAACTCGCGGACGAGTACGGGGTTGATCGAGTCGTCGACATTCAGGGTCGACGTGGTGCCGCGGGTGAACGTGCAGAACAGCCGCAGCGGGTTCTCCAGGATCTCCGCGGGCATCAGATATCGTCCTCATCGAAGTCGTCGAACTCGGCATCGGCCTCGTGTTCGGCCTCGACGAGCAGACCGTGGTCATGGCCCGCCCGCTCATATGCCTCGCGGTAGATCCGGGTCGTATCCAGACGGCGGAGGTACACCTCCGTGGTAAGAGTGCTGGTATGACCGAGGAGGTCACGCAGGATCATCACCGGGTCGTTCTTGCGCAGGTAGAGCGCAAGGGCCGCGTCCGCGTCGGTGTCCTTGACGAGCTTCGCGAGCTGGGCGTAGTAGCCGCCGATCAACATCTCGAGCGTCCTGATCGCGAACGTATGACGGCACCGGTGCGGGGACGTATGCGGGAAACGCGGATCGAATCGATCCCGGATCCGCTCCGACGTCCGCTTGAAGACCGTCGGCCAGTCGCGAAACGGACTCCCGTCACTCTGCACGGCCAGCAGCATCGATCCGCCATCTGGCCTGACGAGACACCGACGTTCCAGCGGCGTCAACTCGGCCCACAGCACGCGCTCACCATCAACTCGGCCACCGACCTCGTCTGACTCGGTCACCACCAGGGGCGACCCCCACTTGGCCGGCGGAATCCAGGACGAGCGAGCCACCGCAACAGCACGTTGCAACCTCAAGTACTGGTGCAGCCGGGCGAGCGGGTCGTATGTCGTCCACGTGGCGCGGAACTTCCGGCCCTTCGTGACGCCGGCCGGAACCGGCACCCAGATCGGCAGCTCGGTCCGGCGGGGCGGCAGCGGCGGAACCTCGCACTCCAACATGTACGTGAACTCCTGCCGCCGTAGCCCGCTGGACAGCACATAGCCACCCACCGCCGCGTTGCGTGCCGTCGTCCGGCCCTGGTAGAGGGCGTCCTCGGCGCCGTCCGGGCGCAGACCGCCCAGCCCCTTCAGGAACGTGTCCTCGAAGTCCTTCTCGAAGTACTTGATCGTCACGTGCGGCTTCGACGTCCGCCGCTTGGACAGGTTCACCGACTGCAGTCGCACCTGGTCGCCATACGCAGTGACGGCCTGCTTGTAGGTGAACGGCACCGTGGTCGTGAGCTCTTCGCCCTCGGCCCACCCATAGAACAGGGACAGGATGCTCATGTGCTGGTTCCAGGGGATGAGGCGAACCGTTCCTTCAGCGGGCCGCACGCACGGTGCACCGCGTAGGCGCTCAGACCCCGCCGCAAATCGCGACGGTTGTCGAAGAGTTGGACGCCCCGGCTGGCCAGGAAGAGCGTCCAGTCACGCACAACCCGAACGTAGGTTTCCCAGGAGTTTGGGGCTGGGCAGCCGTTCGCGGGAAGTTCCTGGGCCCACCGGTTGATCACGGTCGTGACGCGAGGGCCAGCCGAGTCCTCGAAGAGGAGGTCGTCGTCAAGCAGGATCGGCATCCGGTCCGGGATCACCGGTTGACTCGATAGCCCCCAGGACTCCCAGGTGGCAGAGGAGAAGAACGTCATCAGCATGGCGGGGACCGTACCTATGCGACTCAGGTAACTGCAAAGCGCAAACGCGCTGGTCACTGGCGTGCGAGGCGGCTATGAGACGCTGCAGTTCTGCTCACAGAAGGGCCCGCAAACAGGTCCAGGATGGTCAAGAGGCCAGTCCGAAGTCGTCCTGCACCGGCTCGACTTCACCGCGGCAGGCCCACGGCGAGCAGCCGTCGATGACGCCCTGCTCCAGCTCCTGAAGGTCCGGTCCGCTGTCGGTGAGTTCTTGCTGCATCGCCGCCCATTCGGCGGCGGTGACGTGATCGATGGGGGCTTTGCTGAGAGGGACGCGGGAGCGGTGGAGAAACGCCTCGCCGAGCAGACGGTTGCCGGTGGCGTTGGCGCGGGCGTTTCCCTTGCGGATGGCCGCGTCGAACTCCACCACGTCCTCCCATTCCTCCGGGGAGTTGTCGCGGATGTTGCGCCATTGAGCGTTTCCGTGGAAAGGGCACCCGAGTTCCCTGTCAAGTCTGGCTGTGTTGTAGCGATCTCTCATTTGACTCCTGGTGTTGGTTGTTGAGGTGACTCTGCGTAATAGCGGAGAGGGTGGCTCTATTCACGAATTCCGAAAGCAGATCGGCACTTCGGGATGCGGCCCGCCACGGCCGAAGTCGATGCTGTGAACGAGAACGGGAGACATCCCGTCCCTGGCAGGTGTGGTTGTGGGGCCCGGCCCCGCTGATGAGGGTGGGGCCCGGACCGGTGGCTTGATCGGGTCTGCGATTCTTGATCGCTGCCGAGCCTGCTGATTAGGTGGCTGGCGCTCCGTGAGCCCGAGGCCCGGGACTGTGCGGCGTTCATCGAGCTGCTGGCGCCGCCAGAGGCGCACACCTATCTCGGCGGCCCTCGGCCGCGTGACGAGCTTGAGCGCGAGATGCCCGTGGTGCCCGAGCGGTGGCCCATCCTTGCGAAAACCATTGGTGCCCGGCTTGCTCCGCTGATGGACTGACGTCCCGCCGTGAGTCTGCCGCGTGACGGAGGTAGTGGTTGTGA
The DNA here is from genome assembly GCF_004803895.1 of Streptomyces hawaiiensis. NCBI lineage: Bacteria > Bacillati > Actinomycetota > Actinomycetes > Kitasatosporales > Streptomycetaceae > Streptomyces > Streptomyces hawaiiensis. The sequence continues at coordinate 1,009,054 of NZ_CP021978.1, read as the reverse complement.
CGGAATATGACGTGCTTGCCGAGGTGTACGAATGGCTCATCTCGGATGCAAAGTTGCCTCCAGCCGAGTTCGCTGCGTCGTTCGATGACGCCCTCCGTCTCCTGCCGTCAAACGCTCACGTCCTCGACTGTTCGTGCGGAACCGGACAGTTGGCGGTTGGCCTCGCCGGTCGTGGCATGCAGGTTGTCGCAACTGACGCCAGCGAGGCGATGGTTCGTCGGACTGCAGAGTTGTCTGAGGAGTTCGGGGCATCCGTGCAGGCCGTACGGGCGAACTGGGAAGAGTTGCCCGACCATTTCCAGGACAACACGTTCGACATGGTGTTCTGCGTTGGCAACTCGCTTCACCATGCCGCGGGCGCGACAGGCAGGGGTGCTGCTCTGGAGTCGATGTCACGGCTTCTGCGCCCGGGAGGGCGCTTGGTGCTCACATCCCGGACTTGGGAACTCGTCAGGGCCAGAGGTTCCCGGCTGGACATCTGGGACCGACTCGTCCGCCGGAACGGTCGCGATGCCGTCGTAATTTACCGCTGGGAAATTGCGCCGCATTGGGAGGATGAGCACCATATCGAGATTGCGATCGCCCAAGTTGATGCGACTGGGCCGGTTCTTGTCCGCTCGGAACTGCTGTCCTGCTGGCCCTACCGGTACGAGGAACTCGAAGTCGAGCTGCACCGGGTCGGACTCCAGACGGAACTGAGCACGTTCGATCTTGAGGCCGAGAACTACATGGTGGTCGCGAGCAAGGTATAAACACCGGACTCTCAGTCCCTGGCCGGACCGCGCGGTTGCTCGCAGGACGCTTGCGCCCTCTCATCGGTGCGGGTTCAAGTGGTCAACGCAACGCCTCGGACGAGGAGTGCTCGTCGATCAGACGGAGGTGCCCTCTGATTGAGCTCGTGCTCGACAGGTCCTGTGGTCTCGTCCTGACCGCGCAGCGGTCAGGACGAGACGAGGCGGTGCGACTACGAGCCGGGCTCGGGGGCCGGGCGCAAGGCCACCACTGAGGCTCGTTTATGCCCCGACTGGTCGCGGAGCTGGTGGTTCTCAATGGTGAGGACGTTCACCACGCGGGCGAATGTCTCGATCTCGGCCTGGTGTCGCTTGTTCTCCTCGATCAGCTCGGCCAGTCGCTCCTTGGTCTTCTTCAGTTCGGCCCGCAGCTTGCGTTCGCTGTCGGGAACCCGTTCCCTGAGCTCGGACCTTCGCGTAGAACTCGTCCTTGAGGTCGGTATGCCGGTGGGTGAGGACGTGGCGTTTCACGTCTGCCTCGGCGGCCAGCGCGAGGACGGTCAGCGCTCCGTCGGACCGCAGCGGGGTGCCGGCCAGCAGCCGGTCCATCGCGGCCCTGATGTTCTTCCTCTCGTTGTCGTTGCTCACAACTCGGCCCCCGCTGCCGCCAGGACGCGGTCGTGGTCGTGCTGGTTAGCGAGCTCGGTCAGGACCTGGGCCCGTTCCAGCAGCCGGTCGGCCAGTGGTTCGGGAACCAGACCAGAGGCGGCCTGGCGGCCCAAGTCATCGGCTGCTTCTCGGAGTTGATGTGCGTGTGTGTCGGTGCGGGCGATGTTCGCGCAGTTGACCTTGCAGCGGTCCAGGCTGGGGGCCTCGCTCTTCGCGTTGCGGCCGGGATGGCAGGGCGCTTTGGTCCGGTCGTAGTTGCAGAACAGAAATGCCTCCTTGTTCTCGAAGACGTTCAGCGTCGGGTCGGCCAGTAGGTCTTTGGCCTGACGATTGGAGGTGATGAGACCGCTGAAGCGGTGGTGTTCCTGGGCGGCGGCGTTGATCAGACGCCTTGCGGCGGGGCCCGAGACGCCTGCGCCGTCCTGGATGGCCTCGTGGACCTCGCTGAGTTGCTCGGCGACGTTGCGGGCGGTTTCGAAGTCGAGAAGGTCGTGGATGCCGCCGCGCGAGCGCGATCCGTAGCCCTCGCTGATCAGCGTGCGCATGTGCCCGTCCTGAACCGCCAGCGCCACCAGTCCGCCCGGCCTGCGGGCGATGTGCCAGGCCAGAGTGCGGCGGAAGCGGCCCGTGCCGACCCGTCCATGCGGGTCGGCCGGGATTGCCTCCGCCTGCCGGCTCCGGCTCTGGGCATGGGCGTTGACCCACTCGATGAACGACTCGATGCGATTGCTCATCGTGGCGATCGCCAGCGACCTGCCGCTGCGGCGCTCGGGCTGGAGCGGATCGTGGACCTCGATTGCGAACAGCAGTCCGTGCCCACCGAGTTGCTCCAGCACCCGCACTGCCCTGACGACCTGCGGGACAGCCACCCAGGGAGCTTCGCGTACGACTCCGGCGGATTGGTGATTGCCGTCCTCGTCGCGGGCGACCTTGAACTGCCGGGCATAGATGAGGTGCCGCCGGGCCGCCTCCGGCGGCCCCTGTGGATCCGGGCAGCACCCGTTCTCCAGCGCCAGGATCTCCCCGGTCCGCATCCCGGTGAGATAGCCCAGGACGATGAAACAGGCGGTAACCAGGTGTTTCAGGATCCCGGGGACGTCGTGGAAGTCGAACGGACCGTGCCAGGGCTCCCCACCCAGTTTCGCGGTGATGGAGGCATCCAGCAGGCACCGGCCGGGGTTTTGGACCTTGTATGCCTTCCAGCGCGGATAGTTCATGACCTGGTGGACCTTGGTGATCGGAGTCCCAGTGAGGCCAGCCAGGAACACCCCGGGCGTCGAGATCTTCGTGTCTCTGATCAGTGCCGGGACGGGCCTGCCGTCGGCCTCCAACTGTTCGAGGTAGGCGACCAGACGCAGGCCCGATCCCTTCTTGAACGGGCCCTTCAGCCCTTCCGCGATCTCGACCAGCCGTCGGTGTTCCTCGAAGGCGGCCAGGATGTCGTCGGCGTACTCCTCGACGAACCGCAGTGCCCAGACCAACAACGGCCCCATCGTCGCCGGGGCGATCGGCTCGGTGACGTTCTCGCCCAGCGGCGAGGCCGCCGGCAGGTAGTCGTCCATGCCCTCCGCGACCCAGGGCGGCGCGACGAGCCGGTCGGTGTCGGGCAGATACAACCGTCCGTAGTAGTGCAGTCGGGAGAGCGCGATCAGATGACTGGTGGCCGTGTTGCGGGCCAGCCCCCGCGCTTTGTCGAGCTGGTGGCTGTAGTCCGACAGGTCTTCGACCGTCACCAGCGAAAGCTGCTTGATCCCGCGGTCGTCGAGCCACTGGGCGAACATCGACCAGTCGCTGACCGTCCTCGTGATTCGGCCGACGCTGAGCTTGGAGCGCATGGCCGCGCCGCGCAGGGCAACGTCCCTGTCGGGCAGCGGGTAGTTGATCAACGTCCAAGATGCGTGGCGGAACGGCTCCCTGAAGACCTCGGGGAACCATCGCCAGCGGATGACGTCGTCTGTCTGCGAGGGGTTCTGGGTCAGCGCCAGCAACGACCAGCCGTCGTCGCCGTAGCGGGGCACGAAGTCGCGGCGGCCCTCGACGGCCCGGTCGGGATCGAACACGAAGGCGTCGGTCGCCGGGGTCGCGAAGCGGGGGTTCAAGGCCAGGGTCATGCGTCAAATCCCTTCTTCAGCAGCTGGTCAATGACCCTTCGTTCGTGGGTACTTGCCTTCTCCAGGGCGTCGTTCCATTCCGTGTCGGTGAAGTCGGGGCCCTTGCGCAGGTCCCGCAGCCGCGCGAAGGGCTCGCGCCAGTCCTGGTCGCACACCTCCGGCGAAAGCACGGCCCGCAGCTCCTTGAGCACGTGCAGCAGATGGGCCAGCCGCGGCAGGTGACGCGGGGTGATCACGGCGTTCGGGCAGGCCGTGCAGAGCAGGAACGACGCCCGGCAAGGCACCCCCTGTTCCCCGAACGGGCTGTGGGTGTAGTCGCTGCAGCTGGCGGTCGGGGTGTCCTTGTCCGTGAACGCCATGAACCGCAGCCACCGGTAATCTGCGGCCACACCGCTTCCAGGAAGGGTACGTCGGCGGGCAGACCCATAAGCGCGTACAGACTGTCCCAGGCGTACAGCCGCGCGTACGCCCCGCCCTGTCCCCGGCCGTTCACTCCACCGCTGTATGCAGCCGACAAGAGTTCGTTGAGCACATCGTCGGGTGTCGTAGCGCAGGCGAGCGCGCTGCCCCGGTGTCTGTCTTCGCCTGCCAAGCAGCGCAGGGGCAGTTCCTTGACGAAAGAGATGCCGAAGTCGTCAGCAGGTCGTCGATGCGCTTCGATAGCGCGAGCGCGAGATTGCGAAATCGCCGAACGGCAGCCGGTCGACGTCGGGCAGGAGAGCGGACCCTCGGGGCAGGTTCCTCAATGGGCCAAGTAGAGACGGTGCTTGGCGATGCGCGTCGACACTCCCATCGCCCGCAACAGAGCGTCAACACCTCAAGGGAAAGAAAGTTTCTTTGAGTTCAACCCCTTGTTTCGAAAGAAACACATCACTACCTTCCCTCCTCAAGTAAAGCGCTTCGACGCCCGGAGTGCCCTCCGAGCGCGATCCGAAGGCGAGAGGGCCAGCCCCATGAGTCAAGACTTGAGCCGCAGGAAGTTCGTCGGCACGGCCGCGTCCGTCGCGGGAGTCGCCATGGCAGCACCGCTGTTGTCCGCCTGCGGAGGCGGGGGCAAGCAGCGCACCGGCGCCAACACCAAGTCGGGCCTGAAGGCGGCCCTGCCCGCACACGTCCCGCGCAACCCCGTCAAGCCGGACATCGCACCTGTCTCCGGCAGCGACGGCGCGGTGACGGACCCGGGCTTCCTGCGCTACCCGTCCGAGCACGTCGCCACCGTCGAGGGCGTACCGGGCAGGGGCGGCAGCTACACCGCCGTCACCCCGATGTGGGGCACGGTGCCATCGCAGGGCAACTCGTTCTACCAGGCCATGGACAAGGCCCTCGGCATCAAGCTCACCATGAAGCCGGCCGACGGCAACAACTACCCCACTATCGTGCCGACGATGACGGCGGCCGAGCGCCTGCCCGACTGGATCCAGCTGCCCGCCTGGTGGAACAACAACATCAACGTGGGCAGACTGGCCGGGACCCAGCTCGCCGACCTGACCCCCTACCTGTCGGGCGACAAGATCAAGAAGTATCCGAACCTCGCCGCTCTGCCGACCGGTGCGTGGCAGGCCGGGGCGTGGGGCGACAGGCTGTACGGCATCCCCTGCTTCTCCAGCAGGTTCGTCGTCCCCGGCACCACGTTCTACCGGCGCGACATCCTGGAGCCGAGGGGCATCACGCCCGACCAGATCAAGTCCGTCGACGACCTGATGACCCTCGGCAAGGAACTGACCGACGCCAAGCGCGGGGTGTGGGCCTTCGACGACGTGTGGACCTACCTCTACCCTCTCTGGGGCCTGCCCAAGGAGTGGGCGATCGAGGACGGCAAGCTCCGTTACACCTTCGAGCTCCCCCAGTACCTGGAGGCCCTCGACTGGCACCACAGGCTCGCCCAGTCCGGCCATGTGCACCCCGACGCGCTCGCGGGCAACAACGCCAACGGCACCACTCGCTTCTACTCCGGCAAGGTACTCATCGCGGGAGCCGGCACCGGCGCCTGGAACCTGGCCGACCACCAGTCCGGCACAGCAGCCGACAAGAACTACCGGCGCGGCGCGTTCGACATCTTCGCCGCCGACGGCAAGAGCGCCCCGCGCACCTTCATGGGCGCCACGACCACCATGCTCAGCTACCTCAACGCCAGGCTGAAGCCCGAGCAGATCAAGGAGCTCCTCGCCGTCGCCGACTACCTCGCGGCGCCGTACGGTTCCCGCGAGTACACGATGGTCAACTACGGCGTCGAGGACGTCCACTACACGATGGAGAAGGGTGTGCCGACGGCCACCACCGCCGGCAGGAAGTACGTCCAGTCCGCCGGGTACTCCGGGCTCGCGTCACCCGCCGCCGTGATCAGCAACCAGGGCGCCGATCTCGTCACCAAGGACTACGCCGCCTGGCAGGCCACCAACGTCAAGCGCCTGTACAAGCCGGTGTTCTGGAACATGAACATCAGCATGCCGCAGGCGATGACCACGGCCGCTGCCGCGCAGTCCGTCCAGGACGTCGTCAAGGACTGCTACCACGGCAAGAAGAAGGTCAAGGACGTTCAGGACGCGATCGCCGGCTGGAAGGCCGGCGGCGGGGACCGGCTCACGCAATGGATGACCGAGAACGTCCTGGAGAAGTACGGGACCGGCCAGTGACCACGACCGACGCACCGCACTCCGCACGACCTCAGGCACCGCACTCGCCGCCGGCTCGCGCGGCGCAGCCGAAGCGGCTCACCTGGCGGATGAGGCTGCGCCGGGACCGGACACTGCTGATCATGACGGTGCCCGCGGTCGTGCTGCTCCTGGTCTTCAACTATGCACCGCTGGTCGGGCTCGTCACCGCGTTCCAGTACTACGACCCGCTGACGGGGATCTGGAACAGCGAGTGGGCCGGGCTCGGCCAGTTCCAACAGCTGTTCCAGGACGCGCAGTTCTGGGGGTCGTTGCAGAACACCCTCTATCTCAGCTTCGTCCAGCTGATCCTCTTCTTCCCGGTCCCCATCGCGCTGGCGCTGCTCCTCAACACGGTGATCAGCGAGCGGATCCGCAACGTCATCCAGTCCGTCGTCTACTTGCCGCACTTCTTCTCGTGGGTCCTGGCCATCACGATCTTCCAGCAGATGCTGGGCGGCGCAGGGGTGCTCAACCAATTCCTGCGCTCGCACGACATCGGCGCCTGGAACATCATGACCGACCCCGACACCTTCGCCCTCCTCGTCACCTCCCAGGCGGTGTGGAAGGAAGCCGGCTGGGGGATCATCGTCTTCCTCGCCGCGCTGTCCGCGATCAACACGGAACTCTACGAGGCGGCCGCCGCCGACGGCGCGGGCCGGTGGCGGCGCACCTGGCACATCACCCTGCCGGGACTGCGCGGAGTCATCATGCTGATGCTGGTGCTACGCCTGGGCAACGCCCTGACGGTGGGGTTCGAGCAGTTCCTGATCCAGCGTGACGCTGTCGGCCATGAGACGGCCGACGTGCTGGACACCTTCTCCTTCTACTACGGCATCGCCACCGGCAACTACGGCTACGGCGCGGCAGCCGGGCTCTTCAAGAGCGTGATCTCGCTGCTGCTCATCTGGGGCGCCAACCGGCTGGCACACGCCTTCGGCGAGGACGGGTTGTACCGCAAATGACCAACGTATTCCCGATCGGCCGCAAGCCCACCCCTGCGACATCGACGGCCCGAGGCGCCTCGAAGGCGACGCGCGCGCCCTGGGAGGAACCACCCACCGTCGTGGGGCGGGCGGCGAAGGTGCTGACGCTCACCGCGGTGGTGGGCACGGTGCTGGTCCCGCTGTGGATCATCGTGGTGACCAGCTTCTCGACGCCGGGTGCCATCAACCGGGCCGGTGGCCTGGTGCTGTGGCCGGACGGCCTGACGATGCGGGCGTATCGGGAGATGCTCGGTGAACCGACCGTGCGCACAGCGCTTCTGGTGAGCCTCGCGATCACCGTGATCGGCACCGCGGTCTCCATGGTCGTCTCGGTGCTGTGCGCCTATGGTCTGTCCCGGTCCGGCTCCTTCGGGCACCGCGCCGTGCTCTGGCTGCTGATCGTCACGATGTTCGTCAGCGGCGGTCTGATCCCCACGTTCCTGGTGGTCACCGGCCTCGGCGGCTACGGCCAGTTCTGGGCGCTGATCCTGCCGAGCTCGGTCTCCGTCTTCAACATCCTGGTGCTGCGCTCCTTCTACTCGCAGACCTCCTCCGAACTGATCGACGCGGCACGGGCGGACGGCGCGGGTGACTGGCGCATCCTGTGGTCCGTGGTGCTGCCCACCTCGCGCGCCGTGACCGCGGTGATCACCTTGTTCTACGCGGTGGGCTACTGGAACTCCTTCTTCAACGTCATGTTGTACATGCCGACGGAGAGCGAGAAGTGGCCACTGCAGTACGTGCTCCTCACCTACGTGAACCGGGGCATCGGGCTGCCGGGCCAGACCAATGGCGGCTTCGGCGAGACACACGCGCAGACCGCTCCCCTCTCGCTGCAGATGGCCGTGGTCGTGCTGACACTCGTGCCGCTGCTCGTCGTCTACCCGTTTGTCCAGAAGCACTTCCGCACCGGCGTGCTCACCGGGGCCATCAAGGGATGACCGCCCGGGTGTCCAGACGCTCGCAGCCGTACGTCCTCACGGGGTTCGTGAACCGTCCCCTCCCACCACGATCCATCAGGAAAGGCCCATGGTGTCCGACCAGCCCGTCATCCCCGGCTTCCATCCCGATCCCAGCGTCTGCCGGGTCGGCGACGACTACTACCTCGTCTGTTCCAGCTTCGAGTACTTCCCGGGCGTCCCGCTCTTCCACAGCCGCGACCTGCTGCACTGGACGCAGATCGGCAACGTCCTGGACAGGCCGGCGCAGCTGCGGCTGCCCGTCGGCATGCCGTCGTCCGGCGGGGTCTACGCGCCGACGCTGCGCCACCACGACGGCCGTTTCTGGCTGATCGTCACCAACTGCGCGGAGGGCGGCGGCAATCTGCTGGTCACCGCCACCGACCCGGCGGGCCCCTGGTCCGACCCGGTCCGGCTGCCCGGGGTCAAGGGCATCGACCCGGACCTCGCCTGGGACGAGGACGGCACCTGCTGGTGCACGTACGCCGGTGTGAGCCAGGTCGCCATCGACCCGTACACGGGGCGCACGCTGGGCGAGGAGCGCCGTCTGTGGTCCGGGGCGCCGGGCGCCAAGGCCCCCGAGGCACCGCACCTGTACCGGATCGGTGAGTACTGGTACCTCCTCATCGCCGAGGGCGGCACCGAGCGCGGGCACGGCGTCTCGATCGCACGCGGGCCCGGCCCGGCCGGCCCCTTCGAGCCGTGCCCCCACAACCCGGTCCTCACCCACCGCGGAACGGACCACCCCGTGCAGAACACCGGCCACGGCGACCTGGTGCAAGCCCCTGACGGCTCGTGGTGGCTGGTGTTCCTCGGTGTGCGACCGCGCGGCGGCACCCCCGGCTGGCACGTGATGGGCCGCGAGACGTTCCTCGCCCCGGTCACCTGGACCGAGGACGGCTGGCCGGTCGTCGGCGACATCGTCGCGCCCGGCACCCATGCGGCGGACGAGCCCTTCCGGGACGACTTCGACCTCCCCGAGTTCCACCCGTCCTGGATCTCGGTACGCGACCGGTCCCCCGAGCACTGCACCACCAAGGAGCGCCCCGGCTGGCTCACTCTGCGGGCCCGCGGCGCGTCCCTCGACGAGCGGGACGCCGTCTTCATCGGCCGCCGGCAGCAACAACTCGCCTGTCGCGTCGACGCGTTGATCGATGGAACACAGGGCGTCGGCGGCCTCGCCGTCCGCCTCGACGAGCGGCACCACTACGGCATCGAGACGGACGGCACCCAGGCGCGGGTCATCTCGCGGGTCGGCTCGGTGCGGTCCGTCGTGGCCACGCTGCCGGTGCCCGCGGGCCCGGCCGTCCTGTCCGTACGGATCACGCAGCCGCCCCAGCCGCACGACGCGCGCACCGGACCCGACGTCGTCATCCTCGGCGTGGAGCAGCCCGACGGCACGTTCGCCGCACTCGCCACGCTCGACGGCCGCTATCTGTCGACCGAGGTGGCCGGCGGCTTCACGGGCCGCGTCATCGGGCTGTACGCCGCCCAAGGCACCGTCCACGCCGACTGGTTCACGTACGAGCCGACGACCTGAGCAAGCCGTCATCCCATGGATTTCCGCCTGTACGCACGTCCCGCAGGCGGAGCACCCCCCCACAACTCTCCCGAATCCGAAAGGGACACAAGGGACATGACAGAGTCGCACAAAGCCGCGAGACGCCTCCCGAGGCGCATAGCCGACATGCTGCTCGCACTCGTCGCCGCCGTCGGTCTGCTGCTCGGCGCCGGGCTCACCGCTCCGGCCGCCGACGCCGCCCCGAGGAAGCCGCGCGTCCCGGCCAAGGCCATGGACGCCGTCGCCGCGATGCAGCCCAGCTGGAACCTCGGCAACACCCTGGACGCCTTCCCGAACGAGACCTCCTGGGGCAACCCGCTCACCACCAGGGCGCACCTGGCGAAGATCCGCGCGGAGGGCTTCCGCAGCGTCCGTATTCCGGTCACCTGGACCGACCACCAGTCCGCCACCGCCCCGTACGCCGTCGACGCCTCGTTCATGGACCGGGTGGAGGAGGTCACCGACTGGGCGCTGGACGAGGGTCTCTACGTGGTGCTCAACGTCCACCACGACTCGTGGCAGTGGGTCGGCAAGATGTCCACCGATCACGACAACGTGATGGCCCGCTTCAACTCCCTCTGGCGGCAGATCTCGTCGACGTTCAAGGACAAGCCGCGCACCCTGCTCTTCGAGAGCATCAACGAGCCCGAATTCGAGAACGCCACGGCCGAGCAGAAGGACACGTTCCTGAACGAGCTGAACACGTCGTTCCACAAGATCGTCCGCGGCTCGGGCGGGCGGAACACCGACCGCATGCTCGTGCTGCCCACGATCTACTGCAAGCCTGACCAACCGCTCATGGACACGCTCTACAACACGATCAGGTCCCTGAACGACCCCCATCTGATCGCCACAGTGCACTACTACAGCTGGTACCCGTTCAGCGTGAACATGGCGGGCGGCACCCACTACGACGAGGCTGCCCGGAAGGACCTGGACGGTGCCTTCACGCGCATGCGTGACACCTTCGTCGCGCGCGGCATCCCGGTCTATCTCGGCGAGTACGGGCTGCTCAGCTGGCCGGACCACCATCACCCCTCCCGTGTCGAGCGGGGCGAGGCCCTGAAGTACTTCGAGCACTTCGGTCATGCGGCACGCCGGGCCGGAGTGACCACCGCCCTGTGGGACCCCTTCGCCTATCTGAACCGCGAGACCTTCCAGTGGCGGGACCAGGAGCTCTTCGACCTGATCAAGTCGAGCTGGACCACCCGCTCGGGCTCGACGTCCTTCGACCGTCTCTTCGTCCCGAAGTCCGGGCAGATCACGGACCAGTCGCTCATCCTGAACCGCAACGGCCTTGTGTTCCGGGGCCTTTGGCACGGAGATCAGCGTCTTGCCGCAGGCTCGGACTACACGGTCTCCGGTGACAAGCTCACCCTGACGGCGGCGGCACTGACCCGGCTGGTCGGCGACCGCTCGTACGGCGACAACGCCACGCTGCAGGCCCGGTTCTCGCGGGGCCAGGCATGGAAGATCCATGTGACGACGTACGACGCCCCGCAGCAGTCGGGCGCGAAGGGAACCACCTCCGCGCTCACGATCCCCACCCGGTTCCGCGGGGACCAGCTTGCCACCATGGAGGCCAAGTACGGCGACGGCACCAACGCGGGGCCCGCCGACTGGACGGCGTTCCAGGAGTTCAACATCAGCTTCACCCCCGACCACAAGGGCAACACCATCACCCTCACCGAGAAGTTCCTCACCTCGCTGCGTGACGACGCCCCGGTGACGCTGACGTTCTACTTCTACAGCGGCGCCAAGGTCACCTACCAGGTGACCAAGTCCGGCACTTCGGTGACCGGTTCGACCGCCTGATCCACGCTCCCCCGAATCGTCCCGGCTGCCGGGTTGCACGTTCCGCTCCCGGCAGCCGGGGCCCCTTCATGAGGAATTCCCATGACCACACTGCCCCCGCGCGTCCTGTTCGGCGCCGCTTACTACCACGAGTACCAGCCGTACGAGCGTCTGAAGACCGACCTCGATCTGATGGCCGAGGCCAAGTTCACCGTCATCCGGGTCGGCGAGTCGGTGTGGTCCACCTGGGAGCCGGAGAACGGACGGTTCGAGCTCGACTGGCTGCAGCCGGTCCTCGACGGCGCCCACGAACGCGGTATCTCGGTGGTCCTCGGCACCCCGACGTACGCCGTGCCGCCGTGGCTGGCCCGCCAGTACCCGGAGATCGCCGCCGAGGACGCCACCGGCAAGCCGGCCGGCTGGGGCGCCCGTCAGGAGGTCGACATCACGCATCCGGCGTTCCGGTTCCACGCGGAGCGGGTGATCCGCGCGATCGTGGCGCGATACGCCTCCCACCCCGCGGTCATCGGCTTCCAGGTCGACAACGAGCCGGGCCCGCGTCTGCCGCACAATCACGGAGTCTTCCAGCGGTTCGTGGACGACCTGCGGCAGCGCTACGGCGACGTGGAGACTCTCAACCGCGAGTGGGGCCTGGTGTATTGGTCGCACCGGTTGGCCACGTGGGCCGACCTGTGGAAGCCGCAGGGCAACGCACAGCCGCAGTACGACCTGGCCTGGCAGGCGTTCCAGGCGCGGCAGACCACCGAGTTCATCGCTTGGCAAGCCGAGATCGTGCGCGAGTACGCGCGTCCCGAGCAGTTCGTCACCACGTGCCTCGCCTACGGCTCTCCGGCGCTCGAGGACGACGAGATGACCGACGCCCTGGACGTCACCGCGGGCAACCCGTACTACGACATGCAGGACAGCCTCACGATGCCCGAGCCGCCGCGCGAGAAGCTGCCGCGGCAATGGATGGCCTACGGGGCGTGGGCGGTGCACCTGAGCGCCGACCGGATCTACGCGTCGCGCCAGGAGCCGTTCCTGATCACCGAAACCAACGCACAGGCGATCGGCGGCACCTCGGACAACCGGCCCGCCTTCAACGGACAGTGGCGGCAGGCCGCGTGGGCGCTGGTCGCGCGTGGCGCCCGCATGATCGAGTACTGGCACTGGCACACGCTGCACTTCGGCGCCGAGACGTTCTGGGGCGGCATCCTGCCGCACAGTGGCCGTCCGGGCCGCGTCTACCGTGAACTGGCCTGTCTGGGTACGGAGTTCGAGCGCGCCGGGAACCTCGTCGCCGGGCTCACGCCGGACGCAGACATCGCGATGGTGTATTCGGCGCCGAGCAAGTGGGTGATGCGCAAACACCCGCCGCTGGCCGATCCCGACGGGGCGCCGGACGGGGGCGCGTATGAGGGACTCTTCGAACCGTTTTACCGGGGCGCGTTCGAGGCGGGGCGCCAGGTACGGATCCTGCACGCTCGCCAGTTGCACGATGCGAGCGGCCACACGGCGGGCATGGCGCCGGAGTCGGTGGCCGAACGGCACCCCGTGCTCATCGCGACGGGGCTGTACGTGGCGGGCGACGGCATGCTCGACTGGCTCGCCGCGTACGCGGATGCGGGTGGCCATCTCGTCCTCGGACCGCGCACCGGTTCCGGCGACCACGAGGCGCGGGCACGCCATGAGGTGACACCCGCGCGGCTGGTGGAGGCGGCGGGCGTGTGCCACGACGAGTTCAGCAACCTGCACGCGGACCTGCCGCTGCGCGCCGTGCAGGGCAGCTCGCTCCGGCTCCCGGCCGGCGCCGTGGCCACCCGTTGGGTGGAGGGGCTCGCGGTGGACGATGCCGAGGTCCTCGCCGAGTACGATCATCCGCACTTCGGGCGCTGGCCCGCCGTCACCACCCGGCGTCACGGCGCGGGCCACGTCACCTGCGTCGGCACCGTGCCGGGGCGCGATCTGGCCCGCGCGCTCGCGGTCTGGCTGGCCCCGGCCCCGGTCGGCGGCTGGCAGGACCTGCCGGACTCGGTCACCGTCGCTACCGGCACCGCTCCCGACGGCCGGCGCGTCCATGTGATCCACAACTGGAGCTGGCATCCGGCCACCGCCCAGGCCCCCGTGGACCTGACCGACGCCCTGGACGGCGGCGCTGTCGCGACCGGTGCGTCCGTGACGCTCGGCCCGTGGGACGTGCGCGTCTTCGCCGCCGAGCCGGCACCTCCGACGGAGGACCGATGACACCAGCCACGCGCGCCCTCGGCACGCCGGTGCCGGGAAGTCCGCACCACCCGGCGCTCGCACGCTGGTGCCAGAATGGCGCCTCACCAACGGTGCGAACGGGTGGGCGCACTCACCCGGAGCGAAGAAGGGCAGTCGTGACGGACAGGGACGAGAGGACGTCGGTGAAGGGCGGGAAAGGCACGCAGGACGAGGCGCCGGCGTCGGTGACCATCGCGCACATCGCGGAGTCGGCGGGCGTCTCGGTCCCCACGGTGTCGAAGGTGCTCAATGGCCGCTCCGGAGTGTCCGACGAGACCCGGGCCCGCGTCGAGAAGCTGATCAACAAGCACGGATACCGCAAGCCCCCGGGCATTCGCCAGAAGACCGTGGAGCTGATCTTCCGTGAGCTGGACAGCATGTGGTCGGTGGAGATCCTCCGGGGCGTGGAGGAGGTGGCCGCCAGGAACCAGGTCGGCGTGCTGGTCTCCACCTTCGGGCAGCACGACTTCGACACCTCGGTCGACGACGCCGTGGGGCGGCGCCCCCAGTGCGTCCTGCTGGTGGCCCAGCTCTCGGAGGCGGAACTCGAACGGCTGAAGACGAAGAACATCTCCTACGTTGCCTTCGACCCGATGTACGAGCTCCCCGACGGAGTCCCCTACGTCGGGACGACCAACTTCAAGGGCGGCCAGTCGGCGGCACGCCACCTCATCGGCCTCGGACATCGGCGTATCGCCATGCTCACCGGCCCCGACCATTCGTTCTGCCAGGCCCGGGCGGCGGGCTACCGCTCCGCGCTCGAAGCGGCCGGGCTCCCGGTGGACCCGGATCTGATGGTCCGCACCCAGCTCAGCCGTGAGGACGCTCACGCCACGGCGAAGGCGCTGCTCGCCCGGCCGGACCGGCCCACCGCGATCTTCACCACGAACGACATGCAGGCGCTCGGCGTCTACCGTGCCGCTCGGGAGGCGGGCCTGCGCATCCCGCAGGACCTGAGCGTGGTCGGCTTCGACGACGTGCCGGTCGCGGCCTGGGTGGAACCCCCGCTGACCACGGTGCACCAGCCGCTGACCGAAATGGCGGTTGCGGCAACGGAGTTGGCGCTGTCCCTCGGCCGTGGCGAGAAGGTTCCGCAGCTCGGCCTCGAGATCGCCACGCGGCTTGTGGTCCGCGACAGCACGGCTCCGCCGCCGGAGGGCTGAGACAGCTTCGGCAACTCTCCCGGGCCGCCAGTCGGCGGTCCGGGAGGTGTTTATGTTTCTCTTTCTGTTTTCGCTCATCGCGGCAACCCCGGGCCGGCAGGCGGCGACTGGGGAGGCACACCGCTCGAACTTCCAGAACGGATGCCGTCCACAACGACTGGGACCGCCTGACAACTCATCAGAACGAGCGTCACCTCAGCGTCACGATCACCTGCCGCCATCCGGATCAAGATCCGCAAAGCCCCCCGTCATCCCCCGCAAAGGAACGCGGAACGGCAGGTCAACGGTATCCGCACCCCATGAACCGGCTTCACGTCATTCACTCTGGGAAACAGGTCAAGCACCACCGGCCGCGCTTTGGAAACCCGATAAAACTGCAGGTCAGAGCCCCTTTGAAGCAGGCTCCAGAATCGCCACGCACTCCACATGATGCGTCATCGAAATCGCGTCGAAGGGTTCGAGCATGTGGCTGCGGACGAAGTCGTCCAGGCTGCCGACGGCCTTCATCGACACGGTCTGGTGGAAGAGCTCCAGAGCCTGCTCGGACTCGATGCCCAGGCGGCGCCGGAAGTCCTTGCTGTAGGGCGGGAACGTCGTCTGCACCCGGACTGCGCTGGCCGTCAGCCGCTTCTTCAGTGCCCTGACCTCCGTGCCGAAGTCGGCGAAGTCGTTCGCCACGGACAGGGCCCGGTCCGCGACCAGGAACAGCCGGTCCGGCTGGGTGGCGTTGGCATCGGGCAGCCAGAAAGGGGCTGTTCCGCCTTGGTCCGCTTCTCGAGTCGGCGCTGTGACAGGCGGTGCGAACGGCCATCTCGACGGGCTGGCCCCGATCGCGCCCACCCCAGGCCGGGTAGCGCGGCCCTACGCCGGACGCTGCTTCCATGTGGTCCAGCCGTCCGTGCTGCGGTGCAATGCGCCATCAGTGTCGATGCCGTACAGCGCGTCCTTCGCCGGCCAGGAGAGGAACGCCATCACCGGCTGCTCGCCCCCGGCGAAGGACTTGCCGCCGTCGGTGCTGCTGGCGATTCCCTCGCTGGTGGTAGCCAGGAGGAGGTCGGGGTCCTCGGGGCTGACCGCGATGTCGAGTGCCTGGAGCTTCGCCCCGTCCTTCCAAGTCGTGCCGTCCTGGCTGGTGCGGAGCAGGCCGCTGGTGGAGTCGTATCCGCAGACGGTGTCGTGGGCGTATTCGAGGGCGTGGAAGTCGGACTCTCCGGAGAGCGACAGCGACGTCCAGGTCTTGCCGGCGTCCGTACTCTTGATCAGTCCTACGTTCGAGCCTTCGGCAAGACGAACATACTGATCACCAGATCTCGGTGACAGTGATCAAGTCAGTTCCGCCGACTCGATGGGCTCCATCAAGTCATCGCCGGGAATCGGCCCATCTCTCGCGGTCAGATGCCATCCCGAACGTCCGACAATCTCCGCCCGTCAACCCGCCGTGATCCGGATACACCGTGATCGCGAAGGGGAACCAGAAGAATGCGCCAACAGACTGGCGAAGGGTCCGCAGCACTGTCTGCTGAACTGTCATCGAGCTCATTGTTGACCGGCGCGACCGAAGTGAAGGCTGGGCGCAGCGGCTGGTTGATCGCCTGCCGACGGTGTCGTGAGCTGACCCCGGTTTCGTGGAGTCCCTGAAGCCAGGCTTTTGATCCTGGCCCGAAGGAGAACCACAAGCAGTGCCAGCACCACGTAAGTACCCGGATGAGCTCCGTGAGCGGGCTGTCCGCGAGGTCCGCAGCACCGGCCGTCCGATCGCGCATGTCGCGAAGGACCTGGGCATCCACAAGGAGGCCCTGCGCGGCTGGGTCCTCCAAGCCGAGGCGGACACCGGCGAACGCGACGACCGGCTGACCACCGCCAAGCGGGAAGAGCTGAGGCAACTCCGATGCGAGAACGCGGAGTTGAGGCGGGCGAACGAGATTCTGAAGGCCGCGAGCGCGTTCTTTGCGGCGGAACTCGACCGTCCCCGGACGAGGCCGACCAGGTGATCGAGCACCTCAGGGACAAGGGCCTCGGGGTCGGGTTCGCCTGCCAGGTACTGGGGCTGTCCGAGTCGGCGTACTGCGCGCGTAAGAAGCGGCCGAAGTCGCCCCGCCGGCTGCGTGACGAGCAGCTCATGCCGCTGATCGAACAGGTCCATGGAGAGTCCGGCGGGACCTATGGCGTCCGCCGGATCACCCGCGCGCTTCGGCGCAAGGGTGTGCACGTGGCTCGCTGCACGGTCGAGCGGCTGATGGCCGAGCTGGTGGAGGGCGTCATCCGCGGCCAGCGGCGCCGCACCACCATGCCGGAGCCGTCGCCGCCCAGGCCGCCGGACCTGGTCGACCGTGATTTCACCGCGAGCCGGCCCGACCAGCTCTGGGTGGCCGATATGACCTATGTCCGCACCTGGACGGGCTGGGTGTATGTGGCGTTCGTCCTGGACGTCTTCTCCCGGACGATCGTCGGCTGGCAGGTCGCGAACCACATGCGGACCGAACTTCCGCTGGACGCGCTGGAGATGGCGCTGTGGAGACGCCGGATCAAGAAGGACTCCGGCCTGATCCATCACAGCGACCGCGGCTCGCAATACGTATCCATCCGGTACACCGACCGGCTCGCCGACATCGGCGCCGCGGCCTCGGTCGGTTCCGTCGCGGACAGCTACGACAACGCGATGGCCGAGGCGCTCAACGGCACTTTCAAGGCCGAGCTGATCGAGATGCAAGGGCCATGGCGGGACTTCGACCAGGTCGAGCGGGCGATCTTCCAGTGGGTCGCTTGGTACAACGAGGAACGACTCCACTCCGCCCTCGACTACGTACCGCCCGCCGAGTACGAACGCAACTGGTGGCGACAGCAGGAGGCCACCCCGCAGTCCGCCTGAAACAAGATCACCGGACTCCACGAAACTCGGGACAGCTCAGTCGCCCACGGCACCGGGCGTTGGGGGCAGGACCTGGTCGGCGCGGTGATGGGCGCGGTAGCTGTCGCGCACGCTCGACCCTCTCGCCCCGCCTCTCAACGAACCAGCAACACACCAGGTCAGCCGCCACCCCATACGGCAACCACCACTCCTCCGAGCGTCAGCTACGCGACGAACCGCCTTGACTCCCTCCTGAGCCACTGCCATTCTCGTGCCATATTTCAGCATAGCGTTCCACAATGTGGAACGGAAGCGAGGTTGCCCATGAGAGTCGCGCTCTACGATCACGCCAAGCTCTATCGTGAGCACCGTGAGGCAATCGATGCCGCTATCGCCCGAGTGCTTGAAAGCGGACAGTTCACTTGGGGTGAGCAAGTGCCAGCTTTCGAGGAGGAATTCGCAAGTTGGGTCGACGCGCGGCATGCGGTCGCCATGGGCTCGGGTACGGCCGCCCTGACGACCGCGCTACGCGCGCTCGAGATCGGACCGGGAGACGAAGTCATCACGGTTGCAAATACCGAGCTCACCGGAATAGCGGCGATCAGCGCGGTCGGTGCAACCGTCGTCTGGGTCGACATCGACCCCGAGTCACGATGCATCGACACAACCGCATGCGAAGCCGCGATCACGCCACGGACACGCGCCCTGTTGCCTGTCGACATGTACGGCCATCCCGCCGACATGATCGAGATGCGCCGCATCGCCGATCGCCATGGTCTTGCACTCGTCGAGGATGCCTGTATCGCGCTCGGCGCAGAGATCGACGGCAGGAGGCTCGGCAGCCATGCCGACGTCACCTGCTTCAGCTTCTCCCCTGGAAAACACCTTGGCGCCATGGGAGCCGCAGGCGCCTGCACGACACAGAATGCCGCTTTGGCAGACCGGATCCACAAGCTTGCGTCCGACGGTCAGGCTCGTGGACGGCACTACGACCCGAAGCCAAGGATCGGCCAGCACCACGAGACGGAGGGCCATAACCAGCGGATGGACGAGATGCAGGCGGCCATCCTTCGCGCGAAGCTGCCCCATCTCGACGAGACGCTGGCCGTGCGGCGCGCTCATGCCGACCGCTATACCGAGCGTCTCGTCGGCCTGGCCGATCTGCCTGGAGAAAGGACGGGCTTCCGACATGCTTGGCGCAACTATGTCATCGAGCTCGATCGAAGAGATGAGCTGGCCGCTCACCTCTTCGCTCATGGAATTGGCTGCAACGCCCTCTACTCTCCGCCAATGCATCTTCAGCCGGTCTACAGAGGTCTCGGATACGCTGTCGGCAGCCTGCCCAGGACGGAGCGTTCAGGCAAACGGCTTCTTGGCCTGCCGCTCGGACCGCCCCTGAGCCTTGAGCAGATCGACATCGTCGCCGACGAGGTCCACGCCGGATTGGCCTGATCCACGACGATCGCCGGGGACGTCTCCCCACCGGACCGCCGAACATCAACCCCTGTGCCCAAGGCTGCCAAGGTGGCCACGGCGCCGTCTACGGTAACCAGCAGAAACCGCACACGAGGTTCGGAAAGAGAACGACCTCTCAGCTTGTCTTTTAACCTCGGCTGCGTCCCGATCACGTGGAACGGGAGAGTTGCTCGCGTACCCATGCAGGATCGGGGTTTGTGTGCGGCTGGCCCGCCACGATGACGGTCGGCACGGTCTCGTTGCCGTCGTTGGCTGCCCTCACCGCTGCGGCTCCAGCCGGGTCGCGCCAGATGTCGACCCAGTGCACCTGGCGGGCGCTGCGGCCAAGCCGGATGCGCAGTCGCATGCAGTACTTGCAGCCCGGTCGCCAGAAGACGACCGGCCGGCCGTCGACCGCGCTGCGGCGTTGTGCCTCCAACGCGCCGATCGACCTCGGGAAGATCAGAGGCGAGTTCACGCCTGCGAGCAGGACAAAGACCAGCAGGAAGGCTGCGGCTGCGCCGGGGGTCCCGCTGACGATCAGGCCAGCCGCAAGGGCTGATCCGCAGAACACCAGCAGCATCGGCAAGATCCATGCGCGCGTCATGAGGACGAAGGCTATCGATGAGTCGAAATGGGCCTCGAACTAGGCCGCTCACCTGAGTGTTTGCCGGACGCTGGGGCGGCCTTCGTCCGAATCATGTGCTCCGACCAGCTGCCGGTGAATATTCTGAAGCGCTCGATGACTTACACCTGGCAGTGATCAAGCGGGGGTTCATGAGCAGCGAACGGAACGACGTCCCAGATGCGCCCGACGCCTCGGACGATAGCCAGGGTGCCGCGGCCCCTGCTGCTGAACTGCCGTCGGACGTGGTGCTCGTCGTAGCAAGCATGGCAGCCACGCCGTTCCTGCAGGCGATCTCCACGTACTTCGGCAACGCCCTTGCGAGGGGGATGAGCACAGGAATCCGCGAGATCCTGCGCCGGTTCATTGCGCGCCAGGCCCAGGCGAGCCTGGACGAGCCCGCCGACGACATCCACGCCATCCACCTCCGGACTGAGGGTGGCTGGCAGATCGAGATGAAAGTGGACATCGCGCCCGAAGCCCTGGCCCAACTGCCCGCACTGTGCGACGCCGATGCGCCAGTCAGCGAAGCCGACCGACGCCCTGGCACGGCAGCGACGATCCACTGGGAACACGCGGGGCACTGGACGGCGATGACGGTACGTAGGAGCGGGCATCTCGTCAGATTCACATGGGATGCCGAGGCCGAGCGGTGGTGCGAACGCCCTGGCCGGCGCCCCATTCTCGTGACCTAGATGTGCCGTCTCATGACATTGGTTCCTCGCCTGTCAGGCTTGGCGGGCATAGGACGTGAAGCGATCGGCGAGCGCGATGACGAGGGCGCGGAGTTCATCGGGGCGCTCGATGGCGAACGGCCGGTCGAGTGAGGCGAGTACCGGAGGCAACCAGTCGAGCCGCTCCGCCCGCAACTCGACGCGCAGCCAGTGCTCGGCCGCCGGGTCCTGGCCGGCCGCAGGCTCGTGCTCCTCCAGGCTCGCGACGCTGGCGGGGAGATGGGCGCGGATCTGCTCAACTGTCCCGTGGATCCGCAAGGTGACCTGATGCCTGTACTCGGCCGTGGCGAATCCTGACAACACGCGTTGTGCCGGACCGGGACCCACGGGCGCTTCGAATGAGCCGGGCAGGGCCCTCGCGGCTGCGATGCGATCGAGCCGGAAGGTTCGGTCCTCGCCGACCTGGGCGTCCTTGCCCGTCACGTACCACCGGCCCGCATGGGCGACGATCCCGTACGCGTGCAGTGTGCGTTCGCTGCGCCGTCCGTCGCGGTCGGTGTAGCGGATCGAGACCGGTCGGCGGTGGCGCACCGCATCGGCGATGGTGAGCAGGAGCCCGGCGTCCGGGTGGTCCAACTCGCCGGGCTGATCCGTGAAGGCGAGAGCTTCCAGGAGTGTGTCGAGCCGGCGGGCGATGTGCTTGGGCAGCACCCGCCGGATCTTCGCTGACGCCGTCTCGTTTGCCGTGCGCTCCGTCGTCGTCAGCCCTGCCCGGCGGCCGGCGACCAGGCCGAGCAGCACGGCCAGCGCCTCGTCGTCGCTGAGCATGAGCGGAGGCAAGCGGTACCCGGGAGCCAGCCGGTACCCGCCGTAGCGGCCGCGCACCGACTCCACGGGCACGTCCAGGTCGATCAGTTGGTCCACATACCGCCGCACAGTGCGCCCTTCGACGCCGAGACGGTCGGCGAGCTCGGCCACAGTCCGGGTGCCGCCCGACTGCAGCAGCTCCAGGAGTGTCAGCACGCGGCCGGTGGGTCGTGGCATGTTCGCAGCCTAACGCGAATACAGGACCGATTCTGTCCACTATTTCTCCTAGCCTGCGACGTGCACGCCTCCAGCGCAGCCAAGGAGATTCCCATGGACTTCGTCTCGATCCGCATCATCACCAGCGACGTCGCACGCCTCGTCGAGTTCTACGAGCGAGCTACAGGGATGCAGGCGATACGGGCCACCGAGGACTTCGCCGAACTCAAGACCGCGGGCGCAACCCTCGCGATCGCCGGCACCCGCACCGTCCCGCTGTTCGCCCCGGGCTCCGCCCGCCCGGCGGACAACCACAGCGTGATCACCGAGTTCCTCGTCGACGACGTGGACCGCGTTCACCAGAACCTGACCGGCTTCGTCACCCACTTCGTCAACGAGCCCACCACGATGCCCTGGGGCAACCGGTCGCTGTTGTTCCGCGACCCCGACGGCAACCTCGTCAACTTCTTCACCCCCGTCACCCCGGAGGCCATCGAAAAGTTCGCACGCTGACGCCACGCACAGCCGCTCACGCGGGAGCCCTGAAATCTCAGGGGCTCCCGGTGAACGCGGCCGCCGAGTCCAGGAGCGCCACCAGCAGGGGACGTCGGAACGCACCGCTGACCCCCGAAACGGCGTCTGGGGTCGGGTCTGGGGAAACAGGCCGTGGTGTTCAGGGGCACGCCGATGGTCCGGAGCAGGCAGGTGCGAGGTCCGCATCTAGGCCCCGGTGGGTGAAGCCCTTGCTCCTGCGGGGGCTGACCCCGGCCAGGCCGGCCTGGCGCATGAGCCGCTCGACCCGTTTGCGGCCGACGTGGACGCCCTCGCGTTTGAGGACAGCATGGATCCTGGGCGATCCGTAGATGCCGCCGGAGTCCTGGTGGATCTGACGAATCTGCCCGGTCAGCTCGGTGTCCTGGCGGATCCGTTCACAGGGTTCCTTCTCGGCCTGGCGCCAGCGGTAGGGGTCGGACGAATGCTGACTCGGGGTGTGGTCCGGCCTCGCCGCGGACGCAGTGCGAGGCTCTCGTTGGGTGGCGTTGTAGAGAGGCGACAAGGCCGAGTGTCGGCAACACTTCTCAAGCCGGTCTAGAGAGAAGTGTGACCGAGAGTGCCAGTAGGTTCTTCGTCTGCTGGTGGTACACGCCTGACCTCGCTTCTGACCTGCGACAAAGGGCGGAATCGTCTGCTGCGAAGCCGAGTTGGTCCGCGCCTGGTCCGGATCTTGGTGAGTAGTCCGTGGTGCTAGCGAGTGGGCCTCGCGGTACCACATGGCACAGGTTGTAGAAACCGTCCACGGGTGTCCAGTTGGTCCAGGGCGAGCGTATAAGTCCAGGTCAGGGCCCTCTTACGTAAGAGCGTCTACGGTTGGTGACACGCGGGTGATAGCGCATGACATGTGAGGATTCCTCCGTCGGAAGTGCTTCCGGCGGGGCTCCGTGTGTGGTGGTGCCCGCGCGGCGGGTCAGGGGGAGGCCGCTGTGGCAGGGCGCCGACGCACCATAAGCGTGCTTCGGCTGCGACCACAGAGGGTGCTGCTCTGCGTAATTCCGTTGCCCGCCCCGAAATTCGAGCCGACGCGGAGTTGGCGGTCGTTGTCTGAGATGCACATATGCGGTCGGAACCGACTCCTACCGCCGCGGCATGATGCTCACTGCCCGCGCCATCAGCCGCGCCGAACGCGCCTGGCTGCGCGAGGTCCTGGGCGAAGACGCCCCTGACCCCGGCGCCGCGCACCCAAGTAGTGGCCCGGACACGCTCGACGAGCGCGTGAGCTGAGAGGCGACGGAGGTCCGCACATGCTTGCAGCCTGGTACGACCGACAGGGCCCGGCAGCCGACGTGTTCCAGGTGGGCGAGCTGCCCGACCCGCAGCCCGGCCCGAGCGAGGTACGCGTGCGCGTCACCACGTCGGGCGTCAACCCCGGTGACACCAAGAAGCGGCGCGGCTGGCTCGGTTCGTCCATGCCCTTTCGCCCTGCCCGATCACCTCAGCGACGAACTCGGAGCCGCCCTGGGCATCCCCGGCATCACCGCACACCGGGCCGTGTTCGGCGACGGCTCAGTCGCCGGCAGGATCGTGTTGGTGCAGGGCGTTCTCGGCGGCGTCGGCTCGCTGGCCGCCCCAACTGGCCCGTTGGGGCGGCGCGACCGTCACCGGCACCGTGACGCGCGGCAAGGACCTCGACCGCGTCGACCGCTCCGTGGTGTCCCACGCCGTGGCCCTGGACCAGGACGACCCGGCCAAGACGATCCGCGCGTACGCGCCGCAGGGTGTGCACCGCGTCGTCGAGGTGGCCCTCTCCGACAATGCCGATCTGGACGCCGAGGTGGTCGCGGGCGACGCGGTCATCGCCGCGTACGCCACCCGGGCCGACCGGCCGCAGGTGCCATTCTGGCCACTGTTGTTCGCCAACGTGACCCTGCGCCTGATCGGCAGCGACGACTTCCCTGTCGAGGCGAAGCGACAGGCTGCCCGCGATCTCACCGCCGCGGCAGCCGTCGGGGCGCTCAGCACCGACATCGGCGCCCGCTATTCACTGGACGAGATCGCCCAGGCCCACGACCGCGTCGACGTCGGTGGCCGCGGCCGCGTTCTGCTTTCCATCCCTCAGTGAAGGCACCACAGATGTCTGCGTGTGGGTCTCCGACGCCCGGCAGCGCCGCCGTTCACCATTCCTGCTTGACCAGTTTCATGGTCTGGTGGGAGATGGTCCGACTGACACCGGGGAGCCTGAGGAACTTGGTCGTCTGGAACCGCTCGTATTCGCCGACGTCGGCGACCAGGACCCGCAGGATGTAGTCCGGGCTGCCGAATACCCGACGGACCTCTACCACCTCCTCCAGGGCGGCGACGGCAGACTCGAACTCCTCCAACGAGCGTTGGTCGTTCACCGTGACCTCGACCGCGACCGTGACCTCGAACGAGCGCCCCGCGGCGGCCGGGTCCACTTTCGCGTGGTAGCCGGTGATGATGCCCTCTTGTTCGAGGCGCTTGACCCGACGCAGGCAGGGGGCGGGGGTCAGGCGTACGCGGTGGGCCAGCTCGGTGTTGCTCAACCTTGCGTCCTGACGGAGCTCCTCGATAATTGCGCGATCAATGGCATCGAGGTCGCGAATATTGCGCATGGCGACATCGTAGGGCACGAATTAGCAATCGAGGCCCACCTCGACCTCTCTAGCATTGCTCTTATGTCCCTCAAGTCCCCTGTACTGGCTACGACGGAACAGTCGCCCAGCTCTCAGCAGCCCGGCCAGGTCCGTCTGGCTGTCACGCATTCGCTGCCCGCCGTCCTCGGTGTGATTCCGATGGGGGTGGCGTTCGGTGTGCTGGTCACTCACTCGGGCCTGGAATGGTGGTGGGCGACCGTGTTCGCCACGGTCGTGTTCGCCGGTTCCTTGGAGTTCCTGCTCATCGGCCTGGTCACCGCCATGGCTCCGCTGAGCCAGGTCGCCGTGACCGCGCTCCTCGTGAACTTCCGGCACGTCTTCTACGCGCTGTCGTTTCCCATGCACCGGATCCACGGGCCCCTCGCGAAGACCTACAGCACGTTCACCCTCACTGACGAGGCATGGGCGTTGACCACAGCGCCGGAGGCGCAGTTCTGGTCGCGTCGCCGCATTCTCGCCATCCAGGCCACGTTCCAGGTGAACTGGGTTGGCAGCGTCACCCTCGGAGCGCTCGGCGGCGGCCTCGTTCCCGACAGCCTGGTGGGGCTCCAGTTCGCCGTCATCGCGTTCTTTCTGGTCCTGGCCATTGACGCGATCCGGGCGACCCGAAGCGTGCCGATCCCGCTCGCTGCTGTGGTGTCCGCACTCATCGGACACGGTCTCTTCGGCACTCAGATGCTGGTCCCCGCGCTGGCCATGTTCACCGGGTTCCTGCTGATCCGATATGCGCTCCGACGTGGGAAGGTCGACCAGGATGTCTGAGCCCAGCGTCACCTACCTGGTGGGAGTCGTGCTGGTCAGCGCCGCGGTCACCTGGACGTTGCGGGCCGCTCCGTTCGCGCTCCTGGCGCCGCTGCGCCGCAGTCGCCTGCTGCCCTATCTCAACGCCAGCATGCCAGTCGGCGTCATGACCATCCTCGTCATCTACTCGCTACTGTCATCCGCTTCGACGTCCCAGGGGGCGCGTCCATGGGCCGCCTTGGCCATCGCCACGGCCGTCACTGCGGCCGTCCACCTGTGGCGCCGCAACTTCGTGCTGAGCATCCTGATCGGGACCGGCCTGCACGTCGCCCTCGCCTCCACCGTGCTCGCCGCCTGATAGGGCGCCAGTTCGAAGCTCGGTGCTCCGCCCTCCCCGGGGTCATCGCTCGTCGTTACCTGGAAGTTCCTCGGCGAGCGTCATGTTCACGGCAGTGTTGGCATGCGCGATGGTCGTATCGATGAGGGGAACGGGACTGTCATGGGCCGCTGTGCACATTCTCCTGGTGCTCGTCTCCTGCGACCAGAACGTGTTGCCCTCCCGGGCCAGCCGGTCACCCACCAAGTCCGACCGGCCCTCACGCTGATTGCGTTCGATCTCCTCGAAGTCGGTCTGTGCCAGCGCGAGATTCGCGCTGTACTGCCGGCGCGGTTGGGTCGACGGCGTCGATCGGCGGCTGGTCGAAGCACGTAACGCTGAAGCCGGGCGGTGCATCCAAGACGTTCAACGGTCACCTTGAACAACTACACCGTGAAGCACATCGACGTCGGCTACAGCAAGCATCTACGCCGCCGAGCAGCCCGTGCTCAAGGGGTACGTCCTCGGCGAGTGGGAGACCGTGGCATGGGGCCACACCCCCAGCGCAACGGCAGCACCCACTCGTTCGCGGCGCTCGCGGTGGACAAGACCCTCAAGGGCGGCGCCAGCGCCACGTGCAAGGTGAAGGTGTCCCTGCCAAAAGCATTGGGACAAGAAGGTCACCAACGTCAAGGCCACCGCCGGCGCCGAGGGCAACAGCAATTTCCTGGTCTGGCGCTTTCGTCGAGACAGGCCGTACAGATCCTTCCCCTTCCCCTTCCCCGCCGACGGGGGAGGGGACGTTGCCGTGCTGAACGTCTGAGGCGGGCCAGCTCCAGCTGGACCTTTTGAGGTGGTGAGCAGGTTCACGCCGTGGTGGTCCACGATCCGGCCGCCGATCACGAACAGCCCCTGCTGGCATGGCGCTGCGCGGCGGCTGGCCGAGGCCCGCGCACTCAGTGCGCGTAGTCACCGTCGGCGCCCACGGCAGGGCGAGCACCACCCACGGACGCGCTCCACGTACGGCTGGTCTCGGCGCGCGGCAGCGCGTCAACGCCGGGCGGTCAGTGCGGAGCGCCGGACGTCTGGGCCGGCAGGATCAACGATCGTTGATGTACCTCGTGGAGTACCAGCAGCGTCCGGGTGGCGGCGACTCCTGGAACGCGGCGTACGTCGACGTCGATGAAGGACCGCAGGTGTTCGGTGTCGCGCAGCCTGGCCAGGATCAGCAGGTCGAACTCGCCGGCGATGTCGGCGGCGTACTCAACTTCCGGTATGGCGCTGAGTTGGGAGCTGATCGAGGTCCACGCCGGTTTCAAAGGATCGGGTGACGTCTTGAGCAGCAGGAACGCGGCGAGAGTGAGCCCGACGCTCTGCGGGTCGACGCAGACGGTCAGGCTGTGGATCACTCCCGTCTCCCGCATCTGTGCGAGGCGCGCGTACGCCGTGGCGCGGGACACCCCCGCTGCCTGACTCAGTGTGCTGATGGGTGCCCGGGCGTCGGCCTGGAGCGCGCGCAGCAGGGACAGATCGATGTCATCGACCGGACGATCAACCACGTTTGACCTCTTTCGCTGTCTCATCGTTCATCATGTTCAGCCGGTAGCGCTGTTCTGTCCAGCTTTATCGCCAAACTCTGGACCGTCTTTCCAGGGTGTTTTAGCTTAACGGAAACCCGCAGCTGGAAGTCGGCCCGCGAAGTGGGGGGCCGCGAGGATACTCCCCTCCCCTTATCCCTGACATTCGATGCGCGCTGCGCGAGTGTGGCACCGAGGAGCAGCATGCCGAGCTCATTCTTTCCCCCACGGCCCGCCCGTCCGTGTGCCGGCGCGGTGGCCCGCGGTTTACGGTGACGGTAATCCGTATGGTTCGCTGCCTGTAGTGGAAAGGTGGCTTTCGCATTGCTTCCGCATTCAGTGACAGGGCTGCGGGCCGCGGTACGCCTTTGGCTGTGAAGTCGACCTGTTCTGGTGTGAAGTTCGCGGCAATGATCACGGATCGGTGGGGCATTCCATCATTTCAGCCTGCGCCGAAACCGGATCGCCGGACCAGATTCCGTCGAAGCCCCAGCATAAACAAACCCGCCAATTTCCTGCCCGTCGTACTTGAATTGTGCCCTGAATGGAGAATGCTGTGACGCAGCACGACAACCATGGCCTGGCAACTCGGCTCGTACATGCCGGCGACCCGCAGAACCCGCGACGCTCGGTAGCCGTGCCCGTGGTCGACTCCGCGGCGTTCGTCATGGAGAACTACGCCCACCACATGCAGATCGAAGAGACGCTGTCGACGGCGCCGTACTACTCCCGGGGATACAACCCGACCGTGGAGGCGCTGGAAACCAAGCTGGCCGCCATCGAATCCGCGCCTGCGGCGCTGGCCTTCAACGCCGGAATGGCCGCGATCTCCACGACCCTGCTCACCCTGGGCCGCAACGGCGGCCACATCATCGCGTCCGACAAGGTCTTCTCCACCAGCACGCGCTGGTTGCAGGAGAATTTCAGCACCTTCGGCGGTGAGGTGACGTTCGTCAACTGCAACGACCTGGCAGAGGTCGAGGCGGCATTCCGTCCGAACACCCGCGCGGTGTTCTTCGAAGAGTTCACCAACCCCTTGCTCAACGTACTCGACCTCGAAGGCCTCATCGCCCTGGCCCACGCACATGAGGCGCTCGCCGTGGTGGACAACACCTTCGCCTCCCCGGCACTGTTCCGGCCCTACGAGTTCGGCGCGGACCTGGTCGTGCACAGCGCCACGAAGTACATGTCGGGACACGGCCGGGTGCTGGCGGGCGCGCTGTCGGGGCACCAGGCACTGATCGTGGAGATCGCCGAGCTCCGCCGACAGATGGGCACGATCATCACCCCGCACAACGCGGCCGGGATCCTCCAGGGCCTGCAGACCCTGGACCTTCGAGTCGGCCGGGCCTCCGAGACCGCACACCGCCTGGCACTGCTCGCGGTCGATCACGAGGCCACGGCGGACGTCTACTATCCGGGGCTGCCCGGGAACGTCGGACACGACATCGCCACCAGGCTGACGGGCGGCCGCTACGGCGGCATGCTGTCCTTCACCCTCAACGACCAGAGCAAGAAGGCAGCCGTCTACGACGCCTTCGAGCTGATCATCAGGGCGACCAGCCTCGGCGACGTCGCCAGCCTCGTCGACAGCACGGACGACCCCGACGTGCTCCGCATCTCCGTGGGAATCGAAGACCCCGACGACCTCGCCGCGGACCTGGAGAAGGCGCTCAACGCCGCCCTCTAGGCCGCCGAGCAGCCGCGTCGGCCCTCGGCGCACGGCGATCACCGTCACATACGGACGTTCGCTTGCGGTACGCCGACGCTGTGGCCGCCGGCCACAGCGTCGGGCAGGCGCAGCCGCGCCGGCCGGTGCGGCAACGGCGTCGCACGGCACATGAAGAGCGGCACATGAAGAACTGCACCGGCGACCCGGCCGACGCGGTGGAGCACCCTCTCGGCGCGGTGCTCGGCCCTGACCCACCTGGCGCACGGACGCGGAGCCACCGCGTCCCAACGCCGTCATCCCCAAGGAGGCCCGCATCATGACGACGTCGATCGAGCAGCCGGTCCCAGCTCGGCCGGCATCCGAGGACGCGACCCTGCGCGCGATCCGGAACCGGGTGCTCTGGCTGTCCACCGCGATCGTCCACCACGCCAACCGCGTCCGGCCCAACCCGTACGGCATGAAGGTCGGCGGTCACCAGGCGTCCAGCGCGTCGATGGTCTCGATCATGACCAGCCTGTGGTTCGAGCACCTGCGACCCGGCGACCGGGTCTCGGTGAAGCCGCACGCCTCCCCGGTTCTGCACGCCGTCAACCACCTCCTCGGCGACCTGGACGCGTCCTACCTCACGACCCTGCGTCAGTTCGGCGGCCTGCAGAGCTACCCGAGCAGGTCCAAGGACCCGGACCCGGCCGACTACTCGACCGGCTCGGTCGGCATCGGCGCCACGGCTCCGGTCTGGGGCGCACTGGCCCGCCGGTACGTAGACGGGCACTTCGGTGCCGGCGGAACCGGCAGGCAGTACTCCCTGGTCGGTGACGCGGAGCTCGACGAGGGAGCGGTCTGGGAGGCCGTCCTCGACCCGATGGTCGCCGAGCTCGGCGAGGTCGTGTGGATCGTCGACCTCAACCGGCAGTCCCTGGACCGGGTCGTACCCGACATCGGCGCCTCGCGGCTGCAGGGCATGTTCGCCGCGGCCGGGTGGCAGGTGATCACCGCGAAGTACGGAAGCCTCCTGGAGGAGACATTCCAGCGCCCCGGTGGGGAGGCCCTCCGTGCGCGCCTCGACACCATGAGCAACCCGGAGTACCAGCGACTGCTCCGCTGCGACGTGGATGAGCTGCGTACCCGCCTGCCCGACTCCGACATACTGCGGTCGCTGGTCGACGGTCTCACCGACGATGTGCTCCTCGAAGCGCTGGGCAGCCTCGGCGGCCATGACCTGACCGCGCTGCGCCAGGCGTTCCACGACATCGACGAAACACGCCCGACGGTGATCTTCGCCTACACCGTCAAGGGCTGGGGCCTGGCCAGCCAGGGCCACCCGCAGAACCACTCCGCGCTCCTCACCGAACAGCAGATGGCCGAGCTGGCGACCCGTCTCGGGACGAGCCTGGACGACCCCTGGCACGGCTTCGAGCCTGGAACGCCGGAGGCGCTGCTGTGCGCCGCGACCGCCGCTCGGCTGCGGCGCACGCCGGTTCCGGCACTGCCGACCGTCACGGTCCCGGCCGACCTCGGCCGTACGCCGACCGGCCGGGCGACGACCCAGGCAGCCCTCGGCCGGGCACTCCTCGACCTCAACCGAGCCGCACCCCAGACCGCCGCACGTGTCGTGACGGTCAGCCCGGACGTCAGCTCCAGCACCAACCTCGGCGGCTGGGTCAACAAGGTCGGCGTCTGGTCGCCGACCGCCCGCCCCGACTGGTTCGCCGACGACGCCGAGACCATCCTGCACTGGCGCGAGCAGCCCACCGGCCGCCACCTCGAACTCGGCATCGCCGAGACCAACCTGGTCGGTGTGCTCGGTGAGCTCGGCGCCACCTGGTCGCGCTGGGGCCAGCCGTTGCTGCCGATCGGGGTGATGTACGACCCCTTCGTCGAACGCGCCCTCGAACCCTGGTCGTTCGGCATCTACGCGGGCGGCCAGTCGATCCTCGTCGGCACCCCCTCCGGCGTCACACTCGCTCCCGAAGGGGGCGCGCACCAGTCGATCAAGACCCCGTCGATCGGTCTGGAGCAGCCCGGGTGCGTGTCGTACGAGCCCGCGTTCGTGCTCGACGCCGAGTGGACCCTCCTCGCGGCCCTGAACCAGCTCGGCAAGCCCGGCGGCTCCTCGGCATACCTGCGGCTCTCCACCCGAAGCGTCGACCAGGCACTGGCCGTCGTTCCGCAGGACCCGGCCGCGCGTGAACACCGCAGACGCCAGGTCGTCGCCGGCGCCTACGCGCTGCGCAAGCCCGCGGACCCGGCCGTGACCATCTGTGCCATGGGCGCACTCCTCCCCGAGGCACTCCAGGCCGCCGAACGCCTGTCGGCGCTCGGCCACGAGGCCGAGGTCGTCTGCGTCACCAGTGCCGACCTGCTGTTCCGCGCGGTCCAGGCACGAGCCGGCCGCGACGAGTCCGCGAGCTGGATCCTCAACGCGGTCCTCCCCGCCGACCGGGCCCGGCCGATGGTGACGGTGCTCGACGGCCACCCGCACACGCTGGCCTTCCTGGCCGGTGTCAACGGGGTTCCGGCTTGCCATCTCGGAGTGACGCGTTTCGGCCAGTCAGGAAACCTGCAGGACGTTTACCGCTACCACGGAGTGGACGTCGACAGCATCATCGCCGCCGGCCTGGACCTTCTCTGAAGCGGAATCCCGGGTTACGTTCCCGGGACTCTCGGACGGCGTGAACAGGAAGTCCATTTTCCACCTTGACGGAAGGATGTCATGAGTACTCCGAAACGTGTCGCGGTGATCGGTGCCGGCGGCAGCATGGGCAGTCAGACCATGTGGCGACTGGCCGCCCGCGGTGCCGAGGTCGTCGGCTACGACCGGTACGCCCCGGGGCACGATCGAGGTGCGGCCGGCGGCGAGTCCCGGATCTTCCGCTCCGGCAACCTCTGGGACGCCGCGTACCTCCCGCTGCTGCGCCTCGCGGACCGGATGTGGGAGCAGCTCCAGCAGGAGACGGGCCGGGTGCTGCGCACGCGCAACGGCTGCCTGGTGATGGGGGAGACCGCATCGCCGTCCATGCAGGTCCTGCTGTCCTCCATCACCGACCACGGTCTCAAGGACAACGAGCTCCTGGACCGGGCCGAGCTCGCCCGCCGCTACCCCCAGCACGTCCTGCCCGAAGGACACACGGCCGTCCTCGACCGGGCCGGCGGCACCATCAGGCCCGAGGCGTCGGTCCAGGCCGCCGCCGAGCGGGCCGGGCAGCTGGGTGCCCGGCTGCACCGCTACACCACCGTGCGGGAGGTGACCCCCCGGCCCGGTGGCGGCGTCGACATCGTCACCGACCACGGCACCGACCACGTGGACACCGCGGTCGTGACCGCCGGCCCCTGGATCAACACGCTGCTCCCGGACCTCTCGCGTGAGGTGCAGATCCACCGGGTGATCAGCTCATGGCACATCCCCACCACCCACGACTGGTTCGCGGGCGGCGCCCCCGCCTTCGTACGCAGTGCGCCGCACGCCTGTTACGGACTGCCCTCGCCCGACGGCGTCTCCGTCAAGATCGGGCTGTCCCGCGCCCACTATGCCCAGGTTCCTGATCCCGAACGGCTGGACCGCACGGTCGACCCGTCGGAACTCGGCCTGTTCCGCGAGTTCATCCGCGAGTTCATGCCCGACCTCAACCCCGACCCCATACGCCTGTCCGTCTACATGGAGGGCTACACCGAATCGGGAAACCCACTCGTCGGGCACCTGCCCGGACAGGACGACCTCATCGTCATGGCCGGATTCTCCGGCGGCGGATTCAAGTTCTCACCCGCCATGGGCGAAATCGCCGCCGACCTCGCCCTCGACGGCACCACCGAACACCCCATCGACTTCCTCGCACCGACCACACTCGGCGCCGTCTGACCCCGCACGCCCCCGCACTGCCCACCCCGCATTGCCTACTCCCCGTATCCACTCCGCATCGCAGGAGACGCTCCGATGGAAGCACAACGGATAGGCCGCAGAACTCTCTTCCGCACCGCCGGCGGTCTCGCCGCCGCTGCCGCCCTGCCGACGCTCGCCGCCTGTGGCAGCGGCACCAGCCGCGCCGCGTCCGGCGGCGGCAAGGGCGGCGGCAAGACGGTGGTCGTCCGCAACAGCGGCGGTTCCTGGGGCGACGCCTGCCAGAAGGCGATCTTCACGCCGTTCACCGCGGAGACTGGCATCAATGTCCAGGTCACCAACGTCGAGGGCACCCAGATGCTGGCGCAGTTCAAGCAGGGCCGTCCCCAGTTCGATCTCATCGACATCGGGATGATGGACCTCGCCAAGTTCACGGCCCTGGACGCCCTGGAGAAGCTGGACCTGGACCGGATCAAGAGCCTGAAGAGCGCGAAGATCCCCGAGCCCCAGGTCACCGGCCATGCCGTCGCCTACAGCCTCTACGCCAACTGCATGGGGTACCGTACCGACGCCTTCGGCGGCAAGAAGCCGGAGTCGTGGGCGGACTTCTGGGACACCAGGGCGTTCAAGGGCAGCCGTTCGATGTGCAGCGCGGACGGCGACCTGCCGGAGCTGGAGTTCGCGCTGCTGGCGGACGGCGTCCCGATGGACAAGCTGTACCCGCTCGACGTGGACCGCGCCTTCAAGGTGCTGAGCCGGCTGCGGTCCGACATCAAGAAGTTCTGGGACAGCGGCCCTCTCCCGGGTGTGCTCCTCAGTCGTCAGGAAGTGACGATGTCCACCGTCTGGGACGGCCGGCTCGCCGTTTTGCAGAAGCAGGGCGTCCCGGTCGCGAGGCAGCTCAACGGCGCCCGCCGCCAGTTCCAGGGGTACGGCATCGCCAAGGGCGCGGCCCACGTGGACGCCGCCTACCAGCTCATGGACTACTCGCTGCGCCCCGAGGTCCAGGCCAGCCTGGTCAAGCTCTTCCCGTCGAGCCCGTCTTCCCCGGTGGTCTACGGCAAGCTCACCGAGGAGGAGCGCAATTCACTCGTCGGTGCGCCGCAGTACTACGACAAGGGTTTCGACCTGGACGTCGACTGGTGGCTCAAGAACGAAGCCGCCGTCAACAAGCGTTGGTTGGAGTGGGCTCGTGGCTGAATTCGGTGTGGCAGCACCGTCCGTCGAGGTGGCCGGCGGCAAGCCGGCCACCACGACCGGCAAAGCGCTGTCGGTAGTCGCCCTGCGCAAGACGTACGGGGACGTCGTCGCCGTCGACGAGGCGTCCATGGAGATCGCCGCCGGGGAGTTCGTCACCTTCCTCGGCGCCTCGGGGTCGGGCAAGACCACGACCCTGATGATGATCGCCGGGTTCTGCGAACCCGACTCCGGCACCATCACCGTCGGCGGCCGCGACGTCACGCGGTTCGCCCCGCAGAAACGCAACCTCGGTTTCGTCTTCCAGCAGTACCTGCTTTTCCCGCACATGACCGTCCATGAGAATGTCGCCTTCCCGCTCACGCTGCGCGGAGTGCCGAAGGACGAGATCCGCAGGCGGGTCTGGGAGACGCTGGAGATCGCCGGTCTGTCCGGCTTCGGCAACCGCAAGCCCCGTGAGCTGTCCGGCGGTCAACAGCAGCGCGTCGCCCTCTGCCGCGCGCTGGTCTACCGGCCGCCGGTCATCCTCATGGACGAGCCGCTCGGCGCCCTGGACAAGAAGCTCCGCGACCAGCTCCAGGTCGAGATCAAGACCATTCAGCAGGAACTCGGTCTGACCGTCATCTATGTGACGCACGATCAGGAGGAGGCGCTGGTCATGTCCGACCGCATCGCGGTGATGCGCAACGGCCTGATCGAGCAGTTCGACACGCCCAGGGAACTGTTCGAACGCCCGAGGACCCCGTTCGTCGCGGACTTCCTCGGCGCGGCCAATTTCCTCCCCGGCCATGTGCTGCAGAACACCGACGAGCACACCGTGGTCCGCCTGGACCAGTCCGGCGGCCTGCTGAAGGCACGCCGCCACGACCTGGCCTCGGGAACCCAGGTCAAGGTCGCCGTCCAGCCGGGCCGATTGCGGGCCTGCGCCCTGGACGAAGGCTTCTGCGCGGGCACGGTGGAGACCGCCGCGTATGTGGGCACTCTGGTGCGCGCCGGCGTACGGGTCGACGGCGGGGACGCGCCGCTGCTGCGCCTGGAAGTACCCGCCGGCCGCGGACCCGTCACCGGCGAGCGGATCGGGATCACCGCCGACCCGGAGGACGTCAACCTCTTCCCCACCGAACAGGGAGGTTGAGCAAAATGGCCGCCCTCACCGCCACCGCCCCCGCCCGTCCGCGCAAGTGCCTGGCCTCCCGCAGGACCCGGGTCGGCCTCCTCTACGCCCTGCCGGTCGTCGTCTTTCTGCTGGTGCTGTTCGTCTACCCCATCTTCAGCACGTTGTTTCTCAGCCTGAAGAACACCGACGGCTCGCTCACCCTGCACTGGTACGCCGAGGCGCTGACGGGCGTCAACCTCTCGGTCCTGTTCACCACGGTGCGGATCTCCGCGGAGACGGCGCTGTTCAGTCTCGTCTTCGGGTTCGTCCTGGCGAACGCGATCTCCCGGCTCAAGCCCCTGTGGGCCGGTGTGGCCATGCTGATCGTGGTCGTCCCGCACTTCATCAGCGCCCTGGTCCGCACGTACGGCTGGATCATCCTGCTCGGCGACAAGGGCCTGGTGAACGAGACCATGGCCCATCTGTGGGTTCCCGGGGCGCCGTTCCAGTTGCTCTACAACGAGATCGGCGTGGTCATCGGCACCACCTCGGTGATGCTGCCCTACACCGTGCTGTTGCTGTACGGCGTGATGCGCGGCGTGGACCGCCGCCTGCTTGCCGCCGCGGCCAGCATGGGCGCCGGGCGCGTGACCATCTTCCGCCGGGTCTACCTGCCGCTGGTCGCCCCTGGCCTGGCCAGCGCGGGCCTGCTCAGCTTCATCCTCTCGCTGGGCTACTACATCACCCCGGCCCTGATGGGCGGCCCGCAGCAGACGATGATCGCCACCCTGATCAACCAGCAGGTGATGAAGCAGAACCAGTGGAACGGGGCGGCCGCCGAGGGCGTCGTCCTGCTGCTGATGACCTTCGCCGGACTGCTGCTGGTCAAGCTCGTCACGTCCCTCGGTGCCAGCGCCAAAAAGAGGAGCACGTCATGATGGAGCTGCGCAGCACACTCACCGGACGGATCGTCCTGACCGCGGTCGCCACCGTGATCCTGCTGTTTTTGGCGCTGCCGATCGTCGTCATTCTCGTCACCTCCTTCAGCAGCAACGCCTTCGGCTCCTTCCCGCCGGACTCCTGGACGCTGACCTGGTACAAGGCGCTGTTCGCCGATGGCAGCAAGTGGCCGGCCGCAATGTCGATGAGCGCGCTCATCGCCTGCCTCAGCACCGTGTTCTCGCTGATCATCGGCGTGACCGCGGCGACCGCGCTGACCCGCAGCGAACTGCCGCTGCGCTCCGCGGTCTACGCCCTGGTCCTCGGACCGCTGCTCATCCCGCAGATCGTCACCGCCCTGGGCCTGTTCCTGCTCTTCGAGCCCGCCTCCATGCTGGGCAGCCCGCTCGCCATCGCCCTCGGCCACACCGTGCTGGCCTCACCGATCGCGGTACTGATCCTGGTGGCGACCCTGCGCGGGATCGACGAGCGACTGGAGGACGCCGCGGCCAGCATGGGCGCCGGGCGCATGACGATCGCCCGGCGGATCACCTTCCCCCTCGCCGCCCCCGGCATGATCGCGGCAGCGGTCTTCTCCTTCATCACCAGCTTCGACGAGTTCTACATCTCCCAGTTCCTGTCCTCGATCAACACCGTCACCCTGCCGGTGCAGGTCTACAACTCCCTGACCTTCGACATCGATCCCAGCGTGACCGCGGTCAGCGCGATTCTCATCGCCTTCGCGATCCTCGCCCTCGCCCTGGTGGCCGTGGTGCGCTGGCTCGGCTCCGGACGGCAGAACGCCCTGCTGTCGGTGGAGACCACTGCGGGTATCGCCCCCACCGGAGGTGAGGCCGCTTGACCGGCACCGTCCCGAGCGGAGGCGGACGTGGTTGACCAACTCGTCGTTTCTGCACCGTGGCAGCGTGCCACCCGGCGCCGAACGTATCGAGAAGCTCGTGGACACCGTGTATGCGACCGAGGAGGAGCTGCCTCTCGTCCTCCCCGGCGCGGACACCCTGCTGGCCCGGTCGCCATCACCCCTGCAGTTCGCGATTCCTGGGCCGACGACGCTCACATGGAGCCTCGGTGGGTTGACGGGGCAGCCGCGATCGTGGACTCCTTCCTCTTCCCCTCTCTCGTCGACGACCCCAACGTCACCCTGACCAACTGGCGCGGCGCCAGCGTCACCCCAACTGTCTGAAGGCGCGTAGCTGGAGGACGCGACTCTCTCCGGCTGTGCGCCCGGCAGTGTGGTCAGCGCGGTTGTGTCACGAGCCGGATCCGACCGCGGATGCCGAGCGAGGCAATGCCATGAAGACTAGGACTCACCGCCATCCGTATCCTGAGATGACCCTTTCTGCGGCAGTCAGGTCGTGGAAAGATCCCGACTATGCAGCGCCACCCGATTATTAGTGGCAGCGTGCCGACCCGGAGCTGACCAGGAAGATCCCCGGTTACCCGTCGTCCGCACGCAGACCTCTCGCATTCCGCGAGGGGTCTTTTTGTTTTCGCTACCCGCGCCCCTGACACAAGCGGCCTCACCCGGCCGAGAAGACCAGACAGGAAACAACTCGCCATGCAACACGACGACTCCCGCGTCTCCCGCCCCACGGCCCCGGAGAACGTATCCCGCACCCTCACCGTCACGCTTCGGCACAGCCGAGGGGCCTTGGGGCGGATCGCTGCCTCGCTGAGCAGCACGTCGGTTACCGCACTGTCGTACGCGGTGGCGGACGTGGCGCGGGCCACCGCCGAGATCAGAGTGGCCCAGGCCGATGTGGCCCGGGCCCGCGCCAGACTGAACCGCATGATCGATGTGGTCAGCGTCTCCGAGGCGTGAAGCCAGCGTCTGAGGTGTCACGGCCCGTGCCCAACTGCCGGGCCACGGACCTCGCCCAGGGCGGTGGGGGTGGCGTTGTCGTAGCGGCTCTGCACCAGCCGTACCGGGGTGGAAGAGCCGCTGAGGGACCGGGCCGGACTGGAGTGCCCCCCGACCGGCCAGCCCTCGCAGCCGAGGGTGGTGTTCAGGGCGTTGAGTTCCGGCGCGGCCCCGCAGTTCGGGGCTTGTCGCGTGGACTGCCCGCTCGCGCGGAGCGGACAGGGAGGCCACCGCGGCGCTGCGGTTGCCTTCTCGGCGATGGCCCGACCACCCGGCGCGAGGCCCGGCCCAGCCGAGCCGCTTGGGCAGATCACCCACTTCAGCGCCACATCGTTGTTGTCGCCCCCTGTTTTCTCTCCGCCCCTTACGGCGCCGACTTCTGCTCGATCCGCCGCCGGAGTCCGTTGGCCGAGCTTCAGTAGCTCTGTCTTCACACGGACGACCACGGACGAAGATCACGGGCAGCCGCCCCCTGGCCCGGGCCGCGTGTCTCGCGTGCGCCCTCCTGGGCGGCGCATCTGGTGGTCAGCCCTTGGCAAGGCCTGCCGTGTGCGTGGGCGGAGCGTCAGGCAGCGGCTGCTCGGTCCAGATGCACTTGCCGTCGAACATGTAGCGGACGCCCCAGCGTTGGCTGAGCGCGGCGATCAACTGGAGTCCGCGTCCACCTTCGTCGGTGTCCCGGGCACGGCGGATGCGGGGGGTGGTGAGGCTACCGTCATAGACCTCGCAGATGAGGGCCCGGCTGCGGACGAGCCGTAGTCGCAGCGGGCCCTTGGCATGGCGCACGACGTTGCCCACCATCTCGCTGGCGAGCAACTCCGTCGTCATCACCAAGTCGTCCAGCTGCCATTCAGCCAGTTGGCTGCGGATGTGCGCGCGGGCCTGGCCGGCCGCGACCGGATCCTCTGGAAGCGTCCAGGTGGCCATGGTCTCAGCGGGCAGCGCATGGACACGGGCGACGAGCACGGCCGCGTCGTCATCTGTGTGCTCGAGTTCGGGGAGCATGGCGGAAGTGAGCGAGGCACACAGCTGGTCCAGACGCTCGACCTCGTTCGTCTGCTCCTGCCCGTCCGACCACGTGCGCTGCCCGGCCGGCTCTGACGCAGGCCTCGTGGTGTCCGATGGGATGGCGAGGGCGGCAGTCAGCTCCGCGATGCCGGCGTCGATGTCGCGATGAGCGGACTCTACGAACCCGTCTGTGTAGAGCACCAGGAGGCTGCCCTCGGGCAGCACCAGTTCGGTGGTCTCGAACGGGGGTATGGCCGCTCCCAGCGGCGGATCGGCTGCCAGGTCGAGGAGACGGACCGTGCCGTCGGGGTCCACCACGGCCGGCGGGGGGTGCCCGGCGCAGGAGGTGACACAGGTTCCGGTTGCGGGGTCATACAAGGCGTACAGGCAGGTGGCGTAGAAGTCTTCGCCCAGATCGCTGACCAGGTCGTTGAGGTGCGACAGCACCTCGTCGGGAGGCACTTCGAGACCGGCGAAGGCGTGCACCGCGGTGCGCAGTCGGCCCATGGTGGCTGCCTCCGACAGACCGTGGGCCATGACGTCGCCGATGACCAGCGCGACGCGATCGCCGGACAGAGGGATGACGTCGTACCAGTCGCCGCCGAGCGCGCCCTCGCTGGCGGGATGGTAGCAAGCGGCGGCGGTGACCGCGGGCAGCAACGGCAATGCGCGCGGAAGCAGTCCACGCTGCAATTCCTGTGCGCGATGGTGCTCGGCGTCGTACAGCCGGGCCCGCTCAAGGGTCTGAGCCAGCAGTCCGCTCAGCGCGATCAGCAGCCCACGCTCAGCATCCTTGAGGCGGCGCGGTCGGTTGAAGGAGATGACGCAACCGCCCACGACGCGCCCGGAGACCAGAAGCGGAAGAAAGGCCCATGCGCGCTTTCCCCCCAAGGCCGCGAAGGCGCCCAGCCCGGGAAAGTGGGCCTGAAGCTCCTGCGGTGAGTCGATGAATTTCGGCACACCGTCGCGGAGCGCCTGGTTGAGAGGGCTGTTCTCAGGCTGGTCGCGAAGCCGGTCGACGTACGAGCGGGGGTAACCGACCGATTCGACAGTCTGGACCCCGCCGGGGCCGAAGGCCTGCACGATCAGCCCGGTGGCTCCGAAGAGCGGCAGCACCCGCTCTGCGACGGCACTGACCACGTCCTGCACGGTGAGCGCCTCGGCCAGCGCCCTGGTCAGCCCCCCGATGCGTGCGGTGCGCTCGGCGGCCGCGCGCTCCTCGGCGGCATGCCTGGCCCGCTTCTCCCGCTTCTCCGTGACGTCGCTCAGATAGACCGTCCAACCGTCGGGCACGGGGATGATCCGCAGGTGGTACCAGCGCCGGCTGGTCGGCGACCGCACATCGAGACCTGTGGCGATGTTGTCTACCGCAGCCCTGCGACACCGCGCCTCGAGACCGGGCACTCCGACCGCCGGCAGCTCCCACAACGCTCGGCCACTGAGGTCGCCCGAGGGGCCGAGAAGTTCCTGCGCCCGTTCGTTGACATACATGATCCGCCCGGACGAGTCGACTGCGAGGAAGCCGTCGCTCATGTGCTGCAGCGCGCGGCCGACCGAGTCCCATGCAGCCCGCGCTTCGGTGGTCTCCCACAGGCGGCCCACCATACGGGCCGGCCTGCCATCGTCTCCCTCGATGATCCGGCCCCTGGCCTCTACCCACCCCACGCTGCCGTCGGGACGTCGCACTCGGTGCCTGACCATGTACTCTCCGCCTTGACGCAGGGCCTGCTCCGCCTGGGTCACCACGGTCGGCAAGTCCTGGGGATGGATCAGCCTGCGCCAAGTCTCGATCCGCCCGTCGAAGAAGTCCGGCGAGATGCCGAGCACGAGGGGCATCTCGTCGTCCCAGACGATGTCGCCGGTGTGTATGTTCCAGTCCCATGCCCCGACACGGACGGTTTCCCGTGCCTCCCAGAGGGGTGGTGGTGCGGCGTGCTGGTCTCCCGTGCCGGGCCCCAGCCGGTCTGCGACCGACCGGGCCGCCACTTCGAGGCGGCTCTTCTCCACGGCGGTGAGCGGCCCTGGCCGGGTGGTCAGGATGGCCATCACTCCGACCATGCGTCCCTCGCGGCACAGCGGAACAGCTGCCACACCTGTGTGTGCGGCGAAGGACCGACCGAGTGCCGTCGGCAGCCACACCACTTTGCGGCGCGGATCGCCCGGGCGGTGGCCGCCTCAGTGAGATCCGTGCATCGTGAAACGTGCAGGTGAGGTGGGCTGGTGTGCGGGCGAGTTGCCGTGCTCGTGCCGGTCGGCGGCGGGTGTCCATGGTGAAGATCGTCTGCCCTGTCGGCTGAGGCGGTTCTCGGGTTCCGCTGCGCTCGTCTCGGGACCGCTCCTACGATCCGTGACCGGAGCGGTACGCGGTGAGATCGCGGGAGGGTGCAGGGTATGGGAGACCTGGAGCGGA
Source organism: Streptomyces hawaiiensis (assembly GCF_004803895.1). NCBI lineage: Bacteria > Bacillati > Actinomycetota > Actinomycetes > Kitasatosporales > Streptomycetaceae > Streptomyces > Streptomyces hawaiiensis. Next base: position 967,696 of record NZ_CP021978.1, on the reverse strand, counting down.
TCACCGCTCGCCGGAGCGAACTGGACGCGCTCGCCGAGGAGTTGGCCAAGCAGCAGCAGGAAGTCCAGGCCGAGCGGGAGGAACTGCTGGTCGCCGAGCGGGTCCTGAACCGGCTGGCCGAGCAGGACCGGGCCGAAGCGGAAAGCGCCGTGGCCTCCTCCCCGGCGCCCGCCCGGGTGGCGGGAAGGGCGGTCCTGCTGATCCCGCACCGCGGCGAGGGCCTCGACGAGGCCGCGCTGCCCGGCGATTACCGCAAGATCCTGGCGATCGTACGGGCCGCGGACCGGCCGGTGCAGGTCAGGACGGTGGGCGAGGAACTGGGACTTGAGACGGCAGCGCGCGGGAAGCTGGAACCGCTGCGCGCGAAGATGACCAGGCTCGCCGATCGCGGCTGGCTGCACAAACGGCCCGACGGACGGTTCACCGCACGCCGGTAGCCACACCGGGACGGAGAGTCGGGGCGTAACCGGCGGGCCCCCGACGGCAGTTGACGTGTTTCGTGAAGAACAACACCAGCCCCGTCGAGGGCCCTGACGGCCTTGTCTGCACCGCCCGCCTGCCGCTGTCGAGCGCCACCCTGAACTACCTCGCCACCGTGATACGCGGCCACTTGAAGAAGATCGGTTCGCGGTGGCGGGCCCTGCCCGCGGTGAAGATCGCCGGCATCGTGCTGGCGGTGCTGCGCTGTGACCAGCGGCCCGGTGACCTCACCGGCGGGAACGCAGTGCACCGCACCACCATCACCCGGTGGGTGCGGGAGGCCGTCGGCCTGCTCGCCGCCCGCGCCCCGCGCCTGGACCGCGCACTCAAGAAGATCGCCCGAACGGGTGGCGGGGTGGTTCTGCTCGACGGCACCCTGATACGGACCCGGCGGCGCACCGGCACGGCGAACCGGAAGGACTACTCCGGCAAGCACAAATGCCATGGCCTGCTGGTGATCGCGCTCACCGACGACCGGGGCCGCCTGCTGTGGGTCTCGGCGGCCCGCCCCGGACGATCTTCGGAGATCACCGCCTGCCGCCACGACCAGCTCACCGCGAAACTGCGGGCGGCCGGGCTCGGCGCCATCGCCGACCTGGGCTTCGTCGGCCTCGACGACAGTGGCCCGGACACCGACCCGACGGTGATCACCGGCTACAAGGCCGCCCGTAACCGGCCCCTGACCCGAGGGCAGAAACTGTCCAACAAGGCACTGGCCGCGTCCGGGCCCCGGTCGAGCACGGCTTCGCCCATCTCAAGAACTGGCGGGTTCCTCGGCAAGGTCCGCACCGACCCGAAGTGGGCGACCATCCTGGTCAGGGCCCTGCTGGTCCTGACGAACCGCGAAGTCTCCCGATGACCGACGATCTTCACCGAAGTCATCCACCCGCGACCGGCACGAGTATCGCGAACCCCGCGCACACCAGACCCGCGACCTGCAACTTCACGATGCACACTGCTCAGTGACGATGCGTGCCGCCTCCGGGAGAAGGGAGGAGTCGCCGGGTGTTCCGCTGGTCACCGCTGCTCCCAGGCGCCGACTGCCTTCAGGCCCGTCGAAGCACAGGTACACCGTGCCGCCGACGGCACCGAGGGCGGCTACGGTCTGCTGCAGCGCCAGTCGCAGCGAAGCGGTTCCTCGTGCTTCGTCCACCTTTACATCCTTGCACCGCGCGACCGGACATGGGTGTGGCGCAAGCCTCGGCACACCGCAGTGCCGCGGGCTCCGAGACGAGCATGGCTCCGCAGAGAGCGTGCCATCCGCGAGGTTGGCGGCTTCCTGTGCGGCCCGCCCAGCGATATGACGGGCCACCTCACTCTGGCCCAGCACTGGCGCGCGTCCGCAAGGTCAGGTCACTGATCGAGCAGAGCGTCGTATCGCCGATCACGACCGCGCTCGGTAGCCTTCTGGATCATCCGCCGCGAATCTCGGGGAGGAGACACGGTGGGGGACTGGCCGCGCGGGGGCCGGTCTTGGTCGTCGCGGCGTTTGCCGATCGCCAGGACCAGCGCGAGAGCGGCGATGCTGGTCGCGGAACGCCGGGAGCTGTTCCGGGGCGTGGAGGAGGCGGACTCCCTGACCGTCGACCCGCACAAATGGCTGGGGTTCGCGCCCTTCGACGCGTGCGCCCTGCTGTACCGCGACCCCCGAGCGGCTCGGTCGGCCCACGCCCAGGACGCGGAGTACCTCGAGGTCCTCGATGGCACTCCGGGCTGGAACCCGCGGACTACGCCGTTCATCTCACCCGCCGTGCCCGCGGACTGCCTATGTGGTTCTCGCTGGCCACGCACGGTGCCACTGCATACCGCGAAGCCATCTCGCGTTGTCTTGCCCTGGCCGGGAGATCGCGGCCGAGATCGCCGTGAGGCCTCATCTGGCCCTGGTGCGCGACCCCGAACTCTCGGTGGTCGTCTTCCGGCGCGAGGGCTGGACCGCCGCTGACTACGCCGCCTGGTCGGACCGCTTGCTCGAGGATCAGGTCGCCCTCGTGGTCCCGAGTTCTCACCAGGGGGCGCCGGTCACCCGGTTCGCCATCGTCAATCCCACGACCACTCGGGAGCAGTTGGTCACGATCTTGGACACCATGCAATAGGTGTGGGGCTTTGCCGTCCGGCGAGGAGGGGTGGCCCGGCGAGCATGGATGGCGCAGCGTCAGGGAAGGAAGAGGCCCCGTAGCCAGGCCCGGTCGAGCACTCTGCCCATCAGATGCGGGGCCGCCCTGCAACGCCGGAGATGTGACTAGCAAGCTGCTGCCTGGCTGCACACAACCGACGCGCTCAGGGCAGGGGCACACCAAGTGCCGGCTGGTGACACGATCACGCAAGCGAACGCCGCCCCGAAGGGCACCGTTGAGAGCGTCCGTCGGTTCGCCACGGGATGGCCGCGCTGACATGACGCACATCTGGTCATCCCGCCCGGTAGAGCGTCGTGAGCAGCTCGATCGCGGCCTGGGTAGCGGGATGCGGGTCGTCCCGCCACCAGGCGAGCCGCACCGCGATCGGCTCGGCGTCGCGCACCGGCCGGTAGACGATGCCGGGACGCGGGTACTGGTGCGCGGTCGACTCGGCCGTCATACCCACATAGCGTCCGACGGAGATCGCGGTCAGCCAGTCGTCGACGTCGTTCGTCTCCTTGGTCGCCGGACGGGAGTCCGGCGGCCACAGCTCCGTCATGGTGGTGCCCGTCCTCCGGTCGATCAGCAGCGTTCGCCCGCCGAAGTCGGCGAGTCTCACGGAGCGGCGCCGGGCGAAGGGATCGTCGGACGCCACGGCGCACAATCGCCTTTCCAACCCCACGATGGCGGAGTCGAAGCGGCGGTCGTCCAGTTGCCTGCGTACCACGGCCAGGTCGCAGGCCCCCTCCGCCAGCCCGGCTGTGGAGGAGTTGACGCGGACGAGCTGCAGTTCCGTCTCGGGGCGCAGCTCGGCCCAGCGGCGCTGAAAAGCCAGCGTATGGCGGCCGACAGCAGACCAGGCGTAACCGACCCGAAGGTAGGCATGACCTGAGGTGGCCTCCCGAACCAAATCGTCCACCTCTCCGAGCACACGCCGGGCATGCCCCACCACGCGCAGCCCTGTCCCCGTGGGACTCACCTCACGGGAGGTCCGCCGCAGCAGCCGTACACCGAGGGCGCGTTCGAGGGAGGCCAGCGTGCGGGACACGGCGGCCTGGGAGACTCCTAGCGCGATGGCGGCGTCGGTGAAGCTGCCCTCGTCGACGATCGCGACGAGACAGCGCAACTGCCGTAGCTCCACATCCATGACCCAAGCGTATAGATAGCGAGGCTGATGCATTTTGTACATGGCCCGTGTGGTCGCAGGATCGGGGCATGCAAGCAGCCCCCGGACGCTCGGCAGGACCCGCGCACCAAACCGTCACGTCGCCCTCCGCCCCGAAACCCTTCGGAAAGCGCCTGGCCGGCGTGGTGACCATGCTCGGCAGCGGCCTGTCCAACCAGACCGGCGCCGCGATCGGCTCCCTGGCCTTCCCCGTTCTCGGCCCTATAGGTGTCGTCGCCGTACGCCAGTATGTCGCTGCGATCGTCCTGGTGGCCGTTGGCCGGCCCCGTCTGCGCACCTTCACCAAGGAGCAGTGGTGGCCTGTCCTGCTGTTGGCCTTGGTGTTCGGAACAATGAACCTGTCCCTGTACAGCGCCATCGACCGCATCGGCCTCGGCCTCGCGGTGACCTTGGAGTTCCTCGGGCCGCTCAGCATCGCCCTCGCCGCCTCACGCCGCCGCGTGGACGCGTGCTGTGCGCTGATCGCCGCGGCGGGCGTCGTCACGCTGATGCGCCCGCAGCCTTCCACCGACTATCTGGGGATGGGCCTCGGGCTGCTGGCCGCCGTTTGCTGGGCGTCGTACATCCTGCTCAACCGCACCGTCGGCCGACGCATCCCCGGAGTGCAAGGATCGGCGGCCGCCTCCGGATTCTCCGCCCTGATGTTCCTGCCGGTCGGAATCGTCCTGGTCGTCGAGCATCCTCCGACCGCGGGGGCAGCCGCTTACGCCCTCGCCGCCGGCGTCCTCTCCTCAGCTGTCCCGTATCTGGCAGACCTCGTCACCCTGCGCCGGGTACCGGCCCAGACCTTCGGGCTCTTCATGAGCGTCAACCCCGTCCTGGCGGCCGTGGTCGGCTGGATCGTCCTGGGCCAGAGCCTGGGCTGGACCGAGTGGGCCGCCATTTCAGCCATCGTCGCCGCCAACACGCTCAGCATCCTCACGACCCGTACCTGACGGCACGCATGGGCGCGCTCCGTCGCCTACCTCTGGGCAACGGTGCCGGTGACACCGCGCCGCGCTCGCCGAGCACGGCGCGGTGAGCCGCCGGACTCCGCCGGTGGCGTCCTGACGCCTCTGTGCGGGTCGACCGCACGGCCCTCAAGCGGAGGCAGCGTGCGCGAGCGGCAACTGCGGCTCACCGAGCGGCGACGCGCCACACGTTTTCCTTACGGGTCCCGGGCGCGATAGTGGAGGGGCGTTCGCCGCCCCCTCGTCTCCAGCCGTCGCCGGGCGGTAGGTCAGGCCACGAGCCGGAGGACTTCGGCCAGGCCCCGGTCGCCGGTGCGTTGTTCGGCCGGAAGGATGTAGGCACGCAGGCCGCAGGCTGTGGCGGCGCCGTCGCGAACCGGGTTGTCGCCGACCATGAGGGTGGCGCGGGGGTCGGCGCCGAGGTCTGCGCACGCCTTGAGGAACAGTTGTGGATCGGGCTTTTCGCGGCCTACCTCGCAGGAGATGACGCAGACGTCGATCAGGTCCTCCAGCCCGGCGTGGGCCAAGTGGACCCGCAGGTCCCAGGCGAAGTCGCTGACGATGCCGATGCGCAGTCCGCGGGCGCGCAGGGCACGGAGTGTGGGCTGGGTGTCGGAGTAGGGCAGCCAGGCGTCGGGGGCGGTGAGTTCCCCATAGGCCGTTTCCTCGACGCCCCGCAGGAAGTCTACGTGCTCCCACCAGCCGCGCATGGCACGGCGGTGCTGGTGTGAGGAGAGGTCGCGGCCCTCTTGGAGGGCGGCGACGGCGGGCAGCCGGAAAGCGTCCCGCAACTGCCGTGCGATCTCGGGCACGGCGCCCTCCTCGTCCAGCGCGGCTGCACGGCCGCATGCCGCGCCGACTCGGTGCAGCCACGTCTCCAGGTCGATCATCTGGAAGATCGTGTTGCTGAAGTCGAAGAGGACGGCCTCGACCGGCGGGACGGGAGCGGCCATCTGCGCGGCGGTGGGCCGGTAGGCGCTGGGGGTTTCGAACAGGGCGTGTATCACGGCGTGTTGTCTCCGGGATCGACTGTTTCGACCGGAACACCGAGGCTTTTCAGGGCCGCGATCTCCGCGTCGGAGGTGCCGGTGTCGGTGATGACGGTCTCGTAGTCGGCCACCGTGCCGTACGCGTGGGTGGCGGTCTTGCCGAACTTCGAATGATCCACGAGGAGCAGGGCCCGCTCGGCGGAGGCGAGCATGGCCAGCTTGACCTCGACGTACTCGCTCAGAGGGTGGAAGAGCTGGCCCGAGAGGACGGCGGTGGCTGACATCAGGGCCACGTCGGCGCGGATACGGGAGAGGGCGCGGGTCACCTCGGGGCCCGTGCAGGAGTTGAAGTCGCCGTGATACCGCCCGCCGAGCAGGGCGACCTGCACTCCGGGGGCGGAGCCGAGCCGCTGCGCCAGGCCCACCGAATTGGTGACGACGGTCAGCCGGTCGAGTTCCGCGAGGGCGGGGGCCAGGGGGAACAGGGTGGTGGAGTCGTCCATGAGGACCGTGCTGCCGGGCCTGATGCGGCCGAGCGCGGCGCGGCAGACAGCGGCCTTCGCCGCGAGGGCGGTGCTCTCGCGGAAGCGGGTCGCTGTCTCCATGGTCACCGCGGGGAAGGGGACGGCCCGGCCGCGTTCCTTGCGGAGAAGGGAACGCTTGGCGAGGTCGTCGAGGTCGCGGTGCATCGTCATCAGGCTGACGCCGAAGTGGTCGGCGAGCTCGTCTATGCGGGTCTCGCCGTGTTCCACGACATGGCGTAGGACGGCCTGACGCCGCTCCTCCACAGCGGCCTGCGACGACCGGGTCCTGGCGACCACTACGGCTCTCCCTCCCCTTCGTTTCCTGTGTCCGGCGCGCGGCTGGGGGCGGGCCGTGCTGCGTCAGCCTCGCGGTGCGTGGCGGCGCCGCGAGGTTTCGACCTCGAAGTCTCGCACACGGGTGGGGAGGAGCCGGGAGGCGTCGCCTGCCGACGCCTCCCGGCTTCCGCCCGGCCCGGTCGGCCGCTCTCAGCGGCCACTAGGGCGCTTCCACGGTGACCAGCACCTTGACGTGTTCCGGGGCCAGGGAGGCGGCGAAGGCCTTGGCCGCCTCCTCCAGGGGGAACGTGGCGGTGACGATCTCGTCGGTGTCGACGGCGCCCGAGGCGATCAGGGCGATGGCGGTGCGGTAGTCGTCGGCCGTGTACATCAGCGTGCCCTCGACGCTGATCTCGCGGTCCTGGATCAGGTCGAGGCGTACGGGGGTGGTTCCGGCGGCGCCGACGCCGACGACGATGATCCGGCCGCCCTTGGTGACCAGGTCGGTGGCCTGGGCCATGGACTGCTCGCGGGCCACGCAGTCGAAGACCACGTCGACCGGTGCGCCGAGCGCCTGGCGGGCCTGCTCGGTGAGGTCGGCGGCGTCGGCGGGCAGAGCGGCGTCGGCGCCGAGGCGCAGTGCGCGCTCCCGCTTGCCCGGCAGCAGGTCCGTGACGGCGATCGCGGCGGCCCCCGCGTGCCGGGCGGCGGCGAGCACGAGCAGACCGATGGGCCCGGCGCCGAGGACGACGACCGCACGTCCGGTGAGGTCACCGGCCTTGGCCACGGCGTGCACCGGGGTGGCCAGCGGTTCGACGAGAGCGGCCTCGAGGTCGGTCATGCCGGCGGGGACGCGGTGGACGCGGTCGGCGGGGATGGTGAACAGATCCGTCATGGCGCCGGGGGTCTGGCAGCCGAAGACCGTCAGTTCCTGGCAGATGTTGTATCGGCCGGTACGGCACTGGGGGCACCGCCCGCAGAAGAGGTTCGGCTCGACGATCACCCGGTCGCCCGGGGCGAACCCGTCGACGCCCGGGCCTGTGGCGGCGACGACGCCGACCGCCTCGTGTCCGGGGTGGTAGGGCAGGGGCATGAACGGGTGGTGGCCCTGGGCGGCGTGGGTGTCGGAGCCGCAGACGCCCACCACGGCGGTGCGGACGAGGAGTTCGCCCTCGTCGGCGGTCGGCGCGGGGATGTGCTCCACGGTGATGTCGTCGATCGACCGGACGAGGACGCGGCGGATCTGCTGGGGCATGGGGGTGGTGCTCCGTTTCGTGGCGGTCGGGCGGCGCCGGCGGGGTGGGCGGTCGACGCGTGGCTCGACGGGTGGGGGAGACGTGCAGGGATGTGCCGTGGGTCCTACGTGTCCCCGAGTCCGGGCTGGATCTGGATCTTGCGGCCGGTGCCTGCCTGGAAGCGGGCGATCGCGTCCGGGAACGCCGCCAGCGGGAGGCGGTCGCTGATGAAGACGTCCGGGTCGATGACGCCGGTGGCGAAGAGGTCAGCGGCGCGCTCGAAGCTGTGCAGGACGGCCATCGAGCCGGTGATCGTGATCTCCTGGTTGTAGATCCGGTACGGCTCGATGGTGGCGCGGGCGGCGTAGTCGGCCACACCGAACTGCAGGTAGGTGCCGCCCTTGCCGACCCGGCCGAGGGCGTCCTGAATGGCCTTGGCGTTGCCGGTGGCGTCGACGACCAGATCCCAGCCGTACTTCGGCGGACGGAGCTCGTCGGCCGACGCGGCGCTCGCGGAGCAGCCCAACTGCCGTGCCGTTGCCAGTCGTTCGGCGTTGACGTCGACGACGTCGACGCTCGCGGCACCGGTGGCCTTGGCGAGCTGGAGCATCATCAGGCCCATGGTTCCGGCGCCGTAGACGAGTACGCGGGAGGCGAGGCGGCTGCGCAGCACGTCGTAGCCGCGTACGGCGCAGGACAGGGGCTCGATCAGGGCTGCGTCCTCGGTCCGTACGTTCTCGGGCAGGACCGCGCAGTTGGCGACCGGGGCGGCCACGAACTCGGCGGCGGCGCCCGGGTTGGTGACTCCGATCGCGGCCCACCGCTCGCAGAGGTTGTTCTGGCCGATGCGGCAGTAGTGGCATTCGAAGCAGTACAGCGACGGGTCCACCGCGACCCGGGTTCCGACGGCGAGTTCGGTGACGGCGGAGCCGAGAGCGACGATCTCACCGGCGAACTCGTGGCCGGGGATGACGGGCAGCTTCGGCGCGAACTCCCCTTGGAGGATGTGCAGGTCGGTGCCGCACAGTCCGCAGGCCGACACCTCTACGACGACCTCCCGCGGGCCAGGGGCGGGATCGTCGACGGTGGTGATCTCCATGCTTCCGGGCTGGGTGATGACGGCAGCTCTCACTTCACGGCTCCCAGGGAAAGGCCGCGGACCAGTTTGTCCTGGGCAGCGAACCCGGCGATGAGGACCGGCAGCGACACCAGCGTGGCCGCCGCGCACAGCCTGGCCAGGAAAAGGCCCTCGTTGGTGATGAAGCCGACGAGGAAGACCGGCGCGGTGGAGGCCTGCGTCGCGGTGAGGTTGACCGCGAACATGAACTCGTTCCAGCTGAAGATGAAGCAGATCAGCGAGGTGGCGGCGAGACCGGGCATGGCGATCGGTGCGACGACCCGCCACAGCACGGTAAACAGGTTGGCCCCGTCGACCTCGGCCGCCTCCAGGATCTCTTTGGGGACCTCGGCGAGGAACGAGCGCATCATCCACACCGCGATCGGGAGGTTCATGGCGGTGTAGAGGACGATCAGCGTCCACACGTTGTCCAGCATCCCGACGTCCTTGACGATCAGGTACACCGGCAGCAGGGCCGCGATGGCCGGGAGGAACTTCGTGGACAGGAAGAAGAACATCACGTCGGTCCACTTCTCGACCGGCTTGATGGACAGCGCGTAGGCCGTCGGCACCGCCAGAACGAGCACCAGCAGTGTCGAAATGACGCTGGCCATGGCCGAGTTCAGGAGGAAGGGGGTGATGTCCCGGCTGAACAGCAGCTTGTACTGGTCAAAGGTGAGGGGAGCGAAGGGAGTCGGCGGGTTGGTGGCCGCGTCCGCCTCCTTGTGGAAGGAGGTGAGAACCATCCATGCCACCGGCGCGAAGAACGCCAGGGTGGCGAGCCAGGCGACGAAGGTCCACAGGGGTGACAGGCGCGGTGAGCTGGGGTCGTCCTTGTCACGCAGGAGCTTCTTGAACCTGGCCCCCGGGGCGGCGACTGCTGCGTGGGTCATCGGGATACCTCCTCGCGGAACAGCGACGCGATGGTGCGCAGCGCGAAGGTCGCGATCACGATCGAGCCGAGGACGACGACGACGCCGGCGGCGGCCGCCTGGCCGTACTCGTACTTGCGGAACATGGTCAGGTAGATCTCGTAGGGCAGGTTGGTGGTCTGGGAGCCGGGGCCGCCCTGGGTGATGGTGTAGACGGCGTCGAAGGTCTGCACGACGTAGATCGTGCCGAGCAGGATGCCCAGCTCCAGGTACTGGCGCAGGTGCGGCAGGGTGATGTAGCGGAAGGTCGCCATGGCCCCCGCCCCGTCCATGCGGGCCGCCTCCAGCACGTCACCGGGCTGCGACTGCAGGCCGGCCAGCAGGATCAGCATCATGAACGGCGTCCACTGCCACACCAGCGAGACCACGACGGCGGGCATGGGGTAGGAGGAGATCCAGTCGACGGTGGGGCCATTGGAGGCGCCGAACAGCCGGTAGACGGCGTTGAGGGTGCCGTTGAGCAGGCCGTAGTCGGGGTTGTAGATGGCGTGCTTCCACAGCAGCGACGCGGCGACCGGCATGACGAGGAACGGGGCGATGAGCAGGGTACGCGCCAGTCCGCGGCCGATGAAGCGGCGGTCTAGCAGCATGGCCAGGCCAAGGCCCAGGAGCACGCTGATGAGCACCACCGACGCGGTGAGGACGACGGTGTTGAGCACCGCCGCGCGCAGCCGCTCGTCGGTGAAGACGAACGCGTAGTTGGACAGGCCGGTGAAGTGCCGGTCGCCCGGCCTGAGGATGTTCCACTGGAAGGTGGAGATCACGAGCGTGGCCACGAACGGCAGCTGCGTGACGACGATGGTGAAGATCAGCGCCGGCAGCAGCGGAATACGGCGCCGCCACTTGCTGACACCGGAGGGCGACCGGTGGCCGGCGGGCGGCGGTGCGGTCTTGGGGGGAGCGGTGAGTGTGGTCATGGGCCTTTCTCCGCCGGATGGGAAAACCTCCCAGACCCTTGGGGCACTGGGGAGACCGGACAGGGCAGCCAGGACTCGGCCGACCAGGGGACCGGCCGAGCGCTGAGGGGCTACTTCTGGTAGTTCTTGGCGACTTCCTCGGCGAGCTTCTGGCCGTCGTCGAGTGCCTTGTCCACGGTGGTCTTGCCGGCGATGGCGGCGGAGATCTCCTGGGTGACCTTGGTTCCCAGGTCTTGGAACTCGGGGATGGCCACGTACTGGATGCCGACCGTGGGGCGGGGCTGGACACCGGGGTTGGCCGGGTCGGCTCCCTCGATGGACTTCAGGGTGAGGTCACCGAACGAACCGGCCGCCTTCTGGTACTGCGGGATGTCGTACGTGCTGGCCCGCTTGCCGGCCGGGACACGTGCCCAGCCGAGCTTCTCGCCGACCAGCTGTTCATACTTCTTGCTGGAGGCCCACAGCATGAACTTCGAGGCGGCGTCCGCCTTCTTGGTGGTCTTGGGCATGGCCCACGCCCAGCTCCACAGCCAGCCGCTGCTCTTGGTCTCGACGGTCGGCGCGTAGGCGTAACCGACGTGGCCGGCGATCTTGCTGGAGGCGGGGTCTTCCAGTGATCCGGCCGCGCTGGTCGCGTCATACCACATCGCGACCTTCTTCTGGCTCATCGCGTTCAGGCACTCGGTGAAGCCGGCCTGTGCCGCTCCCGACTCGCCGTGCTTCTTGACCAGATCGACGTAGAAGTTGGTGGCTTTCTTGAACGCCGGGCTGTTGACCTGCGCCTTCCAGTCCTTGGTGAACCAGGTGCCGCCGAAGGTGTTGACCACGGAGGTCAGTGGGGCCCCGAGCTCGCCCCAGCCCGCCAGACCGCGCAGGCAGATGCCCTTCATGCCGGGCTCGGCGCCGTCGACCTTGGCCGCGATGTCGGCGATCTGCTGCCAGGTCGGCCGCTCGGGCACCGTGATGCCCTTCGCCTTCATGACGTCCTTGTTGTACATGAGGAAGGACGACTCGCCGTAGAACGGCAGGGCGTAGAGCTTGCCGTCCGACCCGGACAGCGACTGCACCATCGGCTTGAGCAGGTCGGCCTCGTCGAAGCTCTTGTCCTTGTCGGCGTACGAGCCCAGCTCGTGCAGCCAGCCACTCTTCTCCCAGACGGGCACCTCATAGGCGCCGATGGTCGCGACGTCGTACTGGCCCGCCTTGGTGGCGATGTCCTGGGTGACTTTGTCCCGCAGTTCGTTCTCGGGAAGGATCGTGAAGTTCACCTTGATGCCGGTGTCCTTGGTGAAGGTGTCCTTCGTGAGCTTCGCGATGTCTTCCATCTGCGGGTTTCCGACCATGAGCACGTTGATGCTCTTGGCGCCGCTGTCACTGCCGCCGCCTCCGGCCCCGGCACATCCGGTGGCAAGGACGGCGAGTGCGGCAACGCCCGTGACGAGTGTGTATCTGGTCGACGGCATGGCTGAGGGTCCTCTCATCGAGGGAGTGGTGGGGTGGTGGCTCTTGGCCGGATCTGCGGGGGAGGAGGAGAGAGAGCAGTCACGAGGCTCTTGCGTGGGGTGAGGCCGGTGTCGGTCGACGGTCAGACCGACGACGGCACCCGTAAGGGAGTGACCGTGCGGGAGCGGCGGGGGAGGCCTGCGGAACAGGGAGAGCGCATGGGGAGACCGTCCTCGGGGAGGCCGGCGCGAATGCCGGTGGAGAGCATTGTTAGCAGAGGTTGTCCGCTGTGTTAACACATCTTGCGAGATATTTTTCCTGACCCTATGGTTGGGCCGCTCTGACGGAGGCGCAGCGCAAGGACGGTCCGCGTCTGCGTTGCCCCTGGTCCCGGAGGCCGAATGATGTCTGCTGCCCACCAAAGCCCTGCCGACGCGGCGCCCTCGCCGGGTCTCCGCGCCGGCGAAGCCGCGGTTTCCGCCGAGCCCGGTTCCCCGCCCGTCGTCGTCCGTGCATCCATCGCCCAACTCGCCGAGCGTGCCCGCGCCCTCGCCGGCCGGGGTGAGCGGCGGATCCTTGGCATCACCGGCGCCCCGGGGGCGGGTAAGTCGACCCTGGCCAGGCACCTGGTCGAGGCACTGGGGCCGGAGACCGCCGCTCTGGTGCCGATGGACGGCTTCCATCTGTCCGACACCGTGCTCCGCGCCCTGGGCCGCCGCGACCGCAAGGGCGCCTGGGATACCTTCGACGCCGACGGCTACGTTCACCTGATCCAGCGGCTCCGCTCCCGTGCCGAACCGGTCGTGTACGCACCCGACTTCGACCGCGGCATCGAGGAGTCCGTCGGCTCCGCCCTGCCGGTGCCACGTGCGATCCCCCTGATCATCACTGAGGGCAACTACCTGCTGTCGGACGAGGGTTCATGGCCCCGAGCCGCCGCACTTCTCGACGAGACCTGGTACCTCGCCACCGACGACGACCTCAGACGGCAACGCCTCGTGGCCCGCCACGAGGAGCACGGCAAGCCGCACGACCTGGCCGTCGCCTGGACCTACGGGAGCGACGAGACCAACGCCGAGGTGGTGGCTCTCGGCCGCTCCCGCGCCGACGTCGTCGTCACGATCCAGCCGGCTTGAGGCGGGTGGACGTCAGCGCGGATCAGGTCACGGAGCAGCATGATCGCACCATGCGCCACCCGACAGGCTCCCCACCAGCACCTCAGGATGAAACGATCTCCCTGGACCCGTCCGCCTCTGTTGGATCCTCCCGGCACGAGTGCGCCGCCAGGGAAGGATGCCGATGTACGCCATGAACCGCGCGCTGACGCTGAGCTACACGCGACCGGCCGCGGACTGGGCGGAGGCGCTGCCTGTCGGGAACGGCCGGCTCGGCGCCATGGTCCGCGGTGGGCTCCCGGTCGAGCGCATCCACCTGAACGAGGACACGTTCTGGTCCGGCCCCGGTGACACCGCCGTGCCCCGGGTTCCGGCCGGTCTCCTGGAGAGCGTGCGTGAGCACATCCGCGCCGGCCGCCACGTCGATGCAGGCCGGGAGCTGGGCCACCCAGGGCGCGGACGCGGAGGCGTTCCAGCCTGTCGGCGAGCTGGAGCTGGAATTCGTCGGATCAGCGGCGGACGCGGCAACGTATCGCCGCTCCCTGGACCTGCGCGACGGGGTCGCGCGGGTGGAACGGACCGCCGCAGGACACCTTCTGCGGCAGGAGGGTGCTCGCCTCCGCCGGGCACCAGGTGATCGCGGTGCGGCTGGAGACCGATGACCCGGCGGGCTTCGGGGTGGACCTGAGGCTGTCCACTCCGCAGCGCCGCGCCGAGATCCGCCCCGAGGGGGACGGGCTGGCGCTGTTGCTGGCCGCCCCTCGCCATGTAGTGCCCTGGCCCCGCCAGGACGGCGTCACCTTTGAGGACGACCAGGTGCGTTCGATGCGGGCCGCGGCACTGCTGCGGGTGTCCGTCGAGGGCGATGCGGCGAGCGTCGAGACCAGGGATGCGGCCGGGCCTGGGGCCGGGGGAGTATCCGCACCGGTGCTTGCGGTACGCGGCGCGGCAGCGGTGACGGTGTACATCGCGATCCGCACCGGCTTCGCCGGATGGAACGCCCCGCCGAGTCGGGAGGCCGAGGAGTGCCTGCGGGACGCGGCGGCGGACCTCGCCGTCGCCGTCGCGCTCGGCTGGCCCGCTCTGCGCGCCCGTCATCTCACCGAACACCGCGCCCTGATGGACCGGGTCAGCCTGCGGCTGGGCACGGCCGACGGCCCGTCGGACCTGTCGGCCCTCGCGACCGACCAGCGGCTGACCCGCCGCGCCGACGGCGCCCCCGACGAGGACCTGTGCGTGCTGGCCTTCGCCTTGGGCCGCTACCTGCTGGCCGCCTCCTCCCGTCCGGGCACTCAGGCGGCCAACCTCCAGGGCATCTGGAACGACCGGATCGCGCCGCCCTGGAACTGCCAGTACACGACGAACATCAACGTCGAGATGAACTACTGGCCTGCGGAGACCACCGCCCTGCCCGAGTGCCATGAGCCGCTCCTGGACCTGGTGGCCGACCTGGCCGAGGCCGGCCGCGCTGCGGCCCGGGGCCTGTACGGGGCGCGCGGCTGGACCTGCCATCACAACACCGACCTGTGGGGGATCGCGGTGCCGGTCGGCAAGGGCCTGGGCGAGCCGAAGTGGGCACAGTGGCCGATGGCCGGGGCCTGGCTCTCGATGCACCTGGCCGAGCGCTGGCGCTTCGGGCGCGAGGTGGACTTCCTGGCGCGGACCGCCTTCCCGGTGTGCGTGGACGCGGCCCGGTTCGTCCTGGACCTGTTGGTGGAGGACGCGCACGGATACCTGGTCCCGTCCCCGTCGACCAGCCCGGAGAACGACTTCCTGACCGGCGAGGGGCCGGCCGGCGTGGTGGCCGGCAGCACGGCCGATGTGACGCTGGCCCGCGAACTCTTCGATTTCGTGCTGGAGGCCGACCGCGAACTGGAGGCCGCCGGCACCACCCGCACCGACCCGGACGCCGCGGCGGTCGAGGAGGTCCGCAAGGCCAGCTCACGCCTGGCGCCCCTGCGCGCAGGGACGGACGGCCGGATACCGGAGTGGCCGGGCGAACCGGAGGAGACCGAGCCCCACCACCGTCACCTCTCCCACCTGATCGGTCTCTACCCCGGCCGATCCCTGGACAGCCCCGCACTGCGGGAGGCGGCCCACCGGTCGCTGGAGGGGCGGGGCGAAGGCGGGACCGGCTGGTCGATCGCGTGGAAGATCGGCCTGTGGGCCCGCCTGGGAGACGGCGCGTCGGCGTACCGAAGGTCTGCGACGCAGGGGGTCCACGCTGTCCCGGTGGATCGGGGTGTGGGTGGTGCAGGCAGAAGGCGCGAGGCTAGCTGAGCGGGACGTCCGCGACACCCTTGAGGTGGCTGAACGTCTCGAGGGAGTACCGACCGTGGTATCGGCCCATGCCGCTTTCTCCGACGCCGCCGAAAGGCAGGCCGGGCATGAGCAGTTGCATCACCGGCTGGCCCCAGGCGACGCCGCCGGAGGACGTCTCATTCAAGAGGCGCGACTTGGTGGCCTCGGACTCGGTGAAGGCGTAGAGCGCGAGGGGCTTGTCGCGCTCGTTGATGAAGGCGATGGCGGCATCGAGGTCTTCGACTTCGACGACGGCGAGGATCGGACCGAAGATCTCCTCCTGCATGACCGGCGATGCGGGGTCGACATCGGTGAGCACGGTCGGTGCGATGAACAGGTCGTCACGGTCGTGCTGGCCTCCCACCGCCGCCCGGCCGGAATCCAGCAGACGCGTGAGCCGGTCGAAGTGCCGCTCGTTGATGATCCGGCCGAAGTCGGCCGCGGTCTGCGGGCTGGTGCCGAACCGGGCTTCGACCGCCGCACGCAGGGCGGGAACCAGTGCGGCAGCGGTGGCAGGATCGGCCAGAACATAGTCCGGGGCTATGCACTGCTGCCCCGCGTTGCCGAACTTGCCGCCGACCAGCCGCTTCGCGGTCTCCTCCACATCGGCGTCGGGCGCCACGAAGACCGGCGACTTGCCTCCGAGTTCGAGCGTGACGGTGGTGAGGTTCTTGGCGGCCGCGGCCATGACGATCCGGCCGACCGTGCCATTGCCGGTGTAGAAGATGTGGTCGAAACGCTGTGCCAGGAGGGCCGTGGTCTCCTCGGCGCCCCCCTCGACCACGGTGAGCACGTCGGCGTCGAAGTAATCACGCAGCAGGCGTGAAGCGACCGCCGATGTGTGCACCGAGATCTCGCTCGGCTTGGCCACCACGGTGTTCCCGGCGGCCAGTGCGCCGATGATGGGGTCGATGAGAAGGTGCAGCGGGAAATTCCACGGAGCGATCACCAGGACGACCCCGAGCGGGTCGTACGTGGTGTAGGCCGTGGTCGTGGGACCGAAGTGGGTGGGAACCTCCACCGGGCGAGGCTGAAGCCAGCTCTCGAGATTCGCCAGCGTCTCGTCGATGTCGGCGACGGTGAAGTCGATCTCCTGCGTCTTCGCCTCGGCGGGGTTCTTCCTCAGGTCCGCCCGGAGCGCTTCGATCAGCTCCTGCTCGTTTTCGACCAGCAGTGCCCGTAGCCGCTGCAGCTGGTTGACGCGCCAGTCCAGTCCGCGGGTGACGCCGGTGTTGAACGTCGTACGAAGGCGGCCGACCACCTCCGCGGCCGTTTCGCTCTGACGCGTCCTCGACTCGGTCCCCTGTGTTGCGGTCATGGGGTGTACTCCGTTCTTGATGCAAGCCACGCCCCGGCTGCCTTCCAGCCGGGCACAGTGGCCAGCGTGCTGGACGATCCGGTATTCACCCAGGTCACGGCTTTGTGTACATCCGCTGTGCCTACCACTGGCTGGGGCAGGCTCGTGTGCGTCCGACCGGAGATACTCGAGGCATGGACGAATATCCCGAACCGGTGCACGATCCCGCCGACGGCGCTCTGGACCCGCGTGCCGAGCTGAGTGAGTTCTTGCGCACCCGGCGGGCCCGGCTGAAGCCGGAGGACGTGGGCCTGCCGGACTTCGGGCGGCACCGGCGGGTGCCGGGGCTGCGCCGCGAGGAGCTGGCGCAGCTGGCCGGGGTGTCGGTGGGGTACTACACGCGGCTGGAGCAGGGCAACGGGCGGCACGTGTCGGCGGAGGTCCTCGACGCCATCGCCCGCGCGCTCAGGCTGAGCGACGCCGAGCACGCCCACCTCACACACCTGGCGAAGCCGAAACAGAAGAAGAAGCCGGCGGGCCGCACCCAGCGGGTGCGGGGCTCCCTGCGGACGCTGCTGGACACCATGGAAGGCGGCCCGGCGATCCTCGTGGGGCGGCGGGGGGACATCCTCGCCTGGAACCGGATGGCCGCGGCGGTCTTCGGCGACTGGGCCGAGCTGCCCGCGCAGGAGCGGAACTGGGCGCGGCTGGTGTTCCTCAGGCCCGAGTACCGCGACTTGTTCGTGGACTGGGAGCACAAAGCGAACGACGTCGTCTCTCAGCTGCGCATGGACGCCGGCTCCCATCCCAACGACCCCCGGCTGTCCGCGCTGGTGGGCGAACTCTCCGTGAAGAGCGAGGAGTTCCGGCGGCTGTGGGCCGCCCACGACGTCAAGGACAAGTGCCACGGCATCCAGCGCCTGCACCATCCGCTCGTCGGCGAACTCGATCTGCGCCTCGAGTCGTTCCACCTGGCCGACGACCACGAACAGACGCTGGCGACCTACCACGCCGAACCCGGTTCCCCGTCGGCGGAGGCACTACGACTGCTGGCCAGCTGGGGCACCGACGCGACAAGGGCGGGAGCCGGGATGCCGCCGGCACGCACGGCTTGATGAACAGTTGATCATCGGTAGTTGGCTGCGCGCCACGCCCAGCGTCCCGTCGCCCTTGCCGCCCCCGGAGCCCTCGACCCCGGCACGCGCCGTCTCGCCGGCCCCCGTCGAAGCGTCGGCATCCCGCGCACCCTCGGAACCGCCCACTACCGCCGCACCCGCAGTTCCTCCGCCGGTCGCGCCAGTCACACCGGCCTCGCGCGAACCACGGAAAACCGAAATTCGTGCGCAGATCCCGGGCTGACTGACTACGGCTTTGGCCAGCTGCCCAACGCGAGGTTCGCGACTTGCAGCAGCTCAGGGCGGGAACTACCACTCGCGGCCTGGACGGCAATCCCATTGGCGACTGTTCTCAGGTAGAGCGCGAGAAGATGAGGATCTGTGGAAGGCGGAAGGTCACCGGCGTCCACCGCCTGTTGAAACCGGCGCGTCAAGTGGGCCATCCCGTCCTCACGCCATGCGATGAGTGCGTCTCGGACTGGGCGGCTGTCATCCCCGGTAGCCAACGCACCATGCACGCCAAGACAGCCCGTGGGGAATCCCGGCATGGTTGCCGCCTCGACCGTCCCGTGGAGCACGGCAGTAGCCACTGCTGCACTTGTGGGCTCGGCCAGAGCTCGGGCGAAGTAGGCGGTCAAGCCCTCGGTGTAGCGCTCCAGCGCCTTGTAGAAGAGGTCTTCTTTGCTGCCGAACGCCCTGTACAGGCTGGGGCGGCTGATACCCATCGCCTCGGTGAGGTCGTCAAGGCTGGCACCCTCGAAACCCTTTGACCAGAACACCAGGACTGCATGATCGAGTGCCTCGTCGATGTCGAACGCGCGAGGCCTGCCAGGAGGGACCGGTGTCGTCGAGGTCATTTCTTCATCCTACTCCTTCGGTACCGATCGGTACGGATGTGCTAGAGTATTTCGTACCAATCGGTACGCTATACGGAGAGGGGGCATCGTGTCACAGACCGTACTCATCACTGGCGGAACCTCAGGCATCGGCTTGAGCCTCGCGCAATCCATCGTGGAGCTCGGGGCGTCTGTCGTCGTTTGCGGACGTTCGCAGGCTGCGCTTGACCGATTCGCGCAGGCACACCCGCAGGCGCTGGCCGTGCGGGCCGATGTGACGGACGCAGCTGATCGGGCAGCGTTGCTGCAAGCAATCGCTGATCGCTTTGGGCGTCTGGACGTGTTGGTCAACAACGCCGGTACGTTCGAGGAACGAGACTATGCAGCCGGCAAGAACCCCAATGCGACTCTCGATGCCGAGGTGGCGTTGAACCTCACCGCCCCCATCCACTTGACGGGTGAAGTGCTCGAGCGATGGCCAGAGCCCGACGCGATCGTATTCATCACCTCAGGGTTCGCTTTGGTCTCGCCCACTCGCGCGCCTACCCACGGCGCGGTGAAGGCCGGCCTGCACGGCTTCGCGGACGGCTTGCGCCGTCAACTCGCCCCGCAGGGCACCCATGTCCTCGAGGTCCTCCCACCGTCTACGGACACGCCCATGAACGCCGAAGCCACGGGGAAGAAACTGACTCCCGAGCAGGTGGCGGCGGTCACGATGAAGGCTCTTCGGCGGGGGCGGAACATGGCATTCCCCGGTCAGACGAAAGTCATGCCCGCCATGCTGCGCATCGCGCCGGGCACACTGCGACGCGTCGTCGCCGAGCTCTGAACCCCATAGAAAACCCTTCCCCAGCAACACCTCACCGAGCGGGCCGAGTGGGCTCCCGTCTCCCGCGAAGCCGAAGGCAAGTAGCCGTTTCGACCTAGGGCCAATGCCGTGGCTCTGTTGGTGATCTTGCCGGGGTCAGCTGTGGGCGGTGCAGAGGGCGCGGAAGTGGCTTGGTGCCCGCCGGGGGCGGGTCGGTTCGGCGATCCAGTCGGCGATGCGGGTGACGTTGCAGACCAGTGCGGTCAGGACGTGCCCGATGTGCGTTTTCGGCGGGCCTCGGTAGCGGGTTCGGCGCAGGCCGCAGGCGCGGACGTTCTGGGAGGGGGTGGCTTCGATCCCGGCGCGGACCGCGTACCGGCGTCATTGTTGATCAACGTACTTGAACTACCTGGGGGAGCCGTTCGACGCCGTCGTTGCGGACCAGGTCGAATTCCTGACCCGCCACCTCCTGAACAACTGACCGGCCCGTTCCGGATTGAAAGGATTCGCCATGTCCAAATTCCCCCTCCACCTGGTTCCTTCCCGCAGAGCGCTGACGACTGGGCGCTTCATCGTCGCGGCCACCCACTTGTTCACCCCGCGGCTGGCCGCGCGGGTTTTCCAGCTCACGGCTAGCGGTACCCCCGCGATCCCTTATTCGCGGATGTTCGCGATCCGCAACGCTGCTCTCGGGCTTGGACTGCAACGGATGGACGGTCTCACCCGGCCCCAGCAGCAGCAGTTTCTTGCGGTGAACATCGTCATGGACTCGGTCGATGCCGCCGCTTTCGTGGCCGCGGGCCTGCGGGGCGACGTCAGCCGTAAGTCGACCATGCTGTCCGCCGCCGTGGCTCTTTCTGCAGTTGTGGCCGGTACCACGGCCCTCATCGAGCACAAGCAAGCGGCCGCCCAAGAAACGGAGCCGACAGCGACGGCGCCATCGGACAGCGACTGGGAGTGACCGCACCGGCATGGCTCCGCAGCTGATCCACCGCACCGCCTCCATTGGCTGGAGGCCGCCGAGGACGGGTTGGCGGTCTCTGTCGAGTTCAGCATCAGTCCCGATGTCAATGCCCCGGTTTCGTGGAGACCTTCCTATGCAGCCAGCTCCTCGGTGAAGCCGGGCCGGTAGCCGTGTTCGTAGTCGATCGGGCTCTTCCAGCCGCACACGCTGTGTAGCCGACGTGCGTTGTAGAAGCCGGTGATCCACGTGGCGATCTTCAGCCGGGCCTCGGTACGGGTGGCGAAGGTGGGCCGGTGGATGTACTCGACCTTGAGCACGCTGTTGAACGCCTCGCTGACGGCATTGTCGAAACACGGCGTGACCCGGCCCACGGACTGGGTCACGCCGTGTTTCCAGCAGGTCTGGCGGAAGCGGCGGGAGGTGTACTCGCTGCCGCGATCACTATGGAAGATCACGCACTTGACGTCGCCGCCGCGGGTGGCAACGGCCATGTGCAGGGCGGCGACGAGCAGTTCGGCGTCGTGGAGTTCGCCCATCGCGTGGCCGAGCAGGCGGCGGCAGAACAGGTCGATCACGGTTGTAGCTAGAGCTTGCCCTCACCGGTGTCGATCTCGGTCATGTCGCCGCACCACACCTGGTCCGGTGCGTCGGCGGTGAAGTCCCGGCGCACGAAGTCCTGGGCGGCTGCCCGCCGTCCGGGCCTAGTCAGGCTGCGGCGCCGGCGGATCCCGCGACCTCTGCCAGGCCCTCGACCTGCCCATCGTCCCGAAGAACACCGAAGGCATCCGCTCCAAGCTGAAACGCCTGGTCACACGGGGCATCCTCACCGAACCCGAGCCCGGCCTGTTCGCTCAGCCCTGCCCCTGACCGTCCACTCGCCCCGCCGACCAGGGCTCCACCCAGGCCCAACCCCGAAACGGACATCAGCTCACATCCCGCACTCTCAGTTCCTCATGCTCGGCGGTGGTCAACCCGTCGTCCCGCTCGCCGCGGTCGACCTCGGCCTGGCGGACCCAGCCGCGCGGAACTTGTTTCCGTGCGGCTTCGGACGGCTCAGATCTCCTGGGGCTTGTAGGAGCTGGGGTCGCGCAGGATGACGCGGCGCAGGAGGTCGACGGTTTTGGTGACGCCCTCGACGGGGGCCACAAGAACGTCCTCGTGCTCGATGCTCAGGACGTCGTCGTAGCCGGCTCGGCGCAGGGCGAGGCAGAAAGCGCGCCAGAACGCGTCGTCGTGGCCGTAGCCGAGGGTGACGTAGTTCCAGGAGCGTTCCTTGGCGGCCATGACGGGCAGCGTCTCCAGCCTGCTGGTCAGCGCCTGGCGGGAGGGTTCCAGCCGGGTGTCCTTGGCGTGCACGTGGTAGATCGCCTCGCCCAGGGCCTCGATGGCGGCCAGCGGGTCGGCCCCCATCCACATCAGGTGACTGGGGTCGAAGTTGGCCCCGACCACGGGCCCTACCTCCTCGCGCAGGCGCAGGAGGGTGGGGACGTTGTAGACCGCCTGGTGGGCGTGCATCTCCAGAGCGAGTTTGGGTACGCCCCGGTCGCGGGAGTGGGCGACGAGGTCTCGCCAGTATGGGAGTACGACCTCGGACCATTGCCAGTCGAGGATCTGTGTGGTCTCCGGCGGCCAGGAGACCGTGATCCAGTTGGGGTTGGCGTCGCCCGGCCCGCCCGGCAGCCCGGACATCATCACCACGCGGTCGACGCCGAGGAGCGGGGCGAGAGCGATCGTCCTGCGCGCGACCTGGTCGTGCTCGCGGCCGCTGGGCCCGGGGTGCAGGGGGTTGCCTGAGCAGGTGAAGGCGCTGATCGTGAGCCCTCGGTCGGCGACCTTGGCCAGCAGTTCACGGCGCGCGCCGTCGCTGTCGAGAAGCCGGTCGATGTCGATGTGCGGGGCCGTGGACCAGGCGCCGGTGGCGAACTCCACGTGGTCCAGGCCGAGTTCGGCGGCCAGGTCCAGGGTCTCGTCGAGCGTGAGCTGCCCGACGCTGTCGGTGTTCAGACCGATCTTCATGTTGCGTCCCGTCTGCGGTGTGGTCGGGCGGGGAGCGGTCGTTCCCCGCTGGTTCGGTGTGCCGGCGGTGGGGGTCAGATGTAGAGGGCTGGGCGGTCGGCCAGTTCCACCTCGACGCGGCGGCCCTCGGTCTGGGCGTGGATGCCCGCCTCGCAGATCGCAGCCACGGCGTAGCCGTCCCAGGCGCTGGGGCCGGTGACCTCGCCGCGTCGGGTGGCGTCGACCCATGCCTGGACCTCGCGGTCGTACGCTTCCTCGAATCGCTCGACGAAGCCGGCGGTGACCGTGCCGCCCCAGCGTCCGCCGGTGCTGACGAGCATGTCGTGCCGGTCGCCGATGCGGGCGGTGCCGTGTTCGCACACCGCCTCGGTCTGGACCTGGTAGCCGTAGCGGGCGTTGACGTAGATCTCAACGTCGACCAGGGCACCGCCGTCGGTTTCGAAGACGACGAACTGGGGATCGGCCAGTCCTTCGGGCGCGTTGCCGGAGGGCCGCGGCCGCATGACGGTGACGGAGGTGATCTCCTGGCCGAGCAGCCAGCGGGTGACGTCCATCTCGTGGGTGACGGAGTCGTTGATGAGCATGGCGCTGGTGAAGTCCGGCGGACAGGACGGGTTGCGATGCCGGTTGTGCAGCATCAGCGGCCGGCCCAGTTCCCCGCTGTCCAGCAGCGCTTTGAGTTTGAGGTACTCGTGGTCGTAGCGGCGCATGAAGCCCACCTGCACGCGGCGGTGCCCGAGGCGTTGCTCGGCCTCCAGTACACGCAGGGCGGAGGCGGCGTCGGGGGTGAGGGGCTTTTCGCACAGGACGGGCAGGTCGTGCTCGAACGCGGTGAGCAGTGCCGCCTCGTGGGCGATGCCCGGGGAGGCGAGCACTACGGCGTCGACGTCGGGTGAGGCCATCGCTTCGGCGACGTCGCCGTAGGCCGCGCATCCGTCGATGTCGGCGGCGACCGTCTTGGCGCGATCGATGTCGACGTCGACGACGGCGGCCACATGGGCGCCGCTGGTCACCTCGCTGATCCGGCGTACGTGGTCGGCTCCCATGCGGCCGGCGCCGATCACGGCGACTCCGAGGGAGGTGCGGTAGGTCATGTCGTTCCTTGACTTGAGGGTGGGCGATGGCGGTGACGGTCAGCAGAGGGCCGGCCGAACCCACACGGGTCCGGCCGTGACCCGAGTCGTACGCGTCACCGTGTTCCCTTGGCCGCGAACGTGGCGACGGCGGCGACATTTGACTTGTCGACGAAGGCCGGGCCGGTCAGCACGGGCGCCACGCCACCGCCGCTGTAGTTGCCGTTGTTCTTGTAGAGCCAGAGGGAGTCGACCGCCAGGTAGCCCTGCAGGTAGGGCTGCTGGTCGACGGCGAACTGGATGCTGCCGTCCTGGATGGCCTTCACGAGTTCCTTGTTGAGGTCGAAGGTGGCGACCTTGGCCCTGCTGCCGCCGTCGGACACCGCCTGCGTGGCGGTCAGCGCGACCGGGGCGGCGAGGGTGACGACGTAGTCGATGGAAGGGTCCTGCTTGAGCTTGGCGGTGATGGTCGACTGCACGGACGGCATGTCGGCGCCGTTGACGAACAGGTTTTCCGTCGTGCCCGAGAAGCCCTTCTTGACGCCCGCGCAGCGTGCCTCGAGGGCGACCTGGCCCTGTTCCTGAATGACACAGGCGACCTTCTTGGCACCGAGGGAACTCAGCTTCTTGCCGACCGCCTCGCCTGCGACGGTCTCGTCCTGGCCGAAGTACTGGAGCAGGCCCTGCTTCTGCCAGTCGTCCACACCGGAGTTGAAGCCGACCACGGGTATACCGGCCCGCATTGCCTTGGCCACCGTTTCCTTCATGGCATCGGGCTTGGCGAGGGTGACGGCGATGCCGTCGACCTTCTGGTCGATCGCGTTCTGCACCAGGTTGGCCTGGTTGCCTCCGTTCGGGTCGGAGGAGTAGATCAGCTTGATGTTGTCCTTGGCGGCCGCGGCCTGGGCGCCCTTGCGGATGGTGTCCCAGAACGTGTCACCGGGGACGGCGTGGGTGATCATCGCGATGGTCATGCGGGGCGTGGTGGCCTTGCCGGCAGAGACGCCACCGGCGCTCTCCTCCGACTTCTTGCCGCCCGAGTTGCTGGAGCAGCCGGCGAGTGCCAGGACTGTACTGGCGGTCACGGCCACCAGGACGGTGAATCTGCGGGAGCGGGAGGAAAGCGAGCGGTTCATTTCGGCACCTCACTGTGCTGACTTGCGGGAAGGGGTGATCCACCGGCGGGACGCAAACACATCCCGTGGCGGTCGGGCGGGGAGCTACTGGGTGGCCTGCTGTGTGACTCGGGGTGGGGATCAGAGGGTGAACGCGGCGCGGAACCGCTCCATGGCGGTGTGACTGTCGCCGGAGGGCCATGCCTCCAGGGCGACCGTGCCGTCGTAGCCGAGGTCGGTAAGGGCGCGGGCGACGGCCGGATAGTTGATCTCTCCGGTGCCGGGTTCGCAGCGGCCGGGCACGTCGGCGACCTGGATCTCTCCGATCAGGCCGGCGCCGTGCGCGCGGCGGATCAGTTCGATGAGGTTTCCCTCGCCGATCTGGGCGTGGTACAGGTCCAGATTCATCCGCAGACCGGGCCGATCGACTGCCGCGACCAGGGAGAAGGTGTCGGCGGCCGTGGCGAACGGGACACCGGGGTGGTCGACGGCGGTGTTGAGGTTCTCCAAGGTGAAGGTGACGCCCGCGCTCTCACCCAGTTCGGCCAGGCGGGTGAGCGTGCGGTGGGCGGTGATCCACATCTCGCCGGTGGCCTCGCCGGTCACCGGCACCACGGGCAGGCCAGCGCCGTCCAGGCCGGTGCCGTGCAGGTTGAGCCGGGGGCAGCCGAGATGCTCGGGTGCCTTGATCGATTCCCCGGCTGTGCGCAGGAGTTCGGCTGCGCCGTCCGGGTCGGTCAGGGTGCCGCGGATGTAGCCGGTCATCGAGGAGAACTCGGCGGGGGTCTGGGCCAGTGCGTCCAGGTCGTGCCGGGTCCAGTCCCAGATCTCCACCTGGAAGCCGGCCTCGTGGATGCGCCGGGCCCGCTCCTCGATCGGCAGGTCGCGGTAGACCATCTCGGCACAGACCGCCAACGTGTACATCGCAGCTCCAGACTTATAACGTTCTAAGAGAACAGGAGCAGTACGCCAGGCGCCGGGCAGCCTGTCAAGGGTTTGTGCGGACATTTGATTTATAACGTTGTAAGAACGCTGACCAGTGCGTGTCCTGCTTGGACCGGTCTACGATCACCTCGCAGAAGACCCTCGATCAGGAAGGCCGACGGTGCCATCGCGCTCTGCCGTCCCGGACGGAAAGCGGCCGACGCTCAGCGACCTCGCGGCGCGGGCAGGTGTCTCCGTGCCGCTTGCCTCCATGGTCATGCGCGGTGCCAAGGGGCCCAGCGCGGCGAGTCGCGAGCGGGTGCTGCGGGCCGCGCGGGAGATCGGCTACCGGCCGGACAGCAGGGCCCGCCTTCTGCGCAGCAGCCGCTCGCACCTGGTGGGAGTGCAGTTCGACCTGCGACAGCCCTTCCACGCCGACATGGTTGAGGCGCTCTACGCCGCGGCGGGGGCGGCCGGCTATCAGATCGCACTCAGCGCCGTCGCCGCGAGCCGCAGCGAACAGGAGGCGGTGGAGACGCTGCTCGCCGACCGCTGCGAGGCACTGATCCTGCTCAGCCCCCATGCCCCGGCGGCCCGGCTGGCAGAATTCGCGGCGCAGCTGCCCGTCGTCTCCGTGGCCCGCCGGCTGCGCCCGCTCGTCGACGGCGTCGACGTCGTCCGCGCGGCCGACGACGAGGGCGCCCGACAAGCGGTCGACCACCTCGTGGCACTGGGCCACCGCGACATCGTCCACATCGACGGGGGCAGGGCGCCGGGCGCGACGGACCGGCGCCGCGGCTACAAGTCGGCCATGAAGCACCACGGCCTCACCGACCGCGTCCGCCTCGTGCCGGGCGGGCTGACCGAGGACCACGGCGCGGCAGCCGCCCGAACACTCCTCGCCGAGGCTGCCCGCCCCACCGCCGTCCTCGCCTTCAACGACCACTGCGCCATCGGCGTCCTCGACACCTTCCTGCGCGCACAGATCTCGGTGCCCGACGAGATCTCGGTCGTCGGCTTCGACGACAGCCACCTCGCCCGCCTCGCCCACGTCCAACTCACCACGGTCGGGCAAGAAGCCCGCCAGCTGGCGCGCCGGGCCGTGAGCCGGGCCGTCGCCCGGCTGGAGGGCGGGGCGAAGGACGACGAACGAGAAGTCGTCGTCACACCACACCTCGTCATACGAAGCACCACCAGGGCACCTTGCCGCTCCTGACCCGCGCTGCTCCACGTCGCGGCTCGATCTGGTCGAAGTTCCACCGCGCCCCCAAGGGACCACCCGCGGCTGCCCGCCGAGGAACCCGCCTCCATCCAGGCGGACGCGCAAGCCAAGGAGGCAGGCAAGCGGACGAACGCGAGCCGCTGCCGTGGATCGCGCCTTTCAGACACCGCACCACCTGGGGCATCAGGTGCCGTCGAATGTCTCTTCAGCAGCAATCACGGGAGCTCGTGCCTTTCCGGTGCGCTGTTGTCCGTACTGACCGCGGTCATGCGGTCCTCCACAGCGTGTGGTTCTGAAGCAGCTCTCCGTCGGCAGGCTCGCTCTCCGAGCCGCGTGCTGCTCAGGGGAACGTCAGCCTCGTCGGCCAGGAACTCGCCGTACTGGACATATCGTCCGCCGAGAGAAGCGGGAAGCCCCCGTACGGCGATGCGACAACCGCGAGTCCACCTGAGTCCCGCCGAGCGACCAAGGCAGTTCTCAGAGCATCCGGTTCGGGTGCGGTTGGGTTGGCAACACTCGAACGGGGGAGGTGGGCTGTGACAGTGCACCGCGCAGTTGTCGGTTCTCCACGGTCAGTTGGTTAACAGCGCGGACCAGGTGATCGACATCGGTCTGCAGCTGGGACAGCTCCTGTGCGTCCTTGGGCTCGGAGCTCCTTGAGTTTGACGACCTGTTGGCGCAGGCGGATCTCGGAGTCCGGCGTCTGCCCGCGCAGCCCTGACCTGCGCGTAGAAGTCGTTCTTGAGGTCCGGGTGACGCTGGGTGAGCGCGTTGCGCGGTAGCGGTGCCGTCCTGGAGGCTGATGCGGGTGCGGTGGTGGGCGACGGCGAGGTCGCGCAGCCGGGCAGCGTTGTTGCGCAGGCGCTCGCCCAGCGGGCCGGGCGCCTGGCCTCCCTGCTGGTCAAGCGCGGTGGCGCGGAGGCGGAGGCCGGTGGAGTGCTGGTCGGTGCGGGCGATGTTCTCGCAGACAGGGACGCACCGGTCGAGGCTGGGGGTGTCCTTGAGGCCGCGGTGGCACAGGGCCTTGTCGCGCTTGTAGACGCACATCAGCAGCGTGTGGGGATTGTCGTAGACGGCCAGGTGGGGGTTGGCGAGGATCTGTCGGGCCTGCCGTGCGGTGATGACGGTGCCGGTGTACTGGGGCGCGGTGGCGGCGGCCTTGATGGCCCGGCGGGCGGCGGGCCCGGAGATGCCGAGGCCGTCCTCGAGAGCGGCGTTCAGGTCGGCGACGGTGTCGATGGTGGCGCGGGCCGTCTCGACGTCGAGGAGGTCGTGGATGCCGTCCCGGCTGCGCGCGGCGTATCCGGCCGCTACGGAAGTCCGCAGATGGCCGTACTGAATCGCGAGCGCGACCAGGCCCCCGGGACGGCGGGCGATGTGCCAGGCCAGGCTCCTGCGGAACCGCTCGGTACCGATCCTGCCGTGCGGATCCGGCGGGATGACCTCGTGGACCAGTCCGCGGGCGGCTGCCTCGTGGTTGGCCCAGGTGATGAAGTCCTCCACCCGGGTGCCCAGGGTGTGCACGGTGAGGGAGCCGGTGCCGGCCCGGGTGCCGCGCAGGTCGTGGGCGTGGTGGTCGAACAGCAGCTGCCCTGGGGGAACCATGCGCTCCAGCACACGGATGGCGTTCACGACGGGGGCGATGGCCACCCAGGGAGCATCGCGGACCTGGCCCTCGGAGCGGTGGTTGCCGTCGTCGTCGCGGGCGGTCTTGTACACGGTGCTCGTGATCAAGTGCCGCCCCCTGCGCCCCGCGCTGTCCGGCTCCGGGTCGGGACAGCAGCCGCTGCGCAGCCCGGCCGCACGGTGTGGACGAGGCGTTCGGCGGCCGTCAGCAGGCGGCGGGCGTGCTCCGCCTCGACCATCCGGGCGTAGGCGGGGGCGTGGCTGGGCCAGGGGCAGACCTGGACGAGGGCGTGCAGGTAGGAGGCGGTCAGCCCGCGCGCCTGCTCCCGGCCCGCGGCGAGCACGCGGTCGAGCCACTTGGTGTTCTTCGCGTGCTCGGCCCGACCTGACCCCCACCCTCTCCCGCGCCGCCGCCATCGGCGTAATCTATCCCCGCACCTCCGGCACGCTCACCCACCTCAGTCACACAGGGCCTCGCCTGCCGTGGCTGGACCGTCTGCACTTCCAGCGCCGTCCCGGAGACCAGGTCGTCCTCCTACAGGACGGCGGCACCCTGTTCACCGCCCGAGCCGGCTTCTACATCGTCACGGGCCGCGACACCGCCGAGGTCACCGAGCGCCTCGACACCACCGCCGAGGAGATCACCGTCACCATGAGGGCGGATCGATGAGTCACCAGCCCGATCGGTGCCCCGACATCGATGGCGACGTCTACGTCTCCCCACGCCATCTCGCCTCCACCACCGGGACCGGTGACCCTGCCCTCGCCCCACTGCTCGACCTCGGCTGGGACCTGCGGTACGACGAGGACGCGTCCTCGCCCAAGCGCACTGCCGGCCGTACCCCGTACAGCACTCCCGCACCGCCAGCCACCCACGCTGGAACCCGCACCCGCTGAGCCCTCGCCCATCGCCGGTTTCTGATCTGGTCCAGAGCCGGCGTGTGGGGCCGTCTGCACGAGGCCGTCCTGCACCGGCTCGACGACGCGGGCCTGATCGATGTCTCCCGCGTCGTCCTCGATTCCGCCCACGTCAGGGCGCGCGAGGTCGCCGAGTCGCTGGGCGTCAACGTGCACACGGTTCTCCGCGGTTACCAACAACTGCGTCACCAGGGCCTGATCGAGCTGCGTCGTGGCCGGGGCGCGGTGATCAACGCGGCGCCCGACGTCGCGGACCAGGCCCGGCTCGCCGAGGCCGTGCACGGTCTCATTACCCAGGCGCGTAATCTCGGTTTCTCTGACCAGGAGTTGCTGGCCTTGGTTCACAACAGCCTGTCCGGCGCACCCGTCACCACGCCGCCACCCCGCCCCGGGCCCTGAACGGCTAGCCGGTGCTCCTTCCGCGACCGCATCACCTCCCTGGTGCCAGCCGCCCAGCCGAGGCCCCTGCCCACCGCTCACGTCTCAGCTGCTCCTTGTGGAGACACCTCGTATGCTTCCCGCCGTCATCGCATTCGGGATCGCCTTCTTCTGTTTCACGCTGTGGTGCTCCGTCACGGTCGCCAGGATGCGGGACATACCCAAGTGGCGCAGGTTCCTGCCTATAGGTCTCTGCCTGCTGGCCGCTGGAGCGAGCCTGCTACGTGCCTTCGACATCCCTGAAGTGGCGAACACAGTCGCCTCTCCCTTGAATCTGGCGGTCGTATTGCTCTCGCTCGCGGAGATGCGTGGTCGTCGTAGGCGTGGAACCGGCTTTTCTTCGCAGTGAAGGCTCGTGTCGTTGGACCATGGGTGACGACCCGGGTGGCTGGTCGGTGGTCAGGGTTCGATCAGCCCGACGCGGATGGCATAGCGGGTGAGTTCGAGGCGGTCTTTGAGGCCGAGTTTCTGCAGCAGGTTGGCTCGGTGGCGTTCGACGGTCTTGACGCTGATGACGAGGAGGTCGGCGATCTCCTGGGAGGTGTGGCCTTCGGCGACGAGTTTGAGGATCTCCTCCTCGCGGTCGGTGATGGCTCTGGCGGGCGGGGGCTGTCCTTCCCGGACGCGGTCGAGGTAGTTGCGGATGAGGGCGTTGACGGCGCCAGGGTAGAGGAAGGGTTCGCCGCGCATGGTGGCGCGGCAGGCTTCGACGAGGTCGCGGTCGGCGACGGATTTGAGGACGTATCCGGAGGCGCCGGCGGCGAGGGTTTCGAAGAAGTACTGCTCGTTGTCGTACATGGTCAGCATGAGGATGCGCAGCTCGGGCTGGGTGCGCGAGAGTTCGCGAGCGGCCTGCAGGCCGGTCAGGCGGGGCATGGCGATGTCGAGGATGGCCAGGTCCGGGTGGTGGGTGCGGGCGGCCTCGATGGCCTCGGCGCCGTCGCCTGCTTCGGCCACCACGGTGAGGTCGGGTTCGCTGTCGAGGATGAGGCGGACACCGCGGCGGACCAGGTGGTGGTCGTCGGCCAGCAGGATGCGGGTGGGCATCGCCTCGGGCATGGTCACTGACTCCGGTGGCGGGTGGGGACGGTCAGGCGTACTTCGGTGCCGCCGTCTGGTGCGGGGGCGAGGGTGAGGTCGGCGCCGATGAGCAGGGCGCGTTCGCGCATGCCGCGGATGCCGGCTCCTTCGGCGGCGCCGTCGATGCCGCGGCCGTTGTCGCGCACGTGCAGTTCCACGGCGTCCTGCGTCCGCTCCAGTGTGAGGTCGACGCGGGTGGCGTCGGCGTGGCGGGCGGCATTGGTCAGGCTCTCCTGGCAGACGCGGTAGAGGACGAGTTCGGCGTTGTCGCCCAGGGGCGGCAGGTCGGGCGCGATGTGGTGGCGTACGGACAGGGAGGGGCCGGTGAACTCGGTGGCGAGTGATTTCAGGGCGCTGGTCAGGCCGAGTTCTTCCAGGACGCCGGGGCGCAGGCGGCGGGCGATGCGGCGGATCTCGTCCAGGCTGGCGCGGGTGGTCTCCTGTACCTGGTGCAGTTGCTCGCGTACGGGGTCGGGTGCTTGGCCGGCGACGCGTTTGAGGTCGAGCAGGACGGCGGTGAGGGTCTGTCCGATCTCGTCGTGGAGTTCCTGGGCGATGCGGTGGCGTTCGGATTCCTGCGCGGTCAGGGCGCGGGCGGCGCTGGTGGCGCGTTCGGCTTCCAGCCGGTCGAGCATGGTGTTGAACGTGGTGATCAGGTCGGCGACCTCGCCGTGACCGCCGACGGCCGGGCGGGCGCCGGGGCGCAGCAGGTCGGTGGTGTTCATGGCGCGGGCCAGGCGTTGCAGCGGGGCCAGGCCGATGCGCAGCAGCAGGGCGTTGGCGATGAGCATCGCGGCCAGGCCGACGGTGAGGATCGCGGCCTCGGTGAGCAGGACGGGGGTCGACACGGTGACCGGCCCCAGCAGCAGCGCGGTGGCGGTGACGAGCACCACGGCGTTGAGCAGGAAGATCCTCCAGAACAAGGGCACCGCGTACCGCCTTCCTGAGGTGGTCCTCGTTCCCACTATCGCCTCCCATGACACCGGACGGTGTGCCGGCCGACCGCTGAAGGCTGCTGGCGCCCGGGGCGCTCGGCTGCTCCAGCGTGGTCGCTGAGCGGGGCGCGCGTCCATCGGGTCTGGCACCCATTCCGCGTCAGCTTCTACAGGTCTGACCCGCCCGTATTTGGGTGCCAGACCCGATGGTGCGCGCCCTGTGAGGCGGGTGAGGGTGGAGCCAATCCACCATCCCCGACCCCGTGACCGTCTGCGGCAGCGGCGACCGCTTACGGCGTGGGTCGGGCTGGCGCACCCCCATCTCCGACGGCCGTACAGCCATGTCGGCCTGCCGTTTCCGCTTTCCGCGAGCAGAGGCGCGGGGCGCGGTGTCGGGCGGGCGGCACAGGGGGGCGGGTCTGTCGGATCACGAGAGGAGCCCGGCCCCGATGTACGCAGTGCCACAGCGACATGGTCACACCAAGGCGGTCTCCGGCCCGGTCCTGCTGGTGCTGCGCTGCGTGCGTCGCGCGGCAGCCGTGTGGGTGCGCCGCATGGCGGGTGCCGAAACGGCCGGGACAGACCGGTGCGGCATGCGGAAGGGGGCGCGGTGAGCGTCACGGCATGGATGGCGGTAGCGGTGTTCGCCGCCGTCTACGTGCTGATCGCGACGGAGTGGGTGCACCGGGTCGCCGCCGCGCTGGCTGGCGCGGTCGTGATGCTGCTGATCGGGGCGACCGACGCCGAGCACGCGTTCTTCTCCGAACACGCGGGCATCGACTGGAACGTCATCTTCCTGCTGCTCGGCATGATGCTGATCGTCGCCGTGCTGAAACGGACCGGGATCTTCGAGTTCATCGCGATCTGGGCGGCGCGCCGGGCCCACGGGAGACCGTACCGGCTGATGGTGCTGCTGACCGTGGCGACGGGATTCCTGTCCGCATGGCTGGACAACGTCACCACCGTGCTGCTGATCGCGCCGGTGACGATCCTGGTCTGCCGACGGCTCGGGCTGCCCGTGATCCCGTATCTCATCGCCGAAATCATGGCCTGCAATATCGGCGGCGCCGCCACCCTCATCGGGGATCCGCCCAACATCATGATCGGCTCCCGGGCGGACCTGTCCTTCAACGACTTCCTGATCCACATGACGCCCATCGTCGTCGTGCTGATGATCGTGTTCGTTCTGATGAGCCGGGTGATGTTCCGCAGCGCGTTCCGCTACGACCCCGAGCGCGCCGCATCCGTCATGGAGCTCAACCCAAGGCAGGCCATCAAGGACGTCCGGCTGCTCATTGTCAGCGGCGTGGTGATCACCGCCGTGATGGCCTGCTTCGTGCTGCACACCGCGCTGCATCTGGAGCCCTCGGTGGTGGCCATCAGTGGGGGGCTGCTGCTGCTCGGCGTCTCGCGGCTCAGGCCCGGTGATGTGGTCAAGGACGTGGAGTGGGAGACCCTGGCGTTCTTCACCGGGCTGTTCGTCATGGTCGGCGCGATGGTGCAGACCGGAGTGATCGGCGACCTGGGTGAGGCGGCGGCCGACGCGACCGGCGGCAATCTGCTGGGGACGGCGATGGCCCTGGTGTTCGGCTCCGTGGTGCCCTCCGCGGTCATCGACAACATCCCCTTCGTGGCGTCGGTGAGCCCGATCGTCTCGGAGATCGTGGCCTCGTCGGGCGGGTCTGAGGAGGCGGGGGTGCTGTGGTGGGCCTTCGCGCTCGGCGCGGACCTCGGCGGCAACGCCACGATCATCGCCTCCTCGGCCAACGTCGTCGTCATCGGCATCGCCGAGCGGGAAGGGCACCACATCTCGTTCTGGCAGTTCAGCCGCTACGGACTCATCGTCACCGCCGTAACCGTCACCATCGCGGCCGCGTATGTGTGGCTGCGCTACTTCGCTCTGGTGTGATCGTGATGCCCCGCGCCCGCAAGGAGACCAGATGGCCCGCACCGCTGCCCGCGACGCCTGCCCGCCGTCCCGTGCCGGGAGGAGGAGGTCATGGCCGGATCGGATGACAAGCGGCTCGGCGAGATCGAGTCCCGCCTGCACGGTGAGGATCCCCGGTTCGCCCGCGCCCTCGGCACCGGCCGCCCCTGCCGGCCACGCGAGTACCGGCACACGAGGGCCTGGCTGCTGCTCGCACTCGCCCTGGCCGTGCTGGGCACCGGCATCGCCTTGGCCCACGGACTGCTCATCGCCACCGGCCTGGTCCTCGCCGGCATGGCCGGGGAACTTTTCAACCCCCAGCGCGACGCGCGCAGGCACCGGGGTCCTCCGCCCCGGTCCTGACCTCAGCGGCCGTCAGACAGCTGCTCGATAACACGAGGACCGATCGATGACCCTGTCCGAGCTGTACCTGACGCTGCTGATCGGTGGCACGGTGCTGCTGGCCAGCATCGCCGCTGCCCGCACCGCCGACCGCATCGGCCTGCCCAGCCTGTTGCTGTTCCTCGCGGTCGGCGTCATCGCCGGCGAGGACGGGCTCGGCCTGGAGTTCGACGACGCCCAGCTCGCTCAGGCGCTGGGCACGGCCGCCCTGGCGGTCATCCTCGTCGAGGGCGGCCTGACCACCCAGTGGAGCGACGTCAGGCGCCTGCTGGCCCCCGCCGGCGTGCTCGCCACCGCCGGTGTGGCCGTCTCGGTCGTGGTGACCGCTGCCGGTGCGCACTGGCTGCTGGGCATGGACTGGCACCTGGCGCTGCTGCTGGGGGCGATCGTCTCCTCCACCGACGCCGCCGCCGTCTTCGCCGTCCTGCGCGCGCTGCCGCTGCCACAGAAAGTGACCGCATTGGTGGAGGCCGAGTCCGGCTTCAACGACGCCCCCACCATCATCCTCGTCCTGGCCTTCGCCACTGCCACCACCGACCTGCCCGGCCCCGCCCCCCTTCTGGGTAACCTGCTCTACCAGCTCGCGGTCGGCGGAACGCTGGGCGTGCTGATCGGCCGCCTGGGTGTCGCCGCGCTGCGGCGCATCGCACTGCCCGCCACGGGCCTGTACCCGCTGGCCACGGTCGGCTTCGGCATCATCGCTTTCGCCGCCGCCGGAGCGGTGAACGCGAGCGGCATCATCGCCGCCTACCTGTCCGGCCTCGTCCTGGGCAACGCCAAGCTTCCCCACCGCGCCGCCACCCGATCGTTCGCCGAGGGCGCCGGCTGGCTGGCCCAGATCGGCCTGTTCGTCATGCTGGGCCTGCTCGTCGATCCCAGCGAGCTGCCCTCCGCGGTCCTCCCGGCCCTCGTCGTCGGCCTGGTCCTGCTGCTGGCCGCCCGCCCGGTTTCCGTCCTGGCCTGCCTGCTGCCCTTCCGGGGCATCTCGTGGCGAGAGCAGGCGTTCATCTCCTGGGCTGGCCTGCGCGGCGCGGTCCCCATCGTGCTCGCCACCTTCCCCATCGTCGCCGGAGTCACCGGCGCCCGCGACGTACTCAACATCGTGTTCGTCCTCGTGGTCCTGTTCACCCTCATCCAGGGCCCCACCCTGCCCGCCGTCGCCCGCCGCTTGGGCCTGACCCGCCCCGGCGCGCTGCGCGAGATCCAGGTCGAGACCGCCCCCCTCGACGTACTGGACGCCGACCTGCTCACCGCCACGATTCCGCAGCGTTCCCGGCTGCACGGCGTCGCCGTCTTCGAACTGCGCCTGCCGACCCCGACCGTCGTCACCCTGATCGTCCGCGACGGCACCACCATCGTCCCCGACCGCGACACCGTGCTACGCGCCGACGACGAACTCCTGCTGATCACCACCCCCGACACCCGGGAAGCCACGGAGCGCCGCCTGCGTGCGATTGGCCGACGCGGCAAACTCGCCCGCTGGCTCGGCGAACACGGCGCCCCCAAACCTGAGCCCACCACCGCGGCACGGAGCGGATAACGCCGCACCGCTCGCTGAATTGCCACGATCCGTGGCCCTTATCCTCCCTGTAAGCATTTGCGCGATGTCGGGGCACCGCCCGAGCGGTGCCCCGACAGTCCCGGTCAGACGCGGCGGCGGGTGAAGCGCTGGTTGGGGTTGCCGCTGTAGGTGTACTGGGCGATGCGGGCGCCGTCGGCGGTGGAGTACTCCCAGACATCCATGGCCAGGCCGGACTCCCGGTTGACGAGGCTGATCACACCTCCACCGTGATCGACCACGCGCCACTGCTGGCTGGTGGCGCTGGTGTCGGCCTGCTGGACGATATCCGCGCCGGTCGCGGTGCCCGTGGGCTGGAGGAACAGGCCACTGTGCAGCGCCTTGACGCGGACGTGGCCGTCGCCGGCGTCGACGAACTCGAATTGCTGGTTGGGGCGACTGCTGGTGGTTCGCTGGACGAGTTGTGCGCCGACGGCGGTGGAGGCACCGTTGATCTCGGCGGCCTTGCCGCTGTGCTGGGCCAGCAGGGTGTAGAGGCCCGGGCCGCCGGGGGAGTCGCCCAGCTGGGCTTCCCACCTGGTGTTGGACCCGGACGCGTCGGCCGGGAGGCGGTCCCGTGCGGCGGTGTCGCCGTACATGGTCCAGCGGGCCCAGTCGACGACGGTCCTCGGGAAGCGCTGGTCGCTCCAGAAGCTGGTGTGGCTGCCGCCGACGAAGGTGAGGAACGCCTTGGGCCAGGTGATCTCCGAGTATGCCTGCCGGGCCGAGGAGTACGCCGTGGTCGAGTCCCGGTCGCCGTGGACGAACAGGACCTTGGCCGAGACCGAACCGGACGGGTTGCCCATGTCCACGCAGGACTGGGGGTTGGCGGACTTGATCCGGCTGTCGGGCCAGGAGGTCAGCAGGCCGTGGGTGACCATGCCGCCCAGGGAGTGGCCCGAGACGCCGACGCCGATGCCGGTGTTGATGTGCCCGGCCAGCGGTCCGCTCGCGTTGAGCGCGAGGGTGTTGGTGAGGATCTGCGAGACGTCCTTGGAGGTGTTGCCGTTGTTGACGTCGTTGAAGTTGTGGTTGAAGTGCGGGGCGGGGACGATGAAGCCCGCCGAGGCCAGGGCCCGGATGATGAACAGGGAGTTCTGCGGGCTGCTCCCGTAGCCGTGGGTGAAGTTGTAGACGGGGAAGACACCGGCGGCGACCGGGGCGTCCGTCACCGGACTGCCGCCGGCGGTGCCGGTGGCCGGGTAGTAGACGTACGTGGTGCACGGGCGGCTGCCGCGGGTCCAGTTGTACCGGCGCACGCCGACCGCGAACGGCGTGGTCGGCGCGGTGTCCAGTGGCCCGGCGGCGGCCGGTGCCTGCCCTGCCCCTAGCAGGGACAGGCCCACGCCCGTCGCTCCGGCCGCGGTCATGCTGAGGAAGGTCCGTCGTCGCATGGTCATGGATGACTCCTTGGGTGCGGGGATGAGTGGAGGGTTCGGCGTTCGGCTGGTCCCGTTGCCGGGTGCGTCCCGTCGGCGACAGAGGTCGACAGATCGACGGGTCGCGCGGCGCGACAGCGGGTCTGGGTGCTCCTGCCACCCGCGAGGGGCGGCAGGAGCGGCATGCGGTTGGTCGGGTGCGCCGGATGCCGGGGTGAGTGTGGCCGTTCCGGTCGAACACGGCCTGGTTCTCCCAGGCGCTGCCGCAGTTGTTGCTGTTGGCCACCGAGTGAGCGGAGCACTGCTGTGAAGCGGTGATGATGTCGCCGGTGCCGTCGTGGTCTCGGTGGTGCGACGTCGGTGAAGCAGGCTATGAGGTGGTCATGTCGTGTTCGCCGTGGCTGGGCATGACGTCGATGACCGCCGTGACCGGTCCTGTGCCGGTCGTCCCGGTGACTGTCACCTCACCCGGCCTGTCCGTCGCGCCAGGTGGCAATGGCTGCCAGCGGACGGGGACAGCGGTGATCTTGTTGTTGGCGGTGGTGAGCATGCGGATGGAGGAGGGCAGCTTTGGGGCGGCCCTCACCATCGTGCTGGTGTAGATGGTGTCCTGGAGGATGTGCTTGGCGCGGCTGGCGTTGAAGACGTTGATGGACGCGTGCGGCTCCCACGTGTTCGCCAGTCCGGGCACGGCCCGGAACATCGGCTGGTAGCCGGCCGGTTCCCACACCAGTGCCCCTGAACCTCGGTTGTCGACCACGTCGTTGGCGGCCTGGAACACCCTGCGGATCGCGTCCGCCTGCCCCTGAATGGTTCGCGGGTACGGCGAGTTGGGCAACGGCGAGCCGTCGCCGCCCGACGCGGGGTAGGCGGTTTCGGCGATGTCGATCTCGTAGCCGGGATAGGTGGTGGCCATGGTGTTCAGGTTGAGATCCAGCGCCTCGGGCGTACCGTGCCACTCCGGGTAGTACGAGATGGCCAGCACATCGGGCTTCTGGCCCTTCGCCTTCACCCGGGTGAGGAACTGGTGCCAGAACTCCATGGTTTTGGCGAGCTTGTCCTTGTCGACGATCACGTGTATCTCGACCTTGGATGTCGGTGACGCGTCTCGGACGGCCTTGATCCCGGCCGCGGCCAGGGTGGTGAACCGGTCCCACGACTGGTCGTAGAGCTGCCGCTCCACCGGGTCGGCCGACCGCCAGTACTTCCACAGCAGTCCACCGCCGGGCTTGGACTGGTAGATATCGGCCTGGTCGACGAAATACGGCGGACTCGTCGTGCCGATGTGGGCCGCTTCGCTGCCGTACATGAAGCCATTGATGATCTCGTTGCCGACGGCCACCTTCTCCGGCGTGGTGCCCTGCCGGATCAGCCGCTTCAGATAGTCGGCGGTGAAGTCGTACACGGCATTGGACAGGTCCGCGAACTCCAGCTCGGCCCAGGC
Organism: Streptomyces hawaiiensis; assembly: GCF_004803895.1. Classification (NCBI taxonomy): domain Bacteria; kingdom Bacillati; phylum Actinomycetota; class Actinomycetes; order Kitasatosporales; family Streptomycetaceae; genus Streptomyces; species Streptomyces hawaiiensis. The sequence continues at coordinate 929,040 of NZ_CP021978.1, read as the reverse complement.
GCGTGGTTTGGGTTGCTTGCTCGGGTCCGCCCAGGAGTCCGCGTAGTGGAAGTCGATCCCCAGGCCCATGCCCCGCTGCTCGATCCACTTGGCTGAGGCCAGTGAGCGCTCCGGACCCTGGCGCGGTATCGGCGTCGGTTGACCGGTGCTCTCGCTGCGCGGCTCGTTGAATATCCGCAGCCGGCTGTACTCGATGCCACGGTCCTTGGCCACGTCGAGCAGGTGTGGCCCGGCGCCGCGGTCTTCGGCCAGGGGGTCGACCCAGTGCTGCTGGTCCTGGACGTCGTCCATCCAGGACAGATCGGCGCCGAGGGTGAGGTCGTCGCGCAGGTAGTTGAAGACCTGGAGCTCGCTGACACCTGCCCGGGCCCGGCCCGGCCCACCTGTGAACGTCAGCCGGACGAAGCGCGTTCCCGGCCGGGTGAACAGGTGCACTTCCCCTCGCGACACGGCTCGGTTGTGGGACCTGTCGGCGATGGCCTTCCACCGGCGACCGTCGGATGAAGCCTCGACGACGTACCGGTGGGCCACGCCACGGTCCGGGAAAAGCACCTTGACCTTACGCAGGTTGTCGTAGGTTCCACCGAGGTCGACGGTGAGCCACTGCCGGGCGCCGGCACTACCGGGTTGCCAGGACGTCGTCGGGTCGCCGTCGATGGCCAGACGGGCGCTGGACGAGCCGGAGGCGGCCGTCGCCGAAGCCCAGGGCTTGGCAGCGATATTGCTCTCGATCGGCTTGATGTCCGCGGTTCCGAAGGTCGCGTGGGCCGACTCGGGCACCATGAGTAGGTTCGCGGACACCACGGTGACCAACGTCGTCGCGACCGCGATGGCGCGGGGCAGACGCGTTCTGCTCATGTCCTTCTCCTGACGATGTCACGTACGGGCGGCATGGGCTGTTCCGTACGCTCTGCCGGTCGCAAAGACCGGCAGAGCACGGGACGTCAGTCAGCCGACATCGAGGTAGTCGACGTTGGGCAGTCCGGTTGACGTGGTCGGATCCAGCCGGATGGTGTTGCTGCCGGCGTTCAGCGGGACCGTCACGGTCTTGGTCGTCCACGTCGTCCACGCGCCGGTGGACTCGAACGAAAGCGCCCCTGCCGTGGCTCCGTTGACGACGAGGTTCGCGGGCCTCGCACCGGTGGTGGCGCCATTGGCGAACCGGATCCCCAACGTCGCCGTACTGGCGGTCGCGGAGTTCACGGTGAACTCCGCGAAGGCCCCCACAGCGCTGTCGCCGTTGCAGAACCCGCTGCCGGAATAGCCGGCTTGATTCGAGTCGATCGTGCCCCGGCACTGTGCCGGAGCGGTCTCTGCCTCGTAACGCCCCGGAGGCGCTGGTGTGTCGGCAGAGGTCTTGACGAGTGAGAGCTGGTCGACGGTGACGCCGCCCGAACCCGACGCCCGCACGGTGACGGTGGCGGCCCCGCCGGGCAGCTCGATGCCGGTGAGCTCGCGCTTGGCCCAGCCGCTCGACGACGGGACGCCGAGGGTGCGCTGGCTGCCGTTGGCGCCGGTGATCACGACCTGTCCGGCGCTACCCCGAGCGTGCAGGGACAGGGTGTAGGTGCCTGCGGGCACCAACTCGATCCGCTGCTCGACGCCGCCGCTGTTGCTCACCTGGAGGGCGAAGCGAGACCCGTTCACACCACCGTTGACGTTGGTCACCGAACCGCCGAGGTTCCGCCATCCCCGCACGCTGGAGACGATGACGCGGTCGGCCTGGATGTCGGGGTTGAGGATGTAGTTGTTCGCCGGCCCGACGCGCCACTCCCCGGTCGTGGCGTTGAACTGCCACTGGCTCACCGAGTGGAACTGAGGCCTCGCGCCGGTCTTGGTGATCGGCACCCACTGGTTGTACCCGATGCCGTTCCAGGCGAAGTCGGCCCAGCGGTCGCCGGCGTAGAGCACCGTGTTCTGCTTGGTGCCCTTGACCGTCACGAAGAACCCGGTCTGGGTCACGTGGCTGTAGTCCATCTCGGTGCCGGCAAGGACGTACTCGCTGCTGTAGGAGCCCTGGACGTTGCTGCTGGTCGACTCGTTGACGTAGTTGACAGAGGTGTTCCAGCCGTGCAGGTCCGACGCCGCGTGGTAGTACCTGCCGTCGAGCTTGAACATGGCGTTGCCCTCGCGACCGGCGCCGCTGCGGATCTGCACGCCTGGCTCGATCCGCAGCGAGTCGGACTCCCGGAACTTGGCCACGAAGCCGCGCGACCGTCCTTCGCGGTTGGAGAAGATCAGGTAGTCCTTGCCGTTGTCGTCGGTGAAGACGGTCTGGTCTCCGGTGCCGGTCGTCGGCGAGTTGGTGATCTGGGTCTGGAAGTAGCCGTAGTCGAAGGTGTCGGTGGGTGAGTCGCCCTGCAGCAGCAGGACACCGTGCCCGCCTCCGACGTAGGCCTGGGTGGCGAGCACGTACTTGCCGGTGTTCTCGTTGTACGAGACCCCGAGCCGCCCGACCCATCCCGCCTGACCGAGGGTGGCCCCGTTGTTGATCTTGGTCGAGCGCGTCGCGACGTTGTTCTCGAACTTCCAGTTCACCAGGTCCTTGGACGAGTACACGGGGACCGAGACGAAGCTGACGTTGCCGTCGTACTTCTTCGTCGGATTGGCCCGGTAGAGCTCGGCGCCGGTGTAGTGCACGCCGTACCAGTAGTAGGTGTCGCCGAACTTGAAGACCCCACCGCCCTGCGAATAGATGGGGTTGCCGCTGGTGTCGTTCCAGAAGGTGTTGTTCGTGATGGTCTGGAACGTGCCCTCGTCGGCGGCCTTCAGATCGCCGGCGGCGGTCATCAGCGCCGTCTTCGCGTCGGCGACGTCCGACGTGGTGGCCGAGGAGTCGTCGGCGACCTCGGCCGCGGCGGTCAGCGCCTTGGCGAAGGGCTTCCAGGAGTCAGCCGTGTACTTGGTCGGAGTGCGCGTCTGGTAGTCGGACACCAGGTATTCGAGGCCGCGGTCCACCGGTCCAGCAGCGGCCCCCTGGTCCTGGAGCTCCGTTGCCTGTGTCTGCGTTGCAGGTGTCTCCGCCGCGGCGGTGCTCGCCGAGAGCGGTGCCGCCAACGCCACGGACAACAGGGTGGCGGCGGCCAACTTCCAGTACTTCGAGACGACACGCGATCTTTGTTTCAAGAGGTCACCTTCCGTCATTCTCAAAGGCGCCGAGATCCGGCGCACTTCCGTTGAAGGGCAGTCCCACGGTGGTGCCCTTGTCGATCAGGGCACTGCTCGCCGCGAGACGGAGGTGGGGCAGCACGGGCAGACTCCCGTCGGCCTGGCGGGGCGCGTCCCAGCCGGACGTCGACACACTCCGGAACTGGGAGTCCGACAGGGGGACGCCGAGGTTCCAGGTGTTGTACGCGGCGTTCGTGCCGCTCATGTACGACGTCGCCGTTCCGGTGTAGGCGATGTTGTTGCGCAGGTTGCCCCGGCCGACGGCGGCACCGCTCGAGTTGATTCCCCGCATGCTGAAGTTGGGGTGGTTTCCGTAGCCGGTGTTGTTGAAGAAGTCGTTGGCCACCGGGTGGTGGTTGGCGTAGAAGCCGGCCGCTTTGTTGAGGAACGCCACCGAGTAGCGGACGGTGTGCTTCGGCGCGTTGGCCTCGTAGTCGCCCCCGTAGCCGCCGGACTTGAAGCCGGCTCCGTTGCCGGAGGGCGTCGTCGTCCCCGGCACGTACCCGTTGCGCCAGGCCCACGAGTTCTCGATGATCACGGGCGAGTAGGTGGAGATGAGGTCGAACCCGTCATCGGCGTTCCACCATGCGCGGCAACCCCGGAACACGTTCGCGGGGCGGCCGGCCGGCGTGTAGTGCGCACCGAACCCGTCGGCGTTCTCGCCGGGCCCGTCGTTGCTGCGCAGGTCATAGTTGTCATGCGCGTCCGAGTTGAGGACGAGGTTGCCGCTCCCGCCGCTGATGAACAGGCCGGTACCCATGTGGTGGTGGGTGTTGATCTGCTCGAAGACGTCGTTGCTGCCGGAAACCCAGATCCCCCAGGACTCGGCGTTGCGGTTGTTGTTCTGGGGAACCCCCTTGACTTCCAGTCCTTTGAGGTGGATCCAGCTGCCGGTGACGCTGAAGCCCTTGATGCGGCAGTTGTCCGTCATCCGCGAGAAGTCGAAGACCGGTTTCTCGCCCGGATGGGCCCAGTACCGGATCGGGTTGCCCGAGCTGCCGCTCTTGTTGAGGGTGATCGCGTCGACCTTGGCGGTCTGGCTCGAACAGGCGCTGTTCGCGCGGGTGTAGGCGTAGGTGCCGCCCCGGAAGTAGACCGTGTCGCCCGCCTTGGCGACGGCCTGTGCACGGGCGATCGATGCCCACGGGGCGGCCTGCGTGCCTGCCGCACCGTCGTTCCCGTTCGGGGCGACGTAGTAGGTGTTTCCGGCCGCCGCATCGCTCGCGGCCGCCGAGCCTGGGGCCATGGCGACGGAACTCGCCGTGACCACCGAGAGCAGGAGGGCAGGGGTGCCGAACTTCGCGGTTCTCACAGCGTCATCTCCCGAGTCAGGGGTGGTTTCCCGTGCGGCAGTAGGGCTCGTGCCTGCCTGAAGAACTCGGCGCAGGCGCAAGCTGCTTTTCGAGGGGTGGGACCACGCGCGTGTTTCTTCAGAACTTCATGGCGCCGGCGGCCAGGTTGGCGATGAAGTGGCGCGAGCCGATCAGGAAGACCCCGATCAGCGGGATCACTGACATGAGTGCTCCGGCGATGACCATCGACTGGTCGGTGGTGTAGACGCCGTTCAGCTGCTGCACGGCCACCTGCAGTGTCACCTTGCCCGGGTCGGTCATCACGATCAGTGGCCACAGGTAGTCGTTCCAGATGTGGAAGAAGGTGAAGATCCCCAGGAACGCCAGCCCCGGGCGGAGCACCGGCAGTCCCACCGTCCACCACTGGCGGAAGAACCCGGCCCCGTCGACCCTCGAGGCCTGGATCAGCTCGTCGGCGATCGCCCCCTGCGCGTACTGGCGCATCCAGAAGATCCCGAAAGCGTTGGCCGCACCGGGAATGATCAGCGCTTTGAGCGAGCCGACCCAGCCGAGCCAGGCCAGGGTGACGAACTGCGGCACCAGCGCCAGCTGCAGCGGAATCATGAAGGTGGCCAGCACGATCCAGAACAGCACTCTGCGCCCGGGGAAGTCGTATTTGGCGAAGGCGAAGGCGGCCAGCGAGTCGAAGAGCAACACCAGGAACGTCACGGATGTGGCGGCCACGACGGTGATGCCCATCGACCCCCAGAAGTCGATGCCGTCGAACACCTTGTTCATGTTCTCCCACAGGTGGGAGCCCGGGATCAGCTTGGGCGGGTAGGCGAAGATGTCCCCGGTGGTGTTCGAGGCCATCACGAACATCCAGTAGAACGGGAAGATCGTGATCAGCGCGCCCAGCAGGAGTACGGCGTGGCCCACGATGGTCCGCGACCGGGCGGCGGTCTCAGCGCGCACGGGACTTCCCCTTCCGCTTGCCGGTGCCGATCGCGTCCTCGTCCCGGCCGCCGATCAGCCGCCAGTTGATGACGGAGAACACCGCGATGAGGAGGAACAGCGCCCAGCCGACGGCCGCGCCGTAGCCGAACCGGTTGAAGATGAACGCCTGCTGGTAGAGGTAGAGCACGATGGTGGTGGCCTCGCCGCCGGGCCCGCCGACGTTCCCGTTGTCGTCCACCGGGAACAGCACCTGCGGCTCGGTGAACAGTTGCAGCCCGCCGATGGTGGAGGTGACGGCGACGAACAGGATCACCGGGCGGAGCATCGGGATGGTGATCCGGAAGAAGGTCTGGCGGTTGTCGGCGCCGTCGACCTTGGCGGCCTCGAACACGTCGCTGGAGATGGCCTGCAGGCCGGCCAGGCAGATGATGGCGTTGTAGCCGACCCATCGCCAGATGGTGATCGCCGCCACGGAGATCTTCATCGCCCACGGGTCGGACAGCCAGCCGACCTCGCCGGAGTTGATCGCCCGCAGCGCGCTGTTGAGCAGCCCGGAGCTGTCGCTGAAGACGGAGCCGAGCACCAGGGTCATCGCCACGATCGAGGTGACGTTCGGGACGAAGTAGGCCACCCGGTAGAACGCCTTGAACCGCACCGTGGTGTGCAGGGCGTAGGCGATGACCAGCGCCAGGAAGACCATCGGGACGGTGGACAGGAACCAGATGATCAGGGTGTTGCCGATCGACTGCCAGAAGTCGGAGTCGGTCACCAGGTACGCGTAGTTCTCCCAGCCGATCGGCCGCGCCTCTCCGATGCCGTCCCACGACATGAATGACAGGTAGATGGAGAAGCCGACCGGGAAGACGCCGAAGACGGCGAAGAGGAGGAAGAACGGGGAGACCGCCGTGTACATCGGCCAGTAGCGGCGCCAGCCGGGCAGCGGCCTGGACCCGTCCGGTGGCGGCTTGGCGGTCCTCCCGCGCAGCGCATCGGCGAGGCCCATTCAGATCGCCCCCTCGCGGGTGAGTTCACGCTCGATGGTGTTCTGGGCGTCCCTCCATGCCGTGTCGACGTTCTTGCCGGACTCCACGTTGGCGAGCTCGGCGGCGAAGACGGGGTCCATCACTCGGTCGTACGGGCTCTTGTAGACGGTCCTGACCTGCCGCGCCGACGGTCCGAACACCTCGATGGTGCGCTGTCCGCCGTAGAAGGGCCGGGACTCACGCATCTCCGGCCTCGTGAAGGAGTGCGGGGAGGACGGGAACAGCGACATCTCCGTGAACGCCTTGACCTGGTTCTCAGGAGACTGCAGCCAGGTGATGAACTTGTAGGCCGCCTCGGGATTCTTGGAGTACTTGGTGATCGCCAGGAAGGACCCGCCGACGTTGCCGGAGCCGCCGGGCGGGTCGGCCACCCGCCACTTGCCCCCGGTCTTCGGCGCGGCCGACTCCGGGAAGGCGAGGCCCCACCACACCGCGCCGATACCGACCGGCTGGCGGCCACTGGTGATCACTCCGTACAAGTCGGGGGAGCCCTCCGGGGCGCCGGCCGACAGGCCCTCCCTGCCGATCCGGTAGGCCAGTTCGAATGTCTCGCGCAGTTCGTCTCTGTCACCGATGTACCGGCCGTCCTCGGTCATGAACTTGCTGCCCAGCTGGCCCAGCCGGATGCTCCAGACGTGGCGGATGTTGGGGCAGATCACCGCGCGCTCCTGGGACCTCCGCAATTCCTTGCCCAGGGCGATGAAGCCGTCCCAGTCCGGGGCCCGGGCGGCGAGCTCCTTCGGGTCGGTGGTGATCCCGGCTTCCTGAAGCAGGTCGGCGCGGTAGAACAGCCCGGTGGGGCCGGTATCCATGGGGAACGCGATCATCCGGCCCTCGGGCGTGATGCACTCGCTCCACTTCCAGTCCAGGTACCGGCTCTTCAGCTCGGCCGCGCCGAAGGCGTTGAGGTCGACGAACACGTCCTGGTTGGGGAAGTAGGTGGCCACGTCGGAGTTGATGCCGATGATGTCCGGCACCAGGGACTTGCCGGCGAGCGCGGTACGCACCTTGGTGTTGAAATGGCCGCCGATGTTGGTGCGGCTGAGTCTGAAGCCCTGGGCCCCGGGAATGCCTTTCGTCTCCGCCCGGGCGACCAGCTCGTCGCTCACCGACCGGTCCCAGGTCCACAGAGTGATCTCATCCGGGTCGCCGAGCGAGCGCTGCGACCCGCAGCCGGCCGGCCCGAACCCTCCGGCGGCCGATCCGGCGCCCAGCGCCAGGAACCGTCTTCGTGACACTGCCATGGACGCGTGTACCACCTTCCGAGCGAGCGGCCCACCCCCTGATCGCTCAGGCGGTGGCCGAACAGACATCGCGAACGGCTGCTCTGGTTGAACGGGGGGGCGGCGTGCTTGAGGAGGCTCAGCACCGCCGCCGACACGCTGCACACATCGCTGCCCACGAGCGCCGGTGCGGACCTCATGGCCCACAGGACGAAGTGGCCGCGCAGCTCCGTGTCCGTAAGCCCGGGCGGCCGACCTCCGGCATGCCCCGGCCGTTGATTTCGGTGATCCACGCGAACGCGGCCACTGTGGTCGCCGATGATGGCCTTGGGCGAGCACCAGTCGTACGTGAGGCAGCCCAGGCCCGAAGCGGCGAACTGGCGGGCGTCCTGCGTGTGCCCGGTCGCACCCTCGCCCTGGCCTCCTTCTTCGTCGCACGCCGCGGCCTGGTCGGAGCCAAGCCGTTTCCGTACGCCATCGTCAGGTTCAGGTAGGGACGACTGCGTCCTCGGTCTGCTGCACCGCCGTCGTTGAGGCCACCCGCGAACCGACCGGCCTCGGTTCGCGCCCACCGCCGCGTGCTACGTGAGATACGCGGCGAGCGGGAGGTTCTGGCGGCGCACGTCACCGGCGACGAGCCCTGCGACCCGCTGGGCGCCGTAGGTGTCGAAGTGGGTGTGGTCGTTGCAGAAGAAGGTGCCCAGGGGGCCGCTGCCTCCGTAGTCGCCGTTGTTCGGGCAGAAGTGCAGACTGTTGTAGAGCGAGACACTGAGCGTCTGCAGGTCGATGACGGGCGCCCTGGTGACGGCGCCGGCGGCGAGGGTCTGGGTGACAAAGCCGCGGTTCTTGGTCGCTGTGCCGCCGGAGCAGGTGATGGCGGCCACCGGGGTGAGCAGCACCGGGTGCGCGCCCCGGGCCAGGGCGGCCTGCGCCATCTGGGTCATCAGCTGTTGGTACCGGGCCGGGCCGACGTGCCGGGGGCAGGTCGAGGAGGAGTCATTGATGCCGAACTGGATGAACAGGTAGTCACCGGCCTTCATTCCGGTGGTCGAGTTCAGCATCGCCTGCCAGCGGGACGAGTACGTGGTGGATGTGAGGCGGCACTCACCGTCCGAGCCCTTGGTGCCGCTCACGTTCCCCTCGTACAGCCACGTCTGGATGCTGCGGCCTCCGACGGCCTGGTTCTTGACGGTCACTTCGCTGTTGAACAGGGCGTCGAACTGGCTGCCCCAGCCGACCGGGCACCGGCCGGAACTCGGGTTGGCCATGGTGGAGTCGCCGGCCAGCCACACGGTGACCGGCGCGGCGACCGCCCGTGCGGCCGGGGCCTGGGCGCGGGAGGCACTGGTGCAGTCCGTGGCGACGCGGTCCGCCGCGGATGCGGCGCTGACACCGAGGCTCGACAAGGCGATCACGAGCGCGGTCGTGATGAGAATCCGTAAGTTCCTCAACGGGTCCCTCCTTGGGACTGGCGCCGGGCGTTCGGTCAGCGCAGGTACGCGGTCAGGGGCAGGCGCTGCTCGCGGATGCTCTGGAGCACCAGCCCGCCCATCTGGCTCGCGCCGTACTGCGAGAAGTGGGTGTTGTCCGTGACACCGTCGACGGATGAGCGCAGGAAGAGCTGTGCGGAGGCGGACGGGCCGAGGGACTCGACCAGCGTCTTGCTCTTGGTGGTCAGATCGATCACTGGCACGTTCTGCGCCGTGCCGACCGAGCGCATCTCGGCGGGCAGGTTCACTCCGAGGCCGTTGACGTGCAGTGCTGTGGGCGTGAGCCGGCTGCCGTTGAACTGGCGGCGGACCGGCGGGGTCACCAGAACGGGAACGCCGCCCTTCGCACGGACCTGCGTGATCATGGAGGTGAGGTTGCTCCGGAAGGCTGACGCGCTGGTTTGCTTGTCGTTGTGGCCGAACTGGATGAAGACCGCGTCGTTTGCCTTGACCTTCGGCAGCAGGGCCGGGAAGAGCGCCGAGTTCCTCAGGAAGCTGCCCGAACTCTCCCCCGAGTCGGCGTAGTTGGCGACGGACGCTCCGGGACCCACCGCCGGCGTGATCATCTGGCCCCATCCCGTGTACGGGGCCACGGGCTGGTCGCACACGGTCGAGTCGCCGGCCAGGTAGGCGACCAGCGGCTGGGTCGCCGGTTTCACCGAGACGGCCGACACCTGCGGGTTGGTCCCCGAGAACCGGATGTCCAGACCGGGGTTTCCGGTGCCGCCCTGGCCGGTCGGCTGCCCCTCCGGCTGCCGCACGTTGACCGTGAACGAGTACGTGGCGGCGGCACCGGCCGCCGTCTTCGTCGCCGGAAGCGTCAGGCGCCGGGCCTCCACCCACATGTCGGTCTCGGCGGCACCGGCACCGCCGATGGAGACCGTCACGTCGTAGTTGCCGGGTGAGACCGCGTAGTGACACTTGATCGGCGCGGTGCCGGAACAACCGGCCGGCAGCGCCCGCGTGGCGGCATCGGCATGCGCCGCACCGGTGCCGACCAGCGTCGCGAGGGTCAGCAGACCCACTGCTCCCAGTCTGACCCCGTGCCCTTCGAGACTCGATGTCATGCTCATTACAATCACTAATCCCAGTCCTTGACCGGAGAGTTGCCCGGGTTGAGGTTCATGGCCCGCCGCTCAGGCCTGGGTGAAGCCGTTCATGATCGCGGTGGGCCGCTTGCTGGAGGAGTCCCAGGCGCCCATGTTGTAGCCGGTGAACGGGGACATGCACTCCGGCTCCCAGTAGAAGATGCCCTGCCCGCCATTGGCCTTGAGGGCCTTGATGTAGGCGACCAGCGCGGCCTGGGTGGAGGAGGCACGGTCCACCCGACCACCGAACTCGCTCTGCAGGAACGGTTTGCCGTAGGCGTCGGAGATCTTCTTCATGTTCGCCACGATCCCGGGGGCGAGGTCGGCGCTGCCGTAGGACGAGAACACCGACATGTCCCACTTGCCGCCGCTCGCCGCGTAGCGGCTGAAGAACGTCGTCATCACGTCGTACTTCTGCGGCTGGGCCAGGTGGATACACACGGCCGAGTTCGGTGACACCGCCTTGACCTGGGCGTAGGCAGCGTTGAGCAGCCCCGTCATCTGCGCCCCGTTGGAGACGCTGCCGACCGGGCGGCAGATCCCGCTGTTGATCTCGTTGCCGATCTGCACCCAGGTGGGTAGCACGTCGTTGTTCCTCATGACCGTCATGGTCTGGTTCACGTACGTGCCCATCGCGGTGCGCATCTGGCTGTAGCTCATGTTCCGCCAGGCCGCGGGCGGGTTCTGCACGCCGACGGAGTTCCAGGTGTCGCCGAACATGTAGTCCAGCATGATCGACATCCCGGCGGCCTTGACCCGCTTGGCGAAGGCGGCCACCTCGTTGATGCCGCAGTGCCCGTTGGCCGGGTCGTTGGACGGGTTGACGAAGGTGCGCAGGCGTACGGCGGTGATGCCGTAACCCCTGAGGATCGTCAGCACATCCTGGGTCTGCCCGCCGGCGTTCTTCCAGGAGTAGCCGCGCGCCTCCATCTGAGGTGCCCAGCTGATGTCGACGCCCTTGACGAAGCTCGCCGCGGCCTCGGCAGGCGTCTCGAGTTCGGCGAACGCGACAGCGGTGGCGAGCGCCCCGGCGGTGGCGGTGGTGGCCTTGAGCAGGGTTCGCCGGCTGATGTGTCCGGCAACTGGTGTGGGGGGTTGCGGGGACATGCTCGGTCCTTTCCTTCCGTCGTTCGCAGGGGGAGACGTCGCGGTCGGCGGAGAGCGGGTCAGTGAGGAAGAGACTTCCAGGAGCGAGGCGGGTGATTGGGGCAACTGGCTCTCACGCTTGAGGAGTTGGTGTAGCCGCGTGCGATCCGGCCGATGAGCCTCCCTCGGTGTGGCAGCAACTAAGGCAGGAGTGCTTACGAGCGGCACGTGTCGAAGGGCGCGGCCGTGGCATGCCAGGGACGCTCCTCCAAGTCTGAACTGTGAGCGATCACAGAGGTGTTGGCGACGTATGTGCGTAATCGCATCACAACGAACTTGAGGTGCATCACGCAGCTTCTCGATCGGGCACGAAGCTGTCAACCATTGCTCACCAATCCATGGAAGAAGCAGTGCGATCCTGTGGGTGGGGGTACGCCGCGCCTCGGCCGTGAGCTGTCTGAAGCAGCGGGAGTCGGCGCAGTTCAAGTGCCTTTTAGAAGGAATGCAGCGACGGGGCGAGGCTGCGCACGGAACATCTCGTTGACTCGCATCCGAACATGCGTGAACAGAAAAGCCCAACAGAATGCTTGACGGGCCATCAGTGAACATCTATCTTCCCAGCGAATGGGAACGTTCCCACATCTGTGGTTGGACCGCCTGCCCCGCGATCTTCATACCCCCAACACCGGAGGTCGTAGTGACCGTCCCGCACCGGCGTCCGCGCACCGCATTGCGCCCATGGCGATTCCAACGCAGGTCAAACAATTGGCTGTTCGGCGGCCTGACGGCCGCCACCGCACTGACCCTTCCCGCACTCACCGGAATACCGCAGACCGCGCACGCCGCGACCGCGCGGCAGGTGGAACGCCTCGACCGGGGCCGGACGCGATGCACGTGGGCGACCTCGACCCGCCCCGGCCGGGTCTGGAGGAGTTCAAGGTCGACGAGGACAGCTCCAAGCCGTCCTCCTGGATGGCGGACGCGAGGACCGGCCAAGTCCTCTGGTCCACCCCGGCCGGCGGTGACAACGGCCGGGACGTGTCCGGTGACATCTGGTCCGGCAGCGCGGGCGCAGAGTCGTGGTCGTCGCTCGTGAGTGGCGTCCGCAACCCCAAGGGCGCGGTGGTCGCCAGTCGTAAGCCCGACCCAGCAACTTCCTGGCGTGGTGGGACGGCGACACTACGCGCGAACTCCTCGACGGCACCGACATCGACAAGTACGGCACCTCCGGCCGACACCCGCCTGCTCACCGGCGCCGGGGTCCACTCCGACAACGGCACCGTCGACGCCGTCCTTGTCCGGCGACATCCTCGGCGACTGGCGCGAGGAAGTCATCTGGCCGACGTCCGACAACACGGCCCTGCGGATCTACTCCACGCCGTACCAGACCAATACGCGGATCACGACCATCCTCCACGACACCCAGTACCGCACGGCCCTGGCCTGGCAGAACACTGCCTACAACCAGCCCCCCGCACCCCAGCTCCTTCATCGGCAGCAAGATGCCTACGCCACCCCGCCCCACCGTCGCGCTGCCGAACAGTCACTGAGCTGGACAGCGGTGTGCGGTTCCGGTCGGGCTGGGCGAGCCGGATCAGATGGTCCCGTTCCTCCTCGGCCAAACGCAGTGCGTGGGCCACGGCGGCCATCACCTCGGTCGACATGGTTTCGCTGTAGCCCTGTTCCAGGCGTGCGTAGTACGCGTATGACACTCCCGCCAGCTCCTCGCGCCGCAGGCCGGGTACCCACCGCCGCTCGTATGAGGGCAGGCCGATGTCCTCCGGATTGAGCCGGGCTCTGAGAGACCGCAGAACTCCTGAGCGCGACACACCGGCCAGCCCGGCAGACACCTCCTCATCGGTCGATACACGTGAAGACATCGCTGTCCTCCGTTTGTCAAACGTGCTCCCAGATGCGGAGCAGCGTAGCTTCTCCGGCTGGTCGACGCGCAGTTGACGAGATCGCACACCGTGTGGCATCACCACTCGGCCCAACTGCGCGCCCACGAGGTATGTAGAGGTATGTACCCGTCGCCGGGACTCGGGTCCTGCTACGTGCCGGACGGAAGGCCGGAGGCGGCGACACTGCCGCTGACGCCGGTCATGATGGCGTTGATGATGCCCTGCTGGGTGATCGTGAGGGAGCGCCGGTTGAACAGCCCGAACCCGTACCGATCGGTTGCACCGTTGTCCCAGTAGATGGAGGCCGCGCCGTACTTCTTGGCGGTGGCCGCGACGGCCCGTGCGAAGTCCGCGCGATACCTGTTGTTCGACGAATCGAAGGATGACTTGTCGATGGCGCCGTATTCGCCCACCACCACCGGATACCCCTTCGTGACGAATACGTCGCGCATCGTCTTGAACTGCGCGTCCAGATAGTCCTCCTGTCCCCAGGTCGACGTCCTCGACGGGTTGGTCGCTGCTCGGCCCCATTGCGTGATGGTGCCGCTCTCCTCCCCGGCGAAGTCCCACGGGCTGTAGTGGTGAACGGAGATCATGATCCGCCGCTCATTCGCGGGAATGGAGGGGGAGCGGTATTGGTCGGACGGAAGCGCGAAGCCGTAATTCCCGGCGGTGTAATCGATGTTCGTGTTCCAGCCGGCCACGAGCAGCCACCTCGAACTGTTGTTGCCGCCTGTTTTGCGCACGGTGTCCACGAAGATCTGGTTGTAGCTGTTGATGTTTGAGTAGCACGGTTGGGTCGGACGGCCGTACTGCCCGTCGAACTCTTCGTTCATGGACTCGAGGATCAGGCGCTGGTCGTAGTTCTTGAACCTGTTCGCGATCTGCTGCCAAGCTTTCTCGTACTTGGCCTTGATCGTCGCCTGGGAGGGGGAATCGCAGATCAGCCAGGAGCCGTTGACGCTCTTGTACCCGTCGCCGTGCATGTTGATCAGTACATGCAGGCCCCTGTTATAGGCATAGTTGACGACTTCTTGGACTCTGTTCAGCCAGGCGGCGTTGATCGTGTAATTCGGGCCGGACCCTATGTATCCCAGGTAGGAGACCGGGATCCGGATCGTCTTGAACCCCGCCGCCTTTACTTTGTCGATGAGGGCCTGCGATACCGTCGGCTGGCCCCACGCTGTTTCACTGGGGTATCCGTTGGTGGTGGCTTCGAGTTGGTTCCCCAGATTCCAACCCGCGCCCATGTCGGCCACGATCTGCGAAGCGCCTGACTGTGCCACGGTATCGGCCGATGCCTGATGCGCCGCGCCGTACACAGATGCGGCAACTGCCAACAGGACGGCAAGGAAAATGACTCTGATCTTCCCTGCTAGTGAAACCATGAACTTTCCTCTCTTGCGTCCTTGAGGGTGTCGGACCCCCAAGTGGACCTATCTGTACGAGTGGGAGCGGCCGGAGCCGCCCGCTGTTCGGGCGGTGGTGCCCACGCTGGCCTGGAAACGAACACAGTCGAGTGCGCGGCGGCTGACCTCGCGGGCGTCCGTGGGCGGCCACGCACCCTGCACGGTCCGGATGCGCGGCGATCACGGCAGACCCGCGCACCCGGGCTATGCCTGGTTGCTCCTCAGCTCAGGGCGGATTCCCAGGTGGTCGTGCTGGATGCGGCGTCGGCGCTAAGGCGGTCGCGGGCCCCGGTGTCGCCGTAGAGGCTCCACCGCATCCAGTCCACGGAGGTGTTGACGGTGCGGGAGTCGCCGAAGTAGTTGCTGTGCCCGGCGCCGCGGAAGGTCAGGAACGCCTTGGCGGCGGGCAGTTCCCGGTACGCCTGGCGGGCGGAGGAGATCGGGCACGTTCCGTCCCGGTCTCCGTGCGTGAACAGGACCTTGGTGCGGACCGACGGGCTCGGGTTGCCCATGTCCACACAGGACATGGGGATCGCGGCGGTGATCC
Organism: Streptomyces hawaiiensis; assembly: GCF_004803895.1. Classification (NCBI taxonomy): domain Bacteria; kingdom Bacillati; phylum Actinomycetota; class Actinomycetes; order Kitasatosporales; family Streptomycetaceae; genus Streptomyces; species Streptomyces hawaiiensis. The sequence continues at coordinate 913,836 of NZ_CP021978.1, read as the reverse complement.
GTGCGTCCGGCCAGGCCGTGAGCAGGCCGTGGGTGGTCATGCCGCCCATCGAGTGGCCGGAGACACCGACTCCGACTGCTGTGTTGAGGTGGCCGGCCAGCGGGTCGCTCGCCGTGTTGAGGGCGAGGGTCCGGGTGATGACCTCGGAGACGTCCTTGGACTGGTTGCCGTTGTAGACGTCTTGGCCACTGAGGTCGGCGAAGTGGGGGGCGGGGACGATGAAGCCGGCCTCGGCCAGGGGGCGGATGATCGCCAGGGACTTCTGCGGGCTGCTGCTGAAGCCGTGCATGAACTCGCAGACCGGGAAGACGCCCTGGGCGACGGGGGCGTTGGTGACCGGGGAGCCGCCGGGGGCGCCGGTGGCGGGGTAGTAGACGTAGGTGGTCCACCGGCGGCTGCCGCGGCTCCAGGCGTACTGGCGCACGCCGACCGCGAACCGCTGGGTCGGAGCTCCCGCCCGCGCGGTGGCACCTGCCTGGCCCGTGCCGAGCAGGGACATGCCTACGCCTGCGGCTCCGACCGCGCTCAGGGTCAGGAAGCTACGCCGTTGCATGGTCATGAAGACTCCTGGTGTGGGGGGTGTGCGGAGCGCTGCTCGGTCAGGCGCCGGGAAGAGACGTCGGTGATGCCGCGGCGGTGAGGCTGACCCTGGTGGTGGGGGGAGTGGTCGTGGGGGTGGTCAGGTCGGCGAATCGCGCACGGTGGAGGACGTTCCGGTCCTGCCCGTGGTGGTCATCGGCGTGGTGTGGCCTTGCTGGCAGAGACGCGGCGAGCCGCTGAACACCGGCCGAACCGTGACTCATTGTGGGAGCGGCCCTCCGCGCCCACCTGCCCGCCCGTCTGATGGGGAGGTGTTGATTCTGCGGAAGCGGAGCAGGGGTGTGCCTCTCCTTCCACTCGTCGTGTGCTGCACCTCTGGGAGCGTTCCCACATCTCTTGCAACAGGTACATTCCCGATCGGGTGCCGATCTGTCAATCATTGGCGCCCAACTCTGTTGTCTTCGACGCGGATTCGACAGATCGCAGGCGCTGGAGGCACGGTGTGACGCCTTCGAAGCCCGCCCGATCACACTCGCGGCGGCCTGCCGTCAGCCGTGGCCGATACCCGCACTCATGCCGGCGATCGTATGGGCCCTGATGTCGGGGTGCGGCCCCTGCGCGAATCTGGTCACTACGGAGCGGACATGGTCCTGGGCCGGCTGGAGCAGGCCGTCGTACACCGCGACGCAGACTTCCCGCGCCCGTGAGCGGGGCCAGCCGGGCGGCAGCAGACCGATGGGGAGCAGCGGGTCCAGAATGGGGAAGTGCCGGTAGGCGTGCATGACCTCGGTCCGTGCGCGCACCGCGTCGGCACCGGTGACGCGGTCGGTGCTGATGTGCGCAAGCAAGCCGCTCCAGCGGTCGATGAAAGCCTGGTAGTGCTCGGCGATGCCGGGCAGGTCCCACGCTTCGACCGGGTTGCGGTCGGCCTCCGTGTCCAGTTCCTCCTGCCGTGCGCGGAACACGGTCACCGCTCCCCGCGCCAGGTCGGCCACCTCGATCCGCCCCTTGGGGGTCAGGGGATGAGGCGACACCCAGAGCGCGTCGTACAGCGGCGCGAATCCGCGCCACCGCAGCGCGGTGCGCAGCGCGCGCCGCCGCGTGCTCTCCTGTTCCGGGACGGAGAAGGCGATCAGTGTCCACCGACCGTCCCATGAGTCGGGTTGGGTGGTGAAGGTGGCGATCGAACTGGCGCCGCTCCACAGATCGACGGCGGCCTGCGATGTCAGCCGGTAGGAGCTGTACCGCCCTTGCCGGCTGCTCTCCAGCACCCCTCGGCGCATCAGCCTGCTGATCGTCGTACGGGCGGCACCCGCGGTCACGTTGAACTCTCCGAGCAGTGCCACGATCGCCGCCGACGGCAACCACGCCCGGACGGGGAACGTGTAGTCGGCGATCAATGTCACCGTGAGTCCCTGCGGCGATACGTCGCTTTGCCAGCCGGGCGACCGCATGGGGCCGGCGGCACCGTCACCCTCGTCGGAGAAGATCTTCTCGAGGTGGGACAGGTTCGGCAAGGTCGGCTCCGACGCGGTGGACAGGGTCGGCACCACTGTAACGGTTGTGAAATCGCCGGGTGCAGCTCCGCCGCGATTGCTCCACCAGGCGGGATCTCCGCGCGCAGGCGAAGGCGCCCCGGCAGCGCCCAGGTGTGTAACACCGGTGTACTGGGAGCGTGACGGCAGCGAACAATCGTCCTTGGCACCGTGCTTGCGGGGCCGCGGCGCGTTGGGCGATCTGGGCGTTCGTCATCGTCAATGTGGTGGTCGTCGAGGGGCTGTTCCTCAGCGCCGGGTCGGGCAAGAACGAGGTGCTGGCCGTCGCCCTTCGTGACGACTCGCCACTACGGCGAAGTGGAGGCGGCCTGGACAGAATCGACCCAGTGCAACGTCAACGAGGTTCTGGAACTACTTGGGGCGAAAAGTGACACAGGCGGGGGCCGTCCTGCGTTCGAGCGGACAATCAGGGCCGCCATCGTGCTCGTACGTGTCTGGTACTGCCTCGCTGACGTTCGCAGGCACTTGCGGCTACGGCGATCGCAGCAGCCGGGGTAGTGAAGAAGGCGTGCACTCCCTGGTGAGCGGGGAGTGCACGCCGGGGGGTTGCACAGCGAGCAGGGGCGGATCACTCCGTCCCGAAGCGCCCTGCAGAGGATTCTGCGGCATGTGCGGACGGCGTACCCGACGGTGTGAGCACCCGGCGTACCGCGTCGGCGAGTGCGGGAGCCGCGCTCGCGTCGGCATCGGCGATCCCGACGCCGTAGCGGAACCGCACGGTCGCACCGTCCTCGACGGTCAGCTCCTCGCTGAAGAACGGTGCCGGGTTGAGGCAGGCGAACTCCTCGGTCCGGGCGAACCACTGCGGCGGGTGACTCGGGTTGGCCGTGTCGTCGAGCATGAGTACGAGCGACTGCGCGTCCGTCTCGTCGTGGCGGCCCGCGAAGCCCATCCACTCCATGCGCCGCCCACGGACCTCGTCGCCACCCATGCCTTCCTCGGTCACGAAATGTCCGCCGGTGAATGACCGCGGGCCACGCCAGAACAGGCCGCCGTAGCCGGCGTTCTCCCGTCCCTTGGTGGTCGGCGATCCCATGGCGACGGCCGTTCCGGAGACGTTCGTCATCCGCGTCTCGAACGTCAACGCCCAGGCGTGCGGGGAGATCAGGCTCGCTCGCAGCGTCCTGCGTTCGGTGAAGAAGAGCGCGCCGGACTGGGTGGTCCAGTCCAGATCGTGAGTGAACGTCGCCGCTCCGTCGGTCCTGTCCAGGTCGACCACTCGGCGGTGGGCCTGGGTTCCGTTGTTCTCCAGCTGGACGTAGAAGCGTCCGTGGATGTACGTGGGACCGCCCCAGAAGTTCTCCTCGCCGACGTGGGGCAGGGACCAGGCGATGCCCTTGTGCCACACGTGGTCGTGGGGACGGAACAGGCTGACCACCTTGCCGGCCCGGGTGCGCAGGGGGTGGATGTAGGGCTTGGGCGATTCCAGCTGGACGGTGTCCGGCTGGTACACGTAGCGGAACAACTCGGTGCCGCCGTCGCGTACCGTGACCGAGGTACCCAGGTCGTGGCGGATCTCAAGAGCGTTCATACGAGGGCCTCCTTGACCGGTTCCCACGGCACGGCGCCGCCGTCCATGCTGAGCGCGAACGGGTCCTCGTCGGTCAGTTCGCCCGCGGCGACGGGGACACCGCGGAAGGCGGAGGCGTACGTCGCCGCCGCGAACTCCAGCGTGCGGCGCGCGTCTTGCAGACAGACGCCGGGTTCCTTTCCGGTCTCCCAGGCGTCGAACACGGCCTCGATCTGGAGCCTGTGGCCGCTCGGGACGTCCGGCTCGTCACCGTCGGTCCAGAGGTCCGAGAGATCCTCGCGGCCGGGGGCCGGCGTGAACCGCCAGTGTTCCTCGCGGTAGCCGTAGAGGTGTTCGAGTTCGACCGTGGCGTGTTCGAAGTCGAAGCGCAGACGCGAGGTCTCCCGGGGGGACAGCAGGGAGTTGACCACCGTGGCGAGGGCCCCGTTGTCGAACCGGACGGCGGCGATCGAGACGTCCTCGGTGTCCGTGGGCCGGGCCTGGCGCTCGGCGAGTGCGGTGATCTGGGACCAGGGGCCGAGGACCGACAGCATGAGGTCGAACTGGTGGATGCCGTGTCCCATCGTGGGGCCGCCGCCCTCGACGTCCCAGCGACCCCGCCACGGCACCTCGAAGTACGCGTCGGGCCGGTACCAGAGGGTCTCGCAGGTGGCGACCAGTGGCCGGCCCAGTGCGCCGGAGCCGGCCAGCCGGCGCAGGCGTACCGCCGCCGCGCCGTAGCGGTGCTGGAAGACGGTCAGGACCTTGGAGCCGGTCTCTTCCTGCACCGTGGCCAGTTGGTCCATCTCGTGCAGGCTCAGTGCCGTCGGCTTCTCCACCAAGGCGGTGACGCCGGCCCGCATCACCGTGGTTGCCAGCGGTACGTGGGTCTGCGGGGGCGTACAGATGTGTACGAGATCGAGGTCTTCGCTCTCCAGCAGAGCCTGCGGGTCGTTGAAGACGTGCGGCACGGAGAATCGGTCGGCGAACTCGGCGGCACGGGTGGGGTCGAGGTCGGCGACGGCGACCAGCCGGGCGCGTTCGGAGAGTTCGGTGAGGGCTTCGGCATGAGCGTGGGCGATACCGCCGGTGCCGATGATGGCCACGCGGTACGGCGGCCGGGGGCTGGGCATGGGTGTTTTCTCTCTCTTGGTTTCCTGACCCACTTCTCGTGGGGCTCCCGGGGGCCGTGGGCAGCGGCGACGGCCCCCGGAAGGAGGTCACTTGGCGGCGTCGATCTCGCCCTGGAGCTCCTTGATGAAGGCCTTCGCGGCGGCGTCGGGCGAGGTCTTCTTGAAGTAGACCTCCTGGCTGTAGCGCTGCAGCTCCGGCTCGATGCCGCTTCCGCCGTTGGGGGTCACGACCGGCGACTCACCCGGGGTCACGGCGTTCATGTAGTCGGCCGCCGCCTTGTCGGTCCCGGCCAGAGTCGGCTGGAGGTGCTTCAGCATCTCCTTGTTGGCGGGGATTCCGCGCTCCGTCTTGAGGATGTCGGCGGCCCTCTGGTCGTTGAGCACGAAGTTGACGAACGCGGCTGCCTCGGCCGGGTGCTTGCTCTGGCTGGAGACCGCCCAGTACATCGAGGGCTTGAAGAAGTTCGCCTTGGTGTTGCCGACGCGGGGCATCTGCAGCAGTTGCACCTGGGCGCCCGTGGCCTGCTGGATTGCGGTGATCTGGGTGTTGTACACCCCCATCATGGCCGCCTTGCCGGTGGCGAAGCTGCCGGCGGTGACACCCGCGGTCAGGTCTTCGACCATCGTCGACGCCTTGACGCTGGCCCCCGAGGAGGTCAAGTCCAGACCGTACTTCCACATCCCGGCGAGCGTCTCGGGCTTCAACGAGACGTTGCCGTCCTTGTCGAAGAGGTTTTCACCGTGCTGACGAGCCCAGTACTTGACATCGCCGGCGGAGAAGCCGGGTGCGCCGGCCGCACCATGTATCTTGCCGCCACTCTTGTCCGTCAGCTCCTTCCCGATCTTGGCGTAGTCGTCCCACGTCCACGTCTTGTCGTCGGGAACCTTCACGCCGTACTTCTTGAACAGGTCGGTGTTCACAAGGATGGACAGGACGCCGACGCCGACGGGAAGCGCGTACTGCGTTCCGTTGACCTGTCCGGTGGCCAGGGCCTGGTCGTCGAACTGTGACGTGCTGAGGAGCTTCTTGGCCTTGCCGAGGTCGTACAGCGCTCCGCGGTCGGCGTACGACGCGAGGTACAGCTCGTCCATCTGGACGACGTCGGGAGAGTCCTTGGCCGCGGTCGTCGTGGCGAGGGCGTCCCAGTAGCCGTTCCAGTCCTTGTACTGGCCCTTGACCGTGATGTTGGGGTACTTCTTCTCGAACGCCTTGATGACCTCGTCGGTGAGCTGGGCGCGGGCGTCCGCTCCCCACCAGGTGGCGCGGATGGTGACCGGCTTGTCGCTGAGGTCGGGAGCGGATCCGGTGCTGCTGCCGGAGCAGGCGGTCAGCGCGAGCGAGAGTGAGGCGACCGCTCCGATCGCGACGCGTCTGAAGGGGCTGGCTTTCATGTGCTTCTCCTGTGCCTGATGGGTGGGTCAGGTTGATGGCTGCGGTGTTCCCGAGTGGTCATGACTCGGTCGCCTCCGCATGTCCGGCAGTAGCCCCCGCAGTCACTTGCCGCCGGTGGTCGCGATGCCTCGCAGCAGGAAGCGCTGTCCAGCGAGGAAGACGAGGAAGACGGGTACGAGCGACACGACACTCATGGCGAACACCGAGCCCCAGTCCGTCGCGGTCTGCTGGTCGACGAAGGTGCGCAGCGCGAGAGGCGTGGTGTACATGTCCGGGTCGGTCAGATAAATGAGCTGGGTGTAGAAGTCGTTCCAGGTCCAGATGAAGGTGAAGATCGCGGTGGTCGCCAGCGCCGGGACCATCAGCGGGAGGATGAGGGAGAAGAAGATCCGCGCGTGCCCGGCTCCGTCGATCCGTGCGGCCTCGTCGATCTCGCGCGGGATGCCCCGGATGAACTGCACCATCAGGAAGATGAAGAAGGCGTCGGTCGCCAGGAACTTCGGCACGATCAGGGGCAGGAACGTGTTGACCCAGCCGAGCTCCGAGAACAGGACGTACTGCGGCACGATGATCACGTGGATCGGCAGCATGATGGTGACGAGCATGACGGCGAACCAGACGCGCTTCGCCCGGAATTCCAGCCTCGCGAACGCGTATGCGGCCAGGGAACAGGCGAGGAGGTTCCCGAGGATCGCGCCGGTCACGACGATCGCTGAGTTGATCATGTAGTGGCTGAACGGTTGGGAGAAGGCGTTCCAGCCGTTGCTGTAGTTCTCGAAGTGCGGGTGTGTCAGGGCGAGTCCCGCGCTGCGGAAGATCTGGTTGTTGGGCCGCAGCGAGCTGACCACCATCCACAGGACGGGGTAGAGCATCGTCAGGGCGCAGAGAGCCAGCAGGCAGTGTTTGAGAGGGGCGCGCACCGCGCGTCTGATCCGGCGTATCGCGTGGGGGCGGGGGGCGGGCAGCGCGGGGGGTACGGCTGTGGTGCGGTCAGTCATCGTAGAACACCCAGTACTTTGAGGCCCAGAAGTTGACGGCGGTGAAGGCCGCGACGATGAGGAGCAGGACCCACGCGAGCGCGGACGCGTACCCCATGTCGAAGTGGCCGAACCCGCGCTGGTACAGGTACAGCGAGAAGAAGAGGGTGGAGTCGGCGGGCCCTCCGGTACCGCCGGAGACCACGAAGGCCTGGGTGAAGGTCTGGAAGGCGTGGATGATCTGCAGCACCAGGTTGAAGAAGATGATGGGTGTCAGCAGCGGAATGGTGATGCTGCGAAACTGGCGCCAGCGCTTCGCGCCGTCGACGGAGGCCGCCTCGTAGAGGGAGGTCGGAATCTGCCGCAGCCCGGCGAGGAAGATCACCATGGGGGAGCCGAAGGTCCAGACGTTCAGGACGACGAGGGTCGACAGCGCCGTTCCCGGCTCCGAGATCCAGCCCTGCCCCTGGACACCGACGAGGGCCAGGGCCTCGTTGACAAGGCCGTTGGTCCCGAACATCGCGCGCCACAGCACGGCGATCGCCACGCTGCCGCCGATCAGGGACGGCAGATAGAAGACGGAGCGGTAGAAGGCAAGACCCCGTACTCCCTTGTCCAGCACCAGGGCGAGCCCGAGGGCCATCGCCAGCTGCAGCGGGACGGAGACGAGGACGTAGCTGAACGTAACTTCGAGCGACTTGTGCAGACGCTCGTCATCGAGCATGCGCGTCCAGTTCTCGACTCCGTTGAACTGCGGCGGCTGCAACAGGTTGTACTTGGTGAAGCTGAGGTAGAGCGAGGCCAGCATCGGGCCGAGAGTGATCCCGAAGAGCCCGACGAACCATGGCAGTAGGAAGAAGAACGCCGCCTTGTTCTGCTGTCGCGCGCCCTTTTGGGACCCGCGCAGCCGGCGTAGTTCGTTGATGGAGCTCACGGCACTGCTCCCTTGAGCGGCGGCATCGGCACACAGTGGTGCGGGCCCGTCCCGGGCCGCGCGTCACCCAAAAAGTGATCGTTCACTTTGCGGGTTGCGAGGACCATAGTGAACGATCACTTTTTGCGTCAAGAGTGTGTAGTCTCTGACTTCACCGAACGTCGGCGGAAGGTGGGGGAAGCGGATGGACGGCGCTGACGCAGCGCGACGACGGCCTACGATCACCGATGTGGCGCGGCTCGCCGGTGTGTCACCCCAGACGGTGTCGCGGTATCTGCGGTTCAACGGCGGGCTGAAGCCCGCGACCCTGGAACGCGTGGAGAAGGCCATACGCGAACTCGACTACCGCCCCAACCTGGTGGCGCGGTCGATGCGCACACGGAAGACCGGACGGCTGGCGATCCTCATGCCCGCCATGGCCTTCAACCCCTCACGCATGCTGGCGGGTGCCAGCGCGACGGCGCAGGCCGCAGGGTTTTTCGTGGATGTCGTGAGCGCCGGGGGCGGCGTACGCGCGAGGAGTGACCGCCTGCTGGAGCTCGCAGACTCGGGACAGTACGAGGGCATCCTCTCCCTCGCTCCCGTGCTTCCCGCCGTGGAGAGCAAACTGCACCAGAGGACGGCCGTGGTGATCTCGGCCGACTTCGACGACGAGATGCGAGGCATCGGGCAGCTGGCCGACGCCACGCCTCTGGTGCGGATGATCGAGCACTTGGTGGCGCTCGGTCACTCCCGGTTCCTCCATGTGGCGGGCGACGCGCAGTTCGCCTCCGCGAGGGCGCGCAAGCAGAGCTATCTGGAGACCGTCGAACGCCTCGGGGCCGAATCCGTCGGGGTCTTCGACGGAGACTGGTCGGGAGAGTCCGGCATCGAGGCGATACGGTCGCTCCCGAGCCATGCGCGGCCGACCGCGGTGATCGCGGCCAACGACCTCGTCGCAGCCGGCGTCGTCCGGGGCGCCCGGGAGCGCGGCTGGGACGTGCCCGGCGACCTCAGCGTGACCGGTTGGGACAACGCCGGGGTCGGACAGTTCATGACCCCGTCACTGACCACCGTCGACGTGGAGCTCGAACAACTGGGCAGTACGGCCATGGCCAAGCTGATCGCGGGTCTGAGGGACAGCCCGCCCGAGACGACTGAGGGCTCCCTGTTCCGGATCGTCTGGCGGGAGTCGACGGCCGAGCCGCCGTCGGCAGGGCGTCTCAGCCGCAGGCGGTGACCAGCGCCGCTGCCGGAGTGGGCGCGGAGCAGGCGGACCGTGTCCGTCCCCTGCGCCTGCACCGCCCATCCGGCCCGGCCGTGGGTGCGGGCCGAACCGGCCGCGCACGCCGCGCGTCCTCAGGTGCGCATCGCCCTCAGTTCGCGTAGACGTCGAGCCGGCCACACATCCCGAACTTCCCGCGGGCAGCGGGCTGTTCAGACCTCACGGCGGCATCTGCGAGGTGGGGGGATTCCCCCCGCTCCAGCCAGTCGAGCTGCGCCCCGGTGGCCGCGGCGGAGGCCTCGGCACCTTGTCGCCACCGCTCGCGCCACTCGGCGATGCGGGGCCGTACGAGCGCGGCGGCGGCACGGTGGAACGCGGCCAGGGCCTGTGGCCCCTCGGCCTCCCGAAGTGCCCGGTAGCCCTCCAGAGCGAGGTCCCGCCGGGCCCGAGCGGCGCGCTCCTGCTCCTCCTCGGGCGCGTCGGCCGGGATGGCGGTGGCGCGGGCGTACGTCTCCGGATCGGTCAGGTACCGCGGGGGCAGCGTGAGGACTGCGTCCCCCGCCTCCGGCAGCCCGCTGTTCTGCATCAGAACGGTGATCCGCAGATCACCCTCGTTGACCAGCCGGTGGATGGTGCCCGGCGTGAACCAGGCGACCGTGCCGGCCTGGAGCGGAGTGACCTCGTACCCGGAAGCGGTCAGCGTCTGCACGGCCCCGCGTCCGCCGGTGACGGCGTAAGCCTCTGAACACGCCAGGTGCATGTGAGGCGTGCCGCCGCACGCCCCGTCGGCGGCAGGCCAGTCGTACACCGACAGATGCGAGATGGCGACGCCCCCGGGCAATCCGGTGTTGGTTGTGCTCATGTGTGTGTCAACACTCCAGTTCAGTACAGTAAGCGCTTTCTATCCCTCTTAATTTACGTGCCAGTCGCCCAACTCGTCAATGTTCTGTCTACAATCAGACCCGAATAGCGAAGCCGTAAGGAGGACGATGTGAACAATGGTTTGGCAGGTAAGAGCGTCTATGCCTTCGGTGACAGCATTGTGTACGGACATGTGTACCCGCACAGTTTCGTGGACGTAGTTGCAGAGCGCGAGGGCATGTCCCTCACCAAGTTCGCCCGGAACGGCGCGACCGTAGGCGCCGACCCGCATGCTTCCGGAGGACAAATACTCACGCAGGTCGAGCAAGCGACCGACATCGCGCCGGACTTCGTCATCTTCGACGGAGGCACCAATGACGCGCAGTCCATTTTCCGGGACCGCGCGTACACGCTCAGCACCTACGCGGAAGAGTTGGAGAAGACGCTGCACGTCATGGGGCGGAAATGGCCGACCGCCCGCATCGTGTACGTCGCCGCCCACAAGCTCGGTTCGCGGGACTGGGACACTCAGGTGGCGCTGCGCGAGGCGACCCTGCAAGCCTGCCGCAAGTGGGACGTCGCCGTTGCCGACGTCTTCGGAGAGACCGCGTTCGACACGCGCGATGACACCCAGCGTGCGAAGTACACATTCGACGACCTGGTCAACGGTTTCCCTGGCACAGAGGGATCGGGAACACATCCCAATGAGGCGGGTATCGCCACTTTCTATGTGCCGGTGGTGAGCGCCACGCTGCAGCAGATTTCATCACGTTGATCAGTCGACAATCGAATCTGCCTGGCCGATATTGGCCAGGCAGATTCGATTCCTCATTTTCATGACGTCATCCTGAGCTGAGCATCATGGCGGACGAGGAAGCGCTTACCGGGTCGGCAAACTTACCGAAATGCTCACACCACCACACTGGCCCTGGCTTTCACTGGCCGAATCCGGTGCCGCGCGAGATCCGGACGTCGTCCATGTGCACCGCCCCGCGCTCACCCCCGTTCGAGTACCACGCGACCTTCGCGACCCCCGGCATCGAGGTGCGGAACGCCGCGTCGTTCAGCACGCGATGGCCGTCGATGTCCAGGTCGAAGCGCTGGTTCACGGTGTCCACGGTGAGCGTGACCCGGTACCACTTGCCATTGGTGTACGTACCGATCACGGAGTCCGTGGTTCCCTGATACGCGTGGATCTGGCCGCGGGCGAAGGCGACGCTGACGGCTGGGGCACCGCTGGCGTTGTACACGTAGGGCAGCCCGAACCAGCCGGCCTGAGTGTCGTTGCGCATCACCTGCGTGTCGATGGTCACCACGCCCTGCATCGGGGTGCTGAAGAGCCGGGCGAGGTTGGTTCCGTCGGTCCCGCCGCCTTCGATGGTGCGGGTCAGCCGGACGCTCTTGTCGGTGGCGGACGGCGTCTCCACCACGGAGACGTCGTTGTTGGTCGAGATGACTCGCCACCCGTTGGTCCCGTTGGCGAGCGCGCCCGTGGCCAGGCCGTCGAAGGTGTCCGTGAACGCGATGTTGGGCGCGCCGCGTTCGAAGGCACCGATCTCCGGACCGTTCCCGATCGGCACAGGAGACCCGGCGTTGTCGAGGCCCCCGTTGCCGGTGACCGTGGCTCCGGCGTCGACGAACACCGAACCCGACTGGAGCGCGAAGTTCGCCGCCGTGCCGAGCCTCGGACCGTTCTCGTCGCCGTACGGCCCCGTGACGGAGGCATTCACGAACTGCGGAGCGCCGACCACGGCGTTCGCGTCGGACGTGGGCACGGTCGTCAGGTTGTCCGAGTAGCCGTTGTTTTTGTAGGTGATGGTCGACTTTTGTACGAACGTGGGCGCGGACTGCCCGGAGACGAACAGGTTGTTGGTCAGCGTCGCCCTGCCGGAGACGCCGCCGGTCACCATGTTCGTCGAACTGGTGTTGGCGAAGGTGTTGTTGTAGATGTTCGCCACCGTGCCGCCCGTCTGCGACAAGTGGAGGTTCCACCGCGTGCTGCCGGTGATGACGTTGTAGCGGAGCACCACGCTGCCGAACTGGACGTTGGAGTTGCACGCGCAGAGCAGGATGCCGTCGCCGTTGTCGTGGAGGTAGTTGTACTGGAACAGCTGGTTGGTGGTGCCGATGTCGGGGTCCAGGGCATTCTGGTCGGCACCGCCCGACGAGAGGTGGGTACCCATGATCTCGTTGTGCTGGACGGTGACGCTGTCGGCCATGTTGGTCTCGACGCCGGAGACGCCGACCCGGTCGATCACGTTGCCTTCGACCAGTGCGCCCTTGACGCCGGTGAGGTAGATGCCGTTGCAGCCGAAGGGCGTGTTCGCCTGCGTGATGTAGTTGCCGCGGAACGTGACGTTGGTGTACGGGGTGAACCTCGAGTCGGTGGCAGTGGCTCGCTTGCCCCAGCCGGTGAAGACGGCACCTGGCGCGTCACCGGCGTACTGCTTCGTGACGATCCCGCTGAACGAGGTGTTCTTGATGGTGGAGTTCTCCACGGTGATGCCGTCGAGGACCGTGGGGGCACCGGGCGCGGTGATGTCCTGGACGCCGGTGAGGAAGGCGATGCCGCCGGTGTCCTTCGAGCGGTCCCAGCCCTGCTGGAAGGTGATGCCCGGCTTGTTGTCGGCGGTGCTGCCGCCGACCCACTTGACCTCGCCGGTGACGTCGTGCACGTCCACCGAGTCGATCACGAAGTGGTGCAGGGTCTGGCCGTTGTCACCGTGCACGCCGATGCCGCGGAAGTCGCCGAGTTTCGAACCGTCGGTCGTCCCCGTGGGCACCGCGTTCGACACGTCGAGGTTGCGGATCTCCCAGTACTGCTGGTTGTTCAGCCGCACCGCGTCGCCGACTGTGCCCTGGCCGGCGATCTTCGGCTTGGCGCCCGTTCCGTAGCTGTCGATGGCGATCGGGGAGCCTTCGGCGCCGGACCCCTTCGGCCACAGCTGCCCGGTCCAGCTGTCCCCGGACTCGAAGCGAATGGTGTCGCCGGGCTGGAACGTCTTCGCGTTCACCTTGCTCAGCGAGCGCCAGGGCGTGCTGCTGCTGGTTCCGGTGTTGCTGTCGTTGCCGCTCGCGCTCACGTAGTACGTCGTGCCCGCGGCGAAGGCCCGTTGCGCGGGGATGAGCACGATCGACGCGAGCACGACGGCCAGCGCACACAGTGCGGCGGCTGTCGCTCGTGACACAAGTCTTCGGTTTGCTGTCATTGTCCTCTTCTTGTCGTCTGTGGTGGTGAGGTACCGGCTCCTGTCGTGACGCCTCCAGCCGAGACGTCGCGTAACGACTCGGGGCGCTGGCGGCTCGGGACCGTACGGTGGACGCACCAACGGCTGCGCGACGACATGGGCACTGGTCCGGCCGGACACCCATCGGGGGCTGAGCTCTGCGGCGGCTCCAAGATCCGTGCTTCCTGTGTCACAGTGCCCTCCCGGATGTGCAGCGGGCCTTCGAGAACGTCATGCCTGCCCCTCGGAGCGCATCGGGAAAACGTATTCCGCGCAGTGTGCCCAGCGGTGATCGAGTGCGTCAAGGTTTCGAGCAGATGAACGTCAGCGTTGTGGAGACCCCTGCCGGAAAGTCGACGGCGCCATGCGACAGCGAGCCGTGCGGCAGCCCGGCTGCTTCGGTGAGGCCCTTGTCACTGGCTGCTCAACCCGTCGCCCCGGCGGGGGCCCAGCAGCGCAGGCGGATCTCATGGCTCCCGGCGCACGGGTGGGGCAGGCCGGGGGTCGGGCCTGCCCCACCCAAGGGCTCGGTTGCTCAGTCGGTCATGCCACCTTGACCAGCTTCCAGCGCTGGTTGCTGCCGCCGTTGGTGTACCACTGGTCGATGGGGGTGTTGTCGGTGGTCCCACCCTTGTACACGTCCACCTTGTACCCGTTCGACCGGGACTCGATGGTGTAGCTGCCGCTGTCGCCCGGGGCGATCAGCCACTGCTGGCTGACGCTCCCGCTGGGGGTCTTGAGCTGCAACTGGGTGCCGGGCCAAGTGGAAGCCGCGTTGACGTCGAGGGACTTGCCACTGGTGACACCCGTGATGGTGAGGTAGCCGCCGCTGGTGTAGGCCAGTTTCCACTGCTGGCTTCCGCTGTTCGCGTCGGTCTTCTGAACGACGGGCGTGCCGTCGCTGGTTCCACCGTTGTAGGCGGTGAGCACCTTGCCGGTGCTGACGCTGATGATCTTGTAGGTGCCGGACAGGTCGCTGACCGGCTCGTGGGTGACGGAGAAGTTGGAGTATTCGACGGGGTAGTAGCCGGCGGTGCCCAGGCCGGCCAGGCCCGCACCGTAGCTCGTGTCGGTGACCGTGCCGACGGTGTTTCCGTCGATCTTGGCGATGATCGTGCTGCCCTGGAAGGTCAGCGACAGGTTGTGCCAGGTGCCCGTGCCGGGAGCGGTGACGGTACCGCTGGCAAGGGTGGTCCAGTTCCACGCTTTGTTGCCGGCGGTGTCGGTCTTCAACAGCGACCAGGATCCGGTGTCGGACAGGCGCAGGTGGTAGGCGTTCATCCCCCCGGCGCTGAACTTCGTCTGGGTGCCGACACGGCCGAGGAGCTCTGCGGAGCTGCTGCTCTTCTCCAGCAGTACGTCGGAGCTGACCGTGTAGTTGCTCCAGCCGACGTCGCCCATGAGGGTGTAGGGCTGGAGGGCGTTCGTGGCCGGGTACCACCAGACGATCGGCTTCTGGGGTGCGGTCTGGCGCAGACACTGGCCGGTGCGGCCCCCGGTGCAGGGGGCGGCCTGGAACGCGCCGTTCATGGAGGCGAAGTACTTCGCCTCCTGCCCGGTGCTGTAGCCGGCGAAGGAGTCCGAGTAGGGCATGACGAGCCGGTTGCGCGCGGGCGAGGTGGCCGTTCCGGCACCCTGGCCGGTGGTGGTGGTCACGGTGTAGACGTGACCGGGGTCCAGGGTGAGGGTGTACGTGCCGTTGTTGGCGGTCAGGTCACTGTTCTGCACCATGCGCGGGGTGGCG
The DNA here is from genome assembly GCF_004803895.1 of Streptomyces hawaiiensis. Lineage (NCBI taxonomy): Bacteria > Bacillati > Actinomycetota > Actinomycetes > Kitasatosporales > Streptomycetaceae > Streptomyces > Streptomyces hawaiiensis. The sequence continues at coordinate 898,757 of NZ_CP021978.1, read as the reverse complement.
CCGCCGGGCTGTGACAGGTCGGTGGACCACACGTGCAGGGTGCCGCCGGGCAGGCCGCCGGCGATGTCGAGGGTGACCGTCTGGGACGCGGTGGCGTCCATGGTCTCGAAGACGGTGCTCCAGGCGCTCTTGTCGGGCGCGGCGTAGCTGACGTAGCTGCCGTTGGCGCGGTCGCCGCCGAGGTAGCCGGAGGCGCTGTCGAGGTACTTCCAGCCGGGTGAGGTGAACTGCGTGGTCTGGGCGATGGACCAGGCGGTGCGGGAGACACTGTAGGCGCCGGACCACGGCTGGTTCGCGGTGACCAGGCCCTGGTCGTGGAAGTAGAGGTTCTGGTAGTCGGCGGCCAGCATGGGCCAGTTGATGTACGCGCTCATCTTGGCGTCGAGGTAGCCGCGGTTGATGGCACGGGCGACCGGGGCCGCCCCGGTCTCGGCGTTCTCCGAGCCGTTCTCGCTGGCCCAGAGCTGCTTGCCCAGCGACTGGGCGTCGGCGGAGGAGGAGCAGGTGGTCATCGCGGACGCGTACGTGCAGGGATAGTGCGCGCCGACGATGTCCACGGCGTTGTTCAGGGCGCTGTCGGTCTTCATGGCGGTGGCGATGTTCCAGTTGGTCTCATCGCTGCCGACCAGCTTGGTCGAGGTGTAGCCGTTCGCGGCCAGGGCCGACTTCAGGTTCTCGTAGAAGGAGGCGCTGTACGTCTTCTCGTTCTGGCCGCCGAGGTAGTCGATGCTCAGGCCGTGCTGCTTGGCGCAGCCCAACCAGTCGATCAGGTAGTTGATCCCGTCCGTCGAGTAGAAGTTGCCGTTCCCTATCCAGCCGGGGGCGCCCCAGGCCAGGGCGAAGAGCTTGATGTTGGGGTTACGGGCCTTGGCCTGCTCCATCAACCACCACTCGTAGCCGGCGTTGCAGTCGATGTCGTCCTTCGAGTGCTCGAAGCTGGCCTCGGAGCCGTCGGTTGAGTTGGTGTCGCCGCCGATCTCGACCTTGAGGATCTGCAGGGACGCGCCGTAGCCGGGCTTGAACAGGTAGTCCAGGATCTGGTTGCGCTGGCTGGACGGGTAGTCGACCAGGAGGCGGGTGTTGCCGCCGCCGCCGCTGATCGCGCCCACGCCGTCGAAGGTGCGTCCACCGCTGGTGCCGTCCACGGCGATGGCCGTGTCGGTGGCGGCATACGCGGGCGACACTGCTCGGCCGGTCAGCAGGGCCAGTCCCATGAGCAGGGCGGCCAGGGCCGCCAACCGTCTGATGTGCCTGTCAGGCAGCCCTATGACGTCGTGCACGGGAGATCCTCCTCGGAGGGGTGTGGGGGTTGTGAGGCTTGCACCGGGGACTAGGTCCGGTGCATCGCGCGGGATTGCAGAGGTGGGGCGCCCCCGGTGATAGGTGCCCCGCTGCGGCGGGAAATCGTATTCCGCATTGGCGCGCAGTGTGCCCGTCTGTGATCGAAGGCGTCAAGACGTCGGTAAACATGCAAGAAATGCATCTTTGGCGTGCGACGTTCCGGTGGCCCGAGGGCCCTGGGTGTGTTGGCCGGAGTGACCCGCCGGCGCGGTCGGGCTCGAGGGCGCTTCAGACGACGCGGATCGCCGTGCTGTCGCGCACCACGACCTGCCCGCGCATCCTCAAATGCTCTGCTTCCGCACGATCCGCGAGCGCGAGGCGGACTGCCTCGGCACCTGCCTGCGCCAGCGGCAACGACACGGTCGTCAGCCGCGGTGTCACGTCGATCGCGAGCTCGATGTCGTCGAAACCGGTCACCGAGACGTCGCCCGGCACCGCCATCCCGGCAGCCCGGAAGGCGGACATCGCACCGATGGCGATGGTGTCGTTGGCGGCGAGGACCGCGTGGGGCGGCTCCAGCCCCTCGGCGACCAGCTGCCGCGCCGCGTCGAACCCTCCTTGGCGGCTCACCGTGCAGTGCGAGATCCGGATGTGCCGCTCCTCGACGCCGCCGTCACGGAGACCGGTTATGAAGCCCGCGGTACGGGCGGAGACGTTCCCCTGCCCGCGCGCGCCGGCGAGGATCGTCACGTGCCGGTGCCCCGCCCCGGCGACGTAGCTGGCCAATTCCTTCGCAGGGCCGTGATTGTCGAAGCTGATGGAGTCGAACGGCATGTCGGTGTCGCCGACGATCACCACCCGGCCGCCCTCGCGTTCGTAGCCGAGCAACTCGTCGAGCAGGCGCCCGCCGAGGGCGTTCGTGTCGAGGCGGCTCGAGGTCAGAATGAGCGCACGCGGCCGCAGAGCACGTTGCAGGCGGACGGTTTCGAGCTGCCTCTCGGCGGTGCCGTGGGTCGACGAGACGGTCACGAACGCCCCGGCGTCGCGTGCTCGCCGTTCCATCGCCGCGGCGACCATTCCCATCGAGGGGGTTGTGAGGTCGTCGCCGACGACCGCGATCGAGTCGTTCGCGCGCCGCATCGCCCGGGCCGCGGCGTCCGCGGTGTAGCGCAACGCGGCCGCGGCGGAGACGACCCGCTGCCGGTATTCCTCCGCGACCGTCCGGTCACTGCCGCCCAGCACTCGCGACGCGGTCGAAACCGACACACCGGCGGCCGCCGCCACGTCACGCAGGGTGACGGTCGGCCTGGCTGAATGGGGCATCGCGCCGTCCCTCCCGCACCACGAAAACGAGCCGCCGTCGACGCTACCCGAGGATATCCCTGCCAGGCCGGGGAGGTGTGGACGAAAGTGCCGGTGACCGACTCGGGATACGCTCGCCCGGCTCGAAGGTGGTCGCGTCGGCCCGGTTGGATTCCGCAAGGCATGTGCGGCGCAGTAAGCGCACTGGCCTACGGAGTGACCCTCGGTAGTGATTCCGCGACTTCCAGGCGCTGGGCGGCTCGGTGCACAATGTGCGGCATGGAAGATGGAGCGGCAGCGCCTGTACGGCGTCGCGGGGAGGCCGTATCCGAGGGGCGCCAGGTGACCCTGCATGATGTGGCGCGGGCAGCGGGCGTCTCACAGGCGACGGCGTCGCGGGTGCTCAACGGCAGCGTCCGCAACGTCCGGCAGGAGAACGTCGACCGTGTGCTCACCGCGGCCGCGGAACTGGACTACGCGCCGCACCTGTCCGCCCAGGCGATCGCGCGGGGTTCGACGAACATCGCCGCGCTGGTCGTCAGCGGTGTCGACGACCCGTACTTCTCCTCCATCGCGGCAGGGGTGACGCAGGCAGCCGAGGCCGCCGGACTCATCGTGACCATGGCGGTTGCGGACCGCTCCCCGGAGCGGGAACTCCAGATCGTCGGGACGCTGCGCGGCATGCGCCCCCGCGTCATCGTCATGACCGGCAGCCGCGTCGACGGCGCCGATGCCCGCGACGCACTCGTCGAGGAGCTCCACGCCTACCGGGAAGCGGGCGGCAGCGTAGTCCTGATCAGCCAGCACGACCTGCCGTTCCACACCGTCAGTATCGACAACTACGGTGGAGCGCGGCAGCTTGCCCGCGCCCTGGTAGGGCTCGGCTACCGGCGGTTCGCGGTGGTCCGGGCGAGGACCGGCCTCAGGACGTCCCGTGACCGGTGCAGCGGTTTCGTGGAGGGCGTGCGCGAGTTCGGAATCGACGTCGACGAGCGGCTGGTGGTCGAAGCCGAGTTCAGCCGCCGAGGGGGATGTGCGGCGGCCAGGGAGCTCGTCCGGCGGGGACTGGACGGCACGGAACTCGTCTTTGCGGTGAGCGACGTCATGGCGATCGGTGTGATGACCGCATTCCGCGACGCCGGGCTTGCCCCTGGCCGGGACATCGCCGTCGCCGGCTTCGACGACATCGGCCCGGCGGTGGACGTCGTCCCGGAGCTGACGTCCGTGAACGTTCCTCTGCAGCAGGTCGGGCTCCGTGCGACGGAGCTCGCGCTCTCCGACGATGACGCCCCGCGGATCGTACCGGTCGCCACGAACGTCGTTCTGCGGGCAAGCACACCCCCTCGATGACGGTGCCGGCTGATCGCGTGATGAGCGTCGGCTGTCCGGCCCCGAGCTGCTCCGCGGCCCGCCCGACGCCCTCGTGGCAGGCGACGGTCTTCCGGCCTGCCGAGCGCGCCGTAGCCGATGAGCACGGTGCCGTCCTCGGGAGAAGCTCTGCTCAGATCAGAGCAAATGTCGAGCCGAGCCGGGCGGGCGGACCATGACCAGGCCCGGAGCGGGCTCACGGCGGTAGCCGCGAGCGAGCCGCAGTTCGGGGAAGCGCTTCAGCAACTGTTCCAGGACGACGCGGGACTCCAAGGCCAGCGGTGCGCCGAGGCAGGTGTGGAGGGCGTAGCCGAAGGTCAACCAGCGCCTGAGACGAGCGCAGCGCCGTGTGGTCGGGCAGGTCCGACGTGGTGATTATTGCCGCTGACAGGTCGGCTTTCGTGCCACCGCTTTCCAGGGCGAAGTTGTCGACGGACGAGTACGCCTCGTGGTCGGTCTGGAGCACGGCCGGGCAACCCCATGGTGGACACACTGTTCTCGATCGCCGTGGTGCTCGGCGTACCCGTGACCCGGCTGGTGGCCGAGTTGTCGGCGGCGAACCCCAGTCCGCGCTCGGCCACCTCGAGCGGATCCCAGCGATGCGTTGACCGACGGTCGCGGAGCGTAGGAGAGGTTGTTCTCGACTGCCCGATGAACGCTTGGCGTTCTGTGTCGGGGCGTGCGTCTGGCGGCCTGCTGTTCTGGGGCCAGCCCCGCCGGGCGCGGGCGCGGCCCCAGCAACGTGGTTCAGGAAGCGGTGTCGTGTGTCTCGCCGAGGCGGAGGAGCGCGGTGAAGCGGGCTTCGGCCCGGTCGATCTCACCGAGCTGAGTGAAGATCGATATGGGGGTGGAGTCACCGACCACCTTCTGCATCAGTGGGGTGCGGTCCAGGATCGCGTCCCGGATCGGTTGCAGAGCGCGCGGCGCGTGATGGAAGACCTGCCCGAGGGCGTAGGCGTGCTGGGACTGTCGGGCGGTGTGCGGTTTGCGGGGGGCCTCGAAGGCGTCGAGTGCCTGGCGAACGGCGGCGTAGTCGCTCAGGTCCACCCCTGCCAGGCGGCGGCCGATGAAATAGCCGTCTTCGGTGGCCATACCGGCGCCGTACCCGGCGTACGGGGACGTGGGGTGAGCGGCGTAGCCGACGAGGGTGGCGCGGCCCTTGGACCACTGCTTCAGCGGCTTGCGGTCGCGGATCACCCAGCGCTGAACGTGCGCGGGGTCGGTCGCGGCGATCAGCTGGGGGAGCGGACGGGCGAAGGCCTGACCGAGGCCGGTCGCGGTCGAGTGCAGATCCCCGGTGAATTCCCGGCTTGCGTCGAACGCTTCGAGTATCCACCACTGGTGGCCGTCACGTCCCTTGTCGCGGATGGCGGTCCAACTGCCTTGCACAGTGGGGGTGTGGGAGAGGACGCACATCCCGGGTTCGGTCTCGACGCTCTCGTCGAAGGTATAGCCGCCGAAGATGTGCAGGTTGTGCTCGCGCTTGGGGCCGTCGCCCCACAGAGTGCGGCGGACCAGGGAATCGATGCCGTCCGCGCCGATCACGAGGTCCGCCTCGTGGACTCGTCCGTCCGCTAGGCGCAGTCGAACACCGCTCTCGTCCTGCTCGACGTGTTCCACCGTGTGGTTGACCCGCAGGACTCCCTTGGGCAGCGCGTCGAGCAGCCGCTCGTACAGCTCGGGGCGCAGCAGGCCGATGAAGCCGCCGCCGTAGTCGCGGACAACCTGCTTCGGAAGGGCCGCGCGGACCCGGCGGCGGCCGCGGGCGTTGCGGAACTCGGACGTACAGGGCGCACCCAGGTCCTCGGTGTTCACTCCTAGCAGCCCGAGTGCCTTGATGGGTGGCGGCCACAGGTTGAGGATGTTGCCGGCGGGTCTGGCGTGCGGGTAGCGCTCGAACAGCACGACGTCGTGGCCGGCCTGATGGACGGAGAGTGCGGTGGCCATGCCACCGGGCCCGGCGCCGATGACGGCGACGCGGCCGCGCTTGGCGGGAAGCTTCTTCATAGTGGGTCCTCAGCCTTGGTCGTCGTTGACCTGCCTCAAGCGACGGTGTGCAGTTTCGTGGCGGTGGCGGCGGTGATGTCGTGGTGGGTGACGCCGGGGGCGGTTTCGACAAGGACCAGGCCGTTGTCGGTGACGTCGATGACGCCCAGGTCGGTGATGACGCGGTGGACGCAGGCCCGGCCCGTGAGGGGCAGGGTGCACTCGTCGAGGATCTTGGGGCTGCCGTCCTTGGCGGTGTGATCCATGAGGACGATGACGCGGCGGGCGCCGTGGACGAGGTCCATGGCACCGCCCATGCCCTTGATCATTTTTCCGGGGATCATCCAGTTGGCGAGGTCGCCGGTCGCGGACACCTGCATGGCACCGAGCACGGCGGTGTCGATGTGGCCGCCGCGGATCATGCCGAAGGACAGGGCGGAGTCGAAGAAGGCCGCTCCGGGAGCACGGTGACGGTTTCCTTGCCGGCGTTGATGAGGTCGGGGTCGACGTCGCGTTCACTGGGGTAGGGCCCGGTGCCGAGGATGCCGTTCTCGGAATGGAGGACGACGTGGACTCCCGGCGGGAGGTGTCCCGGGACGAGGGTGGGCAGGCCGATGCCCAGGTTGACGTAGGAGCCGTCGGTGAGTTCGGCGGCGGCACGGGCGGCCATCTGGTCGCGGTTCCAGGACATCAGCTGTGCACCGTCTCTCGTGCCTGGGGCGCGGAAATCGAACGCCGTTCGATCGGTTTGTCGGCGGCCTGCGCGGGCGTGAGGGCGAGGACCCACTGGACGAAGACGCCAGGCAGATGGATCGCGTCAGGGGACAGCTCGCCTGGCTCCACGAGTTCCTCGACCTCGGCGATCGTGATGCGGCCGGCCATGGCGGCCAGTGGGTTGAAGTTGGCGGCGGCCTTGCTGAAGACCAGGTTGCCGTGAGTGTCGCCGCGCCAGGCGCGGACGAGCGCGTAGTCGGTGGTGATGCCGTGTTCGAGGACATGCGCGCGGCCACCGAAGGAGCGCTTCTCCTTTGCGGGGGAAGCGAGGGCGATGCTGCCGTCCGCCGCGTAACGCCACGGCAGGCCGCCGTCTGCTACCTGTGTGCCCACGCCTGCCGGTGTGTAGAAGGCCGGGATGCCGGCCCCGCCGGCCCGTAGCCGCTCGGCCAGGGTGCCCTGCGGTACGAGTTCGACCTCCAGCTCGCCGCTGAGGTACTGGCGGGCGAACTCCTTGTTCTCGCCCACGTAACTGCCCGTCACGCGGCTGATGCGGCCGTCGGCGAGCAGTAGGCCGAGTCCCTGGCCGTCTACGCCGCAGTTGTTGGAGACGACCTTCAGACCGGTGGCGCCCTGGGCGTGCAGGGCGTCGATGAGGGCGGCCGGTATGCCGGACAGGCCGAAGCCGCCAACGGCGAGCGAGGCCCCGTCGCAGATGTCGGCGACCGCCTCGGCGGCGCTCGCGCTGACCTTGTTCACGTGCGGGTCCTTTCGGCCGGAGGCCGGTCGGGTCAAACGGGGGAGCCGGGCAGCACCGTCGACCAGTCGCGGACGAGACCGGCGCCGGTGATGTACGAGGTCTCGTCGGTGGGGAGGAGGACGACGGCGTTGAGCACCTCGTCAGGGAGGCCGGCCCGGCGGAGTGGGATGTGGCGGCGCCTCGACCGTGCCCTGCCGCACGCGGTCCCGGTGACGACGCCCCTGTCGGGCGGCCTGCTCTCCGCCGCGCGGTTCACGGGCGCGTTCGCGGGCGCCTACGGGCGCGGGGGACGGCCACCGGCTCGGCCCCGGGTACCACGGTGTTGGAGACGGTGCCGATGCCCTCGACGGTGAGGGTGACGGTGTCGCCGGGCTTCAGCGGTGGCGGATCCTGGCGGCCGCGCACGCCCCAGAGTTCGGCGAGGCAGCCGCCGTTGCCGCAGGTGCCGGAGCCGAGTACGTCGCCGGGGCGGACCCAGGTGCCGCGGGAGGCGTAGGCGGTCATCTCCTCGAAGGTCCAGCTCATGTTGGACAGCAGGTCCTTGCCGATGACCTCGCCGTTGATCTCGGCGGTCAGCGCCAGGCGCAGGAATCCGTCGCTGTCGCGGTAGGGCTCCAGCTCGTCCGCGGTGACGAGGCAGGGGCCGAGGGTGGTGGCGGTGTCCTTGCCCTTGCAGGGGCCGAGGCTGACCTGCATCTCGCGGGACTGGAGGTCGCGGGCGGACCAGTCGTTGTAGATGGTGTAGCCGATGATGTGGTCGCGGGCCTGCTCGGGGGTGAGGTCGCGGCCCTCGCGGCCGATGACCGCGGCGACTTCGAGTTCGAAGTCCAGTGCCTGGCTGCCGGGCGGCACGGGGACGTCGTCGTGAGCGCCGATGACGGCGTAGGGGTTGGTGAAGTAGAAGGTGGGCGCGTCGTACCAGGCGTCCGGGGCGCCCGAGACTCCGTCGATGCTGCGTCGTACACCCTCGACGTGCTCCTCGAACGTGACGAAGTCGCGTACGGACGGCGGCTGGAGCGGCGGCAGCAAGCGCACCTGGGAGACGTGCGGGCCGCGCGGCACGTCCAGACTTGCGTTGCCCGCCTCGCGCAGTGCCTCGGGACCGGCCTGGATCAGGTCGAGGAGCGTCCCCGTGCCGGGGCAGGGGTAGAGGGTGCCGTCGTCCTCGACGGTGGCGAGACGGCTGCGGCCGTGCTGTTCGTACGTGGCGAAACGCATGGCATTCCTAGGGAGCTGGGAGGGTTGACACAGGCCGGGGGCCCGGCGGCATGGCAGGCGGGGGAGTACGCCGAGCCCCCGGGGTCAAGGGGTCAGACCGGCGGAGCGACGAAGACGCCGCGGTCGACGTCGTTGAGCATTTCCTTGGCGACCATTTCGTTCATCGGGTTGGACGTGCCCCACTGGTCGGCGTTCTCGGGCTTCGTCAGGTCGTAGATGTGCGGGTGCCAGGTGTCCTCGTCCAGCTTTTCGAGCTCGGTGGTGTACTCCACGGTGTTGCCGTGCGGGTCGAGGAAGTACGTGAAGGTGTTGTCGCCCGCCATGTGGCGCCCGGGGCCCCAGATCTTGCGGGCGCCGGAGCGCATCACACGGCCGGAGCCGCGCATGTACTCGTCGATGCCGCGCATCTCGAAGGAGAGGTGCTGCAGGGAGGTGTGCGGACCGCTGGCAATGGCCATGGAGTGGTGCTGGTTGCTGATCCGCATGAAGTGCATGACCTCGCCCATCTGCGGCAAGGCCATCGTGTCGGACAGCCGGAAATCGAGGTGCTGCTCGTACCAGGCGCGGGTGGCGTTGATGTTGGGGGAGTTCAGGACGACGTGCGAGAGACGGACCGGGATGGACTCCTTCTCCTCGATACGACGGTGCCGGCGCGCCTCGACGTCGGCCGAGACCTCGATGGTGCGGCCGTCGATGTCGAAGAAGCGGAAGCCGTAGCCGCCGCCGGGGGTGTCGACCTTGCCCGGCTGGGAGATCAACTGCACTCCACCCGCGAGGAGTTGTTCGGCGAGCGTGTCCACGTCGGCGGGGTTCGCGGCGCCGTAGGAGATGAGGTCGAGGCGCTTCTCCTCGGCCTTGCGCAGCCGGACGATGTACTGCTCGGGGGAGCCCTCGGCGGCCAGGAAGGAGATGCCGGAGTCCTCGGCGACCTTGGTCAGGCCCCAGACGCCGGCGTAGAAGTCGAGCTGCTTGTCGTAGTCCGGCACGGCCAGGTCGACGTGGCGCAGGTGGGTGAGCAGGCGTGTGCTCATGGTGGGGGTTCTCCTCTGTGAGGTTCAGATGCTTCCGACAAGGCGGAGCAGCGCTGCCGCGTTGCCGCCGCGTACGGCGTGGAAGTGGGGGGCGGGCAGGTCCGTGACGTCGCGCAGCGCGCCGAGCGGGTCGTCGGTGCCCATGTCGAAGGGGAAGTCGGAGCCGAGCAGGACCCGGTCGGGGCCGGCTGCCCGGATCAGTTCGCGCAGCACGTCCGGGTCGTGGACGAGGGAGTCGAAGTACAGCTGCTTGAGGTAGCTGCTGGGCGGGTGCGCGCAGCCGCGGGTGTCGGTGCGGGCGAGCCAGGCGTGGTCGGAGCGGCCGATGTGGGTGGGCAGATAGCCGCCTCCGTGGGCGGCGACGATGCGCAAGCCCGGGTGCCGGTCCAGGACTCCGGAGAAGATCAGATGGGACAGGGCGACGGCGTTCTCGGTCGGCTGGCCGACGGTGTTGGACAGGTACCACCGGTTGAGGCGCTCGTCGAGCGTGCAGCCGAAGGGATGCAGGAAGAGAATCGCGCCGCTTTCCTCGGCCCGTGTCCAGAACGGCTCGTACGCGGGGTCGGACAGTTCGCGTCCCGGTGCGTGGCTCGATATCTCGACACCGCGCAGGCCCAGGCCGAGGGCGTGTTCGAGGGCTTCGACGGCCTGGGCCGGGTGCTGGAGCGGGACGAGGCCGAGGCCGTGCAGCCGCTGCGGGGCCTGGGCGACGTGCGCGGCGGTGCCCTCGTTGGCCAGTTCCCACACTGTACGGGCCAGGTCCTCGTCGGCCCAGTAGTGGTAGTGCGAGGGAGAGGGCGAGACCAGCTGGACGTCTACCCCGGAGGCGTCCATCGCGGCGAGCCGGGCCTTGACGTCGGTCAGCCTCGGGAAGCGGTCCCGGAACATCGGGCCGCTGACGGCGATGGCCTCGGGGCCGTTGCGGCGGGCGTCGAGATCGCGGGCGGCGGCCAGCCCGGGGTGTCCGGCGACGGCGTCCTCGACCTGAGGGAGCAGGACGTGCGCGTGGACGTCGATCGTGGGTGCGCCGTTCTGGGGACTCACGGGGTTCACGGGGTCTCCTTCAGGACGGACATCGTGCGGCCCATCAGGCCGGGTGCGTCGGCGTCACGGACGCCGTCCAGCTGCCACTGACCGAGTTGCACGGATGCCTCGACCACCATGCGGACACGGCCGATCCGGCGTTCGTAGAAGCCGGTCAGCAGGGCGTCCAGGGAACCCCAGTCCTGCTCCGCAGTCAGCATCTCGGCCAGTACGGAGGCGTCCTCCAGCGACATCGCCGCGCCCTGGGCGAGCGTGGGAGGACAGACGTGGGCCGCGTCACCGATCAGGACGACCCGCCCGCGGTGCCAGGAGCCCTCGACGAGCAGCCGGTCGAACCAGGTGTAGTTGACCTTGGCGGGGTCGGTGATGCTCGCGGCGATCTCCGGCCACGCACCCCCGTAGGGCGCGGCCAGCCGTCGCATCTCGTCCGCGTACGAGGCCGGGTCGATGGAGGCGCGGTCGCGGTTGGCCTCGACGAGGTAGGCGTAGATGGTGTTCTTGCTGGTGGGGCAGTAGCCGGCGATGTAGCACGGTCCGCCGTAGGCCAGCTGCATGCGCTCCACGCTCTCGGGGCGGGGCACGGGGACGCGCCAGATGGCCATGCCGGTCGGTTCGGGCTTGTCGCTGATGCCGATCATCGCGCGCGTGCGGGAGCCGACGCCGTCGGCGGCGATGACGAGGTCGTAGCGGCCCTCGGTGCCGTCGCTGAACCGGGCGGTGACGCCGGACGCGTCCTGGACCAGTTCCTCGGCGGTGGTGCCGAGGCGTACCGTCGCGCCGCTCTCGAGGACGGCCTCACACAGGATCTCCTGGAGGCGGGGCCGCTGCATGCCGAAGATCGGGGGCAGGTCGTCCCCACCGGTGCGGATGTCCTGCTGGACGTGGAACACGGTCCCGTCGGGCGCGGCCAGACCGACGGCGTCGACGGCGTAGCCGCTCTCCCGGACCTTGTCCCATACGCCGACTTCGCGCAGCACGCGCAGCGCGTTGCCCTGGAGGGTGATGCCGGAGCCGAGCACGTTCCAGTCGGGTTTGGCCTCGATCAGTTCCACGGCGATGCCCGCCCGCCGCAGCAGTACGGTCACGGCGTTGCCGGACGCGCCGCCGCCTATGACGAGGACGGTGCGGGGACGGGGTTCGTTCATGGGTTCTCCCTGAGATGGCGCCGTGCGACTTCGAGCGGCAGAGGGGGTGTTGCGGGCTGGGTGGGCGAGGGTGGCGTTGCCGTCCGGGCGCGGCCCGCCCGGCCGTCCAGGGCGTTACTTGACGGCGATGGGATTCACTGGTGAGCCGACGGACCCTGTGATGGGCAGTGGCGCGGCGGTGAGCCAGAACGCGTACCGGCCGTCGGCGGCGCAATGTGCGGCGAGGGCGTCGAGGTCCCACATCTCACCGATGAGCAGACCGATGTGGGGGATGGCGACCTGGTGCAGCGGCTGGAAGGCGTGGTCGAACTCGTTGGGCCGCACCTCGAAGCCCCAGGTGTCGGTGGCGATCGCGGCGATCTCGCTCCGGTGCAGCCAGCCGGCCGTGCTGAAGCTCAGCCCCGGCGCCGGGCCGCCCGCGTAGTCGCCCCAGCCTTCGTGACGGGCGCGGGCCAGCCGCCCGGTGCGCACGAGGACCAGGTCGCCACGACCGACGGTCACACCGTGCGAGGCGGCGGTTGCGGTCAGGTGCTCCTCGGTGATGGCGAAGCCGTCGGGCAGTTCGCCGTCCTGGCCGATGACCAGGCCAACGTCGAGGAGTACACCCCGCCCGGTGACGTGCGGAGCCATGTGCTCGATGCCGGTGACCAGGTCGCCTTCGGAGGTGACGACCTTCTCCGCCGGGCGGCCGTTCCACGCCTTGCCGTGATCGAAGATGTGCCCGAGCCCGTCCCATTGGGTGGAGCACTGCAGGGGCATGGCGATCACGTCGTCGGCGCCACCGAAACCGTGCGGAAAGCCCTGGCCGCCCAGAGCGGCGTCGGTGCCGGTGGCGAGCATCGTGTGCACCGGGTTGGTACGCCGCTGCCAGCCTTTCTGCGGGCCGTCCATGTCGAAGGCCTGGGACAAGGAGAAGCTGACCCCGTCGCGGATCAGGGCTGCGCCCTCGCGGCGCTTGGCCTCGTCGAGGAAGTTGAGCGTGCCGAGTACATCGTCCTCGCCCCAGCGGCCCCAGTTCGAGTACGCCTTCGCGGCCTCGGCGATCGCCGCCTCGGGATCCGTACGGTCGATACGGTCGGCGCTCATCGTGCCTCTTCCGCGACACAGCGGGTGCGCTGGGCGCCGAGTCCGGTGACCGAGCCGTCCATCACGTCGCCGTCGCGCAGCAGGCGGCCCCAGTGGATGCCGTTGCCGGCCGGGCTGCCGGTGAGGACGAGGTCGCCGGGAAGCAGTCGGGCGGTCTGGGAGATGTACGAGACCAACCGTGCGACGCCGAAGATCATGTCCTTGGTGGACTCGTCCTGCATGGTCTCGCCGTTGAGTTTCAGGGTGACCTGCAGGTCGGAGGGGTCCGCGATGGAGCCGGCGGGGACGATCCACGGGCCGAGCGGGGTGAAGCCGGGGGCGTTCTTGCTGCGCAGCCAGTCGGTGCCGATCGGGGGCATGTCCCGGCGGAAGACGCTCGCGCGGTCGGTCAGGTCGTTGGCGATGGTGTAGCCCGCGACGAACTCCAGCGCCTCCTCCACGGTGACCCGGTAGGCGGGGCGGGAGATCACCGCGGCCACCTCCAGCTCCCAGTCGGGCTTCTCGGCCCAGGCGGGCAGCACCACGTCGTCATAGGGGCCGCTGATCGTGGTCGGCAGGCCGATGAAGACGTACGGGAGGTCCTCGGCGGCCCGCCTGTCCATGACCGCCGCGACCTCGGCGCGGGCCTCCTCGACGGTGCCCGGGGCGTCCGGGGCGCGGTGTGCGACCGCCAGGTCGATCACGTGCTGCCGGTAGTTGGCGCCGGACTGGAAGATCTGCCGGGGCTCGACGGGCGCGTGCACCGTCATCTCCGCCAGCGGCCGCCAGTCGCGCGTCGGGTCCCCGGCGAGGGTGTGCAGCCGCGGCAGCTCCTCGTCCCAGCGCTCCAGGAGCGCTTGCGTGGTCAACGCGGGTTCGTCAAGTGCCGTGCGCAGATCGAGCGCTCGGCCGTCCGGCGTCACGAGGCTCGGGAACCTGGTCTCGCCCGGTGCCGAAAGGGTGCCGATGGCGAACGGTCCGGAGAAGGTGGTGAAGGGTGCCGACGTGGCTGCGGATGTCACGGAGATGTCCTCCCGATTGCGGTGCCACTAATCTGGCCCAGTAGATTGCAATCAGGGAAATCGATTTTCTGTATATGAGAATCCAGCCGGTGAATACCGATGGGCCGGCTCCGGAATTGGGATGCTTCGTGAACCTGGCCAGCCTGGACCTCAACCTCGTCGTTGCCCTGCGCGCCCTCCTGCAGGAGCGCAACGTCACCAGGGCCGGCGAGCGCATCGGGCTCAGTCAACCCGCGATGAGCGCGGCCCTGGCCCGGCTGCGCCGCCACTTCGACGACGACCTGCTCGCGCGGGTGGGCGGAGGGTACGAACTGACCGCCCTCGGGCGGGCCCTCCTCGGCCGGACCACCACCGCATGCGACCTGCTGGAGCGCGTCTTCGCCAGTCAGGCCGAATTCGACCCCTCCCGCGAGGAACATGAGTTCACGCTGATCGCCTCGGACTACGCGGTTGCCGTCTTCGGCACCGAACTCGCCCGCACCATCCAAGCCGAGGCACCAGGCATCCGGCTCAGGTTCAAACAGGTACCGAACGAATTCATCGACAGCACCGGGTCGTTGCTCAGCACCGTGGACGGGCTACTGCTGCCCCACGGCATCATTCGCGGCTTCCCCACGGTCGAGCTCTACCAGGACAGCTGGGTCTTCCTCGTCGCGGACGACAACCCCGAGGTCGGCGAGCAGCTCACCCTCGACGACCTGGCCCGACTGCCGTGGGTGACGTACCAGCGAGCCTACGATGCCCCCGCCGCCCGCCAGATCGCCATGCTCGGCATCGAGCCGCGCGTGGCGGTCTCCGTCGACAGTTTCCAGCTGATGCCACTCCTGGTCGCGGGCACCCGCCGGGTAGCTCTCCTTCAGAGGCGTCTCGCCGATGAGCTGGACGGACTCGCACACGTCCGCATCATGGAACCGCCCTATGACGCCGTGCCGCTCCAGCAGGCCTTGTGGTGGCATCCGGTCCACATGCACGACGCGGCGCACATGTGGCTGCGGGAGACGACGGCCCGGGTCGCCGAGATGATGGAGGCCGGTCGGCCTACGATTTCCCGTCCGCCGGAATGAGGGTGGGGCTTTGCCCTGCATGGGCACAAGACACCGCCGAGCCGCGGCCGACGCCGAATGGCGGCCGCCGCGTGGAGCCGGGTTGAGTAGTTGCTGCTGCTCTGGCTGGAAAGGTTCGCCAGCCCGGTCCCGTACCAGCGGCGACGATCGCCTGCTTGAGCTGCGTGTATCGGGTCGCGTCCTCGGGATGGGCGTGCAGGTAGTCCCTGAAGATCCGCTGGGTGGGCCGTTAGGCGGGGGCGATGTCCAGGGCCTGGGGTTCGGGCATGCGGGCGTAGCGTCAGACGGTGCTCAGGGCCAGGTCCAGGCGGCGGGACCAGTCGAGGAGGCCGACGCCCTGGCTGAGGAGGTCGTGCATCTTTTCCAGCGTTCGCGGGTGCTGTGCTGGCGTACTCCACCGGGACGGGGCGGGTTGACGGTGACCCAGTAGCCGGTGTGCGCGCGGACCTCGAGTCGGACTTTGTCGCAGAGGGCTCTCCAGAGGTGCCGTCGGCCGCTGGCCCGCACCGCGTCGGGCAGGGCACGGCGGATGGCCTCGACGTAGGTGGCCGAGCCGTCGTGGCACACGACCTCGGCACCAGGATGTGCGCAGCCAGGACTGCGGGATGGCCCTCGCAGGGTCGGGCAGTACTGCGACGCGCCGGCCGGTTTCGGCATCCGTGATGATCATGGCGTAGCGGTGCCGGCGGCACAGGGCGAATTCGTCCACACCGATCACCCGTGGGACCGCCTGCTGCGGCAGCGGCAGGCGTCGCAGATGGCGCAGTGCGCAACTGCGGGAGACGGGCACGGCCAGCAGACCAGTGAGGCGGCCGCCCGGCCGGATAACTCCTGCGCCACCTGGGATATCTGCCAGGCAAGCCGCACCGTGCGGCGCTGATGGCGCTCCAGCAGTCCGGGAATCTGCTCGCGGAAGATCTGCCTCCGGCAGCCCAGGACCGGACAGACCAGCCGCCGTGCCCGCAGGTGGACAAGGACCCGGGCGGCCGCCGACCGGCACGTCCGTCACCGTCCGGCGGTGATGGCTGTGCACCTTCCCCGTCGGCGTCCGGCACACCGGACACGGCACCGCCGCATCCCGCGTGCGAGCCGTGACCACCACCGCGCCACCACCGTCCACCACTTCCTCGACGACCAACACTGACAGCCCGGAAAACACCGTGCTGACAAGGGAGTTGACATCCGTCACGAGATCATGGTCAAGGACGGCTACCCGGTGTCACCACCGATACGGGCCAGAGCCGAACGTCTTACAGCCCCTCTGGTCACGGACAACGGGAGCGGTGACCGTCCATGGCTTCGTGGACCTGCCACCGAGCCCACAGGCGGCGGGCATTTCCGGTCCGTCCGTATCCGGCCTGGCCTCGACAACGCACACGTGGTCGAGGCCAGGCCGGCCGGTCAGCGCAGGAGTCTGCGGATGATGGTGGTGGCGGCGCTGATGTCGGTGGGCTGCCCGGTGAGGAGCTCGCGGTAATAGAAGGACTCGGCGACCCGGACGACGGCGTAGGCGAGGGTCGGGGCGTCGATGTCGTCGGGTTCGCCGATCTCGGACTGGATGAGCCGGCTGACGGTCTCGACTATGCGGTCCTGGATGACGCCGTCACGCGAGGTCATCACCCGTAGTGCGGTGTCGGGGTGGTCGGCGACGAACCGGCGCATGGCCGGCAGTTGTGCGCTGGTGGTCAGCATGGAGTGAACGAGGTCGGCGACCTTGTCGGCGCCTTGCCCGCGGCTCCGGGGGTAGATCTGGGCGAACTCGGTTGTGGCGATCGCCCAGATCGCCTCGCCGATCAGGCGGTCGCGGTCGCCGTAACGCCGATACAGGGTGGCGCGGCCGATGCCGGCCTCGGCAGCCAGCGCCCGTGCCTCGATCCAGCCGTCCCGCAGGAACATCGCGACCGCAGCGCGCAGCACCGGCTCGTCCGGGGGCAGCGGAGCCGGAACCTCTTGCATTTGAGACATCACCGTCCTAGTGTCTCACTCGATCTGGCGAGACACATGTGCATCAGTGTCTCACTTTTGGAGGGGGTTGCCATGGCCACAGTGAGGCGGACAATGCCGTTCGCGATCTACGTCGTGATGTTCGCGGCCCTTGCACTTCAGAGCGACCTCACGGGGTTCATGGTCTGCAACCTGCTTGTGCAACTGGCCGTCTTCGTCGTGGGTGCGTGTCTGCCGGCCCACCGCACCGGGTTCATGTCCTACGTGGATGTGGCCTGGCCATGGGGCCTGGCCCTGATCGGGGTGCAGGTCCTGGTGTTCGGTGGCCTGGATTCGCCTGCGGCTGTCGCCACTGCGGCGATCTACCTGCTGATGGGCATGCGTATGGGCGCCTGGGCGCTGCGGTTCATGGTGTTCAAGCGGTTGCCCGGTGAGTTGCCGCGGTACCAGTACCAGCGGCGCCGCTGGGAGCGGGACGGGTTCCGCAACGAGAAGGTGTCGCTCCAGGTCGAGATCATGGTCCAGTGCGGCGCCAACATCGCTGCGCTCGCGGTCCCGGCCGCGCTCGCCACCGTGCGCCCGGCCCGCCTCGATGTCGTGAGTGTCGCGGCGATCGCGCTGTGGGCGGTGTTCTGGGTCTTCGAATCGGTGGCGGACCTGCAGAAGGCCCGTTTCGCCGATCGCACCCGACGAGACGGTGTGCGCCGCACCTGCGACAGCGGGCTGTGGCGCTACAGCCGTCACCCCAACTACTTCGGTCAGTGGATGCAGTGGAGCAGTCTCATCCTGTTGTCGCTGCCCGTGCTGATCGACCGCTGGCCACACCATCACATCGTCTTCGGCCTGCTCACGGCCCTCGCCCTGGCCTGGATCTCCTGGACCACGTACCACATGCTCGTGCACTACACCGGTGCCGTTCCCGCCGAGTATTTCAGCCGGCAACGACGCCCCGACTACATCCGCTATCAGCGCGTCACCAACCGGTTCTTTCCCGGGCTCCGACGGACCACTCATCAGTGAGCCCATCCGAGTGCCCCTTCGGTGGCGAGGCAGGGCGGCGGGCACGGGTGCCGTGTGCCGGGCGTGCCGGCGTCCTCGCGGTCTCGAACGGTGAGCCACCGGCCCTCGAGCCAGACCTATCGATGGCAGCAGCCAACGGTTCAACAACCGCCTCCAGACCATCGAACGGGACACCGGCGCGGCCTGATCGGTACGGCCCGGAAAACACCCTGCTGGCATGGGAGTTGACGTTCATCACAAGATCACCGGCCAAGGGCGGCTACCCGGTGTCACCACCGACTACAAGGCCAGAGCCGTTCGTTTTACAGTCCCGCACGCGAAGATCACCGATGTGGTGAGGTGAGGACGCCGCGCGACAGAGCGACGGTGACGGCTGCGGTGCGGTCGTTGACACCCAGCTTGACGAACGTTCGCAGCAGGTGCGTCTTCACCGTCGCTTCGCCGATGTACAGCTGCCGACCGATCTCGCCGTTGGACAGACCTCGCGCGACGAGGCCGAGTACCTGGACCTCGCGAGGGGTCAGCTGCTCCCCGGCCGGCGCCTGCATGTGCGTCACCAGCCGGGCGGCCACCAGTGGGGCGAGGACGGTTTCACCGCGGGCGGCCGCTCGGATCGCGTCGGTCAGGGTACCGATCGGCGTGTCCTTGAGCAGGTACCCGGTGGCGCCGGCCTCGATCGCCGGCAGGATGTCGGCGTCACCTTCGTAGGTGGTCAGCACGAGCACGCGAATGCCGGGGTACTCCTGGCGGATGCGCGCCGTAGCGGTGGCACCGTCGGTACCCGGCATCCGCAGGTCCATCAGCACGACGTCCGGACGCGTTGCGGCGGCGAGGACGATCGCCTCGTCGCCGGAGCCGGCCTCGCCGACGACCCGCAGGTCGTCGTAGGCCTCGAGCATGCCTCGGAGGCCGAAGCGTACGACGGGATGGTCGTCGACGATCAGGATCTGGACAGTCATCGAGCCGGTTCCGCCTGCTCAGTGGTCGGGTGTGGAGCTGAGATCAAGCACTGGCTGCAGGCTACGCGCCGCCTGCTCGGCAGGGACCAGCGGCAACTCGACCCGCACCGTGGTGCCCTGGCCAGGAGTCGATCGCACCGTGCAGGTTCCGCCGAGGCTGGTGACGCGAGTGCGAAGGCCCAGCAGGCCGTATCCACCGCGGACAGCGGTCGGGTCGAAGCCCTGGCCGTCATCGGTCACGGCCAGCGCCATGAGGCCGTTTTCGTGGCGTAGTTCGAGCCGTACCGTCTTGGCGTCGGCATGCTTGCCGACGTTGGCCAGGGCCTCCTGCGCGCTGCGCAGCAGGGCGATGTCGGTGCCGGTAGGTGCGCCGGGCCGTTCGCCGACGATCGACACCTCGACGTGGGTACCCGTGTCGCGCGTGTGCCGGGCGGCGAGCCGGTTCAGCGCATCCGCGAGGCTGCGGCCGGTCAGGTCGACCGGGGCCAACGCGGCGATCAGCGATCGTGCCTCCGCGAGGTTCTCGCGGGCGGTCTTCTCCAGGATGTCGAGCTGGCCATCGGCGGCCGTCGGATCACGGAGCAGGTTCGTCCGGGCGGCCTGGGTGAGCATGAGAACGCTGGTGAAGCCCTGTGCCAGGGTGTCGTGGATCTCGCCGGCCAGGCGTTCGCGTTCGGCATGGACGCCGGCGTCGTGTCCCGCGCGTTCCAGTGCGGCCCGGGTCGCGGTCAGTTCCTCGATCAGCGCGGCCCGCTTGCGGCTCTGCTCGCGGACGGTGGTCAGATAGGCGCCCACGAGGATCGTCACGGTCATGGGTACCAGAACGGTCACGCCGACCATCGCCAGCGTGTAGCGGCTGACGCCGGCCCGCGCCAACATGGCCCAGGCGAGTTCGGCGTAGAGGATCAACAGCAGTGGCAGACGTATCCGCCATCTCGCGACCATCACGAACAGCTGCGGGCAGAGCGCGAACATCAGTGCGCCGCCGAGCGGGGCGATGGCGAGCAGGAGCGGGAACGCGACCGCCAGGGCGGCGAAATAGACGGCACCCCAACGCTCGTCGCCGTCCTCCATCGCCCTCGGGGCGACCAGGGCGTACCAGGCGACGATGACGGTCAGCGTGCCGAGAGCGAGCAGGCGCTGTCCGAGCGCGACGGTGACGTCTGCCGCTATGGCGACGGCGAGAGGTATCGCGACAGCACCGACGAGGACATGCCATCCGAGGCGGTGGCGGTGTCCGAGGTTGACGGTGCTGCGCACTGCCACGTCCTGCCCACCTTCGCCCGTCCGGATCCGGCCGCCAGTCTACGGACACCCAGGTCCAGGGTGCCCGGCTCGGCGCCGCGGAACGTCCACACACCGGTGGAGTCGTGCGTACGTCGATCGGTTGACAAGGGAGTCCACCCAGGCGTTGTCGCGACCGCGGCCACGGAACCGGCACGCTCGTTGTCGAGAACTTCGGCTCGCTACTGGAGATACCCCCGTGAAGAAGAACTGGATCATCCTCGGCCTCGGCGTACTGCTGGTCTTCATCGGCGTGGGCTGGACCTTGCAGGGAATCGACGTCATGAAGGGCTCGGCGATGAGCGGTGTGACGTTGTGGGCGGTCGTCGGGCCGATCGTGGCGATCGCCGGTGTGGCCCTGCTGGGTGTCGGCTTCTCCCGGCGACGCCGGGTCAGCCGATAAGCGCCGACCAGATGCCCGGCATCGACATGGAGACTCAGGGGACAGGTCGGCCGGCACCGGAACGGCCGCCCAAGGAGTGGTACGGCGAGCTCGCCGGCGTCGCGGCCACCGCGCTAGCCCTGGGCGTCGGTGAACTGGTGGCAGCCGCGACGGGCGGACCCTCGGCGCCCCTCGTGGCAGTGGGTGGCGTCGCCGTGGACGCGGCGCCGACTCCGGTCAAGGAGTTCGCGGTCGCGGTGTTCTACACGTACGACAAGCTGGCACTGCAGGCCGGAATCGTGCTGGTGTTGGCGGCCTTCGCCGCGTTCATCGGTCTACTGGCCATCCGTCGGCTCCGGTACGGGCTGGCCGGCGTCGCTGTGTTCGGGGCGATCGGCGTACTCGCATCAGCCACCCGTGCCAGTGCCACGTGGGCCTACCCGCTGCCGTCGGTGGTCGGTGCACTGGCCGCTGCCGGCCTACTGGTGCTGCTGCGGCGCACCCTGCCGCGCCGTGCGGCGGTAGCGGCGCAGGATCTGGGGGACGACACCAGCCCGGGCGACACGGACGTGGCGGCGCAGGGAGAACGCACCCCCGTGCAGGGCGCCCGTTCGCCGTCGTCGGATGTCGACGCCGACGTCTCGGTGGTGGACGGCGCGGGACAGCCACCAGGCCGGCGACGGTTTCTCGTGCTTGCGGTCGGGGCGATCGGTGCGGCCGCGGTGGCCGTACCGGGAGGTCGCAGGCTCTGGGCACAGCGGGTGGCCGCGGCCCGGGCCGCGGTGGTTCTTCCGTCCCCGTCAAGTCCGGCACCGCCCTTGCCCGCCGAGGCCTCTGCCGGCGTGCCCGGAGTGAAGCCGTTCGTGACCAGTACCGCGGACTTCTACCGGATCGACACCGCTTTGACGGTGCCACAGATGGAACCGAAGGACTGGCGGCTGAGGATCCACGGTCGGGTAAAACGGCCACTGACTTTGACGTACGAGCAATTGCTGGCACGGCCGATGGTGGAGCGCTACATCACACTGGCGTGTGTGTCCAATGAGGTCGGCGGCGAATTGGTCGGTAACGCCCGGTGGTTGGGGGTACCGATCAAGGACCTGCTGGACGAGGTCCAGCCGGACGGCGGGGCGGATCAGGTGGTGAGCCGTTCCGTGGACGGCTACACGGCCGGTACGCCGACGGCAGCCTTGCGTGACGGGCGGGACGCGTTGCTGGCGGTCGGGATGAACGGGGAGCCGCTGCCGGTCGAGCACGGGTTCCCGGTCCGGATGGTGGTGCCCGGGCTGTACGGGTACGTATCGGCGACGAAGTGGCTGACGGAGCTGGAGCTGAGTCGTTTCTCGGACTTCAGCGCCTACTGGGTACGGCGGGGTTACGCGGCGCAGGCTCCGGTGAAGACACAGTCGCGGATCGACACACCGGCCGCGGGCAAGCGGCTGGCGCCGGGGCCGGTGATGGTGGCCGGGGTGGCATGGGCGCAGCATCGTGGTGTGTCCGCGGTGGAAGTCCGCGTGGACGACGGACCGTGGCAGCAGGCGACCCTCGCGACAGTGCCGTCGGTGGACACTTGGCGGCAGTGGAGCTGGCCGTGGCAGGCGACGTCCGGCCAGCACCGGCTGCAGGTACGCGCCACCGACAACACCGGCCAGGTGCAGCCAGGACAGGCGCGCAAGCCGCTTCCCGACGGGGCGACCGGCTGGCACACGATCAAGGTCACGGTCACCTGAGCAATTCCGTCGGGCGGGATTTGTTCCGGGAGGCAGGGATTCCTTCCTGAGCAACCCGCGGGGCGTGCCGCGATGATCGCGTCCCCTGTCGGAGACCGTTGGCGAATTCGGGGGTGACTATGTGGGGCGCAGGCGATTGAAGCGGGAGGTGCGATGCTGGCGAGTGGCGTCTCCCTCAGCCAGGCGTCGGTTCGGATGAGGTTGAGAGCGGCGGCGGTGAGGACGTGTTGAAGGCGGGTCTCTTCAGGCCGATGTAGCGGCTTCTGCGCAGGCCGCAGCGGCGTAGCCCCTGGGCGATGGTCAGGGCCCCGGCGAGTGCCCGGCTCGGCCCGACTTGGGGCGGTTGGCCTTGAGGATGAGGCCCGGAAGCAGGTGAACACGGCACCTGTGGATCATGGAGTTCTCTACGCTTCAAGATCCACGAAAGTGCCGTGTCCGTTCCCCCATCATCCCCTGCCGCCACTCCGGCATCTCCGGCGCCCCGCCTGGAAGCTCTCGGCTCGCACGCTGCACGAGATCAAGTCCGGTCTCTGGTCGCCCAGTTCGAGTCGGTCACCGATCCGCGTGAGGTGAGTGGGGTGCGCTACCGGCGCTCCTCACTGTTGGCCCTGGTGGTCTGCGCGATGACGCCAGCGGGCCACGACTCCATCACCGCGGCGGCGGAGTGGCGCCGGCGTGCCACCCCCGAGGAACTGGCCGCCTTCGGCCTGCCCTACCACCCGCTGCTGGGCCGCTGCCGAGTTCCGGGCGAGACCCTGCGTTGCATCCTGGGGCGTCTGGATCCCGGCGAAGTCCGCACGGTCGGCTACGACCACCTGCGGCCTCTGCTGTCCGCGCCTTCCCGCCTGCCGGAGCCGCTCATGCCCGACGGCGGAACCGAGCGCGAGCAGCGCCGGGGTCACCGGGCCGCCACCCGAGCCGAACCGGTGCGTCCCCGGCGCCGGGCGATCGCGGTGGACGGCAAGTGCCTGCGCGGCGCACGCCGACCGGACGGCAGCCGGGTCTTCGTGCTGTCCGCCGTCCGCCTGTCGTCTTCGGAGAAGACAAAACCAAGGTCAGGACCCGTAGCACGCTGCCGTGCTCGCCGCCGTCCGTGACTTGATCCGCAGCGCGCTCAAGCTCGCCGGATACGTCAACACCGCCGCCGGACGCCGAGCCCACACCGAACGCCCACGCGTCCTCACCGTCTACGGCATCACCTGATCAAACCGGACGACCCGGGCAAACGACAGGACCCTGAGCCCTCGTCGCTCCTGGCGGGTTCACCGGGAGCCGAGCGTGGATGCGGCCGCGAGGCGGGTGCCCTGTCGCCAGACCGCGCGAATCGACAGGCTGTCGTTGATGGTCGTGGTGGGATCACCGTCGACCAGGACGAGATCTGCCCGCAGGCCTTGCTCGACGCGGCCCCGATCGTGGAGGCCGAACCGTCGTGCTGTGAGTGAAGTCGCCGAGCGCAGGGCTTCGGTGGGGCTGAAACCGGCCTGTACGAACAGTTGCAGCTCGCCGTGCAGACTTGCTCCGTGGGTCACGCCGCGCACGGCCAGAGCCGCGGCGTCGGTGCCTGCGATCACGTCGACCCCAGCCTGGCGCAGGGCTGCGATCGTGGCCAGTGCCATGTCGAAGTGCGAGGCGGGCAAGCCGCCGAACGTGTCGGAGAGGTGCGCCCGCAATTCCGGCGCAAGCTTTCCCGCAACGCGGGGATCTTGCGCCAGGTCCGTGCTGTGCGACAACCCGACGATGGAGGCAAGGGGAGTCAGTGTCGGCACCACGAACACGTTCGCGCTTGCGATGCGGTCGACGATCTCCGGGGTGTGGGCCGTGTCGGCGAACAGATGGGCGAGGCCGTCGGCGCCGGCGTCGACCATCTGTTCCGTCTCGTGCAGCGTCATGGCGTGGGCCATCACCATCTTCCCGCGAGCGTGCGCCTCGGCGATCACGGCGGCGTGAATCTCCAGTGGTACGTGCGGCAACTGGAAGCCGAACGCCCCGCCACTCTCGGCTATCAGCTTGATGTAGTCGGCGCCCTCGCTGATCCGATCGTCGACGAACCCGGCCGCCTCCGCCACGGTGGTTGCGGTCGGCCAGACCGGATCGTTGAGGCCCTTCCGGAACTGATGAGGGTGGCCGTCGAGGTGGGTGAGCGAAAAAGAGGCGCTCCGCACGTCCGCGAAAGTCCGGTCGGCCTCGACCTCGGCGCGCAGCGGAATCATGGTGGCGGGGACCGAGCCCATGTCGAGTTCGGTGGTGACGCCGAAGGTCAGCGCCTGGCGCAGCATCGCGGCGTCTGTGTGGGTGTGTGCGTCGATCAGGCCCGGCAGCAGGGTTGCGCCGGTGGCGTCGACGACTTCCACCCCGGTGACACGCGGCCCGCCCACCGAGACGATGACGCCGTCGGCGACGTGCACGTCGACCTGGCCCAGGTTCTTCTCGCCGTCGAACACCTTCGCACCGACGATGACGAACTCGTTCATCGGACTCTCCTCGCAATGCTGGACGTGTACTGGTTCGGGTTTCACGGCTACGACGTCTGCCGGACCGGCAGGATGACCGCCGAAGGGTGTTCGGGGGCGTGGTGACCGTCTGTTCGGCTAGGCGGGCGACGGCGACCCCACGGGGGTCGCCGTTCCGGACAGACTGGGCCTACCGGCCCCGTCGTGCGGGTGGGATGGGAATCGGCTCGACTCCTGGCACGACGCGGGTGGTCAGGGTGCCGAGTTGTTCGACGGTGACGGACGACGTCGCTGGGTTGCAGGGGGCGGTGGGCGTTCAGGCCTTCGCGACCCCACAGTTCGGCGAGGCAGCCGCCGCCGCAGGTGCCGGAGCCGAGGACGTCGCCGGGGCGGATCTCGGTGCCACGGGAGGCGTAGGCGATCATGTCGGCGTAGGAGAACGCCATGGACGACCAGCGGTCCTGCCCCAGCCGTTCGCCGTTGATGTCGACGGTCATCGTCAGGTCGAACGAGGTGTCGGTGCGCCAGGGTTGCAGCTCGTCGGGGGTGACCAGGACCGGTCCGAGGGTGGTGGCGGTGTCCTTGCCCTTGGTGGGGCCGAGCCGGACCTGCATCTCGGCGAACTGGACGTCGCGGGCCGACCAGTCGACGAGGATGGTGTAGGCGTCGGCGTCGTCGGGGTGGATGTCGCGGCCGGTGCGGCCGATGACGGCGGCGACCTCCAGCTCCAGGTCGAACATCCGGCTGCCGGGCGGTACGGGGATGTCGTCGGCGGGGCCGAGGATCGCGTAGGGGTTGGTGAAGTGGAACGCGGGTGCCTGGTACCAGCGTTCGGGACGGTCGCGTCGGTTCCGCCGAGTCTGGAGACACCTTCGACGTGCCGTTCGAAGGTCATGAAGTCTCGCACAGCGGGAGGATCGGGGATCGGCGCGCGCAGCCGAAGGTCGCCGACCGCCCGGGTCGCGGCAGGCGCGGCCAGGGCCTGCTCCCCGGCCGCCCGCAGGGTGCCGTCGCGCAGGAGGCCGAGCATCGTGACGCCGCGACCCAGGGGATGGACCTGGTCGTGGTGGAGGACGCCGACCCGATCACCGTCGTCGTCGGCGTAGGTCACGAACCGCACAGTCGCGCTTCCCTTCAGACGGAGGTGTGCATGGGGCGGCCGAGCCAGGCGATCGCGTTCCCGAAGGCGGCGATCACGTCGAGGTCCCGGCCGGCGTGGTCGGCGTAGACGCGGTGCACGTTGAGCACGATCCGTTCGGCGTCGGCCCAGCCCGTGAACTCGCCCAGGTCGACCTGGCGGGCGGCCTGCAGGGGCGTCAGGCCCCGGGAGAGCCCGTCCTGGGCGGTGTCGAGGATGAGCCGGTAATAGCGGCGGTGCTCGTCCAGGACCCGGGTGATACCGGTGCCGGTGAGGACCGGGCCGTGGCCGGGGACGACGACGTCGGGTTGCAGGGACTCCAGCCAGTCGACCGCGGCGAGGGCCCCGTCCACCGAGCCCATGAAGACCAGCGGGGTGAGTCCGGCGAACACCAGATCGCCGGAGAACAGCACGCGTTCTTCGGGCAGCCAGGCGATCAGATCTCCGGTGGTGTGCGCCGGGCGGCCGGGGTGCAGCAGCTCGATCCGCCGACCTGCGACGTGCAGGGTGAGTGCGGAGCCGGCCGAGATGTCGGGAAGCCTGCGGGTCACCGGCCCCCAGTCCGGGACCGGGTTCCACAGCGGTGGGCAGCCGTCGATGACCGGGTCGGCCTGAAGCCCTTCCCGCATCCGGCTGTGCCCGACGATCACTGTCGTGGAGGGGAGGAGGCTGTTGCCGTAGGTGTGGTCACCGTGCTGATGGGTGTTCACCGCCAGCCGGACGGGCGCCCCGCCGGTGGCCGTGTCCACGGCGTCGAGAAACCGGCGGGTGCGAGCCGCGGTGGCACAGGTGTCGATCACCAGGACCCCGTCGTCGCCGGCCACCGCGCCGGCGTTGTTGACCCACCAGGTCCCGTCCGGCTGCACCCAGGCGTGGATCCCGGGAAGCAACTCCTGGAGTTCCGCCGCGTCCGCGTCCGCTGTGGGAGGAGGAGCGGAGTTCGTGTCCGGGGTGTCGGTCATGCCCCGGGCTGTCCGTCGTCCTTCACGGTGGCGACGCGGCTGCGGCCGTGCTGTTCGTACGTGGGGAAGCGCATGGCAGTCCTTGGGAGCTGGGTGGGTTGACGCAGGCCGGGGGCTCGGCGCCATGGCAGGCGGGGGAGTGCGCCGGGCCCCCGGTGTCATGGGATCAGACCGGCGGAGCGACGAAGACGCCGCGGTCGACGTCGTTGAGCATTTCCTTGGCGACCATCTCGTTCATCGGGTTGGACGTGCCCCACTGGTCGGGGTTCTCGGGCTTCGTCAGGTCGTAGATGTGCGGGTGCCAGGTGTCCTCGTCCAGCTTTTCGAGCTCGGTGGTGTACTCCGCTCCTCGTCCCAGCGCTCCAGGAGCGCGAGCGTGGTCAACGCAGGTTCGTCCAGTGCCGTACGCAGGTCGAGCGCTCGGCCGTCCGGGGCCACGAGGCCCCGGAACCTGGTCTCGCCCGCTGCCGAAAGGGTGCCGACGGCGAACGGTCCGGAGAAGGGGATGAAGGGTGCAGACGCGGCTGCAGATGTCACGGAGACGTCCTCCCGATTGTGGTCCCACTAATCTGGCCCGTAGATCGCAAGCAGGGAAATCGATTTCCTGTATACAAGAATCCAGCCGGTGAATACTGGTGGTGTCGGCTCCGGAATTGGGACAGAGTCCTGTCGTTTGCCCGGGTCGTCCGGTTTGATCAGGTGATGCCGTAGAGGGTGAGGACGCGGGGGCGTTCGGCGTGGGCTCGTCGTCCGGCGGCGGTATTGACGTAGCCGGCGAGCCGAGCGCGCTGCGGATCAGGTCGCGGAGGGTAGCGAGTACGGCGGGCGCGTTGTGGGTCCTGACCTGGGACTTGTCCTCGTTGAAGGTGACATCTCGACACCAGTGGACGGTATTTTCCACGGTCCAGTGCCCGCGAGCCCAGGACGCGATCTCGGCTGCGTTCGCTTCCTCGGCGGGCAGGTCGGTGATGGCGTAGACGGTCTCGCTGGACCATTTTTTTCGCCCCGTAGAGACGGCGACGGCGCTGGATCCGCAGGATTTGGGCCGTGTGCGGGAAGAGCAGGCCCTCGACAGTGACGACCTGCACGAGCCGCTGCTCGTGACGGCCGTGGCCCCGGGCGTCGTCGCGGTGGATCACGGGGATCTCCTTCCAGGGCAGGGCGTGGAGTTGACGGGCCTGGCCGCGCTGGTTGTTCTTGATGGTCAGCAGGTGGTGAGCGCCGCGTTCGGAGGTAGGTGGCGTGGTCGCGTTGGGCGTGCAGGGCATCGGCGGTAACGACCACCCCCGCGAGATCCGCGTCGTCGATCTGGTCGAGGAGAGGTGCGAACTCGGGCATTTCGTTGGTCTTCGCGCCGATCTCGCGGGAGGCGAGAGTGACACCGTCGCCGTGACGGACGGCGGACAGGACAAGACGCGGCTGCCGTCCGGGCGCCTCGCGCCACGCAGACACTTGCCGTCCACCGCGAGCGCCCGCCGCCGGAGTTGTACCGGCTCGGCGCGGGCGGCCGCCCGATGGGCCCGGCGCTGTTCACGCTCGGGGCCGCCGCCGGGCATCACCGGCTCCGGCCGGCGGGGCTGTGCGGACAGCAAGGGCCGAAGGTAGTCGTAACCGGCCGCGCCGATCTCACCGGGATCGAGCCGCCCCAGGACGCTGCGCAGGGTCTTCTCGCTCGGCACCCGGTAGCGGCCAAGGAGTGGGTGGTAGGGCAGGCCGAAGGCGGCCAGTTGCTCCGGCGTCGCACGTCGGCACCACTCCGCCGCCGCGGTGATCGAGTCGTGGCCGGACGGGGTCATCGCGCAGACCATCAGGGCCAGCAGCGAGGAGAGCCGGTAACGCACTCCGCAAGCCCCTCTCGGATCGGTGACTGAGCCTTTTCAGTGCGGCCACTGATCGGGTGACGCCGATGGTGTGCGCAACGCACGAGGCTCCCGTGCCGTTGGGGGAGGTGTTCGAAGTCTCAACCCTCAGGCACAGGAGCCGCGTTGGTTCCCCATCCTGCCGCACTCGACCTGCCTCACGCCCTGGTCGAGTGGGTCACCATGCTCATCGTCACCCGCGAGGGTGACCGCCGCTGCAAACTCCCGCCGCACCAACATGCGCTCGTCGGCCTGGTGTACCTGCGCAGACACGACACCCTCGCGCAGATCGCCGTCGGCTTCGGTATCTCGGTGGGCACCGCCCACGCATACGCGGCAGCCGTCGTTGACCTGCTCGCCGACCGAGGGCCCGGCCTGCTGCGTGCTCTGCGCGAAGCCGACCCGGACTACGTCCTGCTCGCCGGCACCCTGGCGGAATGCGACCGGGTCGGCGACAGCCGGGCCGACTACTCGCACAAGCACCGCCGGCACGGCGTGAACGTGCAGGTGGTGACCGACCCAGGCGGGCGGCTGCTGTGGCTCTCGCCCGCCCTGCCCGGCCGTGCCCACGACCTGACCGCGGCCCGCACCCACAGGATCATCCGGATCTGCGAACGGCAAGGCGTCCCCGTCCTCGCCGACCGCGCCTACATGGGAGCCGGCCCGTGGGTGACGACGCCCTTCAGACGCCCGCCGGGCCGCGAGCTCACGCCAACACAGCAAACCGTCAACCGGGCGCTGTCCGCAGCCCGGGCACCGGTCGAGCGCGGCGTCGCACGGCTCAAGTCCTGGCGCATCTTCCGCAGGTCCCGGTGCAGCCCGAATCGAATGTCGTCAATCGCCAAAGCCGTCCTCACCCTGGAGCAGCAACGCTGAAAAGGCTCAGTGAGTCGTGGTTCTACAAACATCGCACCCGTCAGCCCACCCGACGTGAGCTGCGCAGACAGCACCTGATCGAAGCGATGAAGGCAGAGTTCGACGACTCCGGCGGCACCTACGGCTCGCCGAAGATCTGGATCGGGCTGGTGAGGCAGGGCTGGCGGGTCTCGGTGAACACCATCGCGAAGATCATGGCCGGGCTGGGCCTGGTCGCGCGGAAGGTGCGCAGACGGCGGGGACTGACCCGGCCGGGCAAACGGCCGGCCGGCGATCGATGGGAACAGCAACTCCTCGAGCCGGAGGACCACTTCTTCCACGGTCCCGACTGTTAGGTATCCGAGGTCACCACTGATCATTTTCGGGCGACTTTCAGGAGCCCAACACGACCACGAACCGTGACTCAGCGTGCGCAGGTCACGGAACTTGAGCCAGAGCCCGAGATTGAGCAGCAGTTGTTCACCACTCCCGACAGCGCCCCGAACCATCGCTGTTCGATTTCAGGTGCTGGAGGCGGCGTACAGGACGGGACCGGACGGGGACCGGGGAGGTGGGCAGGTGCCAGGTGAGAATCCAGCCGGCGGTAAGCGCCACCGCGCCGCCTGCCAGGGCGATTGCGCCGCCTGTTCCCATGCCTGCGGCCACCGAGCCCAAGCAAACCGGCCCGACGCCCTGTAGCGTCATGCTGCCGGAGCCGAGCAAGCCGAAGGCCTGGCCTTGGCCATCTGGCGGCAGGGCGTCCAGGAACGGCCGTTGCAGGCCGAGACCGTAGGCGTATCCGAGGCCGCTGAGCAGCAGCAGACAGGACGAGACGCCCACTCCGGGCTCGGCAGCAAAGCCGATCAGCGGCAACCCCGCCAGCGCAACCAACGGGACTACCAGTCGCTCCCGGGCGCGTGGCCGTAGCAGTCGACCCACCAGAAGGTCACCGACAAGCATGCCGACCGGCAGACAGCCCATCAGCACCGCGTACCAGCCGGGCGCGAAGTGGCGTTCTCCCGCGTAGGCGACGATGAGACCTTCCGCGCCCGCTACGAACGCGACGGGTAGCCACTGGGCCAGCATCAGTCGTCGTACCGTGCGTCCGCGCAGCAGCAGGCCTGCACCCTGCAGGCTTGCACGGACGGCCCCGCTATCGCCCCCAGCGCTGCCGGGTACGCCGCCGAAATCCCCCGGCTGCAGCTGGGGTAGCCGGATGCGGATAGCAAGCGCGCAGCCGAGGTAAAGGACGGCGCTGACCGCGAGCGCCCGGCGCGGGCCAAGTGCCGCGACGACCGCACCTCCCAGCGCCAGGCCGAACAATTGCGCGCCAGCGCCAGCGATGTTGTTCAGTGAACGGCCCAGTACATAGGCGTCGCCCTCTAGCGACTGCGCGACCAGCCGACTCGACGCGCCGTGAAACACCGGTGTGGCGAGGGCGACCAGCGCCACGACCCCGAGGCTTGCCGCGATCGGCATCCGCACCAGGGCGAGCAGCAGGGCGGCGGCGCACGTCAAGGCGTAGCCGCCGGTGATGAGCGCGCGGGGCGGCAGTCGGTCGGCCAGTGAGCCCAGCAGCAGCGAGCCGAACAGCTGCGGGATGAAGCCGATGCCGAAGGCCAGTGCGCTCAGCAGCGTGGAGCCGGTGGCCGAGAAGACCAGAACCGAGAACGTGGTGATCCGCAGCGCATCCGCAGTGATCGCGACGGCGCGGGTTGAGAAGAGCAGCCGGAATCGCGGCTCGGCCAGCACCTCCCGGTAGGTGGCACGATCGTTGCCCCGTGCGGGCTCGGTGGTAGGGGTCATGACGCGCAGCCTCGTCGTGCGCCCACGCCACTCACCAATGATTCGTCGCTCGACGAATCGGAACGGACGTCCTGCGGTAACGTCGCAGGGTGCTCCGCTTCGAAGTCTCTATCGAGGCCCTGCTGCGCAGCCGCTTCGCGCTGTCGCCCGCGATGGATCTCTGCTTCCTGCTGCGCTCGCTCGCCGGCCAAGACAGACCGCTGCCGCGAGCCTGGGCCACCCGGCTCCTGCCGGCCTTCGAACGGCTTCGCCGCGAGACCGAACTGAACGTCGCCCTCGCCCTGCACACCCCGCAAGGCGGACCGAACTTCGTCGCTCCGCCCCCGCGCGGCCTCAACCAGACCTGGGCAGACGACCTGGCCATGATCCGGGCCACACCGCTGGAAGCGGCCCGCCACGAATTCGCCACCAACGCGACCGGCCCGTCCGCCCGCGATCCCCGCGTACGCGCAGTGCTGGACTCGACGGACGCCGTCCCCAGGATCGCCGAGGCGATGGACCAGGCGTGGCACGAGCTGCTCGCCAAGGACTGGCCGCAACTGCGCGCGATCTGTGAGCGCGACGTCGTGCGCCGGGTGGGGGTGATCGGCGAACACGGCTGGGTCACGACCATCGAGAGCCTGCACCCGAGCATCGCCTGGCAAGCCGGCGGTATCGAGATCGGCCACTTTCCCCAAGTCGGACCAGTCCGCCTCGCCGGCGACGGGCTCCTGCTGATCCCTTCGGTCTTCGTCGCGAATATCGCCGCCCACCTGGAAGACCCCTGGCCCAGGACCTTGATCTATCGTGCCCGCGGCACCGCCGCCCTGTGGGGCGAACAGGAGACCGTCCCTCAACCGGACGCACTGACCTCTCTGGTCGGCCGGGCCCGAGCCCGGCTGCTGTTGGCGCTGGACGCCCCGGCCAGCACCAGCCACCTCGCCCGAAGCCTCGCCATGGCACCCGGCGCGGTGGGAGACCACCTCGCCATCCTGCGAGGCGCGGGGCTGCTCGTCCGCGCCCGGTCCGGACGGTCGGTGCTCTACCGGCGCACCCCGCTCGGCGAAGCACTGGTCGCCGGTTCGGGCTGAGGGCTCAGATCGGCACTGCCGTTCTCACAAACGATCCTTTGCCCGAGCAAGATCAAATAGGGTCGCCCGGAGACCGCCAAGACCCTGATCGGTTCGCAGAACCCGTTCGCACTCGAAAGCGGGACAGACCCCTTCTGAGACTTGCATGGTGCGAAAATCCGGGCCCATGACGGACCCCCAGCAGCCCTCCCCGGCCGACCACTCGGACGCCGACGACGTCGAACGGCACGCCTGCCCGAAGTGTGACGTGCAGCCCGGCTCCCCGTGCCGCTCGCGCTCCGGCGCGGTCACCTCCGCCTACCACACCCGCCGCTTCACCCTGGTGCCCCGGCTGAAGAAGACGCTGCGGGTGTCGACCCCCGCCGACCGCGGACCGGGCCAGCCGTGGCGGCCTGGCACCCCGCCGTCGGCACCGATCGACCCGGACCTGCCGGGCGCGGACATCCGCATCGGATACGCCCGCTGCTCAACGCTGGGGCAGGAACTCGACTCCCAGCTCGACGTGCTCAGCAAGCACGGCATCCCCCGAGACAAGATCTTCAGCGAGAAGATCAGCACCCGGGTGCGGGTCCGCCCGAAGTTTTGAGGAGGCGCTGCGGACCGCGCGGGAGGTCAAGGCGCACGCTCCGCACTGCCGGGTCATCTTCACCGTCTACGAGATGAAGCGCCTTGGCCGCGACGCCGCCGAACTCACCGCGCTCGCCGACCACCTCACCACCCACGGCCTCATCCTAGAGATGCTCGCCGGGCCCCTGCCCGGCATCTACGACCCCACCGGCCCCGGCAAGCTGCTGTTCGCGTTCTTCGCCGCGATGGCGGAGACCGAGCGCGAGAACATCCGCGAGTCCACGCTCGAAGGGCTCGACACCGCGGCCCGCAAGGGCAAGCACGGCGGCCGGCCGCCCGTCATCACCGACGACATGCTGCACACCGTGCTGCGGCGCCGCGCGGGCGGCGAGTCCGTCGAGCAGATCCAGCCCGACCTGATCATCCCCACCGGCAAGCGCAAGGGACAGAACCCCTCCGTCGCCAGCGTCTACCGGGCGCTCGCCGAACACGCCAAGCGCGAGGCGTACCCTGAAGCCGTCGAGCAGGCGCACGCCGACTTCGCCGACCTCTCCAACCCAGACGTCCCCCGTGCCCGCCCGGATGCCGCGGCGCTCAGCAGCTCATGACCATGATCGTTCTCACCGGGGTTTCCTGTACCGCAACTACTCACACCCGTGGAGTCCGTGGGTTCAGAGAAACTGAAGGTTGTTCACCGCGAACTCACGGGTGGATCTCCTGATTCTGGCGGTTGGGCCTGCGGGTTCGTGGTCAACCCGCCCGGCCGGACTCGGGGTGTGACCGCGATACGCGCCAGAAGGGGCAACGGGATGATCTCGAAGCCCTGAGCGCCGGGCCCGTCCCGTATTTCAGAGGGACACCCGTGCTGTTCTGCCAGCGGCAGAACACCGGCCGGGCCGGGCTCGACGATCACTACAGTCCAGTCTCATGACGGCGATTACGACGCGTACGGTCGAGTACCCGGCGGACGGTTTGACGATGATCGGGCACCTCGCGCTCCCGGCCGGTGTCGACCGCCGGCCCGCGGTGCTGCTCGGACCAGAGGGCACGGGGCTCAGTGACGTCGAGCGCCGCCGGGCCGATGCTCTCGCCGAGCTGGGATACATAGCGCTGGCCTTCGACCTCCACGGCGGGCGCTATTTGAGCGACCCCGAGGAGATGCTTGCCCGTTGCATGCCACTGCTCGCTGATCCCGACCGGATGCGGGGCATCGGCCATGCAGCGCTCGACGTGTTGCGCACCGAGCCCCGGACCGACCCCGACCGGATCGCCGCCGTCGGCTACGGCACCGGGGGCGCCGTCGGGCTGGAACTCGGGCGCGACGGCGTCAACCTGCGCGCGATCGGGACAGTCAACGCAACTACCACGGGCCGACCGGGCGAGGCGGCGCGCATTCGCTGCCCGGTGTGGGCCGGGGTCGGGTCGGAAGACCCGATCATGCCGCCCGCGCAACGGGACGCGTTCACCGCTGAGATGCAGGCCGCGGGCGTTGACTGGCGCCTCGCGATCTACGGCGGCGCCTTGCACGCCTTCCACCACCCGCCGGTCGACCACCCCGTGGTCCCCGGCGTCGGCTATCACCCACAGCACGCGCAGCGAGCCTGGCGCGACGTCGTCGAACTGCTCGCCGAGTGCCTGCCCGTGACGGCAAACCTGGGGGCATGACCCAGGCAAACATGCTGGTGCCAGGCCTGGTCGGCGACGCGTACTGACAGTCTCCTCCCCTCAAGCCCTCACAGCAGACCCGCATTCGGACATTGTGCGGTCGCGGAGACGTATTCCCAACTACCGCAGTAAATACCGGATTTACTGCGACGGAGCCCTGGCCGTGATCGTTGCGACCTGTGGTGGGTGCTCCAGCCGCCGCATGCGAGGTGTACGCATTTACTGCGGCAGTGCCGGAAGGGCAGGGCGAGCGTGACGATCGAACCGGTGACCGAACTCGGGAGCGGGGGCGCGGTTCGGTTGCTGCGCGCCCGGGTCGTGCCGCTGTCCGCCCCGCCCGCGTCGTACACCACGGCGGTCGAGCGGTACCTCACCGGCGCGGGCATCGCGAAGTCCTCCGCGCGGATCTACCGGATCTCGCTCACGACGTGGGGGTGGATGCTCGCCGGCGAACCCGCGCCGACCGGACCCGCCCGCCGGGGCGCGAAGCCGCCCGTCTTCCCCGTCACCGCGATGGAAGACCCGGCGCTGCCCGAGGTGCTGGTCGAACTGGCGGCGGCGCGGGCGGATGAGATGGACGCCGACGCCGTCAACCGGGAGCTGTCCATCGCGCGCAAGGCGATCGGCTGGTGGCAGCGCCAGGGCTGGATCGAAGGCGATCCCACGATCGGCATCGAGCGGCGCCCGGCACCCCCGGACCGCACCAAGGCCCTGGCTGAGAACCAGATCACCGCCCTGTGGCGCCTGGACGTCGCCCTGCGGGAGAAGACGTTCTGGAAGATGCTCTACGAGTCGGCAGCGCGGGCCGACGAGGTGCTGTGCCTGAACGTGGAAGACCTCTACCCGCAGGACAAGCGCGGGAAGATCACCGCCAAGGGCGGGGCGACGGAGTGGATCCACTGGCAGTCCGGCACCGCCCAGCTGCTGCCCCGCCTGATCGCCCGCCGTACCCGCGGCCCGCTGTTCCTCACCGATCGCAGGGCGCCGGCCGGGACGGCGACGCTGGACGTGTGCGAGGAGACCGGCCGGGCCCGGCTCTCCTACCGCCGGGCCGAGGAGATCTTCGAGGAGAACACCCGGCTGCTGGCCAACCCCCTCGCCTCACCCGAGGACATTGAGGACCTGGACGGGTGGACGCTCCACCGGCTACGTCACAGCGCCCTGACGCACGACGCCGAGGGCGGAACCTCCACCCCGATGCTTCTGGCCCGCTCCCGCCACGCCTCCGTCCGCTCCCTGGAGCGCTACGCGCGCCCCGGCGTCGACGCGGTCGCCAGGGACAATCGGGTCGACTGCGAGACCAGGGAGGTGAGTTGATGTCTGCCGTGAAGGCCGCTGCCGTGTGCAGCGCACGCCGGACCATCCTCACGTCCCGGGCCCCCGGTCTGACCTGACGTTCACCCCCGCCCAAGCCCGACGGCTCAAGGGGGCGGAGCTTCGCGCTCAACGGGGTCCTTGTTCAAGGGGCTCTACGTTGTCTCAATCTACTTTCCACCATGCTCAGCCGTACTCCCTGGCGGACTACGGCTGGGACGACGCGTGCGAGCACGCCTTCGCGCCACATCGCGATGCCGGCCTGAGCTTGTTCTTCAACCCCCGGCTGTCCCGTGACGGCGCAGGTTGATCTCCAGTTCAGACCTGGTGCGAGGTGTCCTTGGCACTCAGCGCATGATGACCGTCATGGAGAGCGTGGTCGAGAAGATCAAGGTCTGGTTCCGGTTCGTCCCCCGCGAGGGCTGGTTCTCGCAGGACACCGAGGGTCTGTGGGCGACGAAGTTGAGCGACGACACAGCCCGTGTAGGGAATGCCCCTTTCCTTCAAAATGGGGTGGCCGAGGGCGACGTGGTGCAGTACCAGACCGACTCCGACGGGCTCCACTGGGCTGTCGGACAGGTCAGCTCCTCCGGTAACTGCACGATCCGTGTTGTGCCCGTACCCACTGGTCCCCTGGGCAGCAGCCCACAGGCGGTCCATCAGCGACTTTCGCCGTTCGGGCTTGGAGGTGAGGTCTTCAGTGAGGACTTCCCCATGGTGGCTTTCACCGTGCCAGCAGGCGCGGACTTCGCCGGCATCAAGGCTCTCCTGGCACAGGGGCAGACGGAGGGATGGTGGCACTACGAGGTCGGCTGCGGCACCGGCGAATGGTGGGGCGCCTGATTTCTCCGGGAGCCTGCCGCCCCTGGCCTTCGACCCTGCCTCGAACCCTGCCTGCCTCTCGAAAGCGGTCTCGAACTGGGTCGCCCACCTGGGCATTCACCGGACGCTGAGGCGGCCCTCGTCTGATCATGTGCTCCGACCAAGGTGCACTGAACAAGACGAAGGCCGTGAGTCTGCTGCCCGGAACCGTTCCAGGGGAAGCATTCGCGGAAGCGTCACGCTTCCGGGACGAGTTGTACGCGTGTCTGACCGCCCGGGGCGATGAGCTGTTCGAGCTGGCGGATGCGGTGCTGTGTGCGCCGGGTGCGGTGCACTCGGCGGTCGAGCTGACGCTGCTGCCCGAACACCGCCGCGGACATGGAGCGATGTACGACGGCCTCAACCAGGGCCGGATCGACACCGACCGGCTGCGGTCGCTGCTGGCCGGCCTGCCGCTGCCCCGGTTCCCGGACGGGCGCCTGGTCCTGGCCGTCGACGTGTCGCCGTGGCTGCGGTCGGACGCGCCGTGCTCGCCGGAAAGGGCTGTTCTGCCACGTCTATGGGCGGGCGAAGACGGCCTCGCAGTTCATCCCTGGCTGGCCGTACTCGTTCGTCGCCGTGCTGGAGATGGGCGCCACGTCCTGGACGCAGATCCTGGACGCGGTCTGCCTCGGCCCGGCCGACGACGCCACAGCGGTCACCGCCGCCCAGCTCCGTGACGTTGTCGAACGGCTCATCGCAGCAGGCCAGTGGGCGCCGGGCGAGCCGGACATCGTGATCGTGACCGACGCCGGCTACGACGTGACCCGCCTGGCCTGGGTGATGCGGGACCTGCCGGTCGAACTGATCGGCCGCGTGCAGTGACCGGGTGATGCGGCTGCCGAAGCCACCACGGGTCTACGACCTCAAGAGCGGCAGGCCGCCGAAGCACGGGCCGGAGTTCCGCTTCGCCAAGCCCGAGACCTGGCCCGAGCCATCCGTCACCACCCGCACGGCCACCGTGAACTACGGCAAGGCCGTCACGCAGGCATGGGATCGGATCCGTCTTCGGCTGACTCACCGGGCCGCCTGGCTGGAGCACGGGGGGCGAACTCCCGCTGATCGAGGGCACGTTGATCCGACTGGAGGTCGAGCACCTGTCGAAGGACCGGGCGGCCCCGGCAGTGTGGTTGTGGTCCTCGAAGACCAGCGCCGACGGCGCGGACGTCGACCGGGCCTGGCAAGCGTTCCTGCGGCGCTTCGACCTGGAGCATACGTTCCGGCTGTTCAAGCAGACCCTGGGCTGGACCCGGCCCCGGCTGCGGGAGCCGCAGGCGGCCGACCGGTGGACGTGGCTCATCATCGCCGCCTACACCCGGCTCCGGCTCGCCCGCCCGATCACCCACGACTTGCGGCACCCGTGGGAGAAGCCGGCCGCACCACACCGGCTCACACCCGCGCGGGTCCGGCGGACGTTTCGGAACCTCCGCCACCACTTGCTCTGCCCCGCCGAAGCACCGAAACCTCACCGGCCCGGCCCTGGACGACCATCAGGCACCCCGAACAGACACCGGGCACCCCGCTATGACGTGGGCAAAACCGTCCGCCGCGAGAAGACACTCATCGCCCTGCAACGGTTGAATGGTTAAAGAACAAGCTGAGTGAGTGTTTGGGGAACTTGAAGTGCTGTTTCGCGCGCTGCTAGGCGTCCCTGAAGGTCTTGTTCTTTGCGGGCGCCAGGCTCTCGAAGGGAAGTACTCTTCTGGCTCACACGTAGCCGGGTGGACTGAGGTGGCCATGCACCGAAAAACTGTGCTCATCGGCGTGTTCGCGGGGGTTGGGCTTGTGTGCGCTTCCACCCTCTTAACTGCCCAGAACGATGTGAACGAAGGCGAAGGGCGTAGCGGTCAGTTTACAGTGACAGACCGTGATGGGAACACATCCTCAGCAGGCCCTCCTCTCACCGCGCGTCAACGTGAGCAGAGAAGGCAAGTGGAGACGCCCGAACAGACCCGGAAGCGGATCGATTACGTAGACAGCCTCCAGCGGAAGGACTCGTCCGGCGACTGAGAATGTGGCGAGGACGGAAGGTTTCCCAGTGAGTGGCTGTCCTTCAGGAAGTCTTCGAGGGGTGCTGTCACGTCGGCTGAGCGGGTGGGATGATCTCCGGGTTGATCATGGTGGAGGGGGATCGTCCGTGGGGAGCGCGTCGCCGTCGTACAGGGGTCACCGGTACCCGGTCGAGGTGATCTCCCACTGCGTGTGGCTGTACTTCCGGTTCCCGCTCAGCTTCCGTGAGGTCGAGGAGCTGATGCTCGAGCGCGGCGTGATCGTCTCCTACGAGACCATCCGCCGCTGGTGCATGAAGTTCGGGCACCGGTACGCCAATTCGCTGCGCCGCCGCCAGCCCCGGCCTGGTGACAAGTGGCACCTGGACGAGGTCTTCATCAAGATCAACGGCGAGCAGAAGTACCTCTGGCGGGCTGTCGACCAGGACGGCATGGTGCTGGACATCCTGGTGCAGAACCGGCGGGACAGGACCGCGGCGAAGCGATTCTTCCGCCGACTCCTCAAGACGGCAGGCGTGGTGCCCCGGGTGATCGTCACGGACAAGCTGCGCTCATACGGCGCCGCTCACCGCGAGGGCATGCCTTCCGTCGAGCACCGCTCCCACAAGGGCCTGAACAACCGGGCGGAGAACAGCCACCAGCCCACCAGGCAGCGCGAACGGGCGACGAAGAGCTTCCGCAACACCGGCGCAGCCCAGCGGTTCCTGTCCGCATTCAGCGGCATCTCACCCCACTTCCGACCCCGCCGCCATCTGATGCCCGCACACGACTACCGAGCCGAGATGGCCGTCTGCTTCGCCATCTGGGACCACATCACCGGCACCGCTGGCCAGCCCGCGACAGCCTGACCCAAGGCCGACACTCCGCCCCACCACACCCCGGTACCATCAGGCACCCACACACCCAACAACGTGACAACGCCGTCGTGGTGGATCGTGGGAGCGTGGCCCTGGATCGTGGTCGAGACCTGTGTGCGAACGAGGGTTGGATGAACGTGGTGTGGGCGGCGACGTCGCCGGAATCCGGACTGTTCCATCCGGTTGAGAGATGTTCAGAGGTGAAGGATCTGTCAGACCGCTTCAACGAACTGTGTTCCTGTGGTCAGGGATACGTCGAGGTTCGGTCGCCGAACAGGGAGTTCCCGGTGCTGACCCTGGCCTTCAGAGATGATCACGCGGTCGTCCATCTGATGAGGAGCACTGAGCGGATGTTTCTGCTCGTAGGAGACGGCACGGTGCCCTCGGGTGCCGAGGTCGAAGTCCCGATCGCGGACGACCTCGCCGCGTTCACGGGCGACTGTGTTCTGAACATCGATCGGGCGTGGGCCCTGGTGCACAACTTCACTCAGACGCGGGCGGCCGGCTCTCTGGGTGAGTGGTGTGAGCAGTAGCTAAAAGCTGGTGACCCGATCATGACCGGTGCTTCTTTAGACGGCATCTCATTTGATTCGAGGTCATCCACGAATGCTGCACCCCGCACCGGCGCGGGGATGGTCCACACGACAGGGTCGTGGCGGTGAGGTTGCAGCGCTGCTCCCTGCGCCTGCAGGGATGGTCCACTGCGCGGTTTCAACTTTCATGCGGCAGCAATTTGCTCCCCTCCCCCGCGGGGATAGTCTCCTGGGCGACGGGAGGCCAAGGCCCCTTCGGAGCTGTGCTTCCCGCCCAGCAAGTAACTGGTCCCCAGTGGAACGAGACCCTCTGCGGTAGCAGTTATGTCCGTGTCGATGGCTTCCTGCGCGGTGTGGTCGCGTGCGTACTGCTGCGCTCGGCTGAAGGAGAGGCCCGCGGTGAGCTGGGTACCGACGGAGTCGATCCGGTGGGCCGTCCTCAAGATCGAGCACGCCGTAGCTGACCAGTTGCCAGAGCGTGTCATGGCTGAGTTCACGTACCAGCATCGTTCTCATAGCCGCCGCCTTGCCGACGCCCGACGAATCCACACCGAGGAGCGCATTGGCCGATACCTTTCGCAACGTTGTGTAACCGTGCCCCAACGCCGCTGAGCTCGTTGGAGCGTGCCGTGTCGCTGGTGTGCCAGCACCGACAGCACGCCACCAACCCCCGTGCTGGTTCCGTGCTGACTTCGAGGGCCGGAATCATGGAAAACCGCAGGTCCTAGCCCCGATCGAATGAGTTGTCGTACCACTCGATGGTGGTGCCGATGAGGCTGGCGGCGACGATGCGTTTGAGGCTGGCGGGGGGTGGGGGAGCGGTTGCGGGGGAGGACATCGGCTCCGCTTCCAAGCGGTTGGCGGGGACGTATTCGTGTCGCCATACCGTAGGAATCCGCAGGTCAGTGGCACATGTGGTGGGACACCATAGTTCCGGGTGCGCAGGTGCGTGCGGTCACCATGACCGCGTCGCCGACGCCTCTATGAGAGCTCCAATCGGGCCCGCGAGAGCGCTGTCCGAGGTGCACTGTTCGGGCGGGATTCGGAGGTGGGGTGCTGACTCCCGTGCTGACTTGGTGCTGACTACGCTGCGTCAAGGTCCGGCATGTGGGTTGGTCCGGAGTTGGTCCGCTCCCGGTCCGGATCTTGGTGGGCGTCAGGAATCGGTACTGCCAGCCCGTGAGGCTTGTCGGCAGCGGCGACTCATCAACCCTGGTGCTTCGTGTCCTGGCACGACGCGGTCGGCGCCTCCCTCCGTTTCGAACAGGCGGGGCGGCCGACCGGACAACCCTCCAGCGGTCAAGCCTGCCGTGCAGAAGAAGCGGATCGAGGTCGCCCGCACCGTGCTTGCACCCTCAGGGGGGACGTCACGCCGCCCTCAACAGACTGGGCGACCTGTCGACCGTGAAGGGGCTCTTCACCTCGACCGTGGCCGACTACGCCGCGACCACGTGAGTGAAGCTCAAGTCCGGCGACCGTCTCGGCCTGGGACTTGAGGTGAGGCTCGAAAGCCGACAGGTGACCTGCCGACCGTCAAGCACCCGACGGTAGGCTTGATCAACATGGGCGACCACCTCACCCAGCGGCAGACCGGCCGGCCCTTGATGTCGCGGAGCGATTCAGAGTGGACATAGTCCCCGGTTACGTGTTCACCCTGCCGGCGGCGATCGTCGTGGGATGGACCCTGTCGTGGTGGGGAGCCCGGCGGGTCCGGTGGATCCTGCTCTCCGCCGCGGCCGCCGTCTCCGTGCTCTGCGTCGTCATCGGCTGGCATGCGATGGGGCCGCCGGCGGACCCGCGGACCGTCAGTTGCTCGTCCACCTGGGCGTGCATGGATCCGCGTTCGCTCTACCTGTTCGCGGCCGGGCTGCTCGGTTTCGGATGCTGCTTTGTGCTGTTGATCCTTGCGATCGTTGGCGAGGCGATTCTCATCCGGACAAGACGCCGGATCTCCGACTGACGGTTTATCAGCTGGATCAGGTGTGGAGCCAAGCGACGAGGGCTGCTGCGGCAATGTGTGATACCAGCGGTTCGCCTCCCCATCGTGCTGGGCGAGCCGGCCCCACGGATCGGAGCTGTACCCGATCCTGACGTGTGGGTGTCTGCCTGGACGTGTGGGTGTCAGCCGGCGAACTCCAGGACGTACAGGCGATGCTCGCGGAATTCGATTCTCGTACAGGAACTCCCGCACCTCCCCTCGGGCTCGGTTCTGAACGCGCAGTGCCAGATCAGGCAAGGGGCCACTCGCGACGTTATGCATGAGACGGCGAGCAACCGTGCGCGGGGTTCTCCAAGAAGGGCCCCCGCATTGCGCGCTGAGGCTTATGCCGAAGGGCAGACCACCCTGTGCGGGTCGACTCCATCCCCGGGTGCACTCGGGGTGCGACAGTCGACCCCCTACGTGTGGGTGAGGCGGGGATGCTGCTACGCGCCTTACGGGACCTTGAGCGTGGTCGCGTTCACCTGTGCTCGCGCAGGAACGCAGGGATGTCCTTGCGAGCCGGGTAGTTGGGCAGGGGTGCCGGTTTGCCCTCAAGGAACGCGGTGACGACGGCGGCGGCACGGTCGTTGTTGTCGTCCAGGCCGTTCCACATGTGGTGTCCGACTCCGGGCATGTACTGCGTGCGCCCGATGGCGGGGTCATGGGCAAGAGGGGCGGTCGCCCATTGGCGGACCTGGGAGGAGCACTCGGCGATCATCAGCATCGCCGGGGTCCGGGACCGCTCCAGTCGCGGTGCGATGGAGGGTGAGTCCTTGATCGTCTGCTGGACGCGGAGGCTGGCGGCGGGGCTGAAGGAGAAGTTCCGCGCGGTGTCCTCGGTGGGGATGCGGTGTGCGTCGCGCGCGCAGTAGGCGGACGCGGTGTCGCTGCCGAGGTCCGCGGCGGTGAAGGCGTTGACGCCCTCGGCCTGACCGATCAGCCCGGTGCCGGGGGAGAGGAGTCCGAGTCGCATGAGGCCGAACGCCACGGCGTACCGGGGGACATGTGTCGATCGCGGTCCGGTCATGGCGGGTGCGAGGCCCCGTGCGGAACTTCGGCCCTTGTGGCCGGCGATGTGCGCGGTGGGCCCGTCCATGGGGCCGGGCTCGGCGATGATCGCCCGGTGCAGGCGTGCGGCGACGCTCGGATCGGCCAGAGCTCGAGTGAGCACCGCCCCGCCGGCGGAGAAGCCGAGGATGTCGACCTTGCCCTTGTCCAGGCGGTCGACGAAGGCGGCGAGATCACGAACCGACCTGGTGATCGTGTACTGGTCCATGGGGAGCAGAT
Organism: Streptomyces hawaiiensis; assembly: GCF_004803895.1. Classification (NCBI taxonomy): domain Bacteria; kingdom Bacillati; phylum Actinomycetota; class Actinomycetes; order Kitasatosporales; family Streptomycetaceae; genus Streptomyces; species Streptomyces hawaiiensis. The sequence continues at coordinate 855,224 of NZ_CP021978.1, read as the reverse complement.
CGCTGCGTCCGGCGCCGGCGGATTCGTAGGCGTAGACGTCGTAGCCCTGGCGTGCCAGGAGTTGCAGGAACCGGTGGTCGAGCACCGAGATGCCGCGGACCGGTCCGCCGTTGAGGTACACGAACGGGACGGGATGCCTGGGGCCGTTGTTCGCCGGCGGGTAGTGGTACACCGCGACCCGGCTGCCCGTGCTCAGACTCCAGTGCTGCGTGGCCACGAACGGCAGGGCGGGCGGGCGTTGCCGTTCCGTCGGCACGGTCGGGACACAGACCGCCGCCGTCAACGCCGCCGCCACGACCACCGGCAGAAACGGCACGAGCCGCGCCGGCCAGGGGCGACGCCGACCTCGCCACACCGCGAGGGCGAGCCCGGCTCCAATGGTCGTCGACCAAGCGGCAAGCCCCGAGCCCGTCCCGTCTGTGAGGGCGATCAGGGCGAGAAACACGACGACCAGCGCCACGACGGCCGCCAAGGCAAGGGATAAGCGCCCGGTGAAGCGGGCGAGACGTATGACTGATGCGGGCACGACGAACCTCCGACAGTTTCAGAACGCTGTTTCAAAACGACGTTATCAGAGGCGGTAGGCTGCTCATCGTGGGTAGGCCGAAAACGAACGACGGGGCCGTCAGAGAGCGGCTTGTGGTGTGCGCGACCGAGATGCTCGCCACGCGTCCGCGGGAGTCGGTCACCGTCCGCGCTGTGGCAGCCGCCGCGGAGGCGTCGACGACGGCGGTGTACTCCCTGTTCGGCGGTAAGGACGGGCTGATCGACGCGGTGCGTGACAGAGCCGTCGCCGGCCTGTTCCGGGAGGTGTCGGCGGTGCGGACCTCCGTGGATCCTCTCGCCGACCTCTACGCGCTGGCCGTCGCCTACCGTCGCTGGGGGTGCGGACACCGCCACCTGTACACGGTGTTGTTCGGGGGTGTGCAGTCCTTCGATCCGTCGGGGGAGGTCGGTGGCAGTGACCCGATCGGTCCACTTCTCGCGGCGATCGACCGCGCGCTGACGGAGTCCGTCCTCGCCGGCGACGCGACGTCGATCGCCCTGTCGCTGTGGGCGGCCATGCACGGGCTCGTGACTCTCGAACTGGCCGGGGCCCTCGACGCCGCCACGGCCGAGGCCGCATTCCGGTCGACGATGCACGCCACGCTGCGCGGGTGGACGACCCCCGAGGTGTTCAGCAGCCTTCGCCGGTCTGCTCCCTGACCAGCACGGACCCCGACAGCCTGGAACGGCTCACCGGGATGCGGCTCCACGGTCCGCCGCCCGCAAAGTGCAACCCTCGGGTTGCGTGAGGCTGAGTCATGTGCAATTGTGGAGTTGCAGGAGATGGAGGCGGAGACGATGAAGGAGTACCTCATGAGCGAGGACCGGATCGAACGCGAAACCCTGATCGCAGCGCCCATGGAGCAGGTCTGGTCGCTGGTGGCCCAGCCGGGGTTCTGGGTCGCGGACAAGGCGAGCCTGCCCGGCACCGTGGCGAGGGAGGGCGAGTCGACGGTGGTGAAGAACGCCGAGCACGGCGACTTCCCGGTGCGCGTGGAGAAGGTCGAGCCGCCGACGTATCTGGCCTACCGCTGGACCAGCGCGTTCCCCGGCGAAGAGCTGCGCGAGAACAACAGCACGCTGGTGGAGTTCACGCTGACCCAGGAAGGTGACCGGACGCGACTCCGTGTCGTCGAGAGCGGCTTCGCGGCGCTGGCCGGGCCCGAGGAACTGCGCAGCCAGAACCGGAAGGACCACAGCGAAGGCTGGCCCCTGGAGCTCGGCGCGCTCAAGACGCGTGCCGAGCAGCCGGCCACGTGACGGAGGAAGGCTCCGGCGCCGCCGACGTCGTCGACAGTGTCATCGGTGCGCTGGCCGACCCGACGCGACGCCGGCTGCTCGACCTTCTCGCCGCACAGGGCGAGGCCACCGCCACGACGCTCGCCGAACAACTTCCCGTCTCGCGGCAGGCGGTGGTCAAGCACCTCGCCGTCCTGGACGCGGCCGGGCTGGTGTCCGGCGGCCGCGTCGGACGTGAGGTGCGGTACGCGGTCCGGCCCGCGGCGCTCGACACGACGGCACGGTGGATGGCCTCGCTCGCGACGGAGTGGGACCGGCGGCTGGCCCACATCAAACGCGTCGCCGAAGCAGCGGAGCGCGAGGCGGATCCGACTCAGCCCGACTGAAGGGAAGCGCAGCATGGACACGGCACCTTTGCGCGGGGCCTACGACAGACTGCTCGACGTGGCGGCCGGCCCCGACCTCGGCGAGGCGGCCGACGGAGGGTGGAACGCCGACCAGGTGCTGGCCCACCTCCTCAGCGTCGACGCCTCGATCGCGGCGGTCGCCCTGGGCGTGGTCGCCGGCTCGCGGCCCACCTTTGACAACCGGATCTGCCTCGACCCGTGGAACCTGAACCGGATCATCGCCGAGCACGCGGACCGGGCGGACCTGATCGACCACGTCCGCGGCCAAGCCGCCGTTCTGTGCGACATCGCCGATCGGCTGAGTGAGGAGGCCGCCTCGGTCCTGGTGCCGTCGCTCCTCGTGTCCCACGACGAACTGGTACTGGACCAGCCGGTTCCCCTGGCCGGCCTCATCGACGGCCTCGCGCAAGACCACGTGCCCAGGCACACGCAACAGCTCCTCGGCCTTCGCATGGCCACCGGCACAGTGCCTCCGACCGGACTGCCCGGAACCCCGGTACATCCGGGGCTGTGAGCCGCCGGCAACCGCCGGGCCGCCATCGGCATGCTCGGGGCGGGGGGCCGAAGCACTCAAGATCGTGCGGCTCGTCGAATACGGAAACAGCCGGCTCCCCTTGACGGGCAAACCGTACGCCGGGGAGCGGTGCTGGCAAAGGATGCCGGATCGAGTTGGCGAAGGCGTCGTCGACGACCGTCAGGTGCAAACCGGAGCCGCCGGTAACCGCCCCCCGACCACGCCGACCAGAGGTGTTCGTGGGCGCGGCTCCGCGCCTACCGAAAGCCGAGGTGCGGATCGGTGCCGACCAGCTCGCCGCTGACGGCCCACAGGCGAGCGGCGACGGCTGGGTCGGCCATATGCGAGGGGACCGGCTCACGCCGCGGTATGCCACGCAGGCCGAAGACCCTCGGCCCCCACAGCTGTCCTCCCTGCACCTCCGAGTCGAGGACGGCGCGGACGACGGGCCATGCTCCGGCGTCCTTGCCCTGCACCAAGAGCGCGGAGGGCAAGGCACACAACCGCTCGCCGGGGGTTGTCACGCTTATCGGCGGGCGGGACGGGGTGAGAGAGTCCAGTGCGCCGCCAGGGTGGGCCACCACACTGAGCACCGTGCTGCCGACGGCATGCAGGCGACGATCGAGTTCAAAGCCAAAGCACATCTGCGCCAGCTTCGATCGGCCGTAGGTGCGCTTGGGCCGGTAGTCCTGGGTCGACTGCAGATCGTCCAGGTCCAGTCGCTCGGACCGTGCCGCGAAGCTTCCCACCGTCACGATGCGGCCCGCTGGTGCCGTGGACAGCAGGGGGGCCAGCCACTGGGTGAGCACGAAGTGGCCGAGGTGGTTGGTGCCGAACATCAACTCGTGGCCGTCCTCGGTCTCTCGACGCGGCGGGGCGTCGAGTGCGACCCCCGCGTTGTTGAAGGTGCCGCACATGCGCGCCGGAGACGCGTGAGCGGATCGAGGCCATGGCGGCGTCGGGCTTCGCGCGGTCCCGGCTGCCGAGTATGACGATGGCGCCGGTGGCGGCGAGCTGCTCCGCGGTGAAGTAGCCGATCCCGGCGTTACCCCCGGTGACCAGGAAGATCCTGCCCTCGGCAGACGGCAGCCGGTGAACGTCCCACGGCCGGCTCTGGGATGCGGAAGACACGATGACAGGCTCCTTGCGCTCTGGGGCAGCGTGCTCATGGGGAGCACCAACCCGCCCAAGGTCGCAACCTCCACCGACATACCGCCGACAGATCACGCTCACCGCCGACAGATTCCCGACACCCCTCCGAGCGGGCGTACGCCGGCCGCGTCGCGCTGTACCTGTCGTACTGCGCGCGTACCGGTGTGATCTGGAACCGTCCCGGCTTCTTCGAGCTGGGACGGTTCGCGCACTGGCTGGTCACCGAGCCGCTGCCGCCGCGGACCAGTCGTCTGAGTTCCTGAGGTTCGCCACCACCCACGGTTGGGTGCCGGACGACGTGGTTACCAGGCTGTCGGACCAGAAGTACCTGACCTTCCTGCCGCCGGGATACGACGCCGGCGAGGATGACGCGTTCCGCACCGTCCAGGCCCGCACGATCAAGTTCGTGGTCGCCGGCGACGGTGTCGGACAACAACTCGACCAGGCATGCTCACGGGACCTCATCACGCGTCCAGGAGCTGACCCAGGCCACCGCACACCTCGAAGGCCGCCTCCACCAGGCCACGGCAGAGAAAGCCCTCCTGGAAGGCCGAGTCAGTGAGCTCGAAGGCGACCTCGCGGCTGCTCGCACCCGGCCTCCGGAGAATGATCCGCGCGGAGAACACGGCGCCTGGCAGTCCGTGAACTAGAGCCCGTCTTCAAACGGATCTTGCCTGGCTGGAGTCGAATTTGTCATCGATGTCTGGGATCCAGAAGCAGATCTCCAACGTCTTCAAGCGGTCCCAGTGCCGCACACGGCGCCCGTGCCTGACTGCGGCGGTCAGGTTTGCGAGCAGCAGTGCCGCACAGATGCCCGCAAGCCCACGATCGGGTCCTACGGCGAGTTCGATCACTGCGACGACGCATGCGAACATCAGGGCGAGGGCCGAGTTTCGCAGCATCAACGCGACGCCTTGCAACCGAGTGATCTCGCCCGCTGCCTCCTTGTCGTGGAGTTCCACCGCTGCCAGCAGCAGCGACGTATCGACGTGCACGAAAGCTCGGTCCCGGGACTCGGGCACTCTGGCCACGAAGTCGAGCCGAGCATGATCCACACTCCAGTTCCAACGCGGTGCCACCTTGTCCAGGAGGGCGCTCAGGGGATAGGCGAGGTGCCCCAGCAGGTAACTGGCAACAGCGGCTCCGACCACCTGCAGCGCTGACGGTGCCGAGGCCAGACTTGCGAGATCGATGATGTCCAAGCGTGCGAGCACGTAAATGATCAGGGATAGATGCAGTGCTCCAGGTATCCCATAGGTGAACAGATCGAAGATGCCCACAGCTAAGGTCACGTTGCTCCCCCTGATTCGCCAAGGACTCTGACTCTAGTGATCTTTGAACGGTCGGGCAGGCTCGCCCCCGTCAGGGACATTTTCGACATGCGCCCCAAGGTCCATCTTCAAAGATCATTGGATGCTGGGTCATGGTGGGATGATGCCTCGTCATGAACTCACCGATCAGGAGTGGGAGTTGCTCGCTCCATTGATACCGCGGGCCGTGACGGGGCGGCCGCGTGTGGAGGACCGGCAGGTCATCAACGGGATGGTCTATAAGATCCGGACTGGGATCTCCTGGCGTGACCTGCCAGAACGCTACGGACCGTGGAACACGGTCTGTACCCGCTTCCGCCGTTACGCCCTGGATGGTGTGTTGACCCGAGCTCTCCACCAGATCCAGGCCCGCGCGGACGCGGCCGGCGACATCGACTGGCTCGTGCAGATCGACTCCACCATCGTCCGCGCCCATCATGCCCACCTCTAGATAAGCAAGGGCACCACATGGCACATGTCGTAGGAAGCGTCTCTGGGCGTCCAGGGGGTCTGGGGCGAGCACGTAGGTCCAGGTCAGATCCCTGTGACGTGAGGACGTCCGTGGGGTTCGTGATGTCGACGTGACAGGAATGGCGCTGCAAGAACCCGCGTTGGCTCGCCTCCATCTGGCAGGGCTCCGTGATGTGAGGGGCGGGGTCCGTTAGCTGACTGGAAGGAAACGGCTGACCCCGGGCGCTCGCCGAAGGCCCGGGCGACGCCGGGACGGCGAAACGCCTGGTGTGCGGGGCCGACGGAACCGGGTAACGTCTTGGTCATGTTCTTCCAGATGCTGATTTACGAGTGAGAGCGTGATGGGCCCCTGCTGACGTCTTCGACGTCGCCGTGCCTGTCCCTCACCGATGAATCCGTAGATCACTTCACAACATTCCGGGAGAACCCGTGAGCAAGAACATCAACAACCCCGTGGGCATGGGCGGCGGCCAGCGCAAGAAGCTGTCCCGAGCCGAACGGCAGAACAACGGTCCGCACCGCAACCTGGACCGCCAGGGTGCCGCCGACCAGAAGGCGGAGCTGGTGCGCAAGATGCGCGAAAAGGCAGGCACAGCCGAGGACGCCGGGCAGACGGGCGACGACACCGCACAGAGCTGACGCACCCGTACGGCAGCAGGGCCCGGACCGCGACGCGCGGTCCGGGCCCTGCTACATGTCGGCCTGCGCGCGGCGATGCTGGTGGTCTTCGCGTTCGTCGCCCTTGCAGCCTTCCTCGCTCCGGCGGTCGAGCCCCGGTTGCCTTTCGAGGGGACCGCGCTCCGGCGTGATGCTGCGGCCGAGCAGCGGTGACGTTCCTTGTGGCGGGTACGGCGCCGTGGGCGGTCTCCTGCCGCGCCGGGCGGGAGTCCGTTCAGCCGTCGAGGAGATCTCCAGTGTTGAGTCTGCGGTGCAAGTGGGGAGTTGTCCGACGCCTCGCCGAACGGACGCCCTGGACTACTGGCGTTGAGCCCCTGAGCTGGACGTCGTCTCCAACGACCACTACTTGCGCTCCGCCGATCCGGAGTAGGGTCCCGCATGACAGAGGCGGAAATAGCCCGGCGGGCGCCCAGACAGCTCACCGAGATGCGCGACGTGTACGACCTCCTGGAGGAGGTGCGACTGCGCCCGGGGATGTGGGTGCGAGGTGGTTCGCTGCAGCATCTGAACTCCGTGCTGTTCGGCTATCACGTGGCTTTGATGGTTCACGGCGCCAAGGAAAAGCTTGACTTCCGGCAGGGCGGCCCGTTCGCGGCGAGCAGTGCCGACTGGGCGCCGCGACCGCGCGCCTCCGGGAGCGTCGCCCCGCCGAACATGTCGGTGCACTCCCCGTTCAGGAAGACGCTCCCGACCGCGACGATCCGCTCACCCGCCCAGACCGCGTACTGCCGCCAGTTTGTCTTGCCCACGCAGGACGCGGCCATCTCGATCATGTCCGGGGAGGTGAACCCGAAGGTGGTCATCATGACCGTGGCCCACTCCCGGGCCTGGTGCGCTTCGACGACGCCGACGCGTCAACCCGAAGCCAGCGCGGTTCGGTCGCCGGCGGTGGGCAAGCTTTCGATGTCACAGCCCAGTTTGGTGAATCGGCTGCTCTCGGCGAGGCCCAGTTCCGCGGCGGTGGCGGCCCAGTCCGGCGGCAGCAACGATGGTGCGATCATGAGCGAGCCCTGGGACACACCCTGCTCCCGGTAGAAGTCGCACACCCGGGCCAGGTCGTCGACGGTGATCGGACCATCGACGCCGAACCCACCCGCCCGGTTGAAGAAGTGGCTCGGATCGTCGCGGATGGCCAATGCCCGCGTCGAGCCGATGTGCAACGAGCCGAGACCCAGGGCCTTCCGCAGGGATGCCGACGCGCTGGTCGCGAAGTCGGCGTGGGCCATGATCTCGGTCAGCTCGGCAAGGCCGGGCGGCACGCTGGTCGTCATTCGTGATTCTCCCGCGTGGCGGTGATGGGGAAGATGGATCCGGACTTGCCTCAGGCGGTGAGGATTTCCAGCGCGGCGGCGTGCACGCCCGGCGCGGCGGCGAGGTAGCTCTCACTGGCCAGTTCCCACGGTTTGCCCTCGAGGTCGGTCACGACGCCCCCGGCCTCCTGGACCAGCAGCACACCTGCCGCGTGGGACCGGACGTTGTCGAACTGCCAGTGCACGTCCATCCGGCCCGCGGCGACCTGGGCGAGCTGGTGGGTCACCGGTACGGAGACCCGCACATAGAGGGCGGAGTTCGTCATCGCTGCGAAGGCGGAGCCCGTCCGCTTCGCGAGCTCAGGATCGTGACCCGGCTTGGCCTGCCCGGTGCCGGCCAGCGCGCCGTCCAACGACGTCTTGAGCGAAACCCGCAGCCGTACGCCGTTGAGGAACGCCCCGCCGCCCTCGGTGGCGGTGAACATTTCGTCGGAGACCGGGAAGTAGACCAAGGCCAGCACTGGGCGGCCGTCACGGACGAGGCTCACACCGATGTTCCAGTCGGGCATGCCGTGCACGGCGTTGACGTTGCCACCGACCGGGTCGATGAGCCACCACTCACCCGTGGCCAGCGGTCCCGATCCGTGTTCGTCGTTGAGCCAGCCCGCGCTCGGCAGGGTCTCGGTCAACGCTGGGCGCAACGTGTCGACAACGGCCGCGTCATTGGCCTGGAGGCTCGCGAGCAGTTCGGGAAGCCCGGGGAGACGGGGCTCGGTGGAATAGCGCGTCAGCATGCGGGCGCCGGCGTGGCGGACGGCGGCGACGGTGGCGGCAAGCAGTTCCTGGCTCATGGCATGCTCCCAGAGTTGACCGAAGTGGATTGACGCATTGTTAGGATTTACTTCTATGCAATTGGACTTGAATCTGCTGACCGTGCTGGACGCTCTGCTCGAGGAGGGCAGCGTGATGGGCGCGGCCGAGCGGTTGCACCTGTCCTCGCCCGCGGTGAGCCGCACCCTCGGCCGACTGCGCGCTGTCACCGGGGACGACATCCTGGTGCGCACCGGCCACTCGATGACTCCCACCCCGTACGCGCTGTCGGTGCGGGAGGACGTGCACCGGCTGGTCAGGCAGGCGCACCAAGTGCTGTCCCCGGTCCGTGAGTTGGACCTGGCCGAACTGGATCGCGCCTTCACGATCCAGTGTCATGACGCGGCGGCCGCGTCACTGGTGCCGGTACTGTTCGGGAGGGTCCAGCAACGGGCTCCCGGGGTGCAGCTGCGGGTGCTGGCGGAGAACTCCGTCGACACCGACGACCTGCGCCACGGCCGCGTCGATCTGGAGCTCGGAGGCGGCATGCCGAGTCTGCCCGAGTTCCGCTCCGAGCCGCTGGGCGAAGACCGGCTCGTCGTGGCGATGCGCGCGGACCACCCTTGTGCCGACGGACTCGACCTGGCTTCCTACGCGGCGCAGCCGCATGTGGTGATCTCCCGGCGTGGCCGCCTGACCGCACCGATCGACGACGCGCTGGCCGCCGAAGGCCTGCGGCGCCGGGTGGTCGCGGCGGTGGCGACGGTGTCCACCGCCCTGCAGATCGCCGCCCGCAGCGACGCACTGGTCACCTGCACGGCGCTCCTCGGCCGTCCGCTCATCGAGGCGTTCGGGCTCCTCACCCGGCCGCTGCCGATCGAGTCCCCGGCGGCGACGATCAACTGCAACTGGCACCAGCGCTACGACTCCGATCCCGCCCACGCCTGGCTGCGCGAGCAGGTCCGTGCGTCGATCGAGGAGATCACCGCCTGCTGACCACTGCGCCTACTCCGCCAGTGGCAGGGCCACGGCACCGGGGAAGGTGGGCTTCTCTGCTTCGTCGAGCATCGCCGCGGCGACGGTTTCCCGGCTGACCTTCGCACCGAGGTCGAAGGGGGGCGCGGCCTCCAGACCGACCGTGCGCCGACGGGGGCTTTCCGGCCCGTCAGCGAGCATCCCGGCATGGAAGACGGTGCCTCCGGCCGCGAGAACGGTGTTGTCGGCTGCGACCTTGTCCGCGAGCCGGTCGCCCAGCACCTTGACGAGCACACCCGCGCCCTCTCCCGCCGCTTCGGCCGACTTGCCCGTGCCGTAGGCACCGAGCCAGATGACGCGCCGTGGGCCGGCGGCGACGACGGCCCGGGCGCCGGTCAGGAGAATCCCGGCCCGGTCCGTACCGAGCGCGGAAAGGACCACGGAATCCTTGTCCACGGCAGCGGTGATACCGGCCGCGTCGTTCACGTCGCCCGCCACTTTCCGCAGGTTCGGAAAGTCGGGCAGCGCGATTCGCTCGGGATCACGTGCGATGGCGGTCACGGTGTGGCCACGTCGCAGAGCTTGCCGGGTGAGGGCAATGCCGGTCTGGCCGGAAGCCGCGAGAACAGTGAGGTTCATGCCGAGAACGCTAAGGAGCTTCTCACTTAACATCAAGTGCAAGTAACTGACTTGGCAAGTTACCCGGACGCAATACGGTGAGGCAAAGGGTGAGCGCGCTGCAGGAACGGTCACCGGCGATGCCGTGCCGACCGTACTCGGGGTGATCGCCGCGGTCAGCGGAGTGGTAGTGGCGGTCTTCGCCTTCTTGGTCCATCGGAAGACTCGCTCCTGACGCGAGGATTCGGATTCGGTCGCGCATGCCGTGGTGCGGTGCCCGTCAGATTCGGGCTCAGCGAGGCACCGGAGTCGGCACCCTGACCGACGCCTTCGCCTACGCCAGCGCGGCAGGCGTGACCCCCCGGATCGACGGCACCGTCAAGACGCCGTTCCGCCGCACTCCCCGGATCAACCGTCGACACGGACGTGTTCAGACGGCGGGCCTCTCCGACACGATCAGTGGCGGCCTCGGTCAGAGCGCACGTGTCCTCAACTCGACCTCCCCGGCCTCCTATTGGGGCGGCACTCTGACGTTCGACGTCGCCGTCAGCCCGGTCGGCACGACCTACGTCACCGTCCGCCTCTGGGGCGACGACTACGACGACACCTCCGACGAGGCCGCCTCCGGCACGAACATGTGGCGGCTGCAGCTCTTCTGCGAGGGCAAACAGGTCGGCCACCAGGACCAGGGCGCCGTCGACAGCCTCCAGTGAGTCCTGTGATCCAGAATCCCGTCCTGCGAGGCTTCGAACCCGACCGGGTGATCCTGCGGGTCGGCGACGACCACTACATCGATGGTGGCGCCGAACGCGATGCGGAGGAGTGGATCGGCCGGCCTCGTGGCGCCGGCGATAGGCCGTCGACGTAGTCGAGTTCCGCTTCCACTCGATGGTCGTGCCGACGAGGGACGGGGCGACGATGCGCTTGAGGTTCGAAGGAGCGGGTGGAGCGCAGGCGGGCGACGACATCGGCACCACTTCCTGGCGTTTCGACGGGGGCGTTGCGTGTCGTCACACCGTAGGAACGCTCAGGTCAGAGGCGCAGGTGGTGGGACACCATAGCTCTGGGCGCGGGAGTGCGCGCGCCCACCATGGATGCGGTGCCGTGCTGACTCCCGAGCCGACCCCGTCCATCCTCAACTCCCATTTTCGCACCTGCTCCTGAGAGCTGGTTAGATCGCTTCGGCCCAAGAGGCGGAGGCCGTGACGGCGGCCCGGGTGTGACAGAGGGAGACAGCAATGACCATGACCGCGAGGACGGACACGACATCGCGCGCGCCACGTGTTGCCGACAGCCACGACATGATCCGCGTGCGGGGCGCGCGGGTGAACAACCTCAAGGACGTCAGCGTCGATATCCCCAAGCGGCGGCTGACGGTGCTGACCGGTGTCTCCGGCTCCGGTAAGAGTTCGCTGGTGTTCGACGCGATCGCCGCGGAGTCGCGGCGGCTGATCAACGAGACCTACAGTGCCTTCTTACAGACCATCTTGCCCACGCAGGCGCGGCCGGAGACCGACGTGCTGGAGGGGCTGACCACGGCCATCATCGTCGACCAGGAGCGGATGGGCGCCAACGGCCGCTCCACGGTCGGCACCGCGACCGACGCCAACGCGATGCTGCGGATCGTGTTCAGCCGGCTCGGCGAGCCGAGCGCCGGGCCCGCGTTCCACTACAGCTTCAACCAGCCCGCCGGCGCGTGCCCTCGGTGTCAGGGCACGGGCCATGTGACCGACCTCGATCTGACGCGGTTCTACGACGAGGGCAAGTCGCTCGCGGACGGGGCGATCACCGTCCCCGGCTACAAGCCGGGCAGCTGGTTCGTGCGGATCTTCGCCGGGTCGGGTTTCGTCGACCCCGACAAGCCGATCCGTGACTACACCGAGACGGAACTCCACGACTTCCTGCACCGCGAGCCGACCAAGGTGAAGGTCGACGGCATCAACGTCACCTACGAGGGACTGATCCCCAAGGTGCGCAGGACGATGCTGGCCAAGGACAGCGACGGGTTGCAGCCGCACGTCCGGGCGTTCGTGGAGCGGGCGGTCACCTTCGGCACCTGCCCCGAGTGCGAGGGGACCCGACTGAACGAGGCGGCCAGGGCGTCGAGGATCAAGGGCATCAACATCGCCGACGCATGCGCGATGGAGGTCCGCGACCTGGCCGGCTGGGTACGTGGCCTCGACCAGCCCTCGGTGGCACCCCTGCTGGACACGCTGCGCCAGACCCTCGACTCGTTCGTGGAGATCGGGCTCGGCTATCTCTCACTGGACCGGCCCGCGGGCACCTTGTCGGGCGGTGAGGCCCAGCGCGTGAAGATGGTGCGCCATCTCGGCTCGTCGCTCACCGACGTCACCTACGTGTTCGACGAGCCCAGCACGGGTCTGCACCCCCATGACATCCAGCGCATGAACGAGCTGCTGCTGAGGCTGCGCGACAAGGGCAACACCGTGCTGGTGGTGGAGCACAAGCCCGAGGTCATCGCGTTCGCCGACCACGTGATCGATCTGGGGCCCGGCGCGGGGACGGCGGGCGGCACCGTCTGTTTCGAGGGCAGTGTCGAAGGGCTGCGCAGGAGCGGCACGCTGACCGGGCGGCACCTGGACGACCGGGCGTCGCTGAAGGAGTCGGTGCGCAAGCACGAAGGCGCGCTGGAGATCCGCGGGGCGCGGGCGAACAACCTCCAGGGCGTCGACGTGGACATCCCGCTCGGGGTGCTGACGGTGGTGACCGGGGTCGCCGGGTCCGGCAAGAGTTCACTGCTGCACGGGTCGATCCCCGCGAGCGCGGGAGTGGTGTCGGTCGACCAGACGCCCATCCGCGGCTCTCGGCGCAGCAACCCCGCCACCTACACCGGGCTGCTCGAACCGGTCCGCAAGGCCTTCGCCAAGGCCAACGGCGTCAAGCCCGCCCTGTTCAGCGCCAATTCCGAGGGCGCCTGCCCCACCTGCAACGGCACCGGTGTCCTCTACACCGACCTGGCGATGATGGCCGGGGTCGCCACCCCCTGCGAAGAGTGCGGGGGCAAGAGGTTCCAGGCCGCGGTGCTGGAGTACCGGCTCGGCGGACGGGACATCAGCGAGGTGCTGGCGATGCCGGTGGCGCAGGCCGAGGAGTTCTTCCGCGCCGGTGAGACGCGCATCCCCGCAGCCCATGCCATCCTCGGCCGGCTCGCGGACGTCGGGCTGGGCTATCTGACCCTGGGCCAGCCGCTGAGCACGCTCTCCGGTGGGGAGCGGCAGCGGCTGAAGCTGGCCATGCACATGGCCGACAAGGGCGGGATCTACGTCCTCGACGAGCCGACCACGGGTCTGCACCTCGCCGACGTCGAGCAGTTGCTCGGGCTGCTGGACCGGCTGGTCGACTCGGGCAAGTCGGTCATCGTCATCGAGCATCACCAGGCGGTGATGGCGCACGCGGACTGGATCATCGATGTTGGCCCCGGTGCCGGTCACGACGGCGGTCGCGTCGTCTTCGAGGGCACCCCGGCCGACCTGGTCTCCGCCCGCTCCACCCTCACCGGCGAACACCTGGCGGCCTACGTCGGCGCCTGACCGGCAGGACCCTGGCGCGGACCGCCGTCGCACATCAGCGGCGGTCCGCCGTGGGGGAGAGGGCTGGGTACCCTCGCAGGATCAGTCGAGAGCGGGTTCGTCGCCACCTCGTAGACCACGGCGGCTCCCATGCTGCGGAGCAATATGCGCGCTAAAGGCTCCGATATCTCGGATAATCCGATATGCCGCGAACATCAACTGGCATGCCACGCACATATTATCGGGTCAGTACTGACAACGCGGGGAAGTCCGCTCCGGGGCGCGTATCGAGAAGATTTCGCTCAGCCGCTTGAGGAGAATCGCTTTGGCTCGATAGGGATCCGCGGTCTTGGCGGCGTCGGCAAAGGGCGGCGTCGGCGAAACGAATGACCGGGACTCGCCGGCGGGCGGCGCGTCCCGGTCGGTGAGCGGCGGGTCAGGAAGCCTGGGCCTGCGCCTGAGCCAGGCGCTCCTGCGCCTCGGCGAGGTCCTCCGCGGTGGGGGCGTCGTCCTGGGTGAGCTTCAGACGCCAGCAGCCGGAGAACTCGATCCGGCCCTTGGCCATGCCGCGGTCGTCCACCAGATGCCGCCGCATCCGGCGCACCAGACCCGCCTCGCCGGCGATCCAGGCGAACCCTTCGCCGTCGGGCAGCGTGGCGGACCGCAGCGCGTCGGCCAGCGCCTCGCTGCGTCCCGGCTCGGTCACCCCTCGGTGCAGCCATGTCGTGGTCAGATCGGCCTCGGCGCGGAAGGGCTGCTCGTCGGCCACCTCCTGGACCTCGACGAACGCCAGCGCCCGCTTGCCGGCCGGCAGGCTCTCGATGATGGTCGCCATCCCAGGGACGGCGGTGTCGTCACCGGCCAGCAGCACCCAGTCGGCCTCCGCGAGCGAGGCGGACAGTGGCTTGGGGCGCGCGAAGTAGTCGCTGGGCCCGAACACGCCCAGACAGTCGCCCTCCTTGGCGTACATCGCCCACCGCGTGGCCGGTCCGGCGTGCCGGTGCAGGACGAAGTCGAAGGTGAGGGAGTCCGTGACCGGGTCGTGCGCGCGGATCGTATAGCTGCGCATCCACGGCCGCTCGTCCTCGGGGGAGGCGCTGAAGGCCTGGTACCACGACGTGAGGTCGGTGGTCTCGGTGATGTCCGGCAGGGCCGGCCGGGACTGTCCGGGGCGCGGGAAGTAGAGCTTGACCTGTTGGTCGGGTTCCGTGAGGGAAAAGCCCCGGATGTCGTCGCCGGTGAGAGTGATGCGTGCCATGTGGGGGGTGATCTGCTCTGTCCGGCTGACATGCAGGAGCCATATCGGCAAGCTGTTCATGGATTCCTTCGCGCGATCGGGGCGGATGGTGAGGGGGGCGTCGCCCGTCCGGTGCCGCCGCCCCGGCCATGACGTATCCCCCGAGAGCCTCTTGCCCGCAACACTTTACGGCATAAGGAGCTACCGGCACAGGCTCACGGGACGGCACCGGTGACTCTCGGCCGTCAGCGTGTGCGGCGAGTTTCCCCCCGACCAGCCGGCCGATCGCCTCGGCGCCTGGCTCACGCTGGCCAGGAGAGCTGGTGCTCGGGATGCTCGCCACGATGCCGATCGGCGCCGTCCTCGGGTGCTCAGCAACCCGCGCACCATTGGCGTCGTCATGTCCCCGCTCCTGGCGCTCTTCGGTGTCTGGGATTTTCTTCCCGGCCACCGAGGTACCGGAATGGCTTCAGTGGATCGCCCTGGTATTCCCCGTCTACTGGCTCGGGCTCGGAATGCGTGCCGTATTGCTGCCGGACGAGTTCGCCGCTGTGGAGACCGGGAATTCCTGGCGGTACGGGGAGATGTTCTGCGCACTCGGCGCATGGGACGTCATCGGCCTTCTGCCGGCCCCCGTAGTGCTGCGCCGAATGACGCGCAAGGAATCCGGCTCGGCCATTGAAGAACGCCGGAAAGTGGCCATGCAATAAAAATCTATGCGGGGCCGTTACGAGTTCAGGCGGCTCCACGCTGAGGACGGCTGCCGAGGGCCGTGCGGTAATGTAATGCACCATCCGGTTCGGTACCAGTCAAGGGGATGTGGTGGTGGTTTTCGCCGGCCAGGGAGATTTCCGTCGTTCCTTGGCCCTGCTGTGGCGCACTCCCGGCGAGGCGGCCGCCCGGAGCGGTCCGGGGCCCCGGCCGGGACTGACCGTGGACGCTGTCGTGGACGCCGGGATCGCCATCGCCGACACCTCCGGGATTTCCGCGGTCTCCATGCGCGAGGTGGGAAAGCGTGTCGGGCGGACCGGAATGGCGCTGTACACGTACGTGCCCAGCAAGGACGAGCTGGTCGACCTCATGTACGACCGCGCCCTCGCCGAACTGCCCACCGACTACGACCTCACGGACGGCTGGCGCGCCGCGCTCTCGGTCTGGACGCACGACTACTGGGCGTTCTGTCTGCGCCACCCCTGGACCCTCCAGGTCTCCCAGGCGCGCCCCGTCCTCGGGCCGCACGAGAACGCCATGCTCGAGAGCGTCCTGCGCATCCTCTTCGCGACCGGGCTGGGCGCGCAGGTGCTGCGGCGGGTCGTCGGCACGCTGATCAACCACGTCCGGGGCGCCGCGCAGACGGTGGTCGACTCCCGGCAGGCCGCCGCCGCGACCGGGGTCTCCGACGAGGAGTGGTGGACCGCCCGCTCCGCTGCCTTCGAGGAGGTCGTGCCCGACTTCGCCGAGCGCTTCCCGACGGTCGTCCGGCTCGCCAAGGAGGCCGCGACGGCCCCGCCCGATCCGGAAGGGCCGTATCTGGAGCGGGAGGCGACCGAGACCTTCGACGCCGGACTGGCGGTCCTGCTGGACGGGATCGAGGCCATCGTCCGCCGCGGCGCGCAGGACGCATCGCAGGCACGGGTGCCGTGAGGCCGATCAGGGCCCGGCGCCCGGATCGCGCCGCAGCGGCGACCCTGCCCCGGTTCCCGGGCCGTCAGCCCGACGTCTTCGCCATCGCGGCCTCGGCCAGGATGGAGGTCGCACCACGGGTCGCCGACGGCCTGGGAGATCAGGTCGCGGGACTCGGTGTCGTAGGGGCGGCCCAGGGGCAGCGCCGTGTGCTGGACGAACTCCAGCGCGGTGAAGTGCATGCGCATGAACGTCGGCTGGTCGAGCGCGAACTCGGTCACCGTGACGTTCTGCGGGATGCCCCGGCGAGACCGGCCGTGAGGTGCTCAGCGTCTACGGCCCGCCCGAGACGACGATCTGCTCCACCGCGTGGCCGAGCACTGCCAGGGCGTGACAGTCCTGGGTGACGGCCCGCCCTGTCCGGCCCGCACCGGCACCGGCACCGTCATCGGCCGACCGATCCGCACCACCCGGATCTACGTCCTGGACGCTGCCCTGCGCCCGGTGCCCCGCGGCACGCTCGGCGAGATGTCCCTCGCCGGTGACGGACTGGCCCGCGGCTACCTCGGCAGGCCGTCCCTGACCGCCGGACGCTTCACCGCGGACCCGCCCGGTCCCGCCGGAACCCTCATGTACCGCACGGGCGAGTCCCGACGGCCGGACCGTGGCTGTCGGCGGAAGACGCCGCCACCCTGCACCTGTGCGACCTCGCTCGCCTCCCCCCCCACGGCGTGACCCTTTACGTGTCCTCCACCCACAGCCCGCTCCAGCGGTACACCGTGGACCAGACAGGCGTGGTCCGCGCGGAACGGAGCCGGGGCCCCGCGGCCGCCGGTTCTCCGCAGTCGCTACTGAGCGACCGGCTTCCTGATGCGGTCCGTCTCGTCCTGTACGAGCAGGGAGAGCAGCGACGCCACGGAGAGGCCGGCCTCGGCCGGGTGGCGCAGCACCTTGTCCGGCTCGATGCGGTAGGTGTTCGTGCGCCCGTCCCGCGTGTGGGAGAGGTAACCGGCCTGCTCGAGATCGGAAATGATCCGCGAGACGGCGCGCTCCGTGAGCCGGCAGCGGGCGGCGATGTCACGGATGCGGGTGTTCGGGTTGTCGGCGATGGCTGCCAGTACGCGCGCGTGACTGGTGATGAACGTCCATCCGGTGTGGGACTCGGGCACTCCGACCATGACCAGCATTTTAAGGGGTACCGTTGCCGGAACGTAGATACGTGACATACTTTTCGTGCAACAGAGGACGTGCTCCCGTCGGGGAGAGCCACAGAAGGAGCCCGAAGGTGCCCTGGGACGAGGCCGGCGTGCCGGCGCTCACGCGCGACACCGGCGTCAAGCCGCTGCCGGAGCAGGCCACCGCGTATCCCCCCGAAGGGGCTGCGGTGTCGCAGTACGCATGGCGCGGGGCCTGGGTCGTCGTCGCCCGCGGCGCCTTCGACATGGACTCGATCACGCCGCTGGCGGACGCGCTGGACGCCGCGGTCAGGAAGCATCCGAAGGTGATCCTGGACGCCTCCGGGATCACCTTCGCGGACTCGACGCTGCTGAATCTGCTGATCCTCACTCACCAGGCGGGCACCCTGCGCGTGGTGGCGCCCGCACCGCAACTCCAGCGGCTCTGCGAGATCACCGGAGTCGACGGCCTCCTTCAGACACGGGATTCGGTCGATGACGCCGCCGCCTCCTGAGCTGCCCCGCGCACGCTCCCGGGGCCGGTCGGCGCACCCGACGTAGAAGAGGAAAGCGGTCCGGTCTTCTGCACAGCGGAGGACGTCGATCGAGGCCTCCTGCGCGGCGACGCGATTCGGCCGAGGACGGCGGCTCCTGCTTTGTTCAGGGCCTGAAACGTGGGTTAGCCTGCGGCGTATTTCCACATCACGCACACATTCGTGACGGCGGAAATGCATGCACGACAACCGGACCGCCCATCGGTCCGAGGGGTTCCGAGTCCTCGGTTCTCGAGGGCTCTTGGGGAGCGGAACGAGGGTGCGCATGACCAGCGACAGCACTGGGGTTGTCGATGCGGTGCCGGGCGACCAGGAGTTGCGGCGGCTGCTGGCCGGCCTGACAGCCGTACGTGACGGGGACTTCGGAACCCGGCTGCCGGACGACGCGGACGGCCTCATGGGCGACATCGCCAAGGTCTTCAACGGCATGGTCGACCAGTTGTCCGTGTTCACCTCCGAAGTCACCCGGGTGGCCCGTGAGGTCGGCACCGAGGGGACGCTCGGCGGGCAGGCGGAGGTGCCGGGGGTCTCGGGCACCTGGGCCGACCTGACCGACTCGGTCAACGCCATGGCGGGCAACCTGACCACCCAGGTCCGCGACATCGCCCAGGTGGCCACGGCGGTGGCCAAGGGCGATCTCTCGCAGAAGATCGACGTGCCCGCCCGTGGCGAGATCCTCCAGCTGAAGGAGACCGTCAACACGATGGTCGATCAGTTGTCCGCGTTCGCCGACGAGGTCACGCGGGTGGCCCGGGAGGTCGGCAGCGAGGGACGGCTCGGCGGACAGGCACAGGTGCCGGGCGTGGCCGGCGTCTGGCGTGATCTGACCGACTCCGTGAACCACATGGCGGGCAACCTCACCAGCCAGGTCCGCTCCATCGCCCAGGTCACCACGGCGGTCGCCGAGGGCGATCTGTCGCAGAAGATCACCGTGGACGCGCGCGGTGAGATCCTGGAGCTGAAGAGCACCATCAACACGATGGTCGATCAGTTGTCCGCGTTCGCCGACGAGGTGACGCGCGTCGCCCGCGAGGTCGGCACCGAAGGACGCCTCGGCGGCCAGGCGGACGTCAAGGGCGTCAAGGGCACCTGGCGCGACCTCACCGACTCGGTGAACTTCATGGCCGGCAACCTCACCGGCCAGGTCCGCAACATCGCCCTGGTGGCCACGGCGGTGGCCAAGGGCGATCTGTCGCAGAAGATCACCGTGGACGCGCGCGGTGAGATCCTGGAGCTGAAGAGCACCATCAACACGATGGTCGATCAGTTGTCCGCGTTCGCCGACGAGGTCACGCGCGTCGCCCGCGAGGTCGGCACCGAAGGACGCCTCGGGGGACAGGCCCAGGTGCGCGGGGTGTCGGGGACCTGGAAGGACCTCACCGACAACGTCAACGTGATGGCGTCGAACCTGACCGGTCAGGTCCGCTCCATCGCCCAGGTCGCCACCGCCGTGGCGCGCGGCGACCTGTCGCAGCGGATCACCGTGGAGGCCGCGGGCGAGGTCGCGGCGCTGGCCGAGGTCATCAACACGATGGTCGACACGCTGTCGGCCTTCGCCGACGAGGTCACGCGGGTCGCCCGCGAGGTGGGCACCGAGGGGCGCCTCGGCGGCCAGGCGCACGTGCCGAACGTCGCCGGCACCTGGAAGGACCTCACCGACAACGTCAATTCGATGGCCAACAACCTCACCGGCCAGGTGCGCAACATCGCGCTGGTGACGACCGCCGTGGCCAGGGGCGACCTGTCGAAGAAGATCGACGTGGACGCCCGCGGCGAGATCCTCGAACTCAAGACGACGATCAACACCATGGTCGATCAGCTGTCCGCGTTCGCCGACGAAGTCACCCGCGTCGCCCGCGAGGTCGGCACCGAGGGGCGCCTCGGCGGGCAGGCGGAGGTCGAGGGCGTCTCCGGCACCTGGAAGCGTCTGACGGAAAACGTCAACGAGTTGGCGGGCAACCTGACCCGGCAGGTCCGCGCCATCGCCGAGGTCGCGAGCGCCGTCGCCGAGGGCGACTTGACCCGCTCCATCACCGTGGAGGCGTCCGGCGAGGTCGCCGAGCTCAAGGACAACATCAACTCGATGGTGGAGTCCCTGCGCGAGACCACCCGGGCCAACCAGGAGCAGGACTGGCTCAAGACGAACCTCGCCCGGATCTCGGGCCTGATGCAGGGCCACCGCGACCTGCCCGTGGTCGCCGAGCTGATCATGGACGAGCTGGTCCCGCTGGTGTCGGCCCAGTACGGGGCCTTCTACCTCGCCGAGGACGGCGACGACGGCGCCGAACTGCGGCTCGTCGGCTCCTACGGTTACCCGGAGGACAGCAGCCGGCCCTCCCGCATCGCCTTCGGCCGCACCCTGGTCGGCCAGGCCGCGCGCAGCCGGCGCACCATCCTGGTGGAGGAGCTGCCAGAAGGCTACGTGACCATCTCCTCGGGCCTCGGCCAGGTGGTGCCGACCGCGCTGGTGCTGCTGCCCATCGTCGTCGAGGGCCAGGTGCTCGGCGTCATCGAGCTGGCGTCCGTCACGCCCTTCACCCAGATCCACCGGGACTTCCTCGCGCAGCTGATGGAGACCATCGGCGTCAACGTCAACACCATCGTGGCCAACGCCCGCACCGACGAGCTGCTGGTCGAATCACAGCGCCTCACGGTCGAACTCCAGGCTCGCTCCACGGAGTTGCAGGTGCAGCAGGAGGAACTGCAGCGCTCCAACGCGGAACTGGAGGAGAAGGCCTCGCTGCTGGCGGCGCAGAACAGGGACATCGAGGCGAAGAACCTGCAGATCGAGCAGGCGCGCCAGGAACTGGAGACGCGCGCCCAGCAGCTGTCGCTGGCCTCGAAGTACAAGTCGGAGTTCCTGGCCAACATGAGCCACGAACTGCGCACCCCGCTCAACAGCCTGCTCATCCTCGCCCAGTTGCTGGCGCAGAACCCGTCCCGCAACCTCACCCCCAAACAGGTCGAGTACGCGCAGATCATCCACTCCGCCGGTTCGGATCTGCTGCAGCTGATCAACGACATCCTCGACCTGTCGAAGGTCGAGGCCGGGAAGATGGACGTCACGCCCGAGCGGGTGACGCTCCGCCAGCTCATCGAGTACGTCGAGGCCACCTTCCGCCCGATGACGACGCAGAAGAGCCTGGACTTCACGGTGACGACCGCTCCCGGCGCGCCCGCGGACGTGCTCACGGACGAGTCCCGGCTGCGCCAGGTGCTGCGCAACCTCCTGTCGAACGCGGTGAAGTTCACCGAGCAGGGCGGCGTCGAGCTGAGCATCGAGCCCGCCACGGACGACGAGGTGCCCCAGGGCGTGGTCCGCGGCGCCGCCGTGGTGGCCTTCCGCGTCAAGGACACCGGCATCGGCATTCCCGAGCAGCACCTGGAGACGATCTTCGGCGCCTTCCAGCAGGCGGACGGCACGACGAGCCGGAAGTACGGCGGCACCGGCCTGGGTCTGTCCATCACGCGGGAGATCGCCCAACTGCTCGGCGGCGCCGTGTCGGTGCAGAGCACGCCCGGCCAGGGCAGTACCTTCACGCTCTTCCTGCCCGTGGCCCGAACCGACTTCGAGGAACTGCTCGGTCACGGCAGGACCTCCGAGCGGGCCCTGGCCGAACCCGTGCCGCACGGACTGTCCGGCTCGGCGCCGGTGTCCCAGATCGGGCCGGGCCCCCGGCCCCGCCGCCTGCTCGTCGTGGAGGAGCGCTCACGCGGTCTGCTGACCCTCGTCGCGGAGAGCGTGGTCGCCGACCTGACGCACGGCCGGGCCGACGGCGCTCAGCGGCCCGCGGTCGACATCATCACCGCCGTCGGCGCGCAGGAGGCGGCCGGTGCTCTCGCGTCGGAGCCGTGCCACTGCGTCGTCCTGGAGCTGGGCATGCGCGACGACGAGGCGTCCCGCTTCCTCCAGGCCCTGGAGGGCGACTCGGCGCTGACGAGTGTTCCGGTGCTGGTGCACAGCAGTCACCCCGCGGACGTGTCCCTGGACGAGACGCTGCGCTCCCGCTCGGCGGGCGGCGCACTGGAGTTGCTGTCCAGCCTCGACGAACTCCGTGAGCGCATCGCGCTGCACCTGTCCGCCGAGGAACCCGGGGACGTGCTCTCCCTCGTCCGGACCGAAGGGCCGCAGCATCTGACGCCGCCCTCCGTCGACGACGTGGCGGCGGGCCGCACCGTCCTCGTCGTCGACGACGACGCGCGGAACCTGTTCGCGCTGAGCGGGATCCTGGAGCTGCACGGCTTCCGCGTCCTGCACGCCGAGAACGGGCGCAGAGGCATCGAGACACTGGTGAACAACCCGGACGTCGCCCTCGTGCTGATGGACGTGATGATGCCGGAGATGGACGGCTACACCGCGACGGCCGAGATCCGCCGGATGCCGCAGTACGCCGAGCTGCCCATCATCGCCGTCACGGCGAAGGCGATGCCGGGCGACCGGGACAAGAGCCTTGCCTCGGGTGCCAGCGACTACGTCACCAAGCCCGTCGACACGCACGACCTCATGGCCTGCGTCCGCCGCTGGCTGCCCGCATGAGCACACCGGCGCCCGGCCCGCTCACCGGCGGGCCGGGCGTCCCGCAGCGCTTGTCGTTCCGCGCCCCAGGGCGCTCCAGCCGAGGAGCATCCACACCGTGAGCATGTCCGAGCAGCCGCGCGAACCGGGTCGGGGCGGCGAGCCGACGCGCGACCCGGCCGCCGGTCCGCAGTCCTCCCTGCCGTCGGCGGCGTCCGACGCGTTGGCCACCGGCGAGGAGTCGAAGACCTCCGACGGGGAGGCGACGACTCCCGACGGGCAGCCGGGACAGCAGGTGTCGCCCGACGACCCGCCCGCCGACCTCGAGGACCTCTCGCCCGCCTCCCCGGTGGGCCGGCTCGCCGCCACCGTGGAACGGCTCAGCCGGGAGGTGCGGGCCGCCCAGGCGGAGGCCGAGGGACGAGCCCTGATCGAGCTCGCCAAGGGTGTCCTGGTCGAGCGGCTGAAGTGCGGGCCGGCCCAGGCCGCCCGGCAGCTCGCCCAGTTGGCCGAGCAGGCCCAGGTCACCCTCCTGGAACTCGCCGTCGACGTCATCAACCAGGCCGCCCGGGACCGGATGTCCGAGGTGACGGACGCCTTCCTCGCCGCCACCCGGGCCGCCGACGAGGCCGAGACCGAATCGGCCGCCGTACGCCTGCGCGCCGCCGAGAGCGGAGTGCTGGCGGCGGACGACACCCAGGCCGTGGCCGACGCCCTGATGGAGCAGGCGCTGCGCCCGCTGGGCGCGGTGGCGGTGGCCATCTGGTCCGCGGGGGCCGACGGTTCGCTCACCCTGGCGGGCAGCGCCGGCTTCTCACCGGCCGAGGCCGCGCGCTGGCGTTACGTCCCGCCGCACGTGGTCACCGTGGCGCGGCGGGGCCTCATCGATCGCGAGGGGCAGTGGATCACCGCCCTCGGCGCGACCGGTCTGCCCAGCATCGGCCTGCACCACCACCCGGACGGCGGCCGGGTCGCCCTGCCCGCCGGCACCGGAGGGCGCATCCACGGCGTGCTGGAGATCGCCTGGCCGGCCCCCCTGGAGCAGCAGCCCCCGCAGATCGTCCGCCAGGTGGAGGCGCTGGCCGAACTGTGCGCCCACACCCTGGAGATGTACACGCCGCCCCACGGCGCGGCGCAGGAACCACGCGTCCTGCCGGACGCCGCCGAGCTGATGGATCTGGCCGACGGGCTGCACGACCCCGCTCTGGTGCTGGTGCCGCACCTCGACGGCGACGGGCACCTGGTGGACTTCCGCATCCAGCACGTGAACAGCCGGTTCCTGGACCCGGCGGGCAGGCCGCGGGCGGTGGTGAGCGGAGCGCTGCTCCTGGAGGCCTACCCGATGGCCGCCGGGGAGAGCGAGCTGTTCCAGCGGGTCGAGAGGGTCTACGCCACCGGTGAGCCATTCCGGGCCCGCCGGATGAACCTCACCGCCCTCGTCGACCAGGTCCCCCTCTCGGCGGTCGCGGACATCAGCATCAGCCGCCACGGCATGTCCGTACTCCTCATCTGGCGTATCGAGGACGAGACGGCCCGCCTGGCGAGCCTGCTCCAACACGCCCAACGGCTCGGCCGTATCGGCGGGTTCGAGGAGAACGTGCTCACCGGTGAGATCACCTGGAACGGGCAGCTCTTCGACCTCTACGGACGCTCGCAGACGAGCACCCCGGTGGCCCTGGAGGAGCTGCCCGCCCATGCCCACCCGGACGACGGCGTCTCCATCCGCCGCTTCCTGCGCACGCTGCTGCACCACCAGCGGCCGGCGGCCGCGGCCTTCCGGCTGCAGCGGCCGGACGGCGTGACCCGGCACATCCGGATCGTCGCCGAACCGGTGCTCGACACCGACGACCGGCTGCTCCTGGTGCGCGGCGCCTATCAGGACATCTCGGCCCAGCACTGGACCGAGGTCGCGCTCGCCGCCACCCGCGACCAACTGGCGCACACCGAGCAGCAGGCCACCGAACGCAACCGGCTGACCCTGCAGTTGCAGCACGCCATCATGCCCCCCACACAGGCGCCGTTGCAGGTGTCCGGCCTCCAGGTGGCCGTGCGCTACCGGCCCGCGGAGACCGAGCAGCTGGTGGGCGGTGACTGGTACGACGCCGTAGTCCTGCCCTCCCGGCTGGTGCTGCTGTGCGTGGGGGACGTCGCCGGCCACGGCATCGAGGCCGCCACCAGCATGGTCGTCCTGCGCAACGCGCTGCGCGGTCTGGCGGTGACCGGCGCAGGGC
This sequence comes from Streptomyces hawaiiensis, assembly GCF_004803895.1. Classification (NCBI taxonomy): domain Bacteria; kingdom Bacillati; phylum Actinomycetota; class Actinomycetes; order Kitasatosporales; family Streptomycetaceae; genus Streptomyces; species Streptomyces hawaiiensis. The sequence goes on along the minus strand of NZ_CP021978.1, from coordinate 830,388 downwards.
CCGGCCAGCTGCTGTCGTGGCTCAACATCGTGGCGCACCATCTGACGGGTGCCGTCACCGCGACCGCGGTGTGCGGTCTGTACGACCCGGTCAGGCGGACGCTGCGCTGGGCCCGGGCGGGCCACCTGCCGCCGGTGCTCATCCGGGACACCGAAGCGGCTCCCCTGCCCCTGGTCAAGGGGCTGCTGCTCGGCGCGGTGCCCGAGGCCGTGTACGAGGAGACCGAGATCCGACTGGCTCCCGAAGACACCCTGTTGATGTACACGGACGGCCTGGTCGAACGCCGCGACCGGCCCGTGGAGGAGTCCCTGACCCACCTCCTGACCACCGCCCGCGCGGCGCCCAGCACACTCGACCAGCAGCTGGACCGCCTCCTGACCTACAGCAAGTCGGACACCGACGACGACACGTGCATCGTGGGCATCCGGGTCGGGTAGGTATTTTTGCAGAGCATGCATCTTTGCGTACTATGAAAATATGACGGAGGGGAACCCGGCGGCTCTCGGGCTGCGCGAACGCAAGAAGCAGGCGACGCGTGCCGCCCTGGTGGCGGCCGCGGTGCGGCTGGCGGCGGAGCACGGGGCGGAGCACGTCACCGTCGACGCCATCAGCGAGGCGGCCGGGGTGTCCGCGCGGACGTTCTTCAACTACTTCGACGCGCGTGACGACGTCTTCGTCATGATCGGCGCGGAGTCGAGCGCACGGGTGCGGCAGGCCGTACGGGCGGCACCCTCCGAGGTCTCCGCGCTGACCGCGCTGCGTGATGCCATGGCGGCCGAGCTGGCCGAGGTAGAGCAGCAGCAGGAACTGTGGCGGCTGCACTCCGAGGTGCTGCGCCGCTCTCCCCACCTGCTCGCGCGCAGTATCGGCGCGCACATGGCGGACGAGCTCGCACTCGCCGAAACGCTCGCCGAACGCATCGGCGCCGGCTCGCCGCTCTTCTCCGGGGAGCGCGCGGAATGCGCGTCACCGGACGACGAGCGCAGGAGGCGGGCGCTGGACCTCTACCCGCGCCTGCTGGCCGCCGTCGGCGTCGCGGCGGTCCGGGTCGCCGTCGAGCACTGGTGCGTCCGACAGGACGAAGCCGCCTTCACGGACGTCTTCCGGGAGACGTTCGAGCACCTCGCGGCGGGCCTCCCGGCCCCGCCACCGGCGGACCAGTAGCCACCGTCCGCCCTCCCCTCCGTGAAAGAGATCAAGTGAACACTTCAGCGGCGCCTGCCGAGGCGTCACCGTCCGCCATGTCCAACCGGCAGATACTCCAGGCCATGTCAGGGCTGATGGCCGGCATGTTCGTCGCCATCCTGGCCGGCACCGTGGTCTCCAACGCGCTGCCCCGGATCATCGCCGACCTCGGGGCAAGCCAGTCCTCCTACACCTGGGTCGTCACCGCCGAACTGCTCGCCATGACGGCGACGGTGCCGCTGTGGGGCAAGCTGTCCGACCTCTACAACCAGAAGCTGCTGCTTCAGCTCTCCCTCGGCCTGTTCGTCGTCGGCTCGCTGCTGGCGGGCTTCTCCCACGACGTCGGCCTGCTCATCTTCAGCCGCGTCGCCCAGGGCGTCGGCGCGGGCGGCCTCACCGCGCTCGCGCAGGTCGTCATGGCGGCGATCATCCCGCCGCGCAGGCTGGGCAAGTACGCGGGCATCTTCGGCGCCGTGTTCGCCGTCGGAACCGTCGCCGGCCCGCTGATCGGCGGCGTCCTGGTGGACACCTCCTGGCTCGGCTGGCGCTGGTGCTTCTTCATCGGCGTGCCCTTCGCCCTGCTCGCCATCGCCCTGCTCCAGCGCACCCTGCACCTGCCCACCGTCCGCCGCGAGGCGAAAATCGACTACCTGGGTGCCTTCCTCATCGTCGCGGGTGTCTGCGCGCTGCTGATCTGGGTCACCCTCGCCGGGAACCGGTTCGACTGGGCGTCGTGGCAGACGGCCGTACTGACCGGCGGGGGAGTGGCGCTGCTGGTCGCCGCGGTGTTCGTCGAGGCGAAGGTCGCCGAGCCGGTCATTCCGCTGGGCATCTTCCGCAACCGCACGGTGACGCTGACCACCGTCGCCAGCCTGTTCGTGGGCGTCGCCATGTTCGGCGGCACGGTCTTCCTGTCGCAGTACTTCCAGGTCGCCCTGGGCAAGTCCCCGACGGTCGCGGGCCTGATGAGCCTGCCCATGATCCTGGGCCTGCTGCTCTCCTCCACCGTCGCCGGGCAGGTCATCAGCGCGACCGGCCGGTGGAAGGTGTACCTCGTCGCGGGCGGCGTCACGATGACGGTGGGTCTCGCACTGCTGTCCACGATCTCGGCCGACACTCACTTCGCTCTGCTCAGCCTCTACATGGCGGTCATGGGCATCGGCGTCGGCATGCTGATGCAGAACCTGGTGCTGGCCGCGCAGAACGACGTCCCGGCGGCCGAACTGGGCGCCGCCACCTCGGTGCTGTCCTTCTTCCGCAGCATGGGCGGCACCATCGGAACCAGCGTGCTCGGCGCGATCCTGGCCAACCGTGTCGCCTCGGAGATGACCAAGAGCCTGGCGGGAGCGGGAGCCGCCGCCGCGGGCGGAGACCAGGCCGGGCACGGCGGCGTTCCGGACATGACCACCCTGCCGGCCCCGATGCGGGACATCGTCGAGCACGCCTACGGTGTCGCCACGGCCGAACTCTTCCTCGTCGCCACGCCCTTCGCCGCGCTCGCGCTGATCGCCGTGCTGTTCGTCAAGGAGAAGCCGCTGAAGACCACGAGCGGCATGGAACGGCTCTCGGAGGAGTCCGCGGAATCCGGCAAGGCCGCGGTCACGGGCGGCGGCCCCCTTCCGCGCGTCGACGCGGACGCCTGACGGGCCACAGGGGCGTCCGCGTCTCGACGCGGACGCCTGCGGCCGACGGAGTGAGTTCCCGGCCCGGCTGTCACAGATCCGGGCCCCGCCCTGTGTCGTGATGAAGATGTCCACCGAGGGCACCGAGGTGCGGCTGCCGTCCACACGCCTGCGTCCGATCGCCTCCGCCGACGTCGCAGGGGTCGTCGCCGACGCGGCGCAGGGCGAACCCTCGAACGGCATCCACGCCGTCGTGGGGCCCGAGGTGTACGGCCTCGACCGGCTCGGTGAGCTCACCCTGGCGGTGAAGCCGGACGGCCGCACCGTCGTCACCGACGAGAGCGCCGGCCCGTTCGCCGGCATGCCCGACGTGCTCACCGGCGACGGGAGCGCGCACCTCGCGTCCACCCGGTACGAGGAGTGGCTCAAGCAGAGCTGACCCCGGCGGGCTACGGGCGGTCGGTGACCCTGCGGGCCGACCGCTCGTACCCCCTCAGCTTGTCCGGCGCCAGGGCCCCGGTAGATCCCGTCGATGCCGTCGGGCCCCACGGTGGCGCTCACCAGGGCGACGGCGGCCCCGCCCCGCACCAGCGGCAGGCTCGGCTGCCGATTCCTCCGGGGCCGGCCGGCGTGTCGTCTCGGCGGTACGGCCCGCGGAGTACCGGCATACGCTCCTAGTCCTCGTACAGGGGCGTCCACTGCGCCCGGGCGACGGCCTTGCGCAGCTCCTCCTCCGTGGCCTGCGGGGCCACCCCGTCCTCGACGGCGGCGAGGGCCGCGGCCAGGGCGATCTCGCGGGCGGACTCCCGCATCCCGGTCAGGGGCGGCAGCAGCGGTACGGGACCGTCGTCGCCGTCCGCCGCCCGCACCGCGCACCGCGCGACGGCTCGGGCGGCGGCCACGAGCATGCGGTCCGTGACCCGCGTGGCCCGGCTCGCGGTCACCGCGAGGCCCATGGCCGGGAAGACGTACACGTTGTTCGACTGCGCCACGGGCACCTCTCGCCCGTCGACCGTCAACGGCGGGAAGGGCGAGCCGGTGGCGATCAGCGCCCGCCCGTCGGTCCACCGGGTGAGGTCCGCGGGTTCGGCCTCGGAGTGCGAGGTGGGGTTGGAGAGCGGGAAGACGACGGGCCGTTCGCAGGTCGAGGCCATCTGCCGCACGATCTCCTCGGTGAACGCGCCGTGCGCCGTAGACAGCCCGATGAGCGCCGTCGGCTCGACGTGGCGCACCACTTCGGCGAGGCCGGTGCCGTCCCAGTCGGCCACCTCGCTGTCGTCGCGCGCGAACATCCGCTGCTGCGGCGTCAGTTCGGACCGTGAGGACACCAGCAGGCCGTCGACGTCGAGGATCCAGAACCGTGCCGTGGCCTCGTCCTCCGGCAGGCCCTCATCGATCATGGCCGTACGGATCATGTCGGCGACGCCGATGGCGGCCGACCCCGCGCCCAGGATCACCACGCGCTGCTCGGGCAGCGGGGTACCGGCCACGTCCGCCGCGGTGGACAGGGCGCCGAGCGTGACGGCCGCGGTGCCCTGGATGTCGTCGTTGAACGTGAGCAGCCGGTCGCGGTAGCGGGCGAGGATGGGGTGGGCGTGGGCGGTGGCGAAGTCCTCCCACTGCAGCAGCGTTCCGGGCAGTTCCGCCTCGACCGCCGAGACGAACGCCTCGATCATCTCGTCGTACTCGGCGCCGGTCAGCCGCCGTGCGCGGCGGCCCAGGTAGCGGGGGTTGTCGAGCAGGGTCTCGTTGTCGGTGCCGACGTCCAGCAGGATCGGCAGGGTGCGGGCGGGATGGATGCCGCCGATCGCGGTGTAGAGGCTGAGCTTGCCGACGGGGATGCCCATGCCGCCGACGCCCTGGTCGCCCAGGCCGAGGATGCGCTGCCCGTCGGTGACGACGATGACGTCCACGTCGTGGTCCCGGTGCGGGCGGTTGCGCAGGATGTCACCGAAGCGGTGCCGGTCCTCCCAGGTCAGGAACAGACCGCGCGGCCGGCGGTAGATCTCGCTGAACTTCTGGCAGGCCTCGCCCACCGTCGGCGTGTAGACGACGGGCAGCAGCTCCTCCAGGTACTCGGTGACGAGACGGTAGAAGAGCACCTCGTTGGTGTCCTGGAGCTGTCGCAGGTAGATGTGCCGGTTGAGGGGCTTGTCGTAGCCGTGGAACGCCTCGTAGGCGCGGGCAACCTGCTCGTCCAGGGTCTCCACCGCGGGCGGCAGCAGTCCGTCGAGTCCCAGCTCCTGGCGTTCGCGCCGGCTGAAGGCGGTGCCCTTGTTGACCAGCGGGTCGGCCAGGGTCGTGACGGCGGGGCTGGTGGTGGGGCGGGGGTATTTCGTCTGCTGGTCCATGGGTAACGCCTTCCCATGACGCGCCGGTTCGTGCGGGTGACGTGTGCCATCCGGACGAATGACCGACCCCGTGAGAACGCCCCTGTGCCACCGATGAGTTCCGCCGTGCCGCCCGGTCTACCTCTCCGTAAGCGCCACCGACCCTCAACTTCCCTCAGGAGACAGTGACATGAGTGTGTCGACGCCTCAGATCCAGGCCACGCGGACCGAGTCCCGGAGCACCGCCCGCCTCCTTCTCACGGGCCCCGTATGGCTGGTCGGCGTTCTGGCGGCCCTCGCCGGAGCCGTGGTGACGGAGGCGTTCGCGCTCGCCACGCGGGCCGCCGGTGTCCCCATGGAGGCGGCCGGTCCCGGGGCCACGGAGGCCGCGGAGATCCCGGTGGGAGGCTTCTTCGGCGGAGTGGTGTTCTGGTCGGTCGCCGGAATCGTGCTCGCGGTCGCCCTCGCCCGCTGGGCCGAGCGGCCCGCCCGCACCTTCACGGTGACCACCGTCGCGCTCACCGCACTGTCCCTCGCCGGCCCGGCCGTCGCCCCGCACACCGCCACGTCCACCCAGATCGTCCTGGCCGCGTCCCACGTGGTGGCCGCCGCGGTCATCGTCCCGCTGCTGGCGCGAAGGCTCTCCCACGGGCAGCGCTGACCGCTCCCCGCCACCGACACGGGCCCGTCGCGCCGCGGTGCTGACGGGCCCGTCGCTGTGCCCGTCGTCCCGAGCCACACCCACGGCGACCCCCGAACGCCCCGAACGGCCCAATCACGCTGCGCCGGAGGAGGCGGCGGTGGGTGAGCGGTGTGACCGTGGTGGAAGGGATGCGCGTGCACCCAGGGACGAGGAGTCGCGATGGCGGAAGCACTGGCCGAGGGCGGTACGAAGAGCGCTGCCACGAGCGGCGGCGCTGGCCCGTCCCCGGGCGTCTTCGAGCAGCTCAGCGCCGTCGCCGACGCCGTCCTCTACGAGGGCTACCTCCTCTACCCCTACCGCCGCTCCTCCGCCAAGAACCGGGTCCGCTGGCAGTTCGGCGTGCTCTTCCCCCGGGACTGGGTGGAGGCGGACGGCCCCGTCGCCCCGGGTGTCTCCGGTTCGGCCGACTCCTGGTACCAGCAGACCGAGTGCCTGCTGCGGGTCCGGCAGCCCGGCAGCGCCCGCGTAAGGGTGCGGGTGCGCTACCTGCAGATGCAGCGCAAGCAGGTGGAGGAAGCAGGCCACCGCCCCGTCGAGTCGCTGCGCACCGGCGACGGCACGGTGCATCTGACCTTCGACGAGGCCCTGCCGCGCGAGTGCGGGATCGAGGTCACGCTCGACGAACTCCTCCGGGGCGGACGCACCGTCGCGGTGGGCGCCGCGGCGGGTGAGGACATCGAGCCGCTGCCGGAAGGCGCCGGGCGGGTGGTGCGCGCCCGCGAGGAGATCCGGGCCGAGACCACCGTCACCGCCGAGCGGCTCTCCGACGACCTCTGCCGGATCCGCGTACGGACCACGAACACCGCGCCCGCCCCGCCCCCGGGCACGGCGCGGGACGAGGCACTGCGCCGGGCCCTCATCGCCACCCACACCCTCATCGGCGGCGACGGAGTGGAGTTCGTCTCGCTCATCGATCCGCCGACGGACCTTCAAGCGCCCGTGCGCGCGTGCCGCAACGAGTTCACCTTCCCCGTGCTCGGCGGCGAGGCCGGGGACGCCGGACGCGTGCTGCTGTCCGCGCCGATCATCCTGCCCGACCATCCCCAGGTCGCCCCCGAAAGCCCGGGCGACCTGCACGACGCCGCCGAGATCGACGAGATCCTCACGCTGCGCACGATGCTGCTGACCGACGAGGAGAAGCGCGAGGCGCGGGCCACCGACCCGCGGGCGGCGGCGATCCTCGACCGGGTCGACACCATGCCGCAGGAGGTCTTCGAACGGCTGCACGGCGCCGTCCGCTCCCTGACACCGGCCACCCCCACGGCGTCCGCCGACCGTCCCGCCTGGTGGCAGGAGAGCGCGGACGAGGGTCTCTCCCCGACCACCGACACCGTGCTCGTCGACGGCGTACCCCTCGGTGGCGGCAACCGCGTCCGCCTCCGCCCCCGAGGGCGCGGCGCCGACGCCCAGGACATGTTTCTCGCCGGGCGGACCGCCGAGGTCGCCGCCGTCTTCCACGACGTGGACGGCAGCGTGCACCTCGCCGTCACCCTCGACGACGACCCGGCCGCCGAACTGAACAACTGGTACGGCCGCTTCCACTACTTCCGGCCCGACGAGCTCGAACCCCTCGGGCCCGCCGGATCCCCGGACGAGCCGTCGGCACCGGCTCCCGCCGCGGTTCCGTCGCGGCACCCGACCGACTCCGAGACCCCCGCAGCGGAGGCCGAGTGATATGACAACCCACAGCAGCACCGCCGAAGTCAGCAAGGAACCCGAACGGTCCGAGGACCGGCAGGGCATAGACGAGATCCACATCCTCTGGATCTCCGAGGGCATGAGCTGCGACGGCGACACCGTCTCGCTCACCGCCGCCGACCAGCCCTCCATCGAGGACCTGGTGCTCGGGCTGATCCCGGGTCTGCCGAAGGTGAACCTGGTCAACAAGGTGCTCTCGCCCAGTCTGGGCGGCGAGGACTTCCTGGCGCCCTACCGGGCGGCCGTACGCGGCGAGCTGGGCCCGTTCATCCTCGTCATCGAGGGCTCGATCCCCAACCAGAACATCATCGAGGGCGACGGCTACTGGACGTCCTTCGGCAACGACCCGGAGACCGGCGAGCCGCAGACCCTCAACTGGTGGATCGACCAACTGGCCCCCAAGGCCTGGGCGGTGGTCGCCGCCGGCACCTGCGCCACCTTCGGCGGCATCCACGCCATGGCCGGCAACCCGACGGGCTGCATGGGCCTCGCCGACTACCTGGGCTGGGACTACACCTCCCAGGCCGGCCTGCCCATCGTCAACGTGCCCGGCTGCCCGATCCAGCCCGAGAACTTCATGGAGACCCTGATCTGGGTCCTCTACCACGCGGCCGGCTCCGCACCCCCGCCGCCGCTGGACCACATGCTGCGCCCGCAGTGGCTGTTCGGAAAGACGGTCCACGAGGGCTGCGACCGCGGCTCGTACTACGAGCAGGCCAACTTCGCCACGGACTACAACTCACCCAAGTGCCTGGTGAAGACGGGCTGCTGGGGCCCGGTCGTCAACTGCAACGTGCCCAAGCGCGGCTGGATGGGCGGCATCGGCGGCTGCCCCAACGTCGGCGGCATCTGCATCGGCTGCACGATGCCCGGCTTCCCCGACGCGTTCATGCCGTTCATGGACGAGCCTCCGGGCAGCACCCTGTCGTCCCTGGTCATCAAGCCGTACGGGGCCGTTGTCCGCAGGCTGCGTGGCATGACCAACGAGCTGGTCAACCACGAGCCCAGGTGGCGCCACAACAAGCGCAAGCTGACCAGCGGCTACGACCCGCGCTGGCGGCCGTGATGACACCCGGCACCCACCGCAGCACCCACCCCCACACCACCGACAGCGAGGGGCAGTACCGCAGATGACCACCACCGAGGCCCGGCCCACGGACCGCAAGTCGCCAGAGCTCGTGGACATGTCCTGGGATCCGATCACGCGGATCATCGGGAACCTGGGCATCTACACGAAGATCGACTTCGCCAACCGGGAAGTCGTCGAATGCCACAGCACCTCGTCGCTGTTCCGCGGCTACTCGGTGTTCATGAAGGGCAAGGACCCGCGCGACGCGGGCTTCATCACGTCCCGGATCTGCGGCATCTGCGGCGACAACCACACCACCTGCTCCGACTACGCCCAGCAGATGGCCTACGGCGTCAAACCGCCCCCGCTGGCCGACTACATCGTCAACCTCGGTGAAGCGGCCGAGTACATGTTCGACCACACGATCTTCCAGGACAACCTGGTGTTCGTGGATTTCTGCGAGGCGATGGTCAAGGCCACCAACCCCAGCGTGCTGGCCCGCGCCGAACGCACCGAGGCACCCCGCGGCGACATCCACGGCTATCGCACGATCGCCGACATCATGAAGGCCTTCAACCCCTTCGAGGGCGAGGTCTACAAGGAGGCCCTGAAGGTCAGCCGGATCACCCGCGAGATGTTCTGCCTCATGGAGGGGCGGCACGTCCACCCGTCCACGCTGTACCCGGGCGGCGTCGGCACGATGCCGCAGCCGAGCGTCTTCACCGACTACCTCAGCCGGCTCATGAAGGTCATCGACTTCGTGAAGAAGGCCGTCGCCATGAACGACGACGTCTTCGACTTCTTCTACGAGGCGCTGCCCGGCTACGAGGAGGTCGGCCGCCGCCGGGTCCTGCTGGGCTGCTGGGGCGCCTTCCAGGACCCCAAGACGGTCGACTACCGCTACGAGACGATGAACTCCTGGGGCAAGGACATGTACGTCACCCCGGGCATCATCGTCGACGGCGAACTGGTCACCAACAACCTCGTCGACATCAACCTCGGCCTGCGCATCATGCTCGGCAGCTCGTACTACGAGGACTGGGTCAACGAGTCGCCCTTCGTCACCCACGACCCGCTCGGCAACCCCGTCGACATGCGCCACCCGTGGAACCAGACCACCGTCCCGGTGCCGCAGAAGCGGAACTTCGACGACAAGTACAGCTGGGTGATGAGCCCCCGCTGGTTCGACCAGCGCACCGGCGACCACCTCGCCCTCGACACCGGCGGCGGCCCGCTGGCCCGCCTGTGGTCGACGGCGCTGAGCGGCCTGGTCGACACCCCGTACGTCAAGTCCACCGGCCACAGCGTGCGCATCTCCCTGCCCAAGGGCGAGTCCCTGCCGGAGACCACCCTGGAGTGGCGCATCCCGCAGTGGAGCAACACCATCGAACGCGACCGCGCCCGGCCGTACTTCATCGCCTACGCGGCCGCCATGGCCCTGCAGTTCCTCGAAGAGGCCATGGGAATGGTCCGCGCGGGCGAGACCAAGGTGTTCGAGAACTACGAGGTGCCCGACGAGGCGATCGGCTGCGGCTTCCACGAGGCGGTACGCGGTGTCCTCTCCCACCACCTGGTGATCAAGGACAAGAAGATCGCCAACTACCACCCCTACCCGCCCACCCCGTGGAACGCCAGCCCCCGCGACATGTACGGCACCCCCGGACCGTACGAGGACGCCGTCCAGGGCCAGCCCATCTTCGAGGAGAACGGGCCGGACGACTTCAAGGGCGTCGACATCATGCGCACGGTCCGCAGCTTCGACCCCTGCCTGCCGTGCGGTGTGCACATGTACGTCGGCAAGGGCAAGACGCTGACCACCCTGCACTCGCCGACGTACGGGGCGAACCATGGCTGAGCCCACCACCGCTCGGCTGGCGGACCCGGACGTCGAGGCCCGGCTCGCCCGGCTCGACCAGGCCCTGGAAAGCATCGAGGCCGTGCCCGGCCCCACGACACGCGCCGCGACCGAGGCGGTGGCCCTGCTGACCGAGGTCTACGGCGAGGCCCTGGCCCGCGTCCTGGATCACGCGGACGGGCGACTGGCCGAGCGCTTCGCCGAGGACGAGCTGCTGGGACACCTCATGGTGCTGCACGACATCCACCCCGAGCCCGCCGACCGCCGGGCGGCCCGCGCGGTCGAACGGCTGCGGCCCGCCGTGCGGGAGCGCGGCGGTGACGTGGAGTGGGCCGGCGTGGAAGGGCAGGTCGCCCGGGTGCGTCTGACGACGGGCGGCGGGTGCGGGTCCGGTTGCGGCGGCGGAGGCTCCGAGGTCACCGACGCGGTCCGTGCGGCGGTGCTCGCCGCGGCGCCCGAGCTGACGGCGGTGGAACCCCTCACCGAGACGGCCCCCGCGTTCGTCCCCCTGACCACGGTGACGCACCGGGGCGCACCGTGACCACCGACGGGGCGCTGGGCCGCCTCATCCGCTCCTCGGCCGACCGCACCGCGGCGGCCGAGAGGGAGGTGTGCGACCTGTGCGCCGCGCCGGTCGCCGACGAGCACGCCCACCTGTACGACACCGGGCAGGAGGAGGTCCGCTGCGTCTGCGGCCCCTGCTCGGTGCTGTTCGCCGACGCGGCGGCGGGGGACGGCCAGTACCGGCTCGTGCCCCGCCGCCGGGTCCGGCTGCCCAAGGTCGACACGGCCGTGCTCGGTGTGCCGGTCGGCCTGGTCTTCTTCGTGCCCCGGGCGGACGGCACCGTCACCGCCCAGGGCCCCAGCCCCGCGGGAGCCATGCGGTGGGAGGTGGAAGCCGCGGCCTGGCAGGAGCTGTGCGGCACGGTTGCGCAGCTCGCGACCGTGGAACCCGAGGTGGAGGCCCTGCTGGTGAACACCGTCCACGGCCTCGACCACCACTGGATCGTGCCGGTCGACGACTGCTACCGGATGGTCGCCGTCGTACGCCGGGAGTGGCGCGGACTGTCCGGCGGCGGCCGGATCTGGCCGGCCGTCGAGCAGTTCTTCGAGGACCTCACCGAGCGGCCATAGCCACGCACTCCGCAGGTCGGAGGCGAGGAAGGAGAGCACCCCATGGGCAGCATCAGAGTGGGCCGGCCCCAGGCGAAGCCCGACACACCCCGGCACGTCGCCGGCATGCACCAGGGCAACAAGGGACCGCGCGAGCGGCAGAAGGGGCACCACGAGGACGGCACCGCCGACGCGCGCCGCTCCACGGGGATCCACTGGAAGCGGCATGACGCCCTCGCAAAGACCATGCCGAACATCTCGCCCGGATGAGCACCGTGACGCGAACGAGCAGGGAGTCACCGCGATGAAACGAGTACGCAGACCCGTCGCGCGCCGGCGGGGCGGGATGAGCGGACAGCGGGTGCTGAAGGCCGAGGCCGTCCTGGTGGGCGGTGCGGCCCTGGCCCTGGTGTGCTGGGAGTGGCCCAGCCTGAGGCGCGAGATGCGGCTCTGGCGGATGGCCGGCGGATTCCGCGCCGGCCACCGCTACCCGTGAGCCGGCCGTGCACGAACTGTCGATCGCGACCGCGATCATCGAGCGGGCCGACGAGCTGGCCCGGGCGGACGGGACGGACGCCGTCGCGAAGGTGACCGTCCGGGTCGGCGAGCTGGCGGGCGTCGTCCCCGACGCCCTCGGTTTCGCCTTCGAGGTGGCCCGCGACGGCACCGCCCTTTCGGGGGCACGGCTCGTCGTCGAACAGATCCCCGCGCAGGCCTGGTGCGGCCCGTGCGCCGAGGAGTTCCCGGTGGGCATGCCCCCGTTCTTCTGGTGCCCGCGCTGCGACCAGCCCTCCAGCGACCTGCGCAGCGGCAGGGAACTGGAGATCGCCGGGATCGAGCCCGTACCGGCATAGACGGGCAAGGGCCCCGCCGACACGTCGGCGGGGCCCTTCGCCGTTCTCCGGTCAGCAGATGCGCGGCAGCTGCTCCCCGAGCGGCAGGTCCACCACCCGCGTCCCGCCGAGCCCGGTGGCGACCACCACCATCCCGGGATGCTCCGTGACGCACTCGCCGATCAGCGTGGCCCCGGCACCCTGCGGATGGGCCCGCATCGCCGCCAGCACCTCCTCCGCCTCCGACGGGGGCACGAACGCGACCAGCCGCCCCTCGTTGGCGACGTAGAGCGGATCGAGCCCGAGGAACCCGCAGGCGTTCGCCACCGCGTCCGGCACCGGAATGGCCCGCTCCCGCAGCCGGACACCGGTCCCGGAGGCCCGGGCGATCTCGTTGAGGGACGCACCCAGGCCGCCCCGGGTGGGGTCGCGCAGCACATGGATGTCCGCGGTGACGGCCAGCATCGCCGCCACCAGATCCGCCAGCGGCGCGCTGTCGCTGGCGATCTCCACCCCGAACTCCAGCCCTTCCCGGACACTCATGATCGCCACGCCGTGCAGCCCGATCGGGCCGCTGACGATGACCGCGTCGCCGGGCCGGGCACGCTGGGGCCGGATGTCCACCCCGTCGGGCACGAGCCCCACCCCGGCGGTGGTGACGTACACCCCGTCGCCGTGCCCGGACTCCACCACCTTGGTGTCACCCGTGGCGATCGTGACCCCGGCCGCCTCGGCCGCCGCCCCCATGGAGCGCGCGATCCGCTCGACGACCGTCAGCTCCACACCCTCCTCCAGCACGAAGGCCGCGGAGAGATACGCGGGCACGGCACCGCTCATCGCCAGGTCGTTGACGGTGCCGTTGACCGCGAGGTCGCCCAGGCACCCGCCGGGGAAGAACAGCGGCCGGACCACGTAGGAGTCGGTGGAGAAGGCCAGCCGCGCGCCGCCCAGTTCGAGGACCGCGGAGTCGGCGAGGCCGGACAGGGTGGCGTTGCCGTAGGCGGGGGTGAAGATCTGCTCCATCAGCTCCGCCGACAGCGCACCCCCGCCGCCGTGCCCCATGACCACCACCCCCTGGTCGCGCAGCGGGGCGGGGCAGGTGAAGTTGGCCGGGTCGACCACATCGGCGAGTCGCTCAGGCAACGGGAGCCACCTCCTCCTGCTGCGCCCCGCCGCCGGCCTGCGGCGCCGGGGCGTTCATCCGGCGGTACAGGTAGTAGGCCGCGCAGGCGCCCTCGCTGGAGACCATGGTGGCGCCGAGCGGGGTGCGCGGGGTGCAGGTGGTGCCGAACGCGGCGCACTCGGTCGGCTTGATCAGGCCCTGGAGGACCTCGCCGGCGCGGCACTCGGCGGGCTCCTCGGTACGGATCCCGCCGACGTCGAAGCGGTGCTCGGCGTCGTACGCGCGGAAGGCGTCGGTCAGCCGCCAGCCGCTGGCCGGGATCCGCCCGATGCCGCGCCAGGACCGGTCGGTGACCTCGAAGACCTCCTCGATCATGCGTACCGCGGCCGGATTGCCCTCCTCGCGCACGGCACGCGGGTAGGCGTTCTCCACCCGGTGCTCACCGCGCTCCAGCTGGCGGACCGCCCGGCGGATGCCCTCCAGGATGTCCAGCGGCTCGAATCCGGTCACCACCATCGGCACACGGAACCGCTCGGCCAGCTCCGGGTACTCGGCCATGCCCATCACACTGCACACGTGCCCGGCGGCCAGGAAGCCCTGCACCCGGCACTCGGGTGCCGTCATGATCGCCTCGACGGCCGGGGGCACCCGCACATGCGACACCAGCAGGCTGAAGTTGCTCAGGCCCAGCCGGCGCGCCTGGTGCACGGCCATCGCGTTGGCCGGGGCCGTGGTCTCGAAGCCGATCGCGAAGAACACCACCTCCCGGTCCGGGTTGCGGCGGGCCAGCTCCAGGGCGTCGAGCGGCGAGTACACGACGCGTACGTCGCCGCCCTCGCCCTTGACCCGGAACAGGTCGCGGTCGGTGCCCGGGACCCGCAGCATGTCGCCGAAGGAGCAGAAGATCACCCCGGGCCGCGAGGCGATCTCCAGCGCCTTGTCGATGACCTCCAGTGGAGTGACACAGACAGGGCAGCCGGGGCCGTGGATCAACTCGACCTGCTCCGGCAGCAGTTGGTCGATGCCGTGCCGGATGATCGAGTGGGTCTGCCCGCCGCACACCTCCATCAGGGCCCACGGCCGGGTGGCGGTGGCGCGGATCTCGTCCAGCAGGCGCCGCGCCAGTTCGGGGTCGTTGAACTCGTCGATGTACTTCACGCCGTTCCCGCCTCCTTCTCGGCCTGCTCCCAGGCGTCCCCGAACTCCTCCTCCAACAGCCCCAGTTCCTCGAACAGCTTCAGTGAGGCCAGGGCCGACTCCTCGTCGAGACGCTGGAGCGCGAAGCCGACGTGCACGATGACGTACTCACCCACCCGCACGTCGGACACGTACTCCAGACACGCCTGTTTCTGCACTCCGCCGAAGTCGACCAGGCCGGTGAGAGGGTCCGCGCTGTCGTCGATGGCCACGACTTTGCCGGGCACTGCCAAACACATGGGTCACTCCTCCTGTCGTAGGTGCGCCGCGACCAGCAGCTGGCCGAGGGCCAGCCCGCCGTCGTTCGGCGGGACTTCGCCGTGCCGGAGCACCGCGAAGCCGTCTTCGGTCAGCAGCCGCGCGCACTCCTCCTCCAGCAGCGCGTTGGCGAACACCCCGCCGCTGAGGGCGACGGTGGCCAGGCCGGTGTCCCGGCGCGCCCGCCGGCAGATCTCCGCCACCGCCCGCGCCACACCGCGGTGGAAACGGGCCGCGAGCACGGCGGCCGGAGTGCCGCGCCGCAGATCGGCGACCAGCGCGGCCAGCACGGGCGCCGGGTCGAGCCCGTCGGCGAAGGCGTACGCCGCTGTGTCGGCGCCCCACGCCGCAGCGGCCGCCGCCTCCAGCTCCAGTGCGGCCTGCGCCTCGTACCCCGCGCGATGGCACACGCCGACGAGCGACGACACGGCGTCGAAGAGGCGGCCCATGCTGGAGGTCGGCACACAGGCCAGAGCGCTGGACAGCTGCCGTTCGAGCACGGCCCGTTCCTCCGGCACGCAGGCGGTCACGCACGGCAGGTCCGTGTCCCACGGCAGTCCTGCCGCCCACAGCCGGGCCAGGGCCAGACGGCACGGGTTGGCGACGCCCGCGTCGCCGCCGGGCAGCGGGGCGGGGGAGAGGTGGGCGTAGCGCCGGAAGCCGGTGTAGTCGGCGAGCAGGATCTCGCCGCCCCAGACGGTGCCGTCGTCGCCGTAGCCCGTGCCGTCGAAGGCGACGCCGATCACCGGGGTCGTGCCGTCGAGGCCGTGCTCGGCCATGGCGGAGGCGATGTGCGCGTGGTGGTGCTGGACCAGCACGGGCGCGCGTCCGGCCAGCCGGGAGGCCCACCGTGTCGAGTGGTAGCCGGGGTGCCGGTCGGCGGCGATGAGGTCGGGGCTCACGCCGGTCAGACCCCGCAGGTGCGCGTCCGCCCGTCGGGCCGCCTCCAGGGTGGTCAGATCGCCCATGTCGCCGATGTGCGGTCCGAACCAGGCCTGGTCACCCGCGCCGAGACACAGGGCGTTCTTGAGATCGCCGCCCACGGCGAGAGCGGGCCGTACCGGCACCGGCAGCCGCAGCGGGCGGGGCACGTAGCCCCGGGACCGGCGCAGCACCTGCTCGGTGCCGTCGGGCCGCACCCGCAGCAGGGAGTCGTCGCAGGGCGAGGCGATGGGCCGGTCGTGGGCGAGCCAGGCGTCGGCCAGCCCGGCGAGCCGGGTCAGCGCCTCGTCGTCGGCCGTGACGATCGGCTCCCCGGAGCGGTTGCCGCTCGTCATGATCAGTACGCGCGGGCCCGGCGGATCACCGGGCAGGCCGAACAGCAGAGTGTGCACGGGGGTGTAGGGCAGCATCACGCCGAGGTGCGGGCTGCCGGGGCAGACGCCGGGCGCGAGGCCGTTCGCCTGCGAGCGTCGGCGCAGCAGGACGATGGGGCGGCGAGGACTGGTGAGGGCGGCCAGTTCGGACGCGGAGACGTCGGCGATCCGCCGTACGGCGTCGAGGTCCGCGCACATCACCGCGAACGGCTTGCCGCCGCGCGCCTTGCGGGCGCGCAGGGTGTCCACGGCCGGTGCGTCGGTGGCGTCGCAGGCCAGGTGATAGCCGCCGAGGCCCTTGACGGCGACGATCCGACCGGCCGCCAGCAGCGCCCGTGCCGATGCCGGCGCTTCGGCGTCCCGCGCCGGGCGGACCCCGCTCCCGGGCGCCGGAACCAGGCGCAGCCGGGGACCGCAGCCGGGGCAGGCCACGGGCTGGGCGTGGAAGCGCCGGTCGAGGGGATCGCCGTACTCCCGGGCGCACGCGGCGCACATCGGGAAGCCGGACATGGTCGTGACCGACCGGTCGTACGGCATGCCCGTGGCGATGGTGAAGCGGGGGCCGCAGTGGGTGCAGGTGACGAACGGGTGCCGGTACCGGCGGTCGGCCGGATCGCCCAGTTCCCGCAGGCAGTCCGGGCAGGTCGCGGTGTCGGGCGGGAGCAGGGTGCTGCCGGGGGAGCGGTCGGTGGAGCGGATGCCGAAGGCGCCGTCGATGCCGGAGACGGGCAGGTCCTCGACCTCGACGCCGATCACGGTGGCGAGCGGCGGAGGCTCCTCGGCCAGCCGGTCGCAGAAGGTGGCGACACCGTCCGGCGGGCCCTCCACCTCGATGAGGACGCCGCTCGCCGTGTTGCTCACGAATCCCGCGAGCGCGAGGTCGGTGGCGAGGCGGTGCACGAAGGGGCGGAAGCCCACGCCCTGCACGGTGCCGCGCACGGTGACGCGACGGCGCACCGCCCGGGTGACGGGCGCTGTCACGGGACGAGGCCGGCTTCGGCGCCCTCGTACGTGTGGGTGTGGGTGTGGGTGTGCGGGCGGGGCGCCAGGGGCGGCCGGTGGACAGGGGCTCCGTCCCGGACGGCGAGCACCCGTTCCAGGAGGGTGTCGACGCCGGCGCCGGTGCGGGCGCAGGACCGCATCACCTCCACTCCGGGATTGACCCGCTGGACGTTCGCCTCGAAGGCCGCCTCGTCGAACCCGGCCGGTCCGGTCAGATCGGTCTTGGTCAGCACCACCAGGTGGGCGGACCCGAAGGCGGTGGGGTACTTCAGCGGCTTGTCCTCGCCCTCCGTCACCGCCATGAGCACGATCCGCAGGCTCTCGCCGAGGTCGTAGGACGCGGGGCAGACGAGATTGCCGACGTTCTCCACGAACAGCAGGGAGGTGCCCTCGGGCAGCCAGGCCTCCACGTGGCCGCGCAGCTGCCGCGCCTCCAAGTGGCACAGCCCGTCCGTCAGCAGCTGCTTCACCGGGGCCCCCGAGCGGGCCAGCCGGTCGGCGTCGTTGTCGGTCGCCAGGTCGGCGGTGAGCGCGGCCACCGGCAGGGTCCGCTCCACCGCCCTGGCCAGCACCCTTCCGAGCAGTTCCGTCTTGCCGCTGCCCGGGCTGGACAGCAGGTTGACCACGCTCACTCCGCGCCGGGTCAGTTCGTCACGCAGATCCGCGGCCAGACCGTCGTTCTTCGCCAGGACGGCCTGAGTGACCTCGTCCACGGAATCGCACATGGGCGCCGCTCCTCGCGGGTCGGTAGGGAAATCGTTCCGCTACCGATCCTCCGCGCCCCCGCCCACCGTGCCCGGCAGCCCGGCCGACGACAGGGCGGTGGATTCGTCCGGGCGGCTCAACGGGGGCGTGGCAGCCGGGTCGGCGAGCAGCACCGGCACCAGGGTGTGCAGGGCCGCGACGGCCCGCCCGACCGCCTCGCGCACCGTCGCGCTGATGCCCGGGGCGATGTCCTCGTCGGCGGGTGCCCGCAGTTCCGGTTCGCAGGCCAACACCAGGACGCGGGGGAGCGGCTCGTCGCCCAGGTGGGCGGCCAGGGCGAGGACCTTCGCCGGGTCCATGCCGTGCGCCTCGGGCGGGGCGCCCGTCGTGGACCCGGCGGGCAGGTCCGGCTCGATCAGCGAGAGCGTGCCCGGCTCGTGGCCCCGCACGGCCGCGTCGACCAGGACGGCCGCGTCGTAGCCGTCGAGCAGCTCGTACGCCAGGTCCATGCCGCGGATGCCGAAGTCCCGCACCCGCACCTGAGGCGGCAGCGGGTGCCGGTCCAGGGCGCGGATCACCTCGGGGCCGAAGGCGTCGTCCGCGAGGAAGATGTTGCCGACACCCGCCACGAGCAGCCGCGCGCTCATCGCGCGTCGCCGGCGGCCAGCGGCCTGGGGGAGCCGTTCGGGAGCTTGCGGACGAACGCGGACCGCAGCGCGTGGTACGGCGCCTCGGGGTCGAAGAAGACGGTGCGCATCCGGGCGAGTTCGGCCCGCCGGTATTCGGCGAGGGGCCGATGGAGCTCGTCCGCGTGCCGTGCCGTGGCCTTGGCGGTGATCCGGCGCGGGAGATCGGGATCATCGGCCACGTCGGCGACCAGGCGCCCGACCTCGGCGGCGAAGTCCTGGGCCGCGACCGGCACCGGACGGTCGATCAGCCCGAGACGCTCGGCGGTCAGGGCGCTCACCGGCAGCGCCTCGGTCGTCAGCCGCTCGGCCGTCTCGGCGCCCACGCGGCGGGGCAGCGAGTACGTCCAGTACTCCGACCCGTACAGCCCCATGTTCCGGTAATGCGGGTTGAGGACGCTGCCCGTGCGGCACCAGACCTCGTCGGCGGCCAGGGCGAGCATGACGCCGCCGGCCGCCGCGTTGCCGCCGAGGGCCGCCACCACGATCCGGTCGGTGGTGCGCAGCACCGCCTCGACCAGGTCGTTCATGGCGTTCAGGTTGGACCAGGACTCGCCCGCCGGGTCGCTCGACGCCTCGATGACGTTGAGGTGGATGCCGTTGGAGAAGAAATCGCGGGCGCCGCCGAGCACCAGTACCGAGGTGGGGCGGGTGAGGGCGTACCGCCAGGCGGCGAGCAGCCTGCGGCAGTGGGTGGTGCTCATGGCCCCGCCGGGGAACGAGAAGGTCAGGAAGCCGATGCGACCGTCCTGCCGGTAGCGGATGTCCGTCCAGGTGGTGCGGCCCGGGGGCAGTTCGAGCGGGGCGGCGATCTCGGGCAGCCAGTACGGGCGGCCGTTCGACCCCGGCATGCCCGGGCCGCTGCCGGGCGGGGCCGGGAAGCCGGCGAGCACCGAGGCGGCCGGGCGGCGGAACGGTGCCGGGTCACCGGAGCTCTTGCGGGGCCGCAGCTCCGGGATCCACACCGCGCCGTCCCGGGTGGCCCGGCAGACCGCGCCGGCCCGGGTCGCGAGCAGCTCCCCGGGCTCCCCGCGCAGCCGGTCCTCGGGGTACCCGCCGTGCAGGAACACCTCCCGGCCGCAGATCTCGTCCAGGACGCCGGGCTGTGAGTCGGCCCCGCGGAGCTTGCGCAGGACCGTCGCCGTGCTGTCGTTCTCCCAGTCGATCCGCCGCTGCTCCTGGCGGAAGAAGTCCCGCCACACCACGTCGGTCCCGGGTTCGCTCTGGGGGCGCGGTTTGTACGACCCGTCGGCGTAGCGCCGCACGGCCAGCAGCACGGCGGCCGTGGCGGCGTCCGACACCTCGTTGCGGTACACGTCGCTCTTGCCCACCGCCGGCACCGGGAAGGAGCCGTCCGCCCACACGTCCCCCGCGTCCATGGCCGCCTCGGCCTGGAGCACCGTCACGCCCCACTCGGACGCCTCCTCGGCGAGGGCCCAGTCCAGCGACGACGGGCCCCGGTCACCGGGCGGCCCCGGGTGCACGATCAGGCAGGTGTGCTCCCGCCACACGTCCTCCGGCAGGGCCGACTTCAGCATCGGGGCGACGATCAGCTCCGGGCACACCTCGCGTACGGCGGCCCGGACCGCGTCGGGGCCGTGCGAGGCGAGCACGACGTCCACGTGGTGCCCCTCGTCCGACAGTTCGGCGAACACACGCTGGGACAGGCTGTTGAACGCGCTGGCGACGAGCAAGATGTCCATGACACGGCATGGTCGCCCGTCGGGGGGAGGCCGTGAAGGACCACGGCGGCGTTTCGCGGTCCTCATCCGCTTCCGGCCGAACGGGTACGCGGGGCCTGCGGGCGTCACCAGGGGAAACGAGGCCTCGTGCGGCCGGGCTCGAGGCCCTGCCCCACGGGCGGCGAGAGCCGTGCGTCCCGGGCCGGGAGACGCCCCGGCGCCCGCCACCAGGCCCGACGGCCGGCGATGCACCGAGACGGGGCTGCCCGCCCGGCAGGCACCGGTGGGATGGCTGGCGACGCACCGGGGGCGGGATTTCCTGCCCCGCAGATACCGGTGGGACGGCGGGCCGTGCACCGAGACGGGGCTGCCCGCCCGGCAGGCACCGGTGGGATGGCTGGCGACGCACCGAGGCGGGATTGCCTGCCCCACAGATATCGGTGGGACAGCGGGCCGTGCACCGAGACGGGGGCTGCCCGCCGCCCCGCAGGCACCGGCGGGGCGGGGCGCCACGCGCCGAGACGGGGTTGCCTGCCCTGCAGATACCGGTGCGACGGGGCGCCACGCGCCGAGACGGGCCTGCCCGCCCCGCAGGCACTGGCGCCTCTCCTGCCCGCAGGGGGCGACGCCCACGTATCCCGCGGGCGCACCTACGCGTTCGACGGCCCGCGCGCGAGGCGGTCGCCCGTGTCTGCTCGGCCGCGCGTCCGTGGTCCGGCTCCGACGCTCACAGGGGCCTGGCACGAGGTGGTACGGCAACCGGAACGCGCCGCCCCATCAGGCACCCCCCTTGCCCGGGCCGTACGCCTGGCGCACGCTGTTCGTATGGGTGCGCAAGACGGCCCCACGCTCATCAA
Organism: Streptomyces hawaiiensis; assembly: GCF_004803895.1. Taxonomy (NCBI): domain Bacteria; kingdom Bacillati; phylum Actinomycetota; class Actinomycetes; order Kitasatosporales; family Streptomycetaceae; genus Streptomyces; species Streptomyces hawaiiensis. The sequence goes on along the minus strand of NZ_CP021978.1, from coordinate 809,154 downwards.
CTCCGTGCAACGGGCCATGCGGCTGCTGGAGGCGGTGAGCGCGCACGACAACGGCGCGCCGGCCAAACAGCTGGCGCGCGAGACGGGCCTGCCCCTGGCCACGGCCTATCACCTGCTGCGGACCCTGGTGCACGACGGGTACGTGCGAAAGCTGGACGACGGCGGGTTCGTCCTCGGCGACAAACTCCAGACCCTGCAGTCCACGGGGCGTGCGCAGGCGCTGCTCAGCCGCGTCCGGCCCGCCCTCGCCGCGTTGCGGGACGAGCTCGGGAGCGCCGCCTACCTCACCTTCTACGAGGACGGCGAGATCCGGGTCGCCGAGATCGTCGACGGCCCCGGGACCCCGCGCGTCGATCTCTGGGTGGGCTTCGAGGACGCCGGGCACGCCACCGCACTGGGCAAGTCCGTCCTGCGAGAGTTGGACGAGGAGGCCCGCCAGGACTACCTCTCCCGCCACCACCTCGCCGACCTCACCCCGCGCACGATCACCAGCCTCCCGGAACTGCTCCGGCGGCTGGAGACCCCGCCCCTGGCCCCGGCCATCACGGATCTGGAGGAGTACGCCCTCGGCACGGTCTGCGTCGCCGTCCCGGTCTACAGCGGGGACACGCTCGGCTCCCTCGGCGTCTCGCTGCCCTCGAACCGGCTCTCCCGGGTGCCCGAGATCCGCGAGCGGCTGCTCCCGACCGCGAGCCGCGTGACCAGGACCCTCTCGCTCACTATCTGAAAATCCGCTTCTTGCCGTGACCGCGCTCACCCCGTTCCCTGGATGAAACAGACATTTCAGGAACGTGCCCCGTGCACAGGTGAGGACTGCGGACAGACATGAGCCAAGCCCGGAACCATGGCGTCGACCACCGGCCGGTACGGCCGATCGGCAACCGAGTGGCCGGCACCGGGGCTTCGGTCCGCAGGCGCGCCGTCGCGCGGCTGACCGCCGGAACACCCGTCCTGCCCGTCCTCGTCGTCGCCGCCGTCGTGTCCGCCGACCTCGCCGGCGGAGCGGGGATGATCTGGCTGCCCCTGCTCGCGGCCGGGCCCGCCCTGGCGGCCACGACCAACGGACCGCGCGGGGTCTGCTGCGTCGGCTTCCTCGCAGCGGCGCTCGGGGTGACGCTCGGGATACGGGACGGAGTGCCGGGCCGGGAGCTGGCCGCCGTGCTGTCGGCCCTGGTCGCCGTCACCCTCGCGAGCGGCCTGGCCAGCGCCCTGCGCGGGCGCCGGGAACGGGTGCTCGCCGCCGTCCGCTCGGTCGCGGAGACCGCGCAGCACGCGCTGCTCCGGCCCGTGCCGTCGACCGTCGGGCCGTTCCAGGCGGCCGTCCGCTACAGCGCCGCGGCGGCCGAGGCCCGTATCGGCGGTGACCTGTACGCGCTGATACCCACCCCGCACGGGGTGCGGCTGATCGTCGGCGACGTGCGCGGCAAGGGGCTGCCCGCCGTCGGGACCGCCGCGCTGGTGCTCGGTGTCTTCCGCGAGGCCGCCCACGACGAGCCCGATCTGCTCGCCGTGGTCGACAGGATCGAGCGGAGCCTCGCACGCAACCTCGGCCACGACGACTTCGTCACCGCCGTGGTCGCCGGATACCCGCGAGCGGGGCATCTGGAGGTGGTGAACTGCGGGCACGCGCCCCCGCTGCTGGTGAGTGCCTCCGGGAGCATCACCGCGGTGGAACCCGCACACCCGGCCCCGCCCCTCGGGCTGCGCGCCCTCACCGGCCACACCCCCGGGCTCCAGGCGCTCCCCTTCACCGACGGCGACCAGTTGCTGCTCTACACCGACGGGGTCACCGAGGCCCGCGACGGCGGCCGCGCCTTCTACCCCCTCGCCGAAGGCCTGGAGCGGCATGTCTCCCACGAGCCGGCGCACACCCTCGGCGCGCTCCACGACGAACTGCTGGCCCATGTCGGCGGCCGGCTGCACGACGACGCGGCCCTGCTCCTCATCCGCAAGCCGGCCGCAGGTCTCACGGATGCGGAGGCTCCCGAAGCGAGCGACCCCGGCCCGGCCGCCGGCGTCCCGGTGCCCGAGGCGAGGTGCCGCTCGTGACAGCTGCCGCGACCGGCCCGCATCACGCCTCGCGCAGGTCCTTGACCCGGCGGAGTTTGCCGACGGAGCGCTCCAGGGTCTCCGGTTCGACGATCGTCACGTCGGCGGTGATGCCGATGCCGCCCTTGACGGCCTTCGCGATCGTCCCGGCTGCGGCTTCGCGCTGCTCGGGGCCAGCGCCGGGGCGGGTCTCGACGAGGACGGTCATGTGGTCCAGGCGGCCGCGCCGGGTCAGCCGGATCTGGAAGTGCGGGGCGACGCCTGGCGTGCGCAGCACGATCTCCTCGATCTGGCTGGGGAAGACGTTCACCCCGCGCAGGATGATCATGTCGTCGCAGCGCCCGGTGATCTTCTGGATGCGGCGGAACGCGGGCCGGGCCGTGCCGGGCAGCAGCCGGGTCAGATCGCGGGTGCGGTAGCGGACGACCGGCAGGGCCTCCTTGGTCAGGGACGTGAAGACCAGCTCGCCCTCCTCGCCCTCGGGCAGCACCTCACCCGTGACCGGGTCGACGACCTCGGGGTAGAAGTGGTCCTCCCACACGTGCAGTCCGTCCTTGGTCTCCACGCACTCCTGGGCGACACCGGGACCGATCACCTCGGACAGGCCGTATATGTCGACGGCGTGGATGTCCGTCCGCTCCTCGATCTCGCGGCGCATCTCCTCCGTCCACGGCTCGGCACCGAAGATGCCCACCCGCAGACTGCTGCCGCGCGGGTCGATGCCCTGCCGTTCGAACTCGTCGAGCAGGGTGAGCATGTAGGACGGGGTGACCATGACGATCTCGGGCCGGAAGTCCTGGATGATCTGCACCTGGCGCGCGGTCATGCCCCCGGAGGCCGGGATCACCAGGCAGCCGGCGCGCTCCGCGCCGTAGTGCGCGCCGAGCCCGCCGGTGAACAGCCCGTAGCCGTAGGAGATGTGCACCTTGTGACCCGGGCGGCCGCCGGCGGCGCGGATCGAACGGGCGACGAGGCCCGCCCACATCGACAGGTCGTTCTCCGTGTAGCCGACCACCGTGGGGCGGCCGGTGGTGCCGCTGGAGGCGTGCACGCGCCGCACTTGGTCCATGGGCACGGCGAACATGCCGAACGGGTAGGTGTCCCTCAGATCGGCCTTCATGGTGAAGGGGAAACGGGACAGGTCCGCCAGCGAGCGGCAGTCGTCGGGGCAGACCCCGGCCGCGTCGAACTTCTCGCGGTACGCCTCCACGTTGTCGTAGGCGTGTCGCAGGCTCCGGCGCAGGCGGTCGAGCTGGAGCTCCCGCAGCTGCTCGCGCGTCAGGCGCTCCGCGTCGTCGAGCAGATCGTGGGGGAGGGGCTCACCGCGCCGCTGCCCCATCGGCTCCGGCGCCCGGGAGGCCGTCGTCTCGCTGGTCATTCAGGACTCCTTGGGCCTCGTACTGCTGATGCTACGGCTGCGGCCCAGAAAACCTCATGGCCCGACCGAACATCTACCACCGCGCGCGTGCCTGTTCTATGATGAACCGAACGAATGGTCGGTTGGGAAGTGGGACGGATGGATACGACACGCTCCAGCCCCGTGGGGACGGACGGCGCCGAGCCGGAGCTCCAGCAGCACTTCGACGCGACGATCGCGCGGGACCAGCGGATCGAGCCGCGTGACTGGATGCCGGAGGGCTACCGCAAGACGCTGATCCGTCAGATCGCGCAGCACGCGCACTCGGAGATCATCGGCATGCAGCCGGAGGGCGAGTGGATCACCCGCGCCCCGTCGCTGCGCCGCAAGGCCATTCTGTTCGCCAAGGTCCAGGACGAGGCCGGGCACGGGCTGTACCTGTACTCGGCGGCGGAGACGCTGGGCGCCGACCGCGCCGATCTGACCGGGCGGCTGATCGAGGGCCGCCAGAAGTACTCGTCGATCTTCAACTACCCGACGCTGAGCTTCGCGGACGTCGGGGTGATCGGCTGGTTCGTGGACGGCGCCGCGATCTGCAACCAGGTGCCGCTGTGCCGCTCCTCGTACGGGCCGTACGCACGCGCCATGGTGCGGATCTGCAAGGAGGAGTCGTTCCACCAGCGGCAGGGCTACGAGCTGCTGATGACCATGATGCGCGGCACCCCGGAGCAGCGCGAGATGGTGCAGGACGCGGTGAACCGCTGGTGGTGGCCGTCGCTGATGATGTTCGGCCCGCCCGACGACGCCTCGCCCAACTCGGCGCGGTCCATGGCCTGGAAGATCAAGCGGCACAGCAACGACGAACTGCGCCGGCGCTTCGTCGACATGACCGTCCCGCAGGCCGAGAAGCTCGGCGTTACGCTCCCCGACCCGGAGCTGCGCTGGAACGAGGAGCGGGGCCACCACGACTTCGGCACGCCCGACTGGGACGAGCTGATGCGGGTCATCAAGGGCGACGGCCCGTGCAACGACCAGCGGATGCAACGGCGCCGCACGGCTCACGAGGAGGGCTCCTGGGTGCGCGAGGCGGCCACCGCCCACGCGGCCAAGCAGGCGGCCCGCGAGCGGAAGGGAGCGGTGGCATGACCGCCGACAAGCAGGACTGGCCGCTGTACGAGGTGTTCGTGCGCGGCAAGCGCGGGCTGAACCACGTCCACGTGGGCTCGCTGCACGCCGCCGACGACCGCATGGCGCTCACCCACGCCCGCGACCTGTACACCCGGCGCAACGAGGGCGTCTCGATCTGGGTCGTGCGCTCCGAGCACATCGCCGCCTCCACCCGCGACGAGAAGGACCCCTTCTTCGAGCCCAGCGCCGACAAGGTCTACCGGCACCCGACCTTCTACGACATCCCCGACGACGTCCCCCACATCTGAAGGACAGGGCATGAGCGACGACCACGTCTACATGACCCTCGCCGAGGGACACGAGGACGACACCCGCTGGGCCTACGGCACCGGCTTCGAGGACCCCCTGCACGGCGTGGACACCGCCCTACCCGAGGGTGTGGACGCCGGTGAACTGGCCGCCCTCTGCGTGACCTTGGCCGACGACGCCTTGGTCGCCGCCCAGCGGCTCGCCGAGTGGACCACCCGCGCCCCCGAGCTGGAGGAGGAGGTGGCGCTGGCCAACATCGGGCTCGACCTGCTCGGCCAGGCCCGTCTGCTCTACTCCCGCGCGGGCCAGGTCGACGGCACCGGCCGCGGCGAGGACGCCTACGCCTACTTCCGTGACGCCGGCGACTTCCGCAACGTACGCCTGGCCGAACTCCCCAATGGCGACTTCGCGTTCACCATCGTGCGGCTGCTGGTGTTCGCCGGCTGGCGCCTCGCGCACTTCGAGCGGCTCACCGCACACGGAGACCCGGTGCTCGCGGCGATCGCCGCCAAGGGCGTGAAGGAGCTGGCGTACCACCGCCAGTACGCGGCCGAGTGGGCCGTGCGCCTCGGCGACGGCACCGAGGAGTCGCACCGCCGGATGCGCAAGGCGCAGGAACAGGTGGCGCCCTACCTGGGCGAGCTGTTCACGGCGTACGACGTCCGCGACGAGGTCGTCGCCGTCCTGCGCCAGGTCACCGAGGCGGCCGGGCTGCCCATGCCCGTCTACCGCCCGCTGCCCGGCTCGGGCCGCGCAGGCGAGCACACCGAGCATCTCGCCCCGCTGCTGGCCGAGTTGCAGGGTGTGGCCCGCGCCCACCCGGAGGCGTCATGGTGACGGCACTCCCGGACGCGCGACGGGCCCGGCGCATCGCCGAGCAGGTGCCCGACCCCGAACTGCCCATGCTCACGCTGGCCGACCTCGGAGTGCTGCGCGAGGTGTCGCTGACCCCGGAGGGAACGGTGGTCGCGAGCCTGACCCCGACCTACTCGGGCTGCCCGGCGATGGCGGAGATGCGTGCCGGCGTGGCCGCCCGGCTGCGCGAGGCGGGGTACGCGCGCGTGGAGATCCGCACGGTCCTCGACCCGCCGTGGAGCAGTGACTGGATCACGGCGGCCGGCCGGCGCAAGCTCGCCGAGCACGGCATCGCCCCGCCCGGCGCCGCACCGGCGCGCGCCACCGGCCCGGTCCCGCTCGTGCTGTCGCCGGCCCGACGCTCGGTGCCCTGCCCCCGCTGCGGTCACCCCGACACCGAGGAGACCTCCCGCTTCGGCGCCACGTCCTGCAAGTCCCTGTGGCGCTGCCTCGCCTGCCGCGAGCCGTTCGAGTACCTCAAGGAGATCTGATGGAGGACCTGATGGAGCCGGCCCCCGCCCCGGCGGCACGCCCGAGTGCCCGCCGACGTCCGGTCTTCCACCCCCTGCGGGTCGCCGCCGTGCAGCCGCTGTGCGAGGACGCGGCAGCTGTGAGCTTCGACATCCCGGCCGAGCTGGCCGAGGAGTTCACCTTCGCGCCCGGCCAGTCGCTCACCCTGCGCCGTGACATCGACGGCCGGGACGAGCGCCGCTCGTACTCGATCTGCGCACCCGCCGGCACAGCGCCGCGCATCGGCGTCCGGGTCGTGCCGGGCGGCCTGTTCTCCTCCTGGCTGGTGCACGACGTACGCCCCGGCGACACCGTCGAGGTGATGGCACCCACCGGCGCCTTCACGCCCGACCTCACCACCCACGGCCACCACGTCCTGATCGCCGCCGGTTCCGGCATCACGCCCATGGTCTCCATCGCCGAGTCCGTCCTGGCCGCCGACTCCCGCTCGCGCGTCACCCTCCTCTACGGCAACCGCCGCACCGGCACGGTGATGTTCGCCGACGAACTCGCCGACCTGAAGGACCTCTACCCCACGCGGTTCCAGCTCGCCCACGTCCTCTCCCGCGAGCCCCGCGAGGCCGAGGTGCTCTCCGGCCGCCTCGACGCCGAGCGGCTCTCCGCCCTCGTCGACGCGCTGGTCGGCGTGGAGTTTGCCGACCACTGGTGGCTGTGCGGCCCGCACGGCATGGTCCGCGCCGCCCAGCAGGTCCTGACCGGCCTCGGCGTGCCCGCCGACCGCGTCCACCAGGAACTCTTCTACGCCGACGACGAGCCCGTCCGCGAGGTCCACCACACCGAGACGGGCCCCACCGGCCCGGTCAGCCAGGTCACCGTCACCCTCGACGGCCGCTCCACCACGTCCCCCTGTCCCGCGACCGCAGCATCCTCGAAGGCGCCCAGCAGACCCGCCCCGACCTGCCCTTCGCCTGCAAGGGCGGCGTCTGCGGCACCTGCCGCGCCCAGGTCACCGACGGCAAGGCCGACATGCGCCGCAACTTCGCCCTCGAACCGTCCGAGGTCGACGCGGGCTACGTCCTCACGTGCCAGTCGTTCCCGGTGTCCGATGCGTTGACGGTGGACTTCGACACCTGACCACCCGACCGGTACGCCAGCCTGCGACCCCAGGCCTGGCCCGGGACCTCGACGTACCGGTGGGTCAGGACGCACAGCGGCAACAGGAGGGTGAAGAAGGCCACTTCGAGTACGACGTGGTCGTCGCGCCTGCGGCCGACGGTGCCGTCGATCACCGCCAGCAGCACCGGGTGCACGAGATAGACCGAGTAGCTGATCGCTCCCAGACCGGTCAGCAGCCGCGGTACGAGCCGGTGGCGCCGCGACAGTCCGGCAGCGAAGGTGAGCACGGCCAGCAGGAACGCCACGATCCAGCCGCGCCGTGTGAAGTGGTGGCCGTCGCCGTACCGGTAGGCGCTTCCGACGGCACAGACAACCACCAGGGCCGCGGCGACCGCGGCCCGGTGCCAGGTGCTCTGTCCGCGCTCGGCTCGGTGGACCGCGGTACCGAGGAACATGACGGCGAGGATCACCAGGCCCTCCCACAACGGGACCGTGCCGTTGAACGGAACCAGCACGAGCGCCAGCGCTCCGCCCAGCACACCCCCGAACACCCGCAGTGCCGGTGAGGCGGAGCTCGCACAGCACAGAGCGACCGCCATGATGATCGACGCGAACGCGATCAGCGGACCGGTGCCGACCAGCCCGGACAGCGCGGACACCGGCAGCACCGCCCCCGCCACCGCGCTCACCACGGCGAGCACGGCCAGGACTACGGCGACCGACGCGGACCGGTGGTGCAGCCGGACCGTGAAGAGGGCGACGACCAGCAGGTAGAAGCACATCTCGTACGAGAGCGTCCACAGGACGAGCAGGACATTGGGCGTCCCCAGCAGCTCCTGGAGCATGGTGGTGTGGGCGACGGCCACGGCGACAGCGCTCTGCGCGCCGAAGCCGCGCAGCTCCACGAGTCCCAGGAAGTCGACGGCGAGCAGCACCGTGACGACGACCGCCCACAGCGGGTACACCCGGAAGACCCGGCCGATCCAGAACTCCCGCACGCAGCCCCGGCGTTCCAGTGACGCCGGGATGATGTAGCCGCTGACCAGGAAGAACACCATGATGCCGTAGCGGCTGGTGTTGAACTGCGGCATCAACTCCCCCGGAAGTCCGGCATGAAGGTGTGGGACGAGTGGTCGAAGACCACGACGAGTGCGGCGAGGCCGCGTAACGCGTCGAGCCAGCCCAGCCGCCGGTTCACCGGTCGCAGGGCTTGACCTCGTAGTGCTCGATCTCGTCCTTGGACACCGGCTCGCCCCAGGAGTTGTCGATCACCAGCGTGCTGCCCCGGCGCAGGGTGACCGGCCAGCTGCGAATGGGGTCGCCCGCATGAGTGAGAACCATGACCCGGGGGACGCCCCACGAGCCGCACACGTCCTCGGGAGCGACCACGTTCACCTTGATGCCCCACGGGCGCACGCGCTCGGCCAGCGCCAGCTGGGCGTCAATGCCGAAGCTCGGGTCCTTGACGGTGAGTTCGACACTGCCGTCGTCGTGGCGCTCCACCGCGAACGCGCTGGAGTCGGCGGGCGAGCCGGGCACCACCACCGTGGCGGCCCACGCCGCAGCACAGGCCACCACCAGCACGGCGGTCCGACGCGGGGCGAACCGGCGCACGGAGGCCGTCGCCCTGCCCGTGTCCGCTCCGGGCCCGGCCCCGCGCAGCTCGATCTCCTTCTTCAGCTCACCGAGCAGCCGGTCCTCGAACGTCGTCCTCGTGCTCATGCTTCCCCCCTCGCCACGTACACCAGCGATGCCTCCGCCGCCTGTGCGGTCCCGCACTCCGTCTCCTCGCGCAGTGCCTTGCGCGCCCGGTGCAGCCGAACCCGGGCCGTGACCTGGCGGATGCCCAGTGCCGCCGCCGCCTCGGTGACCGTGAGCTGGTCCACCGCGATCAGTTCCATGACGGCCCGCTCGCCCTCGGGGAGCCGCTCCAGCGCGGCCAGCACCCGCCGCCCGGGGCTCTCCGCGTCGAGCTTGTCCTCGATGCGGGCGATGTCGTCGGGCTCCAGCAACCGCCGCCCGGAGATGCGCAGATCACGCTCGGTCTCCCGGGCGACCCGGCGGCGCTCCGACGACACGACGTTGCGCGCGATGCCGTACAGCCAGGCCGTCTCGCTGCCGAGGTGCGGGCGGTAGGTGGGGGCCGAGTCGAGGACCGCGAGGAAGATCTCGGCCGTCAGGTCGGCGGCCGTGTGCGGATCGTCCACCCGGCGGGCCACGAAACGCAGCACCGCGTCGACGTGACGCCGGTAGAACTCCTCGAAGGGCCCCGGATCACCGACTGCCGCAGCGGGCCCACTCCGTAACCGTTCCGCGTCGTCCACCGATGTCCCCTTCTCCTCGACAGGTGCCTGTCACTTGTTCTTGGAACGGGACGCGCAAAGCGTTACAGGGGGTGCGGCCCCCGGTCGGCGCGCAGCACCCGCAACGCCGTGAGGGCCACATGGAGTTCGGTGCGGCGCTCGCCGGATTCCAGGTCGGTGTCGAGGAGGCGTTCGATGGTGCGCAGGCGCTGGTACATGGTCTCCCTCGACAGACCGCCGCGACGGGCCGCCGTGGTCTTGTTGCCGGCGGCGTCGAGGTAGTGGCCCAGGGTCGTCAGCAGGTCGGTGCCGTGCCGGGTGTCGTGGTCGATGAGCCGGCCCAGCCGGCGTTCGGTGTAGTCCTGGATCCGGGTGTCCTCGCGCAGCGCGTACAGCAGCCGGCGCAGGTCGATGTCCGGCAGCTCGTGGAAGGAACGGTCCTCGGGGAGGTCCTGGCCGGGCGGGGTGGCCTCTATGACCCGGGCCGCCTCCCGGAACGAGCGTGCGGTGTCGGCGAGATCCGCCACCTCCGAGCCGACTCCGACGATCGCCTGCGGCGCCACGGCCAGCGCGGTGCGGCTCAGCCGTTCGGCCACGGGCCGCCAGGGCTGGGCGGGGCGCAGGGCCAGCAGGACGCCGAGGCGGCCGGGGGACAGTTCGCCGACGAGGGCCGGGATCCCGGCCGACCTCAGCTCCCGGTGCAGCCGGGTCTCCGGCTCGGCGCCCTCCCCGCCGGGGCCCGGGTCCACGAGGATCGCCAGGAAGACACCGGCCTCCGTGGGCAGGCCCAGCGCGGCGCAGCGGGCGCGGACGTCCTCGGCGGAGTGGTGGCGCTGCTCCGCCAGCTCCCGCAGGACCGTGCGGTGGGCCGTGTGCTCCCACGGCGTGGAGTGGATGAGCCGGGCCACGGTCAGGGCCATGGCCGTCCGCTCCAGGACGGTGGTGTGCTCCGGCCCGAAAGCCGGCCCGTCCGCGGGCAGCATGGCCAGACGCCCCCAGCGTTCGCCCTGGTAGGAGACGGGCGCGGTGAGCCAGCCCTCCGGGCCGGCCACCTCGGTGTGGTAGCCGGGCTCGGCCGCCCGGGAGCGCCGCTCCCAGTCCCCGAGCGCCTCCTCCACCGTGCTCCCCGAGGGCTCGCAGATCAGTGCCTGGTGCACCAGGTTCTCCAGGACGACCGTGCGGCCGCTCATCTCCGCCGCCGCGCGCACCACGTCCTCCGGCCCCGCGCCGCGCAACGTCAGAGCCGTGAACGCCTCGTGGATCCGCTGGGTCCGCCGCATCGCGTCGGCCTGGTTGCCCAGGATCAGCGCGTGCACGACCTGCGTCACCTCCAGGAAGTTGACGTCCCGGGCGAGGGTGACCAGGGGGAGCCCCCGTGCCCTGCACGCCTGCACGAGGGCATCGGGCGGCCGGTGATAGCGGCGTACGAGTTCGATGACCAGGGCGGCCGCTCCCACCTCGGTCAGTTCGTCGACGTAACGGCGGACACCCGCGGCGTCCTCGGGCAGGGGCATGCCCGTGGTCAGGACCAGTTCGCCGCCCTTGAGGAAGGAGGCCGGGTCCGTCAGCTCGGTGATGTGCACCCAGCGCACCGGCCGGTCCAGCGCGGTCAGCCCCGTGACGACCTGGGGCTGTCCGGCGGCCAGGACCGGCAGGGCGAGGACGTCGGCGAGGGTGGGTGCGCGACCGGCCGGGGCGAGGTCCCGGCCGAATGTCGGGGGGTGATCTTCCACAGTGCCTCCCTGCGTGCCCGGTCACTCTGACAAGCGGGGCTGACCTGCGCAAGAGCTGTCCACGGGCGGGGCAGGCGGTGCCTGGGAGGTTCGGTGGCTGACACAACGTCCGAACAACGGGTTCCGGCTGGACAGATCAGGCGTTGTGGCGTTGCGCGGCGGCTTGGATGCTCGGACACCGGAGCTGAGCCAAGCAACCAGACCTCGTCGTACGGCCGGGAGACACCATGACCGCACTGTCGCCGCACCTTCGCCAGGCCACGCCCGTAGTGGCGGCCCGGGGCGAGGGCGTCCACCTCTACGGTGAGGACGGCCGCCGCTACCTCGACTTCACCGCCGGCATCGGCGTCACCAGCACCGGGCACTGCCACCCCAAGGTCGTGGCGGCGGCGCAGGAGCAGGTGGGCACGCTGATCCACGGCCAGTACACGACCGTCATGCACCAGCCGCTGCGCCGCCTGGTCGACAAGCTGGGCGAGGTGCTGCCGGCCGGCCTGGACAGCCTGTTCTTCACCAACTCCGGCAGCGAGGCCGTCGAGGCGGCACTGCGGCTGGCCCGCCAGGCCACCGGCCGGCCGAACGTCATCGTCTGCCACGGCGGATTCCACGGCCGTACCGTCGCCGCCGCCTCCATGACCACCTCCGGCATCCGCTTCCGGTCCGGGTTCTCACCGCTGATGAGCGGTGTGGTCGTCACCCCCTTCCCGACGGCCTTCCGCTACGGCTGGGACGAGGAGACCGCCACCCGCTTCGCCCTGAAGGAACTCGACTACACCCTCCAGACGATCTCGTCGCCCGCCGACACGGCCGCGATCATCGTCGAGCCGGTCCTCGGCGAGGGCGGCTACGTCCCCGCGAACCGCGCCTTCCTGGAAGGTTTGCGGGAGCGGGCGGACCGGCACGGCTTCCTGCTGATCCTCGACGAGGTGCAGACCGGCGTCGGCCGCACCGGCCGCTTCTGGGGCCACGACCACTTCGGCGTCACCCCCGACATCCTCGTCACCGCCAAGGGACTGGCCAGCGGCTTCCCCCTCTCCGGCATCGCCGCCTCCGAGGAACTGATGACGAAGGCCTGGCCCGGCTCGCAGGGCGGCACGTACGGCGCCAACGCCGTCGCCTGCGCCGCCGCCTGCGCGACGCTGGACGTCGTACGCGACGAGAAGCTCGTCGAGAACGCCGAGGCGATGGGCAAGCGGCTCCGCCAGGGCCTGGAGGCCGTGGCCGACCGGACCCCGGGCATCGGAGACGTCCGCGGCCTCGGCCTCATGCTCGCCACCGAGTTCGTCACCGAGGACGGCAGCCCCGACCCCGAGACCGCCGCCCGCGTGCAGCGCGCCGCGATCGACGAAGGCCTGCTCCTGCTGCTGTGCGGCGCCTCGAACCAGGTCGTCCGCATGATCCCCGCGCTCGTGATCGACGAGGCGGGCGTCGACGAGGGTCTCCAGGCGTGGGCGAACGCCGTGGAGGCCGGTACCTCGGGAGCGGCGGAGCGATGACGACAGCCACCCGCGACCTGGCGGGTCTGACGGACCGCATCGCCGAGATCGCTCCCGGCCTGCGGGTGGAGACCGGCCCGGGGGCCACGGGGCCTTACGCCTACGACGCCTCGAACTACCGTGTGCCGCCGCGGGCCGTGGCCTTCCCGCGCACCGCCGACGACGTGGTCACGGTGGTGCGGGCCTGCCGTGAGGCGGGCATCCCGGTCACGGCCCGGGGCGGCGGCACCAGCATGGCGGGCAATGCCGTCGGGCCGGGTGTGGTGCTGGATTTCTCCCGCTACATGAACCGGATCCTGGACATCGACGAGGAGGCGCGCACCGCGCGGATCGAGGCCGGTGTCGTCCTCGACGCGTTGCGCAGCGCGACCGCCCTGCACGGGCTCGACTTCGGTCCGGATCCGTCCTCGCACAGCCGCTGCACCCTCGGCGGCATGATCGGCAACGACGCGTGCGGCAACCGGTCGGTGCGCGACGGGCGGACCAGCGGCCACGTCGAGGCCCTGGAGATCGTGACGGCGGACGGCGTGCGGGCCGTCGCCGACCACTCCGGGCTGCGTGCCGCGGAGCCGGGCGACGCGGAGGCTGTGCGGCGCGTCGCCCGGCTCGAAGCCGGCCTCAGGCGGCTGGTCGAGGACAACCTGGCGCTGATCCGGACCGAGCTGGGCCGCATCCCGCGCCAGGTCTCCGGCTTCCAGCTGCATCACCTGCTGCCCGAGAACGGCTTCGACATGGCCCGCGCGCTCGTGGGCACCGAAGGCACCTGTGCGGTCGTCACCGCAGCGACGGTCCGCCTGGTGGCGACCGCACAGGCATCCACACTGCTCACGCTCGGCTACGAGGATGTGGTCGAGGCGGCCGAGGATGTGCCGGAGATCCTGCGCTTCGCGCCCAGCGCGGTCGAAGGCATGGACGAGGCGATCGTGGCCACCATGCGCGCCCGCCGCGGCCCGGACTCCGTCACCGGCCTGCCCGAGGGCCGCGCCTGGCTGTACGTCGAGCTGGAAGGCGATGACCAGGCAGCGGTCAACGCCCGCGCCGCTGAGCTGCTGGATGTGCTCAAGGCCCGCGGGCGGATGACCGGCGGCCGGGTCGTGGAGAGCCCGGCCGAACGGCGCTCGCTGTGGCGGGTGCGTGAGGACGGGGCCGGTCTGGCCGCCCGGCTGGTGGACGGCGGGGAGTCCTGGCCGGGCTGGGAGGACGCCGCCGTCGCGCCCGAGAACCTCGCCGCCTACCTGCGCGACTTCCGCAAGCTGCTGACCACCCACGACCTGACCGGCGTGCTGTATGGGCACTTCGGCGCGGGATGCGTCCACGTACGCATCGACTTCGACCCGGCCACCGAGGCCGGGCGGGCGGTCATGCGCCGCTTCCTGACCGAGGCCGCCGCGCTGGTCGTCGAGCACGGCGGCACGCTGTCCGGTGAGCACGGTGACGGGCGGGCGCGCAGCGAGCTGCTGAAGGTGATGTACAGCCACCGCATGATCGCCGCGTTCGCCGCGTTCAAGCAGGTCTTCGACCCCGACGGGCTGCTCAACCCCGGCGTGATCGTCGACCCGGCTCCCTTGGACGCCGACCTCGCGCTGCGGGAACTCCCACTGCTGGACACGACGTTCGGCTTCCCGCACGACGAGGACGGATTCGCGGGTGCCGTGCGCCGCTGCGTCGGTGTCGGCCGTTGCCGCAGCGATGCGGGCGGCGTGATGTGCCCGAGCTACCGGGCCACGGGCGAGGAGAACGCCTCCACCCGTGGCCGGGCCCGCATGCTCCAGGAGATGGTCCGCGGCGAGGCCGTCACCGACGGCTGGCGCTCGACCGAGGTCAAGGACGCCCTCGATCTGTGCCTGTCGTGCAAGGCCTGCTCCAGTGACTGTCCGGTCGGCGTCGACATGGCCACCTACAAGGCCGAGTTCCTCCACCAGCACTACAAGGGCCGCCTGCGCCCCCGCTCCCACTATTCACTGGGCTGGCTGCCCAGGACCTCCGCCCTGGCCGGATACGCCGCCCGGCCGATCAACGCACTGTTGCGCGGGCCGGCCGGGCGGCTGCTCGCCCGTCTCGGCGGCGTCACGACGAAGCGCAGGATCCCCGCCTTCGCCTCCCGCCGCGCCCTGCGCAAGACCCTGCGCGCCGCCAGAACCGCGGAGCAGGCGAAGGCCGTGCTCTTCGTCGACAGCTTCACCCGCGCCTTCCGTCCCGAGGTCGCGGGAGCCGCGAGCCGTGTGCTCGCCGACGCCGGTATCTCCTGCGCGCCGCAGGACGGACTGTGCTGCGGGCTGACCTGGGTCAGCACCGGACAGCTGAACGTCGCCCGCAAGATCATGGCCCGCACCGTCGACGCCCTCGACGACGGTGACGACCGGCCGATCATCGTGGCCGAGCCGAGCTGCGCCGCCGCACTGAAGCGTGACGTCCCCGAACTGCTCGGCACCGAGGCCGCCCAGCGCGTGGCGAGCCGCGTCCACACCTTCACCGGGGCCCTCACCGACCTCGCCGACCAGGACTGGAGCCCGCCGCCGCTGCCCGAGAACGTCGTGCTCCAGACCCACTGCCACGAGTACGCCACCTTCAAGGACCGACGCCCCGCCGACCTTCTGCGCCGCCTCGGCGTAGACAGCGTCGACGAGGCCGAGGGCTGCTGCGGACTCGCCGGCAACTTCGGCTTCGAGGCAGAGCACTACGACACCTCCATGGCTGTCGCCGATCTCGCCCTGAAACCCCGCATCGACAAGCTCGACGGCCGCCCCGTCGTGGCCGACGGCTTCAGCTGCGCCACCCAGATCGACCACCTCGCAGGCGACCGGGACATCCGCGCTCTGCACCTCGCGGAACTGCTCGACCCCGCCGCCGATCACACAGGAGAGACATCATGACCGAGGTACTGAACCAGTTGTTCATCGGCGGTGCCTGGGTGGACGCCGCGGACGGCACCACCATGCCCGTCGACGACCCCGCCACCGGCGAGATCCTCTGCCACGTCGCCGACGCGGGCCCCAAGGACGCCCGGCTCGCCGAGGAGGCCGCCGTCCAGGCCCAGGCCGAGTGGGCACGTACAGCACCCCGGGCCCGCAGCGAGATCCTGCGCCGCGCCTACGAGCTCATCATCGAGCGCACCGACGAACTCGCCCACCTGATGACGGCCGAGATGGGCAAGCCGCTCGCCGAGGCCAGGGGAGAGGTCGCCTACGCCGCCGAGTTCTTCCGCTGGTTCTCCGAGGAAGCCGTCCGCATCGACGGCGGCTGCGGCACCCTGCCCGACGGCCGCAACCGCATGCTGCTCTCCCGCCGCCCGGTCGGCCCCTGCCTGCTGATCACGCCGTGGAACTTCCCGCTGGCCATGGGCACCCGCAAGATCGGCCCGGCGATCGCGGCCGGCTGCACGATGATCCTCAAGCCGGCTCCGCAGACCCCGCTGTCCAGCCTCGCCCTGGCCGGGATCCTCAAGGAGGCCGGGCTGCCGGACGGTGTGCTGAACGTCGTCACCACCTCCCGCGCCGGAGAGGTCTGCGAACCCCTCCTGCGCGGCGGCCGGATCCGCAAGCTGTCCTTCACCGGCTCCACGGGTGTCGGCCGCATCCTGCTCGCCCAGTGCGCCGACACCGTCGTACGGACGTCGATGGAGCTGGGCGGCAACGCCCCGTTCATCGTCTTCGACGACGCCGACCTGGACGTGGCCGTGGACGGCGCGATGGTCGCCAAGATGCGCAACATGGGCGAGGCCTGCACCGCCGCGAACCGCTTCTTCGTGCACCGGTCGGTGGCCGAGGAGTTCGGCCGGCGGCTCGCCGAGCGGATGGGCGCGCTCGTGGTCGGCCCCGGCACCCGGGACGGTGTCGACGTCGGCCCGCTGATCGACGCCACCGGACGTGCCAAGGTCGCGGAGCTCGTCGCCGACGCCGTCGAGCGCGGTGCCCGCGTGCTCGTCGGCGGCCGTACGCCCGAAGGCCCGGGCTGCTTCTACCCGCCGACCGTGCTCGCCGACGTCGACCCCGGCAGCCGTCTGATGGACACGGAGATCTTCGGCCCCGTCGCGGCGATCCTCACCTTCGACGACGAGGACGAGGTCCTGCGCCGGGCGAACGACACGCCCTGGGGTCTGGTCGGTTACGTCTTCACCCAGGGTCTGGACCGCGGGCTGCGCGTCAGCGAGAGTCTGGAGGTGGGCATGGTGGGCCTGAACACCGGCCTCGTCTCCAACCCGGCCGCGCCGTTCGGCGGGGTCAAGCAGTCCGGCCTCGGCCGTGAGGGCGGCCGGGTCGGGATCGACGAGTTCCTTGAGTACCAGTACCTCGCGGTGCCCGTGCGATGACGGCGTCTCCGCCCTGAGGCACGCCCCATCGCGCATCGCGCGGGAAGCCCCCGCGTACCCGGCCCGTTCCCCCCGGGCCGCACGCGGGTCGCCCCGTGCCCGGCCTCCCCCCCGGCCCGGGCACGGGGCCCACAGCCGACACGCCCGGCGCACGGGCGGCCCCATGACATCGGAGAAGAGCACCATGGCGAGTCCCACCCCTGGCCAGGACGATTTCTGGGAGCACGTCCGCGCGGCCTACCCGGAGCAGCAGCCCCTGCTCAACCTGAACAACGCGGCGGTCAGCCCGCCGCCCCTGGTGGTCGAGCAGGCGACGGTCGACGCCTACCGGCTGGTCAACCGGAACCCCGACCGCAACATGTGGAGCAACCTCGACCTCGCGCTCCCCGAGGCCAAGGCGGAACTCGCCGAGCTGATCGACTGCGACCCCGGCGAGATCGCGCTGAACCGGAACTCCACCGAGGGCCTGTGCACGGCGATCTTCGGTATCCCGCTGGCCGCCGGCGACCAGGTCGTGATCTCGCACTGGGACTACCCGAGCGTGCGCGCCGCCTGGTTCCAGCGGCAGGAACGCGAGGGCATCGAGGTCGTCACCGCCGACTACGACCTCATGGACAGCGACGACGAGATCGTCGAGGCGTACGCGGCGGTCCTGACACCGCGCACCCGTGTCCTTCAGATCACCCACATGTCCCACTGGACGGGACGTGTCGTGCCGGCGAAGCGGCTGTGCCGGCTGGCGAAGGACAACGGGACGCTCACCGTGGTGGACGGCGCCCAGACCTTCGCACAGATGCCGGTGAGCTTCCGTGACCTGGACTGCGACTTCTTCATCACCAGTCTGCACAAGTGGATGGGCGCGCCGGTCGGCAACGGCATGCTGGTCGTCAGGGAGGGAGTCATCGACCGCACCTGGCCCCTGCTGGCCCCCTTCGATCCGCCGCCGTTGCGCGTCGACAAGTTCGACCACTGGAACCTCGGCACGTACAACTCGGCCCTGCAGGCCGGCATCCTGCCGGCGGCGCGCTTCCACCGGGAGATCGGGGCCCGGGCCGTCCACGCGCGCGTACGGGAGCTGACCCGGTACTGGGTGGAGCGCGCCGCCGCGATCCCCGGGTTCAGGCTGCACACGCCGCTGGACACGGAGACCCTGGGCGCGGTCAGCCTCTTCTCCGTCGACGGCCTGGACGCCAGAGCCGTGGAACAGGAGCTCCGGGACGCGCACCGGGTGCATGTGAAGTACCGGGAGGTACGGCACCTGAGCGGCATGCGGGTGTCGCCCCACATCTACCTGCGTGAGAGCGAGCTCGACCGCTTCGTGGACGCTCTCGCGGAGGTGGTGGACAAGCAGAGCGCGGGCCGCTCCTGACGCGCGAACGCGTCACGCCCCCTGCCGCCGTCGGCAGCAGGGGGCGCTGTCATGCGTGCCGGGCCGTCACGCGCCCAGTCGGCGGTCGCTGATGCCGGACGCCGTGTCGGCGACCAGGCGGCCCCACTCGGGCAGCCGGTCGGCGTCGTAGCGGGAGTCGGGCATGGAGACGGCCACGGAGGCGAGCGGTGTGCCGTTCTCGTCGAGGACGGGTGCGGCGATCGCGCAGACATCGGGGCGGTACTGGTTGCGGTTGACGGCGTAGCCGTCCGTGCGCACCCGCTTCAGCTCGGCGCGCAGCTCGGCCGGGTCGACCGTCGTCGCGTCGCTGTAGCGCTCCAGCCTCTGGGCGACCAGTTCGTCCACGTCGGCGGGTGGCAGATGGGCCAGGATCGCGCGCCCGGTGGCGGTGGCGTGCAGGGGCGAGGTGTCGCCGATCGCGTAGTACGTCCGCACCGCGTGAGCGCAGTCCACCCGGTCGACGACGACCATGCACTGCAAGGCGTCCGGCACCGACAGGTGGATCGTCTCGTTCAGCGCGTCCCGCAGCCGGATCATGGGCTCCCTCGCCGCCGCGAACAGACTCGAGCCCTGAAGCGCCGCCGGACGTACGGCGAGCACCCGGGCGCCGATCTCCCAGCGGGTGGTGTCCTGGCGGTTCGCCCGCAGCCATCCCGCCTCGTTCAGGCTGACCAGCGTGCGCTGCACCGTCGACTTGGGCAGGCCGAAGAGCTTCGTCAACTCGCCCACCGTCACGGGCTGGTGGTGGGCGACCGCCTCCAGGATGCGCAGCGACCTGGTCACGCTCTTCATTTCCATCGGGGCCCCGTCAGTGTTCGTTCGTCGGTTTCAGCCTCTTGACTCCTTCCCGGAGTCGAGGAGATGATCGTGCCGGATTCTAGCATGGCGTTCCACAATACGGCACGCGTGCGGGATCCCCCCGCGGTGATGGACGGTGGTAGCGCCCTGACTGCGCTTGCCCCCGCGGGGCAGCCCCCTGCGCCCGGCCGTTCCCCGGCCGGGCGCAGGGCGGCGGCTGCCGCCCGACGTGAGAAAGGGACCGGCCCCCACGCTGATGCGTGAGGGCCGGCCCCTTGTCGGAGGTGCTTGTTCAGGCGCCCATGCGGCGCCCCGTGATCTCCGCGGCGGCGTCGGCGACCAGGCGGCCCCACTCGGGCAGCCGGTCCGCGTCGTAGCGCGAGTCGGGCATGGAGATGGCCACGGTGGCCAGTGGCGTGCCCTCCTCGTCGAGGACGGGCGCGGCGATCGCGCAGACGTCCGGCCGGTACTGGTTGCGGTTGACCGCGTATCCGTCGATGCGGATCCGGTCCAGCTCGGCGCGCAGTTCGTCCGGGTCGGTGGGCGTCGTGTCGCTGTAGCGCTCCAGTCCCTGCGCGATGAGCTCCTCGACGTCCTGCTTCGGCAGATGGGCCAGGACGGCGCGTCCGGTCGCGGTGGCGTGCAGGGGCGAGGTGTCGCCGACGGTGTGGAACGTCCGTACGGCGTGAGTGCAGTCCACGCGGTCGACGACGACCATGCACTGCAGGGCGTCCGGCACCGACAGGTGGATCGTCTCGTTCACCGTGTCCCTCAGGCGGACCATGGGCTCGCGCGCTGCGGCGAACAGGCTGGACCCCTGGAGCGCGGCGGGCCGTACGGCCAGGACGCGGGCGCCGATCTCCCAGCGGGTGGTGTCCTTGCGGCTGGCCCGCAGCCAGCCGGCCTCGGCCAGCGTGACCAGGGTGCGCTGCACGGTCGACTTCGGAAGGCCGAAGAGCTTCGTCAGTTCCCCCACGGTGACCGGCTGATGCTGGGCGACCGCCTCCAGGATGCGCAGCGACCTGGTGACGCTCTTCATTTCCATCCGGTTTCCCCCTGTTAATCCTCAGATTCCCTCGCGGACACCTCTTGACTCCCCTGGATGCCGCTGTCATTCTCTGTGCCAGATACTAGCACAGCATTCCACAATGTGGCACGGCTCGCCGGAAGATCCCGAGGACGCAGCCGGAATTCCGAGACAGGGCGTTCGTGAGCCGAGGTCCCCCGAAGGACCCGCCCCCTCCGCCCGAAACCACCTCGAATCGAACAGCCTCACGCAGGGGCTCAGCATGCGCCCCGGCGATACGAAAGGAAAGCCCCGTGTCAGCTGCCAGGAAGCGAGTCGCCGTCGTCGGCGTGGGAACCATGGGCAGCCAGGCCGCCTGGCGTCTCGCGGCCCGTGGTGCGGAGGTCGTCGCCTACGACCGCTTCGCCCCCGGCCACGACCGCAGCGCCGCCGGCGGCGAAACCCGCATCTTCCGCAGCGCGCACTTCGAGGACTCCCGGTACGTCCCGCTCCTCAAGCACGCCGACACCCTGTGGGGGCAGCTCCAGCAGGAGACCGGCCGCGAGCTGCGGCGCCTGACCGGATGCCTGCTGATGGGGTCCACCGAGCACCAGCAGATGGCCACGGTCCTGGAGTCCATCGCCGAGCACGGCCTCGACCACGAGGTGCTCGACGCCGAGGCCATGGCCAAGCGCTTCCCGCAGTACCGGCTGGAGGACGGCGACGCGGCCGTGCTCGACCGCCGCGCCGGCTTCATCAGGCCCGAGCTGACCGTCCAGACCGCGGCCCGGCGCGCCGAGCAGCTGGGTGCCCGTATCGAGCGCTACACGCCGGTGCGTGAGATCACTCCGGCAGGCGGCGGGGTGGAGGTACGCACCGACGCCGGCAGCGAGCACTTCGACGCGGTCGTCGTCACCGTCGGCCCCTGGGTGAACGACCTGCTTCCCGACCTGCCGTGGGAAGTGGACATCCGCCGCCTGATCAGCGCCTGGTACGTCCCCACCACCGACGCCTGGTTCGGCGAGGAGCGCCCCGCGTTCATCCGCACCACCCCCACGCACTGCTACGGACTGCCCTCCCCGGACGGCGTCTCCGTCAAGCTCGGACTGTCCCGCGCGCTGCACGAGCCCGCCGGCGACCCCAACGCGCTGGACCGCACCGTCCAGCCGGAGGAGCTGGACATCTTCACCGAGCAGATCCGCCGCCACCTGCCGGACCTGCACCCGGACCCGACCCGCCTGGCCGTCTACATGGAGGGCTACACCGAGAGCAGCCGCCCGCTGATCGGCCCGCTGCCCGGCGCCGACAACGTCGTACTGCTCGCGGGCTTCTCCGGCCACGGCTTCAAGCTCTCGCCCGCCTTCGGGGACGTCGCCGCCGACCTGGCGCTGGACGGCACCTCCTCCCAGCCCATCGACTTCATCAGCACGCTCGGCCGCATCACCGCCTGAATGAGGAACGACATGACACTGACCGTAGGCCCGCTCCGGGCCGAGCCGGGCCGCAAGACCCGCGGGGTGATCCCCGTGGACCTCGGACTCACGACCGTCGAGATCCCCCTCGTCCTCGTCAACGGCTCCCGCCCCGGGCCCCGGGTCGTCATCACCGGCGGCGTCCACGGCGGCGAGTTCGTCGGCATCGACGCGGCCACCCGCCTGGCCGGGTTCCTGGAGCCGGACGACGTCACCGGCCAGGTGGTGATCTGCCCCGTGGCCAACCCGCCGGCCGTGTACGACGGCCGCCTGGGCAAGTCCCCGCTGGACGACGTCAACATCAACCGCGTCTTCCCCGGTGACCCCGCCGGAGGGCCCACCGAGCGGCTGGCGGCCTGGCTGTTCGAGCACGTCATCTCCGGCGCCGACGCCTACGCGGACCTGCACAGCGGCGGCATCGACGAGACCCTGCTGGACTTCGTCGGCTACCGCCTGACCTCCGACGCGGAACTCGACGCCAGGACGCGGGCCATGGCCCACGCCGTCGGCCACGAACGGGTACTGTTCGGCCGCAACGCCGAAGGCGGCAACAGCCACGCCGCGGCCGCCCGGCAGGGCATCCCCGCCATCCTCATCGAGACCGGCCAGCTCGGCGAACGCGACCCCGCCCAGGCACGGGCCCTGCTCGACGGCCTGTACCGGCTGCTGCACCACCTCGGCGTCATCGACGCGCCGCAGCACGTCGCACCGGTGACCGCGCAGCCGCGCGACTGGGTCTGGACCGGCTCCGTCGTCTCACCGGCCACCGGCCTGTGGTACCCGGACGCCGCGACCGGCGACGAGGTGACCGCGGGCCAGCCCGTCGGCCGCGTCATCGACCCGGCCGACGGCAGCGAACACAAGGTCACCGCCACCGCCACCGGACAGATCCTCTACGGCATGAACGGGCTCACCGTCGCCCCCGGCGCCGAACTCGCCGCCATCGCGGTGCCGCACGACTGACCGGCACCGCCCACAGACCCGCCCCCCGAACCACCACTCCCCTCGAACAGCTGGTCCCCACGCGCCATTTCAGGAGATTTGTCATGAGTGATCCCATGATCGGCCGCAGAGCGCTCCTGCGCGGAGCAGGCGGCCTCGCCGCCCTCGCCGCCGTGCCCTCCCTCGCCGCCTGCGGCACCGGCACCAGCCGGGCCTCGTCCGGCAGCGCCAAGAGCGGCGGCAAGTCGGTGGTCGTCCGCGACAGCGGAGGCACCTTCGGGGAGGCCCTCCAGAAGGCGGTCTACACGCCGTTCACCCGAGAGACCGGCATCAATGTCCAGGTCGTCAACCTCCAGGGCACCCAGATGCTGGCCCAGATCAAGCAGGGCCGCCCCCAGTTCGACCTCATCAACAACTCGATGATGGACCACATCAAGTTCGCCGGCCAGGACGCCCTGGAGACGCTGGACCCCGACCGGATCAAGAGCCTCAAGAGCGCCAAGATCCCGCAGAACCAGATCACCGACCATGCCGTCGGCAACAGCTTCTACGGCCAGTGCATGGCGTACCGCACCGACGCCTTCGGCGGCCGCAAGCCGGAGTCATGGGCGGACTTCTGGGACACCAAGGCGTTCAAGGGCAGCCGTTCGATGTGCAACCCGGACGCCGACCTGCCCGAGCTGGAGTTCGCGCTGCTGGCCGACGGCGTCCCGATGGACAAGCTGTACCCGCTCGACCTGGACCGCGCCTTCAAGGTGATGACCCGGCTGCGGTCCGACATCAAGAAGTTCTGGGACAGCGGCCCGCTCCCCGGTGTGCTCCTCAGCCGCCAGGAAGTGACGATGTCCACCGTCTGGGACGGCCGGATCGCCGACCTGGAGAAGCAGGGCGTCCCGGTCGCACGGCAGCTCAACGGCATGCGTCGCCAGTTCCAGGGCTACGGCATCGCCAAGGGCGCCGCCCATGTGGACGCCGCTTACCAGCTCATGGACTACGCGCTGCGTCCCGAGGTCCAGGCCGCCCTGGCCAAGGCCTTCCCGTCGAACCCGTCGTCACCGGTGGCCTACGAGAAGCTCACCTCCGAGGAGCGCAACGCACTCGCCGGTGCGCCGCAGTACTACGACAAGGGTTTCGACCTGGACGTCGACTGGTGGCTCAAGAACGAAACCGCCGTCACCAAGCGCTGGTTGGAGTGGGCTCGTGGCTGAATTCGGTGTCGTCACACCGTCCGTCGAGGTGGCCGGTGGCAAGCTGCCCACCGCGACCGGCAAACCGCTGTCGGTGGTGGCTCTGCGCAAGACGTACGGGGACGTCGTCGCCGTCGACGAGGCGTCCATGGAGATCGCCGCCGGCGAGTTCGTCACCTTCCTCGGCGCCTCCGGGTCGGGCAAGACCACGACCCTCATGATGATCGCCGGGTTCTGCGAACCCGACTCCGGCACCATCACCGTCGGGGACCGCGACGTCACCCGGCTCGCTCCGCAGAAGCGCAACCTCGGCTTCGTGTTCCAGCAGTACCTGCTCTTCCCGCACATGACGGTCAGCGAGAACGTCGCCTTCCCGCTCACCCTGCGCGGAGTGCCGAAGAACGAGATCCGCAGGCGGGTGGGGGAGACCCTGGAGATCGCCGGCCTGTCCGGCTTCGGCGGCCGCCGCCCCCGCGAACTGTCCGGCGGACAGCAGCAGCGCGTCGCCCTCTGCCGCGCGCTGGTCTACCGGCCGCCGGTGATCCTCATGGACGAGCCGCTCGGCGCCCTGGACAAGAAGCTGCGCGACCAGCTCCAGATCGAGATCAAGGCCATCCAGCAGGAACTCGGCCTGACTGTCATCTATGTGACGCACGATCAGGAGGAGGCACTGGTCCTCTCGGACCGGATCGCGGTCATGCGCAACGGCCTGATCGAGCAGTTCGACACGCCGCGCGAGTTGTTCGAGCGCCCGAGAACCCCGTTCGTCGCGGACTTCCTCGGTGCGGCGAACTTCCTGCCCGGCCGCGTGCTGCAGAGCACCGATGAACACACCGTGGTCCGCCTCGACCAGTCCGGCGGCCTGCTGAAGGCACGACGCCACGAGCTGGCCTCCGGCACCCCGGTCCAGGTCGCCGTCCAGCCGGGCCGGCTGCGCGCCTGCGCCCCGGACGACGGTTTCTGTACCGGCACGGTCGAGACCGCCACGTATGTCGGCACGCTGGTCCGCGCCGGCGTACGCATCGAGGGCGGTGACGCGCCGTTGCTGCGTCTCGAAGTACCGGCCGGCCGCGGGCCCGTCGGCGGCGAGCGGGTCGGCATCACCGTCGACCCCGACGACGTCAACCTCTTCCCCGTAGAACAGGGCGGGTGAGCCATGGCCGCCACCCTGACCGCCAACGCCCCCGCCCGTCCGCGCAAGCTGCTGGCCTCCCGCAGAACAAGAATCGGCATCCTCTACGCGCTGCCGGTCGTCGTCTATCTGCTGGTGCTGTTCGTCTACCCGATCCTCAGCACGCTCTTCCTCAGCCTGAAGAACACCGACGGCTCGCTCACCCTGCACTGGTACGCCGAGGCGCTGACGGGCGTCAACCTCTCGGTCCTGTTCACCACGCTGCGGATCTCCGCGGAGACGGCGCTGTTCAGTCTCGTCTTCGGGTTCATCCTGGCCAACGCGATCTCCCGGCTCAAGCCCCTGTGGGCCGGTGTGGCCATGCTGATCGTGGTCGTCCCGCACTTCATCAGCGCCCTGGTCCGCACGTACGGCTGGATCATCCTGCTCGGCGACAAGGGCCTGGTGAACCAGGCCATGGCCGACCTGTGGATCCCCGGCGCGCCCTACCAACTGCTCTACAACGAGATCGGCGTGGTCATCGGCACCACCTCCGTGATGCTGCCCTACACGGTGCTGCTGCTGTACGGCGTGATGCGCGGCGTGGACCGCCGCCTGCTCGCCGCCGCGGCCAGCATGGGCGCCGGGCGCGTGACCATCTTCCGCCGGGTCTACCTGCCGCTGGTCGCCCCTGGCCTGGCCAGTGCCGGACTGCTCAGCTTCATCCTCTCGCTGGGCTACTACATCACCCCCGCCCTGATGGGCGGCCCGCAGCAGACGATGATCGCCTCCCTCATCAACCAGCAAGTGATGAAACAGAACCAGTGGAACGGCGCGGCCGCCGAGGGCGTGATCCTGCTGCTGCTCACCTTCGCCGGGCTGCTGCTGGTCAAGCTCATCACCTCCCTCGGCGCGAGCCGGAAGAAGAGGAGCGCGTCATGATGGAGCTGCGCAGAACCCTCGCCGGGCGGGTCACCCTGACCGCGGTCGCCACCGTCATCCTGCTGTTCCTGGCGCTGCCGATCATCGTCATCATCGTCACCTCCTTCAGCAACAACGCCTTCGCCGCGTTCCCGCCCAAAGCGTGGACGCTCAACTGGTACACGTCGCTGTTCGCCGACGGCAGCAAGTGGCCGGCCGCCTTGTCGCTGAGCGCCCTGGTCGCCTGCCTCAGCACCGTGTTCTCGCTGGTCATCGGCGTGACCGCGGCGACCGCGCTGACCCGCAGCGAACTGCCGCTGCGCTCCGCGGTCTACGCCCTGGTCCTCGGACCGCTGCTCATCCCGCAGATCGTCACCGCCCTGGGCCTGTTCCTGCTGTTCGAGCCGGCCTCGATGCTGGGCAGCCCGCTCGCCATCGCCCTCGGACACACCGTGCTGGCCTCACCGATCGCGGTACTGATCCTGGTGGCGACCCTGCGCGGGATCGACGAACGGCTGGAGGACGCCGCAGCGAGCATGGGCGCCGGCCGGCTGACCATCGCCCGGCGGATCACCTTCCCCCTGGCCGCCCCCGGCATGATCGCCGCGGCGATCTTCTCCTTCATCACCAGTTTCGACGAGTTCTACATCTCCCAGTTCCTGTCCTCGGTCGACACCGTCACCCTGCCGGTGCAGATCTACAACTCCCTGACCTTCGACATCGACCCCAGCGTGACCGCGATCAGCGCGCTGCTCATCGCAGGCGCGATCCTCGCCCTCGCCCTCGTGGCCCTGGTGCGCTGGCTCGGCTCCGGACGGCAGGACTCCCTGCTGTCGGTCGAGAACACGGCAGGGATCGCCGCCCCCGGAGGTGAGGCCGTATGACCGCCACCGCTCAGCGGCACCTGCTGCTGAACATGACCGCCAACGGATCGCTCGCCAAGCCCGGCAAGGAACTGTTCGTCGTGCGCCACGGCGAGGGCCCCTACGTCGACGACACGGCCGGCAACCGCTTCATCGACGGCCTGTCGGGGCTGTACTGCTGCCAGATCGGCTACTCCTACGCCGACGAGATCGCCGAAGCGGCCCAGAAGCAACTGCGTGAACTCTGCTACAGCCCCCTGTGGTCGGATTCCGCGCACCCCACCGGCCTGGCTCTCGCGGAGCGTCTGGCCGCCCTGGCCCCCGACGGCATCGAGCACGTCTTCTTCAGCGGCGGCGGCGCCGAGGCCGTGGAGACCGCCTGGAAGATCGCCCGCAGGTACCACACCCTGCGCGGCGAGGCGGGCCGCATCAAGGCCATCTCCCGGCGCGGCGCCTACCACGGCCTGACCCTCGGGGCACTGTCCTTCACCGACGACCCCGGGCTCACCGAGCCCTACGGGCCACCGGCCGTGGAGACCCACTTCGTCGCCAACACCAGCCGCACGGCTCTGGAACAGCCCCTCGACGAGGCGGCGTTCACCGCATACCTGCTCGCGGACGTCGAAGCCACGGTTCTCGCGGCCGGAGCGGACAGCGTCGCGATGCTCATCGCCGAACCGGTGCAGAACCGGGGCGGCTGCATCACCCCGCCCGAGGGCTACTGGCAGGGCCTGCGCCGACTGGCCGACCAGTACGGCTTCCTCCTGGTCGCCGACGAGGTCATCACCGCCTTCGGCCGACTGGGGGAGTGGTTCGGCGGCGAGTGCTACGGCGCCCGCCCGGACATCGTCACCGTCGCCAAGGGCATCACCGCCGGCTACGCCCCGATGGGCGCGACCCTGGTCTCGGACCGCGTCGCCGAGGTGATCAACCGGCCCGGCCAGGTCCTCAACCACGGCTACACCTTCAGCGGCCACCCGCTGAGCGCGGCCATCGCCCTGCGCAGCCTGGAGATCATGGAGCGGGACCGGATCCTGGAGAACGTCCGCGCCCACCAAGGCCACCTGGCCCGGCGCATGGCCTCCCTGGGCGACCTGCCGATCGTCGGCGACGTCCGCGGCGCCGGATTCTTCTACGCCCTCGAACTCGTCGGCGACGTCGACGACGGCGGCTTCAGCGACACCGCGCGCGCCGCTCTCGTCGCCGACCTGATCCCGCGCCGGCTGCGCGAGGCCGGGCTGCTCGCCCGGGTCTACAACCGCGCCGCCCCACTGGTCCAGATCGCGCCCCCGCTGATCAGCGACCGCGCACTGCTGGACCGCATCGCCGACATCATCGCGGACACCCTCGACGAGGCCTCCGCCCGCCTGTGACCCATGTTCTGGAAAGGAACGACATGTACTCCATCGGCCCCCTGACCGTCGCCCCCGGCGAGCGCGCCCAGGGTCTGATCCCGGTCGGCACCAGCAGCTACGGCGTGGAGCTCGGCATACCGCTCATCGTCGTCAACGGCACCGAGGACGGCCCGGTCCTGTGCGTGGACGCCGGTGTGCACGGCGATGAATACGACGGGCAGGAGGCCATCCGCCGCGTCCTCGCCGCGATCGACCCGGCCGCTCTGCGCGGCACCCTCGTCGGCATCCCCTGCATGAACACCCCCGCCTTCGAGGCGGCGGCCCGCACCAGCGGCCTGGACTACCTGAACCTCAACCGGATCTTCCCGGGTGACGCGGACGGCTCGTACTCGCTGCGCCTTGCCGCCACCTTCGTCGAGCAGGTCGTCCCGGCCATCGACGCCCTGGTCGACCTGCACACCGGCGGCACCTTCGGCGAGATCGCGCCGCTGGTCATCCTCCAGGGCGGCTACGAGGAACTGGCGACGGACCTCGCCCTCGCCGCCGGACACGAACTCGTCTGGAAGGGCGGCAAGTGGGGCGGCACGGTCCGCCACCCCACCCTCGCGGCCGGCAAGCCCGCCATCACCATCGAGGCCGGCGGCGGCACCTACCGCGAGCAGAACGTCGCCCTGCACGTGCACTCGATCCGCAACGTCATGCGCCAACTCGGCATGATCGACGGCGACGCGGAACTTCGCGACACGTACACGACCGTGTCGGGCACCTTCGCCCGGTCAGCCGCGGGCGGCTTCTTCCTCGGCCACGCCGAGCCGGGCGAGACGTGCAAGGAAGGCGATCTGATCGGCCAGATCGTCGACCACTACGGCAACACGCTGGAGGAGGTCCGCGCCCCGCAGGACGGCATCGTGCTCTGGGTGCGACGGATCCGCACCGTCCGGCCCGGCGACGAGGTCGTCATCTTCGGCGAGGTGCAGGGAGAGATCCAGCCATGAGCGGCGAACTCCCGCTGACCGAGCTGCTGCTGATCGACGGCAAGCCGGTGCCCGCCGCCGACGGGCGCAGCTTCACGGTCCTCGACCCGTCCGACGGGGCTGCCCTCGCCGAGGTCTCCCTCGCCGGGCAGGCGGACGTGGACCGGGCGGTGGCGGCGGCCCGCGCGGCCTTCACCGCACCCGAGTGGGCCCGGATGCGCCCCGCCGACCGCGGCAGGCTGCTGCACCGCATCGCGGAGGGGATCCGGCGCGAGGGCGACTGGCTGGCGCGCCTGGAATGCCAGGACGTCGGCAAGCCGCTCCGCCAGGCCAGGGCCGACGTCGAGTCCGCCGCCCGCTACTTCGAGTTCTACGCGGGCATCGCCGACAAGCTCGGCGGCTCCACGGTTCCCCTCGGCACCGGCCTGATCGACTACACCGTCCGTGAGCCGATCGGTGTCTCGGGCCAGATCATCCCGTTCAACTACCCGCTCCAGAACACCGCCCGGGGATCGGCCCCGGCTCTGGCCGCGGGGTGCACGGTCGTACTCAAGCCCTCCCCGGAGGCACCCCTCACCCCACTGGAGGTCGGCCGGATCGCGCTGGAGTGCGGGCTCCCGTCCGGCGTGCTGAACGTCGTACCCGGCGACGGACAGACCGGCGCGGCCCTCGCCGGACACCCCGGCATCGACCAGGTCACCTTCACCGGCTCGGTACCGACCGGCATCAAGGTCGCCCAGGCCGCCGCCGCCAACGTGGTGCCCTCCGTCACGGAACTCGGCGGCAAGTCGCCGTTCGTCGTCTTCGCCGACGCCGACTTCGACCTGGCGGTCAGCGCGGTCCTCGGCTGGTCGTTCAGCAACGCCGGCCAGATGTGCTCGGCAGGCACCCGGCTGCTGCTCCAGCGCGGCGCCGAGGAGTTCCTGGACCGGCTGGTCGAGCGGATCGCGACCCTGCGCGTCGGGCCGGGCCTCACGGACCCGGACATCGGCCCGCTCGTCGCCGCCCGGCAGCGCGACCGCGTCCTGGACTACCTCGAACTGGCCCGCACGGAAGGAGCCGTGACCCGCGTCGGCGGCGGCGCCCCGCCCGCCCCTGAGCTCGCCGACGGCTACTACATCGAGCCGACCGTCCTCACCGGCCTGACCAACCAGGCCCGCTGCGCCCGTGAGGAGATCTTCGGCCCCGTCGTCACCGTCATCGACTTCGACGACGCGGACGAGGCCCTGCGGATCGCCAACGACAGTCCGTACGGCCTGTCCTCCTACGTCTGGACCCGCGACATCGACAAGGCCATGCGCCTGGCCGAGGGCATCCGTGCCGGGCAGGTCTACGTGAACGTCACCAGCGCCGGCACCGGCATCGAGCTGCCCTTCGGCGGCTACAAACACAGCGGCTGGGGCCGGGAGAAGGGCCTGGAGGCGCTGGCGAGCTACACGCAGACCAAGAACGTCTGCCTCGGATTCGGAGACCGGTCATGAGGTACCGCACGCTGGGCGAACGCGGCCCGGCCGTCTCCGTGGTCGGCGTCGGCGGCAACAACTTCGGCTCCCGCCTCGACGAGGACGGCACGAAGGCCGTCGTCCGCGCCGCCCTCGACGCGGGGATCACCCTGTTCGACACCGCCGACATGTACGGCGGGTTCGGGGAGAGCGGCGGCTCCCGCGGCGACGGCGAACGCCTTCTCGGCGCCGCCCTCAAGGGCCGCCGGGACGACGTCGTCCTCGCCACCAAGTTCGGCATGGAGATGGGCCCCGAGGCCGACCTGTACGGCCGGCGCGGCGCCCGCCCCTACATCCGGTACGCCGTCGAGGCCTCCCTGCGCAGGCTCGGCACCGATCACATCGACCTGTACCAGTACCACGAGCCGGACGGCGTCACCCCGCTCCACGAGACGGTCGCCGCCCTGCGCGAACTCGTGGACGAGGGCAAGATCCGTTACATCGGTTGCTCCGGTCTCCCGCCCGAGCAGCTCACCGACGCCTTCGTCTCCACCCAGGCCCGCTACCACCTGCTCGACCGCAGTGTGGAGAACGACCTGATCCCGGCCTGCCTGCAGCACGGCCTGGGCCTCCTGCCGTACTACCCGCTGGCCAACGGACTGCTCAGCGGTAAGTACCGGCGCGGTGAGGAGCCCCCGCCCGGCAGCCGCCTGTCCTGGCGGCAGGGCTGGCTCACCGACGCCGCCCTGGACCGCGTCGAGGCGCTCACCGCGTACGGCGCCGAGCGCGGTCTGACCCTCCTCCAGGTCGCCGTAGGCGGACTGGCCGCACTGCCCGCGGTCGGCTCGGTCATCTGCGGCGCCATGACCCCCGCCCAGGTCACCGCCAACGCGGCGGCGGCCGACTGGCTCCCCGACGCGGCCGACCTGGCCGCCCTCGACGCGATCGTCACCCCAGGTGAACGGGTCGTCTGACCCTCTGTCACGTATTCCTGAAAAGAGGCTGAACACCATGCGAGAGATCGTCACCTTCGACGCCTACGGCACCCTGGTCGACTTCCAGCTCGGCCCCACCACCCTGAAGGTCCTTGAGGACCGGCTGGACCTGGACAACCTGGATGTCGACGAGTTCCTCGACGACTTCCGCGTCATGCGCTTCCAGGCGGTGCTGGAGGCCTACCGCCCCTACCACGAGATCCTGCACTCCAGCCTGCGCAACGCCATGCGCCTGCACGGCCTGGAGTACCGCGCGTCCGACGGCGACGCCCTCGTGGAGGCTGTCCCCACCTTCGGCCCCTTCCCGGAGGTCCCGGACGCCCTGCGGCAGCTGAAGACGAAGTACGAGATCGCCATCATCTCCAACACGGACGACAACCTGATCGCCCGGAACGTGGAGAACATCGGCGTGGAGTTCGACCACGTCATCACCGCCCAGCAGGCGGGCGCCTACAAGCCCGACCGCCAGACCTTCGAGCACGCCTTCAAGACCATGGGCGTCGAGCCGTCCCAGGTCATCCACACCGCCCAGGGATGGGAGTACGACCACATCCCGACCCGCGACCTCGGTCTGAAGCGCCGCGTGTGGATCAACCGCTTCGGCCGCCCGGGCAGCGCCGACTACCAGCCCTACGACGAGCTGCCGGACCTGACCGGCCTGCCGAAGCTGCTCGGCTGCTGACCGCACGGCGACACGCCACACAGGACAGAGAACACGACAGGACGCACGCCATGAAGCAGATTCCCTACTGGCTCGACACCGCTCCAGCCCTGCCCGACCGCTCCGGGAAGGACCTGCCCGACGAGGCGGACGTGGTGGTCATCGGCGGCGGCCTCACCGGCCTGTCCACCGCCTACCACGCCGCCCGCAAGGGGGCCCGGGTCGTCCTCGTCGAGAAGGACAAGGTCGGCTCGGGCGCCTCCGGGCGCAACGGCAGCATGTGCACCCAGGGCCTGACCATCAGCCCCGGCGAGGCCCGCAAGCGCTACGGCCAGGAACGCGCCCGCGAGCTGTACGACTCCTTCCGCGAAGCGGTCGACGTCGTCGAGGAGATCACCCGCACCGAGAAGATCGACTGCGACTTCCACCGCGTCGGCCGACTCGGAGTGGCCTTCAAGCCGCAGCACTTCGAGTCGATGCGGGCCACCCAGCGCGATCTCGCGGAGAACTTCGACCACGAGACCCAGCTCCTGACCCGGAGCGAGCTGAAGTCGGAGCTGGGCTCGGACTACTACCACGGCGCCCTGCTCGACCCGCTGAGCGCCGCCCTGCACGTCGGCAAGTACGTGCACGGCCTCGCCGAGGCCGCCGAACGCGCCGGCGCGGAGATCCACGAGCGCAACGCGGCCACCGGCCTCACCCGCCTGCCCGGCGGCGGTTTCGTGGTCGAGACCCTGAACGGCACCATCCGCGCCAAGCAGGTGATGGCCGCGACCGACGCCTACACCGACAAGTCGCTGCCGTGGTTCCGCAAGCGGCTCATCAACGTCGGCAGCTTCATCATCGTCACCGAACCGCTCGGCGAGGAGCGCGCCAAGTCGCTGATCCCGAACGGCCGCCTGGTGGTCGACTCCAAGAACATCGGCCACTACATCCGCCTCACGCCCGACAACCGCCTCGCCTTCGGCGGCCGGGCCCGCTTCGCCCCCTCCGACCCGGCCTCCGACGTCAAGAGCGGCGACATCCTGAAGGCGGAGATGACGGAGATCTTCCCGCAGCTCGCCGGGGTGCGGATCGACTACGTGTGGGGCGGCATGGTCGGCTTCTCCTGGGACCGCCTCCCGCACGCCGGCGAGGCGGACGGCCTGTACTACTCCATGGGCTACTGCGGCCATGGTGTCCAGATGGCCACCTACATGGGCCGGGCGGTCGCCGAGATGATGGACGGCAAGCCGGAGGCCAACCCCCTTCGCGGCCTCGGCTTCCCCAAGGTTCCGGTCCCCTTCTACAACGGCACCGCATGGTTCCTGCCGTTCGGCGGCGCCTACTACAAGGCGAAGGACAAGCTGCGCTGACGCTCGGCACCCCGGACGGGGAATGAAGACATGAATCAGTCTTCATGTGTTCCTGTATGGTGGGTGGTCACGCGCCCCCGCCAGAAGGACCCCCTGATGACCTCCACGCTCGCGCCTCAGCCGGTCGAACGGCCGAAGCCCGCTCGCACCGGGGCGGTGGCCCGGCGGCGTACCCGCGTCCTCGCGCTCCCCGAGGCACGCTGGGCCGCCGCGGCCACCGCCCTCTTCCTGCTCGCGCTGCCCTTGCAGCTGACCGGCGCCCCGGCCTGGACCTGGGGACCGCTGTACGCCCTGTCGTACGCCACGGGCGGCTGGGAGCCGGGGTGGGAGGGGCTCAAGGCGCTGAAGGAGCGCACCCTCGATGTCGACCTGCTGATGGTCGTGGCCGCCCTGGGCGCGGCAGCGATCGGGCAGGTCATGGACGGCGCCCTGCTCATCGTCATCTTCGCCACCTCCGGCGCGCTGGAGGCCCTGGCCACGGCCCGCACCGCCGACTCCGTGCGCGGCCTGCTCGACCTGGCCCCCGCCACGGCCACCCGGCTGGGCCCCGACGGCGGTGAACAGACCGTCCCCGTCGAGGAGCTGGCGGTCGGCGACACCGTCCTCGTCCGCCCCGGTGAGCGCGTCGGCGCCGACGGCCGCGTGCTGGACGGGGCGAGCGACGTGGACCAGGCGACCATCACCGGCGAGCCCCTCCCCGCGGCGAAGGAGCCGGGCGACGAGGTCTTCGCGGGCACCCTCAACGGCACCGGCGCGCTGCGGATCCGGGTGGAGCGCGACGCCTCCGAATCGGTGATCGCCCGGATCGTCCGCATGGTGCAGGAGGCGTCCGAGACCAAGGCGCCCACGCAGCTGTTCATCGAGAAGGTCGAACAGCGCTACTCACTGGGCATGGTGGCCGCCACCCTGGCCGTCTTCCTGGTGCCGCTCGCCTTCGGAGCGCAGCTCACCGACGCGCTGCTGCGCGCCATGACGTTCATGATCGTCGCCTCGCCCTGCGCGGTCGTGCTGGCCACCATGCCGCCCCTGCTGTCGGCCATCGCCAACGCCGGACGGCACGGCGTTCTCGTGAAGTCGGCCGTGGTGATGGAGCGGCTCGGCCAGGTGGACGCGGTCGCCCTGGACAAGACCGGCACACTCACGGAGGGCAGCCCGCGGGTCACCGACGTCCGGCCGTTGCCCGGATCGGCCCTGCACGAAGGGGAGTTGCTGATGCTGGCGGCCGCGGCCGAGCGGCCCAGCGAGCACCCGCTGGCCCGGGCGGTGGTGGACGCTGCCCGCGAGCGCGGCCTCGACCTGCCCGACGCGGAGGACTTCACCTCCGCACCCGGTGTGGGCGTCACCGCCGTCGTCGGCGGCCGCACGGTCGCGGTGGGCGCACCGGCCCGGCTGCTGGACGACACCCTCGGCACCGCCGCGGAACTGGAGGAGTCCGGCCGTACCGCCGTCCTGGTCGTCGTCGACGGCACCCCCGCCGGACTGCTCGGCATCGCCGACCGGCTGCGCCCGGACGCCGCCGCCACGGTCGCCTCCCTCGCCAGGCTCACCGGCACCGCCCCGGTGCTCCTCACCGGCGACAACCCCCGGGCCGCCGCGCACCTCGGCGCCGAGGCCGGCATCGACGACGTGCGGGCCGGGCTGCTGCCGCAGGACAAGCTGGCCGCGGTCCGGGAGATGGAGAGCGCGGGCCGCAAGGTGCTGGTCGTCGGGGACGGTGTCAACGACGCACCCGCCCTGGCCGCCGCGCACACCGGCATCGCCATGGGCCGGGCCGGCTCCGACCTCGCCCTGGAGACCGCGGACGCCGTCATCGTGCGCGACGAACTCGCCGCGGTCCCCGCCACCGTCGTCCTGTCCCGCCGCGCCCGCAGGCTGGTCGTGCAGAACCTCGTGATCGCCGGGGTGTTCATCGCAGGCCTCGTCGCCTGGGACCTCGCCGGTGACCTGCCGCTGCCGCTGGGCGTCGCGGGCCACGAGGGCTCCACGGTCCTGGTCGGCCTGAACGGGCTGCGGCTGCTGCGGGAGGGCGCCTGGCAGCGGGCCGCCGCCCACGGAAACGGCTGACCGGCGACCGTCAGCGCACCGGCGGGGGACCGCTGCTGGCCCGCACCACCAGGTCCACGGGCACGAGGGTGTCGACGCCGGGCCGTCCGCCCGGGCCGTCGATCCGGTCGAGGAGGAGCCGCAGCGAACGGGTGCCGATCTCCGCGAAGTCGGTGCGGACGGTGGTCAGCGGCGGCAGGAAGTGCGCGGCCTCGGGAACGTCGTCGTAGCCGACGACGCTGACCTCCCCGGGGACGGACCGCCCGGCCTCGTGCAGGGCGTGCAGCAGGCCGAGCGCCATCTGGTCGTTGCTGGCGAACACGGCCGTCACGTCGGGGCGCCGGGCCAGCCGACGGCCCAGGTCGTAGCCGGAGCCGGCGCTCCAGTCCCCGACGAGAGGGGCCGGGACGGCGGCACCGGCGGCCCGGAGCGTCGCCTGCCAGCTCGTCAGCCGGTGGTCGGCGGAGGTCCAGCCGGCCGGGCCCGCGAGGTGCCACACGGTGGCGTGCCCGAGGCCGAGGAGGTACTCGGTGGCCTTGCGGGCGCCGGTACGGGAATCGCCGGTGACCAGGGCCGTGCCGTCGTCGAGCGCGTTCTCCAGCACCACCAGGGGAGTGCCCAGGTCGGTCGCCTCCGCCAGGGCCCGGCCCACCCACAGCTGCGGCGCGATGGCGATCACGCCGTCCGCGCCCTCGGCAGACAACCGGTTCACGGCCTCGACGACGGTGTCGTGGTCGGCCGTGTCGAGGGCGATGGAGCTGACGAGGTAACCGGCCTCCTGGGCCGCCGTGTTGATCGCGGTCAGGATCGAGGCGGGCCCGTACCGGGCGGCGTCGAAGGAGATCACCCCGAGCATCCGGGTCCTGCCACTGGCCAGGGAGCGCGCACTGCGGCTGGGCCGGTAGCCGAGCGTGCGCATGGCCTCCAGGACCGCCTCGCGTGTCTCGGGGCGCACGGCCGGATGGTCGTTCAGCACCCGCGAGACGGTCTGCTTGGAGACCCCGGCCATCCGGGCCACGTCGGCCATCACCGGCCGCGCCCCCGCGAAGTTGCGCCTGCTGCGGCCCTTGGGCACAGGGCCGTCGGTGGCGCTCGGTGTCATGGCGGGTGATTCCTCGATGTCGGTACGGCGGTCCTGAACCCGCCCGGCAGGAGCACAGCATAGGCCGGGCGGTGCCCGGAAGGTCCTCAGCCGGTCCGGACCGTCCAGCGGCGCGTGACCACCCATTCGGCGTCCAGTACGCGCGCCTCCCGCCAGGCGTCGCCCAGCCGCCCCGGCACGTGCACGGGCGCGTCCGGGGCCAGCGGCAGCACCTTCAGCCGCAGTCCCTCCGTGAGCAGCGCCTCGACCGGCAGCCGGTCCAGCCCGATGTCCCAGACGCGTCCCGAGTAGAACTGGTCGGCGACCAGCACATCACCCACATAGGCCCGCGCCAGGTCCCCCGTCCAGCGCAGCCGCAGCAGCACACCCGAGGGGTTCCCAAGCAGGTCCTCCGGTACGTCGACCCGGTACTCGGCGGCCGCCGCGTCCACGTCCTCGTCGGCCGGCACACTCGCCCGGCCCTGCACGCCGGTCACCGGCGCGGGGGCCGGGCCGCCGGGCCTGACGCAGGTGATGGTCACGGCGGTGTCCGCGAGGGGACCGGTTTCGATCGTGCAGCGCGTGAAGACGCCGTCAGCCGCCTCCCGAACGTGGGCCCCCCTCACCTCCAGAGCCGCATCCGGTGCGGGCAGCACCGCGAACGACGGCTCCGCCGCGGGACTGTGCAGCCGCACCTCGCCTCGGTGCTCGTCGAAGACGACACCGTCCCCGCACAGCACCAGCCGCTCACCACCCCAGGCACGGCCCCGGTAGACCGTACGGGCCGTGGCGGCGTCCAGGACCAGCAGGCCGACGCGCGAACCGTCGGCCGCCTCCACCTCGACCAGGGCGTCGGTGCCGGGCCGCACCCCGCTGACCAGGACCCGGCCGGCGACCGGAGTGATCTCCCCGGACGGCGCGCCGACGGACGCCACGGTGTCCGCGTCCAGGGCGAGTTCGGGCGCGATGCCGTCGGTCGCGGCCAGCACCAGGACCGTACGACCGTCCGCCTCGACGGTGCACACGGGCTGCGCCGTGGCCCACTCCAGCCGCAGCCCGGCCACGTCCAGCCGGAGCGGCCAGCAGAAGTACGCGCCGGAGGGGACGGTGACGGGAGTGCTCGGCAGCGTCAGCGGGGGCGCGAGCGGAAAGTCGATCGTGAAGGCCGTGTCCGGGTGGTCCGGCAGCGGCTCGTGCGGCTGGTGGTTGGTCACGAACAGGAAGCCCGCGGCGCCGTCGGTCCGCACGGCCCAGCGCAGGGTGTCCCGGTCCTGCTGCCCGGTCGGCGACCGCTCGGGCAGCACGGACCGCATGGGCGCGATCCGGTGCCCCGTCTCGGCCAGCAGCAGGTGCTGGAGGCGCAGTTCGTGGTACGAGGGCCGCACCTGCCCGTACTCGCCGAGCGGGGCCTGGAAGTCGTAGGTCAGCACGGGCAGGTCGTTGGGATAGCCGGTGGCGTGCGACTCCTGCAGGGAGGTCAGCTCGCCGGGCGGGTTCGTGCCGCCGTGGAACATGTAGTAGCCCTGCCACACCGACCCGCAGCCGATCTTGGTGAGCCCGAGGGCACCGACATCGGCGGCCTCCACCCTCGGCCGCCGGTGGTAGGCGACCGCCATGCCGCCGCCCAACTCGCAGGTGGCCCAGGGGAACCGATCCGCCGAAGGGGCGGCGGCGGACACCCGCGTGGGCCGTAGATCGGCGCCGATGCCCTCGTCGTCGCGTTCGTGGGTGAAGAAGAAGTGCTTGCGGCAGCTGTCGGGCCAGCCGCCGTCGGCCTGCGTCCAGAACGCCTCGGGATAGCCGCCGTACAGCGGAAGCAGGTCCTCGCCCGGCAGCCGGACCCCGCCCCAGGCGGTCGACGTCCACAGCGGCGCGCTCAGCCCGGCCTCCTGGGCCAGGCGCTTCAGCGTGCGCAGATGGCCGGGCTGGTCGTAGAGCTCGTTCTCGATCTGGATCGCGACGATCGGGCCGCCGTTCGCCCGTTCCAGGCCCCTCAGTCGCTCCGCGATCTCCGTGAACCAGACGCGGACGGGCTCCAGATAGGCCGGGTCGTCGGTGCGCGGGGCACGGGTCCGGGCCAGGAGCCAGTCGGGCAGGCCGCCGTTGCGCACCTCCGCGTGCGACCAGGGGCCGATCCGGGGGATGAAGTCCAGGCCGTGGCGGGCGCACAGCTCGGCGAAGCGCCTGAGGTCGCGGTCGCCGTCGAAGCGGACCCGGCCCTCGACCTCCTCGTGGTGGATCCAGATGACGTAGGAGGCGACGGCGGTCACCCCGCCCGCCTTCATCTTCAGCAGTTCCTCCTCCCACTGCCCGTTCGGGTAGCGGGAGTAGTGGAACTCGCCGGAGACCGGGAACCAGGGGCGTCCGCCCCGGGTGAGCCAGCGGCTGGTGGCCTCGATCGGGTCGGGCACGCCGGGCACGTCCGTGAAGGGCAGGTGGCCGGTCAGCGGGGGAGCGGCGGGCGGGGGCACGCGCAGGAGATGCCTCACCAGGTGTTCTCCGGGCCGAGGTCGGGGGTGCCGGTGAGCAGGGCGCGGGTGGCGGTGGTGCCGTGCAGCTCCAGCAGGACCAGTTCGTTGGAGCCCGGACGCAGCACCGGCGCGGGAACGTAGAGCGTGCGCTGGGGGCCGCGGTTCCAGTAGCGGCCCAGGTGGAAGCCGTTGACCCAGGCCTGGCCCTTCGACCAGCCGGGCAGGGAGAGGAAGGCGTCGGCGGGGGTGCCGACGTCGAAGGTACCCCGGTGGAAGGCCGGTACGGTGACCGCCGCGTCGCCGGCCGGGGCGAACGGCACCGCGCCCGGATCGTCCAGCGGCAGCGGGCGGCAGTCCCAGCCCGTCAGGTCCGTGCCGTTGAAGGAGACGGGTCCGAGCAGGCCCTTGGGCGCGCCGATGCGGGGGCCGTAGTTGACGCCGCCCATGTTCTCGACGAGGACCTCCAGCGTCGCGCCGGGACGCGGCACGCGCACGGGCAGCGACTCGTCGTGGCGTTCGCTCTCCAGTACACCGACGGGCGCGCCGTCGACGAAGACCTGGGCGCGGTCGCCGACCCCGCGGTCGAAGTGCAGCAGGCCCTCGCCGCCGGCCGGGAGGGTGGTGCGGTAGAGCGCGTAGCCGGTGCGCTGCCCGAGCGCGTCCATGGTGACGGGCTCGTCGGTGCGCACGGCTTCGGCGAGCGATCCGGCGAGGGGCAGGAGAGCCGCCCGGCTGCTCAACTCGACCGGCGTGGAGGGAAGTTTGGCGCTCGGTGCGGGGGCGGGTTCGTCGGGCACGGTGGCGTGGCGGGCGATGACCTCACGGAAGGCGTGGTACTTCGGGCCCGGATCGCCGCACTCGGTGAGCGCGGCGTCGTAGTCGTAGGACGTGACGGTGGGCGTGTAGGCGTGCTTGTGGTTGGCGCCGTTGCTGAAGCCGAAGTTGGTTCCGCCGTGGAACATGTAGATGTTGACGGACGCCCCGGCGGACAGCAGCCGGTCCAGGTCGGCGGCGGCGTCGGCCGCGTCCCGCACATGGTGGGGTCCGCCCCAGTGATCGAACCAGCCGATCCAGAACTCGGCGCAGAACAGCGGGCCTTCGGGCCGGTGTTCGCGCAGCCGCCCCAGAGACTGCTCGACGCGGCTGCCGAAGGTGCCGGTGGTCAGGACCCCGGGCAGGCTTCCGGTGGCCAGATGCCCGGGGTCGGCCTGGTCGCAGGTGAACAGGAGCTCCTCGACGCCGCGGGAGCGGAAGGCGTCGGCGAGGTGTTTCAGATAGGCGCTGTCGTCGCCGTAGGCCCCGTACTCGTTCTCCACCTGTACGGCGATGACGGGACCGCCCGCCTTGGCCATGTGCGGCCGCAGCGCGGGCAGCAGCAGGTCGAGGTAGCGGTCGACGGCCCCGGTGAAGCGGGGATCGCTGGTGCGCAGCCGGATGTCCGGGTCGGAGGTCAGCCAGTCGGGCAGGCCGCCGCCGTCCCACTCGGCGCAGATGAACGGACCCGGACGCAGCAGCACCCGCAGCCCCTCGTCCTGGGCGAGCCGGAGGAAGCGGGGCAGGTCGAGGAAGCCGTCGAGGACGAGGGGGCCCTCGGGGCCGGGCTGGTGGTGGTTCCACGGGATGTACGTCTCCACCGTGTTGAGGCCCATCAGCCGGGCCTTGCGCAGCCGGTCGGACCACAGTCCGGGATGGACGCGGAAGTAGTGCAGCGCGCCGGAGATGATCCGGAACGGCTGGCCGTGCAGCAGGAATCCGTCGGACGTCGTCGTCAGGGCGGGCATGCGGAACTTCCCTTCGGTATGGGGGAGGCTTCTGTATGGGGGAGGGGGAGTGGAGTCAGCGGGAGCGGGTGCCGCGGATCAGCCAGAGCGTGGCGGCCAGGCAGAGCGCCGAGATGCCGCACAGCAGGAACGGCACGGCGCGGACGCCGGACCACTCGATGGCCTTGCCCAGTGCCGGCCCCGCGGCGACACCGCCGACCATGGAGGCCGCGATGACCAGGGCACCGGCCCTCCGGGCCCGAGGAGCCGCCCGGTTCAGCCAGGGCAGCCCGGTGGGGAAGATCGGCGCGATGAACAGACCGACACCGGCGTACGCGTAGGGCGCGAGGGCCGGGACGGTCGCGGCCAGCAGGCACACCGTCATGCCCGCGCACGAGACGGTGATGATGGCCTGGGCGGAGAAACGCAGCGCGAGCGGGGCGACCAGGAAGCGGCCGACGGTCATCATCAGCCAGTACACGGAGGTGGCGGTGGCGGCGACGCCCGCGCCGTAGCCGACGGTCTCCAGATGCGTGGGCTCCCACCCGCCGACACCGGCCTCGATACCGACGTGCAGCACGTAGAGGACGACGAAGACGGCGAGCACGGAGCCGAGGCTGCGACCGAGGACGGCTGCGCCGCCACTTCCTTCCCCGGCGGGAGCGGGCACCTGGTCGCGTACGCCTCGCAGGCACAGCAGCAACGGCAGGTTGGCGAGGGCGAAGACGACGAAGACAGCCGGGTAGTGCTCGGAGCCGACCGCGCCGATCACGGCGGGGCCGAGGATGGCGCCGATGCCGAAGTGCGCGTTGAGGATGTTCAGCATCGCGGTCGAACGGTGGCCGAAGCCCACGGCGAACAGCTGGTTGAGCCCGTAGTCGATACCGCCGAAGCCGAACCCGGCGAGCAGGGCGGCCGCCAGGGCGGTGGGCCAGTCGGGCGCCAGCGCGAAGCCGGCCGCGCCG
Organism: Streptomyces hawaiiensis; assembly: GCF_004803895.1. Lineage (NCBI taxonomy): Bacteria > Bacillati > Actinomycetota > Actinomycetes > Kitasatosporales > Streptomycetaceae > Streptomyces > Streptomyces hawaiiensis. Next base: position 767,236 of record NZ_CP021978.1, on the reverse strand, counting down.
ACGGCCATCAGCAGATACGAACTGCCGAGGATCCGCCGGTTGCCGACCCGCCCGTAGAGCCGGTCGAACAGCAGCACACCGCCCACACCACCGACGAAGTGCGCGCTCAGCCCCAGCCCCGCGGCGGAGGGCGACAGCCCGAACTCCGCACGGAAGGCCGGGATCGCCGGCCCGTACAGGGCCTGCAACGCCCCGATGAGCACGAAGCCGAAGCAGGAGGCCACTACGGCGGCCCTGCTGAACACAGGGCCGGGCGGTGCGGGGGAGAGAGGGGCAACGCGCTCTTCGATCACGCGGACTCCGAAGGACGGGCCACCGTGTGGGTGGGCGGAGGGCACAGGCGCGTACGTCTGGATCAGGGAAGTGATGTTACCGGTAACATTCAGCGCGTCAACCTCCCCCGGCAGCCCGGACTTCCTCCCGGCTCCCCACAAGATCTCCCCCGCGCTGCCACGAACCCCGAAGATCCACCAGGGTTGCCCCGGTCCCGTTCGGGTACGCGAGCAGGACCGCACCCGGGACGGATCTTGTCCCGGCCGGCCGCACGACCGCCGCTACCAGGGAAGCTGCCATGGAGACACCCGCAAACGACCCCACGCCCACGCCCGCCCAGCGGGCTCTGGACGTCCTCGCCGAGAACACCGAGGACACGGCGGCTCTGAACGCGCTCGCCGACAGCGACGTGCTCATCCCCGTGCCCGACGACGCGGGCGACGCCGATGCCGCCAATCCCTCGGCGGTGGCGCTGCCGGTGCTGGAGCAGCCGGGCGGCGAACCGGTGGTGCCCGTGTTCACCTCAGAGGTGGAGATGGCCGGGCTGCTGCCGTTCGTCTCCCGCTACCGCCTGGTGCCGCTCGGTGCCCTCGCCGCGCAGTGGCCGGCCGACGACCTGTCGCTCACCATCGACGGGAGCTCGGAACACCGGCTGACACTGACCTCGGAGGGAGTGCGCACCCTGCTGGCCCGTTAGGAGGTGTCCGCGGAGTCCCGCCCGCTCCCCCCGGGCGGGCGACGCGACTTTGCGGACACCCTCTGGGCCCGGCTGCGAAAGCGGCGCCTGCCTAGTGGGGCGACCGGCCCGGTCCGGGCGCCGGCGGCTCTGCGCCCAGCGCCCGGCTCAGTGCCGCCCGCTGCAGCGGGAGCACCTCGGCGTGCAGGTCACGGCCCTTGGCCGTCAGGGCGACCCAGACGCCCCGGCGGTCCTCCGCGCACACGGACCGCGCCACCAGCCCGTCCTTCTCCAGTCGGGCGATCAGCCGCGACAGCGCGCTCTGGCTGAGGTGTACGCGCCCCACGAGGTTCTGCACCCGGCACTGCTCGCCCTCTTCGGGCGCCGCGGTCGCGAGCAGGTCCAGGACCTCGAAGTCGGACGCGCCGAGACCGTGCGGATGCAGCGCCCGGTCGATCTCGCACATCGTGCGCGCGTGCGCCGAGAGGATGCCCCGCCACCGTTCCTCGAGCTGCCCACCAGCCGTTTTCGCCGCCATACGGGAACGGTAACACCGGTGCGGGGTTCAATGACCGTGCATGCATACGGGCTCGGGCGCGGGCGTCGCAGCCTCAGGTCGACTCCCTTTTCACCAGTTCCGTCGGCAGGATCACCGCCGCCGGATCCTCGCCGCCGATCTGCGCGAGCAGCACCCGCACCATCTCGTTGCTGATGCGGTCCCAGGGCTGCCGGATGGTCGTCAGCTCGGGGCTGGCGGACACGGCGGCCGGTGAGTCGTCGAAACCGCCGACGGCCACGTCCCGCGGCACCTGCCGACCGGCCCGATGCAGAGCCGCCAGCACTCCCTGCGCCATGAGGTCGGAGGCCACGAACACCGCGTCGATGTCCGGGGCCCGCGCCAGCAGCCGCTCGGCGCCCGCCTCGCCACTGACCCGGCTGTAGTCACCGGAGGCGACCAGCCGCTCGTCGTACTCAAGGCCCGCCTCCGCGAGCACCTCCTTGTAGCCGGCGAGGCGCTCGACACCGCCGGGCGTGTCCAGCGGACCGGTCACCGTGCCCACCCTGCGCCGACCGAGCGACAGCAGATGACGCACCATGTCGCGGGCGCCGTCACGGTCGTCGGCGGCCACGTAACTGACCTTGGAGGCCAGCCCGATCGGCTTCCCGCACGCCACCAGCGGCACCCCCGCCTCGCGCAGCTGCTCGGCGACGGGATCACCGGAGTGGCTGGAGACCAGCAGCACCCCGTCGACGTGCCCGGCGGTGATGTACCGCGTGATGCGCCGCCGTTCGTCCTCGGTGCCCGCCAGCATCAGCAGCAGCGGAATGTCGTGCGCGGCGAGCGCCTGGGTGCAGCCGCGCAGCAGGACGTTGAAGTTGGGGTCCTCGAAGAACCGCTCCTGCGGCTCCGTGAGCAGGAAACCGATCGAGTCGGACCGCCCGGTGATCAGGGAGCGGGCGTGCCGGTTGACCACGTAACCGGTCCTGCGGATGGCCGCGTTGACCGCCTCCTGGGCGGCCGGACTGACGTAGTGGCCGCCGTTGAGGACGCGCGAGACGGTGCCGCGCGAGACCCCCGCCTCGCGTGCCACGTCGTGGATCGTGGGCGGCCTGCGCCTGCCACCCGCAGCAGCGTTCATGGTCACGACTTTACGGCTCCCGAGAGCAGGTCCAGACTCCAGAATCGCTGGATGACCAGGAAGAGGGCGACCAGCGGCAGAACCGCGAGGAACGCGCCCGTGATCACCAGGGTGTACAGGGCCGGGGTGTTGGCGCCCTGCTCCAGCAACGTGAACAGGCCGAGCGTGATCGGGAACTTCTCGTCGTCGCTGAGCATGATGTAGGGGAGCAGGAAGTTGTTCCAGATCGCCACGAACTGGAACAGGAACACCGTGACCATCCCGGGGATCATCATCGGCAGCGCGATCCGCGTGAAGATCCGCCACTCGCTCGCCCCGTCCATGCGCCCGGCCTCGACCACGTCGGCGGGCACCGCCGCGGCGGCGTAGATCCGCGCGAGGTAGACGCCGTACGGGAAGAGGATCTGCGGCAGCAGGACGGACACGTACGAGTCGGTGAGGTCGGCCTTCGCCAGCAGCAGGTACTGCGGGACGGCCAGGATCACCGGCGGCATCAGCACACCCGCGAGCAGCACGTTGAAGATCGTCTCGCGGCCGCGGAAACGGTAGGTCGCGAGCGCGTAGCCGCTGACCGCCGACACACACGTCGACAGCAGGGCTCCGAGGCCGGCGTACAGCGCGGAGTTGGCCATCCACTGCCAGTAGACGCCGTCGCGGTAGGCGCTCAGGTCCCGGACGTTGTCGGCGAAGCCCGTGCCCGGCAGGAACGTGAAGGTGGAGAACAGTTCAGGCCCGGACTTGGTGGCTGCGATGACCACCCAGGCGACCGGCAGCAGACAGTAGATGGCGCCCAGCAGCAGGGTGACCGTGGGGATCAACGCGATCCGGCGGCGCAGCGGCGGCCGGTCCTGGACGGTGCCGGGCGTGCTGCCCGCTCTCGGCTCGGCCTGGGGGACGGCGAGGGAGCTCATCGAGCGGCCTCCTGCTTCTGACGACGGTTCGCGGCTCGCAGGAAGCCGAAGGAGAGGAGGAGCGTGGCGAAGGCGATGATCACGGCCTGCGCCGCGGCCCCGTAGATGTCACCCTCGCCGAAGGCGTCCCGGTACACCTTCATCAGCGGACTCCACGTGGTGGACACGGAGTTGGTGAGCGGCTTCAGGGTGGTCGGCTCGTTGTACACCTGGAGTGTCGCGATGATCGAGAAGAAGAAGGTCAGCACCAGCGAGGGCGCCACCATCGGGATCTTGATCCGCAGCGCGATCTGCAGCGGGGTGGCGCCGTCCAGCTTCGCCGCCTCGTACACCTCCGCCGGGATCGCCTGGAGCGAGGTGTAGATGACGATCATGTTGAAGCCGGTGCCGCCCCAGACCGCGATGTTCGACAGGGCCAGGTACAGCGGCCCGCCGTCCAGCAGGTCCGGCTGCGGCATCCCCAGTCTGTCGAGCACGAAATAGAAGGGGCTGACGTCCGGCAGGTAGAGGAAGCCCCACAGCAGCGCCGCCACCACACCGGGGACGGCGTACGGCAGGAAGATCGCGAGCCGGGTGACGGGCGCGAGCCGCACCTTCTCCGAGTCGAGCATCAGCGCGAACAGCAGGGCCAGGCCGAGCATGACGGGCACGACGATGCACCCGTAGCCGAGCACGCGCAGGGCGCCGTGCAGCAGTTCGCTGTCGGAGAGGGCGTCGGTGTAGTTCTCCAGACCGGCCCAGACCTCCCTGCGGGCGCCCGAGCCGAGGCCGAGGCCCGAGACCCGCACCTTGCGGAAGCTGAGCCAGAGCGCGTAGCCGATGGGCAGGGCGAAGAACAGGGCGAAAAGGACCGTCGCGGGAACAAGGAAGGCGTACGGGGCCCCCTTGGCCCCGTACGACTGCCGGCGTGCCGTGCTTTTCACCGAGCGACCCCGAAGCCCTGCTTCTTCATGTCGGCGACGGTGTCGTCCTGCATCTTGTTCAGCGCGGCGCCGAAGTCCGACTTGTTCTTCGCGGCGGCTCCGAAGGCGTCCTTGAAGGTGGTGTAGGCGACGTTCACGTTCGGGCCCCAGGCGGAGGGCGCGGTGGTCTCGGCGATGTCGGCGGCCTTGGTGTAGAAGTCGGCCTGGTTCGAGAAGTACGCCGGCGGCTTGAGGAAGGCGCCGCTGGTCTGGGCGTTGGTGGCGGCCGGGTAGATGCCGCTCTCCTTCGCGAGCGCGTTCAGGGCCTCGCGGTCGGTGTTCAGCCAGGCGGCGAACTTCGCGGCGGCCGCCTGGTGCTTGGAGTCGGTGGTCACGGCGGTGGAGGAGCCGCCCCAGCTGCCGGTGCGGTTCTCGCTCGTGGACCACTGGGGGAGCGGGGCCATCGCCCACTTGCCCTTGGTGTCGGGCGCGGCCGTGGTCAGCGTGCCCGGGGCCCACACGGCGCTGACCCAGGCGATCTGCCGGCCGGTGTTGAGTGCCTTGTTCCAGGCGGGGGTGTACATCGGCTGGTTGTCGATGGCGCCCTCCTTCACCAGGCCGCCCCAGAACTTCGCGACCTTCTGCGTGGCCGCGTCGTCGATGGAGACCTTCCACTGGTCGCCGGAGGTCGTCCACCACTTGGCGCCCGCCTGCTGGGAGAGGCCCGCGAAGAGGCCGGAGTCGTTGGCGGAGAAGGTGGTGAGGTCCTTGTCGGGGGCCGTCTTCTTCAGCTCGCGGGCGGTCTCGGCGAACTCGTCCCAGGTCGTCGGGACCGTGAGGCCGTACTTCTTGAAGAGGTCCTCGCGGTAGTAGAACATCATCGGCCCGATGTCCTGCGGGACCGCGTAGACCGCGTCGGTGCCGAGCGTGGTCTGCTGCCACACGCCGTCGGCGAACCTGCCCTTCGCCTCGCCCACGTTCCCGGATATGTCCGCGAGCGCGTCGTTGCTGACCAGCGTGGGCAGGGCCTGGTACTCCGCCTGTACCAGGTCGGGCGCCTTGCCCGCCTTGTGCGCGGTGAGGATCTTGGTGACCAGCGTGTCACCGGACGCCTGCTTCTTCACCGTGACGGTGATCCGGTCCTTCTTGCCCGGCCCCTTGTTCCACAGGTCCACGACCTTGTCCATGCCGGGCGTCCAGGTCCAGTACGTCAGCGAGGCCGGGCCCGACTCGGTCTCACCCTCCCCGGAGTCCGAGCCGCAGGCGGCGAGCGTGGTGGCGCCGAGCGCGACGGCGACGGCGGTTGTCACGAGGCGGCGGCGCTTCGTGTACGGCATGGATCTCTCCCCTGACCTGGGGTCCTCGCCTGCTGCGGGGACCCTCCCATGCTTCTGTGAGCGTTCACAGTAGAGAAACATCCCGGACACTTGTCAATGGTTGTTGCTGTGCGGTTATGTTGGCCTCCGCACCGCGTTCTGTGTGTGCACGTTCCCAATTGATCGATCAACCGGGAGATCATCCATGCCGGAGACCACCCCCAGGGGCCTCACCAGGCTCGCCTTCGGTGGGGACTACAACCCCGAGCAGTGGCCGGAAAGCGTCTGGCAGGAGGACGTCCGGCTGATGCGGGAGGCCGGCGTCACCATGGTGAGCGTCGGGATCTTCTCCTGGGCGCTGCTGGAGCCCTCACCCGGGACGTACGACTTCGGCTGGCTGGACCGGCTCATGGACCTGCTGCACGAGCACGGCGTCCGCGTCGACCTCGGCACCCCCACCGTCGTACCGCCCGTCTGGTTCTACCGTGCCCACCCCGAAGCGCTGCCCGTGACCGCCGAGGGCGTGCGCTACGAGTTCGGCTCCCGCGCGGCCATCTGCCACAGCAACGCCGACTACCGCGCCGCCGCCGCGACCATCACCACGAAGCTCGCCGAGCGTTACGCCGGTCATCCGGCCCTGGCGATGTGGCACGTGCACAACGAGTACGGCGTTCCCGTCTCGGCCTGCTACTGCGACTCCTGCGCCGCCCACTTCCGCCGCTGGCTGGGCACCGTGTACGGCACGGTCGAAGCGGTCAACGCGGCCTGGGGCACGGCCTTCTGGGGCCAGCGCTACACGGACATCGAGGAGATCAACCCGCCCCGGCTCACCCCGGCTGCCGTCAACCCCGGCCAGGCGCTGGACTACAAGCGGTTCGCCGACGCCACCATGCGCGAGAACTTCCGTATGGAGCGGGACATCCTGCACCGCCTCTCGCCGGGCGTCCCCGTCACCACCAACTTCATGACCGCGCTGAGCCAGTGCGACTCCGTCGACTACTGGGCCTGGGGCCGCGAGGTCGACCTCGTCACCAACGACCACTACCTGATCACCGACGGCCGCCGCACCCACGTCAACCTGGCGATGGCCGCCGACCTCACCCGGTCCGTCGCGGGCGGCGCCCCCTGGCTGCTGCTGGAGCACTCCACCTCGGGCGTCAACTGGCAGCTTCGCAACCCCGCCAAGGCCCCCGGCCAGATGGCCCGCAACTCCCTCACGCACGTGGCGCGCGGCTCCGAGGGCGCCCTGTTCTTCCAGTGGCGCCAGTCCCGGCGCGGCGCCGAGAAGTTCCACTCGGCGATGGTCCCGCACGGCGGCACCGACACCCGCGTGTGGCGCGAGGTCGTCGAACTCGGTGCCTCCGTCGAGGCGTTGAGCGAGATCCGCGGCACCCGCACCGAGGCCGACGTGGCCGTGCTGTGGGACTGGCACTCCTGGTGGGCGCAGACCCTCGACTGGCGCCCCAGCGTCGACCACGACGCCCGCGAGCGCGCGGACTCCTTTTACGAGGCCCTCTACGACCGCCACCTCACCGTCGACTTCGCCCACCCGGAAGCCGACCTGTCGAGGTATCCCCTTGTCGTCGTACCGGCCCTGTACCTGATGACGGAGGCGGCCGGGCGCAACCTGACGGCGTACGTCGAGAACGGCGGCACCCTCGTCGTCTCCTACTTCTCCGGCATCGTCGACGAGCACGACGCCGTCCACGAGGGCGCCTACCCGGGCCCGCTGCGGGACGTCCTCGGCCTCACCGTCGAGGAGTTCTCCCCGCTGCTGCCCGGCGAACGGGTGCGGGTCACCGGCCCGGACGGAACCGAGCTGTCCGCCGACGTGTGGACGGAGTTCGTGGTGCCGCGCGGCGCCGAGACCGTCCTGACCTACGCCGACGGCCTGGCCGCCTCTCTGCCCGCCGTCACCCGGCACCGCCTCGGCCAGGGCACCGCCTGGTACGTCTCCACCCGGCTCGGCGCCGACGGCCTCGACGTGCTGCTCGGCCGGGCGAGCCAGGACGCGCGGCTCGCCCCGCGCGCCGACCTGCCCCGGGACGTCGAGGTGGTCCGTCGCACCGGCGAGTCGGGCACCTACCTCTTCGCCGTCAACCACACCGGCTCCGACGCCAAGGTGCCCCTGGAGGTCCCGGGCACCGAGCTGCTGACCGGTGACCGCGCCGCCGGCCGTCTGGCGGTCCCGGCCGGAGCCGTCCGGGTCGTCCGGTTCGACGGCTGAACCGACTCCCTCCGCCCGCGCGAGCCACGAGCCGCGGGCGGAGGGGTCCTCACCCGCCTCCAGGTGAGAGGAACTCCCCAACCCCCACGTCGAAGGGACGACGGACGACGATGTTCCATCCCAGACGCACCCTCAGGGCCCTGCTGCTCCCGCTCGCCGCGGGCCTCGCCCTCACCGCCCTGCCTGCCACCTCCGCCCACGCCGCGAGCACGCTGACCAACGGCGGCTTCGAGACCGGCGGCGCGGGCGCCGCGACCCCGAGCGGCTGGTCCGAGTACGGCGACACCGGCGCCTCGTTCACCGAGTCCGGCGGCCACGGCGGCAGCCACCGCCTCAGCCACTGGTCCTCGTCGGCCTACAAGGTGGAGACGTACCAGTACCTGTCCGGACTGACCAACGGCAACTACAAGCTCACCGCCTGGGTGCGCTCCGGCGGCGGGCAGAAGTCCGCGTACCTGGCGCTGAAGAACTGCGGCGGCGCCGAGCAACGCACCGACCTGCCGGTCTCCGCCAGTGGGTGGATCCGGATCGTCGTGCCGGTCAAGGTGACGAACAACCAGTGCACGATCAGCGTCAACAGTGACGCGAACGCGGGCAACTGGATCAATGTCGACGACCTGACCTTCACGTCCGGCACGTCCGGTACGTCGATCAAGGGTGCCGACATCTCGTCGCTGGCCAAGAGCGAGGCCAGGGGCGGCGTCTACCGCGACAGCTCGGGCACCGCCGGCGACGCCCTGGCCGTCCTCAAGTCCAACGGCATGAACTACGCGCGCCTCAAGGTGTGGGTCGACCCGGCCGACGGCTACAACAACAAGGCCCGCGTCCTCGCCACGGCCAAGCGCGTCAAGGCCCAGGGCATGAAGCTGCTGGTCGACTTCCACTACTCGGACTTCTGGGCCGATCCGGGACGCCAGGACAAGCCCGCCGCCTGGGCCGGGCACTCGTACGGTCAACTGAAGACCGACGTGTACCACCACACGTACGACGTGCTGAGCGCCCTGAAGGCCCAGGGCACCACCGCCGACATGGTCCAGGTCGGCAACGAGATCAACGGCGGCATGCTGTGGAACGAGGGATCCACCTCCAACTGGACGCAACTGGCCGGACTGCTCAACTCCGGCTACGACGCGGTCAAGGCGGTCAGCTCCTCCACCACGGTGGCTCTGCACCTCGCCGAGGGCGGTGACCTGGAGGGCACCCGCTGGTGGTTCGACAGCGCGCGCTCCAACGGCGTGAAGTTCGACGCGATCGGCCTGTCGTTCTACGGCTACTGGCACGGCACGCTCGCCGACTTCCAGACCACGCTCGACGACGCGGCGTCCCGTTACGGCAAGCCGGTCTTCGTCGCCGAGACCGCCTACCCGTTCCGCCTCGACAGTGAGGACGCCCACGAGAACATCATCGACACCGGTGACGAGCTGGTCTCCGGCTACCCGGCGAGCGTGGCCGGTCAGACGCGGTGGATGAACGACATGATGAGCATCGTGGAGGCCGTGCCGAACGGCCGCGGCCTGGGCATCTTCTACTGGGAGGCGACCTGGACCGCGGTGGGCGGCAACGGCTGGGACCCGACCGACGCGGCCTCCGGCAACGGCTGGGAGAACCAGGCGCTGTTCGGCTACGACGACCGGGCACTGTCGTCGATGTCCTGGTTCCGGCACCGCTGAGTCCACGGGGGGAGGTGCCCCGCTGCCCGGGCCCTCCCCCTCAGTTCGCCTTCCTGACCGAACTCCGCACTCACGTACGGCAGTTCGGTATCGGTCAACGATGCCGAGTGCCGGACGCGGTGGCGTCGACTGCGAGACAGTGGGAAGACGCGGTGAGAGGGCGAAGCGGCGAGGCAGGGGCACGACATGCTGAGGACTCCCACGGACGAGACGCGGCTGCGCATCCTGGCCTGGCTGAAGGAACCCGGTCCCGCGGCGGACGGTGTCACCGCGGACACCGTCGCCGAGCGGTTCTCGATGCCGCGCCCGGTCGCCGTCACCCATCTCCGGCTGCTGGAGGCGACCGGCATGCTGCGCACCAGCAGGTCCGCGGGCCGCGTGCGCTACCACCGCGACGACATGCGGATCGCCGACGTCGCCCGGATGTTTGAGAAGGGCTGGTAGGCGACCCGTACCGCGGCAATCGCCCCCGACGGTGGAGGACACGCACGCGATGGACCGTCCCACGGCACTCGTCCCACGCCACTACGTCGCGGTGGGCCCCGGCCCCGAGGACGTGGTCGCAGACCCGCGCGGCCGCGTCCTCACCGGCGTCGCGGACGGCCGCATCCTGCGGCTCGACGCCCTCGCCGACCCGGTCGCGGCCCGCGTCGAGGTGATCGCGCGGACTGGCGGCAGGCCGCTCGGGCTCGAACTCCTCCCGGACGGTGACCTGCTGGTGTGCGACGCCGAACGCGGCCTGCTGCGCGTCGGCACCGGCGACGGCACGGTCCGGGTCCTCGCCGACTCGGTGGCGGGGGAGCCGCTGCGCTTCTGCAGCAACGCCGTGTCCCTCTCCGACGGCAGCGTCTACTTCACCGTCTCCAGCCGCCGGTACCCCCTGGAGCACTGGATCGGCGACATCGTCGAACACACCGGGACGGGACGGCTGCTGCGGCTCGCCCCCGGCGGTGACACACCCGAAGTGGTGCTGGACGGCCTGCGGTTCGCCAACGGAGTCGCCATCGGCGCGGACGAGTCCTTCCTCGTCGTCGCGGAGACCGGCGCCTGCCGGCTCCTGCGCCACTGGCTCACCGGGCCCAAGGCCGGGCGCAGCGAGCCGTTCGCCGAGAACCTCCCGGGCATGCCCGACAACCTCTGGCGCGGCGCGCCCGACGGACCGATCTGGGTCGCGCTCGCCGGACCCCGCGTCCCCGCCCTCGACCTGCTCCACCGCAGCGCGCCCGGCGTCCGCGCCGCCGCCGCCCGTGTGGCCGTGCGCGCCCCGTTCCGGCCCACCGGCACGGTCGCCCTCCAGGCCTTCGACGACGAGGGCCGCGTCGTCCACCACCTCGCCCGCCGCCGCTCCGGCTACCGCATGGCCACCAGCGTCTGCGAAGCGGGCGGGCACCTGGTCCTGGGCAGCATCCGGGAACGGGGCGTGGCGGTCTGCGAGCCGCCGGCCCCGAAGTGACGCGAGCCCACCCTCACCGCGCTCCGGAGTGACCCCGCCGCACCCCCGGGGTTAACCTGAACCCCGGCCGCGACCTCTCGCGGCGCGGCGGTGGGGCCCGCCGTACCCGAACCGCGGCAGCGACGCCGCCAACGGTCCCTACTTGCGACGGCACGCGCCCGCACGACCCCGGGCCCCGGCGAGTAGGAGACGTACCACCACATGACAGCCCCTGAAAGCCTCCGCGTTCCGGCAGCCACCCCCCGCCCGCCCTCCTGGCGTGCCCAGGCGCCCGTCGTCGCGGTCGTGTCGCTCGGCGGGGGAGTGGGTGCGGCCGCCCGGTACGCCGCCTCCCTCTGGTGGCCCACGTCCCCGGGCGGTTTCCCCTGGTGGACCCTCTGGGTCAACATCGCCGGCTGCGCCGTGATCGGCGTGTTCATGGTGGTCATCACCGAGATCCGGACCGCCCACCCGCTCGTCCGCCCCTTCTTCGGCACCGGCGTCCTCGGCGGCTTCACGACCTTCTCGACGTACGCCGTCGACATCCACAACCTCCTCGACGGCGGCCGTACCGGCACCGCTCTGGCCTACCTCGCCGCCACCCCGCTCACGGCGCTCGCAGCGGTGTGGCTCGCGGCCGGGACGACCCGCCGCGTCCTGACAGGGAGACGACGATGACCAGGCTGACCGGCAGGGCCCTGCGCCTGACCGTTTTCCTCGGCGAGAGCGACACCTGGCACCACAAGCCCCTCTACTCGGAGATCGTCCACCGGGCCCATGCGGCGGGCCTCGCCGGTGCCAGCGTCTTCCGCGGCATCGAGGGCTTCGGCGCGTCCTCCCTGATCCACACCGCGCGGTTGCTGTCGCTGAGCGAGGACCTGCCGATCGCCGTGGTGATCGTCGACACCGAGCCACGCGTCCGCGCGTTCCTCCCGCAGCTGGACGACATCGTCACCGAGGGGCTCGTGACCCTCGAGGACTGCGAGGTGATCCGGTACGCCGGACGCGGGGACGATCCCGGCACAACGGGCACGAAGGGTAAGAAGTGGTTGTGAACTGGCTGATGGTCGTCGGTGGCGCGCTGGTCGGCGCCCCGCTGCGCTACCTCACCGACCGGGCGGTCCAGGCGCGGCACGACTCGGTCTTCCCCTGGGGCACCTTCACGGTGAACGTCACCGGCTCCCTGATCCTCGGTCTGCTCACCGGTGCCGCCACTCACCTGCAACTGCTGCTCGGCACCGGTCTGTGCGGCGCCCTGACGACCTACTCGACGTTCTCCTACGAGACGCTGCGGCTGGCCGAGACCGGGGCTCGCCGCCAGGCGGCCGTCAACGTGGCGGCGACTGTCGTGGCCGGTCTCGGGGCGGCGTTCGCGGGGGCGGCGCTCGCGCGCATGTGAGGCGCGTCCGCGGGGGTGCGGGTGAGCCGCGCGGGTGAGAGTCGTCCTCGCCCACGTGTAGTAGGACTGTCCACTCCGCTCCCCGCCTCCCTCGAGCAGAACTGGATCCCATGAGCGTCATCAGCCTCGGTCAGGCCGTCGTCCTCGGAGTCGTCGAGGGGGTGACCGAGTTCCTGCCCGTCTCCTCCACCGGCCATCTGAAGATCGTCGAGGGGCTGATGGGCATCCCCGTCGACGACCACGCCGTGGTCGGGTTCTCGGCCGTCATCCAGGTCGGCGCGATCGCCGCGGTGCTCGTGTACTTCTTCAAGGACATCGTGCGGATCGTCTCCGCCTGGGGGAGGGGCCTGCGCGACCGCGAGGAGCGGTACCACCACGACTACAAGTTCGCCTGGTGGGTCATCTGCGCGACCATCCCGATCGTCGCCGTCGGACTCGCCGCCAAGCCGCTCATCGAGGGCCCGCTCGCCTCGCTGTGGGTGGTCGCCGGCTCGCTGATCGTCGGCAGCGGCGTGATGTGGGCGGCGGACCAGATGGGGCGGCACAAGCGCGGTGAGGACGACACCTCGTTCAAGGACGCGATGCTGGTCGGCGGCTCCCAGATCCTCGCCCTGCTCTTCCCCGGCTTCTCCCGCTCCGGCGCCACCATGTCCACCGCGCTGATCCTCGACCTGGACCGCGTCGCCGCCACCCGGCTCTCCTTCTTCCTCGGCATCCCCGCACTCACCGGGGCCGGCCTCTACGAGCTCAAGGACGCCCTGGGCACCGGAGTGGGTGCCGCCCCGCTCGCCGTCGGCACGGCCGTGTCGTTCGTCGTGGCCTACGCCTCCATCGCCTGGCTGCTGAAGTTCGTCGCCAAGCACTCCTTCAACGCCTTCGTGATCTACCGGATCGTCGTGGGAGTGCTGCTGTTCGGCCTGCTCGGAGCAGGAGTGCTCAGCGGCTGAGCGCACCGCCGGGAGGCGCCGTCGTTCGTCCGCGGCGCCTTCGTGGCCGGTCGCGCCGCTCCCGCGCCCCTGTGGAGCGCGGTCTCCCTGGCCCCCTTGACAGCGCCCCTCGTCGCCCGGAGTATCTCCCTCGTGAACCTGTCAGACAGCCGGACAGCCGGACAGCCCGTGCGACGGGTCAGTGCCATGGAAGCGGTGCTGGCGTACCTGCGCGGCGCCATCGAGCGAGGCGAGTACGCCGTCGGCGACAAGCTGCCCTCCGAGGCGGAGCTGTGCCGCACGCTGGAGGTCTCGCGGCCCGTGCTGCGCGAGGCGCTGCGGGCGCTGCAGACCATGGGCCTGACCGTGTCCCGGACCGGCAAGGGCACCTTCGTCGTCGCCAATACCGTCGAGGACCCCACCTTCGGCGACTACGCGGCCAGCGACCTGCTGGAGGTGCGCCGCCACGTCGAGATCCCGGTCGCCGGGTACGCGGCCCGGCGCCGCACCCCGGAGAACCTCGACCACCTGGCCCACCTGCTGGACCGGATGGAGCGAGAGACGGACACCACCGCCTGGGTCGCGATGGACACGCTGTTCCATCTCGGCGTGGCCGAGGCCGCCCAGAACCCGGTCTTCCGCCGGGTCATCGAGGAGATCCGGGACGCGCTGGCCCGCCAGTCCGCCTTCCTCAACGAACTGGGCGGCCGCCGCGAGCAGTCCAACCGAGAGCACCGGGCGATCGTCGAGGCGCTGATGGACGGTTCCGAGACCGACGCGGTGGAGGCCATGGCCCATCACCTCGACCGCGTCGAGACGACCCTCACCGACATCGTGCGTTCGTCGCGCACGGACACCCCCACGGAAGGCGGAACCGAGGCGTGAGCGAGCAGTCCCTGCACGACGAGGTGCAGAAACGTTCCACCCATGTCGATGCCGGAGACGCGGGCTACAGCAAGTCCCTGAAGTCCCGGCATGTCAACATGATCGCCATCGGCGGAGCCATCGGCACCGGCCTCTTCCTCGGCGCCGGCGGCCGCCTCGCCGACGCCGGCCCGTCCCTCTTCATCGCCTACGCGGTCTGCGGCCTCTTCGCCTTCCTCGTCGTGCGCGCCCTCGGCGAACTCGTGCTGTACCGGCCCTCCTCCGGCGCCTTCGTCTCCTACGCCCGTGAGTTCATGGGGGAGAAGGGCGCCTACACCGCCGGCTGGATGTACTTCCTCAACTGGGCGACCACCGGCATCGCCGACATCACCGCCGTCGCCACCTACACCCACTACTGGGGCATGTTCTCCGACATCCCGCAGTGGGTGATCGCCCTGATCGCACTGGCCGTGGTGCTCACCGTCAACCTGATCTCGGTGAAGATCTTCGGCGAGCTGGAGTTCTGGTTCGCGATCATCAAGGTCGGCGCGCTGGTCGTCTTCATGTGCATCGGCATCTTCCTGCTGGTCACCCAGCACCCCGTCGACGGCCACACCCCCGGCCCGTCCCTGATCGGCGACAGCGGCGGCGTCTTCCCGCACGGCCTGCTGCCCATGCTGCTGATCATCCAGGGCGTCGTCTTCGCCTACGCCTCCGTCGAACTGGTCGGCGTCGCGGCCGGCGAGACCGAGAACCCCGAGAAGATCATGCCGAAGGCGATCAACTCGATCATGTGGCGCGTCGGTGTGTTCTACGTCGGCTCGGTCGTGCTGCTGTCGATGCTGCTGCCGTGGAACAAGTACACCGCCGGTGAGAGCCCCTTCGTGACGGTGCTGTCCAACATCGGCATCCCGGCGGCGGGCGACGTGATGAACCTCGTCGTCCTCACCGCCGCGATGTCCTCCCTCAACTCCGGCCTGTACTCCACCGGCCGCATCCTGCGCTCCATGGCCATGGCCGGATCCGCGCCCAGGTTCACCTCCGTGATGAGCCGCAGCCAGGTGCCCTACGGCGGCATCCTGCTCACCAGCGGCATCTGCGTCCTGGGCGTCGGCCTCAACTTCGTCGTGCCCGCCGAGGCGTTCGAGATCGTGCTGAACTTCGCAGCGATCGGCATCCTCGCCACCTGGGGCATGATCATGATCTGTCACCTCCTCTTCTGGCAGAAGACCCAGAAGGGCGAGCTGACCCGCCCGGACTACCGGCTCCCGGGCTCTCCCTGGACCGAGGTCGTGACGCTGGCGTTCCTCGCCTCCGTCCTGGTCCTCATGTACGCCGACGGCGGCGCGGGACGCACCACCGTGCTGTGCCTGCCGCTGATCGTCGGGACCCTGGTCGCCGGATGGTTCGCCGTCCGCGGCCGTGTCGCGCGCAAGTCCACCACCGGAGCCGACGCGTGAGGAACGCGCCGCTCCATGAGAAGCAGGCAGTGATGTTCAGCAGTTCCCTCGCGGACGCACCCCTTGTCCGTGAACCCGTCCACGCCCCCGTCGCCCACCTCATACGCGGCGGAATCGTCGAAGGCATCCACTACGGCTCCGTCGTCGTCCTCGGCGCCGACGCAGAGGTCCGGCTCCAGATCGGAGACATCGAGGCCGCCTTCTACCCGCGCTCCGCGCTCAAGCCCCTCCAAGCCGTGGCCATGGCCAGGGCCGGGCTGCCGCTCGACGGCGAGCTGCTGTCGCTGACCGCGGCCAGCCACTCCGGCGAGGAACGCCACCTCGCCGGTGCCCGGCGCATCCTCGACCTCGCCGGGCTCACGGAGGACCATCTGCGCAACGTCCCGGACATGCCGTTCGACCCGGTCGTCCGGGACGCCTGGGTGCGCGAGGGCCGACTGCCCTCACGGCTCGCCCAGAACTGCTCCGGCAAGCACGCGGCCATGCTCTACACCTGCGCCCTCAACGGCTGGCCGCTGGAGACCTACCTCGACCCGGCCCACCCGCTCCAGCAGGCCATCGCCGAGATCGTCGAGGACCTCACCGGGCAGGGCATCGCCCGGGTCACCGTCGACGGCTGCGGCGCGCCCCTGTTCTCCATCTCCCTGCACGGCCTCGCCCGGGCCACCGCCCGGATCACCACCGCCGCGCCGGGTACGCCCGAGGCCCGCGTCGCCGACGCGATGCGTGAGCACGCCGAGATGGCGTCCGGCTCCGGGCGGGACGTCGCCGCGCTGATGCGGGCGGTGCCAGGGCTGCTTACCAAGGACGGTTTCGAGGGCGTCCAGGTCGCCGCGTTGCCGGACGGGCGGGCCGTGGCGGTGAAGATCGCCGATGGTGCGAATCGGGCACGGGTGCCGGTGGCCGCCGCCGCGTTGGCCCGGGCGGGTGTCGACCCGGAGCTGCTCACCGAGTTCGCGGGTGAGCCGCTGCTCGGAGGCGGGCGTGAGGTCGGGCGGGTGCGGCCCGTTCGGGCGCTGGAGCCGCTTGCCGGTGCGGCCCGCGCCTGAACATGTGCCGGATGTTCCCGTTCGGCGGCCGCGGGTCCCCTGTGGCTGGTCGCGCAGTTCCCCGCGCCCCTTTCAGGGGCGCGTCCACCCTGTACCACAGAGAAGAGGACCCTCACCGTCATGACCGCCGCAACCCGCTCCGAGCACGATCTGCTCGGCGACCGTGACGTTCCCGCCGAGGCGTACTGGGGTGTGCACACCCTGCGGGCCACGGAGAACTTCCCCATCACGGGCATGCCCATCTCCGCCTACCCGCATCTGATCGACGCCCTCGCCGCCGTCAAGGAGGCCGCCGCCCTCGCCAACGAGGAACTCGGGCTGCTCGACCCGAAGAAGGCCGCCGCCATCGTCGAGGCCTGCCGTGAGATCCGCGACGGCCATCTGCACGACCAGTTCGTCGTGGACGTGATCCAGGGCGGGGCCGGGACCTCCACCAACATGAACGCCAACGAGGTCGTGGCGAACCGGGCGCTGGAACTGCAGGGCCACGCCAAGGGAGAGTACGGCTTCCTGCACCCGAACGAGGACGTCAACCTCGGACAGTCCACCAACGACGTCTACCCGACCGCCGTCAAGATCGCGACGGTGTTCGCGGTGCGCGGGCTGCTCGACGCGATGTCCTTCCTGCAGGACACGTTCGCGGACAAGGCCGTCGAGTTCCACGACGTGCTCAAGATAGGCCGTACCCAGTTGCAGGACGCGGTCCCCATGACGCTGGGTCAGGAGTTCTCGGCCTACGCCGTCATGCTGGACGAGGACCGGTCCCGGCTCGCCGAGGCCGTCCAGCTGATCCACGAGATCAACCTGGGCGCCACCGCGATCGGCACCGGCCTCAACGCCCCCGCCGGATACGCCGAGGCCGCTCGCCGCCATCTCGCGGCCATCACCGGACTGCCCCTGATCACGGCGGCCAACCTCGTCGAGGCGACCCAGGACTGCGGCGCCTTCGTGCAGATGTCCGGCGTGCTCAAGCGCATCGCGGTCAAGCTTTCCAAGAGCTGCAACGACCTGCGGCTGCTGTCCTCCGGCCCGCGCGCCGGCCTTGGCGAGATCAACCTGCCGCCCGTGCAGGCCGGTTCGTCCATCATGCCCGGCAAGGTCAACCCGGTCATACCCGAGGTCGTCAACCAGGTCGCCTTCGAGGTCATCGGCAACGACGTCACCATCACCATGGCCGCCGAGGCCGGACAGCTCCAGCTCAACGCCTTCGAGCCGATCATCCTGCACTCCCTGTCGGAGTCCATCACGCACCTGCGGAACGCCTGCGTGACCCTGGCCGAGCGCTGCGTGTCCGGCATCACCGCCAACACCGAGGCGCTGCGCACCAGCGTGGAGAACTCCATCGGCCTGGTCACCGCCCTCAACCCGCACATCGGCTACACGGCGGCCACCGACATCGCCAAGGAGGCCCTCGCCACCGGCCGGGGCGTGGCAGAACTGGTCCTGGAGAAGGGCCTGCTCCCCGCCGAGACACTCGCCGCCCTGCTGCGCCCCGAGGTCCTCGCGGGCAGCGGCCGGACCCCGGCCTGACCCACGGCATCGCACCGGGACCGGCGGAGGGACAATGGTGATCATGACGCCGTCGACGACCTTCCAGCCGGTCCTGGAGCGCATCGCCGAGGAGATCGAGCGGACCCCCGGGCGCGGCCGGCCCGCCGACTACATCCCGGCGCTCGCCGCCTGCGACCCGCGCCGCTTCGGCATGGCCGTCGCCGACCTCGACGGCACGGTGTACGGAGTGGGGGACTGGCGGCAGCCCTTCTCCGCGCAGTCCCTCACCAAGGTCTTCACCCTCGCCCTCGACCTGGCCCGCGAGGGCGACGCCCTGTGGGAGCACGTGGGCCGCGAGCCCTCCGGCAACCCCTTCAACTCCCTGGTCCAGCTGGAGTACGAGAACGGCATCCCGCGCAACCCGTTCATCAACGCGGGCGCCCTCGTCGTCACCGACCGGCTGCACACCCGTACCGGCGACGCGTCGGGCGAACTGCTGGCGTTCCTGCGGGCGGAGAGCGGCAACCCCGACCTGACCTTCGACAAGGACGTCGCCGCGTCCGAGTCCGCCCACGGCGACCGCAACGCCGCCCTCGGCCACTTCATGGCGTCCTACGGCAACATCGACAACCCCGTGCCGACGCTCCTGGAGCAGTACTTCCGGCAGTGCTCGATCGCCGCGTCCTGCGCCGACCTCGCCCTCGCCACGAGCTTCCTCGCCCGGCACGGCATCCGCGCCGACGGCACCCGCCTGCTCACCCGCAGCCAGGCCAAGCAGATCAACGCGATCCTGCTGACCTGCGGTACGTACGACGCGGCGGGCGACTTCGCATACCGCGTGGGCCTGCCCGGCAAGAGCGGCGTCGGCGGCGGCATCATCGCGGTCGTACCCGGCCGCTGCACCCTGTGCGTGTGGAGCCCGGGCCTGGATGAACGGGGCAATTCGGTCGCCGGCGTGGCAGCCCTGGACAGATTCACGACGCTGACGGGCCTGTCGGTGTTCTGACGGACCTTCTCGGCGGGCGTGGGGCATGCCCAAAGGGGCGCGGAGAACCGCGCGACAAGCCCCCCACCCGCCCGCACTCGGCGAACCAGCGCACGCGCCGGACGCTCCACCGCGACCAGACATCCCGCCCCGATCACCGGCCGGTCACACGCCGGCTCCCCACCGGAGCACTCCACGTCGCTTTCGAGCCATCCCACGTTGACACGCTGCCCGAGTGTTGGCCATGGCTTTTCCCGTCGATCTCCGCCGCTGCCAGATACTCGGTCTGGCCGGTACCGCCTTCCTCGCGGCAGGCGGTGAGACGGCCGGAGCCCTGCCCGTGGCGGATCTTCTCCCCCCGGACTCCGCCCGCGCCGCCCTCGGCCTGGTCGGCGCGTACTTCGGCGTCGTCCTGCTGATCGCGGCCTGGGTACTGCTGGGCCGGCTGGTCCGCGGGCCGCGACCACCCGCTCCCCGCGCCCTGCTGCCCGTCCTCGCCGCCTGGGCGGCTCCCCTGCTGCTCGCCCCGCCGCTGTTCAGCCGCGACGTCTACAGCTACCTCGCCCAAGGGGCGATGGTCGATGCGCACATGGACGTCTACGCGCACGGGCCGTCCCGGCTCGGCGGTCCGCTCGCCGACGAGGTCGCCCCGCTCTGGCGTCACACCGGCGCTCCGTACGGCCCGGTGTTCCTCGCCGTCGCGGCGGCCCTGTCGGCACTGACGCGCGGTGAACTGCCCGCCGGACTGTTCGGGATGCGGCTCGTCGCCCTCGCCGGCGTGGCCCTGATGGCGGCCGCGCTGCCCCGTCTCGCCCGGCACAGCGGCGCCGACCCGTCCGCCGCGCTGTGGCTGGGCGCCCTCAACCCGCTCGTCCTGCTGCACCTGGTCGCGGGCGCGCACAACGACGCCGTCATGCTGGGCCTGCTGGGCACCGGCCTGGTGGCGGCGCTCGGCCGGTGGCCGTTCCTCGGCGCCGTGCTCGTCACCCTCGCCGCCCTGGTCAAGGCGCCCGCCGTGCTCGGTCTCGCCGCCGTCGTCGTCCTCCAGGTCCGCGCGGGCCGCCACCCGGCGAAGGCCCTCGTGTCGACCACCGTCGCGGCCGCGGCGACCACCGTCGCCGCGACGGCCGCGGCCGGCACCGGATACGGCTGGGTCGGCGCCCTGAACACCCCCGTCTCATCCGGTAACTGGGCCCTGACCACTCTCCTCGGCCGCGCCACCCAGGCCCTCCTGGAGCACCTGGGCAGCGATCTCGCGCCGCTGGCGATCCCCGCCTGGCACGCCCTGGGCATCCTGACCGCCGTGGTCGCGATCGTGCTGATCTGGCTGCGGCTGCGCCCCCGGCCCGTGTACGCGCTCGGCCTGTCCCTGGTGGCGGTGGCCGCGCTCGGCCCGGCGATCCGCCCCTGGTACGCCCTGTGGGGCCTGTTCCTCATCGCCGCCGCCGCGCCCAGTACGTCCGTACGCCACCGCATGACGGCCGTGACCGGTGTGCTCGCGCTGTGCGTCCTGCCCGGCGGCGGCCAGGCGGACACGGGGCAACTCGTACTGGCCGTCTCCGGCGGGGCGCTCGCGGTCGTCGTGCTGTTCCAGGCCCACCAGGCCGAACTCGCCCCGGCGCTGGGACGGGCGGCATGACCCCGACTCTGCCGCGCACGGACCGGGGCCGGCTGCTGCTGGTGCTCGCCCTCGCCACGCTGGTGACGCTCTTCACCGCGACCGTGCCCCTGCTGCGCGACTGGTTCGACCTGCGCGTCTACTACGGCAGCATCGACTCCTGGGTCCACCACGGCGGACGCGTCTACGACTACCGGGTGCCCGGCACGCCGTACGGCTTCACCTACCCGCCGTTCGCCGCGGTCGCCATGCTGCCGATGGCCCTGCTGAGCCTGCACGCCGCGGTCGCCGCCGCCCTGCTGCTCAACCTGGCCGCCCTGGCCGTGG
Source organism: Streptomyces hawaiiensis (assembly GCF_004803895.1). Classification (NCBI taxonomy): domain Bacteria; kingdom Bacillati; phylum Actinomycetota; class Actinomycetes; order Kitasatosporales; family Streptomycetaceae; genus Streptomyces; species Streptomyces hawaiiensis. The sequence continues at coordinate 746,070 of NZ_CP021978.1, read as the reverse complement.
TCCTGCGCCTGCTCGCCGGACCGGACCGGCGGCGCCACGGCTGGTACGGCTGGGCCCTGATCGTCTGTCTGCTCGCCCTGTTCGAACCGCTCCGTGACACCTTCAGCTTCGGCCAGGTCAACCTTCTGCTGCTGGCACTCGTCCTCACCGACGCGACACTGCTCGCCACCGGACGAGGACGCCTGGCGGGCGTCGGCGTCGGGCTCGCGGCGGCGATCAAGCTCACGCCGGCGCTGTTCATCGGTCTGCTGCTGGTGGCCAGGCGATGGCGGGCGGCCGCGCTCGCCACGGCCGTCGCCCTGGGGGCCACGGCCCTGGCGGCCTGGGTGGACCCGGACGCGTCGCGTTTCTACTGGACCGAGGCGCTGTGGGACACCGACCGCGTGGGGCGCCTCGGTTACGTCTCGAACCAGTCGGTGCAGGGCATCCTGGCCCGGCTCGGTGAACCGGACCGCGCGGTGTGGGCGGTGGCGGTCCTGCTCATCCTCGGTGTGTGGGCGGCGCGGACGCGCCGGGCGGTCGTGGCCGGGGAGTGGACGGCGGCGTTCGCCCTGACCGGCCTCGCCGCCTGTCTCGTCAGCCCGATCACCTGGGTGCACCATCTCGTCTGGCTGTTGCCGTCCTTCGCCGTACTGGTCCGCGCGGGGCGCCCCCGGGCCGCGGGCGCCCTGTACGCGGTGCTGTGCACGAGCGTGGTGTGGCTGTGGGTCGACGACGCGTCCGGCGTCGACGGGTTCCTGGGCGGCAACACCTACGCCTGGATCACCCTGGGCCTGCTGCTGTGGCTGCCGGTGGGTCAGCCCCGGCCGGACCTGCGGACCGGAAGCCGCAGCACCAGTACCACGACCGCCGCACCCGTACCGGTGGCACCCGCGATCAGCCCCGCCGCCGTCCAGAGGGACCCGTGCTCCTGCGGGACCGCCGCCGCGACCGCGGGCGGCGTCGTCGCCGCCGGCCGCGCGGGCGTGCGCGGCGCGCCGAGCGAGCCCACCGCCTCGACCCTCCCGGCCGACCTGAAGCCCCAGTCGAGCAGCGAGCGCGCCTCCTCGTACACGGCGGAGCCGCCGCCCTCCTGAGGGTTCATCACCGTCACGACCAGGGTGCGCCGGTCCCGCCGCGCCGCCGCGACGAGGGTGCTGCCGGCCTTGCTGGTGTAGCCGTTCTTGATCCCGATCAGCCCCCGGTACGGCTTCACGCCCTGGGCGCCGCTCAGCAGCCGGTTGGTGTTGAGGATCGGGTACGACCAACCGCCCCCGCCGGGGAACCTTGCCTCCACCGTGGCGCAGTACCGGGCGAAGTCGGGATTGCGCAGCCCCACCCGGCCGAACACCGCCAGGTCGTACGCCGACGACACCTGGCCCGGTGCGTCGTACCCGTCGGGTGACACCACGCGGGTGTCGAGGGCGCCGAGGGACCGGGCCTTGGCCTGCATCCGCTCGGCCGTGTGCCGCCAGCCGCCGTTGAGCTCGGCCAGGACGTGCACGGCGTCGTTGCCCGAGTTGAGGAAGACACCGCGCCACAGGTCGGCGATCCGGTACGTACGGCCCTCGGTGACCCCGACGAGGCTGCTGCCGGCGCCGATGCCCCTCAGCTCCCGCTCGCGGACCGTGTGTTTGATGCCCGCCGGCAGCCCGGGCAGCAGGGTGAGGGCGAACAGGGTCTTCAGGGTGCTGGCCGGGGGCAGCCTGCGGTGCGCGTTGTGGGCGGCGAGCACCTCGCCGGTACGGGCGTCGGCAACCACCCAGGACAGCGCGGAGACCTCCGGGACACGGGACGCCCCGGCGCGCAGGCGCACCTGGGTGCCGGGACGGTAGAGCAGCGAGGGGTGCGGTGCCGCGGCCCTCGGCCCGCCCGGCGGAGTGGGCTCCGCCCCGCCGGGGCCGGCAGCCGCCGCGGGCATCAGCGCCAAGAGCCCCGCGACGCAGAGCGCACCGGCCGACACGGCCACCCGGGAAGAGAATCCGATGATCATATGATCAACGTAGAAACGGACATGCTCCGCACGGTGACGACGGGGCCGCGCGCAGCGCGCTAGCACCCGGATGGCTGATCTCCTCGGCTCAGCCCGAGGGCAGCGTGGGCTGGATGCGCCGCAGGAATGTCGCGTTGTCCGGCGTCTCGCGCATCCGCTCCAGAAGGGTCTCCAGCGCGCCCTGCCCGTCCCGGCCCTGCAGCACGCGCCGCAGGCCGTGGACGGCCGCCAACTCGGCCGGAGGCAGGAGGAGTTCCTCGCGACGGGTACCCGAGGGGATGATGTCGACGGCCGGGAAGACGCGGCGGGACGCCGGATCCCGGCCGAGGCGGAGCTCCATGTTGCCGGTGCTCTTCAGCTCCTCGAAGTAGAAGTCGTCGGCCCGGGAGCCGGTCTCCACCAGGGCGGTCGCGAGGATGGTGAGGGAACCGCCCTCCTCGGCCGACCGGGCGGCGCCGAAGAACCGCTTGGGGCCGGTGAGCGCGGTCGCGTCGACACCCCCGGTGAGGATGCGGCCACCGGAGGCGGCCGCGTTGTTGTGGGCCCGGCACAGCCGGGTCAGCGAGTCGAGGAGGATGACGACGTCCTCGCCGGCCTCGACGAGCCGCTTGGCGCGCTCGATCACGAGGTCGGCGAGCGCGATGTGCTGCTTGGCGCTGCGGTCGAAGGTCGAGGCGTACACCTCGCCTCGCACACAGCGCTGCATGTCGGTGACCTCCTCGGGCCGTTCGTCGAGCAGCAGCATCATCAGCCGGCACTCGGGATGGTTGCCGGTGACGGCGGCGGCGAGCTGCTGGAGGAGGACGGTCTTGCCGGTCTTGGGCGGGGCCACGATGAGCCCGCGCTGGCCCTTTCCGACCGGTGTGATCAGGTCGACGACGCGTCCGGCCAGTCCGGCGGACGGGTGCTCGAGCCGCAGCCGCTCGTGCGGGTGCAGCGGCGTCAGGTCCTGGAAGGCGCGCCTGTCGCGCGGGTTCCCGGCCGTACGGCCGTCGACCCGTTCGACGTCGGTGAGGCCGCGCCGGTCGCCGAGCACGCCCTCGACGAGGTCGCCCTTGCGCAGGCCGTACCGGCGGATCAGCGCGGGGGAGACGGCGGCGTCGGCGGGCGAGGGCAGGAAGCTCTCGGCGCGCAGGTGCCCCTTCCCGCTCGCGTCGATGTCGAGGACACCGGACACGGTCCGGTGCCCGGTGTCCTGCTGGTGTACGGGTGGGTTTTCCAGGGTGGTGGTCATGGTGGTGTGTGTCCTTTCACGGACGGCAGGCTGGCACATACGAGGGGAGGGGGAGAGGACCGCGAAGGAGGGCCTGTGGCACGGCTCCGGGCGGCGGAGAAACAGCACTTCGGATACGACGGAACCCGTCGTGGTGCTGCACATGAAGGGAGAGAGTTGAAAAACTGGCACCGGCGCCCACAAAGAGGGGCGTACACGAGTGCTCTGCTCAGCCTACCATCGAAAGCGGCAGGCGGGGGTCGGCTTCCTCAGCGAGTGGCCAGCAGCCCGTACAGCAATGGGATCCGCGGCTCGGGCAGTCGCCACCAGCCGGACTCCGTACGGACCATCTGCGGCCAGCGCGGCCAGGGAAGTTCGTCGGCTTCCCGCAGGCGTCGCACAGCGAGCCCCGCCCCCGTCAACGCGTTGACGACCTCGCCCATGCCGTGCATCCACTCGTAGCTGTCCGTGGCGCCCTCGACGGCAGGGCCGTCCGTGTAGGTGTGGGTCCCGTCGCGGTGTACCGGACCGGCGCCGCCCAGGTAGTCGTGACGCAGGAGCAGCTCGGGTCCCTCGCCCGGAGCGGGCTTCGGCCCGAGCGAGTTGAGCAGGGGATGGAACTCGACGACGTACACCCGGCCGCCGGGACGCAGGAGTTGGCGGACGGTCTCCGCCCACCGGTGAAGGTCGGGGAGGTAGCACAGGGCGCCCTTGCCGGTGTACACGACGTCGAACCGCCGCCCGTCCAGGGCCGCGACGGCGTCGTACACGTTCGCCCGGACGTACGTCACGTCCGCGCCGGACTTCACCGCGATGTCCTGGGCCGCCGCCACGGACGCCTCGGAGAAGTCGAGGCCGACGGCCCGGGCACCGCGCCGCGCGAAGGCGATCGTCTCCGTGCCGAGATGGCACTGGAGATGCAGCACGTCACGCCCGGCCAGCTCGCCGAGGTCCTCCCACTCGAACGGGGCGAACCAGCGCTCGGGGCCGAGGTCCTGATCGAGACCGTAGAAGCGGCTGGCGAGGTGGATGGGCGTGCGGGCGTCCCAGTTCGCCTGGTTGGCCCGCATCAGCCGGTCGTGCTCGGCGGACGTCATGGGGACATCCAACCGTGAACCGGCCTGGGGCGGCGGGAGAACGCGGGAAACGGAACTTCCGACGTGTCGCTCAGACCGAGCGGGCGCGGGCCTCCTCGGCGATCCGCTCGAACTGCTCGCCCATGGCCGCAGCGAGGGCCTGTGCCCCCGACAACGGGCGGACCATGACCGTGAATTCGTCGATAAGCCCGTTCTCGTCGACGTGGATGAAGTCGCAGCCGTTGATCTCTCGGTCGCCCACGCGAGCGGTGAAGACCAGGGCGTGGTCGCGGCCGTTCACGTCGTTGATCTCGCGCACGTAGCGGAAGTCCTGGAAGACCCCGGAGACGGCGCGCAGGATCGCGGCAGTGATCGCCTTCCCGGCGTACGGCTTGAACACGACCGGGCTGGTGAAGACGACGTCCGGCGCCAGCAGCGCCTCGGCGGCGTCGAGGTCGAGCTTCTCGACCGCCTCACGGAATGCACGCATCGAACCGCCTTGGTCAATTTGTTGAGTAGGTGCGGAGTAGATTAGTCAACCGTTGATACGGTGTCCACATGTCTCTCAAGTACGCCGTTCTCGCGGCGCTCCTGGAGGGCGAGGCCTCGGGGTACGAGCTGTCCAAGGTGTTCGACGTGTCGCTGGCCAACTTCTGGGCCTCGACCCCGCAGCAGCTCTACCGCGAACTGGAGCGCCTCGCGCGGGACGGACTGATCGAGGCCAGGGTGGTGCGCCAGGAGCGGCGCCCCGACAAGCGCATGTTCACGCTGACCGAGGCCGGCCGCCGGGACCTGCGCACGTTCGCCGCCACGCCGCCCCGGCGGCCCACCGCCATCCGCGACGAACTCCTCATCAAGATCCAGGCCATGGACGGCGCCGATCCCGGGGCGACCCGTGCGCTGGTCGAGGAGCGCCAGGCGTGGGCCCGCGGCAAACTCGCCCGCTACCGGCGCGTCCGCGAGCGCCTCCTGGCCGGCCGCAGCGAGGAGGAGTACCTCCGGGACGCCGAACGCGTCGGCCCGTACCTCACGCTGATGGGGGGCATCGGCTTCGAGGAGGAGAACGTCCGCTGGTGCGAGCGCGTACTCACCGTACTGAAGCAGCGGGCTCCTCTAGGCTGATCCGATGTTCAGCCCCGAAGGCCCCCGTCTGCGCGAGCTCGCCGTCCAGGCGCTGTCGTCCGTCGAGCGCGGCTACGACCTCCTCGCGCCGAAGTTCGACCACACGCCGTTCCGGACGCCCGACGCGGTCCTCGACGCCGTCGGCTCGGCGCTGCGGCGGACGGGGTCCTTCGACGCCGGACTCGACCTGTGCTGCGGCACCGGAGCGGGCGTCGGCGTGCTGGCACGGGTGTGCCGGGAGCGGGTCACCGGCGTCGACTTCAGCGCCGGCATGCTCGACGTCGCACGCGAGCGGGTCCGGCCGACGGGCCCGGCGCTCTCCTGGGTCCGGGCCGACGCCCGTGCCCTGCCCTTCGTGCCCGCCTTCGACCTGGTCGTGAGCTTCGGTGCCTTCGGGCACTTCCTGCCCCGCGAACTGCCCGGGCTGTTCGCGCAGGTCCGGTCCGTCCTGCGGCCGGGCGGCAGCTTCGCGTTCCCACTGGTCGCCCCGCCCCGCCCGGGCTCGCCCGGCTACTGGATGCTGCTCGGCTTCGACACCGTGATGCGTGTGCGCAACGCGCTCTGGCGGCCTCCGTTCGTCATGTACTACCGCGCGTTCCGCCTGGGGGACGTGCGGCGCGAACTCGCTGAGGCCGGCTTCCGGGTGGAGCTCCACGCGCTCGAGGAGTTCGGGCGGCGACCGGACGGCAGCCCCCGCGTACGTCTCGTCATGGCCCGGCTGCCGGACCAGGGGTGTCCGCGGCCGGTGCTCGTCAGCCGTGCGGGAAGTTCAGCAGATCGTCGTTGAACGCCTTCTCGCCGGGAGGTCCGGTGGGCCGAGGCGGCGATCGGCGCGATCTGGTCGTCGTCCCCGTGCGTGACGAGCGTCGGCACGCCGATGCGCCGCAGGTCCTCGGTGAAGTCGGTCTCCGAGAAGGTGCCGTGCAGTGTCTCGATGATCTCCGTCATCTGCGGGCACCGGCGCCGGCGGTTCGCCGAACGGGTGACCGACGACTGTCCGTCGCGGGCCGCACCGCCCGGCCCGGCAGCGTGAACTCGTAGACCAAGGCCTCCTGTTGGGCGTCCACCACCAGGTCGGTGATCTCCAGCGGGCGTGCGTACTGGTCGTGCACCCGCCGGGTGACCCGCACCGACGGGGTGCTCGCCAGACGGGTGATGGCGTCGCGGTGGTGCAGGGTCAGACCGGCCCGGCGCATCCAGTCGTAGGCCCGCCACAGCTGTGCGGCGGCGGTGCCGTCGGCGCGGTCGCGGTAGCCGGCCAGCTCCGCCACCTCCGCCAGCGCCACGGCGGAGAACGAGGTCACGGCGGTCCGCAGGCCCTGTCCGTCGGTGGTCGCGTACCGGTAGCGGTGGATCAGGGTCGGGCGGCCGGGAGCCAGCCCCAGGGCCTCGGCGTGGTCAGGCGGGGGCGCCTCCCAGGTGACGGTGGCGCGGGCGACGGTGCCCGGCGTCGCGGCCCGGGCGCCGACCGGGAAGGTGAGCGACGCCGGGGCCTCGACCGGCAGGCCGGGCAGGGTGGCGTGGCTGCCGCGCCGGTCGGTGGCGACGAGACCGTCGCGGCGCAGCAGCTCCAGCGCCTGCCGCACGGTCTCCCGGCTGACCCCGAAGTGACCGGCCAACCGCCGTTCCCCGGGCAGTCGATCACCGGGCGGGATGGTGCCGTCGCGCAGTTCGCCGAGCAACTCCGTCGCGATCCGCCGGTACAGGGGCTCTTCCTCGGCCGGCGGGGGGTCGTGCGGGGTGGTGCGGGCCATGCCGCCCCTCCTGTGGGTGACGTTCGGTAGCCGTACGGGCTCGGTGCGCCACCAGATCTAGCATTGGTCTAAACCAGCTGGGAAGGGCGGCCGGCGGGTTCGGCCGAAACCGGCCCGCCCGCGCCCGCCCTCACAAAACGCTGTACAGGGCGTCGACCAGGGCCATTTTCCGCGGGTCGTCGGCGATACGAGGCCCCATCCGGTTCATCACATAGCCCAGGGACACCCCCGCCTCCGGGTCGGCGAGCCCGCAGGAGCCGCCGAAGCCGTCGTGTCCGAAAGCGCGCGGGTTGGGTCCGTACGAGCCGTCGGGCCCGCTGAGCCAGAGCCCGAGCCCCACCTCCGTCTCGTGCTCGAACCCGGCGCCGAGCACCAGGTCCCGGCAGCTGCCCTGCCCCTCGCGCGCCCGCTCGGCCGCCTCCGGGGACAGCAGGCGATGCCCCCCGTACGAGCCGCGCCCCGCGAAGACGCCGTACAGCGCGGCGACGGCGCGCGCGGTGCCGTGCCCGTTCGCCGCGGGGATCTCGGCGGCCCGCCATCCGGGGGTGTTGGCCCCCGCGGCGGACACCGCCGGATTGGTCAGCGCGGCGATCGCCGCCGGCGCCAATTGAGTGAAGACCGCCGCCTGTTCACTGCTCGCCGTGACCTCCGGCGGGATCAGCTCGGCCACCCGGCACGCGTCCTGCTCCGGCAGGCCGATGCGGAAGTCGACGCCGAGCGGCCCCGTCACCTCCCGCGCCAGGAAGGCCCTCGGCCGCAGCCCCGAGACCCGGCGTACGACCTCGCCGACCAGATGGCCGTAGGTCAGCGCGTGATAGCCGGACCGGGTGCCCGGCTCCCACCAGGGCTCGGTCGCCGCGAGCCGCTGCGTGGTCAGCTCCCAGTCGCAGAGCTGCTCCAGCGAGTGCGGCTCCCGCAGGCCGGCCAGGCCGGCGCGATGGGACAACAGGTGCCGTACGAGGACCTTCTCCTTGCCCGCCGCGGCGAACTCCGGCCAGTACACGGCCACCGGCGCGTCCAGGTCCAGCAGTCCCCGGTCGGCAAGGATGTGCGCGCACAGCGCCACCGGCCCCTTGGTCGTGGACCACACGTTGACCAGCGTGTCCCGCTCCCACGGGCGGGAGCGCGCCGCGTCCGCCCAGCCGCCCCACAGATCCACCACGGTTCTGCCGCCGACGGTGACGGCCACCGCGGCGCCCAGTTCGCCCCGCTCCCCGAAGTTCTCCTCGAACGCCCTGCGTACCGCCGTGAACCGCGCGTCGCAGTGACCGCGCACCGGTGTCTCGTTCCCGGACATGAGCCCCCTCCGCCGACCGTCTCAGGCCCGGGCCGCCGCGTCGTGGCCCGGGCGCGATGAACGTACCGACTGGTCGGACCGGGTGGAAGGCCGCCGGCGCTGAACGGCCGGATCAGATGTACGAGCGCATCCAGCGCAGCTTGGCCGCCTGCTGGAAGGGACCGCCGCCCTCGTGGTCGTTGAAGTCGTAGACCTCGATCGCCTTGTCCTCGTGGCTCCACGCGTTGAACGCCGCGAACACGGTCGAGGGCGGGCAGGTCTGGTCCTCCAGGGCGGCCGAGAAGAGCGCCGGCGCCCGGCCGCGCGCGGCGAAGTGCACGCCGTCGAAGTAGGACACCGTGCGCAGGGCGTCCTCGGTGCGGCCCCGGTGCGTCTTGAGGTAGAGGCCGATCTCCCGGTACGGGTGCCGGTCCGTCAGCGTCGCCGCGCGCGGGAAGTCGCAGAGGAACGGCACGTCCGGCGCGATGCCCGCCAGGTCCGGGACCAGGCCGCCGACCGCGATCGTAATGCCGCCGCCCTGGCTGGAACCCACGGCCACCGTGCGCGCCGCGTCGGTGGCGGGATGCGAGCGGGCCGCCTCCACCGCACGCACCGCGTCCGTGTAGACCCGGCGGTAGTAGTAGTTCTCCGGGGCATCGATGCCGCGTGTCATGAAACCGGGAAACGCGGGCGCGCCGCCCACCGGATCCGCCGTGCCGCCGCCCCCGCCCCAGCCGCTGCCCTGCCCGCGGGTGTCCATCACGAAGTGCGCCCGGCCCGAGGACGCCCACAGCAGATGCTCGTGCGGGAGCCCGCGCCCGCCGCCGTAGCCGATGAACTCCACGACCAGCGGCAGCGGGCCGTCCGCCCCGGCCGGCAGCGTCAGCCAGCCCTTGACCGGATGACCGCCGAAGCCCGCGTACGTCACGTCGAACACCCGCACGGTGGACAGGCCCGTGTCGACCGGTTCGAAGCGGGCGTCCAGGTCGTGCCGGCGCGCCTCCCGCAGGGTCTCGGACCAGAACGCGTCGAAGTTCTCGGGCTCGGTGGCCGCGCTGCGGTACTCGCGGAGTTCGTCGAGCGGAAGGTCGAACAGGGCCATGTAGGACCGCCTTGGATGAGGAGCAGCTACGGGGGCAGTGCGGATGATCACACTACGTGGGTGGTCGGAGGACTGGCCAGGGTTTGTTGTGGCCCGCCCGCCGGACGCCGTCGGCTCGGAGCGGGTGAGGCGCTGGTCATGGGCGTGGGAGCGCGCTCACAGATGAGGGCGCCGGGGAGGGTGCCGCTCGCGGGTGGTCGGGTCACCCGGAGTTCATCGGCGGGCAGGGCCGTCCGCGTGTCCGCCTGCCGCGTCTCACGCGCGGCGATGGGTCCACTGCGGTTCCGTGCGGGCCCACGCCCGGTCCCACTCGGCCAGCCGGCGGCGCATCGCCACCCGACGTACGAGGAAGTGGCCGAAGAGCACCACGAGCACCGCACCGCCCGCGGCGCAGGTACCGATGGTGAGGGTGTGCTGCCAGACCGCCGTTTCGTCCACCGGCGGCAGCACGCTGTGGCCCCGGTCGTCGAACCAGACGTCCACGGTCTCGCCCTGCCGGGTGTCCGCGGGGACCCGGGCCGTCGCGGTGCGCGTGCCTTCGCCCGGCTCCGTCCAGCGCACGGTCGCCCGGTACGCGTGCTGCCCGCCGGCCTGCACCGACGGCAGCGAGTCGCCGTTCCTTCCGACCACTTCGGCCCGCACGCGGTGCCGCTCGGCCTGCTGCTCCATCGACACCGACCGCGCCTCGGCATGAGCCCACCGGGCGGCGGCCGTCCCGGCCAGGGGCGCGCCCACGAGGATGAGGACGGCGACCACCAGCACGGTCCACGCTTCCACGACATCCGACCGGCGCCGCAGCGGACTGCGCCGCCAACGCCAGCCGCGCACCCGGGTTCGCATGCCCACCTCCTCGCCGTCACCGCGGCCGGAGGGCCGGACCGGCCGTGCGGTGCGCCGCCGCTCCCTTCGCGTCACGTGACGCGTGCGAGTCGCATCACGTGACGCGTGCGAGTGCCCTCACGGACGGGGTACCCCCTCCGGCGCCCATCGATCGCTCCAGGGGCCCTGGGCACGGCGGGAACGGCCTGCCGAAACCTTCCGGCTGGGTGCCCGGCGCGACCGCGGCGAAACGCCGGGGTCAGCCGAAACGCTCGATGCGGATCCGGTCCACCGGCTGACCGGCTGTCACGAGCAGCCGGGAGGCGTGCTCGGCGAAGGAGTTGGAGCCGCACACATAGGCCTCCCACCCACCGGAAGGCTGCTCGGCCAGGAGCGGCGCCACATGTGCGGCCGCCATACGTCCCACCGCCACACCCTCCGGGGCGCTCCGGGTGAAGACGGGGGTCGTCTCCGTGCCCAACTCGCGGGCGTAGACGAGCTCCTCGGGGCTGCGCGCGGACACCACCAGCCGCAGCGGCACGGTCAGGTTCCTCGCCCGGTGGTGTCGGATCATCGACATCAGCGGCACAACGCCGGAGCCGGCGCCGATGAGCAGCGCGGGCCGGTCGCCCGGCCAGGCGAAGAACCCGCTCACCGGGCCCCGCACCTCGACCCGGTCGCCGGGCCGGGCGACGGTGTGGAACCAGCCCGACACCTCGCCGCCCTCGACGTGGTCCAGGGTCAGCTCGACCTGCCCGGAGTCGTCCGGCGCGGACGCGATCGAGTAGTGCCGCTGGGCCGTGTAGCCGTCCTCGGCGGTCAGCCGCACCATCAGGTGCTGGCCGGGCACATGCCCTGGCCAGCCGGGCACCGCGAGCCGGAAGGTGGTGACGCGCGGGGTCTCTCGGCGGATCCCGGTGAGGGTGGCCGTCTGCCACTCGGACGCGGCCTGCTCGCTCACGGCGATGCGCCCGGGCACGGCGAACCGGGTGGGGGGTACGAAGGTCTCAGTCACCGGAGTACCTCTGCTCCTCCCACGGGTTGCCCCGGCCGTGATAGCCGTTGCGCTCCCAGAAGCCCGGCTCGTCGTGGTCGAGGATCCGCAGACCCGCGATCCACTTGGCGCTCTTCCAGAAGTACAGGTGCGGCACCAGCAGTCGCGCCGGGCCGCCGTGCTCGGGGGCCAGCGGCCTTCCGTCGTACTCCCAGGCGATCCAGGCGCGCCCGCCGGTCAGGTCGGCGAGCGGGAGGTTCGCGGTGTAGCCGGTGTGCGAGTAGGCGACGGCGTGGGTGGCCGACCCATGGGGCCGGACCGCATCCAGGAACGCGTCCAGGGACACGCCCGCGAACCGCACTCCGAACTTCGACCAGCTCGTCACGCAGTGGATGGCGCCCTCGTACGCCGACGCCGGCAGCCGGTGCGCCTCCTCCCAGTCCCAGGTGCGGGGCTCGGCCACCAGCCCGTCGACGCGGAAGGTCCAGTCGGCGGGTGCCAGTTCGGGAGTGACCTCGGCGGACAGGACGGGCCAGTCGTCGCCCGCGTCGTACTGGCCGGGCGGCAGACCGGGGTCGTCGACGCGTGGGCGCCCGGTGAAGCCTCGGGTGATGTGCATGCGGTGGTGCCTCCGGGCCGGGCCGACGGTGCTCCGCCGGACCGGGTGATCAGTGATTGCGTGGTCAACCGTACGTGCGGCGCGGCCTAGTCCTGCCGACCGGGTCCGGGCCACGCGTTGTAGCGCACCAGATACTCGGCGAACCGCGTCAGGTCCTCCGCCGGCCACTGTGCCAGCCGCTCGCGGAAGGCCACCCGGCGGCTCTCGGTGACCTGGGCCAGGATGTGCCGCCCGGCTTGCGTCAGGTGCAGGAGATGGACGCGCTGGTCCGCAGGGTCGGGGCGGCGCTCGATGAGGCCGGCGCGTTCCAGGGCGGCCACCTGGCGGCTGACGGTGGACTTGTCCAGGGCGTAGTGGGCGGCCAGGTCGGTGGCCCGGCATCCGCCGCTCTCTTCCAGATGCCCCAGCAGCGTGTACGACACCAGCGACAGCTCCGGGTGCATCCGGCCCGCCGCGGCCCGGGCGCGGCGGGCGAAGACCGTCATCTCGCGCTGGATGGTCTCCACGGCGTCGGCGGTGTGCACGCGACCTCCCTCACCACGGTGCTGCTCGGCTCCTTCCAGGGTTGCATAACCCAACCACTTGCCCCGGGCGGGGGCACGATCTCCGTACCGGGCGGCCGGTCCGTCGGGTAGGGTTACCGTCCGGCCGTGGAGGGACCCGGCCGTCGGCAGCCGAGGAGGTGAGACCCATTACCGCTGTGTCAGCGCGGGTGCTCTCCTCTCGTCGTCGCGCGGATCGCCGGTAGGCGATCGCGGGAGCGCCCTTCGGTTCCCGAAAGGCTCTGGGCTTCCATGCCGTCTGTGTCTGCCGTTCCCCCTTCCACGCCGTTGTCCCGCGACTCCGTCGTCGCCGCCCTGCGCACCGCGGGATGCGTCTTCGCCGAGGACGAGGCGGAGTTGATCCTCACCACCGCGCGCGCCCCGGCCGAGGCCGCCACCATGGTCGAGCGCCGCGTCGCGGGCCTGCCGCTCGAACTCGTCGTCGGCTGGGCCGAGTTCCGCGGCCTGCGCATCGCCGTCGCCCAGGGCGTCTTCGTGCCCCGCCGGCGCACCGAGTTCCTGGTGGAGCAGGCCCTGGCGCGGGCGCCCGGGGCCACCGTCGTCGTGGACCTGTGCTGCGGCTCGGGCGCCGTGGGAGCGGCGCTGGCCGCCGCGCTCGGCGACGTCGAACTGCACGCCGCCGACATCGACCCGGCCGCGGTGCGGTGCGCACGCGGCAACATCGCCGCCGCCGGCGGCCACGTCCACCAGGGCGATCTTTTCGAGGCGCTGCCCGCCGCGCTGCGCGGCCGCGTGGACATCCTCGCGGCCAACGTGCCGTACGTGCCCAGCGACGAGATCGGCCTGCTGCCGCAGGAGGCCCGTGACCACGAGCCGCTGGTCGCCCTCGACGGCGGCACGGACGGCCTCGACGTGCTGCGCCGGGTCGCGGCCGAGGCGCCCCGCTGGCTCGCCCCCGGCGGCTGCGTCCTGGTGGAGACGAGCCGCCACCAGGCCCCGGCCGCCGTCGAGGCCTTCGAACGCCACGGCCTCACGACCCGGCCGGCCGCGTCGGAGGAGTGGTACGCCCATGTGGTGATCGGTGCCAGGCCGTAGGGACCGTCGGCCTCGCGGCCCTCAGTCCGGTGCGGTCGCCCGCGCGATGAGCAGCGCCACGTCGTCGAAGTTGTCCGGCTCGTGCAGCGTGCGCAGCAGCAGGTCGCAGACGTCCTCGAGTGGCCGGTCGGGCCCGTCGAGCAGGGACAGCAGCGTGTCGAGCCGATCGTCGAGCGAGTCGCGCCGGGTCTCGACGAGGCCGTCGGTGTAGAGCACCAGCCGGTCGCCGGGGGCGAGGTCGACGGTGGTCGTGGAGAAGGCGACACCGCCCACCCCGAGCGGCACCCCGGTCGGCAGGTCGAGCAGCTCCGGCGACCGGCCCGGCCGGACGCGCACCGGCGGCAGATGCCCGGCGTTGGCGATCCGGCACTGCCGCAGATGCGGGTCGTGAACGGCGTAGACACAGGTGGCGATGGTCTGTTCCAGACCCGCGGTGATCTTGTCGAGGTGCTCCAGGAGCACGTTCGGATCGAGGTCGAGGGAGGCGAGGGTGTTGGTCGCCGTGCGCAGCCGCCCCATGGCCGCCGCCGCGGGGATGCCGCTGCCCATCACATCGCCCACGACGAGCGCCGTCTTGCCGCCGTCCAGCGGGATCACGTCGAACCAGTCGCCGCCGACCTCGCTCGTGGCCCCGGCCGGCTGATAGCGGGAGGCGACCTCCAGCCCGCCCGTCACCGGCGGGTGGCTGGGCAGCAGGCTGCGTTGCAGGGTGAGCGCGGTCTCGCGGGCACTCTGGTACCAGCGGGCGTTGTCGATCTGCACGGCGGCCCGGGCGGCCAGCTCGCGCGCCAGCAGCAGGTCGTCCTCGCTGAACGGCAGCGGATTGCGGGTGCGTTTGAGGTCCAGGGCGCCCAGCACCTCGCCGCGCGCGATCAGCGGCACCGCGAGATAGGAATGCACCCCGGCCCGGCCCAGCAGCTCGGCCGCCTCGGAGGAACGGGCGATGAGGTCCAGGTCCTCGTCCTTGACCTCCGGCAGCATCACGGGGCTCGCCGTGCGCACGCACCGGGTGACGAGCCGGTCGGGGGCGTACCGGGCGACCTGCCCGGGAGGGTCGGCAGCCTCCAGCGCCTCGGCGGAGTCGTACCCCTGGACCGCCAGCGCGCGGATCACGGCCGCCTCGGTGGGGCCCAGGCTGGTGCGCCTCCCCTGCACCACCGCGTCCAGCAGGTCGACGGCCGCGATGTCGGCAAGCTCCGGCACGGCCACGTCGGCCAGTTCGCGGGCCGTGCGGTCCAGGTCGAGCGTGGTGCCGATACGGCCCGAGGCGTCGGCGATCAGGGCCAGCCGTCGGCGTGCGGCCTCGGCCTCGATGCCCGCCCGGTACTGCTCGGTGACGTCGACGATCGAGACCGCCACGCCCAGCACGGTCCCGAAGGCGTTCTCCAGCCGGTACAGCGAGATCGACCAGGCGTGGTCCTGGTGCGGGTCGGCCCGGGTGCGGCCGATCGTGGACTGGTCGACGACCGGTGTGCCCGTCCGGAGTACCCGGCGTGTGGCGGCCTCCAGGGCGTCGACGTCCATCCGGGGCACCACCTCCCGGGGAGTGCGGCCCAGGTGCTCCTCGGCCGGCACGCCGTTGATCTCCTCCAGCGCCGCGTTGACCGAGACGTACCGCAGTTCGGTGTCCAGCACGGCCAGCCCGATCGGGGACTGCGCGATCATCCGCGTCGACAGCGCCACCTCCCGCTCCAGCCGGTGCACGGTCCCCTGGTCGGCACACAGCCCCAGCGCGTAGACGTCGCCCTGGTCGTCCAGCAGCCGCATGTTGCGGAACTCCACGAGCCGCGTGCCGCCGTCCTTGCGGCGGATCGGGAAGGCCCCCGCCCAGCTCTGTCCGGTGCCCATGACGTCGGCGAACAGCTTGACCACGAGGTCGACGTGCTGCTCATGGACCATGATCCGGGCGGCGTACTGGCCGAGCGCTTCCCGGGCCTCGTACCCGAACAGCTCCTCGGCCTGCGGGCTCCACAGCACGATGCGGCCCTCGGCGTCCAGGACCACCGAGGCCACGCGCAGCACGTCCAGCAGCCCGCTCGGGCGCGCCGACCCGCGCACCGGACCGTCGCTCTCGGACCCGGGAGACCCGGCTGCACCCATCCCACGCCCCGCCTTCGCCGTCCTCGTGGCACGCCGTCGTGTGCCGGCACCCCATGTTCTACCGCGCGGAGCCGTTCTCGAAGGCCCCTTCCGTCACCTTCCACCATCTCCCACCACGGCCCGGTCCGCCCCGCAAACCCGTCACCGGCAGCGGGGCACCGCCGGTAGTGCTCGCCGGAAGGTGGTGCTTTGCTGGGGTAGGGGCGGATACGGCATCCGGTGGCCACGAGAGGAGCGATCACGATGGCGATGGACCACGAGCGACCGCACCCCCATTCCGTCTCGGTGGAGATCAGCGGGTGCAGCAAGCACGACGCCCGGATCGTCTTCGACGCACTGTGCTCCTGCTTCGAGTCCGACCGGTGCGCCGACGACGTGCCCGAGGACCTGCACGCGACCCGCCCGACCGTGTGGCTCGGCACCTTCGACGTGGCCGACGAGCACGAGGGCGCGCGACCGGTGCACCTGTCGTCCTCCGTCGAAGCCGACCTGCACGGCGGCTACTGGGCGATCGAACGGTTCCGCACGACCCTGGACTCGCTGTTCGACGTGCACGATCTGAGCACGGTCTCCGGCGACCAGGAGAAGGAACTGCACGTGCGTCTGCGGAGCCGCTGACCGCCGCTCAACTCGTCAGCGGACCCAGTCCGGCCCGCCGCTGAACGGCGCGCGCCACCGGCAGGTCCGCCACGCCCCACCCGTCCACACTGCGCAGCCCCTCGTACGACAGGGCCGTGGCGGGGACGCCCTCGGCCCTGCCGGGACATGCCGGCCTTCGACGCCCCGGCCCGACACGGCCCGGACAGGCCCCCGGTGCGCTCCACCGTCGAGGAGAGCGGTCCAAGGTCCCTGGTCATGGCCCCACTGTGCCCTCCATCACCTTGTGCAACTAGTTGCATAAACCGTCGGTAGTCCTCTACAACTACAGGCACGACACCGCGCACGGAGGGCCCGATGAGCCGTTACCCGCACCTGCTGACCCCCCTCGACCTGGGCTTCACGACCCTGCCCAACCGGGTCCTCATGGGCTCCATGCACGTCGGCCTGGAGGAGGCCGAGGGCGGCTTCGCGCGCATGGCCGCCTTCTACGCCGCCCGCACCCGCGGGGGAGTGGGCCTGATCGTCACCGGCGGCATCGCCCCCAACGACGAGGGGCGGCCCTACGAGGGCGGCGCCAGGCTCACCACCGAGGCGGAGGCCGAGCAGCACCGGGTCATCACCGACGCCGTGCACCGCGAGGGCGGGCGGATCGCGATGCAGATCCTGCACTTCGGCCGGTACGCCTACCACAAGGACCTCGTCGCGCCGAGCCCGCTCCAGGCGCCTATCAGCCCCTTCCCGCCCCGAGAGCTCAGCGACGCCGACATCGAGCGGACGATCGACGACTACGTCCGCGCCGCCCGCCTCGCCCGGCAGGCCGGCTACGACGGCGTCGAGATCATGGGCTCCGAGGGTTACCTCATCAACGAGTTCATCGCCCTGCAGACCAACCACCGCACCGACCGCTGGGGCGGCTCGTACGAGAACCGCACGCGCTTCCCCCTGGAGATCGTGCGCCGGGTGCGCGAGGCGGTCGGCGAGGACTTCATCGTCATCTACCGGCTGTCCATGCTCGATCTCGTCCCGGGCGGTTCGACGCTCGACGAGGTCATCACCCTCGCCAAGGCCGTCGAGGCCGCCGGGGCGACGATCATCAACACCGGCATCGGCTGGCACGAGGCCCGGATCCCCACCATCGCGACCTCCGTGCCGCGCGGCGCGTACACCTGGGTGACCAAGCGGCTGATGGGTGAGGTGTCCGTCCCGCTCGTCACCACCAACCGCATCAACACCCCCGAACTCGCCGAGGAACTGCTCGCGGAGGGCGCCGCCGACATGGTGTCGATGGCCCGCCCGATGCTCGCGGACCCCGACTTCGTCATCAAGGCCGCGGCCGGCCGGCCCGAGGCGATCAACACCTGCATCGGCTGCAACCAGGCCTGCCTCGACCACACCTTCAGCGGCTTGATCACCTCCTGCCTGGTCAACCCGCGCGCCTGCCACGAGACCGAGCTCGTGCTCTCCCCGACCCGGCTGCGCAAGCGCGTCGCGGTCGTCGGCGCCGGCCCGGCCGGCCTCGCCTGCGCGGTCTCCGCCGCCGAACGCGGGCACGACGTGACGCTGTTCGACGCGGCGAGCGAGATCGGCGGCCAGCTCAACGTCGCCCGCAAGGTCCCGGGCAAGCAGGAGTTCGACGAGACGCTGCGCTACTTCCGCACCCAGCTCGACTGGCACGGCGTCGACATCCGGCTGAACACGCCGGTCACGGTCGCGGACGTCGACGGCTTCGACGAGGTCGTCGTCGCCACCGGCGTCACCCCGCGCACCCCCGAGATCCCCGGAATCGACCACCCGAGCGTCGTCGGCTACCTCGAGGTCCTGCGCGGCGGCGCCCCCGTCGGCGACCGGGTCGCGATCCTCGGTGCGGGCGGCATCGGCTTCGACGTCGCCGAATTCCTCACCGACGGCGGCGACAAGGCCCACGAGGACCCGGCGACGTACTTCCGTCAGTGGGGCGTCGACATGGACTACCGCGGCCCCGGCGGACTCGCCGCGCCCGAGCGGCCCGCCCCGCCGCGCACCGTGCACCTGCTCCAGCGCAAGACGTCCAAGGTCGGCGCCGGCCTCGGCAAGACCACCGGCTGGATCCACCGCACGGAACTCAAGCACCGCGGCGTCATCATGGTCCCGGGCGCGCGCTACGACCGGATCGACGACGCCGGACTGCACATCACCGTGGGCGAGGAGAGCACGGTGCTGGAGGTCGACACGGTCGTGCTGTGCACGGGCCAGGAGCCCCGCCGCGGCCTGTACGAGGAGCTGATCGCCGCCGGGTGCAGCGCGCACCTCATCGGTGGTGCCGACGTGGCCGCCGAGCTGGACGCCAAGCGCGCCATCAAGCAGGGCACCGAGCTCGCGGCCGCCCTGTAGTGCGGGAACGCGTCCCTAGGATGAGGCCATGTCACTCCCGCACGCGATCCTGACCGCCCTGCTCGAGAAGCCGTCGTCCGGGCTGGAGCTGACCCGCCGGTTCGACCGGTCGATCGGCTACTTCTGGTCGGCGACGCACCAGCAGATCTATCGCGAGCTCGGGAGACTGGAGGCCGACGGCCTCATCAGGGCCCTGCCGTCCGAGCAGCCGGCCCGCGGGCAGAAGAAGAGCTACGAGGTCCTGCCCGCGGGCCGCGCCGAACTGGCCCGCTGGACCTCCGCCTCCCAGGACCCCAAGCCGCACCGTGACGCACTGCTGTTGCGTCTCAGGGCGGCGGCCGTGGTCGGCACGGCGGGCCTGGAGGCCGATCTGCGACGCCATCTGGAGTTGCACGAACGGCAGCTGGCGGAGTACGAGGAGATCGAGCAGCGCGACTTCCCGCCCGGCCGGGACGGCACCGAGGACCGACTGCGGCATCTCGTGCTGCGGGCCGGCATCGACCTGGAGACCTTCTGGACCCAGTGGCTCAGGCGCGCCCTGGCGGACTTCGCCGAACTCCCGGAGGGCGAACCGACCTGACCGCACCGCGCCGTGACATGACGGCGGCCCGCCCGACCGGAGCGCTTCGGAAGGGGCGGGCCGCCGTTCGCACCGGATCAGAGCCGGTGCGGCTTGTTGCGCCGGCGCAGGTACCAGGCCGTCGCCAGCAGGCCGGATCCGACCAGCGTGCCGCCCGCCACCAGCGTGACGGTGCCGTAGTCCGTCGAGGACCCGCCGACCCCGCCCATCACGCCGCGGGACGGCGAGGCCGACGGGGTCACGGACCGCGAAGGGGAGGGGGCGGTGGACACCATCACGGACTGGGTGCCCGCGGTGGTGCCGTCCGAGCAGACGACGATCACGGTGTACGTGCCCGGGGTGACGCTCGACCAGGCGGCGGACTGACTGGTGGACGTGCCCGACAGCGTCACCTGGCGGCCCTGGGCGAAGCTGCCCTGACTGCTGGTGAGAAGCGAGGCGGTGCCCCAGCTGCCGTTGATCTGGGTGCACGAGCTGGTCGTGACCGACACCGTGGACCCCGTGGTGCTCACGGAGATACCCGGGCCCGCGACAGCGGCCGAGGCCAGGGCGATGGGCAGCGCGGCGGCGACTGCCACAGTCAGACCGGAGCGGAGAACTGACGATGAATTGCGCATGTGGACTGCCCTCCGGCGGCACGGTTGGCGACATCCCTTGCGCCGCCGAGGGTCGGGGAACGCCCGTGCTGCCTCAGGGGTCAGCCAAAGCGCCCGCGGCCCCGGCCGCACTCCAAGCGCCCCCGTGCAGGTGACGGGTGCCCGCTACCGGCCGATGCCGGGGGTACGTCAGCGCCCCGCGCCCGTCGTCACCGACCGCTCCGCCGAGAAGCCTCCCCAGGTGCCGTCCGGCAGCATCGCCCGGACGCGGACCCGGTGGGTGACACCGGCTTTGCGCCCCACGTAGAAGCTGTACGTGGCCCGGTCACGCGGCGCGCTCCCGCCGTACACCAGGGACGTGGCGGGCCGGCCGTCCAGGTGGATCTCGTACTCGGTGACCTCACCGTCCACGCGGGGCGGCACCCAGCTCAGGCCGACGTGGTACGCCCCGTCCTCGCGACGGCTCGTCGCCCGGAAGCCCGTGGGGGCCGTGGGAGCCGTGGCGTGACCGTCGTCCGTGCCCGGGGTGGTGAGACGGACGGCGGGACTGGCGGGGGAGACGTTGCCTGCCGCGTCCCGCGCCCGGACGGTGAACGCGTACTCCCTGCCGGGCCGAAGCCCCGTGAGCACGGTGGCCGTCCGGCCCCCGCCCACACCGTGGATCTTCGTGGCTCCCTGGTGGATGTCGTACGACACCACGCCCCGGTCGTCCGCCGAGGCGGACCAGGACAGCTGGACGGCCCGGCTTCCGGCCGCCCGCCCCTTGAGCGCCGCCGGGCGGGTCGGCGCGGAGCGGTCGTCCGCGACGGCCGTGGGCGTCCTCGCCCGCACCGTGCGGCTCGGCGGCCCGAGCCGCCCGTCGGCGTCCCGCGCCCGTACGGAGAACACGTACAGCGTCGAGGGCCGCAGCCTGGTGACGTCCACCATGTGCTTCGAACCTGGCACCTCTTGAACCTTGGTGGCGCCGCGATACACCTCATAGGCAGCCGCCCGGGCGGTCGTGTTCCACATGACGTGCACGCTCGTCGCGCTGCCCGCCGCGGCGGTGACACCCGTGGGCGCGCCGGGCACACTCCCGCCGTCCCCTCCCTCCGCTCCGGCCCAGCCGCAGGAGGCGACCAGCGCGAGAGCCCCGCAGAGGGCGAGGTGGCGCAGGAGGGGCGGGGGAGCGGAACGGCCTCGCACGGCACTGCCTCCCGGGGGTGGCACACGGGAATGGTCCGGACCAATATGCCGCCGTTGGCGCGATCACATCAAGAGGGCGTCGCGGGCACATCAAGAGAGCGTCGCCCGGGTGCGGAAAACACCTCCGGAAGGGCGTCACCCCCACCGTGCGCGACCACCCGGGGAGTTACGTATGCTGAAGGTCCTCACGGCCGAACTCCTGGCGGTCATCAGGGAGTTCGCGCCAGTCGCGCGGACCGCTGTCGTCGCAGATCCCGCGCCGGCGCGGGTGGCCGGGCGGCCGGAGTCCGACACGGACTCAGGTCCCCGGCCCCTGTCGGAGGTTGGGGACGTGCACCGTCCGGCCCCCCAGGGGTGGCCGGGTGATCGCCCTGGGCCCAGATTGGGCTGAGTGCCCGTCAGGTCCCCCAGGAGAGGCTCTCGTGTCGTGCGTGTCCAGTCGCTCACTCTCGCCGCGGCCAGCGCCGCCCTGCTCGCCCCGACGACACTTCCCGCCGTCTCGCCCCGCCCCGCGGTGTGGCGCGAGAGCACGGTGAGCGCCGCCGAGCTGCTCGCCAAGGTGCGGGACTGCACTCCCCTATCCCGCGGCCGCTACCGCAGTGACAACGGCGCACCCGCGAACATCCCGGTCTGCGGCACCCGCGACGCCGTGTTCTGGAAGGCCGACATGGACATCGACTGCGACGGCCGCCCAGGGCCCCGCTGCAACCGCCGCACCGACCCGTACTTCGCCCCGAGCACGGCCTACGCCCAGTCCGACGGCCGGCCGTTGAGCGCCGAACGCCTGCCCTTCATCGTCGTACCCGCGCCGAGCGGCCTCTGGGACTACCGGGACCACGGCATCGGCGGCGGTTCGGTGGTGGCCGTCGTGTACCGCGACCGGGTGCGGTACGCGGTCGTCGGCGACACCGGCCCGCAGGGCATCATCGGGGAGGCGTCCTACGCGACCGCCAAGGCCCTCGGCATCCGCGCCGACCCGCACGGCGGCGGCGCACCCTCCGGCGTCACCTACATCGTCTTCAAGAACACCAAGGTGTCGCCCATCGAGGACCACGCGGCAGCCGTGACGGAGGGGGAGTGGGTGGCGAGGCGGTTCGCCGACGGGAGCCGGACGGACGGAAACCAAGCGACTGACGACGCGTCACGGGCGCCGGGAGGCTGACGACGCGCAACGGCGCTGGAAGGCTGGCGATACGTCACGGGCACGCCTGCGGCCGGGCACACCGCCGGCCCGGCGTGCCCGGCCGCATCCGTCGCTCACACCTTCCGGTAGGTGTACGCCTCCGCGGCGGCCGCCTCCACCGCCGCCAGATCCGCCCCGGTGGACGCGGTGACGACCGCGGCCACGGCTCCCTCCACGAAGGGGGCGTCCACCAGGCGGGTCCGCTCCGGGAGTTCGTCGCCCTCCGCGAGCAGCGCCTTCACCGTGAGCACCGCGCTGCCCAGGTCGGTCAGGACGGCGACTCCGGCGCCGCGGTCGACGGACGCGGCCGCCGCGGCGATCAGTTCGGAGCTCGTACCCAGCCCGCCGCCCTCGGTACCGCCCGCCGGAGCGACGGGCACCGCCGGGCCACCGCCGGCGAGCCCCTTCGCCAGCTCGGCGACCGACGCGGCCACCTGCGCGCTGTGTGACACCAGCACGATCCCCACCAGCTGCTCGTCACTCACCGGCGGCCTCCGCGAGTCCGGCGATCAGCAGCGCGGACGACGTGGCCCCCGGGTCCTGGTGGCCGATGCTGCGCTCGCCCAGATAGCTCGCCCGGCCCTTGCGCGCCTGCAGGGGCGTCGTCGCCACGGCGCCCTCCTCCGCGGCGGTCCGGGCCGCCGCGAACGAGTCGCCGAGCGCGTCCACCGCGGGCACCAGCGCGTCGATCATGGTCTTGTCGCCCGGGGCGGCACCGCCGAGCGTCATGACCGCGTCCACCCCCGCCCGCAGGGCCTCGGCCAGCTGCTCCTCACTGACCTCACCGGCATCGCCCAGTGCCTTGCCGGTACGGCGCAGGAGCGTGCCGTACAGCGGTCCCGAGGCGCCGCCGACCGTCGAGATCAGCTGGCGTCCGGCCAGGGTCAGGACCCCGCCGGGCGTGCCCGGGGCCTCCTTCTCCAGGACGGCCACGACGGCCGTGAACCCGCGCTGGAGGTTGCTGCCGTGATCGGCGTCCCCGATGGGGGAGTCGAGGGCGGTGAGCCGTTCCGCCTCGCGGTCGACGGACGCGGCGGTCGCCGCCATCCAACGGCGGAAGAATTCGGCGTCGAGCACTGGATCTCCTTGCCTGGTAGGTATGTGGTGATCCTCTACCCCCTGTGGGTCACACGCCCCAGCGCAGGCCCGGGGTCTTCACCGGCGCGTCGTACAGCCGCAGCAGCTCCTCGTCGACCTGGCACAGGGTGAGCGAGGCGCCCGCCATGTCCAGGGAGGTGACGTAGTTGCCCACGAGGACACGGGCCACGGGGACGCCGCGCTGGGCGAGGACCCGGTGCACCTCGGCGTTGAAGCCGTACAGCTCGAGCAGGGGCGTCGCGCCCATGCCGTTGACCAGGACCAGCACCGGATTGCGCGGCTGGAGGTCCTCCACCACCGCCTCCACGGCTGCCTCGGCGATCTCGCCGGAGGTCATCATGGCGCGCCGCTCCCGGCCGGGCTCGCCGTGGATGCCGATGCCCAACTCCAGCTCGCCGGGCGGCAGATCGAAGGTCGGACTGCCCTTGGCCGGCGTGCTGCAGGCGCTCAGCGCGATCCCGAAACTGCGGGCGTTCTCGTTCACCTGCCGGGCGATGGCCTCGACCCGCTCCAGAGGCATGCCCTCGGCGGCGGCGGCGCCCGCGATCTTCTCCACGAACAGGGTCGCGCCCGTACCGCGCCGCCCCGCCGTGTACAGGCTGTCGGTCACCGCCACGTCATCGTTGACCAGCACCTTCGCGACCTGGATGCCCTCGTCCTCGGCCATCTCGGCGGCCATGTCGAAGTTGAGCACGTCACCGGTGTAGTTCTTCACGATGAACAGCACGCCGGCCCCACTGTCGACGGCGGCGGCCGCGCGCAGCATCTGGTCGGGTACGGGGGAGGTGAACACCTCGCCCGGACAGGCCGCCGACAGCATGCCGGGGCCCACGAAACCACCGTGCAACGGCTCATGCCCCGAGCCTCCGCCCGAGACCAGCCCCACCTGCCCGGCGACGGGGGCGTCCCGCCGCACGATCACCCGGTTCTCCACGTCCACGGTCAGCTCCGGGTGGGCGGCCGCCAGACCGCGCAGCGCGTCCGCGACCACGGTCTCCGGGACGTTGATCAGCATCTTCACGGGGTACCTCCAGGTGAGACTGTTCCATGTGCCTCTGGCCTTCATTTTTGCAGTCCAGGATGTGCCAGGCCAGTTGTCGACCTTGGTGGTCCACGATGACCGGCAGTGGGGTGCGGCGGCACGCGTCCGCCGTGGTGGCGCCCTTGATGACGGAACGTCAGGCCGCCGAGGATGCGTCGCACGGTGCGGCAGGGGTGGCCGGCCGGTTGGCGGGTGAGTGGTGCACACAGTGATGCACACCCCTAGACATCCGATCTCTGTCCCGGTGACGATGTTCGCGCCCTCGGCAGTAGTCGATGCGGCGTCATTTCCTCCGCGAATCCTCCGTGAAAGAGCCGATGATTGGGCCGGGAGATCTCACCGTGAGCCATGCATCCCAACCGCAGCGACGAAGCGTCCTCAAGTTCGGCGGTGGCCTCGCCTTCGCACCTCCGCTCACTCAACTGACCGGCGGATCTTCCGCAGGGCAGGCCGCCGCCGCAGGGGCCGACGCACCGGCGTCCGTCCCGTGGCCCACCCTGTCGCGTGAGGCGCTGACCTACTCCGTCCCCGCCGTGGACTGGCAGTCGCAGGCCCTGCCCATCGGCAACGGCCGGCTCGGTGCCATGCTCTTCGGCGATCCCCACGAGGAGCGCATCCAGTTCAACGAGCAGAGCCTCTGGGGCGGTGCCAACAACTACGACAACGCCCTCGCGGGCAAGCCGGACAGCGATTTCGACACCGGCATGACCGGCTTCGGCTCGTACCGGAACTTCGGTGATGTCGCCATCACCTTCGCTCCCCGGGCCAGTCCGAAGGTCACGGCCCCCGGGGGACCGTACAACAGCTCCTCGTCGGAGGGTGTCGACAAGACGTACGACGGTGAGTCGAGCACCAAGTGGTGCATCGAGGGGCCGGGCCCGAAGGTGCGGTGGCAGGTCGAGCTCCCCGTCCCCGCCGCCGTCGCGTCCTACCGGCTGACGAGTGCCAACGACGTACCGCAACGCGACCCGCAGGAGTGGACGTTCTCCGGTTCCGCCGACGGCACCACCTGGACCCCGCTCGACAGACGCACGCTGCAAGCGCCCTTCGAAAGCCGTTTCCAGACCAAGGAGTTCACCTGTGCGGACCCCGCGGCCTACCGCTTCTACCGGTTCGACTTCGTCCCGAAGGCAGGCGTCAGCCATTTCCAGGTGAGCGAGATCGGTCTGACCGGTGTCGACCTCGGCGGGGGCGGTGCGATGTACCTGTCGTCGCCCAGCGGGCACTCCGGGGGAACCGGCGCCGGGGCCCGGCCGCGGGTCACGGGCATCTCGAGCTCGGTGGACCGCGATCCGGCCACCGTCTGGCGGGTCGGCGCCGCCGCACCGGCGGTCGTGTGGCAGGCCGACCTGCCCCGCGCGGTCGCCGTCACCTCGTACGCGCTGACGGCGGCCCCGGACCGCCCGCAGGACGACCCCGGGCAATGGCGACTTGAGGCGTCACAGGACGGGCGTGCCTGGACGACCCTCGACACGCGGAACCCCGGAGTGCCCTTCGCCGGTCGTGGTGAGACCCGGACCTTCCGGATCGCCAACAGCACGGCCTACCGTGCCTACCGGCTCACCCTGACCCCCGGCGCGTCGTCCACCGGCTTCCAGATCGCGGAGATCGCGCTGGAAGGCCAGGGCTTCGACTCGCGCACACAGCGCACGGTCGTCGACTACCAGCGCTCCCTCGACTTCGTGAACGGTGTCCACGTCACCCGCTTCGGCGCGCCGGGACGGCGCGTCCTGCGCGAGGCCTTCGCCGGCCGGTCCGCGGACGTCATGGTCTTCCGGTACACCTCGGAGCGCGCCCGGGAACTCTCCGGAGCCATAGCGCTGACGTCCGCCCAGGACAAGGCCCCGACCACCGTCGACGCCGCCGCCGGGCGCATCGGCTTCAGCGGCGTCCTGGGCAACGGCCTCAAGCACGCGTGCACCGTCCAGGCCGTGCACACCGACGGCGAGCTGCGCTCCGACGGGTCGGTACTCCGGTTCAGCGGCTGCACCACCCTGACCCTCTTCCTCGACGCCCGCACCGACTACAAACTCGATGCCGCCGCCGGATGGCGCGGAGCCGATCCGGAACCGGTGGTCGCCAGGACGCTGGGCAAGGCAGCCGCCCGGCCCTACGGCACACTGCGCGACGAGCACACCGCCGAGGTGCGTGCCCTGATGAACCGTGTCGCGGTCGACTGGGGCACCTCCGGCGCCGCCGTCCTCGCCCTGCCGACCGACGCCCGGCTGGCGCGCTACGCCGCCGGCGGGGAGGACCCGACACTCGAGCAGACGATGTTCGACTACGGCCGGTACCTGCTGATCGGTTCCTCCCGCCCGAACGGCCTGCCCGCCAACCTCCAGGGCCTGTGGAACGACAGCAACCAGCCGGCGTGGGCGTCCGACTACCACACCAACATCAATGTCCAGATGAACTACTGGGGAGCCGAGACGACGAACCTGCCGGAGTGCCACGAGGCACTCGCCCGGTTCATCGAGCAGGTGGCGGTGCCCAGCCGCGTGGCGACCCGCAACGCCTTCGGCAAGGACACGCGCGGCTGGACCGCCCGCACCAGCCAGAGCGTCTTCGGCGGCAACGCGTGGGAGTGGAACACCGTCGCGAGCGCCTGGTACGCGCAACACCTCTACGAACACTGGGCGTTCACCCAGGACCTGGGCTACCTCCGCACCGTCGCCCACCCGATGATCAAGGAGATCTGCGAGTTCTGGGAGGACCACCTCAAGGAGCGCGAGGACGGACTCCTCGTCGCGCCGAACGGCTGGTCCCCCGAGCACGGGCCGCGCGAGGACGGCGTCATGTACGACCAGCAGATCATCTGGGACCTGTTCCAGAACTACCTCGACTGCGAGTCGGTGCTCGGGGCGGATCCCGCCTACCGGGCCAAGGTCGCGGACATGCAGGCACGCCTCGCACCGAACAAGATCGGCAAGTGGGGTCAGCTGCAGGAGTGGCCGGAGGACATCGACAGCCCCACCGACATCCACCGCCACACCTCGCACCTCTTCGCGGTCTACCCGGGCCGCCAGATCACCCCGAAGACACCGGACTTCGCGGCCGCCGCCCTCGTCTCGCTCAAAGCGCGGTGCGGCGAGAAGGAAGGCGTCCCGTTCACCGCCGCGACGGTGTCGGGCGACAGCCGCCGCTCGTGGACCTGGCCCTGGCGGGCGGCTCTCTTCGCCCGCCTGGGCGACGGGCAGCGCGCCCGGATCATGCTGCGGGGACTGCTGACCTACAACACACTGCCCAACCTGTTCTGCAACCACCCGCCCTTCCAGATGGACGGCAACTTCGGCATCTCGGGCGCCGTGGCGGAGATGCTCCTGCAGAGTCACGACGGCGTCATCCACCTGCTGCCCGCCCTGCCGGACGAGTGGAAGGCCAAGGGCTCCTTCACGGGACTGCGCGCGCGGGGCGGCTACGAGGTCAGCTGCACGTGGCGGAACGGGAAGGTCACGTCGTACGGCATCACGGCCGACCGGGCCCGGAGCCGGAGGAGGGTCACCGTGCGGGTGAACGGCATCGAGAAGAAGGTGAAGCCGGCCAAGCCCTGACCGTGTCTTGGTCCACCTGTACGAGTGCGGTTCCGGTCCTGGCCGCCTTGGGCCCGGGCGGCTCGGCCGGCAACGGCGGCGGGGCGCGGCCGGCAGGATGGCCGCCGGCCTGCTCGCCACCCCGCCGCGATCCGCGACGCGGAAAAACGGGCCCGCGGGAGCCGGCCGTGATGAGAAGGTCGACTTCATGTCCACCTCAATGCTCGTTCGCCCCATCCCCCTGGTCGCCGTGGCCCTCGCCGTCGTCGCGACCCTCACCGCCTGCGGCGACCTGCACGCCCCGGACGCAACGGCGAGAGCGACCCCCGGCGCGTCCTCGCCCAGTGCCCTGGGCGCCTCGCCGTACGTGGAGCCGGGCGCCGGTGACGGGGCGCCGCACCACAACGACAACAACGCCTACCGCCGGGCCGGTGAGATGCCTCCCGCCCACGCCGCGGACGCCGGGCGGGAGGCCGCCCGCATCCGGCCGGTGCTCGAGCGGCTGTGGGAGCAGCGCGAGTGGGACCCCGCGACCGTCCGGACGGCCCTGCTCCGGCTCGGCTACGAGGAGGAGCGCATCGCGAAGGACGGCACGCGCCTCGGCGGCACGCTCACCGTCCAGGGAATGTCCTCGCGCTGGAAGGACGACGGCTACGTCACGCCCGAGGGGGCGCGGGTCGCCCTGCGCGTGCACGACGACGCCTGCGTCACGGCCTTCCTGCAGAAGTCGAACTTCGACGTGCGGACCAACGGCCCGTATCCCGAGACCGGCTGCTTCGAGCCGCCCTACGGCCACTGAGGATCGCCGGGCGGGGTCCCGTGGGTGAGGCCGTGTGCACCGGGTACTCGACGGCACATGATCAGGCGCGCACTGTGGCAAGGGCTGGTCGCCGGCACCGCCGGAGGCGTCGTGATGACCCTCGGCGAGAAGATCGAGCAGGTCCTGACGGGCCGCCCCGACTCCCATGTGCCCGCGCGGGTCCTTCAGCGTCTCACCGGCCTGCCCGAACGCCCCGGCACCCAGCCGCTGCCGGTCAACTGGGCCATGCACTTGGGCCAGGCCGCCCTCCTGGGCGTGCTCCGCTCGATCATGGCCCAGTCCGGGCTGCGCGGCCCGGTCGCGTCCGCCAAGTTCACGGTCGTCCGCCTCACCAACGACCAGATCCTCGAGAACGCCACCGGAGTCGGCGCTCCGCCCACCACCTGGCCCCGCACGGAACTCGCCGTGGACGTCCTGCACAAGGCCGTCTACGGCTTCGTCACCGGTGCCGTGGCCGACGCCCTGGCCGCCCGCGACGGCCCCGGCCCCGGTGAACGCCACGCCGACCGCCGCCCCGGCCGCCATGCCGATGCCGGGCCGCTCCCCCGCGAGGAGGGCCAGGGCCGGTGAACCGGACCGTCAGCGGCTGAGCACACCGGCCAGTGCGCTCACCCCGGCGGCACAGGCCAAGACCACGCAGGCACCGGCCGCGTGACGTCGCAGCAGGACGCTCCGGAGCTCGGCGTAGCGGCTCTCGTACTCCCGTCGCAGCTCGTCGGCTCGTCGCACGGTGCCGTGCATCAGCTGCCGGGTGACATCGAGGCGCCCGCGGACGTAGTGGGCGGTGAGTTCCTCGGCCTGGGCGGTGGTCAGCCACGCCATCCGCGCGCAGAGATCCTCGGCCTCGCGCTGTGCCTGGTGGCGATGGGAGTGGGCGAGAAGATAGCCCTCGGTCTCGTCGGCCAGGACGTTGCGCGGCTCGCCCGCCGGTGTCCCGTGCCTGCCGCGTCTCACCGCCGTTCGCCCTTGTGCCCCTCGACGTCGAGCACATCGCGCTGCCCGGTGTTCTCCGCCTGGTCCAGGCTCGCCAGTTCCGGGTGGCGCAGGTCGAAGGCGGGGGACTCGGAGCGGATCTTGGGCAGGGTGAGGAAGTTGTGGCGGGGCGGCGGGCAGGACGTGGCCCATTCCAGGGAGCGGCCGAAGCCCCAGGGGTCGTCGACTTCGACCTTCTCGCCCTTCTGGGCGGTGCGCCACACGTTGTACAGGAAGGGCAGGGTGGACAGGCCGAGCAGGAAGGCGCCGATCGAGGAGACGGTGTTGAGGGCGGTGAAACCGTCGGCGGCCAGATAGTCGGCGTAGCGGCGGGGCATGCCCTCGGCGCCCAGCCAGTGCTGCACCAGGAACGTGGTGTGGAAGCCGACGAACAGCGTCCAGAAGTGGATCTTCTCCAGGCGGTCGTCGAGCATCGTGCCGGTCATCTTCGGCCACCAGAAGCTGAATCCGCCGAACATCGCGAACACGATGGTGCCGAACAGCACGTAGTGGAAGTGGGCGATCACGAAGTAGCTGTCGGTGACGTGCCAGTCGAGCGGCGGAGAGCCCAGGATGACGCCGGTCAGGCCGCCGAAGAGGAAGGTGACCAGGAAGCCGAGCGCCCAGAGCATGGGTGGTTCGAACGACAGCGAGCCCCGCCACATCGTGCCGATCCAGTTGAAGAACTTCACACCCGTCGGCACGGCGATCAGATACGTCATGAAGGAGAAGAACGGCAGCAGTACCGCGCCGGTGGCGAACATGTGGTGCGCCCACACCGTCACCGACAGCCCTGCGATGGAGACGGTGGCGCCGATCAGACCCATGTATCCGAAGATCGGCTTGCGGGCGAAGACGGGGATGATCTCGGTGATCACGCCGAAGAACGGCAGCGCCAGGATGTACACCTCGGGGTGGCCGAAGAACCAGAACAGGTGCTGCCACAGGACCGCGCCCCCGTTCTCGGCGTTGAACACCTGGGCCCCGAAGCGCCGGTCCGCCTCCAGCACCAGCAGCGCGGCGGCCAGCACCGGGAAGGCCAGCAGCACCAGCACCGAGGTGAGCAGCACGTTCCAGGTGAAGATCGGCATCCGGAACATGGTCATGCCCGGGGCGCGCATGCAGATGATGGTGGTGATGAAGTTGACCGAGCCGAGGATGGTGCCGAAGCCGGACAGCGCCAGCCCCATGATCCACAGGTCCCCGCCGACGTGCGGGGTGCGCTCCCCGCCGCTGAGCGGGGTGTACGCGGTCCAGCCGAAGTCGGCGGAGCCCTGCGGGGTGAGGAAGCTGGCGAGCACGATCAGGCCGCCGAAGAGGAACAGCCAGTACGACAGCATGTTCAGCCGCGGGAAGGCCACGTCGGGTGAGCCGATCTGCAGCGGCATGATCGCGTTGGCGAAGCCGGCGAAGGTGGGCGTCGCGAACAGCAGCAGCATGATCGTGCCGTGCATGGTGAACGCCTGGTTGTACTGCTCGCTGGAGACGATCTGCAACCCGGGCCGGGCCAGCTCGGCCCGGATGAGCATCGCCAGCGCCCCGGCGACCAGGAAGAACCCGAACGACGTGATCAGATACAGGTGCCCGATTTTCTTGTGATCGGTGGTCGTCAGCCAGGAGACGACCACCTTCCCTCGGCCGCGGTGCTCCACCGCGGGTACGGGCGCAACCGGTTCAGTATGTGTCGCCATGGGTTCCTCGATCGGCAGCAACGGTGCACGGACGGTCATCCGCCCCGGAGGAACCTATTGCGTCTGGTTCGTCACCCTTGTCTGCCGCCGAGTGTCCCTGCGCCGAATGGCGGAATGATCCATTCGACCGAGCGGCGCGGCCTCAACGTCGCTTACGCACGACCGCGGCGACCGCGGCGGAAACGAGCAGGCCGGTGAGTGCGGTGAGAACCCTCTTCAGTACGGCCGGGGGAAGGATCGGCCCGAGCCTGTCGCGTAGCCGGTCGTAGAGACTGAGCGGCACGCCGAGGAGTGCGTTGCCGGGAGGGCGTCGCGGGACGATCGGGTGGGGGTGCGTGGGCGCGCTCCTGCGTACCGTCTCCCACGCGGCGCCGAGCCGGCGCAACTGAGCGGTGTCCGAAGCCTCTTGCAGCCGGGGCAAAACCAGGTCCTCCTCGTCCCGGATGTCCTGGCGGATCAGGGTGAAGACCCGTGCCACCTTCTCCTCGCGCTCCGGGTCGCCGGGACTCAGACGCTCGATGCCGGCGACGAGATCATTGATCTGTTGGTGCTCCTCCTCGACCCGCGAGGTCAGCTCCTCGCCGTCCGCCACCGAGCGCCGCACGGCCGGCCACAGCACGGTCTCCTCCGCGAAGGCGTGGCTGAAGACGAGCTGGACGACCTCCTTGAGGACCTGCTCCCGCTCTTCGCCGTCGGTCAGGGCCCGATACCGTTCCATGAGCCGGTCCATCTCCGCGTGATCACGCCGTTGCCGCGCGAGGACGCTGCGCGGACCGCCCAGTTGCTCCACCGTCTGCTCTTTCGCCGTCCTGGGCATGGACCGCTCCCTTCCGCGAGCCTGCGAGGACTCCTGCACGGTGACGGCAGCGCCGGGCTGCCGGTGCGCGAGTACCCCGGCCCGGCGGGCGACACCGCGGTCGGCGTCCTTTCCGACGTAAGCGGTTTCTGTATCTGTGTCATGTTTTGTTCCGACCCGACCGCGGCACTCGGTAGCCCACCAGCGTGCCCCCGAGAGGTGACCATCGCTGCGTGAAGGTGCGCCTGCCGCGCGCCGGAATCCGGCCCGGCCGCCGGGCGGAACAGAGGGTGGTCGATGACGACGATCGGCGTGGAAGAGGAGTACCTGCTGCTCGACCCGGTCACGGGTCTGCCGGTACCTCAGGCGGACAAAGTGCGCGCCGCGGCGGGTGTGGGGCATCTCGTGACCGACCAGGAGGTGCAGTACGAGCTGCTCCAGGCGCAGGTCGAGGTGGCCACCCCGGTCTGCGACACCCTGCAGGAGGTCGGAGGCCATCTGCTGCGACTGCGGCACGCGGTCGGCGTGGCCGCGGAGGAGCACGGCTGCCGGATCGGGGTCTGCGGGACACCACCGCTGCGGCACGGCCGCCCCATAGCCGTCACCGACCAGGCACGCTACCGGGCCATGGTCGTCCAGGCGCCGCAGCTGGTGGCGGAGCAGCTGGTCAACGGCACGCACGTGCACGTCGCCGTACCCGGCCGGGAGGCGGGCGTGCAGGTGCTGAACCGGATCCGGTCCCGGCTGCCGACGCTGACGGCCATGGCGGCGAACTCCCCGCTCTGGGACGGCCACGACACGGGCTTCGCGAGCTGGCGCACGGTGATCTTCAGCCGGTGGCCGGTCAGCGGCATGCCCCCGCATTTCCGTGACGCCGAGGACTACGACCGGCGCGTGGCACGGCTGCAGGAGTCCGGCCTGATCTCCGACACCGGTCAGCTCTACTGGCAGGCCCGCCTTTCGGCCACCTACCCCACGATCGAGGTGCGCTGCCTGGACGTCCAGCTGCGGGCGGACGAGGCCGTCATGCTCGCCGCGATCATCCGGGCTCTCGTGGAGACCGCACTGGCGGAAGCGGTCGCCGACACGCCCTTGCCCGACTGCGCGCCGGAACTGCTGCAGGCCGCTATGTGGCACGCCGCCCGGCACGGGCTCGGCGACACCCTGATCGACCCCGCCGGCACATCGCACCGCGCCGGCGACGTGCTCTACGAGTTCCTGCGGCATGTCGCTCCCGCCCTCGACGCATCGGGCGACTCCCGGCAGGTCACGTCCCTGGTCCACCGGCTGCTGCAGGACGGGACCGGCGCGGACCGGCAGCGCGCCGCCCTCGCCCACGGTGGTCTGCGCGCGGTCACCGAGCTGATCAGCGCCCAGAGCACGATGCCGTGACACCGCGGAACCGCTCCTCGGGCCGCCGCGGTGACGGCGGTGCCCGAGCGGGCGTGGGTGACCAGCCCCGCTGTGCCAGTGGATCGGCCCGCACCTGGAGCCGGCCGACCTGACCGGCCTGTCGCCGAGCGGCCCCCGCGACGCCGGCGGACCGGCGGGGGACCGCATGCAGGCAGTGAGCACCCGCTTGGGGTGCGCACAGTGGCCGGAAACCGCCCCGGCCGAAACAGTGGGAGAGACGAACGCGTTCTCGCCGGCCCTGGCGGGGCACTCCGTCGGCGCGCGAGTCCCTTCACCCCCAGGAGACCGTCCATGAGCTTCAACCCATTGGAACAGCGGGGCATCCCGCTCGACCGCCAGGTCCGCAACTGGCGTGAGCTGAACGTGCAGCCCATCGACCCCGACCGCTGCGACCCCTACACCCGCTGCCGCATCATCGCGATGAACGGCATCGAGGTGGAGGCCATCCTCTTCAGCCACCAGCTCGCCCGCAACACCGTCGACCCGGAGGTGAAGCGGCAGCTCGCCGAGACCCGCTACATCGAGGCGCAGCAACAGAAGGCCGTCAACTGGCTGCTGCCCGGCGTGTCCTCCGTCCTGGAGACGACGATCGCCTATGAGCAGGTCGCCGTGGACCTGACGGCGTGGGTGGCACGGATGGAGCCCGACCCGTACCTGCAGCAGGCGTACCAGTTCGGCGTGCTGGAGGACTTCGACCACCTGTACCGGTACGCCAACCTCTACGAGATGATCGAGCACCGCAAGGCGGAGTCGATCGTCGACAACCTCACCGAGGTGATGCCGGGCCGCCCGACGAAGTACCACCACCGCCATCCGTACGACAACGTCCGCGACCCGTACGACAAGAGCGGCACGAACCCGCTGTCCAAGCTGCACGCGCTGACGATCATGGCGGCGGAGCAGCAGACGATGAACTTCTACATGAACACCGGCCCCACCTACATGGAGCCGATCGCTCGGCAGCTCTACCAGGAGATCGGGCTGATCGAGGAGGAGCACGTCACCCACTACGAGTCGCTCGTCGACCCCGGGGAGACGTGGTGGGAGCAGCTGGTCAACCACGAGTACAACGAGTGCTACCTGTACTACTCGTTCATGGAGCAGGAGAGCGACCCCAAGGTCAAGGCGATCTGGGAGCTGCACCTGAACATGGAACTGGAGCACCTGCACGCGGCCTGCGACCTGATGCGCCGCCACGACGGCCGGGAGCCGCAGGAGGTGCTGGCCCCGGAGCTGCCGAACGTGCTCACCTTCGAGCCGAACAAGCAGTACCTGCGGGAGCTGCTGGACACCCAGATGGACCTGACCACCCTCGGCGCCGGCTATGTGCGCGAGGCGCACGAGCGGTTCGAGAAGATGCAGGAGCAGATCCACGGCGGTGAGGAGCCGCCGAGCGAGCGGGTGATGGTCCAGCACGACGAGATGTTCGGCCGCGAGTACCGCGTGCAGTCCGAGGGCGAGCACCCCGACCCCGCGATGCGCGAGAAGTGAGGAGGCCGGCCATGCCCGAGACGCACACCCCCCAGGCCGGCGACGACCGTGCCGCGGACGACGACGTGGTCGCGCTCCTCATGCGCCAGCACGGCGACATCCGCAATCTCTTCGACGAGGTCGAGCAGAGCCGGGGCGAGGAGCGCCGCGAGGCCTTCCGCCGCCTGGTGCGGCTGCTGGCCGTGCACGAGACCGCCGAGGAGGAGGTCGTCCACCCCTTCGCCCGGCGGGCCCTGCCCGGTGGCGAGCAGGTCGTGGAGGACCGGCTCGCCGAGGAGCGGGCGGCCAAGGAGACCCTCGCCGCGCTGGACGAACTGGACACCGAAGACCCGAAGTTCATGCTCCAGCTGATGAAGCTGCGCAAGGACGTGCAGGAGCACGCCCGGGCGGAGGAGCGCTACGAGTTCACGCACATCCGCCGAAGCACCGACACCGACGGCCTCGCCACCCTGGCCAAGGCCGTGAAGGCCGCCGAAGCCATGGCCCCCACCCGCCCCCACCCGGGCGTCGAGTCCGGCGCGGCCAATGTCGCCCTCGGCCCCGTCGCGGCCCTCGTGGACCGCACGAAGGACGCGGTCCGCAAGGCGATGGGTAAGGACTGAACCGTCGTCGGCGTCACGTTCCCGGCCGGGGATCGGTGAGATCCCCGGCACGCCGGCTGTTCGCACGCTCGTAGGCGGTGATGACGTAGCGGGCCTCGTCGTCGACCGCGTTCTCCTCCCGGTCCAGGACGATCCGCACCGGGTGCCCGTCGGCCGCTTACGCCGCCTCGGCCGTGTCCGCGTCGTTCCGTCGCGCCGATTCCAGCTCCGCGAGGCAACGTTCGGCGGTTCCAGGCTACGGCTGCTGTTGCCGGCGCACCATCTCGTTGATCCCTGCGGGTTCTTCCGCACCACGTAGTTCACGAGCCAGTCGTGGACCTTGAGGGCGAGCGCCCGGCGCAGCATGACGTCCAGCTCGTCCCGCCCGAACGCCTTCGGGCGGCAGATCAGGAGCGCCGGCAGCCGCGCCGACGTGTCGTCCGTCTCCCAGAGCCGGCGGGCGAGCTCCTGCTGCGTCTTCAGCCGCTTCGCGAGCGCCCTGTCGTCGTGTGTTCAGACGGGAAGGACGAACGGAGGGTGCGCACCGTTGAGGAAGTAGTCCCCGACGTCCCGGAGCCGGTGGCCGACGGGCTCGTACAGGGTGTGGGTCCGCGCGTTGCGCCAGAACCGGTCGAAGCCCAGCCGTGCGGACGTGGAGCGGGCGCCGATGACGTCGAGGGCGCGGGCGGTGCACTCCTGGGCGGCCCTGCACGCGGCGGCTTCCGCCATGGACGGCGCCGGGGCAACGCCCATCGCAGGGATCTCCTCAAGTTCGTTTGCGCAGGGGGGTGTTGAGCCTCACGAGTAGGAAGGATGTGTGGGCCATGCGCATCATCCTGCGCAGTCCCGCAGTGCCCCGTCAAAATTTCCCTAGTGATTCGATAGGGAACATAGGGAATGGTGCCCCCGCCTGGGACGGACGCCGAACGCGGTCACGACCTGACCGCGTCCCGTGCGACCGTGAGCGCGCAAGCCGCCCGACACCTGGACCACGGGTCGGCACACGAGTCGAAGGCCGAGGTGTACCGATGACCGTTCTCGACGCCAGGGCGCTCAACCGCGCCACCCTCGCCCGGCAGTTGCTCCTCGACCGCGCCGACCTGCCCGTCCTCGACGCCGTCGCGCACCTGTGCGGGCTCCAGGCGCAGGAACCGCAGGAGCCGTTCCTTGGGCTCTGGTCGCGGCTGCGGGCGTTCGATGCGGCGGAACTGTCGGACCTGCTGACCGGGCGGCGTGTCGTGCGCACCCACCTCATGCGCCGCACCGTCCACCTCGTCACCGCCGACGACGTCGTGGCCTGGCGAGCCCGCCACGACGGCATGCTGAGACAGCGGATCCTCGG
The DNA here is from genome assembly GCF_004803895.1 of Streptomyces hawaiiensis. NCBI lineage: Bacteria > Bacillati > Actinomycetota > Actinomycetes > Kitasatosporales > Streptomycetaceae > Streptomyces > Streptomyces hawaiiensis. The sequence goes on along the minus strand of NZ_CP021978.1, from coordinate 709,135 downwards.
GGTCTACCGACGCGAGCTCGCCGGGGTCGATCCCGGTGAACTCGCCGCGGCGGGCCGGAAGGTCATGGCCGACGGCGAACCCCGCTCCCTGCCCGAACTCGCGCGAGCCGTCGCCGACGGGTGGCCCGTGGCGGGACCCCGGCCCCTGGGCGAGATGCTGGTCGCCGCCCTCCTCCCGACGGTCCAGCTGCCGCCGCGCGGCCTGTGGCGCATGAAGGCGGGAGTGTGCTACGCGCTGATCTCCTCCTGGCTGGGACGCGAGATCGACCCACCCTCCCCGGACGGCTCCGACCCCGTGGGCCAGACACTGGTACGGCGCTACCTGGCGGCCTTCGGCCCCGCCGCCTCGGCCGACCTGCGTGCCTGGTGCGGCCTCACCGGACTGCCCGCCGCGGTCTCCGCCCTGCGCGAGGAACTGGTCTCCTTCCGTGACGAACGCGGCCGCGAACTGCTCGACCTCCCCGGCGCGCCCCGCCCCGACCCCGACACCCCGGCGCCCGTGCGGTTCCTGCCGGCGTTCGACAACGCGATCCTCGGCTACCACGACCGCAGCCGGATCATCGACGACGCGCACCGTCATCTGTCCGTCGCCGGCGAACGCGTCGTCCTGGTCGACGGCCACGTCGCCGCGACCTGGACCGTCGAGAGGGACACGGTGCTCGTCACCCCGCTGCGCCGCTTCTCCCGGACCGACCGCACCGGCGTCGCCGAGGAAGGACGGGCGATGGCCTCCTTCCTCTCCGACGACGAGAGCGACCGGGTACGGATCGCGGCCTCGCCCGGCTGAACCACGCCTCGCGCCCCGGGACGAGCCGCCGGCGTTGATCGGCGAGCGTTCCGGGCTGTCAGGCGCACACTGGAAGGGTGCTGCCGGTGCTCACGAGGGGGTGTCGGCCCATGGAAGCGTCGGAGCGGATGACCGTGCGGTGGTGGCGGTGGCGGCGCAACGCGCTCAAACGGCGCGTCGACGTCGTCGAAGCCTGGGTCGTGCTCGCCGGCTGGGTGCTCGCCCTCCTGGGCGGACTGGTCGCGGGGGTGACGGCGGCGGGCACGGTCGAGCGGGCCGTCGAACGGCAGCGGGCCGAGAGCCGCCGGGTCACGGCGGTGCTCGTCGAGGACGCGCCCGGCCCGTCACCGGCCCGCGCGGCGAGCGACCACCGGGTGTGGGGGAAGGTGCTGTGGACCGCGCCCGACGGCTCGACGCACCGGGAGGAGGCCCGGGTGGCGGCCAGGGCTCCCGCCGGGAGCACCGTCTCCCTGTGGGTGAACCGGAGCGGCGACATCACGACCCCACCGGTGTCCAGCGGCGAGGCGTGGCTGCACATGGCCATGGGCGGCGCGCTCGCAGGGTTCTTCGCGGGCGGTGCGGTCCTGGGAGCCACATGGGTGACCCGTCTGGCCCTCGACCGGCGGCGCATGGCCCAGTGGGACGCGGAGTGGGAGCGGATCGACACGCGGAGGGGCTGGAAGACGGGCTGAACACGCCGGCACCGCGGCGGTTCCACCGAGCGCGGCCACCGGTTGCCCCGGCGGCATTACGGCCCAGTACCCGCCGGTCGCGTGCGTGGCAGGTGCGGGGTGCTCACTGGCTGTCCCGCCCCGCTGGACGCCATTGAACCCCTGGATGGTCGGCGGTACGTGCCCGCTGGTGGCCGGGCCGGCCGGGACGGCCGGGTTGCCACGGTGCTCATCGGCTGCCCGGCACCGCCGGATCCCATCGCGCTCGCAACGGCCCGGTACCCGGCCCCTGAACCCGGTACCCGACCCCTGACCCGGTCCCCGCTCACGTGCGGCCGACCGTGTCCTGGTCGTCGAGTGCCTCGTGCGCGCCCGAAGGAATCGGCGCCGTCCGTCGGTGGGAGCGTCGGGACAGGCGCGTCGCCAGCGGCTCCGTCCAGCGGGCGGTCAGGGGGCCGAGGAGGACCAGGATGAGGACGTAGGCGGTGGCCAGGGGGCCGAGGGAGGGTTCGATGCCGGAGGTGACGGCGAGCCCGGCGATGACGATGGAGAACTCGCCCCGGGCCACGAGCGTGCCGCCGGCGCGCCAGCGGCCCTTGGGCCCGATTCCGGCGCGCCGCGCGGCCCAGTAGCCCGTGGCGATCTTCGTGGCGGTGGTGACGGCGGCCAGGGCGAGGGCGGGCAGCAGCACGGGCGGAATGCTGGCCGGGTCGGTGTGCAGGCCGAAGAAGACGAAGAACACCGCGGCGAACAGGTCCCGCAGTGGCGCGAGCAGACTCGTCGCGCCCTCGGCGACCTCACCCGACAGCGCGATGCCGACCAGGAACGCGCCCACCGCGGCCGACACCTGCAACTGCTGGGCGAGACCCGCGACCACGAGCGTCACGCCGAGGACGACCAGCAGCAGCTTCTCCGGGTCGTCGCTGGAGACGAAGCGGGAGACGTGGCGGCCGAAACGCACCGCGAGGACCAGCACCACGGTCAGCACACCCACGGCGATGGCCAGGGTGACACCGCCCGCGGCCAGGCCCACCCCGGCCAGCAGGGCCGTGACGATGGGCAGGTACACCGCCATGGAGAGGTCCTCCAGGACCAGGATGCTCAGAACGGCCGGGGTCTCGCGATTGCCCAGCCGCCCCAGGTCTCCGAGGATCTTGGCGATGACGCCGGAGGAGGAGACCCAGGTGACACCGGCCAGGACGACGGCGGCGACCGGGCCCCAGCCGAGCATGAGGGCCAGGACCGCGCCCGGCAGGGCGTTGAGGACGGCGTCGAGGAGCCCGGCCGGGTAGTGGGTCCTGAGGTGGGAGACGAGGTCGGTGGCCGTGTACTCCAGGCCCAGCATGAGCAGCAGCAGGATGACACCGATCTCGGCGCCGACGGCGACGAAGTCCTCGCTGGCGCCCAGCGGCAGCAGCCCGCCCTCCCCGAAGGCGAGCCCGGCCAGCAGGTAGAGGGGGATCGGCGAGAAGCGGAAGCGCCCGGCGAAGCGGCCGAGCAGCCCGAGCCCGAGGATGAGACACCCGAACTCGATCAGGAAGACCGCGGAGGAGTGCATGGCGGGTCACACCCGCCCGAGTATCGCGGCGGCCGCCTCCACGCCCTCGCGGGTCCCGATGACGATCAGGATGTCGCCACCGGCCAGCCGGAAGTCCGGGGTGGGGGAGGGGATCGCCTCCGCCCGGCGCAGCACCGCCACCACGGAGGCACCGGTGTCGGTACGGATCCGGGACTCGCCCAGCAGCCGCCCGTTCCAGTGCGAGGAGCCGGGCAGCTCGATCCGCTCGGCGACGAGCCCCAGGTCGGTGGTGGACAGCAGGTTCGGGGTGTGGTGCGCGGGCATCAGGGCGTCGATGAGCGTGGTCGCCTCCTCCGACGTCAGCCGCACCGAGAGGTCGCAGGCGTCCGGGTCGTCCTCGCGGTAGGCGCTGATCGTCCGGTGCCCGTCGCGGTGTGCGACCACCGAGAGGCGTCGGCTCTCCCGTGTCGTCAGGTCGTAGCGGACCCCTATGCCCGGCAACGGGGTGCTGCTGAGGCGTGGCGCGCTCATCTCCGTCCCCCTTCGGTCGGCCTGCGCGTTCCTGCCTGGGGGCCGCGCCCGGACGAGCGCCCAGATCCGGCCTGTGTGGCTCATCCTAGGCGGCGGGGCGGGACCGTACCCGTCCTGCGTGGGCTATCGGGACGGCTGCGGGAAGGGGGATGCGGACGGGACGGGTGTGGCCGTGGACAGCCGCGCGGTCGCCCCCTCGACCTGCCGGACCGTGCTCTCGCCGGGCCGGTGGCCCGTGCCGGCGCCGGTGGACAGCTGGGACCAGGCGCTCAGGGCCAGGGCGACGGCGGCCGCCGTGGCGACGAACCGTCCCACGCGCCGGACCCTGGCACGGCGGTCCAGGTCCCGCCACGCCACGCGGACCCACAGGTCCTCGGGCTGCCACAGGTCACCGACGGCGTGCGGGGGTTGGAGCCGCAGCCCCGCCGCCCTCTCCTCGGCGGAGGGCTCCCTGGGCGCGGAGGCGCGTATGGCGGACTCGCTGTCCGTGAGGAACCTCAGCCACACGTCGTCGGGGACCGGGGGAACGCCGCGCGGCTCGTGGGGAGTTCCCCGCCCGTCCGGCTCATCGGTGGTCACGTCCCGTCATCCCCTCTCCGACCGTCGGCCCGATCACTGCTCAGCGCAAGATCAGTATGCCGCCCGGGCCCCGGAGCCGCCGCCCCGCCGGCGCCCGCGCAGCGCGTCCGAGACCGAGTTGGAACGTGCCGTACGGCGGAAGCACCGGGCGGCGCTCCCGCCGTACGGGTCAGACCGCGGCCGGCAGGACGTGGTCGCCGACCTTGTCGGTGCTCAGGCACAGCGAGCAGACGACGGCGTCGTGCGTCAGGCAGGCGGCCACGTCCGGCCGCTCGAACTGCTGCCGGCACACATGGCACTCGTAGGTGACGGCGCTGGGATTGCCGTCCTCGTCCAGGAGGGGCTCGGCGATGCCGTCGTCGGTGCGCCGCAGGTAGTACCTGCCCTTGGTGAACACGGCCATCAGCGGCGTGAGGACGAAGGCGATGACGGCCGCGGCGACTGGGGAGTACGGCTGGAGCGTGTCGCCCAGGGCGTGGAAGTACATGGCGATGGACAGCCCCGAGGCGGCGACGAAGGAGACGACCCCGACCGGGTTGACGGCGTAGAGCATGCCGCGGCGGAACTCCGGGGCGTGCGGGGACAGCTTCAGCACGTACTTGTTGATGCCGATGTCGGTGGCCACGGTGACCACCCAGGCGATCGCGCAGTTCGAGTAGAAGCCCAGGATGCCGTTGAGGAAGCTGAACATGTCGGCCTCCATCAGCGCGAGCGCGAAGCCCAGGTTGACCAGGACGAAGACCATCCGGCCCGGGTAGCGCCGGGTGACCCGGGTGAAGGAGTTGGTCCAGGCGAGGGAGCCGGAGTACGCGTTCGTCACGTTGATCTTGATCTGGCTGATCACGACCAGGGCCACGGCCAGCGGGAGGACGATCCAGGACGGCATCATCGCGTCGAAAGCGTGCTTGAACTGCTGGATCGGCTCGGGCGCGGCGGAGGCACCGACCTCGGCGATGATGTACACCGCGAGGAACACGCCGATGGCCTGCTTCAGCGCGCCCAGCACCACCCAGCCCGGACCGGCCATCACCACGGCCGTCCACCAACTACGCTTGTTCGCCTCGGTCTTGGGCGGCATGAAGCGCAGGTAGTCGATCTGCTCGCCGATCTGCGCGATCAGCGACAGGCACACGCCCGCGCCGAGCAGCACGGAGGCGGTGTTGACGCCGCCGTCCCCGTCGGTGCCCGCGTAGGCGAGGAAGCGGTCGACGCTGCCCGGGTCGGTGGCGACCAGGTAGACCAGGGGGCCGACCATCAGCAGCAGCCAGACCGGGGTGGTCCACACCTGGAGCTTGCTCAGCGCCGCCATGCCGTAGATCACCAGGGGGATCACCATCAGAGTGGAGACCAAGTAGCCCAGCCAGAGCGGCAGTCCGAGGCCCAGCTTCAGGCCCTGGGCCATGATCGAGCCTTCGAGGGCGAAGAAGATGAAGGTGAAGCTGGCGAAGATGACGCTGGTGAGGACCGAGCCGAAGTAGCCGAAGCCGGAGCCGCGGGTGATCAGGTCCAGGTCGATGTTGTAGCGGGCGCCGTAGTAGGCGAGCGGGAAGCCGGTCACGAAGATGACGACGGCGGCGACGCCGATCGCGAGCAGCGCGTTGCCGGTGCCGTGGGCCAGGCCGATGCCGGCCCCGATGGAGAAGTCGGCCATGTAGGCGATGCCGCCGAGCGCGGTCGTCGCCACCACCATCGGGGTCCAGCGCCGGTAGCTGCGCGGCGCGAAGCGGAGCGTGTAGTCCTCGAGGGTCTCCTTGACGGCCTGATCCGTGCCCGGCGCTGCCTGCTGTGCGGGTTCCGGCTCGGTGACTTCGGCCAGTCGTGGCTCGGTACTCATGCCACGCCTCCTTGCTGCGGGTTGGGGACTGACAAGGCAGGCACGGTAGGCAGCGGTCGTTACCCCTAAATACTTCCTGCGTGAAGGGAATGTTTCGGAGCCATCTCACCCGGTGCCGACGGCTGTCTACGGCACCCCCAGCACGAACAGCACATATCCCGCGTACGACCCGGAAGCCAACGCGGCCATGCCGAGGACCGTGGCCAGGGACGGCCATCTGAGCCGGCGCATCGCGAGAGCGAGAGGGACGAACAGCGGGAAGAGCGGGAGCAGATAGCGCGAGACGTTGCCGAAGTACTGCTGGGTGGTCATCACCATGAGGTAGGAGAGGACCGTGTAGACGACGAGCACGGCAGGCGGCCGAAGGCGCACCAGCAGCACGGTCAGCACCGGCACCATCAGCACCACGCAGACGCCGATGACATCCTCGAACGGCATCGCGAAGAGGTAGTCGAAGTGACCGACCGGGATGGACGTCAGCACGTTGAACGAGTGGACCCCCCAGTCGAACTTGTGGGCCCAGGCGCCGTCCTGGAGCTTGGAGTAGCCGTTGATGTCGCCCATGCGGTAGTTGACCCAGGCGAGGTAGCCGAACAGGCCCAGCGGGGCGATGGCCACGGCGGCGAGCGGACGGCGCACCCCGTCCTCGCGCCGGCGCAACGACAGCACCGCGGCGACGGCGAGGGCGGCGACGAGCGCGACAGCGGTGGGCCGGCACAGCCCGGCCGCGCAGGTCAGCAGACCGGCGGTGAGCCAGCGGCGGGTCATGACGGCGTGACAGGCCCACGCGGCGAGGGCCGTGTAGAGGGACTCCGAGTAGCCCGACCACTCCGTGCCCGAGCCGGGCCACACCGCCCACAGCCCGGCCGAGACCAGACCGGCCCGGTGGCCGCCCAGGCGCTTCGTCACGGCGTAGATGCCGAGCGCGGCGGCGAACGAGGCCAGGACGGAGACCGTCAGGCCGGCGCCGTACAGGCCGAGTCCGGTGCACTCCGAGACCAGCCGCATCAGCGTCGGGTACAGCGGGAAGAACGCCGCCGAGTTGCCCTCCAGCGTGATCAGGCCCGTCGCGCCCGGGACCGGCTCGAGGGCCGGGTCGTACCCGTGCTCGGCGATCTGCTGGTACCACCAGCCGTCCCAGCTGGCCAGGACGTCCCAGGCGTGCTCGCCGCCACCGAAGCGGGGGTTCTTCCTACGGAAGTCGCCCGCGGAGTCCAGCAGGTACATGAAGACGGCGAAGCCGGCCAGCTTCAGCACGCCGTACGTCAGCAGCACAGGCCCGTAGCGCACGGCGGCGGCGCGCAGCCGCAGACGGAACTCCCGGGGGCCGCGCGGGACTTCGGGGCGGTCGACGCCGGAGGGCGGGCGGCGCAGCTGGACGGTGCTCATGGGGCGGAGGGTCCTGTCGTACGGCGGGCCGGGAACACCCAGGCCCGCAAGAGGAGGAAGCGCAGCAGCGTCGCGGCCAGGTTGGCGGCGATCAGCGTCACCAGCTCGATCCGGCGGCCGGCCCCGGGCGCGCTGTGGTGGAGGACGGCCAGCGAACCGCTGGTCAGGGACAGCCCGACCAGGAAGGCGGCGAGGCCCTTGAGGTGGTGGCGCAGGGCGCCGCCGCGACCCCGGACCCCGAAGGTGAGCCGCCGGTTGGCCGCCGTGTTGGCGATCGCGCTGGCGAGCAGGGCGAGCGCGTTGGCGGCCTGGGCTCCCGTCGCGGGTCTGAGCACGGTGTACAGGAGCAGGTAGCACAGGGTGCTGGCGGCACCGACGGCGGCGAAACGCACCAGCTGCCGGGCCAGGCCCGGGGGCAGTTGCCCGTCGAGGTCGCCGCCGCTGCGGCGCAGCGCGGTCAGCGGCAGCCTGCCGCAGGCCAGGGCCCGGCCGAGCCTGGCCATGCCCCGCAGATCGGCCAGGGCCGTGGACAGGATGTGGACCCGGCTGTCGGGGTCGTCCACCCAGTCCACCGGCACCTCGTGGATCCGCAGCCCCGCGCGCTCGGCGATCACCAGCAGCTCGGTGTCGAAGAACCACTCGCGGTCCTTCACCAGCGGCAGCAGCCGTTCGGCGACGTCCCGCCGCACCGCCTTGAACCCGCACTGCGCGTCGGAGAACCCCACGGCGAGCGTGGAGCGCAGCAGCCCGTTGTAGCAGCGGGAGATGATCTCCCGTTTCGGGCCGCGCACCACCCGCGAGCCACGGGCCAGCCGGGTGCCGATGGCGATGTCCGAGTGGCCCGAGATCAGCGGTGCGACCAGCGGCAGCAGCGCGGCGAGGTCGGTGGACAGGTCCACGTCCAGATACGCGAGCACCGGGGCGCGGGAGCGTGACCACGCGGTGTACAGCGCACGGCCCCGCCCCTTCTCGTCGAGCCGGATCCAGTCCGTGCCGGGCAGTTCCGCGGCCAGCCGTGCGGCGATCCGCGGGGTCCCGTCGGTGCTGGCGTTGTCGGCGATGGTGATGCGGAAGGCGTAGGGGAAGGTCTCGCAAAGGTGCGCGTGCAGCCGCCGGACGCAGGGCTCCAGTCCGCTCTCCTCGTTGTACACGGGAACGACCACGTCGAGAACGGGGTCCGGGTGGTGCGCGGGCAGGGGCGCCCGGCGCGGCAACGCGGACGGCTCGGGTATCGGGCGGTCGATCAGGGCCGACCGCCGTACGGTTCGCATGGCTGTCTCACGGTCTCTTTCTGGCGCGGGGCATGCCCCGCGCGCCGGTTCTCGGGCATGCCGAAGGCGCCCGTGGCGGGTGGTGCGGTGAGGGGTTCGGGGCGAAGTCGCCCCTGACGGGAAGGGCCGCTCAGGCGGCTACTCGGTGGAGGCCGCTACGGAGGGTTCCTCGGAGTCCAGTGCGGACGGAGGGACCGTCGTCGGTGTCGGGGAGGGCGGAGGCGCGGGCGTCGTCGCGACGGTACGGCTCTCGGAGGCCGTGGCCGTCGGCGTGGGGTCGACCGGCTCGCTCGTCGTCCCGGACGGTGTGCTGCCGCCGGTCGTCGTCGCGGGCAGGTTCGTCTCGGGCTGCTGGGTCGGAGGGGGGCTCGTCCTCGACGGCTCCGTCGTCGGCGTGCTGTCCGGCGAGGCCGTCGGGCTCGTCGCCGGCTGCGGCCGGTGATCGGCGGGCTGGGCCCGGGTGAGCATGCTGGGCAGCAGGGCCAGCCCGACACTGAGCCCGGCCACCGCCACGGCGGAGCCGCCCGCCTTCCACAACAACCGCGACCGGCGGCGGGCCCGGATGCCCGCGTGCAGCCGCTGCCGGTGCGCGGGCTCGTAGGGGGAGTGCTGCTGGGTGTCGCGCATCAGCCGCGACAGGTCCCGCTCGAAGTCGTCCATCGGTTCTCCTTTCACCCCACGGGCCTGACGGCGTCGGACAGGATCTGGCGGAGCCGCGCGACTCCGCGTGACGCATGGGACCGGGCGGTGCCCACCGGGCAGCCCAGGGCCTGGGCGACCTGGGCCTCGGGCAGGTCCTCGTAATAGCGCAGCACCACCGCGGCCCGCTGCTTCGGCGACAGCAGGGCCAGCGCGGCCTCCAGCCGCGAACGCTCCGCGACGGCGGACGACATGTCGCCCGGGTGGGCCCGGTCGGGCAAGTGCTCCACCGGGCGCTCCCCCCACCAGCGCCGCCTCGCCGAGCGGGCCGCCAGCCGCACCAGCACCGTGCGGACGTACGCCTCGGGGGCCTGTTCGGCGACCTTCGGCCAGGCGAACCACAACTTGACCAAGGCCTCCTGCACCAGATCCTCGGCACGCTGCCGGTCGCCCCCCGTGAGCAGACGCGCGACATGGAGCAGCGCCGACCAACGGGCGGCCGCGAACTCGTCGAAGCCGTCCGCCCGAACCTGCTCCATCCTCACCGTCCTGCGTCTCAGTGGCCCCCTACACCTCTCAGAAGACGCTGGACCCCGCCGCACGATGCACTCGGAACCTGTGATCCACCTCACCCTCGCGAGGCCGGCCGCGGACATGCAAAAGGGCCCGTGCAAGGCACGGGCCCTTCCGTTCGGCCGCCGGGCCGCCGTAACCGTCGGGTCAGCGGGCTCCCGGGCCGCCGCTGCCGAAGCCACCGCTGCTGCCCCCGTTCCAGCGCGGACGCGTCTGCGAGGCGCTGGTCCGGTCGCTCTGGTTGCCGTGCCCCTTCAACTCGTGCGGCGTCAGGCGCTCCTGGCTCCTCGGCATCTCGTCGGGCTCCCGGCGCTCCTGGGTCTCGCGGACCGGGCCGCCGTCGGGGAGCCTGGGCTGCTCGTCGGGCAGCGGCGGGCGCCGGCGCTTGTGCCGCAGGCCCAGGATGAAGGCGCCCAGCAGCAGGGCCACGACCAGCAGACCCGTCACGACGAACCCGAAGCCGGGGGCGTCCCCGCCCGCGGCCATCTCCATCCATGCGTTATCCATGGCACGCGGGTACCCCCGGTCCCCTCCGTGAACCCGCTGGACACAGGCGGCCGCGGTACCGGACGGAACCCATGGGAACACCGGGTTTGACCGGCATCCACCGGGGCTACCCGCGCGGTGTGACTTCGACGACATCCCAGCAGGAGCTGTTCCGGTTCCTGGAGGACCGTTTCGCCTGTGCGCAGGCGTGCACCGAGTGCGCGCGGGCCTGCGCGCTGCGCGCCAGCCTCGTGGATCCCGACGGCACCGAGAACCAGGAACTCGTACGACGCAAGGGCATCATGTGCGCGGAGGTCTGCGACGCGACCTGCCGTGTGCTGTCCGAGCAGAACCAGGTGGACGAGAGCAGCATCCGGATCCAGGTGGAGTGGTGCCGGACCGTGTGCCTCGAGGCCGCCCATGTCTTCGACCGGCAACCAGGAGCGGAGGACTCGGCGGCGGCATGCCGTGCGTGCGCACGCGCGTGCACGGACTTCCTCGCCACCCTGAACTGACAACGCCATTCCCAATTTCTGAAACACGTTCTACGGTGTGCGCCGACAGGACCGGTCTTGGGAGCCTGGAGGCGCCGTGCACCTCGAATACACGCCCGAGCAGCAGCGGCTGCGCACCGAACTGCGGTCCTACTTCGCCGAACTGGTCCCGGACCACATGTATGCCCGGCACGGCGATCCCGCCACCCAGAAGCGGTTCTACCGCCAGACCATCCGGCGGCTCGGGACGGACGGCTGGCTCGGCGTGGGCTGGCCGAAGGAGTACGGCGGGCGCGGGCTGACGGCCATGGAGCAGTTCATCTTCTTCGACGAGGCCGCCCAGGCCGGCGTCCCGCTGCCGCTCATGGCGCTGAACACCGTCGGCCCGACGATCATGCGGTACGGCACCGACGAGCAGAAGACGTACTTCCTGCCGAAGATCCTCTCCGGAGAGATCGACTTCGCCATCGGCTACAGCGAGCCGGGCGCGGGCACCGACCTCGCGTCCCTGCGCACCAGGGCGGTCCGGGACGATGGGGGCACCTCCCGCTCGAGCGAAGCCGAGAGTGGGGGAGAGTACGTCGTAGACGGCCAGAAGATCTGGACGACCAACGGCGACACGGCCGACTGGGTGTGGCTGGCCGTGCGCACCGACCCGCAGGCCCCGCCGCACAAGGGCATCACCATGCTCCTGGTGCCGACCACCGACCCCGGCTACTCCTGCACCCTGATCAACACCCTCGCCTCGCACGACACCACCGCCAGCTACTACGAGAACGTCCGCGTGCCCGTCTCCCACCGGGTCGGCGCCGAGAACCAGGGCTGGCGGCTGATCACCAACCAGCTCAACCACGAGCGCGTGACCCTGGCCGCCCACGGCACCATGGCGATCCGCGCCCTGCACGACGTGCAGCGCTGGGCGATGGAGACCAAGCTCGCCGACGGCCGCCGCGTCGTCGATCTGCCCTGGGTACGCCGCCTCCTGGCCCGCACCCACACCCGGCTGGACGCGCTGAAACTGCTCAACTGGCGGATGGTCGGCGCGGTCCAGGACGGCACCCTCACCCCGCAGGACGCCTCCGCCGTCAAGGTCTACGGCTCCGAGGCCCGGCGCGACGCCTACGCCTGGCTCATGGAGATCGTCGCGGCCCCCGGCGCCCTGAAGGAGGGCTCGGCCGGCGCGGTCCTGCACGGCGAACTGGAACGCGGTTACCGCTCGGCGGTCATCTTCACCTTCGGCGGCGGCAACAACGAGATCCAGCGGGAGATCATCTCGTGGATCGGGCTGGGGATGCCGAGGGTGCGGCGCTGACGGGTGTGACCCCCGACGCCGGTCGCACATGCGGACGTGAAGCGGCCGGGGCCCGGTTCCCTCACCGGGCCCCGGCCGCCAGGCCTGGCAGGCCCCCAAAAAACCGTGCCTACTGAACGAGCTCCCAGTCCTGGGATCCGTCCGTGAGCGCGTTCTGCAAGGTCAGCTGCGCCCCGGCGGACGCGCCGGTCAGGTACAGGTTCGGGTTCTTGAGGGACTGCAGCTTGTAGAACCCGTCGTCGGTCTTGACGAGGTTCCAGCTGCCCGTGGCGCTGTTGTCCACCCACTGCCCGATCTTCTGTCCGGCCGTCGCGTTCCCGGTCCAGATCGCTGCCGCGCGTCCGCCCGACTTGTTCAGCAGCGTCTTGCCGCCGTTCGGTTCCGTCACGATGTGCCAGTACTGCGTGTCCGGGTCGCCCGCGGAGCCGGGGGCCTCCAGACGGACATCGGGAACGTCGCCGTTGCCGAGGTTGGCGTCGTTGCTGTTGTTCCCGGTGCCGATCACCTGGTCGGTCTTGCGGTTGACCAGCTGGTGGTAGGCGCCGTCGGAGTCGCCGAGGTCGACCTCGGCGAACTTGAGGGTGGAGGTGCCCTGGTTGTTGAGGATCGAGACGCGGCCGGTGTCTTCGACGTACGTCAGGTTGCGGCTGTAGCCGGCCTGGGATGTCGTCTGGTACTCCTTCCATTCACCGTCGCTGCGTCCGCTCTCGTTGACCCAGACACTGCCGCTGCCCGCGGCGTTGTAGACCAGACGCCCGCCGGGGAGCTTGATGAGGACCGGGCTGCCGCCCATCGAAAGCGTGCGTGAACCGGTGTCGACCGGCAGTGAGTTGACCCCCGTGCCGGTCGGCGAGCCGGTGTAGAACTTCAGTGGGTCGTCGGCGAGCCGGTAGCGGGTGTTGGCCCCGCCGCCCCAGTACTCGTAGGTGAGCAGCCACTTGCCGTCCGTCGTGCGGACGACGTTCGTCATGCCCGGCCGGCCGCCGCCGATCTCCGTCTTGCCGCCGCCCATGTCCTGGGTCAGTCCCGCGATGTCGACGACGGGGTTGCTCCACTGCGAGCGGCCGTCCCAGGTCTTGTGCACGAGGATCTGGCCCAGCGAGTCCTTGGCGGTGTCGTTCGCCGGGTCCAGGGTCGGGACGCCGGTGGTGGGGTCGAAGCCGGTGTAGTCGTTCTCGTCGGAGTAGTAGCAGACGAGCTTGCCCTTGTGGACCATCAGGTACGGCTCCCAGAGCGGGTCCACCTGCTTGTTCGTGTTGGCGTTCGCGATGTTCTGCCCGGTCGCGCCCGCGCTGCCGCCCTGCCAGCCGCCCGTCGCGACGATGTTGAGGACCTTCCAGGTCGCGCCGTCGTCCGTGCTGGAGTACAGGGCGATCGCCATGTCCTTGCGGTCCCCGTCGTTGGACGGGATCCAGTCGGGATCGGCTGCCTTGTGCTCCTTGTAGTAGTAGTCGTCGCCCGAGACGACACTCGCGAGGAGCAGGGTGCCCTGCTTCAGGTCCCCGACATCCTGCGGGAGCGCGTAGAGGTAGGGGTTGGTCCAGTTGCTGGTGTACTTGGCGTACTTGGGGTCGGTGGAGAGGTACGCCGGGGCCTTGACCTCGGACAGGGGCTGCCAGGTCGTGCCGTCGTCGTCGCTCTTGTACACCGGGAGGGTCTGCTTGTCGGCACTTCCCGTCTCCGTCACGACGGTGGACTTCTCGAACGACGCGACCAGACGCCCGCTCGGCAGCTGCGCCGACTTGGGGTAGACCGCGCAGTTGCCGCGCCCCTTCAGGCACGGTTCGCCGCCGAGCTGGTACAGCGTCCCGCCCGTCGGGTTGTACGCCTGCGCACCGGACACGGGTATGGCCAGCAGCGCGGTCGCGGCGGTGAAGGTGCCCAGCGCCTTCCCCACTCTTCTTCTCTGCATGGTTCCTCCAACTTGCTTACGGGGCTGGGGTGGTGTCGGCGGACACGAGGACGCGTACATCCCACGGGTCCAGGTCCAGCAGGGTGCCGCCCGGTACGGGGGCCTCGGTCAAGACGTCGGACAGGTTCACCGGAACCTGGACGCGTGCGGGCTCCCAGCTCCAGTTGTGCACGATGTGCACGCGGCGGCCGTCGGGTGACGTACCGGTCGTCGCGGTCACGGACGCGGGCAGCCCCTGCCATCCGTCGCGCGAGGCCGGAGCGATCCAGGCGGCCAGTGCCCGGGCGAGGTCGCGGCCCGGCACGGTGCCCACGCACGTGACGCGCCCTGTGCCGTGGCGGCGGGTGGTGAGGGCCGGCCAGCGGCCGAAGTGCGGGTGTTCGTACGAGGCCAGCACGTCGGCGTCGATGACGGTGAGCCCCTCGATCCAGTGCGTCGCCGTCGCGTCCGCGGGCACATCGAGCGGACTGCCGTGGGCGGTGCGGACGGTGACGTCCCGGGTGAGGTTGCTGAACTCGTCGTACCGGACGCCCGCTGCTTCCGTGAGACGCCCGGGGGCCGGTTCGTGCCGGGCGCGGGCCTCGTGGTCGGCGTAGGCGGTGCGTGGGCCGAGTACGAGGTGACCGCCCGCGTGGGCGTAGGCCGCGAGCCAGTCGACCGTGGAGTCGTCGACGACGTACAGAGCCGGGGCGATCAGGACCGGGTGGCGTCGCACCGCCTCCTCGGGGGTCATCCCTTCCCGCCGGCCGCTCGGGTCGTGCAGCTGCCGGGCGTGGACGATCCGCACCTGGCGGCCCGCGTCGAAGGCACCCCGGTAGAAGGGGTCGAAGACGCGGTGGTAGGAGGACGGGTCGGGGGCGCCGTCCGGCTTGGACAGCGGCGGGTACTTCTGCATCAGCCACTTGCTCGGCATCGAGTAGACCATCGCGATGTCGGCGTCCGGCTCGATCCCGGCGACGAGCGGCCCCGCCTTGTCGAACTCGGCCCCCAGGCGGGCGATTTCGGCGTACGTCCGGCCCGGCTGCCCGCTGTGCGGGAGGACACCGCCCCAGTAGGTCTCCGCGCCGAAGCGCAGGGTCTGCCACTGCCAGTACTCGATCATCCGGGCGCCGCGCGCCACATGCGCCCAGGCCGCCTGCCGCCACTGGCCGTCGTATCCGGGGCGGTTGTCCCAGCAGAAGCCGATGGAGTTCGCGTTGGTCTCGGTGACCAGGAACGGCTCCTGGCGGGAGGAGAACATCCAGTCGGCGGTCTGGTACATCGACCAGACTCCGGTGGTCTTCCAGATCTGCTCGTGCTCGTCCGGCGTGGGGTCGGGGAGCAGCAGGCCGTCCTGCATGTCGTAGTAGGGGTTGCCGGAGGCGACGTCGAGGCGGTCCGACATCTCGTCGTCCTCGACCCCGTTGCGGGTGTAGGAGATGCAGGTGGTGACGAACTGCCCGGGCCGGGCGTACTCGCGGACGATGTCGGCCTGCCAGCCGATGAACTCGGTGACCTGCCGGGCCTGGAACTCCCGCCAGGCGACGTCGTACTGGGGCTGTTCGTTGCCGTCCGGGGTCCACAGGTCGGCCCAGGTGGACAGGCGGTGCGACCAGTAGACCAGGCCCCACTCGCGGTTGAGGGTCTCGACGTCGCCGTACTTGTCGCGCAGGTGGTCCACGAAGCGCTGGAAGACACCGTGGTTGTGGAAGAGGTGCAGGCCGGGCTCGTTGTCCACCTGCCAGCCGATGACCGCCGGGTGGTCGGCGTACCGGGCGACGATCTTGCGGATGACGCGCTCCGCGTGGAAGCGGAAGGCGGGGTGGGTGAAGTCGGCCTCCTGACGGGCGCCCCAGCCGACGCGTTCGCCGGTGCGCCGCTCGCCCGTGATCTCCGGGTACTGGCGGGCCAGCCACGGCGGCACGGCGTAGGTCGGCGTACCGAGGACGACGGACATGCCGCGTTCGTGGGCGCCGTCGAGGACCGGCTGGAGCCAGTCGAGGTCGAACGTCCCGTTCTCCGGCTCCCAGGTCGACCAGACCGATTCACCGACCCTGATGACGGTGAACCTGGCCTCGGCCATCAGGTCGAGGTCGGTCTTCAGCCGTTCGTCGGGCCGCAGTTCGGGGTCGTAGGCGGGTGTGTACTCGTGGTAGTACGCGGCGCCGAACAGGACGCGGGCGGGCAGATCCGCCATGAGGGGAACCTCCGAGGAGTCAATGGGGCGTGCTGGCCTGTGCGCACCGGCGGGGCGTCACTGCTTGACGCCGCCGGTGGCCAGACCGCTCTGCCAGTACCGCTGCAGGAGCAGGAAGGCGATGACGAGCGGGATGATGGAGAGCAGCGAGCCGGTCGTGACCAGAGCGAGCATGTTGCTGTTCGCACCGGATCCGCCGCCGACGGCCTGGGACGCCCAGGAGGAAAGGCCGACCGTCACGGGGTACAGCCGCGGGTCGTTCAGCATGATCAGCGGCAGGAAGTAGTTGTTCCAGGTCGCCACGAGCGTGAAGAGAACGACGGTCACCAGCCCCGGGGCCAGCAGGCGCAGCGCGATCGTGCAGAAGATCCGCAGTTCGCCGGCTCCGTCGATGCGCGCGGCCTCCAGCAGGCTGTCGGGTACGGCGTCCTGGGCGTAGATGCGCATGAGGTAGAGACCGAACGGACTGACGAGCGAGGGCAGGACGATCGCCCAGGGGGTGTTGACCAGATCGACCTTCGCGAAGAGCAGATAGGTCGGGATGGCCAGGGCGGTCGTCGGGATCATGATGGCGCCGAGCACCAGGGAGAAGGCGGCGTTGTCGCCGCGGAACCGGTACTTGGCGAACCCGTACCCGGCGCAGGCCGCCAGGAGCGCGGCACCGAGCGCACTGCCCACGGAATACAGGACCGTGTTGAGCAGCCAGTGCAGGAAGACCCCGTCGTCGTGCGTGACGGTCTCCCGGATGTTCTCCAGCAGCTGCGGAGCGTGCGAGAACCACAGCCCGAACGAGGTGAACAGGTCCTCGGTGCTCTTCGTCGACGCGACGGCCAGCCAGAACAGCGGCAGCAGGAAGTAGGCCAGGACGGCCAGCATGACGATGGTCAGCGGTGTGCTGTGGCGCCGGGCCGGCCTCCGGCGCCGCCGGTGAGCGGTGCGGGGCGCGCCGGACGCGGTGCTGCTCAGCGGCGCCCGGGAGGACGCGGCCGGGGGACTGGTGGTCGTCATGAGGTCCTCCTGCGGTTCGCGGTGAACAGGACGACGTAGGAGAAGATCACGATGACCAGACCGAGGAGGAAGGACACCGCGGCCGCGTAGTTGACCTGCTGTCCGGTGAAGGCGAGGGAGTAGGCGTAGAGGTTCGCGGTGTACGAACTGTCGATGACGTCGGGCGCGATGTCCTGCAGCAGCTTCGGCTCGTTGAACAGCTGGAAGCTGCCGATCACGGAGAACAGCAGGGTCAGCATCAGGGCCGGCCGCAGGGCGGGGAGCTTGATGGACCGGGCGATCCGCCAGGCGCCGGCGCCGTCCATCGCGGCGGCCTCGTACAGCTCCTTCGGGACGGTGCGCAGGGCCGCGTACAGGATGATCATGTTGTAGCCGACGAACTCCCAGGTCACGACGTTCGCCAGGCTGCTGAGCATCCATCCGTCGCTGAGGAAGTGGGGGACCGGCAGGCCGAACTTCTCGCCCAGCTGGGCGAACGGCCCGAAGTCCGGCCCGTACAGGTAGCCCCACATCAGGGTGGCGACCACGCTAGGGACGGCGTAGGGGACGAAGATGCCCAGGCGGATCACCCGCGCGAGCCGCAGCAGACCGCTGTCGAGCGCGAGCGCGAAGAGCAGGGCCAGCAGCAGCATCAGCGGGACCTGGATGACGAAGAACGCCGCGACCCGCAGGACCCCCTCCGCGAGGAGCGGGTCCTTCAGCGCGGCCACGTAGTTGTCCAGCCCGACGAACGTGGTCCCGCCTATGAGCCGTTCCTGGAACAGGCTGAGGTAGGCGGCGTAACCGAGCGGAGTGAGGAACATCAGCAGGAACAGCACCATGAACGGTGCGACGAACAGTGGACCTGCCGCACCATGACGCGGTCCGCCGAGCCGGCGACGCTTCGGCCCCGCTCGGCGCGGGTCCTCGGTGGAGGCCGCGGTTGTGGCGGTCATCATCGGGCCTTTCTGAGGGGGAGGGAGGGCTGGCCGGGTGCGGGTCCCGTGCCCTCGCGGTGAGGGTCGGAGCACGGGACCCGCGGGACCTCACGGGGCTTGGACGGAGAAGCCCTGCTTCTTGGCGTACGTGGTGAGCCGCGTCTGCCACGCGTCGAGCGCGGCGACGGTGTCCTTCTTCCTGGCGAGCGACGTGCCGACGGTCTCGGTCCAGTCGGTGACGGCCTGGTCGAGGAACGGAGGCCACTGGAAGTCGGGGCTGACCGTCTCGCCGATCTCGGCGAACAACTGGTTGACCTTCTGCCCGCCGTAGAAAGCGGACGTGTCGCCGGCGAAGGACGGGTCCGTGAGCAGTGGCTTCGTCGCCGGGAAGAACGACTGCTTGGTGCTGAAGAGCTTCGCGCTCTCCGGGTCGCTGTTGAGGAACTGCGCGAACACCGCCGCGGCGATCGGGTTCTCGGTCGCCTTGATGACCGCGCTGGTGGAGCCGCCCCAGTTGCCCGAGCTCGGCTTCGCCGCGTCCCACTGCGGCAGAGGCGCCGCACGCCACTTGCCAGCGGTGGACTTGGCCGAGCCGGAGAGGAAGACCGGCCCCCAGGCGGCGGTGATCCAGGTGGCGTACTTGCCCTTGTTGAGGGCGGAGAACCAGGCGTCGGTGAAGTCCGGCTCGACGCCGATGACTCCCTCCTGTGCCAGCCCGCCCCAGTAGGCCGCGAGCTTCTTGGAGACGGCGTCGTCGACGTTGATCGAGACATCGCTCTTGCCGGAGGTCGCGTAGGGCTTTGCCCCTGCCTGCCACAGCAGACCGTGCCAGGCGGCGGCCTCGTTCGCGGCCAGGTTGGTCAGGTAGACGTCCGGGTCCGCCTTGTGCAGCTTGCGGGCCGCGGCGGCGAAGTCGTCCCAGGTCTTCGGCGGCTCGATGCCGTGCTTGTCGAATATGTCCGCCCGGTACAGCATGCCCATGGGGCCGGTGTCCTGCGGGATCGCCCAGATCTCGCCCTTGGGGCCGCTGACCTGCCCCCACGTCCAGTCGACGAACGTGTCCTTCAGCTTGGACGCGCCGTACGGGCTCAGGTCCAGGAGGCTGTCCGTGATCGTGAACGTGGGAATGGCCTGATACTCCATCTGGACCACATCGGGCGCGCCCTCGCCGGCCTTGATCGCCGTGCGCAGTTTCGTGTAGTGGTCCACGCCCTGGCCCGCGTTGACGACCTTGACCTTGATGGCCGGGTACTTCTTCTCGAAGAGCGCGATCTCCTGCTTGATATCCGGGACCCAGGTCCAGAACGTCAGCTCGGTCGGAGTCTTCATCGCCTTGTCGATGTCGGCCTGGCCGGCCGGCTTGGCGGTGGAGGCGGAGCCGCCGTCGCTGCCGCCGCAGGCGGTCAGTGCGGCTCCGAGCGAGACCGCTCCCGCGGCGGTGAGGAAGAGCCGACGGCTCATCTGGGAGGTGTCGGGGGTGAAGCTGGCTCTGTGCATGGTGAACTCCCGCCAATGGCTGAGGGAATGGCACGCCGGGCTGGGACGTGCGCAACGAGGGAGACGAGAAGAGCTTGGGCGTGACGGCCAGGACGTGACGTCACCACGGCATGGGCACACGTATCAAACGGACTTCGCCCGGCGGGCGGTCCACCTGCCGGTGAGGTGGAAGCCGGCGGCTCGGGGAAGCAACGGGTGGAGCTGTGAACCGTTCGTGCGGCGAATCCGGTCGGTGGCTACCGCGTGAAGGTGGCCAGACGCGTCGCTCGCACCACGGGGGTGTCCGCACATGTGCGGCGGGCTCTGGGAAGGGGGAAGCGAGCGGAGACCGATTCGACGGCTCGCCTTGCGGCCGCGTGCCCGGAAGTGAGGAAAGCGGCGCGGGCCCTGCGCTGTTCAGCCGTGGTGGGAGGAACCTCCGTTCCGGGGCGGACTGTGTCGCCCCCCACTCGAACGGGAGGCGGCACTCCGGCCACGACCTGGGGTCATCCGGGTCGAAGGGGGCGCGGTCGAGCTGCGGATCACGAGGTCGACCGGGGGATCACTCGCCGGCATGGGGAGCGCCTGTGGATTCTCGATGGCATGGACGAGGCGCTTGAGTCCCTCCTGCGCCACGGCGTCGAACGGCTGACGCATCGTGGTGAGGGGAGGGGTCACATAGGGGGCCAGGGGGATGTCGTCGAAGCCGACGACGCTGACGTCCTCCGGCACACGCCGGCCTGCCTCCGCCAGTGCCCGGATGAGGCCGATCGCCATGTCGTCGTTGCCGGCGAACACCGCGGTCACCTCGCCGTCGCGGGCCAGTTCGCGGCCCGCCGCGTAGCCGGACGCGGCCGACCAGTCGCCCTCGACGACGGGCGGCACCGTCCTGCCGTGCGCGGTGAGCGCCGCCCGCCAGCCCTCCACGCGGTCCCGGGCGGCGTACCACCGCTGCGGGCCGGCGAGGTGGTGAACGGTGGCGTGCCCCAGCTCCAGCAGGTGCTCGGTGGCCGTTCGCGCCATCAGATCCGCGCCCGTGCCGGCGGCCAGTGCCCTGGGTGCCAGGATCGGGGGCGCGCCGAGGACGAGGACGGGCATGTCGACTCGGGCCGACAGGTCTCCCTCGTGCCCCTCGTCGATCGGCTCGGAGATGACGATGCCGTCCACGCCCTGATCGAGGAGCGACTCCACAGCGCCGGCGACTCCCGCGGGGTCGCCTTCCATCGTGTTGACCACACGGAGGGCGTAGCCCGTGTCCCGTGCGGCGCGCTCGACTCCCATGATCAGTGAGGCGGGCCCGTACAGGGCGGTGCCCAGCGTCACGACACCGATGGACCGCGTGCGTCCGGAAGCCAGCGCTCGGGCGGCGTTGTTCCGCCGGTATCCGAGTTCCTCGGCAGCGTCGAGAACGCGTCGGCGCACATCGGCGGAGACGTACGGCTCGTCGTTGAAGACACGGGACACCGTCTTCTGCGATACGCCCGCCAGGCGGGCCACATCCACACTGCGCGGTGCGCCGGAACCTCCGACCCGTCCTGCCTCTCGCGCCATGGTGTCTCCCGACGAATCGTGGTCCGAACCGCTGCTGTCCGAGGTGTGTCTGACTGCGCTGACATGTCTACGCAGTCATAACGCGGCCGTCAAGCGTCTGGAACAAATTCGTGCGCATGTCCTCCGCCCCGGCGGCGCCAGGTCAGCGAGATGCTCCGGAGGCGTCTAAGCGCGTCGTAGGCACCCCTCGGGCAGGGTGGCCCCCGTGCCGCACAGATGCTCGATGGCCGCGGCGAGAGAATGGCAGTCGAAGAGTGCCGAATGCTCCTGCCCGGCCGCGGGCCTCGGGAGGCCGAGCACCTGCCAGAGGCGGCCGACGTTGGACGTCGCCGTCGCCGGGGCGAGGGAGTTCAGCCACGGGCGGATGTTCAGGAAATGGGCGGGGAGGAAGCCGCTCTTGACCTCTTCCCCACGGGCGCGGGCCCAGCCGAGGTTCTCCCCGAGAACGACCATGTCATTTCCGTACGACAGCACGGACTGTCCCCGGCAGAACCCCAGAAATTCGCCCAGCGCCTCGGCCGGGGGAACTCCCTCGCGGTCGACACGGTCCTGGTCGATGCCGGTGAGGCCGGTGAAGTACGCGGACAGCCCCGGGTTGGTCACGGGCCGCACCAGTGCCTCGAACTCCTCGGCGACGGAGAAGTCCTCGCGCAGTCGCAGTGCCCCGATCTGCACGATCTCGCGAAGCTGCCCCGGTGCCCCCCAGTCCTGCTCGAGCGCTCCCTGCCATGACGTGAACTCGAGGTCGAACACGACGAACGTACGCAAGGCGTCTCCCTGTGGCACCGCGGTGGGCGCCAGGCTACTCCCGCGCGACAGCCGGCGTGCTCGTCATGTGCCGGGCACAGCTGTTTCTCGCGCGTCCAGGACCAGCACCGCGATGTGCAGGGACGTGCGCTGCAGACCTGATTCCAGGTCGCAGCCGAGGAGCCGTTCGATGGTGTGGAGGCGCTGGTAGTAGGCCTGCCGGGACATGCCGGCCAGTTTCGCCGCGACCGACTTGTTCCCGGCGGCCGTCAGATAGGCACGCAGCGCGGGCAGCAGGTCGCCGCTGTTGCGGTCGTCGTGCTCGATGAGGCGGGTCAGCTGCCGTTCCGCGTACCGCTGGAGGCGGGTGTCCTCGCGCAGGACACCCAGAAGTTCCGGCAGTTCCACATCGGCGGGGACGTAGAACCACCGCTCGGGGGAGGCCGGCGTGATGGCATCGGCCGTCTGCTCGGCCTCCTGCCACGAGCGGGCGATGCCGGAGAGGTCGGTCACGCCCGGGCCGACGGCGACGACGGCCTCCGGGCCGAGTTCCTCCCGGGCGAGACGGCCGATCCGCTCGGCGACCGGCTGCCAGGCGCTGGCCTGCGCCAGTGCGAGGAGGACACCGATCCGGCCCGGGGCCGTCTCGCCGACCAGGGCGCGGACGCCGGTCTGCGTCAGAGCCTTCGCGATCCGTTCGTCCAGCTGTTCGCCCTCGCCGCCGCGGCGGGTGTGGCGGATGACCACGGCGAAGAGGCGGTGCCCGAAGGCCGGCAACCCCAGCGCCTCGGCGCGGGCGCGGGCGTCGGCGGGGGAGCGGAAACGCCGTTCGCACAGATCGCGCAGTACGGAGCGGTGGGCGCGGCGCTCCCACCAGGCCGGCCCGGCCAGACGTGCCATGGTCAGCGCGACCGCCGCACGCTCCAGCACCAGGACGTGCTCCGGGTCGGGCTCCGTGTTCAGCCGGCTGTCCAGCAGGACCAGCCGCCCCCACAGCCCGTGATGGTCCTGCACCGGGGCGATCAGCCACCCCTCCGGACCGCTCGGCGCGAGCTTCTCCAGGGTCGGTGCGGCCCGGGAGCGCCGGGACCAGGCCGACACGACCGGCTCGTACGGCCGGCCGAGCAGCTCGCACATCAGGACCCGGTGGGTGAGATCCTCCAGCACCACCGGGGCTCCGGTGAGCTCAGCGGTGGTGTGCACCAGTTCCTCGGGGCCCGCGCCCCGCAGCGTCAGGGCAGTGAAAATGTCCTGGATGTCCCTGCCGCGGCGCAGCAGTGCCCCCTGGGCGTCAAGGATGAGCGCGTGCACCGTCTGCGTGACGTCGATGAAGCGGACACCGCGGGCCAGCTCGACCAGCGGTACCTCGCGGGCACGGCAGGCCGCCACCAGCTCGTCGGGCACCTTCCGGTAGCGGTGACCGAGCTCCACGATCAGGCCCGCCGCGCCGACGTCGGCGAGCTGGTCGACGTAGCCCCGCAGCTTGGAGGCGTCCTCCGGATACGGCATGCCGGTCGTCAGCACCAGCTCACCGCCCTCGAGGAAGTCGGCGGGGTTGAGCAGCTCGGTGACATGTACCCAGCGCACCGCGCGATGCAGTTGTGACGCACCGGCCAGGACGCGCGGCATCCCCTCGGCCAGCACCGGCAGGCGCAGAACCTC
Source organism: Streptomyces hawaiiensis (assembly GCF_004803895.1). Classification (NCBI taxonomy): domain Bacteria; kingdom Bacillati; phylum Actinomycetota; class Actinomycetes; order Kitasatosporales; family Streptomycetaceae; genus Streptomyces; species Streptomyces hawaiiensis. The sequence continues at coordinate 685,601 of NZ_CP021978.1, read as the reverse complement.
CGCGATGGTCGGGAAGTGCCCGGTTGCGGGATGTCTGGGCGGCATAGGGGGTGCTTTCTTCCGAGGGACCGTGGGTCACCTTCGCACCGGCCACTCACGGTGACAAGAGGGTGGAGGACACATTCCGAGGCCTGGACGTCGGCCGTGACAGACCGTCTCGAGAAGGCCGCCGGGTGGAACAGAGTGTGGGTTGACCTGCGTGTTCACCCGGGTCGAAAGTGAACGCCATCCCCAGCGGGACACGGACCGGAAGAGTCCGCACGGTGTCCGCCCGGTGCTGGGGCACCACTGTCACCGATGCCGCCCCCGGCGAAAGGAGCGACCTCATGCGCCGCATCCCCAAGCGCGTCGCCGTCATCGGCGCCGGCAGCATGGGCAGCCAGGTCATGTGGCGACTGGCCGCCCGCGGAGCCGAGGTCATCGGCTACGACCGGTACGCGCCGGGTCACGACCGCGGCGCCGCCGGTGGCGAGACTCGCATCTTCCGAGCCGTGCACCTCGGTGACCCCGGCTACATTCCGCTGCTGCGACTCGCCGACCGGATGTGGGACCGGCTCCAGCGCGAAACCGGCTTCTCGCTGCGCCGTCGCAGCGGATGCCTGGTGATGGGCGAGACCGAGTCTGCGTCCATGCGTCTCCTCCTCTCCGCCAGCACCACCCACCAGCTGGACCACGAGGTACTGGACCGGGAGGAACTCGCCCGTCGTTACCCGCAGCACCGACTCCCGGACGGGCACACGGCCGTGCTCGACCGGCAGGGCTCCACCATCAGGCCCGAGGCGTCGATCCAGGCCGCCGCCGCCCGCGCCGAGCAACTGGGCGCCCGGCTGCACCGCTACACGCCGGTGCGTGAGATCGCCCCGGCGCCGGGCGGTGGGGTGCACATCGTCACCGACCAGGGCACGGACCACGTGGACACCGCGGTGGTGACCGTCGGCCCGTGGGTCAACACCCTGCTCCCGGACCTTCCGCGGACGGTCGACATCCGCAGGCTGATCAGCTCCTGGCACATCCCCACCCGCCACGACTGGTTCGCGGGCGGCGCCCCCGCCTTCGTCCGCAGCACACCCCACGACTGCTACGGACTCCCGTCACCCGACGGCATCTCCGTCAAGCTGGGCCTCTCCCTGGCCCGCTACCTGCCCGTACCCGACCCCGAGCGGCTCGACCGCACGGTCCGCCCGGAGGAACTCGCCACCTTCCGCGAGCTCATTGCGGAGCTGATGCCCGACCTGAACCCCGACCCCATCCGGCTGTCGGTCTACATGGAGGGCTACACCGCCTCCGGAAATCCGCTCGTCGGTCATGTCCCCGGCGAGGACGACATCGTCGTCCTGGCCGGATTCTCCGGCAGCGGCTTCAAACTCTCGCCCGCCATGGGCGAGATCGCCGCCGACCTGGCGCTCGACGGCACGACGGACCATCCCGTCGGCTTCCTCGCACCGGCCGGAGCCGGCGCCGCCTGAACCCGCACCGGACCAGATCCAGCACCCTCCCCGAATCCACCCTGCCCGACGACATGTGAGGCACCTCCATGAGCGACCCCTCGTTCCGGCCGAAGTACGTCTCGTTCGACTGCTACGGCACGCTGATCGAGTACCCGATCACCCCCATCACGCGTGAACTCGTCGGTGACCAGATCCCCGCGGAACAGTGGGACCAGTTCGTGCGGGAGTTCCGCGGTTACCGCTACGACCAGGTCCGTGGCGAGTACTACGCCTACGAGCAGGTGCTGCAGGACTCCTTCGAGCGGGTCTGCCGCAAGTGGGGTGTGAAGGCGGCCCCGGACGCGGGCAAGCGGTTCGCCGACGGCGTGCGCAGCTGGGGCCCGCACGCCGACGTGCCCGAGCCGCTGAAGAAGATGGGCGAGAACTACAAGCTGGTCATCCTGTCCAACGCGGACGACTCCTTTCTCGAGGAGAGCGTGCCCCGGCTCGGGGCGGACTTCCACGCGGTCTTCACCGCGGAGCAGGCCGGCTACTACAAGCCCCGTTACGCCGCTTTCGAGTACATGCTCGACCAGCTCGACGCGTCTCCCGAGGACTTCGTGCACGTCTCCTCGCACACCCGCTACGACCTGATGCCGATGCACGACATGGGCTTCCGCAACCTGATCCTCCTGGACCGCGGCTACGACCCTGTCACCCACGGCTACGACTACGTGTCGGTCAAGTCCCTGGACGACCTCAACACCATGCTCGGCATCTGACCCAGACCCGTCGGTCCCCGCACGGATTCCCCGAACCCCCAGCGATCTCCAGGAGCTTTGCCATGGAAGGCAACCGGATAGGACGCAGAACCGTACTCCGCACCGCAGGCGCTCTGGCCGCTGCCTCGGCAGTGACCGGATGCGGCTCCCTCATGGGCAACGGCGAAAGCCGAAGCTCGTCGGGCGGTGGCGGCAAGAAGCGGCTCGTCGTCAGTAACAGCGGTGGCGCCTACAACGACGCGCTGACGAAGGCGATCTACGAGCCGTTCGCCAAGGAGACCGGCATCACGGTCACCACGGTCAACTACCAGTCCGCGCAGATCATCGCCCAGGTCAGGCAGGGCCGGCCGCAGGTCGACCTGATGGACAACAGCCTGCTCATCTTCCAGAAGATGGCGCGCCTTGAGTGTCTGGAGCCGGTGGACCATGACCGGCTGAAGAGTGTCAAGGGTGCCGGTATCGCAGAGCACAACCTGCCGGAGTACGCGGTCGGCAAGAACGTGTGGGCGAGCCTGATGGCCTACCGCACGGACAGTCTGAAGCGCGCACCGAAGGGCTGGGGCGACTTCTGGAACACCCACTCCTTCGCCGGTCCGCGCTCCCTGCAGAGCGCTGAAGCGGACTACCCGGAGCTGGAGTTCGCGCTGCTGGCCGACGGGGTTCCGCTGGACAAGCTGTACCCGCTGGATGTGGACCGGGCGTTCGCCTCGATGTCGCGGATCCGCGGCGAGGTGAAGAAGTTCTGGAACACCGGCGCCCTGCCGGCGGTGCTACTGGGCCGCAAGGAGGTCGTCATGACCAGCCTGTGGAGCGGTCGCGCGGACGAGCTGATCAAGCAGGGGGTGCCGGTCGCCTACCAGTGGAACGGCGCCCGGCGGCTCACCAACGGCTGGGGGATCCCGAAGGGCGCGGACAACACGGACGCCGCCTACAAGCTGATCGACTTCTCGCTGCGTCCCGAGGTGCAGGCGGCTTTCGCCAAGCTCTTCCCGCAGGGACCGGTCGTCCCCGCTGCCACCAAGCTCCTCTCGGACGACGTTCTGGCCACGCTGCCGACCTCGCCCCAGAACCTGAAGACCGGGTTCGACACCGATGTGGCCTGGTGGGACAAGAACCTGGAGTCGGTCACCAAGCACTGGAGGGAGTGGGCCGATGCCTGAGCAGACCAAACTCCTCGCCTCGGCCCTGGCCCCGGGCTCCAACTCGCTGACCGGTAAGTCGTTGTCCGTGACGGGGCTGCGGAAGTCCTACAGCGGGACGACGGTGGTCGACGGTGTGGACATGGAGATCGCGGCGGGTGAGTTCGTCACCTTCCTCGGCTCCTCCGGCTCCGGCAAGACGACGACGCTGATGATGCTGGCCGGGTTCACCGAGCCCGACTCCGGCAGCATCGCCGTGGACGGCCGGGACATCACCAAGCTCAACCCCGGCAAGCGGGACTTCGGTTTCGTCTTCCAGCAGTACCTGCTCTTCCCCCACATGACCGTCAGCGAGAACGTCGCCTTCCCTCTGCAACTGCGCGGTGTGGCCAAGGAGGAGATCCGCCGCCGCGTGGGCGAGACCCTGGAGGCGGCGGGCCTGTCGAAGTTCGCCGGCCGCAAGCCGCGTGAGCTGTCCGGTGGCCAGCAGCAGCGTGTGGCGCTGTGCCGGGTGCTGGTCTACCGTCCGCCGATCGTGCTGATGGACGAACCGCTGGGCGCGCTGGACAAGAAGCTGCGCGACCAGATGCAGACCGAGATCAAGTCCATTCAGCGTGAACTCGGCCTGACTGTCGTCTATGTGACGCACGATCAGGAGGAGGCCCTGGTCCTGTCGGACCGGATCGCCATCATGAAGGACGGCCGCATCGAGCAGTTCGACACCCCCCGCGGCCTGTTCGAACGCCCCCGCACCCCCTTCGTCGCCGACTTCCTCGGCGCCGCCAACTTCCTCACCGGCAAGGTCGAGGACGGCGGAGACGGCTGCACCCGGGTGCGGCTGGACACCGGCGGCGTGCTCACGGCCCGCGCCCACCCCTGCCTGCCCGGACAGAGCGTGCGCGCCGCCGTGCGGCCGGGCAAGCTGCGCCTGGTCAGCGCCGAGGAGAGCTGCTGTACCGGCACGGTCGAGACGGCCGTCTACGTCGGCACACTGACGCGGATCACGGTCCGCCTGGACGGCGCGGCCCCCGGCACACCGCCCCTGCGGATCGAGACCGCCGGCGTCCCGCCCCGCACGGGCGAGCGGGTCTGTGTCACCGCCGACCGGGACGACGTCAGCGTCTTCGACGTCACGGACGGGGGGTGAGCCGTGGCCGGCACCGCTGTCGCACCCACCAAGGTGCGTGTCAAGACGTCCGAGAAGCGCGGACACCGCTCCCGCACCGCCCTGGTCAACGCCGTGCCCGTCACGGTGTTCCTGCTGATCCTGTTCGTCTACCCGATCATCGGCGTCCTTTCCCTCAGCCTCAAGGGCGACAGTGGCGGCTTCACACTCCACTGGTACGCCGACGCCCTCAGCGGTGTGAACCTGTCGGTGCTGATGTCCACCCTGCGGATCTCCGCTGAGACGGCGGTGCTGAGTCTGCTGGTGGGTTTCGTCCTGGCGCACGCCATCGCCCGGATGCGGCCGGTGTTCGCGGCGCTGGCGATGCTGATCGTGGTCGTGCCGCACTTCATCAGCGCCCTGGTGCGCACCTACGGGTGGATCATCATGCTCGGTGAGCACGGGCTCATCAACACCCTGCTGACCTCCGTGCACGCTCCCGGGGCCCCGTATTCGCTGCTGTACAACGAGACCGGTGTGGTCATCGGCACCACCTCCGTCATGCTCCCCTACACCGTCCTGGTCCTCCAGGGCGTGATGCGCGGGGTCGACGGCCGGCTCCTGGCCGCGGCGGCAGGCTTCGGCGCCTCCCGCCTGACGATCTTCACCAGGATCTATCTGCCGCTGGTCGCGCCCGGCATCGGCACCGCGGGCCTGCTCAGCTTCATCCTGTGCCTGGGCTACTACATCACCCCCGCCCTGATGGGCGGCGACAAGCAGACCGTCGTCGCCGCGCTGATCGACCAACAGGTGATGAAGCAGGACCAGTGGAACTCCGCCGCCGCCTTCGGCGTCATCCTGCTCCTGCTCACCTTCGCCGGCCTGGGCGTGCTCGGCCTGGCCAAGCTCCGCCGCAAGAAGACGGCCGCACGAAGGAGCAGCTCATGATGGAACTGCCCCCCACCCGGGCCGGACACATCGGCCGCGGCCTGAGCGCCACCGCGATCCTGCTGTTCCTGGCCATGCCCATCGTGATCATCCTGGTCACCTCCTTCGGCGCGGACGGCATCGGAACCTTCCCGCCGCAGGAGTACAGCACCCGCTGGTACGAGCAGATGGCCGCACCCGGCGGCAACTGGGCCACCTCCATCGCCCTGTCCAGCCTCATCGCCTCGCTGACGACGGTGTTCTCCCTGATCCTGGGCGTCACCGCCGCCATGGCCCTGGCCCGTGGCCGGCTGCCCCTGCACGCCGCGGTCTACGGGCTGGTCCTGGCTCCGATGCTCATCCCGCAGGTGGTCATCGCGCTCGGCCTGTTCCTGTTCTTCGAACCCGCCGGCATGCTCGGCAGCCCCCTGGCCATCGCCCTCGGCCACACCGTGCTCGCCGCACCCATCGCCGTCCTCATCATGATCTCCACCCTGAAGGGCATCGACGAACGACTCGAAGACGCCGCCGCCAGCATGGGCGCCAGCCGGATGACCATCGCCCGCCGCATCACCTTCCCGCTGGCCACCCCCGGCCTGATCGCGGCAGCGGTGTTCTCCTTCATCACCAGCTTCGACGAGTTCTTCATCGCCCAGTTCCTGTCCACCCCCGACACCCGAACCCTGCCCGTACTCGTCTTCAACGCGCTGCAGTTCGACGTCGACCCGACCGTCACCGCGGTCAGCGCCGTCCTCATCGCCCTGGCCATCCTCGCCCTCGCCCTGGTCGCCCTCGTCCGCAAACTCGGCGGACACCGCAACGGCCAGAGCGCCCTCCCCATCGAACCCCTCACCTGAGCCTCGCGTCGGCACGGGCCGCGCCACCGCTGACAGCGCCGTCGGCCGGGCCTCCGCCGAGCCCGGCCGCGCCCTCCCCGAACACTTCCGCAGGAGACCCGAAATGAAGACGATCCCGTACTGGGTGGAAACCGCCGGGGCGTTCCCCGACCGGTCCGGCAAGCCAGTGACCGAGGACACCGACCTGGTGGTCATCGGCGCCGGACTGACAGGTCTGTCCACCGCCCTCCACTCCGCCCGCAAGGGCGCCCGTGTCACCCTTGTCGAGAAGAGCCAGATCGGCTCCGGGGCCTCCGCACGCAACGGCGGCATGGCGAACCTGGGCTTCACCATCGGCATACACCAGGCCATCCGCCGCTACGGACTCGAACGGGCCCGCGAGATCTACAACTCCTACGGCGAAGCCGTGGACACCGTCGAGCGGCTCGTGAGCGAGGAGTCCATCGACTGCCAGTTCCGTCGCGTCGGACGCCTGGGCGTGGCGTCCCGCCCCGCGCACTTCGAGAGCAAGAAGGCCCAGCAGCGCGACCTGGCCAAGTACTTCGGACACGAGACCACGCTGGTCGGCAAATCCGAGCTGCGTGCCGAGATCGGATCCGACGCCTACCACGGCGGCCTGCTCGACCCGTTCAGCGCGGCACTGCACGTCGGCCGCTTCGTGCGCGGCATGGCCGAGGCGTGCGAGCGCACCGGTGTCGAGATCCACGAGCGCAACGCGGCCATCGGCGTACGGCGTACCGCCGCCGGCCGGTTCGAGGTCAGCACCGAGCGCGGTGTGATCCGTGCCGGGCAGGTCATGATGGCCACCGACGCCTACACGGACAAGAACTTCCCGTGGCTGCGTCGCCAGCAGGTCTGCCTGGGCAGCTTCATCATCGTGACCGAGCCGCTCGGCGAGGAGCTCGCCCGGGACATCATCCCGAAGGCCCGCCTCATCGTCGACTCCAACCAGGTATGCCACTACTTCCGGCTCACCCCGGACAACCGGCTGCTGTTCGGCGGCCGCGCCCGCTTCGCACCGTCCGACCCCACCTCGGACAAGAAGAGCGGACAGGTGCTGTTCCGGGAGATGTGCGAGATCTTCCCCCAACTCGCCCGAACGAAGGTCGAGTACGTGTGGGGCGGCTCCGTCGGCTTCGCGATGGACCGTATCGTGCACGCCGGGCAGACCGACGACGGCGTGTACTACTCCATGGGATACGCGGGCCACGGCGTGCAGATGGCCACGCACATGGGGCAGGTCATGGCCGAGGTGATGGACGGCCACCCCGAGGCCAGCCCCGTCCGCGACCTGGCCCCGCCCCGCATCCCGCTCTACAACGGCACCGCCTGGTTCCTGCCCTTCGCGGGCGCCTACTACAAGACGCTGGACCGCATCCGCTGACCCTGCGGCAGCGCACCTCTACGCATACAAGGAGACCCCGAGATGACTGTCGTCCACGATGTTCCCAAGCAGCTTTTCATCGGCGGCGGTTGGCAGGACGCGGAGTCCGGCCGGACGCTGTCCGTCGACAACCCGGCCACCGGCGAGGAGCTGTGCCGGGTCGCCGACGCCTCCCCGGCCGACGGGCAGCGTGCCGTCGAGGCGGCGGTCGCGGCGCAAGCCGGCTGGGCCGCGACCCCGCCCCGGGTGCGCAGTGAGATCCTGCGCCGCGCCTACGACATCATCATCGCGCGCACCGAGGACCTCGCGCTGCTGATGACCTTGGAGATGGGCAAGCCCCTGGCCGAGGCGCGGGCCGAAGTCGCCTACGGCGCCGAGTTCTTCCGCTGGTTCTCCGAGGAAGCCGTGCGTATCGACGGCGGCATGATGACCGCCCCCGACGGCCGCAACCGCCTCCTGGTCACCCGCCAGCCCGTCGGCCCCTGCCTGCTCATCACCCCCTGGAACTTCCCCCTGGCGATGGGCACCCGCAAGATCGGCCCCGCCATCGCCGCCGGCTGCACCATCGTCCTCAAACCCGCCCCCCAGACCCCCCTGACCAGCCTCGCCCTCGCCGCGATCCTGAAGGAAGCAGGCCTGCCCGACGGCGTGCTGAACATCATCGTCACCACCGACGCCGCCGGCGTCGTCGAGCCCCTGCTGCGCGGCGGGCAGATCCGCAAACTCTCCTTCACCGGCTCAACCGGCGTCGGCCGGATCCTGCTGGCCCAGTGCGCCGACACCGTCATCCGCACCAGCATGGAACTGGGCGGCAACGCCCCCCTCATCGTCTTCGACGACGCCGACCTCGACACCGCCGTCGAAGGCACCATGGTCGCCAAGATGCGCAACATGGGCGAATCCTGCTGCGCCGCCAACCGCATCTACGTCCACACCTCCATCGCCGAGGAGTTCGCCACCCGCCTGGCCACCCGCATGGCCGCGCTGAAGGTCGGCGACGGCACCCAACCCGGCACCGACGTCGGCCCCCTCATCGACATGGCCGGCCGCAGCAAGGCCCACGACGTCGTGTGCGACGCCGTCAAGCGCGGCGCCACCGTCCTCACCGGCGGCGAACTCCCCGAAGGCCCCGGCTCCTTCTACCCACCCACCGTCCTGACCGGCATCACCCCCGACGCCGCCATCAACGACACCGAGGTCTTCGGCCCCGTCGCCGCCCTCCTCACCTTCGACACCGAGGACGAGGCCGTCACCGCCGCCAACGACACCGAATTCGGCCTCGCCGCCTACCTGTTCACCCAGAACCTCGACCGCGCCCTGCGCGTCAGCGAGCGTCTGGAGACCGGCATGATCGGCCTCAACACCGGACTCGTCTCCAACCCCGCCGCCCCCTTCGGCGGCGTCAAACAGTCCGGCCTCGGCCGCGAAGGGGGCCGCGTCGGCATCGGCGAGTTCCTCGAGTACAAGTACATCGCCATCCCCACCGGAGCCTGACATGCCCGACCGCCTCGTCGTCCTGTACCGGGGCAACCGGCCACCCGCCACCGGGCTCATCGAACGCCTCGCGGACACCGTCTACGCCACCGAAGAGGAACTGCCCTACCTCCTTCCCGGCGCCGACGCCCTCCTGGCCTGGGTGACCATCACCCCGGCCATCCGCGAAGCCTGGCCCGACAACCCGGAGAAGGCACCCCGCTGGGTCCACGCGGCCTCCGCGGGCGTGGACTCCTTCCTGTTCCCCGCGCTGGTGGACGATCCGGGCGTGGTCCTGACCAACGCCCGTGGGGTCTACGATCAGCCGGCCGCCGAGTACGTCCTCGGGCTGATCCTCGCCCTCGCCAAGGACTTTCCCGGCACCTGGGAGCACCAGCAGCGCCGCGAGTGGCGTCCGCGCCCCAGTGACGGCATCACCGGACGGACCGTGCTGGTCTGGGGGACGGGGCCGATCGGCCGGGCCGTCGCCCGGCTGCTGCGCGCCGTCGGGATGCGGGTCTGCGGCGCGGGCCGCAAGGCCCGCACGGACGACCCCGACTTCGGCACGGTCCACGGTGCGACCACCCTGCACTCCGCCTTGGCGGCGGCGGACTACGTCGTCCTGGCCGCACCCCTCACCCCGGACACCCGGCGCATGGTCGACGCCCCCGTGCTCGCCGCCATGAAGCCGGGAGCGCGACTGATCAACGTCGGCCGGGGCGGACTCGTCGACGAGGAGGCGCTGGTCGACCACCTCGCCGCCGGACGCCTCGCCGGCGCCGCCCTGGACGTCTTCGCCCAGGAACCGCTGCCCGCCGAATCGCCCCTGTGGGACATGCCCGGTGTGCTGATCTCCCCGCACACGGCGGGCGAGACCACCGGCGAGCGGGAGGCGCTCGTCGAGGTGTTCCTCGACAACCTCACCCGGCACATCGAGGGCCGGCCGCTGCGCAACGTGGTGGACAAGCGGCGCGGCTACGTGAGCGAGGAGAAGCGCCCCGCCTGAGGGCGAGGAGCAGGCGCCCCGGCCGGTGAAAGCTACCGGCCGGGGCGCGTGCTACTCGCCCTTTCCGCGTCCCAGCACGCCGGCCGTCACCGCCAGCACGGACAGCACCACCAGCGCCGCGGCCGGGCCGAGGACGGTCCAGGGGGCCAGTTCGGCGTACGGCTGGTTCTCCGAGAGGAGGCGGCCCCACTCCGGGGTGGGCGGCTGTTCGCCCAAACCCAGGAAGCCCAGGGAGGCCAGGACCAGGACGGTGGTGGGCAGCCGGAGCACGGCGTTGCGCAGCAGGGCCGGGACCACCGAGGGCAGCAGGTGGCGGCGCAGGAGGTGCAGCCGCCCGGCGCCGAGTGCGACGGACGCGGCGATGTGCCCGCTCGCGCGTTCCTGTTCGAGCAGCGCTGCCGTCTGGGCGGCGTACGGGCTCCAGCCGACCACGCAGACCGCGCAGGCCGCACCCCACACCGACGGTCCGGTCACGCCCGCGATCAGCAGGCCCGCGAGGACGGCGGGCAGGGTGGACACGACCTCCGTCGGGCCCGCGCTCGCTCTCGGTGCCATGCCCAGCAGCAGTCCGGTGACGGCGCTGACCGTCGTCACGACGAGGGCGACCCCGGCCGTGCGCAGCGCCCCGTGGCCCAGCCGGGCCAGCAGGTCACGCCCCAGGGCGTCCGTGCCCAGCGGGTGTTCGAGGGACGGGGGCAGCAGTCGTGCCGCCGTGTCGACCTGGAGCGGGTCGCGCAGGAGGCCCGCTGTCACCAGGGCGAGCAGGGCCAGCGCACAGACCGCGGTGATCCAGCGCAGGGAGCGCGGCACCGTGAGCGGAGGCCGGTGCAGGGTCGGCAGGGCACCGTCGCGCAGAGGCCGGCCGAGGAGGGCGTGGCGCAGGGCGCGGATCACCATGCCCGCGGCGACGCCCAGCAGGATTAGAGCCAGGGTCGCCGTCTGCAGCACGGGGAGGTCCTGCGCGACGGCCGCCTCCAGGGCGAGCCGGCCGAGCCCGGGAATGTTGAAGATCTTCTCCACGGCGACCGCACCGCCGACCAGGGCCACCACGCTCGGCAGCAGCTGCGGCAGTATGCCGGGCAGGGTGCGGCGCAGCCCGTTGCGGCCGATGTGACGGGGCGGGAGCCCGGTGGCGTAGGCCGTGCGCGCCCAGGGTTCGTGGAAGGCGGCGGGCAGCGCCTGGTCGAGCAGCCCGCCGAGCACCGCGCCCGACGGGACGCCCAGCGCGAGCGAGGGCAGCACCATCGACTGCGGACCCTCCCACCCGCTGGAGGGGAACCATCCCCACCACACCCCGCACACGGTGGCCAGCACCGAGGCGAGCAGGAACTTCGGCAGCGACGCGAGGACGGCGGCCGGGGTGCCCGCCCGGTCCTGCCGCAGCCGGCGCCGGGAACCGAGGAAGACCGTCCGGGCACACACCAGTCCGGCGACCAGCGCCGTGACCGCGAACGCGCCCAGCATCAGCGTCAGGGAGACCGACAGGGCCGTCCCCACCTGCGGCATGACCGGTGCGCCGGAGACCCATGAGACGCCCGCGTCCCCGCGGGGCAGGCCGCCCAGCCAGTGCGCGAGGTGGACCCAGGGGCCCTCGTCCAGGCCCAGCTGATCGCGCACGGTGGCCAGTTCAGCCGGTGTGGGGTTCTGGTCGGCGGAGCGCGCGCGGAGCACCGTACGGGCCGGGTCGGCGCCGGACAGCCAGGGGAGCAGGGCCACGGCGCCGAGCAGTGCGGTGCCGGCGAGCACACGGCCGGCCGCCGCCGGCCAGAGGGACGGGCGGGCGGCGGCGGGGGTGTGCGCGAGACTCATGCGGGCTACTTCAGGCGCGTGTCGACGTCGATCAGGGACCGCTCGCGCGGGTCGAGGAGCACGCCCTCGACGCCGTCCGCGATGCCCTGCACGGCCTGCTCGTGGACCAGCGGCACCACCGCGTCGGTGCGCAGGATCTCCGCCTCCGCCCGCATGATCTTCTCCCGGCGGCTCTCGGTGTCCCGCTCCGCCGCGGCGGCCCGGATGGCCTTGTCCACCGCGGCGTTCTTCAGGCCGGCGATGTTGTAGACGCCCTCGCTGGTGAAGTCGCTGGCCAGGTAGTCCACCGCGTCACCGGTGTCGAGCAGCGTCACCCGCGAGAAGACCAGGGCGTCGTACTTCCCGGCGAGGAGGTCGCTCTCCATCTGCGTGTACTCGCGCACGTCCTGCTTCACGGTGAACCCGGCCTTCTCCAGCTGCTGCTGGAGCACGGTCGCCGCCTCGGGCAGTTCGGCCCGGTTGGTGTAGGTGGCCAGCCGCAGCGTCCTGCCCTTGGTGCCGGTCCGCACCTCGGCGGCGGTCGCGGCCTGGGCACGGCCCGTCACCTCGACGCGCTTGTCGGCCGCCCAGGGGACGGCGGGCCCGAACAGGCCCTGCGCGGGGTCGGCGTAGCCGCCGAAGACGGAGTCGACCAGCGCGGAGCCGTCGACGGCGTCGCGGGCGGCGGCGCGCAGCCCGGCGTCGGTGAACAGGCCGCTGCCGGTGTTGAGGATCAGGCTGTCGGTGCGCACCGAGGGGACCTCGTGCCGGGTCGCCTTGTCGAGCAGTTTCGCCTGGGCGGTCGGGATCCACTCGGCGATGTCGGTCTCGCCGCCGCGCAGCGCGTTGGCACGGGCCGTCCCGTCCGCGATCCAGCTGACGTCGATGCCGGGCGCCTTCGCCTTGCCGCCCCAGTAGCCGTCGAAGCGGTCGAGAGCTGCCTTGGTCTTGCCGTTCAGCCGGGTGATCTCGAACGGACCCGTGCCGGTGCCGACGGGGCTGACCGTGCCTTCTTTCGTGTACGCCTTCGCCGACAGGATCGCCAGCGCGGGGCTGGCCAGCCGCAGTGGCAGTACCGGGTCGGGCGACTTGGTGGTGAGGGTGACGGTGTCGGCGTCGTCGGCCTTGGCGGTCAGTGACACGTCGCTCAGGACGCGGGGCTTGGGCTTGGCCGCGCTCGCGTGGTCGAGCGCGTCGACGACGGCCTGGGCGGTGAGCTCGGTGCCGTCCTGGAACTCGGCCTTGCGCAGCTCGAAGGTCCAGGTGGTGTCGCCGTCCTGCTTCCAGGACTTCGCCAGGGCGGGCTTGGCCGTGCCGTTCTTGTCGAGGGCGGTGAGACCCTCGGCGACGGACAGCTTGCTCAGCACGGTGGCGTCGTTGCTGTACGGGGACAGCGCCTGCACCGGCGGCACGGCCAGCGCGACCCGCAGCCGCCCGCCCGATCCCGCGCCGGTGTCGCTGTCGCCGGATGCGAAGCAGCCGGCCAGCAGAGGGGTGAGAGCGAGCGCCGCTATGAGGCCGCGGGAGGTGGTGCGCATGTCGGATCCTGTCGTGCGAGAGATCGGGCAGGCCGCTGCGGCCCGGGCCGGGGCTTGATCGGCGACGTCAGCATATAAGGGGAGCCTTACCAAACCCTCAGCCGGGTAGGTGAAAACTCAACGAATGGGCGGCCGTAGGTCGAACCAGGGCCTCTCGACCTGCTGTTCGAGCTGTGTCATCGTGTGCGCCGGGCGGAGGTGAGACGATGACCGGCGCGGACCCGGGGCTGTTCGGTCCGGAATCGGTGACCTGGCAGTTGCACAGCGACCCCGTCATGTGGATCGCGGGTGTCCGGGCGCTCTACCTCCAAGCCCTGCATCCACGGGCGGTACGCGGAGTCATGCAGAACTCCGACTTCCGGCGTGACGCCTGGGGCCGGCTGATGCGCACCGCCGGCTTCGTCGGAACGACGACGTACGGCACCACCGAGGCCGCCGAACGCGCCGGTGCCCGGGTCCGGAAGATCCACCGCATGCTGACCGCGACCGACCCGGACACCGGCGAGCGCTACGGCGTCGACGAACCCGCGCTGCTCATGTGGGTGCACTGCGCCGAGATCGACTCCTATCTGACTGTCGCGCGCCGATCCGGGTTCCGGCTCACCGACGCCGAGGCCGACCGCTACGTCGCCGAACACCGGGAGAGCGCCCGCCTGGTGGGCCTCGATCCCGACGCCGTACCGGGGGACCGGGCCGCGATGGCCGAGTACTTCGAGAAGGTGCGCCCGGACCTGGCCGCCGGACCCGAGGCACGCGAGGTGGACGACTTCCTGCTCCGCCCGCCGACGCACCCGCTCCTCGTACCGGCGCGCGAGGTGCTGTGGCGGCGCGTGGCGCATCTGGCGTACGCCTCCTTGCCGCCGTACGCCCACGAGTTGTACGGCAGACCGGCCCCCGCACCCGCCACCGTCACCCGCCAACTGCGTCTCGCGGGCCTCCTGCTGCGCCGTGTTCCCGCACGTGTGCGGTGGCAACTCCCGCCCAAACACATCCTGCGGGCCATGGCGAGGCTCGGCCCCGGCGCGCGTCCGGCACCGTACAAACTCGGACGATAGGCCGCCATACTGGGTGGGCCAGGGGGGCGGGCGAACAGCTACCGGGGGGAGCGTCGCGCGACATGGGGGACAGCAGGCTCATCCATGGCCGTTACCGGCTGCTCGATCTGATCGGGCGAGGCGGCATGGGCGAGGTGTGGCGGGCACGGGACGAGTCCCTGGGCCGGCACGTCGCCGTCAAGTGCCTCAAACCGCTGGGCCCGAACCACGACCACGCCTTCACCCGCGTGCTGCGCGAGCGGTTCCGCCGCGAGGCCCGCGTGGCCGCCGCGCTGCAGCACCGGGGCGTCACCGTCGTGCACGACTTCGGCGAGTCCGACGGCGTCCTCTACCTCGTCATGGAGCTGCTGGACGGCCGCAACCTCAGCCAGCTCCTGGAGGACAACAAGCAGCACCCGCTGCCGGTCGCGGACGTCGTGGAGATCGCCGAGCAGGTCGCCGCAGCCCTCGCCTACTGCCACGAACAGGGCATCGTCCACCGGGACCTGAAGCCCGCCAACATCGTGCGGCTCGGCGACGGCACCGTGAAGATCTGCGACTTCGGCATCGCCCGCCTCGGCCACGACATCGGCTTCACCTCCAGACTGACCGGCACCGGCATCGCCATGGGCACCCCGCACTACATGTCCCCGGAGCAGATCGGCGGCGACGGGGTCGACCACCGCAGCGACCTCTACTCGTTCGGCTGCGTCCTGTACGAGATCGCCACCGGCGTACCGCCGTTCGACCTCGATGACGCCTGGGCGATCCTCGTCGGCCACCGCGACACCCCGCCCCGCCCGCCGCGCGAGCACCGCGCCGAACTGCCCGAGTACCTGGAACGGGTCGTCCTCGACCTGCTCGCCAAGGAACCCGCGCAACGACCCGGCGACGCCCGCGAGCTGGCCCGCCGGATCAGCGCCCACCGGGCCGCGCCGGCGTACGTGACCGCCGTCGCGGCGACCCGCCCGGCTCCCGGCGTGCCGGCGGGCGCGGGCCGGTTGCCGTCCTGGACCCGCGGCATGACCACCGGCCACAAGGCGACCGGCACGGGGCTGCGCACCACACCCGCGGACCCGTCGGCGGGGCTGTCCGGCGAGTGGATCGCACGGCCCGCCACCGGCCCCGTCGTCGAGGAACCCGTACCCGTGGAGCGGCCCACCCCGCCCACGGAGGTCCTGACCGCCCTGGCCGGCCGGCACAACGCGGGCCTGAGCCTGGGCCGGCTCGGCCGCTGGGCGGAGGCGGGCGAGGTGCACCGGGCGGTCGCCGCCGAACGCGAGCACCTCCTCGGCCCCGACCACCCCGACACCCTCTCCAGCCGCTACGAGGTCGCCTTCACCCTGAGCCGCACCGGCCGCGCCGCGGACGCCCTGCGCGAGTACAAGCACGTCACCGAGGCCAGGATCCGCACCCTCGGCGCCGAGCACCCCGACACCCTGGCCGCCCGCCAGGAGATGGCCTACGTGCTCGGTCAGCTGGGCCGCCCCTTCGACGCCCACCGCGTCTACACGTCGGTGCTCACGGCCCGCGAGCACCTCATGGGCCCCGACCACCCCGACACCCTGCGCTGCCGCCACAACCTCGCCTTCAACCTCAGCCGCCTCGGCCGTCTGGAGGACTCGTACCGCATGGCCCGCGAGGTGGCCACCGCCCGCGCCCGCGTGCTCGGCCCGGACCATCCCGACACGCTCGTCACCCGCTACGAAGTCGCGTACGCGCTCGGCCAGCTGGGCCGCTGGTCGGAGGCCCTGGAGACCTACCGCGAGGTTGCCGAGGCCCGCGGCCGCGCCCTCGGCCCCGACCACCCCGACACCCTCGCCGCCCGGCACGAGACCGGCATCAGCCTGGGCCGCCTCGGCCGCAGCGCGGAGGCCCTGGACCTCTACCGCGGCCTGGCCGAGGACCGCGGCCGGAGCCAGGGCCCCACCCACCCCGAGACCCTGCGCGCCCGCCACGGCCGCTGCGTCAACCTCGGACGGCTCGGCCGCTGGGAGGAGGCCCTGGCCGAATCCCGTGACGTGGCCGCCCTCCGCGAGCAGGTCCTCGGCCCCGACCACCCGGACACCCTGGTCAGCCGCCGCGAGGTCGCCGTCGGCCTCGGCTGGCTGGGCCGCTGGGCCGACGCGCTCACCGAGTACCGGCGCGTGGCCACCGCCCGCGAACGCGTCCTCGGCCCCGACCACCCCGACACCCTCGCCAGCCGCAACGACGAGGCCCACTGCCTGGAACAGCTCGGCCGCAGTGTTGAGGCCGTCGCCCTGTACCGAAGAGTGGCGGCCCTGCGGGAACAGCGGGCCGCGGCGGGGCGCTGACCGCCGAGCGGGCGGGCGCCGCCTGGCCGACCCGGATCACCCCGTGTTACCAAGAACCATGACCGCACCCGAGGGACCCCGCGCACACCGGACGTACGACGCTGTCATCGTCGGCGGCGGCCACAACGGCCTGGTCGCCGCCGCCTATCTGGCCCGGGCCGGCCGCTCCGTGCTGGTCCTGGAGCGGCTGGACCACACGGGCGGCGCGGCGGTGTCCACTCGGCCCTTCGCCGGGG
Source organism: Streptomyces hawaiiensis (assembly GCF_004803895.1). Taxonomy (NCBI): domain Bacteria; kingdom Bacillati; phylum Actinomycetota; class Actinomycetes; order Kitasatosporales; family Streptomycetaceae; genus Streptomyces; species Streptomyces hawaiiensis. The sequence goes on along the minus strand of NZ_CP021978.1, from coordinate 668,590 downwards.
TCGACGCCCGGCTGTCCCGCTACTCCTACCTGGTCAGCCTGCTGCCGAAGAAGATCGTCCGGGACCTCGGCCTGGACTTCCGGGTCCGCACCCGCACCGTCTCCTCCTACACACCCGCCGAGCGTGACGGCCGGCCCACCGGACTCCTCGTCGGCGGCGGCGAACGGCGCACCCGGGAGGCGTTCACCCGGCTCACCGGCTCCGACCGCGAGTACCGGGCCTGGCAGGCGTTCTACGGCATGACCGGCCGCGTCGCCCAGCGGGTCTTCCCCACCCTCACGGAGCCACTGCCCACCCGCGACGAACTGCGCCGCCGCCTCGACGACGAGGAGGCCTGGCGGGTGCTGTTCGAGGAGCCGATCGGCGTCGCCGTGGAGGAGCACTTCGCGGACGACCTGGTGCGCGGCGTCGTCCTCACCGACGCGCTCATCGGCACCTTCGCCGACGCCCACGACCCCTCCCTGAAGCAGAACCGCTGCTTCCTCTACCACGTGATCGGCGGCGGCACCGGCGACTGGGACGTGCCGGTCGGCGGCATGGGAGCCCTCACCGACGCCCTCGCCGACACGGCCCGCGCGGCGGGCGCGGTCCTCGCGACCGGCCACGAGGCGCTGCGCATCGCCACGGACGGCCGAACCGCCGAGGTCACGTATCGCACGGCCGAGGGCGAAGGCACCGTCGCCGCCCGGCACGTCCTGGTGAACGCCGCACCGCAGGCCCTGGCGAAACTGACCGGCGACACGCCCCCGCCGCCCGCCGAGGGCGCCCAGCTCAAGGTCAACATGCTGCTCAAGCGGCTGCCGCGGCTGCGCGACAGCTCCGTCGACCCGCGCGAGGCCTTCGCCGGCACCTTCCACATCGCCGAGGGCTACGAGCAACTGGCCGCCGCCCACGCCCAGGCCGCCGCCGGCGACCTGCCCGCCACGCCGCCCTCCGAGATCTACTGCCACTCGCTCACCGACCCGACCATCCTCGGGTCCGGCCTGGCCGAGCAGGGCTACCAGACGCTCACCCTCTTCGGTCTGCACACCCCGGCCCGCCTGTTCGAGCGGGACAACGACGCCGTACGCGAGGACCTGCTGAAGTCCACCCTCGCCCAGCTCGACGCCCACCTGGCCGAACCCCTCGCCGACTGCCTGGCCACCGACGCGGACGGACGTCCCTGCATCGAGGCCCGGACCCCGCTCGACCTGGAGGCGGACCTCGGCCTGCCCGGCGGCAACATCTTCCACCGCGAGCTGAGCTGGCCCTACGCCCAGGACGGCACCGGGCGCTGGGGCGTGGAGACCGGGCACGCCACCGTGCTGCTGTGCGGGGCGGGCGCGGTGCGCGGGGGCGGCGTCAGCGGGGTGCCGGGGCACAACGCGGCCATGGCCGTGCTGGAGAACAGCCCCGAGTGAGCCCTCAGCCGGCCGCTCGCGTCCACCCCACGGTCCGCAGGCGCGCCGCGTCCGCGGGGCGTCTCTCGTCGAACAGGACGTCCCCGGCGGCTTCCACACGCAGTTGGTCCACGTAGCAACCGCGGCCGACGTACAGCCGGTCCGTCGCGTACCGCCAGCGCAGGGCCAGCTCCCGCGCGGCGGGGACGTCCGCGGTGAGCCGGTGCCAGACGCGGCCAGACCAGCCGGTCACCGAGCCCGACGGGTGCGGCTCGGGGTCCTGACCGCGGCGGGACGTCGTGAAGGGCACGGGCTGCCAGCTGGTGCCGCCGTCGGCCGAGGCCTCCAGGGCCAGCACGTCGGCCTTGGGCTCGGTGTCCCACCACAGCGCGCAGCGCAGCCGCACCCGGCCGGCGGACGTGTCGAGCGCGGGAAGCGCCAGGGTCGCCGTCGTGGAGAGCGCCGTCCCGGAGAACCAGGCCGTGTGTCCCCGCGCCGGCCGGACCGGCACGGCCCGTGCCATGTTGTTCGCGGCGGCGACCCTGGGCGCGGACCCCGAACGCCAACTCCGTACGGGATGCACCGAGTTGCCGAGAACGACGAGAAAGGAGTCGGTCGTCGGGTCGAGCACCAGCGAGGTGCCCGTGAAACCGGTGTGCCCGGCCGTGCGCGGCGTGGCCATCGCGCCCATGTACCAGTGCTGGTAGAGCTCGAAGCCGAGGCCGTGCTCGTCCCCGGGGAAGGCGGTGTTGCAGTCGGTGAACATCAGCCCCACCGACTCCGGCGACAAAATCCTGGACCGCCCGTAGACACCGCCGTTGAGCAGCGTACGGCCGAGGACCGCGAGGTCCCACGCGTCGGAGAACACGCCCGCGTGGCCCGCGACACCGCCCAGGCTGAAGGCGTTCTCGTCGTGCACCTCGCCCCACACCAGGCCCCGGTCGAGCCCGGACCACGGCGGGCGCGCGTCCTCCGTGGCCGCGATCTTCGGCCGCCAGGACGCGGGCGGGTTGTAGCGGGTGCGGCGCAGGCCGAGCGGCACGGTGATCTCGTCGCGCAGGAGGGTGTCCAGGGTGCGGCCCGTGATCCGTTCCAGCACGAGCTGGAGCGAGATGAGGTTCAGGTCCGAGTACAGGTACGCCGTGCCGGGCGCGCTGACCGGCGCCTCGTTCCAGATGAGCTGGAGCTTCTCCTCGTGGGTCGGCGCGCTGTACAGCGGGATCCAGGCACGGAACCCCGAGGTGTGGGTGAGGAGCTGGCGGAGCGTGATGTCCTGTTTGCCCGCGCGTGCGAAGTCCGGCAGGTACGAGGCGACTTTCGCCTCCAGCTCCAGTGCGCCCCGTTCCATCTGCTGCACCGCGAGGATCGAGGTGAACAGCTTCGACACCGACGCCAGGTCGAACACGGTGTCACCGGCCATCGGGATCTGCTCGCCGGGCGGGAACTCGATGCCGGTGTCGGTCTTCTCGTCGTAGGCCCGGTAGCGCACCGCCATGCCGATGGGCCGGTGCAGGGCGACCGTACCGCCGCGTCCGGCGAGCAGGACGGCGCCCGCGTACCAGGGGTGCTCGGGGGAGGGGCCGAGGAACGCCTCCGCGTCGGTGACGAGTTGCCGCAGGTGGGCGGGGAGCAGTCCGGCGCGTGCGGCGGAACCGTGCCGCAGGGTGGGGCGGTGGCCGGTCGCCGCCGGGGCGGGCCCGGCGGGCAGCGAGGCGAGGGCGAGCGCACCGCCCAGGGCCATCCCCGCTCTGCCCAATTGACGCCGGGTCGGTTCGCCGCTCACCGCTTCGTCGGTCACCGCGTACCCCACCCCTTCGCCTCAACCGCCTCGCGTGTCCCCGGGAGTATGTCCCTCACGCGTCGCCGTGAATCTGGCGGAGAGTCATCGCGGAATACGGCGGAGAATCCTCCACGGAATCTGACGGTGCATCAGAATACCCCTTCCGTCCTCCGGAGGACTGCGGCATCCTGCGCCCATGCAGACGGAGCTGAGCCAGACACTGGGAATCGAGCACGCCGTCTTCGGCTTCACGCCGTTCCCCGCCGTCGCCGCGGCCATCAGCCGGGCCGGCGGCTTCGGCGTGCTCGGCGCGGTCCGCTACACCGCCCCCGACGAGCTCAAACGCGACCTGGACTGGATCGAGGCGCATGTCGACGGCCGTCCGTACGGCCTGGACGTCGTGATGCCGGCGAAGAAGGTCGAAGGCGTCACCGAGGCCGACGTCGAGGCGATGATCCCCGAGGGACACCGGCAGTTCGTCCGGGACACCCTCGCCCAGCACGGCGTGCCCGAGCTCGCCGAGGGCGAGGCGTCCGGCTGGCGCATCACCGGCTGGATGGAGCAGGTCGCCCGCAGCCAGCTCGACGTCGCCTTCGACTACCCGATCCGGCTCCTCGCCAACGCCCTCGGCTCCCCGCCCGCCGACGTCATCGCCCGCGCCCATGACCAGGACGTCCTGGTCGCCGCACTCGCGGGCAGCGCCCGGCACGCCCGCAAGCACCGGGACGCGGGCATCGACATCGTGGTGGCGCAGGGCTACGAGGCGGGCGGCCACACGGGCGAGATCGCCTCCATGGTGCTCACCCCCGAGGTCGTCGACGCCGTCGCCCCGCTGCCCGTGCTGGCCGCCGGCGGCATCGGCAGCGGACAGCAGGTGGCCGCCGCGCTCACCCTCGGCGCCCAGGGTGTGTGGCTGGGCTCCCTGTGGCTGACCACCACAGAGGCGGACCTCCACTCGCCCGCCCTGACCCGCAAGCTGCTCGCGGCCGGCTCCGGCGACACCGTCCGCTCCCGCGCGCTGACCGGCAAGCCCGCACGCCAGTTGCGCACCGACTGGACCGACGCCTGGGACGACCCGGACGGGCCCGGCACTCTCCCCATGCCGCTGCAAGGGCTGCTGGTCGCCGAGGCCGTCTCGCGGATCCAGAAGTACGAGGTCGACCCGCTGCTCGGTACCCCGGTCGGCCAGATCGTCGGCCGGATGACCAGCGAACGCAGTGTCCAGGCCGTCTTCGACGACCTCACCCGCGGCTTCGAACAGGCCGTGGACCGCGTCAACCGCATCGCCGGAAGGAGCGGACAGTCGTGAGCACACCGCCAGTGGGCTTCTGGGCCCAGGCCACCGAGAACCCCGGCCGCACGGTGCTCGTCGCACCCGACGGCGAGGAGTGGACCGCCGGGCGCCTGCACGCCGCCGCCAACCGGCTCGTGCACGGCCTGCGCGCGGCCGGGCTGGAACACGGCGACACCTTCGCGGTGGTCCTGCCCAACGGCGTCGAGTTCCTCACCGCGTATCTCGCCGCCAGCCAGGCCGGGTTCTACCTCGTCCCCGTCAACCACCACCTGGTCGGCCCGGAGATCGCCTGGATCGTCTCCGACTCCGGCGCCAAGGTGCTCCTCGCCCACGAGCGCTTCGCCGACGCCGCCCGCCACGCCGCAGGCGAGGCAGACCTGCCGGGCACCCACCGGTACGCCGTCGGCACGGTCGAGGGCTTCCGCCCGTACGCCGAACTCCTGGAGGGGCAGCCCGAGTCGCCGCCCGGCGACCGCACCCTCGGCTGGGTCATGAACTACACCTCGGGCACCACCGGCCGCCCCCGCGGCATCCGACGCCCGCTGCCCGGCAAGCCCCCGGAGGAGGCGTACCTCGGCGGCTTCCTCGGTATCTTCGGCATCCGGCCGTTCGACGGCAACGTGCACCTGGTGTGCTCGCCGCTCTACCACACGGCCGTGCTCCAATTCGCGGGCGCTTCTCTGCACATCGGCCACCGGCTGGTCCTCATGGACAAGTGGACGCCCCAGGAGATGCTCCGCCTCATCGACGCCCACCGCTGCACCCACACTCATATGGTCCCCACCCAGTTCCACCGCCTGCTGGCCCTGCCCGACGAGGTGAAGGACCGCCACGACGTCTCCTCCATGCGGCACGCCATCCACGGCGCCGCGCCCTGCCCCGACCATGTGAAACGGGCCATGCTCGACTGGTGGGGGCCCTGTGTCGAGGAGTACTACGCGGCCAGCGAGGGCGGCGGCGCCTTCGCCACCGCCGAGGACTGGCTGAAGAAGCCCGGCACCGTCGGCAAGGCCTGGCCCATCAGCGAGCTCGCGATCTTCGACGACGACGGCAACCGGCTCCCGCCCGGTGAACTCGGCACGGTGTACATGAAGATGAACACCGGCGGCTTCTCGTACCACAAGGACGAGGCCAAGACCCGCAAGAACCGCATCGGCGACTTCTTCACCGTCGGCGACCTCGGCCACCTCGACGAGGACGGCTACCTCTTCCTGCGCGACCGCAAGATCGACCTGATCATCTCCGGCGGCGTCAACATCTACCCGGCCGAGATCGAGTCGGCCCTGCTCGCCCACCCCGCCGTCGCCGACGCCGCCGCCTTCGGCATCCCGCACGACGACTGGGGCGAGGAGGTCAAGGCGGTCGTGGAACCGGCCACCGGGCACCGGCCCGGGCCCGCCCTCGCCGCCGACCTCCTGGACCACTGCGCCCACCGGCTCGCCGGGTACAAACGGCCCAGGACCGTCGACTTCATCTCCGAGATGCCCCGCGACCCCAACGGCAAGCTGTACAAGCGGCGGCTGCGGGAGCCGTACTGGGAGGGCCGGACGCGACCGGTGTGAGGCCGCTTCGGGCGTTGGTGCCCCAGCTTCGGTCGCTGAGGCTTTGGTCGCCGCGGTGGGCGCGGGCGTCATCCTTTGGCCGGCACCCCCTCGCCGTCCGGCCGGTACCCGGCCGGACCCCGGCTTCTTGGATGTACGGATCCCGCCGGGCCCGAACAGGGTGCCGCCCCACCGGGGCGGCACCCTTCGCGCACGGTCAGCGGCGCTCGTGCACCCGCACGACCTTCAGCTTCGGCGAGGACAGGATGTCCTTCTCGCAGAAGCGCGACGTCACCCACTTCTCACCGGAGAACAGCCGGGTCTGATCGGCGAAGTGCGGCGAATTCGGGTTCGACGACTGGGAGTACGTCAGCAGCGTGCGCGCCACCGGGCAGTGGCTGCCGTCCCAGCCCACCGCCTGCAGGTGGCTGCTCCCGAACGGCACCTCCGTGTAGCCGCCGGCGGCCGCGTCCCACGACGGCTCGATCACGTTCCACACGCCGAGCCGTCCCGCGCCGCCCGGCACGGGCAGGCGCTTCCCGTCGCGGACGACGAACTGGTGCGCGCCGAGCGGCGCGTCGAGCGCGATGCCCGCGGCCCGCAGCTCGGCCACCGCGTCGGCGAGGGCGGTGGGGAGACCGGGGGCGTCCGTGTTCAGGGTGTTCGGGGTGCGGACCGGGTCCGCCGCCGAGAACGGCACCTTCCACAACCGATCGGCCGGCACCGCCTGTTCGAGCCTGCGCCAGAACCGGTCGAAGAGCAGCGCTCCCCGGCTCCCGGTGTCCATGGTGCGGTCCCACGCCTTCAGCACTCCGCAGGCCTCCGACACGTCGACGGCCTTGCCGTCGCCGCCGGTCGCCGTACCGCCGGGCAGCGCGGCGCACGCCCGGGCCACGTCCCCGGCGGCGAGGTCACCCGCGGGCACCCGGTTGGCGAACTGCTGTTGTTGCAGGTCGCGTACGGTCAGGCCGCCGCGGTCCGCCATCGCCGCCACGTCCTCGATCGCGCCGCGGGTACGCAGGCCGAGCTGGGTGCCCACCGTGCCGAAAATCCGCTCATAGCCGGTGAGGGGCCGGTCGGCGTTGGTCATCCACGCGGTGCCGTTGGAGTTCTCCGCGTACGGAGCGTCCTTCAGCGTCGGCATCCGCCCCGGGCCGAAGATCCCCGGTACGACGGCGTCGGGGTCGCTGCCGAGAGCGCAGTCGCCGCGCGAGCCGTCGAGGATCGCGATCCCGGACGCCGGGTACGTGGTCCTGCCGAGTTCCGTCGAGCAGCGCCCGGCCAGCTCGTCGGTGATACGGGGGAGCACCTGGGACTGGGTGTAGAGGGAGTGCCCCGCCCGGTCGGCGGCGATCGTGTTCACCCAGGGGAGGCCCTGGTGCCGGTCGAGGGAGGCGAGGACGTCGGCCGTGCTCCGCGCCTTGCTGAAGCCGAGCGAGGTGTCGGGGAAGCGGAGGTTCGCGGCGTTGGGATCGTGCAGGGCGTACGCCGTCTCGCCGGTCCACGGCAGCGGGACCTGCGGGCTGAGGGAGGTGACGACGGGGCCGTAGCGGGTCCACCACTGGGTGCGGGTCACCGGCGTGCCGTCCTTCACGGCGACCGTCACGGTCCGCTTCTTCATGCGTTCCGGCCTGCCGTCCACGCGGTAGACCGTGGGATCGGCCGGATCGAGTGTCAGCCGGTGGAAGTTGGCCGGAATGCCGGTGGAGACGGTATGGCTCCACGCCACATGTGCGTTGAACCCGACGGAGATCGCCGGGGTGCCGAGCAGGGACCCGCCGGACACGTTCAGCTCACCCGGGATCGTCTGCTGCGACTGCCAGAAGCGGCGCCCGCCGTCCCACGGGTAGTGCGGGTTGCCCAGCAGCAGACCACGGCCGTTCGCCGTCGTGTCACCGTGGAAGGCGACCGCGTTGGAGCCCATGCCGGGGTCGCCCCACAGCTCGTCCGCTGCCTTCACCACGGCCTTGGCGCCCGGCGTGCGGGCGGACGGAGCGCGGGAGGCGGCGGTGGCTCCGGTCGGCGGCTGCGCGGCCGTGATCGTGTCCACGAACCGCCCCTCGCCGGATATCGAGGCGATGGCCAGACCGCGGGCCGCCACGTCCAGCTCGGTGACCGGCCGGACCCAGGACGCGCCCGCACAGGCCGGATCCGTGATCTTCTGCTGCTTCAGCCGGGCGTTGTAACCGGCCGCCCAGCCGCGCATCATGTCCCGGACCTCACGGCTGGGGCCCACGGGCGCGCGCTCGGCGAGCAGCTTCTGAATGGTGCGGCTCTCGCGCACCCCGCGGAAGTACAGGTCGCTGGCGAGGTTCGTCCTGGCCGCCGAGAGATCGCCGCCGGCGGGCGCGTCGGCACCGAAGTACCGGGACCGCTCGCCCCGCAGGGTCACGAACCCGTCGGCGAGCGTGCACACCTCGTCGGCGGCCTGCGCCCAGCCCGTACCGAAGCCCAGGTCCGCGTGGTCCTTCGCGACGATGTGCGGAATGCCGTACTCGGTGTAGCGGATGACGGCGGACATGCCGTCGCGGGAGGGGTGTTGCTCTGCTCGCTGCTGGGTCGTGGCGGCGGCCGCGGGTAACGCGGACGCGGCGGTGAACAGGGCCGTGGCCCCGAGAACGAGTCGTCTCAGGCGGCTGCGCATCGTGCCCTCCAACATCGTCGAGGGAAAGGAGCGACGAGTGTACGAACCTGATTCGAACGCCCGTCGGTTTCATGACACCGGACGCCGTCGGCGGCGGCAGGGTTGCTCGTGGCCGGCCCACGCCGTGGCTTCCCTGTCCGGGGTCCTTGACCTCCTCGGGCGGTGAACCGAGGATCATGTGTCATGACGACGCCCGGACACGGCAGCACGGTCGACGCAGTCCTGCGGCGCAGCGCCCGGCGCACACCGGCGCGCGTAGCGGTGGAGTACGCCGAGCGGACCTGGACGTACGACGAACTCGACACCGCGGTCTCCCGCGCGGCTAGCGTCCTCCTCGGCCAAGGGCTGTCTCCCGGGGACCGGGTCGGCGCCTACGGCCACAACTCCGACGCCTACCTGATCGCCTTCCTGGCCTGCGCCCGCGCGGGCCTGGTGCACGTACCCGTCAACCAGAACCTGACCGGCGACGACCTTGCCTACATCGTCGGCCAGTCCGGCAGCTCCCTCATCCTCACCGACCCCGGCCTCGCGGCGCGACTGCCGTACGGTGTACGGACGTTGCCCCTGCGCGACGCCGACGGCTCGCTGCTGGCACGGCTGCCCGAGGCACCCGCGTACGACGGTCCCGAGCCGCGCACCGACGACCTCGCGCAACTGCTGTACACGTCCGGGACGACCGCCCTGCCCAAGGGCGCGATGATGACGCACCGGGCCCTGGTGCACGAGTACCTGAGCGCGATCACCGCCCTCGACCTCAGTGCGGGCGACCGCCCCGCGCACGCCCTGCCGCTGTACCACTCGGCGCAGATGCACGTCTTCCTGCTGCCCTACCTCACCGTCGGCGCGACGAACATCATCGTCGACGCACCCGACGGCGACCGGCTCTTCGACCTCATCGAAGAGGGCCGCGCGGACAGCCTGTTCGCGCCGCCCACCGTCTGGATCGCCCTGGCCGACCGCCCCGACTTCGCCACCCGCGACCTGAGCGGTCTGCGCAAGGCCTACTACGGCGCCTCGATCATGCCGGTCCCCGTACTCGAACGGCTGCGGGAGCGCCTCCCGGGCCTGGCCTTCTACAACTGCTTCGGCCAGAGCGAGATCGGCCCCCTGGCCACGGTCCTCGCGCCCGACGAACACAAGGGCCGCATGGACTCCTGCGGCCGGCCCGTCCTGTTCGTCGACGCGCGCGTGGTCGACGAGGACGGCGAGGACGTACCCGACGGCACCCCCGGCGAGATCGTCTACCGCTCCCCGCAACTGTGCGAGGGCTACTGGGACAAGCCCGAGGAGACCGCCGAGGCCTTCCGCGACGGCTGGTTCCGCTCCGGCGACCTCGCGGTACGCGACGCGCACGGCTACTTCACGATCGTCGACCGCGTGAAGGACGTCATCAACTCCGGTGGCGTCGTGATCGCCTCACGCCAGGTCGAGGACGCGCTGTACACCCACCCCCAGGTCGCCGAGGCCGCGGTCGTGGGCCTGCCGGACGAACGCTGGATCGAGGCGGTGACGGCCGTCGTCGTCCCGCGCGGCGAGGTCTCGGAGGCGGAACTGATCGACCACGTCCGCGAGAGGCTCACCCCCTTCAAGGCGCCGAAGCGGGTGGTCTTCGTGGACGAACTCCCGCGCAACGCCAGCGGAAAGATCCTCAAGCGGGACCTGAGGAACGACCTCGGGAAAGGGTAGCGCGCACGAACCGGAGAACCCGGTTGTGCCGGACCGGCCCCTGACAGCAGGATCGGCGGCATGCCGATCTTCAGTGCCCCGGACGGGACCCGACTCGCCTGTCACCTGCGCGGCGAGGGTGAGCCGCTCGTCGTGCTGCCCGGCGGGCCCATGCGGGCCTCCGCCTATCTGGGGAACCTGGGCGGTCTGGACGCCCATCGGCAGCTGGTGCTCCTCGACCTGCGCGGCACGGGGGAGTCCGGGCTGCCGGCGGATCCGGGGACGTACCGCTGTGACCGGCTCGTGGACGACGTCGAGGCGTTGCGGCTCCATCTGGGACTGGAGCGGATGGACATGCTCGCGCACTCGGCGGGCGGCAGTCTCGCCATGCTGTACGCGGCCCGGTACCCGGAGCGGGTGGGACGGCTGGCGCTGGTCACCGCCACCCCGTGGGCACTGGGGTGGCCGGCGACGGCGGGGGACCGGCTGACGGCGGCCCGGCCGCGGGCGTCGGAACCCTGGTTCGCGGAGGCGTTCCCGGCGTTCGAGGCCTGGCTGGGCGGTACGGGTGCCTTCGACCCGGTGTTCCTCCCGTTCTTCCACGGGCGCTGGGACGACACCGCCCGGGCCCACGCCGGCCGGGAGGAGGCCGAGACCAACGACGACGCGGCGGATCTCTACGGTGCCGAAGGCGCCTACGATCCGGACGCGACGCGGAGTGCGCTGGCCCAGTCGCAAGCCTCCGTGCTCGTTCTGGCCGGCGGAGTCGACGGTGGCCCGAGCCCGGCCCTCGCCCGCCGTACCGCCGACGTCTTCCCGAAGGCCGAGTGCGTGGTGCAGCCGGGCGCGGGGCACTACCCCTGGCTCGACGACCCGGAGTGGTTCACGCGGCGCGTGTCCGCGTTCTTCTCCTGACCGGCGCGACCCACCGCTCTGCTGTCGGCAGAGCGGCCCCGGCCCGGGCGCGCCCCTCGCCTACCGTGCCCGGCATGGACACACCACCGCGCACCGTACGGGCGAACGGCATCACCCAGGCCTACCGTGTCTGGGGGCCCCGGGACGCAGAGCCCCTCGTGCTGCTGCACGCCCGCGGGGCCGACGGCGCCGACTGGGCGGAGATCGCCCCCGCCCTGGCCGCCGGACCCCGCCGCGTCTACGCCCCCGACCTGCGCGGGCACGGCCGTACCGACTGGCCCGGCGGATACGCGTACGAGACCATGCGCGACGACCTCCACGCCCTGCTCGGGGCGCTCGGCATCGCCCGCGCCGACATCGTGGGCCACTCGCTCGGCGGCGCCGTCGCCTGCCTTCTCGCGCAGCACAGCCCGGGGCTCGTACGGCGGCTCGTCCTGGAGGACGTGCCCGCGCCCTTCCCGCTGGACCCGCCGCGCCCGCCCGCCGAACGGCCCGGCGGTTATCTGCCGTATGACTGGGCGATGATCCTCGCCACCGACCGGCAGCGCAACGCCCCCAATCCCGTGTGGTGGGACCACATGGGGCGGATCACCATGCCCACGCTGCTGATCGGTGGCGGGCCGGCCAGCCCGATTCCGCAGGAGCAGATCGCCGCGCTCGCCGAACTGCTTCCCGACGCGCGGCACATCACCGTCGACGCGGGGCATCTCGTGCACGAGACGCGGCCGAAGGAGTTCCTCGCCGCCGTGGAGGACTTCCTCAGCCCCGCGGACCGTACGCCGCCATGAAGCGGTCGCGGAACTTGTCCATGCCCCACCGGGGCGCGTTCTCGGCCGGCTTGAGGCCGTCCGTCCAGCCCCAGTCGGCGACGCGGTCCAGGACCTTCTTGTCGTGGGCGACGATCGTCACCGGCACGTCCTTGCCGGTGTCCCCGGCGGTGACGGTCGGCACCGGCTGGTGGTCGCCGAGGAAGACCAGCACCGTGTCCTCGTCGCCGTAGCGCTCGACCCACTCGGTCAGGCTGCGGATCGAGTACTCGATGGCCCGCCGGTACTCGGTGCGCACCTTCTCCGGGTCCTTCCAGACCTCCGCGGGGTTGGTGCCCTCCTTCTTGATCCGGTGGAACACCGAGCCGTCGCCGAGGTCGTTCCAGTCGATCATCCGCGCGATGGGCGACCAGGGGTTGTGGCTGGAGGCCAGGATGATCTCCGCCATGATCGGCTCGCGGTCCTTCTTGCCGTGCTCCAGGCGCTGGAAGGCCTCCATGCTGAACTGGTCGGGCACGGGCGTCCAGCTGAAGTACGGGCCGTGGTAGCCGAGATGCTCGGAGTCGTAGATGTGGTCCAGGCCGAAGTACTTCCCCTCCGGCCAGGCCCGCCGCACCCCCGGCACGATGCCGACGGTCCGCCAGGCGCCCGTCTTGCCGAAGTACTTCGTCAGCGTCATGCGATCGCTCGTGGTCAGATTGCGGTACCGCTGCTGGTTCTTGATCCACAGCCCGGACAGGAAGGTCGAGTGGGCGAGCCAGCTGCCCGCTCCCGTCACCGGCGACTGCAGCCAGCCGCTGCGCGACTCGAAACCGGCCGCCTTCAGCGAGCCGGTGCCCTCCTTGAGCACCGCGTCGATCCGGGGCGCCATCGCCGGGTCGTCGATCGCGACCCGGCCGTAGCTCTCGATGAACGTGAACAGGACGTCCTTGCCGCGCAGCCCCGTGAGCAACTGGTCGGGCGGCGTCTTCGCGAAGGCGTCCACGGCGGCCTGCTTCTCGAAGACCCGGGCGTCCTTCAGGCCCGCCCGGACCTGCTCCACCCGGTTGCCCAGGAACTCCGCGTTGCCCTTGGTGGCGATCGGAACGGTGCCGATCTGCACGCCCAGCGTCATGCAGGTGATCCACGCCGTGCCGAGGACCAGGACCGTACGGCCGGCGACGGGCCGGTTGCGGACCATCAGGTGCGTCAGCCGCACCACGGCGAGGGTCGTGAGGACCGGCACCGCGACGAACAGGACGATCACGCCGGCCACGGCCAGCACCTGGCCGGTACGGCCGAACGTCTCCCTCAGGAAGTCCGTGCCGTTCTCGATCAGTATCCAGTCCAGGACCAGGTCGAAGGGCCGGGCCAGGATCTGGTAGAAGCCCATGTCGACGAACTTCAGGACCGTGACCAGGCCCAGGAACACGCCCGTGACGACCGCCATGACCCGCCGGGGCCTCGACGGCAGCGCGAGCAGCAACCCGGCGAGCAGCACGCCCTCGGCGGGGATGCGGACGAACGACGCGAATTCGACCCGCTCGATCCGGTTCGGCACGAGCAGCGCGAACAGCACGAGGGCACCGGCCAGCACCGTTGTGCCGATGGAGATGCCTTGTGCCGTACGGGGGTAGCGACGCCGCCACCCGAACCAGCCGGGCTTCGCCGTCGGCGGCCGCCCGGAAGGGGTCTCCGGCGCCGGGGTGGCGCCTTCGGGGGCGTCCGTGCCGGTGCCGCCCTTCGGATCCGCCGTACCGGTGTCGTCATCCGGTTCCGCCCCGCCCTCGGTCGTGTCCGAGAGCTGACGGGAGCGAGTGAAGAGCGACACCCGGAGGTCCTTCCGTGCGGTCTTGCTGGCATGGCGAACAGAGCCCGGAGACCGAGCCTGCCACCACCAGTACGTCCGCACGTCACCTTGGGTTCAATGGTCCGGCCGGAGAATCACCCGTCCGCCGCCACCGCCACCTCCCGCGCCCACCGGTAGTCCGCCTTGCCGCTCGGCGACCGCTGGATCGACTCGGTGATCACCAGCCGGCGCGGGATCTTGTAGCCGGCGAGCCGGTCACGGCAGTGCGTCCGGATGTCCTGAAGCGACGGCCGTGCAGCACCCTCGCGCAGTTGCACCACCGCCGCCACATGGTGGCCCCAGCGGGGGTCCGGCACCCCGGCCACCAGCGCGTCGTAGACGTCCGGGTGGGACTTGAGGGCCTGCTCGACCTCCTCCGGGTACACCTTCTCGCCACCGGTGTTGATGCACTGCGAGCCCCGGCCCAGGACGGTGACCACGCCCTCCTCGTCGACGGTGGCCATGTCGCCGAGCAGCACCCACCGCTCGCCGTCCCTCTCGAAGAAGGTCCCCGCGGTTTTGGCCGGGTCGTTGTAGTAGCCGAGCGGCACATGTCCGCACTGGGCGACCCGGCCCACCTCACCGACCGCCACCGGCGCGTACGTGGCCGGGTCGACCACCTGGGTACGGGCGTTGACCCGCACCCGAAAGCCCCGCTCCGGTCCCGAGTCCTCGGTCGCCGTCCCGTTGAAGCCCGACTCCGACGAGCCGAAGTTGTTCAGCAGCATGGCGTTCGGCACCAGCTCCCGGAACTGCCGGCGCACCGTGTCGGACAAGATCGCGCCGGACGACGACACGCTGAACAGCGACGAGCGGTCGATGTGCCGCAGCGGACCGCTCAGCGCGTCGATCAGCGGCCGCAGCATCGCATCCCCCACCAGCGAGATGCTGCTGACCCTCTCCTTCTCCACGGTCCGCAGCACCTCCTCGGGCACGAACTTGCGGTGGATCAGTACCCGCTGCCCGAAGTTGAAGCCGATGAACGCCGTGAGGGTGGAGGTGCCGTGCATCAGCGGAGCCGTCGGGAAGAACGTGATCCCCGCACCGCCCGCCGCGACCCGCTCGGCGAGCTCCTCCGGCTTCTTCACCGGCTCCCCGGTCGGGGCGCCGCCGCCGAGGCCCGCGAAGAACAGATCCTCCTGCCGCCACATCACGCCCTTGGGCATCCCGGTCGTGCCACCGGTGTAGATGATGAACTGGTCATCGGCCGACCGGGCCGGGAAACCGCGCTCGGGCGACCCGGCGGCCTCCACCTGGGCGAACTCCACACAGGGCACCTCTGCGGCTCCCGGCGCCGCAGCGCCCACCCGGATAAGATGCCGCAGCTTCCCGGCCCGGGGCCGCGCCGCCGCCACCCGGTCCGTGAACTCGGCGTCGAAGACCAGCGCGGCCAGATCCGCGTCCCGGTAGAGGTACACCAACTCCTCTTCCACATACCGGTAGTTGACGTTGACGGGAACGATCCGAGCCTTCAGGCAGCCCAGCACCGTCTGCAGGTACTCCACGCCGTTGTAGAGGTGGAGCCCGAGGTGCTCCCCGGGGCGTATCCCGCTGTCGAGCAGGTGGTGGCCGACGCGGTCGGCCGCCGCGTCGAGCTCCGCGTACGTCAGGCGGCGCTCCGCGCCCGTGCCGGGATGGTCGGCGTACACCAGCGCCTCACGGCCGGGGACGACGTCGACGACCGACTCGAACAGGTCGGCAAGGTTGTACTCCACCGCTCCTCCTGACCCCGGGGCGTGCCTGGCATCGGACGGTTCGCCGGTCATCAGAGCAAAGGGCGGTCCAACTGTGAAGGGTCTCCGCGAAAGAATCTGACTGCCTGTCAGAAAACCCTTGAAGTGCTTCCCGCCCTACTGCAACCTGTTCTCGTTCCATGAGAGGGGAGTTCGCCATGGGTGGGACGGAACACCTCACCGTGCAGCGCGAAGGCGCCACACTGGTGCTCACGCTCAACAGGCCGCAGGCCAGGAACGCGCTCTCACTGCCGATGCTCGTCGGCCTCCACGACGGCTGGCTCGAGGCGGATGCGGACGACTCGGTGCGCTCGATCGTCCTCACCGGCGCGGGCGGCTCGTTCTGCTCCGGAATGGACCTCAAGGCCCTCGCCGGGAACGGCATGGCCGGAGAGGAGTACCGCGACCGGCTCAAGGCCGACCCCGACCTGCACTGGAAGGCGATGCTGCGCCATCACCGCCCGCGCAAGCCGGTGATCGCCGCCGTCGAGGGGTACTGCGTCGCGGGCGGCACCGAGATGCTCCAGGGCACCGACATCCGCGTCGCCGCCGAGTCCGCGACCTTCGGCCTGTTCGAGGTGAAGCGCGGCCTGTTCCCCATCGGCGGCTCCACGGTCCGGCTGCCACGCCAGATCCCGCGCACCCACGCCCTGGAGATGCTCCTCACCGGCCGCCCCTACAGCGCCCGCGAGGCCGCCGCCATCGGCCTGGTCGGCCACGTCGTCCCCGACGGCACCGCCCTCACCAAGGCGCTGGAGATCGCCGAACGGATCAACTCCTGCGGCCCGCTGGCCGTCGAGGCCGTCAAGGCCTCCGTCTACGAGACCGCCGAGATGACCGAGTCCGACGGCCTCGCCGCCGAACTCACCCGCGGCTGGCCGGTCTTCGACACCGCCGACGCCAAGGAGGGCGCCCGCGCCTTCGCGGAGAAGCGACCGCCCGTCTACAGGCGCGCGTAGCGCCGCGCCGGCTTCGGCCGGTCCAGAGCTGCGGGTCGTCGGTGGCCGAGCGCGCAGTTCCCCGCGCCCCTGAGGGGGCGCGCCCCGTGCACGCCGATTCCAAGGAGGCAGGCCCTCGATGACCGCAGTTCTCAAGGCGCCGCTTGTCGTCGAATTTCCCTTCACCCGCTCCCTGGGCCCCGTCCAGAGCGCGTTCCTGACCGGCCTGCGCGAACGTGTCGTGCTCGGCGTACGCACCGGAGACGGCCGCACCCTCGTCCCGCCCGTCGAGTACGACCCCGTCACCGCCGAGGAACTCCGCGAGCTGGTCGAGGTCGCCCCCACCGGCACGGTCACCACTTGGGCCTGGAACCCGGCCCCACGCCGCGGCCAGCCCCTCACCACACCCTTCGCCTGGGTCCTGGTCCGCCTCGACGGAGCCGACACCGCCCTCCTCCACGCCCTCGACGCTCCCGGCCCCGCCGCCGTGCACACCGGAATGCCCGTCCGCATCCGCTGGGCCGCAGAACGCACCGGCGCCATCACGGACATCGCCTGCTTCGAGCCCTACGACGGCAACCGAGCCGTACCGACAGGACACCCGGGCGAGTTCGAGGACCCCGTCACCGGCATCGTCGCCGCCGCCCGCCTCGACTACACCTACTCGCCCGGCCGCGCCCAGACCGCCTACATCAACGCCCTCTCCGGCCGGCGGACCGTCGGCGAACGCTGCCCGTCCTGCCGCAAGGTCTACGTCCCCCCGAGGGGGGCGTGCCCCACATGTGGCGTCGCCACATCCGAGCAGGTCGAGGTGGGTCCCCGCGGCACAGTCACCACGTTCTGCATCGTCAACATCAAAGCGAAGAACCTCGACATCGAGGTGCCGTACGTCTACGCCCACATCGCCCTCGACGGCGCCGACCTCGCGCTGCACGGCCGGATCGGCGGCATCCCGTACGACGAGGTCCGCATGGGCCTGCGCGTCGAACCCGTGTGGACCGAGGGCGCCCGCTACCCCGACCACTACCGGCCCACCGGCGAACCCGACGCGTACTACGACACCTACAAGGAGCTGCTGTGACGAGCGCACCGCGCGGCCGCGAGATCGCCGTCGTCGCCTTCGCCCAGACCGACCACCGGCGCGCCAGCGACGAGCTCTCCGAGGTGGAGATGCTGATGCCGGTGCTGCACGAGGTCCTGGACCGGACCGGCCTGAAGACCGCCGACATCGACTTCACCTGCTCCGGCTCCAGCGACTACCTCGCCGGCCGCGCCTTCTCCTTCACCCTCGCCCTCGACGGCGTCGGCGCCTGGCCCCCGATCTCCGAGTCGCACGTCGAGATGGACGGCGCCTGGGCCCTGTACGAGGCGTGGACCAAACTCCTCACCGGCGACGCCGACACCGCCCTGGTCTACGCGTACGGCAAGTCCTCGCCCGGCTCGGTCCGTGACGTCCTGACCCGCCAGCTCGACCCCTACTACGTGGCACCCCTGTGGCCCGACTCCGTGGCCCTCGCCGCCCTCCAGGCGCAGGCCCTCATCGACGCCGGCGACACCGACGAGCCCGCCCTCGCGGCCGTCGCCTCACGCAACCGGGCAGCGGCCACCGCCAACCCGCACGCACAACTGCGAGGACCCGTGCCGCAGGGCGACCACCTCGTACACCCCCTGCGCACCGGCGACTGCCCGCCCATCGGCGACGGGGCCGCCGCCGTGATCCTCGCAGCGGGGGACCGGGCCCGTGCACTGTGCGCACGCCCCGCCTGGATTCGCGGCATCGACCACCGCATCGAGGCACACGGCCTCGGCGTGCGCGACCTGACCGACTCGCCGTCCACCCGGCTGGCCGCCGAGCGGGCCGGAGCCTTCGAGCGGCCCGTCGACACCGCCGAGCTGCACGCGCCCTTCTCCGCGCAGGAGATCGTTCTGCGCAAGGCCCTCCGGCTGGGCGACGACGTGGACGTGAACCCCTCCGGTGGGGCCCTCGCCGCCAACCCGATCATGGCCGCCGGGCTCATCCGCATCGGAGAGGCCGCCGCCCGCGTCCACCGCGGCCAGTCCGACCGTGCCCTCGCCCACGCCACGTCCGGCCCCTGCCTCCAGCAGAACCTGGTCGCCGTACTCGAAGGGGAAGCCCGATGAGCAAGGAGCCCGTGGCCGTCGTCGGCATCGGCCAGACCAAGCACGTCGCGGCACGCCGGGACGTGTCCCTCGCGGGACTGACCCGGGAAGCGGCCCGGCGAGCGCTCCAGGACGCCGAGTTGACCTGGGCCGACATCGACGCCGTCGTGATCGGCAAGGCGCCCGACTTCTTCGAGGGCGTCATGATGCCGGAGCTCTACCTCGCCGACGCCCTCGGCGCCGTCGGCAAACCCATGCTCCGCGTGCACACCGCCGGCTCCGTCGGCGGCTCCACCGCGCTCGTCGCGGCGAACCTCGTCGCGGCCCGCGTCCACGGCACGGTCCTCACCCTCGCCTTCGAGAAACAGTCCGAGTCGAACGCCATGTGGGGCCTGTCCCTGCCCATCCCCTTCCAGCAGCCCCTGCTGGCCGGGGCCGGCGGGTTCTTCGCGCCGCACATCCGCGCGTACATGCGCCGCAGTGGCGCGCCCGAGACGATCGGCGCCCTCGTCGCACACAAGGACCGCCGCAACGCGCTCAAGAACCCTTACGCCCATCTGCACGAGCACGACATCACCCTCGACAAGGTCATGGCCTCGCCCATGCTGTGGGACCCGATCCGCTACTCGGAGACCTGCCCCTCCTCCGACGGCGCCTGCGCCATGATCCTCACCGACCGCGTGGGGGCGGCTCGGGCGCCACGGCCGCCCGCCTGGATGCTCGGCGGCGCGATGCGCAGCGAACCGACCCTCTTCGCCGGCAAGGACTTCGTCTCCCCGAAGGCCGGGCAGGACTGCGCCGCCGACGTCTACCGGCAGGCCGGGATCACCGACCCCCGCCGCGAGATCGACGGCGCCGAGATCTACGTGCCGTTCTCCTGGTACGAGCCCATGTGGCTGGAGAACCTCGGCTTCGCCGGCGACGGCGAGGGCTGGAAACTCACCGAGGCGGGCGTGACCGAACTGGACGGGGACCTGCCCGTCAACATGTCGGGCGGCGTGCTGTCCGCCAACCCCATCGGCGCCTCCGGCATGATCCGCTTCGCGGAAGCGGCGCTCCAGGTGCGCGGGCAGGCCGGGGAACACCAGGTGGACGGGGCTCGCAGGGTGCTCGGCCACGCCTACGGCGGCGGATCGCAGTTCTTCTCCATGTGGCTCGTGGGCGACCGGCCCCCGGACTCCTGAAAGGTCCCCCTCACGTGCACTGTTGGCCGTGGGACACGATCGCTAGGCTGGCCGCGGACGACGAACCGGGAGGAGCACGGACGTGGCCGAGACCACCACCCAGCAGCGCCCGCTCACAGGCTGGGACAAGCCGGAGCTGGACCTCACCAACGCACAGTGGCAGTCCAGCAGCCAAGGGCGGGGGGATGTCCAGATCGCCTTCGTCGAGGGCTTCATCGCCATGCGGAACAGTGCCCGGCCGGAGAGCCCTTCGCTGATCTTCACGCCCGCCGAGTGGGGCGCGTTCGTGTCGGGAGCGCGGGAAGGAGAGTTCGACCTCACCTGAGGACGGGCGAAACGTCCCGGACGGCCGGGATCCCACGGCCGATCCGGGGGTGTTCCACCCGCATTTCCGGACACGCGACCGGAGGCATCTTCCCGGAGCCACCGCCTGAGTCAGGCTGGCCCCAGGGAGGGGACGGTCGGATCCCGGAGGTGAGGAACCCATGAGCACCCTGCCTGTCGTCGCGGCGGTCGACGGTTCGCACGACAGCCTGCGGGCCCTGGAGTGGGCTGCCGACGCCGCTCGCCGGCGCGCGGTACCCCTGCGCGTGGCGCACGTACGCCAGTACGCCCACTGGGCACAGCCCGACGTCCTCGCCGCCGGGTCCGGGGACCCGCAGGACGACCCCGTTCTCGACCAGGTCCGCAGCCACCTGGAGGGCCGCGCCGGCCAGCCGGACACGGAGTACGTCGGCCTGGAGGGCGCGGCCGGCGCGGTCCTGCCCGAACTGGGTGCCACCGCCCAGCTGCTGGTGCTCGGCTCCCGGGGCCGCGGCGGCTTCGCCAGTCTGCTGCTCGGCTCGAACAGCATGGCCGCCGCCCGCGACGCCGAGTGCCCCGTCGTCGTGGTGCCCCGGCCCGGACGCGAGGTCCACGGCGAGGCGCCGGGCGGTCCCGGCTCGCGTGTGGTCGTCGGCCTGAAGGTGGACGGCCCCGACGAGGCCACACTCCAGTTCGCCTTCGCCGAGGCTGCCCGGCGCGGTGCCCGGCTCCAGGCGGTCGCCGCCTACCCGTGGCCCGCGCAGCCCTGGATGATGCCCGGGGAGATGCCCCCGCCGATCGTCGACCAGGACGTCATCGAGGACGAGACCCGGGTCCTCGCCGACGGCTTCCTCGCCCCGTACCGCGAGCGGCACCCGGACGTCCCGGTCCAGCTGACCCCGGAGGCGGGCGACGCGGCCGGGTACCTCGTCGCGGCCTCCCGGGACGCCGACCTCGTTGTGGTGGGGCGCCACCGGCGGCGTCTGCTCTCACCCGTCCGCATGATGGGCTCGGTCACCCATGCCGTGCTGCTGCACGCCGCGAGCCCCGTCGCCGTGGTGCCACCGTCGCCCCCGGCGGACTGACCTCGACGTAATGGGTACGGCCGGGCCTATCATTAGCCGCATGCGGGAACCGATCAACAGGGACGCCCGGCTCGCCCTGGACCTGGCCCTCACCATCCGCCACGACGGCAACGGCGGCGTCACCGACGACCTGGCCGACCCGACAGGCCTCACCGCGTGGGTCCGGGCACACCCCGAGGTCTTGCCGGACACCGCTCCCGACCGAGCCGACGTTCACCGCGAGGGCCTCCCCGTGGGCACGGCACCGCAGCCGGCCGACGGCGGCGCTGCCGGGTTCACCGCCGACGCCGCGCACCTCACCGCCGTCCGCGAGCTGCGGGCCGCCGTCCGTGCGCTCTTCGCCCGGGCCGTGCGCCCGGGCGAGCCGAGCCCCGCGGACGCGGCCCGCCTCATGCCCCTGCCGGAAGCGGTGCGGCACCTGAACGAGACGGCCGCCCGCACCCCCACCGTGCCGGTCCTGGCCTGGCCCGAAGGCGCCACCCCGGTCGTCCGTCAGAAGCCCGTCGGCGCCGGCGACGACCTGACGGCGGCCCTCGCGCACGCCGTGATCGCGTTCCTCACAAGCCCCGACCGCGACCGGCTGCGGGCCTGCCACGCCCCGCGCTGCGTGCGGTACTTCCTCAAGGAGCACCCGCGCCAGGAGTGGTGCAAACCCTCCTGTGGCAACCGAGCACGGGTGGCCCGCCACCACCAGCGGCACAAGGCGCCGGCCCGGGCCGACCGGTACCCGCCCGAGCGGCCTCGCACCGCTCGCGGTACCGGGTGACGACCCGGCCCCCGGTCCGCCGCCCGCCCCGCACTTCGCAGGCCCGGGCACGTACCATGGGCGACATGTCGTTCCTCCGCCGCCGCAGCGCCACGCCCGCCGGGCCCGACTTCGACGTACTGGCCATGGACCCGGGCGACTGGCCCGGCAACCTCGGTGCGGGGCTGCTGCCCGCGCCCGACGGGACCTGCCAGGGCGTCTTCCTGCGCTACGACCTGTTCGGCGGTCGCGGCCCCGCGATGATCATCGGGAATCTGCCGGAGGGCTCCCCGGCCCGCGAGGTCCCCGAGGGCCAGGTCCCCTTCGAGGTCGCGCAGCTGCTGCTGGCGCTGGAGAACGACGAGGAGGTCACCGTCGTCAGCACCGAGGACGTACCGGTGATGCAGGGCGACAACCTCCTGATCGTGCGCCGCGTCAAGCTCTCCGAGGGCCGGATCTCCTGCGTGCAGTTCGACCGCAGCGACAACGTCCTGGTGACCATCGCCGCCTGGGACCGCCCCATCACGGACGACCTCTACGCCCTCCTCAAGCCCCTGCCCGCGGAACTCTTCCAGCAGGGCTGAGCCGAACCGGCGGCACACGAAAGGGCCGCTGTACGCCTGCCCCGGCGTACAGCGGCCCTTTCGTCCCCGTCAGCGAGTGCCGACCGCCGCGCGCACGGCGCGCCGGGCCAACTGGCAGTCGTCGTGCAGCCGCCGCAGCAGCAGCCTCTGCTCCTCGCCGGACGGCGCAGCACCCGGGTGGGCCGTGCCCGGTGCCGCCGGGGTCGCGTCGTGCATCGAACGCTGCACGGCCGTTTCGTAGGTACGGATCTCACGGGTCAGCACCAGCATCAGGTTCACCAGGAAGGCGTCCCTGGACGCGGGCCCCGCCGACTGGGCGATCTGGCTGATCTGACGGCGGGCGACCGGTGCGTCCCCGAGCACCGACCACAGCGTCGCCAGGTCGTAGCCCGGCAGGTACCAGCCGGCATGCTCCCAATCCACCAGCACTGGACCGGCCGGTGACAGGAGAATGTTCGACAGCAGTGCGTCGCCGTGGCAGAACTGGCCCATGCCCTGCCGCCCGGCCGCCTGCGCGATGCCGCGCAGCAGCTTCTGCAGGTCGCCCAGGTCACGGTCGGTGAGCAGCCCCAGCTCGTGGTACCGGGAGATCCGGGCCGCGTAGTCGAGCGGGGCGTCGAACGTGCCCGCCGGCGGCCGCCAGGCGTTCAGCCGGCAGATCGCGCCGAGTGCCGCTCTGATGTCCGCCCGGGGCGGCGCCTCCGCCGGGTGCCGCTGGAGCGCCGCCACCCGGCCCGGCATCCGCTCGATCACCAGGGTGCAGTTGTCCGGGTCCGCCGCGATCAGTCTCGGCGCCCGCACAGGAGGGCGGTGCCGGACGAACGAGCGGTACGCCGCTATCTCGTGGCGGATCCGCTCGGACCAGGCGGGGGAGTGGTCCAGTAAACACTTGGCGACAGCCGTGCTGCGGCCGGTCGTGCCGACCAGGAGCACGGACCGTCCGGTGCGGCGCAGCACCTGCACCGGGGCGAACTCCGGGCAGATGCGGTGCACGGACGCGATCGCCGTGCGCAGTTGCGCGCCCTGAGGGCCGGACAAGTCGAGTCTCCCGCTGAGCGGTTGGGTGCCGATGACCGCGCCGCGCCGAGCCCTGCCCGCGCCGAGCACGGGGGCCGCCGACCGCGCGGGGGCGAGGTAGGGGCCGCTGTCCGTGGGACGCGGGTGCAGCGACCGGGGCGGTGCGGACACGGAGGACGATGCTGTGTACATGGGCGAAACAGATCCCTTCGTGTGCCTGCGACGACAGCGCACCACCCGGCCCGGATACCCGGGAGGACCCTGGGGAGTGTCCCTGGCGACCGGGTCGGGGTGGCGCGTTCCTACCTGACACCGGATGACCGGTGGCACACCATCTGGCGCACCCTGGCGAACCCTGGCGAATAGTCGCCCGGCAAGTCTCCCCGGGCTACTGTCAACTCAGCCGAGAACCTGGGGGCTTGACGTGAGCGGACAACCCAACACCCGGCTCGCGGACCTGTTCGGCCTGGCCGGCTGGTCCAAGGGCGAACTCGCGAGGCTGGTCAACCGGCAGGCGGCGGCCATGGGCCATCCCCAGCTGTCGACCGACACCTCCCGGGTGCGGCGGTGGATCGACACGGGAGAGATCCCGCGCGATCCGGTGCCGCGGGTGCTGGCGGCTCTGTTCACCGAGCGTCTCGGCCGTGTCGTGACCATCGAGGACCTCGGTCTGGTCCGGCACGGGCGTGCGGGGAAACGGCAGGGCGGCGGGAGCGCCGATGCTCCCGACGGTGTGCCGTGGGCGCCCGAGCGGACTGCTGCGGTCCTCACCGAATTCACGGGAATGGACCTCATGCTCAACCGACGCGGCTTGGTGGGCGCGGGCGCCGCGCTCGCCGCGGGATCCGCACTCAGCAGCGCCATGTACGACTGGCTGCACACCGACCCTTCCCTGGCTGCCGACGCCCCGGACCTCGACCATCCCCTGCACGCCGACCCCGCCGGGTTCGACCGCTACGAGGCCGCCCCCATCGGGTCGCAGGAGATCGAGGAACTGGAGCGCTCGGTCGAGGTGTTCCGTGCCTGGGACGCGGCCCGCGGCGGCGGGCTCCAGCGCAAGGCCGTGGTGGGCCAGCTCAACGAGGTGGGCGGCATGCTCGCCTACCGTCACCCACCCCACCTCCAGCGGCGCCTGTGGGGCGTCGCCGCCAACCTCGCCGTCCTCGCGGGCTGGATGTCGCACGACGTCGGCCTGGAGCCCACGGCCCAGAAGTACTTCGTCATCGCCGCGCACGCGGCCAGAGAGGGCGGGGACCGGCCCCGCGCGGGCGAGGCACTGTCCCGCGCGGCCCGCCAGATGGTGCATCTGGGCCGGCCCGACGACGCCCTGGACCTGATGAAGCTCGCCACGTCCGGTTCGGGCGAGGAGGTGCTGCCCCGCACCAGGGCGATGCTCTACACCATCGAGGCCTGGGCGCAGGCCTCCATGGGCAAGGGCCAGGCGATGCGCCGCACGCTCGGGCGGGCGGAGGACCTCTTCGTCTCCGACAAGGCCGACGTGCCACCGCCGGACTGGATGCAGACCTTCAAGGAGGAGGACCTCTACGGCATGCAGGCCCTGGCCTACCGCACGCTCGCCGAGTTCGAGCCGGGCGCGGCCGCCCACGCCCAGCACTACGCGGAGAAGGCGCTGGCCCTGCGGGTCGACGGCCGGCAGCGGTCGAAGATCTTCGACTACCTGTCGATGGCGTCGGCCTGCTTCATCGCGGACGACCCCGAACAGGCGGACCGCTACGCGCGACTGGCCCTGGTGTCGATGGGATCGAACTCCTCCCACCGCACCTGGGACCGGCTGCGCCAGATGTACCGGCTCACGGCCGAGTACTCCGGTTACCCGAAGATCCAGGAGTTGCGGGAGGAGATCAAGCTCGCCCTGCCGAAGACGAAGGGCAGGACTGGCAACCACGTACAGGCCTGAGTTCCCTAAGACATGACCCTGGCGACGAGCACACAGGCGTTGTCCTCGCGCTCGCTGTCGCCGAGTTCCTGGACGACGGTCCGTACGCAGTCCTCCGCGGTGCCGGTCAGGCGCGGTGCCAGGCCGAGGAGGAGGTTCGCGGCCGCCGATCCAGTGTGCCCGGGTACCAGCCCGTCGGTGTGCAGGAGCAGCAGGTCGCCCACCTCGAGCGTCTCTTCGGCCTGCCCGTAGACAGCGCCCGAGGTGGCGCCGAGCAGGACGCCGTCCGGTGTGTTCAGTACACGCCCCGTCCCGTCGCGGAACAGCATCGGGGCGGGGTGTCCGGCCTGTGCCCACACCAGGGTGCGGGTCGCGGGACGGTAGCGACAGCAGACGGCGCTGCCCAGGGCGGGCTGCACGGTGGCGTCGAGTAACTGGTTCAGCCAGGCCATCAACTGCCCTGGCTGGGCGCCGGCCATGGCCATGCCGCGTACGGCGCCGAGCAGCATGGTCATGCTCGATGTGACGCCGACTCCCTGGCCGGTGAGATCGCCGACGCTGAGGAGTGTTTCGCCGTCGGTCAGTTCGAGCGTGTCGTACCAGTCGCCACCGATGAGTGTGTGGGTGGACGCCGGCAGATGGTGGGAGGCGAGGTCGAGAATCCTGGGGCCCCGGTGCGGGAGCCGCAGGGAGCCGCGCCACGGCGGCAGCACGGCCTCCTGCAGCTCGACCGCGAGCCGGTGCTCGTTCCGCGCGGCCTCCTGCCGGTCGTGGAGCGAGTCACGGGTCTCGCTCACCACCCGCTGGCTGCGGCGCAGTTCGCTGACGTCGCGCAGCACGGCCCACATCGAGGCGGTGCTGCCGTCAGTGTCGAGCACCGGTTCGCCCATCATGTGCACGGTCCGTACGTCGCCGCCCCGGCGGGCGATGCGGAACTCGCCGTCGATGGGCCGGGCGTCGACGAGGCAGTTGGTGACCATCGTCGTCAGCTTCGGCCGGTCCTCGTCCACGACCAGTGACGGCAGCTCGTCGAGGGTGAGTGGGGGAGCGGCCGGGTCGCGGCCCAGGATCCGGTAGAGCTCCCCGGACCAACTCGCCTCGTCCGTCAGCAGGTTCCACTCGGCGCTGCCGACGCGGCTGAGCAAGGAGCTCTGCGGGGGGACGGAGGGTTCGGGGGCCGCCGCCGTGGGCAGGGGGCCGTCCCGCAGCTGGGCCAGGTGCTCGTCGAGGTCGTTGAGCTGGTGCAGAGCCAGGTCGTACAGGGCGCGCTGCCAGCGTTCGCGCGGGTCGTCCGATCCCTCTTCCTCACAGTCGCGGCGCACCGCGTCCACGTCGCCCTTGAGCCGCCGCGTCTGCGATATGAGCGCGTCGACCGAGCCGCGTCCGGGCGGCTGGGCGGCTGGGCGGTCCGCGGAGAGGTGGGACGGCATGACGCACTCCGATGCGGGGACGGTACGACCAAGGCGGACGGAAGGACCGTTACGACTGTTGCACAGCCCGCGACGCCCTGTAAGGGATTCGGCGACACCCGATACGGTGGTGCCTCTGGCATATGCCGCAGTCTCACCGGGCTACTCCGGGGTAGGTACGGAACACCTTCCCCGTGGGCTCAAGTCGTAGATTACACAGGCTATTTGACACCCCATGGGGAACACCCGCACGAGGCTCATGCGGGTGTTCGACGAGCCTGCGTTCGAACCTCGGTCAGTACCGCAGCACCCCGGCCATGCCGTCCGCCTCTCCGAGGGTGCCGTCCGGTACGAAGCGGACGTCTGCCCCGGTCTCCAGGCACTGCTCGACGATCTCGTCCACGATGTCCTCGCGGGAGTCGAGGTCGCCGCTCTCGGCGAGGATCAGATGGTCCCCGGCGTCGCGGACCGTCACGCGGTAGTTCTCCTCGACGGCCAGCAGCCGGACGCGGCCGTCCCGGGCGCTCTGCCACAGCTCGTCGACACCGGCGGCGAACTCCCGCCGCCCGCGGGCCGTTTCGAGGGCGCGGGTCACGGCGTCCGTACTCCTGCGGGCCTCCGTCTCGACCACCGGGCGTACGGCCTGCCACACGGTCTCCGGGGTCCCGTGCGCGAGCCCGCCGTGCGGGATGTGCACCGCACCCCGGGCGGTGCCGCCGACCTCGTCCAGCAGGGAGAGGGCGGCCGGCTCGCCGGTGACGTACAGCTGTCTCGGGCGGTCGCGCAGTACGGCGTTCATCGCGGTGTCGGCCTCGCGGAGGAACTGGCGGGTGCGTTCCTCCCGGAAGGCGCTCGGCGTGTCGCCGATCCGCTGCTGCCGTTCCGGGTCGAAGTTCTCCATGCGCCGGGTCAGCGGGAAGCCGCCGACCCGGGCCTCGGCGACCCGGTCGACGCCGCCGTTCCACAGCGTGGCGCGGTCCGCGGCGAGCGACAGGACCCAGAAGGGGCGCCCGGCCGTCTGGGCGGAGACGAGGTTGCGGGTGAGGAAGGTGTCCGAGAGGACCACGCGTTCGGGTACGGACCTCGCCAGTGACCACACCTGGTGTTCGCCCGGGGCGGCGAAGATCGCCAGGCCGTCCTCGGCGTGGGTCAGGTCGATCTCGGTCAGGGCCCGGTCGAGGTGCCCGGCGACCTCGGTGCGTCGCTCACGGGTGACGGCCGGATCGGCCTCCAGCTGCCTCTTGGCCTCGGCCACCGCATTGCGCAGCCGGACCTGGTCCTGGGTGTTGTACGGATCGCGCCGATGTGTCGGCGTCAGCACGGAGACCGCGGGGTAGGGGCGCGGGCGCCGCAGCTCGGCAAGGGTCGCGGGACTCAGAACGCTCTCCATGACAGAACGATAGAGCGAATTCGCCATGGGGGCATTTGGGGCAGTCGATCTCATTCGTCGTCGCGGTCGGAGCCGCAGGAGCTGCCGTCCGGCGGCAGCGTTCCGTACAGCAGGAAGGCGTCGACCTTGCTGTGCACACACTTGGACGAGCCGTAGCCGGTGTGGCCCTCGCCCCGGTTGTCGAGCACCACGGCCGACGACCCGAGCCGCCTGGCCGTCTCCACCGTCCAGCGGTACGGCGTGGCGGGGTCGCCCCGGGTGCCGACGAGCAGCATTCTCGGCGTGTCCACGTCCTTGACGTCGTCGCGGATGTAGTCGGTGCCCTTGGGGCGGCCGTAGCACATCAGCACCTGGGTGAGCCGGTAGCGGCCGAAGACGGGTGACGCCTGCTCGTAGCGGGCGCGCAGCCGGCCGAGGTCCTTGGTGATCTGCGCGGCGGCGGGGCGGTCGGGATCGTCCGCGCAGTTGACCGCCATCAGCGCCGCCGGCAGGTTGTCGAGCGGCACGTCCGCGGGGTCGGTGAGTCCGGCGTGCGGGCGGCCGCGCAGCGGGAGGGTGAAGCCCCCGGACAGGAAGGCCTCCAGGCCGCTCGGGTCGCCGTCCTCGAGCAGTCGGCCGATGGCCCGCTGCAGCGAGGGCCACAGCTCCCTGCTGTAGAGGCCCTGCCCGAGGGCGCCGGCGAAGTCCTGGCCGGAGAAGGCCTCGCCGAAGTCGGTCGGCACCGGGTCCTTGTCGAGCGACTCGACCACGTCCACGACGTGCTCCCGGGCCTCGCGCGGAATCCGCCCGAACGGGCAGGCGATGTCCTCCGTGCACCAGGTCAGGAAGTTCTCCAGCGCGGTCTGCTGTCCCTGGGCGCTCACCACCCCCTGGTCGGCCAGTGGCTCGGTCAGCGTGTCGACGCCGTCCAGCACCATCCTGCCGACCTTCTCGGGGTACTGGGCCGCGTACACCGCGCCGAGCCGGCTTCCGTAGGAGAAGCCCAGATAGTTGAGCTTGTCGTCGCCGAGCGCGTCGCGCATGACGTCCAGGTCGCGGGCGGCGTCGACCGTGCCGATGTGGGGCAGGACCGGGCCCGAGTGCTCGGCACACTCGGCCGCCGCCGCGCGCAGCTCTTCGAGGACGGCCCCGGGGTCGGTCACGTCGGCGTTGCCGTCGGTCGCGTCCAGGGCGCTGTCCGAGGCGTTTCCGCAGCTGACCGGCGAGGAGCGGCCGACGCCGCGGGGGTCGAAGGAGACTACGTCGTAGCCGTTCGTCAGGCCCATGAAGTCCTTGCCGCCCATGGCGAGTTGGGCCACGCCCTGACCGCCCGGGCCGCCGAAGTTCAGCAGGACCGAGCCCCGGGACTTGCCCGTGGCCCGGTAGCGGGCGACGGCGACGTCGAGGGTGCCCTTCCCGGGCTCGGCGTAGTCGAGCGGGACGGTGACCTTCCCGCACTGCAGGTCCTTCGGCATGTCCATGCCCTCGCACTTCGACCAGGTGACCTTCTGGTCGTAGAAGCGCGTGAGGCCGGGGGGCGAGTCGTCGGCGGCCGGCAGTGCGGTGCCCAGCAGGGCGAGTCCGGCCGTGCCGGCGACCGCGCAGCGCCGTATCGAGGAGCGCGTGGACAGCTTGGCCAGCATCGGTGCCTCCAGGGACGCGGGGCGCCCCGCAGCGGACCGGGATCGGCGCCCTCGCTCACCATATGCGGGCCCCGGAAGCCGCGCCTCCGGGCGGGCGGGGCAGGGTCACACGCCGTGACCTGCACGGCTCGTCCCAGATGGGAAGCCCCCGGACGAGTCTGCGTGCGAAGCCCGCATACGAAGGGCTTTACCGCTAGTTCGACAACCGGGCCGCTCGATGGAGTGAAAGGCCGATAAGCCATAACTCGGACCGGGCGCCCCGCGTTCTATCCGGTGCGGGTGAGTGCCCGCGACGATGTCTGGAAGGCAGGGGTCCCATGAGACGGGTTACCCGAAACGGAGTGATCGCCGTCGCCGCCGCCTCGGGCGCGATGGCCGTGACAGTCCCCGCGTACGCCGGTTCCGGCGCGGGCGGCTCGGCGGCCGGTTCGCCCGGGGTGGTCTCCGGCAATACCGTCCAGCTGCCGGTGCACGTCCCGGTGAACGTGTGCGGGAACACCGTGAACGTGGTGGGGCTCCTGAACCCCGCCGCCGGCAACAGCTGCGCGAACAAGGACGACGGACGAGGCGGCCGGCCGGGCAGGTCCGGCGGCGCGGTCGCCGAGGGCAGCGGAAAGGATTCGCCGGGCGTGATCTCCGGCAACGGCGTGCAGTTGCCGGTCGATCTCCCCGTCAACGTCACGGGCAACTCGGTGAACGTGGTCGGCATCGGCAACCCGGCGGCCGGCAATGAGGCCTCGAACACCCCCGGCGGCCATCGGCCGGTGCGCCCCCAGCATCCGCCGAAGCAGGTCCCGAAGCCGACCACGCCGCCCCGGGCGAAGCCGGCCCCCGAGCCGGCCCCGCACACCCCCCGGCACGCCACCGGTGCCCTGGCCCACACGGGCACGGACCACACCCTCCAGGCCGTCGCGGCGAGCGCGGCACTGGTCGCCGGGGGAGTGGTGCTGCGCCGGAGGTTCCGCCCGGGGTCGGACGGCTGACTGCTCACGGGCTACACGGCCTTCGCCACCCCGGTGAGCAGCACCATCCCCGAGTCCCCGTAGTCCGGCAGGGTCGGGTCCACGTCGATGTGGGTCACGTCCAGGTCGCGGGTCAGCGGAGTGAAGACCTCCGTGACGGTCGCCGGGTTCACCGGGCAGCCCGGCCAGCTGGAGGCCGGACCGATGCGGTACGTCGGCATGTTCTCCATGAACGCGGCGACCAGGTGTTCGCCAGCGGCACCTCCACGATCGGCAGCCGGTCCGAGTGGAGGGTGCTCACCCCCATGCCCTCCAGGTGGTCGAGGACCCGGACCGTCTTGCGGTACAGGTCGGCCCGGATCGCGTCGCCCCGGCGATCGTTGACGTCCAGCCCGGCCAGCGCGGTCGCCAGTGACGCCGTCGGCGACGGCCCCGAGTACAGATAGGGCGCCGCCGCCGCGGTCTTCAGCCGGTTCTTCAGCTCCGACGGCAGTGCGAGGAACGCCAGCAGGGACGAGTACGCCTTGGAGAATCCGCCCACGAGCACGATCCCGTCGTACGACTCCCCGGTGTGCCGCACCACGCAGTTGCCGCGCATGCCGTACGGGCACGTCTGGCCCGGCCCGCGCTCCCCGATCACGCCGAAGCCGTGGGCGTCGTCGGCGTACAGCGTCGCCCCCTCGGAGCGGCACACCGCAGGGCGAGCTCCCGCGTCACCGCGTGGCGATGTGCCACGACCATGCCCGCCAGCCGGAGGATCACCAGCAGGAACAGCACTCCGGAGCTCAGCCGCGTCCGCGGTGGAACCTGATGTGCAACTCCCGTACCTGACCGGTCAGTTCGGGGACGGGGCCGTCAACGACTACACCGGGTGCGACGTCGTGCACGGGCAGTGCCCGCACCGGCGGTGTGGGGACACCCAACTCACCCAGCCAGGAAGCGAGTTGTTCGGACGAGACGACGTAGACGATGCGCCCGAGACCGACCCAGGCGTGCGCGGCCGCGCACATCGGGCAGTGCTCGCCGGAGGTGTAGACCGTGGCGGCCGCCCGTTCCCCGGGCGTGAGGTGCGCCGCCGACCAGCGCGCCAGTTCGAACTCGGGATGCCGCGTGCGGTCGCCCGAGGCCACCCGGTTGTGGTCCTCGCCGAGGACGGTGCCGTTCCCGCCCACCAGGACCGAACCGAACGGCTCGTCCCCGGCCTCCAGGGCCTCGGCCGCGAGCTCCACGCAGCGGCGCAGGTGCGGCAGTTCGGTGTCCTTCACGACCATGTGGCCGGCCTTCCCCGTGACGATGCGATCAACAGGACCCTAGGGCGCCTGTACGCGGCGGGAAAGGACCGGGGCCGCCGCGCCGGAAAACCCGTTGCCGTCCGGCCCGGCGGCTGCTGAAGTCCGTCCATGGATCATGCCGAGCTTCTCGCCCTGTTCGACCGCCACCTGCGTGAGAGAGCGCGGCCGGACGGTCCCGACGCCCGTGTCGAGCGGACCGGCGGTGTCGTCCGCCAGGTCGCCTCCCCGCAGGGCTGGAACGGCGTCGTGTGGTCCGCCCTCGACGAGGCCGGAGCGGACGCGGCGATCGCCGGGCAGATCGGCCACTACACCGGGCTCGGCCTCGACTTCGAGTGGAAGCTGTACGGGCACGACGGGCCGGCGGATCTCGGGCGGCGGCTGCGCGCGGCCGGGTTCACGCCCGAGCCCCAGGAGACGCTGATGATCGGCGAAGCCGACGCCCTGGGCCTCGACACCGAACCGCCCGCGGGCGTGCGCGTCGTGCAGGTCACCGACCCGGCGGGCGTCGATCTCGTGGCCGACGTCCACGAGAAGGCGTTCGGCGCGGACAGTTCCTGGCTGCGCCGCCGGCTCCTCGCCCGGCTGTCGGGCGACCCGGACACCGTCGTCGCCGTCGTGGCGATGGCCGGCGACGAGCCGGTGAGCGCGGCCCGCATGGAACTCGTACCCGGCACGCCCTTCGCCGGCCTGTGGGGCGGCGGCACCGTCCAGGGCTGGCGCGGCCGCGGCATCTACCGCACCCTGGTGGCCCACCGCGCCCATGCCGCCAGGACCCTCGGCTACCGCTACCTCCAGGTCGACGCCTCCAGCCGGAGCCGGCCGATCCTGGAACGGCTCGGCTTCGTGCCGCTGACGACCACGACGCCGTACGTGTACACGGCGTAGCCGGGCGGGGGACGCGGATGTCACATCCGTGCCCGGCCGATCCGTCGCACCGTCATGACGACGAACGACCAGAACCAGGGCATCCTCCTCGCGGGCGCGAGCGGCGTCCTCGGCGGGCACATCACACGCGCCCTGACCGAGGCGGGCCACGAGGTCACGGGGCTCGGCCGGAGCCGGGAGAACGGAATCCGCGCCGACCTCATGGACCGCGACGCGCTGCTGCGCGCCGTCGACGGGCACCACTTCGACACCGTGATCCATGCCGCGACCGCCCTGCGCAAGCCCCCGATGCGGGACCGCGACATGTACGCCACCGACGCGCTGCGCACCCAGGGCACCGCGCACCTGGTCGAGGCCGCCCGCGCCACCGGCGCCCGCCGCTTCGTCGTGGAGTCCATGGCCTTCGGGTACGGCTACGGCGACCACGGCGACCGCCCGCTCACCGAGGACGACCCCTTCGGCCCGCGCGGCGGCACACCCCGGCTGG
This sequence comes from Streptomyces hawaiiensis, assembly GCF_004803895.1. Taxonomy (NCBI): domain Bacteria; kingdom Bacillati; phylum Actinomycetota; class Actinomycetes; order Kitasatosporales; family Streptomycetaceae; genus Streptomyces; species Streptomyces hawaiiensis. Next base: position 635,123 of record NZ_CP021978.1, on the reverse strand, counting down.
AACGGCACATCGCGGCCATGCGGACCAAGGAGCGGCTCGCCTTCGACGCGGAGGCGCTGGAGGGCATCGCGCTGCGCTTCGGACTCTTCTACGGGCCCGGCGGCACCGACGCCCTGCTGCCCCCGCTGCGCGGGCGGCGGCTGCCCGTGCCCGGCGACCGGGCCCGCGTGCTGCCGTGGGTGGAGCTCACGGACGCCGCCCGCGCGGCGGTCGCCGCCGTGGAGCGCGGCCGGCCGGGGCAGGCGTACAACATCGCGGACCACACCCCGATGGGTTTCCGCGCCCACGTCGAGGCCGTCGCCCGGGTCTTCGGACTGCCGGAGCCGATGACCGTGCCGCTGTGGCTGATGAAACCCCTGTCGTACGCGCACACCATGATGTCGTCCCGGCTCCGCATGTCCTGCGCCAAGGCGGAGCACGAACTCGGCTGGACGCCGCTCTACGCGTCGAGCGGTGAGGGGCTCGCCGCGCTGCGGTCGGCGAGTCACCGCTGAGACCCGCGCGGCCGGCGGAGGGCGGCGCGGGCCGGGTGGTGTGCGGCACTGTGGCTGGTGGCTGTCCACCCACGGCCGGTCCCGGCGCCCCTACGCCGTCAGCGGCGTGCTTTCGAACGGTCCAGCGCGGTGATGCCCAGCGCCGCGAGGCCGATCTGGATGAGCCACTGGTCCATCTCCTCGGGACCCCCGCTGTAGTGCGTGTGCCCCCGGCGGCCGGGTCACTCCGGGTCCGGGTCCCGTCACCGCGGGCGGTCGCCGGGCGGACATGGGCGGGCCGGTCCGGGACGCGGACCGGCCTTGAGTTCCCTTCCGGCGGAGCGCTACGGCCTGGACGAGGCCTTCGCCGCCGTTCCGGCGCACACCAGCCCCAGGATCACGGCCAGTGCACCGATGATGATGTTGTTCCACACGACACCGGCGTCCGGGCTTTCGCCCACGACCCACGGCGAGATGATCAACCACACTCCGAGGGCGCACATGGCCCAGCTCAGGCCGTACATGCGCTCCGGAGCGCGAGTGAACCCGAGCGCCAGCAGGCCGATCGCGATACCCATGATCAGGTTGTGGGTCACGAGCGCCGGCTGGCTGGTCGTGTAGTGGACTATCCACGGGGAGGCGGCGCAGTACAGACCGAGCAGGAACACCGGTCCGTCCACGAGCGCCACATCGCGGCCACCGAGCACGCGGGCGTACCGGTCCCGCATCTCGGAGGCATCAGGGTGGGTGGTCATGTCACCTCTGGTGGGCGAGACGTTGGCCATGACTCGTCTCCTTCTTGGTGCAGGGCGACCGCGTCTGGAGAGGTATGCGGTAAGCGCCGCGTAAGCATCATTCTGCTCTTATTTCCCCTTTATGTGTAGAGGTGGGTAAGAGGGTGTGATATCTACCCGGCGGTACATGTCCGGCCGGATCGGGGGCATCCGGATGTGTACGACAGCGACCGATCGACGTCGCCCAGGCGGGCGGCGCGGGACAGGGGAGGGCAGCGGACGTGACTGCGGCCATCAGCGCGAAGGTGTTGGAGCGGTTCCCGGCGGGGTCTCCGCGCGGATCGTGGCCCGCCGAGGAGTACGCGGCCCGCCGCCGCGCCGAGGGCGAGCCCGCCACCGTCGTGATGGACCTGGAGTCGGACGCCTTCCTCGTGGTCGTTCCGGCGGACGAGGACTGAATTCCTCCGTCCCGCACGGCCTTTCGGGTCACCTTTTGTGAAATCCGCGGTCCGGAATACGAGATGGGCCGCGGATTTCTTGACGGGCGTCGTCCCCCACTGCCACGATCCATGGCATGACCATGCGACTGGACCTCACGCGGCGACGCCACGTCGACCTCGCGCGCGTCTCCAGCGCTTCCTGTCGCGCCGCAGCCTGAGTCCTCCGGCTCGCCGCTTCCCCACACCGCCGTACCCGCCGTCGGCCGCACCCTGCCGTGCCGGCGTGACGTCCTGCGCGGTGCGATGTCCCGCACGCCCGTCCCGCGCGGTGTGTTTCCCGCACGCCTGAATTCGGCGTTCCAGTACGCCTTTTGCACGGGGCGTTCCCGAATTCGGCTCTGCCTGCGCGCAGTCGCGCCTTCTGCCTGAAAAGAGAGCCCATGGCCACCGTCCTGTCCGTCTCCGGCAGCCCCTCCGCCTCCTCCCGCACCAGCCGACTGATGCGCCGGCTGGACAAGCGGCTGGCGGCCCAGGGTCATGACGTGATCCCGCTCGACGTCCGCACCATCCCCGCCGAGGCCCTGCTCGGCGCGGACTTCCGCCACCCCGCGATCGTCGAGGCCACCGAGCTGTTCGCGCGGGCCGACGGCGTCGTCGTCGGCACACCCGTCTACAAGGCGTCCTACTCCGGTGTCCTGAAGGCCTTGCTGGACCTGCTCCCGCAGTACGCCCTGGCCGGCAAGACCGTGCTGCCGCTCGCCACCGGTGGCAGCGTCGCCCATGTCCTGGCCATCGACTACGCCCTGCGCCCGGTGCTCAACTCCATGGGCGCGGCCCACATCGTGCAGGGCTGGTTCACCCTCGACAAGGACATCGTCGTGCAGGACGACGGCTCCCTGACCGTCGCGCCGGCCGCCAACGAGGCACTCGGCCAGGTGGTCGATCAGTTCTCCGCGGCGCTCGGCCGCACCCCGCTGCTGGCGGCGGCGGGCTGACACCGCCCGCCGCCGCGCCACCGCACGTTCCCCCTCGATCGGAGACCCCCGTGTCCCTCACCTTCCACTGGTTCCTGCCCACCAACGGCGACAGCCGCCATGTCGTCGGCGGCGGTCACGGCACCCCGGCCACCGCGTCCGGGCGGGACCGGCCGCCGACGGTCGCCTACCTGAGCCAGATCGCCCGGGCCGCCGAGGAAGTGGGCTTCGCGGGCGCCCTCACGCCCACCGGCGCCTGGTGCGAGGACGCCTGGCTCACCACCGCGATGGTCGCCCAGCACACCGAACGCCTGAAGTTCCTCGTCGCCTTCCGGCCGGGACTGATCTCGCCCACGCTCGCCGCGCAGATGGCCGCCACCTTCCAGCGGCAGACCGGCGGACGGCTGCTGCTCAACGTCGTCACCGGAGGCGAGAACAGGGAGCAGCGCGCCTTCGGCGACTTTCTCGACAAGGACGGGCGATACCGCCGAACCGGCGAATTCCTGCAGGTCGTACGGGAATTGTGGGAGGGGAAAACCGTCGGCCTGCACGGCGAGCACGTCCGGGTGGAGGACGCGGCACTGGCCCGGGTGCCCGACCCCGTGCCCGAGGTCTACTTCGGCGGCTCCTCGCCCATCGCCGGCGAGATCGCCGCCCGGCACTCCGACGTCTATCTCACCTGGGGCGAACCGCCCGCACAGGTCGCCGAGAAGATCGCCCGGATCCGGTCGCTGGCCGCCGCACAGGGCCGCACCCTGCGCTTCGGTATCCGGTTGCACGTCATCACCCGTGACACCGCCGAGCAGGCCTGGGCCGAGGCGGACCGGCTGCTCGACGGATTCGACCCGCAGACGGTGGCGTCGGTGCAGGCCGGGCTCGCCCGCAGCGAGTCCGAGGGGCAGCAGCGCATGCTCGCCCTGCACGGCGGCCGCCGCGACCGCCTTGAGATCCACCCCAACCTGTGGGCCGGCATCGGCCTGGTGCGCGGCGGGGCGGGCACCGCCCTGGTCGGCGGCCACGACGAGGTCGCCGAGCGGATCCGGGAGTACCACGCCCTGGGCATCGACGAGTTCATCCTCTCCGGCTACCCGCACCTGGAGGAGGCGTACTGGTTCGGCGAGGGCGTCCTGCCGCGCCTCGCCGCGCAGGGACTGTGGCGGCACCCCGCGGGCAAGGAGACCGCGCCCGAGGCTCCGGCCCCCTTCGTGCCGGCCGCGAGCTGACACCCGGCGGCTCCCCTCCCGAAAGGATCAACCCTGGAGCCGGACGTGGGCGTCCTGGTCACCAAGGGGGCACGCAGGCCCCTTGGCGACCAGGAGGCACACCCTTGAAGAAGCGTGCTGCACGCACCGTCTCGATCGCCCTGGCCGTGGCGCTGTCCGCCGGAACCGCGGCACTCGCCCCGGCAGCGCAGGCAGCGGAATCGAAGCATGGCCACGAGGCCACCCGGACCGCGTTACGCGCGCTGGTCGACAAGGGCGGACTCCCGGGAGCCGCGGCCAAGGTCCGCGATGACAAGGGGAATTGGTTCGGGGAGTACGGCTACGCGGACACCGGTACGGGCCGTATGCGGTCGGCCGGTGACCATTTCCGCGGGGCCAGCATCACCAAGACGTTCGTCGCGGCCGTCATGCTCCAGTTGGAGGCGGAAGGCAGACTGGACCTGGACGACACGGTCGAACGCCGGCTGCCCGGCCTGGTGCGCGGCAACGGCTACGACGGCAACACGGTCACACTGCGTCAGCTCCTCAATCACACCAGCGGCATCGCCAACTACACCGACGACCCCGACTTCAGCCACGCCACCACAGGGCCCGGCTTCCCTGAGCACCGGTACGACACCTATGAGCCCGAGGACCTGGTGGCGATCGCCCTGAGGCACCCGCCGCAGCCCGACCCGGAGGGCAAGCCGTCGTACTCGAACACCAACTTCGTCGTCGCGGGCATGGTCGTCGAGAAGGCGACGGGCCGCTCGTACGCGCAGGAGATCACCCGTCGCATCATCCGGCCCCTGAAGCTGCGCGAAACGTCGTTCCCGGGCACGGCACCACAGGTGCCGAAGCCGCACCCCGTCGCTTACTCCCGTCTCCACCAGGACGCCCCCGATGCCGAGACCCACGACGCCACCGAACAGAACATGACCTGGCTGGGCGCGGCCGGCGATGTCATCTCCACCAGCGGCGACCTCAACCGGTTCCAACGCGCTCTCGTCAAAGGTGACTTGCTGCCACAGAAGCAGATGAAGGAGATGTTCGACGAGGTCCCGGGCGGATACGGCATCGGCTACGGACTCGGAGTCGAGTTCGCGCAGTTGTCCTGCGGTGTGAAGGTGGTGGGCAAGACCGGCCGTACCAACGGCTCCCTGTCCGCCATGGTCGGCACCCAGGACGGCAAGCACCAGCTCACGTTCAACATCAACGGCGACTGGCTCCCGGACTCCTCGCTCTATATCGATGTCATCGAAGCGGAGTTCTGCGGGAAGATCCCGTCCCGGACGGACCGGGCGTCGGCCGTGCCCCGGCTCGGCTAGCCGGACGCCAGCGAGCCGAGGTGCGTCCGGCGTGCCTCGGCCGTCTGGCCCTGCACCAGCAGGAACATCCCCTCGCGCGCCAGCCGCTGCGCCCGGCTGCCCAGGTCCATGGAGCGGCCGCCCCCGGCCACGATCGCCGCGGTGGTGGCCGCGCGCAGGAGGTCGTAGGCACGTGTCTTCACGGCCAGTCGCTCCGGTACGCAATCGTGCGGGGCGGGCCGGTCGGCCAGGGCGTAGGCCTCCCGGCGGACCTCGTCGAGCCGGGCCCGCAGCGACCGGGCCGTCTCCACGCCCTCGGGGGTCTGCGCCACCAGGTCCAGCGCCGCGTGCGCCACCCCGAACACGGCCGGACTGGCGTTGGCGGCCCGGGGCAGGTCGATCAGGGCGAACTCCTCCTGCGACGTGCGCAGCACCACCGCCTCCTCCGGTACCCGCAGGCCGTCCAGGTCCAGGGACACCGTTCGGGCAGCGGTGAGGGCCGCGAGCCGCATCGGCGCCGACGCCGTCAGCCTGGGCTGCTCGCGTGCCTCGGCGAACACGAACACCACCTCGGCCGTGTCCGTCACCCCGGCCAGCAGCATCACGTCGTTCAGACCCCAGCCGGTGTACCAGGGCACCCTGCCCTCGAACCGCCAACCGCCCTCCTCGGGAACGGCCCGCACCGGCACCCGGGGGAAGGCACGGACATGGGCGAAGGCGATGCCGGCCATCAGCTCGCCGGTCGCCAGTGGGCGCAGCAGCTTCTCCCGGACGGGCGAGTCGTATGTGGCCAGCAGCTTCACCGGTGTGTGGTGCTGTGTCTGTACGAACCATGTGGAGCAGCACGCCCCGGCCAGGATCTCCGCGGTCTCCCGCGCCACGGCGACGGGCGCGTCCGCCCCGCCGTACTCCTGCGGCGCGACCACCCCGAGCAGCCCCGCCCGCTTCACCGCCTCCACATGGCTCGCGGGCACACCCTCCTGGTCGACGCGCTCGGCCTGCGGGAGGAGGAGATCGCTTGCCAGTCGCTGTGCACGGGTGACGAGGGGATGGGATGTGGTGGTCATGGGAGGAATTCTCGCGGTCGGGCGGCGTGGGGCGCCGATCCGGGGGTGTGTCGCCGACCGGACCGTCCGGTCAGGGGTGCGTGTCCAGCTCCGTGAGCACGTCGAAGTCGATCCCGTCGGCCCGCGCCAGGTAGATCCGCTGGCGCACATGAGCGTCCCGAAGACGCAGCAGCCCGCGCGGACCCTCGTACGACACCGCCCCCGCGGCCGCGCCGATCGCCGATACGTCCAGCGTCCCGGCCCTTTTCAGCAGGGCGGCCAGCAGCAGCACACCCTCGTAGCAGGACTCGCCGAGGCTGCCGAGGGCCGGCGCCTCGACGCCGTAGCGGGCGGCGTACTGCCCCTGGAAGTCCAGGGTGTCGCGATTGGCCAGCGAGGCGAAGAACCCGGCGGTGCTGTACAGGTCCTCGGTGGCCGCCGGGCCGCTCGCCACCAGCATGTTCTCGTCCATCAGCGTGCTCAGCCGCAGACAGCGCGCGTGCAGGCCGTACTCCGCGAACGCCCGGTTGAAGCGCACCGCGTCACTGCCGACGAGCAGCATCAGCACCGCGTCGGCGTCCGAGCGTTCGACGCGGCGCAGCACCGGCTCGAAATCATGGGTGCCGAGCGGGAGGTACACCTCACCGGCGACACACCCGCCGAAGCGCCGGGCGTACCCGCGTGCCGACCGGGCCGTGTGCCGCGGCCACACGTAGTCGTTGCCCACCACGAACCAGCGCCGCACCCCGCGCTCGCGTGCCAGCAGCTCCATCGCCGGCCGGAGCTGATCGCGCGGGGTCTCACTCGTCAGGAACACCCCCGCCGTGTCCTCCCCGCCCTCGTACAGCGCGGTGTACACGTACGGGACGCGGTGCGCGATCCTCGGCGCCAGGGCCTGCCGCACCGAGGAGATGTGCCAGCCCGTGACGCCCTGCACGGCCCCCAGATCCACCAGCGCCTCGACCTCGTCGGCGACCTCCTGCGGCGCCCCCGAGCCGTCGACCGGCACCAGCCGGAGCTGTCTGCCGAGCACGCCGCCGTCCCGGTTGACCTCCTCGGCGGCCAGCCGCGCGCACAGCTCACATGTGGGCCCGAAGATCCCGGCGGGCCCCCGCAGGGGGAAGACGAGGGCCACGCCGAGCACCGAGTCGTCGGCCGTGAACCACTCGGGCGCGGGGAGGTCGTGCCGGAACATGGCGCCATGATTCCGGCTGGACCGGACGAACTCCAGTGCGTCTCCTACGATGGACACCCCCCGTTGACAGAGGAGCAGGGATGCCCAGCCCCACCCCCCGTCGGCCCGACGACCTCGCGCAGTTGCTGACCCGGGCCGAGCGGCTCGCGGCGCGGCGATTGCAGGGCGTTCTGGAGGCGGAGGGCTGCTCGCTCGACGCGTGGCGGGTGCTGGCCTCCCTGTCCGACGGCGAGGGGCACCACATGACGGGGCTCGCGGAGGCCGCCTTCCTGCCGCCTCCGACGCTCACCAAGCTGGTCGACCAGCTCGTCGACCAGAACCTCGTGCACCGCAGGGTCGATCCGTTGGACCGCCGCCGCGTCCTCGCCCATCTCACCCCGCGCGGCCAGGCGTACTGGCAGCGCGTCGACCGCGCGGTCCGCGCCGGCTGGCCCCCGCTCGGCGACGGCGACGACGACCTGCTGCGGTCCCTGCTGGACCGACTGGCGGCGACGCTGGAGCACACGGCGCGGGTGAGTGCCGAGCGGGGATGACGGGCCGTCACCCAGTGCAGAACCCGACTGGTCTACACCCTTGACTGGTACAGACCAACGCGGTTGAGTGTGCCTCCACAGCCCCCACCACGGCCGCCCCCACGCCGTGACCGGACCACCGGTGCGTGCGGTCAAGGGTCTGCTTCACCCTGCCCCCGACAGGGTGCGGCCGTGCTCCGCGAAGGAGTCGCACCCGTGTCGAGACGCCGTATCTCCGCAGTCCTGGCCACCCTCGCCCTCGCCGGCGCCGCGCCGGTGCTCCTGCCCGCCTCGAACGCCTCGGCCGCCGCCTGCTCCAGCTACCCGAGCTGGACGGCGGGGAAGTCGTACGCCGCCGGTGACATCGTCCGCTACACCGACGGCAAGGCGTATATCGCCGAGCACGCCAACCCGGGCTACGACCCGGTCATCAGCACCTGGTACTGGGAGCCGTACGCCTGCGACAACGGCCCCGGCACGCCCAACGCCCGCTTCGTGGTGAACGAGGCCCAGTTCAACCAGATGTTCCCGAACCGGAATTCGTTCTACAGCTACAGCGGTCTCACCGCCGCCCTGAGCGCCTACCCCGGCTTCGCCAACGCCGGCAGCGACACGGTGAAGAAACAGGAGGCCGCCGCCTTCCTCGCCAACGTCAGCCACGAGACCGGCGGTCTGGTGCATGTGGTGGAGCAGAACACCGCCAACTATCCGCACTACTGCGACTGGAGCCGGCCCTACGGCTGTCCGGCCGGCCAGGCCGCCTACTACGGGCGCGGTCCGATCCAGCTGAGCTGGAACTTCAACTACAAGGCCGCGGGCGACGCGCTCGGCATCGACCTGCTGAACAACCCCTGGCTGGTCCAGAACGACTCGGCCGTCGCGTGGAAGACGGCCCTGTGGTACTGGAACACCCAGACCGGACCCGGCTCCATGACCCCGCACAACGCCATGGTGAACGGCGCCGGGTTCGGCCAGACGATCCGCAGCATCAACGGCTCCCTGGAGTGCGACGGCAAGAACCCGGCGCAGGTGCAGAGCCGCGTGAGCAACTACCAGCGGTTCACGCAGATCCTCGGGACGTCACCCGGCGGCAACCTGTACTGCTGACGCCGGACCCCGCGGCGTGGTGTCATGCGGGATGTCATGAACCTGACTGGTTGACCGGAAGGGCATCCCTCATGCGACTGCGCACCCCCCACGCCCTGCTCGCCACGACCGCGGCACTGGCCGCCGTGGTCGTGGCCCCCCAGCCCGCTGCCGCCGCTGCTCCGGCCCCGGGTACGTACTACGTCCAGAGCGCCACGACCGGGCTCAACGCGGCCGACAGCGGCGGCGCGGTCGAGCAGCACAGACCCCGCGGCAACGAGGACCGCCAGCAGTGGCAGCTGAAGCCGAACGGCTCCTCGTACCTCCTGGAGAGCACCGACGCGCCCGGGACCTGCCTCGGCCGCAGCGGCGAGCAAGCCGCGACCGTCGCCTGCGCGAGCACCGACGCCCCCTGGGAGATCATCCCGCTCGACGCCGACCGCCACACGCTCAAGGCACCGGGGACCACGCGTCACCTGACGGTGGCACCGAAGCCGCCCGGCGCCAACTACCCCGCCCGCCTCGCCCTCGGCGGATCCGGCGACCTCGCCGCCTGGTACCTCACCCCGGTCGCCCCCGCCACCGGCCCCATGCCGCCGCAGGACCGGCGCACCCTGGACCAGGTCACGTTCCTCACCACGCACAACGCGTACGCCAACGGCGTCGACGGCGGCTTCGCCCCGCCCTTCGTCAACCTCGTGCCCAACCAGACCCGCGGCATCGAACGCCAACTCGCCGACGGAGTACGCGGATTCATGCTGGACATCCACCAGACCCCGGACGGCGCGATCCTCTGCCACAACAGCTGCACCCTCGTCAGCAGGCCCGTCGCCCTGTGGGTCGACCTCCAGCGCATGGTCGACTTCCTCAAGGCCCACCCCGACCAGTTCGTCACCGTCTTCCTGGAGGACTACGTCGACCCGGCCGTCCTGCGCGCCGAACTCGCCCGCGTCAACGGCTTGTCGGACGTGCTCTACCGGCCCGACCTGACCGGCGTACGGCAAAGCGGTTGGCCGACGATGGCGGACCTGGCCGCCGCCGGCGACCGGCTGCTGATCTTCACCGACCGCACCCGTGCCGCCGACCAGGCCGGAGGCCTGACCCGGGACAGCTTCGGCGTCATGTACCAGCGCGAGTGGACCGTCGAGAACCACTGGTCGATGGGCTCGGGCGTCGGCACCTCCGACTGGTCCTGCTACAGCCGCTGGTACGGCGCCGACACGAACATCCCACTCACCCGCACCGAGCCCGGTTTCCGTCCGCTGTTCGTCATGAACCACTTCCGTGACGTCCCGCTGTCCGGCACGGCCGGCACGGACAACACCAAACTCGCCGACCGCGCCCAGAGGTTCTGCCAGCCGGCCGCCCGCAAGAAGCCCAACTTCCTCGCCGTCGACCACTACGACCGCGGCAACCCGGCCTCCGCCGTCACCGACCTCAACTCGTACACGTACCCGTAAACCGGTTTCGCCGGTCCGCGCGCCGTGTGTGAGACTCCGCCGATGGGCTCACAGACGATCACCGCGGACGCCGCGGGCACCTGGAAACTCGGCGACCTGCCCGTCCACCGCGTCGGCTTCGGCGCGATGCGGCTGACGGGCAGCGCCGCCTTCCACCACGGCACACCGAGCGACCGCGAGAGGTCGATCGCCGTCCTGCGCAAGGCGATCGACCTCGGCGTGAACCACATCGACACGGCCGCCTTCTACTTCTCGTCGCTGCGCTCCGCCAACGAACTCATCAACCGCGCGCTCGCGCCCTACCCCGACGACCTGGTCATCGTCACCAAGGTGGGCCCCCACCGGGCCTACGACGGGGAGTGGGGCACCTCCGCCCGCCCCGAGGACCTGCGCGGCCATGTGGAGGAGAACCTGCGCCAGCTCGGCCGCGACCACCTGGACGTGGTCAATCTGCGCCGGATGCCGAAGTACGACTCGATCGCCGAGCACTTCGGTGCCCTCGCGGAGCTGCGCGAGGCGGGCCTGATCCGCCACCTCGGCATCTCCAACGTCACGACCCGCCATCTCGCCGAGGCCCGGGCCATCGCCCCGGTGGTCTGCGTCCAGAACCGGTACGCCCTCGACCGCCCCGACCCCGCCACCGACGAACTGCTGCGCATCTGCGGCGAACTGGGCATCGCCTTCGTGCCGTTCTTCGCCGTCGCCGGCGAGGCAGCCGAGCAGGGCGCCACCACCGTCCACGACGAAGACGTCCGCGCCGTCGCCCGGGCCCATGGCGCGAGTCCCGCCCAGATCCGCCTCGCCTGGACCCTGCACCAGGGCCCCCACGTCCTCGCCATCCCGGGCACCGGCAACCCCGATCACCTGACACAGAACGTGGCAGCGGGCGCGATCCGCCTCACCGACGAGGAGCTGGCGCGGCTCAACGCGGCGCGCCACAAGGCCGGTTGAGTGACGGCTACCCGGCCCAGACACCCTCCCGCATGAGATGCCTGCGCGGCAGCTCGTGCTGCTCGCACCACGCCTGCACCCCGCGCGGCCGCACCCGGAAGAACGCGTACGACGCGTGGTCCTCGCGCGGATCCCAGCCGGTCTTCACGCGGAACGCCTCGGCCGCCGCAGACGGCACCTCCAGCAGCGGGTAGGTCCGCACCTCACCGTCGACGAGCACGACGTCCCGGGTGTCCCCGAAGGCCAGCCGGGTCCGCCCGCCGTCCCGGAGATTGCGGCCGGTGGGGTTGGTCAGCCGGGTGCACAGCCACACGGCCTCGTCGTGCCACACGAACCAGAGCGGCACCAGACAGGGCACCCCTTCGGGATCCGCCGTCGCGACCCAGATGTCGATCTCCCGCTCCAGACGGCCCAGCAGGTCCGCCTTGCGCTGCCCGGGGGTGCGGGGTGGCTCAATGATCTTCATGGACGCGACGCTAGCGGTCACAGGAGCCCGGCGCCTCGGGCCGCGGTCCTAGTCCCGGGACCTAGGACTCTCGACGTACTGCGCCACACCTTCTCCGAGCGACCAGTCCGCCGACTCGTTCTCCGTCAGCACGACGAACACGTTCCGCGGCTCGGTGCCCGCGTACGCGTGAGACAGCTCTGCGATCCTGCGGTACAGCGCCTGCTTCTGCGCGGGCGTGCGACCGGAGCGCAGTGTGATCGCGATGTAGGCGATGCCGTCGTCGCGGTGCACGCCGAGGTAGTCGTCGTGACGCAGGGTGCCGCACGTGCCGTCGTGGTCCGTCAGCACCTGGAACCGGTCGTCGGGCGGGATGCCGATCGTCTCCTCCAGGGCGTCGTGCACGGCACGGCCGAGTGCGGCGAGGCGCTCGGGGCCGGCCCGGAGCGTGTCGATACGGACGAAGGGCATGGGGCCTCCAGAGTCGGGGTCGCGAGTGTACATACTAGTAGTTACAGAACTCGGGCGGACCGTCGGCAGGCAGTTGGCATCGAGGGGGTTTTACGTATAACCTCTCCGGTCAACCGCCCGCTCCGAGAGGCCCTGATGAGACGTATCGCCCTGGTCACCCTCGTCGTCGACGACTACGACGAGGCGATCCGCTTCTACGCCGACGCCCTCGGATTCCGCCTCGCCGAGGACACGCCCCGGCCCGACGGATCCCGCTGGGTCGTCGTCGAACCAGGCACCCCGGGAACCGGCACCGGCCTGCTGCTGGCCCGCGCCAAGGGGGAGACCCAGGCCGCCCGGGTCGGAGACCAGACGGGCGGACGGGTCGGGTTCTTCCTGCACACCGACGACTTCGCCCGCGACCACGCCCGGATGGCCGCCGCCGGCGTGACCTTCCTGGAGGAGCCGCGGCACGAGCCGTACGGCACCGTCGCCGTCTTCCAGGACCTGTACGGCAACCGCTGGGACCTGCTCCAACCCGCCGACTGACCCCTTCCCGCCGCTTCGAACCACCTGCACGAGGAAAGACCCGCCATGACTGCTACGCGCGTAGACGCCGACCTGATCCGCCGCCTCCCCAAGGCCGTGCTCCACGACCACCTCGACGGCGGCCTGCGCCCCGCCACCGTGGTGGAGCTGGCGGACGCGGTCGGCCACACCTTGCCCACCACCGACCCGGACGAGCTCGCCGCCTGGTACTACGAGGCCGCCAACTCCGGCGACCTGGTGCGCTACATAGCCACCTTCGAGCACACCCTCGCCGTGATGCAGACCCGCGAGGGCCTGCTGCGCACGGCTGAGGAGTACGTGCTCGACCTGGCCGCCGACGGCGTCGTCTACGGCGAGGTGCGCTACGCCCCCGAGCTCAACACCAAGGGCGAGCTGACCATGGCCGAGGTCGTGGAGACCGTCCAGGAGGGCCTGGCGGCGGGCATGGCGAAGGCGGCTGCAGCCGGCACGCCGGTGCGGGTCGGCACCCTGCTGTGCGGGATGCGGATGTTCGACCGGGTGCGTGAGGCCGCCGACCTGGCCGTGGCGTTCCGGGACGCCGGTGTCGTCGGCTTCGACATCGCCGGCGCCGAGGACGGCTTCCCGCCCGCCGACCACCTCGCGGCCTTCGAGCACCTGCGCCGCGAGAACGTGCCGTTCACCATCCACGCCGGGGAGGCGCACGGCCTGCCCAGCATCCACCAGGCCCTCCAGGTGTGCGGCGCCCAGCGCATCGGGCACGGCGTGCGGATCACCGACGACATCCCGGACCTGGCGGCGGACAAGCTCGGCCGGCTCGCGGGCTGGGTGCGCGACCGGCGTATCGCGCTGGAGATGTGCCCGACGTCCAACCTCCAGACGGGCGCCGCCACCTCGATCGCCGAGCACCCCATCACCGCGCTCAAGGACCTCGGCTTCCGCGTCACCCTCAACACCGACAACCGGCTGGTCTCGGGCACCACGATGACCCGCGAGATGTCCCTGCTGGTCGAGCAGGCGGGCTGGACCGTCGAGGATCTGCGCACGGTCACCGTCAACGCCCTGAAGAGCGCGTTCCTCCCCTTCGACGAGCGGAACGCGCTCATCCGGGACGTCGTGCTGCCCGGCTACGCCGCCGCGCTCTGAAGCAGCCCCCGGAGGTAGGCGGCCTGTCCGATGTGCTGGAGATCGTCGGACAGGACGCTGACCAGCCGGACGCCCAGGGTGACCGGCGGGTCCCAGCGCTCGTCCACGACGCGCTCCAGGTCCTTGGCCGCCAGGCCCCGCAGGGCGTCCAGACTCTGGTCGTGCACGGCGTCGTAGTAGCCGGTCAGCAGCTCGCCGGAATCGACCCGGACCCTGGCGACCTTGGCGGGGCTGTGGCCGTAGCCCGTGTCGCGGCGGGGCAGGTCCAGCCCGAAGCGTTTCTCCCAGTCCTGGGACAGCCAAACCTGTTCATGGCCGAAGGCGTCGGCCATGTGGTCGTCCTGGACGCGGGTGAGGTGCCAGACCAGCCAGGCGATCGAGTTGGTGTCGGGGGCGGGTCGGGCGCTCAGCTCGTCGGGCCCGAGGCCCTCGACGGTGGCGTGGACTTCTTCGCGGATGCGGTTGTAGCCGTCGATGAGGATGTCCTTCGCATACATAGCTCCACCATCGCGCATCGCAGGAGATCACGCGTCGAGGATCACGCGCGGGGGATTACGCGCCGAGGATCGCGCGACGGGGCTCACGCGTCGGGAATCCAGCTCCCGTGGAAGCCCAGCGGCACCCGCCCCGGGAGATGGATGCGGGCCACCGGCTCCCCGGTGAAGTCCTGGGCCGCGAGGATCACCAGGTCCGAGGCCCCGCGGTCGGGGTTGTGCACATACGCGATCGCGTATCCGTCGTCCTCAGCCGCCCTCCCGTCACACGGGCCGGACGGCACGAACACGGCCTCGCTCGCCGCCGCGCCCTCGGGCAGCAGGTGCACCTCGGACGTGCCGCACAGCAGGTCGTGCTTGATGAGCGCGTTGGCGAAGGCCCCGTCGGGCGGGATGCCGTCGACCGCCTGGTAGGCGAGCGACATCTCCGCGGCCGCGGCCGAGCAGCCGTACCGGTGCCGACGGGACACCAGCGCCTCGTTGACCCGCGGGAACTCCTGGGGGCGGTCGTCGAGGGTCCTGGTCCGCACCCGCCCCTGCCGCAGGTCGATCGTCCAGCGGTCGAGCCGGGGCGTGCCCGCTCCGTAGGGGCCGCCCGAGCCGTTGCCGGCGACGAGGAACGGCGCGTCGAAGTTGGTCATGTCGACGACGATGTGCGGCCCCTCCTCGTACGCGTTGAGGGTGTGCGAGTAGAAGACCGGGTCGACCTCGAACCAGCGGACCGCGCCCCCTTGCGGGGCGGCACGCCGACCCGTGCCGGATGCCGGTCGTTCCAGACGTACGGCACGATGTCGCCGCGCTCGGCGACCGCCGGGTCGAAGGTGACCGGCATGTCGAGGATCACCACGTGGTTCTCGGTGAGCGCGAAGTCGTGGATCATCGGCGCGTCCGCCACCGGAATCCTCGTGGTCCGCACGACCCGGCCCGTCGGGCCGACGACCAGGTGCCGGACGTGGTTCCAGGTCGGGTGGTGGGCGATCGCGTGCAGCTCCTCGGCGGCCACGTCGAACTTCGTGTGCGCGGTGAGCGGGCCCTTGACAGTGCCCCGGAAGTCGTACGTGCCCACGGTGTTCAGCTCGTCGTCGAGTTCGTACGGCAGCGGCCCGCTCTCCTGGAGCGCGAGGATCCGCCCCCGGTGGGGGATCACATGGGTGTTGCACGGGAAGTCGTCCGGCGGCACCGGCCCCGGGTAGGGCTCGCCGAGTTTCTTCGCCACCTGCGAGGAGCGCACCCAGCGGTTGGGGTCCACTCGGCCCGGCCCGCGCGCAGCCGCACCCCGTGCACCATGCCCTCGCCGAGCATCCAGTGATGGGCGCGCGGATCCTCCAGGCCCAGGACGTTGGGGCCGTTGCGCAGGTAGCGGCCGTTCAGCTCGTGCGGGACACGGCCGGTGACCGGCAGGCCGAAGGCCGTCAGCTCCTCGGTGACCGGCTCGAACGCGTCCTCCAGGAAGGGAAAGCGGCGCGGGGTCCGGGACGCTGCCACGGCGGGCCCTCCTCCCGCTCCGGTGCCGACCAGCGCGCCGGCCGCCGTGATCGCCGCCGCGCCGCGCAGCACGTTACGTCGTGTGTGATCCGTCATCTCGCCTACTTCTGACCGCAGTTGCCTTCGGGGACGGTCACAAGTCTGGTGCGCGGGACGGATCGGGTCAGGAGGGGTGGACACTCTCCTGGGGTGGTGCCAGGCCCCCGGTTTCCAGCAGGGCCATCAGCGCCCGGGCCGCCGGACTGGTCGCCTGCTCGGGCGGCAGCAGAGCCACCGTCTCGTACACCGCGTCTCCGGCACCCTTCACCGGCAGGGCGGTCAGCGACGCGCGCTTGTGCCGGAAGTGACGCGGCACGACGGCGATGCCGAGACCCTCGTCCACGAGGTCGAGGAGACTGTGCACGTCGTTGACCTCCAGGGCGACGCTCCGGCGGACGCCCGCGGCGGCGAAGGCCGCGTCGGTGGTGCGCCGGGGCCCCCAGTCCGGGTGGAAGTCGACGAAGACCTCACCGCCGAGATCCTCCGGCGTCACCGCGCCCCCGGCCGCCGCGAGCCGGTGGCTCGGATGGCACAGCACGGTCATCGGCTCGCTCGTCAGCGGCACCGTCCGCAGCTGGTCGGTGTCCTCCTGGGCTGTGCGCACGGCGAACGCCAGATCCAGGCGCCCGGCCGCGACCTCCTCGGCGAGGGCCCCCGAGCCCGCCTGCCGCAGACAGATCTCCACGTCCGGGTGGCTCCGCCGGAACGCCGCCAGCAGCCCCGCCACGTGCACCCCGGCGATGCACTGCTCACTGCCCAGCGCGAGCATGCCGCGCAGCACGCCCTGCACCGCCGCCACCGCCTCGTGGGCGGAGCGCACCTGTGCGAGGATCCGCTCCGCCTCGCCGAGCAGCGCCCGCCCGGCCGGGGTGAGCGTCACCCGGCGGGTCGTGCGCACGAACAGCGGCGTCTGCAGCTCCCGCTCCAGCGCCCGGATGGACGCCGACAGGCCCGACTGGGACACCAGGAGGCGTTCCGCCGCCCGGGTGAAGTGCTGGTCCTCGGCGACCGCGACGAAGTGCTGCAAGTGGCGCAGTTCCATGACTGAGAAGCGTAGCCGCTGAATTCCATCGGATTCTTCTGTTGGACGCATGGGCGCAGGTCACGCCAGAGTGGACACCGGTTTCATCCCGACCGCGCCAACCCTCTGGAGTCGCGTTGTACACCGCACACCCCGACCGCTACGCGGACATGCCCTACCGGCGCACCGGACGCAGCGGTCTGAAGCTCCCCGCGCTCTCGCTCGGCCTGTGGCACAACTTCGGCCCGGACCGGTCCGTCGAGACGCAGCGCGCGATCCTGCGCCGCGCCTTCGACCTCGGCGTCACCCACTTCGACCTCGCCAACAACTACGGCCCGCCGCCCGGCGCCGCCGAGTCCGCGCTGGGCGAGTTCCTGAAGTCGGACTTCGCGCCGTACCGCGACGAGCTGGTGATCTCCACCAAGGCCGGCTACCTGATGTGGCCGGGCCCGTACGGCGAGTGGGGCTCCCGCAAGTACGTGCTGTCCTCGCTGGACCAGAGCCTGAAGCGGATGGGCCTGGACTACGTCGACATCTTCTACTCGCACCGCCCCGACCCGGACACTCCGCTCGAGGAGACGATGGGCGCCCTGCACTCGGCGGTGCAGCAGGGCAAGGCGCTGTACGTCGGCGTCTCCAACTACTCCGCGGAGCAGACCCGCGAGGCCGCCCGCATCCTGGGCGAGCTGGGCACCCCGCTCCTCATCCACCAGCCGCGCTACTCGATGCTGGACCGCCGCCCCGAGGACGAGGGCCTGCTCGACGCGCTCGACGAGCTCCAGGTCGGCTCGATCGTCTTCTCCCCGCTGGAGCAGGGCGTGCTCTCCGCCCGCTACCTCGACGGCATCCCCGAGGGCTCGCGGGCCGCGAGCGACAGCCCCTTCCTGAACTCCGACGCGCTCACCGAGGACCTGGTGGGCCGGCTGCGGGACCTGAACGACATCGCGAAGTCCCGCGGCCAGACCCTGGCCCAGATGGCGCTGGCCTGGGTGCTGCGCGGCGGCCGGGTCACCTCCGCGCTGGTCGGCGCGAGCAGCGCGCGGCAGATCGAGGACAGCGTCGGCGCCATCCGCAACCTGGACTTCGACGCGGACGAGCTGGCCCGGATCGACGCCATCGTCAAGCAGTAGCGCGTCCGCCTGTCGGGGGCGGCCGCCCCCGGACACTCGGGCTAGGTCGTGTCCGCGAAGTCCCGTCGTTCGCCCGGAGGGCGGGCTCCGCGCGTCTGGTGCGTGCTCTCGGCGTGCCGGGCGGAGACCCTCGTACCGGATGTACTTGGGGCTTCGCCCGGTGCGGCGAGAGTGCGTGCCAGGCGTCGCGGGGCAGGCGGGACTTTGCGGACACGGCCTAAGACCTGATCCGCTCCTCGAGGCGCACGGTCACGGTGTCGCCCTCCTCCTTGCCGATGGCCTGGCGGATGCCCGCCTTCACGGGCAGCTTGTGCGTGCCGTCGCCCAGCGCCATGAACGAGCTGCGGAACGGGTGCCCGTCGATCGTCCCGCGGACCTTGACCAGGCCGCGGGTGCCGAAGAACTCGACGGACCGGGGCCAGACCAGAAAGGTCCAGCCGCCCTCGGCGGGGCTTTTGCGCAGGACCGCGGTGAACTCCGCGTCCAGTTCTCCCGTGGTGGCCATGGCGTCCTCCGGTGCTCGGCGGCCTCTCCCTCATGCAGACGGCCGGACACCGGAGAACTCATCGGGGACGCCGGCCTCACGCCCCGGCGGGCACCCGGTCCAGGAATCCGAGCACGGTCCTGATCCGGCCCTGCCCGTCCAGCGTGATCACATCCGACCCGGCGACCGGCGCCGAGCCGTCGGCCGCGCTCACCAGCTCCCACGAGAAGCGTGCGGTGTCGTGGTGCCCGTCGACGCCACCGGTGAGCCGGAACTCGAACCCCGGGAACCGCTCGCGGGCCGCCGCGATCAGCCCCGCGATCTCCTCATGGCCGCTGACGTCGGCCAGGGGGTCGGCGTAGCCGCCGTCCTCGGTCCAGGCGGCGGCCACCGCCTTGGCGCGCGCCGCCGGTTCCTCGGCGTTCCAGGCCTCGAAATAGCGGGTGACGGCGTCCTCGTAGCGGTGGGCGGTTTCGGACATGGCGGTCAGCCTCCAGGAGGTCGTATCTGCTGTTCAGAGCCCGGATCCCGTTCTCGGTGAAGCCGGTACGACCACCTTGCCCGCACCCGCCGGGAGCGTCGATTACCTCCGGAGTCATGGGCCGTCGCCACCACTCGCCGGATTTCGGCCAACGCGGGGGGTGAATATGCCAGGAGAGTGGCCGGAAATTCATGGTGACAGTGATTCAGTAGTGAACATACTGACCTGCGAGAGCGTTTTCACTTCGCGCGACGGCGCCCTCACGCACAGCACGCGAGCCGCACACAAGCGAGGCCGGGCCGGCAGACGGGCAGGGCAACGGGGGAGGGTCACGTGCACGACGAATTTCTGTGCCACGTCACGGCATACGGAGTCTGCGACGGCCGCCGTATCGGAGTGCCCCTCGGTACCTATCGGGCCCCCACCCTCGCCCTCGCCCTGTGGTGGCTGCGGGACCGCGCCTCCTGGATCGCCCAGCGCCTCGACCCCCGGCCCGACGCCGAGCACTTACCGCCGGGCGCGCTCGTGCCGGTCGCCCCCACCGCGCCCGACGTGCCCGCGCTGCTGCGCGCCTGGTGCGCCGACCCGGCCCAGCAGGAGCGGGTCGCCGAGGAGTTGGCGGCCGGACGGCTGGTGCGCATCGCCACCAGCGACGACACCACCGAGTACGAACTGCTCGCCGAGTCCGTGGACGCCCTGCGGATGCAGCGCACGGCTCCCTTCGTCGGCATCTCCGTCGGCTGACCCGCCGTACACCCCGCTCGCCCAGGCGCACATCAGGGCAAATCGGTAGAATCTTGACCATGGCGCAACCCTCGGTAGCACCGGAACTCGTCCTGGAGACAGAGACGGGCACCACCGTGATGATCCCGGGCCGCGACTACCACGTAGGACGTGACCCGCTGTGCGACATCGTCATCGACGACGACCGGGTCTCCTGGCACCACGCGGTGCTGAAGCCCGAGGACGGTCACTGGACCATCGAGGACGAGGACAGCACCAACGGCACCTACGCCGACGGCCGACGCGTCCACGAGTGGGACGTCGGACCCGGCAGCGTCATCCGCTTCGGCAATCCCGCCGACGGACCGCGCATGACCCTGGCGGGCCGCCCCGCCCCGGTCCCACGCACCGCGGAACGCCCCTCCGCCGTCTCCATGCCCGCCCACACCGGCACCTACCGGCAGCCCACGACCGTACGGCCGCTGCCCACCCGCACCGTCCGCATCGGCCGCGCCACCGACAACGACCTGGTCATCGACGACCTCATCGTCTCGCGCCGGCACGCCGAACTGCGCGCCCTGGCCGACGGAACCTACGAGATCACCGACCTGGGCAGCCACAACGGCACGTACCTCAACGGCAGCCCCGTCACCACCGCCCCGGTCGGCCAGGGCGACATCGTCGGCATCGGCCACTCGGCGTTCTGCCTCGTCGGCGACCAACTCCAGGAGTACGTCGACACCGGTGAGGTCTCACTCGACGTGCAGGACCTCGCGGTCGCCGTCGACCGCGGCCGCAAGACGCTCCTCGACCACGTGTCGTTCCCGGTGGGGGAGAAGTGCCTGCTCGCCGTCGTCGGCCCGAGCGGCGCCGGCAAGTCCACGCTCCTCAACGCCCTCACCGGCCAGCGGCCCGCCAACCACGGCACCGTCCTCTACGACGGCCGCGACCTCTACCGCGACTACGCCGAGCTGCGCCAGCGCATCGGCCTGGTCCCGCAGGACGACATCCTGCACGCGCAGCTGACCGTCCGCAAAGCTCTCTCCTACGCCGCCGAACTGCGCTTCCCGCAGGACACCGCCAAGGCCGAGCGGCGCGCCCGGGTCGACGAGGTCATCCGTGAACTGGGCCTGGAGCAACGCGCCGACCAGCATGTGCACAGCCTCTCCGGCGGCCAGCGCAAGCGCGTCAGCGTGGCCCTTGAGCTGCTGACGAAGCCGTCGCTGCTGTTCCTCGACGAGCCGACCTCCGGCCTCGACCCCGGCATGGACCGCTCGGTGATGCACATGCTGCGCGGCCTCGCCGACGACGGCCGGACCGTCATCGTCGTCACGCACAGCGTGCTCAGTCTGGACGTGTGCGACCGGCTCCTGGTGCTCGCGCCCGGCGGAAAGATCGCCTACTACGGGCCGCCCGAGGACGCCCTGTCCTTCTTCGGCTTCGAGGAGTGGCCGGAGGCCTTCGAGGCCTTCGACCGGGACACAGACCGGGACTGGGCGGGGGAGTACCTCGTCTCGCCCTTCCACGGCCGGTACGTGGCCGACGCCTCCGCGCAGCCCCAGCAGCCCCGCTCCGAGCCCGTCGTCATCACCGCCCCGCCCCGGCCGCGCAGCCGCGGCGCCCAGCTCGGCACCCTGGTGCGCCGGTACGCGGCCGCACTCAGCGCCGACCGCACCTTCCTGATCATCATGATCGCGCTGCCGTTCGTGATGGGCGCGATGGCGCGTGCCCTGGCGGGCGGCAAGCTGACGCTCGACACGGCGATGAACGCGCTGCTCATCCTGTGCGTCGGCGCGGTACTGACCGGGGCCGCCAACGCCGTGCGCGAACTCGTCAAGGAACGCGTGATCTACCAGCGGGAACGGGCGGTGGGCCTGTCCAGATCGGCGTATCTGATGTCCAAGGTCATCGTCCTGGGCGTCATCACCGTCCTCCAGGCGGTGGTGCTGACCCTGGTCGCGCTGCTCGGCGTCGACCTCAACGCACCCGGCGGTGAAGGCGTGCTGATGCCGCCCCTGGTGGAGATCACGGTCGCCGTCGCCTTGCTGGCGTTCACCGCGATGATGCTCGGCCTGCTCGTCTCCGCGCTGGTGCGCAAGGAAGAGGTGACGATGCCGCTGCTCGTGCTCATCGCCATCGTCCAGGTCGTCTTCTGCGGGGCCCTGCTGAAGCTGGCCGCCACCCCCGGGCTCGAGCAACTGGGCTGGCTGGTGCCGGCGCGCTGGGCGCTGGCCGCGATGGCCGGGACCGTCGGGCTGGCCAGGATCGTGCCGGACGACCTGACGAAGGACCCGCTTTTCGAGCACTCGGCGGGCACGTGGCTGCTGGACGTCGGGATGCTGGTCGTGCTGTCGGTGTTGTTCGGCTTCCTGGTGTCCCGGCTGCTGCGCCGGCACGAACCGGCCGTCATGCGGAAGTAGGGAGCGCCTGTGACGACTCCCGGATTCCGGCCCACGCACGTCGTCCCGCAGCACGGGATGCCCGCCTGGGAGGCCCCTGACCCGTCCCGGCCCACCGTGGACCTGGACCCGCTGCTGCCGGTGCAGCTCCTGGAACGGCAGGGCGACTGGGGGCATGTGCTGTGCTTCAACGGCTGGTCGGCCTGGGTCGACGGCCGCCGCCTGGTCGCCGTACCGCAGGATCCGCCCGCGGCGGACGGGGCGCTGACCCGCGCCGCCGATCCGCGGCCGTTGCTGAGCCGGGCGCAGGAAGCCCTGGCGCGCTACCGCTCCGCGGTGGAGGACCTCGCGGGCGGCCTCGACCGGGAGGCGTTCCGCAGCCGCACCCACGGCATGCGCATCGGTGTCGTCGTCGACGGCGAGTCCGTGTGGCTCTACGACTCCGCCCACGGGCACTGGGTGTACGCCGACGGAACCCGGTTGACCACGTACGCGACGGACGAGACGCCCGCGGCCCAACCGGCGTCCCGCCCGGCCGAACCGCCCGTGCATCCCCCGACGCGGGCGGCACCACCCCAGGGCCCCGTCGGAACGCCCCGCGCCGAGGGAACCGCCCGCCCGCCCGACACGCCTCCCCCCGCCCAGGGCGCCCCCGCAGGACCGACCCGGGTAGTCCCACCCGAGGCACCCAAGCCCTCGGGGGTGGCGCCTGAGGAGACCCCCGAGTCCTCGGGGATGGCGCGTGCGGAGACTCCTGAGCCGACTCGGGTGGTGGCCCCGGAAGCGCCCGAGCCGAAGGGGGTCGGGGGTGCGGAGGCTGCGGAGCCGACCCGGGTGGCCGCTCGGGACGCGCCCGAGCCGAAGGGGGTCGTGCGTGCGGAGGCGGAGCCGACTCGGGTTGTGAATGAGGTTCCCGGGTCCTCGGGGGTGGCGCCTGCGGAGGCTGCGGAGCCGACTCGGGTGGTGGCTCCGGAAGCGCCCGAGCCGAAGGGGGTCGGGCCTGCCGAAGCTGCGGCGCCGACCCGGGCGGTGGCACCGGGCCCCCCTGAGCCTACGCGGGTGGTGAGTGAGGAGACCCCCGAGCCCTCGCGGGTAGCGAGTGCGGCCCCCGAGCCCTCGCGGGCGACGCCTGCCGACGCCCACCAGCCCACACGACCGGTGCCACCCGACGTTCCCGAGTCGACGAGGGTCGCGCCCCCCGACGCTCCCGAGCCGACGCGGGTCGTGTCTGCTGACGCTCCCGAGCCGACGAGGGTCGTGACTGCTGGCGCCGCCGAACCCGCGCGTGCCGTGTCCTCCGAGGAGCGAGAGGGCGAGGGTGAGGACGTGGCGGATCGGGCGGCTGCGGCGCCGCCCACGCGGGTCGTGGGGCATGAGCCCACCCGGGTCATCTCACCTGAGGGTGAGGGCCGTTGAACCGCGAGACGAGCCTGTTCTCCGGGCGGCCCTCCGAGCTGGTCGGGCAGCAGATCGCCGGGTACCGGCTCGAGCAGGAGATCGGGCGGGGCGGCATGGCCGTCGTCTACCGGGCCCGCGACCTGCGTCTGGAACGCACCGTCGCGCTGAAGCTGCTCGCCCCGGAACTCGCCCGCAACGACACCTTCCGCCGCCGCTTCACCCACGAGTCCCGGGCCGCCGCAGCGATCGACCACCCGCACATCGTGCCGGTGTTCGAAGCCGGGGAGACGGACGGCGTGCTGTACATCGCCATGCGGTACGTCGCCGGCAGCGACCTGCGGCACGTCCTCGACCGCGAGGGCCCGATGCCGCCCGTCACCGCCGTGCGCGTCGCCGCCCAGGTCGCCTCCGCGCTCGACGCCGCCCACGATCACGGGCTGGTCCACAGGGACGTCAAGCCCGGCAACATCCTGGTGTCCCGCGGCACCGACAGCGACCACCCCGAGCACGTCTACCTCACCGACTTCGGCCTGACGAAGAAGTCACTGTCGCTGACCGGCTTCACCACGGTCGGCCAGTTCGTCGGCACACTCGACTACGTCGCCCCCGAGCAGATCTCCGGCAAGCCGGTCGACGCCCGCTGCGACGTGTACGGGTTCGCCTGCGTCGTCTTCGAGACCCTGGCCGGCCATCCGCCCTTCCTCCGCGACGACGACATGGCCCTGCTGTGGGCCCACCAGTACGACGAACCGCCGCCGCTGACCGAGGACCGGCCCGACCTCGACCCGCGGGTCGACCTCGTCCTGGCCCAGGCCCTCGCCAAGAGCCCCGACGACCGGTACCCGTCCTGCCTCGCCTTCGTCGCCGCTCTGCGCGCGGCGACGACCGGCGGCGGCACCGGCGCCACCCGGTCGCCCACGCGGGTGGACCGGCAGTTGCCGGGCGCGGGGGAGGAGCGGCCCAAGCCGCCGCCGCGCTGGGCCGAACCGGTCTTCGTGCAGCGGACGTAGAGCGCGGCGTCAGCTCTCGCTGTCGGAGCGCACCTCGCCGCGCCGCCGTACGTGCCGCGCGAGCAGTGCCCCGGCGAACCCGGTCACCAGCCCCCACGGGACGGCCAGGCCGACGGCACCCCACAGCTGGGGCCTCAGGAACAGCTCACCCCCGAGACCGCCGCCCAGATCGCCGATGCCCAGCACGGACAGGCCGTAGTGCGCGGAGATACGCCCGACGAGGCAGATCATGAACACCGTGAGCACGAGGGCGACCGCCATGTGCACGGCATGCTGCCAGGCCCGCACCCGGGCCGGCGACCGGGCCGCCATCACGAACGCGGCGGCCAGCAGCAGCACGACATCCACGACCAGCAGCCACCACACCCGGCCGTCGTGCTCGGAGAGGGTCCGCAGGTTCAGCTCGGAGACGTCCGGGGTGCGCAGCACCTGGTCGAGGACCTGCGGCATGGGCAGCCCGAACGGCCCCTCCACCTTGCCGTTCCAGGTGGCGCCGAGCCCGATCGTCAGCGCCAGCCACACCAGGTTGGGCAAGCCGAGCAGAATCACCGCGAACGTCTCCCGCGCGTGCCCCTTGGCCACCGCGACGACCAGCGCGACGACCACGCCGATGACGACGCAGGCCAGCAGCAGCGCGACCATCGCGTACGCGGCCGGCCGCACCGACGCCTGGAAGCGCAGCAGCCCCGCGGGCAACGGGGCCCCGCGCGACACCAGCAGCGCCAGCACCAGCACACCGGCCAGCCACACGACGCCGACGAACACGGACAGCGCAACGTCGGTGGTGAAGCCGATCTTCGGTGAGGCGCCGAAGACGTCGCCGAGTTCACCGAGCGTGTCGTCCCCGAGGGAGATGTCGAAGGTGTGGCGGGCGGCGAGCGTCAGGCCGATCAGCGCGAGCAGCCACAGGGCCGCCACCCGGCCGGCCCAGCCGGCCAGCTCCGTGGCCCCGGCGACCGCGCGGTGCCGCAGCGGCCGTAGGAAGCCCCAGGCGATCACCAGCGCCCCGGTGAGCGTGACGGACAACGGAATCACCGTCAGGCCGGCCTGCGTGTCGGCGAGGTCGCCGGCGCTTCCGGCGAGCTTCACCGTGCCGCCGACGGCGGTGACCATGGTGGCCGCGACGACGGGGGCGAAGGCGCCGTCCGGAAGGTCCGCCGCCCCAGCCGCCCACAGGCCCAGAGCGGCCACCACCGCCATGGCGAGCAGCCCGCCGAGCACCGTGACGAGGGCGTGCACCCAGCCATGGCGGGCGACGGCCCGCTCGCCGGAGGTACGTGCCTGGCCGGAGGGGGTGCGCGAACTCACGCTGCCACGCTAAGCAGCCCCCGTGCCGGGCGCCCGCCGGAGACGTCCGTCCGCGTCGGCTTGCGGGGCGTACGGGACTGGAGCACACAATGAGCTCGTAGTGGAAAAAGCGGCATACACGTGAGCAAATCACCCCACGTGTGTGAAGGCCGCAGAGAACCCACGCGGGAGAAGAGCTCGTGAGCGTCGATCCGCCGTCGTCCGGCCGCCCCACAGGACCTCCCTCGGGCCCACTGTCGGGTCCCTCCCAGCCGCCCTCGGGCGGCGGCCCACCCTCGGAGCCGCCGAACGGAGGTGGCAAGGAGCCGGAGCCTCGCCGACCGTGGTGGGGGTCCGTGCCCCGTGTCGCGATCATCGCCACCGCCGTGGTGGCCGCCGTGGTCCTGGCCGTCGTGCTCTCCCGGCCCGACAACGGCGGCACCGGTGCGTCCGACGGCGGTACCAGCACGTCCAGCGGCGAGGTCTTCCTCCAGCCCGCGGCCGACACGGGCCCGGACGAGTTCACCGAGTCGACGGTCGAGGAGAAGAGCTCCGCCTCCCCGGTCGCGCCCTCGGGGGCCACCGAGTCGGCGCCGCAGAACGCCGTCCGGGGCGTGAAGGGCGATGCGCCCGGCTTGTACGGAGGCACCCGCAAGGTCGCCAGCTGTGACGTGGAGAAGCAGGTCAAGTACTTCGAGGACGCCCCGGACAAACAGCGCGCGTTCGCCTCGGTCGCCCGGATCCAGCCGTCCCAGGTCCCCGCCTACCTGCGCTCGCTCACCCCCGTGCAGCTCCGCATGGACACCCGCGTCACCAACCACGGCTACAAGGACGGCGCCCCCACCAGCTACCAGGCCGTCCTCCAGGCCGGCACGGCCGTCCTCGTCGACGACCGCGGTGTGCCCAAGGTGCGCTGCGCGTGCGGCAACCCGCTGTCCCCGCCGGTCGCCCAGCAGAATGCGCCGAAGACGACCGGCGACGCGTGGCCGGGGTACAAGTCGTCGAACGTCGTCATGGTGACGCCCGCGCCGGAGCCGGTCGACGTCTTCGTGATGTGCGAACCCGACGGCGAGTGGTTCGAGCGTCACAAGGGCGACACCGGCAAGAAGGACCACAAGACCGAGAAGCCGGACAAGCCCTCCCCGTCGGCGAGCGTCACCACGCCCACGGCACCGTCCGACCCGGCATCGCCGCAACCGCCGCCCCCGAGTGAACCGCCGACCTCGGACACGGACACGTCGGGACCGACGACGGACGAGCCGCCCTCGTCGGACACCCAGCCGCCTGCGCCCGACGGCGACACCGGGAGCGACACCGGCGGCGCCACCACGGAAGAACAGGCCCCGGCCTCCTGACCCGGCCGGCTCAAGCGGCGCGGACCACCAGGGCGTAGTCGCCGAGCCCGAGCAGCCGATCGGCCGGCAGGTCGCCGTGCGCGGTGACGACCGCCTCGATCCGGCCCGTCTCCGGTTCGAACGCGACGTCTTGGACCGCGCCGAGCGTGTCGCCCGTCTCGGTGAGGATCCTCAGGCCCGGGAGCTCGTGGTGCGGCGGCACCTCGGCCGGTTCGGCGGTCGTGCGGACCAGCACCGCGTCCGGGCCGATGGCGTGCAGGGCGCCCCAGGCCAGCACGGTCTCCCTTCGGGAGTGCCGGCCCCTCACCCGGACGTGGGTGACCACACCGGACACGGCGTCGACCGTCAGCGACCTGAGGGCGCCGACCTCTTCCGCCTCGGTCAGCGTGAGCACCGGCAGGCCCCGCGCCTCGGAGAACAGCATCATGACGCCGTCCCCTCCTGCCCGGCCTGGAAGGCGCCGACCCGGGCGACGAAGGCCGGCAGGTCGTCGGCGACGTAACGGGTGGCGTCCGCCGGGATGACCAGGGCCCGTCCGGACACCGCCAGGGTTTCGCCGCGCGGCACGTACACCCGGTGCCGACGGCGTCTGGAGCCCTGCATCAGTGCCTTGGCAGCGGCGATCCGGAAGCCCACGACCCGGCCGCTGGCACCGCCCTCGACGATGACGTCGAGCACCGTGCCGACCTCGGCGCCCTCGTCGGTCAGCACCTTCGCGTGCAGCACCCGGCCCTGCTGGGCCTCGCGGCGGGCCACCACGGTGGACGGGTCCTGCAGCGCGAGGGCGTCGCGGATCATGACCGCGTGCGGACCCAGCGCGTGCACCGCCGACCAGGGCAGGCTCCGCTTGAGCGGCCCCGACAGCAGGCCCCGGCCGCTCAGCGTGAAGCCGGTGACACGGCCCGCGGCGGGGTCGAAGACGGTGTCCTTGACCTGCGCGACGGCGTCACCGCCCAGGGTGACCACCGGCAGGGTCGTCAGGCTCCGTGCGGCCAGCAGCTCGTTCATCGCAGGCCCTTCCCGCCGGGCCGGCGCCGGACCGCTATGACGGTCCCCGACCGCCGGCCGGCCTGCACCGCGAGCGTCACCGCCGCGACAGCGGCGAGCGCCGCGATCACCACGACCAGCCATATCCACCAGGCCACCGCGCACCTCCGGCGATCCGGCCCGGCCGCCCTCGGCCGGCCCTGATTCCTTCCGGGTGCCCCACGGACGGGGGACAATGCCCGGAGTACCGAACAGGCGCAGAACTGTCAGGAATGTGATGCCCGGCTCGGGGTACGAGCACTGGTGCAGAGCGTCCGGCCAGTCCGGCTTCCCAGAGAGAAAAGAATGATCGACCACCTGGACGGGGCAGTGATACCGACTGGTTTCGACGTGCCCGTTGAACCGCTGAGGCGAGCGGCACACTACACCGGCGAGCAGGGCTGCATCGCCGAGGCGCGGTCCTTCGCCGCGCTCTTTCTCGATCAGCTCAGGACCGAGTGGTGCGCGCGTATCGACGAGCGTGTCGACGGCGCCGTACTGCTGGTGGTGAGCGAGCTGGTCACCAATGCCGACCGGCACAGCAACGGGCCGTACATCCTGGAGCTCGTCGGCACCGACACCGCGGTGACGGTGGCGGTCTACGACAGCAGCTCCGCACTGCCGCGCATCTTCCCCCGCAACCCCGAGCGCATCGGCCGGCACGGCCTGGAGATCGTCCACGCGCTTGCCGAGCAGGTCAGTGTGGAACGGGTGCCGGTGGGCAAACGGGTGCGCGCCGTGCTGCCGCTCTCCGAGGCAGCCAAGGGGTGACCTGTCCGGGTGAGGGCGTCACCCGTGCGGCGCGGATGACGCCGCGCTGTCTCTCTGAGCGGGCCTGGCTACCCTGATGAGGCCGCATGCGAACGCGGCAGCGGGTGCCGCCCCACTCCCGCATGGGGGACGGCACCCGGTGGTCGGACGACGGTGTCAGGCGCAGCCCAGCTCGCCCAGCATGCCCTCGCGCAGCCGCGTGATGATCCGCTTGATCAGGCGGGACACGTGCATCTGCGAGCAGCCGAGCCGCTCACCGATCTCCGCCTGGGTGGCCTCCTCCACGAACCGCATGTGGATGATCTGCCGGTCGCGCTCGCTCAGCTCCGCCATGAGCGGGGCGAGCGAGTGGAAGTCCTCGACGAGCCGCAGCCCGTCCTCCTCCACGCCGATGAAGTCGGCCAGGACCGCCTCGCCGCCCTCCGGACCGTCGCCGGTGAGCGCGGCGTCCAGCGACGACGAGTTGTACCCGTTCGCCGCGATCTGCCCCTCCACCACCTGGCGCTCGGAGATGTTCATCAGTGTGGCCAGCTCGGCGACCGTCGGCTCGCGGTCCAGCCGGCTGGCGAGCTCCTCTCGGGCCTTGGCCAGCTCCACGCGCAGCTCCTGCAGCCGCCGCGGCACGTGCACCGCCCACGTCGTGTCCCGGAAGAAGCGCTTGATCTCGCCGACGATGTACGGCAGCGCGAAGGAGGTGAACTCGACCTCACGCGAGAGCTCGAACCGGTCGATGGCCTTGATCAGGCCGATCATGCCGGTCTGGACGATGTCCTCCATGTCGTCGCCGCGGCCCCGGAACCGTCCGGCC
The DNA here is from genome assembly GCF_004803895.1 of Streptomyces hawaiiensis. Lineage (NCBI taxonomy): Bacteria > Bacillati > Actinomycetota > Actinomycetes > Kitasatosporales > Streptomycetaceae > Streptomyces > Streptomyces hawaiiensis. The sequence continues at coordinate 605,263 of NZ_CP021978.1, read as the reverse complement.
GCGAAACGCACGAGCGACATGTTCATCTCGATCAGGGTGTTGCGCGCGTACTGGTACTCGTGCGTGCCCTCTTCGAGTTCCGTCAGGCGCTGGAAGAACTGGCGGGACAATTCCCTCGCGTCCCGCGGGGCCACGGACCGCGGGTCCACGACGCCCGGCAGTGCTCCGTCACCCGCGCTGGCTTCGGTGTTCTCTTCGACGACCTGTGCCTTCGACCGGATCACGGCGGTCTCCATTACCTCTCCCACGTCACGGCGGACATCTGCATAGGTACTCCCGAGTTGCGGGTACCCGGGTTGACGCGCACCATGCCCGCGGATTTCCCCACGGGCGAAATCGGACGGAATGCACCCTCCACCCCCGTCGCGGGCGCGGTGATTCCACCGAGGGCGGAACGCCGGGCCCTTCCCCCGACGGCCGGGATTCCTAGGCTGGAGAAGTGACCAGCCACCTGCCGAACGAAGCCCGAGTCATCCCGCTGCGCCCGCACGGCGCGCGTCCCACCGGCGCACCGCCGCGCCAGGCGCCGCCGGCCCCCGCCGTGAAGGAGCCGCTGTGGCGGGACCTGGTGGGCGACGTCCTGCGCCGTGAACGCCTCGCGCAGGAGCGCACGTTGAAGGACGTCGCCGACGAGGCGCGGATCTCCATGCCCTACCTCTCCGAGGTGGAGCGCGGCCGCAAGGAGGCCTCCTCCGAGGTCCTCGCGGCCGCCGCCCACGCCCTCGGACTGAACCTCGGCGACCTGCTGACGAGGGCGCAGGGCGAACTGACCCGCGTCACGTCGCGCTACGCGGGCGGCAGCCGCCGCGGGGCGGCCACCTCGTCGCACGACGGAATGTGCCTGGCCGCCTGAGCCGTACCGCCCGGCCGGCGCCTCACACCTTCACGAGGCGCCGGCTGAGCACCTCGTCGGCCAGCCCGTAGGCCACCGCCTCCTGTGCGGTGAACACCTTGTCGCGGTCCATGTCGGCGCGCAGCGTCGGCACGTCGTGGTGGGTGTGCCGGGCCAGCACCTCCTCCACCTGGGAGCGGATCCGCACCATCTCCTTGGCCTGGAGCGCGAGGTCGGACACCATGCCGCGCTGCCCGCCCGCGGCCGGCTGGCCGAGCAGCACCCGTGAGTGCTCCAGCACGAACCGCCGCCCCGGGTCCCCGCCGGCCAGCAGCACGGCCGCCGTGGAGGCCGCCTGCCCGACGCAGAACGTGGAGATCGGCGCCTGCACGAACGTCATGGTGTCGTAGATGGCCATGAGCGAAGTGAAGGAGCCGCCCGGGGAGTTGAGGTAGATCGCGATCTCGCTCTCCGGGGACGACGACTCCAGGTGGAGGAGCTGGGCGATGACGACGTTGGCGACGCCGTCGTCGATCTCGGTGCCGAGGAAGATGATCCGCTCGTTGAGCAGCCGGCTGAAGACGTCGAAGGAGCGCTCGCCCTGCGGGGTCCGCTCGATGACGTTCGGAATCGTGTACGTCCCCATCACTGCAGCCCCATCCTGCGTCGCGTCGCGGCCGGGCGGACGTCGGAGAGGGACTCCACGACCCGGTCCACCATGCCGTACTCCCTGGCCTCCTCGGCCGTGAACCAGCGGTCCCGGTCGCCGTCCCGGGAGATGTTCTCCGGGCTCTGGCCGGTGTGCTCGGCGGTGATCCGCTCGATGGTCCGCTTGGTGAACTCCAGGTTCTGCGCCTGGATCTCGATGTCGGCGGTGGTGCCGCCGATGCCCGCCGACGGCTGGTGCATCATGATCCGCGCGTTCGGCAGGGCGTAGCGCTTGCCCGGCGCGCCGACGCTCAGCAGGAACTGGCCCATGCTGGCCGCGAAGCCCATGGCCAGCGTGGAGACGTCGTTCGGGATGAGCCGCATCGTGTCGTAGATGGCGAGGCCCGCGTGCACCGCGCCGCCCGGACTGTTGATGTACAGGCTGATGTCGGTGTGCGCGTCCTCCGCGGACAGGATGAGCAACTGGGAGCAGACCCGGTTCGCGGAGACCTCGTCGACCTGGGTGCCCAGCAGCACGATGCGCTGCGCGAGCAGCTGTGCGGCCAGTTGGTCGTCGAACCGGGTCGGAGGGGTGTCGCCCTCCTCCGCCCGTGGGGCGAGTGCCGTCAGTGGAGTCATGGGTTCTCCTCGTCGCGGCGACAGGTGCCGCGGACGTGTCGGGGATGTGCCGTCGACTTCACTCTCGACCTCGGACGATGCCGGCGAACGGTTTCTCTGCCCTCGGCAGATCCGCTACCGGCAGAGCTCGAAGGATCAGCCCTTCTCGCGCAACCGGCGGAAGAACGCCCGCACGTCACCGACCAGCAGGTCCGGCTTCTCCAACGCAGCGAAGTGCCCGCCGCGGTCGAACTCCGTCCAGCGGACGATGTTGTCCGTCCGCTCCGCCTTGTGCCGCAGCGGGATCTGGGGGTCACCGGCGAACGACGCCACCGCGGTCGGCGCCGTGGACGGCTCCTGCGGGGCGGCGATCCGCTCGCCCCGGGCGTGGGCGCGCTCGTAGTACACCCGGGCGGACGAACCGGCCGTGCCCGTCAGCCAGTACAGCATCACGTTCGTGAGCATCAGGTCCCGGTCGACGGCCTCCTCGGGCAGCTCCTCGGAGTCCGTCCACTCCTGGAACTTCTCGACGATCCAGGCGAGTTGCCCCACAGGTGAGTCCGTGAGCGCGTAGGACAGGGTCTGCGGCCGGGTGGACTGCACATGGAAGTAGCCCGTCCCGTCGCGGGACCACTGCGCCCACCGCCGCCATGAGGTGAGGGTGCGCTCCCGCTCCGCCGGGCTCAGCGCCTCCAGCTCCTCGGCGGCCGGCTCGACGGTGGCTTGTGCGCCGGGCAGCAGATTGAGGTGGATGCCGATCACCCGGCCGGGGTGCACGCGGCCCAGTTCGGGGGAGATGGCCGCACCCCAGTCGCCGCCCTGGGCGCCGAACCTCTCGTAGCCGAGGCGCGTCATCAGCTCGGCCCACGCGTCGGCGATCCGGCGTGCCTCCCAGCCGGTCTCCCGGGTGGGGCCGGAGAACCCGAAGCCGGGGATGGCGGGCAGCACGACGTGGAAGGCGTCGGCCGGATCGCCACCGTGGGCGGCCGGGTCCGTCAGCGGCCCCACGACGTCGGCGAATTCGACGATCGATCCCGGCCAGCCGTGCGTGAGGACCAGCGGGGTGGCGTCGGGCTCGGGGGAGCGGATGTGTGCGAAGTGCACCCGCGCGCCGTCGATCTCGGTGGTGAACTGCGGCCACGCGTTCAGCCGCGCCTGCGCCGCCCCCCAGTCGTACTCGTGCCGCCAGTACCGCACCAGCTCGCGCAGATAGTCCGAGGGAACGCCGTACGTCCAGCCCACACCGGGCAGCTCGTCGGGCCAGCGGGTCCGGTCGAGGCGGTCGTGGAGGTCGTCGAGCTCGCTCTGCGGTACGTCGATACGGAAGGGACGGATGCCGCTGTCGGCGGGCGAAGACGTCATGGCCGCGATGCTAGTTCTGAACGGTGTAACGGCCACCTGAATTTGCCGGCCCCCGGCCGATGAGTTCCGGGGCGAGGGACGGTCGACAGTGGTGACAGCGTCGCACGCGCCCAGGAGGACTCATGACCACCGATGGTTTCACCACGTGTCTCTGGTTCGACGGCCAGGCCGAGGAGGCCGCCCACCACTACGTCTCGGTCTTCAAGAACTCCGGCATCGGCAGGACCGTGCGCTACCCCGAGGGGGCGCCCCAGGCCGCAGGCAGTGTGATGACCGTCGAGTTCACGGCCAACGGGCACCGGTTCCTCGGGCTCAACGGCGGCCCTCAGTTCAAGTTCACCGAGGCCACCTCCTTCATGATCTTCTGCGAGGACCAGGAGGAGATCGACCACTACTGGACCAAGCTCACCGAGAACGGTGGCGAGCCCGGCCCCTGCGGCTGGCTCAAGGACAGGTTCGGCGTGTCCTGGCAGGTCGTCCCGGACCGGCTCGACGAGATGATCAGCGACCCGGATCCGGCGAAGGCCGCCCGGGTGACCCAGGCGTTCATGGCGATGAGCAAGTTCGACATCGCCACCCTGGAGAAGGCGTACGCGGGCGAGTGAGGTGCCTCCGTAGGGGCGGAGCCTTTTTCCGCCCCTACGCCGTCTCGGCCAGGATCTCCCCGATCACATGCCGGGAGTTCGCCGCGACCGGCGGATTCGTGTCCCAGTAGTAGGGCAGCGCGATGACCGCGATCGACAGGGCCCAGCCCCGCCCGCGTGCCCATTCGGCCTCGCCGGCGCCCACGGCCTCGCGGAAGACACCGCGGGCCGCGGCCGGAAGCAGGCACCAGGCGCCGATGAGATCGACGGCGGGATCCCCGACCCCCACCGTGCCGAAGTCGATCACGGCGCTCAGCCGCCCGCCCGTGACCAGGAGGTTCCCGGCCATCAGGTCGCCGTGGGCCCAGAGCGGCGGCCCGGTGTGCTCCGGAGCCCGCAGGGCCTCCTCCCACACCTTCGTCACCGCGGCGGTGTCGATCCGCCCCGCGAGACGTCCGAGTGCCTCGCGCAGGAAGGGGTCCCGGGCCGCCAGCGGCACTCCCCGGTAGCCGAGGGGACCCTCCGACGCGTCGATGCGGCGCAGGGCCGTGACGTACGCGGCCAGGTCCCCGGCGAGCAGTGCGGGCTCCTCGATCCTGCCGGGCACCGGATTGCGGCCGTCCAGCCAGCTGTAGACCGACCAGGGCCACGGGAACCCGTCGCCTGCTTCGCCCCGGCCGAGCGGCTCGGGCGAGGCGGCGGGCAGTCCCGGGCCCAGCCGGGGCAGCCAGCGCAGCTCGTGCGCGATGGCCTCCACGGCACGGGGATGCCGGGGAAGCCGTACGACCTTGTCCGCGCCGAGGCGGAACATGGCGTTCTCCGTCCCGGAGGACTCCAGCCGCCGCAGGGGCAGCCCGGCCCACTGCGGGAACTGCCCCGCGATCAGCCGGCCGACGAGCGAAACGTCGATGTCCAGCTCGTCCTCATGCATTCGTACCGCGCACATGGGTGACCATTCGAGCGGTCAACTCGACGCCTGTCGAATGATTTTGGTGATCTCCCGGGCGATGCGCAGGATCCCGGGGGAGCGCACCGGGCACGGCTTGGGCTTGGTGGTGGTGGGGGCCAGGCAGAAGTGCAGATAGTCGTCGTCGCGGTGCAGGGCCGTGCGGTCGCGGCCGGGCTGCGTGCAGAGGCCGGGGCGGGCACGCTCGTAGGCCGTGCACGGCAGGTACTGCGTCCACGCGTAGCGGCCGGTGGCCGGGCTCACCGCCTTCCCGGCGTCCGCCACGAGGCCGCCCGAGGCGGCGGCCCGCTTCTCGTAGAGCGCGTTGACGCGGCGGACCCGGTCGGGGGTGATCGGATCCGGGCCCTGGGACACCCACACGATCCTCGGGCCGCTGCCGCCCCCGGCCGCGGTGATCTGCTCGGTGAGGCGGCGCGCGTCGGCGGCGTAGCGGCTGAAGTACCGGGCCGGTGACTTGTCGTAGGTGATGCCGTCCATGCACGGCGTGTAGCCCCAGGAGTTCCCCCAGAACTGCAGGACCACGAAGTCGGGCCGCAGCCTGCGCACCAGTGCGGCGGCCTTGTCCGCGGCCGGCACCAGGGACCGGTCGGCCGTGCCTTCCAGGTAGTCGCACAGGGTGGTGCCGGAGTAGGGGGCGCCGGTGTACCGCGCTTTCAGGTCCCGGCGTAACTCCTGGCCCAGGACCTTCTGGCCCTCCATCGCGAGCGAGTCGCCGAGGTACAGCACCTCGGGGGCCTTCCCCGGTTTCGGACCGGGGGAGGCGGGGGCCCGCTGGTGGGTGGTGGCCGACGCGCGCGGCGCGGCCGGTGCCGGCTCCTCGGGTCCGGACGCGGGATCCCCGCACCCGCCGAGGAGCACCCCGGCCAGCAGTACTCCCACGACCCACGGCTTGCGCATACGGCAACTCCCGCCCCGGCCACCGAAACGGCACTCAGGCAAGCACAGCCGGGCGCCGGGGGGAAGACGTACGCAGGACGGGATGGCCAGAACCGGCCGGTCGCGATCAGCGGGGGGCGCGGCAGCCGGACGTGGCCGGCGGACGTCCGCTCGGCGCGCGGGTCGGCCACGGGATGACTAGCGTGAGGAAGCGGACGATTCCACCCATTCGGAGAGGGCCGTAGCCATGGCCGTGCAACCTGAAGGAACCCCCTGCTGGGCCGACGCGATGTTCAGCGACCTCGAAGGGGCCAAGAGCTTCTACGGGGACGTCCTCGGCTGGACCTTCGCCGAGGCGTCGGCGGAGTTCGGCAACTACACGGAGGCCTACGCGAACGGCAAGGCGGTCGCCGCCGTCGTTCCGCCCATGCCCGGCCAGGAGGGCCTGTCGCAGTGGTGCCTGTACTTCGCCGCGGACGACGCGGCCGCCACCGCCGCCCGGATCCGTGACCACGGCGGCGAGGTGCTGATGGATCCGATGAAGGTCTCCGACTTCGGCACCATGTGCCTGGCCCGCGACCCCGGTGGCGTCGTCTTCGGCGTGTGGCAGGCGGGCACCCATGAGGGCTTCCAGATGATGGCCGAACCCGGCGCCTACACCTGGGCCGAGGTCTTCACCCGCGAGCCGGAGAAGTCCGACGCGTTCTTCCCCGCCGTCTTCTCCTACCGGCAGCGGGACATGGGGGACGGCGAGATGGACTTCCGGATCTACGACCTGGGCGAACACACCGTGCTGGGCCGGATGAAGATGACGGAGGAGTTCCCGCCCGAGGTGCAGCCGTACATCAACGTCTACTTCACCGTGGAGGACTGCGACGAGGCCGTGGCGAAGGCCACCGGGCTCGGCGGCGTGCTGCGGTTCGGTCCGATGACCACCCCGTTCGGCCGGTTCGCGGCGATCAGCGACCCGCAGGGCGCGAACTTCTCGGTGATCGACACCACGAAGACCGAGGGAGAGATGCCGAAGCTGACCGACGTGGCGTAGGCGCCGGCCCGCACCCGGACCTCCCGGCCGGACGGCCCCCGCGGCCATGGCATGATCGAGCGCATGCGTGAACGTGTTGTGGCCGCGTGTGACGGGGCTTCGAAGGGAAATCCCGGGCCCGCGGGCTGGGCCTGGGTCGTCGCCGACGCTTCCGAGACGCCGGAGCGGTGGGAGGCGGGGCCGCTCGGCAAGGCCACCAACAACGTCGCCGAACTCACCGCGCTGGAGCGCCTGCTGACGGCGACCGACCCGGACGTGCCGCTCGAGATCCGGATGGACTCGCAGTACGCGATGAAGGCCGTCACCACCTGGCTGCCCGGCTGGAAGCGCAACGGCTGGAAGACCTCCGCCGGCAAGCCGGTCGCCAACCAGGACCTCGTCGTGCGCATCGACGAACTCCTGGACGGCCGCTCGGTCGAGTTCCGCTACGTCCCCGCCCACCAGGTCGACGGCGACCGGCTCAACGACTTCGCCGACCGCGCCGCCAGCCAGGCCGCCATCATCCAGGAGCCCGCGGGCAGCGGCCTCGGCTCTCCCGAGCCGCCGCCCGCCCCGGACACCCCGGCCAAGGCCCCCCGCTCCCGCCCGCGCGGCGGCGCGGCCCGGACCGCCAAGACCGCAGGAGGCAAGACCTCCGCGCGCACGATCAAGGCGAAGTTCCCCGGCCGCTGCCAGTGCGGCCGCCCGTACGCGGCCGGCGAGCCCATCGCCAAGAACGACAGCGGCTGGGGCCACCCGGAGTGCCGCACGGGCGCGACCGTCTGATCAGACGTCGAACGTGTAGTGCGGCGTGTGGTCCAGCAGATCCGCCGGACTCGTGTCGTGCCACGGCCGCATCGTCTCGTTGAGGTCGATCACGTTCGGCGTGCCGGCGGCCGGCAGGTAGCCGGAGCCGGGGTGCCGGCGCTGCCACTCGGCCCACAGCTTGTCTATGTACGCGTGGTGCAGCCAGAACACCGGGTCGTTGGGGGAGGCGCCGGTGGCCATGTGCCCGCCGACCCAGACGTGGACGCGGTTGTGCAGGTTCACGCCCCGCCACCCTTCGAGGTGGTTGCGGAAGCCGTCCGAGCCGCTGTTCCAGGGCGCCATGTCGTACGTGGACATCGCCAGCACGGACTCGACCTCGGCCCGCGTCGGCAGCTCCCGTACACCGGATCCGAGGGAGCGCCGCAGGAACGTACGGCCGTCGACCCGCACGGTGATCGGCCAGTTCCCGCCGGACGCGGAGAACGGTCCGTCCGGAACCCGGCCGTCCCGCTCCCGCCCGGTGCCCCCGAGGAAGTCGGGCGCCCACAGCGAGGCGCGCGGCGTACGGTCGACGGTCCAGTCCCAGTAGGGCAGGGACACCGAAGAGTCCACCGACTGCAGCGCCCGCTCGAACTCCAGGAGGAATCTTCGGTGCCAGGGCAGAAAGGACGGTGAGCGGTGCCCGGTCCGTTCGCCGTTGTCGGTGTCGGAGACGATGAACGCGTTGTGCGTCGTGACGAACTCGTCGTAGCGGCCGCTGCGCTTGAGCTCCAGCAGCGCGGCGACGAACCGCCGCTTCTCGTCGGCGGTCAGGGTGGACTGGTTCTTGCGGACAGCCATGTGCGGGTGCTCCAGTTGCCTTGCGGGGCGGGTCAGTTGGCGGGGAAGGGCAGCAGGGGAGCGCCCTGCAGCTCGTCCACCGCCGCGCGGGCGGCGGCGCGCGGGGTGGGCACCGGGTCGTAGTGGCTGACGACGCTGATCCAGCTGCCGTCGGCGTTGCGCATCACGTGCAGCTCCATCCCGTCGACGAACACCGCGTATCCCGCGCCGTGGTGGTTGTGGTGACCGGACCCGGTGGCCGGCCGGCCCTGTATCCGGCGGCCCTTGTACACCTCGTCGAACGTCCCGGGGGAGGCGTGGTGACCGGCGGCCGAGGCCGGGGTGAGGGCGGACAGCGTCCCCGCGCTCGTGGCGAGGACGGCCGCGGCGGTGAGCGCGCTGCGACGGCTGAGTTCCGGCATGCGGACCTCCTGGGTGGGTTCGGCTGATGACCCCGCATGCCTATCGGCCCGCCCGCTACCGGGAGAAATCCACGCGAGCCGGTTGGCTGCGATCCGGGCAATTCCCCTTATGTCGTGCAAGGTTGAACGAAGATGATCTTGCCGCGAGGAGTCTGCGCGCGGGAGTGGAAGGGGAAGTTCCACCCGCGAAGGGTGCTGCGGCGGATGTTTCTGCCGGTGGGGTCCAGCACCCGTGGTGCGCGTCACGCCGGAAAACTGGCGCGATTCGGCGGTCCGGCCGGCGATGCCCGCGTCCTGCTCCCCTGCGTCAGCAATCGACAGCTCTCGGTAATCCTCAGGGATGTGCGTGAAGGTCGCCTGTGTCGGCGGCGGGCCCGCCGGTCTGTATCTCTCGATCCTGCTCAAGCGGCAGGACCCGTCCCACGACATCACCGTCTACGAACGCGATCCGGAGAATTCGACCTACGGTTGGGGCGTGACGTACTGGCGCGCACTGCTCGACCGGCTCCACGAGCAGGACCCCGTGTCGGCGGGCCTCCTGGACGCCGGTTCCGTCCGGTGGTGCGACGGCGTCGTCCGGGGCCTGACGTCCCGGTACAGCGGCGGCCAGGGGCACGGCACCGGCCGCCACCGGCTGCTGGAGATCCTCGCCGCCCGGGCCCGCGACCTCGGCGTGCGCCTGGAGTACGAGCGCGAGATCACCGCCGGCGACCTGCCCTCGGGCGCCGACCTGATCGTCGCGGCCGTCGAGACCGCCCACGGCTGGATCTGGTGCTACGGATACGGTTACGGCCCCGACCGCAGCACCTGCGTCGTCGAGTGCGCACCCGAGACCCGGGCCCGTCTCGGTCTCGACCGGGCGAGCGAGGCCGACGGCCGGGCCCTGCTGGAGAAGCTCTTCGCCCGCGTCCTCGACGGCCACCCCCTGCTGGGCCGCCCGGGCGGCACCCCCTGGAAGACCTTCCGCACCCTCACGAACGACACCTGGCACCGCGGCAACCTCGTCCTGCTCGACGACGCCGCCCACACCACGCACGACTCCTTCGGCGCCGGCACCACCCTCGCCCCGGAGGACGCCATCAGCCTGGCCGCCGCGCCGCGCGAGCACCCGGAACTCCCCCAAGCCCTCGCCCGCTGCGAGAGGGAACGCAAGGCGGCCCTCCTGCCCGCGCAGAGTGCGGCCGCCACAGCGGCCCCGTGGTACGACACCTGCCGCGCTACGTGCACCTGCCCCCGGAGCGCATGTTCGCCCTGCTCGGCCAGGCACTCGCCCCTGCTTCCCTACGTCCCGCCCCAGCTGTACTACCGGCTCGACCGAGCGGCCGGGCAACTGGAACCGCTGCGCCGGTTCAAGCGCTGGCTGGGCCCGAAGGTCGCGCGAACCGTGCACGCGAGGGCCATGGCCCCCTGGATCAGCCTTGCGCGCCGTGGGCGAACAACCGGTCCAGGAACGCGTTGCCGTACACGCGGTGCGGATCGAGCCGGTCCAGCACGGCGTCCGCATCAGCCCACGCGGCCGGGCCGACCGCCGCCGGGACGACGCCGCCCAGCACCTCCTCGTCGCTCCACGCCTCATCGTCCGTGTACGCCCACCCCTTGGACCACTCCACGCGGGTGAGCGCGAACCCGCCGTCGAACGTACGCAGCAGGAACCGCTCGATCTCGCGCAGGAACGCCGCCGCGTCCGGCGTGCCCGGCAGCGTCAGGACGTCCAGCCACACGGCCGTGTCCCACTCGGGGTGGTCCTCGGGCGGCCGGAGCGCCGACAGCAGCGGCGGCCGGGCCCCGGCCGTCCCGGCGTCGGCCGGGTTGTCCAGGCCGGTCACCCGGATCTCCACCGAGCCGTTGACCGGGAAGCTGCCCCGGGCGGCGTACGCCGTCAGCCGCTCCCGGTAGAACGCGGCGAACTCGGAGACGACCCGCTGCACCCGGTCCCGCGAGGTGAGGACCGCGTAGCCGTTGGCGTGCACCCGCAGCGTGGTCGGCTTCAGATACAGCAGCGTGTTCTTGGACGGCCCCCAGAGGTCGGCGGACAGCGTCGTCACCAGTCCGAGCGCGGCGGCCTCGTACTGGGCGATGCCGAGCACCGGCGCGAGGTACCAGGCCGCCTCCGACGTCATCCGGCCGACCAGCTTCGCCACCGGCCCCGGGATGTTGTCCGAGAACGGGTAGTTGTACGGCCGGGTCACCTTCCGCGAGGTCAGCGGCCGGGTGGGGGAGACGCTCCACACCTTCAGCCAGGGATGCTCGGTGAAGGCGAACCAGATCGCCTCGACCCGCCCCGCCGCGTCCAGGAAGCTCGCGAAGGTCCGCCCGTCGCCCGAGCCGGGCGCGGCGAACAGCTCCCCCGCCGGGATGTCCGTACGGCTCACGCACCGCAGGTTCGTGTTCGCGCCGACGCGCAGCACCACCTCGGTGACCAGGGACCGCCCGAGATGCGTCAGCAGCGCTGCGCAGTCCGCACCGTCGCGGTGGAACGTGCGCAGTACGTACGCACCGGCCCCGTCGTCCCACACCACGGCCGTGAGAGACAGGATCAGGTTGCTGAGCGAGCCGTAGGTGTGCCCGGGCCGCCGCTGCTCGCCCCGCGCGGGAACCGCGGTGCCGTGCCCGTCGACGGCCAGGACTCCGCCCAGGGTGAGCACACCGGGAGCGGGTGTCGCCGTGACGCCGAGGCCGTGTTCCTCCAGGAAGGCGAGCAGGTCCTCCATCGTCACGCCCGTCCCGGCGCGTACGACGGCCGGGGAGTCCAGGGCGAGGCCCGTGAGGTGGGCCGCGGTGTCCACCAGGAGGACCGGCGCCCCGGACGGCGTCCCCTCCGTCACCGTCAGCGGCGACCAGCCGTGCGCGGCGCCCCGGGCACGCACCCGCCACCCGTGCCGCCACGCCCAGTTGACGACGGCGACCACCTGGCCCGGGCTGCCCGGCGCACAGGCCCACAGGCCGTCGGCGGTGATCTCGCCGACCCAGTTCCGGTACGCCGAGCGGTACAGCGCGACGTCCGCGGGGAAGTCCGGCAACTCCGCCGCGGCGGCCGCGGGATCCGCGGGCAGGCCGGGTACGACGGCCAGCGCGGCGGCGGTGAGGAGGAAGCCCCGGCGCGTCCAACGCGGATCGTACGACGGGAAGTTGCTCACTGCGTCATGGGTCACGTGGCGTCACGCTAGGGGCCGATGGACACGTGACAGGTTCCTGTCGTCTTTTCTCACTCGTGTGAGTGAATCGAGTGAGGTCGACGGGCCGTCTCGGCTCGTTCCGCACGGAGCGGTGCCGGATGACAGACTGACGCCCATGGACGAGCGCACATTCGACAGGTCGGGTCAGCACGCCTCCGTCATCGGTCTGGGCACCTGGCAGCTGGGTGCCGACTGGGGAGACGTCGACGACAAGGAAGCCCTCGCGGTACTGGAGACGGCCGCCGAGGCGGGGGTGACCTTCTTCGACACCGCCGACGTGTACGGCGACGGCCGCAGCGAGCAGACCATCGCCACATTCCTCAGCGGCCGCCCGGACCTGCACGTCATGGTCGCCACCAAGATGGGCCGCCGGGCCGACCAGATCCCCGCCAACTACGTGCTCGACAACTTCCGCGCCTGGAACGACCGCTCCCGGCGCAACCTCGGCGTCGACCGGATCGACCTGGTGCAGCTGCACTGCCCGCCGACACCCGTCTACTCCACGGACGAGGTGTTCGACGCCCTCGACACCCTGGTCGAGGAGGAGCGCGTCGCCGCCTACGGCGTCAGCGTCGAGACCTGCGAGGAGGCGCTGACCGCCATCGCCCGGCCGAATGTGGCCAGCGTGCAGATCATCCTCAACCCGTTCCGCATGAAGCCCCTGCGCGAGGTGCTCCCGGCCGCCCGTGAGGCGGGCGTCGGCATCATCGCCCGCGTCCCGCTGGCCTCCGGCCTGCTGTCGGGCAAGTACACCCGGGACACCGTCTTCCCGGAGAACGACCACCGCACCTACAACCGGCACGGCGAGGCCTTCGACCAGGGGGAGACCTTCTCCGGGGTCGACTACGCCACCGGAGTGGAGGCGGCCGCCGAGTTCGCGGCGCTCACCCCTGAGGGCTGCACCCCGGCCCAGCTGGCCCTGCGCTGGATCATCGAGCAGCCCGGCGTCACGACCGTGATCCCCGGCGCCCGCTCACCCGAACAGGCCCGGGCCAACGCGGCCGCCGCCCGCCTCCCGGAACTGCCCGGCGAGACGCTGACGGCGATCCGCGACCTGTATGACCGGCGCATCAAGGACCAGGTCGAATCCCGCTGGTGAGGCCGGTTCTCACGGCTCCAGGAGCAGCTGCCTCTCCTGCTCCTGGTCGCCGGAGGCGGCCCCGTCGTCACGTGCCGTGAAGGCCCGGGTGAGCGTGTCGCTCGCCCGCCTCACGGCCTCCGGGCTGCCCTGCACGGTGACGGTCACCGGCGCGGACAGCCGCCCGGAACCTTCTCCGTCGCCGCCGGCGGGACCCGCGTCCGTCTCCCCGTCGAAGGTCGCCATGTGCACCGTCGCGTTCTCGTCGGCGGGAAGCTCGTCCGGTGCCCCGAACGTGCCTTCCAGAGCGCGGACGACCGCTCGCGCGTCGTCGGCGCCTCCGCCGCTGAGCGTCACGGTGAGCTGCGTACCGGACATGCGTCCACGACCTCCTCGGTTCTGCGTCATTCGCGTCGTCCGTGTAACCGCCCCCTGATCGCTCAAACCGCCGCGAGCCCCGGGACGACGACTCGTTCCGGGGAACCCGGGAAAGAGGAGGGCTCAGGTCTCACACCGGGAGGAACAGTGGCGGACGCGGCAGAGGGCGGGGTCATGCGCCGGGGGCGCAACGAGACGGAGGAGGAGAGAGCGGACCGGATGTGGCAGGAGCTCATCCAGGAGGTCCGCGTGGCGCAGATGGGCGTGCAGATCCTGTTCGGCTTTCTGCTCACCGTGGTGTTCACCGAGAAGTACGGGGATCTCTCCGACACCGACCAGACGATCTACCTCGTGACGGTCGTCCTGGGCGCCTGCGCGACCGGGGCGCTCATAGGCCCGGTGTCCCTGCACCGCCTCGTCTCCGGGCGGCGCGTCAAGCCCCAGGCGGTTCAGCTGGCCTCCCGGCTCACCCTGCTCGGCCTCGTGCTGCTGCTCGCCACGACGACCGCCTCACTGCTGCTGATCCTGCGCGTGGCCACGCACGACGGCTTCGTGCCCTACCTGGTCGCCGGCGTGGTCGGCTGGTATCTGCTGTGCTGGTTCGTCCTGCCGCTGTGGACCCGGTACCGCCACACGTCGAGGTGACGACACCGGCGCCGGCGCGCGGAACATGTCGGTCCCACAGCGTGTCGCAGACGCCCTGGGGGCTCGGACCCGCCGCGACTCAGCCCCCGGCGAGAACGCCCGCCAGGAAGTCGTCGACATGGACCTCCTCGCGACCCGGCTGCACCACCTCGTAGGTCTCCCGAAGGAACGCAGCGAACCCCGGCGCCCACGCGAACACCACCGCGTGGTGCCGGCCGCCGTCGGGGCGGGCGTCGCCGAGGAACTCCATGCGCAGCTCCCGCCACATGCCCCGCGACTCGGGGCGCATCCGCACGTCGCCGACCCCGACCGGACGCCGCAGCGCGTCACCGAGCATCTCCCGGTCCAGCTGCCACCGGGCGAGGACGCGGCCGTCGTGGCTGAAGACCACGGTGACGGCGAACGGGTCCGCGGCGTCGTAGCTCAGGTGGGCGAGCACGGAGAAACGGTCCGTGTCGCCCGCCTGGAGCTGCACCACCAGGGTCTTGTGGACGAACGAGTTCACGAGAGAGCCTCCGGGAAGAACCGACGTAGAGCCCTCTAGTACCCCCGATCCAGCCGGAATGCTCAGCCGACCGGGTGATTCCCGCGAGCACCGCGCAGCGACTCGATGCATACGGCGACGGCCCGCTGGAGATCCTCCAGACGCTGCACCATGTCGTCCTCGTAGAACTCCCCGGCGTCGTCGAAGGTCAGCTCCTCGAACACCTTGGTCGCCTTCTGCAGGCTGTTGTAGAACTTCGTGCGCCGCTCCCGCACCCGCAGACCCGGGTCGGCCTCCACTACCTCGACGACGAGGGACTTCATCGTGTCGTAGGCCTCGGCGGCCCACTCGCCGGCGCCCTCGCCCTCGTCCAGCTCGTCGAGCAGCGACAGGTGCCGCTCGGCCTCCTGGCGCAGATCGGCGGGCGCGTCGACGGTCTGCCCGGCGGGCGTCTTGATCTGCCCCGACTCGGCGATCTGGCGCACGTATCCGATCCGGTCGGCCGCCCTGCTCTCCCCGGCGACGGCCTTCTTCAGCTCGTCGGTGCGCACCACGTCACGGGCCAGCTCCGACTGGAGGTCCGGGTCCTCGCGGACTCGGTCCAGCAGGGCCTGGCGGGCCGCGCGGGCGGTGGAGGGGTCGGCGAGGATCGCGGCGCGCAGGGCGGTGGGGTTCTCCGCGACCTCGAGGGCCTTGGTGGGCCGGATGCCCTCCGCCTCGGCGGCCTCGGTGATGGCGGTGCCGCGCTCGGAGGTCGCGCTGTTGCGGGAGATGTAGTAGCCCGGCCACACGTCGGCGTCCGGCAGGTCCACCTCCTGACCCGGCGTCAGCGCCTCGAAGTGCGGGACCATCCCGTCGTCGGCCGCCCGGTCCCACGCCTTGTAGTAGCGCATGACCCGCTCCGGGGAGCAGCCGGCGAGTTCCGCGAACTCCTTGGCGGACACCTTCGGCGTCTCGTCCGAGCCCTGCCCGCCGGGCCGCACACTGCGCGCCACCATCAGACCGAAGGCCCACCCCCCGGTCCGGGCGTACGCCCCGAACTCCCGCGCGTCCCGCGCCACCGGGTCGCAGACGGGCGCCGGGGCGGCGGGGGACGTCTCGGGCGGGGTCATGGCTACGGTCACGGACGACTCTCCTGAGGTGGGGCAGATCGGACTGCACGAGGTGCGGACGGAAGCCTAGCGGCCCCCGCTGACCTGGCCGTTCCCCGCCCGTGCGGCCCGGGCCGAAAACCGTTGTCCCGGCCGGGCGCGGGTGCGCGAGGATGCCCGGCATGGTGCGACAGGAGACGGACGCCACGCTGCGCCGCTGTGCGGAGTGCGGCGGCTACGCGTACGGCGGTGCCCCCGCCTGTGCCCGCTGCCGGGACCTCGTGGACGGCATCGTCGAGGGGGAGTGGGCCGCCTTCCTGCGGCAGTGGGGCACCGCTGAGGGCGGTGACCAGGAGCGGGCACTGGCCGAGATGGTCGCGGCCGAACCCGACCGGCACGACTGGCGGATCGTGGACGCCGCCCTCGACCGGCTGGTGTGCCCCGACTGCGGCGACCGGCTCGCACGGGGCCCGGCCGGCTGCCCGGCCTGCGACCTGGCGCACGGCTTCCGCTACGCCGCGATCGAAACGGACCGGCCGGGTGTCCCGCCCGGCAACGAACACGCGATCCGGGTCAACGTCTCAGTGGTGCGCAGGCCCCAGGTCACCTCGGAGGGCGAAGTGCTCGTCCGGCGCCTGCTGCTGCCCCTCCTGCTGGCCGGGTTCCTGCCCACGACCGAGGAGGCACAGCGGGTGGGCGCCCTCGTGAAGAAGAGCCCCCCGGGGCGGAGGGCTCAACTGGTGGAACGGGCTGTCGAGGCGCTGGCGGAGGACTTCAGCCGAACGCGTCGCGCAGCGCGGGCAGCAGGGTCTTCTCCGACCAGTCCAGATACGCCGGCTGCGACTCGCCGCCGATCTGGACGAGGGCGATCTCGGTGAACCCGGCCTCGGCGTACGGGCGGACGGCCTCGACGAACGCGTCCGGGTCGTCACCGCACGGGATGGAGTCGGCGACGTCGTCCTGTGTGACGAACTGGGTCGCCGCCTCGAAGGAATCCGGATGCGGCAGCTCGGAGTTGACCTTCCAGCCGCTGCCGAACCAGCGGAACTGGGAGTGCGCCCGCTTGACGGCCGTGTCCCGGTCGGGGTCGTAGCAGACGGGCAGCTGGCCGACGCGGGGCTTGCCCTGGCCGCCGTGCCGGTCGAAGGTCTCCAGCAGCCCGGCCTTGGGCTCCGTGGCGATCACCAGGTCACCGAGCCGGCCCGCGAGTTCGCACGACCGCTCCCCGGAGACGGCGATGCCGATGGGCGGCGCCTGGTCCGGCAGGTCCCACAGCCGGGCCGACTCCACGTCGAAGTGCGTGCCGCGATGGTTGACATGGCCGCCCTTGAAGAGGGCGCGGATGATCTCCACGGCCTCCTCGAACATCTCGTGCCGCACGTCGACGGACGGCCAGCCGCCGCCCACCACGTGCTCGTTGAGGTTCTCGCCCGAGCCCAGCCCCAGCCGGAACCGGCCCTCGGACAGCAACTGCAGTGTCGCCGCCTTCTGCGCCACCACCGCGGGGTGGTAGCGGAACGTCGGGCACGTCACATACGTCATCAGCGGGATACGTGACGTGGCCTGCGCGGCAGCGCCGAGCACGGCCCACGCGTACGGCGAATGACCCTGCGAGCGCAGCCACGGGAAGTAGTGGTCGGAGGTTACCGAGAAGTCGAAGCCCGCCTCCTCGGCCCGCACCACATGGTCGACGAGCTCTCGGGGGCCGGCCTGCTCGGTCATCATCGTGTATCCGATTTGCACCATACTCGGCGAGTCCCCTGACAGCGCGCCCGGAAACGGCTCGATCAAGGTCGCCGACGGGTGCAGGATGCATCCATGAGTGCTTCCGTCCTGCCGTCCTCCGACCCCGCCGCCCAAGGGGTCGACGCCTCCGGCGTCCACGCCTTCCTCGACGCTCTCGAAGCCGCCCCCGAGATCGAGCCGCACAGCCTGATGATCATGCGACACGGGCATCTGGTCGCCTCCGGCTGGTGGGCGCCGTACACCGCCGAACGCCCCCATCTGCTGTACTCGCTCAGCAAGAGCTTCACCGCGACCGCAGCAGCTCTGGCCGAGGCCGAGGGACTGCTCGACTTCGACGCTCCGGTGATCTCGTACTTCCCGGAGTTCGAGGCCGACATCACCGATCCGCGCAGCCGGGCCATGCTCGTACGGCACGTGGCGTCCATGTCGAGCGGCCATCGGCGGGAGACCGTCGACGAGGCCTTCGGGCGGGACCCCGCCGAGCCCGTCCGAGGGTTCCTGCTGCTGCCGCCCGACCAGGATCCCGGCACCGTCTTCGCCTACAACCAGCCCACGACGTACACCCTCGCCGCGATCGTCCAGCGCGTGACCGGCCAGTCGCTCACCGGGTACCTGCGGCCCCGGCTGCTGGATCCGCTGGGCATCGGCGAAGTGGCCTGGCGGTGCGACCGCACCGGCCGCGAGCTGGGCTTCAGCGGTCTGCACGCGACCACCGACGCCGTCGCCCGGCTCGGCCAGCTGTATCTGCGCGACGGGGTCTGGGAGGGCAAGCGGCTGCTGTCGGAGGGATGGGCGGCCCGGGCCTCGCGACCCCGCATACCCACCGCCGGAGCCATAGGGGACGGGGACCGGCCGGACTCGGCCCGGGGCTACGGCTACCAGTTCTGGATGTCCCGGCACGGCTACCGGGGCGACGGCGCGTACGGCCAGTTCTGTCTGGTGCTGCCGGAGCACGACGCGGTGATCGCGACGACCGCGGCGACCGAGCGGACGCAGGAGTACCTGAACCTGGTCTGGGAGCATCTGCTGCCCGCCTTCGGCCCCGAGCCGCTGACCGGCCGGGAGGCCGCCGACGCGGAGCTGTGCGAACGCCTCGACCGGCTCGCGCTGCCGCCCGCCCCGGGCCGGCCCACACCCCCGGAGCGGGACCGGGACTGGGCCACCACCGCGTTCACCCCCTCCGCCGAGACCGGACCCGTCCTCACGGCCGGGCTCGCCGAGGACGCGGACGGCTGGACGCTCACGCTCACCGGGGCGATGGACCGCCCGGACCAGCCGGACCGGCTAAACCTACGCCTCCCGGGGGAGGGCTGGACGGTCGCCGAGGAACCCGTCCCGACCGCCGTGAGCGGCGGCTGGACCGACGTCGGCACACTGGCCGTCGAGGTGGTGTTCCTGGAGACTCCGCACCGCCTGGCACTGACCTGCTCCCTCGCGGACCGCACGCTCACCGCGCACTGGCGCACCGAGCCGCTGCAGCGCGGCCGGTTCACCTCCCTGCGCGCCCGGCCCGGCTCAGTCTGAGCCGGGCCGGAAGGTCTTGAAGAACGTGCGCAGCGCCTCCTGGTTCGCGGCGTCCTTCCCTTCGGCTTCCGGGGTCGTCCAGCGCAGGGAGAAACTCCGGCCCCCGCCCAGCAGGACGCCCCGGCCGTAGGTGTGCACACGAGTGCCGTCGACGTCCGCGGTCCACTCCATGTCGGCGGCCTCGCGCCCCTGGTACGTCGTCGCGCGGATCGCCCCGATCCGGTCGTAGCCGTCGGTCCGCTTGAGGTTGGGCTCGACGTCGTCCCGCCACACGGCCACGGGGTCCGGGCCCGCCTGTTCGCTGTAGGTGACGGCCAGCGTGCGGTCGTCGCCCTCGGCGCCGAAGACGACCCGGTACGCCTCGCCCTCGCGGTCGGTGTCCAGCCGCTTGAAACCCTCGGGGAGCGCGACGGAGAAGCCCTCCGGCGCCCGGTAGCGCTGGAAACCGGGCGGCAGGGCCGTGGCCGGGGCGGACGGGGTGGGCGTGGGTGTGGGCGTGGGTGTGCCTGTGGGGGACGGGGACGACGGAGTGGGGGTGGGGGCGGGGGACTCGGGCGGACTGGGCGCCCCGGACGGTTCGGGGTCGCCGCCGGTGCCCTCGCCCGGCGTGGCGGCGGAGGCCGGCGGCCGGGCCGGCGATTCGGCCGCGTCGCTGCCGCCGTCCGTGCCGGGCAGCCCCTGGGTCGCGGCGAGCACGGCGACCGCGACGGTGACCACGGCCAGGGCCGTACCCGCCACCATGGTCCGTCTGCTCCACACCGGGCTTCCCGGCCGCATGGCGGCGTAGGCGCCGCGCAGTCGCGGGGCCGGTGCCGCGGCCACGGCCGCCTCGGGGTCCTCGCTGAGCGCGCGGGTCAGCGCCTCGCGCACCACCGGGCGGGTCAGCCGCTCCCGAGAGTCCTTGCGGAGCAGTCCCTGCACGACCTGGGTGAGCGGCCCGGCGCGCACCGGCGTGCGCAGCGGCAGCCGGTCCACGCCCTTCAGGGTGTTCTCCGGGCGCCCCCGGTCCCGGAAGGGCGGGCGCCCCTCGACCATCGTGTACAGGATCGCGCCCAGCGCCCACAGGTCGGCCGCGGGACCGATGCGCTGATCGCGCGCCTGCTCCGGGGAGGCGTACGCGGGTGCCGTGAGCCGGGGCGCGAGGGTCGCGCCGGCCAGGCCGAAGCCGGTGACGACGACCGAGTGGTCCTCGCGTACGAACACCTGGCCGGGGCTGAGCTCGCCGTGCGTGATGCCCTCGGCGTGCGCGGCGTCCAGCACGTCGAGCAACTCCAGGCCGATCCGTGCCGCCCGTACGTAGTTGAACGTGCCCTGCTCCGAGAGGAGTTCGCCGAGCGGGGTGCCGTCGATCCACTCGTTGACGGTCCACAGGGCACCGGCCTCCTCGACGGCGTCGACGACCATGGCGATCCGGCCGGGGCACAGCAGCGCCATGTTCTCGGTCGTGCGCAGCAGGCGGGCGGCGGACCGGCGCTCGGCCCCGCGCGGGTCCTCCGGAAGCCCGGTCTGGGTCACGAGGCACGGGCGGGGGACCTCGCCGGTTCCGGTGTCCTCGGCGTACCAGCAGATGCGGTTGGTCTCGCGCTGGATGATCTCGAGCAGCCGGTACCGGCCGGCGACCAACTGGTGTGTGGAGACGTGCGCCCTGCCCATGGCCATCCCTCGCTGGAAACCTGGCTCTCATCTTTTCCAGAGGTACGGGGCGTGAGGCGGCCTGCGTTCAATCCGATCGCAACTCCGGGGTCATTCTTGTCTTCTGTTCAAGAGATGGGATCAAGTGTGCGAGGGAAAACGGTCTTTCGCGGGCTCGGGCGCGGTTCACCTCGGTCGCCCGGGCTGCCGCGGGCGGGAGGAATTCGCCCGCGGCAGACCGTGGATTCGCAAATTCCCGCCCGGCCTGGTGGTAACCCGCGGTAAATGCGGACGTGTACAACGTCCGAACTCCGAGCCCTCCGATGAATTCCGCGACGGATTCCCCGCGAGCGGGCCGGAACGTCAGCGCAGACCGAAGCGGCGCGACCAGGCGAACACGTCACCCGTCGTCGCGTTGCCCCCGCACACCACCAGGCCGAGCCGGGCCCCGTCGCCGACCCGCTCCAGGACCTGCCGGGCGGCGGGCAGCAGACAGCCGGCCGCCGGTTCGGCCCACACCTTGGCGTGGTCGGCCAGGTCCAGCGAGCCCTGCACGGCCTCCCGGTCCGGGACCACGAGGACCTCGGTGACCTGGGCGGAGACATGGTCGTACGTCAGCTGCGACACGGACGGGGCGCTGAGGGTGGAGACGATCGACGACAGGGCGACCGGCAGCGGGCCGCCAGCCGCCAGCGCCTCGGACATGGCCTGTGCGCCCTCGGTCTCCACGCCCCACACCCGCACCCCGGGCCGGCATGCCCGCAGCGCGGCGGCGACACCGGCGATCAGGCCGCCGCCCCCGATGCTCACGAGGACGTCCGTGAGCTCACCGGCGTCGGCGGCGAACTCCAGCCCGACCGTGCCCTGTCCGGCGATCACCACCGGGTCGTCGAAGGGGTGGACCAGGGTCAGCCCCTCCTGCTGGAGCCGCGTCATGTGTGCGAACGCGCCGTCCATGTCGTCGGTCAGCCGCACCGACGCGCCGGACGCCTCCGCGATCTCCACGGCTTTGGCGGGTGCCGAGCGCGGCATCACCACCGTGGCCTTCACATCGAGGGCCGCGGCCATGACCGCCAGGGCGATCCCGTGGTTGCCGCCGCTGACCGCCACCACCCCGGCGGCCCGTTCGGCCTCGGTCAGCGACAGCAGTTTTGCCGTCGCCCCGCGCGCCTTGAACGAGCCGGTGCGCTGCAGCAGTTCGAGCTTCGCGGTGACCGGTGCGCCGAGCAACGCCGACAGCCCCGGGCTGTCCACGGTCGGTGTGCGCACGACGTGCCCGGCGATCCGCTCGGCCACGGCTTCGATCTCCGAGATGCCGATCATGGCAGCCATCCTTCCGGCGCGGGTTGCGGAACGCGCCGTGATGAACCCTGACGCGCACAGGGGGCCGAGGTCAACGCGGTGCGGGGACAGTACGCGGGCGGGTCGGCGCGGACTGGCCGGTCGGCGGGGTCGGGCGGGGTGGTGGGGCGGGACGAGGCGGCGGAGCGACTGGGCGTGGCCGGGCGGTGGAGTGGGGACGGCATGGCCGGGCGGGGCGGCGTGGCCGTGTGCGGCGCCCCAGTCGTGGCGAGTGCCGGCCCCGCGCGGGTGTTACGGCCGTGCGAAGCGTCCTCGCCCGCTCCGCCGGCCGTTCGCGTCGGGTTCAGACGGTCGTGTCGCTCCGGGTTGGCGGGCAGGGACCGCAGTTGGCTGGAGGTCGTGCGGGCGATGGTGTCGCGGTGAGGGGCGGGGTGCCTCTCTCGCGAGGGTCGGTTCAGACGTCGCGCCGCACCACGTAGGCGAGCAGCGACCGAAGTTCACCGGCGGCCCCCGCGGCCAGCGGCACCCTCGCGAGTGCTGTCTCGACGGCGGTGATGTGCCGCCGGGCCTCCGCCATGGCCGCCGAACGGCCGCCCGCCTCCTCGATCAGCGCCGCCGCCGTGCCGGGCGCGTCGCCCGACTCCAGGAGTGCGGCGATGCGGCCGCCCGTCGGGGAGCCGAGCGCCACCAGCACCGGGAACGTCCTCTTCCGCTCGCGCAGATCACCGTGGACCGGCTTGCCGGTGACCCGGGGGTCACCCCAGACGCCCAGCACGTCGTCGACGATCTGGAACGCGACTCCGAGATGCCGGCCCGCCCGGTCGAGCGCGGCGACCGTCTCGGGTCCGGCACCCCCGAGCACGGCGCCGAGCCCGGCCGCGCAGCCCAGCAGCGCGCCCGTCTTGTGCTCCGCCATCGCCCGGTACTCGTCCGGCCTCACCCGCTCCGGCCCCGTCCACGGACGGTCGGCGAACAGCAGGTCGTCCGCCTGCCCGCGCACCAGGTCGCCCAGCGCCACGGACAGCGTCCGCACGCCCCCGGCACCTCCTGGCTGCGCGGCGAGCGTCTCGACGGCCAGGGCGAACAGGGCGTCGCCCGCGAGCACCGCGGGCCCCGTGCCGTAGGCCTTCCACACGGCCGGGCGGCCGCGTCGGTCCGCGTCGCCGTCCATGATGTCGTCGTGCAGCAGGGAGAAGGCATGCACCAGCTCCACCGCGACGGCCGCCGCCACCCCGGCCCGCCCCGGAGCACCGGCCGCCTCGGCGCCGAGCACCGCGAGCGCCTGCCGTACGCCCTTGCCGCCGGGGGCGACGGTCGGCGCACCGCCGATCTCGCACCAGCCGAAGGAGTACGCGGCCATCTCACCGACCCACGGGTGCAGCCGCGCGACGGTTTCCTCCAGGGCGGGCCGGACCAGGGCGCGACAGCGGTCGAGGACCCGGAGGGTGTCGCCGGCGTCGGCCGCGGGATCGTGCCACGCGGACTGTCGGGCTGTCCGTGCCCGCGCGGCAGGGGGCGTTGCCGTCGTGGTGCCGCGCCGCGCCGCCTCCACCGTCGTCGGCAGCGCCGTCACAGTGCCGCCTCCGTCGCCCGCCCGGCCGCCGGTATGCCGAGTTCCTCATGGGCCCGGGCCACCATCCGACGGGCGTGCTGCAGGCCGATGCGTTCCAGCAGGCCGGCGAGGTCGGCCAGTTCCGCCGCCGTCTCGTCACGGTCGCGGCCCAGGCGGGCCAGGGACTTGGCGAGCCCCAACCGCGACAGTGCCTCCCCGCGCGGCTCGCTCATCTCGCGGAACTCCTCGAGGGCCTGCTCGTACAACTCCCGCGCCTGCGCGTAACGCCCCGCCCGGTACAGGACGTTGCCGCGCATCTTGTGGTTGTAGGCCAGCGCGCTGGACAGCCGCATCGCGCGGCACGTCGTCTCCGCCTCGCTCAGCAGCTCCAGGGCCCGCTCGGTGTCCCCGTCGCGCACCGACACCACGTCGGCCAGTCCGCGCAGCGCCCAGGCGTGGCCGCGCCGGTCGTCGGCACGAGCGGCGATCTCGGAGGCCTCCTCGAACAGCGCGTACGCCGAGTCGTAGCGCCCGGTGTTGCGGTGCATCTGCGCGATGCCCTCCAGCGCCCACACCGTGTGCCGCGCCTCCCCGCGCCGCCGGGCCTCGGCGAGCAACTGCTCGTGCAGTCGCCCCACGGCCTCGTAGTCGCCCTGGATGCGGCCGGTCTCGGCCAGGCCGGCCAGCGAGTAGCCGCGGACGACGACGTCCCCGCCCCGTTCGCCCAGGTCGGCCGCCAGCCGGAGCAGCCGGCGGGCCAGCGGGAGCGCGCCGCGCTGCCGGGCCAGCGTGCCGCCGCTCCACAGCGCCCAGGCCATCGCCCCGACGTCCGCGGCCTGCCGGGCCGCGCGGTAGCTCGCCTTCCAGGCCCGGTCCGCGTCCTCGACCCGGCCCAGCCGACGGTGCGCCTCGGCCACCGCGAGTCCGGAACGCGCCGCCTCCCCGGGCTGTCCGGCACGCTCGGCCGCCCTCAACTGCTCGGTGCCGGCGGCCAGGACGTCGGTCAGTGAGGAGTTGACGGACAGGGTGGTGAGCGAGCCCTGGTACTCCGGGGCGAATGCCTTGCCGTACATCGATGCCTTTCGGTCCGTATACACACCATGTATACACAGTACGTATACATGGTGTGTATAGAGGGGTGGAAGCCTGCCCTGGCCACAAGGGCCAGGGCATCCCTGTTGTCGGTCAAGACGTCGGCGGCACGGACCGGGTTGCCTCTGAGGCGCAGATCACCTGACGGGTCTTCAGTGTTGGCCGGGTTTGTGCGGTGTCGCCTCGCTCGGCCGGACGACGACGTACCCCTCGCCCTGGAGCAGCAGTTGCACGGCCTCGCCGGAGCCGCCGCGCAGCATGGAGCCGATGGACTGGGAGCGGTGCAGCGAGGTCTGCAGGCCAGCGGTCCACCCGACGATCGCGTCCGTGTCGACGTACACCGGATACTGCGGCGAGACCGGGATGACGAGCGGACTGCCCTCGCACA
Organism: Streptomyces hawaiiensis; assembly: GCF_004803895.1. Lineage (NCBI taxonomy): Bacteria > Bacillati > Actinomycetota > Actinomycetes > Kitasatosporales > Streptomycetaceae > Streptomyces > Streptomyces hawaiiensis. Next base: position 580,255 of record NZ_CP021978.1, on the reverse strand, counting down.
CCAGGCCCAGCCTGCCGTGCCCGGTGAAGACGCTGTTGAACAGGCCGCCGCCGGTGACGCCGGCGCCCTTCACGGTCGCGATGCGGTACGACAACGTGGCGTCGAAACACAGGACGTTGCGGCCGTTGACCGTGAACTCGTCACCGGGCTCGACGTCGACGATGAAACAGTTCTGCGCCTCGTGCGCGAACCAGGCCTCGCCCTGCCCGCTCACCGCCATCAGCGGCAGCCCCTCACCGGTGACCGCGCGCTTGAGCATGCCGCCCACGCCCTGGCCCTTGCGCTCGAACTGGAGGTTGCCGCGGTAGGAGATCATCGCGCCCTGGCGGGCGAGCATCTCGCCGTTCACCGTGTATCGGATGCACTTGGCGTTCTCGACCGTCATGCCTGGCGCTACGGCCGGCTGCACCATGTGCTCACTGGAAAAGAGGTCACCCTTCATACCGGCATCCTCGCCCGGAGCCTCTCCCTCCGCCAAGATCGCGCGGGAGACCCGGTCGTGAAGCGCCGTCGCCGGCGTCAGCCCCCGAAGAGCTGCGTCCAGTACATGCCCGCCCGGCCGCCCCCGCAGAAGCCGATGCCGATGTGGGTGAAGCCGGGTTTGAGGATGTTGGCCCGGTGGCCGGGGCTGTTCATCCAGCCCTCCACGACTTCGGCGGGGGAGCGCTGGCCGCAGGCGATGTTCTCGCCGATGGAACGCAGGGCGGAACCGGCTGCGGCGGCCCGGTCCCAGGGCCGGCTGCCGTCGGGTGCGGTGTGCGCGTAGAAGGCGCGGGCCACCATGTCCGCACTGTGTGCCTGGGCGGCCGTGGTGAGCGACGGGTCGGCGGCCAGGGGCCGGAGCCCGGCCCGGGCTCGCTCCCGGTTGGTGAGATCGATGACGGCCGCCGCCGTGCCGGCCAGCCCCTCGGGCGTGAACGGCCTGGCCCACAGCGCTGTCCAGAAGGTGTCACCGGACGGGCCGTCGTGCACCTGGGCGAGCCCGGCGTGGGTGAACGCCGGGTCGTGCAGGGTGCGCCGGGGCCCGTCCGTGCGCAGGCAGTACGCGACGAACCCGGCGGCCGAGCGCGGTCCGGACACCAGGTGCTCGCCGATGGTGAGGTACGCGAACCCGGAGTCGATGACGCGCTGGTAGACGGAGACGCCGTCGCGCGTCTCGACGCCGAGACGTCCGGCAGCGGCCATGGCGGCGGCGTGCTCCCGAGCGGCCGACATGAGTCGGGCGTCCAGGGAGAGCGGGGGCGAACCGGCTGCGGCCCGGGCGGAGTCGACCAGGGGGAGGAAGCCGTCCGGATCGAGGGCGGCAAAGGCGCCCGGGGGCGGGCCGGGGGTCGCGTCGTCCACGACGTCGACGCCGAAGTCCCGTGCGAGTCCCGCCAGTCCATCGGCGTACCCCTGGCCCAGGGCGCGCAGCTTCCAGCGGTCGCCGCGCCGGTAGAGCTCCGCGAGCAGCAACACCGTCTCCTGCCGGGGCCGCGGCGGCGTGAAGCGGGCGAGCGGGCGGCCGCCCGCGTCGGCGACGTGGAGCGTGGGGGAGGGCAGGTGGCCGAGGGCGGTTCCGGGCTCGGCGGGGCTGACGACGACGGTGACCCGGGTCGCGCCGGGGCGCAGTCCCGGCGGGTCCACGGCGAGCGTGTCGCCCCGCAGGGCGGCTCCCGGCGCCGCCGGCTGGTTGTAGAAGACGAAGTCGCCGTCGTCCCGGACTTTTCCCCCGTCGTCGGTGACGAGCGCGGACACGTCGAACGGCCCGGGCACCCGGACGGTCACCGCACCGCCCGGGAGCGCCAGATTGCCTCCGGGAACCAACTCGCTCATCACGCCGCCTGCCCCTTCCCCCCCGGGGGATCCGGTTGCCCGGACAACGGCCGTCGCGGCACCAGGGTTCCCTCAGCGGCCGGCGTGCCGGGGACTGCTGAGCCGGTGTCCGCCCGCCGCAGAACGCGGCGTCGAGTGTGCCCGGCATCGTGTCCGTCACCGTGCCGGTGCCGGAGGTGCCGGAGGTGCCGGCGAGCGGCGAGGGTGCGCCGGCCGTCCCGGGACGCGAAACGCGTAGGTGGAGCAGCCCTGGACCGCGCCGGTGTGGCCGTACACGGACGTGCCGACCGAGAAGGACGGCACGCCCGTCGAGGCCGCCCCGCACAGCGTCGGCAACCTCACCACTACCGTGGCGTACGGCCGGGACGACCCGCAGGATCCGCCTCACGCCCCAAGGCTGCGAGAACCCGCGGAATCTCGCCCCGTGCCACCGCCCGCACACCACCGACCGGCCGAAGGAGCGCCGAAACGAATGTCCCGCACCGCACGCCCCCGCTGCCGTGCCGCCCTGGCCGCCCTCTCCTGCTGCGTCGCGCTGGGTTGCGGGACCGGCTCGGTACCTCAGGGGGACCAGCCGAGCCCGCCGCCCAGCGCCCCGGCGGCGGCCGGGCACGGCGTCGTCACCTGGGCCTCCTCCGCAGGCCACGTCGGCGAGGCGGCCGACGGGCGCGGCTACCGGCTGATGGTGCACACCAGCGTCGGCGGCAGCGGCCTGAGGGTGCGGCTGTCCAACGCCTTCGGCGACCAGCCGGTGACGTTCGACAACGTCCACGCGGGCCTGCGACGGGACGGCGCCGCACTCGTCCCCGGCAGCAACCGACGCCTCACGTTCGGCGGCGCCCGCTCCGTCACCGTCCCCGCCGGCGGCATCGTCTACAGCGACCCGCTGCCCGGCCACGTCCCCGCCGGGCGCACCCTCGCCGTCAGCCTGTACGTCCCCCGGGCGGGCGGCGCGCTCACCGGGCACTGGCTGGCGATGCGGACGTCGTACACCACCGACGGTGACCACACCGCGCAGGAAGGCGCGGCCCACTGGAAGCAGCGGACCGGCTCGTGGTTCTACCTCGATGCCGTCACCGTACGGCCCCGTAAGGGGACGGGTGCCGTGGTCGCCCTCGGCGACTCCATCACCGACGGCTGGCATTCCACGACCGACCGGGACCGCCGCTGGCCCGACTACCTGGCCCGCCGCCTGGCCGCGTCCGGCACCACGGTCAAAGGAGTGGCCAACGCGGGCATCGCCGGCAACAAGCTCCTCCTCGACGGCCCCGGGCAGAGCGCCCTGAACCGCCTGCAGCGGGACGCGCTCTCGCTCCCGGGCGTGCGCACGGTGTTCCTCTTCCAGGGCGTCAACGACATCAAGGCCGAGCCCGGCGCCACGGGCGCCGGGCTGATCGCCGGGTACCGCAGGCTGATCGACCGGGCCCACGCGGCCGGGAAGTGCGTCGTCGGCGCCACCATCGCCCCCTTCAAGGGCTGGCAGGAGTGGGACCCCGCCGGGGAAGCGGTGCGGCAGCAGGTCAACGCCTTCATCCGCGACAGCGGCGCATTCGACGGGGTCACCGACTTCGACCGCGTCCTGCGCAGCCCCCACGACCCCGAGCGGATCCTCCCCGTCTTCGACGGCGGCGACCATCTGCACCCCAACGACAAGGGGATGCGGGCGATGGCCGACGCCGTCGATCCGAAGACGCTCGACTGCGGGACCGGCTAGCGCGGGGAGCACACCGGAGCGTCAGCCGGATGTCGACGGCTCCGGGGTGATCAGGCCCTCGCGGTAGGCGATCGCCACGGCCTCGCCGCGGCTCGACGCGCCCAGCTTGGCGAGGATGTTGGAGACGTGCACGCTCGCGGTCTTGCCGCTGATGAACAGCTCCTCGCCGATCTGCCGGTTGCTGCGGCCGAGAGCGAGCAGCCGCAGCACGTCCTCCTCGCGCGCGGTGAGCAGGCCGGCCCGGTCGTCGTTGCCCGGCGTGTCCGACAGCCGGCCGCGCCGCAGCAACGCGTCGGCCTGCTCCCGCAGCGGCGTGGCACCGAGGTCGTCGGCGGTGCGACGGACCTCCCGGGCCTCTGCCGCCGCCTCCTCGCGACGCCCGGCCGCCACCAGAGCCTCGGCGTACCGCAACCGGCAGCGCGCCCGCTCGTAGACGTCGCCGTAGCCGAACGCCGTCACCGCCCTCGACCAGGCCGCCGCGTCCGGTCCCTTCGTGGCCCGGACCCACTCCGCCTCCGCCCGGGCCAGCCAGGCCTGTCCCTCCGGGCCCTGGGGTGCGCCGTCCTCGCCGTGGGTGGCGATGGCCCGTGCCAGTTCCACCAGTTCGGTGGCGGTGTCCGTCCAGCGGCGGGCCCCGGCCTCGTCGCCGGTCAGCCGCAGCCCGGCGGCCGCGTCGGCCACGGGGGAGAGGGCCAGGGCGGCGAGCCGGACCGTGACGCCCGGGCGGGGGACCGCGTCGTCGGCCAGGGCCGTGACCGTGGACCGCATCCACCGCACCGCGTCCTCGGGATCACGGCGCAGTCCCGCGGCGTCGGTGAGCACGATGCCCGCGACCAGCGTGGCCATCCAGTCGAAGGGCCCCTCCAGCAGGGCATGCGCCCGGTCGGCGGCCCCGAGATCGCCGCGCGCCAGCATCACGTACAGCGCGGGACCGACTGTGTAGCCGCCGGCCGCCGGCAGCACCTCGGCGTCGGCCGCCGCCGCGCGCACGCACTCGTCCCAGCGGCCCAGCACATGCAGCACCAGCAGCCGCAGATACCGCATCTCCAGCGGGTAGGGCGAGGACAGCAGCCCGGCGCGCCGGGCCCGGTCCAGGCCCTCGGTCAGCCACGACACGCACTCCGCCAGGGCGCCGGACTCGTAGCAGCCCATGGCCAGGTTGAACAGAGCACGCAGCTCCACCGGCGCGTTGCCCGAACTCCGGGCCAGCTCCCGGGCCTTCAGCAGCCGCTCACGGCCCTCGTCGCCGCGCCGCCCGGCCCCGTCGAACACGGCCAGTGAGATCAGCAGGTCCGCCTGTGCGTCGGTCACCCGCAGCTGCTCCGCCACGCCCAGGGCCCGGCGGGCGACCCGCAACGCGGTCTCGTTCTCCCCTACGTGGCGTGCGGCCAGGACATGGGTGGCCGCCGCCCACACCCACGTCCGCGACGGAGGATCCTCCGGAATCATCGCCAGGGCCTCGCTGCTGTAGGCGAACGCCGCGGTCAGGCTGTCCACGCTCAGCAGGTTCCCGGCGAGTGTGTAGCGGACCCGGGCGGCGAGCTCGGAGCCGGCGTCCTGGCCGAGTTCGGCCAGCGCGGACCGGCTGAGGGAGACCGCCCGGTGCAGTTCCCCGGCGTGTGCGGCGGCCGCCGAGGCGCGCAGCGTCAGCGTCACCCGGTCGACGCCGCCGCCCGAGGGCCTCGCTTCGGGACCCACCGCCGGCCACAGATCGAGCGCCGCTTCCAGATGCCGCTGCTCCTCGGCGGGCGCACCGACGCGCTGGGCGTGGTCGGCGGCTTCCAGGGAGGCGGCCAGCGCCTCGGCGAGGTCGTGACTCTCCCGGTAGTGGTGCGCGCGCTCGGCAGCGCTCTCGGCCGTCCGGCCACGACCGGCGAGCAGCCGGGCGAACGCGCCGTGCAGCCTCGCCCGCTCTCCGGGCAGCAGATCGGCGTAGACGGCCTCACGGGCGAGGGCGTGCCGGAAGGAGTACGTGTCGTCGCCTCCGGCCACGAGAAGCTGCCGCCCCACCGCTTCGCGCAGCGCCGACTCCAGCTCCTCCTCGGGCAGCCCGACCGCCTCCCGCAGCACGTCGTGCTCCGCCCGGCGCCCGGCGACGGCGGCGGTCCGCAGCACCTGCTGCGCGGTCTCGGACAGCTGCTCGAAGCGGATGAGCAGCACATCGGCGAGCCCGCTGGGCACTCCGCCGGACTCCGTGTCGGTGGCCGCGAGCAGTTCCTCCGCGTAGAAGGCGTTCCCTTCGGCCCGCTCCACGATCCGCCGGACCGTGGCGTCCGGCAGCGGCCGATGCTCCAGGGCGCGCACCAGGCGCGCCACATCCGAATCGCCCAGCGGCCGCAACTCCAGCCGCTCCACGGCCGGTAGCCGTATCAACTCCGCCAGCAGCGGCCGCAGGGGATGCCGGCGGTGCAGGTCGTCGGTCCGGTACGAGGCGAACACCGCCAGCCGGTGCCGGAGCACGCCCCGGCCGAGGAGGAACCGCAGCAGGTCCCGCGACGACTGGTCGGCCCAGTGCAGGTCCTCCAGCACGAGCAGCAGCGGCGCGGTCTGAGCCACGTCGGCCAGCAACCCCGCCATCCCTTCGAACAGCCGCAGCCGCCCGTCCACGTCCCGCACGGAATCGGTTCCGGCCCCCAGCAGCCGCTCGACCACGGGATGCGCGGCCATGGCGCCCGAGAACCGCTCGTCGGCGGCGAGCACCCCCAGAATCTCGGTGAACGGCAGATAGGGCAGCCCGACGTCGCCGAGATCCACGCAGTGCCCGGTGACCACGGTCATGCCCGCAGCGGCGGCTCGCCCCCCGACCTCGTCGAGCATCCGGGTCTTGCCGACACCGGCGTCCCCGGCGATCAACACGGCTCGGGCCTCACCACCACGCGCCCGCTCCAGTACACCGGACAGGCGCGTGAGTTCGGCGTTCCGCCCGACGAGGGGCGTGGCCGATGAAGCCTGCTGCACAGAACCAACCTTCTTGTTCAGGGGCGCGGTGGAGAACTGCGCGACCGACTCACGGACAACCCGCTGCCGCATCGACGCGACAGCGCCGGGCTCCTAGCCCCGCAACACCTTCGCCCAGTCGTCGGGCACCCGCCCCGCCGGCCCCGGCGTCGGCTGGTCGACGGGATGACTCACCGGCTCGGCCAGCTCCGGCCCACCCTCGTACAACTCGTTGGTCTCATAGCTCCAGTACCAGTCCTCGCCCGGCTCGAAGCTCTGCACGAGCGGATGCCCGGTCTCCCGGAAATGCCCGGTCGCGTGCTTCGCCGGTGAACTGTCACAGCACCCCACATGCCCGCACCGCGCACACCGCCGCAGATGGAACCACCACCCGCCCGCCGCGTCGCACTCCGCGCAACCACTGCCGCTCGGCGCGGCACCCGGGTCGATTCCGTTCTCCGCAGTCATGCCGACTCCTCCTCGACCGCTGTCAGCGGAAGCAGTACCTGGAAACGCGTGTCCCCCGGCTCCGACTCCACCTGGATGCTCCCGTGATGCTTGTCGACCACGATCCGCCAGGAGATGTCGAGCCCGAGCCCGGTCCCCTCACCCACCGGCTTGGTGGTGAAGAAGGGATCGAAGATCCGCCCCCGGTCCTCCGCCGGGATGCCGACGCCCGTGTCCCGGAACTCCACCAGCAGCCGGTCGTGTTCCGCAGCCGTCCGCACGGTCAGTGTCCCCTCCCCGCCCGCGCTGTTCATCGCCGCGACCGCGTTGTCGATGAGGTTCGTCCACACCTGGTTGAGCTCCGCCGGGTACGCCGGGATCTTCGGCAGCGCACGGTCGTAGTCCTTGACGACCTTGATCCGCTTGCCGATCTTTCCGGACAGCATCAGCAGCGTGGAGTCGAGGAGTTCGTGCACGTCGGCGTCCTGGAAGGGCGCCCGGTCGAGCTGCGAGTACTGCTTCGCCGCGTCCACGAGGTGGGAGATGCGGGTGGTCGAGTCGTGGATCTCGTCCATCAGCAGCTCGGTCTCGACGGTGTAGTTGAGCCACCCGATCGCGCTCGGCAGGATGTTCTCGTCGACCGCCGCGGCGACCTGGTCCAGCCAGTCCACGTCGAGACCGGCCTGGACGAAGGTGGGCGCGATCCGCCAGCCCTCCGGAATGCCGTGGTCGTCGAGCCAGTCGGTGACCGTGTCCTCTCGGTCGGACGCCTCCAGCGGACTCAGCGCCGGTGCCTTCGCGACCCGTTCGGCCGTGCGCTCCTGGAGGTCGATGAGGTTGGCCATGACCTCGGGGGAGTACGAACCCTGCGCGATGACCGCCAGCTTGTGGCGCATTTTGCCGACCCGCTCGCGCAGCGTCGCGGTCGCCCGTACGGCCGCCGCGGCCGGGTTGTTCAGCTCGTGCGTGAGACCGGCGGACAACGAGCCGAGCGCCAGCAGCCGTTCCCGCTGGCCGATCATCCGCTGGGTGTTCTTCGAACCGAAGAACAGCCCCTCCAGCAGATGCACCGCCATCGGGAACCACTCCTGCATGATCCCCGCGAACGTGTCGGCGGGCAGCACGAAGAACCGCGTCGGCTCCGTGACGCGCATGGAGTTGTTGTAGACCTGCCGCACCCGGTCGCCCAGGTACGCCTGCATGGATCCCGCGTACACCCCGCGCTGGGAGGTCCGGGTCACCTCCACGTCGTCCCCGCCGACCCGGCGGTACAGCACGACCGTGCCCTCCAGCATCACGTAGAAGCAGGTGGCGGGTTCCCCCTCGGTGTACACGGGCCCGGGCTCGAACCGCTCCACGCGCCCCTCGGCGCACAGCCGGCCGAGCTGCTCGGGCGTGAGCTTCTCGAACAGGAACAGCGCCCCGATCTCCTGCGGGTCGCAGGGCACCGCCCGCCCGCTCACGACTGCTCCAGGTACCGGTGGACGAGCATCACGGCCATGGCTCCCTCTCCGACGGCGGACGCGACCCGCTTCGCGGACTCCGAGCGGGCGTCGCCCGCCACGAACACGCCGGGCACGTTGGTCTCCAGGTGGTACGGCGGCCGGTCAAGTTCCCAGCCCTGGGGCGGGCGGCCGTCGGCGGTCAGGTCGGGCCCGGCGAGGATGAACCCGCGCTCGTCCCGCAGCACCGTGCCGTCCAGCCAGCCGGTCAGCGGGGCCGCGCCGATGAACACGAACACCCACTGCGCGTCGACCTGTTCGGTCTGCCCGCTGTCCACGTCCCGCAGCGTCAGCCGCTCCAGCCGGCCGTCGCCGTGCGCCTCCTCGACGACCGTACGGGTGCGCACCTGGATGTTGGGGGACTCCTCGATCTGCTGGATCAGGTAGTGCGACATGGACGCCGTCAGCGATTCGCCGCGCACCAGCAGCGTCACCGACTTGGCGCCCCGGGACAGGTACATCGCCGCCTGCCCGGCGGAGTTGGCGCCGCCGACGATGTACACGTCCTGGTCCTGGCAGGCGGGAGCCTCCGTCAGGGCCGACCCGTAGTACACCCCGCAGCCGGTCAGGTCCTCGCAGCCGGGCGCCGCCAGCTGGCGGTAGGACACGCCGGTCGCCAGGATCACGCTGTGCGCGGCGATCGCCGAGCCGTCCGAGAACCGTACGATCCGGGCGGCGCCGTTGACCTCCAGGGCCGTCACCTCACGGGCGGTGAGGATCTCGGCGCCGAACTTCGCCGCCTGCCGCCGCGCCCGGTCGGTGAGCTGCGCGCCCGACACCCCGTCGGGGAAGCCCAGGTAGTTCTCGATGCGGGAGCTCTGGCCCGCCTGCCCGCCGGTCGCCGACCGCTCCACCAGCACGGTCCGCAAGCCCTCGGAGGCGCCGTAGACCGCCGCGCCGAGCCCGGCCGGGCCGCCGCCGATGACGACCAGGTCGTAGAAGTCGGCCGTGGGGGTCGTGGCCAGCCCGACCCGGGCGGCGAGGTCGACGGCCTCCGGCTCGATCAGCGGTGTTCCGTCCGGCGTGATCACCACCGGCAGCCGCATCCCGTCCTCGCCGGCCGCGGCCAGCAGCCGCCGCCCCTCCGGCTCGTCGGAGGAGTACCAGCGGTACGGCACCTGGTTGCGGGCCAGGAACTCCCGTACGTCCGAGGAGCGCGAGGACCAGCGGTGCCCGACGACCTTGGTGCTGGGCACGGGCCGGAAGTCGCTGGAGCGCCACGCCTGGAGCAGATCGTCGAGGACCGGGTACAGCTTCTCCTCGGGCGGGTCCCACGGCTTGAGGAGATAGTGGTCGAGGTCGACGACGTTGATCGCGTCGATCGCGGCGTTCGTGTCCGCGTACGCGGTCAGCAGCACGCGCCGCGCGCCCGGGTAGACGTCCAGGGCCTGTTCGAGGAACTCGATGCCGTTCATCTGCGGCATCCGGTAGTCGGCCAGGATGACGGCCACGAGATCGCCGCGCAGCTTCAGCTCCCGCAGCGCGTCCAGCGCGGACTCGCCGGACTCCGCCCGCACGATCCGGTACGACGCGCCGTACCGCCGCCTCAGGTCCCGGGCCACGGCCCGGGAGACCCCCGGGTCGTCGTCCACGGTCATGATGACGGTCCGCGCCGAATCGGCGGCCTGTGCCATACGTCCCCCACACCGGGCGGTCGACTCACGGCACGGCGTCCCCGGGGCACCGTGCCGACCTTTGCCCATCGTATGTTCGATCGCCACGCAGCGCTCCGACACGGAGATCGGCTCCGGCGGGCGTAGTGAAGACTGGGCGGCGGCAGGTAGTGACCGTGACTAGGGAGGCAGCGGGATGACACGCCCGATCACCGCAGGGGTCGACGGATCGCAGGAGAGCCTCGCGGCCCTCGGCTGGGCGGCGCGGGAGGCGGTGCGGCGTGACCGGCCGCTGCGCGTGGTGCACGCCTGGCGGGCCCAGCCGCAGCAGGCGCTCGAAGCGGGGATCGAGGGGGACGCGGACAGCCAGGCCGAGTGGGTGCACAGCGCGGTGAACGAGGCCGTCGGGACCGTCACCGAACGGCATCCGGACCTCGCGGTGACCACCGATGTCATCGAGGGCCCGGTGGCCGACACCCTGGTCGCCGCCGCGGCCGAGGCCGAGACGCTGGTGCTGGGCTCGCGCGGGCACGGCCGCATCCTCGGATTCCTGCTCGGCTCGGTCGGCCAGCAGGTGATCGCCGCGGCCACCCGGCCCGTGGTGCTCGTCCGGGCCGGCGACCAGCCCTCGTCCGAGGCGGCCGGGCGCGAGATCGTCGTCGGCCAGCAGGGCGACCCCGAGGACAGCGCCGACGCGCTGCGCTTCGCCTTCGAGACGGCCGCCGCGCGCGGGGCGACGGTGCGGGTCGTGCGGGCCTGGAACCTGCCGCCCGTCTTCGCCTACAGCCCCGGCTCGCTGAAGCTGCTCGACGAGGCCGGGGGCCTGGAGCCGTACGAGAAGAAGAGCCTGGCCGCCGCGGTCCGGCCCTGGCGGGAACGCTTCCCCGGCGTGCGGGTGGAGGAGCACGTGGAGATGGGCAGTGCGAGTCAGGTGCTGCTGTCGGTGGCCGGGACGGCCCAGCTGATGGTCGTCGGACGCCGGGTCCACCGCACGGCCGTCGGGGCCCGCATCGGCTCGGTGGCCCACGGGATGCTGCACCACGCGGACTGCCCGGTGGCGGTGGTGCCGCACGGGTGACGGCTCCGGGGCCTCACTCCGCCGTCGGCTGCAGCGTCTTGCGCGCCTTGGGCAGGATGTTCTTGATGTAGTCCTCGACGGCCGTCTCGATGCCGATGTCGTGCTGGGCCCGCTCGGACATGTACCAGCGGTGTTCGAGGAGCTGGTGGTAGATCTCCGCCGGGTCCATCGCGCCGCGCAGTTCGGGCGGCACGGCCCGCACGGTCGGCCGGAACACCTCTCGCACCCAGCGGTGGGCCAGCACCTCGGGGCGGGCTCCCAGGGGGTCGCCCGGCGCGTAGTCGTCCTGGGTGGCCATCCAGCTCTCCAGGTCGTTCAGCAGCCGCCGGGCCTGGTTCTCCTCCGTGTCCAGGCCGGTCAGGCGCAGCAGCTGCCGCTGGTGGTGGCCCGCGTCGACGACCTTGGGCACGAAGCTGACCGTGTCGCCGTTCGAGGCGTGCTCGATCTGCATCTCGGCGACGTCGAAACCGAGGTCGTTCAGGCGCCGGATCCGGCGTTCGATGTAGTGGTACTTGCCGGCCGGGTAGACGGAGGCCCGGGTCAGCTCGTCCCACAGGCCGCGGTAGCGGGCGCAGATCTCCATGCCGAACTCGATCGGGTCCACCGACGGGTGCAGCGCCCCCGAGGCCTCCAGGTCCAGCAGCTCCCCGCTGATGTTCACCCGGGCGAGGTCGAGGTCGTAGTCCCGCTGCCCGGTGCTGAGCTGCGGATGCAGGTCACCGGTCTCGGCGTCGACCAGGTAGGCGGCGAAGGCGCCCGCGTCGCGCCGGAAGAGGGTGTTGGACAGTGAGCAGTCGCCCCAGGCGAACCCGGCGAGATGCAGTCGCACCAGGAGCACGGCGAGCGCGTCCATCAGCCGGTGCATGGTGGCCGGGCGCATGGTCGTCTCGAACATCGAGCGGTACGGCATCGAGCCGCCCAGGTGCCGGGTGACCAGGACGCTCTCCAGCGGGGCGCCGCTCGCGTCGGTCCGGCCGGTGACCACGGCCAGCGGGTCCACCGCCGGGATGCCGATCCGGTCGAGGTCGCGCAGCAGCTCGTACTCGCGCAGCGCGGGCCGCTCGGCCAGCTCCTTGACGGCGATCACCTCGTCGCCGGCCCGGGAGTAGCGCACCACGTGCCGGGAGATGCCGCGCGGCAGCGGGACGAGGTACTCCTCCGGCCAGTCCTCCAGGGGAAGGTGCCACGGCAGCTCCAGCAGAAGCGCGGGATGCTCCGGGTTGGTCGCGCTGATCTGAAGTGCCATGAGCCGGGTGTCCTTGTCTCGCCGCTGATCGTCACCTCAGACTAGAGGGCGCGCTCCCGGGCCCGGTGTGCGGCGCCCTTCAACGAACCGCGGTGGACCGGACCGTGCCCGGGCAGCAGCAGCTCGCCCTCCAGCTCCGCGAGGACGTCCAGGGAGGCCACGGCACGCGGACGTTCGTGGTGGAACATGTCCGGCAGCAGTTGCGGCCCGTCGACCCGCGAGGTGGGGTGCCCGCTGACCAGGGCGTCGCCGGAGACGAGCACGCCGGTGCCCGGCAGGTGGTAGGCGCAGTGCCCGTCGGTGTGGCCGGGCGTGTGGACCGGCACGGGCCGCCCGGGCAGGTCCAGGGCGCCCGCCGCCGGGAACGGCTCGGGAGCTGTGACGGGGTTGTGCGTCGTGCCGCCGGAGCGCAGCGCGTGCACGACCCACGGCAGCACCCCGGGGCGCCAGCCGTTCTTCAGCACCGTCCCGACGGACACCTGATGCAGGAAGTCGCGGCGCGCGTGCGGTACTTCGGCCTCGTGCAGGTACACGGGCGTGCTGTACGTGGCGCGCAGGTACTCGGCGGAACCCAGGTGGTCGTTGTGCGCGTGCGTGATCAGCACCGCCGCGACCGCCTCCGGGGAGCTTCCCACCTCCGCGAGCGAGGCGAGGAGCTGCTCCCGGTCGCCGGGGTAGCCGGTGTCGACGAGGGTGACGGCATCCCCCTCCGCGAGGATCACCCAGTTGGTGTTGGAGCCGTGCGCCAGGTAGGTGCCGTCCGCGACTTGGTGTACGTCTGCCCGCATGATCGCCCCGCATTGGTGTGGTCCCAGCCCGACGAGAGAAGGAAAGCAGACCCCACGGCGCGTGGAATGGCCGGGTCCGCCTCAACGGACGGGCAGGGCATGGCCCTTGGGACTCACCGCACGCCGTGTGGGCGGAACTGGATGCTGATGCGCGGCTCCGTGGCACGTGCGCTCTTGGGGATCGCGTGCTCCCAGGTGCGCTGGCAGGAGCCGCCCATCACGATGAGGTCGCCGTGGCCCAGGGGCCGGCGCACGGTGTCCCGACCGCCTCCGGCGGGGCGCAGCAGCAGGTCCCGGGGCGCCCCCACGGACAGGATCGCGACCATCGTGTCCTCGCGCGCACCGCGCCCGATCCGGTCGCCGTGCCAGGCGACACTGTCCCGGCCGTCGCGGTAGTAGCACAGTCCGGCCGTGGTGAACGGCTCTCCCAGTTCCTCGCGGTAGTGGGCGCTCAACGCGTCCCGCGCGTCGTGCAGCACGGGGTGCGGCAGCCGGTCGTCCACGCCGTAGAACGCGAGCAGGCGGGGGACGTCGACCACGTTGTCGTACATCTTGCGCCGCTCCGCCCGCCACGGGACCTCCGCGGCCAGCTGTTCGAACAGTTCGTCCGAGCCGCTGAGCCACCCGGGGAGCACGTCGAGCCAGGCGCCGAAGCCGAGGTGGGTACGGCTGATCCCGTCCAGAGGGCCGAGGCGCAGCTCGTCGGCCTGGTCGAAAAGGGAGCCCTGGAGGTGCATGCGGCCAGCGTACCTCCGTATCGAAAGTGTGTTCCATCGGAAACCCGCCCTTTCGATACACCGGTGTATCCAATACAGTCATGTATCGAAAGGGGGCCGGGCATGGCTGTCGAGGGAAGCACCGGGCGCGTGACCAGGCGCCGTGTCCACACCCGCGCCAACCTCCTGGACGCGGCGTTCTCCGTGTTCGCGGCCAAGGGCTTCGGGCACGTGTCCATCGAGGAGGTCTGCGAGGCCGCCGGCTACAGCAGGGGCGCCTTCTACTCCAACTTCTCCAGCCTCGACGAGCTGTTCTTCGCCCTGTACCAGGAGCGCGCCGAGCTGATCGCGGAGCAGGTGTCCGGGGCCCTCGCCCTCGACGGGCCCGACCTCGACGTGCCCGCCGCCGTGGACCGCGTCACCGACGTGCTGCTCCTCGACCGCGACTGGCTCCTGGTGAAGACGGACTTCCTCGTGCACGCCGCCCGCGACCCGGAGGTGGCACGGAGCCTGCTCGAACACCGCGCGCGGCTGCGGCAGGCCATCGCCGACCGGCTCGGCCGGGCCCGCGGGCACACCGCACTGCCCGCCGTACTGGGCGACACCGACGGCGCCGCCCGTGCCGTGGTCGCCGCGTACGACGGCGTCACCACGCAACTGCTGCTGGACCGGGACCTGGAGCACGCCCGCGCCTGGCTGAAGCAACTGCTCACGGCCCTGCTGACCGACGGCAGCGGCACCCTCGATCACACGAAGAACTGAAGAAGGGAACGGTCGCCATGGATGCCGATGTCATCGTCGTCGGAGCGGGCCTCGCCGGGCTGGTCGCGGCGCACGAACTGACCAGCAGGGGCCGCAGGGTCGCCCTCGTCGACCAGGAGAACGCGGGCAACCTCGGTGGCCAGGCCTTCTGGTCCTTCGGCGGACTGTTCATCGTCGGCTCGCCCGAGCAGCGGCGCCTGGGCATCAAGGACTCCTTCGACCTCGCCTGGAGCGACTGGCGGGGCAGCGCGGGCTTCGACCGGCTGGAGGACGAGGACTCCTGGGCCGTGCGCTGGGCCCGCGCCTACGTCGAGTTCGCCGCGGGGGAGAAGCGGTCCTGGCTCGACGGGCACGGCATCACGTTCCTGCCCACCGTCGGCTGGGCCGAGCGCGGCGACCTCACGGCGCACGGGCACGGCAACAGCGTGCCCCGCTTCCACGTCGCCTGGGGCACCGGCACCGGCGTCGTCGAACCGTTCGTGCGGTACGCCGAGCAGGCCGCCCGCGACGGCCTGCTCACCTTCCACCACCGCCACCGCGTCGACGCCCTCGTCGTCGAGAACGGCACCGCCAGGGGCGTGCGCGGCACGGTCCTCGCCGAGGACTCCGCCCCCCGCGGCGTCGCCTCCAGCCGCGAGGCGATCGGCGAGTTCGAACTCACCGCCCAGGCCGTCATCGTCACCAGCGGCGGCATCGGCGCGAACCACGACATCGTCCGCCGCTACTGGCCCGAACGCCTCGGCACCCCGCCCCGCGAGATGGTCACCGGCGTCCCGGCCTACGTCGACGGGCGGATGCTCGACATCAGCGCCGAGGCGGGCGTCCGGCTGGTCAACCGCGACCGCATGTGGCACTACACCGAGGGCCTGCAGAACTGGGACCCGATCTGGCCCGGCCACGGTATCCGCATCCTGCCCGGACCGTCCTCGATGTGGTTCGACGCCCTCGGCCGCCGCCTGCCCGGGCCCTGCCTGCCCGGCTACGACACCCTCGGCACCCTGAAGCACTTGCGCACCACCGAGGACATCGCCGGGTACGACCACTCCTGGTTCATCCTCACGCAGAAGATGATCGAGAAGGAGTTCGCCCTGTCGGGCTCGGAGCAGAACCCCGACATCACCGCCAAGGACCGCGCCGGATTCCTCAAGGAACGCATCCTCGGCAAGGGCGCGCCCGGACCGGTCGACGCGTTCCTGCGCAAGGGCGCCGACTTCGTGACCGCGTCCGGCGTCGAACAGCTCGTCGCGAAGATGAACGACCTCACCGACGAGCCGCTCCTCGACGCGGCCGGGATCAAGCGCCAGATCGAGGCCCGCGACCTGCAGATCGCCAACCCCTACGCCAAGGACGCCCAGGTGCAGGGCATCCGCAACGCCCGCCGCTACATCGGCGACCGCCTGGGCCGGGTCGCCACCCCGCACCGCATCCTCGACCCGGCGGCCGGGCCGCTGATCGGCGTCAAGCTGCACATCCTCACCCGCAAGACCCTCGGCGGAATCCAGACCGACCTCGACTCCCGCGCCCTGGGGACCGACGGCAAGCCGGTCGAGGGGCTGTACGCGGCCGGCGAGGTCGCCGGATTCGGCGGTGGCGGCGTGCACGGCTACAACGCCCTGGAGGGCACCTTCCTCGGCGGCTGCCTCTTCTCGGGCCGGGCGGCGGGCCGGGCGGCGGCCAAGCAGAGCGCCTGACCCCGTCGGACGGCCCGCTCCGTCAGGATTCGAGGAGGCGGGCCAGCACGGTGGCGTGACTCCGCTCAGGCGTCTTCGACGCCGTCAGCAGGGTCACGTCGCCCTTGCCGGCCAGCTCACGCACACCGTCAAGCGCCTCGGAAGCCTCGTCGGCGGCGAGCTCCGCCTCGTACCGCTCGGCGAACTCCTCGTACGAGCCTTCGCCCGCGTGGTACCAGCGGCGCAGCTCCGTCGACGGGGTGACGGCCTTGGGCCACTCGTCCACCCGAGCCGCGTCCTTGGCCAGTCCGCGCGGCCACAGCCGGTCGACCAGGACTCGCACTCCGTCCTCCGGCTGGGCAGGGTCGTAGACACGGCGCACGCGCACGCTCATGTTCGGCTCCTTTCCGCGGGTGGTACGGGTGTGCCGCGAGCCTAACCCCGGCCGAGGCCCGGCACCGTCGGCGAACGGCCGATTCCGCTCGTGCCGGGCGGGTACTCCGTCCGCTTGGCGGCGTCGAGGAAGGAGGTCATGACATGAGTGCATCGGACGGCCTGCCGGTCGTGCGCACTCTCGACGAACTCGCCGAGCTCGTGGAACGGCACCAGGGCCTGTACGTCCGCTGGTCGCGCGGCCCGGAGATCGATCTCCGCAAGGCGTCCAGCACCGACGACCTGACCGGCGTGTCCCTGCCGGGCCTGTCCGCCAACCCGCTCGGCGTCGAGGAGTGGTGGGAGGACCGGCCGGTCCGCGTGTGGGTGGCCCGCCGCCTGCACGACTACGCCCATCTGCCGCACGACAAGGGGCCGGGGGTGCACCCCTGGGTGCTCGCCGGCCAGGAGGCCGCCCGCGGCCCCGACAACGAACCGCTGGTCACCGACGTCCGCCCGATGTGCTGGATCGACCAGCGGGTCATCGACGAGGCGAAGGCGGAGGTGGCCCGGCAGGAGAACCCCTGGGGACCGCTGCGGCGCGGCTAGGGGGCTTCTGACGGATCTCCTCGATGTCCACGAGATCCGTCAAAAGCCCCCTGGGTCCCCGGGGGCTGTCCCCAGAGGTGGCGGCCGGTGTCAGCCGGAGCGGCGCTGGGCCGCTGTGCGGCGCTTCAGCGCACGCCGTTCGTTCTCGCTCGTCCCGCCCCACACGCCGATGGACTGACCCGTGTCCAGGGCCCATTGCAGACACTGCTCCTGCACGGGGCAGCGCCGTCGGCACACCGCCTTGGCCTGCTCCGTCTGCAACAGAGCCGGGCCGGAGGTGCCGATCGGGAAGAAGAGCTCGGGGTCCTCGTGCCGACAGGCAGCGTGGTCTCGCCAGTTGTCCATCGAAGTCACCTGCATCGCATAGAAACGTGCTCTCTCGGACTTGCTCCTCTGCGGGTCACCTGTCGATGCGTGGTGAAACAGGGCGTTCCCGGACAGTCGTTCACTGCTCCCGCATGCCCCAGGGGGATCCGTAGTCCGTCAGCAGGTCCAGGAAGGGCCGGGCCGGGAAGGCCTCCGGGCCGAGCACGCCCGCACCCGACCAGGCGCCCGTGGCGAGGAGTTCGAGCGCGACCACGGGGTTGATCGCGGTCTGCCACACCACGGCCTGGGAGCCGTACTCCGCCATGGACCACTGGTTGTCGACCACGTGGTACAGGTACACCTCGCGCGACTCGCCGTCCTTCACGCCCCGCACCCACGTGCCCGCACACGTCTTGCCGTGCATCCGCTCGCCCAGCGTCGCCGGGTCGGGCAGGCATGCGGCGACCACGTCCCGGGGTGATACCGCCACCGGACCGTCCGGCCCGGGCACGGTCACCGGGGTGGTGCGGTCCAGGCCCAGCAGATGCAGTGTCCTCAGCGTCTCGACGAACTCCCGGCCCAGGCCGTACTTGAAGGTCACCCGGCGGGCGTCGACCCAGCGCGGGACGAGCAGCACCTCCTCGTGCTCGACGTTCACGCACTCGACCGGGCCGATGCCCTCGGGGAAGTCGAAGGCCTCGGGCTCGCTGAAGGGCTCGGTGGTGAACCAGCCCTTGCCCGACTCGTAGACGACCGGCGGGTTGAGGCACTCCTCGATGGTGGTCCAGATGCTGAAGGAGGGGGCGAAGTCGTAGCCGTCAACGGTCAGGTTCGCGCCGTCGCGGATGCCGATCTCCTCGATCTCGTCGAAGAGTTCGTCGGCGGCGTACCGCGCGAAGACGTCCGACAGGCCCGGCTCGACGCCCATGCCGACGACGGCCAGCAGCCCTTCCTTCTCCCAGTCGGCGGCCTGCGCGAACTGCTCGTCGCCGAGCTTGACCCCGCACTCCTCGTACGGCCGCTCGGTGTGCGGGCGGGACAGCGACATCGCCATGTCGAGATAGGTGGCGCCGGCGGCCCGGGCCGCGCGGAACAGGGGCATCACGAAGCGGGGGTCGGTGGCGTTGAGGAGGACGTCGCAGCGGTGCCAGGCGAGCAGGCGGGCCACGGCCGCCTCGTCACCCGCGTCCACCTGCTCGGCGGTGAACCGCGCGTCGCCGCCCAGCGCCGCGACGGCCGCCTCGGCCCGGTCGGGAGCGTAGTCGGCCACCACCATGGCCTCGAAGAACGGCCGCCGGGCCGCGATCCGGGTGATCGCCCCGCCCACACCACCGGCACCCACGAGCAGTACACGCATGACAGAAACTCCCTATTCGCGAAGAACGTGACGCGTCCTTGGAGAGATAGAACGCCGCCCTGTGTCATAAGGTCAATGGCGTTGGCATAAGGAGAGACGAAGGGAGGGAGACCGCGTGCCCAAGCCCGTGGTGCCCGAGGAGAAACGCCGCCGGCGCAGGCCCACCCGGAGCGGCACCGTGCTGTCCGAGGAACTGATCGTCGAGACCGCGCTGCGCATGCTGCGCGAACACGGCAGCGCGGGACTGACCGCCCGCCGGCTGGGCCTCGCCCTGGACGCCGACCCGAGCACGCTCTACCGCTACTTCCGGGGCATGGACGACCTGACCCTCGCCATCGGCGACGCGCTCATCGGCCAGGCCCTGGCGGGCTGGCGGCCCACGGGGGAGTGGCGGGCGGACCTGCGGTCCTTCGGGCTGCGCATCCACGCCGCGTATCTCGCCCATCCCCAGGCCGCCCTGCTGACCACGAACCGCGTCACGGGCCGGGCCCATGAGCTGGCCGCCGACGAGACCGTCCTGGACGTCCTGCGCACGGCCGGCTTCCCACTGCACGACACCGTGCGCATCTACCACGCCTTCATCGACCAGACCCTGGCCTTCGCCGCGCTGGACGCCGCCTCACTGGCCCTGCCCAGCGACTCGCTCCACGCCGACGAGGACATGTGGCGCTCGACGTACGCCCGCCTGCCCGCCACCACCCATCCCCGCATCGCCGAGGCGGCGCCCCTGCTCGCCACCCGCATGCTCACCAGCGCCTATCCGACGGCCCTGGAGATGCTGCTGGACAGCGCGGCGGCCCGGCTGGAGGCCGTATCAGGGACCGAGCGGGCCTGAGCGGGCCTGAGCGTCAGGCGCGCAAAGCTTCCGCCGCGGTCGCCGTCACCGTCTTTGCCACCTGCGCCAGCGCCGGCGAGTCGAGCTTCCACTGCTGCCAGTACAGCGGCACGTCGACCACGCGGCCCGGGGCGATGCCGACGAGCCGGCCGTCGCCCAGCAGCGGATCCGCCTGGGGCTCCGGCACCAGACCCCAGCCCAGCCCGGCGGCGACGGCCTGGACGAAGCCCTCCGAGGTCGGCACGTAGTGCCGCAGCGCACTCGCGCCGCTTCGCCCCCGGGTGAGCCCGCGGACGAAACCGTCCTGGAAGTCGTCACGCCGGTCGAAGACCACCACGGGTACCTCCGTGAGCGCCTGCGCCAAGGGCCCGCCGAGGTGGCGCGCGGCGAACTCCGGCGCGGCCACGGGGTGGTAGCGCATCCGTCCGAGCGAGCGTACGGAGCAGCCGGGCACGGGGTCCGGCGACGAGGTCACCGCGGCCATCACCACGCCCTCCCGCAGCAGTGCCGCCGTGTGGTCCTCGTCCTCGCGGCGCAGCTCGAAGCAGAGCCGCAGTTCCTCCGGTACCCGCGTGAGGACGGGCAGGAACCAGGTGGCCAGCGAGTCCGCGTTCACCGCGACCGACACCCGGATCGGCTCCCCGGCGCCGCTCAGCCCGAGTTCCGCATAGGCGTCGTGCTCCAGCCGCGCCACCTGGCGGGCCAGCCGCACCAGCACCTCGCCCGACTCGGTCGGCCGCACCGGCTTGGTCCGCAGCAGCAGGACCCGCCCCGTGCGCTGCTCCAGCGCCTTCACTCGCTGGCTGATCGCCGACGGCGTCACGTGCAGCGCGGCCGCCGCCGCGTCGAACGTCCCCTCGTCCACGACGGCCAGCAGGGTCCGCACCTGGTCCAGCGGGAGATCCGTCATCATCACGAGCGCTAATGATACGTAAGAATCCTTAGCTGGACCCGGGCCGGGCGTATCCGTAGCGTCGACGCCATGACCAGCACCTTCACCGCGGGCGCCGCCGGTTTCGGCACCGGACTGTCCCTCATCGTCGCCATCGGCGCCCAGAACGCCTTCGTTTTGCGCCAGGGGATCCGCCGCCAGGCCGTCCTCGCCGTGGTCGCCATCTGCGCCCTGTCGGACGCGGCGCTCATCGCGCTCGGGGTCGGCGGCGTCGGCGCGGTGGTGGTGAAGTGGCCGGGCGTGCTGACGGCGGTCGGCTGGATCGGCGGCGCGTTCCTGCTGGGCTACGGCGCCCTGGCCGCCCGCCGCGTGTTCCGGCCCGGCGGCGAGGCGCTGAGGACTCAGGGGGAGGCGGCCGGATCGGTGCGCCGGGCCGTGCTCACCTGCCTCGCGATGACCTGGCTCAACCCCCACGTCTACCTCGACACCGTGTTCCTGCTGGGCTCCGTCGCCGCCGACCACGGTTCGCTGCGCTGGACCTTCGGCCTCGGCGCGGTGCTGGCCAGCCTGTGCTGGTTCACCGCCCTCGGGTTCGGCGCCCGGATGCTCGGGCGCTTTCTCGCCAAGCCCGCCGCCTGGCGCGTTCTGGACGGCCTGGTCGCCGCCACCATGATCGTGCTCGGCGCGGTACTCATCCTCGGCAGCTGACACCTCGGCGCTGTACTCATTCTCGGCAGCTGACACCTCGGCCGCGGGACGCTCTTCGGCTGGTGCGATAGTGATCCCCGCCCGAAAGGTGTAGGGAGCATCGAGGAAGCGGCGCGTGGACACGAGCGAGAGCACAGCCGAAGAGCGGGAGCCCGGGCCCGAGGCGCCCCGCCGGCGGCGCTGGGCCATGGACACCCGCCCCCTGCGCCGCCCCGCCTACCGGCGCCTGTGGAGCTCGACCATCGTCACGGCCGTCGGCAGCCAGCTCACCGCCGTCGCCGTGCCCAAGCAGATCTACGACATCACCGGCTCCTCGGCGTGGGTGGGGGCCGCCGGCCTGGCCGGACTCGTGCCCCTGATCGTGTTCGCGCTGTGGGGCGGGGCGATCGCCGACGCCATGGACCGGCGCAAGCTGCTGCTGATCACCAACAGCGGCATCGCCGTCACCTCGCTGCTCTTCTGGCTGCAGGCCTTCGCCGGTCTGGAGTCGGTGACCGCGCTGATGCTGCTGCTCGCCGTGCAGCAGGCCTTCTGGGGCCTGAACGCGCCGGCCCGCAACGCCTCCATCGCCCGGCTCGTCCCCGAGGACGAACTGCCCGCCGCAAACGCCCTCGGCTCGACCGTGATGCAGACCGGACAGGTGGCCGGCCCGCTGCTCGCCGGTGCCCTCATCCCCGTCATCGGGCTGCCCGAGCTGTACCTCATCGACGCGCTGGCCCTGTGCGTGACGGTGTGGGCGGTGTACCGCCTGCCTTCGCTGCCGCCCCTGGCGGGCACGGCGGTGCGGCGCGCGGGCGTGAAGGAGATCGCCGCCGGTTTCCGCTACATCTCCGGGCACACCGTGCTGCTGCTGTCCTTCCTGGCCGACATCATCGCCATGGTCCTCGGCATGCCCCGCGCCCTGTTCCCGCAGCTCGCCTCACAGACCTACGCGCCGTACGGGGAAGGGCTCGCACTGGGCCTGCTCTTCGCGGCGATCCCCGTCGGCGCGGTCCTTGGCGGGCTGCTCTCCGGCACCTTCTCCCGGGCCCGGCGGCACGGCCGGCTGGTCATCGGGGCGGTCGTCGCCTGGGGCGTGGCCATCACGGGCTTCGGGCTGAGCCGCAACCTCTGGGTCGCGGTGGCCTTCCTCGCCCTCGCCGGGGTGGCCGACATGGTCTCCATGGTCTTCCGCGGGGCGATCCTGCTGTCCGCCGCCACCGACGAGATGCGCGGGCGCATGCAGGGCGTCTTCACCGTCGTCGTGGCGGGCGGCCCGCGCCTGGCCGACGTGCTGCACGGCACCGCTGGATCCGCCTTCGGCCCCCGCACGGCCGTCGTGGGCGGCGGACTGCTGGTGGTCGCGGTGATGCTGGTGCTGGCCGCCGCGGTGCCGGCGCTGCGGCGCTACCGCGTCTGACGTCTCACAGGACTCCGCGCCGGTGCAGCGTGTACTGCTCCATCAGCTTGCCCCGGGTCATCTCCAGCCGGTGCGCGAGCACCTCGGCGACGTTCCGCACCAGCATCATCCCCAGCTCCGGGTCCTCCCCGCACAGCCCCAGCACGGCCCCCGCGTCGAACTCGTAGGCCCGCACCGGGCTGAACGCCACCGCACCGAAGTCCCAGGTGTAGGGCGGGAACAGCCACGACCAGCCGAGCAGGTCGCCCGCGCCGAGGCTGGCCACGGTCACCCGCTGCAGGGAATTCACCTGCTGGTCCAGGGAGACGGCGCCGGAGCGGATGACCCAGAAGCGGTCGGCCGCGCCGTCCGCCTCGAAGATCCGGGCGTCCTCGGGGAAGGACACCTCCCGGGCGAGCGTCATCAGACGCTGCCGCTGGGGCGGAGGCAGGGCGGTCAGGAGTTTGATCGCTTTGGTCATGCGGAGCTCCTCGCCGGGCGGTTGCCTGCGGTGCTGTCCTAAGCCCATTTCAGCCGCTGGCGGGGCCGTGGGCACCTCGGCGTACAAGACTTCTTCCGACAGGCGGTCCGGGCATGAAAAAGCCCTGGCTGGACGGGGGAGACCAGCCAGGGCCGTAAGCGGTGGTGCGGAGGACGAGCAGTCGACTCCGTCACCACGTATGAATGAACCGTAAACCATCCAGGGGGCGTGCGCGCCCCCTGGACCGGGTTGCGTGACCTGATTCACGCCCGGGTCATCGCGCGAGCACCCGGACCGTCTCCAGCTCCGGGTCCTCGGGGTCAGGCAGGTGCATGCCCGCCTCCAGCCCCGTCCGCAGGTACGCCAGCACCGGCTCGGTGAGGCGTTCGCCCGGGAGGACCGCGGGGATGCCGGGGGGATACGGCGTGATCATCTCGGCCGCGACCCGCCCGGCCGCCTCCGCCACCGGCACGGTCTCGGCCGGGCCGAAGAACGCGTCCCGGGGCAGCACCGCCTGCTCCATCCGCAGCTCCGCCGGCGACGGCACCTCCACCCTCGGCGCCCTGGGCAGATCGCGCGCCGCCCGCGCGAGGTCCCGCAGCGCCTCCAGCAACTGCCCCGTGGTCTCCCGGTCGTCGCCATGGGTGATCTGAGCACCGATGCGGCGGTGGTCCACCAGGTGCGCGTCGATGTGCCGGTGCTCGCGCAGCCAGTCCGCCGCCTGGAAACCCGTGATCCCCAGTCCGGTGAGGTCGATGACGCCCGGCAGCGGGTCGAGGTCGTCGGACAGGCCCGGACCGCAGAAGTCGTCCCGGTCGTTGACGTGCAGTCCGTCGATCTCCTCGATGGCGGCCCGGGTCTCGGCCGCGAGGTCCAGCGCACCGCCCATCAGTTCCTTGCCGTGCAGCGCCATCTGCCGCCGCCAGCCGTCCAGGCCCGCGAAGATCAGCACCGAGGGGCTCGTGGTCCCCAGCAGGTCCGCCCGCATCCCCAGCAGCTCCGGCGGCACCAGATCGCCCTGGAGATGGAAGACCGAGCCCTGCTCCAGACCGCTGCCCATCTTGTGGATGCTGGTCACGCAGATGTCCGCGCCCGCGTCCATCGCCCAGGACGGCAGGCCGGGGTGGAACGGCAGATGCGCACCCCACGCCTCGTCGACGATCAGCGGCCGTGAGCGCCGGTGACACACGTCGGCGATCGCCCGCAGGTCCGCGCAGCCGCCGTACGGCGTGGGACTCGTGACCAGCGCGCCGCGCGCGTCCGGATGCGCGTCGAAAGCCCGGTCGAACTCCTCGGCGGACGGGGGATGAGCGAGATTCCGCTCGGCATCCCACCGGGGCTCGACCCAGACGGGCTCGATACCGGAGATGATCAGCCCCGCCACCACCGACTTGTGGGCGTCGCGCCCGACCAGCAGCTTCTCGTGCGGCCCCGCGACCGACAGCATCGCGGCCTTCACCGACAGGGAACTGCCGCACGTGCTGAAGAACGTGTGCGCGGCGTGCACCGCGTCGGCCATCAGCTCCTGGGCCCGTTGCAGCACCCGGCCCCGGGTGAGCCGGTCGTCCAGACCACCCGAGGCCAGCACGTCCCCGTGGAACACCGCGTCACCGAGGATCTCCCGGACCGCCGGATCAGCGCCGCGGGCCTGCTTGTGCCCGGGCGGCGTGAACGACAGATGCCCCTTGCGTCGGTACTCGTCGAGGGCTTCCAGAACCGGTGCTCGCGTGTGGTCGACTGTCATGCGCACCGGGTTCCCGGCGTGTGCCCCAGCAATCCGGCCCCACCCGGTCAGCCCTCAGGCGCGTGTTTGCCCGGGCTCACGATCTCGTCCAGCACCCGCAGCACCGCTTCGTAGGACATCCGCCGCACGGTCGCGTCCCGGGCCCCTTGCGGGTCGGTCGCGTCCAGTTCCTCGCTCCTGGTCCGCCACGTCCGCTCCTCCTGCGCCGCGCACTCCCTGGCCCGCTGGATGCGCCGCAGCAACTCGTCCGAATCCACTACATCCGTCATGCACACCGCGTACCCGCCCAGCGCGCGGAGATGGCACCGGCTCACGGCCGTTCGAGGTGCTTCTCGGGCCTTGCGGCCGCACCGGAGGTTTGCAGGTGCGGGGAGAGGTGAGCCGAAGAGTAGGACTGCGGCGCTCGCGCGATGCGCGCCCCGAACGCCGCGGCAGGTCGAGGCAAGCAGCGGGTCCGCGGGCCCCCGGGCAGTCCCGTGCGGGCAAGCCGCGGAACGCGGTCCGGACCCGGAATCCGTCTGTGCTGACAGGGAGCTGCAGAATGTGCGAGGAGCACATGATCGAATCCGTATTCGAGCCGCCCGGCGCTCACCGCGCCCGGCCGTGCAAACCCGCCGAGGCGCGCCGGGCCGTGGAGCGAGCCGTGGCCGAACGCTGCCGGACCACCCACACCCCGTGCGACACCGACGCCCTGTCCGACGCGCTGCTCGTCGCGTCGGAACTGACGACCAACGCGATCCTGCACGGCGGCGGTGTCACCGACTTCCAGGTGGACGTCGACGGCCCCGGTGTGCGCGTTTCGGTGAGCGACCGCAGTGACGCGCTGCCCGTGACCGTGCCACGCACCGACCCGCACGGACGGATGCGGCACGGCGGCCACGGCTGGCCCATCGTCTGCCGGCTCGCGCGCGACGTCCGGGTGTCGGACCTGCCCGCCGGGGGCAAGTGCATCACCGCTGTCGTACCCCTGTCCTGAACCCCCGTGAGCCGGTGCCCGACAGATTGCTCAGCAAAGCGGAGTTTGTACCACCGGGGGCAGGGCAGACGCAGTTTCGTGCTTCGGACCGGAGGCGCGCCAGCGGGAGCGGTATGACTGCCCCGGAGGCCGTCCAGGCGCATCCGGGCAGCGACCTTCCCGCGGTCAGTCCCTGAAACCACCGTTCAGGAGCGAATCCGCATGCTCATCGAAACGCCCACCCATCGTCCCGGCACGCCCGAAACGACGACCACCGCTTCCCGGCGGCGTCACGACGACGCCCCCGACACCGCCGCCCTCTTCGCCCGGATGGCGGAGCTGGAAGAGGGTCCCGAGCGGGAGGCCGTCCGCGACGAACTGGTCACCCTGTGGCTGCCCATGGCCCACCGCATCGCCGGCCGCTTCCGCGACCGCGGAGAGTCGATCGAGGATCTCCGGCAGGTCGCCGCACTGGGCTTGGTCAAGGCCATCGACCGGTTCGACCTGAGCCGGGGTGCCTTCGAAAGCTACGCCGTCCCCACCATCACCGGCGAGGTCAAGCGGCACTTCCGGGACCGCATGTGGGCCCTGCGAGTCCCCCGCCGCGTGCAGGAGCTGCGCAACAAGGTGCGAGTGGCACGCCGCGAGCTCACCCAGAACCCGGGCAGCCCCGAGCCGTCCGTGGCGGACATCGCCACCCACACCGGCCTGACCGAGGAAGAGGTCAACGCCGGGCTCGAGGCCCTGGACAGCTTCAGCACCCTGTCGCTGGACGCCGAGCTCTCGTCCGACGACGACGGCTACAGCCTCGCGGACACCCTCGGCGCGGCCGACTCGTCCTACGACATCGTCGTGGACCGCGAGTCCGCCAAGGAGGGCCTGCGCCGGCTGCCGGAACGCGAACGGGCCATCCTCTACATGCGCTTCTTCGAGGACATGACCCAGAGCCGCATCGCCGACCACCTCGGCATCTCCCAGATGCACGTCTCCCGCCTCATCAGCCGTAGCTGCGCCCGCGTGCGCGACGAGGTCCTGGGGCAGCGGACGGGCAACCGGGGAAGCGGTGACCCCTCCACGACGGCCTGACCATCCGACCCCAGAGGAGCGAACGACCATGCTGAGGCCCCACCCCGCCGTGCTGCGCCGACTCGTCGACGAGTACGAGGCCCTGGCGGCCGCCGAGGCCGCCCGCGGGCCGGCGGAGTCGAATCCCAGGGCACGCGACCTGGCGTACACGTTGTGTGTGTCCACCGGCACCCGGGACGTCAAGCGCGCCCTGGAAGCCGCCCACCAGTGGCTCGCGACCGCACCCGCACCGGTCCGCGAACCCGTTGCGGCGACGACCGGACAGCGCATGGCGGTCACGGAGCCCGCCTGATCCGCGTGCGCCACTGACGCGACGGGGAAGACGAGGCGGAACGAGGGCCCGGCCACGGCGGAAGCCGAGGCCGGGCCCGGTCGCGTCCTGCCACCGGCGCAACTCAAGCCGCACACGCCGGCCGGCGTCCTGGTGAACCGCGCCGCTGGAGGGACAGCGCCCGGCCTGGAACTGGAATCCCCTGGTCCGGAGGCTGCGCCGGGTGTGTGGACGCCGACCCGGGGCATCCGGACTCCCGGGAGGTCCACATGAACACGAGTGCGATGGCACAGAGCGGCCGGTTCCGGGCGCGGCGGATGGCGCGGGGCTCGGTGACCGAGGGGGCGGCCCGGGCGGGTTTCGCCGCCCGGGGCGTGATCTATCTGCTCGTCGGGGCGCTGGCCCTGCAGATCGCCTTCGGCGGCACCGGCCGGCAGGCCGACCGCGGGGGAGCGCTGCAGGAACTGGCGCAGAAGCCGTTCGGTGCGGTGCTGCTGTGGGCGCTGGGCATCGGGCTCGTCGGAATGGCCCTGTGGCGGCTGTCCGAGGCGCTCTTCGGCTCGGTCGGCAAGGACGGCCGCAGCGCACGCAAGCGCCTGATGGCAACGGCCCGCTTCGCCTTCTACGTCTTCGTCGCGTACTCGGTACTGTCGTTCGCGGTCAGCCGCCATCAGAGCGGCGGATCCAGCGACCAGCAGTCCCGGGACGCCACGGCCAGGATTCTGGAGATACCCGCAGGCCAGTGGCTGGTCGGTGCCGCCGGGGTCGCGATCGTCGTGGCCGGCGGCTGGATCGCCGTACGCGCGGTGCTGCGCAAGTACCACGACAAGCTCCGGCTGGGTCAGATGAGCCACCGGACGCGGCAGCTGGTGGACGTCACCGGCGTGGCCGGCGGCGCGGCCCGCGGGCTGGTCTTCGCGGTGGCCGGGGTCTTCGCCGTCCGCGCCGCCGTCGACTACGAACCCGACCGGGCCAAGGGCCTGGACGACACCCTGCGCTCCTTCGCCGACACCCCCCTCGGCCCCTGGCTGCTGGTTTGCGTCGCGGCCGGTCTGGTGCTCTTCGGAGTGTTCTCCTTCGCCATGGCCCGGTGGCGACGCGTCTGAGTCGCGTCTTGCGGGGAACACGGTGCGAATGAGCGATTCCGAGATTCCGCATGGCGATGGCCGGCCCGTGGACATGTACCTGGACCTCCTGCGCATCCGGATGGACACCGAGGACTACCGCCTTCTGATGCGCGCGGTGGAACCGGTCCTCGAGGCGATCGAAGAGGAACGCCTGTCCAGCCTCGACTTCGCGCTCGACTCCGGGGCCAACGACGAACTTCCCCAGGAGGTCCGCGACGAGGTGGCGCTCGTCATCGCCACCGCCGTCACCGGCCGCCTGGACAACGAAGTGGTCGAACTCGACGTCGACGACACCGGCCCGGTCAGGATCGTCACGGACGCCACCACCGCGTCCGACCCCGAGCGACTCGGCGAGATAGCCGACTACATCCGGGACCGGCACAAGCAGACCGAGGAGCTGCGCGGCATCGCCGAGGTGAGCGGACTGCCCACGGACTTCTGACGGGCAGCGGCACTCCTGGGGCGACTCTCACCCCTGGGGCGCCGCCACCGGCACATCCAGCGGCCGGGCGAGGCCCACCACGGCCTCGTCCAGCCGCTCCAGATGCCGCAGCACGCGGTCGGTGATCCGGCCGTAGCGCGGCGTTCCGGCATCGGAGCCCAGCAGGGAGGCGATGCTCGGCCCGGTCTCGACCCGCACGCCCGCGTGCTCGTCGGCCACCCGGGCCGCGATGGTCTCGATGTTGCGCACCGTGCGCCCGGCGGCCCCGCGCAGCCGCGGGTCCGCCGCGATCGAGGGATGCGTGGGCAGCAGCTCGGCGGTCGCCGCCAGCGTCCGCGCGTGATATGCGCACGTCTCCAGCAGCGCCACCACGTACCGGGCCGTGTGACGCCGGGTCCGCAGCGGTGTGACCGGGTGGATCAGCGGCTGGGTCGCGGCCCGCAGATCGGCCAGCGCCTGGTCCAGGTCGCGCGCCTTGTCCAGCAGCTCGTCCACCGGTCCGCCGCTGAGCTGGCCGACCGCGGCCTCGGTGACCTCGGCCAGCCGCTCCAGCACGGTGCCGAGCAGTTCGTTCGTACGGCGATCCGTCCGCACCGGCAGGACCAGCGCCGCCGCGACCACCCCGCAGACCGCGCCGAGCGCCGTCTCCTCGATCCGCAGCACGAGCACATCGAGGCTGTAGGTGTGCAGCAGCGTGTACAGCAGCCCCAGCATCGCCGTCACGAAGAACGACATCAGCGTGTACGACAGCGGCGCCACGTAGAACATCGCGAAGATCAGCACCAGGACCAGGGCGAACGCCGTCCAGGTGTGCCGGCCGACCAGTCCCGCCAGGACGATGCCGGCCACCACGCCGAACACCGTGCCCAGCAACCGCCGGTACCCCTTGACCAGGATCTCGCCCGTCGACGCGGTGTTGAGGAAAACGATCCAGCACGTCAGCACCGCCCAGTACCAGCGCTGCGTGGACAGCAGCTCACCGCCCACGATGGCCAGCGAGGACCCGACGGCGACCTGCACGGCCGCACGCGTGGTGGGCCGCCGCAGACCCGTCTCCTCCTCCTGCGCCGTCTCCTCGCCGCCGCCGTCGATCGCGGCGTCCTCGGCGTCCAGTTCCTCGCGCGAGCGGGCCGTCGCGGGGGTGTCGTCCGACTCGTCCTGCGGCCCGTCCAGCGCGATCCGCAGCCCGAGCACCGCACGGGCCGACTCGCCGATGCCACGGAAGACGTCCTGGACGGCGGCCGACGCGGGCGGCAGGTTCTCCTCGTCCCGGTAGCCGAGGAGCCGGTTGCGCACATGGGCCAGCCCGGTGCCCGTGTCACCGCTGCCCGCCCGCAGCACCAGGGCGTGCAGCGCCTGCAGATCACGGCGGAGTGTGGCGCCCGCCTCGTCCGGCACGGCCGGCCCGGAAACCAAGGGGGCGGGCGCGCCCGGCAGGTGCAGGGTGAGTGTGTCGGCCCGTTCGGCACTGCGGGCGGTCAGCAGCAGCAGTCCGAGCCGCTCGGCGGCGATCTCGGCGTCGGCGATCCTGCGCTGCACCAGCCGCGCCGCCGACTCGTCCGGTGTGCCCTCCTCCAGCCGCCCCTGGATCATCATCGCCGTCTCGTGCAGCCGCGCGGTGCCCTCCCGCACGGCCTTTAGCGCCTTGTCCATCTCCTCCGCGCCGGCGTCGAGGAGTTCGAGCTGGGCGGACACCAGCTGGGCCAGCCGGGCACGGAAGGCCAGCCGCAGCCGCAGCAGCACACCCGTGGGCGTCGCGGGCACGACCGCGAAGCGCATCAGGGCACTGGAGCAGAACGCCAGGGCCATGGCACCGCACAGCGCGGGCAGCGTCGAGACGGTGGCGCCGACGAACAGGGACAGGAAGTAGACCTGGAACCCGATCATCCCCAGAGCGGTGCCCCGGTCGCCGAACCGGCGGCCGTAGACCGCGCAGAAGATCAGGACGACGAAGAAGGCGTCACCGAAGACGACGAGACGCGTGTTGAGCACCGCCCCCAGGGACACCGAGGCCAGGGCCACCGGCAGCCCCAGGGCCAGCGTCACGGCCTGAGCGCCGAGCTGCTTCTCCCGGATGGCGAAGGTGGCGACCATCGCCGCCATGGCCCCCGCCACCAGAAGGTGCACATCGGCCCCCAGCAGGGAGAGCACGGCCAGGGTGAGGGCGATCGCGCCGACCGTCCGCAGCCCGGCCGTCAGACGCAGCAGCCCGGGGTCGGACGCCGCGACCCGGTCCCGCAGTCGTGCCCGCACCGCGCGTCCCGCTGCCCTCACGCCGCCGCACTCTCTCCCGACTCACACCAAGATCCGTATCTCAGCATGACATGCCACGAGCGGACGCTCCCGTCCGGCCCGGTCCTACTCCGGCCGGCCGGACCCCTCGACCTGCGCCCGCACCTGCTCCGGCGTCAGATAGGCGTCGGTGTACTCGAAGTCCTTCAGCCGCGCGGCCTTGCGGGCCTGGAACCCGGTCCGTACGAAGTCGTCACCGGCCACCGCGTTGAGCAGCCAGTTCGTCATCACCCGCGTCTTGGCCACGTTGGTGCGCAGCGCCGACCAGTGGTAGCCGCGGGCCACGGCCTGGGCGGGCAGCCCGCGCAGCTCGATGCCGAGCGGCTTGGAGACCGCGTCGGTGCCGCCCAGGTCGACGACGAGCCCGAGGTCCTTGTGGACGTACGGCTTCATCACCTGGCCCCGCAGCGAGGCGATGACGTTGTCGGCGACGTGCTTGCCCTGCCGCAGGGCGTGCTGCGCGGTGGGCGGGCACATGGCCCCGTCCCCCTTGGCCAGGTCGGGTACGGCGGCCGAGTCGCCGAGCGCGAACACCCCGTCGTCGCCGGGCAGGTTCATCTCGGGGGCGACCGTGAGCCGGCCCTTGACCGTCTCCGCGCCGAGCGTGGCGATGAGCGGGCTGGCGACGACCCCGGCGGTCCAGATGAGCGTGCGGGTCGGGACCCCCCGGCCGTCGGTGAAGGTGACCTCCTCGGGACCGGCCTTGGCGATGGAGGTGCCCAGGGAGATCTCGATGCCCCGGCGGCGCAGGATCTCCCGCGCGCTGCTGCCGAGCTTGTCGCCCAGCTCCGGCATCAGCTTCGGCGCGATGTCGATCAGATGCCACTTGATCAGGCTCGGGTCCAGCCGCGGGTAGCGCTTGACCGCCGCGTGCGTCAGGCGCTGCAGGCACGCCGCGGTCTCGGTGCCCGCGTAACCGCCGCCGACCACCACGAACTGCAGCCGCGAGGCCCGCTCCACGGGGTCCTGACTCGCGTCGGCCAGGTCCAGCTGGGAGATGACGTGGTCACGGATGTACGCCGCCTCGGCGAGCGTCTTCATCCCGAACGCGTGGTCCGTCAGCCCCGGGATGTCGAAGGTGCGGGTGATGCTGCCGGGCGCCAGCACGATGTAGTCGTACGGCTCGTTGACGATCTCGTCGGTGATGGTGCGGATCACGCACACCTTGGACTTCAGGTCCACGCCGATGGCGCCGCCCGGAATGATCCGCGTGCGGTACTTCTTGCTGCGTCGCAGGGAGACGGCGATCGACTGCGGCGTCAGCACGCCGGAGGCGACCTGGGGCAGCAGCGGCAGATAGAGCTGGTAGGCGAACGGCGTCACCAGCGTGACGTCGGCCTCGTCCGGGGAGAGTTTGCGTTCCAGACGGCGGACGCACTCCACGCCGGCGAAGCCTGCGCCAACCACCAGGATCCTGGGTCGTGTCACGGTGTTCATCCCTTTCTGCGGCTCCAGGCGGTCTGCCTCGAACGCCTTCCGACTGCCCCTGGATCGCTGGTTCGCACCCTTTCGATCCCACCGTGTGTCCGGCCGGCACGCCAGTCGGACGCGGCAGGCAGACGAACGCGTCGATCACCACCATGCCCGCACCGTGGCCGAAAAGCACCAGGCTGGAGTGAAGAACGCGTGCACACCCGGCCGCGCCGGACCCGCCGTCAGGATCCGGCGCGGCCCTGGAAATGACACAGCAACAGACACACGTCGTCGTCCCGCTCGGAATCGCTCAGCAGCGGATGCAGGAGCCGGTCCGCCGACCCCTCCAGGTCCGCGTCCAGCTCCGGGGACCGGAACCCGCCGAGTGCCGCGGCCAGCCGCTCGATGCCCGGGTCTATGCCCTGCGCCCGCCGCTCCACCAGCCCGTCGGTGTACAGGGCGAGGGTGGAGCCGGGTTCCAGCCGCTCCGTATGGTCGGCGATCTCCTGGGTGAGCGGGATGCCCAGCATCGCGCCGGGCTTGGCGTCGAGGGTGCGCACGGCGCCGTCGGGCAGGCGCAGTACCGGCGGCGGATGCCCCGCGGCGGCCCAGGTCAGCGTGGGTTCGTCCGGGTGGAACCGGGCGATGACGGCAGTGGCGTACAGGTCCGGCTGGAGATGGTGCAGGAACCGGTGCAGGCGGGTCAGCAGCCGCCCCGGGCTGTCGCCGTCGACGGCGTACGCCCGCAGCGCGGTGCGCAGCTGGCTCATCATGACCGCCGCGTGCAGACCGTGCCCGGTCACGTCGCCGATGACGGTGATGAGACCGCCGTCCCGCTGCGGGAACGCGTCGTACCAGTCGCCGCCGATGTTCAGCCCGTGCGTGGCCGGAAGATACCGCGCGGCCAGGCTGAGGCCCGGCGTGGCGGGCAGGTCCGTCAGCAGGGCGCGCTGCAGCGTCTCGGCGATGTCGCGGTTGTGCTCGAAGCGCCGGGCGTTGTCGATCGCGATGCTGGCCCGCCGGGTGAGCTCGATCAGCATGACCGCGTCGTCCGGGTCCCAGCGGGCACCGGGCGGCGACAGCGTCAGTACCCCCAGCGGCGCCCGCCGCGTCGGCAGCGGCACACACAGCAGCGGCCGCCCGGGATCCAGCGCCGACGGCGGCTGGTCCTCGACGCCGGGCAGGTTGCCGGGATGGTCGGCGGCGTACTGGGGCCGCCCGGTACGGGCCGCGACCACCGCGGCGGCCGGATGCGGCGCCGACCGGTGCTTGTCCTCCTCGTGGTCGAACAGCCAGACGTCGACGCTGCTCGCGTACTCCGGCACCAGCAGGTCCGGCAGCCGGCGCACGATCTCCTCGTGGTTCAGCGACGCCGTCAGCACAGCACTCGCGTCCGCGAGGAACGTCAGCCTGCGCCGGGCGCTCTCCGCCTCGTTGCGGGCGCTGCGCTCGGCGGCGAAGGCCTCGCGCTGGGCCCGCCCGGCCGCGTCCAGCTCGGCGTGCAGTGCCAGGACGCCCTGGTTGGTCTGGTGCAGCTCCTCGCGGTGGAAGGCGACCAGATCCTCCTGCTCGGTGAGCTTGTCCAGCACCACGGCCGTGTCCTCGTCGGCGCCGAGCAGCGCCTCCGACAGGGCGGCGGGGTCGTCGGCGACGGTGCCGTCCTCGACGGCCTCGGCCGCCTCGGGACAGGGGACCGTGACCTCCCACAGCGGCTCCCCGGCCGCGCACGCCTCCGGCGACGGGGTCACCACGACGTGCAGCAGCCCCTCCTCGGCGTGGGAGCCCGCCAGGTCCATGGTGAGCCGCCAGGTGCCGCCCTTGGTGAGGCACTGCCGCAGATGGGCGCTGAGGGCGGCGGCCAGCCGGGTCCGTTCGATGGTCGGCACACCGTATGCGGCGGCCAGGCGCGCGAGCGCGATACGGGCACGGGCCGCGTCGGTGACGGTGGTGATCTGCCAAGTGCGCATCATGGGCGTTCCGGCGGGGTCGAGGTCAGCACGGCCACGGCGGTGTCGTCCCGCACCGGCCGGGCGGGACTGCTGGCGTCACGTATCGTCACGGCGGCCGTCACAGCCGGGTCGGCCATGGGCAGACCGGGGTCGGACGGCGGTGTCCAACGGCTGGGCAGGCCGTCGGTGTGCAGGATCAGCAGCGGGTCGGCCGTCCAGTCGGCCTCCACCTCGCGAAGGGTGGCGGGCCGGTGGACCCCGACGATGCCGGGCCGCGACAGCAGGGCGCGCCAGGTGCCGTCGGTGCGCAGCCGCGCTCCCACGTTGCCGATGCCGGCGAACCGCAGCCGCCCGGCCGAGAGGTCGAGCTGGGCCAGGGAGACGGCCGCGCCCCGCGTGCCCTTCAGCGCGTCGTGCAGCCGCCGCAGCGACTCGGCGGGGGAGAGGCCGGCCCAGCGGTGCAGCGTCGCCACGGCGGTGGAGGACGCCCGGGCCGCTTCCGGCCCGTGCCCCAGGCCGTCGGCCAGCATCAGCGTCACCAGGTCCCCGGAACGGACCCAGGCCCAGGCGTCCCCCGAGTACTCGGCACCGCCGTAGGGGATGTTCACGCCGCCCGCGCGCACGGTGGTGGGCGGCAGGGAGCGGTCCTGTGACGCGTCGGCCAGCGGGCCGGGCCCGGCCGCGCCGATGCCCGGCAGGACCGGTGCCGGCGCGAGGCGCGCGCCGGCCGCTGACGGCACGGCGCTGCCCGCGGGCACACCGCCGGACGCCACGCGGGCGTCGCCGGCACGGCCGGCCACGCCCGTGTGCTCCGTCAGCCCGCCGTACGGAACGGCTCCGTGAGGCGGCGCACCGCCCGGCCACCGTCCGCTGCCCGAGCCTTCGTGCCCGGCCCCGGCAGGACCGCCCGGCCCGGGTGAGTGGTCCCAGCTCCCGGACATCCCGTCGGCCCACACCCGCACCCGGGGGCCGGCGGGCGCGCCGTCGCCCCGGGGCGTCCCGCTCACGCGGGCCACGGCGACCGTGCCGCGGCCGGGCGTCGTGTGCAGGCTGAAGTCGTCGGCGAGCCGCAGACACGTGCCCAGGCCCGCACCGAGCGAGCGGGTCGTGGAGAAGCCGTCGCGCACGGCCGCGGGCACATCGGCGATGCCCGGGCCGTGGTCGATCGCGGCAATCTGGACCACCCTCGACTCCTCACCACGTGGCACGGGCGGGGCGACGACGTCGATGAGCACCTGACCACCCTCGGCGTGCTTCAGCAGATTCGTGGCGAGCTCGGTCGCGACCAGCGCGGCGGCCGCGGTACGCCGCTCGTCCAGCCCGGCCAGCGCGGCGGCGCTCTCCGCCGCGACCCGTGCGTCGTGCACCCGGGTCGAGTCGCGCACCGGCACGTCCCACACGCGCGGCATCAGGCCTCCTCGCGCGGACGCGGCGGCCGGCTCACCCAGCAGGTCACCCGCACCGTGGTGCCCGTGCCCGGCGTGGTGTCGATGTCGAAGTCGTGCACCAGGCGCCGCGCGCCGCTCAGCCCCATCCCCAGACCGCCGCCGGAGGTGTAGCCGTCGCTCAGTGCCCGGTCCAGGTCGGCGATGCCCGGCCCCTCGTCGGTGAAGGCCAGCCGCAGCCCCTGCGCGCCCGCACGACCGACCTGCGTCGCCTCCATCTGTCCGCCACCGCCGTGCACGAGGGTGTTGCGGGCCAGCTCGCTGGCCGCGGTGATGAGCTTGGTCTGGTCCACCAGACCGAAGCCGAGCCGGGCGGCGGCCTGCCGTACGTGCTGACGCACCCACACCAGGTCCATGTCCGACCGGATGGGCAGGCAGGCCTCCACGCCCGCGGCGGTGTGCATCACGGACTCTCCTGACGCGGGCTGCCGGGACGGGTCACCGGGGCCTGCTGCGCGAGGAGCTCCATGCCCGCCTCGGTACTGAGCGCGGTGCTCAGACCGGGCAGCGTCAGGCCCAGTTCGACGAGGGTGATGGCGACCGCCGGGCGCATACCGGCCACCACGGTGCGCGCGGCCAGCAGCTTGGCCTGCGCGGCGATCTCGGCCAGCACCCGGCCGAGAAAGGAGTCGACGATCTCCACACCGGAGATGTCGATGAGGACCCCGCGCACCCCGGTACGGGAGATGGTCTCGGCGAGGTCCTGCTGGAGCTGCTGCGCCGTGCTGTCGTGCAGGTCCCCCTGGAGCGTGACGAGCAGGACGTCGCCGAGCCGGAGGACCGGTACGTGGCCGGTCACGGGAGGGGGGTAGGCGTCGTTCACCGCTGACCCGCACCCGGGTTCACGATGTCCGTGCCGAGCTGGTGCAGCGCGTACCCCAGTGCGTCGGCGAGGCTCGCACGCGTGATGACGTCCAGGTCCAGCCCGAGATGCACGATGGTCTGCGCGATGGCGGGGCGGATGCCCGAGACGATGCACTCGGCGCCCATGAGGCGCGCCGCGGCGACCGTCTTCATCAGGTGCTGCGCCACCAGCGAGTCGACCGTCGGCACCCCGGTGATGTCGAGGATCGCGAACCGCGCGTGCTGCTCGACGACGGCGTTCAGCAGCGTCTCCATCACGATCTGGCTGCGGGCGCTGTCGAGCGTCCCGATGAGCGGCACGGCCACGACGCCGTCCCACAGCCGGATGACGGGCGTGGCGACCTCCATCAGCTGCAGCCGCTGGCGGTCGCTGAGCGCCTGCCACTCGCTTAGTGCCGTCTGCATGGCCACCAGCCGCAGGGTGCCCATGAGCACCGTCAGCGCGGTCGAACAGGCGCGCAGGTGCTCGGGGGGCGCCTGCTCCAGATCGGAGGCCAGCAGGTTCTCCACGGGTGGCCGCAGGGCGGCCAGCTCGCTGGAGACCTGGGTGTTGGACAGCCCGGCACGGGAGCGGGCCACGCCCATCCGGGCCAGCTGCTCGCGCACGCCGCTGAATCCCGCGGCGTCCGGGTCCTCCACCTGCTCCGAGTCGGCCACCTGGGCCAGTGCGTCCACGACGACCTTGCCCGCCTCCACCGCCTCGTCGCGCGAGACGGTGAACACGGTGCGGAACAAGGGCTCGTCCGCCCACCGCTGGGCGATCTGCTCACGCCGGCGGTGCAGGAAGTCCCTGACCTCGTGGGTGGGCGTGGCGAGCTGTCCGTCCGCTTCGTGCTCCGGCACCTGGTTCTCTCCTCATCCGCGTTGCGTCGACCGCGCCCGCTTCTGGCAACGAGAACGGCGATGTGACACTTGCCGGGCGACAACTCTAACCATGCGCCGACCTCGTACGACACCTGCTCCGGTGCAAGCGATCCGGTTCAGGGGAACGGCCGTTGGGGTCGTCGTGATCGGCGTGAGCCGTCGTTCGGGCAGGGCGGAGCGAGGGCACCGGGCCACCGGTCTTCGCCGGCGCCGTGCCCGAGGGGGCAGCCGTACCGTCAGACGCTCGGCTCCCCCGGCTCGTGGGGGAGGCCCGCCCCTTCGTCGACACGGGTCAGAGCCTCGTCGACACTCTCCGATATCGGCACCGTGATGCTGACGCCCGTCAGATCGAGGATGCGCCGCACGGCCGGCGTCGGGCTGATGACGTGCACGCTGCCCTCGGTCTTACGGGTCTCCTGGTACACCCGCAGGATGATGTTCATCCCGGACGAGTCCATGAAGGGTACGGACGAGAGGTCGAGCAGGAAGTGCCGTCGGCCGTGGTGGAGTTGGTTGGCCAGATGGGCCTGGAACTCGGTCGCGGTGTCGACGTCCAGGTAGCCGTCGACCGTGATCAGGGCCACGTCCTCCCGGGGCAGTTCGACTTCCACGGACAGCGGGTTCTGGGCGAGGGGCACGGATACCTCCAACAAGTGCTACGGCCTGGGCTGGTCACCTCTGGGGACGACCGCGGTGCGAGGGGATCCCGGTCGTTCTCCGGACTCGAATGCCGTTTCTCATGCGCCTCCCTTCGCTGACGGGCTTCGGATGTCACCGCGCCCCGCGATTACCCCGGAAACCCACCTCCATGCCCCCTCGTCCGAACATCGCCGGGAGTGGCCGCCGGAAGTCGCGTGCACCAGCAGGTGTGTGCGCCGAATGCGCTTGCGACAGGAGGGTAATTGCTGCTGTGGGACAGGGCGGGCGCGAAGCGCTCGCCGGAGGAACTGCGATCCGCACATCGCCAGGGAGGATGGAGCAGCGTGGCCATCGACAGAATCTGGTCGTACACGCCGGACAGCGGTCACACCGAGGGGCAGGACCTGACCGGTTTCGCCGTCACCGCGACCGACGGCACGATCGGGCACGTGGACCGGGAGGCCGCCCCGCACGACATGCGGCACCTGGTCGTCGACACCGGCGTCTGGGTGTTCGGCCGCAGCGTCCTGGTACCCGCGGGAGTCATCACCGGCATCGACATACGGGGGAGGAAGGTCACACTGGCCTGCAGCAGGGGAGACGCCAAGGCGGCACCTCGCTTCCAGACCGACAGCGAGACCAGGGACCGGGAGTACCTGCGGTCCGTGGGTGACTACTACGACCGGCTGCCACCGCGCGAGGCGGCCTCGGTCTGAGCCGGTCACGGGCGCGTCGCGCCCGTGACGCTCCCGGCTCACCAGGGCATGAACACGTGCACGTCCTTGCCCCGGTCGTCGGCCACCACGCTGACCTGGTCGCACAGCGTGTGGATCAGGTGCCAGCCGATGCCCCCGCCGCCGCTGCGCGGATCGAAGGGGCGCGGGGCGGGCTCGGTGGTGCTGCTGTCGTGCAGGACCACATGCACGCCGTCGAACGTGCGGCGCATGCGCAGCGCGAACGGGCCGGGGGCGTACTGGACCGCGTTGGCGGCCAGTTCCGTCACCACCAGCAGGATGTCGTCCCAGTACTCGGGGGCAGAGGGCGGAGAGGAGCGTGCCAGATCACGCAGGAACTCCTCCGCGGCCAGCCGCGCACCGGTCACGTCATGCGGCTCGCCCACGAAGCTGTTCGTGCGGCTCGGGATCTCCTCGGAGGTCAGGGCGTCGTCCCCACGCGGCTCGGTTGACATATCGCCTTTCCGGCCCGGGCGTCAGCAAGGGCTGTCGTCAGGGCTGTCGTCCTTTCTCTTGCGTCGCCACTGTTGCGTGTTCCCGAGGGGGCGAGGCCTACGCGTCCAGCCGCACGCTCAGCGGAACACGTTGTCCGAATCGTCCCAGTTCGGCGGTTCGACCGGGGTGCTCGGCCTGCCAGGACGTCTGCGTGACTGGTACATCGCGTCGATCTCGGACGCGTAGTGCCGCACGATCTCGTCCCGGCGCAGCTTCATCGACGGCGTCAGCAGCCCGTTGGTCACGTCGAACGCCTCCGGCAGGACCCGGAACACCCGGATCGACTCCGACGGCGACACGGCGCTGTTGGCCGCGGCCACCGCCCGCGCGACCTCCTCCCGCAGCGCGTTCTCCTCCCGTGCCTCCCGCATCTCGCCCTGCACTGCCAGCCCGGCCCGCCAGTGCGCCAGGAACTCCGGATCCAGCGTGATCAGGGCGCCGACACAGGGCCGGTTGTCCCCCACGACCACCGCCTGGTGGATGAGCGGGTGCACCCGCAGCCGCTGCTCCAGGGCCAGCGGGGCGACACTCTTGCCACTGCTGGTGATGATGATGTCCTTCTTGCGGCCGGTGATCGTCAGATAGCCCTCCGAGTCAAGCCGCCCGAGGTCCCCGGTGGCAAGCCAGCCGCCGCGCAGCGCGGCCCGGGTGGCGGCCGGATCGCCCACGTATCCCTGGAACACCGACGGGCCCCGCACCAGGATCTCCCCGTCCTCGGCCACCTGGATCTCCATGCCCGGCAGCGCCTGCCCGACCGTCCCGGACTTCTCCCGGCCGAGCGGCTGCATCGTCACCCCGCCGGCGGTCTCCGTCAGGCCGTACCCGTCGTGCACGTAGATGCCGATGCCCTCGTAGAACAGGGACAGATCACGGCTGAGCGGTGAGCCGCCCGACGTCGCCCGCCGCACCCGTCCGCCCAGCGCCGCCCGCAGCCTGCGGTACACCGTGCGCTCGTAGAGCGCGTGCTGGAGCCGCAGGTCGAAGCCGGGCCCGCGGCCGCGGCCCAGCCGCTGCCGCTCCAGGGCCGCGGCGAAGTCCCGGGCGGTCTCGGCGGCCCGCTCGAACAGTCCGCCATGGCCCCCCTGCTGAGCCGTGCGCAGGAAGTTCTTGTAGATCTTCTCCAGGACCGACGGAACCGCGTAGAGGTACGTGGGCCGGAACGAGCGCAGCGCCGACGACAGCGCCTCACCGCTCAGATCGGCCTGGTGTCCCATCAGCAGCCCGCCACGCAGGCACAGCCCCTGGATCATCAGCCCGTACACATGGGAGAAGGGCAGGAACGCGAGTACGGAGCCCTGCTCCCCGCGTGGCGCGGCCGTGTGCCCCCAGCCCGCCAGCAGCGTGTCGCAGGGGCGGGCGAGGTTGCGGTGGCTGAGCGCGCAGCCCATGGCGTGGCCGGAGGTGCCGGAGGTGTAGGCGATGACGGCCGTGGAGTCCGGCAGCACGATGCGGCGCATCGAATCGACGGTGGCGATCGGGATGAACTCGCCGCGCTCCGCCAGCTCCGCCAGGGCGCCCGCGTCCAGCTGCCAGACGTGACGCAGCAGCGGCAGCGACGCGCACACCGAGCCGACGGTCATGACGCCCTGCTCGTCCTCGACGACCACGGCCACACAGCCGGCGTCCCGCAGGATCCACTCCACCTGGTCGCGCGAGGACGTCGGGTAGACCGGGACGACCTCGGCGCCCACGGCCCACAGCGCGTAGCACAGGACCGTCCACTCGAACCGGGTGCGCGCCATGATCGCCACGCGGTGGCCCGGCGCGATCCCCGACGCGATCAGCCCCTTGGCCACGTCCACCACCTCGTCGCGCAGCTCGATCGCCGTCACCTCCTCCCAGGTCGCGGAGGCCGGGTCGGCCCGGCGGGCGAGCATCGGCCGGGCCGGTTCGCGGTCCGCCGTCTCGAAGACACTGTCGGCGAGCCCGCCGGTCAGAGGCGCCACGGCCGGGGGAGCGAGGGCGAGGTCGCGCATGCACTGCTCCTGACGTGTACGGGGTGTGACATTGCCGACGGGTACCGTCATCGGCGGTGCTCGAATGTAGTCGAGTCGAGACCCTTCGGGGTCGGAAAATACGGAAGTGGACCCACTGGTGATCTCGGCGTGATCGGGGGACCCGGACGACATGACTCACATCAGTCCCGATCCCGAACCCGAACGCACCCCCGGTCTGGAACCCGGCGGCGGTGTACCGCCGGGCGAGACCCCGCCCGCGGAGAGCAGCATGCCGGAAACGCTGCCCCGGGAGACGCACAACCCGACCAGGGGCTGGGCCAAGGGTCCGCTCACCGTGATCATCGTCCTCGCGGTGCTGATCGCGGCGTTCTTCCTGGCCTACGCCCTCGTCCTGATCCTCTGAACCCCCGTCCGGGACAGACGGGACGCCTCACGCCTGGGTGTGGCGGACACATTCGGTGACGACGTCCCGCAGACTTCCCGTGCGCTCCATCAGCGCGCGCTGCACCTGTGCCCCGTTGCCCTCCCGCAGCAGCTCGGCGCAGGCGGCCTCGGCCCGCTCCAGGTCACCCGTACCGGCGAGGGCCTCCTCGACATGGTCCAGCAGGGCGCGGACGACGGCCTCGGCGGGCATGCGCCGCATGGTCGCGGGGTGCAGCAGCTCGCCCGCGAGTCCGGACCGGGCGGCCTGCCAGTCGGCCAGCCGCAGCAGGCTGACACTGTGGCCGAGCGGCTCGCGTCCGGCCCGCCACTCGCGCGCGGCCGTCTCGACCAGCCCGCGGACGAGCGTGGCG
This sequence comes from Streptomyces hawaiiensis, assembly GCF_004803895.1. Classification (NCBI taxonomy): domain Bacteria; kingdom Bacillati; phylum Actinomycetota; class Actinomycetes; order Kitasatosporales; family Streptomycetaceae; genus Streptomyces; species Streptomyces hawaiiensis. The sequence continues at coordinate 537,957 of NZ_CP021978.1, read as the reverse complement.
ATCAGCGCGGCCGTGCCGGAGTGCAGACAGACGTCCGAGACGCGGAGCTCCACCGTCGGGTACCGCGGGGACAGCCGCGCGTCGAAGTAGATCATCCCGTCGTCGAGGAGGGCGCCGGTGGCCACCATGTCCGCGATCAGACGGTGGTACCGCTCGGGGGAGCCGAAGATCTCGGTCGGACCGGCCGACGGCCAGCGCAGCCACACCCTGCTGCGGTAGCTGCTGTACCCCGTGTCCTTGCCCTGCCAGAACGGCGAGTTCGCGCTGAGCGCCCTCAGTACCGGGAGCCACGGCCGCAGCCGGTCGACGACCGCGACGCCCTCCTCGTCGGACTCGACCGACACGTGCACATGGCAGCCCATGACGAGCTGCTCCCGGGTGGCGATGCCGTACTGCTCCGCCATCCACTGGTAGCGCCGGTTGACGCCGACGGCGGGGCTGACCGGCAGCGGCGAGGTGGCGAGCGCCGCCACGGTGCAGCCGATCTCCCCCGCGTGCCGGGCGGCCTCCTTGCGACAGCGGACGATCTCCGCGCGCAGGCTCTCCATGGACGACTGCGGATGGGTGGCGAACTCCAGCATCTGCTCGTGGAGTTCCTTCTCGAACACGTCCTGATCCGCGTCGTCCTTCTCCGCCCGGGCGAGCACCGCCGCGGACAGTGCCCGCGGTTCACCGGTCTCCGGATCGACCAGGAGGAGTTCCTCCTCCACTCCCACGGTGCGCACCTGATGCCCGCCCTTCTGTGCCCTGCCGCGTCGTACCACCGGGTGCTCCCGGTGGTACGACCTAGTGCCCCTCACAGGCGGGTGGGACACCTGGTGGGGCGGCAGGACTTCACGCAGCGAACGGCGTCAGCCACACCGTGGCGAGCGGAGGCAGCGTGATCCGGACACGGCCGTCCTCCGGTTTGACCGGATCCGGGTTGGTGACGCCGCCGCCGCCGTAGCGCGTGTCGTCGGTGTTGAGGCGCTCCTCCCAGGCGACCACGTCACCCGGCACCCACAGGTCGTAGTCCTGCCGGACGACGGGGGAGAAGTTCGACACCGCCAGAAGCGGACCGCCCTCGGCGTCGTACCGCAAGAACGCGAAGACGTTGTCGTCCGCCGAGTCCACCGCCACCCACCGGAAGCCCTCCGGGCGGGTGTCGCACTGCCACAGCGCCGGCGTCGCCCGGTACGCGGTGTTCAGGTCACGGACCAGGTCGCGCACTCCCCGGTGGTCACCCGCCGAGTGGTAGCCGTCGTCGAGCAGCCACCACTCCGGCCCGTGCTCCACCGACCACTCGGCTCCCTGCGCGAACTCCTGCCCCATGAACAGCAGCTGCTTGCCGGGATGGCTCCACATGAAGCCGAGATAGGCCCGGTGCGTGGCGCGCCGCTGCCACCAGTCGCCCGGAATCTTGGACACCAGCGCCTGCTTGCCGTGCACGACCTCGTCGTGGGAGATCGGCAGGACGTAGTTCTCGCTGTAGGCGTACACCATCGAGAACGTCATCTCGTGGTGGTGGTACTTGCGGTGCACCGGCTCGTGCGCGATGTACTCCAGCGAATCGTGCATCCAGCCCATGTTCCATTTCAGCCCGAAGCCGAGCCCGCCGGTGTCGGTGGGCTTGGTCACCCCGCCCCAGGCGGTGGACTCCTCCGCGATCGTGACCACGCCCGGAGCCCGCCGGTACACGGTCGCGTTCATCTCCTGCAGGAATCCCATGGCCGCCAGGTCCTCCCGGCCGCCGTAGGCGTTGGGCTCCCACTGGCCGTCCTCGCGCGAGTAGTCCAGGTAGAGCATCGAGGCGACGGCGTCGACCCGCAGGCCGTCGATGTGGAACTCCTCGCACCAGTACACGGCGTTCGCGACCAGGAAGTTGCGCACCTCGGTGCGGCCGAAGTCGAACTCGTACGTGCCCCAGTCCGGGTGCTCCGCGCGCCGGTCGTCCCCGGGCTCGTAGAGCGGCTCCCCGTCGAAGCGAGCCAGCGCCCAGTCGTCCTTCGGGAAGTGCGCCGGCACCCAGTCCATGATCACGCCGATGCCGGCCCGGTGGCAGGCGTCGACGAAGAACCGGAAGTCGTCCGGGGTGCCGAGCCGGGACGTCGGCGCGTAGAACCCCGTGACCTGGTAGCCCCAGGACCCGTGGAAGGGGTGCTCGGCGACCGGCATCAGCTCGACGTGGGTGAAGCCCAGGTCCTTGACGTACTTCGGGAGTTCCTCGGCGAGCTGCCGGTAGGTCAGCCCCGGACGCCAGGACGCCAGGTGCACCTCGTACACCGAGAGGGGCGCCTCGTGCACGGGCGTGTCGGCGCGGTGCGCCATCCAGTCGGTGTCGCCCCACTCGTAGTGCGAGGCCGTCACGATCGACGCCGTGTTGGGCGGTTCCTCGCAGCGGCGGGCCATCGGGTCGGCCTTGAGGAAGCGGTGGCCGTACCGGGAGTGGATCTCGAACTTGTACGCGGTGCCCTCGCCGACGCCCGGCAGGAACAGCTCCCACACGCCGGACGCGCCGAGCGAACGCATCGGGAACTGCGTCCCGTCCCAGTGGGTGAAGTCCGTGGCCACCCGCACGCCCTGCGCGTTCGGCGCCCAGACGGTGAACCGGGTGCCGGACACGCCCTCGTGCGTCATGGGCTGCGCGCCGAGCGCCTGCCACAGCTGCTCGTGCCGCCCCTCGCGGATCAGGTGCAGGTCCAGCTCGCCGAGTGCGGGCAGGAAGCGGTACGGGTCGGGCGTCTCCTGCTCACCCTCCTCGTACGCGACGTGCAGGGTGTACTCGGGGACCGCGGCCAGCGGCAGCACGCCCGAGAAGAGGCCGTCACCCTCCGAGACGAGGGCTGTGCGCTTGCCGCCGATCACCACGTTCACCGCACGGGCGAAGGGGCGCAGCGCCCGGAACACGATCCCGCCGGGCACCGGGTGGGCGCCCAGCAGCGCGTGCGGATCGTGGTGGGCGCCCGCCAGCAGGCGCCCGCGGTCCTCGGGACTCAGTACGGGCGCGGTCGTGCTCGGGACCGGGCCTGACGGCTCCGGGATTGAGGTGTCTCGCAGGGCCACGGCTCAGTCTCCTCTCACAGCGAGGCGCTCGATCGCCGCCATCGGTACAGGCAGCCAGTCGGGGCGGTGCCGTGCCTCGTACAGCACCTCGTACACGGCCCGGTCCGTCTCATAGGCGCGGAGCAGTCCGTGTTTCTTGCGCGGGTCCCAGCCGGCACGGGCGGCATAGCCCGCGCAGTAGGCCTCGCGGCAGCGGCGGGCCCACTCCGGGCGCCAGGGGCGGCGCTGCCGGGCGGCGTAGTCGAAGGAACGCAGCATCCCGGCGATGTCCCGCACGGGGGAGTGGGCGCTGCGCCGTTCGGAGAGCGGCCGGGACGGCTCGCCCTCGAAGTCGATGACGAACCACTCGCGCCCGGCCCGCAGCACCTGGCCCAGGTGCAGGTCGCCGTGGATGCGCTGGGCGGGCGGCCCGGGGTCGCAGCCGGTGAGGGCGGCGAACGCGGTGCGCAGGCCCGGCACGAACGGCTGCAGCGCGGGCACGCAGTGCGCGGCGGCATCCAGCCGCTCGGTCATCGCGGCCGCCGTCTGCCCGTTCTCCCCGGGCCCGCCGACGGGGAACGCCGACGCCAGCGCGAGGTGCACCTCCGCGGTGGCGGCGCCCAGTGCCCGGGCCTGGACCGTGAAGTCGTCCCCGGCGGCCAGCGCGTGCAGCCCCAGCGTCCAGCCGTCGGAGGCGTCCCGCAGATACGGCTGGAGCACACCGAGGGTCGCCTTGAACGGGTGCCTCGTCTGGAACCAGGCCACGGGCGCGGGGACCCGGTGACAGCCCTGACGGGCCAGCGCGCCCGGCACCTCCAGGTCCGGGTTGACGCCCGGCTGGATACGCCGGAAGACCTTCAGGATGTACTCGTCGCCGTACACCAGCGAGGAGTTGGACTGCTCGGCGTCCAGCAGCCGCGGCGCCAGCCCGGCGGGCACCCGCTGGTCCGGGTCGCAGTCGAAGCGCAGGGGGCCCGCGGTGCCCGGGTGCCGCAGCCGGTCAAGCAGGAGCTGGGCCGAACGGGGGTCGTGCAGCGCGTCGTAGACCGTCAGTCCGGCCAGCGGCCCGTCCTGCACCCGCCCGATGAGTGCCCGCCCGAGACGCGACGAGGGCTGCTCCCGCACGCCGAGCAGCAGCTGGTAGCAGTCGCCGGCCGGGGGAGCCCCGCCGGGCGAGGGCACGCCTGTGTGACCGGCGTGACCGGCGTGGACCAGCAGATGCAGACAGCCCGGGAAGAGCTCGGTCATCGACAGCAGGCCGAGCTCCGTGACGGGCCGGTCCTTGCCCGCGAACCAGCGCTGCCGGGGCAGCCAGTCGCGCAGCAGCCCGCCGAGCGACTCCATGGGCTCGGCCAGGCGCGGGAGGTCCGGGCGGAGGGATGCGGTCTTCGGCATGGTCACGCCTCCTTTCGTCGGCGCAGGCTCACAGTCGCCGGCCGATGCGGGATGCGACTCGAGTGAGCCGGAACCAGTAGAAGCCGTGGCCCCCGAGGGTCAGCAGATAGGGCAGCTCGCCGATGGCGGGGAAGCGGACCCCGCCGAACAGCTCCACCGGATGCCGCCCCGCGAACTCGCGCAGGTCGAGCTCGGTGGGCTGCGCGAACCGCGCGAAGTTGTTGACGCACAGGACCAGGTCGTCCTCGTACTCCCGCAGGAACGCCAGCACCGCGGGGTTGGAGGAGGGCAGTTCGGTGTACGAGCCGAGCCCGAAGGCGGGGTTCTGCTTGCGGATCTCGATCATGCGGCGGGTCCAGTGCAGCAGCGACGACGGCGACGACATCGACGCCTCGACGTTGGTCACCTGGTGGCCGTAGACCGGGTCCATGATCGCCGGGAGGTAGAGGCGGCCCGGGTCGCAGGTGGAGAAGCCGGCGTTGCGGTCCGGGGTCCACTGCATGGGGGTGCGGACGGCGTCGCGGTCGCCGAGCCAGATGTTGTCGCCCATGCCGATCTCGTCGCCGTAGTAGAGGATCGGCGAGCCGGGGAGGGCGAGCAGCAGCGCGGTGAACAGCTCGATGGTGTGCCGGTCGTTGTCCAGCAGGGGGGCCAGCCGCCTGCGGATGCCGATGTTGGCGCGCATGCGGGGGTCCTTGGCGTACTCGGCCCACATGTAGTCGCGCTCTTCGTCGGTGACCATCTCGAGCGTCAGCTCGTCGTGGTTGCGCAGGAACATGCCCCACTGGCAGCCGGAGGGGATGGCCGGGGTCTTGGCGAGGATCTCGGAGACCGGGTAGCGGGATTCCCGCCGTACGGCCATGAAGATGCGCGGCATGACCGGGAAGTGGAAGGCCATGTGGCACTCGTCGCCACCGCTCGGATAGTCGCCGAAGTAGTCGACGACGTCCTCGGGCCACTGGTTGGCCTCCGCAAGCAGTACCGTGTCCGGGTACAGGGCGTCGATCTCCTTGCGCACCCGCTTCAGGAAGTCGTGCGTCTCCGGGAGGTTCTCGCAGTTGGTGTCCTCGGCCGCGTAGAGGTAGGGCACCGCGTCGAGCCGGAATCCGTCGATGCCCAGGTCCAGCCAGAACTTCAGCGCGGCCAGGATCTCCTCCTGGACGCGCGGGTTCTCGTAGTTGAGGTCCGGCTGGTGCGAGAAGAAGCGGTGGAAGAAGTACTGGCCCCGCACCGGGTCGAAGGTCCAGTTCGAGGTCTCCGTGTCGACGAAGATGATCCGCGCGTCCGGGTACCTCTTGTCGTCGTCGGCCCACACGTAGTAGTCGCCGTAGGGCCCGTCGGGGTCTTTGCGCGACTCCTGGAACCACGGGTGCTGGTCGCTGGTGTGGTTCATGACGAAGTCGATGATCACGCGCATGCCGCGCTGGTGGGCGGCGTCGACGAACTCCACGAAGTCGGCCAGGTCGCCGAACTCCGGCAGCACGGCCGTGTAGTCGGAGACGTCGTAGCCGCCGTCGCGCAGCGGGGACTTGAAGAACGGCGGCAGCCACAGACAGTCGACGCCGAGCCACTGGAGGTAGTCGAGCTTGGACGTGAGGCCCTTGAGGTCGCCGACGCCGTCGCCGTTGCTGTCCTGGAACGAGCGGACGAGCACCTCGTAGAAGACGGCGCGTTTGAACCAGTCGGGATCCCTGTCCCGCGCGGGAGTGTCCTCGAAGGTGTCCGGTACGGGCTCGTTCACGGTCATGACGTTCCTGCCCCTGCGTTCGCGTGCGCGGCGGGCGGGGACTGGACGTGGAAAACGTGCGCGGGAGCCCGCCCCGGCTCCAACCGCACGTAGTTGTTGCGCCCCCAGCGGTAGGTCTCGCCGGTGAGTTCGTCACGTACTTCCACCGGCTCGTGCCAGTCCAGGCCGAGCTGCGGCATGTCCAGCGAGACCGTGGCCTCCTGGGCGTGATGCGGGTCGAGGTTGGCGACCACCAGGACGACGTCGGATCCGCTGCGCTTGCTGTACGCGAGGAGCGTGTCGTTGTCGGTGTGGTGGAAGCGGAGGTTCCTGAGCCGGTGCAGCGCGGGGTGCTCCCGCCGGATGGTGTTGAGCCGGGTCAGCAGCGGGGTGAGGGTGCGGCCCTCGCGTTCGGCGGTGGTCCAGTCGCGGTGCCTGAGCTGGTACTTCTCCGAGTCCAGGTACTCCTCGCCGCCTTCTTTCAGCGGGGTGTTCTCACACAGCTCGTAGCCGGAGTAGATGCCCCAGGTGGGCGAGAGGGTCGCCGCGAGCACGGCCCGGACCTCGAAGGCGGGCCGGCCGCCGTGCTGGAGGTAGGCGTGCAGGATGTCGGGGGTGTTGGCGAAGAAGTTCGGCCGCATGTAGGACGCGGCCTCACCGGAGAGTTCGGTGAGGTACTCGGTCAGCTCCTGCTTGGTGTTGCGCCAGGTGAAGTACGTGTACGACTGCTGGAAACCGATCTGGGCCAGGGTGTGCATCATCGCCGGCCGCGTGAACGCCTCGGCCAGGAAGATCACATCGGGGTCGGTGCGGTTGACCTCCCCGATGACCCGCTCCCAGAAGACGACCGGCTTGGTGTGCGGGTTGTCCACCCGGAAGATCCGCACCCCCACGTCCATCCAGTGCCGCAGCACCCGCACCGTCTCGGCGATCAGGCCGTCCATGTCGGTGTCGAAGGCGATGGGGTAGATGTCCTGGTACTTCTTCGGCGGGTTCTCCGCATAGGCGATGGTGCCGTCCGGGCGGTGGTGGAACCACTCCGGGTGCTTGTGCACCCAGGGGTGGTCCGGGGAGCACTGCAACGCGAAGTCCAGCGCCACCTCCATGCCCAGCTGACGTGCCCGCTGAACGAACCAGGCGAAGTCCTCCAGCGTGCCCAGATCCGGGTGGACGGCGTCGTGGCCGCCCTCGGGCGAGCCGATCGCCCAGGGCACGCCGACGTCGTCCGGGCCGGGGGAGAGGGTGTTGTTCTTGCCCTTGCGGAAGGTGGTGCCGATGGGGTGGATCGGCGGCAGGTAGACCACGTCGAAGCCCATCGCGGCGATTGCCGGCAGCCGTCGCGCGGCGGTGCGGAACGTGCCGTGGGGCTGCTGCGCGGTGCCCTCCGAACGCGGGAAGAACTCGTACCAGGAGCCGTACAGGGCCCGCTCCCGCTCCACCAGCAGGGGCAGCGGCTCGCTGCTGGTGACCAGATCCCGCAGCGGATGCCGGTCCAGGACCTCGTCCACCTCCGGCGTCAGCGCCGCCGTGAACCTGGCCGCGGTGGGCAGCGAGTCGTCGCGCAGGGTCTCCGCCGCGGCGAGCAGCACAGTGCGGCCGGCTTCCTTCGGCACGCCGGCCGCCGCCCGCTCGTACAGTTCCGCGCCCTCTTCCAGGACCAGGCCCGCATCGATGCCCGCCGGAATCTTTATGCCCGCCACGTGGCGCCAGGTGGCCACCGGATCGCTCCAGGCCTCCACCCGGTACGACCAGCGGCCGACGGCGTTCGCGGTGACCTCGGCGCCCCAGCGGTCGCTGCCGGGGGCGAGCTCGCGCATCGGTGTCCGCGGGCCGGGACGGCCCTCGGGGTCCTTCAGGACGACATGGGCGGCCACCGCGTCGTGCCCCTCCCGGAACACGGTGGCGGTGACCTCGAACGCCTCACCCACGACCGCCTTCGCCGGCCGGTTGCCGCTCTCCACGGCCGGGCGGACGTCCCGTACCGGGATACGGCCGATGGCCCGGGTCCTCGTCATGGTCCTCACCTCCACCGTGCTCGAAAGCCGGGCCGCGGGGGCCCGGTCAGGGACTGGATGTGTGGGACGGGCGTTACCTTCCCGCCGTGGATCTCCGCTCGGAAGCGGGGGATCTCCGCTCCGCCGCCGACGGTCTTCGTCTGACCGCCGCGGCGGGACGAGACCGTTCGTTCGGTTCCTGCGCACAGGTGATGTGCTGCTCCTGCAGGCAGGTGATCTGCTGTTCCTGCAGATAGGTGACGTGGTTCGTGCGCAGGTACCGCTCGGCCGCGTCCGCCGCCTCCCGCGCGCAGCGCTTGCCCATCAGCACGCAGAGCGTGTAGCCGGAGTCCTCGAACGTCGTCCGCACGGTGCGGTCGTTCGGTGCCGCGAGCATCACGCGTTCCCAGGCCCGGTAACGCCGCAACTGCCGGGCGACTTCGGCTTTGGCGGGTAGCAGCATGGCGTCGATCACCTTTCGGGGCTCGAGGGGCACGGTCTCCCGACGGTCGGACGGCGGCCGTGCGCACAGCGACACGGACCCGTAACGGCGATCGAGTTCTTCACACATGGTGCATGCGCGGCGACGCAGCGTCTTGTTGGACCTTCAACCAGTGGCGGCCCTCCTGGACCGTTCGGGCCACCCCAGCCCGCTCACTTGTGTGCGCTACCGCCTCAACCGTGCGCTCGTGTTGCACGAACGGGCTAGCACCCTCAGGCTGAGGGTGACTCAGAAGCGATAGACGCTCACGTTCCGTGTTCGGGGCTCGTCCCGCAGGACCGCGGGAGCGAGAAGGAGCTGAGCTTCGCGGTGAGGAGCCGACCGATGAAGACCGCAGTGCCCTGCTACTACCACCTCGACGTGGAAGTCAGCCCGGAACGGGTGGGACAGGTCAGCCGAATTCTGGCCGCTCACCTGAAGTTCTGGGACCTGGACAACCTGGTCCAGCCCGTCTGCGGCGGTGCCGAGATGCTGCTCAAGGCCATCGACGAACACGCCACGGACAAGCACACGTCGATCGAGATGTGGTGGAACGGGCAGCACCTGATCACCGCCATCGGGGACAACGACCGCGCCCTGCGCCCGGACCAGGAACTGCGAGGCTGCCTGGAGCACCTCGCGGCCATGAGCGACGGCTGGGGCTGCTGCGCCACCGAGACCGGCAGCAAGGTCATCTGGTTTTCGCAGCGCGCCCGCGCCGGCGAACGCGTCCCGCTGGTGCCGACCGCTCCCGCCCCGCGGGAGAGCGAGGGTCTCGACGTGCCCCGCGAGGAGCGGATCGCGCAGCTGGCCAGGCCGGCCGGCACGCCGGGTGAGCTCCTGGAGGAGGCCCGGTGACCCGCCGGCAGACTCGGAAAGGGGCGTCAGCCTGGAGCGGGCGCCCCTACCCGCTGGGTGCCTCCTACGACGGGGAGGGCACCAACTTCGCGCTCTTCAGCGAGGTCGCCGAACGCGTCGAGCTGGTCCTCGTCGACGACGCCGGCGCCCACACCCAGGTGCGGCTGAACGAGGTCGACGGTTTCGTGTGGCACGGCTACCTCCCCGGCATCGGCCCCGGCCAGCGCTACGGCTACCGGGTGCACGGGCCGTGGGCCCCGGCCGCGGGGCACCGCTGCAACCCGGCGAAACTGCTGCTCGACCCGTACGCCCGCGCGGTGGAGGGGCAGATCGACAACCACCCCTCGCTCTACGAGCGCAACCCGGACGGCCCCGACCCGGCCGACAGCGCCGGGCACACCATGCTCGGCGTGGTGACCGACCCGGCCTTCGACTGGGGTGACGACGCCCGGCCCTGCCGGCCCTACGCCGACACGGTGATCTACGAGGCACACGTCAAGGGCATGACCCGCACCCATCCCGAGGTGCCCGAGGAACTCCGGGGCACCTACGCCGGGCTGGCGCACCCCGCGGCCGTCGAGCACCTGACCTCCCTGGGCGTCACGGCCGTGGAGCTGATGCCGGTCCACCAGTTCGTCCACGACGGGGTGCTGCACGACCGCGGCCTGGCCAACTACTGGGGCTACAACACCATCGGCTTCTTCGCGCCCCACAACGGCTACGCCGCCCACGGCACGCGCGGGGGGCAGGTCGCCGAGTTCAAGCAGATGGTGAAGACCCTGCACGCCGCCGGGCTCGAAGTGATCCTCGACGTGGTCTACAACCACACGGCCGAGGGCAACGAGAGGGGCCCCACCCTCTCCTTCCGCGGCATCGACAACTCCTCGTACTACCGCCTGGTCGACGGCGACTGGGAGCACTACTACGACACCACCGGCACCGGCAACAGCCTGCTGATGCGGCACCCCTACGTCCTTCAGCTGATCATGGACTCGCTGCGGTACTGGGTGACCGAGATGCACGTCGACGGCTTCCGCTTCGACCTCGCGGCGACACTGGCCCGGCAGTTCCACGAGGTGGACCGGCTGTCGGCGTTCTTCGACCTCATCCAGCAGGACCCGGTGATCAGCCGCGTCAAGCTGATCGCCGAGCCGTGGGACGTCGGCGAGGGCGGTTACCAGGTGGGCAACTTCCCGCCGCTGTGGTCGGAGTGGAACGGCATGTACCGCGACGCGGTCCGCGACTTCTGGCGCGGCGAGGACCACACGCTCGGCGAGTTCGCCTCCCGGCTGACGGGCTCCTCCGACCTGTACCAGCACAGCAGGCGCCGGCCGCGCGCCAGCGTCAACTTCGTCACCGCGCACGACGGCTTCACCCTGCGCGACCTCGTCTCGTACAACGACAAGCACAACGAGGACAACGGCGAGGACAACCAGGACGGCGAGAGCACCAACCGGTCCTGGAACTGCGGCGCCGAGGGCGCGACACGCGACCCGGCCGTGCTGGAGCTGCGCACGCGCCAGCAGCGCAACTTCCTCGCCACGCTGCTGCTCTCCCAGGGTATCCCGATGCTCTCCCACGGCGACGAACTCGGGCGCACCCAGGACGGCAACAACAACGCCTACTGCCAGGACAACGAGATCTCCTGGATCGACTGGCGGCTCACCGAGGAGCAGCGCGACCTGCTGGAGTTCACCCGGTACGTCATCCGGCTCCGTACGGGACACCCCGTGCTGCGCCGCCGCCGCTTCTTCCTCGGCGAGACGCTGACCCGGGCGGACCAGCCGCTGCCCGACCTGGTGTGGCTGGCGCCGGACGCCCGCGAGATGACCGACGACGACTGGGAACGCGGCGACGCGCACTCCGTCGGCGTCTTCCTCAACGGTGACGCCATCGCCGAACCCGACCCGTGCGGCCGCCCGGTCGTCGACGACTCCTTCCTCGTGCTCTTCAACAGCCACTGGGAGCCGGTCGACTTCCGCCTGCCGAACGCCTCCTACGGCGAGCGCTGGAAGGCCCTCATCGACACGGCCGACCCCGAGGGCACGCCCGACGAGTCGGAGCACAAGGCGGGGACGGGTCTCACCGTCGGAGCCCGCAGCCTGGTCCTGCTGTCCCGGCCGTCCCGGGCGTCGCGCGAGAAGGAGTGAGACGGGTCAGCGATCGCGGCGCGCGGTCACCGTGAACTGCGCGCCGTCGTGGTCCCGCAGCACCGCCTCGTGGCTGCCCTTGGACAGGACGCTGCCGCCGTGGAGTTCGGCCGCTCGGGCACAGGCCTCGACGTCGTCCACGGAGAAGTGGACCTGCCAGTGCGGGCGGATCGCGGGGTCCGGGGCCGCCCCCAGGGCACCGGACTCGATCCGGGCCACCACGTCCCCGCGGCTGCGCAGCACGACCTCGCCGCCCTCGTAGTGGACCTCGCAGCAGCCGGGGCGCTGGGAGGCCCAGTCGAGGACCTCGCCGTAGAAGATCGCCGCGTCGAAGGCGTCACGGGTGTGGAGCGTGATGAAGGCCGGCTGTGCGTTGCGCCAGGTCTCCCAGTCGGTGAAGAGGTCGCCCTCCCAGATGCCGAAGGTCGCCCCGTCCCGGTCGGCCAGCAGTGCCGCCCGGCCCGGCGGCAGTGAGATCGGCCCGACCGCGACCGTGCCCATGCGCTCCTGCACCCGCGCCACCGCGTCGTCCGCACTGCGCACCGCGAAGTACGGCGTCCAGGCCACCGCCATCTGCCACATGGTCGCCACCCCCGCGATCCCGGCCACCGGCGAGCCGTCCGCCAGCGCGATCCGGAACCGGTCGCCCAGCTTGGCCGGCCGCCACTGCCAGCCCAGCACGGCACCGTAGAACTCCTCGGTCGCCTTGACGTCCCGGCTGGTCAGGCTCACCCAGCAGGGTGCGCCGAACACGGAGTGTGATGAGACGACGTCCTTCGTGCCGGAGGAGCTGGGCATGTCGTGGTTCATGGCAGTCGCGTCCTGATCTCGTCGGCCTGGCAGCCACCGGAGGATTGACACCAGTGTCCAACCGGAACCGCTGTGGGCGCCTGCCGAGTACCCCGGCGGGAGCGCCGAAACGGCGTCCGGGCTGGTCCGCCCCGGTGGCACCGGGCGGGCCGAGTGGCGACGATGGAGGGGTCGGACACTGCGTCACCGTACTCAAGCACCCGGTGGGGCCTTGGGGGCAGCGGCGCACCGGACCCGGAGGTGACCATGCCCACGGACGGGGGCTCGGATCGGATCTTCGAGCTGCAGGAAGAAGTCCAGCAGCTGAAGGAGGCGGTCGTCTCCCACGCCGTCGTGGACCAGGCGATCGGGATGGTCGTGGCGCTCGGCCGGATCTCGCCCGACCAGGGGTGGGCCGTGCTGAAGGAGGTCTCCCAGCACACCAACATCAAGCTGCGCAACGTCGCGGAACTGATCCTCGTCTGGGGGCGCACGGGCGTGATGCCCGAGGAGATCCGGGCCGCGCTGGAGGACGCCCTCGACCGCACCGGACCGACGCAGATCCCCGGATCGCCGCCGGAGGCGTGATCCGGGGATCGCGGACAGACCTCCCCCGGTTCACCGCGCCTCGGTCAGCAGCTCCTCACGCAGATGGGCGAAGCAGCTGCTGAGCAACCGGGAGACGTGCATCTGAGAGATGCCGAGCTGCTCCGCGATGCGGCTCTGCGTCATGCCCTTGAAGAACCGCAGATAGAGAATGATCCGCTCGCGCTCCGGCAGCGCCTCCAGACAGGGCCTGACGGCCACGCGGTTGACGACGATGTCGAAGGCCGGGTCGGGCCCGCCGATCGCGTCCCCGAGGGCGTAGCCGTCGGTCCCGGGCATCTCCGCCTCCAGCGACAGCGCGGAGAAGCACTCCAGGGCCTCCATGCCGGTGCGTACCTCGCCCTCGGTGAGCTGGGCGTACTCGGCGATCTCGGCGACCGTGGGGGAGCGGCCCGGGGTGGTCTGGGACAGCTCCTTGGCGGCGTGCCGCACCCGGTTGCGCAGGTCCTGGACCCGGCGGGGCACGTGCAGCGTCCACATGTGGTCACGGAAGTGGCGCTTGATCTCGCCGGTGACCGTCGGCACCGCGTACGCCTCGAAGGCGTTGCCACGGGCCGGGTCGTAGTGGTCCACCGCCTTCACGAGGCCGAGAGCGGCCACCTGGTACAGATCCTCGAGGGCCTCGCCACGGCCCCGGAAGCGGACGGCGATCCGCTCGGCCATGGGGAGCCAGGCCTCGACCAGTTCGTCCCGCAGGGCCTTGCGCTCGGGCCCCTCGGGCAGCCGCGCGAGACGGGCGAACGCCGCGGCGGTGTCGGGCGCGTCGTCGTGGGGGTGCGGGCGGGTGCTGCCGGCGATACGCATGGTGCGCACCTCCCTGAGCAGGTGCTGAATGGACAGACACCGTGGGAGGCGCGGACACGGACCTCACGGAGAGCACCGGGGGCCCGGGCCTGCCGGCTCCCACGCACGTGCCTCCTGTCCGAAGCACTTCACTGCCCATTCCCGGGCAGGGATATAGCGAAACAATTAAGACAATACGGCAATCGAGGGTCATGGGCGCTCTCAAGTGCCTTGCCGATCAGGTCCACTGCCCTTTCCTGAGCATCCCTTGACCTTCCTGGACCTCTCTTGACCCCGCCTTGGACCGATTAGCTCTGCTACAGAGCTAATCTCGGCCGCATGGAGCCGGAGACCTTCCCCGAAGAGCTGGCCGACGCACTCGTCGGCGTCCAGCGGCTGATCCGGCGGCGCCTGCGGCGGCAGATGCCCGACCCGCGACTGCGTGGCGCCGAGGTGGAACTGCTGCGCCTGGTCCTGGCCCGGCCCGGTGTCGGCATCTCCGACGCGGCCAAGGACCTCGGTCTGGCGGCCAACTCGGTGTCCACCCTGGTCAACCAGCTGGTGAGGGCGGGCTACCTGGTCCGCGAGACCGACCCGGCCGACCGGCGCGCCGCCCGGCTGCTGCCCGCCCCCGCCGCCGAGACACGGCTGCGCGAGTGGCGCCGGCGCCGCGCCGAACTCGTACGCCGCCATGTCTCGCGCCTCGACGAACCGGACCGTGAGGCGCTGCTCGCGGCGATCCCGGCCCTGCGCAAGCTGGCCGACACCCTGCACGAGGAGACCGAGGACTCATGACGCGGGACACCGCCCCACCCCGGGCCGACGGGAGCGCCCCACCCCGGGCCGACGCCGTCGCCTGCACCGGGCTCACCCACACCTTCGGCGACCACACCGCCGTCGACGGACTCGATCTCACCGTCCGGCAGGGCGAGGTCTTCGGGCTGCTCGGGCCCAACGGCGCGGGCAAGACCACCGCCATCCGCTGCATCACCACCCTGCTGCCCGTGCCCGCCGGCATGGTCCGCGTCTTCGGCCACGACGCCGCCGGGGACCGCATGGCCGTACGCCGCCTGCTCGGCTACGTGCCGCAGCAGCTGTCCGCGGACGCCGGGCTCACCGGGCGGGAGAACGTCGCCCTGTTCGCGAGGGTCTTCGACGTGCCCCGCGGGGAACGCGCCGAGCGCGTCGCCCAGGCCCTGGCCGCGGTGGACCTCGCCGACGCCGCCGACCGGCTGGCCGCCACGTACTCCGGCGGCATGGTCCGCCGGCTCGAACTCGCCCAGGCCCTGGTCAGCGCCCCGCGCCTGCTCATCCTCGACGAACCCACCATCGGCCTCGACCCGATCGCCCGCACCGGCGTGTGGGAGCACATCGGCGCCGTCCGCGAGGCCACCGGCATGACCGTGCTCGTGACCACCCACTACATGGACGAGGCCGACCACTACTGCGACCGGGTCGCCCTGATGCACCGCGGCCGGATCCGGGCCCTCGGCACCCCGGCCGAGCTCCGGGAGGGGCTGGGCGCACGCCGCCGCGCCGCGGGCGCGGCCCCGGACGCGCTGCCCACGCTGGAAGACGTCTTCCGGGACGTGGCCGGCAGCGGTCTCGACGACGAGGCAGGAGATTTCCGCGATGTCCGAAGCACCCGCCGCACCGCGCGCCGTGTCGGCTGACCCCGCCCGCGCCCACGGCATCGACCTGCTGCTGAAACCCCCGCAGCCCCGCGCGGGCTGGCGGCTGCTGCCCGCCCGTGTCGGAGCGATGTGCGCGGTCGAGCTGCAGAAGCTGCGCCACGACCGCACCGAGCTGTACACCCGCGCCATCCAGCCGGCCCTCTGGCTGCTGATCTTCGGTCAGACCTTCAGCCGTATCAAGGCGATCCCCACCGGCGGCATCCCCTACGTCGACTACCTGGCGCCCGGCATCATCGCGCAGTCCGCGATGTTCATCGCCATCTTCTACGGCATCCAGATCATCTGGGAGCGCGACGCCGGGGTCCTCAACAAGCTCCTCGTCACTCCGACCCCGCGGTCGGCGCTGATCACCGGCAAGGCGTTCGCGGCCGGGGTGAAGTCGCTCGTCCAGGCCGCCGTCGTCCTCCTCATCGCCGCCGTGCTCGGCGTGGCCCTGACCTGGAACCCGCTCAAGCTGCTCGCCGTCGCCGCGATCGTCGTCCTCGGCTCGGCGTTCTTCTCCTGCCTGTCGATGACCATCGCCGGCATCGTCCTGAGCCGCGACCGCCTCATGGGCATCGGTCAGGCGATCACGATGCCGCTGTTCTTCGGCTCCAACGCCCTGTACCCGGTGTCCGTGATGCCCGGCTGGCTCCAGGCGATCAGCGGGGCCAACCCGCTCAGCTACGAAGTGGACGCCCTGCGCGGCCTGCTCCTCGGCACACCCCACCATCTGGGGTCCGACTTCGCGGTGCTGTTCGTCGCCGCCGCGCTCGGCGTCGCCGCCGCCTCGGCCCTGCTGGGCCGGCTGGCCCGTTGATCTTCACTCGTGGAAGTGATGTGCGGCACGCGTGGGCAAGCGCTTTCTCCGGCTCTTTCCGGATAACCGCTGGGCACGGCTTGATCACCGATCAAAAAGGATGAACTGCCTGGCCACAGCGCATTCTGCTCATTTGACAGTGCGCTGAGACCACAGATAGGAAGCAGCTTCCAGAGGTCGAGAGGTGCAGCGTGTACGAGCCGAACGTGGTCGGGGACTGGCAGGAGTACGACGAGCATGCCGGTCTGCGCGTCCGCGTCCACCGTCTGGAACCGGCCGAGCCGCCCCGCGGCCGTGACGACGCCGCTGAAGGACTGACGTACTTCTGCCTCCGTGTGACGGTCGAGAACCGCGGCAGCCGCCACCTCGGCGTCCACCTCGAGGACGGCCAGATCGACGTGCGGCTCGGCCCGGACGGGGAGAGCGCCTTCATCGACTGGCGCAACTCGCAGTTCATCGAGGGCTTCGACGTCTATCCGCTGCGCCGGGCCACCGCCGTGCTGTACGCGGCCGGCGCCGAGGCGTCCCTGAGCCTCGTGGACGTCCAGGTGCAGTTGCGCGTCGAGGAGGAGTGGACCGGCCGCCGGCTGTGGGCGGGCGGCATCGGTGCGCATGAGGGCCCCGCCGGCGGTCAGCAGGGCACGGCGCGGGACAGCCTGGCGCACCAGGTGAGCGTCTTCCTGCGGGACCAGGCGGAGGAAGGCACCGCCTGATCCGGCGTCAGGGCGTCGCGGAGATCAGTGCGCGATGCCGTCGATGATCTCGCGGGCTCCCTGGCGCAGCAGGGCCACCGCGACCGAGGTGCCGAGCGTGGCGGGGTCCAGCCGTCCCGCCCACTCGTGGGCGTTCAGGCGCGTCTTGCCGTCCGGGGTGAACACACAGGCCCGCAGGGACAGTTCGCCGCTGCGGTCCACCTGTGCGAATCCGGCGATGGGGCTGTTGCAGTGTCCCTGCAGCACATGCAGGAACATGCGCTCGGCGGTGGTCTCCCGGTAGGTGTCCGGGTCGCCGAGACCGCTCACCGCGTCGATCAGCGCGGCGTCGTCCTCGCGGCACTGCAGCGCCAGCACGCCCGCGCCGATGGGCGGCATCATCGTCTCGGTGGAGAGGACCTCGCTGATCACGTCCTCGCGGCCGATGCGCTCCAGGCCGGAGACCGCGAGCAGCAGGGCGTCCGCCTCCCCGGCGGCCAGCTTCGCCAGGCGCCGGTTGGCGTTGCCGCGGAACGGCACGCACTCCAGGTGGGGATGCGTGGCGGCCAGCTGTGCGACGCGGCGCACCGAGGAGGTGCCGATCCGGGTCCCGGCCGGCAGCTCGTCCAGGGTGAGCCCGCCCGGGTGGATCAGGGCGTCGCGGATGTCGTCCCGCTTGAGGAACGCGGCGAACACCGTGCCCGCCGGGAGCGGCCGGTCGGCGGGCACGTCCTTCACGCAGTGCACCGCGAGGTCGGCCTCGCCGGCCAGCAGCGCCGCGTCGACCTCTTTGGTGAACGCGCCCTTGCCCTCGACCTGGGACAGATCGCCCATCCATTTGTCGCCGGTGGTCTTCACCGGCACGACCTCGGTGCGCACTCCGGGATGGGCGGCCGCCAACTCGGCCCGGACGCGCTCCACCTGGGCGAGCGCCATGGGGGAGTCGCGGGAGACGATGCGAATCAGTTCGGGGACGGACATGCGGACACGATAGACCCTCCCGCTGGTGCGTTCGTGCCGTACCTCCCCCGACTGCCCGGCACCGGGCGTCAGTTCGGGACGAGCGGTTCGCTCAGTTCCACCGCGCGCAGGGCGGCGGCCAGGGCCCGCCCGTCGCCGACGTCGAGGGCGGTGTCGGTGAACTTGACGACGTGCTCGTCGCCGTGCGCGAGGGCGCGTTCCAGCATCTCCTCCGCCGTGCGACGGGGCGCGGGGACACGCGGGGCGGGCTCTGCGGTGGCGTACATGGCCGTGACCGCCGCCGACGCGGTCCACGCCGCGTGCAGGCTCGGGGCCCACAGCGCGCGGGGGAGGGAGCCGAGGGTGCGCAGGACGGCGTTGGGCGCGGTCGCCGCGTGCACCAGCATGGTCGCCTCGCCGTGGCCGTGGGTGGCGTAGCGGTGGGTCGCGGCCCGGACCAGTTCGGCGAGGCGGGTCCGGGCCGTGTCCGGGTCGGTCACGTCGTCCGCCCACAGCGGCAACCGTCGTACGGCCGCCAGCCGATCGGGGAATCCGCCCCGGGGATCGGCGATCGGCGGCACGGCGTCCAGGGACCGCGCGGCACTCGGCGCCGCGGGCAGGGCCGCGATACCGGAGACGGGCCGGTGCCGGGCGGCCCAGTAGCCCAGGCCGTGCGCGAGTTCGGCGAGCCGCGGCGCGTTCACGCAGGCCTCCAGGGCCCGTACGGCATGCCCGACGCGGATGACGAGATGCGTGGATCCGCCGTACATCCCGGGCAGCAGCTGCGGCCACCACACGGCGAGGACGTCCCGCCACGGCTGCTCGGCGAGCGCGCGGCCGAAGTGCCCGATCCAGTCGGCGGCCCGGCGCGGATCCCCCAGCGCCTCACGCCAGTCGGCGCCGGTCACGGGAGCGACGGGCCCGGGCAGGTCCTCCAGCTTGTGCCGGTACAGGTCCAGCCAGCGGTGCACGGCGTCCGCCCGGCCGTGCGCGGCGAGCGCCTCCACGACCATGGGGGCGTGATTGGTGAGCCGGCCGAGCCGCTCCGGCCCCGAGGCGTGCAGACGTCCGAGGGCCTCTTCGAGGGCCCCTGTCGTGTCGTGCGTGTCCATGCCGGGACGCTATGCGGCCGCCCCGCGCCGGGGGATCGGGCGCGGGGCGGAATCCGCACCCGGCCGGAGGCCTAGGCCTTTGGCCGGGGCGGTGCCGTCAGGCGTACGGGTCGAAGGCGATGCCGGAGGGCTTGGCGGATGCCAGGTGGTTGGCGAAGTTGCCGTCCTTCAGGCCGAAGTTGGCGCTGCCGAAGTCGTACGACGTGAGCTTGTCGCGCACCCCGGCAGGGAAGCCGTTCCAGCCGACCAGCGCCGGGTACTGCCAGGTGCCCTTGTGGTTCTCCGGCGGCTCGTCGTTGGAGTTGGCCGCGCGGAAGCAATGGGTCCTGACGCCGTCCTTGTGGTAGACGATCTTCGCGTGCGTGCCGTCGAAGCGGACCCCGGACGCCGCGTACACCGTGAACCCGCCGTGAGCGGACGTCGACACGTACTTGACCTGGTTGTCCTGCACGAACACCGCGACGTGCTCGAAGTCGTGCCGGTGACCGCCGATGCCGCTCCCGGCCACGGCCTGGTCCTTCTCGAAGTAGAGGGCGTACAGGATGGCGCACCAGCCGTTGTTGCACTTGGAACGCGCGTAGCCGTTGGTGTTGTCGAGGTCCGAGGCGTCCCGGCAGTCGCCGTTCAGGGCGCCGGTCGGGTTGAGCCCGCCGTTCACGGCGCCGTCCGTGCCGATCGCGGCCGTGGAGTAGCAGCCGTCGGTGTCGTAGTCGTAGGCGGGCTGGTACGTCTTCTCCAGGGCGTCCGCGTTGGCGGGCAGCGCCGGCGGCGGGGCGGCGAAGGCCGTGGCGGGGAAGGCGAGGACGAGGGCGGCGGCACCGGCTGCTCCGGTGAGCCATCTCCTGCGGTGGGCGAACGGGCGTGACGACACTGCGTCCTCCTTGGTCCGGGCGCAGCCCAACGGCTGTGGGGGAAAGGGAGGTTCAGCTTCCACGTTGAACGCGTCCATGCCAAGAGGGGCGGAGGATCCCAGAAGTGAATCGCAGCCCAACAGTCGGAGTCCGGGCCGTCGTTTCAGACCAGGTCGTCCGGGATGTCGGCCGCCGCCTCCTCGGGTGCGAGGTCGGGTCGCAGCCGCAGCCAGGACGGCTGGCGCAGCAGCCCCTCCCGGGTGCGGGTGCTGTAGCGGACCTCGCCGACCAGGCGGGGTACGACCCAGTGCGCGCCCGGAGCGCGCGGGGCGGGGTCGAAGGGGCAGACGCCGGTCGCGGCGGCCCTCAGCAGCTCTGCCAGTTCCGTGCGTTCGGCCTCGCTCCAGCCGGTGCCCACACTGCCGACGTAGCGCAGCCGCCCCGCGGCACGCTGTCCGACCAGCACCGCGCCGGGCAGGCCGGTGAGCCGTCCTTTGCCGGGCTGCCAGCCGCCGACCAGGACGTCCTCGGCGCGCATGTTGCGGATCTTGATCCAGGCCCGGGAGCGCACTCCCGGTTCGTACACCGAGTCCAGCCGCTTGCAGACCAGGCCCTCCAGGCTGTGCTCCCGGGTGGCGCGCAGGGCGTCGGCGCCGTGGCCGACGAGTGCGCGCGGGGTCGACCAGGAGGGTCCGGTGAGGCCGAGGCCCTCGAGCGTCGCGCGGCGTCGTGTGTAGGGGAGCCGCAGGAGGGAGTGGCTCTCCAGGTGCATCAGGTCGAACAGCACGAGATGGACCGGGACTTCCGCCGCCCGCCGTGCGGCCCGGGCGGGTGCGTGGGCCAGGCCCATCCGGGACTGCAGCAACTGGAAGCTGGCGCGGCCCTGGTCGTCCAGGGCCATGATCTCGCCGTCCAGTACGGCGGGTGTGGCGCCGAGGGCGGTGCCCAGCGGCCGCAGTTCGGGGTAGGCGGCGGTGATGTCGTCCCCGGAGCGGGCGCGCAGCAGCACGCTGCCGTCCCCGGGCAGGTAGACCACCACGCGCTGGCCGTCCTGCTTGGTCTCGTAGGCCCAGCGCGTGTCCTGCGCGGCGGGCGGCAGGGTGCCGGACGTGGCGAGCATGGGCGGGATCAGCGGCAGGTCCACGGGTGAGGTGTCGACGAACCGGCGGGCCGTCACGCGTGTTGTGCTGCTGTTTCCCCTGAACGGCGCCGCCGGGCCGGCCTGCGGGACGCCGTCGCTCGACGGCCGCCTGCACACCGCGCGATTTACTTGACTTACGCAACGAGACGGTAACGTGGCGCTCATGTCCACACCACCGCTCCCCGACGTTCCCTCCCCGGAAGTGATCGAGATCGAGCGTGCCCTCACCCGCGTCACGTACCTGAGCACCCGCGCCCGCCGGCACGAGCGGCTGATGGCCCTGGCGGGCGTGCCGCTCGACCGTGCCGCCGTCGCGCTGCTGCGGCAGATCGCCGACTCCGAGCCGCTGCGGCCGGGGGAGCTCGCCGTCCGGCTGGGCGTGGAGGCCTCGCACGTCACGCGCACGGTGCAGCAGTTGCAGAAGTCCGGGTACGTCACCCGCGTCCCCGACCCGGACGACCGCCGCGCCCAGCGCATCGAGCTCACCGGCGCCGGCGGCGAGGCCATCGCCAAGGTGCGCGAGGCCGGGGTCCGCGGGATGCAGATGGCCCTCTGGGACTGGTCACCCGACGAACTGCGGCAGCTCGCCACGCTCTTCCACCGCATGGTCGACGACTTCCTCGCCCACGCCGTCGACGAGGAGGGCGACCCCCGGCCGGACCCGGCCGGCAAGGCCTGACCCCCGGTCACCGTGCGGCCTGATCAAGCGGATCGGCCCGCTCGGCGACCGCGGCCCCCGGCGGCGCCGGCTCACGCAGGCCGCACAGCAGCAGCCGGCCCAGCACGGGCAGTGCGATCAGCGGCAGCAGGGCCGAGCGCAGGGACGTCGCGTCCGCCAGTGCTCCGAGCGCCGGGGCCGCCAGGCCGCCGACGCTCACGGCCAGGCCCAGCGTGACCCCGCTCGCGGTCCCCACGCGCCGGGGCAGAAAGTCCTGACCCAGCGTGATGTGCAGCGAGAACGGCACATACAGACCCGCCGACGTCAGCGCCGCGAACAGGTACACCGGCGGCCCGGGCACCAGGACAAGACCGGCCACGGCCAGGACCGTCAGGGCGTACGACCGGCGCACCACCCCCATCCGCCCGTACCGCTCGGCCAGCCGGCCACCGGCCAGCGTGCCGGCCGCGCCGCCGGCGTAGAGCACGAACAGGGCCGCCGTCCCGGCCGCCTCGCCGCCACCGGTGCGCTCCCGCACGTACAGCGAGACGAACGTGCTCAGCCCCACGAAGACCACGGAGCGGCAGACCACGGCACCGGACAGCCGCAGGAAGGACCCCCAGTCGTCCTCGCCGACGGCGGCGGACGCACCGGCACTCCCGGCGCCGGACCCCGCCGAGCGCACCGCCGCCGCACACAGCGCCGCCCCCGCCAGGGCCGGGACGACCAGCAGCGGCGAGGCGCGCAGCCCGCCCGTGGCCACGACGGCGAAGACCAGCAGCGGTGCCAGGGCGAAGCCGGCGTTGCCGCCGAAGGAGAACCAGCCCACTCCCGTGTGCCGGCCGCGCGCGACGGCCCGCGCCGCCCGGGCCGCCTCCGGATGGTAGGCCGCCACGCCCACCCCCGACACGGCCACCACCGCCAGGGTCAGCCCGTAGGAGCCGGTGACCCCGCTCAGGGCGACGCCCGCCCCGGCCGTCAGCGCGCTCAGCGGCAGCAGCCACGGCATCGCCCACCGGTCGGCGAGCACCCCGAACAACGGCTGCACCAGCGACGACAGCAGGGACGCCGCCAGGACGACACCCGAAGCGGCGGCATAGGAGTAGGCACGCTCGGCGACGAAGTACGGGACCAGGGCGGCCACGGCCCCCTGGTACACATCCACGCAGGCGTGCCCCACGGACATCAGGACGACAGGGCGGTCGTGTCTCGTAGCGGTCACCAGGCGATCGTCGTCCGCGAGGCCTCCGGCCCGCTTCCGATAATCTGCCGGACTGTGCCGAACATCCGCCACACCCCCCAGGCACCGACCCGCGCCCAGCGGCTCACCGCCGGCGACCGCATCGACGCGCACCGGCACGACGACCACCAGATCGTCTACGCGGGAGCCGGAGTCGTCGCCGTCACCACCGACGCCGGAACCTGGTTCGCGCCCGGCACCCGCGCCATCTGGGTCCCGGCAGGCACCGTGCACGCCCACCGCGCCCACGGCCGGCTCGACCTGCACCTGGTCGGCCTGCCCGCCGGCGACAACCCCCTCGGACTGGACCACCCGGCCGTCCTCGCCGTCGGCCCGCTGCTGCGCGAACTGATCCGCGCCTACACCCGCGACCCCGGCGACGACAGCCCCGAGCGCCGCCGGCTGCGCGCCGTCCTGCGCGATCAACTGCGCCTCTCGCCCCAGCAGCCGCTGCGCCTGCCCACCCCCGCCGATCCGCGTCTGGCCGCTGTCTGCACCCTCGTGCACGCCGACCCGGCCGACGTGCGCACCCTCGCCGAGCTCGGGGCCGCGACCGGGGTGGGAGAACGGACCCTGAGCCGGCTCTTCCGCGGCGAGTTCGGCATGACGTTTCCCCAGTGGCGCACCCAGTCGCGGCTCTACCACGCCCTGCGGATGCTGGCCGACGGTCTGCCCGTCACGACCGTGGCTCACCGCTGCGGCTGGTCCTCCGCCAGCGCCTTCATCGACGTCTTCCGCCGCTCCTTCGGCTACACGCCGGGCAGCCACCACCGGCGCACCCGGGACCCGGTGGACTGACCTGTCTACCGACCGGTAATAATGCGCGGCAGGCCTTCAGAGGAGGAACCGTGTCCCGGTCCGAACGCTCGCCCCTGCTGCTCGCGGGCCTCCTGGCCACCGCGGGCGTCGCCCACTTCGCCACCCCCCGCCCGTTCGACGCGACCATCCCGCGCGGCCTGCCCGGCACGCCCAGGGCCTGGACCTATGCGAGCGGCGCCGCCGAGCTCGCCCTGGCCGCGGGCCTGGCGCTGCCGCGCACCCGCAAGGCCGCCGCGCTCGCCACGGCCGCCTTCTTCGTCGGGGTGTTCCCCGCCAACGTCAAGATGGCCGCCGACTGGCGCCACCGCCCCACCCCGCAGAAGGCCGCCGCCTTCGGACGCCTGCCCCTGCAGGTGCCCCTCGTGCTCTGGGCCCGCGGCGTCGCCCGGAACGCGGAGGGCAGGTCGTGACCGCGCGCGTGGAGACGGGGGACACGGTCGAGGACTTCGCCCTGCCCGACGAGACCGGCACCGTCCGCAGCCTGTCCGGGCTGCTCGCCGAGGGCCCCGTCGTGCTCTTCTTCTACCCGGCCGCCCTGACCCCCGGCTGCACCGCCCAGGCCTGCCACTTCCGTGACCTCGCCGCCGAGTTCGCCGCCGTGGGAGCACACCCCGTCGGCATCAGCGGTGACGACGTCGAGCGGCAGCAGGAGTTCGCCGGACGGCACGGCCTCGGCATGCCGCTGCTGTCCGACGCCGACGGCGCGGTCCGCGAGCGGTTCGGGGTGAAGCGCGGCTTCTCCCTGGCGCCCACCAAGCGCACCACGTTCGTCATCGCGCAGGACCGCACGGTCCTCGACGTCGTACGCAGCGAACTGCGCATGAACGCGCACGCCGACCGGGCGCTCACCGCGCTGCGCGCCCACCGGGCCTGACACCGTCACGAATGCTGCGCCGCGGTTGATAGAGGGCGGCAAAGGGATAATCCTGGACGATATGGAGGACGCCTCCGCTGCTGCGATCATCGACGCCCGCGGCATGGTGACGGGATGGAGCGAGGGTGCCCGGCGGCTGACCGGCTACCCGGCCCGTGAGGCCCTGGGCCGTGCCGTACAGGAGCTGCTCGCCGAGGCCGTGCCGCTCGAGGCGCTGTCCGCGCGGTCCGGCACCGTCATGGTGCGGCACCGCGACGGCTATCTCGTCGGGCTCCGGGTCAAGGCCTGCGCCGTGACGGGCCCGGACGGGGAAGCGGGCGGATATGTGATCACCGCCGCCTCGCCCGGCCGCGGGGAGACCTCCCTCGCGGGCCGCGCCTTCCAGCAGGCGTCCATGTCGATGTCCGTCTTCGACACCGGCCAGCGCTACGTGCGGCTCAACGACGCCGCCTGCCAGGTCATGGGTGTGTCCGAGGAGACCCTGCTCGGCCGGCACTTCCCCGAGACCGTGGAGGAGGCGGAGCACAGCCGCGGCTTCAACTGGCACCTGCGGCACGTCGTCGAGACCGGCCGGCCGCTGCGGTACGAGAGCTACACCGGCGCACCGGCCCTCAACCGGGAGCACGCCTGGGTCACGGAGATGTGGCCGGTCAGGGATGCCGCCGGCGAGCTCATGGGGACCGCCCTGGCCGCGTTCGACAGCACCGAGCAGTACTGGGCGCGGCAGCGGCTGGCCCTGCTGAACGAGGCGGCCGCCGCGATCGGCACCACGTTGGACGTGGTCCGCACGGCAGAGGAGCTGATCGGGGTCGTGGTGCCCCGGTTCGCGGACTTCGCGAGCGTGGACCTGTTCGACTGGGTGCTCGGCGCGGACGAGGCGCCGGCGGTGTCGGCCGAGGAGATCACGCTGCGGCGGGTCGCCCACGGCTCTGTCACCGAGGGCACTCCGGAAGCGGCCGTCCATGTGGGAGAAGTGGACGTCTACCCCTCGTTCTCGCCGATCGCCCGGGCCATGCGGGAGGGCCGGGCCATCCTCAGCCAGGCGGGGGAGCCGGCGTTCATGCGCTGGGTCGCCGAGCGCAATTCCCGCGCCCCGGACGGACGCCCCTACCGCAAGGGCGTCCACTCGATGATGGCCGTACCGCTGCGGGCCCGCGGCATCACGCTCGGTGTCGCCGTGGCCGTGCGCGTGGCGCAGCCCGACGACTACGCCGCCGACGACGCCGTGTTCGCCGAGGAGCTCGCCAGCCGGGCCGCGGTCTGCGTCGACAACGCCCGCCGCTTCGCCCGCGAACGCACCACCGCCCTGGCCCTCCAGCACAGCCTGCTGCCGAGGGGCCTGCCCGGCCAGGCCGCCGTCCAGGTCGCCCACCGCTATCTGCCCTCCGGATCGGCGGCCGGCATCGGCGGCGACTGGTTCGACGTGATCCCGCTGTCCGGCAGCCGCGTCGCGCTGGTCGTCGGGGACGTCGTGGGCCACGGCATCCCCTCCACGGCGACCATGGGCCGGCTGGTCACGGCCGTCCGCACCCTCGCCGACGTGGACCTGCCGCCGGACGAGCTTCTCACCCACCTCGACGACCTGGTCACCCATCTCGCCTCGGACGACCAGGACGACGAGGTCGCCGAACTCGGCGCGACCTGCCTCTACGCCGTCTACGACCCCGTCACACGCCGCCTGAACCTGGCCGCCGCCGGGCACCCCGCGCCCGCCCTGGTGCTGCCCGACGGATCCGCCCGGCTGATCCCCATGAGCGCGGGGCCACCGCTGGGCGTGGGAGGCCTGCCGTTCGAGGCGACGGAGCTCCAGCTGCCCGAGGGCTCCGTCGTCGCCCTCTACACCGACGGACTCATCGAGGACCGCGACCGCGATGTCGACCACGCCACCGAGGAGCTGTGCCGGGCCCTGACCGCGCCCGCCGACTCGCTGGACGCCCTGTGCGACACGGTGCTGAAGGCCGTACTGCCGGAGGAGCCCAGCGACGACGTGGCCCTGCTGCTGGCCCGCACCCGGGCGCTGGGCGCCGATCAGGTCGCAACCTGGGACGTCACGCCCGACCCCGCAGAGGTGGCCGCCACCCGGCAGGCCGCCACCGAACAGCTCACCGCGTGGGGACTGGACGAGACGGCCTTCGTCACCGAACTCGTCGTCAGCGAACTGGTCACCAACGCCATCCGCTACGGCGCCCCGCCCATCCAGCTGCGCCTGATCCGCGACCAGACCCTCATCTGCGAGGTGTCCGACGGCAGCTCGACCTCCCCGCACCTGCGGCGGGCACACCAGGACGACGAGGGCGGCCGCGGTCTGCTCCTGGTCGCGCAGCTCACCCAGCGCTGGGGGAGCCGGCAGACCACCCGGGGCAAGACCATCTGGTGCGAACAGTCGCTCACGCCGCTGTTCTGACCGGCCGGCTCACTCCCCTGCCGCGTCCGACGCGACCTGGGCGAGCGTGCGACCGGACTTGGCCGAACGCGCCCGGCGGGGATCGGGAGCCCCGTGCGTCCGGGCCGTGCCCCCGGCCCGTCGCACGAGCAGCCAGGCCTCCTCGCCGTCGCCGCTGCCGTCGCCGCGGAACCGGGTCAGGGCGTACTCGCCGTGCAGCTTGGAACCGCTCAGCCGGAACGTGGCGTGCCCGCGCTCCAGCGACTTGGCGAAATCGACGGGCCGGCCCTTGCGGTCGTGGCTCAGCGGCTCGTACGTGCCGTGGTCCCAGACGATCACCGTGCCGCCGCCGTACTCGCCGCGGGGGATCACACCCTCGAACTCCTCGTACTCCAGCGGATGGTCCTCCGTGGGCACGGCCAGCCGCTTGTCCTTCGGATCCGCCGAGGGGCCCTTGGGGATCGACCACGACTTCAGCACGTCGTCCACCTGCAACCGGAAGTCGAAGTGCATCGTGCTCGCGTCATGGATCTGCACCACGAACCGGGGCTGGTCCCCGGCGCACGCACCGCGTCCCCGGGGCTCGCCGGTCCGGTCGAAGTCGCGCTTGCCGCGGTAATCCCGCAGCCGGTCCCGCTCAGCCACCTGCGGCTCCTTCCTGCCTCGCGGGCCCCGGGTACCCGTCAGAACTCCTCGTGCACCTCGGGGTCCCCGCCGACCCGCCGCTGCGCACGGTCCGCGACGGCCCGCATCTCGTCCTCGCTCAGCTCGAAGCCGAAGACGTCGAGATTGGCGCGCTGCCGCTCGGGGTTCGACGACTTCGGGATGGGCACCGCGCCCAGCTGCGTGTGCCAGCGCAGCACCACCTGCCCGGCGCTCACCCCGTGCGCCTCGGCGATCCGCGCCACGGCGGGGTCCTGAAGCAGGGGCGTGCCCCGGCCCAGCGGGCTCCAGCTCTCGGTGACGATGTTCTTGCCCGCGTGGAAGGCGCGCAGGTCGTCCTGCGGCAGCAGAGGGTGCAGCTCGATCTGGTTGACCGAGGGCAGCACCCCGGTCTCCTTCTCCAGCCGCTCGATGTGCCCGGCCGTGAAGTTCGAGACGCCGATCGACCGGACGAGCCCCTCCTCCCGCAGCTTGATCATGGCCTTCCACGCGTCGACGTACCGGTCCACTCGCGGCAGCGGCCAGTGGATCAGGTACAGGTCGACGTACTCCAGACCGAGGCGGGCCCGGGACTCCTCGAAGGAGGCGAGGGTCTCCTCGTAGCCGTGGTGCCGGCCCGGGAGCTTCGTCGTCACGACGATCTCCTCGCGCTGCACCACGCCGGAGGCCACACCGCGGCCGACCCCCGTCTCGTTGCGGTAGTTCGTCGCCGTGTCGATCAGGCGGTAGCCCGCCTCCAGGGCCGAGAGCACCGCCTGCTGCGCCTCGTCGTCGCCGAGCGGCCAGGTGCCCAGGCCCAGGGCGGGGAGCGTCGTACCGTCGTTGAGTGTGTGCGTCGGGATGCTGATCACCGTCGGACCTTCCCGTTGACTGTGTCGTCCCTCCAGCGTCACGGATAGGGTGAGCAATGATCAACCGGACGGGTGGGGAATGAGGACGGCGGACGGCATGGGCAGCCCCGAGGAACGGCCGGTGACGGGATCGGGACGCCCCACCTCGCGGGACGTCGCCCGGCTCGCCGGCGTGTCGCACACCGCGGTGTCCTTCGTGTTCAACGGCCGTGCCGACGGCAACCTCTCGCCCGCCACGCAGGAACGCATCCGGCAGGCCGCCGCCCAGCTCGGCTACCGGCCCGACCCCGTCGCCCGCGGCCTGCGCAGCCGCCGTACGGCCGTGATCGGCCTGGTCACCGACGAGATCGCCTCCTCGCCCTTCGCGGGACGGCTGCTGCGCGGCGCCATGGACACCGCCTGGGCGGGCGAGCACCTGATCCTCACCGTCGACTCCGGGGGCGACCCGGCCAAGGAGGACGCGGCGGTCGCAGAGCTCCTGGACCGGCGCGTCGACGGCATCATCTACGCGGCCATGTCCCTGCGCAGCGTCCGCGTTCCCGAGGGACTGCACCGCACCCACTCCGTCCTGGCCAACTGCCTGCCGGCGGACGACTCGCTGCCCGCCGTCATCCCCGCCGAGCGCGCCGGCGGCCGTACGGCGGCCCGGCTGCTGCTGGAGCAGGGGCACCGGCGGGTCGCGCTCGTCGGGGGGCAGGACGACATCGCCTCGGTGGAGCGGCTGCGCGGCTTCCGTGACGCGCTGCGCGCCGAGGGCATCACCGTGCCGAGGGACTGGGTCGTACGGACCGGAGGGGAGATCTCCGGCGGCTACGAGGGCGCCACGCGCCTGCTCGAGGGCACGCCGCCCGAGGTCCGGCCCACCGGGCTCTTCGCCTACAACGACCGGGTCGCGGCGGGCATCCTGCACGCCGCGACCCGGCTCGGCATCGCCGTACCCGGCGACCTGTCGGTGGTGGGCTACGACGATCAGGAGCACATGGCCGCCCACCTCGCGCCGCCCCTCACCACCGTCGCCCTGCCCCACCGGGCAATGGGCGAGGCCGCCGCGCGGCTCCTCCTCGACTCCATCGCCACCGGCCGGACACCGCCCGCCACGGTGCGGCGCCTGGCCTGCCCGGTGATCAGCCGCGCGTCGGTGGGACCAGCGCCCATCCGGTGACGGACGCGCCGGACGTCACGCTCAACTCCCGCGTGTCGTCCTTGCGTTGGTAGACGCGCTCGGTGACCGTGGCCCGGTCGTTGACGAACAGTTCGTACAGCGAGCCATCGACGAGGATCCGCAGCGTGAGCTCCTCCTGCGGCGGCACAGGGACGACGACGGGCTCCGCCGCTTCCTTGCGGGGCCAGCCGCCCCGGTCCAGGGTCACGGTGCCTTCGCCCGGATCCAGACGGACCGTCAGCTCGGCGCCGGAAGCCGACCTCAGCAGGCTCACCGTGGTGTGGGCGCGGGCGCTGACCGTCAGGTCGTAGGCCGCCGGCAGCGTGACCCGGCCCGGGGCGGTCACGAACGGCTCGGCGGCCCGCAGCCGGTGCAGCTCGGGCGCCGGGGACACGCGCAGCGCCCCGTCCGGATGGACGTCGACGACACGGGGAGCGGTGAGGACACCGGCCCAGCCGGCTTCGCCCTGCTCACGGGCCTCCCACGACCAGCCCCACATCAGGGCGCGGTCCGGCTCCTGGAGCACGGCGGGGGCATAGAAATCGCGGCCGTGGTCCAGCAGACCGCCCGTGCGGACGGTGAAACGCAGGTCCGCGTCCAGACGGCCGGTGAGGTAGCCCGTGGTCCACGGGTGCCCGTCCCACAGCGACACCACCAGCACCCACTCGCCGCCCTGCGCGGCGTACAGCTGCGGGCACTCCCAGCCGGTCGCCCGGCCACCGAACGCGGCTCGGGCGGCCGGGTCATGGCCGTCCAGGAGCACACCCGCGAACCGCCAGTCGGCCAGGTCGTCGCAGTCGTAGAGGAGGACCGACGGGGTGCCGTCGGCGTGGCCCGCGCCGACCAGCGCCCAGCGGCGCCCGTCGTGCCGGAAGACGAACGGGTCGCGGAACATCACCACGTCCAGGCCCTCGGGCGGGCCCGTGACCACCGGCGTGCGCCACGGGGTCCACTCGGTCAGCTCCGGGTCGTCCGGGTCCACCGCCCGCGCCAGGCAGATCGAGCCGAGGCCGGTGTGGTCGCGGTCGACCCCGGTGTAGACGGCCGTCGGCACGCCCCCGTCGTCGACCACGCACCCCGACCAGCAGCCCGCCTCGTCCGGGCCGCCCGGGGTCGGGGTGAGCGCGATCGGATGGTGCTCCCACCGGACGAGGTCGGCGCTGGAGGCGTGGCCCCAGTGGACGTTGGAGTGCACCGGGGCGTTGGGGTTGTGCTGGTAGAAGAGGTGATGGCGGCCCCGCCAGAGGAAGGGACCGTTGGGGTCGTTCATCCAGTTGGCGGGCGGGCGGACCCTGAAGCGCGGGGCGTGCGGGTCCTGCGGGGGAGCGGCGAGGCTCAACGGTTGACTCCTGCGGACGTGATGCCCTCACGCAGAGGGCGCTGGCCGACGACGAACACGGCGACGGCGGGAATCATGGAGAGGACGACACCGGCGAGGACCACGGAGATGGAACCGGTGCCGAGGTTGCCCTGGAGGGAGACCAGACCCAGCGGCAACGTGTAGTTCTGGCCCGACGTCTCGAGGATCAGCGGCCGGAAGAACTCGTTCCAGTGGTAGTTGAAGGCCAGGACTCCGACGATCGCGAGGCCGGGCGCGGCCAGCGGGGCGTACACGGACCGGAAGGTCCGCCAGGGCCCGGCCCCGTCCAGCATGGCCGCCTCGCCGAGGTCCTTGGGCATGCCGAGGAAGTACTGGCGCATCAGGAACGTGCCGAACGCGGTGGGGAACGCGGGGATGATCAGCCCGAGCAGGGTGTCGGTCAGGCTCATCGACTTCAGCACCAGGAACACCGGCACGATGGTGACCTGCAGCGGCACCATCATCGTCGCCAGGACCAGGCCGAACAGCGGCTTCTTGAAGCGGAACTCCAGTCGGGCGAAGGCGTATCCGGCCAGGCCCGCCGTGATCATCTGGCCGACCGCGATCAGGCCCGTGACCAGGGTGGAGTTCAACGCGAGCAGCCAGACGTCGATCTGGTCGAAGACCCCGCGGTAGGCCTCGGTGGAGGGGTTCGCCGGGATGAGCTGCGGAGGCAGGTTGAACGCCTCGGCGGGGGTGCGCAGCGAGGTGGAGACCGTCCACACCACCGGGCCGAGTGTGAGAAGGGCGCACACGGTCAGCCCGGCGATCCGCGCCCAGGGTGCGAGGCCGTGCCGCACACGGCCGGAGGTCAGGGTTGCTTGGCTCATGGGAGGACTCACCCGGCTCACTGGTAGTGGACGAAACGCCGGCTGAGCCGGAACTGGAGGGCTGTGACCGCCATGATCAGCACGAACAGCAGCACACCCACCGCGGACGCCTCACCGAAGCGCAACTGCTCGAACGCCGTCTCGTAGATGACCATCACGACCGTGCGGGTGGAGTCGCCGGGGCCGCCGTTGGTGAGGACGTACGGCTGCTCGAAGACCTGGAGGGCGTTGATGATGCCGACCACCGAGGCGACCAGCAGCGTCGGCGACAGCAGCGGCAGGGTGACGGTCAGGTGCTTGCGCAGCCCCGTCGCACCGTCCAGCGCGGCGGCCTCGTGGATCTCCTTCGGGATGTTGTTCAGACCGCCGACGAACAGCAGGAACGAGAACCCGAACTGCTGCCACACATAGACCAGGATCACCGTCGCCATGGCCGCGTTCTCCGACGTCAGCCACGGCACCGGCGCGATCCCGACGAAGCCGAGCAGCCAGTTGATCACCCCGAAGTCCTGGTTGAACAGGTACTTCATCACCACCGAGATGGACGCGGCGGACAGGACGAGGGGGAAGAAGAACGCCGAGCGGAACACCGACCGCAGCCACCCCGGCATCCGTCCGTTCAACGTCAGCGCGAGGGCCAGCGCCACGAGCAGTTGCAGCGCCACCGCGAGAATCATGAACACCAGCGTGTTGCGGAACGAGACCAGCACGGTCTCGTCGCCGAACACCTCTCCGTAGTTGGAGAGCCCGGCGTAGCTCGGCGACTCGATGACGTTCCAGTGGAAGAGGCTGAGGATCACCGAGCCGACGATGGGCACGACCGTGAAGACGACGATGCCGACGATCGTCGGGGCCAGGAACAACGTGGCCAGCAGCCGGGTGCCGCGGTCACGGGCCGAGGGGCCCTTCGGTGCCGGAGCCGGCGGTGCCGCGGGGCGTTCGGCACGCGCGGGCGGGATCTGGGTGTTCGTCATACGTCACGCTCCATGGCCTTCTCCAGATCGCCCTGCATCCGGCGCAGCGCGGGACGCACCGAGCGCGAGGACGCCAGGGCCGTGCCGGTGTGCTTCAGCAGCACCTGCTCGACCTCGGCGACCTGCGGCGGCGCCGGGATCGGCCCCGTGTCGGGGAACCGGTCGAGGGTGTCGTAGAACACCGGCCAGCGGGCGGGGCCGGTCTTCTCGTAGCGGTCGGCGGTCAGCAGCGAGCGGCGCGCCGGGGTCGTCTGGTTGGTGGCGAACAGCCGCTCCAGGGTGTCCTTGCGGGCGGCGTACTTGATGAACTCCCACGCCTCGTCCTGCATCTTCGAGGTGCGCAGCAGCGCGTAGCCCGCCGCCCCGTACTGCATGCGCTGGGTGCGCCAGCGCGGGAAGTACTGCACGTCGAACCCGTCCCGCTCCATGCCCGCCAGGTGCAGACCGCCCGCCCAGAAGCCGCCCGCCGGGGTGACACCGACCCGGCCGGTGGAGAACACCCCGATGAGGTTCTGGCCGTTGCCGCCCTCGGGGCGGGTGCACAGGCCGTCCTGGATGAGGGAGGCGAGATAGTCGTAGACCTCCTCCACCCGGTCGTGGGTGGCCTGCGGTGTCGTCCAGCGGAAGCCTCCGCCGCGGCCCTTGCGCTGCGCGGCCGGGTAGAAGCCGTCCCACAGCCAGTCGCCGCCGGGCGCCTTGGACTCGGCGAGCAGGTTGGTGTCGTTGGCGAACAGCCAGGGCACCACACCGCCCCAGAGCCGGTTGGTCCAGAAGTACGGCGTGAAGCGGGAGCCGCTCGACTGCTTCATGTCCCGCAGCAGCGCCGTGAAGTCGTCGCGGGTCCAGTCGGCCGACGGGAACTGGGCGCCCGCCCGCCTGAGCACCTGCTGGTTGAAGTACATGTCGGCCGCGTTGAACTCGACCGGCAGCTGGTAGAGGCTGCCCTCGTACATCATCGACTCCACCAGCGAGGGGTGGACGTCGGCGAAGTACTCCTTCAGCTCGGCCGCGTCCCGCTTGACCCACTGGTCCAGGGCCACCCCGAGGCGCTGCGCGAACAGCTGCACGCCCTCGGTGGCGACGTAGACGAGGTCGGGGGCGGTGCCCGCGGCGACCTGCGTGAGGATCTTCGCGAAGAAGTCCGACCAGTCGACGGCCTGGACCGCGTTGATCCGGAGCTTGATGTCGGGGTGCAGCTCGGCGAAGCCCTCGCGGAGCGTGCGGATGGCCTCCGGCCCGTAGGCGGGGCCCAGCGTGGCGACGACGAGGGAGCCGTCGTCCCGGCCGGGGATGTCGGCTCCGGTGAGCCGGTCCCAGCTCGCGGCGGTGCCGGCCAGGGCGGCGGCCCCCGCGCCATAGGCGCCGTACCGCAGCAGGGTGCGGCGGGTGAGGTGCGAGTCGGTCATCTTGTGTGGGGCCTAACTCGTGTTAGCCGTGGGTTGATGCCCCAGATGATGTGAGCGCGGAACGGGCCTGTCAAGGCGTGCGACCGCTCGACCTTTAACGAGTTAGGTCGGAAGGGACTCCTCCGTCGCGCCGCCCCAGGCGTCGGTCGCTTCGGGGGAGGTGCGCACGGCGTCGATCAGCTCCTCGAAGCGCCGCGGTCTGCCCTCGCCGAGGTTCGCCCTGAGCCGGTCGGGCCTCGCTGTTCCTCGTAGGGGTGGTCGCCCTCGGCGGAGATCACTGTCACGATCTTCGGGAAGGCAGGCAGGCCCACGACCCGCGGAGCGCTCATGACGACGGACGACCGGACGACGGACGAGGCGGCGCGGGAGGCCGGGGTGGAGGTGCGGCCGGCCGCCGGGCATATCGGGGCCGAGATCAGCGGGGTCGATCTGGCGGCGGACCTGGATGACGTCGTGGTCGCCGCGATCCGGGCGGCGGTGCTGCGGTGGAAGGTGGTGTTCTTCCGGGGGCAGCGGCTGGACCACGCCGGGCACGTGGCGCTCGCGCGCCGGTTCGGTGAGATCGTGGTGCTGCCCCGGCGGGGCAAGGCCTCGCCCCCGGACTTCCCCGAGGTCGAGACGACCGCCGACCGGCTGGAGCTGGGCGGGCGGTTCGGGATGGAGCACGACGAGTGGCTGCGGCGACGCCGCCACACGCTGCTGCGCGGCTGGCACTGCGACCACGGCGCCCGCGTCGACCCGCCCGCCGCCACGATCCTGCGCGCCGAGACCGTACCGCCCTACGGCGGCGACACCACCTGGTCGAACCTGGCGGCGGCGTACTCCGGACTCTCCGTGCCGCTGCGGCAGTTCGTCGACGGACTGCGGGCCGAGCACCGGCTCGGCGTCGGCTACCAGCCACGTCCCGGCGACGACGCGTACGTCCGGCACCTGCTGGACCGGCAGGTCGCCTCGCTGCACCCCCTGGTGCGCGTCCACCCCGAGACGGGGGAGCGGATCCTCTACGTCAACGGCTATTACGTTGAGCAGATCGCCGGCCTCTCCCGGCCCGAGAGCGGCGCGATCCTGGAGATGCTGCTGGAGCAGGCGGTCCGGCCCGAGTACACGGTCCGGTTCCGCTGGGAGCCGGGCAGCGTGGCGTTCTGGGACAACCGCGCCACCATGCACCTGGCCCCGGGCGACACCGCCCACCTCGACCGTCCGCGGATCATGCACCGGGTGATGCTCGCGGGGGACGTGCCCGTCGGGGTGGACGGCAGGCCGTCGGAGCCGATCACCGGGACCGCACCCGGCCGCTGGTGACCAGCGCCGGGCCGGAACCGGGCCACGGGTGTGCCATCGCCGGGCGCCGCGGGCCGGGCCGGAACCGGGCCGCGGGTGTGCCATCGCCGGGCGCTGCGGGCCGGGGGCGGGGGCGGGGGCGGCCCCGTGGTCGCATCCCGCGGGATCGGCTGTGAACGGCCTGCCAGGGGGGCGCCGCGGGGCGGGCAGCAGACGGGCCGCCCTCTGTCCCCGTCGGCCTGGCCGAGTATCGGGCCGCCGTGGGGTGCCGGGGTCCGTCGTTCCCGTCCCGCCCGTCAGCGCAGCGGGATCGTCACCTCGTCCTCGACCGGCGGGGCGACCTCCTGGGCGCGGTTGCCGGTGGCCGCGTAGCAGCGCAGGCGGACCGACTCCGGGGAGACGTCCAGGCGCAGGAAGCACTTGAAGAACGGCGGGCTGTACGTCGCCGAGCTCGGTGAGAACAGCGACGTGTAGATCTTCCGCACGGGCAGCCGGAACCGCTTGGCCTTGTCGGGGCGGCGGCCGGTGCCGAGCAGCCCGGCGACCAGGCGGACGCGCCGGGTGACACGGGTCGAGGCGCCCGGGGTGCGCGTGGGTTCGATGCCGAGCCGCTCGGCGATCACGGCCGTCGCCTCGGCCTCGGTGAGCGTGAAGAAGCGGCGCATCCGCAACCGGCGGCCGTAGAGCCTGCTGTAGAAGGCGAGGGAGTCGCCGCGCAGCGGATAGCAGCGGAAGTCCTGCTCGGTGACGCCCGCGACGTTGACGCGGGGGATCGTGTGGGTGGCGTGCATGAACGCGCCGCCCCCGCCCGCGACGACGTACTGGAGCGTGCGGCCGTCGTCCAGCCGGACGGGGTAGCGCTGGTAGTTGTGGATGTCGCCGCCGATCGCCGCCACGTAGTGGTGGGCCGGGTCGCGGACGATGTCGTCGACGGTGCCGCCCCCTTCGATGGCGCACGGCTCGCGTCGGCCGTCCACATACAGGGGTGAGCCGGTGACCAGGATTTTCGGGCGGGAGTCCCGGGAGACCTCGCGCAGCCAGGCGCCCTGCTCGGCGTCGAGGGTGCCGAGCAGGCCCGTGTCGATGCCGATGATCCGCACCGGGCCGGCGTCGATCGCCCAGTACGGGCCCGGCTGGACGGCCTGTTGGGCGGCGCTGGAGCGCAACGTGCGTACCTCGGTGAGGCGTTGCCCCTCGTCCGGACGCGGCCGGTGCCACAGCAGCGTCCGCAGCCAGGCCCGGGTGAGGGGGCGCGGACGGGGCTCGGGCGGCAGGGGTGGGGCGTCGTCGCAGAAGACGCGCATGAAGCCGCCGAGGTCCTCGTACCAGTCGTGGTTGCCGGGTATCGCGTAGATCGGCGCCCCGTAGTCCCGGTAGGGGCGGAAGAACTTGGTGTCGTAGTCGTCCGCGCTGCCCACCGGGTAGATCACGTCACTGGCCAGCACGGCGAAGCGGGTGTCCTGACCGGTCTTCAGGAGGCCCGGCACGACGGCGTACTGGGGGTCGTCGCCCTCGCCGGTGTCGCCGATGACGAGGAACGAGAACCGGTCCGGGTCGTCGCGCCGGATCACCTTGTCGGCCGGTGCGCCGAAGGCGGCCCGCTGCGCCACCCACCGGCTGCGCCTCCTGCCGGTCGGGTCCCCGAACCAGGAGGCCAGCACGCCGTTGCGGGCGACCCACAGCATCCTGGGGTTCAGCCAGGAGATCTTCTCGACCTTCGGCGGCATCAACTGCCGGTACGCGCCCCGTTCGGTGGTACCCCAGCCGGCGCCTTCGGCGGTATCGCGTGAGGAGTCAGACACCGGTGCACCGTAACAATCGAGCCAGGCCCCGTCCGCAGGCGGGTTTCCTCACCGCTCGCGCGTGGGTGCGGCCGGCTCGCGCCACGAAGGGCGGGGCGACGCAACGGAGTTGGCTGCCGGGCCCGGCTGAGGTGCGGGCGACCGCTCGCCCAGCACCAGCAGCGGATCGAACATCACCACGACCCCGGCCAGCAGCAGGAAGACCACCGGCCCCAGCAGCATCGGCAGCAGCAGGGACGTGGGCGAGTCGCCCGCCCATGTCCCGCCGGTCGTGTCGTGCACGTGGACGCTGACGGCGGCCATGCCCGTGTAGTGCATCCCGGACACCGCCACGCCCATCACCAGGCTCGCCCCGAG
The DNA here is from genome assembly GCF_004803895.1 of Streptomyces hawaiiensis. Classification (NCBI taxonomy): domain Bacteria; kingdom Bacillati; phylum Actinomycetota; class Actinomycetes; order Kitasatosporales; family Streptomycetaceae; genus Streptomyces; species Streptomyces hawaiiensis. Next base: position 500,245 of record NZ_CP021978.1, on the reverse strand, counting down.
GCTCGTCAGGAAGCCCCGGATGGTGACGGCCGACCACAGCGCGGCGGTCGCGGCGCCGATGGCGATCAGCACGGACAGCGCGACACCGACCGGGTCGTAGCCGACCTCGCCGTTCAGCCGCATCGCCGCCATGCCGAGGTAGTGCATGCCCGCCACGCCCAGTCCGGTGACCGCGCCCGCCACCGCCAGCGTGGCGCCGCTCGTGCCGCGGTGGCCGACGATGAACACGCCGACGCCCACCACGACGACGGCCACGACGAGACTGAGCACCGTCGTGGCCGCGTCGTACCGGACCCGGGTCTCCTCCACGTGGAAGCCGATCATGGCGATGAAGTGCATCGTCCAGATGCCGCATCCGATGGAGGCGGCGCCTAACGCAAGCCAACCCGTCTTCCAGGACCGCGCGTCGAGCAGCGAGCGCACGATGCACCGCAGCCCCAGGGCCCCTCCCAGACAGGCCATCAGATACGCCGCCACCGGGGTCACCGCACCGTAGCGGAACCCGTCGACCGTGCCGTCCATGCGCCAACTCCCCCCGAGTCATGGCTGGTGTTCAGCAAGGTCTACGCGCAGGGATCGCGGGAGAGCAAGCCCTTACCGTCGGTAGGCCGGCAACTCGCGTTCGGCAGGAACCGATTGGGGTCAGAATGTGCGCTTCAGCAGGTCCAGCAGCGCCGACCAGTGCCGCTCGTCGCCCTCCTGGTGGTACGAGGCGGTGTCGGCCTGCGTGAAACCGTGGGGCGCGCCCGTGTACACCTCGCAGCGGTGGCGCACGCCCGCCGCCGTCAGTGCCCCCTCCAGGCGCTCGATCTGCTCCTCGGGCAGGGAGGGGTCCTGGTCGGCGTGGCCGAAGTACAGCTCGGCGGTGACCTTGCCGGCCACCAGGTGGGGGCTGTCCGGGGTGTCCGTGGCCAGCCGCCCGCCGTGGAATCCGGCGGCGGCCGCGACCCGCTCCGGGTAGGTGCCGGCGGTGAGCAGCGAGAGGCGGGCGCCCATGCAGTAACCGGTCAGCGCGACCGGACCGTCGGCCACGGCCGGGGACCCGTCCAGCCAGCTCAGAAACGCACCGGCGTCCCGCATCGCCCGCTCGTTCGTCAGGCCCTGCATGACCGGCACGATGCGCTCGAAGAGCTCCGGACGCGCCCCCGGATCGATGAACTCGGGCAGGTCGAACAGCGGGGCGCGACCGTGCCGGTAGAACACGTTCGGCACCAGCACCGTGTAGCCCTCGGCGGCCAGCCGGTCGGCCATGGAGCGCAGCTGCGGTCGCAGACCGAAGGCGTCCATGAAGACCAGGACCGCCGGGTGGGCGGCCCCGTCGGCGGGGTGGGCCAGATACGCGTCGGCGGTGCCGTCCTCGGTGGCGATGTCGACGTCGGTTCCCTGTACGGCGGTCATGGCTGGGCTGCCTCTCTGCGGGGGTGGGGGCCAGGAACCCGTCCGCGTGACCGGGCGGATCACGGGCATCGTGGCACGCCCGTTCCCGGGGCATTTCGCCCACCCCCGGCACGTGGTTGAACCGTGAACGGCCCTTGGTCCCCGCTTTACCGTCTACTCGAACCGTGAGGTGTCGCCCGCGCCGTGCCGCACGATCTCGGCCTCCCCGCCGGAGAAGTCGATGACCGTCGTCGGTTCGGTACCGCAGTCGCCGGAGTCGACCACCCCGTCCAGCACGTGGTCGAGCAGGTCCTTGATCTCCCAGCCCTGCGTCATCGGCTCCTCCTCGCCGGGCAGCAGCAGGGTGCTGGACAGCAGCGGCTCACCGAGTTCCGCGAGCAGGGCCTGCGTGACGACGTGGTCGGGGATGCGCACACCGACCGTCTTCTTCTTGGGGTGCTGCAGCATGCGCGGCACCTCCTTCGTCGCGGGCAGGATGAACGTGTAGCTGCCGGGCGTCGACGCCTTGATCGCGCGGAACACGTCGTTGTCGATCTGCACGAACCGGCCGAGCTGCGCGAAGTCCTGGCACACGAGGGTGAAGTGGTGCCGGTCGTCGAGCTTGCGGATCGTACGGATCCGGTCGATGCCGTCACGGCTGCCGAGCCGGCAGCCCAGTGCGTAGCAGGAGTCCGTGGGGTAGGCGACAAGAGCGTCGGCGCGGATGCTGTCGGCGATCTGGCCGATGGTGCGGGGCTGGGGGTTGTCGGGGTGCACGTCGTAGTACTTCGCCATCCGCCGAGCTTATGCCGCCGGCGCGGGTCGGCGACGCAGGGAGGGGTACCGGGCCGGGGGCGAGGCCCCCGCCGTGCGGCGTTCGGGCCGGGAGGAGAGCCCTCCGACGTGAGGTAACGTCCCCGACCGGTGTGCCGGAGGCGGCACGAGGAGCGAGGGGAAGACCGAGGTGGCTGGCCGAGAGGACGGGAACCGGCAGCGGGAGACGCGGGCCGGCACGGATCCGGCGTGGGCGGAGGAACTGCTCGAGCACCTGCGCCCGGCCGGGCGCGATGTCCGCAGAGTCGTCGCCTGGCTCTCGGGCACCGTGGGCGCGACCGTGGCCCTGCAGGACGCCGCCGGGAACCTCGTCGCCGGAGACCGGCTCCCCCTGGACGAGGACCTGGTCGCGGACATCACCGCCGGCCGGATCGCCTCCGCGGCCTGGGAGAGCCGGGAGCGCCACCTGCGTCTGGTCAGGGTGGAGCACCCGTCCCACGCGTGCGTGCTGGCCGTCTCCCGGCAGGCCCCCTTCGACCGGCGGGCCTCCGACGTCGTCACGCACACCGCCCAGGTGCTCGAGCTGCTGCTGACGGCGGGCGAATCGACCGCGGCCGGGCACCGGCTGCGCCGGGCCACCGCCGACCTGCGCCTGGCGATCCTGCAACTGCTCATGGTCGAGGACACCGTCGCCGCCCGCCGCGTCGCCGCCGGACTGTGGCCCGGCCTGCTCGACGCCGAGACGGCGTGCGTGTACGTCGTCGAGTCCGACCCCGCCGTCCGCGACCGCGTCGCCGAGGAGTGCCTGGACAGGACCCGGGAGGACGCCCTGGTGGTGCGCTGCCCGGCCATGGACGGGCACGTGATCGTCGTCAGCCCCCGCGACACCACGGGCGACGCCCTGCGGTCCCTGGTCGGACGGCACCCGGATCTCTTCCTCGGCGGCAGCGTCCGGCAGAGCCTCGCCCGGACCGCCACCGCCTACGGGCAGGCCGTCAGCGCCCTCGCCGTCGCGCACTTCCGCCCCGACAAGACGGCCGTCTACGCCGAGCGCACCCACCCCGAACGCCTCATGGACCCGGTGGCGCTGCGCGGCTGGACGTCCCGGGTGCTGCGCCCGCTCGACACCCTGGCGCACCACACCCGCGCCGAACTCCTCGCCACCAGCCGTCTGGGCCTGGAGTTCACCGCCGTCAACGCCGCCAAGGTCCTCGGCGTCAGCCGCAACACCGTCCGCGCCCGCATGGAACGCGTCGAGACCCTGCTCGGCACCGACTTCGCCGATCTCACCGTCCGGGCGGTCGTCCACCTGGCGCTCAACACCCAGATCGGCCTGTCCGACGCCCGCGTCGCCGACGGCACCGGCGACCCCGGGCTACGGCTCGCCGACCTGCTGTCCGGGCCCGCCGTACGCACCTGGGCGCAGGACCTGCTGGGGCGGCTGGACGCCGACGCGCGCAACCCGCGCCGGACGCTGCGCACCTGGATCGCCGCCGGCGGCAACGCCGAACGGGCCGCGCAGGCCCTGGGCGTGCACGCCCAGACCGTGCGCGAACACGTCCGCAGCGCCGAACCCGTCCTGGAACGTCAGCTCCTCGCAGCGGGCACCGACCTGTACGAGGTCGTGCTGGCGCACCTGGCCGTGGGCGACCTCGATCTGCCGGATCTCCAGCGCCCGGCGTGAGCCGGTTTGCCTCCGGGGCAACCGGTCGGCCTGGTCCGGGCGGGACGAAACCGGGCCATCCGGACACGGCTGTGCACGGGTGAGCCCTGCCGGGCGTGCAGCGGGCATCGACACGGTTCACAAGGCCTCGGCCATGGACGTAAGTTCAACTAACCGCGGGGGCACGACCGGAACGGGGGACCGGTCGCGCTCCCGCGCGCTGCCCCGCACGGCGGCGTGTCTTCGGTGGCGTCAGCCCCGCAGCCGCACCGGGATCTCCTGCCAGCCGAACGCGATGAACGACGGCACCTGCCGCAGACCCTCGTCGCCTTCGGCCAGACGCAGGCCGGGGAACCGGTCGAACAGCGCAGGCAGCGCGGTCAGGGCCTCCAGCCGGGCCAGCGGCGCCCCGATGCAACGGTGGACGCCGATCCCGAACGCCAGATGGTCCTCGGCGCCGCGCGCGGCATCGAACCGGTCGGCGTCCGGCCCGTAGTGCTCGGGATCGAGCCCCGCGGCGGCGTACGTCGTGATGATGGCGTCGCCGGCCGGGACGGTCACCTCGCCGACGGTGAGGTCGGTGACGGCGAACCGCAGCGGCAGCGACGCGATCGACGGGTGCGCGCGCAGCGTCTCGTCGACGACCGCGTCCCAGCCGATCTCCCCGGACCGCACGGCCGCCAGCTGCTCGGGGCGGCGCAGCAGGGCGACCACCGCGTTGCCTATCAGGTTCACGGTCGTCTCGAAACCGGCGCCGATGACCAGCAGCAGCGTGTACAGCAGCTCCTCGTCGCTCAGCCGGTCACCGTCCTCGTCGCGGACCCGGATCAGCTCGGTCGTCATGTCGTCCCCGGGGTGCGCGGCCCGGTACGCGATCAGCGCGGGCAGCACCGTCCCGATCTGCCGCTGCACGGACGCGGCGTGCTCCGGGCTCGGGTCGGAGGTGTCCATGATGGCCGCGATGAGCCGGCCGGTGTCCTGCGCCAACGCGTCCGGCACGCCCATCAGTTCGCAGATCATCCGCATCGGCAGCGGATGGGCGAGCCCCTCCTTGACGTCCACGACCTCGCCGTCGGCGGCCTCCAGCGCGGCCAGCAGCTCCGCCGTGATCGCCTCCACCCGGGGCCGCATCGCCTCGGTGCGCCGGTGCGTGAAGCTGGGCGCGACCAGCTTGCGCAGCCGGGTGTGGTCCGGGCCGTAGGTGGAGAGCATGTTGACCACGCCGACCCAGCCCAGGATCCAGCCCCAGGACGGGTGTTCGCCGATCTCGGGCCACAGCCGCCAGTGCAGCCGCGGGTCCTTGCTGACCCGGGGGTCGAGGATGAGCTCCTTCAGCGTGTCGTAGCGCGTGGGCGCCCAGGCGGGGAGGCCGCCGGGCAGCTCCACGGGCACGATCGGGCCGAGGGCGCGCAGCCGGGCGCTCTCGGCGGCGATGTCGGCGCCGAACGGGTCGAGAGCGATGCGGTCGGTCACGGTCACGGTCGTCCTCCTGGCTGGTCGGGGGAGCGGGGGCTGAATCGGACGGGCAACGCCGTCAGCGAGCGGTGGAACGGGCCGGGCCGCCAGGTGAGGCGCTCACGGGGCAGCACGGGTTCGAGGTCGGGCAGCCACTGGGTGAGCCGTTCGATCGCCTCCGTGGCGATGAGCAGGGTGTGCTGCTTGACCGGACAGGCGTGCGGGCCCGCCGACCAGGACAGGTGCGAGGCGTCGGACGGGTGGCGGTCCGCGCCGCGCTCCCGCTCGGCGGCCTGGGCGAGCGCCCCGTAGGAGATCACCACCGGCACCGCGGCCCTGATCCACACCCCGTGGAAGGTGACCGGCGTACGGGCGTAGTGGATGCCGTAGTTGGCGAGGGGCGTCTCGTGGTGCAGGACCTCCAGCACCGCGTCCGTCACGGGGCGGGCGCCGCTGGTCAGCGTCGAGTAGTAGGCCGGGTTGCCGAGGATCCGGGACAGCGCGTTGGACACCAGGTTGGCCGTCGGCTCGTGCCCCGCGCCGAGGGTGAGAAACACCTGCCAGGTGACCTCCTCGGGGGTCAGCCCCGCCGGGTGGTCCAGCAGCCAGCTCGGCAGGTCGTCGCCGCGCCGCTCGGTCTTGGCGGCGATCAGCTCCAGCACGTACCCGCCGAACTCGGCCTCGCCCTGCGCGGCCTGGGCGCCGCCTTCGATCAGTTTGCCCAGCGCGGCGTTCAGCCGGTCGCTCGCGCTGTCCGGCAGCCCGAACAGGCTGTTGAACACCAGCGCCATCAGCGGCCGGGTGAACTCGCCCACCAGGTCCGCCTCACCGCGTGGCCCGATCCGGCTCACCAGCAGATGCACCGCCCGGTGCACCCGGGCCCGCAGATCGTGCGGCTCCACCAGGTCGAAGGCGTCGATCAGCGCGGTGCGGTAGCGCAGGTGGGCGCCGCCGTCGGCGAACAGGGTGTTGGGCCGCCAGCGCATCATGCCCAGCACCGGCGAGTCGTCGGGGACGGTCGCCTCCCACGGCCGGGGATCGTGCGAGAACGTCTGCGTGTCGTGCAGCAGGTCCAGCGCCGCCCGCCGGCCGGTGACGACGTATGCCGGGACGCCCGGGGCGAGTTCGGCCCAGCCGACCGGGCCGTGGGCACGCAGGGCGGCGTAGTAGGAGTGGGGGTCGCGGGCGAAGCCGTCCTCCCACAGGCGGACGGGCACCGCGAGGGAGAAGGCCTGCTCGGCGGGGGACGGGTGGGTCACCGGGGCTCCGGGGGGTGGTGGTCGATCAGGTGCTGCACCAGCGCGAGCAGGGCGTCGACCGAGGAGTTCGCCTCCCGCGCGTCGCAGGTCACCATCGGGGTCGCGGGCTCCAGGTCCAGGGCCGCGCGCAACTGCTCGGGCGTGTGGTGGCGGGGCGTGTCGGGGAAGGTGTTGAAGGCGACCGCGTACGGCAGTCCCGCCTCCTCCACCAGCTCCAGCACGTCGAACGAGGCGTCGATCCGGCGGGCGTCGACCAGGACGAGCGCGCCGAGCGCCCCGTAGGCGATGTCGTCCCACAGTGCCCGGAACCGCTCCTGGCCGGGCGTGCCGAACAGATACAGCACGATGCCGCCCGGCAGGCTGATCCGGCCGAAGTCGATGGCGACCGTGGTGGTCGACTTGTCCCGGACGCCGGCGAGATCGTCGACCTGGGCGGACGCCTCGGAGAGCTGCTCCTCCGTGTGCAGCGGGCGGATCTCGGACACCGAGCGGATCAGGGTGGTCTTGCCCACCCCGAACGGCCCGGTGATCAGGATCTTCACCAAGTCCTGGGCGGTGTCGGGGAGATGGATGTCCCTATCCCCGGGATCGGCGTCAACGGTGCTTGAGGTCGCGGAGGCCATCGGCCACTCTCTTCAGCAGGTCGGGGTCGAAGCGCCGGGCGGGCGGGATCGGCGCACGGGCCAGTACCAGGTCGCGGTCGAGGAGGTCGGCGGCCAGCACGAGCACCGCGGAGACGGGCAGTCGCAGCAGGGCCGCCGCCTCCACCACCGTCAGCGACCCGTGCTCCAGCTCCTCCAGCAGTGCCGCCTGGGCGGCGGGCAGTTCCGCGGGGACCGGCTCACCGCTGCCGGTGAGGACCGACAGCCGCTCCAGATGCGCACGGCTGGGCCGCGCCACCCCGCCGGTCGACAGGTACGCGGGAACCAGGGGACGGCCGCCTCGGCGGCCGGTCATGCCGGCGTGTCGCCGTCGGCACCTCGGGGCCCGGCGGCCATCGCCTTCTCGCCCAGCCGCGCGACCTGCGAGTGCACCCGGTGGGCGAGCAGGTCCAGTCGCACCTCGGGATCGCCGTACGCGGCGACGCAGGTGCCGTGGTCCGTCGGCACGATGAGCACATAGCCGTGGTCCGACTCGATGACGACCTGCCGGATGTCGGCCCGGTCGGTGTCGGCGAACGCCGCCGCCGCGGTACGGCAGGCGCCCTGCACGGTGCTGGTGATGGCCGCGACCCGCTCGGCCGACGGCCGCGACAGCGCGTCGGTGTAGCCGGTGACGAGTCCGTCCCGGGTGAGCAGGACGGCGGCCACGACGTGCGGCACCTCCAGGACCGGTTCGAGCACCCATGCCGTGTCCCCCGCTGCGCGGCTGGTCATCGAGCCGTTCCCCCTTCGTGGTCGTTGCTGTCGGCGTCCTCGGACGCCGCGTCGGCCGTGGTCGCGGCCGGGGCACCCTCAGGTACGGCTGGGACGGCGCCGGCGTTCGATGCGGCGGCCCTGCGCGCTGCCGCGGTGCCGGACTGGAGGGCACCGAGGGCCGCCGCGGACTCCTCGGGGCGGCGCGGGCGGCGTTGTGGCGCGGGTTCGGCCGCGGCGGGGCCGGTCGAGGTCGTGGCGCGTCCGCGGCGACGCCGCTGCGGGAGGCCGCCGCTCTCCCGCGGGCCGTGGTGGCCGGGGGCCGGGGCGTCGGCGTCCTGCTCCTTGCCATAACCGTGATCGTGGCTCGCGGTTGCGGGAAGCGGCTCGGGCCTCCGGGGTCCGACAGCAGGCCCGGAGCCGTCGGACGCGCCGACAGGGGCGGACTCCGGTTCGTGCGGCGGGGCGGCCGGGGCGGATTCGGGTTCGTGCGGCGGGGCGGCCGGAACGGGCCGGGGCGCGGGGTGCGGGCCGGACGGGCCAGTGCCCGAACCCTGGGACGCGCCGGAACCGCTGACCGCGACCGCGTCCCGCACCGTCGCCCTGCGGGTCGATCGCGGGGCGCCGGCCGCCGGAGGCAGTTCCTCGGGGTCGATCCGCGTCAGCAGATGACTGCCGACCCGCAGCACCGCCCGCACCCCGCCGTACGGCGACGGCGAGGACAGGTCCACGCTCAGATCAAACTGCCTGGTCAGCTGGCCGACGGCCGCGAGCCCCATGCGCGGCGGGTCGCCCAGCTCGGTCAGCAGGATCGGATCCGAACCGGCGACCATCCGCTGGGCCCGGGCCCGCTCGTCCTGCGTCATGCCCAGACCGGCGTCGTCCACGGTGACGCAGACACCGTGGTGGACCGCCTCGAGGTTGACCACGACGTCCGTGTCGGGCGCGGAGTGCCGCAGCGCGTTGTCCAGGAGCTCGGCGACGATGATGGCGACCGGCTCGACGGCGTGGGACACCAGGGCCGTACCGGCCTCCAGGTGGTTGCTGACCCGGACGCGCCGGTAGCCCGCGAGCCGGGCCTGACCGCCCGTCACCGCGTCCACGAGGTGGGACTCCTCCCGGGCGAGCCCCACCCAGGCCCCGCACACCACCGCGGCGATCTGCGCGCGCCGCAGCGACTGCTCGTTCTCGTGGTCCAGCTCGAACAGGGTCTGCGCCAGCTCGGGGTCGTCGTAGCGCTGTTGCAGTGCGCGCAGGGCGTCCTGCAGCCGGTACAGCGCCGCCTGGATCTCCCGGGTGGCCCCGCGCATCCCGGCCTGCGCGGCCGCGTCGATCCGGGTGCGCTGTGCGGCCAGCTCGGCGTGCAGCCCCTTCAGTACCTGTTCCAGGGCGGCGCCCAGCGGCGAACCGGCCAGCTGCGGGTTGAGCGGGCCGGGCACGGTGACATGGGAATGTGCGGCCTGCCGGGCCGCGGCGGGCACCCGCCGCGCCGCCAGATGCTCGACCTCGGAAGTGAACGCCCGGGAGGTGCCGTCCAGTTGCGCCCGCAGTGCGGCCGTCTTCGCACGCTGCGCGGCCAGTTGCCGCCGCGAGCGCAGCAGCCCGCCGCCGAGGGCGAACGCGGACAGTGTGCCGAGGGCCAGGGCGCCTACGGCCAGGTCCGGTACTTCGATCATCGCGTCGATTCCAGGAGGGAGTCGGGCAGGGCTGGGTCCGAGGTGCTCTGGCGAGCCACCCGCAGCACAGTACACACCGTCATCGACCGGTCTCGCACGGTGGAGCGTCACTTCGTTCCGAAAGTGATCGGTGTCTGTGGGCTTCCGGGGTAACTGTCTGGATTGCCGTACAGGAGGCGGGAGTTGGTGGTGCGTACGGGTCTGACCGGCCGGTGTCCGCGACGGTGACACGGCAGTCACCCGACGTGACCGACACGGGCTGTGTGCCCGACCGGAGGGCGGGTACCCGTCCGGCGCCTGAAGAGGTCCGCTCCGCGAGAAGGAGGCCCGCATGAGCAGTGGATCGGAGACCGGCGGTACGACCGGTACGCAGGACAAGGACTACAACCTCATCTGGTATGTCGAGGCGTGCCTGAACAATGCCCTGCGTCTGGAGAGCTACATCCAGGACGCGGAGCGCGCCAAGGACACCGAGGTCGCGGATCTGTTCCGCAAGGCCCAGGCGGACAGCCGCAAGGGTGCCGAACTGGGCAAGGGGCTGCTGCGCGCACGCCTCGACGGAGGCTGAGGCCCACCGGCCCCTCGAAGGCCCGGACCCCGTCGGGGTCCGGGCCCTTTGCCGTGTCAGAGCCGGAAGACCTCGCCGATCCGCTCGGTGAGTTCGTCCTCCGTCATCGTGCCGTCCACGGTGACGGCGGGCAGCCCCAGGCGCGCGGTCTCCTCGTGCAGCCGGTCCGTGAACAGGGCGTCCCGTACGGCGATGTTGTGGTTCGCCCGCCTCGGATCACCGGTGCGCCGCGTGAAACTCCCCTGCGGTGCGGCACGGCTCCTGAACGCCACCCGGCGGAACTCCGGCGTGGGAAGCAACCAGACCGCGTGGCCGGGCTCGGTGAGCAGCGGCTTCACCAGGTGCGGCAGCAGCCGGAATCCCTCGACGACGACCGGCGTCTCCCGCGACATGCGCGCGAGATCCTCGACGATCAGGCCGAAGGCCTCGCCCCGGAACCAGTGGAACGTCTCGAGCATGGTCTCGGGGGACCGGTGCACCCACCGCTCGTCCATGTCCATGGCCATGAACTCGTGCAGGAAGGGCGCCTCCTCGGCGGTGGTCCGGCGCGCGTGCTCGGCCATCACGTCGTCGGTCGCGTACAGACGCCAGCCGTGCCGGCCGGCGAGCCGACGGGCGATCGTGGACTTGCCCGCGCCGCTCCCGCCGCCGATCCAGTAGACGTGCCGCATGCCTCTCCTGCCTGTGGCCACCGCTGATCGTCAGTGGCGGATGCCACGATGCGGCCAGCTCACCATGCCATCCCCACGCGAGGAGGACGTGATCGTGCGCAGGCCGGTCGAGGGAGAGGTCCATGTGCACTACGGGCAGATCTACGTCGAGAGCGATCCGGACGGCTTCGGGCCGGGTCTGGCCGAGGCGTTCGCCGGGCAGAGCGCGGGGCTGTGCGGGGCTGTGCGGGGCGGCGACACCGGGCGCCCTGTGGCTGAGCACCGGCCTGCACACCGGCGACGTCGGCTTCACGGTAGAGGTGCACGAGCCAGGCCCCGCCACTGGGCCCGGTATGGGAGGACGTGGTGGAGGTGTCCTTCCGCCCGGTCTCGGCGGACAGCGCGCTCGTGCAGTGGGCGGGGGAGGCGTCCTGTGTGACGGACGTAACGGCGGTGCCTCCCCGGCCCGGGGGACGGCACCGCCGTCCGATGAGCTCACGTGGCACGTGAGTGACCCCGCCCCTCCGGGTACCCGGCCCGTCCCGCCAGGACCGGCCGGGCGGCCGCTCGCGGTGCCGACCCGGCCGGCCGCCGGCCACGAGCCGAAGGAGCCCACGCACATGACGGACGTATCCGGTACCGGCCCCGCTCCGGGCGACGACCGCAAGGTACTCACCAACCGCCAGGGCCATCCGGTCTACGACAACCAGAACCAGCGCACGGTCGGTGCCCGCGGCCCCGCCACGCTGGAGAACTACCAGTTCCTGGAGAAGATCAGCCACTTCGACCGGGAACGCATCCCCGAGCGCGTCGTGCACGCCCGCGGCGTCACCGCCTACGGCCACTTCGAGGCCTACGGCACCTGGGGTGACGAGCCGATCAGCCGCTACACGAGGGCCAAACTGTTCCAGGAGCGCGGCAAGCGCACGGACGTGGCCCTGCGCTTCTCCACGGTGATCGGCGGCCGCGACTCCTCCGAGGCCGCCCGCGACCCGCGTGGTTTCGCCGTGAAGTTCTACACCGAGGACGGCAACTGGGACCTGGTCGGCAACAACCTGGGCGTCTTCTTCATCCGTGACGCCATCAAGTTCCCGGACGTCATCCACGCCCTCAAGCCGGACCCGGTGACCTTCGAGCAGCAGCCGGGCCGCATCTTCGACTTCATGTCGCAGACGCCCGAGGCCATGCACATGCTGGTCAACCTGTTCAGCCCGCGCGGCATCCCCGCCGACTACCGCCATATGCAGGGCTTCGGCGTCAACACCTACAAGTGGGTGAACGCCGACGGCGAGACCAAGCTGGTCAAGTACCACTGGATGCCCAAGCAGGGCGTGCGCAGCATGACCGAGGAGGACGCGGCCAACGTCCAGGCCGACACCCTCGGCCACGCCACCAAGGACCTGTACGAGGCCGTCGCCCGCGGCGACCACCCGGAATGGGAGCTGCTCGTCCAGATGATGGACGACCACGACCACCCGGAGCTCGACTTCGACCCGCTCGACGACACCAAGACCTGGCCCGAGCAGGACTTCCCGCCGAAGCCGGTGGGCCGGATGGTGCTCGACCGGATGCCGAAGGACTTCTTCGCCGAGAACGAGCAGATCTCCTTCGGCACCGGCGTCCTCGTCGACGGCCTGGACTTCTCCGACGACAAGATGCTCGTCGGCAGGACCTTTTCCTACAGCGACACCCAGCGCCACCGGGTCGGGCCCAACTACCTGCAGCTCCCCGTCAACCAGGCCAAGAACGCGGACGTGCACACCAACCAGCGCGACGGCCAGATGGCCTACCACGTGGACGGCGGCGGCGAGAACCCGCAGGTCAACTACGAGCCGTCCATCACGGGCGGCCTGCGCGAGGCCCAGTACCCGACCCACGACGAGCAGGGCCCCGAAATCCACGGCCGGGTGACCCGCAAGCGCATCCCGCGCACCAACGACTACCTCCAGGCCGGTCAGCGCTACCTGCTGCTGGAGGGCTGGGAACGCGACGACCTGGTGAAGAACTTCATCGGTCAACTGGCCCAGTGCGACCGGGCGATCCAGGAGCGCATGGTCTGGCACTCCCTGCTGGTCGAGAACGACCTCGGCCTGCGGGTCGGCGAGGGCCTGGGCATCGGCCCGGAGGACGTGGCCGCTCTGGAGCCGCTGGCGAGCCAGGACCTCACGGACGACGACCGCGAACGCCTGGCCAACCTCGGCAAGAACAAGCCGCGTGACGTCGAGGGCCTCACGATGACCCACTGCGTCCCCGACGAACGGCATGTCGTGACCCGCTGACGGGTCACCCCGCCAGGGCCGAACGGGCCACCGCGAGGGCCTGTTCCGCGTAGCCCCGGCCGAACAGCACGGCGTGCACCAGCAGCGGAAACAGCTGGTGCACGCCGACGCGTCCCGCCCAGCCGACCGCGAGCGGCGCCACCTCCTGGTAGCCGTCCAGCACCCGCTCCAGCTGGGGACAGCCGAACAGGCGCAGCATCGCCAGGTCCGTCTCCCGGTGCGCGCCGTGCGCGGCCGGGTCGATCAGCCGCACATGCCCGTCGGCCCCCCACAGCACGTTGCCGCTCCACAGATCGCCGTGCAGCCGCGCGGGCGGCTCGGCCGGCCCCGCCAGTCCCGGCAGCCGCGCGCACAGACGCTCCACGACGGCCGCCTCACCGGCCCGGACGGTGCCCTGGTCGACCGCCCGCCGCAGATAGGGCAGCACGCGCTGCTCGGCGTACCAACGCGGCCAGTCGGTGCCCTGCTCGTTGCGCATCGGCGCCTGCCCGATGTACGCGTCCACGGGCCCGTCCGGCGGCGGCGCCCCGAACGCGGGTGCCCCGGCGGTGTGCAGCGCGGCAAGGTCCCGGCCGAACCGCACGGCCGCCTCCCGGCCCGGCCGTCCCTGCGGAACCCGGTCGATGACCAGCCAGCCCTCCTCGTGCCCGTGCACCACCGGCACCCGCACGCTCCCGGCAGCGGCCAGCCATCGCAACCCCGCCGCCTCGGCCCGCGCCGCTCCCGGCTCCGTGGACCGCTTGACGACGACGATCCGCCCGTCGTCGAGAGTGACTTCGGCGAGGGCCCTCGACAGCGGCCTCTCACCGCTGACCGCCCGCCCGGTGAGCCGGGCCACGACATCCGAACGGACGGTCATGGGACTCCCTCTCGACGCCGCTCTCGATCGCCCCTCAGCGTACTGACGGGCGACGCACCGGGCCCGGACTCTCGTCCGTCCGACGTCGTGCCCGGCTCCGGCGGCCGCCCCGGTTGCGGACCTGCGCCGCGCGCCGTCACGCGGGACGGTGAAATCGGGGCGTCGGCCGACAGAACCGGCCACCGCCGGGGGAGCAGTCGGGTCATGACGAGTTCACCGTTCCAGCGCACCATCGCCCTGCCCGCCCCCGTGTGCGAACAGGCCGCTCAGCACCTGGAGCAGGCCGCGCACCGGGCCATCGACGGAGTCGCGATCCCCCTGAAGGCGTTCCGCACGGCCGCCGACAACGACTTCATCCTGCCTGTCTCGGTCGTCGAGCAGGCGGCGGGCTGCCTGCTGGTCCTCGCCACCGAGATCGCCCAGACCGTCCGCCCGTCCGCCCTGCGGGCCACCATCAGTGTCGCGCTGCGGCTGCGCGACGCCGTGCAACTGGCCCATCAGCCCGCCCTCAGCAGCAGGTTCTGGTGAGCCGGGCCCGGTCTCTCAGGCTTGGCGGAAGGCGACCTCGACCTGCTTGTGGCGCAGCGCCTCCAACGTGGCGTGCTGCCGCCGGGCCCGTTCGATGAGCTCGTCGAGCTGCCGTCGGTCGAGACGTTCGTCGGCGGCGGCCAGATCGCGGAGCGTCTCCCACCCCGCCAGCTTGCCCTCCACCCCGAGCGCCAGCGCCTCCAGCTCCCACAGCGTGCTCAGCGGGGAGCGCCGTACGAGGCTGCCGTTGCTCTTCAGCCGCCCCACCTGCTCCGCCGCCCGGCCCGCGTAGACCTTGTAGCGGCGTACCGGGACGTCCAGGCGTCGCATGAAGTGGAGCAGGCTCGTCCGGTCGTCGGCGATCTCGGCGGCGACCGGGGCCAGCGCGTCGGCGAGCGGCGAGCCACCGCATGAGCGCAGCAGGTAGCGCACGCGCGCCGTCCCGGCGGTGGCACCGGCGAGATGGTCGTTGAGGTAGATGCCCAGCAGGGACATGTCGGTGGCCGGGGCACGCTGGGCGTCCGGCGAATCCGCTCGCTGTTCCGTCATGACGCAACTCCTGTCGTACTCCGGCCCTGCTCCACGGACACCGTCGTGGTGACCCGTACGAGGCAGGGATGGCGGGGTGTCGAGCCGGCACCGAAGCGCACCGGGGGCTCGACCGGGGCGAGAGCGCCGAGGTTCTCGCCCTTACGGGTGACGGTGGCCGAGGCGACCGGGTGCAGATCCCGGGCGCCGTACCACTGGTGCCGTCCGGTCCGGACGCTGCCGTGGGTACGTGCTCCCAGCAGCAGCCGGGCGGGCCGGTCCCACAGCGCGATCCAGCCCGGGCGGGTGGCGAGCCGGCCCGGAACCGCCCGCAGCGCGAGGCCCGGCAGGTTCCGGCGGCCGGTGCTGAAGCGCAGGTGGAGCGGCGGGGCCGTGACGAACCAGTGCCGGCGGTCGGTGATCCGTACCTCCACCGATACGACCCGTACCTCGTCGAAGACGTAGGTGCCGGCGACGAAGTCCGCCGTCTCGTCCGTGGGTGCCAGCAGCAGCCGGTGTCCGTCGGCCCCCTCGACCATCACGTCGCTGAACGGCCCCCACGGCGACCGCGGCCAGTGCCCGAGCACCACACGGACGCCGGAGGCGGTGCCGATCCCCGCGATCCAGCCGTCGAAGCGCAGCGAGCGGACCGGCGACCGGGCACCTGCACGCCGGGCCGGACCAGCGGATTCGGGTCCGTGGGGGAACACGCGGGCCGGGTGCCCGGCCCCTGTGCGGCGAAACGAGGCGTCGCCGCTCCCGGCGCCGCTCGACGGGGCGCACGGGCTTGGCGCCGGCGGCCGGTGTGGCAGAGGCCACGTCCTGGAGGAGGCCCCGATCACGTCCGGGTGCGGGAAGCGGCGGTTACCGTCTACGACCAGATCCCCGCTCCCTTCCCCCGGACGGCCCGGCAGTGCACGCAGATCTCTCCCCTGTCATCGCGGCGACCGCCCAGTGGCTGACCCGCGCCTTCCCCGCCTCCGGCGGCGCGCTGGCCTCCGCCCTGTGCGAGGTCCAGGCCCGCCAGGCCGTGACGGTCGCGGCCTGGCTGAGGTACCCGACGGCGATGGACGCGGCCCTGCTCGGCATGGCCGGACCCGGCGGCTCAGGGCGGCTGGACTGGGTCACCGGCGCCGACGCCGCCCTCGGCGACGACATGGACGCCCACGCCTGGCGCACCTGGGTTGACGAGGTCGTGGCGAGCTGGGCGGCCTGCCTTCTCACGGACCCGGAGCTGGCCGCCCGGGCGGTGACGGCGCTCGCCGACGGGAGCCACAGCACCGGGTCACAGGCGGAGTTCCGCCGGCTGACCGCCCCTGACGACGGCGACCGGAAGGCCGCCGCCCTGCTGCGCCACCCCGACCTGCTCGCCCCCGTCGCCGACCTGCACCAGGACCAGCTGCTCGACCGCCTGAACCCGGGCCGCACGCTGATCGCCTGACGCACCCGCGGTCGTCCCGCCGACTGCGCGGACAGCCCGTCAGCCGCTCTCCTCACCCTCCGTGACTCACCGGTTTGCCGTACGCGACCGTGCCGTGCCCGCACGGTCGGCGGAGGCTGAGCGTGGGCCCGACGGCCCTCCGGCCCGCGTTCGCCGGACCGAGGCGCAGCCGTCGTGCCGCGCACCGCCGCCGACGGAGGAGAGACCGACATGACCACCGCCCTCTCACGGAACTGGGAACACGCCGTCGTCACCGGCGGCGCCGGGTTCGTCGGCTCCCACCTGTGCGCCACCCTGCTGGACGCGGGCGCGGCCGTCACCTGCGTGGACGACTTCAGCACCGGCCGGGCCGAGAACATATCGCCGCTGCTCGAACAGCCCGGCTTCACGCTCGTCCAGGCCAACGTCACCGAGGGCCTGCGGATCAAGCGGCCGCCGGACCTCGTCCTGCACTTCGCCTCGCCGGCGTCCCCGGCGGACTACCTGCGCCTCCCGCTGCACACCATGGAGACCGGCAGCCTCGGCACCCGCAACGCCCTGGAACTCGCGCACTCCTCCGGCGCCCGCTTCGTCCTCGCCTCGACCTCCGAGGTCTACGGCGACCCGCTGCAGAACCCCCAGGACGAGCGCTACTGGGGCAACGTCAACCCCGTCGGCCCGCGCAGCGTCTACGACGAGGCCAAGCGCTTCGGCGAGGCACTGACCACCGCCCACGCCGACGCCCAGGGCACCGACACCTGCATCGTGCGGCTGTTCAACACCTATGGCCCCCGGATGCGCGGTCACGACGGACGCGCGGTGCCGACCTTCGTCCGGCAGGCCCTGGCCGGCGAGCCCCTCACCGTGACCGGCGACGGCCGCCAGACCCGGTCGCTGTGCTACGTCGACGACACCGTGCGGGGCATCCTCGCCGCCGCCGCCCACGGCATGCGCGGCCCCGTCAACATCGGCAACCCCACCGAGATCACCATGCTCGACCTGGCGCGCCTGGTCGTCGAGCTCGCCGAGTCCTCCTCGCAGATCCGCTACATCGAACGCCCGGTGGACGACCCGGCCGTGCGCTGCCCGGACATCACCCTGGCCCGCGACAAGCTCGGCTGGGACCCACAGGTGCGCGCCGAGGAGGGGCTGCGGCGCACGATCACCTGGTTCCGCGAGACCAGTGAGACCAGTACCGAGGAGTGACCCCGCCCGGGCACCCCGCACCGCCGCGTCCGGATCTCCCGACCGCCGAAAGGCCCGTCTCCCCATGCGCATCCTCGGAATCAACGCCCTCTTCCACGATCCCGCCGCCGCCCTGGTGATCGACGGACGGACCGTCGCCGCCGCGGAGGAGGAGCGGTTCTCCCGGCGCAAGCACGGCAAGAGGCCCCTGCCGTTCTCCGCCTGGGAACTGCCCGAGCAGGCCGCGTCCTGGTGCCTGAAGCGGGCCGGGCTGCGCCCGCAGGACCTCGACGCGGTCACCTACTCCTTCGACCCGGCGCTCGCCCGCCCGGCCGAGGACATGGGCCTGGACGACCCGTGGGACCACCTCCGGCTGACCTACGCCCGTGAGGCGCCCGGCTTCCTGAAGACCGCCCTGCCCGGCCTCGACCCCGGCCTCGTCCGCTTCGTCCCGCACCACATGGCGCACGCCGCTTCCAGCGCCTTCGCCGCTCCGGACGCCCAGAACTCCTCCGTCCTCGTCCTCGACGGCCGCGGCGAACGCGCCTCCCACCTGGCCGCACGCCGCGTGGGCGACCGCCTGGAGGCGCTGCACGCCCAGGACCTGCCGCACTCGCTCGGCCTGGTCTACGAGGAACTCACCGAACACCTCGGCTTCCTGCGCTCCTGCGACGAGTTCAAGGTCATGGCCCTCGCCTCCCACGGCAGGCCGCGCATGCGCGCCGAACTGCGCCGCCACGTGTACCCCACCGGCGACGGCGGCTTCCGCGCCACCGGCGTGCCCTGGCACGAGTTGTGCGCGCCCCGCGGGCCCGACGAACCGTGGACGCAGGACCATGCCGACGTCGCCGCCAGTGCCCAGGGCGTGCTGGAGGAGACCCTGCTCGACCTGGTGCGCTGGCTGCACGGCCGGACCCACGACCGCGTGCTCACTCTGGCCGGCGGCGTGGCCCTCAACTGTGTCGCCAACTCCCGTATCGCCCGCGAGGGCCCCTTCTCGCGGGTGTGGGTGCAGCCCGCGGCGGGAGACGCCGGGACCGCCCTGGGCGGCGCCCTGCTGCTGTCCGCCGTGGAGGGCGACCAGCCGGAGGCCATGGCCGGCGCCGACCTCGGCCGGGAGTGGTCCGACGCCGAGCTCGGCGCCTGGCTGAAGACCGCGGCCGTACCCTTCGAACGGCCCCCGGACATCGCCGCGACCGTCGCCCGCGCCCTGGCGGACAACGGGATCGTCGCCTGGTTCCAGGGCCGCTCCGAGTACGGCCCCCGGGCCCTGGGCCACCGCTCTCTGCTGGCCCACCCCGGGCACGCGGGCAACCTGGAACGGCTCAACGACGTCAAGGGCCGCGAACAGTTCCGGCCCGTCGCCCCCATGGTCCTCGCCGACCGCGCCGCCGGCCTCTTCGACGGCCCGCTGCCGAGCCCCTACATGCTGTTCGTGCACGACGTGGCGCCCGCCTGGCGGGACCGCATCCCCGCCGTCGTCCACGTCGACGGCACGGCCCGCATCCAGACCGTCGACCCGGACCGCGAGCCCCTGGTCGCCCGGATGCTCGGCGAGTTCGAGCGGCTCACCGGGCTGCCCGTGGTCGTCAACACCAGCCTCAACACCGCCGGCCGGCCCATGGTCGACGACCCACGCGACGCACTGGAGTGCTTCGGCTCCTCGCCCGTCGACCTGCTGGCCATCGGCCCGTACGCGATCCGGCGCGGCGACCTCTTCGGTACCGACTCCCGCAGCGACGACGCCGGAGGCCCCCGATGACCGCACCCGACGCCCTGGCACGCGACGCCGAGTACGCCGTCGTGATTCCGACCCTGGGCCGGCCCAGCCTGGGCGCCTGCCTGCACGCCCTCGCCGAGGCGACCGGGCCGGGCCCGGTCCGGGTGGTCCTCGTCGACGACCGGCCCGGCGCGCCCCGGACCGCCCTCACCGCCGACGTCCCGCCGTCCCTGCGCGCGCGCACCGTCGTCGTGCCCGGCGGGGCGCGCGGACCGGCCGCTGCCCGCAACCTCGGCTGGCGGGCCGCCGGTGACGTGCCCTGGATCGTCTTCCTCGACGACGACGTCGTCCCCGGGCCCACCTGGGGCGACGACCTGACCCTGGACCTGTCCGCGGCCACCGAGCGCACCGCCGGGATCACCGCCCGCATCGAGGTGCCCCTGCCCGCCGACCGGCGCCCCACGGACTGGGAACGCAACACGGCCGGACTCGCCGGCGCCCGCTGGATCACTGCCGACATGGCCTACCGCAGGGCCGCGCTGGTGGCCGTGGGCGGGTTCGACGAACGCTTCCCGCGAGCCTTCCGCGAGGACGCCGACCTCGCCCTGCGCGTGCTCGACGCCGGCTGGACGCTCACCGGCGGCCGGCGCATCACCACCCACCCCGTACGGCCCGCCGGACGCTGGATCTCCGTCCGGCTTCAGGCCGGCAACGCCGACGACGTGCTGATGACCCGGCTGCACGGCCGTCACTGGTGGCGCCGGGCGGAGGCACCCCGCGGGCGCCTGCCCCTGCATCTGGCCGTGACCGGAGCGGGGGTGACCGCGCTAGGCTGCGCCCTGCTCGGCCGGCAGCGGGCTGCCGCGGCCTTCGCCGCCACGTGGCTGGCCGGCACCACCGAGTTCGCCCTCGCCCGGATCCTGCCCGGGCCGGGCACCCGCGACGAGGTCCTCACCATGACGGTGACCAGCGCCCTCGTCCCGCCCGCCGCGACCTGGCACTGGCTGCGCGGACGGCTCGTGCACCGCAAGGCCCGGCCGCACACCGCGTTCGGCAGCGGCGAGCCGGCGACAGCGCCCCGCCCGGCGGTCCGGGAACGGCTGCGGTCATGACGGCGCCCCTCGGGCCCTGGCTGCTCCCCGGGGACGTGCGGCGACGCCCGCACGACCCGGGCGGTCCGCTGCCCGCGGCCGTCCTCTTCGACCGTGACGGCACGCTCGTCGCCGACGTGCCCTACAACGGCGACCCCTCGCGCGTCGCGCTCATGCCCGGCGCCCGGGAGGCCGTGGACGCCGTGCGCGCCGCCGGGGTGCCCGTCGGGGTCGTGACCAACCAGTCGGGCGTGGCCCGGGGCCTGCTGACCCGCCGCGAGGTGGAGGACGTACGGCTGCGGGTGGAGGAACTGCTCGGGCCGTTCGCCGTCTGGGCCGTGTGCCCGCACGGACCCGGGGAGGGCTGCGACTGCCGCAAACCGGCACCCGGACTGATCCTGGCCGCGTGCCGCCGGCTCGCCGTGCCGCCCGAACGCACCGTGGTGATCGGCGACATCGGAGCGGACATGGCGGCCGCGCGTGCGGCGGGGGCCCGCGGGGTGCTGGTTCCCACGGCCGTCACCCGGGCCGAGGAGGCCGGGGATGCCGAGGTCACGGCACCGGACCTGCCGACGGCCGTGCGTCTCGTCCTCGGCCCGGCTGTGCAGGCACGGGAGCCGCGATGACCCCCACCCGCCTTCCCCGCACCCTCGTGGTCCGCCTCGACAGCTCCGGAGACGTGCTCCTCGCAGGACCCGCCGTACGGGCCGTCGCCGCCGGATCCTCCTATACCGCGCTGCTCTGCGGACCCCAGGGCGCCCCGGCCGGGCGGATGCTGCCCGGCGTCGACGACGTGCTGACCTACGACGCCCCCTGGGTCGGTCTCGAGCCGCCGCCGGTCACCCGGGCGGCCACCCGGCAGCTGATGGAGACGCTCACGGCGGGCCGCTTCGACCGGGCGCTCGTGCTGGTGTCGTACCACCAGAGCCCGCTGCCGGTCGCCCTGCTGCTGAAGCTGGCCGGGATCGGACGGACCGCCGCCGACTGCGAGGACTACCCGGGCGCGCTCCTCGACCTGCGGCACCGCAGAGGGCCCCACCGTCACGAGGCCCTGGCCGCCCTCGACCTGGCCCACGCCGCGGGTTTCCCGCTCCCACCCGGCGACGACGGCCGGCTGCGCGTCCTTCCGCCGCCGCACACCACCCACCTCACGGGCCCCGAACCGTACGTCGTCCTCCACCCCGGCGCGGCCGTGCCCGCACGGGCCTGGACCGCGGGCCGGGCGGCACGGGCCGTCGCCGCGCTGTCCGCGGCGGGGCACCGTGTGGTCGTCACGGGCGGGCGCGCCGAGCGTGAGCTGACCGCACGGGTCGCCGGGCGGCACGCCCTGGACCTCGGCGGTGCCACCGATCTGCCGCAGCTGGCCGGAGTCCTGGCCGCGGCCCGGGCCGTGGTCGCCGGCAACACCGGCCCGGCGCATCTCGCCGCCGCCGTGGGCACACCCGTCGTCAGCCTCTTCGCGCCGGTCGTACCCGCCGACCGCTGGGCCCCCTACGGCATACCGCACGTCCTGCTCGGTGACCCGCAGGCCGCGTGCGCGGAGACCCGGGCCCGGCACTGCCCGGTGCCGGGGCACCCCTGCCTCGACGGCATCGGCGACGCCGAGGTGCTCGCCGCCGTGGCGGCCCTCACGGACCGCCCGGCGGACCGGGGAGAACAGACCGAACGAGGAGCGGCCGTATGAACATCCTGCTGTGGCACGTGCACGGCTCCTGGACCACCGCGTTCGTCCAGGGCCCGCACACCTACCTCGTCCCCGTCACCCCCGACCGCGGCCCGGACGGCCTCGGACGGGCCCGCACCTTCACCTGGCCCGCCTCCGTACGCGAAATCACCCCCGAGGAACTCGGCGACACGCCTGTCGACCTGGTCCTTCTCCAGCGGCCGCACGAGGCGGCGCTGGCCGAACGCTGGCTCGGCGGGCGCCGCCCCGGCCGGGACGTGCCCGCGGTGTACCTGGAGCACAACGCGCCCGACGGCGCCGTGCCCGACACCCGGCACCCGTGCGCCGACCGCGACGACCTGACGCTCGTGCACGTCACGCACTTCAACCGGCTGTTCTGGGACTGCGGCACCACCCGCACCGAGGTGATCGAGCACGGCATCGTCGACCCGGGCCACCGCTACAGCGGCCGGCTCGCCCGCGCCGCCGTCGTCGTCAACGAACCCGTCCGGCGCGCCCGGCACACCGGCACGGACCTGCTGCCCGCCCTCGCCGAGGCCGTGCCGCTCGACGTCTTCGGCATGGGAACCGAGGGCCTGGCCGGACACCTCGGCCTGCCGGCCGACCGCTGCCGCACCGCCGACCTTCCTCAGAGCGAGCTGCATACGGCCCTGGCCGAACGCCGCATGTACCTCCACCCGGTGCGCTGGACCTCCCTGGGCCTGTCCCTGCTGGAGGCCATGCACCTGGGCCTGCCCGTGCTGGCGCTCGCCACCACCGAGGCCGTCGAGGCGGTCCCGCCCGGCGCCGGCACCCTGACCACCCGCCCCGACGTCCTGGCCCGCGCCGCCCGCCGCTACCTGCACGAACCCGAGGCCGCGGCCGCGGACGGGGCCCGCGCCCGCCAGGCGGCCCTCGAACGCCACGGGCTCAAGCGCTTCCTGGCCGACTGGGAGCGCCTGATCACGGAGGTGTGCTCATGACCCCGACCGTCAGCCCCTTCCCCAGCGGGCCGCTCGGCGGCGACCCGCTCGACCCGGGCGTCCTCGCGATCGCGCTCGTCTCCGAGCACGCCAGCCCCCTCGCCGCACTCGGCGGAGTCGACGCCGGCGGGCAGAACGTCCACGTCGCCTGCCTCGCCGGCGCACTCGCCGACCGAGGCCACCGCGTCACCGTCCACACCCGGCGCGACTCGCCCGACCTGCCCTGCCGAGTGGAGCTGCGCGACGGCGTCGAGGTGCACCACGTACCCGCCGGGCCGGCCGAGCCTCTCCCCAAGGACGCGCTCCTGCCGCACATGGACGACTTCGGCCGCCACCTCGCCCGCGGCTGGCGCACCCGCGCCCCCGACGTCGTGCACTCCCACTACTGGATGTCGGGCCTGGCCGCACTGCGCGCGGCCCGCGAGCACGGCCTGCCCCTGCTGCACACGTACCACGCCCTCGGCACGGTGAAGCGGCGGCACCAGCGGCTCGCCGACACCAGCCCGCCGGAGCGGATCCCCGGCGAGATCGAGATCGGTCTCGGCTGCGACCGCGTCATCGCCACCTGCCGGGACGAGGCCCACGAACTGGCCCGCATGGGCATCCCCCCGCACCAGGTCGGCATCGTGCCGTGCGGCGTCGACACCGACCGGTTCACCCCGAAGGGCCCGGCCGCGCCGCGCGGACCGTACCGGCACCGGCTGCTCCAGCTGGGCCGGCTCGTGCCGCGCAAGGGCGCCGCGGTGGCCATCGCCGCGCTGGCCCGGCTGCCCGAGACCGAGCTGGTCGTGATCGGCGGGCCGCCCGCGGACCGGCTCGACGACGACCCGGAGGTGCGGCGGCTGCGCGGCATCGCCCGGGACGCCGGCGTCGCCGACCGGGTCCGCTTCGTGGGCGCCGTGCCCAGCGAGAAGGTGCCGGCGCTGTTGCGCTCCGCCGACGTGGTGGTGTGCCCCGCCGACTACGAGCCGTTCGGCATCGTTCCGCTGGAGGCCATGGCCTGCGGCGTGCCCGTGGTGGCCAGCGCCGTCGGCGGGCAGCTGGACACCGTCGCCGACCCGGGCACCGGACGGCTGGTGCCGCCCCGCGACCCCGAGGCCCTCGCCCGCGCCGTCGCCGGACTGCTCGCCGACCCGGCGGCCCGTGCCGCCTGCGGTGCGGCAGGCCGCCGGCGCGTCCTGAGCCGGTACGGCTGGGGCCAGGTCGCCGCGGCCACCGAGGCCGCCTATTGCGAGGTCCTTGACAGCGAGACCGCCGCGACCGGCGCCGGCTGACCCCGCCCGCAGGTCGCCGACGTCCGCAGCCGCCCGAACTCCCGAAGGAGGTGTGGGTCCGCCGCCGTCCCCACGGCGGCTCGCCCGATCCGTATGAGCGAACCCGCTGCACACCCCGCCCTTGATGCCGCGCGACTGCACTGCCGGTCACTGGAGGAAGCCCTCGGACGGTTCCGCGAGCACGGTCTTCACCGGGTCGCGGACTGGGGCGGCCGCCTCGCCGACGTCCTCACCGGCGGCGGCCGGCTGCTCGCCGCGGGCAACGGCGGCAGCGCCGCCCAGGCCCAGCACCTCACCGCCGAGCTGGTCGGCCGCTACCGCCAGGAACGCCGCGCGTACTCCGCGCTCGCCCTGCACGCCGAGACGTCCAGCATGACCGCCATCGGCAACGACTACGGCTTCGACCACGTCTACGCCCGTCAGGTCACCGCCCACGGCCGCCCCGGCGACATCCTGATCCTGCTCTCCACCTCGGGCCGCAGCCCCAACCTCATCGCCGCCGCCGTGACCGCGCGCCAGGCCGGACTGCGCGTGTGGGCCCTGACCGGCCGCGGACCCAACCCTCTCGCGGAAGCCGCCCACGAAGCCCTGTGCATCGACGCCGGCAGCACCGCGAACGTCCAGGAGACCCATCTCGTCGCCGTCCACCTGCTCTGCGAGTGCTTCGACACGGCCGTGTCCACGCCGCTGACGCAGCGCGCGATTCTCACCCACGGGAGCACGTCATGACCGGCCCCCACCCTCTCGTCGTCGTGGGGGACGTCCTCCTCGACGAGGACATCGAAGGCGTGTCCACCCGGCTTTCCCCGGACGCCCCCGCCCCGGTCGTCGACGTCACCGGCGACCGCCGCCACCCCGGCGGAGCCGGTCTGGCCGCCGCCCTCGCCGCCCGCGGCGGCCGGGACGTGGTCCTGGTGACCGCGCTCGGCGACGACGACGCAAGCGAAGCGGTACGACGCGGCCTGCGCGGCCGGGTCCGGCTGCTGGAGATCCCGCTGGACGGCACCCTGCCGGTCAAGACCCGCGTCCTCGCGGGCGGTCGGCCGGTCGTCCGCATCGACCGGGGCGGCGGCACCCCCGGCGAACCCGGTGACGCGGTCCGTGACGCCCTGGCCGACGCGCACGCCGTCCTGGTCGCCGACTACGGCCGGCACACCGCGGGCGCCCTGCGGCCGCTCCTGGAGGACGCCGCCCGCCGCACGCCCCTGGTGTGGGATCCGCACCCCCAGGGCGACCCGCCCGTGCCCGGAGCCCGGCTGGTCACTCCCAACGCGGCCGAGGCCCGGGCCCTTCACCCCGGCTCCGCAGGGACCACGCTGGGCGCGTACGCCGAGAGGGGCGCCCGTCTCGCCGAGCGCTGGCGTGCTGCCGGTGTCGCCGTCACCCTCGGCGAGCGCGGGGTGCTGCTGGTCCGGCCGGGTTCCGGCACCCCGATGCTGGTCCCGGTGCCCTACCGGGCCGCCGGGGACCCATGCGGCGCGGGCGACTGCTTCGCCGCCACGACGGCGGCGGGTCTCGCCGACGGCCTGTTGCCCGAGGAGGCGCTGCAGCGGGCCGTCGCCGAAGCGGCCGCGTTCGTCGCGGCGGGCGGCGCGGGCGACCCCGACCTGTGGCGGACCGAGCCCGGGCCCGGCCCGGCGGACGAGCCCGCGACCGACGCGTTCGGCCTCGCGGAGAGGGTCCGGGCCCGAGGCGGCACCGTCGTCGCCACCGGAGGCTGCTTCGACCTGGTGCACGCCGGTCACGTCGGTCTGCTGGAGAGCGCCCGGCGCATCGGCGACTGCCTCATCGTGTGCCTGAACTCCGACGCGTCCGTCGCCCGCCGCAAGGGCCCCGGCCGCCCGCTCAACCCGGTGGCGGACCGGGCCCGCGTCCTGGCCGCGCTCGGCAGCGTCGACGCCGTCGCGGTCTTCGAGGAGGACACCCCGGAGGCGGTACTGGCCCGGCTGCGGCCGGACGTGTGGGTCAAGGGTGGCGACTACTCCGTCCAGGACCTGCCCGAAGCGCAGGTGCTGCGCGGCTGGGGCGGCCAGGCGGTGGTCCTGCCCTACCTCGACGGCCGCTCCACGACCCTGCTGGCCCGCCGGGCGGCGATGGCGGCGCAGGGGGCGCTGCGGCGGTAGGGGGCCACACGGGGCCGGAGCGGTGCGGCCCGCGTGTCGAGGGCCGCCCTCGGGCGGAGTCCGCTCAGGCCGCCGGGCTCAGCACCGGCTGACCCGGCACGTCGTGCTCCTCCGTGCGGAGCACCACCGGCGACACGGCCCGGCGCTGCCGCAGCAGGGAGCCCGCCCCGATCGCGCCGGCGATGAGCAGCCCGCCGGTGACGAGGGCGCCGCGGGGCCCGGCCAGCTCCATGAGGAGGCCCAGCGCGGGCGGCCCGCCCAGGCCCCACACGGTGCCGATGCTGCCCCACACGCCCAGCACCCGTCCCCGCAGATGCGCAGGCGGGTCGGTCTGCAGGACGGCCGTACCGGCGGTGTCGGAGATCGACTCCACCACGGCCATCGGCAGCACCAGCGCGATCAGCACGGCCAGCGACGGCGACACCCCCGCCATCGCCTGCAGGAGGCCGCCAGCGGCCGCCAGCGCGCCGACGAGCCGCACCGACGGACGGCGCAGCCGGGCGCCGAGCACCGCGCCGAGGATGCCGCCGACGGCGAGCACGGTCGACACCGTGCCGAAGGAACCGGCGCCTCCCGCGAGCGGCCCGGTGACGAGCACGGCCAGCGTGAGCCCGTAGTTACGGCCGAACACGGAGCTGATGCCGGTCACACCCGCCAGCGCGACGAGGCGCGGCCGCCGTACGAAGTAGGCCAGCCCCTCCCGCACGGTCAGGTCGGGACCGGTGTTCTTCGAGGCCCGGTGGTTCCGTTCCTGCGCCCGCGCCGCACCGGCGGCCGGGCGCAGGAAGGGGATGACCGAGGCCACGAACAGGAACGACAGCCCGTTGCCGAAGTACGCGACGGACGTGCCGAGAAACCCGACCGCCACACCGGCCAGGGCCGCTCCCACCAGCCTGCCCGCCTGGTGCACCAGCGCCCCGACCCCGATGGCCGAGGGCACGTCCTCCGCCGGCACGAGGTCGTTGCCCAGCAGCGCGCACGCCGGGTTGTCCACGGTCGCGACGACACCCGTGACGGCGGCCAGCACCATCAGTGAGGTCATGTCGATCCGGTCCAGCGCCACGAGGACGGCCGTGGTGAACGCGATCGCGCCGAGCACCGCCTGGCTCACGGCTGCCGTGAGCTTGCGGGGCCAGCGGTCGACGGCGGCCCCGCCCAGCACGCTGATCAGCAGCGCCGGGGCGGCCTGCACGGACATGGACAGCCCCGTCGCGGCGGCGGACCCGGTGATCTCCAGGACCAGCAGGTTCTGCACGGTGAGCTGCATCCACGTACCGGCGTTCGACACGAAGTTCGCGACGGACCACCAGCGCATGCTGCGGTACCGCAACGACCGCCAGGGCGAGCGGGAGGCAGGCAGGGCAGGGGCGGGTGAAGGGAAGGAAGACACAGTGCGGTACTCGAAGACGAGTCGGGGGACTCAGCAGAAGGGGGACGAGGGGGCGGGGCACACCGGCCGCGCTGCGCGGTGGCTCCCCTCGACGGGTACGGCGCCGACCATCGTGGCAGAGGGGACCGGAGAAGCGGTTCCACCGCACCTTGATCCGCCGTCCCCCGCCTCCCAAACGCCCTGACGCGCAAGGGCCTTGAGACCACAGTGGGGTTGATCACACGCACACGGAAGCGGGGCCCGTCGCCCTCGGCGACGGACCCCGCTTCCGTGCGGTGGCCGCCTACTCGAACTTGCCCCGGCCGCTCAGCGCGTCACGCAGCCGGTCCACCATCCCGGTGCCCGGAGCCAGGAGCTTGTTGGCCGGAGGCTTGTCGGGGGCCGCCGGGTGGGGCCGGGTCGGTGCGGTCTTCTTCGCCTTGCGCACCTTGTCGCCCAGCTCGTTGAGCGCGTCCATCGGACAGGCCTGCCGCAGCCGCGGGAACAGGTTGCCCTCCTCGTCGGCGATGTGCGAGCGGATCTCGCTCATCAGCATGCCCATCAGCCGGTCGAAGTCGGCGTCGCCCGCGTCACAGCCCTCCAGATCCTTCATGATCTGCTCGGCCGTGGCGTGATCCTGGAGCTCCTGATCGGCGAGGGCGTCCCCGCCCGCCACATGCTCGCGTACGGCCGGGTAGAGGTAGGCCTCCTCGGCCACCGAGTGCCGTACGAGCTCCATCGTGACCTGGTCGGCGTACACCTTGCGGTCCTGGTGGCCGGACGGCAGTGCCTCGATCCTGCCGAACATCTCCTCGACCTCGCGGTGATCGGTCACCAGCTCGTCGATGACGTTTCCTCCGTGTCCCATGTCCTTCACCTCCAGCGCTCGGGTCCCCCCGGCCTCAGGGGGCTAACGTGCGGCCGCCGGTGCCGTGCCGGCGGCTCAGGCGGGGAGCTTGGCCCGGACGCGCCCGGCCGCGGCGGCCGGCCGTGCGGTGGCGCGGACGGAGCGGCGCACCAGACCCGCGTCGCGCCGCAGCCCGCGGGCGGCGTGGGTGCCGCGCCACACCACCGAGGGGCGGGCGCCGGTGTCGTCGGCGGCGATCAGCAGCCCGCCGAGCATGGACAGGTTCTTGAAGAAGTGGATGCGCTGCTGTGCCCGCTCCTCGGGATCCTCCGCCTCCCAGAAGCGGTGCCCCGCCAGCGTGGTGGGCACCAGCGTGGCCGCGATGGCCAGCGCGGCCGGACGCGGCACGCGCCCGGTGGCCAGCATCAGCCCCGCGACGACCTGCACGGCGCCGCTGAGCCGTACGACCTGCTCGGTGTGGTCCGGCAGCGCCGAGATGCGCTCGGTGACCGGTTGGACGACAGGCTCGGCGGCGTCGGCGACCTGTTTCGGATCGCGGACGGAGTTCATGCCGCCCGTGAGGAACATCGAGGCCAGCATGGGGCGGCCGAGCACTCGCAACAGACTCATGGGCCCTCTCCAGAGAGTCGGTGGGTACAGCGCTCGCCGGGTTCCCCAGGCGGAGCCGAACCACTCACACCGCCCGGTGCCGCGCCCACGCCTTCTCGCGCAGCTCCCCGGACAGCAGGACGTCGGCGGCGGTACAGGCGAGGGCCTGAGTCGCGGCGAGGAGCACCTCGCGGGCCCGGGGCGAGGCGGCCGCCTCGGCGAACTCCGGGGTGTGGTCGGAGCCGTCCTCGCCCGTGATCGCGACGAACGGGTGGATGGCGGGCACCCGCGTGCTGACGTTGCCGATGTCGGACGAGCCCAGGTACACGCCGGGCGTGGGCGGTGACAGCGGGATCCCGGCCCGGGCCAGGTGCGCGGCGAACCTGTCGGACAGCACTTCGCTGTCCCGGAAGTGCTCGTAGCGCACGGTGGCCCGTTCCACCTCGGCGGTGGTGCCGGTGGCCCGGGCCACCCCCTCGGCGCACACGCGCAGCCGCTCCGTCAGGTCCTCCAGCGCCGTCGTCGTGGCCGCGCGCACACCGAACAGGCCCTCGGCGTACTCCGGGACGATGTTCGTGGCCGTGCCGCCGTGCGTGACGATGCCCTGTACGTGCGAGCCCTCCGGCAGCCGGCGCCCCAGCACGGCCAGCACGTTGAACAGCTCCACGAGCGCCGCCAGCGCGTCGACGCCCTCGGTGGGATTGCCCGTGGGGTGGGCGGCCCGGCCGTGGAAGGCCACCCGGTACTGCACCTGCGCGGTCAGCGGCGCCCGCGCCCAGCTGTACACCCCCGGGTGGAACATCAGCGCCGCGTCGACGTCGTCGAACACCCCGGCCTCCACCTCGACGGCCTTGCCGCCGCCACCCTCCTCGGCGGGCGTGCCGACCGCCAGCACCGTCCCGTCGGACGGCTGCGGCATGGCGGCGGCCACGGCCAGCGCGGCGCCCAGCCCGGCCGCCGCGATGAGGTTGTGGCCGCACGCGTGTCCGAGACCGGGCAGGGCGTCGTACTCCATCAGCAGCGCCACCGCCGGCCGGCCCCGGCCCCAGCGGGCGGTGAACGCCGTCGGCATCCCCGCCACGCCCCGCTCCACGGCGAAACCGGCGTGTTCCAGCTCGCCCGACAGCAGCGCGGCCGCCCGGTGCTCGGCGAAGGCGTGCTCGGGTTCGGCGTGCAGGCGCCGGGCGACGCCCCACAGCGCGTCGGCCCGGGCCGCCACCTCCTCACGGATGGCCTGGTGTACGAGGTCAGGCGTGCGGGTCACGGGGTCTCCTCGACGTCGGGGGCGGTGCGCGGACCTGGGGCTGGTGCGCGGCCCCGGGCGGGTCATTACCGGAGCCGGTCTGCCTCGCCGGTGCGAGTCGCCCGACCCATGTTTGTCTGCCTGGCCGGAGTCGGTCTCCCGGCCGGTGGGACTGCTCGGCCGGAGTGGGCCTCCCGTCCGGGCCGGTTCGTTGTACGGGAGTGGGTCTCCCGACCGGTGTGGGACTGCTCGGCCGGAGTGGGCCTCCCGTCCGGGCCGGTTCGTTGTACGGGAGTGGGCCTCCCGCCCGGGCCGGTCCGTTTCGCCCGCGCGGGCCTTCCCGCCGGTGCCGCTGTGTTCCCGTGCCGGGTTTCACCGTCCGCCGCCGCGACACCCGTCGCGTTTCGATCGGGGCCCGGGGCCAACACGGTCGGAGTACCCGCCGGGACACGACAGCGTGGACGCCGCGGCGGCGGCTCGGGCGGGCCGGACTCGGGAGGACCCATGGACCACTCGCGTGTGCCCGTCCTGGAGGCGCTGGAGGACTTCCGGCGCCGCGGCGACATCGCCTACGGCCCACCCGGTCACAAGCAGGGCAGGGGAGTGGACCCGCGGGTGGCGGAGATCGTCGGCCTCGACGTGTTCCGCTCGGACGTGCTCTCGCTCAACGGGCTCGACGACCGCCGTCAGTCGCGGGGCGTGCTGAGCCGGGCCCAGGAGCTGATGGCCGACGCGGTCGGCGCCGAGCACGCCTTCTTCTCCACCTGCGGCAGTTCCCTGTCCGTGAAGACCGCCATGCTCGCCGCGCCCGGACCGGGCGAGAAGCTGCTGCCGTCGCGCAACGCCCACAAGTCCGTCGTCGCGGCCGTCGTCGTCAACGGCGTCGAACCGATCTGGGTTCACCCGAAGTTCGACACCGAACGGCACCTGGCCCACCCGCCCGAGCCCGACGACGTCCGCCGGCGCCTCCAGGAGCACCCGGACGCCAAGGGCATGCTGCTCATCACGCCCACCGACTGGGGTTCCTGCGCCGACATCGCGGGAGTGGCCCGGGTGTGCCACGAGTTCGACGTGCCCGTCATCGTCGACGAGGCCTGGGGCGCCCACCTGCCGTTCCACCCCGGTCTGCCGGCCTGGGGCATGGACGCCGATGCCGACCTGGTGGTGACCAGCGTGCACAAGATGGGCGGGGCCATCGAGCAGAGCTCCGTCTTCCACCTCCAGTACGACCGGGTGTCACCCGAGGCCCTGAAGCAGCGGGAAGACCTTCTCGGCACCACCAGCGCCTCCTCCCTCGTGTTCGCCACGCTAGACGGCTGGCGCCGCCAGATGGTCGAACAGGGGCACGACTTGCTGGAGACGGCGCTGCGCCGCGTCGGGCGCATCCGGGCGGCGGTCGCGGAGCTGTCCGGGCTGCGGCCGATGGGCCGGGAGATCGTGGAGGAGGGGCTCGCCGCCGACCTCGATCCGCTCAAGCTCGTGATCGACGTACGCAAGCTCGGCGTGAGCGGGATGCAGGCCGCGGAGTGGCTGCGCACGCACCGCCATGTGGACGTCGGCGGCTCGGACACCTGCCGGATCAGCGCCTCGATCACCTACGCCGACGACGACGAGACCGAGGAGGTCCTGCTGGACGCCCTGCGCGCGCTCGTCATGCACGCGGACTCGATCGAACGGCGCCCGCCGGTCCGGCTCCCGGAGCCCTCGGCGCTGGAGCTGGAGCAGGCGATGCTGCCCCGAGAGGCGTTCTTCGCCCCGGTCGAGCACGTGCCCGCCGAACGGGCCGCGGGACGGATCTCCGCGGAGATGATCAGCCCCTACCCGCCGGGCGTCCCCGCGGTGGCACCCGGTGAGGTGATCACCGACGAGATCCTGGACTACCTCCGCAGCGGCGTGGAGCACGGTGTCCTGATCCCGGACGCGGCCGATTCCTCCGTGCGCACCGTGCGGGTCGTGGCGCGAGGCTGAGCACATGTGCCGTTTCGGCGGCAACTACCACAAGCGTGATAACTCATGCGCTAGATGTTGAACAAGTGACGCAAATAAACTCCTGGGTAAGTTGGCATGATTTGTCCCCATCAGGTGCACTAGAGGGGAAAGCATCCGCTTCAGTCAAGGAGATGGTGCAATGACTGCCACCGAAAAGGTCACCAAGGAACTGACGGGCATCCAGAGTGCCGACATCGAGGCTGCACTCGACCCGGCAGAAGCCGACGGCATCTACCGCGACAGCCGCGAGTGCGCCGCACTTGCGCTGTTCAAGGGTGGTTACGGTCTGCTTCTGTCGCCGCCCACCCCGCGCCCCAAGAAGGGCTAGTGAACCGACAGGAGTAACCAGATGGAGCAGTCAGGCACTTCGTCCCTCTTGCAGGGCGCGGTGCAGGACCTCGCTTCCGGTGTGGTCTCCGCTCTTCGGAGCGGAGACCACGCTCGTGCGGCCGCCCTGGAGCGGGCCGACGTGGAAGCGGAGGGCCTCGCGCCGGCGGCCGTACGTGTGCTGGGAGCCGACGCGTTGCTGCCGAGCACCCTTTGCCACACCCCGCCCCTGCCCGACGACCTCGCCGTGTTCCGGAAGGCCGTGGAGGCCTACCCGCCCGGAGACGACGCCGCCCCCACCGTCCTGTGGAGCCACTGGGCCATGCGGCACACGCTGCGGCGGCTCGACCCGGGCTACGTGGGCGGTCCGCAGCAGGAACCCGACGCCGCCTGGCTGGAGGGCGCGACCTGGCAAGTCCTGACACACCAGCTCGCGGTGCTGGCCGCCCTCGCCGTCCCGGGCGAGGACTGCGCGGTGGCCCGCGCGGCCGGGCACCGTCCGGTCGACGTCGCCCGGGGCTTCGTGCGCGCCGTCCGCCGCAGGGACTGGCGACAGGCGGCCGGCGCCGGACGCTGGCTGACCCTGCTGGAGGGCGTACCGCAGACGCTGGGACTCGAGAACGGCCTGGACTTCGTGGAGCTGATGGGTGGTCAGGACCCGCTCGTGGCTCTGCAGGTGAGCGCGGCACGGCTGACGCGGGCGGGAGCGTTCGTGTGAGGGACACACGGGGGACACGGCAGGTGGCCGAGGACGCGCTGGCGTGGGTGTCGGCACATCGCGCGCAGTTCGCGCTGGGCGAGGACGCGCTGGCCGCCGACGGACAGGTGAACCGCAGCTGGAAGCCGCTCGGGGAACTGGCCCAGGTGTGCGCGACCGTGACCCGGCATACCGCGCCCCCGGATCCGCTCCACGCATGCGCGGCCGACCTGATGACCTTCGCGTGGCAGGAGACCGGCAGGGGCGAGCTGTTCATGCGCCTGCAGCGGCTGGAGCCCTTCGCGACATACCCCTTGGAGGTGTACGCCGCCATGGCCGCGGCGGGCCTGCGGCACCCGGGGTACGAGGCGGCCACCGCCATGGTGGCCCGCACTCGCGGCTGGCAACTCACCGAGCAGGAGCCCACCCGGCGGCTCGGTGTCCTGAACGCCGAGGTACGCAGCGGCATCCGGGAACATGACGCGATGCCGAAGGCGCTGCAGCGCACCTGGCTGGCCGGGTTGCCCGAGCCCTGGACCTTCGAGCAGTCCTCCGGCTACTCCCTCACCCACGTGGTCTTCCACCTCACCGACTGGGGACGCGCCGGGACCGGGAACGTGCCACCGGACCTGGCCGAGTACCTGGCCGACTGGCTGCCGCCCTGGCTCGACACCTGTCTGGACGCCGGGATGTGGGACCTCGGCTGCGAGCTGCTCGCCGTGGCGGCGAGTCTGCCCCTGCTGCCCGAACGCGCCGTCCTCCAGGAGGCCTGGACGCGCGTCGCGGAGGTACAGCACCCCTCCGGCGCGATCCCGGAGTCGGGGACCGGAGCCCATCACGACAGTGGACCGGACTTCCTCTCCCACTACCACCCCACCCTCATGGCCGCCTTCGCGGCGACCCTGACCACCGGGCGTCTCGACGACGAGGCCCGGGCAGCCACACACCACCGGCCCGGCGGACAAGGAGTGCTGGGATGACCGACACCCGCCTGATCCACAACGTCGGAGCCGACGCCCTGGAATGGCTGTGGGCCCACCGTGACGGATTCCAGCTGGAACCCGATGTCGACCCGGAGATCGGCTTCCTGGAGCGCTTCAAACCCATCGGCGAACTGGCCATGATCTGCAAGGTGCTGTTCCGTGAGGGTGTCGCGGGGTCGCGCCAGGCGCAGCTGGCCAGACAACTCCTCGACCACGCCTGGCGCGAGACGCTGGACGGCGGCCGCATGCTGGTCCGGGGGCAGCTCACGGAACCGATCTCCCCCATCCCCTTCGAGGTGTACCTGCCCTTCAAGGAACTCGGTTACAGCCAGCCGGAGGTGGAGCGGGCAGCCGTCCTGAACCACCGGCTGGACAGCTGGGCGGCGTTCGAGGCGACCCCCACCCGGCGGCTCGGCCTGTCCGCGTTCCAGCGCCGATTCGGTCTCCCGCCCCGGCCGGCGGAGTCCGAACTGAGGGGCACGACCTGGCTGGCGCGCACCCCGAGCCCTGGACGGTGGAAGGGCATATCGCCTACGACGTCACGCACAACGTGTTCCACCTGACCGACTGGGGGGAGAGGCCGGACGCTCTGCCGCCCGCCACCGCCGACTACCTCGCGACCTGGCTGCCGGTCTGGATCGACGACTGGCTGGACCTGGAACGCTGGGACCTGCTCGGCGAACTACTGGTGGTCGACGCCTGCCTGCCCCAACCCACCCTGGACGAACGGGCCTGGGAGGGCTTCGCCGCAGCACAGCAGCCCGACGGCGCGATGCCCGCCCTGCGGACCATGCCCGAGGGGGCCCCCGACGAGGTGTTCGACATCGTCTACCACCCCACTCTGGTCGCCGCCTACGCCTCCGTGCTGGCCACATCCCGGTCCTTGTCCCTGCTGGCCGAGGCCTCATGACGCCCCGGCGGCACACGCCCTGGCCGGGTGAACCGCTCGACGACGCCGAGGCTCCGGCCCTGCGCGCCACGCCGGCGGAGGAGTCCTCGGCCGTACGCCACGCGCCGAGGGACGAGGGCCCGGCGGCCTCGCGCGACACACCGGTGGGCCGGACACCTGCCCCGCATGACGTGCCGCCGGATGAATCCCGGCACCTCCGCGCCCCGCTCGCGGCGGCGGGGCCTGTCCCGCGCGTCCCGTCGCCGGAGGTTTCCCCGGACGACGACCCGCTCGTCGAGCGGCTCGCTGACGCCGTCACCGCATCCGACGCCCCGGACGTGGTGTTCGCCCTCTCCCGGCACGGCCGCCGCAGCATCATGAGCGGCGGCACCGCCCTGCCCCCGCCGCTTCCCCGCCAGAACCTGCGTTACGAGATCGGCTCGGCGTCGAAGACGTTCACCGGTCTGCTGCTGGCCCGGCTGATCAGCAGCGGCCGGCTGTCCGGCGGTGAACCGGCCGCCGCCTTCCTGGGCGGGGGGCGGCCGTCAGGTGCGAACCCGGTGACGCTCGCCCACCTGATCACCCACACCTCCGGACTGCCCGCCCTGCCGACCGGGTTCTTCCTCCGGGGCCTGCCCGCCTGGACAACCAACCCGTACGCCCGCTTCCCGGACGCCCGGGTCGTCGACGCCTTCCTGCGGCACCGGCCGCGCCACCGCCCCGGTACCCGGTGGCGCTACTCCAACTACGGCGTCGCCGTACTCGGACACGCACTCTCCGCCGCGACCGGCACACCCTGGGAGGACCTGCTCACCGACCAGGTGCTGCACCCCCTCGGCCTGGACGGCACGACCCTGCGCGCGGACGACTCCGGTCTGGACGCCCTCGGGCACGGACGGGACGGCGTGTCACCCGTGCCCGCCTTCGACGCCGGAGGCTTCCAGGCGGCGGGTGCCGTACGGGCCACGCCGCACGACCTGCTCACCTTCCTCGAGGCCCATCTGGACCCGACCGGCGTGGCACCGCGCCTCGCCCCCGCCTTGCGGGCTGTGCGCCGGCCCGTGCTCCGCAGGGGCATCGGGCACCGGCACGTCCACACCATTGCCTGGTTCCGTCACCCCACGGACGGCGGGCCGATGTACTTCCACAGCGGCGCGACCCTCGGCCAGCAGGCGTTCCTGGGCTTTCGCGCCGACACCGGCACGGCCCTGGCCGCGGTGTGCACCCGCCGCTTCCGGGCCCACGAACCCTTCCTGGCCGCCGCGTACGCGCTGCTGGCACAGGAGTAGCGGGCACCGCCCGGCGCCGACGGCATCTGCCGCGCCGGCGCCGGACAACCCTGACCCTTCGTCATGCCCGCCGCCACAGGGCCGGAGTGCGGGTGGGCGCCCACGCGCTCTGGGCCTGGTGGGTCTGCAGGCACCGGTAGCGCACACCCGCGTGGGTCACGGTGGCGCCGGCCTCGTAGACACGGCCCGCGGCCCACGCCCGCGCGGCATTGCCCTGCGGTGCCGGGGTTTCGGCGGCAACGGTCTTCAGG
Organism: Streptomyces hawaiiensis; assembly: GCF_004803895.1. NCBI lineage: Bacteria > Bacillati > Actinomycetota > Actinomycetes > Kitasatosporales > Streptomycetaceae > Streptomyces > Streptomyces hawaiiensis. The sequence continues at coordinate 463,322 of NZ_CP021978.1, read as the reverse complement.
GTGAGGCCGAAGTCGTTGAGCAGCGCATTGATCGGCTGGTAGAAGGTGGTGCCGCCACTCGTGCAGTCGCCCGTACCGCCGGAGGTCACGCCCTGCGCCTGGACGCCCGCGACATAGGGCCCGCCGGAGTCGCCGGGCTCGGCGCACACCGTCGTCCGGGTCAGCCCGTCGACCCTGCCCTCGGCGTAGCTGACGCTGGTCTCATGCTGCTCGATCTTGCCGCAGTGCCACCCGGTGGTGGAGCCGGAGCGGCAGACGGCGGCCCCGACGAGCGCCTGGACCGAGCCGGTGATCTGCACCTTCTGGTCACCCTCGACCTTCACGTTCGCGGTCGTGGTCCACTGGTCGTTGACGGCGACCCACGACATGTCCTTGCCCGGGAACGTGGAAGCCTGGAACGTGCCCTGCTCCGCCTTGTCGAAGCCGGTCGTCCGGTCGCCCTTCTTGCCGCAGTGGCCCGCCGAGGCGAAGCCCTGCTGGTCGCCCTTGGTTACGGAGAAGCCGATGGAACAGCGGGCGGCGTTGTTGATGTGGTAGGCGTCGCCGCCCGTGATGTCCGCCATGAGGCGTGGCCGGTTCGCCGTCACCTTGACGCCCACGCTTCTGCCGTCGAGGCCCGCGGCCTTGACGAACGCGGCGGCCGCGGCCTTGGTCCTGGCCTCCACGGCGACCCGGTTCGCCGGGACGTCGACGTACCACAGGGGTGTGTCGCGGGTGCTGACGCGGGCCGCCGCCCGGTCCAGCTTCTTCTTCGCGACCATCAGTTCGCGCAGCGTCTTCTTCACGACAGCCGCCTTGGCGCCCTGGGCCTTGATGGCGGGCACGTCCGCGGCGTCGGTGGTCGCCACCACGAGTTCCTGCGATGTCGTGCCGCGCAGCCAGGCCCCCGCGAAGCGGTTGCCCAGCGCGTTGTGCAGCAGCCCCGCCCGGGTGCCCGCCTCCGCCTCGTTGACCAGCCGCCGGGAGGCCTGAGCCGGGGTCAGCCCGAGGTCGCGCTCCAGGGCGCGCAGCAGCGCAGGCGACGGCCGGTGGGCTCCGAGGGTCTGGGCGGCCGAGGGCAGAGGCCCTGCGGGCGGTGCCGGCTCGGCCGCCACGGCGGACGGGATCCCTGTGGCGACGAGCGCGCCGATTGCGGTCAGCGCCGCCCGGCGGCCGGCCACGGCATGTCTGTGGGCCATGTCGATGTGTCTCCTTCGGTCGCGGTGAAACTGTCGGCCAGGCCATAGGCCTTGCCGGAGCGGGCCCGGAGTGATGTCCCGGGCCGCCCCGTTCGTGCTGTGGCGCGGGGAGGGGCGCCATGTGCAGTACTGCGGATACCGGCGCGTCACGCTGACTTCAGGCCGGGCGATCCCACCTCCGTGACGAAGGACGCGGACGTCGAGATGGTGCCCTCGGGCGTGTTGATGGCCGAGACGGTCCGGAAGTCGGCCTGGGCGTTCTCGCGGCCCAGCTCGACCCGGACATAGCCGCGCCGGCCGTCGTAGTACTTCATGTGGGGGTTGGCCTTCATGTACGTGTCCCAGTTGTCCGGCTTCTTGCTTCCGTTCCCGCCGCTGGCGACGGAGGTGCAGGTGAGCTCCGTGCCCAGCGTCTTGGACTGCGGGTCGTCGAAGTCGTCCTTGAGGTCGAAGGCGTAGCCGACGTGGACGTCGCCGGTGAGGACCATCCAGTTGTCGATGCCGGCAGCCTTCGCGCCCGCCATGACCCGGTCACGGGAGGCCCGGTAGCCGTCCCAGGCGTCCATGGAGACCCGGGCCGGCGCCGTCAGGTCGAACTTGCGCTGGGAGAAGCACACCTGCTGGGGCATCACGTGCCACAGCGCGTCGGAGTCCCGCCAGCCGTCCAGTAGCCAGCGCTCCTGAGCGGCACCGGTGAGGGTACGGGCCAAATCGTCCGACTCGGGTCCCGGCGCGTGCGGCCGGTCGTCGTAGGCCTGGTCGGAGCGGTACTGGCGGGTGTCGAGGATGTCGAACTGGGCGAGCGATCCCCAGGTCAGCCGACGGTACAACCGGGCGTCGGGCCCGTTCGGCAGCTGCTCGGCGCGCAGCGGCTGGTTCTCCCAGTACGCCCGGTAGGCGGCGGCCCGTCGTACCAGGAACTCCTCCGGAGCACTGCCCTTCTCGTCGTGGGGACCCGCGTAGTTGTTCTCCGTCTCGTGGTCGTCCCAGGTGACGACGAACGGATGCCGGGCGTGCGCGGCCTGCAGGTCCGGGTCACTCTTGTAGAGCGAGTAGCGCAGCCGGTAGTCCGCGAGCGTGGTCGTCTCGCGGTTGAACACGTCGGGCAGCTTGCGGTCGGTGTAGCGGCGGGCCCCGCCGGCGGAGTCCACGGCGTACTCGTACAGGTAGTCGCCGAGGAAGAAGACCACGTCGACGTCCTCCTGCGCCAGATGCCGGTGGGCGGTGTAGTAGCCGTCCTGGTAGGCCTGGCAGGCGACGGCGGCCAGCCGCAGGCGGGAGGTGTCACTGCCCGGGGCGGGGGAGGTGCGGGTGCGGCCCACGGGGCTGATCCAGGAGCCCACCCGGAACCGGTAGTAGTACTCACTGTCCGACCTCAGGCCCTTGACGTCGACGTGCACGCTGTGGGCGTACTCGGGGTGGGCTGTGGCGGTACCCTCCTGCTCGACGATGACGAACCACTCGTCCGCGGCCACTTCCCAGGCGACGGCGACCCGCTCCTGGCCGAGGCCGCCGTCCTCCGCGAACGGCTGGGGCGCGAGCCGTGTCCAGAGCAGCACCGAGTCCGGCAGCGGGTCCCCGGAGGCCACGCCGAGGGTGAACGGGTTGTCGGTGATCCGGGCCGCGTCGAGTTCGCGAACGGCGGTGGCGCCGCGCGCCGGCCGGTTGGTGCTGAAGGCGAGCATCGCGGCGGCCGCCGTGACGGTCAGGAAGCGACGGCGGGCGACGTGCGGCACCGCGCTGCGCAGCACGGCGTCATGCGGGGAGAAGGCGTGCTCGCAGGGTGGCTTTTGACGGCCCGTCAGCGCCATCTGATGTCCTCTCGTACGGGGCACGTGCGCCCCGGGCGGACGCCTGGGGACATCGCCGACGTGCGGAGCGCGGAGTTCGCATGCTAAGCAGACAAAATGCCTGAAACGGGCACGACGTGCGGAGGGTTCACACCACAGGCGGTACACGGGCGGTTCGGTGCGCCAGGCGGCGCGCAACGAAAACGCCGCCGGCGAGACGCCGGCGGCGGAGAGGGAAAACCCTGACTCAGGGGAGCTGTTGTGTGGCGGCACCGGTTGCGGCGGGCTCCCGGACCGGCAGGTGGTAGACGTGGAAGGCCCGTCCGATGACCGGCTGGGCGACGTTGCGCACCCGCACACCGCCGCTGGTCATGCCGTGTTCGGTGCCGGCATGCGCGTGCCCGTGCACCGCGAGGTCGGCACCGGCGGTGTCGATCGCCTCGGCCAGCAGATAGCTGCCCAGGAACGGGTAGATCTCCAGCGGCTCGCCCGCCAGCGTGTCCGCGACGGGGGAGTAGTGGGTCAGGGCGATCCGCGCGTCACAGTCCTCCTCACCCAGTTGCTCCAGGGCGGTCCGCAGCCCGTCGGCGCACCGGCGTGAGTGCCGGACGAACTCCTTCATGACCGGCTCGCCGAACTCCCCCGCGCAGCGGCCCACGAAGCCACCGCCGAACCCCTTGGTCCCGGCGACGCCGATCCGTGCCCCGCCGCTCTCCACGACCGTGGCCTGCCCTTCCAGGACGTGGGCGCCCGCGTCCCGGAGGATGGCCGCGACCTCGTCCGGGCGGTCGTCGTGGTGGTCGTGGTTGCCCAGGACGGCGACGACCGGAACGGCGAGGTGCTGGATCTCGCAGGCGACCACCCGCATCTCCTCGGGCGTGCCGTGCCGGGTGAGGTCCCCGGCCAGCAGCAGGAGGTCGGCGCACTCGGGCAGGGTCTCGAAAGCGGGGCGGAGCACGCCCTGGCTGTCGGGCCCCATGTGGATGTCCCCGACGGCTGCGACGCGGATCATGAGAGTTCCTCCGCGTGGTCGGGGGAGGACGCCTCGGTGACCACGAGGTCGCTGTGCACGGGGAATCCGGCGAGCTCCTCGTGGACGGTGCGCACGATCTCGTCGCGGCAGGGCGCCGACGGCACGGTGCCGGTGACCAGTACCGTCCGGCCGCGGGCCTCGACCCGTACGCCCAGTTCACCGAGCTCGCCGGAGGCGAGGCGGTCCTGGAGGTGGGCGATGCGGTAGTCCAGATTCTCGGCCGGCGGCCCGCCGCCCGCGTCCAGTGAACCGGGGGTGCTCATGGGTGCTCCTTCAGATGACGTTCAGGCGCTCCAGGAGGAAGAAGAAGGCCGCGGGCATCGGCGCGTCCCCGCACTCGCGCCGCACCTTCTCCCAGTCGACCTTCTCCCGCAGGGCGCGCGCGATGGGCAGGGCCGCCCCGAAGTCGCAGTGGTGCTCGGAGAACGCGGCGGTCAGGCTCCACAACAGATCCGTCGGGGCCAGCACGGGCATGCGCACGGAGTCGACCGACAGTTCCTCCGCCCGCTCCAGCATGTCCGCGCCGACCGGCCGGTGCGCCAGTTCGAAGATGATGTCGACCGGCTGGCCAAAACACGTGGCCTTGATCAGCCAGTCCTCCGGCGGGGTGTAGACCGTCAGCCCGGCCTCGTGGAGCGTGGCCGCCACCGCTTCCGCGTCCTCGGGGCGGATCGCGAAGTCGACGTCGTGCTGCAGGTTCTTCTCACCGCCGTGGGCGTACGCGGCCACACTGCCGGCCAGTGCGAACAGGTGCCCCTCGCGCTTCAGCAGGGCGCCGACCTGCTTGGCCGCCTCCAGAAGCGCCTGGTTGCGGTCCTGGGGGAGTTCCTGCAGCGGCTGGTCCGCCTGCGGGTCCTGTGGTGGCGCGGGCTCGTCCCCGTCCGGTGCCGTCCGGAGGTCGGGGATCCCCGGTCGCCGGACGAGCGTCGCGTCATCACCGTTCTGCGTCATGACCACTCCTTCGCCGAACCGGACACGCCGTTCCCGTGCGGTGTCCGGACCCGTGACGGCCTGTTTGCCTGCACTGAGTACCCGGCGCTCCCGTCCCGACACGGACGGCTTCCGAAGGGCGGCGGCCCCGTCTCTCACCGGCCGGGCCGGTGCGCCACCACGGCGTTCCCCCCCGGCCGCTGACGGTCGCGTCCCGCCCGGGCAGCCCCGCGGCGCCCGCCGCCCGCAGGGGCAGCCACCGTCAGCCGCACCCGTCGGACGTGGCGCCCCGGCTGATCGCCGTGAGGGTGACGGTGACCTCGCCGTCCCGGCGCCGGGGGTCACGCACGATGTCGCGCCCCTCCCCAGCCGGTTCGGCACCGGCCCGCGCGGCGCCCGGGTGGCGGCGCCCGCGCACCCTCGCGAGCCTGATACGGCGGCCGCCCGGCCGCCGCCCGGAGGAGGAGCCCCCATGCGCAAGCTGCCGTACGCCGTGCTCACCGCCCTGGTCGTGTCCGTGCTCGCCGGGCCCGCCCACGCCGCCGCCCTGCCGACGGACGTCACCGCGAGCCAGTGCATCGCCGGCGGCGGGTCGGTCGTCATCTCCGCCGTGGGTGACGGCTCGCAGGCGTTCACCAAGCGCTGCATGGGCGGAGTCCACGACGGTGCGACCGTCCTCTGACACCCCGGCCCCACCGGACCCGGCCGAACAAGACAAGCGCATAACTCACCAAAGGCGGAATATGGGGCAAAAGCCTGGGAAACCGGATGAAGCCGCTGGACAACGCGCTTGTGGAGGTCGACATGAACCAGGAGACACCACGTTCGCCCGATCTTCCGCAGCCGTTGCGGGCCGTGGCCTCGGGCCTCAGGCACCTGCCGGGTGCGGAGCAGATCGGCAAGGTGGCCACCGACGCGCTGGACAGGATCGGAGCGGTCTCGCCGCGCGGCCGCCGGATGGCCGTCTACGCCGGTGCCGGCGTGCTCGGCGTGGCCGGAGTCGTGGAGTGGCCGGTGGCCGTGACCGGCGCGGCCGTCGCCTGGCTGACCCAGCCGCGCCCCGGCGAGCGACCCGACGGCGCGTCACCGAACGGCGCACCACAGTCCGGCAGGACCGGTGAACACCGCTCCCCGCAGGACGGGCCGGACGACCAGGACACCTCCTCGTACGGCCCCGGCGGCAGACTCGCCGCGTCCCACTACCGGCACGAGCGGCCGGACCAGCACGTCCACGAACAGCCCGCCAAGGTCGGCGACACCGCCACCGCCTCCGCCCTGAAGCAGGTCGCCGAGGCCACCGCCCACCACCCGCACGGCGAGGAGCCGGACCAGGCCCCCCGGCCCGGACACGACAGCCGCCCCACCGGCTGAGTCGGGACAGCAGCACATGTTCACACGCTTCGACGTCGCCCCGCTCGTCGGGGCCGTGGCCGGGGCCGCCGCAGGCGCCGCCCGCAGCACCGCCCAGTCGGTGACGTCCGTCTACGACACCACGCGCCGCGTCCGCAACGTCGCGCGCAACGCCCTGACCGGCGAACAGCACTGGAAGGCCGGGCAGCGCCTCCACCTCGCGCTGCGGCACTCCGACGGCGACGCCGGAGCGATCGCCCACAAGGTCGCCGAGGAACTGGTCGAGCACCCGGACGTCCTCATGGCGTACTGGGACGGGGGACTGGCCCGCCTGGTGGTCACCGTTGCCGAGGACGCCGCCACCGACCGCGTCACCGAGCGGGCCACCGTGCTCGCCGCCCGCCTCGGCCTGGACGAGGGCGCCGACCCGAACCTCCGGGACACCAGCCACCCCGGCGACCCCGCCGAGGTGCGCGTCACCGCGGCGGCGATCCTGCTGGACGCCGCCGGCGCGGCCGGCGCCCTGGCCGGTCGGTCCCTGCGACTGCCGCCCACCTCACGCGTCATCACCGCCACCGTCACGCTGCTGCGCGAGAACCCCCGCTTCCGGGCCCTGCTCCGCGAGCGGTTCGGCACGTCCGGCATGGAACTCGTCCTCGCCGCCGCCAACGCCGCCGCCCACGGCATCGGCCAGACCCCGCTGGCGCTCGTGCTCGACGGCATCCTGCGCGGCAACCAGCTGACCGAGGCGGTGGCCAGGGCCGCGGCCTTCGAGGCGCTGCACGACGACGTCTGCCACCACAGGCGCACCAGCCTGCCCTGCCCCGCGGACACCCGGCCGCCGCTCAAGGTGACGCCCGCCGCGGAATACGCCTCCCATGCCAGCACCGGCAGCCTCGCCGGCGCCGCCGCCACCCTCCTCGTCACGCACAGCGCGACGGACGCGGCCGAAGCGGTTCTCGCCGGATCCCCGAAGGCGGCCCGGTACGGACCGGCCGCCTTCGGCGCGACCCTCGGCACCTTCCTCGCGCACGCCGGGATCCTCCTGCGCGACGGGGAGCGCCTGCGGCAGCTGGAGATCGCCGACGCCCTCGTCCTGCACGCCGACGCCCTGCGCAGCCTGCGCCAGGACGACACCGACGACGGCCTGCCCGACGACCCGGTCCACCCCTTCGCCGAGGCCGTCCTGGACGCCGCCCGCCGGGCAGGACTGCACGTCGTCATCGCGGGCGGCTCCGACCTGAAGGACATCACCCGGCTGGCCGACGAGGTCGCCCCGAGCGCCGAGCCGTTCGGAGACGTCGTACGGACCCTTCAGGACGAGGGGCACGTGGTCGTGACCGTCGCCCGCCTGGACGAGTCCGGCGACGGGCACGTCGCGGCCGGACTGCCCGCCGGTGACGTGGCCATCGCCCTCACCGACGGACGGGCCGCCGTCTCCTGGGGCGTCGACGCGCTGGCCCCCGGCGGCCTCGCCGACGTCTGGCGGCTGCTCACGGCCATCCCCGCGGCCCGGCGCGTCGGACGCCGCTCGCAGACCCTGGCCCGAGCCGGCGCGGCCCTCTCCGGGCTCCTCGTCGCCCGCGGCGGGCAACCCCCGGGCGGGCGCCTCCTGTGGCCCCTCACCCGGCACGCCCCCGTCAACATCGCCGCCGTCAACGCCCTGATCACCGGCTGGCTCGAAGCCGTCCGTGTCGCCCGGGCCACCCCGCCCCAGCCCCGCCTGCACATCCCCTGGCACGCCCTGGAACCCCACGAGGCCCGGGACCGGCTGGGACGCGCCGACCGCGACGGCGAGCCCCGCGGACTCGCCCTGCTCGCCGACCGCTCACGACAGCAGGCCGCACGCCTGACCCGGCACCCCGCCATCGCCCCCGCCCGCTGGACGTGGCAGGCGGCCGGCGCCGTACGCCGCGAACTCGACGACCCGCTCACACCCGTCCTCGCCACCGGCGCCGTCGCCTCGGCACTGCTCGGCTCGGTCGTCGACGCGCTGCTCGTCGTCGGCGCCATGGACCTCAACGCCGTGACCGGCGGGCTACAGCGGCTGCGCGCCGAACAGGCCCTGGCCCGGCTCGCCGCCCGGCAGCAGCCCAAAGCCCGCAAGCAGGACAGCCGCAAACGCACGGTCACCGTCGACGCCGCCCGGCTGCGGCCCGGCGACGAGATCAGTCTCGGCGCCGGCGACGTCGTCCCCGCCGACGCCCGGCTGCTGGACGTCGACGGCCTGGAGGTCGACGAGTCGGCGCTCACCGGCGAGTCCCTGCCCGTGGCCAAGGCCGTCGACGCCACCCCCGGCCTGCCGGTGGCGCAGCGCACCTGCATGGTCTTCGAGGGCACCACCGTGGTGGCCGGACGAGCCACCGCCCTCGTCGTGAACACCGGCGACCAGACCGAGGCGGGCCGGGCCGTCACGCTCGCCGCCCGCACCCCGCCGCCCGCCGGCGTCCAGGCCCGGCTCCAGGAACTGACCCGCAAGGCCCTGCCGGTCACCTTCACCGGCGGCGCGGCCGTGACCGGGCTGTCCCTGCTGCGCGGCAGCCCCGTCCGACGCGCCGTCAGCGGCGGCGTCGCGGTCGCCGTCGCCGCCGTACCCGAAGGCCTGCCGCTCGTCGCGACCGTCGCGCAGATGGCCGCGGCCCGCCGGCTGTCCCGGCGCGGCGTCCTGGTCCGCACCCCGCGCACCCTGGAGGCGCTCGGCCGGGTCGACACCGTCTGCTTCGACAAGACCGGCACCCTCACCGAGAACAAACTCCGCCTGGTCCGTGTCGCCGCCGCCGACGGCACCGTCGTCGCCACCGACACCGAACAGGCCGCACCGATCGTGCGCCTGGCCGCGCGCGCCTGCCCGCAGGAGGAGACCGGGCAGGGCCGCCGCGTCGCGCACGCCACCGACGAGGCCGTCCTCGACGTCGCCCCGCCCGACGAGGGCTGGGTACCCACCGGTGAACTGCCCTTCGAGACCCGCCGGGGCTACGCCGCCGCGGCCGGCCGGGACGGCGACCCGGACAGGGGCGAACTCCTCGTCGTCAAGGGGGCCCCCGAGACGATCCTGCCCGCCTGCCGGGACCTCCCCGGCCACGCCTGGGACACCGCCCACGAACTGGCCGGGCAAGGGCTGCGCGTCCTCGCCGTCGCCCGCCGCCCCTGCCGGGCCGACGACGCCGAAACCGAACTCGACGCGCCGCTCGCGGACCTGGAGTTCAGCGGCTTCGTCGCCCTGGCCGACGTCCCGCGCGACACCTCGCACGCCCTGCTCGCGGAACTGCGCCGCTCCGGCATCCTGCCCGTCATGCTCACCGGCGACCACCCGGAGACCGCCCGCGCCATCGCCCTGCAACTGGGCTGGCCGGAAGAGACCGAAGCCGTGACCGGTGACGAACTCGTCGCCATGGAGCGCCGCGAACGCGTGCGGGTGCTGCGCGGCGCGGGCGTCATCGCCCGGGTCGCACCCGAGCAGAAGCTGCACGTCGTCGAGGCCCTGCAACAGGCCGGTCGAGTCGTGGCGATGGCCGGCGACGGTGCCAACGACGCCGCCGCCATCCGCGCCGCCGACGTCGGGGTCGGCGTCGAGTCCCGCGGCTCCGCGGCCGCCCGCAACGCCGCCGACCTCGTACTCACCACCGGCGACCTGTCCGTGCTCGTGGACGCGGTCGCCGAGGGCCGCGCCCTGTGGCGCAGCGTCGCCGACGCGGTGAGCATCCTCATCGGCGGCAACGCCGGCGAGGTCGGCTTCAGCGTCCTCGGCACCCTGCTCGCCGGCGCCTCACCCCTGTCGACCCGTCAGCTGCTGCTGGTCAACCTGCTCACCGACATGTTCCCGGCCATGGCCGTCGCGGTCACACCCAGCAGCGACCCCTCGACCGCGGAACACGCCGCGACCGGCCCGATGGGCCTCGACGTCCTCGGCGCGCCCCTGCTGCGCTCCATCCGCCGCCGCGGCATCACCACCTGCTTCGGCGCGGTCGCGGCGTACATCATCGGCCGCCTCACCCCCGGCACCGAACGCCGGTCCACCACCATGGCCCTGTGCGGCGTGGTCGGCGCCCAGCTCGTGCAGACCCTCTCCGGGCGGCGCCACAGCACCCTGGTGTGGGTCACGGCCCTCGGCTCGGCCGCCGTTCTGGCCGCCCTCGTCCAGACCCCCGGCGTCAGCCACTTCTTCGGCTGCACCCCGCTCGGCCCCGTCGCCTGGGCCGGCGTCGCCCTGGCCATCGCCCTGTCGGCCCTGGCCCCCCGCCTGGAGCGCCTCCAGGCGGTCCACACCCTCTACGACGGAGCGGCACGACTCGCCCTGCGCCTGAACGACCTGAGCCGGCAGGCCCGGGAGCTCTTCCGGAGCGGGATCGCCGCCCCGGTGGCGTAGCGGGCGCACACAGCAGGAGGCCGCCACCACCACATGCAGTGGTGGTGGCGGCCTCCTCACGTCCGGTCAGACCTCGCCGCGCCAGGCGCCCGTCTCCGCCCCGCGGGCCTCCATGAACTCCTTGAACCGCTTCAGATCACCGGAGACCTGCCGCGTCACGAACCCGAGCTTGTCGCCCACGGTCTCGGCCACACCACTGGGGTCGAAGTCCATCTGCAGCATGACCTTGGTCGTGTCCTCCTGGATCCGGTGGAACGTCACCACACCGGCCTGCCGCGCCTCGCCGCCCACGGTGGTCCAGGCGACCCGCTCGTCCGGGACCTGCTCGGTGATCTCCGCGTCGAACTCCCGCTTCTGTCCGCCGACCTTCGTCACCCAGTGCGTGAGGGTGTCGGTGCGCTGCTCGATGCGCTCGACGCCGTCCATGAACTCGGGGAAGGACTCGAACTGCGTCCACTGGTTGTACGCGGTGTGCACCGGCACGCGGACCTCGATGGATTCCTCTACCTGCGACAAGGCGATACCTCTCTTTCTCGTACGTGAGCGGCGGACGGGTACCAGATCTCGCGCCGCTCACTCATCGTCATCGCGAGTTGTCCGACCAGGTGTCTTTTCCGCTCTCGCTGGTACCCGGCCCGCACCTACGGACCGGGAGGTGATCGCCATGACGGACACGCACCGCACGGCCCCTGCCGCTCCCCGCACGGGGAGCGCGCCGGCGGCCGGGGAAGAGCCCGTGAGCGAGCTGGTGCAGCGGGCCACCGAGCAACTGACCGACCTGGTGCGCGGCGAGATGCGCCTCGCTCAGGCGGAGATGACCGAGAAGGGCAAACGCTTCGGTAAGGGCGGCGGCCTGTTCGGCGGAGCCGGCGTACTCGGCTTCGTCACCCTGCAGGCCCTGGTCGCCACGGTGATCGCCGCCCTGGCCGTACCGCTGCCGGTCTGGGCGGCGGCGCTGATCGTCACGGGCGTACTGGCCGTCGCCACGGGCCTGACGGCGCTGGCCGGCCGCAAACAGGTGCGCAGCGCCACCCCGCCCGCCCCGCAGCGGACCATCGACAGCGTGAAGGCCGACGTGGCCGAGATCAAGGAGAGTGCACAGCGATGACCCAGCCTCCGCACGACGAGCCGAGCGCCCGCAGCCAGGAGGAACTGCGCGCGCAGGTCGAGCAGACCCGCCACGAACTCGGCGACACCGTCCAGGAACTGGCGGACCGGGCCGACGTCAAGACCCGCGCCCGTGAGAAGGCCGTCGCGGTCAGGGAACAGGCCGGGGTCAAGGCCGAGGAATGGGGCGGGCAGGCCAGGACCAAGGCCGCGCACGTGGCCCACATCGTCGAGGAGAAGCTGCCCGAGCCGGTGAAGCAGAAGGGCGCCGCCGCCGCTCAGGGCGCGAAGGAGAAGGCCGCACAGGCCGAACAGGTCTGGCAGGACAAGGCTCCGCAGCAGGTGCGCGACCACCGGGCCGCGCTGCTGGCGGGCGCCGGTGCCGTCCTCGTGGCCTGCCTGCTGATCCGCCGTCGCGGCAACCGCTGAGCGTCGGCGACACCCGGCCCCCGCCGCCGCTTGCGGTGACGGGGGCCCAGGCGGCAAGGTCGGTGCCGTGGCCACCTTGCTGATCGTCCATCACACGCCCTCGCCCCACTGCCAGGCGATGTTCGAAGCCGTCGTCTCCGGGGCGACGGACCCCGACATCGAGGACGTGCGGGTCGTCCGCGTGCCCGCGCTGTCCGCCACCGCCTCCGACGTCCTCGCCGCCGACGGCTTCCTCCTCGGCACTCCCGCGAACCTCGGCTACATGTCCGGTGCCCTCAAGCACTTCTTCGACCAGGTCTACTACCCGTGCCTGGACGCCACCCGCGGGCATCCCTTCGGCTACTGGGTGCACGGCGGCAACGACGTCACCGGAGCGGTGCGCGGGATCGAGTCGGTGACGACCGGCCTCGGCTGGCGTCGCACCGCCGAGGCCGTGACCGTGACCGGCGAGCCGGACAAGGGCGACCTCCAGCGGTGCTGGGAACTGGGCGCGACGGTCGCCGCCGGACTCATGGGCTGAACCGTCCGGCCCCCGTCAGGTCTCGTCCAGTCGGCGCCGGTCCTGCTCGTCCCACTTCGTGGTGTCGCGCGGCTGGGTGTACGGCTCGGCCTCGGGCGGATGACCGCCGGCGATGGCCCGCTGCCGCACCGTCTCCGCGTCGAACTCCAGACCCAGCAGGATCGCCAGATTGGTGATCCACAGCCACACCAGGAAGACGATGACGCCGGCCATGGTGCCGTAGGTCTTGTTGTACGAGGCGAAGTTGGCCACGTAGAACGCGAAACCGGCGGAGGCGATCAACCAGATCAGCAGGGCGATCAGACTGCCCGGCGTGATCCAGCGAAAGCCCTTCACCTTGGCGTTCGGGGTCGCCCAGTACAGGATCGCGATCATGGTCGTCACCAGCAGGACCAGAACGGGCCACTTCGCGATCGACCACACCGTCAGCGCGGTGTCGCCGATCCCCAGAGTCGTCCCGACCTGTCGGGCCAGCCCACCCGTGAAGACCACGATCACCGCACTGATCACGGCCATCACGAGCAGCACGACTGTCACGGCGACCCGCACCGGCAGCAGTTTCCACACCGGCCGGCCCTCGGGCATGTCGTAGACGGCGTTGGCCGAGCGGATGAACGCGGCCACGTAGCCGGACGCCGACCACACCGCCAGCACCAGACCGACGATCGCCATCAGCGAGCCGATGCCGGCGTTGCCCTGCAACTGCTCGACGGCCCGGGTGATGATGTCGCGGGCCGAGCCGGGGGCCAGTTGCTGGACGTTCTCGAGCACCTTGTCCGTGGTCGACTTGCCGGTGAGGCCCAGTATCGACACCAGCACCAGGAGTGCGGGGAACAGCGCCAGCACGCCGTAGTAGGTCAGGGCGGCTGCCCGGTCGGTCAGCTCGTCGTCCTTGAACTCCCGCAGGCTGCCCTTCAGCACCGCGCCCCACGACTTCCGGGGCAGGTCGGACGGCGTGTCCGGCGCCGCACGCTCCACCTCGGGGCTCGGCCCGGGCTCCTCGGAAGCGGAGGCGGGGGTTTCCCGGCGTTCCTCCTCCGGAGTCTCCCGGCGTTCCGTCTCCGGAGTCTCCCGGCGTTCCGTCTCCGGCGTTTCCCGGCGTTCCCCCTCGATCCCCGGGCGTGGGCTCTCCCGAGGTGGGGTTTCAGTCTCGTGATGTTCTTTTCGTCCCGGAATATGCAGCTTCACCATGTGAGCCGGGTAACCCCGGGCGGGACCCTTAAGCCGCGCTGCTTCGAGCTGGGCTTGAACTGGGCTCAATGGGGTTGAGGGAGCGCTCCCACCACGTGCACGATGCCGTCATGACCACAGCGCCCGTCATCCGCCCGTACCGCCCCGAGGACCGGCCCGCCCTCGACGACATCTGCATCCGCACCGCCCATGACGGGGGCGACAGCCGCCCCCACTACTCGGACCCGGGCATCTTCCCGGCGACCTTCGCGGCGCCGTACGTCCATCTGGAGCCGGACCTGGCTTTCGTGCTGGACGACGGGCGGGGGCAGGCGGTCGGCTACATCCTCGGCGCGGCCGACACCCCGCGCTTCGCCGAAGCCTTCCGCACCGCATGGCTGCCCCTGGTCGCCGGCCGCTACCCGGAGCCGCCCCGGCCGCCGCGCACCCCGGACGAGGCGATCGCGGGCCTGCTGCACCACCCCGAACGGATGGTGCTGCCGGAACTGGCCGCCCACCCCGCGCACCTGCACATCGACCTGCTGCCCGAATGGCAGGGCCGCGGTTACGGACGCCGCCTGATGCGGACGCTGCTGCAGGCCCTTCAGGACGGGGGAGTCCCGGCCGTCCACCTGGCCATGGCGACCGCCAACACCCGGGCCCGGGCCTTCTACGACCGCATGGGCTTCGAGGAGATCGACGTACCCGAGCCGGGTGCGGCCACCTACCTGGGACGCACCACGAAGGAACTCGACCGGCTCTGACCGACACGGAAGTGGCGCAATCACACATTGCCGACCCGGGCCATCGGGTGCAATGTGCAAGATGGGAGCGCTCCCACTTCGAAAGATGATCGAAAGTACGAGGACTGAACGCACGGCAACCCCCACATCCGAAAGAGAGAGATCATGAATTGTCATGGTCATGATGTAAGACTCCCCGGTCTCACATCCCGTCTGACGCTAGCCCTGAGCGTGCTGCTCGCCGCACTGCTCAGCCTGATCCCCTGGAGCGGCACCGCCGTCGCCCACGGCTCGGTCGTCGACCCGGCCTCGCGCAACTACGGCTGCTGGCTGCGCTGGGGGAGCGACTTCCAGAACCCGGAGATGGCCCGTCTCGACCCCATGTGCTGGCAGGCGTGGCAGGACAACCCCAACGCCATGTGGAACTGGAACGGCCTGTACCGCAACGGCTCCGGCGGGAACTTCCAGGCCGTCGTCCCCAACGGCCAGCTGTGCAGCGGCGGCCGGACCGAGGGCGGCCGGTACAACTCCCTCGACACGGTCGGAGCCTGGAAGACGACGGACATCACCGGCAACTTCACCGTGAAGCTGTACGACCAGGCCAGTCACGGCGCCGACTACTTCCTGGTGTACGTCACGCGGCAGGGCTTCGACCTCGCCACCCAGCCGCTGACCTGGAACGACCTCCAGCTCGTCAAGCGCACCGGCAGGTACGCGCCCAGCCAGAACTACGAGATTCCCGTGAGTACTTCGGGGCTGAGTGGCCGGCACGTCGTGTACACGATCTGGCAGGCCTCGCACATGGACCAGACCTACTTCCTGTGCAGTGACGTGAACTTCCGCTGACCTGCGCGTCCCCGCCGGGCGGTGCGTCCGGCGGGGCTCGGGCCGGCCCGGGCTGCATGAGAATTCCCCGAAAGTTTTCGAGGTGAGTGAACACACCGGTGCTCCCGTACGTATGGGGCGAGGGGATTTTCATGCCCGGCACGCCACAAGCGCAGGAGAGCACCCTTGGGACGCAACACGCGAAGACGCCCTACCGGCCCACGACGCGCGACCTTCGCCGCATTCGCACTGATCCTGGGCGGCGGCGGCCTGATGGCCGCGAACGTCTACGCCTCCGCCACGGACGGCGGTTCGGGCGGTGAGTCCGCCCAGACGCGGTCCGGCGCGGGGGAACGGACCGCGGGCGCCACGATCGACTGCCCGGACGTCGGCGGCAAGCTGACCTCGGTTCCCGAGCAGGCGCGGGGGGAGGTCGACAAGGAACTCGCCCTCCTGGACGAGCAGATCGCCAACGCCTATCAGCGGCTGAGCGAATCGGCACAACAGGTGCGGCAGGATCCCGGCTTCGCCGGCAACGCGATCGTGAACCCGCTGAAGGAGAAGCGGACCGCGACCCTCGAACGCATCGCGATCGCCATCGACCGCGTGGGGGACCGCCCCCAGGGGCTCGAAGCCCTCGCCGCCTGCACCGTGGAGGACGGCAACCAGGCTCCCGCGCAGGGCGAAGGCCAGGACGGCGGTGGCGCCGAGCAGCCCGGCCAGGAGCAGGGCAACGGCCAGGGCCAGGGCCAGGGCGCCAACGGCGGACAGGCGGGCAACGGCCCCGTCGCCGCCGACTTCGCGGACATCAAGAGCGTCCAGCCCAACGTGAACGACCCCCGCCAGAAGGGCAACGCGTCCCGCGGCTCCTTCGCCACCAGTTGCGGAGTGAACGACAACGGCCTGTTCAACTCCGACAACATCATCGCCGCCCCGGGCGTCACCAACGGCGCCCACCACTTCCACGACTACGTCGGCAACCAGGCCAACAACGCCTTCGCCAGCGACCAGGACCTCGCGAACGCCGAGACCAGCTGCGACGACCAGGGCGACAAGTCGTCGTACTACTGGCCCGTCGTACGCCTGCAGAACGGCACCCAGGAGCAGGACGCCGACAAGCCCGGCGGCGGCATCGAGGGCAACGCCGGCGAGATCGTCACGCCGAAGCAGGTCACGCTGACGTTCGTCGGCAACCCGCGCGAGAAGGTCGCGGCCATGCCGCGGCTGCTGCGCATCATCACCGGCGACGCCAAGTCGTTCGTCAACGGCCCCGCCAACGCCAACGCCTCCTGGAGCTGCACCGGCTTCGAGGACCGGCAGCTGAAGGACAAGTACCCGCTGTGCCCGCAGGGCAGCGACGTCGTGCGGACCTTCAAGTTCCAGAGCTGCTGGGACGGGCGCAACATCGACAGCGCCAACCACCGCACCCACGTGGCGTTCGCGGACGCCGCCGGCACCTGCCCGTCCGGCTTCCGCCCCATCCCGCAGCTGGTCCAGCGCATCGTCTACGACATCGACGCGCCGAGCCTGAACGACGGCGGCCGTACGACACCGCTGTTCGCGGTCGACTCCTTCCCGGAGCAGCTGCACAAGCCGGTCACGGACCACGGCGACTTCATCAACATCTTCGACGAGAAGCTGATGGGGGAGATGGTCGACTGCATCAACGACGGCCGCACGTGCGGCGCCGGAGCGGGCGGCGGGCAGACCCCGGCACCCGGCGAGGAGCCCCAGGAGGAACCGACGAACACCCCTGAGGCCCCGCAGGAGCAGCCGACCAAGACGCCCGAGGCTCCTCAGGAGGAGCCGACGAAGACCCCGGAGGCCCCACAGGAGGAGCCGACGCAGACGCCCGGCGCCCCGCAGAGCGGCAACGGCGGCGGGAAGCCCGGTGACAAGGGCGACGGCGGTGACGACGGCAGGGGTGAGGCTGCGAAGCCCCCGGCGGACAAGCCGGCCCCCGAACCGGAGCCCGGCGACGCGTCCACGGCTCCCGGCGACGCCGGGCCCGAGGTGAAGGCGACCTCCTCTGCCGACGGCGGCAACGCCGCGGAGCAGGACGGCGGTTCGAAGGGCGGCGACGGCCAGGACACGGACGGCCTCGGCCAGTCCCAGGCCGTCGGCACGGCGACCAGTGCCGCGCCGACCCCCTCGGTCCCGTCCCGGACCGAGCCGCAGGCGGTCGGCGAGGGCGGCCTGGCCGACACCGGAGCCCAGCTCTGGCCGGCCGCGGCCGGCGCCGTCCTGGTCATCGCGGGCTTCGTCGTCCTGCGCCGGGTGCGGCGCGGCTAGGAGCCACGCCCGGGCGTGAGCCACGAACGGCGGCGGGGTCCCACCGGACCCCGCCGCCGTTCCGCGTGCCGGGCCCAGGCCGTACCCCGGCACCCTTCGACGGCCGCCGAAGCACCCACCCTCTAGCGTGACCCCATGAACCTCACCTGGAACGGCGCACGCGGCGGAGCGGCAGCGTGACGCCGTGGGAGATGACCGCCGTGCTGGCCGCCGGCACGGGCGCCGGGGCCGTCAACGCCGTCGTCGGCTCGGGGACGCTGATCACCTTTCCGGTCCTGCTGGCCACCGGACTGCCCCCGGTCACGGCCACGGTGTCGAACGGGCTCGGCCTGGTCCCCGGTTCCATCACCGCGGCCGTCGGCTACCGCGAGGAACTGCGCGGCCAGGGCAGGCGCGTCCTCCTGCTCGGCATCGGTGCCGTGCTGGGCGGCCTCGCGGGCGCCGTGCTGCTGCTGACCCTGCCCGCGTCGGCGTTCGAACGGATCGTGCCGGTCCTGGTGGGTCTCGCGCTCGTCCTGGTCGCGTGCCAGCCCTGGATCGCGAAGAGGGTGCGCCGCCGCCGCGCGTCGGGCGGTCCCGTCCGCCGCGACGGCGGCCCGCTGCTGTTCGCCGGGCTGACGCTCGCCAGCGTCTACGGCGGCTACTTCTCCGCCGCGCAGGGCATCATCTACGTCTCCCTGATGGGCATGCTGCTCGACGAGACGCTCCAGCGGCTCAACGCCGTGAAGAACGTGCTGGCGGCCGTCGTCAACACCGTCGCCGCCCTGCTGTTCCTGTTCTTCGCCCACTTCGACTGGACGGCCGTCGTGCTCATCGCCGCCGGATCAGCGCTCGGCGGCCTGATCGGAGCCAGAACGGGCCGCCGCTTCAGCCCCGCTGTTCTGCGGACCCTGATCGTGTCGGTCGGCACCCTCGCCCTCGTCCACCTGGTGCTCCGCTGACGGGCTCGTCCGACCGGCGCGTTCGCGGGGCGCCCGGCCGGGAGGGCCGTCGGTCCTCCCACCCGGGCGCCCGGTACGGATCAGGGGCGGCGCCGCTGGTCCCCCTGCTCGTCGGTTCCCTCTGAATCGATGCGTTCCTTGCGGACCTCGCCGGTGACGGTCTCCTCCTCCGTGACCTCTTCCGTGCTCAGGCGGACCCGCTCCTTCGGCACAGCCCTGGTCTCCACCACGGGCTCTTCCTCGTAGAGGGTGACGTCGTGTTCCGCCTCGGTGATGTCCGGACCGGTCATCGCCCTGTCCCGGTTGGTGTCGCTGACCGGCTCGCGCTCGACGCGGACCTCTTCGTGGCGTACGGGCACGGTGTACTGCTGCTCTTCGGTGACGACGTACTTGTGCAGCCGTGCCCGGCCGGCCTCGCGGCGTTCGACACCGACGTGCATTTCCTCCTCGGACCGCGTCATCGCGTCGTCGGCGGTGCCGGTGGTGCCGGTGGTGCCGGTGGCCTGGCCGGTGCCGGAACGCGGGTCCTGCCAGGCGGCGTTCCAGTCGATGCCGTAATACTGGTACAGGCGCTCCTCCTCCTGCTCGGACAGGTGGCCGCCGGCGTCTATGTCGACGTTGGGCGCGTCCTTGACCTGGTCCTTGGCGAACGGCACCTCGAGGTGGTCCTCGACGAAGGCCGCGTCGTGGATGGGCACGAAGGACTCGTTGGTGCCGAACAGGCCGGTCCGTACGCTGACCCACTCGGGCTCGCCGGTGACGTCGTCGAAGAAGACGTGCCTGGCATCGCCGATCTTGTCGCCCCTGGCGTCATGGACCGGGTGGTCCAGCACGGTGGGGATCTGCTCTCGGGTGATCATGTGCACTCCTGAACTCTTGATGGACAGGTCCCGGTCGACCGGCCGGGGTGGCGGAATCAGCGGTCGGCTCCGCCGAATCCGCCCCCGCGCGCGCCCTGTCCGTCCTTCGCGGAGCGCATGGCTCCCGCGGTGGCGGCGAGGGCGAGCAGCAGGGCGATGACGCCCGTGATGATGTTGTTGACGACCGTGCGGGTGGTGTCGACATTGCCTGCCACCACCCATGGCGCGACGACCGTCCACACGCCCAGGGCGCACGCGGCCCACGCCATGCTGTGCGTGCGGTCGTAGGCACGGCCGAAGCCGCCGCTCATCAGCAGGGCGTAGCCGATGCCTGTGATGAGGTTGGTGACGGCCAGCCGGGCGAAGCCGCCGCCGTTGAATCCCACGATCCAGGGGGAGGCCGCGAGGTAGAGGCCCGTGAGCAGGGCCAGCGTCTCCACCATCTGCGCCCGGGGGGTTGTCGTGGCGCGCTCGGCCAGCGTGTGACGCTGGCGCATGTCGAGGATGTCGGGGTGGGTTTCCATGGTCGACCCGGAGCTGGGTGACGTCACTGCAATCGCCTCCGGAGACAGGGGGTCCGTTCTTGGTCGTGCCGGTTTCCGAGTACGGCAGGTCAGGCGGGCTGGGGGATGCCTACGGTCCGGGGCTGCGGGTCTGCCCGCGTGTCTCCTCGGCCGTGGTCTGGGCGGACTGACGGGCCTGGTCGGTGACCTGCCCGGCCTGTTCCCGGGCCTGTTCCTTGGTGGCGCGGGCGGCTTCGGAGGCGGTGTCCTTGACCTCCTGGGCGGCCTGGCGGCCGGCCTGGGTGGCGTCCTCCTTGAGGTGCTGGGCGGACTCCAACGCGGCCTGTTTCACCGGCTCGACGGCCTGCCCGGCCCGCTGTGCGGCCTGTTCCTCGGCCTGCGAGGTGGGCAGCAGTGAGGCGGTCAGCAGTCCGGCGCCGAAGGCGATCAGGCCGGCCGCCAGCGGGTTGCCCTGGGTCTGCCGCATCGCCTGCTCCGGTGCCTGCCGTGCCGCCTCACCCGCCTGCCCGGCGGCCTGACGAGCGGTGCCGGTGACCTTCCCGGCGGCCTGACGCGCGGTGTCCGCGGCCTGGCCGGTGGTGTCCTGCAGCGACTGGGCGGCCTGCTGTGTGCGGTCGGCGCTCTGGCCGGTGATCTCCGTGGCGCTGCCCATCACGCGCTCCCTGACCCCGTGCAGCGCGCCGCGGACGCGCCGGGTGCGACGCCGTACCATCCGGCGGGGGCGGGCGCGGTCGGCCAGCCGGGAGACGTCCTCGGACAGTCTCTCCCGCGTGGATTCGATGTCGGCCCTTATCTGGTCGGGTGCCGTGCCCATTGCATGTCCTCCTTCAGCGTCTGCATGGTCTGCTCCGGCTTCGGCGACACGGTGCGCATCTGCGCGCGGCCCCGGCGGTAGAGGACCAGGCCGATCACCGCCCATATCGCGGTGACGATCAGCGCGGCCCATCCCGGGTCCATGACGTTGGCCAGGGCGAACATCGCCGCCAGGGTCAGAAAGACGGCCACCATGTAGCCGGCGAACCCGGCGCCGCCGAACATCCCGGCGGCCTTGCCCGCCTTGGTGGCCTCTTCCCGGATCTCGGCCTTGGCCAGTTCCGCCTCCTGGTGCAGCAGCTGCTGCACGTCCGACGTCACCGTCGACAGCAGTTCCCCCACCGAGCTGTCCTCCTGCCCGCGGTGCTTCGGGGCGTGGCGCTGCGG
This sequence comes from Streptomyces hawaiiensis, assembly GCF_004803895.1. Classification (NCBI taxonomy): domain Bacteria; kingdom Bacillati; phylum Actinomycetota; class Actinomycetes; order Kitasatosporales; family Streptomycetaceae; genus Streptomyces; species Streptomyces hawaiiensis. The sequence goes on along the minus strand of NZ_CP021978.1, from coordinate 442,064 downwards.
GGCGTGTGGCGTGAGCGACGACATCTATGCCTCCCCGTGACCCGGCAGCCCCGGCGGCGCCGCGTCCCCGGGCAGGCTCTGCGGGCCGGAGGTGCGCGGCTGCGCCGACGGGTTCGAGCCGGAACCGTCGGCCTTGCCGCCGGCCTTGGCGAGCCGTCCGACGGCGAACCCGGCCAGTACCGCCCCGCCGAGGAAGGCGCCGGGCCGGCGGCGGGCGAAGTCCTGCAGGTCGCCGACCAGGCCGCCCACGCCCCGCGTGTCCAGGTAGTCGGCGGCACGGTGACCGCGGTCGGCCGCCTGTGTCACGAGGCTCTTGGCGGGTGAATCCGTGTCGGCGCCGTCCGCGAGACCGGACAGGTCGTCCGCCCACTGCCGCATCACCTGTGCTCCGCGTCGCGCCTGGCTCTCGGCCTCCTCGGTGACCCGTGTCCGCAGGTCACCGGCCATCGCGCCGGCCTGTGCCCGGGCCTCACCGGTTACGGCTCTGACCTGGTCGGTGGCCGTGCCGACGACCTCACCGGCCCCTTCTCTGGCCTGCCCGGCCGTGGCCGACGCCTCCTGCTTCGCCGTCTGTCCGGCCTGCTGAGCACGACTGGTGCTCGCATTCGCCATCTCGCTCATGGGTCCTCTCCCTCAGGCACCGCCCGTGGATTTCGATCTCGTCAGGAACCGGTCCGCGCGCGGCGACGGCAGACGCCGTCCACCACCGCGCTTCGGCGCGTCCGGCCGGCTGCCGGGGGCTCGCCGCCGGCACTTCGTACTCCGGCGTTCGTCCCACACGCACCCTCCTCGATTAACCACACCCGCCAGGCCAAAACAGCAAAAATGGGACTTTTCGGGTCGAGGGGTTCAGGGTGATGTGTGCAGCCGCCTCAAACAGCCGATACCGCAAGGGAGTTGGAGCGCGCCTCAGTGGGCCGCCGAGCCTGCCCCGGCCTGTGCTCCTTCGGCGTCGATGTGCGGCAGGGCCCGGTCCAGCCACCGCGGCATCCACCAGGCGTGCCGCCCGAGCAGTGTCATCACGGCCGGCACCATGAGCAGGCGTACGACGGTCGCGTCGATGAGCACGCTGACGGCCAGCCCCAGGCCGAGCATCTTGACCACGATGTTGTCGCTGACGATGAACGCCGCGAACACGCTCACCATGATCAGCGCGGCGCAGGTGATGACCCGGGCCGTGATCTCCAGGGCATGGGCCACGGAGGCCTTGGCGTCCCCGGTGCGCAGCCATGCCTCGTGGACGCGGGAGAGCAGGAAGATCTCGTAGTCCATGCTGAGGCCGAAGATGATGGCGAACATCATCATCGGCACATAGCTCTCGATGGGCACCGTGCCGTTGACGCCGAGCGCGGGACCGCCCCAGCCCCACTGGAACACCGCGACGACCACACCGTAGGAGGCGGCGATCGACAGGACGTTCAGGACGGCCGCCTTGACGGCGACGAGCAGCCCCCGGAACACGGCCAGGATGATCAGGAACGCCAGGCCGACCACGACGAGGATGATCACGACCAGCCGGGAGGCGACGATGTCGAGGAAGTCGACCTGGGCCGCCGTCGTACCGGTGACATAGCCCTTGGCGTCCGTGCCCTGAACCGCGTCCGGCAGCGTGTGGTCGACCAGACGATTGGTCAGGTCCGTGGTCGTGGCGCTCTGCGGGGACCGCGTCGAGTAGACGGTGCCGACCAGGACATCGCCGTCCTGTGTGGGGGTCAGGGGGGTGACGACGGCGGCTCCCTGGACCGAGTCGAGCGACTGCTGGGCCTTCGAGGCCAGGCCGGAACGCTGCGAGCTCGGCACGTCGGTCTGGTCGATGACGACGGTGAGCGGTCCGTTGGACCCGGGCCCGAACGCGTCGGTCATCAGGTCGTAGGCCCGCCGGTCGGTGAAGGACGTCGGATCGGCGCCGTCGCCGACGTGGCCGAGCTGGATGGAGAGCACGGGGATCGCGAGCACCACGACCACGGCGACACCCGCCGACAGGAACCACAGCGGTCGGTGCTCGACCCGCTGCGCGTACCGGTGCCAGGTGCCCTGCGGTGTCTCGCCCGCCGCGGTCTCGGCGACGGGACGGCGCACCCGGTAGCGGTCGATGCGGCGGCCGACGAGTCCGAGCAGGGCCGGGACCAGGGTGAGCGCGCCGACGACGGCCGAGACGACGGTGACCGCGGCGGCGAGCCCGAGCAGACCGATGAACCCGACCCCGGAGGCCGACAGGCCCGCGAGCGCGACGATCACCGTGCAGCCGGAGACGAGGACGGCGTGACCGCTGGTGGCCGCGGCCTGCCCGGCGGCCCGTACCGGGTCCGCGCCGTCGGCGAGGTTCTGCCGATGGCGGGTGATCATGAACAGGGCGTAGTCGATCCCGACGCCGAGCCCGATCATGGTGGCCAGGGTCGGGGAGACCGTCGCGAAGGTGAACGCGGCGGCCAGCAGGCCGAGCAGCGCCAGACCGCCGACGATGCTGATGAGCGCGGTGAGCAGCGGGACGACGGCGGCGATGACACTCCCGAACCCGACCAGCAGCACGATGACGGCCACGGCGAAACCGATCAGCTCGCTCACCCGGTCGTCGGCGTCAGGCCGGGCGAGTTCGCCGAGCGGCCCGCCGTACTCGACCTGCGCACCGGCCGACCGCAGCGACTGCACGGCACTGTCGACCCCGTTCAGATAGTCGTCGCCGAGCGTCGAGGGCTGCACGTCGAACCGGACGGTGATGTACGCCGTCTTCTGGTCGTCGGACAGCGGCCCGACGTTCTGCTGCTGCGACTGCCCCGAGGACGACCCCGGCGCGGACAGCGGGTTCTGGGCCGACAGGACGTGCGGCAGCTTCTCCAGGTCGGCGACCGTGGCCGAGACCTGGGAACTCAGCGCGGTCAGGGCCTGCCGGTCGTCGTGCAGCACGATCTGGCTGCTGTAGCCGCCGGCTTGCGGATCGTGCGCCTTCAGCACGTCCAGGCCCTTCTGGGACTGCGCCTGGGGCAGGGAGAAGTTGTCGGAGTACTCCCCGCCGGCCACCCGGCTGACGACCTGCAATGCCACCAGCGCCACCAGCCAGGTGATGATGACGATCGCGAAGTGGCGTGCGCACCATTCGCCCAGCCGCCGCAGCACGCCCCCACGCGCGGCCTTCTGGTCCTCTTCACCGGTGCGGCTGTGCGGCATGGACGTCGTCTCCTGTGTCGGCCGGGAGGTGCGATGCCGTCCCATTAGAGGCGCGCCGGATCACTCCGGCGTTCCAGGCACGCGGGCTCCACGGGACTCCGGGCGCCCGTTCCCCCGAAAGGCCCGACCCCGTGAACGGCTCTCACGCCCCGCCCGCCTCAGCGCTCCCGATCCGAGCGCCACACCGAGCCCCACCAGCGCGCTGCCCGCCCCCTGCGCCGGTCCGTAGGAGCCCGTGCCGACGAGCGGTGCGGTGCAGGCCGCCGCCACCGGGATGAGGCCGGAGAACAGGGTGGCGCGTTCCGCGCCGATCCGCTGCATGCCCATGTACCAGCACACGAATCCGACCACGGTGACGACCACCGCCTGCCACAGCAGCGCGGCCGTCTCGACGCTGTCCGGACGCCGCAGCCAGCCGGCGCCGTCGACGAGCAGCCCGACCGCCGCCGACTCCAGCGCGGCGATCGCGCACACCGTGGCGGACAGCAGCCGGGGGCCGAGCGGCCGCAGTACGGGAACCGCGAGCACGGCGAATCCGACCTCCCCGGCCAGGGCGCACACGGAGAAGGCGATGCCCGTGGCGTCCGCGCGCCCCCAGCCCTGAACCGTGAAGGCGCCGACGGCCACGAGCAACGCCCCGTACAGCACCGCCCGTTGGGGCCTGCGCCCGTCCAGCAGGGGCACGAGCACGGCGACGGCCACCGGCGCGCAGCCCACGAACACCCCGGGCACCGCCGGTTCCGCCGTGCGCTCGGCGGCGATGACGGCCAGGTTGAAGCCGACCATGCCGACCGCCGCGAGCAGGGCGAGACGGCCCCACTGACGGGGCGTCAGGGATCGCAGCCGGCCGGCGGCGCCCTTCCCGGCCACCGGGACCAGCAGCAGGCAGGCCAGCCCGTAGCGCAGGAACTGGCCACCCGCGTAGGGTAGTCGCCCAGGAGGCTGTTGGCGGTGAAGGACCCTCCGACGAGGACGCAGGCGAGCGCGGCGAGCAGGGCCCCGCGCGTGGTCGTGGTGTTCATACGGGCGACGCTAGGCAGCCGGGCGGCCCGGCAAGGAGTCCACTTCCATGCCTGCTTGGTGGACCGATTCCCGGCCGGGCCGGTGGCGGTCAGCCGATGTGGTAGCTGTCGCCGTAGACCTTCCAGTCCAGCGGCGGGTTCAGGTCGAGGTCGCGCCGGCGCAGGAAGACGCGCTGCGCCGTGTCGACCCGGCTCGTGTCGCTGTGCGCCTCCTCCTGCTTCATGGCCCACACCCGTGCGTCCAGGAAGGCGTCGAGGTACGTCACCTCGTCACCGCCTTGCGCCGGTGGCTTCGCCGTCCTCAGGGCCCGCCCGCGGATGTTGCCAAAGCTCAGGGGATCGCCCCCGTCGCCGTGCATGACGATGGCGTCGTAGTAGGCGAACTGGCCCAGCACGCGCAGCCCGTCCGCCTTCCCCTGCCGCACCGCCGGGCCGAAGTACACCCGGTCGCGCTCGTCGTCCTGGGCGCGCCGGAACTCGGCGTCACGTGCCGCCCGGCGCCAGTCGCCGGGGAAGCCCGGGTCGAGCCCGTCGTGCGAGTCGGAGCCGTCGACCTGGCGCAGGGCCGGCAGGTACTTCGCGAGGACGTTGCCGGGCTTGCGGTCGGCGTAGAGCTCGACGAGGTCCAGCATGTCGCCGGTGCCGGAGCAGAACCCGATGATGCCGGCGGTGTAGCCCCGGCCGTCGCCGATGTCCTCGATGTACTGGTACTGCGCCTTCCAGTCGAGAGAGGAGTTCTCCGCGCTCGACACGAGTTGCATGGCGATCTCCTTCTTCGCCGGGTCGTCGAGCCCGATCGCGCGCACGGACGCCGTGGCGTGCGGCGGGTTCGGCAACGGGGTGGCCGCGAGGGCCGCGCCGAACAGCGCCAGGACGGTGCGGCGGCTAGCGGGGGCCGAGAGGTGTCTCACGGTGCCTCCAAGCAGAGTGGGGGGTTGGAAGAGCCGGCCGTGCAGAACTGATAGGAAGGTTTCCTATCACCGAGAGGCCACAAGTGGAACCGTCGAGTGGAAAGTTCGTACGGGTGAGCACATGCACGCTCGCCGGGCACCGGCGGCAGCGCGACTTGCGCGGCTGAGCCGCGCGGCGGGAACCATGAGCCCCTCTCGCACGTCAACTCATTGCCCACCAAGGGCCGAACGGTCGGACCGACCAGCCGGAGAGGGGAATCGCCGTGGACGAGGCGACGTCGCAGCAGGGGAGCGAGGCGGAGGGCGCCGCCCGCCGGGCCCGCTTCGGGGCACTGCCGGAGCCGGTGCGCGTGGAGGACATGGTCGAGGAGCGGGCGGCCAGCGTGCCCGACCCGGCGCGCACCGCGTACAACCAGGACGAATGGCTCGTGCGCTACTGCCTGTGAGGCGTCCCGCCCGGGCGGGACGCCGGGGCCTGTCGTTTCACATCAGGCCCCGGGCGCGGCTCTCGCGCCCAGGTCGCGCAGCCATCGCACGACGTCGTCGGCGTCCTGGGCGCGGGCGATGTCGAGCGGGGTCATGCCGTCATAGCCGCACCAGTCGGGATCGGCGCCGCGTTGGTGGAGGTACTGCGCGGTGGGCAGGTGCCCGCCGTGGCAGGCGCCCCAGAAGGCGCTGGTGATCTCGTCAGGTGACGGCGGCTCGTCCGCCTCGACGCATGCCCGGACCCGGTCGAGCAGACCGAGCGTGGCGGCGTCCTGGAGGGTGACGCGGGCGCCGTGCTCGACGAGCCGGTGGGCGGCGCGCCACTGGCCGAACCCCCGGGCGTCGGCGAGCGGGGTGCCACCGCCGATCACCGCCCCGGGCGCTTCGATGTCGGCCCCGGCCGCGATGAGCGCGTCCAGGACGGGCACATCGTTGCTGCTCGCGGCCCAGTGCAGCGGCGTCTCGGCATGCGCCCCGATGAAGCGGGCCCGGGGATCGGCCCCGGCGGCGACAAGAGCCGCGACCACCTCGGGGCCCCTGGGGAAGTGACCGGGCCAGTCGGTCGCGATGTGCAGCAGACCGCGCGTGCCCTTGCCGTCCTCGCCCTGCTCGGTGATGCGTGCGGTGGCGAGACCGGGGTGGCCGGCGAGCAGCTGCCGCAGCCCCGGCAGATCCCCGGCCCGGATCGCCTCCGTGACGGCGACGGCCAGCGGGTCGTGCGATGTCAGCGTCTGCAAACCGGCCTCCCGTTGCCGCCAGGGCTCCCGATTCTGCCAGCCGGCGTCCGCGTACACGGCCATCCGCATGAAACGGCCGGACCACCGCCCCCGGCAACCCTGCCGCCGCGCCCAGGACCCTGAACATTCAGCGGCAAACCGGGCACCCGTCCCGACGACATGCCCACACGCTCCGCCAGGCGTAGCGTCCGGGTAGGAGCGGGAGGACACCATGCCCGTGAGCGACGAGCACCCCGGCGGCGCCGGATCGCTGGACGACGCCCTGGGGGCGGCCCTGGCCGAGACCGTGCGCGGTACCGGTGCCTCGATCGGCGGCCTCTACCTCATCGAGGAGGCGGAGCCGGTGCTGCGCCTGGTGGCCCTGTGCGGTCTGCCGGTGGCCTTCACCGCCCCCTGGCAGCGGCTGCCCTTGACCGCACCCGTCCCGGTCGCCGACGCGATCCACGACGACGCACTGGTCAGCGTCGCCTGCCAGGACGAGATGGCCCGCCGCTACCCCCGCGCCGCCGCCGTCCTGCCCTACCCGTTCGCCCTGGCCGCCGTCCCGCTGACCGGCGTACGACGCTCCTGGGGCGGCCTCGTGCTGATGTGGCCCGCGAGCCGGCCGCGCCGGGTCACGCCACGCGAACGCGGTCACCTCACCTCCAGTGCCCGCCGCATGGCCCGCCTCCTGGACGACGCCGCCCAGCCGCCGTCCCTGCCCGACCTGCCGCGCGTCGTCCCCGTCGACGCCACACGCCACCCCGGGCAGACCGGTCTGGCCGCCGCCGACTACCTCGAACGCCTCCCCGAGGGCGCCTTGGCCCTCGACCTGGAGGGCCGCATCACCTTCGTCACCGCCACCGCGGCCCGCCTGCTCGGCCGTGGCGCCGACCGGCTCCTGGGCACCCGGCCCTGGCAGTCCCTGCCCTGGCTCGACGACCCCGTCTACGAGGACCACTACCGCACGGCGCTCGTCAGCCGCGCCCCCGTCTCCTTCACCGCGCCCCGCCCATCGGACCAGCCGCTGACCTTCCAGCTCTACCCCGACACCAGCGGCATCAGCGTCCGCGTGCTGCCGAGCGCGGAGCAGGCCGAGGACCCGCCGCCCGCCGGCGCACGGCCGCCCGTCGCGGCACCGACGGGACGCCTCTACCAACTCGTGCACCTGGCGGCCGCGCTCACCGAGGCGGTGACCGTGCGCGATCTCGTCACACTGATCGCCCACCAGATCCTGCCCGCGTTCGGCGCCCAGGGCCTGGTGCTGTCCGGCGTCGACGCCGGACGGCTGAAGATCACCGGCTACCACGGCTACCCGGCCGACGTCATGGAGCGGCTCGACGCCCTGTCCCTGGACACTGACCTCACTCCCGCCGGCCAGGTCCTCGCCAGCGGCACCCCCGCCTTCTTCGCCCACCCCGCCGAGCTGGCCGCCAGCTACCCCGAAGCACCCCAGATCAGCGGCAAGCAGGCCTGGGCGTTCCTGCCCCTGATCATCTCCGGCCGGCCCGTCGGCTGCTGCATCCTGTCCTACGCCCGGCCGCACACCTTCACCGCCGACGAACGCGCCGTCCTCACCTCACTGTCCGGCCTGATCGCCCAGGCCCTCGACCGCGCCCGCCTCTACGACACCAAACACCGGCTCGTGCACGAACTGCAGAGCGCCCTGCTGCCCCGGGCCCTGCCGCGGCTGCCCGGCCTCGACGTCGCCGCCCGCTACCTGCCCGCCGGCCACGGCACCGAGGTCGGCGGGGACTTCTTCGACATCCTGCGCCTGAACGACACGACCGCGGCCGCCGTCATCGGCGACGTGGAAGGCCACAGCGTCGCCGCTGCCGCCCTCATGGGCCAGGTCCGCACCGCCATCCACGCCCACGCCACCGCCGGCGCCGCACCCGGCCAGGTCCTCGCCCGCACCAACCGGCTTCTGGCCGACCTCGACTCCGAACTGCTCGTCTCCTGCCTCTACGTCCACCTCGACCTGGGCCGCCACCAGGCGTCCTTCGCCAGCGCGGGGCATGTGCCGCCGCTGCTGCGCCACGCGCGGCAGCCCGCCGGGGTCCTCGACGTCGAGCCCGGCCCGCTGCTGGGCATCGACACCGGCGCGCACTACCCGGTCACCACCGTGCCCCTGCTCCCCGGCACGACCCTCGCCCTCTACACCGACGGCCTGGTCGAACTCCCCGGCACCGACGTCACGCGCACCACGACCGACCTCGCCGGGCACCTGGACACCGCCGACGGGCACGACCTGGAACGGCTCATCGACGGGCTCGTCCGCCACACCACACCCACCGGACAGCACACCGACGACATCGCGGTACTCCTCCTGCGCGCCTCCCGCCCGCGCGACAAACCGGCGTGAGAGCGCCGCCCGAACCGACCCGTCAGACCTGGCCCGGGTAGTCGGCCCGGACCCGCCGGGCCACATCGCGCAGCTTGAGGTTGTGGTCCTGGGAGATGCGCCGCAGCACGCCGAAGGCATCGTCCTCGCTCAACTGATGGCGTTCCATCAGGATGCCCATGGCCTCGCCGATGGCGTGCCGGGTCTCCAGGGCGTGCTCGAGCTGGTCGACGGTACGGGCGGTGGCCAGCGCCACCGCGGCATGCGAGGCGAGCAGCCAGCCCGCGGCCTCGATGTCCGCGCCGAAGGCCCCGGGGCGGCGCGAGTACAGATTCAGCGCGCCGAAGTTCTCTTCCTCGGTGTAGAGCAGAACGCCGGTCATGCTGCCGATCCCGAGGTCGCGGGCGGCCTTGCTGTATCGCGGCCAGGAAGGCTGCGGCCGGGTCATGTCGGCGATACGGAACAGCCGCTCGCCGTCCACGCGGCGGGCGGCGTCGAAGCACGGCCCCTCGCCGAGCTCGCCTTGGAGCCGGTCCGACTCCGCGACGATGTCTCCGCACACGGCCAGCGTCACGGCCCGGCCCTTGGAGACCGTCAGGATCCCCGCCGCGTCGCACCCCTCGACCAGTTTCACCGCGGACGCCGCGATCGCGTCAAGCGTCGCCTGGACCGAATCCTGCGCGACCAGATCCCGGGCGAGCTGCGCCATCTGCTCGGCGTACCGCTGCCACTCCACCACCACCACCGCCTTGCTCGCCGGTGCCGCCCACGGTACTCCGCACCGCTTCGTACGGCCGTTCGTCCGATCAGCCGGGCACCGGGCGGCATGCCCGGGAGCCGAGTGCCGCGATCACCGGTACGCCGTCAGCAGCAGCGCCACGTCGTCCGGCCGCTCCCGGGCCTGCCGTGCGGTCCCCACCAGCCGGTCGGCGAGATGCTCCACCGAGTCGGCCGGGGTCTCGGACAGCCGGCGGCGGACCGCGTCGATGCCCGTCTCGATGTCGCTGCCGGGCCGCTCCACCAGCCCGTCGGTGTACAGGGCGAGAACGCTGCCGGGGGCCAGGGTGAGCGCGGTGACGGGGTACACCGAGTCGGGCTGCACGCCCAGCATGACGCCGCCCGCGAGATCCAGCGTCTCGGCCCGCCCGTCGGGGTGGCGCAGCAGCGGCGGGGGATGGCCGGCCCGCACGGCGAGGGCCCGTCCGGTCCGCGGGTCGAGTTCGATGTAGCAGCAGGTGGCGAAGACGTCCGACTCCAGCTCGGTCAGCAGCCGGTTGGTGTGCGTGATGACCTCCTGCGGCGGGCGCTCGCTCGCGGCGAAGGCGTGCACCGCGCTGCGCAGCTGCCCCATCACCGCGGCGGCGCCGACGCTGTGGCCCTCGACGTCCCCGATGACCAGGGCCACGCCACGGCCGGTGGTGATCACGTCGTACCAGTCGCCGCCGATCGCCATGCCCTGCGTGCCGGGCAGATAGCGGCCGGTGGTGCGCAGGCCCTCGACGGCGGGCAGCCGGTGCGGCAGCAGCCCCTCCTGGAGGCCGCGGGCGACTGCGGACTCCGAGTCGTAGAGCCGGGCCCGCTCCATCGCCTGGGCGGCCAGGCCGCTCAGGGCGGTGAGGGCGGAGCGCTCGTCGGGGGTGAAGCGGTGCGGGGTGTCCCAGCCGAGGATGCAGGAGCCGACGGAACGACCGGAGGCGATCAGCGGCAGGAACGACCAGGCGTTCATACGGTCCAGGGTGATGCCGGGATAGGCGAGGGAGAGGTCCTCGGGCGACTCGAAGAAGAGGGGGAGCCGCGTGGTCAGCGCGTGGACGCCGGGCAGCTGCGTGTCGAGGGTGACGCCTTCGAAGGGGGTGAGGAAGCCCTCCGGGTATCCCGACTCCCACAGCAGGTACATCCGGCCCTCGCGGACGGTGTACAAAGCCAGTTCCCGGGCGCCGAAGGCGGGCAGCAACTGCTCGGACACGGCCCGGCAGACGTCCTGCACGGTGACCGCCTCGGTGAGGACGCTCGCCATCTGCACCACGTGGTAGAGCGCTCCGGCACGAGCGGCGGCGACCGGGCCGGGCGGGGGCGTGACGGCCATGACGTCGAGACCGGTGGCGGAACCGGCCTCCGGCCCCTGGTCGGCCCCGGTGGGCGGCCCGGTCGGAAAGACCCGGCCGGTCAGCCCGTGCACGTCCGGGTACAGCACGAAGCTCAGCCAGATCCCGTCGGGATGCCGGACGAGGAAGGACACCTGCTCCTGCGACAGCATCGCGGCCCGGTAGCGGTCCTCGTACGCGGGGTCCCGGAGCCAGGTGATCACCTCCCACGGATAGCGGCCGAAAAGCTCCTCCCGGCCGCAGCCCAGCAGCTCCTCGCAGCGGCGGTTGGCATACGTCAGGCGGCCGTCCTGGTCCAGCGAGAAGAGCCCGTCGGGCAGCCGCTCGGCCGCTTCGGCCGCGGTGAGTCCGCTGCCCGCGTCCACGAGGGCGCCCACCAGGATTCGCCCGGAGCCGGCGCCGCCGTGCACGAGGTGGCCCCACAGTTCGACCGGCCGGTAGCCGGTGTTCCCCTCGCCCCTGGACTCGTCCCGCACCCGGAAGTGCCGGGACCTGACCCGTCCGCCGGCCAGCGCGTCGTGCCGGCTCTCCCGCAGCTCGTGCAGGTCGTCGGGGCTGACTCGGGCTTCGATGTCCGCGATGGTGCCGCCGTAGCCCGCCCGGTCGATGCCCAGCAGTTCGAGGGCCTCGTCGTCCGCCGTGCACCGGTCGCTGTCCAGGTCCCAGTCGATGAGCCCGACCCGGACCGGGTGGGCGGCGGAGGTGGGCAGCCGCACGCTGATCGGCTCGTCGTCGTACTCGACGCGGTGGGCGGCGGAGCCCGGGCCGGGCCGGCGTGGGGCGAGGCGGTCGAGGCCCTCTTCCATGGCCCGCTCGGCGGGTCGCAGCGCCAGATCCACCGTCTCCGCGTCCATCGGCGGCCGGGCGGCCGAGCGCAGCACGACCAGGACGCCCACGGTCTCGCCGCCGGAGCGGACGGGCTGGTAGGCGGAGCCGAACGAGTAGGGCAGCCCGGCGGTGAAGTGCGGGAAGCGCACCATGCTGGCGCGCTCGTCCGGCAGCCACAGTGTCTCCTCGCGCCGGTAGGCCTCCGCCATGGGCAGAGCACCGCCCACCGGCACCCGCCACCAGCTCTTGAGCAGCGAGCGGGGCACCCCGGTGACCATCGCGAGGACCAGCGAGCGCCGGTCGCGGGAGCGCAGGTACACCAGTCCGCCGTAGCCGTCGAGGTCCCGCACGGCTTCCACCAGCGGAGCCGTCAGGGCATCCTCGATCCGGCCCGTGTCCCCGCTCGGGACCCGGCCGTCAGCCCCGTCCCGGCGCCGGCCACCGGCTGACCGTGGCCCGTCCGGTACGGCGGCTGCCTCATCCATGTCGCGTCCTCCCGGTACGGACGCACCGGACACCAATCGCTCCCCACCAGGATGTGCCATGCTCGGCGGTCCGGCGCGGTAAGTGCAACCTTTCGGTCCCCCCGGCCGTCTCACCCGGCAACAACCACATGCAAGCCTCGGGGGCGGCAATGGTACGAATCAGAAGAGCATGCGCGACTCTCGCGCTCGTGGGCGCGACGGTAGCAGTGGCGGCGGTCCCGGCCGGCGCCGCACAGGTCACCACCGCGCGGTCCACCACACAGGCCACGGCGTGTCCGACCGGCTGGGGAAGCCTCGCCAAGTCCGACGCCGCCTCCGCGGTCGCTTCGGTGACGAACGTCAGGACCGGCCGTCACACCTGCTTCGACCGGATGGTCGTCGACGTGCCCGGCGCGGGCAGCGGCGTCGGCTACACCGTCCAGTACGTCGAGCGGCTCTACCAGGACGGCTCCGGCCGCCACATCCCCGTGGCCGGCGGAGCCGTCCTCGAGGTGCGGGTGACCGCGCCCGCGTACGACCCGGAGACCGGCGCGGCCACGTACCCGGGCCGGGTGGCGCGCCCGCTGCCGGGCGTGGACCTCACCGGTTACCGCACCTTCCGGGACACCCGGTTCGCCGGCAGCTTCGAGGGCGACACCCAGATCGGCCTCGGCGTCCGCGCCCGGCTGCCCTTCCGGGTGCAGCAGCTGGACGACCGCGTCATCGTGGACGTCGCCCACAGCTGGACCGCCACGGGCTGACCGGACCACACCGCGCCCGGCTCCCCGGAGCCGGGCGCGCCGGTCTCAGCCACCGCGCAGCCGGCCCACTTCCTCAAGGGTCCGCGCCGCCGCACCGGCCAGGCGGGGCCGGTTGCGGACGAAGCGCCGGGCCGCCCGGGCGGGCTCCCGGCCCAGCCAGTGAGCGGCTCCCCCCGGCACCGCCCGTACCACCGCTCCTTCGTACACGCGCAGGTCACGTGTCTTGAGCGACTCCTTGTAGCGGGCCGGACCGCTGCCCAGGTCTAGGGTCTCGATGCCGTCGGCCGCCGCGGCCTGAAGCATCTTCAACTGCAGCACGAGACCGGGGGAGTACTTGGCGTAGGCGCGGTCGTAGGCCGGGAACCACCAGGACAGCACCGTGCGCGACCGCAGCCCGAAGTGCGCGGCCACCGGCCGGCCCGCGGTGTACAGCACGGACAGCACGCCGCGGCACTCCGGTTCCTCGCTCTCCCCGAGCAGCCCCACCAGCCGGGTGATCCACTCCTGGGCGAACCGGTCCCGCCGGCCGGTCCGCCGGTACTGTGCCGACTTCCACTCCATCAGCGCCCGCAGCGCACCGGGGTCCCGGACGTCGTACACGAAGCGCACCTCGCCGACCTGCCGGACCAGCTTGCGCTCCTTGGCCAGGGTCTGTCTGAGGAAACCCGGCGACTGCGCCCGCAGCCGTCGCGTGTACGCCTCGAACCCCTCGCCGATGTCGACGACCGGGGAGGGGAGCTCCTCGGCCGCGTGCGGCACGAACGCACCCTGACCGGCTTCGAGGTTGTCGAACTCGAAGGACGACAGCCCGCAGACCCGTAACAACCGGCGTGCGTCCAGCCGGATCCCGGGGCGCAGCACGGCCCCCTGACTGTCGGACACTCCCAGTCCGATGGCCCGGCCCCGCCCCAGCGTCCCGGTCTCGTAGGGGAAGAACCCCACCGGGGCACCGTCGTCCTGCAACACCGCCACTCTGGCCCCCCGCCTGACCTGCCCCACCGCCATGGTGAACGCCGGGTCGAGGAAGGGATTCGCCGGGGCGCCGGACTCCGTCCGGATCTCCCGCCACATCTTCTGGTCGTTCGGGCCCAGTTCGTGCGGCCGCAGAACGAGAACGCGCTTTCCAGGCAACTCTGCCTCCTGTGTCATCGGCGTGGGGACACACGAAGGCCTGCACATCGCCGTGTACCGGCACCGGGCAGTACTCGGGCCGCACGGCGCAGGCCCTGGTCGGTACTGCCGTCACTCAGCAGCGAAACGTCTGCAACCGGGCAGCGCTCGGGGCGGAACGGACCGCTCCCGCACCCGGGCCCGTCCCCGCCGCACACAGGTGCGTACGCCCCTGGCCCACCACGGCCGCCCCGGTCACCGCCGGGCTCACCCCGGCAGCGCCCGCGGCCCGCGGCGTCCGCGCCGCGAGCTGCCGCCCGGACGGCTCCTTCTCACACGGACACGGCTCTTCGGCCCCTTCGGCCCGGGCACCCGAAGCCGCGTGCGACTGCGTCGCGTCCGCCGCCGCCGTGACGGCCACGGCCGAGCGCCCGTCGCCCGCGAATCCGGGGACGACGAGTTGCAGCAACAGCAGGCAGACCACCAGGCCCACCGCCGCTGCCCAACGTCGCCGCACCATCAGACCCCCGACCTGCGTTCCGGCGGGGGAGTACGGAGTGGACTCGACCCCCAGGGCCGGCGCCGGACCAGGCCCCCCACACGGCCGGCTGCGCCTTCCAGTAGGCCGAGCCCGACTCCGCCTCGTCAAGCCCTGGTGTGACGATTCGTCCCACTCGGCCGCTTGCCGCCGGAAATCCAACGGAAAGCGCTGCCGTCCAGCGGGTGCTCAGCCCCCGGCGTTCAGCACCTCGCCCGGCCTCGGCGACCGCAAATTCAGCGGCTCGTCGAATCCGCTGAACGACGTGGTGGTGTGCTGCGCGGCGCTCTTGTACACCGTCTTGAGCAGATACGGCTCGCCCTCCTCGGCCACGTAGAAGGTGTACGTCCCTTCCTTGTCCGCCTTGTCGGTCACGATCAGCTGGACGGCCTTCGTGCCCCCGACGCGGGCCGAGTCGCCCTTCCTCGCCGTGCCGAACGAGTCGAAGGGCCGTTTGCAGGAGGTGAGTCCGTCGCCGCCCGAAGACGCCGGGTCCACGGGCGTCTTCACCCACAGCTTCTGTTCGCTGGTGACGCCCGGGTTCTTCTTCCACTTCTGCAGATAGGCGCGGTTCGGACGGACGTAGTCGGTCTTGTCCAGACGGATCTGCTCCAGGGCGCCGCCGCCGGACCAGGTGGTCTTGGACCTGCACCGGCCGTCCAGATCGGTCACGAGGTGGCTGGTGACCGTGCCGCCGCTCGTGGTGCGGTTGGTGATGTCCACGGTGACGGAGTCGAGCTTGCGCATCGTCGCGTTGGCCTCGTCGAGGATGTCGCCGGCGGATCTGTCGTCGCCGGAGCCGCCGGCTCCGCACCCGGCCAGGGCCCCGCTCGCCAGCAGGCAGAGCGCGGTCGTCGTCACGGTAGCCATGGCCCGCACGGAGCCCCCTGTTGTTCGTGTCGGCCGGTGATCAGCAGAGGAGCCTACCGGCTCGCCTCGGCGTCAGGTCTCCTGGACCGGCTCGACTCCCACTTCATCGTCCGTCGGCGATGCAGGCCACCTCGTCGTCGGGAGGCGAGCGCGCATGCCGATGCGCCCCGGCGCGCGGAACCGCGCCCAGGAGGCCGCGTACGCTACCGATGGCTCCGCCCTCAGGGATCTTCACGTCTGACGTGCCCGGCGGCAGGGGAGCCATCCAGGATGGCAGTGGCAGAGCCGACGCGTCGGCGGGCACCATGGTCACGGCCGGGCGCGGTCCCGGGAGTCGGCCCGCGCCGGCCTTCGAGCGGAGGACGAGATGGAATCGGCGATGGACGAACGGTTTCACCGCCGGCAGAGATGGGCCGCCAGGGGCGCCCTGGCCGCGGCCGCCCTGGCGGCCTTGCTGCCGCTCTTCTCCGGCGGTCTGCGAGGGCTGCTCCTGCTCGTGGCGGGCCTCGCGGGACTCGCCCTGACCGCTGCCGCGCTCTGGTGGGTCCTGTCCCGGCGGGGAGCGGTCCGCATCGCGTCGGCCGCGCTCGCCGTCGTCGCACCCGTCGGCCTCATCACCCTCTTCGCCGCCGCGAATCTGCTCTGGGTGGTCTTCCTGTCCCTGCTCCTGTGGTGCGGGGCGGTCTGGAGCGGCCGCTACGCCCTGCGCAGCACGGGCCTGCGGCCCGTACGGGTCAAGGAATACCGCACCCCACCGCCGCTGCACCCCTTCCTGCTGCTCAATCCGCGCTCCGGCGGCGGCAAGGTCGAGAAGTTCAACCTGCGGGAGAAGGCCGAGGCGCTGGGCGCCCGGGTCGTCCTGCTCGACCCGGGCCGGCAGCACGACGTCACCGCCCTGGCCAAAGCCGCCGTGGCCGACGGAGCGGACCTCCTGGGCGTCGCGGGCGGCGACGGTACCCAGGCGCTGGTCGCCGCCGTCGCCGCGGAACACGGCCTGCCCTTCCTCGTCATCGCCGCCGGCACGCGCAATCACTTCGCCATGGACCTGGGCCTGGACCGGGACGACCCCTCCACCTGCCTCGACGCCCTCACCGACGGCGTCGAACTCCGCGTCGACCTCGGGTTCGCCGAGGACCGCCCGTTCGTCAACAACGCCTCGTTCGGCGTGTACGGGGCCGTCGTCCAAAGCCCCGGCTACCGCGAGGACAAGGTGGGCGCGGCCCTGGAACGACTGCCCGACCTGCTCACCCGGCAGAGCGGCCCGCGCCTGACGGCCACCGCCGACGGCATCACCGTCGCCGACCCGCAGGCGATCCTGGTCAGCAACAACGCCTACCGCATGGACGACCCCTTCGGCTTCGGCCGGCGCGAGCGGCTCAACTCCGGGCGGCTGGGCGTGCTGGCCGTCCGCGTGGACAGTGCCGTGGAAGCGGCCGAACTCCTGCTGTCCCCGCGCCCGGAGGGACTCACCGTGCTCACCGCCCAGCACGTCGTCGTCGACGCCGACGAACCGCAGCTGGAGGTCGGCCTCGACGGCGAGGCGCTCACCATGGCCGCCCCCGTCCACTGCCGCATCGCACGCCGCGCCCTGCGTGTCCGGGTGCCCCGCAACCGCCCCGGAGTCCCCGAGGCGCCTCCGCGTCTCGACTGGCGCCGGCTGCGCAAGCTGGCGGCCGCGGTCGGCCGCACCGCCGTGCCCACGCGTTCCCGGCGCACCTGAGCGCCGTCACGGCCGTCATGTACGAGGTCCCCCATGCGATGCGGCATGGGGGACCTCGTACGGTGCGCTGTCGCTCACGCCACCTTCGGCCCGGCCTGCTGCACCACCTCGAAGGACCACAGGGTCGAGCCGCTCGCCGCGGGCTTCGGCCGTTCGCCGCCCTCGCCGCCGCCCTGGTGCGCGGACTTCATCGGCCCCTCCATCCAGGCCTGGAACGACTCCTCGTCACGCCACCGGGTGTAGACGAGGTAGGTGTCGGTGCCCTCCACCGGGCGGAGCAGCTCGAACCACTCGAACCCGTCGGAGTTCTCCACGGCGTGCGCGCGGGAGGCGAACCGCTTCTCCAGCGTCTCCCGCTGCTCGGCGGGCACGGTCAGCACGTTGATCTTGACTACGCTCATGGGCCCCATCTTGCCCGATGGCGCATGTGGGCAGGGTGAGCCTCCCCGCTCCCAGCGTTTTGAACGCGTTCAAATATGGGCTAGGGTCACTCTCACACCTCGAGGGGGAGACCTTCATGAAGTTCGTGATACCCGGCGGCACCGGACAGGTCGGCACCGTCCTCAAGGGCGCGCTGAGCGCGGCCGGACATGACGTCGTGGTGCTCAGCAGGCACCCCGCCGGGCCCGGCGAAGTGCACTGGGACGGCGCGACCCCGGGCCCCTGGGTGGCCGAGATCGACGGCAGCGATGTCGTGGTCAACCTGGCCGGCCGGAGCGTGAACTGCCGCTACACGCCCGCCAACCTCCGGCAGATGATGGACTCGCGGGTCCACTCCGCCCGGGTCGTGGGCGAGGCGATCGCCGCGGCGGGCCGGCCGCCCCGGGTCTGGCTGCAGATGAGCACCGCGACCGTGTACGCCCACCGCTTCGACGCGGCCAACGACGAGGCCACCGGCGTGATCGGCGGCACCGAACCCGATGTCCCGGGCTACTGGGGGTACAGCGTCGACATCGCCAAGGCCTGGGAGCGGGAGCAGGAGAGGGCCGGCACCCCGCACACGCGGAAGGTGGCCCTGCGTGCCGCCATGGTGATGAGCCCGGACCGCGGCGGCGTCTTCGACGTCCTGCTGCGGCTGGCCCGGCTCGGCCTCGGCGGCCCCGTGGGCGGTGGCGCCCAGTACGTGTCCTGGATCCACGACCGGGACTTCGTCCGGGCGGTCGAGTTCCTGGTCGCCCGGGACGACATCGAGGGCCCGGTCAATCTCGCCGCTCCCGGGCCCCTGCCGCAGCGCGCCTTCATGCGCGACCTGCGCGCCGCGTGGGGCGTCCCGGTGGGCCTGCCCGCGACGCGCTGGATGGCGGAGATCGGCGCGTTCGTCCTGCGCTCGGACACCGAACTGCTGCTCAAGAGCCGCCGGGTCGTCCCCGGCCGCCTGCTCGAAGCGGGCTTCGCCTTCGAGTACCCCGAGTGGCCTCGGGCCGCGGAGGACCTCGTACGGCGCCTCCGCGGCCCGGCAGCGAGGTGACCTCGGGTCAGCTCTGCCGCTTGCCCTGCTCCAGCGCCTTGCCGGTCATGTCGGTGACCTGTCCGGCCGGCGGCTCGTCCGCCTCCACCTCGGTACCGAAGTCGGTGAAGTCCATGACCGTGCGCACCGTGACCTTCTCGGGCGCGGACGAGGCGTCGGTCGAGGACCGCTGGGTCGCCTCCGGGGTCTTGATGGTCATGTCGATCTGCTGACGGCGCATCCGGCCCTCGTCGTCCAGCCAGACGTCCATCGGCAGGGTCGGGCCGACCTGCTTGCGCAGGGTGTCGCCGTTGGGCAATTCGGCGATGTCGACGGAGACGCGGTAGTGCGTGGTCTGCACACCGTCGATCGTGGCCGTGCCCTTCTTGGTCACGTCCTTGTCGGTGATCGCCTTGGCGTACGCCGCGGACTGCGCCGGATCACTCATGGACCGGTCGCCCGTGCCCTGCTGTGCGACGACCTTCCCCAGGTCGATCTTGATCCAGGGCTTGCCGGCGGGCGCCTGCCCCTTGGGCAGCTTCTGGTAGAGGACCTGGTCGACAACCCGTTGCTCGATCCGCTGCCCCTGCACCGTGAGCGTCATGACGCTGTCGCCGTCGTCCAGGTCCACCGCGCCCTGCCCGTTCGCGGTCTGCGAGGCGCCCTGGGCCGAGGTCCGCACCCGCAGCTTCACCTTGGCGGTGTCCTCCTCGGCCGTCTTGTCGTAGGCCGATCGCACCGCCTGCGTGCCCTGCTCCCGCGCGCCGGCGCTCGGTGTCGCCGAGCCGCCCCGCGCGTCGTCGCCGGAGTCGCCGCAGCCGACCAGCACAGTCCCCGCCAGGACTCCGGCGACGCCTAAGGCACAGACCCGCCTGCCGTTTCCCGCCCTGCCCATCGAACCAGCTCCTCTCAGGTGCGTGTGGTGCGACCCAAGTGCCCAAGCCGGGCATGAACACACCTGTGTGTCCGAGGAGTTGGATACCGGGAGGAATGGGCGCCCGCCGTCAGCGGCGGCCCTTGAGCTTGCCGAGCAGCCGCTGGGCCTGGGCCCGCTTGCGGGGGTCGGCCGCGGCCCTCCGTGCCTGCTCCGCGGCCCGCCGCCCCTGCGGGCTCCGGGCGAACTGCTTGAGGCGATCCAGCATTCCGGCCATGACGCACCTTCCTTCCTGTAGTGATGTCGCTTGCCTGTAGTGCGCCTACCCCTTCGGCGAGGTGCTCAGGCACACCCCCGCCCGGTCGGTGCGCGACCGAATGTGTTTGCCGCCGGAGTCAGAGGCAAGTCGGTGTCCATGACTGAAGAGAACAAGCGCACGAATCAGAAGCCCACCACCGTACGGACCGCCGAGTCCAAGGCCCGCCGCACGGCGGACAAGGCGACCGCGCCGGCGTCCCAGGCGGCGAAGGGCGCCGCGGACAAGGCCGGTGAGGCGGCGTCAGCGGCCAAGTCCGGCGCGGAGCGCTCCGCCGAGACGGCGAAGGCGGCCGCGCAGACCGCGGCCAAGGGCGTCGAGGCGGGCCGCCAGGCGGTCGTCACGGCCTCCGGCCACGTCGCCACCACCGCGAAGACGGCCTGGACGGTCATCGCCCACCGCAAGATCGTGGCCGCGGGCGTCGGAGCGGGCCTGACCGCCCTGAGCGCGGCGTCCTACGCCGTCGGACGTCGTGCGGAACGCGGCGCGCACGGCCCCCTCACCCGGCTCACCGGCGGGCGGATCTGAGCACGGCCGGCGCGATGGACGTGCCGGCACGAGGGGAGCGGGCGGCGCGACGCGCCACCGGGTGGCCCGGTGGTCCGTGGCGCCGCCTCCTCGTGCCCCGTGCCGCTCCCTTCCGCGTGGTCTGGCGCACATCCGTCCCTCACCGGGGCGCCCCCCTCGCGCGTCACCGCCGTGACGAGGAAGGATGAGACCGCAAGCGAAGGATCAACCCATGCGGAGGAGCGGGCCCATGCAGCACGAGCGAGCGGGAAGTCCGGCCGGACCCGAGGATCTCGTCGATGTCGCTCGGCTGGTCACCGCGTACTACGCGCTCCGCCCCGACCTGGACGACCCGGGGCAGCGCGTCGCGTTCGGGACCTCCGGACACCGCGGATCGTCACTGGCGAGCGCGTTCAATGACGACCACATCGCCGCGACCAGCCAGGCCATCTGCGAGTACCGCGCCGGCCAGGGCATCGACGGCCCCCTCTTCCTGGGCGCCGACACCCACGCCCTCTCGGAGCCCGCGCGTGTCACCGCCCTGGAGGTGTTCGCCGCCAACGAGGTGACCGTGCTGATCGACGACGCGGACGGCTACACGCCCACCCCGGCCGTCTCGCACGCCATCCTCACCCACAACCGCGGCCGCCCCACGGGCCTCGCGGACGGCGTCGTCGTCACGCCCTCCCACAACCCGCCCGCCGACGGCGGTTTCAAGTACAACCCGCCCAGCGGAGGCCCCGCCGCCTCCGACGCGACCTCCTGGATCCAGGACCGGGCGAACGAGATCATCCGGGGCGGCCTGAAGGACGTACGGCGCGTCCCCCACGCCCGCGCCCTCGCAGCCCCCACCACCGGCCGCTACGACTTCCTCGGCACCTACGTCGCCGACCTGCCCGGCGTGCTCGACCTCGACGCGATCCGCGCGGCCGGCGTCCGCATCGGAGCCGACCCGCTCGGCGGGGCGTCGGTCGCCTACTGGGGCCGCATCGCCGAACAGCACGGCCTCGACCTGACCGTGGTCAACCCGCACACCGACCCCACCTGGCGGTTCATGACGCTGGACTGGGACGGCAAGATCCGCATGGACTGCTCGTCGCCGTACGCGATGGCCTCGCTCATCGAGCAGCGCGACCGCTTCCAGATCTCCACGGGCAACGACGCCGACGCCGACCGGCACGGCATCGTCACCCCCGACGCCGGCCTCATGAACCCCAACCACTATCTGGCCGTCGCCATCTCCTACCTCTACGCCCACCGCGACCGCTGGCCGGCCACCACCGGCATCGGCAAGACCCTGGTCTCCTCGGCCATGATCGACCGGGTCGCCGCCGACCTGGGGCGCGAGCTGGTCGAGGTGCCCGTCGGCTTCAAGTGGTTCGTGGACGGGCTCGCCGGCGGCACCATCGGCTTCGGCGGGGAGGAGTCGGCCGGGGCGTCCTTCCTGCGCCGGGACGGCTCCGTGTGGACCACCGACAAGGACGGCATCCTGCTCGCGCTGCTCGCCTCCGAGATCACGGCGGTCACGGGGAAGACGCCCTCCGAGCACTACGCGGCGCTGACCGCCCGCTTCGGTGAACCGGCGTACGCGCGCATCGACGCCCCCGCCTCCCGTGAGGAGAAGGCCCTGCTCGCCAAGCTCTCCCCGGCCCAGGTCAGCGCCGACACCCTGGCCGGGGACGCGGTCACGGCGGTGCTCACCGAGGCCCCGGGCAACGGCGCGGCCATCGGCGGCATCAAGGTGACCACGGACAACGCCTGGTTCGCGGCCCGCCCCTCGGGCACCGAGGACGTCTACAAGGTCTACGCCGAGTCCTTCCTCGGCCCCGACCACCTCGGCCGGGTCCAGGAGGAGGCCAAGGCCGTGGTGCTGACGGCCCTGTCCGGCTGACCCCGGGCACACCACAGCCCGGGCCACCCTCACGCGGCCCGGGCTGTGGCGTGTCGTGCCCTCCGGACCGTTCGCACCGTCTCCGAGGGAGCAGACCAGGAGGTAGGGGACGTTCCCGTCGGGGGTCGTGCCCCGCCAGGGCTGGACGACGAGGGAACCCAGGTCGTCGGTGGGCACGGACTGCGTTTCGGGTGAGATCGTGGTCCCGCGGAAGCGTATCGGCGCCCCGCGAGACGCCCGGCCCACCGTCACCCGACTGGACCAGCTCCCGCCGGGCACAGTGACCGCCGCGATACAGGACACTGGGTGAAGATCCGACCGGGAAGGACCGACACGTGATCATCTTCGGCACCAAGGGATATCTGTACCAGCTGGCGATACTGACGCTGGTGTGCGGGCAGTGCGGAAACCCCGCCGCCCACACGCTCAGGAAGCGCGTCACGAAGTTCACCCTGTTCTTCGTCCCGCTGTTCCCGATCTCGACGAAGTACCTGACGCAGTGCACCTTCTGCGGCACGGAACAGAAGCTGACCAAGGAGCAGGCGGAGCAGCTGCAGACCCAGAGCACGAACGGCCCGAGCGGCCAGGCACAGGGGCAGCCGCAGCAGCACGACCGGTTCTGACTCGGACACGTTCGCCGCGGCCGGGATCACCCCGGCCGCCGCCGGCCTCGTGAAGCCGCCGCGAGTCGCGGAGTGCGCCCTGTAGTTGGGGCCCGGACCCGCGCGCCGACACAGGGCGGAGCGGGTCTCCCCGGCACCGCGTGGCCCCCGAGCTCGGCCACGGCTTCCGCTCGGAAAACGGCGAGGGCCGCCGCCCCCTCCGGCCTGAGCCGTACCGGCTCGGCACTGATCACATCCGATGTGGCAACCGGAGCATCCCGGGTACTCGGTCTTCGCGGGCCCGGACCTGTGTGGGCCGATGGGCCTCCTGCAGTCGATCAGTGAAAACGGAGGCATTCAGATGAGCACCATCAAGGAAACCGTGGAAGTCGCCGTCCCCGTCCACACCGCCTACAACCAGTGGACGCAGTTCGAGGAGTTCCCGAACTTCATGGAGGGCGTCGAGGAGATCAGGCAGCTGGACGACCGCCACAACCACTGGACCACCAAGATCGGCGGGGTACGGCGCGAGTTCGACACCGAGATCGTCGACCAGCTGGCCGACGAGCGGGTCACCTGGCGCACGACCAGCGGAGACACGCACCAGAGGGGCTCCGTCCGCTTCGAGCGCCTCGATGACACCCACACCAGGGTGGAGCTCGTGATGGATGTCGAGCCCAGCGGAGCCGCGGAGAAGGCCGCGGACATGATCGGCACGATCGACCGCCGGGTGAAGGGCGACATGAAGCGCTTCAAGCAGTACATCGAGGAGCGCGGAGTCGAATCCGGCGCATGGCGCGGCCGCGTCCAGCCGGGCGGCCCCAGCGGTTCCGGCCCCATCCTCTGACCCAGGCGCGCACACTGCGAACCCGGCCTCCACGGTGAGGCCGGGTTCTTCTGTGCCCACAGGTCCCGCCCCGCGCGCAGAGAACGTGGAGTTTCGGCCAACGTCATGACATGCACCTGTCCATATCGGCCTCCTGGTGGCACGCTGCCCCCTGACCGTCCGCAGTGACACCCCTGCCTGACCGGGTGGGCGGGCTTCCCGCCGCCCGGCCCCCACAGCAGAAGGAGACCGCGTGATAGGCCGAACCCGCAGCCCACGCCCGTCCGGCGGCAGCACCCGCGTCCGCCGCTCCGCCCTCGGCGCGCTCGCCGGCGTCGCCGCGCTCCTGGCGACCGGCGTCACCGCAGCACCGGCCGGCGCCGCACCGGACCCCGGCGTGACGACGCCCTCGGCGCAGGAACGCGCCCTGGCCTTCTGGACCCCGCAGCGGATGCGCGAGGCCACCCCGCTCGACCTCCTCACCGTCGACCGCTCCGACGTACGGTCACCGGCACCCCGCAAGGGCAGGACGACGGTCGTGGCCCCCAGCGCGCCCGCCTCCGCCACGGGACCCCTGGCCTTCCCGCACGGCGGCGGACCCTGGTCCGGCGGGGGAGCGGTGGCCAAGACCGCGGGACGGGTGTTCTTCAGCTACCAGGGCCGCACCGCGTCCTGCTCCGGCAACGCCGTCACCAGCGCCAACAAGAGCACCGTCATCACCGCCGGCCACTGCGTGAAGATGGAGGGCGCCTGGCACACCAACTGGGTCTTCGTGCCCGGCTACCACGACGGGCAGCGCCCGTACGGCACCTGGACCGCGTCCAAGACCCTGTCCACGCCGCAGTGGACGGCCAGTGAGGACATCAACTACGACATCGGCGCCGCCGTCGTCGCCCCGCTGGACGGGAAGAAGCTGACCGACGTCGTCGGCGGCCAGGGCCTGGCCTTCAACACCGGCTACAACAAGGCCATGTACTCCTTCGGCTTCCCGGCCGCGGCGCCGTACGACGGTGAGAAGTTCATCTACTGCAGCGGCACCACCACCCGCGACTTCCTGCTGTCCAAGGACCACGGCCTGACCTGCAACATGACCGGCGGCTCCAGCGGAGGCCCCTGGTTCACCCAGTTCAGCGAGGCCACCGGGACCGGCCTGCAGTCCTCGGTGAACAGCTTCAAGTACAACTTCCTGCCGAACGCCATGTACGGCCCGTACTTCGGCGCGGACGCTCAGAACCTGTACCAGAGCGCCCAGTCGTCCTGATCCGCCACTCACCGGGAGCCGGGTCCTCCACCCTCACGCGTGGCGGAGGACCCGGCTCCGGGCCGTCCGGCGACGAGTCGACCGGCCCTCGCCGACAGGCGCCGCTGGCCGCGTGTGACGCGGAGAGCACGGGCGATCGGAATTCCGCGGGGATGCGTTGGGCATGCATCGATCGTTCCTGCGGGAGTCGGCGCAGCCGGACCCGGAGCGGCGCGCCGCGGCGTTGAAGGGGCTGGGGAGGGCCGGCCGGGCCGCGCACGTGCCCGTGCAGTTCGACGGCGGTTCGGGGCCGCGCGCCCGGTCGCCCTGGGGACGGCCCCGTGCGCCGTCCCCCTGCGGCGCCTCACCGCCGGGGCGCCGGCCCCCGCCCCGCGTCGCGCCACGAGCGACTCTCACCGCCGCGGCCGCGCCCGGGAGTTGGCCCTCGGCCCGGCCGAGGAGACGGTGTGGCCCCGGGCCCGGCCTCGCTGGACCGGCTCACGTCGTGACTGCTCCGCCCTGACGAGACGGCTTCACCCGGGGAAAGCGGCGGTGCAGCCCGATCGCCACGGGAGCCGCGGTGAACACCGAGGAGTACGTCCCGACGGCGAGGCCGACGAGCAGCGCCAGGGCGAAGTCCGTGAGTGAGGAGCCGCCCAGCACCGCGAGGGCGGTGAGTATGAACGCCGCGCCCATGCCGGTGTTCACGGTGCGGGGCAGGGTCTGCACGATGGCCTGGTTCACGATGCCGGGGAACGGCGACCCGAGGCCGCGCCGGTCCAGTTCCCTGACGCGGTCGAAGAGGACGACGGAGTCGTTGACGGAGTAGCCGATGACGGTGAGCAGTGCTGCCAGGAACACCCCGTCCACGGGCTTGCCCAGCCAGGCGAAGACCCCGTTGAACGTACGGATCAGCTCGGCTACCTCACCGCCGCCGGAAGCGGGCAGGCGCTGGCCGGGGCGCAGCAGGTCCACGGTGGTCATCAGCTTGGTGAGCCGGTCCAGCGGCGCCAGGCCGAGCCGCAGCAGCGCGGCGTTCGCGACGAGCATGACGCCCAGACCGCATCCCGGCACCGGCGCGGTCCACCCCGTCCAGCGCGGCACCATCATCGACACCCCGGGCTGTTCCCGGATGCTGCAGCGCCTGCTCGGCGACCGGCTGCCCAGGTTCACCCGCCCCGTGGTCATCGTCACCACGCCCGTCCTGGACGGGGTCGCCTACCGCACCCGGGCGCGCAGCGGTGGAGGTGCTGCGGCCCCGCAGCGTCCTGACCGTCCCCGGTGCCCGGAGCATCGCCCTGGCCGCGGACGTGGACATGTCCCGGCCGGTGATCGTGGTCGACATCGGCGCCCACCTCACCGAGGCGGTGCTGCTGTGCGACGGCGCCGTCACCGACGCGCACCGCAAGCCGTGGGCACCAGCGACCTCGATGAGACGACCACGCCCGAGCAGATCGTCGAAGCGGTGGTCGCGATGCTGACCGCGATCCGCCGCCACGACCGCACCACGCGGACCGCCGGTGCCCTGCGGCGCGGCATCCTCCTGGCCGGTGGGGGAGCCCTGCGCCCCCGAGATCACCCACCCCCTCACCGTCCGGCTGAAGGCACCGCTGCGGATCGTCCCGGCCCCGCACACCGCGGCCGTCCGCGGCGCCGCCATGTTCCTGCAAGCCGCCCACACCCACCCCTCGGCCTCTCCGACGCTGTTGCCGTCGTCCATGGCGGCGACTACACCGCGTGCTTGTGACTGCGACACGCCGTAGAAAAGTATGGTCGAACTCGTTTACCGAGGAGGACTTCTGATGCGCAGGGTGACCTATTCGATGAACGTCTCGCTTGACGGCTACATCGTCGGGCCGGACGGCGGGTTCGACTGGACGACGCCCGACGAGGAGGTCTTTCGCTTCTGGATCGACGAGATTCGAGACGTCGGCGTCCACCTGTTGGGACGTCGGCTTTACGAGACGATGCTGTACTGGGAGACCGCCGACCAGGATCCCTCGTTCGACGACTCGATGCGCGAGTGGGCCGCGCTCTGGAATCCGCTCCCGAAGGTGGTGTTCTCCAACACGCTGTCGGCGGTGCGGGGCCATGCCCGCCTGGCCTCGGGCGGCCCGGTGGAGGAGATCGAGCGGCTGCGTGCCGAGCCGGGAGAGGGAGACATCGCGATCGGCGGCGCGACTCTCGCCGCCGAGGCGGCAGCGTCCGGCCTCATCGACGAGTACCGGGCCATCGTCTACCCGGTGCTGGTCGGCGGCGGCATTCCGTTCTTTCCCCGACAGGAGCGCCGGGTGGACCTGGAACTCGTCGAGACCCGCACCTTCAGCTCGAACGTCGTCTACCTCCGCTACCGCGTGGTGCGCTGAAGGGTCAGCACACTCCGCACCGGCACAGCACAGGACTTCCCTCTGTGGGGGAAGTCTCGTTCGCCGGAAGATCCCCAGGTCAGCATCAGTGTCGTCGACCCCGCCCGGCCTCGAACGGACACTCCAACCGGTGTACCGAAGCGCCCAAATCCAGCGTCCTACTAAGATTTCCGGTTTGTTACCGAGCTGGAGCCGGACAACCCCAGGCACACCTGCGGGCCCGCCAGCGCCCCGGAGTCGTCCGGGATGGAGACGCGAGGACCGGATGGCAGCCATAAGGGAGAGCGACGCTCTCGGCCTGCTCGGCGAAGAGCTCGGCTCGGAGATCCAGCAGGAGTTCGGGGACGCGGCCCGCTTCTCGGGGCGTCCGGCGGCCCCACCGCGCACGCTCGTCGACGTGTTCGAGGCGTCCGTGCTGTCGCATCCCGACGAGCCCGCCCTGGACGACGGCACGAGCGGTCTCACCTACCGCGCGCTGGCCGCGGAGGTGGAGCGGCTGCGCCGACGGCTCGCCTCCGCCGGAGTCGGGCTCGGGGACCGGGTGGGGGTCCGGGTCCCGTCCGGCACCAACGAGCTCTACACCGCGATCCTCGCCGTGCTCGCGGCCGGTGCCGCATACGTCCCCGTCGACGCCGAGGACCCCGACGAGCGGGCCGACTTGGTGTTCGGGGAGGCGGACGTACGGGCCGTCATCGGGGCCGGGCACGAGATCACCGTGCACGGCGCCGGCGAGGCCCCCGCCGCACGCCCCGGCATCGAGCACGACGCGTGGATCATCTTCACCTCCGGCTCCACCGGGAAACCCAAGGGTGTCGCCGTCTCGCACCGCAGCGCCGCCGCGTTCGTGGACGCCGAGGCCACGCTGTTCTTGACCGAGGAGCCGCTCGGCCCCGGGGACCGGGTCATGGCGGGACTGTCGGTGGCGTTCGACGCCTCCTGCGAGGAGATGTGGCTGGCATGGCGTTACGGCGCCTGTCTGGTGCCGGTGCCGCGTGCGCAGGTCAGGAGCGGCGCCGATCTCGGGTCCTGGCTGGTCGAGCAGGAGATCACCGTCGTGTCGACGGTGCCCACGCTCGCCGCGCTGTGGGAGCCGGAGACCCTCAACGACGTACGGCTGCTGATCTTCGGCGGTGAGGCCTGCCCGCCCGAGCTGGCCCAGCGGCTGGTGACCGAGGGGCGCGAGGTCTGGAACACCTACGGGCCGACCGAGGCGACCGTGGTGGCCTGCGCCTCGCTGATGAGCGGTCAGGAGCCGATCCGGATCGGGCTGCCCCTGGACGGCTGGGAACTGGCCGTCGTCGACGAGACCGGCGAGCCCGTCCCCATGGGCGGCAGCGGGCAACTGGTCATCGGCGGGGTCGGGCTGGCCCGGTATCTCGACACCGACAAGGACGCGGAGAAGTACGCGCCCCTTCACTCCCTGGGGTGGGAGCGGGCGTATCGCAGCGGCGACCTCGTCAGGGCGGAGCCCGAGGGGCTGGTCTTCCTCGGGCGGGCCGACGAGCAGATCAAGCTCGGCGGACGGCGGATCGAGCTCGGTGAGGTCGATGCCGCGCTCCAAGGCCTGCCCGGGGTCGCCGGAGCCGCGGCCGCCGTACGGACCGCTCGCAGCGGCAATCAGCTCCTCGTCGGGTACGTCGTCACCCAGGACGGGTGGGACCACGCCGGCGCCGTCGAGAAGCTGCGGGCCGAACTGCCCGCCGCGCTCGTGCCGTTGCTCGCGCCGGTCGAGGAGCTGCCGACCCGCACATCGGGCAAGGTCGATCGGAACGCGCTGCCCTGGCCGCTGAAGGACCTGGAGACGGGCGGTCCCACGGAGCAGCTCTACGGCACCGAGGCATGGCTCGCCGAGCAGTGGACCGAAGTGCTCGGCATCCCGGTCACCAGCGCCGGCGACGACTTCTTCGCGATCGGCGGCGGCAGTCTGTCCGCCGCCCAGCTCACCACCCGGCTGCGCGCCCGCTACCCGAGCGCGGCCGTCCTCGACGTCTACCAGCAGCCGGTGCTGCGCAAGCTGGCCCGGCGCCTGGAGAAGTCGGCGCGTGACGACGAGGCCCGGCGCACCGTCACCCCGGTGCCGAGGCGCGCCCAGGCAATCCAACTGCTGCTCCTCGTCCCGCTGTTCACCCTCCTCGGCCTGCGCTGGACCGTGGCACTGGCCGCGCTCGGTAATCTGCTGCCCGCCTACGCGTGGCTGCCCACGGCCCCCTGGTGGCTCCTCGCGGTCGCCGGCGTCGCCCTGTTCAGCCCGCCGGGGAGGCTCGCCCTGGCCGCCGGCGGCGCACGGCTGCTGCTCCGCGGCGTGCAGCCCGGCCGGTACGCACGCGGAGGCGGCGTACATCTGCGGCTGTGGACCGCCGAGCGGCTGGCCGAGTTCAGCGGGGCGACGTCGCTGACAGGATCGTGGCTGGAGCGGTACGCGCGAGCCCTGGGCGCCAAGGTCGGCCCGGACGTCGACCTGCACTCGCTGCCGCCGGTCACCGGCATGCTCAAGCTGGGGCGTGGCGCGGCCCTGGAGTCCGAGGTGGATCTGTCCGGCTACTGGCTGGACGGCGACCGGCTGGAGATCGGCACGGTCAAGGTGGGCGCGCACGCCGTCGTCGGCACCCGCAGCGTGCTCTTCCCCGGCGCCCGGGTGGGCAAGCGGGCCGAGGTGGCGCCCGGGTCCGCGGTCGCCGGGCAGATTCCCACCGGTCAGCGGTGGGCGGGCGCGCCCGCGGTCAAGCTGGGCAAGGCCAAGCGCAACTGGCCCGGGGAACGGCCGCGGCGCGGGACGTACTGGAGCGTGATGTACGGCCTCACCGGCCTCGCGCTGACCGCCCTTCCGGTGCTGGCGGGGCTGGCCGCGCTCCTCGTCACCCGGGTCTTCGTCACGCCGGGATCGGTCCTCACGGGCGCCGCCCTGGCCGTCGTCCCGGCGACGCTCACCTACGGACTGACGTACGCGGTGCTGCTGCTGATCGCCGTACGGCTGCTGAGCCTGGGGCTGCGTGAGGGAACGCACCCGACCCACAGCCGGGTCGGATGGCAGGCGTGGACGGTCACGCAGCTGATGGACCGCTCGCGGGAGACGCTGTTCCCGCTGTACGCCGGGCTGGTCACGCCGGTGTGGCTGCGGCTGCTCGGCATGCGAATCGGGCGTGGCGCCGAGGTGTCGACCGTGCTGGCACTGCCCACCCTGACGACGGTCGGCGAGGGCGCGTTCCTGGCCGACGACACCCTGACCGCTCCGTACGAGCTCGGGGGTGGCTGGATGCGGATCGGTCGGGCCGAGATCGGACGGCGGGCCTTCCTCGGGAACTCGGGCATGACGGCGTCGGGGCGGAGCGTGCCGGACGGCGGGCTGGTCGGCGTGCTGTCGGCGACGCCCAAGAAGGCCAAGAAGGGCACCTCGTACCTGGGTCTGCCGCCGGTGAAGCTGCCGCGTGCCGCCGCCGACGGCGACCAGAGCCGTACGTACGAACCGCCGGCCCGGCTGCTGTGGGCGCGCGCTCTGGTGGAGCTGTGCCGGATCCTGCCGGTGTTCTGCTCGGCGGGTCTGGCGGTGCTGACGATCGCCGCGCTGTGTGCCCTGGGGGCCTGGGCGCCGCTGCTGTCGGGGCTGGTCCTGCTCGCGGCGGGAGGGTGCGCGGCCTTCGTGTCGATCGTCGCCAAGTGGTCGCTCGTGGGGCGGCACCGCAGCGGGGAGCATCCGCTGTGGTCCTCCTTCGTATGGCGCAACGAGCTGGCGGACACCTTCGTCGAGGTGCTCGCCGTGCCGTGGCTCGCGGGCGCGGTGCCGGGCACGCCCGTGATGACCGCCTGGCTGCGCGGTCTGGGCGCACGGATCGGCAAGGGCGTGTGGGTGGAGAGCTACTGGCTGCCCGAGACCGATCTGGTGACGCTCCAGGACGCCGCCACCGTGAACCGGGGCTGCGTCCTTCAGACGCACCTCTTCCACGACCGGATCTTGCGGACGGATACTGTGGTCCTCCGTGAGGGCGCGACGCTGGGCCCTGGCGGGATCGTCCTGCCCGGCAGCACGATCGGGGCCCGTACGACGCTGGGTCCCGCGTCGCTCGTCATGGCCGCGGAGTGCGTCCCCGACGACACCCGCTGGCTCGGCAACCCGATCGAGGCATGGCGTCCCTGAGCGCGGGCCACTCGGGGCCGGAGGGCGACGGACCGGCACGCAGGGGCAGCAGCGCAGCGCAGGGAGAACAGACGGCAGTGGCAGTCCAGCAGGCGGCGGGCGCGGACCCGTACTTTCCGGAGCACGGCGACCCCCGCTACCGGGTGCACCGGTACGAGCTCGCGCTGGACTACCGCCCGGGCCCGAACCGGCTGTCCGGGACGGCCCGCATCAACGCCATAGCGGGACGGGCGCCGCTCACGGAGTTCGTGCTGAACCTGGCCGACTACAAGATCGGCCGGGTGCGGGTCGACGGACGGCAGCCCCACTACACGCATCGCGGCGGCAGACTGCGCGTCCGCCCGGCCAAGCCGGTCCGCTCGGGGGCGCCCTTCACGGTCGAGGTGCAGTGGTCGGGCAACCCGGAGCCGGTGAACAGCCCCTGGGGCGGGCTCGGCTGGGAGGAGCTGGAGGACGGGGCGCTCGTGGCCAGCCAGCCGATCGGGGCGCCGTCGTGGTACCCGTGCAACGACCGGCCCGCCGACAAGGCGTCGTACCAGCTCTCGATCACCACGCCGTCGGCGTACGCGGTGGTGGCGGGCGGACGTCTGCTGACCCGGACGACGAAGGCGAGCACCACCACCTGGGTGTACGAGCAGTCGGCGCCGACGTCCAGCTATCTGGTCGGCCTCGCGATCGGCAAGTACCAGACAGTGCTGCTGGGCGACCCCGGCCCGGGCGGGGTCCCGCAGCACGGGCACATCCCGGCGCAGCTGCTGGGCGACTTCTCGCGGGACTTCGCCCGCCAGCCGCAGATGATGGAGGTGTTCCAGGAGCTGTTCGGGCCCTACCCGTTCGACGAGTACGCGGTCGTGGTGACCGAGGAGGAACTCGACGTGCCCGTCGAGGCACAGGGGCTGTCGCTGTTCGGCGCCAACCATGTGGACGGGGCGCGGGGTTCGGAGCGGCTGGTGGCGCACGAGCTGGCCCACCAGTGGTTCGGCAACAGTGTGTCCATCGCCGACTGGCGGCACATCTGGCTGAACGAGGGGTTCGCGAAGTACGCGGAGTGGCTGTGGTCGGAGCGCTCGGGCGGGCGTACGGCACAGCAACTCGCCTCCGCCGCGCACCGGTTGCTGTCGCCGCTGCCGCAGGATCTGCGCTTGTCGGACCCGGGGCGCAAGTCGATGTTCGACGACCGGCTCTACGAACGCGGCGGACTCGTGCTGCACGCGGTGCGCTGCGCACTGGGCGACATCGCCTTCTTCCGCATGCTGCGCGGCTGGGGGCAACTGCACCGGGGCGGCACGGTCACGACCGCGGCCTTCACCTCGCACGTGGCGCGCTTCTCGACCGAACCGGTGGAGGAACTGCTGCAGGCGTGGATCCACGGGACGACGCTGCCGCCGCTGCCCGGGGCCGGGGGGCCGGCGGCGAGCTAGGATCCGCCCGCCCTCGCGGCTCCGCCGACGGCGTCAGCGGGGGATGCCCACGGCGTCGAGGTACCGGTGCATGACCTCTGCCGGGAGGCGCGGGTTGCTCAGGGCAGGGGAGGAGAGCTCCGGGTCCTCGCAGCTCTTCAGGACGAGGTCGACCGGCAGGGCGGGGTGCGCGGCGGCCATGGCACGCACGCGTCTCTCGGGATCGGCGAGCAGCCGGGCCACCACGGCGGCCGGTGCTCGCGTGTCGACTCCCACCAGCCATCGCTTCTCGGGGTCCGGGTCATCGGCGAAGCGCCGGCCGGCACCCGCACGCGGGAAGCCGGGGTGGCCGAGCAGACCGCCTTTGGTGATGACCTTGCAGTCCAGGTAGGTCTGCAGCACGACCTCGCCGTCGACGGTCGGCTGGTTCTCGCACAGGAGGAGCCTCACGGGGTAGTCGTCGTCCTGGGAGAGCGGTTCGACGGCGTCGGCGGGCAGGTGCGCACTGCAGGCGGCGCTGCGGCGCAGGAGGATGTGGGCCGACCGGGCGCATCGGCGCAGCATGTCGGGATCGGCGTAGCGGCGCACCCACTCGACGGGAGTGAGCCGGTCGGCCGGGCTGATGGCGATGTCGACGGCGGCACGTTCGGTCTCCGTCAGCTCGGGCCGTACCGAAACGGCCAGCCGGACGCTGTGCGCGTCGTCTTCGGCCAGCGGACGGACGATGTCGATGGCCACGCCGAGGTTGGCGGCCAGTTCGCGCCGGTCTGCCTCTTCACCGCTCGCCGCGAGCCGTTGGGCGGTCGCCGTGCTCATGGCGCCGTAGCGGATCACGTCCTGCCGGTCGAAGGGGCCGAGGCCCGCGTCGAGCAGGAGGTCGGTGTACCGCGCGTCGTGGCGGCAGGCCTCCCTCATGGCTGCCTTGCGCACGTTCTCGTCGGCGTCGTGGAGGAGACGGTTCCGGGTGTCGTCGGAGAGCAGGGGCCACTGGCGGCAGGCTGCCTGCCGGAGTTGCGCGTCCTGGTGGTCGGCGAGACGGGCGACCAGGTCCGGAGCCGTGTACCGGCAGGTGGCCGCGCTCCGGCGGACCCGTGCCTCCTGGTCGGCGAGCAGGCGCTTCTGGGCGGACAGGGGGAGGGGCTCCACGGGGATGCGGAACCAGTCGGGTCCGTAGGCCAGAGCCTCGCGCACCCGTGCGTCGGGATCGTCGATGAGCAGGGCGCGTTGTTCCGGCGTCACCGAGGGGTTGGCCGCGAACGCCGACCGCAACCTGTGGTCGGGGTGCGCGACGATCGCGTCGACCACCTCGTCCGGCAGAGCGCGCCAAGCTATCGCGTCCCAGGCCGCGACGGCTTCCTTGTGCAGCAGCCGGGTCAGCACCTCGACCGGTGCCGCCGGATTGCGCGCGATGGCGGCGATCGTCTCGCGGTCAGGACACTTGTCGCACATGGCTCCCCCTGTTCGCCGGCGAAGGACGCAGGCCCGCAGATTGTGCTCGTGTCGTGAATACGAGGTCAATGATCACTTCCGTCCAGGCGCTGATTCGGCCCTGGTTCCCGCAGTCGGGTTGTCCGGGCGGCCCGCACAGGGGTACTCGACGAGGCCGCCGGTTCGGTGGCCAAGGCGCGCGGAGGCGCCAACGGGCCCTGACCGCAGGCGGTTTCGCAAGGGCGCAGGAGTGGAGGACGGATGACGGTCGACCTGGTGGGCTTCCTCGGCGTCGTGCTGGTGGCGTACTTGGTGCCGGGCCCCGACTTCCTCGTAGTGGTCAGATCGGCGGCCGAGGATCCCTCGAAAGGCAGAGCCGCGGCACTGGGCGCCCAGACCGGGCTGTGCGTGCACATGGTGGCCGCCGCGGCCGGTCTCTCGGTGATCGCCACCCGCTCACCCGTGGTGTACGACGGGATCAAACTGATGGGGGCGGCCTACCTCGTGTATCTCGGTGTGCGGGCCGTACTGGCCGCCCGCCGGGCCGCCCGGGAGAGGCGCGGCGCGCACGGGGTCGCGTCCCACGCCGCCCCCCATGAGGGGGACCCCGCACAGGGGCGCTTCCGGTCCGGCTTCACTCAGGGGTTCCTGACCAACCTGCTCAACCCCAAGGCCGCGCTGTTCTTCCTCAGTATCCTTCCGCAGTTCGTCGACGGCGACGGATCTCCGGCACGGCAGATCTTCTTCCTCGGCATGCTGGACGTCGTCATCGGCGTCGCCTATTGGTTCGCCCTCGTCGTCGTCGCCGCTCGACTGCGAGCCCTGCTGGCCAGACCGAAGGTCCGCCACCGCTGGGAACTGACCACCGGCTGGTTGTTCATCGCCATCGGCGTCACGGTCGCGACCGCCGCCTGACGGCCCGGCCCGACAGGGCACTTGAGCCGGCGTGACGTCCGAAGCGCGTTCACGCGATCAGTGACACCGTTTGACGGATTCAGCGGTGACCTTGCCGGGCAATGGGCTAAAGAATGTCATGAGCACGACTGCCCTTCCCCCACAAGGAGGTCGATCATGCACGTCCGTATGCTGACCGGCGGCCTCGCCGCCGCCTGTCTGGTGTCCGTGTCCCTGACGGGTGGCCAGGCCGCTGCCGCCGCCCCCCGAGCCGCGGATGCTCCTCCGGCCGCCCGTGTCCTGACCTACGACGCCAGCGGCTCCGCGGAGTTCAGGAGTGCCGTCAACCGGGGCGCGGCGATCTGGAACGAGAGTGTCGACTCCGTCGAGCTACGCCCGGCGGCAACCGGGCAACGAGCGAACATACGGGTTCTCGCGGACAACGGCTGGCCGCGCGCCCTGCCCACCACCCTGGGCAACGGCACCGTGTACATCGGGCGCCAGGCCGTCGACCAGGGTTACGACACGATCCGCATCTCCTCGCACGAGCTCGGGCACATCCTGGGTCTGCCGGACCGCAAGCCCGGCACGTGCTCAAGCCTGATGTCCGGTTCCAGCGCGGGCACTTCGTGCACGAACCCGTATCCGAACGCGGCGGAGAAGGCGGAGGTCGAGGGGAACTTCGGCAGCGCACTCGCCGGGCGGGCCCCTGCGGTGCGTACCGGGGTGCTCGTGGACTGACGCGTGCGCCGCCATACGTGAAAGACCCCGCGCCCTGGCTGGATCGCCCGCCGTCGATCAGTGGCAGCAGCCAGTCGCGACGGCTCCCCTGCCACTCTGCCTGACGGCGGGGGAGCCGGACTTTCTTCATGCCGGGTCGGCTGTGACCGGCGTGTCACTCGGGAAGGAGCGCGTCACCGGCGGCAGCCGCACCTCACGCAACGCGCTGCGGCACCGGGCCATGGCCCGGTGCCCGGCGGCTGTGCCCTCGGGTCCAAAGCCGCGCCGGTCCTCCACCAGCCCCGCGTCGACCGTGCGCTCGGGCGGACCACGGGTGTTGTGCTGATCGGCTTCGGCTTCGGCCTCGACCTCGCGGTCGCCGGCACCGCCGGCTTGACCGGCACTCCCGGGGCGATCGCCGCACATGAGCCCGCCAGGAGCCCCGCAACGAAGGGCGCACCTCCCGTGGCGGTCGTACAAGACCGGTGACATTGCCGGTCCCCGCGCGGTGGCCGGTCCCTGACAGTGGCACGGCCAGCCCGACGGCGGTGCCCACCGCGGGCACGCGGCGGACGCCCCAGGTCCCGCCTGCCCGCGCACGGCCACCCGCCGCGACAGAGAGGACGACTCGTCGTGCAACTCCACCCCCACACCGACTCACCCACGCCCACCCGCGCCACCCGCGGCCGCCGAGCCGGGCGCCGGGCCGGACGACTGGCCGGCGCCGCCGCGGCACTCGCCCTGGCCATCGGCCTGGGACCCCTGACCAGCCCGGGGGCCCACGCCGCGGACAACCCCTACGAGCGCGGCCCGGCCCCCACCACCTCCGGCATCGAGGCGCTGCGCGGCCCGTACGCCGTGTCGCAGACGTCCGTCTCCTCCCTGTCCGTCACCGGGTTCGGCGGCGGCACCATCTACTACCCGACGAGCACCAGCGACGGCACCTTCGGCGCGGTGGCCATCTCGCCCGGCTACACCGCCTACGAGTCGTCCATCGCCTGGCTCGGACCGCGTCTGGCCTCGCAGGGCTTCGTGGTGTTCACCATCGACACCCTCACCACGCTCGACCAGCCCGAGTCCCGCGGCCGTCAGCTGCTGGCCGCCCTGGACCACCTCACCCAGCGCAGCTCGGTGCGCGGCCGCGTCGACGCCTCTCGCCTCGGCGTCATGGGTCACTCGATGGGCGGCGGCGGCAGCCTGGAGGCCGCCAAGTCGCGTCCGGCCCTCCAGGCGGCCATCCCGCTGACCCCGTGGAACCTCGACAAGACCTGGCCCGAGGTCACCACGCCGACCCTGATCTTCGGAGCCGACGGAGACACCATCGCCCCGGTCGCCTCCCACGCCGAGCCCTTCTACTCGAGCCTGTCCTCCTCGCTGGACCGGGGCTACCTGGAGCTGAACTCGGCGACGCACTTCACACCCAACTCGTCGCACACGACGATCGCGAAGTACAGCGTTTCCTGGCTCAAGCGGTTCATCGACAACGACACCCGCTACGAGCAGTTCCTGTGCCCGCTGCCCCGGCCGGGCCTGACCATCGAGGAGTACCGGGGCAACTGCCCGCACGGTTCCTGACGTCCCGGGCCCCCGACTGCGGAGCCGCGGCAGCGAGGGGGACCGGCGGCGGACGCGTGCGACGCTTCCGCCGCCGGTGTCGTGCCGGGGCACACGCGAGACGGCCGGCCGTTGGGCCGCGGCACAATCCACCCGCCGGCCATACTTTGCTCAACCCGCAGGTGGAGCCGCGGATCGGCCCGCCGGGACGCGCGGACGTCAGGCTTCCGGTCTTCCTTACGCGCAAGTAACCTCCGATGGGTGACGGGAGACAGAAGCAGAGTGCGGACGGCCCCCCGCGCAGGGAGCCGGAACGGCCGGGGCGCCGCCCGGTCGGCCGCCGAGGACCGCGGCCACGGCGAACTCGCGCGCGGCAGACGGCAGTTCCTCGACGGTCCGGTGGACGACGCGCGCGAAACCCTGCTGCTGGCCGCCTCCCTGCTGGCCGCCGATGCCCCGGACCGGGCCGAGGCCGCACGCCTCTGCGCGGTGGACGCCGCCTGGGCGTCGGGCGACGTCATGGTCTGTCTGAACACCCTCGACGGCACGGACACCTCAGGGCCGGCGGACGAGCACGCCGCACCAGGCACCGCCACGGCCGAGGTCTTCGCCGATGAGGGTGGCGCCTTGCCGGCCGACGAGTACGGCACCACGTCCGAGGCCTTCGCCGACAGGGGTGGCGCCCCGAGGGCCGACGAGTACGGCGCCTCGACGACCGAAGCGCGCGGCGCCCCGGCAAGCCGCGGGGGCGGCGCCCCCGCGGCGGTGCGAGACGCCGACGGCCCGCCATCGGCCGACCCCACAGAACCCACCGTTCCCCCCACAGAGGGCGGGCAGCCGAAGCTCGCCGGCGCCGCGCCGGGGCCGGGGTGGGCCCGCGACCCGTTCTTCCGGGACTACCGCGACGGCATGCGGGCCCTGCTGGCCCGGCGGCCGGAACACGCCGCCGGGCCGTTGCGGCGTGTACTGCACCAGGCGCGCCGTGACGACCGGCCCGAGCGGCTCCTGCGCGCCGCGGCGGCGGCCTTGCTGCTCGGGGACGTCCACGCGGCCCGCACCGCCGGGGCCCGTGCCCTCGCCGCCGCCCGCAACGCGGAGTGCGTCGCGTCCGAGGCGCGCGCCCTGGAATACCTGGCCTACGGCGAACTGCGTGCCGGCCGCCATGCGCAAGCGCGCGCCCACGCGGAGGAGGGCGTGCGCGCGGCGCTGATGGCCGGCCACCGCAACACCGCGGCGAGCCACCGTGCGATGCTCGCCCTGGCCGCTTCGATCGAGGGGGACACCGCCGCGGTCGCCGGGTACGCCTCGGCCGCCCTGGTCACCGCCCGTCGCCACGGCCTGGCCCAGACCGCGACCCTGGCCGAGTGGGCCACCGCCCGCGCCGATCTGGCCC
Source organism: Streptomyces hawaiiensis (assembly GCF_004803895.1). Taxonomy (NCBI): domain Bacteria; kingdom Bacillati; phylum Actinomycetota; class Actinomycetes; order Kitasatosporales; family Streptomycetaceae; genus Streptomyces; species Streptomyces hawaiiensis. The sequence goes on along the minus strand of NZ_CP021978.1, from coordinate 403,434 downwards.
GCGGCCGCCCCCTGGACGCCGCCGACCGGCTCGGCCCGCTCGTCGGACCCGGCCCCCGGCGTGGTCACTTCGCCGTCTGGATGCTCGCCGTGCCCTGCTTCGTCGAGGCCGCGGTGCTCGCCGGGCAGCCGGGGGACGCCCGGGGGATCGTCGCGGACCTCGCCCGGTGGGCGGCCTTCGGCGCCGATCCGCACGCGCCGGCCCAGCTCGCGCGCTGCCGCGCCCTGCTAGCCGCGGACGACCGCGAAGCCGACGGACACTACCTGCGGGCGCTTGCCCTGCACGACGAGTCGGGCGGCGATTTCGAGCGTGCCCGCACCGAGCTCCTGTACGGCCGGTGGCTGCGGCGACGCCGCCGGCTGCGGGAGGCCCGAAGCCGGCTCGGAGCCGCCCTGGTCGCCTTCGAGCGCTGCGGCGCCGGGGCCTGGGCCGATCAGACGCGCGGCGAACTGCGCGCCAACGGAGCCACGTCCGGGAAGGAGCCGGCCGCAGGGCTCTCGCGGCTGACGCCGCAGCAACTGCGGATCGCACGCCACGTGGCCGAGGGCGCCACCAACAGGGAGGTGGCCCAGCGGCTGGCCGTCAGCACCCGCACGGTCGACTACCACCTGCGCAATGTCTTCGCCGCTCTCGGCGTGCGCTCCCGCGTCGAACTGGCCCGCATGGTCGACCAAGAGCACCGCTGAACCCCCGGAAATCTCGGCGGCCCCATGGAGAAGACGCCGCACGACCCTGGGGACCGACCGGACGGTATGCCATTCTTCGAAGCAGCACTACGCGGGTGACGACGGCCGTACGGGCAGCGCACCCGCCGGACGCCGCTGCGCCCGGACGGCCCGGGGGCCGCCGGAAGGCCGAAGTCGGGGGAGGACCGCCATGCATCCTGCCGCACGTGTACGTACGACGTTCCGCAGCGGGCCCACACCTGTTCCGCGGTCGCAGCCGCAGCCGCGGTCGCGACGGATCCGGTCGCTGATCGACGCCGACGCGCTGCGAGTCCTGCACCGGGCCGCCCGCGTCCTGCTCGACGACCTGCCGGACCTGACCGACCGGCTGCTGGCGGTCCTGAGCGAGCAGGAACCGGCCTACCGGATCGCGCTGGAGAACGACCATGGCGCCACCTGGCAGGAGGTGTACCGCTCGTTGCGACACAGCGTGACCTCGCTGCTCGACCCGCGCGGCACCCGTGAGGCGGCCCACCGCTGCACCTGGCGGATCGGCGTCACCCGGGCCGAGCAGGGGCTGCCGCTGGACGCCCTGCTGCACGCGTTCCGGCTGGGCGGGTCCCTGGTGTGGCAGCGGCTGGTCGAGGAGACCACCCGCTCGGACCCCGAGGACATCCGGCTCCTCGTGCACGTGGCCACCGACGTGTGGAACTTCGTCGACGAGCACTGCACCCTCGTGGCGGACGCCTACCGACAGGCCGAGCGGCAGCTTGCCTGGCGGCGCGAGAACAGGGTGCGCCTGCTGGCGGCGGCCCTCCTGGACGGCACGAGCCGGATCGCGGACCTGCCCGAGACCGCCGAGAGACTGTGCCTGCCGGAGCACGGCCGGTACGTCGTCGTCGCGGTCGCCTGCGGCCGGCCGCAGGACCCCCCGCTCGCCGAACGCACGTACTGGCACTCAGGAGTGGACGTCGACTACGGCATCGTCCTGGTCGGCGACGCGGCGGACCGGGAGAGCGGTGAGGACGACCCCGACCCCTCGGCAACGCCCGCCCTGCCCGGCGACGGCCCCTCCGGATGCCGGATCGGCGTGGGCAGCGCCGTGACGGGACTCGCCGCCGTCGGTGACGCCCGGCGCCTGGCCGACCTGGCCCTGAGCATCTGCCCGCCCGAGGGCGGCACGGTCCGGCTCACCGAGCACCTGCCCGAGGCGCTGGTCGTCTCCCGTCCGGAACTCGGCGCGACCCTCACCGAGCGGGTGCTCGGCCCCCTGCTGCGCCTGGAACCGGCCGACCGGGACGTACTGCTGGAGACCCTGGTCGCCTGGTTCGCCTGCGAGGGTTCCGCCCAGCGCGCCGGTGAACGGCTGTACTGCCACCGCAACACCGTCCTGAACCGGCTGCGCCGCTGCGAACAGCTCATCGGCCGCTGTCTGGCGCGCCCGCACGACGTGGTGGAGATCAGCCTCGCACTGACGGCACGCCGACTGCTGCGCGGCTGACCGGACCGTCCACCCGCGCCGCGCGCGGCGGGCCGCACGCGGCGCGCGTCTCCTGCCTCTCGCTGCCCCGGCACACCGCCGACATGCACCTGCCGACGTCCTGCGGCAGTGCGCACCCCGCCCGGCGCACTCCCGCGCCGTACGTCCCCGCCCCTGGGCAGCCGCACAATCCCCGGCGACCCGCGTTGGGACCACGCAGCCACCCGGCCCGAACACCTGTACCGCCCGCCCGCGCCCGTGCTGTCGTGAGCTGCCCTTCCCCAGAAGCACCCGTGCCCGACGGCATGGATCCGAGGAGCCGTGATGCCCGAAGCACCACCGGACGAAGAGCCCGCCCTGCACGTCGAGGGCCTCGACGTGACCTACGGCCGCGCCCTGTCCGCCCTTCGCTCCGTGTCCCTGACCGTCCCGCACGGCACGGTCGTCGCACTGCTCGGCGCCAACGGCGCGGGCAAGACGACCTTGCTGCGGGCGGTGTCGGGCACCCTGCGCCTGCACCGCGGCGCGGTCACGGCCGGCCGCATCCGCTACGGCACGACGGAACTCGACGGGCGCGACCCGGTCACCGCGGTGCGCGCCGGAGTCGTCCAGGTCCCCGAGGGGCGCCGGGTTTTCGCCGGACTCACCGTCGACGAGAACCTGCGCTCCGGCGGCCTCGGTCTCGGCCGGCGCCGCCCGGACCAGGTCGCCGAGGCCCGGGAGCGGGTCCTCACGCTCTTCCCGCGCCTCGCCGAACGCACCCGGCAGGCAGCCGGGCTGCTCTCCGGCGGCGAGCAGCAGATGCTCGCCATCGGCCGGGCCCTCATGGCCGCGCCCCGCCTGCTCCTCCTCGACGAGCCCTCCCTGGGCCTCGCCCCGCAGATGGTCCACCGGATTGCCGAGGTCGTCCGCGAGATCAACGCCCAGGGCACCGCCGTCCTGCTCGTCGAGCAGAACGCGGGCATGGCGCTCTCCCTCGCCGACACCGCCCACGTCCTGGAAGTCGGCGAGGTCCGGCTCTCCGGCCCCGTCGACGAACTCGCCCGCACGGACGCCGTGAAGCGGCTGTACCTGGGCGAGACCCCCGAAGAGGGAACCGAGACCGCGCAGAGAGCCGGAACCACCGAGGGGCAGGGAGCCGCGTGACCGTCCGCACCACCGCACCGCCCGAACTGACCGTGACGGACGTGACCGTCCGGTTCACCGGGCTCACCGCCCTGGACGCGGTGTCCTTCACCGTCGCCCCGGGCTCGGTCCATGCCCTCATCGGACCCAACGGAGCGGGCAAGTCCACCTGCTTCAACGTGCTGTCGGGCCTGTGCCGCCCTGCCACGGGCACCGTGCGCCTCGGGGACGCCGACCTGACCCGGCTGGCCCCGCACCGCATCGCCGCCCTCGGCGTGGCCCGCACCTTCCAGAACATCGTCACCACTCAAGGCACGGTCGCCGACAACCTGATGCTCGGCCGCCACGCCCTGTCCCGGGCCGGGTTCGCCGCCAGCGCACTGCGCCTGCCGCACGCACGGCGCGAACAACGCGAACACCTCGACCGGGCCCGCGTCATCGCCGGACTCACCGGCCTCGCACAGCACTTCGACCACCCGGTCGCCCTGCTCTCCTACGGCGACCGCAAGCGCGTGGAGTTCGCCCGCGCGCTCTGCCTGGAGCCCAGCGTCCTGCTGCTGGACGAGCCGGTCGCCGGGATGAACGCGGCCGAACGCGCCCGCACGGTAGAGGTCGTGCACACCGTACGCGCCGAACTCGGCCTGTCCGTCGTGCTCGTGGAGCACGACATGGGCCTGGTGATGCGGCTCGCCGACGAGGTCACCGTCCTCGACTTCGGCCGCGCCATCGCCCACGGCACCCCGGACGAGGTCCGCCGCGACCCCGATGTGCTGCGCGCCTACCTCGGCACCGGCGCCGAGCAGGAGGACGCGGCATGACCACCCTCCTGGACAACGTCTTCAACGGCCTCGCCCTCGGTGCGGTCTACGCCTTGGTCGCCCTCGGCTTCGTCATCATTTTCAAGGCCTCCGGCGTCATGAACTTCGCCCACGGCTCCCTGCTCCTGCTCGGCGGCTACCTCACCGCCGTACTCCACGACGACCTCGGCTTCGCCGGGGCCCTCGCGGTGTCCGTCCTGGCGACCGCTGCCGTGGCCGGCGCCATGGACCGCTTCCTGCTCCAGGCCGGCGGGCCGGACCCGCACACCGCCCATGTGCAGACCATCGTCACCATCGGCGTCGACATCCTCATCCTCACCGACCTGTCGCGGCGTATCGGCGGCGACCTGCTCTCGCTCGGCGACCCCTGGGGCGACGCGGTCAGCGGCCTGGGGCCGGTGACCGTCGCGGACAGCCGTATCGCCGCGATCGTGGTCTCCACCGTGGTCATCGCCGGTGTCTTCGCCCTGTTCCGGTACACCTCCTGGGGCCTGTCGCTGCGTGCCGCGGCCGAGGACGTCGAGGCGGCCTCCCTGATGGGCGTACGGCTGGCGCGGATCCGCATGCTCGCCTGGTGCCTGGCGGGCGCGCTGGCCGCCCTGGCGGCGGTCTTCCTCGCCGCGTTCCCCGCACCCGGCCTGGAGCGCACCACCGGGCAGATCGCCCTGAAGGCGTTCCCGGCGGCGATCCTCGGCGGGATGGCCTCGCCGCCCGGCGCCCTCGCGGGCAGCCTGCTGATCGGCATGACCGAGGCACTCATCGCGGGCTACCAGACCGACCTGCACGTCCTGGGCGAGGGGTTCGGCGACGTCGCTCCCTACGCGGTGATGGTGCTGGTGCTGCTGGTGCGGCCGACCGGGCTGTTCGGCGGAAAGGCGGCCGTCCGTGTCTGAGCGACTCTCCCGCGCCCGCGCGACCCGTCCGGTCTGGACCGTCGTGGCCGTCACCGTCCTGTGCGCGCTGCCCTTCTACCTCGACGCGTTCTGGCTGCGCATCGGACTGTTCTCGATGGCGGCGGCCGTCGGAGCGGTGGGCCTGGGTCTGCTGTCCGGCACAGCCGGCCAACTCTCCCTCGGCCACGCCTTCTTCCTGGCCGTGGGCGCCTATGGCTACGTCTGGCTGGCCGGTGAGCCCGGTCCGGGCCTGCCCACCTCGGTGGCCGCCGTGCTCGCGGTCCTGCTCGCCGGGGCGGCCGGCGGGCTCTTCAGCCCCGTCGCCGGCCGGGTGCGCGGCATCTACCTGGGCGTCGCCACCCTGGCCCTGGTCTTCCTCGGGCACCACGTCCTGCTGACCGCGGACTCCGTCACGGGCGGATTCAACGGCCGCTCGGTGCCCCCACTGGAACTGGGCGGCTTCTCCTTCTCCACAAACTCCGAACTGACCCTGCTGGGCGTGCCGTTCGGCGCCGAGGAACGGCTCTGGTACCTGGGACTCGCCCTGCTCGCGGTCACCTGGTTCACCGCCCGCGGACTGCTCCGCGGCCGTCCCGGACGCGCCCTGGTGGCCCTGCGCGACAGCGAGACCGCGGCCGCCGTCATGGGCGTGGACGTCTCCCGCTACCGCTCGGCGGCCTTCGTCGTCTCATCGATGTACGCGGGCCTCGCCGGGGTGATGCTGGCCCTCTCCTTCCGCCGCGTGGTGCCCGACTACTTCAGCCTCGTGCTGTCGGTCGACTACCTCGCCATGATCGTCATCGGCGGGCTGGGATCGGTCGCCGGAGCCACCGCGGGCGCCGTCTTCGTCACCGCGCTGCCCCTGCTGATGACCCGTTACGCCGACCAACTCCCCCTGGTGGCCGCCCCCGGCACCACCGACGGCACGGTCGGCCCCACCGAGGCCGCCCGCTACCTCTACGGAGCCGTGATCGTCCTCGTCCTCCTCTTCGCCCCCGACGGCCTGCACGGCCTGGTCCGCCGCCTGCGCGCCCGCCTGCGCAGCCGCCGAGCCGCCCCACCGCCCACGAGCACCACCTCCCCGTCCCTCCCGCCCACGCCCGCCGTACGAGCCAAGGAGCCCACCCCGTGAAGCACACGCACCACACCGCACCGCGCACCAAGACGCTGCTGGCCACCACCCTGGCGGCCCTGCTGCTCGCGGGCACCGGATGCAGCTCCAAGGCCGGCTCCTCCGGGAGCACCGACGACGGCGCCGACGGCATCAAGGCCGGGCCCGGCGTGACCGACAAGACCATCAGGCTCGGCGCCCTGACGGACCTCACCGGCCCCTACGCGACCCTCGGCAAGAGCATCGTGCAGGCCCAGCAGATGTGGGCGGACGAGGTCAACGCCCGCGGGGGCGTCTGCGACCGGCGCATCGAGATCGTCGTCAAGGACCACGGCTACGACGTCCAGAAGGCCGTCACCGCCTACGCCGACCTCTCCGCGGACGTCGTGGCGCTGCCCCAGGTCATAGGTTCGCCCGTGATGGCCGCGCTGCTCGACGACATCGAGCGGGACAAGGTGCTCACCTTCCCGCAGGCCTGGGCCGCCTCCCTGCTCGACCGGGACTCGGTCCAAGTCCTGGGCACCACCTACGACATCGACATGATCGCCGCGGTCGACTTCCTCACCCGCGGCAAGGGACTCGCGAAGGGCGACACGATAGGCCACGTCTACTTCGAGGGCGACTACGGCGCGAACGCGCTCGAGGGCTCACGATGGGCCGCGAGGAAGGCGGGCCTGAAAATCGCCGGTCAGAAGATCAAGGCGACGGACACCGACCTGTCCGCACAGGTCTCGGCCCTGCGCAAGGAGGGCGTCAAGGCGATCCTGATCAGCGCCGGACCGGCCCAGACGGCCTCACTGGTCGGGGTCGCGGCCTCCCGGGGCCTGAAGGTGCCCGTCGTCAGCAGCGCGCCCGGCTACGCCCCGCAGCTGATGAAGACACCGGCCGCCCCCGCCCTCACGGCCATGCTCAACGTGGTCAGCGCCGCGCCCGCGGTCAGCTCCGACCTGCCCGGAGTGCGCAAGATGGTCGCCTCCTACCAGAAGGAGTACCCGGACTCCCTCGTCGACTCGGGCGTGCTCTCCGGCTACAACGCCGCCCGGCTCATGGGCCGCGACCTGGAGAAGGCCTGCGCGAACGGCAGCCTGGCCCGCGAGGACGTGGTCAAGGCCCACCGCTCCCAGTCCAGCGTCGACGTCGGCCTCGGCACCGCGCAGAACTTCTCCGACAAGGCGCAGCCCGCGAGCACGTCCACCTACGTGCACAAGCCGGACGCCAAGGCGGTGGGAGCCGCGGTGAACGTGGAAGACGCCCACACCGCGCCAGGCATCGAGCAGTACCTCGCTTCCCGAAGCCAGTGACACCGGAATCCGCCTAGGATCGGTTCGTGATCGCTGACCTGCAGTGTGTGGTGCTGGATTGCCCTGAACCCGTGGAGCTGGCCGCGTTCTACCAGTCGATCCTCGGTGGCACCGTCAACCAGCCGGACCGGCGGTGGGCGCTGAGTGACGTATGGGCGACGTTGCACACGGCGTCCGGTGTCGTCCTGGCCTTCCAGCGGGCGACGGACCACCGGCCGCCGCTGTGGCCGGACCCGTCCAGGCCGCAGCAGTTCCACCTCGACTTCGCGGTCGCGGACCTGGACCGGGCCGAAGAGCAGGTACTGGCCCGTGGAGCAGCGGTGTTGGACGCCGGTACGGGCGGGCGGAGTTGGCGGATCTATGCCGACCCGGCGGGGCATCCGTTCTGTCTGGTCCGCCACTGAGGGGCGGCCGGCGTTTCACTGCTGGGTCGGTCGGCCGGCTCAGCCGAACCGCAGGATACGAGGGGCGAAGGTGTTCTCGGGACCGGTGGCGCGGCCGACCGACCACACCGTCGCCGTGCCCGGCACCGGCGCAAGCCGCAGCGTCCGGGAGTCTCCCTCCCCGGCCACCGCCGGTTCGCCGTACTCGGCGAACGACTGTCCGTTCCAGGCGAGGAAATCCGGCCCGGGGACGAGCGGTGGAGAGCTGCCCGGCGGGCCCCACTTCTGCGAGTTGGCCACCGAGACCCATCCCAACGCGCCGGACGGGGTGGGCACCAGTGACGTGATCCCGCCGAAGTCGGCGGGCACGGCCACCCGGTTCCACGCCTGCCCGTCGAAGCGGACCAGCAGGGGCGGGATCGGCCGGCCCACCGGTCCGCCGACGAACCCGGCCGAGCCACCCGCCCACACCTCCGTCGGCGAGACCGCCAGCACACTGCCGACGGCCGACCGCGGGAACCCGTTCACGATCGTCTGCTGCCACGCCTGCCCGTCCCAGTGCGACACGGCCGCACCCGACGCGGTTTCGCCCGCGGCCCAGACGTCGTCGGCCGCCAGGATGTGCAGGCCGTACACGGCTCCCGGCGGCGCCGGTACGTCCTGCCAGCCGCTCCCGTCCCGGCGCAGCAACACCTGCGCGCCGTCCCGCGAACCGATCAGCCAGGTCTCGCCGCCGCCGGTGACGACTTCGGTCAGCAGGACACCGCGCGGCGGCCGGCTCTCGGACCAGGCGCTGCCGTCGTGGCGGAGCAGGTGGGCGCCGCCCGCCGAGTCGCGGCCGACCGCCCAGACGGCGGTCGGTGAGGTCCCGGCGACGGACAACAACTCTCCCTGCCAGCCGATCCCGGGCAGACTCTGGCGCTGCCACGCGCTTCCGTCCCAGCGCAGCACCAGCGGGAAGCCCGGTGCCTCGCGACCGACGGCGTCGGCGCCCACCGCCCAGGCCCTCTCCGGTCCGAACGCCACGGCCTCGTTCAGCCCGGCCTGGGGGCGTACCTGTGCCGGGACCGGAACGTGTCGCCAGGACTGCGTTTCCGCCGCGGCCGAGCTCATGCCGGCCATGACGGTCATGGCGACGGCGAGGACCGCGACGAGAAGGCTGCGTGTCATGGTCGGCCTCCCAGCCGCTCGCTCATCAGGTGGGGTTTCGAGCCGTAGATCTCGACGGTCCCGAAGGACAGCAGCGAGAACCCGGCCCTCGCCAGTGCACGTGGTGTGACGTCGATCGCGTTCGTGCGCTCCGGGCCGTAGGAGAAGGTCGTGCGGACGCCGTCCACCCGCGCGTACTTCGACTGGAACGCGCGGTCGCTGCGCACCGGCAGCCACAGCGCGCCGTCCGGACCACGCACCATGGCCTCGGTGTGGGTATCGCCCAGCGGGGGGTAGGTGGTGCGCCAGGTGTGCCCGTCGAAGGTCATCAGGTAGGTGCGGGCCCTACCGCCGGTGTACTGGCTGCCGCCGACGGTGACCCGGTCGGACGGTTCCAGCAGGATCGTGTGCACGTTGCTGTTCGGCGGCGGTGAGACGTTCGCGTCCCGCCACACCGTGCCGTTCCAGCGCAGAACGGTGGCCCCGGAGCTGGTGTCCGCCCAGGCCCAGGCGTCGGTGGCCGTGCGTGCGGTGATCCCCATGACGTAGTGAACGCCGTCGGGGGTGGACTGTGCGGTCCAGCGGGAACCGTCGTAGTGCAGCACCTTCAGCCCGGTGTCGTCCTCACCCACCACCCACGCGGCACCCGGTACGGCGGCGAAGTCCTGGTAGGTCCACAGGGTCTGCGGCAGCGGCACGGCGTTCCACGCTCCCGCCGACCGGCGCAGAATCTCCCCTTCCCCCACGCGGTTGCGGAAGACCCACATCTCGTCGCCGACGAACTGCGCCTTGCCCAGCCAGCCCAGCTCACCGGCCCCGGGGAAGCCGGTGTCCCGGCTCCACGACGAGCCGTTCCACCGGTACAACATCGGCCGCGGCCCGTCGGCAGCGTGCTCGTACCCGGTCGCCCACGCCTCGCGCGGTCCGCGGGCGGCGAGATCGGAGACGGTCACCGGCGGGGCCGCCGCCGGCACCGGCAGCGCCGACCAGTTCGGCGTCACGGCCGCGGCCGGTGACACCAGCGCGGCACACGCGATCACAAGGCAGATGACGACCGCGCGAATCCCGTTCACGAGACCTCCCCAGAACGTGAAGGCCGCTCACCTTATGGCCACTCACCCACCCGTGAACAGGCGTCACACGGCCAATCCGAAAGGGCTCCGACCATGCGCCCGCGGTTACCGGTCGCGGGCGACGGCGGAAGGCATGCTGATGCTGTGACCGGCATGCGCGGCTGCGGATGCCGCGACGACCGAGCAGGGACGCGGGACCCGCGTCCTGAGACAGGTGAGGGGCATCAGGTGGTGGACGACCGGCGAACGGATGTGCCGCCCGGCGCTCAGGCCGGTGTACTGGCGGACCGTCTCAAGGAGCGGATCTACGCGACCATCACGATGATCGCCGTGGTGGTCGGTCTGTCTCTCGGCGACGTGGGCTCCCTCGGCGCCGTCGCCACGGTCCTGACGACCGCACTGGGTCTGTGGCTCGCGGCGTTCGTCGCCGACCAGCAGGCGCACCGCACGGTCCACCGCCATCTCGCCACCGGCCGCGAGCTGCGGCGCATGCTGTACGTCAGCAGCCCGCTGCTGTCCTGCGCCGTGGGCCCGGCCGTGCTGATCGCTCTGGCCGCGCTGGACGTCCTGTCCCTGCACGCCGCGTTGCTGGCGGCGGGAGTGGGCGTCGTCTCCCTCTTCCTGTGGGGCTGTCTGGGCGGGCTGCGCATGGGAGGCGGTGCCCTGACGGCGCTCGTGGCCGGTTTCGCGGACGCGGCGATCGGCGTGGCGGTCGCCCTGGTGAAGGCGGCGGCCGGGCACTGATACGGCGCGGGCCCGGCTTACGGGCGCAGCACGAGCGAGTCGACCGGCGCGAGGCCGATCTCGTCGGCGTAATCCCGGTTGGTGGCCCACCCCCGGGACCAGTACACGGGGACCCCGGCTCGACCCGTGCTCTACGCCGCGCTGCCGTGGCCGGCCTCGCCCGGCTCCCCCAGCGGCCGGGTCGGCCCGTCGTCCTCCACCATCCGACGTCCCGGTTCCGTGGCGTCCAAGTCGTAGTGGTGTCGGCAGTCGTCGCACCGGTACTCCGGGATGCCCGCATCCACGGTCAGTATGGCCCCGTCCGGGCAGCGGGCCCCATCACCGCGACCCACACACTCCAAGACCGCACGCCCGTCCCCCATGCGTTCGACCGTGCGCCGAACGCCCCGTTCCTGGGGAGGGTGCTGTCGGGGGCGCACAGGCGCTCAATCCCGAACATCGCCCCACCGGTCGTCAGGGGCCCCACCAGCTGTCCGCCGGGGGGGGGGGACTCCTGGCAGAACCACTCGACGACCCGGTGCCGTGGTGGCGGACGTTGTGGGTGCCCCAGCGGGGGAGGAACTCTCACCGGCGAAGCGAGTACGAGCCTGCCCATATGGCTTGCCGCCAACTCCCGCCGTCTACGCCCCGTTGCGGTTCGCGACCGGGCCCTGCCACCACGCGGCGGTCGCGTCGCGCAGGGTGTTGGTGCCGCAGTGCACTTCACCCATCCCGAGGTGGTACGTGTACCAGTCGTCGATGTACGACACCTTCAGGCCGACCCGCTCGTAGGCGGCGGTGACGGCTTGCGTGAAGATGTCCTTGCCGCCGACGACGGGCCCCCACTGGCGGGGAGCGAGGTAGCGATCGCGCCCCAGGAGCACGCCGTTGACCGCACCGGGGACGTACGCGCTGGTCGTCACCGCCGCCGGAGCGGCCGCACGCGGAGCGGGATTCTCGGCTAGCCACTTCTGCTGGCCGTGCTCCCCGAGACTGTCCACCAGGTCGGAGCCGGCGCCCATGCGGGTCAGACGCGGCACGGGGATTTCCTGGCCTTCGGCGGTGAAAGCCTCCGAGTCGCGGGTGTACAGCGCGGGCACCCGCACGATCTCCTCGTCGGTGACTCCCGTCTCGCGCTTCAGGATCTCCAGGTTGGCCGCGATGCGCCGCGCCGCCATCTCGTTGTCGGCCACCAGATGGCGGGAGGCGAGCGCCTGGTCGATGGTCTCCTGGGGAGCCGGAGTGTCACTGCGGCCCGGGACGGAGAACATCTTCGTCTTGCCATGGCCGTCGCGCTTGGCGTCACGCAGCAACTGCAGGCCCCCCTGCGGGTCGGCGACGCCGATGCGCCAGCCGCGCGGGGTGTCGGCGGGCAGGAACTGCACGAACTCGTCGACGTGCCCCACGCTCAGCCAGGAGGTGTCCAGCAGCAGCGGGTCCTGCAACCCTTGGGACTCGAGCAAGGTCCGCATCACCTTCGACGGACGCGCCCCGCTGTCCTTGAACTCGCCCATGATGATCCGCCCGGCAGGGAAGGAGCGCCCGCCGTGCGCGTAGGGCGGGATGGTCTCCAGGTTCCCCATCGAGTTGAGCGACCAGTCGTCGGGCTCCGCCCCGTCGGTCACCTGCACGACCCCGATGTCCCGGCCGCGCACCCTCTCGAACAGCTCCCGGCCCGCATCCCGGTCCGGCTGGGCGGAACGCAGCATCACACGCATCACCTGCCGCTGACCGCCCGGCCCGGTCATGCTGACATAGGCCGGTTCGACGAAGTCCTGGGCCCAGCGGTCGGCGTACATCTCGAAGGTGATCAGCGGCGTGGTGACCCCGGCCTTCTTGACCTCCTTCTCGAGGGCGGTGACGAACTCCCGCTGCAGGCGGCTGTCCGGGCCATCGCCCTGGACCTTGGACACCATCACCTGCTGGGTGTTCTGCAGGTGATGCTGAGTCAGCAACGGAGCGACACGCAGGGTCACGGCGTCGGAGGTGACCTTCTGCCCGGACGTCACCGTCAGGCGGACCACCGCACGGCCGTCCCACTTCGCGGTGTCCCGGACCACGTCGGTGGCCTCGACACCGAACTCCACACCCGCGCGCAACTCAGCCGCCGTCAGCCGGGTTTCGGGCGTCACCAGGATCCACTTCCCGGCACGCTTGAGGAAGAGGTGTGCGTGCATGCCGCCCGTGGCGATCTTCAGACTGCCCGTGGCGTCCGCGGGGAGACCCGGCTGGGGCACGGAACGGACCCGTGCGAGGTCGGCGGCGTCCTCGGTGCCATTGACCTTCGTGTCGGAACCGTCGTTGCACGCGGCCAGCTTGGCATCGGACAGCGGCTCGCCACCCGGTCCGGTCACCGGGCACCGCTTGGCGTCGTCATCGATGTTGGGCAGATACACAGCCCCACGCTCGACGGACCAGCCGTCCTCACCCTTGTTGTCGCTCCCACCGGTGACATCGACCTGCCCGTCGCGGTTCACATCCGCCCGCAGATCGGCGCGCCCGCCCGACTCGGCGGCGACAGCGGAACCGACCGGCCCCACCAGCACGGATCCCGCGGCAGCCATGGCCAGGACCACCGACCCGGCCGGGTACAGGCGCGAACGTATACGTCTGTGTGAACGCACAGCACGTTCCTCTCAGTTGTGGGGCTCCGCCCTACAAGAGGAGGAACAGTGGCTGTGCGTTCACTGTGCGTCGAGAGTTACGTCGCAGGAAGCAGTCGAACTGCTCGTTCCCTGCCCAGTGGTTCCAGAATAGGTGGCGGGAGAGACAGCGCGGCGGTTCAGGCGATGGACGCCGAGATGATGGCAGACACCGCGAGGTTGCAGGAGGCCGTCACCCAGACCGCTGGATGGGGTTCCTCCTCGACCAGCGTCGCACCCAGGCGCCCCGGTGTGACCAGGTCAACCACCAGGAACGCCACCGCCATCATCACCAGTCCCAGCAGCCCGAACGCCGCGGTCGAGACCAGCCCCTTGCCGAAGTCCTCGTACGTCGTCCATATGGACGTGAACACGATGCCACCGATACCGAGCAGTGCGGAGCTGAGGACCGTGGCGGCGTTGCGATTACGCTCCTCCCAGATCTGTCGGCCGAGCTTTCCGGGCGTCAGCACGTCGACCAGGACGATGCCGAGGACCAACAGAACGAGTCCCAGGCCGCCGTACGCAGTGGCCCTCCCGAGTCCGTTGACGATGTCGCTCATGGGGGTGCCAACTCCGAAGCGTAGAGATCATGAGTGATCGCGGTCAAAGAGAGGCAAAATGTAGCGCACACGCGCCGCCCGCTGAACGGCGCCCGGCCCTCCACGCCCCGAGCGTCGCCAGGCATCCCGAGGTGGTGCATGCCGGGACCGGTGATGTGAGGCGGGGCACTCTCGGGGTGCTTCAGGTCGGGCATGCGCGATCATGGCCGGATGGACGCTCGTTTCCTCGGCATCGCTGAGCTGGCCGAAGCCCCGTCCGTGGCGGTCGTGGTCGACGTCATGCGTGCTTTCACGGTGGCTGCCTGGGCCTTTGCCCAGGGGGCGGACAAGATCGTTCTTGCCGAGTCACCGGACGAAGCTCTGGCGCTCAAGGCTCGCCACCCGGATTGGGTGGCGCTCAAGGACGGGCCGCCCGCGCCCGGGTTCGACACCGTCAACTCCCCGGGCCTGCTGCGGTCCATCGACCTCGGCGGACGGACCGTGGTGCAGAAGACCACGGCAGGGACGGTCGGCGCCCTCGCGGTGAAGGAGGCTTCGCTGGTGCTGTGCGCCGGCTTCGTGGTGGCGGAGGCAACGGCCCGGCTCCTGCGGACACGCGCGTGCGACAGTGTCACCTTCGTCGTCACCGGCGAGGACGGGCAGGCCGACGAGGATCTGGCATGCGCCCAGTACATCGCCCGGAGGGCCAGCGAGGCTCGGACGGATGCCGCTGAGTTCCTCCTCCGCGCCGGCGAGTCTCGTGCCGCCGCCGAGTTGGCGAAGGGCGTGCGCCAAGGAGTCCATCCCGACGACGTCGCACTCTGCCTTGAGCTCGACCGGTTCCCCTTCGCCATGGCGGCGGCCTTGGAAGACTCGCTCATGGTCCTCCGCCCGTGTGCCGTGCCTTCCCTGACGGACAAATAGAGTCCCGGCAGGTGGCTGAGCGAGTCGTGCCGACTGCGAGATCCCGAAGAGCGTCCCCCCGACCGCCCCGCGAGGCCGCCCCCACCCGAATGCGAAGGAGTCGAAGAGACATGAGTGTCAGCGTGGCCCACTGCCTGGGGGAGGCGTTCCGATGAGCGGAGCCGAGGAATCCGAACCCGTCCTCTTCCACATCAGCGGGCGTGCCGCCCGCATCACGCTCAACCGGCCTCGGGCCCTCAACGCGCTCACACACACCATGGTCCGCCGCATCGACGAGGCGCTCAAGGCGTGGGAGCGGGACCCCGCCGTGGAGACCGTCGTCATCACCGGTGCGGGCGAGCGAGGCCTGTGCGCCGGCGGTGACATCCGTGCCATCCACGACGACGCCCGCGACGGTGACGGCACGGCTTCCGCCGAGTTCTGGCGCGACGAGTACCGCCTCAACGCCCGCATCGCCCGCTACCCCAAGCCGTGCGTCGCCGTGATGCACGGCATCGTGATGGGCGGCGGTGTCGGTGTCTCGGCGCACGGCAGCGTCCGTGTCGTCACCGAGCGGTCCCGGGTCGCCATGCCGGAGACCGGCATCGGCTTCGTACCGGACGTGGGCGGCACCTACCTGCTCGCCCTGGCCCCCGGGGAGTTGGGCACCCACCTGGCCCTCACAGGCGCTCAGATCGGCGCCGCCGACGCGCTGCTGTGCGGGCTCGCCGACCACTACGTGCCGGCGGACTCGCTACGGGATCTCCTCGACGCCCTGGCAGAACTGCCCGTAGGGGAGGCCCTGGCCGGCCTTGTGCGGACGCCCCCGCAGGGTGTCCTGGCTGCCCAGCGTGACTGGGTCGATGCCTGCTACGCCGCCGACACCGTCGAGGAGATCGTGTGGCGGCTGCTCGCCCACGGCGACCCCGCCGCCAAGGAGGCCGCGGAGACCCTGCTCGCCAAGTCGCCGACCGCCCTCAAGGTCACCCTCGCCTCGTTGCGCCGCGCCCGGGAGCTCGGCCCGCTGGAGCTGGTTCTGAACCAGGAGTACCGCGTCTCCTACGCCGCCCTGGACACACCCGACCTGGTAGAGGGAATCCGCGCCCAGGTCGTCGACAAGGACCGCCGGCCGCGCTGGTCGCCGAAGACCCTGGCCGAGGTCACCGACGCCGATGTCGAGCGCTTCTTCACCCCGCTCGGCGAGCGCGAACTCGGTCTGTCGCCAGCCGGCGGGATGGGGCGCCGGGGACGGTAAAGCCCCGACGCTCCATCGCTCGATGAATGTCAGAGCATGAGCAGCAGCCGCGTGTGGGGTACGAGTTTCCGGTTGACACTGGTGCTCTGCACGAAAATGGTGAAGTGGTCGTTGTGGTCCGGCTTGACACGGGCTTCGGTGTCAGGCAGGCCGAGCAGGGCTCGGGCTTCGGGTCCCGTGTACACACGGTCCGTCTTCTTTTCCAGCACCGCTATCTGCTTTTGTGCCTGGATTTTCTCCGACTTGCTCAGCTGGTAGAACGCCGCACCGGTCCGATAGGTGTGGCCGCATTCGATGACCCACTCCTTGATTGCCGCGTCGCGAGCCACCGGAATCAGCTGGTACGTCGTCGGATCGACCGGGCTGAGACCGGCTGCCTTGATGGTGTCTTCATTGACCGCTTCCGCGCCGGTGGAGAACACCGCGCGCGATCCCCGGATGCCCTGGGCACGGCCCATCATGAAATTTTCGGTGGCCTGCTGGATGACCTGCCCGGCCTCTTCCAGGCCCTGTGTGCTGGTGGCGTCCCAGATGGCGATGTTGTCCTTGGGGAAACCGCACTGCATGGCCTCGCGCTTGCCCATCTGGTCCGGGACCAGCACGGCCAGCGTCCAGTTGTCCTGCTGCGTCTCGATCATCTGGGCGACGGCCTGGACCAGTTGACGTGGATCCTTGGCGGGGGCGTCCTGGCAGCGGTGGCTCGCGTTCTCCTGTCCGTCGGTCAGCACGAACGTCAAGAAACTGTGGTCGCCGTACAGTTGGGCTGTCTGAGCCAGCTCGCGCTGTGACTTCAGTGCGGCTGCCAGAAGGGCCGTCATTCCACCGGTGCGGTACAGCTGCTTCAGGGACGGCATGCGCAGCACGTCCTTGTCGTAGATGACGCACTCCACCTTGTCGGCGAAGACGTACACCGTGACGCGGGTTTCCTGGTCCAGTTCCCTCGAACGGCGGGCGAGATACGCGATCTGCTGGTCGGCGACTTCGACGACTTTGCGGCTCAGGTGCGACATGGACGAGCTGGCATCCAGCACTAGAGCAACGTGATTGATGTAATTCTGGGTTCCGGTCATCACAGCTCCCCCTCGTTCCGGCTTGATGTTCCTACCTTCTCACCCACCACTGACAATCGATCTTGGCTCCGGCACCGACGAGCCCGGTACGCACTGGCCGGTCGGTCGGTGCGGTCGGACCAGCCCGGCGGGAGGTCGCCCGGGGCCGTGGAGATGACGGTGTCGTCGTCGTCCGAGGAGGCGCTGCCGGCGCTCACCGAGTTGATCGGAGTCCTTAAGGACCAGCACCACTGACCCTCCAGCCCGGAGAGTGAGGCGTGTAATCCCTAGGTCGGGGTAATCGCTTGCTGCTGGACGGGAAGGGCTGCGACACCTGGGGAGGTCGAAGCGGCCCTTCCCCATGCCTTCTCCTGCTCCGGCACGCGCCTGCCCCTGGAGCGACCGGCGTCACGACAGCAGCATGCGCGTCCATGCGACGGCCAGGAACGCGCAGACGACTGTGAACAGGCTCTGCACCACGGCGGTGACGGGCATCCGCAGGCGGGCGTGCACGAAGGCGCCGGTCGCTGCCACGGCCGGGATGCCCCAGATGACGAGCCACACCAGGATGGGGGTGTCGCGGGACTGCGCGGGTCGCGAGGAGTGTGGCGAATGCATGCTTCCCATGCCGACCGCGACGAGCATCAGCCCGCCGGCGACGATGATGACCGCGTCCGCGACCAGGAGCAGCAGGGCAACGGCGATGTCGATCAGCCGGGAGGGGCGTTCGCGTCGGGGAGTGTCCTGGGAGTCCTGGGCATCCGTGGGCGGTGAGGCCATGACCTGACTGCACCACGGAATGGCGTGCTCGGCACCGTCCGGGAGAGTGAAGCAGCCAGACTGTGACCATCGGTTACTCCGACCGACCGGGATCGCGCTCTGGTTTGTAGGCTTCGCGCAGCGTCGAGTGTTGGGGGTTGTGTGAGTGAGCCGGCCTTCGTGCCACAGGCGGCCCGGGATCGTTCGTCGTACGGTTCGGGCCCGAGGTGATCGCCTGGTGCGACGCCTTGCCCGCTCTCGTCGGTGAGCTCGCTGCGCGCTGGGATCTGCGCGCGGTGGAGTCCCTGGGCGGAGGCACCTCGCGAGTCTTCCGTTGCCTTCGGCGTGGTGTCGGCCAGACGGTGTGGTTGAAGGTCACGCCCGAGGCGGCGATCGCTGAGGAGGAGGCGGAAGCACTGTCCCTCTGGACCGGAACATCCGCGGTGGTCAATTTGCCGGCCCGGGATCTCACCGTCGGAGCCCTGCTCCTGGAGGACGTTGAACCAGGTCAGCCGGTGAAGCGGCTCGGCTGGCGGTTGCCCGAGGTGGCGGTCCTGCTCCGCGACCTGCGGGTGAACGCCCCGAACCCCGTGGGATGTTCGGTACTGCGGCCCCTGGCGGACCGGATCGATTTCCTCTCCGGCTTGGCCGAGCGCAGGCTCGCGGCCGCAGAGGGAAGTGAGCGGTTCGACCCGGAACTGCTCGATCGTGCCCGGACGGAGTCCCTGGAGCTCTGCAAGAGCGGCCCCGTGGGGCTCGTGCACGGCGATCTTCACTCGGCCAATGTGCTGATGGGCCCGGGCGGCCGCATGGTGGCCATCGATCCGAGGCCCGCGTGGGGTGACCCGGACTTCGACGCAGTGGACTGGGTGCTCGGCTGAGGATGCCGGTCCGGGGTGGCGTCCAGCGCTGTCCGCAGCAGGCCGGCCGCCTCGTCGAGGGCCTGCGCCCGCCCCGTCCTCTCGTACCACGCCCAGAGCACGGCGGCGAGGTCGGAGAGCATGGTCGCGCGCAGGGGGTTGCCGGGCAGTACGGCGTCGGCGGCCGCCCGGTGGGCTTCGATTCGCGTCCGTCAGGTCGGCGAGTGCTCCGCGCTGCTCGTATCGGGTGGGCAAGGCGACGGCGAGCAGGGAGAGGGCCATCGGCCGTTTCGGGTGCCCTTCCGGGAGGGCGCTGCGGGCCTTGGTGAGGAGATGGACGGCCTCTTCCAGATCCGCTGCGGAGCCGGTCAGTTCGTACCGGTGGTGGGAGGGCCCTGCCCAGGTGCGAGAGCCGCTCCGCGTGGTCCGGTTCACCCTCGGTTACGTGGGCCGCGGCGGTGCGTCCGTGGGTGACCGCGCCTTCCACATCCTCCCGGTCACCGGAGAGTTCATAACGGGACAGGAGCGCGGCGGAGAGATTCCCGACCGCTCCGGAGGCCGCCCGGCCCCGTCCGGGGTGAGAGACGACGGCGACTTCGAGGTGCTCGATGGCCTTCCGTAGATCCCCGGGATCCCCCGTCAACTGGTGCCGGGTGAACAGCACGGCGCCCAGGTTGACCCGTGGGGTGACGGGCACGGGCCTGCCCGCCGACGGGGCGGCGACCACTTCGCCGAGAAGTCGCGCGGCTTCGTCCAGGTCGGCGGGGTCGCCCTGCCGTTGGTGCCTGCCGAGCAGCGCGCCGCCCAGGTCCGTGAGGGCCGGGGTCCGTGTGTCATCGGCGTCCGGCAGACAGGACAGGGCCGACAGGGCATCGCGGAGCAAGCCGATGGCCTCTCGCAGATCGGCTTCCTTCCCCTCCAGCTCGTAACGGGTCCACAGCAACGCGCCCAGCCGGGCGGCGCTTTGGGGCCACGCGGCGTCGTCCGCCGACGTGAGGTCGAGAACGGTGTGCTGCGCGCGGACGGCGGTGCTCAGGTCCTCCCGCCCCCCGGTCCGCCCGTACGCGACCAGCGACAGCGCGCACAGGTTGACGGCCCGGTCCCGCAGGTGGGGATCTCCAGCGGGGGTCGTCTCGTCGGCGCGTCGGGCGGCGTCGAGGCGGCGCGGAGGCGGTCGTCAGTGGGATCGGTCTCGTGCTGCCGGGTGAGGGTGGCGGTGAGGTTGTGGTAGTGGTCGGCCAGGTCGGCGCGGTGCTCCGGATCGTCGGGGGTCGCCGTGACGGCAGCCCGGCCGGCCCGGGCGGCGGCTTCCAGATCGTCCGCGTTTCCCGTCATGCGGTACCGCTCACGCAGGGCGAGCCCGTGGTTGGACAGGCGGCCGGCTCGTTCAGGGTGCTCATCGGGGAACGCGGCCAACAGGGTTTCCAGCACGGTGACCGTGGCGTCCAGGGCCCGCGTCTCGTCGCTCCGCAGTGCTGCCCGCCAGGAGTCGCCGGCCAGGCGCGTGAGGTGGGCCGTGCTCGCCGGAGCCGAGGCGGCGCACTCGCCTGCCCTGCGGGCGAGCGGTGCCCGGGCGGGGTGCGTCGTGGGCAGGCCGCGCAGGATGCGGACCGCCAGTTCCACCGTGGCGTAGGTCAAAAGCTGGCCTATAGGGCCCGTAGCGTCGGAAGGAGCAGCAGGAACCGAGGAGGCAGCGGATGACCGTAAAACCGATCCCGGACGGCTACCACACCGTCACGCCGTGGATCATCTCGCGCGACACGGCCCGGCTCATCGACTACCTGAAGGAGGCGTTCGACGCCGAGGAGATCGCCCGGGTCGTCGGGGAGGACGGCCGGATCGGGCACGCGGAGGTACGGATCGGCGACTCCGTCGTCATGCCGTTCGACGCACCGTCGGACTGGCCGCTGACCCCCGCCTTTCTGCGCCTCTACGTCGAGGACGCCGACGCCGCGCACCGCAGGGCCGTCGCGGCCGGCGGCACGTCCGTGACCGAGGTGACGCACCTCTTCTTCGGCGACCGGATCGGGCGGGTACGCGACCCATTGGGCAACCTGTGGTGGCTTCAGACGCGGGTGGAGGACGTCAGCCCGGAGGAGATGGAACGCCGCCTCGGCGACCCGTACTGGGTCAAGGCGATGGCGTACGTCCAGGGCGCCGACTTCTTCCCGGGGGCCGCCTCTGATCCAGGTCAATGACTGACCGCGTGCGGCCCGCCCTCGGATGGCGGGTCGCTGTGGCGACGTTCAGGCCGTGCGGCACAGCATCACCACTGAGTCGGCTGCTTTCGAGGCACGGCCCATGGACGAGCACGGGATGACGGCGCGGGCAGTGGGAGCGGTCTGCGCGAGGTGCCGCGCGAAGACGACAAGGCGCAGGACCGCGAACCGTGCGATACCGGCGAGTGCGGAGGCGGACAGGTAGACGACCTGCTCGACCATCGCGCCGGGTGCCTCAACCAGCTGATGCAGCACGCACATTGCCACGCAGGTCACTGCATACGCGGCCGCCGCGGACCCGGCCGACTGCGCATGCTGACGCCAGGTCGCGTGCCGGCCTGCGCCGAAGGTGAATCTGGCGTGCAGCTCGGTGGCGAGGAGCGTGGACACCGCGGTGATCAGGGCGTTGGCCAGAACCCAGGGCATCCATGAGGCGAGAGCCACCACGGCGAAGCTGGAGGCGAGTCCCACGCCGCCGCCGCAGAGCACGAAGCGGGCGAAGGCGGTAAGGGCACCGGGTGCCGCTTGCTGTCTCTGCGCTGTCTCCATGATGTCCCCCCGCCCGCTCCGCGACGCGTGCGTCCTTCGACCTGCACGGACCCGCGAATGTTTCTGTTGACGGAAACGCTACGTTGCATTCGCGTGTGGGGCAACGGAGTTATTGTGCGTAAACCTCGTGTGTGCAGGTGGGGATAGTGGATTCATTGCAATGAACCTGGGGTAATGCAACGGGTGTGATTGCTCATCGTTGCAATGGATGGCGGTGAAGGCTAAGCGCCCGGCCTCAGCCGGCGGGGCGGGTCGGCAGGCCTCCCGCAGCACCGTGAATCAGTCGCGCGGGCCCATCTGGAGCCGAGGTCGCTGCCGCTGCCCCACCGACCGGGCACGGCCAGGATGCCGTCGGCCTGATCGGCCACGGCATGGGAGGCGTGATCGCCTGCTGCGTCTGTCTGTTCTGCGTCTGCGTCCGCTGATTCCGGGGGCGGCCCGGGCGGCGGTCAGGTGGTCAAGGCCTGCTCGGTTGTGGGGTGGCAGGGGATGAGGGTGTCGACGCCGACCAACTGCAGGACGCGCAGGACGGACTCCTGGGCCCCGGCGATGCGCACCCAACCGTCTGCGTCGCTCACCTGCTGGTAGGCGGCGACGAAGACGTTGATGCCGCTGGAATCCATGAAGGTGACACCGCTGAGATCGGCGACTATCCGTGGCGGCGCGGCCAGATCTTCCACCAGCAGGGCTCGGCCGAGCACGTCCTGGACGTCGTGGTCGATCTCGCCCCGCAGGGTCACGACACGGATGCCCTCGATCACGCGGTGTTCGACGGAGAGCCGCTCTGGCCGGTCCGCTGGTTCGATGTGGGCCACGGTCTCCTCGACTGCGATTCAGGCTGTCCCCGGTTCAGGACGCGCGCGGATGATTCTGCCCCACCGTTCCGGTCGGATGCATCCACGTAACTGTTTCGAACATCACCCATGCGGCATGCATGGTGAAAGACGGGGTAGTGGCGCGCGAAACGGGGGAGTGAGGGCGAGCCAGTGAAATCTGATGCCGATGGTGACGTGTGTACAGCGCCGGAAGAGTATCTGGTGCGTGTGGGCTTTGCCCTGGGCGGCGATGACGGTTGCATCGCAGACGCCCGCCAGCACGCCGCCGCCTTCCTCGACCAGGCCGGCGACGAGTACGGCCTGCTGGTGCCGGCGCGCGTGAAGGACCTCACCCAGCTCGTGGTCAGTGAGCTGGTCACCAACGCCTGCAAGTACGCGCCGGGTCCCGTTCTGGTGGAGCTGGGGCTCAGTGCCGGAGCCGTGGATGTGGTGGTCTGGGACAGCGACACCACGGTCCCCGCGGCCCGGGCCGCGGATCCCGGCAGGATCGGTCAGCATGGCCTGGAGATCGTCAAGGCGGTGACGGAGGGCTTCTCCGTCGATCGGGAGGCGGTCGGCAAGCGCATCACGGCCCGCCTCGCCCTGCCCGGCGCACCCGGCGACACCCCGCCCTGACCTGACGGTCGCGCGTCGACCTCACCGACTCCGTCATGGGCGCTGCGGGGTCGGGGAGACACACCCCTTCGCATGCCCCAGACTCGAAGAAGGAGGGCGCCGGTCGATCGTGTAGGGGGTCGGACCTGTGCATGACGTGCCGCTGTGGCTGTGGTTGGTGTTCGCCGTCACCGTGCTGGTGTCGCTGGCGGTGGATCTGCTCGCGCACCGGCAGGCGCACGTGATCGGCTTTCGCGAGGCCGCCGCCTGGAGCGGAGTCTGGGTGGGCCTGGCCGTCACCTTCGGTGTCGTCGTCTACCTGGTGGTCGGTACGACCGCCGGCGTGGAGTACACCACGGCCTGGCTGCTGGAGAAGAGTCTGTCGGTCGACAACCTCTTCGTCTTCGCGCTGATCTTCGGCTACTTCCGGGTGCCCCGCGCCTACCAGCACCGGGTGCTGTTTCTCGGAGTCCTGGGCGCCCTGGTCTTCCGTGGCGTCTTCCTCGCCGCCGGCGTCGCGGTGGTCAGCCGCTTCACCGCCGTCCTGTTCGTCTTCGCCGCCATCCTCTTCTACAGCACCTACAAGATCCTCAAAGAGGAGGACGACAGCTTCGACCCCGGCAAGAGCTTCGCCGTCAGGCTGCTCCGTAAGATCATCCCCGTTCGGGACGACTACGCGGGCACGCACTTCTTCGTCAAGGAAGCCGGAAAACGCGTCGCCACCCCGCTGCTCGCCGTCGTCGCCGCCATCGAGGCAGCCGACCTCGTATTCGCCGTCGACAGCGTGCCCGCCGTCCTGGCCGTCAGCAGCGACGCCTTCATCGTCTACACCAGCAACGCCTTCGCCATCCTGGGCCTGCGTGCCCTGTACTTCATGCTCGCCGGCCTGCTCGACCGCTTCCACCACCTCAGCAAGGGCCTGGCACTCATCCTCTCCTTCATCGCCGTCAAGCTGATCCTCCAGGCCTCCCACAAAACGATCAGCACTGCCGTACCGGAGATCCCCTCATCCCTCAGTCTCGCCGTCATCGCTGCGGTGCTGGCCGTCTCCATCGGGCTCAGCATGCTGCGTCCCGCACCCGGCCCCGGCGGTGGCCCGACCGCCGAAGCCGACCGGCCCACCGAGAAACCGCCGGCAGGGCCGGGCGCGGTCGGCCCGGGGCCGTCCGGCCCGCAGGGCAGTGGCGAACCGCCGGAGGCCAGGTGACGGACGTCCTGAGCCGCCACCTCCGCCCTAATTCCTTTCAAGGGGCTCCCAAAAGGAAGCAAAGCAGTCGTAAAATGGCGGTATGGACAGGGAACGGAAACCTGGGGAGGCAACGTCCTCCGGCCACGTCTGTCGCTCGTGCAAGCAGCCGGTCGACACCGTCGTGAAGCGGCACAAGAACATGGGTGTCTATGTTCCGATCTGGATCGCGGGCCCTTGCCACAACCCCGAATGCCGGCAGTACGAGCCCGAGCAGGAACGGATCCACGCGGTGAGGGACGCCACCCGGCGAAACCCGGCCGGCTGGGAACGGGAGGAGTCGCCGCCGTCCGGGACGGAAAGAAAGACGGAAAGACAGATCTGACCCGTGCCCGCGACGGCGACTGATCATGGCGCCTGAACGGCGTACGGCGACGGGCGATGACGACGGTGCGGAGCGGCTGGTGTCGCCGGTCTGCTCGCACACGGAGTGGGATCCGCTGGAGGAGATCATCGTCGGCCGTCTGGAGGGCGCGACGATCCCCTCCGATCACGCGGTGGTGACCTGTAACGTGCCGACGTGGGCCGGGCGGTTGCAGGGGCTCGCGGCCGGCTTGCGCTATCCGCGTCTGCTCGTGGAGAAGGCGCAGCAGGAGATCGAGGGCTTCGTCGCCCTGCTCGAATCCCTGGGCGTCACGGTCCGGCGCCCCGAGGCGGTCGATCACCGGCGCCGCTTCGGCACACCCGACTGGACCTCGCGCGGTTTTTGCAACACCTGCCCGCGCGACAGCATGCTCGTGATCGGCGACGAGATCATCGAAACACCCATGGCGTGGCCCTGCCGGTACTTCGAGACGCACTCCTACCGCCCGCTCCTGAAGGACTACTTCCGGCGCGGCGCGCGCTGGACGGCGGCTCCCAAGCCGCAGCTCACGGAGGAGCTGTTCGATCCGGATTTCCGCGTCCCCGGGCCGGACGAGCCGATGCGGTACATCCTCACCGAGTTCGAGCCCGTCTTCGACGCGGCCGATTTCGTCCGGGCGGGACGGGACCTGTTCGTCACTCGCAGCAACGTCACCAACCGGATGGGCGTCGACTGGCTGCGCCGCCATCTCGGCCCGGGCTACCGCATCCACGAGATCGCCAGCCGCTGCCGCACGCCCATGCACATCGACACCACGTTCGTCCTGCTCGCGCCCGGGAAAGTGCTGATCAACCCCGAGTACATCGACCCCGGCCGGCTGCCGGACGTCCTGGACTCCTGGGACGTCCTGGCCGCTCCCGAACCCGACCCGATCGGCGAGCGGCTGCTCAAGGTCACGTCGATGTGCGGCAAGTGGCTCAGCATGAACGTGCTCATGGTCGACGAGAAGCGGGTGATCGCCGAGCGGCACCACACCGGCATGCTGCGCGCCCTGGAGAAGTGGGGCTTCGAGCCGATCCCGTGCGACCTGCTGCACTACGCGCCCTTCGGCGGCTCGTTCCACTGCGCGACCCTCGACGTCCGGCGCCGCGGCTCGCTCCAGTCCTACGTCGACTGACGTTCTGTCCGGACTCGTCGGAAGCGGCCGTGTGGCCACTCCGGCCGCAGAAGCAGAACGGCTGTGTCATCAGTCGGGGTGAGCGCCGTGTTCTGGGGTAGAACGGGTGTTGGCTCGTGCGACTGCGGGAGCCGGAGCATGCCCGCATGAAGGGCTGTTCCAGGGCATGAACGAAGGATCGACAGTATGGCCAGCGGCACCGTGAAGTGGTTCAACGCCGAAAAGGGCTTCGGCTTCATCGAGCAGGACGGCGGAGGCCCGGACGTCTTCGCGCACTACTCCGAGATCCAGGGCAGCGGATACCGCGAGCTGACCGAGGGCGAGCACGTCACCTTTGACATCGGCCAGGGCCAGAAGGGCCCGCAGGCCCAGAACATCGTCCGGGGCTGACCGGGCGTAGAAGTACACAGTGAGGCGGCTGCCCGATCCGGCAGCCGCCTCTCTCATGGGCGCGGCGGTGGTGCCTACAGGTGGGGCGTGAGCGCCGGAAGCAGGTCCTGGAACGTGCGGCCGGTGGCGGGTGCGCCGATGGCCTTCATCTGCCAGCCGCCGCCGGAGCGGTGGACTTTCGCCATGATCTGGGCGGTGTGGCTGCCGCCGCCGGTGAGCGTGTAGCGGGCCAGTTCGGCGCCGGTCGTCTCGTCGACGAGACGGCAGAAGGCGTTCTGCACCTCGGCGAAGGTCTGGCCGGTGAAGGAGTTGACGGTGAAGACGATCTGGTCGATGTGGCCGGGTACGCGGGCCAGGTCGACCAGGATGGCCTCGTCGTCGCCTCCCGTGCCCGCACCGCCGGTGAGGTTGTCGCCGGTGTGCCGGATCGAGCCGTCGTCACTGACCAGGTGGCGGAAGAAAACGACGTCGGCCATCTGTCCGGCGGCGAAGAGCACGGCGGAGGCGTCCAAGTCGATCTCGCGCGTCCCGGTGAGCTTGGCGAGGAAGCCCTTGCGGGGTGCGGCCTGCCAGCCCAGGCCCATGCGGACGGACGTCAGGGCGGTGCCGTCGGACTTACTGAGGCTGATCTGCTGGCCCTTGCTCAGGTTGACCGACATGACTGGCGTGCTCCTAGGGGTTCGTGGTGGTGCGGGGGTCGTGGGAGGCGGTGGTGCGGACGCCCCCGGGGGCGGGGCGCGGCGGAGGGGCGGATCCGCACGGAGGTGCCGGGCAGGCGGGGCAGCATGTCCCGGGTCAGCAGGGCCTGGTGCCGGTCCAGCCGTGTCGCTCTCGGTGCAGCGCGTAGGGCGGCGCCGGACCTGTCCCGGGGGAGTGGGCCCGGCGCCGTCTCCGCGGGGTGTCAGACGCCCACGCCGAAGTCGGAGGCGATACCGGCCAGACCCGAGGCGTAGCCCTGCCCGACGGCGCGGAACTTCCACTCCACGCCGTTGCGGTACAGCTCGCCGAAGACCATCGCGGTCTCGGTGGAGGCGTCCTCGGACAGGTCGTAGCGGGTGATCTCGGCGCCGCCGGCCTGGTTGACGACACGGATGAAGGCGTTGCGGACCTGGCCGAAGCTCTGTCCGCGGTTCTCGGCGTCGTGGATGGACACCGGGAACACGATCCTGTCGACCTCGGCGGGTACGGCAGCGAGGTTCACCTTGACGACCTCGTCGTCCCCCTCACCTTCACCGGTGAGGTTGTCGCCCGTGTGCTCGACCGAACCGTCGGGGCTCTTGAGGTTGTTGTAGAAGACGAAGTGCTGATCCGACAGGACCTTGCCGGACGGGTCGAGGAGCAGGGCGGAGGCGTCGAGGTCGTAGTCGGTGCCGGTGGTCGTACGGACGTCCCAGCCCAGACCGACCAGAACGGCGGTCAGGCCCGGTGCTTCCTTGCTGAGCGAGACGTTGCCGCCCTTGGACAGGGAAACTCCCACTGCGTACTCCTTCTCGACAGGTGCGGTCGAGGCCCGCGGCACGGACCCAGGCTCAAGAATCTACATCACTGTAGAGAAATCGGAAGGGTGGCGCGGCCGTGCCTCGGGGTCGCGCGGTCGCGCGATGTCCCGCCTCAGTCCCGTGAGTTGCCGAACAGCAGGCCATGGGCGATCAGCAGCACGAGTCTGGTCCTGTCGGCGCTGCGGGAGGCGGACGGCCCGGCCAGGCCGGCTGGGTGCAGGAGCGCCTGGGTGGAGACCTCGCCCATACGACCGTCATCACCATCCTGACCCGCCTGCTGGTCAAGGGGGCGGTCACCCGAGAGCGCGCGGGCCGCTCCTTCGCCTGGACGCCCGCGTCGGACCAGGCGGCCTGGCCGCCCACAAGATGCGCAAGGTACTGGACTCCGAGGGCGACCGCGAGGCGGTGCTGGCCAGCTTCGTGACCGGCCTCGGCCCGGACGACGAGCGGCTGCTGCGGGAACTGCTGGATCAGTCCAGGAACGAAGGGGAAGACTGAAGCCTCATGGGGGTGTTCGTCTTTCTGCCGCTGGTACTGCCCTTGACCGCGTGGCCGATCGCGCGCCTGGCCGAGCAGCATCTGCATCCACGGACCGCGACGCGACTGCTGACCTGGGTGGCCGCGGTGATGGCGGCTTGCAGCACGCTGTGCCTCGGCCTGGTGATGGCGGTCGGCACCGCCCAGCTTCCCGGAAACCCGCTGCCCGACGGCTGGTCGGACCCCGAGGTGCGGGCGGCGGTCCGTACGACGAGGTCGTGGGCAAGGCGGCGATTCCCGCTCTGTGTGCGGTGCTGGTGGCGTGCGGCCAGGTGCTGTGGCGGCACGGGCGGATGCGTCGTCGCGCTCACCGGGCGTTGGCCGGGTTGCGGGAGACGAGGGTGGCCGTACTTCCGGACGACGTCCCTTACGCCTACGCGTTGCCGGGCGGCCGGCGCGATCGCGTCGTGGTGACCACGGCCCTGCTGGACTGCCTCGAACCGGCCGAGCGCCGGGCGCTGTTCGCCCACGAGCGTGCCCATCTGGCCGCCCGCCACCACCGCTTCCTTCTCGCGGCCCAGCTGGCCGCGCGGGCCAACCCGTTCCTGAGGCCGTTGCGGACGGTGGTGGCGTAGACGGCGGAACGGTGGGCGGACGAGGACGCGGCCCAGACGGTCGGCAGCCGCCGGACCGTGGCCCGCGCGATCGGCAAGGCAGCGCTGGTGTCTCGCCCTGCTGGAACGTGGCCACGGCGCGGGCTCCCGGCGGGCGGCGGCAGGGGAGTCCCAAGGCGGATTCAGAGCACCGTCCTACGCCGCGCGGCACCCGGGACTGTTTAACGCTGTCGCCTGCTACAGCGGATTCGTACACCCGCTACACCATCCGCACGCGGTACGGGCGGGCATGACCTACCTCGGCCTCGACTGGCCGGCGTTGTGGGGCGACAGGGTTTTTTGCTCCTCCTTTACAGTTGGTGTAGAAGCAGGCAATCCTGTTTCCACCCCCAGTCCGTGTGTTTCGAGAAGGAGCGACGTTCCCCCGATGGGTGAGCCTCCCAGTACCAGCCGTGCCCTTCCCCGCCGGACCCATGCGATCGAGGGAGCGGGGGTGGCACGGTGACCGAGGTCCTGCTGCTCCTGCTGGCCCTCCTCCTCACGCTGACCTGCGCGGTGTTCGTCGCGGCCGAGTTCTCGCTGACCACCGTCGAACGCGGTGACCTGGAGCGTGCCGCCGAGGCCGGCGAGCAGGGTGCCGAGGGCGCGCTGAAGGCCGTACGCGGATTGACCCTCCAGCTCTCCGGCGCCCAGTTGGGCATCACCGTCACCTCCCTGGTGATCGGCATGCTCGCCGAGCCGTCCCTCGCGGCGCTGCTGCGCGGCCCGCTGCGGACGATCGGCCTGGGCGGTGCCGCCTCGTCGGTGGCGACCGTGCTGGGCGTGGTCATCTCCACCGTCGTGCTGATGGTGGTCGGCGAGCTGGTGCCGAAGAACTGGGCGATCTCGCGTCCGCTGGCGGTCGCGAAGGTGGTCGCGGGTCCGCAGCGCGCGTTCACGGCCGCCTTCGGCCCGTTCATCGGACATCTGAACGGCACCGCCAACCGGTTCGTCCGCCGCCTCGGGCTGGAACCGGCGGAGGAGCTGGCGTCCGCGCGCACCGCCGAGGAACTGGGCGCGCTGGCCCGGCACTCGGCCGCCGAGGGTGCGCTCGAGGCGGATTCCGCCGAGCTGTTCGTGCGGACCCTGCATCTGAGCGAGCTGACAGCGGAGAACGTGATGACGCCGAGGGTCGACGTCAAGGCCCTGGAAGTGCACGCCACGGCCGCAGACGCGGCCAATCTCTCCCACGCGACCGGCCTGTCCCGCTTCCCCGTCTACCGCGACAGCCTGGACGAGGTGGTGGGTTCCGTCCACATCCGGGACGTGCTCGCCCTGGAGCCGGAGAAGCGGGCCGCCACACCGGTGACGGAGCTGACCACGGAGCCCTTGCTGGTGCCCGACAGCCTCACCGCGGACCGGCTGCTGGAGCGGCTGCGCGAGCACCGCACCATGGCCGTGGTCATCGACGAGTACGGCGGCACGGCAGGCGTGGCGACCGTGGAGGACATCGTCGAGGAGGTCGTCGGCGAGGTCCGCGACGAGCACGACCCCTTCGAGGCACCCGACCTGGTCCCCGCCCCCGCCACGCGGGACGGGCGCGCGGTGTGGGAGGCGGACGGCAGCGTCCGCATCGACCAGCTCACGGACATAGGACTCACCGCCCCGGAAGGGCCGTACGAGACGGTGGCCGGACTCATCGCCACCCGCCTGGCCCGCATCCCCTGCAAGGGGGACGTCGTGGCCCTCGACGGCTGGCGGCTCGAAGTGCTGGAGGTCGAGCACCACCGCGCCGACCGGATACGCATCACCGAGTCGGCCGTCGCCTTGCCCGCCCAGCTCATGGAGGAGGTCCGATGACCGCGCTCCAACTGGCCGTCGGCGCCCTGACGCTGCTGACCAACGCGTTCTTCGTCGGCGCCGAGTTCGCCCTGGTCTCCGTACGCCGCAGCCAGATCGAACCCCACGCCCAGGCGGGCGACAAGCGGGCGCGGATGACGCTGTGGGCGCTGGAGCACCTCTCCCAGATGATGGCCACCGCCCAGCTCGGCATCACCGTCTCCTCGCTGATGCTCGGCGCGGTAGCCGAGCCCGCCATCGCACACCTGCTGGAGCCCGGCTTCGAAGCCGCCAACATCCCGCACGGCCTGGTGCACCCGATCGCGTTCGTCATCGCGCTCACCCTCGCCACGTATCTGCACATGCTGATCGGCGAGATGGTCCCGAAGAACATCGCGCTCGCCGCGCCCGTGCCCAGCGCCCTGCTGCTGGCCCCGCCGCTGGTGGCCCTGACCCGGGCGCTGCGACCGTTCGTGTTCGGGATCAACGCCTTCGCCAACGTCCTGCTGAAACTGCTGCGCGTGGAGCCGAAGGACGGGGTCGAGTCGGCCTTCACCGACGACCAGCTCGCCCGCATGGTCCTCGATTCCAGCGAGGCCGGCCTGCTCGGACCCGCCGACGGCGAGCGGCTGCGCGACGCACTGGAGCTGGGTACACGGCCGGTGGGCGAGATC
Source organism: Streptomyces hawaiiensis (assembly GCF_004803895.1). NCBI lineage: Bacteria > Bacillati > Actinomycetota > Actinomycetes > Kitasatosporales > Streptomycetaceae > Streptomyces > Streptomyces hawaiiensis. Next base: position 372,306 of record NZ_CP021978.1, on the reverse strand, counting down.
GTGGTCCCGGCGCGGCGGATGCGTACCGTCGACCACACGATCACCCCGGCACGGCTGGAACGACTGGCCGCCGAGGCGGGCTTCTCCCGCTTCCCGGTCACCGGCCCCGAGGGCACAGTCCTCGGCTACCTGCACATCAAGGACACCCTCGGCCTGACCGACCGCGACCGGCTCTTCCCGCGCACGGCGCTGCACAAGGTCACCCAGGTCCGCATCGACACCCCGCTGGACGACGCCCTCACCGCCCTGCGTGCCGAGGGCAGCCATCTGGCCGCCGTCGTGGGGCAGAGCGGCACGGTCATCGGCTTCGTGACCATGGAGGACGTGCTGTCGGAACTGGTCGGACCGGCGGCTCCGGCCTCCGCGTGACGGCCGGGCCGACCCGTGCGCCCAGCCGGCCGCGCGACACCGGGAAGTGGGACGAGGAGGACCGGCGTCGCCTCGAGGGCGGTCCCTGATGGTGTCGGGTGCTGCCGAAGATCTTGGGTGTGACCGCTGATCCGGCGGATACCCAGAGGTCATGGGCTTGCTGGCAGAACTGGGTGAGGCTGATCGCCGTCTGACGCAGCGGGTGGCCGCGTGGACCTCGCCGAGCGTCCACGGCACGCTGTCGGCCGTGGAGGAGATGGCGGAGGGCACCAAGCTGTGGTGCGGCGTGGCCGCGATGATGGCCTGGCGGGGCGGCCGGCGCGGCCGCACGGCGGCAGCCGCCGGACTGGCGGCGGTGGCCGTGGCCCAGGTGGCCTCGAACGGCGTGTGCAAGCGGCTGGCCGACCGCCCCCGGCCGCCGAGGGAGTGGATCCCGCACGACGAGGTCGAGGACCGTCCCGAGTCGTCGTCGTTTCCGTCCGGGCACACGTCGGCCGCAGTCGCGTTCACGGCGGCCGTCGCCCCCACCTGGCCGCCGGCCGGTGCCCTGTGTGCGGTGCCGACCGCGATGGTGGCCGTCGAACGTGTCCAGAGCGGCGCCCACTATCCGAGCGACGTCGCCACCGGCGCCGCCATCGGCCTGGCCGCCGCCTGGCTCGTCCGCTCCACTCCCCGCTTGGTGCTGCGCTACTGGCGTTAGTGCCGGTATCACCTATCGACCGCGGTTCGCGGCGCCACACCGACTCATCAAGCGGCGTGGCGCCGCTGCTCCGAGGCACGCGCTGGGGTGTCACGCCCTCCGCGGACGAGCCGCAGGTGACGGCGGGTGCCGGCGTGACGCGGTACGCCAGAAGCGCGGAACAGCCGCTCCTCCCACCAGGTCATACCAACCAGCAGCCCCCCGAGCGCGGGCAGCAACAACACGGCCACAGCGACGATCACACCCGATCACCCCTCCTTGGGTTTCGCCGACCGAGTGCCCCGTCACGACATGACCGATGAAGGGGAGAGCGTGAAGGTTGTGTGACCACAGCTCACGAACTCACGCTCGATTCCGGGAAGAGGGCATGAATGTGCTTCTCCTTAGGGCAATGACAGCTTCGCGCCAACTCCACTTCGGTTTTCAGGCTCTCTGGTCCCGCAAGCGCTCAGTTAACCCCGCAATCGACTTTGCCAAGTTAACGTGTTCTTGACTCACCTTTGACTGACCATTGGTACAGGCAAAAGGTAGTGGTGCTAAACAACCCGTCACACCAAGGCCAAAGGTCCGTTTCCTCTGCACCGGCGAAAGAGCACCCCACACCCCTGCCCGGTAAGTCCGACGCGCACCCCACGGCGCGCCAGGAGGTCCCCCACCATGCAACCCATCGACAACGCCCGCTTATTCGGACAGCGTCCTGACCGCTGCGACACCTTCGAGATATAGGGGAGTTGATGACCATGCTGTCCAAGTTCCCTTACCTGCGGCAGGACTTCCTCGCGTCGATCGTCGTCTTCCTGGTCGCCGTACCGCTGTGCGTCGGCGTGGCGGTCGCCTCCGGTGTCCCGGCCGAACTCGGCCTCATCACCGGCATCGTCGGCGGCCTCGTCGCCGGGTTGATGCCCGGCAGCAGTCTTCAGGTGTCCGGGCCCGCCGCCGGCCTGACCGTGATCGTCTTCGAGGCCGTCAGCGAGTTCGGCCTGGGTACGCTCGGCGTGATCGTGCTGTTCGCCGGGCTGCTCCAGCTCGCCATGGGCTATCTGAAGATCGGCCGCTGGTTCCGGGCGATCTCCCTCTCCGTCGTCGAGGGCATGCTCTGCGGTATCGGCCTGGTGATCATCGCCGGCCAGATCTACGCGGCGGCGGGCCTGAAGGCGCCGGAGACCGGGATCGGAAAGATCGCGGGTCTGCCCGGGGCGTTCGCCGACGCGCTCGGCAGCACCGAGGCCCTGACCTCCCTCGCGATCGGCGCGGGCACGATCGTCGTCGTCGTGCTGTGGAAGAAGACGCCGAAGGCGGTGCGGACCGTGCCCGGCGCCCTCGCGGCGGTCATCCTGGCCACGGTCGCCACCCTCGCCCTCGACCTGCCGGTCGCCACCGTCCAGGTCGAGGGTCTGCTCGGCGTCATCCAGCTGCCCGGCTCCGAAGCCCTCAGTGAGCTGGCCGTCCCTGCCATCTGGGGCACCATCATCGCGTTCGCACTGATCGCCTCCGCCGAGAGCCTGTTCAGCGCGGCGGCCGTGGACCGGCTGCACGACGGCCCACGCACCCAGTACAACAAGGAGATGATCGCCCAGGGCGCGGGCAACACCCTGTGCGGTCTGCTCGGCGCGCTGCCGATGACCGCGGTGATCGTGCGCAGCTCCGCCAACGTCCACGCGGGCGCGAAGACCAAGGCGTCCCGTGTGCTGCACGGTGTGTGGCTGCTGCTGTTCGCAGCGGCGATGCCGTGGGCCCTGGCCCTGATTCCGATTCCCGCCCTGGCCGGCATCCTCATGCACGCGGGCTGGAAGCTGATCCCGTTCCGTCAGATCGTCACGCTGTGGCGGGAGCACAAGGGCGAGGCACTCATCCTCGTGATCACGGCCGTCTCGATCGTCGTCGTGAACATGTTTGAGGGTGTGCTCATCGGTCTGGCTCTGGCGGTCGTCAAGACGGCCTGGGAGGCTTCACACGTCAAACTGGAGGTCATAGACAAGGGCGCCGGTCCGATCCAGGTCTACCTGTCGGGCAATGCGACGTTCCTGCGGCTGCCGAAGATCCTCGAAAGCCTGGAGAACCTGCCGCAGGACCGCCCGGTCGAGCTGGACCTGTCCGGCCTGCACCACCTCGACCACGCCTGCCGTACGGCCCTGGAGTCCTGGGCGGAGCGGCACAGTGCGGCCGGCACGGAACCGGTGAAGGTCACGGAACCGGTGAAGTACGCGTGATGGCCCGAACGAAAGGCAGGCCGCGGGAAGTTGGGGCTGGAGATGAGGATGGGGCCACCGTCCCGGGTGAAGTCGGCGAAGCGTGCACATCGACCGGGTCTGAGCAGCCAGCAGTGTGGTGGCCTCTGGGTCACTTGATGACCGTATAGGGGTGGGCGCCGGTTCCGGCCAGGAGGGGGCGAAGACCGAGGCGGAGTGAGCGTCCGCGGGTCAGCAGACAAAGGGACGGCACGCCGCTCGCAGGACCAAGCCGAACAAGGGGGGCCTGGCCCGTTCGTCGCTGCTGATGGCACTGGGCACGGTGGTGTCACGGGCGACGGGGCTGATCCGCCAGGTGCTGCAGGCAGCGGCTTTGGGCACAGGGCTGCTGGCGAGCACGTACATGTTCCCCCGGTTGGCCGACGGCCTCGCGGCGGGGCGGTGATGCCGCCCGGCCGCGAGGAGCGTCCGCGCTCGGCGGAACCCCTTTGCTAGAAGGTGAGGTTCCAGGTGTCGATCCGCCCGGTGTCCTGTGCGGCGATGTCGCGGACGCGCAGTTTCCACGTACCGGACGCGGTCTCCGACGAGGCGTCGACGGTGTACGACTTCACCACGTCGTCCCCGCTGTCGCCGTCGGCGAAGTCCTCCAGGGGGTAGACCGATCCGTCAGGGGCGACGAGTGACAGCACCAGGTCGCCGCGGTACGTGTGCTTGACGTCCACACCGACCTTCAATGCGGCCGGGGCATTGCCCGGCACGCCGGTCACGGTGATCGGTGACTCCACCGTGGCGTTGTCGGCGACGGCGACGTCGGTGGCGTTCTCGAAGTACCGGCCGGGCTGCGGCGTGGTGCCACCGACGGCCTTCAGCGCGTCGACCTGACCCTCCCCGAAGAAGGCGTTCTTCGCCGTGGTGCCGGTGCAGCGGCTGTCGGACGGGCACGCGGTGTCCGTGGCCTGGCTTCCCAGTCGCGCACGGAGTTCAGCGGGGGTGGCGGCCGGATCGGCACTCTTCAGCAGCGCGGCGACGCCGGCCACATGCGGTGAGGCCATCGAAGTGCCGTTCATGTTCCCGTACTTGCCGCCGGGGAGCGTGGAGTAGACGCCGTAGGCTCCGTCACCGCCCGGGGCCCCGACGTCGATGACGTCCCGGCCGAAGTTGGAGTAGGACGCCTTGATGTTCCCGTTGCCCATCGCCCCGACGGTCACGACGCCCGGCAGCTCCGTCGGGATGTCGACGCAGGCGTTCGTGATGGTGCGGTTGACGGGGGTGGAGTCGTTCGGGCTGGAGCTGTCAGTGCGCTTGTTCGCCAGGTCGTAGTTGGAGTTGCCCGCTGCCGCGACCTGGAGCGAGCCCTTGCCCTCCGCGTACTCCTGGGCGCGGCGCACACCCTCGATGATGGCCGCCTGGTCCGGGTCGTCGGGACAGTTGAACATCCACGGGTCCGTGTAATAGCTGTTGTTGGTGACGTCGAAGCCGCGGTCACCGGCCCACATGAACCCGCAGATGGTGTTCTCGGCGAAGAACATGCTGGTGCCCGGCTCCGCGATGCGCACGGAGGCGATTGTCACGCCCGGCGCGACACCGACCACTCCCTTGCCGTTCTTCGCGGCGGCGATGGTGCCCGCCACGTGTGTGCCGTGGGTGCCGACGTCACGCCAGGCTCCGGCACGGGCGTCGGCCTTGCCGTAGGCGCAGGAAACGGAGTTTGACGCGTCGAAGTTGGGCGCGATGTCCTGGTGCCGGTCGTCCACTCCGGTGTCGAGAACACCCACCTTGACGGACGACGAGCCGGTGCTGACGGCCCAGGCCTTGTCGGCGTTGATCCTGGTCATGTCCCACCGCGCGGTCTCGGTGAGACTGGTGGGCGACTGCCCGGGGGCACTCGGCAGGGTGGGGGAGTAGGCGTCCGCGGGGACGTCCGAGGTGCGGGTCGCGCCGACCTTCTGCACACCCGCGACGGAGCGCATCGCGGTGGCGAAGCCGGCCGAAGAGGAGTGCGCGACCACCACGCCGATCGCGTCGTAGTGCGCGAAGACCGAACCGCCCTTCGCCGCCACGGCGTTGCGTACGGCCGAAGTGTCACCGGCAGCGGTGATGACGAGGTAGGAGCGGGTGCCGGCGGCCCATCCGGCGGCGGTCTGGGCGGGCACGGCGGCGCGGGCCGCGGCCGGACCCGGCGGAAGGCCGGTGTCCACGTCGGCCGCGCCGGCGGGCGTGGCGAGCGCGAGAGCCGCTCCGGCAGCGGCGACGGGCAGCAACGACCGTCTGAGACGGCGCTGGGATATGCGGGGGGTTGTCACAGCATCCTCCGAGAGCCCGGGGCAAGGGGTGGCGCCGACCGGGCCGTGGGCTGAATGGGTCGACGCAAGATTTCAGATGAGGGCATGACAAGGGAAGGGTCTGCGGCGCATTGATCGTCATGCGTGGACAAATGATGGACTCCGCTCCGGATTCATCCCGCACACCCAGGGCACGCGTGCCGAACCGCGCTTCGTACGCCGGCCTTCCCGGGCCCGGGAGCCGACGAGGTCCGGCCGGGCGACCACTTGCCTTCCCCCCCCGCGTTCTGGCGACGGGCTCACCAGGGCGATTCCGAGGGCCGGGAACGCCCAGTGGACCGTGCCCGGGCAGGCATCCAGCGAGTGGAGACGGCGCAGAAGCACCTCAACAAGCGGACGGACGGTGGACCGCACGGCGGAAGGCAGTCCGGCCGGTGTCGTCCGTCCGGCCCGGGCGGTGGGCGGATCGACGCCACGCCCCCCGTAGCCTCTTTCTCGTGCCGTCCTCCCGTCTTCATCGCGTCGCCGTCCTCGTGCTCGAGGGTGCGAAGCCGCTCGATGTCGGCATTCCCGCGCAGGTTTTCACGACCCGCGCGAGCATGCCGTACGAGGTGCGGGTGTGCGGGGCGACACCCGGTCTCGTGACCGGCGGCGACGGCCTGTCGTACTCCGTCGCCCACGGCCTGGACGCGCTGACGTGGGCGGACATCGTCTTCGTCCCCGGGTACCGGCACCCAGACCGCGAGGGCCCTCCGCGGGCTGTCGTCGATGCGCTGATCGCCGCTCACGCCCGGGGCGCGCGGCTCGCCGCCATCTCCACCGGAGCCTTCGCGCTCGCCGCCACGGGCCTGCTCGACGGTAGACGCGCCACGACGCACTGGCACTACACGCGAGCACTCACGGCCAGACATCCGCTCATCCAGGTCGACGAGAACGTCCTGTTCGTCGACGAGGGCAGCGTGCTCACCTCGGCCGGCGCCGCCTCCGGCATCGACCTGTGCCTGCACATCCTGCGCGGCGACCTCGGAGTGGCAGCCTCGAACCACGCGGCCCGCCGTCTGGTCGCGGCCCCCTACCGCAGCGGCGGCCAGGCCCAGTACGTGCCGCGCAGTGTGCCCGAGCCGCTCGGCGAGCGCTTCGGAGCCACCCGCGAGTGGGCGCTGCACCGGCTCGGCGAACCCCTCTCCCTCGACCTGCTGGCGCAGCAGGCCGGCGTCTCGGCGCGCACGTTCTCCCGGCGCTTCGTCGAGGAGACCGGCTACACGCCGATGCAGTGGGTGATGCGCGCCCGCATCGACCTGGCCCGCGAACTACTGGAGCGCTCCGAGCGCGGCGTCGAACAGATCGCCGCCGACGTCGGGCTCGGTACCGGCGCGAACCTGCGCCTGCACTTCCAGCGCATCCTGGGCACCACCCCGAGCGAATACCGGCGCACCTTCACCCAGGGCGAGTAGCGCCCTGGCGGGATCCTTTTGAACCATGGCGATCGCGCCACTGTCGGCGGCGTGAGCGGCGGGCGAGCCTGGTGGTGAAGGGAAGGGACATCACCTATGACTCGCATCGCCATCAACGGATTCGGCCGCATCGGACGCAATGTGCTGCGCGCCCTGCTGGAGCGCGACAGCGCCCTCGAGATCGTGGCCGTCAACGACCTCACCGAGCCCGCCACGCTCGCCCGGCTGCTCGCCTACGACAGCACGGCCGGCCGCCTCGGGCGCCCGGTGTCCGTCGAGGGGAACACCCTCGTCGTCGACGGCCGCCGGATCACTGTGCTGGCCGAGCGCGAACCGGCGCAGCTGCCCTGGGCCGAACTCGGCGTCGACATCGTCCTGGAAGCCACCGGCCGCTTCACCTCGGCCAAGGCCGCCCGCGCCCACCTCGACGCGGGCGCGAAGAAAGTGCTGGTCAGCGCGCCGTCGGACGGCGCCGACGTCACCCTCGCGTTCGGGGTCAACACCGACGCCTACGACCCGGACCTGCACACGATCGTCTCCAACGCCTCCTGCACCACCAACGCGCTCGCCCCGCTGGCCAAGGTGCTCGACGACCTCGCGGGCATCGAGCACGGGTTCATGACGACGGTGCACGCCTACACGCAGGAGCAGAACCTGCAGGACGGCCCGCACCGCGACGCCCGTCGCGCCCGTGCGGCCGGCGTCAACATCGTGCCGACCACGACCGGCGCCGCCAAGGCGATCGGCCTGGTGCTGCCGGGCCTGGACGGCAAGCTGTCGGGCGACTCGATCCGCGTGCCGGTGCCGGTGGGCTCGATCGTCGAACTCAACACGACGGTCGCCCGCGACGTGACCCGTGACGACGTGCTCGCGGCCTACCGTGCCGCGGCGCAGGGGCCGCTCGCCGGCGTCCTGGAGTACTCCGACGACCCGCTCGTCTCCTCCGACATCGTGGGCAATCCCGCCTCGTCGATCTTCGATTCGGCTCTCACCCGTGTCGACGGCCGCCACGTGAAGGTGGTCGCCTGGTACGACAACGAGTGGGGCTTCTCGAACCGCGTGATCGACACGCTGCAGTTCCTCGCCGGCCGCTGACCGAACCGAAGCCCACGCCGTCACCTGGGATCACCTCAGTGGGGACCGCAGCAGGATCCGCGCTGCATGGCGCGGGCGGTCTCCAGCCAGGTGGTGCCGTGCGGTGGACGGGCAGTGCGGGCCTGGCGGAGCGCGGTGAGGTCGGTCTGTCGGCGGGGAACGCCGTCGTGGATGACGACGGTGGTGTTGACCAGGGCGGCGAAGTCGGTGAAGGGGTCGCCGTCGACGATGACGAGGTCGGCGATCTTGCCGTCCTGGACGGTACCGAGGTCATCGCGGAAGAAGAGCCGGGCCGGGACGGTGGTGGCGCTGTGCAGGGCCTGGGTGGCGGAGAAGCCGTGGGAACGCAGGGCGCGCAGGGCCAGATGCAGGGACAGGCCGACCGGGACGAGAGGGGAGTCGGTTCCGAGCGCGAGCCGAGCGCCGTGAGTGGCCAGGTGCCGGTAGCCGGTCATCTCGGTGGCCAGCAGTTGCCGCTGGCGCGCTGTGGGTGGGGTTGCCGCTCGGTCGCGGACCGCGGCGACGTCCCAGGGAGGCATCAAGGTCTGCACCCGAGGGTCGTCGGCCAGCGAGGGATCGGCGCCGAGAAGGCACTGCGCGGTGAACGGCGTGATGATCAGGCTGAAGAGGCCGTCGGCGTACTGGGCGATCAGGTCCTGGTGGAGGTGGCCCAGCGGTGTGGTGGCGTGCCCGTAGTCGAGGCGTTGGGTGGCCTGCAGGTGGGTGGTGAGGTCTTGGCCTGCCGCCCGGCCGGGGGCGCACAGGTGGCTGCCGCAGGGCACTCCGAGCCGGTGTGCGGCCACTGCTGCCTGGGCCATGACCTCTCCTGAGGCGCGTACGTAGGTCTTGATGAAGTCGACGTCCAGGGTGGTGGCCCGGCGCAGGGTGCGTTCGACGCCGGCCCGGGTGCGGTGAGGGCGGCCGGTGCTGTAGGCGGTGCGGGAGCCGTCGATGAGTTCGGCGCAGGCCAGGTGCCGTGGGCCGAGGCTGTGTCCCGTGGCGGCTTCTTCCCGTAGCCGGACGGACTCGTACAGCGGTGCGCCCAGACAGGCGGTGGTGGTGATGCCGTATGCGAGCGCGGTGAGGTTCTGTCGTGCGCCGTAGGTGACGGTGTAGGGGTGGGTGTGGCTGTCGATGAGGCCGGGGATGACGGTCTGGTCGGAGGCGTCGATGGAGTGATGGCCGGGGCGGCGTGTCTGGTGGGGTTCGACGGCGGTGATCCGGTTGCCGTGGATGAGGATGTCGACGTCCTGGCGCAGGTGGTCGCCGGTGGCGTCCCACAACTGGCCGGCGTGGATCCGGAGTTTTTCGTGCGGGCTGCCGGCGGGGCCGCGGCGGGTGGTCAGGCGGGGGGCGGGCAGGGTGCGGGACCGGCTCGGTACGGCGTTGTGGTCCAGGGTGACCAGCCGCAGCCGTCCGCAGGACAGGTACAGCAACGTGCGGGAGTCGCCGGACCAACTGGGGTGGTCGGCGGGCTCGTCGGTCAGGCGGCGAGCCGGCCCGGTGGGGGTGCCGTCGTCGGTGACGGGCAGGGCCCACAGCACGGATTCGGCGATCAGGGCCATCCACCGGCCGTCGGGTGACCAGACGGGTCCGGCGGCGACGCGGTCGGACAGTGACTGGTGTGGGGCGGGCAGGTGGCGCCGTTCCCCGCCGGTGAGGGTGTCGATGACCCGGATGAGGTGGTAGCCCTCGCGGAAACGGTGGTTGAGCCGGTTGCGGTCGCAGAAGGCGATATACCGTCCGTCCGGTGACCAGGTGGGCGTGCCGGGCGGACCGTCGGTGGCCAACGGCTTGGCCACCAGGCGTTCCTCATCGGTCGTGAGGTCCCGCACCAGGAGGTTCCCGGTGATGTCGTTGCCGGCCAGGTGCGTGCCGTCGGGGGAGAGGGCCGGTTGCAGCCGGTCTGCGGCCACCAGCTCGTCACGGCCACTGGCCAGGTGCTGGCGGCGTACGGCGATCAGTCCGTCGCGGTCGGTGCAGTACAGCAGGCTCTTGCCGTCCGGTGCCCAGGCGGGCATCTGCAGAAGGTGCTCCGGTGCGGCTTGGAGGAGCTTGCGGGGCGGGCCTCCGACGGGCGTGATCCACAGGGCGTTGAGGGCGACGAGCGCCGCATGCCGGCCGTCCGGCGACAGGACCGGCCGGTGAATGCCCCGGGCCGGGGCGCGGCGCCCGGCGCTGGTGCGGGGCTTGGCCTGCCAGGCGGGGCGGGGCATGGACATGCGGGCGGTGAAGGGAATGTCGCTCACGGTCGGCGTGCCGAGGGTGCGGATGCGGATGTCGCCGTCGGCGACGTACAGCAGTTGGTCGTCCGTCAGCCAGCACGGCGGGGCGGCCGCCAGGTCCTCGTCCTCGGACACGACGTGGCCGTCCACCATCAGTGCCGCCCGCGCGGCCGGCTGAGAGGGCGAGGTGCCGGTACCCGACAGGTGCAGGTAAGCGATCCTCCCCGACGGTGACACGGAGGGGCTGAGCAGCCGGCCCTCCGCGACCGTGTGCAGCACGCTCACCTCACCCCCGGACACGGGGACGCGGACCAGCGTCAGGCCGCCGTCACCGGTGCCGTCCTGCCGGTGGGCGGCGCGTACGCAGACCAGCGATTTCCCGTCGGGCCACCAGACGGGGTCGATGTCGTCGAACGCTCCGCCGGTCACCCGCGTCAGGTGACCGGTAGCGAAGTCCAGGGTCCACACACCGTAGGCACTGCCGTGCACCGCGCTGCCACCGCGCTCGGAGGAGAAGACCAGCATGCGTCCGTCGGGTGACCAGGCGACCGACCGGTCGTCCCACGGCCCGTCGGTCAGGCGGCGCAGCCCGGTGCCGTCGCTGCGCAGCGACCACAGGTGGAAGCCTCCGCCGCGATAGCCGCACACGGCGATCGTCTCGCCGTCCGGTGAGAGAGCCGGACGTGTGGCCTCCAGCGACCAGTCCGTCAACTGCCGGGCAGCCCCGCCTGCGTGCGGGATGCTCCAGAGCACGCCCTGGACCTCGGCGATCATTCTCCGGCCGTTACGGCTGGTGGTGACCGAGCCCCCGGTGATTTCACGGTAGGTCACCACCGAGGCCGGGTCACTGGCGGTGGTCGCCAGAGCGTCCACCGGTGCGATGCCGGGCGCAAGGCCGGCTGTCAGGCCGGCGGTGGAGTTGAGGAAGCCGCGGCGGCTGATGAAGCGGGCACTCATGACGGTTCGCCTCCTCGGACGATCGGAGCCTGCCTTCCGCTGCGGGCATCTGCCCGGTTCCTGCCGGAAGCCGAGGCGAGGGCTGACCACACGAGATCCGGGCGCAGGGGCAGGGTGCGGATGCGGACGCCGAGGGCGTCGTGAACAGCGTTGGCGAGAGCCGCAGCGATGGGGTTGACGGCCAGTTCGGCGAGGGGTTTGGGGGCAGTCGTGCTGTCGTGGTCGATGAGGCGGACCTGGGTGGGGGGATAGTCCCCGAGGCGGGGGACGGTGTAGGAACGCAGGTCGGGTGTGGTGATGTGGCCGTCGGGGCCGGTGGTCAGTTCTTCGCTGAGGGTGCAGCCGAGGCCTTGGACGACGGCTCCTTCGATCTGGGCGCGGCTTTGTTCGGTGTGGATGATGCGTCCGGCGTCGGCGATGTGCACGCTGTCGAGGACGGTGAGGATGCCGGTGTCCGGGTTCACACGGACGCGGAACCACTGGGCGCTGACGGACAAGGACAGGTCACCATCGTCTGCGGCGGCCGTGGCGTCGGCTTGCAGGCGCAGGCCGGCCGTCCGGGCGTAGCGGTGAATGCCGGTGAGGGGCAGGGCCGTTCCGGCACAGTGAACCGCGTCCTCGGTGAGGCGGCAGTCCTCTGGCGGGGTGTCGGTGAAGGCGGCTGCTGTGTCGATGAGGAGCCCGGCCAGTTCCCGGCAGGCGCGGGTGACGGCCTGGCCGGTGAGAGGCACGGCGGTGGAGGCGAAGCCCCCGGTGTCGTGTTCGAGCAGGTCGGTGTCGCCCTGGTGAAGCCGGACGCGTGTCGTGCTGGTTCCCAGCGCCAGGGCGGCGATGCGGCACAGGGCGGTGTCGGCGCCGCTGCCGAACTCCGGGGCCCCGGTGGTGAGCTCGTAGCAGCCGTCGGCAGCCAGCGATGCCTTCGCCTGGGCGATGTGGCCGTCGGCCGGCACGCTGTGATGGGCGGCGATGGCCAGGCCCTCACCGACGTGGCACCCGGCGGGCGCAGGGCGCTCGCACTCGAGGCGGCGGTCCTCACGTGCCCGTCTCAGGGCGTGGAGTACGTCGTGCAGGGCGCTTCTCATGAGGGCGTGCCGTCCGCCCACGCCGGGAAAGGCCGCCCGGTCCGCTGGGCGCAGGCAGGCCCGCTGACGCATGGTCAGCGGATCCAGGCCGAGGCGGTGGGCGATGTCGTCGAGAGCCGATTCGACGGCGAAGACGATCTGCGCTGCTCCGTAGCCGCGGAACGCGCCGGAGGGGACGTTGTGGGTGCGCACGCTGTAGGCGTCCACGGTCAGGTTCGGGCACCGGTAGGGAGCGAGCCCTTCCGCGCAGCCGGTCTCCAGCACGCCGGGGCCGTGATTGCCGTACGCGCCGGTGTCGGCGAGCACGTGGAGCTTCATCGCCGTGAGCGTGCCGTCACGACGCGCGCCGATGGTCACCCTGGTACGGAAGGGATGCCGTGTGGTGGTCGCGGTGAGTTCCTCGGCGCGGGAGAGCTCCAGCTGCGCCGGGCGCCCGGTGTGCAGGCAGGCGAGGGTGGTGATGTCCTCGGTCAGGACGTCTTGCTTGCCGCCGAAGGCACCGCCCACGCGGCCCGCGGTGACCCGCACCTGCTCCAGGTCGAAGCCGAAGATGTCACACAGGCGCCGGCGCACCAGATGCGGGGCCTGCGTGGAGGTGTGCACCCGCAGCCGTCCCTCGCCGTCCGTCCAGGCCCGGGCGGCGTGGCATTCCAGAGTGGTGTGCTGGACCCGCTGGGTGGTGAAGGTGTGGTCGTGGACGGTGTCGGCCTCGGCCAGGCCGCGCTCGACGTCGCCCGTGGACCGGTGCAGGTGCGCGATCGCGTTGGGCCCGTCGCCCACCCGCACGGCACCAGGCCGCATCGCCTCCTCCGCGGTGCCGACAGCGGGTAGCACCTGGTAGGTGACACGGACCAGACGACAAGCCTCCTGGGCCAGGGCGGGACTGTCGGCGGCGACGGCGGCGACGCGCTGGCCGACATGGCGCACCACGTCGTCCAGGACCCGCAGGTCGGCCGGGTCGTCCTCGGTCCGCTCATGCAGCGCCGTGGAGAAACGGACCGCAGGAGCGTGCCGGTGGGTGAGGACGGCGTGCACGCCCGGCACGGCGAGCGCGGCGCGGGTGTCGATGTCCAGGATGCGGGCGTGCCGGTGCGGGGAGCGCACCAGGGCCAGGTGCAGCAGCCCGTCCGGCTCGGGGCCGTCGAGGGTGAAGCGCGCGGCGCCGGTGACGACCTCGTGTGCGGCCGGGTCCGTCGGGCCGGGAGCGCGCTGGGAGAGGCACGATGGTGTGCCGTGCGCGGAGGCGGCCCGTACTGCCCGGCTGATCGACTGGTAGCCGGTGCAGCGGCACAGATTCCCTTTCAACGACTGTGTCAGGTCGTCCAGTTGGCTCTTGCTCAGGGCCGCGGTGGTCATGACGAATCCTGGCGTGCAGAAGCCGCACTGGAACCCCCTGGCCCGGGCGAACGCCTCCTGAACCGGATGCAGGAGGCCGTCGGCGCCGAGGCCTTCGACGGTGGTCACCGTGCGGCCGTCGATGCGGTGAGCGGGATACAGGCAGCTGTGCACGGCCATGCCGTCCACGTGCACGGTGCACGCCCCGCAGTCCCCGCTGTCGCAGCCCTTCTTCACCCCCGTCCAGCCCTGCTCGCGCAGGTAGCTGCGCAGGCACTGTCCTGGCAGGGGCGGCTGATCGCTGTCATGGCCGTTGACGCACACGGTGAACGGCATCGGGGTCTACCTCTCCTCGGCCAGGGCGTCGCGGACCTCTTCGGCCAGGTGCACGGCCAGGTGCCGACGCCAGTGCGGCCGCCCGTGGACATCGTCGAGGAGGAGACGGCGGGGGAGCGCCGACAACAGGCGGCCGCGCAGCTCGTCGGGGGACGGCGCGCACGCGAAGGAGACGGTCACCGGGCGGGTCGTGGCGGCGGTGACCGCGACGGTCAGCCGTCCTTCCGGCCCGCCCCGGATGCCGGTGACCAGGGCCACTGACCGGCCCCACGCGTGAGCGCTGACTCTGCGCATCACACTGTGCGCGGCAAGTGCGCCGGCGGGCAGCGTGAGCGAGCGCAGCAGCTCACCCGGAGCCAACACGGTGGACCCGGGCCCGGAGACGAAGTCCCGTGCGGCCACGGCACGTTCTGCTCCGTCCAGGCCGCGTACCCGGCAGGTGCCGCTCAGCGCCACGGCCATGGAGATCATGGGTCCGGCCGGCAGGGCGGCGCACAGGTTGCCTCCTGCCGTCGCGGTGTTCCATACCTTGAAGGAGGACGAGAACGCCCGGCAGCAGCCGGCGATCAGCGCCCGCCCTGACGGCCACGGTGTGCCGGGCGTTTCGGCGAAGGCCAGCAGCTCGGTGATGGTGCAGGTGGCAGCCACCTCGATCCCGGCGTCGGTCAGGGTGAGCGGCGGCCAGCCATGGCCGGTCAGATCGCGCAGGCGCCGCAGACCGGGCCGGGGTTCGGCGAACAGAGCGGTGCCGCCGGCCAGCCATGCGTCCCCCTCCCGCCAGGGCAACGGGCTCTGTCCGTCGACGATTTCCCGCACCGCCGTCAGGTCCATGGCACTCTCCCAGGCTTCGCCTCGGTCAGGCGGTGACGAGATCGCCGGTGACGGACAGTCCGTCGACCTGGCCGGGCGTGACGATGGCGAGCTCGTAGTCGTGGCGCGTACCCGGCTGCCACTGGCCCCCGGCCAGCGCGACCGTGGCGATGTTGGGCACGGGGCCGCGGGTCCAGTCGAGCAGCCCGGCCATGGTGTGCAGCTTCGTCCTGCCCAGGGCGGTGGCGATGGAGCGCCGGTCGGTGGGGTCGCCGGCCGTGGTCAGCGCGTGCGTGGCGACTTCGAACAGGGCGTAGGCCAGACCGAGGGGCTGCAGTGACTGACGGCCCGTCGCCTGCTCGTAGGTGTCGGCGAGTTCGGCCGCGGTCATCCCGTCGATCGACGACCGGTAGGGGTGGGCCGGTGTCCAGTACGCCAGCGTTCCCACGCCCGCCTGCGCCGGTGGTGTCCCCTCGCGGATGACGGACGGTGGGTAGGCCAGCCAGCGCGAGCAGGTGATCAGACGCGGCTGCCGGCCCTCCTCGGCGGCCCGGGCGCGGAAGAGGGCGAGATCGCGACCCGTGGCGGCGCTGGTGACGATGTCGATCTCGGCGTCCCTGAACGCCTTGACGTGCGCGTCGAATGTGGTGGCCGGTTCCCGGTAGGGCTCCGGTTCCACGAGCCGGTGTCCCCGGGAGCGGGCCACCGGAGCGAAGCCGCGCTGCGGATGGCGCGACCACATTCCCTGCGGCCCGTCGTTCCACAGGCAACCGACTTGCTGCCGCGAGCCGTCCACGCGCTCCCACAGATCGGCGAAGACACCGGCGATGTCGTCCAGGCCCCAGCAGAAGTGATACGTCCAGTCGAAGGGCCGGTCGTCGTCGGCCCCGCGGCCGTAGTAGTACACCTGCCACGGAAACGTGCTCGACAGGCACGGCACCCCGGCGGCTTCGCAGGCATCCGCCACGGCCGGCAGCACTTCGGTACCGGCCAGGGTGACGACGATCGCCGCGTTCTCCTGCCCGACCAGTTCCTCGACCGCCTGGCGTGCGCCCTCGGCGCAGGAGCGGGTGTCCCGGCTCACCAGCCGCATCGAGTACCCGGCAGGTCCCCGCCCGGCCAGTTTCGGCTCCAGCCATGTCAGCGCGAAGTCCAAGGGGTCGCCCAGGGACGCCAGCCGTCCCGAACGGGCAACGGCCACCCCCACGGTGAGGACGCGATCCCGAACCGCATGTGACTCGCTCATCTTGCTCCCCGCAGGATCTCCCGGCCGGCACTCGGCCCTCGGTGCACAGCTAGGCTCCCCGGCGGCGATGCCCCGCAAGAGGGCCGATCGGGTGATGCGCGGGCACGCCGGGCGGCGACAGGAGCACGGGTGACCGCCGCCCGGCATCATCGCGTGCATGGAGACGCCTTACGCCTGCTACCTGCGACTTCCCGATCTCCTCGTCCTGCAGCAGCCCCGGACCCCGGACGACCGGTCCGCACAGTGGGCGGACGAGCACCTCTTCATCACCGTGCACCAGTCCGCCGAAATCCTCGCCGGCCAGGCACTGGTGGACCTGCACCGGGCCACCGAGCACGCACACGCAGGCAACGACACCCAGGCCGCCACGGCCCTGCGCCGGGTCACAGCACTCATGGACATCCTCGAGCACCACCTCGCCCTCCTGGACCACCTCGAAGCCGACGGCTTCGCCTCCATCCGCCCCCTGCTCGACAACGCCAGCGGAGCCCAGTCCGGCCAGTTCGCCCAGCTGTTCCACCGCATCGCCGCGCCGGACGTCATCGGCCCGCCGACTGAAACCGACCAGGCGCGAACACCGCAGGCGGCCGCCGCGTTGCAGGCACTGCGAGCGGCCGTCATCCGCTGGCAGACCAGACACCTGCTCCTGGTCGAGCGGCTGATCGGTGACCAGCCCGGCACAGGCGGAACTTCGGGACTGGCCCATCTGCGCGCCCGGATCGACCTACCGCCCCACGCATGAGCGACGGGCCCGGTGCGACGCGCCCTGGGCGGCCGTGTCCTTGGGTGTCCTCGGCGAGTCCCTCAACCGAGTCGCGCGGGGTGCCGGTGGTGTGGCCGGTGCCGATGTTGTCGAACACGCTCACGTCGTGCTCGGCGGCCAGGTGGTCCAGGAACTTCGGGTCCCACCGACGAGATCAACGCCCGCACTCTCGAGCTGCCTGTCGACATGAACGCGTCGTCACCGGCCCACGGGATCGCCGTCGGCACCGTCGTTCCGGCTGCGGAGCATCATGTGGCCGCCATGATGCAGCGGCGTACTCAACCGCAGACGGGTCGTCTCGTGGCCCGTCCGCGCGTCGACGATGTGTACTTCGCCGTGGCCGCCGCGGGTGACGGCGACCCAGTCGGCGCCGGGTGAGGCGGCCACGGCCCGGCGCTGGACGCCTTCCCATGGAGTGCCGCCGCGACGCGGTGCGCCGTCCATCGCGGGTAGGGGGAGGCGGCGGACGGTGTCGTCGGCGCCCAGGAGGACCAGTTCGTCGCCGTCGGGGTGGATGCGGGTGAACGCGGTGTGGCTGCGGGCGAGGGCCAGCCGGAAGACCAGTCCGGGACCGAGGTCCGTGAGGAAGGTGCGGCCCGTCTCCAGGTCGTGGCGCCATGCCTGGTTGGTCCACTCCGGCCATCGCAGCGGGTCGGGAGCGCCGCCGCGCAGTGTGCTCCACAGCGCCGGCCGCCGGGTGTCGAGGCGCAGGTACCAGCCCCGGGCGGGCGATTCCCACGGGATCACGGCCTCGGCCACGAGGGTGTCGTCCTTCTTCCGGGCCCGGTGCACCCCCTCGCCGGTGGCCGCGAACACGTGCCCCGAGCCGGGTGCTTGTGCGTCGCCGTGTCCGTCGTCGGGCAGCGGCAGGAGCTCGTGGGGCGGGGCCGCGGGGCAGCCGGGCGGAGCCGCGAGCAGATCCGCGAACCGGTGTGCGGCCAGCGCCCCGGGTTCCCGGTGCCGCAGCACGACCAGCGGGTCGCCGCCGCCCAGCACCGTCACGCCCGGCTCGCCGACCCGCGTGCGTACGCGTGCGGTCTCTTCCGTGGTCAGGTCGACGACCGTCAGCAGGTCCGACCACGGTGCGGTGTTCTTGCCCAGGCCGGTGGTCACGGCCAGTCGGCGGCCGGCCGGGTCGCAGGCGAGGTGCTCGGCCGGCACGGCGACCGGGACGGCGCGTTCCACGAGCTTCTCGCCGAAGGGGTCGAGCACCAGCAGTTCCCCCCGGCGGTCGTCGACACAGGCCACCCGCCCTCCGGGCAGGGCCAGGAACCCGGCGTGCTCGGAGAGATGACGGCCGGTGAGACGTCCCGTGACGGTGCCGTCCGGCACGGTCACCACGTGGACGGATCCGTCCACGTGGTCGGAGACGAGCAGGACGGGTGCGGCAGTGGGCATGGGTCCTCCGAAAACCAGTCTGGTGAAAACGATTATCATGTATCTTCGGTGCGTTCCCGGCACCTGAGAAGAAGCGAGGGCATCGATGCTGCGCTCACCGTCGAGATTCGTCCGCAGTTGGATCACCGCGGCATTGGTGGGTTCCGTACTGGTCGGCTGCGGCTCGTCGTCCGACGAGCCCGCGAGTGACAAGGCCAAGCCCGCGGCGAGGACCGAGGTCACCGTCGAACCCATCAAGGCGTCGACGGAGGTGACCGACACCAACGGCGCCAAGGTCTCCTTGAAGGAGGAACCCGAGCGCATCGTCTGCCTGTTCGCGCTCTGCGACGACATCCTGACCGAACTGGGCATCGTCCCGACGGCCACCAACAGCGCGCTGCTCGCCCACCCCGGCTTCCTGGGGGAGGAGAAGGCCAAGGAGGTCGACGTCATCCCCGGGGGATTCATCGCCCCGGAGGTGGAGGCGATCCTCTCCCACAAGCCCGACCTGGTCATCGGGCTGGGGGACACCCACGGCAAGCTCGCCCCGGCCCTGAAGGGTGCCACCACGTTCTGGCCCATGCAGCCCGAGACCTGGGAGGACAGCGTCGGCTACCTGCGCGACGTCGCCGCCCTGACCGGCCGCACCGCACAAGGCGAAGCGGCCGAGAAGACCTTCCGCGCCAAGCTCGCCGATGCCGAGAAGACGCCGAGCGACAAGACCGCGCTCATCATCTACGGCAGTGACGAGAACTTCGGCGTCGCCACCCCGGAGGCCGACGTGACCGCCAGCCTGTTCCCCAAGATCGCCGAGTACCCCTGGAAGTCCCGTGGTGTGGAGGGCAGTTACAGCCTGGAGGAGATTCTCGCTCAAGGCGTCGACGTGCTGTTCGTCGAGACGATGAGCTTCGGCGACGCGGACGGCAAGCTCTCGGAGAAGCTGGCCGGGAACCCCCTCTGGAGCAAGATCCCGGCGGTGAAGAACGGCGACGTCCACGAGGTGAACTCAGAGGTGTGGGCCAAGGGGCGTGGCACCCGTTCGCTGGGCATGGTCCTCGACGAGGCCACGGCCGCGCTGCGGTGAGGGCGCCCCTGCCGGTCCTCGCCCCGGTCCCCGCCGAGGCGGGCGGACGGCGGCCGTCACCCGGTGCACGAAGGTGGCAACCAGTCCTGGTGGTCGTCCTGCTGGCCGCCTCCTCGGTCTGCGCGCTGAGCCTCGGCACCCCCTACGTCCCACCGCACCGGCTGGTCGGTGCCGTACTGGACGGGGACAGCACCCTCGCCGGCATCGTCGTCACCGAACTCCGCGTGCCTCGCGTGGTGCTGGCGCTCGTCGCCGGTGCCTGTCTGGGAGCGGCCGGACTGGTGCTGCAGGAGGCACTGCGCAATCCCCTGGCGGTGCCGGAGATGCTGGGGGTGTCGTCCGGAGCCGCGCTGGGGGTGGCCGCTCCTCTGGTGCTGGCCCTGTCCCTGCCCGCCGCCGTCCAGCCCCTGCTGGCCATCGGCGGGGCCGCGCTCGGCGGTGGGCTGACTCTGCTCGCCGCCGGACTGGGCCGCAGCCCGTCCGCCGTACTGCTGACCGGCGCCGCGGTCGCCGCCGCGCTGCAGGCCGCGCTGCTCGTGCTGATGGTCATGGCCGACCAGCTCGACCTCCAGCTCATCTACCGCTACCTGCTCGGTTCCCTGTCCGCCCGGACCTGGGACGACATCGCGGGGCTCTGGCCGTGGCTCCTCGTCGCGGTCCCCGCCCTCGTGCTGTGCGCGCCGGTGCTGTCGGTGATGCGGCTGGGCGACGAGGACGCCGAGGCGCTGGGCGTGCGCGCCCAGCGGGCGCGGCTCGCGGCGCTGGCCATCGCCGTGGTGCTGATCGCCCCGGTGACGGCCGTGTGCGGGCCCGTCGCCTGGGTGGGCTTCCTCGCCCCGCACCTGGCCCGGTGGTTCAACCCCTCGGCCGGGGCGGTGCGCTGGCTTCCGTGGTCCGCCGCCTGGGGTGCCGCCGTCGTGATGGTCGCCGATGTCCCGGCCCGGCTGGCACTGGCGCCCGTGGAAACCCCGGCCGGTGCCTGGACGGCCCTGCTGGGGGTGCCGGCCGGGATCGCTCTGATGCGGTCGGGTGGCCGCGGCCGGGCGGCCCGGCGCGCGCCGGCCGGTGCGGCTGCCGTGCGCAAGGCGCTGCACGGACCGCGGACGGCTGTCTCGGCCGCCGCGGCCGGAGTGCCTCGCTCCCGGGCAGCGAACGACGCTCGTCGAGACCCACCCGGGGCCGACGGCGCCTGCCTGCCCCCTTCCCGGCCGACCGGAACGGAGGACGCACAGTGACCCGGCGTTTCACGGCGCTCGCGGCACTGGCCGTCGTATGCGCCGGCGTGGAACTGGTGGCCGGGCGCGGCATGTCCCCGGGCGTGGTCTGGGACGTCGTCAACGGCGGCGGTGACGCGACGGAACGCCACATCTTCTTCCAACTGCGCCTGCCCAGACTGCTGGTGTCCCTCGGTGCGGGCGCGTGCCTGGCCGTGGCGGGGCTGGTCCTTCAGTCCGCGCTGCGCAACCCGCTCGCCGGGCCCGAGGTGACGGGCGTGACGCCGGGCGCGGTCCTCGGGGCCGTCACCGCAACCGCCCTGGGCCTCGCCGGGTGGGACTCGCCGCTGGCCGTCGTCCTCGCGGCGTGTACGGGCGGGTGCGCCGGCGCGGCGCTGCTGTGGCTGCTGGCCGGCCGCGGCCGGGGCGACCCGGCACAGACCGCCGTGCACGGGGTGCTGGTGTCGGCCGTGCTCGGCGGGCTCACCGCCATGGTGCTCCTCGTGGAGCCGGGTGAACTCGGCAGCGTCGTGCAGTGGTTGGTCGGCACCACCGAGGGTCGGGTGTGGCAGCACTGGCACCTGCTGTGGCCGTGGGCGCTTGTCTGGGGGGCCGCGGCCTGGCTGCTGGCCGGGCCGCTGACCCTGCTGCGCTGCGGGGACGACATCACCCTCGCGGCCGGCCTGTCCGCACGGCGGGCGCGGACGCTGGCCCTGCTGTGCGCGGTGGCGCTGACGGCCGGTGCGGTGGCCGCCGTCGGGGCGCTGGGCTTCGTGGGGCTGCTCGTTCCGCATCTGGCCGTGGCCGTCTTCGGCGCGGATCTGCGGGTGAGCCTCCCCGGTGCCGCCCTCGTGGGCGCGGTCGTGGTGTGCGGGGCGGATGCCGCGGCGCAGGTGTCCTCGCGTCTGCTGGCTCAAGGGCTGGACTCCGGACGGCTCACGCTGCCGGTCGGGGCGCTCACCGCCTGCCTCGGCGCCGCGCTGCTGCTGGTCGTCGTGCGCCGCACGCCGAGCCGTACGTTCTGAAGTCGACTTAAGGACAGAGCATGACCGAGTCCGTGGGGATCCATGTCGAGGGGGTCCACTTCGGCTACCCCGGACGACCCGTTCTGAGGGGCGTCGACATGACCGTCCGGCCGGGCGAACTGACCGCCCTCATCGGCCTGAACGGCTGCGGCAAGTCGACCCTGCTGCGGCTGGCCGCCGGACTGCTGCGACCGGATGAGGGGCGCGTTCTGCTCGGCGGGGACGATCTCGTCCGCCTCTCGAGGCGTGCCACGGCCCGCAGGGTGGCACTGCTGCACCAATCCGCGCCGGGTGTCCTGGGCATGACGGTGCGCCAGCTCGTGCGCCAGGGGCGGTACGCCGCACGCGGTCCGCTGGGCATGCTGCGCGAGGGTGACGACCCCGTGGTGCGACGGGCGCTGCGCGATGTCGGAGTGGAGCAGTGGGCCGAGCGTGACGTCGACGCGCTGTCGGGAGGTGAGCGGCAGCGGGTGCGGCTCGCGATGGCGCTCGCCCAGGACACCCGCGTCCTGCTGCTCGACGAGCCGACCACCTACCTGGACCTGCACCACCAACTCGACGTCCTGCAGACCGTGGTGCGTCTGCGCCAGGAGCGCGGACTCACCGTGGTGATGGTGCTGCACGACCTGGCCCACGCGGCCCGGTTCGCCGAGCGGATCGTCGCCCTGCGGGACGGCCTCGTGGTGGCCGACGGGACGCCGAAGAGGGTCGTCACGCCCGGGTTGCTGGCGGAGGTGCTGAAGGTGGCCGGCCGGGTCGGCGAGGATCCCGAGGGCGGTTGGCCGGTGTGTTATCCAGATCACCCCATCGCAGCTCTAGAATATGAAAATCAGATTCATTAGTGTGGCGTCACGGCGCTCACACGAACGCCCCATCTCCCTGACGATGAAGGAGAGTTCATGGACAACGAGCAGGTCTTCGCACCGATCGCCGACCCGGGTCAGCTGGCTCACGACTCGGCCTCCCACTCCAACGCGCTCGTCGAGAACCCCTTCGAGGACACCGAGGAGTAAGCGAGGGCTCAGCTCCCTCGACCGTGGGCCCGCCCGTTGCCTTCCGGGCGGGCCCACGCCCGTCCCAGACCCGCCGTCAGGAGGATCGCCGTGTCCCGCAGCCGACTCGTACCCGGTGCCGAGGTCGTCGCCGTACCCGGGCGAGGCCTCGCCGTCCGTACCCCCGAAGGGGAGTTCCTCAGCATCAGGGCCGGCGACGCGGACGAGCAGCTCCTGCTCTCCCGGCTCACCGGCGGCGGGACCACCGCCCAGGCGGACACGGAACTCGCCCGTGTCATCCGTGGCTTCGAGCAGGCCGGATTCCTGGCGGACGGCACCCCGCCCGCCGAGTGGCCCGCCGACCGCCGGCACATCCGGCTGATCGGCGATCCGGTACTGACCGAACCGCTCGCCGCGCACCTGACGGCCTCGGGCGCCGATCCGCGCACCGATCCCACCATGACCACATCCCGGACGTCACCGGTCGACGTCGACGACCTGCTCGCCACGGACCCCGCCGCCGTCGTGTGGTGCCTCGACGGGCCCGTGCCCGACGGGCTGTGGGATGCCGCCGACCGGTTGCCCGAGCACGGTGTCGCGTGGCTGCGCTGCCACCGCGAGGGCTGGCAGGCGTACGTCGAGCCGGTGGCCGCCGAACCCGGAGACGTCACCTCGGCCCACCTACGCTCCCGACGGCTCGCTGCCACCCCTGCCCACCGCGAACTGGCCGCGTACTGGAGCGGGCCCCGCACCTCCGGCGCACCGGCCCGGCTCACCGTGCCCGCCGCCACGCTGCTCGCCGCGCTGCTGGCCGACGACCTCAGCCGGTGGGCCACCGGCGCCCCCGACACGGCCGGCCTCCCGGCACGGCGCCGGCTGCGCCGCGTCGACCTGCGCACCCTGACCGTCACCGAACACCCCGTCCTGCCGGTCCCCGACGTCGCACCGACACCGAAGAAGGACGGATGACGGCGTTCAGCACGGCCGTCGACGGACTCGCCACCGACATCCGCCTCCCCGCCGGCGAAGGCCCCTTCCCGGCCGTCCTGATCCGCACCCCCTACGACCGCACCCGGCACCGGGCCGAGGCGTGCGGCTGGGCCAGCCGCGGATTCGCCGCCGTCGTCCAGGACGTGCGGGGCCGCTTCGCGTCACCGGGGGAGTGGCACCCCTACACGAACGAGACCGCGGACGGAGCGGTGACCGTCCGCTGGATCCGACACCAGTCCTGGTGCGACGGCCGGCTGGTGGCCGCCGGCGCCTCCTACGCCGCCCACTGCGCCCTCGTCCTCGCCCTCGACATGCCCGAGGACGCGCGGCCGGACGCTGTCATCGCGGCCGTGCCCGCCCTCGGCCCCGCGGAGACGGCGCGCGAGGCGTCCGGCGTGGAACGGCTGCTCTCCCGCGCCGGATGGTGGGCCGCCCACGGCGACCGGCGGGACTCCGACGAGAGCGCACTGGACAAGGCCCTCGCCACGGACCCCGGCCTGCTCGCCCACCTGCCGCTGACCGCCCTCCCCGAGCGGCTGGGCCGGCACCTGCCCTCCTGGGCGGACCTGTGGAGCCACCACGATCGCGGGCACCTCGCGGCGCGGGCGGCACACGCCGGGCCGCCCCTGCTCGCGGTGGGCGGCCACCACGACCACTTCACCGACGAGACCGTCGCACTGTGGCATGCCTGGGGCGGCCCCTCGGCGCGTCTGCTGCTCGGCCCCTGGACGCACGGCCTGGTCACCGCACCGGGCCCGGACGCGGGACCCGCACACCGGCTGCACCTCGGCGAGCTGTACGTGCGCTGGGCCCGCCGCGCCCTGAGCGGCGAACTCACCCCCGGCCGCCACGGAGCGCTGGCACTGGGCGGCGCCGACCTGTGGCTGCCCGCCGGCACCGACGGCGAACCGCGCACCCAACGGCCGCGGCTGCTGCACGGCTCCGTCTTCACCGCCGACCCCGACCGACCCGTCCGCTCCGACGAACTGACCGTCCCCACCGACGGCCCGCCCGACCGCTGCCTGCTGGTCACCACGCCGCTGCCGCGCCCGCTCGACGTGGTCGGCCCCGCGAGCGTGCGACTGCGGGCCACCGCCCACACGCCGTCCGCCGACTGGGCCGTCCGGCTCGTCGCGCTCACACCGGAGGGCACCGCCGAACGGCTCGCCGTCGGCGTCGTCAGGCATGCTGAACCGGCAGGCCACGACAGCGCGTTCACCGTCGGCCTCGGCCGGCTCGCGCGTCGATTGCGGGCCGGCACCCGGTTCCGCCTGGAGATCGCCGGGCACCACTTCCCGGCCCACGCCCGCAATCCCCACACCGGCGACGACCCCGTGACGGCCCACCACCTGCTCGCCTCCCGGCGCGAGGTCGATCCGGCCGGTGTGGCGCTGAGGCTGCACGTGCTCCCGTCCCGTCCCACCCCCACCGACCCTGCCGAGGAGATCCTGCGATGACGGCGCTGCCGCTGGAAGCACTCGTCGACCCCGTCTGCGGCATCGTCCGCAAGGTCAAGCCCGTCGAGCACCCCCCGGGCACCCCACCCCGCTACACCGCGCTCACGGCCGAGATATCCGACGCCCGCAGACTCGGACTGTGGCCCGCCGACCGGGTCTCCCTCGGCACCACCTTCGGCGACCCCGAACAAGCCCGCATCGCCGCGATAGCCGAGGGCATAGAGCGGTACTGCGGCAACCGCGTCCCGCCGCCCGGCCACCCCGACGCCCCCCTGCGCGCCACCGCCGCCGAACTGGCCGACAAGGGCCTGCGCCTGTACGGCCCCGGGGACCTGCCCGCCTACGCGCCCTGGCAGTACGCCCGGGAGAAGTTCCCCTACCGGCCCCTCACCGCCGACACCCCGGCCCTGTGGACGCGCGGAACGGAACAGCTGGCCGACGGGACCACCGCCGAGGTCTGGGCACCCGTCTCGCTCACCCACCTCAACTGGCGCCAGGGCGACCTGCGCGAGCTGCCCCGCACCCACCACCTCAACTACGCCGGTATCGCCACGGGTCAGGGCCTCGACGACGCCGTCGAACGCGGCCTGCTGGAGATCGTCGAACGCGACGCCCTGGAACTGTGGTGGCATCTGGACGGCCCGGCCCGGGGCATCGACCCGGCGAGCGTGCCCGGCCTCGCCGACGACCTCGCCGGCTCCGCTCTCGACGTCCACATCGTCGAGATGCGCTCGGAGTTCGCCCCCTGCATGGCCGCACTCGTGCACGACCCCCGCCTCGGCCTGTACGCCGCCGGGTTCGCCTGCAAGTACGACCCCGCCGAAGCCGCCCGCAAAGCCGTCCTCGAAGCCGTCCACACCTGGGTCTTCACGCAGGGCCTGACCAGTGCTGACGGCTGGGTCTTCCAGGCCGTCGAGGCCGGGCTGCTCGCCCGCGGCCTCTACCTGGAGCACCGCGCCGACGGCCGCTATCTCGATGTGTGCGGCGAGCAGTTCGAGCACGTACGGGACCTCGGCGCGCACGTGCAGGTGTGGCTGGACGAGCGGATGGCAGCCGAGGCCAGGCGCTTCACCGAGCCGGCCCTCGGGACCGTGTCCGTCGACAGCGTCGAGCCCGGCAGCCGCGAGCGCTTGGAGAGCGCGCTGCGCGGGGGCGGCCACCGTGTCATGACGTTCGACCTCACCACCGAGGACGTGGCCGAGACCTCCCTGCGCGTCGCCAGGGTCCTCGTCTCCGGGCTCCTTCCCAACGCCCCGGCGGCCTTCGGCTACTTCGGCTGCCCGCGCCTTGCCGAAGCCGCCGTCGCACGCGGATGGCGCACCGACCCGCCGAGCGCGCCGCAGGACTTCACCCTGGCGCCTCCGCCGCACATGTGAGGGCCGTCCCCGTGCAACACGCCCGTGAGGACCGCCCGCCGGACCTCGTCGCCGCCCTGGCCCGCGCCCGCTCCCCGGAGCGCCCCGGCCCCGACACACCCGCCGGGGGAGCCGTCCGGGCCTGGCCGGGGCCGCCGGTCCCCTTCCCGAAGGCAGGCCCGGCCGATCTGGACCTGCGGCTCCTGCTGCGCCTCTCCCTGGCGGCCTCCGACGAGTCCGGACGACTGCGGCCCGCACCTTCCGCCGGTGCCCTGCACCCGGTGGACACCGAACTGACCGTGGGCGCCGGCTGCTCCCTGCCGCCGGGCCGCTACGGCTACGACCCCCTGCGCCACCGCGTGCACCGACTCGACCGGCAGCCCCCCGGCACCCCGCCGGGCGTGACGGCCGAACTTTCCGTCACCGCACGGCGCACGGTCTCCCACTACGGCCACCGAGCCCGGCCCCTGCTGCTCCTCGACACCGGGCACGCCGCCGCCGCGCTGTACCTCGCGGCCCGGGCGCTGGGAGTGAGCGAGCCGGAGGTACGGATGGACGGACGTGCCGAGAGCCCACTGACCGCCGTGCACATTCCGCCGCCCGACGGGCGGGGCCCGGCGCGCCCGGCCGACAGCGCCTGCGTCCCGGATCCGTCGCAGGGCCCGCCCACGCCCGCGGAGCTGCTGGCGCGCCGCAGCGCCCCACCGCCGTTGCCGGGCGCCCCCTCCCAGGACGCACTGCGGGCGGTCCTCGCCACCGCCGCACGGGCGGGCACCGGGGATTTGCGCTGGTGTGCCGCGGTCGGCCCGCCTCGGCCCGGCCTGGTGGAACCGGCCCTCGACGGTGCGACCTTGCGGCCGTGCGCCGCCGGGGACGCCCGCCCGACGCTCGCCGCCTGGGCCGCGGGCCAGGCGTGGATCGCGGACGCGGGCGCCGTCCTGCTCGCCCACGGCTGCCCCGCCGACGCCGACGCCCCGCACATCCGCCGCGCCCACCTGCGGGCCGGCTTCGCCGTCCACCTGGCCCATCTCACCGCCCGGCGCCACGGGCTGGCCGCCCGGCCCGTCGGCTCCTGGCAGCAGGCGGACCTGGGCGCCGCGCTCGGCGCCGCCCCGGGCCGGGACTGGGTCGTCCACGCACTGGCCCTCGGCACCCGCCCCGCCGACGAGGAGAACACCACGTGATCGTCCACCCCGAGCTGCGCCGCGCCGCCCGGCGCGCACGGCGCCCCCTGCTCGCGGCCACCCTCCTGCAGGGCGCCGTCACCTTCACCCACCTGGCGCAGGCCGTACTGCTGGCCCTCGCCCTCGCCGGCCTGGCCCGCGGAGACACCGGTCGGCTGCCGTGGCTGCTGGCCGCGGTGCTCGCCGTCGTCGCCGCCCGCGCCGGGCTCACCGTGTGGCAGCGGCGCACCGCCACCCGCGCCGGGGCCCGGGTCAGGGTGGCCCTGCGGGACGAACTCCTGGAACACCTGGGCCGGTTGGGGCCCGCGCACCTGACCACCGCGCGCGCCGGAGCCGTCCGCACCACCCTCGTCGACGGAGTGGAGGGCGTCGACGCCTACGTCTCCCGCTACCTGCCTCAGCTCCTGGTCACCCTCACGGTGCCGCCCCTGGTCCTCGCGGCCCTGGCCGCCGTAGAACCCCGGGCCCTGCTCGGCCTCGTCCCCGCCCTGCTCCTCGCCCTGGCCGGGCCACGCGCCTGGGACCGGCTCCTCGCCGCCCGCGGCAAGGAGCACTGGGACACGTACGAAGGTCTGGGCGCCGACTATCTGGAGGCCCTTCAGAGCATGCCCGCCCTGCGCGCCGCAGGCGCGGTCGGACGCACCCGTGAACGCCTCGAAAAGCGGTCCGCGGCGCTGCACCGCGCGACCGTCGCCAAATTGAGGGTGTCCCTGGTCGACACCGGCATCACCGACCTCGCCATCCAGGGCGGCACCGCCGCCGCGGCGCTCCTGGCGTGCTGGTCGGCCGTCACCGGAGCCACCACGGCGACCGGCACCTATCTGATGCTGCTGCTGGCCTCCGAGTGCTTCCGCCCCGTCCGCGACCTCGCCCGCGAATGGCACGCCGGCTACCTGGGGGCGTCGGCCGCCGACGGGCTCGCGGCCCTGCGCACGGCCGAGCCGGCGGTCCACGACACCGCAACGGCACCCGCGCACTGGCAGGCTCCGCCCCAACTGCGCTTCCACGACGTCCGGTTCACCTACGCCGGCGCACCGGCGCCCGCCCTGGACGGGGTCTCCTTCACCGCGCAGGCGGGACGGACGACCGCGATCGTCGGACCGTCCGGCGCGGGCAAATCCACACTCCTGGCCCTGCTCCTGCGCCACCACGACCCGCAGGAAGGCCGGATCACCCTCGACGGGCGCCCCACGGCCGAGTACGCGCTCGACTCGCTGCGGCAAGGTATCGCCGTCGTCTCGCAGGAGACGTACCTCTTCCACGCCACCATCGCCGACAACCTGCGCCTGGCCCGGCCCGGCGCCTCCGACGACGACCTGATCAGGGCGGCGCGCGTCGCCGGGATCCACGACGAGATCACCGCCCTTCCGGACGGCTACGCCACCCTCCTCGGCGAACGGGGCGCCACCCTCTCCGGGGGCCAGCGACAGCGCCTCGCGCTCGCGCGGGCCCTGCTGGCCGACGCCCCGGTGCTCGTCCTCGACGAGGCCACCAGCTCGGTCGACGAGCGCCGCGAGGCGGACATCGTCCGTGAGTTGCTGAACGCCGCGAGCGGCCGGACCGTCCTGGTGGTCGCCCACCGGCTCGCGGCCGTCCGGCACGCCGACCGCATCGTCGTCCTGGACGCGGGACGGGTGGACGCCGTCGGCGAACACGCCGCTCTGGTCGAGGCCGGCGGCGTCTACACCCGGCTCGTCGAGGCCGGCCGCGCCCACCGAGGAGAACTCGCCGCATGAGCACCGTCGCCGGACCCGCCGCCACCGACGCCGACGCACCCGCCCGGGGCGCGCTGCGCGCCCTGCTCCCCGCCCTCGCCGAGCACCGCGCCATGACAGCCCGCACCTGCGCCGCCGCCCTCCTCGAACAGGGCTCCCTCGTCGCGCTGCTGACCCTGGCCGCGCACGCCGTGGGCACCGCCGTCATCGAAGGGCACGCCCCCTCGGCCGGCACCGTCACCGCGCTCGTCGCCCTCGTCGTGCTGCGCGCCCTGATGACCTGGCGGGAGATGGACCTCTCGCACGACCTCGCCTATCGGGTGCTGGCCGCCCTGCGCGTACGCGTCTTCGACGGACTCGCCCGCAGCGCGCCCGCCCGGGTCGCAGGCCGGCGCAGCGGAGACCTCGCCGCCACCGCCATGGCCGACGTGGAGGCACTGGAGTTCTTCTACGCCCACACCACCGCCCAACTGCTGGCCGCGGGCACGGTCTTCACGGGCGGCTCCGTGGTCCTCGCCACGGTGGAGCCGTGGCTGGCGGCGGCCGTGCTGCCGGTCGCGGCCCTGCTCGCAGCGGCGCCCTTCGCCGACGCACGCGCACGCGCGGTGCGCGGCGGCCGCACCCGGACGGCCGTGGCACGCCTGTCGGCCGACACGGTGGAGACCGTCGACGGGATGCGCGAGCTGCTCGCCTTCGGCGCTCTGGCGCAGCGCCGCCGCAAGCTGGCGGAGCGGGGGCGGCAGGTGGGTGACGCCCAGCGCGCCGAGGCCACGTGGGAGGCCGTCGCCGCCGCGGTCCGCGACCTCCTCATCGTGGCCGCGGTCCTCGGCGTGGTGGCCGCGGCGGCGCACTCCGTGACCTCCGGACGGCTGCACGGCGCGTGGGCGCCGGCGGCGATGGCGCTGGCCCTGTCCGTCCTCGGTCCGGTCGCGGAATCGGCCCGCGCCCTGAGCCAGGCCGTGGCACTGCGCGCCGCCGCCTCCCGCGTCGACGCGGCCGTCAAGGCCCCCGCACTCGCTCCGCCGCCCACCGCACCCCGCCCCCTGCCGTCCGGGCCGCTGGGCGTCCGGCTGCACCGGGTGAGCTTCGGCTACGGCGGCGCACCCGTGCTGGACGGCGTCGAACTGACCGTCCCCCCGGGGCGGACACTCGCCCTGGTCGGCGCCTCGGGCGCCGGCAAGTCGACCTGCGCCCATCTGCTGGCCCGCTTCTGGGACCCGGCCGCCGGCGCGGTCCAGCTGCTGCCCGCAGACGGTGACCCCGTGGACGTGCGGGAGGTGAGCGACGCGGCACTGCGGCGGGCGGTGACGCTGGTGGGGCAGGACACGCCGCTCTTCCACGGCACCCTCGCCGAGAATCTGCGGCTTGCCGCGCCCGAGGCGGACGACAAGGCGCTGGCCGAGGCAGCGCGGCTGTGCGGCGTCGACCGGATCGCCCCGATGGACACCCACGTCGGCGAGCGCGGCGCCACGCTCTCCGGCGGCCAGCGGGCCCGTATCGCTCTCGCCCGCGCGCTGCTTGTCCGGCCGCGCATCCTCGTACTCGACGAGTCCACCGCTCACCTGGACAACACGGGCGATGCCCAACTCGCCACCGCCCTGGCGGAA
The DNA here is from genome assembly GCF_004803895.1 of Streptomyces hawaiiensis. Lineage (NCBI taxonomy): Bacteria > Bacillati > Actinomycetota > Actinomycetes > Kitasatosporales > Streptomycetaceae > Streptomyces > Streptomyces hawaiiensis. Next base: position 341,463 of record NZ_CP021978.1, on the reverse strand, counting down.
GAGAGCCGCACGACGATCGTCATCGCACACCGCCCGGCCACTATCCGCCGTGCCGACCGCATCGCCGTCCTCGAGGACGGCCGCATCGTGGAGGAGGGCACCTGGGAAGACCTCACCGGCCGCCCGGGCAGCGCGCTCAACCGCATACTCACCACCACTGCGTGAGCACGGTGCGCCGCCATGAGGAGCCATCGAGTTGCCGTCAGGGGTCCGGTCGGCGATCGGCCGGCCGGGACAGGCAGCCGTCGCACACGCCCGTGAGTTCGAGCGTGTGGTTCACCGCGTGGAAGCCGATGTCACGCTGGATCCGCGTCACCCACCGTTCGACCTCTTCGGCGTCGACGGCGAGGCTGAGCCCGCACTCCCGGCAGACCAGGTAGTGGCGGTGACCGTCGTCAGGTCTGGGTCGGTAGAGGCGTTCGCCGTCACCGTTCCGCACCACGTCGACGTGCCCGGCCCTCTCCAGTAACCGCAGCGCGCGGTAGACGGTGGTCAGCCCCACCGCCACGCCGTCCGCGACCAGAGTGGCGTGCAGGGCCTGCGCCGAGACGAAACCGTCGCCGGCCCGAAGTGCCCGCAGGACCGCGGCTCGTTGCGGGGTGGGACGCCACTCGCCGCGGGCCGTTTCGTGCATGCGTGTGCCTCCCCTCGCGCCTGGAAGGCCGTCCGGGCGCCGACGTGGTGCCCGGACGTCCCGGTGATCCGGCTAGACCGCCGACGGACTCGCGTGCTGGTGTTCGAGGTCGCAGACGTCCCCGGTGTCCCACAGGGGGAAGGGGCCGTCGTCGGCGGGGGCCCGCTCGCCGCCGGCCATCAGGCACACGGCCAGGGCGGCGCGCAGGCTCGCCTCCCGCAGGCCGACACCGATGAACACGAGCTCCTGCGCGTGGGGCGCGTCGGTGTCCCGGACCCCGGACGGCTCGAAGCGGGCCACGGATCCGGCCTGTGACCACAGGCCGGTCACGCCCTCACGGCCGGCCAGGGTGAAGAAGCCCTTGGAGCGCAGCACTTGGCCGTGCGCTCCACTGTCGAGGCCTTCGGTGACGAAGGCCCACAGCCGCCCGGGGTGGAACGGCACGGAGGACCGGAAGACCAGGGAGGAGATGCCGTACTCCTCGGTCTCGGGAACGTGGTCGCCGTTGAGTTCCCGAACCCAGCCGGGCGCCTGTTGCGCGCGCTCCAGGTCGAAGCGCCCGGTTTCCAGGACGTCGCGCACACCGACCCGGCCGTGCACCGCCGGGATCAGACGGGCGGTCGGATTCAGCCGTGCCAGCACCCCGCGCACCCGGTCGGCGTCGGCATCGCCGACCAGGTCCAGCTTGTTGAGGACGAGCACGTCGGCGAACTCGACCTGGTCGATCAGCAGGTCGCTCACGGTGCGTTCGTCGTCCTCGTAAGGAGCCAGGCCCCGTTCGGCCAGGTCGTCGCCGGTGCCCAGTTCGGCGAGGAAGTTGGCGGCGTCGACGACGGTGACCATGGTGTCCAGCCGGGCCACGTCCTCCAGAGTGGCGCCGTCGTCGCGGGCGAAGGCGAAGGTGGCGGCCACCGGCATCGGCTCGGAGATGCCGCTGGACTCGATGAGGAGATAGTCGAAGCGGCCGTCCCGGGCGAGCCGGTCGACCTCCTCCAGCAGGTCGTCCCGCAGGGTGCAGCAGATGCAGCCGTTGGTCATCTCCACCAGCCGCTCCTCGGTGCGGGAGAGGGCCGCTTCGCCGCCGCGCACGAGGGCGGCGTCGATGTTGATCTCGCTCATGTCGTTGACGATCACGGCCACCCGCAGGCCTTCGCGGTTGGTGAGGACGTGGTTGAGGAGGGTCGTCTTTCCGGCGCCGAGAAAGCCCGACAGCACGGTGACGGGGAGACGCTGCGAGGGCATGGGCGGTTCCTCTGGGTCAGGAGGTCGGGCGGCGTGGATACGCCTCAGCATACGACAACGGTTTTCATGTGCGATACCTGCCGTATCCGGTGAACGGCCGCGAGGTCATGTGCCGACGGGGCCTCAGGCCGGTTGCCACATTCCGGTGAGCGCCGAGGGCGTGAGGAGTTGCCCAGGTTCTCCTTGTCCGGCCACGCGCCCCTCGCGGAGCAGGAGGCAGGCATGTGCCGAGCGGGCGGCGTCCAGGTCGTGTGTGGCGTGGATGACGGTCACGCCGTCGGCGACCAGGTCCGTCAGCAGCCCTCCTATGCGCTCACGGGCCTCGGGGTCGAGTCCGGTGGTCGGCTCGTCCAGCAGGAGGAGGTCCGATTCCTGGGCGAGTCCCTGGGCGATCAGGGCGCGCTGCCTCTGCCCGCCGGATAGTTCACCCAGTTGGCGAGGGGCGAGGTCGGCGATGCCCAGGCGCTCCAAGGCCGTGTCGACCGTGGCCCGGTCGCGGCGGGTGAGCCGACGCCACGGGCCGCGAGCGCCCCAACGCCCCATCTCCACGGCCTGCCGGACCGTCAACGGCAGAGCGTCGCCGATCGCGCCACGCTGGGGCACGAAGGCCGGCGGCCGGTTGCTGCTGTGGCGGACCGTGCCTGACGTGGGCTGGATGACGCCGGACAGAACGCCGAGCAGAGTGGACTTCCCGCTTCCGTTCGGTCCGACCAGTGCGGTGATCGCCAACGCCGGTATGTCCGCGTCGAGTTGCCGGAGCACCGGGCGTCCGCTGTAGCCGGCGGACAGGCCGGTGAGCCGCACGCGAAACGCGCTCTCGGTGGCGGCCGGCACGGGGACGTGTTTTTTGAACATGGTTTTCATTGTAGTGTGCTGCCCCATGGACTGGTTGACGGGCCCTTTCGAGGTGACCTTCGTGCAGAGGGCCCTCTGGGGCGGAGTTCTGGTGTCGGCGATCTGCGCCCTGGCGGGCACCTGGGTGGTGCTCAGGGGGATGGCCTTCCTCGGCGACGCCATGTCCCACGGGCTGCTGCCCGGCGTCGCGCTGGCCGCGCTCCTCGGCGGCAACCTGCTGATGGGAGCGCTGCTGAGCGCGGCCGTCATGACCGCGGGCGTCACCGCCCTCGGCCGCACCCCGCGGCTGTCCCAGGACACCGGAATCGGCCTGCTCTTTGTGGGGATGCTGTCACTCGGCGTCATCATCGTGTCGCGGTCGCAGTCCTTCGCGGTGGACCTGACCGGTTTCCTCTTCGGTGACGTCCTCGCCGTCCGGGAACAAGATCTGGCGCTGCTGGGTGTGGCCCTGCTGCTCGCGCTGGCCGTCTCGGTTCTCGGCCACCGGGCCTTCCTCGCCCTGGCGTTCGACCCGCGCAAGGCCCACACGCTCGGCCTGCGCCCCCGCCTGGCTCACGCCGTGCTGCTCGGCCTGCTGGCGCTGGCCATCGTCGCCTCGTTCCACATCGTGGGCACACTGCTGGTGCTGGGCCTGCTCATCGCTCCGCCGGCGGCCGCGCTGCCCTGGGCGCGCAGCGTGCGGGGCGTGATGGTCCTCGCCGCGATCCTCGGCGTCACCGCCACCTTCTGCGGACTGCTGCTGTCGTGGCACCTGAGCACCGCGGCCGGCGCGACCGTCTCGGCCCTGGCCGTGGGCCTGTTCTTCCTCTCCCACCTGGCATCCGTTCTCAGCCACCGCCGCACACGCCCGGCCGGCATCCGTCCGGCCCCGACCGACCGAAAGACCTGAGGCGATGTCCTTGTCCCTCCGAAGAAACGTCACTGCCGGGATGCCTGCCGCACTCGCGGCCCTCGCGCTGCTCACCGCGGGCTGCGGAGGGCAGGACGACAACAAGCCCGCCTCCGGGGCGGATCGAGCGACCTCCGCCACCCCGCACGGCTACGTCGCAGGGGCGCAGGAGGCAGCCGAACAACAGTCCCGGCTGGTGCTCAACGACCCGCGAACCGGTGCCACCCGCGTACTGGACCTGATCACGGAGAAGGTGCACGACGTGCCCCGGGCGAGGGGCACCGCGGAACTCACCACGGACGGCCGGTTCGGCTACTTCCACGCCGCGGGCGGTACGCGGATCCTCGACACCGGTGCCTGGACAGTGGACCACGGCGACCACGTGCACTACTACCGCGCGGCGATACGTGACGCCGGCCGGCTGCCCGCCGCGACCGGCGCGCGCGTCCGCAGCGACGCGGCCGTGACCGCAGTGGTCGACGAAAACGGCCGGGCCGTCACCTACCGCCGGGCCGGACTGGAAAAGGGGCGTGCCGACTCCCCCCGCACGCTTCCCGGTAAGCACGCGGGGGCGGTGGTGCCGTATGCGGAGCACCTGCTGACCCTCACCGACGACGGGAAGACGGCCCGGCTCGAGGTGTACGACCGTGAGGGCAGGCGCGTCGCTTCACCGCACGCACCGTGCGAGGAACCGAGCGGTGACGCCGTCACCCGGCGCGGGGTGGTGTTCGGATGTGCCGACGGCGCCCTGCTGGTCAGTGCGGACGACGGCGGCTTCACAGCAGCCGAGATCCCGTACGGCGCCGACGTGCCCGCGGGGGAGCGGGCGTCGTCCCTCCGCCACCGCGCGGGCAGCGACACGCTGACATCACCGGCCGGGGATGCTGCCGTGTGGGTCCTGGACGTCACCGAACGCACGTGGACCCGGACGGAGACCGGCCCCGTCGTCGCCGCCAACACCGCCGGAGAGGGCTCCGCGCTCCTCGTTCTGGAGACCGACGGGGCGCTCCACGGATACGACATCGCCACCGGCAAGCACCTGTCGAAGACGAAACGGCTGCTGACCGAGGTCCCCAAGACCCCCGCCGCCGACAGCACAGGGCCTCTGATCGAGGTCGACCGCAGCCGCGCCTACGTCAACGACCCCGAAGGCAGGCGCGTGTACGAGATCGACTACAACGACGGCCTGCGCATCGCCCGCACCTTCGACCTGGACATGAAGCCGGCGCTGATGGCGGAGACCGGACGATGACGGCACCGAAGCGATCCGTTCTGCGGCTGCGCCGCCTGCCGGCCGCACTCGCCGCGCTCGCCTGCGCGGGCACGGCCACCGCCTGCGCCGATGCTGACGACCGGCCCCGGGTCGTGGTGACGACCAACATCCTGGGCGACGTCACGCAGCAGATCGTCGGTGACGAGGCCGAGGTCACCGTGCTGATGAAACCGAACGCCGACCCGCATTCCTTCGGTCTCTCCGCCGTACAGGCGGCCCAGCTGGAGCGTGCCGACCTGGTGGTCTTCAACGGGCTGGGCCTGGAGGAGAACGTACTACGGCACGTGCAGTCCGCCCGTGATGCCGGGGCGGCCACCTTCGAGGCCGGCAAGGCGGTGGACCCGCTCACCTTCCAGGCCCACGACGAGGGAGGCCCCGAGGAGGAGGCCGGACAGCCCGACCCGCACTTCTGGACCGACCCGGACCGCGTGCGCAAGGCCGCCGGCCTGATCGCCGAGCAGGTCGTCGAGCACGTGGACGGCGTGGACGACAAGGCGATCCGCGCCAACGCCGACCGCTACGACGACCAACTCGCCGACCTCACCGCCTGGATGGACAAGTCCTTCGACCGCATACCCGAACAGCGGCGCGCGCTGGTGACCAACCACCATGTCTTCGGCTACCTCGCCGACCGCTTCGGTTTCCGGGTGATCGGCGCGGTCATCCCGAGCGGTACGACACTGGCCTCGCCCAGCTCTTCCGACCTGCGCTCCCTCACCCAGGCGATGCGCAAGGCAGGCGTACAGACCGTGTTCGCGGACTCCTCCCAGCCCAAGCGGCTGGCCGAGGTCCTGCGCACCGAACTGGGCGGCCGGGTCCGCGTCGTCGAGCTCTACTCCGAATCCCTGACCGCAAAGGGCGAAGGCGCCGACACCTACCTGCGGATGATGCGCGCCAACACCACCGCCATGACGGACGGCCTGACCGGCGCCTGACCCCGGCCCAAGCACCCCGGACACCGGCCGACCGGCCATCAGGCACCCACACCCGACGCCGCGCCCGCGCGGCCCAGAAAGGAACACACCGGTGGACAAGTCGATACGCAACAGAGCCCTCTCGGGCACGGCCCTCGCCCTGGCGGCTTCCGTGGTCCTGACCGCCTGCGGAGGCGAGGACGGCTCCTCGTCCGACGCGAAGGCCGAGGCCGCGCCGGGCACCAAGGCCGTAGCGGTCAAGGACCCGCTGGTCGCCACGTTCGACGGCGGTCTGTACGTCCTGGACGGAGAGAGTCTGAAGCTCGCCGACACGGTCGAGCTGCCCGGCTTCAACCGGCTCAACCCCGCCGGCGACAACTCCCACGTCATCGTCTCCACCGACGCCGGTTTCCGCGTCCTGAACGCCGCCGAGCAGGCCTTCACCGGTATCGAGTACCAGGGAGCCAAGCCTGGGCATGTCGTACGGCACGCGGGCAAGACGGTGCTGTTCACCGACGGCACCGGCGAGGTCCACGTCTTCGGCCCCGACGACCTCAAGGGCGGCGAGAAGCCGCAGGGCCGCACCTACACCTCCGCCGAGCCGCACCACGGCGTCGCCATCGAACTGAGCAACGGCGAACTCCTCAGCACCCTCGGCACCGAGGAGAAGCGCACCGGCGCTCTCGTCCTCGACAAGAACAACAGGGAGATCAAGCGCAACGAGCAGTGCCCCGGCGTCCACGGCGAGGCCGCCGCCAAGGGCGAGGCCATCGGCATCGGCTGCGAGGACGGCCTCCTGATCTACAAGGACGGCAAGTTCACCAAGGTCGACGCCCCCGACGACTACGGCCGCATCGGTAACCAGAGTGGCAGCGACGCGTCGCCCATCCTCCTGGGCGACTACAAGACCGATCCGGAGGCAGAACTGGAGCGGCCGACCCGCATCTCCCTCATCAACACCGAGACCGGGAAACTGCGCCTCGTCGACCTGGGCACCAGCTACTCCTTCCGCTCGCTGGGCCGCGGGCCCCACGGCGAGGCGCTTCTCCTGGGCACGAACGGCGCCCTCCACGTCATCGACCCGGAATCGGGCAAGGTCGAGAAGAAGATTCCCGTCGTGGACGCGTGGCAGGAGCCGCTGGACTGGCAGCAGCCCCGGCCCACGCTCTTCGTCCGCGACCACACCGCGTACGTCTCCGAACCGGGCAAGCGCAAGCTGCACGCCGTCGACATCGAGGCGGGCAAGAAGGTCACGTCCGTGACCCTGCCGAAGAGCACGAACGAGCTGTCCGGAGTGGTCACCGGCCACTGATCGTCCGGCACCGGTCCATACCACAGCGGGCCGGTGCCGCCCCACGCCTGTCCCCACGAGGTGCGCAGGGTCGGCTCACAGCCGCCCCTCACCACGGCTCGGACTGCTGCAGGGTCTGCGCGCACCAGATCGTCTTGCCGTTGGTGCTGTGCCGGGTGCCCCAGCCCTGGGTGAGCTGGGCGACGAGCAGCAGGCCCCGGCCGCCTTCGTCGAAGACTCGTGCCCGGCGCAGGTGCGGGGCGGTGTCGCTGGCGTCGGAGACCTCGCAGATCAGGGAGGTGTCGCGGATCAACCTCAGCCTGATGGGCGGTGCGCCGTATCTGATGGCATTGGTGACCAGCTCGCTGACGACCAGTTCGGTGACGAACGCCGCCTCCTCCAGGCCCCAGGCCTCCACCTGGTCGACGGCGAACTTCCTGGCGTGCGGTACCTGCGCGGTGTCGGGCTCGACGTCCCAGTCGGCGACGTGGTCGGGAGCGAGTGCATGGGTGCGGGCGAGCAGCAGGGCGGCGTCGTCCGTGCGGTCGTCGGGCAGGACCGTCTCCATCGCCGTGTCGCAGACGGCTTCCAGTGAGGTGGCCGCATGGTTCAGGACCCGCAACAGCTCGGAGACACCCTCATCGGCGCCACGCTCCCGGCCGCCTACCAGTCCGTCGGTGTAGAGGGCGAGCAGGCTGCCCTCGGGCAGCTCGAGCTCGGTCGCCTCGAAAGGCAGGCCGCCGATGCCGAGCGGTGGTCCCGGGTGGGCGGGTACCGGGGTCCTGGTCCCGTCCGGGGAGATGATGAGCGGCAGCGGATGGCCGGCGCTCGCGAGTGTGCAGCGCCGGGAGACCGGGTCGTAGACGGTGTACAGGCAGGTGGCCCCGGACTCGCCGCTCGGCTGGAACCGGCTGTCGGGCTGGAGGTCGCCGGCGAGGTGGATGACCAGGTCGTCCATGTGGGTCAGCAGTTCGTCCGGTGGCAGGTCCACGTCGGCGAGGGTGCGCACCGCCGTACGCAGCCGGCCCATGCTGGCCGAGGCGTGCAGACCGTGGCCGACGACGTCGCCGACGACCAGGGCGACCCGGGCGCCGGACAAGGGAATGACGTCGAACCAGTCACCGCCCACCTCCGCGCCGGTTCCGGCGGGCAGATAGCGGGATGCCACCTCGAGTGCCTCCTGTCTCGGCAGTCGCTGCGGCAGGAGGCTGCGCTGCAGGGTCAGCGCGGTCGTGCGCTCGCGCGAGTACCGGCGGGCGTTGTCGATGGCGACGGCGGCCTTGGCGGTCAGTTCTTCGGCGAGGATCAGGTCGTCGGCGGTGAAGGCCTCGGGCCGCTCGCTGCGGGAGAACGCGACGACGCCGAGCAGCGCGCCGCGCGCCCGGAGCGGGACGGTGATCCTGCCGGTCAGCCCATCGACGGTGATGGTCTCGTCGATCAGCGGGTTGCCGGGCGGCCAGTGGGCCGGGTCGGCGGCCAGCCCGGGTCCGAAGGCCCATTCGCCGCCCTGGCCGGGTTCGCCGGCGAGCTGAACCATGGACCTGCCCGTGGCCATGCAGCGGGCGGCGACGGAATCGGGAGCGCGGGTGATCCTCAGGGGGTGCCCGGAAGGCCGGTCGGTGTCGCTGCCCTCCTTGGCGCCGTGCTCGGCGGCCCGGGTGAGCGTCATGGTGTCGCCGGGGATGTGCGCGGGGGAGGAGGGCGGTTCCTCTCCGCGCAGCACTTCGTCGAAGAGATCCACGGTGACGAGATCGGCGAATCCCGGCACCGGGGTCCTGGCCAGCTCCTGGGCGGTGCCGATGACGTCGAGTGTCCGGCCGATGCCGCCGGTGGCCTCATTGAGGATGAGCAGGCGCTGCCGGGCCCAGTACTCGGCGCTCATGTCGAATCCCCAGTTGGCGACCGCGCGGACCGTGCCCTCGGCGTCCCGGACGGGCCACATGCTGGTGGCCCAGGCGTTGGCGTAGTTGCTGCCGAGCGGGCGGAAGACGGTGATGAGGCGCGCGGGCTCGCCCGTCCTCGCGACTTCGGCGAGCGCGTCGGTGTAGGGCTTGTCGTCCCTTTCGGGAAACAGCGAGCGGTCGAATTCGGGAAGCACCTCGCGGTACTTCTTGCCGAGCACCTGCTCCTCGGAGTGCGCTATCACCCGGCCCGAGGAGGCGTTGATCCACTGGAACCGCAGCTCAGGGTCGTAAACGCCCAGAGCGAAGGGGCACTGCTCGAAGGCCCGGTCGGCGATGACCGGGCGGCGTCCCCAGCGCTGGACCGTCACCACGTGTCCCAGCGCCCGCCCGTCGGAGCCGGACAGCGGATGGGCCGCCACCACGGCGTCCACCGTGGAACCGTCCCGGTGACGCAGGCGGATGAACTCCGTGGGGTGGGGGCCGGGGTCGGTGCCGTAGCTCCCGGGGAAGCCGGCTGGTGGGGGGTCGGCCAGCAGGCCGGTCACGGGGCGCCCGACGGTGTCCTCCGCCGTCCAGCCCAGGAGTAGTCGCCCTGCCTCGCTCCAGCCGCTCACGACGCCGTCCGGGTCCACGACGACAGCGGCAGTGGGGAAGTCCCGCTTCCCGGCCATGTCCACGCGTCACACCTCCGTCCGGACAGCCGTGCCCCCCAGGGCTGGTTTCCAGCGGCTGTTTCCAGCCTAGATCCGCCCCCGCTGCACGGCGCTCCGGCCGCCGCAGGAGCGCCAGCCGGCGGGGGCGGTGCCTGCCGAGGAGGCGTGCGGGCCGCCTCCGGCAGACGATCTGCCGCACGCTCCGCGGCGCGAAGCAGACCACCTGGGGACGCGGCCCGACAGCGGTGCGCGGCGCGGAGAGCGCCTGCAACCGGAGCCGAAGTGGCGGTGAATCCCCTCCGGGTTCAGTAGCCGTAGATCATCTTGTAGGCGACCTCGGGAAGGAACTGCCCGGCCGAGGAGCCGCCTCCGACGCCGCAGTTGCCGTCGGACTCGCCCGGAACCTTGATCCACAGGAGCATCTCGGCGCCTCCGCCCAGCTGGGTGGGGGTGCCGATACGACGCCCTGAGGGGTTGCACCACTGGCCGTTGGAGCCGTTGCCGTTGCGGCTGGTGTCCACGACGAACGGCTTCGTGTAGCCGTAGCGGGAGCTCAATTCACGGTTGACGGCGTTGCCGTAGACGGTGTTCTCGGCGGTGGGGATGTAGTTGGAGACGTTGAGTGAGAAGCCGTGGGCCTGCCGGACGCCGGCTTCGTGGAGGCGCCGGGCCATGGTCGCCGCGTCGGCCCAGCGCGGGTTGCCGGCGTCCATGTAGACCCAGGTGTTGGGGGCCTGGCGGCTGAACTCGGCGAGGGCGCCGGTGAGCATGCCCTCGCGTTCGTCGATCTGGGCCTGGTTCATGCAGCCGTAGTCCCCGAGGGAGTCCGGTTCGAGGATGACCACGGCCGGGCGGTTGGCGACCCCGCCGGCGAACTGGGCGATCCAGCTCCGGTAGGCGGACGGCGAGGCGGCTCCACCCGCGGAGTGCCCGCCGCAGTAGTCGCGGTTGTAGATGTTGTAGGCGACGAGAACGGGCAGTTTGTCGACGCGGTCCGCCGCTCCCGCGTACGCCCCCGCGGCGGTGCCGATGGCGCCGCTCCAGGAGCCGAACCAGCGGGCCGTCGGGGTGTTGGCGATGGAGGCGTTGATCGCGGCGGCGCGGCCGTCGCCGGGGTTGGCGGCCGCCCACCTCTTCGCGCTGGAGTCGGGGTCCGCGTAGAACCCGTTGGTCAGGGCGGTCGGGTCGGCCGCGTGGGCGGACGGTGCGGCGGCGAACACCAGTGGCAGAGCGATGAGTGCTGCGGTCAAGGCGTGGAACCTGCGGCGCATGACTGAACCTCGATTTCCTGGCAGGGGGTGCGTCGCACGCTCTGGTCCCGAGCGGGCGACCTGGGCAGAGAGGCGGTGGTGCAGCCTGACTTGGGAGCGCTCCCACTGGAAGCGGTCCCAATAGCGCTGGAGAATCGATCGGGGTGTGCTTGGTATGGTGTTTCCGGGTGGTTGAGCTGTCAATAGCCGTTACGCAAACCGTAGTGGATGGCGAGAACGAACTCCTGAGGCACAAAAACTGGAAGCGCTCCCAGTCAGTCAGCGGCGACGCTTCATCCTGTGCCCCACGGCCTTCCTCAAGCGGCCGGTGGCATGGGCCCGCGCCGGGGTGAGACGCTTCCCGTCCGGTCGTGAGAGAAAGGCTCGTGGTTCATGGCACAAGCTGCGCCGCGTCGGCAGCCGACGCTCGACGAGGTGGCCGAACGCGCCGGCGTCTCCCGCTCCGTGGCCTCCCGCGCACTCAACAACGCTCCGCATGTCAGCCGTGCGAAACGGGAAGCGGTCGAACGGGCTGTCCGGCAACTCGGCTACGTGCCCAATCCGACCGCTCGTGCTCTGGCCACCTCTCAGACCGGAGCGGCGGCCCTGGTCGTCTCGGGGGAGGATCCGTCGATCTTCGCGGACCCGTTCTTCGCCCAGGTGATGGCGGGGGCTTCGCAGGCTCTCGATGAGGCCGACCTCCATCTGATGCTGTGCCTGGCCGCTTCCGACCGGGGCCGCAAGCGAGTGGAGGAACTCTTTCGGTCCAAGGGTGCGGACGGCGTCATGCTGATGGCGCTGCGCGAGGACGATCCGCTGGCCGCCATGGCCGAAGAGGCGGAGATGCCTGTCGTGTTCGGAGGCCGCCCGGTCGGCCCGGCTCCCCGGTGGTACGTCGACGTCGACAACGTGGGTGGAGCGCGTGAGGCGACCGCGTACCTGGTTTCTCGCGGCCGGACCCGCGTGGCTGCGATCTGCGGGCGTCTGGACACCGAGGCCGGGCGAGCCCGCTACCGCGGCTACCGGGACGCCTTGTTGGCGGCCGGCCTCGATCCACTGCCGCCGCAGGAAGGGGACTTCACCGAGCCCAGCGGAGCCGCCGCCATGGCCGTACTGCTGGAGAACCACCCCGAAGTCGACGGGGTGTTCGCCGCCAACGACAACATGGCGGCGGGGGCGCTGCGCACGCTGCGGGCGGCAGGCCGGGCGGTCCCCGACGACGTCGCTGTCGTCGGCTTCGACGACCTGACCGTCGCCCTGGTCGCCGATCCGCCCCTCACCACCGTCCACCAGCCCATAACCGCCCTCGGACGAGAGATGGCGCGCATGCTCGTCACGGTCGTCAACGGGCAGGACCCCACCCCGCTGATCCTGCCCACACGCCTGGTCATCCGCTCGAGCGCCTGACCCGCACGGACGGTCGGGGTTCATGCCCTGGTTCAGGTACAGGTACCGGAGCAGGCAGGAGGGGATGGTGAGTGTCTGGTCGTAGCCGGCCCGGAGCATTGTCGATGCACCGCACATGTCCTCCGGGTGTGGGTCGACAGACCCTGGGAAGCCTCTCAGACCCGGTCGCCGCGTTCCCCGATGCCTTCGGCATGGCCTCGCAACGCTGACTGGAAGTGCTGCGCCAGTTCCTGCTTGAACGCATCCGTGTCGCCTTCCAGTGCGACTGCGGCCAGCCTCGCGTGCTCGACGGCGATGTCGCGCAGGTCGCTGTACGAGGGGTGGTCGACCAGGAGGTAGAGGCGCAGCTTGGTCTCCCAGCCGTTCCAGAGGCTGCGCAGCGTGCCGTTGCCCGACAAGTCGTAGAACAGCCTGTGGAACTGAAGGTGCGCATCGACGCTGGCCGGAATGTCGTTCTTCTCGATCGCGCGGTGAAGCTCCTCTATCGTCTGCGTCAACCTGGACCGCTCCGGCCCCCGGAGCGCCTCGATGGCGAGCTCCGCGGCATATGGCTCGACGAGCAAGCGGATCGAGGCGATCTCGGCGATCTCCTGAGCGCTGACCTCGACGACGAACGCCCCCCGGAACGGGACCTTCACGACCAGGCCCTCCTCCTCGAGCCTGGTCAACGCCTCGCGCAGCGGGGACCGGCTGATCCCGAGGTCCGTCGCGATGTCCCTCTCACGCAGCTGTCCGCCGGGAGGCACGGTCCCGTCGAGAATGGCTCCGCGCAGCACGCGGTAGACACCCTCCGGGGTCGTCGTCCGCTCCAACCCGCCGAATTTGGGGTCCATCCCGGTCACCTCTCTGGTCGGTTGTCGACCACAAAGGCTACAGCTCGTCCATGCCGCACAGCGCCATCGGACCGGACCCCGAACAGGGCGGTGGAGGCCCCTGCGGTCAAGGGCGCGGCAGGCCCAGGAGGACCGGCAGGTCGGCGATGTCGGTGATCCGCTCGTAGCCGAGCCACGGCTCGTCGGGCTCGAAGCCCCGGTCCATGTAGACCGTGTGCGTGATGCCGAGGCCGGCCGCGGAGCGCAGGTCGTACTTCGGACTCGCCGAGACATGCACGATCTCGTCCGGTGCCGCCCCCAGTTTGTCCAGCATGTACTCGAACGCGCGCAGCCGGGGCTTGTAGACACCCATCTGCTCGGCGGTGATCACGACCTCGAAGGGCGCCCGGAGGTTCTCCACCAGCTGCGCCGCGAACGCGTCGTCGCTGTTCGTCAGGATCACCAGGGGGTACACCTCCGCCAGTCTCCTCAGGGCCTCGGTCACTCCCGGGTAGGGCGTCCACGTGGGAATCTCCTCGTACACGGCCTGGCCGTCGCCCTCGCGGTACTCCACGCCGAACCTTGCGCAGGTCCGCACCAGTGCGTCCGTGACGATCTGGTGGAACGGCTTGTACTCGCCCATGCACTCGTCGATCCGGTATTGGTTGCCGGCTCGGGTGAAGTCGTCGGCGAGCTCCGGCGGCAGTCGGTCCCCCAGTACCCGACGGATCGCGTCTCCGATGCGGAAGTGGATCAGGGTCCCGTTCATGTCGAACGTGACGAACTTGGGCTTGACGTCAAATGTCATGGCGGTCCTCCAGGGTTTGTCGTCCAGGGCTTTCAGTGACGCCTGGGCTGATGGTCGATTGTCGACCATCCGTTTGTGACTGTCAATGACGCGGAGTCGCTACCGACCCAGTCCGGCCTCTTGTCGATTGTCGACCATAAGTATATGGTCGACCACTGTCAACAGGCCCCGAACTTCCCCTCAAGCTTCCTCCGCCGGGACACCGAGAAGCTCATGCACGGACGGTGGTACTTGTGAGGGGCCTGATCCACGTGCGTCCAGAGCGGCTGACGGCACTGGCAGGAGAGAGCAGCGACATGAAGTTCACCCCCTATTGGCTCGACACCGCTCCTCAGGGGCCGGACCGTTCCGGGTCGGACATCGGCGGGCGCGTCGAGGTGGCGATCATCGGGGCCGGGATGACCGGCCTGTCGGCGGCACTGCACCTGGCCCGGAAGGGTGCGAGCGTGCACGTCTTCGAGAGGGACACGGTCGGCTTCGGGGCATCGGGCCGTAACGGCGGCCTGGCCACCACGGGCATGTCGATCGGCTTCCGCGACGCGGTCTCCCGCTACGGCTTCGACACCGCCAAGGCCTATCTGCTGGACTATCACGACGCCGTCGACACCCTTGAGCAGCTCGTCGCGGACGAGAGCATCGACTGTGACTTCGCTCGTACGGGCAAGTTGAACCTGGCGTCCAAGCCGGCCCACTTCGACGGTCTGCGCAAGACCCACGAGATCATGTCGGGCCGGCTGGGGCTGGAGACCCGTCTGGTGCCCAAGAGTGAGCTCAGCTCGGAGATCGGCTCCGGCTCTTTCCATGGTGCGATGGTGGAGGCCAGGAGCGCGGGGCTGCACGTCGGCAAGTTCACCAGGGGTCTCGCCGAGGCCGCCGCGCGGCTCGGTGTCACCCTTCACGAGCAGGCACCGGTCGAGAAGATCGGCAGGCTGGGTGGCACGAAGCACCGGCTGGTCACGCCGCGCGGCACCGTCGAGGCCGAGCAGGTGCTCGTGGCGACCAGCGGCTACACCGGCCGGCCGTTCCGCTGGCAGCAGGTCAGGATCGCGCCCGTCGGCAGTTTCATCATCGTCACGGAACCGCTGGGCGAGGACGTCTGCGACATGCTCCTGCCGAACCGGCGGATGGCATCGACGTCCCTGAACCTGCTGAACTACTTCCGGATCACTCCGGACCACCGGCTGCTGTTCGGGGGCCGCGCCCGGTTCGCCGGGTCCGACCAGCAGTCGGACGCGAAGAGCGGACGCATCCTGCACAAGGCGATGACCGAGGTCTTCCCGCAGCTCTCGAAGACGCGCGTCGACTACTGCTGGGGCGGGCTGGTCGACATGAGCATGGACCGGATGGTGCACGCCGGCGAACAGGACGGACTGTTCTACTCGCTCGGCTACTCCGGCCACGGCGTCCAGATGGCGACCCACATGGGCAAGCAGATGGCCGAGTACATGAACGGGACACCGACCGCCAACCTCTGGCGCGACCTGCCCTTCAAGCGCATTCCCGGACACTTCGGCCCGCCCTGGTTCCTGCCCTTCGCCGGCGGCTACTACAAGTTCAAGGACCTCATCAAGTAACACGGCCGGTGGCCGTCCCGTACGCCGTCGACGACATCCTGAACATCGACGCCCACAGCGCGCACGGTGCGGTCGAGGCCGAGGGCTGCTCCGACGCGTCGGCGCCTCGGCCTCGAGGCCGGTCCCCTGTTCGCCTTTGGGGATCCGGCCCGGACCAGCAGCATCAGCGTGGTCGTCCTGCCGGAGCCGGACGAGCCGAGGAAGGTGACGAACTCACCCGCCGCGATCTCCATGTCAACATCGTCCACGACCGTCGTGTCGCTATAGGACCTGCGCAACCTGGGGTCACCGAGAGGGACTTACCCGTCAGCGAGTTGGAGCCCCGGGGCCAGGGCCGCGGCGAGAAGTGTGGTCCGCTCAGGCATCGGCCCACTCCTGCCAGCGCCTGGTGACCGCCTCCTGGTTCTTGTCCCACCAGGCCACATCGGCGTCGAACCCGGTCTTGAGGTTGTGGGGCGAGGTCGGCAGCGTGGCCAGGACATCCTCCGAGAGCAGCTTGGTGGCGGCGGGGACGACCGGGCCGTGCGGGAAGAGCTTGGCGAAAGCGGCCTGCACCTCGGGACGCAGCGAGAAGTCGATCAACTGGTAGGCCGCGTCCGTGTTGCCCGCGCCCTTGGGAATGCCCCAGCCGCTTGTCATCCTGCGGGCCTCGTTCCACTGGTAGGCGACCGGCATGCCCTGCTTGATCAGCTCGTCCGCGCGGCCGCCCCACAGGCTGGTGGCCACGACTTCCCTGCGGCCCAGCAGCACCGCCGGGAGGGCGCCGGTGTTCCAGAACTTCTTCACCTCGCCGCGGATCCGCGACATCGAGGCGAACGCCCGGTCCACATCCAGCGGGTAAAGCTTGTCCAGCGGAACCCCGTCGGCCAGCAGCGCGAACTCCAGCTCGGGAAGGTCCACTTCCGCGCTCTGCAGCGAACGCGCGCCGCTGAAGGCATCCGTGTTCCAGAAGTCCGCCCAGCTCTTCGGGACACGCTTCAGGCTGTCCGTGCGGTAGGCCATCACACTCGCCCACACGTTCTTGCCGACCGCGTACTCCGGCAGGTTGTGCTCTGCGATACCGGCACCCTTGACACTCTTCAGCCGGTCATGGTCCACCGGCTCCAGGCACTCAAGGCGCGCCATCTTCTGGAAGATGAGCAGGCTGTTGTCCATCAGGTCGACCTGCGGCCGGCCCTGCCTGACCTGGGCGATGATCTGCGCGGACTGGTAGTTGACCGTGGTGACCGTGATGCCGGTCTCCTTGGCGAACGGCTCGTAGATCCCCTTGGTGAGAGCGTCGTTGTAGGCACCACCACTGTTGCTGACGACGAGTCGCTTCCGGCCGCCGCCACTCGACGACGAGCTTCGGCTTTCGCCGTTGCCCATGAGGGAGCCGCATCCGGTCACTGCCGAGGCAGCGGCCAGAGCGCCTGCGGTGCGGAGTACGGTTCTGCGTCCTATCCGGTTGCCTTCCATGGCAAAGCTCCTGGAGATCGCTGGGGGATACGGAAAATCCGTAAAGGGGGGGCTTGGGGCTTGGGGCGCCGTAGGCCGGCGGACGGAAGCGCGCGGGGCCATGAGAAGGGAAGGGCCGAGCGAGTCCGGGGAGGGGAGATCACGCGGGGATGTGCGATGGTGCCGCACGCTGGGTGCGGTCAGTTCGATTGCGGCGATCGGCGTACGCGCTCCACATCCGCGCGCAAGCCCGCACCACCGCGTGGAGCGCGACGTCCATACGTCGGTCTCCTGCGGCATGCGCTCGATCACGTGGTCGAGCGGTCATGTTGCCGTCGGGGCCGTCGGGGCCGTCGGGGCCGTCGGGCCGGAAAGTGACGGACGACAGGCCGTCCAGCCGGTGCTGGATGCTGGTCGTGACGCCCGGCACGTGTGTCAGAAGGCGGTGTACCCGCCGTCGACGGGGAGGACCGCCCCGGTGATGTACGACGACTCCGATGACGCGAAGAAGAGGATCGCGTCGGCGACCTCTTCGGGGGTGGCGAGGCGTTGGAGCGGAATCTGGGTCTCGCGCTCGCGGCGGTAGGCCTCGGGGTCGGGGCTGCGTCGGATCGCTGCTTCGATGGTCGGAGTGGCGGTCAGTCCCGGGGCGACGACGTTGACGCGGATGTTGCGCTGGGCCCATTCGATCGCCGCGCCCTTGGCGAGCATGATCAGGCCTCCCTTGGCGGCGGAATACAGGACTTCCCCGGGCTTGCCGACCATGCCGAGCCGTGAACCGACGCAGACGAAGGAGCCCCCTTCGGAGGGCATCAGCGGCGCGAAGTGCTTCATCACCAGGAACGCGCTGAGCAGGTTGCTGTCGAGCACGCTCTTCGCGTCGTCGTAGGACATGTCGGTGAGCGGGCTGCTTGCCTGCAGACCGTGGTTGAGGACGACGACGTCGACGGTGCCGAAGGACTCGGCGGCCTGATTGGCCAAGTCCTCCACGAACGCCTCGTCATTGAGGTCTCCGGGGACGTACAGATCGGCGGGCTGGACGGTGTCGGGTTGTTCCTTGCGGCCGGTGAGCAGCAGTCGTGCGCCCTCGCGGCGGAAGTGGGAACTCACTGCCTCCCCGATGCCACCGCTGGCGCCGGTCACCAGGGCCGTGACGTTCTTGAGTCTCATGTCGGGCACTCCTTTACGGTAAGGACGGTTGGGTTGCGGGATCGGGTACGAGGTCTCCCGGGGCCGGTCAACTGAGGAACCCGCGGGCGTCGACCGGCCATCGCCGCAGGGACGTGCCCGCACTGTCGGTGACGATCAGCTCTTCGAAATTGACGACGATCGGGCAGACGTGGTTCGGCACCACGGGCACCACGGTGCCGACGCCGGGGCGGAACTCGCCGCCGGGGACAGCGAGGAATCCGTGGTACTCGTTGAGCTTGGACAGGACGGCCTTCGTGCCGGGGACCCGACCGTAGCCGCGCTCGTTGCTGCCTTCGCGGCTGAGGGCTTTAGTGCCTGCATCGAGGATGACCTGGTCGGGGACCCAGTCGCTGACCACGGTGGCGGCGACGAACAGCGCGATATGATCGTCGGTGCAGGAGCCGAGCCGGGTGTTGTTCAGGTCGCCGAAGACATACTCGCCGGGACGGATCTCGGTGATCACGCCGCTGGTGGAGAATTCGACGGTGGGTGTGGAGCCGGCGCTGACCACCTCTGCGGTGATCCCGACACCGGCGAGGCTGCGTACCGCGGTGGTGAGCGCGGCGTCCTGGTCCAACGCGGCGCGCTCGCGCGCGTCCCGTCCGGAGCTGCCGTGACCTGGATAGGTGAAGACGCCCACCGGCACCAGGCCGCGTTTGCGGGCGGCGAGCGCGAGGTCGCCCGCGGCCTCGGGCGGCGCCCCGGAACGACGGGCACCACAGTCGACCTCGACGACGACCTGCAGCCTGTCCGGTTCGTCTTTCATCGCGTCGGCGAGGGCCTCGATCGCCGCGGCGTTGTCGACGCCGACCCGAAGCCGAATGGACCGGGCGAGGCGGCGGATGCGGTTCCCCTTCGTTCCCGCGGGCCAGACCGGGTAGGCGAGGAAGATGTCGTCGAATCCGGCCGCGGCGAAGACCTCGGCCTCACCGACGTTGCCCGCGGTGATTCCGACCGCCCCGGCCTCGATCTGCCGTCGGCCGATTTCCACACACTTGTGCGTCTTGACGTGAGGCCTGACGTCGAAGTTGTGCTGGGCGGCGAAGCCCTGCATGCGGGCGATGTTGTCCTGCATGACGTCGACCAGCACGATCGGCGCGGGGGTGTCGACCCGCTCGACCAGAGCGTCGAGTACTCGCTGGAGCCGGTTCACGCTGCGCTCCTCTTGCTTGTGTCCGGGGATTGAACGAGGGGCGCGCGGATGCCGACTCCCTCGAATGCCGGCGTGCGCAGCCCGAGGCATCACGCGCGCTCACGCTTCACCTGCGTCGCGCCCTGCCCTATGCGGCAGTGCAGACCATCTGGATTTCGACCGGACTGTTGCGCGGCAGCCCGGCGACACCGATCGCGGTGCGAGCATGCCGTCCGTTTTCGCCCAGCACCTCGATGAGCAACTCACTGGCCGCGTCGGCGACCCGCGACTGGAGACCGAAGTCCGGTGTACTGGCCACGAAGACCAGCATCTGCACGATCCGGACCCGGTCCAGATCTCCCACCGCCTGCACAGCGGCGGCGAGTGCGTTGAGCACGGCATGGCGTGCGAGCTCCCGTGCCGTTTGCAGTTCGACGTCCCGGCCGACAGTGCCCTGGCCCAGCAGCTCGCCGTCCCTGTAAGGCAGTTGGCCCGAGATGTGGATGGTGGAGCCGACCGTACGGTGGTCCACGTAGTTCGGGTTACTGCCGAGGTTGGGAAGGTCCAGGCCGAGGGCCTGGAGCCGATGTGTTGGCGAGCTGGTCGGAGTGGCCGAACCCGCAGGGCGGCTCACTGCGCCGCGGCCTTGGTCGGCGCGGGACACGAGCCGCCGCGGGTGGCCCCGAGGACCCACTTCATAGGTATCTGGATCATCTGTGCCCGGTTCTCCTTCTGAGCTACGGGGTGGGCGGAAAGCCGCGCGGGGGCTCAAAGCGACCCTCAAAGTCACTTCGATTGTCGTTTGTCGACCATCTGCAACGGCAATCGCTCCGTGTGATGGCTCAAGATAGCCGCCTGATTGTCGTTTGTCGACCATCTCGTCGACCGTCACTCACTGAGCGCCCCGGACGCTCCGCAGCCCACCGCTGATGGCGGACTGTTCCTCGCCGGTCGCGTGGACCTTCGGCTCAGTGCCGGTTACGCCTTCCGCCCGCCGGCTGCCGGTTGTTCGCCGGATCCGCGGACGATCAACCGGGTGGGCACAGTGATGGTGCGCGCACGGGAGCGGTCGCCGTCGAGCCGGGCCAGGGCGGTGGTCGCCGCTGTTCTGCCGATTTCCTCCGGGTTCTGTGCGACGACGGTCAGTGCCGGTTCGAGCGCCTCGGCGAGCGAGACGTCGTCGAAGGCGACGAGGGCCACGTCCTTGCGCTTGCTGCGGGCGAGTTCGGCGACGATGCCCAGCGCCATGATGTTGTTTCCGGCGAACAGGGCCGTGGGCGGGTCGGCCAGCTCGAGCAGCTTGGAGGTCGCCCCCTCGGCGCCCTGCTGGTCGTGTGCGTTGGCGACGAGCGAGCGGTCGTAGGGGATGTCGGCTTCCTGCAGGGCCGAGCGGTAGCCGACGAGGCGCTCGCGGCGGGTGTAGAGCTTGGTGGGCAGGTCACCGATGAAGCCGATGCGCCGGTGTCCGTGGGCGATCAGGTGGGTGACGCCGTCGTGGGAACCGTCACGGTTGGAGCTGACGACGCCGTCCGTGGCCAGGCCCGCTCCCGGGCGGTCGATGAAGACGACGGGCAGGCCCGCGGCGCGGTGGGTCTTGAGGTGGGAGTGGTCGGCGCCGACGGATGGCACGACCATCAGGACGCTGACGCGTCGGGCGAGGAACTTGTCCGTCAGCGAGCGCTCGCGGCCGGGATCGTCCGCGGAGGAGCCCATGAGCAGGGTCAGGCCACGGTCGCGGACGGTGTCCTCGATGCTTCTGGCCACGGCTCCGAAGAACGGGTTGGCCAGGTCGGGGATGACCAGCCCGACCGTGGTGTCGGGTCCGCCCACCCGGATGTTGCGGGCCATGAGGTTCGGCTGGAAGCCGAGCTTGGCCACGGCGGCGAGCACCTGTTGCCTGGTCTCGGCCGAGGCGGGGCCGTCCTCGTTGAGGACGCGGGAGACGGTCTTGGCGCTGACGCCCACTTCTCGGGCGACGTCTGCCAGGGTCGGGCGGCGGTTCGCTGCCATGGAGGAAACAGTCTCCTGTGCTCGTCGGTCCCGGCCGCGGCCTCGGCCGGAACCTGTGAGTGCTTCAGTTGGCCTGGACTCCGGCGGCCTTCGCCGCTTCGGAATCGGCTACGACAGTACCTCCGGCCGCATCGACGGTGAGCGCGCCGGTCATGATGGCCACGACCTCCGCCATGGAGTAGTCGGAGGGCTTGATGACGGCAGCGCGCCGGCCCAGCCGGTGGACGTGGATCCGGTCGGCGATCTCGAAGACGTGCGGCATGTTGTGGCTGATCAGCACGACCGGCATGCCCTTGTCCCGGACCCGGCGGATGAGGTCCAGGACCTGACCGGACTCCTTGACGCCGAGGGCGGCCGTCGGTTCGTCCATGACGACGACGCTGCGCGCCCAGGCGACGGAACGGGCGACCGCGACAGCCTGCCGCTGTCCACCGGAGAGCGTCTCGACCGACTGTGTCAGCGAGCGCAGACCGATCTTCAGGTCGGCCATGTGCTCGGCGGCCTCCTGACGCATGCGCTTCTTGTCCAGCATGCGGAAGACACTGCCGAGGACGCCGGGGCGGCGGAGCTCGCGCCCCAGGAACATGTTCGACGCGATGTCCATGGAGGCGGCCACGGCGAGGTCCTGGTAGACCGTTTCGATGCCGTGGGCGCGGGCGCTCTGCGGACCGGAGAACTGGATGGGCTTGCCGTTGAGGCGTATCTCGCCCTCGTCGGGGACCACCGCGCCGGTCAGGGCCTTGATGAGGCTGGTCTTGCCGGCTCCGTTGTCGCCGATGACGGCGAGGACCTCGCCGGGCATCAGGTCGAAGTCGGCGCCGTCGATGGCGGTGACGTGGCCGTAGCGCTTGACGAGACCGCGGGCCTGGAGGACAGGGGTGGGGGAGGGGGTGGCGGTCATCGGGCCTTCTTCCGGGAGATCTGGTCGACGGTCACCGCGAGGATCACCAGGACGCCGGTGATCAACGTCTGGTAGATGGACGCGACGCCCATCAGCTGCAGGCCGTTGCGGAAGACACCGACGATGAGGACGCCGATGAAGGTGCCCAGGACCGAGCCCCGCCCGCCGAAGAGGCTGGTGCCGCCGAGGACCACGGCGGTGATGCTGTCGAGGTTGTCGGTCTGCCCGGCCTGGGGGTCGCCGACGCCGGTGCGGGAGATGAGCAGCAGGGCGGCGATACCGTAGAGGAGACCCGCCGCGGTGTAGACGCCGATGGTCAGGCGGGAGGTGCGGATGCCGTTGAGCCGTGCCGCTTCGGGGCTGTTGCCCAGGGCGTAGACGTGCCTGCCCCAGCCGGTGCTGCTCAGCGCGTAGGCGAGGAGCAGGAACAGGACGATGGTGACCAGGGAGCCGTAGGTGATGTCGGTGTGGCCGAGGGGGAAGGTCTGCCCGAGGGCCGTCAGCGGGCCCGGCAGGTTGGTGACCGTCTGTTCCTCGGAGTAGATGTGGGTCAGGGCGAACGCCACGTTGAGCATGCCGAGGGTGACGATGAACGGCGGCAGCGGGATCTTCTGCACCAGCAGGCCGTTGAGCAGCCCGAATCCGCCGCAGACGCCGATGCCCAGGGCGATGGCGACGAGCGGGGGCAGGGAGCCCTCGGCGGCCATCCTGGCGATCACGATGCTGCCGAAGGCCATGACGGCACCGCACGACAGGTCGATGCCCGCCGTGAGGATGATCAGGGTCTGGC
The DNA here is from genome assembly GCF_004803895.1 of Streptomyces hawaiiensis. Classification (NCBI taxonomy): domain Bacteria; kingdom Bacillati; phylum Actinomycetota; class Actinomycetes; order Kitasatosporales; family Streptomycetaceae; genus Streptomyces; species Streptomyces hawaiiensis. The sequence goes on along the minus strand of NZ_CP021978.1, from coordinate 318,496 downwards.
CGATGGCGAGGGTGCCGACGACCATGACCTGCTGCACGATCAGCGAGAAGTTGCCGCCGGTGAGGAACTGTTCGGTCGAGAAGGAGAAGAAGGCACAGGCCAGGAGGAGGGCGACCAGGGGGCCGGTGGTCGGTGCCATGAGCAGTCTGCGGGCCGTGGTCGGCGCTTTGAGCCCGGCGTACGGCGAGGACGTGCTCGGGGGCGTGGACGTGGCGGTCATGCGAAGTCCTTGTCGGAAGACAGAAGTCCGTGTCTCTCCTTGCCGGAGGACAAGGGAACGAGGGGCGGCCGTCCCCGGCCGGGGAGGAGGGGGGCCGGCCGCCCTGCTGAGAAGGCGAACGGTCGTCGGGGGACTCAGCCCCAGCAGTTCTCCAGGCCGTAGCCGGTGTCCTTGGACGTGACTCCGTCCTGCGCCTTGTCGGTGATCAAAGTGACGCCCGTGTCGGTGTAACCGGACGCCTTCTTGCCGTCCTTGGCGTACGTCACGACGGCCTTGACACCCTCGGCCGCCATCTTCAGCGGGTACTGCTGGGACGTCGCGGCGATCTTGCCGTCCTTGACCGCCTGGGTCCCGGTGCATCCCCCGTCGACGGAGACGATCAGCACGTCCTTCTCCCGGCCCTTGGCCTTGAGCGCGGTGTACGCGCCCAGGGCGGCCGGTTCGTTGATCGTGTAGACGACGTTGATCCCGGGTTCCTTCTGGAGGCAGTTCTCCATCGCCGTCTGGCCCTTGGACTGATCGCCGCCGGTGTCCTGAGCACAGGCGACGTCCTTGTCGGTGGCGCCGAAACCCTTGAGGAAACCGTTGTGCCGCTGAACGCCGACGGACACACCCGGCGCGAGGTCGAGGGCGGCTATCTTCGCGGTCTTGCCCTTCATCGCGGCCTTGGCGTACTCGCCGATCAGCTCGCCGGCCTTGAGGTTGTCCGTGGCGAAGAGGGCGTCGACCGCGCTCTGCGGCTCTGTCGGGGTGTCCAGGGCGATGACCAGAACGCCCTTGGCCCGGGCCTTCTCGATCGCGGGCACGATGGCCTTGGAATCGCTCGGCGTGATCAGGATGCCCTTCACGCCGGAGGCGACCATGTTCTCCACGGCCGTGACCTGACCGGCGTTGTCGCCGTCGAACTTGCCCGCCGCGGTCATCAGCTGCACACCCTCGGCCTTCGCGGCCTTCTCCGCACCCTCCTTCATCTTCACGAAGAACGGGTTGGTGTCGGTCTTGGTGATCAGGCCGACCTTGACATCGCCCGAACCGGCGCTGGATGAGCCCGACCCGGAACCGGAGCCGGACCCGCAGGCAGTCAGCGTGAGGGCCGCGACGCCTGCGGCGGCGGCCGCTCTGAGGAGGGAGGAGGACAGACGAGTGGTGCGAGGCATGATCGACTCCTGAGGTAGGCGAGCGGCGCAGGCCACCCGAGGTGTCATCGTTGACTTATGTCATCGTTGACACTGCATGGCGAGGATGATGGACTCCCTCTCCCGGAAACGTCAATGCCTTGCGCTCGTCACAAATCGACAACGCTCGCGGCCGTCCCCTCCGGGGCAGTCCGGCAGCCGCACCACGACGCCCGGTGTGCCCGTACGTTCGCCAGAGAAGAGCAGCCCATGAGCCCGCGTCAGATCACCGTCCTGGGAGAGTGCGTCGCGGACGCTTTCGCCCAGCCCGCAAGCACCTCGAACGAACTCGCCCTGCGTGTGCTGCCCGGCGGCGGGCCTGCGAATACGGCAGTGTCACTGGCCCGGCTCGGCACCCCGGCCCGCTTCCTCGCGCGGTTGTCGGACGATGTGTTCGGGCGCCTGTTCCGCGCCCATCTGGAGACGTCGGGAGTGGACCTGTCGAGCGCCGTGACGGCCGCGGAACCCAGCACGCTGGCTGTGGCGGAGCTGGACGCTCGGGGGCAGGCCGCGTTCTCCTTCCACGCGCAGAACACGGCCGACTGGCAGTGGACGGCCGGGGAGCTGGCGCAGGTGGATCTGTCGCGGACCGCCTGCGTGCACACCGGATCCCTGGCCCTGGTTCAGGAACCCGGGGCGGCGGTGGTGGAGGAGTTCCTGGCGGCGGCCGCCCCGCACGCGACCATCAGCATCGACCCCAATGTCAGGCCGCTGCTGGTGCACCCCGACGTCTACCGTGCCCGGCTGACGCACTGGTGCGGCCTCGCCGACGTGCTGCGCCTGAGCGAGGACGACCTGGAACTCCTGCTGCCGGGCACACCGCCCGAGAAGGCCTGCGACATCTGGCACGCCGCCGGGGTGCGGCTCGTGGTGATCACACGGGGCGCCGACGGCGCCCTGGCCTCACTCGCCGGCGAACGCGTGCATGTTCCTGTCGTGTCGACGAGCGTCGTCGACACGGTCGGGGCGGGGGACTCCTTCACGGCGGGGCTGCTGCACCACCTCGGTGCCCAGGGCCTGCTCGGTGGCCGCCTGGCGGAACTCCGCCTCGACGATGTCGCACAAGCCTGCCGTTTCGCCGCCCGCGTCGCTGCTCTGACCTGCTCGGTCGCCGGTCCCAACCCCCCGTGGCAGTCCCATCTGGAGCAGCTCGCCGCGGCCGATCGCGCATGACGGGCGGGCCACTCGCGCAGCGGGCATGCCGCCTGACCCGTTGACGCACCGGCCGGATTGCGTCCATCATCATGCCACTCGATGTCATCGATGACACAAGTCAACGATGACACCCCTCCTCGGTGCCCTGGACGACGTGCCGAGAAGGCGTCACTCCACGGTCGGTTCCGCGCCGGGCGTCCGGCTCCGCCGCGCGGACGGCCGCAGTACAGGAGACCCCATGAGCTCAGGACGTGTATCCCGGCATGCCCGCACTCGGATGATCGCGGCGGTGGCGACCGTCTGCGCCCTGTCCGCGGCCCCACCGGCGCCTCAGGCCGTCGCTGCCGACACCTCGCCGTACTCCGAGACCTACCGGCCCCAGTTCCACTTCACCCCGGAGAAGAACTGGATGAACGACCCCAACGGCCTGGTCTACTACAAGGGCGAGTATCACCTCTTCTACCAGTACAACCCCAACGGCGATTCCTGGGGCGACATGTCCTGGGGGCACGCGGTGAGCAGGGACCTCGTGCACTGGAAGGAGCTGCCGCTCGCCTTGTCGCACGACGACAAGGAGATGGTGTTCTCCGGCAGCGCGGTCGTCGACCGGAACAACACCACCGGCTTCGGCACCAAGAAGAACCCGCCCATGGTGGCGATCTACACGAGTCTCGACAAGGGCACGGGCATCCAGGCCCAGTCGCTCGCCTTCAGCACCGACCGCGGCCGCACCTGGACCAAGTACCAGGGCAACCCGGTCCTCGACATCGGGTCCAAGGAGTTCCGCGACCCCAAGGTCCAGTGGTACGAGCCGACCAAGAGCTGGCTGATGACGGTGTCGCTGTCCACCGAGCACAAGGTGCGGTTCTACTCGTCGAAGAACCTCAAGGACTGGGAGCAGCTCAGCGAGTTCGGGCCGGCCGGCGCGACAGGCGGCGTGTGGGAGTGCCCCGACCTGTTCCCCCTCGCGGTCGACGGGGACAAGAAGAAGATCAAGTGGGTCCTGGTCGTCAACATCAACCCCGGCGGCATAGCGGGCGGTTCGGCCGCCCAATACTTCATCGGCGACTTCGACGGCACAAAGTTCACCGCCGAGGACAAGGGGACCTACACCCCGCCCACCGGCACCGTGATGCAGGACTTCGAGGACACCGGCTTCGGCGCGTGGACGGCCACCGGCACCGCGTTCGGCGACGGACCGGCGGCAGGGGCAGTGGCCGGGCAGGGAACCGTCGGGGGCTTCGACGGCAAGGGCCTCGCCAACAGCTTCCACGGAGGTGACGCGGCCACCGGCGTCCTCACCTCACCCGAGTTCACCGTCGGCAGCCGCTTTCTGAACTTCAAGGTCGGCGGCGGACGGCACCCGCACGAGTCCGGGACGCTCCTGGAGCAGGGGGACCCGCCCGCGGGGACGGTCCTGGCCGACTTCGAAGGCGGTGGCTACGGCGACTGGACGACGACCGGAGACGCCTTCGGCTCGGCACCGGCCACCGGCACCCTCCCCAACCAGCAGGAAGTCTCCGGCTTCCTGGGCGGCGGCCTGGTCAACAGCTATCTGAACGGCGACTCCACCACCGGCACCCTCACCTCGCCGGAATTCACCATCGACAAGGACCATGTCAATTTCCTCGTCGGCGGCGGCAACCACCCCTCCGGCACCGCCGACCCCACCGCCGTCGAGCTCCTCGTCGACGGCCGGGTGGTGCGCAGCGCGACCGGAAAGGACGCCGAAGCGCTCAACTGGGCCTCGTGGGACGTCAAGGACCTCGCCGGGAAGAAGGCGCAGATCAGAATCGTCGACGACAACACCGGCGGCTGGGGCCACCTCAACGTCGACCACATCATGCTGTCCGACACCAAGGCCCAGCCCGTCTCCCAGGAGACGTCCGTCAACCTGATCGTCGACGGCCAGGTCGTCCGCAGCGCCACCGGCTCCAACAGCGAGACCCTGGACTGGGCGTCCTTCGACATGCGTCCCTACGCCGGCAAGAAGGCACGGATCCAGATCGTCGACAGGAATATCGCCGGCTGGGGCCATATCCTGGCCGACCGGTTCACCGCCGCCGACGCCCCCGCCAAGTCCGTCGTACAGCGAGCCGACTGGGCCGACTACGGCAAGGACTACTACGCGGCCGTGTCCTGGGAGGACGCACCGGGTGGCAAGCGGTACATGGTCGGCTGGATGAACAACTGGGACTACAGCGGCGCCATCCCCACCTCACCCTGGCGCGGCGCGCAAAGCGCACCGCGGGAAATGGCGCTGCGCACCATCAACGGCCGAGTCCGGCTGACCAGCCGGCCGGTCGACAGCCTGGAGTCCCTCCGCGAAAAGCGCCCGGCGACGGCGTCAGGCGTCACGGTCAGGAGCACCACACAGCCCCTGATCGGCCCCGCGGCCAAGGGCAAGGCCCTCGACATCGAGGCGACTTTCTCCCTCAAGGACGCCGAACGCTTCGGCCTGAAGGTACGCACCGGAGCCGGGGGCGAGGAGACCGTGATCGGCTACGACGCCACGACCCAGGAGCTGTATGTCGACCGCACCCGCTCCGGTGCCGTGGACTTCAACAGCACCTTCCCCGGCGTCCAGACCGCGCCGCTGAAGGCGAAGAACGGCAAGGTGAAGCTGCGGATCCTCGTCGACTGGTCCTCCGTCGAGGTCTTCGGCGGCAGCGGCGAAGCAGTGATCACCGACCAGATCTTTCCCGACCCCGCCAGCCAGGGCGTGCAGCTGTTCGCCGAGAACGGCTCGGTGAAGCTGGACCGAGCCCGCGTCTGGCACCTCGACTCCGCTCACGACTGACAAGGACACCCGCATGACGAAGACCCTGCTCGCCGAGTTCACCGCCCGCGAGGGCGCGGAGGACGAGGTCGCCCGCATGATCGTGGAGTACGCCGAGAAGGTGCGTCAAGAAGAGGGCAACGTCACCTTCGACGTGTACACCAAGGCGGCCAGCCCTCGCGCCTTCTGGATCTTCGAGGCGTACCGGGACGAGGACGCCTTCCAGGCACATCTGAAGGCCCCGTACGGCGGCCCGTTCAACACCGCCCTCGCTCCGCTGATCGAGGAGGACGCGTCGGTGCTGACCTTCCTCGACGCGGTGAACTGACGTCCCGTGGCCCCAGTGACCTGAGGTCGGCCGGGCCCGCTGGGCGGGCCCGGCGCTGCCGCATCCACTCCATCGGTCCCCGCGTCGCTCCCAGCAGCGGCGTTCGCGGTGAGAGGCGTCAGCCAGTGGATCTCCAGGTCCTGGGCGGCCGTAGACACCGACCGGCCACCCGCGCGGGCGGCCGGGTCTGCCGCGTGACCGGCCGTGCGTGAGCGGGCACGCCGGACGGCGGCGATCATCACGGCATGGGGCGAGCCACCACCCGCGTGCACGGCATGGCAGGATCGCGGTCATGTCCCTCAGCGTGCCCAGCCTCCGGATCGGCTCGACCGAGATCATCGCCCTCGCCGACGGTGAGGGCCCGTTCTTCTCCCCGCGCGTCGAAGCCTTCCCCGAGGCCACGGCCGCTCAGTGGGCCGAAGTCGACCGCTACGACCCGGGCGCTGTCGACGCCGAGGGCCGCTGGTGGCTCCAGTTCCGCGCGTACGCGATCCGCGGAGACAAGGGCGTCACCGTCGTGGACGCCGGGATCGGTCCGGCGGACGGCCCGGCCGCCTCGTGGGCGCCCGTGCCCGGCGTGCTCCCCGAGTCGCTCGCCGCCGCGGGCATCGACCCGGCCGAAGTCGACACCGTGGTGCTCACGCATCTGCACACCGACCACGTCGGGTGGGCGGTCGTGACCGAGGCGGCCGTCCCCTCAAGGGGCGGCGCGGTGGCCGCCGACGCTTCGACCGGCGGCCGCCGCCCTTACTTCCCGAACGCCGAATACCTCCTCCAGCGGGCCGAGTTCGACGCCCTCGACGCGCTCAACCCGCAGCTTCGCGAGACCCTCACCGATCCGCTCGCGGCGGCCGGTCGGCTCCGGCTCCTCGACGGGGACACGCCGCTGCGCGCCGGGCGCGCGGTCGCCACGCCCGGACACACGCCCGGTCATCAGAGCGTGCTGGTCGCCGACGGGCGCGAGCTGGTGCTCGTCACCGGCGACCTCCTGGTGCACGCGCTCCAGCTGCTCCACCCCGAGCTCGCTTACTCGCACGAGACCGACCCTGAGGCGGCCAGGCACTCAAGGGAGCGCATGCTCGGCCGCGAAGCCGCCACCACGTTGCACCTGGCGACGCCGCATTTGACCGAGCCGTTCGTCTCGGCGTGATCGCGGCCGTCCGGCGCAGGGCAGCGCCACAGCGCTCCTGAGGCCGCCCCTCCAGAGGAATCACACAGGCGGTTCGGCGGGCAAGTAGCGCACGCTGGTGAGCTGTTCCGAGAGCACCCACAACTGACGGGCCGTGACCAAGTCCTGGATGGCGTGTTCCCGGCTGCGGAGGGCCGGCTCGCCACGGAGCTGGAACGGCCCGTCGGGCACGACGTAGCTCCCCCCTGGCAGATCAGGGACGGTTGAGGCGTACAGGGAGGTCTTGGCGCCCTCTGGTGTGGGGCGGAAGGCGAGGCGCAAGAGCAGGCGCGTGAGGATCCCGTATGCGCGGCCCCGGGTGCTGTTGGCGCCGCCGGTGAGCACATGGGAACGTGTGAGTCCGGGGGCGACAGCCATGCTGCGCAGCCTGAGCCCGGCGGCATCGGCCCTTCGCTGCAGTTCCATGGCGAAGTAGAGATTGGCCCGCTTGGACTGTACGTAGGCGAACACCGCTCGGTAGCGGTGCTCAGCATTGAGGTTGGCCATGTCGAATCGGGCGAATCGCTGACCCTCGCTGCTGACGGTGACCACGCGCGGGTCCGGGGCGGCCAGCAGGTGAGGCATGAGGAGGCCGGTGAGCGCGAACGTGCCGAGGTGGTTGACGCCGAACTGGGACTCGAAGCCGTCGGCGGTCCGCGAGAACGGCACCATGGCGATGCCGGCGTTGTTGACCAGCAGGTCGAGCCGGTCGTGGCTCCAGCCCTCGGCGAAACCGCGGACGGACTTCAAGTCGGCGAGATCGAGCAGGCGCAGTTCGACGCGGGCGTCGGGGACTTCGGCCCGCAGCCGCTCCACGGCATCCTGCCCGCGCTCGCGGTTGCGGCATGCCAGGACGACATGGGCGCCGCGGCGGACGAGCTCGCGAGCGGTGACGTACCCGATACCGCTGTTGGCGCCGGTGACCACGGCCAGTCGCCCCGACTGGTCGGGGATGGAGTCCGGCGACCAGCGGTCGCGCAGTGAGGCTCGGGCGGCAGCCCGGGAGTCGCGGGTCATGGGAACCTCGATCTGTGGGTCAGGGGTGCCTGCGGGCGCGCGAGAGCGCAGCCACATCGCAACTGAAGGTTGCGATAGCCTGATCCTGTCGCTTGTTCCACCAGTAACGCAACCAGGAGTTGCAATGGAATCTGTCGGGTCGCCCTCAAGGCGTGCCCCCGTTGTCGGGCGAGGCAAGAAGATGCGCGCCGCCGTGCTGGAGGCGGCCATCACCGAGCTCACGCAGACCGGGTATGCGGCGCTGACCGTCGAAGGCGTCGCCCGACGAGCCGGTGTACACAAGACGACGATCTACCGGAACTGGAAAGACGCTGACGGCCTTGTCGCCGACGCGCTCGCCAGTCACTTCGCCGCAGACATCCCGATCCCCGACACCGGGGCGGTGGAGAGTGACTTGCGCGCGCTGGCCCGCTCCCTCGTGGCCACCATGACCACGCGAACAGGCCGGGCCCTGCTCACCACCGTCCTCTCGGACGCCGTACGCATCCCACGGCTCGCCGAAGTCAAGCACGCGCTCTTCGACGACCGGTTCCGGCGGGCGGAACCCGTCGTCACCCGAGCCATCGAGCGCGGCGAACTGCCTGCGGACACCGACCCTGCCGAACTCCTCAAGACCCTTGCCGCGCCGATCTACTTCCGGCTCGTGTTCACCGGAGAGTCGGTCGACGAGGCGACCGCAGACAGGGCCGTGCGGGTCGCACTGGCTGCCGCGCACGCCCGGGCGTTGCCGGCGGTCTGACCACGGGCCTGGACACGCGGCGTCAGCCCGTCATGGGTTCACCGGCCGGGCGGCGGGACGGCCCCGCGCTGCAACCGCGAACGTGTCGATGGTCATCACCTGGACGGGCGCTTCAAAGACGCCACCGAGGTGCTCACCACGGGCCCGGAAGGTCAGTGCGGCTGGATCGCCGCTTCGGCCGCTGCCTTGATCCGGGCACCGAAGGCGGGGGCATCCTTGCGGGCGGCGGTGAGCGCCAGGCCGACGAGCAGCTTGCCGAGCCCGTGGCCCTCCAGAACGTTGTGGAGACGGACCCGCGTCCTGCCGTCGGCCAGCGGCTCCAGGTCGTAGCCGCCTTCGGCGACCGCCACGCTGTTCTTGGACACCTCGGTCCACCTGATCCGCGCCGGGGCTTCGAGTTCGGTGATACGGAACTCCCTGGCTGTCTTCACCCCGGCGTCCTTGACCGTGCTGCGGAACACCGTTCCCACGGCGGTCGGAGTCTCGGGAACCCGCTCGATCCTCAGCACACGAGGGCTGAACTGCGGATCGTTGCGCCCGTCGGCGAGGTAGTCGAACACCGCCTCGACGGGCCGGTCGATCTCGATGGTCGCTTCAAACTGTCCTGACATGAGCGCTCCTCGATCACTTGGTCCGCCCGGACGCGAAGGGCCGTCAGTCCGCCTTGCCGTAGCGGCATCGAGACCCTACGGGAGTGCCGGACATCCCGCGAGGCGACAAGCAGGGCCACCAGGATGCGGACCGCTTGGCCGGACCACGTCTCAACGGTTCCGTGCCGCTCCCGGGACGAGGGGCGCGCCGAGAGCGGAGGACCTCGTGAGGGCCTGAAGCGCGGAAAAGAGCCTGGGCGCCAGACGGGTGGCCACTGCTCCGTACGCCACACCGCATATCAGGGAGACGAGCAGGGCCGACACGGGGGAGTGGTCCCGCAGGTGGGGATGGACGTGGAAGTGCGTCAGATAGATGTAGAGCGAGCTGCCCTGCCAGGACGCCCGCCAGCCGGTTGACCGGGTCGATGCTGGGCGGGACCGGCACCCAGAGCAGCAGGACGAGGCCGCCGACGACGATCGATGTCCGCAGCGTCTGCTCCCCGGGGAAGAGACCGGGCACGGTGACCAGCGCGACCGCGGTCAGCACCAGCCGCTGTCCCGCCGTACGAGCTCGGGCCGCCGCCCAGCCCAGCGCGAAGAGGAAAGAAGACAACGGTGGGGCTCAGATGGAAGCGGACATGCGCGAGGCCCCAGGGGTCGTAGCGCCCGATGAGTCCCAGGGCGACCAGTGTCAGCGCGAAGCCGAAGGGGTTGCGCCGCTCCGTGCGGTGCAGCCAGGGGATCGCCAGCAGAACCGCCAGCCCGGCCAGGAAGTAGACCAGCGCTTCGACGAACCAGTAGCGCCACTCCGGGTCGGAGTCGTCCTGTTCGAAGAGGCTGTTGGCCAGCACGACGTTGGCCAGGTCGTATTCGCGGGTCAGCAGCAGCGCGAAGGCGATCCACACCATGCTCGGAACGGCGATGCGCGCGATGCTGCGCCCCATCCTGCGCGGGCGCTCCCGGCGTTCGCCGACGGAGAGGTGGAAGCGTGCGAAGTTGTACCCGGCGACGCCGAGCAGGACGTGGGCGCCGCCCTGGACGAGGAAGACGGGGATGTGCGAGCCGACGACGAGGGCGATGCCGATCGCCCGCAGGGCGATGCCCGTCTCCAGCGTGCGCCGCAGCCCGCGCCGTGGGGTGGTCTCCGGCGTGGGCCGTGCGGTGCGCGGGGCCCGCAGCCGGCGGATCGGCGTGGTGTGCCAGTCGGCGGGCAGCACGCCCAGGGCCTGCCCCAGCCGCAGCGACATCTCGACGTACGAGAGTGAATCGCCGCCCAGGCTCACGAAGCTGCTGTCCTCGGTGACGTCGGTCCGGTCGAGGATCTCGGCGTAGAGGGCACAGAGGTCGTCGCCCGGTGCCGGTGCGGGTGTCCGCGCCCCGCGGGCCAGCCGTCGTACGGCCTCGTAGTCGGTCTTGCCCGAGGCGAGCCGCGGAAGCTCGGACATGAGCCGCACACGTATCGCGCGCGGCGGCAGACCGCGGCCTTCTGTCACCAGACGCCGGACGGCCACCGCGTCGGCATGGGCCGTGCGGGCCGCGATGACAGCCAACGCGTCGGCATCACCCACGCACGCGGCTTTGATGCCGTGCCCCTCCAACGCGGCCTCGACCCGGTGCGGGTCTATACGAAAGCCGAGGATCTTGATGAAGCGGCTGCGACGCCCCACGATCTCGTACAGCCCGTCGGGGGCGCGCCGCGCGATGTCCCCGGTGGGCAGTTCCTCCAGGGTGCGGCCGAGGGCGAGGTCGGCCGGGGTCTCGGCGTAACCGAGCATCACGTTGGGGCCCGAGTAGACCAGTTCGCCGGTGTCGGGTGATCCGATGCCGTCGACCGGACGCAGCCGGAAGGAGCCCCCCGGGATCGGTACGCCGATGGTCTCCGGGCGCTCGTGCGCGAGTGCCGGGGGCCAGGTAGGCCATGCGGGCCGTTGCCTCGGTCTGCCCGTACATCACGAACATCTCCCAGCCGGACCGTCGGCCCAACTCGGCGAAGTGGGCGACCCGTTCGGGTGGCAGGCGTCCTCCGGCCTGGGTCACGTAGCACAGGTGGGGCAGCCGCATGTGGGCGAAGTCCACCCGGTCGAGCAGGTCGAAGGTGTCACTGAACAGCGCAAATGCAGACCAGGTCCAAGCGACGTTCGGACACTGGCAAGCAGCTCAGGCGGCAACCAGTGAGGCGTGGGTCCGGCTGACGGCACGCAAGATCTCGTCTCGGTTCTTCGCTCGCTTGATCCATACCGGAAGGCAGGCCACCAAGGTCATCTTCTGTCCGGTGTCGTACCAGGGTGCTCGTTCCCGCAGCGAGGCCTGGACGAAACGACGGATCACCGCACAGTGATCAAGCTGATGAAGTCGTACTCGGTGCTGCGCGGATCCGAGAACCGACCAGAGAACGAGGCCATGCGGTGAGTATGCAACTGCCTTGCAGAACAGCGCATCCCGAAATAGGACGGCGCGGAAGCCCGGTGTCCGCTTCGGTACATTCCATGAGGCGATCGTGACACGTGGGCGGCGTCCCTGCTCCTGAGAGTGGGCAACGTCTGAACAAAAAGCAGCAAACTATAGCAAAAGACCCTAGAGGACGGGCAGTTCACCGTGTCATCGTGCGGGCTATGACGACGCAACCCCTCCTCGACGACCGGGACGACCGGCACCTCGACCCCCCGGGCGCCCTGGTGAACAAGGTTCCGGAGGTGACCGCCTACTTCTGGATCATCAAGGTGTTGACCACCGGCATGGGGGAGACGGCCTCCGACCTCCTGGCCCGGGTGCTCGGTCCGATACCTGCGGTCGCACTCGGCGCGCTGGCCCTGACGGCCGCCATGGCCGTCCAGTTCACCTGCCGCCGGTACATCGCCTGGGCCTACTGGACCGCCGTCGTCATGGTCAGCGTGTTCGGCACGATGGCGGCCGACGTCCTGCACGTCGGCCTCGGCGTTCCCTACACGCTGTCGACGCCCCTCTTCCTCACCGCATTGGCCGCCGTCTTCGGTCTCTGGTACGCGAGCGAGCGCACGCTTTCCATCCATGCCATTCACACCCGGCGCCGCGAGGCGTTCTACTGGGCGGCCGTCCTGGCCACGTTCGCCCTAGGCACAGCAGCGGGTGACCTCACCGCCACCGCCGGCCTCGGCTACCTCGGTTCGGTCGTCCTCTTCGCCGCTGCGATCTGCGTGCCCGCCCTGGCGCATCGCTGGAGCGGCCTGAACGCGGTGGCCGCCTTCTGGTCGGCGTACGTCATCACCCGCCCCCTCGGCGCCTCCCTCGCCGACTGGATGGCAGACGGCCGCTCCCGCGGCGGGCTCGCACTCGGGCTGGAACCAGTCACCCTCGCGTGGACGGTCGCCATCGTGGGCTTCGTCGCCTACCTGGCCGCATCGCAGCGCGACAGGCGCGCCGGCGCCGCGGCCTGACCGGGCGCGCCCGCCGGCGACGTCGGCGATGGAGCGGATGCCGCCGAGGAGCACGAGCCGCCGAGCGCGGCGAATCGGGAGTGCCAGGGCAGCCATGTGCACGGCTGCCGCCGCGACGTAAGACTTCCGTCATCCGAACCGGGGTACACACCGCCCGCGCGGCCCGTTGAATAGAAGCGTGAGGGAGCACTCAGGAATCGAGGCGGGCATGGGGCGTGGACGGAAGAGGCCGGGCAGGCGGTTGGCCATCGGGGTACTGGTGGTGTCGGTCACCGGCGTCGGCTTGGGGCTGTACTGGTTCCAGCCGTGGAAGGTGTGGCAGGACGAAACCGTGCAGGAGGCCCTGCCGGGCGCCGTGGCCCCGGCGGCACCTCCGGCCGGAGCGTCCTCCGCGTCGCCTTCCCCGGCCGGAGCGTCCTCCGCGTCGCCTTCCCCGGCCGGAGCGCCCTCCGCGTCGCCTTCCCCGGCTCCCCGGCCCCGGACGCTGGCGGGCGGCGCATTGATCAGCCACGAGCACGCCACCTCGGGCAGCGTGAAGCTCGTACGGCTCTCCGACGGCTCCCATGTCGTACGGCTGGAGGACCTCGACACCAGCAACGGTCCGGATCTGCGCGTGTGGCTGACCGACGCGCCGGTGAAGGAGGGGCGGGCCGGCTGGCACGTCTTCGACGACGGCGCGTATGTCAGCCTCGGCAAGCTCAAGGGCAACAAAGGCAGTCAGAACTACGTCGTGCCCGCCGACGTCGACCCGTCCCGGTACACCAGCGTGAGCATCTGGTGCGACCGCTTCGACGTGTCCTTCGGCGCAGCCGAACTCGCGCGCTCCTGACGTCCTGCGTCGGGGCGCGTCAGAGCTCCTCACGTCCTGCATCGGGCCGCTTCAGAGCTCCTCGGCGGGCCAGTCCAGCAGCCGTGCGCCGATCACCGCGGTCTGCAGCATGTAGCGGTGGGCCGGATCGGCCGGGTTGGCGCCGGTGAGCTTGTGGATGCGTTCCAGCCGGTAGGTCAGGGCCCGCACGCTGAGGGTGAGACGGCGGGCCGCCTCGGCGGCCACACAGCCGGAGTCGAAGTAGGCGGTGAGGGTGTCCAGGAGGGGCTGGGCGCCGCCGCGGGCCGTGGTGAGCGGGCCGAGGGCGGCGAGGACGAGTTCGGCCATGGCCTGCCGGTCGCGGGTGAGGACGGGGTAGACGAGCAGGTCGGCGGCGCGCAGGACCGGGTCCTCCAGTTCCAGGCGCTCGGCGAGTTCCAGGGCGTTGAGCGCCTCCTCATAGGAGTGGACGACCCCGCCGGGGCCCGGCTGGGGGCGGCCGATGGCGACCCGGCCGCCGTCGGTGGCCGCATGGGCCTGCTTCGCGAAGTGGGCGAGGACCTCGTCCTGAGGGCCCGGGGCGATGCACAGCAGCCGGCCGTCCTTGGTGGTGAGCAGGATGCTGCGGTCGCCGAAGCGTGAGATGAGGGCGCGTTCCACCTGGCGGGGGACGGGATCGCCCTCCTCGTAGGCGGTAGGGCCCTCGGCGACGGCGACGGCATGGGCGTGCGAGAGACGCAGACCGAAGCGTTCAGCACGTTCGGCGAGGCGTCCGAGATCGCTGCGGCCGTAGAGGAGGTCGTCGATGAACTCGCGGCGTGCGGCCTCCTCCTGCCGTACGGCCTGGCGCTGAGCCCGCTCGAAGCCCTCCGCGAAGGCGTCTGTCACCTGCTGTACGGCGGCCAGGACGCTGTCGGCCGACGCGGGGCCGGCCGGCCAGGCCGCGCGTGCGGCGGTCAGATGGGCGCTGACCAGGGCCCGCAATCCGTGGCCGGCGTCAGCCGCCTGTTCCCCGAGCGTCCGGCGGGAGGTGAGTTCCTCCCGGGTGAGACGCCGACCGGTGGCCGCGACCTCGGCCAGTATCAGGGCGTAACCCGCCAGATACTCCTCTGGAATCTCCAACTCCGCCATGGTGCCCCCGAGTTCTTGACGCGCCGCTGACGGCTTCTTGGCGGCCGACCGGCATGCTGACCCTAGACAACATTGCCGAGAACCGGCAATGCGCAGGCCTGCGTCGGCGATGCAGGATGGGTTGCGGGGAGCACTACAGGGGATTTCGGTGCCGGACACCGGCAGGTGTCCGGCACCGGAACCCGGAGCGAGCGGTGCGCCGCCGAGCACGGTTGACGGGCAGTGCCGACGGGACGGGGGGTTGGGCATGCGGACGTTGCTTTCGGTAGCCACCGGCCCGCCCACGATCCTCCTGACCACCGCCCTCGTCGTGGTGATGTGCTTCTGGCTCCTCGTCGCCGCGGGCTTCACCTCGGTCGGCAGTTTCGACGCGGACGCGAACCTCCGCGCCTGGGGCATGGACGGCGTACCCGTGGCAGTAGCCGTCTCCACGCTGACGGCCGTGGCCTGGTTCCTGAGTGTAGGGAGCGTCCTCCTGCTGGCCGTGTGCGCGCCGCCGTGTCCCGCCACCGGGCTGCTGCGCATGGTCCTGCCCATCGCGGCCCTGCCCGTCGCGTGGCGGCTGACCTGCCTGTTCGTACGGGCCCTGCACCCGGATCGACTACCTGGAGCAGACGCCGGTCGCCCAGCTCGACCCGGCCAACGTCCTCGACGCCCAGGGCATCCGCAAGATCACCGATGAAGAGGCCGAGACGGCACGGGTGATGGAGGAGGAGCGGCTGCGGGCACAGGGTGCCTTCCTGGCCACCGAGGAGAAACTCGGTGTGCAGCGCGAGAACCAGGCCCGCGAGGTCGCCGTCGCCGCGAAGAACCGTGAGCGGGTCATCGCCATCGAGAACGAGCGCATCGAGAAGGACCGGCTCCTCGAAGTCATCGGCCGGGAAAGCGAGACGCAGCTGACCCGGATCGCCGCCGAGAAGGAGGTCGAGGCGGAGAAGCGGGACATCGCCGAGGTCATTCGCGAGCGCGTCGCCGTGGACCGGACGGTCGCCGAGCAGGAGGAGTCCATCAAGAGGCTGCGGGCCGTGGAGGAGGCGGAGCGGCAGCGGCAGGCCGTGATCATCGCCGCCGAAGCCGAGGCGCAGGAGAAGCTGGTCAAGGACATCAAGGCCGCCGAGGCCGCCGAACAGGCCGCCACGCACCGCGCGGCCGAGGAACTGACGCTGGCCGAGGCCCGGTTGAAGACCGCCGACCTCGACGCGCAGGCCAAGTGCCGCCTCGCCGAGGGCACCCAGGCAGAGGCGGCCGCCGAAGGGCTCGCCGCCCTCCAGGTCCGGGACAAGGAAGCCGACGTCATCGAGAAGGCCGGCCGCGCGGAGGCCGTCGCCACCGAGGCCCGGCTCCGGGCCGAGGCGGAAGGCGCGCAGGCCCAGGCCCTGGCGGAGGCCGCGGCCATCGGCGAGAAGCTCAAGGCCGAAGCCGAGGGGCTGACCCAGAAGGCCGCCGCCATGGCCGCACTCGACGACGCCTCACAGGGGCACGAGGAGTACCGGCTGCGCGTGCAGGCGGACAAGGAGATCCGCCTCGCCGGGCTCGACGTGCAGCGGCAGGTCGCCGAGGCACAGGCAACGGTGCTCGCCACCGGTCTGGAGAACGCCGAC
Organism: Streptomyces hawaiiensis; assembly: GCF_004803895.1. Taxonomy (NCBI): domain Bacteria; kingdom Bacillati; phylum Actinomycetota; class Actinomycetes; order Kitasatosporales; family Streptomycetaceae; genus Streptomyces; species Streptomyces hawaiiensis. The sequence goes on along the minus strand of NZ_CP021978.1, from coordinate 302,372 downwards.
ATCAACATCGTCGGCGGCGGGTCGGTCTTCTTCGACCGGCTGATGTCCTCGATCGCGCTCGGCAAGAGCGTCGACGGGTTCGTCCAGCACTCCGATACCGCCCAGGCACTGGCCCGGCCCTGGCTGGACGGCACCTCCAGCTTCACCGACGACCTGGGCCGCATCCTCGGCTCGGTCTCCACGGCCGACGTACAGAACCTGACCGTCTCGGCGCTGCTGCTGAAGCTGATGAAGACCGGCGGGGCTGACTCGGGGCAAGCTCCAGCAGCTGCTCGACCGGGCCGGCGAGCTGGGCCTGGCGGACAAGCCGCTCACCGCCCTGAACGGCAGCGTCGTTCACGCCTGACCCGCCCCTTCGGTCCGGAGCCGCCGCACAGGGGACGGCGGCTCCGGGCCGTGTTCCTCGACTTCCCGAGAGGCATGCCATGACGACCGGCCATGACACCGGCACGCACGACCACGTGGACACGGGCGCGTACGAGGTGCTGCGCCACCGCCTCAGCGCGCAGGTCGCCGAACTCGCCCGCCGCGCCGAGGCCCGTCGGCGTCAGCACCGGCAGCCATCTACGCGTTCTGCTCGCGACGGTCGGGACGGCCACTGTGTGGTGCCTGCTGCTGACGGCTGCCGGTCTGGTGCTGCCGCTGATGTTCGCAACCCACACACCCGGCCTCGCGGACCTGGCGCTGGGGGCCGCGGCCCAACTCACCTGTGCCTTCACCGGCATGGCCATCGGACAGGTCTGCTCACCGCTGGTGTTCCGACGGCAGGGCTACGCGCTCGTCCTTGCCCTGGCGGGCGAGTACCAGTTCGGTGCCCGGTTCGCGGTGGGGCGCTGACCTGGACGGGGAACTCGTGGGCCAGGCCCCGGTAAAGCTCGTCGACCTCCGCCTTGACCTTCGGGTGCCAGCGGAACTGTTCAGCGATGCCCTCGGTACGTACGGCCGCCTGGTCGTGCATCGGGCCGGGCCGGACAACGGAGACGAATGCCTTGCGGCCGGGATGACCTGCGCTCGGGCGGCGGGGACGTGCTCCTCGATCCTGTCGATCCGCAGGTCCACGCCCCCTGCCCGTGAGGACCTTCGCCTGTACCGGTCAGGGCGCCTGCCATGATCGTCATCATGGGGATACACATCGCACCGGCCGCGGTGGCCGACTTCCACCAAGTCCTGACTGATCACCCCCGCTACTGGGGCGAACGCGACCTTCGGGCGCTGCACCTTCTGGCCCTGGTGCAGGAGTTCGGTTCCACCTGTTTGGTTGCCCGGGCCGAGGACGGAATCCGCGGGTACATCTTCGGGTTCGTCACCCCGGACGGCACCGGGTACGTGCATCTGATCGCCACGCGCGATGACGCCCGTGGCACCGGTCTCGGGCGTCGTCTGTACACGGCGTTCGCCGAAGCAGCCGCACGTCACGGTGCTCGGAGGTTGAAGGCGATCACGTCAGTTGGGAACACCGGCTCGATCGCCTTCCACCGCAGCCTCGGCTTCGACACGAAGACCGTCGACGACTACAACGGCCCCGGCCGCGCCATGGCCGTCTTCCAACGGGACCTGCCGCTCAGGACGAACCGGTCCGCGTCGGCAAAGTAGCCCGTGTCCGCCAGTGGATCGAGGCCGTCATCGACACCTTCAGGGGACAGCTCAGCCTGGAACAGCACCGGTCAAGATCCGCTACGCGGAGGTGCTCAACAAGAACGGCACCCTCTACACCGACAACTTCCGCAGCGCCAAGGTCACCGACCGCTACGTCTTCGCCGAGTCCGGAAAGGTGACCTACGAGCCCACGTTCACCCAGCACGGGTTCCGTTACATCGAGATCACCGGAGTGACCGAGCCTCCCTCGCTCTTTGACGTCAAGGGCGTCGTGTGGGGATCCGACCTCCCCACCACCGGCACCCTGAAGACCTCGGACGGCATGCTCAACCAAGTCACGTTGAGGCGGCGGGCCGACTCGGCGCCGGCCAAGCCCGGATCGGCGTGCACCGGTCGCGGAACTGGATCGCCGGCACACCAGGGGAACAAACGTACTCAAACCCTGACGTCATCTTCAGCTTCGAGCCCGCCCAGCAGGGACGTCACCCAACGGGTTCGATACGGAGGATCGCGGCGGTGTCGAGGATCTCGACGACCTTCAGGCTCATGGCGTCGTTCATGGTCGCGGCGGGCCCCTCGCCGCAGCTGAACCGGACGCCGCCGTTGCCCTCCGAGGACACGCCGCCGCCACCGGAACAGCCCGACACGCTGTAGCCGGACCCCGTCAGCGGTGCAGCCATCTCGACCTTGCCGCCGGTGATCGCCGTCACCTCGATCGGCCCGAGCCCGTACTTTTCCGGCACTGTCACGACGTCCCCCACGGCGACCTCGATCTCACATCTCCCGTCCGCGCACGGCCCGGTAGGCGCGGGCGATGGCGTGTCCGTCTCCGTGGGAGCCGGCCCGGGACCCGACGCCGTTGCCCCTGAGCCGGACCCACCGGGCCGACCCTCGGCCGGGGTCTTGTCGGAAGAGTCCGAGGAACACGACGTGAGAGCGGCGAACACGAACGCGACGACAACGGCGGTGGATGACGTTCTACGCATCATGACCGCCATTGAACCGCGCGCGACCGGGATCCGCCGCCCTCGTGCCCCTCCTGAGCCCTCTTCGTCCACCCGAACGCTCGCCTCTCGAACTTCCTGGCTGGTTCCGACACCCAGCGTCGACTTGACACTCACCACCAGCGTCAGTGACGACGGGATCGGCCCGGACGCTCGCGCCGGCGCGGGGACCGGCCTGGCCTCGGTCGCCGAACGGGCCACAGGGATCGACGGCCTGGCCACCCTCGACACCGGCTCACACGGCACCGAAGTGCGGGTCGCTCTGCCCATCACCTGCGGCGGCGGGCGGGGCGCGTGTGGGCTCGGGTGGTGCGGCGTCCTCACCGCCGCTGGTCGGTACCACGCCGACGGTGGCCGAGACCGACACCCGCGTCGCGCTGCCCACCGAGCTGGGCCTGGTTCGGCACCGGCGGGCGGGCGAAGACGGTCGCCGCCGACCACCCGGGGTGCTCCACGATCCACGTCCGGCTCGCCACCCACCGGCCGTCATGGCTTCGCTGTTCCCAGCGGTGTATGGACCGTTGCCGAAGCATCAGCGCTTCGAGATCGTGAAGGCGCGCGGGCGGCCTTGTCCGTCGCAGGCGAGGTGGATCTTCGGGGTCAACCCGCCGCCGGACCGGCCGATCGCCTCGCCCGGCAGGACCCCCTTTTCGGATCAGGCCGCGTGCTGGTGCGCCTGCACGGTCGTGGAGTCCACGCATACGACGGTCCAGTCGACGGACCGACGGCGTCGGAACGCTGTTGGACGTGGGCCGGCAGCCGGTCCCAGGTGCTGGCGTGGACCAGGGTGTCGGCCAGGCTGCCAAGGAGTGGGCAGCCGCCCCCTGGCCCGGTGCCGTGCCGCCCTAAAACCCGTTGACGGGCGCGCCGCCCAGTCCTGACGATCAGGCGCATGTCTGCCGTCCTGGCGCCTCTGCGCCACCGCCCGTTCCGTCACCTCTTCATCGGTACGACGGCCAACCTGCTCGGCAACGGAGTGGCGCCGATCGCCCTGGCCTTCGCCGTGCTCGACGCCACCGGCTCGGTCGGCTCGCTCGGGTTGGTGGTCGGCGCCCACTCCCTCACCAGCATCCTCTTCCTGCTGTACGGCGGGGTGTTGGCAGACCGGCTGCCGCGCGGTCCGCTGCTGGTCGGCAGCAGTGCGGTCAGCGCCGCGAGTCAGGCGGTGATCGCCGCCCTGGTCCTCACCCACAGCGTCGCCATCCCCCTGCTCATGGTGCTCGCCGCGGTCAACGGGGCGTCGAGTTCCTGCTACCAGCCCGCCGCCCAAGCGCTGCTGCCCCAGACCGTGCCGGCCGAGTCTCGTCGCGCCGCCCTCGCGCTCTCCCGGATCGCGGGCAGCAGCGCGATGATCGTGGGCGCCTCGCTGGGCGGCGTACTGGTCGCCGCGGTCGGCCCCGGCTGGGGCCTGGCCGTCGACGCGCTCAGCTTCGCGCTCGCCGCCGCGTCCTTCGCGCTGGTCCGCGTTCGGGTCGCGCCGCCCGGGCCCAGCCCCGGCCTGGTGCAGGAACTGCGCGTGGGCTGGCGGGAGTTCACCTCCCGCAGCTGGGTGTGGGTGATCGTGGTGGCCTTCTGCTTCCTCAACGCCGGAATCACCGCCACGTTCACCGTCCTCGGCCCGGCCGTCGCCGACACCACCGGGATCGGCCGAACCGGCTGGGGCATGGCCGTCGCCGCGTCCTCGCTCGGCACGGTCGCCGGCGGCGTACTGTCGCTGAGGTGGCGGCCCCGGCGCGCGATCCTGGTCGGCTGCGCGCTGGTGGGCCTGACGGCGATGACCCCGCTGCTGCTCGCGCTCGCCCCGTACACCTGGGTGCTGGTCGTGGCCAACTTCGTGGCGGGCGTGGGCGTGGAGCAGGCCGGCGTCGCCTGGTACGCGACCCTCAACGAGCAGATCCCCGAGGACCGCCTTGCCCGCGTCTACGCCTACGACGACCTCGGCTCGTACCTCGCGCTCCCGCTCGCCCAGTTCACCGCCGGACCCGCCGTACTCCTCCTCGGCCTCCATGCCACCCTCTACGCGGCCGCCGCGCTCATCCTCCTCGCCACCCTCGTCATGGTCGCCACCCCCTCCATCCGCGCTCTGGCCCCGAAGACCGCAGAACCGCTGCCCGCCTCCGAAGATGCGGTGCCTCGCTGAGCTCGACTCCGACGCGTAAATAGCCACAGGCAGGTGGCCTTCGGGCACCATGGTGCGCCCACCGGGCCCCTGCCCGCTGGGTTTCGTTCCGGTGGTTCACCCGCCCAAGACATGCCCGCTGCCTGCAGGAGCTTTCTCTGCACTATGTCGAGCGAAACCAGGTGGATACGCACCTACGACTCGGGAAGCCTCCACCGCCGTCGCTCTTTTCACCGCGCCCGGCCTGGCCGATGGGCGGGACCAGGAGGGGCAGCCTCAGGCCGGCTTGCGCCACACGGAGATGTGCTTCGCGGAGTCCTGGGTGAAGGGCGCTCCGTTCCAGTCCGCGACGCGCCGTTCCAGTTCGAGCCCCGCGATCCGTGCCATCAGGTCGAGCTCCGCCGGCCATGCGTACCGGTGGCGGGAGTTGCCGCGGCGGTAGCGGCCGTCGTCGCCGTCGCGGGTGAGGTGGTGCGAGACGAGGATCTGCTCCACCAGGTCGAAGGTGTCGAACCCTATATGCCGTTCGGAGACGTCGAACGGCACAGCGACCTGCCCGGGCGGCAGGAAACGCAGCGGCGGCACGCCCACCTCGATGACGAATCGGCCGCCCGGCGTCAGGTGACGTGCGGCGTTGCGGAAGCACTCGACCTGCTCGTCCTGCGTGAGCAGGTTCGTGATCGTGTTGTAGACGAGATAGACCAGGGTGAACTCGCCGGGGATGACGGTCGTGGCCATGTCTCCGACGACGACCGGGAGCATGTCCTCGTCGATCTTGCGCCGCAGGACCGCTGCCATGTGCTTGGACAGTTCGATTCCCACAACGGGCACGCCACGTTCCCGGAGCGGGACGCCCACTCGTCCGGTTCCGATGGCGAACTCCAGTGCCCGGCCGTCTCCGGCGAGTTCGGCGAGGAAGGAGAGAGTCGGTCCGAGAACAGCGGCCGAGGACATCTCGTTCTCCTCGGCGTCGTAGCGGTCGGCGGTCGCGGAGGTCCATAGCTCACTGCTCGTCACGGGCGGCCACTTTGCCGGGCGTGGCGGGGAGCCGTCCACCAATTTACGACCATGGGAAAGATCGTTGGTTGTCAGGGCTCACGACCCTGCGCACCTCCAACGACGAGTACGCGCCCGACGGTGGGGCGGCGTGGGCACGGGACGCGACAGCCTCGCCCCGCAGATCCGCGTCCGGTCGGTCGACATGGACCGGCCCGAAGCGCTTGCGTCCGCTTCTCGAACGGACCGAGTCCGCACGAAGAGCGTGACTCCTGTCCACAGGTCCGGTGACCGTTCACCGGGGAGCCGGCGACGGTCTTACCCGATTTTAATAGGGAACCTATATAGGCACGTGATATGAATCGAGGGGTGGACGAGATGGAACCGGAAGAGATCGCCGGAGCGTTGGCCGACGTCGCGGGCGCCGTGGCGCGGAGCCTGGTGGACCGTCGCGGCATGAGTTTCACGACCGCCTCCACGCTGGGTCGGCTGGAGCGGGAAGGGCCGACCCGGCTGACCGCGCTGGCGGTGGCGGAAGGAGTCGCTCAGCCGTCGATGACCCAGCTCGTACAGCGGCTGGAGAACCAAGGACTGGCCGCACGGGTCAGCGACCCCGGCGACGGGCGGGTGACGCTGGTCGCCATCACGGACGCGGGGCGTGAGGTGCTGGCGGAGCGCAGAAGGGAGAGGAACGCGAGGCTGGTCCGCCGGCTGGCCGCGCTCTCGGAGGAGGAGCGGCGAGACCTGGGCTCGGCGCTGCGGATCGCCCTGCCACTCGTGCGGCGGATCGTCGACGAGTCAGCAGGCCCGGGCGGCCATCCGGACGACATCGCCTGACCGGGAGGCCGGCCGCCGCCACGAGCCGTCGAGTCTCCGTGCCGCCCGGAGCGGACGGACGTCCACCGGCGTTCGACGCCCGCGCTCCGTCCGCCCCATGTCCGCCCCGGGACGTCACCAGCCGTCCGTCGCGGATTCGAAGTCGGTGGGAGCCCGCGGGCCCTCACGGAAGGCATCAGAGAGAGCAGCCCCATGGCCACTGAGGAATCGACCCACGGCACGGCCGGCACAAGCGCCGCCCGGCAACGCGGACGCAGCGCATGGATCGGCGTCGACCACCCCCGATACAAGTGGGTGGCACTGACCAACACCACACTCGGCATACTGCTCGCGACCATCAACAGCTCGATCGTGCTGATCTCCCTGCCGGGAATCTTCACCGGCATCCGGCTCGATCCGCTGCAGCCGTCCAACGTCAGCTATCTGCTCTGGATGCTGATGGGCTACATGCTCGTCACCGCCGTGCTGGTGGTCGCCCTCGGCCGGCTCGGCGACATGTGGGGCCGGGTCCGCATCTACAATTCCGGCTTCCTGATCTTCACCCTGACGTCGGTCGTCCTCTCCCTCGACCCCTTCCACGGAGGGAGCGGGGCGCTGTGGCTGATCGGCTGGCGAATCGTGCAGGCCGTCGGCGGCGCCATGCTGATGGCCAACTCCGCGGCCATCCTCACCGACGCCTTCCCGGCCCGGCAGCGGGGCATGGCCCTGGGCGTCAACATGGTCGCGGGCATCGCCGGTTCGTTCCTCGGCCTGGTGCTGGGCGGGGCACTGGTGACGTGGAACTGGCGCTCGGTCTTCTGGGTCAACGTGCCGATCGGCCTGATCGGGACGGTGTGGGCGTACAAGTCACTGCACGAGACCGGTGTGCGCACGCCCGGGCGAATGGACTGGTGGGGCAACATCACCTTCGCCGCCGGACTGACCGCGCTGCTCGCGGGCATCACCTACGGAATCCAGCCCTACGGCGGCCACACCATGGGCTGGACGAACCCCTGGGTGCTGGCAGGGCTGATCGGCGGCGCGGTCGTACTCGCCCTCTTCTGCGTGATCGAGGCGAAGGTCGCCGAACCGATGTTCCCGCTGAGCCTGTTCCGGAACACCGCCTTCGCGGGCGGCAACGCGGCCGCTCTGCTGGGGGCCATCGCCCGCGGCGGGCTGCAGTTCATGCTCATCATCTGGCTGCAGGGCATCTGGCTGCCGCTGCACGGCTACGACTACGCCGACACCCCGCTGTGGGCCGGGATCTACATGCTTCCGCTGACCATCGGCTTCCTGGTCGCCGGCCCCGTCTCGGGATACCTGTCCGACCGGTACGGTGCGCGGTTGTTCGCCGCCGCCGGGTTCGTGGTGATGGCCGCCTCGTTCGCCGGACTGCTCGCCCTGCCCACCGACTTCGGCTACGGGATCTTCGCGCTGCTGATCTTCCTCAACGGCCTCGGCGGCGGCCTGTTCGCCGCCCCCAACACGTCCATCATCATGTCGAGCGTGCCGCCCGAGGCCCGCGGCGCCGCCTCGGGCATGCGCGCCACGTTCCAGAACGCCGGCATGGTGCTGTCCATGGGCGTCTTCTTCTCGCTCATGGTGGCCGGGCTCTCCGGTTCCCTGCCGCAGACGCTCAGCTCCGGCCTGACCGCACAGGGGGTGCCGGCGCACGCCGTGCATGCCGTCGCCCAACTCCCTCCGGTGGGCGTCCTGTTCGCCGCCTTCCTGGGCTACAACCCCATCCAGAACCTGCTCGGTCACAGCATCCTCGGCCAGCTGCCGGCGGCCAACGCCGCGAAGCTCACCGGCCGGGAGTTCTTCCCGCACCTCATCTCGTCGCCCTTCCACGACGGCCTGGTCATCGTCTTCTCCCTGGCGATCGTGATGTCCCTGGCCGCCGCGGCCGCCTCACTGATCCGCGGGCGTGCCGGGGCGGCATCCGCCACGGCCACCGAGGCGGTCTCCCCGTCGCCTGCCACGGCCACCGAGGCCGCCTCCCCGTCGCCTGCCACAGTCGCCGAGGCGGCGTCGCCCGCAACAGCTGCCTCCTCGTCGGTCGCCACGGTCGTCGAAGCCGCCTCCTCGTCGCTCGCCACTGCCGCCTCCCCGTCGCCCCCGGCGAGCGCCGCCGCGACCGGCGACGCGAGCACCCCCACCGTCGTCTGCCGGGTGGAGAACCCCGCCGCAAACCCCATCGCCGCCGCCACGCTCACCCTCATCGACCGTCGCGGTCACCAGACGGCCCGAGGCCGCACCGGTGAGGACGGCGGCTGCGTCCTGCCCCGGCCGCGCCCAGGCACCTACACACTGGTCGTGGCGGCAGAGGGCCACCGACCGCGGGCCGTCGAACTCGCCGTCGCCGACCAGCCGTCCCCCTGCACCGTGACGCTGTCGCGCGCCACGGGCCTGCACGGCACCGTGCGGGACGCGAGCGGTATACCGGTGACCGAGGCGACCGTCGTGGTCATCGACCTCCCCGGCGACATCGTCTCCACCGCGACGACCGGTTCGGACGGCGGCTACGCCCTCCTCGGCCTGCTCCCCGGCCACTTCACCCTTCAGGTGAGCGCGTACGGGCACCGCCCGGCGGCCATACCGGTCGAGGTCGGCCCGAGCGATGCCACGAGGCACGACGTGACGCTGTGCGCCGCCGGTGCGCTCGCCGGAACCGTCCGACACGGCCCCACGGGTCGGCCCGTCGCGGATGCCCGCATCACCCTGCTCGACACCGACGGCATCCCCGTCGCCACGGCCGTCACCACGGACGACGGCGTCTACACGCTCACCGGCCTCGCCCCCGGCGCCTACACGCTCGTCGCCGCCGGCTACCCGCCGGTCTCCTCCACCGTCGTACTCGACCGCGCCGACGCCTCGACCGTCGACCTGGAACTCACCCAGTGCACGGAGTGACCCGTTGAACGCGCACGCATCCGAAGCCCCTCGCCGGCCCGCGCCCGGGGGATCAACAGGCGGCGGCCCGCTCGCCCGCCTGGCGCATCGCCGGAACACGCCCCCGGACCCGGGATACAAGTGGGTCGCCCTGTCCAACACCACGCTGGGCGTGCTGATCGCGACGATGGACGCGTCCATCGTGATCATCTCGCTGCCGGCCATCTTCCGCGGGATCGGACTCGACCCGCTTGCCCCCGGCAACATCGGCTACCTGCTGTGGATGATCCTGGGCTACCTGCTGGTGTCGGCGGTGCTGGTCGTCGTCCTGGGCCGGCTCGGCGACATGTTCGGCCGGGTCAGGATCTACAACCTCGGATTCCTGATCTTCGCCTGCGCGTCCGTCGCCTTGTCACTCGACCCGTTCCGGGCCGGCGCCGGCGCCCTGTGGCTGATCGTGTGGCGCATCGTGCAGGCGTTCGGCGGTTCCATGCTCACCGCCAACTCGGCGGCCATCCTCACCGACGCCTTCCCGGCCCGCCAGCGCGGGATGGCACTCGGCATCAACCAGATCACCGCGCTCGCCGGCCAGTTCCTCGGGCTGCTCGCGGGCGGCCTGCTCGCCGCGGTCGACTGGCGTGCGGTGTTCTGGGTGAGCGTGCCCGTCAGCGTGACCGGCACGGTCTGGTCGTACCTGAGTCTGCGCGAGACGTCCGCCGGAAAACGCGGCCGCATCGACTGGTTCGGCAACGTCACCTTCGCTGCCGGCGCCGGCATCCTGCTCGCGGGCATCACCTACGGCATCCAGCCCTACGGCGGCAGCGCCACCGGCTGGGGCAACCCCTGGGTGCTCACCGGCCTGTTCGGCGGTGCCCTGCTCCTGACACTGTTCTGCCTGGTCGAGAGCCGCCTCGCCGAACCGATGTTCCAGCTGTCCCTGTTCAAGGTGCGGGCCTTCGCCATGGGGAACCTGGCCGCCCTGCTGACCGCGATCGCCCGCGGTGGCCTCCAGTTCATGCTCATCATCTGGCTGCAGGGCATCTGGCTCCCCCTGCACGGCTACGACTTCGAGGACACCCCGCTGTGGGCCGGCATCTTCATGGTGCCGCTGACCGTGGGTTTCCTGATCGCCGGCCCCCTCTCCGGCTACCTGTCCGACCGGTTCGGCGCCCGCCTGTTCTCCACGACGGGCCTGCTCCTGGTCGCCGGCTCCTTCGTCGGTCTGCTGGCGCTGCCCGTGAACTTCGACTACGGACTGTTCGCAGCCCTGCTGCTGCTCAACGGCCTGGGCCAGGGCATGTTCTCCTCGCCCAACACCTCGTCGATCATGGGAAGCGTGCCGGCCGAGTACCGGGGCGTGGCCTCGGGGATGCGCTCGACGTTCCAGAACTCGGGTACGGCCCTGTCCATCGGCGTGTTCTTCTCGCTGATGGTCTCCGGCCTGGCCTCGTCGCTGCCGTCGACGCTCAGCAGCGGCCTCCAGGCCCACGGCGTGCCGGCCGCCACGGCCCACCAGGCCGCTTCGCTGCCACCGGTGAGCACACTGTTCGCGACGTTCCTCGGCCACAACCCCATCGGCCAACTGCTGGGCTCCGGCGGCACATTGGGGCAGCTGACCGCAGCCCAGCGCGACACCCTGACCGGCCACACGTTCTTCCCCGAGCTGGTTTCCGGCCCCTTCCACCACGGGCTGACCATCGTCTTCACCGTCGCCGCGGGCATGGCCCTCGTCTCCGCGCTCGCCTCGGCCCTGCGTGGCCGCCACGAGCCCACCGACCGGCCCGCCCCAAAAGCCGGACCGACCGCGACGGCCGGACCCGGCCGCACGGACTCTCCCGCGGACGGCCACCCCGCACCGCCCCACCGGCCGACCCGGTGACCGTCCGCCCCACACACCGGACCCGCACTCCGATTCAACGGGTCCACCTCACGAAAGGACATCGAACATGGCCCACAGCGCCCTGCTCGTGATGGACGTCCAGCGGTCCATCGTGGACCGCTTCGACGACGGCAGCGGGTACCTGGCACGCCTGCGCGACGCCGTCGGCGCCGCCCGGGCGGCAGACCTGCCCCTGATCTACGTCGTCGTCGGCTTCCGCCCGGGCCATCCGGAGATCAGTGCCCGCAACAAGACCTTCGGCGCCGCCGCACGGTCCGGCGCGTTCACCGCCGACGACCCGGGCAACGAGATCCATCCCGACGTCGCCCCCCGTAGGGGCGACATCGTGGTCACCAAACGACGGGTGAGCGCGTTCGCGGGCAGCGACCTCGAGATGGTGCTCAGGGCGGGCGAGATCGACACCCTGGTCCTCACCGGCATCGCCACCAGCGGAGTCGTGCTCTCCACCCTGCGCCAGGCGGCCGACCTGGACTTCGGACTCACCGTCCTGTCGGACGGGTGCCTGGACCCCGACCCCGAGGTGCACCGCGTCCTCACCGAGAAGGTGTTCCCGAGGCAGGCGGACGTCCTCTCCGTCGCCGAGTGGACCGGCACGCTCTCGGTGTGAGCCGGCGCTGTGCGTGCGTTCACCGCTGCCGCGAAGACACGTGGCAGCGCCCCGCCGCCGACGAGATGAGAGGTACGGGCGCGGGCGCGCTCCCGAATCCTGACCAGTCGTCGAGGGTGTGCCTGGTCCGCGGAGCTCGGACAGTCTCGCGGCGGCCGGCCGCTGTCCGACCCGCGCCCTGGGCGAACCCCGCATACCGGGGCCGGGCGTGAGTTACCGGCATCAGCACAAGCGGGGGCCACCCGCGTCGCGGTGTCTTACCGCCGTGGTCGACTCGGAGTTTCCGGGCAATGGACTGGGAAGCATAACGAGGTGTCTGACTCCACGGTCCCCTCGCTCGTAGTCGACGATCGAGGCAATGCTGTGGCCGCCTTCGCCCGCGGGGCAGAAGGAACGCCACCGTGTGATGCGCCACTGCCCGCGGCGCTTGTCGCCGTCTGGCACGCCGACCGGGTCCTCATGGTCTTCGATCGATTCCGTCAGCGCTGGGAACTGCCCGGCGGGCGCATTGAGGAAGGCGAATCTCTTCGGCAGGCAGCCACACGCGAGTTGCTGGAGGAGAGCGGCCAGGAGCCCAGCGGGCCGTTACAGTTCATCGGCTACGCACGCCTCGTACTGGCGCCCGACCGGCGAGTCGAGTACGCGGCATTGTTCGCAGGCTGCATCACCGATGTCCGGGGCTTCCGCGCCAACGAGGAGATCGCTGCCATCCGCTGGTGGGATCTCCGGGAAGCCCTCCCAGGAGGTGTCCAGCCTTTGGACGCCTACCTCGCCCGACTCACGCGCGAGTCGGGCTCCGGCATCTCCCACCGTTCACGGCGGTGTTGAAACTCAAGCCCAGGGGTTGACGAGCTTGTCGACCGGCGGGTGGAGGCATCTACGGGCTGCCAGCCTTCCGTGGTCCTACATGCGCCCCGAGGTCAGATGCCGGACGAGTGGTTCAATCACCGATCCGCCAAGATGCCCGTCGGTATTGTCGCGCCCTTCGCCTTGTCTCCTGCGAGAAGTTGGTCGGCGTAGCCGGCCTCGGTCCACACTGGCCTTGGTCTGCCAGAGCGTGGCCTCGCATGCGGCATGGCGAGAGCACCAAGATCCCACATCGGCTCTGCGGCCCGGCCCGGCCGCAGAAGGTGCTCGAGCACGGGCGACGCCCGCATCGGCTCGGACCGCGCCACGGCAAGGGCGCGGGGTCAGGCGGCGCTCTTCTTACGGCGGCGCCCGGCGCGGGCGAGAGCGTCGACGAGCTCCTCGTGGCTCATCTTCGGTCGACCGGGAACGTCGTGTTCAGTGGCCCGCTGGTACAGCTCCGCCTTGCTCAACTGCCGCAACTCCCTCTTGCCCGCACCGCGCTGGTTGCGGGAGTCTGCCGATGCACGGCCCGTCCTTCGGCGGCACCTTGCGGGCGGCGGTCTTCTTCGCCGCCCTCGTGGCAGGCTTCCGTGCCGTCTTGCGCGCCGGGTCCGACTGCTTCGGCTTCCGCCCGGCGGACTTCTTCGGGCCGCCGCGGGCTTGGTCGATACTGCCCTGCGACGCCTGCATCAGGTCGACGACCGTGGCCTGGGCAACGGGCAACTGCCGCTGCCCACACCACGCTTGTGCTCACGCACGCATCCGCAACGAGGCCGGTGGGTGAACGTCACCAGGAGAGGCCGGGGTGGCAACCTGCTGCGGGTCGTATCAGCCGATGGTGGGTTTGGCGGTACTTCGGTCCGGGCCGGTCGTTGGGCCGGTCGTGATCGACAAAGACCTTCCCGTGACAGGCGTCGGGCGGACAAGCCGCCGGCGGTTCGCTCTGGTGCTGACTCCTCTGCTCGGCGGTGCTTGCGTTCTGTTGGCCGGGAGCGCAGCGGGGGCCGTCTCCATGGCGTTCGCGGGGGAGGTTCCGGTCACGGTGCATGCCGCGCGGGTGTCCGCATCGGGTGTGTCCGCCTCTCCGTCCGCCTCGGGCCGTGGCGGACTGCTGCCGGCGCTGGCCACGCGTATGGAGCAGGCCACCATCCAGGACGCCTGCGTCACCTCCACCGCCCACCTTCCGGTCGTCGGTGCCGTGACGGCCGTCGTACGGATCGAGCGGGCTTCCGCCTCCGGCCTGACGGTGGAGGCGGGCAAGGCCACGGCCCGGTCGGTGCAGCTCTCCGGCGCGAAGTTCAGCACCCCGCAGGGCTCCCTTCAGCGGCCCACCGGCCTGTTCACCGTCGGCGCGCAGAAGGTCAGCGGCAGCATGGTGACCACGCAGCCGCACGCCTTCACCGCCGGGACGATCACGTCCCGGGGTGTCACCATCGAGCTGCACCGGGGTGCAGGCGGCTGCGAGGGGGAGCGGCCCGGTGAGTGAGGCGATCGGGCCGGGTCGGCGGTCCGGCTGGCGAGGATGGCGACGGAGCCGCCCGTTCGCGGCGGGCCTGCTGCTGGGGCTCGGCGGGCTGGAGTTGATCTGCGTCTCCTGGGTCGGACTGGGCTTTCTGCGGTTCACCGGCACCGCGGGCGCCGCCTCGTGGGCCCTGGGTTCCCTGTTCGTCGTCGCCGGTGTGACGACCTGGCGCAACCCGGCCCTGCGCTACTTCTCCGGCGTCCTGGCCGCCGTACTGTCCCTGGTCAGTCTGGTCGCCGCCAACCTCGGCGGCCTGCTGCTGGGCTTCCTGCTCACCGCCATCGGCAGTGCCCTGGCCCTGGCCTGGGTCCCCCAGCAGTCGCCTGCGGCTCCACAAGAGGAAACGTGAAGTTGAGGTATCCCGCCGTGCTCTCGGCCCGTGTCTATCAGCAGAGCGGCATCCACGACGCGGCCCTGCGTCGCGGCTACGAGGCGTGCCGCCGCTCCACCCGCGCGACGGGTGAGATCGAGTACGCCGTCTCGCAGTTGCTGCCACCGCCGCTGCGTACCGCCACCTGGGCCCTGTACGGCGCCGTACGGGCCGTGGACGACCTGGCCGACGCGGCCGACGCGGTCGGCAGCGGGGCAGAATCCGGCGAGACGGATCGGGAGCGGGCCGGCCGGCTGGAGGCATGGATCGCGGCGTTCGACGCGGACCTGCGCGACGGCCGCAGCACCGATCCGGTACGGCAGGCGCTGATCCACACCATGCGCACCTGGAACCTGCCACCGGGGTTCCTGCACACGGTGTTCGAGGAGCTGCGCCAGGACGTCCACGGGCGGCAGTTCGCCACCTGGCAGGAGTGGCGGCGCTACAACAGCCTCGTCAACATCCCGTTCTGGCTGCGCGCGGGCTCACTGCTGCTACGTGCCGCCGGCCTGTCCGCAGAGCCGGAGAGGATCGCCGCAGGGGTGCCCGAAGCGGCAGCGGCGTGGCAGACCGCCGTCGACGGTCTCTATCTCACCGACGCCCTCGTCGACCTCTCCGACGATCTGACCCGCGGCCACGTACCGCTGCCGCAGGAAGCCCTGGACGAGGCCGGCGTGGACCGGGCGGACCTGCTGGCCCGGCGTGCCACCTCCGAGTTCGAGGAACTGACGCGCCGCCTGGCCGACCGGGCCCGCACATGGCTGGACCGCACCCCACTGCCGCCGGTGCTGCACCCGGCCGTCGGTGTTGCGCTCGGCGTCTACACCGACCTGTACCGGCTTCGCCTGAAGGCCGCCGCCGACGCCCCCGCCGCGCTGCTGCACCGCCGCCCCACCCTGCCCCGAAGCGCCCGGTTGCGCCTGCTGCTGCCCGCCCGGGCCAAAGCCACGCTGGCCTGGGGCCTTTTCCCCTTCCCCATTCAGCCCTGCCCGCAGCCACAACCCGTCGCGGCAGACAGAACCGAACGGCACGGACTGGCCGAAGAAGTGCGCGCACTCGCTGTCCGGCGGCGCCCGGTCGTCCCTCCGACACCCCACCCATCCGGAGCCCGCCCACCCCAACTGCCCGCCGAGGCCATGCCCCGCCACGTCGCGATCGTCATGGACGGCAACGGCCGCTGGGCCACGGCCCGTGGCCTGCCCCGTACCGACGGCCACCGGGCGGGCGCCGACGCACTGATCGACGTCGTGCACGGCGCCCTGGAGATCGGCCTGGAGTACCTCACGGTGTATGCGTTCTCCACCGAGAACTGGAAGCGTCCCGCCGGAGAACTGCACGCCCTGATGTACGAAATCCCTCAGCACCTGCGTCGGCTGACGGACGACGCCGAGCCACTGAACGTCCGCGTGCGCTGGGCCGGAGAACGCTCCCGCCTGCCGGCCGACGTCATCGAGACACTCGTCGAGGCCGAACGGACCACCCACGACCACACCGGACTCACCGTGACCATGTGCGTCAACTACGGGGGCCGCGCCGAGATCACGACAGCCGCGGCGAAACTCGCCAAGGAGGCGGTAGCCGGAAGGGTCGACCCCGGCTCGCTCTCCGAGCACGCCTTCGGCCGATACCTGCACGTCCCCGAACTGCCCGACGTCGACCTGCTGCTGCGCACCGGCGGCGACCAGCGCACCTCCAACTTCCTTCCCTGGCAGGCCACGTACGCCGAGCTGCTGTTCCTCGACACTCCCTGGCCCGCGGTGGACCGCCGTGACCTGTGGCACGCGATCGAGCAGCACGCCCGCCGCACCCGCCGCTACGGCTCCGTCCCCCGCCTCCCGGCCCAGCCCAGCCCTCTTGAGCGGACAGGGAGCACCGACCACGTGAGCCAGTAGTGGTTCCTGGACGGCGGACTGGAGCTTCTAGGATCTGCGGCGTGGCAACAAGACTCGTGCAGATCAATATGAAGGCCCACGACGACTCCGTGCTCGGCCGGTTCTGGGCGGAGGCACTCGGTTGGGGCGTCGACAGCGAGGGACCCGGCGTTACCAACCTCGAACCCGTGAGTTTCGCCTACCCCGACCCCGTGGCCGTCTGCATCGACATCGTCGCCCGCCCAGAACCCAAAACGGTGAAGAACCGGGTGCACCTCGATCTGGCCACCACCTCGACCGCCCATCAGGCGGAGGTGGTCGCGCGCTTGAGGGATCTCGGTGCGACCCTCGCCGACGTGGGTCAGGGCGAGGTCCCCTGGACGGTCATGGCCGACCCGGAGGGCAACGAGTTCTGCGTCCTGGAGCCCCGCCCGATCTACCAGGACACCGGGCCGATCGCCGCGGTGGTGGTCGACTGCACCGACCCACGCGGGATGGCCCGGTTCTGGGGCCGGGCGATGGACTGGACACTGCACGAGGTCACCGACGACCACGCGTCCATGCGATCCGCCCAAGGTGTCGGCCCCTACCTGGAGTTCCTCCGCACCCCCGACACCAAGAGCGGGTGGAACCGCGTCCACCTCGACGTCTCCCCCTACCCCGGTGACGACCTGGAAGCAGAAGAAGCCCGACTGCGCGCCTTGGGCGCCACCGACCCTGGTATCGACCAGAGCGCAATCTCCTGGACGGTCCTGGCCGACCCGGAAGGCAACGAGTTCTGCCTCCTCACTCCCCGCTGACCTGGAGCAGCGGCTCCGGCCCGTTTCGGGTCGGCGGCGAAGACCTCGTGACGCCAGTGCATGCGAGCAGGTGTGGGGTAATTCCCGATCAGGGCGTGGCCGCTTTCAACGAGCCTCATCAAGATGAGCTCCCTCGGAGCGATGCCGCCCATAGCTGTCCCTTCATCGGCCGGATCCAGGAAATCCCAAAATTCCCGAGACTCCGCGAGCTCCGCGGTAACCCATAACGAGTGCGACGCCCGATGAGGGAATCTTCACATGCTGCCGATCCCTCGCAGTTGGGCGCGTTCCCAAACGCGTGGCAGCCCATGCGGACAGCGACGCGTAATCAGCCGAGTGAGTGAAGTGCATTGGTAGTGAGACGGCGCAAAAAGAAGTCCCTTCCCGCGCCCCTTACATCACCCCGATCAAGGAGCCTCCACAGGGCACGCCGGTTCAGGGTCATTCCTTCGAGTGGCTCTATTACTGCGGACGCGGAGAACTCCCTGCCGACTGTCACGATGAGGGATCCGACGAAGGCCGGTCGTGCTCAGGGGGCACCGGCACCACAGGAGGTTTCTTGTTGTCCCGTCGTCAGCTTCACGCCCAGCAAGTCGATGACGAAGTACAGAATCCGGACCACACCACCAAAGCGTCGGTCGAGATCCTCCCGGTGACCGCGGGACAGCGCGAGGTCTGGCTCGCCGAACAACATTCCCCGCACATGAGTCCGGCACTGCGCCTCGGCGAGTACCTGGAGATCAGCGGACCTGTTGATCCGGACCGGTTCGAGGCGGCGCTGCGCCACGTCGTGGCCGAGACGGACGCGTTACGGGTGCGTCTGCTGCCCGGTGACGACGGACCCGTGCAGATCGTGGAGAGCGAGCTGCCCTGGTCGCTGTCGTTCGTCGACGTCTGCGACGAGCCCGATCCGGAGGCGGCCGCACACGCGTGGATCTCGGCCGACATGGCCCGGCCCATGGACCTGTCTTCCGGCCCGTTGTTCAGCTACGCGCTGTTCAAAATCACGCCGGAGCGGTTCTGGTGGTACCACACGTACCACCATGCGGCCGTGGACGCCTTCGGCTACGCACTCGTGGCCCACCGGGTCGCCGAGGTGTACACGGCCTTCGTCCAGGGGGAGGAGCCCGCCCCCGGCCCCTTCGGCCCGTTGTCGGCGCTGGTCAAGGCCGACGTGGACTACCGGGACTCCCAGGACCGTGCCGCGGACCGGGAGTACTGGGCGGGTGAACTGGCCGGATGGACCCGTACACGCGCGCCGTCGGCTTCCGTCGGCCCCACGGACGGGCCCGTTCCGCGAACGGAGTTGCTTCCCCTTCCGCGTCCTCGGGAGCTGAAGGAGGCGGCCTCCCGTGCCGACGTCTCCCGCTTCCGTTTCGTCTTCGCCGCAGTGGCGCTGCACACCCATCGCCTGACGGGCGCTCGGGATGTGGTCGTCGGACTGACCGTGGCCGGTCGGGTGGACGAGGCCTCCCGTGCGACGCCGGGGATGCTGGCCAACAGTGTGCCCGTACGCCTGACGATGCGGCCCGACATGCCGCTGAGGGAACTGCTGGCCCAGGTCGACGAGCGGATGCGCGAAGCGCTGGCACACCAGCGCTACCGCGCCGAGGACCTGCACCGCGACCTCAGCCTGTCCCGTGGACCCGGCAGTGTGTTCTCGCCCGTGGTCAACCTCATCGGGTTCGACTACAACCTCTCCTTCGCGGGCCACAAGTGCATCGCGCACAACCTCTCCTTCCCGCTCGGTGCCGACCTCCTGATCATGGTGTGGGATCGCCGGGACGGCTCCGGCCCGCACATGAGACTGCACGCGGCCCCCGGGACGTACGGCGAAGCGGACCTGATCGACACCCAGCAGCGCCTGCTGCGCCTGCTGGCCGACATGTGCGACCTGGACCCCGAGCTGCCGGTCGGCATGCTCGACGTGCTGTCGGCCGACGAGCGACGCTCCCTCTTCGACCAGGGCGACGCCACAGCGGCAGGCAGCCCTCCCGTGCCCTTCCCGACACTGTTCGAGGAGCAGGTGCACCGCACCCCGGCCGCGACCGCGCTGGTGGGCGACGGCACCTGCTTGACATACGGGGAGTTGAACGCGCGGGCGAACAGGCTCGCGCACGCACTGATCGCTCGCGGCATCGGGGCGGAGGACGTCGTCGCGCTCGCCCTGCCTCGTTCGACAGACCTGGTCGTGGCCGTGCTCGCCGTACTCAAGGCCGGCGCCGCCTACCTGCCGGTGGACCCCGAGTATCCGGCGGCGCGCAGGGACTACATGCTGAGCGACGCCCGCCCGGCCCTGGTGATCGACGACCGGCGAGCCGTGGCCGAGTTGTCGCAGGGACAACCCGACGCCGATCCGGCCATCGCTGTGGACCCGCGGCATCCGGCCTACGTGATCTACACCTCCGGCTCCACCGGGCGGCCCAAGGGCGTGGTGGTGACGCACACGGGCATCGCCTCAATGGCGAAATTCCAGGGGGAAGGAGCGGAGATCACCTCCGACAGCAGGGTGTTGCAGTTCGCCTCGCCCAGCTTCGACGCCTCAGCGCTGGAGATGTTCGCCACCCTGCTGAACGGGGCCGCACTCGTGGTCGCTCCCGCCACCGACCCGGTGTCCGCCCTGACCGGCGGCACCCGCCTCACCCATGTGGTCGTGCCTCCATCGGTGTTGGCGGCCATGTCCGAGACGGACGTATGTGCTCCGACCGTGCAGGTAGCAGGCGAGGCCTGTCCGCAGGGGCTGGTGGCGCGCTGGGCGCCGGGCCGGCGCATGCTGAACGCCTACGGGCCGACGGAAGCCACCGTCATGGCGACCCTGAGCACACCGCTGGTGCCCTCGGCCTCGGCACCCCCGATCGGGCACCCGACCGCCGGCAGCCGCCTCTACGTGCTGAACGGCACGCTGCAACCAGTGCCGTCGGGAGCCGCCGGGGAGCTCTATATCGCCGGCCTGTCGCTGGCACGCGGCTATCTGCGCCGGCCGGCGCTCACGGCCTCCCGTTTCGTGGCCGACCCGTACGGGCCCCCGGGAACACGGATGTACCGGACGGGGGACGTGGTGCGGTGGCGGCCCGACGGTCAGCTGGAGTACATCGGCCGCGCCGACCACCAGGTCAAAGTGCGCGGTTTCCGTATCGAACCGGGAGAGATCGAGGCCGCGCTGACCGCATGCCCCGGAGTGACGCACGCCGCGGTGCTCGCCCGGCCGGGCCGAGAGCAGGGTGATGTCAGGCTCGTCGCCCACGTCGTAGGGGACGAGCAGAGTACGCGACCACAGCTGCTGCGCGAGCTGCTGCGTGAGAGCCTGCCCGGACACATGGTGCCCGCGGTGTTCGTGAAGCTGGAAGAGCTGCCGCTCACGCCGAACGGAAAGCTGGACCGAGAAGCCCTGCCGGATCCGCTCGAGGAGGAGCCCGAGGCATCCGCCGCGCGGGCAGCCCGCACCCCACGCGAACAATTGCTGTGCGAACTGTTCGCGGACGTCCTGAACCGTTCGCGTGTCGGCCCGGACGTGAACTTCTTCGACGCGGGCGGGCATTCACTGCTGGCGATCCGCCTGGTCGCCAGGATCCGCGCCGTGCTCGGCGTGGACCTCAACCTGAGTGCGCTGTTCGAGGCACCCACGGTCGCCGAGCTGGCGGCGCGCCTGGACAGCGCCCACGGCGCCCGCCCGGCCCTGAACGTCCAGGAACGCCCGGACCGCACTCCCTTGTCCTTCGCGCAACAACGGCTGTGGTACCTGCACCGGGTCGAAGGACCCGGCGCCACCTACAACATCCCCCTCGTGCAGCGACTGTCCGGCGCACTCGACCGCAGAGCGCTGGAACAGGCCCTGGGCGATGTGGTGGGCCGGCACGAGAGTCTGCGCACGCTCTATCCGGACGTCGACGGCGAGCCCTTCCAGCGGATTCTCGACGCCACCGTGGTGCGCCCCCCGCTGCCCGTCACCGACGTGGACGACGAGGAGGCACTGCACGCGCGGCTGCTGGACGCCGTCCGCTACCCGTTCGACCTGGCGATCGAGCCGCCGTTGCGTGCCGAGTTGTTCGCGCTGGGGCCCGCCGAGCACGTCCTGGTGATCGCCGTGCACCACATCGCCGCCGACGGCTGGTCCCTGGCCCCGCTGGCCCGCGACCTGGCCACGGCCTACACCGCCCGGAGCCGCGGCGAGGAGCCGGACTGGGACCCGCTGCCGGTACGGTACACCGACTACACCCTGTGGCAGCGCCGGCTCCTGAGCCAGGCCGACGGACCGCTCGCCAGCCAACTGGACTACTGGGCCGTCAGGTTGGCGGACCTGCCCGAAGAGCTCACGCTGCCCTACGACCGCCCCCGTCCGGCCCTCGCCTCCCACAGCGGAGCCCGGGTCGGTCTGCGGATCGACCCGGAGCTGCACACGGCGCTGACCGAACTGGCCCGCCGGTCGGGGACGAGCCTCTTCATGGTGCTGCACGCGGGGCTGGCCGCGCTCCTGACGAAGCTGGGCGCGGGCACCGACGTCCCGGTGGGCACCGTGATCGCCGGGCGCGGTGACCAGGCCCTGGACGACCTGGTGGGCTTCTTCGTCAACACACTGGTGTTGCGCACCGACACCTCGGGCGATCCCACATTCTCCCGGCTCCTGGAACGTGTCCGGGCCGCCGCGCTGGCCGCCTACGCGCACCAGGACGCGCCGTTCGAGCAGGTGGTGGAGGCCCTGAACCCCACGCGGTCACCCGCCCGCCACCCGCTGTTCCAGGTTGCGCTCTCCCTCGACGCCGACGAGGGCGCGGTGTTGGGGTTGCCGGGCCTGACGACCGCCAGGATCACGGTGCCGACCGAGACCGCCAAGTTCGACCTGGACATCGGCGTCTACGAGAATCGCTCCGCACAGGGCGAATGCCTCGGTCTGAACGCGACCTTCGACTACGCCACGGACCTGTTCGACCCGCGCACGGTCGAGGATCTGGCCGCGCGCTGGGTGCGGCTGCTGAACGCGGTCGTACAAGACGCGGACCGGCCGCTCAGCCACATCGACGTCCTGTCCGACAGCGAACGCCGTCACCTCTGCGGCGACCACGACCAACCCGCTGCTGCAGCGGGCACCATTCCTGAGCTCTTCCAGGCCCGGGTACGCGCCACGCCCGACGCGGTCGCCGTCGTCTCGGACGGCACGACCTTGACGTACACGGAGCTGAACGCCCGGGCGAACCGGCTCGCGCACGCACTGGCCGCCCGGGGGATCGGCCCCGAGGACGTGGTCGCGGTCGCCCTGCCACGCTCGCACGACCTCGTGGTGGCCCTGCTCGCCGTCCTCAAGGCGGGAGCCACCTATCTGCCTCTCGACCCGGAATACCCGGCCCAGCGCCTCGCGGCCATGGTCGAGGACGCACAGCCCGCGTTGCTGCTCAGGGACACGACCACCACCGTAGGCCCGGGGATTCCGGCTCTGCTGCTGTCCACCCCGGAGACCGAGGAGGCGCTGAGGGGGCTGCCCGACAGCGACCCGATGACAAGGATGTCACCTGAACAACCGGCCTACGTCATCTACACCTCGGGATCCACCGGCACACCGAAGGGGGTCGTCGCCCGTCACGCGAGCGTGGCCAACCTCGCCGCACAGTATCGGGACCGGGTCTTCGGACCGGCGGCCGAACGACTCGCGGGCCGTCCGCTGCGGGTCGCCCTGACCGCCTCGGTGTCCTTCGACGCCTCATGGGGTCAGCTCTCGGCCCTGACGGCCGGTCATGAACTGCATGTACCCGACTCCGATACCTGGAAAGACGCCGACCGGTTCGTGAACTGGCTGCTGCGGCACCGGATCGACACGGTCGACGTCACGCCCTCGTACCTGCGGATCCTGTACGACCGCGGCCTGTTCAGCGACGCACGCCGACGGCCCAGCGTGGCCGTGATCGGCGGCGAGGAACTGCCCGAGCAACTGTGGACCGAACTGCGGGCCGTGCACGGGCTGATGGCCCACAACATGTACGGTCCGACCGAGTGCACCGTGGACGCGCTCCAGGCGCGGCTGGACACCGCTTCGAGTCCGGTCCTGGGCCGGCCGGTCCCCGGCACCCGGGCCTACGTCCTGGACACCGCGCTGCGGCCTGTGCCGCCCGGAGTGACCGGAGAGCTCTACGTGGGCGGTGCGGGACTCGCCCGCGGCTACCTGCGCCGCCCGGGTGCGACGGCCGAGCGGTTCGTGGCCGACCCGTACGGCCCGCCAGGGACCAGGATGTACCGCACCGGCGACCTGGTCCGTCGGCGCGGCGACGGCCAACTCCTCTTCGCCGGAAGGGCGGACGACCAGGTCAAGGTCCGCGGCCACCGTATCGAACCCGGCGAACTCGAAGCCCTCCTCGCCACCCACCCCGAGATCGCCCAGGCCGCCGTGATCGCCCGCGACGACCACCGCGGCGACACCCGCCTGGCCGCCTACGCCGTACCCGTCGCGGGAGCCGGTCTCGACCCGGCCGAGCTGCGGACCTTCCTGCGCGAGCGAGTGCCCGCACACATGGTGCCGTCCGCGTTCATGGTGCTCGACGCCCTGCCGCTGACCCCGAACGGAAAACTCGACCGCCGTGCCCTGCCCGCGCCGGACTTCTCCGCCGGAGCAGGCGGCGGCCGCGCTCCGGACACCCCTGAGGAACGGGCCCTGTGCGAGTTGTTCGCCGAGGTGCTGGGCCTGCCCGCGGTCGGCGTCGACGACGACTTCTTCGCTCTGGGCGGCCATTCCCTGCTCGCCACCCGCCTGGCCGGCCGGATCGGCGAGACCATGGCCGCCCCCTTCAGCCTGTCGGCGCTCCTGGAGGCACCGACACCGGCGGGCCTGGCCCTCCACCTCCGTACGGACGGCGCGGACACCGAGCCCTCATACGTGCCCCGCACGGAAGCGAAACTCAGCCCCGTCCTGCACTTCGCCTCCGATCCCGAACGCGTCGGTGACCCCCGAGAGATCCTGCTGACCGGAGCCACGGGATTCGTCGGAGCCTTCCTCCTGGCCGAACTCCTGCACAGGACGACGGCCCGGGTGCACTGCCTGGTCCGCGCGCGTACCGACGCCCAGGCACGCGAGCGGCTAGCCAGGGCCCTGCGGGCCTACGGCATCACGGCGACGGCAGACGATCCACGGCTGAGCATCGTGCGCGGAGATCTGACCGCCGTGGACCTCGGCCTCGGCTCGGCACTCTGGGCGCGGCTGCGCGAGACGGTCGACACGATCGTCCACAGCGGCGCGTACGTCCATCACCTCTCACCGTACGCACGGTTGAAGCCCGCCAATGTGGAGGGCACCAGAACCCTGCTGCACCTGGCGGGTGAAGGCCGGCCGAAGGCGTTCCATTACCTCTCGACCCTCGGTGTGTTCCGCTCCGGCCACGACCCACGGCTGGTGACGGAAGACTTGCCGGTCGATGGTGAACGGCACCCGTTCGGGCGGGGCTACGCGGCGAGCAAATGGGTGGCCGACCGGCTCGTGGAGCATGCCATCGAACGGGGAGCGAGCGGCGGCATCCATCGCCTCGGCCGCATCTGGGCCCATTCCTCGACCGGTGCCGTCAATCCGGACGACATGTTCTCCAGGCTGCTCACCAGTTGCGCCGCCCTCGGCTGTTACCCGGCGGACCCGGAACTCGAGGAGACGCTGCTTCCCGTCGATGTGCTCGCAAACGCCGTCGTAGCGCTGCTTCTCGACCGTGAGAAGACCGGCTTCGTGCATCACCTTCACGACTCGCGCAGGACCGGACCCGGCGCCTTCATGGCCGGCTACGACCGGCTGTACGGGACGCACACCGAAGAGGTTCCGCTCACCGACTGGTTGCGCCACCTGTGCGCTGCGACCGAGCGCGGACAGGACCTGCCGATCCTGCCCTACCAGCCCCATCTGGAAGAACACGCCAGGAGGGCGCAGAGCGCGAAGCAGCGGAGCGTGGAGTTCGGCAACGACCGGACGGTCCGCCGACTGCGGCGACTCGGCGTGGAGATCCCCGAGATCGACGATGCCGCGGTGTGCGGCTACTGGGGCTTCATGGAAAGGAGAAGGCCCGGCCACGCCCGCACGAGTGGTGGGCGCGTTCGTGAAACGGAACCCCCTGATGCCGTTGGTGGCATGGCCGCCGGGAACGGTGATAGTTGATGGCCCTGCCCGAAAGCCCTCCGGTCGACCGCCCGACGACACGACGGGCCCCTCTCCGAGCGAGGATGCGACCACGCTCGATCGTCCCCGGCCGCCAGCGCTGGGAGATCGACCTCCTGCGCGGCAGACCCGCCGCCGCGCGGCTGACCGAGACCACGCTCCTCGAAGCCCCGGGCATCGAGGAGGTGCACGCCAGTCCGGTCACCGGCCGGGTCCTGCTGCGGCACGACCGCACGGTCAGCCCCCGTGCGGCCACCCGGTTGCTGCGGCAGGCGGTTTCCCGGACCCTGGCAGCCCTGCTGACGACGACGCCTCGGAAGGACAGACCCGAGACGCCTCCCTCGGCCGCCGTGCCCCGACAGGACGCCGAGAGCACCGGACGCCGGCTGCCGAGCATCCTCTTGGCCGGCGGTGCGGTCGCAGCGGCCGTCGTCGGCGGGCCGTTCCTCCTGACACTGCTCAGCAGACCCCTGCTCATGCTCGGAGTGACGACCGCGGCGACGGCAGGAGTCGTCCGCGGAGCGTGGCGCAGATCTAACAGGGCGAAGCAGTCATCGGACGAAGCCACGGCCCGCCGCCACCCCCTGCGCCGCATCATCGGCCCCCACAAGCGGAAGTTCGCCCTGGCAGCAGTGCTGTCGGGCCTGTCGCAGCTGGGGGAGATGGCGCTGTTCGCCCTCAGCCCCTCGATCGTGCTGCTGGTCGCCAAGGGCGGCAGTTCGACCCTGGCCAGATACGGAGTGGCCGGTGTCGGCAGTCAGTTGGGGCTGCTCGTGGGCGCCGCGGGAACGGCCTGCCTCGCCATGGCGGCCTTCGGCTACGGCGCCACTGTCGCCTGGCGTCAGCTGGCGCAGACCATCGAGGACGACTGGCGCACCCGCACCTACGAGCACGTCCAGCGCGTGGCGCCCGCCGACCTGGAGAACGAGCGCATCAGCAGGGTCAACACCGTCCTGTCCGAGGACATCAGCCAGATCAGCACGTTCGTCGCCTCCAACATGAACGACGTCGTGCAGATGGTCACCAGCCTGGGACTGCTCATCCCGGCCTTCCTGCTGCTCGCTCCGCAGATCGCCTGGGTCGCCTTCGCGCCCGTCCCGCTCGTGGCCTGGCTGTCCTTCCGCTTCCACGAACGGGCGGTCGCCAGCCATGCCGCATCCGACGAGCGGCGGTCACGGCTGAACGGCCGTATCACCGAGAACCTCCACGCCCACACCACCATCAAGTCCGCCGTCACCGAACAGCACGAGATCGTGCGCATCACCGAGTTGAACCGCGAGTGCAGCGAGGCCAACCGCGTCAGCGACCGCAGCGCGGCCGTTCCGCCCCAGATCCTGCGTCTGGCCGGAGGTTCGGCCCTCGTCGGCACCGTGCTCCTGGGTGGCACGGCCGTGCTGCGGGGCACCCTGTCGACCGCCGCCTTCGGCCCGCTGATCGAGATGCCCGGCATCGCCATGCTCAAGCTGTCCCGGCTGGGCAGCACCACCGACCAGTACCAGCGCACCGTCACCGCCCTGGACCGCGTGGAGCGGCTGCACCGCCTCCCCCTCGAACCGGTCTCGGGCGGCCGCCCGCTGCCCGGCCGGCAGGTGAAGGGCGAGATCGAACTGCGGAACGTGACCTTCGCCTACCCCGGCCGGCCACCGGCCCTCAGCGACACGTCCCTGGCCATTCCGCCAGGACGGACCACGGGCATCGTCGGCACCAGCGGTGCCGGGAAGACCACCGTCGCCAAACTGCTGATGCGGTTCCACCACCCCGACCAGGGCCGGGTGCTGCTCGACGGCGCCGATGTGCGCACCCTCGCCCTGCCCGACCTGCGCCGCGCGATCGGATACGTCACCCAGGAACCGTTCCTGTTCGACGCCACCATCGCGGAGAACATCCGCTACGGCACCTTCGACGCCACCGACGAGCAACTCGTGACCGCTGCCCGCACGGCCGGCGCCGACGCCTTCATCGACAGCCTGCCCGACGGCTACCAGACCCGGGTCGGAGAACGAGGTGCCGCGTTGTCCGGCGGGCAGAAACAGCGCATCGCGCTGGCCCGCACGATCTTGCGCGACCCACCGGTCATCATCCTCGACGAGGCCACCTCCGCCGTCGACAACGAGACCGAGGCCATCATCCAACAGGCCCTCCAGGTATTCGGCACGGACCGGACGATGGTCGTCATCGCCCACCGGCTGTCCACCGTCCAGAAGGCGGACCAGATCTATGTCATGGGGCCGGGTGGGCTCGTCGCCGAACAGGGCACCCATGAGGAGCTGGTGAACCGTGGAGGCACCTACACCACACTGTGGCAACTTCAGGCAGGCCGGCCGGCACTGGCCTGACAGCGCCCGCTCAGCTGTCCGTCATCCGTTCGGGTGGCAGCGACTTGCAGCCCCTGGCCGAAGGTACCGCTGAGCTGGCAAAATGAATGATTGATCCGCCGCCTGTCCATGGGCTGGTGTCAACCGGTCGCTCCACATCGGTGAGGTGTGGGCGGCCGAATCCCAGGCCCTCACCGCGCGCCCGCCCCGTTTCAGGGGCGGCGCGACGAAGCCTCGTACCGCCTCAGGCCCGCTCATGCCCGCCTGTCCGTTCTTGCACGCTCAGCTCGGCGAAACACCGTTCGACCGGTCCCGGTCACGCGAGCCAGGAGAACCGCCATGACGCATGCGACCAATCCGTTCGACGACGACGAGATCCGCTTCCTGGTGCTCGTCAACGACGAAGGCCAGCAGTCGCTCTGGCCCGCCTTCGCCGAAGCGCCCGCCGGCTGGACCGTTGCGCATCCGGAAGACACGAGGCAGGCATGCCTCGACTACATCGACCAGGCGTGGACCGACATGCGGCCCCGCAGCCTCGCCGAGGCGGCGGACGGCGGAGGGTGAGGCCTCCGGGACCACATGACGTCCGCCTCGACGCCGTGCACCACCGGAGAACTGCACCCGGACTCCATCTCGGTGAACATCCCTCGTCCCATGAGCCGTTAGGACACCCCATTGTCTCTCTCGGAATCCTGCGCCGTTCTCGCCCGTCATCCCGCTCTGAAGGACTTCGCCTCCCGCGTCAGCGACTTCCTCGACATGCATCTGCCCGAGCCGGTCGCCGAGGAGGCGCCTCGACCGCCGTGGCTCCACCTGCGCAAGCGTGCCGCCCAAGCCGGACTGACGGGGTTCGACGTAGTGTGTGCCAACGTCGGGACAAGGTATGCCCATGGGACGGAGGGGGACCGGGGTGCGGCCGCGGTCGTCCCTCCGCACCTCGCGCGCGTGGCCCAGGGGCTGGCCATGTTCCTGGCCGGGCGACGGGACTGTGACGCACGGGAGGTCTTCAGCTCGGGACACGGCGCCATGGCATTGCGGTACGGCAGACCCGTCGTGGCTCAAGCCGTCTACGACCAGGTCGTGTGCGGGGGCGAGTTGGCCGGCGTCGCGTCCAGCGAGCCGCACTCCGGCTCGGATCTGCGTGGCCTGCGCACCGTAGCGGTCGACCACGGCGACCATTTCGTGCTCTCCGGCATGAAAGGCCTGGTGGGCCGTGTGGACGAGGCCACCGGCTTCGTCGTCTTCTGCAAGGTGGTCCCCTCCGAGCAGGCCGCCGTGCAGGGTGCCGACGTGGCGTGGCTGCGTGAAGTTCCGCTTTCCGCGCTCTGGTTGCCGACAGCGACCGCCGGCGTCCTGACCGAAACCACCGTGCCCCTCGGGCTACGAGGCTGGAGCCTGGGCCACCTGCGCTTCGACGACGTACGCGTCGGCAGTGAACTCCTGCTCGGGGTGCCTGGCGACGGCCGCAGGATCTTCGACACCCACTTCTCCGGCTGGCGGCTGATGATGGCGCTGGTCTGCCTGGGCGCTGCGACCGCCGCGATCGAGGAGACGATGGCGCGAGCCCGCCGGCGCAGTGTCGGCCGCACATGCCTGGCGAACGTCCCCTCCGTCGTGTCCCGACTCGGCATTGCGGCGGCCGAAATCCAGGCAGCCACCGCCTGGTGCTTCTCCCTGTTGGAGCGCATCGAGCAGGAAGGGGACGAGGTGGACGTGGCCGCCTGCTCCGCGGCAAAGGCCCTTGCCACAGACGCGTCCTACCGCGCCGTCGACATTGGGCTCCAACTGCATGGAAGTGAGGGCTACACCCGCCGCACCCCCATGGAGAAGCGCCTCCGCGACATCCGGGGCCTGCGCATCGCCGACGGACCCAACGACACCCTCTATGGCGTCCTGGCCCAGTCTCTGCTCAGCGAGACCCGGCCGGCTGCGCCCTTGGTGGCGCAGCGGCGGGCGTGAGGTCAGGAGAGTTTGCTCCTGAGCATCGTGAGATAGAAGGGGAACTTCTTCACCGCTGTCGCAGGAATCACGAAAACCTCCACCTCTCCGTGTAAATGATCGCTGATGGTCAGTGTGCATTTCCCGTTCGTATGGCGCACTTCAGCGGAGTAGAGAATTTCCCCGGGTGAGGGCTCGCCCGCAGCAATGGTCTCGTCAGTTGCTGTGTTTTCCACATTCACTCCTGGCTCATATCTCTCAGGTGGAGACGGGTATTCACAGCTCGCCCCATGTGACGGTAGGTCACTTGGCGGCCAATGAGATCAACTCGAGCCGGTATGCACACGAACGGGTGAATGATATGAGAAGGCCTGGTGAGAGGCCATGTTGGGTGGCTAGGCTCGGATTTCGAGGATAGCTCCGGTGAAATTCCGGAGTGCCGTGAGAAAGGCTGAAGAAACTATGCTTCCTGTGCTTCCCGTCTTCTTGGTCGGTGTGGCTTCCGCCCCCCTGCTGAAGAAGGTGATCAGGCCGGTGATTCGAGGGACCGTAAAGGGCTCCGTGAAGCTGGCGATGGACGCCAAGCGAGTCGCTCACGAGATCAACGAAGACCTGAGCGACATTGCCGCCGAGGCGACAGCCGAGGCGTTCGCCGCCGATCTGCAGGAGGGGTCGGACGTTCCCCATCAGACCACCAAGAAGGCCCGTACGAGCGCCGTGAACGGGTGACAGGACGCGCGTTACCGGAAAAAGCAGAGTGTCGGCCGGTGAGGGCATCCTTCGATCGAAAGGGAACTCGTGACAGCTCCTGTCGTCCTCGACCACCGGGCATCCGGCTACAGCCTGCGGCACGCCTACTGTCTCGCCCAGGCGTGCGCTCTGGCCTACAAGGACCCGGTCACGATCGAACAGCAGGCGGCCACGTGGGGCTTCGACCGGGTACGCCACCACGAGACGCGGTTCACCCCGCCGTTTCCGCTTCAGGACACGCAGGCCTACACGCTGGCCGGCGACCACATGATCATCACTGCGTTCCGCGGCACGGAGTCGGACCAGATCAAAGACTGGCTGACCGACGGCACAGCCCCGCCCCGGCGAGGCCGAACGGCACGGGGCGTAGCACCTGCCACGGCCCCGGTGCTCCCTCCGCCTCGACCGTGACCCTGTCGCCGTCGCGAGTCGTCCGGAAGTAAGCCGTCGTGGCGTCCCGGGCGGCCGTGACCGGGACCCGGGTCGTGACCGTCGCACCGTCGCTCGGCAGCGCCCGCGTGGTGCGTGGTGCGGATACCGTCACGCCCTCGGCCGGGGACCAGCACTAGACGGTCAGCAGTGGGCTGTTGACGGTGTGGCCGCGGCGCGTGACCTGCCGCACGGGTGCGTGGAGCGTGAACCGGTCCTCGTCGACGCGGACGTCGGCGACCTCGGCGGCGTACGACGCATGGAAGCCGTCGCGCATCAGCCAGTGGCCCTCGGCGAACTTCGTCGGGGGTCCTCACCGGGGGTGGTGCGGGCGCGGTGGGCGGCGATCAGCCGCTGGTACCAGCGGTAGCTGTCCTTGGGTGTGCGTACTTGCGTGTCGTAGTCGACCCGGACGATGCCGAAGCGCTGGCCGTAGCCACGGGCCCACTCGAAGTTGTCCAGCAGCGACCACACATAGTAGCCGCGCACGTCGACACCCGCGCGCAGGGCGGCGGCGAGCGCGTCCAGATGGCTGTGAAGGTAGTCGACCCGCTCCACGTCGCGGACCCGGCCGTCGGCGTCGAGGGTGTCCGCCTCCGCCGAGCCGTTCTCGGTGATCAGGAGCGGTGGCAGCGCGGGGTAGCGCTCGGTCAGGCAGACCAGCAGATCCGTGAAGGTGTGCGGGACGACGGGCCAGCCCATGGTGGTGTGGCGGACATCGTCGCGCCAGGTCTCCTCGGCCCGGACGTCGACCGCGGTACGGGTGGCGGGGTCGGCGTCGCGGTACGGGGCATCGGAGACGGTGATCGGGCGGTAGTAGTTGATGCCGACGAAGTCGAGCGGTGCACCGATGAGGTCGAGGTCGCCGTCGAGGCGGTACGAGCCGTCACGGGAGGACAGCAACTCGCCCCAGGTCTCGGCTTCGTGCTCCGGGTAGCGCCCGGCGAACAGCGGCTCGAACCATACGTCGTTGTGGAGCGTCTCGACGCGGCGTACGGCGGCCAGGTCGGCGGGGGAGTCCGTGGCCGGTAGCAGCCGGTCGGGGTTGAGCGTGATCCCGACCTCCCGTGCCCCCGCAGCGCGCAGGGCGTGCACGGCCAGTCCGTGGCCGACGAGCAGATGGTGCGCGGCGGCGAGCGCGCCGCGGCCCTCGCGGGCACCCGGGGCATGGGCGCCCGCCGCGTAGCCGACGAAAGCGCTGCAGAAGGGCTCGTTGAGCGTGATCCAGCGCTCCACCCGGTCGCCGAGCCGGGCGGCGACGACCCCGGCGTACTCGGCGAACCGCTCCGCCGTCTCGCGTACCCGCCAGCCGCCCCGGTCCTCCAGGGCCTGAGGGAGGTCCCAGTGGTAGAGGGTGGCGGCGGGTGAGATGCCGGAGGCCAGCAGCTCGTCCACGAGCCGGTCGTAGAGGTCGAGCCCGGCCGCGTTGGCGGGGCCGGAGCCGGCCGGCTGGACACGCGGCCAGGCGACGGAGAAGCGGTAGCTGTCCACGCCCAGTTCGCGCAGCAGCGCGATGTCCTCGCGGTAGCGGTGGTAGTGGTCGCAGGCGACGTCACCGGTGGCACCGTCCGCGACGCGCCCGGGCTCACGGCAGAAGGTGTCCCAGATGGACGCGCCTCTGCCGTCCTCGTCGTATGCGCCCTCGATCTGGTAACTGGCCGTGGCGGCACCGAAGAAGAAGCCGGCCGGGAACTCGGGGAACTCGGAGAAACTCACGGGGAGGCACCTGTCTACTTGACCGAACCGCCGGTGATCCCGGCGGCGATGTACTTCTGGGCGACGACGAGCAGGATCGCGGCCGGTACGGCGGAGAGCACCGCGGTCGCCATGACCGCGCCCCAGTCGCTGACATGTGCGCCGACGAACTGGTAGATGCCGAGCGTGATGGGCTTGACGTCGTCCGTGGTGTTGAGGGTGAGCGCGAACATGAAGTCCGACCAGGCGAAGAGGAAGGTGAACAGTCCCGCGGTGATCAGGGCGTTGCGGCTCATGGGCAGCACGATCCGCACGAACGCGGTGAAGCGGTTCGCGCCGTCCACCATCGCGGCCTCGACGACCTCGCTCGGGATCGACACCATGAACGCCCGCAGCAGCACGACCGCGAACGGCAGACCGAGCGAGGCGTCCGCCAGGATCAGCCCCAGATAGGAATTGACGAGGTCGAGCTGCGCATAGGCGCTGTAGAGGGCGTTGGCGATGACGATGCCCGGAACCATCTGCGTGATGAGCGTCGCGAAGACGATGCCCTGCCCGCCGCGGAGTCCGAACTGGGCGAGCCCGTACGCGGCGGGCGCGGCGAGCGCGAGACAGACCACCACGGCGCCGAGTGCGACGACGAAGCTGGTGAGCAGCGAACCACCCTGGGTGCTGATCGCCGTGTCGAAGTTCTTCAGGGACGGTGAGACGGGGAACCACTCGGTGCCGGCGATGCTCGACTCGGGCTGAAGGGCGGTGTTGAGCATCCAGTACACGGGGAAGAGCAGCACGGCGAGGATCAGCAGCGCGGCGGCGGTGTTCCACACCGAACGCATGAGGAGAAGGCTCGCCGGTCGTTGCATCGGTCGGTTCATCGTCGGTCACTTCCCCTTGCCGAAGTCGGCGCGGTTGGCCCGCAGGTACAGCACGGCGAAGACCGCGCTGATGAGGATCAGGACATTGCCCACCACGGCGCCCTGGCCGAAGTCGAGCTGAAGGAACGAGAGCTGGTACGTGACCGTGCCCAGCGTCTGGGTGGAGTCCGCGGGCCCACCCGAGGTCAGCGCCAGGATCAGGTCGAGGATCTTCACCGTCGACATGAAGCCCAGCACGAGCACGACGGTGATCACCGGGCGCAGCATCGGCAGCGTGATGCTGCGGAACGTCCGCCATGGGCCGGAGCCGTCGAGCGACGCGGCCTCGTACAGCTCGCGCGGGATCTCCTGGAGACCGCCGTAGAGGATGACCATGTTGAACGGGATGCCGATCCAGATGTTGACCAGGACCGCCGACAGCAGTGCCACACCGGGGCTGCTCAGCCACGGCACGCCGTCCTGCGGGACCAGGCCGACCGCGTGGAGGGCGGTGTTCAGCATGCCGTGGTCCTGGTCGAGAATGCGCCGCCAGACGACGGCGGAGACGACCATGGGCACGAGCCACGGCAGCAGAAGGACGGCGCGCACGAAGCCGGAGAGCCGAAAACGGCGGGAGAAGAAGACGGCGAGGGTCAGGCCGATGGTGAACTGGCCGAGCAGCGAGCCGACGGTGAACAAGGCCGTGTGCCACAGGGCGTCGGTGAACAGCTCGTTGGCGAAGACGGCCCGCCAGTTGTCGAGGCCGTTGAACGGTGCCTCGCCGGTGAAGTACGTCTTCGGCGTGTAGTGCTGGAAGCTCATCACGATGTTGCGGACGAGCGGGTAGCCGAAGAAGAGCGCCATGTAGGCGAGCGCGGGAGCGACGAAGAGCCAGCGCAGCAGCCCACGGCGCAGGGGAGCGCGGCCGGCGGCGGATTTCGCTTCGGCGGCGCCCGAGGCGGGCGCCGGGGAGGTGATGGTGGTCATGGCCGGTTCCTCACTTCCCCGCCGAAGCCTGCTGCTGGGCCCGGTGCAGGGCCTGTTCGGGACTGGTCCGGCCCGTAAGCACCGACTGGAAGGCGCCCGCGAGCGCGTCGCCGACGACCGGCCAGCCGGTGCCGACCTTCGCGGTACGGGAGCGGGCGGTGGTGACGAGCTCGGCGAACGCGGCGAGCTTCGGGTTCTGCTTCGCGTACGCCTGTGCGGCCGTGGCGCGGGTGGGCACGTTGTTGACAGATTCGCCCCACTGGAGCTGGTTCTTCTCGGAGTTGAGGCAGTTCAGGACCTTGCCGGCGTTCTTCTCGCGGGCCGGATCGTCGTCGTTCTTCGGTACGGCCATGACGGTGCCCCCGATGGGCGGCACCGCCGGCTTGCCCGCCTCGGGTACCGGGATGCTCGCGACCGCCCAGTCCACGTTCTTCTGGGCGCTGAGGACCGGCACCTGCCACGGCCCGTTGATCATCATGGCGGCGCGGCCCGCGACGAACTGGTCGTTGACGTCCTGCTGGTTCCAGTTGACGACGGACCTGGAGGCGGAGCCGTCGGCGACCAGGTCCTTCCAGAGCTGGAGCGCGGCCTCGCCCTTGCCGCTGTCGATCTCTGCCTCGTCACCGCCGGCGGACCAGAAGAACGGAAGGAACTGGTAGACGCCGTCCGCGTTCGGGCTCGCGCTGAAGGCCATCCCGTAGGTGTCGCCCGCGGTCAGCTTCCTCGCGGCGGCCCGCAGCTCCTTCCAGGTGGTGGGCGGGGCGATGCCCGCGTCCTTGAGGAGCTCGGTGTTGTAGATCAGCGCGAGGGAGTTGACGGAACGGGCGATCCCGTACTGGGTGCCGTCGTAGGACCCGAGGGACTTCGCGCTCGCGGAGAGGCCGGAGGTGTCGACCCCGACCGCGTCGAGCGGCCGCAGGCCCTCGGTCTGTGCGAACTGGGGCAGCTCCGAGCCGTCGAGCTCCAGGATGTCGGTGAGCGAGTCGGACGACGCCATCCGAAGCGCCTTGGAGGCGATCTGGTCGGCGGGCACGCTGATCTGCTCGACCCTCAGGCCGAGCGGTTTGCCGCAGCGGTCGAAGAACCGCTGATTGGCGGTGTGTTCGGCGGTGTCGGTCGCCGAGTTGAGCACGGTGACAGTGCCCGGGTCGGGCTCCGCGGCACAGCCGGCCAGCCCTGGCGCGACGATGACACAGGCAAGGGTGACGGCGAACGCGGGAACGCGTCCGCGTCCTGTTCTGCTGCGTCCTAAGAACGGCAAGGTTGATCCTCCGTTACATGTGCGACTGTGGACATGCGGTGGTCCGGCGATGAAGCGTCGCCGGCCGTGCCGTACGGGCGGTCCGAGTGGTCAGCCGGGCGACGGCGGGGCGATGACGGGCCCGGCCATCCGCGGCTGGATCAGGTGGTGCGGCGCGCCGGAGGGCATGCTCGGGGCAGGTGCCCCGAGGGACTCCCGCGAAGTCGATGACCGGTCGTCGCGGCCGGGGCCGATCGCGTCGATGGCGAGCCGGGCCACTGCCGTGGACATCTCCGCGACGGGCAGATCGATCCGCGGCAGATGCCGGATGCCCATCTCGTCGGGGAGGCTGCCGACGAGCACGACGGTCAGATCGTGGGGAATCCGCAACCCGGCCGCCGCCACCGCGTCCAGCAGGCGGGGGAGGAGGATCAGGTGCTGGACGACCAGCGCGGTCGGGACGGGCCGCGCGGCCAGCGCCTCGCTCAGCCGCCGCGCGAGGACGTCCGGGGCGAGGTGGGACGGGATCACGCGGACATCGGCCCCGGTCTCGACGGCCGCTCGCCGCGCGCCGTCGAGGCCGTGCAGGGCATAGCCACGGCGTGCGGCGACCTCGTGCTCGGCCGACGAGAGGAAGAGGATCCGCCGGTGGCCGGCAGCGGCGGTCTCACGCACGGCGAGGGCGACGGCGGCCTCCCAGTCGAGGTCGGTCCAGGGCAGCGCCGCGTGATCGTCGTGACCGAGCAGCGCCCCGGGGAAGCCCAGTTCGCGCAGGACCTCGACACGGGGGTCGCGGTCCTCGACCGCCATCAGCACCGCGGCGTCCGCGAGCCTGCTGCGGGCCACCCGGCGCAGCCCACCGACGCCGTCGCCGTCCGTCATCAGCAGCACGTCGTACCCGTGCACACGGGCGGCGTCGGTGACGTCGATCGCGAACCGCCCGTCGATCGCCCGGTACGCCCCGGGCACGCGTGGCGCGGCCAGCGCGAGCACCCGGGTCCGTGCGCTGCGCAGCGTGCGCGCACTCGCGCGCGGGTGATATCCGAGCTCGTCGATCGCGGCCCGCACCGCGCGCCGGGTGTCCTCGGAGATTTTGCGCGACCCGCTCAGGACGTACGACACGGTGCTCGGCGCGACGCCTGCGCGCTCGGCGACGTCCTTGATCGTGGTCATCTCCACCTCCACCGGCCCGTCTTGGGGGTCCGTCGGCTTCCTCGAATCATTCGAATCGATTCGACAAACGGGGTGACCATAAGCACGGCGGGCCGGGAGGGGCAATACCTTGGGCGGACGTCCTGCCGCGGCTCATCGACGACCGGTCACCAGCGTGGGCGTAACGGAACGTTCGTCGCTCAGGCGGCTTCCACCGGGGGAGAGGTCGGGTCGAGCGCGGAAGCGTGCGGGTGGCGACAGCGGCGACGCCGGCCGCTGTCACCGGCTCGGGACACACCAGGCCTGCCGGCGGCGGCTGGAGAGGTGACCGCTCCGCGGCCCTGCGAGCCACCATGGCGGCCCCGGTCACGGAAACGCCGTGACCAGGGCCCCCGGATCAGCTACCGCCGAGCGTGCCGACCGCCGCTAGTTCCGGTACCGGAACACGATCCTGCCGCGCGTCAGGTCGTACGGCGGAAGCTCCACCAGCACCCGGTCCTCCAGCATGATCTTGATGTAGTTCTTGCGGATCTTCCCGCTGATGTGCGCGAGCACCTGGTGGCCGTTCTCGAGCTCCACCGTGAACATGGCGCTGCGCAGGCACTCGACAACCTTGCCCTCGACTTCGATGACGTTCCTGTTCTTCGTCATCGCACCAGCTCCAGATTGCTGCTCATCGGCCGGGCGCCGATGTCCTCGAACAGTGCCGAGGCTGCCTGGTTGGCCTCGTGGACTTCGGTCCAGGCCGCGGCGAACCCGGAACGGTGCAGCGTCCCCAGCGCATGGGCCAGCAGCGCCCTGGCGATGCCACGGCGCTGCTCGTCGGCGCGGACCGCGACCAGCCCGATGCGCGGCCGGTTCCCCGGCACCACCCGGATCAGACCCAGGTAGCGGTCCGGGGCCGCGGCCACCGCGTACTTCGACGGGTCGACGATCGTGTCGCCTTCGGGGCGGGACATCACCTCTGCGGGCATCGACTGCCACCCGACCGTCGCTTCGACTTCGTCACGGATCGCGCGGTCCACCGCCCGCAGCAGACGCTCGTCCGCCTCACCGGCGGGCACGATCGTCACGCCCGAAGGCGGCAGGACTTCGTTGAGCCCTGTGACCCGCGGGTCGGTCGGCACGACGTACTCCCACTCGCGGCGCCGGATCGTGAAACCGGCCCGCCGCCAGCCGGCCGTCAGCTCGACGTCGGCTTCGTCGACCACCGTGTACAGCGGCGCCGGCAGTACCGCCGGCATCGCCTCGGCGAGCCGGTCGAAGACGGCGTCGTGCCAGGCGTCGATGCTGACGAACAAGCGTCCGTCGGGCCGGTGCTCCGCATGCCCGCGTCCGACCACCAAGTCGTCATCCAGCGCGTGCCATTGCCCTTCCGCGACGCGCGTGATCATCACCGCGTGCTCGCTCAGGCCAGATGTGAAAGGCTTCGTGTCCATCGGAGTCTCCTTCCAGGAGTGCCTCGATCTCAGGCGCTCCTGGCGACACCGAACGTCAGCCGCCGGACCGTGGCGGGTTGAGGGAGCACCCATGGGTAACTGTGTTCACGGGTCTCACCTCCCTACGACGACTTCACGGTCCACCAAGAACGTAGCAGCGAGACTCCGCCTCGCTCAAACCCTTTTCCATGACCTCGTGACGCGATCATGATCCGGTCTTCTTGGGGCACCTCCAGCAGATGAGGCTGCATCAACGAAAGGGTAGGAGGCGTGGACGGCAGGCAGCCGCCTCCGTGAGAACGGGCGTGCCATGGCGAACCGGATGGCCTCCGCCTGCTTGGAATACCCCCGCGCCCCAAGGCCGTTCGTCGTTTCGTCGTCCGTCTGGCGGTCGTCCGTGTGGTGACGGAGCCGACGAGTCGCATCGAGAGAACGAACTCGACACGGGGTCGACCCCCATCGAAGAGGCGGTCCGGGCAAACGTCCGCGAGTGACCCTTTCTACGTCTGCCGCGACGGCCCGTGGCGGTTCCCACGTCGCGCTCGACCACGTTCGCGCCCAGCGGGCCGTCTGGGCAAGGGCGTTGTCCAGCACGTCCTCGGCGACCGGATGACGTTCGGCCTCGTAGGTGTCCAGCAGTGTTTTCCGGAGCCCAGCCGCGGATCTGTGCGGCCAGGTTCCAGCCGAGGTTGAATCCGTCCTGAACGCTCAGGTTGAGGCCCTGGCCGCCAGTGGGTGGATGGATGTGTGCCGCATCGCCGGCCAGCAGCACCCGCCCGACCCGATAGCGTTCGGCCAGCCGGGTGGCATCCCCGAAGCGGGACAACCAGCGCGGCGAGGGCACGCCGAAATCGGTTCCGGCGACGGAGCGCAGCTGTTGTTTGATTGACGCCGTCGAAGGTCAGGCGCGTGCAGCGGGGACTCTCTGCTCCAGGCGAGCGCCCAGGGTGGCGGCGAAATCCTCAGCTCGGGCCAGCTGGATCCGGAGTTTGTCGACCTGCTCGGTGGCGGCCTGCTCGTAGACGCGGACCCGAGCCAGCAGCGCCTCGCGCTCGTCGGTGTCGAGGTCGCCATCGGCGTCCAGGCGATCGGTGGCGTCCAGGAGGTCGCGCATCTGCTCCAGGGTGAAGCCGAGCGGTTTCATGCGGCGGACGACCATGAGCCGGGCGACGTCGGTCTCGGTGTAGAGGCGGAAGCCGCCCTGGGAGCGTGCGGAGGGGATGACCAGGCCGGTCTCCTCGTAGTGCCGGATGGTGCGCAGAGACAGCTCCGTCCGCGCGGCGACCTCACCGATCTGCATGTGTTCGTCATCCACGCCCGTGGTCCTGGCCCTTCCCGTCGTGGTGGGCCGCGTCCCGTGCACCCCACCAGTCTCTACTCTAACGTTAGGGTAGAGTTGTTGTGGCGAGGGCGGCTCGGCTGCCCCGCTACTGCAGTTCCGGGGCCGATGGCGCCCCCGGCGAAGATCCCGATTCTTGCAGGAGAGAGCGTGCGCGAGCCCATGACGCCGATCGCCGCCGCCTGCCCGCCGTGACGCCTCGCCACCAGGTGTGAGTCGCCCGGCCGCGCTTCCGCGCAAGGCCCCGCCTCCGCCTTCCCTTCCGAACTCCGGCCCGCCCTGCGGGTCGTCCGCGGGGCGCCGGCCCGGTCCCTGCTAACTTCCCGCACGTCCCGGGCTGCTGGTGGGGTGTGCCCGAGCACGACAGGTATCCGTCTCCTTGTCTTCTGACGCAGTGACTCCTGCCACGCGACTGCGCGGCCTACGCCCCGACTGGCTGACCAACCCGAAGGTCTGGCGCACCGAGATCCTGGCCGGCCTGGTCGTTGCCCTGGCCCTGATTCCCGAGGCGATCTCGTTCTCGATCATCGCCGGGGTGGACCCGGCGGTCGGCCTGTTCGCCTCGTTCACCATGGCCGTGGCCATCTCGATCTTCGGCGGCCGCCGAGCGATGATCTCCGCCGCCACCGGCGCCGTCGCGCTCGTCATCGCCCCGCTGAACCGCGAGTACGGCCTGGGCTACCTGACCGCCGCCGTCATCCTGGCGGGCATCATCCAAGTAGCGCTCGGCGCGCTGGGGGTGGCGAAGCTGATGCGGTTCGTGCCGCGCTCGGTGATGGTGGGCTTCGTCAACGCCCTGGCGATCCTGATCTTCATGGCCCAGGTGCCCGAGATGCACGACGTGCCGTGGGCCGTGTACCCGCTGATCATCGGCGGCCTGGCGCTGATGGTGTTCTTCCCGAAGGTCACCAAGGTGATCCCGGCCCCTCTGGTATCCATCGTCATCCTCACCGTCATCACCGTCGCGGCCGGGATCGCCGTGCCCACCGTCGGCGACAAGGGCGCCCTGCCGTCCTCACTGCCGGTGCCGGGTCTGCCCGACGTGCCGTTCACGATGGACACCCTGACGACGATCGCCCCCTACGCGTTCGCGATGGCGCTGGTCGGCCTGATGGAGTCGCTGATGACCGCGAAGCTGGTCGACGACATCACCGACACCCACTCCTCCAAGACCCGTGAGTCCATCGGCCAGGGCATCGCCAACATCGTCACCGGCTTCTTCGGCGGAATGGGCGGCTGCGCGATGATCGGCCAGACGATGATCAATGTGAAAGTCTCCGGGGCTCGAACCCGCGTCTCCACCTTCCTCGCCGGTGTCTTCCTGATGGTGCTGTGCATCGTCTTCGGTCCGGTCGTCTCCGACATCCCGATGGCGGCGCTGGTCGCCGTCATGGTCATGGTGTCGTTCGCGACCTTCGACTGGCACTCCATCGCCCCCAAGACACTTCGGCGGATGCCCACCGGTGAGATCGCCGTCATGGCCATCACCGTGATCGTGGTGGTGGCCACCCACAACCTCGCCATCGGCGTGGTCGTCGGCTCTGTGACCGCAATGGTCATCTTCGCCAAGCGGGTCGCCCACCTCGCCGACGTCACCGCCGTCACCGGCCCCGACGGCACCACCGTGGTGTACTCCGTGACCGGTGAGCTGTTCTTCGCCTCCTCCAACGACCTCGTCGGCCAGTTCGACTACTCCGCTGGTCCCGACAGGGTCGTCATCGACCTGTCCGCCGCCCACATCTGGGACGCCTCCTCGGTGGCCGCCCTCGATGCCATCGAGACCAAGTACGCCCAGCGCGGTAAGACGGTGGAGATCATCGGCTTGAACGACCCGAGCGCCGACCTGCACGGCAAGCTGACCGGCGAACTCACCAGCCACTGACCCCGGCCACCACACAACACGAGGGCCCCGGCCGCCGGCCGGGGTCCTTCTCCCTTCTCAGTAACGACCTCTTCTCCGAGGCAAGACCGAGAACGGTCCGCGGCAGCGGTCCGGAGTACGGACTGACCTGCCCGGCTCCGTCGGCCGGTTGCCCCGTGCCGACGGTCGGCAGGCCAGTCAACGGAAGGAGTCGGCGTTCTCCGAAGCCCACTGCCGAAACGTGCGGGCCGGTGTTCCAGTGACCTGTGAAACCGTATCGCGCACCCTCAGCAGCTCCTCGTTCACGTCTCCGCCCGTGACGTCCAGCACTGCTTCCGCGGCGTCGGCCCCGAAGACCGCGGCCATCTGGGCGTGGGCCTCCTGGCGGCCGATCTCGGCGAAGGGGACCTCTCGGCCCAGTACCGCCGCGATGGCCTCGGCCTGCTGGCGGGCGGTGACCGGCTCTGGACCGGTCAAGGTGTACGTCTGCCCCTGATGGCCGGGCTCGGTCAGTGCCACCCGTGCCACCGACGCGATGTCCGCTGGATGGATGGTGGGCAGGGCGGTGTCCGCGTACGGAGCGCGGACGGTCTCGTGGCCACGGATGGAGGCCGCCCACATGAGGGCGTTCGAGGCGAACTGCGTCGGCCGCAGGATCGTCCAGGCCATGCCGCTCGCCTTGAGCAGTTGCTCTACCGCCAGGTTCTCGCCGGCGGGGCCGAGGTGGGGGTGGGTCTGGACGGTAATCGATGACACCAGCACGACGTGCTCCGCACCCGCCTGCCGGGCGGCTTCGAGGATGTCGGCGTCCGAGCCCAGACGCGACACAAGAAACAGTGAGCGCACCCCTTCCAGTGCGGACTTCAGCGATGCCGGCTCCGCGAAATCACCCTCCACCGCCTCGACACCCTCAGGGAAGATCACCCGTGCGGCATGGCGGGTGAGTCCTCTGAGCGGACCGACATCGCGTGCGTGCAGCTCCTTCAACAGTGCAGTGCCTATGTTTCCGGTGGCTCCGGTCACGAGGATCATGGGGGTCTTCCCGTCGTCAGATGATCAACCAGACGAGACGCTAGGACCTCAATCACACTTCAGGTCAAGGAACCCCTGGCCGTTCACGCCGCTGGGCACGTTGGCTCACCGCTTCGCGTGTGGTCCGCCTGGTGAAGGGCGTCTCCTGTCTGCCTATTGCGCCAACAAGAGCAAGCGTCCATTATCAGGAATCCTGTTACTTTAAACTTGTAGCGAAGGGTGCCCGAGGCATGCCATTGAGTCCCAGAATCCAGGCCAGAGGGGTCCAACTGCTGCTCGGCCGGATGATGTCGCGCGTCCACAAGGACCTGCGTTTCACGGACATCCCGAAGCGCACCGAAGCCCTCCTGGTACGGACCGGCGCCGGCCCGGTGCCCTGCACGGTCTACCGCCCGCCGACCGACACCGGAAGTGCCCCCGTGTACGTCAACTTCCACGGCGGTGGTTTCGTGGTCGGCCGCCCGGAGCAGGACGACCACATCTGCCGCTACATAGCCGCCACGGCCGACTGTGTCGTGATCAACGTGGACTACGCCGTCGCCCCGCAGCGGCAGTTTCCGGTGCCCGTCACCCAGGCTTACGACGTCACCGCGTGGGTCGCCGAGAACGGTCCTGCGGGCGGCTGGGACGGCTCGCGCCTTGCCGTGGGCGGACACAGTGCCGGGGCCAACCTGACCGCCGCGGTCTGTCGCATGGCCCGGGATCGCGGAAGCTTCTCCCCCCGGCTCCAGATCATCGACTCCGCGCCGCTCGATCAGCTCGCCGACCCGGCCACCAAGGAGTCCCTCATCGCCAAGCCGCTGCTCAGTCCTCAGCTCATGCGGGTCTTCACGGCCGCCTACGTCCCCGACCCCGCCGACCGTGCCGATCCCCTTGTCTCCCCCGCACTGGCCGATGATCTCGTCGGGCTCCCTCCCGCCCTGGTCATCACCGCGGAGAACGACCGCCTGCGCGGGGAGGGTGACGCCTACGCCAAGGCTCTGGAGGCCGCCGGTGTTCCGGTCATCCACCGTGTCTTCGAGGGAGCCGATCACTACTTCACCCACACCGGCCCGGTACCGGCGGGGAAGACCGCCATCGACATGATGGCAACCACCTTGGCCACCGCACTCAGCGTCTGATGCCAGCCGGTCGGGGCAGGCGAACCCGGTTGCGGCGGGACGGGGCCGCGGAGCAAGCCGTTGTCCGGACGGTCGACCCCTGCCGGCCAGATGGGCCCGCACGCACCCGCATCCGGTGCTCGGTCTTGTGGCTGTAGGCCATCTTCTTCAAGCGCACGCGTTCGGCGGCACTCGGGGCTGTCGGACAGGGGGTGCGGACGGGCACGGCGGGCGAACAATCGGCCGAAGTGGACCCCTGGTGCCCCATAGCCTTCCCCGCCCTTCACCGCCCCAGCCCCCGCAATGACCGGTGCAAGAGGCCACTTGGACAGGGAAAACGCAACTTCGACATGGGCCGCAGAGGCAGCTACCTTCACCTGGTCTTCGGCGATCGCCCACGGTCGCCCAGGTTCCTTCAGGCTGCGCCACCCGCGACGGGATGAGTTGGTCACGCCCCACGAATCCTCGCCGCCAGGCGTAAGCCACCGAACCGGGGTCACACCAGGCACCCCCAACCAGGGAGAGACGCATGCCCCGTCTTGCGCTGTACACATTCGGAGTCCTGAAGTCACCTCTCGCCGATCCCGCACCTCTCACGCGTGAGTTCTACGACAGGGGTGAGGCCGTCTACCGGAAGATCAGTCAGCACCCCGGGTACCTCGCGCGTGCCGAAGCGGCAGACGGTGACCGGGGCATGCTCTTCGAGGCGGACTGGGGTGCATGGGGAGAGTTCGCCGTACCGACTTGGTACGGCAAGGGCCATACGGTGGAAACCACCGCCCTGGCCGCGACCCTCTCACTCTGGACCGACCTGCGCCCCGCCTTCGACGCCGTCTACACCGGTCTGCACCGTGAGGCGCTGAACAGGCGTTACGACTGGTTCGAGAGGACAGGGCACCCAAATTACGTGAT
The DNA here is from genome assembly GCF_004803895.1 of Streptomyces hawaiiensis. Lineage (NCBI taxonomy): Bacteria > Bacillati > Actinomycetota > Actinomycetes > Kitasatosporales > Streptomycetaceae > Streptomyces > Streptomyces hawaiiensis. The sequence continues at coordinate 257,871 of NZ_CP021978.1, read as the reverse complement.
CTGGTGGGTCTCCGACGGCGTGATACCCACCTGGCAGGACGGGGTTTCCAAGCTGCAACACCTCCACGACCACGGCTGCGCGCCGCACGCCTTCACCTTCCACCACTCGTTCGCCCCGGAGGGAACTCCGACCAGGCTCGAAGGCATCGGGCCGAAGAGCGACCAGGTTCGCTGACAAGATCTCGTCGAGCCTCCAAGAGGCCGGCGAGGGCTACATCGAGCAAGTCGCAGTGCGCCGTGACCACCGCAACCGAGGTATCGCCGGCCTAGTGCTGCGTCAGTGTCTTCCTGACAGGTGTCAGGAAGACACTGACGGGCAGGCCGGATACGTTTCCCCACATGCCGCAGTGCATCGGCGTGCGAGCGCACCGCCTACCGGCGGGCTCGCACGCCAGGTCACAACCGGTGTGCGTCACGTCCGTTGCTTCCCACGTATCGAGTCAACCTCAGAATCACGGGGCAGCGGAATCCACGCGGAAGGGAGGAAGAGACCGGGCATGCCCGACTCGGCCTTCTCATAGCCCTGACCATGCAAGTCCGATCATGACCACGTTGCCCGGGGGCCGGACCAGCGTCTGGGCGAGTTCCCAGTTGCCTCTTGCTTCATCAGGAAAGGAATCGCATGTCCCTATTGAAGCGGTACGGATCTCTCGCAGCGGCAGCCGTGGCTGTGTTGTCTGTGGGATTGGCGGGGCCGGCATCCGCGGAGACGACGCAAACCCAGGCGGCCTTCGTCGAACAGGCCCGCGCTGCCGGCCTCAGCCGAGAGGATGCCGGCGCTCTCCAGACGAAAGTGGACCGTTACCTTTCCCGCCAGGACGGACGACAGGTCTCGGCGAACGAGATTGTCCTGGCCGACGGTGCCACGCTGACGGTCACCGTTCCCGGCGAGCGGTACGTGCGTGAGTTGAGCACGTCGGCCCGAAGCCGTGCCGCGGCACAGTGGGAGTGCGACTACGAGTACTTCTGCATGTTCCGTCAGCAACTCGGCATGGGTGACCGACTCGCCCTGTACCACTGTCAGGACTACGCGCTGCAGGGCTGGACGGGCGAGGGCTCCTACTACAACCACCAGACCCCCGGCACCCGTGCACTGTTCAAGAACCAGAACCGCAACGTCATCTACACCACGCCTGGCGCTACCTTCAGCGAGGCGAGCTACAACTGGACCCCTGTCTGGTATGTCAAACCCTGCTAGTAAGCCGGCGTTGGGGCCGTCGAACCAGCGGTGCAACTCGGGTTGTTGAGGGCTATCGACAGGCGGACCCGCCGGCCCCGCCCTGCTGCCGGCGGCCTTCTCAGCCGGCACGGGGCTCGTAGGCGGGGGCACCGCCGCGGCGGCCGATGACTGTGGCCCGCACCCGAACCGCTGACTGTTCGCAGCGAGACCATCGGCGCGTCCTTGTCGACCACGCACCACCGACTCCATCACAGGGGGATCACCTTGAACACATCCACGCGCAAGCTCTCGGCCGTCGTCACCGGCGTGGCACTCACCGCTCTGGGCACCGTTTTCTCCGGCACGGCCGAGGCGGCCAATCCGTGCTGGTGGGGCGATGGCGGCATGCGCATGTACTGCAACAACGTCTCGGGCGCCACGGTCTACGCCACCCCTGACACCAGCCGTCCGGTCGGCAAGATGTACTCGAACCCGAGCTGGTTCGAGTGCCGCAGGGACACCGGCGCCTACATCGGCGGCCCGCACCCGAACCGATGGCTCTGGACGCAGGCCGACAACGGCGAGTGGGGCTGGATGAAGGACACGGACATCTACAGCGAGACCGACCCGGTGCCCACCCACATCGGCAACGGCATCCCCCAGCCCTGCTGACGCCGGCACCTCGACGGCCCTGGCCGTCTCCGAGGGCCTCACCGGCCCTCGGGGTGGCCGAGGCGCGTTCTGGGACGATGCCAGGCACCTTGTAGGGGTTATGCCTGTCCCCGCCGGTGCCGCTTTGCGTACGACCAGGTCACCGCGGTCATCAGGGCTGGGATGGCGAACAGCGGGGCGAAGGCGAAGCCCCAGACGGTCTGTGCTGGGAGTGCGCACGTCCCCGCTGTTTCCGGGGCGGGCGGCACGGCGTCCCGTACGACGCGGGTGAGGACAAGGCCGAGGGGACGTAGTTGCGCTCGTGCGGGGTCATCTTGTCGATGTGGAGTTCTCTGTCGTCCATGGCGCCAACCTAGAAGGAAGGCAAGAGGACCCTGCCGACCTACGGGACAGGATCCTGCCCCGCAGACCCGGCTCCGGGAGCCGTCCACGGGCTTCGAGGGCCTGGCGACTGCTCTGGTGGGCCAGATGCTCTACCCGCTGCGACGGCACCGTCGTTCCGGCTATCCGCACCTTCTGACCTGGACGTATCTGGAATGCAAGGGGTTCAGTGCTCGCAGAGGGAGAACTCTCGTTCGTAGAGCTGCTCGTTGTGTTCGTCGACGAAGAACTTGCGTTCCCGCATGAGTTGTTCGCGGTAGTTCTCAGCCTGTTCAAGCGTCATGGTCGAGGTGTCGGACCACGGTTGTTGCGCTGGCACATCGGATGTCGAGACGATTGTTTCCGATGGGTCGACCAGGAAGAACGCGAGAATCTTGCGGTGTCCCGGTCGGGTGGGGTCGACAAGGCGGAATGAGTCGACCCGGTGTTGCAGGATGTTCGGGAAAGCAAGACAACGGCCCGCTGGGGTCGATGCCGATCCCAGCATCTGGTTCAGCGCGTCTTCGTCCTCCAGGCCATAGACCTCACGCAGACCGTTGTCGTCGTTCTGCTCGTAGTGCGGGTCGTCGAGCGCCGCCCGGAAGCTCAGCCGGCTTTCGGTGATGTTTTCGCTGTCCCAGTAGTAGATGCCGGTGGAGACGATCCGCTCGTTCAGCATTCCCTCGACATGCCAGGATCCGCCGGGATACTCGGGCTTGTCGGGGGTGAGGTGAATGGTGGCGAGCTTGACGATCACCTGGAGACGGTGGCCACGCAGGTCGACTCGGGCGGATGCGTCGGGGCGCTCGGGCGGGGTGAAGGCCGGGGCGTCCGGGATGACAGGGCGGCGGTTTTCCCACCAGTCGTCCTGGGCCATTTCCCATACGCGGACGGCTTCTGCGTGGGCACCGTCATCACTGTAGGAGGATTTGTCTGGATACTCTGGCTTCGAGTCGTACCAGCCGTAGGGATCGGCCTCGATTCGCGCGGGCCGCCCATGGCGCAAATCGGTGAGCACGTTCTCCAGTAGCGGGCGCATACGCGCGAACAAGTCTGGCAGGACGGAGGCCAGTTCGCGATGAGTCTCGGGGTGGACGTTGTTGACGTACGAGCGGAAGGCGACATCGCCGTCGTCACTGACGTCGACATCCGTGGGCAGCCATTGGAATTTCTCCGAGAATTCGTATTTCGAGTAGCGGTCCGTCGGGTTCTGCCAAGCCCGCTCGGGCGCGCCGCTCACCCCTCTCACTAGGCAATAAAGTGAGGGATGAACCAGATCCAACACCTGGCCGTCGGATCCGGGATGCCAGTCCTGCTCTGCTTCGGGGACCTGTTCCAGAACCTGAACCGCCTTGCGCAGTCGCGATCTGAGCGTGTCGTCGACCAGTGTGTCCGACTGCCACACCCCGTCGACGGCGGACACCTCGACCCCGGTTCGCCCATCCCGCAGTGCGGCGTAATGCTCGAGTTCGGCAAGCACGTAGCGGACTTGCGCTTCGGTGAGGCCCTGGGCGACCGCTTCTCGCGTCCACCTCGCGACGATGTCGGGATCGTTCATCTTGTTGACCCACCCCGGCTTCGCACGGATGTGTGCGCTGCACTGCATCATCTGGAGTTCCCGCAGCGTTCGGGGTGTCGCGAACGAAAGGGAACGGGAAGCGTGAAAGGGCGAGGGGAAAGCAGACAAGCCGGTCAATTCTCTTGGTCCTCCCAGTCGGTGCGCGGTGGCGGGAAGGATACTTCAGCAGACTGACACCGCAGCCGTGTCCCTGGCATCGCTCATCCGGGAGCCAGGGCCTCGATGTAGTCGCGTGAGGTCCGGTTCGCGCTCGCCTGGTTCCTCGCCGCGCTGTTCACGTGGCGACTGACCAGTGTGGCTCAGTCACCACTGCGTGGTCCGTGAGTAGGGGCCGCGTTGGCCTCAGCCCCAGGTCTGGCCGGCCGGATCCTTGATGGTGCGGTTGATCCGGTTGAAGAAGTTGGTCAGAGCGATCTCCAGGTTGATCGCGCCGATCTGCTCCTCCGTGAAGTGGGCGTTGGCCTCGTTCCAGATCTCGTCGGTGACTCCCTCCGCACCGTCCTGCAGCCGGGTGGCAACCTCGGCCAGCCTCAGTGCCGCGCGCTCCGCGTCGGTGTAGAACGGCACCTCAGGCCACGCCGCCACGTTGTGCAGCCGCTCGTCGGTGTCACCGACCTTCCTCCCTCCTGCGACACTGGCGTAGACGCACGCCGAGCGGCTGTTGATCTGGCTGACGCGCAGATGGATCAGCGCGAGCAGCTTCAGGTCGACGCCCCCGGCGGCGATCGCCTTGTGCAGGTGCCGGACTGCGGTCCACACGTCGGTGTTGTCGGTGTTCTTGTTCTTGAGCCGGTTTTCCATGGGGGAGTGCTCTCCTTCATCGGGGTTACATTGCGGGGCTCGTGCCCGTCACCCCGTCCGGAACAACTCCCACAACCCCTCCGGCACCAGCGTCTCAGCGAAGGCCATCGAGTACAGCCCCCTCCGTCGGCGCCGGACTCTCCGAATCGTCAGCGACGCTGCAAGGCGCCCCGAAACGCGCGAGGTAGTGCCACACTTTCTTGATCGCCTGGGGGTCGTGGTGGCCGGCACGCGCTGCATCCGCGACGATGCGCGGATTGAGTACGCCGTCGACGGCGATCCGTGCGCCCAAGTCGACGTATTCCTGACCGCGGTAGCCGGGATGACGGAGGAGTTCCTCGACCCTGAGTCGGAAGCCGGGGTGCCACTCCACGGGGCAGCCCAGGCGCAGGGCCGCCACCTCGACAGCAGTACCTCGATAGCAGGGGTCCAGGACCAGTGCCTCCACGTGGCACTTCGGTCGCACAGGCCCGTGGACCTGCGCCTCGATGTAGTCGTCCAGGTCGTCCTGACGATCGGCGAGGGCGAGCTCGATGAGCCCCATGCGCGCCGCGACACCGAAGTTCGAGGGTTCAAGGAAACTGTCCGGGTAGCAGAACGTGGTCCGCGCCAGCGTCTCGGCTGCCAGCCGGAAGTGGGCAGAGCCGAACCGCGGCGCCCCGCCTTCGGGCTTGCGACGGAAGTTCAACGCCCCGTAGACGGGCCGCTCATGAGCCGGCGCTTCGTCGTACGCCCCGCCGAAGATCCGGCTCTCCCAACGCCACCGGTCGCCCCCGGGGTATGCGGTCAGTCCGCCGTTACTGGTCGCAGGCGCCCGTCGCTGTCACCCGCACCTGTCAGACCCCGGGGTACACTGCTCCGCTCCACCCTGACTGGAGGTCATCTGAGTGTTCCCCGCACGGGCACTTGCCGGTGCTCCGTTGGCTCTGGTGATTTTCGCCCTGTCAGGCTGCTCTTCCCACTGGGGCTGCACCGACACGACGGCGGAGCGCGGTGAGGCCGGTGTCAGGGTGCAGGTCGAGGACACGTCTGGGCGGCCTCTCGGCGTCACCGCCGAGGTCGTTGACTGGCGCCTTGAGCCCCATCCGCAGGTGCCCTCCGAAGGTGACCAGGTCCACTTCCACTACCGCTTCGACGGCGCTGACGAGATATCCGGTCCTGCAGTGGACGCCTGCGCGGTCGATGAGGAACGCGTGGCGTTGGGGTGTCAGACGGTCTATTCGTCCGAGGCGTTCGGGCCGGACGGTGACCTCACGGGCGACGCCTGGCTCGCCGTCGAACACCCTGAGCAGGTTGCCGGAGTGCTGTTGATCCCCAATGACCAGTCCTACGACAGACGTACCTGCGAGCAGGACATCATGGACGGTGGCGGGCCGCATCCTCCGGAACCAGTCGGCATGGGGGACCAGCTGTAAGGTCATTCGGTTGGTGAGCCGCCAGCAGTCAGGCCGTCGCCCCGTTGCGTCCGAGGCGGGCGAGCTGCTGTTCCCGGTCCTCACCGGCGACCGGCAGGCCATGGCCGAGCCCGTACGCAGCGTCCTCGGCCCGCTCCCGGGCAGCACGAGGTGGCGGCCAGGTCATGCGCCGCCAGCTTCGGTGCGCTGGTAGATGCCAGGGATGCCGTCGGCTCCGCGTCGAGGTTTTCCTCCTCGTGCAGGCGCCGGTGTACGGCGTTCCTGCGGCGCAGGAGCAGGCCGGCCAGTAGGGCGGCGGTGAGTGAAGCGATCAGGACGGCGGCCTTGACGTGCTCGCCGACGGCCGGGCCGGGGAAGGCGAGTTCGCCGTGCGGGGTGACTCCTTCTCGTCCTGGTCGCGGACCGTGCGCAGGATCAGGCCCATGGCGACCCCGGCGACGGTGGCGTGGATGCCGCCGTTGTACAGGAGCGCCCAGATCGCCGGCCCGAGTGGCACATACCACCGTAGCCGCAGCGGACCCGGCGGCCCCCCGCCTCGTCCGCCGCAAACGGGCAGGCAGCGATCTCGGTGACGTAGTCGGGCGAGGCACCGGTGCGGACGTGGTACACACCTGGCCTGGGAATGATCGCGTCGGGCAGGAGGTCTCAGTGACGCTTTCGGACGTGGTCTACGTCTTTCTGGGCCTGGGGGCGCTGGGGGCGGCTGTGCTGCCCCGGGTGGTGTCCAAGCGGCCGTTGTCCCTGCCCATGGTCTTCCTCGCCGCGGGGGCTCTGATCGAGTTGCTGCCGTTGGGCGTGCCGGCCGTGGATCCCGTTCGTGATCGCCTGTGGGTCGAGCACACCACCGAGGTGTGTGTGATCGTGTCGCTGATGGGCGCTGGGCTCGCCATCGACCGGCCCTTCGGCTGGCGCCGCTGGTCCGGTACGTGGCGGCTGCTGGGCATCACGATGCCGCTGACCGTGGCGGTCGTCGCCCTGCTGGCCTGGGGGCTGCTCGACTGGCCGCCCGCTGCCGCTCTGCTGCTGGGGGCTGTGCTCGCGCCCACGGATCCCGTGCTGGCCGGTGAGGTGCGCGTCGGCGAGCCGCTCGGTACCGAGCGCGACGAGGACGAGGTGCGGTTCTCCCTGACCAGTGAGGCGGGGCTGAACGACGGACTCGCCTTTCCGTTCGTCTACGCGGCCATCGCTCTCGCCGCGGCGGCCGGGACGGGGTGGTCGACGGACTGGATCGGATCGTGGGCTCTGACCGACCTGCTGGGCAGGTGTGCTGTCGGGCTGGCCGTCGGGGGTGGTGTGGGCTGGGTGCTGGGGTGGATGTTCTTCCGGGTGCGCACCTCGGCGCTGCGGCTGTCCGAGCACATGGAGGGCTTCGTGGCGCTGGGCGCCACCTTCATGTCGTACGGCATCGCCGAGGTGCTCCACGGCTACGGGTTCGTGTCCGTGTTCGTGACCGCCTGTGTGATCCGGGCCGCCGAGCGCAGCCACGGATATCACAAGGTGCTGCACGAGTTCACCGAGCAGATTGAGCGGTTGCTCACGGCCGTGCTGTTGTTTCTGCTCGGCGGTTACCTGGTGGCCGGCGCCTTGTCCGCCCTGACGCTGATGGGCGCGGTGCTGGGCGTGCTGGTGCTGCTGGTCGTGCGACCGCTGACCGGGTGGCTGGCACAGGTACGGACCGCCATGGGGAAGAAGGAGTCTGCCGTGGTCGCTCTGTTCGGGATCCGTGGCATCGGTTCGCTGTTCTACCTGTCCTACGCGTTGGGGCAGGACTCCTTCGGCGGGCTGGAACGGGAGTTGTGGGCGATCGTGGCCCTGACCGTCGTGATCTCGGTGGTGCTGCACGGGATCATGGCGACCCCGGCCATCGGTTACCTGGACCGGCGGCGCGACGGGGCGGAGCACGCCGGTCGGCCATAGACGGCAGACGTACGGGCCCGTGCTCACCAAGGCGCGAGGTGAGCATGGGCCCGTACCGAAGCCGGGCCGCCGCGGGGGCGGTCAGAGGGTGGTCTTCACCGACCCCTGGTCTTCGTCGTCGTCGCTGATCTCACCGGCCTTGCGGGCGCGGACGAACTCCAGGAAGGAGCCGAGCTCGCGCTTGACGATCGGGGCGAGCAGGTACAGGCCGATGATACCGGCCCTGCTGCCGGATCCCGGCAACGCGGACCGCGTCCGCCCGTCCGGCGCCGGGCAGTGCGGAGCGTTCACGCACGCACCAGGATGGCGGAGGCGGAAGCGAGGCGGAAAGGAGTGGCACGCATGCGGCGTGAACGACACTCCGCGACCGCGGCGGAACCACACCTGATGGAGCATCTGCGCAGCATGGTGTGGGGACCGGCCGAGTTCGTCGGCCCGCCACCGCTCCGGCTGACCGCGAGGGGAACTCTGGCCGGGTGTCTGGCAGCGGCCGCCGTCGTCGGCACTACGATCGCCGGTGCCTGGTACGGGGTCCCCGGACTGGCCGCCGGAGAAGGCGGTCTGGTGTGTGCCGCCCTGCTCGTTCTGTACCTGTGTGGAGTGAGGGCAGGACGTGCGCTGGTCGGTGTCGTCGCGGTGCTCGCGGTCTGCCTGGCCCTCCGGACGCCCCAGGCCGCAGCGGGTTTTGTGCTGGCGGAGCGGGGGCGTGTGGAGCCCGTGGTGGTGACCTCGGTCGATAGCGGCTCGAAAGATGGCACGGGCAGTGGCCGCTGTCTCTGCTCGGTGATCGACCGGAACGGCGTTCCCGTGAAGGTCTGCATCTGGCGCGGTTGCGAGCAGAACACCCGGCCTGGTGACGCGATCGCCGTCGTGTACGACGTGAAGGGCCGGGTGCCGCCGCGCGGTGCGGAGGGAGGGGGATCCCCCCTGGACGCGCTGAGCGGACTCGGCGGCTGTCTGGCCGGACTCCTGTCCGCATGTGTGGTCGCCGTCGTGCGTTCCTACCGGCTCTCCGCTACCGATCCAGCGCCTCGTCCGTCGCTCTGAGGCGGGCCGTTGGGCCGCACCCTGGTTCTGCCGGACGGCACTGATCACCCATCAAGGCTGCGGCCCGCGTCCCTGCACGGCCGCTGGCGCTCACAACATCGCGCGAAGTTTGCCATGAACGTTCGGCGAGAAGGGAAAGCTTCCAGGGCTGCGTACCCGCGGGGGTGCCGCATGGTGAATCGGTCGGGTCCACGGTTAGGGGGCGGTTGACCAGGTGCGCGGGTGTCGGGGGGCGGCTCTGCTGTTCGTGCTCCTGTGCGGGTTTCTCGGCGGGCAGATGCTCCTGTGGCCGGACGTCGGTCGGTCCGAAGGGCTGCCGGTCGTCGCGCGGGCGGACAACGTGCTCACCGTGCCCGACTGTGCCGAACGGGGGCTCAAAGGTACGACCGGCCGGGCCCGGATCGCGTTCGACCACGAGGGCCGGACGTACACGAAGGTGACCAGTGATCTGACCGTCACCGTTCCGATGTCCTGGACGCATGCCGACAAGTTGCTGTTCGGGCCGTCGAGCGAGGGGTACCGGCTGGCGATGCGGTGTCTGGTACGGGGGGACTGGCGGTTCGACACGCGCTGGGAGGAGTGGCGGTCGCACGACCCCGTCGTGGAGCCTGGAGCCCGGTCGGTGACCGTGGAGATCCGTACCCACGCCTGGGTGGACGAGCGGCGGAAGCTCCTCGTCGGGCCGTGGACCATCGACGTACGGCCGGCATGGTGGGGGGTACGGTTCACGCCTCCGAAGATCCTGGGTGCCGTGCGCTGGCAGAGCGTCGTCGTGGACCCCGGCCGGCCGGGAGTCTCCATGGCGACGCCGCGTGCCACCCGGGGCGAAGGCGCCCACGGGCTGCTGTGGACCTCCGTGGCGCCGGAGCGGCCCGTCACCGTACGGATCGAGCCGTCCTGGCCCCGGCGCTGGTCCGCGCAGGACGACAACGCGCCTTTCGGAGTCCTCAACGCGGCGGGGTACTTGCTCTGGGACCTCCTGGTCGCCGGAGCGCTGTGGCGGGCGGCGGTCCTTCACCGGAGCCGGCATCGGCTGCTCGACCCGGTCGAGCAGCGGGTCACGGCCAACCTGAGCAACTGGGGTGCGGCCCTGTTCTGTCTTTCCCTGCTGGCCAACGCGGACGAGATGCTGTTCGTCGCCGCAGGTGCGTTCGAAGACCCTGACGAATGGGCCCAGCAGGCACGTCTTGCCGTACACGCGTGGTGGCTGACGGCGCTGGCGGGCGTGGTCCTGCTGCTGTTCGCCGGTGCGCGGCGCCGTCTGCGCGTCGTCGGCATCGTGCTCGCGCTGGTGGCAGCGGTGCCCGGGGTGCTGCCGAGCGCGGTCGGACTGCACGCCCCGACCTTCGTCCGCCCCGAGGCGCACGGCCATGCCTGGTACACCGTGGCGTCCGTCGCCGCGGCTGCCCTCGCGTCGTTCACGCTCCTGGCGCTGGGCACGTGGGCCGCTGCCTGGCGGCTGTTGCGCGACGGCAGGCTCCTCCGCGATACAAGTGCGGACTTCCCCCTCAGCAGGGCGCTCGCCGTCTCCGTCGGCGGTGTACTCATGATCGGTGCGTGCCAGGCCGTCGCGAAGGAGCGCGACTGGCTGCGGGGCAGCTGGCCGAGTGCCTTCGTCGACCCGACGTACGTGCTCCGATGGAGCGACGGCACCTTCATCTCCCGGCACACGGGATACGGGGCCTGGCACCAGGCCGAGTTGCGCAGCGGTCTGCTGTGGTCCGCCGATCAGGCGCAGGACTGGTGGACGGGCAAGCTGTGGGTCCTGACGGCCCTGGCCATGCTCGCGTTCCTGCACGTGGCCTCGCGCCGGCGTACGGACTTCTCGGCGCCCGCCGGGCGGCTCCCGGTGCTGCGTACCGAACCGGGGCCCGTGGAGCGCTGGTTGCTGATGGTCTCCTACCCGGCCGTCGTGGTGCTGTTCCTCGGGATCTACGCGGCAAACAGCGTGCCCGCGCTGCTCTGGTTCTTCGTGGACCTGGCCGCCCTGGCCGTGTGCCTGCGCGTGGGGTCGCGGCGGGCAGTGCTGTACCGGCGGGCCGGAAACAAGCCGCGGCTCGGGAATGTGGTGACACCGGCGGACCGCGCCGTTCTGCTCACGGCGGCACGGGAGCACCGGGAGGGGCTCGCCAAGCTCCGCCGACTCGACCACGGGCAGGCCGACGAAGGCGTGGTCGACCGCGAGGGGATCGAGGAGGAGCTGAGAAACCTCCGTCAGTGGCAGAGCGGGCCGGGCGGGGCGGCGTCGGAGCGTGAACTCCCGCCGGGCGTCACGGTCGTGGACGCGGTCCTCGCGCTCGGACCCCGGGACACCTGGTGGGGCAACGCGACGCGGGCCGCCCGGTACGCCGCGCTCGTCTCCGTACCCTTCGCGGGGTTCCTGACCTGGGCGCAGACGCTGCGCGGCGATGCGCTCAACGGCACGCTGTACGACCCGTTCGGCTTCCCCGAGGTGGTGTGGTCGGTCGCCTCCTGGGTGTTCGCCTTCGCCTGGGCGGGCTTCCTCCTCGGCGCGCTGTGGCGCCGGCTCCCCGGCCGGCGCGGCCCGGTGAAGGCGCTGCCCCTGGCCGTCGCGTACGCCGTACCGGTCGGCCTCTTCGCCGTCGGCAACCATCTGCTCGGCGAGGAACAGGACATCCTCGCGCTCGCGGCAGCGGCGGTCCTGCTCGTCCTCACCCTCACGGCCCTGGCGATGGACCTCGATACCTTCCGCGCTGAGCGTGCCTTCTGGCCGTCCCGGACCCAACTGTTGCTGTCCGTCTACCAGATGCGGTTCTTCTCCTTGCAGATCGCGTGGATCTTGGCGCAGCTTGTCGCAGTGGTCACCCTCTGGCAGTTCTTCACCAGTGCCGACGCCCCGCCATCCGGTGGCGGCTCGGTGACCAAGTGACCCCACAAGCGGTCGTGCCTGCTGCGCGCCCGACGCGCTCAAGGAGTCGGTCTCGGCAGCCGCACGACCAGGTCGTAGGAATCCTCGACCGCCTCGGTGACCAGTCGTTCGGTGATGCCGGGTCCCGGCCCCAGGGAGATCCAGTGCCGTTTGTCGAGATAGCGGCCCGGTGTGATCGAGGTGTAGCCGCGTACTTGCGCGCGGGCGCGTTCGGGTTCGCACTTGACCGTGATGATCTGCTCGTCCGGGTCGTCGGTGACGATCAGGAACACTTTGCCCGCGACCTTGTACACGTCCAGGTGCTCCGTGAAGGGGTAACCGTGGTCCGTCCCGGGCAGCGCGAGGGCCGCCCGGCGGGCGGTGTCCTGGAGCCGGTCCCCGGCCGCGCTCACCGGGCCGCCCGCGTTCCGCCGCCGTAGGTGCGCGGGTCGACGGGCTGCTCGGCCTTGGGCAGGTGAGCGACGACGAGCCGGTAGGAGTCGGTGACAAGCTCCCTGACGAGCGCCTTGTCGACGCCTTCCCCGCCCTCCAGAGTGATCCAGTGCTTCTTGTTCATGTGGTAGCCGGGGGTGATGTGGCTGTTGTGTTCCCGCAGGGCGAGGGCCTCGCCGGGGTCCGCCTTGAGGATCACGACGGGACGCCCGGGGACCTCGGTCATCAGCATGAACACCTTGCCGCGGACCTTGTAGACCTCCCAGTCCGGGCCGAAGGGGTACTCCAGGTGGGCTCCGGGAAGTTCCTCCGCGCAGTCGGCGGCGGTCTTCTGCACGGTTGATCCGTTCATCACGTCGTTTTGTCTTCCTTGAGGCGGTGATGGGCTGCGGCGTCGAAGGACGCGGAGGGCGCGTCGCGCGGTCGCGGCGGCACAGTCCATCCTTGCCCCGGAACAGACACAGAGGGGCGGTAGGCTGCGGACACGTGATGGTCGACAAGCGACACCGCATGCCGAGCGACCGGGCCGGACGGGCCACGGTTCCGCTCTACGGTTTCCAGCCCCCGGTCGGCACTCCCTACGGGCTTGAGGTGAGTACCGTCGAGGACTTCTTCGCCGAGCACGACAACTGGCCGTGGAACCCTCCCCGCCCGGGCCGGGCCACCTTCCACTACCTCATCGCGGTTACCGAGGGCGAGCTGCGGCACGACGTCGACCACGTCACGCGGAGCACCGCTGCCGGCCAGTGGCTGTGGGTGCGTCCCGGACATACGCAGTGCTGGCATCCGCCCGGCACCGCCCGCGGCCCGTTCATCCTGTTCGAGCCGGACGTGCTGACGCCCGGCACCGCCCGCCTCCTGGCCCCGCTCACCGCGCACGACGCCCCGGCCGTACTGAGCCCGCACCCCGACGACGCCGCCTGGCTCCAGCAGACGGCACGCCAGCTCCTGGACGAACACCGCGCACTCGGACGCCGCCCCCTCGACATCCACCACGCCCTGCGCCGCAGCCTGCTCGAATCGCTGTTGCTGCGCCTCGCCAACTCCCCCGGCATCACCCCTGCCGACACGACGGCCCGTACGGGCCGTGGTGTCACCTACGGACGGTTCGTGGACGCCCTGGAGCTGAACTTCCGTGAGCTGCACCAAGCCGCGGACTACGCCGAGTTGCTCGGCTGTTCGGTCCGCACCCTCAGCCGCGCCGCCCGGGACGCCACGGGCAAGGGGGTGCGTGAGCTCATCGACGAGCGGCGCCTGCTCGAAGCCCGGCGCCTGCTGGGAGGTGCCCGGTGGGACGCCCGGGCCGTAGCCGCTCACCTCGGCTTCACCGATCCCGCGAACTTCGGCCGCTTCTTCCGCGACCGCACCGGTCTCACTCCGGCCGCTTTCGCGGCCCGCGAGACGACGACCGGTGTGTGACGCCCGCGCGGCGGCACTCTGCGGATCCATGACGGACCAGACCATCCCGGCGCGCCTCAGGATGTGGATGTGTTCGGCCCACGGACAGCGGTCCTCTGGTGGTCACCAGGCGACACTTCCGTGCTCCTCTTCTGGTCGGTCACCTCGTCGGCTGTCTGGTCCGCTCCGGCGCCACGCCGCTCTCCGTCCTCGGTGACCGCAACCCCATCCGCGACATCCACAGCCCTCGGCCGACAAGAGCACGACAGCCAGCCGCGCCCGAGAGGGACAACGGCAAGCCGAGTCAGGGTCTGGGGCGGGAGTGTCGTGAACGATGCCGCATCACTGCTTCGGTGTTTCCGCAGCGTGCTACTGGTGGTCCCTCTACCCGTGCCTGAACGCCGGTTACGCGAAGCCCTTGTGCGGGCTGGCTCAGGGGCGCCGGCCCCAGTCCAGGCGGTCGGCCAGACGGGCGGCGGTGAACGCGGCTTCCAGCTCGTCACGGCCCTCGGTGAAGTGGGCCCAGCTGTCGTAGTGGACGGGCACCACACGGCGGGCGCCGAGGAGGCGGGCAGCTTCGGCCGCCATGGCACTGTCGAGGACGATCACCCTTCCGTCGAAGACCTCGGCGAAGCGGGGGGCTCCGGCGAAGAGGATGGCGGTGTCCACCGGGGCGAAGCGCTCAGCGATCTCCTTGACCGCGTCGAGGGAGGCGTTGTCGCCGCTGACGTAGACCGTGGGCAGACCTTCCCCGGTCAGGACGAAACCGACGACCTCGCCGCAGATCGGCTCGACCTCCTCGCGCGGGCCGGGGCCGTGGATGGCGGGGACGCCCGTGACGGTGACCGTGCCGCCGTCGGGGCGGTCGAGGTCGATGGACTGCCAGTCCGCCAGGCCCGTGGCCTTCTCGCCGAGGCGCTGGCCGCCCCCGGGGGTGGTCAGGGTGAGGGGTACGTCCGCAAGCAGGGTCCGGCCGGAGGTGTCCAGGTTGTCGGCGTGTTCGTCGTGCGAGAGGAGCACCACGTCGATGGGGCCGAGGTCGGCGGGCGCGCCGGCGGAAGGGGCGGTCTTGGTCAGGACCACGGCGGGCGCCTGAAAGTCGCCGGGACCGTCGAAGGTCGGGTCGGTCAGGAAACGCAGACCGCCGTATTCGAAGAGGGCGGTCGGGCCGCCGAAGACACGGACCGCGAACTGGTCGGTCATTGCGGACAGAGAAGACACGTAGAAAGCACCTCACGGATAAGTATCGCTTGAACCGTGAGACGACCGTAACCGTTTCTCACGGAAGCATGCAAGCCGTACCATGAGAGAAATGGAGGAGTCCGTGATCGAAGAGCCCGCCCCGCCGCCCGCACAGGGAGAGGAAGAGCACCTGTCCCTCGCTCTCGTCAACAGCGCGATGGCAATGCCCGGCGGCCACACGGCCGATCGCTTGGGGACTCCCGCGCAGACCAACCGGTGGCTGACCGAGCGCGGTCTCGCACCGGTCGACGCCGGCATGCTGGACATGTGTGCGTCACAGCTGCGCTCGCTGCGCGAACAGATCAGGTCGCTGTTCGCCGCCCGCGCCGCAGGACTCCCCGCCCTTCCTGCGGCCGTCACGGCCATCAATGACGCCATGACCCGCGTCCCCACAGCCCCGCTGCTGCAGTGGGACGACAAAAACGGCCCCTACCGCGCCACCCCCCACCCCACCACCCAGATCGTCGACCACGCCCTGGCCGCCCTCGCCGCCGACGCGGCAGACCTCCTCACGTCCCCCGAGGCCGAACGCCTCACCGCCTGCGGCTCCCCGCCCTGCAACCGCTACCTGCTCCGCCAGGGCCGCCGCCAGTGGTGCTCCACCCGCTGCGGCGACCGCGCCCGCGCCGCCCGCGCCTACGCCCGCCGCACCCAGTCCGGGAAGACCACATAGCGAGCCCCGCCTGGCGGAGGGCGCCCCCTTCTTGGCCGAGCTCGACTCCGGCGGCTGAGTGCGGCCTCCTGCTCATCGGGCCCGCCGTCGCCGTGCGGAGACGGCTCCTCCGCGTTATCGCAGGAGTTGTTCGGCGCGGCACCAGGCTCGCCGTGGCAACTTCCGTCAGACCAACGGCTGTTGCTCAGCTGACGCCCCGGAGTCGTCCAGGCTCTCTGCCCCAGGTAACACCTTGAAGGGTGTGTGACGTGCGTCACCTCATCCCATTGGTTACGTTGAGGTGACTGGTTACCGATGGTGAGTATGGGCGTGCAGCAGGACGAACGCACCTGAGGAAGAGGGGCCGAGCACGGGGATCGTCACGGGCACGGCGTCGACCTGCTGCGGATCGAAGGCGAGCGCGTCGCGCCTCGCATCCAACCCATAACAGCATGTCGTACTGCCTCTATGTCGGGGGCGTAAGGAGCAAACGGCTATGACCAGCAAGAACATCAACATCGCGCGTGAGTACTTCCAGGCCGTACAGAAGGGTGACCTGGCCAAGGTGGGCGAGCTTCTGGACGAGGAAGTCGTCTGGCATCAGCCGGGCGCCAACCGGTTCTCCGGTGAGCACAAGGGGCGCGACGCCGTCTTCGCGATGCTAGGCGGGATGATGGAGGCCAGTCGGGGCTCCTTCGCCATCGACACGATTCACGCTCTCATGGGCAACGGCGACACGGTGGCCGCTTCGATCCACTTCGTCGGCCGGCGCGAGGACGCTTCCATGAGCATGGACGGCGTGGATGTCCTGCGCCTCGAAGACGGGAAGATCGTCGAGATGTGGCTGTTCTCCGGCGACCAGGAGGCCGAAGACGCCTTCTGGGGGCGGTAGGCCGCCAGCACCTCGCCCTGGCGGAAGCCGTCCGGCACGGCGGTGCCGTGCAGGACGGCGTGGCCCCGGTCACCAGGCAGGCTGTGCCTCCATGGGCCGCGTCCGCGACCTCGCCTGGAGTGATTACTGACGCGCGTCGTAGTTTTCTCGCGCCGCGACTACTTCGGCGATGTGCTCTTCGGCCCAGTGGCCCAGTGCCTGAAGAGGGGCGTGCAAGGTGCGTCCCAGTGTGGTCAGCTCGTACTCGACCCTGGGTGGTACCTCGGCGTACACGTGCCGGGTGACGATGCCGTCGCGCTCCAGGTCCCGGAGCGTCTCGGTGAGTACTTTGGCGCTGATGCCGTCGACGGTGGCGCGCAGGTCACGGAAGCGCATGCGGCCGGCGCTGAGAGCGATGACCACCATCGCCGTCCATTTGTTGGCGATGCGAGCGAGCGAAGTACGAGACGGGCAGGTCGCCGTCATGACATCGAAGGCCGGATATTGTGGCATGCGTGACGCCTCCTCATGGTTACGTCGAGGCCATTGGTTACTTGTGGTGAGTATAGGCCCCGGCAGTCGGTACTCGACTGGACCCGACCAAGGAGAGTCCAAGACGTCGTGCCGGTCGAAGGGCGCCGGGTCCGAAACCCTCGGACGTCACCCTCAGAAGGAAAAGCGATGGCGCACGACGAGGCAACGCGCGCACGAGGTACGGACGCGGCGCATCCGCCGCTGGCCATCCGGGTACACGGGGCGAAGGTCCACAACCTGAAGAACGTCGACGTGACGGTGCCGCTGCGTCAACTAGTAGTGCCCTGAGCCAAGTCGAAGGGTGGGAAGGCCTGGGGGTAGTGACGAAGGCGCATCGCCCCTGTCGGCAACGCCCGGCGGGGCCCGCTGTCGTCGCGGGCGCCGTCGGGATCGTCCGGTCGGTCAGGCGGGTGTGGGCTGTGTCCGCTCGAGGGTGGGTTCGAGGCGGACGACGATGCCCTTCGACGTGGGCTGGTTGCTGATGTCGGCGACGCTGTCCAGCGGCACCAGGACGTTCGTCTCCGGGTAGTAGGCGGCGGCCGAGCCCTTGGCGGCCGGGTAGGGCACGATCTCGAAGTTCTCGGCGCGGCGCTCGGAACCGTCCGCCCAGACGCTCACCAGGTCGACGTGATCGCCCTGGGTGAGGCCGAGTTCGGTCAGGTCGGCCGGGTTGACGAGCACGACGTGGCGGCTGCCGTGGATGCCGCGGTAGCGGTCGTTGTTGGTGTAGGGGACGGTGTTCCACTGGTCGTGCGAGCGCAGCGTCTGCAGCAGCAGGTGACCCTCGGGTGCCCGGGGGATCACGTGCTCGTTGCAGGTGAACAGGGCCTTGCCGACCTTGTTGTTGAAGACGCCCTCGTTGACCGGGTTGGGCAGTTGGAAGCCCCCGGGGCGCGTCACCCGTGCGTTGAAGTCGTGGAAGCCCGGCACGATGCGGGAGATGCGGTCGCGGATGGTGTCGTAGTCGCCCTCGAACGTGTCCCAGGGGATGTCCGCCTTGCCGTCCAGGGTGCGGCGGGCGAGCCGGCACAGGATGGCGACTTCGCTGAGCAGCAGCGGGGAGGCCGGTTCGAGGCGGCCCTGGGAGGTGTGCACCTCGCTCATGGAGTTCTCGACGGTGACGAACTGCTCGCCGTCGGACTGGACGTCACGCTCGGTTCGCCCCAGGGTCGGCAGGATCAGCGCGGTGTCGCCGCAGACGGTGTGCGAGCGGTTGAGCTTGGTGGAGATGTGGGCGGTCAGCCGGCACGAGCGCATCGCCTCCTCGGTGACCTCGCTGTCGGGAGCGGCGCGGACGAAGTTGCCGGCCAGGGCGAGGAAGACCTTGACGCGGCCCTCGCGCATCGCCTTGATCGAGTTCACCGAGTCCAGGCCGTGCGGGCGCGGCGGGTCGAAGCCGAACTCCTTCTGCAGGGCATCGAGGAAGGTGTCCGGCATCTGCTCCCAGATGCCCATGGTGCGGTCGCCCTGGACGTTGCTGTGACCGCGCACCGGGCAGGCGCCGGTACCGGCGCGCCCCAGGTTGCCGCGCAGCATCAGGAAGTTGACGATCTCCCGGACGGTGGGCACGCCGTGCTTGTGCTGGGTGATGCCCATCGCCCAGCACACGACGACGCGTTCGCTGTTCAGGACCTCGTCGCGGACCTTCTCGATCTCCTCGCGGGTCAGTCCGGTCGCCGTGCGCACGTCGTCCCAGTCCACGGTGCGGGCGTGCTGGGCGAACTCCTCGAAGCCGGTGGTGTGGGCGTCGATGAAGTCATAATCCAGGACGGTGCCGGGCCGGGCGTCCTCGGCCTCCAGCAGCAGGCGGTTGAGAGCCTGGAACAGGGCGAGGTCGCCGCCGGGCTTGATGTGCAGGAAGCGGTCGGCGATCTGGGTGCCGCGTCCGACGAGCCCGCGTGGTTTCTGCGGGTTTTTGAAGCGCCGCAGCCCGGCCTCCGGCAGCGGGTTGACCGCCACGATCCGGCCGCCGTTGCGCTTGGTCTCCTCCAGGGCGGTGAGCTGGCGCGGGTGGTTGCTGCCCGGGTTCTGCCCGACCAGGAAGATCAGGTCGGCGTGGTGGAGGTCGTCGAGGCCGACGGTGCCCTTGCCGGTGCCCAGGGTCTCGCTCAGGGCGAAGCCGCTGGACTCGTGGCACATGTTGCTGCAGTCGGGCAGGTTGTTGGTGCCGAAGGCGCGGGCGAAGAGCTGCAGGACGAAGGCGGCCTCGTTGCTGGCGCGGCCGGAGGTGTAGAAGACGGCCTCGTCGGGGGAGGCCAGCGCCTTCAGTTCCTGCGCCAGGACGCCCAGGGCCTCGTTCCAGCTGATCGGCTCGTAGTGCTCGGAGTCGGGCCGCTTGATCATCGGCTCGGTGAGCCGGCCCTGCTGGTTCAGCCACATGTCGGAGCGGGCGGCGAGGTCGGAAACGCTGTGCTCGCGGAAGAAGTCGGCGGTGATCCGGCGCGTGGTGGCCTCGTCGTTGATGTGCTTGGCGCCGTTCTCGCAGTACTCGTTGCGATGGCGCCGGCCCGGAGCCGGGTCCGCCCACGCGCAGCCGGGGCAGTCGACCCCGCCCACCTGGTTCATGGTCAGCAGGTCCACCCCGGTCTTGCGCGGGGAGGTCTGCTCCAGGGAGTACTCCAGCGCGTGCACGACGGCGGGGACTCCGGCCGCCCACTTCTTCGGCGGTGTCACGGAGAGGGTGGTCTGCGGCTCCTCACCGGGCGGGTTCTGCATCGGTTCGCCTTTCTCTTGCCGTGTCCGGCACGCCGGTCAGCCGACGGGCCACTGGGCCACGCGGCTCCTGGGAGGTTCCGGGTGATCGTGCTGCACGCGGCCGTTGCGGATGGTGCCGCGCCAGGCCCCGCCCTCCTGCCCCAGTCCCTCGATGAACTGCTTGAAGTTCATGAGTTCGCCATGCACCAGCCGAGCGGTCAGCCGGACGGCCCTGGATGAGCTGGTGAGGATCCTCGCGGCTCCCTGCGGTTCCAGGAGCATCCGGACAGTGATCGCGGTGCCACCGGACTCCGTCGGCCTGAACTCGACCTCGCCCTGGTGGGAGGGGTTCTGCTCCAGAGCGCGCCAGGCCATGTAGGCGTCGGGGTCCTGCTCCACGATCTCGACCGCGAAGCGGTGGCGCAGGGGCCCGTAGCCGATGGTCCAGGTGGTCACGGTGGACCTGATCTGCTCGACGCCGTGCACCACGGTCGAGAAGCGCGGGAAGGTCTTGAACTGCGTCCACTGGTTGTACGCCGTCCGTACCGGCACCGCGACCTCGACCGTCTCCTCGACGTGCCGCTCCCGCAGCGGGCGGCGGCGCGTGACGCCGTCGCCGTCGGTGCGCGTCCCCGGCGTGTTCGGCACGGCCTGCTGGGCGTCGTCTTCGTGCGCCATCGTGGTCTCTCTTCCGGTGAGGGAGCCGGGCGTCCGGGCACCCGGCCTCCCCTCGTGCGGCAGGGCTTCCCTTCAGGTTCCCCCAGCGTGCGCTTCGAGTCGCCCCGGTGCCTGCGTTGCCTGCGGTGCCTCCGGTGCCCCGCGCGATCCCGGCAACGAGAGGGGCTGGCCGGTCACGGGGCTTTCCTGGCTGAGGCGGCCGGCCAGCGGTGGCGTCGCGGACGGCGCAGCGCGGAAAGTCGTAGCGTGGCGGTGGCGAACATGTCGCCGGGGCCGGCCCCGCCGTCCAGCAGGAGGCCGGCCATGCGGTTGTCGAGTTCCGTCTGGATGGTGCGGCGCAGCGGTTGGCCGCCGCATGCCGGCTGGCGCCTGGGCGATCAGTGGCTTCTCCGCCAGCAGCTCCAGTTTCACCTCCTGTGCGTCCATCCGCCACTCGCTGTGATCCAGCAAGGGGCCGACGCTCGCGCCTGGGGCGTCGGTGGTGAGGCTGAATCGCCATGCTCGAGGTGCAGCGGCAGCGGGTCCAGCCGCGGGGTGCTGATGACCTGGGCCGCGAGGGGGCTCACGCCGCGACCGCCTCGGAGCGCTCGACGAGCCGGCCGCGTTCGAGGCGGGCTCTGGCCCGGACGAAGGCGACGAGATGGGGCGTCATGGTGTGGCGTTGCCGCCTCGGCCGAGATCCTTCAGGAACTGTCGCTGGTCGTCCAGGAAGCCGTTCACGAAGAGTGAGCGGGGGGAGAAGAGGGCGGTGAGCGTGGTCTTGACGCCCGACTGCTCGACGGACTGCTTGAGCAGTGAATGGGACGCCTGCGGATAGCGTTTGACCGTCAACGCACTGCCTGGGTCCAGTACCTTGCGGTAGACGCGCTCCGTGTCGGCGGTGTCCACGTTGATGTCATGGCCGGCGAGGGTCAGCAGCACCGGGATGCCGCGCAGGGCGCGCAGGTCTCGTGTGGCGTCCGCGGTGTAGTTCTTGGAGATGAAGCCCCAGCGGGCGGCGGTCATGCCGTCCGTGTCGCCGCCCGTGGCCTTCACGTACTCCTCGAAGGTCGCTTGCCGTGCGAGCAGTCGGCGGGTGGTGTCGCTCTTGGCGATCGCGGCCTTGGTGCGGGCCGCCGATGCGCCGTCGGCGCGCAGTTCGGCGAGGAGATGGTGGCGGCCCTGCTGGAGCCAGTTGATCGCCGGTGAGACGGCGATGACGAAACTCACCGGGGTCCTGGCTGCGATCTTTGGCAGGACCCAGCCCGCCTGGCTGGCGCCCCAGAGCCCGATTCGGTCGGCGTCGATGTCCGGGCGGGAGCGGGCCCAGGTGATTGCGGCGGCCGCCTCGGCGGCCCGGTCGTCCATGGACTGGTCGAGCCAGTTGCCCGGTGCGCCGGCGACGCCGGGCTTGTCCCAGGACAGAGAGGCGTAGCCGGCCTTGGCGTTCGCTTCCCAGATGGGCTTGTACCCGTCGTCGTGGGTGGCGTCGATGGGGCCGTCGCCGTGGACGTACACGACCAGGCCGTGCTGCCGGCGGCGGTCCTTGGGGGTGGCCAGTACGGCGTTGAGGGTGTGGCCGCCGTGGCGGATCGTGACCCGCTGCTCGTCCATGTCGTAGGAGTTCTGCCACAGCACCACACCGACGAGACCGGCGGCCACGACCAGGACGGTGACGAGGGACCACGCGGTGATGCGGAGCCCGCGCCGTCGGGGCTGGGTCTTCGGACACATGGGACGGCCGCCTCTGTTCGGTTTGCACAGGAGTTTGAAACTATCATCGCGGGAACGATCGTTGGAAGTCTGATAGATTTGGGTTTCGGTTTTCGAGGCGATGGGAGGGACGGCATGGGACTGGATGAGACCGGCTCCAGGACCGGGCCGGTGAAGGTTCAGCGCGGCGTTCCGGAGGGAGCCGAGCTGCGGGCGGCCGAGCTGTACTGGGACGCCTTCGGCCGCAAACTCGGTCCTGCGCTGAACCCGCCGGGCAAGGCGGTGCCCTTCATCGCCGCGCATCTGAACGCCGATCGCGCGGTCTGCGCCAGCTTCGAAGGGCGGCTCGTCGGCCTCGCCGGCTATCAACTCGGCGGGCGGGCCCTCACCGGGGGCACGGCCTCCGCCGTGCTGCGCGTGTACGGATACCTGGGAGGTCTGCGCCGTCTCCTGCTCCTCGCCCTGTTCGAACGCCGGCCGGCCCCCGGGCAGCTCGTCATGGACGGCATCGCCGTAGACCCGGACGCGCGCGGCCGCGGGATCGGAAGCCTGCTCATCGAGGAAGTGGCAGCCGTCGCGGCGGAGCATGGCCGCCGGGAGATCAGACTGGACGTGATCGACACCAATCCGCGGGCCAGAGCCCTGTACGAGCGACGCGGCTTCACGGCCGTACGGACCGAGCGCACGCCCTGTCTCCGAGGGTTGCTGGGGTTCGGCGCGGTGACCACCATGCACCGCCCCGTCGAGGCGGACGAGCCGAGAGGTCTGTGCGCACCGTGACCGACCACGTCGAGATCCCCACCCGCATGCTCGTCCACGCGCTGATCCGGGAGGACGGCACGGTCAGCGCGAACGAGCTGTACACCGTCGCTGCGACCCTCGGCATGAGCGACCAGCAGGTACGGCTGTGCGTCAAACGCCTCGTGGCCGAGAGCCGGTTCACCTCCCAAGGCCGCGGGCGCAAAGCAGTGCTGCACGCCAGCGACGACACCACACAAGCCCTGGCCCCCAACGCGGACTTCCTGCGGCTGGCATTCCGCCAGGATGCCGGGCTGGCTCCCTGGGACGGCGTCTGGCACCTGGCGGCCTTCGCCGTGCCCGAGTCGGCGCGCACGACCCGGGACGCCCTGCGCGAGACGCTCGTCCACCTCGGGGGCGCCCCGCTCCAGGGCGGACTGTACGTCTGTGCCAACGCCTGGGAACCGTACGTCGAAGAGGCGGCGCACCGCCTGGGCGCCCACAGTGCGCTCACCCTCCTCAGCACGACGGATCTACGCAGGGGCGACGCCCAGGAGCCTGCCGAACTCGCCCGACGCCTGTGGCCCCTGCAGGAGATCGCCGACCGCTACCACCGCCTCAGCCGCATCGCCCGACCCCGCCTCGACCGGCTCACCGGCTCCGCCGAACTCTCCCCGTCCGTCCTGCTCACCATCGCTGTCGAGCTGGCGGCCGAACTCACCCGTGCTATGGAGCCCGACCCACTGCTGCCGCCTCAGCTCCTGCCCCAGCCCTGGCCCGGTACCCAGGCCCGGGAGCTCATCGCCCGGTGCTGGGCGGCCCTGCCCGAGCGTGACCACGGCGAAGCCCGGCCGACCCTTTTCCGTCTCTACGCCGACATCACCCGAGAAGCAGCAGACCGGGCCGCGCGCTGAGGATGCAACAGACCGCGCCGTGCATGCCTGTTGGGTGAGGGCACCGTATGTTGAGGGGACTGATGGTGAGTACGGGTTCCAGCAAGGACGTCATCGCGCTGATACGCCTGGACCGCCCGGTCGCCCAGCAACCCGTCAAGATCTCCGAGCAGCAGGGCCGCCTGGCACACCGACCCGGCTCCTGGGCTCGGCCCCACCGTCGATGCCGAGTTCCAGTTCCCGGACCGGCTGCAGGAGCTGAGCGCCCGCAGGGGCGCCGAGTCCGAGTGCGCACCGGGCTACGCGGACCGGACCCCGCTGTGGCTGATGACCACCGTGCCCCATGCCATGGCGGGGCCGCAAGGCCGGTGGCGGGCGCCGCGTGGCTCGTCTTGGACCGCTCACCGCTCGGGCGGTATTCGCAGTCTCGTGGCGGTCGGTGGTACATGGTCCGGTCGCGTCAGTGTCGTGAGGGTCAGCTCGCATCCACGCAAGGAGCTCGGTTCGGCACTCACAGGATGGTCGGCACTTACGGGATCAAGAACTCCAGCTCGGGCCGGTCCCAGGCCACCGCGGGCGGATTCGCGGAGGCGGTCCCGGTGAGCAGCGCGCCCACGCTGCGGTAAAAGCCCTCCGCGGGGGGATGCGACACCACCCGGACCCGGTCCAGCCCCGCCGCGCGAGCCTCGGACCTCATGTGCTCGACGAGCAGCCGCCCGATGCCACGGCCCTGCCTCCCGTCCTCGACGAAGAGCAGGTCCAGCTCCGCCGGCACGAGGATCAGCGCGTAGAAACCGAGCACCCGGCCCGCGCTGTCATCGGCGTCGACGGCCACGAAGACCCGATGAGTTTCGATGTAGTCGGGCCCGACGCGGTAGTCCGCGACCATCGCCGCGTACTGGCCCTCGTAGGCGCGCGAGCCGCGCACGAGTCGCGTGAGCCGCTTGGCGTCCCGGGCGACGGCCCGTCGTATGACGATCTCACCACGCGCGGACGTAATACTCGACTTCATGGGGAGCATATTACGCAACCGGAAGAGGCCGGGGTGCCCCGCTGTGCACCGGGCGACCCGGCACGTCAGAGGAGCCCGCTACGGCGTGGACGCCGGGCGCGTGCGCTCCCGGCGCCCACCCGGCGTCGAAGTCCACCGCGCACCACGGCCGCGCCCAGGTCGTCCGCCGTGCATGTCGCGCCGGGCGGACGCGTCCGATGCCCACTCCCCGTCAGAGCCCTCTTCCCCTCCAGCCAGGGCGACGACACCTTCGCCCTGTACGACCGTGAGGTGAGCGAGGGCGACGAGTACGAGGGCGGATTCCGCGTCGGCGCGGCCTCGGCGACCCTCGACGGGTCGGAGGAGGCGACGGCGCTGCTGTACTGAACGCACCGCTCGGCAGCCGCTTCCCGGACGGCCTGCTGGTCGTCCAGGACGGTCACGACACCCCTGAGGTCCCCGACGGAGAGGGCGGCACGCGCACCGCGACCGGCTTCAAGTTCCTCGACCTGCGCGATGTGGTGGATGCCGCGGACCCTTTTGTCGTGAGGCCGTCTGTTCGCAGCCGGGCTGCCCGCCGGGTCAGTCCTCGGCCGGGGAGCGCAGCGGCTCGCCGACGCTCCTGAGGTGGCGCAGCGCTTCCCGGTGCGAGGCGATCAGTCCGGTCCGGTGGTACGGGATGCCCAGCTCCGCGCAGTACCGCTCGGTGATGATTTGCGCCCTGGTGAGGGCAGGCGTGGGCATACTGGGGAAGAGGTGGTGTTCGATCTGGTAGTTGAGCCCGTCCATGAAGGCGTCGACCAGTACGCCGCCCCGGACGTTGCGCGAGGTGAGGACCTGGCGGCGCAGGAAGTCCAGCCGGGTCCCCTCCTCGATCATCGGCATGCCCTTGTGGTTGGGCGCGAACACCGAACCCAGGTAGATCCCGAACAAGCCCTGGTGGACGGCGAGGAAAAGGAGCGCCTTGGCGGGGGAGAGGACGGCGAACAGGCCGCCGAGATACACCGCAAAGTGCGCGCCCGGGCCGGCTGCGGACGCGTCGCTGTGGCCGGCGCCGTCAGCTGGTCAGGTGGGTGACCACCGAGCGCATCGCATGGTGCAGCGCCGGGACCGTCTCCTCCGGTGCGTCGAGGGTTTCGAACCCATGGTGGCCGTCAGGGACGTCGACCACTTCGAGTCGCGCCGCACAGTCGTTGGCCGCGGTCACGAACGCAGCGACGGTCGCGGCGATCTCGGGTGTCTCTCGCCCTGCGCGGAGGAGGACGACGGGCAGGGCCCCTGCCTGCTCGACCGCCCTGGCGGGTTGGAAGCGGCTGCCGACCAAGCCCCAGGCGGGAAGGGGGGCCAGGACGGGGTAGGAGGCGGCCAGGCAGCGCAGCCAGGCGGGGGGCTGTGTCAGCCAGTCCGTGGTGAGGAGGCCACCGCCGGAGAAGAACCACAGCGCGATCCGGTCGGCGTCCACCCGGGCATCGGCCCGCACCAGTTCCACGGCGGCGGCGATGTCCGCGGCGGCACGTTCGTAGTCCGCGACGTCGTGGAGGCTGTGGTCGAGGGTCGCGCCGACCATGCCCTCGGCGGCGGCCAGGCGGGCATAGCCCACCAGGGTCGGCCACTCACGTGGACGTGGCCGCGCTCCGGCGGGCACCGGCCCGCCGTGGACGAAGACCACGGCCGGTCGCGGTCCCTCGCCGTCGGGGACGTACAGATCGACATGACCTTGGCGGTCGCGAGGCAGCTCGGGCACGTCCACCGGGAACGGGCGCAGGTGGGCAGGCACCGGCGCATCGTCGCCGACCGGCCGCAGGCGGTGCCCGTCACCGGCCGCGGCCCGCAGCAGGACGTCAGTCAGTGCGGCGGGGCAGGACAGCATCGGCCAGTGCCCGGTGGGAAGCTCGAAGAAGGTGACCTGAGGTTCGGTCAGGACGGCCAGCGCGGGGTCGCCGAAGTCGACAAGCCTCTGCACCAGGTCGATACTGGCGCCGTTCCGGGCGCACAGCACGCCGGTGATTGGAACCGCGGCCACCGCTCCGGTCAGCCGCAGCGGCTGAAGCAGGGTGCCCAGCGGCTGAGGCGTCGCCAGGGCGGTCAGCCGCTCCAGGGCCGCCTCGCCGACGCCGGCAGTGCTACCCCAGCGCTCCCACTCGTCAGGGGCCGGTGGCGCCAGCACGCCCTCGCGCTCGCCTGCCTCGGCGTGTTCGGTTAGCTGCGCGCGCAGCGCCTGGTCCGGTACGGCGACCAGCGCCGGAACACCGTTCTGCGGCATCCCGCAGTCCAGGTACACGACGCGTGCGACGCGCTCTGCCCGCCGGTCAGCGGCGCCGAGCACCGGGTGGATCCCGTAGTCGTGCCCAACGAGTACGATCTCCTGCCCGGACGTCACGTCCACCGCGTCGATCGCCGCGATCACATCCTCGATGTGGGTTTCCAGACCGACGTGCGTCGGCGTGGCGGGCCGGGACGGGTCGACGCCCGTCAGCGGGACCGCGTGTGCCGAGCTGCCCGCCGCGACAAGCCGCGCGACCGTCTCCTGCCAGACATGGGCTCCGGTGAACACACCCGCCACCATGATGAACACGTGCACAAATCCCTCCCCGGGGTCGTCACATGGCGCCGCGCCCGGTCGCGTACGCCATTTCGTCCGCGGACCACGGCCTATGCCCGGCCCGCGCACCGGTACCGTAGGAACTCCCCTTAAGGGAGGTTCAACTGTCCACTTCGCACGAGCTGTTGTGGAGCATCGGGGAGCTCGCCGAGCGCGCCGGTGCCACCGTGAAGACCGTCCGCTTCTACTCGAACCAAGGCCTGCTTCCCGAAGCCGCCCGCAGCAGTGGCGGACATCGCCGCTACGGCCCTCCAGCACTGGAGCGACTGCAGCTGATCCGCTCCCTGCGCACCCTTGACCTGCCCCTGCCCGAGGTACGCCGCATCCTCGAGGACGAAGGCGCGGCCGGCCGTACGCTGGAGAGCGCCCTCGACAGCCGCCTGCGCGAGTTCGGCGATGAGCTGAAGGTCCTGCGCTGGCGGGAAGCGGCACTCCAACTGGTGCGGGACTGCCCACCGCCTCAGCGCGCCGGCCGGCTGATGCTGCTCAGTGCGCTGAACACCCCGCCGAGCACCGCACCACTGGCCAGGTTCTGGCGCACCTGGCTGCCACCACGGATGCCGCGCCAGACAACTGCGGCATTTCTGGAGGTGGCCGTCCCCCAGCCGCCCGACGAACCGCACCCGTCCCAGGTACTCGCCTTCGCCCGGCTGCACGCGATGACGACGGCTTCCTGTCCAGACGGTCGGCAGCCCCAACCGGAGGTGCACCGGGTAGCAGGGGCCCGCGGCGCCGCCCTGCTGTACGCGGGCCTCATGGAAGCATTCGAACTCGCGGCCCCACACCTGCGCAGCGCACACGACCCGCATCCGGGCGAGTCCCTGGACGCCTACGTCGCGGCATACGCGAGCGCCTACCGCAGCCGCGACACACGCGAGTTCCGCCGCTTGCTGGCCGCCCGCCTGTCGGTCGAGCCGCGCCTGGACCGATACTGGGACCTCACCGCCGTCGTCCTGACTCCGCCGGGCAGCCGCCCGCAGCCGACCCCGGGCTCCACGGACGACTGGCTGCGCACGGCACTGCGGCTGGACAATGCCGAAGCAGCGTGAGCCACGTCCCATGAGGCACCCGGCGGATGCCCTTCCTGCTGCTGCGGTTGTCGCGGCGTACGACGACGGCCGCCGTGCGCACGTCGGGGTCCTCCAGCAGGGCGGAGCGGATCTCGTCGAGTTCGACGCGGAAGCCGCGGATCTTGACCCGGCCGTCGATACGGCCGAGGTGTTCGAGGCGTCCGTCCGGGCGCAGGCGGCCGAGGTCGCCGCTGCGGTACATCGTGCCGCCGGTGAAGGGGTCCGGTACGAACCGCTGGGCCGTCAGTTCCTCCTGGCACAGGTAGCCGAGTGCCACGCCGGCACCGCCTACGCAGATCTCGCCCGCGACTCCAGGGGCAGGAGTCTTCCGTACCGGTTCAGTGCCCGGCGTGACGCGGTCCCCGCCGCCCACCTCGCCGGCGGCACCTTCACCCTCAACAACTACGGTCCCCTCGGGGTCGACGGTGCCACCCCGATCCTCAACCACCCCCAGACGGCGATGCTCGGCTTCGGCCGCCTCGTCGACCGTCCCTGGGCGGTGGACGGCCGCGTGGAGGTACGCAAGGTCGTTCACCTGTCTCTGACCTTCGACCACCGCGGCTGCGACGGCGGCACGGCGGCCGGATTCCTACGCCATGTGATCGCGCGCATCACTGCCGCGGAAGACCCCGCAACAAGCCAATGAGGCCGCAGAACAGCTCGACGACGCCCACGGCATCACTGGCTGCCCCTCACGGCGGCCCCGACCTCGAGGCGGAGTTCGAGACAGCTCGACGGCGGCCGGCGTTCCTGCGGCCGGCTCCGGGAATGAGCTTCTGCTCGCCGATGCGGCGGGTCAGGAACCCGGCCGGCAGCGGGATGCCGAGGAAGAGACAAGCCTCCGGGTGCGTGACCCGCTCGATAGCGCCGTGCGGTCGATACGCATTCCCTGCCGGTCGGGCGGGCGGATCAGCGCAGTCCGGCGAAGAGATCGTTCTCGGGTATGGCCGCGCCGGTGGCATCCTGGACACGTACGAAGGTCTCCATGCCCATCAACTCGCCGAACCTCTCCTTGCCCATCCTGAGGAAGAAGATGTTCTCGCCTTGACTGGCGTGCGCGGCCAACGCGTCGAACTTCTGACCGCTGAACGCGGTGGTGTCCACCCACGTGGTGATCTCATCGTCGGGGAGGCCGATCTCGGCCATCGCGGCGGCCTCGGCAGGATCCGGCTCCGGCATGTCCTCATGAAACTCGCGCATGATTTCGCCGAACCGCTGCATCATCGAGCGGGGCATCGTGGTCCAGTACACCTTCGGTGTCAGCGCGGTCATCTCCAGCGCCGCCATCGTGATGCGGTGGGCCTGGATGTGGTCGGGGTGGCCGTAGAAGCCGTTCTCGTCGTAGGTGACGACCACATCGGGTCGGTAGTGCCGCATGAGTTCCGCGAGTCGGGCCGCGCCTTCCTGCACGGGGGTCTGCCAGAAGGATCCGGGGGCGTCGTTGCTGGGCCAGCCCATCATCCCGGAGTCGGCATAGTGCAGCATCTCCAGATCGCTGACCGCCAGGACGTCACAACTCGCCTCAAGTTCTTGGCGGCGCATCGAGGCGACCGCCGCCGGATCGTGCCCGGGATCGCCCGGCTTGACACCGCTCGGTCCGTCACCGCAACCGCCGTCGGTACACGTCACGAGGACCGTGCGGATGCCCTCCGCCGCGTACCGCGCGAGGACCCCTCCGGTTCCGGTGGCCTCGTCGTCGGGGTGGGCGTGTACTGCCATGAGCGTCAACGGCCGGTCAGTCATGAAGGTGTCCTCCTGCAGAAATACGTCTTGGTACGAGTGCGCGGCGGGCGTACCGCGATCCTGGGACCCGGATCCTGGTAGGGCGGACGACCTTGTGGTCCCCGTGTTCCCCGCTCGTGCGGCGCCGGTCCTCGGTCGATGCAACCGCGCCGGCCGGGCCGGTTGTTCCCGGCGCGGCGGCTTGGCCTTCCAGACTTCGGCGTGTCAACGCGAACGAGGTACAGGTGCGACCTGTCATTCCGCTTCCACGTGCGGCACAGCAGGGGCGGGCCTGAGGCCCTGTCCGGGGAAGTCACAGGGCCATGAAGGGTGAGCCCACCTGAGCCGGGTCACCTGCGGGCCCGGATGAGGATGGCAGGGGGAGTGCGGCCTGGTAAGCGATGGCGAGCTGGTCCGCCCGCAGGGCCGGACCGCGGTGGCCGGAGTGAAGCGTCCCCGGGTTGCCCGCCGCCGGGCCCGTGGCAAGACGGACCACTCGGCGTAGACGCGCAGGACCCGGCGACGCTGCGTCGGTGCAGACGGCACCGCCCGGGGCTCTGCGGAGGAACCGGTGACGGCCCCTGATCACGGCCCAGGTCCGGTTCCACAACGGCGAACAGTGGACCAGGGGCGGCGACGGAGACTTCCTCTACGTGCCCGCCGGCGGCCTGCACGCCTTCCAGAACGACGCTGACGAGCCGCTGTCCATGCTCCTCGGCGCCGACGGTCTTCGGTCCCATGTCGACCTTGTACAAGCCGTACTCGCCGCCGGTGGTCTCCTCGGTGGCTACGCAGCTGATGTTGGAAGCGCCGATGAAGCCGGTGTCGGGCTCCTCTGGTGCGGGGCGGTAGCGGGGGAGAGGCCGGCGGTGAAGGGGACGTCGTCGAAGCCCACGACGGGGGCGTGGCGTGTGTATACGCCCCGGGCAGCCAGCGGAAGCCTCGGCACCACCGGCCACTTCCGCCTCGTGCAGTCGGTCGACTTGTTCGACTGACACCACCGGGGGAGGCCTGCCGCTCGGTGCGACGAGCCAAGCTGTCGGCACGTGGCGCCTTCTCTTCCCGGTGGTGTTCGCACCGGACACGCGGGCACGCCCCGGACCGCGTGTCCGGCACGGCGCCCTCCCGCGGTTGGTGACGTGAGCCGACGGAGCACGGCCGCTGACGTGCGCTCAGGTCCACCGCGCCGGCACGGAGCTGAGCGCGGGTCGCGGGCAACGGAAACCAGACGTACATCCGTTCGAGCTGATCACTCGTTGCGGTAAAGCGGTCCTGGCGCTGTGATCACGCCGCCATGCTGGTTCGACAGCCGCTGTGAGCCGGCGGGCCGGGGTGACGACGATGCAGGGGGTTCGGCGACATGACACACATTCCACGGAGCGGGCCACGTCTGGATGAGCAGGCGGTTCTGATCGTGGCGGGTCTGGCGGACCTCGCGGTGAGCACGATCAGTTCGGCTGCCGGAACGCTGCAGCAGCTCCTGCGCCGCTCCGACGGGCCGGAGATCGCGCGGGATGCGCAGCAGGACCTGGTCGCCCGCGGCCGTATCGTCCTCGATCGCGCTGCCGCCTCGCCGGCACCTCTGGAAGCGCTGGCCCAGCAAGCCCTCGCCCGTCAGGCAGCCTCCGTCGGCGATGTCTGAGCGCTGGGCACGGTCTGCGTTCAAGGAACGCATCGACACCCTCCTTGCCGACTTCCTGGCGGAGGAAGCCGAGCACCTGCTCGCGATCGACGACGCGCTGCGGCCGGTTGCCGAGCAGCTGCAGGCGGCGGCGGGGCACGGCAAGCGACTGCGGGCGGCCTTCTGCTACTGGGGGTGGCGCGCGGCCGGCCAGCCAGACAGCGACCCACTGATGCGAGCGGCCGCCTCCATGGAACTGGTTCATGCCGCGGCGATCGTCCACGACGACCTCATCGACGACAGCCCCCTGCGGCACAGCCTGCCCACCGTTCACGTCGCCCTGCAAACCTCGCTCGCAGCCCGCCCGCGGAAGCGCGCCGCCGCCCGTTCCCTCGCCATGCTGGTCGGTGACCATCTGATGGCGCTGGCGGGGCAGCTGTTCGCCACCAGCGGTCTGCCCGCCGCCTACCTCGCCCGGGCTCGGCCGATGTGGGCGCAGCTCGCCCGCGAGCTGATCGCGGGCGAATGCCTGGAGATCCTGAGCACCGGCAGCAACCCGGACACGGACGTGGCGCTGAAAGTGGTGCGCTACAAGACCGCCAAATACACCGTCGAACACCCCCTGCTCATCGGCGGCCTGCTCGCCGGCGCCGCCCCCGGGCTGCGTGACGGGTTGTCCTCCTACGGACTGCCGCTGGGGGAGGCGTTCCAGCTGCGCGATGACCTGCTCGGCCTGTTCGGCGAACCGGACCGCACCGGCAAGGCCGGACTGGACGACATTCGCGGACAGCGGCCCACCGTCCTGCTGGCCAATACTTGGCAGGCCGCCCTGCCCGCACAGCGTGAACGCCTCGCCGGCGTACTGGGACGCAGGGACCTCACCACCCAGCACCTCCAGGACGTGCGCGAGCTGATGATCGAGCTCAAGGCACCGCAAGAGGTGGAAAACATGATCACCACCCGGGTGCAGGAAGCCGTCAGCCACCTGGACGGGCTCGATCTGCCCCTCCACGCACGGCGGGCGTTGACCGATCTCGCCCGCTCGGCCACCGACCGCCGCCACTGACCCGCCCTCCCGAGAGGCTGCCAGCCATCGTGCCGGGGCCTGCTGACAAGGACTGCAGTCATGACCTACACCGAGGCATCCATGAACACGCTGCGCCAGGCTGGTGACGAACTCGCCGACGCCGTCGTGGCCAACCTGTTCGAGCGTGGCGAGGTGGGCAAGTTCAACACGCTGATGCGCTACGTCTCCACCGCCGGCGCCCCCCTCCCCGACGGGCTGCCCGACATCGCCCGCGCCTACCTCGAGGCCACGAGTGCGCCCCCGGCGTGGGTGGACTGGGCGGAGATGGAGAAAGCACGGCTGTTCTTCATCGACAACAACGTCCACATCTCCACCGCCCTGTCGTTCGCCTCCATGCCCGCCTGCTACATCGTCCCGCACGTGGCGAAACTGCTGTCGGCCACACACGGGCTGAACTACCCGTCCAAGCGGATGGCGGAGACCGGCCAGTTCACCGTCTACCTCATGCAGCCCGACGCCTTCGAAGCCGGCAGCCGCTTCCTCCCGGCAGCGCAGAAGGTGCGCTTGCTGCACGCCTCGATCCGCCACCATCTCAAGCGGGAAGGCCACTGGGACACCGGGACACTGGGGACGCCGATCTGCCAGGAGGACATGATCGGCGGGCAGATGTTCTTCTCCCTGCTCGTCCTGGACAGCCTTCACCGGCTCGGCATCCACATGTCCACCGAGGGCGCCGAGGCCTACTTCTACGCCTGGCGCGTGGTCGGCGCGATGCTCGGCGTCGACCAGGAAGCCGTGCCGAGGACGCTGGAGGAAGCGCGGCAGTTCCTGGACCTGTACATGATCCGGCACATGGGCCCTTCGGACGAGGGAGCCCACCTGACCCGGCAACTCATCGACCTCTACGAGGAGGTCGTGCCCGGCACGTTCTTCGATCCCATCGTCTCCGCCCTGATCCGCTACCTGATCGGCGACACGTGTGCCGACTGGCTGCAGGTGCCCCGCACGGCCTGGGACAGCGTGGTCAAGGTCGTGCCGAGCCTGCTGGGCGTGCTGGAGACGATCGAGGACCGTTCACCGGTGGGCGCGTGGGCCCTGGACCGCCTCGGCCACCTCACCACCATCCTCGAGCTGTCCTCCCTGACCCGCGGCCGTGTCATGCACTACGCCATCCCCGAGCAACTGAAGAAGGACTTCGGCGTCACGGGCATTGTGCCCCGCCCCCACCGATGGACCCCGCCCGCCCCCACCGTCACCCCTTGACGCGTTCGCCGTTGGCGGTGGTCGACCGGGACACGGGGGCCGGCGGGTTGCCCTCGGCCCGGTCCGCGAAGCTCAGTCGGCACGCACACGGCTGCCACCACACAAGTCGAACCAGACCCCTCCTTCACCTGGACAGTCAGCAGTCGGTGAAATCCGGGCGACCCCCTCGTCACCCTTCTTCCCCCGCCAGGCCTTCCCAGCAGCGGGTGGGTTCGGCCGCGATCCGGGCATCAGACCGGCGGCCGGCAGCGGCACCGGCGGCGACGGGGCGCCGCTGCAGAAGCGACTGACCCGGATCAAGACCGACCCCCCGACAGACAAGAAGGTCGGCGACTGCTCCGACGCGGGGCGCGATCGGGGCTCGGGTACGGGCGTGCTCAGCATCGTTCTGGAAGCGTCCACGTCACGCACCATGCCTTCCACGGCGGGCAGCGGTCGTTCGAGTGCTGTGGCGTCCTGGTTGACACGCGAGCAGTGGGCGGCCGTGCGAGCGTGGAGGGAGACGGCATCCGCAGAGTGCGCATGCGGGCACGGACAGTACGGAGCGTGGTCGTCTTGCGCCGCACCACTCGGTGGTGGCCCCTGGATCGCGGGTCTGCTGTAGCGGTGCTGAAGCGCGAGCCAGATTTTTCGGAGTTCGGTGGTCTGAGGATGTCGAGAACGTGCCACCGGCTCCGTCCCAGGGACATCAGCGGCCACGACCGGCCGCACGAGGGAGAAGGAGAACCAGCGTGGCGATTCAGCGGATGGACAACGTCGGCATCGTCGTGGAGGACATGGATGCCGCCATCGCGTTCTTCGTGGAACTCGGTATGGAGCTGGAGGGCAGGGCGGAGGTCGCGGGCCTCGTCGCCGACCAGTGCACCGGACTCGACGGCGTCCGCTGTGACATCGCGATGGTCCGGACCCCGGACGGTCACAGCCGGCTCGAGCTGGCGAAGTACCGCAGTCCCGGGGTGATCAGTGCCGGGCCGAGCAACCGGCCGCACAACGTGGTGGGCACGCACCGCGTCATGTTCGCCGTCGACGACGTCGAGGACACCGTTGCCCGCCTGCGCCCTCACGGCGGCGAACTCGTCGGCGAGATCGCCCGGTTCGAGGACAGCTATCTGCTCTGCTACGTCCGCGGCCCGGAGGGCATCATCGTCGGACTGGCCGAGCAACTGCGCTGAGAAGGAGGAACCGAACCATGCAGCCGAACGAGATCATCGAGGTTCTGATCCGCCCGAGCAGCCAGGAGCTGCCCCGCCGGGCCGGACGGCCGATGCTGAAGTACATACAGGCTCCGCCGCCGCCCGGCCCCCTTAAGGCTGGCCCTGAAGAGCAAGTAGCGATCACCGCTATTGCCTTTGCCCGTGGACGGCCGCGCCTGTGACGTGGAACGCACCGCTCCGCACCAATGCGCGCCGCTGAAACCGGGGGCCGCCGACCGGATGGCTGCTACCAGATTCCGCTCTGGATGTATGGATTCACGGCCCTGAAGCTGCTGTCATAGCTGGCCCTGAACACGTAGTTCGGGTCGGACTGGGTGAGCCACCCGGACGTGTGCGCATAGCCGGTGCCGTCCGACATATAGGTGCCGTCGACGAAGGACCAGGTTCTGCCACCGTCCCTGCTGATGTCCAGCCAGATCCAGCCGCGCGGGTCCCAGCCGGAGCCGACGAGCCGCCCCCAGCCGTACTGGTAGCCGTTGTAGTAGCCGGAGCGGAGCTCGATGCCGATGCTTCCACGCTGGTTGGGGGCGTGGGTCACGCGATTGGTGGTGGCCATCACCTGGTCGGTGTTGATCGTTCCGGGTGCCGCTTGCGCGGGTGTGGCGAGCGCTGCGACACCCAGCGCGCCCAGAGATCCCGCCACGGCGGCGGACCCGGCCGACCTCAGCAGCATCCTGCGGTCCATGGAGCGACTCATGGGTTCCCCTCGTTTCGTAAGTGAAGGCGTTGTCCTGTGGACGGCGTCCTGGACAGACCCTAACGAGGGAGCGGGCCCTGAGCTCCTGACAGATGTCAGGGCAACGCTGCCTGTCCAGGATTTGGTCGCGACTCACTCAGCACGCGAGCCCGGGTTCTCTTTCACCAGTGACTTCACCAGACAAGTCGAGCCGACGAGGTCGGCCTCATCATCGCTCTCCGATTACCGTCCAACGGACTACCCGCCCGCAGCGCCGGCAGCGATGGAGCAGAACATTGTTCCAGTAGGCCACCGAGTCCGATCCACAGGGACCATTCGTCACGGCCGGCTCTGCGGGGCGCCTCCGTCGGTGGGCGGTGGTGTCGCCATGAAGTCGGGGCCGAGTCCGTGCAGTCGTACGCGTGGCAATGTCGAGAGCCCACTCGCCGGCTACGCCGAAGAACCACTCCAGGCTCGGCAGCACCAGAGAAACCGGCTGCCGATGCTGCACGGCCCCTCGGCCCCTCGGCCCCTCGGTCACTGTCAACGACCGGTGCACGGCGCGGCGCCCCTGCTGCCTCAGCGCGACACCGGTGCGAGGGCGGCGTAGCCGACACAGAGCACGCCGGGGGCTATTTCCTGCATTGAACCGACGTTCCAGGAGGGGCCGTTGGGGGTACACCGGCATCACCGACGATCCTGGCCGGGGCCCACGGGGGAGCGCGCAGGTGTTACAGGGGGAGACGCAGGTGCCCGCGAACAGACCCGCTACCGAAGAGCCGCGGTTAACCGTCACCAGACCCCCGCGCCGACGCCTGCGCAGAGTGCTGGCGTCGGCGCTGCCCGTCCCGGTCGTCGGGATGGCCCTGCTCGTAGCCTCCGGGAACCTGCTTTTGCCGCTGCGGCAGGTGGTCACCATAGAGGCCAAGATGGCCTCGAAGAGGGACTTCTTCCAAGACCCCGTGGTCGAGCGGCTGCTGATGAAACACGGCTTCCGCGTGCACATCACCAACATGGGCTCGCGTGAGATCGCCAAGCAGGACTACGAGGGGTACGACGTCGTCTTCCCCTCCGGCCAGCCGGCCGCCGACCTGATCAGCCGGGAGCGCGCCCGGCTGAACCGTCCGGTGCTGCTGTATCGCCCGTTCGTCAGCCCCATCGTGCTGGCCACCTACCGGGACTACGCCGAGGTGCTCACGGCGGAAGGCGTCGCGAAGCGCCTGCCGGGCCCGGGCGGCAGGCCGATGTACTACACCCTCGACATGCGCAGGTTCCTCGACCTCGCGCGCGGCAAGAGGGAGAGCGACCAGCGCGATCCCGAGAACGGCTACCGCTGGGACGAGATCGACCCCGAGAACCACGTCCGCAACGGCAACAAGATCCTCGCCCAGACCCCGGACATCTGCGAGGCCAACTCGGCCGGCACCTACCTCGGGCTCGTGGCCTTCGTCGAGCACGGAAACGACGCACCGGACAACGCGGCCGAGGCCGAGCAACTCGCCCGGAAGATCAAGCCCCTCCTCGTCGAACAAGGACTGCCGTCCTCCGAACGGGCCGAAACGTATCTGTCCCCCGACGGGCCGAGCATCGCCCCGATCTCGGTGATCTACGAGCACCAGTTCCTCGCCCACCAGATCGAGCACGAGGCCGAACAGGGCGCGACGGACGACGAGCGCGTCCTGCTCTACCCGTCCACGCGCTTCGTCACCGAACCCCAGCTCGTCGCCCTGACCGGCGAAGGCGCCCGGCTGGGCGAACTGGTCAGCAAGGACCCCGAACTCCAGCACCGCGCCATGGAGTTGGGCTTCCGGGCCCGCAACGCCACCAGCGGCGCGAGCGGCGACGAGCTCACCCGGTTCCTCACCGAGCGGCAGATCCCGGTGCCCACCACCTCCTCCGACGACACCCGGGCGGTCCTGCCCAGCCTGTCCCTGCTGGAGAAGATGATCGAGACCGTCGGCGACTGCCCCGACCGGACGGGCGACCGGTGAGGCGCGGCGCGGGCCTGCCGGCGCTCTGCCTGGCGCTCGTGGCCACCGTTCTCACCGCCTGCTCGGGCGACGACGGCGACGACACGGTCCGGCTGCGCGTGATCGCCGGTCCGGACCTCGCCGTACTGGCCCCGCTGCTGGGAGAGCTGAAGGACGAGACCGGCGTCGACCTGCGCCTGGACCACCGGCCCGACGCAGAGACGAAGACCCCGGACCGCGACAGGTACGACCTCGCGTGGCTGTCCTCCGACAGCTATCTGCGCCTCACCCACAAGAACGCGATTCGAGGGCTCCAGCGAACGTCCACCATGACCTCCCCCGTCGTCATCGGCCTGAAACCGGACGTGGCGCGCAAGCTGCGCGCACAAGTGCCAGGCTCCCGGCTCACCTGGGCGGACATCGCGGACGCCGCCGCCGCGGGCACCGTCCGCTTCGGCATGGCCGACCCACGGCACGCCGGCAGCGGGCTCGCCGCCCTCGTCGGCGTCGCCACCGCCGCGGCCGGCACCGGAGCCGCGCTGCGCCCCGAGGACGTCTCCTGCGACCGGCTCCGCGGCTTCCGCTCCGGCCAGACCCTCACTGCCGACACCGGCCCCGCCCTCGTCGACTCCTACGTCGACCACCAGGACGAGGCCAACGCCCTCATCACGTACGAGTCCGATCTGCTCGCCCTCAACGCCACCGACCGCCTCGACGACCGCCTGGACGTCGTCCGCCCCGAAGACGGCATGGTCCTGGCGGACTTTCCGCTGCTCCTGCTGAACCCGGCCCACCGCACGGCGTTCGACAAGGTCACGCGATGGCTGCGGCGTGACTCGGTACAGCAGAAGATCATGCAGCACACTCTGCGCCGCCCCGTGAACACGACGGTCACCCGGGACGCGCGGCTGCGCGAACCGGTCGGCAACGCGCTCTTCTACCCCGACCAACCCGCCGTCACGGAAACCCTGCTGGCAGACTACGGTGACCCCGACCGCCGCACCACCAGCCAGGTGGTCTTCCTGCTCGACTTCTCCGGCTCGATGCGCGGCGCCCGGATGGCCGCCCTGCGCGAGGCCTTCGCCGGACTCAGCGGCGCGGACCCCTCCGCCTCCGGCAAGTTCACCCGCTTCTACCGGGGCGAGCGGCTGACCGTCGTCCGGTTCGGCGGCCGGGTGCTGGAGGAGAAGACCGTCACCGTCACGGGCCCGAAGGACCTGACGGCGCTCGCCGGCACCGTCGCCCGGGGCGGCTACGGGGACGCCACCGCCGTATGGTCCGCCCTCGACCACGGCTACCGCACCGCCGCCCGCGAGCTGGTCGCCGACCCCGACCGCTCCGTTTCACTCGTCCTGATGACGGACGGCGAGAACAACACGGGCCTGTCCCACACGGAGTTCGTGCGCCGCCACAAGGCGCTGCCCGCCGCCGTGCGCGCCGCCGTCCACACCTACCCCGTCCACTTCGGCGAGGCCGACGCAGGCGAACTGCGGCGCGCGGCGGCGAGGACGGGCGGGCGGATGGTGGATGCCGTCGGCTCGTCCCTTTCCGAGGCGTTCAAGGAGATCCGTGGCTGTCACTGACGCACTGTGGTGGAGCCTTTGGTGGCCGTGGATGACGGTCTGGCTGGTGACGGCCGCCGGTGCGGTGGTGCTCGCGGTGGTCCTGGTGCGCCACGCCCGGGAGCGGCGCAGGCACCTGCGGCGCTGGCAGTCGGCGTACAGCATCTGCCTCTACCTCGACGAGCAGGCGGTGATGGACCTGTACGAACTCGGCAACTACCGGTCCGCGCTCGAGGAGGCCGTTGAGCTGCGGACG
This sequence comes from Streptomyces hawaiiensis, assembly GCF_004803895.1. NCBI lineage: Bacteria > Bacillati > Actinomycetota > Actinomycetes > Kitasatosporales > Streptomycetaceae > Streptomyces > Streptomyces hawaiiensis. Next base: position 218,233 of record NZ_CP021978.1, on the reverse strand, counting down.
AAGGTCGACACGAGTGTCGGCTTCTGGAGCCGGGTGCTGACCTGGCTGTTCCGGTTCCGGCTGAAACGGGACGTCAGCCAGGAGACGTTCCGCAAGTTCGTGCGCAAGGACAAACCGATCAACGTGATCGGCGTGGTCATGGAGGCCTTCGACCGGGCCGACGCCATCGTCCACGCCGACCTGACCACCCTGACTGTCGTCCCGAACCGGAACCTCGCCGACAACCTGACTGACGGCCGTGCGGTGACGCTGAGTCGCATCGGCGAATTCGTGTCGGTCAAGGGTGTGTTCACGGGCGTGCCGGACGTCGTGGAGGGATTCGTCCTGCGGGCCGAGTACGGCGCCGAGCTGCCTCCGGTGTACATGCGCGTCGTGGCCGCCGGGAACGCTCGCCGCTCGATCCCGGCCGGCACTTTCACGGCCCGTTGCCTTGGCAAGATGACCGGCTGGCGCGAGGACACCCGCGAGGTGACGCTGGAGGCGATCGCGATCTTCTGGTGACCGCCGCCGCTCACCTTCGCCATCACCGCAGGACAGGCACCGCCTGCGGCGGGACCGCCGAGGCGGACGCCCGCCCGGCTTCGGCACCGAGGCATACAAGCAGCGGAACACCGTCGAACAAACGCTGCATCAACCGCCTCAAGCAGTGGCGCGGCCTGGCCACACGATGCGTCAAACTCACCATCGCCTACCAGACCGGCCTCCGTTTCGCCGCCATCTCAGCTCTGCCACACGCATCGCCGGAATCCGTTTGATGACCACGTCGTCGGACGACATCTGTCCCTCACTCTCTATCATCCTGAGCCTCGCCTCGACCTGCGCCACCCCACCGCAGCGGCCGCCGTGGCCGACTCCAGCTCGGCCCGGCGCAACCGCAGCATCCCGCGCGACTCACCCGCGTCCAGCTCGCCATCGAGGATGGCGCGTACCTGATCCAGCGTGAGGCCGAGCTTCTGGCGTCTCGCCCGCGACCGTGTGCCGAGTGATCCGGCAACTCGGCCCGCTGCTCGTGCTGGAGCCGGCCCGTGCATCCGTCGGCGCGACTGCCGGCAACGGAGCGACGGCCTCCTCCATCACGCCGTCCAGGCCGTCGCCCGCATGCACCACCTCGTCCACGCCGCATGACCACACCCGCCCGCACGCCGCTCCGACCTGCGTGATCACGGCCGAAGGACGCCTACCCGTTCCGCAGTTGCCAGTCCGTGGCGGACGTTCGCCCTCTGAGGTTGCAGAGCAAGCTAGCTGAAGAACTGATGGACGCGGGAGGTGAACCATTCGGGTTGTGCCAGGTGCGGATAGTGCGTGCGGGTCGGTGTCTGCTCGGCCACGGCACCGGGGATGCGGTCGGTGAGCCAGTCGGCGTAGTCACCACCGGGATCGGTTCCGTGCAAGGACAGGTACGGCACATCGGGCGGGAGGCTCGTGGTGCGTCGAGACCACGCTGCCAGCGTGTCGGCGTCCCAATCAAGCAACGGGGCCCAAAACCCGTTGAACACCTCCTGGTCGAGGGTGCGGCGGCGCTCGATGTCGGCCACCAGCGCAGGGTCCAGTTCGCCGTACAGTGGGGCGAACACCGTACGGACGAAGTCCGCGAAGCCCTCTCCCCGCACGGCGGCGGCTATCTCCGCAGGCAGTGGACCGACCCGCAGCGACTGGTCGACATTGACCACGCCGCGGGTCGGGTAACGGGCTGCGTAGGCAGTCGCGATCACCCCGCCGAGGGAGTGACCGACGATGAACGGGCATTGGTCCCCGGCCAGGTCCTTGCCCAGCGACTCGATCAGCTGGTGGATGTCCTCCACCGACTCGTCGATCCCGTACGGCCGGGTCCGAGGCGAGTCGCCGTGGCCACGCAGGTCGACGCTCAGCACGCGGAAGTGCTGCTGCAGGTGAACGGGGTTCCAGAAGCTCCGGTTTTCGGTGATGCCGTGAACGGCCACGAGCAGCGGTCCCGTGCCGTCGAGGTCGTGGGCCAGCTGATTATTGTGGGGTGCCATAGTCACTCTCGGTCACGATGCGGGGTCGGCGGATCGGTGCCGGTCCCGAAACAGCCTATCCTCGGCCTCGAACGACGTCTCGAACTGGGTTGGCTCGCCCGGGAGTTGGACTGACGCAGGGGCGCGATGCACATAGCCGGCCACGGGCGGCTGGCTCCCCAGGCGTCCTCGTCTTCCCACCACAGTTCCCCGGGTGCACTGTCACCACAGCACTGGGGCTACCTGGCCGAGCAGGTCCCCAAGCGCAGGGAGGGCGGGGCTGCAAAGCGGGAGGTCATGGACAACGTCTTCCGCGTGCCGGCCGAGGAGGGCATCATCGCCGAGGCCGACGGCAAGGTGACCCTGCAAGCGCGGGCTCCCCACCCTCCGCGTGGCTGTCGACAAGAGCCGGTCAGGAGAGCGCTTCGACGAGCTCCTCATCGGCACCAAGGATGCTCAGGCGGCATCGGACGCGGTCGGTGCCCGCGGGGGTAGGCGAGGACAGCCGGCAGCATCTCGGTGCCGCGCCTGGAGCGCGGCACTACACGGCCTGCGCCGACGGAGAGCAGCGCCCGGAACCCGTCCCACTTCGGCTCGCCCGCCCAGCCCGGCGGCAGATCGGGATTGGGCACGGGCGTGCTCAGCCAACGGCTCCGGCAGCGTCCACGTCACACCGGATCCCTTCCACACGGCATCCGATGCTGCCGGGCGCCATCGTCCGGCCGAAGGCTGCAAGTGGCTCAGGTTACGACCTGCCCTCGGTCGGCCGGCTGGCGGTGGTCCCCGGGGTGATCTCGTCGATCAGGCCCTCGACCAGGGTCTTGATCGCGTCGCGGATGGGCCGGACGGCTTCCACGCCCTGGCCTGCCGGGTCCTCCAGCTTCCAGTCCAGGTAGCGCTTGCCGGGGAAGACCGGGCAGGTGTCGCCGCAGCCCATCGTGATGCACACGTCGGACTCTTTCACGGCATCGACGGTGAGGATCTTCGGGGTCTCGGCGGAGATGTCGATGCCGACCTCGGCCATGGCGGTGACGGCGGCCGGGTTGACCTCGGTGCCCGGGTTGGAGCCGGCGGAGCGGACCTCGACGCGGTCCCCGGCCAGGTGGGTCAGCCAGGCGGCGGCCATCTGGGAGCGGCCGGCGTTGTGGACGCAGACGAACAGCACGGAGGGCTTGTCGGGCACGGGGGGTCTCTTCTCAACGGCGGGCAGACGGGCGGGTGTCAGCGAGCCATGGCATCAGCGCCTGATGGTGTCAGCCATCACTGATGTGACAGTATCAGCGCATGATGACGTCAGTCGACACTGACCTGATCCGGGTTCTGGCCGACCCGCTCAGGCTCCAGATCGTGACCCTGCTGGCCCGCGAGACGCTGTGCACCACGCACTTGGTGGAGGAGACCGGCGCCCGCCAGACCAACCTCTCCAACCACCTGAGAGTCCTGCGCGAGGCCGGCGTGGTGGAGACGGAGCCGTGCGGCCGGTACACCTACTACCGGCTCAAGCCCGACGTCATCGCCACCCTGGCCGGACAGTTCGCCGACCTGGCCGAGTCCGCCCGCGCCGCCGCCGCCAACAAGAGGGCCTGCCCGTGACCCGCACCGAAGCACCCGCGACCACCGAGGAATCGTCCGTCGTCGCGAAGCTGTCGGCGCTCGACCGCTTCCTGGCCGTGTGGATCCTTCTTGCCATGGCCCTCGGTCTCGGGCTCGGCCGCCTGATCCCCGGCCTGAACGACGCCCTCGCCAAGGTGGAGATCGGCGGCATCTCACTGCCGATCGCTGTCGGCCTGCTGATCATGATGTACCCGGTCCTGGCGAAGGTCCGTTACGACAGGCTCGACGCCGTCACCGGCGACAAGAAGCTCATGGTCTCGTCGCTGGTCATCAACTGGATCCTCGGCCCCGCCGTCATGTTCGCCCTGGCGTGGATCTTCCTGCCGGACCTGCCCGAGTACCGCACCGGATTGATCATCGTCGGGCTCGCCCGCTGCATCGCCATGGTCATCGTCTGGAACGACCTGGCCTGCGGCGACCGCGAGGCAGCGGCCGTCCTGGTCGCCCTCAACTCGGTCTTCCAGGTCGTCGCCTTCGGACTGCTGGGCTGGTTCTACCTGGGCCTGCTGCCCGGCTGGCTCGGCCTCGGCGACGGCGAGCACCTCGACATCTCCATGTGGAAGATCGCCCTGAATGTCGTCATCTTCCTCGGCCTCCCGCTGCTCGCCGGGTTCCTCACCCGCCGCATCGGCGAGAAGAAGCTGGGCCGCGACCGCTACGAGTCCAGCTTCCTGCCGAAGATCGGCCCCTGGGCACTGTACGGTCTGCTCTTCACGATCGTCATCCTGTTCGCCCTGCAGGGGAAGACAATCACCTCGCAGCCGCTGGACGTGGTCCGGATCGCGCTGCCGCTGCTGGTCTACTTCGCCGTGATGTGGTTCGGCACTTTCGCGCTGGGCAAGGCCATCGGCCTCGCTTACGACCGCACCGCGACCCTCGCCTTCACGGCGGCCGGCAACAACTTCGAGCTCGCCATCGCGGTCGCCATCGCCACCTTCGGCGTCACCTCCGGCCAGGCCTTGTCTGGAGTTGTCGGCCCGCTGATCGAGGTGCCGGTCCTGGTCGCGCTCGTCTACGTGTCGCTGGCCTGGCGCAAGAAGTTCGCCGCCGCTACCGGCGAGGCGCTGGAGGCGACGCGGTGACCAGCCTGTGCACCGCGACGGCGGCAGGCTCCGGGTGGAGACCGACTACGGCGCGTGGCGGGCACGGGCGGTCATCAGCGCCCGGCACCTGGTCGCGTCCCTTCCCGCCCGCTGTTTCCCGGGGCGATACGTTCGCTGTTTCCCGGGGCGATACGTTCGCAGGCCGCCAGCTGCACATCGTCGGCTACCGCCGCCCGGCCGACTTCGCCGGCCTGCGTGTCGTCGTGGTGGGCGGGGGCGACTCCGGTGCGCAGATCGCCGCCGACCTCGCCCTCGCCGGAGTGCCGTTGACGTGGGTGACCCAGCGCCCGCAGCGCTACCTGGCGGACGACATCGACGGCCGGGTGCTGTTCGACGGGCCACCGCCCGTCGTCGCGCGCTCGATGAGGGGCGCACCGACACCGGCGGCGTCGCCTCCCTCGGCGACATCGTCGCCGTCCCTCACGTACGCGCAGTCCGGGATGCCGGTCTGCTGCAGTAGCGGCCGATGTGCACTCGGCTCACCGAGACCGGCTTCGAATGGACTGACGGCTCACGTGCCGAGGCCGACGCGGTGATCTGGTGCACCGGCTTCCGACCGGCGCTGTCCCACCTGATCCCGCTCGGCCTGCGGCAGGCACGTGGCCACATCCCGACCGAGAACTCGCGTGCCGTGGAAGAGCCGCGACTGCGTCTGCTCGGCTACGGCGACTGGACCGGACCCGCCTCGGCCGCTCTCATGGGCGTAGACCGTCCCGCACGTGAAGGAGCCCGCGGATGCGGGCAAGCTGCCGGGGATCAATCAGTACACGGTTTCCTGAATTCAGGAAACCGTGTACTTTGTGGCTGTGCTGACTGTTGCCTCCGATATCGAGGTGCTGGCCCGCTTCGGCCGCGCGCTCGCCGACCCGATCCGCTGCCGCATCCTGCTCGCCCTGCGCGAAGCCCCTGCCTATCCCGCCGACCTTGCGGACGCCCTCGGGATCTCCCGCACGAGGCTGTCGAACCATCTGGCGTGCCTGCGGGACTGCGGACTGGTCGTCACCGTGCCGGACGGGCGCCGCACCCGCTACGAACTGGCCGACGAACGTCTCGGCCATGCGCTGGACGACCTTCGCACCGCCGTGGTCGCCGTCGAGGCCGAGCGCACCTGCCCCGACGCCGAGACGAAGGGCTGCTGCTGACCATGAGCGCGGAGACATCGATATCGCTCGGCTCTGCCCCGGCCCGTCGGGAGGCGCTTGCCAGGCGGATACGGCTGCTGGTTGCGGCGACGATCACCTACAACGTCATCGAGGCGATCGTAGCCATCACCGCGGGCACGCTCGCCTCATCCACGGCGTTGATCGGCTTCGGCCTGGACTCCGTCATCGAGGTCTCTTCCGCCGCCGCGGTGGCCTGGCAGTTCTCCGCCCGCGAGCACGCCGTTCGTGAGGCCAGGGAGAAGACGACGCTGCGGATCATCGCGGTGTCGTTCTTCGCGCTCGCCGCGTACGTCACCGTCGATGCCGTGCGCGCCCTGGCCGGCACCGGCGAGGCCGAACGCTCCCTCCCTGGCATCGTGCTCGCCGCCCTCTCCCTGGCCGTGATGCCGTTCCTGTCCGCCGCGCAGCGCCAGGCCGGACGCGAACTCGGCTCCGCCAGTGCGGTGGCGGACTCCAAGCAGACCTTGCTCTGCACGTACCTGTCCGCCGTGGTCCTTCTCGGTCTGGTCCTCAACGCCACCCTCGGCTGGGCCTGGGCCGACCCGACCGCCGCCCTGGCCATCGCCGCCATCGCGGTGAAGGAAGGCCGCGAGGCCTGGCAGGGCAAGGGCTGCTGCGCAGCCCCCGCCGCGGTGGCGCCGCCCGCCGGCGCCGAGGCCGTCGCGTGTGGCTGCCGCCTCGGATGCGACTGCCGCTCGTGAACGTCTCGTTGCAGAGCGGCCGCACCGGCTGACGGTCCGCTGACACTGGTCCGGTGATCGACGGGCGGGGGCGGCGGTGGGCACGTGGATGGCGCTGGGAGGGCCGACCTCCGGGCTGCTGATCGCCGTGGTCACCGCGCCCGTCGGAGTGTCGGGGCCGGTGTTCCTGCTCCCGGTCCAGCCGAGCGTCTTCGCGGTGCCGAGCCCGCAGTCACGCCGACCAACATCGGAGGGTCAGGAAGTGGCAGTCGTCAGCAGCTTGCCCATGGCGGCGAGCACGGACGGCTCGACGCGGTAGTAGACCCAGGTGCCGCGCCGCTCGGACGTGAGCAGGCCGGCCTCCCTGAGCTTCTTCAGGTGGTGGGAGACGGTCGGCTGGGAGACGCCGACGTCGGAGATGTCGCAGACGCACGCCTCGCCGCCCTCGTGCGAGGCGACCGCAGAGAACAGGCGCAGCCGTACCGGGTCACCGAGTGCCTTGAACATCCGCGCGGCCGTCTCGGCCTCGTCGGCTGTCATGGGCCGTTCGGTCAGTGGCGGGCAGCACGGCACCACCGCCTGGCCGGCGGGTTCGAGCAGCGGCAGCACCTTCGCATTCGACATACGTCTATGTTGACACATGTCGAACCAAGCTGAACAGGCCACAGGGCCTGGCTCAGCTCCGTGACAGATGGGCGGCCAGGCGCCGCGCAACGCGTCTCACGTCCCGGCCGACCCACGCAGTGAGTTCGAGGACAGGCTGCGCTGCCACTCCGACCCCCGCGAACGCCAGGCCCCGATGGCCGGGTGAGACTCCGTCGTGGTGGAGCGGGTGCCCCGTCTTGCCGAGCGCGCTCAGGCCGGTCAGGTAGGGCAGGTCCGGCCGGTGGCCGGTGGCCGGTGGCGAGGAGGATCGTGTCCACCTTCTCCATGCTTCCGTCGGCCCAGGTGACTTTGTCGCCCTCAATGGTGCTGCTCAGCTCCCGCAGGTCCGGGGCATCCTCCCGCCACGATCACCCGCTGCCCGGCGAACGGCTCCGGGCTCCGGTAGTCGGCGGCGTGCGGCACCCGGCCGGTGAACTTCTTCAGGCCCGGCAGATCCGGCCTGTGCGGCCTGTGCGGTCGGCCGAAGGTGTCCGGTGCCGCGACCATGGCCCGCGCCGCGAGCCGACCGCCGCCTTTCAAGCCCACTTCGAACGCGCCGTCGTCGCGCCCCACGGCGGTGACCCGGCGGTCGGTACGGATGTGGGCATCCAGGCGGGCCGCGTAGGTAGTCAGGTAGGCGACGACCTCGTCCCGGTGCGGGTGGCGGTCCGGATTACCGCCGGGAAACGTCATGCGGGCCAGGGGGCTGTACCGGGCGGGCGAGAACAGGGTGAGGCTGTCGTAGCAGCGCGGCCACGATCCGTCCGCACGGTCCGACGCCTCCACTGTCACGGGCTGAAGGCCCTCCCGCGCAGGGCGTGGGCGGTGGCCGACCCGGACTGCCCGCCGCCGATCACCGCGACGTCGACGTGCTCCAAAACGAAGCTTCTGATTTCGATGAATGTCTATGTTGACGCTCATCAATACAGGTGGCATGCTGGCGGCGCAAGCCATCGACGGATGTCGAAACACCGAGGAGTCGCCGTGAACGCGCCCGCCATCACCGAGCTGCCCGTCGTCGTGATCGGAGCCGGGCCGGTCGGTCTGGCCGCCGCCGCCCACCTGACCGAACGCGGCATCGAGCCCTTGGTCCTGGAGGCCGGAGAGGCTGCCGGAGCCGCGGTGCGCGACTGGTCGCATGTCAGGTTGTTTTCCACCTGGGGGGAGCTGACCGACCCGGTGGCCGAGAAGCTGCTGGCCCCGACCGGCTGGACCAAGCCGGACCAGGCCACCTACCCCTCCGGCGGGGACTGGGCCGAGCAGTACCTCCAGCCGCTGGCCGACGTCCTCGGCGCGCGGGTGCGCTTCGGCGCCACCGTCACCGGCGTCTCCCGGGCCGGCCGCGACCGGATCGTCGACGCCGACCGCGCCACCCAGCCCTTCGTCGTCCACGTCACCTACACCGACGGCCTGGAGGAGCGCCTGTTCGCCCGCGCCGTGATCGACGCCTCCGGCACCTGGACCACCCCGAGCCCCGCCGGCGCCAGCGGCCTGCCCGCCCTCGGTGAGCGCGCGGCGGCCGACCGCATCGCCTACCGCGTCCCCGACCTCAAGGACCCGAAGGCCCGGGCGCGGTATGCGGGCAAGCGCGTCGCGGTCATCGGCTCCGGAGCCTCCGCCTTCACCGCGCTCGCCTACCTGGCCGACCTGGCCCAGGCCGACGACGGGAAGGGCACGCACGGGGTGTGGATCCTGCGCCGGGGCATCTCCGGCTCCACCTTCGGCGGCGGCGAAGCCGACCAGCTGCCCGCCCGCGGCGCGCTCGGCCTGGCGGCGAAGGCCGCCGTCGACGACGGGTACGCCGACGCAGTGACCGGCTTCCGCACCGACGCGATCGAGCGCGACGGCGACGGCCGCCTCGTGCTCATGGGTGAGGACGGCCGCCGCTCGGACCCGGTCGACGAGGTCATCGTGCTGACCGGCTTCCGCCCCGACCTGTCGTTCCTCTCCGAGATCCGCCTCGGCCTGGACGAGCGTCTGCAAGCACCGGTGGAGCTGGCACCGCTGATCGACCCGAACCAGCACTCCTGCGGCACCGTCTACCCCCACGGCCACCGCGAACTGTCCCACCCCGAACAGGGCGCGTACCTGGTCGGGATGAAGTCATACGGCCGCGCCCCGACCTTCCTGGCCATGACCGGCTACGAGCAGGTCCGCTCCGTCGCCGCCGCCATCGCCGAGGACCTCGCGTCCGCCGATCGCGTCGAACTCACCCTCCCGGAGACAGGGGTGTGCGGAGGGGCCGGGCTGTTCGACGCCCACGCCCCCGAGACCAACCAGACCGGCGGCTGCTGCGCCCCGGCGCCCCAGTCGGTCCAGCTCGGTGCATCGGCGGCCGCGCATCAGGCGGGGGCCGAAGAAGTTCCGGCGGGCGGTTGCTGCGGCTCGTGACGGGCCCTCAACGCCTCCGCGCGCGGGGCCGTGATGAAACGCCGAGGGCCCTGCCGAGCAGGGCTGGCAGGGCCCTCGGCGCTGAGTGGTATTTCAGCAGCTCATGGCCCACTTGTGGGAGTCGCCGCGGTCGTTGGCCACGCCGTTCCAACTGACCTCCTGGCCGGAGCGAGGCAGATGGTCATGTCGCCGCCCTGATGTGCATCTTCGTAGACCTGCACGAAAGCCGGGATCCCTGGACCCTCGATGCCGTGGTTCGCCCAGGAGGAGTCGGTGTCGGCGATGTAGCCCTCCCACCAGCCGTCGGCGCCGTGCCAGTTCCCCTGCTGGCCCTGGAAGTCGACGTGCTCCCAGGCGCAGAATGGGCCGCTGGGGCAATCGGCCGCGCCTGGCAGGGGCAGCCACGGCGAGGGCGCCGGTGAGAGCGAGGATCGCCGCGGCGACGGAAGTGAACAGCCTGCTTGTGATCACGAGGGAGAGGCGCCTTTCCGTGGGGGATGGGGCGGCCGGCCACAAGGTCGGCCGCGCGGTGCACTGCGCGGTCGCGCGGGCGGTCATAGGTGGCGATGTCGTCGCGGTGCGCGGCGCGGACCCGGGCGAGCCGGGCCGGCTCCAGCCGTGCCTGCTGCTGCAGTCCGCTTGCCCGGATACACGCGGTGTCGTGGTCGGCGCAGGCGGCCCGGCGGGTCAGAGCAGCCCGGTAGTTCGGATCGTCGCCGAGTTGGGCCTGAACCTCGGGCCGCAGGTTGTTGACGGTGACCTCGGCGCGAAACCAACGGCCCTGGTCGCCGTAGAGGTAGCGGTGGGCTTCGGCCAGGCAGCCGTCGGTGTGGGCGCGGACGGTGTAGCCGGTGGCGAGCGTGACCGACAGTTCAGCCCGGCCGGTCCCGAACAACACCTCTTGCAGGGGAGGCGGTCCGGCGGCGCCGCGAAGCTGCATGCACCGGTCCACGAGCACCTGCTGCGCGGCTTTGAGCAGGCCCGTTCAATCCTGGCGCAACGGGGCCGCAGTGCGGGCCTGCTGCAGGTTCTCAGACGTTCGGTGATAGGTAGAGGGTCTTAGCGTTGGCCTCGCCGTAAGCCGCTGACCCTTCTCCTTCTACTCCGAAGCCGATCCAGTGTGACGAGTACCCCTTCGCCAAGGCGCAGCAGAGCGGCGCTCAGCAGGGCGTCACGTCGGGCTGACGGCGCCGGAAAGGGCTGTCGGGCCGACGCAGGAAACAAGATGCAATTGGTGATCCCATGCAGCCGGCCGGGCCAGCAACGGCTGAAGCCCGCAACAAGGAACCTGACGGAGTAGCACAGTGACCAGTGACATCTTCCCGAACCGTCAGCTCTACCAGTTCGGCTACTGCACCGTCTTCGCGAGGGCATTGCCCCCGCTGAACTGCCCGCCCGTGTAGGAGGCGAAGGCCTCCACGCCTCCACCCCGTCGCCTTGACTCGCTCCCGAGGGTTCCTACCTGGCGGCAGACGACATCTTGAAGCAGCTCACCGGGCATCTGGCAGCAATCAGCACCGGTGACCGTGCCGACGCCTACACAAACGCGGTGCGAGCGATCCAGCAGTGGCTGCAATGCACCGTGCCGCAGGAAGCCGATGAGAGCCGCCTCCTCACTATCAAGATCGAGAATGGGTATTGAGCGGTAGGCGGCTATCAGGCCGCCAGCGCTGCCTGACTCCATGAGCCTGCGCCGTGGCGAACGGCGCGACGCGAAGTACGGGGCGAGGCAGATCGAAGTTCTGGAGGGTCACCCGTGCCAGTGCGCGAACGTCCCGCGCTGTGCGCGACTCCGTAAGATCTCGGTGCGAGGCGGTGCCGCCGTGGCCAAGTGCTCGCCCAAGAATTTTCGGAGATTTCCATGCGCCGTCCTCTCGTGCTTGCCGCCGCTGCCGCCACGCTGCTGTGCGCCGGCTGTTCCACGACTGATGCCGGTAACCGCGACAAGTCCGCGGCCGGGTCATCGTCATCGTCACCGTCTTCCGGCTCCGGCTCCGCCGTACGAGCGGCCGTCGCGGCTCTCCGTGAGGACAGGGCCGGGTTCCGCCAGAAGTTCGAACTGGAGGGTGAGGGTCAGGTGTACGTCCTCACCATCACCGGTGGCTTCGACTTCGCCGCGGACAAGGGCCACTTGGCGGTCGACCTCCCGGGCGGCGCCATCGACCACAGCGACCAGATATTCGCGGACAGCAAGATCTACATCAGCGGTGTCCAGGGAATCGGCGAGGATACCTGGGGGGTCATGTCCCGGGGCCAGGCGAAGGCCCACTACCTGCTGCGGGCCCCGCTCAACGACCCCGAGCACGTCCTGCAGCAGATCGCCGCCATGCGCAAGATCTCCCGGGAGGGCGAGGAGAACATCCAGGGGGTGCGCGCCGTGCGCTACCGCGGCATCCTCGACCACCGGACCATCACCCTGCGCATGGCCCCGGACGTGCGCACGAAGATGAACCAGGCCCGCGACACCCTGGGCAGCGACCTCCCGGTCTTCGCCGACGCGTGGGTCGACGGCCAGGGACGGCTGGTACAGATCCGCATGAGTGTGAACATGTCCGGTGCGCGGGTGACGCTGACCATGGCCCTGTCGGACATCGGTGAGCCGGTCCGCGTGACGGTTCCGCGTGCCGCGGACACGGTCCCCGTCACCGAGGTCGGCGGCATCCTGAACGGCTGAGCCGGACCACGAAGTGCTTGCGGTAGCCGCCGTCGACCCAGATCTTGGTAACGGTGGGGCCGTCGGCTGCGACCTGGCCGAGGAGGCGGGTGCCGGCCACGGAGTCCTGAACGCTGGCCGCGATGACCAGCACGGCCAGCAGCAGTCCGAGTGTGTCGGTGACGATGCTGCGCTTCCTGCCCACGATCTTCGTGCCCGCGTCTGTGCCCTGACGTGCGGCAGGCAGGCAGGGCCGCCCGCCACCACGTTCCGGGCCATGCGGGCTCCCGCCCGGGTGGTCACCCGGACCAGGCCGGTGGCCGCGTCGAAGGTGAAGCGGACCGGGTGACGCGCGGGGTTCCGTCGGGGCGGAGGGTGGGGAAGGTGGCCGTGTGAGGGCTAGTTGTGCCGTCTCATGACATTGGTTCCTCGCTGTCAGGCTTGGCGGGCGTAGGACGTGAGGCGATCGGCGAGCGCGATGACGAGGTCGCGCAGTTCAGCGGGGCGCTCGATGACAAACGGCCGGTCGAGTGAGGCGAGTATCCGAGGCAACCAGTCGAGCCGCTGCGCCCGCAACTCGACGCGCAGCCAGTACTCGGCCGCCGGGTCCTGGCCGGCCGCGGGCTCGTGCTCCTCCAGGCTCGCGACGCTGGCGGGGAGGTGCGCGCGGATCTGCTCAACTGTCCCGTGGATCCGCAAGGTCACCTCATGCTGGTACTCGGCCGTGGCGAATCCTGACAACACGCGCTGTGCTGGACCGGGACCCACGGGCGCTTCGAATGAGCCGCCGCCCTTCAACGGCTGCACGGCATCACCGTCGCGCCGGCGACCGTCCAGCGCATCCTGGTGAGGCGAGGACTCAACCGGCTCCGGGACCTCGACCCACCGACCGGCGAGCAGCTGCGCGAGGTCATCCGCTACGAGCACGACCGGGTTGGCGACCTGGTCCACGTCGACGTCAAGAAACTCGGACGCATCCCGACCGGCGGCGTCTACCACCTGGGCTGACGCGCTCGCCGCGACCGGTACGAAGCGCAAGCGGACAAGGCCGTACACGCCGCGCATGAGCGGGTGCCGGACCGCCGGTAGCGACTACCGGATCGTCTTCGACCAGCCGCCCGAACCACTCGCGGATATCCCACAGCAGCTCACCTTCGAGGACTTCGTGTAACCAAGGTCCCGAGACACCACAGCTGGTGAGGAATGCTCCTATGGCGGCCGGGAGTTCGACAGTTGCCCGGTTCACTTCTTCTTCATGCCTTCGTGCCAGATCAGCTTGGCGATGTTCGGCTTCACAGCCGTGGTGATGACGCCCATGGCCGTACGGACATACCGCCGTTCCTCCAGCTCGCGCAGCATGCTCGCGGCGAGGTCGGCACGGGCGGTGAAGACGCCGTCAGCGCTGGTCTCGGCAGCGTGGTAGTCCGTGACGACGGGGTGCTCGAAGAGGCCCGAGGGCCGGACGAGGGTCCAATCGAGGTCCGTCTGACGGATCACGGCCTCCATGCGGCGCATGTCCTCGTGGAGGGTGCTGCCGAGGCGTCGGTTCACCAGCGGGTCGAGCACATGGTTGAAGAAGTGCGCGCCGGTGGGACGCCAGTTAGGGTCGGCGATGCTGGAGCTGATGGCGAGCAGCCGCTTGATGCCATGGCGGGTCATGGCCTCGGTGATGGCCGTGGCGCTCGCCGAGTACGTGGTGATGGTCTCCTTGCTGAAGCGCGCGCCCACCGCGGACAGGACGGCGTCCGTCCCGGCGATCGCGGCGTCGACGGCCGCCGGATCGGTGGCGTCGGCGACGGCCACGGCGAGGCCTTGCCGCCCGGGGAGGAGGGAGCCGGGGCGGCGAGTCACGGCGACGACCTCGTGGCCGGCGGCGAGGGCCTGGTCGGTGAGGTGGCGGCCGGTCGGTCCGTTGGCGCCGAAGACTGCGATACGCATGGTGTCGGGTCATCCCTTCGTGTGGTTCCCGGAACGCCCTTGACTGTGCCGATCACGAAACGCAAGCTCAACGCTGATGAATAACGCCGCCCCTGCCCCCGCCCGCACCCGAGGCCGCCCCCGCGGCAACCCGCCCACCCGCGAGTCCATCGTCTCGGCGGCCCGTGCGCTGTTCCTGGAACGCGGATACCGGCGCACCACGGTGCGCGCGGTGGCTGCGGTCGCCGCCGTCGACCCGGCGCTGATCGCATACCACTTCGGCTCGAAGAAGGGCCTGTTCGCGGACGTGATGCAGTTCCAGTGCGCCAATGCGCTGGCGGTGGACGACGTCCTCGGCGGCGACCCGGCCACCCTCCCCGACCGCCTGATCGACGCGGTGACGGGCCTGTGGGAGGACGCCGACTTCCTACAGCTCACCGCCCAGGGCGACGAGGCCGCCGAGGTGATCCGCGAATACCTGGAACGCGAGCTGCTGGCCCGGCTTGTTGAATTTCTCGGCGGCCGGGATGCGACCGCCCGCGCCACGGCAGTGGTGACGATCCTCGGCGGCCTCATCTACACCCGTTACCTCAACCCCCTCCCCACCCCCGCCGCCCTCACCCCGTCCGAGACCCGCCACGTCCTCACCCCGGCGCTGCGCGCGGCACTGGCCCGAGGCCGCGCACCGCGGCAACCACCGGAGCGGGCCGTCGAGGCTCACCGACGTCCGGTTGAGGCGCCCATCTGGCCTTGACCACCTCAGCGCCTCCGGTGCGGCTACCCCTGTAGGTGGCGGTGCAGGGAGGTGTGCGGGATGTCGGTCTTGGTGCTGATCTCGCCGCAGCTGGTGCCCTGATCCTTGAGCAGGTGTGCGTACTCGATCTTGTCGAGGGGGTTCACCCGCCTGTGATGGTGGCCGGCAGGCCGCCGGGCGGCGTGGCCTGGCGTGGCTGAGGTGATCCACAGCTCTTGTGCGTCGGCGGCGAGGGCGCCTTGCACGTCGCAGGTGACCTCTTGGTTCGCTCCCGGGCGATGCGCGGTCGGCTGATGCCGGCTATGCGGCGGAGAGTTGGAGGAGTTCCGCAACGCCTTGGGCACGGGCGTAGGGCTGGAAGCGGGGGAGCAGGTCGTCGACGAGGCGGATGCAGCGAGGTGCTCCGATGCGGCGAGCGAGGAGCTGGGACCGGGTGGCGGCGGCCGCGGCGGGCTCGGGTTCCTTCAGATCGAGGTAGCTCGCGGCGCGGTAGGCGAGGAACACGCCTTTCGTCTTGTCCCGGGCAGTCGGTAGTAGGCGTTCGCCTTCGCTGATGAGCTGGTGGGCGCGGCCGACGTCGCCAAGGTCGAGGAGGGCCTGGCCGGAGTCGACGGCGAGGTCGGCTTCAGATGCCCCGGCGCACCAGCGGGTCGGTCGACGCCGGCGTCGAAGAGGTGTTGCTCGGCCGCAGTGAGGGCGCGCAACACGGCGCGGCGTTCGCTCTGGTCGCCACGTGCGGCCAAGGTGCGGGCCAGGCGCAGTTGGAGCAGGCAACGGGCGGCAGGGTTCTGGGCCCGGGCCAAGGCGTAGTTCAGGATGTTGGCTGCGGTGGTGTGGTCCCGGCGCCAGGCGGCCTGGTAGGCGAGGTCGCCGAGGAGGCCGGCGCCCATGTCGTGGTCTCCTGCAGCGTGGGCGTTGTGCAGACCGGCGACCCAGTTCTGGGTGGCGTGGGTGTGTCGGCGCAGATCAAAGGCGTGCCAGGCGACAGTCTGGGAGAGGGAGGCCGCCAGGGTGTGCAGGCGTAGCCCGAGGGCGGTCGTGTAACGGCCCTTCTCAAGTAGTTCGGCACCGTGACCAGGTGGGCGTCCGACAGCGCGGGAGTGTGTTGCCGCTGCTCGGTGGACAGGCCGGCGAAGTGCTGGATGGAGTTCTCCAGGAAGGCGACGAGGTCCTCGCTGACCGGTTTGCCGTCGTGGGCCTGGGCGAGCGCGTCGTGGGCGCCGCTGGCCCAGGCCGCTGCGAGGGCGGAGACGGCGGTGCCAGTGATCGTCAGGAAGTCTCGGCGTTCCATCGCTGTTCGCAGATCCTCTCTCGGGGCGGGCACAAAGCTTTGGGGCCCGGGGGCACCACCCAGTCGGCGGTGACAGGCAGCCAGTTGGGCCAGTCGTCGGCGCGGACGATGTCGGCGGGCCAGCCCAGTGCTTCGCTGCGTAGATCTGGGATTCATCGCTGGGTTTGATGCCTCGCTGCCACTTGCGCACCCGCGCCTCGTCGGCCTGACCACAGTTCACGGCGGGCGGCCGCGGCATGGATGCCGGCTAGGAGCTCGGCCAGCGTCTTGCCAGCCGTGAGGCAGATCCGGTGGGAAGCACAGCACAGCCGCGTCTCCTGCTGCGCACGCTCGATGTCGGCAGGGCCGGCGGGCTCGGCCAGCGGCGAAGGGTAGGGAGGCGTGGGCTTCGAGCCACCGCGTCGACACGTTTTCAGGCTTCTCTGACGGGTGAGACGCCGACGCCGGTGGACGGGTGATCGGTCATGCCAGGGGATGTCTCTCGCCGCACCGGAGCCCCACAGCGGCGGAGCCCCGGCTCGGCACGGCGTGTCGCCGCCCGTGCTGTCAGCCTCCGCCTCGGGTCAGGTCCGCGAACAGGTCGGGCCAGCCGCCCTCGGAGGAGTTCCGCTTGTGCTGGTCCAGGAGCTGGTGCACGGTTCGTTGGAGGCGGGCGCCGAGGTCTGGGCGGCTCGTCACCTCCCTGAGTGCGGCGCGCAGTTCGGGCGTGCGGTTCACTGGGACGCACTGGAGCAAATCCCCGGCGAACACATCGTCCAGGCGGGGTAGTTCACGGACGATCCGCATCTGGGTGTCCGTGCTGCAGTCCGGGACGAAGGACCACATCGCCGCCCGCCACGCCTGGGCGATGTCTTTGCGCCGTGCCGAGCCCAGAGTGCTTGCCCGCACGCGTCGGCCGACGTCGAGCAGCAGGTCGGCGCATTCCTTCTCGGTGAGCGAGGTCTTCCGCCGGTCCGTGAAGACGTAGTTGCACAGCTTGATGACGGCGCGGGCGTCGACGGGTTCATGGAACGTCAGCCGGAGTGCCTCGGGGACATCCGAGACCGTGCCGTGGACGCTGTACCACCACACGCACCACAGGCGGGCCTTGCGGCCGAGTTCGCTCACGCAGTCGAGCGTGCCGCCGTCGCGCGTGTCGTCGGCGCCGCACTGCGCGCGTAGCAGCAGCAGGGAGGCCTCGGGCGGGTAATTGTTCCGCTCAAGCCCCGCTCCGACGAGCTCGACGAGCCATCCCACGGCCAGCGGGTCGGGGACGCGGTCGATCCACCCTGCCAGTTCTTCCCAGGGGAGGCTGAGGGAGCCGGACTTCCGCTGCAGTACGACGAGCAGTTCGGCCAGGGCCTTCAGTCTGGTACGGGCCTCGGGACTCATGCCCTTGGGGCGGACGGGCGGTACGGCGGCGCGCAGGGCCTCGACAGCCGAGGCGGTGAGCCGGGTCAGCGAGGCGTCGTCGAGGGTCACACCGTTGACCAACATCCGTTTGGCGTGCTGGAGTTCGCCGATGCGCAGGAGCAGGTCCATCATGAGCCCGGCTTCTTCGACGGTCGAGGGGTGTTTCTTGTACGGATCCACCCAGGCCGTGATGTCCGGCCCCCTCACGTCGAACCCGCCCGGTAGTTCACCGATCGCGGTACGGGCCTCGGGGATGCCGGAGTGCGCCCCGCGCACCAGCAGCGGGAGCAGGCACGTGCCCGACCGCCAGACCTGGACAGGGTCCCCGTCGGGTGACTGCCATGTCACGGCCGCGCGGCCGGCCACGTCGGCCACGCGGTACGGCGGAAGGTCGAGCTGTTCCAGGGCCGTGCGGGCCACTTTGGCGCGGGTGTAGGCGAGTTCCTCGCTCTCGGAGGCCTCGGAGATCGGCATGCCCTGTACCAGCCAGTCGACGGCGAGGTCGCGAACGGCCCGGCCGGCGGGGGTGTCGGAGTCCAGGAGGCGGACCAGGGAGCCCCGGGAGAGATCGGCGATCCGTTCTCTGCGAGTGACCTCGACGAGGAGGCCGACCAGGGGGGCCGGGTCCGCGTCGGCGGGGCATACGTCCGCGGCGGCGGTGAGAAGGGCGTTGAGCAGCGAACGGTCCACGGTCGTCGGTCCGGTGCCGTCGGAGAACCGGGGGACCAGCGCGGCGAGCCGGTCGACCAGGTCGGTGTAGGACAACGTGCGCAGATACGGCAGTTGGACGGAGGTGTGCGCCTTGATGAGCACGGAGGAGGCCACCGTGGTGTCGCCGAGGAGTTCGTCCGCCCGGTCGGCCCACGTCCGCGGCTCGCCGTGGAGCGTGCTCAACGAGGCCATTCTCACCAGGACGTCGGCGATGTACGCGTAGTTCTCGGCCGCGAGAGCAGCCCCCGTAACGGACTTGACGAACGGGAACGTGTCAGCAGGGCGCGTGGGCATGAGGTTGACGAGGAAGGCGGCGAACTCGCCGCGTGTGGACAGTTCGTGGCCACCCTCGGTCGCGCGCTCGACGAGCCCTGACATCCGTACGGTGCTGACGACCTGCCCAGGGTCGCGGGGCAGCAGGCGGCCGAGCACCTCCAGGACGGCGAGCCAGGCGTTGTCCGCGCGGGCCGCGGCGGCCTTGAGACAGGAGGCGTCCCGGGGTTCGTACGGGCGTCCCGGGGAGGGGAGAAGTTCCAGGAACTGGCGCAGGGCGGGCAGTGTCAGCCGCGGGGATACGAGGACGCGCAGCAGGTCGGGCAGCATGGCCTGGGTCGGCAGGGAACTCTGGGCGCAGGCCGACAGCACGGCGCGGCGCAGCCCGTACCGGACGGTGGGGTGCTCGTCGTCGAGGTCGTCGGCGATGGTCTTCAGCAGCTGCCCGACCATGGCCGTCGCGGCGTCCGCGGTCTCCTGCGTACGGTCCGCGCAGAGCCAGGCCTGTTCCAGCACAGCGAGCAGGAAGTAGTCCTCGCCGTCGGGGACTTGGAGCCGTTCGACGAGCGCGCCGAGTCCGGCGGCACCGCGGCCGTGGACGAGTGCACGGCTCGCGGCGTACTCGAAGAACGTCTGGTGGAAGAACTGGAAGACGCCGCCCGCGACGTGGCCCACCCCGCGCGCCTCAAGGTGCTCCACCTCCATCTTCAGGCGTGCGGCGGTGAGGTTGGCGGGCAGCCGGACCCGGCCGACCGACGCCTCGGGGCGGCCGGTCCGCAGCATTTCCAGCGCGAGCGCCATGGCCGTCTCGCCGAGATCGAGGTCGAGACCGTCGTCGAAGCGGCCGCCCCCGGAGCCCCGGGAACCGCGGTCCCAGGAGCGGCGGTCGCAGGTCACGCGGTGGTCCCAGTAGGTCTCGTACAGGCCGGTGGTGTCGACCACGTCGGGGACCTGGCCCGGTGTATAGATCTCGAACATCATGCGCAGCGTCAGCGGGCGCAGACACAGGGGGTGCAGGGAGATGTCCCGCGCGACGACCGCCAGCATTCTGCTGATCAGGTCTTCCCGCAGCTGGGGGTCGTTGGTGAAGAACCTGCTGTGGGCGAGCACCGCACGCTCGAACTCGCTCGTGGTGTGCGGGCCGGTTCCGGCGCCGGTGGCGTAGTCCTTCAGGCGCAGACGCTGCCACTCCGAGGGGAGTTCGCCCGCCTCCGTCACTCTCGACGTCATGGTGACGGCGGCCCCCGCGTCCTTCGCGGCGTGCACGACGGTGACCAGCCGCACCCAGTCGTCCTCGTTGTTGACCAGCACGTCGACGGTGTCGATCAGGACCGTCACGGTCCGTCGGTCATCGCGGGCCTGCCGGATCGCCTCGACCAGTGTGTCCGGGTCGACCTTGCTGTCCCCCGTCGGGCCGGTGACCAGCCAGGTCGCCTTGAGGAAGAACACCTCCCCGGTGGGCGTTCCGCAGCGGCGCCGGGCAAGGCTCCACAGGATGCTGGTCTTGCCGCATCCCGCCTCCCCGACGACCACGAGGGGGGTGACGGCGTCGGCGTCCAGCCGTTTCAGCAGTTCCTCCTCCAGATCGCGGGTGACGTAGAGGCCCGCCGCGAACTGGCTCTCCTCGCCGTCGGCGAACACGGTCCCGGATACCGTGCCGGCCGCCTGCCGCGCCCGGTCGCTGAGCAGGCGCAGCCGGGGCAGAGGGTCGTCGGAGCGGAAGCCGAGGGCGGGTTGGAGGGAGGCGGGGGCCGGGGGACGTGCGAGGACGGACGGGGAGTCGGCGAGGGCGGAGGCGAGCCGCTGCCGTAGGACTGCCTCGGTCCCGGCCTCGTACGGATGGTCGCGGGTCCCGCGCGGCGTGCCGGGGACGGCGGGGACGGCGGGCACGTCACGAAGGTCCACCGGGGGCAGCAGGGCCAGGCTTCCCGACGCCTCGCCCTCGACCAGTACGGGCACCAGGCGGCTCGGGGCGCTCGTGTGGTCGAAGTCGTGGACGATGTGATCGCGTTCGTCCGTCATGGCGGGGTCGGAGAGATAGGCGGGGCTCACGAGGGCGAGCACCTTGCCGCCGCCGTCCACGTGTTCCCGGACCGTGCGGTGCCCCGACCGGTCGGCGGCGGGGCCCATCAGTACGTCGTGTCCCAAGGCGGTCAGGGCATCGTGCACGCGCTCGGCCCAGGGCTGGTTCTCGGGCACCCAACTCAGCATCAGGGAAGGTGCGGTGGGGCTCGGCCGATGGACGGTGGGGCTCGGCGGATCCAGGATCCAGGCGTGCGGTCCGTCCACCACGGCCCGTGCGATCGCGGACGCCGGAACGCCCTGGTTGACTCCATCGGCGGCGTAGTGGTGGATGCCGACGAGTCGGCCGCGGGGGTCGACGACGGGGCCGCCGGATGACCCTGGTGTGGTGTTCACCTCCGGGTACCGGATCCGCGTGCCCTGGTCGTTGATCTCGGTCTGGGCGGTCGTGTACGTGATCCGCGCCGGCTCGCCGAGCGGGTGGTGGACGATGAACAGCAGGCGCGTGCCGTGGAAGTCGTAGGTTCCGGGCTCCAGCCGGTAGTGACCGCGTGCGCCGCGTGGGCCACGTGCGTCACGGTCCAGGGACAAGTCACCGGTGAGGTACGGCGCCTGCCCACCGCCCACGCGCAGGAGAGCGTAGTCGAGCTGATCCGGCGGCGCGTCCCAGGACAGCGGGGAACCCGCTCGTTCGGCGGGGCTGGGCGGGCTGGACGCGAGCAGTTCCGTCAACGGTACTCGTACGCCGCGCTCGTGGGGCGCGGTCCGTTCGACGCCGGAGGGCGTACCGAAGTCGAAACGGGCTTCCAGGGAGTCCGGCAGCCTCTCCGACTCCAGCGCGGTGCCCACCACATGACTGGCCGTCAAAACGACATCGGGCGCAACCAGCACGCCCGTTCCCACCGGTCGGCCACCGATCTCGATGCGCGCGACCCGCCTCTTCATGTCGTGCAGGATTTGGAGGAAATCCTCCGGATCGATCAGACCGGCGGTCGCCCGGGTGATCGCTTCCAGACCGGCTGCCGCGACCACGTCCTCGCCGACGGACACGGCCTCCTTATCCGGGTCCGGGTGGCCCTGGCCCTGGCCCTGGCCCTGATCCTGGTTCTGCCCCGAGAAGACGGCAGGACCGCCCGGACCGTCCCCGTACGCGGCATCGACGACGGCGTCCGGGCCGGTTCCGCTCCTGGGCCGAGCGGCAGGCTCATCAGCCATGCGCGCGGACGATCCGGGCCACGGCAGCGGCATGCACGGCCACATTGCTGCGCCCTGCCGCGCCTCCGAAGTGGAGGGCGACCGCCTTGCCGGAGTCCAGGTCGATCACGGCGGAGCCGGAGTTGCCGCCCAGCGTGGTGGCGTCGTGGTGGACCACGTCCTGCCCCTCGACCGCGGTGAGCTGTCCCGCGGCCAGCCGCTTGCAGTTGTAGACGCCGTCGAAGATCCGCTGCTGGTCGGCCAGGTCGGCGCGGGAGTCGTGTCCGGGGTAGCCGATCACCGCGATCCAGCCGCTCACGCGAGCCCCGGAGGTGTCGAGCGCGATGGGCGGCGGCGGGTTCTCGCCGTCCTCGCCGGTCGCGTCGATCCGCAGCAGGGCCACGTCGTACCTGTGGTCCGGTTCGATCCACACGACCTCCGTGACCCGGAAGCGGGACTCCTCCGGCTGCTGGAACTCCTGGTACCAGTCCAGGCTGGGCCGTACGACCTTGCCCGTCCAGGACTGCTTGAAGGCGAACCCCGAACCCGAGCCCGCCCCGGCCTGCGCCTCCCGGGCGAACGCCTCGGCGACATGTCGGTTCGTCACGACGAGCCGGGGACCCACCATCCAGCCTGTGCCGACCCATTTCAGGTCGTGGTTTCGCAGGTCGATACGGCCGACACTGGGGATCGCCTTCTCCAGCGGCCCACGGGCACGCTCGACGCGAGCCGTCACGTTCGCGCTGGTTGCCCGGCCGTCCGGCGGCAGCTTGAACGTGGATTTCTGCACCAGGTGCACGGGCCGGGTGAAGCGCTCGATAATCGCCTCCAGGCCGGATCCGTCCGGCACCCAGAGGCCTTCGGTCATGCGCTCCACGGCCTCGGCGGCCCGGTCGGCCGTGAGCCCGGCGTCCACGCTCTCGAACCCGCCGAGGCCGGTCGCGCCCGCCGTGATCTCGTCGAACCGGTCGAGGAACTCCTGCCTGACTACGTCATCGGAGAACAGTTGCCGATAGTCCAAGAGGCCCCTCCTCGACAGCGGGACAGCACGCTCGGTCCCTGATGGTCCCCGAAAGGGATGCTACGGGAGTGCCTGTGAGACGCGGGAGTGTTTGGGGGTCCGCCTCACACCGGCCGGCGGCAAACCATCTGCCCCCCACCGCCCCAACGCCCCACAAGCCCCCCTCCCCGTGTGGACCAGGCCGTGGGGGCGGAGCACGGGAGGCACCGGCGGACATCACACCGGCGAGTGCCACTCGGTCGGGAACGCGCAGCCGCCCAGGGTGGCGACGGCGCTGTTCGGGAGCAGGAGGCAGCAGCGGGGGCCACCCGCTCCCACAGGCCGTCAGGAACATGATCAGCACGCACCCCGGGCACCCCGCCGACCAAGTTGGTCGAGCACAAGACCGGCAGCTCAACTCATTCTGAAACGATCAGCTAGGCGCCGGTCCGCCCGTCGGTGAGCTCACGCACGACGTCGAGGTGGCCGTTGTGGCGAGACGTCTCCTCGATGAGGTGGAGGATCACCCAACGGAGGTCGACGTGGCGGCCGTCGCTGATGGGGCGCTTGGTCGTTGCGTTCAGGTCGTGGTCGGACACCAGGCGGTGGTAGCGGGCGCTCTGCTCCTCGTACTCGGCGAGGAGCTGTGGCAACGGGATGTCAACCGCTGTCCGCATCTCAGGGTCGGGATCATCGTCGGTCGCCTCGGCGAGCGGCCCCGCATGCTGCCGGTGGCCTCCAGGTCGGCCAAGGCCTGCTGGAAGGCGGTGCTGCGCCGGTAGGCGAACGCACTGGCGGTGTCCGGTGCGGTGTCGTGTGCGGCCGGCTGGCACGGTCGTACAGCCCGGCCTCTTCCTCCGTCCGCCAGCGACGCAGCCACTTGTGGGCTGTGGCCCGCGAGATGCCCATCTCGGCGGCGACATGCGCGACGGGACGACCCTGTTGGACACGCTGGATCAGTAGCCGCCTGCCGTGGACGGTCAGCCGGGCATTACGGTGGGACACGAAGACCTCCGAGCGGTGCAGTCCTAGACAGCTCCACCACACCGGAGGTCTTCGCCATGACCAAGCCCGGCGACTGTCAACAACGCTCGTGATCCATACAGCTGGCAGAAGGTGATGGAGGCGGCCCTGGACGAAGGGGTTGCTGGTGGCCTCGGCGTACGCGCTCCAGATCTCCAACTGGCCGGTGGTGGCCTCGGACAGCTCGCCAACCGTCCCCTGAGCGGGTGGCCGGGGATCGGCGCAGCGAAGTCCTGGGCCTTTGCCGGTCCCAGATAGCCCAAGTCGCAGCGCGGCGAGCAGCGCATCGCGCTGCTGTGCAGCGGCTGCGTTCGTGTCGAGGTCGGCGGCCGCGACTGCGACGGGCGATGGCCTCGTAGGAAGCGGCGTCCTGCGCCGCTTCGTTGGCCTTGCGCCGGCCACAGGGGTGGCAGCCGCCCTGCCCCTGTCGGATGGAGCCCAGCGTGGGGGCCCCGGGCGCTCCGCACGTCTTGCAGCGGACGGGCCACGGTGTGTCCACTCCTGGGTACGGACCGAGGGGTTCCAGGCCCGCGGCCCGCATGTCGGCCGCGGCGACGTCCGGGTCGACCGGCGCGTTCCCTGCGCACCACCGGCAGGGCCCGGCACCGGAGTTGATCCGGACGTAGGTGGGTGTGACCTCGCGTCCGCAGGCGAGGTGGCGGCACCGCCACTTCCGGTCGCTGCCGGGATAGAGCTCCAGGGGCTCCAGGCCGGCCGCTCGCATCACTGCGGCTGCGGCCTCGGGGTCGATCCGGGCCCGTCCGGAGCAGTACACGCAGCCGTGCTGTCCCTTGGTGACGTTGCTCAGCCGAGGGGTGACCTCCCGCCCGCACGCCATATGGCGGCACCGCCACGGGGCGGCACAGCCGGGGTAGGGCTCCAGCGGCTCCAGGCCTGTCGCCCGCATGATCTCTTCGGGCTCGCGAGGGTCCTTCCGCGGTCTGCCGGTGCGCGCCATGAGTTCAACTCCCCGCGTTCCAAGGGTGAGCGGGGACTTGCCTCGCTTGCGGCGCAGCATGGAGGCGGCCACTGACATCGACGCTGATCGCCGGATTGCCGCTGGTGGGAACTGGTGCCGGGGCGGCCTGGCGGCTCAGGGGCATGGCATCGGTAGGAGGGCAGGGTCCGTCGCCGCTCAGAAATGGCGTGAAGCGGGCCCTTGAGCCGAGTGGGGAAGACGCGGCAGGAACCCCGTCCCGGTCGGGTGACCGTGCTCCCGCGGCCATGTGGCATGCGGTCTACCCCGGGCCTGCCGGTCCGGCGCCCGCATCCCCGCTCCGACAGCCTTCATGACGGTGGTCGGCATCGCCGCCGCGCAATTGGCCTTCGCCGTCCTCGCGTTCCTCGTCCGCGCCTGTCCCTACGCTCACACAACGGCGCCCAGCGCATCCTCGGCGTCGGTTCCCGGGCCGGCTCCAAGGCTTCAGTTCCGCTCGAGTGTCTGATCGGCGAGCCGCTCCGCTCCAGCCGCCGCGGTGGGCCGCGGCGGCTCTTGTTGTCGGTCGGCGTAACGGTTGTCCCACTCCGCCCGCACCGCGGGGTCACCGACGTATCCGTCGGTAGGCGATGGGATGTCAGACGCGGGCGATGCTGGTGCGATGTCGTCGGTCACGGGCCCACGGTCGCCCACCGAATCGCGGTATGCCACTCCTGTTGCCGGTCCGGCAAACGGCGTCGCGACTGGGTTGCAGGCGCAGATGAGCGGTCCCGGCTGACCTTCCGTAGCCGAGGCAGAGTCCATCCACTCGCGCCTGAAGATCGGTGACAGTTCCGCCTCATGTCTCCTGACCTGCAACGGCATGCCCTAGGGGCCCAGGTCTACAGACCGAGGGTTGTTATGACCGCTGTCATGATGGATGCTGCCTCTCGGCGTTCGCCGCAGCCGAGCAGGACGAGCCGGGAGGGCGTGAAGATGAGCGAAAGCGTCGCACGGGCGATGTGGGAGAGGTTCGAACCGGTCCACCAACTGGTCTACTTCGCCCCCGAGGTGCGCCAGGTCCTGGATGGTCTCGGATTGCGCGGCTACTGGATGGGCTACTTCGCCCTGCGCGCGGCGCCTCTCGGCCCGGTTCCCGCATCCGTCGTCACCAGCTGCTTCTACGTCTTCCACCCCGACCGGGCGGCGAGCGCGCTGCCGGACGCCTGGGCTCTCGCACCTCCGCAGCAGGTGATCGAGGCGCGCGAGCGGGCCGTGGACGCCGCGATGACCAATCTCTACCGTCCGGACGTCGTCGCCTCCGCCGAGGTGGCCGAGGCCGCTGACCTCGCCTGGGAGGCCGCCCGCGCCGCGAACACGGCGGGACGGGTGCTCGGCGCGGCCAACCAGGCCCTGCCCCGCCCGGCCCAGCCGCACGTCAGGCTCTGGCAGGCCGTGACCACCTTGCGCGAACACCGTGGCGACGGGCATGTGGCCATGCTGGTGGGCCGACGTCTGGGGCCGGTCGAGGCGCTGGTGCTCAAGAGCGCGACAGGGGAAACCGACGCCGAGTTCCAGCGACGCATCCGTCAGTGGAACGGCGAGGAATGGCGGTCGGCGCAGGCGGAGTTGGGCGAGCGCGGCTGGATCGACGAGGAGGGACGCCTCACCGGGGCCGGCGCGGCCGCTCACGAGCAGATGGAGGCGGAGACGGACGCGGCGGCCCTCACGCCGTGGCAGGCGCTGGGCGCCGACGCCACCACTCGCCTCGCCCACCTGCTCGAACCACTCGCACGACGCACCCTGGACTCCGGAATCATCCCGACCGGTAACCCAGTCGGGCTCACCGAGGTCACGTGGAGCTCCGCGGGTTGACCTCCGGGCGGCGTGGGGCCCCTGCGCGGTCAGGATGCGAGGGGACGTGGTCAAACGTGCCCTCGCATCGGCCCGAGGGGTGCGCCCGTTCTCGCCGACAGTCCGCCGGGGCACAACGGCTTCGCGGGGTTCTTCCGGCCTGCTGTCCGCTGCATGGGGATCCCGGGGGTAACCGCTCGGCATGACTGTTTACGGGTTACACGCCTCGCACGAGCAGATCCCGCCCGCGGACCTGCTCGCCGCCGTGGTGCACGCGGAACAGGTGGGATTCACCGCCGCCATGTGCTCGGACCACTTCTCGCCGTGGAGCGTCCGTCAGGGGGAATCCGGGTTCGCCTGGTCGTGGCTCGGCGCCGCCCTCCAGGCCACCGGCCATCTGCCGTTCGGCGTGGTGAACGCGCCCGGCCAGCGTTACCACCCGGCGATCATCGCCCAGGCGGTCGCCACCCTCGCATCCATGTACCCGGGCCGCTTCTGGGTGGCGCTCGGCAGTGGTGAAGCGTCCAACGAACACATCACCGGGGCCGGTTGGCCCCGCAAGGAGGTCCGCGACGCGCGGCTGCGCGAGTGTGCTGATGTCATCCGCGCCCTGCTGCGCGGGGAGGAGGTCAGCCACGAGGGACTCGTCACCGTGGACCGGGCCAGGCTGTGGACGCTGCCGCCCGACGTACCGCCGCTGATCGGAGCCGCCTGCAGCACGGCCACAGCGGCCCGGTGCGCGCAGTGGGCGGACGGCCTGATCACGGTCAACGCCCCCCGGGAACGGCTGCGCGAGATCGTCGGTGCCTACCGCGAGGCGGGAGGGCGCGGGCCGGTGCACCTCCAGGTGCACCTGAGCTGGGCGCCCGACGACGACCAGGCCCTCGCGCTGGCGCACGACCAATGGCGCACCAACGTGCATGCCCCTCCGGCCAGTTGGGACCTGGACTCCGCTGAACTGTTCGACATCGTCAGCGAGCACGTGACGCCCGAGCAGGTGGCGGGCACCGTCAACGTCTCGTCCGATCTCGGCCGGCACACCGCCTGGCTCCAGGAGTACGCGGAACTCGGCTTCGACGTGGTGATGCTGCACCACGTAGGCCGTGAACTCAGCGCATTTATCGACGCGTTCGGCGCCGAGGTGCTGCCGCAGCTCGACGTCACCCGCCCGCTGCCCGCCACGGCCGAGGAGTATCGATGCGTCTGACCCGCACGTCCGACCTGTGGTGGAAGAACGCGGTGGTGTACTGCCTGGACGTCGAGACGTACCAGGACGGCAACGGCGACGGGATCGGTGACTTCGCGGGCCTCACGCAGCGCATCGACCATCTGGTGCGCCTCGGCGTGACCTGCGTGTGGCTGATGCCCTTCTACCCGACGCGGGAACGCGACGACGGATACGACATCACGGACTTCTACGGTGTCGACCCCCGCCTGGGGACGCTCGGCGACTTCACCGAGTTCGTCCGCACGGCCCGGGACCGCGGCATCCGTGTGATCGCCGACCTCGTCGTGAACCACACGGCCGAGGACCACCCCTGGTTCCAGGACGCCCGATCCGGCCGGGACTCCGCCCATCGCCACTGGTACGTCTGGAAGGACGAGCCTCCCGAGGACGGGCCCGAAGGGGTGGTCTTCCCCGACGTGGAGGACAGTCTGTGGGAGTACGACGAGGGCAGTGGCCAGTACTACCTGCACCGCTTCTACAAGCAACAGCCCGACCTCAACGTCGCCAACCCCGAGGTGCGCGACGAGATAGCCCGGGTCATGGGCTTCTGGACACAGCTGGGACTGTCCGGGTTCCGGGTGGACGCCGTGCCCTTCCTGTTGGAGACGGACGGGCAGGACGACGCCGACGCGCTGCCCGACCCGCACGAGTACCTCGCCGACCTGCGCGCCTTCCTCGGCCGCCGCAACGGCGAGTCCGTACTGCTCGGCGAGGTCAATCTGCCCTACGACGGCCTCTGCCGGTTCTTCGGGGACCCCGACTCGGACCGCGGGGACGAGCTGACCATGTGCTTCGACTTCGTCGGGATGCAGCAGATGTACCTGTCGCTGGCACGCGAGGACGCGGGCCCGCTCGCCGCCGCGCTGCGGGAGCGGCCCGCCGCCCCCCGTGACGCCCACTGGGCCACGTTCGTGCGCAACCACGACGAGCTGACCCTCGACAAGCTGAGCGACGACGAACGCGCCGAGGTCTTCGCCACCTTCGGTCCCGACAAGGACATGCAGCTGTACGACCGTGGTCTGCGCCGCAGGCTGCCGCCCATGGTCGACGGTGACCGCCGCCGTATCGAACTCGCCTACAGCCTGCTGTTCACGCTGCCGGGCACCCCCGTGCTCTTCTACGGCGAGGAGATCGGCATGGGCGAGAACCTGGCCGCCGAGGGCCGTCAGGCCGTCCGCACGCCCATGCAGTGGACCCCGGAGGCCGGCGCCGGGTTTTCCACCGGCGCACCCGACACCTTCCCCAACCCTCTGCCGGAGGGCGCGTTCGCACCCCAGAAGGTCAACGTGTACGAGCAGAGCCGCGACCCCGGCTCGCTGCTGAGCCGCATGCGCCTGTTCACCGAGCGCTACCGGGAGGCTCCTGAGCTGGCCTGGGGCGAGTACCGGCTGGTCGAGAGCGGGGAGCGCTCCGTCCTTGCCCATGTCAGCCACACGACCGACGGGAGCGTCCTGGCCCTGCACAACTTCGCCGGCCGGCCGGTCACCGCACGGCTACGGCTGTCCGAGGCGAGGGCCGGTGGGAGGCTGACGGATCTGCTCGACGAGGGGCACGCGGGATCCACCGTGCCCGACGACGGTCAGCTCGCCGTCGAGTTGCCCGCCTACGGGTACCGGTGGCTGCGAGTCGGCACCCCGGGCGACGACCCCGAAAGGGTCGCCACCGACTGATATGGCGCCCACCGGGAAGCCTGGTGAGGTGATCGAGGCCCACGGCACGGACGGAGAGAGGCGGCAAGGGCGTGCCGACGCGGTGCCAGCTGGGAACAGTCGGTCTCGACAAGCGGCTGTGCTGCGCCCGGCCGGAAGGCCGCGAAATGGCTGATTCGATCCGCTGGAGCCACTCCGGTTCCGTTCCTCATGGCGCCCGGTGAAGACCAAGTTCCTCGGGGTTCGGGAGGACCGGACGGATCTGCAGGTCGCGGAGTGGGCCTGCAGGGCTGAACCGCCGACCGTCCGCCGGGTCCGGCAGGCGGTCCGCCGCGAGCGGCTACGGCGGTCCCGCCGCCCCCCGTTGACCGGGCACGGACTCGCTGCGGTCACCCGGTCGGCGCGATGCGGGAGCGGGTCAGCGCCCGGCGGCCGACGACGATGGCGATGAGCCCAACGGGACGGCCGCTATGGCTCCAACGAGTTGCCGGTGCCGGGACCATCACTGAACGTGGCCAGGTGCAGTATCCCGAGGATCGCGCCGGCCAGCCCCACCACCACGGCCGCCATGCCGCCGGGCCCGCGACGTCGGTCCATGTCCCTTCCTTGTCTACGTTGGAGGGGCTTGCGGGAGCGGCGCCTGAGAGGTGTTCTCGATGTCATCGCGTTTCGAGCGGGATGAATGGCACGTGCGCAAGCTCAAGCGGTGAGGGCTCGGCGGGCACGCCAGCGTCCGCAGGCACTACGGCCGAAAGGTCTGAACCAATACCGGAATCAGGCGGCGACGAGCTCCTTCTCGCGGTCCGGCGTCTTGACCTTGGGCTTCCTGTTCGGCAGTGAGAGCCGGAAGACCTTGTGCCACGCGGAGAACACCTGTTTGGGCAGTGGGCCGGTGACGTACTCCAGCTCGTACTTCTCGAACAGCGCGCGCACCTTCACCGCGACCTCGGCGTACCGGTTGCTCGGCAGGTCCGGGAACAGGTGGTGCTCGATCTGGTGGGACAGGTTGCCGGTCATGAAGTGCATGGCTCTGCTGCCGCTGATGTTCGCCGAGCCCATCATCTGGCGCAGGTACCACTGGCCGCGCGTCTCGCCCTTGATCGACCGGCGCTCGAAGACCTGCACGCCCTCGGGGAAGTGCCCGCACATGATCACCGAGTGGGTCCAGATGTTGCGGACCAGGTTCGCGGTGAACGTGGCGGCGAGCGTGGGGAGGAACGACGGGCCCGACAGCAGCGGGTGGATCACGTAGTCCTTGAGCACCTGCTTGCGGATCTTGCGGCCCACGGCCTTGGCCCGCGCGCGGAACTCCGGGTTCTTGCGGCGGCGCTTGTGCAGGTTCTTGCCGAGCTCCAGGTCGTACGCTGCGATGCCGTACTCGAAGAAGCAGGCGTTGAGGAAGTTCCACAGCGGCTGGCCGAGGTGGAACGGGTGCCACTTCTGGTCCTCGTCGACGCGCATGATGCCGTAGCCGAGGTCGTTGTCCTTGCCGATCACGTTGGTGTACGTGTGGTGCAGTTCGTTGTGCGAGTGCTTCCACTGATCGGCCGGCGAGACGTGATCCCACTCCCAGGTGGTGGAGTGGATCTTCGGGTCCCGCATCCAGTCCCACTGGCCGTGCAGGATGTTGTGGCCGATCTCCATGTTGTCCATGATCTTCGCCACGGACAGACCGGCGGTGCCGATGATCCACGCGGGCGGGAAGATCGAGAACAGCAGCACGCCCCTGCTGACCAGCTCGAGCTTGCGCTGCGCCGAGATGACCTTGCGGATGTAGGCGGCGTCTTTCTCGCCGCGGTCGGCGATCACCTCGTCGCGGATCGCGTCCAGCTCGCGGCCGAGCTCCTCGATCTGCTCCGCGGTGAGGTGGGCGGTGGGGTCGATTGCGGTCAAGGTGTTCCTAACGTTCGATGTCGCAGGGGCCCGCGGCGGCGGACACGCAGGTCTGGATGAGGACGCCCGGCTCGGCCTCGGTGATCTCGCCGGTGCGCAGGTCGCGGACGGCGCCCGCCTTGAGCGGCGTGATGCAGCCGAAGCAGATGCCCATGCGGCACCCGGAGGGCATGAGCACGCCGGCCTCCTCGCCGATGTCCAGCAACGGCGTGGCGCCGTCCGCGTCGACGGTCTTGCCGGTGGCGCTGAACGTGACCTCGCCGCCGTCGCCGGCGACGACGATGCTGGGGCGGAAGCGTTCGGTGTGCAGGCGCTCTTGTACGCCGTGCTCGCTCCAGTGCTCTTCGGCGGCGTCGAGCAGGCCCGCGGGCCCGCAGGCCCAGGTCTCGCGCTCGGCCCAGTCGGGCACGAGTCCGTCGAGACGGGCGATGTCGAGCATGCCGTCTGTGTCGGTGTGCACCTCGGTGAGCCGCAGCTTCTTGTCCGCGACCATGTCGTGCAGTTCGTTGCGGAAGATCACGTCTTGCGGCCGTGGCGCGCAGTGGACCATGACGACGTCGTCGAACTCGGTGTCGCGCAGCATGCCCATCACGGGCGTGATGCCGCTGCCGGCCGTCAGGTAGAGCACCTTGGCGGGCTTGGCCTGCGGCAGCACGAAGTCACCGGTCGGCAGGTCGAGCTGGATCAGCGTGCCCGGTTTCGCCCTGCGGACCAGGTGGTTGCTGACCTTGCCGTCAGGGATCGCCTTCACGGTGATCGTGACGCGGCCGTCCTGGCGGTTCGTCGGCGAGGTGATGGAGTAGGCACGCCACAGGCGCACCCCGTCGACGTCGACCCCGATCCGCACGTACTGACCGGCGGTGTGGCCGCGCCAGCCCCGCCCCGGCCTGATCACGATGGTCGCGGCATCACCCGTCTCGGGGTGCACGGCCTCGATGCGCCCACGCAGGTCAGCGCCCGCACGCAGCGGGCTGACCAGGTCGAGGTAGTCCGACGGCAGCAGCGGCGTCGTGACCATCTCCAGCAGTTTCCACGCCCTGCTGCGGAGGGCTGCACTCGTCATGACTCCAGCTTGCTGCGCCGCAGGGCGTAAAGTCCTGACCGCAGGACGTGAATCTGATCGGCTGAATTGTTCGTAGGGAACAAAAACGTGAGCCATGCAATCCGGAGGGCCAGCGAGCTGGCCCTGGATGAGACGACGGTCACCGTACTTCGGGCCGCGCTGAAGACCACCGCCGACGAGGTCGTCCAGGCGATCATCGACGAGGTCCCTCCCTACGCCAACGCCCTTTCGGGCCGCATGGGCGGCACCATCCGCCGAGCCGTCCGCACCGCCCTGGGGCACTACCTGGACCTCGCGAGCGGGAACGCCACAGGTGGCGACGCCGGTGACGCAGCCTACGAGCTGGGCCGCGGAGAGGTACGCGAGGGCCGTTCGATGGACGCCCTCCTCAGCGCCTACCGCGTCGGCGCCCGCGTGGCCTGGCGATGCCTGGCAGCCGGTGCCGTACCGGCAGGTCTGCCCGCCGCCGAGGTCGCCAAGTTCGCCGAGCTGACCTTCGCCTACATCGACGAGCTCTCCGCCGCGAGCGCCGCGGGCCACGCCGACGAACTGGCCGCCCGGGGCAGGGACCACGAGCGCCACTTGGAGCACCTGGCCCGCGACCTCCTCGCCGGCGCGAGCCCGGACGTGCTGCTGGCCTCTGTGCAACGGGCCGGGTGGCAGCCTCCGGTTTCGCTGACCGCGGTCCTGCTGCCCGCCGCCCAGGCCCGGCCTGCCTACCGCGCGCTCGACCCGAGCACCCTCGTCCTCGACGATCTGCCGGACGCCACCGGTGTGCTGCTCGTCCCCGACGCCGACCGATCACATCTCTTGCGGCAGCTGACCGGCCGCACCGCCGTGGTCGGCCCGGCCCGGCCATGGACACGAGCGTCCGCCTCGTACGCACGAGCCGTACGCGCCCGCTCCCTCTCCTCCGATATTCGCGACACCGAGGACCACCTGCCCGAGCTGGTGCTGAGCGCCGACGTGGACGCGTTCGCAGACCTGCGTGCCCGAGCCCTCGCACCGTTGCGGACCTTGCCTGTCGCGACCGCACGGCGGCTGGAGGAGACGTTGCGGGCGTGGCTGCTGCACCAGGGCAGGCGGGAGGAGGTGGCGGCGGCGTTGTTCGTCCATCCCCAGACAGTCCGGTACCGGATGTCGCAGCTGCGGGAGCTGTTTCCGGATCTCGCATCGCCACACCGGGTCCTTGAACTGACGCTGGCGGTCGGTCTTCGGGGCAGCTGACGCGTACTTCGACCATCCACGACCGCGTCCTCGATCGGTCCAGGAATCGTGCCTCGTTCTCGGTGCCATCAGCTGGCTCATGCGGCCCGGGTAAGAGCGGTATTGGCCAGCTGAGACCGGGGGTTGATGTGAAGACCGGACAAGGCCTCGGGAAGCCCGCCGGGGGCGCTGTCTCTGAGCAGCGCGGTGGCGGATACGGTTCGACTGGATCCAGTGGACGATGCGCACCGGCCCGCCCGTCGACGCGCTCATCGAGCATCTGGTCGGTGATCTGGGCCGCTATGCCCTGGAAAACAGCTTTCATGTCGTCGTGGAGGGCGCTGTCCTGGCACGAACTGACCCACGGGCGCGCGGCGGCTGCAGCTGGGTGACCGGCGGGGCGGCCAGGCCGGGTCACCAAGGGCCCGGGGCGGGCCGCTCGCGCCGGGGACCACCGTGGTTCTGCGACGGCCCCGTGCCTCCCTTCCGACAGGTCAACCGGACGACCGACCGGGCCGGCCTGGCACACCGCGCGAGGGATGATGGGGATGGAATGACGGAACATGAGGTCAGGAGCCTCCATGGCGAAGCGGGTTCACCGACCCCGTGAGGACGCGGAGTTCAATTTCATCCTCGGGATGAGCGCAGTTCCGGTCCTCGCATACTTCACCGGGACATGGCCCAAGGCAATCGAGCCCTGCCGGGTGATGGACCTCGTCGTGGGTGGTATCGCCGACGACTACACGGGCCGCCTGACGGCCGTCCGCGCCGACATCACGCGTTGTCCGGCCGCAACCGAGCGATACGGGATCACCGGAGCCCCGTCCTACGTCCTGCTGAAGGAGGGCGAGGCGGTGGCGCACGGCACGGGGCCTATGACCATCGCCGAGGTACGGAAGTTCCTGGACGGCCACCTCTGAGCGGCCGCTGCGGCACGTGGCCGCGACGCCCGTCACGTCTCGTCTACGGGAGCTGCGCCGCCAGAGGCACCTTGTGGCTGAGACACCCCCACAGGTCACATATCGCCGTCCAGGGTGGTCGCATCCGGCAGTTGCACGGCGCCGGCCACGGTCTCCGGGAACGCGGGGCCCATCTCGGTGTCGCGCCTGGAGCGCGGCATCACCTTCCCGGCGTCGACGGAGAGCAGGGCCCGGAAGCCGTCCCATTTCAACTCCGCGGCCCATCCGGGGCGCAGATGGGTTCGGGCACGGGTGAGCTCAGCATGCGTTCCGTCAGCGTCCAGGTCACCCACGATGCCTTCCACGCGCGCCGGCCGCCGTTCGGGTGCTGTGCCGAGCACCGGTACCGGCGCCGTCCGGTTCAGGTCTTCCTTGATCACTGTGTGTGGTGCAGCGCGGACCTGTTGTCAGTGCCTGCTGTCACCATGGGCGGTCCTGGTCGTGTGGCTTCGAGGGGGAGGCTTTAATGCCTTGGGTACGGGACTACGTGCGCTCTGACGGGACGCCCGTACGGGGACATTCGAGGTGGGCTCCGGGCGCCAGACGAGAAGTGACGATCTTCGCCGGGTTCGCGTTAGCCGTGGTGGCGTTAGGCAACGGCAGTACGACGGCAGGCAGCGGAGGTGAGGCTCCGCGGCCGCAGCCGACCGTGCAGTACCCGATCCGGTTCGACGACGCCCCGCCACCACGGATCCAGCAGCCGCGGCCCACGGTGTCCTACCCCGTCCGGTTCCCGCAGACGGGGAACCGGTGACGCGCCGACGGCCGCCCGCAAGGCGGCGTACCAGGCGCCCGAGCAAGCGGCAACAGCAACGGGACGCACAGCTGCTCGCGCTCGTGGTGGTGGCCACGGCGGTCATCGGTCTGGTCGTGATGGTGGTCAACTGGCTGCTGGCCCACCGGTGGGTGCTCCTGGTCGCCCTGGTGCTCGCCGTGCTCGCGGGAGCCGGCTGGCTCCGCGCCCGTCAGCAGCAGGCCCGCTGGGACGCAGTCCGATCGCAGGGCCTGCGCTACGAACTGTCTCAACTCGACGCACTGCATTACGCCAAGTTCGAGGAGGCGGTCCGGGACCTGATGCGCCGCGACGGCTGCCGGGACGCGCAGCGGGTCGGCGGGGGCGGTGACCTGGGCGCGGACGTGAAAGCCACCGACCCGCTCGGACGGCGCTGGGTGATCCAGTGCAAGCACCGCCGTGACGGCACCCGGGGCTCGGCGGTGGGCACGCCGGATCTACAGGTCCTCAACGGGACTGCCAGGCCGGTGCACGGCGCGGACGTCGCGGTGATCGTTACGAACGGCCGGGTGACCGGCCCGGCGGTGGACTTCGCCAAGCAGCAGCGGCTGCACGTGGTGGACCGCCAGACCCTGGCGGTGTGGGCCTCGGGCTCCCGGCCGCTGTGGGAGCTGCTGCGGGCCGTTCCGCCTCCAAGGCGGCCCACGTCTTTGAGCTGAACTGCGGAGCTTGGCAGGCTACGGCCCTTGCGGTTGAGCGGAACCCGGCAAATTCGCCGGGTTCCGCTCAACCGCAAGGGCGTTCTCCGCACCTCGGCGCACGGTCAGTCGAGGAGCGCAGGTCCGCCCGCTGTAACCGCGAGCAGCTCGGGGGCGAGCAGCTGGACCTAGTCATGCTCCACAACCCCGAACGGGCCCACCCCGCCCTGCACCAGGCGATCCGGGACGCGTTCGCTGTCCTGGAGGAAGAGACGGCGGCCGGGCGCGTGTCCGGGTACGGCAGCATCGCCACGTGGGCGGGCCTGGAAGAGGAAGCGTTCACGGTGGGTGAGCTGCTCGCCCTGGCCGCCGAAGCCGCGGGCGCGGCGGTTGGATGACCAAGTGGTGGTGCCGGTCCCGCCCCCTGACCCGGACACCGAACAGCGCATGCGCGCCCACCACGCCCGAGCCGCCAAGGCCCTGGACGTGCAGACCGAGCCGGGCGGGGAGTTCTGGGGAATGACGACACCGGCCTGCCACCCGAACCGGTTTCCGGGCGCCCACCAACTGATGGCGCCCGATCCGACGCCTTTCGTTCAGGTGGCCGGGTACATCGGACAGTCCGGACGGGCGGCAAGAGCTGCAAGGGCGGCCCGAGCAGCTCCAGCGTGGCGGCGAGGGTCTCCCGACCTCCTAGCCTTCCCACCAGTGCCAGCGTTGGGAGGGACCTCCGGTGCACGTCGAGGTGGAAACAGGGTGCTTCTTTCCGTCATACGGCATTCGCGCGAGACACTTACGGCTCACGGCTTCATGATCGTCGATCCGGCGCCGACGAGTACGGCAACCCCAGCACCGGCCAGGCAGCGACCCGGTACGGCTGGCTCGGTGAGAAACAGCGCTCGGCCGAGACCCTGACCGGTCTCACGCTGATGGGCGTGCGCCTCTACGACCCCGCCCGGGGGCGCTCCTGCAAACCGGCCCGGTGCCCGGCGGTTCCGCGAACGCCTACGACTACTCCAGCGCGGACCCGTGCAACGCCACCGACACCGACGGCATGAGCCCGAAGTGCGGCAAGCGCCGTATCAAGAACGGGGTACGGCATGCGCATCGTCGTCAGCCGCCGGGGTGGCAGCATCGCGAAGAACGGCTACCCCTACATCGGCTACTACATCAACGTCCAAATCATGGGGTCCGTCAATCGCTACCTGGTGTTCTGCAACGCCACCTACGGGGAGACGCACAGTGTTCCCCCGGGCAAGCGCGGCAAGATGCGCAAGTTGCAGGCCAAGGGAAGTTGGAAGGCCCCGGGCAAGATCGGCTGGGCGGTCCACTACAACATCCAGGTGAAGCCAGGGACGAGGATCTAGACCTACGGGTCGGTCTTCGTCGCCGGCTGGAACGGATATGTGGCTGACATGTCCTACTCCTGCATGGCCAAGTCATCCGGCGTGCGGGGGCGGCCGACTCGCATGGGCGTCGGCCGCCCCCCACGTAAACCGATTAGATATGTGACGTGCCCTCCCGGCGGCCCCATCCACAGGTCGCCGTGAACGCAGCAGGCCGATTCGAGGGACTCCAAGAAATGAGGAAGCAAGAAGATCATGAGAAAGCCCATGGCCGACATCGCCGAAACCGCTCTCCGGCTGGGGCACCCACCAACCGACCTCGCGGCGACCCGCCCCTTGGCCGTCCCCGCCGACACTGTCATCGTCGCTGACGTGTGGATCAGCGGCGACCTCGGGTTCGTCCTGCTCTTGCACCGCCGGGACGACGATCTCATCGCCGAAGAGTTGTACTACTCCGTGCGGCGCGCGGACGGTGTCTGGGAGTGTCCGGACCACCTCGGCGGGGGCATCGTCGGCACGGAGTTGGGCACTTCGGCCATGGCCGAGGACGCACTCGCCGGAGCTTCCGTGTCCGTCGTCGCCGAGTCCGAGTCTCTTGTCCACACCGGGCGTGGCTCAGACGGTGACGAAGGAGAACTCGTACGTGCCTGGGAGCTTCTGGTGAGCGGTGGCGCGGACCTCATCGAGATCGAGCGCTTCCCACCAGCCCCCGGGACACCGGCAATCTCCAGACGAGACGTGACAGGGCCCTTGATGCTCCTCGTTCTGTTGCCCGGTGAACGAGTGCGTGTTTCCCCTATGCGCAGAGAGAACTCATCATTCACCCGGTTTGGCGACGTGTTGGACCTGCACAACCCGGAGCAGTGACCGCACTGACTCCGCCACCGTGATGTGGCGCTACGATCCGCCCGTGGGACGGGCCCCGGCACAGGAAGGCCGTCAGGCGGCATGCGGGCAGCAGCAGAAGAAGCGAGCTCGAAGGAGACGGGCGGAGGAGAAGGTGCTGCGGCCGCACGGCGCGGGGCGGGGCGCGTACCCGGGTTCCTGCCAGGCCTGCTTCGAGGACTACGGCAAGGGCGACCACGAAGGGGAGCGACGACTGGCCCACCCTCGATGCGCATGCGGAATGTCATGCACATTGGATGCTGCGCATGATGCGCACCCCTTGCCCAGGTGCGCCGACCGGAACACGGGCCGCCCTCGCCGGGAAAAGCAACCCTTGACCAGCCTCGAGTTCGCGGTGTTTCCCCTCGGCCACGCTCCGGCGATGCCGTGCACCGGCCCGCGATGCGCTTGTCCGGAGGGGAGATCTCTCCCTCCCGCACCGTCACTATCCGTAGGACGGCGCGTGGTGGGCAGAGTGGCGTCCACTCCCGCATCACGGTGCGCACCACCGGGTGGGAGTGGACGACACCGTGCGCCCCGTTGGGGAGTGGACTCCACCGTGGTGTGCATCCGGTGCGCAGTGGAGTCCACTCGGTGGCCACCATCCAATGGGGGAGTGAGGTACAGCGCGCGCACAAGTAC
The DNA here is from genome assembly GCF_004803895.1 of Streptomyces hawaiiensis. Lineage (NCBI taxonomy): Bacteria > Bacillati > Actinomycetota > Actinomycetes > Kitasatosporales > Streptomycetaceae > Streptomyces > Streptomyces hawaiiensis. The sequence goes on along the minus strand of NZ_CP021978.1, from coordinate 179,359 downwards.
GCCTTCGCGCGCCCGTTCCCGGTGGTCGGTGTGCGTGGCGCGTGACGGCCGCCGGAGTCGGCTCTACGATCGCACTCTCGGAGACCAGACTCCGGCGCAGAAGGCCGCCAAGGCGGCACGCGGGCAGCAGCCGAAGAAGCGGCCCGGCAGTTGCTCACATGGTGGCGCGTCTCTGCGCTGCTGAAGTTCGGGGAGCGGATGGTCGACGGGCTGCTGGAGCGGTGCCAGGCATTCGGTGCGGCGATCCGAGCCCGGGTGGTGGGGCCACGCGTGGACACAGCGCTCGCCAGCGTCGACGTCGCCGCGGTCGTCTTCACCGTGCGAGGGATCTTCGCACGCCGCCTGGCGGTGATCCCCGTTCGGCAAGGACGGCGTCTCACATTGCGTGGACATCAGCGAGCCGAAGACGCTGCGCGGCCGTATGCCGGCCTACCGCTTCTACACCGCCCGCTGGCCACTGGCCGACTCGCCCACCCGCCGCCCGCTGGGCGCCGAACCCGATACGGGCCACCGAACCCCGGGCGGCTCTGGGGACCCGGACATGTCCTGCCCACCGAACTGTTGTCTACAACTCTTGACAATACTCCTTCGACCTCCGCACGCCGAACATGCCGGGATCTGTGCGGACGGGTCTTCTCCCGCTCGTCGTAGAGCCGTTGGGCGGGTGCGGCCTGGTTCGCGGTGAGCTTCGGTCGGCGCCTGCCGACCCTGGGGCGGGCCCGTGTGGCGGTGAGTGAGGACTTCGCGTGCCGAACCCACACCTGTGGAGTGATCTGCCTCACAGGCTGTCACAGCGATCAGTTGTGCGGTGTCTTGAGGCCGAACCCCTTGAGAGGGAGGAGACAGGGTGACCGAGAAGACCGAGGCGGTCGTGATCGGCAGCGGATATGCAGGAGTCGGTTCCTGTCAGGAATCGGGGCGCTGTTCCGCTCAAGTCTCCGAGAGTAAGCCAACCGACGGGAGCAACACATGAAGCACCGCATCGTCGTCCTCGGCGCCGGCTATGCCGGGTCCTACGTGGCCGGGACCCTGGCCCGCCGGCTGTCCCCGCAGGACACCGAGATCACCGTGGTCAACGCTGAGCCGGACTTCGTCCAGCGGCTGCGGCTGCACCAACTCGCGGCCGGCCGGGAGATCGCGGCTCCACAGCTCGCCGACGTCTTCGCGGGCACGGGGATACGGCTGCGCCTGGCCCGTGTCGCCGCCGTCGACCCCGAGCACCGGGTCGTCACCGTGGCCCACGCCCACGCCGACGACAGCGAGCTCGGCTACGACACCCTTCTTTACGCGCTCGGCAGCCACGGCGACGACCACGGTGTCCCCGGCGTGGCCGAGCACGCCTTCGACGTCGCCGCCAGGCCATCGGCGCTGCGCCTGCGCGAGCGCCTGGACAACCTGGACAGGCAGGGCGGGCGGGGCGAAGGCGGGAGCGTGCTGGTCGTCGGCGACGGGCTGACCGGCATCGAGACCGCCACCGAGATCGCCGAATCCCGGCCCGGCCTGTCGGTGGCGCTGGTCGCCCGCGGAGAGCTGGGTGCCCCGCTCTCCGCGGGAGCCCGCGGCCACCTGCGCCGGGCCTGCGACCGGCTGGGCATCACCGTTTGGGAGCACACCAGCGTCGAGGCCGTCGAAGCGACGCGGGTGCTGTGCGCCGACGGCACCGTTCTGGCGTCCGACGCGACCGTGTGGACGGCCGGGTTCGCGGCCGGCCCCATCGCCGCCGCCGGCGGGCTGGAGGTCACCGAGAACGGTCGGATCGTCGTCGACCGCACCATGCGGTCGGTCTCGCACCCGAACGTCTACGCCGTCGGCGACAGCGCCTACGCCATCGGCGACAACGGCCGAACGCTGCCCATGTCCTGCGCTTCGGCCGGCTACACCGGCCGGCAGGCCACGGAGGCGATCGTGGGACGCCTGACCGGCCGCAAGATCCCGAACACCAAGCTGGAGTACGTGGGCAACCACATCAGCCTCGGGCGACGGGACGGGATCCTGCAGATGGTCGACGACGAAGCGCGGGCGAAGCCGAAGTATGTGGGCGGCCGGAAGGCCGCGCGGATCAAGGCGGGCATCGTGAAGATGTCGCTGTGGGGCACCTCGCACCCGACCTTCGGCCTGCCCAAGCGCAAGCTCCGCCTGGCCGCCGCGCCGGATCTGTCCGCCGAGAAGACGGTCCGACCCCGGGAGAACGAAGCAGCCGCTCACGGCTGAGAACACCTATGGCGTCGTGCACACCGAGCCCAAGGACGACCACCGCCCCGACAACTGCCGCAGGCCAAGCACGGCGAGGCGTCGGCCATCGCGGGGCGGGCAGCCTGACCAGGCATTCGAGGGAGAGAGACCGAGAGATGACCGACCACACCACCGACCTGGCGACCGAAGCGTTCGTCGCCCACCGCAACCTGCTGTTCACCGTCGCCTACGAGATGCTCGGATCGGCGGCCGATGCCGAGGACGTCCTCCAGGAGACCTGGCTGCGCTGGGTCAAGGTCGACTTGGGGCAGGTGAGCGACCAGCGGGCGTATCTGGTGCGGATCGCGACCCGGCAGGCGCTCAACCGGCTGCGCACCGTGAAGCGCCGCCGCGAGGCGTACGTCGGCCAGTGGCTGCCCGAGCCGCTGATCACCACGCCGGACGTGGCCGAGGACATCGAACTCGCCGAGAGCATGTCGATGGCGATGATGCTCGTCCTGGAAAGTCTTTCCCCGACCGAGCGGGCGGTGTTCGTGCTGCGCGAGGTCTTCGAGGTCGACTACGACGAGATCGCCGAAGCCGTCGGCAAGAGCCCCGATGCCGTCCGCCAGATCGCGCACCGGGCTCGCCGGCACGTCGGCGCTCGCCGCCCCCGCCGGACGGCCTCCGCGAGTGAGACCCGGGTGGCCTTGGAGTCCTTCCAGCGCGCCATCGAAAGCGGGAGCCCGCAGGACCTCCTCGACGTACTCGCCCCCGACGTCGTCCTGCTCAGCGACGGCGGCGGCGTCAAGCGCGCCGCGTTGCATCCGGTCACCGGTGCCGAAAAGATCGTCCGCTTCTACCTCGGCGGCTCCGCCAAGGTCAAGGCCACCATCACCTGGGAGCCCACCGTGATCAACGGCAGCCCCGCACTGGCCGTATACGTGGGCGGCGAGCTGGACGGCGTCATGGCCGTCCGCGTCGAGGACGCCCGCATCACCGGCCTCTACTTCGTCCGCAACCCCGAGAAGCTGACCCACGTCACCTCCGAAACCCCGCTCACCCTGCGCTGACGCCGTCGGCGCGGACAGACACCCGTCTATGGCCCACACCACAAGAGGGGACCACACCATGACCAGACAGATGACGGCCGTTGCGCCGCGCGGCCTCACCTTCCTCAGGACCGCGATAGCACTGCAGACCCTGACCCTCTTCTTCCAGGCGGTCACCGCAGGCATGCTGCTGACCTCGTCCCACGGCTATCTGATGCACGACGTCGGATCGAAGGTGATGTACGCAGCCGCCGTGTTGTACGTGCTCGCCGCGATCCTGGCCTGGCGCCCAGGCGGCGGATCACCCCGCCCCGTCCTGTACGCCACCGGCTTCCTCCTACTCGCCTCGACGCAGGTCGCACTCGGCATCGCTCACGTGCCCTCGTTCCATGTCCCCTTGGGCGTGGTGATGTTCGCCCTCAGCACCCTGGCCCTGGTCCAGACACTGTCTCCGCGCTTGCTGTTGCGCCCCGCTGCCGGGTCGTAGCCGCCTGGTGAACCGCTGTGGATCGGCCGGGGCGATCTCGACGGTGAACCCAACGGTCACGAGAGCCGTCTCGGCAACGGCCGGCCGGGCTCAGATGGCCGGTGCGATTCCGGACCGTCATCACCGGCGTCGCGCTGCGTCAGCGATCGAGCGCAATTCGCGTCTATACCCGGGCCCAAGGCGTCGTGGCTGTACTGCTGGGACAAGGCAGGCAGCCTCACCTCCCAGGACGGCACCAAGAACGCCTGCCCCGGGGGACGACGTACACCTACGACGACGCGAGCGAGCTGACCGGCAAGAACGGCTCCACCACGGGCTGGTCCTACGACAAGCTCGGCAATGAACCCGCCGCGGCAAGCGGCACCGTCCGCACCAACGAGACGTGGACGGACTACAGACAGCTCTCCGGCATCACCGTGGGCGGCAAGACCTACGACCTGGTCCACGCGGGCACGTCGTATGGTCTGCCGGCGCGATCGCCCATTGGGCTGCGAGCAGCTCCTGGACCGCGAAGGCGGTCTGGTCATCGCGGCCGCGATGACCACGACAGCCAGTCCTGGCTTTGCCACATGCGCTTACGTGATCGGCTTCACCAAGAGCACACGCGTGGGCAGCCCATGAGGTTCTCCGGGGAGGTCAGTGTCGGACCGCAGGGGAGTTTTCAGTTCACTGACAGTCCGGCACCGCCCAGCTGCTGCCCCGGCTCAGCCCCCGCCGCACCTGCGGCCCGCTGTTCCTCACCGACCGCAGCGCCCCGGCCGGGACGCCGACCCTCGACGTGTGCTCCGAGACGAGCCGGGCCCGGCTCTCCTACCGCCGGGCCGAGAAGATCTTCGAAGAGAACACCCGGCCCAACTTTCGCGCCGGAGCAGGTAGGTCAGCTCCAGCTCCCCGCCTTCCTTGGTGATGTGCCCGGGAAGGTCGGCGGAGCGGCGGTCGAGTACGAGTGTCCCGATCAACCGGTCGGTTTCCTTGTCGGTGATGACGTAGGTACCGGGCTTGCCTGCGACAGCGCTGACGCCGTTCGCGTCGAAGTACTGCTCGACGACGCTACGGGGCCGGGGGCCGCCGAACAGCGGGGACAGCGCCCGCCGGCCCGCGTCGGTCTGGGTGTCGGCACACTAGCCGGTGCATCACCTTCCACCACCGCACCAGTGAAGCCCGTGCGTTCGCCTGTTCTGCTGCGGCGTCAACTCCCGCCGCACAGCGACGATGGACCGGGAGTCCTGACGTTGGCCGTTCGCCCTCTATGAGGTCTTGCTCCGCGCCCGCCGGCGCCGGCCTGGCGGCCGTCCAGACCGGTGGACGGGGCGACGTCACGCAGGGACGCCGAGCGGGGGGTGCTCGAGCACGCGGGGCTTGTACTCGACCAGCTGGATGCGGCCGTCGAAGGTGCGGTGCTCGATCATCTCGAGGGCAACGTCCGGATAGCCGTCGTAAATGCGTTCGTCGCCCGTGGCCCCTGTGATCACCGGGAACATCACGACCCGGAAGCGATCGACGAGTCCGGCTCGTAGCAGGGACCGGCACAGGCTGAGGCTGCCGATCGTGCTGAGGAGCCCCGAGCCACTCGACTTCATGGCGCGGACCGCCTCGACGGCGTCGTCGCGGACGAGCGTGGAGTTGGCCCACGTCAGTGGCTCCTCGAGTGAGGAGGAGAACACCACCTTGGACGCTTGCGTGAGCTCGTCGACGGACGCCTCTTCTTCGGGCCTCAACTCGTCTTGGCCATTCGGGAGCTCGCCTGCGGCGAAGCCCGACATCAGGCGGTAGGTGTTCGCTCCCATCAGGTAGGTGGCCTCGGGCTGCTCGCCGAGCCATGCGAGGTACTCCGGGCCCTCGAGCCCCAGAACCCGGGCCATCCCTCTCCCGATGCGTGGCCGTCGAGGGAGGTGATGAAGTCGACGAGAAGCTCCGACATCGCGGTGTCCTTTCCTAGGGCTCGTCCGGCGGATCATGGGCCGAGACAGGGCCGGACCGAGGCGAGGGCCGGCCAGTGCCCCAATCGTGTTGACCACCCCCGGCAGGCAGTGCTGGAGTCGGCACGTGGACAGTATCCCCGCCAACCGGCGGCTCTGGAACCAGATCAGCAGCGCCTACCAGCACGAGCACGACCCGCAAATCGGCGCCACCCCCCGGCTGTGGGGCATGTACTCCATCCCCGACGCGCACCTGCACGCCCTGGGCGACGTCACCGGCAAGCGCGTCCTCGAACTCGGCTGCGGCGCCGGCCAGTGGTCCAGGGCGCTCGCCGCCGAGGGCGCCACCGTGGTCGGGCTCGACCTGTCCGAAGCCCAACTCGCCGCAGCGGCCCGCGCGATGGGAGCGGCCCGCTACCCGCTAGTGCAAGGCGCCGCCGAACAACTCCCCTTCGCCGCCGACAGCTTCGACCTGGTGTTCTGCGACTTTGGTGGGCTCAGCTGGGCGCCCCCGCACCTGGCCGTCCCGCAGGCCGCACGCGTCTTGGGCCGAGGCGGGCGCCTGGTGTTCAACGTCGCCAGCCCATGGTTCGAAGCTTGCTACGACGAAGCCGCCAGCCGCGTGACCACGACGCTGCAGCAGGACTACTTCGGGTTGAACACCATCGCAGAAGACGACGGTGCGACCAGCTATCAGCTCACCTACGGCGACTGGGTCAAGGTCCTGCGCGGCGCGGGTCTCATCATCGACGACCTCATCGAGCCGCGGCCCGAACTCGGAACACCCAACGGCTACAACGAAACCGACCCACCCGACTGGGCACACCGCTGGCCGGCGGAACTGCTCTGGGTAACCCACAAACCGTAGGTTCCGCCGCGCCGAGACGTGAAGGCATCCCCTCGCCGGACAGGCCCTACGTCGGTGCGCACATGAACGAGATCAGTCCCAGTCGGACGGTGGTTGCTTGACCCTGCCGCCTGTATGCGGCAGCTGCACGTAGTCCTCGGCGCCGGAGGGGAGGGCAGAAACGCAAGCTGCCGAGCAGGCATTGACCAAGAGAGGCAGGACATCGGTGGCCACCCGCAGCGAGATCCACACCTGGTGGAGCCCGCCCTGCTCGATCGGCCGATCGCAGACACTGCACCCGCGGACGGCGGTCGTTCCCCAGCGCCCGGCATCCAGCTGTGTCAGGTCGAGATCAGCAACGGAGCCCTGCCAGGCCTGGAGCCGAGGGAAAAGAGGACGGAGCTTGTAGTTCCCGAACAGCGCGCGGGTGCTCACCGTGCTGCGGGCCAGCTTTGAGCACCTGGTGATCTCATAGGGGAACCAATGCAGCCGGTACGAGGTGTAGGGGGTGAGCTCCTCCAGGCTGGTCATTGCCCCGATCTCGGGCGGCATTCGAACCAGGTTGCTGCCGTAGAGCACGAGGTGCTTGACCGCCGTCAGTCTGGCGATGGTCGTCGGCAGGGTGATGACCTGCCGACGCTCGTCGGCGCTGAGTTCGACCAGAGGTCGGAACTCCTCCCGCCCGTCCTCCGCGGCCTCTTTGATCAACTCCAGCAGATGTCGCCACCCAGCGGTCGAAGTGTCCTGGCGTTCGGGGTGGAAACCGACACGGGCTCGCGGGTGCGGTTTGGCCTGGTCGAAGCACACGCACTCATCCTGGTAGGAAGCGCGTCCTACACATGCCGGGTCCGATGTGTCGCCCCACCGGTTCACAAAGAGTCTCGACTCTCCCTCATCCACCATGTGGCCAAGATACGGATCTTCATCTGGCCGTCCCAGCGCTTACTGACTTCGGCTCGTCAGGGTGACGTTGGGTTGTCGAGGGTCAGGCCGGCGCCGGCGATGATCCGGTGGGCGATGATCGGTATCATGGTCCGCCGACTCTCCCGGCCGGGGGGCAGCCGTGCGGCCAGGATCCCGTCCCCTTTGCCGGACCGCTACCGAGCCGGGCCAGCCAGGGTGCTGATGGGCAGCGGAGGGCACCTCTCCGGCGTCCGGGTGAGGCCGACCAGCTCCTCCGGGGGCTCGTCTCCGTCCCGGACGGCCATGACATAGGCCTTCGCCTGCTGCAGCCCCCAACAGCGGGGCCTGCTTCCGCAGGTAGCCCATCGCGGCTAGAAGGCTCATGAAGATCTTGGGTTCTGGCCCTGCCGCTGACGCGGCAGGGCCAGACTCGTCATGTGGCAATGGGTGAGTGGGTCGGCGAGACCGTCGGGCCGGACGTGTGGGAGAAGTGCCGGGAGTTGATCCCGTCCGGGAGTGTGTTCGCGTTCCTGGCCGAGCATCGCGGCGAGCTGTTCCCGGCTGAGATGTTCGCGGACATGTATCCGTCGGCGAACGGGCGGCCGAGCATGCCGCCGCAGATCCTGGCCGCCGCGATCACCGTGCAGGCCCTGCACGGGCTGTCGGATTTCGAGACGGTCCAGGAACTGCGGTGCGACCTGCGGTGGAAGGCCGCCTGCGGACTGGGCCTCAACGACATGGCCTTCGACCCGTCGCTGCTGGCCTACTTCCGCCGCCGGCTGGCCCGTTCCGCCCGCCCGAACCGGATCTTCGAGGCCGTGCGAAAAGCCGTGAAGGCCACCGGCGTGCTGAAGGGCAAGCACCGCCGGGCTCTGGACTCCACCGTGCTGGACGACGCGGTCGCCACCCAGGACACCGTCACCCAGATCATCGCCGCCGTCCGCACGGTGATCCGCGAGGTCCCCGGCGCCGAGACAATCGCCGCTGCCCAGTGCAGCGCGCACGACTACACCGACCCGGGCAAACCGAAGATCGCCTGGACGACGGGCAGGCCCGCGCCGATCTGGTCGACGCGCTGGTCACCGATGCGCTGCGGCTGCTGGGCCACCTGCCCGACCAGCAACTCGGCGAGAAGGCCACGAACGCAGTGGGCATCCTGGCCCTGGTCGCCGGTCAGGACGTCGAGCCCGCCGAGGACTCCGACGGCCGCGACGGACGCTGGCGCATCACCCAGGGCACCGCCCCCAGCCGGATGGTCTCCACGGTCGTTCCCGAAGCCCGACACGTCCACAAGACCCGCAGCCACCAGCAGGACGGCTTCAAGGCCCACCTGGCCATCGAGCCCGAGACCTGCTTTTACACCGCCGTCGCCCTGCGCCCCGACGTCGGGCCCGAGCACCACGAGGCCGCCGTCGGCCTGGATCTGCTCGCCGACGAGGACACCACGGTGGACGCCATCGGTGACACCGCCTATTCCACCGGCGACGCCCGCCAAGCCCTCCACGAGGCCGGGCAACCGGCTGTTCCTCAAGCCCGCCCCGCTGCGGCCCGCCGTTCCCGGCGGCTTCACCCTCGACGACTTCACCATCGACACCACCGCCGCCATCGTGACCTGCCCGGCCGGACACGCCGTGGCCCTGTCCGACCCCGGCGGGCAGCACCACCAACGCAAAGCCGCTTTCGGGAACTTATGCACCGGATGCCCCCTGCGCGAGCGGTGCACCAAAGCCAAGGCCGGACGCATCCTGACCATCCGACCTCAACACGACCTGCAGACAGCCGCCCGCCACCAGGCCGCCACCGACCCCGGCTGGCAGGCCGACTACCGCCGCTGGCGACCCCCGGTCGAACGCGCCGTAGCCTGGCTCGTCCACCACGGCAACCGGCGACTGCGCTACCGCGTCACCATCAAGAACGACACGTGGCCCCACACTCGAGCCGCGGCCCTCAACCTCCGCCGGCTGATCAACCTCGGACTCACCCACACCAGTGGCACCTGGCACCTGGCACCTGGCACCGGCCGGTGCATGACCGCAGGGGCTGTCCGGCCTGACGGCCGGACAGCCCCTCACCAAGATCTTCATCGACCTTCTAGCGGCCGACCCCGGCTCGGGGCCGGTTCCGGGGGCGGACGGTCATCCGCAGGGCGCGCGGCCGTACGGTGAGCCGAGCGACCTGGCGGATGGCCTGGCCCTCGGCGAGTTCCAGCCGTACCGAACGCAGCATTGTCGCGATCGCCGTGACCATCTCGGTGCGGGCGAAGCGGTCCCCCATGCACTTGTGCTTGCCGTCCCCGAAGGGCAGGAACGCGCCCGGTACAGGCTCCTGCGCGGCGTCGGTCCACCGGTCCGGGTCGAACGTGAGCGGATGGGGGAAGCGCTCGGGGTCGCGGTGCAGGGCGTGCTGGCAGTAGGCCAGTTCGGTGCCGGCCGGCAGCGTCCACTCGCCGAGCCGGGTCTCCTCGGTCGTGCGGCGGGTGACCAACCAGCCGGGGTGGTGCAGCCGCAGAGTCTCGGTGATCACCCGGTTCAGGTACGGCAGCCGGGTCACGTCGTCGAAGGTGACCGGCCGTTCGCCGAGGACCTCGTCCAGCTCGGCCAGGACCCGGGCCTCGACCTCGGGGTCGCGGGCCAGTTCGTACAGGGTCCACGACAGAACCGACGCGGTGGTCTCGGTGCCCGCCACGGCCAGGGTGAGGATCTCGGAGCAGATCTGATGCCCGGTCAACGGCTCGCCGGTCTCCTCGTCCACGGCGCGCAGCAACATGGAGAGCATGTCCCCGGTGTCATGTCCTGTGGCCTGTAGTTCCTCGACGGCGGTGTTGACGGTGGCGCGTACGCCGGCCCGGGCCCGGTCGAAGCGGCGGTTGAAGGGCAACGGCAGGCGCTCGGCCCAGTCGGGCAGCATGAGGCGCACACCGACACCGTTCATCACCACCGAAAGGTCGCTGCGCAGCCGGCGGAAAACGGCGTCGTCGAGGCTACCGGCAAACACCGTCTTGGCCAGCATGTCGAGGCTCAGCCCAACCATCGCCTCACGCACGTCGAGGAGCCGCCCGAGCTTCCAGCCGGCGACCGTGGCCGTGACCTCGTCACGCATGATGTCGACGTACCGGCTGATCTCGGTGTGGGCAAACGCCGGTTGCAACTGACGGCGTTTGCGTACGTGAGGCCGGCCGGTGGCGGTGACGACGCTATCGCCCAGCAGCTGGCCCAGCTTGTCGTAGAGTCGGCCCTTGTCGAGAGTGGGTGCCAGGGTCTTGAGCATCTGGTGGATCAGAGCCGGGTCCTGGACCACGATGGTGCGGGTCCCGGGTTGCAAGACGATCTCGACGAGCGGCTCCCGTGTGTCGCGCAGTGAGTCGATGAAGCCGAGGTTGTCGCGCATTTTCAGAGCGTGGCCGATGAACGGAAGCAATCCTGCAGCCCGAGGTATGGGGGGAGGAGCAGCGGACGTCACGGGGGAATCCCTTCACGGCAATCATGGGCGCCCCTATGACTTCCCTGAACGCTCCCCAGCGCAATCCTGTCATGAACGTGTCCTGCACCACGCGGGACTAGGGCGTGTATCGAAAGTGGATCTTGGCCGATACGCTTGCCTTACTTCGCAGGTAATCGTCTCGGCGTGGCCGCGCTGGCAGGATTGGTGATCTCTCCGCGTCGGACGACGAGGACCAGGACGGAAGGTCAGCCATGCCCATAGCCGCACCTACGAACACGCGTACTCTGGTTGAGGATTTGCTGCGCAAAATCGGCGAGGGCACTGTCACGTTGTTGGGCGGGTAGCTGTCTGATGGTGCGTCGTGATGTGGTGGAGCCCGGCTCCGGGCAGTGCTCAGGCCGTGGCGGCGAGGCCGGGGACTCCGGTGATCTGCTCCCAGATTGCGAAGCGGACGGTCATCTCGGCTCGACAGTCGTGTGCGGGCATCAGATGGCGGCGGGGCCGGAAGTGGGGCGAGATGCCGCTGAAAGCGGACAGAAACCGCTGTGCTCCGCCCACGGAGCGGAAGCCTTTCATCGCCCGTTCGCGCTGCCTCGTTGGCTGGTGGCTGTTCTCCGCCCGGTTGTTCAGGTACTTCGACTGCCGGTGCTCGACGGAGGGCATGACCTCGCGTCGGGCCGCACCGTAGGAGCGGAGCTTGTCGGTGACGACCACCCGCGGCAGCGTGCGGGTCTTTGTGAGAAGACGGTGGAAGAAGCGCCTGGCCGCAGCCTTGTCCCGCCGGTTCTGCACGAGGATGTCGAGGACGTTCCCGTCCTGGTCGACGGCCCGCCACAGGTACTGCAACCGCCCGTTGATCTTGATGAAGCCCTCGTCCAGGTGCCACTTGTCCCCGGGCTGGGGCTGTCGGCGGCGCAGCGCGCCTGCGTAGGTCTGCCCGAACTTGGCGCAAGGCCGACATCCACGAAGCGTTCCTCAAACTCGCCTGCTGCCTGATCACCCATCGACAGCTTGGCGTCTTGCGCCGGTCATAGGCGACTGACGAGCTGCCTCCGCTTACTACAGCGGGTCCGACTCCAAGAAGGTACGCATTTCGATGGCAAGACTGCGCATGTCTTCTCCAGGAGCATGGCTGGTCGTCATCTCGAAACGCCACTCGTCGTCAGGGAGACGGTCGTGTAGCCCCCACGTCAACCGGACGTGTGATCCTGCGTGCTCGGCAGCCAGCGTCAAGTCATCCTCAAGAGAGCGCCAGGTCCTGGTGCCGTTCCATCCTCGGAACTCCTCTGCCAGTTCGGCAAGGAAGACGTCGAGGCCGCCACCGTCCCAGGTCCTCACCCTGACCTCGATCCGCGCCGACTCACCTTGAGCTGTCACGAGGAAGTCGCGCATCAGGTCATCACGCTCTTCCGGGAAGGAACGTGTCAGCTGGTGGAAGCGCAGGCTGATCGTTTGAAACCGGTCACCTCCGACGCGGACAACCGGGTTGGTCTCGTCTTCCTCCATCACGTGTGCAGGCTACGGGCACGAGACTACCTGTGACCAGGAGTTATGTCCCTCCTGCCTGACACCGGTCTTCGGAGGAAGCCGAGCGCAGCTTCGACGCGGTCATTCCGTTGGGAGCTATTAGAGATGTCGTCCACGACGCTCCGCAACAGGCTCTCCAGAGGGCATCGCGCAGCTTCGCCGTGGGACACCTGTCGGCACAGGCCCTGCTTTTCAGTCCGAGTGCACAGCGATGCCGCCCATCAGGAGGCGACTGGCAGAATTTCAGACCCCTATAGGTCGACGCTGATTGGCTATTCCGATTGTCACATCATGACATTGTGAGGAGGCGGGGATTGGGTATTGCAGGGTCTGCCTGCGTAGTGAGAAAACGATGCTGCCACTGACGTCGGCAGATTCGGCCCTCCACAATGGAGGCGGCGACGGCTCAGTCAAGCCAGGCGTACACGTCCCGCACTGGGTGTGGCGGATTCCTAAACGCGGCGCGTGACGCGTGGAATGCCCCGGAATGCCTTCCCATCCAAGCAACGCGCCCTTCTCGGCTGTCCGCTGCGCGCACAGGATGTGCGGTGTGCCCCATGTAGCGAAAGCGCCTGTGGCCTGTGTCTTGGTCGGACGTTTTCGGTGAGCCGCCGGGATGCGCCAGTAGGTCGTCGTCTGGTCGTCCTGGCACGGCTGGGGTGCTGACCCCACGAGCGGGTGCTTGAGCGCGGAGGAGCCGGTTGCTGTTCTTCGCCGGCTCGCCGTGACCGTTCGGTCTTCGAGGAGGCAGTCAGATGCCGAATGCGGGACAACCGGTCCATGAAGTCTCTTGCTGTGCCGCCCCGTCAAACGCGTCCACTGAGCCGAGCGCTGCGTGCCCGAAGGTGCCGCCACTCGTGCCTGCAGGCCGCGACCCGGTGGCGAAGCACTACTTCAAGGAACTCAACGAGGTCCGGCACCAACAGTACGACGTCGTCATCGTGGGGGGCGGCGCTGTCGGTGCTGCCGTCTTGGAACGCCTGGTGGGCAGGACGGGCGGCGGCATGCGCGTTCTCGTACTGGAAAAGGGCGGCTTTCTTCTGCCCGAGCATGTCCAGAACATGGACCCGCGCTTCCAGCGACTCATGCAGAAGGCCATCTGTTCGCCGTGGCGTTTGAAGAATCCCAAGGGCTACGACCTGGCTCCGCAGATCCCGTATCTGGGCGGCCGGGCACTGTTTTGGAGCACCTGGATCCCGCAGCCGAGCCGGGAGCAGATGCCCGACTGGCCCGAGGCGGTCACCGATGACCTGGACAGGTACTGGGAGCCGGCGAAGGAGTTCCTCGGCGCGGTGCTCCCGCACGAGATGGGTCAGGAATTCCGCACATTTCAGCCGAGGTTGCAGGAGCGGCTGCGCATGGGGCTGGACAGGGAGCTCTTTCCGCCGCGTATCCAGGCGCCGGGGTTCGAGGTGGCGCTCGCGTCGAAGGCGACTACATCGCGGCTGGGTTACCGCAAGTTCAGTCCCGTACCGGTGTTCGTGGAAGCCGTTGAGACCCACCCGGGCTGCGTTGACGTGGTCACCGGTTGTGAGGTGCTGGAGGTCCGGCACACCGGTCACCGGCACACCGGCTGCCACTGTCGCGAGGGTGTGCGGCGGGCCACGGAGGTGTCGACCACGCAGGGGCGGCTCTCGCTGGGTGAGGAGACGGCGCTGGTGCTGGCGAACGGCATCATCGAGTCCACCGGGCTGCTCATGGACTCCTTCGCCGGCGTGCTGCCCGAGTTCACCGGCACCAACCTCGGTGGACACGTCGCCTCCTGGTTCTCCGCGCGTGTCCCCCGGCGGGCCTGGCCGGGCCTGGAAGAAGAGGGACTCCAGATCGGCTGTTTGTATCTGCGCGGCGAGGTGTATCCCAGCGACGGTCCGCGCCGGGACTTCCACATCCACCTCATGGGAGCCTCCAATCCGCACCCGAAGGATTCGTTGCCCGACCTGTACCGGCTGATCCCCGACTCCTTCGACCAGGAGTTCCTCCAGCAGCTCAGCGACCCCGACCACATCGGTTTCCTGGTGCACTGCCTGGGCGAGTGGCGCAGCACCCCCAAGGACATGGGCGGCAGCCGCGTCTATGTCCAGCACGGCGAGACCGTGCTGGACATCAGGCCCAGCGCGACCGACATGGCGCTGCGGACGGCCATGGACGAAGCCGCCCAGGAAGTGGTCCGCAGCGTCCTCGCCCGGGGCGTGGACCCTTGCGCGGTCGAGTACTGGCACCAGGGGAGTGACGGCCGACCGGGCGCCTGGAGCAGCCGTATCCCGGAGGGACGTATGAAGGAGGCCCTGGTGCACGAGTCGGGGACCTTGTGGATGGGCACCGACCCGGCCGAGTCGGTGACGGACATCAACTGCCGCCTGCACCACGTCGACAACGTCTACGTCGCCGGCGCGGCCACCTTCCCGACCTCCGGGTCGTGGAATCCGACCCTGGCCGCGGTCGCCCTCGGGCAGCGGCTGGCCGACCATCTGCTCGCCCGGCGGCGCAAGGGAGGCTTCGCATGATCCCGCAGCCGCGCCGGACTGCAGCCACGGAAGGCGGCGGCGTCCCCGCCGGGGACGGGGAGGTGCGGCGGTTCGTGGAGCTGTCCGTGCCGCTGACCGGGTTTGGCGCCTACGACCTGTACGGCACCGGTATGGGTGCGCTCTACCTGGAGACCGCCCGCACCCAGGTCGGCCGCGAGCAGTTCGCGGGCTTCCTCGACTGCTGGCAGGACGTTCTCGCCCGGGGTGAGGGACCCAGCGCGCTGTCGGTGGTGCACCGGGAGATCGCCCGAGCCGTGGTCTACCTCTGGTACACGGGCTTCTGGCCGGCCCTGGCGCCCGCGGCGCACGCGGAGCTGCGGCGCTCCGAGGCCAACAAGGAGGTGGCCGCTTCGGCGGAGAGCTACCCCGAGGGCCTGGTCTGGCGGACCTTCGACGGCCATCCGGCCGGCGCCAAACCACCCGGTTTCGCCACGTGGGCCTGCGAGCAGGATCCCCTGCCGAGCCCGGAGCGCATCGTCGGACAGCTGAAAGCATCGCGGGGCAGCGACCCGATCACACCCGCACCTGTGTACGACCCGGCCGCCTACGGCGCCGGCCAGGTAGACGACGGGGTGCCCCTGTACCTGTTGTCCGGGCCGCGCGTTTCCCGCGCCGTCGCGCCGTCGGAGGTCTCGGCAGCCGACGTCCAGCCCCCCGAGCCCCTCCAGGCAGGTGAGTGACTATGCCCCTTACCACCACGACCGGAGCGCGGGTACACGGCCGACGCTACGACGCCATCGTCGTCGGCAGCGGCTGGGCCGGCAGCCTCGTCGCCCGCCACCTCGGCCTGCAAGGCTGGAAGGTGCTGGTGCTGGAGGCCGGCAACGGCGGCACCGACACCTGGGCGGGCTTCCAGGACTCACTGCGCACCTTCTACACCGCCCCCCTCAAGGTGCCCAACTCCGCCTACCGCCCCAACCGTGCCGCCCCGTTCCCCGACGTTCTGGACCTGCGCGCCGACGACAAGGGCGGATTCTCCTCCTGCGGCTACTTCGTGCAGACCGGGCCGATGCCGTACGGCACCGACTACCTGCGCGCGCTGGGCGGAGCCGGGATGCACTGGCTCGGCGCGATCCCGCGCATGCACCCCGAGGACTTCAGCACCCGGGCCGCCTTCCACTACGGGCGGGACTGGCCGCTGACCGCGGCCGACCTGCAGCAGTACTTCGCCGAAGCCGAACGGCTGCTCGGCGCGGCCGGGGACGGCTGCGAACAGCACCGGCTGGGAGTCGTCGCGGGCCCCGACTACGAGTACCCGATGCAGCCGATCCCGCCGTCCTGGCAGGACGAGGTCTTCCGCCAGGGCCTCGACGGGCGGGAGGTTGCCGACCGCGTGGCCGGCCACGACTACCGGTTGCGCGTGTACGGGCTGCCGCAGGCCCGCAACAGCACCCCCAACCCCCGCTACGACCAGGGCCGCGGCTACCGGCCCCGGGGCGCGGCGGGCCTGCCCAACTACGGCGAACGCTGCGTGGGCAACGCCAGCTGCGTGCCCATCTGCCCCGTACAGGCCAAGTCCTCCCCGCTGCGCCTGCAACAGGACTTCACCGACAGCGTGCACCTGGCCACCCGCTGCGTGGTCACCCGTGTACTGCCCGGCCGCGGAGGGCTGGCGCGGGGCGTGGAGTTCCGCGAGTACGGTGATCCGGCCGCACCGGTCAGCGAGGTCTACACCGCGGAGGCGGACATCGTCGTCCTGGCCGCCCACGCCATCGAGAACGCCGTCCTGATGCTCGCCTCCGACATGGCCAACAGCAGCGGTTACGTCGGATGCCACCTGATGGACCACCCCACCCTTCTGTCCTGGGGACTGACGCCCCGTGGCCGGCCGGTGTGGCCCTACCGCGGCCCCGGCCACACCTCCGGCCTGGAGTGCTTCCGCTTCGGACCCGGCCGGGCCCGGCGCGCACCGTTCCGCATCGAGATCGGCAACTGGGGCTGGAGCTGGGCCACCGGCGCCCCCTTCAGCAGCGCCGCACAGATGCTGGGCCTCGGCGGCGACAGCAACGGTGAGATCAAGACGGGCGGACTGTTCGGACCCTGGCTACGCCACACCCTCGGCGACACCCTGAGCCGGCAGGTGCAGCTGCAGATCGCCGTCGAACAGCACGCCAACCCCGCCAACCGCGTCACCATCAACCCCAGCCGTTACCGCGACGACCTCGGCAACCCCCGCCCCGTCATCCACTACGACCTGGACGACCACGTCAGGGACGGCCTGTACGCCGCCCGCCAGGTCGCCCGTTCCGTCTTCGACCTGCTCGATGTCGAGGACCACACCCGACTCGGCCCGCACGACGGGAAGACCCCCCTCGGCCACTTCCGCCACAGCTCCGACCCCGGCCACCAGGTAGAGGACCTGACCTACCACGGCGCCGGCCATGGAGCGGGCACGCACATCATGGGAACCCACCCGGCCACCTCGGTCGTCGACCGCGACCAGCGCACTCACGACCACCCCAACCTCTACGCCGTCGGCTGCGGCAGCATGCCCTCGATCGGCACCAGCAACCCCACGATCACCATGGCAGCCCTCGCCCTGCGCAGCGCCGAGCGCATCGACCGCCAACTCGCCGCCCTGCACCAGGCGGTCACCTCCCCGGCCACGCAGAAACACCACCCCAAGGAGGTGACGCGATGCTCACCGCACAAGCCCTGACGGACGACGGGCACCACATCCCCTCGACCATCGACGAACTCAGGCGCTACCTGCAGGCCGCGGTGGAGGTCGAGCACCTGACGATCCCCGTCTACATGACCGGCATGTACACCATCCGGCCCGGCACCAACCAGTTCGCCCATACCATCATCCGCAGCATCCTGCTGGAGGAGATGCTGCACCTCACCCTGGCGGCCAACCTGCTCACCGCCGTCGGCGGCACACCGAACATCGCCTGCCCGGAGTTCGTCGCCGGCTACCCGGCCCGCCTGCCCTTCAGCGACCCGAGCCTGCCGCCCATCCCCTTACAGCACTTCTCCCCGGAGGCACTGCGCACCTTCCTGCTCATCGAACGCCCCCGCTCCACCGTCACCCCGCCCCCGCACCAGACCGGCTGGACCTCCATCGGCCAGTTCTACGACGCCATCCTGCGCGGCATCACCCGCCTGGAAGAACAGCAGCGCGAGGCGCACCGGCGTGACCCTCACAAGCCCGCCACCATCTTCACCGGCCGACCCGAACACCAAGTGGGTCCCGAGGACTTCTACAACTCCGGCGGCGAAGTGTTCGCCATCACCGACCTATCCCACGCGAAACTCGCCATCCAGGTCATCAGCGACCAGGGCGAGGGCGCCGACAAGACCATCTGGGACAGCGACGACAAGATCTTCGGAGAGGAACGTCAGCCCGCCCACTACTACCGCTTCAACGAGATCCTCACCGGCCGCCGCTACGGCCGCCACGACGTACCCGGCTCCCCGCCCAGCGGCCCGGATGTGGACGTCACCTGGAACGACACCCACCGCATCTGCCCGGACGCGAAGGTGGCCGACTACCCCCTCGGCTCCGAAGCCCGTCGGCAGACACAGCAGTTCAACCACACCTACGCCGTCCTGCTGATCCTGCTGGAGCGCGCATTCCGGGGCGCGCCCCAGCTCATGCGGCGCGCCGTGCCCCTGATGCTCGAACTGCGCGACCTGGCCCAGCGCCTGTACCGCAACCCTCATCCGGTCCCGGCCAAGGCCCGCGCCGGTCTCAGCGCCTCACCCACCTTCGAACTCACCGACGAGCACTTCGTCGCGGCGCAGGACCACCCGCAGCTGACTTGCGAGGCCGACACGGAACGCCCGCCGCAGTACATCCCGTCCCAGCCGCACAGCTCAGGAGCATCCCGTATGACCTGCACCACCGAAGACAAGACCCGCACGGGCACCGACCTGCCCGAGCTGCCGCAGGGCTTCACGCTGCCGTTCTACTACGGCACCTTCACCAACCTGGGCGTCGACTACCTCCTCGACAGCCCCGACCAGAAGGAGCGCGTCGCCGCCCTCCTCGCGCAGGACCACGCCGGCCGCCACCTTTCCCCTGCCCTGTTCGCCGGCGCGATGTGCCTGTCCATGAACTACCAGCTTTACTTCGCCCAGTTCGAAGAGAGCAGCTCCATCACCCAGGAGATCGAATTCAACGTCGTCGCCTACCCCACCGCCGAGGCGTCCCGCGTCCCCACACTGACCTACTCGCAGTACGCCCAGGGCACCGACCGCACCGGACTGATCGGCTTCTGCCGCGTGCACGTCGCCTGCGACAACAAGCACGCCATCGACGCCGGCAGGAAACTCTTCAACGAGCCCAAGCGCAAGGCCAGCTTCGCCTACAAGATGCCCGTCCCCAACCAGACCACCGCCAACCCCGCATACGCCGACATGTGGAAGATCACCTGCGGTGAATACGACGGCGACCTCGCCAACGACGACGAGGTCTTCCTGCGCCTGAGCGTCAACCTCCAGGGTCTGACCGGCCGCCCCGTCAGCATCGCCCCGTTCACCGAGTACGGCAGCCGCCCCACCGGAACCGGCGACCGGGGCTACCGGCCACTGGCCGCCCCCCTCAACGTCTTCTCCCCCTACCAGTGGTTCGACCTGCACGAGCACTCGTGCACCGATCCCAGGGTCATCCTCACCCTCGGTCTGGCCGACCCACCCCGCCAGGCCAAGGAGTACCTCCACCTCATCAATGACCAGCGCCCCGCAGGCGCCTGGGTCTACCAGTCAGCCCCCGTCGCCGCCCAGAACCGCCCCTACTGGGTGACCACACCCTGACCCCCAGCAGCCGTCGGCAAACGTCTTCCATCAGGTCCTCGATCCCGCTGCTGACCTGTCCAACCGCGCCTCGCAGTCTGCTGCGGAGTCCGCTCCGCCCACAGCACCTCGGCCCTCGGCGCCCCTGCACAGCGCGACCGTCCACCGAGCTGTCCGACGCGTCTGGCCGACGTACCGCTGCGCTCAGCCACCCGTGGGCCGAAGTCAGGCCGGCACAGAACTGTGCTCCGCGCCGCCCATCATCCCCGTGGATTCGTCGCTTCCGCATTACCGCACAGCCCGACCACTAGCCCTCCGGAGAGTTGGCATGCCGGCACAACCGATCGAGATCCGGCCGGACGACGCGCGCTACGACGCGCTGCGCCGGGGTTTCAACCAACGCTGGATCGCCCAACCCGACTACGTCGTGGTGGCCACGTCCGCAGACGACGTGACCGCGGCACTCGGCAAGTTCCTGAGCAACCCGGCCAACGCGACCCGTCGGATCACGGTGCGCTCCGGCGGTCACTGCTACGAGAACTTCGTGTCCGCCAAGGACGTCGGGGTCATCATCGACGTCAGCCAGATGAACCGGGTGCACTTCGACGAGAAGATGGACGCGTACTGCGTCGAGGCGGGGGCGACGAACTGGAACAGCACCAGCCAGCTCTACCGGCTGAGCGGCCGTGCCCTGCCCGGGGGCTCGTGCTACTCGGTGGGCAGCGGCGGCCACATCTCGGGAGGCGGGTACGGTCTGCTGTCCAGGAAGTTCGGCCTGACGGTGGACTACCTGTACGCCGTCGAGGTCGTCACCGTCGCCGACGGCAAGACCCCGAAGGTCACGGTGGCCCGCAAGGACTCCACGGATCCCGCGCTGCGCGATCTGTGGTGGGCGCACACCGGCGGTGGCGGAGGCAACTTCGGCGTGATCACCCGGTACTGGTTCCGCGACCTGCCTGAACCGCCCGCCCAGGTGCTGCTGAAGTCGGTCGCCTGGAAGTGGAAAGGCTTCTGCAAGCATCCAGATCTCTTCAAATCCCTCGTGCGCCGCTACGGGGAGTTCTTCGCCCACGAACACGCGGGCACAGGCCCGGCCTTCATCCGCAAACACGACTACCGCGACATGTTCACCCTGCTCAAACTGACCCACGTGAGGGCGGGGAAGGTCGGCCTGGTCGTCCAGATGGACGGCACCGGCAAGGACGCACACAAACGCCTGCAGGCGTTCCTGGACTACATCACCGAAGGGTTCTCCTCCGGCAGCGAGCTGTACATCGCCGAGACCGCTCTGGACCAGCAGATGGGCGAACACGGCCCGCAGGGACAGCTGTTCACTCCGACACGCCTCCCGTGGCTGACCGCCACGCAGAGCCTGAACGACTCCGGCCCCAACCGCTGCGGCAAGTACAAATCGGCCTACCACACCCAAGGGTTCACCGAGGAGCAGATCGACGCCATCCACCGCCACCTCACCGACAAGAGCTACCGCCACTCCGACGCCCTGCTCCAGGTCGACTCCTACGGCGGAGCCGTCAACGACGTGGACACAGAGGCCACGGCCGTGCCGCAGCGCTCCTCCGTCCTCAAGCTTCAGTACCAGGCGTACTGGACCTGGGACACCGACGCGGACAAGAACGGCGTCTTCGACTACCGGGACGCCGAGCGGGCCCCGAGCATCGCTGCCCCCACCTGAAGTGGATCCGCGACTTCTACGGGGACGTCTACCGGTCCACCGGCGGCGTGCCCGCGGTGCCCGATCCGGCGCTGCCCACGTCCCTGACCTCGAACACCGACGGCGCCTACGTCAACTACCCCGACATCGACCTCGGCGACCAGGAGTTCAACACCTCCCGCCAGCCCTGGCACCAGCTCTACTACAAGAACAACTACACCCGCCTGCAGAAGACCAAGCAGCAGTGGGATCCCCACAACGTCTTCCGCCACGGCCAGTCCATCCAACCGCCCAAGAAGAAAATAGAAGCCGTCCAGCCTCTCGGGGGGCAGGCGGCAGCTCGCTGTACCGCCGGCCCTGGGTGGGAGGGGACTTGCTGCTCCCCTTCCCGCTTTCGTGGGGACTGTCAAACGAGTGGTGAGGATCAGCGCGGTGCGCTGCGACAAGAGCGCCGGCTTCCTGGCGGGGGCGGGTTCGGGCGACCGAGGATCGCAACACCACGACATCACGCCGGGCGGGTTCCTGCGCGGCGACGGCGATCTCACGCTGCCGCAGGTGTCCTCTCGGCCGCGGAACGGCGTTTCCAGTACGCGACGGTCAACACGCCCAGCAGCGGCCCCCACAGGGTCAGCGGCGCGTAGCAGAAATAGAACCAGGCAGCTTCCCAGCCGCCGGCTTGACTGGGGTAGTCGGCTGGCAGGTCGCCGCCTCGGATCGTGGTACCCCTGATCTCGGAGGCGATGAACAAGAGGGTGAACAGGAGGGTGAGGCTCGCGGCCCCGATGGTGGCCGGGAGGACGGCTGCCCTTCTCGGAACCCGGCGGCCGCGAAGGAACGGGATCCAGCGCGGGAACACCTCACCCCAGCGGGCGATCAGACCGATCGCAGCGAACGCGAAGACTTCCGACAGAACCGACAGGAAGACGAGGTACGTCCGTTCGCCGAGTCCGCGACCGTCGCCGAACGCGGCCGGGAGCCGCCAGATACTGGAAGGAAGGACGGCCAAGGGTACGGCGTAGGCCACGAGTCGAATCCGTCGTGACACTCCGGCAACGGGCTCGTGGGCTGTCCGCCATGCGACGCGTAATCGTCCGGGGTGGACGGTAGTGGGTTCTTTGGCGTGCAGGGGCTGCTTCATTGGCGGTCCTCGGCTTCGATGAACTGCTGTTCGGCCCATTCAGTAATGAAGATCCCAGTCACAGGGGCTCCGAGCGTCGCTCTGAGGGCTGACTCGGCTCCGTCTGACGGCCGACGAAGCGGTGCGACCGGCGGATGATGTGAGTGGGTGTGCTGATCGCAGCAGGTGAGCGTCAGCAGCGTGGAGCGCTGGCTGCCTGGTGGTAGGGCGTGTATGCGGGGCGGTCTGCTGTCGGGAGGTGACCAGGTGGCTGCTGCCGTCCGGTCGCCATCGGGTCGGCTGGCTGTCGCGGAGGCGGCTACTCACAGCTTCGTGGCCGGTGCCCCCGGCCAGGAACTTCTGGACGCTGGCCAAGCAGAAGCTGTCTTGGCGGGCTGTGGTGAGTTGCTGCGCCGTATCCACAGAACTCGCCCGAGCGTGCTGCCGGAAGACGCGCAGAGCACAAACAAGGTGCTGGTGCACGGTGACTTCGGCCCCAACAACGTGCTGCTCGATCCCGGCACATGCAAGGTCACCGCCGTGGTCGACTGGGAGTTCGCCCACCTCGGGCATCCGGTCGAGGATCTGGCCTGGTGTGAGTGGATCGTGCGCACGCACCACCCCGCGCACCGCGTTGCACTCGGTCACTTTTTCCGGGCCTACGGCGGGGAGGTACCGTCCTGGCCGGCCCGCAGGGCCGCCATGCTGACCCGGTGCGAGGAAATGCGGCAGTTCTGCGACCGGTGGGAGCCGAACGGCCCAGGCGTGCGGCTGTGGCAGGAGCGCGCCGCCACCACAGCGGACTGGCAGGAGTAGCCCGGTATCCGGCCCGGCGAAGCGGGCCGGCACTGTGACATGCCACTGGCACTGGAAGTGCTGCCAGTGGTCGTGATCATCGAGCACCGTGGATTGCCTGGCGTCCCGGTTCGGTTCGGGTTGGGGAAGGGTGTTTCCGCTCGCGTCCGCTGGGACACCGGGCCGTCATGCCAGTCCGGCTCGCGCAGGCGCGTCACGTGCTGGAACGCGAGCTGCGGTGCGCCGTCGGGGGTGCGCAGTACGAGCCAGTCCCTGCCGCGCTCGTCCGGCTGACCTGCGGGAGGCGGCTCGTCCCCCTCCGCGTAGTCGAGGCCCAGCAGGGACCGATAGTTCTGCAATGGTGGTCGGCTGCGGCTGCCCACGGCTGTGGCTGATGTCGGTTGATGGTGGCGATCACCCGCGGATCAGGCCCAACTCGCCCGCGCGTACTCCGGCCTGGAAACGGGAGCCCGCGTTGAGGGTGACGAGCAGTTCGGCGACCCGGCGGCGGTAGGTGCGCAGCGACATGCCGAGTTCCCGTGCGGCTGTCTCGTCGGTGGCGCCGGAGGTCAGGGCGCGCAGAACCCTTGCGGCTTGGGCGTCGATCCGGGGCCATTCCGCGCTGAGGAAGGCCGCGAGGTCGGTGGCGCTCTCCCAAGCGGCTTGGAACAGCGCGTAGGCCCCGTCGACCAGGGCCGGTGTGGCGCTCATGGTGTAGGTGCGGTGTCCGTGGGCGGCCGGTGCGGGTGTGATGGGGCTGGTGAGGATCATGGTTCGCCGGTCGATGAAGAAAGTTCCCCGGGACAAGGGGGCGGCGGTGATCCGGATCTGCATGCCGTGTGCTGCCATCTCGCGCAGGGCTTCCCGGTCGCGCTCGTCGGCGAGTACGGCGGGGCTGTACAGCTTGCGGGCCGGAACTGCCCCGTTGCGGCGCATGGTCAGGCGGGCGGCCTCGCGCGCGCCGGGCCAGGTGTCGAGGTCGCGGGCGACGTTGACCCATTCCGTGTCGTCGGACTCCGTCAAGGGCTTGAGCCGCGTCCAGAGCTCAACATCACCGCGAAGCATCATGACCTGTGGCATGCGTTCATTGTGCGGGTGGCAGCAACATGCCACGCTCTCGTCGGCTGGTGCCGGGCCGTACAGGCTCAAGCCCATGAGCAACAGATTCCGCCTCGGCGGCGACCTGGACGTCAACAGGCTCGGCTTCGGCGCCATGCGTCTGCCGCCCAAGGACGGTATGGGCGGCCCCGCCCGCGACCCCGAGGCCGGCCGTGCCGTACTGCGCCGAGCCGTCGAACTCGGGGCCGACCACATCGACACCGCCGACCTCTACGTCAGCCACGACGGTGCGGTGCGTGCGAACAGCCTGATTCGCGAGGCGCTGTACCCCTACCCGTCCAACCTGGTCATCGCGACCAAGGTCGGGCCCGTCATCCGCCCCGATGGCCTCCACCACGGGACCCCGGCCGACATGCGCGGCCTTGTCGAAGCCAACCGCACCGGCCTCGGCGTGGACCGGCTCGATCTCGTCTACCTGCGCATCGGGGCGATGACACCCCCGCACGGCGAGTCGCTCGCCGAACGCTTCGAGGCGCTCGCCGCGCTGCGCGAGGAGGGCCTGATCCGGCACCTCGGCCTCAGCAACGTCGACACCGGCCATCTCGCGGAGGCCCGTGCATCGCACCTGTCGCCGCCGTACAGAACCACGCCGCCCAGCCTGACGACGCGGACTTCCTGGCCGCCTGCCAGGAGTCCGGCATCGCTTTCGTGTCCTTCTTCCCTGTGGGCGGCGGTCGGGAACTCGACGACGAGCGTCTTGCGAAGGTGGCGGCCCGGCACCGTGCCACCGTCCCCCAGATCGGCCTCGCCCGGCTGCTGGCCTCCTCCCCGGTGGCCCTGGCCAGCCCGGGCACGGGATCCCGCCCGCACTTGGAGGACAACATGGCCGCCGCCGCGATCACCCTCACCGACGACGACCTCGCCGACCTGTCCTGACATCGCACACGAAAGAAGCCCCTGCCATGAAGCTGCTGATCCTCGGCGCGACCGGTCCCACCGGTCGTCATGTCATCGACCTGGCGGTGCGATCCGGTGACTCGGTCACGGCCTTCGTCCGCAACCAGGCGGCCCTGGGTGACCTGGCCGAGCGGGTCACGCCGGTCACCGGAGACGCCACCTCACACCGCGACCTCGCAGCCGCCGCGGCCGGACACGACGCGATCGTCTCCGCGCTCGGCAGGGGAAATTCGGTGCGCGCCGACGGCCTCTTCACGCGCGCCTCGGCGGCCGTGATCGGCGCAGCCGGGGAAGCGGGTGTCTCCCGCCTGGTGTGGCTGTCGTCGTTCGGTGTCGGCGACACCTTCCACTGGTCGAGCACCACACAGAAGCTGATCTACAGCACGCTGCTGCGGTCGATCTACGCCGACAAGGAGATCGCGGACGAGAGCATCCGCTCCAGCGGGCTGGACTGGACCGTGGTCTACCCCACCAGGCTGACCCACGGCCCCGCCATGGGCACCTACAGGGCGGACGACCGGCTGCCGATGAAGGGCAACCCGACGATCAGCCGCGCGGACGTCGCCGCCTTCATGCACCAGGCAGCACACGGCAGCGAGTGGATCAACCGCGCCGCCGTGATCTCGGACTGAGTGTCCACACTCTGAGTATGACAGTCGTTATATACGGGTGTAGCCTCGGGCTCTATAACACCTGTCATAGGAGGATGTTGTGACGATCATTACCGTGAATGCCCCCAAGGGACGCCTCGGCCTTGAGCAGCGCCGTGAGCTGGCCGAGACGCTGACGGACGCGGTGCTGGTATTCGAGGTGGGGCAGCCCGTCCCGGCCGCCCGCGTCGGGTTCCAGGTGCACTTCCTGGAGCGCGAGCTGGACATGATGGCCATCGACGGACGGCTGCTTTCGGACGCCGGTGAGGAACTCGACGTGATGGTGATCGACATCGCGGTCATGGACGCCGCCTGGCAGCCAGACGTACGAGGCCAGGTCATCGAGCGCGTCCTGGCCGCGCTGGCGGAGTCCTGCGGACTGGAGAAGCCGTCACCGACGTGGTGGGTCAACTTCCGCGTGATCGACGAGGGCAGCTGGGGCTCGTCCGGGGGCGTGCTGTCCGTCCTCCCCATCCTTGAGAGCGGTGTGTTCACGGAGGAGAGGGCCAAAGCCGTCCGTGCCGCGCTGGGCGCCTGAAGTCGACAGCGACGGTTCCAGGCATGCACGGAGCCCTGCCCCTGCCCGGTCAGCCCTTGATCGCGGCGAGGACGAGGGCCTGCAACTGCTCCGCGGTGCGATCCAGGGGCTGAGTGCTGCGCTTGGCGCGGCACATGGCCACGGTCCCCTCGACGGCCGCGACGACGAGGGTGGCGAGCTGGGCCGCCTGCTCACGCTCGGCGCCGTGCTCGCGCAGCGAGTCGGCCAGCAGGCTTTCCCAGGCGTCGAAGACGTCGGCTGCGGCTACCAGGGCGGCCGGCGTCTCGTCAGCGGGCGGCTCCTCGATGGAGACGGCGAGAACCGGGCAGCCCGCCCGGAAGTCACTGTCGACGACGATCTTGCGCCACAGGCCGAGGAACGCCCGCAGCCCGGAGACCGGCCCCGCCTCCAGCTCCTTGCGCAGACGGCGCGCGACCCACTCGCCCGTGTAGCGGACGGCCTCGGTGGCCAACTGCTGTTTGCCTTCGGGGAAGTAGTGGTACGTCGAGCCGAGCGGCGCCCTGGCGTGCTTGGCCATCTCGCGGATGCTCGTCGCGTTCAGACCGCGTCGGCTGATCATGTCGGCCGCACCGGCCACGATCCGCTCGCGCGCCGCCGGGCTGGGCTTGGTCACGTACATGATCCCTTCTGACCCCACTGGATATAACAGCCGTCATAGTCTAGCGTGACCGGCACTTATAACGATCGTCATAGACCTGTTGTCGAACGACGAGAAGACGAACGAAACAAAGCGAGGTATGCCATGCCGATGATCCGGCTCACCGCCCCGGCCGCCGCCCTGACCGCACAAGGCCGCCAGAGCATCCAGCGTGACCTCGCGGCGGTGCTGCTGCGCTGGGAGGGCGCACCCGACACGGCGTTCTTCCGCGCCCAGGCGTGGAGTTACCTCACCGAACTGCCGGAAGGCGGCCAGACCACCGCCGAGGACGACGCGCCGCGCTTCCTGGTGGAGGTCACCGTCCCACAAGGAGCCCTGTCCGAGCGCCGCAAGGCGGGCCTGATCGAGGAGGCGACGAAGACCGTCCTGGCCGCGGCCGGCCTCGGCCGGGACGACGCCCTGCGGGTGTGGGTGCTTGTGCACGAGCAGCCCGACGGCACCTGGGGTGCGGGCGGCTCCGTCATCCGCTACGCCGACCTGGTGGCACTGGCGAAGGGGCAGCGCACCGATGCGTGAACTGACCTACATCGCCAGGCGCACCGTCGAGTGGCGCGAGGCACCCGACCCTCGACTCCAGTCCGATGGACAGGCGATCGTCGCCCCGATGGCCGCCACCT
Organism: Streptomyces hawaiiensis; assembly: GCF_004803895.1. NCBI lineage: Bacteria > Bacillati > Actinomycetota > Actinomycetes > Kitasatosporales > Streptomycetaceae > Streptomyces > Streptomyces hawaiiensis. Next base: position 151,665 of record NZ_CP021978.1, on the reverse strand, counting down.
CCTGCGACGTCGACTCCTCCATCCTGGCCGGCCACGGCTTCATCGACCCACCGTTCGCCCTCGGCCACGAATGCGTCGCCCGGGTCGTCGAGACCGGCGACGCCGTCACCACCGTCGCACCCGGCGACCTGGTCGTCGTCCCCTGGTCCATCAACTGCGGCACCTGCGAGCGATGCCGGGCCGGACTGACCGCGCACTGCACCGCCGTCCCCTACATGGCGATGTACGGCGCACCGATCGGCGGCGCTTGGGGCGGGCTCTTCTCCGACCTGGTCCGCGTGCCCTACGCCGACGCCATGCTCGTCCCGCTACCGGCCGGCCTCGACCCGGTCGCCATGGCCTCGGCCAGCGACAACTGGTCCCTGGCCTGGCGCCTGGTCGCCCCGCACCTCAAGGACCGCCCCGGAGCACGCGTCCTGGTCGTCGCCCGCGGCAGCATCGGCCTGTACGTGTGCGACATCGCCCGCGCCCTCGGCGCCTCCGACGTGCTCTACGTCGACCCCGACCCCGAACACCGCACCCTGGCCCGCGCGTTCGGGGCCGCTACCGCCGAGACCCTGGACCCGATCCCCCAGGGCTACGACATCGCCGTCGAGGCCACCGGCCGCGTCGACCAGCTCGCCCTGGCCGTCAAATCCCTGACTCCGGAAGGGATGTGCGAGTCGGCGGGCAATCATTTCCGTCCCGGTGAACTGCCACTGCTCGACATGTACCTCAACGGCGTCACCCTGCGCATCGCCCGCGACAACGTCCGTGCCCACATCCCCGACGCCCTCGCACTCGCCGCCTCCGGCAAGGTCGCCCCCGAGAAAGTCGTCTCCCGCGTCATCGACTGGGAGGACCTGCCGACCGCGCTGCCGGAGAAGCACCTGAAGCCGGTCTTCGTCCGGGCCGATGACTGACCGCACCCGGCCCGCACCCCACCAGCCCACCCCACCGGGGAACCCGATGCACACTTCCCTCACCCCGACCCCGCCACCCACTGGCACTGCCACCGACCCCACGCGAGCGACAGCCGAGGAAGAGGAACTGGAAGACCAGAAGGCAGCCATCACCCACCTCGGCCACGAACTGCGCGCCCTGGTTGAAGCCACCGTCCGCACCGCCGCCTCCCCGGACACCCTCCACCGTGTGGCGGACGGCGTCCGCGCCATCACCAGCCAGCTGACGGGCCGACAGCGGTCGCGGGCGGAGATCCCCGAGGTGGACGAGTTCCCCACAGGGACACGTATCTACAGCCCTGTGACCGGGGCTGGAAGCCCGCTGGCCCCGCCCGTACAGGTGACGCCCACCGCCGACGGTTTGATGGGTCACTGCACGCTCGGCATCGCCCACGAAGGGCCGCCCGGCTACGGCCACGGCGGCATGAGCGCCATGCTCCTGGATGAACTCATGGGCCGCGCCTGCGCAGCAGCGGGAACGCCCGGCCTGACCGTCTCCCTTCAGATGCGCTACCACCGCCCGGTCCCACTGGAAACACCCCTGCGGATCCTCGCCCGCGTCACCGGCACGGACGACCGCAAGATCTTCGTGAGCGGGTCGATCACCACCCAGCCAGACCCTGACGCGAACCTCGTCACGGCCGACGGGGTCTTCATTGCTCCCGACCCCCACCGCACTCGCACCCTGTTCCCGGGGCTGCAAGCCGAACGGTAACCAGCCGGGCATACGGCGTATCCCCCGTCAGAAGTTGCCGGCGGAACGGATCCGGCACCCCACGGCAAACCCCATTGCGTCCTGGGCCAACAGCACGCCCACCTCCGGTCCTGCCTCCACGCGGTTTTTTTGATCAGTGGGTGGTGGGTTGGCCTGGGCTGATCAGTTTGGTGTTGGTGGTACTGGGGGCTTCAGACCGGCTGGTTCTGGTTCGGTGATGGAGGAGCGGGGGTTCTGGCTCGTGTGCTGAGCTGTCGCTTTGTCAGGTGGAGTGAGGGTTGGTCAGGTGTGGTCAGTTTGCTTGCGTGCTGGTATGTGCCGGTGTGGTGGTGGGGTGCCTGGACCGGTCTCTGTCAGGCCCGGGGCAGCATGCCGAAGACTTCGTCACCCGGCTTGAACGGGGTGACGTTGTGCCGACGCGTAGGGGGAGACGTCCGGGCCCGCGACGGCGTCGCCGAGGTAGGACGACCAGCCGTAGCGGTTGCTCTTGGGCGTCCAGACACGCACCCTGAGGGTGTCCAGGTCGGGTCTCGTCGTCGTGCGGTCGTCCAGCATGGGGTAGAGGAGCAGTTGGAACACCGGGCGGATCTCGGCCCGGTCATGGGCGAGCAGCGCGAGGGCCGCGGCGATTCCGCCGCCTGCGCTGGCACCGCCGATTGCGATGCGGTCGATGTCGATGTGCAGGTCGCCCGCGCGCTCGGCCAGTCCGCGCAGCGCGGCGTAGGCGTCCTCGACCGCGGCGGGCGCGGGATGGTCCGGCCCCAGTCGGTAACGGACCGCGGCGACGGTGATGCCGAGCTCGCGGGCGAAGGCGATGTTCGTACGGTCGTGAACGGTGACGTCCGGTCCTGGATCGATCGCGCGCCACTTCACTCTCCGCACGATGCGCGACGACAGACGTCCGTAGGACACATTGGGGAGGAAGCGACCTCGTTTGAGATCGGGATGGAAGGCGCTCATCGGGTCCTCGTTCTTTCCCCTCATCGAGGGGTGTGGGATCGTCTGGCCACCCGGCGGGTGGCCGGCGTCGAGAGTGACGCGGATGCGGTTGTCGAGGGAGCCGCCGACCTTGTTCGACCGGACCAGCTTCTGATCGGTACGCGGATGGCGTCTCAGTTGTGCTGCTCGGCGTCCAGTAGTGCGAGGGCGTTGCGCATGCCCTGTTCGAGGAGTTGGTCGGCGAGTTGACGGTCGGTGAGGGCGCGGGAGAGTTGCAGGGTGCCGGCCATCATGCCGAGGAGGCTGAGTGACTTCAGGCGTGCTGAGGGCGGGTCGTGGGGTGCCAGGCGGGCGGCGAAGCCGTCGATGAGGACCAGTGCGCCGTCGGTGTAGGCCTGCTTGGTGGGATCCGTGGAGCGTGCGATCTCGTCGAGCAGGGCGGCGTTGGGGCAGCCGTCCTCGATGCTGTCGCGCTGTTCGGGGGAGAAGTACCAGCGGATGATCTGTTCGAGTCCGGCGCGGCCGGGTGCCGCCTGCGCGACGATGTTCTCGTGCTGGGCGCGCATCTGGTCGGCGACGGCGGTGGCGACGAGGTGGTCCTTGGAGGCGAAGTAGGCGTAGAAGGTGCCGTGGGTCAGGCCCGCGTCCTTCATGAGCGTGGCGACGCCGGAGCCGTCGATGCCGTCCTGCTTGAGCCGGCGGCCGGCCGTCGCGATGATCCGCTGCCGTGTCTCCTGCTTGTGTTCTTTCGCGTACCGCACGATGTGTTCCTCCTGGCAGTCGGGGCGTGTGCCCCGGCTGCCGTCCTGGTCGGGTCAGTGTGCCCCGCCCGCAAGGAGAGCCGGGAAGTTGATCCTGGCGGTTTGCATTTTCGGGTCGTGGGGCTCGGGGACCCCGCCGTCGGTGAGGTACAGCCGGTCGCCGCGCACCGCGGTGGCGGAGGGAGAGGCAAGGCCGTCCGCGCTGGTCAGGACGGGCTTGTAGGTGCCGTTGGGATAGATGACCACGACCCGGTCCGGGCCGTTGTTCGAGGAGGAGCCGTTCTGCGCGGCGAACACGACATCGGAGCGGGGGGTCAGGAAGCTGAGGTCGTCGATGTTGGGCAGGCCGCCCGCGACCTGGCGGATCGGGCCGGCCGTGCCGGTGGCGGTGACCGGGTTCCGCAGCAGTGTTCCCTTGTTGAAGTTGCTGATCCACAGGGCGCCGTTGTGGAACCTGAGTCCGTTGGCGCCGATCGGCAGGGCTTCGGTGGGCACCGGCGCGAGAGCAGGGTCGGTCAGCCACGGCGTCGCCGATCCGCCGGAGACCGGAACGGACCAGATGGTGCCCCTGAGACTGTCCGCGATGTAAAGGGTGCGTCCGGCCGCGTCGACGGCCAGCCCGTTGGGGCCCGAGTCGGCGGGCAGCGCGGCGACGCGCTGCGGGGTACCGTCCGCGCGCAGCTTGTACACGCCGTTGCGGTCCACGTTGCCCGGGGCCCACAACGCGTAGTAGACGGTGCCGTCACTGCCACGGGCGTTGCCGCTGATCGCCGCACCCACCTGCCCGGTGACGAGCACCGTGCGCTCCCCGGACGCGGAGATACGCATCAGCTCCGGTCCATGGGTGCGCTCGCACACCGCGCAGCTGCCGAGCATGGACAGGGTCACCGAGCCGTCGGGGTTGGCGGTGATGTTCTCGGGGATCTCGCCGGCCGCGAGGTCGAACGTCGCCGCCGTCGTTACGTCGGTGACCACGGAGCCGCGATACGCGTGTCCCGTCCCTGCGGACGTGGACGCGGACGGCGCCGAGGCCAGGACGGCCGCCGTCGCGGTGACCGCCACTCGGCCTCTCGCCGGTGGCCGCGGTGACGATCGCCTAAGGGATGACGGCGGGAGCGTCGCCCTTCTCCACCGCATCCGCGATCACCTCGCCGAAAACGCGCCGGCGTTTTCGGACGGGTTCGGGCACGCGATAGGTGGGCGTCAGTTCGGCATCCGGTTGAACCTGCGGACGATGCGGTCGAAGATCCGGGCCGGAAGGACGCGGTGGAACACGCTGATGCCGGCGGCCGTCGAGCCGGCGGTGCGCCGCAGTTTCGGGTTCCGGTCGGTGGCCGCCGCGACGATCACCTTGGCCACGGTGGCTGGATCGTCGCCGCCGCTGAGGTTCTTCGCCAGCACCTCGTCGAAGGTGCGCCGTCCCGGCGCGTAGAGCGGCAACGGAGTGTCGCCCTGCACGCTGTGGTCCCCGAACGGGGTGTTGATCGGGCCGGGCTCGACGAGCAGGATCCGGACGCCGTGCTCGCGGACCTCGTGGTCCATCGACCCGGAGTAGCCCTCGACCGCGTGCTTGGTCGAGGTGTAGATGGCCATGAACGGGCTGGGGACGAATCCGCTGAGGGAGGAGACGTTGATGACGCGTCCGCGCCGTTGAGTGCGCATGTGCGGCAGAACCGCCTTGGTCATCCGCATGATGCCGTAGACGTTGACGTCGAAGACCTCGTGCGTCCGGGCGACGGAGAACTCCTCGGCGGCGCCGTTGGCGCCGACGCCGGCGTTGTTGACCAGGACGTCGATACGCCCGAACCGGTCGATCACCTGCTTGACCGCGGAGTCGACCGATTCGTCGCTGGTCACGTCGAGGCCGAGGTAGGTCACCCCGGCGGGCGCGGTGACCCCCGCGGTGTTGCGGGCGGTTCCGATCACCTCGAAGCCCGCCGCGGCGAAGGCGCGGGCCGTCTCCTTGCCGACCCCCGATGAGGCACCTGTCACGAGCACTACCGGCCGAGTTGCCGCCATCCCGAGCTCCCTTGGTTTTGACGTACGCTCGTATGTCTTACGTTCGTACGACCATAGAGTGGTCGTCGGGTCGATGGCAAGTGGTCACGCCCGGCGATCCGAGAAAGATCTGAGAAAAGCCGAAAAGTGGGGTGCAATGCGGGAAAGGAGCGGACGACGATCCGGAATCGCCGGCTGGCCTTCCGCGCATGGCCTCTTTTGGCCAACTTGCTGACTTTCTCCCTATACGCCTGCTTGGCTACCGCGTCGGTGAACCGCAGACTCCGGTCCTGAGTGCATCGCAAGAGACCCCTACCGCCAGGAAACAAGGGGGGCGGCCTGCCGCGCGTATCGCATCTTCGAAGCTGGGTGGTGGCGCGCAGGTCCCAGACAGCGGAGCCAGGCAGGGCCAGACGGCACCGTTGAACTCGTTCGCCTGATCGGGGTGCCAGTCGGGCGCGAGTACGGAGGAGTAGTGGCCTCGGTGGTCGGAGTGGAGGGGAGCCAGAATGTCTGGGAGCGCGGTGAGGGGGTCGGTGTCCTCGAACGTGAGGCGGATGAGTTCGTGGAAGATCGCGGTGCCTTCCCAAGCTGCGCGGTCACCGTGGGTGAGGGCAGCGATGCGGTGGCCGCGTTCATGGTGGCTTCTTGGCCGGCGGCCGCGAAGTGGACCGCGGAGGTCGATGCCCGCATCAAGGAGCCGCTTCCGGCTCGTCGTTGGTCGACCTGGTAATGGATCGCGGCGGCGAGGTGCTAGGGCATGCCGTTGGTCAGGACGTTTTCGGTCTGCAGGCCGATGTCCTTCGGTTCGGGCCGCTTGAGCTGCCGTCGGCTCCGCGCAGGTCCTCTGCATCTAGGGCCTGTCATGGCGAGCCCTGGGAGCCCGAACACGGGTCAGCCCCGGCTCCGTCGCTCTCGGAGCCGGGGCTGACCCTGCATCGCATACGGCGAGGCGTCCCCACCTCGCGCCGTACACGAAGTACGGGAAGTACCCGAAGTGATCGCAGTACGCGAAGTACCGCGCGTACCCGGTGTACGGGCCGTCAGTGGGCGATCGCCGGGATCTTCGCCTCGTCCTCGGCACCCTCGCCGGAGGCCGGACCGACTTCCGGCTTGCCGGTGTTGACGAAGGTGAAGGCAATCGTCGCGGCGAGCACGAGGATGCCGACGGCGAACCAGATCGCGTTGGTACCCGTGCACCCGGCCCTCCAGCTGGACCAGCTGCTGCTGGGCCTGGGAACCGGCACCGCCGATGTGGTCCTTGATGTACGCGGTCGTCGCCGAGGCGGCGATCGTGTTCAGCAGGGCCGTACCGATCGCGCCGCCCACCTGCTGCGAGGTGTTGACCATCGCAGAGGCGACACCGGAGTCACGCGGCTCGACACCGTGCGTGGACAGGGAGAGGGCGGGCATGAACGCCGTACCCATGCCGAGGCCGAGCAGCACCAGCCCCGGCAGGGTGACACCGGCGTACGAGGTGCCGATCTCCAGCTGGGTGAGGAAGAGCATGCCGGTCCCGACGACCAGGAAGCCCGGAGCCATCAGCAGGCGCGGGGGAACCCGGGTCAACAGGCGGGTGCCGATCTGCGTAGAGCCCACCATCAGGCCGCCGATCAATGGCAGGACGGCGAGGCCGGTCTTGACCGGCGAGTAGCCCAGCACGAGCTGCAGGTAGTAGGTCAGGAAGAGGAACAGGCCGAACAACGCGATGCTCGCAAGGCCGAGGGAGAGGTAGACGCCTCCGCGGTTGCGCTCGGTGATGACACGCAGCGGCAGCAGCAGGGCCTTGACCTTGGACCCGGTGAAGACGAACGCGGCGAGCAGCACCGCCGCGGCGACGAACAGGCCGACCGTCGAGGAGTCGCCCCAGCCGTCGGACTCGGCGCGGGTGAAGGCGTAGACCAGCGTAACCAGACCGAGGATGGACAGAACGACGCCGGGATGTCGAGCGGCGAGCGGTTGCGGCTGCCGGACGGCTCACGGATGACCAAGTACGCGCCCGCGGCCGCGACGACCGCGAACGGGATGTTCACGAAGAACGTCCAGCGCCAGTCGAGGTACTCGGTGAGCATGCCGCCGAGGATGAAGCCCACGGCGCCGCCGCCACCGGCGATCGCACCGTAGATGCCGAACGCCTTGGCGCGCTCCTTGGGCTCCGTGAACGTCACGGCGAGCAGGGAGAGCGCGGCGGGCGCGAGCAGTGCGCCGAACGCGCCCTGGAGAGCGCGGGCGCCGAGCATCATGGCCTCGTTGGTGGCCGCGCCGCCGAGTGCGGAGGCGGCGGCGAAGCCGATCAGACCGGCGACGAAGGTGCGCTTGCGGCCCCAGCGGTCCGCGATGCGGCCGCCGAAGAGCAGCAGACCGCCGAAGGCCAGGGCGTAGGCCGTGATGACCCACTGGCGGTTGCCGTCGGAGATGCCCAGGTTCTGCTGTGCGGACGGCAGCGCGATGTTCACGATGGTGGCGTCCAGCGCGACCATCAGCTGGGCGAGCGCGATGAAGCTGAGCGCTTTCCAGCGGTTGGAATGGGAGTCGGTCTGCCGCCTTGGCGGTGGCCTGAGCTGTTTCAGACAGGGATACCCGCTTCGGGACTTCGTGGCGAAAAACGATGAGAGAAGTCCAGAGCGACAAAGCTGGAGATGAAGATCGAGACAGCGAGACAGGGACAGGGACGGCTCGTCATCGTCGACGGCCGAAAGCGTTGTACGAGGTGGTTACTGGTTACGACATCGATCTGACCGACCGGATCAGTCACGCTCGTCGAATGTCCTCCACGGTCACGGCCGATCCGGGCAGTACGGAGCGGGCGGGTGCCCGCAGACCGTCCAGGAACATCTGCAGATGACGGTGCACGAAGCGGTCGATGCCCTCGCACTCGGTGCCTGGCAGCGGCCGGGTGAGCTGGCTGACGGCGACCATCAGATCGCCGGACTCCACATCGGGGCGCAACTGCCCTGCCTCTCGGGCGCGCTGCATCATTTGCCCGACCAGTTCCATCAGCCGCTCGCGTGCGACGAACAGATCGGGGTGGTCCTGGTCAAAGTTCTTCGCGAGCATCGGACACAGGGCGCCGATCCGCTCGTTCGCCGCCATGTGCACGAAGCCGCTCAGTGCCCGACCATGCCGTCCCTGGCGGCGTCCACGGCTACTCGGCTCCACCCACCTCGGGGCAGTCCGGAGCCTCCACCGATATCGGAGCGGTTCACTGTCTGCAGATCAGCCGGGGAGCTTGTTGGTCTTGCGGATCTGTCCGTCGAAGACCCCGGCGGGAAGGATGCGGTGCGCCGCGCTGAGGAGCCGGGCGCTGCGGCCGGCGGTGTAGCGCACCTGCGGCTTGGAGTCGGTGGCGGCCGCGACGATCGCCTTCGCGACGGTTTCGGGGTCGTCGCCGTCCTCGTTGACCGTCAACGCCACCTGGTCGGCGATACGCCGCTGCTCCGCATAGATCTGCATGGGCATGTCGGGTGCGACGGTGTTCGCCTCGAACGAGGATTTGGTACCGCCCGGCTGGACAATGAGGGCCCGGACCCCGTGTTCGCGGATCTCGTGGTCCAGGGACTCGGTGTACCCCTCGAGCGCGTGCTTGGACGCCGAGTAGTTGGCCATGTAGGGCGCGGGGAGGAACCCGAGGACGGACGAGATGTTGATGATGCGCCCGCTTCCCCGGGCGCGCATGTGCGGGAGGACGGCCTTGATCATGCGCATCACACCGAAGACGTTGATGTTGAAGAGACGCTGGGCCTGCGGGAGAGAGTTTTCCTCCCACGCGCCCGAGGAGCCGATGCCCGCGTTGTTGACGAGAACGTCGATCCGCCCGAACCGCTCGATCACCTGCTCGACCGCGGCAGCGACCGAATCGTCGCTGCCCACGTCGAGGGCGAGGAACGTCACGCCGTCGCGACGGTCGGCTCCCGACGTCTTCCGGCTCGTTCCCACCGTCTCGAAACCCGCTGCGGCGAGTGCGAGGGCGGCCGCCTTTCCGATACCGGTGGACGCACCTGTCACGAGTGCCACCGGCCGAGTTGTCGCCATGACAAGCTCCCTTGGTTTTGAATTACGTCCGTATGTCTTACGTTCGTACGACCATACGGTGGTCGTCGGTCGATGACAAGTGGTCGCGTCCTGTGATTCGAGAAGGATCCGGGCAACGTGGGGTGCAGTACGGGAAAGACCACGAGTAGACGACGACCCGGGACCGCCGGCTGACGTCTGCGCACTCACCACCGGCACCAGGCGCAGGAAACCGCGCGGGAATGCTTCCTGGGAACTCGAAGGGCCGCCCAGGGCATCACCCTCCACTGAGCCACGACCGCACCAGCGGCCCGCTGCATCCGTTTCATTCGCGCAGGCCATCTGTGCCGCGCCGACGGCAGCGCGGCCTATTTCCTTCTTCGGCTCCCCGAACCATCGGCGGCGAACGCGCCTCGTCTACAGAGGGTGCGCCGCCTGAGACATCTTGGTTCTGAGACACCCGCACAGGTCACATGACTCCATCCAGCGCGGTCGGGTCCGGCAGCTGCACGGTCCCGGCCACGACCTCCAAAAATGAGGCCGTGATTTCGGTGCCGTGCCTGGAGCGCAGCACTACCTGGCCCGCGTCGACGGAGACGAGAGCCCGAAATCCTTCCGACTTCGACTCAGCGGCAAAGCCAGGACGCAGATCGGGCACGGACACGGGGGTGGTCATCATCGGCTCCGGCAGCGTCCATGTCACCTCTCATCCCTTCCACCCGCCATGTCCGCCACCCGAGTGGCTGCGCATCGCCCGGCGAGGGAGGCACAACTCCGCTCGCCAACGACACGAGGGCCCCGGCCGCGGTCCCCGAGGGCGTGGGCAGGCGTTGTCACGTTGTTGGGTGCGTGGGTTTTTGGCGGTGGGTTGGGACGCGGTGGAGCCCGGTTCGGGGCCTGTCTCAGGTCGTGGTGGGCCGGCCGGCGGCGCGGGTGATCTGGTCCCAGATGGTGAAGCGGATGGTCATCTCGGCTCGGTAGCCGGAGGCCGTCATCAGGTGGCGGCGGGGTCGGAAGTGGGGTGAGATGCCGCTGAATGCGGACAGGAACCGCTGGGTTGCGCCAACGCTGCGAAGTCCTTCATCGCCCGTTCACATTGCCGGGTCGGCTGAGGGCTGTTCTCCGCCCTGTTGTTCAGGCTTTGTGCGAGCGATGCTCCACGGAAGCCATGACCTCTTGTGGGCCGCGCCGTAGGAGCGGAGCTTGTCGGTGACAACCACCCGCGGCACCGCACCCGTGTTCTTCAGCAGGCGGCGGAAAAGCGCCTGGCCGCGGCGGTGTCACGTCGGTTCTGTACGAGGATGTCGAGCACCATCCCGTCCTGGTCGGCAGCCCGCCACAGGTACTTCTGCTCACCGTTGATCTTGATGAGGACCTCGTCCAGATGCCACTTGTCCCAGGGCCGGGGCAGCCGGCGACGCAACTCGCAGGCGTAGGCCGGGCCGAACTTCACACACCAGCGGCGGACCGTCTCGTAGGAGACGACGACGCCGCGACCGAGCATCAGCTCCTCGACCTCGCGGAACGACAGCGGGAAACGGTGGTACAGCCACCCACACAGTGAGAGATGACCTCGACCGGGTAGCGGTGCCCTTTGTACGACGGCGACCTGCTCTCCACGGACACCCCTCCAGCAGCATCAACCCGAAGATCATTTCACGCCGTCAGCCAACGTGACAGCGCCGCCGGAAGGGATCAGCTGTAGAAGTTCTTCGGCCAGCGGTGCCTCGCCAGCACCGCGAGCTCCCGGTCGGTCAGCGGGGGTGCGTCGGCGATCGCCGCGTTGCGTTCCACGTTCCCTAGTGACCGCATCCCGACGATGACCGTGGAGACCGCCTGCCCGGCGAGCGCGAACCGCAGCGCTGCGGAGGGCAGTTCCTCGGCACCGATCCCCAGGTCGGCGATGAGCGCGTCCACCCGCTTCTCGACCTGGGCAGGCCGGTCGTCCCTGAAGTACCAGTTGCGCCAGTCACCCTCCGGGAAGGTGACGCCCGTCCGGACCGAGCCCGTCAGGGCCCCCTCGTCGAGTACCACCCGCCCGATCACACCGACGCCGTGCTCCTCGCAGGCGGGCAGCAGGGCGTCGGCCGGGGCTTGCTCGAAAACGTTGTAGATGACCTGGACCGTGTCCAGGACGCCGGTACGCAGTACCGTGAGCACGTTCTCGGGCTGATGGTCCTTGACGGAGATCCCGAAGGCCCTGATCTTGCCCTCCTGCTTGAGGGCGTCCGCCGTCTCCAGCCAGTCGCCGCGGCCGGTCCACTCGTCCTCCCAGGTGTGCAACTGGAGGAGGTCGACGTGGTCGCGGCCCAACTCGCGGAGGCTGGTCTCCAGGCTCTCGCGAAGGTGCGAGCCGGGGAACACTTTGTCGGGGTGGAGCCCGCTGGACGCCAGGGAGACCGGTACCTTCGGCCCGACCTTCGTCGCCACATGCACGCTGTCACCCCCGCCGGGGAGCTCCTTGAGCGCATGGCCGACGACGCGCTCACTGCGGTCGTACGCCCGGGCGGTGTCGATAAAGGTGACGCCCAGGTCGATGGCGCGGTGTAGAGCGCGCACACCGGAGTCGTCGTCGGCGCCGACCCAGGCTCCCTGGCCCAGTCCCCAGGCCCCGTAGCCGATCTCGGACACGGTCAGCCCAGTGCGGCCGAATTCCCGAAAGCGCATGTGATGTCCCGACCTCTTCGTGGGACCTGTGCGAGGTCCGCTTTCCATGGCCTTCCGGCACACGACTTGCCTGCTCGACGGTACAGACGCCGGTGGTCCGGGCACCACCTCACAGGGGGACTGAAACTTTCGAGCTCGCTCCGCAGCCCCGGCACCGAAGTGCACTTCACAGCGCCGACGGGGCTCGAGGCGGCGATACGAGAGTGCTTGCGACGCAACGGAGTTGATGTATCAACCATATGCCGATAGTCTTGCGCCCGACCAACCTGGCCTCCTGCCGATTCGAGCGCGGTCAGGTCCAAGAGGAGGACGTATGGCGGTCGAAGTCAGCGACCGGCCCGAGGCGAAGCGCTACGAGGCCCGGGTCGACGCACAGCCCCCGGTCGCGGGTGTCGCCGAATACATTCGTACGACGGAACTCGTCGCCTTCGTGCACACCGAGGTCGCACCGGAATACGAGGGCAGGGGAGTCGGGTCCGCACTGGTCCGCACCGCTCTTGACGAAGCGCGCGCCTCGGGACTGCGTGTTCTGGCCACCTGCCCCTTCTTCGCGGGCTGGATCGCCCGTCATCCCGAGTACCAGGACCTGTTGTACCAGTCCCGCAGCAAGGTCAGCGACTAGCACTGCCGCGCAGCGCGGCGATGGAGGCCGACATGAGCGACAGGTCTGCGAGGAAGTCGTACAAGAGCGAGCCGATCACCGTGACCTTCGAGGCCGGGCGCTGCCTGCACGCCACCGAGTGCGTCCGTGGTCTGCCGGAAGTCTTCGACACGGCTGCGCGACCGTGGATCCGACCCGACGGTGCCGCGGCCGATCGCCTGGCCGAAGTGGTGCGGCGCTGCCCCTCGGGTGCGCTGCAGTACGAACTCGCGGACGGCGGGACGGAGATCTCGGAGCGCCCCACGCAGATCACGCGCAGCTCCACCGGGCAGCTCACCGTGCGTGGCGAGCTGCGGGTGGACACACCGGAAGGTCCGCGCGCCGAGACCAGGGTCGTGCTGTGCGGCTGCGGGCAGACCCGTCTCCAGCCGTACTGTGATCACTCGGGACCCTGCGGTCAGTGATGCCGACGGGCCCGCGCCCGCACAACGGATCGCGTCCAGGGCTGAGGGCCGAGCAGATGTCCCTTGCAGTGCAGTTCTCCGAGTAGGGCATCACTCACGTACTGCGTGCCGTGGATGGCCCGCCGCCCACCGCGGGCTGCGGTGTCATCCGGTCGACCGGAAGACCTGCATGGCCGCATAAGAGGTCATCTCATTTGGCCTTCTCGGTAGGCTGTCGGTTATGGCGGGGATCGTTGAGCGGCTGGTGCCGGATGAGTTGTGGGAGTTGTTCCAGCGGGTGGTGCCGGAGGCTCCGTCGCGGCCCCAGGGCGGCGGCCGACGTCGACATGGTGACCGGGAAGTGCTGGCCGCGATCGTTTTCGTGGCCACGTCAGGCTGCACGTGGCAGCAGCTGGCCTCCGCGTCGTTCGGGCCGTCGGGGGCGACGGCTCATCGGCGCTTTGCCGAGTGGACGAAGGCGAGGGTGTGGGCCAAACTCCACCGCCTGGTCCTTGATGAGCTCGGATCCCGCGGCGAGTTGGACTGGACCCGCTGTGCGATCGACTCGGTGAACATGCGGGCCCTGAAAAGGGGGATCTGAAGCGAACACCGCCGCTGCCAGATCCATCGACGGTGCCACCCGCGGCCTCCACGTCCCCCACCGGAGCTGCGGCCACCGCCGGGCCGTCGGACAGCACCTCGTCAACGGTCTCCCGCGCGATTCGAAGCCGCGACGGCTCCGCCTCCACCTGCGACAACTCGTCGGGAAACCCGGCGATCCGCTCACGTAGCCGATTGGCCCGGCCACAAGCCGCCACTTCCCTGGCCTCAAGTGCCTCGATCAACGACTGCACCACACCACCCATGCCGCAACGGTCCCCGCGCCCACTGTGGCCTCAACGCCGACGACGGTAGAAACAGCCCGGGCAGCTACGCCACTAACCCTGCGAAATCACTGCAATGAGGCTCCCTCATAAGACCTTCACCCATCTCATTTGGCGAGTCCGCGGCAGCGGATGAGGGTGCAGGCGATGGCGGTGAGGGCCAGGTATCAGAGCGCGGGTCAGAAAGGCCGGTCGGGGTCGCCTGGACAGCCTCCAGGCGACCCCGACCGGCTCACTGGTCTCGCTCACTGGTAGCGGCGTGCAATGTGTCGAATAGCCGACGCGGTGGCCGCCGCTGGGGCGGCCACCGCGTCGCATGTGTCACTGCCAGATGCGGCCGATGACCACCCAGCGGTAATTATCGGCCGTGGGGCCCGTGAACCAGCCCACAGGCTGCGAGTTCTGAGTAGTGCTCTCGCAGTGATAGCCCGAGTAGGTCAGTGTGGTGGGCGACGCTCCGGACGGGGTCACGGTCACCTCGGGGAAGTACTGGTTCACGCTGTCCGTGGGGAATGACACGCACCGGCCGTTCACGCTGATGCTGTGGACCTGGCCTTTGGTTCCGTTGGTGACAGCCAGGCAGGCGGCGCCCGCGTCGGCCCGGCACTGGGGCGGCTGGCTCGCCGCCTGGGCCGGAACGGCGGTCACGGCCAGTGCCGCGGCTGCCGCGCCGCCTGCGGCGATCACGACAATGAGACGCTTCTTCATGAGATATATACGCCTTTCATCTTCGACATCGTGGGCGCACGTGTGGCGTGGCCGCCCCGATGAGATGCCCCGTCAAGTTGATGCATCATCTACATGATCGCATCCCGACGTCAAGCTCAGGCGAGGCGACCAGCAGCCACCGCACGCGTTCAACTTCCCTAGGTACCAACCCCTTTGGGTGGGTCGTAGCCTGAGATCCGTGGCGATGGTCGAACGTCTGGTCCCTGATGTCCTGCGACTGCGAGACACGCGGCCGCGATCACCCTCGTGGCAACGACGGGCCACGCCTGGAGCAGCTTCCGCCCGCCTTCGACCCGTCCGAGGCGACGGCGCACGGGCGCTTCACCGAGCGGACCGCCGCCCGGGTTTGGGCCAAGTTCTCCAGCATGATCCTTGATGAAACTCGGCTCGCGCGGTGAACCGGATCGAGGCGGCCTGGGAGATCATGCCTGGCGCGGGGTTGCGCGATCTGAAGATCTTCTGCAGACCGGCAAGACGTTGACACATCAACCATGCGTGGGGATAGTGGAGACCGTCATCGTTCAACCGCCTGCCCGGGGCTCACTCTGCCGGGCGGCGGAACCTCCCGCGTCTAAGGAGCAAAACCATGCCGGACACCAAGCAGTCGACCGTCGCGATCACGGGCGCCGGCAGCGGACTGGGGCGGGATATGGCCCTCAAGCTCGCCGCCAGCGGATACCGGGTCTTCGGTACCGCGCTGTCCGCGGACGAGATCACCGACCTGGACAAGGCCACGGACGGCGCGGCCACCCTCTCCCTCGTCGACATCACCGACGAGGACGCGGTCACCGCATGGGTGGAGCAGGTCTCCGTAGAGCTGGGCCAGGACGGCCTGGACGTGCTCATCAGCAATGCCGGAATCCTCACTCCCGGCCCGCTGGAGGTGCTGCCGATCGCTGCGGTCAAGCGTGAGTTCGACGTCAACCTCTTCGGCGGCCTCTCCGTCATCAATGCCTTCCTTCCGGCCCTGCGCGCTTCCCGCGGACGCATCGTCCTGATCGGAGCGATGACCGGCCGCTTCCCCATCCCGTTCAACGGCCCCTCCAGTGCCTCGAAGGCAGCCCTGGAAGCGATCGCGGACCTCTACCGCGCCGAACTGAAGCCGTTCGGTATCGACGTGGTGATGGCCCAGGCCGGCAACATGCGCACCGGCGGCCCGGCCAAGTCGTCGGTAGCCCTGCGACAGGTCGCCGACTCGATGACCGAGGAGCAGCGCGCCCTCTACGGCGAGGCCTTCGCCACGTTCACCGATGCCCTCAACTCCTCGCAGGCGAGCGGGCTGAGCAGCGAGGCCTCGGCCGACCGGGTGATCGAGCTGGTCGAGCAGGTGCCCGCACCCATCCGCGGCGCCGTAGGCGAGGACGCCGAGCAGATCCTGCGCCTCGTCCGGGAGAAGTCCGACGCCGAACTCGACGCCATGCGCCTGCAACTCATCGGCCTCGGCGACGCATAACCAGCACCACCGAGCCGTCAGAACCGGCTCTGTCGACGGCGGGAGCAGCCACTCGGCGACGAAAAGTACCGCTCCCCTCCTGAAGGGCACCCCGTGCTCGCCGAGAAATGCTCCTGACGGAGCCATCGAACGGCTTCTCGACATGGCCTGTCGCCGCAGGTCAGAAACGCGCTCCTCGCGTCACCGATCAATACCGCGCGCGCCACTTTGTGACAGCCCCGTCGGCGACCCCACCCTCCGGACGCACCAGCCTGGTTCGAGGAAGCCGTGCGTGACCGGCATGGTCGAGCGCGACATCCGCGCCGCAGCCGGCGCCCGTACCACTCGCGCCACACCCTGCTGGGCTTCTGTGACAGGTCCGTGAGGACGGCGTATTCGCTCACGCCACTGGGCGCACAGGAGCGAACATGAAGCGCTTGATGCGCCAACAATTGACGTGTCATCATTCTCTCGGAACTCAACCCCCCTTTGAGAACCGTCATAGCTACGCCGTCGAGCGCTGACTGGATGCTGCTGTCGGCAGTCGAGAGCCACGTTTCATCACCGACTAGTCATCGGTGATTTCATTTCCCAGAAGGAAATTCCAGGCAAGATGCCTGGACCGAGTTCGTCAATCAGGGCCACCTGTAGTGGGGCATCCCCGTATCGAAGACCAAAATTCTCGGCGGTTGTTCTTAATCCGGCCGCCGCGGCCTTCCCCACGTGAACCTCGGACATACCAGATAAGGAAACAGACATGCCAGCACCGGACCTTGAGTTCTTGTTCCGCGTAGAAGTCGAGACAGGCGAAGAGGTGCCCGTCGGAGACACCCCCTATGGCGCCGTGAGATTCACGCACGCCGTCGGCGGTACGGTCGAGGGGCCGAGGCTGCGCGGTGAGCTGCTCCCACTCGGCGGTGACCGTGTAGTCGGACGCGCTGACGGTACGTTCGAGATCAACGTCCTGCAGCCGATCCGTACGCACGACGGCCACACGATTCTGATGACCTACAAGGGGCTGATCCGGGGGCTCGACGAGTCGGCTGACGGACCCCCCGACGCGTCCAAGGTCTACTGGCGCACTGCGCCGATGTTCGAGACTGCAGCCGAGCCGTACGCATGGCTGAACGGTCTCGTCGCGGTCGGCGTGGGCGGCTTCATCTCGCCCGGCAAGGTCGGCTACGAGATCTATGCCGTGAGCTGAGCCGGAGCAGCGACATCAGGGCTTCTGAAGCGTGATGGAACGGTCCCCACTGTAATGATGGTGGGGGCCGTTCCTTTCGCTTCACAGTGGAGAGCGGAACCGGTGTTCACCCGGTTCGGCGAGCACAAGCTCGCCCGCCGCATGCTCGCATCCCTGAGGCCCGGCATACCGCTGATGGTCGGCCGCAACTTCGCCGGCCATGAACTGTAGGCCTGGTCGAAGCGGTCGGAAGCCGCCTCGCCCGAGGTCGGCGCCTGGGCGACGCCCGCTTCGGGCCTTGGGTCAAGGCCCGCTAAGCGCTACCTCCACATGACCGACAATGGCGACGCCACTCGTTGACGTATCAACTTCCTTCCCTGTAGTTTGTTGTCGTGTCATCCGATGCAATCACAGGAGGAAATGATGGTTACTGCAGTTGTCGGAGTGGGTGCTATCGGCAAGACGGTTGCCCAGCTCCTCGTTGACGGCGGAGAGCGAGTCATGCTCGCTTCCAAGGACCAGGCGAAGGCCACCGCCCTCGCGAAGGAGCTCGGCGATCAGGCCGACGCCGCTTCCGTGAGAGCTGCCATCGACCAGGCCGACATCATTGTCTTCGCAGTCTGGTTCGACGCCATCAAGGAACTGATCGCGGA
Source organism: Streptomyces hawaiiensis (assembly GCF_004803895.1). Classification (NCBI taxonomy): domain Bacteria; kingdom Bacillati; phylum Actinomycetota; class Actinomycetes; order Kitasatosporales; family Streptomycetaceae; genus Streptomyces; species Streptomyces hawaiiensis. The sequence continues at coordinate 133,708 of NZ_CP021978.1, read as the reverse complement.
GTACGCGGACCTGTTGCCCGGCAAGGTCGTCGTCGATCCGTCCAATGCCCTCGCGGCCGACGATCAGGGCAACTTCACTCCGATCCTCCCTGAAGGTCAGTCCGCAGGCTCGGTCATTGCCGGGTTGTCTCCCGCCGGGGCGCACTACGTGAAAGCGTTCGGCTCACTCCCGGCCGAACTGCTTGCATCCGGTGCCGACCGCGCGCCGCAGCGGGCCGTCCTCTTCTACGCGACCGACGACGGCCAAGCCGCTGCCGCGGCCGAGCGGCTCATCACCGCAGCGGGATTCGATCCGGTGAAGGCCGGCGGTGTGCGTGACACCGGGCGCGTGGAGGTGTTCGGTGACCTCCACACCTTCGGCGGTCTGAACGGCAAGCTCGTGACGGCACAGGAGGGCCTCGCTGCTGTCGAGGCGTCGGCATAACCCGAACGGGCTGTGGTCGAAGATGGCTCTCACAGACGGGCGGTCGAGCCGCGTGATCTCTGCGGGGGCGGCGTCCACCACTTTCGCAGCCCGGCATGGCTCGGCGCCCCGCTGAGTCCACTCGACTCCACGTGATTCGGGAGTGTTGCGAACTCCACGAAGCCAGGGTCGGCTCAGGTCCGGCGACAGCTGTACCGTGAAGGCATACCGGCGGCCCGCTGCATCGTGGCCCGGCTGATGTGCCATCTCGGCCTCGAGGGCGCCCGACGAGGGAAAAAAGATCCGCACCACCATCCGGGACGACGGCCAGGAGCGGGCGGCCGACTTGCTCAGCCGCGACTTCACCGCGTCCCGCCCCAACGAACGGTGGGTGGCCGACTTCGCCTACGTGAGGACCTGGTCCGGGACCGTCTACGTCGCGTTCGTTGCCGACGTGTCCTCCCGGGCGATCGTCGGCTGGCCAGCGGCCACCAGCAAACGGGCCAAGCTCGTCCTCGACACCCTGGAGATGGCGTTGGGGCGTCGTGACCGTGCCGGAACTCCCTCTGGCCCGGGGCTAGTTCACCATTCGGATGCGGGCAGTACACGTCTTTCGCTCCTTGATGAGCTCGGCTCCCGCAGCGAGTTGGACTGGACCCGCTGTGCGATCGACTCGGTGAACATGCGGGCCCTGAAAAGGGGGATCTGACAGGTCCGAATCCTGTCGACCGGGGCAAGTACGGGTCGAAGATCCACCTCATCACCGAGAGGACAGGTCTGCCCCTGTCCGTCGGAATTTCGGGGGCGAACCTGCACAATAGCCAGGCCCTGATTCCCCTGGTGAAGGGCATACCGCCGGTTCGCTCCCGCCGAGGACGCCGACGACGCAGGCCGGACAAACTGCATGGGGACAAGGGCTACGATCACTCCCACCTGCGGCGATGGTTACGTGCGCGCGGCATCAGGCACCGCATCGCCCGCAAGGGCATCGAGACCTCGCAGCGGCTGGGCCGTCATCGCTGGACCATCGAGCGCACCATGGCCTGGCTCGCCGGCTGCCGCCGTCTCCACCGGCGCTACGAGCGCAAAGCCGAGCACTTCCTCGCCTTCACCAGCCTCGCCTGCACCCTCATCTGCTACCGCCGACTCGCCAAATGAGACATCCTCTAAGCATCGGCGCCGGTATCCAGGCCTTCTCGTTCGTATTGCCCTGCCTGTGCTCACAGGCCGACTCGAGTGCTGTAGCGAGAGTGGCCGCCGCATGCCGATGCCAGCGTTGCGGAGGGCGACGCCGGCCGAGCTCGGCAGCCTCAAGTCGGGTTCCGCGGGACCAGCGCGACTTCGCTTATGCGTCGTGGCCGGGGAGCTGGGCGCTGTGTGATGGCGCCGGGGCCGGAGGGAAAACCGTGGTGGTATGTCCCTGGAGAAGATCGAGGCGGTCACCGGCAAGCTACCCGCCGAGGCGTATGGACGGGGATCACTTTCTGGGCAGGAAGAGGGCCAGCAGCAGGCCCAGGGCGACCGCAGCGGCCGCGATCAGGAAGGAGACGCGGAAGCCGGCCACGGTCAGGATCTCGATGCCGCCCCCAGTGGTGGCGGTGTTCGCGAGGACCATCCCGACGACGGCGCTCGACAGGGACGTACCGATGGACCGCATCAGTGTGTTGAGGCCGTTGGCCGCGCCGGTCTCCGAGGGCGGCACCGCGCCGACGATCAGCGCGGGCAGGGAGGAGTAGGCGAGTCCGATGCCCATGCCGAGGATCACCGAGACCGGCTCGGCAGGGTCAGGCCGAGGCTGCTTCCGGCGAGATGCTCTTCTGGAACGCGGTGTGGTCCTCCGGCATCGCCGCAGCGGCGGCGTCCGCCTTCATGGCGGTGAACTGCTCCAGGGCCAGCGCGGCGCTCTGCGCGGGGCGTCGGCGAACCGGTCGCCGAAGTAGTGGCGCAGCAGTCCGTTGAAGACATCCCGCACGGTCGTCCGGTCCAGCATGGACAGGGGGCCGGCGGCCAGCGCTTCCACGCTGGCGTCCAGCGCCGCCCCGCCCAGCGCACGGAGTTGTCGTCCGGCTCCTCGATGGTGGAGTCCAGCAGGTCCAGCAGGGCCTCGGCTTCGTCGTCGCTGCGGATGTCGAGGTGGAACCTCTCGTCCATGCCCAGCAGGTGCCCGAGGTACGACGGCGAGTCGGTCGGTGAAGCATGTCGCGGTGGCGAGGGGGTGGCCGCGCCGTCGGCGGACCCGGCGTCGGTAGGAGCTGTGGTTCAGGCGGCGAGGGTGCGCAGCGGGGCCAGGGCGTTGCTCCAGGCGACGACCTGGTCGAGCAGGGTGCCGAGAGACTGCACGTTGTAGTCGCCGGGCTTGAAGACGCTGAAGTTCTCGAACTCGGTCATCAGGGACAGCGTCACCTGCTGGCGTACGTCGGCCATCTGCAGCTCTCCGACAACCAGGCGCAGATGTTCCGCGGCCCGGGCGCCGCCGACGCCGCCGTACGACACGAAGCCGGCCGCCTTGTTGTTCCACTCCGTGTACAGGTAGTCGATGGCGTTCTTGAGTACGCCGGAGGTGCTGTGGTTGTACTCCGGGGTGACGAACACGAACCCGTCGAAGGAGGCTATCTTCTCCGCCCACTTTTTCGTGTGGTCGTTCTGGTACTGGCCCATCGACGGGGGCAGCGGCTCGTCCAGGTGCGGCAGCGGGTAATCACGCAGATCGACGAGCTCGAACTCGGCGTCGCTGCGACGGGAGGCTATGTCGTAGACCCACTTGGCCACCTGCTCGCCGTTGCGGTTGGGACGGGTGGTGCCGAGGATGATGCCGATCCTGGTCATTGAGACTCCTTGACGGTGTTCACAGTGCTCATGCCTGACGGATGTTCAGGACGTGTGCGGGAGGTGTTGTACGGGGATGACGCCGAGGCGGCCCGCCTGGTAGTCCTCGAAGGCCTGCTGGACTTCTTCGCGGGTGTTCATCACGAACGGGCCGTACTGGACGACGGGTTCGCGGATGGGCAGGCCGCCCAGTACGACGAGCTCCAGCCTGGGGGAGCGGGACTCCTGGGCCCGGTCGGCGGTCAGACGCATTGCGTCACCCGCGCCGAAGACGGCGAGTTGGCCTTCCTGGATCGGGCGGGCCTCGCCGCCGATCGTTCCGTGGCCTGCCAGGGCGTAGACGAGTGCGTTGTAGCCCGGCTCCCAGGGCAGGTCGACCTGGGCGCCGGGTTCGATGGTGAGGTGGGCGAGGGTGATCGGGGTGTGGGTGACGCCCGGGCCGGTGTGGCCGGCGATGTCGCCGGCGATCACCCGGATCAGGGCGCCGCCGTCGGGGGTGGTGAGCAGTCCGGTGTTCTTGCCGCGGATGTCCTGATAACGGGGCGGGCTCATCTTCTTGGCGCGGGGCAGGTTGACCCACAGTTGGACACCGTGGACCACCCCGCCGCTTTTGACCAGGTGCTCCGGCGGCTTCTCGATGTGCAGGACGCCGGCCCCGGCGGTCATCCACTGGGTGTCGCCGTCCGTGATCTGCCCGCCGCCACCGTTGGAGTCCTGATGCTCCAGGGCGCCGTCGATGAGGTAGGTGACGGTCTCGAAGCCGCGGTGCGGATGCCAGGGGGTGCCCTGGGCCTCGCCCGGGGCCTGCTCGATCATGCCTATGTGGTCCATGTGCACGAACGGATCCAGCTCGGGCAACGGCACCCCGGCGAAGGCCCGGCGCACCGGGAAGCCCTCGCCCTCGAAGCCGTGCTGCGCGGTGGTCAGGCGGCGGACGGGCCGGTGGACGGTGGCGGCCGGGTCGAGTTCCGGCAGGCGTGGCAGGACCAGTACGTCGTCCACGGTGATGGCAGGCATGTGGGTGTCCCTCTCTTGCTGTTGCTGTCAGAAGGAGTGCGGTCCGAAGCGGCCCCAGGCCACGAAGACGGTCAGGGCGAGCAGGATCACGTTCACGACGACGGACTGGGCCTCTTTGCGTCGGCTGTGTGTGATCGCGGCGCCGAACATGGTCAGCGCCAGACCGGTCGCGGCCAGCGGGACCAGGATCGGGGCGATGTCCACCGCCGCCGGCAGGATCAGCCCGATCGCGGCGAGAACCTCCAGGAGGCCGATCGCCTTGATCATTCTGGGCGAGAACTCCTCGGCCCAGCCCATGGACGGGGAGGCGGTGAGTTTCTCCTTCGGCTGCGCGAGCTTGGCAGCGCCGGCAGCGAGGAAGACGAGAGCGAGCAGGGCGGCGACAGACCACAGGGCGACGTTCATGGATACCTCTTGGGTTCGGGTTGTGCGGATCCGCGTCTGGGGCGCCCCGCACCGATAATTGATGCGTCACCTAAAATAGCCGAAGGTAGATGACATATCAACCCTGTGAGTCCGTGGCGGCCAGCCCCGCACGGGCTGACGGTCAGGCCGCGGGCTCGGTCGACTCCGCAGCCGCGTTCCGCGCGCTGATCACGGCCCTTCCCCGCTGCGACTCCGGCAGGCGGAGGAGCATGGCGTGCAGCTCCGCGGCGTCGGCATTGGCGCCGAAGGGCTCGGTGCCCGGTTCGAGCCGTACGCCTTCCGCGAGGGCCCCGCCATGGCGGGTCGTAACCGACGGTGTCGACGAGGCGCCCGACGGCCGTGAGGTCGTCCGGGGTGTCGCCGGCAATGGCGATGGCCTTGCGTCCGGGCGTTCCCTTGGGCTGGGCCCGTCTTCGAGATCGTGCTAGCCATGTGGTTGAACGCCCTGACCCCGCAGGCCCCGGCCCCTGCACGGTCTCGCTCGACTAGGTCAGCGGATCGGTGGGGTCCTCGCGGATCCCGCGGACCTCCCACCAGTACGTCATGGTGTCGATGACGAGCTTGTTCCGCAGCGCTACAGCGGGGATGTCGCGGATTGCCCGGCGAGAGGGCCAGGATGACGACGTCCGCCTCCGCCGCGGCCTCGCCGGCGGTGACGGTTCCGCGCCGGGGGTGAGGACTTCGACGGTGAGGGCTATCCCCCCGGGGCGCCCGAGCCAGCGATGAGCACCCGGTACCCGGCTGCCACTGCCAGGCGTGCCAGCGCGGTGCCGACCTTCCCCGCACCCAGGATGCCGACGGTCCCTACGTCGCGATGTCCATGGGGTCCATGTCTTCTCCGTTCACGGTGTCAGCTCGCGAGGATGTCGCGGACCTCGGGAGGGCCTTGGTGCCGTACAGCGCGCAGGCGAGCGCTGACCGGCTGCACCCCGGTGGTGCGGATGAGGTGACTGCCCGACGCCGAGGGTCTGGATGGCGCCGACCATCTTGCGGGCGACCGTTTCGGGCGAGCCGATGTACACGTATCGGCGATGAAGCCGGGGAGTGGATCCCGACCGGGTGGGCGGTCGTGCCGAACTTGTCGGCGCCGCGCTCGTAGAGGTAGATGTACGGCGCGAAGCGTTCCGGACTGCCGCCGATGGTGGCGATTATCAGCGGGAACCCGCATTTCGCGGTGCGGATGACCGACTGCGGTGAACCGCCGGCATCGACCCATGTGTCCAGGTGTCTGGACTCGGTCTTCCGGAAGACGTGGCGATGTCCAGCGCGGCCCGCTTGGCGGCCGTCACGCCGACCGTGGACCTGGCGGATCTGCCGCATGCTGTTCGTTGCGGCACTGGAAAGCATGCACTGCTTCGGCGAGGGTGCACTGCGCTCCGTGGCCGATGCCAACGTCGGCTTCCTCCTGAATGTCGGACTCCTGGTCCGGACCGTAGGCGTCATCCAGCACATCAACCCGCAAGAGCGAGCCCTCACCGGATTCGCCGCCTGCGCAAGCGAACTCGTCGAGGGGGCTTTGCCGGTGCCGGACATTCCCCGGTGGACGGCGGTGTTCGCCGTGCCGTTCCGTGCAGCCTTCTGACTGCATCTGGCCGAATCTCACCTGTGACGGTTGATGCATCAACCCTGATGTGATTCGGTTGATTCATCAACAAGGGCGGTTTTCTCCTCGGACAGGGGTAGCTAAATGAGCGACAAGAAGGTCATCGCGGTCGCCGGAGCGACGGGCGCACAGGGCGGAGGTGCCGCACGGGCGATCCTCGCCGATCCGGACTCAGGCTTCACGGTGCGTGCACTGACCCGCAACCCCGACTCGCCCGCTGCCAGGGAGCTTGCCGAGCTCGGGGCGGAGGTCGTACAGGCGGACTTCCACGACGAGCCGACCGTGCACACGGCGTTCGAGGGTGCTTACAGCGCCTTCCTCGTCACCAACTTCTGGGCGCACGGCTCGGCGGCGAAGGAGGCCGAGGAGATCGAGGTCCTGGTCCGGGCCGCCAAGGCTGCCGGCCTGCGGCACGTGGTCTGGTCGACGCTGGAGGACACCCGCGAACTGCTGCCGCTCGACGACGACCGGATGCCCGTCCTGCAGGACAAGTACAACGTGCCGCACTTCGACGCCAAGGGTGAGGCCAACGAGCTGTTCACGCAGGCCGGAGTGCCGACGACCTTCCTGAACACCACCTTCTTCTTCCAGGGCTTCCTGCAGGGCATGGGCCCCAGCGCGCCGAGGACGGGGTGCTGGCGCTGACCCTGCCGCTGGAGGACGGCAAGCTCCTCGCCGGGGTGGACGTGGCGGACATCGGCCGCACCGCCCTCGCCATCCTCAAGGGCGGCGAGCAGTTCATCGGCGAAACCGTCTGCCTGGCGGGCGACCACCTGACCGGCGCCCAGTACGCGGAGAAGCTGGGCGCGGCGCTGGGCGAACCGGTGCGCTTCCAGTCCGTGCCCTACGACGTCTTCCGCTCCCTCGACATACCGGCGGCCGACGAACTCGGCAACATGTTCCAGTACTACGGCGACTTCGACCAGGAGTTCACCGGCGCCCGTGACCTGGACCGGCTGCGAGAGCTCAACGCGGCGCTCAAGAGCTTCGACGACTGGCTGGCCGAGAACGCCTCGAAGATCGAGGTGAAGTGAGTGAGCGCGACAGGTACGGCGGCCCGTGAGGGCTCCGCGCGTGCGACGAGCGGACCGCTCAACGGCAAGGTCGTCTTGGTAACCGGCGCGAGCCGTGGCATCGGCGCGGCCATCGCGCGTCGCCTCGCCCGTGAGGGCGCGGCCGTCGCCATCACCTACCACTCATCACGCGGCCACGCTGACAAGGTCGTCGCCGAGATCACGTCGGAAGGCGGCAGGGCGGTGGCGTTGGCGGCCGATTCGGGAGACGCTGAAGCCGTCCGCGCGACGGTCACCGGCACCGTGGAGACCTTCGGCCGCCTGGACATCCTGGTGAACAACGCCGGTGGCGCCCACATCGCGCCGATCGAGGAACTCACCGTCGACGACTTCGACCGGGCCGTCGCGGTGAACGTGCGCTCGGTGTGGGTGGCCACACGGGAAGCGCTGCGGCACATGGGCGACGGAGGCAGGATCATCTCGATCGGCAGCGTCTTCGCCGAGCGGATGCCGATTCCGAACGGTACGACGTACTCCCTCACCAAGGCGGCCATCGGCGGTTTCACTCGAGCGCTGGCCCGGGAACTGGGGCCGAGGGCGATTACGGTGAACAACATCCAACCGGGCCCGATCGCGACGGACAGCAATCCGTCCGAAGGCGACTTCGCCGGACTGATGACCGGACTGACCCCGGCCGGCCGCTTTGCCTCTCCCGATGAGCTGACCGGCCTGATTGTCTACCTCGCCGGCCCTGAGTCTGCCTACGTGACGGGCGCGACGATCAACATCGACGGCGGCTACACCGTCTGACGTCGGCGTCAACCGTGGCCCAGGTCGGCGGTCCGAGCCTTTGGTGTCCCATGCGGCGGTGCCGTCGCGTGGGGCACCTTTCGTCGTTCCGCATCCGGGTCACCTGTCAATAGGGCAGGTGTGACGATCCGATGGGCCGGACCGAGCCCATTCAGTGATTCGTCAACTACCTTTACACTGTCTTCATGGAAGAGACAGTGCGGTGGTTGACGCCGGAGGAGCAACTCGCGTGGCGTGGCTTTGTCCGGTTGCATGAGAGGCTCGGGGGCCGTTTGGGGCGCCAGCTGCAGACGGAGTCGAATATGTCGAGCGCGGACTTCGCGGTGCTGGTCGAACTGACGGATGTGCCAGAGGGGCGCCAGCGGTTTCTGGATCTTGCCCAGTCGTTGGAATGGGAGAAGAGCCGGATGTCCCATCACATCTCCCGCATGGCCAAGCGTGGGCTGGTGAAGCGGGAGGAGTGCCCCGAGGACGGGCGCGGGGCGTTCGTGGTGATCACGGATGCGGGGCGAGAGGCGATCGAGGCCGCCGCTCCGCGCCATGTGGAAGCAGTACGCGCCCTGTTCCTCGACCACGTCACACCGGCAGAGCTGCGGGTGCTGGCCGACATCTCTGATCGTGTCGTGGGCAAATTGGACGAGGACTCGTCCTGATAGCAAGGGGCGGGCCGGACGGCGAGCGGTGAACGGGTGCACGGAAATGCTGGGGGTGTGATGCCATACCGGCCGAGGTGTGGCGGCCGGTGCCGGCCCGTACGTGGTGTCACATGGCCAGGACGAGCGCCGTCGGTGGCCACGTAGAGCCGATGAGGATGACGGCGGCGGCCCTTGCGTAGCCCCGGGTCTTGGGGAGGGCGTGGCCGTCGATCCCCAGAGGCTGCCGGAAGAGCCGCACCACCAGGCCCGCGGTCGCGGTCGCTGCGAGGCCACCTCGATGAGGCGGACCAACTCTGCTCCCAGCCCTGTGTGCGACTGCGACCCGGCGGACGCCCTTGAGGGCGCCCTGGGCGCACTCGCGGTCAGTGTGACAACGGCGAGGAGGCGCTGCGAATGACGGCGGTGACGTGCGATGTGGATGACTCGTCGATCATCGGGCTGTTTCACGGCCTCGGATGATCGCGCCGTCGGCGGACCGACTCCCTGTGCCGGTTGGGCCCTACCGCTTGGGTAGCGACGGCACCGGATGCCTGCTCATGATCGACACCCGATTGAACGCGTTGATGGTGATCGCCACCCAGATCGCGGCAGAGATCTGTTCATCCGTGAGGGCCTGTCGGGCGGCCTCATAGGCGGACGTCTGTGCGTCGGCGTTCGTTGGATCGGTCGTCGCCTCGGCCAGCGCGAGGGCCGCGCGTTCCGAGTCGCTGAACATGTCGGTGTCCCGCCAGGCAGCCAGAACTCCCAGCCGCTGTGCCGACTCGCCCGCACGCAGGGCCGACCTGGTGTGCAGGTCGAGACAGTAGGCGCAGCCGTTCAGCTGTGACACACGGAGATTGCTGAGCTCTACGGTGGTGCGGCCGAGCCCCGCATCGGCGGCGGTCGCCCGCACCACCTCCACGGTCTGCAGCAGGGCGTGGAAGGCCTTGGGGCTCTGCTTGTCTATAAAGATCCTGCGGAGTGCGGATCCGTCGGCGTGAATGGTCACTTCGGGCCTCCTCGGGGCGGCCTGCACGTGGGTGACGCGCTGTGGCCATCGGTCTGTTCTCATGGCATCATAGTTGATGTGACAACTAGAGTCTGTGAGAGGTGGTCTCGGTGAGCAACGTGGAAACCGAACCTGCCGCACTGCTGTGCGGAGCACTGGTCGACGAAGGCCGACCGGGCGGAGCGCCCCGGGTCGACGTGCTGTCGGCGCGGGAGGTGCCGCTGGGCGGTCCGCGGGCGATGCACGTGCGGCGGACGCTGCCGCAGCGGGCCCGGACGCTGATCGGAGCATGGTGCTTCGTCGACCACTACGGTCCCACCGACGCCACCGCGACGGGCGGCATGGACGTCGCCCCGCACCCGCACACCGGGCTGCAGACGGTGAGCTGGCTTTTCGACGGGGAGATCGAGCACGAGGACACGCTCGGTACCCGTGCCCTCATCCGGCCCGGCGAGATGAACCTCATGACCGGCGGCTACGGCATTGCCCACTCGGAGATCTCCGCCCCGGACACCACGATCGTCCACGGAGTCCAGCTGTGGGTGGCGCTGCCCGAGGAGCACCGGAACGCCGACCGGGACTTCCAGCACTACGTCCCCAAAGCCGTGCGGGTCGACGGGGCCGAGATCAGGGTCTTCCTGGGCTCGCTCGCCCAAAGCGCCTCTCCGGTGCGGACTTTCACGCCGCTGCTCGGTGCCGAGATCACCCTCGAACCGCATACGACGGTCACTCTCTCCGTGGACCCCACCTTCGAGCACGGCCTCCTCGTGGACACCGGGGGCCTCCGCCTGTTCGACACCGAGCTGCGGCCGGCCGAGCTCGGCTATGTGCCCTGCGGCACCGACGCTCTGACGCTGGTCAACGACTCGGACGCCTCGGCGCGGACGATTCTGCTCGGGGGCCCTCCGTTCGAGGAGGAGATCGTCATGTGGTGGAACTTCATCGGCCGCAGCCACGAGGACATCGTCCGGGCCCGAGCGGACTGGGAGGCGTCCTCCGACCGCTTCGGCGTCGTGGAGGGCTATCCGGGGCGTCGCCTTCCCGCGCCGGCCCTGCCGAACGCCGTCATCATGCCGCGCGGGAATCCGCCGCGCCGCTGACCTCCTTGACCCCGTACGAAAGGACACCATGTGAACCAGTCCTCAACCGCTGCGATCGTCGAGCGCGTGGACGCCGAGCACCGGTATCAAATCCTGGTCGACGGCCGACGCGCCGGTCTGACGGCCTACCGCGACCGCGGTGCGCAACGTGTCTTCTTCCACACGGAGATCGACGACACCTTCGCGGGTCAGGGCCTGGCCGTGCAGCTGATTCAGCAGGCTCTCGCCGATGTCCGTCAGTCCGGGATGCGGATCGTGCCGGTCTGCCCCTACGTGGCCACGTTCCTCAAGCGGCATGACGAATTCGTCGACATCGCCGACCCGGTGACGCCTGACGCACTGCGGTGGCTGGAGGGGGAGCTCGGTTGACGCGAAGAGATGGCAGATCAACCAACAGCTACCTCATGCGCATGAACGAGCCATCGCGATGGCTGACTCCGGCCGAGCAGAACGCCTGGCGTAGCTTCATTCGGGCGCAGGAGAGACTCGGCGGCCGAGTCTCTCGCCACTTGCAGTCGGACTCCCACCTGTCCGTCGCCGACTACGCGGTGCTCGTCCACCTCGCGGACGCACCCGGTGGCCGTATGCGTTCCGCGGATCTGGCCGCGAGTGTGGGCTGGGAGAAGAGCCGGATGTCGCACCAGGTTTCCCGCATGGTGAAGCGGAGGCTGGTCGTTCGTGAGTGGTGTCCTGAGGATGGACGCGGGGCGTTCGGGGTCATCACTCCCGAGGGGCGGGCGATGATCGAGGCGGCCGCGCCCAGCCATGTCGAAACTGTGCGCCGTCTGTTCATCGACTCCCTGACCCCAGAGGAACTCGAGGTGCTCACCCGCGTCGCGAACCGCGTTCTCGAGCACCTGGAGCAGCGGCCCATGCAGGGCGGATCGAGCGGATCATCCTCTCCACGTCCACCACGCTGATCACCACCAACGACCCGGTGAAGATCGACGAGGACTACGCGATGCTCCAACACCTGGCCGACCTGTGCTGGTAACGCCGGTTCCTCCGTGCCGGGAATGCCGGTCCCCGGCAGCTGCTGGCGACTACATTTCCGTCACGAAACCCGTGCGCTGAGGTGGACGACCCGCGCGCCCACATAAGAACAGGAGCAACACCGTGAGCAAGCCCGAGTTCTTTGTCACGCCCGGCTACGGGGAGAAGAAGCTGGCGCTCCACCACTACACGCAGGCCGTGAAGATCGACAACCGCGTGGAGATCGCGGGGCAGGGCGGCTGGAACGACGACGACGAGTACCCCGAGGCCATCGCGGACGAGATCGTCCGCGCCTTCGAGAACGTCGAACGGACCCTCGCCCTGACCGGCGCGACATGGGAGCACGTGATCCACGTGAACTCCTACCACCTCCCCATGGATGGGGAAGCCCTCGAGGTGATGGTCGAGAGGTTCCGGCACTACATGCCCGACCAGGCGCCGATCTGGACGTGCATCGGAGTCCCGGCCCTGGGTGACCCCAGGATGCGCGTCGAGATCCGCGTCACCGCCGTCCTTCCGGAGTGAGTACGGCGGCGCAAGCCGCCGTGACCGTGCCATCGCCCTTGCGACCGCCCACAAGCCAGGCTTGACCTGCGAGGAGTTCGCCGAGCACCGCCACACCGGTTAGGGAGTGCGCCGCACCGACGTCGTCCAGGACTTCCCCAACGACGACGCGCTCCTGCGGCTGGTCACCGCCGTGCTCTTCGAACTGCGCGACGAATGGATCGCCTTCCCCCGCCGCTACCTGCCCGAGGGAAGCATGGACCAGCTCTACCCTGCCGAGCGCCCGAAAGCGCCCCCGCGCTACCCAACACCACCGCCGGATGATCGGCTACACCACGAGAAGGGACACGACCAGTGGCGGCGCCTGATGAAGAAGACGCGCGCGGTGCCGCGGGTGGTCGTCACCGACAAGCTCCGCTCCTACGGCACGGCCCACCGCGAGGTGTCATGCCCTGCGTCGAGCACCGTCAGTCGAGTACCTCAACAACCGGGAAGAACAGCCACCAACCCACCAGGCAACGCGAACGGGCGATGAAAGGCTTCCGCTCCGTGGGCGGAGCACAGCGGTTCCTGTCCGCGTTCAGCGGCATCTCACCCTCACTGCCGACCCCACCGCCACCTGCTCACCGCCCCCGACTGCCGAGCCGAATTGACCATCCGCTTCGCCATCTGGGATCACGTCACCGGAGTCGTCGGCACGGCCGCAACGGCCTGACCCAGGCTGACACTCGAGCCGACCACGCCCTGGCACGCCATCAGGCCCGCGCACATCCAACAACGTGACAACGCCCCCCGGTCGCATCGCCATGCGTGAGGAGGTCGAGGGACGGTGACTTCACCGGGTGACGCCGGGCGCACCCGGTCCTCCCTCCATGCATCACGACGGGGCCGGTCGCCGCGCGTCACGTCACGCGAATGCCCTCACGGTCTTCAAGGGCGCTGATGGCGGTGGCGGTGAGGCTGTGGGTGATGTGGCCTCGCATCAGCTGGGCGGCTTCGGCGGCGCGGCCGTCCACGATGAGGGAGACAAGTTGGTGGTGTTCCTGTAGGTCCCGGGTGCGGGGTTCGTCGCCGGGCGGGAGTTCGAGGCCGAGGCGCCGGTAACGGTCGGACTTGTCCCACAGGTCGTCCAGGAGACGGATGAGTACGTCGTTGTGGGAGGCCCGGTACAGCGCCTGGTGGAAGGCGCGGTGGGCCGTGAGTGCCTCCTCCCCCCATTGGCGGGTGACGGGGAGGAGCTTGTCGACGGCGGCCTGCATCGTGGCGATGTCGTCGTCGGTGCGTCGCTGGGCGGCAAGTTCGGCGGCGGTGGGGTCCAGGGACAGGCGGACCTCGAAGAGCTGGCGGGCCTCGTTCGAGTTCATGACGGAGACCCGGACGTCGCGGTGGGTGTCGACGGTGACGAGTCCCTCGCTGCTGAGACGCCGGATGGCCTCGCGCAGGGGCGTAATGCTCATGTTGAGGGACTCGGCGAGGTCGTACTGGGCGAGCCGTGACCCGGCAGGAAGGGTCCCGAAGAGGATCCGATCGCGGAGTTCTGCGTAGGCGAGGTCGCTCTTGCTGAAGAACAGGTTCTGTCCTGCCATAGCCCCCTGACCGTTCCCTTCCGGAGGTTCCCCACCCCTTGACATCCCGCAGCGGACCAGCTCAGTCTAACAGGAGTTGCATCTTATAAGATATGAGAAAGGTTCCGCAGTGAAGATCACCAACGTCTATGAGGGCGTCGTGCCGATCAGCTCCTCGATCCGCAACGCCTGGATCGACTTCAGCTCCATGGACTGTTCGATCGTGGCGATCGAGAGCGACGTCATCCGGGACGGCAAGCCCGTGGTGGGCTACGGCTTCAACTCCAACGGCCGCTACAGCGCCGGAGAGATCCTGCGCCGCCGGGTCCTGCCCCGCCTCCTCGAGGCCGAGCCCGGCAGCCTGCTCGACGAACAGGGCGGCCTGGACCACGCCAAGGCGTGGGACGTGATGATGAACAACGAGAAGCCCGGCGGGCACGGCGAGCGCTCGGTCGCGGTCGGCGTGGTGGACATGGCCCTGTTCGACCTGGCCTCCAAGATCGAGGGCAAGCCGCTGTACCGGTATCTGTCCGAGCGCCACGGCGACGGGCAGCCCGACGACACCGTCTTCGTCTACGCCGCCGGCGGCTACTACGCCCCAGGCAAGACCCTCACCGACCTTCAGGACGAGATGCGCGGCTTCCTCGACCTGGGCTACGACGTCGTCAAGATGAAGATCGGCGGCGCCGACCTGGCGGAGGACCTGCGCCGTATCGAGGCCGTCATCGACGTCCTGGACGGCGACGGCTCCCGGCTGGCCGTCGACGTCAACGGCCGCTTCGACCTCAACACGGCCCTGGAGTACGGGCGGGCCATCGAGCCCTACGGGCTGTTCTGGTACGAGGAGATCGGCGACCCGCTCGACTACCACCTCAACGCCACCGTCGCCGAGCACTACACCGGCTCCATCGCCACGGGCGAGAACCTCTTCTCCCTCCAGGACGCCCGCAACCTGATCCGCTACGGCGGCCTGCGCCCCGACCGCGACACCATCCAGGTCGACCCCGCGCTCTCCTACGGTCTGGTGGAGTACCTGCGCATCCAGGACATGCTCCGTCAGCACGGCTGGTCATCGAGGCGCTGCATCCCGCACGGCGGGCACCAGTTCTCCCTGCACATCGCCGCCGCCCTCAAGCTCGGCGGCAACGAGTCCTACCCGGGCGAGTTCCAGCCCACCGGCGGCTTCGCCGACGACGCCGTCGTCGAGAAGAGCCGCGTCGGCCTGACCGACACCCCCGGCATCGGCTTCGAGAGCAAGGCCGCCTTCTACAAGGTGCTGCGCGCCCTGCACAGCTGACCGCCACCCCACCGCGGACGCGCCCGCCACAGGGCGGGCGCCGTCGGCCGGCGCCGCCGGATACGGGCGCCACACACGAGATCGGGGGCGCGCGAGCCGCGTCGCGCCCCCCGCCCCCCCGGGACAGGGCTACACACGATCGTCGTGCAAGGGAGCACCAACGATGACAAGCACCACCGCCGGCCGCCCGCAGCGGTCACGGCTGAGCCGTCTCATACGTGAGCTGTGGTTCCAGGTCGTCCTGGCCGCCGTCCTCGGCATCGCCGTCGGCATCCTCGCGCCCGGGCTGGGTGAGGACCTGAAGCCGCTCAACGACTGGTTCATCGCGCTGGTCAAGATGATCGTGATCCCGGTCGTCTTCTGCGTGGTCACCACCGGCATCGCCTCCATGGACAACCTGCGCAGGGCGGGCCGGATCGGTGTGAAGGCGATCGGCTACTTCCTGGTGCTGTCCCTGGCGTCCATGCTGATCGGGCTGGTCGTCGCCAACATCTTTCAGCCCGGCTCCGGCCTGCACGTCGACCCCTCGTCACTCAACGCCGACGACGTGCCCAAGACCGCCACCGAGCACGCAACCTTCACCGGCTTCGTCTCCTCCCTCATCCCCGCCTCCCTGCTGGGCGCGATCACCGGGGACGCGATCCTGTCCGCGCTGATGGTCTCGATCGTCTTCGGCGTGGCCCTGAACATGGCCGGCGAAGAAGGGGCACCGCTGACCCGCGGCATCAAGGCACTGTCGGACGTCGTCTTCCGCATCGTGGGCTGGGTGATGCGGCTCGCGCCCCTGGGCACCTTCGGCGCCCTGGCCACCGTGGTCGCCACCTACGGCGCCGAGAGCCTCAAACAGCTCGGCTACCTCATCATCCTGTTCACCGCGACCTGCATCGTCTACGTCCTGGTCATCCTCGGCGCCATCATGCGCGCCTGCCGCCTGAGCCTGTTCGGCCTCATCCGCTTCCTCAAGGCCGAACTGCTCGTCGCCCTCAGCACCTGTTCCAGCGAGGCCGTCCTGCCCCAGCTGGTACGCAAACTGGAGATCCTCGGCGTCGGACGGCCCGTGGTCGGCATCGTCATCCCCTCCGGGTTCTCCTTCAACCTGGACGGCTCCGCGGTCTACCTCACGATGGCCTCCCTCTTCCTGGCCCAGGCCATGGGCATCGACCTGTCCTGGCAGCAGCAGCTGATCATGGTCGGTGTCATGATGCTCACCAGCAAGGGCACCGCCGGGATCGCGGGCGGCGCGTTCATCGTCCTCGCCAGCACCGTCACCGCGGTCGGCCACATCCCGCTCGCCGCCCTCTCCCTGATCGTCGGCATCGACCGCATCCTCAACGAGGGCCGCGTCTTCATCAACGTCCTCGGCAACGCCGTCGCCACGATCGTGATCGGCAAGTGGGAGAAGGACTTCGACACCGAACAGGCCCGCAAGGTCCTGCACCCCCGCACCACTACGCCGCAGGGCGAGTTGGACACCGCCAAGGTCGGCGCCGACACGTAGCCGTGCCCGTCGATTGCGGTCACCCCTCGACGGCATGTACGTCACCCACCGGTGGCACCCTCCAGGCCGCTGTGCACCAGGACAGATGAGGACCCTTGCCGGTAACACGCCCAGCGTCTCCTACTCGATGACCATCCAGCTCGAAGCCCGCGGCAGGCAACGCGGTCTTTCAGCTGACAGCCACCATGGAGGCGCTGGCCGGTTCAGTCACCGCCCTCGCCTCGTCAGCCGACGCCGATCGTCTCGAACGGTCCTTCCCTGTGATTGTCGACGAAGTGCCTGGGCCCGGTGCTCATCGGCCGGACGGCCACCGGGGGCGTCGCGTCCGGGGCCCGGCTTGTGCCGGCTGTCATCTCGCCTGTACCCGCTCGGAAGCCGTCCCTCGACTGCGGCGGCATTGAGGAGCTCGCGCGAGGCGCCACGCATCGACACGCCTCGCGGGCCTTGGGGCTCTCGCCGGAGTCCCGTCGTCGGGCGAGCAGTGCTGCTGCGGAAGCTCGCGGACGCTGGAGCCGACCGGGTCCGCGCGGATGCTGCGGTCCGCCCAGACCGTGATCCTTGCCCCCGGGGTCTCCTACGGGCGGCTCGCGGCGCCCGGTCTGGCGCTGAGCGGCTGTGGCGTCTTCTACGGCTCAGCCAGGGACCGCCGATCCATGGATGAACCTTCCTCTCCCGCCCCTGCGCGGGCGCCCCTACGGTCGAGGCTGCGGGCGCTCACCGGCCCGCCGTACCGAAGGAGCAAGACCTCCATGAAGATGACCGGCAACACGAT
Source organism: Streptomyces hawaiiensis (assembly GCF_004803895.1). NCBI lineage: Bacteria > Bacillati > Actinomycetota > Actinomycetes > Kitasatosporales > Streptomycetaceae > Streptomyces > Streptomyces hawaiiensis. Next base: position 116,237 of record NZ_CP021978.1, on the reverse strand, counting down.
CCTGATCACCGGCGGAACCTCGGGCATCGGCCTCGGTCTGGCCCTGCGTCTGCACGAGGCCGGCAACAAGGTGATCGTCGCCGGCCGGCGCAAGGAACTCCTCGACGAGATCACGGCCGAGCACCCGGGCGTCGACGCGCTCGTCCTCGATGTCGCGGACCCCGACTCGATCGCCCGGGCCCGTGAGACCGTGGCGGCGAGCCACTCGGGGCTGAACGTCCTGGTCAACAACGCCGGCATCATGCTGCGGGAGGACCTCCTCGACCCGGCCGGACTCCCGGTCGCCGAGGATCACGTCACGGTCAATCTGCTCGGCACGATCCGGATGACGTACGCCTTCCTGCCGCTGCTGGTGGGCAAGGACGACGCGGTCGTTATGAACGTCACCTCCGCGCTGGCGTTCGTACCGTACCCGAGCACCCCGGCCTACAGCGCGACCAAGGCCGCGCTGCACTCCTTCTCCGAGAGCCTGCGCATCCAGCTCGCCGGTGCTGACGCCGGCGTCCAGGTGATCGAGGTGGCCCCGCCGGGCGTGCGCACGACCCTGCTGGGCCAGGAGGACAACGACCACGCCATGCCGTTGAACGACTTCCTCACCGAGGCTCTCGACCTGCTGCGCGAGAAGCCCGACGCGAAGGAGATTGTCGTCGAGCGTGCCAGGTTCATCCGCGACGCGGTGGCCACCGGCTCCTACGGCGACGTCCTCGCCATGATCAGCAGCAGCTGACACCATCGGGTCGCCTCGCTGCGAGCGCTCTCGGCGTCGGCCGTATGAGCGGCTTCGCGCGGGTGGGAGAGGAGTGCTCAGCCATGGATCGGCGGTCTCTGGATAGCCGGGCGGGATGCGGTGAGGATGGGGGCATGGACAAGAAGGAACTGGCGGATTTCCTGCGCCACCGGCGTGAGACGCTGCGGCCCCGCGACGTCGGGCTGGTCGAGGGGCCGCGCAGGCGTACCCAGGGGCTGCGTCGCGAGGAGGTCGCGCAGCTCGCCGGCATGTCTACCGACTACTACGCACGGCTGGAACAGCAGCGTGCTCCGCAGCCCTCCGTCCAGATCACCACGGCTCTCGCCAGGGCGCTGCGGCTGACCCTGGACGAGCGCGACCATCTCTTCGTCCTCATCGGCCACAACGCCCCGGCCCGCTTCCATCGCTCCGAACATGTCAGCCCGCCGCTGATGCGGGTCCTGGACCGCCTGGACGACTCCCCGGCCCTGGTGCAGACCGACCTGTTCGACACCCTCGCGATGAACCCGCTGGCCGTCGCGCTGCTCGGCGACCAGATGCGCCACACCGGTCTGGCCCGCAGCGGCTACTACCGCTGGTTCATGGACCCGGCCGAACGTCTGATGGTTCCCGGGGAGACCCACGAACGCCACGGGCGTGCCCAGGCAGCGCGCCTGCGGGCCGCGCTGACAGCCGGCAGCGACACCCCGCGGGCCGCCCGGATCCTCGCCGAACTCCAGGAACACAGCCCGGAGTTCGTCCGCATGTGGGAACTTCAGGAGGTCGCCCAACGCTACGACGACTGCAAGACCGTCCTCCATCCCGAACTCGGCCGCATCGACGTCGACGCCCAGGTCCTGTTCACCGAGAACCGCGCCCAGACCCTGGTGGTGCTGACCACTCGCCCCGGCACGGAGAGCCACAGCAAACTCGGACTGCTCTCCGTCATAGGGCACCAGCAGCTCACCCCCTGACATCCAGGGCTAGGAGACGGGTCAGGGCTCGGCACGCCGATGGGGCCGGACAAGGGCACCTTGGAGTGGTGCATGCTGAACCGGATGACCACCCTGCTGCACAATCCTGCCTATCCCGGCATCTATGCCCTACGGGCGTCCCCGGGGCGACCCTGTCAGGGGCACCGGTGATGCATGCGGGCCACGGTCCAGGACGCCGGAAGTTGTGGGGGGCCGGCAGCGCGGCACCGCGTCCACCCACCTCCGTACCGCTTTTGACCTGCTCTCTGAGGCCAGACATGTCGGCCCCCTGCTCTGTCCGGACTCCGCGGTTCGGGCCGCCGATTTGACCGGACGCCGCCTCCGTTTTACTCTCGGATGCATACGGAGGCAGCATCCGTTTTGATGCGGCCAAAGGATCACGGCAGGCAGGAGGGCGCATGAGCGCCGGTGAATCGCGGGGACGCAAGCCCCGCGCGGACGTTCAGCGCAATCGTGCGGCCCTCCTGGAGACCGCGCAGCGTCACTTCCTGCGGCACGGGGTCGGCACCTCGCTTGAGGCGGTGGCCAAGGAGGCGGGCGTCGGGCCCGGCACTCTGTACCGGCACTTTCCCACGCGGGAGGCGCTGCTGGCGGCTGTGCTGCAGACGCGCTCCGAGGAGCTGGTGGCCCGTCAGGCGGACATCGAGCAACTCGGCGACGCCGCCGAGGCGTTGGAGCAGTGGCTGCGGGCGATGGAGGACTACTTCAGCGCCTTCAGCGGGCTGCCGGACCCGCTCATGGCCGCGGCCAGAGCGCAGGAGCCGGACAACCCGCTCACGATTCCCTGCGACATCCTCATCTCCGCCACCGATCAGTACGTGCGAGCCGCGCAGCTCGCGGGGCGCGTGCGCGCGTCGGTGCGGGGGCACGACCTGTTCCTCGCGGCCTGTTCCGTTGCCTGGATCAAGGGCACCGGCACCGAGGGGGAGTCGCTCGACCGGCTCCGCATGCTCATCGCGAGCGGCTACCGCGAGCGGGACACCCAGGCGTAGACGCCAGCCCCCGACCCGGCCCCCACAACACCAGGTGGCACCACCACCCAGCCATCACATCGCGCTGCCCTCAGGAGCAGCACAACCTCCCAAGGACAAATCATGAAAATTACTGTCATAGGCGCTGGCGCCATTGGCGGGAACCTCGCTGCCAAGCTCAGCACGGCCGGTCACGACGTCCAGGTGGCCGACGCCCGCGGCCCCGAGGCCGTCCGGGCCGAGGTGCTGGAGTCCGGGGCCCGCGCGGCGGAGCTCGCCGACGCCGTCCAGGGCCGGCAGGTCATCGTCCTGGCCACCCCCTTCGGGGTGGCGGGCAAGCTGGCCGGCCTGTTCGCTTCGGTCCCCGCCGAGACGGTGGTCATCGACACCTCGAACTACTATCCGCACCTCAGCGGGCAGATCGAGGCCGTGGACGACGGCGAGGTCGAGAGCGTGTGGAACGCCGAGCAGCTGGGGCGCCCCGTGGTCAAGGCGTGGAACGCCGCTCTGGCCGAGACCCAGCGGACCCGGGGCGTTCCGGCCGGGACCCCGGGCCGTATCGCCATCCCCGTTGCCGGCGACTCCGAGGAGGCGCGGCGGGTGGCCATGCAGCTAGTGGACGACACCGGCTTCGACCCCTACGACGCCGGCACGCTGGCCGACTCCTGGCGTCAGCAGCCGAACAGTCCCGCCTACTGCACCGAGTTGACCCTCGATGAGCTGCCGACGGCCCTGGCCGCGGCAGACCGCGTCAAGGACGCCCGCATCCGCGACAGCGTGCCGGAACGCTTCGCCGCCCTCCCGGCCACGGCCACCCTGGAGGACGTCGTCGAGATGAACCGCGCCGCCCACCGCTGACGCATGCGGAGCCGTCCGGCCGTGCCAGGCCGGCAGGAACACCCGTGAAGCGCATCTGAATTCGCGGGAATCAACCACGCCAGAATGGAATCGCCTTGTCTACCACAGTCATGCCCACTCCGGCTTCGGCCTTCACCGACATCGTGCAGGCCCGGCACTCTGTGCGGAGTTTCCTCCCCGATCCGTTGTCCGCCTCGGACATTCGCGGCGTGCTGGCAGACGCACAGACGGCCCCCTCGAACAGCAACACCCAGCCGTGGACGGTGCACGTCGTCTCGGGTGCGGCGCGGGACGCCCTGGCCAAAGAGCTGCTCCGGGCAGAGGAGGAGGGACGGACCTCCCCGGATTTCACCGACGGCTACGGCGAGGGCATCTACCTGGAGCGGTCGAAGGCCCTGGGCGCGAGTGTCTACCGGTCCCGGGGCGTCGAGCGTTCGGACCGGCACGGCAGGAGGGCGGCGGTCCGCGAGAACCTGGAGTTCTACGGCGCTCCCCATGCCGCCTTCCTGTTCATGCCGGCGCTCGGCGACGGGGTGCGGACGGCCGGCGACATCGGCATGTACGCGCAGAACTTCCTGCTCTCACTGTCGGCCCGGGGGCTGGCCGGCATCCCGCAGACCGTGCTCGGCGTCTACGCCGACACCGTCCGCGAGTTCCTGGGTGTCCCCGCGGAGCTCAAGTTGCTGTTCGGCATCTCCTTCGGCATGGCTGACCCGGCGGCACCGGTGAACACGCTCCGCACGGAGCGGGTTCCGCTGCAGCAGAGCGTGGTCCTGCACGACACCCCCGGCATCCTCGACGCATAAGAGCCCGCTGCGCTCGTCACCGGCAGGAAGAGAAGACCCACCACCATGTCATTCACCGTCTCAGCCGCCGAACCACTCCAATCTCCTGTGGGCGTCGGCATCATCGGGCTGAGCGCGCGCGGCGGCTGGGCCGCCCGCGCCCATGTGCCGGCCCTGGAAGCGCTGAAGGGAAAGTTCGAACTGCGCGCGCTGAGCGCCAGCAGCGCCGAGTCCGCCAGGGCCGCCGGGCAGAAGTACGGCATCCCACTGGCCTTCGGCAGCGCCGAGGAACTGGTGCGTCGCGACGAAGTGGACTTGGTGGTGGTGACCGTGAAGGTCCCCCACCACCGGAGGCTCGTCGAGGCGGCACTGCACGCGGGCAAGAACGTCCTGTGCGAGTGGCCCCTGGCCAACGGCCTTGCAGAAGCGGAACAGTTGGCGGGGCTCGCCGCCCGAGCGGGCGTCCGCGGCTTCGTGGGCCTCCAGGCCCGTGCCAGCCCTGCCCTGCGGTATACGCGCGACTTGGTCGCCGAGGGCTACGTCGGCGAGGTGCTGTCCACCAGCATGATCGCCTCCGGCGGTGCCTGGGGACCCACGTTCTCCTCCGGCAGCGAGTACCTGCTCGACCGGGACAACGGGGCCACCATGCTCACCATCCCCTTCGGACACACCATCGACGCGCTGTCGACGGTCCTTGGCGAGTTCACCGAGACCACCGCCACCACGGCGGTCCGCCGCCCCCGCGTCACCAACGCCGAGACCGGCGAGAGCACGACCATGACGACGGCCGACCAGGTCGCGGTCACGGGAGTCCTGGAGACCGGGGCCGTCGCCTCCGTCCACTACCGCGGAGGCTCCTCCCGCGGGACGAACTTCCACTGGGAGATCAACGGAACCGACGGCGATCTCATCGTCACCGCGCCCAGCGGGCACCTGCAGCTGGTACCCGTCACCCTGCACGGCGCCCGCGGCAACGACGCCCGACTCACCGCACTCGCCGTCCCTGACACCTACGAGTGGGTCCCCTCCACTGCAGGCCGCTCCGACGAACCCGGCTACGCCCTGGCCCACGCGTACGCCGACCTCCACGACGACCTGACCGAGGGGACCCGCACCGCACCCGACTTCGGGCACGCCGTACGCCGCCACCGCCTCCTCGACAGCATCGACCGCGCCGCAACCACCGGCGAACGCTTCCGACTCGACCCCTGACGCGGGCCGTTCAGAAGGAGGCGGAAGGGATCTGCCGACGTGACCGGATGATGTCAGGGCTGGATCCGGAAGCTGCGGTGGGCCGCCACTTCGATATCCCGGAACAGGGCGGCAGGGCCTGCCAGGCACATACGCGGACCAGGACGTAGATGATCGTCCCGGCATGACTGAGCGGTTCAGTTGGTGTGGGTCAGCAGGCGGCGACGACCGCGTCCTGGAACTCCTCGCCCTCAAGATCCTCGCGGGTCATGAGCAGCCCGAGGCGCTCGCGGCCGGACCAGGCGTACTTCGCGACGGCCACCTCAACCCAGTTTCGTCACCGGCGTCCACCTCCCGGCCGGCGGGCGCCGACACGTCCACGCCCTTTCCGCCGCGCAGCTTGAAGCGGGACATGCTGGCCCATGCCGCGCTCGTCCGCGCCCCCGGCAACGGCGTTCGCGCCCGAGACGGAGTTGATGCTGCGCTCACCCGGCCCCTCCATCGCCGCTCGCCATACCTCACCACCCACACGCGAAAATCTATCTTGGCCGGAGTAGACATTGGTCAGTGGTGTGGTTATGGTTTCTCTCGTAACCCAGAGAGACCGCAGGGCCCGGCAGACACGAACTGCCGGGGAGAGGTACCGCAGTTGCAGTGCGCAGGACGGTGCGGTGGTGGAGTTCCGAAGCCAGGGTTGTTGCAGGACGGCGACGGGACTGACGACCGGACCGGGTGGCCCGCAGTGATCAGGGGCCGCCGTGAGCAGTACCGCAGTGGCAGTACCCAGCAGTGAAGTCAGTGAGCGGTACCTCGGTGAAGGCGTCGGCTGCGGGCGCGCGCACTGGGAGGTTCGGCAGTGGGGTTCCAAGCCAGAGCAGACGCAGGATGGGTGACGGGGCTGGCTGCCGAAGAGTGGCGCTGTAACAGGCCGCCAGTAGTTCGCATGACCAGCAGTACGCAGTAGAGCAGTACCAGCAATGAGGGAATGAACGGAGGAAGTGGACGCCATCAGGATCGCCCGGGCGGCTTGTCGAGTCCGGGTACCGCAGGACATCGATAGTGAGGTGGTCTCCGGTCAAGCAACCGCGATCCCAGCATCCCCGGCAGCATTCCGGTCGGGTGTGCGGTGTCAGAAGGCCGGCGCAGTAGTAGGGCCGGCAGATGGTGTAGCAGTTCCTTCGGGCCCTGGCGCCGTACGGCGCCAGGGCCCTCAACGCGTTCCACAGAGAGGTCAGATGACAGCAGACGATCCCTTCGGGCGTCTCGACGACGACGACTACCCCGCCTACACCATGGGCCGGGCCGCCGAGCTGCTCGGCACCACCCAGGGCTTCCTCCGTGCCATCGGCGAAGCCCGCCTCATCACGCCGCTGCGCTCCGCGGGCGGACACCGCCGATACTCCCGCTACCAGTTGCGGATCGCCGCCCGCGCCCGCGAACTCGTCGACCAGGGCACCCCCATTGAGGCCGCCTGCCGCATCATCATCCTCGAAGACCAGCTCGAGGAAGCCCGGCGCCTTAACGCCGAATACCGCCGCGCCGCAGCCCAACCCACGGGCGGTGTCTGACCCGCACTCCACGGCGACGCGCCGGACCGCAGGCCGCATCAGCCTCGACGGCAATCGTTCTCGATTGGGCCACGCCACCTTGCGACTCATCGCCCGCTACTGGAGACGTTGCCAGGGCGTCGTCGTGTCGCTGACAAGCGGCGGGTCCGCGGTCCTCAGTCCGCAACAGGGCGGCAACTGGTGCTGCTGATGCCCAGTCGAAGTCCCTGCGTTCCCAGGCCGGTCGGCCCGTAGGAGAAGCGGTGAGTCGCCGGCTGACTGCTTCCCGGCCCTTCGGTATCCGTGCCGCTGTGGGCTGTGTGGTACCTGGGAGAGAACTCCTCCCAGGTTTTCGTGGCATCCGCGCAGATCTTGAAGTCTTCATAGGCAGCTACGCATGTCCTGTCTTCCTCGGTCACCAGCAGTTCCCCCAGGGCTGCGACCAGGTGGGCGTAGTTGTCGTCGATCATGGCGGTCAGCTCTTCGTGGCTGAGGCTGTGTGCCGCGATGGCGTTCCACTCGCTTGAGTCTGATTCCTTGCCGAGTGAATACCGGTCGTTGACCAGCACCGTGTCGAGTTCCAGCCAGTGCATGTAATTGTGGAGTTTCAAGGTGCCGAATTTATGGGCCGGAAGCCCGTACAGGCTCCATCGGACGTAGTGCACAGGCAGGATGCCCATGGTAACGCTTTTCACCCTGCTGTAGAGGATTTCACTCCGTTTGACCTTGCCTTGCAGCAGGCTTCCGGCAAGGAACTCCCGGAATGCGTCTGTGTATCCTTCATAGGCGTTGGGGATTTCGCTCTTGATGTATTTCATGAACGCGTGCACCACTGGGTCTGCCCTGCTGTCGTCCAGGAGTCTCACCAGATCCAGCCGGTGACGATGGTCATCGACGTAGAAAGTCACCAGCATGGCATGGTTCAACGTGGCGAGGGTGCTGAAATCTCGCACCTTGGGGAAGGACATGACGGTCAGGTGTGTCTGGTCCTTCACGTGCTTAGGGTTGAGGTGCCGCGTGACAGGGAATTCTCGGCAGTATCTGCCGAAAAAAGCTTCCAAGAATTCATGGTCCTTCGGCGCGATGTAGCGCAGTGAGTCAGTGCTGGCCGTCGGCAGCACTTTCCCGACCATCCTGCTGGCATGCCAGAACGCCGTCATCCATTGCCTGTGGGACTGCAGGTCATGGCCCGGTGCCGCGTCGGCATCTTTCATGCCCGGTACCGCCTCTGCCATATCTGTGCTCCCTTCGGTCCGGACACGGCCCTTGGATGCGCCGCCCTCGGTTGAGCCTAGGGATCTTCCCGGCCGGAAGCCCGGACTGCCACTCCTTCGAGTGCTGAAGCAGATTCACGCGAAAAGGCCGTGCCATCTGGTGTAGCTCACCAAGATCGACAGACAGCCGAGGTGGGTTGTCCCGCAGGCCGATGAGCAGATGATGGTTCAGACGCGCAGGGAGCTGGTTTTTCAGCAATCTGCCGTTTGGCGAGCCTCGAGCCTGCACAGCGCAGGGGCAACGGCCAGTAGCCGACCCTGTCCCTCACTCCGGCTGGCCAGCCCATCCCGGCAGCAGCACCGGTTCCGGGCACAGGGGCGGCGAGAGCATTCCGGCAGCGTCCGCCTGCTCGCGCGCCCCATTGCACGCTGGAGCAGCTTCTGTGCGCCCGTGGGTGAGGAGCATCGCCGGGGAGCGCGGGGGGCAGGGAAATCCATTACGTGGTGCGTACGTGTCCTGTGAGCACATGCTGGTCGGGTGATGGAGGGGCGTGGGTGAGGGTCGCGGAGAAGATCCGGCCGGTGGCTGGTGGTGTGCCGGTCGTGGGGCACGTCCATCGGCTGGCGCGGGATCCGCTGAAGTTTTTGCTGCGGGCACGGGGCGGGGACGCGGTGGCGGCCGTCAGGATCGGGAGCCGACCGGTGCTGCTGGTCAACGACGCGCAGGCTGCTCGTCAGGTGCTGGTGTCCGCCGTGTTCGACAAGGGCGGCCCGTTCATGGACACTGCCCGGCTCCTCGTCGGCAATGGGGTCATCACGTGCTCCAACGCGGAGCACCGGCGTCAGCAGGCGGTGATGCGGCCGGCGTTCCACCGGGATCAGGTCGCCCGTTTCGCGCCGGTCATGTCCGCGTGCGCGCTGGAGGAGCTGGCGCACTGGCGTCCGGGCGGGCAGATCGATGTCGAATCCCGCATGTACGCGCTGGCGGCCCAGGTGGTCGCGCGCACGCTCATCGCCGCTCCGGCCGGACGCCGGGCAGCGGATGTCATGGCCGCGGCCCTGCCGGTGCTGCTGGAGGGCATGTTCCGCCGGATGCTGGTGCCGGTGCCGCTGGTTCACCGTCTCCCGCTGCCGGCCAACCGGCGCTTCGAGCGTGCGCGGGCCCGGCTGGAGGAGACCATCCCACAAATCATCGCCCAGTACCGCGCGGGACAGGCACCGGGGGACGATCTTCTGTCCCTCGTGATGGCCGCCATGGACGACGACGGCCGGCCGCTGAGTGAGCGTGAGGTACGCGACCAGATCATGTCGGTGCTCGCCGCCGGCGTGGAGACGACGGCCTCGCTGCTCGCCTGGACCCTGCACGCGCTGGCCGACCACCCGGAGGTGGAGCAGACGCTGGGGTCCGAACTCGACCGGGAACTCGGTGGACGCACACCGGTCTACGCCGATGTTCAGCGTCTGTCGTACACCCGCCGTGTCCTCACCGAGGTGCTGCGCCTGTGGCCGCCTACCTGGATGCTCAGCCGTATCGCTCTGGAGCCGACCACGGTGGCGGGATTCGCCGTTCCAGCGGGCGCGGACGTGATCGTCTCCCCCTACGCCCTGCACCGCGACCCGGCCGTCTTCCCCGAGCCCGAGCGCCTGGACCCCGACCGGTGGCTGCCCGAGCGCACCACCGCCGCCCAGCGCCAGGCGTTCACGGCCTTCGGCGGCGGGCGCCGCAAATGCCTGGGCGAGCACTACGGCATGACCGAAGCCGTCCTCGCCCTGGCCATGATCAGCAGCCGGTGGCAACTGCGCAAAACCCCTGGCGCACGCCTGCGGCCCCACCCCCGATTCCTGCTCACCCCGCAGGCCGGCCCCCTGACCACGGTGCCCCGGAGCAGGGCGGGCCACATGCACCAAGACCGCTTTGGACACAGCCGATGACGGCCGCGCGGCCTCCCGACCCTCACCTCACCGCGCTTCCGGTCGCCAAGGTGCCTGCCCCCACGGCCCGCAGCATCTCCGCCAGCGTCCCGGAAGCCTGGCGCAACTATCCCTCGTTCCGCATGCCGGTCTTCCCCAGGTTCATGCCCGCCCGCCACCGGCCCGGCCTCCCGGCACTGGAGGAACGCTGCTCGGCGCGGCTCGCCGACCTCGTCGGCGACGCCTATGACAGTCGGGAGGCTTTGGACGCCTTCCTGGAATACCGCACCAGCCTGTGGAGCCTGCTCACCTACGCCAGCGCCCGCGAGGACCGCGTCGAGCTGATCTGCGCCTGGATCGACTTCCTTTTCAGCATCGACGACGTCTTCGCCGGCGCGTCCGAGGCGCGCATCCGGGAACTGGGCCTCCAGGACCTCTGCGCCGTGATCGATGGGAGACCAGCGGCGACGGACACCGCCTACACCCGCGCCTTCTGCCTCCTACGGCAACGAAGCCTGACGCTCATGCCCGACGGGATCTGGGCGCGCTATGCGCACACCCTGCACGGCTTCCTCCACACCTGTCGCCTCGAACGCGAAATCGTCCAGGACATCGGCGCACTTGACCTGCCGACCTACGAGACGCACCGCAACAGCTCGATCGGCGAGTGCTGCTTCCCTCTCCTCGAATTCGCTCTGGGCATCGACCTCGGCCAGGCACTGCGCCGCCTGCCGGAACTGCGCCGCCTCAACGTGCTCGTGGCCCGCCACTGGATCGGCGTCAACGATCTCTTCTCCTACCGCAAGGAGCTCTATAGCGGCGACGCCATGAACGAGATGCAGATCGCCCTCGCCGACAACGGCGGCGACCTCCAGGGCGCCGTCGACCGTGTCGCCGCCACCGTCCGCCGCACCGAGGCCGAGTTCGACCGTCTCGCCGCACACCTTCGGGCCGGCACCGCCGGAGGGAGCAGTCCCCTTCCCGCCTACCTGCGGGCGTTGGAAGAGCTGATTGCCGGGAACCTGGAATGGTCCTACCTGACCCCCCGGTACAACGGACGCGGTCACGTCTGGAACGGCCTGACGGATGCCCATGTCGTCCTCACCCCACACCGCACCCTCTACCTTCCGCACCCGCCGGCGTGACTCACCACCGCCCCGGCCGCCGGTCTTCACCGCCCTCACCCATCGGCGGCCTGGAACACCCGCGGCCACTGGCCTGGTGCCCCAGGTCCCGCGGTGCGGACGCAGCCACACGTGCAAGCCCCGCCGCGCTGCTCATGAGCTCTCCGAGAGGGGTGACGAGCATGGACGGGTTGCGGCTGACCGGGCCCCGGTCCATCTCCTGGACGGCACGGCAGCCCTCCAGGGGCAGACAGAGCCGGTCGAGCACCGCCCGCATCAAGCCGGGTCGTCCGCAGGGCGCACGCTGCAGTTGATAGACGGCATACGGTGGCGGACCCGGACCGGTGCTTCCTGGCGGGACGTGCCGGGACGCAATGGGCTGTGAAACCGGGTCTATGGCCTGTTCCGTCGCTGGCCGCGGGATGGAACCCGACGTGAACGTCGACTTCACCGTCTGCCGGGCCCACCACGGCCGGGCAGCGAGGTGAGGCCAGCCACCCGCCAGCCGCGCCCACAACCTCACGGGTCAATACACCTGGTGACCTTCGGCTGTGGCAGCCGTTGATCAGATCATGAAGAAGCGAAGCATCCTCGCCACTGGCGTTCTCACCGTCGGCACCGCCATCCTCGCCGCAGTACCCGCGCACGCCGGAATCGGGGACGGCACTCTCAACGACGCTCATATCCTCAGCGACGTTGCGGCTCTGAACACGGCCATCAACAGCGACCTGCAGAGCATCGAGAACAACAACGCCAACACCCGCAGCGATGGGAACCAGAACAACGCCTTCTTCCAACACTCGTAGGCCTCGCTGGTTCACGGAGGCTATCGTCCGGCGCCAGGGTGCCTCCAGTGGCGCGGACAGACGCGAAGTCAGTGCGGGGGTGACATCAGGCGGGGGACGTCGGCGGGGGAGAGGTCGGGGCGGGCGCGCAGGATGATGCCACCGGCCGGAGGCGTCGCGGGCGACGTCAACGCCGACTTCGACCACCAGCTCGGGCTCCACCAGCGTGACGTTCAGCCTTTCCTGGCTGCTCCACCCGGCGGATTCTCTGTCAAGTTCAGCATGTTGACGCGCAACGGTCCACCCATCAGCTCAACCGATGGCCGGTCTGCAGCGTTCGATGGAACCCGGTCTCTCGCCGAACGAGTCGCCCGGGATTGCGTCCACCGGAGATGCTGCCGTTCCACTACTCGGTGATACCGTATAGCGGTACTCGGTACCACGCAGTACCGGCAGGGTTGAGGAGCACCCGCGATGGACGACCTGACGGAGATGTTGAAGGGCACGCTCGAAGGGTGCGTGCTCGAAATCATCGGCAGCGAGGAGACCTACGGGTACGCCATCACTCGCCAGCTGAACGAGCTCGGCTTCGCCGACGTCATCGAGGGGACGGTGTACACCATCTTGCTGCGGCTGGAGAGGAACGGGCTCGTCCAAGTGACGAAACGTCCATCCGGGGTCGGTCCGCCACGCAAGTTCTACGCGCTCAACGACGCCGGGCGCGAGGAACTCGCGAAGTTCTGGGCGAAATGGCGGTACCTCTCATCGCGCATCAACAGGCTCAAGGAGGGCGGGAGATGAACTTCTGGGAGAAGGTCACAGGCAGCGATCTCACCAGGGACTGGAAGGCGTTCGGAGCCCGGGTTGAGGCTCTGCCGGACGACTACCGGGAGGCGTGGGACCAGATCGTCGCTCACCTCTTCCCTTATGGGGACTTCACCGGCCGCAACCTGACACCGATCCTCGACTCCGCCCTTGGGCTGCTCGAAGTGTCGGTAGCGGACGGGCAGAGCGTCCACGAGGTGCTCGGCGACGACATCCAGGGCTTCTGTACGGCGCTGGCCGGCGGAGCCGGGGCCCGGACTCATCGCGACCGGTGGCGCGAGCAGTTGAACAGGAACGTCGCAAGGAAATTGAGCCGGCTGGGAGGCTGACGTGAGCATCCAGGACATCATCGAAGGCAAGAAACAGTGGCGGGCGCACGTTGCCCGGGTCAAGGCACTCCCGCCCGACTACCAGATCGTCTACAAGGAGATGCAGAAGTACCTGTTCAAGGTCGGACCGGTCAGCCTGTCCGACGGACCCCTCCTCCCTGGAATCCTCGACTTCTTCGAGGAGGGCGTCGCCGAGGGCAAGGGAGTCTTGGAACTCATCGGCACCGACGTCGCCGCGTTCTGCGACGACCTGATCAAGGACTCTCCCACCTACGCGGATGCCTACCAGGAAGCCATTAGCGGGGAACCCGGCGCGGCCAGGAAGTGACAGCCGCCGGACCGGTTCGCGGCGGTTCCGCCACGGTGGGGGTCATGGCGTCCTCTGCGTCGGCAGCACGTGCACAGGTGTCTCGACATCAGGTTTGAGCTGCGGGCTCTCCTTCGCTCTGCGGACGTTCCTGCTCAGCCAGGATGCCGTGTACGTCGGCGGCGGCAATACTGCGAACCTGCTGGCGGTCTGGCGTGCACATGGAGTCGACCGGCTACTGCTCGAGGCTTGCAGCCGCGGGACGCTGCTGTGCGGAATCAGTGCTGGCGCCAACTGCTGGGCGGAGGGCTCGCATACGGACTCTTTCGGTCCGCTGACGTTTCTGCAGGACGGACTGGGCCTCCTGCCGGGTTCGGTGTGTCCGCACTACGACAGTGAACCAGGGCGTCGCACCTCCTTCCGTCAGACTGTAGCCAACGGCATGCTGTCCGCTGGCTGGGCGCTTGAGGACGGAGTGGGGGCCCTCTTCACGGACGGACGTCTTGAGGAAGCCGTCACCCGGACTCCGGAGGCCCGCCTGTACTGGGTGCAGGCAGATGAAGATCACGAGGTGACCGAGCAAGCGCTGCCATGCCGGTTGCTTCACGGAGCGACGTGATGCGCAGTTCACCTTCTTTGGGCTGGCTGTCGGGTGGCGAGGTAGTCGGACCAGTTGTCGCCCGCGAGCCTGGCCCAGCGGGCGGCAGTGACGGGGCTGACGCCGACGAGATCTGAGATAACGATGGGTGGAAGGTCGGTGAGCGCTTCCACCATGGCGGTGTTGTGCGCTGCCCGGGCCGGCAGGCTGTGGCGCTTCATCGTGTCTCCGAGGCCCACAGGATTGCGGGGCCGACCAGGGATCTGCCCGGGGAGGAGGAACCTCTCCGTGTCCTGTGGTTGTCGATGCAGTGTGGTGGTTTCACGGAGGTGGTCTTCGATGAGGCGGGCCAGTTTCGGTGGGAGTACCACCGGGTGCCGGTTGATCGTCAGGTAAGCGTTCTCGTCTTCAGCGCGGGCGCAGCGGGGAGGTGATCGCCACCTTCGGCCGCCACCGGGCCACCTTCCTAGGCCCGGTCAAGCAGGCATTCCTCGAACGCCACCAGCTCACCGCGCTGTTCGAGGCATCCAACGAAGACGCGGCGCTGAACCTGCGGCGGCTGCGCAAGACTTACAAGTCGCGCCGCTACCAGCAGACCGGAGATTGCTGGAGGACTTCGCCGAGGGCCACAGCCCCCGGGTCGCGGCCAAGCACTACGCCAACATCGAAGCGCACCGTCCGCTGCATGAGGAAGCCGTCGAGAAAGGGCTGCGCGAGGCGTTGGACGCCGTCATGGAAGCGCCCGTCGTCCTCGACGACCAGGGCCGCCGACTGGACAGGTCGGCGGCCGAACTGCCTCCCGATGAGTGGCGGTGGCCCTGTCCGGGGACAGCGACGTATGGCTGGCGTCCTGCCGTGACTTCCATGCCTCGCCGTTCGCCCGCCGCCCGGGCTCCGGCTGCCCGGTGGCGGTGTGGGGTTGCCTCGAGTGCCCGAACGCGGTGTTCACCACCCGGCACCTGCCCGCGATTCTCAGCTTCGCCGGATTCCTGACTGCCCAGCGCGAGGCGATGACGGTGCTGGAGTGGAACGCCCGCTATGCACTGGCCTGGGATCGGATCACCACCGGCATTCTGCCGCAGTTCACCGGCGAGCAGCAGGCCACCGCCCGGCTCATCGCCGAAAGCCCAGATGCGGCCCTCCACCTGCCCGGCCAGATCCTCCAGGAACTGACATGACTTCCACGGCCACCTCTTCCGTCTCCACCGAGCCGCCCGGTCCGGATCGGTCAGCAGGGCCGGGGGCGGTAATCCGGTCGGGCCAGCGGCGGGTGCCGATCTCCGCTTTCAGCAGCGCGAAGAAGCTCTCGGCGGCGGCATTGTCGTAGCACGAGCCGGTTCGCCCCATGCTCTGCCGCAGCCCCAACCGGCCTACTTCCCGGCGGAGTTCGTCAGCGGTGCACTCCGCTCCGCGGTCCGAGTGCACGACGCAGCCGGGCTGGAGGTCGCTGAGGCCGGCGGCCATCGTCAATGCGTCGACCACCAGAGATGCGCGGTGGTGGTCGGCCATCGAGTAGCCGACGATCTCGCGGGTCGCCAGATACAGCCAGCCCTCGTCGGTGGGGATGTAGGTGATGTCACCGACCAGTTTCTGCCCCGGGGCGGCGGCCGTGAAGTCGCGGCCCATCAGGTCGTGAGCAGGCATCACCTTATTTGCCGGACGGGTCAGCGATCGGCGCTTGCGCCGGTTGACCCCGGTGATGTCGCGCTCACGCATGATCCGCTCCACTCGCTTGCGGTTGACCCGCCGGTCCAGCCTGCGCAGTTCGGCATGGATGCGCGGCACTCCGTAGGTGCACCGGGAGGCGATGTGCAAGGCGGTGATCTCGTGGGCCAGGGCGTCGTCGGCGGCCCGGCGGGCGGCGCGGGCCTGCTCGCCGGCCATCCAGGCGTAGAAGGAGGAGCGGGCCGCCTTCAGCAGCCGGCACAACAGAGCGACTGAGTGGGCGGTCTTCTCCGCCTCGATGAACGCATACACGTCGTTCATCGATCGCTCTCCTTCGCGAAGAAGACCGCCGCTTTTCGCAGCACCTCGATCGTCTCGGCCTGCTCACGGTTCTACCGCCGCAGCCGACGCAGTTCCTCCCGCTCCGCGCTCGTGAGCTCGCCCGGCACCCCCTGCCCGCGGTCGATCGTGTCCTGCTTGACCCAGTTCCGCAGGCCCTCGGCGCTGACCCCGATCTCCCGGACCACCTCGGTGACGGTCTTGCCGGAGGAGCGGACCAGCGCGACCGCGTCGCGCTTGAACTCCTCCGAGTACCGCCTGCTGCGGTTGCTCTTGCTTCCCAGCTGGCACTACTTCCTCTGGAACCTCACGTCCCAGTCTCCAGGTGTCCAACATCAAGGGGAAGCTTCATCTCAGCGGCGACGTGGGCGATGTGACGTGTCTGGCACCGCTTCACGAGCCGCCTACGGCCCTCGACACTCAGGGGCGCATTCGCGTGGGGCACTCGTCGTCCTCTCAAAGTCAGACGACGGCAGGCGCGACACCTGCGGTGCGCGCCTGCCGCATTGTGGCCTTTCAGTCCCGCGGTGCCACGCGGATACGGTTCCCGTCAGGATCGGCTGCGAGGAAGGTCAGCCCGAACCCCGCATCATGAGGCTCGCGCAGAATCGTGACCCCCTTGGAATTCCACTGCTTGAAGGTCGCGTTGAGCTCGTCGGGTCCACCATCGATGGCCAGGCAAACCTCACTGGTACGCGGGACGTCCGGTGACAGATCCTCGAACTGGCCAGACCACAGAGCGAGGTCAGCGCCTGGCCCGAGGCCGAAGGTGATGTATCCCGGAGTCTCGAACGAGGGGCTCATGCCGAGGAGGTCGCCGTAGAAACGAGCTGCGGCGGGAGCGTCGTTCACATACACGATGGACACGACGGATGTGGTCATGGTTGTCCTTCTCACAGGTTGTAGGTACGCATCCACCAGCCTGACCGGGATATGCGCCGCATCGTGTCGCAATTCCTGAAAAACTTGGTGCGTGACCCCAGATCGCTTCTTCTCCTTGATGCTGCTCCTCGAATCGAGGGATGCCGTGACCACACAGGAACTTGCCTCGGCGCTCGGGGTGTCCCTTCGAACCATCACCCGAGACCTGAACTGGCTCCGCGACGCCGGTCTGCCGGTGACCGCACAACGGGGCCGCCTCGGAGGCGTGACCATGCCACCCGGGTCCGGGCTCGACCTCACGCGACTCACACCGGGCGAGCGTGATCATCTGTCGCTCACTGGGCTGGATGAGAAGCAACGTGCGGAGCTCAACGCATCGACCGAAGGCCGGCGCGCGCTCTCCAAGATCGTCGCTACACAGCCACGTCGAGGTCATGAACTCTTGCCGCTCACCGACGTAGTGCACGTGGACAGCCGTCCCTGGCGTCAGGCACGAGCTTCCGGCACGACTCCGGCTTCACTGATCGGCGCAGTGCGGCGAGGTCGCCGGCTACGGATCGAGTACGACAGCCCACGCGAGTCATGCCCACGCGACCTGGTCGTGGATCCCTACGGGCTGTTCGCCAAGGCCGGCATCTGGTACCTCGTCGCCGACTGTGCCCGAGTGCCACGGATGTACCGACTCGAACGGATCACGACGTGGAAAGAAGTCGACCAGCCACGACGGATCCGCGAGAGCCAGACCCTGGCCACCGTCGCTGCAGCGCTCATTGATCAGTGGGAGCACAACCACGCGATAGAGGTCAGCGCCACCATCGACCAGAACCAGATCGAGCGAGCGCAACGGATCTTTGGTCTACGACTCGTCGCGGACGACCATGAAGCATCCGCCACTGGCCGCAAGGTAACGATCCGCTTCCTGCATCTGGAGGACGTGCGAGCACTACTGCCGTTCGGGAGCGCCATCACTGTGCACGGCCCCACCGAAGCCAGGGCTCACCTCCGCGACCTCGCCACCCATCTTGCCCACCACTATGCGCCGTCACCGACGTCCTGACCCGCAACATCGGCCGCGAGGCGTTAGGTTGTCTGCTCGCCCGCCGCGGTGTCACCTTCCAGCGCACCAAGACCTGGAAGGAGTCCCCGGACCCGAATGCGACGCCAAGCTCGACCGGATCGAGGCGGTGTTGGACCGCTTGCCGGACCGGGTGTTCGCTCCGACGAGTTCGGCCCGCTCGGAGTCCGGCCCACCGCAGGCTCCGGCTGGGCCCAACGCAAACGTCCCGACCGATTACCGGCCACCTACCACCGCACCCACGGGGTGCGCTACTTCCACGGCTGCTATTCGGTCGGCGACGACCGCCTGTGGGGCGTCAACCGCCGCAGGAAGGGCGCCGCGAACACGCTGGCCGCGTTGAAATCGATCCGCGCCGCCCGGCCCGACGGCGCACCGATTTACGTGATCCTGGACAACCTCTCCGCCCCCAAGGGCGCCGACATCCGCCGCTGGGCCAAGAGGAACAAGGTCGAGTTGTGCTTCACCCCGACCTACGCCTCCTGGGCCAACCCGATCGAAGCCCACGTCGGACCGTTGCGGCAGTTCACCATCGCCAACTCCCACCACCCCAACCACACCGTGCAGACCCGGGCCTTGCACGCCTAGCTGGGCTACCGCAACGCCAACACCCGCCACCGCGACGTCCTGGCCGCCGAACGCAAAGAACGCGCCAGCGTCCGCAGCGAAAAAGGGACCCGCAGGGGCGGACGCCCCCTCGAAATCTCAGCCTGACAGCCCGGCGAGCCACGCAGTCAGAGCCCTAGCATGAGCGCAAGGCCGACGGAGGGAGTGACAGACCTGATGGAACCCTTGGAGCCGAACATCTCTCCCCTGCCTGCGTCGTTTCCCATCGTGCCTGCGACAAATCCCGACGGCGGCTGGGGTGCGCAGCGGGCTCCGCTGCCCGCGCCACCGCTCGGTCTCGACCCCGCGCAGTGCGGCGGAAGGCTCGACCCTCTCGCACTGCGCACGTTCGTGGTGTCGACGCTGTCGCCGGAAGACCGTCGAGCCCTGCGCGAAAGGCTCGCCCCCGAGGAACGAGCCCGCCTTGCAGCGGAGATGGCGGGCCCTGAAGGAGAGCGCCTCCTCATGGTCCGCGCGGGGCTGCGGCTCCTCCTCGGGCAGATGTTGGACGCCGACCCAGGGGCCGTCGTCCTCGATGACGGCCCCTGTCCGCACTGCGGTCGGCCCCATGACCTCACCGCGAGCTCCCCGGCCGGCCGCCGACTGCACTTCGCCGCTGTCGGGCGAGGCGATCTCATCGTGTTGGCAATCTGTCGCTTCCCCGTCGGGCTCGGGCTCGGCGTGCCCGACGGACCTGGCCGCGAAGCATGGCTGCGGGCCCGCAGTCCGGCCCGGCTCGCCGCGCAACGGCAGGCCGTGGCCCGGGGACGGTGTTCCCCTCCGCGGGACAGTTCGGTGGAGTACGTCGTGCGCTTCGTCGCTACGGCGCCCGAATACGACTGTGTCGTATCGGTGGCGCTGGAGGTGCCTTTCCGCCCGGACAACCCCGTTTTCCGGGACCCGTCGACCGATTGACAGGCCGGAGATGGTTATCTAGCCGAGGCATCCGGCACCGCATCGCCCGCAAGGGCGTCGAGACCTCGCAACGACTTGGCCGCCACCGCTGGACCATCGAACGACCTCGACCGGGTACCGGTGACTTGTACAACAGCGACGCACTCCCCCCGGACGCCCCCTCCCAGCCTGATCGACCCGAAGATCATCCCACCGGTCAGCCAACGTGACAGTGCCCGCCCAACACATCCGTGCCCCGAAGGGCCCTGGACGTGCAGACCGAGCCGGGAGGGGAGTTCTGGGGCTGGGCCGGGGGTGCCTCGGCCCGCACCCCCTGCGGCCAACCTGCGTGGCTGCGGCTGGTGTCCGCGCCGCAGGACAAGGCCGCGGGGAAGCTGTGGGACGGCGCCCTCGATGCCCAGCACACTCCTCGGCGACCTCGACGGGCACCCGGCGTGTGGCGATGCCGCGCCAGTCCTTCAGTCGGTTGATCAGTCGCTTCGCCACCCGCGACCACCACATCGACCCGGGAGATCACTTCTCTCAGACCCCGAACTTCAAGGACAGCTTCCCCGTCCACTGCGTGGCCGGAGGCGAGGGCAGCGAATTCCACCCCCACTGCGCGCCCGCCGTCACCGGCGGAAAGGTCGACGCCGTCTTCTCCAAGGGCGCCCACAGCGCCTCCAAGAGCGGCTTCGAAGGAGCCGACGAAGAAGGAACCCCCCTCGCGGACTGGCTGCGCACCCGCGGGGTCGAGGATGTCGACGTGGTGGGCATCGCTACGGACCACTGTGTGCGTCCCACCGCGCTGACGCTGTGAAGGCCGGCTTCCGCGCCCGGGTACGCCTGGACTACTCCGTCGGAGTCGCCCCGGACACGACAGCCGCGGTCGTCGACGACTTTCACCAGGCAGGCATCGCCGTATCCGGTGAGGCACCCCTACCGCAGTAGACCCGCACCAGGCCCGGCGCGGTAGGGGCAGGCTGGCAGTCCGCAGGCCAGTAGTCAGCGGGCTTCGTCCCGGTCGATAGCGAGGCGGTCGCCTGCGCTGAGCGGCCGCCGTCGTGGCTCTGAACGGGGGACGTCTGGAGCCGATGCCAGCCGGCCGATTCACTCCGGCCTGACCGGGCGGCTGCGTCGGCCGCGTTCCTGCTCGGCCAGCGGATGCACCAAGCTGCGGCTCGCGCACCGAGCCTGCCGATGTCGGGTGCGGGATAGGGCCTGCAAGACACGCCTGCCACCCCCGCCCCTCCACGCCCGGGCCTCCGTATCGACTGCCCCCGAACCCACCGGGCTGTTGCAGCGCAACCTGCGCATGCTGAGCGGCAAGGTCCTTATGGACCGGGTCGCCCAGAATCCGCACTACCTGCGCGACCCGGATGTGCAGACGGCGGAGGACCAGACGACGGAACTGATGGACCGATGGCACGGCAGAGGCCGTCTGGGCTACAGCATCTCCCCCCGCCTGGCTCTGACCTGTACCGAGGACATGCTGACCATGGTCGCCAGGCTGCACCGCCAGCAGCCCGACCTGTGGATCCAGACCCACGGCGCGGAAAACCCCGAGGAGATCAAGCGGGTACTCGACATCTACCGCGCCCAGGACCCGTCCTACCGTTCCTACATCGACATCTACGACCGCTTCGGTCTGCTGACCGACAAAATCGCTGTTCGCGCACTGCGTGCACATCGACGACACTGACCGCGTCCGCCTGGCCGCAGCCGGCTCGGCGGTGGCGTTCTGCCCTGACTCCAACATGTTCCTGGGCAGCGGCCTGTTCGACCTCGACGCCGCCTGGCGATACGGCGTCAGCGTCGGTCTGGGAAGCGACATCGCCGGCGGCACCAGCTACTCCCCGTTGTACGTCCTCAACCAGGCCTACAAGGTGGTGGCGGTACGCGGCGGGCGCCTGCCGGCCCTGCGCGGCTTCTACCTGGCCACCCTGGGCGGCGCACGAGCCCTGTCTTTGGACCACCACATCGGAAACTTCACCGTCGGTAAGGAAGCCGACTTCACAGTCTTCGACTTCGCGGCCACTCCCACCCTTGCCCGCCGCACCGAGATCGCCGAGAGCTTCACCGAGCGCCTGTCCGCACTCATGATGCCGGGGGACGAGCAGGCGGTGGCCGCCACCTACATCCTGGGCCGGCGCGTACACGAGCGCCGGCCATCCGCATAGCCCCCTCACACCTGGGCAGAGCCATGGCCGCGCGAACCACCTGCCCGCTCTGCCGACGGCGCTACCACCACTGCCTGCCGCTGCGCATCCTCGGCTCCTGCTTTCTCCGAACTACCGGGGCGTCCCGTGGTCAGGTGACAGGACGATCAGTCCTGCGGGGAAGGAGCCGGTATGGGGCCGGAGAACTGCTGTGAACGACGCGGGTGTTAGCTTCACTGCCGTGTTAAAACACCAGGACGAGACCAGGGCGGCCTACGACGGGGTCGTCGAACTGTATGCGTCGATGTTCGCTAATCGGTTGGAGACGCAGCCGTTCGCGCGGAACATGATCGGCACCTTCGCCGAGCTCGTGCGTGGCACGGGGAACCTGCGGGCAGCCGACGTCGGGTGCGGGCCCGGCCATTTGACCGCCATGCTGCACGACTTGGGGTTGGACGCCTTCGGGCTCGACCTCTCGCCGGCTATGGTCGCCCACGCCCGGCGGGCCCATCCGGCGCTGCGGTTCGACGAAGCACGAATGGAGGCCCTGCCGGTCGAGGACGGCGCGCTTGGCGGAGTGCTGGCCCACTACTCGATGATCCATACCCCACCTGAAGAATTGCCTGCGCTTCTCGCTGAGCAGGTGCGTGTCTTGGCACCAGGGGGCCTGCTCCTGGCGTCCTTCTTCGGAACCGAAGGGCCGGAGCCTGTCCGCTTCGACCACAAGGTGGCGCCTGCCTATAGCTGGCCGGCGGAGCAGTTTGCCGAGTTGCTGGCCGGGGCCGGACTCGTCACGGTGGCTCGGTTGCTCCACGACCCAGCGTCCGAGCGGGGCTTCCTCGACACCCACCTGCTGGCCCGCCGCCCGTAGAACGTGGCCCGTGGCCGGGGTCGGGGTGGTGTAGATCATCCGCGTGGACGAAGCTCGTCCAAGAGCCGCGTTCTGTGGCGGTGTCCGCTGAGCACGCCGGATTGACAGCCGTTCAGTCACGCAGGCCCCGGCGGGGTGGCCGCCGCAGTGCTGCGAGCAACGATCTCCCGAAAGGTAGGGATTCCCAGGTCGACAGACTCCTGCTTCCGGGAGATCTGGGCGTCGAGTTGGGCTAGCTTCTCCTCGGCGTGGGTCAGGCTGCTCTGCAGCCCTTCGATCTCGCCGAGCCAGCCTTCCCTTTCGGCTTCCAAGATGCGCGTGAGGAGGTTGTCGCGGATTTCGACAAGCCGGGGACGTTCTGTCGCGTGGACGATCAGGGCGGGGCATCGGACGCAAGCGTGTTCGTGAGCGCAGTCAGTTCCGTATGCGCGGCCGCAGTCGCCCAAGGCGAGCTTGCGGCGCTCAAAGTGTCCGAGGAACTCTCCCCATTCCTCAGGGGTGACGGTGCGGTATTCGTCGGCAGGCCGCAGAGCCCGGCGCCGGGCGATGAACGCTCGGTGTGCCTCGATGGCATCAGTGGGGTAGATCGCGGCGTATCCCATCGTCGTTCCGATGTGGTCGTGACCAGCGATGACCTGGGCGATGTGAGGGGGCAGGCCCTTGAGGATGGAGTCCGTGATGAAGATCCGGCGGAAGTCGTGGGGCTGGAAGATGAGGGGGTCACCCGCGCTGTCCGTCAGACCTGAGGCCAACAAGGTGACGTCGAGTCCCCGACGGATCGTCGCTCGTGACAGCGGACGCAGGTAGCCGCCAGAGCGATCCTGGAACAGGAGAGGCATCGGCGGGTTCCAGACCCGTTCGTAGTGGTCGTAGCTACGGAGAACGGGGACTCTCCCATCCGAGCCTCGGACTCGAGAGACGACCGTGCTCAACACGTCCGCCAGCTCCGGCGTGACCAGGACAAGTCGCTCTTGGTCGGTCTTCGACGGGGCGATCTGCAAGAGCGGAACCGTCTGTCCGGTGGTGGGGAGCTTGTAGCTGACGATGCTGTGGTGCCCCAGCTCGAGGAGTTCCTCGATGCGGATGCCGGTGTGCCGCAAGATCTCGATGGCAGACCACCCCCAGAATGCGCTGCGTTCCTCACCCGCGAATGAGCGCCGGGTGCCCTTCGCATCCCAGGCATGGATCGGGCGCCCGTCAGCGCATTTGCTGAAGCGCGGGACTCTGAAGGTCTCACCAAGCACGCTGAAATCCGAACCGAGCGGGGCAGCGTTGAGTGCATCGAGGCGCATGGTGGCCTCTTTCAGCAGGCGGTGAGCCGTCTTCACCAGCGTGGGCAGGGCCGGCAGGCGCTCGCGAGTACGTTGGTCCATGCGGGCCTTGAGCTGCTTCTCAGCCTTTCTTCCCGAGCACTCGGCTTCGCTGATCGGGCAGGGCGCCACCCAGGCGGCCCACTGGCCGGGGTCCTCCACTGCCCACTCCGCCAGGTCCAGGTAGAAGGCTCTGACCTGGGTTTTGATCCCGATCGCACCTCGGCGTGGCTCTGTGAACTCCCGAAATGATCCATCGGGTAGACGCTTGCGGACGGTCTTCGTAGCCAGGCGGACCTTCCAGGCAGTGATCACCTCGGCAGGCAGCCGAAGAGAGTCGATGCCCGGATCATGCCGCTCCAGGTCGCCCCAGAACCGAAGCGCCAGCGAGATCGTGAGCGCCTGCAGCGTCGTGAAGTCGAGCCCTACGGACCGATGGGAGAGGTAGGCGACCAAGAGATCGCGGATCGGACGGCACTGCAGTTCGTAGCGGTCGACAAGGTCCGCCGGGGTGAGTTGCCCCGTACGGTTCGAGATCCGGAACAGCGTGTGCGGTGCGTCTGCTGGAAAGAGACCCAAGTCGCGTAGCCAGGTGTAGGCAAGCTGGATCCGTCCATTGCTGTTCCTTGGATTCTTGCTTTGCCAGAGCAGCAGGTCGCCGACGACGATGTCCTCGATGGCGCCGCCTCGGCAGGCCATGATCTCCGCAATGGTCTTCAGCCCGGACGAGATATTCGCAGCCGAGATGTTGGTCGGCAGTGAAGCCCTCAAGCGGGCGAACCCCTCGGGGTCGCGTGTGGTCTCCAGAGCCGGCCGAAGATGCCGCGATCTTGACCCGATGAGGAACTCCGGGTCGGGTCTGACGGCATCCGCGCAGAGCAGCGCCAGCACCCCGACGAGAAGCGTTTCACGGCGCGACACCCGCCCTTCCGGGCGGGCCCAGGCTGCGAAGGCATCCCTCCACCCCTGCGACGCAATGTGCTGGCCGTGGACAGGGCTCCTCTGCCAGCGCTGTTGCCAGGTTTCTCCCGGAAAAGTCATCAGCCAGTCGAGGAGGAGCCGTGCCCCGAACATTCGATTCGCCTGGGCACTGGGTTCCACAGCTCGTAGCGGTGGGCGAGCCAGCCGCTCAAGGACCTCTTCACGCGTGACCGCGGTCGCTTCCCACGTGCTTGGTCTTTCCCGATGCGGGAATCGGTTCATCAGCTTGAGCTCTTCGGCGCCCACCATGCTGGTGACCCGCGGAACGAAGCTCGAGCCGACGTGCGTCGCAGTGCTCGTCATGAGGCATCCCGGCCGAAGAGGATGGACAAGGAGTCGGGGTTGTAGGACGGCTCGTCAACAGGCACAGGATTCTCCTCGCGTCGCTTCTCCTGACGGGCGTGATGGGCGAGGCCGGCTCTGATGACGTCGTCCCTGGTCGGACGGTTGTAGATGTCCAGGGTCGACAGATACTTGTGGCCGAGGATCTTTTGCACGTAAACCGGCGGCATGTTCGGGTCATCGAGCATCATGAACGTCGCCGTGTGCCGCAGATCGTGAAGGGTCCGCAGCCGCAGCATCCGGCATGCCTGATCGATGGCGGTCTCGGCAGCTTGTTCACTCAGACCCCGATGGCGTTGGGCACTCACGGGGCTTCTCCCTGGCTGGCGGTGTCACCGCCGTGGCGGCGGTGTCGTAACAGCTGGTCGTAAGGGGCCACCGAGGGCAGCGGCCGGGTGTCGGGCGGCAGATGGGACATCCGCCAGTCGGCGAGAAAGGTGACATTCGCCCGCAGCGGCCGGGACCGCTCGGGCGAATGTCCGCGGACAGGAGGGGAGGACGGGAGGTCGTCGGCTTCCGCCGCTTTGCGGGCCTCCAGAGCGACCGCATCCGCGGTGAAGGCGCCGGCCCGCAGAGCCGTGGCCAGTCCGGCGACGATGTGCTCGTGGCTCATGTGACGGCCCAACAGCAGGACTTCGATCAACGCCTTGGTGTCGTCCTTGTCGCCGTGCAATGCCCGGGCCGCGTCCCACCAGTCGTCATGCACCGGCGTGAACTTCCCGGCGGAACGGGCCTGTTCGAGGGCAGTGGCCCCGGGGAAGGCGCCGGGCTTGCGGATCAATGCCTCCAGATAGTGGTCCAGCTCCAGGCGCGAGCCGGCCTTCGCGCTCAGCCGTTCATGGCGGGCGACCTCCTGGCCCTGGTCGTAGACGATGAGGTGATTGGCGTGCAGCATCACCCTCACCGTCCGGCCGATCAGCCGGACCGGAACCGAGTAGCGGTTGGTCTGGACAGCGATCTGGCTGTAGCGGTCCACTCTCGGTGTGAAGAGCCGGCCGGTCTCGAACAGCTCGGTCGGCAACGGCTTGAGCAATGGCCTCCCGACGGCAAAGTACTCTGCCACCGTCCTCGCCCGCGAACGGATCCTGCGGCCTTCGTCCTCAAGGTCCCACCGGTCGACCATTTCGTTGAGCTCGGCCAGCGAGGCGACCTCGGGAACGGGGACGAAGTGGTTGCGCCTGAAGTACCCGATCTGTCCTTCGACGCCGCCCTTCTCGTGGGCGCCTTCGAGTCCTGGCCTGCAGTAGAAGCTCTCGATGCCCCAGTGGGTGCGAAACGCGGTCCACCGTTCGCTCTCCTGGCGGTGCCGGGCGAATCCGAGCACCTGGGCGACGGCGGCCTTCAGGTTGTCGTAGCGGACCTTGCCGCGAGGGGCACCGCCCAGCACGGTCAGCGCGTGCACGTGGCCCTCGAAGAACGCCTCCTGACCGCAGGACGCGAACACACGATGGACCGCCTTGCCCGAATACGACAGCCGGAAGGAGAACAGATAAACACCGGGTCACCACCCCGCCGAGCACGATGTGCACGTCCCCGAAGTCCACCTCCGCCTCGGTGCCCGGCAGGTGGGTCTGCGGCACGAACACTTCCGACGGCCCCCGACCCGCCTCCTGGCGGATCTCCCCACGACGCGTGGCGATGTAGCCGCGGACCATCTGATACGAGATCCCCATCGCCGTACTCGTCCAGCAGCCGGTCGAAGACCCGCTTGGCGGTGTGCCGCTGCTTCGGAGGCGCGTCCAGATCCCTGCGCAGCATCTCGTCGATCAGCGGCTTGTAGGGATCCAGCCTGGTCGGACGCGGAGGCAGCTTCTTGCGGGGCTCGGGCCAGACCAGATCCAGTGCCTTGCGGACCGTCTGCCAGGTCACCCCGTACTTGCGCTGCAGACCACGCATCGACATCCCGGCGCGGTGGTCCCGGCGGATCGCCGCGTACAGATCGGCCTTGGATTTCGATAGGCGCATCGGTGCCCCCAACGGGAGAAGCACAGCCATCGTCCCACCACAAGGCCCCAACCGCTCCTAAAACGCAGCGACATCGCTTTCGCCGGAACAACGGTGCCCTTCGCGCTCAACGACAAACGACATCACGACTCACCGACAGAGCCAGTTGGTAGCGGCCGGTGTGGGGCGCACGTACCGGCGACGGCGGTTGCGCCCCTCGTGTGAGTGCAATGGTCGTACCGGAGACACGACACAGCTCGGTCGGCAACCGCTCACGAGGCAAGGACGAGCCGCAGCTCCCGCGCGGCTCGTTCGCGGTGGTGCTGGGTGGGGATCGTTTCGTAGAGGTCCTGGGCTCGGTCTTGGGCTCGGCGGTGGACCAGCCTGGTGCGGTAGCCGTCCGGCAGTCCTGTCTGGGCGGCGACTGTACGGCGGGGCGGCACGCTTGTTCGCTGTCGCCGTCGTGATGAGAGCACGCTGCGGTGTCGATGAGCAGGGTGCGGGTTCAGGGTGCTGGTCGGCGCGGCCAGCTCCAGGGCGCGCTGCTTGCCGCGCTGGAGGGGCGGGGTCGGCGGGGCCTGCGTACTGAAGTCGGCATCGGGGCGTACTTGGTGCTGACCCGTGAGCGCCGGGAGCTGTTGCGCGAGCGGCGGTGGTCGACGGGCGCGGTGCCCACGGCGCCGACAGCTGTAGGGCGGCGAATTCAGACTCGAGCGCGGCCGGGCGGCGCCGGTAGGGAAGGCGGTCGTGTCGCATTTCGCAGGTGGGCCCCTGCCGATGACTCGTCGTGTCATCGGCAGGGGCCCACCTGCTCGGAGTGCCCTAGCTAGTTGTCATAGCCCCCGGCAGGCGTCGAGAAAGGCCCGTGCTCCGGCCAGGAGTTCGACCCTTGTCACGTCTCCGGGGTCTCGCGCGGCGGAGAGGGTCGCGTTTTCTCTCGCGGTGCACGCGGTCGTCATTCCTGGTTGCCGGTGACACCACCCGCCGGACCCGACACAAGCGCCCGGAGTTCGTCAAGGACCGGGTTCTCCGCAAGAGCCGGACGGCTCTCCACTAGGTAGGCGACGCCGGAGGCGACGAAGGCGCGCACCGCGGCGGTGTAATCCTCGACCGGGCATTCCGGGGGCACGGCGGGTGTTCGGTGCGACGAGGTGAACCTGACCCGATCGCCCACGAGTTTGAGGTGAATCACGTAGGAGTTCTCGGTGAAATTGATCTCCGCCGAGCCGCCCGCGCGCAGCTCCTGCAGGGTGTACGCCAGGGTGAACATGATGTCGACCAGCGGTTCCCGCGTCGCGGACAGAAACGCGTGCCCGCCCACCTTGAAGTCGATCTGGTACGCGAACCATCCGTAGCGCAGATCCGTCGCGCTGAGGGTGGCGAGCCCGATCAGCCCTTCCCGCCAGGCACGCGCGGCGCCAGCAGGAATGTCCATGTCGCTGTCGGGTGTGAAGTCGATGTACAGCAAGTCCTGTCCTGATTGTCGTGCGTGGCCGGACGCGCGGAGGCTCCGCACGTCCGGCCACGGATCCGCCATCGGCCTAGATGGGGTGGGCGGTGCGCAGGGACCCGTCATGATTGAGAATGACTTTGATTCCCGTCGAGATTCCCCCGCCCTGGTTCTTGGAAAGGCGACCGACTGCATTACCGGGACCGAAGTTGTACTCATACACGACTCCGTCACGCCCCTTATCGTTCGGCATTGCCTTGCCGTTTCCTACGGCTTCCTGAATTCGCTTCTTGAGCTTGTCTCCCTTGACAAACTTACCCTCGAACACTCCCTTTCCGTCGGGATCGCTCGAGTAGCCCGGGCCGCTCGTCCTGTGGTTGTCCAGGACATGCTGCCATCCGTCGTACTCCGGCGTGGACCACTTCACGATGGGACGGGCCTTCGCGGCCTTCGCTACGTCCGCGACGCGCTCGAGGTCTTTCAGCTGGTCGGGCAGCTTGATGAAGTCGCCGATGATCGGGATGAAGCCCATGATGCCGAGGCCCGCGCCGAGCTTGTCGCCTTCGTCGGCTGAGCGCTTGACGTCGTAGCCGTCGCAACCGGCTCCAAGGATGGGGATCCAGCCGCAGCCGATGAGCAGCAGTTCCTTGACCTGCTCGGGGTCGCCCTGTTCACCGATCAGGCCCGGGCAGGCCGGGTAGCCGGAGCTCGTTCCGCCGCAGCTGTTGCCGGTGTTGAGGTTGTTGTCGGTCATGGGCGGCGCGCCACCGGTCGTGGTGCACTGGTTCATGCCCATCGCGTAGTAGCAGGTCGTCGTGCCGGTGCTGGCGTAGGTGGCCGTGCCGGTCCCGCCGCCACCGCCGCCACCGCCGCCGCCACCGCCGCCGCCACCGCCGCCGATACTGGAGATAGCGTCGCCCACGACGCCGAGCACGGCTCCGACCGTGCCGCCGATCACGGCGCCGATGATGCCGAGCAGATCGCCCAGGCCACCGCCGCCCTTCTTGAGCCCCGTCGGGTCGCTGAAGGTTATGGGGCTGTTGTCCGCGTAGGCGTAGCCGTTCATGGACTGGTGCTGGTCGAGTGAGAGCACCGGGTCGACGCTGGTGAACTGGCCGATTCCGGGGTCGTACTCACGTGCTCCGACGTGGGTGAGGCCTGTGGCGGCGTCGGTCGGCTTGCCCAGGAAGCCCTTGTCGTCCGGCCAGGTGGTCGCCTTCGGGCCGCGCGAGGCACCGAACGGCGACGTGTAGCGCTTGACGACGGTGAACGTTGTGGCGTCCATGGCTATTGAGGACGTGCCGTGGTGGTCGGCGGCCAGGAAGCTCAGTTTGCTTCCCGATGTGCCGCTGACAGCGGTCCGGCATGCGATGTTCTGGCCGTTGGCAGTGTAGTAGCGCGTGCCGGAGAGGGTCTTGGCCGTCCCCTTGACCGTCAGGCGGACCTCGGTGGCACCGAGGTAGAGGACGGTGTCGCCGTCTCCCTTCGCACGCCGGATGAGGAGCTCACCGTCGGCGTCGTAGAGGTAGCTGGTCTCGGCCGGTCCCTCGGTCGTCCTGGCCAGCTTGCCCTCGGCATTCCAGTCGAGGGACTGCTGGGCGGCCGGTCCGGGCCGCTTGGTGGTGTTTCCGGTCTTGTCGTACTCGTAGTTCTGAGTGGTGCTCCCGGTCGTCGTCTTGGTGAGGGGGTGCGGCTGGTTGGTGGGCGTGTTGCCGTAGGAGTAGTCGGTCGTGGTGGTTGCCGAGGCCGTGTGCTTGGTCTCGGTCTTGCGCTGACCGGCTTCGTTGTAGGTGTACGACGTCCAGTACGGCGCCGCACCGTCGATGTTCGCCTGGGTGCGCCCGGCAGCCGCGCAGTCGGGGGTCTTGGGCGTCCAGGCCTCGGTCAGACGGCTGTGGCCGTCGTAGGCGAAGCACTGGTAGTCGGGCTTGGTGGTGCCGCCCTGTGTGGTGCCGTCGAAGATCGACGTG
The DNA here is from genome assembly GCF_004803895.1 of Streptomyces hawaiiensis. NCBI lineage: Bacteria > Bacillati > Actinomycetota > Actinomycetes > Kitasatosporales > Streptomycetaceae > Streptomyces > Streptomyces hawaiiensis. The sequence goes on along the minus strand of NZ_CP021978.1, from coordinate 85,582 downwards.
ACGTTGCCCGCGGCGTCCTGCTTGAACTTCAGCTCCTGTGGCATGTAGCCGTGCACGTCGTCGGTGACGTAGGAGCGCACGAGGCGCCGGGTTCCGGCCTCGTAGTCGTAGTTGAGGTACGCCTTCTTCGCGGTGTCTGTGCCGTCCGTGCCGAGAGCGAGCTGACGCAGGTCGCCCTGCGGCGAGAACGTGGCGCCCTGGAGATATCCGCTCGTACCCTGGGACGTGATCTGCTGGCCGGTCGCGTTGTATTTGTAGGAGACCGTCTCGGCGGGCAGTCCGCCGACCGCGGGCTGCGCTGCCTGAGAGACCGTGCCGTCGAGCCGGTAGCCGGTGGAGAATGACAGCGTCTTCGGGACGCCCGCCTTCACCAACTCATCGTCGTCCGGCAGCGAGAACTGGGTGCTCTCGACCTGGTACTGGGCCGAGTACTTGGTGACCGTCGCGGTGTACGCCTTGCCGGTGGCGCCCCCGTCATAACGGGTTGCTGTGTCCTGGTGCCCCTTGGCCAGGGTGTCGAAGGTCCACGCAGCGAGCTTGTTGGCGTCGGTCTTGCTGGTCTTCCACAGGCCGGTCCTGCGGCCCAGGTCGTCGTACTCGGTGAGAAGGCTGCGCCCCTCCGAGTCCGTCGACTTGATCTGCCGGTCCAGTACGTCGAACTCCGGCTGTGTGGTGCCGGTGTCCGGATCCGTCGACTTGCGGACACGGCCGAACAGGTCGTACTCGTACGACCACGTGGCCTTGTCCGGCCCGGTGATGGTCTTCTGCAGACCGCCCGGAGCGTAGGTGTAGCCCGTGGTGGTGTAGGCACCTTCAGGCTTGGGGCCGCCGTACTCGCGACGCTCCGTGGTCTGCCCGAGCGCGTTGGTCACCACCGCCGTGGCCTGGCCACCGGCCGGCGCGGTGCTGGTCACCGTGTCCCCGGTGTAGGTGTTCTCGACCGACCAACGGGTGACGTTGGAGGTCTTCATCACCTCCTTGACGACCCGGCCGGCACCGTCGTACGTGGTGTCGGTCTGCCGGGGTGCCTGTCCGCCGTCGATCTGCACCGCCGTGCCCGACGGTGCGGACTGCTCGTCCCAGATGTCGGACTGCCGGGAGACGGCCAGACCCCGCGAGTCGTACAGCGTCTGGCTGATCAGCCGACCGCCGACCGGCGTGGGCGACTGCACCTGACGTGAACGCAGCAGCGAGTCGAAGATCTCGTAGGTGGTGTTGTAGCCAGACCCGTCGCCCTTGAGCGTGCTAATCGCCACCCACGGCATCGCCGAGTTCGTGACCTTGTACGCATAGGTGTGGTTCGGCGTCTTGTTCAGGGCCTTGGAGCGGTTGGGCAGCCAGAGCTTGGTGAGTCGGCCCAGGCTGTCGAACTCGGACTCGGTGATCTTGCCGTTGGGGTCGGTGACCTTCATGGCCGAGCCGGTTCCGATGTCCACCTTGGTGGTGGTCTTGAACTTCTTGGCGTCCTCGGTCGAGGTCGCGGTGAGCGGCCCGCTCCCGGCGGGTGTGTAGGTCGCGCTGGTGGTCGGCAGGTTGTTGGTGTCCTTCACGACCAGAGCGCGGCCGAGCGCGTCGAAGGTCGTGCTGGTGACCTTCTGCCAGGCCGGGGTGGCCGCGGAGTACGACTTCGCGCGGCCGGTCCAGGATGCGTCGCCCCGGACCGGCTTCTGCGAGGCGCTCCAGCCGGTCGCGGCGGGGTCGTCGTAGACGATCGCGGTGTCCTCGATGACGTCACCGGGACGGGTGTTGTCCGCGGGCAGGTCGAGGGACGTATCCGTCACCGAGCAGAGCTTCGCGACCTTGCGAGTGCGCGAGACGAGGGAGTTGATGCCCTGGTCGGCGTTGCGCGCGTACCAGGTGCGCGTGCGCGTCTCGTCGCCGCTGATCGCGTCGTCGCCCTTGTCCTCGATCGTCTCAGGCATGCCGTGGTCGTCGTACGAGGTGACGGTGGTGCGGACGCGGTCCCTCGCGGTGCCGCCAAACGTCACCCGGGTGCGCTCGTGCGTGGCGGCCGTGCGCACGTAGTACGCCTCGGTGTCGGCGTACGACTTGTGCTGCGTCGCGGTGCGCTCGGACCACGGGTCGGCGACCGAGCCGGACACCTCCGCAGTGCCGTCATAGGTGACGGTCTCGCGTACGAATCCCGCGTACTGGTCCGAGTCGGTGATCTCGCCGGCCTTGATGCCGGTCACCTTGGCGGTTCTGCGCTTGTCCGGGTCGGGCGTCTTGCCGTCCGGGCCGAGGACGCGGTCGCCGTGCATACCGCGCAGGTACACCGTGACCGTCTTGGACTGGGTGCCCTCGCTGACGCCGGTGAGGTGCGTGACCTTCTCGAAGCCGCGCCACATCGACCAGGTGCGCTTTTTGGCCGGAGTCATCGGGTCGTCGTCGTAGTGCCAGGCGCCGCCTCCGGAGTACTGGTAGCTGTGGTGGACAGCCTCGGAGCCGCCGAACGGGTCTGTTGTCTTGACCGCGCTGACCGGGTACTTCTGGAACCAGTCGAGGATCAGCTCCTGCTCGCCGTTGGGCGACCACTTGACCGGGTAGCAGCGCTTGGTGTTCTCGTCGACCTTGGGCATGGTCTGGCCGTAGACGCAGTCGGCCTCCATGTAGGACACGATCGTCTGGGCGCCGGCCTCGGAGACGATGGTCTTCAGTCGGGGCTTTTCGAACGACAGGATGTCGTCGGAGGGGCCGTCGACCCGGTTCGGCTTGAACTCGTGGGTGAACTTCACCGGGTCCATGGCGAGATCAGTGCCTCGCTTGCCGGTGTGCGTGATGGAGTCGAGCCACAGCGACTGGTCGGTGGAGTCACCGGTGTCGCCCGGGTCCAGGTACAGCTGCTTGAACGACCAGCCATCGATCGCCGCGTACGCGGGCGTCGCGGCAGCGGCGTCCCACGCATAGGTGGTGACACCGGTCATCCGCTTGCGGGTGAAGAACGAGGGGCCCACGTTCCCGGTGCACTTGTCGCCTTCCTTGCAGATGGCGTCGTAGGGCACGTCGGGCCAGTTGTCCCGCTTGTCCTCGGTCAGCGCGTCACAGCCGGTGCCGCTGGCGACGCAGCGCTCAGCGTAGGAGAAGACCACCTTGTTCGAGGCCGCCGGAGTGGTGGAGAACAGGGCACCCTTGCGCTGGCCGTAGCGGATCTCCTTCAGATAGCCGCCGCGGGTGTACGCGGTGCCGGTGTTGTCGTCACCGAGCTTGTCGTAGTGGTTGTTCTCGTCCTCGTACCAGTACGTGGAGGAGTTGCCGTGGGTGTCCTCGACCAGGTCGAGGTTCCAGCGCCAGGCCTGCTTCTTGTCCCGGCCCGAGAAGCTCGAACCGTCGGAGTAGCCCGGCTCGCCCTCGTCGTCGCCGAACACCGGCACGGTCCACACCGACTTGGTGCGGTCGTCCGTACCCGCGCCCGGCAGCTTGTTCAGGCCGAAGGTGTAGACGGTGCCCTCACCGGTGGTGACGGTCCAGAACTCGCCGTTGTCGTCACCGTTGTCGGCGCCGGTGCGCCGCTCGACGGTGGAGGCGTCGTCGCTCTTCAGCCGCCACTTACCGCTGGTGTCGTCCTTGACCAGCTCCGTGGCCTTGCCGTTCAGCACGATCGAGGCGTTGTCGTACTTCCAGCACAGATCGTACTTGTCGTCCTGGCCGTCGTCGTCGCACGAGCCGTACTGCCGCTCGATGTACGACGAGGTGATGTCGAAGCCCTCGCCGAGCGCCGTGCCCTGGTTGTTCGTCGAGGCCGTGCGGCCGTCCACGCTGCCCGAGTCGTAGGAGATCTGCAGCTCCGGCTGCGGACCGGCCGCGGCCGGCGGGGTGCGCAGCGGGTACGACCAGGTGAACGTGCCGGACGAACCGCCCGCCTCCCAGGTCGAGGACGCCGCGAGCGGAGTCGCCCCCAGATCACCGGCGCCGGACTGTGATCCTGCCGCGAGCGCGAGGACCATCGTCGAGCCGGTGCTCGCTGAGCGGGCCGCGGGTGCGAAAGCCAGCGGTGCGCTCAGCTCGTCGGCGCCCCGTTTGTTCGTAGTTTCGAGCGGAAGCCGGGTACGGCATTTGGCCTTGGCGGGGTCGCTCAACGCACAATCGGGCAGCTGCTGCATTTGCAGCCGGCCGGCCCAGTCGGCTCCGTAGGCCGAGGCGAACGCGGAGTAGTCGACGCCGAGTTCGGCCCGCCCGCCGGTCTTCGGGCCGGTGACGGCCAGGACCACGCCCTTGACGCCCAGTGCCCTGGCCGCCTTCTGGTCCAGGACGTTCACCCGGACCGAGCCGGCCGCGCGCTTCTTGCCGGAGACCGGCTCCAGCGTCAGAGGCAGCGAGCCCGGCTTCGCCTCTGCCGCCCCCTTGTCAGGCAGGGTCAGCTGTGCGGTGCCCTTGCCGGGCCAGGTCACCGACCGGTTCTGGTCGGTGCGGGCCCGCCGGGCGGCGGCCGCGTCGGCGGCCTCGCCCTCAGCCACCGCACGAGCGGCCTTGCGGTTTGCCTTCGCCGTCAGCGGCGACACGTCGACTGAGCGCGCGTCCTTCAGCGTCGGACGACCCAGCGGGTCGTCCCGATCCGCCGCGAACGCGACGGGTGACAGCAGGCCCGGCAACATGGCCAGGCCCATGCCCAGCGCGAGGCCGGGCATCCAGCGGACGGTTCCGTCCGCTGCCGACCGGCTGCTTCTCGGCAGCCGGTATTTCCCCAAGGGGTTCATGTGGGTGTTCTTTCTGCGTCCGGCCGGAAGCCGGGCGCGCTGCGCCCCCGCGCGGCGGGGGACGGGGCGGTGTGAGGGAGGGTGACCCGCGACGGCCCCGCCGGGCCCGGGCAGTACCTGCCGGGCCCGGTGGGGCGGAAGCGTCAGAGCATGTTCGTTCCGAGGACCTGTGAGCTGATCTGGTCGGCGCTCATCGCACCTGTCCAGACGCGCACTTCCTCCAGGGAGCCGGGCAGGTAGTGCCCGGTGCTGCCGCGGCCCGCAGTGATCGCGCCGACGCCCTGCTGCGGTGCGGTGAACCCGGAGTCACCCTCTGCGGGCTGGTCGAACTCGCCCACGTACAGGTGGAGCCTGCCGTACTTGGTCTCGCTCGATCCGTCGTCCGGGTCGGTCCACTCCCAGGCCTCCTGTGCGTCGAAGACGCCGGTGACCTGCACCCAGGTGTCGACCTCGGCGATGTCACCGCCGGGCACCTCAGCGCTCTGGGTGACCTTGCCGTCCGTGCCGAGCGCTGTGCGGGTGAACTTCCACTGGTAGAGGTCGTCGGCGGGCTTGACGACCCACAGCGCCCACGAGGACTCTCCGCCGCTTGCCTGCTGCCCGGCCACTTGAGCCTGGTAGCCGACGGGCTTGGCCGCGAGCTTCACGGAGTCGAGCCGCACCCGCGCAGTGGCGGTGAAGGAGCCGGACTCGTCGGTGACCGGTCCGGTCGCCGAGGCATAGCCGGCCGTGCCATTCAGGACCAGGGCGTCGTTGTCCGCGTCGAGAACCGCGCCCGAGGCCGACAGCTTCATCGGACCGGCAGGGTACGAGGTCAGCTCCTTGAGCTCGGTGCCCGTGGAGGCCGCGGCGTCCCAGTGAGCCACCAGCTCGTGCAGGGGGACGCCGTTCTCCGACAGCTGTGCCTGCTCGGTGACCTCGTCCGCGGTCAGCGCCCGCTGCCACACGGACACCTCGTCGAGGCGGCCGCGGAAGTTCTCCCCGTAGCTGCCGCCCACCAGCGAGCGGCCGAACTGCATGCCGCCGGAGGAAACCCACGGCGTGTACGCGGTCGAAAGCGAGGTGAGCACCACCGGTTTGCCCTGCGGCCGGCCGTTGACGAACAACTGGATGGTGTCGTTGGTCTTGTCCGTGTCGCCCTGGGTATCGAAGACACCCGCCAAGTGCGTCCACACCTTCACTGGCGGCGCACCGGTGTCGGAGAGCGACCGCAGATAGGTCTGGCCTTCCGTGACGTCAGCGGCGGTTCGGTTGAACACCCACTTCTTGTACGCGGCGGAGTAATACAGGGTGAACGCCGAGGCGTCAGTCCCCGGGGCCGCGAGCACCACACGGTTCTGCGAGGCGTCCGTCAGATAGGCCCACGCCGAGACGGTGAAAGAGTCCTTCGTGTTCACGGCCGGGGTGGCTGTTGCCGCGTACGCCTTCTGGTTCTCGGGAACGGTGCTGTCCATCCACAGCGAGTAGTCCGCGTCACCGCGCCGGGCCAGCGTCGACCATCCCGCACCGGCAGTGTGGAGCGTGGCATCGTGCCGTGTGCCCTCGGCGGCGGTGTCCTTGGCGACCGTCACACCGGAGTCCGGGGCGCCGTCGTCGAAGTGCCAGGTGCCGGAGGGGCCGGAGGCGGGGGCGACCTTGAAGGTGAACTCGGCGGGGGTACCCCACCGGCTGCGTACGTCTTTGGCCTCCACCGACAGCACCTGAGTGCCGGACAGTGACGGCGTCACGTTCGGCACGGTAACCGAGGAGCCGCTGACCGTCTTGGTCTCCTTGGCGGAGGTGGTCAGCAGCCGCCAGCGGTAGCCGGCGATGTCTTTGTCCGCCGCGTTGGGCTTGAAGGTGAAGCTGCCGGGGACGCCCGGGCCACCCTTGCCCTCGCACAGGTTCGTAGTGCACGCGGTGTACGGGCTGCCCGTGGTGATCACCGGAGCCTTGGGCGCCGTCGAGTCGATCTTGAAGTAGCACCACTTGGAGTACGACGAGAACAGGTCACCCGACTTGCCGCCGTACGACCAGTGCGACTGCGTGCGCGCCTTGAGCCGGTACAGGCCGCCGTCCGCACGGTTGGTCGTGCGCATCCTCTCCAGGGTGCCGTCCGGGTCCCAGCCGGAGTTCGGCCGGTAGTCCGACCACACCTGGTGCCAGGCGGCGTCGTCACCGCGCTCCACGATGTACTCGGCCTGCAGAGAGCCCTCTTCGTCACCCGCGCTGTGCTCGACCTGGGTCTGCACCCGGGCCTGCACCATCGGGTCGATCCGAGTGACGATCAGCGGATCGGAGGAGGACGTCTTGCAGTAGGCGGTGGAGCCGTCGCCCGGGATGACACCGACGTCGGTAGGCACGCCCGGCTTATAGGCGTAGTTGACCTTGAGCTCGGCGTTGTCGTCGAACCGCTTCCACGCCGAGGGGTCGCCCTCATCCTTGGCCCGCAGCATGAAGGTGAGCCGGTGGATCTTGCCGTCGGCGAACTTGCGCACCGTCGACGCCAGGTTCTCGTCCGACTCCTCCGGGTTGTCGTTGAACTCGACCCAGGCATCAGGCTGGTCGGGAGTGCAGTTGCCGCCACGCCCGGCCGACACATGCCGGTCGCCCATCTGGTCGAGCTGAGCCGGGCCCGGCCAGCGGGTCCCCTCGGAGATGTTGTCGGTGCGCTCCAGGTCCACCCACTTGGGCTCACAGGAGAACGACCAGGTCTCGTACGCGCGGAACGTGGCGTCGAGGATGTACTTGCCCGCCAGTTTCGACGGCGAGAACTCGAAGAGCATGCGGTTCGTGTAGTTGTTGCCGCAGTAGTACGGCCCCGCCACGCTGCACCGGCCGACGCCGTAGTCGCCGTTGAACTGCCAGAACTTGTCGCCGTCGGAGGACAGCACGGTCCGCTCCGACCTCCCGAGTCCGACCGAGGGGTCGATGTACACGGGGTGGGCGGGAGTGAGGTGCTGGGAGGTCGGCGGTGAAGCGGGGGAGTGTCTCGAAGGTGGGCACAGTGGCCTCCTCCGGGCAGCACGACGCAGCCCCCGGCGGGTGCCGGGGGTTGATGTAGGCGGTACTCGTTGGTGGTGCGCGTTCCCTGGTGCTCGGTAGTGCTTGTTGGTGTCGTCCGGGTCGTGATGTGAGGGCTGCCGGAGAGCGATGACATTCGCATCCGGCCCGAGGCCGCTTCCCGCCCGGCGGCCACCTGAGAAGAAAGTTCGGCCACTGCTCCCGCCTGGCGGGACGTACCGCTGATCGGCCTCTTCTCGCAGGTCAGAGCCGTGTGGCGTGGTCTCCATGACAGTGGATATCAGGGTCGTCCGGGCCGGTCAGATGTACCGCTACTACCTGCGCGAGACCGTTGTCGGCGACGGCCGTCGCCCGGCCCGCACGCCGCTGCGCGAGGCCCAGGAGCAAGCTGGTGTCCCGGCCGGGCGATGGATGGGCCGGGGACTTGCCGTGCTCGGGCTGACGCCGGGGCAGGAGGTCACCGAGCAGCAGCTGCGGAACCTCTTCGGCGAGCGGGGCCGCCACCCGTACGCGGACCGGATCGAGGCCGACCGGCTCGCCAAGGGCGACTCCCCGAAGAAGGCGTTCAAGGCCGGCGCCCTCGGACGCCAGGTGATGGTCACCGGCGTCGACTTCGTCTTTAGGCCGCAGCCGACGATCTACCTGTTGTGGGCGCTGGGGGATGAGGAGACCCGGCGGGTGATCGAGGCCGCGCACGAGCGCGCGATCGAGCGGGTGCTGGAGTGGATCGAGGACGAGGTGGCGGTGATCCGGTACGGCAAGGACGGCATCTACCGGGTGCGGCCGCCCGGCGGTCTGGTCGCCGCGCGCTTCCGCCACTACGAGGCACGGTCGGGGATGCCCTTGCTCCATGACCATCTGCTGCTGTCCGTGAAGGGGCAGCGGCTGGACGGGAAGTGGGGGTCGATCCACATCCTGGCCCTGCATGAGAACACCGTGGCCGCCTCTGCGCTCTACAACGAGCTCGTGGCCGCGGAGGTTTGCGAGGCGCTGGGGCTGGCGACCGAGCCGCGCATCGTCACCCCGGGGCGCCGGCCGGTGATGGAGATTGCCGGGGTGCCGCACGAGCTGATCCGCTTCACCTCCCGGCGCAGCGACCAGATCGCCGCCTGCCTGGCAGAGCTGGAGCACGAGTACGTCACCGCCGTCGACGACGACGGTGAGCTGAAGTTCCTGCCCGTGGTCTCCGAGCGGGCCCGCGCCAAGCTGAACGGGATGGCCGCCCGCAAGACTCGCCCGCCCAAGCAGAAGACCCGGCCGCTCGCGCAGCTGCGCGCGTGGTGGAAGGCGAGCGCACTCCTCACCTCCGGGGTGGCCGTCGACGTCATCAACTCCCTCCTCGAGTACGCCCGCGCTGCGGCTGCGGCTGCGGCGATCCGGGCCCGGGTCGCCGCCGTGGTCGATGTGGCCCTGGCGGCCGTCGACGTCACCGCGACCGTGTTCGTGATGAACGACGGCGGCCGCTTCCACCGCCGACACCTGCTCGCCGAAGCCCGCCGCCACTCGCCCTCGTCCTGCGCGGCCGCCGCCGCGACCCCGGCCTGGACGACAGAATCGTGGCCGCCGCCATCTCCACGCACTGCCTGGACATCAGCGAGCCGAAGACCACACTCGGTCTGCTGTCGGACTACCGTCTCTACACCGCACGGTGGGCCCTGGCCGACCTCCCCGCCCGGCCCCGCCCACCAACTCCCGCGCCCGACCCGGACCGGCAACCCCCGGCCGATCCCGGCGAGCCGGCTGCGCCCCGGGCCCCGGGCCAGGATGCGGGGGAGTGGGAGATACCCCGACTCCCGCTGCAGTACGAGCGGGCCGTCCTCGCGGGCGCGGTGGTGCGGGAGAAGCTGCGCACCACCGCCACCGCTACCGCTGTGCGGGGCCGGGCGTACGACGTCGTCGCCCACCAGCAGGCGGCGATGCCCGAGCAGCTGCTCCCGCCCCCGGAGCCCAGCCGACAGGAAGCGGTCGACCTGACGGCACTGCGGGCCCTGCGGAAGTCCCGCACCGACGTGGAAGCCCTCGATCTCACCGCCGAGCGGCTGCGCCACCTCGGGGACGCCTTCACCGCCGCGGCCGACCGGGCCCGCGCCACGATGGACCGCTACGCGCACCGCGACGATGCCGACGACGCGCATCCGGTGCGCGAGGACGACCAGCGGGCGCACCGCCCGCAGAAGCCTGGACCGCACCGCGGCCGGGAGGCCGGCCACTGAGTGCACCCGATGCCGCCCACCCGCTGCCACTCGCCGCGTTTCTCCTTGACCTCGGCTCAGGTCAAGGAGAAATGCGCCGCCCTCAACCGGTCCGTTCCACCGCATCGACCCCACCCGATGCGCACCACTCCTTCCGTCACGCTTTGTGCAGGGTGATCGCCTCTTGACGATGTGGGGCGGTTGTCACCGCTGCATCCGGCGACGCGACAGCGACGACGTCGTCTGCTTCGTCAACGCCACGCCTGTTGTTCCCTCGTGAGGGTGGCTGACCTTTCGGTCGTATGTCGACGAGTGGTTCGCATTGTGCAGGAGGCGCTCCAAAGCTGCGGGTGGGCAAACGCTCCGTTTCTAGACAATGGTGTGATCTGGCGTCCCGCTTTTCGTTCTGTTTGTCCGCTGTCGACGTCATCATCAGGTCGGCGGTCGGGTGAACGGTGAAGGGATGCAGATGAGCACTGGTAGCACGGGAGCTGTAGACGGCGAGGAGTTCACTGCCCTGATCAGCACGGTCGCGGGAACCGGTACTGCGGGGGCGCCCAAAGGGGACAAGGAGCTTGCCGTTTCGGCTCTGTTGAACGGTCCGTACGGGATGACGGTGGATCGCGACGGGGCCCTCTACATCGCCGAATTCGGCGGCCACCGGATCAGGAAGGTCACGACTGACGGGAGGATCAGCACGATCGCGGGGACGGGGAGCGCAGGGCGCGGGGCAGAGGGTGTCTCTGCCGTCTCAGCCCCGCTGAGTCACCCGCGCGGGATTGCCGTGGACAGCGCGGGCGATCTCTATATCGCCGATTCCGGCAACCACCGGGTCCGGAAGATCACGATGGCCGATGGGAAGATCCATACGTTCGCCGGCACCGGCACTGCGACCTACGGCGGTGAGGGCGTCTCCGCCACCACCGCCCATCTGAACACGCCGTTCGATGTGGCGGTGGATGGCGCGGGCGACGTCTACATCGCCGACTACGGCAACCACCGGGTCAGGAAGGTCACGGCTGACGGGAAGATCACCACGGTCGCCGGGACGGTCGCGGGCCTGTCCCCTGACGGCACCCTCGCCACCGCCGCCCAACTGAGGAACCCCACCGCGGTGGCGGTGGACAGTGCAGGCAACCTCTACATCGCCGACTGCGGCAACCAGCGGGTCCGGAAGGTCCCGAAGGCCGACAGGAAGATCAGAACGGTCGCCGGCACAGGCGCCGCGACCTTCGGCGGTGACGGCGTCCAGGCCGCCTTGGCACCGCTGTACTCGCCCATGGCAGTGGCGGTGGACAGCACCGACACCCTCTACATCGCCGACACCAACAACCACCGGGTTCGGAAAGTCGTGGCCGACGGAACGATCAGCACGTTCGCCGGCACGGGCGCCGCGACCTTCGGTGGTGACGGCGAGTCGGCCGCTTCGGCCAAGCTGAGCGGCCCGCACGGGCTCGCCGTGGACTGCGTCGACACCCTCTACATCGCCGACTACTCCAACAACCGGGTCCGAAAGGTCACGTCGGCGAAGCTGGCCGGGCTGCCCGATTCGGGCACGGTGGTCTCCTGGGCCAACGTCCGCAGCAGGTTGCGGATGGGGGTGGTGCGTGAGTCCACCAACGACGGGGCCGAGGTCCACCAGATCCTCACCGCTCCGAGGGATCACCAGCGGTGGCGGCTCATCGCGGCGGGCCAGGACGACGGCGAGGTCCTGTACCGGATCGAGAACGTGCGCAGCGGCAAGGTCCTGGAGGTCGTGGGAGCGCAGGAGACCAAGGGGGCGGTGGTGGCGCAGCGTGCCTACGAGGGTGCTGACGCGCACCACCAGCAGTGGCGGCTGATCCCGGTGGGCCCGGTGACCGGCACTCCGCGGGTGTATGAGATCGCGAACCGCAACAGTGGTCTGCTCCTGGGAGTCGACACCAACGCCCGCTCGGTGATCAGGCAGTACGAGGCTGTGGGCGAACGCCGGGACCGTCAGTGGCAGTTGGTCCCGGTGTGACGCACGAGGGGGCAGGGGCGGTCATGCCCCTGCCCCCTCGTGACGTGCGTGCTACTGGGAACCGGACGGTTCCTCGGTGGTCGTCTCGGTCGTCTTGGTCTTTCCCAGCTTCTGCGGAGTCTCGGCGGCCGCCTGGGGAGCCTTGGGGGGCTCTGCGGCCCTGGGTGCCTCCGGAGCCTTGGGGGCCTTGGCGTATGCCTCCTTGTCCGGCTTGTCCTGGAGGTCCTCGTTCTTTTGCAGGCCGTCTTCCCTCTTCACCGTCTCACTCGCCTTTGACATGCCGGCGGACGCTGTGCCGGAGACCGAATCGGCGTGGGCGTGCTGGGCTTGCGTACGGGCCGAGTCCCGGGTGGTCTGGATGAAGGAGCCGAGGATGCCCAGGATGACCCGCGCTTCGGGTGACTGCTCCTGTACGACTTTCGCCCGGGAGGATGCCCCGTGGATCGAATGGACGAACAGGCTCGTGCTCTTGTCGTCGTATGTGTCCTCCTGGGCGTCTTCGAAGTCGACGTCCGTATCCGGCTGCGATTCGGCTGCGCCGGCCTTCACTGAGAAGAGCCCCGCGCTGTTCTCCGCGAAACCGAAAATATTGCCGAACACCATGGTCATCACCCCTGGTCGTCGTGGTGGTAGTGCTGCCCGGTCAAGGTCCCTTGTACAGGGCGCGTGGGCTGAAGGTCAGGCTCTCGGCTTCGAACATCGTGTGGTGGACGTCCAGGGAGGACACGACCTCCATCTGTCCCTTCATGCGGTATCCGCCGCCGGCCAGGTTGATGTCGGCGATGTCGCGGGCGACTACCTGGGCGAGGCCGGGGAAGGCCCCGGGCTGCGGGGGAGAAAGGACCGGAACCGGCACGGCGTATCTCACCGCGAGGAACCCAGCGAAGGTCACCGGGATCTCGTAGTCGTAGTGCTTGTGGGCGCGCCGCTGCGTGGCGATGGTTTCCACCCGGGAGTCCTTCGGGACCTTGCCGGAGATCTGGGATTTCGAGGTCCAGCTCGTTGTCAGGGAGCCGCCGACGGTGGCCGCGAGGCCCAGTGCCAGTTGCGCGTTGAGCGAAGCGCTGCCGGTGGCGCTGCCCTGGGCCGTGAACGCCACTGAGTTCGTCACGGAGTTGGACGCGGAGTTGCCCGTCGAGTTCGTTGTGGCCGTTTCGGTGGCGTTGGCGTTGTCTACCCCGACGCTGTCCTTGCTGTTCTTGTTGGTCACCGTGTTGGCGTTCTTGTTCGCCATGTCGTTCCGCAGCTGCGTCCCGAGCTGAGCCTGGAGGTCCATCTTGAGCTGGTTCTGCAACTGCAATTGCAGCTGCGCGCCGATGCTGCCGCCGAAGGTGAGCTTGGCATCCCCGTGGAGCGACCAGGTCACCCCGTTCGACACGGTGAATTCGACCGAGTCGGTGAAGGTCATCTCGTGCGTGTCGCTGCGGTTGACGTAGGCGCGTGAGGAGAACGTGTCCGGCGGGGGCGGAGTGATGTCGCCCCGCTCCTCGATCAGCGGTTCCCCGAGATTCATGTAGGCGAGCCAGCCCAGATCGAACGCGGAGCCGGCGAAAGTGCCTGAGCTCGACTTGTTGATGGAGATGCCGACGGGCTTGTGCTGCACGCCGTTGTTGTCGGTGTAGACCAGGTTGGGGTGGTTCAGGAGGGACGGCAGGTCGATGCTGAGTTCCCGCAGGTTCTTTTTCGTCAGCGGATGGCGCTTGGACCGTTCCAGGTTGTAAGCAGTGGAAGGCATTCCCCGTCCTCGACTGATTCTCTCTGAAACGCGCTCGATGGAACCGAACAGGCATCTGCGCGCTTTCCGAAATTCGAAGCTATCAGCGGCCTCATTTTCTGGGAAGAAGCCTTCACGCATCACGCTCAATCGAGTGAAAGGCATTCACCAACCACTCCCAACTCGCCGAGAAGCGCGGTAAGTTGAAGCGCTGACGGTCACTCGATCGGTGCCTTCAAAAAGTCTTGCACACGATTGTTGCAGCCGTGATTTATGTGGCGGTGGGGGTGTTTGATTCGGCCGTCCATAAATGCCAGGTTATTTCGATCCAGGGCGGCTAAAGCCGTCGCTAACGCGGCGCGGCAAAGCGCTGCACTGTGGCTGGCTTATTGTTCTCCACTTCAAGAACAGGTGAGGTCCCGCGATGTACACCCAAGAACGCACGGCGATGTCGAATCTGGTGGTCGGCGGCCCGGTGGCGGTGAACAGCTACGACAACGCGATCGTGGCCGCGCTGGTCGAGAACCGGCCGGTCATGCTCGTCCACGCCTTCAACGGCGGCTTCCTGCGGCCCGCCGACCTGAAGGACAGCGTCCACGACAAGGGAGTCAAGCTGTCCACCGCGCTCGACTCGGCCACCAAGGAGGCGCAGGGCCACCTGTGGTACATCACCCCGGCCGGCTTCTTCGGGCAGCGGCCGCTGTACTTCGTCGAGAGCGCCGCAGGTCAGGTGCCGCCCAAGCCCACCGGCGCCGGCCAAGCCGACGCCGGGCGCGGCGACGACGGCGCGCCCAAGCCGCTGCGCCGGCGTATCACCGTTCATCAGAAAGCCCCGAGGGCACAGCCGACACCGTCCAGGTGGGCCTGCCCGACAAGGTCGGTGACCTGTGGCGCGGGAAGAACGGCGCGCCGGAGGACACCCAGCTGTGGATCGTCACGGTGACGCCATGGGGCGGGATCACCTTCGTGCCGATCACCCACCCCGACGCCATCCTCGGGTTCAAGGACCACGCGGTGGCGGCCGACAGCGAGGTGCGTGTGACCTACAACTGGGGCGGGGACTTCACCGGGACGGTCATCAACACGTTCTACCCGCGGCTGCCCAACGAGTGGAACGTCCCCTACCACCACGTCTTCACGTGACCCGCGGCCGCCGCCCCACCACACCTGTCCCGAGCCCACGCCCCTACCGCCCGGAAGAGGCACCACAATGCCCGTGCCCACGCAAGAACTGAAACTTCAGATCGTCAACGCGGCCACGGGGAAGATCCTCGGCGCCAGGTCCACGCCGGGAACGGACGGGGCACTGGTCGTGCGTGACTTCCCTGACGGTGGCCCAAGCCTGGAGCAGTGGCAGCTCACCCCCGTACAGGCCACGCAAGGCGGGCCGGCACAGGGCGAGCAGGCATATGTGATCCGCAACGCGGTCAGCGGCAAGGTCCTCGACAATCCCGCCGCCGCGGACCGCGGCGTCCGCCAGTGGGACGCCACCGCCGGCAAGAAGGACCAGCAGTGGCGCGTCGTCCCCGTCGAGGGCGAAGCCGACCTCTACTTCATCGAGGGCGCCACCGATGGTGTCGTTCTCGACCTCGCCGACCCCGCAGCGGACGACATCCGGGTGGTCCTGCGCGAGTACGACGAAAGTGCGGCAAGCCAGCGCTGGCGGTTCGTCACAGCCGACCCTGAGCGCACCAGCGACTCCGTGCTGCGCTGGGCACCACTGAGCCACTGGAACAGCCGCCAGTCCTGGCGACTGGCCCGCTCGGCCGCGCTGCGGCCGGCACCCGGTGCGAGACCCTCCTTCAGCGACATGCTGCTGGTCCTCAAGCGGTTCGGGAGTGACCAGGACGCCGGCGGGTGGAAGAGCGACGTCGCCAACCGGTCTCACAGCGCGCAGCCGGGCTGGTGGGCCGGGCTCGGTGAACGGTTCCTCGCCGACACCACCGGAGCAGGCAGAGCGGACATCGTCGGGCTCAAACCCGCGAAGGGGGCTGTGACGGCCTCCAGTCAACGCGACGGCACCTTCAAGGACGAGGAACGCGTCCTGCACTCACCCGTACCCTCCCCGAGTCCCAAGGACTTGTGGACTCTCGCGGACACGACGGGCGACGGCAGGCCCGATGTCGTCGTACTCGCCGCCGACGGTGTCCGAGTGTCCCCGCAGGACGAAAACGGAAGGTTCGCACCCGCAAGTGGCGAGCCGGTCATCAAAGCGTTCGGCCACGGACAGCAGGCCGGCGGGTGGGTTGCCGACAAGCATCCCTGCTTCCTCACCGACACCACCGGCGACGGTCGCGCCGACATCGTCGGCTTCCACGACGACGGCGTCTGGATCTCACTCCAGGACGAGGAAGGAAAGTTCGCACCCCTCGCCGACGAACCGGGTCTCCGGGCGTTCGGCCACGACGAGAAGGCGGGCGGGTGGGTTGCCGGCAAGCATCCCCGCTTCGTCGCCGACACCACCGGTGACGGTCGCGCCGACATCGTCGGCTTCCACGACGACGGCGTCTGGATCTCACTCCAGGACGAGGACGGGACGTTCGCCGACGCCCTGTGGGTCCTCGACGACTTCGGAGGCGACCAGGGCTGGAGCTCGGTCGAGGAGCACCCTCGGTTCCTGGTCAGGACCATCGATGCAGGAGCAGTGGACATCGTCGGGTTCGGCCCGCAGGGCGTCGTCGTCGCGCTTGGGCGCGGCGACGGCACGTTCGAACCCTCCAAGGTCGTCCTGAACGACTTCGGGCTCGCCCAGGGGTGGACGAGCAGGAAGCACCTCCGGTTCCTCGCCGACGTCACCGGCGACGGCAACCCCGACATCGTCGGTTTCGGCGACGAAGGGGTCTGGGTGTCGCACAACCGCGGCGACGGCCGGTTCGAGCAGGCGCAGTTGGTGTGCTGCGGGTTTGGGTACAACGACGACGCGGGCGCCTGGCGGGTCGACCACCACCCCCGCTTCCTCGCCGACATCACCGGTGACGGACGCGTCGACATCGTTGGCTTCGGCGGGCCGGGCGTGTACGTGGCCCGCAACCTCTTCCGCCGCTTCAGAACCCGATAACCCCAGAAGGGCCTCCACAGCCGCATCACGGCCCGGCTGCCCCGGCGCTGAACGACCAGCCTGTCCAGGGGTGACCGCGCGGCCAGGCGGCGAGCAGTGCGGCGACCGCAGCGTCTGCCGCTCGGGAGAGGGGCGTGGTGCGGCTGATGTGAAGGCGGCCTTGGGTGTCGTACCTGCCGAGCAGCAGCGTGCCGGGGAGCGGCCGGGGAGCCGGTGACTGCGGCGACGATCGCCTTGCTCGTCTCGCGGACCTTGTAATTCTGCGGCGGCTCGCTGGCTTCACATGGGGTGGTGAGGGGGTGCTGTACAGAGGGGCGTTGGTGGATACGCCGGCTCCCGGCGACTGATGACGCTCCGTCATGAGAGCGCAGGCCGGTCCGCCCGCGGCCGCTCTGAGTAGTTGATCAGGTGCAAGAAGTGATTCCCCCTGGTTGGAGTTCTGGGGGGAGAAAGCAGCAGGAGGGGAAGAACATGACGGTTCCTTCGACGCCGGGTATGTCCTGGGGCCCGGTGGCCTCGCTCGGCGGGCAGCTGACGGGTAATCCGGCGGTGGCGCCCTCTTCGGACGGTCGGCTGGAGGTGTTCGCCCGCGGCCGCGCGGACAACGCGCTGGCGACCTGCCACCAGCAGACCTGGGGCGGCTGGTCCCAGTGGGAGAACCTGGGCGCCGCCACCCTGTCCGGCGATCCCTCCGCCCTGCGGACGGCCGCACGGCGCATCGGGGTGTTCTTCCGCAACGGGCAGGGCAACCTCGAACATCCCTGGCAGACGGTCATCAACGGTGGCTACGGCCCAGGGAAGACGCTGGCCAACAACATCGGAGGCGACCCGGTCCCCGGGCTGAATGCCGACGGCCGCCCGGAAGCGTTCTTCCGGGGCACCGACAACGCCCTGTGGCACGTGTGGGAGACCACCAAGTCCGGCTACGGAAACTGGACCGGCCCCGTCAGTCTGGGCGGTACTCTGTCCGGTGACCCAGCAGTGGCGACAGACGCCCGCGGCCGTCTTCAGGTGTTCTTCCGCGGCACCGACGGCCACCTGTGGGTCGTCCGCCAGCGGGACGCCAACACCAACGCCTGGGAAAGCCCCCGGAGCATCGTGCACAACATCGGCGGCGACCCTGTCATCGCCACCAACGCCGACGGGCGCCTGGAAGTGTTCTTCCGGGGCACCGACAACGCCCTGTGGCACCTCCCGCAAACCGACGACTACAACGCCTGGGCCACGCCGACCAGCCTCGGCGGCACCCTGACCGGAAACCCGGCCATCGCCCGGGCCGCCGACGCCCGGCTGGCCGTCTTCCACTGGGGCAGCGGACACCTGTGGGTCAACGAACAGAGCGTCGTCAACGGCACTGACTGGAGCTCCTACGAGCAGATCGCGCAGAACATCGGCGGCGAGCCCGTCGTCGAAGCCGACGGCCATGGACGTCTGAACGTGTTCTTCCACGGCACCGATCACGCCGTCTGGCACATTGCCCAGATGTTCGGCCAGCCGGCCGCGGGATACGCGATCTCCCCCTGACGCTCGCCCGCCTCAAGCCGAAGGATCAGCGGGTCAATGGGCCCGAACTCAGGGTGAGGTGGAACTGATCGTCGTCCACGTCACTCACCTTCCCATCCGCTCTCGTCGGTGTAGGTGCGCAGCGACAGCCGCGCGTCGGCCGCTGCGTGGCGCAGCTCCTCGAGGAACTGCGCCGGCGGCACACGCAGCGTCGGAGGAGTCGCGAGGAACACTCCCGGCAGCGATCGAACCAGCGAGGCCCGTGCGCTGGGTCGTGGATCACGCCGCTCGTGCGAGCTGGCCGGCCGCAGGCGGAGCAGGGCGGCTCTTGCTGCATCCGTTCCCAGGTCGTGGCGAAGCGGGGCGCGGGCGGGGCAGGGACGAGGGAGGCCGGGTCGACGCCCAGTTTGCGGGCGGCCTTCTCGTGATTCATACCTGCTCCAGGAGGTGGGGGAGGGCTGCGGGGCGCCTCGATCACAGAATCGAACGCATGAACGATACGGAGTCGTCGCGACTCGCGCTGCTCCGCTTCCTGGAGCGCGTGCAGGAGCGCGACCTGGCCCGCACCCGCAGGTGGATTGCCGACGAGGAACGCCGCGAGGCTGAGCGGCGCGTCGGCCAAGCACGGCGCCCGCCGGCGCCCGAGTGGCTGATCGAGCGCGGTCTGGACCGCGAGAACATCGTTGCCGTGCACACTGGTGAGTGCTGGGACCCGGGCAAGCGGGCGAAACCAGCGACCAGGGCGCAGGCCATCGAGGCACTACGTCAGCAGGTACCGGCGTGTACGAAGTGCAGGCCGGACACGGCGCTCGGCTTCGACGTCTGGGCGCTGCGCGGCCGGCGTCCGGACGTCTTCTTGGCCGCGGCCTTCTTGGTGGTCTTCTTCGCGGCGGTCTTCTTGGCCGGTTGCTTCTTCGTGGTCTTCTTCTTCGGCAGCTCGTGCACGTCGGCGTCTTCGCCGCGGGCGGTCCTGGCTTTCTGCACGGATTCGGTCAGGGCGGCCATCAGGTCCACCAGCTGGCCCGTCTTCTCCTCGGGCTCCTCCAGCTTCGGTGGCTCGCGATGCTCGCGCTTGGCCTCGATGATCTGCTCGACGGCCTCGGTGTAGGCGTCGCGGAACTCCTCACCCTCCAGATCGTCGCGGGTCATGCTGTCCATGAGCGCCAGGGCGCCCTCGATCTCCTCGTCGGTCAGCTCGACAAGCGGGGGCAGCAGTTCCTCTGGGGATCTGATCTCGTCGGGCCAGCGCATGGCGTGCAGCACGATCACGTCGTCCCGCACCCGCAGCAGGCCCAGGCGCTCTCTCCCGCTCCAGGCGTACTTCGCGACGGCCACCTTCGATGACCGGGCCAGGGCCATACGCAGGAGCTTGTATGGCTTGGCCGCGACCTGTCCTGAGGACTGGAGGTAGTAGCCCTCGCCGATGCGGATCGGATCCACGGACTCCAGCGGGACGAACGCTTCAATCTCGATCGCCTTGGCGGTCGGCAGGGGCAGGTCGCGCAGTTCGTCGTCGCTGATCGGGATGACTTGCTCTTTGGTGAGCTGGTAGCCCTTGCCGATCTCGTCGGTGCGGACCTCGCGGTCCTCGATCTCGCAGTACTTCCTGACCCGCACCCGGCCCATGTCCTCCAGGTGGTACTGGTGGAAGCGGATCGAGTGGTCCTCGGTAGCGCTCTGGACGTTGATCGGAACGGTCACGAGACCAAAGCTGATGGCACCTGACCACACGGTTCGGGGCATGACGGACCTCCGCGGCTACCCCGAGCGACACCAGGTGTGGGATGAAATGCCGTGGCCAAATCTCACGACCGATGGCCAATCGATGGCCGATCGGCCACGAATCTGAGATCGCCCGGTCAAGGCATTCACTCTTTAGACGTCATCTCAATTGGTGGATAATTGTGTAGATAGTCGCTGGCAGACGTGCTGTGGTGGCGGTTGAATGCCTTGGTGAGCGACTACTGGACACCCGCGCATCACGCGGTCGAGCACGAGGATGCGGAGACCCTGGCCCGGTTGCTGGCCGACGGTACCGATCCTGATGAGGTCTTCAGCAACATGACGCTGCTGACGCACGCAATCGACGCCGAGGGCGATGGCTCCCTGCAGAGTGGTCAACCGTTGACCGTGCACACCACTGCTGTGCTGCTGGCCTTCGGGGCTGACCCGGAGCTCGCCGATCCAGACGGTCGCACCCCCATGGACATGGCCAAGCACTACGGCCACGACTTGGCGGTGAAGCTGCTGCGGGCCCACATCAGCGGCCGAGCCGCCGGTAACAGATGAGGGTGCAGGCGATACTCGTGAAGGCGAGGAAATGCTCGGCCTTGCGCTCATAACGACGGTGGAGACGGCGGCAGCCGGCGAGCCAGGACATGGTGCGTTCGATCGTCCAACGATGACGTCCCAGCCGCTGGGAGGTCTCAACTCCCTTGCGGGCGATGCGGTGCCGGATGCCTCGGCAGCTTAACCATCGCCGCAGGTGGGCATAGTCGTAGCCCTTGTCGGCATGGAGCTTGCCGGGCTTGCGACGCCGGGGGCCCCGGCGGGACCGGACCGGCGGTATGCCCTTCACAAGCGGGATCAGGGCCTGGCTGTCATGGACGTTGGCACCCGAGGTCCCCACGGACAGGGGCAGACCGGTCCGCTCGGTGATCAAGTGGATCTTTGAGCCGTACTTGCCCCGGTCTACAGGATTCGGACCTGTCAGGTCCCCCTTTTCAGGGCGCGCATGTTCACCGAGTCGATCGCGCACCGCGACCAGTCCAGTTCGCCACGGGACCCGAGCTCGTCAAGCACCAGGCGGTGGAGCTTGGCCCACACCCTGGCCTTCGTCCACTCGGTGAAGCGTCGGTGAGCCGTCGCGCCGGACGGCCCGAACGACGCGGTCGGCAACTGCTGCCACGTGCAGCCCGAGGTCGCCACGAAGACGATCGCGGCCAGCACTTCGCGGTCGCCATGCCTCCGCCGGCCCCCACCCTGGGGCCGCGACGGCGCTTCCGGAACCACTCGCTGGAACAGCTCCCACAACTCATCCGGCACCAGCCGCTCGACGATCCTCACCACGACCGCCAGCTTACCCAGCCAAATGAGATGACTTCTTAGTGTGACCTGCTCGTGAGCTGAACCGCCAATGGGCAGGCTCTCCGCAGCGCGGTTCTCGTACGAGGGGCCGGGCTGGGGGTACGCCATGGACGGTGACACGGTCACGGTCAGTGTTCGCCACCGCGACGGTGAAGTCGCCGGAGACCAGGCATGGTTGGGTACATCGGCCGGTCTCCTGGCGTCGGCCGCGCCGTGGCGGACCTTGCGCTGGTACAGAGGGCAGAAGCACTATGCTGGCACGTACTGGGCGGCGACGACACAGGATTACCTCGTCTACGAGTCGCGGCTGGAGCTGGCCCGGTTGCTGTTCGCCGACTTCGATCCTTCGGTACACGGCATCGTGGCCCAGCCCTTCCTTCTGAAGGCCGTGGTGGATGGGCAGGTCCGCAAGCACGTCCCGGACTACTTCCTGATCACCGACAGTGGACCGGTGGTCGTGGACGTCAAGCCGCGCCAGCGGCTGCCGAGGCCGGTGGTGTCCTTCACGTTCGCATGGACCCGGCGGGCGGTGGAGTTGCGGGGGTGGCGCTATCAGGTGTGGAGCGAGCCGCCGGAGACGGTGCTGGAAAACATCCGCTTCCTTGCCGCGTATCGGCGTGGGTGGTTGTTCTCACCGGAGGTCCTGGAGGAGTTGCGTCGCGCCGACCTGGACGGTGTCCCGCTCAGGTCGGCGGCTGAGTTTCTTCCCGGCCGGCCCGAGCCGTGTGTCCGTGCCGCGGTCCATTACCTCTAACCTCTGCGTCCTTCCTGCGTGTTGAGGAGGACGGCGTGAGTGGTGCCGGAGCCCGTGTCGGAGTGGGGACACGTTTCCGCTACGACGGGGAGACCGTCGAGGTGGTCGAGATGGCTGCGACGACTGCGGGCAACGAGGTGGTCCTGAAGGACAGCCGGGGACGGGTTCGTCGGCTGGCGCTGAAGGAGTTGCTGTTCACCGACCGTGCAGTGGTGATCCCGGAGCGGGCTGGGCCTTCGGCCGGGGACGTCGAGGAGATCGCCTCGGTCGTGCTGGGTCAACTGCGCGAAGACGAGCGCCACGTTGTGCTGGAGCGTGCTGAGCAAAGGGCCCCGACATCCACGCCCGCGGCGAGCTTCCCGAGGCCGATGCGTTCTTCTTCCTCGACGAGCTGGAAGAGATCGTCCGGGAGTGGATCGCGGTAGTCTACCACTGCCGTCCCCACGCCGGTCTGGTCGATCCGGGTGTGCCGGGCTTGCGGATGTCGCCTGCACAGATGTTCGAGCACGGGATGGCGCGGGCCGGCTACATCGAGGTGCCCCGGGATCCGGATCTCGCCTTCGAGTTCCTGGCGACGAAGTGGCGCACGGTCCAGCACTACGGTGTGGAGATCGACCGCCGCCGCTACCGCGGCCCGGGCTTGCCCGCCCCCGGGATCCGCAGCCCGTACGACGGGCCGGTCGCGAACGGCTGGCCGTTCCAGGTCGATCCGGACGACATCACCCGGATCTACTTCCGTGATCCGGCAACCCGCATCTGGCATACCCTGGCCTGGGAGTATGCGCCGGTGGCGGGGATGCCGTTGAGTGAGGACGCCCTGGTCTTCGCCCGGAAGCTGGCCGCCGCGAAGTACCGGTATCCCGACGATCGGCTGCGTCGCCGACCTGCTGGAGCGCTGGAACCTGGGGCTGGGTACCACGCTCGCCGAACGGCGCATGGCTCTGCGCCTGTCCCGCGAGCAGGCTGCCCTCGAAATGCCCCGCACCGGCAAGGCCGCCGTCCTGCCGTCTGTGCGCCGGGCGCTGGGCGAGGACCCGCGGCCGGCGGAACTCCCCATTGCTGAGCAGGCCGCCGAAGCGGGTGACGATGACGAAGGCGACCTCGGGCCCGTCGAGGAAGACGACTTCTATGCCGACGCCCTGGAGGACGTGTGACCGCCCCGGCGAGCCGGTCGGATCCGGGGAATCTGGCTCTGTCGCGGAAGGAGGACTTCCAGGCGTTCGCCGACGCACCGCGCCGCATCCAGCCCGGGACGCTGAGCCGCAGCGAGCTTGAGGCCCTGGACGCCGGGGCGCGGAGCGCCTACGACCGTGCCCGCCGGGTGTGGCACGCCAATCTGGGTCCGATCCGCACTCCTCAACTCGCCGCGCTGCACGAGGACTTGTGGGACATCGTGGACAGCAACCTCCAGGATGGCGACAAGGCCAAGGGGGCGGTGGCCGTCGACGCGTTCCCGGGACTGGGCAAGACCACGGCGGTGCTCGCCTTCGCCCGCGCATTCCACCGCCGGGAGATCGCCGAGCACGGCAGCTTCACCGTGCAGGGGCATGAGCGGTGGCCGGTGTGCCGGGTGGGGCTGACCGGCAACACCGGCATGAAGGACCTCAACCGGGCCATGCTGGAGTTCTTCGGCCACCCCGGACGTCAGAACTCCACCGCCGCCCAGCTCGGTCTGCAGGCCCTGGACTGTGTGCTGTCCTGCGAGGTGCGCCTGCTGATCCTGGACGACCTGCACTTCCTGAAGTGGCGCAAGACCAGCGGCATCGAGGTCAGCAACCATCTCAAGTGGATCGCCAACGAGTTCCCCGTCACCCTTCTCAAGGTCGGCGTGGGACTCGCGGACAAGGGCCTGTTCAGCGAGGGCGAGGCGAGCGGCGACACGGCCCTGGCGCAGACCGGCCGGCGCACCACCCGCCTGGACATGCCGCCCTTCACCATCGACACCGACCAGGGCCGCGCTCACTGGCGACGGTTGCTGTTGGCCCTGGAACAGCGCATCGTTCTGACCGACACGTATCCCGGCATGCTCGCCGACGATCTGTCCGACTACCTCTTCGCCCGCAGCACCGGGCACATCGGTTCCTTGATGACGTTGGTCAACCGCGGCTGCCAGCGGGCCCAGCGCACCGGCACCGAACGCCTCACCCGTGATCTCCTCGACCGCGTCAGGAACGACGAGGCCGCCGAACAGGCCCGCCGCGAACTCGAATACGCGCTGGGCGCGGGGGGGGGGCCACCAGCCGTCCACGCCGGGCGCGGGCCGCCGGATGAGCACCGGACGACGGAGCTTGCCGATCCGGTGCGCACCGGATCCCGGTGAGGCCCTGGACTCCTGGCTGGAGTTCACCGCGGCCCGTCTGACCTGCCCGTTCACGGACGTGCTCGGCGCATTCGGTCTCCCCAACCGGGAGACGGCCATGTCTGCGCTGGTGCTGCCGGCCTGGACCATCCGCCTCACGCGGGACGAACTCGCGTCCATCACGGAGGTCACCGGAGTCGCCGCGGGCGTGCTCGCGGCGATGACCTTGCAGCCCTTCGACGGGCACGCGGTGGACATCCTGCCCCGGCACCGGCGGGTGACCGGCGGGTGCTGTGGGGACGGGCGGGATCCCGGTTCTGCCCCTTCTGCCTGGCCGACAGCGGCGGACGCTGGCTGGTGGCCTGGCGTCTGAGCTGGTCCTTCGCCTGCACACGTCACCATGTCCTGCTGGTCGACCGCTGCCCGGCCTGCCACCGCGTCCCGCGCCTGCGCTCCCACCCCCGGCGGGAGACACCCCGTCCGGGACGGTGCTCCAGCGCTGCCCCGGACGGCGGGCCACCTCGCTGCCACCACCCCCTCACCGACACCCCGGCCACCGCGATTCCGGCCGATGGGGACCTGGCCGAGGCCCAACGCCTCATCGACACCGCCCTCACCACCCCCGGCCGCCCGGTGCGCTGGCCGCTGTACGGTCCCGACGGCGCACCGTTGAACGTGGTGCTGCGCGATGCGAAGAGTCTCGGGGTACTGGTCCTCAACCACGCAACACCCGACGCCCTGGGCCCGCTCGCCCCGTCCGATGTCCTGGAGCGGCTGGAGCGCTACCGTGCCGACCCGCTGCCCGCCGGCTCCCAACGCTCACCGGACGCCCTCCACGGTGATCTGCACAGCCATGTCGCTCCCGGCGACGCCGCCGCGACGGCCGTCGCCGTCACCGCGGCGTTCCGTATCCTGCGCGCCGAGAACATCCGCTCCGCGGCCCGGGCCGTGCAGTGGCTCACCGACCGGGTGGCCGCTTCCGGCCGGGCGCTGCACCCCGGCAACGTCGTCGCCCTCGGCGGCGTCATCTCGCCCGCGCTCGAAGCTGCGCTGCGGTGCAGCAGGGAGAGCAAGCTGATGCCGGTGGCGCGCCTGCGTCACCGTACCGGCGTCGGCTCCACCCGGCCCCCAAGCGACCGCGACAACAGGGCCTGTGTACTGCCGACCGCCCTGTGGCCGGAGTGGGCGCTGCGGCTCACTCCACGGCACGCCAGCGGCAGGCCCGCCGCCCAACGCGCCGACGAACTCCTCGCAGTCGCCTGTCTGCTGGCCGGGAACACCACCCCGATCCACGCCGCGGTCCGCCTGACCGGCACCACCGTCAGCAGCCACAACGTGTCCACGTTCCTCGCCACCCTCACCCGCCACCCGAACGGCGCGGACGTCCTGCACACGCTGATCGTGCTCGCCGACCACCTGGACGCGCACGGCGCCCCGATCGACTACATACGCCGACGCGCACTGTTCACCGCCCGCCCCCAATTCATCGACGCGCGGGCATGGTTGGAGATGCAGCGGTGGCTGCGCTCGAACCCCGGTCCCGACGCGGTACACGCGCAACGCTGGCTCTTCCACACCATTACCGGATCACCCGCCCATCTCGCCCACCCCGCCATCGCGCCCGCCACCCCCGCCCAACGGCAGCACTATCAGCGTTTCCGCTGGCGGATCCTGCCCGCCGAGGCCGAACTCCTCCATCACACCGCACGAACGCTCCTCGACGAGCACGGCATCGACGAGCCCGTCCAATGGGCGCCGCAGCTACCCGTCCACGCGCTGCGCGACCTTCAGCTGCCGGGGCCCGACCCGTACAGCATCAGCGCCGATCGGCTCCATCAGGCCGTGCCCGGCAGCGACTTCTCCGTCGCCCAGCTCGCCCGCACCCTGGAGACGACCACCGCGCACGTCGTCCATCTGCTCGCCCAGCACCCCGTCGACTGGAGCCCGCCCCGCTTCCGCCGCACTCAGCGCACCGCCAACCGGTCAGCACAGTGGCGCCTGTGGTACGAACGCGACCATCTCTCCCTCCAGGCCATCGCCGACCGAGAGGACACCAGCCTCGCCGCCATCCGCCTCGCGCTCCTCAAGAACGGCACCCGACTCCGCCCCGCCGGCTCCTATCCAGGCCGGCCGAGGCGGAAGTGAAATGAAGGGCGGTCAGGAAACGCCGGTTGTCTCCTGAAATTCCTGGCCTGCACCAAGATGTTGTTGCCGAAGTGTCACCTGATGACCACCGGGTGACCGCCACCCGCCGGGCTCTTTGTCGGATCCCAGGAAACGATGGGAGACGTCACCGCGAGCAACCAGCCGCCGAGCACCGCGCGAACACCCCAACCGCGCTGGAAGGACGTGCCATGACCGCTACCGCTCCCAAGGCTCCGACTGCACCAGGGGTGCGGTCCTGGTGGGGAATCCCGTACGCCACCGCCGAGCGATACCGCCGGCCCCTGGTCGCGGACTTCGATCCAAACCGCCTTCATGACCGCAAGGGCGTCGTCTCCGTCCAGCCCGACAGCGGCGACTGGCTCGAAGCCGACAGCGGGATGGGCGAGGACTGCCTCAACCTGAACGTGTGGGCCCCCGAGCAGCCTGCCGGCACGGCGCTCCCGGTGGCCGTGTACATCCACGGCGGCGGATTCGAGTACGGCGCGAACACCCAGATCACCTCCAACGCCGCCGGTCTCGCGGCAACGGGGCGCGTGGTGAGCGTGTCGGTCAACTACCGGCTCGGCGCGCTGGGCGCTCTCTCGCTCTCGCAGTACGGCGGCGCTCTTGCCGAGGCAAGCAACCTCTGTTTGCAGGACGTCATCGCCGCGCTGACCTGGATCAAGCGGAACATCGCCCACTTCGGCGGCGACCCCGACAACGTCACCGTCTACGGCCACAGCGGCGGCGCCTATGCCACCTTCGGACTGCTCGGCGCCTCCTCCGCCAACGGCCTGTACCGGCGACTGGCCGGGTTCTCCGCCGGGCCCTCGCGTCTGCAGCCTGCCTGGTGGGCCGAGGAACTCGCCCACCGGTTCGTCACCGAACTCGGCGTCGCGGACAACCCGGAGAAGCTGCTCGACCTTGATGCGGCCTCCCTGGTGGCCGCCCTGCACAAGGTCACCCCGACGGACCTGGGAGTCCGTGGCGGGATGGACAGCAAGAGCCTCGGCATCGTCCTGGACACCCGACAGCCCGGCGCGGTGCTGCACGCCCACCCCATGGACGAACTCGCCTCGGGCGCACACCGTGATGTCGACGTGCTGCTGAGCATGGCCAGTGACGACATGGGCTGGTGGGTGGCGAACGACCTCGACCGGTTCGACCCGGGCACCGTCGACCGCATCGTCGACGAGGTCGCGGGGTGGCGCATTCCCCGCTCCTGCGCCAAGAAGATCGTCGACGCCTACGACCAGGGCGGCCGCACCCCTGCCGAGGTCCGCGCAGCCCTCCTGTCGGACTACATCTTCGGTCTCCCCGCGGCCCGCGGCGCCCTGGCGCACGCCGCGGCGGGCGGCAACACCCATCTCCTGGTGATCGGGCCCGCGGAGGGCGCACCTGCTGTGCACGGCACCGAGATGTACGCCCTGGTCGGCCAGGAACGGCCGGGCCGCAGCCCTGAACAGGCCGAGCGTGACACGCGTATCCGCGACATCGTGCTCGACTTCGTCACCGGCGAGCAGACCCGTCTGTGGCCCGCCCTCACGGACCGGCCCATCTCGGGGAGCGTCGGCAACCCGCCGTTCGAGGCCGGCGCCCACTATCAGGCGGCCCTCGACCTGTGGGAGAGCATCGACCGCCCCTGACGGTTACCGGGCAATACCGAGATGCGCAACGGCGCAGGGCCGCCACGGGCTGATCACCCAGGTACCTGCGCCCGGAGCCCCGGCTCCGCCTTCACATCCTCGGGGCGAACAGAGTAAGGAACTCGACATGAGCCAACCAAGAGCAGCCGGCGGCGCAGCACCGGCGACGATGCGGGCCGTGGTCGTCACCCGGCCCGGCGGCCTGGACGCACTGGAGATCAAGGATGTGCCGGTGCCCGTACGCAAGCCCGGCTGGGTGCGGATCAGGGTGAAGGCGTTCGGCGTCAACGAGTCCGAGGTCACCACCCGCAAGGGGGAGTCGGACGCGGAGGTCACCTACCCGCGGGTGCCCGGCATCGAGGGCGTCGGCGTGGTCGATGAGGCCGACGAGGACAGCGAACTGCGGCCGGGACAGCAGGTGGCCACGATGATGGGCGGCATGGGCCGCTCGTACGACGGCGCGTACGCCCAGTACGTGAGCGTCCCCGCGGCGCAGGTCATCCCGTTCGAGACCGGCCTGCCGTGGGAGGTCGTCGGCGCGCTGCCGGAGATGTTCCAGACCGCCTACGGATCGCTGACCACCGGCCTGGACCTCACGGCCGGGCAGACGCTGCTGATCCGCGGCGGCACCTCCACGGTCGGGCTGAGCGCGGCCACGATCGCGAAGGACCTCGGAGCCACCGTACTGTCCACCACCCGCAGCCCGGAGCGCGCCGGGGAACTGCGGGCCGCGGGCGTCGACCATCCCCTCGTCGACAACGGCACGATCGCCGACCAGGTGCGCGAGCTGATGCCGGAGGGTGTCGACGCCGTACTGGAGCTGGTGGGCTGCTCGGTCCTCGCCGACACCCTCCGCACCGTCCGCCGGCACGGAACGGTCTGCTTCACCGGAGCGCTGGCGGGCCAGTGGACGATCCCCGATTTCACCCCGTTCATGATCCCGGGCGGGGTGCGGCTGACGTCCTACGGCGGTCAGGCCGCCGACCTCCCGGCCGACGTCTTCGCCCGCCAACTCCAGGCCATCGCCGCGGGGAGTCTCACAGTCCCGGTCGCGAAGGTCTACCACGGCCTGGAACAGGTCCGTGACGCCCAGGCCGACGTCGAGTCCGGCACCACGCCGGGCAAGCACGTCGTCGTCCTGGACTACTGAGCCCGGATCCCTCGACTTGAGCGGCAAGGGCGGTCGGCGCCGTTTGGGGAATGTTCGAGGAGGGTGGCCGCTGGTCCGGGGGACGTCAGTGCGCTCGGGGGAAAAGCCGTTCGACAGCGGTCACCACCGCGGCGCGGCGGGCGGCGGTGGTGGGGTCCACGGCGTGTGCGGCGGCGGCCTCGCTGAGTTCGGGCTGTGCCGCCCAGGTCATGGCGATCTGGTTGACCAGGGCGAGGACATCGGCCGGGTCCCATGCGGAGTCGAGCTGTCCGGCCTGCTGCGCCTGGCGGAGCTGGTCGATTTTGCGGGCGATCACTGCCTGGTCGGGATCGTCGGCAACGGCTCTGGTGCCCGGCAGTTCGAGGCGGCCCCAGGTGATCAGGCGGTGGTGGTCCGGACGGGCGACGAAGTAGTCGAACAGGCGGCCCGCGTAGCCAGGCAGGTCGCACGGGTCCATCTGGGTGGCCTCGGCGATGACGACGTACTCCCGTGCAGCGACAGCCGAATAGAGCGCGTCTTTGCCGCGGAAGTAGGCATAGACGCGTTCTTTGCTGGTTCTGGCGAGCTTGGCGATGCGGTCCACACGGGCCCCGGCGATGCCGTGGCGGGCGAATTCCTCCATGGCAGCGGTGAGGATGCGCTCGCGCGTGGTGTCACCGCCCGCGGCGGCTCCTGCGGGCGCTGCGGTCGGGCCGGAATCGCGGGACTGGGACATAGCCCCAGGATAGAGCACCGAACCGTTTGGTTTGGCCTCCGGGCGGTCGGCGCGTAAGGTAAAACCGAACAGTTCGGTTTGACACCTGCGGGTGAAGCCGACGAACCACTGAGGGAGTGAACTCATGCAGCACCGCAATCTGGGCTCTCAGGGTCTGCGCGTCTCGGCGCTCGGCCTGGGAATCATGGGCATGTCCATGGCCTACGGCGCCTCGAACGACGACGAGGGCCTCGCGACCATCCGCCGCGCCCACGAACTCGGGATCGACTTCTTCGACACCGCCGAGCTGTACGGCGCCGGCACCGGCAGCAACGAGATCCTCCTCGGCAAGGCAGTCGAAGACTTCCGTGACGAGGTGGTCCTCGCCACCAAGTTCGGCTTCGACATGACCGCCCCGGCGATCAGCCCCGCCTTCAACAGCCGTCCGGAAAACATCCGCAAGGTTGCCGAGAACAGCCTGCGCTACCTACAGAGCGACCACATCGACCTCTTCTACCAGCACATCTCTGACCCTGACATTCCGGTCGAGGAGGTCGCCGGCGTGGTCGGCGAACTGATCACCGAAGGCAAGGTGAAGTACTTCGGCCTGAGCAACGTCGGCCCCCA
This sequence comes from Streptomyces hawaiiensis, assembly GCF_004803895.1. Taxonomy (NCBI): domain Bacteria; kingdom Bacillati; phylum Actinomycetota; class Actinomycetes; order Kitasatosporales; family Streptomycetaceae; genus Streptomyces; species Streptomyces hawaiiensis. The sequence continues at coordinate 55,014 of NZ_CP021978.1, read as the reverse complement.
GTACATCCGCCGCGCCCACGCCGTCACCCCGGTCTCCGTGCTCCAGTACGAGTACTCGCTCTTCGAGCGGGAGGTCGAGGAGAAGATCCTTCCCGTTCTGCGGGAACTCGGCATCGGCCTGGTGCCCTACTCCCCGCTCGGCCGCGGCTTCCTCACCGGCCAGGTCAAGCCCGCCAGCGAGTACCCCGCGGACGACATGCGCAGCTGGGACGAGCGTTGGCAGGGCGAGAACTACACGTACAACGTGCACGCCATCGAACAGCTCAAGAACCTGGCCGACACCAAGGGCATCACCACCGCCCAGCTCGCGCTGGCCTGGCTGCTCGCCCAGGGTGAGGACATCGCGCCCATTCCCGGCACCCGCAGCACCAAGCGGCTTGAGGAGAACGCCAGCGCCGTCGACGTCCAGCTCTCGGCCGCCGATCTGGCCCGCATCGCCGAGATCCTTCCCCACGGTTCGGCAGGCAGCCGCCTCCCGGCCGCGGTACTGTCCAGCTTCACCACAGAGTGACCGCGCCGGGAGCCATCTCCTCTTGACGGGCAAGGGGCCTGCGCCGCGTTTCCGTCACGCGTCGGTCCTGGCTGCGCGGGCCGCGAAGGCGGCCGGGGTGAGGCCGGTGCGGTCGAGGAAGAAGCGGCCGAAGTTCGCGGGGTCGGTGAAGCCGAGGTGGACGGCCACGGCCCGGGCGTCCCACCGGGCTGCTCCCAGCAGGCGCCGGGCCTCCAGGAGGCGCCGCTCGTCGATGAGTTCGCGTACTCCCTTGCCGGTGGCATCCTGGGCGGCACGGCTGAGGGTGCGGACCGAGCAGCCGAGCAATTCGGCGTAGTCCGCGGCTTGGTGGAGCTCGCGAAAATGCAGCTCCAAGGCGTCCAGGAAGCGTCGGTATCTGTCGGCGCGGGCCGCGCCGGCCGTGGCTGTCCCGGTGGGGGCGATGCCCGGGGAGTTGGCCAGGCGCAGCAGTAGTGATTCGAGCAGGCTGCGCCGCAGCGCGTGGTGGATGTCGAGGGGGCGGCGCCCCAGTGCGCGGTGCTCGTCCAGGAGTTGGAGTGCCGTCTGCTGGAGCCAGGCGGTGTCGTCGGGGTGCGGGCTGAGCACGGCAGGTGCCTCGTGTGCGGTGAGCGGGGCCAGGAGACGGGCGAGGTCGGGCCGCAGTACGTCCGGTTCGAACAGGATGAACGGGCCGCGGGCCGCGCCGGGCGGATGCCAGCACTGTGCGTGTCCGGGACGCACCCACAGCCACTGGCCTGGGGTGACGGTCCGCGTGACGTGGTCGACGTCGTGCCGCAGCTCACCCTCGGTGACGGTGATGAGGTAGTGGAAGGTGGCGCGGCCCGGACGGGGCGGGTTCCACGGCCAGTCGTCGTGGTGGGCGAAGAAGTCCTCGACGGTGCTCACCTCGAGGCCGTACGGGGTACCGACCGGGGGCTGGAAACCGTACAGCGGAACCGCGGCCTGCCCGGCCTGCTCGCCCGGCCCACTTGGCCCGGAGTGTCGCTTGTCGACCATCACGTGTCCGCAGCCTACCGCCCTTCCCGTCGACTTCGACGCAAGGATGGGACGTGCCACCGCGCCCGCGCGGCGCGCCCTCCGCCTCCTTCGACGCCACAGTCCGTCACCACCTGAGAAGGCTCACCACCCATGAACGGATCGGCCCTGCACAAGACCGCCGCCGACTGCGCAGCCACATCACCCCGGCTACCACATGAACAAGAAGCACTGGATCACCCTGGAGGGCGGAGAAGGCGTCGACAGGGAGCTCGTCGGGGAGCTCGTCACCGACTCCTACCGGCTCGTCGTCGCCCATCTGCCCAGGGCCGAGCGGCCTGTCGACCCGCACACCTACGGCACCGGCCCACGGGCGGCCCGGTGAGCGCGGCCGGTGACCGGCTCCAGGACACCGCCTGCCGGGCGGCACTGGGCCTCCCCGACGTCAGCCACGGCTACCCCTTCACCCCGGGACTCGACGTGTACAAGGTCGCGGACAAGGTGTTCCTGATCGTCACCGACGACCCGGACGAGCAGATCATCACGGTCAAGTGCGAACCCGAACACGCCCGCGCTCACGTACGCGGCCACGCCTCGATCACGCCGGGCCGCTATCTCGACAAACGCCACTGGATCTCACTGGGGCCAGGACCCGGCATCACCGAGCGGCTGGTCACCGACGCGGTCGAGGACTCCTACGACCTGGTCGCCGAGAGGCTGCCGCGACGCGACCGCGCCGATGCCCGATGAGCCCTGCGCGCTTCCCCACGAGCGGCTGAGCCGACGCCTGTCAGTGCCCCGTGCAAGGCTCGCCACGTCCGCACACGTCCACTTCCGACCCGAGAGACCGATGGAACCGACCCTGCCGCTCTTCGGCGAGGAGCCCGCACGGCCCCTCGCCGACCGCCTGCGCCCCACCCGGCTGGAAGATGTCGTCGGGCAGGACCACCTCCTTGCCCGGGACGCCCCGCTGGGCCGCATGGTCGCCCAGCAGCGCCTCGGCTCCGCCATCCTGTGGGGCCCGCCCGGCGTCGGGAAGACCACCATCGCCCGGCTTCTCGCGGACGCCGGCAACCTGGCCTTCGAACCGGTGTCGGCCACCTTCTCCGGAGTGGCCGATCTGCGCAAGGTCTTTGCCGCCGCACGAAGCCGGCGCGGCATCGGCCAGGGCACCCTGCTGTTCGTCGACGAGATCCACCGCTTCAACCGTGCCCAGCAGGACAGCTTCCTGCCCTACGTCGAGGACGGCACAGTCACCCTGATCGGCGCCACCACGGAGAACCCGAGCTTCGAACTCAACGGCGCCCTCCTCTCCCGCACCCAGGTCCTCGTGCTCAAACGCCTCGACGAAGCCGCACTGTCCACGCTCCTCGACCGCGCCGAGCAGCTCACCGGCCACCATCTGCCCCTGGACGACGACGCCCGCCGCGCCCTGATCGCCATGGCGGACGGCGACGGCCGCTACCTCCTCAACATGGCCGAACAGCTCCAAGCCCTCCCGGACACGGAAGCCACCCTCGACACCGCCGGGCTCGCCCATCACATCCAGCAGCGCGCCCCGCTGTACGACAAGGCGCAGGAGGGCCACTACAACCTGATCTCCGCGCTGCACAAGTCGATGCGCGGCTCCGACCCGGACGCGGCCCTGTACTGGCTCGCCCGCATGCTCGACGGCGGCGAGGACCCGCTGTTCGTCGCCCGCCGCCTGGTCCGCTTCGCGAACGAGGACATCGGCATGGCCGACCCCCACGCCATCCAGCAGGCCCTCGCCGCCTGGGACGTGTACGAGCGACTCGGCTCCCCCGAGGGCGAGTTGGCGATCGCCCAGGCCGTCGTCTACCTCGCCACCGCCCCCAAATCCATCGCCGTCTACCGCGGCTTCAACGCCGCACACCGATCAGCCCGGCATACCGGCTCACTCATGCCGCCCACCCACATCCTCAACGCCCCGACCCGGCTGATGAAGGACCTCGGCTACGGCAAGGACTACCAGTACGACCCGGACACTGCCGAGGGCTTCTCCGGTGACGACTACTTCCCCGACGACATGGACCGCGAGACGTACTACCAGCCCACCCGCAACGGCTACGAAGCCCAGATCACCGAGCGCCTGCGCCACTGGGCCGCTCTGCGTGCCCGCCGGCAACGCGGCTGACCGGCCGACGCGCCGATGGTAAGTGGATCGACTTGCCTCATGGATGGCGTGGGGGATACCTTCAGGTAAGTTCATCGACTTACCTCACGACTCGGCAAGGAACACTGAACATGAATCGTCTTGCGGGCAAGCGCGCCCTCATCACTGGCGGCACGAGTGGGATCGGTCTGGAGACCGCGCAGCGTTTTGTCGCGGAGGGCGCCGACGTGTTGGTCACAGGGGTCACCCCGGCCAGCATCGACAAGGCGCGGCAGATCCTCGGGGACGCGGTGCCGGTGGTGCAGGCCGATGCGCGCGATCTCGATGCGCAGCGCGGCCTGGCGGAGCGGGTGCGTGAGCACTTCGGGAAGCTGGACGTGGCGTTCCTGAACGCCGGCGTCTCGGACTGGCGGCCGTTCGAGGGCCACACGGAGGACAGCTTCGACCGGCTCTTCGACATCAACGTCAAGAGCGTCTTCTTTCTCACGCAGGCCCTGGTGCCCGTGCTGGCCAACCCGTCCTCGGTTGTCCTCAACGCGTCCAACAGCGCGCACGGCGGTTACGGGCAGTCGAACGCCTACGCCGCGACGAAGGCGGCTGTCGGTTCCCTGATGCGGTCGTGGAACGCGGACCTGCTCAGGTCGCACGGCATCCGGTTCAACGCGGTCAGCCCCGGCCCGGTGAACACCCCGCTGTACTCAGGGGCCAAGCTCGGGATCGAGGACCCCGCGCAGCAGACGGCGGTTCTGGAGGCGATCAGCTCCGGCATCCCGCTGGGGCGCATGGGTCTGCCCGAGGAAGTCGCGGAAGCCGTCGTCTACCTGGCCTCCGACGCCTCCGCCTTCGCCGTGGGCCAGGACCTTATCCTGGACGGTGGCCAGACCGTTCTCTGACAGCGAGGACGCGGCCGCGAGACGGGCGAGGGGCGTGGGCATGTCGGTGGCGGACCGTGACCGAACGGAAACCGGTGGCGACACGTGCCAGGCCGGGTATCACGCGCAGATCAAAGCGGAGAACCGCGCGCGCATCATCCGCGCCGCCCGCGACCTCTTCCTCGCCCGGGGATACGACAAGACCTCCCTGGCCCAGATCGCCCGAGAGGCCCGCGTCTCCACCGGCACCCTCTTCAAGCGGTACCCCTCCAAGGCCGCGCTGTTCGCCGCCGTCACCTCCGAACAGTGGCAGCTCGACGTGCAGTACGCCGCACCACCCCCGCCCGGTGATCCCCGGTACGGTCTGGACCACATCGGCCGCGACTACGCCTGCCTGATCGGGCGGCCCGGCACGGCGGCACTGTGCCGCCTCATCATCACCGAACTTCCCCAGATGCCGGAACTCGCCGACATCGTCGGCACCGGCTTCGCCATCGACCGCGGACCCTTCTTCGACCGGCTCCGCGACTACCTGGACACCGAAGCACAGGCCGGCACACTCGACTTCCGTTCGGCCGACGGACAGACACAGCAGACCTCCGCAGTGGCCGAACAGTTCCTCGGCATGATCTGCGGCCAACTCCTGTGGCCCCAACTCGTACGCACCGACTTCGTCCCGCCCGACCCCACCGACACCACGATCGTGGACGAAGCCGTCGCCCTCATGCTCACCCGCTACCGCACCGGATCCTGAACCCAGGACGCGGCGGCAACTGCCGGCCGACCGCAGAAGCGTCTGACGCAGAGTGGTGGCCCCCACGTGAGTCGGCCGGTCTGGCGGAGCGCTCGGATCCAACAGGCGAGTCCGCCCCCGTACGAAACCACCGACCAGGCCCCGTTAGGAGGATTCGGGCACGGCCGTGAGCAGGTCGGCTGCCTCGGCTGACTTCGGCAGCGTAGGTGGCCCAGTCGTCGGTGGAGAGCCGTTGCCAGGCGACAGCGACATTGGTGTGGATGCGGGCGGGGATCTCGGACGGGTGGTGCAGCTGTCGGCCGGGTCGTCGCCACACAACCGCCCCACACGAACCCGTTAGCCCCACGCTTCGAGCACGCGCCACAACCCCAGCTCACGCACCTCGGCCTCCCCACCGAAGCCGCCCGTCTCGCCCCTCAGCGAACCAGCAACACACCAGCCAGCCGCCACCCCGTACACCAACAAGCCCCCTCCGAGCGTCGGCGGCCGTCGCGCTCGCGGCCGGTTATCTGCTCGGGCGCCTGCGCCCGTGGCATCGTGCGGGTGACTGGGCGGCCGATCTCCCGGCGTTCGTCCCCCACCTGTTGCCATCCACGCAGCACCGAGCGTAACCCGCGCGGAGCAACCTCACCGCTGCTTGATCAATGACGACAGAGGGTGTCGGGTTTACGGCCGACGATGGACGTATGCGCGAAACCCCAGAAGAACTCGACAAGCTCCAGTCTCTCCTCGACTCCTCTCTCTCCGGCTCGACCGCACACCTCCGCTCGATCGTCGAGGGCCGCACCATCACGGCGGCGCAGCTCACCGGGGTTCTTACCGGCATGTGCACGCTCGCCCTCTCCACAGTGACCGCAAAGGGCGAACCTCGGATCAGCGGCGCCGACGGGCACTTCCTGCACGGCCGGTGGCACTTCGGCACGGCCCGCAACGCCGCCAAGGCCCGTCATCTCGCGGCCCGTCCGGCCGCCAGCGTCGCGCACATGCGCGGCGAGGACCTCGGCGTGTTCACCCACGGCACGGTGGAGGAGCTGAACCCCGAGGACGCCGAGACCACGGCCGACTGGCAGGAACTCCTCGCCTACTTGAAGGACTTCTACGGCGACGACGACGCCTTCGACTGGAACCGCGAGGTCGTCTACTACCGGCTGAACCCGCACTGGATGACCGTCTACGCCCCCGACCTCGACAAGCTCACCGGCACGTGACGCCGGGCCCGTCGACGAGGGCCTGCACCTGCGCGTACGTGGGTGCGGGGTCGGTCGACGGCGCGCCGTCGCGTACCGCCAGCGCCGTGGCGACGGCCTCGCCCAGCGCCCGCCGGTACAGCAGCGACCCGAGGCTGCCCCGCCCCGACCGGGTCGGTGACAGCCGGGCCGATGCGTAGCTCGGAGAACGGCACCTGCTCGCCGAAGCCCGCCGCCACCTCGCCCTCGTTTTGCGCGGCCGCCGCCGCGACCCCGGCTTGGACGATCGGATCGTGGCTCCGCCATTTCCACGCACTGCCTGGACATCAGCGAGCCGAAGACCACGCTCGGTCTGCTGTCGGACTACCGCCTCTACACCGCCCGGACGTGGTGCTGGCCGACCCGGGCTACGACCACGACAAGTACGCGAGGCCGTTCCCGCCTCCTTGTGTCACGGGCTCGAGGCCAGCCAATCCGAGGGAAGGATGACCGGCACAGAAACAGGAGTGCCGACGGTAGTGAGAAGCCCACTAGGGCCTGTTGCGAAAGTGCCGGTCACAGCCACTCGTTGGCGGTTGCAACCAACACACTCGCGTGATGGCGGATCGTGAGCCGCCCCATAATGCCGTGCAGTCGGACCGGATGACGGGAGACACTGGCGCGGTGAATCAGCTTCAGGAGATCGCGGGATTGGCCGGTGGTGTGCTGAGCGGGGATCTCATCGGCGCCTACCTTCATGGATCTTCCGTGCTCGGAGGCCTCAGACCAGCCAGCGACGTGGACGTACTGCTCATCTCCCGGAGGTCGATGGACGAGCGGGAACGACGGGCGCTTCTCGGTGGCCTGCTCGGGATCTCCGGCCCCCGGAACAAGGCCCGCCCGGTCGAGCTCACCGTGGTCGTCCAGTCCGAGGTCCAGCCATGGCGATACCCTCCGACCTGCGACTTCCTGTACGGCGAGTGGCTGCGCGCCGAGTACGAGGCCGGGAAGGTCCCCCGGCCGGAGCCGTTGCCCGATCTGGCCCTGCTGATCACGATGGCAGACCGGTGACTACCCCCTCGCCGGCCCGCGGCCGACACAGATCCTCGACCCCGTCCCGCACTCCGATCTGGTCCGGGCAAGCGTGGCGGGCATCCCCGACCTGCTCGACAACCTGGACGGCGACACCCGCAACGTCCTGCTGACCTTCGCGCGCATCTGGACCACGCTCACCACCGGCCAGATCAGGCCGAAGGATGCTGCCGCAGACTGGGCCCTCGCCCAGCTCCCTCCCGAACACCGCCCAGCTCTCGAGCACGCCAGGCAGCTCTATCTCAACTGCCGCTACTCCGATGAAAGCTGGAGCGAGAGACCTTGCAGGCACAGGTCCGTCCGCCTGTAGACCACGTGCTCGCCGAGATCGACCGGTTGAGCACCCGGAGCCAGCGGACATAAGAACCGTCCTGAGGTCCTGATCACCGAGAGTGTTCCGACTGCGCTGGTCACAGCCACTCGTTGATGGCCGCGATCAGTACGGTCGCCTCGTAGCGGACGGCGAGCTTGTCGTATCGCGTGGCGACGGCGCGGTGTCTCTTGAGTCGGTTGATCCCGCACTCGACCGTATGACGCTGGCGGTAGTCGGCCGGGTCGAAGTGCGGTGGCCGGCCGCCGCGGGAGCCGAGCTTCCGGCGGTTGCGTGCCTGGTCGGCCTTGTCCGGGATGGTGCAGCGGATTCCGCGGCGGCGCAGGTAGGCGCGGTTTTTGCGGGAGGCGTACGCCTTGTCGGCCCGCACGCGATCGGGGCGGACGCGTGGCCGGCCCGGTCCGATGCGGGGCACGCGGACCTTCTTCAGCACGGGCTCGAACTGCGGCGAGTCCCCGCGCTGCCTGGCCGTGATCACGATCGCCATGGGCTTCTGGCCCTGCTCGACGGCCAGGTGCAGTTTGGTGGTGAACCCGCCGCGCGAGCGTCCCAGCCCATGATCTCCGGGCTCGTGAACACACCGCCCGGTGGTTCCTTCTGCAGGTCACCCTGCTTGCGGGCCCCCGCTGCATGCTGATGGGCGCGACAGACCGTGGAGTCGACGCTCAGGTCCCACGTGATCGCCCCCTTCGCGTCAGCCAGGACCTGGAGCTGGGTGAGGATCCGGTGCCAGGTGCCGTTCCGCTGCCACCGGCGGAACAGGTCGTAGACTCGGCCCCACGGCCCGTACTCGACGGGCACGTCCCGCCATGGCACACCGGTCCGGACCTGGAATCGCATGCCGTCGATCAGCCGCCGCCGAGGCCAGACCGGCGGCCGCCCGGCCTTCGCGCCCTTCGGCAACAGCGGCTCCAACACCGCCCACTGCTCGTCCGTGAGATCTCCCCGCCCCATGCACCGTGATCATTCACAGTCCAAGATCCACTTTTGCCACACGGCCTAGTACTCCAGCAGGATTTCGGCTGTCTCACCTGGTCTTTCGCCGGGTGGCGGGAGTGTAGCGGGACTTCGGTCGTGCGGGGGCGGTCTCACGGAGACCGCCCCTCGATCGTGCGACAACGCCGCAGGTAGTGACAGCGGCGGGGCAGTTTCCGAGGGTGATCACCGAGTCTGCCGCCGCGCAGTGGGACCGCGAACTGGACGATCTCTTTCTGACCATCGGGCACCGCTTCAGTCGGGTCGAGCTCCGCCGACGTATGCGTGACTACGTACGCGGGCTACTCGCTCCAGTCGCTCGCAAGAACAGCTGGCAGCCGGCCGAACAGGCCGGCCACCCTACGCCCGACGGCCTGCAGCACCTCCTCGCCGGATCGAAGTGGGAGCCCGATGACATCCGCGACGACCTGCAGGAATACGTCGCCAGCAAGCTCGGCGAGGCCGACGGCGTGCTGATCAGCCGGGGTTCAGCGCCAGTACTCCGGAACCGCCGGCCGAACCGAGAACTGTCGGCGTTTCGGGAGAAGATCCGGCTCCGGGCCGGCATGCGGTTCGCGGCGGGCGAGAAGACCGCGGTGATCGCCAAGGACCTGCGGGTGAGTGTGCGGTCGGTGGAACGCTGGCGCCGTGCCTGGCGCGAGGGCGGCATGGAGGCCCTGCGTTCTGCGGGCCCGGCCAACTCCCCGACGGTCACCGATGCCCAGTTCGCCGTGCTCGAGGCAGAACTGGGCAAGGGTCCGTCGGCGCACGGCTTCGACGATGAGCGGTGGACTTTGGCCCGGGTCCAGACGGTGATCCGCCGTCGTCTGAGGCTGAGCCTGTCGGTGGCGACGGTGTGGCGGCTGTTGAAACGGCACGGCTGGTCCTGGCAGGCGCCCGCCCGCAGAGCACTCGAACGTGATGAGCACGCCGTCGAACTGTGGAAGAAGGAGGTGTGGCCGAGGGTAAAAGGCTCGCGGCGGCCCATGGGGCCTGGATCGTCTTCGAGGACGAGGGCCGGGTTCTCGATGACGCCGCCTCGCGCCCGCACCTGGGGCCGGCGCGGGCACACCCCCGTCATCCGAGTGAGAGGCCGGTCCCGCCGTAGGACCTCGGTCGCCGCCCTGTGCTGCTACAAACCGGGCGTGGAAAGCCGTCTCATCCACCGGCCCCGCAACCACCTCATGCTCAAAGGCGCACGCAAGAGTTTCTCCTGGCAGGACTACCGTGATCTGCTCGTCCGTGCACACATCCAGCTCGGCGGCCCGATCGTGATGGTCTGGGACAATCTCAACACCCACCTAGCGTCCGGGCTGAAACGGTACGAGGCCGAGCACGACTGGCTCACCACCATCCGTCTCCCGCCGTATGCACCCGACCTGAACCCCGTTGAGGCCCTCTGGTCACTGGTATGCCGGGCCATGGCGAACACCGCCTTCGACACACCCGACGACCTCGACCGTGTCCTGCGCCGGGAGTTACGCAGGATCCAGCTCCGCCCCCACCTGGTCGACGGCTGCCTCACCGCCACCGGCCTGACCCTCGCACCACCGACCCCACCCTGAAAACCTCAGTAACTCCAGGACCCGCTTGGCCAGCTGCTGCAGCAGCCCGTTCTGCCCGGTCAGCTGCAGCCCTTCCGGCCGGGCCCGCTCCACCAGCATCGCAACCGGTTGCTCGTCGGACACGGGCGCAGGCTGCCCCAACGGGGCACTCTCGACAGGTTCCACGGTCTCCAACTCCACGGCGGCGTAAGTCACTTGACGTCTCTCCCATGATCGTCGGATCCACCGTTAGATTTACACTCCCCATCGCCTTGCCCGACGACCCGGGCGGGGACGTCACCGGACGCGCCCCCGGTAGCAGGCAGCGCTTCCATGCCGGTCTTGTCCGATCTATTGACGGTGTTCCTGACCCACCTCTACCTTTCGTCCGCAGTTCCGCACAACGTTCGTAATATCGAATGATGGCTGAGGTGAGTCGTTTGGACGAGCCGCCGCTGGAAGGACCACCCGTGCACCACACCCTGCACCCTCGACGGTCGAGTCGTCGGTGGACGATCCTCGGGGCAGTCCTGCTGTCCCTGGTCACGTCCCTGTCCCTCGTCGTCACGCAGCCCACCGCCGCGGCCGACGGCAAGCCGTTCACCAACCCGGTCAAGACGCAGAAGGGCGCTGACCCCTGGCTGGAGTACTACAACGGCAACTACTACCTGGTGACGACGACGTTCACCAACAAGCTGCTCATGCGGAAGTCGCCCACCCTTGCGGGGCTGAGCACCGCCCCGAGCGTGGAGATCTGGTCGGACAGCACCGCGGGCCGCAACGCCAACATCTGGGCACCGGAGATCCACTTCCTCGACGGCAGGTGGTACCTGTACTACTCGGCCGCACAGGCCGGTGCCACCTGCTGTGACACCCAGCGCACGCACGTGCTGGAGAGCTCCGGCAGCGACCCGATGGGCACGTACACGTACAAGAACATCCTCACCGACGACAGCCTCACCCCCGGCCCGGCCGCCGCCCAGGGCTGGCTGATCGACGCCAGTGTCCTCAAGCACGACAACAAGCTGTACCTGCTGGGCAGCGGCAAGATCAACGGCAGTACGCAGAGCCTGGTCATCGCCCCGATGAGCAACCCGTACACGCTCAGCGGTCCCTTCACGATCATCTCCAGCCCCACCCTGAGCTGGGAGACCTCCGGTGGCCCGGTCAACGAGGGGCCAGAGCCGCTGTACCGCAACGGCCGCACCTTCCTCACCTTCTCCGCCAGCAGCTGCTCGACCGCCGACTACAAGCTGGGCCAGCTGGAGCTCACCGGCAGCGACCCGCTGAACCCCGCCTCCTGGACGAAGAAGCAGACCCCGGTCTTCCAGCGCAACGACGCCAACGGGGTGTACGGGCCGGGACACAACGGGTTCTTCACCTCGCCCGACGGCACCGAGAACTGGATCGTCTACCACGCCAACAGCGCGGCCAACGGCGGCTGCGGCAACGCCCGCACCACCCGCGCGCAGAAGTTCACGTGGAACGCCGACGGGACGCCCGATTTCGGCAACCCGGTCGCCACGGGGGTGACGCTGGCCGGCCCCTCGGGTGAGACCGTGACCACCCCGACCGCGTACACCATCGTCAACCGCAACAGCGGCAAGTGCCTCGACGTCGAGGGCGGCAACACCGCCGACGGCACCAACATCTTCCAGTGGAGCTGCATCGGCGGCGCCAACCAGAAGTGGCGCATCGAGGACATGGCCGACGACTCCAGCCGCCTGGTGAACGTGGCCACTGGCAAGGTCGCGGACGTCGCCGGCTGCTCTTCCGCCGACGGCACCGACATCCGGCAGTGGTCCTGGCTGAACAACAACTGCCAAAAGTTCCGCCTGATCTACACCGGCGGCGACTACGTCCGGATAGTCAATGCCGCCACCGGAAAGGTCGCGGACGTCGCCAACTGCGGTACCGGCAACGGCGTCGACGTACGTCAGTGGTCCTGGCTGAACAACAACTGCCAGCAGTGGCGGCTCGTGCCCACGACCGCCTGACCGTCCGACGGCCCCGGGGGTACCGGGGCCGTCGGCCTAAGCACTCAGTGGTTGGGCTGCTGGCATCCCCGTTGCGCCCCCCCTTCGTCCATGCCCTGGCTGGAGTTGGGGATGAGGGAGGGCGGGATGGGCGGCGCGGACGCAGCCGGGGATCGAGGCGCGCTCAGCCGGTTGCGCGTCGGCGGGGCCTCCGCGCCGGGCCGCCGTCAGTGCGGCGGTGACGTCAGGCGGGGGACATCGGCGGGGGAGAGGTCGGGGCGGGCACGGTGCCAGCGTGCGGGATGTCGCCACCGGCCGGAGGCGTCGCGGGCGACGTCGACGCCGACTTCCACCACCAGCTCGGGTTCCACCAGCGTGACGTTCAGCGTCTCCCGGCTGCCCCACCCGGCGGAGAACGACCAGCCTGTCCACGGATGACCGCGCCGCCCTGCAGCGAGCAGGCCGGCCACCGCCGCACCCGCCGCCTGGGCGAGGGTGGTGGTGCGGCCGACGTACTGAAAGCGTCCTTCAGCGTCGTACCTGCGAGCAGCACCGTGCGAGGAACGGCCAGAGAACCGGTTACCGCGCCGACGATCGCCTCGCTTGTCTCGCGGACTTTGTATTTCTGCCACCCCTCACCGACGGGCGGTAGGCGTCGTCCAGCCGCTTGAAGACCACTCCCTCCATCCCGACCGACGCCCACGTCAGCCACTCGCGCACGGCATCGGCATCGATGGTCGACGGGCACAGCGCCCACGGCGCCGACAGCCGACGGGCGGCGAACACGGACTCCAGCGCGGCCCTGCGGCGCCGGTACGGCCATCCGGTCGTGTCCGTCCCGGACAGCCGCAGCAGATCGAACGCGATCAGTTCCCTGTTGGATCTGCGTGTTGAAGCGGATCTGCAGGGATGGGTGTTGTGGTCGGTTGGCGTGTTTTCTGGGTGGCGGAGCATTGCACAGAACCCTCACAGGGGGTCCAGAGGCTGCTGCAACGTGAGGTGTTGGAGTCGTACGGCGCGGCAGCCCCTCCTGGAGACCCGGTCATGCTGTCGCCGGACTACCGGATAGATCCGCAGCTGAGCCGCTATCTATGCCGCTCGTCGTTCGCTCGTTTGGGTGGGGAATCGAAGCGGAACTACACGGACGATTACCGGCTCTTCTTCGACTTCCTGTGGCAGCGCGGCAGGTGGTGGCACGAGGCCGATATCGAGGACTTGTGGGATTACGAAGACTGGCGGACGCGCTCACCGCGCAACCCCGTGCGGGTGGGAGGAGCGCGATGGAATCGCGGCCTGGCCGCCTTGAGTCGGCTGTACGCGTGGGGCGTGAGCACCGGGGTGGTGGCCCGCTCACCTGTGGCGATGCGGGAGGTGCCGGGCCGCTATGGAGCACCAGTAAGGGTTCCGGAGGCACGGGCGCCACAGACGCGGAGTAGCAACGTGCACTGGTTGACCCCGCGTGCCTTCCGGTTGTGGCTGGAGGTGGGGCTGCGCAGACACACCGTGGACGGCGTTCCGGGGCAGGGGTGGACGGGGCGGTTGGAGGCACGTAATACGGCGTTCGCCGAGCTGTTGTTCTCTTCTGGGGTGCGGCTGACGGAGGGGGCCTCGCTGTTGACCTTCGAGATGCCGCAGCCCACGTTGGGGGCGGGCCGGTTTGTTCTGGGGCGGCTGGGGCGGGCGGTGACCAAGTCGAAGCGAGCCCGGACCTTCTATGTGGCGGCTGCGGTGGTCTCCGCGGTCGCGGGGTATGTGGAGTCCTCGCGTGCGGCGGCGGTACGGCGGGCGCAACGGCGGGGGCGCTATGAGGACCTGGCAGCGTACCGGGTGGTGCGGGCCGTGACCGGGATGCGGCAGAAGGTGTTGCACTGGCGCGATACTCAGGGCCGTGTGGGGCGGACCGCGTTGGCGGACGCGGGGGTGGCTGAGCGGATGAGCTTCTATCGCGAGGGGCCGCAGGGGCTGGAGCCGCTGTGGCTGTGGCTGACCGAGGAGGGGCTGCCGCTGCGACCGGCCTCGTGGGAGAACGTGTTCCGCACCGCTTCGCAGCGGTGCGAGCAGGTGCTGGCGGGGCGGGTGGCCGAGCCGCCGTTCTGTACCCCGCACATGTGTCGCCATTCCTTCGCACTGCACATGCTGGTGGTGCTGCATCACGTGATGGACCGTCGGATGGGGCTGAGCGTCCAGGAGCGGCGGGACTTCCAGCTGCTGTACGGGGATGTGTGGCGGATGGTGCAGGATCTGCTGGGTCATGCGCAGGTCGAGACGACCCGTGACTTCTACCTGGCCCCGGTGGCGGACCTGCGGCTGCGCTCGCTGCTGGCCGAGCCGGCACCCCTGGCCGAGGGGGCGGCAGCGCCGTCTGCGCAATGGGTGAGCTCGCTCCTTGCACGGATCGCCCAGGAAAGCGAGGGCGTACAGGACCTCGATTCGGCCCTGGGGCTCGGGTGAGCGGGCGTGGGAGGCGCGCCGCGCTTCCGGAACAAGGACACCGCCGGCCGACCGTGCTGGACACGCAGGGAATGGTGGTCGAGCATCGCGATGCCGCGGGCCGGACCCGGAGCTACGACTTCGGCCAGCTGCCCGTCGCGCCGGAGCTGGCGCGTTCGTGGGCGCGGGTATTCGCCTCCCGGTGCGCCCCCGGCGGTGGGTGGAACTCGGCCCACTCCAGCACCACGAGCTGGACGATCCTGGCCCGCGTCGCCGGGTTCCTGGCCGAGCGTGGATCTCCGCCCACCAGCTCGGAAGGCCTGACGCCAGTGGTCTGGAATGCCTACCGGCTCAGCCGCCCGCACACCGCGACGGGACTCAACGAGCTGGCGGCCCTCGCGGCCTTCCTGCGTCGTGACCCGGAGATTCCCGCATCGGCGCGGGAGGCGATAAGGCAGCGGATGGGGCGCCTGCCGGCCAAGGAAGAAGCCTTCTCCCCGGCCGAGTTCGAGCAGATCCGTCACACGGCCCGGCGCATGGTCCGTGCCGCCCATCTGCGCATCACACACAATCTGCAGCTGCTGGAGGGCTGGCGCGGCGGCGCGCACCCGGACGGGTGGGCGCAGTGCCAGGTGGGAGAGGCGTTGGAGGCGCTGGCGCGTACCGGGTTCTGCCCGCCAGGGCCTTCCAGCCGCCCGGGGCGCGTGTCTGGAGCCTATGCGAGGGCGCTGGGCGGCCGAGACGGCGGAGGCGACGTGGAAGCGGCTTTTTCTGGGCCGAGAGGAGGTCGCGGCGGTAGCTGTGCTGCTGGTGGCCGAGTTCGGCTGGAACGCCTCCACGGTCTCGGAGCTGCGCGTGCCCCAGATCGTCTCCGCGCTCGAGCAGGCCGGGGTGGGGGCCGTCTACCGCATTGAGTTGCACAAGATGCGGCGCGGCGCACGCAACACGGAGACGCGGAACCTGACCGACTGGGGCGCCGACTCACCGGGGCGACTGCTCACGGTGGTGCTGGAGGCCACTGCCCCGGCCCGCCGGCTGGTAGAGGAGGGGGGTGTGGCGCCCTCTGCGCACTGGCCCCTTCGCCCTGGGACTGTCGGGCAATCAGGTGGAGTCATGGGGCCGAGCGCATGGACTCGGCGGCTCGCCACTGCGACGGATGCGCCGCACCGTGAACGTGCTGCACCGGCGGGAGCCGGGACAAAACAGCCAGGGCGTGCACGATGCGGTGTACGTGCTGCGCGAGCCACAGGCGCGGCAGGCCGCAGCCCCCGTCATCGCAGCCGGCGCCACCGACGCCCTGGAAGCGGCCCGCGCCACCGTGCTGCGCGCCCACCTCAGCGTCCAGCTCCGGGTAGAGGACCTACCCACCGCGGTGGCAGACTGCGTGGACTTCGCCCACAGCCCGCTCACCCCCGGCACGGAAAGCTGCCAGGCATCGTTCCTGCTGTGTACCGCCTGCCCGAACGCTCGCGTCCATCCCGGCCATCACCCGCGCCTGGCTCATCTGCACCGGGCCATCGCAAGTCTGCGTCCGGTGCTGCCCGACGCGGTGTGGGAGGCCGAGTGGCGCGACCCCTACCTGCGACTGGAAGATCTGCGGCGCCGCTTGGGCGAGACCGCTTGGCAGCGTGCCCAGGCCACGGTCACCGCCGAAGAGCGCACCCTTGTCGAGGCGTTGATGAAAGGCCACCTGGACCCGTGACCCACCCGCTCGTCCCCGCCCCCGACGGGCTGCCGGATCCCAATGGGCCCGCCTTCCTGACCGATCGCGTGGTCGCTGACCACGCACCGTTGCCCCGCTACGGTGACGCCGTCTGGCCGTTGGCTGCGCTGGAGGGAGACCCCGCCGCCCAACCCAAACGGGTGTTCTGGAACTCCTACCCCGAGTCGCTGCGGGAGCAGTTCCGGCTGCTGGTCTGGCTGTTGATCAACCGGCCACTGCCTGAGCGTTTCGTCGCCGAGCGTGGCTCCGCCTGGCGCATCCGGGTCAGCAGCGTCGGCGTCTACCAGACGCATCTGTACTGGCGATGCCTGGCTCGGTGGCTTTACGAGCACGGCGCCCAGAGCCTGACTGCCTGTACCGCGCAGGTCTTCACCGACTTCATCAACCGGCCCGCCAGGCCGCGCGGCAGGGTCGAGGCTCAGCACGAGCTGACGGCGCTGACCCGGCTGTGGGCCCTGGATGCCCTGTGTGCGCCGCAGTTTGCCGGCATCGCAGAACCGCCCTTCAGCCGCGCACCGGCGGACTTCCTCCCGCCCGTTCCTGCCCACGGGGAGAACGCCACCGAGCCGCTGGCACCGGCCACCATGGGCCCGTTGCTGATCTGGGCACTGCGCATGGTCGAAGACTTCTCCGATGACATCCTCACCGCCCACCACATCCGGCAGACCATGACCGACCGGGTCGCGCAGTCTCGCGCCACCCCCGCCGCCCGAAGCGCGGTGCGCACCTACCTGTCCGGCCTCGTGGCCGACCAGCGCCCGCTGCCGACCACCCTCCGGCACGGCCGTCCAACCCTCGCCCAGACCTACATCGCGGCTCGCACGGGTGCCGTCCCACACCAGGTGCAGAAGGTGATGTATACGGAGCGGGCGCGCTGGCGTCCCTACCTGGAGGCCAACCCGGGCCCCTGCCCCCTCGACACGGCCCTGACCGGCACCGTCGACGGGCAGCCCTGGGCCGAAGCGATCGACTTCTACAACGTTCCCACCCTGCGCCAGCACCTGGGCACCGCCGCCTTCATCGTCATCAATTACCTCACGGGCATGCGACCCGGCGAAACTCTCGCCCTGCGCCGCGGCACCTGCCACACGCCCGACACGGGCCCGCCCCTGCTGCACGCCCACACATACAAGACCGCCACCACACCCGAGGGCACCCACCTCAGCAGCGGACGGCAGCGCGAGACCCCCTGGGTCGCGGTCGGCCCGGTGGTCTCGGCTGTACGCCTGCTGGAACGCATGACCGGCACCAGCCCGCTCCTGTTCGACCTCACCGAACATGGCTGGTACGACCGGCACCGCCGCAACGGCGCGCTCACCCCCGAGGCAATGCGCGACCGCATCGGCGCTTTCCGCCTCTGGGCCAACACGCTCGCTGACAACCTCGGCCGAGACGCTGAACGCATCCCCGAGGATCCGCACGGCCCGATCGGCACCGCCCGCTTCCGCCGCACCCTGGCCTGGCACATCGCCCCCCGCCCCGGCGGACTGGTCGCCCTCGCCCTGCAATACGGCCACCTGCGCACAGCCGTCAGCGCCGGCTACGCCTCCCGCAGCCGCGGCGGCATCCACGACCTCCTCGACATCGAAACCGCCCGCACCACCGCCGAGACCCTCACCCGCCTTCACGAGGACCTGGAAGACGGCGGCGGGATCTCCGGACCTGCCGCCCGCCGCGCCCTGCACGCCGCCACCCAAGCTCCCGCCTTCGCCGGCACCCTGCACACCGCCCGCCAGGCCCGCGACGTCCTGGCCAACCCGCAACTGGCCGTCCACGAGAACCCGCACAGCTACCTGATGTGCATCTACGATCGCGACAAGGCCCTGTGCAGCCGCCTCGGCCCGCGGCCCGAAGCCCCCACCCTGGAACGCTGCCAACCCGGCTGCGCCAACATCGCCCGCACCGACGACCACGCCGCCCAGCTCACCGCCGAAGCCGACAGAATTGAGCAGCAGGCAGCCAGCCCGCTCACCCCGCCGCCTCTGGCCCAGCGCCTGACCACCCGCGCCGCCCGCCTGCGGGACCTGGCTGCCGGACACCACCACACCCGCCTCACCCCTGAGGAGCCAGCACCGTGACCCCCGCCCCGGACGAACGCGAGCGCATCCGCGCGGCCACGGACCGCATCCTGGCTGGCACTCCGCAATGCTCCACCGGAGCCCTGACCATAGTCGCCCTCGCCGCAGAGGCCGGCGTCCCCCGCAACGCACTCACCCAACGTCACCTGGATTTGAAAAACCACTTCTACGAGGCGGTACGCGCCCGGGGCCAGCTGCCCGACAGCGAGCGGCGACTACCCCAGCAGATCACCAGACTCAAGGAACTACGGGCACGCGACGCCGAGGAGATCGCCCAGCTACGCACCGATGTCGAACACCTCGTCCACGCCCTTAACCAACTCACCACGGAGAACCACCTCCTGCGCAGCGAGGCAAGCGCCCCGCGTGCCCACGTTCTCGCGCTCCCCAACCCATGTCCATCTCATGCGGGGACCTGAACAACCCGCACAGACCAGCCGACCGAAGTACTGACTTGGGCAGCTGAGGGTGACGGCGGCCGAGGGGCGCCGGCGCGAGCGGCGCCGTGGGGGCGCGAGATTCAGAGAGCGGGGGCGCGAGCAGGGCTACAGGACGGTGGCACGACGCCGCCGCGTGGGTGCGAGCAGCGGCGGGTGCGGCATAGCGGAGTGCGGCGTAGCGGCGGTCGCCTGTCGGCGCAGGGCGGCGTCTGCAGCGACCGCCGCTGTCACCTCACGGCCCTCGGCCTCCGGGCCGCCCCGGAGGAGAGCCCCGGGGCGGCCCGGAGGCCAAGGACGGTGAGGTGTTCCGGCAGAGGATCCGTGTGGCCGTGGACCGTGGACCGCTGGACCACGCCCGCGCCCTGCGCGTCCCGCGCCGCAGGGCCCTGCCCGGCGCGCCTGGCGGGCGATCCGGCGGAGGCGGTGCCCGGCGGACGCGTCCCCGGCGATCCAGTGGACGCCCCGCCGGCGATCTAGCGGGTGGCCCCGGTGTGCTCCCGCACAGTCGCCGCCTCGCTCGCCGTCGTCCCGGCCCCCGGCTCGGCGCTCTGCTTCGCGAACCCGCGCCGGCCCGGCAGGACCGCGAGGACGATCAGTGTTCCGGCGGCCATGATAATCCCGCCGATGAGGCTGGTCTGGGCGACTCCGTGGGCGAAGGCCTGGTGGACGGCGTCCACGGCGGCCTGGGCCTGCTGGGGTCCGGCGGAGGGATCCTGCGCGACCCGCTCCGCGACGGCCAGGCCGGCGCCGACCGAGTCCTTGGCGGTCTCCATCGCCTCCGCCGGGAGCCGGTTGCCCACCAGGTCGGTCAGCTCGTCCCGGTAGGCCGTGCCCAGCAGTGAGCCCAGCACCGCGATGCCCAGCGCCCCGCCCAGCTCCAGCGCGGTGTCGTTGACACCGCCGCCGACGCCCAGCTCGGACTCGGGGAAGGAGCCCATGATCGTGTCGGTCGCCGGGGAGATGGCCAGTCCGAGCGCGAGGCCCAGCATCATCAGCGGAGTCAGGAAGTCCCCGTACGTCGACCCCTTGTCGATCTGGGTGAGCAGGAACATGCCCGCCGTGCCGACGGCCATGCCGGTCACGGCCATCACCCTCACCCCCAGCTTCGGGGCGAGCACCCCGGTCACCGCGGACCCGAGGAACACCGCACCGCCCAGCGGCAGCAGCCGTACACCCGTGTCCAGGGCGCCGTAGCCGAGGACGAACTGCAGGAACTGCGTCGCGTAGTAGATCACGGCGAACATGCCGAAGAAGAAGAACATCACCGCGAGCATCGAGCCGCTGAAGGGCCGCAGCGCGAACTTTCGGACGTCCAGCATCGGGTGCGGGTGCCGCAGCTCCCAGGCGACGAAGTTGACCAGACCGACACCGGCGACCACGGCGGCGGTGACGGGGCCGGCGCCCCAGCCGGAGTGTGGGCCCTCGATGGCGGCGTAGATCAGGGAGCCGACGGTGACGATCGACAGCAGACCACCGACGTAGTCGATCCGGCCCATGCCCTCCGCCTTGGACGGCGGTACCAGGGCGAGCGCGCCGAACACGGCGAGGACGGCGATCGGCACGTTGATCAGGAAGGTCGAGCCCCAGGCGTGGTCCTCAAGCAGCCAGCCGGAGACCAGCGGGCCGACGGCTACCGCCACCCCGGAGGTCGCGGCCCAGGCGGTGATGGCCTTGGCCCGCTCGCTCCGGGGGAAGGTCGCGACCACCAGGGACAGCGTGGCCGGCATCACGACCGCGGCACCCACACCCATGATCGCGCGGGCCACGATGACCAGCGAGGTCTCGTCGACCATGCTCCCCATCACCGAACCGCCGGCGAAGATCAGCAGACCCAGCACCAGCGCGCCGCGCCGGCTGTACTTGTCGCCGATCGCGCCCAGCACCAGCATCAGCGCCGCGTACGGAACGGTGTAGGAGTCGACGACCCACTGCAGATCACTGCTGCTCAGGCCCAGGTCGGTGGTCATGTCGGGGGCGGCGACGATCAGCGACGTGTTCGCCATCACCGTGATCAGCAGGCTCAGGCACAGCACGAGCAGCGCCCACCAGCGCCGCGCGTACGGCCCGGTCATCTTCTCCAGGGGGGTGTTCGCAAGGAAGGGCATCAGTAGCTCCTGAGAGGGACGGGGCGGACGAGCGGAATCACTTAATTGCCCGTGAAGCGAGCGGGCGACGGGCTGAGATCTACGGGCTTCAAGATCATCCTGTGGCCCCTTGTGGGCTTCCCCCGGCGATCCCCTGGAGGGCCGCGTCGGTGTCCGCGATGGCCAGCATCCTGTTGATGTCGGCGCCGGCCAGTGCGCCGGCCGCTGCGGAGGCCCCGACCTGGGCGACCAGATCGGTGGCGTTGCCGGCCACCCACACACCTGGCACCTCGGTGGTGCCGGCCGTGCCGGAGGCGAAACCGCGGCCCGTCGGCAGGTCCCGCACCGGCAGGCCCAGACCTTCCAGACCCTGGGTGCGGGCCTGCATAGGCGCGGCGACCGCGACGACGCGGCGGGCCACGACCTGCCCGTCGGCCAGGCGCACCCCGGCGAGGGCACCGTCCTCGTCGTTGACGACCTCGGTGACCGGGGTGTCGATGACGCGGATGCCGCGGGCGGCGAAGCGGGCGCGGCTGTCCTCGTCCAGGTCAGTGCCGTGGGTGAAGTAGGTCAGGTCCTCGGTCAGCTGACGGAACAACAACGCGTGGCCGATGGAGGCCGCGCCGGTGGCGGGGATGCCGATGGGCTCATCGCGCACCTCCCAGCCGTGGCAGTACGGGCAGTGCACCACACTGTGCCCCCAGTGCTCGGCGAGCCCGGGCACCTGTGGCAGCACATCCGTGAGGCCGGTGGCCACCAGGATGCGGCGGGCGGTGATGCGGCGGCCGTCGGCCAGGGTGACGGTGAACCGAAGGTCCCCGTCCGCCGACGGGGCGGCGGACTCGGCCGAGACCGCCTCGCCGAACACGACGCGTCCGCCGTACTGGCGCACCTGCTCCCGGCCCCGTCGAAGGATCTCGGACGGCGGGGTGCCGTCCAGGGCGATGAGGCCGTGCACGGCCTCCGCGGGCGCGTTGCGCGGGGAGCCGCTGTCGATCACGACGACCGAGCGGCGGGAGCGGGCGAGGATCAGTGCACCGTTCAGCCCCGCGGCGCCCCCGCCGATCACCACCGCGTCGACGGTCCCCTCGGCCAGTGCATCGCTCGCGTACGGAGGAGTCGTCACAGCCATGGCCTCCTGCCTTTCCTTGTCAGTCATGGTTCGGTCAACCCTTCGAGTTCTGGGTGGTTGGAGGGGGGCAGCTGTTCAGGAAGCCCAGGATGTGGTCGGCGACCGTCTTGGGCTGTTCGAGGTGCAGGAAGTGCCCCGCGCCGAGGACAGCCCGACGTTCGTGATGTACGGATCCAGTCCGGCGATGAAACTCGCCGTCGCCAGGACCGCGAGGATCAGACCGGGCCTTGTCGGCCTGGAAGGCATCGCAATGCCGGGCGGCGCGGAGGAGTGCAAAGGCATGAGTTGCTCTCCATCGCGCCAGGCGTGCACGCACCCTGCCCGGTGAGCCCAGGACGGTTGTGTACTGAACAGTCAGAAACCTAGGCGGTTCTGTACTGAGTTGTCAACAAGGGCGGGGCGGCTTTACCTTCGGTGTATGGCGAGACCACGAAGCTTCGACCCCGACCACGTCCTCCATGCCGCCGAGCGGCAGTTCCGCACCTCGGGCTACAACGGCACGAGCGTCGACGACATCAGCGCCGCCACCGGCCTGGGCCGCGGCAGCCTCTATGCCGCGTTCGACGGCAAGCACGGCGTGCTGCTGCAGGCGATGGCCGGCTACTTCGCCCGGCTGGGGCAGTTCGCGCCGAAAGCGCTCGCCGGACCGGACGAGGGCGCCCTGGAACGACTGCACGCCTACTTGCTCCGCGCCGTCCACGGGGTGCCACTCGCCGCCGACGTACCCCCCGCCCCTGACCGGGCGGCGGCGGCCTGCTTCGCCGCCAAGATGGCCCTGGAGATCGGCGCCTCCGACCCCGAGGTGAAACGCCTGGCCAACGACTGCTTCTCCGTGCTCGCGACAGCGGTGGCCGACTGCGTGCGAGCGGCGCAGCGCAACGGCGACATTGACCCCGACGCGAATCCAGACGACCTTGCCTACCTTCTGCTGACCATCATCCGCGGGACCGATGTCGTAGGCGCATACGGCCACAGTCCCGCCCGCCTGACCTCGATCGCGGAGAGCGCGTTCGCCTTGCTGCCTCGCCCGCGCCACCACTGACAAGGGCACGGCCAGCCTCGTTGCACAGGAATACCTTCTCCTGGTTGACCGCGTGTACGCGGTGGTCGAAAGGCTGGCCCCCGCGAGCGCAAAGGGCCGCTACCTGGCCGTGTACGGCACCAGTTGGGGTATCGCAGGGATCGCAACACCTCTCCTGTGGACGCAACTGCTCGAGCATGCCGGGCCCGCCGGGCTCTGGAGTGCCATGGCACTCGCATGCCTGCTGCTCGCGGTCCTGCAGCCAGCTCTGGTCCGCTACGTCACCTCCCGTGGTGATGACGACCAACGCCATTCAACACCTGCCAAGTTGAGCTGAAGAACGACGGCCCGCGGGGCATACCGCAGGGTTCGAATACGTACCGGAACCCACCTGCGAAATGGGCTCTGCGCGATCTACCTGGCACTGAGCCGAGTCGAGAACTCAGCCGCCGAAGCCATCACCGGGTCCCGGCCCACGCGTCAGGCGGGCCTCCGTGCTCACGGTGCCCCAAGGACGGTCCGATACGGCTGTAGCCGGACTGCTTGCGTAGGTCAAAGAGCCGAGGCGATCCGTAGTCCTTCAACATGTAGGACTTGACAGAGAAGACGAAGTGGGCCGGCCACTCCTGCGCCTCCCGGGCCGCCCCGGCGCCACGCCGGGCAAGCCGGTTTTGCAGCCGCTCGAACGCGAGGCGGCCCGCGGTGTCCCATACGACCAGCTCGCCGTCCAGCGCGGTCGCGTCCGGCAGTTGCACGGCCCCGGCCGCGACCTCCGGAAACGACGACCCCATTTCTGTGCCGCGCCTGGAGCGCAGCACCACCCGCCCGGCGTCGACGGAGACGAGAGCCCGAAAGCCGTCCCACTTCGGCTCCGCAGCACTGCCCGGCCGCAGATCGGGTACGGGCACGGGGGTGGTCAGCATCGGCTCTGGCAGCGTCCATGGCACCTCCCATCCCTTCCACCCGCCATGTCCGCCACCCGAGTGGCTGCGCATCGCCCGGCCAGCGAGGCACAACTCCACTCGCGACGAGGGCCCGGGCCACAACACCCAAGGGCGTGGGCATACTGCTGGTCGTGGCCGACTGGGCGGATGCCGTGGTGGGCGCGGGTGCCGCTGGCGTGGGCGCGGGATTCGGAATGCTTGTCCGTCCCCGGCCCGCGGTGACTTCCGGCGGGGCGGCCAGGGGCGACGGCTATGCGGAAGGGATCGCCGACGCGGTCCTGTTGAGCATCGCGATGTACGAGGCTGCGGTCTTCCCACTTATCTCTGATGGGGTGAGCGATGAGGAGCAGGAGGCCCGTCGTACCGTCGCGTACCGGCTCTCCGCCTATGACGGCCTGCCCCGTTCCGTTCGCGTGTCGGCGGCCGCTGCGTTGGAGGCCCTGGATGACGGCGGTGCCGTCCCAGGCGACCAGCCGCAGGCCGAAGGCGAACGCTCCCGGGGTCGTGGGTGTCGCCTGGGCGTCGCACCGGCGTTCGAAGAGCGCCTGAAACGGCTTGTCTCTCAGACGCTGGCGGCTCTGGTGAGGGCCGAACTGGTGGGCAGGCGCTGGACGATCCCGCCCGGCAGGAGCCGCAGTTTCTCGGTCAGGGCGCAGGACCACCCGGTATCCCGGCGGCCCGGCACTGTCGGAACTGCTGAACAAGCACAGAGCCAGGACGCAGTAGACCACCGCGCGGGCCGGCAGAAGCCTGCGGCGGCGCTCGGCACTCCCCGTCAACTCCAGTACCTCGTCGACCACTTCAGGGGTGATCTCTTCGGTGAGTACGCAGAGCCGGATCCGGTCGCCGAACTGCGGCTCCAACCGCCTTCGGGGGCTTCGCGGGGACACTGGACGGGTCGTTGAGATGACGATCGAGGCAGCAGCGATGGCAGACTGAGCGCCCAACGGGGCTCCCTTGCAGACAGTCGGATCTTGGTCGATCTTCTGTCCTACCGGGAGCCCCGTTGCCATGTCCCGAGAACATCTGGCGCATCATCAAATTGGGGCGAATCTCCCCACGCATCCGAAGGGTCTATTCACCCAAAACCGCCATCAGTATGCGCTCCACCTGCACCGATGCCCTAAATCAACGGCATTGCTCTGACCAGTGGAGCGTGACGTTCCCGCCGCCCACACCGAGCGCGCCGCAAAGCTGCCCCGGTGGGCACGCTCCCGACCAGCGGGGGACGTTTTGCGGCGCTATGTTCCTTTTGTAGTTTTCCGGAGTGGGGTGAGTGCCCCCTGCGTGATCTCGCCCCCTACCCATCGAGGAGTCACCATGCTGCGTGAATCGCTGAGGCAGGACAGCCTGGTCCTGGAAGCCGGTCTGATCGAGGAGCTGACGGCCTGTCCCGAGGCGCCGGTGAGCGCTGCTCCGGCCTACTGTCCGCAAGCGATTGGCATCGCGCTCCTTTCGCCGAAGGAGCCGAAGGAGCCGAGGAAGCCCCGCTGCCAGTGAGCAGCGGGCTCTCGCACGCTGCTTACAGCGCTTCCGCCGAGTCTTTGGCGGGCTGTGTTCTCGGTGCCCTGAGGGGCGCCGGGAACACAGCTGTGGTGGCGGCTCATCTCCGGGCGGCGGAAGGTGAGCCGCCCACCACCGGGGTCGTCGGTGGGACGACGCGGGCGCCCGGCCGGTCGGCCGGGGTGGCCGCCGTACGCATCCTGGGCGCCGACGTTCTGGCTCCCTGTCTGCTGACCGGCCAGCTCCTTCCACTGGAGGAGTCGGACGCCGTCCGCATGAGTCTCCAGGCGCTGCCGCCGGCACCGCGGCCGCCCTCCGCACCTCCGCAGGGACGCGAGGCGCCGTGGATCAGGGCCTGGACCGATTGGGGACTGGTCACCGCTCTGGAACGTCTCGATCCCGCCTTGGGCGGTGCTCCGGCACCAGTGCCCCAAGGTCCGCCCCCGTGCGGGGGCGCCGCGCCCCGCCATCGTGCGGCCCGGACCACCGGGGATTTCCCGGGCGGGGGCAGCGGCGAGGGGTGGGTGCCCTGGTCGTGGCGGATGGGACTGCTGGCATCACTGGCCCTGCCCGGCCTCGACGGGCCCGTGCACGACGCCGCGCGCTCCCACGTCCTGGCCCTGGCGCGCGGCGCTACCCGGGCGGTCCTGCGACGCGACTTCCTGAGCGCGGCGCGCATCACCCGCTGGCTGGCCTGGCTCGCCGCTGAGGGCACCGCTCTCCCTCTGGACGCCGCCCTGCTGACGCAGGACATCGCACTGCGCGGCGGCGGCGACCGCTGCCTGCTGGACACGGAGATCACCCACAACCTGCTCGGCCTGGAGACCGTATGAGCACCTCCCTGGCCCGCACCGCCCACGACATCCGCTCCCGCGCACACACACCGCCACGAAGGCGTGCTCCACGGGCGAGACCTCACTGAGGATTTGGACGCGTACAAGGCACTGGCGGAGACGGCACTGACGGCCGGCCTGATCCTGCGCGACGGGGCCGCCAGCAGCCGAGAGGCGACGCTGGCCCGGGAACTGCTCGACTTCTGCTGGACGGAGCTGAAGGAGGGCGCCCTGCTGTACGAGCAGCTGCTGCGCCACCCCCTGGCCACCGACGCCTTCGAGTGCTACGGCCACTTCGCCCGGGCCGGCTACAGCCATCGCGGCCTGGAACGGTTGACTTCCCACCTCGCTGCGGCAGGCACCGCACAGGCCGTCGAACACGTCCCCAACCGGCGGCTCGCCGTTGCCAACGCGCTCCGAATCACCGGCCACGACCGCGGAGCGGGAGCTCCCGACTGGGAGACGCTGACCCGGGCGACCTGGCTTGGCAGCACCCCGCCCCCCTGGCACATCGACTGGATGACCGGCTACGCCGTCACTCACACCGTCTTCCACCTCACTGACTGGGGTCGGCTCCCGCACGCACTGCCCGGTGACGTGACCGCCTACATCACCCGCTGGCTGCCGGTATGGACGGACGTCTGGACGGAGACCTGCCAGTGGGACCTGGTGGGCGAACTGCTGTTCATCGGCAGCTGCCTGCCAGAGCCCTACGCCGAGCCGGACGACTGGCGCCGCCTGGCGGAAATTCAGCACGAGGACGGCCTGGTGCCCCGCGATGACCAGCCCGTCGACGACGCCCCCGCCACCCGCTTCCAGGACCACCACCACCCCACCGTGGTGGCTGCCATCGCCGCAACTATCGCCCTCACCCGCGCCCTGGACTCGATGGGCACCTCAGCCGCGTCCGCAACCGCCCCCGGCACACTCGCATGACCGCCTCCCTCCTCGCCGGCAACCCGGAGGACGGAGCGGAGCACGCACTCGACCCCGCCACCGTCCACCAGGCGACACACAGCCTGCTGTCCACCACGACCACAGCACGCGGAGCCAGCGCGATCGCGGTCGGCCTCCACCGTGAGGGCCGCCGCGCCTTGCTCGTACGCGGCCATACCGCCCACCGCGCCGGAGCACCGGCCGACGCGAGCACCCGTTTCGAAATCGGCTCCCTCACCAAGACGTTCACCGCCCTGCTCATGGCCGAACAAGCAGCTCGCGGCGAACTGCACCACCACGACCCGCTCGCCCGCCACCTCCCCGCCGGCACCCCCCTGCCCCCACGCGGTACCCACATCACCCTGACCCACCTCGCCACCCACACATCGGGACTGCCCACCACCCCACCCGGCCTGCCCCACCTCCTGCCCACCCTGCTCCGCTCCGCCCTCCCGCGACTGTGCACCACCGCCTACGCCGGCTTCACCACCGACGACCTGCTGCACGCACTGGCCCACGCCCGCCTGCGGGCCGCCCCGGGCACCCGCATGCACTACTCCAATTTCGGCGGGAGCCTCCTCGGCCACGCCCTCACCGGCGCAGCCGACGGCATCTCCTACCCCGACTTGCTCGAAGCCCGAGTCCTTCGGCCCCTCCACCTCCGCGACACCAGCTGCACCGCCACTCCGCCCCCGCACTCCACGCAGGTCACCGGCCACCGGCGCCACCGCGCTCAGCCCCCGCTCCGCATGCCCGGCCTGGCACCCGCAGGAGCCCTCCGCTCCAGCGTCCGCGACCTGCTCACCCTCACCGAGGCCCTCCTCGACCCGCCCACGGCCGACAACACCCCGCCCACGCTGCGGACGGCTCTGGAAGACGTCCTGCGGCCCCGGCTGCGCATGCCGAACGGCAACGGCCTGGCCCTGGTGTGGAACTTCCGCCCCCGCCCGGACGGCTCCGTCCTCTACCACCACTCGGGCGGCACCTTCGGCTGCACCGTCTTCGCCGGTTTCAACCCCCGCCACCGCACCGCCCTGGTCGCCCTGGCGAACACCGCATCCGGAACCGGCATCCCCCTTATCCAGCAGGCATACAACGCCCTGATCGCCCTGCACGAGTGAGAGCCCCGTGACCAGTAGCAGGCGAAAGCCTCATGGCGGCCAAACCGGCTGCCAGCCGCGGCGCCCTTGCCTCCCGCGGCCCGGCCACGCTGACGCCACCCGGACTTCGAACTCGCCCGGGAACCACGCCCGCAGCCGCCCGGCCT
Organism: Streptomyces hawaiiensis; assembly: GCF_004803895.1. NCBI lineage: Bacteria > Bacillati > Actinomycetota > Actinomycetes > Kitasatosporales > Streptomycetaceae > Streptomyces > Streptomyces hawaiiensis. The sequence goes on along the minus strand of NZ_CP021978.1, from coordinate 26,293 downwards.
GCGGCAGGGTGACCCGCTGCCGGCCCTGTTCCACCCGTGCGTCACGGAGGACAAGAACAGCCCGTCGGCCATCTCCGGATCGGGCTGTGTGTGAGCCAGACGTTGGTGATCCCGGCTTGTGAGCGGTCGTCGAGCTGGAAGCTGACGAGGTCCGCTCGTTCGCTCTTGCCCTGCGGCGAACACCGACTCCAGCGCGGCCCTGCGCTGCCGGTACGGCCACCCGGTCGTGTCCGTCCCGGACAGCCGCAAGGACCATTTCGATTTTGCCGGGCCCCAGCAAAATCCGCCATTCCCATGAGGTCACGGGAGTTCTGAGCTACAAGGCCCATGAGGAACGCCAGCGCTACAGGCAGGTTTATGCCTCGATGATCCAGTCCGTGGGGATCAGGGCTTTGCCTTGGCGCCAGTTCTCGATGACGGCGTCGCGGAACCATTCATCTCGCAAGTTCACGTGATCGCAGACGATGATCTGCAGTCCCTGGCCGTTGCGGTTGACGACGTCTCGCATGAGGGAGAAGTAGCTGCGGACTGCTTCCCAGTCGGCGTCGGTGAGGGCGCCCACGTCATGGACCTCTTCGGGGAAGAAGGCCTGGGTGGGCTGGTCGAACATGATGAAGTGCGGGACGGGCCGCTGGTGTTTGAGCAGGTAGGTGTGCAGGGCCAGGTGCGCGACCAGGTGGTACCCGATCCAGTTCTTTGCGCTGCCGATGCGGGTGAGGGGGATACGACTGGTTTCAGTGCGCAGGAAACGACGTTGAGGAGAGAGAGGCTGATGCGTACTTCTTCAGCATCGTCTGCATGCTCGAGATCCAACTCGCGGGCCCAGTCCGTCATGTCCAGCGCGATACGGCTGAGGCGGCTTTCCGTTTCCGCCCTCACGTCGTCGGCATCGACCAGTTCCTGCAGTTCTGCGATCCGCTCCCGCATGCGAGCCGCCTGGGTGCGGTCTCTCGGGTTGGTGTCGGTGGTGGTGAGAGTCGGTCGCGCTGGTCCAGGGGTTGGTGTTACGGGGCTGGTCAGTGGGGGTTTGTGGGTGGGTGGGCCGCTGTCATGAGGTGAGAGATTGAGGGCCGGGATCGCTGTCGTGGGGCTTTATCGCATGGCAGCTGATGCTGTCTCAGGATCGAGAGTTCTGATGCGTTGAGGTGGGCCCGGCCGGTGTGATCGTGGGGTGGAAGAGGTAAGGGCCGGCCGTGGGCCTGTGCTGCCCAGGGGGCTGGTGGTGCGTCGTTTGCTGGAGCGGCAGCAGGCGGGGGAGCTGGCCACGTGGCATGTGCGTGCGGTCGCTGAGACGGTGGGGGTTTCCGAGCGTACGGTGTGGCGCTGGCTTGAGCAGGCCAAGACGACCGGGCAGGTAGAGGCGCCGGTCCGGCAGGGGTATGCGGTGTCGGACGAGGTGTGGGCGCTGCTGGGCGAGGTCGGAGGGAATGTCGCTGAGCTCAGGCGCCGGCTGGCCGCTGCCAGCGGCGGGGCCTCGGTGCCGTCGGCGTCGACACTGCACCGGGTGATCCGCAGGGACCGCCGGGCGGGCCGGGCTTTGCTGGTCGAGCGGGAGCCTGAGGTGGCCGGGCCACGCAGGCCCGATCCGCTCAGCGAGCTGGGCCTGAACGTCGTGGCCGGCCAAGACACATGCGGGCAGGTTTTTCTGCGCGAGCAAAAGCACCTGGCGCAGGTCCCGGTCCTGGTACCGGGCGCGCAGGTGGTGCACACGTCCGCTGTGCGGTCAGTGCTGCGGACGGTCGCGCACGCGGCCGCGGTGGGGGCGGTGGTGTGTCTGTACGGCGACGCCGGCCAGGGCAAGACCGTCGCGCTGCAGTACGCCTTGTCCCAACTGCCGCACCCGGCCCGGGTCCGCCGGGTCCACGTCGGTGTGCACCCGACGGTTCCCGAACTGCGTCGGGTGCTCGCGGACGCCCTGGAGCTGGGTAGGCGTCTGCCGCGCGGGGCGGGGGAGGCCGACCTGACGCTGGTGAACGCGCTACGACAGCCTCGTGTGCTGGTGCTGGACGAGGCACAGCGCCTTCCGGGGCCGGCGTGTGGATTGGAGGGGTATGTGTAAGGCGGGGGTTGCTTTCCTTCTGGTGTCTCGTTGATGGCTTCGGTGGCACGCGCATGGTTCAGGCGCCACCTGAATGACGGTTGTCGCGGGATGGTGGTGTGGTGTGGGGGAGCGGTTTCTCCGGCTGATCGCGGGCGGGCTTGCCACCTCGGCATCCGATGTCGACCAGGCGCGGGATGAGTGGGCTTTCCAGGCCCGTTGTACAGAGGCGTTTGTCTCGACGTGGGTGGTACGGGGTTTCGCCGACACGACGATCAGTTGCTACACGTCCCTGCTGGAACGGGTGCTGGACCACTTCGACCGGCCGGTGTGGCAGATCGAGCCCGCCGACGTGGACGCCATGCTCCGCCAACTGCTGCTGGCGGGCCGGGCCGCGGGGACCAGGCGCCAGTATCTGCAGATGCTTCGTACGTTCCACGGCTTCGTCCGGGACCGCTACGCCACCGAGATCCGCGCCCTGTACGGCATGGCGGTGGGCGACCCGCTGGACCGGTTCAACCGCTTGCGGCATGTCTGGGACGACACCCCTCGTCGGCTGCCGCCCACGGCTGAGCGCCTGACGGCGTTCTTCGCCTTCGCCCGCGCGCGCCTGGCGGCCGCGTCCGACTATCCGGCTGCGGCACGGGACTACGCACTGCTGCGCACCCTGTACCACTGCGCACCTCGGGTGTCGGTCTTCTATGTAATTACGAGATGAGAGCACTGCTGACCTGCTGTGCTTAGATTCCAGAGATGACATTGTGATCTTGACTGGTATGGCATCTGAACTGCTGTGGTTCATTGAGCGTGTTCTAACAGGAAGACCGGTTGAGCTTCTCAACTGTGATGCTGTGAGTAGATAGAAGATGTCGTAACTAGATAGATAGTTTCCTGACTTGGCTGTCGATGCGGCTGTGTCGTAGTTGATCTTTAGGTCGTGAGTGAGGCAGGGATCTGCCGTGCTGGCTTGCGGGTGACTGGCCGGATTGATCTGGGTGTCCCCGCGCGGTGTCCACTGTTCCTCGTCGTCCCGTCCGTGTGACGACCACGCGGCGTCAGACGGCAACATGGCAGCAGGCCACAGCCTCCGTTGGCCGAGCACTCCGCCCGACAGCACTGTGTTCCAGCAACCGAGCGACTCAACCAGCAGGCTTCAGGAAGGACAGTTACAGGGCCGCCGACCGCATCACCGTCGGCGGTCCTGCCACCGACGCCACCACCGTCGCAGACTGTGTGCCGGCCCACGCCACGCTTCGATGAACTCGTCGATGTCGCGTGCCAGCTTCGCGCCATGAGTGAGAGCCATGCTGAGAAAACCGAACAGTGCCAGCACACCGATCGTGACCTCGTCCATCCGTCCCGTCCTTTCAACAAGGCCGGACAGAGCGGGCGCGCTCAGTCCAGCCACCTACAGGTGACGAACCGAGATCGCGCCGGTGCAGCGACTCAGGGTGGTGTTTCCGGCTGCAGGCCGGGGCCGAGCACGGGGTGTTCCTTCGCTTCGGGTTGCGCAGGCCTGAGGTTGCTCTCCGCAGGAGGGGCGAGGCAAATGTGTGGCCGCCACCGGACGGTCCACCATGGGCCCTCACCGCTACTGACCTTTTCGGCGTGATGTCGTTGGGGGCTGACGATGCGTGATCGTCGCGGTATGCCGGTTGTGTGAGATATCCGCAGGGTGGTGGGCTGACGCCTGAACGGCAGTCGTTTCGCGAGCGGATCCGGCTGCAGGCCGCGGAGCGATTCGCTGCCGGTGCCTCCAACGCCGAGGTCGCCAAGGACTTACGGGTGAGTGTGCGCTCGGTGCAGCGTTGGCGCCGGGCCTGGCACGACGCCGGCACCGAGGGGCTGCGGTCTGCCGGGCCGGTGTCACGGCCCAAGCTGAGTGAGGCCCTGTTCACCGTGCTCGAGCAGGAGCTCGCCACGGGTCCCGTCGCGCACGGATGGCCGGACCAGACATGGACCCTGGCGCGGATCAAGACGTTGATCGGGCGCAGGTTCCACAAGAGCATGACGCTGTCGGCGATCGCGCAGATGCTGCACCGGCATGGGTTCAGCCACCAGGTCCCGGCCCGCCGAGCGGTCGAGCGCGACGAGGAGGCCGTGGCGGGCTGGGTGAAGGAGACCTGGCCGCAGGTGGAAGGTCCGTGGCGGCGCTCGATGCCTGGCTGTGCTTCGAAGACGAAGCCGGCTTCTCGATGACGCCGCCCACCAGCCGCACCTGGGCCAGGCGCGGACACACACCCCTCATCCGGGTCCGGGGACGATCCCAGCGCCGCTTCTCCATCGCCGCTCTGGCCTGCTACAAGCACGGTGAACGCTCACGGCTGATCTACCGGCCCAAGCGGCACGTCGATCACAAGCGGGGCGGCAGACGCAGCTTCACCTGGACCGACTACCGCGACCTGCTCATCGCCGCCCACCAGCAGCTCGGCGCACCCATCGTGCTCGTGTGGGACAACCTCAACGTCCACAAGGACCGCCGACTGCGGCAGTTCATCGACACCCGCGACTGGATAACCTGCTACTTCCTGCCGGCCTACGCACCCGACCTCAACCCCGTCGAGGGCATCTGGTCGCTGCTGCGACGCAGCAGCCAGGCCAACACCGCCTTCACCGACCCCGACCACCTCATGAGCACGCTCCGACACGGTCTCCGCCAGATCCAGTACCGCAGCCACCTCATCGACGGATGCCTCGCCGAAACCGGCCTCACCTTGACGACACCACGGCGACAACGTCAGTAGTAGGAGTGCTGATGACGAAGCGGACCTACACCTGCGGATTCGACGCCGCCATCGCCGTCATGGGGGAAATGGAAGGGGCTGATCCTGTTCTCACTCGGCGAAGGACCGCTGCGCTTTGGCGAGTTGAGGCGAGCCGTGCCCGGCATCAGCGAAAGGATGCTGATCCTTCAACTCCGGGAGATGGAGACCAGTGGCCTCGTGCACCGCGAGGTCTATCACCAGGTCCCACCCAAGGTGGAGTACTCGCTGACCGAGTTCGGCCGCTCCCTCAACACCGCGCTGGAGCCGCTCGGCGAGTGGGGCGAGGAACACATGGAACGCATCGAGGTGATCCCCTGAGCCGTTGATTGAGACAGCCCAGTTCCAGCTGTCTCAGCCAATCTCAGAGCCTGTCGGGTGGACGATCGAGAGCGGTGTGTAACTGAGGCCCTGGGTCGCCGGACATGACGAAGGCCCCGGAATGATCACGCGGTGTGTGTACGTGCGACAACTCCGGGGCCGTCAGCGGCCCATGTTATCCGTCCAGCCTGACCGATGAGATGTGGATACCATCCAGCCGCTCCTTCCCGTGCGTGACCTGCGAAAAGGTGGCGGGATACGCAAGTACGGCGACCGGCTGGTCCTCGACTCGATCTTCTACGTCCTGCGGTCGGGCTGCCAGTGGCGGATGCTCCCGCACGACCTGATGCCCTTCGACGCCGCCCACCGCTGGTTCACCAAGTGGCGCGAGGACGGCACCTGGGACCGCGTCCACGACGAGCTCCGCCGCCAGGTACGCGTCGAGGCCGGGCGCGACCCCGAACCCTCGGCCGCCGTGATCGACGCCCAGTCGATCAAGACCAGCGAGGGCGGCGAGGCCCGCGGATTCGACGCCGGCAAGCGAACGACGGGTCGCAAGCGACACGCGATCGTGGACACGATGGGACTCCTCCTGGTTGTCGCGGTCACCTCCGCCTCCGTGCAGGACCGGGCCGGAGGCCGCACTGTCCTGGCGCGGCTCGCCGCCGGCTTCCGCACGGTCGGCCTGGTGTGGGCCGACGGCGGATACGCCAACTCCGTTGATTCCACGCTGCTTTCATGGGCCCGCGACGCGCTGAATATCGTCGTGGAGATCGTGAAGCGGACCGACGACGTCAAGGGTTTCAAGATCCTGCCCCGCCGTTGGGTGGTAGAGCGGACCTTCGGGTGGCTGGTCCGCAACCGCCGCCTGGCCCGCGACTACGAACGGCTGACCGCCACCTCCGAGGCCATGATTAAGGTGGCGATGATCCGCCTGATGCTCGTCCGACTCGCCGGGCAGTCAGCACGCTGGAGCCATGAACCCCATCGCAAGACCGCGCGAACCGAGACCGTCGAGAACCTCATCGCAGCGTAATCAACCGGCCACCCGACAGGCTCTGAGAGAGGTGCGTTGGTGTGGGTCATCGGGTCTCGGCCGTCTCATTCTCAGCCGCGGTGACTTTGGCCGGCCGGGGCAGCCAGCGGAGCGCGACGAGGCCGAGGATGAGATGCAGGACGCTGGCTGCCGCCGCGGCGACGTGCAGTCCGGTGAGGAAGGCCGACTTGGCGTCGGTCACGATCGCCGCTGTCAGTTCAGGCAGCTGGAGTGTCTCGTCGAGGGTTGGGGCGAGGTCGGGGCCTTGGAGGCGGAACAGCAGAGCTGCCAGCGAACCGAGCAACGCGATGCCGAGAGCATTGCCGATCTCGTTGCTGGTCTCCGCGATCGCACCTGCGGATCCGGCGCGCTCGGGAGGGACTGCGGCAACGGCGGTGTCGGCGACGACAGCGAAGGAAATGCCATAGCCGAGGCCCGCGACCGCGGTGGATGCGACGTACCAGCCGATTCCGCCTGTGATGGTGGTGGGCAGCAGCAGGAGCAAACCGGCGGCGATGGAGAAGTGGCACACGAGCAGCGCGGCGCGCTTGCCGACGCGGTCGACGACCAGCGGGGTCACGATGCAGGTGGTGGTGAGTACGCCGGCTCCAGGCAGCGCCCAGAGCGCGGCCTGCAAGACGGGGACGTCGAGGACAGACTGCAGGTAGATCCCGGCCAGGTACGCGGCAGCTGACCATGCTGCGAGCGGCAGCAGACCGGTGATGACGGCGACGGTGAAGATCCGGTCGCGGAAGAGTGAGAAGTCGATGAGCGGGTGCTCCAGTTGCCGTTGCCGTAGACCGAACCACGCCAGCACGGCAATGCCCGCGAGCACGGTGGCCACGGCGGTAACTGTCAGGCCTTGGGCGGCCGCGTGCTTGATGCCGTAGATCGCCAGCAGGAGCCCGACGGCGGAGGTCACGACGCTGGCGGTGTCGATCCGCCCAGGCTGGGTCGCCCGGACCTCGCCGAGCAGCACCGGTGCGAAGCAGAGGAAGCCGACGATGACGGGGAGGTTGATCAAGAACACCGATCCCCACCAGAAGCGTTCCAGCAGCACGCCGCCGATGACCGGTCCGATCGCGAAGCCGGCAGCGAATGCTGCGGCGAAGATGCCGATGGCCTGTGCGCGTCGCTTGGGGTCGGTGAACAGTTCGCTCAGAACCGCCAGCGCGGAGGGAAGCAGGGTCGCGCCGGCGATCCCCATGACCGCGCGGGCGGCGATGAGCAGTTCCGGTGTGGGGGCGAAGGCAGCGGCAGCAGAGCCGAGGCCGAAGAAAATCGCGCCGATCATGAGGAGCCTGAGGCGTCCGTAGCGGTCGCCGATGTTCCCGAACGCGATGAGCAGTGACCCTACGGCGAAGCCGTAGATGTCCAGGGTCCACAGTGCTTGGTCGGCACTGGGGCTCAGCGCCTGACTGACCCGGGGCATCGCGAGGAACAGGATGGATCCGTCCATCGAGACCAGCAGCACGGGGCCGAGGACGACGAGCAGACCGAGCCAGGCCCGGAGGTTACCGGCGTTGGTCGTGGGTGAGGCGTGGTGAGTCATGTCGTCAACGCTCCAGGCGCCTGGAGCGTTGCATCCAGACACCTGGTGTGGCTACACCCAGCAGGTGCACCCACACCACCGCGGACCATGTCTAGGCTCGATGGTGTGGAGAGCTTCGGAGCATTTTTGAAGAGCCGCCGCGACCAGGTCACACCGGACGCGATCGGGCTACGCACCTACGGCAATAGTCGGCGCGTTCCAGGGCTGCGCCGAGAAGAACTGGCTCACCTCGCAGGCGTCAGCGCCGGCTATTACACGCGGTTGGAGCAGGGACAAGCGGGCACAGCCTCGGCGCAGGTTCTCGACGCACTGGCCCGGGTGCTGGAACTCGACGAGGTCGAGACAGTCCACCTACACAACCTCGCCCGCCAGACCGACCGGCCCGGCCTCACCGAACCGCCCGCCGAACATCCCCATCCTCGTGTGCTCGCGCTGCTCGACTCGCTGGGCGAGGCTACTCCCGCGATCGTGCTCGGCAGGCGCGGGGACGTGCTCGCCTGGAACCGCACAGGTCACGCGCTGCTCGCCGAACACACGGAATTCGACGCCCCGGCAGACCCAGCTCGTCGTCCCTCCATCCCGCGGATGTTCTTCCTCGACCCCCTCACCCGGGACCTGCACCGCAACTGGGACGAGCTCGCGCGCGTCCACGTCGCGTACCTGAGGCTCACCGCCGGCCGGTTCCCAACCGACGCGCGACTGGCGAACCTCATCGGCGAGCTCACCATGCGCAGCGACCAGTTCGCCCAGATGTGGGCAACCGGAGAGGTCGCCGACTGCACCACCGGCGACATGCACCTGCAACACCCCACCGTCGGTACCGCGAGCATCGCCTACCAAGTGTGGCTCCAGCCCGACAGCCCGGACCACCGCCTCGAGATCTACACCCCAACGACGCATCCTCAGCAGACGCACTCCACCTCCTCACCCGTCACATCGCGGGCGAGGACGACTCCAACATCAAAGGGACCGAACAGCCCGCCGCTGGTCGAGGTCACGATCGATCCGTCAACAACCTCGCGCCCCGCAACAGCTAGGGCACTCACTGACCGGTGGGGAGCCGGAACAGTCCGCTGCAGAGTGGCCGTTTTCTCCACCCCCACGTGAGGCGCACCGTCCGCCGTGGCCCTGCCGCGCACACGCTATCTGTACGGGAACCGGGGGAGTTGGGAGCATGAGTAGATAACCGGGCAGGTGGGAGTGGTGTCATGGGTTCGGACGAGATCAGGTCCCAGGGCTTCTGCCTGAAGGAACTGTTCCGTGAAGTGACCTATGAGATCGACTATTACCAGCGTGACTACACCTGGGGCGAGGACGAAATCCGCACCCTGCTGCGGGATCTGTGTGGATCGTTCAGGAACTGGTCGACGGATCCGGCGTACCTGCGCCGGCCGCACACCGCACCGCAGTACTTCCTGGGGCCGTTCGTCTACTACGAGCCGTCGAAGAACCGGCGCTATCTCGTCGACGGGCAGCAGCGGTTCGTCACGCTGCATCTGCTCTTCCTGCAGCTGCGGCTTTCGGCGCAGGAGCGTGGGGACGCCAGGGCGGTCGACCGGCTCAACCGGGTGATCACGATCGACGGAGAACATTTCGCGCTCGGCATCACCGATCACGAGCCCGTCTTGAGGGCGGTCGCTGAGGCCCGCAAGTACGAAACGGGCGTGGGGGACTCCCTCTCCCGTCGCAACTTGTGGGCACGTAGCCAGCAGATCGAATCCCAGCTCGCGGAAGAGCTCGATGCGGAGAACCTCCCCCGGTTCACCGAGTGGCTGCTGGACCGGGTGGTCCTGGTCGGAATCCGGGCGGCCAGCTCCGATCATGGCTACCGGATGTTCGAGACGATGAACGACCGTGGCGCCCGCCTCACCGCCGTGGACCTTCTGAAGAGCCACTTGCTCTCCCACGTCGGAGCGAACGAAGACCACCTCAACACCCAATGGCACGAGATGCTGCGGGAACTGGCCACTGACCGGGAGGACCCACCGCCGCTTCCCGCTTCATCAAAGCCTTCCTTATGGCCCGCTGCGCACGTGAGGGCCGGGAAGACGACCGCCGGCAGATCGACAGCAACCTCAATGTGTGGGTCCGCCACAACGCCGCTTACCTGGGACTGGTACCCGAACGTCCCAGTAACTTTCTGCACTTCGTGCAGGACCTGCTGAAGTCGGCCAGACTGTTTCGGCCGTTCCTCGCCGCCAGCCGAGCACTCAAGACAGGCGGCGACCGCCTGGAGACGGTGCTCTTCAACGAACGCAACGGACTCAGCTGCCAGGCCATCGCCATCCTCGCCGCCATCGATCCCGACGACCGGCCCTCCGACGCCAAGGACAAGGGCCGTCTGGTCGCTGTCTACATGGACCGCTGGTACGCCCTCAGAGTCCTGCAGGACCTGCCTGTGCAGTCAGCGGACTCCAACTCCCTGGTCCATGACACGCTCGTTCCGCTCCTGCGCAAGTGCCGTACCACGGCCGACGTCGCCTCCGCGCTGGGCGATCGCGTCACCCACGACGGGGGCTCGATACGCGATGCGGCCACCCTGGGACTGCGCGGCAACAACGCCCACCAGATCCGCTACCTGCTGGCTCGGGCCACCGCTTACGTCGAAGAGGCCTGCCAGCGGCCGCACGACGTGCTCGCCTACCTCGACCGGGAACGGTTCCACATCGAGCACTTGTGGGCCAACCACCACCACCGTGTGGAGGAGGAGATACCCGACCCGGTTGTCTTCCGCAGCCGCCGCAACCAACTGGGCGGCCTCGGCTGCTCATGGGGCGCGAGAACTCCAGCATCAACGACCTGCCCCTCAACGGAAAGGCCGCCTATTACGCCCGCAGCAACGTCCTGCTGGGCATTATCGCCCCCGGCTACGACCAACGGAATCCCCTGCTGCGCGAGTTCATCAAGACCCACAAGCTTGACAAGGTCCTCAGACCGTTCGGACCCCGGGAGGCGATGACCTCCGTCGTCCAGACCCGCCAGGAACTGTATCTGAGCCTGCTCGAGCACATCTGGAACCCGGAGCGCCTCGGCCTGCCCGTCACCTTGCCCAGCGCGTCCGGCTCCAACGAGCCGACTGCTCAGATCAGGCCCGTGGTCGCCGCGCGCCGCAGGCCCGCTGCAGGGCGCCGCCGCACGGATGTCGCCAGAATGGTCGCAGCCCGGATCCTCACGGGCGGCACGAGGATCGTGCTCACCTACCGCTCCACCGACCACTGGGCCACCATCGACGAAGACGGCGGCATCATCCTCACTGCCACCGGAGGCACCCCGTACGGGCGGGTCGACGAGGCCGGCGCTGTCGCCCGCGGCACCAAGACCTGCCAGGGCATGAACGAATGGCACATCGAAGACGAGCAAGGGGTGCGCACCAGCCTGCGAACTCTGCGCGACCGCGCCGTGGCGTCCGGAGCCCTGTAGCTCAGGCGCACGGTCTTGTCGGCGTCTGCTCGTACGCTGGCGGTGGAACAGAACGTGGGGAGGCGGAATGGCGGACAAGACGGCCGGCATGCACGAGTTGTGGCCGAAGCTCCTGGAAGTGGTCAGGAACCGACGGCGGTTCGCCTGGATCCTCCTGGGGCAGAATGCGAACGTCCTCTCCTACGACGGCACCACGCTGACGCTGAGCTGGAACAATCAGGGCGCGTACGACAACTTCATCAGCTCGGGTTCGCGCGGGGTACTCGAGGATGCGCTTGCAGAACTTCTCAATCCCCCGCCCGCCATCGAGCTGGTCGTGCAGGGGAAAACACCGCCTTCCCTCGCCCACTCCGTGCCGGAAGGCCAGGCCGCGCAGGTACATGTGTCTGTCGCCGTCACGACCGCGGACCCCTCGCCTCAGCCAGGCGAATCCGCGGCGTCCACCCTGCAACTCGTCCTGGCGCAGACCGCGTTCCTGATGTACGAGCAGGGCAACAGCCGGGCTGCTGCCCTATTGTCGGATGTGGAAGACGTGGAACTGGTGCCCGGCAACCGATTCGGGGACTGGGAGGACGCCGTCCTCATCGTGCCCCCCTACCTCGTCCCCCGGTTCACCGAAGAGGTCACCGCAGCGATCCAGCCGGTGTTCGAACATGTGGCGGGGCGGCACGGCCTGGACATCGGCGGCATCACCGCCGCACCCGCGCTCCCCGAGATCGATGGACACTGGCGGCAGATCCTGCAGGAGCGACTGACTGCGGGAACAGCATCCAACCAGGCATCTAGGGCACGTGCCAAGAGAACAGCCCCACCCTCAACCGGGACGGCTTCGTCTTCGACTCCCGTGAGGAAGTGCTGGTCTACGAGGCGCTGAAGCGGGCGCAGGCGGAGCTGCCGCAGGATTCCACCATTTCCATCTTTCCTGTCGTGGTTCGTTCTTTCTGATCGGTGGCCGGAGGGTTGAGCTGGGCTGATCAGTTGGTTGGTTGGGTCTGGCGGTGTGGTGTGTGCTGGCGAGGTGGCGGGCGTTGCTTGCGGGCCCCGGCTGGGTGGGCCTGTGAACTGCGGGTTTGCTGCTCTGGGTTGGTTTCGTGGGTGTTGATCAGTTCTGTTGGCTGGTCGGTCAGGTTCGCTGGGTGGCTGTTGTAGCGGTGCAGGGGTGTGGGGCCGTGGATGCCGATGGTGCCCATCAGGTGTTGTTGGTGGGGGTGGAGCTGGTCCCAGGTGCGTTGTTGGGTGCGGATCCATTTGGTGGTCTGGTTGGGGAAGGGCATGCCGGTGCTGTAGCAGGTGTGGGCTTGGTGCCAGCTGTGGTTCCAGGTGGCGCGCCAGGGTGGGTTCCACCACGGGTCGAGCGCGGTGAGTGGCGGGTTGTGGGGCCAGGGCCGGCCGGTGCGTTTCACGTGGGCCCCGGCGGCTCGGCGTTGTTTGTACAGCCACCATCCCAGGGGGAAGCCGTCGTGTTCGGTGCGGTAGCCGGCTGAGGAGAGGTTGCCGTGTTGGGCGGCCCACGACCGGGCGTACGGCAGGCCGGCGGCGACGGCCGAGGGCGGGTTCTTCAGCCGTGGGCGGGCTGGGCGGGTTGGTTGGGGAGGTTTCGGTGGTGGCGCCAGCGCGCGGGCCCGTTCGCTGGTGAGGCCGATGCCGGCGAGCTGCTGTTGCTGCTCGGGTTGGAGGTTGTCGTAGCTGGAGCACTGGGTGAACAGCCATTTCGCTGTGTCGGCTGGGAGCGCGTTGAAATCGGCCGTGGTGGCCGGGGATCGGCCGGTGGTATGCGTGCAGGCGGTGAGGTAGGCCTGGCGCCAGCGCAGTCCTCCCGCCGGGTTCCAGTGGGGATCGATGGCTTCCAGGGCTTTGATGCGGTCGGCGGGCAGTTTTCCTCGGCTGGCGCGGCGACGTTGCGTGCGCAGCCAGGTGCCGAGGCGGTAGCCGTCGTGGCGGGCGGGTTCGGGGACGGCGAGGTTGCCGTGTTGCTGGGCCCAGGCGCGGGCGTGGGCGAGACCGGCCGCGAAGGCTGCGGCTTGGGGGATGCGGCGGGGCCGGGCGGCACGGGCGCCTTCGGCGGTGAGGCCCAGGTCTGCGAGGAGGTGCTGCTGGCGGGGGTGGAGCGGGGGAGTGGCGACGAACTGCTGCCAGCCGTCCCGCGTGGTCGGCGGTGCGTACGCCGCAGCCCTCGCTCCGTCGTGAAGGGTGCTGTCGGCAGGGGCGTCTGTCACCACTGTGCTGCTTCCTGGTAGGCGTCATAGATCCGAGAGGGACGCGGAACTTTGGCTGAGGAGTCCGGCTGTTCGTCTCCGGCAGGCTCATCGACGTCAGCGGGGCCGGGCAGGTCGTCGTCCTCGTCCCAGCCGTCCTCGAACCCTGTCTCCCCTTGCTGATCCTCTTCTTCCAGCGGTGTGAAGGCACCCACCAGGCCGTAGGAGAGGGTCGGAGCCGCCACGGGGTCCGGGGCCGCCTGCGGCACGGCCGGTCGGGCCAGGGACGCTGCTGCGCTGGCGCGCGCCGCCACCGTCTGCTCGCGGCGGGTCCCGGCACCGTTGCTCGCACGCCGCAGGAGGCGGTCCAGGGCCTGGGCGAGCTGCCGCTCGTGCTCGACGCGGTCGCCGCGGCGCTCGACTGCGGCACGGACGTGCTGCCAGGTGAAGTCGGTGAAGGGCAGGCTGACACAGCCGCGGTGGATCCACGGCACCTCTTCCCACCCGGTGGGCAGCCGCACCCAGATCTGATGGGGGTCGTAGGGGTTGTGGTGCACCTCCCATCTGCCGTCCGGCGCGCCCGACCGGTTGCTGCGGTGCGGATTGAGGACCTTGTGGTCGTAGGTGCGGTAGTCGAAGCGGATGCCGTAGTCGTTGATGGCCACCCGCTTGATGGGCATGAGCTCGATGTAGTCGTCCGCGCTCAGCGGCACCGGGATATAGCCGGTGACTCCCACGAGCGCGCCCCACATCTCGTTCGGCGACAGGGCGAGCTTCGGTGCCAGCGGATGGCGCAGCGAGGCGTGCGGGCGGTGCTGCCAGTCGGTGACCAGCCACTCATCCAGCAGGTCCTGCACCTGCGCAAGCGTCCAGCACGCCTCGTCCTCAACGCGCGTGCCGCGCCGGGTGACATCCGAGCCGCTGTAGCCGGCCACGTACTGGGAGAACCGGTCCCCGATGGTGCGGAACGTCCGCTCGACATGGCCCTTGGCCGGGCCGTTGGCCGGCGGCGCGGGCTGAACGGACACCCCCAGGCTCTCGCACGCGGCAATGAAGGAATGGGAGACGAACACCGCACCTTGATCGACCACCACCGTCTCCGGCATGATCACCGGCCGGGCCGCTGCCCCTTCCAGCCGCGCATCCAACGACACCAGCCGCTCATAGGGGATGACTGACCGGGACATCGCCAGCGCCGTCTCCCACCCCGGGCGCATCCGCATGGGCGTGACCATCTGCGCCAGCAGCACCGCCGCGTCCACCGATCTTGTGCCCACCGGACGCACCACCGCGGCACAGATACTGCGCGTTGCCACGTCCAACGCGATCGATAACTCGACCGACCCCGTCACCCCCTCGGCGAGCACCACCAGCACATCCAGCGGCGTACTGTCCAGCATCACCAGCTCACCCGGCCGCAGCGCCACGGTCGGGGTGAAGGGAGGGGCCGGCCGCGACGTGCGCCGCCGCTGCTGTGCCGCCGACCCCAGCAGCCCGTGGCCGTCGGCGAGCGCGTGCACCAGCCGGTTGAACGTCGTCACCGGCGGCACCTCCACCGCGCCGGGACCATGGGTTTCCTCCAGAACCCACCCGACCATGCGCCGCAGCCGGCTCAGCGTGCCACTGGAGCGTTCCCGCTGCGCCTCCAGCACCTGAGTGATCGCAGCGACCACACGCTCATCGGCCCGTCCCACCACAGAACGCCTACGCGCCGTGCGCTGGTCGACCAGCCCCCACAGCCCCTTCTCGCGGTAACGGGCCCGCATCCGCCGCACGGTCACCGCACTCGTCTGCTGCCCCGCCACGGTCAACTCCGCTGCCTTGGCCTCCTCCCGTTCCGCCACAGTCCGCTGCGCCGGATCGAACTCCGCCCGCGGCACACCGCCCTGCCCCGGCACCGGAAGGCCGGTCTCCACCTCGCACACGTGCCGCTCCCAGGCCTCAGCACGCTCACGTGCCTGCACAGGCAGTTCCTCCAGGAGCCCGAACGGAGGCACCTGAGGGCGGGCCGCTCCGACGAGTTCGAAGTCAGGAGCGGCGAACAGATAGCTCACTAGCACCGTCGCCGGGGAGTTGTCCGAGTCGACCAACCTGGCACGGGCCCCTTCGAGCATCACCACCGTCCAGGAGCGGTCCTCGAACCGCACCTGGCTCCCCACATCGAGTACTGCCGCCGTCACGCAGACGCCCCCTCGCCCGGGCCTGCTGTCACGGTCACCCGTTCATGCAAGGGCTCGTTCAGCGGGGCTGACAGCGACCCGGTCCATAGGGCATGGAAGAGGGCCGGGAGAACCCTGATGGTGTCCCCGAGGTCACGTGCCCCTTCGATCAGCGGCCGAGGACGGGCAAAGACCTGCACCGCCTCTTCCAAGAGCGCGGTGTCCCGGTAGCGAGGGTGCCGGTATCCCGACAGCCAGCCCAGGTTGGCGGCGACAACCGGTTCGGGAGGCGAGGCGACCCGGTACTGCCATCCCACCGCACGTGCCGCCGCTGCCATGACGTCAGCACGGTGTGCGAGCCGGGGAGAGATCTCCCCTCGTCCGGCACAGTCGAGCAGCAGACCGCCGCCGTCGCTGAACCGCGCCATCAGATGCGGCACATGCGACACCCCGGACCCCTCAGATCCCCGCCAGGACAGCTCCACAGGGCGGCATGCCATCGCCGTGACCGAAGGATCACGGTCCAGCAGCATCACCTGGGCGCGCATGACACCCGACCCGTAGTGCACCAGCCGCCCGGTGGTAGCCGACCACCACCAGCCCGGCGCGAAACGACGGCCAGACCGCAGGGGAAACGGACGTACCGGACCGCAGTCCTCCAGACGAAACGACACGAGCGGCCTCGCCCCACGGCATCAGCTGTTCTCCACCGTACGGATCCAGGAAACGGGCGCTGTACGAACCTGGATCAGCGACCGCCAGGTGCGCCGAGGAGCCTTGCTGCCACACGCACCATCAACTGACGAGCATCCCATCAGGTAATGGGCACATGGCGACCTACTCCGTCACGCCCATGTGACGCCCAGCTCCCGCAACGCATTCAGCTGCTCCTGGGTGAGCTTGTCGCGCCTCGATTTGGTGTTCTATACCCAGACGCCCAGCTTCACGGCCACCGGCTCCGTCGCGCCGTCGACCGTGATCTCCTCAGCGTGGCCGCGCGGTACAGGCCGGTGACCTTCCCGTTCCACCCACTGCGTGCGGGCAGCCAGGCCGCGCTGGAACGCCTGCTGCGCCTTGCCCGGCTTCGTCGCGCGGGTGGCCGCCGGGGCCGAAGATGACGGCTGGACGGGCTTCACCCCCAGCTGGGACAGCCGTTCCTGCTGCTCGGTGGACAACTGCGCCCAGGTACTCGCGTCGCGTTGCCGTGCGAGCCATCGTCCGATGTCGTCGCCGCCGAAGAGGACGCCGGGTGCGATGTCGGGCAGGCGGCCGTCGGCGTCGACGAGGTCGGCGAACCTCGCCCTCGCTCCACCTGCCCTGGGGCGAGGTTCCTGTGGCCCGCCGGTAGGACCGCGCCGACCATCGCCTTGTTTGTCTCGCGGTCCTTGCTGAGTGCTGCCGGAACGGCCGCGGCGGCTACCTCTGCCAAGAGGTAGCCGCCGCATCGCTGAAGTTCTCACCCACTCCCTCTCATGGAGAGAGTTCAGGGATCACCAATGAGGTTCGCTCAAATACGCCTTCCACCGTCCGCGACTTGGTCTGGGTTGGAAAGGAACTGCTCGATCTCCCCGAATAGATCGTTCAGTTCAGCTTCCGCGATTTGCTCACGACTGCAGAAACGCCTCAAGAGTCGTACCTGAGGGACAGTGAAGTGTTCGCGAAACAGCCTTCTAGATGTAGCCGCATCGTCTGGAACATCGCTCACCCCCAACTCCTCTTCTAGGATCTCTACATAGTCTTTCGCGTCCTCGTCGCCGCTGGCAGCAGCCCTTCGCCACCAACCGTAAGCAGCCTTAAGATCACCAAAAGCCTCGGCGATTTCGGCGACTCTTCTTTCTTCGGCGGGCTCTAGTTGGTTTTTCGTGTCTTTGTTGAGCAGCTTGAAGAGCTCGCACAGTCGATCCCGCTGACGCCGGTCGCGCAGCAGGTCCCGCACCCGAAGCGGGTTTTCAACCGTCACGAGGCAGGCCCCGGCCGGGGGCCGGCCCGAAGGCCGGCCCTCCTGGTTGAGGGTGAGGTAAGAGACCTCACCCAACCGGTTTTCCTCGCGCAATGCCTGGTCAAAGAGCTCCAGCAGGACCAGGCGTCCGAACGCTTCGCGCTCCTCATCGAACATCCAACTGCTCATGCTGACACCTCCTCGGATGACGCAACCATTGCCTTCTCCAACCGTCGACGGGCCGCCCCGAGATACCTCCGGACGGTGTCCACTTCGACGTCCATCTCCTCTGCCACTTCCTCCAACGGAAGTTCTCTCACAATAGCGAGGTCAACAACCTTCCGTTGAGCATTGGGCAACTCGGTGATGAACTTGTAAATCTCGGCTCGGAGTTCAGCAACGAGAACTGACTCCGGAATTCCGATTGATGAAGTCCCCTCAGGGAGAACCTCCGGGGGAACCGGGATAATGGGGAGCTTCTTGTTATTCCTGAATTCGTCAACGATTACGTGAGACAGGACCTTACGACTGTACTGAACTAGTCGACTGTCACTGATGAGACCCAGGTCCGGAAATCGTTTGAATACTTTTTCCATGGTGATCTGAACCGCATCTTCAGCGAAGTTCCGGTCAGATGATTTCGCCATGGCTGCCGACATGAGAGGACGTCTCAGAGTCGTGAACCTGTTGTTCGGATCACTATCAAAAGCGGGCGAGTACGCTTCTTCGGTCACGGTGACCTCCGACCACACATCGCCCGCGGCGGCGTACCGTGGCGGGCGGTGTATACACCGGCCTCCCACGGGATCTCAGGCCAAGCCATCGGGCTCAGCTCCCTTCTGTGAGGTGTCTTCAGCGGTGAAGGCAGCGCCTTCACCCACCTACACGCTGGAAGGGCCTGAATCCGGATGCCCGCGGACCGACTTTTTCCAAGTTCCTTGAAACCGCAGGTCAGTCCACCCGCCGGGCAGATGCATCTGTGGGGCGGCTTCAGCCCCACAGATGCGCGCATGAGCGGCCTCCAGCGCGGTCGCCTCCGGCGTCAGGTCCAGAAGGAACTGCACGCCGCACGCCGCCGCGCTGGAGGCCCAGCGCTTGGCGCGGCACTACAACTTCAAGAACGCTAGGAGCGCCACGAAGGCGGCCACGCCGAGGGTGATGGCCGGGACGAGGGCCGGACTGGAAATCGCGAGGTAAGTGGCGAAGGCCGCACCCATCACCGCGATCGCGATGGGCGTGCGCTCGTTGCTGGGCACTGGACTGCCTCCAAGGCATCGTGGGCGAACATGCGTCGGAGGGCACGGAACTGTTTGTCCTCCACCCACATACACGGCGCAGGACCCCGGGACCGGATGCCTGAATGCCAGTCAGATCCCCGACACGACTACGCCGGCATCACCGACGCCCCATTCGGCGCCGACGGCGCCTGCACGTCGGTTGCCTGCTCAGCCTCGCCCCGGAGCCCGAGAGCTCTGTGGTGGTGACGGTTCGCCACCGCCTGCACCACCTGCTGCGCGGCGCCGACCACCAGGCCCTACTAGACGGTGTATGCGGAGAGTGTTCCAGCGCTGACGGAGGCATTAAGCAGCAGCCCCAGGGGCTTGCCCACTCAGGCGCGGCCGAGAGCATGACGCTCCGCTCCCGGCCCTGCGCCCGCCGACAGCGTCATGCCCACTCCATGCCCAGCTTCCGCAGTGCGTCGAGTTGTTCCTGGGTGAGCTTGCCGCGCCTCGATTTGGTGTTCGAGATCCATACACCCAGCTTCACGACCACGGGCTCCGCTTCCCTGTCGACGGCGATTTCCTCAGCGTGGCTGCGCGGTACAGGCCGATGCCCTTCCCGTTCCACCCACTGCGCGAGGGCTGTAAGTCCGCGCTGGAACGCCTGCTGTGCCTTGCTCGGCCCCTTCGCCGCGCGTTGGGCCGCCGGAGCGGGTGACGGGGCCTCAAGCGGCTCCACCCCCAGCTGGGACAGCCGTTCCTGTTGCTCGGTGGACAGCTGCGCCCAGGTGCTCGCCTCGCGTTGCCGTGCGAGCCATCGTCCGATGTCGTCGCCGTCCATCAGGACGCCAGGTGCGATGTCGGGCAGGTGGCCGTCGGCGTCGACGAGGTCGGCGAGGACGCGGTAGTGGCGTTGCCAGTCGAGTGGCCAGGGGCAGTTCCAGTCGGGGTCGATCGCGGCCAGCTGCTTTGCGCGCTCTGCCGCCCGCTCCTGGTCCTTCCCGAGGCCGCCTTTCCTGCGGAGGTTGGCCATGTGCTGCCCGATGGGCACCAGGCCCTCGGCCTCGCTCTCGCCCCACACGGCGTCCTGCCTGGGGGCGAGATGCCCGGTGGCCTGCCGGTAGGAGCGCAGCGCGGCGAGCTTGGCTTCCCACGCCTCGTCGCCGGGCTCCCAGACCATCCCGGCCTCGGGGGCGTTCAGCAGCTCTTTGCGTCGCGGCTCCAGTTCCCCGGCCCGCAGTGCCTTGCGCTGCTGGTGCACCCACCTGCCCAGCGGGAAGTCCTTCGTGACGCCCACCGTCGTCTCGGTGTCGTAGGGGACGGCGTAGAGGCCGGTGATCTTGTTCTGCTTCCGCCAGCGGAGCAGGGCTCGGTAGCCCTCCAGCCACACCAGCGACTCCGGCCGGTAGACGCGGGTGCGCAGGAAAGCGGCGATCGTCGACGCGTCGCGGGGAGTGGAGAAGTGGAGCAGGGCTGATTCGGCGGCGGCCTGGGTGTCGTCGTGCTCCTGGTCCTCGCCGTCGCCCTCGCCGTCCGCGCCGACGATCCGGCCCTCCTCATCGCGCCGGACGTGCAACTTGCGCTTCCCGCTGCTGAGGGCACGGGAGGCGAGCTGCTCAACGAGTCGTTCATCATGACTGCGCAGGCCCTGGAGGACCGCTACAAGGGGGCGGAAACTGGCGGAGGCGACCATGTCCGTCGGGTCCTCGCCGGGCTCCAGGAAGACGGGCACGATGATCCTGGCCACCTTCGTGCTGCCGTCCTTGTTCAACCTGAGTGCGCGGCCGATGTTCTGCACGATTTCGACCTGCGAGCCGCGGGTGTCGGCGAAGCAGATCGCCTCCACCCCGCGCTTTCGCCGGTGATGTCGATTATCTAGAGGTAGTGGAGTGCAAGGGACGTTTGTTCTGGCCGCGGCGGCGAAGCACACGGGTTTTCCGTTCGTCTGAGAAGTCCCGTACGTGCTTGCCGTGGGAGCGGGCTGCTCAGTCCGGTGTTGCTTCGGTGTGCTTCGCCGTGCCCGCATTTTTTGGTGCCAGCCGGGCGGCGTGGCGGCTCAGCCTGCGTTCCCGGCCCGGGCCCGGGCCTTGAGGAGCCTCCGCAGGCCGGTCAGCAGCCGCTCGTGGAAGACGGAGGGGGCCGCGGCTGCGGGAGCCGTCCGCAGCCGCTCGACGTGCCGCATCTGGCTCTGGATCCAGGGCACCTCCTCACCGGCGAGCTGCCGCTCGAACTCCGCCTCGTGCCCGCCTGCGGCGAGCCCTTGGAGCAACACGGCACGCCGCTCGGGTTCGGGTGCGTCCGCTGCTCGCGGGTCGGTGACAAAGAGAGCGGTGTATTTCGGATGGTCGGGCCACCACTGCGCCATCCAGCGCAGGGCGTGGTCGCATACCACGGGATCGCGATCGGCGGACGCGCAGTGGTACAGCAGCTCACGGACCTCCGGGAGGTGTATGCAGTGCTCGGTCAGCTCCTGGAGGGCAGCCACCCGCAGTTCGGGGCCCGGACCGCGTTTCGCGCTTTCCAGGAGCGCGGCCGTCACCGCGGGATCGCCGCCCCAGATCTCGCCGAGCACATGCATCGCGGTCCGCCGCAGGCGGATGTGGCAGGAGGACCGGCAGCAGTCGATGAGGAAGTCCCGCGCCTCGGTGCTGAGGCTGTGGCCGATGGCGCGCAGAGCGGTCTCCGCGGCCCTTTCGCGAGGGGCGGGCGCGAGGCTTAGGGCATCCCGCATCAGCAACCGGAGGTCCTCGGGATGCCTCTGCAGCCACGAGGTCAGCATCTCCCGGCTGCCGATCAGCTCTTGGCGGTCGAGCAGCGTGCTGAGCTGGTAGTACTGGCGGGACCGCCAGGCCGCCATCGCCGTTCCCGCAGTCAACTTGGAGCCGAACATGGTGTCGTCTCTCCAGGGAGCGTCGACGGGGTGACGCGGTGCGGGAACTGGGCGCGCCCCGCCGCCCTCGTCCTTCGGTTCCGACACTAACTCGGCCCGCAACTCCGCCGCCGTGGCCCGTACCGCGTCGAAGACGTCCTCCCGCGCCCGCCACCGAAGGAAGCGCACCGTCTCGTCGTCCGGGTGGCGGCGCGCCAGACAGCTCAGCGCCGCCTTGCGCGCACCTGGCGTGGGATCGCCGACGGCGCGGGCCTGGAGGAACAGCCGCAGCTCCGCAGCCCGTTCGCGTTCGACCGGGCGGACGCCCAAGGCCTGCAGGGCGGCGATGCGGACAATGACCTCGTCATGCACGGCACTCGTCTTGATCGCCTCCGTGACGGTGGCGCTCGCCGGCCACCGTTCGCCCAGGACGGCGAGGGCTCCGGCGCGGGCGTTCGTGGACCAGGCGAACCGCGCGTACGCGATGACGGCGGGAAAGTCACGGTGCAGCGCACCGGCGAGCTGGGCGGGGACGCGAGACTCGATGAACTGACCCCATACGTGGAACCAGGTCAGATAGCGGTCGCGCCCCGCCCAGTTCTCACCGAAGGAGGCGAGTGACGGGGTGACGCTCTCGGCCGCGAAGTACGCCGCGTCGAGGAAGAACGTCCCGAAGCTCTCGGCCCTCGCGCTCAGGTACTGGGTGATCCCGTCGACCACCGCGACGCTCTGGGTGCTTAGCGCCCCGATCTTCTTCACCTCGGCGAGCGCCCGGAGGGCGAGGACGAGCCGCTCCTTGCGGTCGGTGAAGGGGGCCGGCCGGACGAGGCTGTCGACCAGCGTCCCGGTGTCGTGCTCCCGGAGCTGCCCGGCGAGCAGCAGGATCACCTCGTGCCAGGTGGTGTCCTCGGCCCTCGGGACGAGGACCTCAGAGACGAGGGCCTCGGGGGTCCACTCCCGTTCGTGCTCGTAGCGGTGGACGATGTCCGCCGCGGCCAGGTACTCCAGGAATGTGCGGTGCACGAAGCCCCAGGCGCCCCCGCCGTACCGGGCGAGGATGAAGTTGCGCTCCCGGAGCTGTTGGATCATGGCGCGGGCGGCGCGGCGCGCGACGTCCGGGCGGACGTCGCAGAGCTGGAGGTACTGGCGGAAGACGTCCTCGATGTCCGCCTCGGGCACGTAGTTGCCCGAGATGCCGCCTGATCCCTCCTGCATTCTGCGGGCGAGGAGCCGCAGCATTTCCAGGCGTTCGGTCTGGCTGAGCAGGTCGAGGGCTTCGGATACCGGCTCGGACAGCGGGGCCGTCAGATGCTTGGCGTCCCGGTCCCAGCGGGCGACGAGCACGGTGACGGCGTGCTGATACACCCCGTGCCGGTCGCGGGGGAGGGTCTGCCGGCGGCCGAGGATGACGAGGATGGTCAGCAGGAGCGGGTTCCCGGCCAGTTCGCGCACTGACCGCGAGTGGGCGACCGCGTCCTTGAACCGGGTGAGGAGCTGCTCGGTGAGCGTCGGCTGTCCGGGGCACGCCGTCTCGTACCACCGGCGCGCGA
This sequence comes from Streptomyces hawaiiensis, assembly GCF_004803895.1. Lineage (NCBI taxonomy): Bacteria > Bacillati > Actinomycetota > Actinomycetes > Kitasatosporales > Streptomycetaceae > Streptomyces > Streptomyces hawaiiensis. The sequence goes on along the minus strand of NZ_CP021978.1, from coordinate 3,232 downwards.
ACTCGTGGATACGAGGGGTGTCCAGGTCCTGGATCATGTAGTGGGCGAACCCCGCTCCGTCCAGCGTCTGCCGCTGGTAGCCGATGACCCGGGATGTGACGATCACCCGGCAGCGCTGGTGGTGGGCGGCGAACCCGGCGATGCGGCGGGCCGTCTCCGCCCGGAACTTGGGGTCGAAGATCTCGTCGAGCCCGTCGAAGACGAGGAGGACGCGTCCCGCGTCGAGAAGCCGGCCCAGGACGGGGAGTGGAAGGCCCATTCCCTCGGTGGTCCATAGGTGTGCGAGGAACTCCGCGAACGTCTGCTGCCGCCAGGCCGGCTGGGCGTAGTGCCGCAGCTCCACGATGAGGGGGATTCGGCCCGCGAGGCCGGCGAGGGCCCCGTCGGGACCGAGGCCGCCGGTCAGGGCGAGCGCGAGGTAGTGCGCGAGAGTGGACTTGCCGGCCCCTGGGTCGCCGAGGAGCACGACCCGCTGGCCTTTCTCCCGGGCGAGGACATCGAGTACGTGCTCGGCGGGCTGCTGGCGGTACGCCTCCATGAGGGAGTCGAGCAGCTCCAGGTCGAGCCCCGGCGGCAGCTCCCCGTCCGCGGCCAGCTCCTCGCCCTTGAGGAGCTGGCCCATGAGTTCCCGGGAGAGCTCCACAGGCGGCGGGTCGGCCCGGACGGTCGGCACGACGAAGACCTCGCGCAACTCGACGCTCGGCTGTGTGCTCTGGTCGTTGTCGGGGGTGAGGACCTCCAGGTCGAGACTTCCGTACGTCTCCCGGACGCGGCGCGCGTAGGTCGCGAGCGCCCGGTCGGCGTCGGCGTCCCGCTCGTCCTCGGCGGCGTCGCTCGGTCCGTCGTCCCGACCGTGCGCGGCCTCTCCTGAGGAGTCTTGGACCTGCCGTATGCGCACTGCGGCTTCGCGGAGGGCCAGCAATGGCTCCACATCCGTGCCCAGGGCCTTCGCTAGGGCCACCAGGGTGGTCTCGGTGGGTACCACTTGCCCGTTCAGTGCCTGGCTGACCGTTGTCCGCCCCAGCCTGGTCCGCTGCTGCAACCCACCCATCTGCAAACCCCGCTGCGCCCTGAGGGTGCGAAGCCGTAGCGCGAGTTCCGCGAGCGGATCCTCGTTCACGTCCCCCATGTCCTGCTTCTCCGTCTCCACCGCGACCGTCTTCGTTCATCTTTGTTCGCCCTGAACCCCGGTGAACACCAGAACCGCGAAATTCGCCGAAGTCCCCGTCGTCGGTTGTCCTGGGAAGAAGGCATGAACACCTCATCCACTCACCTGCTCCTGCTGGCCCTGCTTCTGGCCGTCATCGGTCTCTTCTGCACGCTCGTAGGAGCAGCGGCCGGTCTGCTCGCTCGTATCGATGGAGCCACCTATGCCACCGCCCTGCTGCGCGCTGCGGTGGCCTTCGCGGGCAGTGCCACCCTGTCCCTGGCGCTGCTGACCTTCATCCTCGCGGTGCTGTGAACCGAGAATGGCTTTGTCCCACTTGTGCACGCGAGAGTAACGGCGCCCGCCCATGGCGGGCGCCGTTACTCCTCGGCGCTTGAGCGCGGCCAGTGCCAGGGCGTCGACTACAGGACAGGGATTATCCATAGTGCGCTGTTCTGTGTGGTGTGTTTGGCAGGGATGTCACCTGGTCGTATGGACGTCTGACGGTCCGCGACTCGGTGGCCGACGGGTCTTGGTTGTGTTTGGGGGTGGAGCAGAGCTTTGTGGCTGAGCGTTCGATGTCTCCGTCGACGGGTGTGGAACGGTGGGTGGTGGCCGACACACGCACCTACGACCTGCATGTCGAGGCGTGTGCGTTTTTAGAAGGCGAGGAAGTGGTCCGGCTTGCGTTCGTAGCGGCGGTGAAGGCGGCGGCAGCCGGTCAGCCAGGACATGGTCCGCTCCACGACCCAGCGGTGCCAGCCCAGACGCCGGGACGACTCGATGCCCTTGCGGGCAAGGCGGTGCCGGATGCCGCGAGAAGCGAGCCATCGCCGCAGGTGGCGGTAGTCGTAGCCCTTGTCGCCGTGCAGCTTGGTGGGCCGCCGGCGTCGAGGGCCGCGACGTGAGCGGATGGGTGGGATGCCGCGGACCAGCGGGATGAGGGCCTGGCTGTCGTGGAGGTTCGCGGCGGAGATGCCGACCGACAGGGGCAGGCCCTGGCGGTCGACGATGAGGTGGATTTTCGATCCCTTCTTGCCGCGGTCGGTCGGATTCGGTCCCGTCAGCTGCCCCCTTGAGGGCCCGGACACTGACCGAGTCGATCGCGCACCGCGACCAGTCCAGCTCACCTCGGGCACCGAGTTCATCCAGGACCAGGCGGTGAAGCTTGGCCCACACCCTGGCCTCGGTCCATTCGGTGAACCGGCGGAAGGCCGTCACGCCCGACAGGCCGAAGCCTGGGGGCAGTTGATTCCAGGTGCAACCCGAGGTGGCCACGAAAATAATGGCGGCCAGCACCTCACGGTCCCCTCGCCGCCGGTGCCCTCCACCCTGAGGGCGAACCGGCGCCGGCGGCACCACCCGCTGGAACAACGCCCACAGGTCTTCCGGCGCCATCCGCTCGACAAGCGCAGCAGTCATCACCCCAGACTGCCGCAAGATCACGCCAACTGAAATGGCGTCTTAGCCGGGTTGCGCAGCAAGGGCCGCTCACCGAACACGGAACGGGTCTACGCGGGCCGTCTCGCCCTCTATCTGAACTACTGCGCCGAGCGCCGTATCGAGTGGTCACGTCCGAGTTTCATGGCTCTGTCCGGGCTGCAGCAGTGGCTGGTCACCTCGCCGCTGCCGGCCCGCAGCCGCCGCTCCCCGGCAACGGCTGCGCCCCGCTACCGTTCGCAGGGCACGGCGAACGCGGTGATGACGGCGGTTGCGGACTTCTTACGCTTCGGCGCACTGCACGGCTGGGTCCCCGCGCAGACGGCGGGCTTGCTGTCGGAGCCGAAGTTCCTGCGGTTCTTGCCGGCCGGTTACGACGCCGGCGAGCGCGGCCAGTGGCGCCAGGTTCAGGTATCGGCCTTCCGTTTCCAGGTCAGCGAACCCGGATACGAGGACCTGTCCCCGCAGCAGATCCGCCGCATGATCGCGGATACGCCGCGGGCGCGGGACCGTTTCCTCATCGCGCTGCTCGCCGCGACCGGCCTGCGGATCGGGGAGGCCCTGGGCCTGCGCCAGGAAGATCTGCATTTCCTGGCCTCGTCACGTTCCCTTGGCTGCCCCGTGGAGGGCCCGCATCTTCATGTG